>NZ_CM132699.1:0-5069072 GCF_053893855.1 Leptothrix mechoopdaensis (SeqCode)
GGGGAATTGAACCCCCGTCCGCAAGCCATCCTCAGGCAGTTCTACATGCGTAGCTCTCTGATTTGAGTCTCACGGCTTCGACGGGCAGGAGCACCCTTCGATCGCCGCCAGTCACGTAGTCTCGTTCTGGGTCGTGTGACCCGGCTCAGAACCAGCCGATGTGCATGACCTTGCAGTTGTTGCCAACCCAGACCATCGGCGATCTGTTGCAAGGCTCACCGGTGTTAAGCGGCGAGGGCGTACGAAGAATCGTTCGCAGTTACTTTGTTTCCAGTGGATTTACGAGCGAACTGGTGCTCGGCATGCCCTGCTCCGATTCCGCACCCACGTCGAAACCAGGTCGGCCCCAGAACAGGGGAGTTTAGGGCATCGAGAGGAAGTTCAAGAGTTCGTGCGGGTGATCGATCACCGCATCGGCGCCCCAGGCCGTGATCGACTCGCCGAGGCCCAGGTAGCCCCAGGCTGCGGCGACCGTGGCCATGCCGGCGGCGCGGCCGGCGATGACGTCGCGGTGATCGTCGCCGACGTAGACGCAGTCGACCGGCGCGACGCCGATCCGTCGCGCGGCCTCGAACAGCGGCTCGGGATGCGGCTTGGCGTGCGCGGTCGTGTCGCCGCAGACCAGCGTGCGGCTGCGTGTGGCGATGCCGCTGGCGCGCACGACCGGTTCGGCGTAGCGGGTGTGCTTGTTGGTCACGATGCCCCACGGCAGGCCGGCCGCGTCGAGCGCGTCGAGCACCGGCGCCATCGCGTCGAAGACCCGCGTCAGGCGGGTCATGCGGGCCTCGTAGAGCGACAGGTACTCGTCGCGCAGGGCCGGGAAGCACGGGTCGTCCAGGCCGACCCCCAGGGCGACGCCGACCATGCCGCGTGCGCCGGTGCCGGTCATCGGGCGGAAGTCGGTCAAGGGCAACGGGGCCAGGCCGTGGCGCAGGCGCAGCTCGTTGGCGGCCTCGCCGAGGTCGGGTGCGCTGTCGACCAGCGTGCCGTCGAGGTCGAACAGCACCGCCGCGCAGGTGCGCCGCGCGGTCATGAGGCGTCCGGATCCTTGCGGCAGGCGACCAGGTAGTTGACGCTGGTGTCGTCGTTCAGCCAGTAGCGCTGCGTCAGCGGGTTGTACTGCATGCCGCGCGTCTGCTGCGGCGTCAGGCCGGCCTCGCGGCAGGCCCGCATCAGCTCGCTCGGGCGGATGAACTTCGCGTATTCGTGGGTGCCGGCCGGCAGCAGCTTGAGCACGTACTCGGCGCCGACGATCGCGAACAGGAAGGACTTGAGGTTGCGGTTGAGCGTCGACAGGAAGACCCAGCCGCCCGGCTTCACCAGCTGCGCGCAGGCGTTGACGATCGCGGCGGGATCCGGCACATGCTCGACCATCTCCATGCAGGTGACGATGTCGAACTGGCCGGGCTGTTCGGCCGCCAGGGCCTCGGCCGCGACCAGCCGGTAGGCGACGTTGGCCTGGCCCGATTCCATCGCGTGCAGCTGCGCGACCTTCAGCGAACGCTCGGCCAGGTCGACGCCCAGCACCTGCGCACCGCGCTGCGCCATGGCCTCGCTGAGGATGCCGCCGCCGCAGCCGACGTCGACGATGCGACGTCCGTCCAGCGGCCCGGCGCACTGCTCGATCCAGCCCAGGCGCAGCGGGTTGATGCGGTGCAGCGGGCGGAACTCGCTGTCCGGGTCCCACCACTTGTGGGCGAGTTCGCTGAACTTGGCGAGTTCCTTCGGGTCGGCGTTGGCTTGCATGGCGTCGTCATGGTGCAGGGTGGGCGCAACTGTAGAGGCCCGGGGCAGGGCCTTGCAGCGGACCGGTCAAGTCGACGCCACCAGAAAAGAAAAACCCCGCCGTGGCGGGGTTGGTGCAGCGTCCGGGACAGCGGGCCCGAAGGCCCGATGCACACGCGGATGGCTTACTTCGCGAGGGTGCGGGTGCCGACCACTTCGATCTCGACGCGGCGGTTCTTCTGCTTGCCCTCGGGCGTGCCGTTGTCGGCGACGGGCTGCTTCTCGCCCTTGCCTTCGGTGTACACGCGGTTCTGCTCGATGCCCTTGCTCACGAGGTACTTCTTGACGGCTTCGGCGCGGTTGACCGAGAGCTTGTCGTTGTACGCGTCGGAGCCATCGGAGTCGGTGTGACCGACGGCGATGATGACTTCGAGGTTGATGCCCTTGACCTTGCTGACCAGGTCATCGAGCTTGCCGGCCGCTTCGGGCTTCAGCACGAACTTGGCGGTGTCGAAGAACGCGTCGGCGGCGAAGGTCACCTTCTCGCTGACCGGGGCTGCCGGAGCGGGTGCGGGAGCCGGGGCCGGGGCGGGCGCGGGGGCCGGCACGACGGCCGGAGCCGGGGCGGGTGCCGGAGCGGGTTCGGGAGCAGGAGCCGGAGCAGGTGCCGGCGCGGGGGCCGGAGCAGGCGCGGGAGCCGGGGCCGGAGCGGGCGGGGGAGGCACGCCGTCGCAGCCCTGGATGCCGGTGGCCGGCGTGAAGAAGCCGTTGCGCCAGCAGTATTCGTTGGTGCCGTTCTTCCACGCGGGGGCGCCAGCGGCGTTCTGCGTGTTGCCGTTTTCCGGCTTGCCGCCAACGGTGCCGCAAGCGGCGAGCGCGACGGTTGCGAACAGCAGGGACACCTTGCTCAGGTTGTTCATGGTTTTCCTCTCGATGGACCGCAGAGAGCGGCGATGGGCGTGCGCTCGGTCGACTTGTCTGACGCAAGTCGTGGGGATCCGAAGCGACCTGAAAAATTATTCTGCCATAGGGCCCCCCAGCGTCAGGAGTTGGCAACACGCCGTTGCGGCGCGGCCCGAGGCTGTCGCCGGCCGGCAACAGGTCGGGCGCGCCTAAAATCCGCCGATTCGCCTGGTCGCGCCTGCCTGCGCCGCGTGCCGGACCTTCCGTCCGGCGCCGGCCCTCCCGAGATCTCATGACCTCCTTCGCCAAAGAAACCCTGCCCATCAGCCTCGAAGAGGAGATGCGGCGCTCGTACCTGGACTACGCGATGAGCGTGATCGTCGGGCGCGCCCTGCCCGACGCCCGCGACGGTCTCAAGCCGGTGCACCGGCGCGTGCTGTTCGCGATGCACGAGCTGAACAACGACTGGAACCGGCCGTACAAGAAGTCCGCCCGCATCGTCGGCGACGTCATCGGCAAATATCACCCGCACGGCGACACGGCGGTCTACGACACGATCGTCCGCATGGCCCAGGACTTCAGCCTGCGCCACATGCTGGTCGACGGCCAGGGCAACTTCGGCTCGGTCGACGGCGACAACGCGGCGGCCATGCGGTACACGGAAATCCGTCTGGCCAAGATCGCCCACGAGATGCTGGCCGACATCGACAAGGAGACGGTCGACTTCGGCCCGAACTACGACGGCTCCGAGAAGGAACCGCTGGTCCTGCCGACGCGGCTGCCGAACCTGCTGGTCAACGGCTCGGCCGGCATCGCGGTGGGCATGGCCACCAACATCCCGCCGCATAACCTCAACGAGGTCGTCGACGCCTGCCTGCACCTGTTGAAGAACAGCGAGGCGACGCTCGAGGAGCTGATGGAGATCATCCCGGCGCCCGACTTCCCGACCGCCGGGATCATCTACGGCGTCAACGGCGTGCGCGAGGGTTACCGCACCGGTCGCGGCAAGGTGGTGATGCGCGCGAAGGTGCACTTCGAGGACATCGACCGCGGCTCGCGTCAGGCCATCATCGTCGACGAGATCCCGTACCAGGTGAACAAGAAGAGCCTGCTCGAACGCATCGCCGAGCTGGTCCACGAGAAGAAGATCGACGGCATCAGCCACATCCAGGACGAGTCCGACAAGTCCGGCATGCGCGTGGTGATCGAGCTCAAGCGCGGCGAGGTGCCCGAGGTCGTCCTCAACAACCTCTACAAGCAGACCCAGCTGCAGGACACCTTCGGCATCAACATGGTGGCGCTGATCGACGGTCAGCCCAAGCTGTGCAACCTCAAGCAGCTGCTCGACATCTTCCTGGAGCACCGCCGCGAGGTCGTCACCCGCCGCACCGTGTTCGAGCTGCGCAAGGCGCGCGAGCGTGGCCACGTGCTCGAAGGCCTGGCGGTGGCGCTGGCCAACATCGACGAGTTCATCCGCATCATCAAGGAATCGCCGACGCCGCCGATGGCCAAGGCCGGCCTGATGGCGCAGGGCTGGGACTCGTCGCTGGTGCGCGAGATGCTGTCGCGCGCCGAGGCCGACACGCCCGGCGGCCGCGCCGCGTACCGCCCGGACGGCCTTGCGCCGCAGTTCGGCATGCAGGCCGACGGCCTGTACCGCCTGTCGGACGACCAGGCCGGCGAGATCCTGCAGATGCGCCTGCAGCGCCTGACCGGGCTGGAGCAGGACAAGATCGTCGGCGAGTACAAGGAGGTCATGGCCCAGATCGCCGACCTGCTGGACATCCTCGCCAAGCCCGAGCGCGTGACCTTCATCATCAGCGAGGAGCTGACCGCGCTGCGCCAGGAGTTCGGCCAGACCAAGGTCGGCGCGCGCCGCTCGGTGGTCGAGCACAACGTGCAGGAACTCGGCACCGAGGACCTGATCACGCCGACCGACATGGTCGTCACGCTCAGCCACACCGGCTACATCAAGAGCCAGCCGCTGGCCGAGTACCGCGCGCAGAAGCGCGGCGGGCGCGGCAAGCAGGCCACGGCGACGAAGGAAGACGACTGGGTCGACCAGCTGTTCATCGCCAACACGCACGACTGGATCCTGTGCTTCAGCAACCGGGGCCGCGTCTACTGGCTGAAGGTCTGGGAAGTGCCGCAGGGCGGACGCGCGTCGCGTGGCAAGCCGATCGTCAACATGTTCCCGCTGCAGCCCGACGAGAAGATCAACGTCGTGCTGCCGCTGACCGGCGAGTTCCGCAGCTTCCCGGCCGATCACTACGTCTTCATGGCGACCGCCCTGGGCACCGTCAAGAAGACCGCGCTGGACGAGTTCAGCAACCCGCGCAAGGCCGGCATCATCGCCGTCGACCTGGACCCGGGCGACTACCTGATCGGTGCGGCGCTGACCGATGGCCAGCATGACGTGATGCTGTTCAGCGACGGCGGCAAGGCCGTGCGCTTCGACGAGGACGACGTCCGCGCGATGGGCCGCCAGGCCCGCGGCGTGCGCGGCATGGCGCTGGACGACGGCCAGAGCGTCATCGCGATGCTGGTGGCCGAGGACGAGAGCCAGTCGGTGCTGACCGCGACCGAGAACGGCTACGGCAAGCGCACCTCGATCGGCGAATACACCCGCCACGGCCGTGGCACCAAGGGAATGATCGCGATCCAGCAGAGCGAACGGAACGGCAAGGTCGTCGCCGCGACGCTGGTGCGCGCGAACGACGAGATCATGCTGATCACCGATCGCGGCGTGCTGGTTCGCACGCGGGTCTCGGAAATCCGCGAGATGGGCCGCGCGACGCAGGGCGTGACGCTGATCGCGCTGGATGAAGGTGCGAAGCTGTCGGGGCTGCAGCGCATCGTCGAGAACGATGCGAACGAATCGAGCAACGAATCGAGCAACGAGTCGGCCACGGAGACGGGGGTCGACGCCCCCAACCCCGATGGTGATGCCGCGCCGAGCGGCGACGAGAACGCCTGATGTCCACACGACGCCCGCACGACCTGCAACCTTCCCGCCTGCGCCTGGCGCTGGCCGCCGTGGCCCTGGCCGGGGCCGTCCCGGCGACCTTCGCCGCCGATGTCCCGGCCGCCCAGGTGGCCGCCGCCGCAGCCGCCTCCACGCCGGCCAAGAAGGCCCTGGTGCAGAAACTGCTGACGCTGCAGCAGCCGGGCATCGAGGCGCTGGCGCGTTCGCTGGTCGAGCAGCCGGTCGGGCAGATGGTCCAGCAGGTGTCGATGCTCATCCAGACCCGCGTGCCGCCCGACAAGCGCGAGGCGCTGCAGAAGGACCTGCAGGGCGACCTGAAGAAGTACATGGACGCGGCGCTGCCGCTGGTGCGCGACAAGGCCGTGGCGGCGGCGCCGTCCACGATCGGCACGCAGCTGGAGCAGAAGTTCAGCGAGGACGAACTGCGCCAGCTGGCCGCGTGGCTCGAATCGCCGGTCGCCCGCAAGTACCAGCTCGTGCTGCCCGACTTCCAGAAGGCGCTGACCGACAAGCTCGTGGCCGACACCCGGCCGCTGATCGAGCCGAAGCTGCATGAGCTCGACACCGTCGTCGGCAAGCGTCTGGCCGCTGTGATTCCCCCGTCCCCGGCGGCCTCGGCCGCTCCGCCCAAGCCCTGAAACCGCGCGCCGGACCTGCCGGCGCGCCACCCGCTCCTGGTCCTGACATGTCCGACAACCAGCCCCTCGTCCCGTCGATCCCCGCCCCGGCGGCACCGGTCGACCCCGCGCTGCTGGCGCTGCGCACCCAGATCGACGCGCTGGACCGCGAGCTGCTGGCGCTGCTGAACCGGCGTGCCGGGCTGGCGCTGGCGGTCGGCGAGATCAAGAAGAAGGAAGGCTCGGTGGTGTTCCGCCCCGAGCGCGAGGCGCAGGTCATCGACGGCCTGAAGTCGGTCAACCCGGGGCCGCTGAAGAGCGACAGCGTCGCGCCGATCTGGCGCGAGATCATGAGCGCCTGCCGCTCGCTGGAGACGCCGACTCGCGTGGCCTACCTCGGCCCGGCCGGCACCTTCAGCGAACAGGCCGCGCTGGGCTACTTCGGCAGCTCGCTGGTGCGGGTGCCGTGCGCCAGCATCGACGAGGTCTTCCGGGCGACCACCGCCGGCGCGGCCGACTTCGGCGTCGTGCCGGTCGAGAACTCGACCGAGGGCGTGGTGGCCCGCTCGCTCGACCTGTTCCTGACCACGCCGCTGTTCATCATCGGCGAGACCAGCCTGTTCGTGCGCCACAACCTGCTGCGCCGCGAGGACACGCTGGCCGGCATCCAGGCCGTCTGCGCCCACCCGCAGGCACTGGCGCAATGCCACGGCTGGCTCAGCTATCACCTGCCCGACATCGAGCGCCGGCCCGTGTCCAGCAACGCCGAAGGCGCGCGGCTGGCGGCTCAGGATCCGACGCTCGCGGCCATCGCCAGCGAACGCGCGGCCAGCGAGTGGGGCCTGCACGTGGTGTCGCCGGCGATCCAGGACGACGCCAACAACCGCACCCGCTTCGCGATCGTGACCCACCCCGAGCGCCACCCGGCGCCGGCCGCGTCGGGCCACGACTGCACCAGCCTGGTCGTCTCGGTCATCAACCGCCCGGGCGCGGTCCACGACATGCTGGTGCCGCTCAAGCAGTACGGCGTCTCGATGACCCGCTTCGAGTCGCGCCCGGCCCGGTCCGACCAGTGGGAGTACTACTTCTACATCGACGTCCAGGGCCATCCGGACACGCCGGAGGTGGCGACCGCGCTGAAGGAACTGCGCAGCGTGTGCGCCTACTTCAAGGTCCTGGGCACCTACCCGATCGACGTCCACTGAGCCGGCGACGGCACAGGCGACGGCAACGTACACGGTCCATCTCGGATCTCTCTCTCGCACACAAGAACAGCACGACGGGCGGCACGGCATGGCGATGTTCCGGCAACTGGGGGTGATCGGCTGCGGCCTGATGGGCGGCAGCTTCGCGCTCGCGCTCAAGCGCGGCGGGCTGGTCAAGCGCGTGGTCGGCTACAGCAAGTCGCCGTCGACGGTCGACCGGGCGCGGCGCCTGGGCGTCATCGACGAATCGGCCGACTCGGCGCTGCTGGCGGTGTCGGGCTCGGACATCGTGCTGATCTCGGTGCCGGTGGCGGCCACCGAGGGCACGCTCAAGACCATCCGCCACGGCATCGAGCCGGGCGCGCTGGTGATGGACGTGGGCAGCACCAAGCGCGACGTGGTCGACGCGGCCCGGCGGGTCCTGAAGGAGCGGCTGGTGTCGTTCGTGCCGGCCCACCCGATCGCCGGCAAGGAAGTGGCCGGCGTCGAACATGCCGACGCGCTGCTCTACCAGAACCGCCAGGTCATCCTGACGCCGCTGCCGCAGACCGATCCGGCGCTGGTCCAGAAGGCGACCGACGTCTGGGCGGCGGTCGGCTCGCAGGTGCTGCGCATGACGCCGGAGAACCACGACACCGCGTTTGCCGCCGTCAGCCACCTGCCGCACCTGCTGGCCTTCGCCTACTTCAACGCCGTGATGGCCCAGCCGGCCGGGCGCGAGTTCCTGTCGCTGGCCGGACCGGGCTTCCGTGACTTCACCCGCATCGCGGCGGGCGAGCCGGCGGTCTGGCGCGACATCCTCGCCAGCAACCGCGAGGAGGTCATCAAGCAGCTGGCCCGTCTGCGCCACGCGCTCGACGCCTTCGAGCACGTCATGCGTTCGGGCAACCAGGAGGCGCTGGAGGACCTGATCCGCAACGCCTCCGAAGGCCGCGCCAACTGGCAGATGAACGCCCGACCGGGCTCGGCACGCTGACCCGCCGACGCCGCGCCTGACCCGATCCCCGACGGGCCGCACCGGATGCGGCCCTCGTCCTTTCTTCACCGCTCTCACTGCCCGACTGTTCCGCGCGCCATGTACGACATCCCTCACCTCGACCTGCCGCCCCTGGGCGCCGCCGCCGGCACCGTGCGCCTGCCGGGCTCCAAGAGCATCTCCAACCGCCTGCTGCTGCTGGCCGGCCTGAGCCAGGGCCGCACCACGCTGGTCGACCTGCTCGATTCGGACGACACCCGGGTGATGCTGGCCGCCCTGCGCACGTTGGGCTGCACGATCGAGCAGGCCGGCCGCCTGACCCACATCGACGGCTTCGCCGGCCAGCCGGCCGTCGCCGAGGCCGAGCTGTTCCTGGGCAACGCCGGCACCGCGATGCGCCCGCTGACCGCCGCGCTGGCGGTGCTGTCGACCCAGGGCGCCGAACGGCGCTACACGCTCAAGGGCGTGCCGCGCATGCACGAGCGCCCGATCGGCGACCTGGTCGACGCGCTGCGCGGCCTGGGCGTGCAGGTCGAATGCCTGGGCAACGAGGGCTACCCGCCGCTGCGCCTGTCCGGCGGCGCGCTGGACCTGGCCGCGCCGGTCAAGGTCCGCGGCGACGTCTCCAGCCAGTTCCTGACCGCGCTGCTGCTGGCCCTGCCGCTGGCGGCCGCGCGCGCCGATGTCGTCATCGAGGTGGTCGGCGAGCTGATCTCCAAGCCCTACATCGAGATCACGCTGAACCTGCTCGAACGTTTCGGCATCGCGGTGCGCCGCGAAGGCTGGCAGCGCTTCACGATTCCCGCCGGCAGCCGCTACGTCACGCCGGGCGAGGTCCACGTCGAGGGCGACGCCTCGTCGGCGTCCTACTTCATCGCGCTGGGCACGCTGGCCGGCATCGACGCGCCGGTGCGCATCGAGGGCGTGGGCAGCGCGTCGATCCAGGGCGACATCCGTTTCGTCGAGGCGGCCGAGGCGATGGGCGCGCAGGTGCGGGCCGAAGCCAACGCGCTGGAGGTCCGCCGCGGCGCCTGGCCGCTGCGCGCGATCGACCTGGACTGCAACGCGATTCCCGATGCCGCCATGACGCTGGCGGTGATGGCGCTCTACGCCGACGGCCCCTGCACGCTGCGCAACATCGCCAGCTGGCGCGTCAAGGAGACCGACCGCATCGCCGCGATGGCCGCCGAGCTGCGCAAGGTCGGCGCGCAGGTGGAGGAGGGCGCGGACTACATCCGCGTCTGGCCGCTGGAGGTGTTCCGGCCGGCCGCCATCCACACCTACGACGACCACCGCATGGCGATGTGCCTGTCGCTGGCGGCGTTCCACCCGCTGAAGGGCGCGGCGCCGGTGCCCACGCGCATCCTTGATCCGAAGTGCGTCGCCAAGACCTTCCCGGACTACTTCGAGACGCTGTTCTCGGTCGTCGCGGCTGAACCGGCGCAGATCCCCGTCATCACCATCGACGGCCCGACCGCCTCCGGCAAGGGCACGCTGGCGGCCGGCGTGGCCGAGCGGCTGGGCTATCACACGCTGGATTCGGGCTCGCTCTACCGCGTCACCGCGCTGGCCGCACGTTCGGCCGGTGTCGCCCCGGAGGACGAGGCTGGCGTGGTCGCCGTCGCCCGGGCGATGAAGCTGCAGTTCTCGGGCGTGCAGGTGCTGCTCGACGGCGTCGACGTCAGCGAACGGCTGCGCGAGGAACAGATCGGCGCGATGGCCTCGCAGGTTGCCGCCCATCCGGCCGTGCGCGCCGCGCTGTTCGACCTGCAATGCGCCTTCCGCCAGCTGCCCGGCCTGGTGGCCGACGGCCGCGACATGGGCACCGTGATCTTCCCGGCCGCGCCGCTCAAGGTCTTCCTCACCGCAACCCCTGCCGCGCGGGCCGAGCGACGTCATAAGCAGTTGATTTCCAAAGGAATTCCTGCTAGCCTCGCCGACCTTCGCGCGGACCTGGAGGCCCGCGATGCGCGCGACCGAGGTCGCAGCACCGCCCCTCTGAAACCCGCCGAAGACGCGCTCCTTCTGGACAACAGCCTGGTCGGCATCGACGCATCGGTGCAGCAGGTGGTGGACTGGTGGGAAGCGCGGCTGCCCTTCGGCGCGCACGCCGGCTGACCTTCACGGTCGCCGGGCGGAATCGCCAGGGCAGCGAAGCGGTTCCGGGGCCTTCCCGCCGTGCGTCAGCACACCGAGGCTCCGGTTCGACAACCTAACCCGCCACGGAAGTGGTCCGAGTCGCCGGTGTGATCCGCCGGTGCAGAAAGTCCCAAATGTCCCAAGCTGCTGCCTTCGAAGGCATGGAATCCTTTGCCGCGCTGTTCGAGGAATCGCTGCAACGCGCCGACATGCGCGCTGGCGAGGTCATCTCCGCCGAAGTCGTCCGCGTCGAGCACAACTTCGTCGTCGTCAACGCCGGCCTGAAGTCCGAAGCGTACGTTCCCATCGAAGAATTCAAGAACGACCAGGGCGAGATCGAAGTCCAGGTCGGCGACTTCGTCTCCGTCGCGATCGACGCGATCGAGAACGGCTACGGCGACACCATCCTGTCGCGCGACAAGGCCAAGCGTCTGGCCTCGTGGCTGTCGCTGGAAACCGCGCTGGAGTCGGGCGACTTCGTCACCGGCACGGTCAGCGGCAAGGTCAAGGGCGGCCTGACGGTGCTGGTCAACGGCATCCGCGCCTTCCTGCCGGGTTCGCTGCTGGACACCCGTCCGGTCAAGGACATGAGCCCGTTCGAGGGCAAGACCATGGAGTTCAAGGTCATCAAGCTCGACCGCAAGCGCAACAACGTTGTGCTGTCGCGTCGCGCGGTGGTCGAGGCCTCGATGGGCGAAGAGCGCGCCAAGCTGCTCGAGACGCTGCGTGAAGGCGCGATCGTCAACGGCGTGGTCAAGAACATCACCGAATACGGTGCGTTCGTCGACCTCGGCGGCATCGACGGCCTGCTGCACATCACCGACATGGCCTGGCGCCGTGTCCGTCACCCGAGCGAAGTGGTGACGGTCGGCCAGGAGCTGACGGCCAAGGTCCTGAAGTTCGACGCCGAGAAGAACCGCGTCTCGCTGGGCCTGAAGCAGATGGGCGACGACCCGTGGATCGGCGTCTCGCGCCGCTACCCGTCGAGCACCCGCCTGTTCGGCAAGGTCACCAACATCGCCGACTACGGCGCGTTCGTCGAGATCGAACCGGGCATCGAAGGCCTGGTGCACGTCTCCGAAATGGACTGGACCAACAAGAACGTCGCCCCGTCCAAGATCGTGGCCCTGGGCGACGAGGTCGAGGTCATGGTGCTGGAGATCGACGAGGACAAGCGTCGCATCTCGCTGGGCATGAAGCAGTGCAAGCAGAACCCGTGGGACGAGTTCGCGCAGAACTTCAAGCGCGGCGACCGCGTCAAGGGCCCCGTCAAGTCGATCACCGACTTCGGCGTGTTCGTCGGCCTGGCCGCTGGCATCGACGGCCTGGTGCACCTGTCCGACCTGTCGTGGAACGAGCCGGGCGAAGCCGCGGTCCGCAACTACAAGAAGGGCCAGGAAGTCGAGGCGATCGTCCTGGGCATCGACGTCGAGCGCGAGCGCATCTCGCTGGGCATCAAGCAGCTCGATACCGATCCGTTCACCAGCTACACCACGCTCAATGACCGTGGCGCCCTGGTGGCCGGCAAGGTCAAGACCGTCGACCCGCGCGGCGCCGAGATCCAGCTGAACGACGACGTCACCGGCTACCTGCGTGCCTCCGAGATCGCCCGCGAGCGTGTCGAGGATGCCCGCAACGTGCTGAAGGAAGGCGACGAGGTCACCGCCCTGATCATCAACATCGACCGCAAGCTGCGTTCGATCCAGCTGTCGATCAAGGCCAAGGACAACGCCGAGCAGCAGGAAGCCCTGCAGCGCCTGTCGGCCGACAACCGCGAGACCGTTGGCAACGCCGGCACCACCAGCCTGGGCGCGCTGCTCAAGGCCAAGCTGGACCAGGGCAACTGATCGTCCCCGGGCGCGTCCCACCTAGCCATGACCCGTTCCGATCTGGTGGCGCTGCTGGCCGAGAAGTTCACCCAGCTGACGCATCGTGATGCCGAGTTCGCCGTCAAGACGATGCTCGACGCCATGAGCGACGCGCTGGCGCGTGGCCATCGGATCGAGATCCGCGGCTTCGGCAGCTTCGCGATCAACCGCCGACCGCCGCGCGTGGGCCGCAATCCGCGCTCCGGCGAGCAGGTGACGATCCCGGAGAAGCTGGTGCCCCACTTCAAGCCGGGCAAGGCCCTGCGTGAAGCGGTCGACGAGAACGCCGGCAGCGATGCCGACCTGCTCGACGGCGCCGACGAGGTGATGGTGGTGCGTCCGGCACGGTTGGCCGACAAGCCGGTCGTGCCGACCACGCCGGTGACCCCGGTGAACGACTAGCCCGCGACGGTCCGCCCGCCCGGACCCGGAACCCGCCCGCAGCCCCGCTGCCGGCGGGTTTTTTCATGGCCGCGCGACACCGCCGCGTGGCGCCCGCCAGGGCCGGTCCGCAGAGGGGGGCGCACTAGAATCGCGGCCCTATGCGCATCGTCATCTGGGTCATCCGAGCGGCACTTTTCTTCGTGCTGTTCGCCTTCGCGCTGAACAACCAGCACACCGTCTCGCTGCATTGGTTCTTCGGCGTCGCGACGCAGGCACCGATGGTGCTGGTCGTGCTGGTCACCTTCGCGGCCGGCTGCGCGGCCGGTGTCTTCGCGATGCTGCCGGGCTGGTGGCGCCAGCACCGTCGCACCCGCGCGCTGGAGGCCGCCGTGCCCCGCACCAGTCCTCCGCAGACCGCGTCGGCCGCCGCCGCCGCGACCCGCCCGGCGCCGCTGACGCCTGAACCCGAACTGCCCCACCCGCCCCGTGATGGACTTTGACCTGCAGTGGCTGCTGCTGGCCCTGCCGGCCGCCTTCGCGTTCGGCTGGCTGGCCTCGCGCATCGACCTTCG
Organism: Leptothrix mechoopdaensis (SeqCode); assembly: GCF_053893855.1. NCBI lineage: Bacteria > Pseudomonadati > Pseudomonadota > Betaproteobacteria > Burkholderiales > Sphaerotilaceae > Leptothrix > Leptothrix mechoopdaensis (SeqCode). Next base: position 13,376 of record NZ_CM132699.1, read on the forward strand.
CAACTGGAAGCGCGAGGTCGAGGCCTCGCCCCGGGCCTACTTCAAGGGCCTGAACCTGCTGCTCAACGAACAGCAGGACAAGGCCATCGACGCCTTCATCGAGGCTGTCCAGCAGGACCCGGGCAGCTCCGACCTGCATTTCGCGCTCGGCAACCTGTTTCGCCGCCGGGGTGAATACGAACGCGCCGTGCGGGTCCACCAGCACCTGCTCGGCCGGGCCGACCTGCCGGCGTCCGAGCGTGACCGGGCCCAGCACGCGCTGGCGCAGGACTACCTCAAGGCCGGCCTGTTCGACCGCGCCGAGGCGGCCTACAAGGCGCTTGAAGGCACCGCCTTCGCGACCGAAGCCCGCCTGGCGCTGCTGAACCTGCACGAGCGGGCGCGGGACTGGCGGGCGGCGATCGACGTCGCCAAGGGGCTGGAATCCGCCGCCGTCGGCAGCTTCTCGCAACGCATCGCGCACTACGGCTGCGAACTGGTGCTGGAAGCCGATGCCCAGGGCGACGCCGCCGCCGCCCAGGCCGCCCTGCAGCGCGCCCGCGAAGCCGCGCCGCAGTCGGCCCGTCCGCTGATCCTGGCCGGACAGCGGCTGGCGCGCGCCGGACAGCATGCCGAGGCGCTGGCGCTGTGGACGCCGCTGGCGACCATCCACCCCGAGGCCTTCGGCATCGTCGCCCAGGACTACGCCCGCAGCGCCCAGGCCTGCGGCCAGCAGGCCGAGGCGCTGGTGCAGCTCAAGGCGCTGCACGCCAAGGCGCCGACCTCCGACCTGCTGGGCGCCGTGCTGGCGCTCGAACCCGATGCGCACGAACGCCGCCAGCTGTTGCTGCAGCAGGTGCAGGGCCACCAGAGCCTGAGCGCCGCACTCAGCCTGGTCCAGGAGCCGGCACCCGCCGCGCTGCTGACCGAAGCCGAGCGCACCGCCCTGCAGCAGACCCTGGCGGCCGCCGCCAAGCCGCTGCGGCGCTACCGCTGCGCGGCCTGCGGCTTCGAGGCCCAGCAGTACTTCTGGCAATGCCCCGGCTGCCACGGCTGGGACACCTTCCCGCCGCGCCGGCTCGAAGACAGCTGACGCCGCGCGCGCCCGTCCCGGCCGCTCAGCCGGCGTGGGTCAGCGCCTCGTCGAACGCCGCCTCGACCTCGGCCAGCGTCGGCACCTGGCCCTTGCCGCCGAAGCTGCGCACGTAGCCCGAGCCGGTCACGCCGGCCAGTCCGGGTTCGTGGTCGCAGTAGATGCCCACCGTCGGCCGCGCGTAGGCGGCGGCGAAGTGGGTGAAGCCGGTGTCCAGCCCGACCACCACCTTCGCGCCGGCCAGCACCGCGCCGGCATCGGCCACGCTCAGGAACGGCGGCACGACTGCCTCGGCGCCACTGCCGTCGGCCAGGCGTTGCGCCAGCGCCTGTTCGGCCGGGCTGCCCCACAGGATGACCGGCGTCCAGCCCTGACCGCAGATGCGCCGCGCCAGGTGCTGCCAGCGGTCCTCCGGCCAGAGCTTCTCCGGCCGGCTCGCGCAGGGGATCAGCACGGCGTACGGCGCGGGCGCCTGCCAGCTGCTGACGGGCGGCTTCAGGCCGAAGTCCGGCGCGTCGACCGGGCGCGGATAGCCCAGGTGATCGGCCGCCAGCGACCGGTTGCGCACGACCGCATGGGCCTCGCGCGAGACCGAGGCCTTGCGGGCATAGAACAGCGACGCCAGCGGCTCGCGGATGCTGTGCCAGTCGTAGCCGACCCGCGGCCCGTGCGCCTGCACGGCCCATAGCACGCTCTTGAGCAGGCCCTGGAAGTCGATCACCAGGTCGTAGCGCTCGGCCTGCAGCTCGGCGCGCAGCGCACGAATGGCCGCACGTGTCTCGGGCTTGCCGAGCGACTTGCGCCACTTGCGCCACGCCAGCGGCATCACCTTGCGGACGGCGGGATGGGCCTTCGGGATGGCCGCGAACGGCGCCTCGACCAGCCAGTCGATCACCGCACCGGGAAACGCGCGGGCGATGTCGCTGATGGCCGGCAACGCGTGCACCACGTCGCCCATCGAGGTCGTCTTGACGACGAGGATGCGCGGCGGCCGCCCGTTGGGCAGCAGGGCTCGATCAAGCACCCGCAGCCTTCTGTGCTGCGGCCTGCGCCTTCTGCTCGGCCACCAGGGCCGGGTTGAAGCGCGCGTCGTTGTACATCTTGAACTGGCGGTAGACCTTGAAGTAGGCCCGCCCGGCCGCGCTGTCGGCCAGCAGGCCGTCCAGGCAGTCGCCCAGGTCCTGACGCTGCTGCAGCAGGCGTTCGAGCTTGACCTGCGAGCTGGCGCGGTGCGCGTCGTCGACATCGGCGCGCTGCGTCTGCTTGCGCATCGCGTCGATCTTCAGCGCCATGATCGACATGCGGTCGATCATGCTGCCGGCGGTCTCGCTGTTGAGCCGCGCCCCGGCCGGCACCGTGCTGCGCGGCGCGTCGCTGCGGGCCGATTCCGCATCGACCAGCCCCAGCCCGATCAGCAGCAGCTCGTCGACCCGCTCGGTCGCATCGTTGCGGGCCTGGTTGTAGCCGTCGATGGCGCGCTTGTTCTTCGCGATCTCCGCATCGCTCACCGTGGTCCGCCGCGCCAGGTCTTCCTCGGCCCACAGCAGGCAGTTGTTGCGGTGGTTCGTGGCCACCCAGTGCCACAGCGGCTCGGCCGGCAGCAGCGCGGCATCGGCGGGCCAGGCGGGGTTGGCGAGGAGGGTGTCGTGGAGTTCGGCGACGGACTGGGCGCGGAGCGTTTGGGACATGTCGGGCTCGGGAACGATCAAGGGGGCGGATGTTAAGTCGCCGCCATCGCATCCCCGAGCCGGACCGCCGGCTGCCGGAACAGGTTCAGCCCCCACTGCTGCTGGCAGGTCTCGATGAAATGGCGCACCGTTCCGTTGCTGGCTTCTTCCAGCTGCTGGAGCCTGGGCAGCAGCAGCGGGCGGGTGCGGCGCGACCATTCGAGCTGCTCCCAGCCGTAGGCCATGCCGTAGCGCTCCTCTTCCGTGGGATACCAGGTCGCCAGGTCGATGGCCGGATCGGGCACGACGATCGAGTCGCAGCCGCACATCGCCGCGTACATCGAGTACATCGTGTAGAGGTCGTAGGAGATGCAGGTCTCGCAGCGACGGAACACCTCGGCGGCAGCGGCGTGGCTCAGGCCGTCGATCAGCACCGAGCCGTTCGCGTCATGCACCAGCGCGCGGCGCTTGCCCTTGCGCAGGATGTAGCACGTGCCCTGGCGCTGGCGCTCGCCTTCCGGCGTCGGCGGGTGATACAGGTCGTTGCGGACGAACAGCGTCTGCAGCATCCGGTCGGTGTGCGGATTCAGCACCGGGTCGTTGAAGGCCTGCTGGTAGAAGAAGAACAGGTCGTCCGGCCCGAACTCGTAGCTGCCGGTGTGGAAGCCCGGCTTGTGCAGCAGCCAGCGCACCACCCGCTTCGCCTGGAGCGGATTGCCCGCGACGACCTCCGGGTACACGACGATGGCGTCCTCCAGGTCATCGGCCGTCGCCAGGGGCGTGTCCAGACGGCCCAGCAGCTTGAAACGTCCTGGCTCCCAAGACCTGGACTTGCGTCGCACCCAGGGCATGCGTTCGCGCCACGTCGGCGGCGCCTCCTGGATCGGCCGGTGCCAGGGCCAGATGCGGGCCCGGCAGCCGAGCTGGTTGAGCACGTCGCACAGCCGGTGCAGGGCGATGGATCCGCCGCTGTTCTCGTCGAAGGCGCTGGCGTAGATGATGAAGGTGGGGGACATCGGGTACGAAGGGTCGGCATGGAACGTCCCACAGGCGCATTCCTGCCGTCAGGCAGTGAGCCAAGGGTGACGCGTCGGATCGCGTGTGTCGGTTGCTTCGGGGGTGACCCGGCGACCGGCGTCTCGTGCGGGCAGCCGTCAGCGGCACTCAACCGAAGCGCGATGCGAGGTTAGCGTTCGAGGTGGGTCCGACAACATCGGACCGAACCCGTATCAGCTTGTAAATGGCTGCAGTCTGAATCGCAGCGACCCGCTGCGTGCGGGCTCTTCAGGCGTGTCCCTGGGAGGCCGACTTGCGCGCATGGCGCACCTTGCGGCGTTCCCGGTTCCATTTGCTGACGGCACCTCGCATCCGTCGATAGTGGAGAAACGCCGACTCCAGCACCTCGGCCATCGGGATCGACCTGCGGCTGGTGTTGCCCTGCTCGATCAGACGGGTCAGGAGCGATTCCCAGACGGCCTGCGTGCGGGCGAGCGTGTAGTGGGTCTCGACCTTGGCACGCGCGGCGCCGGCCAGACGCTGGCGTTCGTGACCGGACTGCGCCAGCCGGCGGATCGCATCGGCCCAGTCCTGCGGGTTGTCGGCGCACAGCACACCGTCCTGGCCGCTCTGGATCACGTCGGCATAGGGCGGGTAGGCCGAGCAGATGCTCGGCACGCCCAGGCAGGCGTAGTCGAAATACTTCACGGCGCTCTTGCAGGCACTGAACGGGGAGTTGTCGAGCGGGATCAGGCCGATCGGGTTGGTCAGCGACGACACCGTCCGGAAGAACTCGTCACGGGGCATCTGCGGCAGCCGGCGGCAGCTCACGCCGGCTTCCTCCAGGCTGTCGGCGATCGCCGAGATGGCCACCGTGTCGACCCGCAGCGACGGGTCGGACTGGATCAGCCGGACGCCGGCCGCCATCGGCCCGACCGCCTGCCGGTCCGACGCCGCGATCAGCAGCGTGACCGGCAGGGCGTCGTCCTGGCGGGCCTGCTCGGGGTGTTCGACCGGGCCGTAGTTGGGCACCAGCTGGATCGACTTCGCGATCGGCGCCAGATGGGCGACGAGCCGCGGCGTGGAGGCGCTGACCACGTCGGCCATGCTCAGCATCAGGTTGACCAGATGCGCATGGGCGCGCAGGTCAGGCCCGGAGATCACGTGGTCGGCCGGTTCCGTGATCAGGTCGTCGATCTCGTAGATGACCGGGATGCCCTGATCCGTCAGCCACTCCATCAGCTGGACCTCGCGCAGCCTGGTTGCGCGCTGGATCACGACCACGTCCGCCCACCTCAGGTCGAGCCGGTTGACCTCGTGGAACGCGAGCATGCGCAACGACCAGCCGTGACCGCGAGCCAGGCCCCTCAAGGGCTGGCCGAGGCGGATCTCCGCCAGGTTGTCTTCCGGGTTGGTGACCAGCACCAGGACTTTCCGGTTCGTGTTCATGTTGACGTCCTCTCCCTCACCATCCGTGTTGCGTGTCGACCTGAAATGAATTATCGCCAGCCGGAATTACGAAACAGCGCTGAACCCGCCCGCCGTTGCGCTTGGTTTCCGTGAGCAGCCCCGAACAGGCCGTGCCAGATAATTTCCACATGCCGCCAACCCCCGCCCACCTCCCCCTGATCGTCCGCCTGCGCAACTGGGTCGGCGACGTCACGCTCAGCGTCGCGGCCTTGCGGCGGCTGGAGGCGGCGGGGTATGCGTTGCAACTCGTCGGCAAGGGCTGGGCGGCCCGGCTGCTGGCCGGTGAGGGCTGGACGGTGCATGCCTTGCCGCGCGGCCTGAAGGCGCGTGTCGCGCTGTACCGGCGCTTGCGGGCCGAGGCCTTGCAGCGGGACCCGGGCTTTGACCGGCGTGTCAACACCGTCGTGTTGCCGACCTCGTTCTCGAGCGCGCTGGAGATCCGGCTGGCGGGGCTGCGTGGCCTGGGGTATGCGCGGGAAGGGCGTTCGCTGCTGCTGTCGAAGGCCCCGCGCAAGCCGTCCGGCCAGCACGAGATGCAGCACGACTGGCATCTGGCCCAGACGCTGCTGGGCCTTGCGGAGCCCTTGCCGCCCTACGCGGTGCTGTCGCCCAGCGAGGACGCGCGCCAGCGGGTGCAGGCCTTGCTGGTGGCGCAGGGGCTGGCGCGGCCGTTCGTGGTGCTGTGCCCGTTCGCGGGTGGCACGTTCGAGAAGGTCGACAAGCGCTGGCCGCATTTCGCCGAGTTCACGCGGGTCGCGGCGGCCGAGTGGGGGTTGCCGCTGGTGCTCTGCCCGGGGCCGGGCGAGGGCGATGTCGCGCGGCGTGATTTCCCGCAGGCCGTCGTGCTCGACGGGGTCGGACTCGACGACTACGCCGCGCTGCTCGAACGCTGCGCGCTGATGGTGTCCAACGACACCGGCCCCGGCCATGTCGCCGCCGCTGTCGGCGCGCCGCTGCTCAGCGTGCTGGGGCCCACCGATCCGGCGCAGTGGGGCGCGCGCGGGCCGGGCGTGAAGGTATTGCGCGGGGCGCCGGGCGCGGTCGTGGCCGACCCGCCGGTCGTCTGGCCCGACGTGGCCCAGGCGATCGAGGCCGGCCGCGCCATGCTGGCCTCGATCAGCCGGTCGACTTCCGCCGCGCCAGGCGTTCGCGGTTCCAGCGCCTGACGGACAGCCCGAGGTCCTGCAGCGACTGGCGCATGGACGTCAGCGCCGTCTGCCGGCTCGTTCCACGGCGCGCGGCGGCCCGGGCGAGCGCGAGCCTCACGGCCTGGTCCCAGGCCTGCCGGGTGATGCCGACGTGGTGGTGCGTCAGCACCTGCTGCCGCGCCGCTGCCGCCACGCGGTCACGCTCGTCGGCGTCGGCCAGGACGCGGGCCAGGGCCTGCTGCCAGTCGGCCTGGGTCGGGCCGACCAGCCAGCCGGTGTGGCCGTTTTCCATGACATCGCGGTAAGGCGGCACGTCCGAGGCCATCGTCGGCACGCCCGCGACGGCGTAGTCGAACCACTTGATGGCGCTCTTGCCGGCGCTGAACCGGCTGTCGTCGAGCGGGATGACCGCGACCGGATTCGGCTGGCTCGCGGCCCATTGCACGAAGGCTGCGCGAGTCATGTTGGGCAACCGGCGGCAGACCACCCCGGCCTGTTCCAGGTCGTCGCCCACCGGGCCGACCGCCAGCACCGACACGGCATCGCCCCGATCACGCTGCAGCGCGCGCAAGGCCTGCCATGCCGTGTCACCGGCGACGCGGTCGGAGGCCGCCACCAGCAGGCTGACGGGGCCCGTCTGACGACCCGGCAGCGGTGCGTTGATCGGTCCGTCGTAGGCCGCGTTGGGCACCACGACGCGGCGGTCGGGGGCCAGGCCGAGCAGGTCGCCCAGGCGTTCGGTGCTGACCGTCACGACATCGGCGGCGTCGAGCGAGGCGCGCACCCAGCATGCCGCGCGCCGCAGCGCGTCGGCATGCTGCAGGTGGCGGGCGGGTTCGACGAGCAGGTCGTCGATCTCGTAGATCACGGCGCAACCGCTGGCCGCCGCTGCGGTCATCAGGTCCAGGTGGCGGCGCGACATGCCACGTTCCACGATGACCACGTCGGCCTGCCGCAGCGCGGCGAACGGCGTGTCGTGCAAGGGGCTCAGCCGCAGTTCGACACCCGGCGCCTGGCGCCCGCCGGCGAGTGGTCCGCTGACCCGGACCTGGGTCAGTGTCGAGCCCGGATCGGCCGCCAATGCCAGCAAGCGCATCACGCGGCGGTCCGCCCGCAAACGGCCTTGTCGATGAGCTTTTCGGCCTGATTCGTCATGGTTTTCATTTTGCCAGCCAACCCAAGGGAGTCCGATGGCCTGCCAGTAAGATGATTTGCACGTCCGATGCGGGCGCGTCCAACGAGCCGAGCTGATGTCAGCACCAGAAGATTCCGCCGGGCATTCGAACCCGGTTTCCCGACCTGTCCGCGCCATCCGTCCTGCCGTCGCGATCCCGATCTACAAGACCGATCTGACCCCCGCCGAGGTGCTGTCGATCGAACGCTGCGTCGCGGTGCTGGGCCGCTGGTCGATCCACTTCGTCGGACCGGTCCGGCTGGCCTCGCATCTGGAGGCGCTGTGCCGCCGATTCGGCGCCGGTGCCGGCGTCGCGCTCCAGCACAAGACCTTCGCGGACGACTACTTCTCGGGCATCACCGGCTACAACCGGCTGATGCGGTCGATCGATTTCTACCGGGCGTTTGCCGGACACAGCCATCTGCTGATCGCGCAGACCGACACGCTGGTGATCTCCGACGAGCTGGCCGCGTGGTGCGAGCGCGATGTCTCCTACGTCGGCGCGCCGTGGTTCGTCGGCGGCTCGGAACCGCAGACGCCGCTGCAGTTTTCCGGCGTCGGCAACGGCGGTTTCTCGCTGCGCCGGCTGGCCGATGTGGAGCGGGTGCTGGCGTCCTTTCGGCGCATCCCGAACTTCGTCAAGTCGCGCGCCGAAGGCCAGGGCGGGCCGGTGTCGTGGTTCCGGCGCTTCAAGCACGGGTACTGGCGCGCCTACACCGTCGAACCGTTTTTCCCGAGTGCCAACGAGGACCTGTTCTGGGGCGTGCTGGTGCCGGCCGCCTGCGAGTTCTTCAAGGTGCCGTCGCCGGAAGAGGCGATCGGCTTCGCGTTCGAGGTCGCCCCGCGTCATCTGCATGCGCTGAACGGCCATCGCCTGCCGTTCGGTTGTCACGCCTGGGAGCGCTACGACCGCCGCTTCTGGGAAGAGCAGCTGCCGTGGGTGCGTCCACTCGGCTGACGGGTCAGCCGGCACGGGGGCGCGGCGGCGCCACGGCCTCGCGCAGGCCGAACCAGGAGCGCCAGAGGCCGCGTTGCAGCTGGGTCGACCACTGCCGGCGCGTGCGCACGCGGCGGGCCTGCCCGAGCTGACGCGCCAGCCCTGCTGCACGGGCACTGGCCAGCAGCGCGGTGTCGTCGGGGTGACGGGCCAGCAAGGCCTGCAGCGCACGCCCGAGGTCGTCCGGGCAGGTCGACGCGAACGGCGCGAGGTTGTCGGGCCACGGATAGAAGGCGTGGACCAGCGTCCAGGCCTCGGCCGTGTCGAGCGCCGGGAAACGCTGCGCGACCAGGCGGGTGCACTCCTCGACATGGCGGCGCGAATCGCTCGACAGCCCGCCCGACATGTAGTGGACCGTCGGTGCCGCGCTGGCCACGAAGCGCACGCCGGCGTCGAACGCGGCGCACAGCCAGGCGGTGTCGCCGATGATCCTGTAGCGGGTGTCGTAGGGCCCCGCCAGCGTCAGGGCGGCGCGGGTGGCGTAGACACCGTTGTGGCAGATCTTCGGGCAGCGCAGCCACGCGCCGGCATCCATCGCCGCCGGTGGCCACAGCTTGCGGCGCTGGCCGTCGTGCAGCCAGGCCGAGCTGAGCACCATCAGCGCCGGCCAGGCGTCACCCATCTGGCCTTGGCGGACGAGTTCGCGCGCGGCCACGGCGGCGGCGTCGGGTGTCAGCCAGTCGTCGGCATTGAGCACGCAGACCAGGTCGCCGGTGGCCAGCGTCAGCGCCTTGTTCAGCGCGTCGTACAGGCCGGCGTCGGGCTCGGAGACGTAGTAGTCGATCTGGCCCGCATGGGCCTCGATGACGTCGAGCGTGCCGTCATCGGAACAGCCGTCGACGACGATGTGCTCGACGCGGTCCCACTGCTGCGCGCGCACGCTCTCGAAGGTCCGCGCCAGCGTCTGGCGGGCATTGCGGACCACCGTCACGTAGCTGACCAGCGGACGCCCGGGAGCGGCCTGGCGGCAGCGTTCCGGCGCCGTCAGCCGCAGGCCGCCCTCGACCCGCCGGCGCGGTGTCTGCAGTTCGCGGGAAGGCGCGTGGCCGGGGGAGTTCGCCGTGGTCTCGTGCATCCGGAAAATGATAGTCGGGCCCCTGCGCAGGCCCGGGGGCGCTCCGGACCGGCATGGATAATCTTCGCGATGAACTCCCCCAGCCGACCCGTCGCATCGAACGTGGCCCACGCCTCCTGACCATGACCCTGCTTCCGCCCGCGCGGCATGAGGTGCTGATCAGCCTGGGGCGCTCGTCGCCCGGTGACGGCGGCATCTTCGAGTTCTCGTCCCAGCTGGCGCAGCGCATCGCGCAGGTGGCGCCGCTCTGGCGCGAGTCCCTGGGGGTCGGCTTCACCTTCCATCTGCGGCCGGAACTCGAAGGGCGCTTCGGCGACACGGTCGGCTACCTGCCGCTGCGTCGGTTGGACCGCTACTGGCTGCGCACCGGGCGGCCGATCAGCCTGTGGCATGCCGTCCACCAGATGAACAAGTCGCAGCCGCCGGCGGGTTGCAAGGCGCGGCTGCTGACGATCCACGACCTGAACTACCTCTACGGCCGCCCGCCGTTCTCGGTCTGGCGCCACAACCGGCAGCTGCGCGGGCTGCTCGGGCGCACCGACCACGTCACCGCCGTCAGCCACCACACCGCCGCAGACGTGCAACGCACGCTGGCCTGGCGCGGTCCGCTGGAGGTGATCCACAACGGCGCGCGCAACCTGTCGCACGACGCGCAGCAGCCGCTGTTCGAGCCGACCCGGCCGTTCCTGTTCCACCTGAGCCGGATGTCGCCTTCGAAGAACCCGCAGTCGCTGCTGGCGATGGCGGCGATCTGGCCCGAGATGGACTTCGTGTTCTGCGGCCCGCCGTCGGCCGACGCCCAGGCGCTGGCCGCCGCGTCGATGCTGCCCAACGTGCGCTTCTTCCTGGGCATCACCGACGCCCAGAAGACCTGGGCCTATGCCCATTGCGCCGGTTTCCTGTTCCCTAGCCTGGCCGAAGGTTTCGGCCTGCCGCCGATCGAGGCGATGCACTTCGGCAAGCCGGTGTTCCTGGCCCGCCGCACCTGTCTGCCGGAGATCGGCGGCGACGCGGCCAGCTACTTCGACGACTTCGATCCCGCGACCATGCGCCGGATCGTCGAACAGGGCCTGGCCACCGGCACCGACCCGGCTCAGGCGGAGGCCGTGCGCGCCCACGCGGCCCATTTCGACTGGGACCGCGCGGCCGCGCAGTACCTGGACCTCTACCGCAAGTTGCTGGGGTTGCCGACGACCTGAGGGGCTGCCTGACGAGCGGCAGCGCTCGCCATGCCGCGTTCGCGCCAGACGCTCAGCAGCCCGTGCGTCACCCGCCGCAGCTCGTTGACGACACGCCAGCCATAGGTCGGCAGGCGGCGATGCCACGGGAACACGCGGCTCGCGGGTTTCGCGGCCACCGCGCCGCCCGTCGACGGCGCAGCACCGGCCTCGCCGCTGTCCTGGGCGACGGCCGAGATGCTCGACTCGATCTCGCTGTCGTGCAGCGCCACCAGCGGGTCGACCCGGCGGACCTTGATGCCGAGCGTCCAGCTGCGGTCGTAGGCGTGGTCAAAGGGCAGGCGGATCGGCAGCAGGCGGTCCAGGTAGACCTGCGCGGCATGTCGGTTCATCACGTAGGCGCTGGAGCCGGTGCACTGGCTCAGCATCACCGTCAGGTGATGCCGTTCGCCGAGCCGCACGACCGGCTGGGGCGTGCCGCGGTGGACGGCCGAGAGCTTGACCATGTCCCAGCGCTCCGGCACGGCGGCCAGCGCGTCAAGCATCGCCGGCAGGTCGGGCAGCAGGCCGACGTCGTCCTCGAGCACCAGGGCCTGCGTGGCGTCGCTCGCCAGCAGCGCGCGGGCGGCGTCCAGGTGCGACAGGTAGCAGCCGATCTCGCCGGCGTTGGGCGTCATGCCGTGACGCCGGCCGTAACCCTTCACGTCGACCAGCCGGGCGCGTTCCTCGGCTGTCAGGCGGGCGCCGTAGACGGCCGGGATGCGGGTCCAGGGGAGACCCAGCGCGTCGAGCTGCGTGGCGATCCTGGCCAGCCGCCGGGTGTCCCGGTCCAGGTTGATGACGAGCGTGAGGGTGGAAGTCATGGCGTTCACCTGCACCGTCCGGGCATCGGACGGCGGCGCATTATCGAGACTCGACCCGGCGACGGGCCAGCCGCATCAACCCGCCATGCAGGACCCTCTCACCCCGATGGGGGCACCTGCGCGCCCACCGCATCCCTCCTCGGTGGGGGGCGGCGAGGGAGTGCCTCGATCGACTCCCTTGCCTAAGGTGCAGCCGTGGCGGGTCGACCGCCACAGGCGCCGCAGCCGTCTGCGGAGGCCGCCGCACCGACCCACCGGGACCGGGCGCGGCGGCGACTCGAAGGGGTTTCCATGTCCACCAGCTCCACCTCCACCTTGCTCACCACGCCCACCTTGACCACGATCTTCAAGTTCCTGTCCGCCTGCCTGCTGGCGCTGTCGGCCGGCCTCTGCATGGCCGCCGTCGACCTCAACAAGGGCACCCAGTCCGAACTCGAATCCGTCAAGGGCATCGGCCCGGCGATGTCCGGGCGCATCCTCGACGAGCGCAAGAAGGGCGCGTTCAAGGACTGGGACGACTTCATGGGGCGCGTGAAGGGTGTCAAGACGGCCAGCGCGACTCGCTTCTCGTCGGCCGGGCTGACGGTCAACGGCTCGGCCTATGCAGCGGGGAAGGCCGAGAAAGCCGACAAGGCCGACAAGGCAGAAAAGCCGGCGAAGAAGTGACCGGTGACCCGGCGGGCGGTGCCCGCCTCAGGCCTGCGGGCGGGTCCAGCCGAAGAACTCGATGACCTCTTGCCGGCGCGCCTCGGTGTCGGCCTGCCCCAGCGCCATCAGCGCCCGGGTGTAGGCCGACTCGAACAGCAGGTAGCTCGACAGCGCGCCGCCGTGTGCCGGCACGCCGGCGGCCGGGTCCATCAGCCCGGCGCCCGGCACGTCGCCGACCTGCAGCGCGCGGCCCTTGCGCCGGCCGTTGACGCCGACGCCGCGCAGCAGCGTGCGCACCGCCATCGGCAGCGCGTCGACGTGCTGGGCGGCCAGGTCGTCCAGGCGCTGGCTCGGCGAGATCACCAGCGCCTCGATCGGCCGCAACGGCGTGCGCGCGCGGGCTTCCGGTGGCAGCAGGGCCAGCGTGCTGTTGATGCGCTGCAGCCGTTCGACGTCGACGGCCAGCGCGTCCAGGAAGATGTTCGACAGCGCATGGCCGGCGATCTGCGCGACGCTCGGGTAGTCGTCGCTGCCGCGGCGCTGGCCCGGGGGTTCCGTCATGCGGCCGGCACCGACGATCAGCACCCGCTCGGCGCCCAGGTGGACCGCCGGAGAGATCGGCGCGGCCTGCCGCATCGAGCCGTCGCCGAACCATTCGGCGTCCGGCCCGATCGGCAGCTGGATGGCCGGGAAGACGAAGGGAATGGCCGCCGAGGCCAGCAGGTGCTGGGTGTTCAGCGTCGTGCGCACGGCGATGCGCTGCGAGCGGGTCCAGGGCGCCAGGCCCTCGTCGGCATCGGCCTCGTAGAAGGTGACGTGCTGGCCGCTGCTGTAGCTCGATGCGGTGACCGCCAGCGCCTTCAGGTGGCCTTGTGCCATCAGCATCGGCAGGCGCTCGAAGGGCACCAGCCGGTGCAGCAGGGATTGCAGGGGGCTGTTGTCGAGCAGTGAACGCGGGCTCAGGCGGCGCCAGCGGGCGAGCGCCCAGCCGAAGGACATCATCGTCAGCCAGGGCGCGCCGGCCCGGATCATCGACAGCGAGTCGGCCCGGTAGACCTGTTCGGCGTGCACGTTGCGCCACAGGTCGGCGATCTCGGCGACGGCTTCCGGGAAGTCGTCGCTGCGGCAGGCCAGCGCGGCCGCGTTGATGGCGCCGGCCGATGTGCCGGTGATGACCTGGAAGGGGTTGCGGCGCGCCGCCCCGCAGTCCCGGGCGATCCGCATGACGGTCTCGAGCACGCCGACCTGGTAGGCCGCCCGGGCCCCGCCGCCGGTCAGCAGCAGGCCGGTCACCGGAGGCTGGGGGGCGGGCAGCTCGATGGCGGCATTCATGCCGCCAAGTCTAGTCAGTCCAGGGGTCTTTCGAGACCTCAGTCGTGGCCGCGACCGTGGCCGTTGCCGTGACCGTGGCCACGACCGCGGCGGTCGTCTTCCCAGCGGTCATCGCGGCGCATCTCGCGGCGGTCATCGCGCCATTCGTCGCGACGGTCTTCCCGGTAGCCGACGCGGTCGTCGACGTAGCGGCCCTGGCCGCGGTAGACGTTGCCCTGATACCAGTCGTCGCGCACGAAGTAGACCGGCACGCCGCAGGCGTTGTAGCGACCGCAGTGGTGACGCCAGTCGCGCCGATGGCCCGGCGGCACCCACAGGTAGACGGGGTCGGGCTCGGCCACGATGACCCGGGGTGGGGCGATGATGACCGGGCGCTGCACCACCACCTGCGGCGGCGGATAACGGCCGATGTCGACGCGACCGAACACGCCGGGCTGGCTGACCTCGATCGACACGCCGACATCGACGTTCGCCGCATGGCTGCCGGCGGCGCCGGCCAGGGTCAGGGCCGCCACCGCAGCGCGGGCCAGGTCCAGGGCATTCAGATTCCAACGCTTCATTTCCAGCTCTCCTGAGGCCTGTGAGCGGCCTCGACGACACAACGCGCCAGTTTCAAGGCGCGATGACGTCACGGCGTTTCAGCCTGTATCGAGCCGGGTGATGCGACCCCCTCGAACGGGGGGGGTGATCAGGCCGGCGTCTCGTCGCCGTAGACCAGCCGGGCCAGACCGTGGCTGGCGCTGGCGCAGGCCTTCAGGGCCTCGTCGCTGGGGTAGAAGCGGGCGTCCTCGCCGAGGTCGATCTCGGCGCAGGCACTCTCGCGCTCGATCACCAGCCGGATCGGCAGGCCCTGCACCAGCTCGCCGTGCTCGGTCTCGGTGCGGCGCGCCGGGTGGTCACGCAGCCATTGTTCGACCGGCGGCACGCTGCCATTGACCGGCACGCGCAGGTAGCGGCCGTGGCGGCAACGGGCGGTCGGCAGGTCCCAGATCTGCTGCGCGTTGAAGCGCACGCCGCCGGTGAAGCGGTCGTTCTGGACCCGGCCCTGGATCAGCAGCAGCTCGTCGTCCTTGACGCGGTCCAGGTTGGCGTTGAGCAGCTCCTCCGGCACGACGGCCTCGATCCGGCCGCTGCCGTCCTCGAACTGGAAGATCGCCGTCTTGCCGCGCTGGCCGTTGACCACGCGCAGCCCGCTGACGATGCCGGCCAGCATCTGCGGCTCGCGGCTTTCCGGCACGTCGGCGATCGGGCGGCGCACGAACTGGCGCACCTCGGCCTCGACCTGATCGAACAGGTGGCCCGACAGGAAATAGCCGATCGCGACCTTCTCGTGGCCCAGCCGGGTGCGCACGTCCCAGGTCTCGGCGGCGACGTAGTCGGGCTCCTGGGTGGAGCTGCCGTGGCTGTCGCCGTCGTCGCCGAACATGTCGAACAGGCCGCCCTGGTTGGCGTGCGCGACCTGGGTGTCGGCGTAGTCGAAGGCCAGGCCGATGCTGGCGAGCAGCTCGGCGCGGCCGTCCAGGCCCTTCGGGTGCAGCTTGTCGAAGGCGCCGGCCTTGACCAGCGCCTCGACCACGCGCTTGTTGATGCTCTTGCGGTCGACGCGGGCGGCGAAGTCGAAGATCGAGCGGAACGGGCCGCCTTCCTCGCGCGCCCGGATGATGGCCTCGATGGCGCCCTGGCCGGTACCCTTGACGGCGCCCAGGCCGTAGCGGATGCGCTTGTTGCCCTCGGCGCCCGGGGCCGGCTCGAAGCGGTAGACGCCCAGGTTGACGTCGGGCGCGTCGAAGGTGATGCCGAACTTCAGCGCGTCCTCGCGCAACACCCGCAGCTTGTCGGTGTCGTCGAGTTCGATGGTCATGTTGGCCGCGAAGAACTCGGCGCCGTGGTGCACCTTGATCCAGGCCGTGTGATACGCCAGCAGCGAGTAGGCGGCGGCGTGCGACTTGTTGAAGCCGTAGCCCGCGAACTTCTCCATCAGGTCGAAGACCTCGTCGGCCTTGGCCTCGCTGATGTCGTTCTTCGCGGCGCCCTCGCGGAAGATCTTGCGGTGGGCGGCCATCTCCTCGGCCTTCTTCTTGCCCATCGCCCGGCGCAGCATGTCGGCGCCGCCGAGGCTGTAGCCGCCCAGCACCTGGGCGGTCTGCATCACCTGCTCCTGGTAGACCATGATTCCGTAGGTCTCGGCCAGCACCCACTCGACCAGCGGGTGCGGATACTCGACCGGCTCGCGGCCGTGCTTGCGCGCCACGAAGCTGGGGATCAGGTCCATCGGACCGGGCCGGTAGAGCGCGTTCAGCGCGATCAGGTCCTCCAGCCGGCTGGGCTTGGCGTCGCGCAGCATGCGCTGCATGCCGCCGGATTCGAACTGGAACACCGCCTCGGTCAGGCCGTCGGAGAACAGCTTGTAGACCCGCGCGTCATCGAGCGGGATGGTCTCGAAGGCGAAGTCCTTGCGGTTCGGGTGCCGCGCGACGATGAACTCCTTGGCGAGCTCCAGGATCGTCAGCGTGGCCAGGCCCAGGAAGTCGAACTTGACCAGGCCGATCGCCTCGACGTCGTCCTTGTCGTACTGGCTGACCGCCGAGTCGCTGCCCGGCTGCTGGTAGAGCGGGCAGAAGTCGGTGATCTTGCCCGGCGCGATCAGCACGCCGCCGGCGTGCATGCCGATGTTGCGCACCATGCCCTCGACCCGCGTGGCCAGCGACAGCAGCTCGGCGACCTCTTCCTCGGCCTCCTCGCGCTGGTTCAGCTCGGGCGCCTCCAGGCGCGCGTAGATCAGCTTCTCGTCGGGCTTCTCGGGCACCTTGGCCAGCGTGACCGTCTTGCCGGGCGGGGCCGGGATCAGCTTGGCGATCGAGTCGACCTGGCCATAGCCCATGCCCAGCACGCGGCCGATGTCGCGCAGCGCGGCCTTGGCGGCCATCGTGCCGAAGGTGGCGATCTGGCTGACCGCCGGACGGCCGTAGCGTTCCTTGACGTAGTCGATGACGCGGTCGCGGTTGCCCTGGCAGAAGTCGATGTCGAAGTCGGGCATCGAGACCCGCTCGGGGTTCAGGAAACGCTCGAACAGCAGGTTGTAGTGCAGGGGATCCAGGTCGGTGATCGACAGCGCGTAGGCGACCAGCGAACCGGCGCCCGAACCCCGGCCCGGGCCGACCGGGCAGCCGTTGGCCTTGGCCCAGCGGATGAAGTCCGAGACGATCAGGAAGTAGCCCGGGAAGCCCATCTTCAGGATCGTCGTCAGCTCGAATTCGAGCCGCTCGACGTAGCGAGGCCGTTCGGCGTCGCGCTGGGCGACGTCCGGGAACAGCAGCTTCAGGCGGTCTTCCAGGCCCTCGAACGACAGCTGGCGGAAGTAGTCGGCCATCGGCATCGACGAGCCGTCGGGCAGCGTCGGCGTCGGGAAGTTCGGCAGCTGCGGCTTGCCCAGCACCAGCGTCAGGTTGCAGCGCCGGGCGATCTCCAGCGTGTTGGCAATGGCCGTGGGGATGTCGGCGAACAGCGCGCCCATGTCGGCCGCCGGCTTGAACCACTGCTCGCGGCCGAAGCGCTTGATGCGCCGGGCGTTGCCCAGTGTCTCGCCCTCGGCGACGCAGACCCGCGCCTCATGGGCGTCGAAGTCGTCGGGCTCCAGGTACTGGATCGGGTGGGTGGCGACCACCGGCAGCTGCAGCTTCGCCGCCAGCGGCACGGTCGCGCGCACGACGGCCTCGTGGCCGGGCAGGCCGGCGCGCTGCAGCTCCAGGTAGAAGCGGTCCGGGAACAGGCCGGCGAGGCGCTGCGCCAGTTCGGTCGCACGTTCGCGGTCGCCCTGCAGCAGGGCGGTGCCGATGGCGCCCAGCGGGCCGCCCGACAGCGCGATCAGCCCGCCGCCCAGTTCGGCCAGCCATTCCCACTTGACCCAGGCCTGGGTGCGCTGGACGTTGGTGACCCAAGCGCGCGACAGGATCTCGCACAGGTTCAGATAGCCCTGGCGGTCCTGCACCAGCAGCAGCAGCCGGCTGGCCGGACGCTGTTCGCCGGCGGCGGCGGGGCCGTCCGGTTCGAGCCAGATGTCCGCGCCGATGATCGGCTTGACGCCCTTCTTGCGGGCCGCGTTGTAGAACTTGATCGCGCCGAACAGGTTGGCCAGGTCGGTGATCGCGAGCGCCGGCTGGCCGTCCTTGGCCGCCGCCGCGACCCCGTCATCGACCCGCAAGGTGCCGTCGACGACGGAGTATTCGGTGTGGGTGCGCAGGTGGACGAAGCTCATCGGCGGGATTGTAGGGAGGGCACTTTCTGGCCATTCCCGCCGATTTCTACAATCCCGGGCGTGAACTCGCCGATCCTGAACCTCTCCGCCTACAAGTTCGTCACCCTCGCCGATTGCGCCGACTGGCGCGGCGCGCTGCAGGGCCAGGCGGTCGCCTGCCGCCTTAAGGGCACGGTGCTGCTGGCCGAGGAGGGCATCAACCTGTTTGTCGCCGGACCGGAAGCCGGCGCGCGTGCCTTCATCGACTACCTGCGCGCCGATCCGCGTCTGGCCGACCTCGTGCCCAAGGAAAGCTGGAGCGACGCGACGCCGTTCCGTCACATGAAGGTCAAGGTCAAGCGCGAGATCATCCGCATGAACCAGCCGGCGATCCGCCCGGCGGCCGGCCGCGCGCCGAGCGTGTCGCCGCAGGATCTGGCGCGCTGGCTGACCCAGGGCCACGACGACACCGGCCGGCCGGTCGTGACGCTCGACACCCGCAACGCCTTCGAGGTCGACGCTGGTGCCTTCCAGGGCGCGATCGACTGGCGCCTGACGAAGTTCAGCGAGTTCCCGGCCGCCGTGGCCGAACACCGCGACGAACTGGTCGGCAAGACGGTGGTGAGCTACTGCACCGGCGGCATCCGCTGCGAGAAGGCGGCGATCGTGCTGCAGCAGGCCGGGCTGGAGTCGGTCTACCAGCTCGAAGGCGGCATCCTGAAGTACTTCGAGCAGACCGACGGCGCGCCCGGCTGGCAGGGCCACTGTTTTGTCTTCGACGAGCGCGAGACGCTCGGCGCGCGGCTGGAGCCGCACCCGGTCACGCCGGGCTGATCAACCCGCCAGGCCGCGCCCGGCACCTTGCCAGGCCATGTGCGCCAGCCCGGCCGCCAGCGACAGCAGCATCAGCGCGATGCCGGCGTCCAGCGCCCGCCAGGCCTGCGGCCGCTGGAACCACGGCGCCAGCTTGCCGGCCGCCCAGGCCAGGCCCGAGAACCACAGCGCGCTGGCGCCCATCGCGCCGGCACCGAAGACCCAGTTCGCGCCCGGTCCCTGGGTCTGCAGCTGGGCATGGGCCAGCGAGCCGATCAGCACGGTGGTGTCCAGCCAGGCGTGCGGGTTGAGCCAGCTGAAGGCGGCGGCCTGCAGCACGATGCGGCGCCGGCTGGCAGGCGCCGCCGAGGTGTCGATCGTGCCCGCCGCGACCGGCCGCCAGGCCCGTTGCGCCGCCTGCCAGCCGTGCACCGCCAGGAACACCGCGCCGACCGCCGTCAGCGCCGGGATCAGCCACGGCAGCCCGTGCGAGACCTGCTGCATCCCGGCAATGCCCAGCGCGATCAGCGCGACATCGGTCAGCGCGCACACCAGCACGACCGAGCCGACCCATTCGCGCCGCAGGCCCTGCCGCAGCACGAAGGCGTTCTGCGCGCCAATCGCGACGATCAGGCCCCAGCTGGTCGCCATGCCGAGCAGGAAGGTGGAGAGATTCGACTTGTCCATGACGTCAGCCTAGGGTTTCCGTTCAGTGAAGGCCAGCTAAACTTTCTAACGATCCATTAGCTGGACTAAGCCCATGCTCGACCTTCAAGCCTTGCGCGCCCTGGCCACCGTCCTTCGCGAGGGCAGCTTCGAACGTGCCGCCCGGCAGATGCACGTGACGCCTTCCGCGGTCTCGCAACGCATCCGGGCGCTGGAGGAGAAGCTCGGCTGCGTGCTGCTGGTGCGCACCTCGCCGGTGACGGCGACCGAGGAAGGCGCGCGGCTCTATCTCCATTTCCTGCAGATCGAGGTGCTCGAGTCCGACCTGGCGCGCGACCTGCAGCCGCTCGGCGACGTGGCCTCCAAGCGCGGCCGCAGCATCCGCGTCGCGGTCAACGCCGACAGCCTCGCGACCTGGGTGATCCCGGCGCTGGCCGACTTCCACGCCCGCAGCGGCGACACCGTCGCGATCCACGTCGACGACCAGGACCACACGCGCGAATGGCTGCGCTCGGGCACGGTGTTCGCGGCCGTGACGGCCTCGTCCGAGCCGGTGGCCGGTTGCCGCGTCGACCCGCTGGGCAGCATGCGTTACCACGCACTGGCCAGCCCGGCCTTCCAGGCCCGCCACTTCGAGGGCCGTGACCTTCAGGCCGCCTTCGCCGAGGCGCCGATGCTGGTCTACAACCAGAAGGACCAGCTGCAGCACCGCTTCCTGGGCGAACTGCTGGGCGATGTCGACCCGCACCCGCCGGTCTGGTGGCTGCCCTCGACCCACGCCTTCATGGACGCCGCCCGCGCCGGCCTGGGCTGGGGCCTGCACCCGCTGCCGCTGGTCGCCGAGGACATGGCCGCCGGCCGACTGGTCGACCTGAGCCCCGGCCACTGGGTCGACGTGCCGCTGTACTGGCAGAGCTGGCGTCTCGACTCCGAGACCGTCCACACGCTGCGCGCCTGCATGCTGCGAGCGGCCGAGGGCGTGCTGCAGCAGTGAGGCGGGGCGGGCGTGGGTGTGTTCGTCTTGCGAGAGACCCCTCACCCTCGGTCCCTCTCCCGCAAGGGGCGAGGGAGGACGCGGTTGGGAGGGTGTCGCGTTGATGGGGTCTGGTGACTGGCTCATCGACTGAGCTACCGCCAACAACACCGATCAACACGAGGCAAGGAGCCCTCTCCCCTTGCGGGAGAGGGTAGGGTGAGGGGTCCATTCCCCGTCGCCCTCCGGCGACGCATCTCCTCACCAGCGCTTCTGCGCCAGCTCCGCGCTGAGTTCCAGGTAGATGCGGTAGCGGCTGGCGGCGATCTGGCCGCGGTCGACGGCGGCCAGGACGGCGCAGCCTGGTTCGTGGTCGTGGCTGCAGTTGGTGAAGCGGCAGTCGGCCTGGAAGGGCAGCAGGTCGGGCATCCAGCGCGCCAGTTCGGCTCGTTCGATGTGGCGGATGCCGAACTCCTGGAAGCCGGGCGAGTCGATCAGCGCTGCCTGGCGGGCCTCGTCGAGCCAGTACCAGCGCGTGTGCGTGGTCGTGTGGCGGCCCGAGTTCAGCGCGCTGGAGATCTCGCCCGTGGCCGCCGATGCGCCCGGCACCAGCAGGTTCACCAGCGTGCTCTTGCCGGTGCCCGACGGGCCCAGCACCAGTGTCGCGCCGCTGGCCAGGCGCGGGCCAAGCAGCGCGCGGGAGGCGTCCGGCCGGGTCTTCAGCGCGACTTCCAGCACCTCGTAGCCCATCGCCTGATACGGCGCCAGGCGCTCGCGGGCGAAGGCCGCGGGCGCTTCCAGGTCGATCTTGTTGAGCAGGATGACGACCTCGATGCGGGCTTCCTCGGCCGCGATCAGCGCCCGGCTCAGCTGGCTCTCGCTGAACACCGGTTCGGCGGCGACCAGCACCAGCAGGCGGTCCAGGTTGGCGGCGAAGGACTTGGTCTTCCACTCGTCCTGCCGGTAGAGCAGGTTGCGGCGCGGCTCGATGGCCTCGATCACGCCCTCGTCGCCGCGCGCATCGGTGACCTGCCAGCGCACCCGGTCGCCGACGACCAGCTGACTCTTCTTGCCGCGCGGGTGGCCCTTGATCTCGCGGCCTTCGGGGGTCTCCAGCAGGTAGTGGCGACCGTGGCCGGCGACGACCAGCGCGACGTCGAGTTCCTGGTGGCGGCTCACGCCGGTTGCACCGATGCGCGGGCCATCGCCGCCAGACGTTCGCTGGCCGGCGGGTGCGAGTAGTGGACCTTCACGTAGACCGGATCGGGCGTGAGCGTTGCCGCGTTGTCCTCGTAGAGCTTCAGCAGCGCGCCCGACAGGTGCTGCGACGGGGCCTGCGAACAGGCGTAGGCATCGGCCTCGAACTCCTGCCGGCGCGACACGGTGGCGGTCAGCGGGCTGACGAAGAAGCCGAACACCGGCCCGACCATCATCAGCAGCACCAGCGCCAGGCCGTGGTTGGGCACGACCAGGTCGGGCATCGCGCCCAGGCCGGCGTAGAAGGCCTGCTGCTTCATCAGCCAGCCCAGAAGCGCCAGGCTCAGCAGCCAGACGCCCATCACCGTCACCAGCCTCTTGGGCACGTGGCGATGGTGGAAGTGGCCGAGCTCATGGGCCAGCACGGCCTCGATCTCGTCGGGCGACAGGCGTTCGAGCAGGGTGTCGAAGAACACCACCCGCTTGCTCGCGCCGAAGCCGGTGAAGTAGGCGTTGGCATGGGCCGAGCGCTTGCTGCCGTCCATCACGTAGAAGCCCTGGGCCTGGAAGCCGCAGCGCTGCATCAGCGCCTGCACGCGCTCGGCCAGCGCGGTGTCGGTCAGCGGCTGGAACTTGTTGAACAGCGGCGCGATGACGGTCGGGTAGAGCACCTGCATCGCCAGCGTGAAGACCGCCAGCACCACGAAGGCCCACAGCCACCAGAACTCGCCGGCGCGGCCCATCAGCGTCAGCAGCAGCGCCAGCAGCGGCACGGCGATGGCCAGGCCGACGAGTCCGCCGATCAGCTGGTCGCGCAGCCACAGGCCGAGCGTCATGCGGTTGAAGCCGAAACGCTGTTCGATGCGGAAGGTGCGCCACAGGTCGAAGGGCAGGTCCAGCAGCGAGCCGATCAGCGTCACCGCGACGATCAGGCCGACCTGGTAGCCGAGGTCGCCGACGCGCGGATGCAGGTGTTCGAGCAGCGCGACATTGAGCGCGTCAAGCCCGCCCAGCAAGGTCCAGCCCAGCAGCAGCGCGGCGCTCCAGGCGGCGCCGAGCAGCTCGAAGCGCTGGCGCGCGATGGTGTAGTCGGCGGCCTTCTGGTGGGCCGCCAGCGTGACGACGCCGGCAAAGGCGGCGGGCACGGTGCCGCGGTGGCGGGCGACGTGGCGGATCTGGCGGCTGATCAGCCAGAACCGGGCGGCCAGCATCAGCAGCAGGGCACAGACGAAGACGGTGGTGACGAGGGGTGCGGACATGCGGCGATTCTCGTTGATCGTTTTCGCCCTCGACGGGCACGGGGCGCCGGCCGGGTCAGGCGGGTTCGTGTCCGGGCAGCGTGTGAAAATTCCCGCCTGAACACACGGAGTCCTCGATGACCGACGCGATCACCAGCCCGCCCAGCCTGCCCCGCCATGACCAGAACCTGATCTGGATCGACATGGAGATGACCGGCCTCGACCCGATGACCGACCGCGTGATCGAGATCGCCGTGGTCGTCACCGACGCCCAGCTGCAGGTGCGGGTCGAAGGCCCGGTCATCGCCGTGCACCAGAGCGATGCCGTGCTCGACGGCATGGACGCCTGGAACCGCGGCACGCACGGCAAGAGCGGCCTGACCGAGCGGGTCAAGGCCTCGACGATCGACGAGGCGGCCGCCGAGGCCCAGGTGATCGAGTTCCTGAAGGGCTACGTCGGCGCGCGCATCTCGCCGATGTGCGGCAACAGCATCTGCCAGGACCGCCGCTTCCTCGCGAACTACATGCCCAAGCTCGAAGCCTTCTTCCACTACCGCAACCTCGACGTCTCGACGCTGAAGGAACTTGGCAAGCGCTGGAAGCCCGAGATCATGGACGGCTTCAAGAAGCACCAGAAGCACACCGCGCTGGCCGACATCCACGAGTCGATCGACGAGTTGCTCTACTACCGCGAGCACCTCCTCAAGATTTGATGTTGGCCCCTCGACCGGCGGGTACGCCGGTCGATCCCCCGGGGGGATCGGGCCGGCTTGGGGCGGCCCGGCGCTCGGCCCGCCGCCTCTGTCCACAGCGCTCGGTTCAGTGGCCGCCGCCGAGGTAGGCGGCGCGCACGGCGGGGTCGTCGCGCAGCTGGGCGGCGGGGCCGTGCACCGAGATGCGGCCGTTCTCCAGCACGTAGCCGTAGTCGGCCACCGCCAGCGCGGCGGCGGCGAACTGTTCGACCAGCAGCATCGTCACGCCCTGTTCCTTCAGGCGGCCGATGATCTTGAAGACCTCCTCGACCAGGATGGGCGCCAGGCCCATCGACGGCTCGTCGAGCAGCACCACCTCCGGGTTCAGCATCACCGCGCGGGCCATCGCGAGCATCTGCTGCTCGCCGCCCGACAGCGTGCCGGCCAGCTGGGTGCGGCGTTCCTTCAGGCGCGGGAACAGCTCCATCGCCCGTTCCAGGTCGCCCTGCACGTCGCCCTTCGGGCGGCTGCCGGTCAGGCGCGGGAAGGCGCCCAGCAGCAGGTTGTCGGCCACGCTCATCGTGGCGAACACGCGGCGGCCTTCGGGCGAATGGGCCAGGCCGCGCTTGGCGATGTGGAAGGGTTCGAGCCCGGCGATGCGCTCGCCGTTCAGGCGGATGTCGCCGGCGCTCGGCGAGATCATCCCGGAGATCGCGCGCATCGTCGTGGTCTTGCCCGCGCCGTTCGAGCCGATCAGCGTGATGACCTGGCCCTTGGGCACCTCGATCGAGATGCCGTGCAGCACCTCGACCTTGCCGTAGCCGGCATGCAGGTTTTCGATCGTGAGCATGTGGGTCTTTCTGGTCTTCTGGTTCAGGCCGCTTCGCCGCCGAGGTAGGCCTCGATGACCTTGGGATCCGCCTGCACGGCAGCCGGCTTGCCTTCGGCGATCTTCTGGCCGAAGTCCAGCACGGTGACGGTGTCGCAGATCGACATGACCACGTCCATGTGGTGCTCGATCAGGATCACGGTGATGCCGTGTTCGCGGATCTTGCCGATGATGGCCACCAGCTCCTTGATGTCCGGTGCGGTCAGGCCGGCGGCCGGCTCGTCGAGCAGCAGCAGCTGCGGATCGAGCGCCAGCGCGCGGGCGATCTCCAGCAGGCGCTGCTGGCCGTAGGGCAGGTTGCGGGCTTCCTCGTGCGCCAGGTCGGCCAGGCCGACGAAGCGCAGCAGCGCCATCGCCCGCGCGGTCGCCGCGTCGTGTTCGCGGTTGTAGCGCGGCGTGTGCAGCGCGACGTCGACGAAGTGGCTCGTGAAGCTGTGGTGCAGGCCGACCATCACGTTGTGCAGCGCCGTCATCTCGCCGAACAGCTGCACGTTCTGGAAGGTCCGCGCGATGCCCGACAGCGCGATGTCCGACGGCGTGCGGCCGTTGACCGTGCGGCCGGCAAAGGCGATCGAGCCGGCGGTCGGCACGTAGATGCCGGTCAGCACGTTCATCATCGTGCTCTTGCCCGAGCCGTTCGGGCCGATCAGGCCGTGCACGGTGCCGCGTCGCACCTTCAGGTCGACCTGGTTGAGCGCCTTCAGGCCGCCGAACTGCATCAGCACCTGGTCGGCCACCAGCAGGTCGGCACCCTCGGCGACGCTGCCATCGTTGGCTGCGCGCGAGACCGCGTCGGAGCCGCCCTTCTTCGCGGCGGCACGTTCGTCGCTGTCGTCGTCGACCGCACGGGTGGGCTTGCCCAGCGCGCCGCGCACGAAGCCGACGATGCCGTCCTGCAGGTAGTACACGACGAACAGCGTGATGACGCCGAACACCGACAGGCGCCAGTCGGTCATCGACTGCAGCACGAAGGAGACGGCGGCCAGCGCGATCGAGCCGATCACCGGAATCGCCACGCGCTGCGGCGTGCTGCGCTTGCGGGCCAGCAGCACGGCCGCGCCGATCGTCATGCCGACGGCCAGCAGCACCGCGCCGATGCGGAACAGCGCCAGGTCGTCGAGCAGCTTGGGCAGCAGCACGATGATGGTCGCGCCCAGCAGCGAGCCGATGCGGCTCTTGCGGCCACCCATGATCACGGCCAGCAGGAACAGCACGGTCAGCTCGAAGTTGTAGGTGTTCGGGCTGATGTACTGCTCGGAGTAGCTGTAGAGCGCACCGGCCAGGCCGGCCAGCGCGGCGCTGACGACGAAGGCGTAGACCTTGTAGCGGTAGACCGAGACGCCCATGCAGTCGGACGCGACGGGACTGCCGCGCAGCGCCTCGAAGGCGCGGCCGAGGTGCGAGCGCAGGACCCGGTGGACGACCACCAGCGAGGCCACCAGCATCACCGCGACGACCCAGAAGTACTCGTGTTCATCGAGCTTGTGGCCCAGCAGCAGCGGCTTGCCGACCTTGATGCCCATCGGGCCGGCGGTCAGGAAATCCATCTCGTTGATCAGGATCTGCAGGATGGTGCCGAAGGCCAGCGTGACCATCGCCAGGTACGGACCGGTGACGCGCAGCGCCGGCAGGGCCAGCATCGCGCCGAAGACGGCCGTCACGGCGATGGCCGCCGGCAGCGTCAGCCAGATCGGCGCGCCGAAATGCATCACCAGCACCCCGGCGGTGTAGGCGCCGACGCCGAACAGGCCGGCATGGCCGAGCGACACCTGACCGGTGTAGCCGACCACGATGTCCAGGCCGAACAGCACGATGGCGTAGATCAGGATGGTCTCGACCAGGTGCAGGTAATAGGGGTTGCCCAGCGCGGCGGGCAAGGCCGCCAGCAGCAGCGCGCCGGCGGCGCCGAGCACCAGCGGATGGCGCCAGACCGGGGTCGCGGGCACGCTGCCCGAGGCGATCGTGTTCGTCTTGGTGTTCATGGCGTCAGACCTTCTTGATCGCGGCCTTGCCGAACAGGCCGGCCGGCTTCCAGGCCAGCACGATCAGCAGCAGGACCAGGCCGGGCACATCCTTGTAGCCGGTCGAGATGTAGTAGCCGGTCGACGTCTCGGCGATGCCGAGGATCAGGCCGCCGACGACGATGCCCATGCCGCTGGTCAGGCCGCCGATGATGGCCACCGCGAAGGCCTTCAGGCCCAGCACCGCGCCCATCGTCGCGCCGGTCAGCGTCAGCGGCGCGATCAGCACGCCGGCGAAGGCGGCGGTCAGCGAGGACAGCGCATACGAGAAGGTGATGACCAGGCCGGTGTTGATGCCCATCAGCTTGGCGGCCTCGCGGTCGTTGAAGGTCGCGACCACCGCACGGCCGTAGATCGAGCGGCGGTTGAACAGCTCGACGGCCAGCATCAGCGCCAGCGCGCCGCCGACCACCAGGACTTCCATCGGCAGCACGTTGGCGCCCAGGAAGTGCATCGGTGCCTCGGGCAGCGGCGAGGGGAACTTGATGTCGTCGCGGCCCCAGACGTTCTCGGCCACGTTCTTGAAGATGATGCCCAGCGCGATGGTGGACATGATCCAGCCGAACTCGCTCTTGATCTTGATGGCCGGTCGCACGCCGATGCGTTCGACCACCGCGCCCTGGACCGCGCCGAACAGGCACACCAGCGGCAGCATCAGCCAGTAGTTCACGCCCAGCGTGACGAGGGTCAGGCCGACCAGCGCGCCGAGCATCAGCGCGTCGCCCTGGCCGAAGTTGAGGGTGTCGGACGTCGCGAAGGTCAGCTGGTAGCCGAAGGCGATGACCGCGTAGATCATGCCCAGCGCGATGCCGCTGAACACGAGTTGGGTGAGGATCTGCATGGAAGCCCCTGCGAGGGTCGGGTGCGACGCAGCCGCGGGCTGTCAGGCCCGCGGCTGTGCGGTGTTCCGTGGGGAGGCCGGGGCATGCGGAGGCATGCGCGCCGGCCGGTCGATCACTTCTTCTTTTCGACCTTCAGGGCGCCCTTGGCGTTGGCGTCCTTGACGCGCACCTCGGAGGCCTTCTTGGCGTCCTCGGCGTAGGCGTAGACCACGCGCGAGCCCTTGACCTCGCCGAACACCGGGATGTTGGCGGTGATGGCCTCGTGGTCGGTGGCGCTGAACGGCTTGTTGTAGGTCGTCACGACGCCGTCGACCGGCGCCTTCAGGTCTTCCAGCGCGGCCTTGATCTTCGGGCCGTCGGTGGAGGCGGCCTGCTTGATCGCGGCGGCCAGCAGGTAGACCGAGTCATAGCCCTGGGCGGCCGACACCGGCGAGTCGATGCGGGCGTTCTTCGGGTTGAAGGTCTTCAGGTAGCTGATGATGAAGCTCTGGCGCTTGGGCGTCGTCGGCTCCTGGATGAAGGTCTGCGGCATGCGCGCGCCTTCGCCGCCAGGGCCGGCGTTGTCGATGAAGTTGGCCATCGACAGGGTCCAGCTGCCGACCATCGGCACCTTCCAGCCCAGCTTGGTCATGCCGTTGGCGATCTGCGCCAGCTCGGGGCCGATCGCGTAGGTCAGGATCGCCTCGGCGCCGGCTTCCTTGGCCTTCAGCAGCTGCGGGGTCATGTCCACGTCCTTGACGTTGAACTTCTCGACCGCGACCGCCTTGATGCCCTTCAGCTCCAGCGCCTTCTCCAGGTCGGTGCGGCCGAGCTGGCCGTAGTTGGTGCTGTCGGCCAGGATGGCAACCTTCTTGAAGCCGCGGCGGACGATGGCCTCCTCCACGATCATCGGCGCCTGGATGCTGTCGTGCGCGGCGTTGCGGAAGACGTAGTTCTCGGGCTGGTCGTCGAACTGGTGCGTGACGATCGAGCCGGTGGCCACGTTGTTCATCACCGGGATCTTGGCTTCCTGGAAGAAGCGCTGCGAGGCCAGGGCCACGCCGGTGTTGATGTAGCCGACAACGGCGGTGACCTTCTCCTTGTTGATCAGCTCCTGGGCGATCTGCACGCCGCGCTCGTTCTTGGCCTCGTCGTCGCGCTCGATCAGCTGCAGCTGGCGGCCCAGCACGCCGCCGGCCTTGTTGATCTCCTCGGTGGCCAGGCGCACGCCGTCGCGCATGCTCACGCCCATCGAGGACGAGCCGCCGGTGAACGGGCCGGCCACGCCGATCTTGATCGGGTCGGCGGCCTGGGCCGACAGGGCAGCGAGACCGAGCGTCAGGGCAGCGGCCAGGGTCTTCAGGGTCGTCTTCATCGGGTGTCTCCTCGGGTGGGTCGGGCGGATCCGACGCGGGCCCTGCGCCAGGCGGGCAGCATCGAACCGGGAAACCCGATCGTGCCGGGTTGGCGCCGCGCGGACTTCCGTCCGACTACGCAGTGCCGCTCCGCGCGTTCACGTACGCGACCACCCGAAGATCGGAAACCCGCAGACGGCCTGTCGCCTGCGTGACGTGCGGTGTTCCGGGGGCGTCAGCCCGACCGCGAGCCGGTGTGCTCGATCGCGTAGCGGATCAGCTCGGCCTGGCCGGCGAGGTCCAGCTTGCGGCGGATGTTCTGGCGGTGCGTCTCGACCGTGCGCACGCCGATGTCCAGCGTCCGGGCGATCTGCTTGCTCGACTGGCCCTGGCCGAGCAGCGTCAGGATCTGCTGCTCGCGCTCGGACAGCGCCACGCGCGCGGCCGGCATCCGGAACAGGCGTTGCGCCAGCACCGGGCTCAGGTAGGTGCCGCCGGCGTGGACCGTGCGGATGGCCGCGACGATCTCGCTCGACGGCGCGTCCTTCAGCACGTAGCCGCGCGCACCGGCGGCCATCGCGCGCTGCACGTACTCGGTGCCGTCGTGCATGGTCAGCATCAGCACGATCAGCGCCGGATCGCGTTCGAGCAGCATGCCGGTCAGCTCGATGCCGCTGACCTCGCGCATGCCGATGTCCATCAGCACGACCTGCGGGCGGCAGGCCTCGACCTGCAGCAGCGCCTCGCTGGCGTGGCCGGCCTCGCCGACCACGGCGATGTCGGGCACGCTGTCGAGCCGGGCGACCAGGCCATCGCGCACCAGCGGGTGGTCGTCGACCAGCATCACGCGGATCGCGCCGGGCTTGGCATCGGCGCGGGCGGGATCGGATGCGGAGGGGACGGGCGCGGCGGACATGGCGCGCATCCTAAGCGTCAGGGCGCGTCAGGCCAGTCTCTTCAGCGACTCGGCCGGCACGTCGACACGCACGCGTGTGCCTTCCAGCGGCTGCGAGACCAGCGTGAAGGTGCCGCCGATCGCGGCGGCCCGCTCGCGCATGTTGCGCAGGCCGATGCCACGACGCGGGTGCAGCGCGACGGCGGCCAGGTCGAAGCCGCGGCCGTCGTCCTCGATCTCCAGCACCAGCCCGTCCGGTCCGTCCGACCCGTGCTGGAGACGGATCACCACCTGGCTGGCGCCGGCATGGCGCACGACGTTGATCAGCGCCTCCTGGGCGATGCGGAACAGCGTGGTCTTGACCAGCTCGGGCAGGGCCGGCATCTCGCCCGGCGACTCGATCTCGAAGGTCAGGCCGGCGGCCTCGCACATCTCGGTGCCCAGGTCGCGCAGGGCGGTCGACAGGCCGAGCGTGTCGAGCGCGACCGGGCGCAGCCGGTGCGAGATCTGGCGCATGTCGGTCAGCGCCTCGTTGACGCGGGCCAGCGCGCGCTGCAGCAGCGGCTGGCTGCCGTCGTTCGGCGCCAGCCGTTCCAGCGCCGTCTCGGCCAGCAGCTTGGCCGAGACCAGCTTCTGGCTGGTGCCGTCGTGCAGCTCGCGCGACAGCCAGGCGCGTTCCTCTTCCTGCGTGTCGACCACCTGCCGGGTCAGCAGGGTCAGCTTGGCATCGGCCGCGCGCAGCTCGTTCAGGCTGATCAGCAGCACGCCCAGCAGGATGATGACGATCGAGCCGATGGCGGCCGCCGCGATCCAGCGCACCGAGGTGTCGACGTTGGCGTTGAGCTGGCGTTCGAGCTGGCGCGTCACGCGGTCCAGGTCGTCGACGTAGATGCCGGTGCCGAACATCCAGTGCCAGCGCTCGAACGAGGTCACGTAGGCCAGCTTGGGCGCCAGCACGCGGGTCGACGGCTTGTTCCACGAGTACGACACGAAGCCGCCGCCCTGGCGGGCCTTGGCGATCATGTCGCTGATGACGCGCACGCCCTGCGGGTCGCGCATGTCGATCAGGTTGCGCCCCACCAGGTCCGGCTGGCGCGGGTGCATCAGGTTGACGCCGTCGTAGTCGTAGAGGAAGAAGTAGCCGTCCGGCCCGTAGTCCAGCTGAGACAGCCGGCGCATCGCCTCGCGCTTGACCTCCGGGTCGTTGCTGCCGGTGTTGTAGAGCGGGCTGATGGTGCTCAGCGCCAGCGCGGTGTAGTGGCGCAGCTCGTTCTCGGCGGCCAGCGTGTAGGAGGCCCGCACCAGCGCTTCCTGGCGCTCGGCCAGATCCTGCTGCTGCTGGCGCAGCACGTGCGCGATCAGGGCCAGCGACAGCAGCAGCGGCGTCAGCGAGACCGCCAGCAGCTTGCTGCGCAGCTTCATCGCCATGGTCAGCCCCGACGTGCGTCGGCCACCTTCTGCAGCAGTTCCATCAGGATGGCGCGTTCGCCCGGGCTCAGCACGTCCTGCAGGCTCATCTCCAGCAGCAACGCCTGGTCGCTGCCACGCCGCGCCAGCTCGCGGCCGGCGTCGGTCAGCAGCACGTGCTGCGAGCGGCCGTCGGTGTCGTTGCGCACGCGGGTGATCAGGTCACGCTTCTGCAGGCCGTCGAGCAGGATGGTCAGCTTCGGTGCCGTCAGCACCAGGCTCTGCGCCAGCTGCTTGGGCGTGACCTGGCTGTTGGCCTGCAGCATCAGCAGCAGCGAGTACTCGACCGGCCGCAGGTCCATCGGCTCGCCGATGTGCTGCATGTACAGCGCGTGCGTGGTGATCTGGGCCTGCACCACGCGGTAGCCGAGGATGTCGGCCAGCGCGCCTTCGGCAAGGCCGCGTCGGTGGGGGCTGGACTTCTTCATGCTCGGCAGGTCGTGGACTTCGGCAAGGGCGGAGGCCGCCGGCTCGATCAGCATCGCAGCCAGGGCAGCGGGCGTTGCCAATTCTGCAGCCGGCGCCAGCGCGCGTCCTGGGCGTCCATCAGCCAGGTGCAGCCGAACCGGGCGAGTTCACGCTTGCGCTCGGCGGCGGCCGGGTCCGGATGGCGATCGGCGCGGGCCGCGCTGCGCAGCCAGGCCCAGCACAGCAGCGTCCAGCCGACGGCGGCGAGCGCGTCGTCGGCGACCGCCAGCACCGCGTCGGCGGCGCGGGCCTTGGCGGCGGCGAGATGGCCGCCGGCCTCGGCCAGCGCGTCGATCTGGCGCTGCAGCGCGGTGGCTTCCACCGCCAGCTCGGGCCGATCGGCGGCGGCGTCGACCTCGGCGCGCAGCAGCTCGACCAGCGTGTCCATCCGGCGCGGCGTGTCCAGCCACTTGCGCATCACCAGGTCGATCGCCTGGATCTCGTTGGTGCCCTCGTAGATCATCGCGATGCGGCTGTCGCGCACGATCTGCTCGATGCCGTATTCGTGCACGTAGCCGTAGCCGCCCAGCACGCCCAGCGCCTCGTCCGCGCCGCGATGGCCCAGGTCGGTCAGGAAGGCCTTGGCGACCGGCGTCAGCAGGGCGACCAGGTCACCGGCGCGGGCCCGTTGTGCGGCATCGGGATGCTGCTCGGACTCGTCCAGCAGCACGCCGATCCAGCCGGCCAGCACGCGCGCGCCCTCGGTCTGCGCCTGCAGGCCCAGCAAGATGCGGCGCATCGCCGGGTGCCAGGCGATCGGGTCGGCGCCGCTCGACGGCGCGGCATCGGCCGGACGGGCCGGCGCGCGCAGCTGGACCCGCTCGCGGGCATAGGCCAGCGCTTTCTGCGTGGCCGCCTCCAGGTGCGCCAGGCCCTGCATCGCGACGTGCAGCCGGGCCGAATTCATCATCAGGAACATGGCGCCCAGACCGGCGCCGGGCTGGCCCAGCAGCCAGCCTTCGGCCTGCTCGAAGCGCATCTGGCTGGTGGCACTGCCGTGCACGCCCATCTTGTGCTCGATGCCGTCGCAATGGGCCGCGTTGCGGCGGGTGTGGCCGCCGTTCGCGTCCGGCAGCCACTTGGGCACCAGGAACAGGCTCAGCCCGCGTGTGCCGGCCGGGGCGCCGCTCAGGCGCGCCAGCACCAGGTGGACGATGTTGGCGCTCATGTCCTGATCGCCACCGGAGATGAAGATCTTGTTGCCGGTGATGCGCACCGCCGCGCCGTTGGCCAGCGGCTGGCCCTCGGGCGGCGGCTCGACCGGCTCGGCGCGGGTGCGGATCAGGCCCAGGTCCGAGCCGGCCTGCGGCTCGGTCAGGTTCATCGTCGCCAGCCACTCGCCGCTGACGACCTTGGGCAGGTAGGTCGCCCGCAACCCGGGCGTCGCGGTCGCCTTGATCGCCTCGTAGGCACCGTGCAGCAGGCCCGGGTACATGGTCCAGGCGTGGTTGGCGCCGATCAGCATCTCGAACATCGCCGCGTTCAGCAGCTGCGGCAGGCCCTGGCCGCCGACCTCCGGATCGCAGGCCAGCGCCGGCCAGCCGCCGTCGACGAAGGCCTGCCAGGCGGCCGGGTAGCCGTCGGGCGTGACCACCGTGCCGCCGCCGTCGGGGCTCCAGCGGCAGCCTTGCCGGTCGCCCGGGCCGTTGAGCGGCGCCAGCACGTCGGCGGCGAAGCGGCCGGCCTGGGCCAGCACTTCGGCGGCGGTCTCGGCGTCCAGATCGGCAAAGGCGGGCAGCGCGGCCCACGAGGCCGGCGCGTCGACGACGTGCTCGATGACGAAGCGCCAGTCGTCCAGCGGCGCGGTGTAGCTGCTCATCAGGCGGCCTCGATGTCGTGGTCAGCCTTCTTCTTCTGCGCGCCCAGGTAGGTCTCGATCACGCGCGGGTCACCGGCCAGCTCGGCGGCCGGGCCTTCCAGCGCGATCGCGCCGGTCTCCAGCACGTAGGCGTGATCGGCCACCTCCAGCGCGGCGCGGGCGTTCTGCTCGATCAGCAGGATCGACACGCCGGTCGACTTCAGCGTCGAGATGATGCGGAAGATCTCCCGCACGATCAGTGGCGCGAGGCCCAGGCTGGGCTCGTCGAGCATCAGCAGCTTCGGGCCGCTCATCAGCGCGCGGCCGACCGCCAGCATCTGGCGCTCGCCGCCCGACAGCGTGCCGGCGAGCTGCACGCGGCGTTCCTTCAGGCGCGGGAACAGCGTGTAGACCTCGTCGAGCTTGTCGCGCCAGCGGGCGTTGCCCTGGCGCATCTGGCGGAAGCCCCCGAGCACCAGGTTGTCCTCGACCGCCATGGTCGAGAACAGCTCGCGTTTCTCGGGCACCAGCGCCAGGCCCATCATCACGCGCTCTTCGAGCGTCACGTGGGCCAGGTCCTGGCCGTCGAACACGACCTGACCGCGCGAGGGCAGCACGCCCATCAGCGCGTTCAGCGTGGTCGACTTGCCCGCGCCGTTGGGGCCGATGACGGTGACGACCTGACCCGGCGCGATGCGCAGGTCCAGGCCCGACAGCACCTCGGCGCGGCCATAGCCGGCATGGAGGTCCGAGACGGACAGCAGCAGTTCGCTCATCGCGGGACTCCCGGGATCTTCAGTGTTCGGTGCCGAGGTACGCGGCCCGCACGGCAGGGCTTTCCTGCACGTCCTTGGGGGTGCCCTCGATCAGCTTGGTGCCGAACTCCATCACGACGATGCGGTCGGTCAGGTTCATGACGAAGTCCATGTCGTGTTCGACCAGCAGGATGCTCATGCCCTCGGCCTTGAGCTGGCGCAGCACCTCGGCCAGCGCCTGCTTCTCCTTGTGGCGCAGGCCGGCGGCGGGCTCGTCGAGTAGCAGCAGCGCCGGGTCGGTGCACAGCGCGCGGGCGATCTCCATCAGCCGGGCCGGACCGAGCGCGAGGTTGCCGGCCAGCTCGTGCATCTGGCCGGCCATGCCGATGCGGGTCAGCTGGCGTTCGGCCTCGGCGAACAGGCGCTTCTCCTCGTCGCGGTCGAGCCGCAGCATCGCCGCGAAGACGCCGTGGCGGCTGCGCAGGTAGCCGCCCAGCGCGACGTTCTCCAGCACCGTCATGTCCGGCAGCATCTTCACGTGCTGGAAGGTGCGCGACATGCCGCGCTCGGCGATCTCGCGCGAGCTCAGGCCGCCGACCGGCTGGCCGCGGAACATCACGTGGCCGCGGGTCAGGCCCAGCACGCCGGTGATCAGGTTGAAGGTGGTGGACTTGCCCGCGCCGTTCGGCCCGATCAGGCCGATGATCTCGCCGGCCCGGATCGTGAAGCTCACGTCGTTGACCGCCACCAGGCCGCCGAACTGCTTGCGCACCGCCTGCACGTCCAGCAGCAGCTCGCCGGCGACCGGCTTGTCGCGCTCGGGCAGGGGGGCGGCGCCTTCCCAGTCGCGCACCCGCTGGGCCGGCGGCAGCCAGCGGCCGGCGACGGCCGCGAAGGCCCGCTGCAGGCCCGGGAACAGGCCTTGCGGCGCGATCTTCAGCACCACGACCAGGACGATGCCGAAGACGATGATCTCGTAGTTGCCATTGCCGCCGAACAGCTTGGGCAGGATCACCTGCAGCTGGTCCTCGACGATCTTGACGACCGCCGCGCCGGTGAAGGCGCCCCAGACCTGGCCGACGCCGCCCAGCACGGCCATGAAGAGGTAGTCGATGCCCTTGTTCAGCCCGAACGGCGACGGGTTCACGGTGCGCTGGAAGTGCGCGAACAGCCAGCCGGAAATGGCCGCCAGCACCGCCGCGATCACGAACACCAGGACCTTGTAGCGGTAGGTCGAGATGCCCATGGCCTCGGCCATCGTCGTGGCGCCCTTGAGCGCGCGAATGGCCCGGCCGGTGCGCGAGTCCAGCAGGTGGATCACGGCCACCGCAGCCAGCAGCGCGACGATCCAGATCAGGTAGAAGTAGCTGCGCCCCGAGGCCAGGCTGAGGCCGAACAGGTTCATCGCCGGCACGCCCAGGATGCCGTCGTACTTGCCCAGGAACTCCATGTTGGACATGGCGTAGAACAGCGACAGGCCCCAGGCGATGGTGGCCAGCGGCAGGTAGTGGCCCGACATCCGCAGCGTGATCGCCGCCAGCACCAGCGCGACCGCGACGGTGATGGCCAGGCCGACCCACAGCGTCAGCCAGGGCGACACGCCGAAGGCCGTGCTGAGGTAGGCGGAGGTGTAGGCGCCCAGGCCGACGAAGGCCGCCTGACCGAACGAGGTCAGGCCCGACACGCCGGTCAGCAGCACCAGGCCGAGCGAGACGATCGCGTACAGGCCGACGTAGTTGAGCTGGGTGATCCAGAACTCGGGCACCGGCAGCACCGGCAGCAGCGCCAGCAGCACGGCCAGCGTCAGGAACACACGGTTGCGCATGAGCACCTCATTCCTCCTCGGGGTGCGGATCGCGCAGGCTGCGCCACAGCAGCACGGGCAGGATCGCGGTGAAGACGATGACTTCCTTGAACGCGCTGGCCCAGAACGAGCCGAACGATTCGAGGATGCCGACCCCGAGCGCGCCGGCCATCGCCAGCGGGTAACTCGACAGGCCGGCGAACACGGCGGCGACGAAGCCCTTCAGGCCGATCAGGAAGCCGCTGTCGTAGAAGACCGTCGTGGTCGGGCCGATCAGCAGCCCGGACAGCGCGCCGATGAAGGCCGCCATCGTGAAGCTGAGCCGGCCCGCGCCGGTCGACGAGATGCCCATCAGCCGCGCGCCGAGCCGGTTGACGGCGGTGGCGCGCAGCGCCTTGCCGCGCAGCGTGCGCTCGAAGAACAGCCACAGCAGCACGATCAGCGCGATCGTGCTCATGAAGATGATCAGCGTCTGGCCGCTCAGCGTCAGCGCGCCGACGCTGAAGCGCTCGTCCCAGAAGCTCGGGTTGCGGAAGCCCTCGGCGCCGAAGAACAGCAGGCCCAGGCCGGTCATCGCGAAGTGGACGCCGACCGAGACGATCAGCAGCACCAGCACCGTCGCATCGGCCAGCGATTCATAGGCCAGCCGGTACAGCAGACCGCCCATCGGCGTGACGATGGCCAGCGCCAGCAGCGCCTGCACGACCAGCGGGAACTGCTGCGGCGCGGCCCAGCCGGCGACCAGCGCGATCGCCACCGGCCAGGCCAGCGTCTGCAGCGCCTGACGTGCCAGCCGGCCCGGGCTGGCGTGGTTGCGCAGGCCCTGGACCGTCTCGATCACCGCGACCGATGCGGCCATCAGCAGCAGCAGCCAGACCGTGCCGGGCACGCGACCGACCTGCAGCATGGCCAGCGTCAGCGCGCCATAGGCGACGAACTCGCCCTGCGGGATGAAGATCACCCGGGTGACGGCGAACAGCAGCACGGTGGCCATCGCCAGCAGCGCGTAGACCGCGCCGTTGGTGATGCCGTCCAGCGCCAGGATGCTGGCGATCGAGAAGTCCATGGAGGCTCCGGCGTTGAGACAGTCAGGCCCCCGGAAGGGCCTGGCGGGTTATTCGACCTTCCAGTCGCCGTTGACGACCTTGAGGATCACGCCGGTCTCGGTCGTGAAGCCCCAGTGGTTGTCCTTGGTGTAGTTCAGGACACCGTGCGCGACGACCGTGCGGCCCATCGTCTCGATGGCCTCGCGCAGCGCGGCGCGGAATTCCTTGCTGCCCGGCTTGCCCTTCTTCAGCGCGACCGGCACGACCTTCTGCAGCACCAGCGCGGCGTCGTAGGCATGGCCGGCGAACTGGTTGCGGCTGCCCGCGCCGTAGGCCTTCTCGTACTGGGCGATGAAGTCCAGCGCGATCTTCTTGGACGGGTGGCTGTCGTCGAACTGGTCGGCCACGACGGCCGGGCCGGAGACGACGTAGGCGCCTTCGACGTCCTTGCCGCCCACCCGCATCAGGTCACGGCTGGCAGCGGCGTGGGTCTGGTAGATCTTGCCCTTGTAGCCACGCTCGACCACCGCCTTGTGCGGCATCGCCGCGCCCGAGCCGGAGGCCACGATCAGGATCGCGTCCGGGTTGGCCGCGACCAGCTTCAGCGCCTGGCCGGTCACCGAGGTGTCGGCGCGGGCGAAACGCTCGACCGCGACGAACTTGATCGCCAGGCCCATCGCGGTGGCCTCGGCCTGGAAGTCCTTCAGCCAGCCTTCGCCGTAGGCGTCGGTGTAGCCCAGGAAGCCGACCGTCTTGATGCCCAGCTTGTTCATGTGGCGCAGCATCGCGTGGGCCATCACGGCGTTGGACTGCGGCAGGCGGAAGGCCCAGTTGTCCTTGCCGGCCTGCAGCACGGCAGGCGACATCATCATCTGCACCGTGCCGGACTCGGCCACCGTGTCGGCCATCGCGATGGCGGCGGGCGTCGCGACCGAGCCGACCACCAGGTCGACCTTGTCCTCGCTGACGAAGCGCTTGGCGTTCTGCACCGCCTTGGTCGGGTCACCGGCGTCGTCGAGCACGACGACGTTGAGCTTCTCGCCGCCGATGCTGGCGGGCCACAGCTTGATGCCGTTCTGCACCGGCAGGCCCAGTCCGCTGGCCGGACCCGTCAACGGCAGGCTCACGCCGATGTTGATGTCGGCCTGGGCGGCACCGGCCAGCACCAGCAGTGCGGCGGCGGCGATCTGTCTGATGACCTTTGTCATGTTGTCTCCTGCAGGGTGGCGGCAATGTGCCGTGGGCGATGGGGGGTGTCCATCAGTAGTTGTCCGACCGGTCGGTCAAAAATGTTGTCGGCCGGTCGGCGTCGGGAAACGGTGAGCGGCGGGCTCAGCGCGGCGCCATGCGCAGCGCGCCGTCGAGCCGGATCACCTCGCCGTTGAGGTGACCGTTCTCGACGATGTGGCAGGCCAGCGCGGCGAACTCGTCGGGCTGACCCAGGCGCTTCGGGAACGGGATCGACGCCGCCAGCGACTGCTGCACCGGCTCGGGCAGTTCCTGCATCAGCGGCGTGGCGAACAGCCCCGGCGCGATCGTGTTGACGCGGATGCCCCACTGCGCCAGATCCCGCGCCAGCGGCAGCGTCAGGCCGACCACGCCGCCCTTGGACGCCGCATAGGCCTCCTGCCCGACCTGGCCGTCGTAGGCCGCGACCGACGCGGTGTTGACGATCACGCCGCGTTCGCCATCGGCGGTGACGGGCGGCTGCGCGGCGATGCGGGCGGCGGCCAGCCGGGTGACGTTGTAGGTGCCGACCAGGTTGATGCGCACGACGCGCTCGAAGTCCTCCAGCGGCGCGGCCGAGCCGTCCTTCTGGATCACCCGCTTCGCGCTGCCGATGCCGGCGATGTTCATCAGCAGGCGCGGTGTGCCCAGTGTGGCCTGCACGGCATCGAGCGCCGCCGTCACGCTGGCGCTGTCGGTGATGTCGCAGCGGCAGGCCAGCGCGGTGCCGTCGCCGTGCGCCGCGTTGATCGCGGCGGCGCCGGCCTGTGCGCCGGCCTCGTTGACGTCCAGCAGGGCCACCCGCGCGCCGCGTGCGGCCAGTGCCTGCGCGACCGCTGCGCCGAGGCCGGAGCCGGCGCCGGTGACCAGCGCGACCTGTCCTTCGATCTTCATGGTGCTTCCTTCAGCCGCGCTGCGGCAGGATCACGAACGGGTCGGACTCGCGGCCCTCGTAGAGCGCCTCGACCAGCGCGGCGCGGTGCTGCAGCACGGCGCGCTGGTTGATCGAGCCCTTGTCGGTCACCTCGCCGACGTCGATCGACGGCGGCTCGGCCAGCACGTGCATCCGCGCGACCCGGTTGGCGCTGCCGGTGCCGCTGGCCCACAGGCCGTCGGCCAGTTGCTGGAAGAAGGCCCGCACCGTCGGGTGGTGCAGCACCTCGGGGGCCGGCACGGCGGCGTCCAGGCCGGCCAGGCGGCGGCAGGCGTCCAGCCTCGGGAAGACCAGCGCGCCGATCTCGTCGCGGTTCAGCCCGGTCACGACCACGTCCTGCACACACGGATCACCGGCGGCGATGACGCGGGCGCGCAGCGGGCCGACGCTGACGAAGGTGCCGGTCGAGAGCTTGAAGTCCTCGGCGATGCGGCCGTCGAAACGCAGGCCGCGCGCGGGGTGTTCCGGGTCGATGAAACGCACCGCGTCGCCGGTGCAATAGAAGCCCTCGGCGTCGAAGGCATCGGCGGTCTGCTCGGGCGCGCGCCAGTAGCCGGGCATGACGTTGGGGCCGCGGAAGCGCACCTCGGTCTTGTCCCACGGGCCGTCGCCCATGCGCACGAGCTTGACCTCCACGCCCGGCACCGGCAGGCCGATGCTGCCGGCGCCCTGGCCGGTGCCGACCGCGAACATCGCCGAGGGCGCCGTCTCGGTCATGCCCAGGCCGCTGATCATCGGCACGCGATGGCCCAGCGTGCGTTCGCCGAGCCGGTCGAGCCGGTCCCAGACCGCCTGCGACAGGCCGGCGCCAGCGAAGAAGAACGCGTTCAGGCGCGCGCACAGCGTCCGGCACAGGGCCTCGTCGTGTTCGGCGGCGCTGGCCAGTTCCTCCAGGCCCTTGGGCACGTTGAAGTAGACCGTCGGCGAGATCTCGCGCAGGTTGCGCAGCGTCTCGGCCATGCCGGCCGGCGTGGGCTTGCCTTCGTCGATGTAGAGCGTGCCGCCGTTGTAGAGCGCGATGCCGACGTTGTGGTTGCCGCCGAAGGTGTGGTTCCACGGCAGCCAGTCGACCAGCACCGGCGGTTCGTCGGCCAGGAAGGCCATGCACTGCCGGATCATCTGCTGGTTGGCGCACAGCATCCGGTTCGTGTTGATGACGCCCTTGGGCAGCTTGGTCGAGCCGGAGGTGAACAGGAACTTCGCGATCGTGTCCGGTCCGACAGCGGCATGCGCGGCGGCGCCGGACGCGCCCGGCACGGTCGCCAGCAGGGCCTCGAACGGCGTGACGCTGCGGCCTTCCAGCGTGCCTTCGGTCAGCACGACCTCGGTGTCGGTGCCGACACAGGCGGCCATCGCGCGGCCATAGGCCGGGCCGCTGGCAAAGACCAGCCCGGGCGTCAGCGTCGACAGGATGTGGCGCAGCTTGCCGTGGTCCTGCGAGACCAGCGAATAGGCGCTGGAGATCGGCGCATAGGCGATGCCGGCCCACATCGCGCCGAGCGCCAGGCTCAGGTGCTCGATGTCGTTGTCGCTCAGGATCACCACCGGCCGTTCGGCGCTCAGGCCGCGGTCGACCAGCGCCTGCCCGATCGCCTGGGCGCGCTGCAGCATCTGCGCGTAGCTGACGTGGCGCCAGTCGCCGCGACTGCCGTCGGGCAGCCGCACACGCTGGGCGACCAGGCTGCGCTCGGGCGCCTGGGCGGCCCACTGCTCCAGCGCATCGGTCAGGCGCTCGGGGTACCAGCGCAGCGCCTCGGTCGAGCGGATCAGCACGGTGCCGTCGGCGCGGGTCTCGGCGGTGGCGTCGATGGCGCCGCCGAAGCGGGTCTCGCGGTAGCGCGGGGCGTCGTTCCCGGCCGCGTCGTTCTGGGGGGCGTGGCTCATGACGGCTTGACCTTCGGGGCGCGCTTGTCGAGGAAGGCGCGCAGGCGTTCCTGCGCCTCGGGGGTGCTCTCGGCCACGGCGGCCATCAGCGACTCGGTCATCAGGCCCTGGTCCTGCGACTGGTCGGCGATGCGCGGCAGCGCGTGCATGACGGCGTAGTTCGACATCGGCGCGTTGGCGGCCACGCGGGTGGCCAGCGCCAGCGCCTTGTCCAGCGAGGTGCCCGTGGGCACCTGGTACTGCGCCAGGCCGGCGGCCACGCCCTCGGCGGCCGAGTAGACCCTGCCGGTCAGCATCAGGTCGGTCATGCGGGCGACGCCCATCAGGCGCGGGATGCGCACCGAGCCGCCACCGCCGACGAAGATGCCGCGCGTGCCTTCGGGCAGCGCGAAGTAGGTGCTGTCATCGGCGACCCGGACGTGGCAGGCCGACGCCAGTTCCAGCCCGCCACCGACCACCGCGCCGTGCAGCGCGGCGATCACCGGCACGCGGCCGAACTGGATCGCGTCGAACGCGGCATGCCACATGCGCGAATGCAGCACGCCCGAGCCGATGTCGCGCTCGACCAGCTCCGACAGGTCCAGCCCGGCGCAGAAGTGCTCGCCGGCCCCGCTGATGACCACCGCGCGGATGTCCTCGGGCAGGTTCACGAAGGCGGTGTGCATCTGCTGGATCAGCGGATCCGACAGCGCGTTGCGCTTGGCCGGCCGGTTCAGGCGCAGCTGCAGGACCACGCCGTGGCGCGTGATCTCGAGCAGGTCGAGGCCGGCCAGCAGGCCTTCGACGGGCTGGGCGGCGGGCAGGGTCTGGGTGGGCGCGTTCATGGTCCGGGTGTCCTCAATATGGTTGCGAAATATAAGTATTCGCCGGGCCGTTGATGCCCAGGAAAACCCGGATCAGGCGATCAATACGGGTCTTGATTGAGGGTAAACCCTTGGACGGAAGGTCGGAAATAATTTCAGAATGGAATGAAATCAAGGACGAACCATGAAGACCGACGAGCTCATCGCCATCGACATCCACACCCATGCCGAGGTGTCCTGCCGCAACCCCTTCGACAGCTACGGCGAGGAGTACGACCGCGCCGCCGACAAGTACTTCGGCTCGGACCGCCGGCCGACCATCGCCGAGACGGTCGCCTACTACCGCGAGCGCAAGATCGGGCTGGTGATGTTCACCGTCGACAGCGAGTCGCAGCTCGGCCGTCGGCGCATCCCGAACGAGGAGATCTGCGACGCCGCGCGCGAGAACGCCGACATGATGGTGGCCTTCGCCAGCATCGATCCGCACAAGGGGAAGATGGGCGCGCGCGAGGCCCGCCGGCTGATCGAGGAACACGGCGTCAAGGGCTTCAAGTTCCACCCGACGGTGCAGGGCTTCCTGCCCTACGACCGCATGGCCTGGCCGCTCTACGAGGTCATCGCCGAGCACAAGCTGCCGGCGATCTTCCACAGCGGCCACAGCGGCATCGGCTCGGGCATGCGCTGCGGCGGCGGCCTGCGGCTGCAGAACAGCAACCCGATGCTGCTGGAGGACGTCGCGATCGACTTCCCCGACATCCAGATCGTCATCGCCCACCCGAGCTGGCCGTGGCAGGACGAGGCGCTGAGCCTGGCGCTGCACAAGCCCAATGTCTGGATCGACCTGAGCGGCTGGAGCCCGAAGTACTTCCCGCCGCAACTCGTGCAGTACGCCAACACGCTGCTCAAGGACCGCATGCTGTTCGGCAGCGACTACCCGCTGATCACGCCCGAGCGCTGGATGAAGGACTTCGACGAGGCCGGCTTCAAGGACAAGGTCAAGCCGCTGATCCTGAAGGAAAACGCCAAGCGGCTGCTCGGCTTCGCCTGAACGTTGCGGCGCGGCGCAGGCTGTGCGCCGGCGGCGAGACGGATTGCGCCGTGCGCTGTCCGGTGCTGGCACAGCCGCTGCGGGTAGACCCTGGGCCCGGCTGGGTCACCGGGGGGAAAAACGGCCGTCGACGCAGGCTGCCTGGGGCGGCGGCACCGGGCACGCGGTTTGCGAAGACCGGCGACCCGCGAGCGCGCTTGCGCACCCGTCACGCCCGACACGTCCGACCGAGGAGACTTCCATGACCCGCGCCACCACCGCCCTGTCCGCCGCCGCGCTCTGCGCCGCCGCCTTCATCGCCGCCCCGGCCCAGGCCGCCGACGGCACGGCCGTCTACAACGCCAACTGCGCGATGTGCCACGTGCCCGGCCTGGCCAACGCCCCGAAGTTCGGCGACAAGGCCGCCTGGGCACCGCGCGTGGCGCTGGGCCGCGACGCGCTGCTGGCCAGCGCCGTCAAGGGCAAGGGCGCGATGCCGCCCAAGGCCGGCAACCCCAAGCTGACCGACGAGGAAATCGGCGCTGCGCTGGACCACATGCTGGCCGCGGTGAAGTGACCGCCTGATTGGCACCCAACGAAAAACGCGGCCGAGGCCGCGTTTTTTCATGGGGGATGCGTCAGCTCATCGGGCCGAGCGCCGGGCCGCCCCAAGCCGGCCCGAACCCCCTCGGGGGGTGGTCACGCGTATCCGCGTGACCGGGGGCTCCATCACTGCTCGGCGAAGGCGCGTTCGATGACGAAGTCGCCTGGCGACGTCGTGCTGCCTTCGCTGAACTTGCGCTCCTCCAGCATGTGCTTGAGGTCACGCAGCATCGCCGGGCTGCCGCAGATCATCACGCGGTCGGCGCCGGGGTCGAGCGGGGGCAGGCCGAAGTCGTTCCAGAGCCGGCCGTCGTTGATCAGGTCGGTGATGCGGCCCTGGCGCTCGAACGGTTCGCGCGTCACGGTCGGGCAATAGACCAGCTTGTCGCGGACCAGCTCGCCGAGGAACTCGTGGTTGGGCAGCTCGTTGAGGAACAGGTCCTGGTAGGCCAGCTCGTTGACCTGGCGGCAGCCGTGGACCACGATGACCTTCTCGAAGCGCTCGTAGGTTTCCGGGTCCTGGATGATGCTCAGCCACGGCGCCAGGCCGGTGCCGGTGCCGAACAGGTAGAGCCGCTTGCCGGGGTTCAGGTAGTCGATCAGCAGCGTGCCGGTGGGCTTGCGGCCGACCAGGATCTTGTCGCCCACCTTCAGGTGCTGCAGCCGCGA
This sequence comes from Leptothrix mechoopdaensis (SeqCode), assembly GCF_053893855.1. Classification (NCBI taxonomy): domain Bacteria; kingdom Pseudomonadati; phylum Pseudomonadota; class Betaproteobacteria; order Burkholderiales; family Sphaerotilaceae; genus Leptothrix; species Leptothrix mechoopdaensis (SeqCode). The sequence continues at coordinate 57,275 of NZ_CM132699.1, forward strand.
GGTCAGCGGTCCCTCGGGCACCTTGATGCTGAAGAAGTGCAGGTGCTCGGCCCAGTTCGGGCTGGCCACGCTGTAGGCCCGCAGCAGCGGCTTGCCGTTCACCGGCAGGCCGATCATGACGAAGTGACCGTTGGAGAACCGGAAGGCCGGATCGCGGGTGGTGGTGAAGCTGAACAGGCGATCGGTCCAGTGGTGGACCTCGGTCACGGTCTCTTCGTTGAACGGTTTCATGGCGGCGGGCGCGACGGGCGCGGCTACAGGTGCGGCAACAGGAATGAGGGTCTCGATCGCCGCCGGAAGGCTCCGGCGGCGAACCCTAGAGGATACCCGTAGCCCGCTTTCAGCCCTTCAACTCTTCGATCAGATCGATATAACCCTGCATCGCAGTGGCGCGGTCGGTGCCGGCCAGATCGGCCCAGGCGTCGAACTTGGCGCGGGCCACGAAATCGGTCATGCCGGGGCGCTCGCCGCTGGCGTCGCCCTCGCTGGCCTGCTTGAACAGCGCGTAGATGCGCAGCAGCGTGCGGTTGTCCGGCCGCTCGGGCAGGTCGCGCGACTGCGCCACGGCGGCATCGAACAGGGTCTTGAGGTCGGCGGTATCGGTCATGTCGGCAGGGCTCGTGAAAGAGCCGCCGAGTCTAGAACCCGAGGCTGGCCAGCAGGTCGTCGACCTCGGACTGGTCCTTGACCACGTCGGTGCGGCCTTCGGGGTTGACCACCGGGCCGTTGAGGATGTTGCTGTCGACCTTCTCGCGCTGGTCCGGCGGCACGACCTGGACCAGCAGCTTGACCAGCGCGTCCTCCAGGTCATCGGTCAGCGCGACGACCTTGGCGACCACCTGGCCGGTCAGGTCGTGGAAGTCCTGCGCTAGCATGATGTCGGTCAGGTGCTGGTCGATGCGCGCGGTGGCGGCCTCGACGTCATGGGCGAAGTTCAGCACCGCGCCGGTGGCCACGGCCTTGACCGGATCGGCGACCAGCGACCGCGCCAGCTCGCGCGTGTCGGCGCTGATGCGCTGGTGTTCCATCTTGGCCTGGTCGACCGAGTTCAGCACCTTGTTGGCCGCATCCGAGGTCTTGTTGGCGATGAAGGTCAGGCGGCTGCGCGCGTCGGGGATGCCGTCGGTGGCGATCTGCAGCTTGGGCATCACGCCGAGCTGCTGCATCGTGTCGTGCAGCAGCCGCGTGATCGCGCCGATCTGCTGGAACACCTCCGGCGAGGCCATCACCGGCTCGGTCGGGGCCATCGCGGCCAGGTCTTCGATCCTCATGATGTGCTCCCTGTGTTCAGGCCGTGGTGGCCATCTTCTGCATGATCTTGGTGACCTTCTCTTCCAGCGTGGCCTTGGTGAAGGGCTTGACGATGTAGCCGGCCGCACCGCTCTGGGCGGCCAGCACGATGTCTTCCTTGCGGGCCTCGGCCGTGACCATCAGCACCGGCACGTGCTTGAGGGTCTCGTCGGCCTTGACCGCCTTGAGCAGCTCGAAGCCGTTCATGACCGGCATGTTGATGTCGCTGACGACGAAGTCGAAGCGGCTGTTCTTCATCATGTTCAGCGCGACCTGGCCGTCCTCGGCCTCCTCGACGTTGTTGCAGCCCATTTCCTTGAGCAGCCCGCGCACGATGCGGCGCATGGTCGAGAAGTCGTCGACGACCAGGAATTTGAGATCGGATGCGTGGGTCATGGCGGTGTCCTTGACGGTCGGAGAGAGGGGGATCGAAGGGGGTGAGGTGTGCGTGGAAACGGGGAGTCGCCTGAGCGTCTTATCGGCTGTTCGGCGACGCCCTTGAATGCTCGGGAACGACACGCGGCGGGCCGACCAGCGGGGCCTGTTCGGGCTCCGCAGGCTCGGGCGCGGGTGCGTCGCCGCCGTGGAAGAAGCGGTCCTCGGCCTCGCGGGTCATCACGATGATGCTGATGCGCCGGTTGATCGGGTTGAGCGTGTCGGCCTGGTCGAACGGCACGCTCGCGGCCAGGCCCTGCACGCGCAGCACGCGCGATTCGTCCAGCCCGCCGGCCAGCAGCTCGCGCCGCGACGCGTTGGCCCGGTCGCTCGACAGCTCCCAGTTGCTGTAGCCGCGTTCGCCGGAGCCGAAGGGCTTGGCGTCGGTGTGGCCCTCCAGCGTGAGCTTGTTGGGCACCTCGGTCAGCACGCTGCCGATGGCACGCAGGATCTCGCGCATGTGCGGCTGCACGCTGGCATCGCCGCTCTGGAACATCGGCCGGTTCTGCTCGTCGACGATCTGGATGCGCAGGCCGTCGCGGGTCATGTCCAGGCGGATCTGGTTCTTGAAGGCCGACAGCTTGGCGGACGCGTCGATCACGTCGCTCATCTTCTGGCTCAGCGTCTCCAGCCGCTCGCGCTCCGCCTTGGCCTGGGCGTTCTTCAGTGACTGCATCGCGTGGCGGCGTTCGGACTCGATATCGCCGTTCTTGACCTGGCCGCCCTGGCGCGTGATGTCGGTGCCGCCGCCCTTGATGATCGAGGTCGCGTCGCCCGAACCCGAGCCGCCGCCCATGGCGACCTTCAGCGGGTTCTGGAAGTAGTCCTGGATGCCCTTCTTGTCGCCTTCGCTGGTCGAACCCAGCAGCCACATCAGCAGGAAGAAGGCCATCATGGCCGTCACGAAGTCGGCATAGGCGATCTTCCACGCGCCACCGTGGGCACCGTGGCCGCCCTTCTTGATCTTCTTGACGATGATCGGTTGAAGCTTCTTGGCATCACCAGCCATGGCAAGGCCTCACAGCGGTTGAGTTGGCCGGGCTTTCGTCCAGCTTCCCGCTGCGGATCCGGCTTTGCCGGTCCGCTAGCGGACGGCCCCCTCGGGGGGTAGCGAGCGAGAGCGAGCTTGGGGGCGCCATGTCACTTCTTCTTCACGTGGCTCTCGAGTTCCGCAAACGTCGGGCGCTCGGTGGAATAGAGCACCTTGCGGCCGAACTCGATCGCGATCTGCGGGGCGTAGCCCTGCATCGAGGCGAGCAGCGTGGTCTTGACGCACTGCAGCTCCTTGCCGTCCTCGTCGATCTTCTGTTCGAGCAGGCCGGCCAGCGGCTCGGCAAAGCCGTAGGCCAGCAGGATGCCCAGGAAGGTGCCGACCAGGGCCGAGCCGATCATCCCGCCCAGCACCGCCGGGGGCTGGCCGACCGAGCCCATGGTGTTCACGACGCCCAGCACGGCGGCGACGATGCCGAAGGCGGGCAGGGCGCCGGCCAGTCGGGCGATCGCGGCGGCGGCGCTGTGGGCCTCGTGGTGATGGGTCTCCAGCTCGGTGTCCATCAGCGACTCGATCTCGTGGGCATTGAGGTTGCCCGAGACCATCATGCGCAGGTAGTCGGTGACGAACTCGCTGACGTGGTGGTCGTTGCCCACCACCGGGTACTTCTGGAACAGCGGCGAGCTGTGCGGGTCCTCGATGTCTTTCTCGATCGACATCAGGCCTTCCTTGCGGGTCTTCTGCAGGATGTCGTAGAGCAGCGCGAGCAGGTCCATCGCACGGGCCTTGCTGTACTTCGAGCCCTTGAAGCAGGCGCCCAGGCCCTTCATCGTGGCCTTCAGCACCTTGGGCTGGTTGTTGGCCACGAAGGCGCCGAGCGCGCCGCCGAAGATGGTCAGCATCTCGAACGGCAGCGCGTGAAGGATCACGCTGATGTTGCCGCCGTGCGCGATGTAGACGCCGAAGATGCAGCCGATGGCCACGAGCCAGCCGACGATGACGAACATGGTGGGAGTCTTTCCGGTTGCGGGTTGCCAGCCTCACGCGGTGCGCGTGGCCGACGTTGCATGTCTTGCATATCGGGACGGCCGGTCGATCACTTGAGGCGCGGCTTGTCCAGATCGGGTCGGGCGTGAATTCGGTGACGGCATCGGGCCGGCATCGGCCGGGATGCGGTACAGCCAGACGGCGTGGCGGCGCTCGCCGCCGGCCTCCAACGTGGCCGGCAACGTGGCGGCGGGCGTGACGCCCGGCACCTCGAAGGCCAGGCTGACCAGCCAGGCGCCGGGTGCCAGTTCGGCGCAGGCCTTGGTCCAGACGCGCGCCATGCTCTCGGGCCGCTGGAACACGTAGACCATCGCCAGGCCCTGCCAGCCGTCGGCCCACAGGTCGCCACGGCGCACCGCCGCCCACGGGCAGCGCAGGCCGGCCAGCAGGCGCAGCGGCAGGCTCCATTCGATGCCCTCGATGCGGGCGTGCGGGTAGGACGTGTGCAGCGCCTGCAGGCCGTGGCCCATGCCGCAGCCGGCATCGCGCACGCGGGCGTCATCGGGCAGCGGGGCGAGTTCGGCCAGGCCGTCGAGCGCGCGGGCCGGCGTCGGGAACATCGGCGCGTCGCGCCAGGCGCGCAGCGGGTAGGCCGCCAGCAGCAGTGCCAGCGGCAGCAGCCACAGCCAGGCCGGCAGGTCTCGGGCCAGGCCGGCGGCCAGGCTCAGCGCCGGCCAGCCCAGCGCCAGCATCCAGCGCCGCCACGGCGCATCGGCCAGCAGCGCGGCGCCACCGCCCAGCGCCATCGCCGTGCCGGCGGCCACCGCCAGCGGCGCGCCCAGGCGCAGCAGCAGCGCCTGCAGCAGGCCGCAGGCCAGCCACAGCAGCAGGGCCGGCGCGGGCCAGGGCAGGCCGGGCAGCGGGGGCTGACTCGGGGAAATCCGATCGGATCGGGAAGGCGTCTTGCGCATCCCCAGGTTATGCCGCAGCTCCAGGCCGGGGGAGGCGCGGTGCAAGGGGGTGCGAGCGGCCCAGTTCCGGCGATGCCGTTGCGGCGCGCCCGGACGACGGCTTCACAGCAGCTCGATCAGCGCCTCGTGGTTCAGGCGCACCCGCACCTCGTCGACCGCCACGGCGGCCACGACCTTGCGGCTGGCCGACGCGGTGTCGCGCAGCACCGGCTCGGGCAGGGGCAGGCCGCTGCTGCCGACCAGCACGGCGACCCGCGGTTCGTTGGCGCGTTCGCCGCGTGCCATGACGACGGCGATCTCGCCGCCGACCAGGCGCACGTAGCTGCCCGGCGGGTACATGCCCAGCGTGCGCAGCAGCGCACTGCCGTATTCGTCGGGCTGGCCGTCCGGGCCGACGCAGGCCGCGCGTGCGGCGGCCAGCGGCGACATCGGCGGGCGACCGGCGCGGCGGCTGATCTTGGCGGTGAAGCGGTCGACCACGTTGAGCAGCCGCGCCATGCGCTGGGCCGGATCGAGCGAGGCCAGCGGCACCGTCAGCAGGCTGGCGTCGTGGTGCAGGCGCACGACCTTGAGCCAGCGCGGATCGGTCACGCCGCTCTCGGCCAGCAGCGCGGCCGAGCGCAGCGCGTGCTGGTCGATGCGCTGGCGCTGTTCCGGCGTCACGGGATCCTTCTGGCGCGCCAGCGTGTCCTGCAGCGCGGTCATCGCGACGTTCATCGTCATCGCGGCGATCGTCAGCGTCTCGCGGTCGTCGGTCGACCAGCCCAGCGTGGCGGCCACGCGGGCGCAGACCGTCGCGCACAGCGCCGCATGGTGGGCGCTGTACTGGCGGTGTTCGTGGCCGGCGTGCTGGATCAGCAGGAACAGCAGCTCGTTGGGCTTGCGGTCGGTCAGCGCCAGGCTCTGCGACATCGCCGCATGCAGCCGCAGGACCCAGTCGCCGTCCGGCGTGGCCTCCTGCAGCGCGCCGTTGATCTGGCGCATCAGGCTTTCCCAGCGTTCGCTCAGGCCGATGTCGAAGGTCGAACTTGGACTGCCGCGATCGGCGCTGGACGAGCCGGACGAACGGTTGCCGGGACGGCACCGCGCGATCGAGATGTCCTGCAGCTTGGCGTTGCGCAGCACCAGCGACTCGGCGGTCTCGTCGGCCAGGCGCAGCCAGGAGCCGGCCTCGGATTCGTCGACGAACAGCGGCATCGAACGCAGCGCCTGCAGCCGGCTTTCCAGCTCGATCGACAGCCCGGCGGGCGCCAGCAGCAGCCCCCGGCCGTCGAACAGACGGAAGGGCAGCGGCTGGTTCAGCGCCAGGTGACGAGCGGGGAATGCGATCAGGGCCATGGGTGTTCCGAAGATGAAACAACTATCGGCAGGGACGGCGGCGGACTTGATGGCTGAAACAGCTCAGCCGTGCGGGCCGTGTGCGGATCGCCCATAAAAAACGGGCCCCGAAGGGCCCGTGAATTGCATCGTCGGATGCAAGGAGGAGGAGACAAGCAAGAACTTCAGGATTCAGGAAGCAGGAATCAGTGCAGCTGGAGGGCGCCGTTGGCCTTGCCCTTGCCGGCGCGGGCGGGCGGGTTGCACAGGCCGCAGACGTAGTGCTTGGCGATCTCGTGCGGATGGGTCACGAAGTGGCCGCCGCACTTGGAGCAGGGGGTCATCGTCAGCATGCCGTTGTCGATGAACTTCACGAGGCGCCAGGCGCGCGTCACCGACAGCAGCGGCTCCAGGTTCTGGGCCTGGGTCTGTTCCAGGTAGAGCTGGTAGGCCTTGATGACGGTGTCGATCTCGTCGAGCTCGGCGACCTTGTTCAGGTACTCGTGGATGTTCAGGAACAGGCTGGCGTGGATGTTCGGTTGCCAGGTCATGAACCAGTCGGTCGAGAAGGGCAGCTGACCCTTGCTCGGCGACTTGCCCGCCACTTCCTTGTACAGGCGCAGCAGGCGCTCGTACGACAGGTCGGTCTCCGATTCGAGGACTTGCAGGCGGGCACCCAGCTTGATCAGGGTGACGGCCCGCTCGATCTGCTTGGCCTCGGTCAGGATGCTCTTGGCGCGCATGGTTCTCTCTCCGGCTGTTCTAGGTTTGTGCGTCTGGCGTGTCGGTCTGAAGCGGCCTGATCAGGCCGCTTCGCGGTGACGACCGGCCATCAGGATCGAGGCATGCAGACGGGACACGCCGTCATTGGCCGCGCTCTTGCCGTGGTTGGTCAGCAGGCTCCAGACCAGGTCGTCGTCGACGCGCATCCGGCACAGCAGCGTGTTGCCCGAGGCGATCTTCATCATCTGCGACGGCGACAGCGTCTCGATCACGGTGGCCGTCTCTTCCGACACGCCCAGGCGGAACAGGGCCTGTTCACGGTCGGCGCGGATGAGGCTCTGGGCCAGCATCAGGTAGGACAGGTTGGCTTCGCGGATTTCGCTGAGGATCTGTTCGGTGTTCATGGTGTGCTCCTGGCTGCTCGGTGTCTGAAGGTCTTCGGTTCTGCCGGGTGTCCACCGGGGCTTGCCGTCTGCCTGGGCGTCTGCCGGGGCGTTTGCGGTTTGCTTTTGGTGTCAACGTGGAATGAATTGTGAAGATCCGAACTGGCCCGGAACATCGGCCCACTTCTGTCGCTTGAGTCCGTCTTGCGCCATCCGGCGTGTCAGGCAAATTCCTACAAGCTGTCGGTGCGAGCGGCAGAAAAGCGGGGCCGGAGGGGCCCTTCAGGACCGATCGGGTCGACCGGGCGTGAGCTGCGTCACGAACCGGCCGTCCACGGCCGCCCGGGCGGGCGCGCCGTGTCGGATGCGGGATGACACGGCCTCCCGGCCTGTCATCCGCCGCCGTTGTCTCACTGCAGCAGCACGACGCCGGTGGCCAGGCTGCGGATGCCCTGTTCGTCCATCGCCTTGAGCACACCGGCCATGAAGGTGCGGTCGTGCTCGATGCTGCGCGACAGCGCGTAGACGGTGCGCACGGCATGGCCCTCGTCGAAGGCGTCGCCGTGCAGCGCCATCTGGCCGATCAGCCAGTAGCGCACCAGCGCCGCGCGGATGACCAGGTCGAGGTAGGCGTTCTCCAGCGCCTCGGGCGTGCCGAAGTGGCGCGCCATCAGGCTGGACTGCAGGCTGTTGTGCAGGTAGTTCTTCAGCACCTGCGGATGGGCGGCCTCCCAGGCGGTCCAGCGCTGCTCGCGGGTCTCGGCCCAGCGCGCCCGGGCGACCTGCTCGTCCGGGTGCTGCAGCTGCAGGCCGGCGACGACGTCGTCCAGCACGGCGCGGGCCGAGGCGGTCAGGCGGCGCTGCCAGATCATCTGGCTGACGGTGCGCAGCATGTCCGGCGCGAAGCGGCTGCCGACGTCCAGACCGCGCACGACATCGAGCAGCTCGGCGTTGTGGGCCGGATCCATGAACCGCGAGAACAGGTCGCTCAGATCCTGCAGGCGCTGCTCGCGCGGGGTCGCCTCGGGCGCGCGGCCCGACAGTCCAGCCACGTAGGCATTGACCCGGCGCACCAGCATCAGCCCGAGCGCGAGCGCGTCGAAGGCGCCCAGCTCGGGCGCCTCGAACAGGCTGGCCAGCAGGTCGTGCAGCACGCGCCCGCCCAGGTGGCTGACCCTGGGCGTGTCGGCCGGGTCGTTCCAGTGCGCGCCGGGCGGCAGCTCGCCGGCATTGGCGAAGGCCTCCAGCGTGACGGGTGCGGGCGTCATCGCCTGCGCATCGGTCAGCGCCAGGCGGGCGGCCTCGGGGCAGCTCAGCGTGGCGTAGACGCGGTGTTCGCCGTCGACTTCCTGGAACAGCCGCGGGTAGTGGTTGCAGGTGTCGGACAGCGCGCCCGCGCCCAGCGTCTTCTGGATGCTGCACAGCCGGTCCTCGTCGAGGAAGCCGCAGTCGCCGTTGGACTGCATGCGCAGGTGCGCGTAGGCGGCCGGGTCCTGGCCCTCGTCCTTGACCAGGTGGATGGCGATGCGCCGGCGCAGCGGCTCGTCGCCGATCGCCTTCATCTGCTTGAACGTGGCCTTGTCGATCGTCACGCGCCAGCCGCTGCAGCAGGTCTCCGGGCAGGCCGGGCCGATGCACTGGAAGGCTTGCAGGTAGCGCGGCAGCTGCGCGACGGGGCTGTACTTGGCCATGTTGTCGGGATCCTTCGGCGGTGACGGCGCCGCCGTGCGGCCCGTCGTGGTTTGCCACATTTTCCAGATGGCGCCAGCCGACCGGTGGACTGAATAGAAGGGTGTTTGCTGCGCTGGCGCGGTCCCTCAAGTCCCGCCGTCCTTGTGCCGAAAGCCTCTTGCGCCGGGCGGAAACGCTGCAGCGCGGTGGGACGGGCGAACAGGGCAGTCGAAGGTCAGACCGAGGTCAAACCAAGAAATGGCCTCGAAAAACTGATCAAAACGACCCTCAAGGAATCCTGAGACCCCACCGATAACCAAATCAACGGGTCGCAGAAATGGGATCCGCGGTCCGGTAAGCCGGCTGATGCAGTGAAGGCCCCAGTGGCACGTGACTGCACCGAGCTTGACGAGCGCCGGACACCAGGGACGAACCGGAAGGTTCGGAACAGTCGAAACCCCGGCGCTCATGCCGAGTTCAACAAGTCTTCAACGCTACAGCACAGGAGTTCATCATGGCTTCCACCATCAACACCAACGTCGTTTCCCTCAATGCCCAGCGCAACCAGGCTGCCTCGCAGTCGTCGCTGGCCACCTCGATGCAGCGCCTGTCGTCGGGTCTGCGTGTCAACAGCGCCAAGGACGACGCCGCCGGCCTGGCCATCGCCGAGCGCATGAGCGCCCAGGTCAAGGGCATGAACGTCGCGGTCCGCAACGCCAACGACGCGATCTCGCAGATGCAGACCGCTGAAGGCGCGATGGGCAAGATCGGCGAGAACCTGCAGCGCATCCGTGAACTGGCGGTGCAGTCGTCCAACGGCTCGCTGAGCCAGCCCGACCGCGACAACCTCCAGCTCGAAGTCGACCAGCTGCAAGAGGAAATCGTCCGCGTCGTCGACAACTCGAAGTTCAACGGCGTGGCCCTGTTCGACGGTGCCAGCAAGTCGGTCGACTTCCAGATCGGTGCCGACAACGGCGACAAGATCACCGCCGACACCACCGGCTTCGACCTGAAGACCAACGGCAACCTGAAGGCCTACGCCAGCGGTGCCAAGGCCAAGGCGATCGACATCAGCAGCCAGGCGTCGGCCCAGACGGTGCTGGACGACATGGACACCGACATCGACACGGTCAACACCGCCCGCTCGACCGCTGGTGCCCTGCAGAGCCGCTTCGAGGCCGTCATCAGCCAGCTGCAGGTGACCTCGGAGAACACCGCCGCCGCCCGCGGCCGGATCATGGATGCGGACTTCGCCTCGGAGACCGCGAACCTGAGCCGCGCGCAGATCCTGCAGCAGGCCGGCACGGCGATGATTGCCCAGGCCAACCAGCTGCCGCAGCAGGTCATGCAGCTGCTGCGCTGATCGGCTCGGCTGACGCGGCGGCCTGAGCGCCGCGTCCGATCCCTCTCACGCCACCGACACAAGCGCTGTGTCGGTGGCGTTGTCATTTCAGGATTCCCTGAGCGGAAACAGCCCCCCTTTGCGCCTCATTTCGACGATTCGGCCCGAACGCGCCTGACCACAATTCATTCCACAGCAGCAGCCACTTGCTTCTGTCGCCCGGGGCGGTTCCCGGTGGAATGTTTCCCAAGGTGCTTGGGGCCGCATCGGCAGTCGAGCCCGCCGGCTCGACGTGCGACTTACTTAGGGGTGAATCACCATGGCTCAGACGATCAACACCAACATGGCTTCGCTGAATGCCCAGCGCAACCAGTCGGCATCGCAAGCATCGCTGGCGACGTCGATGCAGCGGCTGTCCTCGGGCCTTCGCGTCAACAGCGCCAAGGACGACGCCGCCGGCCTGGCGATCGCCGAACGCATGAATGCCCAGGTCAAGGGCATGAACGTGGCGATCCGCAATTCGAACGACGGCATCTCGATGATGCAGACGACCGAAGGCGCGCTGGGCCAGCTCAGCACCAACATGCAGCGCATCCGCGAGCTGGCCGTGCAGGCCGCCAACGGCACGCTGTCCAACGCGGACCGGACCAATCTGCAGCAGGAAGCCGACCAGCTGCAGAACGAGATCGTGCGGGTGGTCAAGGACGCCAAGTTCAACGGCGTCAACCTGTTCGACTCGACCGCCGCGAACTCGCTGTCGGCGAATGCCACGCTGTCGTTCCAGGTCGGCGCCGACAGCGGCGAGACCATCGACATCGACGGCACCAAGTTCGACATGACGACGCTCAAGTCGTATGCCGCTGGCGCGACCGCGACCAAGTCGGTCGACATCAGCAGCAGCGCGGCGGCCGCATCGGCGGCGCTGACCGATCTCGATGCCGACCTCGACGCCGTCAACACCGCGCGGTCGACCGCCGGTGCCTTGCAGAGCCGCTTTGACGCGGTGATCTCGCAGCTGCAGGTCTCGGCCGAGAACACGTCCGCCGCCCGCGGCCGGATCATGGATGCGGACTTCGCGGCGGAAACCGCGAACCTGAGTCGCGCGCAGATCCTGCAGCAGGCCGGCACGGCCATGATTGCCCAGGCCAACCAGCTGCCGCAGTCGGTCATGAAGCTGCTGGGCTGAACCACCAGGCAGGCGCTCCTGCGCTGGCGCAAGCGGATGCGGGTCGCTGATCTCAAGTCGGCCCGCCAACTGCCGAAGAACAAGTCGTCCGAGGGCTGGCGCTGTCGGACGACTTTTTGCGTCGGCCCTCGGCGCATCCGGAGGTAAGCATCATGGCCAGCATCAGTTCCGCCGGGATCGGCAGCGGTCTCGACGTCGGTTCCATCGTCTCCCAGCTGATGACGGTGGAGAAGGCGCCGCTGCAGCAGATGCAGACGGCGGCCACCAAGATCCAGAACCAGCTGAGCGCGTACGGGAAGATCCAGAGCTTCGTCTCGACCCTGCGCGATGCGGCCGCCAAGCTGGCGAGTCCGACGACCTGGACCAGCACCTCGGCGACGTCGTCCGACAGCAGCGTGTTCAGCGCGTCGACCGACGGCACCGCGCAGGCGGGCAACTACAGCCTGTCGGTGCAGCAGCTGGCGACGGCCCAGACGGTGGCCTCGCCGGCCAGCGCCTTCCCGGTCGGCGGCGGACGGCTGCGCATCCAGGACGGCTCGGGCGGCCAGGCGGTCGACGTCAGCATCGACGCCGGCGACACGCCCGCCCAGGTGCGCGACAAGATCAACGCGGCCAAGGCCGGCGTGGTCGCCTCGGTCGTCACCGACGCCTCGGGCTCGCGGCTGCTGCTGCGGGCCAGCGACACCGGCACCGACCACGCCTTCACCGTCAAGGAGGTCGTCTCCGACGGCCAGGGCGGCGAGACCACCACCACCAGCGGCGACCTCGCCAAGCTGACCTACGACCCGGCGCAGCCGGCGGCGGCGGGCGTCAACATGGCGCTGACCCAGCCGGCGGCCAATGCCAAGGCGACCATCAACGGCCTGCCGGTCGAGTCGGGCAGCAACCTGCTGACCGGTGCGGTCGAGGGCGTGACGATCAAGCTGGCCAAGGTCAGCGCCTCGCCGGTCGACCTGACGGTGACCAACGACACCGAGTCGATCAAGACGGCCGTGCAGGCCTTCGCCGACGCCTACAACCAGCTCAACACCTACCTGTCGCAGCAGACCGCCTACGACGCCGCGACCAAGAAGGCCGGCACCCTGCAGGGCGACAGCGGCACCAACTCGCTGCGCTATGCGATGCGCGGCATCGTCGGCGCCACCGGCACGATGAGCGGCAGCTTCCAGCGCCTGGCGCAGCTGGGCATCGACGTCAAGAAGGACGGCTCGATGTCGGTCGACGCCACCAAGCTCGGCAATGCCCTGGGCAGTCGCCTGGCCGACGTCAAGACCGTGTTCGCCAACAAGGACACGGCCGTGGCGTCCAACAACGGCTTTGCGACACGCCTGCAGCAGTGGGGCGACGACCTGCTGAAGTTCAACGGCCCGCTGACCTCACGCAGCGAAAGCCTGCAGAGCCGGGCCAGCGCCAACACGAAGAAGCAGGACGAGTTCAACGACCGCATGACGCAGGTCGAGGCCCGCCTGAAGGCGCAGTACAGCGCGCTCGACACGCAGATGGGCAAGCTCAACAGCCTGTCGAGCTATGTCAGCCAGCAGGTCACGACCTGGAACAAGAACACCGCCTGAGCCCGTGGCCCGAGCCGTCGAAGTAGGCCGGCCGGACCGCCTTGTTCCCGGGCTCGAAATGCCCCGCGCCACTCAAGTCGGCCGGGTCCGCAGACGATAAACAAGGTACGCAGTTCATCTCGACAACGCGACAACATCAGCCAGGAAACACCCCCATGTTCAGCCAAGCCTCCACCTTCGGTCGTCCCCGCCACAGCGCCCTCATGTACCAGCAGGTGGGCGTGGAGACCTCCGTCGTCGCAGCCTCGCCGCACACCCTGACGCTGATGCTGTACGACGGCATGCTGACCCAGGTGAAGCTGGCCCGGCAGGCGCTCGTCGAAGGTCGCGTGGCCGACAAGGGCCGCCACATCGGCCGCGCCTCGCAGATCCTCGACGAGGGCCTGCGCTCGGCGCTGGACCTCAAGGGCGGCGGCGACCTGGCGATGAACCTGCGTGACGTCTACGACTACGCCCAGGTCCGGCTGCTGCTTGCGAACCGTCACAACGACGATGCCGCGCTGAAGGAAGTGCTCGGCCTGATCGAGCCGCTGCGGGAAGCGTGGGTGGCGATCGGCGCCAACGTGCCGGGCTGAGCCCGACCCCGATCGACGCTCGCTCTCCGGACCTTCCCGACACGCACCACAGGCAGACCATGCTCCAGACCATGACCACCACCGCCACCCCTTCCGCAACGACGCCGCACACGGCGCTGCTGCAGTACTACGAGGCCATCGAGAACGCCAGCCGCGACATGCTGCAGGCCGCCCGCGATGGCGACTGGGACCGCGTGGTCAAGCTCGAAGGCGCCTGCGCGGTGCTGATCTCGCAGCTCAAGCACGCCGCCAGCGGTGCCGCGCTGGACCGCGAGGAGGCGCAGGTGAAGGCGCGCATCATGCAGCGCATCCTGCTCAACGACGCCGAGATCCGCTACCTGGCCGAGCCCTGGCTGGAGGACATCGACCAGATGCTCTCGGGCCAGCCGCGCCAGGTCATGCACTGATCCCGTCCCGTCCGTCGAAACACCGAACCGCCGAGCCGACATGAGCCAGACCGCCGCCCTCGCCCCGCCGTCCGCCAGTGCCCCGAGCGAACACCGTGTCGTGGCGCCGCTGGCGGTGCGCGCCCACCTGGTCGAGCTGATCGGCCAGGGCGTGGCGGCCACGCTGGTCACGCCCGACGGCGCGACCCTGTCGGCCCGGCTGATCCACGAGGACACGACCGCGCGCCAGCTGCGCTTCGAGCCGCTCGGCGACGCCGCCGCCGTCGCCCGCCTGGTGCTGGCCGACGAGGCGGTCGTCGTGGCCTACCTCGCCAGCGTCAAGCTGCAGTTCGACCTGATGGGCCTGCGCGTGTGCGACGGCGAGCTGGTCACCTGCTACCCGCGCGAACTGTTCCGCTTCCAGCGCCGCAACGCCTTCCGCGTGCGGACCGAGCCGCCGCCGCAACTGGCGGCGCGACTCGGCAAGACGCTGCCCTACGTGATCGGCGGCCCCGAGCTGCTGCTCGGCGAACCCGGCCTGGCCGAGTCCCGCCACCGCCTGCGCGTGCTCGACATCAGCCACGGCGGCCTCGCCGTGCTGCTGCCGGCCGGCGACACCTCGCTGGCGCTGCACGGCCGCATCCCGGCCGCCTGCCTCGAACTCTCCCCCGGCCGCACCATCCAGATCGCCTTGCGCGTGGTCCGCACCGAACCCCTCGCCAGCCCCGAAGGCGCCCATCGCCTGGGCTGCGAAATGGAAGGCCTCTCCGGCGTCGCCGCCCGCTCGCTGCAGCGCTACATCGACGAGACGCAGATCAAGGCGCGGGCCTTGGCCGTCTGAGTGCGCCGCCGGAGGGCGGCGGGACCTGGATCGGGGAACGCGGGTTGAACGTGATCTGGTAGGTCGGACACCTGCGGTGTCCTCCGGGTTCGTGCCGGATGACCCGATCAACACGGATGCGATACGGAGGCCCATCGGCGCCAGCCCGTCGGACACGGAACGTGTCCGACCTACCGATGTGCCCCGGCGGTCGATGGGTCGGTGAACGCGGGTTGAATCTCATCCGGTCGTTCGGACACCTGTGGTGTCCGACGGGTTCGTGCCGGAAGACGCGATCAACACGGATGCGGTGCGGCGGCCCATCGGCGCCAGCCCGTCGGACACGGGGCGTGTCCGACCGACCGATGTGCCCCGGCGGTCGATGGGTCGGTGAACGCAGGTTGGATGTCATTCGGTAGGTCGGACACCTGTGGTGTCCGACGGGTTCGTGCCGGATGACCCGATCAACACGGTCGCGGTGCGCCGCCGGAGGGCGGCGGTCGACCGATCTGCGAACGCGGGTTGAACGTGATCCGGTAGGTCGGACACCTTTGGTGTCCGACGGGTTCGTGCCAGATGACGCGATCAACACGGTCGCGGCGCGGCGGCCCATCGGCGCCAGCCCGTCGGACACGGAACGTGTCCGACCGACCGATGCGCCCCGGCGGTCGATGGGTCGGTGAACGCAGGTTGGATGTCATTCGGTAGGTCGGACACCTGCGGTGTCCGACGGGTTCGTGCCAGATGACGCGATCAACACGGTCGCGGTCCGGCGGCCCATCGGCGCCAGCCCGTCGGACACGGGACGTGTCCGGCCGACCGGGTGGGCATGTCTCGTGGGACGTCCTTCGATCGGGGGCACCCCGAAGGGTGATGGTCGTGTCGGGGCGGGGGGTTCATGGTGGGCGTCCTCGTCAATGCCATGTGGATCCCGCCATGAATTTCCGTCGCCTGCACACGGCCGGGGCCGCGTATTTCTTCACCGTGGTGACCTGGCGCCGTGTGCCGTGGTTCGATGACCCGGAGAACGTGCGCCTGCTCGGTCGGGTGATGCGTGAGGTTCGGGCGCGTCGTCCGTTCCAGACCGACGCGATCTGCGTGTTGCCCGAGCATCTGCATGGCGTCTGGCGCTTGCCGGTCGACGATCCGGACTTCTCGACGCGGTGGATGCTGATCAAGCGCGCGGTGACCCTGGCGGTGCGTCGCAGGCCTGGGTTGGCCGATGTGCGGGTCTGGCAGGACCGTTACTGGGAACGACGGCTGCGCGACGAACGCGAACATGCGGCGCATTGCGCCTACGTGCACGAGAACCCCGTGCGACACGGCCGTGCCGAATGTGCCGAAGACTGGTGCGCCAGTTCGGTCCGCCGGTTCAACCGGACGGTCCCGTCCGAGACGGGTCAGCAGGTCACACCTGCATGTTCATGATGTCCGAATAAGCCTGCACCAGCTTGTTGCGCACCTGCACGGCGGCCTGGAAGCTGATCTGGGCCTTCTGCATCGCGACCATCGTTTCCTCGATGCTGACCGTCGGGTTGTCGAGCGTGACCTCGCGTTGCATCGACGAGGCCTGGGTCTGCTGGTTGCTGACGCCGCGCAGCGCCTGGGTGAAGACCTGGGAGAACTCGGTGCGCTCGACGCCCTGGCTGCGGCCGGTGGCGCCGGGCACGCCACCGCTCAGGCCGGCGGCCTGGGCGCTGTCGCGCACGCGCTGGGCGACCTGGGGCATGCCTGCCCGGGTGGCCGCCTCGGCGAAGTTGAAGGGTCTGAGCTTGACGTCCATGGTGTGGGGCGAGGGCAGGTAGCCACGTCGCCATGGAACGCACTTTAGTTTTCCGCCGAACGGCCGAAGGGGCGAACTGCACCACCCGGGGGGGCTTGTTCGTGGCATGTCGCGGCAGGGGGCGGGCGAACAATCGGTGACATCGCGGGACCCTTGCCGGTCCTGCCCATCGCACCGAAAACCTCACCCCGTACCCGTCATGGAAACCGCCACCCTGCAGCCCCTGACGCCCAACACGGCCGCCGCCGATGCGCCGCCGCCCGGATTCGCCGCCCGCCTGGCGGCCTTGCCGATGGGCCGCAAGCTCGCGCTGGTCGGCGGCGTGCTGGCGATGGTCGCGCTGTTCGCCTTCATGCTGATGGCCAACCGCGGCAACGACTACAAGGTGCTGTTCGCGAACCTGTCGGACAAGGACGGCGGCGCGATCGTCGCGCAGCTCGCGCAGATGAACGTGCCCTACAAGTACACCGAGGGCGGCTCGGCCATCCTGGTGCCGGCCGACAAGGTGCACGACGTGCGGCTCAAGCTGGCGCAGTCCGGCCTGCCCAAGGGCTCGATCGTCGGCTTCGAGCTGATGGACAACGCCCGTTTCGGCACGACCCAGTTCCAGGAACGCCTGAACTTCCAGCGCGGTCTGGAAGGCGAGCTGGTGCGCTCGATCACGGCGCTGTCGGCGGTGGAAGCCGCCCGTGTCCACCTGGCGCTGCCGAACCAGAACGGCTTCTTCCGCGACCAGCAGAAGCCCAGCGCGAGCGTGCTGCTGACGCTGCACCCCGGCCGCACGCTGGACCGCGCGCAGCTCGCCGGCATCGTCCACCTGGTGTCGTCCAGCGTGCCCGAGCTGAACCCGAAGGCGGTCAGCGTGCTCGACCAGAGCGGCAGCCTGCTGGCCGGTCCGCCCGAGGGCATGGCCGGCGTCAACGGCGGCGGCGCCAACGGCATGGATCCGCAGCAGCTGCAGTACGTCAACCAGATCGAGACGCTCTACACCAAGCGGATCATGGACATCCTCGAACCGGTGGTCGGCCGCGAGAACCTGCGTGCGCAGGTCAGCGCCGAGGTCGACTTCTCGCAGACCGAGTCGACCTCCGAGGAGTTCAAGCCGAACCAGAACGGCGAGCCGGCCTCCGTGCGCAGCGCCCAGTCCAGCGAGCAGACCAACGCCAACGCGGCGATGCCCACCGGCGTGCCCGGGGCGATGAGCAACCAGCCGCCGACGCCCGCGACCGCGCCGATCAACGGCCAGGCGCAGGCGATGCAGGCGGCCAATGCCGGCGGCGCGGCGTCGAGCAACACCGTCAAGCGCGAGGCCGTCACCAACTACGAGGTCGACAAGACCGTGCGGGTGACACGCGGCGCGACCGGCCAGGTCAAGCGCCTGAGCGCCGCCGTGGTGGTCAACCACCGCAGCAGCGTCGACAAGAAGGGCAAGACCCAGACCGTGCCGCTGTCGGCCGAGGAACTCGACAAGCTGACCGCCCTGGTCCAGGAGACGGTGGGCTTCAACAAGGACCGCGGCGACTCGGTCAAGGTCATCAACGCGCCGTTCCAGGTCGAGAAGCCGGCCGAGGACACCACGCCGCTGTGGAAGCAGCCGGAGGTGCAGGACATCGTCCGCACGCTGGCCCTGCCGCTGGGCCTGACGCTGCTGGCGCTGATCATCGTGTTCGGCGCGATCCGCCCGGCCCTGAACGCGGCCCGCCCGCCCGAGCCGGCGCCGCTGGTCGACGCGATGGTCGACGACCTGCAGGAACTGCCCAACGGCACCAGCGCCAGCGCGGCCGCCGGTGGCGTGGTCGAGCTCGGCGCGGACGGCGCCCATCTGCCGGCCCTGCCCGGTCCGGAGGACGGCGTCGCCAAGCGCCTGGAAGAGGCCCGCAAGCTGGCCCGCGAGAACCCGGCGGCCGTCGCCAACATCCTGCGCGGCTGGGTCAGCGGCGCGGCGTCCTGATCATCCCGATACGCTAGGCAACACGCACCATGGACGAAAACGGACTCGAGGACGCGGCGATCCTGCTGATGTCGCTCGGCGAGGAAGAGGCCGCCGAGGTCTTCAAGCACCTGACCCCGAAGGAGGTCCAGCGGCTGGGCGAGACCATCGCCAAGATGAAGACGGTCTCGCGCGAACGTTTCGACGGCGTGCTCGGCCGCTTCGAGTCGCAGGCCGACGAACACAGCACGCTGGTCAGCAACACCGATGAATACGTCAAGAACGTGCTGCGCAAGGCGCTCGGCGAGGACAAGGCCAACCTGCTGATCGACCGCATCCTGCAGGGCAGCGACGTCACCGGCATCGAGAGCCTGAAGTGGATGGACGCCGGCGCCATCGCCGAGCTGCTGCGCCACGAGCACCCGCAGATCATCGCGGCGATCCTGGTGCACCTGGAGTTCGACCAGGTCTCCGACGTGCTCAAGCACTTCAACGAACGGCTGCGCAACGAGGTGATGGTGCGCGTGGCCACGCTCGACGGCATCCAGCCGACGGCGCTGAAGGACCTCAACGAGGTGCTCTCCAAGGTGCTGGCCGGCGGCGACCGCATGCGCAAGGCCAACCTGGGCGGCGTGAAGTCGGCCGCCGAGATCATCAACATGATGGGCTCGGCGATCGAGACCTCGGTGCTGGACTACATCCGCGAGGCCGACAACGACCTGGCCCAGAAGATCATGGACAACATGTTCACGTTCGACGACGTGGTCAAGATCGACGACAAGGGCATCCAGGCGCTGCTCAAGGAAGTGCAGAGCGAGTCGCTCATCATCGCCCTCAAGGGCGCCACGCCCGAGCTGCGCGACAAGGTCTTCAAGAACATGTCCAGCCGTGCGGCCGAAACGCTCAAGGAAGACCTCGAGTCGCGCGGTCCGGTGCGGGTGTCCGACGTCGAGTCCGAGCAGAAGGAGATGCTGAAGATCGTCCGCCGCCTGGCCGACGAAGGCCAGATCGTGCTGGGAGGCGGCGGCGATGACCAGTTCCTCTGAACGATTCGCCGAACGGCTGCGCCGCGAGGCCGAACAGCGTTCGGAAATGCCGTCGCGCAGTCCCGCCCAGAGTCCCTTGCAAGGGGCGCCCGGTGCCGCCCACCTGGCCGCCCGGGCGGGCGTCTACAGCCGCTTCATCCCGCGCGAGGAGCTCAACGGCTTCGCCGCGTGGAAGCCCGGCAGCTTCGGCGACGACCCGTCGCGCAAGCCGCAGGCGGCTCCCGATCCGGCCGTGCTGGCACGCGAGGCCGAGGCCGCCGCGCGGCGCGAGGCCGCACGCCAGGCCGAGGCCGAGGCCCAGGCGGCGGCCGACCGGATCGAGGAGATCCGCCTGGCCCGCGACGGCGGCTATCACGACGGCTACCGCGACGGCACCGTCGCGATGGACGCCTTCAAGCAGAGCTTCGCCAGCCAGACCAGTGCCCAGGTGGCGGCGCTGCTGACGTCGATGTCGGGCCAGCTCGGCGCGATGGAACAGGCGCTGGCCGACCAGGTCGCGGCGATCGCGCTGTCGCTCGCCCGCCAGGTCGTGCGCAGCGAGCTGGCGCAGCGGCCGGAGGCCATCGTCGCGGTCGCGCAGGAGGCGCTCGGCGGCCTGCTGATGTCGGCCCGCCATGTCACGCTGCACCTGCATCCGGACGACGAGGCGCTGGTGGCGCTCGGTTGTGCCGACCTGATCGGCGCCCGCGAGGTCCGGCTGGTGGCCGATCCGTCGATCGAGCGCGGCGGTTGCCGGGTCGAGTCCGACATCGGCGTGACCGACGCCCAGGTCGCCGCGCGCTGGCAACGCGCCTGCGCGGCGATGGGCCGCGAGCTGCCGTGGACCGGTGGCGAATCGGCCGTGGACCTGCCGGGAGAACGACCGGGGAAGGCAGCGGTATTCGAGGCTTCGAAGGAGGACGACGCGGTCGATGATGCCCAGGCATCATGACCACCGTCCCCCTCCGTTCCCCCGCCACACCGGACCGGCCGCAGGCCTGGCGCCGCTACCTGGCCGATCTGCAGCACTTCGCCGACGCGCCGCAACCGCTGGCCACCTCCGGCACGCTGGTGCGCGTGGCCGGCCTGGTGCTGGAGGCGGCGGGCATCCGCGTGCCGGTCGGCTCGCTGTGCGAGGTCCGCATGCCGGGCCAGCCGGCGGTGCAGGCCGAGGTGGTCGGCTTCGCCGGTGACCGCGCCTTCCTGATGCCCACCGGCGAGGTCCACGGCCTCGTCAGCGGCGCGCAGGTCGTGCCGTGCGAGACGCCGGTGCAGGCGCCGAAGCTGGGTCAGGCGGCCCACCCGTGGCGCCGCACCGAGGACCGTTCACGCCACCTGCCGGTCGGTCGCGGCCTGCTCGGCCGTGTCGTCGATGCGCAGGGCGAGCCGATGGACCGGCAAGGGCCGCTGGCCGATGTCCACCCCGAACCGCTGGTGCGTCGCCCGATCAACGCGATGGACCGCGAGCCGGTGCGCCAGCCGCTGGACACCGGCGTGCGCTCGATCAACGCGCTGCTGACGGTCGGACGCGGCCAGCGTCTGGGCCTGTTCGCCGGCACCGGCGTGGGCAAGTCGGTGCTGCTGGGCATGATGGCCCGCTACACCGCCGCCGACGTGATCGTGGTCGGGCTGATCGGCGAACGCGGCCGTGAGGTGAAGGAATTCATCGAGGACATCCTTGGCGACGAAGGCCGCGCCCGCTCGGTCGTCGTGGCCGCGCCGGCCGATGCGCCGCCGCTGACGCGCATGCAGGGCGCCGCCTATGCCACCGCGATCGCCGAGTGGTTCCGCGACCAGGGCCAGCACGTGCTGCTGCTGATGGACTCGCTGACCCGCTACGCGATGGCGCAGCGCGAGATCGCGCTGGCCATCGGCGAGCCGCCGGCCACCAAGGGCTATCCGCCGAGCTGCTTCGCCAAGCTGCCGCAGCTGGTCGAACGCAGCGGCAACGGCCTGCACGGCATGGGCTCGATCACCGCGTTCTACACGGTGCTCAGCGAGGGCGACGACCAGCAGGACCCGATCGCCGACGCCGCCCGGGGCATCCTGGACGGCCACATCGTGCTGTCGCGCGAGCTGGCCGAGAGCGGCCACTACCCGGCCATCGACGTCGAGAAGTCGATCTCGCGGGTGATGACCAATGTCGCGCCGCGCGAGCACATCGAGTCGGCGCGCCGCATGAGGCAGCTGCTGGCCAAGGTCAACAAGGCGCGTGACCTGATCCAGCTGGGCGCCTACGCACCCGGCCACGACGCCGAACTCGACGCCGCCGTGCGCGTGCAGCCGGCGATGGTCGCGCTGCTGCAGCAGGACACCTGGACCCGCGCGCCGCTGACCGATGCGGTCGCGGCGATGCAGCAGATCACGCGCAGCGTCTGACCGACCTGAGCGAGGAACCCCACCATGACCCATCCCACGCTGCAACCGCTGTTCGTGCTGCTGGAGCAGGCCGAGCAGGCGCGCGACGAGATCGTCGCCCAGCAGGCCCGCGCCGAGCAGGCCCATGCCGCCGCGCAGGCCCAGCAGGCGCAGCTGCACGGCTATCGCCAGGACTACCAGCAGCGCTGGCAGCAGCAGTTCGCGCAGGGCGTGGCGATCGCGCTGGCCAACTGCTATCACGACTTCGCCGGCCGGCTCGACGGCGTGGTCGACCTGCAGGCCGAACAGGTCCAGCGTGCCGCCGAGGCGATGGCGGCGCTGCGCGAGCGCCGTCTGGCCGCCGAGCTGCGTGTCGCGTCGGTGCGCAAGCTGATCGAGCGCCGCGAGGCACTGATGGCCGCCCAGGGCGAGCGCCGTGACCAGAAACGCGCCGACGAGCTGGCCTCGCGCGCCGCCTGGCAGCGGCTGCAGCAGGGCAACGTGTTCGACCTCGCCTGAGCGCGGTCCCGAACACCCCAACAGAACACCGGAGTCCGCCATGTCCAGTCCTTCCCTGTCGTCGCTGAGTGCCGAGACCGCCCGGCTGGACCGCCAGGCCGCGAGCCGTGCCGGCCGTGACGAGGACACGTCGTCCGGCAAGGCGGCCGGCGCCGGCAGCTTCTCGGGCCTGCTCGACCAGGCGCGGCTGAGCCACACGCCCGACCCGGCTGACAGCGCCAGCGCGCAGCTGCAACGGCAGCTGCAGGCGCGGGCCTCGGCGCCGAGCCGTGTGCCGGTGCCGTCGACCCAGAGCCAGAACCAGCGCCCGGCCGAGACGCGGCCGGCCGACCAGCGCCAGCTCGACCAGCGTCGCGCGGAGGCCCGCCAGGCGTCCGGCGAGACGAACGACGCCACCGGACGTTCCGAGGTCGACGAGGCCAGCGCGTCCGACGACGCGCAGGACGGCAACCGCACCGATCCGAGCGCGGCCAGCGGCGCGACGCCGACATGGCTGATGCACACCGTCGTGCGCGCCAGCTTGCGCGGCGGCGCACCGGGGGGCGATGCCTCGGCGCTGGCCGCATCGACCGGCCCGGGTTCGGGCGGCACCGGTGACGCGGCGCCCGACAGCCTGTCTGCGGCCACGGCCACCCTCACGGCCACCACCACGGCCACCATCACGTCCACCACCGCCGCGCCGGGCGGCTGGGCCGGCGCACGCGGTGAGCCGGTCCAGGGCGGTGCGACGGACGCCCCGGGGCTCGAACCGGTCGGCGGCGGGCATCGTGGCAAGGGCGCCGCACCGGAGCTGGCCGATGTGGCCGGCAAGGCGGGGCCGATCGCGCTCGATGAATCGTTCCAGTCGGTGCCCGGCCAGGAGAGCTTTGCGGCCCAGCTGGCGGCGCAGGCGACCGCGGCCGCGCCGCAGCCCGTGGCCGACGGCGGCGCTGCGGCGACCCGCCTGGCCGAGGCGCAGATCGACACGCCGGTCGACGCGCCCGGCTTCGGCGAGGCGGTGATGCACAAGGTCGTCCACCTCGCCAAGGATGGCGCTCAGGACATCAAGCTGCACCTGAACCCGATTGAGATGGGGCCGATCCAGATCCGCATCGCGATCGAGAGCGGCCAGGCCCGCATCGAGTTCGGCGCCGCCGCCGAGGCGACCCGCCAGGCGCTGGAGCAGGCCATGCCGGCGCTGGCGCAGTCGCTGCAGGCCGACGGCCTGAACCTCGCCGCCGGCAGCGGCGTGGCGCCGACCGCCGACCCGACGCTGGCCAGCCTGGTCGGCCAGCAGCCGGGCGGGGCGATGGCGCAGTCCGGCGGCGGCCAGTCCGGCGCGCGGGGCCAGGGCGGTCAGTCCGGCCAGACCGGGACCGGCGAGCTGCGGGGCACGGCGACCGGCCGCAGCGGCCTGGCCGCGCCGGTGGGCCATGAGCTGCGCACCGGCTGGGCCGGCACGCCGAGCCTGTCAAACGGTGCGCTGCGCGCGCTCGACCTGTACGCCTGAGCCCGGCGGTGGTGAGCGTCGGGCCGGTTTTCGCCGGCTTTTCGCGGTATCGGTTTCAGGGCGGACTCGAATAATCGTCTCCAGAGGCCCCTGATGCGCATGGTGCGCGGCGGGTGCCGGAGTCGCCACGGGTCCGTCGGGTCCGGCGCCTCCCTCGTCAGGAGA
The DNA here is from genome assembly GCF_053893855.1 of Leptothrix mechoopdaensis (SeqCode). Taxonomy (NCBI): domain Bacteria; kingdom Pseudomonadati; phylum Pseudomonadota; class Betaproteobacteria; order Burkholderiales; family Sphaerotilaceae; genus Leptothrix; species Leptothrix mechoopdaensis (SeqCode). The sequence goes on from NZ_CM132699.1 coordinate 81,192, forward strand.
ACCGCATGTCCGCTGCCGCTGCGCCCGCCGCCGGCGACGCCCCCGCCAAGAAGGGCTCCAAGAAGATGCTCATCATCGCCATCGCGGCCGTGCTGCTGCTCGGCGGTGGTGGTGCCGCCTTCTTCCTGATGAAGAAGAAGGCCGCCGAGGCCGAGGACGGCGAGGAGGTCGCGGCCGATGCCGGCCACGCCAAGGCCGCCGCGCACGCCCCGGCGCCCAAGGCGGCCAAGCACGACCCCGGCCATCCGCCGACCTATGTCGCGCTGGACCCCTTCGTCGTCAACCTGGCCGACCGCGAGAGCGAGCGCTATGCCCAGATCGGCATGACGCTGGAGGTCGACGACCCCAAGTTCGCCGAGCAGATGAAGGGCTACATGCCTGCGATCCGCAACGGGATCCTGATGATCCTGGCGCACAAGACGTCGACCGAGCTGCTCAGCCGCGAAGGCAAGGAGACGCTGGCCGAGGAGGTCATGCGCGAGTCGGTCCGGCCGATGGGCATCGAGATCGATCCGCCCGAACACGAGGCCGATGCCAGCAAGAAGAAGCGCAAGCGCGCGCCGGTCTACAACCCGGTCACGCAGGTCCACTTCTCCAGCTTCATCATCCAGTGACAGCGAGCCCCGCAGGGCAACCCGGGGGACCGACGCGATGAACCAGCAGATCCTGTCGCAAGACGAAGTCGATGCACTGCTCCAGGGCATCACCGGCGAAAGCCAGAAGCTCGAGCAGGAGGACGCGCCCAAGGGCGGCATCCGCGACTACGACCTGGCCAGCCAGGAACGCATCGTGCGCGGGCGCATGCCCACGCTGGAGATCATCAACGAGCGCTTCTCGCGCAACATCCGCGTCGGCCTGTTCAACTTCATCCGCAAGACGCCGGAAGTGAGCGTGGGCGGCATCAAGGTGCAGAAGTACAGCGCCTTCCTGCGCGAGACGGTCGTGCCGACCAACTTCAACATCGTCAGCGTGCGCCCGCTGCGCGGCAACGGCCTGGTGGTGTGCGACCCGACGCTGGTGTTCGCGGTGATCGACGCGCTGTTCGGCGGCGTCGGCAAGTTCCACACCCGCATCGAGGGCCGCGACTTCTCGCCCACCGAGCAGCGCGTGATCCTGCGCATCGTCGAGGTCATCGCGGCCGAATACAAGAAGGCCTGGTCGGGCATCTACCCGCTGGAGCTGGAGTACCAGCGCTCGGAGATGCAGCCGCAGTTCGCCAACATCGCCGCGCCCGGCGAGATCGTCGTGACGACCTCGTTCACGCTGGAGATCGGCGACTCGACCGGCACGATCCACTTCTGCATCCCCTACGCGACGCTGGAGCCGATCCGCGACGTCCTCTATTCGAGCACCCAGGGCGACTCGGCCGAGCCCGATCGCCGCTGGGTCAAGCTGATGACCCACCAGATCCAGGCCGCCGAGGTGCAGCTGGTGGCCGAGCTGGCGCACGCGCCGGCCACGGTCGAGCAGCTGCTGGCGCTGAAGGCCGGCGACTTCATCGAGCTGGACCTGAACAAGTCCATCGAGGTGAAGGTCGACGGCGTGCCGGTGATGGAGGCCCAGTACGGCGCCTCCAACGGCCACTACGCCCTGAAGATCGAACGCATGTTGACCAACCAGGCCGGAATGGGCTGGATAGGAGAGAGCCATGTCGGCTGACAACACCGCCCGCGACGACTCGCAGTCCGAACAGGACGCGATGGCCGCCGAATGGGCGGCCGCACTGGAAGAACAGACCCACACCGGCAGTTCCGGCGGCGAGCTGGTCGGCAACGCCGAGTCGGTCGCGCCGGCCGCGTTCGCGAACTTCACGCCGACCACGTCGTCGGCCAACCCGGCCGTCAACGACATCAACCTGATCCTGGACATTCCCGTCCAGCTGACGGTTGAGCTGGGCCGCACGCGCATCCCGATCAAGAACATCCTGCAGCTGGCGCAGGGCTCGGTGGTCGAACTCGACGCGCTGGCCGGCGAGCCGATGGACGTGCTGGTCAATGGCTACCTGATCGCCCAGGGCGAGGTGGTGGTCGTCAACGACAAGTTCGGCATCCGGCTGACCGACATCGTCACGCCCAGCGAACGCATGCGCCGACTCTCGCGCGGGCAATGAACGCCGTGAACGCAGGAAAGATCCGATGACATCGAGCTGGACGGCCCTGCTGTGGCTGATCGTGGTGGTGGCGGCCATACCGGCCGCGCTGTGGCTGCTCAAGCGTTCCGGCATGGCCGGCCGCCTGGGAGCCGGCGCGGGTGGCATCGGCCTGAAGCAGGTCGGCGCGCTGGTGCTGGGCCCGCAGCAGCGCGTGGTGGCCGTCGAGGTCGGCAGCGGTGACCAGCGCCAGTGGCTGCTGCTGGGCGTGACGCCGCAGCAGATCAGCACGCTGCAGGTCCTGCCGCAATGGCCCGGTGCGGCCGAGCCGGTCGGCGCCACGAACCTGCCCGCCGGCAGCTTCGGGGTCGAACTGGCGCGGCGCCTGCACGGTGCGGCGCAAGGCAAGACGCAGCGGGAGGACGGCCATGTCTGAGCCCCTGTCCCGCCGTCTCCTCGCCAAGGGCGTTGCGCTCCTGGCCTTGTCGGTGTTGTCGGCCGTTTCTTCACCGGCTTTAGCCCAGGCTGCGGCCGGATCGACCGGCGCTGCGGCCACCTTGCCGCTGCTGGTGGGGCAGGGCGCCGGGGGCTCGTCGTTCTCGGTGCCGGTGCAGACGCTGCTGTTCTTCACGGCGCTGTCCTTCCTGCCGGCCATCCTGCTGATGATGACGGGCTTCACCCGCATCGTGATCGTGCTGGGCCTGCTGCGCCAGGCGCTGGGCACGCAGGCCGCGCCGCCCAACCAGGTCCTCGTCGGGCTGTCGCTGTTCCTGACCTTCTTCGTCATGAGCCCGACGCTCGACAAGGTCTACGCCGATGCCTACAAGCCCTATTCGGCCGGCCAGATCGGCTTCGAGGAAGCCCTCGCGCGCGGCGAGGCGCCGATGCGGCAGTTCATGCTCAAGCAGACCCGCCAGAGCGACCTGTCGCTGTTCGCCCGGCTCGCCAAGGTCGATCCGAAGATCAAGACCGAGGACGTGCCGATCCGCGTGCTGGTGCCGGCCTTCGTCACCAGCGAGCTGAAGTCGGCCTTCCAGATCGGCTTCCTGATCTTCATCCCCTTCCTGGTCATCGACATGGTCGTGGCCAGCGTGCTGATGAGCCTGGGGATGATGATGCTGTCGCCCGTGCTGGTGGCACTGCCCTTCAAGCTGATGCTGTTCGTGCTGGCCGACGGCTGGAACCTGCTGCTGGGTTCGCTGGCCGCCAGCTTCGTCACCTGACGCCCCGAGTTTCAAGAGGACCGTTTTCGATGGATGCAACCCAGGTGATGAGCCACGGCCAGGAAGGCCTGGCGATCCTGATGATGGTGGCCGCGCCGATGCTGCTGACCGTGCTCGTCGTGGGCCTGGTCGTGAGCATCTTCCAGGCCGCCACGCAGCTCAACGAGTCGACGCTGTCGTTCGTGCCGAAGATGATCGCCGCCGTGGTCGTCATGGCCGTGGCCGGCCCGTGGATGCTGACCACGCTGGTGGAGTACCTGCAGCGCACGCTGCAGGCGATTCCGGCGGCGGTCGGCTGACGCGACCGCACCACCTGACGGCATGACGTGATCGGCTTCAACGAGACCCAGCTGCTGCAGTGGCTCACGCCGCTGCTGTGGCCCTTCCTGCGCACGCTGGCGCTGTTCTCGGCGATGCCGGTGCTGTCGCTGCGGACCGTGCCGGTGCGGGTCAAGGTCGGCCTGGCGCTGCTGGTCGCGCTGGCCGCGCAGGCCAGCCTGCCCGACGTGACGGCCTTGCCGGCGGTGCCGCTGGACAGCCCGGCCGGGCTGGCGATGGTGGCCCAGCAGGTCGTGATCGGCCTGACGCTGGGCTTTGCCGCGCGGGTCGTGTTCGCGGCGGTCGAGTTCGCCGGCGAGCTGATCGGCCTGCAGATGGGCCTGAACTTCGCGGGCTTCTTCGACCCGGCCACCGGCGCGCAGGGCACGGCCACGTCGCGCTTCCTGAGCACCATCGGCTCGCTGCTGTTCGTCGTCATCAACGGCCACCTGCTGCTGACGCTGGCGGTGATCCGCAGCTTCGAGGCCTTCCCGGTCAGCGACCACCCGCTGTCGGTCATCGACCGGCTGCAGCCGCAGGTCTGGGGCGCCGAGATCTTCCGGCTCGGCCTGTGGATCGCGCTGCCGATCGTCGCGATGCTGCTGTTCGTCAACCTCGTGCTGGGCATCATTTCCCGCGTGGCGCAGCAGATCCAGATCTTCTCGGTCGGCTTCGCGATAACCGTGTCGGTCGGCCTGCTGGGCATGCTGCTGACGCTGCCGATGCTGGAGGCGCCGCTGACCAGCGCGCTCGAACGCATGCTGTCGCTGTTCGGTTGAGGCCACGGCCGCGCGGCAGGCGCTGCCGATAATCGACCGATGCGCTTTCCCATCCCGATCCACGTGTCCTGCACGGCCCTGGCCGCGCTGCTGCTGGCCGGCTGCACGCCGACGCTCGATTGGCGCGCCGTCCGGCTCGAACCCGACGCGCGGCTGCAGTTCCCGTGCAAGCCGGATGCGCACGAGCGCAGCCTCGATCTCGACGGGCAGCGCGTGGCCGCGCGCATGCTGGTCTGCGACGCCGGCGAGGTGACCTGGTCGGCGACGCAGTTCACGTTTGCCGACCCGGTGCTCGCGAGCGCTGCGGCCGTCACGCTGCAACGCACGGTGCGCGACAACCTGAAGGCGTCGGACGTCCAGTCCGTGACGCCCGAGGTGCCCGGCGCGACGCCCGGCTCGGCCTGGCGCGCCAGCATCGCCGGCCAGCGCCCGGATGGCAGCGCGGTCGCGGCACGCGCCCTGCTGGTCGCCCGCGGCGCGCGGGTCTACCAGCTGGTCGTGCTGGCCCGGTCGAAGGCCGCTGCAGGCTGGGAAGGCGCCGCGCAGGATTTCCTCGACGGCCTGCGCTGGCCGCTGTGAGCCGTCGGCCGATGCGTGTTCCCGATGTGAACCGGTCGAGCCGGTTGAGCGTTGGAGAGGGCCCGCTTCGTGGCCGTCGCCACGGTCCGGCACCCGTCCACCCCACCGCATAATCCGCCGCCATGGCCCGTCTGCTGATCCTTGCCCACGCCCCGCTGGCTTCGGCCCTCCAGGCGGTCGCGGCCCACACCTTCCCGGAGCTGGTCGACCGCATCCGCGTGGTCGACGTGCAGCCCGGCGACCAGCCCGAGCACGTCGAGGTCAAGGCCCGATCGCTGCTGGCCGGCGGTCCGGGCGTCGACGGCGAGACGCTGGTGCTGACCGACGTCTTCGGCGCCACGCCCGCCAACGTCGCCCAGCGCCTGGCCGACGGCCAGCGTGTGCGCGTGATCGCCGGGGTCAACGTGCCCATGCTGTGGCGGGCTCTCAACTACGCCCAACTGCCGCTGGAGGAACTGGCCAGCCGCGCGATGATGGGCGGTTCGCACGGCGTCATGCCGATCGCCACCACGCGCCCGCAGAACCAGGCGCACACGACCAACGTCCATGATTCGATCGAACATCACCATCAGCAATAAGCTGGGTCTGCATGCCCGGGCATCGGCCAAGCTGACGAAGCTGGCCGGCAGCTACCCCTGCGAGGTCTTCCTGACACGGGCAGGCCGGCGCGTGAATGCCAAGAGCATCATGGGCGTGATGATGCTGGCGGCCGGCCTCGGCAGCGAGGTCGAGATCGAGGTCAGCGGCGAGCGCGAGGAAGAGGCCATGGCCGCCCTGCGCCAGCTGATCGACGACAAGTTCGGCGAAGGCCAGTGAGGCCCGCCGGACGGCCGCTCAGGCGGCGTCCTTGAGGAAGTGCTTGCGGTAGCGCGGCGGGATGTCCGCCAGGCGCAACATGATCGGCAGGTCGGCGGTGTTGAAGTCCGGATCCCAGGCCGGCGCACCCAGCACCTTGGCGCCGCAGCGCAGGTAGCCCTTGATCAGCGGCGGCAGTTCCGCCGGCAGGCTCGAGTCGAGGTCATCGACCGGCAGCGGCAGGCGCGGCTGGACCTGCATCCCGATCGGCGCGAGGTGGGTCTTGCGCAGCTGTTCCCACAGGCTGGCGGCGACATGCCCGCCGTCGCGCATGCTGATGCTGGCGCAACCGACCATCGTGTCCAGGCCGTTGCGCACCATGAAGTCGGCCAGCGCGGCCCACAACGTCATGATCACGCCGCCGCTGCGGTGGTCCGGGTGCACGCACGAGCGACCCAGCTCGGCCATGCGCGGCATCAGCGGACGCAGGCGGGTCAGGTCGAACTCGGTCTCGCTGTACCAGCCGCCCAGGCGGGCAGCGGCCATCGGCGTCAGCACGCGGTAGGTGCCGATCACCGGGCCTTGCGCGCCGTCGCGCACCAGCAGGTGCTCGCAATGCGCGTCGAAGATGTCGCGGTCCAGTCCGGCCGGCGTGCCGGGCAGGTTGGACAGCCGGGCGCCCATCTCGCCGACGAAGACGTCATGGCGCAGGCGCTGGGCCTGGACGACATCCGCGTCGCTGCGCGCCCAGGTGGCGACGCATGCAGGGGTTTCGGTCTCCGCCACGGCAACGGCCGGCGCGGCCGGGGCCACGGGTGGCAGCGAGGTGCGCGGGCGCAGCAAGGCATGGCGGCGCGGTGTCGTCGCGGTGGCACGACCCCACAGGTCGGCCAGTGCCAGCGTGGGCTGGGGCAGTTCGAGCATGGTCATCTCCTGAATCGATGAGTCATCGTCGGCGGACCCGATGACCCCGCCATGTCGGTTCGGCGACGGCTTCATGACAGTGCGCGCGACGCCGCACGTCTCGGGGAGAGACCCGATCGGAGGCTGGCATGCCCGCTGCTAGCATGACCGCATGACCTTGCAAGTGTTCGGGTTGCCGGTGTCGCGGGGCGTCGCCATCGGACGTGCGGTGCTGGTGGCATCCAGCCGGATCGACGTCGCGCACTACTACATCGACCCGGTCGATGCGCCGGCCGAGATCTCCCGCCTGCGCCAGGCGCGCAAGCGCGTCACCCTCGAGCTCGAGGCTCTGAAGCAGGCCGTGCCAGCTGATGCCCAGCACGAGCTGGTGGCGCTGCTGGATGTCCACCTGATGCTGTTGAACGACGAGGCCGTCGCCGAGGCGACCTGCGCCTGGATCATCGACCGCCACTACAACGCCGAGTGGGCCATGGCCGCGCAGCTCGAAGTGCTGGCGCGCCAGTTCGACGAGATGGAGGACGACTACCTGCGCGAGCGCAAGGCCGACCTCGAACAGGTCGCCGAACGTGTGCTGCGGGCGCTGGCCGACAAGTCGGGCGAGCGGGGCACCTCCGCCGTCGGTCCGAAGGTCGGCGCACGGGACTTCGCCGGCGAGGATCCGCTGGTGCTGGTCGCCAACGACATCTCCCCTGCCGACATGCTGCAGTTCAAGGGCAGCGTCTTCACCGGCTTCGTCACCGACGTGGGCGGCAAGAACTCGCACACCGCGATCGTCGCCCGCAGCCTGGACATCCCGGCGGTGGTGGGCGCCCGCGAGGCGAGCCGGCTGATCCGCCAGGACGACTGGGTCATCATCGATGGCGATGCCGGCCTGGTGATCGTCGACCCGCCGCCGATCGTGCTGGAGGAATACCGCTTCCGGCAGCGACAGGGCCAGGTCGAGCGCGAGCGCCTGCACCGCCTGCGCCACAAGGCGGCCGTCTCGCTGGACGGCGCGAGGGTCGAGCTGCTGGCCAACATCGAGCTGCCGGGTGACGCGCCGGGTGCGCTGGCGAGTGGCGCCGAGGGGATCGGCCTGTTCCGCAGCGAGTTCCTCTTCATGAACCGCGAAGGGGCACTGCCGGACGAGGAAGAGCAGTACATCGCCTACCGGGATGCCGTCGTCGCGATGAACGGCCTGCCGGTGACGATCCGCACGGTGGACATCGGGGCGGACAAGCCGCTCGAGCGCATGTCCGGGCAGGAACTGCGGCACGAGCACACGCTGAATCCGGCCATGGGGCTGCGGGCGATCCGCTGGAGCCTGGCCGAGCCGCAGATGTTCGAGGCCCAGGTGCGGGCGATCTACCGCGCGGCGGCGCACGGCACGGTCCGCCTGCTGATCCCGATGCTGACGCACGCCAACGAGATCACCGCCAGCCTGGCCGTGATCCGCCGGGTGCGCGAGCAGCTGATGCGCGAGGGTGTGGCGCATGGCGCCGTGGAGGTCGGCGCGATGGTCGAGGTGCCGGCTGCGGCGCTGAGCCTGCCGCTGTTCCTGCGGCACTTCGACTTCCTGTCGATCGGCACCAATGACCTGATCCAGTACACGCTGGCCATCGACCGGGCCGACGAGGCCGTCGCCCATCTGTATGACCCCTGGCACCCGGCGGTGCTCCGGCTCATTGCCGACACCATCCGCCAAGGGCGTGTGGCGGGCAAGGATGTATGCGTCTGCGGCGAGATGGCCGGGGACATCGACTTCACCGAAGTGCTGCTCGGGTTCGGGCTGCGTTCCTTCAGCATGCACCCGGCATGCATCCCGGCGGTCAAGCAGCGGATCCTGCGGTCAGAGGTGCGGCGGCTGGAAGCCTATGCAGAGGACGTGCTCACGTCGGAAGACCCGCGCAGCGTGGTCCGCACGGGCATCGCCAACAGCGTCAAGGCGGCAGCCTGACCGGGACGCTCGGGCTTGCCCGAGCGTCCCGGTCAAGATTTTCTCGGTGAGGGCTTGCGCGCCTCGGAAGATCCACTGCATAATTGCGGTCTTCGCTGATCGCGACAACTTCTGAGTTGCAGCAGTCAGCGGGCGAAGCGGAAGCTTCGGTGTTCAGAGTGCTGTTCGACGCCGCAAGGCTCGTGAGTGCTTCGGGCTCCGAAGGTGGTCTTCAAGTCGGTCGACAAAAACTTCAAACGAAGCTGTTGACAAGATCGAAAAGACGACAGATACTTCCGCTTCTGCGCTGCAAACAGCAGTTTGCAGCAAACAACGCAAGTTGACCGACGCGAAAGCGAAGTTGATGAGTCGTTGAGCTCTTTAAAAATTTACAGCCGATAAGCGTGGGCGTTTGAAGGCGAATGCCAAGTCCTGGGTAAAACTGGGATGTCAAACGCTCACGGAAGAAGTGAATGTTAAGTCACTTCAATTCCGTTGAGTGAAATCAAGATCGAACTGAAGAGTTTGATCCTGGCTCAGATTGAACGCTGGCGGCATGCTTTACACATGCAAGTCGAACGGTAGAGGGGCAACCCTTGAGAGTGGCGAACGGGTGAGTAATGCATCGGAACGTGCCCAGTAGTGGGGGATAGCCCGGCGAAAGCCGGATTAATACCGCATGAGACCTGAGGGTGAAAGCGGGGGATCGCAAGACCTCGCGCTATTGGAGCGGCCGATGTCAGATTAGCTAGTTGGTGGGGTAAAGGCCTACCAAGGCGACGATCTGTAGCTGGTCTGAGAGGACGACCAGCCACACTGGGACTGAGACACGGCCCAGACTCCTACGGGAGGCAGCAGTGGGGAATTTTGGACAATGGGCGCAAGCCTGATCCAGCCATGCCGCGTGCGGGAAGAAGGCCTTCGGGTTGTAAACCGCTTTTGTCAGGGAAGAAATCTTCTGGGCTAATACCCTGGGAGGATGACGGTACCTGAAGAATAAGCACCGGCTAACTACGTGCCAGCAGCCGCGGTAATACGTAGGGTGCAAGCGTTAATCGGAATTACTGGGCGTAAAGCGTGCGCAGGCGGTTATATAAGACAGATGTGAAATCCCCGGGCTCAACCTGGGAACTGCATTTGTGACTGTATAGCTAGAGTACGGTAGAGGGGGATGGAATTCCGCGTGTAGCAGTGAAATGCGTAGATATGCGGAGGAACACCGATGGCGAAGGCAGTCCCCTGGACCTGTACTGACGCTCATGCACGAAAGCGTGGGGAGCAAACAGGATTAGATACCCTGGTAGTCCACGCCCTAAACGATGTCAACTGGTTGTTGGGAGGGTTTCTTCTCAGTAACGTAGCTAACGCGTGAAGTTGACCGCCTGGGGAGTACGGCCGCAAGGTTGAAACTCAAAGGAATTGACGGGGACCCGCACAAGCGGTGGATGATGTGGTTTAATTCGATGCAACGCGAAAAACCTTACCTACCCTTGACATGCTAGGAATCCTGCAGAGATGTGGGAGTGCTCGAAAGAGAACCTAGACACAGGTGCTGCATGGCCGTCGTCAGCTCGTGTCGTGAGATGTTGGGTTAAGTCCCGCAACGAGCGCAACCCTTGTCATTAGTTGCTACGAAAGGGCACTCTAATGAGACTGCCGGTGACAAACCGGAGGAAGGTGGGGATGACGTCAGGTCCTCATGGCCCTTATGGGTAGGGCTACACACGTCATACAATGGCCGGTACAGAGGGCTGCCAACCCGCGAGGGGGAGCCAATCCCAGAAAACCGGTCGTAGTCCGGATCGCAGTCTGCAACTCGACTGCGTGAAGTCGGAATCGCTAGTAATCGCGGATCAGCTTGCCGCGGTGAATACGTTCCCGGGTCTTGTACACACCGCCCGTCACACCATGGGAGCGGGTTCTGCCAGAAGTAGTTAGCCTAACCGCAAGGAGGGCGATTACCACGGCAGGGTTCGTGACTGGGGTGAAGTCGTAACAAGGTAGCCGTATCGGAAGGTGCGGCTGGATCACCTCCTTTCTGGAAAATGCATTCAAATTCATGCGCCCACACTTATCGGCTGTAGATACGACAGTGTAAGAAGATTGGGGTCTGTAGCTCAGTCGGTTAGAGCACCGTCTTGATAAGGCGGGGGTCGTTGGTTCGAATCCAACCAGACCCACCACTCATTCGAACGGGGGATTAGCTCAGCTGGGAGAGCACCTGCTTTGCAAGCAGGGGGTCGTCGGTTCGATCCCGTCATCCTCCACCAAAATCTTCTTCATGATCGGTGCAGACCTAAGCGTCGACCAGGCAGCGCGAGCTGAAACTGGGGTGTTTAGGTCTGCCATCGAAAGTTGGCTGTTGTTCTTTAACAATTCGTAGAGTCGAATCAGCGTCAGTAGCGGAAAGCTGCAACCGGTAAAGGGGTTGCAGCACCGTGCCGCTACTGACTATTGATTGCGTCACCAGACATCAATGAAGCGACGTAAGTCGTGAGAGTTGAAAGTACGGCAAACGTAAATACTCAAACACATGCCTCGATAGTCGATCGAGGTGGTGTAGTCCTTGACGACGTTCACGAGGTGGATGTCAAAGTTATAGGGTCAAGTGACTAAGTGCATGTGGTGGATGCCTTGGCGATTACAGGCGATGAAGGACGTGATAGCCTGCGAAAAGCTTCGGGGAGCTGGCAAATGAGCTTTGATCCGGAGATATCCGAATGGGGAAACCCACCCGCAAGGGTATCAACATCTGAATACATAGGGTGTTGAGGCGAACCCGGCGAACTGAAACATCTCAGTAGCTGGAGGAATAGACATCAACCGAGATTCCGAAAGTAGTGGCGAGCGAAATTGGAAGAGCCTGCATGATTTAGCAACCGACTTATCAGAACGGAATGGAAAGTCCGGCCATAGCGGGTGATAGCCCCGTATGAAAAAAGTTGGTTGTGGAACTGGGCATGCGACAAGTAGGGCGGGACACGTGAAATCCTGTCTGAAGATGGGGGGACCATCCTCCAAGGCTAAATACTCGTAATCGACCGATAGTGAACAAGTACCGTGAGGGAAAGGCGAAAAGAACCCCGGGAGGGGAGTGAAATAGATCCTGAAACCGCATGCATACAAAAAGTCGGAGCCTCGAAAGGGGTGACGGCGTACCTTTTGTATAATGGGTCAGCGACTTACATTCAGTGGCAAGCTTAACCGTGTAGGGAAGGCGAAGGGAAACCGAGTCCGAATAGGGCGATTGAGTCGCTGGGTGTAGACCCGAAACCAGGTGATCTATCCATGGCCAGGATGAAGGTGCGGTAACACGCACTGGAGGTCCGAACCGACTAGTGTTGCAAAACTAGCGGATGAGCTGTGGATAGGGGTGAAAGGCTAAACAAACCTGGAGATAGCTGGTTCTCTCCGAAAACTATTTAGGTAGTGCCTCAAGTATTACCATCGGGGGTAGAGCACTGTTATGGCTAGGGGGTCATGGCGACTTACCAAACCATTGCAAACTCCGAATACCGATGAGTACAGCTTGGGAGACAGAGCACCGGGTGCTAACGTCCGGACTCAAGAGGGAAACAACCCAGACCGCCAGCTAAGGTCCCTAAAATTGGCTAAGTGGGAAACGAAGTGGGAAGGCTAAAACAGTCAGGATGTTGGCTTAGAAGCAGCCATCATTTAAAGAAAGCGTAATAGCTCACTGATCGAGTCGTCCTGCGCGGAAGATGTAACGGGGCTCAAGCCAGTTACCGAAGCTGCGGATCACAGCAATGTGATGGTAGGAGAGCGTTCTGTAAGCCTGTGAAGGTGGCTTGTAAAGGCTGCTGGAGGTATCAGAAGTGCGAATGCTGACATGAGTAGCGTTAAAGGGGGTGAAAAGCCCCCTCGCCGTAAGCGCAAGGTTTTCTACGCAACGTTCATCGGCGTAGAGTGAGTCGGCCCCTAAGGCGAGGCAGAGATGCGTAGCTGATGGGAAACAGGTGAATATTCCTGTACCGATGTGCAATGCGATGTGGGGACGGAGAAGGTTAGCTCAGCCAAGTGTTGGATATCTTGGTTCAAGCCTGTAGTCATGGCCCTTAGGCAAATCCGGGGGTCTAAGATGAGGGGTGATAACGAGACGGCTTGCCGTCGAAGTGAGTGATACCCTGCTTCCAGGAAAAGCCACTAAGCTTCAGTTGCACACGACCGTACCGCAAACCGACACTGGTGCGCGTGATGAGTATTCTCAGGCGCTTGAGAGAACTCTGGAGAAGGAACTCGGCAAATTGACACCGTAACTTCGGAAGAAGGTGTGCCTTGAGTCAGTGAAGTTGAACAAACGGAGCTAAAAGAGGCCGCAGAGAATCGGTGGCTGCGACTGTTTATTAAAAACACAGCACTCTGCAAAGACGAAAGTCGACGTATAGGGTGTGGCGCCTGCCCGGTGCTGGAAGATTAAATGATGGGGTGCAAGCTCTTGACTGAAGTCCCAGTAAACGGCGGCCGTAACTATAACGGTCCTAAGGTAGCGAAATTCCTTGTCGGGTAAGTTCCGACCTGCACGAATGGCGTAACGATGGCCACACTGTCTCCTCCAGAGACTCAGCGAAGTTGAAATGTTTGTGATGATGCAATCTCCCCGCGGAAAGACGGAAAGACCCCATGAACCTTTACTGTAGCTTTGCATTGGACTTTGAACAGATCTGTGTAGGATAGGTGGGAGGCTTTGAAGTACGGTCGCTAGACTGTATGGAGCCGACCTTGAAATACCACCCTGGTGTGTTTGAGGTTCTAACCTTGGCCCGTTATCCGGGTTGGGGACAGTGCATGGTGGGCAGTTTGACTGGGGCGGTCTCCTCCTAAAGTGTAACGGAGGAGTTCGAAGGTACGCTAAGCACGGTCGGAAATCGTGCTGATAGTGCATAGGCATAAGCGTGCTTGACTGCGAGACTGACAAGTCGAGCAGGTACGAAAGTAGGACTAAGTGATCCGGTGGTTCTGTATGGAAGGGCCATCGCTCAACGGATAAAAGGTACTCTGGGGATAACAGGCTGATACCGCCCAAGAGTTCATATCGACGGCGGTGTTTGGCACCTCGATGTCGGCTCATCTCATCCTGGGGCTGTAGCCGGTCCCAAGGGTATGGCTGTTCGCCATTTAAAGAGGTACGTGAGCTGGGTTTAAAACGTCGTGAGACAGTTTGGTCCCTATCTTCCGTGGGCGCTGCAGATTTGAGGAAGCCTGCTCCTAGTACGAGAGGACCGGAGTGGACGCACCTCTGGTGTACCGGTTGTCACGCCAGTGGCATCGCCGGGTAGCTAAGTGCGGAAGAGATAACCGCTGAAAGCATCTAAGCGGGAAACTCGTTCCAAGATAAGATCTGCCGGGGCCTTGAGCCCCCTGAAGAGTCGTTCAAGACCAGGACGTTGATAGGCTGGGTGTGGAAGCGCAGTAATGCGTTAAGCTAACCAGTACTAATTGCTCGTGAGGCTTGACCCTATAACTTTGAGATCGCTTCGATCGTCAAAGCAGTAAATACGTTCCGTACTCTCTGGTACGCAATCAATATCGATTCGACTCTATGAATTGGCTGAAGCACCTCGCATCCCTTCGATGCGATAAACGCTCCAGCAACAAGTTATGCCTGACGACCATAGCGAGGTGGTCCCACTCCTTCCCATCCCGAACAGGACAGTGAAACGCCTCAGCGCCGATGATAGTGCGCATTCGCGTGTGAAAGTAGGTCATCGTCAGGCTACTATCCCCCAAACCCCCTCAGTGCAAACTGCAGGGGGTTTGTTCTTTTGGGGAATGGATTTCTCGATTGAAGAATATCGAGCGGAATCTTCGCCGGATACTCGAATCTGTTGATTCGAGCTGTGTGTGCTGACGGTGGTGCGCTCTCTCGAGCGTGGTCGACCCTGACGGACTTCTCAGCGTGAAGTGGGCGGGTCTGGCAGCAGGCAGGCTTCGCTGACCTGAAGTTCGTTGTCGCGGGCGAAGTTCATGACGAAGTCCCAGGCCATCGGCTCGATGTCGCGCAGGGCTTCGTTGACCACCACGCACTTGACCTTGCCGACCACCGTCGGGACGCAGTAGGGCGAGTAGCCGATCGAGGCGAACCGGTTGTTGGCCATGCCGCCCGGGCGGAACGCCGACATCGCACCCGCCAGTCGCTCGGCCCAGTCGCTGGGCCGGAAGGTGCGGCCGTCGCGGGTGATGCCTTGGATGAAGATCTCGCGGGATTTGGTCGTCGTGCTCATGCAGCCTCTACGCGTCCAGGGGAGGGGCCCCACGGCGCTCAACCCGGTATTGTGCTGCAGTGCACAAGCAGATGCCGTGCCGCAGTCTGACGCCGTTGGTGACGGCTCCCGGATCGCGGTGATCTTGCCGCATCCGGCTGTCACAAGGCTTGCCAGGACGTCGATCGACCGCATGCGGATCAACAGGCGACCTGACCGCCAAGGTCACCGACGCGTGCATGGGCTTGCCTACAATCGTGCAACGCGCCGTCCTCGACGGTGCGTTCTTTTTTGTCCTCTGCCTGGAGATCTGGGATGACCGCCGCTGCCGATGTGCCCGTGTCCGAACCGCACGTGATGAAGACCTATGGCCGACTGCCGATCGCGCTGTCGCATGGCCGAGGCTGCCGCGTCTGGGACACCGCCGGTCGGGAGTACCTCGACGGCCTGGGCGGCATCGCAGTGAACACGCTGGGCCATGCCCATCCGAAGCTGGTGGCCGCCTTGCAGGACCAGGTCGCCAAGCTGATCCACTGTTCGAACTACTACCACGTGCCCGGGCAGGAGGCACTGGCCGCCAAGCTGACCGAACTGTCCGGCCTGACCAACGCCTTCTTCTGCAGCACCGGCCTGGAAGCCAACGAGGCCGCGCTGAAGCTGGCGCGCAAGTTCGGCCATGACAAGGGCATCGAGCGCCCCGAGGTGATCGTCTACGAGAAGGCCTTCCACGGCCGCTCGATCGCGACCCTGTCGGCGACCGGCAATCCCAAGGTGCAGGCCGGCTTCGGTCCGCTGGTCGAGGGCTTCGTCCGCATCCCCCTGAACGATCTGGAGGCGGTCGAGCACGTCGCGCGCACCAACCCGAACGTCGTCGCCGTCTTCCTGGAGACGATCCAGGGCGAGGGCGGCATCAACCCGGCGCGCTGGGATTACCTGCGCAGCCTGCGCGCCATCTGCGACCGCCAGGACTGGCTGCTGATGCTCGACGAGGTGCAGTGCGGCATCGGCAGGACGGGCAAGTGGTTCGCGCACCAGTGGGCCGGCATCGTGCCGGACGTCATGCCGCTCGCGAAGGGCCTGGGCTCGGGCGTGCCGATCGGTGCGGTGGTCTGCGGCCCGCGTGCCGCCTCCATCTTCCAGCCGGGCAACCACGGCACCACCTTCGGCGGCAACCCGCTGTCGACCCGTGCGGGCGTCGAGACGCTGAAGATCATGGAAGAGGAGGGCCTGCTGGCGAACGCCGAACATGTGGGCGCCTACCTGCAGCGTTCGCTCGCCGAAGCCTTCCAGGGGCTGACGGGCGTGGTCGAGATCCGCGGCGCCGGCCTGATGATCGGCATCGAGCTGGACCGCCCCTGCGGCGAGATCCTGACGCTCGCGATGGAGGCCGGCTTGCTGCTGAGCGTCACCGCCGACCGCGTCATCCGCCTGGTGCCGCCGTTGATCCTCACCGAGGCCGAGGCCGACGAGATCGTCGCCAAGCTCGCGCCGCTGGTCCGCAACTTCCTCGCCCCTGGCGCCGAACACGCATGAAACCGGGCCTGTCTCTCATGAAGCACTACCTGCAATTCAAGGACCTGCGCGCCGAGGAGTACGCCTACCTCTTCGAGCGCGCGCGCCTGATCAAGACCCGCTTCAAGAACTACGAGAAATACACGCCGCTGGCCGACCGCACGCTGGCGATGATCTTCGAGAAGGCCAGCACCCGCACCCGCGTGAGCTTCGAGGCCGGCATGTACCAGATGGGCGGCTCGGTCGTGCACCTGACGACCGGCGACAGCCAACTGGGCCGCAGCGAGCCGATCGAGGACTCGGCCCGCGTCATCAGCCGCATGGTCGATCTGGTGATGATCCGCACCTTCGAGCACAGCAAGCTCGAGGCGTTCGCCGCCCACTCGCGCGTGCCGGTCATCAATGGCCTGACCAACGAGTTCCATCCCTGCCAGATCCTGGCCGACCTCTACACCTTCCTGGAACACCGCGGCACGCTCAGCGCCGCCGGCGTCGACCTGGGCGGGCTGAAGGGCAAGGTCGTGGCCTGGGTCGGCGACGGCAACAACATGGCCAACACCTGGCTGCAGGCGGCCGAGGTGCTGGGATTCACCGTCCACGTCAGCACGCCCAGCGGCTACGGCGTCGACCCGGCGGTGGCCGGCGTGCGCGACAGCAGCTGCTACCGCGTCTTTGACGATCCACGCGAGGCCTGTGCCGGTGCCGATCTCGTCACCACCGACGTCTGGACCAGCATGGGCTACGAGGCCGAGAACGAGGCCCGCAAGAAGGCCTTCGCGCTCTGGTGCGTGGACGCCGACATGATGTCGCGCGCGAAGCCCGACGCCCTGTTCATGCACTGCCTGCCGGCCCATCGCGGCGAAGAGGTCACCGCCCAGGTCATCGACGGTCCGCAGAGCGTCGTCTGGGACGAGGCCGAGAACCGCATGCACGTCCAGAAGGCGCTGATGGAGTACCTGCTCCTCGGCCGCATCGGCTGATGGCGCTTGTGCCCGACGGTGCGCGTTCGCTGCTGGCCGGCGACACGCTCGACGCGCCGCTGGCCTGGCGGGCGGGCCGGCCGATCACGCGAGGCCAGTACCTCGCCGATGTCGCGGCGCTGGCCGCACGCTGGCAGCCGCGCGGGCCGGTGCTGGCCCTCACCGGCGACCGCTACCGCTTCGCGCTGACGCTCGGTGCGAGCCTGGCCCACGGCCAGCCCGGTCTGCTGCCGCCGAATCACACGCCCGACATGCTGGCGCGGCTGACGCGCCTGTTCCCGGGTGCTTCCGCCTTGGCCGATGCGCCGGCGCTGGACGAGGCCCGCATCGGCGGCATGCCGGCGCAGGACTATGCCGAGGTGCTCGACGCCGCCAAGCCCGAGCCTGATCACGCGGAGCCGCCGTCGATCGACCTGCCGCCCGACGCGGTGATCGCCCAGGTGCTGACCTCCGGTTCGACCGGCGCGCCGATGCCGCATCCGAAGGTCTGGGACCGGCTGGTGCTGAACATCGACGCCGAAGCGCGCCGGGTCGCCGAGCATCTCGGTAGGCCGGACCTGCGCGGCGTCGTGCTGGTGGGCACCGTGCCACCGCACCACATGTACGGCTTCGAATCGACCGTGCTGCTGGCCTTGCGCGGCGGCGCCTCGTTCGCGGCCGAGCGGCCCTTCTTCCCGGCCGAGATCGCCGAGGTGCTGGCCGCGCTGCCGCGTCCACGCGTGCTGGTGACGACACCTTTCCACCTGAAGAACCTGCTCGACGCCGGCATCGACCTGCCGCCGGTCGACCTGGTGATCAGCGCCACCGCGCCGCTGTCGCCGCAGATGGCCGCCCGCGCCGAGGCCGCGCTGCAAGGTCCGCTGATGGAGATCTACGGCTGCACCGAGGCCGGCCAGGTTGCCACCCGCCGCAGCACCGCCGGACCGGAGTGGACCGCCTTCGACGGCCTGAGCCTGACGGGCGACGGCGCCGAATCGGTCGTGCAAGGCGGCCACGTCCAGCAGCCCACCCCGCTCGCGGACGTGCTGGAGGTGATCGACGCTCGCCGCTTCCGCCTGCTCGGCCGATCGAATGACCTGATCAACATCGCCGGCAAGCGCAGTTCGCTGTCGCACCTGAACTTCCACCTCAACAGCATCGACGGCGTGCGCGACGGCGCCGTCTGGTTGCCGCCGGGCGATGCGGCCGACGGCGTCGAGGCCGTCGTGCGCCTGACCGCCTTCGTCGTGCCCGAACCCGGCCTGACGCGGGTGACGCTGCTGGCGCGCCTGCGCGAGCGGGTCGATGCGGCCTTCCTGCCGCGCCCGATCGTGTTCGTCGACAGCCTTCCGCGCGATCCGACCGGCAAGCTCCCGGCCGGCCGGCTGGCCGAACTGGCCGCCGCCCTGAAGCGCTGAGACGCGCGACGACCTGCACGCTGATGTCTGCGCCGATGAATGCGCCGATGAATGCGCCGAAAAGGGCGCCGATGAGTGCGCCGATGAGTGCACCGAGACCATGCCCCACGCCGACCACACCGTCCCCGCCGATCACCCGAGCTTCGCCGGCCACTTCCCCGGCCACCCGATCCTGCCGGGCGTGGTCATGCTCGCCGAGGTCAGCGAGCGCCTGCTCGCCGACGCCGAGGCCGCCGCGCTGCTCGGGCCAGCGCCACGGTTGGGGGCGGTCAAGTTCCTGGCGCCGATCGGGCCGGGTGCGCGCCTGCGCATCGACTGGGCCTGCGCGCCGACCCGGGTGACCTTCGAGGTGCGCCTGCCGGACGCCGACGGACGCCTGGCCGTGAGCGGCCACTTCGATGTCCGTACACCGGCCCCGGGGGCGTGATGTCGGCGCCTGAAACGTCGCCCGACTGGACCCGCCAGCCCGAGCGCAGCAACGCGCAGGCGCTGGCCCTGATGCGCTGGATCGCGATGGCGCTGGGCCGCCGTGTCGCGCGCCTGGTGCTGCACCCGATCACGCTGTACTTCATGCTGACCGGCGGTGCGGCGACGCGGGCCTCGCGCCAGTACCTGGCCCGCGTGCTGGGCCGGCCGCCGACCTGGCGCGAGCGTTACGCCCACATCCACCACTTTGCCGCGACCATCCTGGACCGCGTGTACCTGCTGCAGCGCCGCTTCGAGGAGTTCGACATCACGGTGACGAATCCCGAGCTGCTGATGGTCCAGGTCGAACAGGGCCACGGGGCGATGCTGGCGGGCGCTCACGTCGGCAGCTTCGAGGTCCTGCGCTCGCTCGGCGAGGGCCAGCGCGACCTGCGGGTGGCGATGCTCATGTTCGAGGACAACGCGCGCCAGATCAACGCGACGCTGCGCGCCATCGCGCCCGACACGCCGCTGCACGTGATCGCGCTGGGGCGCATGTCGGCGATGCTCGAACTGCGCGCCTGGCTCGACGGCAATGGCGTCGCCGGCCTGCTGGCCGATCGGACGTTGCGCACGCCGGGTCATTCCTCGATGCAGCGCGGCGGCGTGCATCGCCTGAACTTCCTGGGCCAGCCCGCGTCCTTCTCGGACGGCCCGTTCCGGCTGGCGATGATGCTGCGCCGCCGGCTGCTGTTCATGGCCGGCCTGTACCACGGTGGTCGGCGCTACGAGCTGCGTTTCGTCGAGATCGCCGACTTCAGCCAGAAGCCGGCCGACGGCGCGCCGGCCGAGGTCGTCCTGCAGCGTGCGGTGCGGCGTTATGTCGAGATCCTGGAATCCATCTGCCATGAGACACCCTGCAACTGGTTCAACTTTTTCGACTTCTGGGCCGACCCTGATGCGCTGCACTGACCGTACGTTCACCCGTGGCCCGATCACCCGCCGCCGAGCCTGGGCCATCGTGGCGACGCTGCTGGGCGGCCTCCTGGCGGGCGGCGTCTCGCCGGCCTGGGCCTTCGGCCTCGAGGACCTGATGCGCACGCTCGCCAGCGTCAAGGAAGGCGAGGCCAGCTTCGTCGAGAAGCGCACCGTGGCGTCGCTGGACCAGCCGCTGGTGTCGTCCGGCCGGCTCAGCTTCACGGCTCCCGACCGCTTCGAGCGCGTCACGCTCAAGCCGCGCCGCGAGGCGTTGCAGGTCAACGGCAACACGCTGACGATGAGCCAGGGCAGCCGCAGCCGCACGCTCGCGCTGGACGCCGTGCCCGAGGCGCAGATCATGGTCGAGGCGGTGCGCGGCACGCTGACCGGCAACCAGGCCGCGCTGCAGAAGTACTTCAGCACCCAGGTGACGGGCGCGGCCGAACGCTGGTCGCTCGACCTGAAGCCGCTGGACGCCAAGCTGCGCGGCACGATCGCCGCGATCCGCGTCAGCGGCCGGCAGGCCGAGGTGCAGGAGATCGTGCTCGAACTGGCCGACGGCGACCGCTCGGTCATGAAGATCGAGCCGGCGATGGTCTCGCGTTGAGCCGGCGCCGATGACGACGTTGGCGAACGACCCGCCCCGCTGGCCCTGGCCGCCGCTGCTGCGCGCCAGCGTGGTGTTGCACGTCGTGGCGCTGGCCGTGCTGCTGGTCTGGCCGGCGTCATGGCCCTGGCTGCTGGCGGCGCTGGTGCTGGACCATGCGGTGATCACCTTCGCCGGCCTCTGGCCGCGCGCCGACTGGCTGGGCGCCAACCTGACCCGCCTGCCGCCGGCCGCCGCCGCGCGTGGCGAGGTCGCGTTGACGATCGACGACGGCCCGGACCCCGAGCTGACGCCCGCCGTGCTGGACCTGCTGGACGCGGCCGGCGCGCGCGCCACCTTCTTCTGCATCGCCGAACGGGCCGAGCGCCATGCCGGGCTGGTGCACGAGATCCTCCGGCGCGGCCACGAGGTGCAGAACCACAGCCTGCGGCACCGCCACACCTTCTCGCTGCTGGGCCCGCGTGGCTACGCGCAGGAACTGGCCGCGTCGCAGGCCGTGCTGACGCGCCTGACCGGCCACGCGCCGCGTTTCTTCCGCGCCCCGGCCGGCTTGCGCAACCCTTTCCTGGGCCCGCAGCTGCACCGCCTGGGCCTGACGCTGGCGAGCTGGACGCGGCGCGGCTACGACACCCGCGAGCGCGACCCGCAACGCGTGCTGGCGCGCCTGATCCGCGGTCTGGCCGCCGGTGACATCCTGCTGCTGCACGACGGCCATGCCGCCCGCGCCACCGATGGCCGGCCGGTCGTGCTGGCGGTCCTGCCGGCGCTGCTGGAACGGCTGCGAGCCCAGGGCCTGAAGGCGGTCACGCTGAGCGAGGCCTGCGGCAGCGCCGCCCACGACGAACCCATCCCCCAGACCCGATGACGACCCCGAACATGGCGCAAGCCAGCGCACCACCGCCGATCCGCCCGGACGCCGTCTGGCGCCGCCTGCTCGACGAGGCCACCACGCCCTACCGCAGCGCCGGGCGCTTCGCCTGGCACTTCGCGCGCGGCAAGCTCGCGCGCGACCCGGTCTTCCGCCACCTGCTCGAAAGCGGGCTGATCCGCCGTTCGGCCCGTGTGCTGGACATCGGCTGCGGCCAGGCGCTGCTGGCGCATCTGGTGCCGGCCTCCGACCGCGCCGAAGCCGCCGGCCAGTGGCCGACCGCCTGGGCCGCCGCGCCCGCGCTGGCGCACTACACCGGCGTCGAGCTGATGCCGCGCGACGTTGCCCGCGCCCAGGCCGCGCTGGTCGGCCGCGACGATGCGCAGGTGCTGTGCGGCGACATGCGCACGGTGCCGTTCCCGGACTGCGACACGGTCGTGATCCTGGACGTCCTGCACTACGTCGACCTCAGCGCGCAGGACGCCGTGCTGGCGCGGGTCCATGCCGCGCTGGCGCCCGGCGGCGTGCTGTTGCTGCGCATCGGCGACGTCGACCGGCGCGCCGGCTTCGTCGTCAGCCAATGGGTCGACCGGCTGGTGACCTGGACCCGCGGCCACCGCGTGCCGCCGACCTGGGGCCGGCCGCTGCGGGACTGGCTGGCCACGCTCGAACGCCTGGGCTTCGTCGCCGAGGCCCGCCCGATGAGCCAGGGCACGCCGTTTGCGAACGTGCTGCTCGTCGCCCGCAAGCCGGGCGCGGCGGCGCCGGTGCCGTCCGTTACTTCGCATCCCGTCTGACGAGGCCGACATGACGCCCTTGCCGATCACCCACCACACGCTGTGCACCGCCCTTGGCCGGGGGCTGGCCGAACACGCCGCCGCGCTGCACGAGGGCCGCAGCGGCCTGACGCCCTGCGACTTCCCCGACGTCACGTTGCCCGGCTGGATCGGCCAGGTGCGTGGCCTCGACGACGTGACGCTGCCCGAGTCGCTGGCCGACTGGAACTGCCGCAACCACCGGCTGGCCTGGCTGGCGCTGCAGCAGGACGGTTTCGCCGAGGCCGTCGCGCAGGCCCGGGCCCGCTGGGGCGCGCACCGCGTCGGCGTGCTGCTGGGCACCAGCACCTCCGGCATCTACGAGACGGAACTGGCCTACCGGCGCCGTGCCGAAGGTCCGGCCGGTCCTGGCACCGGCGCCTTGCCGGCCGACTTCCACTACGGGCTGACGCACAACAACGGCGCGCTCGGGCGTTTCGTCGCCGCCGCGCTCGACCTTTCCGGGCCGACCTGGGTCGTGTCGACCGCCTGCTCGTCCAGCGCCAAGGTCTACGCCTCGGCGCAACGCCTGATCGAGGCCGGCTGGATCGACGCGGCGGTGGTCGGTGGCGTCGACAGCCTGTGCCTGACGACGCTGTACGGCTTCAACGCGCTGGAGCTGTTCTCGCCCGAGATCTGCCGGCCCTGGGACGCGAACCGCAGCGGCCTGTCGCTCGGCGAGGCCGCCGCCTACGGCCTGCTGCAACGTGACACCAGCGGTGCCCCGGGCGGCGTGCCCGCCGGCTGGCTGCTGGGCTGTGGCGAGACCAGCGACGGCCACCACATGAGCTCGCCGCATCCCGAAGGCCTGGGCGCCGTCGCCGCGATGCGCATGGCGCTGGCCGACGCCGGCCTGGCGCCCGACGACATCGACTACCTCAACCTGCACGGCACCGCCACGCCGGGCAACGACGCGGCCGAGGACCGCGCGGTCATGGCCGTGTTCGGCGACCGCGTGCCCGGCAGCTCGACCAAGGGCGCGACCGGCCACACGCTGGGCGCCGCCGGCGGCGTCGAGGCCAGCCTGAGCCTGCTGGCGATCCGCGAGGGCCTGATGCCCGGCGGCCTGCACCGCCAGACGCCCGACCCGGACCTGCACATCGCCTACCTGGGCGAGAACCGCCGCGCGCCGGTGCGGCGGGTGCTGAGCAATTCCTTCGGCTTCGGCGGCTCCAACGCCAGCCTCGTCTTCGGAGACCAGCCATGAACGCGCCGCAGCCCGTCTTCGTGCGCGCCGCCGCGCTGATCGGCCCCGGCCTGAGCGACTGGGCCGCCGCGCAACCGGTGCTGACCGGCGCCCAGTCCTGGGCCCACGCGCCGACCGCGCTGGCCGCGCCGCAAGGCCTGCCGCCGGCCGAACGCCGCCGGGCCGGTGCGGCGGTCAAGGCGGCGCTGGTGACGGCCGAACAGGTCATCGCGCAGTCCGGCATCGACCCGGCCACGCTGGCCTCGGTCTTCACCTCGTCGAACGGCGATGGCGCCAATTGCCACGCGCTGTGCGAGGCGCTGGCCTTGCCACAGCGGTTGGTCTCGCCGACCCGCTTCACCAACTCGGTCCACAACGCGCCGGCCGGCTACTGGCACATCGCGGTCAGCGGCCGCCAGGCCTCGACCAGCCTGTGCGCGCACGACGGCAGCTTCGTCGCCGGCCTGGTCGAGGCGATCGGCCTGGTGCGTGCGCGCCGCCAGCCCATCCTGCTGGTGGCCAGCGACAGCCCCTACCCGGAACCGCTGCAGGCCTGCCGGCCGATGTCCGATGTGGTCGGCGTGGCGCTGATCCTGTCGCCTGTTCCGGCCGACGCGGCGGGGCTGGATCTGGCCCGGGTGACGGTCGACCTGCTGCCCGGCGCCGGTGTCGTCGAGACGCCCTGCCACGACGCCGGCCTTGAAGCCTTGCGCACGCAGGTGCCGGCGGCGCGGGCCTTGCCGCTGCTCGAAGCCATCGCGCGACGTGCCCCGGCCGAGGTCCGGCTCGCATGGCCGGCCGGACCGGCCGTGCGCCTCCACGTGGAGCCGGCATGACGGCCGCGCCGCTGATGGGCCGCGACGGCATCGCCGCGCGCATCCCGCATGCCGGCACGATGTGCCTGCTCGACCGCCTGATCGCCTGGGACGACGGCCGCATCACCTGCGAGGCCGACAGCCACCGCTGGGCCGACCACCCGCTGCGCAGCGCCAGCGGCCTGCTGGTCGGCGCGGCGATCGAATACGCCGCGCAGGCCATGGCGCTGCACGGCGCCCTGCTGGGCGAACGGCTCGCGGCCAGCGCGGCTGGCTCATCGACTGAGCCACCCAAGCCGGGCTTTCTCGCCAGCGCGCGCGGCGTCGACTTCAGCCGCTGGCGGCTCGACGACCTGACCGGCCCGCTGCGCATCGAGGTGGCCCGCCAGGCCGGCGATGCGCAACAGATCCTCTACCAATTCAGCGTCCGCCACGGCGACCAGACGCTGGCCAGCGGGCGGGCGGCGGTGGTGCTGAACACCCCCGTCACACCGACCTGAACCCGAACGAAAGCACCATGACCGACCCCGTGAAGAACCCCGCCCGCCGCGCCCTCGTGACCGGTGCCAGCGGCGACCTCGGCAGCGCCATCGCGCGCCGGCTGGCGCAGGCCGGTGCCCATGTCATCGTGCATGCCAACAGCCGCCTGTCGGCCGCGCAGGCGCTGGCCGATGCGCTGCGTGCGGAGGGCCTCAGCGCCGAGCCGGTCGCCTTCGACGTCACCGACCGCGCCGCCAGCGCCGCGGCGGTCGAGGCGCTGCTGAAGGACGGGCCGATCCAGATCCTCGTCAACAACGCCGGCATCCACGACGACGCCGTGTTCCCGGGGCTGCGGCCGGACCAGTGGGACCGCGTCATCGACGTGTCGGTCAACGGCTTCTTCAACGTCACCCAGCCGCTGACCCTGCCGATGCTGCGCACGCGCTGGGGCCGCATCGTCAACATCGGCTCGGTGGCCGGCATCACCGGCAACCGTGGCCAGGTCAACTACGCGGCGGCCAAGGGCGCGCTGCACAGCGCGACCAAGGCGCTGTCGATGGAGCTGGCCAGCCGGGGCGTGACGGTCAACGCGGTGGCGCCGGGCATCATTGCCTCGGCCATGGCCGACGCGGTGTTCGACGACAAGCTGATCGCCAACCTGGTGCCCGCCAAGCGCGCCGGCCGACCCGACGAGGTCGCCGCGCTGGTCGGCTTCCTGTGCAGCGACGAGGCCGGCTACATCTCCGGCCAGGTCGTGTCGATCAACGGCGGCATGGCATGAACACGGCCGCCGGTGCCGCCGCCGCTGCGGGCGTGCATGCCAGCGAGGCGCTGCTGTTCGCGGTGCTGCTGCAGCTGGTGGTGATCGTGCTGGCTGGCCGGCTCGGCGGGGCGGTGGCTCAGCGGGTGGGCCAGTCGACGGCGGTCGGCGAGATCGTCGTCGGGCTGATGCTCGGCCCGTCGCTGTTCGGCGCGCTGGCGCCGGAGCTGTTCACCTACGTGTTCCGTTCGGTCGGGCCGCAGACGCTGACCATCCTGTCGCAGATCGGCCTGCTGCTGCTGATGTTCCAGATCGGTCTGGCCTTCGACTTCGGCCACCTGTCCGAACAGCGCAACCGACGGGCTGTCTGGTGGGTCGCGCTGGCCGGGCTGGTCGCGCCGTTCAGCCTGGGCCTGGCGCTGGGCTGGGTCATGCCCGACAGCCTGATGACGGCCGCGCCGCGCCACGCCTTCGCGCTGTTCGTGGGCACCGCCTTCTCGATCACCGCGCTGCCCATCCTCGGCCGCATCCTGATGGAGTTCGGCCTGACGCGCACGCCGCTGGGCGTCATCACGATCAGCGCGGCGGCGATCAACGACGTGGTCGGCTGGCTGCTGCTGGCGCTGGTCACGGCGCTGACGACGGCGGCGTTCTCGACCGCCGTGTTCGTGCGCGAGGTCGTGCTGGTGCTCGCCTTCGCGCTCGGAGCCTGGTTCGTGCTGCGCCCGCCGATCGAACGGTTCATCGCCTGGCGGATGAAGGCCGATGGCGGCGAGCTCGGCCCGACCGCCATGGGCGCGGCCATCGCGCTGATCTTCGCGATGGGCATGTGCACCTACCAGCTCGGCATCTTCGCGATCTTCGGCGGCTTCATGGCCGGCGTGCTGCTGCATCGCCAGCAGGCCTTCGCGCTGGCCTGGCAGTCGCGCGTGGGCAGCTTCGTGCAGGTCTTCTTCCTGCCGATCTTCTTCACGTACACGGGGCTGCGCACCGACATCGGTTCGCTGTCGGGCGCCAGCGCCTGGGGCTGGTGCGCGCTGCTGATCGCCCTGGCCACGCTGGGCAAGTACGGCGCCTGCTCGCTGGCCGCGCGGGCCGCCGGCCTGTCGTCGCCGGCCGCGCGGCTGGTCGGCATCCTGATGAACACGCGCGCGCTGATGGAGCTGATCATCATCAACGTCGGCTACGACCTGGGCGTGATCTCGCGCGAGGTCTTCACGATGCTGGTGCTGATGGCGGTGTTCTCGACCATCGTCACCACGCCGATGCTGCGGCGCTGGCTGCCGGCGCTGCGCGGCGATGCCGTGCTGGCCGGCCGGGAGATCAGTCCGAGTTCCGCCCCAGGTACTGGAACGGCGGCTGCCGCAGCCAACGCCTGAGCAGCAGCAGCGGCAGTCGCAGCACGAACTCGACCATCAACCGCGTGTGCATCCACGTCAGCAGGACGTTGTCGCGCACGTAGTTGAAGTGGGAGACACCGCCTTCCTCGGCGCTGAGGTACTTCACCGGCGCCTGGCGGTTGATCGGCGCGACGCCGCGCCAGGCCAGCCGCACGACGGCCTCGGTGTCGAAGTCGAAGCGGCGCATCCACGGCTGGCTGCGCATCACCGCGATCAGCGGCTCGATCGGGTAGACGCGAAAGCCGTAGAGCGAATCGTGGATGCCCGCACCGAGCGTCTCGAGGTTGGTCCAGCCGTTGGAGATGCGCCGGCCGCGCACCCGCAGCAGCGGCGCGGAGGCGTCGAACACCGGCTCGCCCAGCACCATCGCGTCGGGCTTGTCGATCGAGGCCTGCATGAAGGCGCGGATCAGGTCGGCCGGATGCTGGCCGTCGGAATCCATCGCCAGCACGTGCGTGTGGCCGGCCGCGCGCGTTGCCTGCAGGCCGTGCAGCACGGCGGCGCCCTTGCCCTGGTTGTGCGGCAGCACCAGCACCTTCAGCAGCGGGTCCTCGGCGGCCATCGCCTGCAGGCCCTCGGCGGTGCCGTCGGTGCTGCCGTCGACGACGACCCAGACGGGCGCCCATTGCGCCCGCGCGGCCCGGACCGTCTCGTAGACCTTGGGGCCCGTGTTGTAGCTGGGGATCAGCAGGGCGTGGGTGGGGTGGGGCGTGGTCGCGGGCATGGGGTGGCTCATCGCGTGAGCTCGTGTTCGAGGTGGGACCGGAGCGCCTGCATCAGCTCGGCGGGCGCGGCCGGGTCATGGGCCGCAGGCGGATCGAAGCGTCGACCCAGCCGCAGCCGGTAGTGCATCGGCACGGGGGGCAGGCGCCAGATCGGCCAGCCCTTGGCGAGGAAGGGCGAGTCGGTCTCGATGATCACCGCCTGCACCGGCACCTGGGCCCGTTGCGCGATCAGCGCGATGCCGCCGCGCAGCGGCTGCAGCTGGTCGCCTTCGGTGCGTGTGCCTTCGGGGAACAGCACCAGCTGCGCACCGGCCTGCAGTTCCTCGACGGCATGGCGCACCAGCAGGTGCGGCACGTCGTTGGCGATGTAGCGCGCCAGCCGGGCACCGGCACCCAGGAAGATGTTGCGCTGCAGGCCCGCCTTCATGATGCAGACGCTGCGCGGCAGCCGCGCGACGATCAGCATCGCGTCGGCCATGCACGGGTGGTTGGCCGCGACGATCAGGCCGCCGGGCTGGCGGGCCAGCACGTCGAGTTCTCGCGCGTCGATGCGCATCAGCCCGCTGGCCCGGCCACACGCCCAGTAGAAGCGGTAGCCCCAGGCGATCACCGCGCGGCCCAGTCGCTGGCCGAAGGCGGCCGGCAGCAGCGGGTTCAGCAGCATCGCCAGCAGCGTCCAGGTCAGCGACAGCAGGCCCAGCCAGGCCACCAGCACCCACAGCCAGGCGATCAGCAGCCAGCGCAGCGGGCCGCGCGGCCCGCGCGAGGAGGTCGAGGCCTCGGGCACGGTGTCAGTCCGCCCGCGTGACCTGTTCGGACGACGTGGCGAAGACCCAGGCCATCGCCACGCCGCCGCTGAGGTTGTGACGCGAGCGCACCAGCGGGCTGTCGCCGAAGACGGCGCCGCCGACGTGGTCGTAGCGCAGGAAGGCGCCGACCCAGTGGCGGTCGTAGCGCCGCGAGGTGCCGGCCAGCGCCTGCCAGCCGCCGTAGCCGCCGCGCGCCTGGTAGGTCGGCCGGGTGCTGGTGGCCTCGGCCGCGCTGACGCCGTAGATGCGCTGGTTGACGCCTTGCGACGCCCACAGCGGACCGGCGACGAAGCCCAGTCGCCAAGGCGTGCCGGTGCTGACCGACAGGTCCAGGTTGGGCGTGAAGACGTTGCCGACGTGGCG
Organism: Leptothrix mechoopdaensis (SeqCode); assembly: GCF_053893855.1. Lineage (NCBI taxonomy): Bacteria > Pseudomonadati > Pseudomonadota > Betaproteobacteria > Burkholderiales > Sphaerotilaceae > Leptothrix > Leptothrix mechoopdaensis (SeqCode). The sequence goes on from NZ_CM132699.1 coordinate 110,135, forward strand.
CGGCGACGATTCCAGTGTCAGCACCGAACGCACCGGCAGTTCGAGGTTGAGCCGCAGCCCGGGCGTGCGCAGCAGCGTGCTGCGCAGCTTCGGGCCGATCTCGAAGGTGGCCGGCACGCGGCGCATGCCGGCGCGGGCGCCGGTTGCATCGGTGTAGACCGGCGGGCTGGCGTTGATGCTGACCTCCAGCTCGGCGACGGGGGTGTCGAGCAGCACGGCGCGTGCGCCTTCGCGGTCGGCACGCAGGAAGTCGCCGCGGTAGACCAGGAAGGGCAGCGGCAGCGCATAGCCGCGGTAGCTCTCGGCGCCCCGGTAGTCCGGCAGGCGCAGCAGGCTCAGGCCGGCGCCCAGCTCCCACAGCGGCAGCGACTTCATGACCGGGCGGGCCGGTGCGTCGGGCGTCATCGCCTCGGCGCTGTCGGCCGACCGGGCCGTTCCGGCGACCGACAGGGCGAGGGCGGCGACGAGGCCGGCGATCAGGTGGCCGCGAGGGCGTGAGGTCATGCGGGGGCTCCGTGGGTTCCGTCGGCGTTGACGTGGAAAGGCGTGGCGGCGAGTTCGGCCTGGGCCTCGATCTCGACCAGCAGCTCGGCGCGGCAGACGTCGGCGCGCAGCCAGGTGATGCGCGCCAGCGCGTCGGCATCGTGCTGCAACCAGGCCGCGATGATCGGCTGCACGACGGCGAGGTCGCCGCCATCGCGCAGGTAGACGCACAGGTCGAGGCGCTCGCGCAGGCGGGCCGCGTCGGCATCGACCTGGGCCAGCAGCACGTCGATGTTGCGCAGCGACTCGCGCGTCTGCTCGGCAACGTCGCCCAGGTGGACGCTGGCATGGCCGACGATGCTGGCGGTGCCGGAGATGAACAGCAGCCGGCGACGGTCCGGCAGCGGCAGCACGGCCGCACGCGAGAAGGTCGGGCTGACCGGGCCGTAGTCGCCGGGATAGCGGTAGGCGCTGACCTGGCGCGGGTTCTCGATCGCGCGGGGCACGAGGCGGCCGGCCAGCAGCGTGACGCTCAGCGCGCCGGCCCCGGTGCCCAGCGCGCAGGCGGCCGGCGCACCGTCGAAGGCGGCCTGCCCGGCGGCGGCGAAGGCCTGCTGACGGCCGATGTTGAACTGCCGGTAGCGCTCCAGCCGGCCGTGCGGGCTGTCGGTCTCGACGTTGATGTCGGCCAGGTAGTTCCAGAACCGCGCCGGCTCGGTCAGGCCGTGCTGCGCCATCAGCGCGAACAGCGTCGCGTAGGCGTGGCGTGCGGCGCCGACCAGGCCGTCCGGGTGGGCCGCCTCGTCGACGCCGATGTGGGCCAGCAGCCAGTCGCCGTCGCAGGCCCAGCGCAGCCGGGCCGATCCGTCGTGCCGCTCGCCACGGTTCAGCGGCCGGGCGGTCCACCACGGCTCGGCAGCCGGGCCGGCCGGCCGCAGCGCGTCCGGCGCGGCGATGGGGGCGGTGCCGGGCGGCAGCGACGCGTGTGACGGGTACGGCAGGGACATGAAGGGAGGTCGACGGGCAACGGCCCGGATGACGGCTTGAAGGCTCGCGTGGCGTGGACGCCATCGGCAGGAACCCTGAATCTTACGGGGGCCGGGTGAGCGGCCGACGCCGACCGGAGCGGGCCGGACAGCCCGGCGTCAGCCCGTTGCGCGACGCTGCAAGCCCGGCCGGACGTGATCGCGAGGCTATCCTCGACCGCTGGCTGGCGACCCCGCCGCCGTGTTCCAGAACCACCATGAAGCTCGCCCTCATCACCGACATCCACGCCAACCGCGAAGCCTTCGAGGCCGTGCTCGAACAGGCCCACCTGCACGGTGCCGAACGGATCGCGCTGCTGGGCGATTTCGTCGGCTACGGGGCCGACCCGGGCTGGGTCGTCGAGCGGGTGCAGGACCTCGTCGCGCAGGGCGCCATCGCCGTGCGCGGCAACCACGACGACGCGGTCGTGCAGGGGCCCAGCCCCAACCTGGTCGAGGACGCCCGCCGCGCGATCGCCTGGACCCGCGACCAGCTCAGCCCGGCGCAGATCGAGTTCCTGGCCAGCCTGCCCTACAAGGTCGAGGACAGCGGCTGCCTGTTCGTCCACGCCAACGCGCATGCGCCGTCGGGCTGGGAATACATCCTCGGCCGCACCGAGGCGGTGCGCTCGATGCACGCGACCGACTGCCGGCACACCTTCTGCGGGCATGTCCACCACCCGACGCTCTATCACATGTCCAGCACCGGCAAGATCGCCGACTTCCGCCCCGTGCCGGGCGTCGCGGTGCCGGTGCCGGGCCATCGCCAGTGGCTGGCGATCCCGGGTTCGACCGGCCAGCCGCGCGACGGCAATCCGGCCGCCTGCTGGGCGATGTTCGACAGCGCGCGCCACACGCTGACCTTCCATCGCGTGCCCTACGACCACGAGACCACCGGCGCCAAGATCGTCGCCGCCGGCCTGCCGCGCACGCTGGCCACGCGCCTGGTCGACGGCACCTGAGACCGGCCGCGAAGGAGCGGCCATCGCGAGGGAGGACAAGAACTTGATCGACGACACCACCAGCCAGTCGCCGCTGAACCCCGGCGACGTGGTCGACGGCTTCGAGCTGCAGGCCCGCCTGCACCAGGGCGGCATGGCCAACCTGTGGAGCGTGAGCCATCCGGACCATGCCGGCCCGCTGCTGATGAAGGTGCCGCGCATCAAGGGCGGCGAGGACCCGGCGACCATCGTCGGCTTCGAGGTCGAGCAGATGATCCTGCCGACGCTGCGCGGCATCCACGTGCCACGTTTCGTCGCCCGCGGCGACTTCATCACCCGGCCCTACATCGTGATGGAGCAGATCGGCGGCGAGTCGCTGCGGCCCCGGCTGGACCAGGCGCCGCTGCCGATCGACGAGGTCGTCTCGATCGGCATCCGCGTGGCGACCGCGCTGCACGACCTGCACCGCCAGCACGTCATCCACCTCGACATCAAGCCCAGCAACATCCTGTTCCGGCCGAGCGGCGAGGCGGTGCTGGTCGACTTCGGCCTGAGCCGCCACGACCACCTGCCCGACCTGCTCGACGAGGAGTTCAACCTGCCGATGGGCACCGGGCCCTACATGTCGCCCGAGCAGGTGCAGTTCGTGCGCAGCGAGCCGCGTTCGGACCTGTTCGCGCTGGGCGTGATGCTCTATCACCTCGTCACCGGCGCGCGCCCCTTCGGTGCGCCCAACAGCGTGCGCGGGCTGCGCGAGCGACTCTACGTGCGCCCGGTGCCGCCGATCACGCTGCGGCCGGACTGCCCGCCGTGGCTGCAGGAGGTCATCCTGCGCTGCCTGGAAGTCCAGGCCGACAAGCGCCATCCGAGCGCCGCCCACCTGGCCCAGGACCTGGCCAATCCGACGGGGGTGCCGCTGACCGAGCGGTCCCGCCAGCGCGACACCGGCAGCCAGCTGCAGCGCCTGAGCCGCTGGTTCAAGGCGCTGGGCGCCGAGCCGGTCGAACGGCCGAGCGTGTCCGAACAGCTCAAGCGCGCGCCGATCGTCATGGCGGCGGTCGACGTCAACGGCGCGGCCGACGACCTGCTGGACCTGCTGCGCGAGACGGTGCGGCGCATCGTCATCACCGAACAGGGCGCGCGTCTTGCATGCGTCAGCGTCATGAAGACCAACCGCATCGGGATGGACGAGCTGACCGACAAGCAGGGCAACAGCCTGCACGTCAAGCAGCTGGTCGGCCTCAAGCACTGGGCCCGGCCGCTGTCGCAGGCGCTCGGGCTGGCCGACAACCGCCTGACCTTCCACGTGCTGGAAGCGCCCGATGCGGCCTCGGCCATCATCGAGTTCGCCCGCCGCACCCAGGTCGACCACATCGTGATGGGCGCGCGCGGCAACTCGGCGCTGCGGCGCTATCTGGGCAGCGTGTCGTCGGAGGTGGTCGCGCAGGCCGAATGCACCGTGACGGTGGTGCGGGTGCCGAGCGCGTCCAGCGGCGAACCCGAGCCCGACAACGCCAACCCCTGAGGCGGCGCGACGTGGCCTTGCCCTGGGTGCTCGACGTCGAAGCCTCGGGCTTCGGCCGTGGCAGCTACCCGATCGAGGTCGGCTACGTCGGCCCGGCCAGCGAGGTCGGCTGCACGCTGATCCGGCCGGAACCGGACTGGACCGGCTGGGATCCGTCGGCCGCGAAGGTCCACGGCATCGAGCGCACCGTGCTGCTGCAGCACGGCCGGCCGGTCGGCATCGTGGCGAGGATGCTCAATGCCGCGCTGGCCGGCCAGCAGGTCTATTGCGATGCCTGGGCGCACGATTACGTCTGGCTGGCCCGGCTGTTCGATGCGGCCGATGTGGTGCCGACCTTCCGGCTGCGTGACCTGCGCGAGCTGCTGGAGCCCCATGAACTGGACCGGTTCGACGCGGTGCGCGAGCACGTGCGGCGCGAGACCGCCCTGCAGCGCCACCGCGCCAGCGGCGATGCGCGGGTGCTGCAGATGAGCGTCGCGGCGCTGCGCAGCCAGGCCTGACCGGGCCCGGTCAGGCCGTTCAGGTCCGCCTGAAGACCAGCGACGAGTTGGTGCCGCCGAAGGCGAAGGAGCTGCTCAGCGCCGCTTCCAGCGGGCGCGCCAGCGGCTCGTCCGCGCGCGCCAGCGGCACGTCGCAAAGCGGGTCGGGCGTGTCGCAATGGGCTTGCGGCGGCAGCTTCTGGCGGGCCAGCGCCTGGATCGTGATGACCGCCTCCAGCGCCCCGGCCGCGCCCAGCAGGTGGCCGTGCAGCGCCTTGGTCGAGCTGACCCGCAGACCGGGCAGGGCGTCGCCCCAGACCGCGCGGATGGCCTCGCACTCGACCGCGTCGCCAGCCTTCGTGGCCGTGCCGTGCGCGTTGACGTAGCCGACATCGGCGGGCGCCAGGCCGGCCATGCGCAGGGCCGCCCGCAGCGCGCGCTGCTGGCCTTGAACGTCCGGCTTGGTCAGGTGGCTGGCGTCGCAGCTGAGGCCCCAGCCGGCCAGTTCGGCATGGCGGTTCGGCGCCTGCCGGGCGGCGGCGCGTTCGGCGCTTTCCAGCACCAGGAAGGCCGCGCCCTCGCCGAGCACGAAGCCGCTGCGGTCGGCAGCAAACGGGCGACAGCAGCGCGCGGCGGCGTCGCCCCCGGGCGTGAAGCTGGCCAGCGTCTGCATGGCCTGCCAGGTCAGCACGACGCCCGGGACGATCAGCGATTCAGTGCCGCCGGCAATGGCCAGGTCGACCTCGCCGCAGCGCACCGCCTTGGCCGCCTCGGCGATCGCGACCGACGACGAGGCGCAGGCCACCGCATAGGTCAGCACCGGGCCGTGCACGCCCAGCCGCATCGCCACGTGGGCGGCGGGCGCGTTGGGCATGAAGGCGGGGATGGTCAGCGGCGAGACCCGGCCGGTGGTCGAGCGGTAGGCGGCATCCAGCGCCGCCGCACCGCCCATGCCGCAGCCGACGTAGATGCCGATGCGTTCGGGGGCGACATGGCCGAGACCGCCGGCGTCCTGCACCGCCAGGTCGGCGGCGGCCACGGCGAGCTGGCTGACGCGGTCGACGCCGGCCGACTGCAGCTTGTTGAACCAGCGGGTCAGGTCGATGTCGACGGTGGCCGCCGCAACCGGCTTGCCCAGTTCCATCGGCAGTTCACGCACCGCCGACGTGCCGCGGGCGACCGCCTCGAAGACGCTCGTCGCGTCGTGTCCGTGGGGCGCGATGACGCCCAGGCCGGTGACGAGGATGCCGTGGCTCACGCGCGGCGCTGCTCAGGCAGCCTGCGAGGCGCGGACCTTGTCGACCACCAGCGCCAGCGCGGCCAGCGTGTCGACATGCGATTCCTCTTCCGGGAGCTTGATGCCGTAGTGGTCCTCGACCGCGAACAGGAACTCGACCAGCGCCAGCGAGTCAATGCCGCTCTCGGCCATCGACGCGTTCGGATCGAGCTGGGACGGATCGAGGCCGTACTTTTCCTGGATCAGGGCCTGAAGCTCAGGGAGCGAACTCATGTGTAGGTTTCCGTGGTCGGGCGGCTGGCCCGTCGAGCGGGTCGACAGGTGGGAATCCGGGGGGGATTTCTGACCGGAGCAGGGCCTCCCATGCACCGGTTCCGGACTCGTCCGCAAACGTTCGATGATATCAGCGGCCCCCTGGCGTCAGCCCGGTGGAGCCGGGCTGCGGGCCCCCTTCGACAGGCGGTCCCCAGCGCAGCGAGGCCAGCGCGAAGACCACGCCCAACAGCGTCCCGGCGACGGCGTCGAGGACCACGTGCTGCTTGGTTGCCAGCGTCGACCAGGTGATCGCCAGGAACCACGCGATGTTGGCGACATGCCAGCTGCGCGGCGCCCCCAGCAGCGCCAGCTGGCGGCGCAACCACAGCGCCGAGAAGGCGGCCGAGGCCACGTGCAGCGACGGGCAGGCGTTGCCGGCCGCGTCGACACCCTGCAGCAGCGCGAAGCCGGCATGGCCGGACACGTCGATGCCGTGCGGGGGCACCGCGTTGGGCCAGAAGTAAAAACACGCCAGCCCCGTCAGGCACATCGCGCCGGCCCACAGGCCGTAGCGGATCAGGCCCCGCAGCGTCAGGAACAGGCCCGGCGGTATGCCGACATAGACCCACAGCGACACATAGGCCGCCAGCCAGCCCGGCTGCAGCGGGATGGCCTGGTCCAGCCAGGTCAGCGGCATCACGGTGACCGGGTAGACCGGGTGGCGCAGCAGGTGGAAGTAGCCGACGAAGAACAGCCACATGAAGCCGCTGATGCCGAAGACCTTGACCCACAGGTGGCGACGCCAGCAGCGCCACAGCGCCGGGTAGAAGCCGTCCGCCGTCGCAAGGCCGGCGCGGTGGTCCGGGACGCTGCCCACTCAGGCCGCGACGCGGTCGGGCGCGTCGAACAGCATCGGCTCGTAGGCGGCGACGCTGCCCTCGGGCAGCAGCGCGTCGAGGGCCGGGCAGTGCAGTGCCGGGTGATCGGCGCGGACACGCTCGCGCAGCTCCAGCGCCAGTGCCCGCAGCCGCCGCGTGCTCTCCTGGATGCGGGCCTTGAAGCCGGCCGCGTCCAGCGTGTCCTTCAGGCTGGCGTTCAGCGCGACGAACCACGGCACCGAGGCCTGGTCCAGCATCACCGGCCGGTTGCGGCGCGGGCTGTGTTCGCCCCAGGTGCGCAGCAGCGCCTGCACCTCGACATTGAGCCGCTGGCACAGCTGCAGCTCGTCGCGCAGCTGCGAGAGCGCGCCCAGGTCGGCCAGCTTCTGGTGGAAGAACAGCTGCGCCAGCACGCTCCAGTAGTAGGTGTAGTCCCAGCACACCTTGGACGGCAGCACCTCCGGGTCGCCGAACAGCCCGTACTGGTCGACGTAGAGCGCCAGCGTGCTGTCGTAGAAGGACCGGAAGATCTGCTCGAAGACCTGGGTGTGGGCCTCCAGCCGCTGGCCGGCGCGGTCGCGCATCACCAGCTCGGTGATGTAGGTGTTGCCGATGCCGATGAAGTCGCTGCCGGGCGAATAGAACGGGTCCAGGAAGCGGCCTGCCTCGCCGGCCAGCGCCCAGCGGTCGGCCGAGAAGACCTGCGAGCAGTCGTAGGAGAAGCGGCGGAAGAAGGCGAAGTCCTGCAGGTCGTCGCGGCGCGGATCGAGCTCGTCGAACAGCGCCGGCTGGTACGTCTCGAACCAGTCCATCGCCTTGTCGAAGGTGTCCATCGTCTCGACCGGGTGGATGCGCGGATCGGCCACGATGCCCACCGAATGCGAGCCCGACGACAGCGGGATCAGCCAGACCCAGTAGCCGCGCCCCACCAGGTGGTTGGTCGACAGCCAGCGGGTGGGCGTGACGCAGCGGGCCTGCCAGTCCGGGTTGTCGCTCCAGCGGTCGATCTCGATGTGGCCCTTGACGCGGAACCAGATCGCGTGCGCCGGGTGCGCGTTCTCGCGCGCCAGGCCGAGCTGGCGCTTGATCAGCCCGGCGCGGCCGCAGGCGTCGACGACCCAGCGCGCCTGCAGCGTCTGCTGCGGCTCGCCGGCACGTTGCCAGGCGACCGTGTGCAGGCCGTCGCCCGGGCCTTCGTGGAGCGTGACCTTGCGGATCAGCGCGCCGTCGACGAAGCGGATGCCGCGACGCTGGCATTCCTCGCCGAGGAAGTTCTCGAAGCTGCCGCGGTCGATCTGGTAGCTGGTGACCGGCAGCGGCCGGCTCGACCCGAGTTCGGTGACCTGGTCGATGTCGCGCCGGCCTTCGGAGAAGAAGAAGCGGAAGCCGAACTTGCGCAACTGCTGGCTGCGCAGGTGTTCGCCGAGGCCGAGCACCTGCTCGAAGTAGTGGGCACCGATCTCGACCGACGATTCGCCGACCTTGTGGCAGGCCAGCGGCACCGGATGCGAGCGCCGCTCCAGCACCACGATGTCGAGTGCCGGATCGGCCTGCCGCAGCTGCAGCGCCAGCGTCAGGCCGGCCAGTCCGCCGCCCATGATGACGAGGTCGTGCGTGTGGGCGGTCGATGGGTCGGTCGTGCTCATGCGGAGGGCGGTCCAGTGGGGCGTGCGGAATGGCCGGGGCATCATGCCTCAGGCCCCCGGGCGGTGTCTTGTCCGGATCGTGACGGCGACGTCAGCGCAACCGATCGAGTTGCAGCGCCAGGCCCGTGCCGCCCGGATGGCGGTCCAGCGGCAGGTCGAGCGCCAGATCGCTCGGATCGCTTGATGGCGGTCCGTTCGGATCGGGCGCTGCGGTCAGCACGGCCAGCGCCTCGGCCAGCGGCAGCGCGTCGGCCATCGCATGACCGGCCAGCGACCGCGCCGCCGCGCTGCGCAGCTCGGGCGCCAGGCCGACCGGGCCGGGCGCCAGCCGGATCGCGACGCTCGACCGCGCCGTGCGCTGCGGGCTCAGCACCAGCGCGAAGGCCAGCAGGCCGTGGTCGGCGTGGACCTCCGCCAGCCGGCCGCTGGCCGCCGTGTCCAGCGCCACCAGCAGCACCGGCTCGTCATCGGCCAGGCACAGCGCGGCGGCCTCGAACAGGCCGGCGGCGAAGCCGACGTGCTGCTGCGCCAGTGCGCTGCTGCCGCGCGTGCCGCCGCTGGCGATCGCCCAGTAGCCCGAGGCGGCGTTGTGGACCGAATGGTGGAAACGGGTCGGCGACAGCAGCAGCGGGTCGGCCGCCAGCGTGGTGCACAGCGCGTCGACGATTGCCAGGTCGCCGTGTGTCGACGTGAAGACGCTGGCCGGCGGTGCGTCGGTCAGCCCGGCGGCGGCGACGGCGGCCTGCGCCACTTCCAGCGCCAGCAGCACCGAGTCGGGCGCACGACGGCGTTCGTTGGCGGCCAGCATCGTGGCGGCCGGGCGTTGGCGTTGATGGGTACCGGCAGGCGCGGCCGGCGCGGTCGGGTCGGCGGTCGTGGCGGACGTCTCGCCGCGCAACGCGGCGGCGGCGCTGGCCCAGTCCGGCCAGGTGGCGGTCCATAAGGCGATGCCGTCGACGTAGAACGGGCGGGCGTGCGTCGTCTCGTTCATCGGGCCCCTCCGGCGCGGCCGAACAGCAGCACGCAGTTGTTGCCGCCGAAGCCGAAGGCGTGGCTCGCCACGTGGTTCACCGGGCTCACCGGGCTGACCGGTCCGGCCCCAGCGGGTTCGGCCTGCAGCCGCAGCTGCTGCGCGAACGGCGCCGGCAAGGCCGGGTCGACCGCCTGCGTGCCGATGCTGCCGGGCCGGCCGGCACCGGACAGCGCCTGCAGTCCCGCCACCGCCTGCACGATGCCCGCCGCGCCCATCGTGTGGCCGGTCAGGCCCTTGCTGGCGCTGGCATGGACGTCGGCGCGGTAGCGGCGCGCGACCAGCGCGGCCTCGACCTCGTCGTTGCGGGCGCTGGCGGTGCCGTGCAGCAGCACCAGGTCGACCGCGCCGGCGGGCAGGGCGGCACGCGCCAGCGCGTCGTCCAGCGCGAGTTCCGCACCCAGGCCCTGCGGGTGCGGGCTGGACATGTGGTGGGCGTCGTTCGACTCGCCGTGGCCGATCAGGCAGGGCGTGGCCGGGTCCTCGCCGGGTTCCCAGCGTTCGAGCAGCGCATAGCCGGCGGCCTCGCCGATGCTGATGCCATCGCGCGCCGCGTCGAAGGGGCGACACGGGGACGTCGACACCAGCCCGAGCGCGCGGAAACCGAACAGCACGCTGGCGCACAGCGCGTCGACGCCGCCGACGACCACCGCGTCGACCCAGCCCAGCCGCAGCCAGCGTTCGGCGCTGGCAAAGACCTTGGCGCTGGACGAGCAGGCGGTCGACACCGTCAGCGCCGGCCCGGCCAGGCCGAGCGCGCGTTGCACGAAGCCGGTGATCGCGTGCGGCGTGTTCAGGCTCGGGTGACGCAAGGCGGCCGGCACCGGCGCACCGGCCGGCCAGTCGCGAAAGGCCTGTTCGCTGACGCCGATGGTCGACGCCGAACTGCCCAGCAGCAGGCCGACCCGGTCGGCGCCCCAGCGCTGCACGGCGTCGCGCGTGGCGTCGAGGAAGCCGTCGCCCTGCAGGCCGAGCCAGGCCAGTTGCAGGGCGCGCGAGGTGCGCTCGATGCGGTCGCCGGGAAACGTGCTGTCGGGTTCGTCATCGAGCCCGTCGACCGCGCCGACCCAGGTGTCGAGCGCCCAGGCCGGCCAGCGCGTGGCGTCGAGCCGCTGCAGCGCCGTCGTGTTGCCGGCCAGCGCGGCGCTCAGCGCGTCGCGGCCGTGGCCGGCGGCGCTGGTGACGGTCCAGGCGCGCACCGGGATGGGCGTGATCGGGTGCAGCGGGCGCATCGGACGCTGCGGGCGGTTCATGCCGGCCGCCTTGGCGCGAACGCCGCCGACAGCAGCAGCGCCAGCAGCGCGCCGGGCGCGACCACGCGGCCCATCGCCGACAGCGCCGGGATGGCCGAGAACGCCAGCAGCGCGAACGACAGCACCAGCGTCAGGTTGGCCAGCGCCAGCGAGGCCAGCGTGTCGTCGTCAGGCTGCGGCTGCTCGCGCAGCAGGTCGAAGAACAGCGCGTAGTTCGAGCCGACCGCGACCACCAGCAGCAGCCCGATCAGGTGCAGGATGCCCAGCGGCACGCCGAGCGCGGCGCAACCGCCCATCGTCAGCAGCACGGCCAGCAGCAGCGGCTGGCAGACCGCGACGATGCGGCGCGGCGAGCGCAGCGACAGGGCGATCAGCCCGATCACCAGCAGCGCGCCAAGGCCGGCCTGCGCCTGCGCCTCGCCGAGGTAACGCTGGTACATGCGGCGCAGCTCGGTGCCGATGTCGAGCAGCTCGACGCCGTCCAGGCCGGCCAGCGCGGCGCTGACGGCGGGGGCGTCCAGGCCCTGGCCGCGGGCGGCCGGCGTCAGCGGCAGCAGCGCGGTCCAGCGGCCGTCCGGGCCTTCGAGCAGCAGGGCGTTGACCAGCGGTGCCAGCGCGCTGGCGCGGCCGTCCTCGGGCCGGTCGTCGCGGGCCTGGCGGGCCTGTTCGACCGCGTCGACGAAGGCCTGCAGTCGACGCGCCGGCAAGGGGCCACCGGCGGTCGCCTCGGCCAGCGCCTGTTGCAGCGCTTCCGGGGCGGGCAGGGCGGCGCGGCGCTGCTGCTGCGTCTGCAGGCTGGGCAGGAAGCGCGCGACGCTGCTGTAGCCGGCCAGCACGCCCTGGTCGACCAGGCTGTCGAGCCGCGCGCCGACCGCCTCGGCGCGTTGCAGCACCTGCTGCGCATCGGCGCCTTGCACGGCGACCAGCGCGCCGCCGTCGTCGGCACCGAGGTCCGCGCGCAGGCTGGCATCGAGCGCCAGCTGGGCCGGGTCGACGGGGCTCAGCGACGACAGCTCGGTGCCCCAGATCGCCCCGCGCGCCAGCATCGCGCCGGCGGCCAGCAGGCCCAGCGCCAGCCAGACCGGACGGGTGCGCGGCAGCCAGCCGAACAGCCGGCGCGAGGCCTGGCCGAGCTGGCGGCGCAGGCCCATGCCGCGGGCGCCGTCGGGCATCAGCACCGGCATCAGCCAGCGGGTCGTGGCGACGGCGCCGAGCAGGCCGGCGATCGAGAACACGCCGAGCTGCTGCAGCCCCGGGAAGCCCGAGAACAGCAGCGCCGCGAAGCCGCAGACGGAGGTCAGCAGGCCCAGCCGCACGGTCGGCCAGTTCTCGCGCAGCCAGTGGCGCCAGCCGTCGCCGCGGCCGCCGTGGCCACGGGCCTGGATCAGGTAGTAGATGGCGTAGTCGACCGCCTCGCCGATCAGGGTCGAGCCGAAGCCCAGCGTCACGCCGTGCACGTTGCCGAACACCAGACCGACGGCGGCGATGCCGGCCGCCACGCCGGTCGCCACCGGCAGCAGCGCCGTGCCCAGCGCGGCCAGCGACGCGAAGGCGACCAGCAGCAGCGCGCTCATCAGCACCGTGCCGGCGGCGGCCAGCAGGTGGACCTCGCGCTCGATGCCGGCGCGGCTGTCGACCGCGAACACCGGTGCGCCGGTCAACTGCAGCGCGAGGCCTTGCGCGGCCAGTGGGGCGAACTCGGTGCGGATGCGGTCGATCGCGCGCTGCATCGCGTCCAGGTCGGCACCGGGCGCGCGGGTGCTGGCCATCAGCACGGCGCGGGGTTCCTGGCGGCCGACCCAGACACCGTCCTGCGTGCGCGGTGACCCGGCCGGGATCAGGGCCTCGGCGATGCGGCGGGTCTCGCCGGTCGGGTCGCTCTCCAGGATCGGCTTGATCAGCGTGCCGGCCGGCGTGCCCAGCAGCGACAGCGTCTCGTCGATCGCCTCGCGCAGGCCCTCGGGCTGGAAGCGCTCGGGCGTGATCGCCGGGCTCAGCACGTAGCGGCGCTCGAAGACCCAGCGGCCGACCTCGGCCCAGGCGTCGTTCTCGCCGTTGCTGACCTGCTCGAACAGCCCGCTGGCGCGCAGCGCGGCGGCCAGCGTCTTCGAGGCGGCGGCCCGCTGCGCCGCGTCGCCACCGGTGATGCCCAGCATCAGCGTGCGGGCCGGCGCACCGCTGCGCACCTGGTCGATCAGCACCTGCTGGCGGGCGTCGGCGCTGGCCGGCAGGAAGGCCGACAGGTCGGCGACGAAGGGCGTGCGGGCGATCACCAGCGCGCACAGCGCCAGGGCGACCAGCCACAGGCCGATCACGGTTGCACGCAGGCGCGGGGTCAGGGTCGTCACTGCCGCGCGTCCACCGCGCGCCAGGCCTGCCAGGCGCTGGCCAGCGTCACGCGCTCGAACTCGGGGTGCAGGCGGTAGCGCAGCAGGTACTCGCCGACGAACAGCGCGAGGGCCGCCAGCGGCGTCAGCACGTTGCAGTAGAAGCTCCACCAGGCCCAGGGCGCGAGGCGGTAGATCAGCAGCGACACGCCGATCATCCCGATGAAATACGCGCACCAGATGCCGGTCAGCCGGCGTGTGTAGATGCGCTGCGCCTCGGGCAGATGGCGCTGCAGCCGCGCGGCCATCTGCGTGATCAGCGGCGTCGAGCCCTCGCGCAGCGTGATGCCGAAACCGTAGGCCATGACCGCGTGCATCGCGGCGTGCTGCAGCACGTAGAGCGTCTCGACGCGGCTGCCGCCGTCATGCTGTTGCACCAGCCACAGCACCAGGCCCAGGCCTGCCGCGCCCAGCAGCGACGGCACATGCCGCCGGACCACGCCGGCCAGCGCCAGGCCGCCCAGCAACGGGCCGAACAGCACCGCGATCGACCACGGCTGTTCGGGCCACCAGGCCATCAGGCCATGCGACAGCAGCGCATAGCCGGCCAGGGCGGTGGCGATCGCGGCGACTCGCCAGCGCGACATCGGCGGGGCTCGCGACGGATCGTCTTACTGGGTGCGGTGCCGGGCCACGTGTTCGGCCAGGCTGCGCAGCGACTGGAAGATGCGCTGGTTGTTCTCGTCATCCGACCGCAGCTGGAAGCCGTAACGCTGCGAGACCGCCAGAGCCACTTCCAGGATGTCGATCGAGTCGAGCCCGAGGCCGTCGCCATAGAGCGGCGCGGTCGGGTCGATGTCGGCGGCGGCCACCTCGAGGTTCAGGGCCGAGACGAAGATGTCGGCCAGCTCACGCTCGATCACGGACGGGTCGGTGGTGGGGGTCGGGCTGGTCAAGGCGATCTCTCCGTCTGGCGCGGCATCGATGGCCGCAGGGGTTTCGAACAACTGCGGGATTGTAGGAGGGCCCCTCCGGCGCTCCAGGCGGGCTGGCCGCTGACCGACGGGTGCCGCGCGTTCCTGCCAATAAAATGGCGGTTTGCTCTTTCAACGACTCCTCACCACACCATGTCCAAAGACATCAAGCGCGTTGTCCTCGCCTACTCCGGTGGTCTCGACACCTCGGTCATCCTGAAGTGGCTCCAAGACCAGTACCAATGCGAGGTGGTGACCTTCACCGCCGACATCGGCCAGGGCGAGGAGGTCGAACCGGCACGCGCCAAGGCGCTGAAGATGGGCATCAAGCCCGAGAACATCTTCATCGACGACCTGCGCGAGGAGTTCGTCCGTGACTTCGTCTTCCCGATGTTCCGCGCCAACGCGCTGTACGAGGGCGAGTACCTGCTGGGCACCTCGATCGCACGTCCGCTGATCGCCAAGCGCCTGATCGAGATCGCCCGCAAGACCAAGGCCGACGCCATCAGCCACGGCGCCACCGGCAAGGGCAACGACCAGGTCCGCTTTGAGCTCGGCGCCTACGCGCTGATGCCCAACGTCAAGGTCATCGCCCCGTGGCGCGAGTGGGACCTGCTGTCGCGCGAGAAGCTGCTGGCCTACGCCGACAAGCACAAGATCCCCGTCGACTTCAAGAAGCGCAAGGGCGGCGCGCCGTATTCGATGGACGCCAACCTGCTGCACATCAGCTACGAGGGCGGCATCCTCGAGGATCCGAACTTCGCGCCCGAAGAGAACATGTGGCGCCTGACGGTCAGCCCCGAGAAGGCGCCGGCCAAGCCGCAGGTCGTCGAGCTGAGCTACGTCAAGGGCGACATCGTCGCGATCGACGGCGTCGCGATGAGCCCGGCCACCGTGCTGGAGACGCTCAACAAGATCGGCGGCAAGCACGGCATCGGCCGTCTCGACAAGGTCGAGAACCGCTACGTCGGCATGAAGAGCCGCGGCTGCTACGAGACCCCTGGCGGCACCATCATGCTGGCCGGCCACCGCGCGATCGAGTCGATCACGCTGGACCGCGAAGTGCTGGCGCTGAAGGACGACCTGATGCCGCGTTACGCGCGCATGGTCTACAACGGCTACTGGTTCGCGCCCGAGCGCGAGCTGCTGCAGGTGCTGATCGACGCGTCGCAGCAGACCGTCAACGGCAACGTCAAGCTCAAGCTCTACAAGGGCACGATCATGTGCGTCGGCCGCGAGTCGGCGACCGACAGCCTGTTCGACATGAAGATCTCGACCTTCGACGACGACGGCGGCGCCTACAACCAGGCCGACGCGGCCGGCTTCATCAAGCTGAACGCGCTGCGCATGCGCATCGCGGCCAACGCGAAGGCGGCGCGCAAGACCGCCGCCAAGGTCGCCGGCAAGGCGGTCAAGGCAGCCGCCCAGCCGGCTGCCAAGGCCCCGGCCGCCAAGCGCAAGGCACCGGCCAAGAAGGCCGCAGCCTGATCCGGAACCGCAAGGAACAACGTCCATGAGCAACCTGCAACTCGCCGTCGCCAGCGTCGGCACCCAGGCCAACGTCTACTTCGACGGCAAGTGCGTCTCGCACGGCGTCACGCTGGCCGACGGCACGAAGAAGAGCGTCGGCGTCATCCTGCCGTCGTCGCTGACCTTCAACACCGGCGCACCGGAGGTGATGGAAACCGTCGCCGGCGCCTGCCGCATCAAGCTGGCCGGCTCCGACCAGTGGCAGACCTACGGCCCGGGCCAATCGTTCGATGTGCCCGGCAATTCGTCCTTTGACATCGTCGTCGAAGGCGCGCCGTATCACTATATTTGCCACTTCGGGTGATGCCGGCGTGACCAGTTGCCGGACCCGGCGGTCCGGTGACCGGTGGAAGCGTGGTCATCTGGCACGCACCTCAAGAAAATGCACCGACTGCCGAAACTGGCAAACGGCGCGCCGACAGCGGCGCGCAGCCTGTCCGGCGTCGGTTGCAACCGATGGCCTGTTCCGTTGCCATCCTGTACGAGGTGTGAAACATGCTCTTCTCCCGTCGCCATCTGCTCGCCTGCCTGGCCGCCTGCACCACCGTGCTCGCCACCGCCCCTGCGGTCCATGCCCAGGACAAGCCCAAGGTCGTCCTGACCGTCAGCGGCAAGATCTCCAAGACCAACGCACCCGGCAAGTTCGAGTTCACGATGGACATGCTCGCGGCACTGCCGCAGCACTCCTTCACGACCATGACGCCCTGGTACAAGGAGCCGCGCAAGTTCACCGGTCCGCTGCTGCGTGACGTGCTGGCCGCCGCCGGCGTGCAGGGCAAGGTGATCAAGGCCGTCGCGCTGAACGACTACAAGGCCGAGCTGCCGGTCGAGGACGGCACCAAGTTCCCGGTCGTGCTGGCCCGCCTGATGGACGACAAGCCGATGCCGGTGCGCGACAAGGGTCCGCTGTTCATCGTCTATCCCTACGACACCGACGAGGACCTGCGCTCGGAGCGTTACTACAACCGCTCGGCCTGGCAGCTCAAGACGCTCGAGATCGAATAAGGCCTGGCCAAGCAGGGATCTGCCTTGACGATGCCGTCCGATCGATCCGGTCGCCCGTTCGCCCCGCCGCCCGACATCCCCGACCGTCCCGCCGACGCCGTCGCGCTGGCCGAACCGGCCACCGGTCGACTGCGCAGCGACGGCCTGGGGCGCTGGCCGACGCTGCTCGCCGGCGTGCTGCTGGCGGTCTTCGCCGGCGTGGCCTGGGTGCAGTCGCAGTCGCTGGCGCTGCTCAATGGCACGGTCCAATACCAGGGCGACAACCTGGTGTGGAGCTTCTACCAGGTCGAGTCCGAGTTCGAGAAGCTGCGCGCCCAGACGCGCGAGCTGGCCTTCGATCCGTCACCGGCCAAGGTCGAGGCCCTGCAGACCCGCTTCGAGCTGTTCGTCAGCCGCACCAGCCTGATCGAGCCGGAGCGGACCGAGCTGATGCTGTTGCGGCTGCCGCTGCAGGCGCAGGTGCTGCAGCAGGTCCACGCTTTCGTCGAGGAGGCCGATCGCCTGATCGGCCCGGATGCCCCGCCGCCGCCGCTCGACGCCGCCTTCTGGCACGCCCTGGAAGCGCGTCTGGCCCCGTTGGGCGGGCCGATCCACGAACTCTCGCTGCAGGCCAACCGCGGCATTGCCGAGCAGGTCGCCGCGCGCAACGACGCGGTGCGCCAGCAGAACCGCATCGCCATCGGCCTGACGGTGTTCCAGTCGCTGCTGACGCTGCTGTTCGCCTTCGTCGTGGTGCGCCAGGTGCGTGCGCTGCAGCAGCGCCGTGTCCACCTGGAGGCCTTGGCGGTCAACCTGCAGGAAGCCCGGCTGGAAGCCGAGCAGGCCAGCCGCGCCAAGAGCGCCTTCCTGGCCAACATGAGCCACGAACTGCGCACGCCGTTCAACGGCCTGCTGGGCATGCTGTCGCTGCTGCAGCGCTCGTCGCTGGACAGCACGCAGGCCGACTACCTGCAGACCGCGCGCGAGTCCGGCGAGCATCTTCTGGGCATCCTCAACGACGTGCTGGACATCTCCAAGCTGGAGTCCGGCCGGCTCGAGATCTCGACCGCCCCGACCTCGCTGCAGCGCGTGCTCGGCGACGTGCGGTCGGTGATGAGCCCGCAGGCCCAGGCCAAGGGTCTGGGCTGGCATGTGACGCTCGCCGCCGACGTGCCGGGCTGGGTCGACACCGACGCCAAGCGGCTCAAGCAGATCCTGTTCAACCTGGTCGGCAATGCGCTGAAGTTCACCGAACGTGGCGAGGTCAGCCTGGTGGTCGATTGCCTGGCTGCCGACGCGCGCCAGGGCCGGCCCGAACCGCTGCTGCGGCTGCGTGTCAGCGACACCGGCATCGGCATGGACGCGCAGACGCTGTCGCGCCTGTTCCAGCGCTTCAGCCAGGGCGACGAGACCATCAACCGCCGCTACGGCGGCACCGGCCTGGGGCTGGAGATCTCGCGTTCGCTGGCCCAGATGATGGACGGCGACATCCAGGTCGAGAGCCGCCCTGGCGCCGGGAGCGTCTTCACGCTGGTGCTGCCGATGCGGCTGGCGCAGGCGCCAACCGATGACGCCGAAGCGGTCGTGCCGGATTCGGGTTGGCGCGATTCGGTCTCGGCCGCTGCGGCAGACCCGTCCGTCGATGACCCGCTCGCCCGCCAGCCGCTGGACGTGCTGGTGACCGACGACCATCCCGTCAACCGCAAGTTCATCCACGCGCTGCTGGCCCAGCTGGGCCACCAGGTCAGCTTCGCCGAGGACGGCCAGCAGGCGCTGGAACGGGTCCGGGCGCACCGTTACGACCTGGTGCTGATGGACGTCCACATGCCGGTGATGGACGGCATCGCCGCGACCCGGGCGATCCGCGCGCTGGACGGCGAGGCGGCCCGGACGCGGATCGTCGCGCTGACGGCCGATGCCTTCACCGAATCGCGCCAGCGCGTGTTCGACGCCGGCATGGACGACTTCCTCGCCAAGCCGGTCCAGGTCGAGGAGATCGAGCAACTGCTCAAGCGGCACTACGGCGCGCGCGGCCGCATCGAGCCGCCGGCCCGGGCGCCGATCCCGGCCATCGCCCCGGCCCAGGCAGCGAACCCGGAGCCGGTGGCACCGACGCCGCCGGCCGCCCCCCGTCGCCGCTTCCGCAAGGGCGATGCCGGACGGGTGCTGGATCTGGAGGCGATCGGCGAGGTCTGCGTCGCCGTGTCGGTCAGCGGCTACGGCTCGCTGCTCGGCGGTTTCCTGGCCGACGAGTCCGGCACGCTGGCCGATCTGCTCGAGGTGCTGCGGCTGGCCGATGTGGCGCGCCTGAAGGCCGCCGGCCACAAGCTCAAGGGCGCAGCGGCCAATCTCGGCCTGCGCGAGCTGGCCGCGACGGCCCGGGAGATCGAGCAGGGCGGCGAGACCTTCGATGCCGAGCAGTGCGCCGAGCTGCTGGTCCGACTGACCGACGAGTTCGAGACCGCCCGCGCGATCTGCACCCGCATGGGCTGGGTCGCGCCGGCCTGAGTCCCGCGATCAGGCGGTCGGCGGCTCGTTGGCCGGATCCCCGTCCGGTCCCTCGGCCCGCGCCACGGCCCAGCGCACCAGCACGTCGCGCCGGAAGGTCAGCACCAGCTCGTTGCCGCCGCCATCGCGCCAGCGCCACTCGTCGTGGTCGTTGAAGGCCTCGCCGAGGCTGCCGGTGATCTGCAGCACCTCCAGCCGCGACAGGCCGGGTTCCAGCCGCGCCTGCGTCATCACGACGCTGTCGACGAGGCCCTTGGGCCGCTGGCCGGCGTTGCGCAGCACGCGGGTGGCGCGGTTGAACTGCAGCACGGCCCAGAACACGATCAGCGTCAGCGCCAGGACCAGGCCCTGCCAGCCGTAGAACCAGAGACCGACGATCACGGCGGCACCGGCCAGCAAGGCGTTGAGGGGCATGCGGGACTTGGGGAACTTCATGGCGGCAAGGCAGTGGGTTGCGGGTTTCAGGTGAGCGAACGCGCCAGCTCGATGGCCTGTTCGATGCGTTCGACCGGGTGGACGGTCAGGCCCTCGATCGGCTTCTTCGGCGCGTTCGCCTTGGGCACGACCGCGACCGAGAAGCCGAGCTTGGCGGCTTCCTTCAGACGTTCCTGACCGCGTGGTGCCGGCCGCACCTCGCCGGCCAGGCCGACCTCGCCGAAGGCGATGAAGCCGCGCGGCAGCGCCCGGCCGCGCAGCGAACTCTGGATCGCCAGCAGCACGGCCAGGTCGGCGGCAGGCTCGCTGATGCGCACGCCGCCGACGGCGTTGACGAACACGTCCTGATCGGCGCAGGCCACGCCCGCGTGGCGGTGCAGCACGGCCAGCAGCATCGCCAGCCGGTCACGGTCCAGGCCGACGCTCAGGCGCCGCGGGCTCGGGCCGCCGGAGTCGACCAGCGCCTGCACCTCGACCAGCATCGGCCGGGTGCCTTCGAGCGTCACCAGCACGCAGGCGCCGGGCACCGGCTCGCCGTGGGTCGACAGGAAGATCGCGCTCGGATTGGCCACGCCCTTCAGGCCACGTTCGGTCATCGCGAACACGCCGATCTCGTTGACCGCACCGAAGCGGTTCTTGATCGCGCGCACCAGCCGGAAGCTGCTGTGCGTGTCGCCCTCGAAGTAGAGGACGGTGTCGACGATGTGCTCCAGCACGCGCGGCCCGGCCAGCGCGCCTTCCTTGGTCACATGGCCGACCAGCACGGTGGTGCAGCCGCTGGCCTTGGCCGCGCGGGTCAGGTGGGCGGCACATTCGCGCACCTGGGCGACCGAGCCGGGCGCCGAGGTGAGCTGGTCCGAATAGAGCGTCTGGATCGAGTCGATGACGCAGAAGTCGGGCTGCTCGTCGGCCAGCGTGGCGAGGATCTTCTCCAGCCCGATCTCGGCCAGCACGCGCAGGTGCCTGCCCTCCAGCCCGAGCCGTCCGGCCCGCAGCGCGACCTGGGCGCCGGACTCCTCGCCGGTCACGTACAGCACCTTCATCTGGCGCGACAGCGCCTCGGCCGCCTGCAGCAGCAGCGTGCTCTTGCCGATGCCCGGATCGCCGCCGATCAGCACCACGCCGCCGGCCACGATGCCGCCGCCGAGCACGCGGTCGAGCTCTTCCTGACCGGTGGGGGTGCGGGCAACCTCGGCGGCCTCGATGTCGGCCAGCGTTGCCACCGGCAGGCTGCGCGCCAGGCCCTGGAAGCGGTTGCGGACGGCGCCGGCGGCGGGTTCGGCCGGGCCTTCGTCGAGCGTGTTCCAGGCCCGGCAATGGGGGCACTGGCCCAGCCACTTCGGGCTGGTGCCGCCGCAGTCGCGGCAGGTGTAGAGGGTCTTGTCGCGGGCCATAGGGCCAGGATTGTGACGGTGCCGGCCGCGCCCGACGGGGGCGCGACGTCTGGCGCCGTGACCCGCGTTTCCGATCCGCGTTGCCGATCAGCGTGCTCGTTCCGGCACGCGTACGCCCGCGCCTTCGAAGATGCCTTCGGCGGCCTGGCGATGGCACTGCTCGCAGGCCGCCATCGACGTCACGCCGACCCGCTGCGAACGCACCTCGGCGGCGATCGACGTGTGGGCCCGCGCGATCGTCCGCACCTCGGAGATCCGCAGTGGCGCGGGGCCGCTGGCCGTCGCCACGGCGATCTTGCGTGAGCGCTTGTGCCAGGACCGATCGGCCGCCTGCCGGCTGGCCAGTTCGAGCAGCCGCTCCCGGACGGCGGGTTCGAGTTCCGCATGGACACCGAAGTGCGCCCCCAGCGCCTCCGGTGCCAGCAGCGCCTGCCATGACCGCGCCGGCAGCAGGCCGGGTGGGTAGGCCAGGTGACAGTCGCCGCATTCGCGTCGCCAGTCGGGGTCGGTGACCGGCTCGATCTCCTTCAGGCGGTCGATGGTGAGCATCCAGCCGAACCAGGACCCGGGTGAAGGTGCGGGCGCGGGGGCCTGTGCCCGCACCGGTGCGGTCAGCAGAGCCAGGCAAAGGGCCATCCAGGGGAGAAGTCTCGACATCGCGCTCACCAAGTCAGCTTGATGGCCGCGGCCATCGCCACGCCACCTGCAGCCGCCGTGCCTGCGTGCTGGGTCGGCACGGTCGAGTGCATCGACCTGTTGACGGCCGCCATCATCAGCAACGCGCCGCCCAGGCCCAGCAGCACGTGCTGGTTGTCCGGATCCGACAGGCCGTCCTCGAGGTGGAAGTCGTTCCAGTGCCATACCAGCCCGGTCGTCACCGTCGCCGCCGCGAACACGGAGGCTGCGCGGCCCAGCCGGGTGTGTGCCGTGCCGGACGTCCGGCGTGGCGTCGTGCCGGCGGTGCAGCCTTGCTCGCAGTCGCCGCCATCGTCGGGCGCGGTCACGGCGGTCAGGCCGATCAGGGCCAACGTGCCCAGGCCGAGCGCGAGGTGGGCATTGCGGCCGCTCAGCCAGGCGCTGTCGGGGATCAACGGACGCGGCTGCGGCCCGTCGCCGGAGGGGACGGACTGGGCGGCCACCGTCATCGGCGCCAGCGTGGCGAACAGCGAGGCGAACAGCCCGGCCCGGAGCCAGGCCCGGAGCGAGGGGGCCGAGCGGCGCCGGCGGGTGAAGGTCGATGTCATGCGCAAGGCCTGCGAGCGGTCATGTGGGAACGCAGGAATATCGACGCGCCACATGAAGGTTCACTGACGGCGAGCGCCGCCTGGCGGGTCAGCCGTCGATCCGTCGACGATCCGACTTGATCGCGCCGCGGTGCGACTTGCCCTCCAGCCGCCGCTGCTTCGAGCCGAAGGTCGGCCGGGTCGCCTTGCGGTCCTTGGGCACGAACAGCGCGCGCTGCAGCAGCTCGTCGAGCCGCGCCAGCGCCTCGGCCCGGTTGGCCTCCAGGCTGCGCGATTCCTGGGCCTTGATGACGACCACGCCGTCGCGCGTGATGCGGTGGTCGGGCAGGGCGACCATGCGCGCCTTGACCTCGTCGGGCAGGCTGGAGGCGCCGATGTCGAAGCGCAGGTGGACGGCGTTCGAGACCTTGTTGACGTTCTGTCCGCCAGCGCCCTGGGCGCGGATGGCCGACAGGTGCACCTCGTCGGGCGAGATGCGCACCGGCTTCATGGCGCCAGGCCGGCCGGCAAGGGCGCGACGTGTGTCGGCACCCGCGCGGCCAGCGCGCACATCAGCTCGTAGCCGATCGTGCCGGCCGGGTGCGCGACCGCGTCGATCGGCAGCTGCGTGCCGTGCGGGCCGTGGCCCCACAGCGTGACCTCGGTGCCGATGCCGGCGTGCGGCACCGGCGTCAGGTCGACCGCCAGCATGTCCATCGAGACCCGGCCCACCGTCGTGCAGCGCACACCGTCGACCAGCACCGGCGTGCCGGTCGGCGCGTGGCGCGGGTAGCCGTCGGCATAGCCGCAGGCGACGATGCCGATGCGCATCGCGCGTTCGGCACGGTAGGTGCTGCCGTAGCCGACGGTGTCGCCGGGCTGCAGGTCCTGCAGGCCGATCAGGCGGCTGCGCAGCGTCATCGCCGGGATCAGCTGCCAGTGGTCGATGTCGTGTTCGGGGTAGTCGGGCGCCGAGCCGTAGCTCAGGATGCCGCTGCGGACCCAGTCGGCGCGGACTTCGGGCCGGTGCGCATGGCGCAGGATTGCCGCGCTGTTGCCCAGGCTGCGCTCGCCGGGCAGGTCGTGCGTGACCGAGACGAAGGCGTCGACCGCCGCGTCGATCCCCTTGGGCCCGTCGGCGTCCGAGAAGTGGGTGACCAGCGAGATCTCGTCGACCTGCGGCAAGGCATTGAGCCGCACCCAGGCACCGCGCCAGGCTTGCGGCGTGTAGCCCAGCCGGTTCATGCCGGTGTTCATCTTCAGGAAGACGCGGTGCGGCTGGTGGGTCTTGTGCGCGGCCAGCCAGGCGATCTGCTCGTCGTGGTGGATCACGTGCCAGAGGTTCAGGCGCGAGCACAGCTCCAGGTCGCGCGCCTCGAAGCAGCCTTCGAGCAGCAGGATCGGCCCGCGCCAGCCGAGATCGCGCACGCGCTGGGCCTCGGCGAAGTCCAGCAGGGCCAGGCCGTCGGCGACCGCCAGGGCCGGCCAGACGCGCTCGATGCCATGCCCGTAGGCATTGGCCTTGATGACGCCCCAGAGCCGCGCGTCGCCGGCCTTCTGTCGGGCGATGCCCAGGTTGTGCGCGATGGCATCGGGGTGGATCAGGGCTTCGATCGGGCGCGGCATGGCCAAGATTCTGCCAGCCGGTCCGGAGCTGAAAGAGTCGGCCCGCCGACCCGTGCAGATGCCCGCGACAGGCCCTTGTTGGCGGGTGTGGATCGGGCCGGGGCGCCACAGGTGCCGTGCTATAACCCCGCCGCGTCCAACGCGACCCTCGGTGCATCCCGGCCCTTCCGCCCGTCCTGGCGTCAGTGGCTGTCCGGCAGGAGTCGCTCACCCCACCTGAGCCGGATGAAAAAAGGCTTCTACACCATCATGTCAGCGCAGTTCTTCAGCTCGCTGGCAGACAACGCCCTGTTCGTCGCCGCGGTCGAACTGCTGCGCACTTCGGGCGCCGGTGAATGGCAACGGGCCGCGCTGGTGCCGATGTTCGCGTTGTTCTATGTCGTGCTGGCGCCCTTCGTCGGAGCCTTCGCGGACGCGGTGCCCAAGGGCAAGGTCATGTTCTTCTCCAACAGCATCAAGGTGGTCGGCTGCCTGCTGATGCTGTTCGGCACGCACCCGCTGCTGTCCTATGCGGTGGTCGGCCTGGGCGCGGCGGCCTACTCGCCGGCCAAGTACGGCATCCTGACCGAGCTGCTGCCGCCGTCGCAGCTGGTCAAGGCCAACGGCTGGATCGAGGGCCTGACGATCAGCTCGATCATCCTGGGCGTGCTGCTCGGCGGCCAGCTGGTCGGCCCCCACATCGCGCCGTGGCTGACGACGGTCGACGTGCCCTTCGTCAACACCGGCATCGACTCGCCGGCCGAATCGGCGATCGCCTCGCTGGTCTCGCTCTACATCGTCGCGGCGCTGTTCAACCTCTACATCCCGCGCACCGACGCCGAGCTGCAGCCCTTCCCGGCCCAGCCGCTGGCGCTGGTTCGCGACTTCTCCGACTGCAACGCCAAGCTCTGGAACGACAAGCTCGGCCAGATCTCGCTGGCGACCACGACGCTGTTCTGGGGCGTCTCCGGCAACCTGCGCTACATCGTGCTGGCCTGGGCGGCGGCGGCGCTGGGCTACACGACCACGCAGGCCTCGTCGCTGGTCGGCGTGGTGGCCGTCGGCACGGCGGTCGGGGCGGTCGTCGCGTCGGTCGCGATGAAGCTGGACCAGGCCACCCGCGTGATCTCGCTGGGCATCGCGATGGGCCTGCTGGTGGTCGGCATGAACGTGATCGACAACGTCTGGTTGGCGGCGCCCTTCCTGATCCTGCTGGGCGGGCTCGGCGGCTTCCTGGTCGTGCCGATGAACGCGCTGCTGCAGCACCGCGGCCACAACCTGATGGGCGCCGGCCGTTCGATCGCCGTGCAGAACTTCAACGAGCAGGCCTGCATCCTGGCGCTCGGCGCCTTCTACACCGGCATGACGCGCGGCGGGCTCTCCGCCTTCGGCGCCATCACCATCTTCGGCCTGCTGGTGGCCGGCACGATGTGGCTGATCGGCCGCTGGCATCAGCGCAACCTGCGCGAGCACCCCGAGGAGCTGGCGCGCCTGCTGTCGGTGGCGCGCAGCGACGGCCACTGAGCCGCTCGCGCTCCCTTTCGCGATGACCTCGTCGAGCCGCGTCAGCGGCCTGGCCGTGCTGGCCCTGATGTTCAACGCCCTGACCTGGGGCCTGTCCTGGTGGCCGTTCCGGCAGCTGCAATCGGCCGGCCTGCACGCGCTGTGGAGCACTGTGCTGATCTACGGCTTCGCGGTCGTGGTGGTCGGCCTGCTGAAGCCGGGCGCCTGGGCCCAGCTGCTGCGCCAACGCAGCCTGTGGCTCATCGCGCTGGCCTCAGGCGGCACCAACCTCTGCTTCAACTGGGGCGTGACGATCGGCGACGTCAGCCGGGTCGTGCTGCTGTTCTACCTGACGCCGCTGTGGACGGTGATGCTGGCCCGCTGGCTGCTGCACGAGCGTGCCGACGCGCGGGTCTGGCTGCGGGTGGCGATGGCGCTGGCCGGCGCCGCGCTGGTGATCACCTCGGGCCACGAGTCCTCGACCGGCCAGCCGGTCCGACCGGCCGCGATGCCGCTGCTGGCCGACCTGCTGGCGCTGGCCGGCGGCTTCTGCTTCTCGCTCAACAACGTGATGCTCAAGCGCGCCGCCGGCCTGCCCGAGGAAGGCCGCGCGCTGGCGATGTTCGGCGGCGGCGCGATGGTGTCGCTGGTGGTGATCAGCGCCGGTTCGCTGGGCCTGGGCGCGTTGTCCGGGCTGGGCCTGCAGCCGCCGCCACCGTTGCAGGCCGCCTGGCTGGTGCCGGCGCTGGGGCTGGCCTTCGCCTTCCTGCTGTCGAACCTGGCGCTGCAGTACGGCGCGTCGCGGCTGCCGGCCAACGTCACGTCGGTCGTGATGCCCTGCGAGGTCGTGTTCGCGTCGTTGTCGGCCGCCTGGTGGGCCGGCGAGACGCTCGGCCCGATGCTGCTGATCGGCGGCGCGCTGATCCTCGGCGCGACCTTGCTGGCGGCCTGGCAGGGCCGCTGACCGGCGGGCGCACCGCGCTTGCGACTACTGCGGGATCGGCGCTGTCGGCTCGAAGACCCGTTCGAAGGTCCGGTCATGCTGGGCCAGCACACGCATCAGCTCGTTGCCGTCCAGCGGCGTGGTCAGGTAGGCGTCACACCCGGCGAAGGTCGCCCGGATGCGGTCGACCGCCCCGCTGCGATGGGCCAGCGCGACGACCACCGGCGCGACGCCGCTCCGGGTCGGATGGCGGCGGATGCGGCGGCAGACCTGGTAGCTGTCGATGCCGTCCTGGCCCAGTCCCAGGAAGACGAAGCCGAAGCTGCGGCTCTCGCTCAGCTCGATCGCCTTCTCGGCCGTGCGGGCCGTCGTGACGCCATAGCCGCAGCGGCCGAGCAGTTCTTCCAGCACGCTGCGTTCGGCCGGGCTGGCGCTGACGACCAGCACCTCGTCGAGCCGCAGTTCGCCTTCCACCATCACCGAGTTGCTGTAGCCCGTGCTGGTGCGGAAGTCGCCGACCTGCTGCGGGCTGTCGGCCGCCTGCTGGCGCGCCCGGCCGCTCGGGCGCGGCGGGTTGCGCTGGGCCAGCGCGTCGAGCGCGCGGCGGATCTGCAGCGCGTCGATCGGGCGCGCCAGATGGGCGCCGACGCTGGCCGGCGCGATCGCGCCACCCACCAGCACCGCGTCGCGCATGCGCCCGGCACGGCCCACGGCCAGCACGGCCTCCGGCTGCTCCGCATCGGCCACCACCAGGTCGCAGTCCTGCAGGTCGACGCCGACGACGTAGCTCACCGTGTCGCGCGCGGCGGCCAGGCGGAAGTAGCTTTCCAGCGTGCTGTGCTCGAACGGCGTGAAGCCCACGAAGGCCACCCGGTGCGTGGTGGTCATGCTGATCCCTGGTTGCTGCCGTTACAGATCGCAACGGTCGCCCATCTTTTGGCGCCGCGCCGACAGGGTCAAGGCCAGGGCTGGCGACGCTCGGGGGGTGACCCCGCGATCGAGGGGGCGCAGGGCCTGCGCGGTGTCGCGCTTGTCCGTTTTTGCCGACTTCGGCCTGCGCGTTCCGGCCGATGGGGCGCGCCGATAATCCGCGCCTTTCCGACACACCCCTTCCGACACCCCACCCGCGCCCCGGAGTCCAGCCATGTTCGAACACGTCGATGCCTACGCCGGCGATCCCATCCTGACGCTCAACGAGAACTTCCAGAAGGACCCGCGGGCCGACAAGATCAACCTGTCCATCGGCATCTACTTCGACGATGCCGGCCGCCTGCCGGTGATGGCTGCCGTGCGCGAGGCCGAGACGCAGCTGGCGCAGGCCATCGGGCCGCGTTCCTACCTGCCGATGCTCGGCCTGCCCGACTACCGCGTGCAGGTCCAGCACCTGCTGTTCGGCGCCGACCACCCGGCGGTGCGCGAAGGCCGCGTCGTCACGCTGCAGACGCTGGGCGGCTCGGGCGGCCTGAAGGTCGGTGGCGACTTCCTGAAGAAGTACTTCCCCGGCTCGGCCGTCTGGGTCAGCGACCCGACCTGGGACAACCACCGCGCGATGTTCGAAGGCGCCGGCTTCCAGGTTCACACCTACCCGTACTACGACGCGGCCACCGGGGGCCTGCGCTTCGAGGCGATGCTCGAGACGCTGCGCGGCCTGCCGCGCCACAGCATCGTGCTGCTGCACGCCTGCTGCCACAACCCGACCGGCGTCGACCTGAGCGACGCGCAGTGGCGCGAGCTGATCCCCGTGCTGGTCGAGCGTGAGCTGCTGCCCTACGTCGACATCGCCTACCAGGGTTTCGGCGACGGCATCCCCGAGGACGCGTTCGCGCTGCGGGCGCTGGCCGATTCGGGCCTGGCGTTCTTCGTCGCCAACAGCTTCTCGAAGAGCTTCTCGCTCTACGGCGAACGTGTCGGCGGCCTCAGCGTCGTCTGCCCGACGACGGCGGAGGCCCGGCTGGTCGAAGGCCAGCTGCAGATGGCCGTGCGCAAGAACTACTCCAGCCCGCCGACCCACGGCGCGCGCATCGTCGCCCGCGTGCTCGGCACCCCGGCGCTGCAGCAGCAGTGGTCCGATGAACTCGGCGCGATGCGCGTGCGCATCCAGGCGATGCGCCAGCGCCTGCACGCGGTCCTGAGCGAGATGCTGCCGGGCCGCGACTTCGGCTACTTCCTCAGCCAGCGCGGCATGTTCAGCTACACCGGCCTGAGCGCCGCGCAGGTCGACACGCTGCGCGAGGTCCACGGCGTCTACCTCGTGCGCTCCGGGCGCATGTGCGTGGCCGGTCTCAACACCGGCAACGTCGAGGCCACCGCGCGGGCGATGGCGGCCGTGCTGAAGTGATCGTCGCGGGGCGCGCCGCCGGCCTAGTCGTGCTGGATGCGCATGGACTTGACGCGCGTGTAGCGCTCGCGCAGGTCCAGCCCCCAGCTGGCGTGTGACGGCGCCTGGCCGGCCGCCGTCGAGGTGCAGGGATC
Source organism: Leptothrix mechoopdaensis (SeqCode) (assembly GCF_053893855.1). NCBI lineage: Bacteria > Pseudomonadati > Pseudomonadota > Betaproteobacteria > Burkholderiales > Sphaerotilaceae > Leptothrix > Leptothrix mechoopdaensis (SeqCode). Next base: position 138,785 of record NZ_CM132699.1, read on the forward strand.
GTCGGCGCCGTTGATGCTGATGCGGTCGCAGCGCAGCCCGTGCGCCAGGCGCCATTGCCGCGCGCCGTCGCGGGTCCACAGGCTGGCGCCGCGCAGCTGCTCGCAGGCATGGGCAAGGGCCAGCGCCTCGTCCTCGTCGTCGAACGGGATCACCACCTGCACCGGTCCGGCCGGGTCGACGGCGATGCGGCGGGTCCAGGCGGCCGTCCACGGCGTCAGCAGGGTCGGGCGGACCCAGTAGCCGCCTTGCGCGGCGGTCTCGTCGTCGATCTCGCCCTGGGCCACCAGCCGCAGGCCGCTCTCGCCGGCGAAGGCGATCTGGCTCTCGACCTGGTCGCGCCGGTGCGGCGAGGTCATCGGCCCGAGGTCCCGGTCGGCCAGCGCCGGCCCGACCCGCAGCTGCCGGTAGCGCTGCGCCATCCGTTCGACCAGCGCCGCGTGGATGCTGCGCCGCGCCAGGATGCAGGTCGGCCGCACGAGGCTCTGGCCGGAACGGTGGACGGCGGCGGCGACCAGCTCCGGCACGGCGCGGTCCAGGTCGGCGTCCTCGAACACCAGGTGCGGCAGGCTGCCGACCTGCAGCACGGTGAGGTCCTTGCCATGCCGGCTGGCCAGCGCGCGCACGGCGGCGGCGGCCTGGGACGAGCCGGCGACGGTGATGTGGGCGACGCCCGGGTGTTCGACCAGCGCCGCACCGGCCTCCTGGCTCAGGCCGGGCACGACGTTCAGCGTGCCCGCCGGCAGGCCGGCCTCGTGGCAGATATGGGCGAAGGCCAGCACGCTCAGCACGACCGTCTCGGCCGGCTTGACGATGCAGGCATTGCCGGCCGCCAGCGCCGCGCCGACGCAGTCGCCCAGCAGCGGCAGGCTGCCTTGCGTCGGCAGCATCAGGCCGATGACGCCGAGCGGTTCGCGCCAGCTCAGCAGCGTCTGTCCCGGCATGGCCGGCTGGGCGCTGCTGCCGGCCTGGCCGACATGGGCGGCCCAGCCTTCGAGGCGTCGCGCCAGCGCCATCGCGTCGGCCCGACCGCGTGACAGCGGCAGGCCGGCGTCGAGCGCCTCCAGCCGGGCCAGTTCGTCGACCCGTTCGCGCACCAGCGCGGCGATGCGCTGCAGGCACAGGCCACGTTCGTGCGGGCTGGCCTGGGCCCAGCTGCCGGGCTCGTCGGCGCGCAAGGCGCAGCGGGCGGCCTGCACGGCGGCGTCGACTTCCGGGGCGCCGGCCCGGGCGATGCGGCCCAGCTCGGCGCCGGTGGACGGGTCGACCAGCGGCAGCGTGTGCAGGCCTTGCGGCCGGCGCCACTGCCCGGCGATGCAGACCAGCGCCGGGTCGAAGGGCAGGGGAGCGCGCAGGCCGGTGGGCAGGGTCGGGGCCAATCAGGGTCCTTGGCGACCCTCGGACCTGGCAAACGTCGGCAATCCGGGGGCCGACGTTGTGGTGCAGCGCCGACGGGGTGCGTTGCATCTTAGGAGTCGACCCCGTCGCGACGTGGTGCGCGCGCGTCAGGTGTGTATCGGGTTGCTGCCCCGTGGCGCGCAGGCCACGGGTGACCCGAGCCGGGCTCAGCGCTTCAGGGCGTCGCGGATCTCGCGCAGCAGCACGATGTCCTCGGCCGGCGGCGCCGGTTCGGCCGGAGCGGCCGGTGCCGGTGCGGGTTCGGCCTTCAGGCGGTTGATCTGCTTGATCATCATGAAGATGATGAAGGCGAGGATCACGAAGTTCAGCGCCACGGTGATGAAGTTGCCGTAGGCCAGCACCGCGCCCGCCTTCTTGGCCTCGGCCAGCGTCGTGGCGGTCTGGCCGGCCAGCGGGATGAAGTAGTTGCTGAAGTCCAGGCCGCCGAAGATCTTGCCGACGATCGGCATGATCACGTCGCCGACCAGCGAGTCGACGATCTTGCCGAACGCGCCGCCGATGATCACGCCGACCGCCAGGTCGACCACGTTGCCCTTGACGGCAAAGTCCTTGAATTCGCTCATCACGCTCATCGCGCGCTCCTCGGAGATGTTGTGGGTTCGAGGGCGATGCCGCTTGGGTATCGCCCCGGCGTGCAGTATTCCCGGGGAGCCGGGGCTGTCAACCGGGCGGACATGGGGCTGCGGCGCTGTCGTTTTTTGACAGCCGCCGGCCGCAGCGCCCGTTTTCCGCGACTGCCGCTGTCAGGGAATCCCTCGGGGCGTGGACTAGAATCGCGGGTTGCTCCCATAACAGACCGGTTTACTTTTCCACGAGGACTCACATGAGTGACCAGCAAGTCGACCAGGCCAAGCGGACATGGCTGATTGCGTCGAGCTGCGCAGGTGCGATCGGCGGCGTGGCCGTTGCGGTGCCCTTCGTCAGCACATTTGCTCCGTCCGAGCGCGCCAAGGCGGCCGGTGCGCCGGTCGAGGCCGACATCGGTGGCCTGAAGCCCGGCGAGAAGATGACGGTCGAATGGCGCGGCAAGCCGGTCTGGATCGTGCGTCGTACCCCGGAACAGATCGACGCCCTGGCGAAGCTCGACGGCCAGCTGGCCGATCCGAACTCGGACCGCAAGGCCTACCCGATCCCCGACTACGCCAAGAACACCGCGCGCTCGATCAAGCCGGAATACCTCGTGGTCGTCGGCATCTGCTCGCACCTCGGCTGCTCGCCGAGCGACAAGTTCCAGGCCGGCCCGCAGCCGTCGCTGCCCGACGACTGGACCGGCGGCTTCCTGTGCCCCTGCCACGGTTCGACCTTCGACCTGGCCGGCCGCGTCTTCAAGAACAAGCCCGCGCCGGACAACCTCGAGGTGCCGCCGCACATGTACCTGTCCGAGACCAAGCTGCTGATTGGCGAAGACAAGAAGGCCTGACGAGGAACCGAGGACAACATGGCTGAATTCAAAGAGGCTCCCGCCGACGCATCGGCGGCACTCAAGCTCCTGACCTGGGTCGACAACCGCTTCCCGGCATCCAAGCTCTACAAGGAGCACCTGTCGGAGTACTACGCACCGAAGAACTTCAACTTCTGGTACTTCTTCGGCTCGCTCGCGCTGCTGGTGCTGGTCATCCAGATCGTCACCGGCATCTTCCTGGTGATGCACTACAAGCCCGACGCGGCGCTGGCGTTCGCCTCGGTCGAATACATCATGCGCGACGTCCCCTGGGGCTGGCTGGTGCGCTACATGCACTCGACCGGCGCCTCGGCCTTCTTCGTCGTGGTCTACCTGCACATGTACCGCGGCCTGATCTACGGCAGCTACCGCAAGCCGCGCGAGCTGGTGTGGATCTTCGGTTGCGCGATCTTCCTGTGCCTGATGGCCGAAGCCTTCATGGGCTACCTGCTGCCGTGGGGCCAGATGTCCTACTGGGGCGCGCAGGTGATCGTGAACCTGTTCGCCGCCGTGCCCTTCGTCGGCCAGGACCTGGCGCTGCTGATCCGCGGCGACTACGTCGTCAGCGACGCGACGCTCAACCGCTTCTTCAGCTTCCACGTCATCGCGGTGCCGCTGGTGCTGCTGGGCCTGGTGGTCGCGCACATCATCGCGCTGCATGAAGTGGGTTCGAACAACCCCGACGGCGTCGAGATCAAGGCCAAGAAGGACGAACGCGGCATCCCGCTGGACGGCATCCCCTTCCACCCCTACTACACGGTGCACGACATCCTGGGCGTGGGCGGCTTCCTGATGATCTTCACGGCGATCGTGTTCTTCGGGCCGGAGCTGGGTGGCTACTTCCTGGAGTACAACAACTTCATCCCGGCCGACCCGCTGAAGACGCCTGCGCACATCGCGCCGGTCTGGTACTTCACGCCGTTCTACTCGATGCTGCGGGCGACCACCGACGTGATGGTCAACGTGCTGAGCGTGATCGTCGCCGCCGGTGCCGTGCTGACGGTGCTCAAGGGCGGCCTGTCGGGCAAGGCCAAGGGCCTGGTGCTGATCGGCGGCCTGATCGCCATCGCGCTGCTCAAGACCTTCGACGCGAAGTTCTGGGGCGTGGTCGTGATGGGCGGCGCCGTGATCATCCTGTTCTTCCTGCCCTGGCTGGACCACAGCCCGGTCAAGTCGATCCGCTACCGCCCGAGCTGGCACAGCGTGCTCTACGGCATCTTCGTGGTGTTCTTCCTGGTGCTGGGCTACCTCGGCATCCAGCCGCCGTCGGACATCGGCACCCTGATCGCCCAGGCCGGCACGCTGTTCTATTTCGGCTTCTTCCTGCTGATGCCGTGGTGGAGCCAGATCGGCGAGTTCAAGCCGGTCCCGGACCGCGTCACGTTCGAAGCCCACTGAGTCGGCACGGAGTCATCACGATCATGATCAAGCGTATTGCCGCCTTGCTCGCATCCCTGGTCGCCTGCGCCGCCCTGCTGGCGCCGGCTGCCCACGCCAACACCGGCGGGATCGAGTGGGACAAGTTCCCCGTCGACAAGCTGCACGACACCGGCGCACTCCAGCGCGGTGCCAAGGTGTTCGTCAACTACTGCCTGAACTGCCACTCCGCCGCGTTCATGCGCTACAACCGCATGCGCGACATCGGCCTGACCGAGGAGCAGATCAAGACCAACCTGATGTTCGCCACCGAGAAGGTCGGCGACACCATGAAGGTCAACCTCGATCCGCGCCAGGCCAAGGAGTGGTTCGGTGCCACGCCGCCTGACCTGACGGTCATCGCGCGTTCGCGCGCCGGCTCCGGCGGTTCCGGTGCCGACTACCTCTACACCTACCTGCGCACCTACTACGCCGACGACACCAAGGCGACCGGCTGGAACAACCTGGCCTTCCCGAGCGTGGGCATGCCGCACGTGCTGTGGGAACTGCAGGGCGTTCGCCGCGCGGTGTACGAGGAGCAGGCCGATCCGCACGACCACGAGAAGAAGGTTCACGTGTTCAAGGGCTTCGAGCAGGTCTCGCCCGGCAAGCTGAGCGCTGCCGAGTACGACAGCACCGTGGCCGACCTCGTGGCCTACCTGCAGTGGATGGGCGAGCCGGCACAGACCACCCGCGTCAAGCTGGGTGCCTGGGTCCTGCTGTTCCTGTCGATCTTCACCGTCATCGCCTGGCGCCTGAACGCGGCGTTCTGGAAAGATGTGAAGTGAAGGCCTGACCGCCAGGGAGCCTGAAAGGCTCCCGGCGTCGGCGCGCAGTGGCGGGCAACCGTTGCTGCGCGATTTTGTTTTTGTGTCCCGCCTCTTTTGTGCGTCCTCTTGGGAGCGACTCCAGCCATGATGGTCCTCTACTCCGGCACCACCTGCCCCTATTCGCATCGCTGCCGCTTCGTCCTGTTCGAGAAGGGCATGGACTTCGAGATCCGCGACGTCGACCTGTTCGCCAAGCCCGAGGACATCGCGCTGATGAACCCGTACAACGAGGTTCCGATCCTCGTCGAGCGCGAACTGATCCTGTACGAATCGCACATCATCAACGAGTACATCGACGAGCGTTTCCCGCATCCGCAGCTGATGCCGGGTGACCCGGTCGCGCGTGCCCGCGTGCGCCTGTTCCTCTTCAACTTCGAGAAGGAACTGTTCGCGCACGTCAACGTGCTCGAAGGTCGTGGCGTGCCCAAAGGCAACGACAAGCAGCTCGAGAAGGCCCGTTCGCAGATCCGCGACCGCCTGACCCAGCTCGCGCCGATCTTCCTCAAGAACAAGTTCATGCTGGGCGACGACTTCTCGATGCTCGACGTGGCGATCGCGCCGCTGCTGTGGCGCCTCGACTACTACGGCATCGACCTGTCGAAGAACGCGGCGCCGCTGCTGAAGTACGCCGAGCGCATCTTCTCGCGCCCGGCCTACATCGAGGCGCTGACGCCGTCCGAGAAGGTGATGCGCAAGTAAGAAGGCGCCGCGACGATGCCCATCCCGACCGCGCCTGACGCCCAGGCCACCTCGACCCGGCCCTACCTGATCCGTGCGCTGCACGACTGGTGCACGGACAACGGCTACACGCCCTACATCGCGGTCTACGTCGATGCGAGCGTGCAGGTGCCGATGGAGTACGTGAAGAACCACGAGATCGTGCTGAACGTCGGCATCGACGCGACCAACGGCCTCAGCCTCGGCAACGACTACGTCGAGTTCAAGGCGCGGTTCGGTGGCGTGGCGCGGGACATCATCGTGCCGGTCGACCACGTGATCGCGATCTACGCCCGCGAGAACGGCCAGGGCATGGCCTTCCCGGTGCCGACCGAATCGACGCCGATCGTCGGCGGCGAGCAGGTCGGCGGATCGTCGGACGGTGCCCATGCGCAGTCGCAGGACCACGCGCCGGCGCCGGTCGTCGGCCTGCGACTGGCCAGCGTGCCGGGCAGCGTGCCGGGTAGCGATGGCGCGGGTGCATCGGCGGGGTCTTCGGGCGACGACACGTCCGATCGCGACGACGATCCCGTGCCGCCCGCCCCGGGTGGCACGCCGCGGCCGTCGCTCAAGCGCATCAAGTAGTGGGCACCGGGGTGCGACCTAGAATCGCGCCCCGTTGCATGTCAGAGCGACGCAGCCGGCTTAGCTCAGCTGGTAGAGCACCCGCCTTGTAAGCGGAAGGTCGTCCGTTCGATTCGGACAGCCGGCACCAACGCTGCGTCTCCCCACTCTCCCGCTTTCCCCGTTCCCCCGACCCTCCCGCTGGAGCTCGCGATGAGACGACCGCTGTGGATGCTGGCCGGCGCGATCAGCCTGATCGTCGGCATCGTCGGGATCGTCGTGCCGCTGCTGCCGACGACGCCGTTCGTGCTGCTGGCCGCCGCCTGCTGGTCGCGTGGCAGCGAACGCTGGGAACGCTGGTTGCTGGATCACCCCCGTTTCGGCCCGATGGTCATCGGCTGGCGCCGTGACCGTGCCATTCCGCTGCGCGCCAAGCAACTGGCGGCCGTGATGATGGCCGGCGGCAGCGCCTGGGCCTGGACCCGGATGCCGGTCGTGCCCTGGCTGCCCGCGCTGTGTTGCTCGGCGGTGCTGATCTGGATGTGGCGATTGCCGAACGGCCCATCCGGCTCGGACGCTCAGCCAGCGGACGGCGGTGCGGCCTGCGCGCCGTCGTCGTCGAACAGCGGCAGCGAATAGACATCGACCGGGGCGCTGCGCACCGCGCGCGGTGGCGCCTTGTCCGGTTCCGCATCCGCCGCACGGGCCGGATTCCTCGCAGCCTTCGGTGCCACGGCCTTGCCGATCGCGGGCGCCGCGAGCGCCCCGGGCCGGCTCAGGTTGCCGACCCTCACGCCGAGCAGCCGGATCCGCCGCGACAGCGTGATGCGCTTCAGGCACTGCCCGGCCGCCGCCCGGATCACCGCACCGTCGTCGGTCGGCGCCTCCAGCGTCAGGTCGCGGGTGACCGTGCGGAAGTCGTCGAAGCGCAGCTTGATGCCCACCGTGCGGCCGACGTAGCCCTTGCGCGCCAGGTCGTCGCCGACCCGCTGACACAGCGTCGTGAAGATCTCCGACAGCCGCGTGCGGTCGTTGCGCGGGTGCAGGTCGTGGTCGAAGGTGGTCTCGCGGCTCATCGACACCGGTTCGCTGTCGCGCACCACCGGCCGGTTGTCGCGGCCGTGGGCCGCTTCTTGCAGCCAGACGCCGTGGTGGTCGCCGAAGTGTTCGACCAGCCAGTCCAGCGGCCTCTGCGCCAGCTCGCCGATCGTGTGCACACCCAGCTCGATCAGCCGCGCGCTGGCCTTCGGGCCGACGCCGTGGATGCGGCCGACCGGCAGCGGCCAGATCCGCGTGGCGATGTCCTCGGGCATGACGACCGTCAGGCCATCGGGCTTGTCGAGGTCGCTGGCGATCTTCGACAGCAGCTTGTTGGGCGACACGCCGATCGAGCAGCTCAGGCCGGTCGCCGCGCGCACGTTGTTCTTCAGGTCGCGCGCCAGCGCCCTCAGGCCGCCGAGCGGGTCGTGGCCGACCGGATCGCGCGCGCCGGGCAGGTCGCTGAGGTCGATGTAGATCTCGTCGATGCCGCGGTCCTCGATGGTCGGTGCCAGCTCGGCCACGGCCGCCTTGAACAGCCGCGAGACGCGCCGGTACTCGTCGAAGTCGGCCGGCAGCAGGACGGCATGTGGCGCCAGCACGGCCGCCTTCATCAGGCCCATGCCCGAGTGGACGCCGAAGGCGCGCGCCTCGTAGGTCGCGGTCGTCACGACGCCCCGGCCGACGTAGTCCTTCAGCGGCGCCCCTTCCGGTGCATCGGCTGGCGCGGAACGGCGTCCGCCGACCACCACCGCCTTGCCGCGCAGCCCGGGCCGGCGCGCCAGTTCGACCGACGCGTAGAACGCGTCCATGTCGAGGTGGGCGATGAGCCGGTCAGGCAGGGCAGATGTCACGGTTGTTGCGCCAGGTGGGCGTTCAGCTTCGAGAGTTTGGCTTACAAGGTAGGCCTTGCCGACCGGGACTGAAGATGGGATGATTTCCCACATCGAGGCCAAGAACCGACTGCAACCCGGCTGCGCCGCTCGTCGTATCCCTTCCAGGAGCCAGAACATGACATCCATCACCTCTCGCGATTCCGTGGCGCCGGCCCGGCGACTGCTGCAACTGACCCTCGCCGGCCTCGCCGCCGCCGTGATCGCGGCCTGCGGCGGCGGTGGCGGCGTCGGTGCCGGCGGCACCGGTTCTGCAGCCGGCACGGTGAACGGCTTCGGCTCGGTCGTCATCGGCGGGGTCCGATACGACGACAGCGGCATCTCTGTCTCGGGCGAGGACGCTTCCGACGACAGCCGCTTGCGCCTTGGCATGTCGGTCGAAGTCTCGTACGACGACAGCAGCTGCTCGTCTGCCGCCACGCCGGTCTGCGTGGCCAAGGCCTTCGAGATTCACAGCGACCTCGCAGGCGAAGTGACCGCCGCCACGCTCGATTCGAACGGCAATGGCTCGATCACGCTGATGGGCCAGACCGTTTCGGTCACGGCCAACACCTTCGTCCATCGGTCCTCTGGCGTGTCGTCGTCGCTGGGACTCGGCCTCGGCCAGATCGTGAAGGTTCACGGGCGGCGCGCTGCGCCGGCTGCCGCCACCGACTGGGTCGCAACCTACATCGAGATCAAGGCGGCGACCGACGCAGGCCTTTCCGGCCTGAGCAGCAGCTTCCAGTTCCGCCTTGCAGGCCCGTTGACCGGGACCGCAGGCAACTACCAGATTGGTGGAGAAGCGGTCGATCTCACCGGTGTCACCGTGCCGACGGGCGCAAGCCCCTTCGTGCGCGCCCGCATCACGCCGGCCGCTGCGCGGCCATCGAATGGCTGGGTCGTCACCGAGATCAAGTCGCAGCGCAGCCGCGCGCTGGAACGAAGTGACCGCTCGCGTGTCGAGGTCCAGGGCTATGTGGAGTCGGCCACCGTCGGCACCAACAGCACCCTCCTGGTCATCAATGGCGTCGAGGTGCTGGTGGCGAGCAGTGGCGTCACCTACGACAACAGCAGCAGCCTGAGCTACGCAACGCTTCCGACCGAGACCGGTGTCATCGAGGTGAAGGGGACCATCAATGCGTCCGGCCAGCTCGTCGCGACCAAGATCGAGATCAGCAATGAGAACGAGCGCGAGTTCTACGTCCTGGCCTCCGAGATCGGCACCATCAACACGACGGCCAACACCTTCGTCGTGACCAAGCGCAACACGGATCCGATCACGGTGTCCTACACCCCCTCGGTGCTGGATACGCCTGTGACCGAGGCCAATCTGGGCACGATGAAGCTGGAGATCAAGGGCAACTTCGACCGCTCGACCAATCAGCTGATCGCCACCCGGATCAAGCGCGAAGACTGACTTTCCACACGATCACCCCGCGCTCAACCCCACGGCCCCGCCGTGGGGTTTTTCTTTGTCCGAAGGCCTTTCACCCGCTGCCTAGAATCGCCTCATGATTTCCCGCGAACCCACCCTCGAACGCCTCGTCATCGCCCGCCAGCTGCTGCTCGAGCCCTATGGCCTGAACAACGCGCATCTGCGGCAGGCGCTCAACACGATCTCGGCGCACAAGGTCGATGACGCCGACCTCTACTTCCAGTACACCCGCAGCGAGGGCTGGAGCCTGGAGGAAGGCATCGTCAAGAGCGGCAGCTTCAGCATCGATCAGGGCGTGGGCGTGCGCGCGGTGGCCGGCGAGAAGACGGCGTTCGCCTACTCCGACGACATCTCCGAGGCCGCCCTGCTGGACGCCGCCCGCACCGTGCGCAGCATCGCGGCGGCCGGGCAGAGCCGGCGGGTCAAGGTCGACACGCCGCAGCAGGTCGCGGCCAGCCGCAGCCTCTACCCGGGCATGGACCCGATCGCCACGCTCGACAGCGCCGCCAAGGTCGCGCTGCTCGAACGGGTCGAGCGCCTGGCGCGCGCCAAGGATCCGCGCGTGGTGCAGGTGATGGCCGGACTGGCCGGCGAATACGACGTCGTGCTGATCGCCCGCGCCGACGGCACGCTGGCCGCCGACATCCGCCCGCTGGTGCGCCTGTCGGTCACCGTGATCGCCGAACAGGGCGGCCGCCGCGAGATCGGGTCGGCCGGCGGCGGTGGCCGCTTCGGCATGGGCCATTTCCAGGACGACGTCATCGCCCGCTACGTTGACCAGGCCGTGCATGCGGCGCTGACCAACCTCGACAGCCAGGCCGCACCGGCCGGCGAGATGACCGTCGTGCTGGGTTCGGGCTGGCCGGGCATCCTGCTGCACGAGGCGGTCGGCCACGGTCTGGAAGGCGACTTCAACCGCAAGGGTTCGAGCACCTTCTCCGGCCGCATCGGCCAACGGGTCGCCGCCAAGGGCGTGACCGTGCTGGACGACGGCACGCTGGCCGACCGGCGCGGTTCGCTCAACATCGACGACGAGGGCCATGCCTCGCAGCGCAACGTGCTGATCGAGGACGGCATCCTCAAGGGCTACATCCAGGACGCCACCAACGCGCGCCTGATGAAGGTTGCCCCGACCGGCAACGGCCGCCGCGAGAGCTACGCCCACGTGCCGATGCCGCGCATGACCAACACCTACATGCTGCCGGGCGACAAGACGCCCGAGGAGATCATCGCCAGCATCGACCGCGGCCTCTACGCCAGCAACTTTGGCGGCGGCCAGGTCGACATCACCAGCGGCAAGTTCGTGTTCTCGGCCAGCGAGGCGTGGTGGGTCGAGAAGGGCAAGCTGCTGTACCCGGTCAAGGGCGCGACGCTGATCGGCAATGGCCCGGACGCGATGAACCGCGTCTCGATGATCGGCAACGACCTCGCGCTCGACCCCGGCGTGGGCACTTGCGGCAAGGAAGGCCAGAGCGTGCCGGTGGGCGTCGGCCAGCCGACGCTGCGCATCGACGGCATCACCGTCGGCGGCACCGGCTGAGTCGACGACACGGCCAGGAAGCCCGTGTTGATCGGCCTTCCCGGCCGTTGCGGCTTTCTCGCCACCCTCGGGTCATCACGTAGGCGGGTCGTCAGGATCCGCGTGCTAAAGTCTTTTGCATGTCTCGGTACTCGTTTTTCTTTGCGTACTTTTGGTTCTCGCACCGCACCGGCGGAGGAGAGGCCTGAACGCACGCGCAGAGCAGCGACAGACCGATCAAGAACCGCCGGATAGCCCGGCGGTTTTTTTTTGCCCCTTGAATTCCTCCTGCTTCCCTCCTTCGACCTCGTCATCACAGGACCCGACCATGACCGCTCCGCACGACCAAGCCGCCCAACGCTGGCAGGCCCCGATCGACAAGACCTCGCAGACCGATGACGAAAGGATTGTTGACGTGACCCCGCTGCCGCCGCCCGAGCACCTGATCCGCTTCTTCCCGATCCGCGGCACCGCCGTGGAGGGCCTGGTCTCCGGCACGCGCCAGAAGATCCGCGACATCCTGCATGGCCGCGACGACCGCCTGCTCGTGGTGATCGGCCCGTGCTCGATCCACGACCCGGCCGCCGCGCTCGACTACGCCCGCCGCCTGCTGCCGCTGCGCGAACAGCACGCCGACACGCTCGAGATCGTCATGCGCGTCTACTTCGAGAAGCCGCGCACGACGGTCGGCTGGAAGGGTCTGATCAACGACCCGTACCTGGATGGCAGCTTCCGCATCGACGAGGGCCTGCGCATCGCGCGCCAGCTGCTGGTCGACATCAACCGGCTGGGCATGCCCGCCGGCAGCGAGTTCCTCGACACCATCAGCCCGCAGTACATCGGTGACCTGATCAGCTGGGGCGCCATCGGTGCGCGCACGACCGAGAGCCAGGTGCACCGCGAGCTCGCCTCGGGCCTGTCGGCGCCGATCGGCTTCAAGAACGGCACCGACGGCAACATCAAGATCGCCACCGACGCGATCCAGGCGGCGGCCCGTCCGCACCATTTCCTGTCGGTCCACAAGAACGGCCAGGTGTCGATCGTCGAGACCCGCGGCAATGCCGACTGCCACGTCATCCTGCGCGGCGGCAAGGCGCCGAACTACGACGCCGCCAACGTCGCCGCCGCCTGTGCCGACCTGGGCGCCGCCAAGCTCGAACAGCGCCTGATGGTCGACTGCAGCCACGCCAACAGCAGCAAGCAGCACCAGCGCCAGATCGACGTCGCCCGCGACATTGCCGCGCAGATGGCCGGCGGCAGCCGATCGATCTTCGGCGTGATGGTCGAGAGCCACCTCGTCGGCGGCGCGCAGAAGTTCAACCCGGGCCAGGACAACCCGGCCGCGCTGGCCTATGGCCAGAGCATCACCGATGCCTGCATCGGCTGGGACGACTCGGCCGCCGTGCTGCAGACCCTGTCCGACGCGGTGCGGGCGCAACGCGGTTGAGGCGGCTCCAGGACGCCATCGGTTGATCTGCCGGTTGATCGTGTCGTCGGCGCCCCGCTAGCATCGACCCGATCAACCCGATAGCGGAGAAACCGACATGCCCCACGTCACCGTCAGCTGGTCCGAACGCGAGCAGGTGAGCCTGAACACCGAAGGTGGCCTGGACGCGCTCGATGCGCGCCGCTGGCTCGACGAGCAGTTCATCGCGCTCGACTGCGAGCCGCTGCGCGCCTCCGGCAAGGTGCTGGTGGCCGACAAGCTGCTGGCGCTGGCGGCCACCGGCGGACCCGAGCAGTTCGCCGATGCCGCCTGGGCCGCGCAGTTCGCGCGCGCTGCCGTCGCGGCGTCCGGTCGTGAATCCGTGCGGGTCGACGTCGCGACCGGCAAGGTCAGTTATTGAGCCGGGTCAGCGTCGGCGCCTGACGAGTCGGCCTGGTCCTTCGCCAGCCGCTCGCTGCGCCAATAGACGTCGTCGCCGCCCAGCCCGTCAAGGTTGGCACGGTTGAGCACGCGGGCCAGCACGAACAGCAGGTCCGACAGCCGATTGAGGTAGTGGCGCGGCGCCTCGTTGACCGCTTCCACGCCCGCCAGCGCAACGACCCCCCGTTCGGCCCGCCGCGCGATCGTGCGGGCGACATGCGCCAGCGCCGCGCTGCGGGTGCCGGCCGGCAGGATGAATTCCTGCAGCCGCGGCAGCTGGGCGTTGTAGTGCGCCAGGGCCTCGTCCAGACGGACGACAGCCTCGACCTTCAGCAGCGTGTAGCCCGGGATGGACAGCTCGCCGCCGAGGTTGAAGAGCTCGTGCTGGATGACGACCAGCAGTTCGCGCACATCGTCGGGCAGCGGCTCGGCCAGCAGCACGCCCAGTTGCGAGTTGAGCTCGTCGACATCGCCCATCGCGGCGATGCGCAGGTGGTTCTTTGGCACGCGCTGGCCGTCGCCCAGGCCGGTGCTGCCGTCGTCACCCGTGCGGGTGCTGATCTGTGTGAGTCGGTGTCCCATGGGGCGGCATCCTAGCGCCGGCACAATGCCCGTTTTCTGGAGAGCTGGAGAGCACCCATGGCCGCGATTGCCGACCTGACCGACGCCGAGATCGGCGAACTCGATGACCTGCTGGCCGCGATCCCGGAGCCCCTGGAGGCGCTGGACGTGGTCATGCTCGACGGCTACCTGTGCGGTGTGCTGGCGCAACCCCGCGTGATCGACCCGGCCCAGTGGCTGTCGCCCGCGTTCGACTGGAACCTGCTGGGTGCCGGCGAGACGGCCGAGCCCGACGCGCCGGCCGGCACGGTGCTGACGCCCGACACGCCCGGCTGGCATGCCGCCAAGCACGAGCGCCTGCTGCAACTGGTCATGCGCCGCCACGGCGCGCTGGCCCAGGGCCTGATCGACGGCTGGTTCGACCCGCTGGTCATGCAGCCGCTGGACGACGATGGCAAGCCGCTCAAGGGTCAGGACGCCATGACCGCCGCGCTGGCGCCGTGGGTCATCGGCTTCGAACATGCGCTGGAACACTTCCACGACCTCGAGTCGCTCGGCCTGCCCGAAATCCCCGACCTGCTCGCCTGCCTCTGGCGCCACCTGCCCGAACAGAGCGACGACGAGCGCGCGGAGTCGCAGGCGCTGGACCAGGAGCATCCGCTGACCTCGCTGGACGCGGCGATCGACGACCTCGTCGGCAACGTCGTCGAGCTGGCCGACCTGGCCCGCGCGGCCCGCGTCAAGGTCGAGACGGTGCGCCGTGAACAGCCCAAGGTCGGCCGCAACGACCCCTGTCCATGCGGCAGCGGGCGCAAGTTCAAGCAATGCCACGGCAAGGACGGCGCCTGACCGATCCGTCCATCGTGGGTTCCACGGATCCGGATCGGCACCTGAACTTGACGAACATCACGGGAACCGCCGGGGCCGGTGCCAAACTGGTCCCGATCTGCCAACAAGGAGCCTGTTCATGAAGATCCTGGTCGCCGTCGACGGCAGCGAGTTCACTCGCCGCATGGTCGCCTACTGGACCGCGCACGAGGAATGGCTCGGCGCGTCGCACACCTACACCGTGCTGACCGTCGTCCCGACGATCCCGCCGCGCGCCGCCGCCGTGCTGGACCGCGAGCTGCTGCACGCCTACTACGCCGACGAGGGCGAGAAGGTGTTCAAGCCGCTGCGGACCTTCCTGGACGGCCAGCGCATCCAGGCGACCTTCCTGAGCAAGACCGGCCATGTCGCCGACGTCATCGCCCGGACCGCCGAGGAAGGCAAGTTCGACCTCGTCATGATGGGCTCGCACGGCCACTCCGAACTGGCCGGGCTGGTGATGGGTTCGGTCACCACGCGCGTGCTGGCCGGCTGCAAGGTGCCGCTGCTGATCGTGCGCTGAATCGATTGCAGCGCCAGATGCGACAAGGCCCGCGACTGCGGGCCTTGTTCATTCCGGGAGCGGAGGGTCTCAGCGGACCGGTGCGGGCACCGGCACCGACGGCACCGCCGCTGCGGTCGGCGCATCGACCGTCTTGGCGAGGGTCGGCTGCGGTTCCGGCGTCATGCTCAGGTCCAGACCGAAGGCCGTGCCGTAGTCCGCGAAGTCCGGCACGCGGCGCTTGCGGCCGGCAGCGGTCCTCACGGTTTCCTTGCGTTTGAACCATTGGGTCCATGCCATCCAGGCGCTCATGACGTTACTCCCTGGCCCTGTGCGTCGAGCCTCACGGAACACGATCCCGGTCGTTGTCTGGTCCGACCGGGCTGGCTGGACGACAACCGGCCGCTGTCTTCAGGCGGCAAAGGGCGCTTCGTTCGAATCGTCCCTCTGGGGTCCGGCCCGGCCCGTTTCAATTGTGAACCGGACCTGAGTCCTCAGTTTCGCCTGATCGCGTACGGGGAAAGTCGTCGCCCGTGCAACGAAGTGTAGCGAGCGGTTACTGAGCTCCACACGCGCGTATCCCCTCTCATCACTACGAGCGTGCACGATGTCTGTGTTGCTTTCACGGATCAGGTCGTTTAGGGGATTGGGTAGGCCGCGCGTCGTGATCGATGTGGTCACGAACTCGCTGGCGACCACCGGCGAGCGGTCGTCGTTCGGGCGGACCCGCAGGTTGGCGGCGACGTGGCGGTGGACATCGCCACCGAGCACGACGACGTCGTCGATGCGGTGTTGCGCCACATGCCGCAGCAGCCGCTCGCGCGCAGCGGGGTAGCCGTCCCAGCCGTCGGTCGACACCAGGCGCCGCCCTGCCAGCGAGAGGGCGCTGCTGCTCATCTGCGTGCCCTGGGCGATCAGTTTCCAGCGCCGCTGACTGTTCGCCAGACCGTCCTGCAGCCAGCGTTCCTGGGCGGCACCCAGCAGCGTGCGGGCCGGATCGGCGCGGGCGATGTCGTCCGCGCTGGCCAGCCGGCCGCCGGGGGAGTCGAGGTCGGCGCCGACCTGGGGGCTGCGGTGCTGACGGCCGTCCAGCGTCCACAGTTCGGCCAGCCGTCCCCACGTCCAGCGGTCGTGCATGCGCATGCCGGCCGGCCCGGGCAGCTGGTCCAGCGCCAGCGGCAGGTGTTCGAAATAGGCCTGGTAGGCCGCCTGACGGATGGCCAGGAAGCGGCGCGTCTCGTCGGCGTCGCCGCCCAGTTCGCCGGCGTAGTCGTTGCGGACCTCGTGGTCGTCCCAGCACAGCAGCCACGGGTGGGCGGCATGGGCCGCCTGCAGGTCCGCATCGAGCTTGTAGGTGGCGTGGCGGGCCCGGTACTGGTCCAGCGTGACGGGCGGAGGGCCTTCGTGCGGGCGGATCAGGAAGGCCGGGTTGCTGGAGTCGTAGAGGTAGTCGCCGACGAACAGCACCAGGTCGATGTCGCTGCGGGCGATCTCGCGGTGCGCCACGAAGCGGCCCTGCTCGTAGTGCTGGCAGGACGCCAGCGCCAGCCGCAGGCGGTCGGGCAGGGCGTTCGGTGCGGGGGCCGTGCGGGTGCGACCGACGGGGCTGACGGCCGCGTCGAGCAGGAAGCGGTAGTGGTAGATGCGGCCGGGCGCCAGGCCCTGCACCGGCACGCGCACGCTGTGGCAGGCGTCCGGGTGGGCGATCACCTCGCCGCGCCGGACGACGCGGCCGAAGCCCTCGTCATCGGCGACTTCCCAGCGCAGCGGCACCGGCACCGGCGCCATGCCGCCAGCGGGCGCATGGGGTTGCGGCGCCAGGCGGGTCCACAGCACGACCGAATCCGGCCGCGGCTGGCCGCTGGCGATGCCGAGCGTGAACGGGTCGTCATCGAAGCGCGCACGCCAGGGCGGCAGGCGCGGCAACGCCGCCTCGGTCGAGCGCAGACGGCCGGCGGCCAGCACCAGCGCCAGTGCGGACAGGCGTTGCAGGGTCGAGCGGCGGGAGACGGTCATGCGCCGGCTGATCCTAGTCGGCGCCCTGGGGCGTGGCCCGTGCGACTCGCCCGGCGGCCGGCCATCCGTCACGCGGTGCGCCCCGGGCCAGCGCCGCGCCGATGCGGTCGAGCAGCGTCGGCCGGCCCGTGCCGCCGGCCTCGTCGCCCAGCAGCTTCCACTGGTGCCAGTGCAGCGCGACCTCCACGCTGACCTGCGGATGCAGCACCTGCAGCGCGCCCTGTTCGACGGCGGTCCGCACGAGTTCCCAGGCCGCCACGCCGATGCCCCAGCCGGCGGCGACCGCGCGCACGTAGGCCTCGGGCGACGGCACATGGCGCTGCACCAGACGCGGCTGGCGCACGCCGAAGGCCTTGGCGACCCACTGCGCCTGCACGTCGTCCTTGCGGTTGAAGACCACGAATGGCACCTGCGCGAAGTTGCCGCGGTGCAGGCCGTCGGGCAACTGGCGCGCGAGGAAGCCCGGACTGGCGACCGCGACGTAGTGCATCACCCCGAGCGGGCTGACGCGGCAGGCCCGCAGCGCCTCGTCCAGCGTCGTCACGCAACCCAGCACCTGGCCCTGTCGCAGCCATTCATGGGTGAAGTCCTGGTCGTCGACGATCAGCTCCAGCGACACGCCCTCGTCGACCAGCGGCTGCAGAGCCGGCAGCACCCAGGTCGCGAGGCTGTCGGCGTTGACGGCAATCGGCACCCGCTCGTGGGTGCGGCCCTGCTCGCCGAGTTCGCGGTCCAGGTCGGCCTGCAGCGCCTGCACCTGGCGGGCATGGCGCAGCAGCACCTGGCCCGAGGCGGTCAGCCGCAGCGGCCGCGAGCGCACCACCAGCGGCTGGCCGACGCGCGTTTCCAGCGCGCGCAGCCGCTGCGAGACGGCGCTCTGCGTCACGGCCAGCCGGCGCGCGGCGGCGTCGAAGCTGCCCTCGTCGACCAGGGCGATCAGGGCATCCAGTGCGGCGGGATCGAGCGGTTCCATGACCGCCATTTCATCAGATCGGCTAATGAATCGTGATGAATATTCATATCGCTTCTCGAATCACGGGTCAGCCCGCAAGATGCCGCTCACGGCGCGAAGGGCGTCGCCATCCAGCAGACGGCCGCGTGGCCGCAAGGAGTCCAGCATGCACGTGATCGTCCTGGGAGCCGGCATCATCGGCACGAGCACCGCGTGGCACCTGATCGAGCGCGGCCACACCGTCACGATGGTCGACCGGCAGCCCGATGCGGCGCTCGAGACCTCGTTCGCCAACGGCGCGCAGATCTCGGTCAGCTTCTGCGAACCCTGGGCCAGCGCCGACGCCCCGCTGAAGGTCGCGAAATGGCTGCTGCGCGACGACTCGCCGCTGCTGTTCCGCCCCCGGCTGGACCCGCACCAGTGGCGCTGGGGCCTGTCCTTCCTGACGCAGTGCCACGACGCCGCCTTCGAGCGCAACGTCGCGCAACTCGTCGCGCTGGGGCGCTACAGCCACCAGGCGCTCAAGCAGGTCGTCGCGTCGACGGGCATCCGCTACGACCGGCTCGAACGCGGCATCCTGCACTTCTTCTCGTCACAGGCCGACCTCGATGCCGGCGCCGCCGCCGCCGCGCTGATGCGCCGCCACGGCGTCGATCGCCAGGTGCTCGACCGCGCCGGCGTGCTGGCCATCGAGCCGGCGCTGGCGGCGTACGGCGACCGCATCTTCGGCGGCACCTACACCCGCAGCGACGAATCGGGCGACGCCCGCGTCTTCACCCAGGAACTGGCCCGACTGGCCATTGCACGCGGCCTGCACGCGCATTGGCAGCACGACGTGCTCGGGCTCGAACAGGGTCCGGGCGGGGCGGTCAACGGCGTGCGGGTGCGCGACAACGTCACCGGCGAATGCCGCACGCTGCGCGGCGATGCCGTGGTCGTCGCGATGGGTTCCTACAGCGCGCCGCTGCTGCGCCCGCTGGGCATCCACCTCAACATCTACCCGGCCAAGGGCTACTCGGCGACCTTCAAGCTGCGCGACCCGAGCCGCGCCAGCGTCGTCAGCCTGCTCGACGACAGCCGCAAGATCGCCATCTCGCGCCTGGGCGACCACTTGCGCGTGGCCGGCACCGCCGAGCTGGCCGGCTACGACACGAGCCTGGACAGCAAGACCGCCCGAGCCCGCTGCGCCGCGCTGACCCGGCGTGTCGAGGAGCTGTTCCCCGGTGTCGTCGACGCGAGCGAGCCGTCCTACTGGACCGGCCTGCGCCCGAGCACGCCCGACAACATCCCGCTGATCGGCCGCACCCGACTGCCCGGCCTGTGGGTCAACGCCGGCCACGGCACGCTGGGCTGGACCCACGGCGCAGGGTCCGGCCTCGCGCTGGCCGAACTGATGAGCGGCCGTCAGCCCGAACTGGCGTTCCGCTTCCTGGGGGCCACCCAAACAAGTCGGTCACCCGACATGGCGATGGCGTGAATCAGTTGTCGACAACGGCTCGACAACAACCAGGATCGGTGGGTTTGAGCCGTTGAGGCCCAAAAGCTGTGACAAATTCACCGGCCAGGCTCCACCTTCGTGGGGATGCCGATGGGGGGTAACCCCCCCTAAAGTGTGGACCAACAGCTGTCACACGGCCATGGAGTCCCGGCGCCAGCGATCTCCGCAGTCACACCAGAAAAGATCACAGACTGCTTCGATCCGGACGTTCGGTACCACTTTTCGTTCCCTTCAGAACGCCTGCAGGCCCACCCTCACCGGTGGGCCTGTTTTTTTTCGTGGCCGACTTCATCGGGCAATCGTCGAATTGCCGCGCCAGGCGGCGTCCGAGCTGCGCTGGAAGGTCGACAGCTGGCCGGGCTCCGCCACCCAGCGCGTGGCCTGAAGCAGGTCGGTGTCGTAGATCTCGAAGCGCCGCAGCTGACGGCCGCCCGCGTCGGCTTCGCGGGCGATCAGCATCTGTGGCCGGTCCTTGCCACCCTTGGACGGCACCCAGCCAGCCCATTCGACGGCGCCCAGGCCCGGCGATTCGCCGCTCGGGGGCAGGACGTCCAGACGCCCGTTGGCGTCCAGCCGCCAGAGTTCGGTCCAGCCGTCCAGCGGCTGCACGCCCAGCACGACGACGCTGCCATCGGGTGACAGGCGGGCGCTGTTCAGGTGGATGCGGCCGTGGCTGCATCGCCGTGATGTGTCCGGCGCGTCCGCATGGCGGAGCACGAGGCAGGTCTCGCCGGGGCCGCCGTCCTGCAGGCGCAGCTCGAAGCGGCCAAGCTGCACGGCGTCCACGGCCGGTTGCAGCAGCCAGCGCGCGGGGCTCAGGCGCAGTGCGGCGTCGCGCACGGCCGGCGCCTCGTCGGGCGACAGTTCCAGCGCGATCAGCTGGCTCCAGGCCGCGAAGGCCAGTGTGGCGGTGGCGCGCTCGGTGCCGTCGCGTTGCAGGAAGGACAGGCTGGCCAGCACGCTGGCGCGGCGCAGCAGCAGACGGTTGCGATCCACCGGGGCCAGCGCCGTCGGCGACAGGCTGTCGAGCCAGGCGACCTGCTGCTCCAGCAAGGCCCGCCGCTGCGACGGCAACGCGTCGGCCGGCAGGCAGTCGCTGCGGGTCAGCGACAGCGCGGCGCGCGCCTGCTGGGCCGGCGTGGCGGCCGGATGACCACGCAGCAGCACGGCCGGCTGCACGGCGGGGCAGGGTTGCAGTCCGCCGTCGGCCCGGGGCACCGAACGCAGCGCGAAGCCGTAGCGCTGCGCGACCTCGGCATGGGCCGCCGCAGCGGTCTGCTGCGCGCCGCTGGCGGCCGTCTGCACCCGCTGCGCCAGACGTTCGTTGAGCAACACCAGCGTGTCGAGCATCTCGGCACCCGCCGGCGACGCCAGCCAGGGCGCTGGCGCCCGTTCGATCAGTGCGGCGGCCAGGCCGATGCCAAGTGCTTCCGAACCGGGCAACTGGCGCAGCAGGCGCAGCTGCGCGGCCAGCTCCGGTACCGCCTCCGGGCCGGTCGGAAGCGATATCACCTGGGTGGCGCGCAGGTAGCCGCCACGTTCGCGTTGCGGGTCCCAGACCTGCACCCAGTCGCCGCTGGCGCCGCGCAACTCCATCGCCTCGCCGCGCCACAGCGGCAGGTGCAGGGGCGCGCTGTCGCGCGGAGCGGCGCGCAAGGCGGCCTGGTCGACGACCACCAGACCGGTGACCGGGCTGGCGCAGGCCACCACGCTGGTCAGCGCGGCCGTCACCGCGACGAGGGCGACACAGAGCGTGCGGGTCAACGCGGGTTCGAGCCGAGGGATCAGGCGCGTCATGCCATCACTCCTGCTGGCCGGACGTGTCCGGATTCGACTCGGCCGACGGGGTCGGGCCGGTGAGGTTGGCGAACAGCTGGCCCGACGTTCCCGGCGGCGCCACGATGACCTGCACCTTGTCGGCCAGCTTGTCGATCAGCGCCTTCTGCACCAGCAGCGGGTGACGGCTCAGCAGCTGGCCTTCGCGCGCCATCTGCGCTGCGCCGACCTGACCCAGCTGCGCGGCGCGGTAGGCCTCGGCGTCGGCCAGCTTCTGGCGTGCGGCGGCCTCGCCCTCGGCCTCGATGCGGCGGGCCTGCGCGGCGCCTTCGGCCAGCTTGACGCGCGACTGCCGCTCGGCCTCGGCCTCCAGCTGGCGCTGCTCGATCTGGCGCTGCTTGAAGGGCAGCACGTGTTTCATCGCCTCTTCCTGAGCCCGCGCGGCGATGACCTGCTCGCGCGCCGATGCGTCGGCCTCGATCTCGCGGCGCTCGCGTTCGGCGCTGGCGCGCAAGGCCGTCTCGCGCACCTGCTTCTCGCGCAACTCCAGCGTGAAGCGCATCTTGTCGCTGGCCAGCCCTTCGGTCAGCAGCGCGTCGAGGCCCTTGCGGTACTCGTCCGGCAGGTCGACGGCACCGAACTGCAGGTCCTTCAGCACCAGTCCTTCGACGGCCAGCCGCTCGCGCATCGTCTCCGACACGCGCTTCTGGATGTCGGCGCGCTGGCTGCTGAACAGCTCGCGCACCGTGCGTTGCGACACCTCCTGGTAGAGGATCCCGGCGAGCTGCGGCTCGACCAGGTCGGCGCCGATCGCGTCGGGCAGCGTGCGCGCCAGCGCCACCAGCCGCTGTTCGTCCAGGCCCAGCCGCAGCGTCACCTCCAGGCCGACCGACAGGCCTTCGACCGTCTGCAGCGCCTGCGGGCTGTCGTGCCGGGCCAGCTTGCTGGCGGTGATCGTCAGATCGCGCGCCGGCAGTCGCCGCGCCTGATGCAGGCCCGGCAGCACCCAGGCCGTGCCGCTGGCCAGCACGTCCGCGCCGCCGCTGAACGTGTTGGTCCGCACCAGGCGTTCGCCTCGCAGGATCTCGGTGCGCTGCTTCGACAGCCACAGCCCGCCGCCGCCCAGGGCGACCAGCACGGCCAGCGGCAGGGCGGCGCGACGCATCCACGGCAGGGCCGCGTCGCCCAGGCTCCGGATGTCGGGATGACGCGTGGGGGTGACGGGGCTGGCGCTGTCGGCGTTGTCGTCGTGATGGGGGCGTTCGCTGGTGTCCATGGCTTTCTGCCGGTGGGTGAGGGGTGACCTCACTGTCGGCCCGTACCCCCGGCGCAGGCCATGCCGTCGGCGGGTGCAAGCACCGCCGTCGCCCGGAAGATTTCTTCCGCGCCAGCCGCGTCGATGCCCCGTTGCCGCCCTGCAGAATGGCGCGATGAGCCCGCCCGTCCCCTGCATCGCCGTCGTCGAGGACGACCCGCCCACGCGCGACCAGCTGATCGGCTGGCTGCGGGCCGCCCGGCCCGATGCGCGGATCGTGTCCTACGCCGACCGCGACAGCGCCGAGGCCGGCCTGTCCGCCGAACGCTTCGACCTGGTCACGCTCGACCTCGAACTCGGCCGCGAACGCCATGCCGGCATCGCCCTGATCAACCTGCTCAACAAGCGCGGCCTGGGCACGCCGGTGCTGGTCGTCAGCGCCATGCCGGCGGCGGTCTACCGCTCGATCATGAAGGCGCTGGACGCCTGGGACTACCTGCAGAAGACGCAGTTCGACGAGGTCGAATTCATCGAGACCGTGCTCGAACTGCTGCGTCAGACCAGCCGGGCCGATGGCCGCCACGACCCGCTCGCGGCACCGGTCGATCCCCAGGTCGACCCGCAGATCGACCCGCTGCGCCAGCGCAATCCCACCTGGCGCGGCCAGCGCCTGAACCTGCCGCTGACGGCCCAGCGCATCCTCGCCACGCTGCTGGAACATCGCGGCGACGTGGTTGGCTACGACCAGCTGTTCGACGTCGTCAAGAGCGGGCGCAACAAGGACAACGTGCGCAAGCACGTGGCCACCATCCGCGATGCGCTGCGCGAGATCGACCCGGCCTTCGACGGCATCGAGAACGTGCCGATGCGGGGGTTCCGTTGGACCTCCCCACGCTGAACCTGCCGCGGCTGCCCGCCGCCGCCTTCCTGCGCCGCACGCTGCTGCGGCTGGTGTTCGTGGCGCTGCTGGTCGGCAGCGCGGCGCTGGTGCTGCAGCTGCTGACCGACGAGAAGCTGCGCCTGCAGCGCGCCTACGAGGCCGGCTTTCGCGGCCAGCTCGACGTCGTCGCCGAACGCCTGCGCCATCCCAGCGGCGAGCTGGTGCTGCTGAACCTGGACCGCCCGTCCGATGACGACCGGGGCAGCGTGCCGCTGCGCCTGCCGCTCGGCGCGATCGATTTCGACGACGAGGCCAAGGCCGAACGCGCGGTCGAGATGGTCGGCTGCACGCTGCGTCTGGCCGATGGCACCGAGTGGTGCCCGGGCGTCGGCCGTCGGGCCAGCGCCGGGGCCTTCGTCTATGCCGTGCTGCGCCTGCCGATGGGGCTGGCGCAAGGGCGACTGCGGGGTCAGACCGACCTGGATGGCGTCCACCGCCTGCAGATCGTGCTGCAGGACGGCGCCACCACGCAGCGCTGGCTGGCGCCGCTGGAGCTGATCGAGCCCGGGCGCGGCCAGTTCGCCGCCTTCCCGACCGACGCGGATCAGGTCGACCGGCTCGACCGCCTCGCCCGACCGGACCGCGACTTCCGCGGCTGGCTCTGGCAGGACCGCAGCTGCGCCCATGTCGCCGCCAGCGATGCCCGTGCCGATGTCCGTGCCGATGTCCGTGCCGATGACCGCCCCGACTGCCTGCGGCGCACGCTGGTCTCCCTGCGCATCCCGGTCGACGGCTGGCGCGACGCGGCGCGCACGTCAGCCGGCTGGCCGCCCGCCAACCTGCCGGCGGTGCGCCTGCAGCTGCGCGTGCGGGGCCCCGAGGCCGGCGCCGCGCCGCTGTTCGACAGCACCGGTGCGGCAGCGCCCGGGCCGACCCTGGCGGCGCTCGCCAGCAGCCTGCAACGCGACGAGACGCTGACCGTGCTGCGCGGCGACCAGGTCCTGGCCAGCGTTCACGGTGACGCCACCCGCGACGCCGGCGCGACCGCCATCCCCTGGCTGCAGTCGCTGGTCCGCCGCCTGCCGGGTGTGCGTCTGGAGGGCCCATTGCTCGCCCAAGCCCAGCTGCCCGGCGGCCTGAGCCTGCGCCTGCAAGGCGATCTGCAGCGCGTCGACAGCCAGCTGGCCGAGACCGCCTCGCGCTATTCGGTCTACTTCGGCGCGCTGGCGGCGGCCATCGCGCTGGCCTGGCTGATCGTCGAGGTCGGCCTGCTGCGCCGCATGGCCCTGCTGACGCGGCGCGCCAACGCGCTGTCGGTCGAGCTGCAGCGCCAGCCCGAGCAGCTGCCGCCGCTGGACGTCGCCGAACTGCGTGGCCGCGACGAGCTCGGCATCCTCGCCGGCACCCTCGACGACCTGCTCGCGCGGGCCCGCGAACACCTGCGCCGCGAGCAGCTGCGGGCGCATCAGGAGCGCGAGCAATGGCAGGCCGTGGGCCACGAGATCATGAGCCCGCTGCAGTCGCTGCTGGCCCTGCACCCACACGGCGGCGACAACGGCGGCGACACCAGCCGGCGTTATCTCGAACGCATGCAGGCGGCGCTGCAGCTGCTGTACGGCCAGGCCTCGGTCGGCGAAGCCGTCGCCCAGGCCAGCGCCGAACGCGACCGCTTCGACCTCGCCGCCTTCCTGCGCGAGGTCGCCACCAACGCCCCCCACGCCGGCATCGACCAGGTCGTCGCCCACCACTGCGAAGAACGCTGCGACGTCGTCGCCGATGCCCTCAAGCTCGAAGACGCCCTGACCCACCTGCTGACCAACGCCCAGCGTTACCGCACCCCTGGCAGCCCCATCACGCTGACCCTGCACGCGCAGCGCGATTGGGCCCAGGTGGACGTCTGCAACGACGGCCCGACCATCCCCGACGACCGCCTGCCGACCCTGTTCGAACTCGGCACCAGCGACCGCACCCAACCCGGCCAACGCGGCCAGGGCCTGTTCGTCGCCCGCGGCTACCTCGCCAAGATGGGCGGCTCGATCACGGTGCGCAACGAGCCGGCCGGGGTGTGTTTTTCGGTGCGGTTGCCGAGGTAGGACGAGGGGTCGTCGCCACAAGAAAAAAGCCCTGGAGCAGTGATGCTTCAGGGCTTCTTGTCTGCCTTGCGGGGCAAGGCGTGGTGTTGGTGGTGGGAGGAGGAGGATCGAAACGCGTCACGATGCTCGTCCTGAAGGGGTGCGACGTGCAGCGATCCATGAGTTACTGCAAAAGTTACTGCAACTCTTGGTTGAGACCCTCTACAGCGGGAGCGCCGAGCAGGCACTTGGTGCATCTCTCTCGAAAAGAAGGGTCGGTTGCCCGCTGTCTCTCCGTGGTCGGCTACTCGGACCTCATCGGGATCATCGAATGCTTCAGCTCGCAAGATGACGTCACATGAAGCATTCCTGCGGCTCCGATGAGGCTTTCCGGACCCCTGGTTGGTTGACAGTAGCGCAGTTCATGACTCCCCTTGCGTCACCAGATTAATCTCCACGCCGCCGCCGAACTCAAATCCAGCGCGCTCGCCGACATAGTTCGATGTCATGCTCCTAACCGGTGATGTCTTGACGGTGGTTTCCAGACGGCAAGACGGACAGACCAACCGCAACGCCCGCTCGTCGGCAGCCATGTCCCTAGCGCCGGCGGTTTCGCCACATGCGCGACACCTCATCAACCACTGGCCGAGGCCAATCGAATACTGGAGTTGGGCTTCAAGTTCAACCTGTGAGGCACATGCTTCCGTGACACGCCCGTAAAGACCTGATGCTGACTTTTTCGCACTTGGCAAGACCAGAAGCTCGTCCCCGCGTTGCTTGAATACATCCGCATCTCCATGGATCAACTTGTCCCGAATGCTCCCAGGAATCCGCCCGACCGCAGGCGGGTATTGGTCAAGAAAGACTTCACCGAGTTCATGTTCCAGAATCTGCCTGATCCGTTCAACGGCAAAGAACTGAAACGGATTGAGGACTCCTGGGTCTTGGTACTCGGCCGCGCCTGCTGCTACTGAGTCTTCCGAATAGAAGAGCGAACGACTCGGATCGAGGGTCTCCACCTCTGCCTCCTTGGTCAAGAGCAAGACGATCGTTCTCGTTCGCAGCAACTTGCCGCGGGCAAGGACCTTGAGTCGGACTTCGCCGATGTCATCGGTCTCAATCTGAACGTCCCAGGGGCCGACGCGGTAGTGGAGTTCGGTGGTGCCGATCCTGATAGCTCTCATGTCACGAAGCGCATGGCACAAGAGCAACAGCACATATCGTTGGAAGGCTGCCTGTCTCGCAGCGAACGATTGATAGCGCTCCGTCTCGCTGACCCGATCCTTGGTGGTCGCCGTGGCCAAGGCATCCCAAAGCGGCCGCAACTCTCGGTATCGCTTGTCGTACTGGAAGATGTTGGTCGGACGCAGCCTGAGCGCCACCCTGGCCGAGCGAGGAACACGCATATAGACACCTGCACGCCGAAGTCGCTCAACCTTGGACTTCATCTTCTCCAGCCTTTGAAGTGTGTCACGTGTGGTTTGCGTGTCTTCGGCTTCGCTGAACCAGGCAGTTCCCCATAGAGAACAGATGCGATGCCTGAGGAGCCGATGCCTCTCTTCGTTCTTCTCAAGCTCCATGGCCATGCTCTGGCCGTCCGCGATGGCGCGGACCTCTGCGATACGGGCATTCAGCCAGTGTGCACAGCCGTCCAGCAGACGCGCGAAGACGACGTTCTCGTAGATCGCGTGATCGTCTTCAGAGACCCTTGCCAGAACCTTTGAGGGGACGACACCGCTGATACTGCGTCGCGCCCAGAGCTCCGAGTGCTGGCAGAGGTGTTCCACCGCCGATGCCTGCACCCGCTTGGCACGGGCAACAGGCAAGGTTTCCGGTACATAGTGCATATCCATCCTGGGGCGGACAGAAATCTCGTCCCACTGCCCAGTCGCGAGTGCTCGCTCCAACTCGGGCTCTGGCTTCATCAACTCCATCCGATCACGGAGCACTGACGGCAGTAGCGGCGAGGGCAAGTTGCCAGCATCCACCTCGACAGACCAATCCTCGACAACCGCTGCGATCGACAAGCCCACGACACTGTGCGCTGTGGACTGCCCGGGGGCATTGGCGAATCGAATCGGCACGCGCAGATTGGGTTGATCCTCAGGCGTCAGCGACGCTGCTTCCTCTCCTGTTCGCCAGAGAGTGGCACCACGCGGGAGCTTGACCTCGCCGTTGAGGAGACAAGCCCGAGTCAAGAGGTAACGTCCACTGGCAATCTCAGTCGAGGGCAGGTCAACCTCCTGACCAGCGATCAGATCGTAGACCCTCACCCGCCACGCTCCAAACGTTGCTTGTCACGATGCAACGCATCCAGGCAGTTCCGGGGTTCTCCAGACAGTCCCAGATCCATCCAAAGCTCCCGAAGGTCCTCTTCCACGGACTCCAGTCGTCTCAGGTCGATATCGTGGCGGCCGGTCACCTTGCCATCACGGATCACACGTGTGTGAAGCAGATGGTCAATCGCCATCTCTTCATCTCCGCCGGCGGCAACGACCACAGGCACAAAGCGCTGCCACTGACGCTCCAGCCGTGACCCCCACCCAGTCTTGAAATCCCCTTCAAGGGTCTTCGAGAGACGGCTCGCGTTCAGCTTCTCGAGTTGGTCACGGCTGTGCGTGCTAGCCGCTTTCTCAGCGTCATCGAACGCAGTCAGAAGGCTACTGACGGACACCGTTCTCTTCTGCGGTAGGCGCTTCGCCTCCGCGACATCATTGCCAGGCCGATGAACCTCCATCACGAAGGACCTGTCATAGGTCTTGTCCGCGAAGGCGTTCGTTGTTTCATCCTGGTTGGCCGTGCCGATGAACCATACGTTCTGCGGTAGTTCCAGATCCCGCCCATCGATCAACGACCGCGGAGCGTTCTCGATGCGGTTGTCCACGAGCCGGATGTTTCGCGCCACGCCCTCACCCTCCAGCGCGGACAGGAAGTCCGCAAAGTACTGTTCAGGCCTGGATAGGTTCATCTCGTCCAGCAGTACCACATGCAATCGATCCTGATCTTGCCGTGTCTGCGCACGGTAGATGGCCTGCAGCGTCTTGAGCTCGTAGAACTTGCGATCGAACGCGTTGAAGTAGCCGAGCAGGTCCGCTCGCTCTCGCCAACCGGCCTGAACCGCAATCACCGTCAGCTCGGCACCTATGGCCTTCGCGAAGGCCGTCGCCAGGCTTGTCTTGCCGGTCCCACTGATGCCCTGAAGGATGTGCAGCTGGCTCATCGCCAGCCCGCCCACGAAAAGCTGAAGATCCCGCTCACGGAACTTCAGCACCCCTCGCTCCCCTGCGTGCGACATCGCGTTGCGCAGTTCAACGGTGAACTTCTTCAAGTCCGAAACAGGCTCGGTGTGGACAGGAATGGTGAACTCCCGGTCCATGCGGTTCAACTCAGGAAAGATGGACGCGGCCGATTGTCGATTGGTCAGATCATCGACCTGACTTTGCAGCTGCTGAACCCGCTCGTCCAACAAACGTCGGCTGCCTTCCATCACCAGCCGGGTACGTTCCCAATGCTGCCGTTCAACGACAGACAACTCCCATCGGTGCTCTCTTTCTCTGAGTGCGGCAAGTTCGCTTTGCTTTTGGGCCAATCGCTCCTCCAGATCGGCGACACGCTTCTTCAGCGCCACGGGGTCTCCGCGCTCCAGTGATGCACGAAGTTGCTGCAGCTCTTCTTCACGCTGATTCAACTGATCCCGTAGCGTTTGCACATCGGCCGCCAAGCGGGCCGGATCCCCGCCAGATCGCCGGTGAGCCTCTCGTGCGGCATGCAAATCGGCCTCCAGGCGCTGGATCTCCTCATGAGCAAGATCGAGTTGGGTCCTGATCCTGTCGCGCTCCGCGTGAATGGTCGCCACCATGTCATCGACGCGCTCTTGGACCTCGCTTGCGAGCGCCTGCCGGCGGGCCTGCAGTCGCTTCTCGCGCTCACTCATGAGCGACTGCGCTTTCTCGAGCTCGGCGTCCCGCTCAGCCACCTCTGCGAACCGTAGTTCCCACTGTGCCTTCTGCGAAAGTCCCTCTTCAACGATTCGAGCGGCATCTCGACGGGCCGCCGCCATCAGCTGATCTCGTTCAGCCTCCATGGACAGTTGCAGCTTGTCTCGTTCATCTCGCAACGCAGCCAGCTGATCCTTGACCGATCGGAGCATGGCGACTTCTTGTTGCATGAGCCCCTGCCTCAGCAGGTCTTCCTGTGCATCCAGGTCAAGCTGCAGCTTGGCAAGTGCACGCTCCTGCTGCTCGACCTGCTGCTCCCGAGACTGCAAACTTGCCTGCGACTGATCCAGTTCCTCGCAGCGGGCCTCCAGCGCCTTCTGCTGCTCATCGAGCTTCGTCTTGGCGGCTTCCTGGGCGGTTGCTTGCTCTTGCTCTCGCTGATCCAAGTGCTGAAGTTGCTTTGCAGCTTCTGCCTCACGGTCTGATGCTTCCTTAAGCACGTTGTGCATGGCAGAGCCCAGAGCACACAGCTGACTCTCGATGACGGAATCGAAGCGCGCCCGTTGATCCGGCGCTATCGCATCGCGAAGTGCCGACACCTCTGCCTCGTTCCACGTCGGGGCCCGATCCCCCAACACAGCGCTGGCTGATTGCTGAGTCGCCAACAACCGTGCAAGTGCACCGGCCGGCGCCGCCGTGGCGGATGCTCCTTGTCGCGGTTGGGGAAGGTTCTTGTGCTTCTTTGACATCTTGCTGCAGTTAGTAGTGATTCTTGAAAAGCTCGACCCAGTCAAGGGCCATCTCTGCGAAGTTGAGTACCGGGTCGCGCTGCAGCCGGAACGTCGAGGCGTGACCGCCCTTGTTGCGCAGACCGATCAAGCTCCAGTCCAGCGCGTTGATCGGGACCTGCCGAAGCGGATGCGACTCGTGGAGATGGGTGGACAGGAGCGCGGCGACCAGCAGCGCCTTCATGGGTTGATTGCGCTCCAAAGCCGCTTTTCGTACGGTCTTGCTCGACTGCGATTCCACTGCCCGCACGCAGGCCACGCCCAGCGGATCCGACAGCGGAAGATCTGCCAACCAAAGTCTCAGGTCTCGCTTATCCCACCGCTCAGGCCATTGCGCTGCTTCGGCTGGCCACCGCAGCAACATCCATTGCAGGAGGGCCTCCAGGCAACTCCCGCTGTGCACCACTGCACTGGACAGGTCTTCAGGCAGCGCGACCGCATCGCTCCTCAGGCGCTGAACCAACCTCAAGACCCTGGCCGTGTACTCTCTGATGAGCTCTACTGAGGAATCCGGGCTCGGCGATATGAGTTCAGAGACTTGCGCCTCCAATCGCAAAGTGGCTGAAAGTTGATCGCCATACTCGCTAACAGTGTCAGTGCGAAGGGCCAGTCGCTGTCCCAGCCAGCCCTCCAGCCGGGAATCGGATTGAACCAACTCGACCAACGCCTCGCGCATCGCTCTGTCAGGTCGATCGGTTTGAAATGGGTCGGTCACCAGCCACGGGTGCAGATCACCATCGACCACAAATGCCTGAACCCACACGCGCCCAGGTTGCGGCGCGTCGTCTAGAAACTGCAGCGCCGAATAGTTCGCGTCAACCTCGTCTTCGTCATCCGCGCTGGCACGCTCGCGCTGGAACTGTTTCAGCGCAGGCGCAAGCGCCTCTCGTTGGACCGTCCGATCACCTCTTGGCCTCTGAAGAACGAATGGCGAAATCGGATGCCCCGAATCGCGATCGATCAGAAAGCGGGGACGCTTGGCCGTCTCATCCAACGGGAAGATCTCCGGGGGATGCTCACACAAGAAGGGCATCCAACGGGCAGCCACCAGGTCCCAGAACGCGAACATCACGCGTTCTCTACCGGCAGCAGAAGCGCGGCCTTCCAATGCGGCCACGCCATCCTCCGTCAGGTCGAATCGATGGTCGACCCAACGGTTAGGCTGCAGCTCCTTCGCCAAGATGAACGCCACCAATTGCCGGTCCAATGCTGAAAGCTTGGCCAGTTCGTCCAGATCCTTGACGCCCGTCCGCAACAAGCGCAGCAGCACCTCCTGGAACAGGTTGACCACCACACCAAAGGCAGGCACCTGAACGGCGTGGATCTCCACCGGCCACAGCAAGTCGGCGCGACGCGCTCCGGCACGACGTCCCCAGCACAGGTAGGTCTCAGCCACGTCGCGCCTCCTCGTCGCAGAAGGTGAGGAACGCATGCATCTCCGGAACGGAGGCCTCTGCGATGGGCCCTTCGAACATGGCACGGTCCCCCACTGCAATGAGGATTCGGCGCTGGCGACTCATCGCCACATTGAGCCGATTCGGCGTACGGAGATGGCCATATCGGCTGCTGGCCTGTGACTGAAAGCGGTGGTGCTCCGCAGCATCTGCTTCAGGAGCTGGAACTTCAACGAGCCGCGCGTTCGAGCGGACGGTGGACAGCAGGACGACATCGAATTCCTTTCCCTGAAAGGCGTCGACGGTGCCCACGCGGAGTCGCTCGCCCCCACCCGGCAGTTGAGCGAAGGGTTCACTGACTTGCCAGGCTCCATCGAGGCACTCCATCAAGGGCTGCTGGCCCCCGCCCAAGGCTTGGCAGATGGCATCGCGCTGGCCCGCATAAAAGGTGATGACCCCTATGCTGACGTCCTGAGGCATCTGCTGGACCAGTCGCTTCACCAGTGACGAAATCCGCTTGGCTTCCGCGTTGCGAGTTCGAGTGGTGCTGCCGGGAGAGGGGCGGCCCTCCGGTCCTTCTGACGCTGGCACATTCACCCATGCGGCCACAGCGTGCCCGAAGTCGGGCAAAGCGAGCGCGAAGTCCGACTCTGGCCTGCCCGAGTGAACCCGCCCAAGGCCCACCTTCTCGTAAAAGTGTCTACTGACAAAATCGCCGAGGCGGGGATGCATGCGGAATTGCTGGTCCAGCATCACCACGCGATTGATCCCGTCGATGGCCTTCCGGCGCTCGAACTGCCGCCACAGCCTCTCAAACAGACTTTTCTGGTAGGTGTCGCTTGCCACCTGATCACCGCGTTCGGTGCGGATCTCTTCCTCGATCTCGGCATCCAGAAGATGCGGCAGTTGCCTTGGATCACCCACCAGAATGATTCGGCGCCGAGCCAAAGCCATCGGAATGAACAGATCCAATGGGTTCGCGCGGGCCGCCTCATCCACCACCACACTGCCGAAGCGCAGCCCTGAGATGGCGTCCTCGCTGCCATCCTTGAGCAGTGCCATCTGCTTGCTCACCGCCTGCTGACAGGTGGCACCGACAACACTGCTGTAGGTCTCCACAGCGCTCCGGACACGCCGAGGTTGAACCTCAAGCGCCTCCTGGTAACGCTCGATGGCAGCGATCACACCCCACTCGGAGTGAACCACCGCGCTCGCCATTCGAGCCTGAAGCTCATTCAGCAAGTCGCGCAGTTCGTCCGGAAGCCGATTGCGCTGAGCCAACGACCGCCGCTCATCCATCAGGCGGTCAAGAAGCCGCATCTGCAAGTTTTTCAGTGACTCCAGAAGGATCTCATCGGGTTCACAGGCAATTTCTGCCTCCTCAAGCATGGCCTGCTCTTCTGGCAGCAACCAACCCGAATAACTCGACACCTTGATGAGCAATCCCGACGCGCGTTCTGGTCCGTCATCCATGAATGAATCGCGTTCCGTGCGCAGCGCGCGCACGATCCGGCGAAGCTCAGGTCGGCGTTCGGCTGGGACCTTCTCGCTTGACCGAAGTCCGGGCCCCTGGGCTCGAAGGCTGTTCCAGTGCTGGCGCCATGCGTAGCCAACGCGGACCTTGCCATGGAGTTCCACATCGTCGAGCAGCCCGATCAGGGTGTCGAGATCCGCTGCCCGTCGTTCAGGCGGGGAACCCAACATGAGCATGTTGCGCGTGAGGGTCTGCAAGTCCGAGAAGGCCTGGTAGTGAGGATGCGCCTGCCTCAATTCGGTCAGAACCGCACCGACGCTGGCCTCCTGCTCATGCATCCACGTCGTCAGCGGGTCCTCGCCGGCTTGGTCTCGCCGTCCACCCACCTTGATGGCAGGCAGCCCATGGACACGGGTTCTGCCGAGCGCGTTCTCGACAGCGTCGTGCTGGAAGCTCGAGATCAACACCTCCTGTGCAATCACCTGCCCTTCATTCAATTCCGACAGGCGCCGCTCCAACGCTGCGATCACCTGCGTCTTGCCCGTACCTGGCGGACCGATGATGAGCGCCACGTCAGGTGTGTTCAAGGCCACATCCAATGCCTCAATCTGCCGCTCTGTGGGGCGCCCCTGATGAAACGTCTCGCGAACGTGGCGAGTCAGTGGCTGCAGCTTCGAGGCCCGAACACGCGGGAGTGGAATGTCCAGCAGCAGAGCGCTCAGGCCGGGCACGCCGTATCCGCCTTCAATGCTCTGGCGTGCACGAGTCCGTCGGAGATGCTGGGTACGATGCCCTGCCAAAGACAGGTAGACGTAGCCAGGGCACGGAGGCGCGCGGTCGTTGGAGTCGAGTACCAAACCGCCCTGACCCAGAAAGATCGTGCCCTTGATCGGCGCCCGCTTCCTCGTCGCCGGCGCTTCCAACTCGCGCTCTGCACTCCAGTCCGGAGGCGTCTCGCCAACTTCTGCCATGTCCGAACCGTTGGTCTCGTCCTGCCATCGTTTCCAGAACGCCTGCAGAAGGGACGGATCACCTTTCAGGATCCAGCCACCGCCCTCGGCGCTGACTGGCGCCACATCGGTGTAAGGCACCGCCTGGATCTGCGCGCCTCGGCGTAGTGTCCGATCCCACTCACGCTGCCCGTAGAGGCGCCATAGGTCCAGATATCCGCCCGGCGTCGTTGCAGCGGCGCGCAGCTTGTCGGCCTGACCGACGTTGTCTGGCTTTACATCGGCCGCCGCGTCTGTGATGCGGACCTCTCCCAACAGCAGCGTGAACGGTTGCTCCACCAATCTGGGGCGCCGAGCCACGCGCTCGAACCAAAGGTCGCCCTCGCCGTCCTCACGAAGGTCCCACGCGAATCGTCGACCGATCAGCTGTACTTGCCCCTTCCGGTCCGAACCATAAATCGCCAGGAACACCATGGATGCTCCGTCCAATGGATCGCTGCAGACGAACTCCTCCCTCAGCCATGCGACAGCCACGGCAATGTCGTCCGTATCGATGAGCCTCGACTGCCGCATCTGATCGACAGCCCGGGTGTCGATGAGGATGTCCAACTGAGGAAGCGCCAGCGTCTTTTGCGGCGTGAAGTACCGAAGCTTGACCTGACCGTTGCGGGCGTCCTGCAGCACCCATCGGGTCTCGGGGTTGGTGGCTCGCTGATCCAAGTCTTTGGAGCCGGAGGTGAGCGCCAGGTAGGCCAATCGTTGTCCTTGGGTGAGGACCCAGGCGTCGTCTACCAAGCTCAGCAGGACCGTCCCGCCGACCATCCATGCTGAGACAGGTGTCGAGCCGTCACTGATCCTTGCCGGCAGGACTTCGGTCGAGAGAAGTGGTGATTCGCTCAGCTTCATCGCATCACCACTCGAAGCCCCATGCGTCATGTGTGGCGCGTCGGTCTCCCACATGGAGGAGATAGGTCTGGCCGTTGCGCGGCAGGTCATGGCGCGCACGCAAAGGCTGAGCAGCGCGGGCACCGCGCCATTGCAGCGCCAGAGGCAAGCTGCCATCGGGGATCAATGACAGCTGCTGACCCGCCAAGCTGAACCCGAGAAACGGTTCTGCCCGGGCGTGTTCGGCACTCCCTGGCGGCGCAAGGCGCAGCTCGCCACGCCCGACATTGAGCACTTGCTTCCAGCCTGATCCGATCAACCGGTCTGCCGGCTTGGCGTTGTCGGGTAAATCTTCCTTGGAGGCCACGACAAAGTGACGCAGCAAAATCTGATGACCCTCTGGCGCCACCTGTTCACAGAACGGACACCGTCGCGCTGAGTTCCAGTAGAACGTACCGCCGCAGCAATGCTCGTGATGGTCGCAACGGACCTGAATGGCCGCCGCAGCCTCGAAGGCCTCCGCCCACTCGGCCATCACCGGGCGTTCGGCCGGCTCGTTGAGTCCTTGTCGAAAGCACTGGTCAAACAAGCGCTGCAATTCAGGCGTACACACCAGGGCTCGGTCCAATCCAGACTCCGCTCGGTTTCGGTCGTCGTCCGGATGATCGATCCAAGGGCAAGCACCCTTCAAGGCGTCAGCCTCCAACTCAGCATCGCCGTCAATCAGCAAGCCGCTCTTGATGGGATGCAAGTGCGTCAGGAGCTGGAAGGCAATGACCGCAAAACTCCAGATGTCCGTGTAGGTGCTGACGCCCAAGTCGCCACGCATCAGTTCGGGAGCACCGTAGTCCGGCGTAAAGATCTGCAGGCTGCTGTCGCGCACTGCGTAGCTCAGGTTGTCCACGTCGATGAGCCAGACCTGCGCATGGGCGTGGGTGCTTGAGACAAAGACGTTCCTGGGCGACAGATCTCCATGCGCGATACCCAGCCCATGCAGTGACGCGAGCACTCGGGCCAGTCGCGCCAGCAGGGCCAGGCGTCGCCCCAGGCCACCCGACTGCACGAAACCCTCCAGCTCACGCCCTTCTCTCATGGCCTGATCGAACTCGGTCATGAGCGACTCGAGTGGAACCAAGCCCTCCATCAGTTCCATGACATATCCGGGCCTGGGCTTGTTGATGTAAGCCACCGGCATCACCACGGGAAGGCCCATGTCCTGAATCGGCAGGTAACGGATTCGACTCAGTTGCTTTGCCCACGCCACCGTTGCAGGAGCGTCGGCCTTGGCATTCGCCAGTTTCACGATCTGGCGAGCGTTGCCCTTGATGTGAACGACGGTCCCCTGACCTCCCTTAGAGAGGCTAGCCCCCAGCGTGTACTCGCCGCCCTGGTCATCCCAGACTTTCTGTTCGCGCGCCGCCCCCCGAGCTTGTGTCGGTTCACGTTCTGCGTTTGGCATGTCAACTCCCCTTCTTGAATATCAATGCGAGGCTCTTGTCATCTGAATGCCCCGGCGTCCCCCAATGGGTCAATTCGTGCGTCAGCCATCGCCGCGCCCGTCTGCGACTCAGGCCTGAGACGCGGCGATGCAGCGCCTGCGGAAAGGTCGGCAATGACCTTGCGTCTATGTCGTCGGCCACACCGTCTGTCATCAGCACCACCATGTCGCCAACACGCGAGAGTTCAAATTCATGCGTTGACCACGCACTCCAAGCTCTATCAATGCCCAAGGCGCGTGTCTCATTGCCGAAGCCGCTCCTCGGAGGTGTCAACGCACGCACCTCTCCCTGGGATCGGATCAAGACCATGCCATCGCCCAGCTGCCAGGTTCGCACTTGGCCCTTGGCGTTGCATGCCGCGATGAGCAGCGTGGTGGCGGCGCCATCCGCGCGATCTGGACCTACCGCTCGCAGCCATGCGCGGTAGATCTGCGTCGCCAACTCCCGCGCAGCGCGCCGGTGGTCCAGTTCACGTCTCAACACCTGCATGGCCACCTGCGCGGCACACCGTGCCCCCCGGCCGCTCTGGGGCCGACTGCCCAGACCGTCTGCGACACAGACTATCCACCCACCTCGCCAGCCACGAACTGCACTGGCGTCTTGGCATGGCTCGCCTGCTTCGGCGTGGGTTGGTCCGACCACCGAGGTACCGACGGCGCTCAGCATTCAGAGTGCGTCCAGATCGAGGTCGTCCTCAAGGTCGTCGACCATGTTCAGGGGCTGGGCTGTGTTGGGCGAACCGCTGGTGGAACGTGCCACCACGCTCATCGTGACTGCCCGGAAGAACTTGACGATGTCTCGCGCACCGTCGGCCCCGAATACTGGTGCCTCCAGATCATTGTTGAACTGGCCCAGCATCGATCGATCAGCGTCGGCGCCGATCGCCATGGCGAAGCGAGTGGCCTTCTGGCCACGCTCGCTGGCCTTCAAAGCATTCAACGGTCCTTGCCAGTCGTCCGTCGGTGCACCATCAGAGACCAACACCAAGACCGGCCTGTAGGCCCGCGACGGCACCAGATCCTTGTCTTCCAGCCACTGGCGAGCCATCGCAAAAGCCGATCCCATCGGGGTGCTACCGCTGGCAACCAGTGCTTGTACGCCATCAATGCGGTGTGCACCCACCAATGGCACATGCGCTTGTGCAACATCGCCGCCGAACGTGATGAGGCCCACCTGGATCTCGGCGCGCAAGCGACTCTCTTGGCCGAAGCTCAGGATCATCGTCTTGAGCGCCTCGTTCAATGCGTCGATCTTGCCGTTGACCGACATGCTGCCGCTGGTGTCGGCCAACACGATCACCGGCAGCGGCCGAGGTTCCGGAGCCGCAAAGCCCTTCAACTTGGTGGGCGCGCCCTTGGACTCGGGTTCGGGTGAAAGGAGAGCGTCGTGCTCTTTGGCACGAATCACTGTGGCCTGATGAAAGCGAGAAACGATGTCTTCGCGGAACTTGGCGAGTGCCATGGTTGTGAATCCCTAGTGTTGCGTTTGTAGGTGTCTCAATGCCGAGACTGGATCTTCATGCGACGCTTGCTGCGGGCGGTGGTGCGAATTGCACGGAAATCGGTGTTGCGATAGGTGGTCACCACCAGCCCTTCCTCCTCTCGAACCAGAACCTGCAAGCCGGACAGAGAAGAGATGTCCAGCCCGTGTTGAGCGTGTCGTTCCACCTCCTTTCGCCCCACGACGTAGTACGTGAGGCCCTTGGAGTGGATGCGCCGTCCGTACTGAACGGCCAGTTCGATGTCGTTCCGACGAATTCCGCGCTGCTGCATCCTGACTTCCGCGTGGTGGCTCAACACCGGCTTGCGATCTAGCTGCGGGTCTGCGTCGTGGAACCGGTTCATGAAGGTCTCCCGAGGTTGCTGACGCTCAATACCTTGCGAGCACCGTACCAACATGAACGACTACTAGAACGCCTTAAAAATCAATGACTTAGACTCATGTTCAATCCAAAAGATGGAAATTCTTTTATTTATGTTTGTAATTTTTTTACTAGGCTTTGCCGCATCGCATGGCTGGCCGAGCCAATGCACATACAGTCGCCCCCATTGATGAGATGCGGGTCGCTCGACCACCCCTCTACCGTTGGTACCCCAACCGCCACAGCCTCCGAGGACTCGCTCCGATCGGCTATTGCGACAGATACGTTCGGGGTCCATCAAAGTCCCACAACGTGACCAACGGGCCAGCTATGGAACTCACCACCCTTAGGCGGGCAGGCGCAGATTTCGGCACCATGACGAGCACTCCGCGGGAAAGACCTGACCGTATCTTCAGCGCCTCAGGACCCATGCCGTTCAAGGCAAACCCGATAGCCATATGGTGCCGCAACCAGTTCGTCGCTCTAGCGCCTTCCGTACCGGTTGGAACTACCGTCATGCGGATGCTTCGCGCCAGCTCTGCGGCCTCCTCTGAATCGCACGCAGCTGGTGGCAGCAGCTCGTAGAGCACGGCATTTGCTCGCACAGCACGCATGGCATCCACCTCATCGACAAGAGGCCCTATGCGATCTGTCAGCTCCTCGCCCAAGTCCCAGGCCAGCCAAAGCAGAAGCGATCGAAGAAAGCTGACTTCTTCGATGGGCTCGTCCGCCTGATCGGTCACCGCATACAGCAGGCCAGAATCACGGCCGAACAGCGCCGACATGGCCGCGTCGAGAAGATCGCGCCGATCTGCCTCTTCAACCAGGCTTGGCGTGATGCGCCACCGAGGGTGATGCCGAAGACGCCTCAATTCTCGGACTAGGCCTAGCACCGCAACCAACTGCACGATGACGCCCTGAGCCCGCAGCCGCTCCCGGCGGGCTGCCTCGAGCTGCCTTTTCATGCGACGAATCAGGGTTCTGGCCTTACCACTGACAATTCCTGCAATCACTGAATCGCTCAGTCCTGCGGCCTCTTGCTTCGGAGCGTCAGGCAGATCGTCGTCATCCTGGCCAACGGCCTCTTCCTCGGTTCTACTTCGTGGATCAGTCGTACCTGGCGGGCGTTCGAGTTCAATACCAAGTCGCCTGATGAGTACATCCAACAAGTAGGCCAAGTCTCCCGACTTCAACAAGCGCAGCTTTTTCTTCTGCTTTGGCATGTCCGCGACGTGCACAGCGAGACTCGCAGGACGTGCAGGCATTGACGCACTTTCAATCGGGCGTCTCCCGCTGCGAGATAGCGTCGTCAATTCGGTATGAATGTCTTCAGAAAAGATGACCTTCTCGACCGAAGCAATCAAGCGGGCAACATCCCCCTCGCCAGAGCCCAGGGTGCCGAGCGCCTCGCGCAGGATGGCCTGGCGCTTGGTGTGTGCCAAGCCACTCAAATTGGCTGGGTGATGAACGATAGCGCGAAGTGTCTGATCGTTGCCAATCCGCAGCACCAAGGACCGAATGCGCCCAATATGTCCCTCGGGCCGTATCACTACACGGGACGGCCCAGTGACCGTCATTGATCCACCCCATCGTTCGTCTGCGCTTGCCCCTTCACAGTGCATCAATGTCAAGTGCTCTGGGCTTGAGTAGTCGAGGGATATCAACTCCGCGTCGGCGTCGGCGATAGCACCGCGCACGGACTCTGAAGTTTCAGCATCAGCCCGCTGATCCAACTCTCTATGGCATCGCTGGGCGACCAACTCCAAGTCAACCAGGAGCATGCGCGGAAGATCAAAGGCCTTTTTGAGGCCCATCGCCCCAGCGACTTCACTGGCGGCCGAACCCGCACGAACAGCGACTGCCTCAACGTTCCTGTATGCGGCGGTACTGAGCCAAGCTGGTCCGCTGGGATTAGCGCTGCCAGAGATAAACACATCCCCCTGGGCTGACTCGAAGTAGATGGCTTTTGCATGCAAGTACGAATGTGCATGATCTGGCCACTGAACCGCCCCGCCTTCCGCGGAGGCTCCATGATTTGAGAACATGGAGCCATCATGAGGAAGTCGAAGTTTTCCCCGAGGTGCGCGAGCGTGCGGTGCGCATGGTGTTCGAGCACAGCAGCGAACACGCGTCGCAGTGGGCCTGCATCGAGTCGATCGCCGGCAAGATCGGCTGCACGGCGCAGACGTTGGACAACTGGGTCAAGCAGCACGAGCGCGATAGCGGCGTGCGTGAAGGGATGACCACGACGGAGGCGCAGCGCATCCGTGAGCTTGAACGCGAGAACCGCGAACTGCGCAAGGCCAATGAGATCCTGAAGCTGGCCAGTGCGTTTTTCGCCCAGGCGGAGCTCGACCGCCGGCTGAAGTGATGTACGCGCTGGTGGACGAACACCGCGAGGCCCACGGGGTCGAGCCGATCTGCGCGGTGCTGCAGATTGCTCCGTCGGCATATCGGCGCCATGCCGCGCGGCGCCGGCAACCGTCGCTGTGCAGCGCCCGGGCGCAGCGCGACAAGGAACTGGCACCCAAGATCGAAGCGGTCTGGAACGCCAACCTGAAGGTCTACGGCGCCGACAAGGTCTGGCGTCAACTTCGTCGGGAAGGCACGGCCGTGGCGCGCTGCACGGTCGAGCGGCTGATGCGCCGGCACGGCTGGCGCGGCGTGCGTCGAGGCAAGGCCGTGCGCACGACGGTGGCCGATCAGAGGGCGCCATGTCCGCTGGACAAGGTGAACCGGCAGTTCAAGGCCAGCAGGCCGAACCAACTCTGGGTCTCGGACTTCACCTACGTCTCGACCTGGCAGGGCTGGGTCTACGTCGCCTTCGTCGTGGACGTCTTCAGCCGGCGCATCGTCGGCTGGCGCCAGAGCAGTTCGATGCACACCGAGTTCGTGCTCGACGCGCTGGAGCAGGCGCTGTATGCGCGTCGCCCGACCGATGAGGACAACCTCATTTGCCATTCCGACAGGGGGTCGCAATACCTGTCGATTCGCTACACCGAGCGTCTGGCCGAGGCCGGCATCGAGCCCTCGGTGGGATCCACGGGCGACAGTTACGACAACGCCCTGGCCGAGACCATCAACGGCTTGTACAAGGCCGAGGTGATCCACCGGCGCGCTCCCTGGAAGACCAAGCAGGCCGTCGAGATGGCCACGCTGGAATGGGTGTCCTGGTTCAACCACCACCGCCTGATGGAGCCCCTGGGATACCTGCCTCCGGCAGAGTTCGAGGACCTCTACCATCGACAACGCGCTGGTCAGGCCGCGACCGTCTGACTTAAACGAAGGGGCCTCCGCGATATGCGGGGCGGTTCATTCATGCCTCTTCTACAGCGAGCGCCGTGCCAGCCTCCTTCAGTCCTCTTGATCAGCCTCGTCAACACCGAGTCGCTTCATCCAATTCGCCAGGGTCTGATGGTTGGAGAAGCCAAGCAATCGCGCGGCGGCCGTCTTTCGTCGGCCCGATTGATGCAGCGCACGTGCAATGTAGTCGCGTGACACCTCGTCCAAAACTCCTTGCAAATCAAAGCCTTGGCTGAGGCTCCTGTGCAAGATGTCGTCGGGCCGTGTTTCTACATGAAGAAGCGCTCCCTGGACATCTTCAGCAGTCACTTCTGCCCCCCTTGACCATATGGCAGCCCGTAGCAACGAGTGGTAGAGCTCTCGGACGTTCCCAGGCCAAGGATAGGCGAAAAGAAGCTTTTTTGCAGGTAAGGAAAGAATTTTCTCAATGTACTCGGGCTGACCGCGAGAGTCGGCATTGATCTGCTCCATGAAACGATCAATCAGAAGTTCGACATCGCCGAGACGTTCACGCAGCGGCGGCAGACGAAGAATTCCTACTGCCAATCGATGGAACAGGTCCTCTCGAAACCGCCCTGCCTTGACTTCCATTGCCAAGTCCTTGTGGGTCGCGGCAATGACTCTGACGTCAATCTTCACGGGCGTCGATGCTCCCAAGGGGGTGACTTCTCTCGCCTGGAGCGCTCGGAGAAGGCGCACCTGTGAGTCTTGGGGAAGATCGCCAACCTCATCGAGAAAGAGGGTGCCACCATGAGCCTCCAGGAAGTGACCTTTTCGATCCGTCGAGGCTCCTGTGAAAGCCCCCTTCCTGTGGCCAAACAACTCGGATCCCGCAAGTTCCGATGTGATCGCGCCACAATTCACCGCAATGTAGGGCTTGCCGACTCGAGAACTGGCGTTATGGATTGCTTCGGCGAACAACTCCTTGCCAGTGCCGGTTTCTCCGAGAATGAGCACAGGGACGTCGTACACGGCCACTCGACGTGCAGCATCAATCTGCCCTGTCATTGCGTTGCTCGTGTGGATTATTTTCTCAAACCCTGGTGTCGGCGGCTTTGCGCCATCAACGAGCCTACTGATCCGCTCGTCCCCTCGCCTCAGGAACTCTGGCAGAAAGTCACTCGCAAGATCAAAGAAGAAATCCACTGCCTGTAGGCCATGCTCGCGGGATGTTTGAATGAGCTTGGCTGGGAATCGAGTCTTCGCCAGGATGATCCATATCGCCGTCATGGCCGATGTTCCGGGGCTGAGATGGAATGTGATCTCCACATCCTTCCTGGGTAGGCGAGCATCCTTCAGGTTTTTTGTTACCTCTTCATAGATTGATGCATAGTCAATCGGACTCCTGAGGTCGACCTGATATAGGTCGACTACATCTGATGGATAGTTCGTTCGTCTTTCAAGCCATTCGCAATAACGCTTGCTGACAGAATACTCATAGTTCGTCAGCAGGTATATTCGGTCGTACCGCTTGGCACCAAGCAGCGCCGAGGCGATCGGTCCTAGCTCTGTTCCGTTGGAGCGTTCGTCAGATGCATCGTGATCGGTCTTGCCGATCCAAGAGATGAGCCACGATTGTTGAGCCATGACCCATGTTACGAAGGTTCCTGTCAGGTAAGAAATCTGGCGGGTCGGTACCGATGACAAGTCGTGGCGCAATTCCGCTCTTGCCGCCATCAAGTCGCCCAATCATCGATGTGGCCGATGGTGAGCAAAGCGCTTCGGATTGCCGACTCAAGATGAGGGGGCAGTCAGAGTGAATCCAGTTGTTACCGAGATGCGCGCACCTTGGGACGTCATGAGGTGTCAAGGAACGTCAACGAACAATGCCGCACGCGCAGGCAGCAAGTAGGAGCTCTTTCGATCTGCGCGGCTCCTGGGCACGATCTTGTCATGCCCTCGAGACATGCAACTTCAGCATCGGCCCAACTCGATCTGCTGGGCGATGAGCTCTCGCTTGGCGGTTTCAATGCCATCGAACCGTCGCCGCGCAACTCGCCTCGACACAGGCAGCCTGCGCCACCTTGTCTCATCCCGATCACCCTGATCGACGAAGACCCCACCAGCCCGCGCATCAACTTCGCCGAAGCCGACCTCGACGCCCTGACCGCCGATATCCGATTGCGCGGCCTACTGGTGCCCCTGGTCGTCCACCCGGCCGATGCCCATGGCCGCCACCGACTGCACTTCGGGGCCCGTCGCTTGCGCGCTGCCCGGCGCGCCGGCTTGACCGAACTCCCCGTGGTCGTGCGCCTCGCCGCAGCCGACCGCTACGCCCAGGTCGCCGAGAACCTCAAGCGCTCGGATCTCTCGCCCCTCGACTTGGCCCGCTTCATCCGCCAGCAGATCGACGCTGGCGACTCGCACGCCGAGGTCTCACGGCGCCTGGGCATGAATCTCACCACGGTGGCCCACCACCTGTCGCTGCTGGACCTGCCGCCGGTGCTTGAGGCCGCGCTCAAGTCCGGCAGATGCACCTCGCCGCGAACACTGCATGAACTCAGCAAGCTGCACGTGCAGCGACCTGAACAGGTCCAGTCCCTCGTCGATGCCGCCGAGCCCATGACGCGTGAGGCAGTGGCCGCCTTGCGTGTCGAACCGAAGTCAAACGGTTTGACGACTCATGCATCAAGTTCGCGAGTGCTTCAGCAGGCCCATGCTGCATGTGAACGTCTGGAGCGATGGCTGCCTCGTGTGAAGCCGTCGGTCGATGCCAACGAGATCGCTGACCTGAAGCGCCGCCTGTCGGCTCTATCCGATCTGCTGCCCAAAGGGTCTGACCGTCAGACCCCTGGATCGGCCTCCAATCCACGCGGAGGATGAGCGATGAAGAGGATGCTTGGAAGGCTAGGGCAGGATAGGCGTCCCGCCAGCATTTGGATGCCACGCGGCCGGGCCGACGCCTGGGGCGGCCATGGCCAGCGCCTCGCGTGACCGTGTCACCGTCGACCTGCGCGGCATCGGGGACGCCGTGCGGTCCGTGGCGGCCGTCCGCCGCGTCACCATCGCCACCCTGGCGCGGGAGGCGCTGGTGGCGGTCATCGAGGCCGAGGGCCGTGGTGATGCGCCGCCGAACCCAGCGTCGAGCGGCCATCGTGACCGCACCTACAAGCTGACCCTGCGGCTGCCCGCGAGCGATGCGGCGCACTTGATGTGGCTGTCCGGTCGATTGGGTCTGTCCTACGGCGACCTGGTGGCGCGCCTCGTGCGCGACCGACCCCTGCCGCAGCCCGTCAAGGACCGGACTGCCGACCGGGCGGCCCTGCTGGCCTCGAACGATGCGCTCGCGGCCTTGTCGGCCGACCTCAACTCCTTCGTGCGGCTGGTGCGTCGGGCCCAGCGCGCGGAGGCCGAGCCCTTCGC
Source organism: Leptothrix mechoopdaensis (SeqCode) (assembly GCF_053893855.1). Classification (NCBI taxonomy): domain Bacteria; kingdom Pseudomonadati; phylum Pseudomonadota; class Betaproteobacteria; order Burkholderiales; family Sphaerotilaceae; genus Leptothrix; species Leptothrix mechoopdaensis (SeqCode). The sequence continues at coordinate 183,738 of NZ_CM132699.1, forward strand.
CCAACGGCTGCGCAAGATGGACACGGAGGTGCAGAGCCATCTGGAACGTGTCACCAAGCTCTTGTCGGGACTCTGAAGGAAACCACCATGGCCGCACCGAATAGCGTCGATGGCGTGCTCGTCCTGTGGGGCGATCGGCTCTTCTACGCGGGCAACCGCCGCACGTCGGCCGCGCCCGGTGGGGTCCGAACGGCCGGGCTGCACGACCGCGCCACCTGGGTGCGCCAGCGCGTGGCGGCCACCGTCAAGCGGCGCGCGCCGCAGGTCATGGTCAAGGTCACCGGCGGCGGCCGCGGCATGGGCGCCATCGCCGCCCACCTGCGCTACATCAGCAAGGGCGGACAGTTGACGATCGAGGACGACCGGGGTGTCGAGCGCGAAGGCAGGGAGGCCCTGCAGGACGTGGTGACCCAATGGCGCCTGGGCGGCACGCGCATCCCCGACCGCAGCGAACGTCGCGAGGCCTTCAACATCATGCTGTCCATGCCCACGGGCACCAACACCGAGTACCTGAAGCAGGCGGTGCGCGAGTTCGCGGCCGACGAACTGGCCGGGCATCGCTACGTGATGGTGCTGCACATGCATCAAGCCAACCCGCACGTGCACCTGAGCGTGCGGGCCGAGGGGCGAGACGGCCAGCGCCTGAACCCGCGCAAGGAGGACCTGCGCCGCTGGCGTGAGGTCTTCGCGGAGAAGCTGCGCGGCTGGGGCATCGAGGCCGAGGCCTCGTCGCGGACCACGCGCGGCAGCCGGCATCACAACGAGCGGCTGTGGCAGATCAAGGCGCGGGAGCGCGGGGCGAGCGGCGACAGCCAAGCCAGCGGCGGGGAGGAGAAGCTCACGCCCAGTCGGCGGCAGGTGGCCAAGGCCTGGTGCGAGATCGCCAACGCGCTGGCTTCTTCGAATGACGCTGCGGACCGCGAACTCTCACGGCTGGTTGTCGACTACGCGCGGCACCTGCCGGGCGTTCGGTACAAGTCGCCGGAGCAGGTGGCGCGGCAGGCGTTGCAAGGGCAGCCGAAGGACTTGGATCGCGTGCCGACGCAGGAGGCGGGTCGGGCGTCGAGCGGGCCGGATTGGGAGCGTTGAGGCCTACTGCGGCGAGCGCGTTCGTTCGACGGAAGAAGCCGAGCCTGATGTCCTCGCCGCCGGACGGGCTCGGGGGCAGGCTGCTTTGAACAGCCTGCCCGATCCCGTCAGCGTGTGGGCGCCGCCCGCCGCGTCAAGGGTGCGCTGACGCCGGGCGATGCCCGCCCTTGACCCGGTGGGGGGCGCGACTCAATCGCCGACGTTTGGCACGAGGCGATTGGCTTGAGACGGCGAGAACTGTGTGCCAGCGGGTGCAGCCATCAAGGTCATTGCTTGGTGCTTCCGCTTTGCAGCGGAAAGCGACTTCCGGGCAGACGATCGGGCTCCGTCGGCCGACTTGAGGGTGCGTGGACACTGGCCTTGTCCACCCTCGACCTGTTGAGGGTTGACTTCGACTCAGCGACTTCCCGTCATGACGCGCGAGACCGCATCGGGACCACAGCTCCCAAGCCTCGTAGCTTGTCCAACTGATCCGCCCAAGCCTGCATCATGGTCCGCCGCGCAGGCAAGTGTTCTGCATGGTTGTAGGCCGCCTTCACTGCATTTCGCTCGGCGTGCGACAACTGCCGCTCGATCACGTCGGAGGGCCAGCCGGCCTCGTGTAGCAGCGTCGAGGCCATGCCCCTGAAGCCGTGCGCCGTGATGTCGGCCTTCTCGTAGCCGAGACGCCGCAGCGCCGCATTCACGGTGTTCTCGCTCATCGGCTCACCGTTCGTCCGCACGCCGGGAAAGACCCAGCGGCCTTTGCCAGTGAGGGGCTGCAGTTCCTTCAGGATCTCGATCGCCTGACGAGCCAGCGGGACGATGTGCATCACGCGGCCCTTCATCTTCGCGGCCGGGATGCGCCATTCAGCGGTGTCCAGATTGATCTCGCTCCACTCTGCGCGACGCAGCTCGCCAGGTCGCACGAACAGCAGCGGCGACAGCTTCAGCGCACATCGGGTGAGGAGTCCGCCGTCGTAGCCGTCGATATCGCGCAGCAGCTGGCCGATGTCGCGTGCGTCGACCAGGGTGGCGTAGTGCTCGGGCTTCCAGGGCGTCAGGGCGCCGCGCAAGTCGCGGCTCGGATCGCTTTCAGCGCGACCTGTCGCCACGGCGTAGCGGAAAACCTGGCCGCAGTTCTGCTGCACGCGGTGCGTGGTCTCGATGGCACCTCGTTCCTCGACGCGCTTGAGCAGGGCCAGCAGATCCATCGGCTTGATGCTGCCGACCGGCTTGGCGCCGATCCAGGGAAAGACGTCCATCTCCAGCCGACGGATGATCTTGGAGGCGTGCGACTCGGCCCAGGTCGGGGCGAACTTGGCGTGCCACTCGCGAGCAACCTCCTCGAAGCTGCCGGCCAGCGGGAGACCGGCCGCGATCCGCTTTTCGGTGTCTCGCTCGACGGTGGCGGCGTCCCTGGCTTCCTTGCGCACCTCGCTCGGATCCACGCCTGCACTGACAAGCGTTCGTGCCTCCTCGGCCTTCTGGCGAGCTAGGCTGAGGCCCGTGCTCGGATATGTGCCCAGGCTGAGCGTCTTGCGCCGCCCTCGGATGCTGTAGTCAAGGCGCCAGCCGTGCGATCCGCCTTTCACGAACAGCAGCAGGTAGAGGCCCGCGCCGTCGCTCAGGCGACGGCGCGAGTCACCCGGCTTGATCGACTTGATCGTGGTGTTCGAGGCGATGAGGTGGTGCGCCATGCAGTAACTCCGCAGCCAGTTCCTGCGGAATTCTGAGGTTACTGCGCGAGTTCCTGCAATGTGAACTCGGACCCGGTGGCACGCCCTGGGTCTGCTCCGGGCAAGAAAAAAGCCCTAGAGCGTTGATTCTCTAGGGCTTTTTCGCTACCTCAGGGCTGTTCCGGGACTGCCTGGAACACCTTCGGATGGTCTGGTGGTGGAGAGGAGGAGGATCGAACTCCCGACCTCCGCATTGCGAACGCGGCGCTCTCCCAGCTGAGCTACCCCCCCACGAACGACCGAAAGTATAGCAGTGGGCTATCGGGTGTCGGAATGTCTGACGGGCCAGGTGTGGTGTCGGTGTAGAAAGCGGGCTGTCGTGGTGGAGACGGAGAACGGGATGACGGGGCTGGAGAAGATGTCGACGCAGGCGCAGACGCAGGCGGCGCATGACGCGCTGTACGACAACCGGGCGCGGGTGCCCGAGCATGGGCAGATCTTCGAGCGATGGGCGGCGGCGTCGGCGCGGGCGCGGGAGCGCTTGCCGGGGGTGCAGGTCGACCTGGCCTACGGGACGACGGCGGGGCAGCGGCTGGATGTGTTTCCGTCGGACGAGGACGGCGCGCCGGTGCTGTTCTTCATCCACGGTGGCTGGTGGCGCTCGCTGGACAAGTCGCAGCACGGCTTCGTGGCGCCGGCCTTCGTGCAGGGTGGGGCGACGGTGGTGGTGCCGAACTACGACCTGTGCCCGGCGGTGACGATCGGCGAGATCGCCCTGCAGATGACGCGTGCGCTGGCCTGGACCTGGCGCGAGGTGGCGCGGTTCGGGGCGGATCGGCGCCGCATCCTCGTGGTCGGTCATTCGGCCGGCGCGCACCTGGCGGCCATGATGCTGGCGTGCGACTGGCAGAAGGTCGACCCGGCATTGCCGGCCGATCTGGTGCGGCGGGCGGTGGGGCTGTCGGGGGTCTACGACCTCGAACCGGTGGCGCGTGTGGGTTTCCTGCGCGACGACCTGAAGCTCGACGCCGACGGCGTGGCGCGCTGGAGCCCCGTGCGGATGCCGGCGCCGAAGGGCCGCATGGCCGCGCTGGTCGGTGGTGACGAGAGCGACGCCTTCCTGGCCCAGAACCGGGCGCTGGCGAGCGCCTGGGGCGCCCGCGCGGTGCCGGTCTGCGAGACCTTGGCCGGCGTCAACCACTTCACCGTCGTCGACGAGCTGGCCGAGCCGGGCACGCGCGCGCAGTCGCTGGTGTTCGAGTGGCTGGACGAGGTCTGATCAGCCCGGATCGGGCTTGCGCTGCGCCCGGGCCCGGGCGAGCGCGGCCTGGATGACGGCGCGCTTGCGGGCGAGTTCATCGCGGTGGGCGTCGCGGGTCTGGGTCTCGAGGTGCGCGAGCTTGTGCTCGGCCTTGGCCTGCAGCGTCTGGGCGTGACGCTGGCGCAGCCGTTCGCGGCGGGCCTGGCGTTCGAGGTAGAGGCGGCGGGCGGTGCCGGCGGCCTCGTCGCTCCAGGCCGACCAGCCGCTGCGGCCGGGCGTGACGACTTCGAGCTGGATGCAGTCGACCGGGCAGGCGGGGATGCACAGCTCGCAGCCGGTGCAGTCGGCCTCGACGACGGTGTGCATGCGCTTGTGGCTGCCGACGATGCAGTCGACCGGGCAGGCCTTGATGCACAGCGTGCAGCCGATGCACCAGCTCTCGTCGATCCAGGCGATGGTGCGCGGGCCTTCATGGCCGCAGGCCGGATCGAGCGGCTGTTCGGGCTGGCCGGTGATCTCGGCCAGACGCCGCACGCCTTCGGCACCGCCGGGCGGGCAGCGGTTGATCGGCGCGCGGCCGGCCACGATGGCTTCGGCATAGCCGTGGCAGTCCGGCTCGCCGCAGCGGGTGCACTGGGTCTGCGGCAGTGCCGCGTCGACCTGTGCGAGCGTGAAGACCGGCCGGGCCAGCGCGTCAGCCCTTCAGCGCCTTCGGGGCCTTCTGGCTCGCCACGGCCTTCGGTTCCTGCTGGTGCTGCAGGATGAACGAACGGATTTCCGGATAGGCCTTCTCGCGCCAGCGGCGGCCCGAGAAGATGCCGTAGTGGCCGGCGCCTTCGACGCTGTAGTGGCGCTTGTTGGCGGCGGGGATGCCGCTGCACAGGCCTTGCGCGGCCTCGGTCTGGCCGGCGCCGGAGATGTCGTCGAGCTCGCCTTCGACCGTCAGCAGCGCCGTTTGCGTGATGTCCTGCGGGCGCACCAGCTGGCCGCGCACGTTCCAGGTGCCGTAGACCAGCGCGAAGTCCTGGAAGACGGTCTTGATGGTGTCGAGGTAGTACTCGGCCGGCATGTCCAGCACGGCGTTGTATTCGTCGTAGAACTTGCGGTGGGCCTCGGCGCTGTCGTCGTCACCGCGGATCAGGTCGAGGAAGTAGTCCCAGTGCGAGTTCACGTGGCGATCGGGGTTCATCGCCACGAAGCCGGTGTGCTGCATGAAGCCGGGATAGACGCGGCGGCCCGAGCCCGGGAAGTTCTGAGGCACGCGGTAGATCACGTTGCTCTCGAACCAGTCGTGGCTGCGGTTCATCGCCAGGTTGTTGACGGCGGTGGGGCTCTTCCGGGCGTCGATCGGGCCGCCCATCATCGTCATCGTGCGCGGCGTGGCCTCGCCGTTGCTGGCCATCAGCGAGATCGCGGCGAGCACCGGCACGGTCGGCTGGCAGACCGAGATCACGTTGACCTCGGGGCCGATCTTGCGGATGAAGTCCTGCACGTAGGCGACGTAGTCGTCGAGGTGGAAGGCCCCCTCGCTGAGCGGCACCATGCGGGCGTCGACCCAGTCGGTGATGTAGACCTTGTGGTCCTGCAGCAGCGTGCGCACGGTGTCGCGCAGCAGCGTGCTGTGGTGGCCCGACAGCGGCGCGACGACCAGCACGGCCGGCTGGGCGCGCATGCGTTCGAGCACCTGGCTGTTGTCGGTGTAGCGCTTGAAGCGCAGCAGGCGGCAGAACGGGCGCGCCTCGACGGTCTGTTCCTGGACGGCGACGTCGACGCCATCGACCTTGACCGAGGTGATCTCGAAGGCCGGCTTCTCGTATTCCTTGGTCAGGCGATGCAGCAGGTCGAAGCCGGCGGCCATGCGCTGGGAGCCGGGCGCGTTCGCGAAGGGCGACATCGGGTGGCTGTACAGCTTGGCCGAGGCACTGGCGAATTCTGCGAACGGGCTCAGCAGGGCACGCTGGGTTTCATAGAGCTGGTAAAGCATCGCGCATCCTTTTGGGGCAATGGGGCCGATCGGGTGTCGGCGAACAGCACGAGGGTTGCATGCTGCGGTGCAACATTCTATCCGTGACACCCCGCAGACCGCAGCTTGGCGGGGCGCTTGACCGTGATCAAGCCGGAAAAAATGCGAGCTTGCGCGAGCGCGCTGAAACGATGCTGACACCCGTCGGGCATCGCGGTCCCGCGATCAGGCGGCCTGCAGGTGCTCGAACACGGGCTGCAGGGCGTCCTGCCAGTGGGTCAGCTCGTTCTCGTGGATCTGCAGGTGATGGAGGCAGTCGCCGCCGCGCTGGATCCACTCCGGCGCGTCCGGATGGCCCTCGTGGCTGTGCACCAGGTGTTCGGCGACGACGGTGGCGGCCAGCAGCACGCGCACCGGCTCGGCGATCGAGCGGTCGCCCAGCGCCTCGACCTCGTGGTGCAGGCGGATGGCGGTCTTCAGGTCATCGGGCAGGCCCCAGGTGCGGGCCACCAGCGCGCCGACGATGGTGTGGTCGGTCTTGTGCGCCAGCTGCTCGGTCAGCGTGTGGGTGCGGTCGATGCGGGCGCGCGCCTCGACCAGCGTGCCGGCGTAACCCGGCAGGCCCTGCAGCATGACGGGGATGCCGACGTCGCAGAACAGGCCCAGCGTGTGGGCCAGGTCGGGCGAGGTGCCGTAGAGCTGGCGGGCGATGTAGCCCATTGCCAGCGCGCGGCGCGAGGAGCCGAGCCAGAAGGTCTCCAGCAGCGGATGGTTCAGCGGCAGCGCGCGGGCGGCCAGGAACTGGGTCAGCAGGATCGCGGTCTGGCGCAGGCCCAGCAGCGACATCGCCTGTGGCACGTTGTCGACGCCGCGGCCGCGGCTGTAGACGGGGCTGTTGGCGGCACGCACCAGCGAGGCGGCCATCGCGACATCGGCCGAGGCGATCGCGGCCACGGCGTCCCAGTCCGGATCGGCCTCGGCCATCACCGCCTGCAGCCGCGTCAGCAGCTCGGGGCAGGGCGGGATGGTCAGCGTCCGCACGGGGCCCGAGCTTCGGGCCTGGTCTAGTTCGTGATCGATGTGGGGCATGGCCGGGCAGGAAATGGCGGACTGGACGCCGACTCTAGGCCCGCCCGCCGCAGCCCCAAAAGACGAACAGCGCGGACGAAGCCGCGCTGTTCGGAGTGGACAGGCCGCCAGGCCTGTCAGTCATCGAGCCTCAAGGGGCGGACATCACTGGCTGGCCGCCGGGGCCGCCGCCGGGGCGGAAGCCTCTGCCGCCTGCACCTGCGCGGCCGGTGCGGCGTGTGCCGCCTTGGGCGCCTGGGTGGCGCCGGCCGGCAGCAGCGGCACGATCAGCAGCGCCACGATGTTGATGATCTTGATCAGCGGGTTGACGGCCGGGCCGGCGGTGTCCTTGTACGGGTCGCCGACGGTGTCGCCGGTGACGGCCGACTTGTGGGCCTCGCTGCCCTTCTTGTGCAGCACGCCGTCGCTGTCCTTGAAGCCTTCCTCGATCAGCTTCTTGGCGTTGTCCCAGGCGCCGCCGCCGGTGCACATGCTGATGCCGACGAACAGGCCCGTGACGATGGTGCCCATCAGCAGGCCGCCGAGCGCGGCCGGGCCGAGCAGCAGGCCGACCACGATCGGGGCGACCACCGGCAGCAGCGACGGCACGATCATTTCCTTGATCGCCGCCGTGGTCAGCATGTCGACCGCCGCGCTGTAGTCGGGCTTGCGCTTGCCGGCCATGATCTGGCCGTCGGCGAACTGCTTGCGCACCTCGACGACCACCGCTCCGGCGGCGCGGCCGACGGCCTCCATCGCCATCGCGCCGAACAGGTAGGGGATCAGGCCGCCGATGAACAGGCCGACGATCACCTTGTGGTCCGACAGGTCGAAGGTCATCGACAGGCCGCGCGCTTCGAGCGCGTGGGTGTAGTCGGCGAACAGCACCAGCGCGGCCAGGCCGGCCGAGCCGATCGCGTAGCCCTTGGTGACGGCCTTGGTCGTATTGCCGACAGCGTCCAGCGGGTCGGTGATGTCGCGCACGCTGGCGGGCAGCTCGGCCATCTCGGCGATGCCGCCGGCGTTGTCGGTGATCGGGCCGTAGGCGTCCAGCGCCACGACGATGCCGGCCATCGACAGCATCGCCGTCGCCGCGATCGCGATGCCGTACAGGCCGGCCAGCGCGTGCGCCGCGTAGATCGCCACGCAGATGAAGGCGACCGGCCAGGCGGTCGACTTCATGCTGACGCCCAGGCCCGCGATGATGTTGGTGCCGTGGCCGGTGGTCGAGGCCTGCGCGATGTGCTGCACCGGGCTGAACTGCGTGCCGGTGTAGAACTCGGTGATCCAGACCATCGCTGCGGTCAGCAGCAGGCCGACCACGCAGGCGCCGAACAGGCTGGTGGCGCTGGCGGCGCCGCCACCGGTCAGGGCGACCGGCTGCGGGAACATCGCCGAGGTCACGAACCAGAAGGCCACCAGCGACAGCACGCCGGCGACGATCAGGCCCTTGTAGAGCGCCGGCATCACGTTCTTCATGCCCGGGCTGGCCTTGACGAACTGGCAGCCGATGATCGACGCGATGATCGACACGCCACCCAGCGCGAGCGGGTAGACGACGGCGGTCAGCGCCGAGCCGGTCACCATCAGCGCGCCCAGCGCCATCGCGGCGATCAGCGTGACGGCGTAGGTCTCGAACAGGTCGGCGGCCATGCCGGCGCAGTCGCCGACGTTGTCACCCACGTTGTCGGCGATCACCGCCGGGTTGCGCGGGTCGTCCTCGGGGATGCCGGCCTCGACCTTGCCGACCAGGTCGGCGCCGACGTCCGCGCCCTTGGTGAAGATGCCGCCGCCGAGGCGGGCGAAGATCGAGATCAGCGACGAGCCGAAGGCCAGGCCGAGCAGCGGCTTGAGGGTCTCGCTGGAGACGTCCGCACCGCCGGTGATGGCGTAGAAGAAGCCGGTCACGCCCAGCAGGCCCAGACCGACCACCAGCATGCCGGTGATGGCGCCGCCGCGGAAGGCGACGTCCAGCGCCGGGCCGATGCCGCGCGTGGCCGCCTGGGCGGTGCGGACGTTGGCGCGCACCGAGACGTTCATGCCGATGAAGCCGCAGGCACCCGACAGCACCGCGCCGATCACGAAGCCGGCCGCCGTGAGCTTGCCGAGGAACAGCGCGATCGGGATCGCCAGCACCACGCCGACGATGGCGATGGTGCGGTACTGGCGCGCCAGGTAGGCGGCCGCGCCCTGCTGGACGGCCGCGGAGATCTCCTGCATGCGGGCGTTGCCCGCGTCCTGCCCGAGGATCCAGCTGCGGGTGACGAAGCCGTAAATGACGGCTGCCACGCCACAGAGCAGCGCCAGGATCAGCGCCGTGGATGACGACATGGGGTTTCCTTCCTCATCGATCGTTCAATGGACGGTCGACATCGTCGTGGCCGCCAGGCGCCAGGCCTGGTGACCCGTATCCCTCGACGGTGTCGTGCCTGCGGTGCCTCCTGCGAGGCGGGGCCATGCTAGGGGAAGGGTTTCCGCCCCTCGCCCCGTGTTTTCCAGCACGTTCCATCGTGCGACAGCTGTGGCTGACGTGGGTCAAGCGCGCAAGGCCACCGCAAGGCCCGACCGTAGAATCCGGGCGATTCCCGGTTGACGCCGACCCAGCTTTCCAAGCATCACCAACCCACCTTCCCGAGCCATGAGCCTGCACAACGTCACCCCCGGCGCGAAGGCGCCCGAGCAGTTCAACGTGATCATCGAGATCCCGATGAACGCCGACCCGATCAAGTACGAGGTCGACAAGGAGACCGGCGCGATCTTCGTCGACCGCTTCATGACCACGGCGATGCACTACCCGTGCAACTACGGCTACATCCCGCAGACGCTGGCCGACGATGGCGACCCGGTGGACGTGCTGGTCATCACCCCCTATCCGCTGACCCCGGGCGTGGTCGTCACCTGCCGCCCGATCGGCGTGCTGAAGATGGACGACGAGGCCGGTGGCGACGCCAAGCTGCTGGCCGTGCCGATCGACAAGATCCTGCCGATCTACACCCACTGGCAGAAGCCCGAGGACATCAACCAGATGCGCCTGAAGGCGATCCAGCATTTCTTCGAGCACTACAAGGACCTCGAGGTCGGCAAGTGGGTCAAGGTGCAGGGCTGGGAAGGCCCCGAGTCGGCCAAGGCCGAGGTCGTCACCGGCATGCAGAACTACGCCCAGTCGGCCAAGTCCTGATCAGCGGTCGACGCGACGAGAAAGAGAGCCTGCGGGCTCTCTTTTTTTTTGCCCGTCGATTGATTTAGTCTCGCGGCTTCGTGCCTGTAGAACGACAAGGCACCACGAGGTCACCTCACGAGGACACATGGACTGGAACCAGGAATTGCTCAACAGCGCGCTGTGGCTGGCGCGCACCTACGCCGTCACGCTGGTCGCCTTCGTCGTCGTGATGGGCCTGCTGGCCCGCACGACGGTCTGGGGCCGGCAGTTCTGGGCCCTCAGCGGGGCGTGGTTCTGGCCGTCGCAGGCCGAACTCGGTGGCCGGGCGCGCCAGTGGCGCGACTGGAAACCGCTGATGGGCGTGGCCCTGATCCTGTTCTTCGTGCTGCTGACGGTGCGGATGAACGTGCTGTTTTCCTTCTGGTACAACGGTTTCTACACGGCGCTGCAGGGCGGGAACGAGCCAGCCTTCTGGACCCACATGCACCTGTTCGCGCTGCTGGCCTCGCTGCATGTGGTGCGGGCGCTGGTCAGTTCCTGGATCCGTTCGGCCTTCTCGATCCACTGGCGCGAATGGATGAACGACCGGCTGCTGACGCGCTGGCTCGACGGCCGCGCCTATCACCTTGGCCGCTATGCGAGCCCCGAGGTCGACAACCCCGAGCAGCGCATCCAGCAGGACGCCACCAGCCTGGTCGGCGACACGCTGAGCCTGTCGATGGGGCTGGTCGGCGCAGTCGTCTCGGTGGTCGAGTTCACCGGCATCCTGTGGCAACTGTCGGCGCCGCTGACCGTTGCCGGCATCGAGGTGCCGCAGGCGATGGTCTTCCTGGTCTACGTCTACGTGCTGGTCGCGACCTTCTTCGCGGTGCGCATCGGCCGTCCGTTGATCGGCCTGAACTTCCTCAACGAGAAGCTCTCGGCCACCTACCGCTACCTGCTGATGCGGCTGCGCGAGTACGGCGAGAGCGTCGCGATGTACCGCGGCGAGGCCGCCGAGCGTGTCACGCTGGAACGCGGCTTCGCGGCCGTCATCGCCAATGCCTGGGCGACGCTGTGGCGGTCGCTGAAGTTCGACGGCTACAACCTGTCGATCAGCCAGGTCGCGGTCGTCTTCCCTTTCCTGATCCAGGCCCCGCGCCTGTTCGCCGGCACGATCAAGCTCGGTGACGTGATGCAGACCGCGCAGGCCTTCGGCCAGGTGGAAGAGGCGCTGAGCTTCTTCCGGACCTCCTACGACTCGTTCGCCGGCTACCGCGCCGTGCTGGACCGCCTGACCGGCTTCACCGCCAACACCGACGCGGCCCGGGCGCTGCAGATGCCCGTCATCGCGAGCCGCCCGCAGGGCCTGTCGCTGGACCACCTGACCGTGCGCCGGCCGGACGGCCAGGTGCTGACCGAAGGCCTGAGCCTGCAGCTCGACCCGGGTCAGGCGCTGCTGATCCGCGGCCCGTCGGGCAGCGGCAAGACGACGCTGCTGCGCAGCCTGGCCGGCCTGTGGCCCCATGCCGAGGGCGATGCGGCGCGGCCCGACGATGCCGACTGCCTGTTCCTGTCGCAGAAGCCCTACCTGCCGCTGGGCACGCTGCGCCACGCGCTGGCCTACCCGCGTGCGACGCTCGACGACGCGCAGGCCCGCGCCATCCTCGAACAGGTCCAGCTTGGCCATCTGGCCGACCAGCTGGAGGTCGACCGCGACTGGTCGCAGGTGCTGTCGCCGGGCGAACAGCAGCGCCTCGCCTTCGGCCGCGTGCTGGCGACGCGCCCGGCGCTGGTGTTCCTCGACGAGGCCACGTCGGCCACCGACACCGGGCTCGAACACGGCCTGTACACGCTGATCCGGCGCGAGCTGCCGCAGTCGGTGCTGGTCAGCGTCGGCCACCGCGAGACCCTCGCGCCGCTGCACGACCAGGTCCTGCAGATCCAGAAGGGCGGCGGCTGGAGCCTGGCCGCTGCGTGATCTTTCGCTGATCGGTCGCTGATCGGCCGCTGAACGACGGCTGATCAGTCGCCGGCCGGCGGTGCGCCTTCCTTGAACGGATTGCGCTCGGCCAGTTCGTCGACATAGGCGGCCATGCCGGCGCCCTCGCGTTCGAGGTGCCGGGCCACGGCGTCGTGGAAGCGTCGGTCGGCCAGCTGGTGGGCCGACCAGGTGCTGACCGGCAACAGGCCGCGCGCCATCTTGTGTTCGCCCTGGGCGCCGCCCTCGAAGCGTTGCCAGCCGTGGGCGATGCACCACTCGATCGGGGCGTGGTAACAGGCCTCGAAATGCAGGCAGCGCACCGGCTCGGTCGCGCCCCAGTAGCGGCCCCAGGCGACCCGCCGCAACGGGTCCAGCGCGATCAGCGACCGGGCGATCGGCACGCCGTCGCGCAGCCCGGTGACCATCAGCCAGTGCTCGGGCAGGTCGCGCGCCATGCGGGCGAAGAAGTCGCGGCTCAGGTAGGGCGTGCTGTGGTGGGCCCGGTAGGTCAGCGTGTAGCAGTGGTGGAAGTGGTCCCAGTCGGCGGCCGTGATCTCGCGGCCGACACGGGTCTCGACCGTCACGCCGGCCTCGCGCACGTAGCGGCGCTCCTGCTGGATCTTCTTGCGCTTGTCGCGCTGCAGGCTGGCCAGGAAGTCGGCCATGTCGGCATAGGGCTGCGGCTGGCGGTTCTCCCAGTGGAACTGGACCGTGCGGCGCAGCAGCCAGCCGGCCGCCTCGGCGCAGCGGCGGTCGGCCTCGTCCATGAACAGCAGGTGGGCCGACGACAGGCCCATCGCCTGCACCTGCTGGCCGATCACCTGCAGCAGCCGCGCCCGGCCGGCGTCGTCGCGCGCCAGCAGCCGCGTGCCGGGCACCGGCGTGAACGGCACCGCGCCGAGCAGCTTCGGGTAGTAGCGGCCGCCGGCGCGTTCCCAGGCATCGGCCCAGGCCCAGTCGAACACGTACTCGCCGTAGGAATGGCTCTTGAGCCACAGCATCGCGGCGGCCTGCAACGTGCCGCCCGTGTCGCGGGCGACCAGCACCAGCGGCTGCCAGCCGGTCTCGGCGCAGGCGCTGGTGCTGTCGACCAGCGCGGCCAGGAAGGCGTGGCCCATGAAGGGCGTCGGCTGATCGCACTGCGTCAGCAGCGCGTCCCACTCGGCGGCGTCGACCTCGTCGAGGCCGGCGTGGGCCGTCCAGCGCCAGTCGGCACCGCCGTGGTCGGGGTGTCCTTCGGCGCTGTCGCCCGGGGGCTCGCCGCTACCATGCCCGACACTTTTCATGCCGCGATCTTCCGCACCGTCCGCCATGTCCTCACCGACCTCCGTGTCGTCCGCCGCCGGCCTGCCGGTGGCGCTGCTGCAACTCAATCCGACCGTCGGCGACCTGGCCGGCAACGTGCGCCGGATCGCCAGCGCCGCCCGCGAGGCCCATGCCGCCGGTGCGCGCGTGGCCGTCGCCCCCGAGCTGGCGCTGTGCGGCTACCCGCCCGAGGACCTGCTGCTGCGGCCGGCCTTCCTGGCCGCCTGTGAAACCGCGCTGGCCGACCTGGCCGCCGCGCTGGCCGACCTGACCGATCTGCACGTGGTGATCGGCCATCCGCGCGACCTGGGTGTCGAGATGGCACGCTGGCAGGCCAGCCATCCGGGCCATGTTCGCACGCGTTCCTGGGCCCTGCAGGGTTGCCTGAACATGGCCTCGGTGCTGCACGCCGGACAGGTCGTCGCCAGCTACGCCAAGCGCGAGCTGCCCAACTACCAGGTCTTCGACGAGCGGCGCTACTTCGTCAGCGGCCGCGATGCCGGACTTCTGCCCGTGGTGATCGAGGTCGGCGGCCACCGGCTCGGCCTGCTGATCTGCGAGGACGCGTGGTTCGACGAGCCCGCGCAGGCCGCCCGCGACGCCGGTGCCGATGCGCTGCTGGTGCTCAACGCCTCGCCCTTCCACCTCGGCAAGCCGGCCGAACGCGAAGCCCGCATGGCCGACCTGGCCCGCCGCATCGGCCTGCCGCTGCTGTATGCCCATCTGGTCGGGGCGCAGGACGAGGTCGCGTTCGACGGCGCGTCCTTCGCGGTCGATGCCGGCGGCGTGCTGGCCGCGCGGGCGCCGATGTTCGAGTCCGCCAACCTGCTGGTGACGCTGCAGCCCGGCGGCGCGGTCAGCGGGCCTGTGGCCGAACTGCCCGGCCTGGAAGCGCAGGCCTGGGGCGCGCTGGTCACCGGCGTGCGCGACTACATCGGCAAGAACGGCTTCCCGGGCGCGCTGATCGGCCTGTCCGGCGGCATCGACTCGGCGCTGGTGCTGGCCATCGCGGTCGACGCGATCGGCGCCGACAAGGTCCGCACCGTCATGATGCCCAGCCCCTACACGGCCGAGATCTCGTGGGTCGATGCACGCGACATGGCCGACCGGCTGAAGGTGCGCCACGACGAGGTCAGCATCGTGCCGATGTTCCAGGCCTTCCGCGCCACGCTCGATCCGCTGTTCGAGGGCCGGCCCGAGGACGCGACCGAGGAGAACATCCAGGCCCGCATCCGCGGCACGCTGCTGATGGCGCTGTCCAACAAGTTCGGCTCGATCGTGCTGACCACCGGCAACAAGAGCGAGATGGCGACCGGCTACTGCACCCTCTACGGCGACATGGCCGGCGGCTACGCGGTCATCAAGGACGTCGCCAAGACGCTGGTCTACCGGCTGGCCGAGTGGCGCAACCGCCAGGGCGACGGCCCGGTCATCCCCGAACGCATCATCACCCGGCCGCCGTCGGCCGAGCTGCGACCCGACCAGACCGACCAGGACAGCCTGCCGCCCTACGAGGTGCTCGACGCGATCCTGGCGATGTACATGGAAGAGGACCGCTCGCTCGACGAGATCGTCGCCGCCGGCTACGCGAGCGCCGATGTCGAGCGGGTGACACGGCTGATCAAGTTCAACGAGTACAAGCGACGCCAGGCCCCGATCGGCCTGCGCATCACGCACCGCGGCTTCGGCCGCGACTGGCGCTACCCGATCACCTCGAAGTTCCGCGCCTGACGATCCACCGCCCACCCTCCGACAGCCCTGCGACTGCCCCACGATGCCGACACGCCCGAACGCCGCCCGCCCGACCTGGCCCCTGTCGCTGTCCTGGCTGATGCTGCTGGCGGCCTGCGCGCAGCCGGGCGGCAAGATCGATGGGGCCACACCTTCTTCGGCTGCGGCTCCATCGGCGACCTCGACGGCCTCGACGGCCTCGGCGCCCAAGCCCGGCGCGGCGGCGTCGGCACCGGCGGCCGCGACCGCCGCGCCGGCACCCGGCCAGCCGCCGGCCTTTGCCACCGTCATCAAGGACGCCCGCCGCAGCGAGGGCCTGCTGTCGGTCTGGCAGCGCGAGGACAAGGTCTGGCTGGAGCTGGCCGAGTCCGACTTCAACCAGCCCTTCTTCCTGTCGCCCAAGATCGCCAGCGGCATCGGCGAGGGCCGGATCAGCGGCGGGCTGATGCTGGGCGGCGGTGCCTGGGTCGAGTTCCGGCGGGTCCACAACCAGGTCCAGCTGATCGAGCGCAACGCCGACTACGTCGCCCGCGCCGGCACACCCGAGGCCCGCGCGGTGGCCGCCGCCTACTCGCCCAGCCTGATCGCCAGCACGGCGGTCGCCAGCGCGCCGCACCCCGAGCGCAAGACCGTGCTGGTCGATGCCGGTGCGCTGCTGATGGGCGACTGGCCCGGTCTGGCCAGCGCGCTGCAGCGCAGCTACCGGCAGGGCTATGGCTATGACGGCCGCAACTCGGCGATCACGTCGGTGCGGGTCCAGCCCGAGCTGCTCGTGTTCGAGCTGCAGAACCACTACAGCACCGCCAACCTGAACTTCCCGCAGCCCGGCGCCGTGCCGCCCGGCGCGCCGCAGCCGTCGCTGCCGATGACGGTGCCGGACGCCCGCAGCCTGTTCGTGCGCCTGCACTACTCGCTGACCCGCCTGCCGGCCCAGCCGATGCGCGGGCGGCCGGCCGACCCGCGCATCGGCCACTTCAACACCGTCATCCACGACTTCAGCGACGACCTGGCGCGCAACGCCAAGGTCCGCCACGTCAACCGCTGGCGGCTGGAGAAGAAGGACCCGGCGGCGACGCTGTCCGAGCCGGTCAAGCCGATCACCTACTGGATCGACCGCAACGTGCCGCTGAAGTACCGCACGGTGATCAGCGAGGGCATCCTCGAATGGAACACCGCCTTCGAGCGGATCGGGTTCAAGAACGCGATCGAGGTGCGGGTCCAGCCCGATGACGCGCCCTTCGACACGCTCGACACCGGCATCGCGTCGGTGCGCTGGATGCTCAGCGTCCAGCCCGGCCTGGCCGGCATCGGCCCGAGCCACGTCGACCCGCGCAGCGGCGAGATCCTCGACGCCGACATCGCCTTCGAAGGCAACTCGCTGCGCTTCCAGCGCCTGCTGCGGCGCCAGATCCTGGCCGAGGGCGGGCAGACCGACTGGTCGGCCGTGCTGCAGGCTGGCGCCGGCCACGATCACGCCAGCCATGCCGGCACCGACCGCTGCGAGGCCGCCGAACGCGGCGCCGCCGAGCTGGGTTACGCGCTCGAACGGCTGGCGGCCGAAGGCGGCGGGCCGGCCGGCGACGACGACACGCCCGACGAGGCGGCCGAGGCGCTGGTGCGGTCCTACCTGAAGAACCTGGTGATGCACGAGGTCGGCCACACGCTCGGGCTGCGCCACAACTTCCGCGCCTCGACGGTGGTCGACGACGCGCACCTGTCCGATCCGGCCTGGACCCGCGAGAACGCGCTGACCGGCTCGGTGATGGACTACGTGCCCGCCAACCTGCCCAGCCCGGGCGCGCCGGCACCGGTCGCCTACCAGCAGCAGCTCGGGCCGTACGACTTCTGGGCCATCGACTACGCCTACCGCGACTTCGCGCCGGCCGACGAGCGCGAGGGCCTGGCCCGCATCGCCGCCCGCAGCGCCGAGCCCGGCCTGGCCTACGGCACCGACGAGGATGCCGGCCTCGGCCTCGACCCGCAGGTGCTGCAGTTCGACCTGGGCAGCGACCCGCTGGCGCATGTCACCAAGCGCCTGGCGATCGCCCGCGACCTGATCGCCCGGGCCGAACGCCAGACCCTGGCCGACGGCGACGAATACGCCCGGTTGCGCCGCCGCGTCTCCTATGCGCTGCTGGACATTGGCGGGGCGACCGGCATCGCGCTGCGCCAGATCGGCGGCGTCATCACGCTGCGCGACCGCGCCGGCACCGGCCGCGATCCGCTGCAGCCGGTGCCGGCGGCGCAGCAGCGTGCGGCGCTGGACCTGATCGCGCGCCAGGTGCTGTCGGCGCAGGGCCTGTCGGTCTCGCCGGCCTTGCAACGCCGGCTGGCGCCGGACTACTTCGACCGGGCCGAGAACCTGGGCCGTGGCGCGACCGTCACGACCGAGTTCCAGCCCGAACAGGTGCTCGGCGGCCTGCAGCGCAGCCTGCTGGCGCAGCTGACCAGCGACGCGCTGGCGCAACGCCTGCTCGACCAGCAGGGCAAGGCCCGCACGCCCGACGACGCGCTGACGCTGGCCGAGCTGCTCGACCGGGTCCGCGCCGAGGTTTGGTCCGAGCTGGAACGCCCGGGCGCGACGCGGATCGAGCCGCTGCGGCGCGACCTGCAGCGCGACCACGCCACCCGGCTGGCCGGCGCGCTGCTCAAGCCGGTGCCGGGCCAGCGCGCCGAGCTGCGCAGCCAGCTGCGGGTGCAGGCCCGCGATCTGCACGCCAGCCTGCGCCGGGCGGTCCAGGGCCGTGGCTGGGACGCCACCAGCCGGCGCCATCTGCAGGACCTGCTCGACGAGCTGGGCGAGGCGCTCGACGCGCGGGTGACCCGGGCGGTCAGCGGCGGCTGAGCCCAGTCTGATCGCGGGCTGAACGGCGGGCCGTCCGGCAAACGGCCCGGCCTACTCGCTTGGATTATTTGATCGCCGCGTCGCCGGGAACTGGCATCCTGAGTCTGGCCGGCCGCTCGAACCAGGGGTCGGCGCTGCGCGGTCTGCGCCTTCTTCGTGGTCTGCGTGGTCTGCGCGTTTGCGTGGCGGCCATCCCGCGAGTCGTGGCTTGCGGGAACGGGCGGCCTGCGAAGAATCGGGTCCGTTCCCCACACCTGCGCCGCGGCGCTGCCATCGCCATGTCCACCACCGTCTCGTCGTTCCTCCAGCGCCTGACGCGCAGCGTCGCCCGCCGCCTGGCGCTCGGCTATGCCGCGCTGTTGCTGGCCCTGGCGGTGATCGGTGGTCTGGCGCTGGTCAACCTGGACCAGCTCCAGCACGAGACCGAACTGGGCGAGAGCCGTCACCTCGACCGCATCGAGCTGGTGCAGGCGCTGCAGGCCGGCATCGACCGCGTCGCGCTGCACGCCCGCAACCTGGCGCTGGCAGAGGACACGCTGGCGCAGACCCAGGAACAGCGGCTGCTGAACCAGCAGCTGGCGCGGGTCGACGAACTCGAGCGGCGCCTGCGCACGCTCGAATGGGACGGCGCCAGCCTGGGCCTGCTCGATGCCTGGAGCCTGGCCGCCGGGACCGTGCGGCCGCGGCTCGACGCCCTGTCGCGACTGGGCCGCAGTCCGTCGCCGGCCGGTCGCGAGGCGGTGACGGTGGCGCTGGCGCAACTGCGTCCGGCCGAGGCGACCTGGCGTCAGCAGACCGAGGCGCTGACCCGCCACGTCACCGATGAGGCCGACGCCGCGCTGGCCGCCCACCGCGCCAGCCACGCGCAGGCGCGCCAGCAGCTCGGCGGCCTGCTGGCCGTCTTCCTGGTGATGGGCGCCTTCATGGCCTGGCAGCTGGTGCGCGGCGTGCGCAAACCCGTCAAGCAGGCCGTGCGCATGGCCGAGAAGCTGGCCCAGGGCGCCCAGGCCGACCTGTCGGCCCAGGGCGATGAACTCGAACGCATGCAACACGCGATGCGTGGCCTGCAGGACCGGCTGCGCGCCCAGGCGGTCGACCTGACGCGGCCGGCACCGGCCGCAGCCGTGGCGCCGACCGTCGCGGTACCGGGTCGCGTGCCGGAGGTCGGCGTGCAGGCGTCGACGGCGGCGGTGTCCGCGCTGGTCGCCGCGCCGCTGTCGCCCGTCAACCCGGAGCGCCTGCGCCAGGAGCCCCAGTTCGATGCCGAGGCCGTGGCCCCGGCGGCGCCGGCCGAGCCGGCGGTGCCCAACGACGCGCTGCAGGCCCTGCTCAAGCGGGTCCAGGCCGGTCCGCCGCCGACGGCCAACGACGGCGCCGAAACGCAGCCGGCTGCTGACGCGGAGGCCGCGCCGGCCGATCCCGACGCGCTGGTCAGCAACGCCGTCGAGGTTGCCGAACGGGGCAGCGAGGTCGTCACCCAGGTCGTCTCCAACATGGAGGACATCTCGGCGTCCAGCCGCAAGATCAACGAGATCCTGGCCACCATCGACGGCATCGCCTTCCAGACCAACCTGCTGGCGCTGAACGCGGCGGTGCAGGCCGCCAAGGCCGGCCATGAAGGCCAGGACAGCCACGGCGCCGTGGCCGGCGAGGTGCGCGGGCTGGCCCAGCGTGCGGCCAGCGCGGCGCGCGAGATCAAGGGGCTGATCAACGCCTCGCTCGACCAGGCCGAGGCCAGCAACCGGCTGGTGCGCGATGCCGGCGTGACGATGGATGCGCTGGTCTCGTCGGTCCAGAGCGTCACCGACCTGGTCGGCCAGATCGGCCAGGGCGGCGCGCCGCGCGAACCCGAGACGCTGCGCCAGGCCGACCGCTCGGTGCGCCAGCTCGACCAGCTGACGCGCAAGAACGCCGTGCTGGTCGAACAGAGCGCCAGCGCCGCCGACGCGCTGCGCGATCAGGCCGACCGGCTGCAGAAGGTCGTCGCCGCCTTCCGCCTGCTGCAGCAGACCCAGGAAGCGGCATGGACCGCCCACACCGCCATCCACAGCGCCCGCACGACCTCGCGCGGCGAGCCGCCGGTGGCCGGCAAGGGTGACTGGTCGACCTTCTGAGCCGACGTTCCGAGCCGACCGGTCGTCCCGCCTCAGATCGGCTCGGTCCGCCGCATCAGCCAGTCCAGTGCGGCGCCTTCGACGCGCGGCGACAGGCGCTGGCGGACCTCGGCGTGGTAGCCGTTGAGCCAGGCGCGTTCGTCCGGGCGCAGCAGCGCCGGGTCGATGCAGCGGGTGTCGATCGGGCAGAGCGTCAGCGTCTCGAATTCGAGGAAGTCGCCGAAGCCTTCGTTGACCGCCGCCGGCGTGTTCATCACCAGGTTCTCGATCCGCACGCCCCACTTGCCGGCCCGGTACAGGCCCGGCTCGATCGAGGTGACCATGCCCGGCTGCATCGCCATCTGCGGCTCGGGAATCGCCGGCGAGATGCTTTGCGGACCTTCGTGGACGTTGAGGAAATAACCGACGCCGTGGCCGGTGCCGTGGCCGTAGTTCAGGCCGGCCTCCCACAGCGGCGCGCGCGCGATCGAGTCCAGCATCGGTGACAGCGTGCCGAGCGGGAAGCGGGTGCGCGACAGCGCGATCGTGCCCTTGAGCACCCGCGTGTAGTCGGCCTTCTGCGCCGCGCTGGCCAGGCCGATCGGCCAGACCCGGGTGATGTCGGTGGTGCCGCCCAGGTACTGCGCGCCGGAGTCGATCAGCAGCAGGCCCTCGGCGACCAGGCCGTCGGGCGTCGAGATCGGCGCGTGCGACTCGGGCGTGGCGCGGTAGTGCGGCATCGCGCCGTTGGCGTTGAAGCCGGCGATGGTCGGGAAGCTCAGGCTGACGTAGCCGGGCTGTTTCGCGCGTTCGGCGCTCAGCCACTCGTCGACCGTCAGTTCGGTGATCGTCTCGTGACCGAGCGCGGCCTCGAAGCGGGCGTAGAAGGCGCACATCGCCGCGCCGTCGACCTCCATCGCCACGCGGATGTGGGCGGCCTCGGCGGCGGTCTTGCGGCTCTTGGCCAGCGTGCTGGGGTTGATCGCCTCGATCACCTGCACGCCGGCGGCGACCGCCTCGCGGAATCCGAGCGTGATGCGACGCGGGTCGATCAGCAGCTTCGCGTCGCCCGGCAGCGCGGCCAGCGCGGCGGCGGCGGCGTCGTAGGGCGCCAGCACCAGGCCGTCGCTGGCCAGCGTCGCGGCGAGTGCGGCGTCGACCTTGCCGGCGCCGACGAACAGCGTCGCCGCACCGCCGGCGGGGATCAGCAGGTGGGCCAGGAAGACCGGGTTGTAGTCGACGTCCGCGCCGCGCAGGTTGGTGATCCAGGCGATGTCGTCGACGGTCGAGACGAAGTGGTGCGTCGCGCCGTGGGCCTGCATCGCCGCACGGACCTGGGCGAGCTTGTCGGCGCGGCCGACGGCGGCCTCGGGCGGGCGGTGTTCGTAGACGGCGGCGGCGGGCAGGGCGGGGCGGTCGGTCCAGGCCTCGGCCAGCAGGTCGACATCGGTGCGCAGCGCGATGCCGTGCGGCGCGAGTGCCTCGGCCAGTGCCTTGGCAGCGGCCAGGCCCATCACGGCGCCGTCGACCGCCAGGGTCTGGCCCCGGCTGACGTGCTGGGTGAGCCATTGGATCTGGTGGCTGACCGCGCCGGACGGGATCCTGACCAGCTCGATGCCCGTCCCCGCCAGCTCGGCCTCGGCCTGCACCCAGTAGCGGCTGTCGGCGAACACCGCCGCGCAGTCACGCGTGACGATCAGCGTGCCCATCGAGCCCGTGAAGCCGCTGTAGCGCACGCGGCCCTGCCAGCGTTCGGGCAGGTACTCCGACAGGTGGGGGTCGGACGACGGCACCAGCACGGCGGCCAGGCCATGCGGGTCCAGCGCCAGGCGCAGTTCGGTCAGGCGCTGGCGGATCGGGTCGGTGCGGGTGTCCATGGGCGTCTGGTCTGTCGTGGAGAGGCGCAAAGGCCGATCGGCGGATTGTGGCAAGCCGGACCACCGCCCGGCATCGGGGCGGGCGATGACCTTCGCTCAGGGCCAGCCGATCACCTGTCCGTCACCCACGACATGCAGCCGCTCGCCCGGCCGGGCCCGCACCACATGCCCGCCGGTGAACTCGCCGAAGGCCGGCAGCACCAGCGCGCGCGGGGTGGCGTGGAAGCAGGGCAGGCGCAGGCTGTCCAGGCCCCGGCCGATGCGGGCGACCGGGTGGACGTGGCCGGCGATCACGTAAGCATCGGCGGAGGTCTCCGGTGCATGGCAGAGCGCCAGGCCGGCGCATGGCCAGGGCTCGTCGACGACCTCGATGGCCAGTTCGGCGGGTGGATCGCCGGCGTGGTCGTCGTGGTTGCCGCGCACGAGCGTGATCGGCAGGTCGGCGTGGCGTGCGCGCCAGTCGGCCAAGGCCGCCAACGTGGCCGGCGCCCGGCCGCTGGCGGCGTGCAGCAGGTCGCCCAGGACGACCAGCCGGCGCACCGGCCAGCGCGCCAGCAGGTCGTCGAGCCGTGCCAGGTTGGCGGCGGTCGTGCCGGCCGGCACCGGCACGCCCAGGCGCCGGAAGCTGGCGGCCTTGCCGATGTGGACGTCGGCGACCAGCAGCAGGCCGGCGTCGGCCAGGAAGGCGGCGCGTTCGGGCAGCAGCGTCAGCGTGCGGCCGTCGGGCAGGCTCAGGCAGGCGGTCGGGTCGGGCCGGCTCATCTCGTCAGCGGCGATGGCGGCGCAGCCACGCACTGCCGATCAGCCCGGCGACGCCCGCCAGCGCGACGCACTTGCCCGCGCTCGCCACGAACAGCGCCAGGCGCGGCGCCCAGGTCAGCAGGTCAGAACCCCAGGCACCCGCCGCCCACAGCGCCAGCGCGCTCAAGAGGTTTTCGGCCAGGTCGGCACCGACAGCAGCCGGCAAGGCCCAGCCCAGCAGGTTCAGCAGCCGCGCCGGCCGGTGCCCGACGTGGATCAGGCCGGCGTGGCGCGCAAAGGCGCGGCAGACCCAGGGCGCCAGCAGCACCGCGTAGAGGCCGATCAGCGCGAGGTCCAGCGTGAGCGCCAGGCCCGGATGCGCGAAGCTGGCGGCAGCGTTGCGCCAGTCGGTGGTCGATGCGAACAGGTCGAGCTGCCAGTGCTGGAAGCGCACGTTGGCGCACAGCAGCGCCAGCGCGTCGCGGGCGTCCGGATGCAGCAGCGCGCCGGTTCCCAGCATCAGCAGCAGGACCCCCAGCAGCTGGCCGGCCTGCCAGCCGAGGAAGGCGCGGCCGAGCGGTTTCGCCCAGACCGTGTCGCGCGGGAAGCGGGCGTCCCATTGCCCGACCGACGGGTGCGTGCAGGTCCGCACCGGCGCCGGGGCGGCACCGGCGACCGCGACGTGGTTGGTGTCGCGCACGGCCAGGCCGGTCAAGGCCCAGACGGCGCTTTCGGCGGTCTGGCTGCTGACGCTGGCCGGTTCGCGTGGCACGCCGGGCGGGTCGAGCAGCGGCAGCAGGGCCAGCAGATCGGCCTCGGTCTTCGGCGACGCCAGGTCCGATGGGGCCGGCAGCCGCAACCCGCAGCCGATCGCCTCGGCCACCAGCCACGCGAAGGGCGTGCGCGACAGCTCGCTGGCCTCGTGGTCGTTGCCGCCGCCGACGTCGCAATGCGCGCCGCGAAACCAGCACTGCACGATGTCGCCGGGCTGGTCATCGGCCAGCGTGTAGGGGCCGTCGTCCTGGGCATAGGCGCGCGGCGAGAACTGGGCGCGCTGTTCGTCCAGCGCCAGCGCGTGGCGGACGTGGCGGAAGCGCTTGCCGGCCAGTGTCGGCCTGGCGGCGATCTTCAGGCCGAACGGCGGCAGGCCGACGCTGGCCACCGTGTCCCAGACGCCGACGAAATGCACCACCGGCCGGCGATCCGGCGTCAGGCCCTGGCCGAACAGCCGCGAGGCCTGGTCGACGATGGCCTTCTGTTCGTCCGAAGGGGCCGAGAAATAGGTCGCCACGAGACTGCCGACCAGCGTGTCCTGGTGACCGTTGATGATCCCGAACGCGTTGACCATGCCGGCGATCGAGCGGGCGGTGAAGGCCCCGCGCGAGAAGCCGAGCACGTAGATCTCGTCGCCCGGCTGCCAGTGCGCCATCAGGAAGTGGTAGCCCTCGGCGACGTTGTCGTAGAGCCCGCGTCCGAAGGCCAGGCCGTTGATCCGGTCCAGCGCCCGCCCGGCCTTGTCGACCACCGTGGTGCCCGGCAGCTGGCCGGGATTGCCGACGCCGGGGTCGTAATAGACCAGCCGCTGCGGATCCGGAAAGCGCTGCAGCAGCTCGGCCAGCAGCACGACATGGGTGTCGGCGCGCCGGCCGCTGAGGTTGTTGTTGGTGCCGTCGCACAGCAGCACGAGCTGACGGGGGGTGGTCATCGGGCGGTTCTCCTGGTGCCGGGGCGTCGAGGATCACCGCTCGGGCGGCGGCTGTCCCGGGACTTTTTCGCTTTCGGGGCCGGATTCTGGACGCTGGACGGCTCGGTCCCCGGTCCTTCGACGTCCCGCGTCAGGTCCTCCATCAACCGCGCCAGCCGCTGGCGCACCGATTCGGTCGTGACCCGCTCGCGCAGCCGCTCGACCATCAGCGGGAAGCCGAACGGCGTCACGCGCGCCGGCCGGGTCATGACGACCTCGCCGGCGGCCATGCGGGCGAGGCAGCGCTGCAGCCGCTCGATGTCGAGCTCCTGCGCCAGCGTCTCGGCCTCGGCCTGGGCCAGCAGCAGGTTGCCGGGGTCGTAGGTGCGGAACACGTCGAAGAACAGGCTCGACGAGGCCTGCACCTGCCGCGTGCTGCGCGGCGCGCCCGGGTAGCCGGTGAAGACCAGCCCGGCGACACGGGCGATCTCGCGGAAGCGCCGCTGCGACAGCTCGGTCGCGTTCAGCGCCTGCGGCAGGTCGGCCATCAGCCGCTCGGCCGACAGCAGCCCGCGTGACCACGAGCCCGGGCCTTCGGGCTGCAGCAGCGCCGGCCAGTCGAACGGCGTGCGCGACAGCAGCTCGAAGCCGTGGTCGTTCATCGACAGGCTGAAGGTGCCCGGCAGGTCGCGCGCCGCCCGCCACGCCAGCAGCGCGCCCAGGCCGATGTGGACCAT
This sequence comes from Leptothrix mechoopdaensis (SeqCode), assembly GCF_053893855.1. Classification (NCBI taxonomy): domain Bacteria; kingdom Pseudomonadati; phylum Pseudomonadota; class Betaproteobacteria; order Burkholderiales; family Sphaerotilaceae; genus Leptothrix; species Leptothrix mechoopdaensis (SeqCode). The sequence goes on from NZ_CM132699.1 coordinate 208,913, forward strand.
CCGCCCGGCCAACGGGTAGACGAACAGGTGGTGGCCCTCGTCGGTCTGCAGCAGCTCGAAGACGACCCGCCCGGTGCGCGGCAGCGCCGATTCGCGCGCCTGCAGCGCCAGCAGCGGGGCGATGGCGCGCAGCTCGGGCGGCGTGTCCTGGGGAAGGTCGCAAGCCGCCCCGCCGGGCTGCGCACCGGTCAGTTCACCGGTCAACGCCGGCAGCAGCGGCTCGGCCCGCGCCAGCAGGTCCAGCACGCTGTCGGCGAGTTCGCTCGACAGCGGCATCTTGCCGCCCTGCCAGGTCGGTACGGCGCCCTGGTTCTTCGGCGCCGGCTTGACGTAGGCGGTCAGGTCGCGCACGCGGATCAGCTGCAGCACGCGGCCGCTGAAGATGAAGCAGTCGCCCTCGCGCAGGCTGGCCAGGAAGCCTTCCTCGATCGAGCCGAGCCGGCCGCCGTTGAGCCACTGCACGGCCATCGACGCGTCCGACACGATCGTGCCGATGGCCATGCGGTGACGCCGCGCGACGTCGCGCCGGGCGACCCGGTGGCGGCCGTCCTCGGGGTCGATGGCGATGCGGTGGTGTTCCGGGTAGGCCGCCAGCGCGTGGCCGCCATGCACGGTGAAGCCCAGGCACCAGTCGAAGGTCTCGCGGTCCAGGTCGCGGTAGGGCCAGGCCAGCCGGACCTCGTCGAACAGCGCGTCGGGCTCGAAGCCCTCGCCGCAGGCCAGCGTCAGCAGGTGCTGCACCAGCACGTCGATCGGCCAGGGCGGCGGCTCGCGCGACTCGATGCGCCGCGCCAGCGCGGCCTCGCGCGCGGCGGCGCCTTCGAGGATCTCCAGCGCATGCGTGGGCACGACGGTGATGCGCGACGGCCGCCCCGGCGCGTGGCCCGAACGCCCGGCGCGCTGCAGCAGCCGGGCGATGCCCTTGGGCGAGCCGATCTGCAGCACCCGCTCGACCGGCAGGAAGTCCACGCCCAGGTCCAGGCTGCTGGTGCAGACGACGGCCTTCAGCGCGCCGTTCTTCAGCCCGGCCTCGACCCACTGCCGCACGGCGGGGTCCAGCGAGCCGTGGTGCAGCGCGATCAGGCCGGCCCAGTCCGGGCGCGCTTCCAGCAGGGCCTGATACCAGACCTCGGCCTGCGAGCGGGTGTTGGTGAAGACCAGGCAGGACGCGGCCGCGTCGATCTCTCGCACCACCTCGTCGCGCAGCCGCAGGCCGAGGTGGCCGCCCCAGGGAAAACGCTCCAGCGTGTCGGGCAGCAGCGTGTCGACCGTCAGCGCCTTGGGCAGCGCGCCCTGCACCCGCACGGCGTCGGGGCCGGCCAGCGCCTCGGCGGCCAGGCCGAGGTTGCCCAGCGTGGCCGACAGGCCCCAGACCCGCAGGCCCGGGTTGAGCCGGCGCATCCGGGCCAGCGCCAGCATCACCTGGGTGCCGCGCTTGTTGCCCAGCAGCTCGTGCCATTCGTCGACCACCAGCACCTCGACATCGCCCAGCACGGCCGAGCTGTCGGCCAGCGCCAGCATCAGGCTCAGGCTTTCCGGCGTCGTCACCAGCGCGGCCGGCCAGCGCTGGCGCTGGCGGGCCTTCTCGGACGCCGCCGTGTCGCCCGTGCGCACGGCGACGGTCCAGCCCATGCCCAGACCGTCGCAGGCGGCCTGCAGCGCCTGGGTGGTGTCGGCCGCCAGCGCGCGCATCGGCGTGATCCACAGGATGCGCGGGCCGCTGCGGCCGGCGCGCTCGGGCCGGTCGCGGCAGACCGCCAGCGCGCCGAACCACGCCGCCAGCGTCTTGCCCGCACCGGTCGTGGCGTGCAGCAGGCCGCTGCGTCCGGCGCGCATGTGGGCCCACACCTCGCGCTGGAAGTCGAACGGCTGCCAGCCGCGTCGGGCGAACCAGGCCTCGGCATCCGGGGCGACCGGGCCCGTTTCGACGCGGTCCTTCGCGTGTGCGGGCGCTGACGTGCGGCGCGCTGGCGTCGAGTCACGCCGCGCCTTCGCCCGCTTCAGCGCGGCGAGCTGCGTGCCCACGTTCGGCCCCGGCGGCAGGCCGCCGCGCCAGGGCGGATCGTCTTGTGGGGGCTCGCTCACGGGGGTGTCGGCTTCAGGCTTGGGGGTGGCTGGATCCAGGAAGGTCACGGGGCGGCTGCCTAAACTGCCGCCCGAACCCACAACGATGCCAGAGGGAGGCGCCATGTTCCGTCACGTCCAGCACATCCGGTGGCTGGCCCTGGTCATGTCCGCCAGCGTGCTGGTGGCCTGCGGCGGTGGCGATGCCGGCACGTCGGGCTACGACAACGTCGCCGGCTCGCCCGACAACGGCCACCGCGTCGTCACGCTGGACCACGGCGCCTTCGCGCTCAGCTACGACTGCGTCGACCGCATCACCGTGCGCTACGCCTACACGCTGGGCGTGGACACCGGTGCGGCGCTGCGCCCCGACACCTTCGTCCGCCAGGACCCGATGCTGCCGGCCGACTGCCCCGCGCAGACCAGCGCGGCGAGCTATGCCAGCGTGGCGCCGGGCTGGGACCGTGGCCACCTCGTGGCCGCCAACCACATGGACGCCAGCGACGCGCTGATCGCCCAGACCTTCCTGATGAGCAACATCGTCCCGCAGCGCGCCGCCTTCAACCAGGGCATCTGGGCCGAAGCCGAGGCCATCGCCGAATGCTGGCGCGACGTCGCGCCGGTCCAGGTGGTCGGCGGCGTGGTCGCCAACGATGCGGCCAACGACCTGTTCAAGGCCTCCCACGGCGTCGTCACGCCGGACATGTTCTGGATGGTGCTGGTCAGCGCCGACCCCGCCCACCCGGGCCAGCAGCGCGCGCTCGCCTGGTGGATCCCCAACATCGACGCCACCGGCACGCTGGCCAGCCGCCAGGTCCCGATCGCCACCGTCGAACGCCTCGCCGGCGTCTCGCGGGTCGGCCTGACCGGTCTGACGCCCAGCCTGAAGACGGGCACCGGGCCGGGCTGGGGCGAACCGGCGGGGGGGTGTCGGCTGGGGTGATGCGGGGAACGGACGGGCGGGGGCGCACGCGGACGGTGGACTTCTCGTACGAAATTACGTACGCTCTTGACCGGAGGTGTCCATGACCGTTCTGACTGCCAGCGAAGCGCGCGCCAATCTGTACCGCCTGATCGACGAGGCGGCTGCCACGCACGAACCGGTGCTGATCGCCGGCAAGCGCGCGAGTGCGGTGCTGGTGTCGGCGGAAGACTGGTCGGCGATCCAGGAGACGCTCCATCTGCTGTCCGTCCCTGGCATGCGCGAGTCGATCCGGGACGGCATGGCCGAGCCGATCGACGCCAGCGCCTCGACGCTGCCGTGGTGAGCTGGCAACTGCTGTACACGCGCCAGGCTCAGAAGGACTCGCTCAAGCTGGCCGCAGCCGGGCTCAAGGCCAAGGCGCAGGGCTTGCTCGACGTCCTGGCCGAGGATCCGTTCCAGCGTCCGCCCCCGTACGAGAAGCTGGTCGGCGATCTCGCCGGTGCCTATTCCCGCCGGATCAACATCCAGCATCGTCTGGTCTATGAAGTCCATCCGGAGGCGCGCATCGTGCGCGTGCTGCGCCTGTGGACCCACTACGAATAGGCCTCGATCGGCCCGATCACCCCGCCTGCAACCGCCTTCTCACCAGCTGGATATGGCTGCGCAGCGCGTACAGCTCCTCGGCATGGGACAGCGGCACGGGCAGGCGTTCGACGCGGGCGTCGAGGGCCTTCAGCTCGTCTTCCAGCGCGGTGACGGCCTCGGGCGCCAGGGACGTGTCGCCGGCCCGTTCCTCGATGTCGCGCAGGGTGCCGTACCAGCGGAAGATGCGTGAGCGGATCCGCATCGTGTAGAGCGGCGGGACGATGCGCGACAGCGGGAAGACCACCGCGACGATCGACACCAGCACGACCCACATCCGGTCGATCAGGTTGGCCAGCCAGAACGGCAGGTAGCGCTGCAGCAGCGGCGTGCCGCTTTCGTAGTAGCGCTGCGCCTCGGCCGACAGGGCGTAGTCGCTGGCGCCGGGCTGCGGGAACTCGCCCTTGCGCTGGAACCAGTTGCCCTCGCCGTGGATGCGCCCGGCCGCCTGCACCAGCAGCTGCTGCAGCGCTGGGTGGGTGTCCTCGCGCACGACCAGCGTGGCGTTGGCGGCCAGCAGGCGCAGGTCCTGTCGCGGCAGGTCGCGGGCCAGGTCGACGACGCCACGCGGCAGCAGCACCGGCTGGACCTGGGGCACGCGCCGCGCATAGGCCTCGGCCTGGGCGAAGTCCAGCAGCCGGATGCCCGGCGTGATCAGCAGCATCCGGACCAGCGGCGATTCGGGCGCCGAGACCAGCGCCATCGCGTCGATCCGGCCGGCCAGCAGCTCGACCACCGCCGGCGTGGGTTCGAGCCGGCCGAGCTTCTGCGTCTTCGGGTCGATGCCGTTGGCGTTGAACAGCCGGCGCATCACGTTGGTCACGCCGCTGCCCTCGTGGCCGATGTTGATGCGCCAGCCCTTGAGCTGCGCCAGGCTGTCCAGGCTGCGGCGCTCGTGCCGTTCGAGCGCGACGGCCTCGCGGTAGAACACCCAGACCGGCTCGCGGAACAGGTTGCCCAGGCTGGCCAGGCCCTCGGGCGGCGCCTCGTCCGGGCCCAGCTCGTCCTGCGCGCCGCCCTGCACGAAGGCGGCGTCGACCTCGCCGGACTGCAGCAGCGCCAGGTTTTCCTGCGAGCCCTTGGTGGTGCGCAGCTCGACCTCGATGCCGTGTTTCTTCAAGGCCGCCGCGTAGCGCGGGCCGAAGGCGGCGTAGGCGCCCTGGTCGGGGCCGGTGGCCAGCACCATCTGCCGGGGCGGCGTCGGGCTCAGCACCCGGTAGGCCAGCACCATCAGCACGATGGCCAGCAGCAGCACGGGGCCGGCGGTCAGCAGCAGGTCGCCGATCTGCAGCAGGGTGGTCTTGAACTTGCGCATGGGCAGGGGAAAGGTCTCGTCGAAAGGGGCGGCGGGCGAGCCGGTCAGACCGGCTCGGCGTCGACCGGATCGCGCGGCCGGTGACGCCACAGCATCTCGGCGCTGAAGACGGCGCAGGCGATCCAGATCAGCACGAAGCCCTGCAGCCGGGCGCCGCCGAAGGGTTCGCCGAACAGCCAGACGCCCAGCGCCAGCTGGATCGTCGGACCGATGTACTGCAGCATGCCCAGCAGGCTCATCGGGATGCGCTGGGCCGCCGCGCCGAAGAAGATCAGCGGGATGGCGGTCAGCGGTCCGGCGGCGGCCAGCAGCAGCTGCGTCGACAGGCTGGCGTGCTGGAAGGCGGTGGCACCGTGCGTGCCGACCCACAGCAGGCCGATGCCGGCCAGCGGGCCCAGCAGCAGGCTTTCCAGTGTCAGCCCTTCGAGCGTGCCCAGCGGAGCGCGCTTGCGCAACAGGCCGTAAGTCCCGAATGAAGCTGCCAGCGCCAGCGAGATCCACGGCACCTGCCCCGTGTGCCAGGCCAGCCAGGTGACCCCGGCGGCGGCCAGGCCGACCGCCAGCTTCTGCGCCGGCACCAGCCGCTCGCCCAGCACCAGCCGGCCGAGCAGCACGTTGAACAGCGGGTTGATGAAGTAGCCCAGGCTGGCCTCGACGACACGGCCGTGCGTGACGGCCCAGACGTAGATGAACCAGTTGCCCGCCAGCAGCGCCGAGCTGCCGACGAAGGCCAGCATCACGCGCCGGTCGGCCAGCGCCGGCCGCAGCCAGTCGGTGCGGCGCAGTGCCACCATCAGCACGGCCATGAAGGCCAGCGACCAGACGACCCGGTGGGCGGTGATCTCCAGCGCCGGGATCTCCGAGACCAGCCGGAAGTACAGCGGGAACAGCCCCCACAGCGCATAGGCCGTGGCCGCGTAGAGGGCGCCGCGGCGCATCAGCGTGCGGGTCCGCCGGCGCGGGCGGAGGCGTTCGGTTGGCGGCGCGGCATGGCGGAACTCAGGGCAAACACGGGGCCGCGAGCATAGCGGCGCGCCCTGAATCGTGTCGGCGACGCCGGACGTCGCGCCGTGGCCGGCCTTGAAAGCCGGTCGTTCCGCCCCAAGAACCGGGCCTTGATCCCGCCGCGAGGCGCTGCCGATACTGCCGCCATGAACCTGCTCCGATTGCTGACCCGTCCCCTGTCGCTGGCCCTGCCGGCCCTGCTGACCGCGCTGGCCGCCGTGACCGCCCTGGTCGGCTCGCAGCTGCTGGCCGATCCGGCTGGCGCGGCCGATGCCCAGCCGCGTCCCGTCAGCCCGCGTGGCGCTCTGCTGCCCGACGAGGCGGCGGTCGTGCGGCTGTTCGAGGAGACCGCGCCGTCGGTGGCCTACATCACCACCGAGTCGGTGCAGCGCAACGCGCTCGGCGGGGCCGAGGTCAGCCAGGGTGCCGGCAGCGGTTTCGTGTGGGACAGCGCCGGCCATGTCGTCACCAACTTCCATGTCGTCGACGGCGCCCGGCGGGTCTACGTGCAGCTGGATGCGGGCAAGCCGATCGAGGCCGAGACGATCGGCATCGCGCCCGAATACGACCTGGCCGTGATCCGCCTGAAGAGCCTGCCACGGGCGCTGCGCCCGGTGCCGCTGGGCAGCAGCCGCGACCTGCGCATCGGCCAGACCGTCTACGCCATCGGCAACCCGTTCGGCCTGCAGCGCACGCTGACCAAGGGCCTGGTCAGCGCGCTCGACCGCGAACTGCCGACCGCCAACTTCCGCGAGGTCGTCGGCGTGATCCAGACCGACGCGGCGATCAACCCCGGCAACTCCGGCGGCCCGCTGCTGGACAGCGCCGGCCGGCTGATCGGCGTCAACAGCGCGATCCGCTCGGCCAGCGGCAGCAGCTCGGGCATCGGCTTCGCGATCCCCGCCGACCTCGTCAACCGGGTCGTGCCGGCGCTGATCAGCAAGGGCCACGCGCCCTTGCCCGGCATCGGCGTGACGCCGGTCCGGCCGGACCTGGTGGCGCGGGCCGGCATCACCGGCGTGGTGCTGGCCGAGGTCGGCCGCGGCACCCCGGCCGCGCAGGCCGGCCTGGTGGCGATGAACCGCCGCACCGGCGACCTGGGCGACGTCATCACCGCCGTCAATGGCCGCTCGATCGAGTCGCTGTCGGACTTCGTCGTCGAGCTGGAGCGGGCCGGCGTCGACACCCAGGTCGAGCTGACGGTCAAGCGTGGCGAACGCGAGCGGCGGGTGCGCGTCCGCGTGATCGACCTTCGGGAATGAGCCGGACGCTCAGAGCACCTGACCGGGCGCCAGCAGGTCCTGCGTCTCGCGGTGGCGGCGCATGTAGGTGCGCACGTAGGAGCAGCTCGGCACGACGGCCAGGCCTTCGGCGCGGACCCAGTCCAGCGCCTGGCGGACCAGTTCGGCGGCGATGCCGCGGCCCTGCAGCGCGGGCGACACGCCGGTGTGGTTCATGACGACGGTGCGGCCGTCCTCGCGCCAGCGGTAGGCCGCCTCGCAGACGTGGCCGTCGACCTCGGCGACGAAGCGCTGGCGAGCGGGCTCGTGGCGCACGGTGATGTCGGTCTTCATCGCGACAGTGTCGCGCAGCGGTCGCGGCCCGAACCCGGGCGGGGGCTCAGGCGGTCAGCCGGAAGGGCGGATCGATCAGCGCCTCGAAGTCGGGCACGGTCAGCGCACCGGCGACCAGGAAACCCTGGAACGACGCGCAACCCAGCTCGCACAGGGCGCGGTGCTGCGCGTCGGTCTCGACGCCCTCGGCGATCACGTCCAGGCCCAGCGCCAGCGCGAGCTGCACGATGGTGTGGGTGATGGCGCGGTCGCTGGCGTCCTCCGGCAGGTGGCGGATGAACTCGCGGTCGATCTTCAGCCGGTGGATCGGCAGGCGCTTCAGGTAACGCAGGCTCGAATAGCCGGTGCCGAAGTCGTCGATCGCCAGCCGCACGCCCAGGTCGGCCAGCGCCTGCAGCTGCTGCAGGTGGGCGTCGACGTCGTCGAGCAGCAGGCTCTCGGTCAGCTCCAGCTCCAGCAGCTGCGGCGGCAGGCCGGCCTCGGCCAATGCGCAGGCCACGCCGTCGACGAAACCGGCATCGCGGAACTGCAGCGCCGAGACGTTGACCGACACCGGCAGCTCGCGGCCGTCGCGGTGCCAGCGGGCGGCCTGGGCGACCGCCTCGTGCAGCACCCAGTCGCCCAGCTCGGCGATGAAGCCGGTTTCCTCGGCCACGCCGATGAACTGGCCCGGCGAGACGGGGCCGCGCAGCGGATCGGTCCAGCGGCACAGCGCCTCGGCGCCGATCACGCGGCCGTCGCGCAGGTCGACCTGTGGCTGGTACTGCAGCCGGAAATGGCCGGCCGCCAGACCCAGGCGCATCGCCTGGTCCAGCTGCAGCCGCGCCAGCAGGTCGCGGTTCATGGCCGGTTGGTAGAAGCGCAGCTCGCCGCCCTGCTGCAGGCGGGCGGCCTGCATCGCGCTGTCGGCGTTGCGCAGCAAGGTGTCGGCGCTGACGCCATCTGCGGGGAACAGCGCGACACCGGCGCTGGCCTTGACCGTCAGGCTCAGGCCGGCCAGATCCAGGCGATCGACACGGTCCAGCGCCAGCGGTTCGGCCACCACCTGGAGCAGGCGGCGCCCGACCGCTTCCGCCTGGGCGGCGTCGGCGCCGTCCAGCATCAGCACGTAGCTGTCGCCCGCCAGCCGCCCGAGCACGTCGCCGCCGCGCACCTGGCCGCCCAGCCGGCGCGCGACCTCGACCAGCACCTGGTCGCCGCAGCCGTGGCCGAGCGAGTCGTTGATGCGGTCCAGCCGCTCCAGTCCCAGCATCAGCAGCGCAAAGCCGTTGCCCGACTGGCCGCGACGCTGGCGCTCGATGGCGGCCTGGATGCGCTGTTCCAGCCGGATCCGGTTGGGCAGCCCGGTCAGCGAGTCGGTCTCGGCCAGCTCGCGCAGCTGGCGCTGCTGGGCGACGCGTTCGCGCAAGTCGCGCAGGACCACGATGCAGGCCCCGATGCTGGTGCCGACATGCTCCGGCGACTCGCCGCCCGTGTTCGCCGCGGGCTGGCCATGCGCGATCAGGTGGGCCTGGACCGGGATGGGGCTGCGGGCACGGGTCCGCAGCTGCAGCTCGCCACGCCAGGGCCGGCCGGGCGCGATGCGGTCCAGCAGCGTGTCGATCGGGCCGTTGCCGCCGTGCAGCAGGTTGGCCAGCTGCAGGCCGACCAGGCCGTCGCGCGGGCAGCCGATCAGCGTCGCGGCGGCCGGGTTGGCGGCGATCACGGCGTGATGGGCGTCCAGCACCAGCAGCGCGTCGAGGCTGGTGTCGAAGACCTGGGCGGCCAGCCGCAGCCGGGCTTCCTGGGCCAGCGCCGGGCTCAGGTCATGCCAGACCTGGATCCAGCCGACCGGGCGACCCTGGCCGTATTGCGGCATCAGGCGGCGTTCGAAGACACGGCCGTCGACGCAGGCGATGCGGTCGACGGCGCAGCGCGCGTCGGCCTCCGTGCGGGCATCGCCCAGCGCGCGCTGGCGCTCGTGCAGCTGGTCAACGTAGCCGAGCGGATCGGCCAGGCGTTCGGCCAGGTGGGCCGACAGGCGGGCGTCGTCCCAGCCGTCCAGCGCGCTGTGGCCGTCGGCTGGCACCGGCAGGTCCCAGAGGGCGGCGCAGGCCGCGTTCAGGCCGCGCACGCGGCCGTCGAGATCGGTGACCAGGATCGCGTCGCGGCTGGACGCCAGCGTCGCGCCCAGCTCGCCGGCCAGCCGGCTGACCTCGTCGGCCAGGCGCTGCTCGGCGGCGCGGTCGATCCAGCTGACCAGCCAGGCGCGGCGGCCGTCGTCGAGCGTGACTGGCGCGATGCGGCGCTCGACCGCCACGCTGCGGCCGTCGGCCTGCATCACCAGGCTGTCCGAATGCAGCGACAGGCCACGGTCCAGGGCCGTCGGGTCGGCCGCCTCGAACCAGAACAGCTGGTCCTCCGGCGTGGCCGACAGACTGGCGACCGGCCGTCCGCCCTGATCGACCCGCTCGACCAGTTCGGCCAGCGACAGGCCGAACAGGCGCGCGGCAGCAGCGTTGGCCGCCCGGACCGTCAGGCGTTCCGGGTCGACCAGGCAGGCGGCCTGCGGCAGGCCGTCGAGCCAGTCCGGCGCGCTCGTGCCGTTCGGATCGGTCTGGGGGGGCGTCATCGCGGCGGGGGCGGCAGCCGCTCAGGCGAACTCGGCCGGGCGCACGCTGGCCGGTTCGAGGTCGTGGGCGAAGTAGTAGTGGATGCGGCCGCGCACCGACAGCGCCTCGACGACCGCACGCGGCAGGTGCTGCGGATGCAGGCTGCGGCGGATGCCGATCTCGGGGTGCGCGTCCAGGTGCAGCAGCGGCGTCTCGTCGGCGGCCAGGCGCGGGTCGTGGACCCGCACGCTCGGGCGCAACGGCCGCGCCGGATGCACGGCGATGACCAGCGCCATGCGCTCGTCGCTCAGCTGCACGATCGAGCCCGGCGGGTAGACGCCCAGCAGCTTGATGAAGGCGGCCAGCACGGTCGGATCGAGCTGCGCGCGCTGGTGCGCGAACAGGTGGGCCTGGGCCTCGTGCGGCGTGCGCAGCGGCTCGCCGGGGGGCGGGTTGCAGAGCCGGTCATAGCGGTTGACCAGCGCGACCACGCGCGCCGCCAGCGCGATGGCCGGACCGGCCAGGCCTTGTGGCAGGCCGCTGCCGTCGTGCCATTCATGGTGCTGGCCGATGACCCGCAGCACGTTGGCGTCCAGGCCCATCGCCATGCCCAGGCGCACACCCTGGGCGACGTGTTCGCGGCGCTCGCGCAGTTGCAGCGCCGGGTTGCTGGCATCGGCGTTGCGCAGGTGGTCGGGCAGCATCAGCTTGCCGACGTCGTGCAGCAGCGCGCCCATCGCGAGCTCCTGCAGCGCCGGGCCTTCCAGCCCGAGGCTGCGGCCCAGCAGCAGGCTCAGCACGGTCACGTTCATCGCATGCTGGGACTGGGCGGTGCCGGCCGCCTCGCCGATCACGCGGATGGCGGTCTCGGGGTCGCCGGACAGCTCATCGCACAGCCCGTGGGCCAGTGCGGCGGCGGCCTGGGCGGCCTGCATCGGCTGCGAGACGGCGTCGCGCATGACGCCCTGCCAGCCGCGCGTGATCTGCGCATGCACCCGTTCGCTGTGGGCCAGGCTGTCGCGCTGGGCCTGCAGCAACGCGCGACGCTGGCGTTGCGCCGTGCTGCCGAGCGCGCCGGCCGGTGGGTCGGCAGCGGGCGGGGCCGCCGGCGACACGGCCTTCGACACGGCGGGCGACAGGCTCGTTTCCGCCCGCTCCGCCTGAATGGCCAGATCCAATTGCGCCGAAGCCAGCGCCTGCGGGTCGCTGGCGGAACGCTGCACGCGGACCTCGCGCACGCCCAGGCGGCGCAGCGTGTCGATCTCGTCCGTGCCCTCCAGACGGAAACGGCCGCGCGGGAACGGGTGATCCATCCAGCCCAGGTCCAGCTGGATGAAGAGGCCGGCCCGCAGCAGGTCCACGGGCAGCATCAGGTGATCGTCGGGAGTCGAGGGCATCGGCGGCAGGTCTCAGGCGGGGCCGCTTGTCGACCCCTGTCCGCCTATCGGCCCTGCCGGATGTCAACTTGAGCACGCCCGGGCGGGCGGCTCGACGCCAGCGCCACAACCGTGACGGGTGGCGCATCCGGCTCAGCGCTGGGTCGGGTCGAAGCTCAGCACCATCACCGGCGGGATGCGGCCGTCGATGTCGGCCGGCAGCATGTCGGTGCGGGTCAAGGCCCGCAGCACCGCCTGGTCCCAGTCGGCATTGCCGCTGGGCTTGATCAGCCGGGTCGCGAGGATCTTGCCGTCCGGCGCGACCTTGACCTCGACATCGGCGAGGATGGGCTGGTCGCGGTTGCCCGAATAGACGATGTTGGGCAGCACGCGGGCGCGGATCCGTCCGGCATAGCTGGCCGACGGCGCGGCCGACACGGCGGCCCGGCCGCTGCTCGGCGCGGTGTTGTTGCCGACGGCCGGGTTGTCACTGCCCAGGTCGCGGTTCATGCGGGCGAGGTTTTCCTGGCGCTGACGGACGAGCTTGTCCTGTTCGACCTTCTCGCGCGCTTCCTTCTCGGCTTTCTCGGCCTTCTCGGCCTTTTCCGCCTTCTCGGCCTTCTCCGCCTTGTCCTTCGCGGCCTTCTCCTTGGCGGCCTTGTCCTTCTCGGCTTTTTCCTTGTCGGCCTTGAGCTTGTCCGCCTTCTCCTTCTCGGCGCGCTCCTTCTCCGCCTTGTCCTTCTCCGCCTTCTCCTTCTCGGCCTTTTCCTTGTCGGCCTTTTCCTTCTGTGCCTTCTTCAGCGCGATGTCGGCATCGGCCTTCTGCGCTGGTGCGGGCGGCGGTGGGGGCGGGGCGGGAACGGGCTTCGGGGCCGGTGCGGGCGCAGGCGGAGGAGGAGGCGGCGGCGGCGCGGCCATCGGTGCGGCGATCTGCGGCACGGCGGCCCAGAGTTCGGCCGAGACGGTGTTGACGTCCTGACGGCGCCAGGCGACGCCATAGGCGAGCGCGGCGACCAGGCCGACGTGGATCAGCAGCGCCAGCGTGATGCCGGTGCCCATGCCGTCGGGCGACGGCGGTCGGTGGAGGGCGTCGTAGGTGCTCAAGTCGGGAACGGCGTCGACGTCGGGGGCGACCGGCTCAGCTGCCGGTCGTGCGCACGGCCAGTCCCACGCGGGGCACGCCGGCCTTCTGCAGGATGTCCATCACCTTGACCACGGCCTCGTACTTGACGCCCTTGTCGGCCGAGATGATCACCGGCACCTGCTTGGCACCGCCGGGCGAGCCCTGCTGCAGCGCCTGCACGCGCGCGGCCAGGTTCTTCAGCGCGATGCGCTCGCCATCGGCCGACTTGCTGTCGGTGACGGCCGGGGCGCCCGGCGCGGCGCTGACCTTCAGGCGCAGCGTCTCGGCGCTGTCGAGGATCACCTCGACCACCCGGTCGGGCTGGCGCTGGGCCTGGCCGATGGTCGGCAGGTCGACGACGCCGGGCGTCATCAGCGGGGCGCTGACCATGAAGATGATCAGCAGCACCAGCATCACGTCGATGAAGGGCACCATGTTGATCTCGTTCATGGTGCGGCGGCGTCCATGGCCGCGGCCGGCGACGGCGGGCATCCCCGTGTCCCCCGCTCAGCGCGACACGCCCTGCGGGGCGGTCACGCCCTGGCCGACGTTGCGGGCCAGGATGTTGGAGAACTCTTCCATGAAGGTCTCGAGCTGGATCGCGATGCGGTCGATGTCGCGGGCGAAGCGGTTGTAGGCGATCACCGCCGGGATGGCCGCGAACAGGCCGATGGCGGTGGCCACCAGGGCCTCGGCGATGCCCGGCGCGACGGTGGCCAGCGTCACCTGCTGCAGGTTCGACAGGCCGGTGAAGGCATGCATGATTCCCCACACCGTGCCGAACAGGCCGACATAGGGCGAGACCGATCCGACCGTGGCCAGGAACGACAGGTTGTGCTCGATGGTGTCGAGCTCGCGCTGCAGGCTGGCGCGCATCGCGCGGCGGGCGCCGTCGAGCAGCGCGCCGGGGTCGGTGACGCGGCGCTCGCGCAGCTTGAGGTACTCGCGCATGCCGGCCGCGAAGATGCGCTCCATCGGCGCGCCGACCTCGGCATTGCGCTCGCTGGCGCCGTAGAGCTCCTGCACGTTGCGGCCGGACCAGAACTCGCGTTCGAAGCCGTCGTTGCCGCCGCGGACCTTCCGCAGGCCGATCAGCTTGCCGAAGATCACCGCCCAGCTGGCCAGCGAGACGCTCAGCAGGATGGCCATGACGAGCTGGACGACCAGGCTGGCCTGGGTGACGAGGTGCAGGATGTTCAGGTCCTGGTTCATGCGCGGGGTGTGTTCAACAGTCGTTCGAGAAGGTCGTCGGGCAGGCGGCACGGCGCAAAGCGCGTCGCGTCGACACAGCCGACACGGATGCGGCCCTCGGCCAGCACCGCGTCACCGCGCCGCACCTGCTGGTCGAGCAGCAGGCTGGCCCGACCCGGGCGCTCGCGCAGCTCGACGGTGACCTCGAGCGCGTCATCGAGCCGGGCCGGCTGGCGATAGCGGACCGCAGTATCGGCGACGACGAACAGCAGGCCCGTATCGAGGCGCAACCGTTCCTGCGACAGCCCGAGGCTGCGCAGCCACTCGGTGCGGGCGCGTTCGAAGTACTTCAGGTAGTTGGCGTAGAAGACGACGCCGCCGGCGTCGGTGTCTTCCCAGTAGACCCGGACGGGCCAGACGAACGAGGCGGTTTCAGCTGCGGGCATCGGGTCGATCAGGCGTGCGCGACCGCCCACCAGCCGAGCAGCAGCAGCAGGCCGAGCACGGCGACGCTGACGGCGGCGGACAGCCAGGGCGGACGCGACGACTCGGGGTTGCCTTCCGTGCCGTCGACCTCGTCGTCGTCGGAAGGCGCAGCGGCCGGTCCTGGCGCGGTGAGCCGGTCGGGGGCCGGATTGAGCGCCGGCGGCAGCACGGTGGCGTTGGCGTCGGCGCGGGAGCGGCCGGCCGGCGACCTTGGCGCGGCACTCGGCGGCGGCAACGGCAGGTCGGGCGTGCTGGGCAGCAGCAGGTCCGGCGAGGTCGGCAGGAAACCGGTCGGCGGATGGGTCGGCGCGAAGTCGCTGGCCTGCGGCGGCGGGCTGGCGATCGGGGTCAGGCGAGGGCGGTCGACCGGGGCCGGTGGCGGTGCCGGAACCTGGGCCTGGACCGGCGGCGCGGCGGCCGGCGCCGACAGCGTCGCCAGCCAGGTGCGCAGCTCGCGCGCCAGCGCACCGGCGCTGCGCGGACGATCGGCCGGGTCGACCTCGATGGCCTGCATCACCACGGCGTCGAGCGCCGCCGGCAGGCCTGGCACGCGCTCGGACGGGCGCGGCGCACCGCCCTGACGCACGGCGCTGCGGATCTCGTCGAGCGTCGCGCCGTTGTAGGGCCGCTGGCCGGTCAGCAGTTCGTAGAGCACGACGCCGAGCGAGTAGACGTCGCTGCGGGCATCACATTCGCGGCCGGCGTACTGCTCGGGCGCGGCGTAGTAGGGCGAGCCGAAGGCGGCGTCGTCGACCTCGTGGTGGACCAGCCGGGCCAGGCCGAAGTCCAGCACCATCGGCCGGGTTTTTCCGACCATGAAGATGTTGGCCGGCTTGACGTCGCGGTGCACCACGCCCTTGCTGTGGGCGTAGCCGAGCGCATCGGCGACCCGCCGCACGATCAGCGCGGCCTGGTCGGCGCCGGGCCGCCAGCCGCCGCGCAGCAGCTCGGCCAGGTCCTTGCCGCGCAGCAGTTCCATCGCGATGTAGGCGCCGTCGGCGCTGACGCCGGCGTCGTGCACCGTGACGATGTGCGGGTTGCTCAGCCGTGCGGTGGCGCGGGCTTCCTCCAGCACGCGCGCCGACAGCGTCGAGCGTTCCTCGGGCGTGCCGTGGATGCTGATGATCTTGACGGCGACCTGCCGCGCCAGCAGCGAGTCGTAGGCCGACCAGACCGTGCCGACGCCGCCGGAGCCCAGCCGCTCGTCGAGCCGGTAGCGACCGGCCGGGCCGATCTGCGGCGGCGCGCCGCTGGCGTCGACGCCGGGCGGCATCGCGCCGGGCTCCGTGTCCAGGTCGTCGTCCAGGCGCTGGGTGTCCTCATGGTCGTCGCGCATCGAGCCCGACAGGCTCAGGTCGACCGGCGTGCCCGGCACATGGGCGTCCATCGGCCAGTCGCCCGCGATGGACGGCGTGCCGGCGTTGAGCGGGGCGGCGTCGCCCCAGGCGTTCGGCTCGTTCATGCGCGTGATGCTCGCAATGCGCGGTCCAGCCGCCGCACGGCCAGTTCCAGCACGTCCATCGAGCTGGCGAAGGACAGGCGGGCGTGGTGGCCGGTGCCGGCATGGCCGAAGTCGCGGCCGGGGGTCAGTGCCACGTGGGCGCGGTCCATCATGTCGAGGCAGAAGTCCCAGCTGCTGGCCGCGTGCGCGCGGGTGTCGAACCAGACGTAGAAGGCGCCGTCGGGCATGACCGGCACCGGCAGGCCGATGGCTTCGAGCTGCGGCACCAGCCAGTCGCGGCGGGCCTGGAACTCGGCCCGGCGGCGTTCGCATTCGGCCAGCGTGTCGGCCTCGAAGCAGGCCAGCGCGGCATGCTGGGCCAGCGCCGAGGCGCAGATGTAGAGGTTCTGCGCCAGCTTCTCGACCGGCGCGACCAGGGCTTCGGGCAGCACCAGCCAGCCCAGTCGCCAGCCGGTCATGCCGAAGTACTTGCTGAAGCTGTTGATCACCAGCACGTCGTCACCCAGCGCCAGCGCGCTGCGTGCGTAGGCGTCGTCGTAGCCGAGCGCGAGGTAGATCTCGTCGACGATCGTGATGCCGCCGCGCGCCCGCACGACCTCGACGATGCGCGCCAGCTCGTCCGGCGCGATCGAGGTGCCCGTCGGGTTCGACGGTGACGCCAGCATCACCCCGCGCGTGGCCGGTCCCCAGGCGGCCGCGACCGAGGCGGCGTCAAGCTGGAAACGCTGCGCCGCGCCGGCCGGCAGCAGCCGGGGCGTGCCGCCCGCAGCCGTCACGAAATGGCGGTTGCAGGGGTAGCTCGGATCGGGCATCAGGATCTCGTCGCCCGGCTCGACCAGCGCGGTGCACAGCAGCTGCAGCGCGGCCGAGGCGCCGGCCGTCACGACGATGCGGGCCGGGTCGATGTCCAGGCCCCAGCGGGTGCGATACCAGCCGGCGATGACCGCGCGCAGCG
Organism: Leptothrix mechoopdaensis (SeqCode); assembly: GCF_053893855.1. Lineage (NCBI taxonomy): Bacteria > Pseudomonadati > Pseudomonadota > Betaproteobacteria > Burkholderiales > Sphaerotilaceae > Leptothrix > Leptothrix mechoopdaensis (SeqCode). The sequence continues at coordinate 225,622 of NZ_CM132699.1, forward strand.
CCGGCGTGCCGATGGCGGCGGTGTACTGCGTGCGGCCGGCGGCGAGCGCCTGGGCGGCGGCCTCGACGACACGCGGCGGCGCGGTGAAGTCGGGTTCGCCGATGTTCAGGTAGAGCATCGGCTCGCCGCCGCGTGCCGGGTCGCAGGCCGGACTGGCGGCGATCCGGTCGGCGGCCTTGGCGCATTCCATCACCCAGAACGGCTCGATCTGGTCGACACGCCGGGCCAGGCGCCAGGGCAAGGCCGCTGCGGTGGTCATGTTCACGGGCGTCGCCGCCGCGGATCAGCCGGCCGGACGCCGGTTGCGCTGGGCCGCGACCTCGGTCGGGCGCAGCACCAGCGCGGTCTTGTCGAGCACGCCGTTGACGTACTTGTGGCCGTCGGTGCCGCCAAAGGACTTGGCCAGCTCGACCGCCTCGTTGATCGCGACCTTGTAGGGGATGTCGATGCAGTGCTTGAGCTCGTAGGTGCCGATCAGCAGCACGCCATGCTCGATCGGCGACAGCTCCTGGACGCGGCGGTCCAGGTGCGGCGTGATCAGCGCGTCCAGCTCGTCGATCTGGGCGATGCAGCCGTGCAGCAGCGCGACGAAGTGGGCGTTGTCGCTCTTGGCGTGCTCTTCCTGCTCGCGCATGTGGGCGTCGACCACGCCGACATCGGCGCGGCTGATCTGCCATTCGTAGAGACCTTGCAGGGCCAGCTCGCGCGAGCGGCGCCGGGCCGACTTCGGTCGGACGGTACCCGGGGCGCCGGCGCCACCGTTGCCGCCTTGGCGGGGCTTGTGGGCCGGACGGCCGTCGGGCTTCGATTCGGGCTTGGGCGCGTTCAACTCAGGTCTTCCAGCAGGTTGGCCATCTCGACGGCCACACGGGCCGCGTCACGGCCCTTCTCTTCGGCTCGGGCCCAGGCCTGCTCGTCGTTCTCGACGGTCAGGATGGCGTTGGCGATCGGCGTGCCGTTGTCCAGCGACACCCGGGTCACGCCGGCACCGCTCTCGTTGGCGACCAGCTCGAAGTGGTAGGTCTCGCCGCGGATGATGCAGCCCAGCGCGATCAGCGCGTCGTAGTCCTTCTGCTCGGCCATGGCCTGCAGCGCCAGCGGCACCTCCAGCGCGCCGGGCACCGTCACGTGGCGGATGTGCTTGGGCGCGACGCCCAGCGCCAGCAGTTCGGCGTGGCAGGTCTCGTACAGCTTCTCGGTGATGGCCGCATTGAAGCGGGCCTGGACGATGCCGATGCGCAGGTCGTGGCCGTCGAGTTCACCGGCCACGCCCTTGTCTGCGTCTTTCATGTTCGCGATCCAGTTCGGGTTCGGTTGTCAGACGCCGGAGGTCGGCAGGAAGCCGGTCACCTCGAGGCCGTAGCCGCCGGTCATGCTCGGGATGCGACGCTGGTTGCTCAGCAGCTTCATGCGGCGCACGCCCAGCTGGCGCAGGATCTGCGCGCCGACGCCGTAGGTGCGCAGGTCCGAGCCGCTGCGCTGCGGCTCGAAGCCGTCGGGCTTGATCTGGCCGAGCAGCGCCTCGGCATCGCCAGCCGCGTTCAGCAGCACGGCGACGCCGCGTCCGGCCTGCTGCAGCGTCGTCAGCGCCTGGGGCAGCGACCAGGAGTGGCGCGGCGTGCCGGTGTCGAGCAGGTCGATGACCGAGAAGGGCTCGTGCACGCGCACCAGCACCTCGTCTTCCGGCTGCCACTGACCCAGGCTGAGGGCGAAGTGGATCTGGCCGGTGCGGTCACGGAAGGTGCGGCAGTCGAACGCGCCCCAGGGCGTCGTCAGGCGCTGGTTCGAGAGCGTCTCGATCAGCGTCTCGTTGCGGCTGCGGTAGGTGATCAGGTCGGCGATCGTGCCGATCTTCAGGCCGTGCTGTTCGGCGAAGACTTCCAGCTGCGGCAGACGGGCCATGGTGCCGTCGTCGTTCATGATCTCGCAGATCACCGACGAGGGCGTCAGGCCGGCCATGCGGGCCAGGTCGCAGCCGGCCTCGGTATGGCCGGCGCGCATCAGCACGCCGCCGTCCTGGGCCTGCAGCGGGAAGACGTGGCCGGGCTGGACGAGGTCATCGGGCCGGGTCTGGGCATCGACCGCAACCTGCACGGTGCGGGCCCGGTCGGCCGCCGAGATCCCGGTCGTGACGCCGGTGCGGGCCTCGATCGACACGGTGAAGGCGGTGCCGTGCTTGGTGCCGTTGCGCGTGGCCATCGGCGGGAGGCCGAGGTATTCGCAGCGTTCGCGGGTCAGGGTCAGGCAGATCAGGCCGCGGCCGTAACGGGCCATGAAGTTGATCGCCTCGGGCGTCACCAGGTCCGATGCAAGGACCAGATCGCCTTCGTTCTCGCGGTCTTCCTCGTCGACGAGGATGACCATGCGACCGGCGGCCAGCTCGGCCACCAGCTCAGGAATGGGGGAGATGGGCATGGGCGCGATTGTAGGCGGGCGGGTCCGCGCGGACCGTCCGGACGGGCTCCCGCCGCAGGGTGGATCAGGCGCCGGGCAGGTCCGGCCAGCCGGCCAGTCGCCCGGTCGGACGGGCTCGCAGACACAGGTCGGCGCCGACCGTGCGGACCTCTGTCCACTCCAGTTCGACCGCGTCGGCCAGCGACGCCAGCGGCCCCCAGTGCCACATGCCACGACCCAGGCCGAGCACCTTGGGCGCGAGGTAGACCAGGAACTCGTCGACCAGCCCTTCGCGGACGAAGGAACCGTTGAGCCGCTCGCCGGCCTCCAGGTGCAGCTCGTTGACGCCGTGCCGCGCCAGGTCCGCCAGCATCGCCGTCAGGTCGACCTTGCCGTTCGGGCCGCCGGGCAGATGGACCAGCTCGACCGGTGCGGCGTCCTCGCGCGACCGGACGGCGGCGAGCCACGTCGACTGCGTCGGCTCGTCGGCCGTCGTGTAGATCCGCACCGCGCCGGGCGCGGCCAGCAGCCGTGCCGTGACCGGCGTGCGCAGCGGCGCGTCGACCACCACGCGCAAGGGCTGGCGCGGCGTCGGCACCAGGCGCACGTCCAGGCGCGGATCGTCGTCCAGCACGGTGCCCACGCCGGTCAGCACGGCGCTGGCGCGACGCCGCCAGGCGTGGCCGTCGGCGCGGGCCGCCTCGGCGGTGATCCACTGGCTGGCGCCGTTCTCCAGCGCGGTGCGGCCGTCCAGGCTGGCGGCGACCTTCAGCCGCACCCACGGCCGCTGGCGGATCACGCGCGACAGGAAGCCGATGTTCTGCTCGCGCGCCTCGATCGCCCCGAGCCCCTGCTCGACCCGGATGCCGGCCGCCGCGAGCCGCGCCAGGCCCTGTCCGGCGACCTGCGGGAACGGGTCGGTCAACGCGGCGACGACGCGCCCGACGCGGGCCTCGACCAGCGCGTCCGCGCACGGCGGCGTGCGGCCGTGGTGGGCGCAGGGTTCGAGCGTGACGTAGGCGGTGGCGCCGACCAGGTCGTGACCGGCGGCGCGCGCCATGCGCATGGCCATCACCTCGGCATGTGGGCCACCGGCGCGCTGGGTATGGCCGCAGCCGATCATCCGGCCGGCCGGATCGGTGATGACGCAGCCGACGCGCGGATTGGGCTCGGTCAGCGCGTAGCCGAGCGTCGCCAGCGCCAGCGCCAGGCCCATCGCGGCATGGTCGGCCGGGCTGAAGCCGGGCACCGGTGTGATCACCAGCGGCTCAGGCAGCGGCGAGGGCAGGGGGACCGGCTCGATCGGGTTCGGGGCCGCGGGGTGCGAGGGCGACGCAGGTGTGTTCATGGCGGGGCGGTCGTGAGGAGGCGCGATTTCAACGCAGTTTTCCGGGCGACGGCTCCATCCTCACGGCGGCTGGTGCGGCACCGTCGTCGGAGGCGGACCGAAGGTGGTCGCCCACAGCAGCGGCGGCGCTCCCTGGGGACAGCTGGCGCCGGCCCGCACGACCAGGAAGTTCTGGTCGCCGAGCGGGCCGTCGACTGCGAGGTAGAGGGCCGGATGCTCCGCGTTGCTGATCCGGCCGTCCTGATCCTGGTCGACGCTGTAGCGGCAGACGCGCCGCACCGGTGGCGCCGGCGGCAGGCTGTCGACGGTGCCGATCGACCAGCCGTTCGGCACGATCTCCAGCCGGCCCGACCAGCGCGGCGGCAAGCCGCTGCCGGCCACCACGCAGCGGTAGCGCACGACTCCGGCGGGGAGGGGGATGCTGGCGGTGGCGTTGGCGTTGGCGTTGGCGTTGGCGTTGGCGGCGGCATCTGGCATGGCCTTGGGCGCGTCGACCGCGCAGTCGGTCTCGGGTGCGGTCAACGCGGGTGCGGCCGGCCGCATCACCATCGTCAACGGCAGCGCGGCAGAGGGCGGGTCCAGCACCTCGGCCGGACCGGGTTGTGCGGTGTCGGTGGCAAAGCGCACCACGCCGCTGAAGATCAGGCCGCCGACCGCGACGCAGTCGGTCACCTGCGGACCCGCCGTGCCGATGCCGCCCGCCACGAGCCCGCCGCAGCGCGCGACGACCGCGCCGGTGCGGTCGTCGATCAGCCAGACCGTCGCTTCGCCCGGACGCGGCTGCCAGGCGCTGCGGCCATCGCCCAGCGGTGTCGCGCCGGGCGGGATCAGGGCATGCCGGGGCACGGGCCAGGCGGCGCCGGAGGCATCGAGCCGCGCGGGCGTCCGGTCGAGCACGGTCAGGGCCGACAGTGCGGCCTCGCGGTCCGGGTCGGCCGGCATCAGGGTGTCGAGCACGACGGCCTCGAACGCACCCGGCCGGACCTGCCAGCGCGCGACGCTGCGTCGGCGTCGAAGGCCGGCGGGGCCGGCCGCGTCCTCGGTCTCGATCGTGATGCCGCCGGCGTCCGATGCCGGCTCGACCGGCCAGCCGGCGCGCAGGCGCTCATGCCGCGATTGCACCGCCAGCAGCGCGTCCAGCCGCAGACGTTCCCGTTCGGTGCCCGACGCCATCACCGACTGCAGGCGCAACAGGGCCACGAGCGCGAAGGCCAGCACCGCGAGCGCGACAAGGGCCTCGATCAGGCCGATGCCCAGCGGCCTTGGCGCGAGATCACGGGCCATGGTCCCGCCAGCTTCCGGGCAAGGCCATCCAGCTGCCGACGTGGCCGCGCATCGCGGCCAGAACCTGGGCGTCGTGGATCAGGTCGACCGGCCCGTCCAGCATGGCGTCTCCCCAGGTCGTGACCGCGCCTTGCCAGCGGCTGCCGGCGCCGTCCGGCGTGGGGCCGGCATGCCAGTCGAGGGCGCCGGCGATCAGCCAGCCGACGCCCTGCACCGGTCCGGTCATCCGCGCGGTGCCGTCGACCACCAGCAGCAGCGGCCGGTCGACGCTGCCCCAGGTGCCGCTGGCGAGGTTCAGCTCGCCGTCGATCCACAGCGCGCGGGCGCCATCGGTTCGTGCGGCGGCCAGATCGGCGGTGCTGCAAGCGCTGGTCGGGCAGGCCACATGGCGCAGGCTGGGCAACTGACGCATCAGCGCGGCCGAGGCGCCGAAGTGGCGCCACCAGCGGTGTGGCGCGCTGCGCAAGGCCACCCGGTCGGGGCTGACCTGGTCGTCAGGGCTGCTGCCGGGCGGCCCCTGCACACGGCTTCCGTTGGCCAGCGTGATGGCGCCGCCGGCCTCGATCACCGGTCCGCCGCTGCCGGCGGTGCCGCGGACCGCCCGGCTGCCGGCGCCGAGCCGGACCGCGCCGCCGGCCGACAGCGCGGCGTCCGGTGCGCTGGCCAGGTCGCCGAGCAGGGCCAGCGTCAGGTGCAGACGGCGGATCGCATCCGGCGGCGTCGCGCCGATCGGTTCGACCACCGCGCAACCGGGCACCGCGTGGCTGCAGCCGGTGACCGACAGGGACAGCAACGGCAGGCCGCCCGGATCGCTGACCGGCACCGGCCCCGGCGCGAGCTGCAGCAGCCAGGCGGGGTGCGGCGCGCCGTCGCCGGCCGGTCGCGGCGGCGTCGCGGCGCTGACCACGCCGTTGGCCTCCGACGTGACCCCGGCGCAACGCCAGCCTTGGGGTGTTGCCGCGTCCTGGGTGCAGGCTTGTGACGCGCCATCCTGGCGAGGGCGAGGCCACGCGCCATCGGGCCAGACCACCAGGCGTTCGCGAGCCCCGCCGGATGGCACTCCGGCCTGGTTCAGCGAGGCGGTGACCCAGGACACGCCCGCTTCGGCGGCCTCGTGCGCGGCCGCGCCCTGCACCTGCCGGCCGACCTGCCGGGTCTGACCCAGCAAGGCCTGGTGGCTGTGCAGCAGGAACAGCAACAGGCCGAGCAGCAGCAGCATCAGCACCGGCAGGCTGCCGGCACCGCGCTGGGCGGATCGTTCGCGTGCAGGCCTGGACATCGTTCAAGGCCCGGGGCAATGGCCACGCAACTCGTCGTTGCGGACCTGCACCACCCGGCGCAGCTGCTGCGGACGGTCGGGTGCGGCGGGGTCGTGGCCGTCCAGCTCCACGCTCAGCAAGCGGATCACGCGCTGGGGCGGGCAAGTCGTGTCGCCGGGCGGGCAGACGGGCCAAGGGCAGTGCGCCAGCAGGTCGACGACACGGTCAAGGCGGCTGACCTGCCAGCGTGTCACGCGCAGGCGTTGCGGATCGGTCAGGGCCTGCCAGCTGTCGCCGCTGCCGGGTGACAACGCGGGGCCGGACAGGCGCAGGTCGATCGCGCGGGTGGCCGCATTCAGGCGCAGCGCGCTGGCCTCGTCGGCATCGCGGCCGGTGTCGTCGAGCAGATCGGGGTGGTCCGGACTGCTGCGGCCGTAGCTCCAGGCCGGCAGGGCGGTCTGCCCGGCCGGGCCCGGTGGCAGCAGTGCGGCATGAGGGTTGGAGCGGGCCTCCGGCGTGGCCGCCAGCCATGCCTGTTCGGCCCGTCCCCAGTGGCCGGCCCGCCTCAGCTCGCGCATCGCCAGGTCGACGACACGATGCAGCGCCAGGGTCAGGCGGGCGTCGGCCAGTTGCCGGCGCTGCTGCGCGAGCTGGCCCAGCACGAAGGTGGTGGTGCTGGCGACCACCATCAGGCCGATGGCCAGCGCGACCAGCAGCTCGACCAGCGTCAGGCCCCGCCGTGGTTGCGGGTGCCGGTTCACCACGGTCCCCAGCAGCGGCGGTTGCGGTCGTCGTCGTTGTCGAGCCCGTCGTCCGGGCCGGACCGCCAGCGCAGCAGGCCGGCGTCGACCTCGATGGCCAGGTGCCGGCAAGGCAGGTCGTCGGACTGTCGTCCGGTGGCGGTGGCCCGGATCCGGTAGGCGACGTCGGCACGTCCAGGATCCAGGTCGACCGACAACCGGTAGTGCCCGGCCTCGCTCGATGGCGACAGTGGCAGGCCCTCGCTGCCGAAACGATCGGCATAGACGGCGGTGCGGCTGCGGTGCTGTTCCTCGGCCTGCTGCAGGCGCATCAGGGCGGTCTGGCCGTCCATCCTCCGCAGGCGTTGCAGACGTGATTCGTAGCTCGGCCAGGCCAGCGTCGACAGGATGCCCAGCATCGCGAGGCCGACCATCAGCTCGACCAGGCCCCAGCCGGTTGACACGGTGCGCGGCCGGGTCCGCCAGGGGCGGCTCAACATGCGCCGACCCCGGGCCAGCGCGGCGAGACCGGGTCCGCGACCACGCTGCACAGTCGCACGCGGCCCAGCAGGTTGACGACGTGGCGCAGCGGCGGCAGACCGGCGGCGCTCAGCTCGATGCTGCCGCTCGGGCTCATGTTGCCCAGACGCGGGTCGACCCGCAGGCTGGCGATGTTGGCCCGCATCAGCAGATCGCGGTTCGACCAGCTGCGCGCCTGCAGCAGCCGCGCGCCGGTGGTGCATTGCGGCGTCGGTCGGCCGTTGACGAGCGAGCTGCAGCTGCATTGCGCGGGCTCGCCGCTGTGCAGCAGCCAGCAACTGCCGTCGACGCCGCTGTGGAAGGACACGCGCAGGACCTCGTCGCCGGCCAGCGCGCTGGCGCGCAGCAGTTCGAGGTCGGCCAGCAACTGGGCCGAAGCCGCCTCGACGCGGCGTCTCGCCTGGTGCTCGGTCCAGCTCGGCAGCAGCGTCTTCAGCAGCACGGCGACGAGCGCGAGCACGAACAGCGACTCGATCAGGGTGTGGCCGCAGGCCGGGCTTCGGGCAGGTGGGGGGTGGACGGTTGACATGGCGCTCGGTACAGGACCGGGCCAGTCTCGGGCCACCCGTGGCGGGTGGCGCACCCCCAGGAGAGGGCATCCGCCACGGCGGCCCCCCCCCTGTCGGAGGGAGGCGCGCGGAGATCAGCCTGCAGCGATCAGATTTCCTTGATCAGCTTGCTGAACGCGTCGATGTCCTCGAACTCGCGGTAGACCGACGCGAAACGCACGTAGGCGACCTTGTCCATGCGCTTGAGCTCGCGCATCACCAGCTCGCCGATGCGCGAGGTGGTGACCTCGCTGGCGCCGCTCGAGAACAGCTTGTCCTCGATGCGGGCGATGGCCGCGTCGATCAGGTCGACGCTGACGTTGCGCTTGCGCAGCGCCAGGCTCATCGAGGCGCGCAGCTTCTCGCGGTCGAACTCGCGCCGGTCGCCGTTCTTCTTGGCGACGGCCGGCATCGCGAGTTCGGCCCGCTCGTAGGTCGTGAAGCGCTTGTCGCAGGCGCTGCAGCGCCGTCTGCGCCGCACGGCGTCACCCTCGTCGGACTCGCGGGTCTCGACGACGGTGGTTTCCTCGTGGGCGCAGTACGGGCAGCGCATCGACGACGACCGGCGCTTACTTGTAGACCGGGAAGTCGCGCGTCAGCTGGGCGACCTGGGCCTTGACGCGCTCGATCACCGACTCGTCGTTCGGCGCTTCCAGCACGTCGGCGATCAGGTTGGCGACCTGACGGGCCTGCTCTTCCTTGAAGCCGCGGGTGGTCATCGCCGGCGAGCCCAGGCGGATGCCGCTGGTGACCATCGGCTTCTGCGGGTCGTTCGGGATGCCATTCTTGTTGCAGGTCATGTGGGCACGGCCCAGCAGCGCCTCGGCTTCCTTGCCGGTCAGGCCCTTGGGGCGCAGGTCGACCAGCATCACGTGGCTCTCGGTGCGGCCCGAGACGATGCGCAGGCCGCGCTGGGTGAGCGTCTCGGCCATCACGGCGGCGTTCTTGACGACCTGTTCCTGGTAGGCCTTGAACTCGGGCTGCAGCGCTTCCTGGAAGGCCACGGCCTTGCCGGCGATGACGTGCATCAGCGGGCCGCCCTGGATGCCCGGGAAGATCGCGCTGTTGATCTTCTTGGCGACCTCGTCGCCCCGCATCAGGATCAGGCCGCCACGCGGGCCGCGCAGGGTCTTGTGGGTGGTGGTCGTGACGACGTCGGCGTGCGGCACCGGGTTCGGGTAGACGCCTGCGGCGATCAGGCCGGCGTAGTGGGCCATGTCGACCATGAAGTAGGCACCGACGGCCTTGGCGACGGCGGCGAAGCGTTCGAAGTCGATGCGCAGCGCGAAGGCCGAGGCGCCCGCGATGATCAGCTTCGGCTTGTGCTCGTGGGCCAGGCGCTCCATCGCGTCGTAGTCGATGTCTTCCTGAGCATTCAGGCCGTAGCTGACGACCTTGAACCACTTGCCCGACATGTTCAGCGGCATGCCGTGGGTCAGGTGGCCGCCTTCGGCCAGGCTCAGGCCCATGATGGTGTCGCCGGGCTGCAGCAGGCCGAAGAACACGGCCTGGTTGGCCTGCGAGCCCGAGTTGGGCTGGACGTTGGCGTGGTCGGCGCCGAACAGTTTCTTGGCGCGGTCGATGGCGAGCTGCTCGACCACGTCGACGTACTCGCAGCCACCGTAGTAGCGCTTGCCGGGATAGCCCTCGGCGTACTTGTTGGTCAGCTGCGAGCCTTGCGCGGCCATGACGGCCGGCGAGGTGTAGTTCTCGGAGGCGATCAGCTCGATGTGCTCTTCCTGGCGCAGGACTTCGGCGTCCATCGCGGCGGTGAGTTCGGGATCGATGGCATCCAGGGTGTGGGTGGCGCGGTCAAACATGTGGTGCGGTCCGATGTCTAGGGTTGCAGGCCCCGACCGACGGCAACGTCCTTCGGCCCGACCGATGACGGCGCATCGGTGTCGACGGAGCTGACGTGGAGGAGGTTGCCCAGGCGCACGGCGGAAACCGGCAGGTCCAGACAGGCTGGCTCGCTGCGGTCCACGCTCCCTGGTGGTGACCCACCTCGGACCGCGTTGCGCGGCCCTTGAACGCCAGTTGCGTGGCGGCGCGAGTGTAGCGGAAGGAGGGGTTTTCGAGCCCCTGGGCGACGCGCCGGAGCGGGCTCGCTCCGGCACATCTCACACCATCAAGGGATCAGTGCGACCTGCTGGTCGGGGGTGACGGCGCCAGCGATCTTGGCCGGCTTGGCGACCTTGGCAGGGGCGACCGGGGCGGTCGCCTTGACGGCGTTCTTGCCGGCCGGGGCCGAGGCGGTCGCCTCGGCCTCGACGGCCGGCGTGCCCTGTGCGGTGGTCACCGGCGGCACCGGCAGGCGGGCGGTCGGCGGCACCGAGCGGCCCTGCAGCAGCTGGGTCATGAATTCCTGCTCGGCCATGACCTTGAAGGCGTAGCCGCCATCGTCGGGCAGGTTGGCGGCGCCGACGTAGTGGCGCAGGCCGCCCTCGACCGAGCCGGCCGTCGCGATGCAGTCCTTCAGGACCTGCACGCCCACGCGCAGGTTGGTCAGCGGGTCGAACGCGGCGTGGTTGCCGCCGAAGGGCTCGTACTTGTCGTCATGGACGCGGGTCATCACCTGCATCAGGCCCTGGGCGCCGACGGCGCTCTGGGCGAACGGGTTGAAGCTCGACTCGACCGCGACGATGGCCAGGATCAGCGTCGGCTCCAGGCCGACCCGGCGACCCAGGCTCCAGGACTCCTGCACCAGCCGGGCGACCGGTTCCGGCGCGACCCGGTAGCGGCGCGACAGCCACTGCGCCACGACCGACTGCTGGCGGTTCAGTTCGGACGGATCGACCGCCGTGGCGCGATCGACCGCCGACAGGTCGCCGTGGTCGAACAGGTCGCCGGCATCGGTGGTGCGGGCTTCCTGACGCTGCAGCAGCCAGTCGAGCGCCTGCGCCTCGAGCGTGCCGCGGACATCGGCGCGACCGCCGATCACGAAGGTGGCGCTCAGCACCGCCAGGCCAAGGACGGCCAGGCTGTTGTGACCCACGGCCAGAAGACCGTGACCCAGATCTGCAAGAAACACCCGCGTCGAGGCAAGGATGCCGTCGCGCAGCTGTGCCCAGGATCGGAATGTGGACATGACACTCCTTTCACTTCTCAGGCGAGGGGTTCAGCGACACACGGCCGAAGGGGGGGCCGGGCTGACACCTCGATAATCCCGCCGCTTCGGACTGCTGGGGCTGAGCCGGCGATGCGCACTGTGCTCAGGTGCGGCGGGGTCGAATGGCCCGGGGCGACGTACTGGTACAAACCCGGAGCCGGTTGATCGGGGCGGATTCTATGCACCGTCCAAATAACCGGTCAACTATGAGACTTTGCTTTCTTATCCCGAAATGTGATGAAGTACCCAGACCTCCGCGGCTTTCTCGAACTCCTCAAGAAGCGTGAAAAACTGCTCGAAGTGGCGGATCCCGTCTCGACCCATCTCGAGATGACGGCCCTGTCGGACCAGGTCTTGCGTGCCGGTGGTCCGGCCCTCCTGTTTCGAGCGCCATGCAATGGTCACAAACGCTTTCAGGCGCCGGTGCTGACCAACCTGTTCGGCACGCCCGAGCGGGTGGCGCTGGGGATGGGCGCCGATGACGTCTCGTCGCTGCGCGACATCGGCCACCTGCTGGCCAGCCTGAAGGAGCCCGAACCGCCGCGTGGCCTGAAGGACGCCGGCCGGCTGATCCAGATGGCCAAGACCGTCTGGGACATGAAGCCCTCGGTGGTGCGCAACCCGGTCTGCCAGCAGGTGATCGTCGAGGGTGACGACATCGATCTGGCCGACCTGCCGGTGCAGCACTGCTGGCCCGGCGACGTTGCGCCGCTGATCACCTGGGGACTGGTGATCACGCGCGGCCCGCAGTCGGTGCCGCGCCCCCGGCTGCGCCAGAACCTGGGCATCTACCGCCAGCAGGTGATCGGCCGGCGCGAGGTCATCATGCGCTGGCTGGCCCATCGGGGTGGGGCGCTGGACTTCCGTGATTTCGCCCGCGCCAACCCGGGCCGTCCGTTCCCGATCGCGGTGGCGTTGGGGGCCGATCCGGCAACCACGCTCGGCGCCGTCACCCCCGTGCCCGACAGCCTGTCCGAGTACCAGTTCGCCGGCCTGCTGCGCGGCGCGCGCACCGAACTGGCCGCGTCATCGGTCGGCGAGGGCGACCTGAAGCTGCAGGTGCCGGCGACCGCCGAGATGGTGCTCGAAGGGCACATCCCCGTCGCCGAACCCGGCTGGACCGGCCTGAGTGACGCTGGCGTGCCGCTGGCCGAACGGGGGGGCTACCTGCATGCGCTGGAAGGCCCTTACGGCGACCACACCGGCTATTACAACGAGCAGGACTGGTTCCCCGTCTTCCGCATCGACCGCCTGACGATGCGCGACAACGCCCTCTACCACTCGACCTACACCGGCAAGCCGCCCGACGAGCCGGCGGTGCTGGGCGTGGCGCTCAACGAGGTCTTCGTGCCGATCCTGCAGAAGCAGTTTCCGGAGATCGTCGACTTCTACCTGCCGCCCGAAGGCTGCAGCTACCGCATGGCGGTCATCAGCATCCGCAAGAGCTACCCCGGCCACGCCAAGCGGCTGATGTTCGGCCTGTGGAGCTTCCTGCGCCAGTTCATGTACACGAAGTTCATCGTCGTGGTCGACGACGACGTCGACGTGCGGTCCTGGCAGGAGGTGATCTGGGCCATCACCACCCGGATGGACCCGGTGCGCGACACCACGCTGGTCGAGCACACCCCGATCGACTACCTCGACTTCGCGTCGCCGGTCTCCGGGCTGGGCGGCAAGATGGGTCTGGACGCGACCAACAAGTGGCCCGGCGAGACGAACCGCGAGTGGGGTCGGACGATCGAGATGGACCGCGACGTCAGCCTCCGTATGGACGCGCTGTGGCAGCGCCTGCAGGCCGGCGGCAAGTCCTGAACGGGGCGATGACGAACCGGGCCGGATGTCAATCCAGCGCTGTCGATGACGTCGCGGCGGTCGATCGAAACGCTTGGGTTGCGACGCCGCAGCGACAGGACTAAGGTTCACCTGTCTGCCGATGAAGGCAGGCACTTCACTCCGCGCAGTCTCTGCGTGGAAGGGACCCCGGACGATGATCCTCCGGAGTCCCGACGGGTGGCCTCGTGCCCCCATCGGCCCGCCGCTGAACCCTGGTTCTCGGCGGGCCAACTGCTTTCAGGGCCGGATGTGTCAGGCGCCCAGCCACAGGCCCAGCAGTTCGTGCAGCTGGCGGCGCACGTCGCGCGCGCCGCTGCCGTCGGGCAGGAAGTCCAGCAGTCGGCGCTCGGCCGGCTGCAGCCGACCCATCGGCGCGGGCGTGACCGGCAGGTCCGGACCGGCCGCCTCGCGGAACGCCCGCAGCGCGCGTGGCATGTGCGAGGCGTGCGTCACCAGCACGATCTGCCGCACGCCGGCGCCGCGCAGCAGCGCCACCGTGGCGGCAGCGTTCTCGCGCGTGTCGCGGGAGCGGTCCTCGATCCAGCGCAGCGGCTGGCCGTAGTCCTCGCGGGCGATGCGGGCGGCGATCGAGGCCTCGCTCGGGCCGTCGAGCTGGGCCCAGCCGACCCCGCCGCTGTAGGCCAGCGGCCACGAGGTGCGGCGCGCCAGCCAGAGGCCGTGGTGCAGCCGGGCCAGCGCCGTCTCGGTCAGGTTGCCGGCGCCGTCGAGCGCCTCGACGCGGGCCTCGCGTCCGCTGCCCAGCACGACGATCGCGACCTCGTCGGCCGACCGCACCGAGGCCTGCAGCCGCTCGCGCGCGTTGACGTCCAGCGCCGGTGGCGGCTGCAGCACCCGGTCCTGCAGCCATTGCGCCGTGACGCCGCAGGCACCCAGCCACAGCAGCGCCAGCGCGACGACCAGCGCGGACAGGCTGCGACGCGGCCAGCGCCGCCGCAGCAACAGCGCAGCCGACGCCAGCAGGATCGGGCTGGCGGGCGGCAGCAGCAGGGCGGACAGGACCGGCTTGAGTTCACCGGCGATCAGGTCAAGCATGTCGATTGGGCGAAGATGAGGCGGCGCGCATCATCGCCAGAACGACGTTGGCGGCGGCTGAACGCCCGCACGCCCACCCGCCGCGCGATGCGTCCTTCACACATCCGGAGCCCCTGACATGTCCGATCCCGTCGAATCTCCCGCCGTGACGCCCGCCCTGATCACGCTCGGCGGCGGCTGCTTCTGGTGCCTGGAGGCCGTCTACCTGCAGGTCCGTGGCGTGCTGGCGGTCGAGAGCGGCTACTGCAACGGTCATCGGGTCCAGCCGAGCTACGAGGCGGTCTGCCAGGGCGACACCGGCCATGCCGAGATCGTCCGCATCCGCTTCGACCCGGCGCAGGTCAGCCTGACGCAGCTGCTGCAGATCTTCTTCGTCGTGCACGACCCGACCACGCTGAACCGTCAGGGGCATGACGTCGGCACGCAATACCGCTCGGGCATCTACTGGCACACGCCGGACCAGGCCGACGTCGCGCGCGAGGTCATGCGCGAGGCCGCCGAGGCCTGGGGCGCGCCGATCGTCACCGAGCTGCTGCCCGAGGCCAACCACTGGCCGGCCGAGGACTACCACCAGCGCTACTACGAGCGCCACCCGTACCAGGGCTACTGCGCCCACGTGATCGCGCCGAAGCTGGCCAAGTTCCGCCAGGTCTTCGCCCGCCTGCAGCGGACGGACTGATCAGGGCGCCAGGCGCTCGCGGACCCAGTGCCCGGTCGCTTCGGCCGCCGGGTCGAAGCGGTAGACCAGCCGGTCGTGCAGACGCGACTTGCGGCCTTGCCAGAACTCCCAGCGGTCCGGCACCAGCCGGTAGCCGCCCCAGTGCGGCGGACGCGGCGGGTTCAGGCCGTGTTCGATCGCGGCGCGCGCGGCGGCCGTGACCAGCTCGGTGCGCGAGCCGATCACCCGGCTCTGCGGCGAGGCCCAGGCGCCCAGGCGCGAGTCCAGCGGCCGCGAGGCGTAGTAGGCGTCCGACTCGGCGGCGTCGACCGGCTCGACGCGGCCCTCGATGCGCACCACCCGCTCCAGCTCGACCCAGTGGAACTGCAGCGCGGCGTACGGGTTGCCGGCCAGTTCGCGGCCCTTGCGGCTGTCGTAGTTGGTGAACCAGACGAGGCCCCGTTCGTCGCAACCCTTGATCAGCACGATGCGGGTCGACGGCCGGCCGTCGGCGCCGACGGTGGCCAGCGTCATCGCGTTGGGCTCGGGGATGCCGGCGGCCAGGGCGTGTTCGAGCCATTGCTCGAACTGCTGCAGCGGTCGGGCGGCGGCGGCGGCCTCGTCGAGTTCGCCCTGTTCATAGCTCTTGCGGAGGTCGGCGATCGGCTTCATCCGGCCAGTATAGGAAGCGCTTTTCGGCGCCTTGTCCGCCTAGCACTTGCACTTAAGTGAACTCACCACTTCCTGCAGATCGGGGGTGGCGCGCACAGTGTGAACCCAACGGAGTACCGGCCTGAAGTCTTCCGGAAGGAAGGCTGATCCGAGTCTCTGCATGACCACACGCACCAGGGAAGGCCGTGTGTGCCCGGCGCCGAACCGCAACAGGTCTCGCCGGGCATGGCGACAAGACAACATGAGCAGCGACCGCAACGAGCCCACCGTCGTCATCGTGGGCGCCGGACGTGGCCAGCGCTTCGACGGCGAAGGTCACAAGCTGGCCCAGCCCTTCGGCGCCAGCACGGTGCTGGAGACCACGCTCGAGAGCGTCGTCGCCAGCGGCCTGCCGCTGGTCCTGGTGACCACGGCACCGCTGGTGGCACTGGCCCAGCAGGTGATCGCCGCACGCGACATCGTGCTGCTGCCGCCGGTGGGTTCCTACACCGGTGAACCCCTGGGCATGGGCTACACGATCGCCAGCGGCGTCGCCGCCCGGGCCCATTCGCGCGGCTGGCTGATCCTGCCGGCCGACATGCCGCTGCTGCGCCCCGGCACCTTGCGCAAGGTGGCTCAGGCGATGAGCCAGTACCCGGTCGTCTACCCGCAGCATCGCGGCCGTCGCGGACATCCGGTCGGCTTCTCGGCCGAACTGTTCACCGAGCTGATCAGCCTGACCGGCGACGAGGGCGCGCGTCGCCTCGTGGCGCGCTATCCGGCCCACGGTGTCGATGTCGACGACCCGGGCGTGCTGGTCGACATCGACACCCGCCGTGACCTGGAGGCCGCCCGCGCCTTGCAGGGCGAACCGGCCGCGGACGTCTGACACGACAAGGTCTGACGCCTCGACGGCCGTCGCCGCGCTCAGCGGTCCGTGTCGCCGCTGCCGGGCGGCGCCTGCAGCCCGTGACGTCGCGCCAGCGCCACCAGCGCCTGCACCTGCGGGTCGCGGATGCCGTGGCGCTGCAGCGCGCGGGCGGTGTCGAGCAGGTAGTCCAGCGTGCTGCCGTGGCGACCGCGGGCATGCCGCAGGATGTCGATCAGCTCGGCCTCGCCAAGGTCGCGGGCATGCCGGTCGCTGCGGCCCGGCAAGGTGAAGCCGAGGGCGATGACCGGGCCTTCGGCCGTCTGCGCGCGCAGCCAGTGCGGCCGGTAGGGGCTCGCTTCCATCTCGCGCAGCCAGAGCGCCTCGAAGACCGCCTCGGCCTGTCCGTCGGGCACCCGCTGGACCACGCCGGCGCACGAGCCGCCGGGCAGCAGCGCGAACACCAGCCCGGGCCGCTGCGGCGTGCCGCGGTCGCGCAGCGAACGCATGCGCAGCGCGCGGTGGTGGCCCCAGACCCGCGCCGGCAGTGCCTGCAGCGGCTCGAAGGCCGGCTTCCAGATCAGCGATCCGTAGGCGAAGACCCAGAAGCCATGACCTTCGTCCAGACGGGCCCGGACCTGCTTCCAGACCTGTGCCCGGCCGGGCATGGCACGGGTCGGCGGGGTGTCTCGCGTGCTCATGCCGGCAGTGTCGCCGGAGACCTTTCGGGCGACCCTTGATTTGACGCTGTAACTTAGTTTCGTTCTAATCGACCGGTCGGTTTCATGCCCGGATGCCCCACCGAGCCCGGGTCCCTCCGCCCCGTTTCCAGCCGCCAGCCACCGATGAAGTCCTCCGTCATTGCGCCCATCAGCGACATCACCGCGCGCATCCGCGAGCGCAGCCGTGTCACCCGCGAGGCCTACCTCGCCCGCACCCGCGCGATCGCCCAGCGCGACCGCGGCGCCGACCGCATGGGCTGCGCCAACGTGGCGCACGCCTTCGCCGCGCTGCCCAGTTCGGACAAGTTCCGCGTCGTGGCCGAGAAGGCGCCCAACATCGGCGTCATCACCGCCTACAACGACATGCTGTCGGCCCACCAGCCCTACGAGGGCTTCCCGGCCGTGATCCGCGACGAGGCCCGGAAGCTCGGCGCCACCGTGCAGGTCGCCGGCGGCGTGCCGGCCATGTGCGACGGCGTGACCCAGGGCCTGCCCGGCATGGAGCTGAGCCTGTTCTCGCGCGACACCATCGCGATGGCCACCGCCGTCGGCCTGACGCACGACGTGTTCGATGCCGCGCTGCTGCTGGGCGTGTGCGACAAGATCGTGCCCGGCCTGCTGATCGGCGCGCTGCACTTCGGCCATCTGCCCTGCGTGTTCGTGCCGGCCGGTCCGATGAGCACGGGCCTGTCCAACAGCGACAAGTCCAAGGTCCGCGAGCAGTTCGCGCAAGGCCTGGTCGGCCGCGACAAGCTGCTCGAGGCCGAGTCGGCCGCCTACCACGGCGCCGGCACCTGCACCTTCTACGGCACCGCCAACAGCAACCAGATGCTGCTGGAAGCCATGGGCCTGCATGTGCCCGGTTCGGCCTTCGTGCACCCGCACGCCGATCTGCGCGAGCAGCTGACCCGCGAAGCCGTCCGCCAGGTCCTGAAGCTGCGCAAGGGCCAGCGCTACACCCCCATCGGCGAGCTGGTCGACGAGCGCTGCATCGTCAACGCCATGATCGCCCTGCTGGCCACCGGCGGCTCGACCAACCACCTGATCCACTGGGTCGCCGTGGCCCGTTCGGCCGGCATCCTGATCGACTGGACCGACTTCTCCGACCTGTCCGCCCACGTGCCGCTGCTGGCCCGTGTCTACCCGAACGGCAAGGCCGACGTGAACCAGTTCCAGGCGGCCGGCGGCCCCGGCTTCGTGCTGCGCGAGCTGCTCGACAGCGGCTGCCTGCACGGCGACGTCATGACGGTGGCCGACGGTGGCATGGCCGCCTACGGCACGCTGCCGGCGATGGCCGCCGACGGCGCGCTGGCCTGGGCACCGCTGCCGGCCGAGTCGGGCGACGAGACGATCGTGCGCAAGGCCACCGCGCCGTTCAGCGCGACCGGCGGTCTCAAGCTGCTGCAGGGCAACCTGGGCCGCGGCGTCATGAAGGTCAGCGCGGTCCCCGAGGACCGCCATGTGATCGAGGCGCCGGCGATCGTGTTCGACAGCCAGGACGCCCTGCACGTCGCCTTCAAGAAGGGCGAGCTGGAACGCGACTTCGTCGCCGTCGTGCGCTTCCAGGGCCCCAAGGCCAACGGCATGCCCGAGCTGCACAAGCTGACGCCGCCGCTGGCGGTGCTGCAGGACCGCGGCTTCCGCGTCGCGCTGGTCACCGACGGCCGCATGAGCGGCGCATCGGGCAAGGTGCCGGCCGCCATCCACGTCAGCCCAGAGGTGCTCGGCGGCGGTCCGCTCGGCAAGGTCCGCACCGGTGACGTGGTGCGGGTCGACGCGGTCGCCGGCACGCTCGATGCGCGGGTCGATGCCGCCACCTGGGCCGCCCGCGAGATCGAGACCCGTTCGGACGCGCTGGCCGACGACGCCGGCCACGGCCTGGGCCGCGAGCTGTTCGCCGGCATGCGCCGCAACGTCGCCACGGCCGAAGAGGGCGCGATTTCCTGGCTCTGAGCCCGCACGCCTCTGTCGCTTGTCTCGTCTTCGATCCACGGCATTCCCCGCATCCACAGGAAGCTCCGCATGAACACGCTCGATCTGGTCCAGCACGGCCCCGTCATCCCCGTCATCGTCATCGACCGCGTCGAGGACGCCGTGCCGCTGGCCCGCGCGCTGGTCGCCGGTGGCGTCAAGGTGCTGGAGGTGACGCTGCGCACGCCCGCCGCGCTCGACTGCATCAAGGCCATGATTGCCGAGGTGCCCGATGCCATCGTGGGCGCCGGCACGGTGCGTTCGATCGCCGACGCGAAGGCGGCCAAGGACGCCGGCTGCCAGTTCGCGGTCAGCCCGGGCTACACCGCCGAGATCGGCCGCGCCTGCCTCGACATCGGCCTGCCGCTGCTGCCGGGCGTGTCGACCGCCAGCGAGGTCATGATGGCCAACGCCGACGGCTACCGCTTCCTGAAGCTGTTCCCGGCCACGGCGGTCGGCGGCGTCAACCTGCTGAAGGCCTTTGCCAGCCCGTTCCACGACGTCGTGTTCTGCCCCACCGGCGGCATCACGCTGGAGACCGCGCCGCAGTTCCTGTCGCTGCCCAACGTCAAGGTCTGCGGCGGCTCCTGGCTGACGCCGGCCGACGCGGTCAAGTCGGGCGACTGGGCCCGCATCACCCAGCTGGCCGCCGACACGCACAAGCTGCGCGGCTGACGCATCGGGGCCGGGCGGCCCCGATGGCTCACTGGCTCACCGGCTCACCGGCTCAGGTGATCGCCTGGGCCTTCACCATGCTGGCGTAGAGCCGGTCGCCGGCCATCAGCTCCTCGTGCGTGCCGGCTTCCAGCACGCGGCCGTCGCCCATCACGTAGATGCAGTCGGCGTTGCGCACGGTGCTCAGCCGGTGCGCGATCAGGATGATGGTCTTCTCGCCCTGCAGCTGCTCGATCGACTGCTGCACCGCCCGCTCGGACTCGGAGTCCAGCGCCGAGGTGGCCTCGTCGAACACCCAGATCCGCGCGTCCTTGTAGAGCGCGCGGGCAATCGCCAGGCGCTGGCGCTGGCCGCCGGACAGCCGGCTGCCGTTGGTCCCGACCGTCGTCTCGACGCCCTCGGGCATGCGCTCGACGTGGCCCCACAGGTTGGCCGCGCGCAGGCACTGCTCGATCCGGGCGGGGTCTTTTGGCAGCACGTAGGCGACGTTGTCGGCGATCGAGCCGTCGAACAGCACGATGTCTTGCGACACCACCGCGAACTGCCGCCGCAGCGAGGCCTTGCGGATGTCCTTCAGGTCCAGCCCGTCGAACGACACCTGACCCTCGGTCGGGGCAACGAAGCCCAGCAGCGTGTTGATGACCGTCGTCTTGCCCGACCCCGAAGGCCCGACCAGCGCGATGGTCTGGCCCGGCCGGATGTGCAGGTCCAGGCTCGCCAGCGCGGACTGCTCGCTGCCCGGGTAGCGAACGGTGACCTGATCGAAGCGCAGTTCGCCGTTCGGGCGCTCGGGCAGCACGCGGGTGCCGTGGTCGGGCTCGGGCGGCGTGTCCATCAGGTCGAAACAGGCCTTGGCGCCGATCAGGCCGCCGATGATCGGCTGGGTCACGTCCGTCAGGTGCTTCATCGGCGAGATCGTCATCAGCATCGCCGTGATGAAGGCGATGAAGTCACCCACCGTGGCGTTGCCCTGGTTGGCCTCGACCAGCGCCAGCGTCAGGATCAGTGCGACACCGAGGCTCGACACCGTCTGCGTCAGCGGCGTCATCGTGGCGCCGGCGGCGATGCTCTTGAGCGTCATGCGCCGGAAATGCTGGGCCTCCTGGCGGAAGCGCTTCTGCTCGAACTCGCCGGCATCGAAGGTGCGCACGACGCGCCAGGCCCGGATGATGTCGTCGACGATGCCGATCAGGCGGATCTGCGATCCATAGGCCTCGGCGCCCAGCCGCAGCACCCGACGCTGGACCGTGCGCACGACGTAGGCCAGCGCCGGCGCGATCACGAAGGTGATCAGCGTGAGCTTCCAGTTCAGATAGAACAGGTAGCCCAGCATCGCGATCAGCGTGGTGCCGTCGCGCAGCACGGTGATGACGGCGCCCGACAGCGACGCCATCGTCGAGTTCGGGTCGTTGATGACGCGCGAGGCGGCCACCCCCGGACTCAGCGAGTTGTAGAGGCTGGCATCGGCGCCCACCACCGCCCGCAGCAGGTCGTTGCGCAGCGAGAACACCGCCTTCGAGGTCGATGACCCGAACAGGTAGGTGCCGACGAAGGACAGCAGGCCGCGCACCACGAACAGGCCGATGACGATCAGCGGCAGCAGCCAGACCGGCATGGGGCTGTTGCCGTTGAAGCCGCGGTCCAGCAGTTCCTTCAGCAGCGCCGGGATCGCCGGTTCGAAGGACGCCGAGATGAAGAAGCAGGCGACGCCGCCGAGGAACTCGACCTTGTGCGGAGCCAGGTAGCTGATGAGGCGGGCGGCGGTCTTCTTGTGGTTCATGGGGGCGTGGGGGCAATCGGCGGTCTCGATGCGACCGGTTTCGGCGCACCGGCCATCGAGGGGGCGCCCCGAGACTGGCCGACCGGCGATTATGCCCAGCGCTGCCTGCCGGGTTTCAGGCCGCCAGCCGTTGCAGCGGCCGCGCCGCACGCGCCCGCAGGAAGTCGTCGACCTTGTCCTGCAGGCGTTGCTGGCTGGCCGCAATCATCGGGTCGTATTGGCTGTTCTGGATGCCCCAGAGCGTCGACTGACTTTCCGAACGGTGTCCGGCCAGGAATGGCAGGGTGGTCACGACGCGCAGCCCGGGATACTGTTCGAGATACCGGTCGATGGTGTTGCGGTGTATCGATCGGTTGCCGATCTTCCAGCGACTGATGATGTCCATGGCGCGCCGTCCGTAGATGTTGCAGACCATGCTGGTCATGCGGTCGATCGTCACCAGGGTCCTGCCTTCATATTCCTCGACATGAAGCACGCGGGTGTCCTGATGCAGGTCGGCAATCAGGGCGGCGAAAATGTCCCAATCACCCTGGCGATGCCCCAGCATGCGGCGGATGCTTTTCAGCCGGCGTTCGGTTTCCGGGTTCAGGACGGCATCGTCCTCAAACACCAGCAGGTCGGGCAGATCCTGTTCGAGCGCCTTGCGGCAGAGAAACTTGTAGCTCAGCGCGCAGCCTTGCCAGCCCAGCGGCTGGCGCAGGCCCTCGAAGATGCGTGCACCGAGTGGCGTCTTGTGGCGCACCAGACGGTGCCGATCGACCGATTCCGGCAAGGACAGGCAGATGGTGTCCGAGGGAATCTGCCAATCGAGCGTCAGTTCCTGGAACTTCCGTTCGTCGATCAGTTGCTGGGCCAGCAGGAACCGGCCGAACTGGTAGCGGAATTTCGTGTCACAGGCCTCCAGCAGGGGCGTGGGGTCCGGTTGCGGTCGCGCCAGACGTTCGCGGATCGCCGCGACCATCGCCTCGACATTCCCCAGTTCGACAAAACCGACCCATTCGGCCAGATGCCCGTGTTCGATCTGGTCGGCGCAGGTCTCCGACACCACCTGGGCGCCAAACGACAGGCATTCGTGGATCCGGGTGGTCTCCAGCGGCGCGTCCTCGTAATAGTGGATGTTCAGGACCACCCGCGTGCGGCGCAGCAGTGCATGCAGCGCCTCGCCGAACAGGTTCGTCTCGATGCGGATCGGGATCTGGCGCGCCACCTCGGACAGGACGTGCCGGCGCACGTCGTTCATCGCGCCGTAGAACAGCACGTCGATCGGTTCCTCGTCCGGCCCCGAGAGGTCGATGTCGACCCGGTGCTGGCCCTGAGCCTGGACACCGACATGAAAGGTCTTCGGGTATTCGATGCCGCGTTCTGCCAGTTTCGCGAGGTTGTCGGTCGAATAATCCAGGACGGCCCGCGCCGATCGCAGGAGTTTCAGATAACGCTCGTCCTGCCACAGCGGCGCCTGGCATTGCTCGAACTGGAAGATCACCATCTTGTCGCCCGGCGGCAGATGCAGGAAAACCTGGGGGCAGAGCACGATGTAGAGCCCGAGATCGAATACCGGATGTTCCGCAGGGTCGATCGCCACGGCCTCCAGGCCGGCCGCGGCGAGGACACGCTCGATCGCCCGGGCGACGAACGCGGTATGCGGCGGACTCAGGATACCGATTTTCCCGGCATTCCCGATCGGGCGATTCAGGCTGGCCAGCATGTACTTGTACTTGATGGCGCCGCGCCGATTTCGCAGCGCCTTGTAGAAACCCAGCTTGGCGCGATACCAGAAACCGGTCCAGCGATCCGGGCGTGCCGTGCGATTCTCGGGTCTCGATTCGGCAGGTACCGGCAGGGTGTGCGATTCGATCTCGTGGAGTCGTTCCGACAACTGATCGATGATCGCCAGCAGGTCCGTCAAGTCCCGTTCCGGGGGCGTCGCACGGGTTCTGGTGGTCGGAAAAGGCTGACCCGCGCGGAGCGGGTATCGGTGATCTGGCATGTCGGCGTCCTGTTGGCTGGGCGGGCTGGACACAAGCCAGGCCGCAGCGGACGGCTACCTTATCCAGCCTTGGGCGGCTGGCATATGACCGCTAGCGGTCAACCTTGATCGGTCATCGAGGCGATAGGACCAGCGTGCTAGCGGGTCGAAGCCATCTGCCGAACCGCCCGCCGCGCCTCTGCAAACCGCTCGTCGATCGACCGGGCGCCGTCGTGCGCGCCGTCGGGGTGGTAGCGCAGCCGTTCGAGCGCCCGCACGGCGCTGGCTGCGGCGGGGTCGTCCAGGCGGTCGGCCAGCGTGCGGGGCGTGTCGTTCGCGGCACTGGCGATGCCACGCCGGGCCAGGTCACGTCGCAGCGACTGCCAGCCGCGCAGCCACGGGTCCCGCACGCGCGGGTGGCGGGCCTGCCAGGCGGCCAGCATGGCGCCCAGCGTGGCCAGCAGCGTCAGTGCCATCGCCAGCCCGCGTCCCAGGCCGACCAGGTCGGCGTCGGCCCAGCCGAGGCTGCGCAGCAGGTCGAGCTGGCGTTGCCGGCCGTGGCCCAGCACCCACTGGTTCCAGCGGTGGTCCAGCGCGCTCCAGACCGCCCGCATGCGCTCCAGCAGCGCCGGATCGACATTGGCCAGCGCCCCGGCAACCAGGCCGCGCGGGGCGACCAGGCGCTGGTTGCCGCGGACGCGCTCGGGCGCGATCGCCGCCGTCGGGTCGACCTTCACCCAGCCGTCGCCGGCCCGCCAGTACTCGGCCCAGGCGTGGGCGTCGCTCTGGCGCACCTCCAGCACGCCGTCGATCGGGTTGACGGTGCCGCCCTGATAGCCGGTGACGATGCGTGCCGGCACGCCCAGGCTGCGCATCACGACGACGAAGGCGGTGGCGTAGTGCTCGCAGAAGCCGGCCCGGGTGTCGAGCCAGAAGGCGTCCAGCGGCTGACCGCCCAGGTCACCGGGACTGAGCGTGTAGGCGTAGCCGGCCTGGCGGATGTGGGCGATCAGCGCCACCGCGATCACGTCGGCGCGGCGTGCCGGACCGGGCGCGTCGGCGATGGCCGGTTGACGGGCCAGGTCGGCTGCCCAGGCGCGGGTGCGCGGGTGCAGGCCGTCGGGCAGGGCGATCCAGTTCGACAGCACGCCGTTCATCAGGTCTTCCGGCAGGCCGGGCGCGCGGGCGTCGCGCCGCGCCGCCGCGCGGACCTGCAGGCGATCGGTCAGCGGCTGGCTGGCGAACCAGCTGCCTTCCGGATGGGGCACCAGTTGCAGGCCGGGTTCGCCGCCGCCGACCGGCTCGGGCACGCCCAGCACGTTCTCCAGCAGCGGCAGCGTCGCCACGCGCAGCGGCTCGACGGTCATCACGTAACGCAGGTCGGACGGCAGGACCTGCTCGGTCTGCCGGCGCGGATCCAGCCCGTCGGGCAGCGCGGCACCGGTTCGCCAGGGCAGGACGGTCCAGCGCGCGCCGTCCGGCTGGCTCAGCACCGGACCGCGGAAGTACAGCGCCTGGGGCGGCGGCGGCGGGCCGTCGAACTGGACCCGCAGCGCCAGCCGGTCGTCCAGCGCCAGCTCGGCGACGTCGCCCAGCTGCAGCTCGTTGGACAGCCCGGTGCGCCCGCCCGCTTCGCCCGGCACGCCCCACAGCGGCGCGATGCGCGGGAAGAACACGAACAGCACGGCGACCAGCGGCGCGCCGGTCAGCATCAGCCGGGCGGCCTTGCCGGCGACCTGGCCGAGCGACGGTCGACCGACCGGCATGTGCGAGAGCAGCAGCGCGGCCAGCAGGCCCCAGACCGCCGCGCCCATCGCCAGCGCGATCGCCAGCGACTGCGAGTGCAGGAAGTTCGACAGCACCAGGAAGAAGCCGAGGAAGAACAGCACCTGCGCGTCGCGGCGGGCCCGCAGCTCCAGCGTCTTCAAGGCGGCCAGGACGACCAGCAGCGCGAGCCCGGCGTCCTTGCCGCCGAGGCTGCGCCAGGTCAGCGCGACTGCACCGACGCTGGCGATCAGCAGCAGCGTCAGCAGCCAGCGCGGCGGCAGCGCATGGCCGCGCCAGGTCACGACCAGCCGCCACAGCAGCGCACCGGCCGCACCGACCGAGGCCCAGGCCGGCACGTGCGCGGCCAGCGGCGCCAGCGTCCAGGCCAGCACGGCGAGCATGAACAGCGTGTCGCGTCGCTCGCGTGGCAAGCCGGCCAGGCCGGGCCAGGACCGCGCCGTCATCGCACGGCGCCCGGGTCGACCGGGAAGGCGCGGGCCAGCGCGTCCAGGCAGGCCAGGCGGTGCGCCGGCCCTTCGCCCTCTGGCACCTGCAGGCCGGGCAGGACCAGGGCCCAGCGCAGCCCGGTCGCCTCGGCCATCAGCACCCAGGCGCACAGCCGCGACAGGCGGGCTTCGGTGTCGGCACCCAGCGCGGCGGTCTGGCGCCAGCCCAGCACACGGCCACGCGGGGGAGGCGGGCGCAGGTCGCGCACCAGCAGCTCGCCGCCGTGCGCCAGCAACCGGGCCGAAGGCCGCCAGAGCACCTGGGAAGGCCGGTCGCCGTCGCGCCACGGGCGCACGCCGTCAGGCTCGGGCAGGTCGCTGGCCTGCCGCTGCCAGGGCGGCGTCGGCGGCGTCCCGTCGGGTTCGGGGGCAGGTTCGGGCGTCGGGGCGGGCGACTTCCCGTCGTCGTCCGCCAGGACCGGCAGCGGCGGCGGATCGGGCTCGGGCGCGGGCCAGGCCAGCAGCTCGCCGTCGGGCCGCCAGATCGACCAGGCGCGCAGCAGGCCGAGGGGGTAGCGGGCCTCGACCTGCAGCGTCGGCCAGGGCTGCGGGCCGCGCCGTCGGGGCGTCCAGGCGGGCGCGGCCTCGCTGCTGGCGGACGCCTGCCCGGCAGCGGTTTCCGGGCCGTCGATCACCAGCGGCTCACCGTCGCGCCAGCACAGCGAGATGCCGTGGCGGCCGAGGAAGAAGGCGCGTGCCAGCAGGCTGCGCGGCTGGTCGTCGGTCAGCCGCAGCGGCAGCTCGATCGCGCTGCCGACATGGCCTTGCCGGCGCGTCGCGCCCGCCGGGCCGATCACCAGGCCGCGGATCGTCGCGTGGGTGGCGTGCAGCGCGACCACGCCGGCACCGGCCAGCAGGAAGGTCAGCAGATGGCCCAGGTTGAGCTGGTAGTTGATCGAGCCCAGCAGCAGCGCGAGCAGCAGCAGGCCGTAGGTCCAGCCGGCCGACGTCGGCAGGATGTAGACGTTGCGCTGCGTCAGCCGGATCGACGGGCTGCGCGGGTGGCGGGCGTCCCACCAGCCTTGCCAGCGCGACCGCCAGGCCATCAGCGCAGCTCCACCGACTCCAGCATCGCCCGCACCTGCGCGGCACGGCCGCGTCCGGCGCCGGCCCGCGGCTGCAGGCGGTGCGCCAGCACCGGCACCGCGATGGCCTGCAGGTCGTCGGGCAGGACATGGTCACGGCCGTCCAGCAGCGCACGGGCCCGGGCGGCCCGCAGCCAGGCCAGGCCGGCGCGCGGCGACAGGCCGTTGACGAACCAGGCGCCCGACCGGGTCGCGGCGATCAGCGCCTGCAGGTAGTCCAGCAGGGCCGGCGCAGCGTGAACCTGCTGCACGGCGGCCTGCAGCGCCTGCACCCGGGCGCCGTCCAGCACCGCGTCGAGCTGGCGGATGGTGGTGCGGCGATCGGCCCCGGTCAGCAGCTCGCGTTCGGCGGCCGGGTCCGGGTAGCCGAGGTGGATGCACATCAGGAAGCGGTCGAGCTGGCTCTCGGGCAAGGGGTAGGTGCCCAGCTGCTCGGCCGGGTTCTGCGTGGCGATGACGAAGAACGGCGCCGGCAGCGGGTGGCTGGCACCGTCGACGCTGACCTGCTGCTCCTCCATCGCCTCCAGCAGCGCGCTCTGGGTGCGCGGGCCGGCGCGGTTGATCTCGTCGGCCAGCAGCACCTGGGTGAACAGGGGGCCTTGATGGAAGACAAACCCTTCGCTGGTGCGGTCGAACACACTGGCCCCGATCAGGTCGCTGGGCATCAGGTCGGCGGTGAACTGGACCCGCGCGAACCGCAGCCCCATCGACACCGCGAGGGCGTGCGCGAGCGTGGTCTTGCCCACGCCGGGGAGGTCCTCGATCAGCAGATGACCGCCCGCCAGCAGGCAGGCGATGCCGTCGCGGATCTGCCCGGCCTTGCCGACGACCACCGTGCTAATCTGGTTCGAGAGCCTCTCCAGAAGGGGGCCGAGGTCCGGATCGGGGCGGGTGGCGGTCGGTGGTGTCAGGTGCATGTGATGCGCGGGCTTCATCATCCGCAGACCATACCCGATGCTCCGCTGGTTCGCGGCACCGGTCCGACAACGACAGACGAGACGACGCGGGCGTGAGTCCTTCCGGCCGCGACACGACATGAGCACAGCCTTCTACAGCCACCCCGACTGCCGCGGCCACGACATGGGCCCCGGCCACCCCGAATGCCCGCAGCGCCTCGACGCGATCGAGGACCACCTGCTGGCCACCGGACTGGACATCGCGCTGCAGCGGCCGGACGTGCCGCTGGCCCGCCATGCGGACCTGATGCTGGCGCACACCGAGGGCTACCTGCTCGAACTCGACGAGTTCCTGCGCCAGGCGGTCGAGACCGGCGAACACCGCGCGCTCGACCCCGACACCACCGTCTGCCCCGCCACCCGCCAGGCGATGCTGCGGGCGGCCGGCGCGGCCGTGGCGGCCACCGATGCGGTGATCGACGGCACCTACGCCAACGCCTTCTGCGCCATCCGCCCGCCCGGCCACCACGCCACGCGCAGCGAGGCGATGGGCTTCTGCTTCTACAACAACGTCGCCATCGCGGCACGCCATGCGCTGGACGTGCGCGGCCTGCAGCGCGTGGCGGTGATCGACTTCGACGTCCACCACGGCAACGGCACCGAGGACATCGTCGCCGGCGACGACCGCATCCTGATGGTGAGCTTCTTCCAGGACCAGCTCTACCCGTTCAGCGGCGGCGTGCCGCTGGGCGACAACATGCTCAACCTGCCGATCCCCGCCTACACGCGCGGCGGCGAGATCCGCGAGCTGATCGAGGCCAACTGGATCCCCCGGCTCGATGCCTTCAAGCCCGAGATGATCTTCATCTCGGCCGGCTTCGACGCCCACCGCGAGGACGAGCTGGGCCAGCTCGGGCTGGTCGAGGCCGACTACGCCTGGATCACCCAGCGGCTGCTCGACGTGGCCGAGCGCCACTGCGGCGGGCGCATCGTCTCGTGCCTCGAAGGCGGCTACACGCTCAGCGCGCTGGCGCGCAGCGTGGCCGCGCACCTGCGGGTGCTGGCCGGCGTCTGATCAGGGCGGCGCCGGCGCATCGGCGCCGAACTCCACCGCCACCTTCATGCGGCTGCGCACCGCCGCGCCGCCTTTCTGGCCGGGCTCGAAGCTGGCCTTCAGGAAGGCCTGACGGGCGGCATCCTCCAGCAGCGGCGGCAACACGCTGCCGGCATCCAGGCGGACCCGCCGGACCTTGCCGGACTCGTCGATGAACAGCGTCATCACCGCCGCGTAGTGGCCCAGCGGCGCGCTGTCCGGGTAGGGCAGGTCGACCGGGCTGGCGGCCCACGGCGGCCGGTCAAGCTGGCTGCGCACCAGGAACAGCGACTCGTCGTCCGGCGCTTGCGCTGGCGAAGGCGCCAGGCCGGCAGCGTCCGACGCCGGTCCGGCGGCACCCGCCGCGGTCGGGTCGATCGGTGCAGTCGATGCGGTCGCCGACGACGTGGCCATCGAGACCGCCGTGTCGTCCGGCTGGCCCGACGGTGCCGCGCGGCCCGGCGCCTCGTCGACCGCCAGCATCCGGACCCGGGCGCTCGGCTGGCCCGCCCGCACGCCGGTGCCCGCGACGGCGTGGCCGCCGCCCGGCCCGGCATCCCATGGACTCAGCAGCAGCGCCGCATGGCCGGCTACAGCCAGCAGCACGGCCGCCGGCAGGTGCCGGCGCGACAGCGTCAGTCGGTGATCTCGCGCCACGAGGCCCGCCGGACGCTGTTGCCACCCGCGCCCGTGCCGCCCGTGCTGCCCTTCAGCACGGTCTTCTGGTCCTGCGTGGTGACGATGGCGCTGACCTTGCCGTTGTTGCTCATGACCCGGTTGAGGCCGACGATCATCGTCGTGAAGGTGTCCACCCCGGTGACGGCACCGGTGCCCAGGTCGATCTGGTAGAGGAACGATGCACCGCCCTGCGAGCAGGCATCGGCGGTCGGCACGGTCGAGGCGAAGGCGATGATGCCGGAGGCCAGCTGCACGCCGTCGACGTAGATCTTCTCCTTGCTGGCGGCGGTCAGGTCGATGTACCAGCCGTTCCGGGTCGACCAGTCGACCGGCGCGACGGTGGGCACCAGGCGGCTACTGTTGAGTGTCTGCTGCACCAGCCCGGCAGGAGTCGAGCGCAGGACACCCAGCGAGCTGGCGCCCAGCGTGTCCTTGATGCTGTAGATCGACTGCACGGTGGTGTCGCCCAGGTCGGTCGTCGTCAGCAGCCGGCCGGTGCCGACGCTGATGATCGCGGTGGGCACGCCGTTGATCGACTTCTCGGTCAGCACCGGCTTGGCCATGATCGGCTGCGCCGTGCCGTCGGGCGCCTCGGCGCGGCCGAGCAGCTGCGCCTCGCGGCCGGCCGGCGCGATGCGGTCGTCGTGGTCGAAGCGCCAGAGGTTGCCCAGCGTGTCACCGGCATAGAAGCGCAGCGCGGTGTTGTCGGTGTCGGAGCTGACCCAGGCGTTCAGGCGGCCCATGTTGCTGGGTGTGCCCGCCGTGCCGGTGGCCGTGCTGATGCTGCGGATCAGCGCGCCGGTGGCCGCGTTCAGCACGTAGAGCCGGCCGACGCCGTCGTTGACGTTGTTGGTGCCCGAGGTGAAGGCCACGATCCAGGTGCCGCTGGCGTCCTTGGTGACGACCGGGTTGCCGTAGCTGTAGCCGAGGTTGGTGTCGGTGAACTCCCACAGCGAGACCGGGTTCTCCGGGTCGGTGATGTCCAGCGCGTAGTAGCCGCGACCGCCGCCGCCCAGGCCGCCGACCAGGATCGTGCGCCAGCGCGCCGGGGTGACGGAGGTGTCGTAGATGTCCGAGACGTTGGGCGTCGCGTCGACGTAGTAGCGGTGGCTGTAGGCCTGATCGGCCAGGCGCCACATCTCGCCCATCGCCGCGCTCGGCACGTAGGCCCACAGCTCCGTGCCGCCGGTCGTGTCGCCACGGCCGGTGCCGACCTTGAAGGCGTGCAGCATGCCGTCGTTGCCGGCCGCGTAGACCACCGGGATGCGGCTGGCCTTCTCGGTCGCGAAGGCCGCGTAGCCGGCGTCGGCATAGCGGAACGGCGGCTTGCCGACATAGACCGGCGAGGCGTTGACGAAGTCGCCCAGCAGCGAGGTGGTGCGGGTGCGGAAGACCTGGTCGTCGATCGCCAGCGCGTTCAGGTAGAGCGTCTTGTCGCCGGTCAGGTAGCTCACCAGGTTGTTGGTCGTGACCTTGGCGCGCGCATTGGCGCTCAGGCTGGCGCACTGGCTCAGGTTGTCGGCCGAGGACGTGCGGGTGCAGCGGTTCGCGAACGGTGCATCAAGACCGGCCGCCGCGAGGTTGGCGCCGGTGAAGGCCGCCAGCGACGTGCCGCTGCGGAACAGCACGCGGCGCGACGATGTGCGGGCCGACAGGGCGCGGCTGGCGCTCCAGATCTCCTGGCCCGGGCTGGTGTCGGGCGCGACCAGCTCGCCGGTCGACGTGAAGGTGAACTTGAAGGCGCGCAGGTCACCGGCCCATTCGACCGTGGTGAAGCTCGGCACGAAGACCCAGTCGTCGCCCAGCACCGGCGTCAGCGTGCTGGCAGCGGCGGCCGCGCCCGATTCGGTCACCCGCTTGATCGAGGCCAGCGAGGTCGAGATCGCGTCGTCGAGCTGGTCCGGGTTGGAGGCCGAGAAGTACTGCCCGCGCCCGTTCACCGCCGCGTGCCAGAGGTCGTCGATGTGGGTCGCGTTCTCGCGGTTGCCGAGCGTGCCGGCCGGGACCGGCCAGTCCTTCAGGCCGTTCTTGATGTCGACGAAGTCGCCGCTGGACTGGGTCAGGTAGTTGCGGTCGTAGTTCAGCGTGCCCTTCAGGCCCAGGCCGATCGTGAACGTGCTCATGTGCTGGTGCGTCGCCGGATCGGACGAGCTGGTCGGCACGTTGTTCTCGAGGTTGGCGCGCAGGTCGGTCTTCCAGAAGTACTCGGCCACGTCGGCCAGCGTGTTGCTGTCGCCGGCGGTGGTCGTGGTGGTCTCGACCGTGTTGTCGGTGTTGATCGGCGTGGTGGAGCCGGTCACGGACGCGCCGGTGCTGGTCGAGTTCGACGAGGAGACGGTGTAGATCGTGGCGCCCGGTGTCAGCCCGTCGCTGGCCAGCTGGGAGGCGGTGCGGCAGCGGCGTGATTCGCTGGTGTTGCTGACCACCCAGCTGGACTGCGGGCAGCTCGGGCTGGTGCTGCTGAGCGTGACGTTGCGGGCGCTCGGCGCGACCGTGGTGGCGCCGGCCACGCCGTCGACGATGACGGTCGTGTAGGTCGTCACCGTCGAGCTGATCGTCGTGTCGGTGCGGGTCCAGTCGATCGTGCAGCTGGCTGTTCCGGTGCCGGTGCGCATGACCTGGTATTCGTCACGGTTGCAGTTGCCGCCGGTGGTCGCCGCCACCACGTTGCGCCGGCCGGTGGCGACCAGGCGCATCGGCGTGGTCGAAGCCGTCTGGCTGCCGACCTCCTGCGTGCGCACGCGGGTGATGCGGTTCGAGGCGCTGTCCTTCATCGGACGCTGCTCGGTGCCGTCGACCTGGCCGACGTTGTTGCCGGTCAGGTCGAACGGGCCGTAGCTGCTCGATTCGAGGTCGGTGTTCCAGTAGCCGTCGGTGGACAGCACGGCGTAGTTGCGCTGGCAGGAGTACTGCACCGGGTCGGGCGAGCCGCTGCGCGTGATCGCGCCGCCGTAGTAGCGGCCGATCTTGGACAGCGCCCCGCGCAGCGGCGTGAAGCCGCCCGGGCTGGCGCCGTAGAGCAGGTTGAAGAACGACACCTTCTGCGCCGTCGTGAAGTCGGCTGGCGGCAGGAAGCTGCTGCCGTTGACACCCGAGTCGCTGATCTTGGTGAAGCCGACCCGGTAGCCGTCCGACAGCTCGGAGAAGGCCCGGCCCGCCGCCGTGCGCATCGTCAGCATGCGCTTGCGGTAGTACGAGTACCAGTTGGCGTAGCGCTGCTTCTCGGACGTCGACAGCGTGCTGACGTCGACGCGCTGGAACAGCGTCGACGACGAGCCGATCGTCTGCATGCACTGCTGGTAGAAGGTCGTCGAGCTGTCGGCCGTGCCGTCGACCGAGTAGGTCCACGACAGCGGCGTCTGCTTGGCCGTGCCGGTGGCGATGTAGTTGTAGTAGTAGCGCCCGGAGGTGGCCAGGTTGGTGGTGCCCGAGCCGCTGTTAAAGCCGTCGTCCAGCGCGGCGGTGAACGAGGCGTTCGGATAGCTCTCGACCGCGCCGGTGGTCGAGTTGATGCGCACCGGTGGCAGGTAGGCGACGTTCGGGTCCGGGTTGAAGGCCACGCCGTTGCATTGCGACGACCAGTAGCCGTAGCGGTCGGAACTGTCGATCTCGTCGGGCATGTACTCCCAGTCCATCGAGCCCGAGTCATCGAGGATGAACATGATGTTGGGCTTGGCCGTCGTGGTCGACGAGGCGCCCAGCGGCACGTTGGCGATGTCGGGCACGGCGGCCAGCGTCAGCGTGCTGGCCAGCGTCAGGCCCAGCAGCAGCGTGCGGGCATAGGAGGAGCGGGTCGGCATGGTGGCCTCGTCAGAAGTGCACCAGCGTCTCGGTCACGCTGGTGGTGTTGCGGCCCCCGCGGGCGCGCACGATGACCCGGAAGTACTGCGACAGCACGACCTGCTGCAGCTTGGGGTCGGTGTAGTTCATCTCGCCCTTCTCGGCGGTCGGGGCGGTGCTGGCGGTGATCGGCCGGGCGCAGGCCACGGTCGACAGCGTCGGGTCGCCGGCGTTGCTGCACACGCGCACGATGTACCAGCGCGCCTGCACCGCGTTCGGTCCGACCGACAGGGCGGTGGCCAGCGGCTTGACGCAGTTGGCGAAGCCGCCGCAGTTGTTCATGTCCCAGTCGATCAGGACCCGCTGCGCGTAGCGCGCATTGGTCGACGGCCGGATGCCGGCCGGATCGAGGTCGGCCACGCTCGCCGCGCTGTAGCCCTGGGCCTCGATGCTGGCGTGCAGCGTCGTGCCGCCGCGGTTGTTGTCCAGCCAGGCGATGGCCTGACGGGTCGCCTCGTCGGCCGCCAGCAGCGTGTCCTGCTTGAAGCTGAGGTTGCCCAGGATCGTCGCGCCGGTGTCGACCGAGCGGATCAGCGCCACCGCCGCCAGCGACAGCGCGACCAGCGTGATCAGCGAGAACACCAGCGAGACGCCGCGCTGGGCGGCGTGCCGCAGGCGGGTGCGCACCGGGTGGGAAGGGCGTGTCTTGGCGTGGGTCATCACGGCGGTCCTCACGAGGCTCCTCACGATTGCCACAGCATGTTGCGCAGCGGCACGACGACCTCGAAGACGCGGTAGCGGTAGTGTTTCCAGTCGGTCAGGTGGTCGACCTTGAGCGCCTCGGACGTCGTGCCGTCGGGCTTCCAGGTCGGCTCGGCGGCCGTGACCTCGCCCTTCTCGTACTGCGTGCTGCGGGCCACCACGGCCACGCGCACGGCCAGCACGCGCGACCAGCCGTCGGGCGTGGTCGGCGTGGTTGTCGTCCAGCTGTCG
This sequence comes from Leptothrix mechoopdaensis (SeqCode), assembly GCF_053893855.1. Taxonomy (NCBI): domain Bacteria; kingdom Pseudomonadati; phylum Pseudomonadota; class Betaproteobacteria; order Burkholderiales; family Sphaerotilaceae; genus Leptothrix; species Leptothrix mechoopdaensis (SeqCode). The sequence goes on from NZ_CM132699.1 coordinate 259,819, forward strand.
ACGACGCGGTCGGCGGTGGTGGTGGTGTCGACGCCGTAGACCGCCTGCAGGTTGACGATCTGCGGGTAGACCACCTCGGCGGCGCTCCAGACCGCGCTGGACGCATCGGTCGTGCGCAGCGTCAGCGCCGTGCCGCCACCGGCGGCGGTGTCGGCGCCGAGCGCGTATTCGCGGTAGGTCAGGGTGCCGAGGTTCACGAACTGGTCGCCGACCGCGTAGCCGACCGCATCGAAGGTCGAGCCGGGCTGCACGTTGGCCGTCGCGTCCTGGTTCCAGGCGCCGGTCAGCGCGTGCTCGATCGTGTCGGCCAGCGCAGCCGGCGTGGCCGTCACCTGCACCACCGAGCACCAGGTGGTGGCCGTGTTGACGGGGATCAGCGCCAGCAGGTCGCCGGCCTGCGCGGTCTCGCTGCCGAGGTTGGTGGTCGACTCCACGCCGATCGACACGTCGCCCTTCTTGTGGACCCGCGACAGCCGCACCGGCAGCGCGTGGAAGGACGTGCCGGGCCGGCCGCTGAGCATCACGAACAGCGTGTCGGGCGAACCGCGTGTCGCGTCGGTGCCCTGCACGATGCGCACCGGCGCCATCGGCTGGCCGTGCCAGGGCGGGTTGACGCCCGAGCGCAGGCCGCGCATCTCGCAGCCGGCGCCGTTGCCGGTGGTGATGCCGTAGCCGCTCATCTGCAGGTCGCGCGCCAGCATCTGCAGCGTCAGCGCGCCGTTGACCTGGGCGTCCGATCCGCCGGTCGTGCTGCGCTTCTGGCCCTCGAACAGCAGCGCGACCTGGGCGATCACCAGCACGGCCAGCAGGCCGATGACCATGCCGACCATCAGCTCGATCAGCGTGACGCCGCGCTGCGACGCGGCACGGGGGGCGGGTGCGTGCGGCATCACAGGTTCCGGTTGATCGAGGTGATGGTCGTGTAGCTGTGCTGCGGCTCGTTGGGCACGACCCAGTTCAGCGTGATCTCGACCGTCGAGTTCGTCGGGTCGATGTTCAGCGTCGGCGCGATGCCGCCCGGCAGCGTGGCCTGCACCTTGGTGCTCCAGTTGCGGCAGGGCGGGTGGTTGGAGCAGTTGGTCGCGTAGTTGCCGAGGTTGGCCGCGTCCGCCCACATCGTCCCGATCAGGTCGTTGGCCAGATAGGCCGCATCGGCGCGGAACTTGGCGCCGCTGGTGGCGCGGGTCAGCGAGACCTGCAGGCCGAGCACGCCGAGCGAGCCGAGCATGAAGATCAGCAGCGCGATCAGCGCCTCGATCATCGCGAAGCCGCGCACCAGCGCGGGTCGGGGGGAGCGTGTGGGCTGCGTCATGTCGGCCTCGTCAGCACTTGCGCGGATCGTTGTTGTCGGTGACCGCCGGATCGCAGCTGCGGACCGTGCCGCCCGGCGAGATCACGACGTTGAGCGAACGCACCGTCGCGCCGCTGTTGTGGCCGACGACGATGCAGCGCATCGCGGCCGAGCCGTTGTCGACCCGGCCGAAGCCGTTGTAGGTGACCTGGGTGTTGCTCGACACGGTGGCGCAGTCGGCCGCCCGCACGGAGACCGTCACGTTGCGCGAGCCGTCGCCCTGCGCGAACTTGGCCAGCGTGCGCGGCGCGGTCGTCTCGCTGACCGCGACCTGGCAGGCGCCGGCCGGGTCGTCCAGGCTGACCACCCACGAGGCCGACGTGGCCGACGCGGCGCAGGTCGTGTCGAGCACGCCGGCATTGCCGCTGGCCGCGCTGACCAGCGTGAAGCGCACCGGCAGGTTGCGCCGCACCGCCTCGGCGCGGGCCTTGGCCAGGCCGTTGCTGATCGACTCGGTCGCGTTGCGGATCTCGGTGTTGCGCAGCCACGCGCCGATGCTGGGCATGGTCGCCACCAGCAGGAAACCGAGGATGGTGAGCGTCACCATCATCTCGATCAGCGAGAAGCCGCTGCGCGCTGCGCGGCGGGCGGTCGCGATCAGCATTCGTCGCCCTTCACCAGCCAGCAGGCCTTGCCCGTGACCGTGTTGCCCTTGAACGAGGTGGTGGTGCGCGCGTTGGCCTCATTGACCGTGTAGACATGCGCGCTGGTCATGCTGGCGGTGTTGGTCGCCGTCAGCGTGTAGCCCTGGCCGCTGTTGGTCAGCGCGCAGGCATAGGTGAAGTACTTCGTGCCGGCCGGCGCAGCGGCGATGGCGCCGGCCGCGCAGTCGGTGCCGGTGCCGTAGTTCCGGTTGTCCTGGTAGTACTGCTCCATCTGGACCCGGTAGTTGCTCAGGTAGGTGAACGCCTCCGGAATCCGCCCGCGCCGCAGGTAGTCCGTGTACGACGGCAACGCCACCGCCGCCAGGATCCCGATGATGGCCACCGCGATCATCAGCTCGATCAGCGTGAAGCCCCCTTGCGGGCGTCGCCCCGCGTCCAGGTTCGGCAGGCGCGGGGTCTTCGGGTTCGTGTGCATGGCGGTCGGCAGTCGGGTCATCGTGACCACGATGCTAGGCGCTCGCCCGCGCCGCCATCCAGCCCAAACCCAACCGGTTGTCGCCTGGGTTCTGCCGTTCGTCGGTTGCGGCCGGGTCCGGGCAGGGGACGGATCCAGGCGATGCCCCCGCGCCCCGGTCCCCCTAATGAAAATCCCGCGACTGCGTCTGCAGACGTCCGAGCCAGGCGCTCATGTCGTGCAGGTCCTGGGCGATCAGGTGGCTGACGCCGTCGCGGCGCTGCCAGGTGCCGCGTACGGCCAGCAGGCGGGCGCCGAGCAGGGCCTGGCGGTGGCGTTCGCGGACGTCGCGCCAGACGATCACGTTGACCGGGCCGGTCTCGTCTTCCAGCGTGACGAAGATCGTGCCCTTGGCGGTGGCCGGCTGCTGGCGCGTCACCACCAGGCCGCAGGCGCGCACGGTGCGGCCGTCGGGGATGCGGGAGAGCTCGGCGGCGCTGCGCACGGACTGGCGTTGCAGGCGTTCGCGCAGCAGCGCCAGCGGGTGGCGGCGCAGGCTCAGGCCGGTGGCGGCGTAGTCGAGCGTGACGGCCTCGCCCTCCGGTGCCTCGATCAGGCTGAGCTGGGCCTCGCGCACCGGCGCGGCGCGCAGCAGGCCGGTGGGGACGTGCTCGCGCTCGCGCGGGCCGGCCAGCGGGGCGGCGGCGGCCCAGACCTGCTGGCGGCGGTGGCCGGCCAGGGCGGCCAGGGCGTCGGCCTCGGCCAGCGTCTGCAACTCGTGCGGTTCGAGCCCGGCACGCAAGGCCAGGTCGGCGACGTCGCTGAACGGCGCCTCGGCACGGGCGCGCAGCAGCCGCCCGGCACTGGCCTGGGGCAGGCCGCTGATCAGGCGCAGGCCCAGGCGCACGGCCGGGCCGCCGAGGCCGGAGCCGTCTTCCGGACGCGGGGCGCGGGCGGGTGACGCCGACACCGCCGTCGCCGCCTCCAGCGTGCAGTCCCAGTCGCTGCGGGTGACGTCGACCGGCCGGACCTCGACGGCGTGCCGGCGCGCATCGGCCACCAGCTGGGCCGGGCCGTAGAAGCCCATCGGCTGCGAGTTCAGCAGCGCGGCCAGGAAGGCGGCCGGCTCGTGGCATTTCAGCCAGGCGCTGAACCACGTGATGATCGCGAAGCCGAAGGCGTGGCTCTCCGGGAAGCCGTATTCGCCGAAGCCCTGGATCTGCTGGAAGATGCCCTCGGCGAAGGCGCGGTCGTAGCCGCGTTCGACCATGCCGTCGACGATGCGGTCGTGGAAATGGTGCACGCCGCCCTTGCGCCGCCAGGCCGCCATGGCGCGGCGCAGGCCGTCGGCCTCGCCGGGCGAGAAGCCGGCCGCGATCATGCAGACCTGCATCACCTGTTCCTGGAAGATCGGCACGCCCAGCGTGCGCTTCAGGGCCGCGTCCAGCGCCGGATAGGGCGACTCGGCCGCCTCGCGGCCCTGCTTGCGGCGCAGGTAGGGGTGGACCATGCCGCCCTGGATCGGGCCGGGCCGCACGATCGCGACCTCGATCACCAGGTCGTAGAACTTGTCGGGCTTGAGCCTGGGCAACATGCTCTGCTGGGCCCGGCTCTCGATCTGGAACATCCCCACCGTGTCGGCGCGCTGGATCATCCGGTAGGTCGGCCCGTCGTCGCGCGGGATGTCCTGCAGCGTCCAGGCCGGCGTGCCACCGGGCCGGCCGCGGCCGTGGCGCTCGTCGGCCAGCGCCAGCGCCTTGCGCAGCACGGTCAGCATGCCCAGCGCGAGCACGTCGACCTTGAGCAGGCCGAGCGATTCGAGGTCGTCCTTGTCCCACTGGATGACGCGCCGCCCGGCCATCGCCGCCGGCTCGATCGGCACCAGCCGGGCCAGGCTGCCGCGCGCGATGACGAAGCCGCCGCTGTGCTGCGACAGGTGACGCGGGAAGCCCATCAGCGTGTGCGCCAGCTCCAGCCACAGCCGCGTGATGGGCGCGTCCGGGTCCATGCCCTGTTCGGCCAGCCGGGCGTCGAGCGTCCCGCGGCCGTCGAACCACTGGTGGGACTTGGCCACCGCGTCGATCAGCAGGCCGTCCAGCCCGAGCGCCTTGCCGACCTCGCGCACGGCGCCGCGCACCCGGTAGGTCGCCAGCGCGGCGGCCAGTGCGGTGCGGTGGTGGCCGTACTTGGCGTAGAGGTACTGGATGACTTCCTCGCGCCGCTCGTGCTCGAAGTCGACGTCGATGTCGGGCGGCTCGCCGCGCTCGCGGCTGATGAAGCGCTCGAACAGCAGCGTCGTGCGGGTCGGGTCGACCTCGGTGATGCCCAGGCAGTAGCAGACCGCCGAGTTGGCCGCCGAGCCGCGCCCCTGGCACAGGATGCCGCGGCTGCGGGCGAAGCGGACGACGTCGTGCACGGTCAGGAAGAAGGCCTCGTAGCGCATCTCGGCGACCAGCGCGAGCTCGTGCTCGATCTGCGCCAGCACGGCCGGCGGCACGCCCTGCGGATGGGTCGACGGCGGGTAGCGCTGCTGCGCGCCGGCCTGGGTCTCGTGGCGCAGCCAGCTGGCCGGCGTGTGGCCGGCGGGGATGATCTCGTCGGGGTATTCGTAGGCCAGCTCGGACAGGCTGAAGCGGCAGTCCTGCGCGATCTCGACGGTGCGGGCCAGCCACTCGGGCCGGTACAGCTGGGCCAGCGTCAGCCGGGCGCGCAGGTGGGCCTCGGCGTTGCGCGCCAGCTCGGCGCCGCACTGTTCGAGCGGCCGGTTCAGGCGGATGGCGCTCAGCGTGTCCAGCAGCGGCTTGCGCGAGCGCACGTGCATCAGCACCGCGCCGCAGGCGACCAGCGGCAGGCCGCTGGCGGCGCTGGCCTGCCGGGCGTGTTCGACGGCCAGGCTGTCGTCGGCCTGCATCAGCAGCTCGACGGCCAGCCAGGCCCGGCCGGCACCGAACACGCCGGCCGCCCAGACGGCCTGCCGCGCCAGCGTCTGCGGCCCCTCGTGGCGACGCGGCAGCACGATCGCGTGCAGGTCGTGCCAGGTCGATGGATCGGGCTCGACAGGCACATCGACTGGCGCATCGACAGGCTCATCGACCGAGCCGGTCGGGACGGGGATCGGCCCGGGCCCGAAGTCGTCGGCATCGAGCCGGTAGGCGCCTTTCTCGCAGCGGCTGCGCGCCAGCGTGATCAGCTCGCACAGCCGGCCGTAGCCGGCCCGGTTGCGCGCCAGCAGCAGCAGCCGCGCGCCGGGGTGGTCGGCGGTCGGATCGAGCGTGAAGACGCTGCCGATCAGCAGCTGCAGGGTGTCGTGGCGGCGCGCTTCCTCATGGGCCCGCACCACGCCGGCGACCGAACATTCGTCGGTGATCGCCAGCGCCCGGTAGCCCAGCCGGGCGGCGCGCTCGACCAGTTCCTCCGGGTGCGAGGCGCCGAAGCCGAAGCTGAAGTTGCTGCGGCAGTGCAGCTCGGCGTAGTCGGGCACGGCGCTGAAGCCGGCCTGGCCGATGGCCGATGGCGACGCGCTCATCCGAACAGCCCGTGCAGGAACCAGCGTGCGCCGGGCTCGCGGTAGATCCAGCACAGCCGGCCGTCGTCGGCCAGCGCGACGTGGTAGTCGCGGCGCACCAGCGCGCCGTCGTGCCAGCCGGTCTCGATGCGTTCGGCGCGGGTCAGCAGCCGCAGCGGCCGGCCCTGGTGCAGCGGGCGGTCGTGCTGTTCGGCCAGCAGCTCGGGCTCGGGCAGCAGCCAGGTCGGGCGCGGAGGGGCTGCATCGCGTGCGGCATCGGGCGTGGCATCGGACCGCGCGGCGTCGGTCTCGCGCGGGTCGGCATCGACCCAGCGGTCGGCCTTCTCGGGCCGGGCGTCGGCCTGCAGCTGCAGCCGTCGCACCCGGCCACGGCCGAGCCGCGCCTGCAGCCGGTCGACCAGACTGCCGTGGGCCAGCGCCTGGGTGCGCGCATCCGGCCACAGCGCGACCGGCTGGCCGTGGTCGGCCACGCTGCGCAGCAGGTCCAGGCGGATCGCGTCGACCGGCGAGCCGAGTTCGAGCCGCTGCAGGTGCTCGCGCAGCAGCGTGCGCAGGTGCTGCGGATCGCGGCTCGGGCGGGCCAGGTCAAGGTCCAGCGTCAGATCGGGCAGGTGACGGCGCTGGCTGTATTCGTGGTGCAGGCTCAGGCGCAGGCCCTGGGCGGCCTGCCAGCGCCGGTGCAGCCAGCCGCAAAGGGCTTGCAGCAGCGGCTCGGCGGCGGCCTCGATCGGCGCGACGCCGTCGGCCCGGCCGGCCAGTTCGAGCCGCAGCGAGAAGGTCTCGGGCGGCTGGTGCAGCTCGCGCGGGTCGGGCCGGTCGCCCCAGGCGCGGTCGAGCGCGTCCAGCCAGGGCCCGGCGCCGCGCCGCCGCAGCCCGGCGCGCGGCAGGCGGCGCAGCTCGTCGATGCGGCGCAGGCCCAGCGCGATCAGCATCGCGTCGGTGCTGCCGGCGTGCTGGTCGGCCGGCACGCCCTGTTCGGCCAGCTGGCCCAGCGGCAGGTCGGCGATCAGCCGGCGCGTGCGGGCCAGCGTGGCGCAGCGCCGGTGCGGTCGGCCGGGCCAGGCGCTGGCCGGCGTGCGGGCCAGCAGCCGCGCGGCCAGCGGCGTCGCGGCCAGGCCCCAGCAACGTTGCGGCAGGCCGCAGGCGGCGACCAGCGCGTCGGCCCGCCGCAGCAGCGCGCGCAGGCCGCCGAACAGGCGCAGGCTGGCGTGGATGTCGACCAGCAGCACGGGGGCGTCGACCACCACATGCGAGCTGAGCTGGCCCAGCGCCAGCGCCAGGCGGTCCAGCAGCGCGGCCTCGCGCCCGGCATCGCGGGCCAGCACCAGCGTCTGCGGCGCCAGGCCCTGGGCGCTGCCCAGCCGCATGCCGGGCCGCACGCCCAGCGCCTGCGCAGCGGGGTTGGCCTGGTGGACCTGCCGGCCGCGTGCGCCGTCGGCCTGCCAGACCAGCGCGGGCAGCGCCACGCCGGGTGGCCAGGGCCCGAGCGCGTCGAGCGCCAGCTGGGGCAGGTCCAGGCAGAGCCACAGCGCGTTCAGGCGCGGCGCGGGACGGTGGGAAGACAGCGGGAACAGCGGGGGAGGCATGGCAGCTTTCGGCGGCGGTGGGTCGGCAGGACGGCGGCATGGGCCGGTCCTGCCGGGCTCAGCCGCCGGTCAGCAGGTCCGGGTGATCGGGCTCGCGGCGGGTCTCGCGCGGCCGCACCGGTGGCGGCATCGGCAGGAGCGGGCGATGCTGCGGCAGGGGCTGGCTCAGGCGATGAGCCAGTGCGGCGGCGAGCTGCGCGCCGGTGTCGAGCAGCAGCGGGGCCTCCAGCGGCGGGCCGCGGCGCTTGAGGATGCGCAGCCGCAGGCGGCTCGGCTGGTCCGGGTCGACGTCGGCCTGCAGCCGCAGCGGCGCGGGCGTGTGGCGACCGGCCCGGCTGGCCTGCGCGGCCGGGCGCAGCACGAACAGCAGCGCCTCGCTGGCCTGGACGGCCAGGTGCAGGCGGCGCAGCGTGCCGGTGGTCAGCGGGGACTGGCGTTCGTCGCTCCACCAGAGCACGGCGGTGCGGGCGGTCTGGCCGGCGGTCTGTCCGGATGTCTGTCCGCCGGTCTGTCCGCTGACCGGGCCGGCGCGTTCGGCGCTGCGCAGCGCCTGCTCGGCCGCCCAGGCGGCGTCGGTGTCGCTGGCCGCGTCGACCCACAGGCCTTGCGCCAGGTCCAGCCCGAGTGCCTGCAGGGCCGGGCCGTGCGGCCGCAGCGGCGGGGTGATCGCGACCCAGCGCCCGCCACTGCGGCCGAGCGTGGCCAGCAGCGGGCCGAGCAACCGCCACTCGCCGTGGCCGGGCTGCGCCAGCAGCAGCTCGGTCAGCGCGCCGACCGGCCAGCCGCCGCCGGGCAGCTGGGCATCCAGCGCCTCATGCCCGCTGGGCAGGACCGCCCGCGTCGTCTCGGCGATCCGGTCGGCGGCCCAGACCTGGCCGGCCAGCGCCGGATCGGCCAGGCCGGCCGGCGTTGACGGGGGAAGGTCCGCGATCGGGGCGATCGGCGGTGGGTGCGAGGGGGTCACGGCAGGGTGGGCGGGTGGACACGTCAGCAGCAGGAGCCACGAAAAGCTGTATGTTCATACAGTCTTTCGGGGGCTGCAAGCACGATCCGATCGCCCGACAGGGGTTCGTGGCATCCGACCGGATGCCGCTTGGGGCCGCTCGTCCCGGATAATCACGGGTTTTGCGACGCACGCGTCGCACGGAACACCTCCGCACAGCACAAGGCTCAGAACCGCACCCATGGCCCAATACGTTTTCACCATGAACCGCGTCGGCAAGATCGTGCCGCCGAAGCGGCAGATCCTGAAGGACGTCTCGCTGTCGTTCTTCCCCGGCGCCAAGATCGGCGTGCTGGGCCTGAACGGCTCGGGCAAGTCGACCCTGCTGAAGATCATGGCCGGCCTGGACAAGGACATCGAGGGCGAAGCCGTCGCGATGCCCGGCCTGCGCATCGGCTACCTGCCGCAGGAGCCCGAGCTGGACCCGAACGCCACCGTGCGCGAGGCGGTCGAGCAGGGCATCGGCGGCGTGCTGGCCGCCAAGCAGCGTCTGGAAGAGGTCTACGCGGCCTACGCCGAGGAGAACGCCGACTTCGACGCGCTGGCCGCCGAGCAGGCCGAGCTGGAGGCGGTGATCGCCGCGGCCGGCAGCGAGAACACCGAGATGCAGCTCGAGATCGCCGCCGACGCGCTGCGCCTGCCGCCCTGGGACGCCAACATCGGCAAGCTGTCGGGCGGCGAGAAGCGCCGCGTCGCGCTGTGCCGCCTGCTGCTGTCCAAGCCCGACATGCTGCTGCTCGACGAGCCGACCAACCACCTGGACGCCGAATCGGTCGAATGGCTGGAGCAGTTCCTCGGCCGCTTCCCGGGCACCGTGGTGGCCATCACCCACGATCGCTACTTCCTCGACAACGCCGCCGAGTGGATCCTGGAACTGGACCGCGGTCGCGGCCTGCCCTACCAGGGCAACTACTCGACCTGGCTGGAGCAGAAGGAAAAGCGCCTCGAGCTGGAACAGCGCACCGAGGACGCCCGCACCAAGGCGATGAAGCTCGAACTGGAGTGGGTGCGCAAGAACGCCAAGGGCCGTCAGGCCAAGAGCAAGGCGCGCCTGGCCCGCTTCGAGGAGCTGAGCGACGTCGAATACCAGAAGCGCAATGAGACCAACGAGATCTTCATCCCGGTGGCCGAGCGCCTGGGCACCGAGGTGATCGAGTTCGAGAACGTCAGCAAGAGCTTCGGCGACCGCGTGCTGATCGACAACCTGAGCTTCAAGGTGCCGATGGGCGCGATCGTCGGCATCATCGGCCCGAACGGCGCCGGCAAGTCGACGCTGTTCCGCATGATCCAGGGCACCGAGACGCCTGACAGCGGCACCGTCAAGATCGGCAAGACCGTCAAGATGGCCTTCGTCGACCAGAGCCGCCAGTCGCTCGACGGCGACAAGACGGTCTGGGAAGACCTCTCCGGCGGGCTCGACAACCTGGTCATCGGCAAGTTCGTGATGCCCAGCCGCGCCTACATCGGCCGCTTCAACTTCAAGGGCAACGACCAGCAGAAGCTGGTCAAGAACCTGTCGGGCGGTGAACGCGGCCGCCTGCACCTGGCCAAGACCCTGGCCACCGGCGGCAACGTGCTGATGCTCGACGAACCGTCCAACGACCTCGACGTCGAGACGCTGCGCGCGCTGGAAGACGCGCTGCTGGAGTTCGCCGGCTCGGCCATGGTCATCAGCCACGACCGCTGGTTCCTCGACCGCATCTGCACCCACATCCTGGCCTGCGAGGGCGATTCGCAGTGGTTCTTCTACCAAGGCAACTATCAGGAATACGAGGAAGACAAGAAGAAGCGCCTGGGCGAGGAAGGTGCGCGTCCGAAGCGGGTGCGCTACAAGGCCCTCAAGTGAGTCTGTCCGCCCGCCCGTGCCGGGCGGATTACGGTTAAATTGAATCGCAGCAACGCATCCGGAGCATCGTCATGAAGCAGATCACCGCGGTCATCAAGCCGTTCAAACTCGAGGAAGTTCGCGAGGCGCTGGCCGAGGTCGGCGTGACCGGCCTGACCGTCACCGAGGTCAAGGGCTTCGGCCGCCAGAAGGGCCACACCGAGCTCTACCGCGGCGCCGAGTACGTCGTCGACTTCCTGCCCAAGGTGAAGATCGAGGTGGTCGTCAAGACCGCCGACGTCGACCGCTGCCTGGAGGCCATCGTCAAGGCGGCCAAGACCGGCAAGATCGGCGACGGCAAGATCTTCGTGACGCCGGTCGAGCAGGTGGTGCGCATCCGCACCGGCGAGACCGACGAGCAGGCGATCTGAGTCGTCCCGCCCGAAGCGCCAGTCCACCTCGTGTGGCTGGCGCTTTTTGCTGGGCGGCTCAGATCCGGCGGTAGTTCCCGGCCTGGCCGCTGCTGCCGGCGGCCAGCCGGTCGAGCAGGGACTCGACGCCGTCCTCGACGATCAGCATGTCGGCCTGTTCGGTCGACACGAAGCCTTCGGAGCGCGTGCGCTGCAGGAAGGCCAGCAGCGGCTGCCAGTAGCCGGCCACGTCCAGCAGGGCGACCGGCTTGTCGTGGTAGCCGAGGTGGCGCCAGGTCCAGACCTCGAACAGTTCCTCGAAGGTGCCGATGCCGCCGGGCATCGCGACGAAGGCGTCGGACTCCTCGGCCATGCGCTGCTTGCGCGCGTGCATGGTGTCGACCACGTGCAGCTCCTGCAGTCCGCGGTGTCCGACCTCGCGGCGCATCAGCGATTCGGGGATGACGCCGCAGACGCTGCCACCGCCGGCCAGCACCGCATCGGCCACGACGCCCATCAGGCCGACGTTGCCACCGCCGTAGACCAGCCGCCAGCCGCGTCGGGCGATGGCCGCGCCGAGCGCGCGTGCGGCGTCCGCATAGGCGTCCTGCGCGCCCAGGCGCGAGCCGCAGTAGACGCAGACGCTGAAGGGGCGGGCAGGGCTCATGGCGTGTCGGCTGCGGTCGGGCCCGTCAGGCCAGGAAACGTTGCCACAGCGCAGCGGCCCAGATGCCGCCGCACAGCAGCAGCGCGAGCATCACGGCGGCGCTGCCGAAGTCCTTGGCCAGCTTGGACAGGTCGTGCAGCTCGAACGAGATGCGGTCGATCGCGGCCTCGACGGCCGAGTTCAGCAGCTCGACGATCATCACCAGCAGCACGCTGCCGGCCAGCAGGGCGGTCTCGACCCAGCTGCGGCCGAGCCAGAAGGCGGCCGGAATCAGCAGGACTGCCAGCACGGTCTCCTGCCGGAACGCGCTCTCGTTGCGATAGGCGGTGCGCAGACCGTTCCAGGAATAACCGGCGGCATGGATGACGCGGTCCAGGCCGGTACGGCCCTTGTGGGGATTCGACATGGGGCGCGATTGTGTCAGCGCTTGGCAGGCCGGGGCGGCGGGATGCGCCGGACCAGCCGTGTGCCGCAGATGACGTCGTGCAGGAACTGCCGGTCGGGCAGCAGCCGGCTGAGTCCGGCATAGACCAGCATGCCGGCCAGCAGCGTGCTCCAGAACTGGGCCGAGCCCTGGGTCAGCCCCGCCAGCCAGATCACGCCAAGCGCGGGGAGGAACCACAGCCAGCTGGTCAGGTAGCGCAGCGTCGCCTGGGCCAGCCGGACGGGCGCGCCGTCGGCGCGGCGCAGCTGGACCTGCCAGGTCTTCATCGCCAGGGTCTGGCCACCATGGGTCCAGAAGCCGATGAAATAGGCGGCCAGCACGATGAACAGGTAGAGCTGGAAGCCGTGCCGACCCTGCAGCGCGTGGCGCTGGTTGGTGAAGGCGGCAAACGGGATCGAGGCGGCCATCAGCACGCCGAACAGCAGCACGCCTTCGTAGAGCATGGCGGCCAGCCGGCGACGCAGGCCGGGCACGTCGGCCGTGCCGGGCGCCTGGGCGGGCCCGGTCGTCTCGACGCTGGCGCTCATGGCTGGCGGCTGGCGGCGGGCGCCGGCGGGACGGCCTTGCGGACCGGCTCGATCGCGGCGCCTTGCGGGCCCCGTTGCGGCAGCAGCGTGGTGCTGTCGATGAACTCGGGCGTCGCGGCGATCTTGGGCAGACCGGGCTGCTGGTGGCGCGGCGGCAGCGCGCCCTGGGTGATCGGGCGGGTGCTGGCGCCGACGGGAGCCTGCACCGTGCCGGGGCCGACCGGTTGCGGCCGGGCGCTGGGTTGCGGCGCCTGGGCGGTCTTGTTGGTGGCCGGGTCGACACGCGGCGCCGGCTTGGTCGTAGGGGCCGGCGCGGGTCGCGTCTCGGCCTGCTTGACCAGGGCTTCGCGCTGCTCGGTCGGCAGCGACTGGTAGGCGTCCCAGCGGGCCTGGCGTTCGCTCGCCGGCACCTGGCGGACCTGCTCGAACTGCAGCCGCGCGGCATTGCGCTGGGCGGGCGACATCGCCGCCCATTCGACCATCCGCGAGCTGGTGCGGGCCTGCTGGTCGGGGGTCATCGCGGGGAAGCGCTCGGCGATGTCACGCCATTTCTGCTTGCGCACCGCGTCGATCGTGCCCCATTGTTCCTTCAGCGGCTGGAGGACCTGCTGTTCCTTCGGGCTCAGATCGGCCCAGCCGGGGTTGCCCAGCACCTGGGCCTGCGCCAGCGCGCCCAGGCTGCTGCCGAGCACGACAGCCAGCAGCCAGCGGCGGGCTGATCCGGTCGGGCGGAGCTTGCGGACGGAACTCATGGTGGCGATGGCGGACAACCCGGAGGTGGCGGCAGACCGGACGGCGCGCGTCATTCGCGCATGTCGTCCGCAGCGGTGGACTTGGCCGGTTCGGTGGCGGCCTCGAGCGGGTGGCCGGCTTGCGGTTCAAGCAGGAACTCGACGAAACCCGGATCGGTGAAGGCGGCCGGCGGCAGGTCGTCGCCCAGCAGGGCGCTGTCGATGTCGGCGGTGGTGGCGATCTGCTCGCGGTCGCGCCAGTGGCTGATGAACAGCAGGCCGACCAGCAGGAGCAGGACCGGAAGAAGTCCGGCCAGGGCGGTGAGCCAGCCGGGGCGCTGGTCGGTCGGCAGGCCTTGCCAGTGCAGCGCGGCACTGCCGTTGCCCATCGTGACGACGTCCTCGGCCGTGCTGGCCGACGAGGCGGTCTTCAGCCGGCGGGCGGCCGCGCGCTCGAGCGCCTGCTGACGGGCGACCCGAAGGCGCTCGCTCACGTCATGCGGGAGCGTCTGCGTGCCCTCGTTCAGCCGTGCGGTGACGCGCAGGCCGAAGCGGGCCTCGAGGGCATCGACCTCGTGGGGGTGTGCGGGGCTATGGAGCGGACCGGTATTCACAGCGAGATTCCCTTGATCTTCAATGCCTTGGCCAATGCATGAACGGCCCGGGAGCAGTGCGTCTTCACGCTTCCCTCCGAGCAGCCCATGGATGCAGCCGTTTCTGCAACATCCATTTCCTCCCAGTAACGCAGCAGGAAGGCCTCGCGTTGACGCGCCGGGAGCTTGGCGATCTCGTCCTCGATCAGATGGAAGGTCTGGGTCCGTTCGGCGGTGTCGGCCGAGCTTTCGACGCGGTGCGATCCGGACTGGTCGGCCAGCATCTCGAGGATGTCGAAATCACCGTCGCTGCCAGCGGGCTCGAAATCGGAGAACGGCACCAGCACCCCGCGCCGCACCTTCTGGTGACGGAACCAGTCCATCGTGGCGTTGGACAGGATGCGCTGGAATAGCAAGGGCCATTCCGCCGGTGGCCGATCGGCATAGCGCTCGGCCAGCCGGATCATGGCGTCCTGCACGATGTCCAGGGCTGCGTCGTCGTCGCGCACCGCGTAGACGGTGCGCTTGAAGGCGCGTTTCTCGATGCTCTGGAGGAAGTCGGACAGTTCCTGGTCGGCGGCCAAGGTGGAGGGGCCGGAAGGCCATGTGACGTCTCGAAAGATTATGGCACCGGCCTGGGGCGAGGCCGCACCGCAAGGCAGCGCGCGACGCCCGGGTCCGGGGGGATGTCATAATTCATGGTTCCGCACACGTGCGGACTTGGTCACTTCGCTCACCCGACCACGGGTGACGCCGATTTCTGACCGCGCAGGCCCTGATTCCGCTCCACGAGAGCGAGTGCCCGTTTTGACGTAGGGCGCGCGAGGAGGGGCACCGTTCGATTTTCGTCAGAGAAAACCCGAAAGGTTCGACATGGACATGTCTGCAGCGGAACACAAGCGTGCCGCATCGGCACAAGCCTCCCGCGATTCCCAATCCACCGCCACGCCCGAGCTGAACGGCTCGGACATCCTCGTTCGCTGCCTCCAGGCCGAGAACGTCAAGTACATCTGGGGCTACCCGGGTGGCGCGGTCCTCTACATCTACGACGCACTCTACAAGCAGGAAACCATCCAGCACGTGCTGGTGCGCCATGAACAGGCCGCCGTGCACGCGGCCGATGGCTACGCGCGGGCGACCGGCGACGTCGGCGTCGCGCTGGTGACCTCGGGTCCGGGCGTCACGAATGCCATCACCGGCATCGCGACCGCCTACATGGACTCGATCCCGATGGTGATCATCACCGGCCAGGTCCCGACTCCGGCGATCGGCCTGGATGCCTTCCAGGAGTGCGACACCGTCGGCATCACCCGTCCGATCGTCAAGCACAACTTCCTCGTGAAGGATGTGCGCGACCTGGCGCTGACGCTCAAGAAGGCCTTCCACATCGCCCGCACCGGCCGTCCCGGCCCGGTCGTCGTCGACATCCCGAAGGACGTCTCGCTGAACAAGACCTCGTTCAGCTACCCCGAGACGGTCGAGATGCGCTCGTACAACCCCGTGCGCAAGGGCCACGGCGGCCAGATCCGCAAGGCCGTGCAGCTGCTGCTGGGCGCCAAGCGTCCGTACATCTACACCGGCGGTGGCGTGATCCTGGGCAACGCGGCGGCCGAGCTGCGCGAGCTGGCCGACCTGCTCGGCTACCCGGTCACCAACACGCTGATGGGCCTGGGCGCCTTCCCGTCGACCGACCCGCGCTTCCTCGGCATGCTGGGCATGCACGGCACCTACGAAGCGAACATGACGATGCAGAACTGCGACGTCCTGATCGCCATCGGCGCCCGCTTCGATGACCGCGTGATCGGCAACCCGAAGCACTTCGCCTCGGTCGAGCGCAAGATCATCCACATCGACATCGACCCGTCGTCGATCTCCAAGCGAGTCAAGGTCGACATCCCCATCGTCGGCGACGTCAAGGACGTGCTGCAGGAGCTGATCAGCCAGATCCGCGAGACCCAGCAGCGCGCCGAGCCGGCCGCGATCAACGCCTGGTGGGCGCAGATCAACGAATGGCGCAAGACCGACTGCCTGAACTACAAGAAGTCGGACGAGGTCATCAAGCCGCAGGCGGTAGTCGAGAAGCTGTGGGAGCTGACCCGCGACGGCGACACCTACATCACCTCGGACGTCGGCCAGCACCAGATGTGGGCGGCGCAGTTCTACCGCTTCGACGAGCCGCGTCGCTGGATCAACTCCGGCGGCCTGGGCACGATGGGCGTGGGCCTGCCCTATGCGATGGGCATCAAGCTCGCCAAGCCGGACGCGGACGTGTTCTGCATCACCGGCGAGGGCTCGATCCAGATGAACATCCAGGAGCTCTCGACCTGCCAGCAGTACAACACGCCGGTCAAGGTCATCGCCCTGAACAACCGCTACCTGGGCATGGTGCGCCAGTGGCAGCAGCTGGACTACAGCGGCCGCTACTCGCACAGCTACATGGACGCACTGCCCGACTTCGTCAAGCTGGCCGAGGCCTACGGTCACATCGGCCTGAAGATCGAGAAGCCGTCCGAGGTCGAGCCCGCGCTGAAGGAACTGATCCGCCTGAAGGACCGCACCGTCTTCCTCGACGTGCGCACCGACCCGACCGAGAACGTCTGGCCGATGGTCAAGGCGGGCAAGGGCATCAGCGAGATGCTGCTGGGATCCGAAGAGCTCTGAGCCGCGCCGGCAGCGCGCTCGCGGCGGCCACACGCCGTGCGCGACGCGTTGCGGGCTGCGGCCTGACGCACATCCATGAACCGACCCGTTGAATGGCCTGCACGAGGCCCGCAGTTACCGCTGCGGGTGGAGGTGCCGGTCTGGAGACCGACATGAAACACATCATTGCCCTGCTGCTCGAGAACGAGGCGGGAGCGCTGTCCCGCGTGGTGGGCCTGTTCTCGGCCCGCGGCTACAACATCGAGAGCCTGACGGTTGCCCCGACCGAGGACCCCTCGCTGTCGCGCATGACCATCGTCACGCACGGTTCGGACGAGGTGATCGAGCAGATCACCAAGCACCTGAACCGGCTGATCGAGGTCGTCAAGGTGGTCGACCTGACCGAGGGCCAGTACACCGCCCGCGAGCTCATGCTGATCAAGCTGCGTGCGGTCGGCAAGGAGCGCGAGGAGATCAAGCGCATGGCCGACATCTTCCGCGGCCGCATCATCGACGTGACCGACAAGACCTACACGATCGAGCTGACCGGCGACGCCGAGAAGCTCGACGCGTTCATCCAGGCGGTCGACCGCACGGCCATCCTCGAGACCGTGCGCACCGGCTCCAGCGGCATCGGCCGCGGCGAGCGCATCCTTCGCGTCTGACCGTTCGACGCAACCCGACCCGCGACACAAGGCCATGTGGCCGCGTGTCGCTCCCCCAAGGGGGAAGGGCGCCCGGACCGTCCGGACCGGTGCCTGAAACCCGCTCACTTCCCCCGCTGCAAGCGATCCGCATTTCCAGGAGAAACACATGAAGGTCTATTACGACAAGGACGCCGATCTGAGCCTGATCAAGGGCAAGAACGTCACCATCATCGGCTACGGCTCGCAAGGCCATGCCCACGCCCAGAACCTGAACGACTCGGGCGTCAAGGTCACGGTCGGCCTGCGCAAGGGTGGCGCTTCCTGGTCGAAGGCCGAGAAGGCCGGCCTCAAGGTCGCCGAGATCGCCGATGCGGTCAAGAGCGCCGACGTCGTCATGATCCTGCTGCCCGACGAGCAGATCGCCGCGGTCTACAACGCCGAAGTCGGCCCGAACCTGAAGGAAGGCGCGTCGCTGGCCTTCGCCCACGGCTTCAACGTCCACTACGGCCAGGTCGTGCCGCGCGAGGACGTCGACGTCTGGATGGTGGCCCCGAAGGCCCCCGGCCACACCGTGCGCAACACCTACACCCAGGGCGGCGGCGTGCCCCACCTGATCGCCGTCCACCAGGACAAGACCGGCAAGGCCCGTGACCTGGCCCTTAGCTACGCGGCGGCCAACGGCGGCGGCAAGGCCGGCATCATCGAGACCAACTTCCGCGAAGAGACCGAGACCGACCTGTTCGGCGAGCAGGCCGTGCTGTGCGGCGGCACCGTCGAGCTGATCAAGGCGGGCTTCGAGACGCTGGTGGAAGCCGGCTACGCGCCCGAGATGGCCTACTTCGAGTGCCTGCACGAGCTCAAGCTGATCGTCGACCTGATCTACGAAGGCGGCATCGCGAACATGAACTACTCGATCTCCAACAACGCGGAGTACGGCGAGTACGTGACCGGCCCGCGCGTGGTGACCGAGGACACCAAGAACGCGATGCGCCAGTGCCTGAAGGACATCCAGACCGGCGAATACGCCAAGAGCTTCATCCTGGAAAACCGCGCCGGCGCCCCCACGCTGCTGAGCCGCCGTCGCCTGACCGCCGATCACCAGATCGAGCAGGTTGGCGAGAAGCTGCGCGCGATGATGCCGTGGATCAAGGCCAACAAGCTGGTCGACAAGAGCCGCAACTGATCGTGCGGGCGGTGCCGGCGACGGCACTTCCCGACCGCTGCGCAGAGGTCCTCCGGGACCCACGGGCCGCCTTCGGGCGGCCCTTTTCGTGAGTTATTCTCAACGCCATGAACCCCGCTGAACTGCCCGAAGAAGGCATCGACGACGACGATCCGCAGCCCCCTGTGCGCCCTCGGCGCAAGGGCATCTACGTGCTGCCGAACCTGTTCACGCTGGCCGCGCTGTTCGGCGGCTTCTACGCCATCGTCATGGCGATGAACGGGCGGTTCGACCTGGCGGCGGCCGGCGTCTTCTGCGCCATGGTGCTCGACAGCCTCGACGGCCGCGTCGCGCGCATGACCAACACCCAGAGCGCCTTCGGCGAGCAGATGGACAGCCTGTCGGACATGGTCAGCTTCGGCGCCGCGCCGGCCCTGATCGTCTACGAATGGGCCCTGAAGGGTCTGGGCAAGGCCGGCTGGGTGGCCGCCTTCGTCTACTGCGCCGCAGCGGCGCTGCGCCTGGCGCGCTTCAACACCAACATCGGCGTGGTCGACAAGCGCTTCTTCCAGGGGTTGCCCAGCCCGGCGGCGGCGGCGATCGTGATCGGCTTCATCTGGGTCATGGACGACATGGGCTTCCATGGTGTCCACGAACTTCCGGCCATCACCTGGACGGCCTTCGCGCTGACACTCTACGCCGGCCTGACGATGGTCACCAACGTGCCGTTCTACAGCTTCAAGGATGTCGGCCTGAAGCGCAGCGTGCCCTTCGTCGTGATCGTCGCGATTGCACTGGCCATCGCGGTGATCAACCTGCATCCGCCGCTGGTGCTGTTCGGCCTGTTCATGGTCTACGGCGTGTCCGGCTATGTGGTCTACGGCATCCGCAAGTCGCGCGGCAAACCGGTCAGCGTGATCGCCACGTCGACCGACGAGCCCGACGAGAAGGGCCTGCACCAGTGAAGGGCGATGCCCGCCAGCCCCGTGGCGATCGGCCTTCCCGGTCGCTGTGCTACATTTTCCGTTCCATGAAGACCTCGACCTCGACCTCGACCTCGATCCGCGCCCTCGCGCTGCTACTAGGCACCCCGACACGGGTGCGCTGATCGATCACGTCCATTCTTCGTCCGGATCAACGGCCCGTCTTGCGCAACGCAGCGGGCCGTTTTCTTTTGTCTTCCAGGTCCAGGCATCCCCGGCGCGGCGTTGCATCCCACCATCTCCAGGAGTCCCCGATGAGCATGCTCAAGAACCCCGCCGCCAAGTACCGACCCGCCCCGACGATCGACCTGCCGGACCGCCGCTGGCCCGCCCGTGTGATCGCCGCCGCACCGCGCTGGCTCAGCACCGACCTGCGCGACGGCAACCAGGCGCTGATCGAGCCGATGGACGTCTCGCGCAAGCTGCGGATGTTCGAGG
This sequence comes from Leptothrix mechoopdaensis (SeqCode), assembly GCF_053893855.1. NCBI lineage: Bacteria > Pseudomonadati > Pseudomonadota > Betaproteobacteria > Burkholderiales > Sphaerotilaceae > Leptothrix > Leptothrix mechoopdaensis (SeqCode). The sequence goes on from NZ_CM132699.1 coordinate 279,412, forward strand.
CCCTCGTCGCCATCGGCTTCAAGGAGATCGAGATCGGCTTCCCGTCCGCCTCGCAGGCCGACTTCGACTTCGTGCGCTGCCTGATCGAGGAAGACCGCATCCCCGCCGACGTGACGATCCAGGTGCTGACGCCCGCACGCGCCCACCTGATCGAGCGCACCTTCGAGTCGCTGCAGGGCGCGCGCGCGGCGATCGTGCACCTCTACAACGCGACCGCGCCGGTCATGCGTCGGGTCGTGCTCGGGCTGGACGTCGACGGCATCGTCGACCTGGCCACCACGCATGCGGCGATGCTGCAGGAACAGGCCGCGCGCCAGCCCGGCACGCACTGGACCTTCCAGTACTCGCCGGAGATGTTCTCCAACACCGAGCTCGAGGTCTCGCGCCGTGTCGTCGATGCGGTGACCGCCGTGTGGCAGGCCAGCCCGCAGCGGCCCTGCATCGTCAACCTGCCGTCGACGGTCGAGAACTGCACGCCCAACGTGTTCGCCGACATGGTCGAGTGGATGGACCGCCACCTCGCCCGTCGTGACGGCATCGTGCTGTGCGTCCACCCGCACAACGACCGCGGCACCGGCACGGCGTCGGCCGAACTGGCGATACTGGCCGGCGCCGACCGGGTCGAGGGCTGCCTGTTCGGCAATGGCGAGCGCACCGGCAACCTCGATCTCGTCAACGTCGCGCTGAACCTCTACACGCAAGGCATCTCGCCGGGGCTCGACTTCTCCGACATCGACGCGATCCGCCGCACGGTCGAGTTCTGCAACCAGATCCCGGTGCACCCGCGCCACCCCTACGTCGGCGAGCTGGTCTACACCTCGTTCTCGGGCTCGCACCAGGACGCCATCAAGAAGGCCTTCGCGGCCCGGCGCGATGGCGAGGCCTGGGACATGCCCTATCTGCCGATCGATCCGAAGGACCTCGGCCGCAGCTACGAGCCGGTCATCCGCGTCAACAGCCAGTCGGGCAAGGGCGGCATCAGCTACCTGCTCGAGACCGAATACGGCCTCGAACTGCCGCGTCGCCTGCAGATCGAGTTCAGTCAGCAGGTCCAGGCGGTGATGGACGTGCAGGGCAAGGAACTGTCGGCGGCCGACCTGTGGCGCCTGTTCGACGAGGTCTACGGCATCGCGGCGGTCGACGAGGCACTGCCGCAGCCGGCCCAGGTCGACGACGCCGGCGACGGCAGCGTGCGGCTGCGCGCCCGCGTCGGCGCCGGGCTGGTGGTCGATGGTGCCGCGATGACGCTGGCCGGCGCCGGCAATGGCCCGGTCGACGCCTTCGTGCAGGCGCTGGGCGAAGCCGGTGGCGAGCGCGTCGAGGTGCTGGACTACCATGAACATTCGATCGGCAGCGGGGCGCAGGCGCGTGCCGCCGCCTATGTGGAACTGCGGGTGGGGTCGCGTGTGCTGTTCGGTGTCGGCATCGACGCCAACATCGTCAGCGCCTCGATCAAGGCGGTGCTGTCGGGCTGGCAGCGCGCCATGAACGCGGGCTCGGCCAGCGCATCGGGCACCACCACGACGACCACCGCCTGACACGACGACGACCCAGGAGACCCGCCATGAGCGAACAACTCATCATCTTCGACACCACGCTGCGCGACGGCGAACAGTCCCCCGGCGCCTCGATGACGCGCGACGAGAAGCTGCGCATCGCACGCCAGCTCGAGCGCCTGAAGGTCGACGTCATCGAGGCCGGTTTCGCGGCCTCGTCCAACGGCGACTTCGAGGCCGTCAAGGCGATCGCCGACGTCATCAAGGACTCGACCATCTGCTCGCTGGCGCGCGCCAACGACCGCGACATCAGCCGTGCGGCCGAGGCGCTCAAGGGCGCCAACCGCGCGCGCATCCACACCTTCATCGCGACCAGCGAACTCCACATGGAGAAGAAGCTGCGCATGACCCGCGAGCAGGTGCTCGAACAGGCCCGGCTGGCGGTGCGTTTCGCCCGCAACCTGTGCGGCGACATCGAGTTCTCGCCCGAGGACGGCTACCGCTCCGACCCGGATTTCCTCTGCCGCGTGCTGGAGGCGGTGATCGAGGAGGGCGCGACCACGCTCAACATCCCCGACACCGTCGGCTACGCGATCCCCGAGCTCTACGGCAACTTCATCCGCACGCTGCGCGAGCGTGTACCGAACTCCGACAAGGCGATCTGGAGCGTGCACTGCCACAACGACCTGGGCATGGCGGTGGCGAACTCGCTGGCCGGCGTCAAGATCGGCGGCGCGCGCCAGATCGAATGCACCATCAACGGCCTGGGCGAACGGGCCGGCAACTGCTCGCTGGAAGAGGTCGTGATGGCGGTGCGCACCCGCCGCGACCACTTCGGGCTGGACGTGCGGGTCGACGCGACCCAGATCGTGCCGGCCTCGCGCATGGTGGCGCAGACCACCGGCTTCGTCGTGCAGCCCAACAAGGCCGTCGTCGGCGCCAACGCCTTCGCGCACGCCTCGGGCATCCACCAGGACGGCGTCCTGAAGGCCCGCGACACCTACGAGATCATGCGCGCCGAGGACGTCGGCTGGAGCGCCAACAAGATCGTGCTGGGCAAGCTTTCCGGCCGCAACGCCTTCAAGCAGCGCCTGCAGGACCTGGGCGTGGCGCTGGACTCCGAGGCCGAGATCAACACCGCCTTCCTGCGCTTCAAGGACCTGGCCGACCGCAAGAGCGAGATCTTCGACGAGGACATCCTCGCGCTGGTCAGCGATGAGGAAAGTGACCAGAAGACCGAGCACTACCGCCTGCTGGCGCTGTCGCAGCGTTCGGAGATGGGTGAGCGCCCGCACGCCAGCGTCGCCTTCGCCGCCGGCGACGTCGAACACCATGCCGAGGCCGACGGCAACGGCCCGGTCGACGCCAGCATCAAGGCGATCGAGTCGCGCCTGTCCACCGGCGCGGAGCTGCTGCTGTATTCGGTCAACGCGATCACCTCGGGCAGCACCGAGTCGCAGGGCGAGGTCACCGTCCGGCTGCAGTTGGGCGGGCGCATCGTCAACGGCGTCGGCGCCGATCCGGACATCGTCGTCGCGTCGGCCAAGGCCTACCTGGCGGCCCTGAACAAGCTGCACAGCAAGTCCGAGCGCGTCGCGGCGCAAGGCTGACGACGCGCCGACAGGGCCCGGGTTCGCGGGGGGTCCGCGAAGTAGGGCCCGATTTGCTGTTTTCTTCGATAAATCAAGGCGTTGCCTCGGGTCGGCGATCCCCTTAGACTGTCTCCAGTTGTATCTCCGGGTTCGTCCGGATGCCGCGTGTCGGCTTCCGGAAGGCCCTTCGAGACCCGTCTTCGCCTGCCCGAGTCCGCCGATGTCCGCCATGAAGTACCTGCGCCTGAACCCGATCGCCGCCCCGTCGCGCCCTGACATGAGGCGCTGGCTGGCCGTCGGTGCCGCCGTCGCGGGCCTGCTCGTGGCCGGTCAGGTCGGGGCGGCCGAAAGCGCCGGGCAGTCCAAGAACAGCGTGCGCGCGAAGTCCGCCAAGGTGGTCCCGCAGCGCAAGGTGGTCCGCACACGCGCCAGCGTCGCACCGGATCCCGTCTCCGTCGGGCGCAGCGCCGGCCTGCAGCACACCAGCGACCCGCTGGCGCTGAAGTCCAACGTCGCCTTCGTGGTCGACCAGGACACCTCCGAGGTGCTGTTCTCCAAGAACCCGCAGGCGATCCTGCCGATTGCCTCGCTGACCAAGCTGATGACCGCGATGGTCGTGGTCGAGTCCGGGGCCTCACTGGACGATGAGCTCGAGATCACCACCGCCGACATCGACACCGAGAAGGGCAGTTCGTCCCGGCTGGCCGTCGGCACCCGCCTGACCCGCGGCGAGATGCTGCACCTGGCACTGATGTCGTCCGAGAACCGCGCCGCGAATGCGCTGGGCCGGCACCATCCCGGCGGACTGGCCGAGTTCGTCCGGGCGATGAACGTCCGGGCTGCGTCGCTGGGCATGGTCGACACCCGCTACGTCGAGCCGACCGGCCTGTCGAGCCAGAACCGCTCCAGCGCACCGGACCTGGCGCGGCTGGTCGGCGCGGCCTACGAATACCCGCTGCTGCGCCAGTTCTCGACCACGCCCGAGGCCGAGGTCGGCATCGGTCGTCGCACCGTCCAGTTCAACAACACCAACCGTCTGGTGCGCAACCCGAACTGGGAGATCGGCCTGCAGAAGACCGGCTACATCGCCGAGGCCGGCCGCTGCCTGGTCATGCAGGCGCAGATGGCCGGTCGCAAGCTGATCATGGTGTTCCTCGATTCGGCCGGAAAGTACTCGCGGCTGGGCGATGCCGAGCGCGTGCGCCAGTGGATCGAGCGTGGCAACGAGCTGTCGGCCAAGGCCCAGGCCCGGCCGCTGCGCTGATCCCTCCGGGTTCCACCTTCCCCCGCGAGCCGGCGTCGATCACGCCGGCTTTTTCATGCCTGTGCCGGGCGGTTCAACCGGTTCAGCCGACCTGGTAACCCAGCGACTGCGAGATCTGGCTGGCGGTCTCGCGCAGGCGTTCGCTCCAGCCTTCCTCGAGCCGGTCGGCCGGTGCCGAGATCGACAGACCGGCGATCAGCTTGCCCTGGTCGTCGTAGATGCCGGCGGCCATGCAGCGCACGCCCAGCTCCAGTTCCTCGTTGTCACGGGCCAGCGTGGTCTGGCGCACCTTGGCCAGCTCGCGTTCGAGCAGCGCCAGATCGGTCAGGCTGTTGCGGGTGTGGCCGGCCAACCCCGTGCGGGCGGCGTAGGCGCGCACGCGCTGCGGGTCGTCCTGGGCCAGGAAGAGCTTGCCGACGGAGGTGAGGTGCAGCGGTGCGCGGCCACCGACGGCCCGGACCACCTGCATGCCTGAACGCTCCGAATAGGTCCGCTCGATGTAGACGATCTCGTCGCCCTGCCGCACCGACAGGTTGACGGGCTGGTGGGTGACCTTGTGCAGCTCGCGCATCGGACCCAGTGCGGCGTCACGCACGTCCAGTCGGGCTTTCACCAGGTTTCCGAGCTCCAGCAGGCGCATGCCGAGGCGGTAGCTGCCGGCCTCGGGACGCTCGACCAGCCGTCCGGCGGCGAGGTCGTTGAGGATGCGGTGCGCGGTCGACGGATGCAGGCCGGTCTGCTCGCTGATCTGCTTGAGCGACACCGGATCCCGGTGTGCGGCGAGCACGTCCAGCAGCAGGAAGGTCCGCTCCAGGACCTGGATCGTCGGCGTGGTCTGGCCGTCCTTTTTCGTCATGACTGCCCTCTTGAATCGCAGAGGCTATTTTTGCATGGCGAAAACGGGTTTGGCGATGCGAATGGCCGAAGGGCTGCGCGAGGGGGCTCCAAAGCGCTTCGGGCAGAACCCGCGAACGTCCGTTTTGCGCCCGTCCGTGCAAGTTTCGCGACGGCTTGCGGGTGCTACATTCGCGGCCTGACTTGAGGTCCTTCCCGTCCCCTTCTCTGGCAACAGTCAAGGCGGGTCGCAATCCGCCAACCGGTCAAGCCGTGTCGCGGAAGGTTGTTCAACCCATCGAAGTCCTGGATACCGGGGCGAGAGGTGAGCGAAAGATGATGCAGCAATACAGGTCGAACTCCTACCTGTTCGGAGGCAACGCACCGTACGTCGAAGAGATGTACGAGGCCTACCTCGACAACCCCGGTTCCGTGCCGGACAAGTGGCGCGACTACTTCGACGCCCTCCAGCACGTGCCCGCCACCGACGGCTCCGACAGCCGCGATGTGGCCCACGCCCCCGTGATCGAGTCCTTCGCGCAGCGCGCCAAGGCCAACGCCTTCGCCCTGAAGGCCAGCGAAGCCGACCTCGCCGTCGCCCGCAAGCAGGTCCACGTCCAGTCCCTGATCGCCGCCTACCGCTTCCTCGGTTCGCGCTGGGCCGACCTCGACCCGCTCAAGCGCACCGAGCGCCCCAAGATTCCCGAGCTGGAGCCGGCGTTCTACGACCTGAGCGAGTCCGACATGGACATCACGTTCAGCGCCGCGAACACGTACTTCAGCAAGGCCGAGAACATGTCGCTGCGCGACATCCTGCAGGCCCTGCGTGACACGTACTGCGGCACCGTCGGCGCCGAGTTCATGCACATCACCGACCCGACCGAGAAGCGCTGGTGGCAGGAGCGTCTGGAAGCCAGCCGCAGCAAGCCGGTCTACACGGCCGAGGAAAAGAAGCACATCCTCGACCGCCTGACCGCCGCCGAAGGCCTCGAGCGCTACCTGCACACCAAGTACGTCGGCCAGAAGCGCTTCTCGCTCGAAGGCGGCGAGAGCTTCATCGCCTCGATGGACGAGGTCGTCCAGCGCGCCGGCAGCCACGGCGTGCAGGAGATGGTCATCGGCATGGCCCACCGCGGCCGCCTGAACGTGCTGGTGAACACCCTGGGCAAGATGCCCAAGGACCTGTTCGCCGAGTTCGACCACACCGCGCCGGAACACCTGCCCTCGGGCGACGTGAAGTACCACCAGGGCTTCTCGAGCGACATCTCCACGGCCGGCGGCCCGGTCCACCTGAGCCTGGCGTTCAACCCGTCGCACCTCGAGATCGTCAACCCGGTCGTCGAAGGCTCGGTCAAGGCCCGCATGGACCGTCGCGGCGACAAGACCGGCGACCAGGTCCTGCCGGTGCTCGTGCACGGTGACGCGGCCTTCGCCGGCCAGGGCGTCGTCATGGAGACGCTGGCGCTGGCGCAGACCCGCGGCTACTACACCGGCGGCACGCTGCACATCGTCATCAACAACCAGATCGGCTTCACGACCAGCGACCCGCGTGACAGCCGCTCGACGCTGTACTGCTCGGACGTCGTCAAGATGATCGAGGCGCCGGTGCTGCACGTGAACGGCGACGATCCCGAAGCCGTGGTGTTCTGCACCCAGCTGGCGATGGACTACCGCCAGCAGTTCAAGAAGGACGTCGTCGTCGACATCATCTGCTTCCGCAAGCTGGGCCACAACGAGCAGGACACGCCCAGCCTGACGCAGCCGCTGATGTACAAGAAGATCGCCCAGCACCCGGGCACCCGCAAGCTGTACGGCGACAAGCTGGTGGCCCAGGGCGTGCTGCCGGCCGACGGTCCGGACCAGATGGTCAAGGACTTCCGTGCCGCGATGGACGCGGGCAAGCACACGGTCGATCCGGTGCTGACCAACTACAAGAGCAAGTACGCGGTCGACTGGGCCCCGTTCCTCGGCAAGAAGTGGACCGACAGCGCCGACACCGCGCTGCCGATGGTCGAGGTCAAGCGCCTGGCCGAGCGCATCACGACGATCCCGGGCAACTTCAAGGTCCATCCGCTGGTCGAGAAGGTCATCGCCGACCGCGCCGCGATGGGCCGTGGCGAGATCAACGTCGACTGGGGCATGGGCGAACACCTGGCCTACGCCTCGCTGGTGGCCAGCGGCTATGCCGTGCGCCTGTCGGGCGAGGACTGCGGCCGCGGCACCTTCGTGCATCGCCATGCCGTGCTGCACGACCAGAACCGCGAGAAATGGGACATCGGCACCTACGTGCCGCTGCAGAACGTGGCCGAGAACCAGGCGCCGTTCGTCGTCATCGACTCGATCCTGTCGGAAGAGGCCGTGCTCGGCTTCGAATACGGCTACGCCAGCGCCGATCCGAACACGCTGACCATCTGGGAAGGCCAGTTCGGCGACTTCGTCAACGGTGCGCAGGTCGTGATCGACCAGTTCATCGCCTCGGGCGAGGTCAAGTGGGGCCGCGTCAACGGTCTGGTGCTGATGCTGCCGCACGGCTATGAAGGTCAGGGCCCCGAGCACAGCTCGGCGCGCCTCGAGCGCTTCATGCAGCTGGCCGCCGACACCAACATGCAGATCGTGCAGCCGACCACGGCCAGCCAGATCTTCCACCTGCTGCGCCGCCAGATGGTGCGCCCGCTGCGCAAGCCGCTGGTCATCATGACGCCCAAGTCGCTGCTGCGGAACAAGGACGCGACCTCGCCGCTGACCGAGTTCAGCAAGGGCGAGTTCCGCACCGTGATCCCGGAGCTGAACGCGGCCATCGACCCGGCCAAGGTCAAGCGCGTGATCGCCTGCTCGGGCAAGGTCTATTACGACCTGGTCAAGAAGCGCGAGGAGAAGAAGTCCGGCGACGTCGCGGTGATCCGCGTCGAGCAGCTCTATCCCTTCCCGCACAAGGCCTTCGCGACCGAGCTGAAGAAGTACCCGAACGCGACCGACGTGGTGTGGTGCCAGGACGAGCCGCAGAACCAGGGCGCCTGGTTCTTCGTGCAGCACCAGATCCACGAGAACATGCTCGAAGGCCAGAAGCTGGGTTATGCCGGCCGCGCCGCCTCGGCATCGCCGGCCGTCGGTTACGCCCACCTGCACCAGGAGCAGCAGAAGGCGCTGCTGGATCAGGCCTTCGGCAAGATCAAGGGCTTCGTGCTCACCAAGTGAGCTTCCGAGTGACGGGAGCGGGCGCTGCGCGCCGCTCCCGTCGCGTGTGTGTGCCCGGCTCCAGGCCGGGTGTCGAACGCGCCGCAACTCCCCGAACAAAAGAGATTCCAAATGGCCATCGTTGAAGTCAAGGTCCCCCAGTTGTCCGAGTCGGTCGCCGAGGCGACCCTCCTGCAATGGAAGAAGCAGCCCGGTGAAGCCGTGGCGATCGATGAAATCCTGATCGAGATCGAGACCGACAAGGTCGTGCTCGAAGTCCCCGCGCCGGCCGCCGGCGTGCTGGCCGCCCACGTGGTGGGCAATGGCGGCACGGTCGTCAGCGACCAGCTGATCGCCCAGATCGACACCGAAGGCAAGGCCGGCGCCGCCGCTCCGGCTGCTGCCGCTGCCGCCCCGGCCGCCGCACCTGCGGCCGCGCCGAGCGCCGACAAGTCCGGCGTCGCGATGCCCGCCGCCGCCAAGCTGCTGGCCGACAACAACCTGTCGGTCGGCGCCGTGGCCGGCACCGGCAAGGACGGCCGCGTCACCAAGGGCGACGTGCTGGGTGCCGTCGCCGCAGGGGCCGCCAAGCCCGCCGCCGCACCGGCCATCAGCGTGCCGGCCGCCTCGGCCGTGGCCAAGCCGCTGCCGGCCGTGGCCGCACCGTCCGCGCAGAACCTGGGCGACCGCCCGGAACAGCGCGTGCCGATGAGCCGCCTGCGCGCCCGCGTCGCCGAGCGTCTGCTGCAGTCGCAGTCGACCAATGCCATCCTGACCACGTTCAACGAAGTGAACATGGCGCCGCTGATGGACATGCGCAAGAAGTTCCAGGACAAGTTCGAGAAGGAACACGGCGTCAAGCTCGGCTTCATGAGCTTCTTCGTCAAGGCCGCCGTCCATGCGCTGAAGAAGTTCCCGGTGCTGAACGCTTCGGTCGACGGCAACGACATCGTCTACCACGGCTACTTCGACATCGGCATCGCGGTCGGCTCGCCGCGTGGCCTGGTGGTGCCCATCATCCGCAATGCGGACCAGATGAGCTTCGCCGACATCGAGAAGAAGATCGCCGAGTTCGGCCAGAAGGCCAAGGACGGCAAGCTGGGCATCGAGGAGCTGACCGGCGGCACGTTCTCGATCTCGAACGGCGGCACCTTCGGCTCGATGCTGTCGACGCCGATCATCAACCCGCCGCAGTCGGCCATCCTGGGCGTGCACGCGACCAAGGACCGCGCGGTGGTCGAGAACGGCCAGGTCGTGGTGCGCCCGATCAACTACCTCGCGATGTCCTACGACCACCGCATCATCGACGGCCGCGAAGCCGTGCTGGGTCTGGTGGCGATGAAGGAAGCGCTGGAAGACCCGGCGCGCCTGCTGTTCGACATCTGAAGCCGCGCATGAACCTGCTGCGCGACCCGATCTGGCGCCTGTGCTCCTCGCCGTACGGGAGTACGGCTGTGGTGCTCGACGCCACCTCGGGCCGCTCGCGACGGTTCCTGCACGACTTCAGCGCGTCGCTCAAGACTTTCTAGGAGCGCCTGATGAGCCTCGCCGACGAACTCCAGCAACTTGATGCGCTGCGCCAGCGCGGCGTGTTGAGCGAGGCCGAGTTCGCGCAGGCCAAGGCGCGGCTGCTGTCCGGCCAGGCGCCTGCACCGGCGGTGGTCGCCGGCAACGGCTTTCGCCGCACGGCCGACGACCGCTGGATCGCCGGTGTCTGCGGCGGTCTGGCGCGCCTGACCGGCGCCGAGTCGTGGCTGTGGCGGCTGGCCTTCGCGCTGCTCTTCCTGTTCGCCGGCACCGGCGGGCTGCTCTACCTCCTGCTGTGGATCTTCGTGCCGCTGGCCCCGTCGCCCGGCCCACGCTCCCACCTGACGCCCTGAGACGGGCGAGAACGATAGGTCACCATGTCCAAGTCCTTTGATGTCGTCGTGATCGGCGGCGGCCCCGGCGGCTACATCGCCGCCATCCGTGCAGCGCAGCTCGGCTTCAACGTCGCCTGCATCGACGAGTGGAAGAACGAGAAGGGCGGCCCCGCTCCCGGCGGCACCTGCACCAACGTCGGTTGCATCCCGTCCAAGGCGCTGCTGCAGTCCAGCGAGCACTTCGAGCACGCCGGTCACCACTTCGCCGAACACGGCATCGGCCTGTCGGACCTGAAGATCGACGTGGCCAAGATGGTCGGCCGCAAGAACACCGTCGTGAAGCAGAACAACGACGGCATCCTCTACCTGTTCAAGAAGAACAAGGTCAGCTTCTTCCACGGCCGCGGCTCGTTCGCCAAGGCGGTCGAGGGTGGCTACGAGATCAACGTCGCCGGCGCTGCGGCCGAGACGCTGACGGCCAGGCAGGTCATCCTCGCCACCGGCTCGAACGCCCGTGCGCTGCCCGGTGCGGCCTTCGACGAGGACAAGATCCTGTCGAACGACGGCGCGCTGCGCATCGGCGCGGTGCCCGCGAAGCTCGGCGTGATCGGCTCGGGCGTGATCGGCCTGGAGATGGGGTCGGTCTGGCGCCGCCTGGGTGCGCAGGTCACGATCCTCGAAGCCATGCCCGGCTTCCTCGGCGCGGCCGATGAAGGCGTGGCCAAGGAGGCGCTCAAGGCGTTCCAGAAGCAGGGCCTGAAGTTCGAGTTCGGCGTGAAGATCTCGAAGGTCGACAGCAGCGGCGACGGCGTGGTCGTCTCGTATGCCGATGCCAAGGGCGCCGAGCAGACGCTGGCGGTGGACAAGCTGATCGTCTCGATCGGCCGTGTCGCCAACACCATCGGCCTGAACACCGAAGCCGTCGGCCTGAAGCTCGACGAGCGCGGCGCGATCGTGGTCGACGACGAATGCCGCACCAACCTGCCCGGCGTGTGGGCGGTCGGTGACGTGGTGCGCGGCCCGATGCTGGCGCACAAGGCCGAGGAGGAAGGCGTGGCGGTGGCCGAGCGCATCGCCGGCCAGCACGGCCATGTCGACTTCTCGATCATCCCGTGGGTCATCTACACCAGCCCCGAGATCGCCTGGGTCGGCCGCACCGAGCAGCAGCTCAAGGCCGACGGCGTGGCCTACAAGGCCGGCCAGTTCCCCTTCCTGGCCAACGGCCGTGCGCGGGCGCTGGGCGACACCACCGGCTTCGTCAAGTTCCTGGCCGACGCCAAGACCGACGAGATCCTGGGCGTTCACATCGTCGGGCCGTACGCCTCCGAGCTGATCTCGGAAGCGGTCGTCGCGATGGCGTTCAAGGCCTCGGCCGAGGACATCGCGCGCATCTGCCACGCCCACCCGTCGCTGTCGGAGGCGACCAAGGAAGCCGCGCTGGCCGTCGACAAGCGCACGCTGAACTTCTGAGCTCCAGCCGGACAGCCTCGCCTTGAACGTCACCGATCTCTACCACCAGACCCTCGCCGAGCGCGGCTACCAGGCCGATCCGGCCCAGCTGCGCGCGGTGGCGGCGCTGCAGCGCTGCCAGGACGAGTGGGCGGCGTACAAGGCGCGGCGCAGCAATGCGCTGACCAAGGCGCTGGTGCGCCCGCCGATCCCGCGCGGGGTCTACATGTACGGCGGGGTGGGGCGCGGCAAGAGTTTCCTGATGGACGCGTTCTTCCAGGCCGTGCCGCTGCAGCGCAAGACGCGGCTGCACTTCCACGAGTTCATGCGCGAGGTGCACCGCGAGCTGCAGGACCTCAAGGGCACGGTCGACCCGCTCGACGAGCTGGGCCGGCGCATCGCCCGGCGCTTCCGGCTGATCTGCTTCGACGAGTTCCACGTCGCCGACGTGACCGACGCGATGATCCTGCACCGGCTGCTGGACGCGATGTTCCGCAACCGCGTGTCGATCATCACGACGTCGAACTTCCACCCCGACGGGCTCTACCCGAACGGTCTGCACCGCGACCGCATCCTGCCGGCCATCGAGCTGCTGAAGGCGCAGCTGGAGGTCATCAACGTCGACAACGGCACCGACTACCGGCGCCGCACGCTCGAACAGGTCGAGCTGTACCACTGCCCCCTCGGGCCGGACGCCGATGCCTCGCTGACGCGCACCTTCGAGGACCTGGCCGAGGCCCGCGACGAGGACCCGGTGCTCAACATCGAGCACCGCGTGATCCGCGCGCGTCGCAAGGCCGGTGGCGTGGTCTGGTTCGACTTCAAGGAACTGTGCGGCGGCCCGCGTTCGCAGAACGACTACCTCGAGCTGGCCACGCAGTTCCACACGCTGATCCTGTCGAACGTGCCGCTGATGCCGCCCAAGCTGGCCTCCGAAGCCCGCCGCTTCACCTGGCTGGTCGACGTGCTCTACGACCGGCGCGTCAAGCTGGTGATCTCGGCGGCCGTGCCGCCCGAGCAGCTCTACACCGAAGGCCCGCTGGCGCACGAGTTCCCGCGCACGGTCTCGCGCCTGACGGAGATGCAGTCGGCCGAATTCCTCTCGCTGGAGCGGCGCGACGTCGACACGTCGCTGACCTGAGCGGCGCGGCCGCAGCGGCTCAACCGCCGTCGTCCGGCGCGTCCAGCGCCTCGACCTTCACCAGCGCCAGCGAGACGTTGTCGCCGCCGCCCCGGGCCCGCTGGCGCGCCTTGGCGATCAGCATCTTGGTGGCGTCACGCGGCTTCAGCGCATGCGTGATCGTGCCCAGCTCGCGCGGGGTGAAGTAGTGCCACAGGCCGTCGCTGCACAGCAGGACGGTGTCGCCCAGTTCCAGCGTCTGCACCGGTTCGAGCGTGATCGGCGGGTCCTCGTCGGCGCCCAGGCAACCGGTCAGCAGGTGGCCGTGCGGGTGGTCGTTGGCCTCGTCCTCGGAGATCTCGCCCTGGTCGATCAGGCGCTGCACCAGCGAGTGGTCCAGCGTGCGCGTGACCATCTGCGGACCGCGGAACAGGTAGACGCGCGAGTCGCCGGCGTGGATCACGTGGCATTCGCGGTTCGGCAGCAGCAGCGCGGCGGCGATCGTGCTGTGCGGCTCCTGCTCGGAGGTGATCGCGGTCAGCTTGATCATCAGGTGCGATTCCTCGACCAGCCGCCTGAGCAGCGCCTCGGCGCTGTCCTTGACCGGCACGAAGCGCTCGAACAGCTGGCGCGCGATCAGCAGCACCTGGTCGGCGGCCTTGCGACCGCCGCTCTTGCCGCCCATGCCGTCGGCCAGGATCGCCAGCAGGCAGCCGGCCACGCGCGGATGTGCATAGACCTCGACCTGGTCCTGCTGATAGAGACGGTCTCCGCGATCGATCGCGGTGGCGGCCGTCAGCCGGTGTCCCGGCGCCAATGATTTCATGGTCGAAAACTATAATCGTGGACACGTTTTGCGCGTGCCGGCAACGCTGCACGTGGCAGCGCGACTCGCTGCATTGTCCACGCCGACGGGCATCCTGACGGCCTCGATCGCCCGCTCCTGACCTTGACGACATCCCCGACCTACCGCCCGACCGGCATGGCCCGCCGCTGATGGCCGCCGCCCGCAGCCCGCTCCAGGCCGAGGTGGTCGAGGCCTTCGCACCCGAAGGCCTGCTGGCCCGCAGCGATGCGCAGTTCCGCCCGCGCGAGGTCCAGACCCGGCTGGCTCTGGCCGTCGCGAAGGCGCTCGACGAGCGCAGCGTGCTCGTCGCCGAGGCCGGCACCGGCGTCGGCAAGACCTTCGGCTACCTCGTGCCGCTGCTGCTGTCGGGCCAGCGCGCGCTGGTCAGCACGGCCACCAAGAGCCTGCAGGACCAGCTGTTCCTGCGCGACCTGCCGCGACTGGCTCGCCAGCTGGGCCTGCCGGTGCAGATCGCCCTGCTCAAGGGCCGTGCGTCCTACCTGTGCCTGCACCGCCTGCAGCTGGCGCGCCAGCAGGCCGAACTGCCGGACCGCCAGTCGGTGCGCCTGCTCGCCCGCATCGAACAATGGGCGCAGACCACCCGCAAGGGCGATCTGGCCGAGCTTGACGTGCTGGACGACCGCTCGCCGATCGTGCCGCTGGTGACCTCCACGCGCGAGAACTGCCTGGGCAGCGAATGCCCCAGCTACCGCGACTGCCACGTCATGCTGGCCCGGCGCGAGGCGCTGCAGGCCGACCTCGTGGTCGTCAACCACCACCTCTTCTTCGCCGACCTGGCGCTGCGCGACACCGGCATGGCCGAGCTGCTGCCCAGCGTCGATGCGGTCGTGTTCGACGAGGCCCACCAGCTCAACGAGGCCGGCGTGCAGTTCCTGGGCCGCCACCTCGGCACCGGTCAGCTGCTGGACTTCAGCCGCGACCTGCTGGCCGCCGGGCTGGCCCATGCGCGCGGGCTGCAGGACTGGTCCGCCGTGGCCGGCCAGGTCGAACACGGCGCGCGCCGGCTGCGGCTGGCCTGTGCCGGCGAGCTGCGCGGATCGGTCCGGCTGCGCTGGGACGAACGCAGCCGCAGCGTCGACTTCAACGAGGCGCTCGAAGCCGCGCGGCTGGCCTGCGTCGCTGCGGTCGATGCGCTGGCACCGGTGGTCGAGGCGGCGCCCGAACTCGCCAAGCTGCGCGAGCGGGCTCAGGCGCTGAGCCAGCTGCTGGCCGGCTATGCGCATCCGGTGCCGCCGGGCCATGTCCGCTGGATGGACCTGACGCTGCACCAGGCGCGGCTGTCGGAGGCGCCGCTGGACATCCGCGAGACGCTGCGCGAGCAGGTCGAGGACGGCAGCCGGGCGTGGATCTTCACGTCGGCCACGCTGGGCGACGACGACGAGCTGAGCTGGTTCACGCGCAGCGCGGGCGTCGAGGACGCGCAGACCTTGCGCGTGGGCAGCCCCTTCGACTACCCGAGCCACGGCCGCCTCTACGTGCCGTCGTCGGTGCCGCGACCGAACGACCCGCGCCATCCGGCGGCGGTCGGCGCGCTGGCCGCGCGCTGCGCGACGGCGCTCGGCGGGCGCACCTTCGTGCTGACGACGACGCTGCGCGCGCTGCGCGAGGTCGGCGACCACCTGCGCGGCGTGTTCGCCGCGATGGCCGATCCGATCGAGGTCCTGGTGCAGGGCGAAGGTCCGAAGCGGGCCTTGCTGAGCCGCTTCCTGGCCGCGCCGCGCGCCGTGCTGGTCGGCTCGCACAGCTTCTGGGAAGGCATCGACGTGCCGGGCAAGGCGTTGCAGTGCGTGCTGATCGACAAGCTGCCGTTCCCGCCGCCGAACGACCCGCTGGCCGAGGCGCGCAGCCGCAGCCTGGAGGCGCAGGGCCAGTCGCCGTTCGACGACTACTTCGTGCCAGAGGCGGCGGTGGCGCTCAAGCAGGGCGCCGGGCGGCTGATCCGCAGCGAGACCGATCGTGGTCTGCTGGTCATCTGCGACACCCGGCTGCTGAGCATGGGCTATGGCCGGCGGCTGCTGGCGGCGCTGCCGCCGATGCCGATGGTCGAGAGCGAGGCCGAGGCGCTCGAATGGCTGCGCTCGCTGGCGACGGATCCGGCCTGAAACGGTTTGCCAGCGTCGCCTGTGGCGGTCAGCGTTTCACGACGGTGCTCGGCGCACTGTCCTCGCGCCGGGCCAGCCAGGCGCTCTTCGGGTAGCTGGTCTGCAGCACGCGCCAGGTGTCGTCGCGCAGGGCGGTCAGGCCGAGCTTGTCGTAGCTGCTGGCCATCAGGTACAGCGCCTCCTCGGCAGCCGGCACGCCGCGGAAGTCGACCAGCGCCTGCTGCGCCCGGTTGGCCGCCGCGACATAGGCGCCACGGCGGAAGTAGTAGCGCGCCACATGCACCTCGTGGGCGGCCAGCGAGTTGATGATGTAGTTGATGCGCACGCGGGCATCGGGGGTGTACTTCGAGTCGGGGTAGCGCTCGACCAGCTGCTTGAAGCTCTGGTAGGCCGACCGGGCGGCCTGCTGGTCGCGCTCGGACAGGTCGGTGCCGATGAGGTTGCCGAACAACCCGAGGTCATCGTTGAAGTTGATCAGGCCCTGCAGGTAGTACGCGTAGTCGGCCGCCGGGCTGGTCGGGTGCAGCTTCAGGAAACGTTCGACGGCGGCCAGCGCCTGGGCGCTCTCGCGCTGCTTGAAGTGCAGATAGGCCCGTTCGAGCTCGGCCTGCTGGGCCAGCAGCGTGCCAGCGGCCAGACCCTCGATGCGCTCGTAGAGCTTGATGGCCCGTTCGTTGGCGCCGGCGGCGGCCTCCTCGCGGGCCTCTTCATACAATTTCCCGACGTCGTTGTTCTCGGACAGCTTCTTCGGGTCGCTGCCGCAGGCACCGAGCAGCGCGGCCAGGGTCAGGGCGCAGGCCAGCAGGACGCGTGGGCCAGGGTTGTGGCGGCGGACCGTGCTTTGAAGGGCGCTGGACATGGCGTCTGCTCTCCGGCGGTCATGCGCCGGCATCGATGGAAACAAGCCGATGATTATAGGAAGGGGGTCCTCGTGACCTCGCCCACCGGGCACGACCCGGCCCTGGTCGACGACGAGGTCGACGAGGCCGTCGAACGTCGCACCACGCGCATCGACGTGTCGACCCACGGCCTGCGGCTGGACAAGCTGCTGGTGACGTTGGCGGGCGAGTTCTCGCGCAGCCACCTGCAGCACCTGATCGAGGCCGGCCACGTGCAGGTCGACGGCCGTGTCGCGACGCAGGCCTCGCGCAAGGTGACGGCCGGCCAGCAGGTCGAGGTCGCGCTGATGCCGACCGCGCAGAGCACGGCCTTCCGGCCCGAGCCGATCGCGCTGGCCATCGTCCACGAGGACGAACATCTGCTGGTGATCGACAAGCCCGCCGGCCTGGTCGTGCATCCCGCCGCCGGGCACTGGAGCGGCACGCTGCTGAATGGCCTGCTGGCCCATCACGCCGGCGCCGCTACGCTGCCGCGGGCGGGCATCGTGCACCGGCTCGACAAGGACACCTCCGGGCTGATGCTGGTGGCGCGCACGCTGGTCGCGCAGACCGCGCTGGTGCGCGCGATTGCCGATCGCCACGTGCATCGCGAGTACGTTGCGCTGGTCCATGGCGACGTGGCCGGCACGGCACCCGGCCGGCCGCTGCGCATCGACGCGGCGATCGGGCGTGATCCGGTCTCGCGCGTGAAGATGGCGCTGGTCGCCAGCGGCAAGCCGGCGATGACCGACGTGATGCGGCTCGGCGGCGGGTTGCTGCCGGCCGTCGCATCGGTCAAGGCCCGGGCCGTCAGCGCGGTGCATTGCAAGCTGCACACCGGTCGCACCCACCAGATCCGCGTCCACCTGGCCTCGCGCGGGCATCCGCTGCTGGCCGATGCGCTGTACGGCGGCGCGCCCGCGCTCGGCCTGACGCGCCAGGCGCTGCATGCGGCGCGGCTGTCGCTGGCGCATCCGGTCGACGGCCGCGCGCTGTCGTTCGAGGCCCCGCTTCCGTCCGACCTGTCACAGGCGTGGACACAGGCCTGCGGCTCGCCGTTCAGCGGCCTGCCGGCGTGGGACTACAATCCGCGTCGTTGAGTCGATGCAGCGCCCGCGCAGGCACCGATCCAGCCGGCAGAAGTCCCGCCGGCGCCGGATCCGGTGAACCGCCGAAGGCCTCGATCCGATGGGGCGAGATGAAGGCCGAGGCCTGGTCCCCATCACCCGCGACTCCGAACGAACAGCTTGAACAGTCCCTTGCCGGCATGCCGGCCTTCCGTGTGAAGGTCCGTGACGCGGCTCGCAGGGGACGATCCCAGCGCCGGCCGACAGGCCGAAACACAGCAACCGACCGGGCCAGGGGCCCGCACACACAGGCAGCCGGGATGGCGGCCAAGGTGACAGACCGACTTCATGAACACCCAGGATGCCCGACGCGTCCTCGAGACCGCGCTCATCTGTGCCCAGCAGCCGATGACGGTGCGCGAGATGCGCGTGCTCTTCGATGACGAGCTGGCCGCCGACACGGTGCGCGAGCTGCTCGACGATCTCGTGCGCGACTGGCGCGACCGTGGCGTCGAGCTGGTCTGCGTGGCCAGCGGCTGGCGTTTCCAGAGCCGGCCCGAGATGCGCGTCTACCTCGATCGCCTGCATCCCGAGAAGCCGCCGAAGTACACCCGCGCGACGCTCGAGACGCTGGCCATCATTGCCTACCGGCAGCCCGTCACGCGCGGCGACATCGAGGAGATCCGCGGTGTCACCGTCAGCAGCCAGATGATCAAGCAGCTCGAGGATCGCGGCTGGGTCGACACGATCGGCTATCGCGACGCTCCCGGCCGACCGGCCCTGCTGGCGACCACGCGCCAGTTCCTCGACGACCTGGGCCTGCGCTCGCTCGACCAGCTGCCCACGCTGGATGCGGTGCTGCCCGACCCCCAGAACCTGGCTGCGACATTGCCGCAGCAGACCTCCCTGCTCGACGCGCTCGAAGCCGATGTGGCTCCGGACGACGTCACCCCTTCCGAAGAGGCCTGAGGCCACACGATGAACGACCTGCCTGAATCCAACGATCCGACCGCCGCCGATCCTTCGGCCGGAACCGCGTCCGATGCCACGCCGGCTCCTCGTCGTCGTGCGCCTCGCAAGACGGCCGAGGCCACCGTGCCGGATGCCGCCGCTGCAGTTGTCGCTGCTGCGGATGTCGCGGCCGAGCCTGCCGCCAAGGCGCCGCGACGCCGCAGCCCGGCCCGCAGTGCCAGCCCGATCGAGCAGGCCGCAGCGGCCGCGGCCGAGTCGCTGGCCGCGCCCGTCGTGACCGAGCCGGTGGCGGAGGCGGTGGCCGAGGCCAAGCCCAAGGCGCCGCGCAGGCGCAAGGCGGCGGAGCCGGATGCTCCTGTCGAAGCGCTGGCGACGCCGGCCGCACCGGCCGCACCGGCTGCCGACGAGGCCGTCGCCGATGCGGTGCCCGCCAAGCGTCCCCGCAGCCGCAAGCCGGTCGCGGCGCAGGAGCCGACCGCAGCGCCGACCTCAGCGCTTGTGGCCGAGACCCCCGCAAGCGAGTCGACGGCCGAGCCGGCTGTCGAGGCGCAGGAAGCCGCTGCGGTCGAGGGCGAAGGCGCATCGGGCGATGGCCAGCAGGAACGCGGTCCGCGTCGCCGTGACCGCCGCAACCGCCGTGACCGCGACCGCGGTCCGCGTGATGTGGCCGTGGCGGCCGACGGTACCCAGGTGCCGGCCGATGCCACGCCGGTGGCCGCCGAGGCCGAGGTGCCGGTCGTTCCGGTCGACGCCGGCGAGCTGTTCGCCGAGGTGCTGTCCGGCCAGTTCGACGTCGAACCGGTCGAGGAAGCCGCCGCCGAGCCGACCAAGCGCGTGCTGCGTCCGGAACCCGAGGCGCCCAAGCTGCACAAGGTGCTGGCGCAGTCCGGTGTCGGCTCGCGCCGCGACATGGAGCAGCTGATCCAGGACGGCCAGGTGACCGTCAACGGCGAGGTCGCACACGTCGGCATGCGCATTGCCCACGGCGACCAGATCAAGATCGCCGGCCGCCCGGTCAAGGTGCGCATCGCCCCCGGCCCGGCCCGCATCCTGGCCTATCACAAGCCGGTCGGCGAGGTCGTCACCCACCACGACCCGGAAGGCCGCCCGACCGTGTTCCGCGGCCTGCCGCGCCTGCCGTCGGGCAAGTGGCTGTCGGTCGGTCGTCTGGACATCAACACCGAAGGCCTGCTGCTGTTCACCAGCTCGGGCGAGCTGGCCAACCAGCTGATGCACCCGCGCTTCGGCGTCGAGCGCGAGTACGCCGTGCGCGTGCTTGGCAAGCTGGAGGAGGGTGACCGCGCCCAGCTGCTCGAAGGCGTCGAGGTCGACGGCCAGCGCGCCGCCTTCAAGGCCATCGCCGACGGCGGTGGCGAAGGCGTCAACCACTGGTACCGCGTGATCATTGCCGAAGGCCGCAACCGCGAGGTCCGCAAGCTGTTCGATGCCGTCGGGCTGACGGTCAGCCGCCTGATCCGCATCCGCTACGGCACCGTCGTGCTGCCGCGCGGCCTCAAGCGTGGCGTTTGGGTCGAGCTCGGCGAGGACGATGTGCGGGCGATCCGCCGGCTGGCGCATGCGCCGCGCGACGGGCAAGGTCAAGGTCAAGGTCAAGGTCAGCGCGATGCGCAGGGCGGCGAGGCCCTGCAGGGCCAGTCGCAACCGTCACAACAGCCGCGTGGCCAGCAGCCGCAGCAGCAGCGCGGCCAGCAGCAGGGCAAGGGCCAGGGCCAACAGGGCCAACAGGGCCAGAGGCACCAGGGCGGCCAGGGCGGACCGAACGGTCGCCAGGGCGGCCAGGGTGGCCAAGGTGGTCAGCAGGGCCAGGGCAAGCAGCGCAACAAGAACGGCAAGCCGGGCTTTGGCGGCCAGGGTGGCCAGGGCGGCAACTTCGAGCAGCGCCGCCCCGACGCACGCGCCGACCAGCGCCCGATGCGCGCCGAGCCGTCGGTGCCGCGCGACGACCTGGACGACGACGACGGCCCGATGTACATCCCGAACCCGCTGGAGCAGACCTTCGATCGCCGCTTCGCGACCGGCTCCAAGCGCATCTCCGCCGGCTTCGGTCGCCCGACCGAGGAACCGGTCGGCGGACGCGGCAACGGCCCTCGCAAGGGCGCCGGCGGTGGCCCGCGCGAGCCCGATCCGCTGCAGACCTCGGTGGGCTACATCGGCGCCGATGCCTACTTCACCAAGCCGGGTGGTGGCGGCAAGAACCGCGGCGGCGGCGGTCGACGCCGCTGATCGGCGCCCGGCCCGCAAGCCTCGCGCCGGGCGGCCCCCGAACGTCGCCCGACCTGACCCTGCATCGGGGTCCGGCAAGCCCGGATCCCCGATGTTCCCTTGACGGCGCCAGCAGACCCAAGCGGTCATGGGCCGTCACGCACGGCGGCTAAAATCGCCGGCTTTTCGTCAACACCCGGTCCCACGAGAACCGGTCCCTGGAGAACTACATGGCCATCGAACGCACCCTGTCCATCATCAAGCCCGACGCCGTCGCCAAGAACGTCATCGGCCAGATCTATTCCCGCTTCGAGGGCGCTGGCCTGAAGATCGCCGCCGCCCGTCTGGCCCAGCTGTCGCGCGCCGAAGCCGAAGCCTTCTACGCGGTGCACAAGGCTCGTCCGTTCTTCAACGACCTGGTCAGCTTCATGATCTCGGGCCCGGTGATGATCCAGGTGCTCGAAGGCGAGAACGCCATCCTGAAGAACCGCGAGCTGATGGGCGCCACCGACCCGAAGAAGGCCGACAAGGGCACGATCCGCGCCGACTTCGCCGACAGCATCGACGCCAACGCCGTGCACGGTTCGGATGCCGCCGAGACCGCCGCCGTCGAGATCGCCTTCTTCTTCCCGGCGATGTCGGTCTACAGCCGCTGATGCGGCAGCGGGCGAGGGCGCCTGCCCAGGCGCGTCGCCCGCGATCCGGTTCTCTCATCTGCCCGACATGACCGCCGTCAACCTGCTGGACTTCGACCTCGACGCGCTGACCGCCTGGTGCGAGCAGCTCGGCGAGAAGCGCTTCCGCGCCGTCCAGCTGTTCCGCTGGATCCACCAGCGCGGCGCATCCGACTTCGCGCAGATGAGCGACCTGGCCAAGAGCCTGCGCGGCAAGCTGGCCGACCAGGCGGTCGTGCAGCCCTTGCCGGTCGTCTCCGAGCACCGCTCGGCCGACGGCACGATCAAGTGGCTGTTCGACGTCGGTGACGGCAATGCCGTCGAATCCGTCTACATCCCCGAGGACGACCGCGGCACGCTGTGCGTGTCGTCCCAGGCCGGTTGCGCCGTGGGTTGCCGCTTCTGCTCGACCGGGCACCAGGGCTTCTCGCGCAACCTCTCGACCGGCGAGATCCTCGCCCAGCTCTGGTTTGCCGAGCACACGCTGCGGCGCGAACAGGGCACCGGCGCCGGTGACCGCGTCATCACCAACGTCGTGATGATGGGCATGGGCGAGCCGCTGCAGAACTACGGCGCGCTCGTGCCGGCGCTGCGCGTGATGCTCGATGACCACGGCTACGGCCTGTCGCGCCGCCGCGTGACCGTCTCCACCTCCGGCGTCGTGCCGATGATGGACCGCCTGCGCGACGACCTGCCGGTGGCGCTGGCCGTGTCCCTGCATGCCGGCGACGACGCGCTGCGCGACGTGCTGGTGCCGCTGAACCGCAAGTACCCGCTGGCCGAGCTGCTCGGCGCCTGCCAGCGCTACCTGGTGCGCGCGCCGCGCGACTTCATCACCTTCGAATACTGCATGCTCGACGGCGTCAACGACAGCGACGCCCAGGCGCGCGCGCTGCTCGATCTGGTCGGCCCGCGTGGTCCCGTCGGCCGTGTGCCGTGCAAGTTCAACCTGATCCCGTTCAACCCGTTTCCGGCGTCCGGCCTGAAGCGTTCGCCGAACGCGCGCGTGCAGGCCTTCGCCCAGATCCTGATCGACGGCGGGCTGGTGACCACGGTGCGCAAGACCCGGGGTGACGACATCGATGCGGCCTGCGGTCAGCTTGCCGGCGAGGTGCAGGACCGCACCCGCGCCCATGAGCGCATGACCCGTGCCCCGATCCGCGTCGTGCGCGACGCGGCGGTGACGGGCAGCTCGGCCGTTCCCGGAGACCTTCCCACATGAGCCTGCGCATGACCTTCCCGCACCGCCGTCCTGGCGCGGCCTTCGTGTGGCTGGCGGTCATGGCGCTGGGGCTCCTGTCGGCCTGCACGACCACGACCGAGGTGGTCAACACCAGCGTGGGCGACACCGTCCAGACGCCGCCTCCCGCGCCGGTTAGCACGCCGGCGCCGCTGCCGGGCACGTCCCGGCCGGACCTGGTGACCTCGTCGGACGAGACCGACAGCGCCAAGCGCTCGCGCATCCGCCTCGAACTGGCGGCGGCCTACTTCGGCCAGGGCCAGGCGGCGACCGCGCTGGACGAGGTCAAGCGTGCGCTGCAGGCCGATCCGAACAACGGCTCGGCCTACAACCTGCGTGGCCTGATCTACGCCGCGATGTCCGAGGACGGGCTGGCCGACGAGAGTTTCCGGCGCGCGCTGGCCCTCAACGCCAGTGACGCCGACGCGTCCCACAACTACGCCTGGTTCCTGTGCCAGAAGCGCCGCTACCCCGAGGCGCGGCGCTACTTCGAGCAGACGCTGGCACTGCCGCGGTATCGCGAGCAGGCCAAGACGCTGCTCGCGCAAGGCGTCTGCGAGGCCCGGGCCGGCGACCTGTCGGCCTCCGAGCGCCTGCTGGCGCGTGGCTTCGAGCTCGACACCGGCAACCCGGCGATCACCTACAACCTGGCCGAGGTGCTGATGCGTCGCGGCGACCTGGACCGCGCGCGGTTCTACATCCAGCGGCTCAATGGCGACGGCAACCTGTCCAGCGCCGAGACGCTGTGGCTGGGCGCCCGCATCGAGCATCGGCGCAACGACGTGGCCGCCACCGAGGATCTCGGCCGGCAGCTGCGCACCCGTTATCCGGGCTCGCGCGAGAGCGCGGCGTTTGAACGAGGTCTATTCGATGAGTGAAGCCACGCCAGCCCCGGTTCCGCCCGCCGGTGCCACCGGTCCGGACGGCAGTGCCGGCGCCATGCTGCGCGCCGCCCGCGAACAGCGCGGTCTGGAACTCGACCAGCTGGCGCTGCTGCTGAAGGTGCCGGTCCGCAAGCTGGAAGCCCTGGAGGCCGACCGGCTCGACGAACTGCCCGGCGTCGCCTTCATCCGCGGCCTGGCGACCTCGATCGCCCGCCAGCTCGAGATCGACCCGGCCCCGGTGCTCGCCGCCCTGCCGACGGCCCGCGTGGCGCCGGTCGCGCTGGAGACGGTCACGCGCGGCCTGGCCACGCCCTACCGCGAGCCCTTCGACAGCCAGCGCCTGACGAACTGGCGCAACTGGCTGCGCCCGAACCTGATCGCGCCGCTGGCGCTGCTGGTGCTGGCACTGCTGGTCTGGCAGGCGCCCGCCGCGTCGACCTGGCTGCCGAGCGGTCTGGTGCAGGCCTGGTCGGGACTGAAGGAACGCCTGTCGGGCGAAGGCTCCGGCGCCGAGCCGGGCGTGGCGGGTTCGGGTGGTGCGGCCGTGACCGAGACCTCGCCGGTGCCGGCGGCTGCGGCCAGCGATGCGATGGCCTCGGCCGATGGTGGCGACAGCGGTGGCGCGGTGGCCGTTGCCGGTGCGCCGAGCGCCGTGATCGAGACCGTGCATTCCGCCCCGCGCGAGGAACTGTTGCCGGCGCCGCCGGCCGCATCGGCGACGGGCAAGAACGCGGCCAAGGCTGCCGCAGCGGCATCGGCCGCCGAAGCGAGCCGGGCCGGCTACGCGCGCACCGTGGTGCTGCGCACGCGGGCCGATTCGTGGATCGAGGTCCGCGACGCGGCCGGCGCCGTGCTGCTGTCGCGCATGCTGCCGGCCGGCGAGACCGTCGGCCTGGAAGGCAGCCTGCCGATCCGGCTGAAGATCGGCAACGCCGAGGGCACCGAGGTGCTGTTCCGCGGCAAGCCGGTCGACCTGGCTCCGCTGACGCGCGAGAACGTCGCGCGGGTCGAACTGAACTGACGGGTGTGCACATGGCCAACGAGAGCACGATGACCGGCCTGGATCCGGAGCGCGAACCGATCGCCCTGGGCGAACCTGCGCCGCGCCGCAGCCTGCAGGCCCGCGTGGTCTGGGGTTCGCGCGTGGTGACGATCGGCGGCGACGCGCCGGTGCGGGTCCAGTCGATGACCAACACCGACACCGAGGACGTGATCGGCACGGCCATCCAGGTCAAGGAACTGGCGATCGCCGGCTCCGAGCTGGTGCGCATCACGGTCAACACGCCCGAGGCGGCGGCCGCCGTCCCGGCGATCCGCGAGCAGCTCGACCGCATGGGCATCGACGTGCCGCTGGTCGGCGACTTCCACTACAACGGCCACCGCCTGCTGACCGAGTTCCCGGAGATGGCGCGCGCGCTGTCGAAGTACCGCATCAACCCGGGCAACGTCGGCAAGGGCGACAAGAAGGACCGCCAGTTCGCGATGATGGTCGAGGCCGCCGTGCGATACGACAAGGCGATCCGCATCGGCGTGAACTGGGGCAGCCTGGACCAGGAACTGCTCGCCCGCCTGATGGACGAGAACCAGCGCCGCGCCCGGCCCTGGGAGGCACGCCAGGTCATGTACGAGGCGCTGATCCAGTCGGTGCTGGAGTCGGCCGCCGCGGCGGTCGAGCTGGGCATGAACCCGGCGCAGATCATCCCGAGCTGCAAGGTCAGCGGCGTGCAGGACCTGATCGCCGTCTACCGCGCGCTGCGTCCGCGCTGCGACTACCCCCTGCACCTGGGCCTGACCGAGGCTGGCATGGGCACCAAGGGCACCGTCGCCTCGGCCGCCGCGCTGTCGGTGCTGCTGCAGCAGGGCATCGGCGACACCATCCGTGTCAGCCTGACGCCGCAGCCCGGCGAGGCCCGCACGCAGGAGGTCGTCGTCGCCCTCGAGATCCTGCAGGCGCTCGGGCTGCGCAGCTTCGTGCCCAGCGTGACCGCCTGCCCCGGCTGCGGTCGCACCACCAGCACGACCTTCCAGGAACTGGCCAAGCAGATCGACGACTACCTGCGCGCCCAGATGCCGGTCTGGCGCGTCCGCTACCCCGGCGTCGAGAAGATGAAGGTCGCGGTGATGGGCTGCATCGTCAACGGCCCGGGCGAGAGCAAGCACGCCGACATCGGCATCAGCCTGCCCGGCACCGGCGAGGCCCCGGCCGCGCCGGTCTTCATCGACGGCGAGAAGGCCATGACCTTGCGCGGCGAGGGCATCGCCACCGAGTTCCAGACCATCGTCGAGCAGTACATCGAGCGCCGCTACGGCGCCGCAGCGGCCAGCGCCAGCGCCTGATCCCGGCGCCTGCCCCGCGCGCGGCGGCCCGTGGCCGCCGCTTTCACTTGGACGAGAAGACGCACACATGAGCGAGAAGATCCTGGCCGTCAAAGGCATGAACGACATCCTGCCGGCCGGCCTGCCGCGCAAGGAGAAGCTGCCCGACTCGGCGCTGTGGCGCTGGTTCGAGAACACCGTTCAGGCGGTGCTGGCGCGCCACGGCTACCAGTACCTGATGACGCCGATCGTCGAGCCGACGGCGCTGTTCGTGCGGGGCATCGGCGAGGCCACCGACATCGTCGAGAAGGAGATGTACTCCTGGACCGACGCGATGAACGGCGACCGCCTGACGCTGCGCCCGGAGATCACCGCCGGCATCGTGCGCGCGATGGTCGAGCACAACGCGCTCTACAACGGCCCGCTGCGGGTCTGGGGCATCGGCCCGGTGTTCCGCCATGAACGGCCGCAGAAGGGTCGCTACCGCCAGTTCCACCAGCTCGATGTCGAGGCGCTCGGCTTTGCCGGCCCGGATGTCGATGCCGAGCTGATCCTGATGGTCCGCCAGCTCTGGCACGCGCTCGGCCTGAAGGTTGGCGACGGCCCGGACTGCCATGTCCGCCTGGAGCTCAACAGCCTGGGCCAGCCGGTCGAACGGGCGGCCCATCGCGCCGCGCTGATCACCTACTTCGAGGCTCACGCCGACCAGCTCGACGAGGACGCCCGGCGCCGTCTGCACAGCAACCCGCTGCGCATCCTCGACAGCAAGAACCCGGCGATGCAGGCGCTGGTCGAGGCCGCGCCCAAGCTGCAGGAACATCTCGGCGACGAGTCGAAGGCGCACCTGGCCGCCGTCTGCGCGGTGCTGGACGCGGCCGGGCTGCCCTACCGCATCAACCCGCGCCTGGTGCGCGGGCTGGACTACTACAACCTGACGGTGTTCGAGTGGATCACCGAGCAGCTCGGCTCGCAGGGCACGGTCTGCGGCGGTGGTCGCTACGACGGCCTGTTCGAGCAGCTGGGCGGCAAGTCCACGCCGGCCATCGGCTTCGGCCTGGGCATCGAACGCCTGCTGCTGCTGCTGCAGGAACTGGGCGTGCCGGTGCCGGGCGCCCAGCCCGACGCCTACGCCATCGTCCCCGACGCGGCCGCGCTGCCGCAGGCGATGGTCGCGCTCGACCGGCTGCGTGCGGCCGGCGTCTCGGTGCAGATGCACGCGGGCGGTGGTTCGTTCAAGTCGCAGTTCAAGAAGGCCGATGCCAGCGGTGCCCGCCACGCGCTGGTCTTCGGTGCCGACGAGCTCGCCCAGGGCATGGTGGCCGTCAAGCCGCTGCGCGAAGGCGGCGCGGCCCAGCGCCTGTGCCCCCTGGACGGGGTCTCCGGCTGGGCCGCCGAACTCCTGGCCGGCCCGGGCCAGCCCGCATAATCTTGGGTTCGGTCCGGAGTCCGGGCCGTGCCACTTTCATCCACCGCAGCGAGCCGATCCAGCCGCCGCGGTGCCGCTATCCGAACGTCCCTCAGGCACTGCATGGCCACGCACCTCGACCTCGAAGAACAGGAACAGATCGATCAGCTCAAGCACTTCTGGAAGCGCTGGGGCGACGTCATCAGCTGGGGCCTGGTGCTCGTGCTGGGCGCCTACGCCGCCTGGTCGGGCTGGCAGTGGTGGCAGCGTGACCAGGCCAGCAAGGCCAACGGCATGTACGACGAGGTCGAACGCGCCGTGCTGGTCGGTGATGCCGACCGCGCCGCCAAGGTCTTCGAGGACCTGAAGTCGCGTTATGCCGGCACCGCCATCGCCGGTCAGGCCGGTCTGCTGACCGCCAAGGTGCAGGCCGACAAGGGCCAGGCCGAGGCCGCCCGCACGACGCTCGCCTGGGTCGCCGACCAGGCCAGCGTGCGCGAGTACCAGGTCGGCGCGCGCCTGCGTCTGGCCGCGCTGCTGCTCGACGCCGGCAAGGCCGAGGAGGCGCTGAAGGTGCTGCCGACCGATCTGCCCGAAGGCTACGAGGCGCTGGTCGCCGACCGCCGGGGCGACATCCAGATCGCGCTCGACAAGAAGGCCGACGCCATCAAGTCCTACGAGCAGGCCTACAAGGCGATGGACCCGACGCTGGACTACCGCCGCCTGATCGAGGCCAAGCTGATCGCGCTGGGCGCCGCCCCGGCGGTCGACGCCGCCGCGTCCGGAGCGCAGCCGTGAGATCGGCCGCCCGCCTCGTCCTGGCGGCAACGCTGATCGGCGCGGCCGGGCTGCTGGCCGGCTGTGGCGCAGCGCCGCCCAAGCCCGCTCCGCTGGAGAACGTCCCCGCGAAGATCGCCGGCAAGCAGGTCTGGCGCGCGTGGCTCGGCGGCGCGCCGCTGCCGGGGCTGACCGTGGCGGTCCAGGGCGACCGGTTCCTGGTGGCCACGCGCGACGGGCTGATCCTGGCACTGGATGTCGCCACCGGCACCGAACGTGCCCGCATCGCGGTGGGCGAGGCGCTGACGGCCGGCATCGGCACCGACGGCCGCTTCCTGGCCGTGGTCGGCGCCAGCAACGACCTGATCGTCTACGAGGGCGGCAAGGTGCGCTGGCGCAGCCGGCTCGGCTCGCGCGCGGTGACCGCGCCGCTGGTGGCCGGCGAGCGTGTGTTCGTCCAGCGTGTCGACCGCACGATCGAGGCTTTCGACGCGCTCGACGGCCGCAAGCTCTGGAGCCTGTCGCGCAGCGGCGAGCCGCTGGCGCTGGCGCAACCCGGCGTGCTGCTGCCCTTCAAGGACACGCTGCTGGCCGGCCAGGGCCCGCGCCTGCTGCAGATCGATCCGCTGCTGGGGACCTTGCGCCAGGAAGTGGCGCTGCCGGCCCAGCGCGGCACCAACGAGGTCGAACGTCTCTCCGATCTGGTCGCACCCTCGGTGCGCACCGGCGACGTGCTGTGCCTGCGGGCCTTCCAGTCCTCGGTCGGCTGTGTCCAGGTCGAACGCAACCAGCTGCGCTGGAGCCGCAACTTCGGCGGCTACCAGGGCGTCGCGGCCGATGCCGATGTGCTGGTGGCGGCCGACGGCAGCGACCGCATCAGCGCCTGGAAGGCGTCGACCGGCGACCTGCTGTGGAGCCACGAGCGCCTGCGCAACCGGGGCCTGAGCGCGCCGCTGATCAGCGGCAGCACGGTGGTCTTCGGCGACTTCGAGGGCTGGCTCCATTTCTACGGCCGCGAGCGGGGCGACAGCCTGCTGCGCCTGCCCACCGACGGCAGCGGCATCGCCGTGCCGCTGGTGCGCTCGGGCACCACGCTGCTGGCCATCACCAAGTCGGGTGGCGTCCACGCCTTCCGGCCCGAATGAGCGGGCGCGTCGCCGCCCGCTTGCAAGAGAGCCCATCATGAAACCGGTCATTGCCCTCGTCGGACGACCCAACGTCGGCAAGTCCACCCTGTTCAACCGACTCACCGGCAGCCGCGACGCGATCGTGGCCGACTTTGCCGGCCTGACCCGTGACCGCCACTACGGCGACGGCAAGGTCGGCAAGCACGAATTCATCGTCATCGACACGGGCGGCTTCGAGCCCGACTCGACCGCCGGCATCTTCAAGGAAATGGCCAAGCAGACCCGCCAGGCCGTGGCCGAGGCGGATGCGGTCGTCTTCGTGGTCGACGTGCGGGCCGGTCTCTCGGCCCAGGACCACGACATCGCGCGTTACCTGCGCGGCGCCAACAAGCGTGTCCTGCTGGCGGCCAACAAGGCCGAGGGCATGCAGGAATCGCCGCTGCTGGCCGAGTTCTACGAGCTGGGCATCGGCGACCCGCACCCGGTCTCGTCGGCCCACGGCCAGGGCGTGCGCAGCCTGATCGAGGCGGCGCTCGAGGACTTCTTCCCGGAAGACGACGAGGACGACGACGAGGCCGTGCCCGACGAGGACCGGCCGGTGCGGCTGGCTGTCTGCGGTCGCCCGAACGTCGGCAAGTCGACGCTGATCAACACCTGGCTGGGCGAGGAGCGGCTGGTCGCCTTCGACCTGCCCGGCACCACGCGCGACGCCATCACCGTGCCGTTCGAGCGCGACGGCAAGCGCTACGAGATCATCGACACGGCCGGCCTGCGTCGCAAGGGCAAGGTGTTCGAGGCGATCGAGAAGTTCTCGGTCGTCAAGACGCTGCAGGCCATCGCCGATGCCAACGTCGTGCTGCTGCTGATCGACGCGATCGAGGGCGTGTCCGACCAGGACGCGCACATCGCCGGCTATGTCCTCGAATCGGGCCGCGCGGTGGTCATCGCGGTCAACAAGTGGGACGCGATCGACAGCTACCAGCGCGAGATGCTGGAGCGCTCGATCGAGTCGCGCCTTTCGTTCCTGAAGTTCGCGCCGATCGTGCACATCTCGGCCAAGCGCCGCCAGGGCCTCGGCCCGCTGTGGCAGGCGATCGACGCGTCGTGGGCCTCGGCGACCTGCAAGATGCCGACGCCGCAGCTGACGCGCCTGCTGCAGGACGCGGTGTCCTACCAGCAGCCCAAACGGGCCGGCGCCTTCCGCCCCAAGCTGCGATATGCGCACCAGGGCGGCCAGAACCCCCCGATCGTGGTGGTCCACGGCAATGCGGTCGAACACGTCACGGACGTCTACAAGCGCTACCTCGAAGGCCGCATCCGCGAGCACTTCAAGCTGGTCGGAACGCCGTTGCGCATCGAGATGCGCAGCTCGCACAACCCCTTTGCCGACGACGATCGCTGAGCCCTTCCGGTGGCTTTCCGGAACCATGACAGGGCGATGTCCGGCCGGGCAGATCGGCGGAAACCCTGTGTTATGGTGCACCTCTTCTGAACTCTTTCAACACGGAGAATATCGTGAGCAACAAAGGCCAACTCTTGCAGGATCCCTTCCTGAACCTGCTGCGCAAGGAGCACGTGCCCGTGTCGATCTACCTCGTCAACGGCATCAAGCTCCAGGGCCACATCGAGTCCTTCGACCAGTACGTGGTCCTGCTGCGCAACACGGTCACCCAGATGGTCTACAAGCACGCGATCTCCACCGTCGTGCCCGGGCGTCCGGTGAACTTCCACCCGAACGACACCCCGGAAGCCGCCTGATCTTCGGCGCCCCCCCGATCCGTCCCCTCCCATCCCAGATTCTTCGATCACCTTGACCGACACGGAAGTCGTCGCACGTCCGCGGGCAGTGCTCGTGGGCGTCGACCTGGGGACGGGTTCCTCCTTCGATCCGACCCTCGACGAACTGGCGCTGCTGGCCGAATCGGCCGGTGACGAGCCGGTCGCCCGGCTGATCTCGCGCCGCAAGGCGATCGACGCCGCGCTCTACGTGGGCAGCGGCAAGGCCGACGAGATCAAGGAACTGGTGACCTTGCACCAGGCCCATTGCGTGATCTTCGACCAGGCCCTCGGCCCGGCGCAGCAGCGCAACCTGGAGCGCCACATCGGCGTCGAGGTGCTCGACCGCACCGGCCTGATCCTCGAGATCTTCGCGGCGCGCGCGCGCAGCCACGAGGGCAAGCTGCAGGTCGAGCTGGCACGGCTGCAGTACCTCGCCACCCGGCTGGTCCGGCGCTGGTCCCACCTCGAACGCCAGCGCGGCGGCTTCGGCCTGCGCGGCGGTCCGGGCGAGACCCAGATCGAGCTCGACCGCCGCATGATCGATGCGCGCATCAAGTCCGTGAAGGAACGCCTGGCCAAGGTCAAGCGCCAGCGCAACACGCAGCGCCGCTCGCGTGAGCGCCACGGCACCTTCCGCGTCTCGCTGGTCGGCTACACCAACGCCGGCAAGAGCACGCTGTTCAATGCGCTGGTCAAGGCCCGCACCTACGCGGCCGACCAGCTGTTCGCGACGCTCGACACCACCACGCGGCAGATGTACCTCGAAGCCGCGCAGCGCAGCGTCTCGCTGTCCGACACGGTCGGCTTCATCCGCGACCTGCCGCACGGTCTGGTCGAGGCCTTCCAGGCGACGTTGCAGGAAGCCGCCGAGGCGGACCTGCTGTTGCACGTCGTCGACGGTGCCAGCCCGACCTGGCTCGAACAGGTCCAGGAAGTCCAGCGCGTGCTGCGCGAGATCGGTGCGGCCGAGCTGCCGCAGCTGCTGGTCTTCAACAAGCTCGACCTGATCGAGGAAGACGCCCGGCCGCGCCAGATGGCCGATCACTACGAGCTCGAACCGGGCCGCGTGGTGCCGCGCCTGTTCATCAGCGCAGCGGCCGGTGTCGGTCTGGCCGCCTTGCGCGAGGCCATCGCGCAGGCCTCGATCGACGCCGATGCGGGCGCCGATGCGCGTGTCGACGACGTGCGCTTCCGACCGATCGACACGTCGATGGAACCGCAGCCTGCCGATCCGCTCGAAGCGACGCCCGAGGACCTGTTGTCCGACGCGGCAGACGATGACGAACACCGGCCCCGCCCCCGTGCGGCCTGATCGCCAGCCATTAGCATTCAGCCCATGACATCCATGCCCCACACCCTGAGCCTGGGATCACGACTGGTCGAGACCTGTGCGGCCGCCCGCGCCGTGGTCAACGGACTCGGCCGCCGCGCGCTGTCGTTGGCCGGCGTCGACCTGATGGCCAACGGCCGCAACGACGGCCCGCCCGACCTCGACGAACTCTGGCGCGACTTCAACCAGAAGCTCGGCGGCCTGTTCGGCGCACGCAACCCGGGCAACCGCGGTGGTGGCGTCGGCGGCGGTGGCGGCGGCGGCGGTGATCCGTCGGACGCCCGGATGCTGGGCATCGGCGGCGGCCTGATCGCCGGCATCGTCGGCCTGCTGTGGCTGGGCAGCGGCTTCTTCATCGTGCAGGAGGGCCAGCAGGCCGTGATCCTGACCTTTGGCCGATATGCCCGCACGGTCGATGCCGGCATCCAGTTCCGCTGGCCGTATCCGTTCCAGGCCCACGAGACCGTCTCGGTGACGCAGACCCGCTCGACCGAGGTCGGCCGCAACAACGTCGTGCAGGCCACCGGCCTGCGCGACTCGTCGATGCTGACGCAGGACGAGAACATCGTCGACATCCGCTTCACCGTTCAGTGGCGCCTCAAGGAGGTCAAGGACTTCCTGTTCGAGAACCGCAACGTCGAGGAAGCCGTGCAGCAGGCCGCCGAGTCGGCCGTGCGCGAGATCGTCGGTCGCAGCAACATGGACTCGGTGCTGTACGAGCAGCGCGATGCCATCGCGGTTGATCTGGTGAAGTCCATCCAGGCCCAGCTGGACCGCCTCAAGGCCGGCATCCTGGTGGTCAATGCCAACGTGCAGAGCGTGCAGGCGCCCGAGCAGGTTCAGGCCGCCTTCGACGATGCCTTCAAGGCCGGAGCCGACCGCGAGCGCCTGAAGAACGAGGGTCAGGCCTATGCCAACGACATCCTGCCGAAGGCGCGTGGCGCGGCCGCCCGCCTGAACGAGGAGGCTCAGGGTTACCGGGCCCGCGTGATTGCGCAGGCCGAGGGCGACGCCGAGCGTTTCCGCTCGGTGCTGGCCGAGTACCAGAAGGCGCCGGCAGTGACGCGTGACCGTCTCTACATCGACACGATGGCGCAGGTCTATGCCAACGTCACCAAGGTCATGGTCGATTCGCGCGGCAGCGGCAACCTGCTCTACCTGCCGCTGGACAAGCTGATGCAGCAGACCGCTCCGGCGTCGAGTGCGCCGACGCTCGGCACGCCGGTTCCGCCGACCGTCGAGACCGCCCCCGCGCCCGTCACGGACGTTCGTTCGCGCGACGGCCAACGCAGCCGCGACGCTCGCTGAGCCCGAGCCACAAGGACCTGAATCCATGAATCGAATCGGACTCTTCGTCGTTGGCGTGCTGCTGGTCCTGATGACCGCCATGTCCACGCTCTTCGTGGTCGACCAGCGCTTCGTCGCGGTCGTCTATTCGCTCGGCGAGATCAAGGAAGTCATCACCGAGCCCGGCCTGAAGTTCAAGCTGCCCCCGCCGCTGCAGAACGTCATCCTGATCGACCGCCGCACCCAGACCCTGGACAGCCCGGAGACCCGGCCGATTTTCACGGCCGAGAAGCAGAGCCTGGTGATCGACTGGCTGGTGAAGTGGCGCATCGTCGAGCCGCGCCAGTTCATCCGCAATACCGGCATCGACCTGCGCAATGCCGAGGCCCGCCTGACCCCGATCGTGCAGGCCGCGTTCAACGAGGAAGTGACCAAGCGCAGCGTGCGCTCGATGCTGTCGGGCGAACGCGAGAAGGTCATGCAGGACGTCATGGCCCGCATGGCCGACGACGCCAAGAACTTCGGCATCGAGATCGTCGACGTGCGCATCAAGCGCGTGGACTTCGCCTCGACCGTGACCGAATCGGTCTACCGTCGCATGGAGTCCGAGCGCAAGCGGGTGGCCAACGAGCTGCGTTCGCAGGGTTCGGCCGAGGGCGAGAAGATCCGCGCCGACGCCGACAAGCAGCGCGAGGTGATCCTCGCCGAGGCCTATCGCGACGCCCAGAAGCTCAAGGGCGAGGGCGACGCGAAGGCATCGGCCCTCTACGCCGATTCCTTCGGCCGTGACCCGCAGTTCGCGCAGTTCTATCGCAGCCTCGAGGCCTATCGCTCCAGCTTCCGCAGCAAGAGCGACGTGATCGTGGTCGACCCGGCCAGCGAGTTCTTCAAGGCGATGCGTGGCACGCCGGGTGGCGCGCCGGCGCCGGCCGGTCGCAAGTGATGTCGCTCGGCCGATGACCGAAACACTCTGGGCCGCGCTGGCGCTGGTCCTGGTCATCGAGGGCCTGCTGCCGTTCCTGAGTCCGCAGCGCTGGCGCCAGGTCTTCGAACAGGTGCTGCGGCTGCAGGACGGACAGATCCGCTTCTTCGGCCTGTGCAGCATCCTGATCGGCGTGTTGCTGCTGGTCGTCAGCTGGCCCTGACGCCCGCCCGGGCGTTCCGCCGTCCTTCCAAACCCAGCGCCGGTGTCGGCCGGCAGCAAGGTGCCGCCCGCTAGAATCCGGCGTTTTGAGTCCACGAAACGCCATGTCCTCAGCTTGGCTGCTGCCCGAGCACATTGCCGATGTCCTGCCGCATGAAGCGCGCCGCATCGAAGAACTGCGCCGCCTCATGCTCGATGCGGCGCGAGCCCATGGCCACGAGCTCGTCATGCCCCCGCTGCTCGAGCACATCGAGTCGCTGCTGTCGGGCACCGGGCTGGCCCTCGACCTGAAGACCTTCAAGCTGGTCGACCAGCTCAGCGGACGCACGCTTGGTGTGCGCGCCGACGCCACGCCCCAGGTCGCCCGCATCGACGCCCATCTGCTCAACCGCGCCGGCCTGACCCGCCTGTGTTACTGCGGTCCGGTGTTGCACACCCGCCCGACCGGCCTGCACGGCAGCCGCGAACCGTTGCAGTTCGGTGCCGAGACCTATGGCCACGCCGGCCTGGAAGCCGATCTCGAGATCATCGAGCTGGCGCTGGAGTGCCTCGGTCGTGCCGGCATCGGCGGCCTGCTGCTGGACCTCTCCGATGCACGGCTGCTGCGTGGCGTGCTTTCCTGCGGCGAGGTGACGGCCGACACCCGCGTCGCCGTCGAGGCGGCGCTGGCCGCGAAGGACGGCTCGGCCATCGAGGCGCTCGGCGATGCCCTGCCGGCGCCGGTGCGTGCCGGCCTGCTGTCGCTGGTCGACCTGTACGGTGGTGACAACCTGCTGCCGCGCGCCCGCGCGAGCCTGCCCGATGTGCCGCTGGTTCGCGCCGCGCTCGATGACCTCGAATGGCTGTCGCGCCATCTGCATGCCGTCCAGCCTGAACTGGCGCTTGGTTTCGACCTGGGCGACATGTCCGGCCAGGGCTACTACAGCGGTGCCCGTTTCGCCATCTACGGTCGCGGTTGCACCGATGCGCTGGCCCGTGGCGGCCGCTACGACGACGTCGGCGCGGTGTTCGGGCGCAAGCGTCCGGCGGTCGGCTTCAGTCTGGACCTGAAGGCGGTCGTCGGCGGTGTCGATTTCGACGGCCGTCGTGCCGCGATCCGCGCGCCCTGGAGCGAAGACCCCGAACTGCGCGCCGCCGTGCGCCGTCTGCGCCGTGCCGGCGAGACGGTGGTCAGCGTGCTGCCGGGCCATGAACACGAGGCCGATGAATTCGACTGCGACCGCGAACTGGTCGCCGAACATGGCCAATGGTCGGTCCGTGCGCGCTGAGTGCGTGCCGACCACACCGAAGATTCCCTTTTCGATCGGATTGAGAGATGGATACACGCAGTGCCGCGTCAGGCCGCAACGTCGTCGTGGTCGGCACCCAATGGGGTGACGAAGGCAAGGGCAAGGTCGTCGACTGGCTGACCGACCACGCAGCCGCAGTGGTGCGCTTCCAGGGTGGCCACAACGCCGGCCATACGCTGGTCATCAACGGCAAGAAGACGGCGCTGCAGCTGATCCCGTCGGGGATCATGCGCGAAGGCGTGGCCTGCTACATCGGCAATGGCGTGGTGGTCGATCCGGCCCATCTGATGCTCGAGATCGAGCGCCTGGAGGCCGCGGGCCTGAACGTGCGTTCGCGTCTCTACATCAGCGAGTCCTGCCCGCTGATCCTGCCGTTCCACGTCGAGGTCGATCGCGCCCGCGAAGCCCTGCGCGAGTCGAGCGGCGCCGGCAAGATCGGCACCACCGGCAAGGGCATCGGCCCGGCCTACGAGGACAAGGTCGCGCGCCGGGCGCTGCGGGCCCAGGACCTCAAGCATCCGGAGCGCTTCGCCAGCAAGCTCAAGGACCTGCTGGAACTCCACAACCATGCGCTGTCGGGATTCCTGAAGGGCACGACGCTCGAGTTCCAGCCGATCTACGACCACGCGATGAAGCTGGCTGAGCAGATCAAGCCGATGCTGGCCGACGTCGGCGTGCGCATCCACGCGACCAACGTCTCCGGCGGCAGCGTCCTGTTCGAAGGCGCGCAGGGCACGCTGCTCGACATCGACCACGGCACCTATCCCTACGTCACCTCGAGCAATTGCGTGGCAGGCAACGCCGCCGCAGGTTCGGGCGTCGGCCCGGACAAGCTGCACTACATCCTGGGCATCACCAAGGCCTACACCACGCGCGTGGGCAGCGGTCCGTTCCCGACCGAGTTGCCGATCGACGATGCCGGCACGGTCGGCCACCACCTGTCGACCATCGGTCAGGAGCGTGGCACCGTCACCGGTCGTGCCCGCCGCTGCGGCTGGCTGGATGCGGCGGCGCTCAAGCGCTCGATCCTGATCAACGGCATCTCGGGCCTGTGCATCACCAAGCTGGACGTGCTCGATGGCCTGGCCGAGATCAAGATGGGCATCGGCTACAAGCTGCGTGGGGAAACCATCGACATCCTGCCGCTGGATGCTGACGACATCGTGGCGGCCGAGCCGATCTACGAGACCTTCCCCGGCTGGACCGAGACGACCGCCGGCGTGACGGAGTGGGACAAGCTGCCGCTGAACGCGCGTCGCTACCTCGAACGTGTGCAGGCCTTCATCGGCGCGCCGATCGACATGGTCTCCACCGGTCCGGATCGCGATCACACCATCCTGCTGCGTCACCCGTACAAGGCCTGAGCCTGACGGATTTCGCGATCTTCACGACGATCACCGCTGACAAGGGAAAGACCGATGCTCACCGACGATGGCAAGCACCTGTATGTGTCCTGGGACGAGTACCACCTGCTGACCGAGCGTCTCGCACTCAAGGTCCACAACTCGGGTTGGGAGTTCGACCAGATCCTGTGTCTGGCTCGCGGCGGCATGCGCCCGGGCGACGTGCTGTCGCGCGTCTTCGACAAGCCGCTGGCGATCATGTCGACGAGTTCGTATCGGGCCGAGGCCGGCACGATCCAGGGTCGGCTGGACATGGCCAAGTACATCACCATGCCCAAGGGTGAACTGGCCGGACGGGTCCTGCTGGTCGACGACCTGGCCGACTCGGGCGTCACGCTGCAGGCCGTGGTCGAACGCCTGCGCGGCATGCCGCAGATCCGCGAGCTGAAGTCGGCCGTGCTGTGGGTGAAGGGCGTGTCGAACTACACGCCGGACTACTTCGTCGAGATGCTGCCGACCAGTCCGTGGATCCATCAGCCCTTCGAGGAATACGACGGCCTGCGTCCGGATGGTCTGGCCCGCAAGCTGGCGGTTTGAGCAGCAGGCCCTGCATGAACGACAACGCCCGGCATGTCCGGGCGTTTTGTTTGGCGAGTCACCACATCGGGGTCCGCATGCAGTCGCAGGCGAAGGCCGCAGGAGAATCGACATGACATTCGCTGCATCCAACACAAAACAAAACGGCCGACAGCTTGTGGCTGTCGGCCGTTTGATGATGGTGCCCAGGAGAGGACTCGAACCTCCACGGAGTTACCCGCTAGTACCTGAAACTAGTGCGTCTACCAATTCCGCCACCTGGGCTTGATCTTTTCGACTTCTTTTGTCGTGTTCTTGTTTTTCTTCTTTTTTCTTTTGCTGGTTGGTGCTGCGTTGCAGTGATCAACCGAGAAAGAAAGTGTAGCATCCATCGAATTCGAAAAGCAAGAGGTATTGTTTGAACGCCACACTCATGAGTGAGATCGAGGGCACGGTGCAGGGGCACCGCGATGGTCACGGCTTCGTGATCCGGGAAGACGGGGAGCCGGACATCTATCTGGCGCCCCAGGAAATGCGGGCGGTTCTGCACCGTGACCGCGTGAAGGTCCGGGTGATCCGCCTGGATCGCAAGGGACGGCCGGAGGGCCGCGTGCTGGAGATCATCGAGCGCAAGCGCGCGCCGATCATCGGCCGGCTGCTGCTGGAAGGCGGCGCGTGGATCGTGGCGCCCGAGGACAAGCGCTATGGCCAGGACATCCTGATTCCGAAGAACGCGACCGCGAAGGCCGAGGCCGGTCAGGTCGTCGCGATCGAACTGACCGAGCCGCCGTCGCTGTATTCGCAACCGGTCGGCCGGATCACCGAGGTGCTCGGCGACATCGACGATCCCGGCATGGAGATCGAGATTGCGGTGCGCAAGTACGAGGTGCCGCACCGCTTCAGCACCGAGACACTGGCACAGACCGCCAAGCTGCCCGATCGCCTGCGGGCGGTCGACCTGAAGGGCCGCGTCGACCTGCGCGACGTGCCGCTGGTGACGATCGACGGCGAGGACGCCCGCGACTTCGACGACGCCGTCTACTGCGAGCCCGCCAAGATCGGCAAGGCCAAGGGGTGGCGATTGCTGGTGGCCATCGCCGACGTCAGCCACTACGTCAAGCCGGGCGAGGCCCTGGACGGTGACGCCTTCGAGCGCGCGACCTCGGTCTACTTCCCGCGCCGGGTCATCCCGATGCTGCCGGAGAAGCTGTCCAACGGCCTGTGTTCGCTGAATCCCGATGAAGAGCGCCTGTCGATGGTCTGCGACATGCTGGTCGACACGACCGGCGAGGTGCAGGCCTATCAGTTCTATCCGGCGGTGATCCTGTCGCACGCGCGCTTCACCTACAACGAGGTGGCGGCGATCCTCGGCAACACGCGCGGTCCTGAAGCCCGCAAGCGCGCTGCGCGGGTCAATGACCTGATCCACCTGCACGAGGTCTACCGCGCCCTGCTCAAGCAGCGCGCGACCCGCGGTGCGGTCGACTTCGAGACCACCGAGACGCAGATCGTCTGCGACGACAACGGCCGCATCGAGAAGATCGTGCCGCGCACCCGCACCGAGGCCCATCGGCTGATCGAGGAGGCGATGCTGGCGGCGAACGTCTGCGCTGCCGACTTCATCCACGGTGCCAAGCATCCGAGCCTCTACCGCGTTCACGAAGGCCCGACGCCCGAGAAGCGCCTGACGCTGCAGAACTACCTGCGCTCGATGGGTCTGGGCTTCGTGCTCAGCGAGGATCCGAAGCCGTCCGAACTGCAGACCATCGCGCAGCAGACGCGTGATCGGCCCGACGCGGCGCAGATCCACCAGATGATCCTGCGCGCGATGCAGCAGGCGATCTACACCCCCATCAACAGCGGTCACTTCGGCCTGGCCTACGAGGCCTACACGCACTTCACCAGCCCGATCCGGCGTTATCCGGACCTGCTGGTGCATCGGGTGATCAAGGCCATCCTGGCGGGCAAGAAGTACGTGATCGAACTGCCGCGACCGGCCAACACCGGCAGCGACCGGCGTGGCCTGGCGCAGGCGGCCAAGAACGCCAAGGCCGCCCGCGAGCAGGAGGCCCACGCGCAGATCAAGCCGGTCAAGGGCGGTGCGAAGGCCGCGCAGGCCCAGGGCAACTGGGAAGCGGCGGGCATGCATTGCAGCGCCAACGAGCGCCGCGCCGACGAGGCCTCGCGCGATGTCGAGGCCTGGCTCAAGTGCAAGTTCATGCGCGACCGCCTCGGCGAGGAATACGCCGGCACGATCAGCGCGGTCACCAGCTTCGGCCTGTTCGTGCAGCTCAACGAGCTCTACGTCGAAGGCCTGGTCCACATCACCGAACTGGGCGGCGAGTACTACCGCTTCGACGAGGTGCGCCAGGAACTGCGTGGCGAACGCACGGGCGTGCGTTATGCGGTCGGCGGCAAGATCCGCGTGCAGGTCAGCCGGGTCGACCTGGACGGCCGCAAGATCGACTTCCGTCTGGTCCGCGAAGGCGGGGCGACGGCGCCCGGCGCCTCGCAACGCAGCCCGCGCGAACGCACGCCGAAGACCGGCAGCGCACAAGGCGAACTGGCCAGCGTGCAGGAGACCGATCGCGAGGTCCGCAAGGCCGCTCGCAAGGCCGCCGGCAGTGCCACCCGCAAGGCCCGGCCGGCCAAGGCGTCGAAGTCCGGCAAGGGCAAGGCGACCGCTGCCGGCAAGGCTGCGGCGGGCGATGGCAGCGCGGTCACGCGCAGCGCCAAGCCGCGCCGTTCGCGTTCCTGAGCCAGTCGCCCAGACCCGCGGCCAGCAGCGAGGCCGGCAAGGCCTCGCCGCGCGGGCTCATCGACTGAGCCACCCGGCCGTGCAGGTCGACCGCAGCGGTTGTCGCCAGCGTGGCAATGTCGTCGGTCGACCATCCTGAACGGGCTTCGGACGCCGCCGCGCGGCTCCACAGCGCCCCGATGGCGCCGGCCAGCACATCACCGCTGCCCGGCGTGGCGAGCGCCGCATTGCCGCTGCCGTTGATCGACGGCAAGGCGGTTGCGGCGGGTCCGCAGACCACCGTTCCCGATCCCTTCAGCAGCACCGTGCAGCCGTGTCGAGCGGCGAGCGCGCGTGCGGCTGCCAATCGATCGCGCTGCACGTCCGCCACGGTGGCATCCAGCAGCCGGGCCGCCTCCAGCGGGTGTGGCGTCAACACGCTCGGCAAGCCCCGGCCTGAACGATCCTGCAGCCGTGACCGCAGGCCGGCATCTTGTGCGATCGCGTTGAGGGCGTCCGCGTCCAGCACCAGCCGGGCGCTGCCGGCCAGCAGTTCGGGCAGGCGCGTGGCGATGGCCTGTCCGCCGCCGCAGCCGGCCACCACGGTGGCATGGCGCAGGTCTTCGGCGACTGCGCGACGACCGACCATCAGCTCGGGCTGTCCCGGATCCAGGCCCGGACCTGTCGTGTCCAGCAAGTCGACATGAACCCGGCCCGCGCCTGCCTGCAGCGCGGTGCGGGCGGCGAGCCAGGCGGCGCCCGTCATCGCCGCCGCGCCGCCGACCACCCACAGATCGCCGACGCTGCCCTTGTGCTGACGGTGCAGGCGCGGCTGCAGCACCTTTGCCAGCGCGGCACCGCGTTCCAGCCGGGCTTGCGGCGGAACGGCCGATGGCAACGGACTTGTCGAGGTGCCGAGGTCGTGCCACCACAGCTCGCCGACAGCATCGCGGCCCTCGCCGGTCAGCAGGCCGGGGGCAGGGCTCAGCAAGGCGAGCGTGGCATCGGCCCGCACGATCGCGGCCGCAGGCGCATCGACCCAGCTGCCGGTGTCGCCGTTCAGTCCGGAAGGCAGGTCGACCGCCAGAACGTGCGCGCCGCCTGCGTTCAGGTCCTCGATCAGGCGAGCCATCTCGCCATCGGCCGGCCGGTTCAGGCCGCGACCGAGCAGGGCGTCGAGGATCAGCGTGTCGTTGCCCGAACCGGCGAGCGTCTCGCACCAGGTTGACAGCGTTCGTGCTCGCTCGGCGGCGTCGTCGTCGAGTGACCGGATCACCACGCCGGCAGCGGCGGCGCGGGCGCGCGATGCCTGCGCGTCGGCGGGTTGGACCTGTGCGCGGCCAAGCCACCACAGCTCCAGATGGATGCCGGGCCAGCGCGACTGCAGCTGCGCGGCCGCCTCGAAGCCGTCGCCGCCGTTGTTGCCGGGTCCGGCCAGCACGATGACGCGCCCGGCGTGAGGCGCCAGGGCTTGCGCCAGCCGGGCGGTCACCAGGCCGGCCGTCTGCATCAGCTGGTGTGGCGGCAGGCGGGCGGTGTGAGCCCTTTCGAGTTCACCGGCGTGGCGGGCGTCGTGCAGATCCACCGGTGTCGCCCAACCGGCACCGGCCAGCAGGTGGAGCGGCGCATGGGTGACGACCAGGGAGCTGACAAGGGCGGGCAGGGGCTGCGACATGCGTGGATGCTAGGCCTGCCAGACCCCCTTCCACTGCGCCGGCGTCAGCACCTGCACGCCATGAGGCCGGGCGCGCTTGGCGAGCTTGAGCAGGGCGCGGTCGCGGCTCAGCAGCCAGGGGATGCGCCGGTGCAGCGCCAGGTCGATGTAGATCTGGTCGTCCGGGTCGACGCTGCGCAGCCGCATCGGCCAGGGCAACGGGGGCGGTGCCTCGACCGGTTGCATCCAGCGTTCGACGGCGGCCAGGGCCGGCAGGCGCCGTTCGTCCCAGCGTTGCAGGTGGGCGTGGGTGCGCAGGCGGTCCAGCACCTCGATCGACTCCTCGCGCATCGCCGCGGTGGCCAACCAGGCCAGCCGTCCGGCCTCGATCGCCGCGCCGAGTTCGGCGGTGTCTTCGCTGCGGAAGACCAGCCAGTCGAGCACGACATTGGTGTCGAGCACGACCGGCTCGATCGTCGCGAGGCCCGTGTTCATCGGCCTTGCCAGCGCGACAGCGCGAACGGCACCGGATCGACCGAGGTCGTCTGGCCGGCCATCTGCTCGGCCAGCAGACGGGCGCTGCCGCAAGCCAGCGTCCAGCCGTGGGCGCCGTGACCGACGTTGAGCCAGACACCCGGCATCGGCGCCGCGCCGATGATCGGCGGACCGTCGGGCAGCATCGGCCGCGCGCCTTGCCAGATCTGCGACGTGTTCCTGTCGGTGGCATGGCCGAACCAGCGGTTCAGCGCCCGGTAGAGCGGCCGCAGCGCGTCTTCCGAACCCGCCTCGCCAGGGGCGCCCAGCTCATGGCCGCCACTCACGCGCAGCCGCTCGCCCAGGCGGGTCAGCGTGATGCCGTCGCGCGCGTCGACCACGGCCGAGCGCAGCGCCTGGCTGTCGGGACGCAGCCGCAAGGTCAGCGAGCGGCCCCAGACCGACATCATCGGGATGCGCAGTCCGGCGCCCTGAAGCAGGCCGGTGTCCGCCCCGCCACACAGCACGACGGCGTCGTGCCGGGCGGTGCCGGGGTCGGCTGGCGTGCGCAGGCCATCCGGTCGCATCCGTGCGCCGGCCCGCGGGACGAGTCGCAGCTCGACGCCGGCGCTGTCGCCCGACTGCGAGATCGTCGTCACCTCGGTGCCCAGACGCAGCTGTACACCGTGCTGGCGCACCAGGCCGTCGCGCAGGCGCTGGATCCACAGGCGGCAGTTGCCGACACCGTCCTTCGGCAGCAGCAGGCCGCCGGCAATCGACGCCGGGCCCAGGTGCGGCTCGACCTGGCGGCACTCGTCGGGGCCGAGCTCCTTGGCCGTCCAGCCCAGCTCGCGCAGCATCTGCGCATGGCGATGGCTCGGTGCCAGCTCGCTGTTGTGGCGCAGCAGCACCAGCACGCCGTCGCTGCGCTCGTGCTCGATCGCGAACTCGCCGTTGATGCGGTCCAGCCGCTGCAGGCTGAGCATGGCCAGTTCGGTCATCGCGCGGACGTCGTCGGCATGGCCGCGACGGCTGGCGCGCCACCAGCGCCACAGCCAGCGGTAGGCGGCGGCCGATTGCATCGGGTGCCAGCGCAGTGCCGCCGAGTGGTGACGCAGGCCGCGCCACAACCAGCGCCGCATGCCCGGCGCGGCGGCCGGCGAAACCAGGCCGGGGGTCAGCAGGTTGGCATGCGCGAAGCTGGACGCTTCGGCGACGCCGTCGTGGCGGTCGTAGACGACGACCTCGTGGCCACGTTGCGCGAGTTCGCACGCGCTCGCCATGCCGGCCACGCCGGCACCGATCACCGCGACGCGCATCAGCGGCTCCGGGCGACGGCGTCGCGCAAGGTGGCCTCGATGGCCAGGGCGGCGTCGAGCAGGCGGTCGTCGGCATCGCGTCCGGCCCAGGCCATCAGGCCGACC
The DNA here is from genome assembly GCF_053893855.1 of Leptothrix mechoopdaensis (SeqCode). Classification (NCBI taxonomy): domain Bacteria; kingdom Pseudomonadati; phylum Pseudomonadota; class Betaproteobacteria; order Burkholderiales; family Sphaerotilaceae; genus Leptothrix; species Leptothrix mechoopdaensis (SeqCode). The sequence continues at coordinate 323,773 of NZ_CM132699.1, forward strand.
GGGGCGGCATCGGCCGGGACCGGCGCGGGCAGGCTGATCGCGCAGCCGTCGAAGAGGTTGATCACGGCGGGGTTGCGCAAGAGCGCGGCGTTCAGGTCGAAGAAGGTCGCGTCATCGCCCAGCAGGTCGGCGATCGGCGGGGCAGGGCGGGCAACGGTCGGTGCCAGCATCACGTCGACATCGGCGATCTGGGCCTGAAGTCGAACGATCCAGTCGGCTCGCAAGGCGTGCAGCGACTTGCGGTGGTGGGCGTCGATGGAACGACCGCGCTGGATGCGCGACAGCACGCGCGGGTCGTAGTCGTCGGCATGCGCGGCGAGGTGCGGCGCATGCCAGGCCCATGCCTCGGCGGCGGTGATGCCGCCGCTGTCGGTCAGGCGCGGCAGGTCGTCGAGCGCCGGCAGGTCGCGTTCGACCAGCGTCGCGCCGGCAGCGGCCAGCACGTCCAGGCTGCGTTGCCAGGCGCTGGCGACGGCGGGGTCGAGCGCGTCGAGGAAGAGGCGGCGGCACCAGCCGAGTCGCAGGCCGGTGACCGGTCGACCGGCGAGGTGGACGCGGCGATCGGCCAGGACCTCGTGCAGCACGACGGCGTCGCGCACGCTGCGGGTGATCGCGCCGACGGTGTCGAAGCTGGGCGCGAGCGGCACGCTGCCGGCCAGCGGCACGAGGTGCTGGCTGGACTTGAAGCCGACCAGGCCATGCAGCGCGGCGGGGATGCGCAGCGAGCCGCCGGTGTCGGAGCCGAGCGCGGCCCACGAGGCGCCGCTGGCGACCGAGACCGCGCCGCCGGAGGTTGATCCACCCGGCGCCCGACCGGGTTGTCCGAGGCGGGCCAGCGCAACGTTGGCCGGTGTGCCGGTGTGCGGGTTGAGGCCGACGCCGGAGAACGCGAACTCGGTCATCTGGGTCCGCCCGATCAGCGCGGCGCCGGCAGCCCGCAGGCGCGCGACGGCGGGCGCGTCCTGGGCGGCGGGGTGACCTTCGTTCAACCAGGTCGAACCGGCCCGCGTGACCTGGCCGCGCACATCGAACAGGTCCTTCACGCTGATGGCCAGTCCGGCCAGCGCGCCAGGGTCGTCGCCACAGGCGATGCGCTCGTCGGTGCGGCGGGCGGCGGAACGGGCGCCGTCGAGGTCCAGCGACACATGGGCCCGTTCGGCGATGGCCGACCGCGCGGCAAGTGCGCTCTGCTCGATCAGGGCGGAGGCAACCGCAGTGCCTGCGAGGACGCGCTCTCGGGCGTCAACCAGGTCGGCGGGGCAGGCGGATTCGGGGGCTTGCGCGGGGACAGGCGCGGGACGGCTCTTCACGGCTGCTATACTCTTTGGGTTTTTTCGTGAACACCCCCGAGGCTAGGCAGAAGCCACACGGCGAAGGGGTGGGAGCGTCAAGACGATCAAGAAGACTTGTCCTAAACGCGAGTCCGGCAGCTGAACTGGATAGGCCAGCGAAGCGAACTGAAGGTGTTGCGACTGCAGAGGATGCGGGCAACGACGGTGGAGAGATCCCTGTCGTGTGTGCCGCGTGTTTCTCTTGTCACTGCGTGCAATTCGAGCCGGATTCTAGATCCAACCTTTGGAGCAACTCATGTCCTTCACCATGCGTGACATGCTGGAAGCCGGTGTCCATTTCGGACACCAGACCCGCTTCTGGAACCCCAAGATGGCCCCGTACATCTTCGGCCATCGCAACAAGATCCACATCATCAACCTCGAGAAGACGGTTCCGCTCTTCAACGAGGCCACCAAGTTCGCCCGCCAGCTGGCCTCGCGCCGCGGCAACATCCTGTTCGTGGGCACGAAGCGCCAGGCGCGCGACGTCGTCGCGATGGAAGCGGCCCGTGCCGGCATGCCCTACGTCGACCAGCGCTGGCTCGGCGGCATGCTGACCAACTTCAAGACCGTCAAGGGTTCGCTGAAGAAGCTCAACGAGATGCAGGCGATGGTCGAGGCTGGCACCCAGCCGTCGATCAAGAAGGAAGCGCTGCTGTTCCAGCGCGAGATCGACAAGCTGCAGAAGGACATCGGCGGCATCGCCGCGATGAACGCCCTGCCTGACGCGCTGTTCGTCATCGACGTCGGCTATCACAAGATCGCCGTCGCCGAAGCCCGCAAGCTCGGCATTCCGGTCATCGGCGTGGTTGACACCAACCACTCGCCCGAAGGCATCGACTACATCATCCCCGGCAACGACGACTCGGCCAAGGCCGTAGCGCTGTACGCCCGCGTGATGGCCGACGCCGTGCTGGAAGGCAAGGCCAACTCGGTCAATGAAGTGATCGAGGCCGTTGCCTCCAACGGCGACGAGTTCGTCGAGGTCAACGACGCCGCCTGAGTCCTCCGGGACCGGTGAGCAAGGGGCTGCTACAGCCCCTTTTTTTCGAGATATCCCGATGGCCGCAGTGGGTGCGGCCATCTTCCGTGACAGGAGTTGAACAATGGCTGCAATCACCGCCAGCATGGTCGCCGAACTGCGCGCCAAGACCGACGCCCCGATGATGGAGTGCAAGAAGGCACTGACCGAGGCCGAGGGCAACATGGACAAGGCCGAGGAGATCCTGCGGGTCAAGCTCGGCAACAAGGCCAGCAAGGCCGCCAGCCGCGTGACCGCCGAAGGTGTCATCGCCGCCGCCGTCAATGGCGACGTGGGTGCGCTGATCGAGGTCAACTGCGAGACCGACTTCGTCTCCAAGAACGATACCTTCCTGGGCTTCGTGCAATCGGTCGCCCAGCTGGTGGCCGACCACAACCCGGCCGACGTGGCCGCGCTGTCGGCCCTGCCGCTGGCGATGGAAGACTTCGGCCCGACGGTCGAGGACGTGCGCAAGGGCCTGATCGGCAAGATCGGCGAGAACATGTCGATCCGCCGCTTCAAGCGCTATGCCGGCGGTGGCCAGCTGGCCCACTACCTGCACGGCGTGCGCATCGGCGTGCTCGTCGAGTACACCGGTGACGGCACGGCCGCCAAGGACGTGGCGATGCACGTCGCGGCCATGAAGCCGGTCGCGCTGACGCAGGCCGACGTGCCCGCCGAACTGATCGAGAAGGAGCGCTCGGTCGCCACCGCCAAGGCTGCCGAGTCGGGCAAGCCGGCCGACATCGCCGCCAAGATGATCGAAGGCTCGGTGCAGAAGTACCTCAAGGAGGTCTCGCTGTTCAACCAGCCCTTCGTCAAGAACGACAAGCAGACCGTCGAGCAGATGCTCAAGGCTGCCGGCACCACGGTGGCCTCGTTCACGATGTTCATCGTGGGCGAAGGCATCGAGAAGAAGCAGGACGACTTCGCGGCTGAAGTGGCCGCCCAGGTCGCCGCTGCGAAGGGCCAGTAAGCCGGCCCGGGACCGGTCCTTCGGGGCGGGTCCCCAGGCCGGGGCGAAGGTGCCTTGGCCTACACTCGAACGCTGTTTTCGCTACCCCGAGGAACCTGCATGCCGGCCTACAAACGCATCCTGCTGAAACTTTCCGGAGAGGCCCTGATGGGCGACGATGCCTACGGCATCAACCGCGCGACCATCGTCCGCATGGTGCGCGAGATCCAGGAAGTCACCCAGCTGGGCTGCGAGGTCGCGGTGGTCATCGGCGGTGGCAACATCTTCCGCGGCGTGGCGGGAGGCTCGGTCGGCATGGACCGCGCGACGGCCGATTACATGGGCATGCTGGCCACGGTGATGAACGCCCTGGCCCTGGCCGACACGATGCGTCTGGAGGGCATGACCGCCCGCGTGATGTCGGCCATCGGCATCGACCAGGTGGTCGAGCCCTACGTGCGGCCCAAGGCGCTGCAGTACCTCGAGGAAGGCAAGGTCGTGGTGTTCGCCGGCGGAACCGGCAACCCCTTCTTCACGACCGACACCGCCGCCGCGCTGCGTGGCGCCGAGATGGGTGCCCAGATCATGCTGAAGGCCACCAAGGTCGACGGTGTCTACACCGCCGATCCGAAGAAGGATCCGAACGCCACGCGCTATCCCTCGTTGACCTTCGACGAGGCCATCATCCAGAACCTGCAGGTGCTCGACGCGACCGCGTTCGCGCTGTGCCGCGACCAGAAGCTGCCGATCAAGGTGTTCTCGATCTTCAAGCCCGGCGCCCTGAAGCGCGTCGTGCAGGGCGAGGACGAGGGCACGCTGGTCCACGTCTGAATCCGAGCGTCCCCGAGGAGTCCCACGATGAGCATCGCCGACATCAAGAAGAATGCCGAAGCCAAGATGGCCAAGTCCATCGAGGCCTTCAAGAACGAACTGCAGAAGATCCGCACCGGCCGGGCCCACCCGGGCATCCTCGACCAGGTCCAGGTCGAGTACTACGGCTCGATGCTGCCGATCAGCCAGGTGGCCAACGTGTCGCTGATCGACGCGCGCACCATCAGCGTCCAGCCCTGGGAGAAGGGCATGGGCCAGAAGATCGAGAAGGCCATCCGCGAGTCGGATCTGGGGCTGAACCCGTCGACCATGGGCGACCTGATCCGCGTGCCGATGCCGGCCCTGACCGAGGAGCGCCGCAAGGAGTTGACCAAGGTCGTGCGCCATGCCGGCGAGGACGCCAAGGTCGCCGTGCGCAACCTGCGTCGTGATGCCAACGAGCACGCCAAGAAGCTGCTCAAGGACAAGCTGATCACCGAAGACGACGAGCGCCGCTCGATCGACGAGGTGCAGAAGCTGACCGACCGCACCGTCGCCGAGATCGACAAGCTGGTGCAGGGCAAGGAAGCGGAGATCATGGCCGTCTGACGGCCGTCATCCGTCGACGGCCCGATGAGCCATCTCCCGACCGGCGACGCACCGCGTGTGCCTCGCCACCTCGCCATCGTCATGGACGGCAATGGCCGCTGGGCCAACCGGCGCATGATGCCGCGCGTGGTCGGTCACAAGTTCGGTGTCGACGCGCTGGTGCGCATCATCCGGGCCTGCCGTGACCGCGGCATCGAGCACCTCACGGTGTTCGCGTTCTCGTCCGAGAACTGGAACCGGCCTCAGGAGGAAGTCTCCGGGCTGATGAACCTGGTGCTGGTGGCGGTCTCGAAGTACCTGACGCGCATGGCCGAGGATGGCGTGCGCATCCGCATCATCGGCGACCGTGCCCGCGTGAACGCCAAGGTCCGCGAGGCCTGGGACCACGCCGAGGCCCTGACCGCCGGCAACCGCGCCATCACCGTCAACGTCGCCTTCAACTATGGCGGCCGCTGGGACGTGGCGCAGGCCTGCCAGGCGCTGGTGCGCGAGGGCGTGCCGGCCGAGTCGATCGACGAGGCTGCGCTGGCCCGTCGCCTGTCGTTGTCCGATGCGCCTGAGCTCGACCTGTTCGTGCGCACCGGCGGCGAGATCCGGATCTCGAATTTCCTGCTGTGGCAGGCGGCTTATGCCGAGCTGTATTTCACCGACTGCCTGTGGCCCGATTTCGACGAGCAGGCGCTCGACGCGGCCCTGGCAGACTACGCCGCCCGCGACCGCCGATTCGGCCGGGTGAAGAAGGACGTCAAGGCCGACGGAACCCCCGTCAGCTACGCCCCCGAAACCTGAGGCCGCCGGACCATGCTCAGAACGCGCGTCATCACGGCCCTGGTCCTGCTCGCCGTGCTGTTGCCGGCCTTGCTGGCCGCCAGTGCCTGGCCCTTCCAGCTCTTGACCCTGGTGATGATCGCCGCGGCCGGCTGGGAATGGTCCCGCCTCAACCAGACTCCCGGTTTGCCGGCCTTCGGGCTCGCCGCGATCGTCGCGGCCGGCTGTGGCGTGGCGCTGGCGCAGGGTTGGGTCGGTCATGTGCCGGCACCGCTGTGGCAGCTCGCCTTGCTGCTGTGGGTGCTGGGGGGTGCCGCCGCCCTCGCCAAGGGCGTGACCGGCTGGCCGCACGTGCCGGTGGCCGCACGGCTGCTGCTGGGCCTGGCGCTGCTGTGGCTGGCCTGGCTGGCGATTGCCGAGGCGCGCCTGCGCGGCCTGAACTTCCTGCTGTCGCTGTTCTGCCTGGTCTGGATGGCCGACATCGCGGCCTACTTCGGTGGGCGTGCCTGGGGCCGGCGCAAGCTGGCGCCGGCGATCAGTCCGGGCAAGAGCTGGGCGGGCGTCTACACCGGCATGGCCGGCGTGCTGGCGCTGGCGCTGGGCTGGATCGCCTGGGACGCCGGCCATCCCGAGGCGGGTGCCAGCCTCTACACCGCCTTGCTGCAGCGTGGCGGCTGGTTCGGTCTGGTGCTGGCCTGCCTGTTCCTGGCCGCCCTCAGCGTGGTCGGCGACCTGTTCGAGTCGATGGTCAAGCGCAGCGCCGGGGCCAAGGACAGCAGCGCGCTGCTGCCCGGCCATGGCGGCGTGCTCGACCGCATCGATGCCCTGCTGCCGGTCTGCCCGCTGGCGCTTGCCTTGCTGACGACATGAACGCTGCCGCCGCCCCGATCCCCACGATGCCGGCCGGTGGTCGGCTGCGCGTCTGCATCCTGGGCTCGACCGGCTCGATCGGGACCAGCACGCTGGACGTGCTGTCGCGCCATCCCGAGGCCTACGAGGTCACGACGCTGACGGCGCACAGCCGCATCGACGAGCTGGCCGCGCAATGCCTGAGCTGGCGCCCGCGCCGGGCCGTGGTCGCCAGGGCCGATCAGGCCGCCGACCTGCAGGCGCGGCTGCGTGCCGCCGGCCTGCGCACCGAGGTGCTGCACGGCGCCGACGCGCTGTCGCAGGTCGCCGCCGATCCGGACACCGACGCGGTCATGGCCGCGATCGTCGGTGCAGCCGGTCTGCCGCCCTGCCTGGCCGCCGCACGCGCCGGCAAGCGCCTGATGCTGGCCAACAAGGAGGCGATCGTGCTGGGCGGCGCGCTGTTCATGGGCGCGGTCAAGTCGGGCGGTGCGACGCTGCTGCCGATCGACAGCGAACATTCGGCGATCTTCCAGTGCCTGCCGGAAGACCGGTCGACCTGGGCCGCGCGCATCGACCACATCGTGCTGACCGCCTCCGGCGGGCCGTTCCGCGACCGCGACCCGGCGACGCTCGCCAGCGTCACGCCGGACCAGGCCTGCGCCCATCCGAACTGGGTCATGGGCCGCAAGATCTCGGTCGACTCGGCCACGATGATGAACAAGGCGCTCGAGGTGATCGAGGCGCGCTGGCTGTTCGACCTGCAGTCGGCGCAGGTCCGTGTCGTGTTGCACCCGCAAAGCATCATCCATTCGATGGTGGTCTGCCGCGACCACTCGGTGCTGGCGCAGATGGGCACGCCCGACATGCGCGTGCCGATCGCCTACGGCCTGAGCTGGCCGGCGCGGATCGCCTCCGGCGCGTCGATGCTCGATTTCCTCGGCCTGAAGCCGCTGACCTTCGAGCCGGCCGACGATCGCCGCTACCCGGCCTTGCCGCTGGCCTGGCAGGCCCTGCAGGCCCGCGAGGGCAGCACGGCGGTGCTCAATGCCGCCAACGAGGTGGCGGTGGAGGCCTTCCTCGGCGGCCGCCTGCGCTTCGACCAGATTGCCGCCCTGAACGCGGACGTGCTGGCTCGCCTGGCCGTGCCGGAGACGGCGGCCTCATCGGTCGAGGGCCTGCTGGCCCTTGACCAGGAAAGCCGCGCGCTGGCCCGCCAGCGCGTGACCGAACTGGCGGCGTGACCGCCGCCCGCGAGAGCGCATGAACACCTTGTTGTCCTTCCTGTTGACGCTGGCGGTGCTGATCGCCGTGCACGAGTGGGGCCACTACCGCGCCGCTCGGGCCTGCAACGTCAAGGTGCTGCGCTTCTCGATCGGCTTCGGCCGCCCGATCTGGCGGCGCCAGAGCGGTGAGACCGAGTGGGTGCTGGGCCTCCTGCCGCTGGGCGGCTACGTGCGCATGCTCGACGAGCGCGAGGCGCCCGTGGCACCCGAGGAACGCGACCGCGCCTTCAACCACAAGCCGTTGTCGCAGCGCGCCTTCATCGTCGCGGCGGGGCCGCTGGCCAATCTGGTGCTGGCCGTGCTGATGTACGCCGCCGCCCACTGGGTCGGCACCGAGGAGCCCCTGCCGCTGCTGGGCACACCGGTGGCGTCGTCGCCGGCCGAGCTGGCCGGCGTGATGCCCGGCGATCAGGTGCTCGGACTCGCTGACGCAGACGGGTCGTCGACTCGCGAGGTGCTGTCGTTCACCGACCTGCGCTGGCAACTGACGCGCGCCGCGCTCGACGGCCGCGATGTGCAGATGAGCGTGCGGCGCGCCGACGGCAGCGAGCAGGTGCTGACGCTGGAACTGGCGCGGCTCGGGGCGACCGACGCCGATCCGGGCCTGATGCGCCGCATCGGCCTGCCCGGGCCGCTGTCCGAGCCGGTGCTGGGCGACATCGTCGCCGGTGGCGCGGCCGAACGCGCCGGTCTGCGGTCGGGTGATCGTGTGCTGAGCGTCGACGGCCGTGTCGTGGCCGATGGCGCGGCGCTGCGCGGAATGATCCGGGCGGTCGCGCGGGATGTGCCGGTGAACGCGAACGTGAAGGCGAACGGTGCGGTCGCCGCGCCGGCCGCCGCTGCGCCGACGGCGGCGTCTGCCGTGGCCAACGGCCCGGCCGCAGCACCGGCTTCCGGTCCGTCGATGCCCGTCACGACCGACCTGGCGCCCGTCGCCGACATCGCCGAGACCCTGAACGCCGCCGCTGCGCCACCGCCGGCCGCCTTGCCGCCCGGCAGCCAGCTCTGGCAGATCGACCGCGCCGGTCAGCGCATGGAGATCGTCGTCACGCCTGCGATCGTCGACGACCGCGGCCAGCGCGTCGGCCGGATCGAGGCGGTGGTCGGCTCCGGCGTCAAGCTGGCGCTGGTCCGGCTCGGACCGGTCGAGGGCCTGCAGCGCGGCCTGGAACGGACCGGCGAAATGTCGATGCTGACGCTGAAGATGCTCGGCCGCATCGTCACCGGCGAGGCGTCGCCGCGCAACCTGAGCGGTCCGCTGACGATTGCCGAATACGCCGGCCAGTCGGCGCAGCTGGGCCTGGCCTACTACCTCGGCTTCCTGGCCGTCGTCAGCGTCAGCCTGGGCGTGCTCAACCTGCTGCCGCTGCCGATGCTGGACGGCGGTCATCTGCTTTTCTTCGCGTTCGAGGCGGTGGCCGGGCGACCCATCCCCGATGCCTGGATCGAACGACTCCAACGCGGCGGCCTGTTCATCATCCTGGTGATGATGTCGCTGGCGCTCTACAACGACGTGGCCCGACTGGTCGGGCAGCTGTGATCCGCATGCACCCACACGCACCCCTCCGAACCTCATCCCGCCTGATCGCGGCGATCGCCGCCGGCTGGCTCGGCCTGGGCCTGCCGGCCTGGGCGGTGACACCCTTCGTGCTGCAGGACATCCGCATCGAAGGCCTGCAACGCACCGAGGCGGGCACGGTGTTCGCGTCGCTGCCGTTCCGCGTCGGCGACACGTACAACGACGACAAGGGCGCGGCGGCCCTGCGTGCGCTCTACGCCACCGGCCTGTTCAAGGACGTCCGGCTGGAGGTCAGCGATCGGGTCGTCGTGGTCGTGATCGAGGAGCGCCCGATCATCGCGTCGGTCGATTTCACCGGCACCAGCGAGTTCGACCGCGACACGCTGACCAAGGCGCTGAAGGACGTCGGCATCGGCGAGGGCCAGCCCTTCGACCGCGGCCTGGCCGACCGCGCCGAGCAGGAGCTCAAGCGCCAGTACCTGACGCGCAGCTACTACGGCGCCGAGGTGGTCACCACCATCACGCCGATCGAGCGCAACCGCGTCAACGTCAGCTTCGCGGTGACCGAGGGCGGCATCGCCCGCATCCGCGAGATCCGCATCACCGGCAGCAAGGCCTTCCCGGAAAGCACGCTGCTGGCCGAGCTGGACCTGACCGCCGGCGGCCTGATGACCTGGTACACGAAGAGCGACCGCTATTCGCGCGCCAAGCTCAACGCCGACCTGGAGACGCTGCGGGCCTGGTACCTCAACCGGGGCTACCTGGAGTTCGTGGTCGAGTCGACCCAGGTCGCGATCTCGCCGGACAAGCAGACGATCTCGATCACGATCAACGTGCGCGAGGGCCAGCAATACACCGTCACGGCGGTGCAGCTGTCGGGTGACTACCTCGGCAAGGACGACGAGTTCCGCTCGCTGGTGACGATCAAGCCGGGCGAGCCGTACCGCTCGGAGGCGGTCAACGAGACCCAGCGGGCCTTCACCGACCGCTTCGGCCTGTTCGGCTTCGCCTTCGCGCGGGTCGAGGCGGTGCCCAAGATCGACCGCAACACCGGCCGCGTGCAGGTGCAGCTCAATGCCGATCCGGGCCGGCGCGTCTACGTGCGCCGCATCAACCTGGCCGGCAACTCGAAGACCCGCGACGAGGTGATCCGCCGCGAGCTGCGCCAGCTCGAATCGTCCTGGTACGACGGCGCACGCATCCAGCTGTCGCGCGACCGGGTCAACCGCCTGGGCTACTTCAGCGAGGCCGAGTTCGACACCAGCGAGGTGCCCGGCACGCAGGACCAGGTCGACCTGACGATGAACGTGACCGAGAAGGCCACCGGCAGCCTGCTGCTGGGCGCGACCTACTCGAGCGCCGAGAAGCTGTCGTTCAACTTCGCGGTCAAGCAGGACAACGTCTTCGGCACCGGCAACTACCTGGGCGTCGAGCTGAACACCGGCAAGTTCTCGCGCACGCTGGTGCTGTCGCACGTGAACCCGTACTTCACCGAAGACGGCATCTCGCGCGCGATCGACGTCTTCTACCGGACCAACCGGCCGCTCAACAGCCAGGGCGAGGACTACCAGCTGGTCACGCCGGGCGCCTCGGTGCGTTTCGGCGTGCCCTTCACCGAGCTCGACACGGTGTTCTTCGGCGGCGGCGCCGAGCGCACGACGATCCGGGCGGCCAACGCGCTGCCCGAGGTGTATTTCCGCCAACGCGCCCAGTTCGGCGACAGCAGCACCTCCGTGCCGCTGACGCTGGGCTGGCAACGCGACGGCCGCGACAGCGCGCTGGTGCCCAACAAGGGCCTGTACCAGCGCCTGAACGTCGAGTGGGGCGTGGCCGGCGACACCCGCTACGTCCGCAGCAACTACCAGATTCAGCAGTACATCCCGCTCAACAAGCGCTTCACGCTGGGCCTGAACGGCGAGTTCGGCTGGGGCCAGGGCCTCAACGGCCACACCTACCCGGTGTTCAAGAACTTCTACGGCGGCGGCCTGGGCACGGTGCGCGGCTTTGACCAGAACTCGCTCGGTGCCGTCGACGTGACCGGCGCCTACCTGGGCGGCAACCGGCGCCTGAACCTCAACGCCGAGCTCTACGTGCCGTTCCCGGGCGTGGGCAACGACCGCACGCTGCGCATCTTCGGTTACGCCGATGCCGGCAACGTCTGGCGCGAGGGCGAGAAGATCGGCGACTCCAAGGAGAACCCGATCCGCATGTCGGCCGGCGTCGGCCTGTCCTGGGTCTCGCCGGTCGGGCCGCTCAAGCTGGCGTGGGGCCAGCCTCTGCGCTATGCCCGTACGGATAGAATCCAGCGCTTCCAGTTCCAGATCGGTACCGCATTCTGATGAAGAAGCCCACGCTCTTGACGCTGGCCACCGTGGCCATGCTGACCTTGTCTGCCCCGATGCTGCGGGCCCAGGAGCTGAAGATCGGCTACGTGAGCAGCGACCGCATCTTGCGCGAAGCCGGTCCGGCCAAGGCGGCCCAGACCAAGCTCGAGGCCGAGTTCGGCAAGCGCAACAAGGAAATCGAGGACGCCTCGGCGCGATACAAGGCCGGTGTCGACAAGCTGGACAAGGACGCTCCGACGCTCAGCGACACGGAACGCAACCGCCGCCAGCGCGAGCTGGTCGAGCAGGAACGCGACATCCAGCGCAAGCGCACGGCCTTCCAGGAAGACCTGGCCCAGCGCAAGAACGAGGAACTGGCCAACGTCGTCGAACGCGCCAACAAGGTCATCCGGCAGATCTTCGAGCAGGAAAAGTATGACCTGATCCTGCAGGACGCCATCCATGCCAGCGCCCGCGTCGACATCACCGACAAGGTGATCAAGGCCCTGAACGCGCAACCGGCCCCTGCGGCCAAGTGAACGCGCGACACGCCCTGGACGTCACCACCACGCTGCACGAGATCCAGGCGGCGCTGGGGGGTGAACTGCTGGGCGACCCGGCGCTGGTGATCCATCGCATCGCCGCGATCGGCCAGGCCGATGGCCACGCGATCAGCTTCATCGCCAACCCGCGTTACCGGGCGCAACTCGAGACCTCGGCCGCCGGCTGCGTGATCGTCGCGCCGGCGCTGGCCGAAGCTGCCGCGCAGCGCGGGGCGGCGATCGTCACGCCCGACCCCTATCACTACTACGCCCGGCTGACCCAGTGGTGGTCGGCGCGGCTGCGTTCCAGGGCGGTGACCGGCGTGCATCCTTCGGCCGTGATCGGCGAGGGCGTCACGCTTGGCGACCGCGTCACCGTCGGTCCGCTCGCGGTGATCGAGGCCGGTGCCGAGCTCGGTGAAGGCGCCACGATCGGCGCCCATGCCTGCATCGGTGCCGGTGTCGTCATCGGCGCCCACACCCGGCTCGCACCGCACGTGACGCTGATGCATGGCACCCGCATCGGCGCACGCGGCCTGCTGCACGCGGGCGTCGTGATCGGTGCCGACGGCTTCGGCTTCGCGCCGCACCAGGGCCGCTGGGACAAGATCGAGCAGCTCGGCGGCGTGCGCATCGGCGACGACGTCGAGATCGGCGCCAACACCTGCATCGACCGTGGCGCCCTGGGCGACACGGTGATCGGCGATGGCGTCAAGCTCGACAACCTGATCCAGGTGGGCCACAACGTCCACATCGGCGACCACAGCGCGATGGCCGGTTGCGTCGGCATCGCCGGGAGCGCGAAGATCGGCCGCGGCTGCACCGTCGGTGGCGGCGCGATCGTGCTGGGTCACCTCGAACTGGCCGACGGCGTGCACATCTCGGCCGCGAGCGTGGTGATGCGCTCGATCACCCGGCCGGGCCAGTACAGCGGCGTCTTCCCGATCGACGACAACGCGTCGTGGGAGAAGAACGCGGCCACCTTGCGTCAACTGCACACGCTGCGCGATCGCCTGCGCAGCCTCGAAAAGAAGATCGACACACCATGACCACGACCTCCACGACCGACGCCCAGACGAACGACGACGGCTTCCCGAAGACGATGGACATCCACCAGATCGTCAAGAAGCTGCCGCATCGCTACCCCTTCCTGCTGGTCGACCGCGTCGTCGACATGAAGAAGAACACGTGGATCAAGGCGATCAAGAACGTCACGATCAACGAGCCGTTCTTCACCGGCCACTTCCCGCACCGTCCGGTGATGCCGGGCGTGCTGATCCTCGAAGCGCTGGCGCAGGCCTCGGCCCTGCTGTCGTTCGCATCGATGGACGAGGATCCGGGCGACGACTCGGTCGTCTACTTCGTCGGCATCGACGGCGTGCGCTTCAAGCGTCCGGTCGAGCCGGGCGACCAGCTGATCCTCGAATCGACCATCGAGCGCCACAAGGCCGGCATCTACAAGTACAAGACCCGCGCCTCGGTCGACGGCGAGACCTGCACCGAAGCCGAGCTGATGTGCACGATGCGCCGCATCTCGTGATCGCGCGCTGAACACCCGTCCCGCGCTCCCCGCCATGGCTCAGATCCACCCCACCGCGATCGTCGACGCGGCCGCGCAGCTGCACGAGTCCGTCAGCGTCGGCCCCTACACGATCATCGGCCCGCACGTGGTCGTCGGCGAAGGCACGACCATCGGTCCGCACTGCGTGATCGAGGGCCACACCACGATCGGCCGCGACAACCGCATCTTCCAGTTCTGCTCGCTGGGCGCCGTCCCGCAGGACAAGAAGTACGCCGGCGAGCCGACCGAGCTGCGCATCGGCGACGGCAACACCATCCGCGAGTTCTGCACCTTCAACCTCGGCGTCGTCGGTGCCGGTGGCGTGACGCAGGTCGGCGACCGCAACTGGGTGATGGCCTATGTCCACGTCGCGCACGACTGCCGGATCGGCGACGACAACGTCATCGCCAACGCGGTGCAGTTCGCCGGCCACGTCGAGGTCGGCAACAAGACGCTGATCGGCGGCATCACCGGTGTGCACCAGTTCGTGCGCATCGGCGACTACGCGATGGTCGGCTTCCAGACCCGGCTGTCGCAGGACCTGCCGCCCTTCATCGTCGCGGCCGGCAACCCGGCCGAGGCCCAGAGCGCGCACCTCGAAGGCCCGCGCCGTCGCGGCTACAGCCCCGAGCGCCTGGCGCAGCTCAAGCAGATGCACCGCATCCTCTACCGCAAGGGCCTGACGCTGGAAGCCGCGCGTGCCGAGCTGGTCGAGCTGCGTGGCACGGTCGACGGTGGCGACGACGACCTGGACATGATGCTGACCTTCCTCGACCAGGCGCAGCGCGGCATCGTCCGCTGATGCGATGACGGCCGACCCGCGCCTCGCCCTCGTCGCAGGCGAGACCTCCGGCGACCTGCTCGCCGGGCTGCTGCTGGGCGGGCTGCGGGCGCGCTGGCCGCAGCTGGTGGCGCAGGGCATTGGCGGTCCGCGCATGATCGCCGGCGGCTTCGAGAGCTGGTGGCCGCAGGACAAGCTGGCCGTGTTCGGCTACGTCGACGCGCTGCGCCACTACCGCGAGATCGCCGGCATCCGCCGCCAGCTTGGTGACCGCCTGCTGGCCGACCGGCCCGAGGCCTTCATCGGCGTCGACGCGCCCGACTTCAACCTTGGCCTCGAAGAACGGCTGAAGACCGCCGGCATCCGCACGGTGCATTTCGTCAGCCCGTCGATCTGGGCCTGGCGCGGCGGGCGCATCGAGAAGATCCGCCGCGCCGCCGATCGGGTGCTGTGCCTGTTCCCGTTCGAGCCGGCGATCTACGCCCAGGCCGGCATTGCGGCCAGCTACGTCGGTCATCCGCTGGCCGACCACATCCCCCTGGACGTGCCGCGCGCCCAGGCCCGCGCCGCCCTTGGCATCGCCGACGGCGTGCCGCTGGTGGCGCTGCTGCCGGGCAGCCGGCGCGGCGAGATCCGCCACATCGCCGCACCGCTGCTGCAGGCCGCCGCGCTGCTGGCCCGGCGCCGCCCGGACCTGCGCTTCGTGCTGCCGGTGGCGCCGGGGCTGCGCGCGCTGGTCGAGCCGCTGCTGGCCGAACACGCGCCGGACCTGCCGCTGACGTTGACCGATGGCCAGTTGCACACCGCGCTGGCGGCCTGCGACCTGACGCTGATCGCCAGCGGCACGGCCACGCTCGAAGCCGCGCTGTTCAAGCGGCCGATGGTGATCGTCTATCGCCTCAGCGGTCTGAGCTGGCAGCTGATGACGCGCATGTCCTACCAGCCCTGCGTCGGCCTGCCCAACATCCTGCTGCGGCTGGACGCGGCCAGCGCGCCGCCGGCCTTGCGCAAGGTCCGGCTGGGCGAGGGCGCCGAGACCTTCGCGGTGCCCGAGCTGCTGCAGGACGCCGCCACGCCCGAGGCCATCGCCGCAGCCGCCTTGCGCTGGCTGGACGATCCGGCCGCCTGCGAGCGCCTGGCCGTCCGCTTCACCGAACTCCATCAGACGCTGCGCCAGGACACCGCGCGGCGGGCCGCCGATGCCATCGCGCAAGTCCTCGGGCGCTAGGTCGATGCCGGCCGCACGCCCGCAGCAGATCCCGCTGGTCTTCGACCGCCCCGGGCTGCTCGCCGGTGTCGACGAGGCCGGGCGCGGGCCGCTGGCCGGGCCGGTGGTGGCGGCGGCCGTGATCCTCGACGAGCTGCAGCCCATCGTCGGACTGGCCGACTCGAAGAAGCTGACCGCGCTGCGGCGCGAACGGCTCTACGACGAGATCCGCGCCAAGGCGCTGGCCTGCTGCATCGCCGAGGCCAGCGTCGAGGAGATCGACCGCCTGAACATCCTGCACGCGACGATGCTGGCGATGCGCCGCGCCGTCGAGGGCCTGCGGCTCAAGCCGGCCAAGGTGCTGGTCGACGGCAACCGCGTGCCGGTGCTGCGCATCCCCGCCGAGGCGATCGTGCAGGGCGACGCCAAGGTGGCGGCGATCAGCGCCGCGTCGATCCTCGCCAAGGTCCACCGCGACCGGCTCTGCCTGGACCTGGACCGCCGCTACCCGGCCTACGGCTTCGCGGTCCACAAGGGCTACCCGACCGCCGCCCACCAGGCCGCGCTGCAGGCTCACGGCCCCTGCCCGGAACACCGCCGCAGCTACGCGCCGGTGCGCGAGGCCGAGGCGGCGCAGGCGCTGCGCAGTCCGACCCACGAGACCCGCCGATGACCTTCCCCGACTCCGCCGCGCCCAAGGTCCGCGAGATCCGCTCGCGCAGCCACGCGCTGCTGAAGGACCTGCGCCGGCTGGCGACCGATCCCGGCGCCTACCGCAAGCTCGGCCGCGTCTGGCTCGAAGGCGATCATCTGGCCCGGGCGCTGGCCGCGCGCGGTGGCCGGCCGTCGCTGGCGGTGGTCGGCGCGAGTGCCTGGCTGCAACCGCGCTGGCGCGAACTGGCGCTGGCCGCGCCCGAGGTGGTCGTGCTCGACGACGCGCTGCTCGGCGAGGTCAGCTCGCTGGAGACCGCCGGCCCGTTCGGCCTGCTGATGGACCTGCCCGAGCAGCCGCCGCTGCCGCGCGCCGGTGTCGCCGCGCTGGTGCTGGACCGGCTGCAGGATCCCGGCAACGTCGGCACCCTGCTGCGCAGTGCGGCCGCGCTGGGCGTGCCGCAGGTCATCGCGCTGAAGGGTTGCGCGGCGCTGTGGTCGCCCAAGGTGCTGCGCTCGGCGATGGGAGCGCATTTCGCGCTGCACCTGATCGAGGGCGTGGAAGCCGAGGCGCTCGACACGCTCGGCGTGCCGCTGCTGGCGACCAGCTCGCACGCCGCGCAGTCGCTGCACACCACCCGCCTGCCGTGGCCTTGCGCCTGGGTGCTGGGCCATGAAGGGCAGGGCGTCGACGCGGCCCTGCTGGCGCGTTGCGCGCTGACGCTGACGATCCCGCAACCGGGTGGCGAGGAGTCGCTCAACGTCGCGGCGGCCGGCGCGATCTGCCTGTACGAATCGGCCCGCCAGAGGCTCATCCCGTGAGCCTGGCGCGCCAGCTGGGCGTGATCGAGCGTGCGGTGCTGCAGGCGCTGGTGCTGGGCGCGACGATGCGCCCGCGCAGCTGGGTCACCGGCCTGGTCGGGCGGATGGCGGCGGCGCTGGGCGCGCGCGACGAGGGCATCGAGCGCCTGACCCAGGAACAGCTCAAGGCCGCCTTCGACACGCTGACCGACGCTGGCTGGCTGCAGCCGTCCGACCATCGGCCGGGCTACTGGTGCGTCGCGCCCGAACGCTGGGCCGAGGCCGACGCCGACCTGCGCGGCAGCCACGACGCCGACACGCTGATGCGCCTGCTGTGCCTGCAGGAAGGCATCGACCGGATCAACGGCCACGTGGCGGTCGGCGCCTTCCGCCACATGGACATGGCGGTGTCGGTGACCCGGCTGCTGCTCTACGGCGGCGCCGAGCCGGCCCAGCTGACCCACCTGCGCAACGCCTGCGGCTGGACGGTCGAATGGGACAGCGTGTTCGAACGTGCCGTGCTCGATGTCGCCGATGACCAGACCCTGCCGCACCTGCATCCGCAGATCCAGGCCCAGGTGCTGGCGCAGGCGCTGGCCGATGCGCTGACCCGCTGGATCGCGCCGCCGCGGCTGGCCTTGCCGCAGGCGGCGCTGGACTGGCTGGCCGCGCACGAAGGCCAGGTCTGGCCCGAACCGGTCGAGCCGGTCGTGCGCACGCTGCGCACGCTCTGCGCCGAACACCTGACGCTGGCCGGCCGCGCCGACGAGGCCCAGGCGCTGCTGGCGCCGCTGGCGGCCGTCGCGCCCGGGCTGGCGCACCGCGCCGGCCTGCTCGATGCCGTGGCGCACAGCGCGCGCGGCGCGTTTGCCGAGGCTGAAACGCTCTTCAACCGCCACCACGCGGCGCTGCGCAAGCTGACCCAGCAGCGCAAGGGCCTGCTGAACCCGCTGCTGGCGACCTTCCTGGTGCAGGCGCAGATGGCGCAGCACACGGCGCAGGGCGGCGCGGCGCGCCTGCAGGCGGCGCTGAAGTTCTGCCAGGCCGAAGGGGCGGGACGCAGCGCCGATCCGCAGACGCCGTGGGGCGTCATGGCGCTGGCGCTGCAGATGCGGCTGGGCGACCTGCCGCGCGACCTGCGCCCGCTGCGTCTCCAGGGCCGGCCCGGTGCGGTCGTGCCGAACGACTGGTGGGTCTGGCTGATGCGCGCCTGGCTGCACGAGCGCGGCGATGTCGAGCAGGTGGCGCTGCAACCGACGCCGGCCGAATGGGCCTCGGCCGATGCGCTGCGCGAGCGCCTGTTGTCGGCCGGCCTGACCGAACCGGCCGCGCAGCTCGACGGCGCGCTGGCGGTGCTGCGCCATGCCGATGTCCCGGCCCGTTTCTTCGTGCCCGCGCCGCAGGACGGCTGGCAGGTGGCGCTGGCCGCGCTGGCCGCCCTGGCCGGGTCGGCGGCCGAACCGGAAGGGGGCACCACGGCGGCGCCCAGCGAGACCCGCATGTGGTGGCGCCTGACGGTCGACGACGACGGCGCGCTGCTGGCGGTCGTGCCGTTCGAGCAGAAGCTCGGGCCGCGCGGCTGGGGCAAGTCGCGCGAGGTGCCGCTGGTCCGGCTGGTGCAGGCCCAGAACCTGTTGCCGCACGACGCGGCCGTGGTCCGCGCGATCCGCAAGGGCGTGGCCGCGCGCGATGTCCAGCTCGACCGCGCGGTGGCGCTGCTGGCGCTGGTCGGTCACCCGTGTGTCGACTTCGACGACGCGCCCGAGCGGGCCGTCCAGCTGGTCGAGGCCAGCCCCGAGCTGGAGGTGATCGAACACGGCGAGGACCTGCTGGTGCGCCTGCAGCCGCCGCTGCGCAGTGCCGGCCACGACCCGCTGGCCGGCATGGTCCGCTGGTCCGGCGCGGCGACGCAGAAGGAAGCCCAGGCGCTGCTGACGCTGACCGTGCTGCGCGACGAACCGCAGCGCGCCCGGCTGGTGCGCTACACGCCGGCGCAGCAGCGCGCGGCCCAGCTGATCGGCCTGGGCCTGACGGTGCCGCGCCATGCCGCCGCGCAGCTGCAGGGCGTGCTGAAGGGGCTGGGCGCGCACTTCCAGATCCACGCCGACGAGGTCGCCGCCAGTCGCGAGCTGCCGACCGACAGCCGGCTGCGCGCCGAGCTGAGCCCGGAAGGCGCGGGCGTGCGGCTGCGCCTGGTGGTCGCCCCGCTCGGCCCCGAAGGCCCGCGGCTGACACCCGGCAGCGGTCGCCAGCGCCTGATCGCCGCGATCGGCGGCGAGACGCTCGGTGCCCAGCGTGACCTGGCAGCCGAACGCAGCCACCTGGAGACCGTCATCGACGCCTGCCCGATGCTGGCGCCCCTGCCGGTCGCCCGCAGCGAGGGCCAGGTCGTGCCGGCGCTGTGGAGCGTCGACGATGCCGAGGCGGCGCTGGCGCTGGTCGAGCGCCTGCACACGCTCAACGCGGTGGCCGCGCTGGACTGGCCGCAGGGCAAGGCGATGCAGGTCGACCGCATCGGGCTGGGGCAGTTCAGCGTCCAGGTGCAGTCCGGCCAGGAATGGCTGGCGCTGCAGGGCGGCATCGAGGTCGACGAGCAACTCGTCGCCAGCCTCAGCCGGCTGCTCGACTGGGCGGCCACCACGCGCAGCCGCTTCATGCCGTTGGGCGACGGCCGCTTTCTGGCGCTGACCGAGGCGCTGCGCAGCCGCATCGACGACCTGGCCGCCGTCTCCGAACCGCTGCCGCGCAGCACCACCGGCGGGCTGCGCCTGCCGGCCGTCGCCGCCGGCTGGCTGGCCGCCGCGCTGGACGAGGCTGCGCTGAAGACCGATGCCGGCTTCCAGGACCGGCTGGAGACGCTGCTGCGCGCCCGCCACTGGGAACCGGCGCTTCCGGCCACGCTGCAGGCCGAGCTGCGGCCGTATCAGCTCGAAGGCTACCAATGGGCCATGCGGCTGGCCGAGGCCGGCCTGGGCGCGGTGCTGGCCGACGACATGGGCCTGGGCAAGACGCTGCAGGCCATCGCCGTGCTGCTGGCGCGGGCCGCCGGCGGCGCGGCGCTGGTGCTGGCGCCGACCTCGCTGATCGGCAACTGGGCGGCCGAGCTGCGGCGTTTCGCGCCGTCGCTGAACGTGCGCATCTTTGCCGAGGACGACCGCGAGGCCGTGCTGGCCGAGGCCGGTGCCGGCGACGTCGTGCTGATCAGCTACCAGCTGCAGTTCCTGCACGCCGAGGCCTTCGCGGCGCGGCGCTGGCACACGCTGGTGCTCGACGAGGCGCAGGCGATCAAGAACGCGGCGGCCAAGCGCACGCAGGCGGCCTTCGAGCTGGCGGCCGATTTCCGGCTGGCGCTGTCGGGCACGCCGATCGAGAACCGGCTGGCCGAGCTGTGGTCGCTGATGCGGGTCTGCAACCCGGGCCTGCTGGGCACGCCGGCCCAGTTCAACGCCCGCTTCGCGGTGCCGATCGAACGTGACCGCCAGCGCGGCGCCCAGCGCACGCTGCGCCG
The DNA here is from genome assembly GCF_053893855.1 of Leptothrix mechoopdaensis (SeqCode). Classification (NCBI taxonomy): domain Bacteria; kingdom Pseudomonadati; phylum Pseudomonadota; class Betaproteobacteria; order Burkholderiales; family Sphaerotilaceae; genus Leptothrix; species Leptothrix mechoopdaensis (SeqCode). The sequence goes on from NZ_CM132699.1 coordinate 344,296, forward strand.
GCTGATCCAGCCCTTCGTGCTGCGCCGGACCAAGGCCGAGGTGCTCGACGACCTGCCGCCGCGCACCGAACGCGTCCTGCGCGTGCAGGGCAACGAGAGCGAACTCGCCCACTACGAGGCGCTGCGCCGCCAGGCCCTGCAGGAAGCCCAGGAGGCGCTGCGTGGCGCGACCACCGGCCAGGCGCACCTGAACATCCTCGCCCAGCTGACCCGGCTGCGCCGCGCCGCCTGCGATCCGCGCCTGGTCACGCCCGACCTGCGCCAGCCGGGCGCCAAGGTTCAGGCCTTCGGCGAGCTGGCGCGCGAGCTGGTTGCCAACGGCCACAAGGCGCTGGTGTTCAGCCAGTTCGTCGACTTTCTCGGCCTGCTGCGCGAGCCGCTGGACGAGGCCGGCATCACCTACCAGTACCTCGACGGCAGCACGCCCGCGCCGGAACGCAGCCGCCGCGTCGCGGCCTTCCAGGCGGGCGAGGGCAGCCTGTTCCTGATCAGCCTGAAGGCCGGCGGCTTTGGCCTGAACCTGACGGTGGCGGACTACGTCGTCATCGCCGACCCGTGGTGGAACCCGGCCGCCGAGGACCAGGCCAGCGGTCGCGCCCACCGCATCGGCCAGCAGCGCCCGGTGACGGTCTACCGGCTGGTCAACGCCGGCACGCTGGAGGAGACCATCGTCGCGCTGCACGAGCGCAAGCGCGAACTGGCCGACAGCGTGCTGGCCGCGCCCGACGAGGCCGAACTCGCCGCCCAGGCCGAGGCGGCGCACGGGGCGCCGTTCAAGGTCGACGAGCTGATCGCGCTGATGCGCGCGGAGCCGGCGGCGGAAGAATGATCAGTAGATGAGTCTGTCAGGGCGGATGTCGCTGAGGATCGTCGTCGCGATCTCCTCGATCGACTTGTGCGTCGACGACAGCCAGTGGATGCCTTCGCGCTTCATCAGCCGCTCGGCCTCGTTGATCTCGTAGCGGCAGTTGGCCAGCGCGGCGTACTTGCTGCCGGGGCGGCGTTCGTTGCGGATCTGGCTCAGGCGGTCGGCGTCGATGGTCAGGCCGAAGCACTTGCGCTTGTAGGGCAGCAGGCTCGACGGCAGCGCGTCGCGCTCGAAGTCGTCGGGGATCAGCGGGTAGTTGGCGGCCTTGATGCCGTGCTGCATCGCCAGGTACAGCGAGGTCGGCGTCTTGCCGCAGCGGCTGACGCCGACCAGGATCACGTCGGCCTCGGCGAGGTTGCGCGAGGACTGGCCGTCGTCGTGGGCGAGCGAGAAGTTGATCGCCTCGATCCGGTCGTGGTACTCCTGGCTCTTGGCGACGTCCGAGAAGCGGCCGACCCGGTGGTTGCTCTTGATGCCAAGCTCGGCCTCGATCGGCTCGACGAAGGTGCGGAACATGTCCATCACCAGCGCATTGCAGCGGCTCGAGATGCGGTCGCGCACGGTGTCGTTGACCAGCGTGATGAAGACGATCGGCCGCTTGCCCTCGACCACGGCCGTGCCGTTGATCTCGGCGATCACCTGGTCGGCCTTCTCGGCCGTGTCGATGAAGGGCCGGCGCACATGCCGGTGGCGGCTCGAGAACTGCGCCAGGATCGAGTTGCCGAAGGTCTCGGCCGTGATGCCGGTGCCGTCGGAGACGAAGAAGACGGTGCGGTTGGGCATGGTGTGGCGCGGCGGGCCGCGGTCGTGCAGTCGTGGCAGAAAACGTCCCTGCCATGCAGGAACAACAGCGTTACATGATAGGCGGGTGACCCTTAGAATCGACCGCAACACGCCCGGATCGAGCGCCCGAACCATGCACCCCGCCACCCCGTCACGCCGAAAAGAACAGCCAGAAATGCGCTGTGGCCGGGTCGCCGCGTGCGCGCCGTCCAGGGCTCCAGTTTTCTTACTTCACGGAGCTTTCCCATGTCTTCCACCCATCTGGCGACCGCCCTGGTCGTTCCGTTCGAGCAGCTGAGAATGACCGACGTCGAGACCGTAGGCGGCAAGAACGCCTCGCTCGGCGAAATGATCAGTCAGCTGGCCGCCTCCGGCGTGCGGGTTCCCGGCGGCTTCGCCACCACCGCCGCCGCCTTCCGGCAGTTCCTCGAAGCCGGCGGCCTGACCGCCAAGATCAACGCGCGCCTGTCCGCGCTCGACACCGAGGACGTCCGCGCGCTGGCCGAGGCCGGCGCCGAGATCCGTCGCTGGGTCGAGGAGGCGCCGTTCCCGGCCGACCTCGAGGCCGCGATCCGCACCGAGTTCGCCCGGCTGACCGAAGGCAACCCGGGCGCCTCGTTCGCCGTGCGTTCGTCGGCCACCGCCGAGGACCTGCCCGATGCGTCGTTCGCCGGTCAGCAGGAGTCGTTCCTGAACGTCGTCGGCATCGAGGAGGTGCTGCACAAGATCAAGGAAGTCTTCGCCTCGCTCTACAACGACCGGGCCATCAGCTACCGCGTCCACAAGGGCTTCGCGCACCACGAGGTCGCGCTGTCGGCCGGCATCCAGCGCATGGTCCGCTCGGACCTGGGCGCCGCCGGCGTGATGTTCACGATCGACACCGAGAGCGGCTTCCAGGACGTCGTCTTCATCACCTCCAGCTACGGCCTGGGCGAGACGGTGGTGCAGGGCGCCGTCAACCCGGACGAGTTCTACGTCCACAAGCCGGCGCTGAAGGCCGGCAAGTTCCCGGTCATCCGCCGCAACCTGGGCTCCAAGCTGATCCGCATGGAGTTCGCGACCGCCGCCGACCAGGTCGAGCGCACCGCCTCGGGTGGCCGCAAGCTGGTCAAGACGACCGACACCCCGCCCGAGCTGCGCAACCGCTACTCGCTGGTCGACGCGGACGTCATCGAGCTGGCCCGCTACGCGCTGATCATCGAGCAGCACTACGGCCGCCCGATGGACATCGAATGGGGCAAGGACGGCGGCGACGGCAAGCTCTACATCCTGCAGGCCCGGCCGGAGACGGTGAAGAGCCAGGCCGCCGGCCAGGTCGAGCACCGCTACAAGCTCAAGGGCAGCTCGACCGTGCTGGCCGAGGGCCGCGCGATCGGCCAGAAGATCGGCACCGGCCCGGTCCGGCTGGTCCACTCGATCACCGAGATGGACCGCGTCCAGCCCGGCGACGTGCTGGTCACCGACATGACCGACCCGAACTGGGAACCGGTGATGAAGCGCGCCAGCGCCATCGTCACCAACCGCGGCGGCCGGACCTGCCACGCGGCCATCATCGCCCGCGAACTGGGCATCCCGGCGGTGGTCGGCTGCGGCGACGCGACCGAGACGCTCAAGGACGGCCAGCTGGTCACGGTGGCCTGCTCGGAAGGCGACACCGGCTACATCTACGACGGCCTGCTCGAGATGGAGGTCAGCGAGGTCCACAGCGGCGAGATGCCGTACTCGCCGGTCAAGATGATGATGAACGTCGGCAACCCGCAGCTGGCGTTCGACTTCGCGCAGATGCCCAACTCGGGCGTCGGTCTGGCGCGGCTCGAATTCATCATCAACAACAACATCGGCGTCCACCCGAAGGCGATCCTCGACTACCCGAACATCGACCCCGACCTGAAGAAGGCGGTCGAATCGGTGGCCCGCGGCCACGCCAGCCCGCGCGCCTTCTACGTCGACAAGCTGACCGAGGGCATCGCCACCATCGCGGCGGCCTTCTGGCCGAAGCCGGTGATCGTGCGGCTGTCGGACTTCAAGAGCAACGAGTACAAGAAGCTCATCGGTGGCTCACGTTATGAGCCCGAGGAAGAGAACCCGATGCTGGGCTTCCGCGGTGCCGCGCGCTACGTCAGCGAGGCCTTCGGCGAAGCCTTCGCGATGGAGTGCGAGGCGCTGCGCCGCGTGCGCCGCGACATGGGCCTCGACAACGTCGAGATCATGGTGCCCTTCGTGCGCACGCTCAAGCAGGCCGAGCGCGTCGTCAACATGCTGGCCGACCAGGGCCTCAAGCGCGGCCAGGACGGCCTGCGCGTGATCATGATGTGCGAGATCCCGAGCAACGCGATCCTGGCCGACCAGTACCTCGAGTTCTTCGACGGCATGTCGATCGGCTCGAACGACCTGACGCAGCTGACGCTGGGCCTGGACCGCGACTCCGGCATGGAGCTGCTGGCGGCCGACTTCGACGAACGCGACCCGGCCGTCAAGGCGCTGATCTCGCGTGCCATCGCCGCCTGCCGCGCGCACGGCAAGTACATCGGCATCTGCGGCCAGGGCCCCAGCGACCACCCCGACTTCGCCGACTGGCTGGCGCAGGAAGGCATCGTGTCGATCTCGCTGAACCCGGACTCGGTCATCGCGACCTGGCAGCGCATCGCCCAGCGCTGATCGGCGCCACAGCCGAACCTGCCTGATCCGACGCCAGGGGCCGGCCTTCCGCAAGGGGGGCCGGCCCTTGTCACGTCCGGCGTGTCGCCCGGATGAAACTGGGTGACACCCCGATGGTGAGCGCACGCTGCGCCCCGCAAAATGTTGCACATGCAGCATGACGTCAGTGCCCCCCGTGACCCACGCGCCAACCAGCGCCAGTACTGGCGCGGCGTGGTCCGGTGGACCTGGATCGGGCTGGCGTGCTGGCTGCTGGTCACCTGCGCGGTGAGCTGGTTCGCCGGCAGCTTCAACCGCTGGACCGTGGCCGGCGCGCCGGCCGGCTTCTGGCTGGCGGCACAGGGCGCGATCGTGGTCTACCTGATCATCATCGTCGTGCACGGCTGGGTCATGGACCGGCTGGAGTCGCGTCGGCGCGATGCCGAGCGGCCCGATCCGCCCCTGACCTCGACCTGATCCGATGGCCAGCGGCCACGGAGCCTCCCAGCGGCCGCCCAGGCCGTCCGAAGCCACGCGTGTCTTCACGCGGGTGCTGCATCGACGTTATGCCTGGTACACGCTCGGGCTGCTGTGTTTCATCGCGCTGATGGCTGCGCTGGAGCGCATGGGCTGGCCGCGCACGTGGATCGGCGGCACCTTCCTGATCGGTACCGTCGCGGTCTATGCCGCGATCGGGCTGATGTCGCGCACGACCGACGAGTCCGAGTACTACGTGGCCGGCCGGCGCGTCCCGGCGATCTACAACGGCATGGCGACGGCGGCCGACTGGATGTCGGCGGCGTCCTTCATCGGCACGGCCGGCGTGCTCTACCTGCAGGGCTTCGCGGGGTTGGCCTACATCCTCGGCTGGACCGGCGGCTACTGCCTGGTGGCGCTGCTGCTGGCGCCCTACATGCGCCGCCTCGGCCTGTTCACCGTGCCCGAGTTCCTGGGCGTGCGCTATGGCGGCGTGATGCCGCGAATCGTCGGCGTGATGGCGGTGGTGCTGGTCTCGTTCGTCTACGTCGTCGTGCAGATCTACGGCGTCGGCCTGATCACCTCGCACCTGACCGGCTTCAGCTTCGAGATCGGCATCTTCGTCGGCCTGGGCGGCGTGCTGGTCTGCTCCTTCCTGGGCGGCATGCGGGCCGTCACCTGGACCCAGGTGGCGCAGTACATCGTGCTGATCGTGGCCTACCTGACGCCGGTGTTCTGGCTGTCGATCAACCAGACCGGCAGCCCGTTCCCGCTGTTCTCGTACGGCCGCCAGCTCGAACAGGTCGGCCTGCGCGAGCAGAAGCTGCTCGACGACCCGCGCGAGGCGCTGGTGCGCCACCAGTTCGAGGTGCGCGCGCAGGACGCGCGCCGCAAGCTGGCCGACGTGCCGCAGGCGATGGCCGACGACAGCGAGACGCTGCAGGCGCAGGTGCGTGCGCTGCAGGCCGCCGATGCGCCGCTGGCGCGCATCCAGCAGGCCGAACGGCGTTACCTCGACCGGCCGCGCACGATCGAGGAGGCCGAGGTTCGCTACCGGCGCGAGGCCGAGCAGTCCGAGGAACGCGCCCGGCCGCTGGGCGGCATGCCGCGTCAGGCGCAGGCCTATCCGCCCCGGGCTGGCGCGTCGTCGTCACCACCGTCCGCACAACCGCCCGCCTCAGACCACGCAGCACAACGCAACTTCCTGGCCCTGGTGCTGTGCCTGATGCTGGGCACCGCCGCGATGCCGCACGTGCTGACGCGCTACTACACGACGCCGTCACCGACCGAGGCGCGGCGCTCGGTCGCGTGGTCGCTGTTCTTCATCGCCTTGCTCTACCTGGCCGCGCCGGCGCTGGCTGTGATGGTCAAGTACGAGGTCTTCACCAACCTGGTCGGCACGCCGTTCGACCAGTTGCCCAGCTGGATCCGTCGCTGGTCCAAGCTCGACTCGTCGCTGGTGTCGGTCGAGGACATCAACGGTGACGGCCTGCTGCAGCTGGCCGAGCTGAAGCTGGCCGGCGACGTGATCGTGCTGGCCGCGCCCGAGATCGGCGGGCTGCCGCTGGTCGTCACCTACCTGGTCGCCGCCGGGGGCCTGGCCGCCGCGCTGTCGACCGCCGACGGGCTGCTGCTGACGATCTCGAACGCGCTGTCGCACGACCTGTACTTCGGCCTTGTCAATCCGCGTGCGCCGGCCATGCGCCGCGTCATGCTGTCGAAGTTCCTGGTGCTGGTGATCGCGCTGCTGGCGGCCTTCATCGCGTCGATGCGGCTGACCGACATCCTGCAGTTCGTGACGGCGGCCTTCTCGCTGGCGGCGGCGGCGTTCTTCCCGGCGCTGGTGTTCGGCATCTTCTGGGGGCGCGCCAACCGCATCGGCGTGACGCTGGGCATGCTGGCCGGCCTGACCACCTGCGCCGGCTACATGGTGATGGCGCATCCGCTGCTGCGGAGCTTCTTCGGCGTCACGCTGCCGCTGCAGCAGGCCCGGCTGCTCGACGTCGACGCGGTCGCCGCCGGTGTCTTCGGCGTGCCGGTCGGCGCGCTCGTGCTGGTCGTCGCCAGCCTGCTGACGGCGCCGCCCGGCCCGGAGCAGCGGGCTCTGGTCGAACGGGCCCGCAACCCGTCCCTCGAAGGCGACTGATGCTCGTACGGCGGGCGCATCCGCCGGTCCTGCTATAATTTTTGGCTTTCCCTTGCCGCACCTGTGTCCTGACGCGACGGGGCGGCTTCCTCAACTGGAAACCACAAGGAGTTGTGATGCGTCACTACGAAATCGTGCTGCTGGTCCATCCGGACCAGAGCGAACAGGTTCCGGCCATGCTGGAACGCTACAAGACCCTCGTCACCAGCAATGGCGGCAAGGTTCACCGCGTTGAAGACTGGGGCCGCTTCCAGCTGGCTTACCTGATCAACAAGCTGGCCAAGGCGCACTACCTGTGCATCAACATCGAGTGCAGCAAGGAAACCCTGGCTGAAATCGAGACCGGCTTCCGCTTCAACGACGCCGTCCTGCGTCACCTGACGGTGAAGAAGGACAAGGCCGAGACCGCTCCGTCTTCGATGATGAAGCGCGTCGAGAAGGAAGAAGCGCGCAAGTCGCAGCAACAGCAGGAGACGGCGGCCTGAGTGTCTGAACCCCCGCGTGCGCTCCGGCGCCCGGATGCAGCGACCTCGTCACCATGAACGACGTCCAGCTCTCCGGCCGCATCGTGGAACGCGCCGCCCTGCGCTACACCCCCGCCGGTCTTCCGGCACTGGACATCCGCCTGGCCCATGAGTCCGAACTCATGCATGCCGGGGCGCCCCGCAAGGTCTCCCTGGAGATGCATGCGACGGCGATCGGCGATCTCGCCCTCGACCTGGCCCTGGTGCCGGTCGGCGACGCGATCGACATCCGCGGATTCCTGGGCAAGCAGCGCAATGGCAAGGGGGTGATGCTGCACATCAGCGCCTTCGTCCCGTCGTCCCAGTCACCCAATTCGAATTGAAGAGGTCACTATGGCTCCGCCCCGTGGCAAGTTTTCCAAGGATCGCAAGACCAAGCGCAACCAGCAGTCGCTGCTGTTCAAGCGCAAGCGTTTCTGCCGCTTCACCGTCGCCGGCGTTCAAGAGATCGACTACAAGGATCTCGACGTGCTGCGCGATTTCGTCGGTGAGAACGGCAAGATCACGCCCGCTCGCCTGACCGGCACGCGCGCCTACTTCCAGCGCCAGCTGACCACCGCGATCAAGCGCGCCCGCTTCCTGGCCATGCTGCCGTACAGCGACCAGCACAAGGTCTGAGGAGTCGAAACATGCAAGTGATCCTGCTGGAAAAAGTGGCCAACCTCGGCGCCCTGGGCGATGTGGTCAAGGTCAAGGACGGCTACGCCCGCAACTTCCTGATCCCGACCGGCGCTGCCCGTCGTGCGACCGAGAAGGCCATCGCCGAGTTCGAGGCCCGCCGTGCCGAGCTCGAGAAGGTCCAGGCCGAGAAGCTCGCCGCCGCCCAGGCGCAAGGCGACAAGCTCGGCGGCAAGACCCTGACCGTGACCCAGAAGGCCGGCGTTGACGGCCGCCTGTTCGGTTCGGTCGGCAATGCCGACATCGCCGAAGGCCTGAAGGCCCAGGGCTTCGACGTCGCCAAGGCGCAGGTCCGCCTGCCCAATGGCCCGCTGAAGCATGTCGGCGAGTTCGCGGTGTCGGTGGCCCTGCACCACGATGTCGTCGTCGACATCACGGTGGCCGTCGTCGGCGAAACCGACTGATCCTGTCCCCAGGAACGGCGTCGCGGCTGCTTCAGCCGTGACTGCCCCGAGAGGCCGGCGCATGCCGGCCTCTTTCATTTCCTGTCCACACTTTTCCCCCGCGTTTCCAGGATTTGTCCCCAGGTCTGTCCACAGGACCTGCGCAACCCTCGACCTATCATCGATCGATGTCTGCCCTGCTGTCCGGAACCACACCCCTGCCTCGCGGCGCCGATGACGAGGTGGCGCGCCTTCGTGTCCCGCCGCACTCGGTCGAGGCCGAGCAGAGCGTGCTGGGCGGCCTGATGCTCGACAACAGCGCGTCCGACCGGGCCGGCGACCTGCTGACCGACAGCGACTTCTACCGCTACGAACACAAGCTGATCTACGCGGCCATCATGGCGCTGATCTCGACCAACAAGCCGGCCGACGTCATCACCGTGTTCGAGCAGCTGACCAGCCTCGGCAAGGCCGAGGAGGTCGGCGGTCTGGCCTACCTGAACGCGCTCGCCCAGAGCGTGCCGAGCGCCGCGAACATGCGCCGCTACGCCGAGATCGTTCGCGAGCGGGCGATCCTGCGCAAGCTGGTGGCCGCCAGCGACGAGATCGCGACCAACGCGTTCAACCCGCAAGGCCGGGCCGTGTCGAGCATCCTCGACGAGGCAGAGGGCAAGATCTTCCGCATCGGCGAAGAAGGGTCGCGCAACAAGCAGGGCATGCACTCGATGGAATCGCTGGTTGTCCAGCTGATCGACCGGGTACAGGAGCTGGCCGAGAACGGCGCCGGCGAGGTGACCGGCGTACCGTCCGGCTTCGTCGACCTTGACCGCATGACCGCCGGCCTGCAGCCCGGTGACCTGATCATCCTGGCGGCCCGTCCGTCGATGGGCAAGACCGCCTTCGCGCTGAACATCGGCGAGCACGTGGCGGTCAAGGAAGGCCTGCCGGTGCTGGTGTTCTCGATGGAAATGGGCGCCTCCCAGCTGGCGCTGCGGATGGTCGGCTCGCTGGGTCGCATCGACCAGCAGCACCTGCGCACCGGCGCGCTGCGCGACGAGGAATGGGGGCGGCTGTCCGAGGCGGTCGACCAGTTGCGCAACATCAGCCTGCACATCGACGAGACCCCGGCGCTCAACCCGACCGAGCTGCGCGCCCGCTCGCGCCGCCTGGCGCGCCAGTGCGGCAAGCTCGGTCTGATCATCGTGGACTACCTGCAGCTGATGAGCGGCTCGTCGGCCTCCAGCGGCGAGAACCGGGCCACCGAGATCAGCGAGATCTCGCGCGGCCTGAAGGCGCTTGCCAAGGAGTTGCAGTGCCCGGTGATCGCGCTGTCGCAGCTCAACCGCTCGGTGGAGACCCGCACCGACAAGCGCCCGATGATGAGCGACCTGCGCGAATCCGGCGCCATCGAGCAGGACGCCGACGTGATCATGTTCATCTACCGCGACGAGTACTACAACAAGGACTCGAAGGAGCCGGGCGTCGCCGAGATCATCATCGGCAAGCAGCGCAACGGCCCGGTCGGCACGGTCAAGCTGGCCTTCCTGCGTCCGCTGACCAAGTTCGAGAACCTCGCGCCCGGCAGCTTCGGCGGCGGCAGCGAGTACTGACTCTTGTTCAGGCGCCAAGGCGCCCGGACATGAAAAAGGCCCGGCATTGCCGGGCCTTGTCGCTTCGGTGGCGAACCGGATCCGCAGGGGATCAGGTCACCAGGTCAGCGATCACTCACGTTCACCGCCAGCGATGCCGAAGATCGCCAGCAGGCTCTGGAACACGTTGTAGATGTCCAGGTAGATCGCCAGCGTCGCGCTGATGTAGTTCGTCTCGCCGCCGTCGATCACGCGCTTGATGTCGTAGAGCATGAAGGCCGAGAACAGGCCCACGCAGATCACCGACAGCGTCAGCATCAGGGCCGAGGACTGCACGAACATGTTGATCACGCCAGCGATCAGCACCACCACCGCGCCGACGAACAGGAACTTGCCCATGTTCGTCAGGTCACGCTTGATGACCGTCGCGAGCATCGCCATCGCGAAGAACACGCCGGCCGTGCCGCCGAAGGCCATCATGATCAGCGAGCTGCCGTTCTTGAAGCCCAGGATCGTGGCGAGCATGCGCGACAGCATCAGGCCCATGAAGAACGTGAAGGCCAGCAGCACGGCCACGCCGGTGCCGGATTCCTTGGTCTTCTCGATCGCGAACATGAAGCCGAACGCGCCGACCAGGAACAGCACCATCGACAGGCCGTTGCCCATGGCCGCCATCACGCCGGTCGTCACGCCCACCCAGGCCCCCAGCACCGTCGGGATCATCGACAGCGCCAGCAAGGCGTAGGTGTTGCGCAGCACGCGCTGCTGTTGCAGTCCCAGCGCGCCCGAGCCGACTTGGCCGGTGTAGGACGACAGGTCAGGGGTCATGGATCCTCCGAAGGTTGTTGAGACGGTGTCTGAGACACCGGAAAAAAGATTCTAGTTCCCGGGTTCCTGAAGGAAATCCTCGGGATCCCGACGTCCGTGGGCGTCCAGGGGCTTGCGGAGAGAATGCGCCCTCCCTCAACCGAACGGGTCGTCCGCGACCCTCCCCGAATCATGAAGACCCGCTCCGCCCTGACCCACGAAGACCTGCGCCGCATGGCCGCCGCTGCCGAAGCCGAGGCGGTCAAGAACAACTGGGCCGTCACCTTCGCCATCGTCGACGACGGCGGCCACCTGCTGTGGTTGCAGCGACTGGACGGCGCCGCGCCGCTGTCCTCGCACATCGCGCCGGCCAAGGCCCGCACCGCCGCACTGGGTCGGCGCGAGAGCCGGATCTACGAGGAGATGATCAACCAGGGCCGCGTCTCCTTCGTGACGGCGCCCGAGGTCGACGCGCTGCTCGAAGGCGGCGTGCCCATCATCATCGACGGCGACTGCATCGGCGCCATCGGCGTCAGCGGCGTGAAGTCCACCGAGGACGCCCAGATCGCCAAGGCCGGGATCGCTGCGCTGACCGCCTGATCGAGACCGCCAACAGCCCTCCGGCGCACCGGGATCAGGCGGCGGGAAAACCCGCAGACGTTATACTTTCACGGTTTGTCTGCCAACAACGCCGCCCGGCCCGTCCGGGTCGTCGTGGCTCCCCGGATCAGGGGTGTCGCGGCCGGCCCGGATCGTGTTGCGACCCACCCCCAGTGCTGTGCCTGACGCGTCCCTCGCGGGACGGGTCGAGCCGCACCGGTACGCGTCGGGCGAGCGTCCACCTATCGGAGAACCCGTGCTGCCCGTCCTGCCCCCCGCTCTTCTCGCACTCGCAGACGGCACGGTCTTTCAAGGCACCTCGATCGGCGCTGCCGGTCAGACGGTGGGTGAGGTGGTGTTCAACACCGCGCTCACCGGCTATCAGGAAATCCTCACCGACCCGAGCTACTGCCGGCAGATCGTCACGCTGACGTATCCGCACATCGGCAACTACGGCGTCAACCCGCAGGATGTCGAAGCCTCGAAAGTCCATGCCGCCGGTCTGATCATCAAGGACCTGCCGGTTCGCTCGTCGAACTTCCGCCAGTCGGTCACGCTGACCGAGTACCTCGTGGCCGAAGGCACCGTCGCGATCGCCGACATCGACACGCGCAAGCTGACCCGCCTGCTGCGCACCCACGGTGCCCAGAACGGCACGATCGTCGCCTTCGCCGCCGGCACCGAGATCACCCAGGCTCACCGCGACGCCGCCGTCGCCGCCGCCCGTTCGGCGCCCAGCATGGCCGGCCTGGACCTGGCCCAGGTCGTCAGCCGCACCGAGCCGGTCGAGTGGACCGAGACCGAGTGGCGCCTGTCCGGTGCCGACGGCCAGCCCGGCTTCGGCCAGCAGACCGCGCCGCGCTTCCACGTCGTCGCCTACGACTTCGGCGTCAAGAACAACATCCTGCGCATGCTGGCCGAACGCGGCTGCCGCGTGACGGTGGTGCCGGCCAGGACGCCCGCCGCCACCGTGCTGGCGCACCAGCCCGACGGCATCTTCCTGTCCAACGGCCCTGGCGACCCGGAGCCCTGCGACTACGCGATCGCCGCGGCGCGCACGCTGATCGACAGCGGCATCCCGACCTTCGGCATCTGCCTGGGCCACCAGATCATGGCGCTGGCCTCGGGCGCGAAGACCTTCAAGATGAAGTTCGGCCACCACGGCGCGAACCATCCGGTCAAGGACCTCGACGACGGCCGCGTCTCGATCACCAGCCAGAACCACGGCTTCGCGGTCGACGCCGCCAGCCTGCCGGCCAACCTGCGCCCGACCCACGTCAGCCTGTTCGACGGCACGCTGCAGGGCCTGGCCCGCACCGACAAGCCCGCGTTCTGCTTCCAGGGCCACCCGGAAGCCTCGCCCGGCCCCCACGACATCGCCTACCTGTTCGATCGCTTCACCGCGCTGATGGCCCAGAACGACAAGAAGGAGAAGACGAATGCCTAAGCGCAGCGACCTGAAGACCATCCTCATCATCGGCGCCGGCCCGATCATCATCGGCCAGGCCTGCGAGTTCGACTACTCCGGCGCCCAGGCCTGCAAGGCGCTGCGCGAAGAGGGCTACAAGGTCGTGCTGGTCAACAGCAACCCGGCGACGATCATGACGGACCCGGCCACGGCCGACGTCACCTACATCGAGCCGATCACCTGGCAGGTGGTCGAGAAGATCATCGCCAAGGAACGCCCCGACGCGATCCTGCCGACGATGGGCGGCCAGACCGCGCTGAACTGCGCGCTCGACCTGCACAAGCACGGCGTGCTGGCGAAGTACGGCGTCGAGATGATCGGCGCCAACGAACACGCGATCGAGAAGGCCGAGGACCGCCTGAAGTTCAAGGACGCGATGACCAAGATCGGACTCGGCTCGGCCAAGTCCGGCATCGCGCACTCGATGGAAGACGCCTGGGCCGTCCAGAAGGCGATCCAGGCGGAGATTGGCGGCAGCGGTTTCCCGATGGTCATCCGCCCGAGCTTCACGCTCGGCGGCACCGGCGGCGGCATCGCCTACAACCCCGAGGAATTCGAGGAGATCTGCAAGCGCGGCCTCGACCTCTCGCCGACCAACGAGCTGCTCATCGAGGAATCGCTGATCGGCTGGAAGGAATACGAGATGGAGGTCGTCCGCGACAAGGCGGACAACTGCATCATCGTCTGCTCGATCGAGAACCTCGACCCGATGGGCATCCACACCGGTGACTCGATCACCGTGGCGCCGGCCCAGACGCTGACCGACCGCGAGTACCAGCTGCTGCGCAACGCCTCGATCGCGATCCTGCGCGAGATCGGCGTCGACACCGGCGGCTCGAACGTGCAGTTCTCGATCAACCCGCGCGACGGCCGCATGGTCGTCATCGAGATGAACCCGCGTGTCTCGCGTTCATCGGCGCTGGCCTCGAAGGCGACCGGCTTCCCGATCGCCAAGATCGCCGCCAAGCTGGCCGTCGGCTACACGCTCGACGAGCTGCGCAACGACATCACCGGCGGCGCGACGCCGGCCTCGTTCGAGCCGTCGATCGACTACGTCGTCACCAAGATCCCGCGCTTTGCCTTCGAGAAGTTCCCGGCCGCCGACCCGCACCTGACGACGCAGATGAAGTCGGTCGGCGAGGTCATGGCGATGGGCCGCACCTTCCAGGAAAGCCTGCAGAAGGCGCTGCGCGGTCTGGAGACCGGCATTGACGGCCTGACCGAACGCAGCCGCGATCGCGACGAGATCATCGAGGAGATCGGCGAGCCCGGCCCCGAGCGCATCCTGTTCGTGGCCGACGCCTTCCGCATCGGCATGACGCTCGACGAGATCTTCGAGGAGACCGCGATCGATCCGTGGTTCCTGGCGCAGATCGAGCAGATCGTCGTCACCGAGGGCCAGCTGAAGGGCCGCAGCGTCGAGAGCCTGTCGGCCGACGAGCTGCGCTACCTGAAGAAGAAGGGCTTCTCGGACCGTCGCCTCGCCAAGCTGCTGGGCACGAACCAGCATGCCGTGCGCCAGGCTCGCCATGCGCTGGGCGTGCGCCCGGTCTACAAGCGCGTCGACACCTGCGCGGCCGAGTTCGCCACGCAGACCGCCTACATGTACTCGTGCTACGAGAACGTCGACGGCGAGTGCGAGGCCGAGCCGACCAGCCGCCGCAAGATCATGGTGCTGGGCGGTGGCCCGAACCGCATCGGCCAGGGCATCGAGTTCGACTACTGCTGCGTCCACGCCGCCCTCGCCATGCGCGAGGACGGCTACGAGACCATCATGGTCAACTGCAACCCGGAGACGGTCTCGACCGACTACGACACCAGCGACCGGCTCTACTTCGAGCCGGTGACGCTGGAGGACGTGCTCGAGATCGTCGCCAAGGAACAGCCGGTCGGCGTGATCGTCCAGTACGGCGGCCAGACGCCGCTGAAGCTGGCGCTGGACCTCGAAGCCAACGGCGTGCCCATCATCGGCACGACGCCCGATTCGATCGACATCGCCGAGGATCGCGAGCGCTTCCAGCAGCTGCTGCACACGCTCGGCCTGCGCCAGCCGCCGAACCGGACCGCGCGCACCGAGGAAGCCGCGCTGACGCTGGCCAACGAGATCGGCTACCCGCTGGTGGTGCGCCCGAGCTACGTGCTCGGCGGCCGCGCGATGGAGATCGTGCACGGCGACAAGGACCTCGAGCGCTACATGCGCGAGGCCGTGCGCGTGTCCGAGAAGTCGCCGGTGCTGCTGGACCGCTTCCTCGACGACGCCGTCGAGGTCGACGTTGACTGCATCAGCGACGGCACCGACGTCATGATCGGCGGGATCATGGAACACATCGAGCAGGCCGGTGTCCACTCCGGCGACTCGGCCTGTTCGCTGCCGCCCTACACGCTGTCGGCCGCGCTGCAGGACGAGCTGCGCCGCCAGACCGCGCTGATGGCCAAGGCCCTGAAGGTCGTCGGCCTGATGAACGTGCAGTTCGCGATCCAGGGCGACGTCACGCGCGGCCTCGACGCCTGCACCGTCTATGTGCTCGAAGTGAACCCGCGCGCCTCGCGCACGGTGCCCTACGTGTCGAAGGCGACCGGCCAGCCGCTGGCCAAGATCGCCGCGCGCTGCATGGCCGGCCAGCGCCTGGCCGACCAGAAGGGCCCGGACGGCCGCACGCCGCGCGAGGTCGTGCCGCCGTACTTCAGCGTCAAGGAAGCCGTCTTCCCGTTCAACAAGTTCCCCGGCGTGGACCCGATCCTCGGCCCGGAAATGCGGTCGACCGGCGAGGTCATGGGCGTGGGCACCACCTTCGGCGAGGCCATGCTCAAGAGCCAGCTCGGCGCCGGCTCCCGCCTGCCGACCAAGGGCACCGTGGTGATCTCGGTCAAGGCCAGCGAACACGCCCGCGCCGTCGGCGTGGCGCGTGACCTGCACGCGCTGGGCTACGCGATCGTCGCGACCAAGGGCACGGCGGCGGCGATCAGCGCCGGCGGCATCCCGGTGAAGGTCGTCAACAAGGTCAAGGACGGCCGCCCGCACATCGCCGACATGATCAAGGCCGGCGAGATCCAGCTGGTGTTCACGACCGTCGACGAGACCCGCACGGCGATCGCCGACTCGCGCTACATCCGCACCGCCGCGCTGGCCAACCGCGTGACCTACTACACCACGATGGCCGGCTGCGAGGCCGCCACCGAGGCGCTCAAGCACCAGGCTGGCCTGTCGGTCATCTCGGTGCAGGAAATGCACGCCCAGCTGGCCTAAACTGCCGCTTCATACGCCGCCGCGGCGCGCTCCCTTCGGGGACAGGCCGCGGCGGCGCGTTTTTTGGCACTCCGAAGAACCCGCAACGATCGACCCCGATCGCACCCGACCGACCCATCATGGCCACCATTCCCCTGACCAAGCGCGGCGCCGAACTGCTCAAGCAGGAGCTGCAGCGCCTGAAGACCGTCGAGCGTCCGGCCGTCGTCAACGCCATTGCCGAAGCCCGTGCCCAGGGTGACCTGTCCGAGAACGCCGAGTACGACGCGGCCAAGGACAAGCAGGGCTTCATCGAAGGCCGCATCCTCGAGATCGAGAGCAAGCTGGCGCAGGCCCAGATCATCGACCCGGCCGCGCTGAACGCTGGCGGCAAGGTGGTGTTCGGCTCGACCGTCGAGCTGGAGGAAGAGGAGAGCGGCGACGCCGTCACCTACCAGATCGTCGGCGAGGACGAGGCCGACCTGAAGCAGGGCCGCATCTCGGTCGGCTCGCCGATCGCGCGCGCGCTGATCGGCAAGGAAGCCGGCGACACGGCGGAAGTCCAGGCCCCGGGCGGCGTGCGCCGCTACGAGGTCGTCGAGGTCCGCTACATCTGAGCGCCGCAATGCTGGCGCGTTTCGCGAAGCTGCTGGCCGCGCTCTGGCTCGGTCTGGTCGTCACGCTTGGCGGGGTGACCGCGCCGGTCGCCTTCCAGGTGCTTGAACGCCCGCTGGCCGGTCAGCTGGCCGGCGCCTGTTTCCGGATCGAGGCGCAGCTGTCGCTCGGACTGGCGATGCTGCTGTTCATGGTCCACCGCAAGCTGGCCCAGCAGCGCGCCGAGGCCGGCGAGGGCTCGCGGATCTCGACCGAGCTGCTGCTGGTGCTCGGTGCGCTGTTCTGCACCGTGCTCGGCTATTTCGCGCTGCAGCCGATGATGGCGTCGGCACGCGCGGGTCAGGGCATGTACAGCTTCGGGACGCTGCACGGCGCGTCGAGCCTGCTGTACCTGGCCAAGGGCGTCATGCTGCTGGCGCTGGTCTGGCGCGGAACCGCGACGCAGCGGCGCCCCGGCGGCTGAAAGCGGAACCGGCGGCTCGAGGCCGCCGGTGAGGTCGAGGGGACCGGATCGGTCCCGGCGTCATTCGCCCAGCGAACGTTTCTTGCTGCTGGCCGCGCGCTTCTTGGCGCGCTTGACGAGACCGCCGGCTGAGATCCGCTCGTTGCCCAGTACGGTCAGCTTCTTGACCTGCGCGCGCTGCGAGCCGCTCTTCGAGAACTTCAGGATCTTGACGACCCGCGGGCCGGGACGGCGGCTGTCGTCGGCCACGACCGGCGCGGCCTTCTGCTCGACCGGCTTCCACAGCACCAGCAACTTGCCGATGTGCTGGATCGGCGCCGCGTCGAGCTGGTCGGCCAGCGTCGCGAGCAACGCTTCGCGGGCGACCCGGTCGTCGCTGAAGACCCGGATCTTGATGAGGCCGTGCGCCTTCAAGGCGGCCTCGGCCTCCTTCAGGACGGCGGGCGTGAGGCCCTCGCCCCCGATCATGACGACCGGGTCGAGGTGGTGGGCCGCAGCGCGGTGTTCCTTGCGCTGGGCGGGGGTCAGTTGAATCGCGGGCATGCTCCTATTATCGGTGCGACATGAAGATCAACACGAAAAGCAAGAAGGTCAACAAGGCTTGGCTCAACGACCACGTCAACGACCCCTGGGTCCGGCTGGCGCAGAAGGAGGGCTATCGCGCCCGCGCCGCCTACAAGCTCAAGGAGATCGACGAGACGCTGGGCCTGATCCGGCCGGGCCAGGTGGTCGTCGACCTGGGCGCCACGCCTGGCGCGTGGAGCCAGTACGTGCGGCGCCGTTTCGCGCCGAAGGAGGCGGGCACCGGCGGTGCGGCGGTGGGGGCGCTGAACGGCGCCATCATCAGCCTGGACCTGCTGCCGATGGAGCCGATCGAGGGCGTCAGCTTCATCCAGGGCGACTTCCGCGAGGACGCCGTGCTGCAGCAGCTGGTCGACCTGCTCGCCGGCCGTCCGGTCGACGTGGTGGTCTCCGACATGGCGCCGAACCTGTCGGGCATCGAGGTCTCGGACGCCGCCCGCATCGCCCACCTCGTCGAGCTGGCGATCGATTTCGCCCAGGCCCACCTGCGTCCGCAGGGCGCGCTGGTGTGCAAGGTCTTCCACGGCAGCGGCTACAGCCAGCTGGTCGACACGTTCCGGCAGTCCTTCCGGGTCGTCAAGGCGATCAAGCCCAAGGCGTCGCGCGACAAGTCTTCTGAAACCTTTCTGGTGGGCATCGGTCTCAAAACTTCCTGACCGGGGTCAGACACACACCCCGAACCGGTGCGACAGTGCACGAAGCTTGAATTTGCCGGGTCTGCTCCAAGGTGTTTCGAGCCGGTTCAGGTGTAGGGGCTGCACTAGAATCAATTGAAGCTACCGCGTCAATCGCAGTCCGATTCGGCCCCGGCCGCATGACCCAGATGGGTCTTCATGAACGTTAGAAGGAGCCGCGGTGAACAATCAATGGTTCTCCAAAGTCGCTGTGTGGTTGGTGATCGCCCTGGTGCTGTTCACCGTGTTCAAGCAGTTCGACCGCACGTCGACCGCGGGCAACCAGATCGGGTATTCGGAGTTCCTCGAAGAGGTCCGCGCCAAGCGGATCCGCGAGGTGGTGCTGCAGGAGAACCCTGGCGGCGCCGACATCGAAGCCCTGACCACCGACGACAAGCGCATCCGCACCACCGCGACCTACCTGGATCGTGGCCTGGTCGGTGACCTGATCAACAACGGCGTCAAGTTCCGCGTCAAGCCGCGTGACGAGCCCTCGCTGCTGACCAGCCTGCTGATCTCGTGGGGCCCGATGCTGCTGCTGATCGGCGTGTGGGTCTACTTCATGCGCCAGATGCAAGGCGGCGGCAAGGGCGGCGCCTTCAGCTTTGGCAAGAGCCGCGCCCGGATGCTCGACGAGAGCAACAACTCGGTGACCTTCGCCGACGTGGCCGGCTGCGACGAGGCCAAGGAAGAGGTCAAGGAACTGGTCGATTTCCTGAAGGACCCGCAGAAGTTCCAGAAGCTCGGCGGCCGTATCCCGCGTGGCGTGCTGATGGTCGGCCCTCCGGGCACCGGCAAGACGCTGCTGGCGAAGTCGATCGCCGGTGAAGCGAAGGTGCCGTTCTTCTCGATCTCCGGTTCCGACTTCGTCGAGATGTTCGTCGGCGTGGGCGCGGCCCGCGTGCGCGACATGTTCGAGCAGGCCAAGAAGAACTCGCCCTGCATCATCTTCGTCGACGAGATCGACGCGGTCGGCCGCCATCGCGGCGCCGGCCTCGGCGGTGGCAACGACGAGCGCGAACAGACGCTGAACCAGATGCTGGTCGAGATGGACGGCTTCGAGACCAACCTCGGCGTCATCGTCGTAGCGGCCACGAACCGCCCGGACATCCTCGACCCCGCGCTGCTGCGCCCCGGCCGCTTCGACCGCCAGGTCTACGTGACGCTGCCCGACGTGCGTGGCCGCGAGCAGATCCTCAACGTTCACATGCGCAAGGTGCCGGTGGGCCAGGACATCCGCGCCGACATCCTCGCGCGGGGCACGCCGGGCTTCTCGGGTGCCGATCTGGCCAACCTGGTCAACGAGGCCGCCCTGTTCGCCGCCCGCCGCAACGGCCGGGTCGTCGAGATGGTCGACTTCGAGAAGGCCAAGGACAAGATCATGATGGGCCCCGAGCGCAAGTCGATGATCATGCCGGAGGAGGAACGCAAGAACACCGCGTACCACGAGGCCGGTCATGCGCTGGTGGCTCGCCTGCTGCCCAAGACCGATCCGGTCCACAAGGTCACCATCATTCCGCGCGGCCGTGCGCTGGGCGTGACGATGCAGCTGCCCGAAGGCGACCGCTACAGCATGGACAAGGAGCGCATGCTCTCGACCATCTCGGTGCTGTTCGGCGGCCGGATCGCCGAAGAGGTCTTCATGAACCAGATGACCACCGGCGCCAGCAACGACTTCG
Source organism: Leptothrix mechoopdaensis (SeqCode) (assembly GCF_053893855.1). Classification (NCBI taxonomy): domain Bacteria; kingdom Pseudomonadati; phylum Pseudomonadota; class Betaproteobacteria; order Burkholderiales; family Sphaerotilaceae; genus Leptothrix; species Leptothrix mechoopdaensis (SeqCode). The sequence continues at coordinate 364,495 of NZ_CM132699.1, forward strand.
AGCGTGCGACCCAGATCGCCCGCGACATGGTCACCCGCTACGGCATGACCGAGGAACTCGGTCCGATGGTCTATGCCGAGAACGAGGGCGAGGTCTTCATCGGCCGCTCGATCACCAAGCAGGTCAACGTCTCGGAAGAGACGATGCAGAAGGTCGACAAGGAGATCCGCAAGATCATCGACACCCAGTACCAGCTGGCGCGTCGACTGATCGAGAACCACCAGGACAAGATGCACACGATGGCGCGTGCGCTGCTGGACTGGGAAACGATCGACGCCGACCAGATCGAGGACATCATGAACGGCCGCGAGCCGCGTCCGCCGAAGGACTGGGTGCCGCCGGCTTCCCGTCCGCCGGGTGGCCCGAGCAACCCGACGGTGACGCCCAACGCCACCGCCACGGTCTGATCGCCGCAAGGCTCGATCGGACGAAAGAAAAGGCCCGCAAGGGCCTTTTCCTTTTTCCTCGGCAGTTCCCTCGTCAGCTGTCGATCTTGCCGACCGCCACCACCGGTCCGGTGGGCGCCCCGGTGGGTGATCCGCCCGGCGGCTCGATGCTGACGGCGAAGGCGGCCGTGTCCTGCAGCAGGCGGGCGCGCTGCACCGTCGTGCCGCCCTGCGCGGAGACCAGGCCGAGCGAACGGGGCGCGCCACTCGGCGGCAGTGCCCACAGCTCGTAGGCCTGGCTGGCCGTCAGCGTGGCGCCGTCGATCGGCTTGAGCACGAGGCTGCGGCCATCGGCGCTGACGCTGGCGACGAAGCGGGTCTGGCTCTGGTTCGGTGACAGCACCACGACGATCGGCGGCTGTACCGGCGCGGGCAGGCTCAGCGCCACGGCCAGGCCGATCGCGGCAACGCTGGCCGCCGCGCTCAGGCCCTGCCACAGGCCCAGGCGTTGCCACCAGCGCTGCACGACCTGCCCGACCGACGCGGCCGGCGCATCGGCCGTCGCGCGTCGACGGGCGCCGAAGAGGTGCTGCTCGATCGAGACCCAGACCCGCGCCGGCGGTGTCACCGGCGGAACCGCCTGCGCCAGCGGCATCAGGCGGACCTGCCAGGCGCGGACGGCGTTGCGCAGCACCGGATGGGCCGGCAGCAGCGCCTCGAAGCGACGCCGGGCGCCGCCGCGCAGCGTGCCGACGACGTAGTCGGCGGCCAGGCGGTCGGCCAAGGCGGGACGGCTGTAGTCCATGCCTCAGCCCCCCGCCGCCGCGCCGGGACGCACGCCCAGCCGGTCCAGACAGCCCTTGAGTGCCTGCAGCCCGCGCCGCAGCCAGCTCTTGACGGTGCCCAGCGGCTGGCTCAGGTGGTCGGCCACTTCGGCATGGCTCAGGCCCTGGTAGAAGGCGAGCGCCAGGCTCTGCTGCTGTTCGGCGCTGAGCTGGCCCATGCAGCCCTGGATGGACTGCGCCTGGGCGGCCTCGGCCAGCAGTTGTTCGGGGCCGGGCTCGTCGCTCGGGAGTCGTTCCAGCATGTCGTCGTTGTCGGGGTCACCGTCGCCCAGCCAGACCTGGCTCGACACGGTGTCGGGTTCGGCCTGGCGCCGCCGCAGGCTGTCGATGGCCCGGTTGCGGGCCACGCTGGTCATCCAGGTCAGGGCCTGGGACCGGTGGGCGTCGTAGCTGGCGGCGCTGCGCCAGATGTTGACGTAGACCTCCTGCAGCACATCCTCGGCCAGCGCGCGGTTCTTCTGGATACGCAGCACGACGGCGAACAGATGCGAACTGCTGCGTTCGTAGAGCGTCTGGAAGGCGCGGCGATCGTGCAGGGCGACGCGCGAGAGCAGGGCGGCGAGTTCGGCAGCCCGGTCCTGGCCAGGGTTCGAAGGCGACGGGTCGGAGCTGGAATCTCGGGAATCTCTGGCGTTGGGCATGGGCTGCTCGGGTGCCACCCGATTCTAGGAGGGGGTCCCGCCAGGGGCGCTGCGTAGAATCTCGCGCATGTCCTTGCCTGTCTCCGCCCAGTTCGTCCTCACCCTTTCCTGCCCCGACGTCAAGGGCATCGTGCATGCGGTCTCCGGCCTCCTGTACCAGGCCGGCTGCAACATCATCGACTCGCAGCAGTTCGGCGATGTGCTCGGCGACGACGCCACCGGCCTGTTCTTCATGCGGGTCCATTTCGAGGCGCCCGAGCATCTCGCCGACGCGCACACGCTCGAGAAGCTGTTCGGCCCGATGCGCGCCCAGTTCAGCATGGACGCCCGCGTGCACAGCCTGGCGCGACGTCCGCGCGTGCTGCTGATGGTCAGCCAGCACGGCCACTGCCTCAACGACCTGCTGTTCCGCTGGAAGAGCGGCCAGCTGGCGATCGACATCCCGGCGATCGTCTCCAACCACCCCGACTTCGCCGCGCTGGCCGACAGCTACGGCGTGCCGTTCCACCACCTGCCGCTGAAGGCCGGCTCCGGCGCCGAGGTCAAGCGGGCGCAGGAACGCGAGGTCGAGGCGATCTGCGAACGCGAGCAGGTCGACCTGCTCGTGCTGGCCCGCTACATGCAGATCCTCAGCGAGGACTTCTGCCACTTCCTGGCCGGCCGGGCGATCAACATCCACCACAGCTTCCTGCCCAGCTTCAAGGGCGCGAAGCCGTACTTCCAGGCCCACCAGCGTGGCGTCAAGCTGATCGGGGCGACGGCGCACTACGTCACCGCCGATCTCGACGAGGGGCCGATCATCGAGCAGGACGTCGAGCGCGTGGACCACACGCTCAGTCCCGAGGACTACACCGCCGTGGGCCGCGACGTCGAATGTGTCGTGCTGGCCCGGGCGGTGCGCTGGCATGTCGAGCACCGCGTGCTGCTCAACGGCCGCAAGACCGTCGTGTTCCGTTGACGCTGACGAGGCCGCCATGAGCCAGACCAAGCCCCTGCAAGCCGCGCTGATGGCCACGCCCGACGATCTCGAGGTCTCGTTCTACGAGAGCCTGCAGCAGGGTGACCTCGAACGGCTGATGTCGCTCTGGTCGGACGAGGAGGAGATCGCCTGCGTCCACCCGGGCGGTCCGCGCCTGATCGGCGCACCGGCGATCCGCGCCAGCTTCGAGGAGCTGTTCTCGCAAGGCGGCATCGACGCCCGCCCGGCCCAGGTCCGGCGCATCACGCTGGGCGGCACCGCCGTCCACCATGTGCTGGAGGAAGTCCGCGTGCAGACCGAGGAAGGTCCGCGCAGCGGCTATGCGCTGTGCACCAACGTCTACGTCAAGACGCCGCACGGCTGGCGCATGCTGGTCCACCACGCCAGCCCGGGCACGCCGGCCGAGCTGCAGGAATACGTCGAGTCGTCGACGACGCTGCATTGAGGCCAGTGCCGGTCCAGCGCCCGTTGAGCTACCGCGCGCCGGCGTGGCTGCCCGGCGGCCACCTGCAGACGATCTGGTCGGCCCGCGTCGCCCGCCACCATGTCGATCCGGCTCAGCCGCCGCGCTTCCGGCGTGAACGCTGGACCACGCCCGACGGCGATTTCGTCGACGCCGACTGGCGCGACGATGGCCAGCCGCTGGCGCCCGACGCACCGCTGCTGGTGATGTTCCACGGCCTTGAAGGCAGCCGCGACAGCCAGTACGTCCAGGCCCATGCCGACCTGGCCCGGCGACGCGGCTGGGGCTTCGTGCTGCCGCACTTCCGCGGCTGTTCGGGCGAGCTGAACCTGGCGCCGCGCGCCTACCATTCGGGCGACCACGTCGAGATCGGCTGGATGCTCGACCAGGTCCGCGCCCGCCATGCCGGTCCCCTGCATGCCGTGGGCATCTCGCTGGGCGGCAACGCGCTGCTGCGCTGGGCCGAGGAGCAGGGCCATGCGGCCGGCGCGGTCGTGCGCTCGCTGGCGGCGATCTGCTCGCCGATCGACCTGGCGGCCGGTGGCCATGCGCTCGGGCGCGGCTTCGCCCGGCGCGTCTACACGCCGATGTTCCTGCGCACGATGAAGCCGAAGGCGCTCGCCAAGCTGGACCAGCATCCGGGCCTGTTCGACCGCGAGCGCCTGCTGGCCGCGCAGACGCTGCACGCCTTCGACGACGTCTTCACCGGCCCGCTGCACGGCTACCGCGATGCCGACGACTACTGGCGCCGCGCCTCGGCCCTGCCGGCGCTGGGCGACATCCGCGTGCCCAGCCTGCTGGTGCACGCGCTGAACGACCCCTTCGTGCCCGCCGCCAGCCTGCCGCGCGTGCCGCCGGCAGGGGGGCATGTGCAGCTCTGGCAACCGCCTGAAGGCGGCCATGTCGGCTTCGCGGTCGGCGCCTTCCCGGGCCATGTGCTGGACCTGCCGGCGCGTGTGCAGGACTGGCTCGCCGCCCCCGCCTGAGGCAGCATCGCGCGATGGACGACATCGTCAAGGCAGCGCTGCGCAAGTGGCCGAACGTGCCGGCCTGCCGGGGCTGGCTGGCGCTCGACGCGCGCGGCGACTGGTACATGCGCGACGACCGCACCCAGGCCGCCGGGCCCTTCCCGCAGGCCAAGGGCAGCCGGGTCGTGCACGACAAGCTGCGCGAGTTCATCGGCCGCAACTACGAAGCCGATGCCGACGGTTGCTGGTACTTCCAGAACGGCCCGCAGCGGGTCTATGTCGAGCTTGAACGCACGCCGCTGGTGATCGGCGTGCGGCGCGACGAGGCCGGCGGCTTCGAGCTGGCCGACCACACCGGACGCCACATCGACACGCCCGGCGCCTGCTGGGTCGACGAGGCCGGCCGGCTCTACCTGGAGACCCCGCGCGGCCTCGGCCTGGTCCGCTCGGCCGACATGGACGCCGCCGCCGACGCCGTGCTGGCCGGCCTGTGGCAGCCGGCCGAGATCGACAGCGCCAGCCTGCCGGCGCGCTTCGGCTATCGGCTCAGCCCGCAGGCCGGCGCCTGACCCGAGCGCGAAAAAACGTGCCGAGCGTGATAAGTCGCTCATCTCGACAGGGCCTGCTTCCGGCAACAAGCCCGCCCCGCCCGACTTTCTGAACCGAATCACCCCCTGTGCGCAGGGGTGACGACTCGACAATTGCGGCTTGCCTGATTGCCCACCAGAAGCCGACATGTCGCTCGCCGCCCTCCCTGATCCGACCTTCGACGCCCCCGACCTGCACGCCCGGCTCGAAGCCCTGGACGATGCCGGCCTGGACCGGCTGGACTTCGGCGTCATCGGCTTCGATGCCGCAGGCGCCATCAGCCGCTACAACCGCTGGGAAAGCGCCGCCACCGGCCTGGACGTGGCCCGCGTGATCGGCCAGCCGCTGTTCACCCACATCGCGCAGTGCATGAACAACTACCTCGTGGCGCAACGCTTCGAGGACAGCGTCACCGCCGACCGGCCGCTCGACGACGTGATCGACTACGTGCTGACCTGGAAGGTGCGGCCGGTGCCGGTCCACCTGCGCCTGCTCGCGCCGGCCGGCGCGCCCGGGGCCGCCGCCCGCTACGTCGTCATCCGCCGGCTTGCCTGATGGACGACCTGATGCTGGCCACGGGGCTCGCGGACAGCGAGTCCGGCAACCCGCTGCTCGAACTGCTCTATGCCGCGCCGACCGGCCTGGTGCGCTTCGACGAGGACGGCCGCATCGCGCTGATCAACTCGATGGCCGCGCAGCTGCTGCTGCCGCTGGCGCCGCAGTCCCGGCTGGACAATTTCTACCTGCTGCTCGAAGGCCTGTTGCCCAGTCTGCGGGCCCAGGTGCTGGCCAGCCAGGCGCCGGACGGCATGGTCTGCGACGGCCTGCGGCTGGAGATCGACGCCGCGCCGCCGCACCGCACCGAGTCGCAGTTCCTGACGCTGGCGATCAAGAAGATCGGCCACGGCTGGCTGGTCGCCGTCATCAAGGACATCACCGCCCAGGTCCGCCGCGAACTGCTGCGCCAGCGCCACGAGGCCTGGTCGCAGGCGGTGCGCGCCGGTGTGCGGGGCCGGGCGATGGCGGTCGTCGATGCCGACGGCCGGCTGGTCGACTGGGACCGTGACGGCGACACCGGCCTGGGCCACGACCCGGCGGCGCGCATCGGCCGTTCGCTGGCCGAGCTCTACGCCGACGGGGCGATCACCGTCGACCGCGTCACCGACCGGCTGCGCGAGGCCGACCTGAACGGCTGGAGCCTCGACGAAGGCTGGTTGCAGCGCGACGACGGCACGCGCTACTGGGGCAGCGTGCTGCTGGTGCCGCAGCGGCCGGGCAGCCGCTACACGCTGGTGATCCGCGACATCAGCGACCAGCGCGAGTCGATGGAGGCGCATCGCCGCGAGAGCGCCTGCGACCACCTGACCGGCATCGCCAACCGCCGCACCTTCTTCGACGCGGCCGAGCTGGAGCTGATGCGCTGGCGCCGCATGCCCCGGCCGCTGTCGCTGGTGATGTTCGACGCCGACCACTTCAAGCGCATCAACGACCGCCACGGCCATGCCGCCGGCGACGCGGTGCTGTGCAGCCTGGCTGGCCTGCTGACGCGCACCTTCCGCCAGGTCGACGTCGTCGCCCGCATCGGCGGCGAGGAGTTCGCGGTGCTGCTGCCGTCGACGGCACTGGGCGCCGCGCTCGGCGTGGCCGAGCGGCTGCGCAAGGCGGTCACCGAGGCCCACGTGACCTTCGAGGGCCGGCGCCTGCACTACACCGTCAGTGCAGGCGTCTCGACGATGGATGAATCGGTGCAGGACATCGGCGACTTGCTCAAACGCGCCGACAAGGCCCTCTACGCCGCCAAGGCGGCAGGGCGCAACCTCGTGATGGGACCACTGTGATCGAAGGTCAACAACTCCGCTGGGCACATCCGGGTGACCCGGGTCGTCCCTTGAACCCGGGCCTCTGCTTCCGGCTGATGCCCGGCCTCACGCTGCTGCGCGGCGGCGAGGGACGTGGCAAGACCACCCTGCTGCGTCTGCTCGCGGGCGAGCTGGCGCCGTTCGCCGGTGCGCTGGTGGGCCGTCCGGCGCGGGCCTGTTTCCCGCAGCCGTCCGACCCGGCCAGCGACGAGCAGGTGGCGCGTGCCTGGCTCGTCGCCCGGTTGGCCGAACAGGGTTCGGACGTGTCGCCACAGGCGATCGAGGCGCTGGCCGAACGCCTCGGCCTGACCCCGCATCTCGACAAGCCCAAATACATGCTGTCGACCGGCAGCCGCCGCAAGCTCGGCATTGCCGTGGCCGCGCTGGCGGGTGCGCCGCTGACGCTGCTCGACCAGCCCTTCGCCGCGCTGGATGCGCGCTCCTGCCGGCTGGTCGCCGACCTGCTGGCCGAGGCGTCCGGGCGGACCGACCGCTGCTGGGTCATCGCCGACCATGAACGACCGCACTGGCTCGACGGCGTCAAGCTGGCGGGCGTGGTGGAACTGGGCGAGTGACGGAAATGGGCGACTGACGGATCCGGCGACCGACCGCAGCGCTTCAGCGGCGCGGCAACGTCAGCGTCACGCCCGTTCCCGGCGCGCCCGGGTAGACCGTCGCGTGGCCGTGTGCAGCCTTCAGCGCGGGTTCGTCCCAGCGGCGGTTGCGTGGTGTGTCGTGGTTGAACCAGAGCGTCAGCGGCTGGCCGGCGCGCGCCGTGACGACCCGCGCCAGCGCCTCGTCGTCCGGGTGGTTGAAGATCTTGTTGTCGGTGCTGACGATCGCGTTCGGGCTGTCCAGCTTCGACAGCAACGCGGCGGTCACGTTGGCGCGGCTGCCGTGGTGGCTGAGCTTGATCGCGTCGACCGCCAGCCGTTCCAGGCCGCGGCGTTTCAGCAGCGCGTCCAGCGCCGGTTCCATCGTTCCGGGCACCGCATCGGCGCCCAGCAGAACCGAGGCGCCCTGGTGTTCCAGCAGGAAGGCGATGCTCGACCCGTTCGGCGCCGACGCGTCGTTGGGCGTGCGGCGGGCCGCCAGCGTGGCCAGGTCGTTCGGCAAGGGCGTCACCGCCGCAGGCGGTCCGGCCTTGCTCGCCGGTGTCTCGGCCGTGCGGGCCGCCACCTTGGCCAGTTCGGCTTCCCAGGCCGGCCACAGCCGCGTCAGCCGGTCCGGCGACGGCGACAGCAGCGTCAGCGTCGGCAGGCCCTTGCCGCCCAGCTGCACGCCGCCGCCGATCGCCGGCGTCACCACCGGCTGCCCCGCCCAGGTGCGGTTCCACGGCAAGCCCGGCCGACCCGAGCCGAGCAGCCGGGCCAGGGCAGCCCCTTCGACCGCCCCGCGCGGTCGCGGCAGGTTCGGCGGGGCGTTGAACCAGACATCGCCGAAGGCCAGCGCCAGCTCGCGGTCGTCGAGCATCTTGGCGACGCTGCCGATGTGGTCGTGGTCGATGTGGCTGACCACCAGCAGGTCGATCCAGCGCGTGCCGTCGGCCTGCAGCGGCAAGGTCATCAGACGCTTCCTCAGCGCCGGCCAGGTCTCGTCCGGGCCGGTGTCCATCAGCAGCGTCCAGGTCCGCTTGCCGACCGGACAGCGCAGCAGCAGCGCGTCGCCGAAGCTGGCGGGCAGGACGTCAAGGGTGATGGCGGGCGGGGCAGGGCGGCGCGTGGTCATGCCCGATCGTAGATAACCCAAGCGACGCCGACGCACGCCGGCGGCATCATCGGCACAAGGAAGTCACATGCCGAACCCGCCCGACCCGCCCGATCCGTCTTTAGCGGCCACCTTCATCGCCCCGGGCGTTTTCATCGAGGAGGCGCCGGCCGGACCGCCGGCCTTGACCGCCGTCGACGTCTCGACTGCCGGCTTCGTCGGCCCGACCCGCAGCGGGCCGCTGGACGGGCCGCCGCCGCTGCTGACCAGCCTGGCCGATTTCGAGCGCGTGCATGGCGACGGCCAGCCGCTGGTGTTCGCCGGGCAGGTGGTGCCGAACGGGATGTGGCTGGCCGCCCGCGCCTTCTTCGCCGAAGGCGGCCGACGCCTGCGCGTCGCGCGGGTGTTCCGGCCCGATCCGGCCGCCGCCGCCACGTCGCCCGACGGCATCGCCCGCTGGCGGCTGGACGGCGTGCTCTGGTCCGCCCGCAACCCCGGCCGCGCCGGCAACCTGCGCCTGCAGCTGACGCTGCGCAACGGCCGGCGCCAGGGTGACGGCAGCATCGTGCCGGAGCCCTGGTCGGCCACCCGCGCCGATCTGGTTGCCAGCAGCCCGGACGGCGTGGTGCTGGGCAGCTGGCCCGGCTTGTCGATCGATCCGGCAACGCCGCCGGCCGATGGCCGCCGATGGCTGTTCGAGGCCCCGGACCCTTCCGCGCCGGACGCCTTGCCCGTCATCGTCCAGGCGCAACCGGGCCTGGACGTCGAGACCCTGCTGACCTGGCTGGGCGCCTGGCGCGTGGCCGCCCGCACCGACGCGGCCCGCTGGGCCGACGGGATCACGCTGACCCGGGCGCTGAGCGGCGGCCACGACGGCCTGCCGCCCGGCGTGGCCGACCTGGGCGGCCCGGGTGGGCTGGCCCGTTTCGACACGGTCGACGACGTGGCGCTGCTGGCCGCGCCCGCCGTGGCCGAGTCCGACCTGCCCGCCGTTCACGACCTGCTGCTGGCCCAGGCGAGACCCCGGCCCGGCCAGCCGCTGGAACGCTTCGCGCTGCTCGACGCCGGACCCGCCACGACGCTGGCCGACGTGCAGGCGCTGCGCCGACGCCACGACGCCCGCTGTGGCGCGCTCTGCCACCCTTGGGTCCAGGTCGACGGCACGCCACCGGCGGCGCTGCCGCCGTCAGCCGTCGTCGCCGGCCTGATCGCCCGCGTCGACCAGGATCGCAGCGTCTGGAAGGCCCCTTCCGGCGAGCCGCTGAGGTCGGTGACCGGCCTGGCGCAGGCGCTGTCCAAGGCCGATCAGGAACAGCTCGGCGGCGACGGCGTCAACCCGCTGGTCGAGCCACCCGGGCGCGGCCGCCTGCTCTGGGGCGCCCGCACGCTGTCGACCGACCCGACCTGGCGCTACATCCCCGTCGCGCGTGGCATGGCCCGCCTGCAGGCGAGCCTTGAACGCGGCATGGGCTGGACTGTCTTCGAGCCGAACGACGAGGCGCTGTGGGCCCGCGTGCGCGCCACGATCACCGCGCTGCTGCAGGCCGAATGGCGTGCCGGTGCCTTCCAGGGCCAGAAGCCCGAACAGGCCTTCCTCGTCCGCTGCGACCGCACGACGATGACCCAGGCTGATCTCGACGCCGGCCGCCTGATCGTGCTGATCGGCGTGGCGCCGCTGAAGCCGGCCGAGTTCGTGATGCGCCGGGTCGTGCTGCAGGCCGCCCCTCCCGGCGCCTGAATGCCGTCCTGTTCACCTGACCACTGTTCGCCGTCTCCGGGTCAGCACGGACCTTGCGAACGGCGGGGCTCGTGTCAACTGCGGGCCGTTGTCCACTCCACCGCAGGTCCTGTCGATGCTCCCGTCCTCCCCGCTGCTGCAGCTCGTGCCCGCTCGCGCCCATGCCGTCCTGGCGCGATTGCGTGACCGCATCTGGCATCCGGCCGGGACGGTGACGATCGAGGCCGGCGAGCCGCAGGCGGCGCATCGGACCTGGGCGCAGGCGCGGCACGAGCCCGTCACGCCGCTGACCACCTTCCCGGAACACTGGGGCCGGCTGTGGGACCAGCGCTGGTTCCGGCTGACGCGCGATGCGGCCTCGGCCGCGCGCGACGACCTCTACCTCGCCTGGGACGACCAGGCCGAGGCGACGCTCTACGTCGACGGCCTGCCGTATTACGGCTTCGATCCCGTCCACCACCACGCACCGCTGCCGGCCGGGGCGCAGGAACTCTGGATCGAGGCGGTGGCCTGCCAGACCGGCATCTGGATCGAGGGCGCCAGCGGGCTTGACGCGGCCGGCTCGCGGCTGTCGGGTGCGCGGCTGCTGCGCCGCGATGACGCGACCTGGGCGCTGTTCCACGACCTGTCGGCACTGGAAGACCTGATGCGCCTGCTGCTGCGGCGCGAGTACGGCCCTGATCAGGCGCAGAACTTCCAGGGCTTCGGCACCCGGCCGGTGGTCGGCCAGGTCGACCCGCTGCTGCGCCGGCTGCTGCGCGAGATCGACGAGATCATCGACGCCTACCAGGCCGACGGCGTCGACGCCGGACGCGAGCGCGCCGCCCGTGCCTATGCCGCGCTGAAGGCCGGCCCGACGGCGCTCGACGCCGTGCTGACCGGCCATGCCCACCTCGACCTGGTCTGGCTGTGGCCGGAAGTGGTCGGCGAGTTCAAGGCCGTGCGCACCTTCGCGATCGCCAACCGGCTGATGGCGCGTTACCCCGAGTTCCGCTTCGGCTACAGCCAGCCGGCCAGCTACGAGGCGGTCGAACGGCGCTCGCCCGAGATCATGGCCGCCGTGCGCGAGCGCATGGCCGCCGGCCAATGGGACGCGACCGGCGCGACCGAGGTCGAATCCGATACCGTGCTGGCCTGCGGCGAGGCACTCGCGCGCAGCTTCCTGATCGGCCAGCGCCGCTTCGAGGCCTTGCGCGGCAGCCCGGCGCGGGTGCTGTGGCTGCCCGACGTGTTCGGCTACACGCCCTGCCTGCCGCAGATCATGAAGCAGTGCGGCGTCGACTTCTTCTACACGACCAAGCTGTCGTGGAGCGCCATCTCCAGCTTCCCGCACACCAGCTTCGTCTGGCGCGGCCACGACGGCTCCGAGGTCGTCACGCACCTGGGTTGCCGGCTCGGCTACAACCAGACGGCCGAGGCGACCCACCTCGACACCAACGCCCGCGAACACCGCCAGAGCGACGTCCACGGCGAGTTCCTCGCGCCGACCGGCTACGGCGACGGCGGCGGCGGCACGACCGAGGCGATGCTCGAACGCGCCCGCCGCTACGCCGACCTGGCCGGCCTGCCGCGCGCCCGCTGGGGCAACATCGAACCGTTCTTCGACCGCCTGGCCGAACGTCGCGCGCAACTGCCGACCTACCAGGGCGAGCTCTACCTCGAATACCACCGCGGCACCTACACGACCCATGCCGCCGTCAAGCTGGGCCTGCGCCAGGCCGAACGCGCGCTGCAGGTCCACGAGGCCGTGCGCTGCGCGACCGGCGCCGGGCCGATCGACGAGGCGGCGTGGCGGCGCGTCGTGTTCGCGCAGTTCCACGACTACATCCCCGGCAGCTCGATCCACGAGGTCTACGTCGAGGCCCGCGCCGAACTCGCCGCCATCGCGCAGCAGGCCGGCGCGGCGGCGCTGGCCGAGCTGGGTGGCTCATCGACTGAGCCTGTCGCACCGGCCGCGCTGTTCAACCCCTTGCCGCGCCCGCGCCAGCACCGCATCGGCACGCAGGCCGTCACCCTGCCGCCGCTGGCCGCCTCGACGCTGGCCGACCTGCCGCGCACGCCGCTGGCCGCCGTCACCGCCACGGCCGACACGCTCGACAACGGCCGCGTGCGGGCCCGCCTCGACGACCAGGGCCGCATCGCCGCGCTGCGCATCGACGGCGTCGACCTGGCCTTGCGCGCGCCGCTCGGCGAGCTCGTCGCCTATGCCGACCAGCCCCATCTGTTCGAGGCCTGGGACATCGACCGCCAGACGCTGGCGCTGGGCGAGCCGGTGCGCTCGCCGGCCCGCATCACGCTGCATCAGGACGATGCCGGCGCGGCCACGCTGAGCTGCACGCGCTCGCTCGGCGATGACGGTGTGGCGACGCTGCACTACACGCTCGAAGCCGGCGCCAGCGCGCTGCGGCTGCGCATCGAGCTGGACTGGCGCCGGCCCGAGCGGCTGCTCAAGCTGGTCTTCCCGACCGCCTACGCCGGCCGCATGGCCCGCTACGCCGCACCCTTCGGCAGCGTGCTGCGCAGCCAGGTGCCGGGCGAACAGGCCGACGAGGCCAAGTGGGAAGTGCCCGGCAGCCGCTGGGCGGCGGTCGCCGACGAGACCGAACACGAAGGCCTGTTCGTCGTCAGCCAGGCCAAGTTCGGCTGGACCTGCCGCGACGGCGCGCTCGGCCTGACGCTGGTGCGCAGCGCGGCCGTCACCTGCAGCGACGCGGTGATGGGCGGCACGCCGATCTCGCACCCGCGCGCGATGCGGCGCGATCCGGGCGCGTCGTTCTCGGACCTCGGCGCGCACACCATCGAACTGGCCCTGGGCCTGCACCGCGCCGACGCGCCGCGCGACGAACAGGCGGCGGCCTGGGCCGACCTGATCGACAGCCCCGTCCTGCCGGTCGGACCGGCCACCGCCGAGCAAGCCATTTCCGCCGGCCTGCTCGGCCTGGACGGCGGTGAGACGCTGCAGCCGGTCTGGGCCCAGCCGCTGGCCCCGGGCCGCTGGGTGCTGCGCCTGAACGAGACCCTCGGCCGCCGCGGCACCGTCCGCCTGCGCCTGGCCCCGGGCTGGCGCGCCAGCCGGGTCGACCTGCGCGCCCTGCCGCTGGACGGCGGCGCGCCGATCGACGCGCTGGCCTACGGGCCGTATGCGCTGGAGAGCGTGCTGATCGAGCAGGCATGAGCGAGAAGGTGTGAGCGCGAAGGCCTGATCGACGCGGCCTTGATGCAAGGGCCTTGATGCAAGGCCCTTGCCCGGCGTTTCACGCTGCCGAAAATCGGCCCATGACGCGACCCCACCTGCTCCTGCGTGGCCTGGCGGGCGCCGGGCTGATCGGCCTGACCGGCCTGTCGGGCTGCATCCCCGCGCCCTACGGCACCTACGACCGGCCGTCCTACCCGGACCCGTCCGCGACGCTGCGGGGCGCCCTGTGTTACGGCGAGGCCGGGCCGCTGTCGCGCCTGAACGCGACGGTGGCGGGCGGCCTGCAGCTCAGTGTCGCGGCCGACCTGGACGCCCCCGGACTGGGCCGTGGCGAAGGCCTGCTGCGGCTGTCGCTGACCGTGCCGGACGGGGATGGGAAGGTGAACAGCGCCCCGCGCCAACTGGCCTGGGCCGACACCCCGATCACCTGGCAGGACGGCAATCGGCCGCCGCAGCCGCTCGCGGCGCAGGTCCACGCCCACGCGTCCGTGCCCCTGCCGGCCGACGGCCGCATCGGCCTCGCCGCGCTCGCCCCGGTGGCCGCCGAGCAGGTCCTGTGGCCGGCCAGCGGCCCGATCCCGACGGTGACGCTGCGCGCCTCGCATCCGGCGCTGGCCGTGACGCCGTCCGACCGCTGGCGCCTGCAGATCCCGACGGCCGGGCCAGCCGGGGAACGCGCACCAACGTCCGCGCCCAACTCCGCGCTGACCTCGCTTGACCTCACGCTGGCCAGCGACGCCGGCCGCATCGTCCGCGTCCCCTACCGGACGGCCGACCAGCAAGCCGCCATCGACCAGCGCACCACCGCCTGCCTGGCCCAGGCCACGACCCCCGCCGCGCAACGCCGCTGCGAAGGGATCGACCGCTACGACACCCGCAGCTTCGTGCAGGTCCGGCCGCTCGGGCCGGGCGAACTCAAGCTGACCGGCGACGCCTGGACCGAATCCGCCGGCCGCGGCGGCATCCGCCTCGAACTCGTCTGGGAAGCCCCCGTCACCGCCGACTGGCAACTGACCACCCCCCAGGTCACCTGGTCCCGCCCCGACGGCAGCGACCCCCGCACCGTCCCGCTCCACGTCACCCCCCTGCGCTGGCACCTCCCGGTGCCCCTGTCCGCCCCCCTGCAACGCCGCCCCGGCGCCACCGGCCTCGGCTGGTCCCTCGAAGCCCGCCTGCCCGCCCCCAGCGGCAGCACCTACCGCATCCAGCTCCCCGCCCTCGACATCGACGGCGTGCGCCACGAACTCGCCCCCATCACCTTCGACCGCCGCCGCTTCGACGGTGGGCTGATGCCGTTCAACTGCTGAGCGCCCGGCCGCCGGGGCGGCTCATCCTGATTCACTCGTTGCCATCTCCTGCGTGACGCGAACAGGGGCGCGACTACCTGTTATTGCGCCGTGTTATTCCCGGGGTGAGGGTTGGGGGTGAGCGGCGATGATGAATCCAGTCTTGATATTCATGGGCTGATAGATTGACACGGTGGATTGTCTGGCTGGAGTTGGGAGATTGAGTTTTGGTATCGAATTCTCCTGGGGGACGTGATCATGAGTTTCGTCGTGGGATGTCTACGTTTTATTGTGTACGTTGCATTGTCTCTGGTCCTCTATGAGTCTCTATTGGGTGATTGGCATGCTGAATTCTATGCATGGAGGAACGGCATGCCACGAGCAGATATTGCGATTGGAGACGGCTTCACATTGTTTTTCGAGGCATTGCTTGTATTGATACTGGAGGTGTTTGCTTTGTACACATTGCCGTCCGTCGTGAGACTTGTCGGAAAGAAGTTGGGGTCGCGCTCTCGGTGAAGCCAAGCCGCCGTATTGGGTTGCCCGATACGCCGGTCGCCCACGACGGCGTTCGGGCAGATTCGACTGACTGACTCAGCGGCCTGCTGGCCCCGTGCGGCAACGTGACCCCGGTCATCTGTCGCTGCGTAGATCAAATCGCTTTGGCCTTGAGGTGACTCGGTCGTGATATTCAAGATTGGAATCTTCTTCTTGTTGTTGGGGCCACTCTTGCTGGTCGACAACGATTCGCACCTTGTTTTGTGGAGGCGGCAAGACATGTTGGCCTTGCAGGAATACAGGACCCGAAAGCTTGAAGGCGGTGTCTTGACGGATGACATGAAAGCCGCGAACACCAAGTGGTGGTATTGCCGGATTTGCTGGTATGTCTCGTGCGCAGGTTATCTGTGCATCCTGGCGGGTTTGGTGTGGGGCGGCCTGTTTCGACCCATGCGGGGATGAGCAGCGCCGTCACCCCCCCACCAACATCACCTCCCCCGGCGTGCGCCGCATCACCACCCGGCCCTCGCGCATCGACAGCAGCGCGTGGCCCTGGGTTCGCAGCAGCTCGACGTCGCTGTCGGCCGACAGGATCAGCAGGTTGGCCGGCCGGCCGATGGCGATGCCGTGGCGGTCGCCGAGAGCGAGCAGGCGGGCGGGGTGGTCGATGACGAAGTCGAGGCAGCGTTGCAGGTCGGCGTGGCCGAGCATGTGGCAGATGTGCAGGCCGGCTTCGAGGATGCGCAGGATGTTGCCGTTGCCCAGCGGGTACCACGGGTCCTGGATCGAGTCCTGGGCGAAGGCGACGGTCATGCCGGCGCGGTCGAGTTCGGGCACCCGCGTCAGGCCGCGGCGCTTCGGGTAGGTGTCGAAGCGGCCCTGCAGGTGGATGCTCTCGGTCGGGCAGCAGATGAAGCCGATGCCCGACATCGACAGCAGGCGGAACAGCTTGGCGCAGTAGGCGTTGTCGTAGGAGCCCATCGCGGTGGTGTGGCTGGCGGTGACGCGCGCGCCCATGCCGCGTTGGCGGGCGGCTTCGGCCAGCACCTCCAGGAAGCGCGAGTGCGGGTCGTCGGTCTCGTCGCAATGGACGTCGACCAGGCAGCCGTGGCGCTCGGCCAGGTCCATCAGGAAGTGGATCGACGCGACGCCCTGTTCGCGCGTGTTCTCGAAGTGCGGGATGCCGCCGACGACGTCCGCGCCGACTGCGATGGCCTCGGTCATGAGCCGGCGGCCGTCGGGGTAGGACTCGATGCCTTCCTGCGGGAAGGCGACGATCTGCAGGTCGATGAGGTGGCGGATCTCGTCGCGCACCTCGACCATCGCACGCAGCGCGGCCAGGCTCGGGTCGGTCACGTCGACGTGGGTGCGGACCTGCTGGATGCCGTGCTGGGCCAGCATCCGCAGCGTGGCGTGGGCGCGCGCCTTGGTGTCCTCGTGGGTCACCAGCGCCTTGCGTTCGGACCAGCGCTCGATGCCCTCGAACAGCGTGCCGCTCATGTTCCAGGACGGCTGGCCGGCGGTCAGCGCGGCGTCCAGGTGGATGTGCGGTTCGATGAAGGGCGCGACGACCAGGTGGCCGGCCGCGTCGATGTCGACCAGGCCGGCCTCGACCTTGCCCGGCTGGGCATCGATCGCGGCAATGCGGCCGTCCGAGAAGCGCAGCGTGTGCAGGCCGGCGCGGTCGCGCAGGCGGGCGTTGAGGATGCGGGGCATTCGAGGTCCTGCGTTCAGGTTTGCGTTGTGCGGAGCTTGCACCAAGCGTGCCGCCCTGTGGCGGTGCGTCGGGTTTTGGCGTCGGCGCTACCATCCCGCCGCCTGGGTTTTCGCCTTGGCGAAAGCCCGCCCGTGACCCTCGCCATCGCACCGACCGCCCAATCTGCCGACCGTGCCGCCGCCGCTCGATCGCCGAGCACGCTCAGTCGTTCGGTCGGCATGGCCGGCGGGGTGATGCTGGTGCTGATCTGGATCGCCTGCGCGCTGTTCCTGCAATACGAGCGCCGCGAGGCCCTCGACGGCCGGGCGCGCGAGAACATGAACCTCGCCCGCGCGCTCGAAGAGATGAGCGTGCGCGTGCTGGCCACCGTCGACCAGGCGACGCGGCGGGTCAGCGAGTCGGTCCGTGCGGGGGATGACGCCCAGAAGCAGCTGACCCAGTTCGCCAAGGAGACCGGCCTGACGCCGGGCATCCTCGTGCAGCTGTCGCTGGTGGGGCCGGACGGCCGTTTCCAGGGCAGCAACCTCGACCCCGACGGCACGCGCACCGGCCATGTCGACCTGAGCGAGCGCGAGCACATCCGCGTCCACCTGGCACCGGGGCTGGTCGACAGCGCCGCCCAGGGGCTGTTCGCGCAGGGCCTGTTCATCGGCAAGCCGGTGCTCGGCAAGGTCTCGGGACGCTGGACGATCCAGCTGTCGCGCCGGATCGACGGGCCGGACGGCCGGGCGCTGGGCGTGGTCGTGGCGTCGCTGGATCCGAGCTACTTCGAATCGGTCTACCGCAGCGTCGACCTGGGCCAGGCCGGTGCGGTGACGCTGCTCGGCGAGGACCTGACCGTGCGCGCCCGCGTCGTCGACGGCCAGAGCGTCGGCATGGGCCAGCGCATCAGCTCGACCGGGCCGCTGGCGCAGGCGGTGGCGCCGGAAAGTGGCAGCTACGTCGCGCGCAGCGGCGTCGATGGTGTCGATCGGCTGTTCGCCTACCGCCGGGTCTCCGGCTATCCGCTGTACGTGCTGGTCGGCTCGTCCACCACGGTCGCGCTGGCGGACTGGGTCGTCATGCGCAACGTGCTGGTCGGC
Organism: Leptothrix mechoopdaensis (SeqCode); assembly: GCF_053893855.1. Taxonomy (NCBI): domain Bacteria; kingdom Pseudomonadati; phylum Pseudomonadota; class Betaproteobacteria; order Burkholderiales; family Sphaerotilaceae; genus Leptothrix; species Leptothrix mechoopdaensis (SeqCode). The sequence goes on from NZ_CM132699.1 coordinate 382,448, forward strand.
CTGGTGCTGCTGCTGAGCGTCGCGGTGGGTGTCGGCCTGCGTGTCTTCACGCAGGGCTTGCAGCGCCTGGAGGCCAGCAACCGCGAGCTGGCCGAAAGCGAGGCCCGGGCGCTGTCGGCGAGTCAGGCCAAGTCGGAATTCCTGGCCGCCATCTCGCACGAGCTGCGCACGCCGCTGACGAGCATCCGGGGCTTTGCCGAGCTGATGGAGGCGCGCATCCCCGAGCCGCGCTACCGCGAGCAGGCCGGCCTGATCCGCAAGTCGGCCGAACACCTGAACGCGTTGCTCAGCGAGATCCTCGATCTGGCCAAGGTCGAGGCCCGGGCCGTGTCGATGCGCCACGCGCCGGTCGATCCGCGCGAGCTGATCCGCGGGGTGACGGAGCTGTTCGCGGTCACCGCCACCGAGAAGGGCCTGAGCTTGCGCGTCAACCTGGCCGACGAGCTGCCGGCCTTGCTGACCTGTGACGAACTGCGGGTCAAGCAGGTGCTCAACAACCTGATGTCCAACGCGCTGAAGTTCACCCGCGAGGGCGGCGTGACCGTGTCGGCGGAATGCCCGCCGCCGGCCGCCGGGGCGGCGCGCGAGGTGCTGATCCACGTGACCGACACCGGTCCGGGCATCGCGCCCGAACTGCACGAGCTGATCTTCGAGCGCTTCCGTCAGGCCGATGCCCGCATCAGCCATGAACATGGCGGGACGGGGCTGGGACTGGCGCTGGCCCGTGCGCTGGCGGAGCTGATGGGCGGGACGCTGGTGGTGGCGTCGACGCCCGGTGCGGGGGCCCGCTTCACGCTGAGCCTGCCGCTGACCCCGCCCGAGTCGGGCGAGGTCGTGAGCCCCTGACGGGGCTGCGGCCCGATCAGGCCTTCTTGGCCCAGGCGCTGCACCAGCCGGCGGCGGCGACCTGCTTGCCGGCGAACAGCGGGCAGTTGCCGGCCTTGTCGCCGGCCTTGCCCTGGAAGATCGCGCAGTTGCCGCAGTTCTGGCCGGCGGCGTACTTCGGGAACTTCTTGGCGTCGGCCTTGGTGGCATCGGCGACGTAGCCGAGCGCGGCCGCCTGGGCATCCTTCGGGTCGACCATCGTCTGGGCACGGGCGCCCAGGCTCATCGCGGCGCCGGAAGCGGCGACGGTCATCAGGAAAACACGGCGTTGCATGGACATGTTGCTGGACTCCAGGTTTGTTCGTGACAGGCGCCGCGCCGCAGGGTGCGGTCACGGCCGGCGGCAGTATCGGGGCCGACCGGCCCCGGCGGGCCTTCCGGGGGGAAGACCGTGTCGCCCGATCGATGCTGCCATGACCTGCATCAAGTCCGGCGGTGGAAGGCCTCAACGCCCTGTCACGATCCCGACCAGTGCGGCGCCCAGCAGCGCCAGGATCGGAAACGCGCTAAGCCCGAAACCCAGCGAGCGGCTGCGCGGGTCGCGCTGGTAGGCGGTGCGGTAGACCTGTCGCCCGACCAGGTAGACGGCGCCGACGCCGGCCACCAGGTGCGCGGGCCAGTAGCGCCCGGCCAGGTAGAGCGCCGGCAGGAAGGCCACCAGCAGCTCCAGCGTGTTCATCTGGACGCGGTAGATGCGCTCGAACATCGGGTCTCCGGTGACGGCCGGGGCGTGCACGCCGTAGCGGTTGCGGGCCATGCCGACGAGCATGCCGAAGACGAAGAACTGCAGCACGGCGAGGGCGGCGACGAGGTCGATCCAGTTCATGGGTTTCCTTTTCGGGCGGGACGGGAGGGCAGGTTGGACGGGTAGGTCTTCAGGTCGATGGCGCCGAGCCCTTCAGCGCGGTCACCTCGATCTCGATCTTCATGCGCGGATCGGCCAGCCCGGCGCTGATCATCATCGCCGCCGGCCTGACCTCACCGAAAGCCGCGCGCAAGGCCGGCCAGCAGGCCGGGAAGTCGTCGCCACGCGGCAGCACGTAGGTCACGCGGACGACCTCGCGCAGGCTGCTGCCGGCCTGGCCGAGCGCGTGGGCGATGTTGCGCAGGCACTGCGCGGCCTGCTCGGCCACGTCGTCGCTGATGGCCATCGTGGCGTAGTCGAAGCCGGTGGTGCCGGAGACGAACACCCAGTCGCCGACGACGACGGCGCGCGAGTAGCCGATGTCGGCCTCGAAGGGCGATCCCGACGAGATCAGCTGGCGGGAAGGGCGATCGGCACGGGGGTTGTCGGCAACAGGCGGCATCGGCGGCTCCGGCGGGCAGGGGCCGCGATGGTGCCTCACTCGCGTCCGATCACGCCCGCCCGATCACTCGTGCCCGATCACCCGCTCCAGGTAGACCACGTCCAGCCAGCGGTCGAACTTGCGCGCGACCTCGTGGAAGTGGGCGCAGCGGGTGTAGCCGACCCGTTCGTGCAGGCGGATGCTGGCGGGCTGTTCGGTGCAGGCACCGGCGATCAGCGTGTGGTAGCCGATGGTCCTGGCGCTGGCGATCAGCTGCGTCATCAGCGCGGTGCCGTAGCCGCGGCCGAGGTGGTCCGGGTGCAGGTAGATCGAGCTTTCCGCCGTGTGGCCGTAGGCGCTGCGCGGCTGGTGCAGCGCCAGCGCGGCCCAGCCGATGCACTGGCCGTCGACCTCGGCGACCCAGATCGGCAGGTCGGCGCTGCGTTCGCAGATGAAGGTCACGCGGCTGGCGACGCTGACCGGCTCGGTCATGAAGGTCGAGGTGCCGTGCACGATGTGGTGGTTCAGGATGGCCGCCAGCGCCGGTGCGTCGCGTTCGGCGCCGGGGCGGATCAGGAACCGGGGAAGGGGCGTGGGCTGGCTGGGTCGCATGGGCGTGACAGTGTGTGCCGCCTTTGCGTCGTCCGGGGCGCGCCGGCACGCTGGCAGCGGTGGACGGGCACCCGTTTCGCGGGTAAACCACATGTGGAATATCGCTTGCTAACTGCCTTGTCGATGCACCGCCGCCCCGTCCACCCATGAGCCATCCGGAAGACCTGCCCGCACCGGTTGCCGAACGACTCGTCGAGGTCGAGGCGCCCGCCCGCCTGCACCTGGGTTTCCTGGATCCGGCCGGCTCGCTGGGCCGGCCGTTCGGCAGCATCGGCCTGACCGTCGACGCGCCGCAGACCCGCCTGAGCCTGCGCGCCGCGCGGCCCGATGACGACGGCCCGGTCTGCCTGGCGCCCGGCGTGCCGGCGGCCGAGGGCGATCGCGCGCGGCGTCACCTGCAGACGCTGCAACAGCGCACCGGCCACGCGGCCGACGCGGTCCACCTGACGCTGCACGAGGCCCTGCCGGCGCATGCCGGGCTGGGTTCGGGCACGCAGCTCGCGCTGGCGGTCGGACGGGCCTGGTGCCGCTGGCATGGCCTGGACGTGCCGACCGCGACGCTGGCCGCCTGGCTCGGGCGCGGGCTGCGCTCGGGTGTCGGCATCGCCGGCTTCGACGCGGGCGGGCTGCTGCTGGACGGCGGACCGCTGGCCGATGGCGCACCCGCGCCGCTGCTGTCGCGCATCGCCCTGCCGGCCGGCTGGCGCGTTCTGGTCGTCACCGACCCGGCCACGCGCGGCCTGTCCGGTGCGGCCGAACGCGCCGCGCTGGCGCGCCTGCCGCCGCTGTCGCGCGAACAGGCCGCGAGCATCTGCCACGAGACCCTGATGCGCCTGCTGCCCGGCTGCGCTGGCGCCGGCTTCGCGGTCGCCGCCGCCGGGCTGACGGCGATCCAGGACGTCCTGGGCCAGCATTTCGCGCCGGCCCAGGACGGCGAGCCCTACACCAGCCCGGCGGTCGGCCGGCTGATGCGCTGGCTGCGCGTTGCCGCCGCGCGGGAGACCGATGAGCCGGGCGCCGGCATCGGCCAGACGTCGTGGGGCCCGAGCGCCTTCGCGCTGCTGCCGTCGGCCGCCCGGGCCGAATCGCTGATCGCCGCCGCGCAGGCCGCCGGGCAGGTCGCCCCGGGCCTGCAATGGCGCATCGCCACGCCGCTGAACCGGGGTGCGCGGGTGCTGGACCGCCTCGTCGCGCTCGGCCCGGTCGACCCGTCCTGCTGCCCGGCCTGAGCCCGGACCTGCCGCGCGCCGTTCCTCCCCACTCGCCACCTTCGCCATCCGCCCGCCATGGAACGCCCCTACGTCCTCCACATGTTCACGCCCGGCTCGCAGATGAGCCCCTTCGACATCAACATGGCCGCCGACGCCGGCTGGCAGGTCATCACGCCGTATTGCGGCGTGGCGCTGGCGGGCATCCGCGGGCTGACGCAGGACACGATCTTCTCGCGCAGCCCGAAGGGCCTGGCACGCACCGGCATCTTCATCGGCGGGCGTGACGCGCTGCTGGCGGCCGACATGCTGGACGCGGCGCGGCAGTCGCTGGTGCCGCCGTTCGCGGTCTCGCTGATGGCCGACCCGAGCGGCGCCTACACGACCGCTGCCGCGATGGTCGCGTGTGTCGAGGCTGGCCTGAAGCTGCAGGGCCTGGCCGACGGCTATGCCGGCCGGCGCGTGGTCGTGCTCGGCGGCACCGGGCCGGTCGGCCGCATCGCCGCCGTGCTGGCCGCGCAGGCCGGCGCCACCGTGGCGCTGTCCAGCCGCAACGGCATCGACGTGGCCGACGAGGCCGCGCAGGAAACCGCGCGCCGCTTCGGCGTGAGGCTCGAAGGCGTCAGCGGGGGCGACCGCGCCGCCGTGCGGGCCTCGATCGCCGACGTCGACGTGATCCTGGCCTGTGCCGCTGCAGGCGTGCAGGTGGTGTCGGCCGACGACCTGGCGCAGGCCGCCGCGCTGAAGGTGGCCGCCGACGTCAACGCGGTGCCGCCGGCCGGCATCGCCGGGGTCGACGTGATGGCGCGCAACGCCCCGATCGCCGGGACGGGCGCGATCGGCATCGGCGCGCTGGCGATCGGCAACGTCAAGTACCAGACCCAGCAGCAGCTGATGCGGCGCATGCACGAGGCCGGCGTGGCGCAGGTGTTCGGTCACGCCGAGGCCTTCGAGACGGCCCGGGCGCACCTTGCGGCCACGGCCGCGTGACAGCGGCATGTCGGCATCTCCGGTCGTTCTCGTCGTCGCCGGCCTGTCGGTCCGGGCGCTGGCCCAGGCCGCCCGGCGCGACGGCTGCACCGTCATCGGCCTGGACCTGTTCGGCGACGCCGACACCCGCGCCGCCTGCACGCACTGGCTGCCGCTGACGCTGGCGCCCGACCACACGCCGGGCGTCTGGCAACTCGACCCGGCGCGGCTGCGCGCGGCCTGGGCCGAGGCCTGCCGATGGGCGCGGGCGCAGGGCCTGGGCGAACCGGCCGGCCTGCTGATCGGCAGCGGCTTTGCCCGCGAGGGCGCCGAGCTGGTCGACCTGCCGCTGCTGGGCACCGCCGTGGCCGACATCGCGCTGCTGCGCGACCCGGCGCGTTTCTTCCCCGCGTTGAAGGCGATGGGCGTCGAGCACCCGCCGGTCTCGCTGCGGCCGACCACCGCGCCGGGCTGGCTGCGCAAGGACTTCGCGGCCAGCGGCGGCGCGCACGTGCGGCCGGCCGATGACGGCCACGCGGTCGTGTCCGGACCGTCGGTCTACTGGCAACAGCGGCTGCTGGGCGAGGCGCTGTCGCTGACGCTCGTCGGCGCGGCCAGCGACGACGGCGGCCAGGCGGCGCTGCTGGGCCTGAACCGGCTGCTGACCCATGCCGGGCCGGACGGCCAGTCCTGCGGCCATGCCGGCGTGATCGGCCCGCTGCCGTGGAACGCCAGCCTGCTGGCCCAGCTGCAGGGGCTGGCCGACCGGCTGGTGCGGCGCTTCCGGCTGCGCGGCCTCGTCGGCATCGACCTGCTGCTGACCGCCGGGCGCTGGCAGGTGCTGGAGGTCAACCCGCGCCCGACCGCCGCGCTGCCGCTGTACGGGGCCTTGCCGGGTGGACGGGACGATCGGACCGAAGCGCATTGGGACGGCCCCGGCGCCGGCCTGATCCGGGCCCATCTGCGTGCGGTCCAGTCGGGCCGGGCACCGGACGCCCTGGCGCTGGACGCCTGTCGCGGCGGCGCGGCCGCCCGGCTGCGCGGCTGCGAGCTGGTGCGCAGCCCCGTCGACGGCTGGCTGAGCGCCGACGGCGTCGCCCGGCTGCAGGCCCGCGCCGCCACGCTGGGCCTGCACGACCTGCCCGCAGCGCCCCAGCCGCTGAAGGCCGGCGACCCGGTCTGCAGCGTCCAGGTCGTCGCGCCGACCGCGCAGGCCGACCTGGCCTACCTGCGCCGCCTGCTCGAACGCCGCGTGCTGGCCGCCCAGGCGCTGCTGGTCGATCCGCCCGAACCCGATGCCGCGCTGACGCCGCCCGTGGCCCAATCCACTTCCGGAACGATCGAGACCCCCGCATGAGTGCCACGCCCACCCCGCTTGCCGGCTCGCCGCTGTCGGTCAACCGCCTGGCCGCGCCGATCGTGCGCGAGCTGGTCGAGCGGGCCGACGCGCTCGGCCTGGCGGTCCGCCGCAGCGACGAGGGCGTCTGCCTGGTCGACGCCGGCATCGCCGTGCCGGGCAGCGTCGAGGCGGGCTTGCGCATCGCCGAGATCTGCCTCGGCGGGCTCGGCCGCGTCTCGCAACGGCTGGCGCCGCAGGCCGGCTGGCCGCACTGGCTGGACGTCGCCAGCGCGCAGCCGGTGCTGGCCTGCCTGGGCAGCCAGTACGCCGGCTGGAGCCTGGCGGCCAGTGCCGAGGAGACCGGCGCGAAGAAGTTCTTCGCGCTCGGCTCCGGCCCGGCCCGGGCGCTGGCGCGCAAGGAGCCGCTGTATGCCGAGCTGGGTTATGTCGACGACGCCGACCAGGGCGTGATCGTGCTGGAGGTCGACCGCGTGCCGCCGCCGGTCGTGCTGGCCAAGGTGCTGCGCGACTGCCACCTGCCGGCCGAGGGCCTGACGGTGATCCTGACGCCGACCCGCAGCCTCGCCGGCCTGACCCAGGTCGTGGCCCGCGTGCTGGAAGTGGCGCTGCACAAGGCCCACGAGCTGCACTTCGACCTCGCCGACATCGTCGATGGCAGCGCGAGCGCGCCACTGCCGGCGCCGGTCGCCGACGGGGTCGCCGCGATGGGCCGCAGCAACGACGCGATCCTCTACGGCGGCCAGGTCCGGCTGGCGGTGCGCGGCAGCGTGGACGCGGCCCGCACGCTGGCGCGGCAACTGCCGGCGCTCAACTCGCCCGACCACGGCAAGCCCTTTGCCGCGCTGTTCCAGGCGGCCGGTTTCGACTTCTACAAGATCGACCCGATGCTGTTCGCGCCGGCCGAGGTCTGGGTCAGCCACCTCGACAGCGGGCGCACCTTCCATGCCGGCCGCACCGACCTGTCGATGCTGCTGCCCGACTGGCTGGCCGATGCTGACGAGTCGGCCTGAGTGGCTCACGCGATGAGCCAGCCCGAGAACCGTCACCCTGGCCGCCTGCGCGTGGCCATCATGACCGACGAGATCGGCTGGCACACGCGCCAGCTGCAGCGGGCCTTGCGCGCACGTGGGGGCATCGGCCGCTGCATCGATCTGGCCGATTGCGAGATCGACACCTCGGCACCCGGCTCCGGCCTGTTGCTGCCGGGTTTCGGCCGCAGCCTGCCCGACGCGGTGATCGTGCGCGGCATCGCCGCCGGCAGCTTCGAGCAGGTCACGCAGCGGCTGGGCGTGCTGCATGCGCTGCAGACCCTGGGCGTGCCGGTCTGGAACGAGGCCCGCGCGATCGAACGCAGCGTCGACAAGGGCATGACCAGCCTGCTGCTCCATGCCGCCGGCATCCCGACGCCGCCGACCTGGGCGTGTGAATCGCCGGCCCGCGCGCGCCGCATCCTCGTGCGTGAGGCGGCGGCCGGTCATGCCGTCGTGCGCAAGCCGCTGTTCGGCTCGCAGGGCAAGGGCCTGATGCTGGTGGGCGCGACGCCTGATGGCTGGGTCGACCTGCCCGAGGAACGCAGCGGCCACCATTACCTGCAGCGTTTCCTGCCCGCGCTGGCCGAGCCCGGCCACGACTGGCGCGTGCTGGTGGTGGGCGGCCACGCGATCGCGGCGATGCGGCGGGTCAGCACGCACTGGGTCCACAACGTCGCGCAAGGCGCCCGCTGCGAGCCTGCCGAGCTGACGCCCGACCTGGCCCGCATCGCCGAGGCCGCGACCGCCGCGCTCGGGCTGGACTACGGCGGCGTGGATGTCATGCCGTGCGGCGGCGCGACATCGATCCAGTCGCTGCAGGTGCTCGAAGTCAACGGCGTGGCCGCCTGGCGCGGCCTGCAGCAGGTCACGCCGTTCAACATCGCGCAGCGGCTGGTCGATGACCTGATCGACCGCAAGATGGCCGGTCTGCGCCGGCTGCGGCATGTCGCCTGAGGTCATCCGCGAGGCCTGGCTGCGCGCCTGCGCCTGGGACGTCGCGGTGCGCAAGCCTGGCAATGTCAGCCGCCAGTCGGATGGCCACGGCATGCAGGCGCAGACCTTCCTGGACAGCGCCGCCGCGTCGGTCGACGGCCTGTGCGCGGCCGGCGCATCGGTGGGCGCCCGCATCGAGGCGGCGGTCGCCGCGAGCTGGTCGCGCGTGGGCTGCAACACGAACCTCGGCATCGTGCTGCTGTGCGCGCCGATGGCCGTGGCGGCCGAACGTGTCGACACGCCGGAGGGCCTGAGGGCCGCGATCGCCGACGTCATCGAAGGTCTCGACGTGGCCGATGCCGAGGCCGCCTTCCGCGCGATCGTGCAGGCCAATCCCGGTGGGCTCGGAAAGGCCGCCGAACAGGACGTGCGCGCGGCGCCGAGCATGACGCTGCGCGAGGCGATGACGCTGGCCGCCGATCGCGACCGCATCGCCGTGCAGTACCGCGACGCGCTGGCCGAGCTGTTCGATGTCGGACTGCCGGCGCTGGGTCAGGAGACACCGGACGACCGCGCCGTTCAGCGCCTCTATCTGGCCTGGCTGGCCAGCGGCCCGGATTCACACATTGTCCGCAAGCACGGCATGGCCCTGGCACAAAGTGTCCTGACCGAAGCCTTGCCCTGGCACCGCCGCGCCGAGGCTGGCGAGTGGCTGGACGCCGATCCCGGCTGGGCCGGGTGGGATCGTTCGCTCAAGCAGCGTCGCATCAACCCCGGCACCAGTGCGGACCTCACCGTGGCCACGCTGATGCTGGCCTTGCTGGGTGCCGGACGACCCCGATGAACACGGGCATCGGGACCGTCCCCAGGTGACACCCGATGTGGCACGGATCGTGATTGGTGGAAGGCTGGGGACGCCGTCCTGAAGGGCGATCGTCACACCACAGAACCTTCATCTGGAGACGGAAACATCATGGCAAAGATCGATCGCATGCTGGTGGGAGAGTCGCTCGTCGGCGACGGCAACGAGGTGGCCCACATCGACCTCATCATCGGCCCGCGCGGCAGCGCCGCCGAGACCGCCTTCGCCAACTGCCTGACCAACAACAAGGACGGCTTCACGTCCCTGCTGGCGGTGGTGGCCCCCAACCTGCTGTGCAAGCCGGCGACCGTGATGTTCAACAAGGTCACCATCAAGGGCGCCAAGCAGGCCGTGCAGATGTTCGGCCCGGCCCAGCGTGGCGTGGCGATGGCCGTGGCCGACAGCGTCGAGGACGGCACCATCCCGGCCGACGAGGCCGACAACGTCTTCGTCTCGGTGGGCGTGTTCATCCACTGGGCCGCCGAGGACGACCGCAAGATCCAGGACTACAACTACGCCGCGACCAAGGAAGCCCTGGCCCGCGCCGTGGCCAATTCGCCGACGGCAGCGGAGGTCGTCGCGCGCAAGGGCAGCGCCTCCCACCCGTTCGCGGCCAAGTGAGTCCGCACCACTGGCTCACTCGCTGAGCCAGTGCAACCTGCACACCCTGTCGGTCCGGCCGGTCCGGACCGACGGGGAGGTGTGTCTTCCGGGAATCACGGACGCCCGCAAGGGCCTCCGCAGGGGAACTTGTCGGGCCGGTCTGTCAGGGCAGACCGGCTCTCTTTTTTGGGGCCGGCCCTTCGTGCGGCAAGGCCGATCAGCGCAGCCTGTCGGGCGGCTTCAACGCCAGGAACCCTCGTCGCCATCGGCCTGCGGCTGTGTGCGCTGGGGTACCGTGCCGGCGCCGATCCAGCGCAGCACCTGGGCGCCGCCGGGCGTCGTGTGGCGGGCGGTGGTGCGCATGTCGCCGCGACGCCGTTCGATCTGCACGCCCACCGCCTGCACGTTGTCGAACTTGCGTGGCTTGACCACCTTGACGCGCACCCAGGCCGCGCCGAAGTCGATCAGCAGCATCTGCGCGATGCGTTCGGCCAATGCCTCCAGCAAGGTCACGCCGTGGTCGAGCATCAGCGCGTCGAGCCGGTCGCGAACCACGCCGTAATCGATGGTGTCGACGATCTGGTCGCTGTCGCAGGCACCCGCATGCGGCACGCCCGCATGCACGTCGATCACCAGCGGCTGCGTGCGGTGGAACTCGGACGGGTGGATGCCGATGACCGTCTCGCCGGTGTAGCCCTCGATGAAGATCAGGTCGAGCGCCTGTGCGGTTTCTTCGGCGCCTGGCCTGGCTTGGGGCAGGTTCGTCAGGCTGGGTGCGGCATGCATCTCGGGTGTCTCCTCGTCGTTCCGTGTCATCGTGTCTCGCGCCGGCCGCATGTGGCCGCGCGATCGGCCCTTCACGCAGCATTCATGCCCGCGCCGCCGTGTCGTGAATGAGGGGTTCCAATCCGAAAACGTCCGGACAAACACCGCTTCCTTTCCCCCCGGGTCGGGAAAAAATCCTGGCAGGTCCTGATGACGGGTCTGCCCGACCCCGCGTCCAGGATCCTCGAATCAAAGCAGCATCCTGAAGCTGCAGGAGTACGTCCCGATGGCCATCACCGTTCTCAACACCGGCCGACATGCCGAACGTGTCTTTGATGTCGTCCGCAGCGGCTTCGGGGAGGAGAGCAACGATGTCGTCGCCCGCTCGTGGCGCCGGTGTCTCGACGAGTACCTGCTGCACCCCGACCGTCCGCGTGAACTGCGCGCGCTCGAAGCGCCGGCGCTGAACGAGCGGCTGGGCCGCATGTCCACGCTGGTGGACTGCGCCCGCCACGAGATGGCCACGCTGTTCCAGCAGCTCGCCGACCAGGAGGCGGCGGTCGTGCTGACCGACACCGACGGCGTGATCCTGCACATGGTCGCGTCGCCCGAGTTCTCCGAGGAAGTCGCCCCGCTGGGCCTGCGCCCGGGCGTGTTCTGGAGCGAGACCGAGGCCGGCACCAACGGCATGGGCACCTGCCTGGCCGCCGCCGCGCCGGTGGCGGTGCGGCGCGAGGACCACTTCTACACGCAGTACACCGGCCTGACCTGCTCGGCCGTGCCGGTCTACAACCCGGCCGGCGAGATGGCGGCGGTGCTCGATGTCTCCAGCCGTTCGTCGCTGATGCAGCAGCACCTGCTGGTGCTGCTGGGCATGACCGCCCGGATGATCGAGAACCGGCTGATCGACCAGTGTTTCCGCCACGCCCACCCGGTCCACTTCCACAGCCGGCCCGAGTTCGTCTACACGCTGCACGAAGGACGGCTGGCGGTGTCAGACGACGGCCACATCCTGGCCGCCAACCGCAGCGCGCTGTTCCAGCTCGGCCTGCAGTCGGTGGCGGACATCCGCTCGCGCCGCATCGAGGACATCTTCCAGACCTCGCAGGAAGACCTGCTGCACCGAAGCACGCTGTCGTCGTTCCACCCGGTCGTGACCTACCGCGCGCACGCCTCGCACCGCTTCTTCGCGGTCATGCGCCGCCCGGCGGTCGAGGCCAGCGCGCTGCAGCTCGGCAGTGCGGCCGGCCAGGCGCCGACGCCCGGCCGCGTCATCACGCCGACCCGCACGCCGCTGCCGCGTCCGCTGATCCAGACGAGCGCGCCGGTGGGCCCGACGCTGGCCGATCCGACGCTGACGCGCCAGCTCGACGTCGCCTGCCGCGTGATCGCCCGCCAGACGCCGGTGCTGCTGTGCGGCGAGACGGGATCGGGCAAGGAAGTCTTCGCCCGAGCCGTGCATGAAGGCAGCCCGCGCAGCAGCGGCGCCTTCGTGGCCGTCAACTGCGCCAGCCTGCCCGAGAGCCTGATCGAGTCCGAGCTGTTCGGCTACCGTGCCGGCGCCTTCACCGGCGCGCAGCGCAACGGCCGGCGCGGCAAGATCCTGCAGGCCGATGGCGGCACGCTGTTCCTCGACGAGATCGGCGACATGCCGCTGGAGCTGCAAGCCCGCCTGCTGCGCGTGCTGGAGGAACGCCAGGTCACGCCGCTGGGTTCCGAGGAGACCGTCGCGGTCGACTTCCAGCTGCTCAGCGCCAGCCACCGCAACCTGATGGAGCTGGTCGAGGCCGGCCGCTTCCGCGAGGACCTGTACTACCGGCTGGCCGGTGTCGAGGTCCGCCTGCCGGCCTTGCGCGAGCGCAGCGACCGCGCCGAGCTGATCCGCAGCCTGCTGCAGGCCGAAGGCGGCGGTGATTCGCGGCTGTCGTCCGAAGCCGAACAGCTGCTGATGAGCTACGCCTGGCCCGGCAACGTGCGCCAGCTGCGCCACGCGCTGCGCTCGGCCTGCGCGCTGGCCGACGGCACGCCGATCCGGCTGGAACACCTGCCGCTGGCGCTGCAGCGCGCCGCCATCGAGGCTGGCAGCCCGGTGGTCGCCCTGCCGCCGATGCCGGCGAGCGCCCACCCGACCGACGACGCGCCGCTGCACGACCCGGTCGCGCCGTCGCCGGCATCGAACTTGCCTGTCCCGACGCTCGACGAGGCCGCCGACGACGAGGCGGTCCTGAAGCTCAACCCGATCCAAGCCAATGAGCGGCAGATGCTGCTCAAGATGCTCGAACAGCACCGCTGGAACGTCAGCAGCGTGGCCAAGGCCTTCGATGTCAGCCGCAACACCTTGTACCGACGCCTGCACAAACTGCACATCCGGCTCTCCCACACCGACTGAGGAGACGACCGGTCCGACCGCCGCCGCCGTGGTGGCCGGAGACGACGAGGACGCGAACACGCTCGGTCCGGTCCGTTCCCGTTTCGCCTGGTGCCTGACCGGATCGGGCCACGGCCTGCACGAATCGCTCGAACTCGCCGCCCGCCTGCCGCAGGTCGACCTGTTCCTGTCGGCCGCCGGCGAAGAGGTGCTGGGCATCTACGAGATCCCGATCGAGAAGCTGCGCCAGCGCTTCCGCGTGCTGCGCGACAAGACCGCCAGCGCGGTGCCGGTCGGGCGGCTCTACACCGACGTCTATCACACGGTCATCGTCGCCCCTGCCACGAGCAACACCGTGGCCAAGTGCGCCTACGGCTTCAGCGACTCGCTGCCGACCAACATGTTTGCGCAGGCCGGCAAGCTCGGCATCCCCGGCATCGTGTTCGCGTGCGACACCGAGCCGGTGGTCGTCACGCAGGCGCCGCATGGCTGGGTGACGCTGCGCCCGCGCCGCATCGAGCTGGAGAACGTCGAGCGGCTGCGCGGCATCGACCACGCCCGCGTCGTCGCCTCGGTCGACGAACTGGAGCAGGCGCTCACCTTGCGCCTGCACGAGCTGTCGCTGTCGTGGATCACCTCGTCTTCCTGACCGGCCGGCTGGCCGAACCGGCGCTGCGGCGCGTGCTCGGCGAGATGGCCGAGGGCTCCGCGCTGCCGTTCACCTGGGAGGTCCTCGAGATCGGCGTGCAGGTGGCCGCGCTGATGACGCCGTCGCTGATCCAGCGCCGCGTGCCGCGCCCGCTGGCCGCCACGAAGCTGATCGTGCCCGGTCGTTGCCGGGGCGACCTGGACGAGCTGAGCGCCCACTACGGCATCCCCGTCGAACGCGGGCCGGAGGAACTCAAGGACCTGCCGCAGCACTTCAAGCGGGCCGCCCGGGCGGTCGACCTGAGCCAGTGGCGCACCCGCATCCTGGCCGAGATCGTCGATGCGCCGCGCCTGTCGGTCGAGGTGACGCTGGCGCGTGCCGCCGCGCTGCGGGCCGACGGCGCCGACGTGATCGACCTGGGTTGCCTGCCCGGCACCGACTACCCGCAGCTCGAGGACGCCGTGCGCGCGCTGAAGGACGCCGGCTACCAGGTGAGCGTGGACTCGCTCCAGCCCGAGGAACTGCTGCGCGGCGGCCGGGCCGGCGCCGACTACCTGCTGAGCCTGCCGCCGTCGCTGCTGTGGATCGCCGACGAGGTGCCGTCCACCCCCGTGCTGATCGGCCGCGAGCCGTCCGACGAGGAAGGGCTGGCCACCAGCATCGAGGCCTGCCAGCGCCGCGGCCGGGCCTTCCTGGCCGACGCCATCCTCGACCCGATCCCCTTCGGCTTCACCCGCTCGATCGTGCGCTACCAGCGCCTGCGCGACCGCTTTCCGGACGCGCCGATCCTGATGGGCGTGGGCAACCTGACCGAGCTGACCGAGGCCGACACCAGCGGCATCAACGCGCTGTTGCTGGGCATCTGCGCCGAGCTGGACGTGGCCGCCATCCTGACCACGCAGGTGAGCGCACACGCACGCCGCGCCATCCGCGAGGCCGACGCCGCCCGGCGCGTCATGCACGCCGCGCAGACGCTGCGCACGCTGCCCAAGGGCCTGGGCGACGCGCTGATGACGACCCACGCCAAGCAGCCCTGGCCCGACACGCCCGACGAGATCGCCGCGACCGCCGCGCAGGTGCGCGACCCGAACTTCCGCGTCCAGGTCTCCGAGCGCGGCGTGCATGTCTACAACCGCGACGGGCTGCGACTGGCCCAGGACCCGTACACGCTGTGGCCGCAGCTGGGCCTGCAGGGCGATGCCGGCCATGCCTTCTACATGGGCATCGAACTGGCCCGCGCGCAGGTCGCCTGGCAGCTCGGCAAGCGCTACGTGCAGGACCAGCCGCTGCGCTGGGGCGTCGCGGCCGACACGCCCGAGGACATCTCCGGGCTGACCCAGGACGACGCGGTCTGCGGCCCGGCCCAGGCCGCTGCGGACCCGACGAACCGAGCTTCCGGACCGACATGAGCAGCCCTCCCTCCAACAGCGTGGCCAATGACGTCATCTTCGAGGTCGTGCTGACCACCCGCTCGGCCACCGGCGCGCTGCACATCGCGCCGATGGGCGTGCGCTACCGCCAGGCGGCCGGCGAGTCCGGCGAGGACCTCGTCATCGTGATGCCGTTCAAGCCGTCGACCACGCTGGACAACATCCTGGCGCGGCGCGGTGCGGTGCTGAACGTCGTCACCGACACGCGCGTGTTCGCCGGCTGCGTCACCGGCCGGCGCGACTGGCCGTGCCTGCCGGTGCCGGCCATCGACGGGCTGCGACTGGCTCACGCGATGCGCCACCTGGCGCTCGAACTGGTCGACCAGCGCGACGACGCGCAGCGCCCGGTGCTGACGCTGAAGGTGGTCGAGCAGGCCGACCACGCGCCCTTCCTCGGCTTCAACCGCGCCCAGGCCGCCGTCATCGAAGGGGCGGTGCTGGTCAGCCGCCTGAAGCTGCTGCCGATCGAACGCATCGAGCGCGAGCTGGCCGCCCTGCAGGTCGCCATCGACAAGACCGCCAGCGCGCAGGAACATGAGGCCTGGAGCTGGTTGCGGGAGGCCGTCGAGCAGCATCGCCAAGGCCTCGTCGCCGCACCGGCCGCTTCGACGGAGGGCCGATGAACACGGGACTTCCGGCCGACATGGCTGTCGCGACCTCGACCCGGTTGCGCGCGCTGGTCAGCGTGCGCGACGTGCAGGAGGCCTTGCAGGCTGCGGCGGCTGGCGTCGACACGATCGACCTGAAGGACCCGTCGGACGGGGCGCTGGGCGGCCTGCCGTTGCCGGTCATCGCCGAGATCGTCGCGGCCGTGCGCGCGAAGGCGCCGGGCGCATCGATCAGCGCCACCGTCGGTGACTGGCCGGCACAGGCTCGCGCGGTGATCCTGCGGCGCGTCGACCGCGTGGCCGCCTGCGGGGTCGACCAGGTCAAGGTGGGCATCGCGATGCACGCCCCGGACGCGGCCGTCGCGCTGGTCGACGCGCTGGCGGCGCATGCGTCGGCGACCGGCCATTCGATCGTGCCGGTGCTGATCGCCGACAACGGCATTCCGGCCGCCTGCCTTGACGCAGTCCGCCGGGGCCGCTTCCCGGCCGCGATGCTCGACACCGCCGACAAGCGCGGCGGCTCGCTGCTGCAACGCCGCCCGGCCAGCGAACTGGCCGCTCTGGTGCGGGCCTTGCGCGATTCAGGCACCGAAGTCGGCCTGGCCGGCGCCCTGATGCCCACCGACATCCCGGCGCTGCGCCTGCTCGGCCCCGACTACGCCGGCTTCCGCACGGCAGTCTGCGCAGGCGATCGTCGGCTGGGGCTGGATGCGGGCCGGCTGCGCGGGTTGCTGGCGGCGCTGGCGGGAGGTTGCTGATCCCTCCGGAAGTGCGTTGCCTTCGGCAACGTGTCTTCGTTCCCCTCCTCCGGAGGGGTGGCAGGCGCAGCCTGACGGGGTGGTTGGTGGCAGGAAGCCACAGCCCGAAAACCACCACCCCCCGCCTACGGCGTACCCCTCCGGAGGAGGGGAATTGGGGCGCTGGCGGGAGGCTGCTGACCCCCTCCCCCCGGTGCCCTGGGTACTCCCCCTTGGCAGGGGGAGAGCTGTCGGTGGCAACCTGCGCTGGCTTCAACTCTCCCCCTGCCAAGGGGGAGTACCCCAACGGGGGGAGGGGGTTCACCCGCGCAACGCCGCCCTCATCAATGCGCCACACCCATCCCCGTCTGCCGCTGCCCATACAGCAGCAGCTCGCGCAGACCATCCCCCTCGTCGCGGCTGAGGATGTCGATCGGCAGCCCGGCCTGACGGGCCAGGGGCCCGAACCCGTCGTCCAGCACCTCGGCCTGGACGAGCTGGTCGACGTTCAGGCTGGCGTCGATCGCGCAGCTCTTGACCAGCACCAGCCGCTCGGCATTCAGGCGGCGGGCCAACGCCAGCGCGATGCTGTCGGAGCTGTGGCGCCAGTTGGTCGCCGGGTCGGGCTGGTGGCGCAGCAGTTCCAGCGGTTGCCACAGCGCGACGCCGCCGCGGCGCAGGGTGGGGGTGATGTCGGCTTCGCGGCTGACCAGGCGCAGGGCCGGGTTCAGGCCGTTGAACAGGTAGGCGTTCTGGACCATCGCCAGCACGGCCATGTTGTGGGCGCTCAGGTCGTCGGTATCCCAGCGGGCCTGCAGCTCGCGGACCTCGTCGGCCAGCGTGCCGCCGCCGCAGACCAGCGCGATGCGGCCGCCGCCGAGCTGGCCGAGCAGCGTCAGCCAGTCGGGTAGCAGCGGGTCGCCGCAGAGGCTGCCGCCGATCTTGACGACCCACATCAGCGTGCCCTCCCGTCGACCGCCTGTTCCCACAGGGCCGCGACGGCCACGCAGGGTGCGCAGACGCGGGCCCAGGCGGCGTGGATGGGGTCGATGTCGAGGCCGGCGCCGGGGGTGCGGTCGGCCGTCGAGGTGATGTCGATCAGGCCGGCGAGGTGCCGGTCCGCGCCGGCGCAGGCGATGTCGCGGCCGTAGTCGAGCAGCAGCGCGTGCGGTTGTTCGACCCGCGCCAGCGCGCGCAGCCGTGTCATCACGTCGGGCACCAGGAAGGCGCCGCTGCCGGCCGACACCGCGACGACATCGGCGAGGTCGAGGTTGTGCGTGCGGGCGACCCGCAGCGCCTGGCCGGCGATCTCGTGGACCTGGGCCTGCCGCCACGACAGCGCCATGTCGAGCCAGTCCGAGCTGCTGCCGTCGCGCACGTCGCATCCGACCATGCGGGCCAGACGGGCCCGGCTGGCCGCCGCCGACTTCGGTCCGCCGTCGGCGGTGGGCTGCTGGTCGTGGTCCGGGTGCAGCTCGCCGGTCAGCCGGTAGACGTCGGCGGTGGTGGCGAAGAACTCGTGCATCACGTTGAGGGTCTGGCCCTGGAAGGTGATGCGCGGCGCCAGCGCGCACAGCGGCGTGCGGACCACGCCGTGGTAGACCAGTTCGCCGCTGGCGAGGCGGTCGCGGTCGCTCAGGCTGCGCCCTTGCGGCCGGCCGCCGGCCAGCGCGATCACGTCGGTGGTGGTGCTGCCGATGTCGACCAGCAGCCCTTCGGCGTGGGGGCCCCAGCCGCGCTGCAGCGCCTGGGCCGCATGCCAGGCGGTGGCGCGCCAGTTGGCCGAGGCGATGCGCGGCCAGTGTTCGGCGGCCTCGTGAGCGGGGACCCAGTGGCGATCGATCGGCGGGTCTTCCCAGCCTCGGGCGTACAGCGCCACCGGACCGGGCAACGCGGCGGCCAGACGGCTGGCGATGCGCTGCACGCCGTCGGCCCGGTTGGCGTAGAGGTCGGCCATCTCGCCGGTCATCGTGACGGCATGCGGCGCGGCCAGCGCGGTGCCCCAGCGCGCGCCGGCCTCGTCGAGCACGCGGTCGAGGTGCTGCTCGCCCTGCCACAGCGGACAGGGCCACTGCGCCACGTCCAGCAGCGTGCCGTCGGCCCAGCGGCAGGCCTTGACGTGGGCGCCGCCGATGTCCCAGCCGAAGACCTGTTGCGATTCACGCATCGGCCGTCTCCCGCCGGGCGCAGGCGTCCAGCACGGCCGCAGCGAGCGGCCGGCCGAGCGCCTGCGACAGGCCGACGTAGGCGCAGGTCGTGCGCGCGTTCAGCTCGATCGCCACGGGGCCCTGCTGCGCATGCCAGACGAGGTCCAGGCCGACGATGCCGCGCAGCCCCGGCACGGCCACTCGCAGCAGGTCGACCAGCCGCAGCAGCGCCGGCCAGCGCGGGTCGCCGTCGCCCGGGCGGGCGATCGGCTCGACGCGGTCGAAGTGGACGAATCCATCGGGTTCGATCAGGAGGTGCTGACGGTTCAGGCTCAGCAGCTCCAGCCGGTCGGCATGGCCCAGCAGCGTCAGGCTCAGCGGCTCGCCGTCGATCCACGGTTGCAGCGTCACCGGGCCGCTGCGGCGCGCGGCGTCGGCATGCGCGGCGACCGGGTCGGCATGACGGCGCGTGTCGGTCGCGCCGGCGCCGTCGTCGGGCTTGACGACCCAGTGGCTCACGGACTGAGCCAGTCGGGCATCGAACGGCGTGCAGATGCCGGCCTGCGCCAATGCCGACAGCGTCAGGCTCTTGCGGGCGCTGACCTGCAGCGCGGCGGCGTCGCTGCCCAGCCAGCGTTTGGCGCCGACGCGGTCGCGGCAGGCCTGCATCAGGCCGTCGGTCTCGGGTGCGACGGCCCAGACGAGGTCGTGCGTGGCTGCCAGACGCGCCAGCGCATCGAGCGCCGGCTCGCCGTCGCGGGGGCGGAGGTCGTGGCGACGGCCGGCCGGATCTGCCTGCTCGTCCGCCCGCGCATCGATCACCGTGACCCGGGCGACGCGGCGGTCCGGCAAGGCCAGCAGATCGGTCGCGATGGCCTCGCGCATCGCCGCACCCATCGGCCACAGGTCGGCCTCGACGGCGGCGGGCGCCAGGCCGCGCAGGCCGCCGGCGGTGACGTGTTCGTAGACCAGAATCCGGGCGGCGGCGGGTGTCATGACGAGGCCCCCTGCACGACTTCAACGTCCCGATCGACCCGATCGACCCGACCCCACCCAGGCTTGCGACGATGCCCTGTGCCCTGATCCCCGTGCTCGACCTGCAGGCCGGCCGGGTCGTGCGTGCGGTGCGTGGCGACCGCGCCCGCTACCAGCCGATCCGTTCGGTGCTGTGCGATGGCAGCGCGCCCGAGCTCGTCGCGCCGGCCTTGCTGGCGGCGGCCGGCAGCGCGCGGCTGTACATCGCCGATCTCGATGCCCTGACCGGTGGCGCCGTGCAGGTCGACGTGCTGGCCGGCGTGTGGCGAGCCTTGCGCCGGCAGCGGCCCGACGTGCGCCTGTGGCTCGACGCCGGCTGGCGCGATCGGGCGGATCTGCAGGCCACGCTCGACGCGCTGGGGCCGGACCTGGCCGCAGCGATCGACCCGGTGCTGGCCAGCGAATCGCTGCGGCCCGGCGCGCTCGACGATCTCGTGGGTCAGGACCCGAAGGTGGTGCTGTCGCTGGACCGCCGCGACGGCCACCGGCTCGATCCGGCCGGCTGCTGGGAGCGCCCGGACGCCTGGCCGCAGCAGCTGATCGTGATGACGCTGGAACGCGTCGGTGCCGATGCCGGGCCGGACCTGGCGACGCTGGCCGAGGTGGCCCGCCGAGCCCGCCCGGGCACCCGGCTGATCGGCGCGGGCGGCGTGCGTGATGCGCAAGACCTGCGGGCGGCCGGCGCGGCCGGTGCCGATGCCTGGCTGGTGGCCAGCGCGCTGCACGACGGCCGGCTGCGCGCCGCCGGTCGTTGACGGCGGCTTCGGCTTCGGCGGGACGGGGCAGAGGGGCATGGATGTGAACCGGGGCAGGTGGTCGCGACAAACAGGAACCGTGCCACCTGGGGTCCACCCGGTCAGGGCGGGGTGCCGGGGCGGGCGGTGGCGCCCGCGACGGCACACAGTGTTGCGCAGCGGCGAGGCCGGCCGGCAGGTTCGGGGACATCCTGTCTCCGAAGCGCGCGACAAATGACCGCCCCCGCCCCTCGACCGCCGTGGCATGGCCTTTGCCTTCCACGATCCCCACGAGTCCAGGGACCTTCATGAACGCCACGTTGTCCAGCCCCGATCCGGTCGAGTCGGCGAGCCCAGGCTTGCCGGTCTGGACCTGCCCGTTCTGCCCCCTGCTGTGCGACGACGGCACGACCTGCGAGCGGGCCCATGAGCCACTGGCGCGGCTGACGGCGGTGTCCGGGCGCCGCGAGGCACTGTCGCCGCGCATCGGCGGGCGTCCAGCGACGACCGACGAGGTCCTCGACGCGGCAGCGGCGCTGTTGCAGCGGGCCGGCCAGCCGCTGATCGCCGGCTGGGGGTGTGACGTGGCCGGCGCGCGGGCGCTCTACACGCTGGCCTGCCGCACCGGCGCCATCAGCGATGCCGGTGCCGACGCGGCCGCCAGCGAGGCCCAGAGCCAGGCCCTGCGCGCCTTGCAGGATCGCGGCGGCTACACCACCACGCTGGCCGAGGTGCGCGAGCGCGCCGAGCTGATCGTCTTCATCGGCAGCTGGGCACCGGCCCGTGCGCCGCGTCTGCTGGAACGGTCGCTGCAAGGCCGGGTCGGCCGCCCGCCGCGGCTGGTCCACCTGGGTCTCCCCGACGAGGCCGACGCGGTGCCGTCCAACGTCCCCGGTGAGGGCGGTCTTGTGGTGCCGGTGGAGCATCTGACCTTCACGGGCCTCGGCACCGGTCCGGCCGCTCTGGCCGACCTGGCCGACCTGTCACTCGCGCTGAAGCTGCATGTCGACGGCCGGTCCGCCGCCGACCCCGTGCTGACCGCGCTCGCGGCCGACCTGCGGGCGTCGCCCTATGCCGTGCTGGTCTGGGAACCGGCGCGGCTGGGGCCCCATGCGGCGCTGGTGATCGAGCGGCTGCAGCAGGTCATCGCCCGCCTGAACGCGACGACCCGCGCCGCCGCGCTGCCGATCGGCGGCGCCCAGGGCACGTTGACGGCGCAACAGGTGCACACCTGGCTCAGCGGCCTGCCGCTGCGCAGCCGTGTCGGTCCGCGCGGGCTGGAACACGACCCGCTGCGCTACGGCGCGGCCCGGTTGCTGGCCGATGGCGCCGTCGATGCGCTGCTGTGGATCGGCGCCTTCCCCGCCATGCCGCCGCCCGCATCGACCTTGCCGCGCGTGCTGCTGGTCAGCGCCGACGTGGCCGCGCAAGCCGGTGCCTGTGGCGACGAGACCGATGCGGTCGTGATCCCCGTGGCGACGCCGGGCGTGCAGCATGGAGGGCACCTGTTCCGCACCGACACCGTCGTGCTGTTGCCGCTGCACCCGTCGCCGGCGGCGCCGGTCGGACTGGCGGGGCTGCCGTCGGTGTCCCGGGTCGTGGCCGACCTGCTGATGCGGCTGGAGGGATCGGCATGACCGCCTCGACGGCACCGCTGCAGACGCTGATCCGCGGCGTCCGTGTCCATGACCCGGTGCAGGGCGACGACGGGCAGACGCGCGACCTGGCGATCCGCGACGGCCGCTTCGTCACGCCGCAGCCGGGCGAGCCGGCGCTGCAGGTGATCGACGCCAGCGGCTGCATCGCGATGGCCGGCGGCATCGACCTGCACACCCACATCGGCGGCGGCAAGGTCGACCTGGCCCGGCTGCTGCTGCCCGAGGACCACCGCGACGCACGCGGCCAGCCCTGCGCCCGATCGGACAACCCGCTGGAGCTGGACGCCTGCGGCCATGTCACGCCCGGCACGCTGGCGACCGGCTACCGCTACGTCCAGATGGGCTACACGGCGGCCTTCGAGCCGGCAATGGTGGCGGCCAATGCGCGCCATGCCCACATGGAGATGGGCGACACGCCGATCCTCGACCACGGCGCCTACGTGATGCTGGGCAACGACGAGCTGTTCCTGCAGCGGCTGGCCGAAGGCGCCCACCCCGACGAGCTGCGCGACCTGATCGGCTGGGCCCTGCACGCGACCAAGGCGATGGGCGTGAAGGTGGTCAACCCAGCCGGCATCTCGGCCTTCAAGTTCAACCAGCGCAAGCTCGACGTCGACGAGGGCCACCGCCACTGGGGCGTCACGCCGCGCCAGGTCGTGCATGCGCTGGCGCAGGGCCTGCACACGCTGGGGGTGCCGCACCCGCTGCACATCCACGGCAGCAACCTGGGCGTGGCCGGCAACATCGGCTCGACGCTGGCCATCATCGACGCGCTCGAAGGCCTGCCCGCGCACCTGACGCACGTGCAGTTCCATGCCTATGGCAACGAGGGCCCGCGCAAGTTCTCGTCGGCCGCGCTGCAGCTGGCCGAGGCGGTCAATGCGCATCCGGAGATCAGCATCGACGTCGGCCAGATCATGTTCGGCCAGACCGTGACGGCCTCGGGCGACACCATGCGCCAGCACGCCAACGCCGGTCTGGCCAGCCCGCGCAAGTGGATCGGCTCGGACATCGAATGCGATGCCGGCTGCGGCGTGGTGCCGTTCCGCTACCGCGAGCAGAGTTACGTCAACGCGCTGCAATGGGCCATCGGGCTGGAGCTGTTCCTGCTGGTGCGCAACCCGTGGCAGGTGGTGCTGACGACCGACCATCCGAACGGCGGCCCGTTCACCAGCTACCCGCACCTGATCCGGCTGCTGATGGACCGGTCGTTCCGCCACGAGCAGCTGGCGAAGCTGCATCCGGATGTCGCCGCGCAGAGTGCGCTGAAGGACATCACCCGCGAGCTGACGCTGCAGGAGATCGCCGTCATGACCCGCGCCGCGCCGGCCCGTTTGCTGGGGCTGCAAGACCGTGGCCGGCTGGGCGTGGGGGCGGCGGCTGACCTGGCGATCTACCGCGAGGACGCCGACCGCGAGCGCATGTTCACGACGCCCGAATGGGTCTTCAAGGACGGCCGGCTGGTGGCGCGGCAGGGCCGCATCGTCGCCGCGCCGGTGGGCGGCACGCACTACGTCGAACCCGACTACGACCGCAGCTTCGACCGCACGATGCGCGAGCGCCTGCGCCGCCATGGCTCGGTCAACCCGGACCATGCCGTGATCGGCCGCGACGAGCTGTGCGCCTGCTGCAACGGCGGCACGCTGCTGCCCACCGCCTGCTTCACCGGAGAGGCGGCATGACGACGTCCACCCAGTCCCCACCGATGTCGCCACCGATGTCGCCGCTGATGCCGCCGCTGGTCGATGGCGCGTTGCATGGCGTGCGCATCGACGACTCGTTCGCCGAGGCCTTCCCGATACGGGCGACGCGGCTGATCGTCACCGCCCACAACCTGACCTGGGCCCGCCATGCGGCGGTCGCGACGACCGGCTTCGCGACCTCCGTGATCGCCTGTGGCTGCGAGGCCGGCATCGAGCGCGAGCTGACGCCCGACGAGACGCCCGACGGCCGGCCCGGCCTGGCGCTGCTGCTGTTCGCGATGAGCAGCAAGGAACTGGGCAAGCAGATCGAGCGCCGGGTTGGCCAGTGCGTGCTGACCTGCCCGACCACGGCGGTCTATGCCGGCCTGCCGCCGGATGCGACGCCCGAGCGGGTCGCGCTGGGCCGCAACCTGCGTTTCTTCGGCGACGGCTGGCAGAGCGGCAAGGTCATCAACGGCGAACGCTACTGGCGCGTGCCGGTGATGGACGGCGAGTTCGTCGCGCAGGAATCGACGCCGATGCTCAAGGCCGTGGGCGGCGGCAACCTGCTGCTGCTGGCCCGCGACACCGACAGCGCGCTGGCGGCGGCCGAGGTGGCCGTCGCGGCGATGCGCGCGGTGCCCGGCGTGGTCATGCCCTTCCCGGGCGGCGTGGTGCGATCGGGCTCCAAGGTCGGCAGCAAGTACCCGGCGCTGGGCGCGTCGACCAACGACGCCTTCTGCCCGACGCTGGTCGGCCTGGTGCGCCACACCGAACTCGATGCTGGCGTGCGCTGCGTGATGGAGATCGTCATCGACGGCCTGACCGAGGCGGCGGTCGGCGAGGCCATGCGCACCGGCATGGTCGCGGCCTGCACGCCCGGCATCGGACCGGGCGCGGCGGGCGGGCTGCTGCGCATCTCGGCCGGCAACTACGGCGGCAAGCTCGGGCCCTTCCACTTCCACCTCAGGCGCCTGCTGGGCGAGACCGGAGCGGCGGCATGAACGGCCATCGCCTGACGTTGAGGTCAGAGGCTTCAAGCCTGGCCCTGCGCCTGGACCTGCGCGGCGTGTTGCCCGATGTCCTGGCCTCGTTGTCATCGGACGAGATCGGCCGCCTGCCCATCGGCTGCGGCCGGCACCTGCAACCGCTTGCCGACCACTTCGACATCGAGCCCTTCGACGCCCCCGTGCCGACGCTGCACCTGCACGGCGACCGGGCCGCGCTGGCCCGCGTCGACCACATCGGCGAGGGCCTGGCCGGCGGCGTGCTGGACGTGTTCGGCGATGCCGGCGACCACGTCGGCAGCGGCATGACCGGCGGCGAGCTGCGCGTGCGTGGCAATGCCCGTGACCTGGTCGGCTGCGAGCTGGCGGGCGGGCGGCTGCGCGTCGATGGCGACGTCGGCGCGGCCTGCGGATCGGCCCGGCCCGGTCACCTTGACGGCATGCGCGGCGGGCTGCTGCTGGTGGGCGGATCGGCCGGCGAGCGGCTGGCCGACCGGATGCGGCGCGGCACGCAGATCGTTGCCGGCGACGTCGGCGAACACGCCGCCTCCCGGCTGGTGGCCGGCACGCTGGTGATCGGCGGCGCGCTGCGCGGCCGTCACGCCGGCTGGGGCCAGCGGCGCGGCACAGTGGTCTGGCTGGACGCGGCCCAGGCGCAGCGCTGGCGCGACGCGCCGCCGCCCGGCCACGTCATCGCCCAGGCCGATGCGCCAGTGGCGTGGGCGCTGATCGCGCGCGACCTGCGGCGCATCGGGGCCGAGGCTGTTGTGGACGCGGACCCCGTCTGGACACCCCTCGCCGCCCGGCTGGCCGCCTTGCCGGCGATGCCGCCACCGCAGCGTCTGCTCGGCGACATCGGCGTCGACGGGCTGGGCGAGTGGCTGCTGGCACCGCTGCAAGACTGAACCTGAACCCTTCACCCAAAACCTGGAGCCACCCGCATGACCTTCCCCGTTGCGCCCTACACCTTCCACGCCGGCGAGGCGACCGTTCTGGCTGCCGAGGGCCAGGCGACCGACGCGATGCCCGAGATCCTGATCGGCCGCGTCGACGGCCCGGTCGGCCAGGCCTTCGCCAACATGCTGGCGCAGAGCAAGGGCCACACGGCGATGTTCGCGATCCGCGCCTGCAACCAGATGGTCCGCCCGGCCACGATCACCGTGCCGAAGGTGACGCTCAAGGACAGCGCCAACATCGACCTGTTCGGCGGCGTGGTCCAGAGCGCCACGGCCGACGCGGTGCTCGACAGCGTCATCGACGGCGTGATCCCGAAGGACCTGGTGGACCAGCTGTGCATCATCAGCCTGGTCTGGATCGACCCGCGCTGCGCCAAGGATCCGAACCTCGACAAGAAGGACATGTACCGGACCAACTACGAGGCGACCAAGCTGGCGATTCGCCGCGCGCTGCGCCATGAGCCGTCGATCGACGAGCTGATCGCCAACCGCAGCACGATCCGCCACGACATGGACGACTGGAGCTGATCCGGCGGCACCTTGCGCGGATAAGCTGGCGGCCCCTTTGCCGAGCACGCGCCCTTGCGCCCGACATGACCCCGCCGACCCCTGTTCATGCCCCGGCCCCCGGGCCGACCCTGGCCCTGTTCGACCTGGACCACACGCTGATCCCCTTCGACAGCGGCATGGCCTGGACCCGCTTCCTGATCTCGCGCGGGCTGCTGCCGGCCGATGCCGAGCGGCGCTACCTGGGCTATGCCGGCCAGTACGTCGCCGGCACGCTGGACATCCACGAGATGCACGCCAGCAACCTCGCGCCACTGGTCGGCCAGCCGCTGGCCGAACTGCGCCGCTGGCAGGGCGCCTTCGAGGTCGAGATGGCCGGCCGCATCCCGCAGCCGATGCGCGCGCTGGTGCGCAGCCACATCGCGGCGGGCCACCACTGCGCCATCGTCACGGCGACGACCCGCCTGATCGCCGAACCCGTCGCCCGCCTGTTCGGCGTGCGCCACCTGCTCTGCACCGAGGCCGGCCGGCGCACCGATGCCGATGGCACCGAGTGGATCGAGCCGCACATCGTCGGCCAGCCCTGCTACCGCGAACACAAGATCGCCCACGTCGAACGCTGGCTGACGACGATCGGCGCGCCCGTGCTGGCCGAGGCGGGCCACAGCGTCTTCTACTCCGACTCGGCCAGCGACCTGCCGCTGCTCGAAGCCGTGCGCGAACCCGTCGCCGTCCGCCCCGACCCCCGCCTGCGCGAGATCGCGCTGGCACGCGGCTGGCGGATCGTGGAGGGCTAGGCGGGGCTGGCCCTGTCAGCCCGGCACGACCACGGGCGGTGCGAGGCCCAGTTTCTTCGCACGGCGCGCGAACTTCCGGTCGTCGAACGAGGCGACCTGGTCGCAGCTCCGGTATGCCGCATGGTGCAGCGCATCCGCGAAGTCCAGGCCACCGGCGACGTTGGTCACCGCCTGTTCGACCAGCGACCGGTCTTCCACCGTGACGTTCGGCATGTTGAGCAGGTGGGCGATCACGGACATGCACTGACCGGCGTCAAAGCCGTAGTAGCCCCGCATGACCCATTCAAGCTCCAGCACGACGGAACGGCTCACCATCAAGGGCCGGCCGGATTCGATCAGCTGGCGCGCCTGCACACGCTGTGCTGCCGCTTCCACATCCGAGCTGTCCTCGATGAAATAGCGTGCCAGCACGTTCGTGTCGAGTCCGATCATGGCTTGAGCAACGTCGCAGGATCGAGATCGGCCGGGACCGCCGGCCGAGCGCTCTTCAGCAGCCCGAAGCCGCTGCCTTCGGTGTCGGGCACGGCATGGCTCTGGACCTGCAGTTCCACCCGATCACCCACCACCACGAAGGCGACCCGACTGCCCTTGCGGATGCCGAGCCGTTGCCGGACTTCCTTGGGAATGGTGACCTGGCCCTTGCTGGTGACGGACGTGACATCCATGACGGACTCCGAAGTACGTGTATTACCGAGTAATACTAACCCGTCAGGCGGGGCCTTCACCACCCCCTTCACCACCCTCACGGCAGCGCCCATTCCTCCACCGCCAGCCCCGGCACACGGTGGAACTCACGGGCGTTGTTCGTGATCAGCACGCTGTCTTCGGCCAGTGCGTGGGCCGCGATCATCAGGTCCATGCCGCCGATCGGCCGACCGGCTCGTTCCAGTGCGGTGCGCACGCTTGCGTAGTGGTGGGTGGCCTCCAGCGGCCAGGGACGCAGGTCAAAGCCGGACAGCCAGGTTTCCACCGCCGACTGGAATCGTGGCTGACCCAGCTTCGCCGCGCCGAAGCGAAGCTCGGCGGCGACGATCGACGAGAGCCACAGGTCCTGCCGATCCAGCTTCGCGAAACGCTCGATCATTTCGGGCGGATGGCGTCGCAGGATGTAGCTGCAGATGTTGGTGTCGAAGGTGCGGCGCATGTCGGCTCGGGCCTCGGCTCAGGTCCAGTCGCGTTCCTGGGCCGGCGGGTCCTGGCGGTCCGACAGGAAGTCGTCCGGCAGCCGTTCGGTGCTGTCGTAGAAGCCTTGCAGCCACGCGCCCATGTCCTGTTCCGGTGGCACCTGAGGCTGCAGCCACAGGGCCGAGCCGATCTGTTCGACCCGCACCTCCTTGGCCTGGAGCCGCAACTTGGCCGGCAGGCGCAGCGCCTGGCTGCGCCCGCTCATGAAGATCCGTGCGGTGATGCCCATGGGACGACCTCGGTGTGATATGACGTCGTCATATTACTGGGGTTCTCGCTTGGATGCCAACGTCGACCTGCCACACCCGACGGTTCTGCGGCCTCGGTTCTCCGGCCTCAGTTCTCCGGCCTCAGTTCTCGAGCCTCAACACCTCCAGCTGCTCATCCACCGTCTCGAACGTCCCCGTGCCGGCCGGCATCTGCATCAGCGGCTGGCCGTCGGGGTCGAGCAGCCAGACGCTGGGGTAGACCAGCATGCGGGCGCGCTGGTCGCCGATGGCGCGCTGGAAGTCGGCGTAGGGCAGGCGGTGGCGGTCGCTGCGCAGGATCATCCGGGCGGCCGTGACCGACAGCTGGCTGCGCAGGTCGACCACCAGGTACTTCTCGCGGAAGTGCGGCAGCAGCTCGGTCGCGTGGGCGCTCAGGAAGGCCTCGTAGCGGCGGCAGAACGGGCAGTCGCTGGCGCCGAGGTACACGAACAGCCACTTGCCCTTCGCGCGGGCCTGGGCCTGGGCCGGGCGCAGGTCGAATTCGAGCCGGTTGCCGTCCTGCTGGGTCGGCTCGACGACGATCGGGGCATAGGGTGCCGGCAGGGCGGCCCGGGCGGGAAGGCCGATCAGCACGAGCATCGCGGCCAGGCAGGCGAACCGCCGGCCGGCGCGGCCGGGCGTGGTCATGCGGCCCCCGCGCGGTCCAGGTCCAGCTCGCCTCGGGTGTGCAGTTCCTTGCTGTCCTCGACCTCGGCGCTGAGACGGCCCAGGCTGCCTTCGGGCGGCACGGCCAGCTGGAAGCGCCAGCTCGGGTTCTCGCTGACCGAGAAGTCCATGTCGGCATCGAACACCCGCCGCTCGCCCAGCCGGACCTGGATGTTGCGCACGAAGTGCGGCGGGATGTACATCACCGTGACCTGGTTCAGCTCGAAGCCGGTGTCGTTCGGGTGCAGCACCGTCAGGTCGACGGGCGTGCCGCCGGCCGTGCCGCGCTGCAGGCCTTCGGGCAGGCGCAGCAGCGTCTTGCCGATCAGGTGAGGCGACTCGCGGTTGGGCGGCGCGCTGCAGCCGCCGGAGACCTTCACGTAGCGCGAATCCATGTGCAGCGTGCCGTCGTCAAGCTGCTGGATGACGCGGATGTGGCTGTACTCGTCGACCCGCAGCCGGGTCTCGAAATGCGCCGGCCCGAGCGCCTCGCCGAGCGTCAGCGTGGCGGCCACCGGCGACGGGTTCTTGTCGACCAGCAGCGTCATGCGCTGGACCCGCCGGCGGTCGCCGGGCGCCAGCTTCGAGACCACCCGCACCGGCACGGAAGCCCCGTAGGCGGCCCGCAGCGGCACGATCAGCTGCACCTGGCTCTCCGCGCCTGCCGCGATCGTCTGACGGCCGTACAGGCGCTCGCGCAGCGTGTCCCACTGCGGCGAGCTGTCGCCATGCCCGACGTTGGTCGGCAGACCGCCGACGGCGGCGTGGGCGGGCTGGTCCAGACCCAGACCCAGGCCGAGCCCCACGGCGCCGCCCAGGCCGCCCAGGCCGCTCAGGCCGGTCAGCAGGGCGCGACGCCGTCGCGGATCGACGGTGCGGTCGGCAGGCGAAGGCGGTTCGGGACGCATGGCGTGCTCCTGTTCAGCGGCCGAGCATGAGCACACGCTCCTGCCGCAGGTAGACGACCGAGGCGTTGCGCCGATGGGTGCTGTCCAGCCGGGCCCAGTCGGCGAACTCGGGCAGGGTGCTGGCGTCGGCGACCTCGCTGAGCGCCGTGCCGCTGCGCAGCAGCTCGGCGGTGCGGGCTTCCAGCTGGTCCAGGTAGCGGCGCTCCAGCCGGATCAGCTCGGCCGCATCGCCGGCCGGGCCGTGGCCGGGCAGGGCCTGGTGCGGACCCAGGCGCGCGACCTTCTCCAGCGCCAGCCGCCAGCCCTTCAGGTCGGCGTCCTGCACGTCGGGAATGGTGCGGGCGTCCAGCAGCGCACCGGCGATCAGGCTGGCGCTGCGCACGTCCCACAGCGCGGTGTCGCCGGGGCTGGCGGCCAGGTCGCCGGTGATCGGTGCGATCAGCCGCAGCGGCCGGCCGATGTCGGGCAGCGGCACCAGGCTGGCGTCGGCGTCGCGGGCGTCGAACAGGTGATCGGGCCGGGGCACGCGGGTGCCGGCCATCTCGTCGTCGCCGAGCTGGCGCTGCAGCGCCTTCAGGCAGGTCTCGCAACGGCCGGCCATCAGCCGGGCGGCGTCGCGGTGCATCCAGACCGGCACGCCGGCGTCCTGGAAGGCGGTCGCGCCGAAGATGAACTCCTGCATCGCATGGGTCAGCAGCAGGCCGCGCACGGGCTGGTCGGTCAGCTGCCGGACGCGGGCGAGCAAGGCCTCGCCGTCGCGCCGCGACACGCCGGCATTGACGACCAGCGCGCCGCGTTCGCCGACCAGCAGCGCCGCATTGCCGATCCGGCCGCGGTTGGCCGGGTCGACGTCACCGGCGTGGCCGCGCAGCAGCCAGACACCGGCGGCGACCTGCTGCGGCGCCGGGCGTTCGGGCGGTGGCGGGACGGCCGGTGCCGCCTCGCGCGCACCGTCGAGCGCCGCGCAGCCGGCCAGCCAGGGCAGGGCGAGCAGGCCCAGGGCCTGACGACGCGAGGCCCGGGCGTCGGTCATTCAGCGCCCCTCGGCCAGCGACTTGAGCTGCTTCAGGCCGGCCTGGTAGACGCCGGTGATCGCGGCCACGGCGGCCTCGTCGTTCTGGTCCGGCGGCGGGTCGTTGTTGGGGTAGCCGCGGTAGAAGGCGCCGCGCCACTCGACGCCGGACTTGCCGCCCCCGGCGTCGCTGACCTGGATCTGCGAGGTGTAGTTGGTGACCGGCAGCGCGCCGCCGTCCTTGGCGCGGTAGGCGTAGCGCATCTGGGCGTCGTCGTGGTGTTCCAGCGTCTCGATCAGGCCGCCGCCGCCCTTGAGCGTCAGCGTGCGCACCGAGCCGACCTCGTTGCCCTTGTCGGCGGGGCTCGACGCGACAGCCGGATGCCAGTCCTTCAGCGCATCGAAGTTCCGGATCAGGCCCCAGACCTTGGCCGGCGGCGCGTCGATCTCGATCTTCTCGGTGACCTTCTGGCGCGTCGGGCCGTGGGCGGCGGCGCCCAGGGAGGTCGCGGCGACCAACAGGCCGGCGATGGCGGCCAGGTGCCGACGGCGGCTGCTACGTTCGGACATCTCGGTGTCTCCTTCGGGGGGTGTGTTCGAGTGGGCACAAGGCCACGCATCGTGGCGGTTGATCAGTCGGGCGGGGCGCCGATGAAGCGGCCGAAACCCCTGCTGTTCGAGCCGGTCGGCACGGTGGCCAGCGTGCGGCCGCTGGCGGCGTCCAGCACGACCAGGTTGTCGTCCATCCAGTTGACGACGTGGATCTGCCCGCCGTGGGCGGCGATGCCCTCGGGGTAGGCGAAGCCTTCCAGCGTGCGCAGCGGGGCGAGCGTCTCGGCGTCCAGCACGCTGACGCTGTCGGCGCGCTGGTTGGTCACGTAGACGAGCCGCCCGTCGCTGCTCAGCGCCGCGCCATAGGGCGCCTTGCCGACGGCAACGCGGCGCAGCAGCGCGCCGGCGCGCAGGTCGAACACGCTCAGGTCATCGCTGTAGACGTTCAGCACGAACAGGCGCTCGCGGGCCGCGTCCAGCATCAGCGCGAACGGATGGGCGCCAGTGGTCCAGCGGGCGATGACCTCGCCGCGCACGACGTCGACCACCGCGACACGGTCGTCGTCGCGTTCGGCGACGAACACGCGCCGGCCGTCCGGATGCGCCAGCACGCCGGCCGGGTAGTGGCCGACCGGCACGCTCATCAGGGGCGCCGCATCGGGCCGGTCGATCGCGTCCGGGTCCAGCACCAGCAGCCGATGGCGCGACCAGTCGGCGGCATAGAGGCGCCGGCCGTCGGGCGAGAGATCCAGCCCCATCGGCCCGCCACCGCCGACACCTGCGGCCAGCCGGCCCAGCACGCGCGGGCCGCGCATGTCGATGACCGACACGGTGCCCGCCTCCGGATGGCCGACGTAGACGCGCCCGGTCACGCCCGAGGCCACCACGCCGGCCGGCGACTTGTCGACCTTCAGCGTCGACACGACCCGGCGCGTGGCCAGGTCGACCACGCTGACGTCGTGGCTGCCCTGGTTGGTGACATAGGCGAACGGCGCGGCGACGGCCGGCAGGCTCATCGAGTGAGCCAGTGCGGCGATGACGGGGAGCGCGATCCGCGTGACGACGGCACGGACGCTGCATGCATGCCACCCCACCGGGACAGTCTGTGCCAACCGAGCCGAAAGCGCCTCATGAACCTGCTGATGCAAGCCTTGCCGACGATCCGAACCACCCTGGCCCGCCGGGCCGGTCCGAACCTGGGCGGCCTGCTGGCGATCGGCCTGCTGGCGCTCTGCCTGACAGGGCCGGCCCGCGCGGCGGAGGTCGAAGCGAACACGCTGGCCTTCCTCGGCTTCGAGCTGATCGACGACCAGCCCGATCCGGAGCGCCTGCCCGGCCTGCGCGAGCGCCTGGCCGCGATCGACCGGCAGATGGCCGACGGGCTCGATCAGCGCGGGCTCTACCGCTTGCGGGACCTGGCCCCGGCGCAGGCCGCGCTGCAGGGCGCGCGCGACACGAACGAGTTCCTGCACCGCTGCAACGCCTGCCTGGGCGAGATCGGCGCGGCGGCCGGCGCGCGGCTGGTCGGCGTGGGCTGGGTGCAGCGCGTCAGCAACCTGATCCTCAACGTCAACCTGGCGATCTGGGACGTCAGCGACCCGGCCGGCGACCGGCAGGTGCTGACCAAGTCGGTCGACATCCGCGGCGACAACCTCGAATCGTGGCGACGCGGTGTCGCCTACATGCTGCGCGACATGGTCGAGCGGCGCGAACGCCAGCCGCGCTACGGGCTGTGAGCGTGTCATGACGTCAGGCTGGCCAGCGTGGCCTTGCCTTGCCATTCATGGCCCTGGGTGTCGCTCACTTCGGCCCGCAGCCCGCCCGGGCCGCGCGGCACGAAGACCAGCCGCAGCGTCGGGTTCTCGCTGATCGCGAAGTCCAGGTCGGCCGACAGCAGCAGGCGGTCGCCCTGCCACAGCTTCGCGCTGCGCACGAACTGGGCGGGGGTGAAGTGGCGCGTCAGCTGGTCCATCGCCATGCCCGAATGGTTCGGGTGGCTGACCATCCATTGCAGCGCCAGCGGCTGGCCCTCGACCGGCGGCGTGGCGGTGCGGAACTGCATCCGGCCCATCGCGGCGCGCATCGCGGCCTCGTCGCCGCCGGGCGGGGCCGAACAGCCGCCGGAGGACTTCACGTGGCGCAGCGCCATGCGCAGCGAGCCGTCGGCCGATTCGGCCACGACCCGCACGAAGCTGTAGTCGTCGACCCGCACGCGGGTCTCGATCTCGGGCAGCGCACCGTCGGCCGGCAGGTCGAACACGGCCGCGATCGGCGACGGGTTGTTGTCGATCACCAGCGTGAGGCGGCGGATGCCCTGCGGGCCGG
Source organism: Leptothrix mechoopdaensis (SeqCode) (assembly GCF_053893855.1). Lineage (NCBI taxonomy): Bacteria > Pseudomonadati > Pseudomonadota > Betaproteobacteria > Burkholderiales > Sphaerotilaceae > Leptothrix > Leptothrix mechoopdaensis (SeqCode). The sequence continues at coordinate 416,173 of NZ_CM132699.1, forward strand.
ACGGCGCCAGCGCACTGCGCAGCGTGATCGGCACGAAGGCCGGGTCATCGGCCCGTCGCGGCGCGTTCAGCGACAGCTCGACCGGGCCGGCATCGGCACCCGACTCGACCGTGCGGATCGGCCGATCGCCCCACAGCGACGTGCGCACCTGGCGCCAGCGCGGGCTGGCCTCCGGCCGGGTCGATTCGCGGTAGATGCCGACCTCAGGCTCGGCCGCACGGGCGCTGTCCGGCCGCATCGACAGCCAGACCAGCCCGGCTCCAGGGAGCAGGCGCAGGACGTGGCGGCGGGACGGCATGTTGGCGGCCCGCTCAGCGGACCACGTAGCAGGACTTCTTGGCCTTGGCCATGACCCCGCGATAGCGGCGGATCTCGTCCTGCAGCTTCTCGGTGTCGCGGATGTAGCTGCCGCGTTCACCGCCGATGGTGTTGGCGTTCAGCGCGGTCGACATCTCGACGTAGTCCTCGAACTTCAGCTCGGTGGCCATCTGGTCGAAGGCGCAGGCGCACTTGTTGACCATCTCGTAGAAGCCGCCGGGATGCTCGCGCAGGCAGGCCTGGACCCAGATGAAGCGCTCGGACGTCGGGTACTCCTCCAGCGCGGCCGATGCGGGCAGCGCGGCGGCGAAGGTCAGCGCTGCCAGTGCGACGCGGACGGTGGCGAGGGCTCGGGACTTGCGGAGGGACGGCATGGTGGGGTGCGTCTGGCGGTGCGTGGACGGGATGAAGGGAATGACGCGAGTCCGGTCGACCGGCGCTCAGCCCGGTGCCGGCCAGGCGGGCGCCTGGGCGCCGTCGATCAGCAGTTCCTCGTCCAGCACGGGCGGTGCGCCATCCGCGCCGGCCACGCCGCTGCGGATCGACACGACGGTGCCGGGCACGGCATCGGACAGCACGAAGACGTACTGCTTGGTGGCCAGTTGCGTGAAGCGGTCCTTGTTCGGGTCGTCGCGGTAGGGGCGGATCAGGATCTGCCGCGCCGGCACGGTCTTGCCGCGGTACTGGACCTCGATGTCGCTGACCGTCGCGGCCTCGTACAGGGCCATGCGCAGGCGCTTGCGGAAGTAGCTGGCGGAGCCCTTGGTGCGGCGGTTCATCTCGCGGATGTCGCGCTCCAGGAAATACAGCGTGACCGGGTTGCCCTCGGCCTGCTCGACCTCCGGCAGCGACAGGCGCCGCGGGCCGCTGAGGAACTCGCCGCTGGCCTTGCAGCAGCCGCCGCCCTTGGCCAGCGCCTCGATCGAGATCGTCACGCGGTCGTCGAAGTTCGGCTCGTCCTTGAGCGTGCTGGCCTGGTGGAAGTGGTAGCCGATCTTCGCGGGCAGCTTCAGCTTCGCGAACTGCGGCGACATCAGCAGCAGCTTCTCGGCCTGCGAGAAGTCCTGCACGTTGCCCGATGCGGCGGCCGGAGCTTGTGCCCTCGCTGGCGCGGCCAGCGCGAACGACGTCGCCAACATCAGCGCAGACAGGCGCATCAGCACGGTGTTCGTCATGGCAGCACGGTCCCGCCTTCGGCGACCAGCGGCACGCGGAAGTCGCGCAGGATCGCGGTGATCTCGTCCTTGCGCGTCTCCAGCAGCTTCTCGACCTGCTGCTTCCATTCGCGCTCGCCGTAGCGCACGCCCATCGCCATCTCGTAGTCGAAGCGCACGCCGGGCTCGGACTTCATCGGCAGCACCGCCAGGCGCGGCTCGCTCACGCGCTTGGCGAAGAAGCCCGCGATGGGGCCCCAGACGATCGCCGCGTCGACCTTGCCGGCGGCGAGTTCCTTCTCCAGCAGTTCGCCCGGGTACTGGGCCGGGTCGGGGCTCATCATCTGGTAGGGCACGCCCTGGTCGACCATCGCGTGGCGGGCCAGCCAGGCCGATGCCGGCGTGCGGTCGTACAGGCCGATGCGCAGCTTGTTGCGGCGTTCCGGCGGCAGCGCCAGGAAGTCGTCGATGCTCTTGACGTCGTCCAGCCCGCGACCCTGGGCATAGACCAGCGCATAGGTCGAGCGGTAGTAGGGCCTGGTCACGGAGACCTGGTCGAAGCCGACCGGCACGCCCATGACGATGTCGCAGCGGTAGTCCTCGCCAGGCAGCTTGTAGCGCAGCGTGTTGCGGATGAAGGCCAGCCGGGCCGGGAACGAGTAGTACTCGACCGGCAGCCCCAGCGCCTTGCCGAACAGGTCGGCCAGACGGTTCTCGATGCCCTCGGCGGCGAGGTTCGAGAACGGCAGGTTGTTGGGGTCCTGGCAGACCTTCAGCACCTTGCGCTCGGGCTCTTCCTGCGCACCGGCGGGCAGGGCGGCAAACGCGGCGCAGGCCACCAGCACGAGGCTGCGGATGATCATTTGGCTTCTTCCACCTTGGAACGGGTGATGGCGCCGTCGGAGCGGCCCTTCAGGTAGGCGTAGAGGTGATCGATGTTGTCCATCACCGTCTGGCTGGTGCCGAAGCTCTGCATGCCCTTCTCGAGGCGGCCGTCGCGCACGGTCTTGACGAACTCTTCCTTGGTCAGGACCTTCAGGCTGTTGACCAGCGACGGGCCGACCATGCCTTCCTGGTTCGCGCCGTGGCAGCGGTCACAGGCCGCCTGACGCCAGGTGCGGAAGCCCTTCATCGTGTTGGCATCGACCTTGTAGCCGTCGACCACGGTGTAGAGCGGCGTCTCGACCTTTTCCTGGGCCTGCGCGGCCGGGATGACGACGGCACACAGGAGGGCGAGGGTGCGGGCAGGGGCGGCGATTCTCATGACGTGTCGGATTCAGGGATTCATCGGGCAGGAGGCCGGCGGGCTTGATGCACGCCGGCCTCCTGGTTCAGTCACGCGGCCGGATCAGTTGGGCAGCGCGAACACGGTCAGCGAACCGCCGAGTTCCGTGTACTGGTTCAGCTCCTTGTAGCCACCCACGGCGCCCAGGCCGTCGGTGTCCTTCTCCAGGCCTGCGGCCATGCCGATGCCGGCCCAGCCACCGATGCCCGAGAACACGCCGATGTACTGCTTGCCCTTGTGCTCATAGGTGAACACGTTGCCGATGATCCCGGAGGGCGTCTTGAACTTGAACAGTTCCTTGTTGATGTCGTTCTTGTCGACGCACTTCAGGTAGCCCTCCAGCGTGCCGTAGCACGACAGGCCGCCAGCGGTGTTGAGCGATCCGCTCCAGACCGAGAACTTCTCGGCCTTGGTCTGCACGATCTTGCCGGTGCCGGCATCCCAGGCGATGTAGTTGCCCATGCCACCGTGGCTGCCCGGGGCCGGGAACATCGACAGCGTCGCGCCGACGTACGGCTGACCGGCGGTGTACTCGACCTTGAACGGCTCGTAGTCCATGCAGACGTGGTTGGTCGGCACGTAGAACAGCTTGGTCTCCGGGTCGAACGAGGCCGGCTGCTGGTCCTTCGAGCCCAGCGCTGCCGGGCAGACGCCCTTGGTGTTGACGTCAGGACCGTTCTGCGCCGTCGAGTACTTCGAGACGACCTGCGGGCGGCCGGTCTTCATGTCGACGTGCGTGGCCCAGTTCACCTTCGGGTCGTACTTCTCGGCCACCAGCAGCGCACCGTTGGTGCGGTCCAGGGTGTACGCGAAGCCGTTGCGGTCGAAGTGGACCAGCGCCTTGGTCGGCTTGCCCTTGACGTTGATGTCCGCCAGGATCATCTCGTTGATGCCGTCGAAGTCCCACTCGTCATACGGCGTCATCTGGTAGACCCAGTTGACCTTGCCGGTGTCGACGTCACGCGACCAGATCGACATCGACCACTTGTTGTCGCCCGGGCGTTGCGCCGGGTTCCAGGTCGACGGGTTGCCGGTGCCGTAGTAGACCGAGTTGGTGGCCTTGTCGTAGCTGTACCAGCCCCAGGTGGTGCCGCCGCCGATCTTCCACTGGTCGCCCTGCCAAGTCTTCAGCGACGAGTCCTTGCCGACCGGGGTGACCTTGCCGTCGGCCCAGGTGGTGGTCTTCTCGGGGTCCATCAGCATCTCGCTGTCGGGGCCGACCGAATAGCCCTTCCAGACCTGCTTGCCGGTCTTGATGTCGTAGGCGGCCAGGAAACCGCGCACGCCCCATTCACCGCCGGAGATGCCGGTGATGACCTTGTCCTTGAAGACGTGCGGCGCGTTGGTGTTGACCGCACCCAGCTTCGGATCGCCGTTCTTGACCGACCAGACCAGCTTGCCGGACTTGGCGTCCAGCGCGATCAGGTTGGAGTCGGCCTGCTGCAGGAAGACCTTGCCTTCGGCAAAGGCCAGACCGCGGTTGACCGTGTCGCAGCACATCTGCGGGATCACCGCCGGGTCCTGCTTCGGCTCGTACTTCCAGAGGATCTTCTGGGTGTCGAGGTCGATCGCGAAGACCTTGTTCGGGAACGGCGAGTGCAGGTACATCGTGCCGTCAACGACCAGCGGCGAGCCCTCGTGGCCACGCAGCACGCCGGTCGAGAAGGTCCACGCGACCTGCATCTTGCCGACGTTGCCCTTGTTGATCTGCTTGAGCTGGCTGTAGCGCTGGTTGAACATGTCGCCAGCTTGCATCGCCCAGTTCTTGGGGTTGGCGATGTTCTTCTCGACGTCGGCATTTGCCATCGACAGGGCCGGCATGCCCAGCAGGGCGATGCAGGCCCCGCGGATCAGCCATTGGCTGGTTGCGCCAGATGCATTCATGGAACTGTCTCCTTGCTCTTGCGGTGGTGTTCGGACGGGGTAGGACGGGCTCGCCGGAAACCACCTGACTCCGGCGGGAGCTGAACTGCCCAGCCACTTCCGCAACTCCCGTGCCCGTGATGTCCGCCACGAATGCCGCGATCGGCGCGGTGCGGTGCAGCATCGTCCGGCCGGTCGATGCTTCTTCCGCGTTAACCCTTGAAAGCCACGCCGTCGCGGTGATCGAGAGGCCCCAGAGTCAGCCCGGACATGCGTGTCTTCCCGTGTTCAACGGCCTTTCCGGCCACCACGGTTCAGGGAAAGTCCTGATCCGACCGGGCCCGCAGGCCCCGGTTCAGGCCGATGTCCAAGCCGTCTGCAGACCGCAAGGTGTGGCGCTGCGCGGGCCGTTCGTCATCATCGTCATCACTTTCGGGACACTGTGTTGCAGTGCCCGGCGGCTCAGTCCAGCGCGGGCAGACCGTGGCGGGCGCGGGCCCGCGCGCAGGCCTCGTCTCCGCGTCCGAGCGGTGCCAGCAGGCCGAACTCGCGGCACGGGCCGGGTCGCCATTCATGGATGCCGCAGCTGGCCTTCACGCCCACCGTGCCGACCAGTGCGGCGCAGCGCGGCCGGGCGTGGTCGGTGCCACGCATCCGCGCGGTGTGGTCGTTCAGCTCGACGGCCAGGCCGTCGGGCACGCTGCCGCCGCGCGACTGCAGCTCGTCGCAGGCGAAGTCGACCCGGAAGCTGGCGCAGCAGGCGCCGCAGATCAGGCAGGGGTTGTCGTTCGCGGCGGTGGTCATGGTGTTCGGCGGGGCGGGACAGGCCGTCACGATAGCGGCAAGGCCTCCAGCGGAAGACCTTCAGCGCATGGCCGTCGTCTCGCGCTGCCGCTCGACATAGTTCTGGCCGACCGCGCGGGCCGCGTCCGGACAGCCGGCGCTGCTGTTGCAGGCGGTCGCCTGGATGCGCCAGGCGGTCAGCGTGCGTGGCACGCCGGGGCTGGTCTCGCCCTCGTTCCAGGTGCTGCGCGTGCAGGTGACGCTGACCCACATGCCGGTGTCGGCGCTCAGGTCCAGCGTCTGGCGCGTGCCGGCCGCGCAGGTCGCCCAGCTGCCCTTCAGCGCTTGGTAGAGACCCCATTCGACGCCCGCCCGCGCCGCGAGCCCCGCCCGTGCGGCCAGCAGCGACTGGCTGCCCGCGACCTGCTGGCCCGTGCCCAGGCGGACCAGCGCGGCGGCCAGTCCGGCCAGCACCACCAGCACCGCGATCGCGGCGATGGCGCCCAGGCCGGCCTGCGAGTTGCGCAACAGCCGTCGTGACGTCATGGCGCGTTGGGCACGTGGGCCCCCATGCCGAGGTGGGCGCTCTCGCCGCGCCGGGCCAGGTCCAGCTCGATCCAGACGAAGCCGCTCTGCTGCGTCGCGCCCTGGTTCGGGTCGAACACGAAGTTGCAGGACCGCACGCCGCTGGCGACCACCACGCCGCCGCTGGTCGGGCAGCTGGCGGGCGTCGTCGCGTTGTAGCCGTAGCCGCTCAGGCGCAGCAGCTGGCCGCGGCCGTTGCCCTGCGCATCGAGCGTGCCGTCGGCGCCGACGCAGCTGTAGAAGACCGCCTGCTGCGCCGCCGGCACGAGGTAGTAGCGACCGCCGTCGTAGCCGGGCGAGACCTGCAGCGCGTCGATCGTCAGGCGCGCCACGCCATAGGCCGCGTTCGGCGTCGACACGGCGCTGACGCGGCTGCGGTTCAGGCCCTCGTAGACGTCGTTGCCGTTCTGGTTGTTGATGACGATGGCGTCGTTGACCGCTGCGGCCGTGCCGCTGGTGCTGATCGCGTCGAACACCGTCGTGGTCGTGCCGGTGTCGACCCAGGCGCTGCAGTTCGCGCCCGGCGTGCAGCCCGCGCCGCTGTCGTTGACGGTGTCCGGACCCATGCGGTAACGCCCGCCGCCGCTGGAGGGCAGCAGCTCGAAGCACTGGTTGCCGGGCGTGCGCACCGAGTTCGGCACCGCCCGGCGGACCTCGCGGACCATCGTCGCGACGCTGTTCTCCAGCTCGTCCTGCAGCGTGGCGCGTTCGCGCGTGCCGATGTAGCCGTCGATGGCCGGCCGCAGGAACACCGTCAGCGTCGCGGCCAGCACGCCGGCCACCACCATGACCACGATCAGCTCGACCAGCGTGAAGCCGCGTCTGCGGGGCAGGGCCGGCATCATGAGGCGTAGTCCGTGCGCCAGGTCCGCAGCACCAGGTCGGCACTGCCGCTGCGGCTGACGGTGACGGTGATGCGGCGTGCCGCCGCGATGCTGCCGAGCGTTACGGCCTCCACGTCGACCCGCACCGAGTAGCCCTCGAGCGCCGCGATCGGCGTGCCGTCGATCGTGCAGATGCGCCCGCTGGTGGCATAGCCGTGGTAATCGCCGATGTCGTTCCAGGTGTCGCGCGCGCAGCTGTTCGCGGGCGCGGCGTTGGCGGCGGCGACATAGGGCTTCAGGGCGATCTCCTCGACCATCTCCTCGGCGATGGCCTGCATCTGGCGCTGCACCACCGGGTTGGCCGATCCTCGCGTGACGGTCGAATAGGCCAGCATCACGCCGGCCAGGCCGACGCCGATGACGACCATCGCGATGACCAGCTCGACCAGTGTCAGGCCCTGCGGCGGCCGGCTGCGGCGGGGCCTACTGGACGCGGCCATGCAGGCCCTCCACCGTGATCGTCGCGACATCACCGGCGGCCAGCGTGTAGCTGCTGGTGACGCTGGCGGTGGCGCTGCTGGCGACGCCGCCCGAGGGCAGGAAGTACAGCGTGCGCGACGGGCTGGCCGTGACGCTCCAGCCACGCGGCGCCGTCAGCGCCAGCGGCTTGCCGTCCGGCCCGGGCAGGTCGGCGCTGCAGTCGCTCGCCCCGAAGGTCGACGCGATGCGCAGCCGCAGCACCGGCGGGCTGGCGTTGTCGAACGCGGCACAGACGACCCGCCGATGCCCCACCGCCATCGCGTGCGCCTGCCGCAAGGTCGCCACCACGCCGTCGCGCCAGGCCTGACCCTGCACCTGCGTGCCCGACTGCCAGCGCGGCAAGGCCACGACCGCCATGACGCCGATCATCACCAGCACGGCCACCAGCTCGACAAGCGTGTAGCCGCGCGGGACGGGCGTGGGCAGGGGTGGACGGGCGCGGAGCTTCATCGCGGGGATCGTGCCGCAGGGGGGCGGGGGGTCAAAAGTGGAAAAGATGGGGGTGGGGTGGGTAACTCGGGGAAGGGAGCGGTGGGTGGGGCTGCAAATCCCCCCTGCCCCCCTTTTGCAAAGGGGGGTTCCCGGAGGGCCGCGCGCTGTTGCCGGATCGGTTCCCCCCTTTGCAAAAGGGGGGCTAGGGGGGATTTGGGCTCCCCCGCCGTCCTCAATCCACCTCCCTCACCTGCATCGTCAACCTCGACTCCGGGCTGTACACCCCGAAGCTCGCGCGTGCCGAAGGGTCGCGGTCGAAGGCGGTGCTGCATGAGCCGGTGCGCGAGCGCAGCCAGGGCAGGCCGGCGCCGGTGCTGGTGCCGATGGCGCCGAACGTCCCGCCCGTGCCGGCCACGCAACTCGCGTCGCTGGTGCTGTTGCCCAGGTTGACGGCGACGTCGACCGTGCCGGTGCCCTTGGGGCTCGGCGCGGCCAGGCGCAGCTTGCCCTGACCGCCGCTCAGGCTGATCGACTGCACCGCCGCCGTCCAGCTGGCGCTGCCGCCGCGATGGCTGCGTGGTGTCGCGCGGGCCACGGCGGCGACGGGCAGGACGGTGCAGGTGTCGTCGCTGGACGGCACCCAGCTGCGGCCGCTCCAGTATTCGAGCTGCAGCGCCAGGTCGAGCGGCTGGCTGTCGGTGCCGAAGGCGTTGGACAGGCGCAGCCGGCCGCTGCGGAACGACAGGCTCGGGTCGCTGCCGACGCCGCCGACCGGGGCGCTGCTGACGCCGTCGGCGTCGAGGCCGCGCAGCGCCACGGTGCGCGGGCCGGTCAGCTTGTCGGTGTAGGCATAGGCTGGCGCACCGGTGCCGCTGACCGTCGCGATGCCGGCGCGGAAGCTGCTCGCGGCGATGCTGGCGTTGAGGTAGCCGCCACCGGCGGTGCCGGCCGGATCGGACAGGCTCACGCGCTGAGCCAGTGTCGGCGTGGTCAGGTTGCTGCCGTCGTAGTTGCGCGTGATGGCACCGGCCGCGTTCAGCGCCTGCACGGTCACCGCGAAGGGCTGGCCGGCGTAGCTCCAGGCGCCGCAGGACGGCGTGGCCGTCAGCGCCAGGCGTTTCGGGACGAAGCGGCCGATCGTGCCGGCCGTGCCGGTGCTGCCGAATGCGTCGATGCCGCTGCCCAGGTAGCTGGTCAGCGTGGCGTTCAGGTCGATGCGGCCGACCTCGCTCCAGCTCAGGTTGCTGGTGCTGGCCGCGCCGCCGCTGAAGGCGCCGAGGCTGCCGCTGAAGGTGCCGTCGACCGCGCCGCTGCCGGTCGGCGAGGCCCGCACGGCGCCGAGCGTGACGGCCGCGGGCGTGGCCTCGCGGCCGAAGTTGGGCATCACCGCGCCGGCCGCGTTCAGGGCCCGCACACGGGCGCCGAAGGCCGCACCGGCGACCAGGTTGCCGCTGGGCAGGTTGTCGATCGCCAGCACCGCCGGCGCGGCGATGACGCTGATCGAGCCGCTCAGGCCGAGGCTGCCCAGCACGTCACCGGCCGGGCCGGTCAGGCCGAACAGCAGCTCGATCTGGCCGGCATCGGCATAGGTCAGCCGGACGGTCGCGGTGCCCTGGCTGTCGAAGCTCATCGGGATCGCCGCGCCGGTGCCGTCACACGCCGCCGAGGCAATGGCGCCGGTGTTCAAGGCGGTGCCGTTGATGGCCGCCGGCAAGGTGCCGCTGGACGGGTTCTGGTAGCGGCATCGGCTGACCATCGTGCGCACGCTGTTGGCCAGCGCGGCCACGCAGACGTTGGCGTTGTCGGACTTGCGCACCGCCTTCAGCGTGACGATGTCCTCGACCCCGGCGACGAAGTTCGGCGCGCTGACCAGCAGGCCGACATCGGCCGAGGTGTAGGTGCAGCTCGGGCTGCCGAAGTTGCAGGTCGTGGCGTTGCTGGCTGCCGGAACCGCGAGCGCGACACCGAGGCTGCTCGTGCCGGCCACTGTCAGCTGCATCGGCACGCTGACCGTGCTGCCGCCCGGCGCGATCGTGAAGGCCGTCCCGCCGGACCAGACCATGTTCGCGCTGGACGACGACAGCGTGCCGGTGACGCCGTCGGTGTAGGGCTGCGTGCAGGCCGCGTCCTGGCAGGCCGCCACGACGAGGCTGTCGGCCAGGCAGGTGACGCCCGAGCCGCTCGGGTGACGCAGCTCCAGGTGGTGCAGCGGCGGCGTGCAGGTGTGGGTCTGGACCAGGTCGAGCGCGATCTCGGCCACGCCGAGTTCGTAGTTGGACACGCGCAGCTCGTCGAACTGGCCGTTGGCCGAGTTGACCGTGGCGTTCGAGGGCGCGACGGTGCTGCGGTTGTCGCCGACATAGAGCGAGGCCAGGCTCGGGTCGAGCTGGCCGTTGGTCTTGTTGGTCGCGACCGTCGCGAGCACGCCGTTGAGATAGATCCGCGCCGTGCTCTGGGTGTTGTTGGTGGACGGCAGCAGCGTCCAGGTGACCGCGATGTGGGTCCACGTGCCGGCGGCGATCGCCTGCGCCGCCGTGGTCGCCTGCACCAGCGTGCCGGCGCTGTCGCTGACGATGAACTGCAGCGTGCCGGTGGCCGTGCGCTGCAGGAAGAAGGGCCGGTTCGCGTTGGTTGTCGCGCTCATCAGCATGCCGGCCGTGCCGCTGGCCCAGACCGTGTTGGCGCGGTACCAGAACGACAGCGTGCCGCTGCTGCCGATGGCGGTGTCGACGTCCAGCGAGGTGTCGACCGCCGAGATCGCGGTCGTCGTGTTCAGCGGGATGTCGGCGCGGCGGCAGACGCGGCCGGCGTCCTGCACCGTCGCCGAGCCGACGCGCAGGCCGTTGTTGCGGTTGCCCGAGGCATCGCGCACCTCGCCGATGGCGCCGCTCCACGGGAAGGTCTCGTCGAAGCGGTATTCGGCCACCCGGACCGGCGTGGCGCTGGGCTTGTACCAGCGGATCGCCGTGCCGTTGGCGTTGTAGCCGCTGTTGTACGAGTACTGCGTGTAGTCGGTCGCGTCGATCTGCACGCCGATGGTCGCGTTCGAGCCCGAGGCGTTGGCGTTGCCGTACTGGAACTTGAACTCGCCGTTCTCGAACAGGATGATCTGGAAGGTGTAGGGCGTGCTGGTGTTGTACTGGAAGACGTTGTTCCAGCTGACCACCACGTAGCGGTTCGGCGCCGTGCCCTTCTGTTCCCACGTCACCGCACCGGCGCCGCTGCGGCCGGGGTCCAGGTCGGCCCAGTAGGCCATCAAGACGTTGCTCGTGTCGGTCGCGGCGCAGCCGCCACCCGCCGAGCCCGGCTTGCCGATCGGCATGGCCGTGTTGCTGTAGCTGCGGAAGAAGCCGGTGTCGGCGCCGAACTGCAGGCCGCCATTGGTCAGCACCCGCACCGAGGGCTGGGCCGTGCCGGCGAACGGGAAGGTGAAGCCGCCGGTGAAGGTGATCGTGGCGCGGTCGTCGTCACCCGCGTAGCTGGTGCAGCCGCCGGTCCAGCTGATCGTCTGCGAGGCCGTCTCCCACGCGAAGCTGTCGCTGCGGTAGCTGTACGTGGCGGCGCGGGCCGTGCCGGCCAGGCAGAGCCCGGCGAGCAGCAGCCCGCGCAACAGGTGCGGGAAGAGGCGAACAAGCCAGGCCGCCACGCGCCCGTCCGGTCAGTTGCCGGCGGAGACGCCGACGAAGGTCTGGCTGTAGGTCGTGGTGCCGACGGTCTTGCTGACCGAGCAGCTGGCGGTCGCGCCGTTGGTCGTGCCGATGTCGGCGCCGACGGCCGAGGCCGCATAGGCGGCCGGCAGGCCACCTTGCATCAGGCCGCCGACGTTGGCGCAGGCGGTGACCTTGACGCACTTGCCGGACGTGACGACGTTGCCGGTCAGCGCGCAACCGCTGTAGTTCAGGTTCATCGCCGCGCCGGCCGCACCGGCCACGCTGTCGACGGCGGCCTGTTCGGCGTCGCCGCGCATGTCGATGAACTTCGGCAGCGCGGTCGCGGCCAGCACGCCGAGGATGACGATGACGACGATCAGCTCGATCATCGTGAAGCCTTTTTGTTGCAGTCGCATGGGTCTCTCCAGGGTCAGAGGTAGTGGGTACTGATCGAACTGATCAAACGGTTTGTCCATTTGTGTTTTCGGAGATTCTTGGGTCGGGTTGAGAGCCTCGATCGGGGGATGTGTCACGTGTTGTTCAGGTAAATCCGATGTCCGGACGGGATGTCGGCTCAGTGCTTCATCGCCGTGCTGCCCAGGTCCCAGACCGGCAGGAACACGCCCAGCGCGAGCATCAGCACCAGCACGCCCAGCATCACGATCAGGATCGGCTCGATCTGCTGGCCCAGCGTCTTGAGCTCGTACTCGACCTCGCTGGCGTAGAAGCCGGCGACCTCGTCCATCAGCTCGTCGACCGCGCCGGTCTCCTCGCCGACCGCGATCATCTGCAGCACCACCGGCGTGAAGACCCCGGCCGAGGCCGCCGCGCGCAGGATCGAGTCGCCGCGTTCGACCGCACCGCGCATGCCGTCCAGGCGCCGCGCGATGTGCTGGTTGTCGACCGTCTGCGCGACCACGCTGAGCGCCTGCTCGATCGGCACGCCGCTGCGCAGCGCCAGCGCGAAGCTGCGCGAGAAGCGCGCCAGCATCGCCTTGCGGACGATCTTGCCGGCCACCGGCACCTGCAGCAGCGCCGCGTCGATGCGCAGCCGGCCTTCGGGCGTGCGGCGCCAGGCGCGCAGGCCGAACCAGCCGCCGACGGCAGCCAGCGCCATCGCCCAGCCCCAGTCGATCGTGAACTGCGAGGTCGCCATCAGCACGCGGGTGGGCAGCGGCAGGGCCGCACCGGCGGCGGCGAAGACGCTGGCAAAGGCCGGGATCACCATCAGGTTGATGACACCCAGCGCCACCACCATCGCGGCCACCACGAAGCTCGGGTAACGCATCGCGGCCTTGACCTGCTGGCGCAGCGTGGTCTCGAACTCGAGGTGATGGAACAGCCGCAGGAAGACCTCGTCGAGCCGGCCGGTCATCTCGCCCACACGCACCAGCGCGACGTAGATCGGGTCGAAGACACGGTCATGCCGGGCCATCGCCATCGACAGCGCGATGCCCGATTCGAGGCTCTTGCGGACCTCCAGCAGCACGTCCTTGACCGCCGGGTTGACGGCAGATTCCTGCAGCCCGGCCAGGGCCCGCAGGATCGGCACGCCCGAGCGCAGCAGCGTGTGCAGCTGGCGGCTGAACAGCATCAGGTCGACCGGGCGGACCTGGGGCGCGAACAGGCCGCGGCGGGGTTCGGCCGCGTCGCGGCGGCGCGGCAGGCCGGCACGCAGCCGGGTCAGCCAGCCGGGGGTCGAACCCGGGCCGGACTGCGGCCGGATCGTCAGCGGCGTGATGCCGCGCCCGCGCAGCAGGTCGGCGCAGGCGGCGGGGCTGGCGGCTTCCAGCACGCCTTCGGTGGCACCGCCGTTGGCATGGCCGGTCCAGGCGAACGAGGGCATCGTCGTGGCCCTCACTCGCCTTGCAGGTGGCTCACGCGCATGGCCTCGGCCAGCGTGGTGCGGCCGGCCAGCACCAGTTCGGCGGCGGCGCGGCCGAGCGTGTGGCCGGCCATCTGGCGACGTCCGGCGGCGGTGAACGCGGCCGGGTCGCCGTGGTTGATCGCCTCGACCAGTTCGGGCGTCATCTCGATCAGCTCGTGCACGCCGGTGCGGCCGCTGTAGCCGGTGTGGCTGCACTCGTTGCAGCCGCGGCCCTGGCGCACCTGGGCGGCATCGATGCGCTGGCCGGCCGGCAGGTGCGAGGCCAGCCAGGCGGCCTCCTGCGGGTCCGGCGCATGCGGTTCGGCGCAGTGGCTGCAGACGGTGCGGACCAGCCGCTGCGCCAGCACCATCTGCAGCGACAGCGCGACCATGTAGCGCGGCACGCCCATGTCGATCAGCCGCAGCGGCGTGGACAGCGCGTCGTTGGTGTGCAGCGTCGACAGCACCAGGTGACCGGTCAGCGCGGCGCGCATGCCGATCTCGGCGGTGGTCTGGTCACGCATCTCGCCGACCAGGATCACGTCCGGGTCCTGGCGCAGCGCAGCCCGCAGCACGCGGTCGAAGCCGAGGTCGATCTTGTCGTGCACCTGCACCTGGTTCAGGCCCGGCAGGCGGTATTCGACCGGATCCTCGACCGTGATGATCTTGCGTTCGCTGCTGTTGAGCGCGTTGAGCGCCGCGTACAGCGTGGTGGTCTTGCCGCTGCCGGTCGGGCCGGTCACCAGCAGCATGCCGTGCGGCCGGGCGATCGAGCGCCGCAGCGCCTTCACGACCCGCTCGGGCATGCCCATCGATTCCATCGACAGCAGGCCGTTGGACGGGTTCAGCAGCCGCATGACGACCGATTCGCCGTGCTGCGTCGGCATGGTCGAGATGCGCACGTCCAGCGCGCCGCCGCGCAGCGTGACGGCGAAGCGGCCGTCCTGCGGCAGGCGCTTCTCGGAGATGTCTAGGCCCGACATCAGCTTCAGGCGCAGCGCGACCGCACCGGCGATGCGCGCGTCGGCCTCGGTCTGCACATGCAGCACGCCGTCGATGCGGAAGCGGATGCGCAGCGCGCCGGCCTGCGGCTCGATGTGGATGTCCGACGCGCGCACGCGCAGCGCCTCGTCGAAGACCGAATACAGCAGCCGCACGACCGGTGCGTCCTCGGTGCTGGCGGTGCCCAGGCCGAGCAGCTCGCCCAGGTTGCCGGCCAGGCCGCTCTCGACGCTGTCGAGTTCGGTCGTCAGCTCGCGCGCCAGGCCGGCGATGGCCTCGGTGTTGCGGTAGCTGCGCTCGATCGCGGCGATCAGCTGGCCCTCGGCCATGACGACGAGCTCGAAGTCCCGCTTGAGCAGCCGCGCGACCTCGTCGTAGGCGGCCATGTCGGTCGGATCGGCCATCGCCACGCGCAGCGCGCCGGCGTTCTCCTCGATCACCAGCGCGCGCAGCCGGCGCGCCTGCACCTCGGGCAGCAGCCGGGCCACCTCGGGGCGGATCGAGCGCTGGCCCAGGTCGACGAAGGGGACACGCAGCTGGCCGGCCAGCGCGCGGGCGATCTGGCCCTCGTTGACCCAGCCGTTGTCGATGAAGACGCGGCCGAGCTTGCGGCCGGTCGACTTCTGCGCGGCCAGCGCCTGGTCGAGCTGCGACGGCGTGATCAGGCCCTGCTGGACCAGCAGGTCGCCCAGGCGGATGCGTTCGGGACGGGCCATGTCGCGGTCCTCAGCGGACGGAGCCGTCGATCACCAGCGCGGCGCGCGGGGCCGGGGCTTCGCGTTGGGCACCGGTGTCGGCCTTCTCGTCGGCCTTTTCGTCTGCCTTCTCCGGCCAGGGCTGCAGCCGACTGGTCGGCTGGCGCGGGTCGGCCTCGGGCCACGGTGCGCCGTCGCGCACGATGGTCGGCTTGATCAGGATGACCAGCTCGCGCTTGCGCATCGAGGTCGCCTTCTGGCGGAACAGGCCGCCCACCACGGGCAGTTCGCCCAGGCCGGGGATGGCGGTGCTGTCCTCGCGGCGCTCCTGGCTCATCAGGCCGCCGATCGCGGCGATCTCGCCGTCGCGCAGGCGCACGATGCTGTCGGTCTCGTTGACCGCGCTGCTGGCCAGCGGCAGCTGGTAGCTGCCCAGCGAGCCGAGGTTGATGGCCTTCTGCTTCTCGGTCACCGTGCTGATGGCCGGGTGGACATGCAGCATCACCTGGCCGTCATCGCCGATCTGCGGCGTGACGTCCAGCGAGATGCCCGAGAAGAACGGCTGCAGCACGACCGACGGCGTCGACGAACTGGTGCTCCCGGTGCTGGTCGTGGTCGACGAGACGCCGGTGACGTAGAGCTCGTCGCTGCCGACCTTCAGCACGGCCTTCTGGTTGTTCAGCGTGGCGATGCGCGGGCTCGACAGCACCTGCACCTTGCCCTGGCCGTCCAGGAAGCTCAGCAGCGCGGCGAAGTGGGTCGACTGGAAGGCCAGGCCGTAGAACGGCGCCGTGCTGCTGCCCGAGGCCAGGTTGCCGCCCGGCGTGATGGCGGTGCCATTGACATTCAGCGCGCCGCTGGCCGCCAGCGTCACGCCCGGCTGCGCCATGCCCACGCTGATCGCGCCGCCCAGCGCGCGGCCGAAGGCCGACCAGTTGATGCCGGTCTGGCTGCTCTCGCCGAGCTCGACCTCCAGGATCTTGGCTTCGAGCATCACCTGCCGCTCGATGCTGACCTGCACCGCCTGCAGGTAGGAC
Source organism: Leptothrix mechoopdaensis (SeqCode) (assembly GCF_053893855.1). Lineage (NCBI taxonomy): Bacteria > Pseudomonadati > Pseudomonadota > Betaproteobacteria > Burkholderiales > Sphaerotilaceae > Leptothrix > Leptothrix mechoopdaensis (SeqCode). Next base: position 432,208 of record NZ_CM132699.1, read on the forward strand.
TCGACCTGGCGCAGCTCGGCCGGCGTCGCCCGCACGACCACCACGCCGGCGGCCGGGTTCAGCACCAGGCTGCGGCGTGGCGCGGGGCTGGCCGCCGGGCCGGTGTCGGCGCCGTTCTCGTCCAGGCCCAGCAGGGCTTGCAGCGAGGCCTTCACGTCGCGCCAGAAGTCGGCGTCGGAACTGGTGCGCACATAGGCGCTGTCGTCGCTGCGGCCGTTGTGGCCGGCACCGCCTGGGCTGTTGCCGCCGTTGCCCGACGCGCCGCCGTAGGCGCCCGACGACGACGCGCCGTTCGGGCCGTTCTGGCCGTTCTGGCCGTTCCCGCTGGTGATCGACGCCGAGCTGACCCGCAGGTCGCTGGTGCCCTGGCGACGGCCGGGCAGGTAGTTGACGCGGAACAGCCGGGTCTGGACCGTGTTGGGCAGCACGTGCACGCGCTTGCCGTTGGCGCCGCCGAAGCGGACCTCGTAGCCGTACAGCTCGCGCAGCGTCTCCAGCGCCTCGGGCACGGTGGTGCCGCGCAGGTTCAGCGTGATGTTGCCGGCGACGTCCGGGCTGACCAGCATCTGCCAGTCACTGCCCATGCCGAGCTGCATGAAGACCTGGGCGGCCGGCGCCTGGTTCAGCGCCAGGTCGAAGCGGGGTTCTGCCGCCCGCGCGGGGCATGCGGCCAGCAGCGCCAGGGCGACGCCGACCAGCGTGGCGGTCAGCCGGGGCGAGGGGGAGGTCGATCGGGGCATCACGGTTCCTTGTGCAGGCGCGGGGCGGCCAGCAAGGGCAGCCACAGCGTGGCGGTGTCGGGGCCGGCGGCGGCCAGTCGGCGCAGCAGCACGCCGTCGTCGCCGATGCGTTCAAGCCGCCAGTCGCGCCCCAGCGTCTGACCGGCCAGCAGCAGCTGACCGTCGAGCAGGGCGCTGCGCGGGCCGTCTTCGGGCGTCATCAGGGCCTGCAGCTGCGGCGGCGGCACGACCCGGGCCGGTGCCGGCGCGCGGTTGCCCGCCGCGTTGACGGCACCCAGCCGGGCGACCGGCGCGGGGCTGGTGTTGCCCGGCGTGGCCGGGCGTGCGGCGCCCATCGGCCGGGTCGGGTCCGGCAAGGTCTGGGCCGGCACGGGGCCACTGCCCAGCAGCGCGGTCAGCGCCGCGACGGCGGTCAGCAGCGGCAGGGTCCAGGTCGGTTCCTGTTTCACAGCTGCACCCATCCGGCTTGCGGGCTGAGCGTGTAGACGCGCAGCGTCAGCACGGTCCGCGGGTGTTGCTCGACCTGCAGCTGCAGACTGCCCCACAGCAGCTTCTGCGGCAGGGCTTCGAGCGCCTGCAGGTAGGCCAGCAGCTCGGGGTAGCTGCCTTCGACGCGGATCTCCACGCCGTGGCGGTACAGCGCCGGCGGGTCGTTGTTCGGTGTGGCCGCGGATGCGGCCGGCGCGGCGGATGCGGCCACCACGGCCGGTGCGCCCACCGGGGTCTGGCCGAGCGACTGCATCGAGCGCACGCGCAGGCCGTGGCGGCGGCCGATCAGTTCGCCCAGCAGCTGCGGCATCTGGTCGGCGGCGACGAGTTCCTGGCGCGTGCCGTCGACCGGCTGCGCCAGCCGGGCTTCCAGCGCGGCGACTTCCGCCTGCATCCGGCCGACATCGGCGGTGTGGCGGTCGACCAGCGCGGCCTGGTCGGCCTGCAGGCGCAGCAGGCCGGCTTCCAGCGCCTGGTGCTGCTGGTGCAGGCCCTGCCAGTCCTGCCAGGCGCGTTCGAGCCACAGCGCATGCGCGAGGCCCAGCAGCAGCACGGCGGCGCTGGTGATCATCAGGACACGTTCGCGCGGCGCGCGGGCGTCGAAGGCGCGGGCGGCCTGGCGCCACAGCGCGGCCATGCGGGACGGGGGCTGGGCCTGGCTCATGGTGTGGAACGGGCGTTGGCGGACGGGCCACCGGGGTTGCCCGCCGAACCGACGGCCAGCGGCAGCAGGGTGCTGCGCAGCACGAACTCGGTCAGGCCGGCGGCTTCGGGATCGGCACCTTCGGCGGCCAGCCGGCGCAGCTGCAGCTGCGCGAAGGCGCGACCCTGCAACAGCGGCTCGCGGCGCAGCCGTTCGAGGTAGCCGGGCATCGCGGCCGGATCGGCCATGCGGCCAACCAGCTCGATCGACTGGCCGTCCGGGCCGACCGTCACGCCGGTCAGCCAGACGGCGGGATCGGCCTGACGCGCCAGCGCCATCAGCAGCTCGGCATGGCCACCGGCACGGCCGGCACTGCCACCCGCGATGACCTGGCGGACCTGCTGGCGCGTGGCGTCCTGCAGGCGCAGCTGCTGCCAGCGCGCGCTCAGCGCGTCGTGCGCGGCGTCGCCCTGCGGCAGCGCGGCGAGGTGCTGCTGCATCTGCTCGCGCTGCTGCGACAGGGCGGCCTGCATCGCGGCCATCTCGGCCCGTTCCTGGCGGCTCATCAGCATCAGCGCCGGCACGCTGGCGGTGCACAGCAGGGCCAGCAGGCCCAGCAGCGCGACACCCTGTTGCCAGGTCGCCCAGGGCCGCTGGCGCCGCAGGTCGGCGCTGAGCAGGTTGAGGTGCTGGGTGCTCACGTTCGGATCCGTCTCATTCGGGTCGCAGCGCCGCGCCGATCGCGCACAGGTAGCGGGCCTGCTCGGCCGGGTCGGACAGCGCCGGCACGGCGTCGATGTCGACCTGGGCGGCCAGTTCGTAGGGCTGCACCGGCAGGTCGACCAGGCCGCCGAGGTGGGCGATGAAGCCCGTTGCATGGCCCGGGCAGACCTGCAGCCGACCGATGCCGACGCGGTTGAACAGGCGCTCGCAGTGGTCCAGCGTGCGCAGGATCTCCAGCGCCGCGCGGTCCCAGGCGGCGGTGGCGTCCGGCGCCGGGTCGTCGGTCGGTTCGACCTGGGCCAGCGTGAGGTCGAGCGGGCGGGTCATCAGCAGCTCGCCCATCGCGGTGATCACCAGCGCGCCGTGGCGCTCACCCAGCCACAGCAGCGCGACGCCACGCGGGCCGTCCTCGCCGAGGGTGCACAGGTTGCGCAGGGCGGTGTCGGGCAGGTCGATCGCCTGCCAGGGCATGCGGGCCTCGTCGCCGCCCTGCACGATCGCCTCCAGCGCCGTGCGCGGCGCGACCGCCGCGAGCAGGCCGGCGCGGCCCCGCTGGCTGGCGTCGGCCGGCACTTCGAGCAGGTCGATGCCGGCGTCGTCGACCGGGAAGTCGACCATGTCCTTGAGCTGCCAGCGCACCGCATCGCGCCACGACTCGCGCGGCACGTCCGGCGCGTCCAGCGGCAGCAGCTGGTACTGCTCCCGCTGCAGCAGCGCGACGCTGCGCAGCCCGCGCAAGGCCGGCTCGCGCCTCAGCTGTCCCAGCCCGACGGCCGGTTCCTGCCAGCCGGCACTGCCCACCCACCGCAACTGCGGCCGCATCTCGCCCGCCGGCCACACCACATGCGCCGCCCGCGCCAGCTCACCCACCGGCGCAACCGCGAGCCATCCCGGCTGCTGGCGCTTGGCAGATCGACTGAACATGAAGGGCTCCCGCGTTTGGCCAAGGTGATGGCGACGGGGTGCATCTTGCGTTCAGGATTGGGGGTTCCAAGCTGAAAAAAACGCGCAAAAACAAGGCTGTCTGTGGCGCGGGGCATCACCGCGGGGAATGGGCATTGGCGCCCGAACCACCCCGTCAGGCTGCGCCTGCCACCCCTCCGGAGGAGGGGAACAAAGGCACGTTGCCGACGGCAACGCTGATCGCGTCGGCAACGGCAACGCTGAAGACCTGCCAGCACACCGCCCCATTCCCCTCCTCCGGAGGGGTACGCCGTAGGCGGGGAGTGGTGGTTTTCGGGCTGTAGCGCCCTGCCACCAAACCACCCCGTCAGGCTCCGCCTGCCACCCCTCCGGAGGAGGGGAATGAAGACGCGTTGCCGAAGGCAACGCTGGTGTCTCGCCAGCACCGGCAACGCCGCTGACCTGCAGGCACGCCACCGCCCCATTCCCCTCCTCCGGAGGGGTACGCCGTAGGCGGGGGGTGGTGGTCTTCGGGCTGTAGCGCCCTGCCACCAAACCACCCCGTCAGGCTGCGCCTGCCACCCCTCCGGAGGAGGGGAATGAAGACACGTTGCCGAAGGCAACGCAGTGACGGCGAAGGCGGGGGGTTTTCGGGCTGCAGCGCCTGGCCACCAACCACCCCGTCAGGCTGCGCCTGCCACCCCTCCGGAGGAGGGGAATGAAGGCAGGTTGTCAGCAGCAGCGTTGCCCGTCACGCGTCCATGAAAAAGGACGCCCTCGGGCGTCCTCTGTTGTCGAGCGTGCGGCGCGCTCAGCGGTTGGCGGCGTGGCGGTACTGGACCAGCAACTCGTCGGGGCGGACCATGCCGTGTTCCAGGCGGGCCCGTTCCTCGATGGTCTCCAGGCCGTCGCGCAGGTCCTCGACCTCGGCGGTCAGGCGGGCGTTGCGCTGGCGGGCGTCGGCGTTGCGGTCGCGTTGCTCGGCGATCAGCCGGTCCAGTTCGTTGACGCGCGGCATGCCGCTGCGGCCGAACCAGAGTTCCAGGTGGACCAGCCCGAGCAGGACCACCAGGACCAGCGTCACGCCGCGCATGCCGATCACCTCGCCGGGTGCCCGTGCCATGTCCGCCGCTGCCTCAGCGCAGGTTGTAGAAGGCCGCGCGGCCCGGGTACACCGCCACGTCGCCCAGGTCTTCCTCGATGCGCAGCAGCTGGTTGTACTTGGCCATGCGGTCGCTGCGGCTCATCGAACCGGTCTTGATCTGGCCGGCGTTGGTCGCCACGGCGATGTCGGCGATGGTGCTGTCCTCGGTCTCGCCCGAGCGGTGGCTGATGACGGCGGTGTAGCCCGCGCGCTTGGCCATCTCGATGGCGGCGAAGGTCTCGCTGAGCGTGCCGATCTGGTTGATCTTGATGAGGATCGAGTTGGCGATGCCCTTGTCGATGCCTTCCTTCAGGATCTTGGTGTTGGTGACGAACAGGTCGTCGCCGACGATCTGGACGTTCTTGCCCAGGCGGTCGGTCAGCAGCTTCCAGCCGTCCCAGTCGCCTTCGGCCATGCCGTCCTCGATCGAGATGATCGGGTACTTGTCGACCCAGGTCGCCAGCATGTCGGTCCATTCCTGGGCCGTCAGCGACATGCCTTCGCCTTCCAGGTGGTACTTGCCGTCCTTGTAGAACTCGCTGGCGGCGCAGTCCAGGCCCAGCGCGATCTGCTCGCCGGCGCGGTAGCCGGCCTTGTCGATGGCGTCGAGGATCAGCTGGATCGCGGCCTCATGGCTGGCCACGCTCGGGGCGAAGCCGCCCTCGTCGCCGACCGCCGTGCTGATGCCCTTGTCGTGCAGGATCTTCTTGAGCGCGTGGAAAACCTCGGCGCCCCAGCGCAGGGCCTCGCGCAGGCTCGGTGCGCCCACGGGGATGATCATCATCTCCTGCAGGTCGAGCGTGTTGTTGGCGTGCGCGCCGCCGTTGATGACGTTCATCATCGGCACGGGCAGCTGCACCGCGCCCATGCCGCCGAAGTAGCGGTACAGCGGCAGGCCGGATTCCTCGGCCGCCGCGCGGGCCACGGCCATCGAGACGGCCAGCATCGCGTTGGCGCCCAGGCGGCCCTTGTTGTCGGTGCCGTCGAGGTCGATCAGGGTCTTGTCGAGGAAGGACTGCTCGGCGGCGTCCAGGCCCAGCACGGCCTCGCTGATCTCGGTGTTGATGTTCTGGACGGCCTTCAGCACGCCCTTGCCGAGGTAGCGGCTCTTGTCGCCGTCACGCAGCTCGATCGCCTCGCGGCTGCCGGTCGAGGCGCCGCTCGGGACGGCGGCGCGGCCCATCACGCCGCTTTCCAGCAGCACGTCGCATTCGACGGTGGGGTTGCCGCGGCTGTCGAGGATCTCGCGGCCGACGATGTCGACGATGGCACTCATGTGGGTTCTCCGTGAATCAGGGGGGTGATGTGGGCTTGCAGCGCGCGGAGCATGCCGCAAACCGGTTTCGCGGGGGTCTCAAGCTGCGGCGCGGCGCGGCGGATGTCTCAGCAGCTGAAGTCGTTCTCGAGCAGCGGTTGCGCCTTGACCACGCGGTCCAGCGCCACCAGCTGCGACAGCAGCGCCTTCATGTGGCGCAGCGGCACGGCGTTCGGGCCGTCGCTGAAGGCCTTGGCCGGGTCGGGGTGGGTCTCCATGAACAGGCCGGCCACGCCGACGCCGACGCCGGCACGCGCCAGCACCGGCACCATCTCGCGGGCGCCGCCGCTGGAGCCGCCCAGGCCGCCGGGCTTCTGGACCGAGTGGGTCACGTCGAAGACGACCGGCGCGCCGGTGTTGCGCATCTCGGCCAGGCTGGTCATGTCGGCCACGAGGTTGTTGTAGCCGAAGCTCACGCCGCGTTCGCAGGCCAGGAACAGGTCTTCCGACAGACCGGCCTCGCGCGCGGCGGCACGGGCCTTGTCGATGACGTTCTTCATGTCCCAGGGCGCCAGGAACTGGCCCTTCTTGATGTTCACCGGCTTGCCGGACTGGGCCACGGCGCGGATGAAATCGGTCTGGCGGCACAGGAAGGCGGGCGTCTGCAGCACGTCGACGACGCTGGCGACCTCGGCGATCTGCGAGGCGTCGTGGACGTCGGTCAGCACCGGCAGGCCGGTCTGGCGGCGCACCTCGTCGAGGATCTTCAGGCCGGCATCCATGCCCACGCCGCGCAGGCTGGTGCCCGAGGAGCGGTTGGCCTTGTCGAACGAACCCTTGTAGATCAGCGGGATGCCCAGGCTGTCACAGGCTTCCTTGAGCAGGCCGGCGACGTCGAGCGTGATCTGCAGGCCCTCGATCGAGCAGGTGCCGGCGATCAGGAAGAAGGGCCGGTCCAGGCCGGCCTCGAAACCGCAGAGCTTCATGCCGAGGTCTCCTTCAGTCGCTGCTGGCGATGCTGCAGCGCCGCGTCGATGTAGCTGATGAACAGCGGGTGGCCGTCCCACGGCGTCGACTTGAACTCGGGGTGGAACTGCACGCCGACGTACCAGGGGTGGACGCTGCGCGGCAGCTCGACCATCTCGGTCAGCTTCTCGCGCTGGGTGATGGCCGAGATGACGAGGCCGGCGTCCTGCAGGCGCTGCAGGTACTTCTCGTTGGCCTCGTAGCGGTGGCGGTGGCGCTCGGTCACGACCGGGCCGTAGATCTCGTGGGCCAGCGTGCCGGGCTTGACGTCCGAACTCTGCGAGCCCAGGCGCATCGTGCCGCCGAGGTCGGAGTTGGCGTCGCGCTTCTGGATCGAGCCGTCGGCGTCCTGCCACTCGTCGATCAGGGCGATGACCGGGTGCGGGCCGTCGGGTTCGAACTCGGTCGAGTTGGCACCGGCCAGGCCGGCCTTGTGGCGGGCGTATTCGATCGTCGCGACCTGCATGCCCAGGCAGATGCCCAGGTAGGGGATGCCGTGTTCGCGGGCGTAGCGGGCGGCCTCGATCTTGCCCTCGATGCCGCGCTTGCCGAAGCCGCCGGGCACCAGGATCGCGTCGTAGCGCGACAGCTCGCCGACCGTGTCGGGCGTCAGCGTCTCGGAGTCGACGTATTCGATGTTGACCTTGGCATGGTGGTGGATGCCGGCGTGGCGCAGCGCCTCGTTGAGCGACTTGTACGAGTCCGACAGCTCGGTGTACTTGCCGGCCATCGCGATCGTCACCTCGGACTTCGGATGTTCGACCTCGTTGACCAGGCGGTCCCAGCGCTTGAGGTTGGCCGGACGCGTGAACAGCTGCAGCTTCATGCAGATCAGCTCGTCCAGGCCCTGCTCGTGCAGCATGCGCGGCACCTTGTAGATCGTGTCGGCGTCCCACACCGAGATCACGCCGTGGCGGGCGACGTTGGTGAACAGCGAGATCTTCTCGCGCTCGTCGTCGGGGATCGGCCGGTCGGCGCGGCACAGCAGCGCGTCGGGCTGGATGCCGATCTCGCGCATCTTCTGGACCGTGTGCTGCGTCGGCTTGGTCTTGAGCTCGCCGGCCGCGGCGATCCACGGCACGTAGGTCAGGTGGACGAAGGCGGCGTTGTTCGGGCCGGACTTCAGGCTCAGCTGGCGCACCGCTTCGAGGAAGGGCAGGGACTCGATGTCGCCGACCGTGCCGCCGATCTCGACGATGGCCACGTCGACCGCGTCATCGGTGCCGATGCCGGCGCCGCGCTTGACGAAGTCCTGGATCTCGTTGGTGACGTGCGGGATGACCTGCACGGTCTTGCCGAGGTAGTCGCCGCGACGTTCCTTCTCGAGCACGGACTTGTAGATCTGGCCGGTCGTGAAGTTGTTCGACTTCTTCATCCGCGTGGTGATGAAGCGCTCGTAGTGGCCGAGGTCGAGGTCGGTTTCCGCACCGTCGTCGGTGACGAACACCTCGCCGTGCTGGAACGGGCTCATCGTGCCCGGGTCGACATTGAGGTAGGGATCGAGCTTGATGAGGGTGACCTTCAGCCCGCGACTTTCGAGGATCGCGGCCAGCGAAGCTGCCGCGATGCCCTTGCCGAGCGAAGACACCACACCGCCGGTGACGAAGACAAACTTGGTCATGTGGAGCGGCCCTCCCTTGGCGCTCGCGCACCACCCGGAAAGCGGGTGGCGGGGCGGACAGGAGGGCCGTGGTGGTAAAGGGAGATTATAGGTGCGACGGCCTGAAGGGCCGGTCGCCACGGGGCTGCGCGGGCAGCGGGGGCGGCGGGGGCTGGGCGGGCCTCAGCCCTCGACGTTGTCGATCAGCCGCGTGCTGCCCAGCCGGGCCGCGCCCAGGGCCACCAGCGGGATGCCGGCGGCGAGTTCGGCGGCCTGCGGCGCGAGCAGGTCGGTGCGGCGGCGCACGGTCAGGTAGTCGGGCGCCCAGCCTTGCGCGGCCAGCGCGGCAAGGGCCTCGGACTCGATCACCGCCAGGTCCGCCCCGGCGCCGTCGCGCCGCACCCGTTCGAGCAGGGCTCGCAAGGCCGCCGACAGCTGCAGCGCCTGCGCCCGCTCCGCCTCGCTCAGGTAGCCGTTGCGCGAGGACAGCGCCAGGCCCTGCTCGCTGCGGCGGGTCTCGCCGGCGATCACCTCGATGGGCAGCGCGAACTGCTCGACCAGCCGGCGCAGCACCATCAGCTGCTGGTAGTCCTTCTTGCCGAAGATGGCCAGCTGCGGCTGCACGATCGTGAACAGCTTCATCACCACGGTGCAGACACCCGTGAAGAAGCCGGGCCGGAAATGGCCTTCCAGCAGCTCGGCCAACGCCGGGTCCGGCAGCACCTTGTAGCTCTGCGGCTGCGGGTACATCTCGCGTTCGTCGGGCGCGAAGACCAGGTCGCAGCCGGCACCGGCCAGCAGCTCGGCGTCGCGGCCGAGCGTGCGCGGGTAACGGTCGAAGTCCTCGTGCGGCGCGAACTGCAGCCGGTTCACGAAGATGCTCGCGACGACCGTGCCGGCGGGGCCGACCCGCTCGCGCACCTGTCGCACCAGCGCCAGGTGGCCGTCGTGCAGGTTGCCCATCGTGGGCACGAGGGCGACGTCGCCGGCCGGCGCGGGGCGGTCCTTCAGGACCTGCCGCAGCGCGGCGATGGTGTGGACGATCTGCATGGAGGAGGCGGGGGACTGCTTCAGGGTGACCGGTGCGGCGACCGGCCGTCAGGCCGCGCTGCCGTAGGCGTGGGCGACCGGGTCGGGGAACTGGCCCGACTTGACCGCCGCGACATAGGCCGCCAGCGCCGCCTCGGTGGCGACGGCCGCGCCGCTCTGTTCGTCGCGGGCGAAGTTGCGCACGAAGCGCGGCAGCTTGCCGCGGGTCAGGCCCAGCATGTCGTGCAGCACCAGCACCTGCCCGGCGGTGCCGGGGCCGGCACCGATGCCGATCGTGATCATCTGCGGGTTGTCGGCCTGCACGGCGCTGGCGACGTCCGACGGCATCAACTCCAGCACCATCATCGCGGCGCCGGCCTCAGCCAGTTCGCGGGCGTGGGCGCGCAGCGTCGTCGCGCTGGCGGCGTCACGGCCCTGGATGCGGTAGCCGCCCAGCGCGTGCACGCTCTGCGGCGTCAGGCCGAGGTGGGCGCACACCGGCACGCCACGCTCGACCAGGAAACGCACCGTCTCGGGCGTCCAGCCGCCGCCTTCGAGCTTGACCATCTGCGCGCCGGCCTGCATCAGCGCGGCGCTGGCGGCCATCGCCTGCGCGGGGCCCTGCTGGTAGCTCGCGAAGGGCAGGTCGGCGATCAGCCAGGCGGCGCCGCCCTGCAGGCCGCGCGCGACGCAGCGCGTGTGATAGGCCATCTCGTCGAGCGTCGTCGGCAGCGTGCTGGTGTGGCCCTGCACGACCATGCCCAGCGAATCGCCGACCAGCACGGTGTCGATGCCGGCCTCGTCGGCCAGACGCGCGTAGGTCGCGTCGTAGGCCGTCAGCATGGCGATCTTCTCGTGGCGGGCGAGCATGGCCCGCAGGCTGTGCAGCGTCACCGGCTTGCGCGTGCCGGCGTTGGCGGTGGGGAGGGCGTGGACGCTCATCGTGTACTCCTGCCGGCGGTACGGGACCGCTCGGGGGCTCCTCGGTCGGTGGGTGCCCTCTCTTGGGGCGTCGGGCGCGGCGGATTCTATCCAGCGCCCGGGTTCATGCTGCGGTGCGGAAACCCGCACCCGAAGCGGGCCGGCGACGGGCGTCAGCGGACCGCTTCGACCCCCATCTCGCGCAGCAGTTCGATCACCGACTGCGCCGTCTCCAGCGGCCGTTCCATCGGGTAGAGGTGACTGCCCTCGATCCAGCGCAGCCGCTCGTGGACCAGTGCGCGCGTGGCGCTCAGGCCTACCTGGCGCACCTCGACCGACTGGGTGCCGGCGATGAAGGCGGCCGGGCAGCGCAGCGGGTGGCGGCGAAGCAGCGTGGCGACGTGGTGCGGCAGCGTGTCGTAGATGCGCGTCTCGACCCGCCGGTCGAAGCGCAGCACGACGCCCGGGCCGTGCGGATCACCGTCCGGCGCGGGTTCGGTGCCGGCGTCGACATAGTCCTGCAGGACACCCGGCGCCCAGCGCGCGAACGCATGCTTGGCCGCGAAATGGTCCAGGCAGGCCTGCGCCGACGGCCAGTGCTGGCGCCGCCGCGACGAGACCTTGCCGGGCGACACCCGCGAGATCAGCCGCGTCGCCTTGGCCACCTGCACGCTGTGGGCGCGCCAGCCGGTCAGCAGCGGCGAGTCCAGCAGCACCAGCGCGCGCACCAGCTCGGGCCGGCGCGCGGCGGCCATCAGGCTCAGGTAGCCGCCCAGCGAATGGCCGACCAGCACGACCGGGCCGCGTTCGGCTTCCGGCCGGGCCGCCTGCAGCGTCACGATGTGCTCGATCAGCTGGTCGCGCAGGTGCGGCCAGTTGCCGCTGACCGGGAAGCGCGGGTCGTGGCCGTAGCGGTCGACCGCGTCGACCCGCCAGCCGGCCTCGCGCCAGGGCCCGAACAGCGCGCGGTAGCTGCCGCCCGGGAAGCCGTTGCCGTGGCTGAAGACCAGCGTGTCGACCGGCCAGTCCATGTCAGACGATCTTCTCGCCGGCGTGGCCGATCTTCTTCATCGGCTCGTGGCGGTCCGAGCCGACCATCAGCGGATGGGTCGCCTCGCCGCCGTCCCAGACCGGGTCGTCGATGCCCTCGAACACCTCGCGCAGCCGCTGGCCCCAGGTCTCGTGGATCATCTTGAAGTAGGGGTTGCGCTCGTCGATGCAGACGATCTGGTCGGCCGCCAGGCTGCCGGCGCGGTAGACCAGCAGGTCCAGCGGCAGGCCGACGCTGAGGTTGGACTTGAGCGTCGAATCCATCGACACCAGCGCGCACTTGGCGGCCTCGTCCAGCGGCGTGGTCGGCGTCAGCACCCGGTCCAGGATCGGCTTGCCGTACTTGCTCTCGCCGATCTGGAAGTAGCAGGTCTCGCGCGTGGCCTCGATGAAGTTGCCGGCCGAATAGACCAGGAACAGCCGCATCGCCTCGTCGCCGATCTGGCCGCCCAGGATGAAGCTGGCGACGAAGTCGATGCCGGCCTGCTTCAGCGCCGGGCCGTCCTGCTGGTAGACCCGCCGCACCGCCGAGCCCAGCACGCGGGCGACGTCGAACATGCTCTTGGCGTTCCAGATGCTGATGGGCTCTTCACCCTCGCCGCCGGGGATCTTCTCGACCTGCAGGATCTCGCGCACCGACTGCGAGATGCTCAGGTTGCCGGCCGACAGCAGGCACATGAAGCGGTCGCCCGGCTTCTCGTAGACGATCATCTTTCGGAAGGTCGAGATCGCGTCCAGGCCGGCATTGGTGCGCGAGTCGGACAGGAAGACGAGGCCGGCATTGAGCCGCAGGCCGATGCAGTAGGTCATGGTGTCGGAGGGGGTTCGGGTTGCGTGGTTCGGTGTTCGGCGACGTGCGCTCAGCTCGACGCGTCGATGCGCAGCTGGCGCAGTTCGTACAGGCGGGCCAGCGCCTCTCGCGGGCTCATCTGGTCGGGGTCGGATTCATCCAGCGCGGCCAGCAGCCGGGCCACGCGAGGATCGGGCCAGCCGGGCGATGCGGCAAGTGCAGGCTGTTCGTCTTCGAAAGGTTCTTCGGGCTCGGTCGACACGACCGGCGCGCCGAACAGGTCGATCTGCGCCGCGCCGGCCTGCTGCTGCGATTCCAGCTGTTCCAGCGCCAGCCGTGCCTGGCGCAGCACCGCGCCGGGCATGCCGGCCAGACGCGCGACCTGCACGCCGTAGCTGCGGCTGGCCGGGCCGGCCTCGATCGCGTGCAGGAAGACGATGTCCTCGCCGCTCTCGACCGCCGAGACGTGGCAGTTCAGCGCGTGGCGGTGGCGCAGCGGGAACTCGGTCAGCTCGAAGTAGTGGGTCGCGAACAGCGTGAACGAGCGGTTGCGGTCGTGCAGGTGGCTGGCGATCGCGCCGGCCAGCGCCAGGCCGTCGAAGGTCGACGTGCCGCGGCCGATCTCGTCCATCAGCACCAGCGAATGTTCGGTCGCCGCATGCAGGATGGCGCTGGCCTCGGTCATCTCCAGCATGAAGGTCGACTGCGCGTTGGCGAGGTCGTCGGCCGCGCCGATGCGCGTGTGGATCGCGTCGATCGGCCCGAGCCGGCAACGCGACGCCGGCACGTGCGAGCCGATCGCCGCCAGCAGCGCGATCACCGCGACCTGCCGCATGAAGGTGCTCTTGCCGCCCATGTTCGGGCCGGTCACGATCAGCATGCGCCGGCTGCTGTCCAGGCGGCAGTCGTTGGCGATGAAGTTGCCGCCACCGGTCTCCGCCAGCCGCGCCTCGACCACCGGATGGCGGCCCTGCTCGATCTCGATGCACGGGTGCGCGACGAACTCCGGCGCGCACCAGCCCAGCGTCGTCGAACGTTCGGCCAGCGCGGCCAGCACGTCCAGCGTCGCCAGCGCCCGGCCCAGCGCCGACAGCGCGGCCAGGTGCGGCATCAGCTGGTCCAGCACCTGTTCATAGAGCCACTTCTCGCGTGCCAGCGCCCGTTCCTGGGCCGACAGCGCCTTGTCCTCGAAGGCCTTCAGCTCGGGCGTGATGTAGCGCTCGGCGTTCTTCAGCGTCTGACGGCGCTGGTAGCGCGTCGGCACCTTGTCGACCTGGCCCTGCGTGACCTCGATGTAGAAGCCGTGGACCTTGTTGAACTGCACCCGCAGGTTGGCGATGCCGGTGGCCGCGCGCTCCCGTGTCTCCAGGTCGATCAGGAAGGCGTCGCAGTTGGTGCTGATCGCGCGCAGCTCGTCCAGATCGGCATCGTGGCCGCTGGCGATGACGCCGCCGTCGCGCAGCAGCACGGCCGGTTCCTCGGCGATGGCCGCCGTCAGCAGCGCGGCGATGCCGGCGTCGGGCTGCAGCGCCTCGTGCAGTGTGGCCAGCAGCGGCGCGCCGTCGGGCACCCGGCCCCGCAGCGCCGGCAGGCGCTGCAGCGTCTCGCGCAGGCCGGCGAGTTCACGCGGGCGGATCTGCCGCAGCGCCAGCCGGGCGGCGATGCGCTGCACGTCGCAGACCTCGCGCAGCGCGTCGCGCAGCGGCTCTGCCGCGCGGGTGTCGATCAGCACGGCCAGCGCGGCCAGCCGCTCGCGGGCATCGCGCCGATCGCGTCGCGGGTGCGTCAGCCATTCCCGCAGCAGCCGGCTGCCCATGCCCGTGCGGCAGGTGTCCAGCAGCGACAGCAGCGTCGGCGAGCGTTCGCCGCGCAGCGTCTCGGTCAGCTCCAGGTTGCGGTGCGTGGCCGGCGGCAGCGCCAGCAGCTCGCTGGCCCGTTCGACCACCAGCTGGTTGACGTGCGCCAGCGCCCGGCCTTGTGTGTGTTCGGCATAGGTCAGCAGCGCGGCGGCGGCGGCGTGCGCGACGTCCAGGTCCTGCGCGTTGACACCGGCGAGGTGCGCCACCTTCAGCTGCTCGCGCAGCTTGCGCGCGCCCAGCGCGGTGTCGAACTGCCAGCCCGGCCGGCGCGTCAGCGGCGCACCGGCGTTCAGCAGCGCGGCGGGCAGCTTGCCGGCATCCGATTCGGCGTCCCGGTCCGCGCTGACCAGCACCTCGGCCGGCCGCAGCCGCGCCAGCCAGGCCGGCAGCTCGGCGGCGCTGCATTCGGTCAGGCCGAGCTGCCCGCTGGCCAACGCCAGCCAGGCCAGCCCGTAGACCGCCTGACCGCCCGCGCCCTTGGCCTGCGACAGCGCCAGCAGCCGGTTCTCTTCCCGTTCGGCCAGCAGCTCGGTGTCGGTGACCGTGCCGGGCGTGACCACCCGCACCACCTTGCGCTCGACCGGCCCCTTGGCCGCGCCGACCTCGCCGACCTGTTCGGCGATCGCCACCGACACGCCCAGCTTGATCAGCTTGCCCAGGTAGCTTTCCAGCGCATGCACCGGCACGCCGGCCATCACCACCGGCTCGCCATTGCTCTGCCCGCGCGTCGTGATCGTGATGTCCAGCAGGCGATGCGCGGTGCGCGCGTCCTCGTAGAACACCTCGTAGAAATCGCCCATCCGGTAGAGCACCAGCGTGTCCGGGAACTCGGCCTTGATGCGCAGGTACTGCACCATCATCGGCGTGTGGCCGGCGTAGTCGTTCAAGACAGCGGCCGGCGAGCTGACGGCAGGTGGTTGGTGGGGATCGGCGGACATCGGCGGGCCGTGGCGGGGAAAGCCCGGTATTAGACAGGACCGATCGGCAGGACCGATCAGACAGGACCGTTGTTCATCTTGACTTGACCCGTGCTGCACCGGTTCATATAGTTGATCACAAAAGAGCACTTATCGAAGTTAGCGGCCCTTTTGTGGACTGTAAAGTCATGACAAGTCCGATTCCCCTTCCCGTTGAGCGGGCCCTGGCCCGGCTCGGTCAGAACATCTCGCTGGCTCGGCGGCGCCGCCACATGTCGCAGCAGATGCTGGCGGAGCGCATCGGCGCCTCGCTGAACACCGTTCGCCGGATGGAGCAGGGACATGCGGGCATGGCGCTGCAGCATGTCGCCCGTGCGTTGCAGGTCTTCGGGGAGCTCGACAAGCTTGAAGCCCTCCTGGACACCCCGCAGGACAGCGTGGGGCTGACGTTGATGGACGAGGCGCTGCCGCAACGCATCCGAACCCGCGCGCGCACCCCTGAATCGGGTTCGTTCTGACGATGGCGTCGCAACGAAAGCCAAGCGCAACGCAGGTCGAGCTGGATGTGTTTCTCGGCGCGGCTGAACATGCCGTCGGCAAGCTGGTGTACGTGCGTGCCGGGCAGCGGGAGTTCTCACAGTTCGCGTATCGGGAAACCTGGCTCTCAGACCCCCGCTTCTTCGACGTGTCGCCTGACCTCGACAAGACCGTGGGCCACCAGGTTCGCCGGGCTGCGACCCAGGAGGACTCCGTCTTCTTCTCCGTCTTCTTCTTTGCGCTGGCAGACACCGAGCCCGACAGCTGGGGCCGGCGGGTCATCGCGCGTTCGCACGCCAGGGAGCGGCAAAAGAATCCGTCTCTTGGACCGCTGACCGAACTGGACTACCTCTGCGCCGTCGATGACCACAGCCGAATCGGCGCCTTGCGCTTGCGCGACACCAGCAAGCGCTATCTGCGAAGCGTCGCTGCGGGTCAGCGCACCACGCCCGCGTTGTTGGAGCTTGAGCACATGCTGTCCGCCAGCCGCGCCGTGGAGCAGGGCAAGGAGTCGGCGGAGGACTTGAGGTACCTCCTCGGCAAGGCGACCTCGCTGGGCGGCCTTCGGCCCAAGTGCAGCATCGTCGATGAAGATGGCGCACTGGCCCTGGGCAAGTTCCCGAGCGTGCAAGACGAGCGCAGCGTGACCCGCGGCGAGGTCTTGGCGCTGCGCTTGGCGCAGTTGGCGGGTATCGAGGTGGCCTCGGCCCGCATCGTCACGGTCCAAGGCGAACCGGTGGCGGTCATCCGCCGCTTCGACCGCACCGCTGACCAGGCGCGCATCCCGTACATCTCCGGGGCCACGCTGCTGCAGTCCAACCGGGGTGACGAGCGCGCGTACACCGAGCTGGTCGACGCGATGCGCTCAAAGTGCCTGGCCTTCAAGCAAGACGCGCAGCAGTTGTGGCGGCGGCTGGTGTTCAACCACCTGGTCACCAACGTGGACGACCACCTCCACAACATCGGCTTCCTCTACGCCGATGCCAACCTGTGGCGCCTGGCGCCGGCGTTCGACCTGAATCCGTTCCCGGACAAGGAGCGCGAGTCCAAGACCTGGCTCAGCGAAGACACCGGGCCCATCACCTCGGTGGAGACGCTGCTGGCGCAGGCCGCGCGGTTTGAGCTGAGCGCCAGCGAGGCCAGGCAGGTACTGGCTGAGGTGGTGTCTGCGGTCGGTCGATGGCGACACATCGCGGTGATGCCTGAGGTCGGCATGGCACCGCATGAACTCGAGGTCTTTGCACCCGCTTTCGAGCATGCCGAGCTGGAGCGCGCTCGGCGCGCCAGCCGCTCGGAGGCGACGCAGCAGGGGGCCGCAAACTTGTAGCTATGGCGTAGCCAAATGATGTAGCAACAGCCTGAGTTGTTGAAGCGCCGGCGTCGTCCTGGCTGGATGGCAGCGCAGGTGTCGGCGGCGGTGGCGCCAGCGAAACCGCGTATCAGACAAGTTCACTGCCAGCGGTCCTGACGCCCCGCCACGCGTGCGAACATTCCGCCATGAACCGACGCGACAAGCTGCTGGCAGGCATCGACCTGCGACAGGCCCGGGCCCTGGAAATCGGCGCGCTCGACAAGCCCGTCGTGCCGCCCGACACGCCCGGGATCTTCTACGTCGACCATGCCGACACCGCCACGCTGCGCGAGAAGTACCTCGACGACCCGCACGTCGACAAGGACCGGCTGGTGAACGTCGGCGGCGTCTGGGGTGAGCGCACGCTCGCCGAGGCGACGGCTGGTGCCGGCCCGTTCGACCTGATCGTCGCGTCGCATGTCGTCGAACACGTGCCCGACCTCGTCACCTGGCTGGCCGAGCTGCGCTCGGTCCTGTCGCCGACCGGCGAGGTCCGCCTGGCCGTGCCGGACCGGCGCTACACCTTCGACTTCCTGCGTCACGAGACCGAGGTCGCCGACGTGCTCGACGCCTGGATCCAGCGCGCCCGCCGCCCGCTGACCCGCTGCGTGCTGGACCACGCGCTGCACGTCGGTCCGGTCGAGGCCGCCGATGCCTGGCGTGAAGGCTACGACGGCAGCGCGATCCAGACCTGGAACACCTCCGAAGGCGCGATTGCCAAGGCCCGCGAGGCCCTGGTCGACGGCCAGTACCACGACGTCCACTGCTGGGTCTTCACACCGCTGTCCTTCGCCCGCCTGATGGCCGCGCTGGCCCGCCACGGCGTGCTCGGGATGCGCTGCAGCGGCTTCCACGACACGCTGCGCAACGACCTCGAGTTCTTCGTCAGCCTGGCCGCCAGCGACGACCGCGACGCCATCCTGGCCAGCTGGGACGACATGCAACGCCAGCTGCGCCTGTCGCCGCCACCCGCCCCGCCGGTCGAGACGGCCCCGGCAAGGCCGCGCAAGTCGGCCCTGTCGCGGCTGTGGCGGCGCATCCGCGGGCGGGCGCCGGCCTGAGCCGGTCCTGACGTCCGGTCAGCCCTGACCGCCCCGCCCTTCGCTCGCCCACCGATGAGTCCCCCGACCTCCGCTGACGTCGCCACCTGGGCCGACCTGTTCGCCGCCCGCCGCTCGATCCGCGCCTTCCTGCCCACCCCCGTCCCCGACGAGACGCTGCACGAGCTGCTCCGGCTGGCCCGGCTCGCGCCCAGCGGCGCCAACCTCCAGCCCGGCGAGTTCATCGCCGTGCGCGGCGCCGCGCGCGAGCGGCTCAGCGCACGTCTGACCCAGGCCTGGCGCGACCAGGAACCCGCGCGCGAGGACTACAGCTACTTCCCGCAGCCCATGCCCAAGCTGCTGCGCCGCCGCCAGGTCGCCGCCGCCCAGGCGCTCTACGGCGCCATCGGCGTCGGCCGCGAGGACCGCCCCGGCCGCGACGCCCAGTTCGGCCGCAACTTCCGCTTCTTCGACGCCCCGGTCGCCCTGGTCGTCACCATCGACCGCAGCCTCGGCACCGGCTGCTACATGGACCTCGGCATGGCCCTGCACGCCCTGATGCTCGCCGCCCAGTCCCACGGCCTGTCCACCTGCGCCATCGGCGCCCTGGCCTCCTGGCCCGACCTGATCCGCACCGAACTCGGCCTGCCCGACACCACCGCCATTGTCTGCGGCATGGCCATCGGATATGCCGACGAGGACGCGCCGGTGAACCGGACGGTGACGGAGCGGGAAGTGCTGGGGAATTACTTTCGGGTGATCGAATAGGTCGGGAGATTCCCGTTGTTCAGATGACAGGCCCTGCGGGGCCTGTTTTTATTGGTGCGGCGGGTCTGCCAGGGTGAACCGATACGGTGGCGGACAAGGCTTGCCGGGACCTGCAATTCCATGCATTTGTTCAACATGAATCTGGCTCGGCCTTGGCATCAATACGTGGGCATGACTGCGTGAATATGTAGATCTTCATGTGGCGCTGTGATTTATTCACCTTTGCTGGTGTCTCCCGCTCGGTGTTGCGATAGCGTGCCGACCTTGTTGGATGAGGCAAGCACCACCAGAGTCGGCATCGCCCGGATCTTCGGTCAGGATGTGCTGCAGATTTAACTCTGAAAATCCAATTAACCGGGGAAACAGTATGGACTGCGTGAGGGTGTCGTTGAGTCTTGTTCGAATCTCGAAGCAGGTGCTTCTGGTTGCTGCCTGGATACTGCTGCCTTGGTGCCAGCCTGCGCTCGCCTGGAGCGAGAAGGACTGCAACCGCGACCCTTACGGCGAGTACCGTCATACCCTGAAAAAATGCGTGGACGCGGCCAAGGTCGCGGCACAGCAGAAACAGCCCGACGGCAGCCAGCCCAGCGAGGCGCAACGGTATGCGCGGGTGCGCGAGATTCTTCTAAAGCAGAAAGTTGTCCAGTACAGCTATTTCGGCATCAATTCCCGACGCGATCATCAAGTCTGCGAAGCCCGCCTCAAAGACTTGCAGGCGGGGCGTGGCTATGAGCCGATTGAGCCCGTGTATGTGCTTGACGACGCATGGCAAGCGGCCGACCCAGAGCAGAGCAAAAACAACAGCAACGCCCCGCGCCTGCCACCCAACTGGAACCGCTGTGCTTATGACAATAAAGAGCATTTTGGCCCCAAGGGTTATCCGACGCTGGCGCTCTACATGGACCGCCTGCGCCCCAACCCGCCGCCCTACCGCCTGTATGAATTGAAGCCGCACCAACGCCCCAGCCCCGAATGGCAATTCATGGTGGACATGACGTTTGAATTAGCGCCGCACTTTGGAGCCTTCTCGGCGGACAGTTGCGAAGAAATTGGTCACATCGGCTCGTTCACGGACACTTCACAGCAGCAGTCCTGGGCCTTGACTCAATACCAAGGAGCCCTGGCTGTTGTAGGCGTGATTGACCGATACACGCTTTACATCAAAAACCTGAACGATTACTGCTCATGGGATTTGTCATCCAGGCCGACAAAAAAGTAAAGCCATCCCCTTTTGCACACATTGGCCTCACTCATTCATTCTTTAGGAAGACGATGATGACCATCACCACCCACACCGGCTTCGACCCCAAAGCCAAAGCTGTTGACCTGCTCAAGTAGTTCGAAATCTTCAACACCGCCACCTTGAGTTACGGCTACACACTGATCGGCCCGTCAACAGCGCCATCAAGGCCACGGCGCAGTACATCGCATAGCCGGATTCGGCGGGTGGTATGGGCGTCGAGCGTGACGACAAAGGCGGCAGCAGCGAAAACGCGCTGGTGTCATCGCCGTCCCACATAAGCACAGACATGAATCACAAACACAAGCCCATAAACCCGCGCCGCGCCATGAAGGTACTCCTGTCAACGACGACTTTGGCGCTGCTGGCTTGGGGTGGTCCGGCGTGGGCCGATCAACCCAAGGGCCAATTTGTACTGATCCAAAATGAAGACCCGGTGTGCGCACCATTCACGCGCAACCTCAATGAATTCCGGTACATCGATCCGGATGTCTGCCACCCGCGACTCTCGCCAAAATATCCGGAGTTCAGTCGACCAAATTGGCGCGAAGTGCCGTTTGACATGGCCATTGCAAAGAGGCAACTGCCAGCATGGGCCTTGATATTGAAAATCAACCAGCCGGCGCAGGTTGATGCAGGGCGCTTGCAGCGCTTCGTTGACCAACATTCTCCCAAGATGTGGACGACAGAGGTGGACATCGACCGTGACAGTGAACCTGACCGTGTGGTCCGCATTGATCGCTTTGGGCCTTTTGGCGAACCTCCCACCACCACCCCGGCTTGTATTTACACCACCGCCGGATTGCGCTTCCTGGGTGAACCTAAGGGGCCGCTCGGCCCGTATGACAGGCGGTTTTCATTTGAAGACACCACTGACCTGATCCACTCCAGCGTCACCCAACGCACATATGCGCTGAGTTGGATGGATGACATGAAGTACTACAGAACTGTGCCAGGCAGCCGTGACTTTCCCGCGCCCAAAGGGGCCACCCGTGGGGTTTCGGTGAGACTTGCAATGACCAGAGAAGGAGATGAGCCAGTGTCAGGGGGGCTGATCAACGTCTGCTATATCGCCTGGGTGCCCACGGGCGCATCCACCAAGCTTGCCCCCGATCAGCACTGGAGACGTCAGCGCTGAGTCGTTGATTTGCGCCTGTTCCAATTGACTTCAGGCAGAACCGTTTGACCAAGCGCCGCATCAAGGAGATCTTGTTTTCGGCCGCCCCGTCAGCCCGTTTCACCCCACGTCCCTGGGCAGTTCCATTCCACCATATCGCCTCTACCAACCGATGGCGAGGCAGCGTCCGAGCCAGCAGTGGCGCTATGTCATCGAGTCAAAGATGCCCGGGCATGAGCGATATCTGCAGGCGGTGTCACTTGACCGCTGTGAGATGTTGGGGGGGATGTATGTGGCTCGGCAACGGTATGCATCACCCGGTGAATCCGGTATTCCGCAGCAGGCCCATGCCCTGACGCATCACCAGGGGCGGATGATGGTTTTGAGCATCATCGACAAGGTATCCCTTGTCATGGCGGAGGCAACGCCTGATCCACGCCATCAAAAGTCATGCCATTGGTCGTTTTGACCGGGCTTCTTTTCAGGTGGTGATGAACTGAGTTTCGAGGACGCGTACCCGCCGCCGCCCCTCCCTCAAACCCGCTCCACCACCACCCCCGCCCCCAACCCTCCCGCCGCCGCGATCAGGGCGAGGCCGGTCTGGCCGGGTTGGGCGTCGCGCGTCAGGTCGGCCAGCACGCGGACCAGGGTGATGGCGCCGGAGGCGCCGATCGGGTGGCCGCGGGAGAGGCCGCCGCCGTGGCGGTTCAGGGTGAGCGGGTCGATGCCGAGGGCGCGGGCGGTGTCGAGGGCTTGCACGGCGAAGGCGTCGTGCAGTTCGATGGTGGCGAGGCCGGCGATGTCGGTGATGCCGGCGCGGGCCAGGGCGGCGTGGGCGGCGGGGGCGGCGCTGCTCATCGGGCGTTCGGGGGCGCCGCCGGTCATGACGCCGGCGCGCCAGCGGGCGCGGGGTGACAGGTGCAGGCGGTGGCAGGCGTCTTCGCTGGCGAGCAGGACCAGCGCGGCGCCGTCGGCGCGGGGGGCGACGCCCAGCAGGCCAGGGGCGTGGGTGGGGTCGCGATCTGGGTCGTGATCGTGGTCGTGATCTTGATCGGCAGACGTGCCCGGCGTGGCGCGCCCCAGCCCGGTCGCGCTGCGCCAGGCCGGGGGCATGCGGGCGGCGCGGCTGGTGTCGGTGTGGCGGGGGCAGGCGTCGTGGTCCAGGCCGGCGATCGGGACGATCTCGTCGGCCAGCATGGCGCGTGCGGCCCGCGCGCGGCGGTGGCTTTCGGCCGCCCAGGCGTCCTGCTGGATCCGGGTGATGCCCTGTTCGCGTGCCAGCGCGGTCGCGGCGGCCAGCAGGTCGGGATCGCGGGACGGATCGGGGGCGAAGGCGGGGCGTTCGTAGGGGATCGGGGCGGCGCCGGGGGCGAGCGGGCGGTGGGCACGCAGGGGCGCGCGACTCCAGGCCTCGACGCCGCCGGCGACGACGACGTCGGCCTGGCCGCTGGCGATCAGGCTGGCGGCCAGCGTGACGGCGTCCAGGCCGGCGTCGCACTGGCTGTCGATGCTGAGGGCGGCGACGGCGTCGGGCAGGCCGGCGGCCAGCGCGATCAGCCGCGCCGGGTTGCCGCCGGCGCCGAGCGCGTTGCCGATCAGGACATGGTCGACGGCGCCGGCGCGGTCGGGCCCGAGGCCGGCACGGGCCAGCAGCGCGCGCAGCACCGGTGCGCCGAGCTCGTGCGCCGACAGGGCCGCGAACGCGCCGCCGACCGGTGCGACGGCGCTGCGCAGCGCGTCGACGATCAGGACGCGGCGTGCAGCCATGGCGGCGACGGGCCGTCGGCCGGGTCGGTGGTTGATTCGACGGCGCGGGCGATCGCGCCGTGGTCGGTCTTGCCGCTGCGCGTGCGCGGCCAGTGGCCGGGCTTGGCGACCCACCAGCGGCGCGGCTGCTTGTAGGGCTCCAGCGCAGCGCGGCAGGCGGCGGCGAGTGCGGCGATGTCGGGCGGCGCGGCGCCTTCCTCGGGCAGCAGGACGGCGACGACGCGCTTGCCGCGCACGTCGTCGGGGAGGCCCAGCACCGACGCGGCGGCGATGCCGGGACGGGCTTCGAGCACGGCCTCGACTTCCTCGGGGAACAGGTTCTTGCCCTGCGTGACGATCATCCGGTTCTCGCGGCCATGCAGCCAGAGTCGCCCGTGTTCATCGAGGCTTCCTTGATCCCGCACGGACAGCCAGTCACCTTCGGCGTCCGGCGTGCGGATCGCGGCGGTGGCCGGATCGGGTGTGCCGACGTAGTCGCTGAACAGCATCGCGCTGCGCACGTGGATGCGGCCAGGCGAGGCCGGGTCGCCGGGCACGAGGCGGTCGCGGATGTCGATCTCGACTCCGGCGAAGGGCCGGCCGACCACGGCGGTCGGCACGGCCGCATCGGCTTCCTGCCAGGCGACGAAGCTGAGTTCGGAGGCGCCGTAGAACTCGATCAGGCGGGCGTTCGGGAACAGCGCCTGCAGCGCGGGCGTGTGGGCGCGGGCCCAGGGCGCGCCGCTGATCAGGATCAGGCGGGTGGCGGTGATCGGCGTCGGGGCGGCGCCTGGCTGGCGGCGTAGCTCGTGGCGTTGCTGGTTGCGCTGTGCGAGGCCCAGCAGCATCAGCAGCTGACTCGGCACGGCGACCAGCACGGTGGCGTCGCCAGCGGCCAGTGTCGCCAGCGTGCGGGCGGCGGAATGGCGTTCCTGCACGACCGTGCCGGCGCCGGTCCACAGGCCCAGCACCATGCCGAACAGGAACAGCGAATGCGACAGCCGGCCTGGCGCCAGCACGCGGCCGCAGGTCTCGGGCCCGAAGGTGTCGACGCAGACGCGCAGGCTCTCGGTCCACGAGCGGTGATGGCGGCGGAAACCCTTGGGCTGGCCGCTGCTGCCGGACGTGTAGCCGATGTAGAACGGCGCGTCCGGGCGGTCGGGCAAGGGCGTCGCGGGCAGGGCGTCGAGCTGCCGGACGACGGCCGCGCGCACGGCCTCGGGCCAGTCCGGGTCAGCGACGGCGGCGCAGCGGTGGCTGGCCAGCGTGGCGAGGAAGTCGATCAGCTGGTCGACGGTGCTGGCGGCCGGGTCGACCAGGCGGTGCGAGGGCGCGCCGCTGGCGTTGATCGCCTCGGCTCGGGCGGCGACACGGGCCTGCAGCGTGGCCCAGTCGAGCGACCCATGCTCGCTGGTCAGGGCCGGCTGCAGCGGGCGCTGGCGGGCCCAGTGCGCCAGCGGCGCATGCACCCGCTCGAAGCTCGGCAGCGCCGGCATGGGCTGCTCGGCGTCGGTCAGCGGGCGTTGCCGCCGAGTTGCCAGTCCGGCAGGCCGCGGGCGACGGTGTGCACGACGCTGGCAGTGACCAGCGCCTTGATCAGGTCGCCCGGCACGAACAGCAGCGTGCCCATCAGTGCCTTGGCGGCCGGCAGTTGCGCGATCAGCATCAGGCCGATGACGCCGGTGGCATGGACCACCAGCAGGCCACCGCCGACGGCGGCGAAGAAGGCGCTGACGGCGGCGCGGCGCGGCGCGGCGGTCGGCAGCACCTTCATCAGCAGGGCGGTCACGAAGGCACCCAGCGGCCAGCCGATCAGGTAGCCGGCCGACGGCGCGACGAACACCGCCGGGCCGCCCCGGCCGCCCGACAGCAGCGGCAGGCCCAGCGCGACGGCGCCCAGGAACAGCAGCACCGCCAGCAGTGCCAGACGCGGCCGCAGCAGCGCGCCGGCCAGCATCACGCCAAGGGTCTGCAGCGTGATGGGCACGCCCAGCGGCAGGTCGATCTTGGGGATCAGGCCGAAGACCGCGATCAGCGCGGCGAACAGCGAGACGGTGGCGATCTGGCGGGCGGAGCTGTTGTCGTGGTGATTCATGGGGACCTTGTCATGCCGGGAGAGAGGGGATGCGTGTCGGCCAGCGTCAGCGGCCCAGCCGCACCTGAAGAGTATCGGCCACGCGTCTGGCGGCCATCAGCATCTGGATCGTCAGCGGCGCCAGCAGCCGCAGGCCGCCGGGGCGGCCGGTGCGCAGGCGATGGGCCTCGTCGAGCTGTTGCCAGCGGGCGAAGAAGTGTTCGGTGTAGCGCAGCATCAGCGCGATGTGCAGCGCGAAGCGCGACGGGTCCAGGCCGACGCGGCGCAGCGGCGACAGGGCTCGCTCGATCACGTCGACCAGGTCGGTCGGCCGGGTCGTCAGCGTCAGCGCCACGCCCAGCGCGGTGGTGCAGGTCAGCCGCAGCGCGGCGACGATGCCCAGCGGAACGGTGCCCAGCAGGCCATGCAGGCCGACCAGCAGCGCGGCCACGATCAGCGTCATCGTCATCGGCCGGCGCGCGCCACGCCCGGCTTCCCGCAGCGACAGCAGCAGGCCCAGCGCGATCACGGCGGCGAAGGCCAGCACCGGCCAGGCGCTGACGAAGGCCAGCGCGATGCCGGCCACCGCCAGCGCGGCCAGCTTGACCCCCGCCGGCACGCGGTGCAGCCAGCTGGGGGTGTCGGCATAAAGGCTCATCATGGTCGGGCCGCCACACGCAGCGCCACGTCGGCCTCGTAGGCCGCGCAGACCTCGGCGCCGGGGCCGTCGGCGCGGACGCGGCCACGGTCCAGCCACAACACGCGGCCGAAGTCGCGCAGCGGGTCGAGCAGGTGCGACGACACCAGCACCTGCGCCGGCGCGCGGCGGATCTCGTCACGCAGCCAGGCCTGGCCGGGCAGGTCGAGACTGGCGTAGGGCTCGTCGAGCAGCCGCACGCGCGGGGCGGCCAGGTCCAGCGCGAGCCAGCAGACGAACTGGCGCTGGCCGTGGCTCAGGCTGGCAATCGCACGCGGGGCCCAGTCCAGCAGGCCGCGCTGGCGCAGCGTCTCATGGGCGGCGGCGCGGGCCTCGGCGCGGCTGGCACCGGCGGCCTGCGGGCCAAGCGCGAGTTCTTCCTCGACGGTCGGGAAGATGATCTGCTCGTCGGGGTTCTGGAACATCAGCCCGATGCGGCCGGGCGGCAGCGGTGCGCCGGCCAGCGTCTGGCCGTCCACCGTGACCGTCCCGGCCTGCGGCCGTTCCAGGCCGCACAGCAGGCGCAGCAGGCTGCTCTTGCCGGCGCCGTTGTCACCGATCAGGCCGATGCGCGGCTCGGTCAGCGCGAGCGTCAGGCGCTCGAACACGGGCGTGGTGCCGCGTCGCAGCGTCAGGTCGGTCAGGTGCAGGCCTGACGTCATCGTCGGGACGTCGCTCGGGCAGAGGGTCAGAACGGCGCGTCGTCGTTGCGCTTGCGCGGGCGCGGGGCCGGCTTGGCGCCGCCGCCGGCATCGGCGCTCGGGCGCATGCCGGGGCGCTTGGGCGGCGGGCCGCCACGGGCCGGGTCGCGGTCGTTGCCACGCTCGCCCCGATCCCCGCGATCACCCCCCGGCCACGCGGGCCTTCGGCGGCGGCCGGCGGGGGCGGCGGCAGGTCTTCCTTGCGGATGCGGGTGGCGCGGCGGACGGTCACGACCGGCGCGGGTGCGTCGGCCGCCGGCGTGGGCTCGAACGCGGCGGCCAGGGCCTGGGCCGGCGACAGCTTGGGCTCGTAGGGGCGCGACGCAGCGGTGCTGGAGCTGGCGAAGGCGTAGGGCGCTTCCTCGAACGGCGCCGCATCGGCCGCATTGGCCGCATCGGTCGAGGACTCGGTCGATGCTTCTGCAGCCTCGGCGTCCGCGCCCTGGTAGGCACCGGGCGGCACGCCGGCCGTGGCGATGAAGGTCTCGGTCGCGTCGGTCTCGATGCCGCCGACGCCGGTGTAGGGCTTGCCGGTGGTCGAGGCGCCGACCTCGGGCTTGTCATCGGCGATCACGCGGGTGTAGGGCTTGAGGATCTGTACCAGCTGGGCGTAGATCTTGGGCGAGCCGCAGACCAGTTCGCGCTGGTACAGGAAGTCCGCCTCGCCGGTGAAGTTGCCGACCAGGCCGCCGGCCTCGGTGATGATCAGCGAGCCGGCGGCGACGTCCCACGGGCTCAGGCCGGTCTCGAAGAAGCCGTCCAGCCAGCCGGCCGCGACGTAGCAGAGGTCGAGCGACGCGGCGCCCGGGCGGCGCAGGCCGGCGCAGACCTGCATCACGTCCTCGAACATCTTCATGTAGCGCTTGAAGTTGTCGCCCTTGCGGAAGGGGAAGCCGGTGCCGATCAGCGCGTCGAGCATGCGGATGCGCTTGGACACGCGCAGGCGCTTGTCATTGAGGAAGGCGCCGCGGCCCTTGGTGGCGTAGAACAGGTCGTTGCGGTTCGGGTCGTAGACCACCGCCTGCTCGACCTTGCCCTTGAAGGCCAGCGCGATCGACACGGCGTACTGCGGGTAGCCGTGGATGAAGTTGGTGGTGCCGTCCAGCGGATCGATGATCCAGGTGTAGTCGCTGTGCTTGGAGCCGTGCTCGCGACCCGATTCCTCGGCCAGGATGGCGTGGTTCGGGTAGGCCTGGAGGATCACGTCGATGACCGCTGCCTCGGCCGCCTGGTCGACCTCGGTGACGAAGTCGTTGTGCCCCTTGCTGGTGACGGTGAGCCGGTCGACATCCTGGCTGGCCCGGCTGATCACCGCGCCTCCGGCGCGTGCCGCCTTGACGGCAATGTTGAGCATCGGGTGCAGGTTCGTTTGCGACATGGCGGCGGGCGTCTCGGGTGGAATGCGGCCGCACGCGACGGTGGCGCAGGCGGCGGGCAAGGGGCTGGCGGGGACAAAGAGCGGGTGGCCGCAGACGGGCCACCTAAGATCAAGCGCGCGATTCTAGCCAAGCGGCTCAGGGTTCGCACCCATGTACCGCCTTCCTCGTCCATGACGCTGCCGATGACTGCTTCCGATCCAGTGCCCGATCCCGTGCCCGTTCCCGCTCCGGTCGACCCGACCCGCGTCATCCTGATCCGCACCAGCCACCCCGGCAACGTCGGCGCCGCCGCGCGGGCGATGAAGGTGATGGGCTTGCGCGAGCTGGTGCTGGTGCAGCCGCGTTTCCCGGACGTGCTGGTGCAGGAGGAGACCGTTGCGATGGCCAGCGGCGCGGCCGACATCCTCGTGCGCGCCCGCATCGTCGACAGCCTGGATGCCGCGCTCGAAGGCGTGCACGTCGCCTGCGCCACGGCGATGACGCCACGCGACTTCGGCCCGCCGACCGCATCTCCGCGCGAGCACCTGCCGACACTGGCACCGCGCGCGGCGGCCGGCGAGCGCATCGCCTTCGTGTTCGGCAGCGAGCGCTTCGGCATGAGCAACGACGAGGTCCGGCGCTGCCAGGTCTGCCTGTCGATCCCGACCCAGCCGGACTACGGCTCGCTCAACCTCGCGCAGGCGGTCCAGCTGATCGCCTACGAATGGCGCATGGCGCTGGGCGGCTACCCGGTGGTCGAACGCACGCAGGCGCCGGTGCGCGCCACGCTCGACGAGGTCCACGGCGCGCTCGAACACTGGCGTGGCGTGCTCGAACAGATCGGCTACCTCGACCCGGCCGCGCCGAAGAAGCTGATGCCGCGCCTGCAGCTGCTGCTCGACCGCGCCGCGCTGACGCGCGAGGAGGTCCACATCCTGCGCGGGATCGCCCGCAGCGTCGCCCGGCATTGAGGGCCGCGCCTACACTTCTTGACGCCCCCGCCGCCCATCCAGAAGCCTTCAAGGCCCGTGAGTTGCCCATGTTCAGCCGCCTCCGCGAAGACATCACCTGCATCCTGGAACGCGACCCGGCCGCCAAGTCGCGCTTCGAGGTCCTGACCTGCTACCCCGGCCTGCACGCGCTGCTGATGCACCGCCTGGCGCATGCCTGCTGGAAGCGCGGTCTGCGCTGGCTGGGACGCTTCATCTCGCACCTGGGGCGCTGGTTCACCGGCATCGAGATCCACCCGGGCGCGACCTTCGGCCGGCGTGTCTTCATCGACCACGGCATGGGCGTCGTGATCGGCGAGATGGCCGAGGTCGGCGACGACGTGACGATCTACCAGGGCGTGACGCTGGGCGGCACCTCGCTGGTCAAGGGCGCCAAGCGCCACCCGACACTGGAAGCCGGCGTGATCGTCGGCGCCAACGCCTGCGTGCTGGGCGGCTTCACGGTCGGGCAGGGTGCGCGGATCGGCTCGGGTGCGGTCGTCACCAAGCCGGTGCCGGCGGGCGCGACGGCGGTCGGCAACCCGGCCCGCATCATCCAGGCCAGCGCCGACGCGCAGCGCGAGGAAGCGGCGGCCAAGATGGGCTTCTCGGCCTATGGCGTGACCCAGGGCGACGACCCGGTCGCACAGGCGATGAAGGGGCTGATCGACAACGCGGCCGGCCAGGAACACCAGATCGCGCTGCTCTGGCAGGCCATCGAGAAGCTGTCGAGCCGGGCCCGCGAGCTGCCGGTCGAACCGTGTGTGCCGCAGGACGCCCACACCACCGAGGACTTCGACGCCGAGCGCCTGAACCGGCTGGTGCGCTGAAGCCCGTCGCGCGGGCCTGAAGACGGCCTGGGCAACAAAAAGCCGACCCGAAGGTCGGCTGTTCATCGGCAGGCTATCCGGCTCAGAACGAGTCGTTGATGTCCTTGACCGTCTTGAATGCCGCGCAGTACGGCACGTGGTAGTGATCCACCAGCAGGATCGTCGGCAGCCGGCCACCGGATGCCACCTTGGCCTCCGTCAGGGCACGACGACCCAGGATGGCCTCGCTGTTCTCGCGCATCGAGGCCAAGGGCAACGAGACGCTGCCGAAGTGGTTGAGCAGGAACCCGCGGTCCGGCGTGTCCAGCGCTAAGTTCCGCTTCGTCACGGCATAGCGGTTGATGCCGGAACCGAAGCCGTACATGTTCTCGATGACGAAGTCGGTTTCGGCTCGGGTCACCGAGGTGGCGCTGGCATCGGCGGCTTCCTGGCTCAGCACCACCAGGCGCTTGTTGTCGGCAATCATCTTCCGCAGCGTCGGCAGGTTGTGGATGCCCGCACTCGGCAGGTTGATCGCCATGGGCGTCAGGCCAGACACCTGAAACACCTCATCGAGCTTGGCGGGATCCTTCACATAGCTCTCGAACACCAGCGTGACGATCTCGTTGCGGTTCGCGTCCAGGAAGGACTTGATCACGCTCAGGGTGTCCAGCAGCTTCTTTCGATCGCTCCCGTAGTTGAAGCCCCGTACGCCGTTGCAGTTTTCGTGGCACATCACGATCTGGTTGTCGTAGATGTGCAGGTCCAGGTTGATGACCCTGACGCCGCCCTTCAGCTGGCGTTGGACGTCGAAGGACTGCATGGCATACACATAACCATCGCTGTTGTTGGCATAGGCATTGTGTGTGCCCACCCAGGCCGTCTGGCTGTAGAGGCGGTCACGGCCGTCGCGGGTGGTCAGGGGCATGACGAAATCGCAATAGCCATCGTTGCTCGGCGGAAAGCTGCCGGCACTGCGGACGTGGGACGACTTGGCCACCGTGGCTTCCAGTCGGCAGGTCAGTCCGTCATTCCGGTAGCCGGCCGGGCAGTCGGCCAGGCACTGGGTCATGGCGCCTGAATATCCAGGCCGGCATGTCGAATAACACAGGCCGGCATTGAGTTGCTGTCCTGCCGGGCACGATTGGGGGATGGTTCCCGCATGTCGACCATAACTGCCCTTGCCGCGCGTCTGGATACCCCAGTTCCAGCGCCAGAACCACAGGCCGGCGTCGATCCATCCCGACGGCGTGTTTTCCCAGCAGACCGGACCGGCGCCGTGATAGTTGGATTGGCACTGCTCATAACAGAGGCCGCCGACATACTCGTTGCCCGGTGCGCAGGATCGGGGAATGGCGCCGATTCCTCGGCTGTAGGAGGCTCTGGCGCGGATGTCGGTTTTCGAGCAAAGGAGGCCGATGTCCCGGGTGCCATCCGGGCAGCGACTCCAGCAGACCGGGCCGATGCCGGTTTCCCCTGGACCGCACGCGTCGGTGCACAAGCCGGCATCCAGCACTTGCCCGGGTTTGCAGGCGGGCTCGCGTTCGGCGTATCCAGCGTGGGACGCGGAACTCAATAACAAGAGCAAGCCGTATATGGCGAATTTAAGTAGTTTCATCGGCGACCTTTCAAGGTCGCGCCAGTTTATGGAGCGTCGATGCGAGTTTCTTGTTATTGGCTCGGGCGGGATGACATGAATCGTCCAGGGATTTTCCCGAGATTCAACTCGCGTCCCCGCGTTCAGCCCCGGGAGGGCCGGCGCGCGGTCTTCGGCCGGAACGCCGCGATGACGCTGTCGCGCGTCTCGAGGTAGGGCCCGCCGATCAGGTCGATGCAGTAGGGCACCGCCGCGAAGATGCCCGGGCAGGGCGGCGTCGCGCCGGGCAGGCCTTCCAGGGTCTCGGCGATCGACTTGGGCTGGCCGGGCAGGTTGATGATCAGCGCCTGGCCGCGGATCACCGCTTCCTGGCGCGACAGGATGGCCGTCGGCACGAAGCGCAGGCTGATCTGGCGCATCTGTTCGCCGAAGCCGGGCATGACCTTGTCGGCCACCGCCAGCGTCGCCTCGGGCGTGACATCGCGGGGCGCCGGGCCGGTGCCGCCGGTGGTCAGCACCAGGTCGCAGCGTTCGACATCGACCAGCTCGCGCAGCGCCGCGCTGATGCCGTCGCGTTCGTCGGGGATTAGCCGCGTCACCCAGGTCACCGGGTTGTGCAGCGCGCGTTCCAGCCACTCGCGCAGCGCCGGGATGCCCTTGTCCTCGTAGACGCCGGTGCTGGCGCGGTCGCTGACCGAGACCAGACCGATGCGGACCGGCTCGGGCGGCGGGAGGTCCTGAGGAGTCGAGGTGTCGCTCAAGGTGTCGCTCATGAAGGGGCAGGCTCAGTCGTCGTGGACGGCGTTGCGGCCGTCCTCGTCGTCGCGCGCGGCACGCTCGGCACCGGCCAGGGCCTCGCGCACGAGCTGGAAGATCTCGCGGTAGGAGCGGCCCTTGCGCTCGGGCGCGCCGTCGTGCGGCTGCGCGGCGGCGGCGGCCTGCACGTCCTTGCGGGCGCTGCGGATCAGGCTGCGCAGCGCTTGCGCGTCGGTGTCGGGGTGGTCCGCCATCCAGGCCGTCATCGCGTCATCGGAGCCGATCAGCCGGTCGCGCCAGGCCTCGGCCTCGTGCAGCGCCAGCGTCTCGCGCGCCGAGGGCACGCGCTGGGCGGCGACCGCCTCGCGCAGCGGCTCCGGGTCGATGCCGCGCATCAGCTTGCCGACGTACTGCCACTGGCGACGCCGACCTTCGAAGTTGCGGATCCGGCGCAGTTCCTCCAGCGCATCGCGCAGGCCTTCGGGCAGGTCGAGCGCATCGAGCTTGGGGCGCGGCAGTTCGAGCAGCGCCTCGCCCAGCTCCTGAAGGTCGTGCGACTCCTTCTTCATCTGCGTCTTGCTGGGACGGGCCGACCGCGGCAGGCGCAGCTCGGGGTTGAGCGCCACGGCGGCGATCTGCGCCGCGTCGCGGGCCTGGCGCTCGGCCTCGGCCTCGATCTCGGCGGCGTTGGGCGGGCTGAACTTGAAGGGTTTGCGGGGCGGCATGGAAGGGGTCTGAAAGAGCGGCCGCTATGATAGTTCTGAGCCCCCGAAGGGCTGTCCGAAGCCCCCTTGAAGATGGATCCCATGACCGACTCCCAAGCTGCAGACGCCCGCGCCACCCACGGTTTCGCCTACACCCGCGAGCAGTTCCGGCAGCTGGTCGAGGACACCCTGCAGATGGCCCGCGACATCGGCGCGACCGATGCCGGCGTCGAGGTCTCCGAAGGTGCCGGCCTGTCGGTCTCGGTGCGCAAGGGCGAGATCGAGAACGTCGAGCGCAACCGCGACAAGTCGATCGGCGTGTCGGTCTACCTGGGCCAGCGGCGCGGCAACGCCAGCACCTCCGACTTCTCGCCGACCGCCTTGCGCCAGACCGTGCAGGCGGCCTACGACATCGCCCGCTTCACCGCCGAGGACAGCGTCGCCGGCCTGCCCGACGAGGCCGATCTGGCGCTTGGCGCCGAAGCCGAACGCGACCTCGGGCTGTGTCACCCGTGGCCGATCGACGCCGAGACCGCTGCGGCCATCGCCCTGCGCTGCGAGGGCGCGGCGCTGTCGGTCGACAAGCGCATCACCAACTCCGAAGGCGCGGCGGTGTCGGCCCAGCAGTCGCACTTCTTCGCCGGCAACAGCCGCGGCTTCCGGGGTGGCTACGCCAGCTCGCGGCACTCGATGTCGGTCTCGCCGATTGCCGGTCGCGGCCGCGACATGCAGCGCGACTCCTGGTACAGCTCGATGCGCGACGCGGCCGATCTGGCCGAGCCGGAAGCGGTCGGCCGCTACGCCGCCGAACGGGCGCTGTCGCGGCTGAAGTCCCGCAAGATCAAGACCTGCGAGGTGCCGGTGCTGTTCGAGGCCCCGATCGCCGGCGGCCTGCTCGGCGGCTACGTCCACGCGACCAGCGGCGGCTCGCTCTACCGCAAGGCCAGCTTCCTGGTCGACAGCCTGGGCCAGGCGATCTTCCCCGAGCACATCGACGTGCGCGAGGACCCGCACGTGCCCAAGGGCAAGGCCAGCGCGCCGTTCGACGACGAGGGCGTGCGCACGACGGCCCGCACCGTCGTCTCGGCCGGTGTCACCCAGGGCTACTTCCTGTCGAGCTACTCGGCCCGCAAGCTGGGCATGCGCACGACCGGCCATGCCGGCGGCCCGCAGAACCTGACGCTGACCAGCCGCCTGACCCGCCGCGGCGACGACCTGGCCGCGATGGTCCGCAAGCTGCATCGCGGCCTGCTGG
Organism: Leptothrix mechoopdaensis (SeqCode); assembly: GCF_053893855.1. NCBI lineage: Bacteria > Pseudomonadati > Pseudomonadota > Betaproteobacteria > Burkholderiales > Sphaerotilaceae > Leptothrix > Leptothrix mechoopdaensis (SeqCode). The sequence continues at coordinate 466,036 of NZ_CM132699.1, forward strand.
TGGTCGAGCTGATGGGGCAGGGCGTCAACTACGTGACCGGCGACTACTCGCGCGGCGCGGCCGGCTTCTGGGTCGAGAACGGCGAGATCGCCTACCCGGTCGACGAGATCACCATTGCCGGCAACCTGCGCGACATGCTCAAGGGCATCGTCGCGGTCGGCGCCGACGCCTACAACGGCGGCAACAAGACGATGGGCTCCGTGCTGGTCGACCGCATGACCATCGCCGGCCACTGAGTGCGGCCACCGGGTCGGCCGACTACGCAATCTTGCGCAGGGGAAAGCCCCCGCCAACACGGCGGGGCCGCTTCCTAGAATGACTTCATCCCCCACTCGACCCCTTCAGGAGTCCCGCATGGAACGTCGTTCCTTTGTCCGTCAAGCCGGTCTGGCCGGCATCCTGGCTGCTGGCGCCGCTCCGGCGGTGGTGCAGGCCCAGGCCAACATCCGCTGGCGCGTCGCCTCCAGCTTCCCGAAGTCGCTCGACACCATCTACGGCGGCGGCGAGGTCTTCGCCAAGAAGGTCGGCGAGATGACCGGCGGCAAGTTCCAGGTGACCGTGCACGCCGCTGGCGAGCTGATGCCCGCCTTCGGCATCGTCGACGGCGTCCAGAACGGCACCGTCGAGGCCGGTCACACCGTGCCGTACTACTACTTCGGCAAGGACGAGACCTTCGCGCTGGGCGCGGCCGTCCCGTTCGGCCTGAACAGCCGCCAGATGACCTCGTGGATGTTCGAGGGCAACGGCCTGAAGCTGATGCGCGACTTCTACGCCGGCTTCGACATCATCAACTTCCCCTGCGGCAACACCGGCGCGCAGATGGCCGGCTGGTACCGCAAGCCGATCAAGTCGATGGCCGACGTCAAGGGCCTGAAGATCCGCATCGGCGGCTTCTCCGGCAAGGTCATCGAGCGCATGGGCGCCGTGCCGCAGAACATCCCCGGCGGCGAGATCTACCAGGCGCTCGAGAAGGGCACCATCGACGCGGCCGAGTGGATCGGTCCGTACGACGACCAGAAGCTCGGCTTCAACAAGGTCGCCCCGCACTACGCCTACCCGGCGTGGTGGGAAGGTGGTCCGCAGATCGACCTGTTCGTCAACCGCAAGGCCTACGAGGCGCTGACGCCCGAGTACAAGGCGATCGTCGAGGCGGCCGCGACCTACGCGCACGTCGACATGCAGGCCAAGTACGACGCCAAGAACCCGCTCGCGCTCAAGCAGCTGGTCGGCAACGGCACCAAGCTGTTCCGCCTGCCCAAGGACGTGATGGACGGCGCCTTCAAGGCCTCGAACGACCTGTACGAGGAAATCGCCGGCAAGAACCCGAACTGGAAGAAGGTCTACGCCGACTTCGTCAAGTTCCGCGCCGAGCAGAACCTGTGGTTCCGCTTCGCCGAGCAGGGCTTCGACCAGTACATGCAGTCGCAGAAGCTGTGATGTTCTCCAGGGGCTGACGATCCGCCCCCGCCACGGCCGCTGTCGCGAGACAGCGGCCGTGGCCGTTTCAGGGGCCCTCCCTAGAATCGCGCCGATGCAGTCGACCCCTCCGGCGGATGCGGCCTTCGCCGCCACGGCCAGCCCCCGCTCCTCGCCCCGTCTCTGGCCCGGCCTCGCGTTCGCGCTGATCGGCTCGATCGCCTTCTCGGGCAAGGCCATCATCGTCAAGCTGGCCTACCGGCACGGTGTCGACGCGGTCACGCTGCTGATGCTGCGCATGCTGTTCGCTTTTCCGCTGTTCCTGGGCCTGGCCTGGTGGGCCGGCCGTGGCAAGCCGGCCCTGACCACGCGCGACTGGCTGGTCGTGCTGGGCCTGGGCTTCTCGGGCTACTACCTCGCCAGCTTCCTCGACTTCGCCGGCCTGACCTACATCAGCGCCAGCCTTGAACGGCTGATCCTCTACCTCAACCCGACCCTCGTGCTGCTGCTCGGGCTGGTGTTCGCCGGCCGGCGCATCGGCCGGACCCAGTGGCTGGCGCTGCTGGTCAGCTATGCCGGCGTGCTGTGTGTCTTCGGCACCGAGCTGAGCCTGCAGGGCGACCATGTGCTGCAGGGCGCCGCGCTGGTGTTCGGCAGCGCCATCAGCTACGCCTGCTACATGTACTTCAGCGGCGAGGAGGTGCGCCGGCTCGGCTCGCTGCGGCTGACCGGTCTGGCCAGCAGCGTCGCCTGCGTGCTGTGCATCGGCCAGTTCCTCGTGCTGCGGCCGATCGGCAGCGTCGCCACGCTGGCGCCGGAGGTCATCTGGCTGTCGCTGCTGAACTCGACCGCCTGCACCTTCGCACCGGTCATGCTGGTGATGATGGGCATCGAGCGGCTCGGCGCCGCGATGGCCGCGCAGTGCGGGCTGATCGGGCCGATGAGCACGATCCTGATGGGCATCGTGCTGCTGGGCGAACCGTTCACGCCGATGCTCGCGGTCGGCACGCTGCTGGTGCTGACCGGCGTCTGGCTGCTGGCCCGTTCGCGCTGAACGGCCTTCCCCTCAAGCTTCTTCAAGGACGACACGACATGGACCTCGGCATCGCCGGCAAGTGGGCGCTGGTGTGCGGCGCCAGCAAGGGACTCGGACTCGGCTGCGCGCAGGCGCTGGCCGCCGAGGGTGTCCACCTGGTGATGACCGCACGCGGCGCCGACGCGCTGGAGGCCGCCGCCGCCGATCTGCGTGCGCGCCACCCGGCCATCGAGATCCGCACGGCAGCCGGCGACATCGCCAGCGCCGAGGGCCGCGCCGCCGCGCTGGCCGCCGCGCCACAGGTCGACATCCTGGTCAACAACGCGGGCGGACCGCCGACCGGCGACTTCCGCGACTGGGACCGCGAGGCCTGGCTGAAGGCGCTGGACGCCAACATGCTGACCCCCATCGAGCTGATGAAGTCCTGCGTCGACGCGATGGCCGCACGGGGCTACGGCCGCGTCCTGAACATCACCTCCGGCGCGGTCAAGGCGCCGATCGACATCCTGGGCCTGTCCAACGGCGCCCGCAGCGGCCTGACCGGCTTCGTCGCCGGCCTGGCGCGGCAGAAGTCGCTGGCCGGACGCGGTGTCACGATCAACAACCTGCTGCCCGGCGCCTTCGACACCGAACGCCTGCGCGTGACGCTCGACAAGGCCGCCGCCCAGTCCGGCCGCGACGTCGAGGCCATCGCCGCCGCCCGCCGCGCCGGCATCCCCACCGGCCGCTTCGGCGTGCCGGCCGAGTTCGGCGCGCTGTGTGCCTTCCTGTGCAGCCCCCTGGCGGGCTACGTCAACGGCCAGAACCTGCTGATCGACGGCGGGGCGTATCCGGGGACGTTCTAGAGCACGCCCGGCTCATCCCACAGCAGCAGCGCGTCGAACAGCGCACCGGTCTGTTTCATCGCGGGGGCATGGGCCAGGGCGACGATGTCGCGCAGCGGCAGCAGGCGGCCTCGGGTGGCCTCGACCCGGTCCATGACCCGCGGCCAGGACAGCAGCCCGCGAGAGGCGAGGTAGGCCAGGCACAGGGCCCCGGGTGCCGTCATGTGCGTGACCTCGGGATCGTCGAGCGTCATGGCCATCGGCCACGGCTCGTGCATCCGCACCGGCAGCGTCGGCAGTCTCGGGTCCGGGCTCGGAAGCTGGCGTGACGAGGTCGGGCCGCGCCAGAACAAGCGCCGCCCGTCGACCACCAGCGCCAGGGCCTGCGCATGGACCTGCCCTTGCGAGTCCGGGACCCGATCCAGCAGTTCGGCCAGCGCGGCCTCGCAGTCCCGCCCGATCCCGGCGGTCGGCAGCGTGACGAAGGCCGCCTCGCGCGGATAGTTTGCCAGCAGGGCCTGGATGCCGTCCAGCGCCTGCGCCAGGCGTGGCGCGGCCACGGCGGACGTGCCTTCGAACAAGGCCTGTCGCAGGGTGTCGAGCGAAGCCCGGTAGCCGCGCCGGACCCGGCGCCGGTACTTCTGCGCCTCCTTGGCGTCCAGCTCGGCGCCGCCGTCGTGCGGCATCAGGAAGTGGCGTGGCCGGATGCCTTGCGCCAGCAGCCCGGCGATGGTCTGGCGCCCCTTGTCCAGGCTGGCGCGCACGCCCAGCATCGGCAGGCCGGCCGGTGGCAGCCCGAGCCGCAGGCGGCGCGACAGGTCGGGCAGGTCGCGCTCGAAGCCGTCGGGCAGCCAGTCGCTGGCCTCGCCGAAGAAGCGGTGCGTCATCTGGGCCAGCCACGACAGCCGCTCGGCCAGCCGGGCATGGAAGGACGACGGCCGCTGGTCGCGTTCGTTCTCCGCCTCGACCTTGTCGTACATCGCCACGATCTCGTCGACCGGTGCGCCACGCAGCCAGGCCCAGGCCATCGCCGTGAGCTTCATCAGGATCGACAGCTTGAAGGCCTCGTTGCTGGCGTGTTCGAGGCCCTGGCCGTGGTCGCGCAGGTGTTCCTGCAGGCGTGCGACCAGGGCGTCCCAGGCCATGCCCGGGCGTTCCAGGACGTCGAACTCGCGCTTCAGCAGGTCACGCGCCCGCGACAGGCTGGCGTTCTCGTAGGCATGGGCCAGTTCGCGGGTCTCGGCGCCTTCGCTGCAGGCATTGCGCGCGGCGTTCCAGAACTCGGGTGTCAGCACCAGGCCCGGCACCATCAGCTCCGGCGCGACCGGACCGGCCGGCGCCAGCGCCTTCAGGCCGCTCAGCCAACCGGCGATCGGCTTGATCGCCGAGATCTGCGTGCCGGTGTCGATCAGCGCCTTGGCCGCCGCGCGCAGCCGGTAGCGGCCCTTCGTGTCCGGGCCCGAGCGTTCGACCAGCGCCGGCACGCTGTGCGGTTGGCCATCGCCCGAGAACTGCACCGCCGCCTGCAGGACCTCGTCGATCAGCAGCGGCACGGCGTCGGCGTCGACCTTGCTGCAGGTGCCTTGGTGGATGGTCAGGGCGACGAAGCGCACGATCTCGTCGAACGCGACCTCGGTGTCGACCCCGCCGAGGTGATGCACCACGTCGACCACGGCCCGGAAGGTTGCCGCGCGCACCTGTTCCAGCCGGGGTGGCACGGCCAGCTGGCGCAGCCGCGGGTGGTCGCGCTGTTGTCGGCGCAGCCGGCAGTCGGCCAGTTCGCGCGGCGTGAACAGCGCGCTGACCGGCTGTTCCGGCAGGCCGTTGGCCGTGTAGTAGCGGTTCACGAAGTCCTGCCAGTGGGACAGGCTCAGCGCGGCGTCGGCCCGGAAACAGACGATCGCACGCGGCTCCGGGCCGTCGCTGCCGGACAAGCCCGGGCGGCCGACCCGACCCAGCAGGTTGTGGAACTGGTTGGCGTCGAGTGGCTGCATCGCGCCCGACTCGCGCGGGAATTCCAGGCCGCCCAGCACGACCACGTCGGCGCTCAGGTTGACGCCGTAGGTCAGCGTCTCGGTGCAGAGGATGACGATCGGCCAGTCGGCCCATTCCGGCGGCCGCCGCACCGAGAAGGTCTGCTCGATCCAGGACCGTACCGAGGCCGGCGTGTCACCGTCGTGGACGAACACGCCATGCGCGGCCCACTTGCGGCGTTCTTCGATCGTCGCGCTGGTCTCGTCGGTCTGCCGCAGGATCGACTCGAGCGCCGCCAGCGGGGCGGCCGGGGCCACTTGTGCCGTGTCGGACCTGCTGCGCCGGTTCTTCAGCTGACGGGCGATGCGCCGCAGCACCTCCTTGCTGCCGTAGGCGAACAGCACGGTCCGGCAGCCGCGCGCCCACTGGCGTTCGATGGCTTCGGCGAAACAGCGGTTGTCGGGTGTCTTGGCCGCCGGCTGGCGGGCCAGGCGGTTGCCGAGCGAGGTGACCAGATCGGCCGCCTCGCGAGAGCGCGGCTGCAGGCGACGCTGGCGGTCGTCCACGAAGGTCAGCAGGTCGTGCTCGATCCAGTCGGGCGCCCCCGGCGCGGCCTTCAGGCCGTGAACCAGCACCTGATGACGCACGCCCTCGGGCCGCCGATGACCGCCGAGCGTCAGCGGCGGGCATTGCCAGGCCTGCGACCACCACGCCGCGATCGGCGCGTTCAGGCTTTCGGTCGACAGGCCGACGATCTGCAGCGGCTGGTTCGCCTCCCGCCGGCGCTGTTCGGCCAGCAGCTTGGTCAGCATCAGGTCGACCACGCCACCGCGCGCCGGGTCGGTCAGCATGTGCAGCTCGTCGACCAGCACCAGCGCCAGCTGGCCCAGCAGACGGCTGTTCTTCAGCGCCATCAGCACGTTGGCCTTCTCGGTCACGACGCAGGCCAGGTCGACATGGCCCAGCCGGATCGCCAGGTCGGATTCACCGCGTTCGCCGGTCGACACGACCAGCCGCTGCGCCGGCTCCGGGATGCCCAGCAAGGCGCCGTAGGTCTCGATGAACCGTCGGTGGAACTCGTAGGCCAGCGCGCGGGTGGGGGCCAGGTAGAGCGCGACGCCGCGCCGTTCCAGGATCGCGTTGAGGCACAGCGCGGCCCCCACCACGGTCTTGCCGCTGCCGGTCGGGCCGGCGATCAGCAGGTTGTCCGGCGCCCTTCCGTGGACATGGCCGGCGAAGACGCGCTCGCGCAGGGCCACCGCGCGGGCCTGGATCTCGAACAGCGCCGTGTCGCCGGGCGGGCTGGCGCGCCGTTCGATCGCCGCGCGCAGCGTGGCCTGGTTCGGCAAGGCGGCCTGCCAAAGGTCGGAGAAGGACGGACCGGGTATGGCAGGAGCCGTTTCCCGATCGGCGGGGCTGACGGGCCTCGGCGGCAAGCCCCCCAGCCAGCCGAGCAACTCGTGCGCGCGGCTGACCGCATCGCCCGGCTGGACCGTGATGACGAGGTTGTCGCGGGCCGTCGCCAGCCGTGTCGGCAGGTCAGGTCCGGCTGGCACGGCATCGGCGAGGCCGGCTTGTCCGTCGGTCGACAGCAGCAGCAGCGCCAGGCGGCGTTGACCGGCACCCGTGCGCACCGCCGTGGCCTTGGCCAGTGCGTCGCGGCCCAGTCCTTGAAGCTGGTTTCCCACGCTGCGCTGAACCGAGACCAGCAGGCCGGCGGTGGCATCCGCTGCGGCCGGGACCGTGGCCGCGCTGCAGGCCAGGTCGATCGCGAGCGAGGCCGAATAGCCCCCGATCGCGAGCCAGCCGGCGCGGGCCGGTCCGCGCAGCACGCTACGGCGGTCCTCCTCGGACTCGAACACGAAGACCAGGTGCTGGCGCGCCAGGTCCAGTGCCTGCCAGCGGGCCTCGTTCAGGCCGCCGTCGCCGCCCGAGAAGACGTCGTCCTGCAGGGCGACGCCGCCAAGATCGTCGTCGACGACGCGGCACGAGAAGCGGCTCTCAGCGGCCCGCCGGTCGCGGCGTTCCAGCCAGATCGGCAGCATCTGGCCCTCGGCCGTGAGGACCGGGAAACCCAGCAGCAGCGTCATCTCAGGAAGTCTTGTCATCGTGGTCATCGGGATGGCCTTGGGCATGGTCTTGGTCATGGAACAGCGCCTCGATCGGCAGGCCGGACGACACGCCCGGCCAGTGGCCGCGCGACAGGCCGGCCCGCGCCAGTTGGAAGGACCAGGGCTGCGCATCGCCGCAGCGCAGCGCCAGCCACAGCGGCAGACGCGCGTTCGGTCCGGCGCGCAGCAGCAGTTCGACGTCGGCGCCATCGGCATCGAAGCGCAGTTGCAGCACCAGCTGCAGATCGCGCTCGGCCAGGTCGACGGTCTGCACGAACAGACCCTCGCTGGCCGCCCGCGCGACGAATCCGGCGACCGGCCAGACGCAATGCAGGATCGCGTCGACGCCCGAACGCCAGGCCGGTTCGCGTGGTGGCGTCCGTTGCGGAGTGGGTGACAGGCGCAGGTCCAGCCAGTGCTGCAGCGCGCCGGACGGGTCCAGGTCGGCGGCAGGACGCGGCAGCAGACCGGCACCTTGCAGCCGCCCGTTCGCATCCAGCCGGATCCCGGCGGCGGGCAGGCCGCGCACGGGCAGCACGTCGCCCGGTTGCAGCGGCCGGTCGGGCGCGTCGTCGAGCAGGTCGGCCGGCACGATGGCCCTGGCCGGCCCCATCGCCCGCCGATGCCAGCGTGGCGGCAAGCCGTGTTCACGCTCGACCTGCCGCGCGTGACCGGGCATGGCCAACCAGCGTTCGAGTGCCTCCAGCCAGTCCCGCGACCGGGTGGCGGACAAGGGGGGTGTGAGGCTCAGTTCCTCGTCTTCACCACAGCGGAACTGCCCGAGCGCCTCGAAGACTTCGGGCTCCGGCATCTGCAACTGGCGTCGCAGCGCGTCGGTGGCGTCGGCGTCTGCCGGGTCCATCGGCAGCAAGCCCAGGTTGGCAGGCGTCGCGTGTGTGCCTGAGCCTGCGTCGGTCAGCGGCAGCAGGCCGTCGCACTCGTCGAGACACAGGACGGCGACCGCCGCCAGCCCGGCATCGGCAGCGCCGGCCAGCCAGGACCGCCAGACCTGCGGATGCGCGGCCGGATCGGGCAGGCAGCACAGCCGGCGCAGTTCGCCGCCGCCGGTCGCCGGCCAGCGCCAGTTGAACCACCGTTCGGGTGGTTCGTCGACCGGGTCGTCGCCCTCGGGTGTGGCGGGGTCCGACGCCTGGAGCTGCGCGTAGGCGCCGGGCGTCAGGGCAAGGGTCATCAGTTGCAGGTTCATGAGGGTGTCTTCTCAGGTCGTGGCGCAGCAATAGGGCTTGCCGCCATCGCGGTCGCCGTCGCCGTCGCAGTGCAAGGTGCCGCACAGCGAGCGGCCCGGCCGGGTGTCCAGGTCGAGGTCGACCAGCGGCTTCAGCCACCGGTCACCGAAGTTGGCGTCGTCGCGGGCCAGCGCCTTCACGCACAGGTACAAGGCGGGCCAGCCGGGAAAGTCGTGGTAGTGGTCGTCGGGCTTGGGCAGGCGCGGCACCGAGAACACGGCGTGCACCAGTTGGCCGAGCAACACCGGATCGGCGCCGGCATGAGTGGCTTGCCGCCGCGCCAGTGCGTCGTCGACCGCACGCCGGAAGGTGATGCCGAGCTTGGCGTTCCAGGGCTTCAGGTCCACGACCGACGCCCGCCCGCTCTTGCGGTGCGGCAACCGGCCGTGCAACGTGGCGGGCGCGTCGTCGAAGCCTTCGTAGTGCCGCGACCAGTCGTGTTCGCCAGCGCCGATGGCATCGTCCTGGTGGCGCACCAGCCAGCTCAGCACGGGCATCTCGTGCGCCCACCCGGCGCGCTGGCAGAGCCGCAGCTGGCGCAAGCTGCCCGCCAGCCGCGAGCCGAAGTCCGCCACGGTGCGTGGCATGCCGTCCGGTGTCGGCCCGGCTCGCGGATGCCACTGCAGGACGGTCTCGACCAGCGCGAAGTCGGCGGCCAGGCGGTGCCGTTCCCGCAAGTCGCTGGCCACCGCACAGAAGGCCTGCTGGTCGTGGACCGGGATGATCGATGCGTGCAGCGGCCTCAAGCCGTCATTCGGCATCGTGAGCCGGCCGCTGCGCATGTCCTCGAATCGCCTTTTGACGCTGGTGCCCGGGTCCTGGCCGTCGGGCGGCTTGGCGTCGTATTCCTTGCGGAGTCCGTACAGGTTGTGCATGAAGGCGTACAGCAGCTCGCGCTTGTCCGTCGAAGGCACTTGTGCGCATGCCGCCGCATACAGGGCCAGTTGCGCCACGAGATGATCGAGGCGGTCGAGCAGGACCCGTTCCTTGACGGCCTGCGTCGCCTGGCTCATCGCCTGAGCCAGGACCGGTTCGAGCCCGTCCGGCGTCTCCGCGTGGACGCCATGTGCGCGCTGGCAGGCCGCGATCCATTGCGTCGACGTGGTCGACGGGTGAGCGGTCAACAGCGCCTTGGCGACGTGTTCGACGGCCGCCCAGAGGTTCTCCTGCAGCTCGTACAGCACCTCGTCCGGGATCGTGCGCAGGCTTACCTTCCGGCTCAGTGTCGTCCGCAGGTTCCGACAGGCTTCCTCGGCCGGATGCGCGTCCAGGCCGTGTTCGCGGAGCAGCCGCAGCAGATGGTCGATCGGGTGCAAGGTGAGGGATTCCATCCGTTTGCGCCATGGGCGCCAGGCCGAGCGGGCCGCTGCGGGCAAGGCCATTTCGGCGTCCTGCATCGTCCGGTTGAACGCCAGCCGGTCCAGGCCGTCCGGCCATGTGCCCGCACACAGGGCCGTCGCCCACCAGGTCCTCAGCAGGCGATCGACGGGCTTGCGCAGGTCACCGGTCGCGAGGCGGTCTTCTGCCGGTTGATTCATGTCGTTCCCCTTGTGGCCAAGACTGGAAGGACATTGAAGCGACGCGTTCAGGCGGGGTCATCACCGGAACTTGCGGACCTGCCTGCGGATGCGGGCGACGCGGCGGGCCTATCCGGCGCCCGCCATCGCCATCGAGCGGTGTCGACGATCGGCGGTGCAGCGGCGCATCAGTTCGTCACGCTGGCGCAGCACCGGCTCGCGGGGGGCGATGCGCTGCAGGGCGGTCAGCCGCGCGGCCATCAGGCCGCAGTTGCCCGACATCGCGTTGGCCTGGGCCGACTGCAGCAGCACGTCGGCGCGCAGGGCATCGGGGATGCCGCTGAAGAGCATCGGCCCGAAGGCTGCCTCGGCGTCGGCCCAGCGGCCGGCCGCCATCAGCTCGCGGCCGTGCTGCCAGGCCGTTGGCGGGTGAACGAGGGTCTGCGTCTGGCGGACGAAGGTGGCGTAGCGCTGCTCCTGCCGTGTCGCGCGCTCGGTGGCCTGGGCCCGGTCGCGGTCCTGCTGGACGGCCAGATGGTCGATGCGTTCGCTCAGCTCGGACCGCTGCACGCCGTCGTGCTGCACCCACGCGAACTTCACCAGCAGCAGCGCGACCAGCAACAGCCCCGCGGCCATCAGCCACTCGCGGGCTGTCCACCCGGCCTGCGCAAGGGCCTCGGCCTGCAGCGGGGGGACGCTGGCGCGGCCTGGGCTTCTTCCTTGTATGAATCGGCCGGATCCGGACGCGCCGGCTCCGGGCGCAGGCGTTCATGCAGCGACGTCCACTCGCGCTGCGCCTGCCAGTCCAGTGGCGCCATCCCCGGGGGGCGCTGGCGGGCGCTGGCGCCGGGTCTTCGGGTCGACGACAGGATGCGGTCGTGCATGGGGGCTCCTCGGGGTGAAGGCTGGATTGCAGCCGGCCCCGCGTCGGGTCCTGTCCCACCGCTCGCTGGAATTCCGCCGATCGGTGGGAAGTCCGATCGCAGCGGTCGTTCGACATTGCAAGGGTTCTGAAACCCCGATGACCCAGGAGCCCGACCATGAACCCCTCCAAGTCCCTCTTCGCCCTGCTGACCGCCTTGGGCGTCTGGCTGCAGCGTTTCCCCGGCCTGGTGATCTGGTGCCACCGCCTGTGTGGCATCGACCGCCGCATCCTGGCGCGTGCGCCGAAGCCCGAGCAGGCGGCCTACACCGCGCTGGGCGCGCTGATGATCCTGTCGGCCTGCTGGACCGGCCTGGGCATGGCCTACAAGCTCGGCGAATCGCTCAACGTCCCGTGGCCGCTGCGACCGCTGATCTTCGTGTTCTTCATGGCGCTCGGCCTGTGCCTGGAGGTCGCCGTCCTGGCGACGGTCAAGCCCGGCATCGGCGTCGGCTTCATCGTGCTGCGCGTCAAGCTCGGCCTGATGCTGGTGGTGATGCAGCTCGCGCCGGTCGCGATCGTGGTCTTCGACGGCCCGATCCAGGCCCTGCTGCATCGCGAACGCCTCGTGGCGGTGGCGCAGGCCGGCGAGCTGTCGGCCAAGGCGCGCAACGTCGCGTCGCTGGAGCAGGGCGCCCGCACGCTCGACGAGAAGGCCGAGGCCGCCCGAGCCGCGATGGCCGATCCGCAGCATCCGCCGCAGGCCGTCGTCCAGGCTGCGGCGGCCGCCAGCGCGGCCGAAGGCCAGCTGTCCCGCGCCAATGCGGCGGCCGATGCGGCGCGTCGTCGCCATGCCGACGCCCGCGCCGCGCTCGGCGCGCTGGCAGGTCAGCGCAAGCTCGACGAGGCGGAACGCAGCCGCCGCGAAGCTGCCTTGAACGTGGCCCTGGCGAGTGCCGCCCGGCGCCTGGCCGAGGCCCAGTTGCAGGTCAACGCGGCCGATGTCGCGCTGCAGTCCGCTCGCAGCGAGCACGAGGCCGCCGTGGCCGGCTGGCACCGTACGCTGGAAGAGGCCAGCGCCAGCGCGGCGCAGCGGGCCGCGTCCCAGGCCGAGGCCGTGGCCGCCGCGCGAACGCAGCAGGGCGCGGACACCCGCGAGGCCGAAGCGCTGGCGCGGCAGGCCCTCAAGCCGTCCTTCGGCACCGCACTCGGCGCGCTGGCGCGGCTGGCCGGCAGCGACATCACCGTGGCGGTGCCCTTGCTGTTCATCTTCCTGGTGGCGCTGACGATCGACCTGACGCCGCTGGCCGTGAAGGTCAGCCTTCTCCAGGGCGTTCACGCGCTGGGCCTGGTCCGCAAGGCCGAGGCCGCGATCGAGGCGATGGAGACCGAACGTCAGGTGCAGGCCCAGCAGGCCCTGCAGGCGCGCATGGCCGCCGAGCAGGCACTGGCCGCCTCGCGGCAATGGGCCGAGCTCGACCAGGGCAGCAGCCAGGCGCAGCTGTGGGCCTTGCAGGCACAGGCCGAGATCGACCGGGCCGAGCTGGACGCACCGATCGAGGCAGCCCGCCAGCACCTCGCCGCGCTGCAGGCCCTGCTGGCCGAGATGCGGGCGGTGCAGGACGCGCCCCGAACGGCCGAGCAGACGATGGTCGTCAACGGCGCGCTGCAACGCCTGAAGGCGATGCTGGAACGCATGGCGCCCGGACCGGATGCGGCCATGGGCGCCGGGGCAGGAGCCGAAGCATGAGCGCCGCCGCCGAAGTCGCCCACAGCGCCTTGCACGCGCTCGCGCTGGCCGTCGCCGCGCAGCCCCCGGCGCGGCATGTTCAAGGCTGGCTGGCGGCCTGGCCACCGGCGCGCCTGTCGCTGCTGTGGTCGGCGCCGGACGGTCAGCCCGATGCCGACCGGTTCATCACCGCCTGCCGGGCCCTGGACGCCTTGCCGCAGCCTGACCGCATCGACGGCACCGCGCTGGTCGAGCTGCTCGCGGTCCTGCCGTGCTGGCGGGCCTTGCCGCCCGCGTGGCTGTGGCGGCTGGCGCTGCAGGAGCATCAACTAGCCACTGCAGATCTGGCCGGCGACGACAACCGCGACGACGAGGCGCTGCGGCGCCACGCGCTGGCCCGCGACCACGTGGCCGCCCACGGCCTGGCCCGTGCGGCGCGGCGGCCGGGCCGGGTGCCGCAGGCCGCTCGCCGGCTGGGTTGGGATGCGCTGCTGGATGCCGCCCTGAGGTGGCGACCCGACGACGAACTCGCGCTGCGCCTGACGCCACGCCGCTGGGCCGTGCCGGCAGGACTGGTCCGCCCGGTGCTGCGCGGCTTCGAGGTCGAGCCGGTCGTCGACAGCACCACGCTGCTCGCGCTGCTGGCTGGCGCGCCCGGCGAGCGCGCCACCGTCTGCCGCCAGGACACGCTGGACGCGCTGGCCCGGGGTGATCAGGTCATCTGGCGCGTGCGGTCGACCTTCGCATCCGGCCGGCCGTGGATCGCCTGCTGCCGCGTCGGCCGCAGCGGCGACGACGGTGCCGAGGCGCGTTGGCAGGTTCTGTCGGTTCTGTCAGCCTTGTCCGCCGCGCCCATCGATGCCGCCGGTCTGGCCCAGGCCGGCACGGTGCTGGACGCGCTGGCGCGCCGTCTGGTTGCGCAGATGGATGCGGCCGTGTTGCGCGCCCGGATGGCGCAACAGCGCGAAGGACTGCGAGCGGGTCTGCGCGAAGGTCTGCGCGCCCAGGCCCGCGATCGGCCCTAGGCGCCGCCCCTCACCGCCGCGATCACCGGCGCCAGGACGACACCGTGATCCCCGCCACGATCAGCGCGAAGGCGACGCCGTGGTAGGCCTTCGGGGCGTCGCCGAGCATCGCGGTGGACATCAGCGCGGCGAACAGAGGGGTCAGGTTGGTGAAGATGCCGGCCGTCGTCGGGCCAGCCTGGGCGACGGCCTCGCCCCAGAACTTGTAGGCCAGCAGGGAAGGGCCGATCGTGATGTAGAGCAGGGCCACGGCCACGGCCGGGGTCCATTGCGGCACGCGGTCGATGACCGAGGCCTCGATGCCGGCCGAGGTGGCCGACCAGACCAGGCCGAACAGCGTCTGCACCAGCAGGTATTCGGCCCAGTTCCACGGCCGGGGCTGGCCGTCGGCGCCGGTGACGCGCGGGCGGTTGGCCATCGTCATCGACTCGGGCGGGCGCACCAGCAGCCAGCTGTAGCCGGCCCAGCAGGCCGCTGCGGCGAGCATGAACAGGTCGCCCTGGACGAAGTGGATCTGCGCCAGCTTGGCCCAGTCGCCACGGCCCAGCACGGTGGCCACGCCGGCCAGGGACAGGGCGGCGCCCATGACCTGGCGCGCCTGCGGCTGTTCGCGGAAGAAGACGAAGCCGACCAGCAGCATCCACAGCGGCATCGACGACGCGATCAGCGTGACGTTGATCGGCGTCGACGTCGTCAGAGCCAGGTACTGCAGCGCGTTGTAGGCGCCCACGCCGAGCAGGCCGACGAGGGCCAGGTAGCGCCAGCGCGCACGGATCGCGGCACGGGCCTCGGCGGTGGCGATGGCGCGGCGGCCGATCACCAGCAACACGATCGCCACGGTGACCCAGCGCAGCAGGTTGAGCAGCAGCGGCGGCACCAGCGGCACCGTCAGCCGGCCGGCAATCGCGTTGCCGGCCCACAGCAGTGGCGGCATGGTCAGCATCAGGGTCAGGCGCGGGGTCAGTTTCATGGGCGCGGATCGTAGCGGCGCGGCCCCGGCGCGCGACAGGGGCGTCGCCAAGGTGATGCACCCCGCGCGCCGGCCTGTCCTATGCTGGCGGTCAATCAAGACCCATCCAGACGAGGAGATCCACCCCATGTCCCGTGCCATCCAGATCCAGTCCTTCGGCGGCCCCGAGGTGATGCAGCTGGTCGACGTCGAGGTCGGCCAGCCCGGCCCCGGCGAAGTCCGCATCCGCCACCACGCGGCCGGCCTCAACTTCATCGACGTCTACCAGCGCACGGGCCTGTACCCGAACGCGCTGCCGCTGTCGCTGGGCATGGAAGGTGCCGGCGTGGTCGAGGCGGTCGGCGCGGGCGTCACGCACCTGAACGTCGGCGACCGCGTGGCCTACGCCAGCCAGCCGCCGGGCAGCTACTGCGAGGTCCGCGTGATGCCGGCCAAGTGCGTCGTGCAACTGCCCGACGGCATCGACTTCGAGACCGGCGCGGCGATGATGCTCAAGGGCCTGACGGCGCAGTACCTGCTGCGCAGCACCCTGCCGCAAGGCGGCCTGCAGCCCGGCGACTTCGTGCTGTTCCACGCTGCGGCCGGCGGCGTCGGCCTGATCGCCTGCCAGTGGGCCCGGGCGCTGGGCCTGCAGCTGATCGGCACGGCCGGTTCGGACGCCAAGTGCCAGCTGGCGCTGGAGATGGGCGCGAGCCACGCGATCAACTACCGCAGCGGCAACTTCGTCGAGCAGGTCAAGGCGATCACCGGCGGGCGCGGCGTCAAGGTGGTCTACGACTCGATCGGCAAGGACACCTTCGAGGGCTCGCTGGACTGCCTGTCGCCGTTCGGCCTGCTGGTCAACTTCGGCAATGCCTCGGGCCCGGTGACAGCTTTCAACCTCGGCGTGCTCGGCGCCAAGGGCTCGCTCTACGTGACCCGGCCGACGCTGTTCACCCACATCGCGACCCGCGAACGCACGCAGGCGATGGCCGACGACCTGTTCGCGATGGTCAGCAGCGGCGCGGTGAAGATCCGCATCGACCAGCGTTACCCGCTTGAAGACGTGGCCCAGGCCCACCGCGACCTGGAAGCGCGTGCGACGACCGGTTGCAGCGTGCTGACCCTCTGAGATGGCTCTGAGCCAGGGTCTGGCTCAGGCCGCGCTGTCCGGCGCGTTCACGCCGGGCAGCGACTCGGCCGCCTCGGGCGGTTCGACCGCGCCGCGATAGGCATGCCAGCTGGCGTGGCCCAGCACCGGGCCGATCACCAGCAGGCCCAGGAACCACGGCAGCAGCGCGATCACCACCAGCAGCACCAGCAGGGCGCCCCACCACAGCATCACGCCGGGCTGGGTCAGCACCAGGCGCAGGCTGGTCAGGCCGGCGGTGATGGCGTCGACACGGCGGTCCAGCATCATCGGGATGCTGACCACGCTGACCGCGAAGATCAGCCCGGCGAACAGCGCGCCGACGCCGATGTAGGCGACGATGAACTCGATGTTCTCGGGGTTCAGCAGCGCCAGCAGCGAGCCCTTGAAGTCGGGCATGCCGTCGAAGCTGACCGCGAACACGACCAGCGAGGCGCGGCCCCACAGCATCTCCAGCACCAGCAGCACGAAGCCGAAGATGGCCATCTGCGCGGTGTGTTCGTCCCAGGCGGTCAGGGCGTCGCCGAAGTCGGGCCGTTCGCCCCGTTCGAGCCGCCGGCTGACCTGGTAGAGGCCCATGCAGATGAACGGGCCCATCAGCAGGAAACCGGCCGACAGCGCCAGCGTCCAGGCCGGTGCCTGCTGGAACACCTTCATCAGCGCCCAGCCCATGCCGGTGAAACAAAGCCCGAAGAACAGGCCGATGCCGGGGTGCCGGACGAAGTCCTGCCAGCCGCGCGCCAGCCACTGCAGCGGGTCGGCGAAGGCCAGCGTGCGCAGGCGGATCGGGGCGGTGCGGGTGGTTTCGGGGGGCGGTTCGGGTGCTGCGGGAACGGCGGGTACTTCGGGCGTGGTCATGCGGCAAGCCTCAATCGGGATGCCGCGCACCATAGGTGCAGCGCCAGGGCTTGAACAGCCGGGCTGACACCGACGCGCCGTTCCGCGTCAGGCCGCCTTCAGCTGCGCCGCACCCGGCGCAGTTCGTCGAGCAGCAGGGCGATCGCGCCGCCGGTGATCGCGCTGTCGGCCACGTTGAAGGCCGGGAAGTAGCCGCCGGGGAAGATGCCGGACAGGAAGTCCCAGTGGACCTGCACGAAGTCGATCACATGGCCGTGCCACAGGCGGTCGATGACGTTGCCGACCGCGCCGCCGAGCAGCAGCGTCAGCGCCAGCGCGAACAGGCGCTGGCCGGCATGGGCGCGCAGCAGCCAGATGAACAGGCCCGACGCCAGCACGCCGATGCCGGTGAAGAACCAGCGTTGCCAGCCCGAGGCCTGCGACAGGAAGCTGAATGCCGCGCCCGGGTTGTGGACCCGCACGAGGTTGAACCAGCTGGTGATCGTGACGCTGTCGCCATGCGCGAAGCGGCCGACGATCAGCACCTTGGTGAACTGGTCGACCAGCACGATCAGCAGCGCGATGGCCAGCCAGGTGCCCAGGCCGGGGCCGCTGCTGGACGAGGCGCCGGCGCGGCGGTTGGACGAGGGCGACTTCTTCGGAGGCGGCATGGGGTCGGGGCGCGGCAGGTGCGCTCGGGAAGGTGGAAGGCGAGGGCGCGTGCAGCCGCCGTTCAGGCCTGCGGGCTGACGCTGCCGAAGCGGCGTTGCGCGTAGACCAGGCTGCTGGCCAGGCTGGCGGCGCCGGGGGCGCCGAAGTCGCCGATGCGGCCGATCAGGATCTCGTGGTCGCCGGCGCGCAGCACCTCGTGCAGGCTGCAGTCGAACCAGGCCACCGCGCCGGCCAGCCGGGCCCGGCCGCTGGGCAGGCGCTCGATCGCGGCGCCGTCGAAACGTTCGGTCTGCGAGCCGCTGGAGAAGCGCTTGGCCAGGGCCGCCTGGTCGGCCGCCAGCACGTTGACGCAGTAGCCACCGCCCTGGTCACCCGGACGCGTGAAGGCGGCATGGCTGGCCGAGCCGCGGTGCAGGCACCACAGCACCAGCGCGGGGTCGAGCGAGACGGTGGTGAACGAGCTGCAGGTCATGCCCCAGTCGTGGCCGTCATGGTGGGCGGTGACGATCACCACGCCCGCACTGACGCAGGCCATGCCGTCCTTGAGGGCTTGCAGGCGGGCGGCCTGTTGCGGGTCCGGGGGCGGCGCGGAGGTCATGCGGGGGTCCAGGGAAGGGAGGGCTGCGGGATCGGGGCGCGCATCATCGCAGCGCCGCCGGACAGGCGTGGTTCATGGGACTTCATGCCCGCAGGCCAGCGTCCACAGCTCGAACCAGTCCTGCCGGTCCAGCGTGACGCGGCAGGCGTCCGACAACCGCGCGATGCGGTCCAGCCGGTTGGTGCCGGCCACCGGCACGATGCCGGCCGGGTGCATCAGCAGCCAGGCGAGCGCGACCGCATTGGCGCCGACGCCCTGTGCCTGGGCGATGCGCTGCAGCGCCGGCAGCACACGCGCGCCGACCGGGTGGGTGGCGTCCAGCAAGGCCCCGCCGCCCAGCGGCGACCAGGCCATCGGCCGGATGCGCTGCTGCTGCAGGAAGGCCAGCTGGCCGTCGGTCCAGGGCGACCGCGCGGCCAGGCTCAGCTCGATCTGGTTGGTGACCAGCGGGTGCTTCATCCGCGAGGCCAGCAGCGCCCAGTCGTGCGGCAGGAAGTTGGACACTCCGGCCGCCGTGATCAGGCCCTCGTCGACCAGCGCATCGAGCGCCGCGCCGGTCGCGCCCGCATCGATCAGCGGATCGGGCCGGTGGATCAGCAGCAGGTCCAGCCGCTCGACACCCAGCAGCGCGAGCGAGCGCGTGACCGAGGCGCGGATGTGGCCCGGCGTGGTGTCGTAGAACTTCAGCCGGGGCGTGCCGTGCAGGCCGCCGGGGATCACGATGTCGCACTTGCTGACCAGCTGGATGCGCGCCTTCAGGTCCGGCCGCGCCTTCAGCGCCGCACCGAACAGCGCCTCGCAGCGGTGGCCGCCGTACAGGTCGGCATGGTCGAAGGTCGTGATGCCCTGGGCCAGGCAGGCGTCGATCTTGGCCGCGACATGCGCGGGCGAGGTGTCGGCATCGTCGGCCAGCCGCCAGGCGCCGTAGACCAGCCGGCTGAAGGCCGGCAGGCTCGGGTGCAGCTGGATGCCGGGGACCTGCACGTCAGGGTGGCTCATCGGATGATCCTGTGACCGGTGCGGCCTGTTCAGGCAAAGGTCCGGACGTCGCCCGGGCCTTCGAGGTTGCTGACGCAGCGGCCGCAGATCGTCGGGTGCGCGGCATGCGAGCCGACGTCGTCGCGGTAGTGCCAGCAGCGTTCGCACTTGACGGCGCTGCTCGGGCTGACGCGCACGGCCAGCGCCTCGGCATCGACCACCTCGGCCACCGAGGTGATGGTGACGTAGCGCAGGTCGTCGCCCAGCGAGCGCAGCAGCGCCGCGTCTTCCGGACCGGCCTCGATCGCCAGAACCGCCTGCAAGGAGGCGCCGACCGCGCCGGTGGTGCGCACCGCCTCGATCTCCTTGTTGGCCAGCTCGCGGATCTCGCGGATGCGGCCCCACTTGGCCAGCAGCGCGGCGTCGACCGTGCCCAGGTCCGCATAGGTCTCGGTGAAGATCGTGCCCGACGAGCCTTCCTTGCGGCCGGCCGCGAAGATCGCCCAGGCCTCTTCGGCGGTGAAGCTCAGGAACGGCGCCATCCAGCGCAGCATCGCGTCGGTGATGCGCCAGAGCACCGTCTGCGCCGAGCGGCGTGCGTGGCTGTCGGCCGCGCTGGTGTAGAGGCGGTCCTTGAGCACGTCGAGGTAGAACGCGCCCAGGTCCTCGGAGCAGTAGACCTGCAGCTTGGCGACCACCGGGTGGAACTCGTAGCGCTCGAAGTGGGCCAGGATCTCGGCCTGCAGCGCCGCCGCGCGGGTCAGCGCGTAGCGGTCCATCTCCAGCAGTTCGGCCGCCGGCACGGTGTGCAAGGCGGGGTCGAAGTCGCTCGTGTTGGCCAGCAGGAAACGCAGCGTGTTGCGGATGCGGCGGTAGGCATCGACCACGCGGGCGAGGATCTTGTCGTCGATGTTGAGGTCGCCCGAGTAGTCGGTCGACGCCACCCACAGCCGCACGATCTCGGCGCCGAGCTTGCTGGTCACGCTCTGCGGCTCGACCGTGTTGCCCAGGCTCTTGCTCATCTTGCGACCCTGGCCATCGGTCGCGAAACCGTGTGTCAGCAGGCCGCGATAGGGCGCCCGGTCGTGCAGCGCGCAGCCCAGCAGCAAGGAGCTGTGGAACCAGCCGCGGTGCTGGTCATGGCCTTCGAGATAGAGGTCCGCTTCCGGCCCGCTGTCGTGGTGGCTGGCGCCCGGGTAGGCGTGGGCATGGCTGCCGCGCAGCACGTGCTGGAAGGTCGATCCGGAGTCGAACCAGACCTCCAGGATGTCGGTGCTCTTGGTGTAGTGCGCGGCATCTTCGGCACCGAGGATCTCCTCGGTCGTGACGCGGCTCCACGCCTCGATGCCGCCGGCCTCGACGATGTCGGCGGCCTGATCGAGGATCTCCATCGTGCGCGGGTGCAGCTCGCCCGAGTCCTGGTGCAGGAAGAACGGCACCGGCACGCCCCAGCTGCGCTGGCGGCTGATGCACCAGTCGGGCCGGTTGGCGATCATGTCGCGCAGCCGGCTGCGGCCGTTCTCCGGGTAGAACGCGGTCTGGTCGATGGCATCGAGCGCGAGCTGGCGCAGCGTCTTCGGCGCCTTGTCCTTGGTGAACACGCCCTCGCCCTCGTCCATGCGCACGAACCACTGCGCGGCGGCGCGGTAGATCACCGGCGTCTTGTGGCGCCAGCAGTGCGGGTAGCTGTGCGTGATCGCCTGCGTGGCCAGCAACCGGTCGCTCTGGCCCAGCACCTCCAGGATGCGCGGCACGGCCTTCCAGATGTGCTCGCCGCCGAAGAAGGGCAGCTCCTCGGCGTAGACGCCATTGCCCTGCACGGGGTTGAGGATGTCGTCGTAGGCCAGGCCGTGGGCAACGCAGGAGTTGAAGTCGTCCACGCCATAGGCCGGCGCCGAGTGCACGATGCCGGTGCCGTCGGCGGCCGTGACGTAGTCGGCCAGGTAGAGCGGCGACAGCCGGCGGTAGCTGTACTTGCCGCCCTGTTCGGCCGTGACCGTGTCGTGCAGCGGGTGACGGAACACCAGCCCGCGCAGCGCCTCGCCCTTGGCGGTGGCGACGATCGTGCCGTCCAGCGCATAACGCTTCAGGCAGGCCTCGACCAGGCTGGCGGCCAGCAGCAGCACGCCGCGCGGCGTGTCGACCAGCGCGTAGTCCAGCTCGGGGTGCGCGTTGAGCGCCTGGTTGGCCGGGATGGTCCAGGCGGTGGTGGTCCAGATGACCGCAAAGGCCTTCTTGTTGCCCTCGCCAGGCAGTGCGGACAGGCCGAAGGCGCGGGCCAGCGCGGCGGTGTCGTCGGCCTCGAAGGCCACGTCCAGCGTGTCGCTCTTCTTGTCGGCGTATTCGATCTCGAACTCGGCCAGCGACGAGCCGCAGTCGAAGCACCAGTAGACCGGCTTGAGGCCGCGGTAGACGAAGCCGCGCTCGATCACGCGCTTGAAGGCGCGGATCTGGCCGGCCTCGTTGGCCGGGTCCATCGTGCGATAGGGCATCTCCCAGTCGCCCAGCACGCCCAGGCGCTTGAAGTCCTCGCGCTGCTGGGCGATCTGCTCGGTCGCGTAGGCCCGTGACCTGGCCTGCATCGCGTCGCGGCCGAGGTTGCGGCCGTGCAGCTTCTCGATCGCGTTCTCGATCGGCAGGCCGTGGCAGTCCCAGCCGGGGATGTACTGCGCGTCGAAGCCGGCCAGCTGGCGGCTCTTGACGATCATGTCCTTCAGGACCTTGTTGAGCGCATGGCCGATGTGCAGCTTGCCGTTTGCATACGGCGGGCCGTCGTGCAGCACGAACAGCGGCGCGCCCTTGCGGGCCGCACGCAGGCGCATGTAGAGACCGCCGTCACGGCCGCCCGCGTTCCAGTCGGCGACCCAGGCAGGCTCACGCTTCGGAAGATCGCCGCGCATCGGGAACGGCGTGTCGGGCATGTTCAGCGTGGCGCGGTAGGCGCCTTGTTCGGCACCCTTGTCGGCACCCTTCTCGGGGGCGTTCTTCTTGGCGTCTTGCGGGGCAGATTGGGTCATCGCGACTCGCGCCACCTCGGGTGGCGCGCCTGGTCAGGGGATGGGGAAAAAGGCGGCGAGGGCGATGCCGGCGGGCAGCGTCCCGGGTGAGGGTGCGGCAGCCGGTGCGATCACGTCGCGGCCGGCTCCGGAACGGTCAAATTCGGTCGCGGGTGGTCTGGCGACGTTCGGCCGCGTGGGCGGCGGCCTGCGTGCCGGCCGCGTCGCGGACGAACCAGGCGCGGGCCTGCGCCACATCGCGGGCGATGGCGGCGGTCAGGGCATCAAGGCCGTCGTAGCGGGCCTCGTCGCGCAGTTTTTCGAGCAATTCCACGCGCACGATTTTACCGTAGCCCCCCTCGCGGCCCAGGCGGGCGGGCCAGTCCAGGCAGTAGGTCTCCAGCAGCACGCGGCCGGCGTCCTCGACGGTCGGGCGCACGCCCAGGCTGGCGACGCCGTCGAGCGGGCGTTCGTCCAGACCGTGCACCCGCACCACGTAGATGCCCGATGCCGCCGGCTTGCCATGCGGGAAGCGCACGTTCAGCGTGCGCAGGCCGTCGGCCGCGCCGTTGGCCGATTCGCCCAGCGTGCGGCCGAGCTTCTGGCCATGCACGACATGGCCGCTGATGCTGTAGGGCCGCCCCAGCAGCTGCGCGGCGCGGGCCATGTCGCCGACCTGCAGGGCCTCGCGCACGGCCGAGCTGGACACGCGCAGGCCGTGGACCTCGTAGCTCAGCATGCGGGCGACGTCGAAGCCGGCCCGGGCACCGGCGGCATCGAGCATCGCGTAGTCGCCGGCCCGCTTCGCGCCGAAGCGGAAGTCGTCGCCGACCAGCACGTAGCGCGCGCCCAGCGTGCCGACCAGCACCTGGTCGATGAAGGCCTGCGGCGACAGGCTGGCGAAGGCCGCGTCGAAACGCATCAGCACGACCCGGTCGATGCCGCAGCGCTCCAGCTCGGCCAGCTTGTCGCGCAGCGTGGCGATGCGGGCGGGCGCCTTCTCGGGCTGGCCCAGCACCGAGGCGAACCAGTCGCGCGGGTGCGGTTCGAAGGTCAGCACGCAGCTGGGCAGGCCGCGGTGACGGGCCTCGTTGCGCAGCAGCGCCAGCATCGCCTGGTGACCGCGGTGCACGCCGTCGAAGTTGCCGATGGTGACGGCGCAGGCCGTGGCCGGGGTGAGGTCGCCAGGGTGTCGGTGGCCGCGGAGGACTTGCATGGGCGCGGATTATCTGGTGCCGGGCCTGACCGCCGTCATCCGCGCTGCAGACCGCCGCGCCTATGCTCGAACGATGAGCTCCACCCCGCCCTGGCATGCCCTGACCCCCGACGCCGCGCTGCAGCGGCAGGCCGTCGATCCGGCGCACGGGCTCGACGCCGCCGAGGTGCTCGCGCGGCGCCAGCGCCACGGTGCCAACGCGTTGCCCGAGTCGCCGCCGCCGTCGCTGGCCTGGCGCTTCCTGCGCCAGTTCGCCAGCCCGCTGATCGCGATCCTGGGCGTCGCAGCCGGGCTGGCGCTGGCGATGGGCCATGCGCCCGATGCCGGCGTGATCGCGCTGGTGGTGGTCGTCAACGCCGTCATCGGCACCTGGCAGGAAGGCCGCGCCGACCGCTCGATGGCCGCCCTGCGCCAGCTCGCGTCGCTGCAGGTGCGGGTCTGGCGCGAGGGCGCCGAACAGGCCGCGCCGGCGCACGCGCTGGTGCCGGGCGACATCCTGCTGCTGGCCGCGGGCGATGCGGTCGCGGCCGATGCCCGGCTGATCGAGGCGGCCCAGCTGCAGGCGGCCGAGGCGGCCCTGACCGGCGAATCCGTGCCGGTCGCCAAGACCGTCGAGCCGCAACCCGAGGCCTGCGGGCTGGCCGACCGCCACGGCATGGTCCATTCGGGCACGCACATCACGGCCGGACGCGCCCGTGCGGTCGTCGTGGCGACGGGGCTGTCGACCGAGGTCGGCCAGATCGCCGACCTGACCATCCGCGCGGTCGAGCCGCGCACGCCGCTCGAACAGCGCCTGGACCGCTTCGGCCGCGGCCTGGTGATCGCCGCGCTGGTGCTGTTCGCGGCCGTGCTGGCGCTGGGACTGCTGCGCGGCCTGCCGCTGGGCGAGGTGCTGATGGTGGCCATCAGCCAGATGGTCTCGATGGTGCCGGAGGGCCTGCCCGTGGCCATCACCATCGCGCTGGCGGTGGGCATGCAGCGCATGGCGGCCCAGGGCGCGATCGTGCGGCGCCTGTCGGCCGTCGAGACACTGGGTTCGACCACCGTCATCTGCAGCGACAAGACCGGCACCCTGACCCGCAACGAGATGACCGCGACGCGGCTGTGGCTGGCCGACGGCCGGGGCTGGGACGTCGGCGGTTCCGGCTACCAGCCGGTCGGCGCCCTGCTGGGTGATGACCTGCCGGCCGCTGGCGACCCGCTGCTGGCCGAGCTGCTGCGCACCGCGCTGCTGTGCAACGACGCCGACCTGCTGGCGCCCGACGACACCGAGCGCAGCGCCTGGACCGCGCTGGGCGACCCGACCGAGGCCGCGCTGGTCGTGCTGGCGCACAAGCTCGGGCCGGCCGCCGGCCTGCAGCCCGACACGCTCCGGCGCGACTGGCCGCGCACCGCCGAGCTGCCCTTCGATGCCGACACCCAGCTGATGGCGACCCGCCACGCCGGCCCGGGCGCGCCGCGCCGCGTCTGCCTGAAGGGCGCGCCCGAACGGCTGCTGCGGCTGTGTGCCGGCCATGAACCGCCCGACCGCCTGGCCGCCGCCAGCGCCGAGGCCGAACGCCTGGCGCAGGGCGCCTTGCGCGTGCTGGCGCTGGGCATCGTCGACCTGGACGAGGCCGAGGCCGCGCAGCCGCTGACCTTCGACGCGCTGGCCGGCCGGGTCCGGCTGCTCGGCCTGGTCGGCCAGATCGACCCGCCGCGTGACGAGGTCCGCGTCGCCGTCGCGCAATGCCGCGCCGCCGGCATCCGGCCGGTGATGGTGACGGGCGACCACAAGCTGACCGGGCTGGCGATCGCGCGCCAGCTGGGCATTGCCGGGCCGGACGACCGCGCCGTCGACGGTGCCGAGCTCGAATGCCTGGGCGAGGCCGAGCTGCGCGCCGCGTTGCCGCACGTGGCGGTGTTCGCGCGCGTCCAGCCGGCCCAGAAGCTGCGCATCGTCGAGGCCTTCCAGGCCCGTGGCGATGTCGTCGCGATGACCGGCGACGGCGTCAACGACGCCCCGGCGCTGGCCCGTGCCGACGTCGGCGTGGCGATGGGCCGCAGCGGCACCGAGGTGGCCAAGGGCGCCGCCCGCATCGTGCTGGTCGACGACAACTTCGCGACGCTGGTCGGCGCGGTCGAACAGGGCCGGCTGACCTGGGGCAACCTGCGCAAGGTGCTGCTCTACCTGTTCGCGACCTCGCTGGACGAGGTGGTCGTGCTGATGGCCGCGCTGCTGGCCGGCCTGCCGCTGCCGCTGCAGGCGGTGCAGATCCTGTGGGTCAACATCGTCACCGAGGCCACGCTGACCGTGAACCTGGTGATGGACCCGCCCGAGGGCGACGAGATGCGCCGCCTGCCGACCCGCAGCGACGCCGCGCTGATCGACCGCGAGATGCTGGGACGCATCCTGCTGATGGCGCTGACCTCGTCGGTCGTCACGCTCGGTTGGTTCGCCTGTCGGCTCGACCAGGGTGTCGGCGCCGATCTCGTCCGCACGGAGGTCTTCACGCTGACCGTGCTGGCGCAGTGGTTCAACGTGCTGAACTGCCGCAGCGCGACGCGCTCGGTGCTGCGCGTGCCCTTGCTGGCCAACCGCTGGTTGCTGGGCGGCCTGCTGCTGAGCGTGGTGCTGCAGGCGGGTGTCCTGTACTGGCCGCCGCTGGCCGGGCTGTTCCACACCGAGCCGCTGCCGGCCACCACGCTGCTGGCGCTGGTGGGCGCAGCCAGTTCGGTGCTGTGGGTCGAGGAACTCCGCAAGGCGGTTGCCCGTGGCCGGGCGGGCCGGTCGGCCCCGATGCCTCAATAACGGCGTTCCAGCACCATCTGCTCGCCGTCACGCTGCATGCGGAAGCGGCTCAGGAAGCTGTTGCCCAGCAGCACGACCGGCATGTCCTGCGAGCTGACGACGGTGTCGACCTGATGCACCTCGACCTCGCCGATGCGGACCCGGTCGATGCTGATGCGCCAGGCCGGCGCGATGCCGTTGGCGGTCTGCATCGACACGCGCTTGCCGCCGCGCCAGTTCAGGCCGAGCCGGTCGGCCTCCTGCTGCGACATCGAGACCGCGCTGGCGCCGGTGTCGACCAGGAAGCGCACCGGCTGCCCGCCGATGCTGCCGTTGACCTGGAAATGCCCGTCGGCACCGGCCCCCAGCACGATGCGCTGGCCGCTGTCGCGCGCCGGTCCGCTGGCCTCGGCGGCAGCGGTGGCCGCGCCGACGCTGGCCGGCTGCGCGCCCATCCGCAGCGACAGCCGCTGGTTGCGGATCATCACGGTGGCGTTCTCGCCGTCGAGCATCAGCAGCTTGACGCCCTGCGCCTCCTGCCCGAGTGCCAGCGTGCGCGGCGCGCCGTCGATCACCAGCAGCGCGCGGTCGCCCATGCGGCCGGAATAGCTGACGTTCTGTGCCGCCGCCGGCAGTGCCAGCGTGGCCACGAGCAGCAGCGCGGGGACGACCGTCGGGCGGGTTCGCACCGGGCGCTCAGTCGCGGAAGTTGTTGAACGACAGCGGCACGTCGTCGACTTCCTTGCGGATCAGCGCCATCGCCGCCTGCAGGTCGTCGCGCTTGGCGCCGGTCACGCGGACCGTGTCGCCCTGGATGCTGGCCTGCACCTTCATCTTGCTGTCCTTGATCGCCTTCTGGATGCGCTTGGCGACGTCGCTCTCGATGCCGGCCTTGACCAGCACCTTCTGCTTGAGCTTGTCGTGGCTCATCTTCTCGGGCTTGGCCGAGCTGTCGAGGAAGCGGATGTCGACGCTGCGCTTGCTCATCTTGGCCAGCAGGATGTCGGTGACCTGCTGCAGCTGGAAGTCGCTGTCGGCGTACAGCGTCAGCTCCTTGTCCTTCTGCTCGATCCGGGCGTCGCTGCCCTTGAAGTCGAAGCGGGTCTGGATTTCCTTGTTGCTCTGGTCGATGGCGTTCTTCACCTCGACGAGGTTCGGTTCGAGGACGGTGTCGAAGCTGGGCATGGCGGTGTCGGTTCGGTGGAGATGGAGACAGCCGCGATTCTGCATTCAGGTGCCGGCGTCATCGGGCGGAACCGGCTTGCGCGGCCGGCCACCGAGCTTGCCGTTGGCCCGCGCCGCCTCGGACTTCGCCGCGCTGCGGGCCTTGCCGCCCACGCTGCCCAGCGCGGACGCGACCCGGCGCGCGGCGGCCCGCTCGCTCATCCAGTCGGGCGAGCCGAACAGGCCGCGCAGAAGACCGGCGACCGACAGGTCCGCATCCAGCGACGGAAAGTGCAGGCCCTGCCCGGATGGCGAGATCTCGATCGACGCGAGCTGGGCCGGCTTCGCCCCTTCCAGCCCCTGGGCATCGTGCGGACGGAAACCCAGCTCCAGCCCGTTGGAGAGGGTCACCACGACCCGACCGACCCGGCGGTCGTAGCGGGCGGCCACCGCCCTAGGCATCTCGGTGTGTTCGACCCGCGCCCGGCTGCGGGCGGCGTCGATGTCGGACGGCGACAGCGCGGCCGTGGCGGTGTGCGCTGGCCGGTGGTCGTTCGGATCAATCACCACGCGCTGTCCCCTGAAACGCTCGATGGTCGGCATGCTATCAAACCCAACTGTTTTGGTTTAAGAACTTTTTGGCGATCTGATGACACGCCGGAAGCCAGTCTCGGCGTCCCGGGCTGACAGGCGCTTCGCTCTCTTGGGGGTGTCGGGGAGCCCGATCGCGGAAAATCCCCCGATGCACATCGAACAGGACGTCAACCTCCTCGCCCACAACACCTTCGGCCTGCCGGCGCTGGCGCGCACGCTGGTGCGGATCGGCAGTGATGCGGATGTGCGGCGGGTGGTCGACCATCCGGTGCTGGGGCGGGCGCCGAAGTTCGTGCTGGGTGGGGGCAGCAACGTCGTGCTGACGCGCGACATCGAGGCCGTCGTGCTGAAGATCGAGGTGGCCGGCATCCGCGTGGCCGAGCGGCGCGACGATGCGGTGATCGTCGAGGCCGGTGCCGGCGTCGGCTGGCACGAGCTGGTCGCTTGGACGCTCGACCAGGGCGAGCCGGGGCTCGAGAACATGGCGCTGATCCCCGGCACCGTGGGCGCCGCGCCGGTCCAGAACATCGGTGCCTACGGGCTGGAACTGGCCGACCGCTTCGAGTCGCTCGATGCCGTCGACCTCGTCACCGGGCGCAGCGTCACGCTCGACCGGGCGGCCTGCCGGTTCGGCTACCGCGACTCGGTCTTCAAGCAGGCGCTGGCCGGCAAGAGCGTCATCACGCGGGTCCGGCTGCGCCTGCCGCGGCCGTGGCGGCCGATGCTCGACTACCTCGACCTGCAGCGCCGCATGGTCGAGACCGGCTACGCCAGCGCCATCGACGCCGAGCCGCAGGCCGGTCGCCTGCCCGATGCCCGCACCATCTTCGACTGGGTCGTCGCGATCCGGCGCGCCAAGCTGCCGGATCCGGCCGTCATCGGCAACGCCGGCAGCTTCTTCAAGAACCCGGTGGTCACGCCCGAACAGTGCCGCGACATCATCAGCCGCGACCCGCACCTGGTGCACTACCCGATGCCCGACGGCAGCTTCAAGCTCGCCGCCGGCTGGCTGATCGACGCCTGCGGCTGGAAGGGCAAGACCGTCGGCGCGGCCGGCGTCTACGAGAAACAGGCGCTGGTGCTGGTCAACCGGGGCGGCGCACGTGGCGCCGAGGTCGTCACGCTGGCGCGGGCGATCCAGGAAAGTGTCTACGGCCGTTTCGGCATCCGGCTGGAGCCCGAACCCGTCGTGATCTGAACGTGCCGCTCTGGCACGGGAACTGCTGATACCAGTCGGTATACCAGTTGGCGCACCACCTTCGGGCGCCCGACGGTCACGAGCCGGGAGCCCGCCATGAGCGACACATCCTCGACGCCACCGTCCGCGTCATCACCGCCGGACCTGCCGCCCCGCACGCTGGCCGGCTGGCGCGCGCTGCAGGATCGTCCCGACCACCTGCACGCGGCGCTGGCCGCGACGCTCGATCGGGTGCATGCCAGCGCGGCGTCCGGCATCTGGATCAGCCTGTGCCCGCGCGCCGTGTGGGTCGCCCAGCTCGACACGCTGGCCGAACGGCTGGCCGCCAGCCCCGACCTGGCCGAGCGACGTCGGCGCTGGCCGCTGCTGGGCGTGCCCTTCGGCATCAAGGACAACCTCGACGTGGCCGGCGTGCCGACCACCGCCGCCTGCCCGGCCTTCCGCCGCGCACCGGTCGAACACGCCACGGCGGTGCAGCGCCTGCTCGATGCCGGGGCGATCTGGGTCGGCAAGACCAACCTCGACCAGTTCGCGACCGGCCTGGTGGGCACCCGCTCGCCCTACGGCCGGCCGTGCAGCGTGGCCGATCCGGCGCGCATCAGCGGCGGCTCCAGCTCGGGCTCGGCCGCCGCCGTCGCGCGTGGCCAGGTGCCGTTCGCGCTGGCGACCGACACGGCAGGGTCGGGCCGCGTGCCGGCCGGCTTCAACGGCCTGGTCGGCCTGAAACCCACGCCCGGCCGGGTCGGCAATGGCGGCGTGTTGCCGGCCTGCCGCACGCTCGACTGCGTCGCCGTGCTGGCCCACACCGTGGCCGATGCGGCGCAGGTGCTGGCGCTGATCGAGGGCCCCGACGCCCGCGACGTCTACAGCGCCTTCCAGCCCGGCGCCGCGCGCCTGCCGTCGCCGCTGCGCATCGGCGTGCCGCCGCAGCCGGACCTGGACGACGCGATCGGCTACCCCGCCGCCTGGGCCGCCGCGAAGGAACACGCGGCCGGGCAGGGCCACACGCTGGTCGACGTCGACATGGCACCGCTGGCGGCCGTCGCCGCCTTGCTCTACGACGGCCCCTGGGTGGCCGAACGCCATGCCGTCGTGCGCGAGCTGCTGGCCAGCCAGCCGCAGGCCTTCGACCCGACCGTGCGGCGGGTCATCGAACGGGCGCTGACGCTGTCGGCCACCGACGCGTTCGAGGGCCTGTACCGCCTGCAGGCGCTCAAGCTCGAAGCCGCCCGCCTGTGGCCGGACGTCGACCTGCTGATGCTGCCGACCGCGCCGACACACCCGACCTTCACTGAGGTCGATGCCGACCCGGTGGGCGTCAACAGCCGGCTCGGCACCTACACCAACTTCGTCAACCTGCTGGGCTGGTGCGCGCTGGCGCTGCCGGCCGGCAAGACCGCCTCGGGGCTGCCGTTCGGCGTCACCTTCGTCGCACCGGGCGGCTTCGATGCGGCCTTGGCCGCCTTCGGCCTGGCGTGGTGCGATGAGCCGACCACCGCCGTCGACCTCCCCGGCGCCTGGCCCGCGACTGCTGCTGCGCCCCATCCTGCCGATGCGATCGCCGCGCGCATCGGCCTGCCGCTGGCCGACGCCCACCGCCCCGGCGTGCGGCGCTACTTCGACCTGGCCGCCGGCATGGCCGACCAGGTGATGGGCCTGCCGCTGGGCATCGAGGACGAGCCGGCCGAAACCTTCGTGCCGATCGGCCCTGTCGGGCATGCGGCCGGAGACGTCCGATGAACACGAGCGTCTCCTGGATCGACACGCTGCTCGACGGCCCCGCTCACGCCATGGCCGACGCCGTGCGCGAACGCCGCGTCAGCGCCCGCCAGCTGACCGATGCCGCGCTGGCCCGCATCGCCACACGCGACCCGCTCGCGCTCGGCGGCGTCAACGCCTGCACCGCCGTGCTGGCCGAACGCGCCCGCGCCGAGGCCGATGCGATCGACGCGCGGCTCGCCTCTGGCGATGCCGCCACGGTGGCCGCGACGCTAGCCCTGCCGCTGCTGGGCGTGCCCTATGCCGTCAAGAACCTGTTCGACGTCGCCGGGCTGGCGACGCTGGCGGGCTCGAAGATCGAACGCGACGCGGCGCCCGCCACGCAGGACGGCCTGCTGCTGCGGCGCCTGCAGGCCGCCGGCGCGGTGCTGCTGGCCGCCCTCAACATGGACGAGTACGCCTACGGCTTCACGACCGAGAACAGCCACGAGGGCGCCTGCCGCAACCCGCACGACCCCACGCGCATCGCCGGGGGCTCGTCGGGCGGATCGGGCGCGGCCATCGCGGTCGGCGAGGTGCCGCTGACGCTGGGCTCGGACACCAACGGCTCGATCCGCGTGCCGTCGTCGCTGTGCGGCGTGTTCGGCCTGAAGCCGACCTTCGGCCGCCTGCCACGCACCGGCAGCTACCCCTTCGTCGCCAGCCTGGACCACCTCGGGCCCTTCGGCCGCAGCGCCCGCGACCTGGCGCTGGCCTACGACGCGATGCAGGGCCACGACGCGCACGACCCCGGCTGCGTCGAGCGCCCGGCCGAGCCTGTCACGCCGCTGCTGGAGACGCCGGAAGACGGCCTGCGCGTGGGCGTGCTGGGCGGCTGGTTCCACGACATGGCCGATGACGACGCACGTGCCGCCGTCGCGCGGGTGGCGGCGGCCTTGCGCACGGCACCGGGCGTGGCCTCGGTGCGCGCGGTCGACTGGCCCGAGGTCGAACGCGCCCGCGCCGCCGCCTTCCTGATCACCAATGCCGAGGGCGCCAACCTGCACCTGGCCGACCTGAAGCGCCGGCCGGACGACTTCGAGCCGCTGTCGCGCGACCGCTTCCTGGCAGGTGCGCTGCTGCCCGCGACCTGGGTCGTGCAGGCGCAGCGGGTGCGGCGCTGGTTTGCGCGCCAGGTGGCCGCGTCCTTCGCCGACATCGACCTGTTCATCGCGCCGGCCACGCCCTGCGTCGCGCCCGAGATCGGCACCGAATGGCTCGACATCCAGGGCCGCCGCCTGCCCGCGCGGCCCAGCATCGGCGTGCTGACGCAACCGGTCTCGTGCATCGGCCTGCCGGTCTGCGCCGTGCCGGTCTGGGGCGTGCATGCGCGCCTGCCGATCGGCGTGCAGCTGATCGCCGCACCGTGGCGCGAGGACCGCGTGCTGCGCGCCGCGCGGCTGCTCGAACGCGCTGGCACGGTGCATGCACCGGTGGCGACATGGCCGCCGTCGTCGGCCTGACAGGACATCGCCATGCAGATCAACATCCCCGAGGTGCTGGCCGAACTGACCGCCGTGTTCGAGCGTTATGAACGTGCGCTGGTCGGCAACGACATCGCCGTGCTCGACGAGCTGTTCTGGCCCAGCATCCACACCGTGCGCTACGGCGTGGCCGAGAACCTCGTCGGCATCGACGCGATCCGCGCCTTCCGCGCCGCACGGCCGGCGGTCGGGCTGGCGCGCACGCTGGCCCGCACCGTCATCACGACCTATGGCCACGACTGCGGCACCGCGATGACCGAGTTCCACCGCAAGGGCAGCGTCCGCACCGGGCGGCAGAGCCAGACGTGGGTGCGCATGCCCGAGGGCTGGCGCGTGGTGGCCGCGCATGTCAGCCTGATGGCCGAGTGAATGTGGTTCGAGCACGGCCTGAACGCCGATCCGACCGGTCCGCACGAGGGCGCTTGCTAGCATCGACCGCATGTCCAGCGCACTCGTCACGCCCGCGTCTTCCGCCCCGGCCGGCAACCTCGCGACCCAGGTCTACAACGAGCTGAAGTCGCAGATGCACGACTTCCAGCTGGTGCCCGGCGACCGCTTCTCCGAGGCCGAGATTGCCGCGCGTCTGGGCGTCAGCCGCACGCCCGTGCGCGAGGCGCTGTTCCGGCTGCGCAACGAGGGCCTGCTCGATGTCGAGGCCAAGAGCGGCTGGTACGTGCGGCCGATCGACTTCGACCGGCTCGAACAGCTCTACGACCTGCGCGTGCTGCTCGAATGCGCCTGCGTCGCGCGGCTGTGCGGCCGCAGCGAACCGGCGCCGGAGCTGGATGCGCTGAAGGCGGTCTGGCTGGTGCCGGCGGCCGAACGCATCCTCGACGGGCGCGAAGTCGGTGCACTCGACGAGGCCTTCCACGCCACGCTGGTGCGTGCGGCCGGCAACGACGAGATCGCGCGGGTCCACTGGGACGTCACCGAACGCATCCGCATCATCCGCCGGCTGGACTTCACGCGCGCCGATCGCATCGAGGCGACCTGGACCGAACACGCCAAGATCCTGCGCGCCATCGTGCAGCGCAAGGCCGACCAGGCGCAGCTGCTGCTGCGCAGCCACATCGAGCAGAGCAAGGCGGAGGTGCGCAGCATCTCGCTGGCCTCGCTGCACGAGGCCCGCCAGCGCAACCGCCGCTGAGCGTCCGGCGCGTTGGCGCCGGCATAGGCCGACATCGGCCCGCATCCGTGAACCGGCACGGCTCTTGCTGAATACCAACTGGTATACCGATACGTGCACCGACGCGGCGCAAGCCGGTCCGGAATGTGCGTGCGGTCCAGCCAGTCGCCGCGCGGCGACCGCCGCTTGCGCGGTGGTGTTCGCGCACCTGTCGAGCCTCGGGGTGCATCACGCCTGCGCCCATGCCCTTCCCACACGGAGCCGCCATGAACCACGACCTCTCTCGCCGTCGCGCCCTTGCCCAGCTGTCCGCCGCCTCGCTTGCCTCGCTGGCACCGTGGGCGCTGGCCCAGAAGCCGCTGACCGTGGGCTTCATCTACGTCGGCCCGAAGGACGACTTCGGCTACAACCAGGCGCATGCCGAGTCGGCCGCCGAGATCCGCAAGCTCGCCGGCATCAAGGTGGTCGAGGAAGAGAACGTGCCCGAGACCAACGTGGTCCAGAAGACCATGCAGGGCATGATTTCCCAGGACGGCGCGGCGTTGCTGTTCCCGACCTCGTTCGGCTACTTCGACCCGCACATGCTGGCGCTGGCGGCCAAGAACCCGAACGTGCGCTTCGCCCATTGCGGCGGCATGTGGACTGCCGGCAAGCACCCGACCAACACCGGCAGCTTCTTCGGCTACATCGACGAGGCGCAGTACCTCAACGGCGTCATCGCCGGCCACATGAGCAAGAGCAAGAAGCTCGGCTTCGTGGCCGCCAAGCCGATCCCGCAGGTGCTGCGCAACATCAACGCCTTCACGATGGGCGCGCGCTCGGTCGACCCGAAGATCACGACCTCGGTGATCTTCACCGGCGACTGGTCGATGGCGGTCAAGGAAGCCGAGGCCACCAACAGCCTGGCCGACCAGGGCGTGGACGTCTTCACGATGCACGTCGACGGCCCGAAGGTCATCGTCGAGACCGCCGCCAAGCGTGGCCGCATGGTCTGCGGCTACCACGCCAGCCAGGCCAAGCTCGCGCCGAACGCCTACCTGACGGGCGCCGAGTGGAACTGGATCACCGCCTACAAGCAGATCATCGAGGCGGCCCGCAGCGGTGCGCCGCACCCGAACTTCGTGCGCGGCGGCCTGAAGGACGGCTTCGTCAAGACGTCCCCGTACGGCTCGATGGTCAGCGAGGCGGCGCGCAAGAACGCCGATGCGGTCAAGGCCAAGATGGTCGCCGGCACCTTCGACATCTTCGGCGGCGAGCTGAAGGACAACACCGGCAAGGTCGTCATCCCCAAGGGCAAGGTCTACAAGCAGACCGACATCGAGCTCGAAGGCATGAACTACCTGGTCGAAGGCGTGATCGGCAAGGTCTGATCCGCCCGACCCGACCTGTCATGTCCTGATCTCAGCTGACCACGGGAGGACCGCGATGTCCGCCGTCGAATCATCCGGTCGCTGGCGCGATCCGGCCGAAGCCGTGCTGCTGCCGGTGCTGGCGCTGCTCGGTGCGCTGCTGGCCTTCGGCGTGTTCGTCGCGCTGTCCGGCCAGAGCGCGCTGGAAGCCTGGAAGCTGCTGTTCCTGGGCGCCTTCGGCGACAGCTTCTCGTGGCAGAACACGTTGCAGCGCGCCGCCCCGCTGATGCTGACCGCATTGGCGGTGGCCCTGCCCGCGCAGGCCGGCCTGACGGTGATCGGCGGCGAGGGCGCGCTGGTGCTGGGCGCCCTGGCCGCCGCCGCCATGCCCTATGCCTTCCCGGCGCTGGCAGGCCCCGGCGGCACGACGCTGCTGCTGCTGGCCGGTGCGCTGACCGGTGCGCTGTGGGTCGGCCTGGCCGGCTGGCTGCGGCAGGGCAGGGGCGTCAACGAGACCATCTCCAGCCTGCTGCTGGCCTACCTGGCCATCGCGCTGTTCAAGCACGTGGTCGAAGGCCCGCTGCGCGATCCGGCCAGCCTGAACAAGCCGTCGACCCGGCCGGTGGCCGAGACGCTGCGCATCGGCGGCATGCCTTGGGATGGCGTGCCGACCGATGTCCACTGGGGCCTGGCCTTCGGCGTCGGCCTGTGCGTGGCGGCGGGCATCTGGCTGAGCTTCACCGCCTCGGGCTTCGCGATGCGCGTGGTCGGCGGCAACCTGCGCACCGCACGCGGCGTCGGCCTGCCGGCGTTCGCGCTGATCCTGGTCGCCTGCGGACTCGGTGGCGCGGCGGCCGG
Source organism: Leptothrix mechoopdaensis (SeqCode) (assembly GCF_053893855.1). Taxonomy (NCBI): domain Bacteria; kingdom Pseudomonadati; phylum Pseudomonadota; class Betaproteobacteria; order Burkholderiales; family Sphaerotilaceae; genus Leptothrix; species Leptothrix mechoopdaensis (SeqCode). Next base: position 501,474 of record NZ_CM132699.1, read on the forward strand.
CCTGGCCGGTGCCATCGAGGTCCTGGCCGTTCACACCTCGGCCAACGCCTCGCTGATCGCCGGGCTGGGCTACACGGGCATCCTGGTGTCCTTCGTGGCGCGCCACAACCCGTGGGCGATCCCGCCGGTGGCCATCCTGTTCGGCGGCTTCGGCGCGGCCGGCAGCCTGCTGCAGCGCCGGCTCGGCCTGCCCGATGCATCGGTGCTGGTGCTGCAGGGCTTCGCCTTCGTGCTGATCCTGGCGGCCGAGGCCGGGCGCGGCCGGTTGCTGGCTGCTCGGGCGGCGTCGGCCAAGGCGCCGCAGCCATCGGCCCCATCGACCCCATCGGCAACAGGCTCACCGAATGAGCCTGCGGCGGTGCCGATGCCGCCCATCCCGACCTGATCCCCCAACCGCACCCCTCCGAGCGGAGCCCCTGATGGACGCACAAGCCTGGTTCGATGTCACGCTGGCGGTGCTGGGCGGCGCGATCCGCGTCGGCACGCCCTTCCTGTTCGTCAGCCTGGGCGAGTGCCTGACCGAGAAGTCCGGCCGCATCAACCTGGGCCTCGAAGGCGTGCTGGTGCTGTCGGCCATGGCCGGCTTCGGCGGCAGCTACCTGAGCGGCTCGGCCTGGATCGGCGTCGCACTGGCCGGCTGTGTCGGCGCGCTGCTGGCGCTGCTGCACGGCCTGCTGTGTTCGCTCGACCGGGTCAGCGACGTCGCCACCGGCATCGCGCTGATGCTGTTCGGCGCCGGGCTGGCGTTCTACCTGGGCAAGCCGCTGATCCAGCCGCAGGCGCCGCAGATCCCGGCCTTCTCGCTGGGCGGCTGGAGCGACTCGCCGGCCGTGCAGTCGGCCCTGACGATCAACGCGCTGTTCCCGCTCGGCGTGCTTCTGGCGCTGCTGCTGCACATCGGCCTGGCGCGCACCCGCTGGGGCCTGCTGGTGCGCATGGTGGGCGATTCCAGTGACGCGGCTCGGGCGCTCGGCGCGTCGGTGCCGGGCGTGCGCATCGCGGCGACGACGGCCGGCGGCTTCATCGCCGGGCTGGGCGGCGCCTCGCTGTCGCTGTACTACCCGGGCAGCTGGAACGAGGGCCTGTCCAGCGGCCAGGGCCTGATCGCCGTGGCGCTGGTGATCTTCGCGCGCTGGCGTCCGCTGGCCTGCCTGGGCGCGGCCCTGCTGTTCGGCGGCGCCGGTGCGCTCGGGCCGGCGCTGCAGTCGGTCGGCGTGTCGGGCTACTACCACCTGTTCAACGCGGTGCCCTATGCGCTGACGCTGCTGATCCTGCTGTTCACCTGCTCGCCGCACCGCGCCATCCGGGGCGCGCCGGCCGAGCTGGGCGCGGCGCGCTGAGCGGCCCGCCGATCGACGTCACGTCATCACCGTTGCCACCACCCGCCACGGGAGTCTCATCCGATGAGCCAGACCTTCCTCGCCTCGCAGCCCTATCCGTGGCCCTATGACGGCTCGCTGAGCCCGGCCAACACCGCGCTGGTCGTCATCGACATGCAGACCGACTTCTGCGGCGTCGGCGGCTATGTCGACACGATGGGCTACGACCTGTCGATGACGCGCGCGCCGATCGCGCCGATCGGCCGCCTGCTGGCCGAGGCCCGCCGCACCGGCCTGCACGTGATCCACACCCGCGAAGGCCACCGGCCCGATCTCGCCGACCTGCCGGCCAACAAGCGCTGGCGCTCGCAGCGCATCGGCGCGGGCATCGGCGACGCCGGGCCGTGTGGCCGCATCCTGGTGCGGGGCGAACCGGGCTGGGACATCATTCCCGAGCTGGCGCCGTGGCCCGGCGAGGTCATCATCGACAAGCCCGGCAAGGGCAGCTTCTGCGCCACCGACCTGGAGCTGATCCTGAACCTGCGCGGCATCCGCAACCTCGTGCTGACCGGCATCACGACCGATGTGTGCGTGCACACGACGATGCGCGAGGCCAACGACCGCGGCTTCGAATGCGTCATGCTGACCGACTGCACCGGCGCAACCGATGCCGGCAACCACGCGGCGGCGATCCGGATGATCCACATGCAGGGCGGCGTGTTCGGCGCCACCGCCGCCTCGGGCGACCTGCTGGCGGTGATGTCCGACTGGCCGACGGTCTCGCCCGCGATGGTGGGAGCCGGCGCATGACTGCCCCGCTCGACCCGCCCGATCCGGCCCGCGCCCCGAGCGGCGCGCTGCAGCTCGACACCTACCGGCTGACCCGCCGCTTCGGCGCCTTCACCGCGCTGGACGACGTCACGCTGACCGTGCGACCCGGCACCGTGCATGCGCTGCTGGGCGAGAACGGCGCGGGCAAGAGCACGCTGGTCAAGTGCGTCGTCGGCTACCAGCCGCCGAGCGCCGGCAGCGTGCTGATCGATGGTCGCGAGCAGGCCATCACCTCGCCGACCGTCGCCCGCCAGCTCGGCATCGGCATGGTCTACCAGCACTTCACCGTCGTGCCCGGCATGACGGTGGCCGAGAACCTGCTGCTGGCGCGTGGCACCTTGCCGACCTGGATCGACTGGGCCTCGGTGCGGCGCGAGCTGTCGGCCTTCCTGGAGACGACGCCGTTCCGGCTCGACCTGGACGCGACACCGGCCGACCTGTCGGCCGGCGAGAAGCAGAAGCTCGAGATCCTCAAGCAGCTCTACCTGAAGCCGCGCCTGCTGATCCTCGACGAGCCGACCTCCGTGCTGACGCCGCAGGAGGCCGACGAGGTGCTGGGCGCCCTGCGCGAGCGGGCCCATGCGGGCGACTGCAGCATCGTCATGATCACGCACAAGTTCCGCGAGGTCAGCGCCTATGCCGACGATGTCAGCGTGCTGCGGCGCGGCCGGCTGATCCACAGCGGCGCGGTCGCCGACACGACGCCGCAGAAGCTGGCCGAGGCGATGGTCGGCGGGGGCGAGGCCGCTGCCGAGGTCCGGCAGGAACTCGCCGACGAGCTGGCTCACGACCTGAGCCACCCCGGCCCGGCCGCGAAGGCTGCGGCGCCGACCGGTCCGGCGCGGCTGCAGATCCGCGGCCTGCAGGTCATGGGCGACCGGGGTGAGCCCTCTGTGCAGGGCTTCGACCTGGAGGCCCATGCCGGCGAGATCGTCGGCGTGGCCGGCGTCTCCGGCAACGGCCAGCGCGAGCTGATGGAGGCGCTGGTCGGCCAGCGCCCGCGTGCGGCCGGCACGGTGACGGTGTCGGGCGAGGCCTATGCGGCGCGGCGTTCGCAGAACCGTCGGCTGAAGGTGCGCAGCCTCCCCGAGGAGCCCTTGCGCAACGCCTGCGTCGGCCACCTCAGCGTGGCGCAGAACATGGCGCTGCGCAGCTTCGATGCGCCCGAGTACGCACGGGGCGGCTGGGTCCGCTGGGGCCGGCTGCGGGCGCGGGCGCGGGCCTGGATCGCCGACTACGGCGTCAAGACGCGCGGCGAGGACGCGCCGATCCGCACGCTCTCGGGCGGCAACGTGCAGCGCGCCGTGCTGGCGCGTGAACTGGGCGAGCCGGCCGACCTGCTGCTGGTCGCCAACCCGGTGTTCGGCCTGGACTTCGCGGCGGTGGCCGAGATCCACGCCCGCCTGCGCGCGGCCCGCGACGGCGGCACGGCGGTTCTGCTGGTCAGCGAGGACCTCGACGAGCTGCTCGCGCTGTCCGACCGCATCGTCGTGATGAGCGAAGGCCGCATCGTGTTCGGCTGCGCGGCGGCCGAGGCGGACCGGCACACGCTGGGGTCACACATGGGGGGACATGCGGGCGGACACGCCGAAGCACATCCGGAGCAAGCGACATGAGCGGCACCACCTTCCACCTCTCGGCCCGGCCCTTCCCGATGACGCTGGCGGGCGCCGGCGGCACCGCGCTGGTCGTCATCGACATGCAGCGCGACTTCGTCGAGCCGGGCGGCTTCGGCGCGTCGCTGGGCAATGACGTCAGCCTGCTGCACACGGCGATCGAGCCGATCGCCGACCTGCTCGCGGCCTGGCGTGCGCGCGGCTGGCCGGTGGTCCACACGCGTGAATGCCATCGGCCCGATCTGAGCGACTGCCCGACCGCCAAGATCGGCCGTGGCAGCCCGAGCCTGCGCATCGGCGAACCCGGCCCGATGGGCCGCCTGCTGGTGGCCGGCGAACCGGGCGCGGACATCATCCCGGCGCTGGCGCCCCATGCCGGCGAATGGGTCGTCGACAAGCCCGGCAAGGGCATGTTCTGGGCCACCGGCCTGCATGAGCGGCTGCAGGCCGCCGGCATCACGCACCTCGTGTTCACGGGGGTCACGACCGAGGTCTGCGTGCAGACCTCGATGCGCGAGGCCAACGACCGGGGCTACGACTGCGTCATCGTCGAGGACGCGACCGAGAGCTACTTCCCGGCCTTCAAGCGTGCCGCGATCGACATGATCACGGCCCAGGGCGCGATCGTCGGCTGGAGCACCGACAGCGCGACGCTGCTGCGGGCCTTGCCGGGCTGAGCGGCCCAGACCCAGACCCAGACCCAGACCCGCGCAGCCGGTTCAGGCGTTCGCCGGAACCCCGAACGCCGCCTCACACCGCTCGCGCAGGCCGGCCGGCACCTTGCCGGTGACCGCGAGCGCGGGCGGCTGCGCCAGCATCGTGGCGAAGCAGGCGCGCACCGCCTCGGCATCGACCGCCTCGATCGCCGCGCGCTGTTCGGCCGCGCTGCGCACGCGGCCGAGCACGAACAGGTCGATGGCGGCGTCTTCGAGCCGTCGCAGCGGGCGTTCCAGCGCATGCAGCTGGCGCACGACCAGCTGGTTGCGGGCGCGTTCGAGGTCGACCGGCTCGATCTGGCGGGCGTGCTGGCGCAGCAGCGCGAGCGTCTCGGCCAGGAACTCGTCGAGCTGGTCCGAGCCGGTCGCCGCCTCGATCACGAACTGGCTGCCCAGCTCCAGCGGATCGGCGTTTGCGCTGACGTGATAGGCCAGCCCGCGCCGCTCGCGCAGCTGGTCCAGCAGCGGCGAGCTCATGCCTTCGCCGAAGACCGCCGCCGCGACCTGCGCGGTCGCGTCCAGCGTCGCCAGCGCCGGGGCCGGCCAGCCCAGCACCAGCTGGCTCTGGCTGCTGCCGGTGTGGCGCTTGATGCGGATGCCGCCGCGCCAGGCCGGCGGCTCGACCACGTTGGGCGTGCCGGCCGGCAGGTGGCCGAAGGCGGCCTCGACCGCCTCGCGCACGTCCTCGGGCTGCATCGGGCCGGCGACCGCGACGATCAGGTTGCAGCCGGTGTAGCGCGCCTGCACATGGGCGATCAGCGTGTCGCGGTCGAAGCGTTCGATGTTGCGGCGCGTGCCGATCACCGGCCGCGCGAACGGGTGCAGGCCGTAGCAGGCGCTGTCGAACAGGCGGTAGGCGACCGCATAGGCGTCGTCCTCCAGGTCGGTCAGCTCATGCAGGATGACCTGCCGCTCGCGCTCCAGCTCGGCCGCCGGGAAGGTCGGGTTCAGCACCAGGTCGGCCAGCATGTCGATGAAGGCGCGCGTGTCGGCCGCCAGCCCGCGCATCTGGTAGGCGGTGTGGTCACGGTCGGTGTGCGCGTTGACCTCGGCGCCGAGCCGTTCGGCATCCAGGTTGATCTGCTGGCAGCTGCGCGCGACGGTGCCCTTGAAGGCCATGTGCTCGATCACGTGGCTGATGCCGTTGAGCGTCGCCCGCTCATGCTGGCTGCCGCTGCGCACGAACACGCTGACGCTGGCACCGGCCGCGCCGGGCTGGTGGATGGTGACCGCGCGCACGCCGTTGGCCAGGCGGTGCACGGTGGTGTCGTCGATCTGTTGCGGGGCGGAGGTCATCGGGCAGGGGGCATCGGGGGAGAAGGACGTGTTCGGGTTCAGCGGCGCTCGACCAGCATCGGCACCAGCTGCAGCTGGCTGCGCAGGCGCTCGGCAGCGGCCTGGGCCTCGGCCTTGCTCGGGAACGGGCCGGCCTGCAGCTTGTTGAGCGACTGCTCGCGGAACAGCGTCAGCAGCGGCGCCAGCCAGTCGGCCTCGCCACTGAGCTTGCGCTGGAACTGCGCCGCGCCATCGGCCGCCTTGAAGGCCCCGAGCTGCAGCCACCAGCCGCGCGCGGCCTGCGTGCCGGCACGTTCCTGCGGCATGACCTCGGGCGGCGCGGCGCGCGTGGCGGCCGGGCTCGGCTGGGTGTTCCATTCGGCGGCGGCGGACGACTCGATCGTCGGGACGACCAGCGGGGTCGGCACGGACACCGGCACAGGCGTGGGCACCGGCGCCAGGCTGCGGCTCTCGCTCGTCTGCGGCGCCGCCACCCGGCCGATCGTGGCCGGCGCGGCCGGGGCGACCCGCTGCGGCGGGGTGGTCTCCGCCGGTGCCGGATCGGCCTGCGCCAGCGTCGCAGCGTCGTCGTCACGGCGCCAGCTGCCGGTGCGGATCGCCTCGTGCGTCAGCCGCTCGACCTCGACCGGCGCGACGCCGCCCAGCAGGCCCAGCTTCAGCGCGGCCGTGTACGACAGGTCGATCACGCGGCCACCCTTGAACGGACCGCGGTCGTTGATGCGCACGATCACCTCGCGGCCATTGGCCGGGTTGCGCACGCGGGCGTAGCTGGGGATCGCGAAGGTCGGGTGCGCCGCCGTCATCGCGTACATGTTGTAGAGCTCGCCGCTGGCGGTGCGCCTGCCGTGGAACTTGCGGCCGTACCAGGACGCCAGACCGCGCTCGATGGCCGGCTCGTCGGCCGTCATCGGCCGGTAGGTGATGCCGTCGACCTCGTAGGGCTTGTTGGGACCGCCCTGGCGCAGCGGCTCGACCTTCGGCTCGGCATCGGGCACCAGGTGCAGGTTGGGCGGCGGGTTGGCCTCGGCGCCATCGCGGCTGCCGTCCCAGGAGGCCAGTGGCGGGACCGGTGCCGGCGCAGCAGGCCGGCCGGCGCCGCCTTGCGGGCTGCGGGCCGGTGGCGTGGTCGAACAGGCGGCCAGCCACAGCAGCGCGGCCAGGCTGGCGAACAGGGCAAGGTTCGGGCGGGCGTTGGCGCGTTCGACGGGTGGATGCATGGGGCGATGTTCGCCCAAATCCGCCGGCCGACCGGCCCGCCCCGGCTCAGGGCGCGGCCACCGCCACCCAGTCAGGCGGTGCGCGGCCCAGGTCGGACCAGCCCGATCCCGTGTGCGCGTGTGGCGATCCGCCCGCCGAGCCGGCCGACCAATCCGCCACGCTGGCCAGCAGCGTGTGCAGCCCCACCCCGTCGATCAGCCCACCGCTCGACGGCGGGCCGTCCAGCCGCCAGCTGCCGGTGCGGATCGCCTCGTGCGTGATGCCCTCGACGATCACCTTGGCCGTGCCCGCGCCCTTGGCGAAGCCGAGCTTGAGCGCGGCCGTGTAGGACAGGTCGATGATCCGGCCGTAGCGGAACGGTCCGCGGTCGTTGATGCGCACGATCACCGCCTTGCCGTTGACCGGGTTGCGCACCCGGGCGTAGCTCGGGATCGGCAGCGTCGGGTGCGCCGCCGTCATCGCGTACATGTCGTAGACCTCGCCGCTGGCCGTGCGCTGGCCGTGGAACTTGCGGCCGTACCAGGACGCCAGGCCCTCCTGCCGCAGGCCGACATCGGCCGGCACCGGCACATGGCTCTCGCCGCGTGCGACATAGGGCTTGTTGGGCGCGCCGTTGCGCACGAACTCGATGCGCGGCACCGGGTCGGGGATGCGGGTCAGGAAGGGCGGCGGATTCGGGTCCGGGCCGTCCGGGCCGTCGAATGGCGTGCTGCGCAGACCGGGCGGTCGCGGGATCGGCGCCGGGCCCGGGCCGGGACTGGACGGCAGCATCGCGGTCGGCGGCTGCGCCTTCACGGCCGCGCCGTCGGTGGCCAGCTGGCGCTCGGGCGGCGGTGGCTCGCAGACGACCGGCGACGGCGGCGGCAGGCTGCCGCAGGCGGTCAGCACGGCGGTCGCCGAAACGGTCACGAGGACCGTCCACGGCGCACGCGGCGCAAGCCCCGCCAGCGGCGTCGACGGGAGGCCGTCTGCCCAGCGACGGCGAAGAGGGCGCGTGCAGGTCCACATGGAGTGGACATCGGCCGCCGCCCGCCGCGCTGGAGGGCCGCGCGGCGCGTGTGCGCCGCCGCCGTGACGAAAGTCGCTCGATCCGCGCCCGGCGGGTCGTCAGCCGGCCGGCAAGGCCAGCTCGACCCAGACCGGCGCGTGGTCGCTCGGCCGCTCGTTCTTGCGCGGCGCCTTGTCGATCTGGCAGGCCGTCACCGCCCCGCGCAACGCCGCGCTGACCAGCACATGGTCGATCCGCAGGCCCTGGTTCTTGCGGAACGCGAGGTTGCGGTAGTCCCACCAGCTCCAGCTCTTGGCCGGCTGCTCGAACAGCCGGAAGGCATCGACCAGCCCCAGCTCGCACAGGCCCTGGAAATGCGCGCGTTCCTCGACCGTGCAGTGGATCTGGCCGGTCCAGCCGACCGGGTCGTAGACATCGGCATCGGTCGGCGCGATGTTGAAGTCGCCCATCAGCACCAGCTGCGGATGCCGCAGCAGCTCATCGGCCAGCCAGCCGCGCAGGGCATCCAGCCACGCCATCTTGTAGACGAACTTCTCGCTGCCCGGCGCCTGCCCGTTCGGGAAGTAGCCCCCCACCACCCGCACCCCGCCGACCGTCGCCGCGATCACGCGGGCCTGCTCGTCGGCAAAGCCGGGGATGTTGCGCACGACCTCGTCGGGCCCCGCATCCCCCCGCGACAACAGCGCCACGCCGTTGTAGGTCTTCTGCCCGAACCACGCCACCCGATACCCGGCCGCCTCGATCTCGGCGGCCGGAAACTTGTCATCGGTGAGCTTGGTCTCCTGCAGCACCAGCACATCCGGCGCCGCACTGGCCAACCAGTCCAGCAACTGCGGCAGACGGACGGCGAGGGAGTTGACGTTCCAGGTGGCGAGTTTCAAGGATGTCCTAAGTGATTGTTTTTGAACAACTTCTAAGTCTGTCATGTCTTGATCTACCCCCTGTCGTACCCCCGTTTTTCGGGGCTTCATGCCGTCGCGGCAAGTGACTGCCAGAGCGTTGTGGCCATCCTACAAGCCGAAGTGCGTTTGAGCCGTTGAAGCACCCGCCGCGACTTGGCGGTTGCCTTGTTCTTGAGCGGTGCCGAAGGAGTGGCCATTGCCATTTCTCCCATGCTCGTTGGATGACGGCGCCGCACCGTCGGACGGACCATGGCTGCCAGACTTCAAGGAGAACCCGCCATGGACGACTGCAAGACCCGCCCGGTCGACATCGACCGGCTTGAAGACATCTTCCGAGCGTGCGAGGCGGCCAAGGAACGGCCGATCGCGATCGAGCGCCACTTCCAGGTCCTGGCCGAGCGTGAGCCCCAGGTCAACACCCGGCTGGGGCGGGTCGACCGCGGCGACGGCCAGTCCCACTGGGATGTGGTCGTCGAGGTCGACGGCGTGCGGGCCGGCGGCCGGGCCCTGCCGCTGCCGTTGCGTGGTGAGGCCAGCCGCATTCCGCGCCGCCGGCTCGACGAGGCGGCGCAGTTGGAGCGGCTGCAGGCCCACGTCCCCGACCACCTCGCCTTCAGCGCCACGCCCGCCGACTGGGTGCGCAGAGTGCGCCGCATCCGGGATCCGCGCGTCGAACCGCGCATCGCGACCACGCTGTTCGGCAGCGATGACCGGCGCGCCTTCCGCGACACCGCCTACCCCTGGTCGACCGTCGGCCTGGTCGAGACCAACCGCGGATCGGGTTCGGGAGTCATGATCGGCCCGCACTCAATCACGGGATGTACATCCCAAACACAATCTGTAGTCGCCGTTCCGTTCTGCACTCTCGTGTGGATTGAACCGGTGGGGCCCCATCGACTTGAGGGCCTGACTTCCCAAGGCTAGTCTTGTACAGTAACTAGAAAGATCGGGGAGATCTGTTTGGTGACTACCGTCAACAGGAGTGTTGTTGGGGCGTTTGTTATCGTCTCAACCCAACCGTTGCGAAGGCTTGGGGTTGGCAAACTAGTCGATGTGTCTGACCAGAAGGCAACTATCGCCTACTTCGACGTGCCAGGCACTGATCTGGCACACCAGATCAGTGCCCACGTCGCGGAGGTGCGAGTCGTTTCGTTACCGCAGCAGACTCGTGTCTTCCGTCGAGATCAGGACACCGGTCGCTGGCAAGTGGGTCGGATCGTCGACGGCGAGGGCTCGACGTGTTTGGTGGCATTCCCGAACAAGGTTGTTGCCAACGTGCCTAGAGAAGATCTGGAGGTGCGTTGGCGCAAACCTATTGCCAACCCTACGGATTTTTTGATCCGCCAAGTCACTGAAACTCCACTCTTCGCGGCCGCTCGATCAAAGTTCGTGCGCGCTGTAACTGCCCAACGGGCCGCTTGCCGCGGCATCGGCGCACTGCTGTCCTCGTCGGTCCAACTGGCTGACTATCAGTTCAACGTCGTGCGAAAGGTACTGCAGGACCCCGTTCAGCGCTACTTGCTGGCCGACGAGGTCGGTTTGGGCAAGACCATCGAGGCTGGACTGCTGATTCGCCAGTACACCCTGGACGTCGCCGACGCGCATGTTCTGCTGATCGTGCCACCGTCGCTGGTGACGCAGTGGCGCAACGAACTCATTCAGCGCTTCGGACTGCGTGACTGGCTCGACGACCACGTTTGGATCGTTTCCAACGATGACTTGAGTGGTGTCAACGAGCGAATCCAGATGGCGGGGATGGTCGTCATCGACGAAGCCCATCACCTGTCTCGCAAGTCCGCCGATACCGCTCACCCGCTGTACGAACTGCTGCGCAGGCATGCGCCATCGGTGCCTCGGCTGTTTCTGCTGTCCGGCACACCAGTGCTCGCAGACACGGAGGGCTTCTTGCGGATCCTCCATCTTCTCGACCCGGTCGTCTTTCCGCTCGACGACTTGGCGGGGTTCGAGCGGCGCGTGCAATCACGGCAATTAGTGGCGGAGATTGCAGCGTCGCTTCAACCTGAGAACGTGTTGGCCATGGAGGACGACCTCGACCGATTGCGTGACACCTTCGGCGACGACTCGACTCTCATGAAGCGCGTTGACGCCCTACGGCCCATCGTGCAGTCGTTACCAGAGGAGGATGACGAGCACTTTTTGGCTGCATTGGGCGATCTTCGTGCGCATCTTTCGGAGACCTACAAGCTGCACCGACGGGTTCTCCGCAACCGCCGCAAGGCGGTTCCCTGGGCCACCCCGCAGCGCAAGGGACTTCAGACGCTGGGTTACGCCAGCCGCTGGCAATCCGAGCGCCACCGGGTGATCGACGACTTGCGTGTCTACCTGTTGAATGCCAACGAAGCGCCAGTAGCAACTCAGGCTCTCTTCTCGAGCGCCGTACACGCAGGGAGTTCAGACTCGCTTGAAAAGACGCTCGTGGCCCTGGGCATCTACGACACGCGCGCTCGGGATCTGGCGCAACAGGCCGACGAGCTTAAGCGCCGCGCCGACGAAGCCGGAGAACGAGATCAGGTCACCCACGCGGCCATTCGCGACTGCCTGTCGACGCCTGGCGTTCAAGTGGTGGTGTTCTGCGATGAGTCCGGCACAGCGGATCGGCTGACCGCGTCGCTAAGTTCTGCACTGAGCGAGACTGTGGAGGTGCTTCGGCACGACTTCACCGCCAACGAAACCGACACCGATCAGGAAGAGGAGGGTGAGGCTTGGCGCCGGTTTCTCAGCGAACCGGATCGATGCCGGGTGCTGGTCTGTGATGCCCGAGCCGAGGAGGGCCTCAATTTGCATGGTGGCCACAAAGTGGCCTTCCACTACGACCTTCCGCCCGCTCCCAATCGAATCGAGCAACGCCTTGGACGTCTAGATCGTTTTGGCGTAGGCCATGCGATCCGATCCTTGGCTCCGGTCTGCAGGGACGATGCCGCGGAAGTGGCGTGGGTCGAGTGCCTGGCGGAGGGCCTGCAGGTCTTCAACGTTTCAATAGCCAGCCTTCAGTACCTGGTCGAAGGTACTCTCAAGACAGCTGTTCAAGACTGGTGCAACGAAGGCGTTGGCGGATTGCTGCGGTGGCGGGACCAGTTGGCGGGTTCCACGGGTTGGGCCGCGCGGGAGCGGCGCCGCATCGACCAGCAAGACAGCCTTGACGCCATGGGTGATCCCCAGAGCGAGGAATTCGAACACCTACAAGAGGCCGATAGCCAGTGGCGGGACTGGCGATCCGCTTTTGATGGTTTTGCTTTCAATGCGCTGCTGTTTCATAGTCGCCCTGAAGCTTGGACGGGAAGCCTGCCTGAAGGCGAGCGGGTGTTCCGTCTTAACTACACCCGCGACAACAGCCGCCAGACTCTGTTGTCTCTGCCGGACTTTGTCAGTCAATTCCTTGGAACCATTGATACCGAGTCACGACACAGCACGGCGAGATCGCCCCTCACGTATCCCTACGCCTACAGTCGTCACACCGTGATGTCAAAGCAAGGGCAATCAAGAGGGCTCCGATCGCTCAGATACGGCGATCCGCTGGTCGAGTCATTGACGACGTTCTGTCAGTCTGACGATCGCGGACGGGCTTTTGCAATGTGGCGCTGTCGGCCTGCTTTCGAAGCGCGTGACGCGAGCGGGTGTGATCTTTGGTTTCGCTTTGACTTTGTCGTTGAGCCTAACCTCACAGAGTCCGACGATGACGCCGTACGTGCCCTGAAGCGCAGAGCGGAGCAGCATTTCGCGCCCCAGTTTTACACCGTGTGGGTTAGTGCGGCGGATGGCGCCACATTGCAACCCCCAGATGTTCTTTTGGAGGAATATCGCAACTCGGATCACCTGCGCGGTCGTGACTTCAACCTCAATCCCCGGCGGTGGCAGACGTTACAGATGCAAATCGACTCGGTGCCGTGGTTGCTAGAGTGGAAGCGCCACTGTCAGAACGCCGCAGCCAGCGCTCTGGCCTACATCAACGGCCACGATCTCGTTCACCAGCAAAGGGCCCGAGGCCTAGCCTCTTTGAGGAATCAGCACGCGACGCGCGTTGCACAGATCGAATCTCGGCTGACTCGGCTCACGGGTGTGGCGCGGGTCATGGAACAGCGCGACCTGGACGATGAAGAGGTGTTGTTCGCACGCCTGAACGATGCGATTCGGGTGCCCTCTGTACGCACAGACGTCGCTGGCGCCATTTTCGTGTCGGCGAGCGCGCCGTTCGTCCAATGAACTCAGCGGACGGCGGTGACTTTGACGTCGCAGCACTGATGAACCTGTGCAGCCAGTGGCCTGCACTCGCGGTGCCGACCCTTCCCGCGAGGGACCCGCTCCTTGAGCGACTGAGACAAGTGCTCCTGGCGATGGGTCGGCACCCGGCCTCGGTTTCCGGGACCGACTGCATCGCCCTGGTTCGGCATGTGCTGCTACGCGTTGCGCCACAGGATGGCCAGGCACCTTGGCTGCGAGTGCCTCTCAGCGACGGATGGCCCACCACAGACCAGTGGCGGCGAGCGCAATTCGAGGTACTGCCTGGCCCCACCTCGCTCAATGTGCAACCGCGATGGCCCCGTCTGGGTTTCCTTGACACGCAGGCCGACCTGTTTGACGACGTCTTTCAGGCCATCCAGTCTCGCCCCCGACACGAGGTCGCCGCCGACCCCGTGCTTTTCGAGTCTATGGGCCTGCCCAACTACACAGGACAAGGACAGCGAGAAGCCGTGCGTGCCTTGCTGCACCTGCCCGAAGGGCACACGCTCATTGCCAACCTGCCGACGGGCAGTGGCAAGAGCCTGCTGGCGCACTTGCCCCCCTTAGTCGAGCAGGAAGGTCAGATGACGCTGGCCATCGTGCCCACGGTCGCACTTGCCTTGGATCAGGCTGCGCGGATGAAGGAGTTGTTGCGGCGGCGATTTCCTCACCGGGAAATCCCGCCACTGGCCTTTCATGGCGGTCTGACCAAGGAGGAGCGGGCCCAGGTCCACCAAGCGATCCGGCAAGGCACGCAACCGATCCTATTCGCCTCGCCCGAGTTCGCTGTCGGCAGCCTGCGAGAGGGCCTAGAGCAGGCCGCATCGCAGGCCCGCCTGCATCGGGTCTTCATTGACGAGGCCCATCTGGTCATTGGTTGGGGCAACGGATTCCGCCCGGCGTTCCAGTTGCTCCCCGCACTGATACGCATGCTGCGATCCCGTGCCAGTCACAACGGCATCCGCGTCGTTCTGGCTTCAGCCACGCTGACTGACACCACGCTCAGAGACCTGCGAGAGTTGTTCGGCCCTGTGCACCAGGTCCATGTGGTCTCTGCGGTGCACTTGCGCCCGGAGATCCGGTATGCGACCTTGCCTTGTGCTGATCCGGATCGGGTCGATCGGGTGCTGGAGGCCGTTCAACTGGCCCCAAGGCCCTTCATTTTGTATGTCACGCGACCCGACGAAGCCGACTCCTGGCTGCAGCGACTACGCCAGGCAGGCATGAGGCGGGTGAACAAGTTCACGGGCGCAACACCTCCCGATGAACGCAAGCGACTCCTGGAGGCTTGGGGATCGAACGAACTTGACGCCATGGTGGCCACGTCGGCGTTTGGCCTGGGCGTGGACAAGAGTGACGTTCGGACCGTCATCCATGCCACCTTGCCGGAGTCTCTAGATCGGTACTACCAGGAGGTCGGGCGGGCAGGCCGAGACGGTAGGGCAGGTGCTGCGCTGCTGTTTCACACCCCCAGCGACGAAGAGCAGGCCATCAGTCTGGCATGGCCCAAGCTGATCGGCGATGAGAAGGCCTTCGAGCGCTGGAGCAGCATGGTCGATGCAGCCCAACCTCACCTCACGATCCCGGAGGTGTACTGGGTCGATCTGACGCAACTGCCGTACCATCTTCAGGTCAAGTCAGAAGCCAGCGTGGATTGGAGTGTTCGCGCCCTGACACTCATGGCCCGAGCCCAACTCATCGAGTTGGTTGCGATGCAATCTAATCAGGTGCTTGAGGACGAGACCCCGCTCAACTTCAGCGATGCCACTCGTGCGGCGGTGCGGATCCTGAGCGATGGCCATCGGCATCCCGGCGTTTTTGCCAGCGAGATGGCACGTGCGCGTGACGAAGTCCGACGGGCGTCGCTGCGAGGCCTGAATGCCATGCGAGATGTGGCCGCGGGTCGCCTGGAGATCTCCGTGGCCCTCAACCAGATGTACTCGGTCCGCGGAGATTCGTGGGTCCCGGTCACGACATGCTGCGGTGGATGTGCCTTCCATTGGGAGAACCGTCGCGAGACCGTTCACTATGCAGCGCCTGTTGCTGCACGTCTGCCGGCGTTCGCTCCTCGTTCGCTGGTCGCCCTGGATCGGATGACTCAGATGCGAGCCCTGGGCAACCTGCTGATGATCGCCGCACCACGAGACAAGGACTTCACGCAGACTTGCTCCCAACTGCTCGCGGCACTGGCGCCTCTGGTGGCTTGCCATACAGTCGCATGGGACCCCGACTTCGCCGCGACAAGCGCGCCCCTGGTAAAGCAGAGCATCCCAACCGAACAGAGGATGCGGACCTTCTTCGATACGATCCTACCGGACTCCTTGCGTCATCTGACCTCAGGCGAGGGCGAAGTGCGGATCCTGATCTGGACCCAGAATGACACCGCTGAACTCTGGAATCACCTGAAGCTGTCACCCGCCCAATTGGAGATCCTGGTGATTCCGGCAGACTTGCCCCATCCCCATCACCCGATGCGCCGACTGATTGATACCACGCCCTACACGGTGGCCAGGGACTTCCTACAGATCCTGAATCCATGAGCCTGCTGAACCTTACCAGCGACGGTCTGCCCAACATACTGGTCGTGCTCTACGCGGCCATCGCCAAGGCACGCGCGCCGATGACCGCTATTAAGTTGATTGAAGCGGTTGCGCCGGAGTCGGTGGTCAAAGACGCGCGACTCGCCAAAACCACTCTGAATCGCTGGACCGACCTGGGCCTCTTCAATGAGGATCCCGACACGAAGGTACTGTCCCTTCACCGACCCCCTCCGACCGACATGAAAGGCGAGGTCGACATCGTTCGGGCAGTTCGGATGGAGGCTCGCCATGTTGCGCTGTCTGAAGCGAACAATGGAGACCTGTGGGCCCGCGAAGAGGCCCGAGCGGCGGATCTGACTCGATCATTGGCCTGGATGCTGGCCTTGGACGTGTACCGCCAGGGTGCTGAGAACCTGTTTTCGCTCGCGAATGACCACATCTCCGGGACAGACCTGACCTTGATGCAGAACGAAGCGCGAGTCGTTGGACTAAAGGCTTGGGGGTACTTTCTTGGATTCGTCCGTCACCCCAAAGCGATCGATATCGATCCGACACTGGCCATCTCGGAGGTTGTGCCGGAGTGCATCGGCCCCGGCGAGGAGATGCCAGCCAGAGACTTGATCGAAAAGCTTGCCCAAGTCTTGCCTGTGATTGACGGAGGCCGCTATCGCCAGGCCGTGTTGGACAAGTTGAGGGACAACGCACTGCCGCCTTTGCAGGCCACCCAATTGTCGACTTCGTTGTCACGGGCCCTCCATTGCTTGATGGTCAACCAGACCCTGAACTTCAGTTCTCGCGCGGATGTGGGTAGCAGCATCCTCCTGACGGGCAGGGATGGACCGCAGACGAGCCATCGCTACACCTGGGTCAAACGACCGCGCAGGGGGGCGCAATGACTTCACTCAGTGACTTCTGGCCCAGCCCACAAAACATCGCCGAGTGCATCCGGACCGAGGCCGAGGTCGTCGACGACGCGGTGCTGCTGGCGGTTCATGAACCCGGACCGCTGATCACGCGGACGGCCAATGGCGCGGTCGAGCGACCCGCTACCGAGGCGAATCTGCTGGCGTCCCTCATGCGAGACGCTAGCGACGGCAGCGCCGTGCTGGTGGCCATCACCGGTGAGTCGGGTGTTGGTAAGTCCCACCTTGTCCGCTGGCTGTATGCGCAGTTGCAACGTCATCCCAGGCGCGACCAGTTGGTGATCGTTCTGGTGCCCAAGACTGCGAGCTTGCGCCAGGTCGTCGAGCGCATCCTGCAACCGCTGCAGGGCGAGGCCTACTCGAAGCTGCTGGCTGAACTCAGCCAGACGGTAGATCACCTCAGACCCAGTGACGCAGCCGAAATGCTGTGCACGGCAATCAGCCTCGTGCTTAAGCAGAGGTTCGACGAGGGCATGGCCTCGCTGCAGGCTACCGACCGCGAAGACCGGAAACTGCGCGAGCGACTAGACCTGACGCGTGTATTGCGGGACCTGATCCGCGAGCCCGAGGTCTTCGATCAATGGTTTCGCACCCCCCTCGAGCGCATCGTCCGCCAGACGATCGAAGGGGGCAGCGAGCAGCAGACCGGAGAGCAGCGCCGCTTCGTGCCGGCCGACCTGGATCCGCCGGAGTCCTATATACCCGATGGCATTCGCCGCACGGTTCAGGCAGCGCTGCAGAAGCTGACTCGCAACGACGGCGCCAGTCGGCCTCTGGCTGCCGAGATCCTTCAGGAAGCCCTGGATCCGGCTCTGCGGGATGTCTTCCAGTTCTCTCGGGCTCTGGGGCAGCGCACGATCGAGGAAATTGTCGACGGCATCCGCCAGCAGTTGCTCAAGGAGGGTAAGGAACTGGTGCTGCTGATCGAGGACTTCGCAGCCCTGGCGGGCATCCAGCAGCCTCTCCTCAACCTGATGATCGCGGAAAGCGATCACGGTGGGGTGCGCGTGCGGGCCCCCATCCGGACAGCCCTGGCGGTCACCGACGGCTTCTTGCCCAGCCGGCAGACCATCCTGACGCGTGCCAAACAAGAGTGGCTGATCCCCAATACGGCGGCTACGCCTCAAGCCATCATCGATCGGATGGTGTCGCTGGCAGGCCGGTATCTCAATGCCGCTCGCTGGGGAGCAGAAGCCCTGCGCAAGCAGTTCGAGGTCAATCCGGCCGGCGAAATCGAAGGCTGGGTCAAACCGTTCCCCACAGAACTGTCCGACGACGACCTTCACAGACTCTCGGCCTTTGGCGCGAGCCCCCAGGGCTACCCGCTCTTCCCCCTGTCTGACCTCGCCATTGAATCGATCGCACGCCGCGAGCTCAGCCCTGGCGGCGAACTTCGCCTGAATCCCCGTGCTTTCATCGACACGGTCCTGCGCCAGACCCTGTCGCATCGATCGCTGTACGAGAGCAGGGCCTTTCCGCCGGCCAACTTCAAAGGGGCCGCTCCCAACGCGACCGTGCAGATCGCGCTCAAGGCCCGCGGGATGCCGCGGGAGCAACTCGAGCGGCTCGCGCCCGTGCTGGACTACTGGGCTGGCAATCCAGGCAACCTCAGCGATGCGCCGCGGGCCGCCAAGGGCGTGTTCGAGGCTTTCGACCTCCCCTGGCCCTTCGACACCCCACTTGGAAACGTGGCAGGAGCGGCCTCAGGCGTTGGCCAGGGCTCTGTTAAGGCACCGGTAGCGCAGCCCGTATCGCCGCAGCCTCCTCCTCCAGCCTCCACCCCGGCACCCGAACTGGGGTACCTCAACTCCTGGTCGCTAGGCAGCATCGATCAGAAGTCGGCACTGCGCGTTCGCAAGTTGCTGGCTGAAGCCCTGAAGGATCGAATCGAGTGGTCCGTATACCGTCTCAAGGCTAGGTCGATCGAGATTGCTCACCTCTGGTTGCCGTATGCAAGCGTTGGTAATCCCACTAACGAGCCGAAGTTCGTGGTCGCCGCCGAAGCAAGACCGCTGGACCCCGTGCTGCTGGCGGGCCTGGCTGCGCTGGAGCGTTGGAGCGAAAACAAGAAGTCGTGGGACTACACAAACGCCGAAGCGGACTACCCGATTGCTCAACAGTTGCTCGATCGCATCGAGGCACAGGCCGTTGCCTGGCACACCACGTCGGCAGAGCAGCAAGCCGGCGTCGCCCTCAAACTCCTTCACCGTCAGGCGCTCCTGCTGCGCTTGAGTCACGCGGTCGAGCCCCGTACGCCCCCGCTGTCTGATTATTTCGCCGGTCTGATTCAACCGCCCTGGGAGCCTGACGCTGCGGATACCCAACCCGCCGCGATGATCGCCCGAGTAATCGGCCGTGCCGAAGCTGCCCGCGCTACGGTCTCCACGATCGTCGCCAGGTCCTTAGGGTGCTTCCAAGGTGACGGCGACACCGTGCAGGCCATCGACCTCAGACGAACCAAGTCTGCCTGGCGTCAGCCGTTGCCAGAAGCCGGCACGATGCTCATCAGCACGCAATTGGGAGACTTCAAGACCGCCGCGGATGAGATGTTCAATGCATCCCGCGTCGAAGGACTCCTGAAGCGATACTCAGCGGCGACGACCCACGTCCTGCTTGCGATTCGCGAGCGTCTCAGTGATTGGGAGGGCGCCGGCCCTGCTACACAACTGCTGGAACAACTTCAGCAAGCCCAAAAGGCCGGCCTGTTTGCCTTGATCAAGTCCGGCAATTTTGAGCAATCCAAGCGGGCGGTCGAGACGCTGTCCGCTGAAGAGGCCCGCCAACTGATCCGTCAGGCACTGGCGTTCAAGGAGCCCGACCCAGAGTCATCGATCGAGACACGTCTGCTGGCCTGGTCAGCACTGAACATGCGGCAACTCGTTGCTATCAGCGACGCCTTGGCGCTGCTCGACAGGGTCTTGCCGGATTTGGATCGGGCGGCCGACTCGCAGCTGAGCACTCTTGGCGGCGCGGACATCGGGGCCATGTTGACAGGCTTGCAGACTGATCTCGAGTCGATCACCAAGGAGGTCGGGCAATGACCACTCTCGTGCAGCGTTGCCAGACCTTGGAAGCCAAGATCAAGTCGCTGGCACAGGCCAAAAGACTTGCCACAGACCTAAAGCACGTCCAGCAGCGCACCGGTGAGTGGCAGGCTCGGCACTCCAAGCTAATGAGTCTGCGTACCCAGACCGCACCCTTGACCCTCTCGAGCCAAGATGCGGCAACGGTGGCCTCGAAGAGAGGCGCGCTTCGCCAGAATGCACAGAAGGTGCTGTCCCGCCTCCTCGAGAAGGAGGACATCAAGGAACTCACCCACGATGCGGCTTGGACGCGCCTGCTCAACGCCTGCCAAGGCCTCGCAGAGGAACTCGATGCAGCGGGGCGCAAGGCTTGGCGCGCCCATCTGGAGCAACTCGGCACCCTGGAGAGTCCGACCACCCTACGCTCGCGGACGCCGCCGACGCCCTCCAACGACCATGCGCTGCGGGCCTATCAAGACAGCTACGCCGCCTTTGCGGCGATCGCACGCTTGGAACTCCCCCGATCCCATGACGACCTCGTGCAGATCTCTGCTCATGTGACGTCGTGTCGACAGGCCTTCGCTCGACTTGCATTCGACTTGCCGGATGAGGTCAAGGCATTCTATGACGCCATCTATGCAGGCACCGCGACCCTCGCGCACGTCACCCCGACGGTCGCGAAGTGGCTTGGCGAGCAAGGGCAGTTGGATCGCTTCCGCGTTCGGAGTGCCCAACAGTGAGTCTTGCACCCGACCTGGCTTTGGCCGAAGCGGCTCTTGATCGCTTGGAGCGACTGGAAGTACGCGTTCTGGTCTGGGGCTTGGTCGACAGCGCGCTGAGCGAGTCGGAGGTTGAGGAAACGCTGAGAGATGTCCTGAACGAACGCCAGGATATTGCCGCCGATCCGAAGTGCACGATCGACACGGAAGCTGCGCTCCAGAAACGCCTGATCGAACTCGGGCACCTGTTCGCTGTTCCCGGACGCCCGGCAACACCGCCGAGGTTTCGGACACGCATGGCTGAAGGCGTTCGTTTGTTTGCCCGCCTGCGCCAGATGTTCCCGCGCCAGCACGAGGGACCGGACTGGGTGAGTGCCGCCACCCTGGTGGCCGACTACCGCTTGCTGTGGCGCCCTCGGAAGTACCCCGCGCGCAATCTGACGACCGCAGCGTCACGGGAGATCATTGCGGCGCGCGTGTCCGATCCCAGAGTGCTGACCGCCGTTGCCACGTGGTTCGATGGCGGCAGCCCGCATTGGAAGTTCGCGCGCTTCCAGATCGACGCGGCTGCCCGCATTCTTGAAGGCCTGACGGGCCGTGGCGCACGAGGCACGCTGGTGTCTGCGGGAACGGGTAGCGGCAAGACGCTTGCCTTCTACTTGCCAGCGCTATCGTGGTTGGCAGCTGAGCGAAGAGCCCAACCCGGCGCTCGCGGAGTTCGGGTCCTGGCGCTATACCCCCGAAACGAACTCCTGAAGGACCAACTCGCCGAGGTCTACGAACAGTCGCGCAAGTTTGATGCGGATCTGGGCAAGGTTGGGACCACGCTCAGCATCGGCGTGCTCTACGGGGACACCCCTGAAACGCTGAAGTCGATAGAGAAGAAGTGGCAGAAGACTCGGGGCGAGTGCCCCTTTTTCGCTGCCCGCAGCCGGGCTGTGGCGGAGGCCTGCGTTTGGCAGGCGCAGGCGGCCCTGAGAGCCAGGGCCGCCTGACCTGCGTCACATGTGGGCACGTCGTCGAATCGCTGCACCTGCGGTTCACCCGCAGGTCGATGATCGAGGACCCGCCCGACATCCTCTTCACTTCTGTGGAGATGATGAACCAGCGGCTCGCCGACTCGCAGATCAGACACCTCTTTGGTCTTGGGCCCAGGGCCTCAATGGCGCCGGCGTTAATGCTGCTGGACGAGGTGCACCTCTACACAGGGACCTTTGGTGCGCAGACGGCTCACTTGTTACGGCGGTGGTCGCACCTGAGTCGCCGTCAGACCCAGTTTGTCGGGCTGTCCGCGACCATCGCCGATGGGCCTGCGTTCTTTGCCTCGCTGGTCGGCTTGGACCGCAGTGTTGTCGAGGAGATTGCACCAAATCCTGACCACATGGTGAATGAGGGCGCCGAGTACATGCTGGCCTTGAGAGGCGACCCTGTATCTCAGGCCGCGCTCCTGTCGACATCGATCCAGGCCATGATGCTCGCCTCTCGCCTGCTGGACACCCGGGAAAGCTTCACCAAGGGAGTCAAGCCGTTTGCTGGCTGGCGCAGTTTCGCCTTCACAGACCAGCTGGACGCGACCAACCGGCTCTTCTATGACCTCCGGGATGCGGAAGGCCGCTCCGAACAGGGTCACCCCGCGAATCGCCGGCACCCTAACGGCGGACTGGCCCACCTGCGCCGCGCCGGTGGGAGCCTGCGCCGCTATGAGGGGGGGCAAGATTGGAGGGCTCTCGAAGCCAATGGCCATGTACTGTCCACCCGGCATCGCGTGGAGAGAACCACGGCGCTCGATACCGGTGTCAGCCACGACGCCGAAATCGTCGTCGCTACCGCGGCGCTGGAGGTGGGCTATGACGACCCGGCAGTCGGAGTCGTCCTGCAGCACAAGGCCCCTCGAGACATGGCGCAGTTCCTGCAGCGCAAGGGCCGGGCAGGCCGTACGCGTCATATGCGCCCCTGGACAATCATGGTGCTGTCCGACTACGGCCGCGATCGCTTGGCCTATCAGGCATACGAACAGTTCTTCGACCCTGAATTGCCGCCCCGTGAACTGCCCCTGAGCAACCGCTACATCCGGCGTATGCAGGCGGCCAATGCTCTGATCGACTATCTCGGCGTGGCCATGCAGCAAGGCGAGCCTGCAGGTTCAGTGTGGCGGGACCTGTCTGGACCACAGTCCACACGCTTGGAGGGCTGGTCGCGTCCGGCAGAGGACCAGATCAAGCAGAACAAGTCGAGCTTTCCGCTGAATGCGAGTCAGTGGAGAGCAGTCAAGAGTGAGGCGATTCGGATCGGCCCTGCAGGCGAACACAAGTTTGCTGGTAGCAACTGGCTGCAGGATCGCCTGCGTCGAGCCTACCTCACGCAGCAGCTGGTCAACCTGCTCAGGGATCCAGCCAAACTAGAAGACCTCACACGCTTTCTCGTTCAAGCGCTGGCCCTTTCGCGCGAGGAGGTGGACACCCTGCTGTGGGAGCATCCGCGCCCGCTGTTGCTGACCGTCGTGCCCACCGCCTTGAGACGCTTGGCTACCAACTGGCGTTCCCATGGCCAACCGGCCACCGACCGACGAAACAGCCACCCGCTTCCCGAGTTCATGCCGGGAACGCTCTTTGCGGACTTGTCTCTGCCGGAGGTCCAGCTTCAGGGCGGTCCATTCGATGACGTGGCCCTGCCCGTGCTGCAGGCCTTGAACGAACTGGCCCCGGGCAAGGTCTCCCGTCGTCTGGACCAGCCGTTGTGGATCGGACTTTCGGACGCTGAGCTCGCTGCCGATCTCGCGGCCGTGACGACGGCTCGTGAGGTCGACGTCACACGCTGGTACGACCTCGATCCCCAGTTCGACTTTCATCGTTCCGAAAGCGGACAGGTGAGCGCGTGCGCTGCCTTTCGCCCCGTGGCAATCAGACTTGTCTCGCCCCCACGGCGGCCGGAGCTGCGTGACACCTCCAACGCGCGACTGATCTGGCGGACCCAACTGTTTGGGGGTCGCGTGGGCAATGTCTTCGACGCTCCTTCGGACCGAGTCGGCATCGCCCGACTGGTGCAGCGCGTCTCTGTTCACACCCACGCCAGCCAGTCGGCAGCTACGGTGCGACGGTACGCCGTGGCCTCCAGCGTCAATCTGCGCGTGGCGACAGGCAACCAAACAGTCGACCACGCAGCCTTGTGGCACTTTACCCAGGGGGGCAAGCCCTGCGGCATCGGATTCGAAGTCGAGGCCGACGCACTGTGCCTCCACATGAACCTCCCAGCTTCCCCGAGCGCAACTCTTCTGCAGGAGGGCGCCTCCATTCTCCGCGCCGCCCGCAGCGCGCGTTTTCAATGGGAAGCTCAGCATGGCCCGGCGCTGGCCGGCACGGTGGGCAACGTCTTCCTTCGAGGTTGGCTGGCCCAGATCTTCAAGGTGGCTGCGGTAGCACTCGCTCAGGAGCGCGAGCTCTCACTGGGGCAGGCGATTGACCGGCTGCGACAACCGTCTGAGCAACCCAGACTGCGGGACGTCCTGGTCACGATCTTCCAGTCCCCAGATGCGCCTGACGACGACGACCACCTAGTACCGGGAAGGGAACCCCGCCTCCGTTCCAAGTTGACCGACGCGTTTGCTGACGCTGTGACACGCGACGCCCTCGCCACTTTGGCGCACCAGATCCTGGCCGAGCCCATCGATGCCGCTTGGGATGACTGGCTCCGACGGGCCCAACTGCAGACCTTTGCGGCCGCCTTCATGGACGCCATCCAGCAAGCTTGCCCCCAGGTGGACCCGGACGACCTCATGGTCGACACCGATCCAGGTCCAACGGAGGAGGGCAAGGAGCGAGCCGAAGTCCAGTTGTGGATCTCGGAGGCCAACCCGGGCGGCAACGGACTCATCGAACAGGTGGTTGAGGTCATGGCCACTCGGATGGATCACTTCTACCGCCGCATTGAAGCCGCGCTGGGGCCCTCGGAGTTTGAGCAGATCGACATCCAGTTGCAGGACTATCTCCAGCGAATCGGAGGCCCGACGCCCGAGACCGCCTGGATCGATGCAACCCAGGCGGTCCGCTCGGCATCGTCCACCCAAGAGGCTCAGGCAAGCCTGCTGTGTTTGCGACAGTTCCTGGCGGCCCAAGGCCACGGTGTGTTCCACGGCTACGTTTCAGCGATCAGCAATCGACTCCTTCGTCCGAACAGCCCTCCTGATCTGGACCAACTCCTTGCGGAGTTGCTGCAGGCTTGGGAGGCCCTGGAGGGGCGACTGGGTGTCGAAGTCGATGCACGCGTCATGTGCGCCGTGTTCAGCCAAGACCCCCGTATTGATGCGGCATTTGCGGCCGCTGACTTCCAAGTGCCTTCCGCTCAACTCGTGACCTGGCGGTTCAGCATGCTGCTGGGCGTGCTCTGGGCCAGGGGCCACGGACTGCGGGCCCATGCCTTGCCGGTCACAGAGCGGTTCGCCGAGAGGCCCATGACTACGGACCGCCTCCTGTTGGCACCGTGGCTGTCGCCACCCAAACGTGCCTTGGCCGCCGATGCCGCCGATCTGCAGGAGCAACTGCACCAGCAACTCAAGCAAACCGGTCAGGCAGTCGTTTCGGCGGGCCCCGACCCGGCGCAGATCCAGCGAGTGATCTGCCTGGCCGCCACGGTGCCCGTACAGCTCGAGTACCTGAATGTCTATCCTCGCCTGACATCCGTGGTCCGTGCAATGGGATCCGTGGCCCTCCACTTTGAGTTGGAGGCCACAGCATGAGCGGTACCCGCAAGATTTACAAGGGTGCGGTGACTTCGCAGCATGCCGTCAGGGAAGTGTTGACGATGGTGTTCGCCCAGGAGTTGTTGGCGCCCAGCAAAGAAGTCTTCATCGTCGCGCCCTGGATAAGCAACATCGTCGTCTTCGACAGTCAAATCGGCCAGTACGCCACCCTCAATCCCGAGTGGGCGAAGCGTGAGATTCGTCTGGTTGAGGTCTTGGTGGCCATCGCTGCCAACGGCACCACACTGCACATCCACACCCGTCCGGACGATCACAACAGAGTCTTCAAGCGTCGCATTCAAGAAGCTCTCGGGGATGCTGGTCTGCTCGATCAACTGCGCTGGGCCGATCGCAATGCGTTGCTGCACACCAAAGGCGTCTGGACAGACCGGGTTCTGATCGACGGCTCGATGAATCTGACAGAAAGCGGTGTGGCGCTCAACGAAGAGGCCGTGACGGTCTCGTTCGATCCTGAGCAAGTCGCTGCAGCCCGGGTGCACTTTGCCCTCTATGAGTAGCACTGACACCCTTGTCCACCGTCAGCGGGCTGCGGCACTGCAAGCCGCGTTCTTTGCGTCGCCCAACCGCTGCAACTGCGCGACCATCAGTGACGATCCGCAGGCGCAGAGCGCGCTGCAGACCTGCTTGAAGGGCCATGCTTCGGGCGCTGTTGACCGAGGCGTGCTCTTACCTTTCCGGGAAGCGGCCGCTGGACCGACGGCTTGGTTTGTCTGTGCCAGTTCGATGCAGATGCTGCGCGCGCTCCAGGACGAAGTGCGCGCCTTCATTGGGCCGAGTTTTGCCGAGGAGAGGGCGCAGAGCCGGCCACTGGACACGGCGGACCAGCATGCACTGCCTCTGATCGAAGCGGCAGGCTGGCTTTCTTTCCGCCTCGACTCGCCTGATCCGCGCAG
Source organism: Leptothrix mechoopdaensis (SeqCode) (assembly GCF_053893855.1). Taxonomy (NCBI): domain Bacteria; kingdom Pseudomonadati; phylum Pseudomonadota; class Betaproteobacteria; order Burkholderiales; family Sphaerotilaceae; genus Leptothrix; species Leptothrix mechoopdaensis (SeqCode). The sequence goes on from NZ_CM132699.1 coordinate 527,474, forward strand.
CGACACCCGGCTGTTGAACCAGTGGCGACTCTATGAGGACCTGCTCAGCCGCCGCCCACGGACTCCGTCGTACGTACCCAGTACGTTTCACCAGCTTCGCGCCTCGTTCGATCGCGCCTTGTTGGCACGCAATGAAGTCGCTGCCCAGGCCGCCATGGCGGCCCTGCGCGAGAGGTTCGGGGTCTCGGCAGAGAACCGCCTGTACCTCGAGATTCGGTTGGCCGCTGCCTTTGAGCGCTGGGATGCCATCTCTCAGCATCCGCTGCTGCCGAGGTTGATTCACCTTCAATTGCCACCCGAGACGTACGGCGATGTGATGGAGGCGCTGTACCGCGAGCACGCTCAGGCGTTCGAGGCTGGCCCCACGCTCGAACCACTTCTTGATCAGTTCCGAACCGAGATCGGCATACCGGCTCTGCCGCTCTTCAAGACCCGCCGTACCTCTCGCCGCCCCTCGGTTCTCAAAGCCTTTGTGCTCCACGAACTGCTACAGGACGAGCCTCAATGGGCGGTCTGTGAGCGACTCCTAAAGGGGCTGCCGGTCGGCGCGTTTGGTGCGGTCGACGCTTTGGTGCGCGAGCGATGCGCAAAGTCACCCCGAGCGGCTGACTTTGAAGCCGCCCGGGCGGCACTTGCGAACGAGGAGTTCGACCGAGCTTGGGAGTTGCTGTGGGTCCTGCCGGACAGCGTTGACGTGTTGCGGGGCCTCATCGCGTGTGCGCGGGAGTCGGTCGACCCCGACAAGGCTGCAGCTGTCTTGACTCGACTGGACGCTTCGGAGACTGCCGTCCGGTCGAGCGTCGAGTCGGCATCGGCCACGCGCCTGGCGAATCTTCGCGCCAGCTACCGCCCTCCTGCGGGACCATCTGAGAAGGCCTCCCCCTTCGTTCGTTGGACGGACGAGCCCGAAGAGCGCTATGTCGAACGCTGGGCGGAGTTTGTGCGTTCGGTCGAACCGACAGCGCTGTTGGCGCACAGGGACGTAGTCAAGGTGGCCGTCGAGTGTCTGATGCACCTTGCCGTCGACGACCCGGCTCTGCTCGAGCGGCTCTACCCGCTGTGGCACGAGTTGTTCATCGAGCGTATCGATCCCAACCCGCTGCTGGTGCCGGTCTACCTCGAGATGCTGGAAGCGCTTCGGGCGCGTGATGTGTTTCAGCGAACGGACCAGGAACTGATCCATCAGATCCTTGTGACCATCATTGAGAGCGGTGACGACGCATCGTATCGACAGGCGGTGGACACCGTGTCCAAGGTCTTTGGGGTAGTTCGGTCCCCACATGCACTGGGCTGGGCCCTCGATGTCTGTGACACGTTGTCCAAGCGGCGGGTCCGCGATACCGACGCGCGGCTTAGGCTTCTCACCCAGGTCATCCAGGCGTGTAAGGAGTTCAGTTCCCGACTGGACCGTCTGCAGATCCACCAACTACGTCTGCTGGCCAAGGAAGCCCAACTCGAATCGCCCGAGTTGCCCGAGGCCACTCCTTTAGCCGACCAGGAGACGCAGGCGCCCGACGGGACACCCTACCGGGTCGCGATCTACAGTCTGGACGAAGCCGCCACACGGCGCGCCGTGGAGATCTTGAAGTCGCTACATCCCCACTGGGTCATAGACACCAACGCCGACCAAGTTTGTACCGATAGGCTCAAGGCCTTGGCCCATAAAGCCAATGTGTTTGTCTTCGCCTGGCGATGCAGCAAGCACGCCGCCTACTACTGTGTGAAGGCCAGCAGTCAGAAGGAGAATTTGGTCATGGCCCGTGGGGTAGGAACCACCAGCTTAGTTGCTGCAGCGGTCGAATTCCTGCACGGACATCAGACCTAATATGTCGGTTGGGATAACTCCGCAGTAGCAGGTCAAGGCATCATTAATTTGGTCAGGGCTCTTTGGAGCAAACTGAGAGGAAAGCAGGCTATGGCTCAAGATCTTGAAAGCTCTAACCTCGACGCGCGACTCGTGGCGTTGGAGCGCTTCTGGTTCCTGGCGGACACGCCCCTCTTTGTCGATAACGTGCTCATCAACCGTCTGTACGATTCAGTGTTCCGTCCGGAGGTGGAACTAGCCTCTCAATCAGAAACGACGACTAGCGAAGTGGCTGCCAAAGTTGCAGGAAGCGCAAAGTTGTCAGCCGAGGTGGAGGCGAAGGTGCCGCCCCTGCTCTCCCTGTTCGGCTTGGACGTGGCCAAGGCCAAGGCCGCCATCGAGGGATCGGTTTCCGGAGAGGGTTCTGGTCGTCGTACAAGCGGTGGGACGAACACCTACACTGCAGTGAAATCCAGCGAGCGCTACCTTGAGAAACTGGTTTCGCTATACGCACAAAAGTACAGCCGTCGCCTCTACTGGATTGGTGGCGACCTAGTTGTCGGTCGAAGCTTGCACGATCCCAAACAGTCGCAGTCATGGGAAGACATGGAGAACGAACTGAGCCGAGCTGGGCCCCGTCCCTTGGTTGTGCTCGACTTGGACAACGACGCGAAGCTAATACCAATGTACGGTGAGTTGACCAATGGCAGAGGGTGCGAACTGCTCCACGCCTTCCTTGCGCAGCGAGAGAAGCGAAGCGATGACGAAGAACGGCCGAAGTACCCACGGAGCAGCATGCCTGCGGAAGAGCAGGCGAGGGTGAGACGAACCTATTGGCAACATGTCCACGACCGTTTCGACTCGCAAGTGGTGCTGCGATCGATCGAGGCCGCTGCCGGCGATGAGAAATCTCGATTTGACTGGATTGACTTCAGAGCTTTGCTCGATCTAAAGAGCACGACGCTGAGCGAACCGCCTCACCTCCATCTAGTACCGAGGGGCGAGTACCCAACCGGCACCTTCGCGTACCAACTGGTCCGTAGGGCCGCTCGCTACGGCATTCGTATTGTCGGTACCCTAAAGCGTGGCCAAGACATAAACGTCCTCGCAATCTATGAGCGGTAGTCAATACGTCAACGCTCTTAACCAGGAAGCCGACCAGGCTGCCGCGGCGTCTCCCGGGTATGTCCTTGTCGTCGACGCGGACAATACTCTCTGGGACACCAATGAGGTATTCGCTCGCGCGCAATTGCGCCTGTTGGAAGGAACTGAGCAGGCCACCGGACGGATGTGTCCGGCAACGGATCGCCTCGACTTCGTTCGGTCGTACGACCAGGCGATCGCCCTCAAGCATCATCTGCATCTAAAGTACCCGCCGCAGTTGTTAGTGGCCGCCATCGGAGCAGGACTCTGCGGCACGGCCCCAGCTATCGCGGCGGAACTTGTCATCCGAGGCAGACCACTACCTCACAAGCTCTCCGAACCAAAAGTCAGTGAAGTGCTCGCGGCGTATACGCAAGCGCTGACAGACACACCAGCTCTTCTGCCCACTGTCCGCGAAGCACTCAAACTCGCGCGCTCCAGAGAAATGCCAGTCTTCGTAATGACGGAGGGCAAGCTAGAGCGCCAGCGTCGATCACTCACCGAGCATGATTTGGCTCAACTCGTGCTAAGTATTTGGGAGATGCCAAAGACCGTGGCGCAGTTCGAACGACTCCGTCAGCGATTCACACAGGCGGAAGTCGTGGTGATCGGCGACCAATTGGACCGCGACATCGTCCCAGCGCACAGTGCCGGTTGCAAGACCGTGCTCGTTCCAGGTCGATTTAGGCCTCGCTGGGACGATCAGGATGCACGGGTGGCAGACCACGTTGCGTCTACCCTCCTTGAAGCAATTGAGTGGGCAGCAACACGTTGACAGGGATCTCGGTCGATTCGCACTAGCGAATCCCAAGCATTTTATGTGTTTGGAGCGACAGTCGCCACTGAGGATGGGCCTGGCAGTACGCCACCGCCTTCGCCGTGTTGCGCGAGGCCTCCAGTCCATCCATCGGTTGAAGCAGGAAATGGTCGAACTGCAGTTCCGTCCAGGGCAAGGCGTCAGGCATCAACCCCGGCTGCGGGAACACCAGCTTGAGTTCATCTCCCCGTCGCTGCACCCACTCGGCTCCTGCCTTGGGACTGACGCACACCCAATCAATGCCTTCGGGTGCAGCAATCGTTCCATTGGTCTCCACCGCAATCCGAAACTCCCGTGCATGAAGCGCATCGATCAGTGCTCGGTCGACCTGCAGCAGCGGTTCGCCGCCGGTTGCCACGACCAGCCGATGTCGCCTATCGCCCTCAGGCCACAGCGCCGCGATCTTGTCGGCCAATCGTTCGGCCGTCTCGAACTTGCCGCCCAGGGTCCCATCGGTCCCCACGAAGTCCGTGTCGCAGAAGCGGCAGACCGCCGACGCCCGATCCGCCTCGCGCCCCGTCCATAGGTTGCAGCCCGCAAAGCGGCAGAACACTGCCGGCATGCCCATCTGCAGACCCTCGCCCTGCAGCGTGTAGAAGATCTCCTTGACCGAGTACGTCATGTCTTACACCGGTAAGGCAGGTCCCGCCAAGTCCACGCCAACCAGCGAGCCACAGCCCTCGGACTCGAAGAGGTCGACCCGGGTCAGTTGGGGCAGTTCGCGACGGGTGCGCTCATGCAACCAGCGCGCAATCGTCGTCGTGTCCCCATCAGCCAGTTCCGCGTGTTCATGCAGCGGGTGGTGATCCAGCGACTTGAAAATCGGATCGAACACCGCCTTCACGTCCCCGAAGTCCACAGTCCATCCCATGATCTGGTCCAGTGGTGCCCCCAGATGCAGTCGCAGCGTATACGTATGCCCGTGGACCCGATGCCTCGGATCATTGGCTGGTGCGTGGCGGAGTTGCACCGCGCTGTCGACGGTGAAGTCCTTCCAGATACGGTAGTTGGCGCCGTCGTATGTAGCCCCGCAAGAGGCCGTTTCGTAGACCGTTACCCACGACATCGCGGGCAGCTCCGGTTTCAATCGCCCCCACAACCAAGACGAGATCATCTCGCTGGTGGGATTGGACAGGCCCGGGATCTCGTTCAGGCATCGGTAGTTGACCTGCGCCGCGATCGGCGCCCAAAGGTCGTCCAGATGGTCATAGTCGATGCTTAGATCGGCCCCCGCCAGATCCTGGTCTGCGTGGACGATGACTTCGAAGCCATGCCCGTGCAGGCGTCCGCACTTGTGGCCCAGTGGCACATGCGGCAGGCGATGGGCCGCCTGGAACCGGTAGCGTCGCCACACATGCGCATGATCGCGGGCGTCGACCTCGACGCCCTGGTTAGGGGTGCTTTGCACGGCCACACGATCAATACCCGGGGCATCCAGCCGGCCACGAATCCACCGCGCCAGGTTCTCGTCGGTCGGTTGGGCCACCTTGTCGTTGAGCACCCCGTAGTTCAGCAGACCGGCGCAGCGATCGACCTGCCTCTGCAGAGCCGCCACCTCACCGCCGGGGTAGGTCACCCAGTCCGCCGGCACGCTGGCATAGGCGGTGGCCGTAAACCCATGACCGTGCAGGTTGCGGCATCGATGCCCGGCCGGCAGTACGTCGACCTGCCGAGCGGCCTCGAACCGGGCGCTGGCGGCATGCAGCACCGATAGCGAAAGTGGGTGGGTGCTCATGCGGCCTCTGCGGCGTTGAAGATCTCGTAGCCCTTGCGCCTCAGGTCGCAGGCCGGACACTGCCCACAGCCATAGCCCCAGGCGTTCTGAGTTGTGTGGTCACCCAGGTAGCAGGTGTGCGTTTCCGTACGGATCAACTCAACAAGCGCGGCACCGCCCAGATCCTTCGCCATGCGCCAAGTATCGGCCTTGTCCAGCCACATCAGGGGAGTCTCGACCACCATGGGCGCATCCATCCCAAGGCTCATCGCGACTTGTAGCGCCTTGAGGGTGTTGTCCCGACAGTCCGGGTAGCCAGAGTAGTCGGTCTCGCACATTCCACCCACCAGCACCGATACGCCGCGCCGGTAGGCCAACGCGGCAGCAAAGGTGAAAAACAGCAGATTGCGCCCCGGCACAAAGGTTGTCGGTAGCCCAGAAGCTGAGAACTGAATCTTGCGGTCCTGAGTAAGGGCTGTGTCGCTGACCTGACCCAGCACCGCGAGGTCCAGCAGGTGGTCCTCATCAAGCTTTTTAGCCCACTCCGGAAACATCCCGCGCAGGCGGTCGAGCACGCGTATGCGACAGTCCAGTTCGACGCGGTGGCGCTGGCCGTAGTCGAAGCCGATGGTCTCGACGTGGTCATACCGCTCCAGCGCCCAAGCCAGGCAGGTGGTGGAATCCTGCCCGCCGGAGAACAGCACCAATGCTCGTTTACTCATGAGATTCACCCGTTGGCGACGCGTCGCAGTTTGCGCAGCGACCGCTTGAGCGATCGCACAAGGTAATTGGCCAGGAGGTCGATGTCGGACGGCGTGTTCTGGATCCCGTTCCAGGCCCGCACGTCGTCCGCACCGAAGTGCCACTGCCCGCAGGTCCAGGCGGTATGTTCCTTGAGCAGTTCCAGGCCGGGCGTGAATTCGGCGGCCGTGGTTGCGCCGCTGTTCGAGTGCAGCAATTCCATGACAAAGCCCATGGCGACCAGGCCCGCGCCGTGGGTGAGGCGTGAGGTCTTGGGACTCATGCCGACCCATTCCGAGTTGAAGACGGTTTGCACCGCTTCGAAAAATTCGTTCAGCAGGCTGACCGATCGGTCCTCGAAATCACCATCCTTGATGAAGGAGCGGATCGCTCCGTCCGACGCGGAATTCATGACGATCTTTTGCATCGCCGTGTCGCTCAGCACGCCTTTGGGATTGGTGTGCTGGCGGATCGCGCCATAGAGCGAACTGCCCGGCGTGTGGTTGAGTCGATCGACCACACGCGCAGAGAACTTACGCGAGCTGAACCGATCCGGTAGACCTTCGACCGTCGGTAGCAGTTCGTAAATCAACGTCTTTGGTAGCGGGCGGGTGTTATTGATTAAGACAAACTGCTGACGAAGTTCGTTGTAGTCCTTGCAGATCAACGCGGACACGAACACCTGAAAGCCGGGTTTGCGCAACCCAGACAAAGCGGTGAGGCGCTGTTGACCGTCGACCACGAATCCGGGTTTGGTGCTGTGGGCCTCTATCACCACGTCAACCACGCCGTCGCCCACATCGCGGACCGAGGCCCCGTCTATGAAGGCGACGATGACCGCATTGGGCAGCAAGGCATCTTCGCGACCCAGATAGTCGCGAATCTCCTTGATGTGCGAGGCGATCTGGTGGCGCTGAAAACCCCGGAGTTCACCGGCATCGTCGCGGCCCACGCGTTCGATCTCGGAAAACGACAGCACCTCCTCCGGCGTGGCCGCGAAGACGAAGACGTCGTGGTTCGGTGCCTGCGAGGCACGCACAGCCTTGAAATGAAAGCGCTTCATGTGGGTCGATCTAGGATGTTCTGTACGTGACGGTGGTACACGCCGAGGTTGTGAAAGCCACGGCGCTTGTTGCGGTTGCTGGAGCGAAAAATGATGACCTCGACGCCAACCTTCCGGCAGATGTCACACGCGCACTGCTGCCAAGGTTTGTCTCGCAACGTTCGAAGGATCAACAGTCCCATCTTGGCCAAATCCTTGTCGCGCTGCTCTTGTGACTCGTCATTACCCAGGGTCAGAAAACGCTGGTAGTCCATGACGGCTTCGTAGGTCGCGTCCAGCGTTTCCAGTCCGCGGTCGTAGGCACGCAAGGCCGTGAGGGCCTTCTGCTCGCGCACCTGGAGATCTTCAGCGTGGAAGATGCCGCGCTTGATGCCTTGCATCAGACGCGGGTTCTCGATGGCTTGCGGGATGCGGATGGCCGCGTAGTAATCGAGGCCACCGTTCGGCGAAGGCAGGTAGTAATTGGCCTTCGCATCCTTGAACGCGCGGATCAAGGGCGACGTCGAATCGAAGCTCGTGATGCCGTAGTTCGTGAACTGATGGATGTGATCCGCCTTGGCGAAACCCAGCAGGTGGATGTTGGTGCTGGGCTTGATCGCGGCGCGTAGGGCTTGCAACACCTGATGAATAACATCGACTTTCAGGGGCACCAAGCCACCGATGGCAAGGTAGCGGTAGCCCATCTTCTCGAGGCGCTGAGCTGCGTCGGCCAGACTCGCAGGCGACCAACCTTGCACGGCGCCCATGGGCTCGAAGGGCAGCCCTTCGTCTTGAGAGAGTTTCAGGAACTCTCGCGCGTTGTCCAGCGTAATTTCGAAGCGCTTTTGCACCGCCTCATCCACCGCGCCGATCGGCGGGTTGGTGACATCGCAGTCGAAGATGATGTGGTCGGGCGAGACACCGTGCGTGAACTCGGCGTCGGCGTAGAACTCAACCACCTCGGCCGGTGGGTAGGCTGGAAACTCATGCTCGACATACGCGAAGGCGCCACAGTCGCCCACGAGCATCGCGTCCTTGAAGCGAGGTCCCTTGTAGCGCAAGAAAGCTCGCGCGCCGTCACGCAACAGTCGTTGCTCTTCGGCCGTGGAGTAACGGACCTTGGATGTCGCGACGCCCACTGCTTGACGCACGGCGCTCATGGCAACCAACAGTCCGTCATAGGGCGCAGGGACCATCATTTCGTGGGCGTACTGGTCATCCCAGTAGCGCTTGCGCCCAGGCGCATTGCGATCTGCCAGGAAGTCGTATTCGGGATCGACATAGTCCTGGGTGTCTGAATACAGAAACTTCATGTGCGATGGCTGCTCGCGTAGGCCCGCACGAGCGCATCTTGCAAGCGTTTGATGTCACGGGGGGTGTTCTGGATCTCGTTCCAGGCCACACCCAAGGTGTCCCAGGTTCCCTTGGTCCAACGGCAGTGGGGAGCGACACGCTCCAATTCGCGCCGGATAGTCTTGTAGTCTTCCTCGGGCTTGGTCAAACGGGCATAGATGCGATCCATCAGCACGCCCATCGCCTCGATACCTGCGGAGTGCATGAGTCTGCTTTGACGCGGATCTTTGCCCCAGGCTTCAGGAAACACGTCGCGCACTGCGGTCCAAAACGTGATGAGGATGCGATACATGCTCTCGATGTCAGCCCCTTCACGACCAGTGGCTTTGTAGGGCGACAGCGCGCCAAGTGGGTTGTTCAGACTCCCTTTGATCATGGTGATCACCGCCGTATCAGTCACCACGGCGGATGCTCCACCCTTCTCCGAGATGCGCTTGATGATCTTGTAAAACGGAGAAGCGGAATCGCGGTTCAACAGTCCGCAGATCTCGGAAGGCACCCGTCGAGCGCTGAGTTCGCGCGGCAGCAAGATGCTGCGAGTCTCGGGCAACAGTTCGTTGATCAGTCGCGTCGGGAGTGGCTTGGCCTTGTTGACGAGGATGAACTGCTCGCGTTGCAGTTCGAGGCTGTCGGAGACAAAGCCGATGACTGGCACAGGGATGGCGCGTGTACCCAACTGCGCCAGGGCCAGGGACCGCTGTTGGCCGTCGACGATCCACGCTACCCGCTGGCCTTCGCCGAAGATTGGAATGGTCAGTGTTCCGCTCTGTGCGATGCCCTGGTCGCCCGCTGGCTTGGTGCCTCGCGACGCGGCGAACTTCACCTGCGGCGACATGGCCAAAATGATCGCGTTCGGGAACAAGACATTGCCCTGGCTGAGATAGTCCACGATGCCTTTGACGTGGCTGCGGATCTCAGGCCGCTGGAAGCCCCGCAACTCATCGGTAGCCGCACGCTCAACTCGGGAGATGTCCGCGACACGGACGATGTCTGGGCCGTTGATGAAGAACGCATAGACATCTAGTCCATCGCCTTGCGTCGTGTGCAGAGCGCGCACGACGATCTCGGTGTACGACCGACTCATGACTGCGCCTCGGACAGTTCTGCTCGGACGCGATGCCATAGCTCCTTGAACCTCGACTGTTCGCACGCAACCCCAGCCTCGTCACGCAAATGGCGGAGCAGGCGACCGCCGGCGCCGCCATGGCGTTCCCATTGCGCCTTCAGCGTCATGACGATCTCGTCATCAGTCTGGCGTTGACGTTGGGGATGCGTCCGAGCAGGGAGTGCATCCATGGATTGAACAACGTTGCGAACTGCGCTTGTGATGCTAAGCCCGTGTCCTTCGAGAGCTTCTACGAAGTGACGCATCGCGCGTTGCGGGAAGTCCGACTTGGTCCCTGCGTACGGTGTGCCTTCCAGTCGGTCGTCGTAAGGCAAGACCTGAGCACGAACTCGTTCGGCCAAGAGCGCGGTACCACTGGGTGATGTGAACAGTCGGACCCGGCGCAGACCTGGTTGCGGCAAGGCTTCGAGTTCTTCACCAACCATCTCCAAATAGGTCGAAGGCAGTGCCACCAACATCATCGCGTTCGGTTGCACATCGAGAAGGTGCTTGAGGGGACGCGCGCGGCCGCGGGCTTCGTTCAGTTCCCGCCACCAATCGGCGGTGTTTAGGCCGTTTGCCCGAAGGTAGGGACGAATTGAGTTGTCGCCTGCGCTGATGGTCAGGTCGTAAGCTGGGATGACCGCGTCAGACCAAACGAATCCAAGCCCAGCGGACACAATGCCCAACCGAGCAGAAAGATGCCTCGAGACGTGTACAGCTTCTTGGAAGGCTCTTCCTCCGTAGTAGTCCCCTGCGCGAGGAACCAACACTTCATGGCGATTGACGCCCACAGTCCAGTTCGCCGCGACCGCGGGCAGGGAACCCCGCACGATCGCGCTATCGAGGCTCTTCTGAGCATAGCCTCCGCGCTTTCGACCGGAGCAATTGGTGACGACAACGAAATTAGTGCACGTCATGACGCCAAAAACTTACAAAACAACTGCAGGTTCGTGAGATTGTATGGCCAAAAAACTGCCAGAACAGGGGCGTCGACGGTCTGACGCGAATGTGTAGGTGAAGGAGCCTCCAGCCCCCTCTCGGCGCCCAGCACTTGACCGTAGGCGGGCTGGGTCGACGAGCGATCTTCAAGACCTTGAGTCAATGGTTGAAGCAGCACGGATTCATCCCGCGCGACGAGCAACTCGTCGACCCAGCATCGTGCGGGCGCCGATCACGCCGGCCAAGCCCGACGACGGTCAGTAACTGCGTGAAGTGCTGCAGGTGGCCGACCCCGGAGATCGACTGCTCGGTGACTGGGGACTACGACAGCCCGTTGGCTCAAGAGCGGCTGCGCTTACGCCGGAGCCACCTTCATGGAACGGGTTTCACGGAGCGCCCGCAGGCAGCACCCGCTGCACAACTGACTTAAAGGCGAGTTTTCGATACAGCCGCAGCCTGGGTGTGCAAGGAACACAGCATGACGACTTGCCTCACCTGCCGCCGTCTCGGGCGTGTCCCTGCTGCGCAGGGCCGGGCCATTGCGCTGCGCGTCAAGCCTCCGGCCAATGGCCTGGGGCTTGCCCCTTTCGGGCTGCCGTCCCTCACGCAATACGACCAGGCCGGCTGTGCCGGCTGAACTGGGATGCGGCCCGTGCCCGTGCCTGGTGAACGCGGGCCGAAGCAGCCATGGCGCCTGCGCGGCTGCGCCGCCCAGGGCGGCCCGCTGACCGAACAGCCGGTCGGCCCGTTGGGCGGACCACCCGGCAGATCGGCCTCCCCAGGCACCCGCCACGCCCGGTGCCGGGCCGCAGGAAGGACTACCCCAACAGCCCAAACAGCCCAAACATCCAGCTTGGCTCACCCCGTCTCGCCCGCCGCGCCAGTCGTCCGCTGACGCTCCCTTGGTGTCACGTCGGCCGCAGAGCCGCCGGGGTTCGGGTCATCGCGGTCGGCTCCCCGTGTCCCAGGCCACGCTGCGCCGCCCGATGCTCGAGGCAGCCCTGCGCCAGACCGGCCCACCGCGCTCCCCCCACCAGCCCCCGTCCTTTGGGCGAGGGGGACTTGTGGGGGATCTTTCAGCGGTGGGCCAGGAGACTGGCGCACCGCACCGGTTGCTGGGATCCAACACCACCCATCCCCCACCCCTTCCCTTGAGGGAAGGGGCCCTGCCCACCCCCCGCCCGCCCGTGGGCGGGTGCGAGGAAGGTCCAAGCGAGAGGATCGGTTTTCAGGGACACCCGGATCGGGGCCCGGCCGATGCGCTCATCCTTGGAGACCGTCATGGCCCACGTCCACGTCACCCAGCGCCACGCCCACCTGGCCGGCGCCGTCAAGCTCGACACCGTCAACGGCCGCGAAGGGCCGATCGCCCGCGCGGTGCTCACCGCCATCAGCAACACCCGCCGCGGATCCGGCGACCAGCGCCACGAGGACGCCACCGCGATCCAGTGGACCCTGTGGGGCGCCCAGGCCGAGAACGCCGCGCGTTACCTGGGCAAGGGCTCGCACGTGAACATCGTCGGCCGGGTCCGCAACCACCGCTACGAGAAGGACGGCGAGACGGTCCACACGCTGACCTTCACGGCCGACGAGATCGACTACCTCGACAGCCGCGCCGAGTCCGAGGCCCGCCGCGAACGCGACGGCCAGCCGGAGCCGGACGAGGAGGTCGAAGCCCGCACGCCGGCCACCGCCGCCAGCGCGCACCAAGGCCGCACCCGCCCGAGCCACAAGCCGCGCAGCGACCGCCAGACCCGCCCCGCCGCAGCCTGAACCGGCACGACCCGTCCCGACACGACCGGGTCGGCCTGGCTGGCCCGGTTCCTTCCCGCACCCGCAGGAGATGACCATGCACCCGTTCACCCCGTCCGCTTCGACGCCGTCGACCCGCCCGCAGCTCGCCACCCGCTTCGCCCGCAACACGCGGGTCCACCGCAGCGACACGCCACTCGACGACGAGCAGATGCGCCTGACCGCGCCGTCCATCTTTGCCGAGGGCAAGCACGCGAGCCGCTCGGAGCGCTACACCTACATCCCGACCATCGAGGTCCTGCGCGGCTTGAAGCGCGAAGGCTTCGAGCCCTACATGGTCGCGCAGAGCCAGAGCCGCATCGAGGGCAAGACCGCGTACACCAAGCACCTGATCCGCATGCGCCACGCCGGGCAGGTTCAGGCCCGGGGCCGCGACAGCGAGGCCAACGAGATCATCCTGATCAACAGCCACGACGGCGCCAGCGCCTACCAGATGCTGGCCGGGGTCTTCCGTTTCGTGTGCTGCAACGGCCTCGTGGTCGGGCAGGTCGCGCGCGACATCCGGATCCCGCACAAGGGCCACATCGAGCACGAGGTCATCGAGGGCGCCTACCGCGTGCTGGAGGACTTCGCCGCCGTCAACGAGTCGACCGCGCAGATGAAGGCCATCCGCATGGAGGAGCCGGAAGAACGCGCCTTCGCGACGGCCGCCCTGGCCCTGCGATTCGGCGAGACCGTCGACGGCCAGCACCCCGCGCCGGTCAGCGTCGACCAGTTCATGATGCCGCGCCGCTTCGAGGACATCGGCCCGAGCCTGTGGCACACCTTCCAGCGGGTCCAGGAGAACGCCCTGCGGGGCGGCCTGCCCGGCCGCAGCGCCCAGGGCCGCCGCATCGAGACCCGCCCGGTCGGCAGCATCGACCGCAGCGTGAGCCTCAACCGCGCCCTGTGGATCCTGGCCGAGGAGATGCGCAAGCTCAAGGCCTGATCCCGGACCGATCGGGGCGGCACAACCGCCCCGGTGATGGATCTGCACCCGGATTCATCGCCCCCAAGCCCGCGCGCTGGCGCCATCGTGGAGCCCGCGCGCGTTCGTCGTGTCGGACGCAGGGCGGAGGACTCAAAAACGGCTCGCCGTCCGCGTGGCGGCCGGCTCGCGAGGCCCGTCGCCGATCCATCGAGGACCGGGCACCGGGCAGCCTCCGTGCCCTGCAATCACCGCACGATGCACACGCGCCAGCGCCGGTGCCAAGGCCCTTGGAACGCCTGTCGGCCCGGCTCCATCCCCTGCAGCTGGAGTTCTCCCATGAAGACCCTGGTCCTGTGCAACCAGAAGGGCGGTGTCGGCAAGTCTGCCGTCGCGACCCTGCTCGCCCACCACCTGGCCCACCGTGGCCGACGAGTCCTCGCGATCGACCTCGATCACCAGGGCAACCTCACCCAGCCCCTGCTGCGCAGTGGCCGAGCGGCGTCCGCGCCGGTCACGGCCGACGTGCTACTGACCGGGCCGACCCCGGCCTTGCCGGACCGTCCCTTCGTGGTCGTGCCCGCCGATCGGGCGCTGCTGGACCTCGAGCGTCTGCCGGAACGCCACACGCCCTTCGCGCGGCAGTTCCGCAGCTTCCTGGCGGCCGCCGATCCGGCCTTCGATGTCTGCGTGATCGACACCAACCCCAACCCCGACATCCGCGTGATCTCGGCACTGGTGTCGGCCGACTTCGTGCTCTCGCCGATGCAGCTCAACCAGGAGGCGCTCGATGGCGTGCAGGGCCTGCTCAACCACGACCGGGTCGGCCTGCGCAAGATCAAGGCGGTGCTCAACCCGAAGCTCAGCCTGATCGGCCTGCTGCCCACGCTGGTCGAGCCCACGCCGTTCCAGAAGTCGAACTTCCAGCAGGTGGTCATGCGCTTCCACCCGCTGATGATCCGCATCGGCGACCGACCGGGCGAGTACGCCGCCATCCCGAAGCGCACCTGCATCGCCGAGGCCCAGGCCGCCGGCGAGGTGCTGTGGGAGATGAAGAAGACCGCCGCACGCGATGCATGGCGCGAGATCGAGCCCGGCCTGACCCGCATCGCCGACACCGTGCTGGGTCTGGCGCAGCCGATCGCCACCACGACGACCACCACGACCCAGGAGGCTCGCCATGACGCTGCATCTGGCTGACCTGGCGGCACTGGACGCGCCAGCCCCCCACACCAGCGGCACGCCGCTGATGGTGGACCTCGACGCCATCGACGAGGACCCGGAGCAGCCGCGCCGCGAGTTCGACGAGGGCTCGCTGCAGGAACTCGCCGAGACCATCCGCGCGCGCGGCGTGCGCCAGCCGGTGTCGGTGCGGCCGAGCACGAACCCGCCGGGCCGCTGGGTGCTGAACTTCGGCGCCCGGCGGCTGAGAGCGGCGCGGCTCGCGGGACTGCTGCAGATCCCGGTCTTCGTCGACACCACGGCCGATCGCTACGACCAGGTCATCGAGAACGAGCAGCGAGAAGGGCTGCGACCGCTCGAGCTGGCGATGTTCGTGCAGAGGCGGCTGCAGCTCGGCGAGAGCCAGGCCGAGATCGCGCGGCAGCTGGGCAAGAGCCGGCAGTGGGTTGCCCTGGTGACGGCCATGATCGGCCCACCGGACTGGTTGCTGCAGGCCTATCGCGAGGGTCGGTGTCGTGGCTTGCTGGAGCTCCACGAACTGCGCAAGCTTCACGAGGCTCATCCGCAGCAGGTCGAGGCCTGGCAGGCAGGACAGTCCGAGATCTCTCGCCGACGCATCGACGAGCTTCGGGCCAGTCTGGCTGGGCCTCGAAAGGCAGGGCTCGACGTCGTGCAGGACAACGAGTTGAAGACGACGACGGCGGCCACGGCGGAAAGCCCCGCACAGCCGGCGATGGCCGGGACGTCGAGTTCGGTCGCGGTCCGGTCCGCGTCGGTGCCGGAGATTCGGCCTGTTCCCGTGCCCAGCAAGCTGATCGTCGAGTGGGCAGGGGAGCGCTTCGAACTGGTGGTCGACCAGCGTCCCATCGAACCGGGGCATGTGTACGTGAGGCCGCGTGGCGGTCAGGAGCCGGTCCTGGTGCTGGTAGGCGGCTTGACGCTGCTGGGGTTCATGGCCGAATGAAGCGGAAACACAGCGACGTTCGGGGCGCTCGCGTGGCGCCCCTTTTCATGGGCGAAGCGATCGTGTTGTCAAACGGTTTGACAACTGCGCCTCAAGCGATCGGCCCGGTGGCGTCAGCGGTTCCGCTCTCGTGCCTCAGTTGTGCCGCTCTTGTGCCGTTCCTGTGCCGTTCCTGTGCCGCTTGTGTTCCGGATTCGTTCCGGTCGCGTGCCGGTTGTGTGCCGGACGTGTTCCGCATCGGCAGGGCCTCTCCCCGATTCGGCCCGTTCCCATCGATGAATCTGGCCTCGAAGTCATCGCCCACAAGGCTTCGATTCGAGATCAGACTGAAGGCGTGGGTGAGTGCAGAGATAGGCGCAGTGGCGCCAGTTGTCGGACAGGGTCCGACCTGCTCTCCGAGTTCAGGAGTCCGACATGTCCCCAACTTCGCGTGACCGGATCAGCGTCGACCTGCAGGGCCTGAAGGCCGCGCTCGTGGCGCGTGCCGACGAGATCGGCGTGTCGCCGTCGGACGTCGTGCGTCGTGTGCTGGCCGATGCGCTGGCCGCCCAGCCGATGAGCCGCCGATCCGACCTCCCCCGTGGCTCGCGGCGATCGCGCGGCACCGTCCAGCGGGTGTCGCTGCGCATGCGGCAGGTCCACGTGATGGCCTTGAACGAGGCGGCCCGCCGCGCGGGCCTGAGCCTGGGCGACTTCGTGGCCGGCCTGCTCGAGGGCGTGGCGGTGCTGGGCGGCGACGGCGACCGGCTGGGGAGCCTCGCGGCGCTCATCGCCTCGAACGCTGAGATGTCCAGCCTCGGCCGTGACCTGCGCCACCTGGCGAGCCTGCTGTCGCGCGGCGAAAGCCAGGCGGCGCGGTTCTATCGGGAACGTCTCGACACGCTGGCCGACGAGGTGCGTGCCCACCTGCGCGTGTCCTCCCGGGCCCTGTCAGATCTTCAGCCGAGACGTGCAGCGCAAGTCGACGCCCGCCCGTGACTTCAGGAGATGGCCATGACATCGGCTTCGAACATCGACGGCCTGATCGTGCTGTGGGGTGACCGGCTGTTCTACCCCGGCAACCGGATCACGCGGAACTCCACTCCGAAGCTTTCGGCCGAGGCGACAAGGCAGCGGGCCCGGGAGATCCGCGCCCGCATCGCGGCCACCGTGATCCGACGCGCGCCGCAGGTGATGGTGAAGGTGACCGGAGGAGGGCGCGGCATGCGGGCGATCGCGGCGCACTTCCGCTACATCAGCAAGAACGGCCGGCTCGACATCGAGGACGATCTAGGGGATGTGCTGCACGGCAAGGACGCCTTGCATGACCTGGTCGACGACTGGCGCTACAGTGGGTCCTTCATCCCGGACGACGTGCAGCCGGGACATCGGCGTGAAGCCTTCAACATCATGTTGTCGATGCCGCGAGGCACGGATCCGCTGGCCGTGCAGCGCGCGGCAAGGGCCTTTGCGAGGGCCGAGCTGGCCGATCACAAGTACGTGATGGTGCTGCACGACCACCAAGCCAATCCTCATGTGCATCTGAGCGTCAGGGCGGAGTCCAGGCACGGCCGGCGACTGAATCCGCGCAAGGCGGATCTCGCACGGTGGCGGGAGACCTTCGCGGAGAAGCTGCGCGAGCTGGGCATCGACGCCGAGGCGAGCCGGCGATTGGCCAGGGACAGCACCCGCGAGTCCGCTGCGTTGTGGCGTATCAAGGCGCTCGAGGAAGGGCGACTCAGGGGCACACGGAGACGCGACGGAACGGGAACAGTCGATCCGAGAACGTCGTCGAGAACCCACGAGGCCTGGTTGCGAATAGCCGCAGCTCTGTCGAGATCAGACGACCCAGCAGACCGCTCGCTGGCGTCGGCAATCCGAGATCGCGCCATCGGCGACCGATCGAGGAGTGGCGTCGGGTTCGCGGCGGAGCCGGGTCCTCGTCGACTGTCTGGGCCCGGTATCTCCTCGTCCCAGACTGTGAATGCTTCGATAGCGCCGCAACCGGATCGTCGTTTTTAGCTTGCAAGAAGGACCTTGGTACCGGGGCTTGGGCAGCTATGCAGCGAGTGCAGTCTCTCGCTCTTTCACAAATGCAACTCCCGAAAGCTGCCGTTCAACGTGCGAGTTCAGCGGACGGGGAAGCCGTCCGCTGCAGTGAAAGGCTGGGCATCACCGGCCATGAATTCGCGACATGTCAACGTGCCTTCTCTTCCTGCTTTTTCTTCGCTAGGCCGGAACCCGTGGCGCGGCACCTCGAGCTATGTGTTGATGAGGACACGGCACGAGCGAGAGATCGAGAACCTGAGCTCAGGCGTGAATGCGGACAAGCAACGCGAGTCTCAGCGCGTGCTCGCGGCGTTCCACCGCTGGCTGCTGGCAAGGCGCAAGCTCGTGCCGCCAGGCTCAGGCCCTCGACTACAGCCTCAAGCGCTGGCCAGCGTTGACGCACTTCGTCAATGACGGCGACTTGCCGATCTCCAACCACTGGGTAGAGAACCAGATCCGACCAATCGCGCTTGGCAGATCGAGTTGGTTGTTCGCCGGGAACTGCGGGCCGGGCAGCGGGCTGCGGCCATCATGAGATTGGTGCATTCGGCGCGGATCAACGGGCATGAGCCCTACGTGTACCTCGAAGAGGTCTTGGATCGGTTGCTAACACTGGCGGCGAGTCGAATCGCTGGGCACTTGCTCGCTGAACTACTCGGTCGCCACAGCGATCACCGGCAAGGTGACTTCACCGTGCTCTTTCCGGCGAGGTCTGCTAGCGGCTGATAGATGTGTCATTCATCGCACAGACAAGTTGTGTCCGCGCGCATTGAGAGATCTGTAAGACGTCTATACAATGCGTCCTTAGGACGCATTGTATAGACGTTAAGATGACCTGTCAAGTAGCGAGTCCCCTGGTGGAGCAGCCAGCTTCAGCTTACCATCTTGACAAGTTGCATGAAAATAACTACGATGCGTCCTTAGGACGCATCGTAGTTATGCTTCTTAGTACCACTTGGTGACACTGCCAGCTCACCAACCGACGCAGCTCGTCTTCATACGAGGGAGTGCCGAAAGGAGCACACTTCTTGGGGAGAAAACTTTGAGGCATTGTAGATAATTAGCGGTAGACTACGTCCTAAGGACGTAGTCTACCGCTATCTAAGCAATATGATATCGCTTTCAGCGATTTCCCTTACTTGAAAAGTCTTATTAAACCATCTACCATGCGTCCTAAGGACGCATGGTAGATGGTTGAAAAACGACAAATTTCGATCCCAACAGCTTTGACGCAGGTGCTAGGGCAGCGCGGAGCTTTGGTAGTGACTCGCTATGAGCTTGCCCATCTGGCCTGGGGCATCTACAAGCAGTCTAGTCACGATGGCACGCCATTGCGCAACCATAAGACGCAACTCGACCGCGCAGCATTCAGCCGAATCGAGGCCAAGCTGGTTGCGAACGGGGTGCTGCGGCCCATTCCTGGCGTTCCTGAAAACGCGGCATACGTACTTGTGGGGGCCAACATCTCAGACGCCCGAGTACTTGCCTGCGCAATTGATCCTTTCTGCTACGTGTCGCATCTGAGTGCCATGGAGTTCCATGGCATCACAGACCGGATGCCTGAGCAACTCTATATCTCAACGCCTGCAACAGCAAAGTGGAGGTCCTTCGCTCAAGATCGGATGCAGCGCGACCTTGGAGAGGACTACGCCGATTACACCCACGCCGGATTGCCGGCAGTGCAGCGAAACACGTTCACCAAGCTGAACAACCGACCGGTGCATCTCTTCAAGAGTTTGCATCTCGGCGCCTATCGCAGCTTCAAAGAACAGCATCTCCGCGTTGCCACCCTTGGTAGAACTTTCCTCGACATGCTGCGCGAGCCTTCTTTGTGCGGAGGTCTCAGCCATGTGCTCGCGGTGTTCAAGGAGCATGCTGCCGTAAATCGCAGACTGATTCTGGACGAACTCGATCAGCATGGCGCAGCCATTGACAAAGTGCGTGCTGGGTGGGTGCTGGAGCAAGTAGCCGGTCTAACAGACTCGCGAATCGATGCCTGGGCCGCCCTTGCGCAACGCGGAGGCTCGCGCAAGCTAGATGCCAGCGCTGATTACAGTTCCTCGTTCTCAGAGCGGTGGGCGCTTTCGATCAACACACCCGTACCAACAGAATGAACATCGACTTAGAGGCTTGGGTGGATGCTGAAACCGATCCCCAACGCCGAGAGTTCCGGCAAGCAGTACGACTCATCCTGCGCGCAGTGGCGAACTCGAATGATCTTGCCCCACTGATGGTAATGAAAGGCGGCATCCTGCTAGCAATTCGCTACAAGAGCGACAGGTTTACCAAAGATGTCGACTTCTCTACGCAGCGACGGCTTCAAGAGGTGCATCTGCCAGCACTAATCGCTGAAATTGAAGCTGCACTAGGCCCCGTCAGTTCAGACAATGAATACGGCTTGGCCATCGGACTGCAGTCGCACGCAATCAATCCGAAGAATCGTCCAGACAGCGATTTTCCGACACTTCAACTGAAGATTGGCTACGCGAATAGAGCATCACACAACGAAATGCAGAGATTCGTCAACAAGCAGTCAGCGAAGACCATCCAGATCGACTACAGTTTTAACGAGTGGGCATCCGAAGTTGAGCACAACGACGTCGACGGTGGCGCGCTGACGATGTACGCCTATCACGATCTGATCGCCGAGAAGTTGCGATCAGTTCTGCAGCAGCCAATCCGTAACCGCTCACGATTTCAGGACATCTATGATCTGTGCCTCCTGTTGGAATGCACCTCATTAGACGATGGCGATAGGCAAACCGTCCTAGAAAAGTTGCGCTCTGCTTCTGCGGATCGACAGGTGCCCATGAACTCTTCGGCCATGCGAAACCCAGACGTCAAAGTCCTTTCTGCCAAGGACTACCCCTCTGTGGCCGCACTCATAGCGACAAAGCCGCCGGAGTTTGAAGTCGCATACAGCACTGTTCAAGCCTTCTTTGAGAGCTTGCCTTGGCCGAGCGAGTGAACTGGCCAAAGGCCTCGCGGGCACGGCAAACAGTTCTACTAATAGAGCCCCGCGCTCACGGACATCGTGCGACCAAAGGTCAAGGGCAGGATTCCGGTGGTGATGTCACTTGAGGAGGTGCCGCAACGCTCGCTCATCGCCCGCTCTGACAAAGGCGGCAAGGATTGCGTCGTGATGCTTCCGCCGTCTTTCACGGTGCCAGCGGCGCCGTGCGAAGCCCATTAGACTCGCTACCCACGCTGAGGGGTCGCAAAGCAGTCGTTGGTGAGAGGCAGCAACCAGTCTCAAGCGGGCAATCACCTCCGAAACAGATCACCCCCATGCGACGGACCTGAACTCATGGCGATGCAGTCTGGTTCAGGCTGAAACGCACGGAGGGACTTGCATGGATGTCCACGGATTCGGCAGCAGCCCAGTCTGGTCGTCCACGCCCTGCTCGATGGACGCGTACCTTATGTGTTGCCATCAACAGACGGAAGTTGAACCTTCTCGGCTGACTTCGATGATGAACGCGCTCAGGCTGGATAGCCCTCGAACATCGGGGCCAAGACTGGGGCCATGGAAGAAATCTCGATCGACAGAAGTGGCGCCAATGCTGGCTCTCCGACGGTCTGGAAAGTCATGATCGACTGATGCACTTGCGGGACGTACTCGGGCGTCCCCTCTGGCTGCTTCGGGAACCCCAGTTCGTTGATTCGACTGGGGTTTTTGTCTTTGAGGGTTTCAGGCACTTCGTTGACATCCAACTCGTATAGGGCCAGATTCAGGGCCTCCGTGGGGCCATGGTTTCGGCCAAGTCACCGTCATGTGGCCGCACGGAACATGAGGAACGGACGCGACCCGGCTGCGCGAACACGGCTTCGGTCGTGATGTCGTCGAGCCGCTGCTGGCACACAGCGAACGCAGCGCGACCGTTGCCGCCGACCGATTCAGAGCACCGTCAGTTTGCGGTCGGCGCCTGCACGCTTGGCATTCACTCAGTGCTGGAAGATCGCGATGCCCGTGGACCAGACGGCAAAGACGCCGCCGGCCAGCAGGTTGGCCTTGGCGTCCGGCAGGCCCAGGCTGCCGGGCCGGCACAGTTGCTGGACCACCAGACCGACCAGGAAGCCGGGCAGGCTGCCCAGCAGCGTGCCCTGAGAAAACGGGTCAGGCCCGGACAGGCCCAGGACCCCGGATACCCCGAGCACCCCGCCGATGCCGTGGAACAGCATCATCGTGAGCCAGACCTCTCGGACAGGCGCCAAGTCCTCCCATGAGTAGCCGGGGATACCGTCCATGTGCGTCTCCTGGAGGGCCTGGAGGGCGAGTGTTGACACGATACGCCGGCTGGCACGACGATGACCGCGCGGCGCGAAGGTGCTCCTGCGTGGGGCGATGATGACCGGAAGCGAGGGTCCGGCCAAGTGCCCGACGCAGGATTGGCCGACCACCGCCACCCACATGATCATGCAGCCCGCACCTTGGCTCCGCCGCGGTGACGCCCGGCGGCGCGCTTGTGCGGGAGGCGCCCATCGGCGGCAACGGCATCTGGGTCGGCTCCCCGACATCTCGGGCTGTGTGTCATGTCGGGGTCCGTGATCGCAGTTCCCGGCGGACCACGAGCTTCAAGCCGGACCACACCTCGCTGACGGCGCAGACCTTGACGTCGACAAAGCCGAGCGGCAAGGCCAGTTCGCGGATCGTGTCTTCGGTGACGGTCGTCGGCACCTTCGAGGTCTTCTTCGGCCAGGACACCCAAACCGCGGCCGCCGGATTCAGCCGGGTTCGCAGCGACGCCAGTTGGCGCGCCAGTTCGTCTCGGTCCGTGACGAAGAGGTGCACGACGGTCGTCGTGCTCGACACCGACGCCTGTCTCACCAGAACGGCCGGCAGTGTTGACAATCACCTCGAACTGACCCACCGGGGATGCGGACAATTTCTTGGACTACTTGAAGGGGTAGTTCATGTATTCATACGAGGACCGGCTTCGAGCCGTGCGGCTCTACATCAAGCCTGGCAAGGTCAGGTATCGGCGTTCGCCGACGTTCGCCGGCCGAATCCGAGCAGCCGCAGACAGACTATTGCGGACAACGTAGTGACCCATTGCACAGTTGGTTCTGGATCACCTTACGCGCTCACCTCTTGGTTGCTCCAACTCTCGTACCGGTGTTGCGACAGGCCGCTGCGTCGGTGCAGCCCTGTCATAGAGCCTGACCACGGGAGCACGACCAAGTCGTTCGCGTTGCGCCAGTTTCTCGGTCGCTGCTGCCAAGATGTCCTGCCGCTTCTGCGCTGCGATCCCCTTCGCCACCAGCACTGCGTCGATGGCCGCCAGCACAGCCTTCCTGCCGCCGCCTCGACCCGACGACTTCTCCGTCGCTGCCGGAGCCGTTGGTTGTGAGGCCGGCTCGATCCGGTTGACCTGCCGCGCTTCGCGTTCCCGCCGCAGCACTTCCAGGTCCGCCGGGTTCGGCTCATACCCGATGGCCTTTACGCCGCGCACCGATGCCTCGAGCCAGACCAGGCGCTTGAAGTCCTCGTGACCACTGACGCGCAGCGCGGACCAGTTGCGAGCCTGGGCCACGTCCACCATGGAGCGAGCCACCGACGGGCTGTTGGTGTCCGTTGCCAGCTTGAAGGTCGACTCCGTGAAGGCAACCCGCGACGAGTCGCCACGAAACCGGTACTCGGTCTTCCCGACCGTCAGGTCGCCGACGCTGAGCGGGGCGCGCTTGATGATGTAGCGCTCCTGCAAGGCTGATTCCAGCAGCGCGACACGAGCAGCGCGTTCTGCCGCCGCCGTGGTCCGCGCAGGGGTCGTCGGTGTCGGTCGCGTGGTGGCTTTGGTCGAGCCGTCGACCGACTTCGACGGTGCCGCCGAGGGGGCGGCCTGCCTCTCGGTCGAGAGGTCCGGGGGGACCTCCCGGTCTTCGATCACGACTGGCCGTCGTTGCCACTCGCCGTTGCTTTGCTCCACGAAGGATCTCTGCCCGTTGGCTTCGATGGCGACGAAGCGATGTGCGCCCAGCTGCTCGGCCTTCGTCACCATCTCGCCCATCGTCCTCGCGGTGTACGTCACTTCGGCGAAGGGGTCGCGCAATTCGAAGTGGTCGCTGGCCTCGATGGCCGGCGCGCGGATCCTGGTCGCGTCGGCAGCCTTCCGGCCAGCAGGTTCCACCGCACCACCGGATGCCGATGAAGACGGCGCAAGGGGAGCAGGTGAGTCGTCCATGTGGACCTCCGATTCAGGCTTGAGGCGGCAACGGCTGCGGCATCATGGCTGGCTGGTCGCGGGCACCGACGCCAACGTGGGCAACGCGGCATAGACCTCGATCTCGACTCGACGATTGCGAGCCTGGCCGTCTGGCGTGCTGTTGTCTGCCGCGTGGTCACCCGTAGGCTGCCAGGTCGTGCGGATCCGGTTCGCGTCTAGCCCGGCGGCGACGAGGTGGGTCTTCACGGCCAGGGCGCGCTCTCTGGCCACGCGAACCTCGGCAGCAAGGTCCTGCGTGCCGTCGGTGCGGCCACGCAGCACGAGCAGGGGCGCCGTGCGTGCCAGGGCCAGCAACTCGCGCAAGGTGTCCGGCGCCAGGTTCACCCGGCTGCTGCCGTAGTCGAAGGTCACCACGTAGATGTGGTTGGTCGGCGGTGCGACCGGTTCGGGGTTGGCGGACACGGCGGATCCGACCGGAGGGCAGCTGGCGACCGTTGTCGCGGTGGCGGGCCTGGCCGGCCTGATCAGCTCGATGGCCTGTTGAAGGGCCACGATCCGGTCGGCGGTCGCCATCGCGAGATCGGCGCGTCGCGCGGACTCGGAGAGCTCGAGGCGCGTGTTGGCCAGTTCGGTGCGACAGGACTGCAGGTCCACCATCACGGCCGTGTTGGCGGGACGCCGCGTCGACTCATTGACGACAGGTGGCTTGGGCGCGGTGCTGCAGGCAGTCGCAAGCAGGGCTGCACCAAGGGAGAGGGTGAGATTCGGGACATGCATGGTCATCTCCTGCTGGGGTCAGGCGTCGGGTGGTGTGGGAACCGCGGCATGCGACAACGGCGCTTCGAGGGCGTTCTCGGCCGTGATTGACATGTCGGCTTCGTGCTCGTCCGAGATCAGGACGCCGTCCTCGTCGGCGGCAGGCTCGACGGCACCGCCGGCTTGAGGTGCGCTCCCGTGAAAGAAGACGTCGACGCAGATGCCGGCGACGTCCTCGGCGGGAAGTGCCTCGAAGTTGTCGGGCAGCTGGGAGAAGTCGTGGGCCAGCTGCTCGATGTTCAGGGTCTCGCCCGGCGCGAGCTCCTCGTCCAGCACGCGCCAGCGTTGCTGGACCTTGGCCAGGTGCAGGTCCATGTCCAGTGCGGGCACCGGGGGAGGCGGCAACAGCCGGCTCGTGAAGGCCGGGTCCCGGTGGTAGCGAATCTTCTCGCCCAGGATGGGCTTGCAGTTCTCGGCGATCACCACCAGCCGTTCGCTGCCCAGTTCCTTGAACTCCTGTGGCAGCAGCAGCGCACGGCGCTGTTCGCTCTCGTTGACGCTGACGGTGCGGCTGCCGTGTTGCCCCATCGACCGGCTGTGGCCGCGCGAGGTGGACCGCTCTGTGAAGTGACCGAGCATCGCGCTGTACTCGTCGGCGTCGCGCTGCTCGCGCGGCGCGAACAGGATCTGCAGGCCGTGGTTGGTCGCAAAGGTCCGGGCCTCCTTGTCGCCGTAGACCGCGTCCAGTTGCGACATCGCCTGCACCACCGTCAGCAGCCGCAGGTTGTAGCCGGCGAGGAAGGCGGCCGATAGGGTGATCACGCCGACGCGGCCCATGGTCGTGAACTCGTCGTTGACCAGCAGGCACTGCACCTTCAGTTCCGGGTCGTGTTCGGGCAGCGTCTGCGTGTTGAGGCTGACCAGCTGGGAGAAGAACAGGTTCAGCAGCGGCCGGGCGCTGGCCAGGCGGTTGGGCGGGATGTGGACGTAGACCGACATCCGCGTCTTGCGCACCGCTTCCAGCTCGAAGTCATTGGCGCTGGTAGCCGCATCGACCACCGCGTCCGCGAAGATCGTCAGCGGCGCATTGAAGGTCGCGACGATGCTGGACAGCGTGTTCTCCGAATTCGACAGCAGGCGCTGCAGCGCATCGATGCACTCCTCGGTCAGCGCCGGGCCATGGGTTGCAGTGGCCTCGCGCCGGTTGCGGATCTGGTCGGCGAGGTGGTCGCGCAGCGAGCGGCCCTTGCCAGAGGACTGCCGCAGCATCTCCCCGATCGTGCGCGGCAGGACCGGGGTCTCCAGCAGCAGCAGGCCCAGGCCCATGAACAGGTTGCGTGCCTGGTCGTTGAAGAAGGCCTCCGAGGACGTGCCGCTGCCATCGTTCGGGTAGAAGACCTGACCGATCGCGAGCAGGTCGCCGACTCGGTGCATCGGGCTTTCGCGCACCGCCGACAGCGGGTTCCAGCGGTGGCTGCGAGCCTGGTCGTCGAATGGCGCGAAGGCGTAGACCTTCTGGCCCGACCTTGCCCGGAAGCCGGCGGTCACCGCGTGGTTCTCGCCCTTGATGTCGAGCACCACGACCGAGTCCGGCCAGTTCAGCAGGTTGGGAATCACGACCCCGACGCCCTTGCCGCTGCGCGTCGGCGCCGAGAGCATCACCGAGAGCTGTCCTCCCAGGCTGATGAAGCGGCCCTGGTGCCGCCCGATCAGGATGCCGGGCCTGCCGTCGCCGGCGTCACCGAACAGCCCCGCAGCGGCGATCTCGGCCGAGGTCGCGAAGCGGGCGTCCCCATGCAGCCGACGGCGCGGCTGCGTTGCCGCCAGCAGCGAGCCGGGCAGCGCCACCAGCAGGCCCCCACCGGACACCACCATGGCCAGCAGCAGGCGCCTGCGCTGGGTCGGGTCCGGGCTGTAGAGGGTCCAGTAGTCCCACAGGCTGGTCCACTCGGCACGACGCGGATCGACCTTGTTGAGCAGGAGGAAGAGCGCGGCGGCAACGTAGGCCGCTGCAATCGCCAGCGCCACGAAGGCCATCATGCCGAGGCCGATGAGGAGGGCACGCCGTGGCGTCAGCCAGACCGACGACCCCATTCGGGTCGCGGTGCGTGCGGTGGGTGCGGCCTGTCCGGCGTTCATGGCCGTGGGCCTCCCCCCGGCGCCCGCAAGGCACGGGGCGTGTAGGCGATCTCCGAGATGTAGCGCCCACGCTCGTCGCGGTCGAACTGCACGATGACGTCGACCACCATGGCCAGCAGTGCATGGATCTCGTCCAGTCGCAGGCCCCCGCCAGCGCCGCACTCCCTGATCATCAGCGACATCTGCGCCAGGGCCAGTCCGCAGCTGCCGGCATGCAGGCTGGTGATGCTGCCCGGGTGACCGGAGGCAGCCAGCCGGACAAAGTGAAAACACTCGTCGCCCCGCACCTCGGCCAGGAAGATCCGGTCGGGCTTCATGCGCAGGCAGGCCTCCAGCAATGACTTGGCCGTCACCCGAGCCGTGCCCTGGGCGTCCTTGCTGTAGAACAGGTGCACGACGTTGGGATGGTTCGGCAGCGTCAGCTCGGCGGTGTCCTGGATCGTGATCAGGCGCTCCTGGCGCGGCACCTCCTCGACCAGGCCTTTCATGAAGGTGGTCTTGCCCGAGCCAGTGCGACCGCTGACCACGATGGTCTGGTGCCGGCGCACTGCCAGGCGCAGGAAGTCGGCGTAGCGGCCGGCCTCCTTGAGGGACACGAGCTCGCGCTCGAACAGCTCGACCGACTGACTGTCACCATCCAGGCGCACCGCCGCATCGGCGGTGCGCGCGAACAGGCCTTCGCGTTCGAAGTCGTCGAGGCGCCTGACCAGCTGGGAGGGCCGGCGCACCGTGATCGACACCGTGCCGCGCGGCACGGCCGGCGGTATGACGAACTGGATGCGCTCGCCGCTGGGCAACGTGGCCGACAGCAGCGGCCGTTCCTGGT
This sequence comes from Leptothrix mechoopdaensis (SeqCode), assembly GCF_053893855.1. NCBI lineage: Bacteria > Pseudomonadati > Pseudomonadota > Betaproteobacteria > Burkholderiales > Sphaerotilaceae > Leptothrix > Leptothrix mechoopdaensis (SeqCode). Next base: position 554,913 of record NZ_CM132699.1, read on the forward strand.
TGATCTGCTGGTCACAGAAGGTGGCGACGGCGGTGGCCAGCGACAGGCAGCGCTCCTGGGTCATCTCGGGTGCGGTGACCGCTTGCCAGCCGGTAGCCGACTCGATCTGCAGCTCGCCGGGGCGGTTCAGGCAGACCTCGAGCACGCCAGGCCGATCGAGGTGCTCGCGCAAGGGGCGGAGGAATTCCACCACCGAGGTGGCGTCGCCCGACCAGGCGTCCCCGCTGTCGACTCCGTCGTGGTCCCCGTCGCGGTCGGCGACGGGATGCGTTTCCATTGGCATGGCCATGGTGACGTCTCCCGTGGCCTCAACGGCCGGGCTCGACCGGCTCGGGGCGCAGCTCGTAGACCGACCCGAAGTCGACGTCGCGCGCGACGTAGATGCCGACCACGCCACCCTGGTTCTGGTAGATCAGCGGCGGGATGTTGATCGTGCTCTCGAGCACCTTCTCGGCCAGCTTGCTGGTCTGCGCAGTGGTCGACGGCAGGACGACGGTGCTGCCGCCATTCCCCGCGCCATTCGCGGGCCCGTCGCCGGACTGCTGCTGGATGACGAGCTTGACCGAGTCATCGATGAGCGACAGCAGCATCGCCGCACCGATGCGCTCGTCCCAGCGGTTGTCGACATGGCCGTCGATCCCGGACTCGCCGAGCGGACCGGTGCCGGGCGACTCGATGTCCACCGTCACGCCCAGCGGCGTGCGCAGCCGGGTCCACAGCACCGGAATGCGGACGGTGCCTGGCTTGACCGAGGCGATGCGGTACTCGCCGTCGAGGTGCGAGCCGCGCTCGATCAGCAGCACCCGACCATCGTCGCCGTAGACGTTGCGCTGGACCTGGCAGCCGACCAGGCCCGAGGTCGCGCTGATGAGGCGGGTCTTGAGGGCGCAGGTGAAGGCCGTGCCCTTGGGCAAAGTGAGGCTGCGGTCGCCGAGCATCGTGGCGCTGACGCGCGGCGTCGCCGAGCCCTGCAGCTGTCCGCCGAACAGCCCGCTGGACGATGTGCCGCTGCTCGCCGATGCGGTCGGGCTGGTGCCCGTCGATCTTGTCGTCGAGGGCGGTGTCGAGGGTGCACTCGAGGGCGTTACCGGTGCATCCTCGCTGCGCGTCCCGGCGGTGGTCGCCGCCGTCGTCGTGCGGCTCAGCGTGTCCATCAGCCCCTGCAGCTGCGCCTGATAGGCCTGGAGGTTGCGCTGTGTCGCGGCCAGGGGATCGGCCTTGCCCTCGGACGATGGTGGGATCGGTGGCGAGGCCGCAGCGACGGCCCCCGGTCGAATCGACGCCAGTAGCACCGGAGCGTCCTCGGGCGGCGGCAGCCTGAAGCTCGCGGTGACCGGTGCCGTCGAGGTCGTCCGCCGGACGCCGATGGGCTCGGCGCGATCGTCCGGCATGCCCGTGATCGCCGGGATGCGCGGACCGGATGCGGCCATCGGCATGGCTGGCGCTGCGGCGGCGCTCGGGGCACTCGCGGTACCCGCCACGCCTGGCACGGGCGGCAAGCCGCTCAGGTCCAGCTGGCGATGCCCGCCCATCGTCGCGGCGGGTCGATTCCGGTTTGGCTGGATCTCGTGTGGCTCCTCCGCAGGGACGGGCGAGAACGTGCGCTGCACCGCCATTGCCGTTACCACCATGGCCGACAGCACGAACAGCACGAGCGCGATCCGGGCCTTGTTCGAGGCACGCTGCTCGCGCGCCTGCGCCGCGACGTCGGAGATGCCGTGCTCGCCGGGCAGGGGCTCGATCTCGTTCCGCGCGGCCTCCTGGGGTGCGGGTGGCGTGGCAGTCGACTTGACGTCGTTCGGGGCAGGGGAAGTTTCAGTCATGGCGGCTTCCTCCACGGTTGAGGGATCGACGGTCGGGGTGGCCGTCGGCCTTGAGGGCGCGGGTCACGCCGGGCACGGTGGTGGCGCGGCCCGATGTCGGCGTGTCGAGGTCGAAGGCCTCGTTCCAGAGCCCGACGACGGCCGATCCCGACCGCAGCACGAAGCGTCGTGCCACCCGGTCGATGACCATCAGGTCGTCTTCCATGCGGGTGTTGACCAGCGTCTCGCTGCCGTCTCCGAGCACCTGGAAGGCGGCCGGGATGTCGCGCTGGCCAGGGAACTTCAGGTAGGTGAACCGCCCGTCGTCGAACACCAGCGTCGGCACGATGTCCTGCGAGTGCTCGCCTTCGGCCAGCGAGTAGTCGCTGTTGCGGACCTGCGGCTTGGCCTGCAGGCGGGATTGCACGAGTTCCTCCGGGATGGGTAGGCCGGGTAGATCGGGCAGCGGCGGCAGGAGGGGTGCCTCCGCCACGGCGGTGGGCGGCGGTGGCGCCACGGCCTTCAGCGACAGCCGGTACACCGGTGTCCGCGCATCCCCCGGTCCCAGCACCACGAACTCGAAGGCATGCGTGCGCCGGGTGGTCAGCACGGCCAGGTTGTTCGGCGCCGACGCGCTGCTGCGCGCCTTGACGAAGAAGCTGCGACCGCCGGGCTGCGCGACCACGCACCAGGCCGATTCGGGCCGGGCGCAGTCGCCCCCGAGGCCGGCGGCGACCTCGGTGATCGTCTCGTCGGCATCGAGCATCACGTGGGTCAGAACGCCGCGCCGGACCGGAACCGTCACGACGGCCTGCGGGTCGTAGATCACCTCGCGCAAGCGAGGATCCGCTGCGCTCGGCCCGTCCGCGCGCGCCTCAGGTCCGGTCGAGGCCAAGGCCGCCAGCAGCGTGAGCGCCCACGCGCCATCGACGAGTCGTGCGGGGCCAGGGTGACGCGGGCTCATGGCTTGACCCCCGGTGTGGCTGTGGCGGCGGTACCGATCTCCGGATCAGACCGATAGGCGGTCACGACGAAGCCGAGCGGGTTCTCGAGCCGGTCGGCTTCCTTGCTCAGCGCCTGGGGCTGGTACTGGAAGACGACGCTGGCGACATGCCGGGTGACGACCTCGTTGAGGCTGCGGTCGGCCTGGCGAACGACCTTGTCGTAGGTGACGGTGGCGTCGCCCCGGTTGCCGTGCCGGCCGGACGGCGACAGCCGCACGCCGACGATGCGGATGCGCCAGTCCTCGCCGGCCCCGAGCTTCTTCTGCAGCGCCGCGTCGCCCTCGAACAAGCGGGCGTAGTCGCCGAACACCGTCTGCACCGACATGCGCGCCACCTGGTCGAAGTCGCGCTGCAGGAACATCCAGCTGTAGCCCTCGCGCGCCCGCACGAAGGTCGCGAGGTGGTGCTTGTCCAGCGCGTCCAGCGCGGGGATGGTCTCGACCGCCAAACGCTGTTGCACGGTGGTCTCGCCGGTCAGCCGGTCCACCACGATGGGGATCTCGACCGTGCGGCGGAGCGGCCCCTGCACGAACACCGCCGCGATGCCGAGCAGCGCGAGCAGGCTGGCCCCGAAGGCCACCCGCCAGGCCCGACGCTCGGAGCGTTCGAGCAGCTCGGCCCGGTCGATCTCCCAGGCGTGGTTGCCGGGGTAGGGCGGCTCCTCGATCGGCGCCGGGGGCGACCAGGCAGCCGCTTGCGCGCGGGCGAGGAACTCGTCGTCGACCGGGGCCCGCTGGTGGGGCAACGGGTCCTCATGGAGATCCGACGCCCATGGCCAGTCGGTCTCGAGCCGCTGGGCGTCGTGGAGGGGCAGGGTCTGGCTCATGGAGACCTCCGGGCTCAGGGCAGGTAGTCCGACACCTTGCCGGTGCGGCCGAGCATCTGGTACTGCCGCTCGCGGTCGCGGGCCCGGGCGATGCGCTCCTCGCTGTCGGCCATGCCCTGCAGCATCTGCAGCTGCGACATCTCGTGGGCCAGCAGCGCGTTCTCCGCACCGATGCGGGCCTGGATCTCCTGCACCGACTTCTGGTCGGTGGTGGCGTTGACCTGACCCATCAGGGCCTGGATCTGCGACAGCCGACCTGCGGCCGACTGCATGGCGTCCTGCAGCAGGCCCTTGTGCTGGTAGGGCGCTGACAGCGCGGTCTGGCAGCGTGCGCGGGCGTCTCCGCTCAGGTCCAGGCAGTTGTAGACCATGCCCGCGTCGCGCAGCGACTTCGCGGTGCTGCCGAGCGCCGCATAGCCCGACGCATCGATCGCGTTCAGCCGCGTGTAGGCCTCGGCCGGCACGTAGTTGCGCAGCGCCGGGTTGTCGAAGATCGCCCCCAGGTTGCGCATGCCATTGATGCTGTCGAGCTGCCCCTGCAGCTGCGTGATCTGCTGGACCTGGTTGTTGATCTCGGTGATGTCGTTGAGCACCTGCTGCACGGTCTGGATCAGGTTGGCGATGTCGATGACCGGGATGCCCTGGGCGTGGCTGGGCGCGGCACCGAGCGCACCGACAAGGCAAAGGGCCGAGGCGACGACGCGCTGCCGGAGGAGATGACGAAGGCGCATGGCGAACTCCTGTTGAACCGACGGGCACGAGCACAGGCGTGGGTGGTCCGGCGGCAGCCCGTCCTGCCGCCCGATCGACGGGGGATTCAGGTGCGTCCGCGCAGTGCGGCGAGGCGGTAGGCGGGTCGGCTGGCGGCCCTAGCTCCCGAGGAGCCGAGGGCAGCGCCGAGCGGCCTCGTCGTGGCGGAAGCGCTGCCGATCGCGCGGCCCATGGCGTAGGGCAGGCCGGTTCCGCCGCGCACGGCGCCGCCGGCGCCGGTGCCGGTGATCGCGCGTGAACCGCCCGAGCGCAGGCCCGCGACCATCATGGCGTTCTGGACCATCTGCACCCCCTGCTGCACTGCGGCCCCGCCGGTCAGGGCCGAGGCGAGACCGGGGGCCTGGAAGCACAGGATGGCCATCAGGATCATCAGCACGCAGTAGCGCATCGACTCACCCAGCACGTTGAAGGTGCCGCCGAGAAAGCCGCCGCCGTCGTGGATGGCCTGGAAGATCGCCGTGCCGATGTGGGTGCTCAGGCCCAGCGCGAAGAACGCGAACCAGGTCAGCACCACCGCGTTGAGCAGCATGGACAACCAGCTGTCGAAGAAGCGGGCCGTCGGACGCCAGGCCAGGCAGAGGATGAAGAGCGGGCCCACCGCGATCACGAAGGTCAGGAAGACCTTGGCCAGCGTGACCACGAACAGGCCGATGACCAGGAACACGATCGACCCGATCGAGAAGACCCCGGCGGCCACCATCAGGTCGAGCCGGAACAGGCTGGCTTCCTTCATCAGGTCACCGGTCTGGTCGCTGGCGAGGTCGTTGAAGCGGTCCAGCAGCGTGTACGGCGTGGTCAGCGTCGCCGGGTCGATGCCGGCGGGCAGGAAGGTCGAGGCCACGCCCATGGCCAGCGCATTCGCGCTGTCGGCCACGTGGGCGACATAGACGCCGGACTGGAGCGCGAAGGCCAGCACCAGGCCGATCTTGAACACTTTCCACAGGAAGGTGGCGATCGACTCCGAGACTTCATGGCGCAGCACGGCCCAGCCATAGAGCATGACCCAGAGCGTCATCGCCGACAGGGCGACCGGCGTGAGCGCCGCCATCAGCGCGGTGATGACGTTGATCACGTAGCCATTGAGGATGGCATCGAAACGGGACCCGACCCAGCTGTACATGGTGCCTCTCCTGCTGAACCTACTGGACCGCGTCGACGGGCAGGTTGGCCGGCGGGCGCGCGAACACCGGCACGCAGCGGCTCTTCAGGTCCGGGTACTGGCACTGCTGCCAGACGCCGCCGACCCGGACCACCCACAGGCGCGCACGCTTCGTGACGCCATAGCTCGACGCGCGGCAGCCGCCCGGTCGGGCCTGGACCTCGGTGCACTCCATCAGGCCCTGCGGTGTCTCGACCATGTGCCAGGCGCCCGCATGGCAGCCGGCATCCGCGCGGCACAACGGCCGGGCGGTACCGGTCGTGGGCATCGGAGGCGTGTCGATGCGCACGCGGCCATCGGCGAGTACCTGCACGGCCTCGTTGCCTGGCACCGTCTGGGCCTGCGCCGTCGAGGCGAGTACGAGCAGCACCCAGAGGACACGCGACGGCATCACGGCTGGCTCCCTGATGCCCGCGCCTTGCGCACCCGCACCGCCCGCTGCAGCAGCGGGATCCAGACCTCCGGGTCATGGCTGACCTGGCTGCGCAGCTCGTCGAGCAGCGCGACGTTGTCGGTGGTGGCCGACAGCACCGTGATGAAGTCCTCCAGCCCCGACAGGTCCAGCTCACAGATCGCGCTGGTCGAGCCCTGCTTGACCAGGAAGCGCCGGCCGCCCTGGCTGCTCAGGCTGCGCACCGTCTCGTACTCCGCCTCGCTCAGGCCGAAGCCCTCGACGTACTCGTCGTGCACCGCCTCCGGGTTGGCCAGGAAGATCTTGGTGACGCTCTGCTCGATCATGGTCCGCCCGATCGGGTGGCGCAGCACGTCCGACGGGCTCTGGGTGTCGAAGATGCCCAGGCCGTTCTGCTTGCGGATGGTCTTCTGCTTCTGCTTGGCGAAGTCGCTGAAGACCGCGTGGTCCAGCGCCTTCCAGAACTCCGAGATCACGTAGATCAGGCGCTCGCCATTGACCCACTCGTCCATCATCTGCAGCAGCACCATCATGACCGGCGTGCGCACCTCCGGCAGATCCAGGAACTCGGTGGTGTCGAAGCCCACCACCCGCGTGGCCGACAGCGATCCGAGCTGGTCCGGCGCCTGGTCGAACACCCAGCCCAGCGCGCCGCCGTCGCACCACCTCCCGAGGCGCTCGTACAGGCTGTTCTCGCCGGTCCGGGGCAGGTTCTGCCGCACGGTGGAGAAGCGCCGCAGGTGGGCCGGCATCATCGCCACGGCCCGCACCGCGTCGGCGATCGCGCGTTCGTCGGATGGCAGCAGCGGCAGGGCGGTGGTGGCGACGCAGGTCCGGATCAGCTGCTCCCAGAACTGCAGGCGCTCCGGTGTCGGTTCGTGCTGCAGCGGGTTGCAGCCGGTCGGGCGACCGGCCTCGAAGGCCAGGTACTCGCCGCCCAGCGCGCGCACCGCGATCTCGCAGCCACGGTCGAGGTCGAACAGCACCAGCCGGGGCGCAGGCTGCCACTTGCGCGTCAGCACCAGCAGGAACATCTCCAGCGTGGTCTTGCCCACGCCGGTCGAGCCGATGATGAGGGTGTTGCCCGGCAGCTTCTTGTCGGCCGAGTCCTCGCCCTCCGGGCTGCTGTGCAGGTTGAGGTAGAAGGGCTGGCCCGAGGGCGTGCGCAGCAGGGCCAGCGCCTCGCCCCAGGGGTTGCCGTCGCGCTTGCCGCGCGGGAAGTTGTGGCCGCAGGCGAGCGCAGCGAAGGCGCGCGAGGACAGCTTGGCCTCGCGCGGGCGCCAGGCCCAGTTGCCCGGCATCTGCGCGAACCAGGCCGCGTCCGCGACCAGGTCGACCGGCGCCAGCTGCAGGCTCGACGCCTCGCCGACCGCCCCGATGGCCTGGGCCGCGCGCCGTCCGGCGTCGGCCACCGAGTCACCGAACACCACAAGGCTGTAGTGGTACTCGCCCATGCAGAACTGGCCGTCGCCGAGCTCATTGAGCGCCACGTCCATCTCGGCGACCTGGCTGCTGACCACGTCGTCGCTGGCGAGCAGCTGGTCGCGCTGCAGCGTCAGCGCGCGCAGTGCGTCGCGGCGCGGCAGGATCGAGAAGCTCTGCGTCTCGATGAACTCGCTGGCCTCGTAGAGCAGCGTGTCGAGGATGCCCGGCTCGACCGCGTCGGCGTATTCCTTGATGTCGACCAGCGCGGCGTAGCGGCGCTCGTCGCCGTGGCGCAGCTCGAGCTTGTCACCGCCGAAGCTCAGGCGGGCGGCGGGCAGCACGCGGTACAGCGGTCCGGTGCGCGCAGGGATGGGCCGCGAGCGGCCGTTCACGAGACAGGCCAGGAACTCGGCCACCTCGGACCAGCGATGGCTGCCTTCCTCGCGCACGCCCAGCAGCTCCGGTCCGAAGCCGCGCAGCACGCGGCTGACGAGCGCGCTGCGCTCGGCCATCACGCGCAGGGCCTCGGCCTGGGCCTCGGCGATGGCCTGCCGGGTGCGCTGCCGGGACCTCAGGGCCCGGCTCATCCGAGAGGCATGCGGGCGATAGACCAGCGTCAGGTAGAGCTCGTTGCTCATCATGGGCTGGCTCGCCAGCCGGTCCTGGTAGGCCCGGGACAGGTCCTGCGCTAAGCCGGGCTCTCGCGGATCCGAGAGGGCGTCGCGGGTGCGACGGTGCAGCCGGTGGGTCCAGACGGCCCACTGGCCGCCGGCGAGGCTGCGCAGCAGGCTGCACAGGGCCTCGTGGCGTTCGGCAACGAGGTGCTCGTCGGCGCATTCGAAGGGCACGCCGTCCAGCCGCCAGACCCGCAGGTAGTCGCCGCCGCGCGTGATGACATCGTGCGGGCCGACCAGCGAGGAGAAAGGCACGAAGCGCGCGAGCGGGTTCTCTCGGTGAGCCTGGGCCCAGTACCGGGGTTGCTGGCGCAGTGGGCTGTCGGCGTTGCCGGCACCGTGACGTGAGCCCTTGCGATCGGTGCGATCGAAACCTTCCTTCACAGTGGTCCCATCGATCGTTCCGGCCTTGCTAGACATGCCAAACATCGCGTGCTCCCCGGTAGAGGGTGGGTGAGTAGCTGCGCGCGCGCCAGAAGGCGTGGTTGCGGTCGTGCAGTCGCAGCTTGGTGGCGAGGAACATCTGTCGGAAGCGCTGGTCATCCTGTGCGGTGACCCAGCGCATCCACAGCAGGGCCGGCACGAGGGCCAGCAGCACGGCCAGCGCGAGCCACCAGCTCAGCAGCGTGCCGCCCCAGACGATGAGCAGCATCCCGCCGCCGAACAGCACGACCAGCGGCACCAGCGGGATGCCCAGCTTCATGGCCGGACGGGTCGCGCCCTTGTAGATGGCTTCGGCCAGCATGGGGATCGCGCCCGAGCGTCAGACCACGATGAAGCTGGCGAAGGCCGCCGCGCCGCCGATCAGCGTGCCGCCGATCAGCACGTTGGCGACGTCGGCCAGGCGGGCGCCCTGGAAGATCATCTTGAAGCCGGCCCAGATGATCGCGATCGTCACCACGGCCACCGAGACCGTGACCAGGATGGCGTTGACGTTGTTGACCGTGGTGTTGATCTTGTCGAAGCCCTGTGCGTGTGCGAGCACCGGTCCGAGGATCAGAGCCAGCGGCAGGGGATGACGAACAGCACGGCGCAGCATGAGGTTGGGGAACATGGTGGGTCTCCTTGGCAGTGGGTCAGGGGCGGGAAGGGGATGGGGGTGACATCGACGCCGGCAGGCGGCGCGCCGCGTCGAGCACGCGTTGCACGTAGCCATGCCGGAAGCCGGTGACGAAGTTGCCGCTGTAGTAGCAGGACAGGGCCTGTCGCAGCCGTTGCTGGTCGCGCGCGGGACCGTCATTGCCGGGCGCTGGCGAACGTGCGTAGCAGTCGCCGAGCAGCGTCTGCATCGCCCGCAGGTTGGTGCAGGGCTCGAAGGCGTCTTCCAGGCGCAGGCCCATGCGTCGCACGTTGCGCATGTTGATCTGCGCGAGGCCGACGCTGAAGTCCCAGCCCTGGTCCTGCAGCGATCGCGCGGTGGCCAGGGCCTCCTCGCGGTGCCGGGGCTGGCGCAACAGGGCGCCGCCGACCACGCCGATCGCGTGCGGGTTGAGGCTGCTCTCGACGCTGGCCAGCGCGTGGGTGGTGCGGTGGTCCACCTGCGGTGCGCAGGCCATAGCGAGGACCAGGAAAGGGCCGGCGTCCATCTCGGGGGCCTCGGTGGGTGCGGCGCTCAGGGCGTCGAGGTGTCGACCACCGGGGCGGGCTGTGCCCTGGCCCAGGCCTGGTACTCGTCGTCGTAGCGCGTGTCCCAGGTGCCCAGCTGCGCCTTAGCCGCCGGGCTGAACTCGGTGACGGTGTCACCGCCCATGGCCCACCAGGTCTTGGCGAACGGCGCACCATCGACCACGACCGAGATCGCGCCGCTGTAGTCGCAGGTGTAGTACGAGCCGGTGTCGGTCTCGACGAGATGCGTGTACTGAGGCGGGCAATGGATCGGCGCGGAGGCCCAGGTGTGCTGGGCCGAGTTGCCCGACCCGCTCATCGAGCAGGTCGGGAAGGAACGTCCGCGCGCGAGGTCGCGCAGCACCTGCCGCACCGGCGGCACGCACTGCGGCACCTTGCGCCAGTCAGAGGCGGCGAAGCACAGCAGCACCTGGCAGCCGTCGACCGCGTGGGCCGGCACGGCCACCGCGCCGATCGTGGCGGCGGCCAACCAGGACAAGGCACTGAGGTGCCAGCGTCCCTTGAGGGAGCGGGTGGAGGGCGCTTGTGATGCGCATTGAGCTGTCGTCATGGTGATCCTCTCGAAGGTTGAACCGAGGCATCGGACGTCGGGGCCGAAGATCGGCACCCGTGGATTCACTCTAGGGACGAAGGGGGCACTTGTGGGCGATGACTTTGGGTACAGATCCATCGCGCCGCGATCAGGATCCGGTCGGATGAGTCGCCGTCTGGATAGCCGGGATGGCCGTGTTGATCGGATGTCCTTCAATGCGGCTGTTCCGGGGTCGACGCGCATCGGTCGGCAGGATCAGGCCACTGTCGACCAGCAGCCGGGCGGCCTGGCGTCGATTGGGAACGCCCAGCTTGGCGTGCAGACGCTGGAAGCGTGAGTCGATGGACGCGGGGCTGACGTGCAGCTCGGCGGCGATCTGCTTGCTGCCGTGGCCGGCACACTGGTGCCGGACCAGCGACAGCTCGGTGGCGGTGAGCTGGGCGCTGTCGAGCAGCTCGCGCCGGATGCGAGCGCTCCACCACTCGTGCAGCTCGGCGGCCAGTGCCCGGGCCAGGATGCGGTGGCTCGGTCGGTGATCCCGCTCGAAATGTCCCTCGGTCCGCGAGCCCAGGCACAACAGGCTGCTGCGTGCCTGGCTCCGGCCGGAATGGGCCGGCACCAGCAGTGTCGAATGGAAGCCGCCATCGCGGATCAGTGTCAGCACCCGGCGGTGTTCGGTGGTGACGAGGTCGAGCTCGCTCGCGACGAGGGGTTCCGAATGGTGTGTCGCGTAGACCAACCAAGGGTCGACGGTTGGGCCGCCCACATCCAGGTAGCGCCGATGCCACCCGGTCTCGCAGGCCAGCATGAAGCGGCAGATCAGCAGGTCGTCGTCGTCGCGCACGAAGGTGACGAAGTAGGCCTGATCGGCCCCGAGGGGACCGAGGCTGGCCTGCAGCCGCGACTGCAGATGCGCCGGTGAGGCCGCCTGCGGGATCGAGGAAATGATCTCGGCCACGGGGCACCAGGGATCGGGGTCCAGCCGGTCGACCTCAACCGTCCGGATCCCAGCGTTCGAGTCCGGTGCGATGCACGCGTTCGAGCAGCAGTCGATGCTCCCGGAGCACCGGGTCGTCGTCGCACCATCGCAGGAAGTGCTCTCGATCGCTGAAGAACTGGGACTGGATGGTGCGCACACCTTGGACTGGGGCGTCGTCGCGCTCGACATAGAGACCTCCCGGCGTGGGTTGAAGCGTGAACTCGACCGTGCCGCGTGGGTCTTGCGCGCGCAGCGGTGGATCGCAGAGGGTGTCGCGGCGACTGCCGAGCATCGCCACCGCCAGGCGGTCGGCGGCCTTGCGGACGGTGCGGCTCACGGTCGGTCTCCGGTTCGTGCGAGGTGGGGTGCAAGACCCGCGATGACGGAGTACCCCGATGACCAGGGCCATCGCGCGAGGTGCAGGGTGTCGTGGGCACGGTGATGCATGGCCATTCCCGAACAGGCAGCGGACCGACGGTCGGCGCGCAGGGGACATCGAAGAACAAGGCAAGCCGGGGTCGAGCCAGGGCTCGGTCGACTGGGAGTCAGCGTAGGCAAGCACCGCCGACGTCGTCAATGCAAGGTCGGTCGCTTTGTCGATTTCTGCCCGCGCGTCAGTCGCGCTTAACCGCAACGATCTGTGTCGTGCAGCGCGTCGTGCGTGATCGTGCAAGGCCTCCCGGCCTGAGCACGAGATTCAGAGCGTCAGGGCTTGAGCTGCAGGTGCTGTGCCATCAAGGGCGTGTGACGATGGCTCATCGCCTGAGCCCGAGGCGAGCGCCTGCAGGACGGTCAGGGCGTGAGCCGCCTGGTCGGCCGGCACCAGGATGTGGTCGTGGTGGTAGGCGGCGATGGCGTTGCAGGGGATGCCGGCTTGCGCGAGTTGCGTGGCCACCGCCGCGATGAGGCCGATCGCTTCGAGCGAGGAATGGATGGTCAGCGTGATCAGCCGGGCCTCGAACACGAAGGGCACCCCGGCCGTAACGGCCTGTGAGCGCTCGACGATGGCGGTCAGTCCCTCGGTCTCCCGAAAGGTGCACAGGGCCTCCAGGCCGTCCGGCAGTCGATCCTCTGCGAAGCAGCAGTAGACGTAGTGCGCCGCATGCAGCTCGGGCGCCAGGTGGCGCAGCAGCCGTTCGAGGTTCCGTTCACCGCTCATCGTGGGGTCCTGGTGTCTGGTGCGATCCGTGTGTTCGGCTTTCGCATTTTGGGCAAGGTTAGCGGCGTTCGCCGGGCCTTCCAAGACCCGCAAGGTGGGCCCCGACCGATGCACGGCGATGTCGACATCATGGCGCGGCGAGGGCGGTGTGCCCACCGGCGGGCACTCCCCCGGATCAGGTTGGTTCAGCCCAACTCACCCAGCGTCAAAGTTCCTGAACCATGGGATCAGCCGGGCAGCGGCTGATACCTTGCGGTCCACCGTGACATGGCCCGGCATGGTCGGGGACGACCAAGGACCGGCCCAGGTCACGGACCCACCTCGACGTCCGCCCATCACCGGGGAAGGAGACGGCCATGGTCACGCCATCGGACATCACCACGGACCTGCTGGCCTTGCGGGCGCAACTGCAGTCGCAGGACCGTGGACCCGCAGGGTCCTACCGTGAGCTGCTGCGACCCGATCTTCGTCGTCCGGTCCTGGATCTGGCGGTGGACTTGCTGGTCATCGCCGCATCGATCTCGGCCGTCGAAGTCTGGGGACTGGTGACCTTGCCCCTGGCCCTGCTGCTGCTGGGCAATCGTCAGCGTGCGATGGGCAACCTGCTGCACGACGCCGGGCACGGCAACCTCGATCGACGCCGTGCGGTCAACGACAGTCTGGCGCGGGGCCTGATCGCGCCGATGCTGTTCGCGGATCTGGCCCTCTACCGCCGCACGCACTTCCGGCACCACCAGTGGCTCGGCCGAGAGACATCGGATCCAGACTTCATCGTGCCACCCCAACAGTTACCGGCGCACTGGTGGACGCGCTATCGGGTCTGTGCGACCAGCATGTCGGGCTGGTGGGGTTCGGTGTGGGGTCACCTGGTCCATCCGGAGGCACATGCGTCCTGCAGATGGATCATCGTGGGATGGTGGGTACTTGCCTTGAGCCTCGTCGCGGTGCTGGTCGGGCCGCTCGTCGCCTTGCATGCGGCTGGGCTCTGGCTGCTGGCGCGCGCGACGACCTTCCACGCCATCACCACCTTCCGGGAAATGTGTGATCACCATGGTCTGCAGGCGGGCGGGGTGTTCTCTTTCACGCGCGACGTGATCGGCCATCGCTTCTTGCGAACGGTCATCCACCCGCGCCAGAACGGCTACCACCTGACCCACCACCTGCTGCCGGCGGTGCCCTACCACCGCTTGCCGCAGGCCCACGCGCTGCTGCAGGGGCTGCCGCTGGTGCGCCAGCGCGGCCAGGTTTGTGACGCTTACCTGTTCGGACCCGGTGCCGTGGTGCGATCCTGGGAACGCGGTCCCCGCCCATGAGCACCCGCACGCTGGGTGCCCTGCATGTCGCGACGCTGCTGGTGTCGGCCAGCTATGGCATCGGCTTCCTGTTCGGGTCAGGCGAACTCGCCGTGACCCACGGCATGGCGGGAGGGCTCTACGGAGTCGCGACGGCGGCGGGCATGCTGGTGCTCGCCGGACTGGCGCGATCTCTCTGGCGACTGGGTCGGCCCATCTGGGACGTGCTTGGCGACGCCTATGGCCCGAAGGTCAGTCGTGCCATCGCGCTGTTGTCGGTGGTCTGGATGGCCGGTGTGCTGGCGGCCCAGATCCAGGGCGGCATCGCGGTGGTCCGGTTGATGGGCATTGAACCGCTGGCGTCACAGGTCGTGGTGCTGTTGCTGGTCTTTGCGGCGGCACGACTGGATCTCTCGATCGCTGCACGTGTGTTTGCGGGTTGCCTGCTGCTGAGTGGACTCGTGCTGATTGCCGCCTTGGTCCATGCCGATGGGGTGAGCCTTTACCGGCAGTCCTTGCCTCGCTTCGTGGCCGATCTGCCGAGCTTCGGTCCGATGCGTCTGGTGGCGGTGACGCTCGGGGTGGGCCTGATGGCGATCGGCGGCAGTGACTACCACCAGTTCGTGCAGGCGGCGAAGGACGCCTCGGCCGCGCGTCGAGGATGCCTGTTGGCGGCAATGCTGCTGGTCGGGCTGGCTCTGCTGCCGCCGACAGTGGTTGTCGCGATGGCCGACAACCTGCCGCCCTTAGGACCCGGCGAGCGCCAGCAGGTCGTGCCGCGCCTGCTGGCCCAGGTGGCTCGGTCGCTGGGCAGCGGGGCCGAGGTCCTGTTGCTGGCCGCGCTGTCGACCGCTGCGCTCGGGTCGGGCGCGGCGATCCTCCGGGCCATGTCGGGTGCCCTGGCCTCCGCCTGGCCGGGACGACGTGGCCACGCCGTGCTGGCCCTGGCGCTGGGGGCTCTGGTCGCCGTGCGGGGCCAGGGCATCGTCGACACGATGGTGTCGGTCAACATGGTCTACCTCGCGAGCGTGGCAGCCGTTGCCAGCGCCGTGTTGATCGGCCGGCCGTTGTCCTCGGCAGCGGCGGTGCGCGCCATGCAGGTCGGGTTCGGGGCGTCGGCAGGGGTCTATGGGCTGGCCTGGTTGGGCTGGTCATTCGGAGACGCCGACCTGGTGTCGCTGCTGTCCGGTCTGTCGGCCTCGGCCTGCGTCGCAGGGTTCTGTTCGGGATCTTCCAGCCGTTCTGCGGTGTCATGATCAAACGGCAGCGGGCCCTGGTAGAAGTCGAGCAGGTCGTCGTACAGCGACGCGGCGTCCGGCGGCGCCTTCAGTTGCTGGCTGGCGATCTCGACGATGAGTGCCGTGATGTCTCGCGCCATCGGTGGTTCCAGCTCCCAGTGATGCCAGTACAGCGCCACATCCACGGCGTGCGCCGGTGCGAGGTCGATCAACTGGCCCGTCCGCATCAGGTCTTCGCATTGCGCGCCGGGGATCAGGCCGTAGCCCGCCCCGATTGTGATGGCTTCCAGCAGCGCCGCCGGGGACGGCAGGTAGTGCCGCGCATAGCGTTCGATCGCGAACCCGAAGACCGACTGCAGGAACTCGTCGTGCAGCGCGTCCTTGCGGTTGAACAACACGGCGGTGGCTTTGAGCACGCCCGAGACCGAAAGCCCGGACGGGAAGTGTTCGTCCGCGTAGGCCGGGCTCGCACAGCACCGGTAGGTCATCACCCCCAAGGCTTCGGCGACGAAGCCGGGCGCCGGACGGGCGTCGGTCGAGATGCAGCCGATGACTTCTCCCCGGGCCAGCCGCGAGACGGTGTGGTCCTGGTCGTCGCTGATGACCTCGATGGCGGTCTGCGGCCGGAGCAGGATCTGCTGCAACACCGACGGGAACCAGGTCGCGAGCGAGTCGGCATTGACCGCGATGGGGAAGGTGACCGGGATGCCCGGTCGGGGCTGTGGCGACAGTTCGCTCAAGGCCGCACTCTCGAACAGTCGGATGGCTTTCACGTAGCGCAGCAGGATTTCGCCGGCGGAGGTGGGGGTCACCGGTCGATCGCGCACCAGCAGCACGCGAGACACCGACTCTTCCAGGGCCTTGATCCGTTGCGACACGGCACTGCGCGTGATGTTGAGCTTGAGCGCGGCCTTGTCGAAGCTCTGTTCCTCGGCCACGGTGGCGAACGTTTCCAGTTGGTCGTGATCGAGCATCGATCCTGTCTCCTCGAGAACCCTTCGAATGAATCTTGTGTTTTCTCTATTCGACGCAGGGGTCATTCGGCCGTCCTTGTCGGCGGTGTATCGAATGGCCCGTGTTCGTTACGACGGTGAGTGCTGGTGAGCAATCGGAACTGCATCACAAGGTCGGGTCGTCGATTTATCGATTCCGATCGGATGCCTTTGAATGCCCCGTGGCTGAGTTGTTGATTCAATGGATTGCACGCGCTCTCCATCGAATTGCTGGATTAATCAAAAATGCGATTTCGGGAAGTCCAGCGACAACGCGTCATTCGCGGTCTTCGAGGCTATTCAGGTTCGGTGACAAACGGTTGCCGTGTGCGTTCTATCGAGACCTTGGACCTGCTGTACTGATGGCCAGGTGATCGAGGAATCGGTCCTCGATCAATGAAACATCCATTCCAGTCGACGGAGGTTTGCCATGTGGATCGTGATCCCTCGTCGGGAACGACCGGTGATGCCGTACTGGCCCGGTCGTCGCCTGTTGGGCGCCATGGACGCCTTGGCTTGGCCGGCTCTTTGGATGGTGACGCTGATGCGCGTCGACCTGCCGATGGGTGGCGTGCGACCGTTCCTTTTGACGGTGCTGACGTGGTTCGCCGTTTCGCGCTGTTGGCGGGCCACGTTTGACAACTCGGACTACACCTTCACGACCTGGCGGTGGGGCAAGGTGTTGGGCGGCCTGCTCTTGCACAGCTGGATCCTTCAAATCACGTCGAGGCACACCTGATGAATCGCGACCGTGAAGGTGTCAGTGAGTGGCGGGTGGGCGTTCGGCGCTCCAGCGCTCGAGATCCGAACGGCGCCAGGCGATCGCGCGGGTCGACAGCCGCACAGGTGTCGGAAACCGCGACTCGGCCATCAGCCGGTAGATGGTCGAGCGACCCAGGCCGACCAGGCGGGTGACCGCGCTGATGCGTAGGAGCACGGCGGAATCGGTCAAGGGTACGGTGGGCCGGGTTTCGGTGGCGGTGGGGCGCATGTCTGACCTCGCGTTGTCGTGGTGGAGTCAATTCTGATCACGATTGGCACCTTGTGGCGCGATGAATCGAGGCCTTGATCTGTCAGGCGCGCGCAAGTACTTCAGCCAGCCGTCTCGGAAGTCCTCTACATTCGAACGACCTTGGAATCGAGATTGCGATCGCCCATGCGGTCGCAATGTCGATGCTTCTTCCTCCACCCTAGAAAGTACATGTCCATGGCCACGAAGACCCTCGCGCAGATCCAGGCGCAGATCGACAAACTGAACCGGGAAGCCGAAGCCATTCGGAGCAAGCAGGTCGCCGCAGTCGTTCAGCGCATCAAGGGCGAGATCGCGGAGTACGGTCTGACGGCAGCGGATCTGGGCTTCGCGACCAGCCGCGGGCCGGTGCGCAAGTCACGGGCGGCAGTCGCGAAGAGCATGGCGCCTGCTGTGAAGGGTCCCAAGTCCAAGGTGCGCAAGAAGGCCGCAGCACCGGAAACGCCCGCGAAGTCTCCCAAACGTGCGAAGGCCGGGAAGGCTCCGGCCAAGGCGCATGGTGTCGTGAAGTACGCAGACGATCAGGGGCACACGTGGACAGGTGTCGGCAAGCGCCCGGGGTGGTTCCTGGCTGCGCTGGAGGCAGGCAAGACGGCAGAAGAGCTGCAGGTCAGTTCTGCTGGAACGTGAGTCCTTGCTCACGCGGGAATGCCTGGTCTTTTTTGGGCCTTGCTTTCGCACGGAGTGAACGGTCATGACTGACATCGTCCCTGATGATGCCGATGGCTCAGTGGACTACGCCAGCATTCCTGCCGATGTCGTCGCTTTGCTCGAGACGGCACGGCGCGACGCTGCGCGCAGCGTCAATGCGCTGATGACCGCGAGTTACTGGGCCATCGGCCAGCGCATCGTTGCGTCCGAACAAGACGGTCGACGGAGAGCGAGCTATGGCGATGCGCTGATCGAGCGCCTGGCCGATGACCTGACCCACCGTTTCGGGCGAGGCTTCAGCCGGCAGAACATCTGGCAGATGCGCTCGTTCTATCTGGCCTGGCCCAACGCGCAGATTCTCCAGACACCGTCTGGAGAATTGCCGGAGCTGCTGGCCTTGGCTCGGGCGTTTCCGCTGCCATGGTCGGCATACGTGCGCCTGCTGTCGGTCAAGTCTGACGCGGCCCGGGCGTTCTATGAGACCGAGGCGCTGCGCTGCGGATGGAGCGTCCGCCAGCTGGATCGGCAGGTCAACAGCCAGTTCTACGAGCGCATCGCCCTGTCGCGCAACAAGGCGGCCATACTCGAGAAGGCCGAAAAGCCCGATGCCGGTGACGTTGTGACGCCGGAGCAGGCCATCAAGGATCCCTTCGTCCTGGAGTTCCTCAATCTCAAGGACGAGTACTCCGAGTCAGATCTGGAAGATGGTCTGATCCAACACCTCGCCGATTTCTTCTGGAACTCGGGGACGACTTCGCGTTTGTCGGGCGCCAGCGTCGACTGAGGCTGGACGACAGCTGGTTCCGGGTCGACCTCTTGTTCTTCCATCGACGCCTGCGTTGCTTGCTCATCATCGATCTCAAGATCGGCCGGTTCAGCCACGCGGACGCGGGGCAGATGCACATGTACCTGAACTACGCCCGAGAACACTGGATGAAGCCTGGAGAGAACCCCCCGGTTGGTCTTGTGCTGTGCACCAGCAAAGGCAGCAACGAGGCTCACTACGCCCTGGATGGCTTGCCCAACAAGATCATGGCGGCCGAGTACCAGACGGTCTTGCCGGACGAGAAATTGCTGGAGGCGGAGTTAGACCGAACGAGGCGCGAGCTGGAGCTTCGACGGTCAAAGTGACCTGGTTCGGAGGCGGTCGCTGTCGTGCACTTCAAGGCTTCCGTACAGCAGCCCGAACGGTCTTTCCGGTAGGAGTCCGGTTCGTACCGGAGCGGAGACGATCCAGGTGATCTGCCCAGGCCTGAAGCATTTCCCGGCGCTCGGTCTGATAGGCGTGCCGGTTGTACGCAGCTCGAACGCGATTGACCGGTACATGGGCCAGACAGTGTTCGATCACGTCAATGTTTGCGCCGATCGCATTAAAGTGGGTGCTGAACGTCGCCCGCATGCCGTGCGGCGTTCCGTCACCCGCGAACCCCAGTCGAACCACGATCGCGTTCAAGGTCCCACCCGCCATCGGACGAGTTGGGTCGTGTCGATTCGGGAACAGGAAGTCGCATTCCGGTGGCACGATTTCCCGAAGCTTGGAAAGCAGTTCGACGGCCTGACGAGAGAGTGGGACCCAGTGGGTCCGATTCGCCTTCATCCGTGAGGCTGGAATCTCCCATTCACCTGACTCCAGGTCGATCTCGTCCCATCTCGCGCCGGTCACTTCCGCTTTGCGGCAAGCGGTCAGGGTGACCAACAGCATCGCCATCCGCGACTGTTCTTGTCCCAGGTCGAGTGCATCCAGCTTGCGCAAGAAGTCGCCCAGCATGTCCATCGTCAAGGCAGGGTGATTCTTCTGATTCCTCTTGCGCAGCACGCGGACGGGGGGAACTGGGTTGTATTCGATGAGGCCTGAATCAATGGCGTACTCGAAGATGCCCCAGAGGTGATTCCGAAGGTTGCGCGCGACTTCCGGTGCCCGTGCCTCGATCTCCTTGAGGGCGGCCGTGAGTTCCAGCCGAGTGATCTCCTGGATGGGACGATCCTTGAAGCGGGGGAACAGGTCCTTCTCGATCTCCCGATTGCGCTGCTTCACGGTCACGGGTCTGAGGTTGGCGCTGCTGGCGGAATTCCAGTCTTCGAACACGATGCCGAAGTTGGCCTTGGCTCGAAGTGCCTCCTCCCTTGCCTGGCGTTCTTGAGCTTCCCGCTTGGCGTGGATGGGATGGACCCCGGCGGAGATGAGCTTGCGGGAGTCTGCATGTGCGAGCCGCGCGTCTGACAGGGAGACTTCGGGGAACGCACCCAGAGCCTGCAGTCCTTCAACCCCGTTGAGCCTGAATTTATAGCGCCAGAGCTTCGAGCCTCCTGGCTGCACCAAGAGGAACAAGCCACCGGCGTCGGACAGCTTGTAGGGACGTTCGGCGGGCTTCGCCGACTTGATCTGGAGGGTGGTGAGCATGGGTGGCACCGACGTTGCGTACCCCCAAACTTACCCCTCGGCGATCGAGATCTCAAGAAATGACCTTGAACGGTCCTGGACCATTGATCGACGTAAGTGCTTGTGGTGATTGAAGATTTTTGACGTCTTGGGACGACTTGGCCTCGCTTCGGACAGAGCGCGACAGCTCAGGTGGCGAGTTTCAAGGGAGGGCCTGCGGGGTGAGTGTTGGGGGGATGGGCGCGGGATCTGTGCTGGTCCAATCTCCCTGGACACCTCGCTAGGTGGTCAACCCCCGGAGAGGACAGATGAGCAAGAAGGAAAGAAGGACGTTCAGCGCCGAGTTCAAGCTGCAGGTCGTGCAGATGATTCGGGATCAGGGACTGAGCGTGAGCGAGGTCTGCCGAGACATGAAGCTGGGCGAGACGGCTGTGCGTCGCTGGTTGACGCAGGTCGATGAAGAGGCGGCCGGTCGGTCGGGGATCGGCAAGCCGCTGACGGCCGAGCAGCAGCGCATCCGGCAACTTGAGGCCGAGAACAGGCAATTGCGGGGCGATGTGGAGATCCTAAAAAAAGCATCGGCCTTCTTCGTCCGGGAACTGCGATGAGCCACCGGCTCGTCGAGCATCTGCACAAGAAGGCCTACCCCGTCGAGCGGCTTTGCCACGTCCTGGGCGTGAGCCGATCGGGCTACTACGGCGCGCGACATCGACAACGGCAGGCGCCAGCGGCTTGCCTGGTCAGCGCCCAGCTCAAGGCCGAGTTTGTCGCCAACGAGAAGGTCTACGGCAGTCGTCGCCTGGTCTCGGCGCTGCAGGATCTGGGCTTGCGAGTGGGTCGCTACCGCGTGCGCCGCCTGATGCGCGAACACCGTCTGCGCCCCCGGTGGCAACGCAAGTTCATCCACACCACCGACAGCGCGCACGCGCTGCCGGTCTCGGAAAACCTGCTGGCTCGGCGCTTCGATCCGAGCCGGCCTGACCAGGCCTGGGTCAGCGACATCACCTACATCCGCACGCGCAGCGGCTGGCTGTACCTGGCCGTCGTGATGGACCTGTACGCCCGCAAGATCGTGGGCTGGTCGATGGCGCCGAACATGCCCGCCGAACTGGTGTGCTCGGCGCTCCAGATGGCCATTGCCCAACGTCGACCCGCCCCCGGTCTGATCGTGCACTCGGACCGCGGCAGCCAGTACGCCAGCGGCCAGCATCAAGCGCTGCTCGCACGCCATGGCCTGATCGGCAGCATGAGCCGAAAGGGCAACTGCTGGGACAACGCGGTCATGGAGCGCTTCTTCCTGAACCTCAAGATGGAGCGCGTCTGGCATCGCGACTACGCCAACCACGGCGAAGCCACCCAGGACATCGCCGACTACATCGTCGGCTTCTACAACAGCGTGCGCAGGCACTCGAAGCTGGGCAACGTCGCGCCCAACGTCTTTGAGCAACGGCAGGCTGTACAACAACCTATCGGCGTGTCCGTTGGGGCTTGACCAGCACAATCGTACAAGGCGGGGCGGCGGGAAGAGCGAGCGGCCCTGCGCTGGGGCCTGGGACCGCGTCGATCGGCAGAAGGCCGTGGCAAGCAGCTCAAGTGAGCCACGACCATGCCTTCGCGAGCTTGGCCACGGGCTGGTCATCGATGACCTGATCGTGCGCCACGATCACCCGCTGGATGGGGAGTGCCAGCAAGGGACGTACAGATCTCGCGAGAGCTTGTTTGTCCTTGATGAGCAGCTTCATGGTCCTCGACATGCCGAGCGTCCCATGTATGCCCAGCAACCTGGAGACCAAGGCGGTCATGCCCTGGCTTGTTCTCGAGATGCAGAACAGCAGGTCCGTCACGACCAATGTGCCGCTGTCGATGTGGAACCAGACCGTCTCATTCAAGATCGGCAGGCCTTCCATGAAGAAGCCTTGAATCTCCGCGTTCCAGGGGGCCTCGCGAGAGATGTGCGGGAAGCGGCCGAGGTCCGGGCGCTTCGACTCCAGGCCGGGAGCGATGTACCCCTGAGCCGCCGGGTGGGCCTTCAGGAAATCGAGGAAGAAGAGATGGTGACTCTTGTTCGGCGCCAGCACATGACGGACGCTTCCCAGCTTCCCGAGTTCATCCATCAACTCCTGCGAGGGCGAGATCGGAGAGTGAACCCAGAGCGAACCGTCGCGCAGTCGAACCACGGTCATTCGGGTGGTGATGGCGATCGGGCCGAACTTCAGGGCTTGCTGTGCGTACCAGACCGAGTTGGGGACCAGGCAGGTGAGTGACATGGTGCGGGTCGTGAAGTCGAGTGAATGAAAGCGGCATCTTCATCCGTCCACCGCTTCGAAAGCGGATGACCCGCGCCATGCCGTTGACGCTGCGGTTGAACGAGTGGTCAATCCATGTCCGCGCTGACGCGACACCACATGTGGCGCTTGGAGACGAACGCGGCACCGATCCTGTTGGCCAGCGGTTCGACGCCGAAGCTGATGAAGCCGCAGGACTCGTACAGCTTCGTGGCCGGCTGATTCCCTTCCGTCACCGTCAGCTGCACCAGGACGAGACCCGGGACGTCCCTGGCCTTCGCCAGGACCGCCTGCACCAGCAGGCGAGCGAGTCCGCGGTTCCGATGCCCGGGCGCCACATACATGCCAAAGAGAGTCCCCTTGTGGCTCGTGCGCTCGCGCTGCCCGCGCGACAGGCCGGCAAGCCCGACCAGCACGCCCTCGCAACAGGCGCCGAAGACCCACTCCGAGGCGTCGGGCTTGTTCCCGATCCTGGCTTGCCACCACGACAGAGGCAGCGACTGCCGCTCTTCGACCGTCGAGGTGAACGCGTCGGGTTCAAGCTGGTACGCGTCGAGCATCAACGCCCGGTAGTCGGCGGCATCCGCTTCTGTCAGCTGGCGAACCAGGGTGGTGTTCATGTGGCCTGACGGGTGATCGACGACGGGTGAATCAGTCGATTGTCGAGTGCCCGGGCGAAGGCGTCGCGCCACCCGCCCGTCGCGCACCGAGCAGCGCCCGCTCGATGAACTCGCTCTTTCCCATCGAATAGCTGGCGACCGAGTGGAGCGTCGTGCCCTCGTGCTGGCCGGCCAGCTGGCGCTTCAGGGCCTCGTATCGCTGCGCCTGTTCCGCGTTCTCTCGCAGGTGGTCGCGGAAGGCGAGGTGCAGGAATTCCAGTTCCTCACCGGCCACGCAAAGGTGGATGTGGTGCGTGCTGGGCCACAGGCCGGGCTTGGCGAACCACGGGTACTCGGGATCCACGAACTCGCTGATGCGGATCAAGTGATAGCCGAGTGACGCGAGGGGTGCCTCGAAGGGTTCGAGCGATGCCAGTGACCGGACGGACACCTGGATGTCGATGACCGGCTTGGCGGCCAGCCCGGGCACTGCCGTGGAGCCGACATGGTCGATTCGAATGGCGTCTGCACCCATGACGTTCCGGATGGCGGCGGCTTCGGACTCGAATGCCCATCGCCACGCGTCGGTGTAGGGGACGATCTCGATCATGGGGCGGTGCGCGTGTGTGATGGAAGGCAGACGAATGAATGGGCATCCATGTCGGCTCGCCATTCAGACCGTCATTCAGGCGGCCACCTGCGAGCCTTCGCCCTTGAACCGGCCTTCACTCACCGCACGCCAGATCGCCGAGGCGATCTTCCTGCCGCCGGCCACGGACGGCTCGATCGGGTTGGCGTAGTCGGCGGCGGTCTGGCAGACGCGGCGCAGGTCGATGACACGCAAGCCGTGTTCGGAGGCGACGCGGAGGATGACGTCGTTGTAGACGGCCAGCGCGGTCGTGATCACCCGCTGGTATTCGGGAATCGGGAAGTTGCCGTTGTAGATCGTGCAGACCACCACCGGCAGGCCGGTCGCGAGGCACCGCGTGACGGCGTCGCGGTAGTCGACCTCGAAGGACGCGATGGCTTCGGAGATCAGCAGAAGGGCGGCATGGCTGGAGTCGACCGGCGTGTCCAGGATGTCTTCGCGGCTGAGCGCGTCATTGCCGCCAACGCTGAGGACGATGTGGGTGTGGGCCGGTGTCAGTCCTTCCAGCTGCGCCGCGATCTGAGCCGACACGGAGCCGTCCACGGCGAGCAGGTCGGCTTGCCAGTTGGCGGGAATGATCTGTCGCAAGTGGTCGATGACGGCAGGACCGCCCTTGGTATAGGGCGCGTTGTCGAAAATCGAATCACCGAGTAGCGCGATGTGGGTCATGTGACGTGCCGCCGGGCTTGTCTGGGTCGACCGTGCGTTCGCACCGTGCCGGAGTGGTTCCAAGAGCGGTGCTGGCTGACGATTCTGTCGGTGGCTTGCGGTGTTGCCAATGGAGGCGGGCGGGGTGCGGGCCTTCATCCCCGCCCCGCCAAATCACTCCCGCCAGTCGTCTCCGCGCATGATGCGTTTCATGAACGAATCGAACATCGGCACCGTGAAGGCGGTGTCGCCGTGATTCGGGCTCCAGACCATTCCCTTCTTGATGAGCGAGCTTCTTGTGGGTGCGAGTGACGAGACCTTGGCCCCGAAGCAGGCAGCGATGTCGCCCGAGCGATGAGGTCCGGCGCCGAGTTCAGCCATGGCGCGCAGGTATCGCTTTTCCTTCGGGGTGCAGCGATCAAATCGAACCCTGAAGAAGCTTTCGTCCAGTGCAGCGATGGCTTGTGCGTTGGCCACTTCCACATCGTGAAGCGAAATCGGGGATTGATGGGCGACCAGCCAGGTGTGGCTGCCCCATTCCTGCAAGAAGTAGGCATAGCCCTGCGTCAGCGACAGGATTCGATCGACGGCATCGGCGTCAATGCTGGCGCCTTCGCTGATGATGGGTCGGGAGATGGCCAGACGCGCTGCGTCTTCAGGAAGCGGTCCGATGTCGGGGAAGTCGAACAGTCGCTCCGCGTAGGACTTCGCATTGCCCATCTGCCCGCGAAGCTGAGGCAAACCAGCGCCCACGAGAATGATCGGAAGTTGACGTTGCTCGGTTCGGTGCATCGCCGTGATCAGTGCCGCCAGTTGCGCTTCTTCCACGTATTGAAGCTCATCGACGAACAGGGCCACGGCAGTTCCTGCGGCTCGCGCGGCAAGTCCGACTTGTTCGAACAGGGCTTGCAGGTCGTGCTCAAGGTCTCCGTTGTCAGCAAGGCCCGGTTCAGCGTCAAAGTCGAAGCCGACCTCGATGTCGTTGTAGGTCGCCTTGAGCTTGTTCGCGAACCCGGCCAGCGCTCGCAAGCCTCTGATTGCGTAGGCCTTGGCGGTCTCGACGGTACTCAGGCGCAACAGGGCCTGCCGCAGTTGAGGGGCCAAGATCGCCGGCAGTGAGCGCCCCTCAGGAGCCTCGACTCGGACGGTATGAATGCCTGCCGCTTCGGCGTCCTGCCGGATGCGATCCAGCAAGACGGTCTTGCCGACCCCACGCAAGCCCACCAGCATCGCGCTCTTGGCCGGGCGCCCGATGCGAGTGCGCTCCAGGCTGATGCGCAGCGCAGAGCGAAGCTCGTCACGGCCGGCCAGCTCGGGCGGCGGCGTGCCAGCACCTGGGGCGAAGGGGTTGCGGATGGGGTCCATGTGTCGATTATCGTGAAGTTCGGAAAGTTATCAATCAAAGATAACTTCCGAAATTTCACTTG
This sequence comes from Leptothrix mechoopdaensis (SeqCode), assembly GCF_053893855.1. Taxonomy (NCBI): domain Bacteria; kingdom Pseudomonadati; phylum Pseudomonadota; class Betaproteobacteria; order Burkholderiales; family Sphaerotilaceae; genus Leptothrix; species Leptothrix mechoopdaensis (SeqCode). The sequence goes on from NZ_CM132699.1 coordinate 580,473, forward strand.
ATCTCGTCTGCGCGTCCTCGCATGACGCGCCGGTCAACCCCCTCCAGCCTATCCCTCCCCCGGCAACAACAACCCTTCATGCCTCGCCACCGCCTCCAGCGCCGCCTCGAACCGCGCCCTGGCGCTGGCGGTGACCTGGTGGAGGTGCGCGTGCAGGGCCGCGTCGGACGGGCTGCGGTGGGCGCAGTCGGCGCTGTAGGCCTCGAAGTGCGACAGCTGCACCAGCAGCTCGGCGATGTGGCGCGGGCATTCGCAGGCGATGGTCGAGGACAGGCCGGCGAAGTCGGCCAGCGCGGCGTCGTCCCAGCGGCGGGGTGGGGCGGGTTCGGTGCTGCGGGTGATGGCGTGGAGCCACTGCGCCAGCACCGCGTCGGGTTGCGGGTCGCGCAGCAGGGCGACGCCGGCGTCGACCAGTGCGGTGCAGACGGCGTCGCTGGCGTAGCGGTAGACGACGGCCAGGCGCGCGGCGGTCGACGGCAGCGTGTCCTGCCAGCCGTCGTGCAGCGTGGGGGCGTGGATCAGCAGCAGGTCGACGTCGGGCAGATCGGCTGGATCCGTGAGATCCGGATAGGGCCCGCTGACGACGATCGACCCGTCCAGCCGCTGACGCAGTGCCGGCCGCTGCAGCCGGCTCGCCAGCGCGGGGCCGATGACGCCGATGCGGCGCAGCGGCGGGTGCGTCGGCACGGGCGGTTCCGCCTGCCGGCCGGCCAGCGTGCGGGCGTGGGTGGCCGCCACCTGCTGCAGCTGCGCCATGTCCAGGCCGGCGAGGCTGCCGATGGCGTGGCCCAGGTCGGTCAGCTGCTTGATCAGCGCCAGCCGCCGCACGTCGTCGGCGCCATAGAGGCGCTGGCCGCTGGGGCTCAGCGCCGGTTGCGTCAGGCCGTAGCGGCGTTCCCAGACCCGCAGCGTGGCGACCGGCATGCGCAACATCCGCGCGACCGCGCCGCTGCGGTGCCATGTGCCGTTGGCGACGGGGGGGTCTGACGGGGGCGGGCTGGAATCGGTCATCGATGAATCGGGTTTGAAGCGGATAGTCCGACCGGATTGTCCGATTGAAGCGGAGTTGAATCCGTTTTGACCTGGACAAACCTATGCTGGCGTCCATGACATCCCACCTTACCCCTCGTGTCGCCGTGATCGGCGCCGGCATGTCCGGCGCGACCTGCGCCCAGGCCCTGACGCAGGCCGGCCATGCCGTGCAGGTGTTCGACAAGGCACGCGGCCCTGGCGGGCGTCTGGCGACCCGGCGGATGGCGTGGGACGAGGCCGGCCGCCGGTCCTGGACCACCCGGATGGACCACGGCGCGCTGGGCATCACGGCCCGCAGCCCCGCCTTCCTGTCCTTCGTCCACCGGGGCGTGCAGGCCGGCTGGCTGGCGCGCTGGTCGCCGGTGATGGCGCCCGGCAGTCGCGCGCTGGAACCGACCCTGCGTTTCCACCTGCCGACGCCGGACCTGCCGACCGTCTGCCGCCAGTTGCTGGAAGGTTCGGTGACCCGCTGCGGCGCCGCCGTCCAGGCCCTGCGGCGGGGTGCCGACGGCTGGCAGCTGCAGGTGGATGACACGTGGCTGCCCGACCGTTTCGACGCCGTCGTGCTGGCGATTCCGCCGGCCCAGGCCGCACCGCTGCTGGCGCCGCACCGCGCCGACTGGTCGGCCGATGCGGCACAGGTGACGATGCAGCCGTGCTGGACGCTGATGGGCATCGAGGCGGTCGATGTGCTCAACGAACCCTTCCGGTCCAGCCGCCCATGGGACCTGGCCGCGCCGGTCGACGGCCCGCTCGCCTGGGTGCTGCGGCAGGACGCGCGCCCCGGCCGTCCGGCCGTGGCCGGTCAGGCGCACTGGGTCGCGCATGCCCGCATCGACTGGAGCCGCGAGCATCTGGAGCGCTCGCCGGTGTGGATCCAGGCGCACCTGCTCGATGCGCTCGACGCGGTGATCGGCCGCCGCGCCGGGCAGACGCTGTGGCACCACTCGGTCGTGCACCGCTGGCGCTACGCGCTGCCGCCGCAGCGGTCTTGCGCGCCGGCCGCGTCGACGTCGCCGTGCTGGTGGGACGCCGAACGCCGCCTGGGTGTCTGCGGCGACTTCCTCGGCGCTGAGGGGATGGAAGCCTCCGGCGACGGCCCGGGCAGCCACGGCGTCGAGGCCGCGTGGTGGTCCGGACGTGCGCTGGCGGCTCAGGTGTTGGCGCAACGACTGCCGCAACAGTTGTCGCACCAACAAGCGCCGGACTCGGCCTTCGCCGAGGCGCTGACGTGAGCGCACGCTCGCAGCGAGAGCCCGGCGCCGGCTTCCGCGGCAACAAGGCGTCCCTCCCCAGCAAGCCCTGCGTGGCCTGCGGTCTGGCGATGACCTGGCGGCGCCGCTGGGCGAAGAACTGGGCCGAGGTGAAGTACTGCTCCGACGCCTGCCGGCGCCAGAAGGCCGCCGGTGGCTGAGCTGCGCACGCTGGTGCTGGTGCTGGGCGACCAGCTCGATCTGGAGGCCAGCGCCTTCGACGGCTTCGACGCCGACCTGGACCGCGTCTGGATGGCCGAGGTGGCCGAGGAGTCCACCCACGTCTGGTCCAGCCAGCCACGCACCGCCGTGTTCCTGGCGGCCATGCGGCACTTCGCAAACGCCTTGCAGGACGCCGGCCGGCCGCTGAGCTACACACGACTCGACGCGCCCGACAACGCCGGCAGCCTGGCCGCGCAGCTGACGCAAGACATCGCCCGGCTGCGGCCGGCGCAGCTGGTGATGACGGCGCCCGGCGACTGGCGCGTGCTGCAGGCCATCAAGGCCGTCGCGGCCGATGCGGGCCTGCCGCTGGACGTGCGCGAGGACCGCCACTTCTACGTCACGGTGCGCGAGTTCGCCGCCCATGCACGTGGCCGCAAGTCGCTGCGGCTGGAGCACTTCTACCGCGAGCAGCGCCGCCGCCATCAGGTGCTGATGGACGGCGACGAGCCGGCCGGCGGGCAGTGGAACTTCGACGCCGACAACCGCGAAGCCTTCGGTGCTGACGGCCCCGGCTTCCTGCCCCCGCGTGCCGCCTTCGAGCCCGATGCGCTGACGCGCGAGGTGCTGGCACTCGTCGCCGAGCGGTTCGCCGATCACCCGGGCCGGCTCGACAGCTTCGCCTGGCCGGTGACGCGCGAGCAGGCCTTTCGGGCGCTGGACGCCTTCATCACCGAGCGCCTGCCGCTGTTCGGGCGGTATCAGGACGCCATGTGGCCGGGCGACCCGTGGCTTTACCACTCGCACCTGTCGGCCGCGCTGAACCTGAAGCTGCTGAACCCGCGCGAGGTCGTCGCGGCGGCCGAGGCGGCCTGGCGTGCCGGGCAAGCACCGCTGGCCAGCGTCGAAGGCTTCATCCGCCAGATCCTCGGCTGGCGCGAGTACGTGCGCGGCATCTACTGGACCCGCATGCCCGCCTATGCCGATGGCAACGCGCTGAACGCCACGCAGGACCTGCCCGGCTGGTACTGGACCGGCGCCACCGACATGGCCTGTCTGCGCGACGCACTGGCTCAGACCCTGAGCCACGGCTACGCCCACCACATCCAGCGCCTGATGGTCACCGGCCTGTATGCGCTGATGCTGGGCGTGCAGCCGAAGCAGGTCCACCGCTGGTATCTGGCGGTCTATGTCGACGCGGTCGAATGGGTCGAACTGCCCAACACGCTGGGCATGAGCCAGTACGCCGACGGCGGCCTGATGGGCAGCAAGCCCTATGTCGCGACCGGCCGCTACATCGACCGCATGGGGCCGCATTGCAGCGGCTGTCGCTACGACCCGGCGCAGCGCACCGGCGAGCGCGCCTGCCCCTACACGACGCTGTACTGGGACTTCCTGATGCGCCACGAGGCGCTGCTGGCCGGCAACCCGCGCATGGCGCTGCAGGTCAGGAATCTGGCCCGGCTCGACGACGCCGAACGCGACGCCGTGCGCCAGCGCGCCGACGCGATCCGGCGGGGCGAGGTCGGCGCCGCGAAGGTCTGAAGGGTTCGGGTCGATGGCCGACACGATGACCGACACCCACGCGCCCACCGCCGTCGTCTGGTTCAAGCGCGACCTGCGCCTGCGCGACCACGCCCCGCTGGCCGAGGCCGCGCGCATCGGCCGGGCGATCGGCCTGGTCGTCATCGAGCCCGCGTGGCTCGCCAGCCCCGAATGCGACCCGCGCCACGTCGCCTACCTGCTGGCCTGTGTCAGCCGCCTGCGCGACGACCTGGCCGCGCGTGGCCTGCCGCTGATCGTGCGCGTGTCCGACATGCCCGACGCGCTCGCGTCTCTGCACCGCGAACGGCCCTTCACCGACCTGCTCAGCCACGAGGAAACCGGCCCCGGCTGGAGCTACACCCGCGACCTGGCCGTGGCCGACTGGTGCCGCCGCACGGGGGTGCGCTGGCAGGAGTTCCCGCAGACCGGCGTGGTCCGCCGCCTGCGTTCACGCCTGGGCTGGGCCGGCCGCTGGACCGCCCGCATGGACGCACCCGAGGTTCCGCCGCCGCCCGCCTTCCAGCCCGCGATGCCGCTGGACGCGAGCCCCTTGCCGACCCTGCGCGACCTGGGTCTGACCGAGCCTGCCACGCCACTGCCCACCGCCGGCGAACGCGCCGCGTGGTCGATGCTCGACAGCTTCCTGGCCGGCCGCGGCCGCGACTACCGCCGCGCCCTGTCCAGCCCGATCACCGCCGTCGACGGCTGCAGCCGCCTGAGCGAGCACCTCGCCTTCGGCACGATCTCGATGCGCTGCGTCCACCAGGCCACCGAGTCCACGATCACCCGCACCCCCGACGCCACGCTCGCCTGGGCCCTGCGCGGCTTCGCCAGCCGGCTGCGCTGGCACTGCCACTTCATGCAGAAGCTCGAAGACCAGCCCGACCTCGAGTTCCGCAACCTCGCCCGCTCCGTCAACGGCGTGCGCCCCGGCGACGGCGTCCACCCCGGCCCGATCGACACCGAACGCCTGCAAGCCTGGTGCGAAGGTCGCACCGGCTACCCCATGGTCGACGCCTGCATGCGCCAGCTGCGTACCACCGGCTGGCTGAACTTCCGCATGCGCGCGATGCTGGTCAGCTTCGCCGCCTACCACCTGGGCCTGCACTGGCGCGAGCCCGGCCTCTTCCTGGCCCGCCAGTTCCTCGACTTCGAACCCGGCATCCACTGGAGCCAGATGCAGATGCAGTCCGGCACCACCGGCATCAACACGCTGCGCATCTACTCGCCCACCAAGCAGGCCCTCGACCACGACCCCCAAGGCCTCCACATCCGCCACTGGATCCCCGAGTTCGGCACCCCGGCCTATCCCGCCCCGATCGTCCACGAACGCACGGCCCTGGCCGCCATCAAGTCCGCCCTCTACGACGTCCGGCAGACGGCGGATGCGAAGGACGAGGCGGATGCGATCCAGCGGCAGCATGGGTCGCGAAGGAGTGGGTTGGGGGTGAGTGGGAACAAGCCGACGGCGCGGCGCGGGAAGGCAGGGGCGGAGGTGATGCCCAGGGAGGATGGGCAGGGGAGCTTGTTTTAGGTGTTGCAGCCAAGTAATTGACTTTTTACGTGGTTTGCTTGGCTTGCGAAAAATAGGTTTGGTGATTTATCGTCTGGCGTGGGGTTGCTCAGATGCTGATGTAGTGTTGATATATTTGTTTTAGCTCTATCTGGTCTGGCGATTCTAGTAGATCGAGCATTTCGTTAAAGCTATGGATGTAATTTAAATGTGGCAAAATTCTCGTTGCATCCAAAATCTGAACATTGGTTGTCGACTTGATGATCCAGTCAGAAAAGAGAATATTGATTCTCATTCGATGGGCGAGACTTTCGGAGATCTCGGCATCAAAAAAGTTTGTCGTAGTTGCCAAGCGAGTCCTTCTTCCTGGATGATTTGCGGAATACCTTCTTAGGGATTCGATGGATTTGGCTATTATTCTGTCTCGTTCCTCTTTGTGTGCTTGATCACCAAAGTGCTCGCACTGAACGAACTCGTCACATCGGAGGCAAAAATAGAGCCCATTTTCAGTGTTTAGGTCGCCGTGAAAGTGGTACTTGCCATCATCACTGGATTTGCTGCTGGTGATTGGACTACGAGGGATCGATTGGCTAACGAGTATGGGGTTCATTCTGAGGTCAATATGGGCGTTCGTCTGCGAAAGAAACTGATGCTTCGATACAAAGTTCTAGTTGATTGCTGAAACTTCCTTCGAAACCTGAGAAGTCCTTTCCGTCCCAGAATTCCAAGAGTGGAACAAATCGGGGAGGTCCGTCTTCATCGGTGATTCTGAGTATATCGAGTCCGCCGTCGGAATTTCTGTGAAACCATCGGACTTCATTTGACCATATTCCGTATGGTTCTAGAAAGTCTTCTTGGATGGATTGAATAATCTGGTTGAGTCGAGGGAATACCTGTCCGCTAGCTTTTTGTCCTCGCATATCGATGATTAGTGCTGTAATCCTTGAGCGTGCGATTTCATGGCTAACGTAAGCACGAATGCCTTCGTATTCATGTCTCCCTTTTGTATTTGCTGGTAAGTGGCTTGCCCATTCAACGCGAGCATCTTCCTCATTTTCTATCTTTACTCCGAGAGAGGATAGAACGCTTTCAATGGAAACAAGTCGTTCGAAAAAGCCTTTGCCATTGCAGCCTTTGCAGAATTGTTTTTCATTGTTGTCGGAAGTTTCTTGGCCATAGCACGTCCAACATGGATAGCGCCGGACTAGCAGTGTCCCGAGTTGAGTTCCGTTTGGATTTTTTTCGATTTGCCTTTCGCCGAAGATATGCTCATGGAAATTGATTCCCATAGGACCTCCGTAAACTTTCAAAAAATGGGGTTTGAGGCTGTTAAGTATTGACTCTTTTATTTTGGCGGGGTTGTATTGGAGTGTAAATTTATCATTGCTTTCCTTGGTGTTGGTTGAATGAACTAGATTCTAGATACTGTGAGGCTCATTGGTGGCCTCGGTGCTTGGCCAGTAAATATCGCACATCCTTTAGGCGTTGACCGACCAACTTTGCCCAGTTCGTGAGTTTCCCGATAGATGGGACTCTGATCTGATCCAGGTGCGGCTGCCCTCACGACGATGCCTCACCGCCAAAATCCTCTGTCATGCCAACTCCCACCGCCCCGCCACCCCCAGACAGCCTCCCCACCTCACAACCAGACCCCGCCACCACCAGCACCACGACCCCCCAACCCACCTTCGCCTCCACCTACGCCACCTGGATCGCCTCCCAAAACGCCCTCGTCGAAGGCTCCGGCATCCCCTTGTCCGACCTCCGCCCCTGGTGACCCGTGCACACCCTCCCCACCCTCCTCGCCGGCTACTCCCTCTTCTGCGCCCTCGCCATCGCCCTGACCCACTTCGGCGGTGAGGCGAATCGGGGGCAGGGCGCCGCTCGGGTGATGGGCTTGCTGTTGCTGGCGGCGCTGGCCGGGTTGCAGGGGGTGCATGTGGTGGCGTTGCAGGGGGATGGGGCTTGGACGGATGCGGTGGCGTATCGGGCCGCGCTGTTTGTCGTGGCGCCGTGTTTTTTCCTTTACAGCCGCTCGTTGCTGTCGCCCAAGGCGGGGGATGAGTGGCGGGCGGTGGATCTGGTGCATGTCGCGCCGGTGGGGCTGTCGCTGGTGATGCCGGGGGCGTGGGCGCGGTCGATGGCGTTTGTCGTCGGGGCCGGCTACCTGTTGTGGCTGGGGCGGCGATTGCTGGCGTTGCGGGCCGAGCGGGCGCGGTTTCAGGTCGAGGTGCTGTTGCTGGGCGTGACCTTCCTGGTGGCGGTCGCGGTCGCCGTGCTGGGGCTGTTGCCGGGTGCGCTGCCGGGGGTCCTGTCGGAGCAGGCGTTCACCGGGCTCTATGCGGCCGCGATCGGGTTGGCGTTCCTGCTGGTGCAAGTGACGCTGCACCTGCGGCCGCAGCTGGAGGCCGAGGTCCGCGAGGTCGTGCGCGCTGGCTATGCGCAGACCACGCTGGGTTCCGTCGACTGCGATGCCGCGCTGGGGCGCTTGCAGGAGCTGATGGCGGGCGGGCGGCTGTATGCCGATGCCGACCTGAGCCTGGCCAGCCTGGCGGCGCGGCTGGGGCTGAACGCGCACCAGCTGTCCGAGCTGCTCAACAGCCGGCTGGGCAAGAGCTACGCCCGCTACGTGCGCGAGCAGCGGGTCGAGGCGGCCAAGGCGATGTTGCGTGACGAGCCGACCGCGTCGGTGCTGTCGGTCGGGCTGTCGGTCGGGTTCGCGACCCAGTCGAACTTCTACGACGCCTTCCGCGAGATCGAGGGCACGACGCCGGGCCAGTACCGCAAGCTGACGCTGAGGCCTGGCGCGGCGGGTTGAACGGCGCGGCGGGACGGCTCGACGCTTGCGCGTTTTGCCGATTCGGGGTGCCGAAAGGCTCCGAAACGATCGTTCCGGAGCGGATTCCCGCTCCATTCGGCGCCGATCGGAAGACCCGGCAACGGCGCGTTCCGAGACTGGGGGCTCCTCAACACGGATGGAGTCTTCAGATGGCGAGCGATCGCAACGGGGCGGGACGACCGGACGGCGGTCCGGCGGGGCATGGCAGGAAGGTGCTGCTGACCGGGGCGTCCGGCTTCATCGGCCGGCACATTCAGGCGGCGCTGGTGGCGGCCGGGCACACCGTCGTGCCGGTCTCGCGCCGGCATGGCGTGGACCTGGCGGGGCTGACGTCGGCGAGCCGGTGGCGGCCGCATCTGGCGGGGGTCGACCGGGTGATCCAGGCGGCCGGGATCATTGGCGAGACCGGCCGTCAGACCTTCGACCTGCTGCACGTGCAGGCCCCGCTGGCGCTGTTCGAGGCCTGCGTCGAGACCGGCGTGACGCGGGTCGTGCAGCTGTCGGCGCTGGGCGCGGACGCGGGTGCGTTCTCGGCCTATCACCGCAGCAAGTTCACGGCCGACGAGGGCCTGCGGCGGCTGCCGATCGACAGCTTCGTGCTGCGGCCGTCGCTGGTCTACGGCGAGCCCGGCGACGCAGATGCGGAAGGCACCAGCAGCGCGCTGTTCCGGCGGCTGGCGCGGTGGCCGTGTCTGCCGGTGGTCGGGGACGGGCGGCAGGCGATCCAGCCGATCCGGCTGGGCGACCTGGTCGAGACCGTGATGCGCTGCCTGCACGCGCAGCCGGCGCGGCGCACGCTGGATGCGGTCGGGCCGGAGGCGATCACCTTCGCCGACTGGCTGCAACGGCTGCGCGCCGCGCAAGGCCTGCCGCCGGCGCGGCTGCTGCACGTGCCGCCCGCGCTGGTGCAGGCGCTGATGCGGGCGGGCGCGCCGTTCAGCCCGATGCTGCGGGTCGACAACCTGCGGATGCTGCAGGCGGGCAACGTGGCGGACGTCGCGCCGCTGGCGGCCTTCCTGGGCCGCATGCCGGGGGCCGTGCGATGACCTACACGACCCTCAAGACGCTGCACATCCTCAGCATGGTGCTGCTGTTCGGCACCGGCCTGGGCAGCGCGTTCTACAAGTGGATGGCCGATCGCACCGGCTCGGTCGCGCACATCGCCGCAACCGGGCGGCAGGTGGTCCTGGCCGACTGGCTGTTCACCACGCCGACGGTGATCTTCCAGCCGCTCAGCGGCCTGTGGCTGGCGCACCTGGTCGGCTGGCCGTTGACGTCGCCGTGGCTGGCCGCCAGCCTGGCGCTGTACACGCTGGCGGGGCTGTGCTGGCTGCCGGTCGTCTGGCTGCAGATCCGCATGCGCGACCTGGCCGAAGCCGCCGTCGCCAGCGGCACCGGCCTGCCGCCGCATTACTGGCGACTGGCGCGGATCTGGTTCTGGCTCGGCGTGCCGGCCTTCGTCGCGATGGTGATGGTCGTCGTGCTGATGGTGGGAAAGGACGTGGTGGGCAAGGACGTGGTGGGCAAGGACGTGGTGGGCAAGGACGTGGTCGGCATGGACCTGGCCGGCGGGACCCCGTTCGCGCTTCCCCGGACCGGAGGCCAGCCATGACCCCCATGCGACGGGCGCTCGGCGCCGACTGGGACCGCCTGCCGCCGGCCCTGCAGGCCCACCACGGGGCGGAGGCTGCGGCCGACTGCGGCCACATGGACATCGACTACCCGAGCGCGATGCAGCCGGGCCTGCGCCTGCTGGGCGCGCTGGGCGCCTTGCTGAGCCGGCGCGGCCGGCAGGTCGAGACCCGCGTCGACCGCTTCCTGGACGGCGAGCGCCAGCACTGGCACCGCACGATCCGCTATGCGGACGGCGAGGCGATCACCTTCGACAGCGTCTGGGTGCCGTCCGGCCCGGGCCGTTTCATCGAGTACGTGAACCCCTGGCTCGGCCTGGAGATGGCACCCACCTGGGACGGCCAGCGCCTGACCTGCCGCGGCCTGCGCTTCGTGCTGCGCATCGGCACGTGGCACGTGACGGTGCCGCAGTGGCTCGGCCCGGGCGTCACGACGATCGTCGAGCAGGCCGTCGACGACCGCCACTTCGCGATGGACTTCCGCATGACGCACCCGTGGTTCGGGCAGCTGTTCCGGTATGCGGGGCGGTTCGAGGCGGGGCGGCGGGGGTGACGTGGTGGGTGTTGGTCACCGTCAGGCGCCCGGGAAAACACCGACGCCACGACACGCCTGATCGCTTGGCATCCGAGTGTGTACCGCTCTACACTTTCCTCGAACGACACGGCCACCCCGTCGCCAGCCGGACCGGGTGGTGTCGTGTCCCACGCCGCACAGGAAACGCCGCCATGAGCGACCTCACACCGTCCGCCAGCCTCGCCTGGACCGCCCGTCTGATCCGCCCGCAGACCGACCTCGGTGTCGGTGAACGGGCGCCGTTCGTGCGCCAGACCTTCACGCTCGACAGCGTGCCTGCCGATGCCGAACTGCGCATCAGCGCGCAGGGGCTCTATCGCTGCTTCATCAACGGCCAGCGGGTCGGGCAGGACCTGCTGACGCCCGGCTGGACGAGCTACCAGGACCGCCTGTCGTTCCAGACCTATCCGGTCGGATCCCTGTTGCGATCGGGTGAAAACGTGATCGACATCTGGCTGGGCGATGGCTGGTTCCGCTCGCAGATGCTGTGGAAGAAGATCGGTCAGGTGAACACCTGGGGCGACCGGCTCGGCGCCATCGCCGAGATCCGCAGCGCGGCCGGCGTGCTGCTGGCGACCGACCACACCTGGCGCAGCGGGCTGCTGCCGATCCTGAAGAACGGCATCTATCTCGGCGAGGACTACGACGCCCGCGAGGCCACGCTGACGGCCAGCGCCGGCTGCAGCGTCGACGAGACCTTCGCGCTGGCCACGCTGATGCCGCATGAGACGGGCGCGGTCCGGGAGCTGGAGGCGCTGGCACCAGCCGCGCATTTTTTTGACGCGGAGGGTAGATCGGTCTACGACTTCGGCCAGAACATCGGCGGCTATGTCGCCTTCACGGTCGAGGGCCCGCGCGGCGCGACGGTGGTGGTGCAGCACGCCGAGATCGTCGATGCCGACGGGGTGTTCAACAACACCAACTACCGCAGTGCCCGGGCCGAGCTGCACTACACGCTGCAGGGCGGCGGCCCGGAGTCGTATCGGCCGCATTTCACCTTCCAGGGCTTCCGCTATGCCCGCGTGAGCCTGCCGGCCGGCGTGCGCATGGTCGCGATCGAGGCGGTGCCGATCTCGTCGGCGACGCGCCGCACCGGCTGGCTGAGCACCGGTCATGCGCTGGTCAACCGGCTGGTCGAGAACACGGTCTGGTCGCAGCGCGGCAACTTCATCGAGGTGCCGACCGACTGCCCGCAGCGCGACGAGCGGCTGGGCTGGACCGGCGACGCGCAGGTGTTCGCGCCGACCGCCTGTTTCCTGTTCGAGAGCCACAGCTTCTGGGTCAAGTGGCTGCGCGACGTCGTGGCCGACCAGCGGCCGGACGGCGCCATCGCCCACTTCTCGCCCGACCCGACCCGCGGCCACGAGGACACCGCCAAGGGATTCTTCGGCAGCACCGGCTGGGGCGACGCGATCTGCCTGGTGCCGTGGGCGCTGTGGACCCACTACGGCGACCGCGCGATCCTGCAGGAGACCTTCCCGGCGATGCGCCGCTGGGTCGACTTCGTCTGGTCGATCAGCAACGGCCCGATCGTGCAGCCGCCGCGCCAGTGGGGCGAACGGGGCTTCAGCTTCGGTGACTGGCTGCAGCCGGGCGGCCCGACCGAGAAGCCGGTGCCGACCATCGGCGACGACGCGTCCGCCACGATCTACCTCTACATCTCGACGGCGCTGACGGCCCGCATCGCCGCGCTGCTGGGCCATGACGCCGATGCCGCGCTGCTCGCCGAACGGGCCGCGCAGGTCAAGGCGGCCTTCCAGCACGAGTTCATCGCGCCGAGCGGCCGGCTGGTCTACGACGATCAGACGTCCTATGCGCTGGCCATCGTGCATGACCTGATCCCCGCGCACCTGCTGCCGGCCGCGCGGCGCCACTTCAAGGCCACCATCGCGCGGGCCGAAGGGCGCATCGGCACCGGCTTCATCGGCACCCCGGCGCTGCTGCCGGCGCTGGTCAAGATCGGCGAACCGGAGCTGGCCGCCGCCGTCTTCCTGCAGGAGGAAGTGCCCGGCTGGCTCTACCAGGTCAAGCGCGGCGCGACCACGATCTGGGAACGCTGGGACGCGATCCGGGCCGACGGCTCGGTGTTCGACCCGGCCATGAACTCCTACAACCACTATGCCTACGGCGCCGTCTGCCAATGGCTGTTCGAGGGCGTCGCCGGCCTGAAGCCGGATGCCGAACGGCCGGCCTTCCGCCATGTCGAGCTGTCGCCGGTGATCGTCCCGGCGCTGTCGCCGGTGCAGGCCGCCCACGACAGCCTGCACGGCCGCATCGAGGCCGGCTGGACCGTCGACGGCGATGCCGTGCGCTACACGGTCACGCTGCCGCCGGGCTGCACGGCGACCTTCCGCCCGGGCGCCGGCCATGCCGATGTCGTGGTCGACGGACTGGCCGTCGGAAACGCCGATGCCGGTGCCGATGCCGGCGCCAGCCCGGTCGAACTGGCCGATGGCCGCCACGTCATCACCTTCAGGCTCATCGGCTGAGCCACCCCGATCGGATCCCTTCCCCCACCGCGCACAGACGCCGTTCAGCGCACTTCCACGCACGTCAACACCACAGGAGACTGACCATGCCGACCTTGATCGCCCGCCGCCACCTGCTCGCGTCCGCCGCCGCCCTGGCGCTCGGACTCGGTGCCGCCACCGCCCATGCCGCCAGCACGATCACCGTGCTGATCGACGGCGGACCGCAGACCGTCGGCGCGCTGAAGGCGCTGGCCGCCGACTTCACCGCGAAGAACCCGGATATCAAGGTCGAGATCGAGACGCGCCCGGGCGGTGCCGAGGGCGACAACCTGATCAAGACCCGTCTGGCGACCGGCGAGATGGCCGATGTCTTCCTCTACAACGCCGGTTCGCTGTTCCAGGCCCTGAACCCGAAGAAGAACCTGGTCGACCTGACCGGCGAGCCGTCGCAGGCCAACGTGCTGGACGTCTTCAAGCGCGTCGTGACGGTCGAGGGCCGCCAGTACGGCGTGCCGGTGCAGACGGCGATGGGCGGCGGCGTGCTCTACAACCGCAAGGTCTACGACAAGCTCAAGCTGCAGGTGCCGAAGACCTGGGCCGAGTTCCAGAAGAACAACGCCGCGATCAAGGCCGCCGGCGGCGTCGCGCCGGTGATCCAGACCTTCAAGGACACCTGGTCGTCGCAGCTGTTCGTGCTGGGCGACTTCCACAACGTCGCCACCGCCGTGCCGACCTTCGCCGACAACTACACCGCCAACAAGGCCAAGTACGCCAGCACGCCGGCGGCGATGAAGGGTTTCCAGCGCCAGGAGGAAGTCTTCAAGGCCGGCTACCTCAACCGCGACTTCGCCACCGCCAAGTTCGAGGACGGGCTGCGCATGGTCGCCAAGGGCGAGGGCGCGCACTACCCGATGCTGACCTTCGCGATCGGCGGCATTGCCGTCAGCCACAAGGAGTTCATCAACGACGTCGGCTTCTTCGCGCTGCCCGGTGACGATGCCGCGCAGAACGGCGTGACGGTGTGGATGCCGCCGGGCCTCTACATCCCGAAGTCGAGCGAGAAGCAGGCCGAGGCGAAGAAGTTCCTCGCCTTCGTCGCCAGCGTCGACGGCTGCAATGCCCAGACGCGCGGCGCCGGCCCGCAAGGCCCCTACATGGTCAAAGGCTGCGAACTGCCGGCCAGCGTGCCGCCGTCGGTCAATGACCTGGTCGCCTACTTCAAGCCGGGCGCCAAGAGCACGCCGGCGCTGGAGTACCTGTCGCCGGTCAAGGGCCCGAACCTGGAGCAGATCACCGTCGAGGTCGGCTCGGGCATCCGCAAGCCGGCCGACGCCGCAGCGCTGTACGACGAGGACGTGCGCAAGCAGGCGCTCCAGCTCGGTCTCGCTGGCTGGAAGTGATGACTTGAACGGTGTCGGGCGCAGGCCCGCATCGAGGATTTCACGGGGGTGAAAACCGGCCGGTCTTCGGCATCGTTCGATGCTGCGGACCGGCCCTCTCTTCCCGCGATGCACCACTCGCTCCACCTGTCTCGGCCATGACCTCCGACAACCGCCAACGTGCCCGGCCTCGACCGGTCGAGGCCCGCAGCTACCCGGCCTGGTTCTTCATCCCGGCGGCGATCGTCTTCGGCGTGCTGTTCCTCGCCCCGATGCTGTCGTCGTTCTACTTCGCCTTGACCCGCTGGACGCTGTTCGAGTCGACCTTCATCGGCCTGGACAACTTCGAGCAGTTCCTGCGCGAGCCCTTCCTGGTCAAGGGCCTCGTCAACACGCTGATCTACGCGGTCGTGACCTCCGGCCTGAAGGTCGTCTTCGGCATGGCGCTGGCGGTGGTGCTGACCTCGCCGATCGCGTTCCGCGACTTCCTGCGCTCGGTCATCTTCTTCCCGGTGCTGGTCAGCACGGTCGGTGTCGGCCTGACCTTCACGGTGCTGATGCACCCGGACCACGGCCTGATCAACCAGGTGCTGGCGTGGGTGGGCATCGAGGGCCCGTCCTGGCTGACCGATCCGCGCTTCGCGCTGCTGTCGGTCGCGCTGGTGGACGTCTGGAAGGGCGTCGGCCTGGCCACGCTGATCTACATCGCCGGCATCGTCGCGATCCCGGCCGAGTACTACGAGGCCGCCCGCATCGAGGGCGCCGACTGGCGCCAGCAGTTCCTGCGCGTGACGCTGCCGCTGGCCCGGCCGGCGACGGTCACGGTGGTGATCCTGAGCTTCATCGGCGGCCTGCGTTCCTTCGACCTGATCTGGGCGATGACACGCGGCGGCCCGGGCTTCACGACCGACGTCATCGCCTCGGTCATCTACAAGCAGTACCAGGCCGGCTTCTACGGCCTGTCGACCGCCGGCAACGTCGTGCTGTTCGTGCTGATCTCGGCACTGGTGGTGCCGCTGTACCTGCGCCTGAACAAGGATGCCGCCGCATCATGAACCGCCTCAAGAAGCACTGGAACCTGATCGCCGGCCTGCTCGGGCTGGTGGTGGTCAGCGCCATCTTCCTCGTGCCCTTCGCCTTCATCCTGGCGATGTCGGTCAAGGACGTCGAGCAAGCCGCGCTGCTGCGCTTCACCTGGCCGGCGGTCACGCATGCCTGGGACAACTTCCGCCAGGTCATCGAGGCGCGCGACCACATGCTGCTGCTGGCCTTCTTCAACAGCGTCGTCATCACGGTGGCCAGCGTGGCGCTGATGGTGGTGTTCGGCGCGATGGTCGGCTTCGTGCTGCAGCGCCGCCGCAGCGCCTGGAGCCGCGTGGCCGATGTCTGCATCCTCGCCGGCCTGATCATGCCGCCGGCAGTGGTGCCGACCATCTGGGTGATGCAGAGCCTGTTCCTCTTCAAGACGAAGACGGGCCTCGTGCTGATCGAGGTGGCCTACGGTCTGGCCTTCAGCATCATGCTGTTCCGCGCCTTCATCGCGACCGTGCCCAAGGAGCTCGACGAGGCTGCGATCATCGAAGGCGCCGGCCCGCTGGCGCTGTTCTTCAAGGTCATCCTGCCGCTGCTGAAGCCCGTGGTGGTGACGGTGATCGTGGTGCAGTCGGTGGCCGTCTTCAACGACTTCACCAACCCGCTGTATTACCTGCCCGGCGCGAAGAACGTGACGGTGCAGCTGACGCTCTACAACTTCCAGAGCATGTTCACGACGTCCTACAACCTGCTGTTCATGAACATCCTGCTGATCACGATTCCGCCGCTGGTGATGTTCCTGTTCTTCAACCGCCAGATCGTGCAGGGCATGACGGCTGGCGCGGTCAAGGGCTGACGATGGCCGACCCGATCAAGCGCGCCACCATCGCCGACGTCGCCGCCAAGGCCGGCGTGTCCCGCTCGGCGGTCTCCAAGGTGCTGCGCAACGCCTACGGCATCAGCGAGCAGATGCGCGCCAGCGTCGAGCAGGCGATGGCCGAGCTGAACTACCGGCCGCAGATTGCCGCACGTGGCCTGCGCGGCCGCACGTACACGCTGGGCGTGGTGATGCCCGACATGCGCAACCCCTTCTTCCCGGACATCCTCGACGGCGTGTGGAGCGCCATCGAGGGCACGCAATACCAGCCGCTGATGGCCGTGCGACCGCCGGCTCACCGCACCGAGCAGGCGCTGATCGAGACCATGCTCGACCACAAGATCGACGGCTTCGTGCTGATCGCGCCGATCATCGGCCACGACGACCTGTGGAAGCTCACGACCACCGTGCCGATCGTGATGCTCGGCCGTCACGAGACCGGCGGCGCCTTCGACACCGTCAACAACGACGACGAGGAGGGCGCCTTCCTGGCCGTCTCCCACCTGATCGCGCAGGGCCACCGGCGCATCGCCTTCTTCAGCTTCGAGCCGCCCGAGGACAGCGCCGTCAACCCGGTCGTCTACCGCCAGCGCGGCTACATCCGCGCGATGCAGTCGCACGGCCTCGACAACCACCTGCAGATCTGCAAGACCCGCAGCGGCGGCTCGGATGACGAGGACCGCCAGCTCGCCCGCAGCGTTCTGGGCCTGCCGTCGCGGCCGACGGCGATCTTCTGCTGGCACGACACGGTGGCGATCAACGTCATGGCCGAGGCCCAGGAGATGGGGCTGCGCGTGCCGCAGGACCTCGCGGTGGTGGGCTACGACAACTTCCACATCAGCGCGCTGCCGCAGATCTCGCTGACCTCCGTCGACCAGGACCCGCACGGGCTGGGCGCGGCGGCGGCCGAGCAGCTGATCGAGCGCATCGAGGGCCGCACCGAGCCGGTCCACCACGTGACGAAGCCGACCCTGGTGGTGCGGCGTTCGTCGCAGACGACCCGCGCGGGCTGATCCGCGCACGACACGTCGACCTACACCTGACACACGGAGCCTGCACATGGCCAGCGTCGAACTCCAGAACCTGCGCAAGTCCTTCGGCTCGCACGACATCATCAAGGGCGTGGACCTGCGCATCGAACACGGCGAGTTCATCGTGTTCGTCGGCCCTTCCGGCTGTGGCAAGTCCACGCTGCTGCGCCTGATCGCGGGGCTGGAGATGGCCACGTCGGGCACGCTGTCGATCGGCGAGCGGGTCGTCAACGACCTCACGCCCAAGGACCGCGGCATCGCGATGGTGTTCCAGTCCTATGCGCTGTTCCCGCACCTGACGGTGTTCGACAACGTCGCCTTCGGCCTGAACCTGGCCGGTGCGCCGAAGGACGAGGTCGAGCGCAAGGTCGGCGAGGCCGCGCGCATCCTGAAGATGGAACACCTGCTCGGGCGCAAGCCCAAGGAACTGTCCGGCGGCCAGCGCCAGCGCGTGGCGATCGGCCGCGCCATCGTGCGCAACCCGGAGGTCTTCCTGTTCGACGAGCCGCTGAGCAACCTCGATGCGGCGCTGCGCGTCAACACCCGCGCCGAGATTGCCCGGCTGCACCGCGACCTGGGCGCGACGATGGTCTACGTGACCCACGACCAGGTCGAGGCGATGACGCTGGCCGACCGCATCGTCGTGCTGGAGGCCGGCGAGGTGCGCCAGGTCGGCCGCCCGCTGGAGCTCTACCACCTGCCGAAGAACCAGTTCGTGGCCGGCTTCATCGGCTCGCCGAAGATGAACTTCCTGCCGGTGCAGGTCAGCGCGGTCGACGCGCAGGGCGTGACGGTGACCTCGGCCGCGCTGGTCGGCGCACACCGCATCCCGGTGGCGCCGGGCCGCACGCAGGTCGGCGAGGCGATGACGCTGGGCATCCGGCCCGAGCACATCGGCGCCGGGGACGGGCCGGTCGTCGGGGGCGTCGCGGCCGTGAGTCTGGGCGGCGAGGTCGGCCTGGTCGAGCGGCTCGGCCACGAGACCTTCGTCGAGATCACCACCGCATCCGGCCCGTCTCTCAGCGCGCTGGTCGGCGGCAACACCCGCGTGGCCCTGGGCGAGACGCTCGGCCTGCACTTCTCGCCCGACGACGCCCACCTGTTCGCCGCCGACGGCCAGGCGCTGCGGCGCCAGCGCGTGCCCGACATCGTGGCGATGCCGCTGGCGGCGTGAGGGCCCGCCCGAGCCTTCAGACGCCGCTGGCCGACAGCCGGTAGCTCACGACCTGAGCCTGTGCCGGATCGAGCCGGATGCCGTGCTGGCCGGCCAGCGGGTGGTCCGGGGCGGGCGTGACGACGCGGCCGAGGTCGAAGAAGCCGGACATCGGTTCGATGCCGAGGGCGACGTGGCGGCCGGACCAGGGCGGGTGGCGGCGGCCGCGGTTGCTGAACCACAGCAGCGCATCGGGCAGCACGGCGGTGTCCCAGTCGAGTTCGACCCGCACGCCTTCGGCCAGGTAGTCCAGCGCGAACGGCGGCGCGCAGCCTTCGAGCTGCAGCAGCTCTTCGGTGTCGTGCATCAGCGGCAGGCGGTCCAGCGCGGTGATGCCGTCGAGCGACGGCACGGCGGTCAACGA
Organism: Leptothrix mechoopdaensis (SeqCode); assembly: GCF_053893855.1. Taxonomy (NCBI): domain Bacteria; kingdom Pseudomonadati; phylum Pseudomonadota; class Betaproteobacteria; order Burkholderiales; family Sphaerotilaceae; genus Leptothrix; species Leptothrix mechoopdaensis (SeqCode). The sequence goes on from NZ_CM132699.1 coordinate 599,389, forward strand.
CGACGCGGTGGCCAGCGGGCGCAGGCGCGAGACGCCGGGCTCCGTCGGCACCGGGTAGGTGTGGATGCAGCGGGCCGGCGTGGTGTGGAGGTGCACGCCGGTCGACGGCACCGCGAAGGTCGGGTGCAGCGCCAGCGGCATCTGGCAGGCGCGGCGTGCGTGGATGTGCAGCTCGACGTGGAGCGCGGCGGCGTCCGGGTCCGGGCGGATGTGGCGCTCCAGCCGTGCGATCGGGCTGTCGGCCGGGTAGTCGATCGCGACGCTCAGGACGTCGTCGTCTTGCGCGACCCGGTGCCAGTCGTGGTTGGCGGTGTAGCCGTGGGCCCAGTCCTCCTCGGCCGCGTGGCCTTGCCAGCCGTGCGGCAGGCCGGGCGGTGGCTGCACGGCGCCGTAGGGCAGGCAGGGCCATTCGCCGCGCAGGCGGCGCAGCACGCCGGGCCAGCGCGGGTCGTTGTCGGCGCCCCAGGGCGCCACCTGCAGCGGCGACACGCTGCGGCCGTCGCGCAGGCGCAGCGTCAGCGGCGCGAGCATGCCGCCAAGGGCCTGCACGGTGACGTCGCCCCAGCGCCAGCGCAGCGTCCATTCGACCGGTTGGGGCGTGTCGTCGGCCGGCCCGGCGTTCATGTGACGCGGACCCGGAAATGCGTGCGCGGCAGCGTGGCCTCGATCAGCCGGGCGTTCGGCTCGTCGGTGCCGTGGGCCCAGTCGATCGCCTCCTGCTGCGAGCGGCCGTAGCGCATGTGGCGCGCGACCAGCCGTTCCATGCGCAGGGCCGGGTCGACGTCGACGAACCAGATCTCGTCGAGCAGCGGCGCGACGTGGCGCCAGCCGCCCTGGTCGTGCGCGAGGTAGTTGCCCTCGGCGATCAGCAGCGGGATGTGCGGGTGGATCGGGATGGCGCCGGCGATCGGCTCCTCGATCTCGCGCCGGAAGGTCGGCGCGTAGACGATCTCGTCATCGGCCTGCTGGCGCAGCCGGCGCAGCAGCGCGACATAGCCGTGGCTGTCGAAGGTGTCGGGCGCGCCCTTGCGGCCGGCGCGGCCGAGCCGGGCCAGTTCGACGTTGGCCAGGTGGAAGCCGTCCATCGGCACGATCTGCGAGCGCTGCGGGTGCAGCGCCTGCAGGTGTTCGGACAGCGTCGACTTGCCGGCCCCGGGCGGGCCGACGATGCCCAGCAGCGTGCGCGTGTCGCGCGCCAGGAAGGTGGCGAGCCGCTCGGCGGCGTCGCTCAGGGACAGCGTGGGGGGCAGGCTCATCGTCGTGCGTCTCAGGCGTTGCGGGCCTTCATCATGCCGTCGGCCATGAAGGCACGCGCGTGTTTGGCCAGGTCCATGCCGTCGCCCCAGAGGTTGCGCCAGACCGACAGCGCGTTCGACAGGGTGTCGTCGACGACGGCCGACGAGAAGCTCTCGAAGGTGATCACGCCCTGGTAGTCGATCTCGGCCAGCGCCTGGAAGAACTCGGGGAAGTCGATCGTGCCGGTGCCGAGGTAGCCGCGGTGGCTCTCGCCGATGTGGACGTAGCCGAGCCGGTTGCCGCAGGCCAGCACCGGGCGCAGGAAGTCGACCTCCTCGATGTTCATGTGGTACGTGTCGAGGTGGACCTTGACGTTGGGCGCGTCGATCCGGTCGAGCATCTCCAGCGCCTGCATCGCCGTGTTGAGCTGGTTGCTCTCGTAGCGGTTGACGACCTCCAGGCCCAGCGTGACGCCCTTGGCGGCGGCGAAGTCGGCCATGCGCTTGACCGACTCGGTCGCGTTCTGGCGGCCCTTGGCGGTCAGCGGGCCGGGGTACTTGGCCATCGCGCCGTAGAGGATGCCGCCGAAGTAGTTGCCGCCCAGCTGCGCGGCGATCGTCACGCCTTCCTCCAGCATCGCGATGCCGCGTCGGACACATGCCGGGTCCTCGCTGGACACGTCGGCCGCGAACGACAGGCCGCGCGAGCAGCCGACCTTCATGCCGTGTTCCTGCAGCAGGTCGCGGGTGTAGGCGATGTCCATCACCTGCGGTGCGTGCAGCGACAGCTCGACCAGGTCGAAGCCGGCCTGTTTCGAGTCCAGGATGATCTGGCGGGCCGAGGCCGGGGCGAGGTCACCGGCCCAGACCAGTGCGTGGATGCCGAGGGTGTTCATGCGTTTCCTTGGGTGTGGGGCGAGGGTCCGGCGTGCGGGCGGGGGAACAGGGGTAGGGGTCAGCTCTTGTCGATCGGCTTGCTGCGCCACATCGCCACCGTCTCGGGCTGGGCGACCTTGCACAGGCAGGGCGGCAGGCCGCGCGCGATCAGCTCGGCGTCGGCCGTCGCCAGCACGCCGATGTTGGCCAGCGCCTCGGCCATGCCGCCGGCCACGTGGGGCGACAGCAGCAGGCCGTCGACCTGGCGGGCGCGGTGGCCGGCCGGCAGCGGCTCCTGCGGGAAGACATCGGTGGCGACGCGGATGTGGCCCGATGCGGCGACGTCGAGCAGCGCGTCGAAGTCGACCACGCCGGCCCGGCTGACCAGCACCAGCGCGGCGCCGGGCCGCATCGACCGGAAGGCGTCGCGGTCCAGGAAGCCCTGGTTCTGCGAGGTCACGCCGGCGACCACGAAGACCAGCTGCGAGCCGCTCAGCACCTCGTCGAGCGTGGCCGGCTGGCAGCCGTGCGCCTGCACGTGTTCGGCCGGCAGCCACGGGTCGTAGGCCTTCAGGCGCGGCTTGAACGGCGCCAGCAGCGGCACGATCGCGCGGCCCAGGTCGCCGAAGCCGATGAAGCCGATGTCCTGCCGGTGCAGCGACCAGGCGTCGCGGTTGGCCTCCAGCCCGTAGGACTCCAGGCCCTGCCGGAACAGCCGGTCCGAACGCGTGATGCCACGCGCCAGGTCGATCGCCATGCCCAGCGCGGCCTCGGCCACCGGCTCGGCGAACACGGGGCTGACGCTGAGGACGCGCACGCCGCGCGCCATCGCGCAGGCGTAGTCGATGTTGGGCAGGAAGTTGCTCTCGACGTTGACGATCGCGCGCAGCCCAGGGGCGGCCAGCAGGCGGGCCTCGGGCATGTCGATCTGGCCGAGCAGGATCAGCAGCCGGGGCGCCAGCGCGTCGAACTCGGCCGGTGTCGGCGGCACGTCGTCGTAGACGTGCAGGTCGCCCAGCGCACGCAGGCGCGCCAGCTGGTCGGCGGTGAAGATGTCGGCGACACGGCGCGGCGCGGGCGCCAGCAGGATCACCGGGCGGTCGGACGGCGGATGGCTCATGGACGGGGCCTCATTTCTGCTGGCCGAACAGCTTGTCGGCCGTGACGGTGCCGATGATCAGCGCGCCCATCACGATCTGCTGGTAGTACGACTGCACGTTCATGATGTTCAGGATGTTGCTGATCACGCCGATGATCAGCCCGCCCACCACGACGCCGGAGACCCGGCCGCGACCGCCGAAGAAGCTGGTGCCGCCGATGATGGCCGAGGCGATCGCGAAGGTCTCGAAGCCGGTGCCGGCATTGGGTTCGGCCGCGCCGGTGCGGGCAATCATCACGACGCCGGCGATGCCCGCGCAGACCCCCGAGATGACGAACACGACCAGCGTGTGCAGGGGGATGTCGATGCCCGAGAACCAGGCCGACTGGGCGTTGCCGCCGAGCGCGTAGACATTGCGGCCGACCTTGGTGCTGCCGGCCAGCACATGCAGGAAGGCGGCGACCGCCAGCGCGATCAGCACGGGGGTGGGCACGCCGAGGATGCGGCCGGCGACGATGTTCGAGAAGGTCACCGGGAAGCCGAACACCGAGCGCGCGTCCGACAGGATCAGCGTCAGGCCGCGGTAGATGGCCATCATCCCCAGCGTGATGATGAAGGGGTGCAGCTTCGTCACGTTGACCAGCACGCCGTTGATCGCCCCGAGCAGCGCACCCAGCAGCACGCCGCCCAGCAGCACCGCCAGCCACGGCGGGCAGCCGGCCACCATCAGCTGCGCGGTGACCATGCCGGTCAGCGCGAGCATCGAGCCGACCGACAGGTCGATGCCGGCGATCAGGATCGTGAAGAACACGCCGCAGGCCAGCAGGATCATCACCGAGCTCTGCAGCAGCACCTGCACCAGGTTGTCGGTGGTCAGGAAGTACTGCGGCGACAGCGCGCTGCAGATGGCCACCAGCACCAGCAGGATGGCCAGCGTGCCGTAGCTCTGCCAGAGCGTGCCGAGGTCGGGCCGCGCCGCGCGGGCGCTGGCCGCCGGGGCGGTCTTGTCGGGAGTCGTCATCGGGTGTGGGGCGCTCAGGCCGTGGCGATGCGCAGGATGTCTTCCTCGCTGGCATCGGCGTTGTCGAGGATCTGGGCGATGCGGCCGTGGCGGTAGACCGCGATGCGGTCGCACACGCCGAGCAGCTCGGGCAGTTCGGAGGACACCATCAGGATGCCCTTTCCGGAGGCCGCCAGCGTGCGCATGATCTGGTGGATCTCGCTCTTGGCGCCGACGTCGATGCCGCGCGTGGGCTCGTCGAAGATGAAGACCTCGCTGTCGGCCGCGAGCCACTTGGAGATGATGGCCTTCTGCTGGTTGCCGCCCGACAGCTCGGTGATGTTCTGCTCCGGCGAGGCGCAGCGGATGCGCAGCCGGTCGCGGTACTGGCGGCCCAGCGACCGTTCCAGGTCGAGGTCGACCCGTTCGAGCGACAGCCGCCGTCTCGCGCCCTTCACGAAGGGCAGGATCGAGATGTTCTCGGCGATCGAGAAGTTGTGGAAGAAGCCGGTGTGGCGGCGGTCCTCGGTCACGAAGGCGATGCCGGCCTTGACGGCCTGCCACGGCGAGCCGATGGCCAGCGGCCGGCCCCGCAGCCGGACCTCGCCGGCGGCCCTCGGACGGGCGCCGAAGATCGTCTCCATCAGCTCGCTGCGGCCCGAGCCGATCAGGCCGGCGAAGCCGAGGATCTCGCCATGTCGCAGGCTGAAGCTGACGTCGCGCACGCGGCCGTCGCGCGAGCTCAGTCCGCGCACCTCGAAGACGGTCTCGTGGCCTTGATCTGGCAGCGGCGCGGGCCGGCCGGCCTGCACCTCGCGGCCGACCATCGCGGTGATCAGCGTCTGCGGCGGCGTCGTCCTGGCGGGGAAGGTCGCCACCAGCAGGCCGTCCTTCAGCACCGACACCCGGTCGGCCACGCGCGGGATCTCCGCGAGCTTGTGCGAGATGTAGACGATGCCGATGCCGGCGGCCTTCAGCTCGCCGATGACCTGGAACAGGTGGCGCACCTCCTCGTCGGTCAGCGACGAGGTCGGCTCGTCCATGATGATCACGCGGGCGTCGCTGGCCAGCGCCTTGGCGATCTCGACCTGCTGCTTCTCGGAGATCGACAGCCGGCCGACCCGCGTCGCCGGATGGCGGTCCAGACCGACCCGCTGGAGCACCTCGCTGGCGCGGGCGCGGATGCGTGCCCGGTCGATCAGCGGCAGCCCCAGCACGCGCCGCGTCGGCAGGCTGCCGACGAACAGGTTCTCCTCGATCGACAGGTGGTCGATGACGCTGAGTTCCTGGTAGATCAGCCGGATGCCGAACTGCTTGGACAGCGGCGGGGTCAGGCCGGCGTGGCTCGTCTGGCCGAGCCGGATCTCGCCGGCGCTGGGCTGGTAGATGCCGCTGAGGATCTTCATCAGCGTCGACTTGCCGGCGCCGTTCTCGCCCAGCAGGGCGTGGACCTCGCCGGCCTGGACGTCGAAGCTCACGTCCTGCAGCGCGACGGTGCTGCCGAATCGCTTGACGATGCCGCGCACCGCGATCAACGGGTTCATGGAACGTGGACGGCGGTGGGCGACATCGGAGGGCGGCCGGAGCGGCTTACTTGGCGACGATCTGCGAGTCCACCGCGATGAACGACGGCGCCACGTCGACCTTGATGGCCGGCTTGTTCTTGACCGCGTCGATCATCGCGCCGAGCGCGATGGCGCCCATCGCGGCCGAGTCCTGCGCCGCCGTGGCGGTCAGCTCGCCGGCCTTGACCGAGGCGATCGCCTCGGGCACGCCGTCCGTGCCGATGACCATCACCTTGCCCAGCTTGTTGGCGTTCTTGACCGCCTGCAGCGCGCCCAGCGCCATGCCGTCGTTGGCGGCGTAGATGGCCTTCAGGTCGGGGTTGCGCTGCAGGATGGTGTTGGTCACGTCGAGCGCCTTGGAGCGGTCCCAGTCGCCCGGCAGGCTGGCCACCAGCGAGACGTTGGACTGCGTCGCCAGGGCCTTCTTGACGCCGTCGCGGCGGGCGTCGCCGCTGGAGTTGCCGGCCTTGCCCTCGATGATCGCGACCTTGCCGCCCGAGGCACCGAGCTTGCCGAGGATGAACTTGCCGGCCTTCTCGCCGAGCGCCAGGTTGTCGGTCGACAGGAAGGTCACGACGCTGCCGCCGGCCGCCTTCAGCTGGCCCATGTCGGCGCGCTCGTCGATGTTGATGACGTAGATGCCCTTCTTGGTCGCGGCGGCCATCGCCTGGATCAGGTTGACCGGCGAGATCGGCGCGACGCCGACGGCCTTGTAGCCCTTGTTGACGACGTCCTCCATCAGGCGCTGCTGGCCGGTGATGTCGTCCTCGCCGGCGGCGGCGAACACGTCGACCTCGATGCCGCGTTTCTTGGCCTCGGCGACCACGCCGTCCTTCATCGTGACCCAGTACGGGCTGGCCAGCGTCTTGAGCACGACGGCGTAGTCGGCCGCCTGGGCGTTGCCGATCAGGCCGGCGGACAGGCTGGCGGCGGCGGCCAGGGTGAGGGCGATCTGCTTGAGTTTCATGCGTGTCTCCTGTAGCGCGGGCTGCGCTGTTCTTGTGGTGGCATTGCGGGGAACGGGGCGTGTGGGCTGTGGCGTCGGCGACTTCCTTTGCACGGCTTTTATGGCTGCGCAGTCTAGGATTCGCCCCGAATCCGGGAAGTTTTGTATTATTTATAACGAGAATCGTCATAAATAAGCAGCCTATCGGCGATTCAGGGTTAACACTGAGCCAGTTGGCTACGAAATGCAGGGTTCAATGCCGTCGATCCACCCCCGTCCGCCAGCCCGCACCATGAACCCCCACGCGCCCCTCGGACTCGACCTGCCCGGCGCCGCGCCTGCGGTGGTGTTCCGGATGGGCAAGCTGGAGGTCCAGAGCGAGCTGGCGCGGCTGATCTCGGCGCAGCCGGGCATCGGCCGTGCCGACATCGCGCGGCTGACCGGCATGGCGCGCTCGACCGTGTCGGACCATGTCCAGCCGCTGCTCGACGTCGGCCTGCTGAGCGAGCTGAAGGCGCGTTACGCCGGTCGCGGCCGGCCGTCGATGGGGCTGACGCTGAACGCCCGCGCCGGGGTGATCCTGGTGGCCGACATCGGCATCTCGCACGCCCGCCTCGTCGTCGCCGACCTGATGCGCCAGAAGCTCGCCGAGGACGCCCTGACGCCCGACTTCAGCGTGCCGCCGCAGGTGCTGCTCGAACAGGTCGCGGCGCGCTTCGAGGTCCTGTTGCGCGACGGCCAGCTGGCGACGCTGCCGATCCGCTCGCTGGTGGTCGGCCTGGCCAGCCCGGTCGACTTCGAGAACGGCATCCCGGTGCGCCCGCCGATGATGCCGGGCTGGGACGGCTTCCCGATCGCCGACTGGCTGCGCCAGCGCCTGAACGTCGCCGTGCTGGTCGACAACGACGTCAACCTGATGGCGCTGGGCGAGGCCCGTTCGCGCCCGGCGTCGGCCTCGCCGCTGCTGTTCGTCAAGGTCGCCAGCGGCATCGGCTGCGGGATCATCACGCAGAGCGGCGAGCTGCACCGGGGCGCCGACGGCGATGCCGGCGACATCGGCCACATCCGCGTCGAGAAGGGCGCGCGCATCACCTGCGCCTGCGGCAACCAGGGCTGCATCGAGGCGATCGCGTCGGTGCCGGCGATCCTGGGCCAGATCAAGGCCGCCAACGGCGATCCGGACGCCGTGCTGCCCGAGCTGGCGGTGCTGATGTCGAGTGGCGACACGACCGCGATCCGGCTGGTGCGCGAGGCCTCGGCGCAGATCGGCGAGGTGGTCGCGACGCTGGTCAACATGTTCAACCCGGCCTGCATCGTGCTCGGCGGCAAGCTCGCCCACATGAGCGACGACCTGCTGTCGGGCGTGCGCGCGGCGGTCTATCGCCGCGCCCCGCCGCTGGCGACGCGGCGGCTGACGATCGAGAACTCGCGCGTCGGCCGCGAGGCCGGCGTGATCGGCGGCATCTCGCTCGGTGCCGACAGCGCGCTGTCGCCGCAGGCGCTGCAGCAGATGCAGGCGGGTGCGGAGTCGCGGGCCTGGCGCCCGACCTGAGGGGGGGGCCGGGCCTGGCGCCCGGCGTGACATCGGCCGCGCCGCCGCGCCGCCAGCTTGAGCCGGCGCAGGACTTCCGCACGGGGCCGGGCGCAGAATCGGCCGATCGCGACGACGCTTCCGCGCGGGGTGACCATGAGACGCAGCCTCCTGCTGACCGGCCTTGCCGTGACGATCCTGGCGAGCCTCTCGGCGCCGGTCAGGGCCACGACCGCAGCGCCCTGCACCCGCGTGGTGTTCTCGGCCAATCCGGACTACCCGCCCTACCACTGGGCCGAAGGCGACCGCATCGTCGGTGCCAGCGTGGCGCTGACCGGGCGCATCCTCGACGAGCTGGGCGTGGCCTGGGAGGCCCGCCATGTCGGGCCGTGGCCGCGTGTGCTGAAGTCGGCCGAACACGGCCAGATCGACCTGATCGTCAGCCTGAAGCCGACGCCCGAGCGCGAGGCCTATCTGGTCTTCACCCGCGCGCCGGCCTTCCCCAACCCGATGGCGGTCTTCGCCGCCAAGGCCCGGCCGGTGCGCTTCGACAGCCCGCAGGACCTCGTCGGCAAGCGCGGCGGGCGCACCGCCGGTGACCGCTTCGGCGATGTCTTCGACCGCTACGCCGAACAGTCGCTGACGCTGGAGGACGCCGACAGCCTGAACGTCAACTTCCAGAAGCTGGTCGCCGGCCGCATCGACTACGTCGTCACCGGCCTCTACACCGGCCGCGCGCAGCTGCTGCGGCTGGGTCTGGCCGACAAGGTCGTGCCCTTGCCCCGACCGGTCAACGAGGGCGACGTCCACCACGGCTTCTCGCGCCTGAGCCCGTGCGCCGCGCTGATCGATGCCGTCAACACCCGGCTGGCGGCGGCCCGCAAGGACGGCCTGCAGAACCGCCTGCTCGAAGAGGCCCTGCAGCAATGGCAGCGCAGCCAGAAAGGCGGGCCGCGGCCATGAGCGATCGTCGCGGCATCGGCCGGCTGGCCTTCCGCCACGCGATGCTGGCCGCGCTGCTGGGCGTGCTGCTCGGCGCCGCCTTCAGCGTGCTGCAGTTCGGGGCCGACTACCGCCAGTCGGTCGAGACCGAACGGCGCGAGATCCTGCAGATGCTGGCCGTCATGCGCGAGCCGGCCGCGCAGGCTTGCTACAACCTCAACGGCGAGGCGGCCCGGGTGGTGGTGCAGGGGGCGCTGTCCTATGTGCCGGTGCAGCGGGCGATGCTGGTCAGCGACTTCGGCGAGACGCTGGCGCAGGGCAACAGCGACAAGGTCCCGGCCGATGCCGGCCGGGCCTGGTGGACCCGCCTCATCGCGCCGACGCAGGACTACAGCCTGACGCTCGAGGTCGGCCCGTCGCGCAAGCGGGTCGGCGAGCTGAAGGTGGTCATCGCACAGGCACCGCGGGTCGAGCGCTTCCTGCAAGGCGCCTGGCGCGACATGCTGATCAACGTGCTGCGCAGCGTCACCGTCGCGCTGGCGCTGGGCGTGCTGTCCTTCGTCACGCTGACCCGGCCGCTGACGGCCATCGCGCGGCGCATCGGCCACGGGCCGGCACGGTTCGCGGGTGGCGAGCCGCTGGCCGAGGCCGCCCGCGCCGACGAGATCGGCGAGATCGCCAGCGCCTTCGAACGCTACGAGCGCGAGGCCGGCGAACGGGCCCGCAGCCTGGAGACCGCCGCGCGTGCGCTGGCCGCCAGCGAGGTGCGCTACCGCCGCATCGTCGAGACGGCCGGCGAGGGCGTCTGGCAGGTCGATCCGCTGGGCATCACCACGCTGGCCAACGAGGCGATGGCGCGCATGTTGGGCCGCAGCGTCGAGCAGCTGGTGGGCCATTCGATGTTCGAGTTCGTCGACCTGGCCGACCGCCCGGCAGTCCATGCGCTGCTGCGCCCGCGTGACAGCCAGGACAGCGAGCGCAGCGAGATCCGCTTCCTGCGCGCCGATGGCCATGACGTCTGGGCGGAGGTCTCGTCCTGCCCGATGACCGATGCCGACGGCAACCCGCTCGGCACGCTGGCGATGGTCACCAACGCGACCGAGCGGCGTCGTCGCGACGAGGAACTGCGCGCCACCAACGGCCGGCTGACGTCGATGGTGGCCGACCTCGAACGGCACAAGTCCGACATGGCCCGCATCGCCGAACTCAACGAGCTGCTGCAGTCGGCGCGCACCGAGTCCGAGGCCTTCGAGGTCGTGCGCGCCGCCGCCGCCGAGCTGTTCGCCGACTGTGCCGGCGGCTTCGCGGTGGCCGGCGCGGGCGACGACATGCGCGTCGTCGGCACCTGGGGCAACTGCGGCTGCCTGCCCGATCACTACGCCCGCACGGCCTGCTGGTCGATCCGGCGTGGCGGCCCGCACCTGCACGCCGGCCGCGGCGGGATCCGCTGCCGTCACCAGTCCGGGGACATGACGGGCGCGATGTTGTGCACGCCGCTCTATGTCGAGGGCGAGCTGATCGGCGTGCTGCATCTTCACGATGCCCATGAGGACCACGAGGGCGGCAGTCCGCTGGCCGCCGACGGCGCCGCGCAGCAGCGTCTGGAGGTCTTCGGCGAGGTCGTCAAGCTAGGCCTGTCCAACCTGCGGCTGCGCGACAGCCTGCGCGAACAGGCGCTGCGCGACGTGCTGACCGGCCTGCCGAACCGCCGCCTGTTCGACGAGACCCTGCCGCGCGAGCTGACCCGCTGCCTGCGCGCCGGCGAGCCGATGACGCTGGCGATGGTCGATGTCGACCACTTCAAGCGCTTCAACGACCGCTACGGCCACGACGTCGGCGACCGCGTGCTGCGTGCCGTGGCCCAGGTGCTGATCCACGGCATCCGCGCCAGCGACATGGCCTGCCGCTACGGCGGCGACGAGTTCATCTGCCTGCTGCCCGGCATGACCGCCGCCGACGCGAGCGCCCGCTTCGAGCTGGCCCTCTCGCGCATGGCCGAGGAAGCCGGCCACGCCGGCCTGCCGCTCGAACCCATCACCTTCACCGTCGGCCTGGCCTGCGCCCCCGCCAGCGGCACCGACGTCGCCACGCTGACCCGCGCCGCCGATGCCGCGCTCTACGTGGCCAAGGAGAAGGGGCGCAACCGGGTGGAGGTGGCGGCGGCGGTGGCGTGACCAGCGGGCGCCAGACGGTATCCGGAGGCCGCCCCGTTGAACCCGCGCACCGGCCCAGAATGTCGGCATGAAGACCCTTCGAGATCTCAACCGTCCGCCCTCGATCGAGGGACGCATCGAGGCCATCGTCGTGCGCGGCTCGCCCCGCGAGCTGGCCCGCCACATCGACGCCACCGTGGCGCTGGCCGGCATCGGGCTGGCCGACGACCGGCTCGGCCGGCGCGGCGAGGCGGAGCTGTCGACGCGTCAGGTCACGCTGATCCAGGCCGAACACCTGGACGTCATCGCGCGGCTCGCACGTGTCGACCGGGTCGATCCGATCGGCCTTCGGCGCAACCTCGTGGTGTCGGGCATCAACCTGCTGGCGCTGAAGAACGCGCGCCTGCAGGTGGGCGAGGCCGTGCTGGAAATCGTCGGCCCCTGCCAGCCCTGTTCCCGCATGGAAGAGACGATCGGCGCCGGCGGCTACGCCGCGATGCGCGGCCACGGCGGCATGACAGCCCGGGTGATCAGCACCGGCGCGATCCGTCTGGGGGACGGCGTCCGGGCACTGATCTGAGGGCTGGCGGGAGCGGCTCTTGAGCCGGGTCTTGAGCCACGTCTTGCGCTGGTATCGGCCCACCCGTGTCCAGCTGCGCACCCGAAGGCCCCATCGTGGTCAAGGCTACCGTCATGCAGCGGGAGAACGATGGGACGATGGGTTCCAACGAGCGCGCCATCGGATCTGCGCACCGACCCGGAGCCGGTGGGGCAGGGCGCCCGGACCGAGGAGGGCCATCGCATGCCAGACCACGACGCCACCAGCCGGCAGGACGCGCCAGTCGATCCGTCGTTTGACCTCCGGGTTGCCGACCATCTGCAGGACATCGTGTCGCGCTTCGACGAGCAGCACCGGCATCTCTACGTCAACCACGCGGCCGAACGCATCACCGGGCGGCCTGCGGCGCAGTTTCTCGGGCGGACCAACCGCGAGCTGGGCATGCCGCCGTCGCTGGTCGAGCAGTGGGAGCAGGCGCTGGCCCAGGTCTTCCGCAGCGGGCGGGCGTCGACGCTGCAGTTCGCCTATGAAGGGCCGCAAGGCCAGCGGCACCTGATCCATTCGCTGCTCTCGCCCGAGATCGATCCGGGCGGACGGGTCCGTTCGGTGGTGACCGTGGCGCGCGACCTGACCGAGCTGGTCGCGCAGCGGGCTGCGGCTGATGCGACCGGGACGGCTGACAAGGCCGTCGCCTTGCCACCCGCCGTGGCGACCGAGCACTACCGCGCGATCGTGCAGTCGTCCGATGACGCCATCATCAGCAAGACGCTCGACGGCATCGTGACGAGCTGGAATGCCGGTGCCGAACGCATCTTCGGCTGGCGTGCCGACGAGGTCGTCGGCCGGCCGCTGACGCTGATCTTCCCGTTCGACCGGGCTGATGAGGAGCGCTTCATCCTCGAGACGCTGCTGGACGGTGGCAGCGTCGACCACTTCGAGACGGTGCGCCTGCGCAAGGACGGCAGCACGGTGCAGGTCTCGGTCTCGATCTCGCCGATCCGGGATGCCGACGGCCGCATCGTCGGTGCCTCGAAGATCGCCCGCGACGTGACCCGGGCGCGGCAGTCCGAGGCGCGCTTGCGGCTGACGTCCAACGTCTTCACCCATGCCAACGAGGGCATCGCGATCGTCGACCGTGACGGCTGCGTGATGGACGTCAACGATGCCTTCTGCCGCATCACCGGCCATGCGCGGCAGGCGGTGCTGGGCGTCCACCACCGCCTGTTCCTCGACACGGCGAAGGACCGTGCCGGCCTGTGGCGACTGCGCCGCGCGCTGGTCCGGCAAGGCCAGTTCCAGGGCGAGGTCTGGTGCCGGCGCCACGACGGCAACCGCTTCGCGGCGCAGCTGACGGTCAGCGCCATCGTCGACGACGAACAGCGGCTGCAGAGCTACGTCGCGCTGTTCACCGACGTCACGGCGCTGCGCGAGCAGTCCGAGCGGCTGCAGCATGTCGCGCACTACGACGCGCTGACCGATCTGCCCAATCGCCTGCTGCTGCAGGACCGGCTGCGCCAGGCGATTGCCGTCAACCAGCGCCATCGCCAGTCGCTGGCGGTGCTCTACCTCGACCTGGACGGCTTCAAGGCGATCAACGACAGCCACGGCCATCACGTCGGCGACCAGTTGCTGGTCAAGCTGGCGCACCGCATCCGCCAGACGCTGCGCGAGAGCGACACGCTGGCGCGCATCGGCGGCGACGAGTTCGTGGCCGTGCTGACGGACCTGGCCCATCCCGACGACTGCGCGCAGCTGGCGGACCGCATGCTGCAGGCCTGCGCCGAGCCGATCGCGCTGGGCAGCCAGGTCGTGCAGGTGTCGGTCAGCATCGGCGTGACGCTGTACCCGCAGGACGATGTCGATGCCGACCAGCTGATCCGCCATGCCGATCAGGCCATGTACCAGGCCAAGCAGGCCGGCCGCAACCGCTGCCAGTATTTCGACCTCGCGCAGGACGCCCTGTTCAAGAGCCGCGACCTGCGCCTGCAGCGGGTCGAGGAAGGTCTGCGCCGCCAGGAGTTCGTGCTGCTGTACCAGCCCAAGGTGAACCTGCGCACCGGCTGTGTCATCGGTGCGGAGGCCCTGATCCGCTGGCAGCACCCGGAGCTCGGGCTGCTGTCGCCGGCCAGCTTCCTCGATGACATCGAACGTCACTCCGTCAGCCTCGCGCTGTGCGACCACGTGATCGACCAGGCGTTGCGGCAGATGGAGGTCTGGCCGCAGCAGGGGCTGACGCTGTCGGTCAGCGTCAACATCGGCGCCTGGCAGTTCCAGCAGCCCGACTTCGCCAAGGGCCTGGCGGCGCACCTGGCCCGCCATGCCGGCGTCGATCCGCAGCTGCTGGAGCTGGAGATCCTCGAATCCAGCGCGATGGAGGACCTGGGCGCTGCCTCGCGCACGATGGCCGAATGCCACCGGCTCGGTGTCCACTTCGCGATCGACGACTTCGGCACCGGCTACTCGTCGCTGACCTACCTGAAGCGATTGCCGGCCGAGACGCTGAAGATCGACCAGAGCTTCGTGCGCGACATGCTGCACGACAGCGAGGACATGGCGATCGTGCAGGGCGTCATCGGCCTGGCCCACGCCTTCGGCCGCCACGTCATCGCCGAGGGTGTCGAAAGCGACGCCCACAGCGCGATGCTGCTGGAACTGGGCTGCGAACTCGCCCAGGGCTACGGCATCGGCCGACCGATGCCGGGCGGTGAACTCGTGGGCTGGGTGCGGGCCTGGGAGGCACGTCACCGTGCCTTGCCCTGAAGTCGGACATCGGGCATCGGGCATCGGCTGATCCGGTGGAAACTTCGGGGCCGCAACCGGGCGGCGGACACGACCGCTGATCCGGAACCATCGTCAACCTCCTGGGCCCTGCGGGCCTGCACCGAACGTGATTGACCTGACTCACCATCGTGTCGGCCTGCGGCGCTGGCTCTTCGTCCTGGCCCTGGTGTCGATGCTGCCGGTGCTGGCCTTTTCCGGCTTCGTGGTGTTCGAGTACCAGCGCAGCTCCCGCGAGGCCATCCTGGCCGACCTGGTCGACCGCACCCACGACAAGGTCGTCGAGATCGAGAGCGTGTTGCAGACGACCACCCTGTCGCTCGGCGCGCTGGCCGAGAGCGCATCGGCCCAGGCCGGTGACTGGCGTGCGCTGCACGCGCACGCCCGCCGCTTCGTGGCCCGCGAGCATTCTTTGCGCTCCGTCACCCTGGTGGATCGTGAAGGCCGCCTGGTCTTTTTTTCGGGCGCCGACTTCGGTAGCCCAGGCTTCGCGGTCGGCGACCCGTCCTCGGTGGCATCGGTGTACCAGTCTGGCAAGCCGCACGTCTCCACCGCCTTCCGCGTGCCCCACAGCCCGACGCCAGTGGTGGCCGTGTCGGTGCCGCTGCGCATCGATGGCGAGGTGCGCTACGTGCTGCGCGGCATCCTGCGCACGGAGACCTTCGACCGCCTGCTGGCCGACCGGGGCGTGCCCGAGGGCTGGGTGCTGGGCATCACCGACAGCCAGGGCGTGCTGATCTCGCGCTCGCGCCACCCGGAGCAGTTCGTCGGCAAGTCCGCTGCGCCGGGCTTCCTGGCGGCGATGCGCCGGGGCGATGTCCAACCCTGGCCCGGCCGGACGCTCGATGGCGTCGCCTCCACCAGCATGGTGCTGCCGGTCTACGGCGGCAACTGGTTCCTCGGTGTGGGCGTGGCCAACGAGGTGCTGAATGCCTCGCTGACCGCCTCGATCCGCAACATCGCCGTCCTGGCCGCCATCTGGCTGCTCCTGGCCATCGTGCTGACGCAGCGCGCGTCCAGCTTCCTGCTGCGGCAGGTGAGTCAGCTGGTCGAATTCGCCAGCCGAGTCGACATCCACGGGCGGCGGCGAGGCGGTCTGCTCATCCAGGAATTCGAGACCGTGCTCGACGGACTCGAAGACGCCCGCCACGGTGCCCTGCGGGCGTTGTCCGAGAAGGCCGACGCGATCGAACAGCGCGAGCAGGTGTTCGATCTCTACGAGCGCGCGCCTTGCGGCTACCACTCGCTGGACCCGCAGGGTCGGATCCTGCGCATGAACGCGACCGAGCTGGACTGGCTGGGCTACCGCTTGGTCGATTTGGTGGGACGGCCTTACACCGACCTGCTCACCGAGGCCAGCCGCATCCGGTTTGCAGAACGTTTCCCGGTCTTCCTGGCCCAGGGTCACATCGACCATGTCGAGCTGGAACTCATCCGCCACGACGGCAGCCGTCTGCCGGTCTCGGTCAGCGGTTCTGCCATACGCGATGAACAGGGCGCGATCGTGGCGACCCGCTCGACGGTGTTCGACCTGTCCGAGCGCAAGCGCCTGGAAGCCCAGTTGGAGCAACTGGCCCGCACCGACGCGCTGACCGGCCTGTCCAACCGCCGTGACTTCGAGGACCGTGCGCTGCACGAACTGCAGCGCGCCCGACGGCTGGGTCGACCGCTGACCGTGCTGATGCTGGATGTGGACCACTTCAAGGGGATCAACGACCGTCATGGCCATGCCGTCGGCGACCGGGTGCTCAAGGGCGTGGCCGATGTCTGC
Organism: Leptothrix mechoopdaensis (SeqCode); assembly: GCF_053893855.1. Taxonomy (NCBI): domain Bacteria; kingdom Pseudomonadati; phylum Pseudomonadota; class Betaproteobacteria; order Burkholderiales; family Sphaerotilaceae; genus Leptothrix; species Leptothrix mechoopdaensis (SeqCode). The sequence goes on from NZ_CM132699.1 coordinate 615,844, forward strand.
CGGGCCCAGCTGCGCGACATCGACCTGCTGGCCCGGCTGGGTGGCGAGGAGTTCGTGATCCTGTTGCCCGAGACCGCTCCGGCCGACGGCCACGACGTGGCCGAGCGCCTGCGCCAGTCGATCGAAGCCGCAGCCCTGGCAGAGGCATCGGGCGACGTGATCCGATGCACGGTGTCGATCGGCATCGCGTGGCCGGACGCCCCGGACGATTCGATGGCCACGATGCTGGCCCGCGCCGACGAGGCGCTCTATGTCGCCAAGCGCGAAGGGCGCAACCGCGTCACCGACGCGGCCCCGCCAGCATCCGCAGCACCTCCTCGCGCAGCAGGTCGCAGACGGCCTGCGCCGCCGTCGACAGGCGGCGGCCCTGCAGCGTGACCAGGCCGATCGGGCGGCGGATCACCGGGTCGACCAGGCGGCGCTGGACGACGTCGGCGCCGCGCGCGACGCGGGCGGCGAGTTCGGGCAGGGCGGCGACGCCGAGGCCGGCGGCCACCATCGCGTTGATCGTGGCGAGGTGCTCGACCTCGTAGCGCGGCTCGAAGCGGCGACCGAGCTGCAGGAAGGTGTCGTCGGCGTACTGGCGCACGCTGGTCGGCGCGGGCATCGAGATGTGCGGCAGCTCCAGCACCTGGCGCCATTTCAGCGGCTGCCGGCCGCGAGCCAGCGCATGGCCCTGGTGCAGCAGCAGCACGAACGGGTCGCTGGTCCAGCTGTCGTAGGTCAGGTCGGCGTAGGCGGGGTTCTCCGCCGTCAGGGCGAAGTCGACCTCGCCGGAGCGCACCAGCTCGAACGACGCCACCGACAGCGTGTCCGACAGGTCGAGCTGCACGCCGGGATGGGCCTGCGCGAACTGCGAGAAGACCAGCGGCACGACGGTCGCCGCCAGCGAGGGCAGGGCGGCCACGCGCACGCGGCCCTGGCGCAGCTCGGTGATGTCGCGCACGGCCGCCTCGGCCGCCTTGGCCTGTGCCTGCAGGGCCTGTGCGTGCAGCAGCAGCGCGTGGCCGGCATCGGTCAGGCGGACCGCGCGGGTGCTGCGCTCGAACAGCGCGGCGCCGAAGCTGGCCTCCAGCCGGCTCACGACGCCGGACACCGCCGGCTGCGACAGGTGCAGGCGCTGGGCGGTGCTGCGAAAGCTCAGCGTGTCGGCCAGCGAGACGAAGACGGCGATCTCGCGCAGGGACCAATTGATCATGCTGGATTATCAATCCATCGCGAATCACGACTGGACCGGATCAAACCCGGTTCCTAGACTCGCGCCGCATGAACCGACTCAATGCCTCCCACGCGGTCGTCATCGGCGGCGGCACGATGGGGACCGACGTGGCCGTCGTGCTGGCGCGTGGCGGTCTGGCCGTCACCGTCGTCGAGCGCGATGCCGCCCGGCATGAACGCGCCCGCCACCGCATCGTGACCGAGCTGGACGCCTGGCACGCCGAACAGCCGCAGGCCGCCCGGCCCGACACGCCCGTGCTCGTGACGCGGCTGGACGACGTCGCCTGGCCGGGCGTGGCGCTGGTCGTCGAATGCATCGTCGAGCAGCTCGCGCCCAAGCAGCTGCTGTTCGCCGAACTGGTCGCCCGCGCGCCGGCCACGGCCCTGCTGACCAGCAACAGCTCGGGCCTGCCGATCAGCCGCATCGCCGAAGGCCTCTCGACCCGCGAGCGCATGTTCGGCCTGCACTTCTTCATGCCGGCCCATCTGGTGCCGCTGGTCGAGGTGGTGCTCGGCCCCGACAGCGACGCCGCGCTCGCCGATGGGCTGATGACCACGATGCGCCGCTGCGCCAGCGTGCCGGTGCTCGTCCGCAAGGACCGGCCGGGCTTCCTGGCCAACCGCCTGCAGCACGCGCTGGCGCGCGAGGCCTTCGCGCTGCTGGACGACGGCGTGGCCAGCGCCGAGGACATCGACGCCGCCGTGCGTTTCGGCTTCGGCTTCCGCTTCCTGGCCGCCGGCCCGGTGCTGCAGCGCGACCACGCCGGGCTCGACATCCACTGCGCCGCCGCCGCCACGATCTACCCGAGCCTGTGCAACGACGCGGCACCCGCGCGGGTGCTGCGCGACCCGGTGGCGGCCGGCCGGACTGGCATGAAGGCCGGCGCCGGCTTCTCCGACTGGCCGCCCGAGCGCCGCGATGCCGAGCGCGCCCGCTACGACCGGCTGCTGCGCGCGGGGCTGCGGCTGCTGCGCGACGACCTGCCGTCATCGCCCGCCGACGATCCACACGACTGAGCCATGCACACCACCGATCCGCTGATCGTCTGCGTCGCGCCCAACGGCGCCTACAAGCAGACCGCCGACCACCCCGCCGTGCCGCTGACCCCGGCGGCGCTGGCCGACACCGCCAAGGCCTGCCTGGACGCTGGCGCGGCGATGCTCCACCTGCACATCCGCGACGCGCAGGGCCGTCACAGCCTGGACGTCGCCGGTTACCAGGAGGCGCTGCGCGTGGTCCGCCATGCCGTCGGCGACGAGATGGTGCTGCAGGTGACCAGCGAGGCGGCCAAGGTCTACCGCGCCGAACAGCAGATCGCGATGGTCCGGGCGCTGCGGCCCGAGGCCGTCTCGGTCGGCCTGCGCGAGGTCGACCAGCCCGAGATCGGCGCGGCCGGGCTGCGCGCCTTCTTCGGCGAGCTGGCGCAGCGGCAGACGATGACGCAGGTCATCCTCTACGACGTGGCCGACCTGCGGCGCTGGCAGGCGATGCGGGCCGACGGCACGGTGCCGGACGCGCCGTGGTTCCTGCTGTTCGTGCTGGGCCGCTACAGCGCCCACCAGACCTCGGACCCGCGTGACCTGCTGCCCTTCCTGCAGGCCCATGACGGCCCCGAGCCCTGGGCCATGTGCGCCTTCGGGCCGAGCGAGAACGCCTGCGTGGCGGCCGCCGCGTCCTTCGGCGGACATGCCCGCGTCGGCTTCGAGAACAACCTGCGGCTGCGCGACGGCCGGATCGCGCCGGACAACGCCGCGCTGGTCCGGCAGGCCGCCGAGGTGGCGGCCGCGCTGGGCCGTCCGCTGGCAACCGCGTCGCAGATCCGCGCACGCTTCCACGGCCTGCCGCGCTGACCGCATCGATCCCCCCATCACACGACACACCTGCAGGAGACCCCCATGACGATCACCCGCCGCCACCTGACCGCCGCGCTCGCGCTGGCCGCCGCCGGCCTGACGATGGCCACCGGCGCGCAGGCCCAGGCCAGCTACCCGAACGGCCCGATCCGCTTCCTGGTGCCCTATCCGCCGGGCGGGCCGACCGACCTGATGGCGCGCCTGCTGCAGCCCGAGCTGCAGAAGCGCCTGGGCGTGACGGTGCTGATCGAGAACAAGGGCGGTGCCGGCGGCAACGTCGGCAGCGGCGAGGTGGCGCGCCAGGCCCCCGCCGACGGCCAGACCCTGCTGCTGGCCGCCAGCGGCCCGATGGCGGTCAACGGCACGCTGTTCCGCACGATGCCCTTCAACGCGCTGACCGACCTGGTGCCGGTGGTCCAGCTGTCGGCCTTCCCGCTGGTGCTGGAGGTCCACCCGTCGGTCGACGTGAAGACCCTGAAGGACTTCATCGCCCTGGCCAAGTCGCAGAAGGAGCCGTTCACCTACGCCTCGGCCGGCAACGGCACGCCGCAGCACCTGGCCGGCGAACTGTTCGCGCGTGCGGCCGGGGTCAACCTGGTCCACGTGCCCTATCGCGGCGCCGGCCCGGCGCTGAACGACCTGCTGGGCGGTCAGGTGAAGGTGATGTTCGACATCCTGGGCAGCTCGCTGCCGCACATCCAGGCCGACAAGCTGCGCCCGATCGCCGTGACCTCGGCCCGCCGCAGCCCCGCCCTGCCCAACGTGCCGACGATGGCCGAAGCCGGCCTGGGCAACTTCGAGACGACGGCCTGGCACGGCGTGGCCGTGCGCACGGGCACGCCCGCGCCGATCGTCGCCAAGCTCAACGCGACCTTCCTCGACATCTTCAAGGACCCCGCCTTCCGCCAGAAGTGGGAGGCCACCGGCACGCCGGTCGTCGCCGGCACGGCCGAGGCCTTCGGCCAGCTGATCCGCAGCGAGTCCGAGCGTCTGGGCAAGGTCGTGCGCGAGGCGGGGGTGACGGCGGATTGAGACCGTCAGCCAGCCGCTGATCCGCCCGAACCCGTCCCCTCGAACCGCGCCACCGCCAGGTCGATGAACGCCCGCACCTTGGGCGTCAGGTAGCGCGCGCTCGCGAACACCGCATGCACCGGCACGTCCGGCGGACGCCAGTCCGGCAGGACCCGCTGCAGCAGCGCCGGCTGGCCGGCCGGTTCGGCCACGCGGCGCGGCAGCAGGCCGATGCCCAGGCCGCGCTGCAGCACGTCGCGCACGGCCAGGCTGGTGTTGACGCGCAGGCGCGGCTGCAGCCGCACGCGCTGCGTGTCGTCGCCGCGCGCCAGCTGCCAATGCCCTTGCGGCGCCGCCCCGGCATAGACCACCAGCGGGTGCGCCGCCAGGTCCTGCGGCGACCCGGGCGGGCCGTGGCGCTGCAGGTAGTCGGCCGATGCGTACAGGCCGTAGTCCAGCATGCCGAGCCGCCGCGCGGCCAGCGATGAATCGGCCAGCGGGCCGACCCGCAAGGCCAGGTCGTGGCCCTCGTGGACGATGTCGACGACGCGGTTGGTGTAGTCGGCCTCGACCTGCATCTGCGGGTAGGCGGCCAGGTAGTCGGCGATCCAGGTGCCGGCCGCCACCAGGCCGAACTCGACACCGCAGGTCAGCCGCAGCGTGCCCTGCGGCTCGCCCCGGATGCGCTGCATCGCCTGCCGGGTCTCGTCGACCGAGGCCAGGATGGCGTGGGCGCGCTCGAAGAACTCGCGCCCCGCCTCGGTCAGCGACAGCGAGCGCGTGCTGCGTTCGAGCAGCCGCACCGCCAGCTCGCGCTCCAGCGCGCTGACCACGCGCGACAGCCGCGCCTTCTGCGTGCCCAGCGCATCGGCCGCGCGCGTGTAGCTGCCGGTCTGCACGACCTTGACGAAGGCTTCCAGGCTGGCCAGGTCCATTGTTGTCTCCAGTGGCAACAGTGAATCTCATTCTGGTGGATTGAGCCGGAGGGTGTCGATCCGGACACTGCCGGACATCGGGGCCCGATCCGGCCCCGACCCACCCGAGGAGATCCCGATGAGCCTGCAAGACCCCAACGTCGTGAACCCGCAGCGCCGCAAGCGCATCGCCCTCGTCATCGCCAACCCGGCGGTGTCGACCACCACCGGCTGGCCGGTCGGCTTCTGGTGGAGCGAGCTGACCCACCCGTACCACGCCTTCGTCGAGGCCGGCTACGAGGTGGCGCTGTTCAGCCCCGCCGGTGGCGCCTGCGCGGCCGACGCCATGAGCGACCCGGACGACGCCAGCGGCTACAGCCGCACCGACCTGATCAGCCAGGGCTTCATCCACACGCCCGAGCTGCGTGCGCTGGTCGAGAAGACGACGCCGGTGGCCGATCTGGACGTGGCCGCGTTCGACGCCATCGTCGTGGCCGGCGGTCAGGCGCCGATGTTCACCTTCGAGGCCGCGACCGGCCTGCACGCCACCTTCGCCGCCTTCTTCGAGGCCGGCAAGGTCGCCGCCGCGCTGTGCCACGGCTGCGCGATCCTGGCGTTTGCCCGCGACAGCCGGGGCGAGCTGATCGCCCGGGGCCGCACCGTCACCGGCTTCGCCAACGTCGAGGAAGACTATGCCGACAACGCCGTCTGGTCGTATGGCCTGCTGCCGCGCGACCGTCACGTCATGCCGTGGCGCATCGAGGACCGGCTCAAGGCCATCGGCGCGAACTACGTGCAGGGCGGCCTGTGGCGCAGCTTCGCCGTGCGCGACGGCAACCTGATCACCGGCCAGCAGAACTTCTCGGGCGCGGAAACCGCGCGCCTGGTCATCGAGGCCCTGGGTCGCTGACCCGCCAGGAGCACGCCATGAACCTGAGCATCCTGGGCGCCGGCAACGTCGGCATGGCACTGGCCCGCGCCTTCCTGCGCGCCGGCCAGCCGGTCACGATCGGCGTGCCCGACCCGGCACGTCATGCCGATGCCGTGGCCGCACTGGGCCCGCAAGCCACGCTGCGGGCCAGCGACGAGGCCGTGCAGGCCGGCGAACTCGTCATCCTGGCGGTGCCCTGGACCGCCGCGCTGGACATCGCCCGGCGACGCGAGGACTGGCAGGGCCGCGTGCTGGTCGACGCCACCAACCCGCTGGCCCCGGGCCTGGCCGGCCTGAGCCTGGCCACCACCACCAGCGGCGCCGAACAGATCGCCGAACGCGCCCTCGGCGCCCGCGTCGTCAAGGCCTTCAACACGACCGGTGCCGAGAACATGGCCGACAGCCGCTACGCCCAGGGTCTGCCGATGATGCCGGTCGCCAGCGACGACGCGGCGGCCCGCCAGCAGGTGCTGGCACTCGCCACGCTGATCGGCTTCGACGCCGTCGACATGGGCCCGCTGAGCGCCGCGCGCTACCTGGAGCCGCTGGCGATGGTGTGGATCCACCTGGCGTTCAAGCAGGGTGCGGGGCGGCGGTTCGCGTTTTCGCGCATGACACGCGGTTGAACCGAGGACGACGCGGCCACCCTGCGCTCAGGCCTTGACCTCCACCACCTGCTCGAAGCCGCCGAAGATCATCCGCCGGCCGTCGAACGGCATCGGCGGGTTGGCGGGGTTGGACGGGTCCATGCGCGGGTCATCCACCATCTTCTTCATCGCCGCGTCGCGCGTGGCCTTGTCCGGCCACTCGACCCACGCGAAGGCCACCGTCTCGTCGGCCGTGGCCTGCACCGCACGGCGGAAGTCGGTGAGCTTGCCGTCGGGGATGTCGTCGCCCAGCGCCTCGACCACCCGCAGGGCGCCCAGCTCGATGAACAGCGCATCGAAGTGCAGCGCGTGTTCGACGAACTTCTGCCGGTCGGCGCGCGCCACCGGGATCACGAAACCATCGATGTAGGACATGTCGTCTCCTTCGCGGCTCAGGACAGCAGCGCGTCGAGCGGGTCGCACGGCAGAGGGATCTTGGCGCGGGCGAGGCCATCGGGCATCGCGATTCACCCGGGTATCGCCTGCGCATCACCCGGGCAGGACCGGTTCAGCGAGATTCCTTGACCGGACAAAGCGCCACGATGAATCCGCAGCAGGCGCCGGGCAGGGGGCCCAGCCCCCAGAATCTTTGGGCCGTTCGCACAAGACAAGCCGATAGATCGGTCACCGAATGTCCGACGATCGAACAGGTGATCGAGCTGAAGGCGATATAGCCTGCAAGGCCGCCCAGGATCAAGCTGACGAACACGATGGCCAACTCGGACACGAAGGCGGTGTCTTCCACCCGGAGTCTCAGCCAGGGGAGAGTGACGCGCATGGCGGCGTCATGCATCACTCACGTCGCAATCGCAACCGGTGCACCGAACAAGAATATGAGCGGCAGCGTGATCGCCGGGCCTGACAGCAGGCTCTCCCCTGTGCCAAACGCGCCGACGATCGGACCGACCAGCGCGAAGATCAGCAAGGCTCGGCGCGTCGATGTAAAGAGTTTGCTCATGGGTGGTCTGTCATCTAGACGGCAAGCCGTTGGCGTCGTTTGTATACCCCGTCCAAGCTCGCTTGACGGACTTGCTACAGCGCACTCATGTCGACCTTGGACATCGGGACCGCACTTTCGATGACCAGGGCCAGCGCGAGTGCCGGAGGAATGACTGGCTTGCTGGCTTCGATCGCACCCTGAATGGCAAGGCCGTAGGCAACGGGCCATTCGATGGGCAATGGGCACAGTTTCTGGACGACCGAAAAGGTGGCGGGCCAGAACGCCGCGAGATATTGCGCCGGTTGCCGTTGTGGCGCGTGTTCGGGTGGCGATCGCGGTACACCCAACGGCTGCGTTCCGAGTGATTCGGACGGAGGTTTTAAAATATCGTTTCGATCGGGGGAGTTCGGTGGCGCCAGCCTGCTGCGTCGCACCGACTGCAAGTGCGTCCAGTGCGCAATGCAGAGATTCGACGTGAACAACCCTTTCCTGCTTGAGTGTGTCCATGGGTTTGCACGTCAGTCCTGAAGTGATCCGGTTAGAGGTTGGGTATATTGCGCCCAGTTCTCTTGTCGCTCAACCCGTCAATCTGTTATTGGCGACGGCCTTCATTCCCAACATCAGTAGCCCGGCGTGCGGATATTCCGCCGCATGTCCAGTGTCATGCGGGTATTGGTGGATTGACTGACGATCTCAAGGTTGCAAAGAATAAAGCCACCCGCTCGGGTGGCTTCTCATCGGGCATCTGGTCCCGCCGACAGGAATCTCATCTCCCAGGGGAGGACCCCTCCATCAGCGGGAGTTGCCCCCAAAGTTGCCCCCAGGCTTCGAGCCCTGAGATAGCGATTCTTGACCCGTCTGGGAGCCGCCAATCTTGCCCCTGTCAACACCGCAGCTGAAACTGCCAGCTTTGGCCTGAAGCCCAACTGACTGACCGTCGCACTGGAAGGCGGCGACGGATCAAGAAGGATCGGATCCTTGCGGCCCTGTTTCTGTCGATGCCGGATGGACGTCATCCTTGCTGGCGACCTGTCTTGCTATCGCAGTCCTTTGGTCCCTTCGATCTGAAACACCGTCCGCGGCTACGATGGACTTTCGACCATCGAAAGGAAGCATCGTGACCCAGGCCTTGCGTTGGGGGATTCTCGGGACCGGCTGGATCGCCGACCTGTTCGTCAAGGACCTGCAGCTCACCGGGCATGCGGTCAGCGCCGTCGGTTCGCGTACGCAGGCGTCGGCGGACCGCTTCGCCGCCCGTTTCGGCATCCCGAACGCCCACGGCAGCTACGACAGCCTGGTCGCGGATCCGCAGGTCGACATCGTCTACGTGGCCACGCCGCACCCGATGCATGCGGCGAACGCGATGGCCGCGCTGAACGCCGGCAAGCACGTGCTGGTCGAGAAGCCCTTCACCCTGAACGCGGCCGAAGCGCGGGCCGTGGTGGACCTGGCCCATTCCCGCAACCTCGTCGTGCTGGAGGCCATGTGGACCCGCTTCCTGCCGCACATGCGCCGCATCCGCGAGATGGTGGCATCGGGCGTCCTCGGCACGGTCCAGTCGGTCGTCGCCGACCACACGCGTGACCTACCGGATGACCCGGCGCATCGACTCAACGCGATGGAACTGGGCGGCGGCGCGCTGCTGGACCTGGGCATCTACCCGATCGCCTTCGCCTGGGACATCCTGGGTCGACCGGAAGAGATCCAGGCCATGGCGCGCTTCAAGGCCACCGGCGCGGACGCCGAGGTCACGACGATGTTCCGCCATGCCGGCGGGGCACTGTCGACCACGATCTCGTCGAGCGACAACGCCGGTCGCAACGTCGCCACGATCCAGGGCACCGAGGCGCGCATCGAGATCGATGCGACTTGGTACGAGCCGACCTCGTTCCGCGTGCTGGACGCCGATGGTCGGGTGATCGAGCAATTCGTCTCCGAGGTGCCCGGGCGTGGCATGCAGTTCCAGGCCGACGAGATCGAGCGGCTGGTGATGGCGGGTCTCCTGGCCGGCGAGATCCTGCCGCCGGAGGACAGCGTCGCGATCATGCAGACGCTGGACACGATCCGCGCGCAGATCGGGCTGCGCTATCCGGGCGAGTAGCGAGGTGTCGGCGGTGGTGGCGGTGTCGGCTGCAATTGCGCCCGGATGAAGAATCCTTCGGGCGTGCCCCGGCGTTGCCGGGCCAGGCCGTGGCGCTGCGCGTCGAGCCTCCGGCCGGTGTCCGGTGTCTCGCCCCTGTCGGGCGGCCGTCCCTCACGCAACACGGTCAGGCCGGCGGTGCCGGCGGTCCTGGGGGCGCGGCCCGTTCCCGTGCCCGGTGATCGCGGGCCTGAACACCCAGATCGCCTGAGCGGCTGCGCCGCCCAGGCCGACCCGCTGGCCGAACAGCCGGTCGTCCCGCTTCGCGTGCCTTCCGGCTGAACGGCCTCACCGGTCACCCGCCACGCCCGTTGCCGAGCCGCGCGAAGGCCACCCCAACCGCCGATCCGGCTCACCCCGGCTCGACCGCCGCGCCCGTCGTCTGCTGACGCAGCCTTGGTGGCACGCCGGCCGCAGGGCCGCCGGGGTTCGGGTCTTCGCGGTCGGCTCCGTTCCACTGCGCCGCCCGCAGGCGGGTGGCAGCCCTGCACCAGACCGGCCCACCGCGCTCCCCCCACCAGCCCCCGTCCTGTGGGCGAGGGGGACTTGTGGGGGGATCTTTCAGCGGTGGGCCAGGAGACTGGCGCACCGCGTCGGCTGCAGGACACACCACCCATCCCCCGACCCCTTCCCGTGAGGGCAGGGGCCATGCCCACCCCCCGCCCGCCCGTGGGCGGGTGCGAGGAAGGTCCAAGCGAGAGGATCGGTTTCCAGGGACACCCGGATCGGGGCCCGGCCGATGCGCTCTCGCAAGGAGTCCGTCATGGCCCACGTCCACGTCACCCAGCGCCACGCCCACCTGGCCGGCGCCGTCAAGCTCGACACCGTCAACGGCCGCGAAGGGCCGATCGCCCGCGCGGTGCTCACCGCCATCAGCAACACCCGCCGCGGATCCGGCGACCAGCGCCACGAGGACGCCACCGCCATCCAGTGGACCCTGTGGGGCGCGCAGGCCGAGAACGCCGCGCGCTACCTGGGCAAGGGCTCGCACGTGAACATCGTCGGCCGGGTCCGGAACCACCGTTACGAGAAGGACGGCGAAACGGTTCACACACTGACCTTCACGGCCGACGAGATCGACTACCTCGACAGCCGGGCCGAGTCCGAGGCCCGCCGGGAGCGTGACGGCCAGCCGGAGTCGCCGGAGGAGGTCGAAGCCCGCACCCCGGCCACCGCCGCCAGCGCGCACCCGGGCCGCACCCGCCCGAGCCACAAGCCCCGCAGCGATCGCCAGGCGAGCCACGGCGCCGCCTGAGGTTTCGCGACGCCACACTTCACCAACCCCAACCCCAAGCCCGCGCGCTGGCTCCATCGTTGAGCCAGCGCGCGTTCGTCGTGTCGGGCTCAGGGCGGGGGTGACAAAGAACGGCTCGCCGTCCGCGTGGCGGCCGGCTCGCGAGGCCCGTCGCCGATCCATCGAGGACCGGGCGCCGGGCAGCCTCCGATGCGCGCGCGTCAGTGCCTCGGCAGCCACATGATCACGACGTAGGTCAGCGACGCCGAACTCACCGCCGTCAGCGCGTGCGAGATCCAGTCCCACCAGGGGTGATCGAGTCGCTGCTGCAACTGGTCCAGCGGGCCGACAAGCTTCGCCAGGCTCGGCCGCAGTTGCTCCGCGAACATCCGGTCGGCGGCGGTGCCCATCGCCTCGGCCTGTGCGGCGGCGATCTCGTCGGCCTTCTGCGTGGCGAGGGCCTCGATGCGCTGGCGGGCGTCGCGCTCGGCGGCCAGTTTCAGGTCTTGGAGCTGCTTTTGAAAGACATTCGTCTGGTGCCCCAGCGAGAGCGCCGCACGCACGAAACTCTTGTCGGCACCTTCCACGATGACCTGGCAGCGCTCGAGCCGGTCCAGCACCTGGCCCAGGTCCCCAATCGCTTCGGCCAGCAAGGCTTCGCGGGTCGTGTTCGGGTGGCTCATGGTGTGGTCCTCTCGGGGCTATCCGTGGCAGCTGCCTTCGGTCCCATGGCACCCAGACCCAGGGCCGCGAAGCAGGCATCGAGTTCCGGAACGACACCGAGCGCCAGGCGTCGTTTCGCGAGGCGCTGGGCCAGCGCGAGCCGTTCGGTGCTGTCGCTGGCCCGTTGGATCAGGGCCTTGTAGTCGGTCGTGTCGGCGGCCAGGGCCACCAGGTCGACGCCGCTGCCCTTGATGCGCCCGTAGATCTCGTTGCTGCCGAGCCGGCAGGCCAGCGACAGCTCAGCCGAGCGCGTCATCTGCGCGAACGACAGCACCGGCTCGAACACCCGCCCGAGCTCGCTGCCATCCTCGACCATGTTGAAGACGACGCGCACCTTGGCGGCGGGTATGCCGATGCGCGCCAGTTCGGCCAGCGTGGCGATGGTGTCCTGCTGCTGCTTGGCCGCCGGCACCGTCGGGATGACGTAGTGGTCGAAGTCCTCGTGGCTGCCCCGGTAGCGGTGCATCAGCCCGAGCAGTTCCTCGACGTTGCTCGCGCCGATGTCCACCACCACGTCGTCGACCACCTGCAGGAACTCCTGCAGCTCGGCGAACTGGCGGCCCCGGATGACATGGTCCTGGTCCTCGCCGGCGTTGATGCTCTCGATCGAGACGAGCGCGGCGCCGGGCAGGCGAGGGGCCAGCAGGTGGCGGGCGATCGTGGTCTTGCCCACGTTGCCCGAGAAGCTGATGACGGCGACTTTCATGGCGGGTTCCTCTCCTGCAGCAGGGGGTTGGTGATGCGGCCCTTCATGAAGGCCTCGGCGATGGCCTGGCCGCTGCGGGTGTCCGAGGTCAGGCCCGATGGCAGGGGCCGAACGGGAGCGAGCGTCGTTGATGTCATGAGCGACACGCGCCGCTCAACCGACGAGGTGATGGGATGACCGTTGGCGCGGCGAACTCGGACCACCTCGCGGTACACGGTGCTGCGGCTGACCACGACGCCGACCGAGCCCAGCGCGAGGCGGATGGCCTCCAGGCTGTGCCCGGCGCCATGCAGCCGCTGGATCTCGGCGGCATATGCCAGGGCCTTGCGGGTGGCTCGGCCTGGCGGGCGCGTGGGGTGCAACTCCATGTCGTCGGTGGGTGAGGGCGACGAGCCGAGTCTGGTGCGGAGTCCGCAGCTTGTGGGCGATGACTTCGGGGACCGATTCGTCGTGCGGACGGCCCGGGACGACCTGGGACGAGGCCGATCGCAGCGATGACAGCGACAGCGGCTCGAGTTGTTCCGGTCGTGTTCCGGTCCCGTTCCGCTCTTGTTCCGGATTCGTGCCGGTCCTGTTCCGCTCGTGTGCAGGTTGTGTTCCGGTGAGGTGCCGCCTGGAGGCCCGGTCGGGGTGCTTCGTGGCCGCTGATGGCGCCTAAATCGATGGATCGGCGCGCGAAGTCATCGATTCAAGGCGTTCGATCGAGGTCCAGACGGAAGGCGTGGGTGAGTGCAGAGATAGGCGCAGTGGCGCCAGTTGTCGGACACGGTCCGAGCTGCTCTCCGAGCTCAGGAGTTCGACATGTCCCCAAACTCGCGTGACCGGATCAGCGTCGACCTGCAGGGCCTGAAGGCCGCGCTCGTGGCGCGTGCTGACGAGATAGGCGTGTCGCCGTTGGACGTCGTGCGTGGGGTGCTGGCCGATGCGCTGGTCGCACAGCCGACGAGCCGCCGATCCGACCTCCCCCGTGGCTCGTGGCGATCGCGCGGCGCCGTCCAGCGGGTGTCGCTGCGCGTGCGGCAGGTCCACGTGATGGCCTTGACCGAGGCGGCCCGCCGCGCGGGCCTGAGCCTGGGCGACCCCGTGGCCGGTCTGCTCGAGGGTGTGGCGGCGCTGGGCGGCGACGGCGACCGATTGGGGAGCCTTGCGGCGCTCTCCGCCTCGAACGCCGAGATGTCCAGCCTTGGCCGTGACCTGCGCCACCTGGAGAGCCTGCTGTCGCGCGGCGAGAGCCAGGCGGCGAGGTTCTATCGGGAGAGTCTCGACACGCTGGCCGATGAGGTGCGTGCCCACCTGCGCATGTCCTCGCGGGCCTTGTCCGATCTTCAGCCGCGACGTTCAGCGTAAGTCAACGGCCGCCCGTGACTTCAGGAGCGTGCCATGACATCGGCTTCGAACATCGACGGTGTGCTCGTGCTCTGGGGCGACCGACTGTTCTATCCCGGCAACCGGATGGCGCGGAGCTCGACGCCGAGGCTGACTCCCGAGGCGACAAGGCAGCGGGCCCGGGAAATCCGCGCCCGCATCGCGGCCACCGTGATCCGGCGCGCCGCAGGTGATGGTGAAGGTGACCGGAGGAGGGCGCGGCATGCGAGCGATCGCGGTGCACTTCCGCTACATCAGCAAGAACGGCCGACTCGACATCGAGGACGAACGAGGTGAAGTGCGGAACGGCAAGGACGCCTTGACCGACCTAGTCGATGACTGGCGCTACGGCGGCTCCTTCATTGCCGATGACTCGCAACCGGGCCATCCCAGAGAGGCCTTCAACATCATGTTGTCGATGCCGCGAGGCACGGACCCATTGGCTGTTCAAAGGGCGGCGAGGGCTTTTGCAAAGTAGGAACTGTCCGATCACAAGTATGTGATGGTGCTCCACGACCACCAGGCCAATCCGCACGTGCATCTGAGCGTGAGAGCGGAATCTAGGCGCGGCCGGCGGTTGATCCCGCGCAAGGTGGACTTGGCGAGATGGAGGGAAACGTTCGCGGAGAAGCTCAGGGAACTGGGGATCGAAGCCGAGGCGAGCCGGCGGTTCGTGCGCGGCAACACGCTTAGACCAGAGACGCTATGGCGCCTCAAGGCGGTCGGAGACGGCCGGCTCCAGCGAAGTGCGCGGGACGCGGGCGCTGCGCCGGAAACGTGATTGCATAAGGAAGGATGGTCTCAGATCGTTCAAGCACTGGCGACGTCCAGCGACCACGCCGATCGGATGCTGGCACTGGCCATGCACAGTGTTGAAGAACTCGGGCCTGAAGCGCGAGACATTGGAGCCGCTAGGGGGCAAGCGGTTAGTTCAGTGCAAGTCATCGAACGACGTACGCGGTGCCGGGTCAGACCACGCCGATGTCGCGATACTGGTAAGCGCGGATGATCTCCTCGACCCAGTTGCCGGACTCCTTCAGCCCGGCCAGCACATGGTCGACCAAGTCTTCTGGTATGCGTCCAGTGCGGTCGGTCGTTGACTTCCCTGCGACAATGAAAATTGCGTACGCTCAAGCGATGTTGCCAGGCCCCGGGCCCAGAACCTGGCGATTGGTGTGCGCCTCGCCCGGTGATGTCCGAGGACTTCCCGGACCCCTTCTGCCCCGACGGACCCGTCGACCAGCCGGACACGCGCCGATGACCCAGCATCCATCGCTCAAGGACTACGAGGACCTGATCCGCGTCATCCACGAGAAGCACGACTCGATGAGCAAGACCTACCAGGCCATCGCCGTCTATCTCACGCAGAACCCCAACGACGTCGCCATCAAGTCGGTCAACTCGATCGGCGAGAGCTGCGGCATCCATGCCTCCAGCTTCGTGCGCTTCGCGCAGTCGCTGGGCTTCAAGGGTTTCAAGGAACTGCAGGAAGTCTTCCAGCGCCGGCTGTCGACGGCCGCGCCGGGCTTCGAGGCCCGCATCAAGGCGCTGGAGGGCGAGCTCGGCGGCGGTGCCGAATCGGGCAAGACCTCGCTGCTGCGCGAGCTGGTGCTGCGCGACATCGCCTCGCTGCAGGAGCTGATCAAGGACATCTCGGACGAGCTGATGGAGCAGGCCGTCACGCTGATGGACGAGGCGCAGACCATCTACCTGATCGGCCAGCTGCGCTCGGCCCCGGTGGTCGAGCTGATGCGCTACGTGCTGACCATGCTGGGCAAGCGCACCGTGCTGCTCGATGCCAGCGGCGGCCTGGCCACGCACATGGGCAAGCTGATGGGACCGCAGGACCTGCTGATCGCCGTGTCCTTCCGCTTCTATGCCCGCGAGACGGTCAACGTGGCCGAGGACGCGGTCCAGCGTGGCGTGCCCATCCTGGCCATCACCGACTCGACGCTGTCACCGCTGGCCAAGGGCGCGCGCGCGCTGTTCACGGTGCCGGAGCACGAGTACATCTTCTCGCGCTCGCTGGCCGCGCCGATGTGCGTGGCGCAGGCGCTGGTGGTGTCGCTGGCCGCGCGGCTGCAGAAGGAAGTGGCCCCGCGCATCCCCACCGTCACGCAGCCCTGAGGCGACGCCGGACGTGAGACGCCCCGTCGCCGGACCCTGGTTCCGGGGACGGGGCAGACGCCCGACGGGGCGGGCGGCGAGGCTTCAGGCGGTCGTCGTGCCGAGCTGGGCGCGATTGATCACGCGGTCCAGGGCGATGTGGCCGTCGAAGAAGTCCAGCACGTTCTGCACCGAATGCAGGGCCATGCGCTCGGCGCAGCCTTCGGTCAGGCCGGCGATGTGCGGCGTCAGCAGCACGTTGTCGAGCGACAGCAGGCGCGAGTCGGGCTTCAGGGGCTCGTCCTCGAAGACATCGAGACCGGCGGCCGCGATCGATCCGGCCTGCAGGGCGTTGATCAGCGCCGCCTCGTCGACGATGCCGCCGCGTGCCGAATTGACCAGCACGGCCGAGGGCTTGAGACAGGCCAGTTCGGCGGCGCCGATCAGCGGCTGGTCGTCGCGGGGCACATGGATCGAGACCGCGTCGGCCCAGGCCAGGGCCTCGTGCAGGTTCGAGATCGGCCGGACCTCGCCCTCGGGCCAGCCCATCTTCTCGAGATACGGGTCATAGGACCGGATCGTCATGCCGAAGCCCGAGGCCATGCGTGCCAGATGCCTGCCGCTGCGGCCGTAGCCGACGATCAGCAGGTTCTTGCCGCCGGCCTCCTGCGACTGCAGCTGGTTGCGCCAGGACCAGTTGCCCGACCGCACCGAGCGGTCGGCACGCAGCGTCTGCTTGAGCGTGGCCAGCAGCAGCATCATGCTGTGCTCGGCCACCGCCGCCGAGTTGACGTCGCCGCAGACGGCCAGGACGATGCCGCGCTCGACCAGCGAGGGCAGGTGCACCGCGTCGTAGCCGACGCCGTGGCGCGAGACGATCTTCAGGCGGTCCGCCTTCGCGACCGTGGCGGCCGACAGCGGCTGCGTGCGGATCACCAGCGCGTCGGCCTGGCCGATCAGCGGGGCGTAGCTGGGCTCGGAGACGTCCTCGACGTAGTCGTAGGTGATGCCCGGGGCCGACTTCAGCAGCGCGATGCCGCTGGGGTGCAGTTTTCCTGCGACGAGGATGTGCGGCATCAATAGGCTCCGGTGCGCTCGGCCGCGGCGGCCGTGCGTTGGCTGGCAAGTTCGCGGAAGCGCGCAACGCTGGCCTGGGCCGCCCCGGCGAGCAGGCGCGAGTCGCCCGAAACGGTGGTCATGTCGAAGCCCCAGGCGATGGCGCGGGCGGCGTACTCGGGCGTGCCGCAGTGCAGTGCGGCGCGGATGCCGTTCTTCTTGCAGGCCACCACGATCTGCTGCAGGGCCGCGATCATCTCGGGCTCCTCGCGGTCGAAGGCCGGAGCCAGCCGGCCCTGCGACAGGCTGAAGCTCAGGTCGGCCGGACCGACGTAGATGCCGTCCAGGCCGGGCGTCGCGGCGATCGCGTCGAGGTTGGACATCGCCTCGGCGGTCTCGACCATCGCGAAGGCGAGGATCTCGCCGTTGGCCTCGGCGGCGTAGTTGGCGCCGGCCGAGAAGTTCGCGCGGGTCGGGCCGAAGCTGCGCTGGCCCAGCGGCGGGTAGCGCAGGTAGCTGACGAACTCGGCGGCCTGCTCGGCGGTGTTGACCATCGGGCAGATCACGCCGTAGGCGCCGGCATCGAGCACCTTCATGACGATGCCCGGCTCCAGCCAGGGCACGCGCGCCAGCAGCACCGCGCCCGAGGCGCGCATGGCCTGGAACATCGGCAGCACGTCGCCGTAGTCCAGCGCGCCGTGCTGCACGTCGATGCAGATGCTGTCGTAGCCCTGCGCGGCCATGATCTCGGCGGTGAAGGGGTTGCCGATCGACAGCCAGCCGTTGAGGGTGGGCTTGCCTTCGGCCCAGAGGGACTTGAGCTTGTTCTTGATCACTGGATTCCCCGCTTAGAAGACCACCTGGGCCAGCTTGGTGTCGAGGTAGTCGGCGATGCCTTCGATGCCGCCTTCCCGTCCCATGCCGGAGTACTTGGTGCCGCCGAAGGGTGCCTCGGAGGCCGCCAGCGCATAGCTGTTGATGCCGACCATGCCGGCCTTCAGCTCGGCCACCGTGCGGCGGGCCCGCCTGGCGCTCGTGGTGAAGGCATAGGCCGACAGGCCCATGTCGGAGGCATTGGCGCGGGCCAGCGCCTCATCGTCGCTGCTGAAGCGGGTGATGGCGGCGATCGGGCCGAAGTTCTCCTGCTCGAACACGCGCATGCCGTCGCTCACGTCGGTCAGCACGGTCGGGGCGAAGAAGTGGCCTTGACCATGTCCGGCCAGCCGGTTGCCGCCGTGGGCGACGCGGGCGCCCTGGCGGGCCGCGTCCTCGACGATGGACTCGATCTCCTGCAGCCGGGCCGCGTTGATCAGCGGGCCCATCTGCACCGAGGGGTCCAGGCCGTCGCCGATCTTCAGCGCGGCGGTGCGCTCGACGAAGCCCTTGACGAAGGCATCGTGGATGGACTCGTGCACGAAGAAGCGGTCGGGCGTGACGCAGACCTGCCCGGCGTTGGCGAACTTGGTCGGCACCGACACGTTCAGCGCCATCTCGAGGTCGGCATCGTCGTAGACGATCAGCGGCGCATTGCCGCCGAGTTCCATCGAGACCTTCTTCAGCGTGTCGGCCGCGTCCCGGATCATCTGCTGGCCGACCCGGGTCGAGCCGGTCAGCGAGACCTTGCGGACCTCCGGCGAGGCCATGATGGGCTGGTAGGTCGACGCGGTCGCGCCGACCACCAGGTTGACCACCCCGGCGGGCAGGTTGCCGGCGCGGATGCAGTCGACCATCACCATCGCCACGCCCGGCGTCTGGCTGGACGGACGCAGGATGGTCGAGCAGCCGGCGGCCAGCGCCGGGGCGACCTTGCGGGCGATCAGCGCGGCCGGGAAGTTCCAGGCCGTGAAGGCGGCGGCGATGCCCACCGGCTCGTGCAGCACCTCGAAGCGGCCGCCCGGCACGCGGCTCTCGACCACGCGGCCGTAGATGCGGCGGGCTTCCTCGGCGAACCAGCGGAACTGGTCGATCGACAGGGTCCACTCGCGTTCGGACTGCGCGATCGGCTTGCCGGTCTCGCTGGAGATCATGCGGGCGGCCTCGGGGCGGCGGCGGATCATCTCGTCGGCGATGGCATGCATCGCGTCGGCCCGCTCGAAGGCCTGCCTGGCGCGCCAGGCCTTGAAGCCCTGCGCCGCACTCGCGATCGCTTCCTGCGTGTCGGCCACCGAGGCCAGCGGCACCCGGCCCAGCGGCAGCCCGGTCACGGGGCTCAGCACCGGCGCGCTGGCGCCGCCCTGGGCCTGGCGCCACTCGCCGTGGATGAACAGCCCGAACCGGTCGTACAAGGTGTCGGACATGGTCACTCCAGTTCGGACAGTCGCACCGCGCGGCCTTCGGCGGCGGACTTGATCGCGGCCTCGGCCAGCAGCAGGGCGAGGCGGCCGTCGTCGAAGCCGACCGACGGGGCGCGCTGCTCGCTGATCGCCGAGACGAACTCGTCGATCTCCGCCGAGAAGGCCTCGGCATAGCGCTCGATGAAGAAGTTCAGGTAGGGCGCCTGGCGGCCGGTGAAGGTCTCGGTGTGCAGCACCGACTCATGCGGCTTGCGGTTGTCCGACAGCACCATGCCCAGCGAGCCCAGGGCCTCGACGCGCTGGTCGTAGCCGTAGGCCGCCTGGCGGCAGTTGTTGATCACGCACTGCTTGCCCGAGGCGGTGCGCAGCACCACGGTGATCGTGTCGTAGTCACCCAGGCGGTCCATCAGGGCCGGATCGACCAGGCGGCTGCCCTGCGCCAGCACCTCGACCGGCTCCTCGCCGAGGACATAGCGGGCCATGTCGAAGTCGTGGATGGTCATGTCGCGGAAGATGCCGCCCGAGGCCTCGCTGTAGGCCACCGGCGGCATGCCGGGGTCGCGCGAGGTGATGACGACCTGGCGCAGCGCGCCGATGTCGCCGCGGGCGACCGCGTCGCGGGTCGCCTTGTGGCCCGGGTCGAAGCGGCGCACGAAGCCCAGCATGATCGGCACCGAGCTGCCGCGGATCGTGGCGGCGCAGGCGTTGACCCGCGCCAGGCTCAGGTCGATCGGCTTCTCGCACAGCACCGGCTTGCCGGCGGCGACCGCACGTTCGAGCAAATCCGCATGTGTGCTGGTCGAAGTTGCAATGAGAATTGCATCGACCAGGTCAGAAGCGAGGATGTTGTCGATCGACGGGGCGACCGGCACGTTCAGCTCGCGGCCGATGCGCTCGGCGGCGCCGACGTCGATGTCGTACACGCAGGCCAGCCGGGCCCTCGGGTGCTTGGCGATGTTTCGGGCGTGCATCTGGCCGATGCGGCCGCAACCCAGTACTGCAATCTTCAACATGTTTGCCTCCAGTCCAGTGTTGCAATGATATTTGCGGCAAGCTAAACTTGTCAACGATCGATTCGGAGAGGGCAAGGACCCGACCGGACGGCGACACCTCAAGTTGGAGATGAACCATGGCCCAGACGACCGTTCGGCTGACGATGGCACAAGCCCTCGTGCGCTACCTGCAGAACCAGTTCACCGTCATCGACGGCGAGAAGGTCCCGCTCTTCGCGGGGGTCTTCGCGATCTTCGGACACGGCAACGTGACCTGCCTGTCCGAGGCGCTCGAAGCGGTGAAGGACGAGTTCCCGACCTGGCGCGGCCAGAACGAGCAGTCGATGGCGCTGGCCGCGATCGGCTATGCCAAGGCCAGGCGCCGTCGCCAGATCATGGTCGCCGCGACCTCGATCGGCCCGGGCGCGGCCAACATGGTCACGGCGGCCGGCGTGGCCCATGCGAACCGCCTGCCGGTGCTGCTGCTGGCCGGTGACACCTTCGCCAACCGCCTGCCGGACCCGGTGCTGCAACAGGTCGAGCACTACGGCAACCCGACCATCACCGTCAACGACTGCTTCAAGCCGGTGTCGCGCTACTGGGACCGGATCACGCTGCCGCAGCAGATCATCACCTCGCTGCCGCAGGCCATCGCGGCCATGCTGGACCCGGCCGACTGCGGCCCGGCCTTCATCGGCCTGTGCCAGGACACGCAGGAAGTCGCCTTCGACTACCCGCTGGCCTTCTTCGAGCCGACCACCTGGACCATCCCGCGCCCGCGCGCCGATCGCGACAAGGTGCAGGAGGCGATCGAACTGCTGAAGTCGGCCAAGGCGCCGCTGATCATCTCGGGCGGTGGCGTGCGCTACTCGCAGGCCGAGCAGGCGGTAGCCCAGTTCGCGCTGGACCACGGCATCCCGCTGGTCGAGACCATCGCCGGCAAGGGTGGCGTGGTGCACGACCATCCGGCCCATGCCGGCCCGATCGGCATCATCGGCTCGACCTCGGCCAACGCCCTGGCCGCCGGTGCCGACGTGATCCTGGCCATCGGCACGCGACTGCAGGACTTCACCACCGGCTCCTGGACCGCCTTCCGCCAGGACGCCCGCTTCATCTCCGTCAACACGGCCCGCTGGGACGCCACCAAGCACCGCGCGCTGGCGGTGGTCGGCGATGCGCTGGAGACGGTCGGCGAGATCCGCGCCGGCCTGGGCGACTGGCGCGCCCCGATCGGCTGGACCGCCAAGGCCCGCGTGCTGTTCTCCGAATGGGACGCCCTGCTGGACGGCTTCAAGAAGGACAACGGCGCGGCCGTGCCGACCTATGCGCAGGTGGTCGAGGTGATCAACCGCGGCGCCCGCGAGGACGACACCCTCGTCACCGCCGCCGGCGGCCTGCCCGGCGAGGTCACCAAGGGCTGGCGCGTCAAGAAGCCGCACACCTTCGACTGCGAGTTCGGCTTCAGCTGCATGGGCTACGAGATCGCGGCCGGCTGGGGCCACGCGATGGCCAAGGCCGGGCAGGGCACGCCGATCGTCATGCTGGGCGATGGCACCTACATGATGATGAACTCCGACATCTACTCGTCGGTGCTGTCGGGCCACAAGATGATCGTCGTGGTCTGCGACAACGCGGGCTATGCGGTGATCAGCCGCCTGCAGACGTTCAAGGGCGTGCCGGGCTTCAACAACCTGCTCAAGGACTGCCGCGTGCAGGAGCCCTTCGCGGTCGACTTCGTCAAGCATGCCGAAGCCATGGGCGCGCTGGGCCGCCGCTGCACCACGCTGGCCGAGCTGGCGGATGCCTTCGAGTGGGCGCAGGGCAATGACCGCACCACCGTGCTGTCCATCGCCACCGATGCCCACGCCTGGGTGCCGGGCGACGCGGACTGGGATGTCGGCGTGCCCGAGGTCAGCAACCGTCCGTCGGTCCAGGCCGCCCGCGAGGCCCAGCTGCTGATCCGCAGCAAGCAGCGCGTCGGCGTCTGATCCCCGTGCGGGCCGACCGGCCCGCGCCCTTCATCGAGTCCTTCAACCTCCCGCGCCGGATCACGTCGATCCGGCCGGTTTCCCACGTCTCCAGGAGCAGCACATGAACAGAGTGGATGGAAAGGTGGCCGTCGTCACCGGTGGCACCCAGGGCCTGGGCGCCGCCGTGGCCCGGCAACTGGCACAGGCCGGCGCCGCCGGCCTCGTGATCTGCGGCCGCAGCGCCGACAAGGGCCGCACGGTGGCCGAGCGCATCCAGGGCGAGACCGGCGTCAAGACCGTCTTCGTCGCGGCCGATCTCGGCCAGGTGGCCGACTGCCGTCAGGTCATCGCCGCCGCCGACCAGGCCTTCGGCCGGGTCGACGTGCTGGTCAACGCGGCCGGCCTGACCGATCGCGGCAACCTGCTGAACACGTCCGAGGAACTGTTCGACCGCATGTTCGCGGTCAACGTGCGGGCGCCGTTCTTCCTCATGCAGGAGGCCGTCAAGCTGATGATCCGCGACGGCATCCAGGGTGCCATCGTCAACATCGGCTCGACCTCCGAGCGCGCCGGCCAGCCCTTCATCGCGCCCTACTGCGCCTCCAAGGGCGCGCTGGCCACGCTGACCCGCAACAGCGGCTACGCGCTGCTGCGCAACCGCATCCGCGTCAACCAGCTCGACATCGGCTGGATGGCCTCGGACGGCGAGGACCGCACCCAGCGCGAGTACCACGGCGCCGATCCGGACTGGCTGGCCAAGGCCGCTGCGGCGCAGCCCTTCGGCCGTCTGCTCGACCCCGCCGAGGTGGCCCGTGCGGTCGCCTTCCTGGCGAGCGATGACAGCGGGATGATGACCGGCTCGGTCATCCACTTCGACCAGTCGGTCTGGGGCGGCTACGACGCCAGCCCGCCGGTGCCGGCCGGCCCCCTGAGCGCCTGATCCGGACGAGGCGAGTCCTACGCGGACCTCGCCTCGTCCCTGCGCCGTGAACCCGGATCTTGACGGTCCTTTAGGTGTTTTCCCGGATTCTGCAACTCGGCGTGCAATGAACATTGACACGCAATTTTCGTTGCGATAATCTGCTGGAACTGACCCGGGCCATGCATCAAACACGGATGCAGGCCGCAGCGGAAAACCCTGGCAAGGGCTCTGCGCCAAAAAGTCGTGCAGCCCGCCCGATAGAACCGAACGCCCGCACGGGCACCCTTCCAAAACCTCAACCATTCAACTGGATGGGTGGGTATGTGTTCGCCCTGAATTGTTTGATGAAGATGATTCCGGCGACCCTCGAATATCAGCTGATAACCGACCGGCTGGTCAGTGATCTGATTTGATCTGGAATTCTGGAGAAACCGCATGTTGAGAATTGCCGTCCTGGGTTGTGGCCGTATCGGCCAGATGCATGCCGCCAACGTCGCCCGGCATCCGCGCGCCACGCTGGCCATGGTCTATGACGTGCACCGCCCGTCCGCCGAGCGTGTCGCCGCCGAGCAGGGCGTGCGGGCCGCCCAGAGCCCCGACGAGGTGTTCGGCTCCAAGGACGTCGACGCGGTGCTGATCGCGACCGCGACGCCGACCCATGCCGACTACATCGAGATGGCCATCGCCGCCGGCAAGGCCGTGCTGTGCGAGAAGCCGATCGACCTGAACCTGGCGCGGGTCAACGCCTGTGCCGCCCGCATCGCCGGCACCGCCATTCCCATCCAGCTCGGCTTCAACCGCCGCTACGACCCGGGCCACAGCGCGGCCCGCGCGGCCATGCTGGCCGGCGAGATCGGTGACCTGCACCAGGTGGTGATCACCTCGCGCGATCCGGCCCTGCCGCCGCGAGCCTATCTGGAAGCGGCCGGCGGCCTGTTCCGCGACATGACGATCCACGACTTCGACCTCGCGCGCTTCATGCTCGGCGAGGAGCCGACCGAGGTCTTCGCGCTGGGCAACGCCCTGATCGACCCGGCGCTGGGCCGCGAGCTCAACGAGGTCGACAGCGCCATGTTCATCCTGCGCACCGCCTCGGGCCGGCAGTGCCACATCAACAACTCCCGCACCGCCGTCTATGGCTACGACCAGCGTGTCGAGCTGATGGGCAGCACCGGCATGCTGATCTCCGACAACCGCAAGCCGAACGAATTGCGCCGGTATTCGGCCAAGGGCACCGAGGCGGCGGCTCCCTACCAGTTCTTCTTCCTCGAGCGCTACCTCGAGGCCTTCATGGCGGAAATCGACGGTTTCGTCGATTGCGTCGAGAAGGGCGCGACCCCGCTGGCGAGTTTCGAGGACGGTCGGCGCGCCCTGATCCTGGCCGAGGCGGCCTACCGCTCGATGCACGAGCGGCGCCTCGTCAACGTATCGGAAGTGTCCGGCTGATTGCATCGGCCGGAAGCTCGAGATTCCCTGGCCGGACGGCCGGGGGAGTATTCAAGCAAGAACCCTGAAAAGGGATAACGGGCCATCGAGCCCATGACGGAGATACCCATGAAACTCACTCGCAAGAAATTCGTCGTCGGCGCCACCATGCTGGCCGCCATGGCTGCAATGCCTGTTGCGCACGCCCAGAGCGACGTCAAGGTCGGCATCACCCCGAAGTTCCTGAAGGACGACTTCCAGACCCTGATGCTGAAGATGTCGCTGGACGCCTTCAAGAGCAGTGGTTTCACCGTCGTGGGCGCCCCTGACCCCAACGGCGACATCGCCGCGCAGGTCAGCGCGCTGCAGAACCTGGTCGCCGGTGGCGCCAACGTGATCGTCTTCGCGCCGATCGACTCCGCCGGCATCGTGCCGGCCGTCAAGCGCGCCAACGACGCCAAGGCCCTGGTGTTCTCGATCGACGACGCACCGGCTGGCGGCAACGTCACGGCCACGGTCCGCGCCGACAACATCAACGCCGGCGTGCAGGGGGCCGAAGAGATGGTGCGTCGCCTGAAGAAGGCACCGTGCTGGGCCGCCAGCTCGTGCATCGTGCTGGAGCTGCAGGGCGGCCTGAACACGCCGAACGGCCGTGACCGTTCGAGCGGCTTCGCCGACACACTGAAGAAGGAAGCCCCCAAGGTCCGCCTGATCCAGCGCCCGACCGAGTGGACCGCCGACATGGCCGCCGATGCCGCCCAGAACGTGCTGACGCAGAACCCGACGCTGTCGGGCATCTTCATGGCCTCCGAGCTGATGGCCACCGCCGTCAATGCGCAGCTCAAGGCCGCGCGCCGCGATGCGCCGGTGGGCGATGCCAAGTCGGTCATCCGCGTGGCGATCGACGGCACCCCGCAGGGCCTCGAACTGATCCGCAAGAAGGCGCTGGACGCCACCGTGTCGCAGCCGCTGAGCGCCTATGCCACCAAGACGGCCGAGCTGATCAAGCTGGTCAAGGGCGGTGGTTCGATCCAGATCGGCCCGCGTCCCGACGGCCGCGTGATCGAGACGCCGGTCGGCCCGCAGTACCAGCTCAACGCGACGCTGGTGACCGCGGACAACGTCGAATCCAAGGCCCTCTGGGGCAACCAGGTCGGCAAGTGATCGACCCGCAGAGCATGTCTGGAGCCAGAAGGTCATGACGAGCGATCAAGCCATCGTGGCGATGCGCAACATCACCAAGACCTTCGGGTCCACGCGTGCTCTGCGAGGCGTGGACTTCACGGTCGCAAGAGGTGAAGTCCACGCATTGCTCGGCCGCAACGGCGCGGGCAAGAGCACCCTGGTGTCGGCGCTCAGCGGGTTCACGCCCGCCGACTCCGGCCACATCCGCATCGGCGGGACGGAAGTGACGGCCGACGGCCAGAGCTACGCCGCCGCCATCCGCAACGACATCGCGCACGTGCAGCAGACGCCCCGTCTGTTCAACCTGCTGACGGTCGCGGAGAACCTGTTCCTCGAGAGCCCCTCGGTGCGCAACCGCTTCGGCATGGTCAGCCATCGCCTCATGCAGGAGCGCACGGCGGCCATGCTCGCGGAATGGAACATCGACATCGAACCTGGCGCGCTGGCGGCCTCGCTCGATGCCGGCACGCGGCAGCTGCTGGAGATCATCAAGGCCCTCAGCCGAGGCGTGCCGGTGATGATCCTGGACGAGCCGACCGCCGCGCTGAGCAACGCCGAGAAGCGCATCCTGTTCCAGCACGTCAAGGCGCTGAAGGCGCAGGGCGTGTCCTTCGTCTACATCTCGCACCACCTTGACGAGGTCTTCGAGGTGGCCGACATCGTCACCATCCTGCGCGACGGCCAGGTGGTCAAGGCGCGCGAGCCGGTCGCCAACCTCGACGTGCGCACCATCGCCAACCTGATGATGGGCGAGGAGACCAGCCGCAGCCTGCGCGAGGACCACACGCAGCGTTCGGCCCCGGCCCTGCTGCAGGCCCGCGGGCTGCAGATCCAGGCCAAGGTCGACGCGACGCTGGACTTCGAGGTCAAGGCCGGCGAGATCGTCGCGCTGGCCGGTCCGGTGGCCGGTGGCAAGGAAGACCTGGCGATGATCCTGGCCGGCCAGAAGCCGCCCGTGCGCGGCGAGGTCCTCAGCCCGCGCGGCAGCCTGCCCACCATCGGCCTGGTCCCGACCGATCGCCACGAGAGCGGCTACGTCGGCATCCTCGGCGTGCGCGAGAACGTCGCCATCGGCGGTCTGGACCTGCTGTCGGACGGCCTCGGCTTCATCCGGCGCGACAAGGAACAGGCCCACGTCGGTGAGCTGGCCCGGCAGACGCGGGTCGTTTCCTCATCCCTTGAACAGCCGGTCAGCCAGCTCAGCGGCGGCAACCAGCAGAAGGTCGTGTTCGCCCGCGCGCTGTGCCGCAGCCCGCAGGTGATCGTGGCCATGAGCCCCACACGCGGCGTCGACGTCGGCGCCAAGGAGCAGCTCTACGGGCTGCTGCGCGAACTCGCCCGCCAGGGCATGGGCATCGTGGTCGTCTCCGACGAGGAAGACGAGATCGAGCAGCTCGCGAACCGCGTGGCCATCATCGTCGACGGCAGGTTGGTCGACGAACTGGTGGGCGACTACGACATGAAAGACCTGATCTTGCACATGGAAGGTGTGGCATGAACGCCCGAGCAGACACGATCCCCAACGCCCCTGCCGCCGCGCAGGGCCCCTCACGGCTTTCGGCCTTTGGCAGCGCCTTCGTCGCCAACGGCTTCACGATGTACCCGGTGCTGCTGATCATCGTGATCATCGGCGCCTTCATCGCGCCGAGCTTCCTGACGACGGTCAACCTCGTCAACATCCTCGAACAGGTCAGCGTGCTGGGCCTGACGACCATCGGCCTGACCTTCGTCGTGCTGATCGGCCGCCTGGACCTGTCGCTCGAAGGCATCGTCGGCTTCGCGCCGATGCTGGCGGCGGTGATGCTGGTGCCGGCGGCAGCCGGTGGCTTCGGCATCGAGCTGCCAGGCTGGACCGGCCTGATCATCGCGCTGGGAACGGCCGGCCTGATCGGCGTGTTCAACGGCTTCATGGTGGTGAAGGTCGGCCTCAACCCCTTCATCTCCACGCTGGGCCTGCTGGTGCTGCTGCGCGGTGGCGTGCTGATCGTCTCCAGCGGTCGCTCGATCTACTCGCCCGGCGCGGCGCTCACCTTCCTGGGCTCGGCCACGGTCGGCGGCATCCCGGTGTCGGTCTTCGTCTTCCTGGTGGTCGCGGTGATCGTCGGCGTGGTGTTCCAGTTCCATCGCTACGGCCGGGCGCTCTACGCGGTCGGCGGCAACGAGGAAGCGGCCCGCGCGGCCGGCATCAACGTGGACCGCGTGATCTGGTCGGCCTTCATCTTCGCCGCGCTGCTGTCGGGCCTGGCGGGCGTGCTGATGACCGGTCGCCTCGACTCGGCCGTCACGACCCAGGGCCAGGGGATCATCTTCTCGGCCTTCGCGGCGGCGGTGATCGGCGGGGTCAGCCTCGGCGGTGGCAAGGGCACCATCATCGGCGTCATCGGCGGCGTGCTGCTGATCGGCGTGATCAACAACCTGCTCACGCTGGCCCAGGTGCCCTCGTTCTATGTCCAGGCCTCGACCGGCGCCGTCATCGTGGTGGCCGCCGTCCTGACCACAGTGGCGAGCAGCCGCTCCAGCGGCGTAAAGACCCGTACCTGAGTCCTTCAGCCTGTCCATCCTTCGACATCGAGCCGACATGACCCTCGAAGCAAGACTCGGCATCGCGCCGATCGCCTGGTCCAACGACGACCTGCCGCAACTCGGTGGCGACACGCCGCTGGAAACCTGCCTGAGCGAAAGCCGGCTGGCCGGCTTCACCGGCGTGGAGACCGGCGGCAAGTTCCCGAAGACCGCCGCCGAGCTGGCGCCCAGGCTGCAGGCTCACGGACTGAGCCTGGCATCGGGCTGGTACTCCGGCACGCTGCTGGACAACGATCTGGAGAGCGAGAAGCGCCAGGCCCGGGCCCAGCTGGAGATGTTCCGCGAGCTGGGTGCCGCCTGCCTGGTCTACGGCGAGACGGCCGGCACGATCCAGAACCGGCAGGACGTGCCGCTGGCGCGTCGCCGCACGCTGACCGATGCCGAGATCGTGGCCTATGGTCGCAAGCTGACCGCGTTCGGCGAGTACTGCGCCGAGATGGGCGTGCCGCTGGCCTTCCATCACCACATGGGCACCGCGATCGAGAGCGAACACGACATTGACCGCCTGATGGCCGCCACCGGTCCGGCGGTGCGTCTCCTGTTCGACACCGGCCACCTGACCTTCGCCGGCGCCGACGTGCTGGCGGTGCTGCGCAAGCACGGGCCGCGCATCGTCCATGTCCATGCCAAGGACGTGCGCCGCGAGGTGCTGGCCCAGCTGGTCTGGGAGGCCGACTCCTTCCTGGATGCCGTGCTCAAGGGCGTCTACACCGTGCCGGGTGATGGCCTGGTCGACTTCAACGCGGTGGTCGCCGAACTGGCCGCGATCGGCTACCAGGGCTGGTTCGTGGTCGAGGCCGAGCAGGATCCCGTCAAGGCACCGCCGCTGGAATACGCCCGCATCGGTCACCGGTCGTTGAGCGCGGCGCTGGCGCGCGTGGGCTACCGGCTGGTCTGAACCGTGGCGCCTGTGATCCTGTCCGGTCACGGGAGCCGCGTCGGCAGCGCGCCGGTCCGCCGGTCTGCGGATGGCGTGCCAGCGGGCGGCATGCCGACAGGGCCGATGCCCCCGGTCTCGCTGATGGGCTACGAGGACCTGATCCGCGTGATCCACGAGAACCACGACGGGATGAGCCGGACCTACCAGCAGATCGCGATCTACCTCACCCAGAACCCCAACGACGTCGCGATCAAGTCGCTCAACGCGATCGGCGAAGGCTGTGGCATCCATGCCTCCAGCTTCGTGCGCTTCGCGCAGTCGCTGGGCTTCAAGGGTTTCAAGGAACTGCAGGAAGTCTTCCAGCGCCGGCTGTCGACGGCCGCGCCGGGCTTCGAGGCCCGCATCAAGGCGCTGGAAGGCGAACTGGGCCATGGCGGTGGCGAGGGAGGCCGGACCTCGCTGCTGCGCGAGCTGGTCTTGCGCGACATCGCCTCGCTGCAGGACTTGCTCAACGACATCTCCGACGAGCGGATGGAGCAGGCGGTCACGCTGATGGACCAGGCCCGCACCATCCACCTGATCGGCCAGCTGCGTTCGGCCCCGGTGGTCGAGCTGATGCGCTACGTGCTGACCATGCTGGGCAAGCGCACCGTGCTGCTCGACGCCAGCGGCGGCCTGGCCACGCACATGGGCAAGCTGATGGAGCCTCAGGACCTGCTGATCGCGGTTTCCTTCCGCTTCTATGCCCGCGAGACGGTCGACGTGGCCGCGGACGCGGTCAGCCGAGGCGTGCCCATCCTGGCCATCACCGACTCGACGCTGTCACCGCTGGCCAAGGGCGCGCGCGCGCTGTTCACGGTGCCGGAGCACGAGTACATCTTCTCGCGCTCGCTGGCCGCGCCGATGTGCGTGGCACAGGCGCTGGTGGTGTCGCTGGCTGCGCGGCTGCAGAAGGAAACCGATCCGCGCATCCCGACCGTCACGGCCGAGGCCGCCCAGCGGGCCTGAGCGCCGGCACCGGCAAAGCCGCCAGCGCCCGACCCGTCGCTGCGCTCGGGTTCTGTGGTCTGTCTTGCAATGATATTTGCACCAAGATAGACTTTTCAACAATCTATTCGGCTCGGGCGACCGTGCCACCTGGCCGGCGCGTGTCGGCCTGACTTCGAACGGAGCATCTCCCATGCGCACCATCAAGGGCCCCGGCGTCTACCTGGCCCAGTTCGCCACCGACGAGCCTCCCCACAACCAGCTGTCCACCATCACCCGCTGGGCCGCCGACAAGGGCTTCGCGGGCGTGCAGGTCCCGACCTGGGACACCCGCCTGATCGACCTGAAGAAGGCGGCCGAGAGCCAGACCTACTGCGACGAGCTGCTGGGCACGCTGCGCGAGAGCGGCGTCGAGCTGACCGAGCTGGCCTCGCACATCACCGGCCAGCTGGTGGCGGTGCATCCCTGCCATGACCAGATCATGGATGCCTTCGCACCGGAGGCCTTTCGCGGCAACCCGGCCGCCCGCCAGCAATGGGCGGTCGAGCAGATGGGCTACTGCGCGCGCGCCTCGCGCCGGCTCGGCGTGGACCGCCACGTGTCCTTCACCGGCTCGCTGCTGTGGCCCTATCTCTACCCCTATCCGCAGTGGCCCGAGGGCCTGGTCGACGAGGCCTTCGACGAGCTGGCCACGCGCTGGCGGCCCATCCTCGACCAGTTCGAGGAACAGGGCGTGGACCTGTGCTTCGAGGTCCATCCCTGCGAGGACGTGCACGACGGCCTGACCTTCGAGATGTTCCTGGAGCGCGTGGGCAACCACCGCCGTTGCAACATCCTGTTCGACCCCAGCCACTTCGTGCTGCAGTCGCTCGACTACCTGGCCTTCATCGACCACTACCACGAGCGCATCAAGATGTTCCACGTCAAGGACGCGGAGTTCCGCCCGAACGGCAAGACCGGTGCCTACGGCGGCTTCCAGCCGTGGAAGAACCGGGCCGGCCGCTTCCGCTCGCTGGGCGACGGCCAGGTCGACTTCGGCGCGATCTTCTCCAAGCTCGCCACCTACGACTTCGACGGCTGGGCCGTGCTGGAGTGGGAATGCTTCCTGAAGAACTCCGAGGACGGCGCGGCCGAGGGCGCGCGCTTCATCCGCGACCACATCATCAAGGTGTCGGAACGCGCCTTCGACGACTTCGTGCGCTCGGGCGCCGACAAGTCGGCCAATCGCGAGATGCTCGGGCTCAACCGCTGAGCCACACGGCCCGCGTGGCCGACAGACACACGGAAACACGGACATGACGAACACATCTTCCGCCCGGCCGCTGCGCCTGGGCATGGTCGGTGGCGGCGAGGGCGCCTACATCGGCAACATCCACCGCATCTCGGCGCGCCTGGACAACGGCTTCCAGCTGGTGGCCGGTGCCTTCGACGTCGATGCCGAACGGGGCCGCCGCTTCGCGGCCAGCCAGGGCATCGCCACCGACCGGGCCTATGGCGACTTCCGCGAGATGCTCGAAGCCGAGCTCCAGCGTGAGGACCGCGTCGACGCGGTCGCCATCTGCACGCCCAACCACACGCACTTCCCGATCGCCAAGGCCTTCCTCGAAGCCGGCTTCGACGTCATCTGCGAGAAGCCGCTGACGACCACGCTGGAAGACGCCGTGGCGCTGCGCGAGGTGGTCGAACGCACTGGCCGCTTCATGGGCGTGACCTACACCTACTCGGGCTACCCGATGGTCCATGAGGCTCGCGAGATGGTCGCCGCCGGCCAGCTCGGCGCGATCCGCGTCGTGCAGGTCGAGTACCCGCTCGAATGGATGGCCACCGCGATCGAGAGCCAGGGCAATGCCCAGGCCGCCTGGCGCACCGACCCGAAGAAGTCGGGCCGCGGTGGCTCGATCGGCGACATCGGCACGCACGCCTACCACCTGGCCGGCTTCGTGACCGGCCTGAAGCTCGAATCGCTGAGTGCCGACCTCGCCACCTTCGTGGCCGGCCGGGCGCTCGACGACAACGCCCACGTGATGATGCGCTACGAGGGCGGCGCACGCGGCCTGCTGTGGTCCTCGCAGGTGGCGATCGGCTGCTCCAACGGCGTGCGTCTGCGCGTGTTCGGCGAGAAGGGTTCGCTCACCTGGTTCCAGGAGCAGCCCAACGAGCTGGAGTTCACCGGCCTGTTCGGCCGCACCCAGCGCATCAAGCGCGGCGCGGACGACCTGTCGGAATCGGCCAAGGCCCGCACCCGCACGCCGCCCGGTCATCCGGAAGGCTATCTCGAGGCCTTCGGCAACCTCTACGCCGGCTTTGCCGAGGCCATTCGTGCGCGCCAGGAAGGCCGCCAGCCGACGGCGATCGGTCGCAACATCCCGGGCGTTCAGGACGGCCTGAAGGGCGTCGCCTTCGTCGATGCGGTGGTCGACAGCGCACAGGCCGGTGGCCAGTCGCTCAAGCCGCACACGGTCTGATCGGCCCCTGAGGCCGACAAGTGAAAAGCCCCGCCAGCAGCGATGCCGGCGGGGCTTTCGGCTTTCAGGGTGGCAGCCGTGCAGGCTGCGTCAAGGGTGAGGACTCAAGGCGCAACCCGGCAATCGACCCACTGGCCGCTGGCGTTGGACTCGACCGCCGCTTCGACGAAGCGCACGCCCTGGACGCCTTCGCGGACCGTGGGAAGGTTCACCAGGCCTTCCGGCAGGGTGATGCCCAGGCGGCGCGCCTCGATCGCGACGGCGAACTCGGTGTAGAGGTTGGCCCAGGCATCGCTCAGGGCCTCGGGATGGCCGCGCGGCATGCGCACCAGCCGAACGGCCGGCTCCAGCATGCCGCCGCCGTAGCCCCGGCCGATGACCTGCGTGGGCGCGTCGAAGGGCGTGTGGCGCAGGTACTCGGGGTTCTCCTGCTCCCACTCCAGCCCGCCCAGGCTGCCGTGCACGCGCAGCCTCAGACCGCATTGCGTGCCCGCCGCCGCCTGCGACACCATCAAGGTGCCGGGAACGTTGCCCGCGAACCGCAGGTGCATGAAGGCGCTGTCCTCCAGCGCCTTGGGCTCGCCGCAGACGTGGAAGTCGGCCCGCACCCGCTCGATGTCCAGGCCGGTGGCGAAGCTGGCCAGGTGGAAGGCGTGGGTGCCGATGTCGCCGACCGTGAAGGCCCGGCCGACCTTGGCCGGATCCAGCCGCCAGGGCCTGTCGGCGCCGGCGTCGCTCAGGTGCAGCGCCCATTCCTGGAAATACTCGACATGGACCTGCCGGATCGTGCCGATCAGGCCGCGCCGGATCATCTCGCGGGCCTGCCGGACCATCGCGTGGGCGGCGTAGGCGTAGGTCACGCCGAACACGAGGCCGGTCTCGCGCTGGCGTCGCGCGAGGTCCAGCGCGTCGGCCAGGTTCGAGGTCAGCGGCTTGTCGGAAATGATGTCGATGCCCGCGTCCATGAAGGCCGCCGCGACCGGGTGGTGCAGGTGGTTGGGCGTGGTGATCACGACCGCGTCGATGCCATCGGGCCGGGCCGCCTCGGCGCGCGCCATCTCGCGGTAGTCGCTGTAGATGCGGTCATCGGCCAGCAGCCATTCGCGGCCCGAGGCGAGCGCACGCGCCGGGTCCGAGGACAGCGCCCCGGCGACGGCCTGCCAGCGGCCGGACAGGCGAGCACCGTTGGCATGCACGGCACCGATGAAGGCGCCCTGGCCACCGCCGACGAAGCCGAGGCGCAGGTGACGGGACGGGGGAGGGAAGGCGTGTTGGGCGGTCAGGGTCGTCATGGCAGGTCGGCAAGCGTGGAAGGGTCGTGGCGGCGGCGATGCCGTGCCTCTTGGCAATTCTGCATTCACTATATGTTGACGTGCAATTTTCATTGCGTTAGCCTGACGGCGCGGACACCAGCCGGGCTGGAAGAGTCTGCAACGCTTTCCGTCGGGGGACGGCAGAGGTCAGGTCGCGTGTGCAGGGGCAGCTGGGGAGCTGCGCGCGGGCTGGCCGATACGTGGCACTCCAGGGGGATGACCCTGCCATCGCGAACACTGGAGTCATGGTCTCGCCTCGACCGCTTGAACACGCGCATCCCGGGCCGCCTGCCGCCACGGCTGCCCGCCCGGGATGACGTGACGGGGACCGTGTCTGCCATCCCCATCGGTGGGCACGGGACCTTCGGACACCGCGGCGAGGGTCTCCCGCCGCGGTGCTCCGGAGGCTTCTGCCTCGCGACTCGTGTCCGATCAAGGGGCACTTCTCCCATCGACGGAAGGGCACGGCCGGTGCACCCTGCGCAGCGGCGCGATCGGGTGAGGGTGCCGTGTGGCGCACACAGCTCATCAGGCTCATCAGGGCTTCCCCGGGGTTTCGCAATTTCGCGTGCAACGCGAATTGACGTGCAATTTTCATTGCGTTAGTCTGACCGCCGGTTGAACGGGCTTCCCTGTCCCGTGCGTTCGAAACCGGTGCCACCCGCCCCGAAGCATGGCGGCGGGCGGTGATCCGGACGGGCGCAGTTCTTCATCCAGTCCCGGGGGACGGCCCGGGATCAGATCGCATCGTGCCGATTCCGTCCTCGGTCGCACATCCCATTCCTCTGGAGACAAGCATGAATCTGCAACGCAAGATCCTCATCGCGGCCCTGTTCGCCGCCGCCAGCACCACCTCGATGGCGCAGCTGGTCGGCGTGAGCTGGTCGAACTTCCGCGAAGAGCGCTGGACGACCGACGAGAAGGCGCTGAAGGACCAGCTGGCCAAGCATGGCGCGACCTATGTCGCGGCAGACGCGGCGGCCTCGGCCGAGAAGCAGCTGGCCGACATCGACGGCCTGATCAACAAGGGCGCCAAGGTCCTGCTGATCCTGGCCCAGGACAAGGACGCGATCGCGCCGGCACTGGCCAAGGCCAAGGCCCGCGGCATCCCCGTCATCGCCTATGACCGCCTGATCGAGTCGCCCGAGGTGTTCTACCTCTCGTTCGACAACAAGGAAGTCGGCCGCATGCAGGCCCGCGCCATCCTGGCCGCCAAGCCCAAGGGCAACTACGCCATGATCAAGGGCGCCTCGACCGACCCGAACGCCAACCTGCTGCGCTCGGGCCAGCAGGAAGTCCTGGCCGACGCGATCGCCAAGGGTGACATCAAGATCGTCGGCGAGGAGTACACCGACGACTGGAAGCCCGAAGCCGCCCAGAAGAACATGGAGCAGATCCTGACCAAGACCGGCGGCAAGGTCGACGCGGTCGTGTGCTCGAACGACGGCATGGCCGGTGGCGTCGTCGCCGCGCTGTCCTCCAAGGGCATCAAGGGCGTGCCGGTGTCGGGCCAGGACGGCGACCACGCCGCACTGAACCGCGTCGCGCTGGGCAGCCAGACCGTCTCGGTCTGGAAGGACTCGCGCGAGCTGGGCAAGGCCGGTGCCGACATCGCCGTCGCGCTGGCCAAGGGCCAGAAGCCGGCCGGTGCCAGCACCTTCAACGGTGGCGAGAAGGGCGTGATGATGAATGCCATGCTGCTCAAGCCGCTGCCGGTCACGGCCGACAAGCTTGACGCCGTCATCAAGGGTGGCTGGATCAAGAAGGAAGTCGCCTGCAAGGGCGTGAGCGGCGCCAACGCTCCGGCGGCCTGCAAGTAAGACTCGTCTCCGATGGGGTTTGCGGGTGCGTG
This sequence comes from Leptothrix mechoopdaensis (SeqCode), assembly GCF_053893855.1. Lineage (NCBI taxonomy): Bacteria > Pseudomonadati > Pseudomonadota > Betaproteobacteria > Burkholderiales > Sphaerotilaceae > Leptothrix > Leptothrix mechoopdaensis (SeqCode). The sequence continues at coordinate 651,557 of NZ_CM132699.1, forward strand.
CCGTCGTGAGCGGCACGCCCCGTTTTTCCCTGCGCAGACCCCGAATCCACCGAGGTTTCCGATGCGATCCCTGCGAGAAAAACTCCAAATCAGCACGCTGGACCTGCGCCTGCTGATCATGGCCGGCGTGCTGGTCGTGATGGCGCTGGCCTTTCATGCCGTGACCGGCATCTTTCTCACCCCCGAGAACCTCTACAACATCGCGCAGCAGAGCGCGGTCGTCGGCATCGTGGCCGCCGCGATCGGCCTCGTGATCGTCTCGCGCCAGATCGACCTGTCGGTCGGCTCGGTGCTGGCCACCGTCGGCGTGGCCATCGCCTACCTCATGTACAGCAAGGGCTGGCACTGGGTGCCGGCCAGCCTGGTCGGCCTGGCCATCTCCATGGGCGTCTACCTCTACCAGGGCTGGCTGACGGCCTACCTGGGCGTCGCGTCCTTCGTCGTCACGCTGGGCGGCCTGGTGTCCTTTCGCGGCATCGCCTTCCTGTTCTCCGACGGTCGCACGCAACCGGTGACCGATCCCGTCTTCCTGCTCATCGGTGGCGGCCTCGACGGCTCCATCGGCACGACCGCCAGCTGGGTCCTCGGACTGCTCGGCTGTGTGGCCATCGTCTGGAACATGTCCAACCGCCGTCGCTCGGCCTCCAAGCATGGTCTGGCCTCGCGGCCGCTGCCGGTCGACCTGGCCATCTGCGCCTTCTTCTGCGTCGTCATCCTCGGCTTCGTCGCGGTGATGTGCGCGTACCAGATCCCCAGCAAGGACGTGCCGCAGGGCATCCCCAACCCGGTGCTGATCTGGGCGGTGGTGGTCGGCGTCGTCGCCTTCATCATCAACCGCACCGCCTTCGGCCGCTACATCTACGCCATCGGCGGCAACCCCGAGGCGGCCACGCTGGTGGGCATCCCGGTGAAGTGGGTGACGCTCAAGACCTTCCTGCTGCTGGGCTTCATGACCACCATCGCCGCGATGGTCGCGATCTCGCGCCTGAATGCCGGCACCGCCTCGCTGGGCACCGGCATGGAGCTGTACGCGATCGCGGCGGCCGTGATCGGCGGCGTCGCACTGGCCGGCGGCAGCGGCTCGGTGCTCGGCACCGTGCTGGGCGCGCTGGTGATCCAGTTCCTGGAAAGCGGCCTGCTGCTGCTCGACGTGGGCGTCGGCCAGCGGCTGGTGATCATCGGCCAGGTGCTGATCGTCGCCGTGGTCTTCGATGTGGTCTACCGCCGCGCAACTGGGGAGCGGATGTCGTGAGCAACAGCCAAGAGAACAACAGCAGCGCGACGCGCCCGGATGCGCTGATCGACCTGCGCAACATCAGCAAGACCTTCGGTGGCGTGCACGCGGTCGAGAACGTCAGCCTCAAGCTGCACCCGGGCGAGGTCGTCGCCCTGCTGGGCCACAACGGCGCGGGCAAGTCCACGCTGATGAAGATGCTGGCCGGCGCGCTGCCGATCACGGGCGGCGAGATCGTCGTCAACGGCGAACGCGCCCAGATCGAGAGCCCGGCCGATTCGCAGGCCCTGGGCGTCGAGACCATCTACCAGACGCTCGCGCTGGCCGACAACCTCGACAGCGTTGCCAACCTGTTCCTCGGCCGCGAGCTGAAGACGCGCTGGGGCACGCTGGACGACCACGCGATGGAGAAGGCGGCCGGCGAGGTCTTCCGCCAGCTCAACCCGAACTTCAAGAACATCCGCGTGCCGGTGCGTGCCCTGTCGGGCGGTCAGCGCCAGGTGGTGGCGATCTCGCGGGCGATCTACTTCAAGGCCAAGGCCCTGATCATGGACGAGCCCTGCGCGGCGCTCGGTCCGGAAGAGACCCGCATGGTCCACGACCTGGTGCGCAAGCTGAAGGCCTCGGGCGTGGGCATCTTCCTGATCTCGCACGACATGCCCGACGTGTTCGGCCTGTCTGACCGCCTGTGCGTGATGAAGAACGGCAAGGCGGTGGGCACCTACCGCACCGCCGACGTCACCGAGGACGAGGTGCTGGGCATGATCATCGCGGGCAAGAAGGTCACGCGCGTGCCCGAGTGCTTCGAGCCCGTGATCTGACGCGACGAGGCCGCCGATGAGCCGTTCAGACCTGGCCGCGGCCCTGTGGGCCGCTGGCTGCCTCACGCTGGCTGCCGCGCCAGGCCTCGCTGCTGCGGCAGCCGACGAGCCGGCGGTCCCGCGCTATGTCGAGGAGACCGGCCCGTCGGGCCTGCAGAGCCGCTTCGACGGCGACAGCGAGTACATGGTGGGCGGCGGCGTCGCGGTGTTCGACTGCGACGACGACGGCCTGCCCGAGCTCTACGTCACCGGCGGCGTCAACAAGGCCAAGCTCTACCGCAACCGCTCGACGCGGGGCGGCCCGATCCGGCTGGAGGAGATGCGCTCCGGCCTGGAACTGACCAACGCGATCGGCGCCTACCCGCTGGACATCGACGGCGACGGCCAGGCCGACCTGGTCGTGCTGCGGGTCGGCGAGGTGCAGGTCTTCCGCGGCCTGGGCGGCTGCCGCTTCGAGCGTGCGACCGAGCGCTGGCAGGTCACGACCACCAACGGCTGGCACACCGCCTTCTCGGCGACCTGGGAACAGGGCCAGACCTGGCCGACGCTCGCCTTCGGCACCTACGTCGACCGGGCCCGGCCGGACTTCCCCTGGGGCAGCTGCACGCCCGGCCTGCTGCTGCGGCCGGCGGACTCCGGCACCGGCTACGCGCCGGCCACGCCGCTGCTGCCGGGGCATTGCGCGCTGTCGATGCTGTTCTCGGACTGGAACCGCTCCGGCCATGCCTCGCTGCGGGTCAGCAACGACCGCGAGTACTACAAGGGCGGCCAGGAGCAGCTCTGGCAGCTGCGTCCCGGCGAGGCGCCGCAGCTTTACTCGGCAAAGGAGGGCTGGAAGCCGCTGCAGATCTGGGGCATGGGCATCGCCAGCCACGACCTCGACGGCGACGGCTACCCCGAGTACGTGCTGACCAGCATGTCCGACAACAAGATGCAGACCCTCGCGGGCGACGCGTCGACGCCGACCTACAAGGACATCGCCTACGTGCGCGGCGCGACCGCGCACCGGCCCTATGTCGGTGGCGACATCCATCCGTCGACGGCCTGGCATGCGCAGTTCGCCGACGTCAACAACGACGGCCACGCCGACCTCTTCATCGCCAAGGGCAACGTCGCGGCCATGCCGGACTTCGCCGCGCTCGACCCGAACAACCTGCTGCTGCAGCGCGCCGACGGCACCTTCGTCGAGGCCGGCCAGACCGCCAACGTGGCCAGCGTGCGGCGAGGACGCGGCGCGATGGTGTCCGACCTCAACGGCGACGGCCTGCTCGACCTGGTGGTCATCAACCGCTGGGACCAGGCCCAGCTGTGGCGCAACCTCGGTGCCGGCACGGCCCGACAGCCCAAGGCCATGGGCCACTGGCTGCAGCTGCGGCTGCGCCAGCCGGGCGGCAACCGCGACGCGATCGGTGCCTGGGTCGAGGTCGACCTGGGCGCTCGCGTGGTGCGCCAGGAAGTCACCGTCGGCGGCGGCCATGCCAGCGGCCAGCTGGGCTGGCTGCACGTCGGCCTGGGCCCGGCCGAGCGGGCCAGGGTCCGCGTGCAGTGGCCGCATGGCCCCTGGAGCGACTGGCAGGAGGTCGCGGCCGATGCCTTCCTCGTGATCGACCGGGACACCGGGGTCGCCCCCTGGAAACAGCCATGAAGCCAACCTCCCGCCACGCCTGGCCGCACCGTGTCCTGATCGGCAGCATCGCCTGGCTGATCGGCGGACTGGCCCTGCTGCCGGCGCCGTCGACGGCCCAGCCGGTGGTGAGCGAGGCCATCACGCTGACGCCACCGCAGGCCTACAGCTCGCGCGTCGCGACCGACTGGTTCGAGCTGATCCTTCAGATCACCCAGCAGACACCCGGCTTCAGCCCGCCGGTGGCCGCCCGCGCGCTGGGCTACCTGGGCTTGACGCTGTACGAGGCGGTCGTGCCCGGCATGCCGGAACACCGCAGCCTGGCCGGCCAGCTCAACGAGCTGAGTTCGCTGCCCTGGGCCCAGCCCGACGAGGTGCTGCACTGGCCCACCGTCGCGAACGCGGCGATGGCGACCATGGCGCGGATGATGTTTCCGAACGCCAGCGCCGAGAACAAGGGCCGCATCGACCTGCTCGAACGCAGCCTGCCGCTGAAGGATCTGCAGGACTTCGACACCAGCCAGCTGACGCCCGAGATCACGCAGCGTTCCGAGAGCTTCGGCAAGCTCATGGCCATGGCCGTGATGACCTGGGCCCGCACCGACGGCGGCCACGAGGCCTGGGGGCCGATCCGGCGCGACCGCGCCAACTTCGTGCCGCCGAGCGGTCCGGGCCGGTGGTCGGTCACGCCGCCGACCTTCTCGCCGCCGCTGCTGCCCGAGTGGGGCCGCAACCGGCCCTTCGTGCTGGCCAGCGGCGCGGACTGCCCGGCCCCGCCGCCACCGCCGTATTCGGAGGAGCCCGGCTCCGCCTTCCATGCCGAGGGCCTGGAGGTCTGGCGCATCGCCAACGCCGCCACGCAGGCGCAGCGCCAGTACGCGCTGTACTGGGCCGACGACCCGCTGAAGACGCCGACGCCGGCCGGTCACTGGGCCTACATCGCCGGTGACCTGCTGAAGGCGCGCAAGGCCAATCTGGCCGAGGCGGCCGAGGCCTACGCGCGGCTGAACATCGCCATGTCCGATGCCTTCGTGGCCTGCTGGCACACCAAGTACACGGTCAACCTGCTGCGCCCGGTGACCTACGTCCAGCTGGCGATCGACAGCAACTGGGTGCCGCAGCTGATGCACACGCCGCCCTTCCCGGAGTACCCGTCCGGCCACTCGGTGCAGTCGAGCGCGGCGGCGGCGGTGCTGGCGTCGATCTTCGGCGCCAACGTCGCCTTCACCGACAACACCCACAACGACCGGGGCTGGGGCCCGCGCACCTTCCCGAGCTTCAAGGCGGCGGCCGACGAGGCGGCGCTGTCGCGGCTCTACGCCGGGATCCACTTTCGCTCCGGAGTGGAAGGTGGCAAGTTACAGGGCAACTGCGTGGCGCAGCGGGTGGCGAAGCTGATGTTCAGGCAGTCGCCTTGACCTCTGCTTGGCCCGGTGACGTACCGGGCCCTTGCGCCAGCGGCCCATGCTCCGGCGGTCCGTGTGCCCGCCACGTTTTCCTTGCGGACCTCCTTCGATGAACACTGCGTTCTACCCCAGCCTGTCCGGCAAGCGCGTCGTCGTCACCGGCGGCGGCTCCGGCATCGGCGCCGCGCTGGTCGAAGCCTTCGTGCGGCAGGACGCCCAGGTCTTCTTCCTCGACATCTGCGACGACGAGGCGCAGGCCCTGGCCCTTCGTCTGGCGGGCGCGAAGCACCCGCCGCGCTTCCTGCACTGCGACCTGACCGAGCTCGACCAGGTCGGCGCGACCTTCGCGCAGATCCTCGCGGCCAGCGGCGGCGTCGACGTGCTGGTCAACAACGCCGCCAACGACGACCGCCACACGCTGGCCGAGATCACGCCGGCGTACTGGGACCGCCGCATCGCCGTCAACCTGCGCCACCTGCTGTTCTGCAGCCAGGCGGTGGCACCGTCGATGCGGGCGGCCGGCGGCGGTTCCATCGTCAACATGGGCTCGGTGTCCTGGCACCTGGCCTTGCCCGACCTGGTGATCTACGAGACCGCCAAGGGCGGCATCGAGGCCATGACCCGTGCGCTGGCGCGTGACCTCGGCGGCGACGGGATCCGCGTCAACTGCGTCGTGCCCGGCGGCATCCGCACGCCGCGCCAGACCCGGCTCTGGCACAACCCGGACGAGGAGGCCCGCATGCTCGCGGCCCAGTGCCTGAAGGAACGCGTGGACCCGGAACACGTCGCCGCGATGGTGCTGTTCCTGGCCTCGGACGACGGTCGCATGTGCACCGCCCACAACTACTTCGTCGATGCGGGGTGGAGATGACAACGGAACCCTCGACGGACGTCACCTGCGTCTGGCCGCTCTCGGCCACCCTCGGCGAAGGACCGGTCTGGTCGGTGCCCGACGCCTGCCTCTGGTTCGTCGACATCAAGCGCCACCAGCTGCATCGCCATGTGCCCGGGACCGAAGGCGGCCAGACCTGGGCGCTGCCCGGCCAGGCCGGCTTCGCGCTGCCCGCGACGGGCGGTGAACTGGTCATCGGCCTGCCCGGCGAGCTGCGCGCCTTCGACCCGCGCAACGGGCAGAGCCGGCCGCTGCTGAGCTTCGAGCAGGACCGCCCTGGCAACCGCCTCAACGATGCCCACGTCGATGCCGCCGGACGGCTCTGGTTCGGGTCCATGGACGATGCCGAGACCGCCTTGAGCGGCGCGCTGTATGCGTGCGTGCAAGGCCGTCTGACGCGCCACGACGACGGCATCTGCATCACCAACGGCCCGGTCACCAGCCCGGACGGCCGCACGCTGTACCACACCGACACGGTCCGGCGCGAGATCCATGCCTTCGACCTGGCGGCCGACGGCACGACCTCGAACAAGCGGCTGTTCCTGCGCTTCGACGGCAGCCATGGCTGGCCCGATGGCAGCACGGTCGATGCCGAGGGCTGCCTCTGGGTCGCCTTCTTCGGCGGCTGGGGCGTGCGCCTTTATGCGCCGGACGGCCGCTTGCTGGCCATCGTGTCGCTGCCCTGCGCCAACGTCACCAAGCTGGCCTTCGGCGGCCCCGACCTGCGCACCGCCTACGTCACCACCGCGCGCAAGGGCCTGAGCGAGGCCGAGCTGGCCGCGCAGCCGCTGGCCGGTGGCCTGTTCGCCTTCACGGCACCGGCGCCGGGTCTGCCGTCGACCGCCTGGGACCTGAGCGCATGACCGAGCCCCGCATCCCTGTCCGCCCCTTCCGATCGCGCGAGTGGTTCGCCAACGCCGATCGCATCGACCAGACCGCGCTCTACCTCGAGCGCTTCATGAACCACGGCCTGACCCCCGCCGAGCTGCGCTCGGGTCGGCCCATCATCGGCATCGCCCAGACCGGCAGCGAGCTGTCACCCTGCAACCGCATCCACGTCGAGCTGGCGCAGCGGGTCAAGGAGGGCATCCGCGACGCGGGCGGCATCCCGCTCGAATTCCCGGTCCATCCGATCTTCGAGAACTGTCGCCGCCCGACCGCCGCGATCGACCGCAACCTCGCCTATCTGGGCCTGGTCGAGATCCTGCACGGCTACCCGCTGGACGCGGTGGTGCTGACCACCGGCTGCGACAAGACCACGCCCTCGGGCGTGATGGCCGCCAGCACGGTCGACCTGCCGGCCATCGTGTTGTCGGGCGGGCCGATGCTGGACGGCTGGATGAACGGCGAGCGCGTCGGCTCCGGCACGGTGATCTGGCGCAGCCGCCGCCAGCTCGCGGCCGGCGAGATCGACGAGGAGCAGTTCCTCGACGCCGCCGCCGCGTCCGCCCCGTCGGCCGGCCACTGCAACACCATGGGCACGGCCTCGACCATGAACGCGCTGGCCGAGGTGCTGGGCCTGTCGCTGCCGGGCTGCGCGGCCATCCCCGCGCCCTACCGCGAGCGGGCGCAGATGGCCTACGCGACCGGCCGGCGCATCGTCGACATGGCCTATGAGGACCTGCGGCCCTCGCGCATCCTGAGCCGGCGGTCCTTCCTCAACGCCATCGCGGCGGTGACCGCGCTGGGCGGCTCGTCCAACGCCCAGCCACACCTGCATGCCATGGCCCGCCATGCCGGCTTCGAGCTGACGGCCGAGGACTGGAAGCAGGCCCACGACATCCCGCTGCTGGTCAACATGCAGCCGGCCGGCAAGTACCTGGGCGAGAGCTTCCACCGCGCCGGCGGCGTGCCGGCGGTGCTGGCCGAGCTGATCCGGGTCGGCCGGGTCGACGGCTCCTGCGCGACCGTCACCGGCCGGACGCTGGCGGCCAACGTCGAGGGCCGGCGCAGCATCGATGCCGACGTCATCACGTCCTACGAGCAGCCGCTGATGGAGAAGGCCGGCTTCCTCGTGCTGGCCGGCAACCTGTTCGACTTCGCGATCATGAAGACCTGCGTGATCTCGCCGGACTTCCGCCGCCGCTACCTCAGCCGGCCCGGCGCCGAGGGCATCTTCGAGGGCCGCGCCATCGTCTTCGACGGTCCGGACGACTACCACGCCCGCATCAACGACCCGGCGCTGGCGATCGACGAGGACTGCATCCTGGTCATGCGCGGCGCCGGCCCGATCGGCTTCCCCGGCTCGGCCGAGGTCGTCAACATGCAGCCGCCCGATGCGCTGATCCGGCGCGGCATCACGAGCCTGCCGACGCTGGGCGACGGCAGGCAGTCGGGCACCTCCGACAGCCCGTCCATCCTCAACGCCTCGCCCGAGGCGGCGGCCGGTGGCGGCCTGGCCTGGCTGCAGACCGGCGACCGCATCCGCGTCGACCTGAATGCCGGCCGCTGCGACATGCTCGTGGCCGACGAGGAACTGGCGCGCCGTCGCACGGCCGGCCTGCCGGCCGTCCCGCCCAGCCAGACGCCGTGGCAGGAGATCTACCGCGCGACGGTCGGCCAGCTCGACAGCGGCGCCTGCATGGAGCTGGCGCTGAAGTACCGCACGGTCAGCAACGTCACGCCGCGCCACAACCATTGATCAGCGGCGGGGCGGCTCGGCGTGCGAGGCGCGTTCACATGGAGCGACGGTAACGCCGAACTTGCCTCGCTTGCACTCTGATCGCGAGACATGCGCCAACTTGCCTGCGTACGCAGGGGATCGTTCGATGGGTACATGGATGACGCCAAGTAAGCGTTCGTCCAAACATCCATGACGATGTCGGACGCGATCAAGCCCCGTTGGATGCAGCCGGCCATCGATCCGGAAGCAATGCAGCGATGCTTCTTGCAGACTGGATCGGCAATCGCTCCAAGCCATCGCGCAGACGAGAGAATGGATTCAGGCAATTGAGGTTGGCCGAGTGACCAGACTCATCACCGCCGCAGCGCGCTTGCCCGCGCGCAAACTGCCGGCGAACAGCCGTTTTTGCATTCCGACAGCGATGGGCCGGATCAGTTTCTCGATACGGTTGTTGTCTACGGTCTAGTCGCCGCCATTGATGTAGCGTGTCAGGGCAGCCCAGCGCATGGGGCTGTGGTCTATGGACTTGGCTGTCTCACTGCCATCTGGCACTTTCTGTCCGTTGGCGATCAGCAAGTGGTGCAGCAGGGCGGCTGCCGGCCCAGCCTGGCTTGCCGCAGACTTTGCCGCTGGTCGCGCCCCAGAACTTCGGCTTCGCGCTTGATGTCGTAGAGAGTGCCGAATAGCTTGAGCGCGGCTGGTCGACAGGGGTTTCACACAGCCTCAGACTTCTGCGGACAACGTGGTGTCGAATTGCACAGGAGATGCTGGAATGACGACATTGGGCTGATGATCATCACGTGCCAGTTTGGCTGGGCGGTTTAGATGAGAGACCTGCCCGTGCGACGAGCGTGCGATGCCATTCAACCAAGTCCTTGCTTCGTTGCTCGCATTTTCCTTCGAGTGCTCGCATTCGTCGTGATCTTGAGACCCTTCCACCCGTCCAGACGGTCTGCCCACCACTGCATCAGCTCCCGCCTTTCCTCCAACCATTGCGCCCGGTTGTATGCCGCACGCACTGCGTCACGCTCCTCGTGAGCCAGTTGTCTTTCGATGACATCCGGGCGCCAGCCAGCTTCGTTGGCTGACGTCGAGAACACGGTGCGAAAGCCATGGGCGGTCGTTCGACCCTTGTACCCCAGTCTGGCCAGCGCACTGTTCAGCGTGCCGTCGCTCAGTGGCTTTCCAGGGTAGAACGGCGACGGGAAAAGTAGGTCAGAGCCGTCATTCAGTGCCTTCGCCTTCCCGATCACGGCGAGGGCTTGACGGGAGAGCGACACCAGGTGCTCCGTCTTCATCTTCATGCGCGCCGCCGGGATGCGCCACATTGCGCGCTCCTCGTCGATCTCTGAATATCGGATTCCTCGCAGCTCGCCGGGGCGCACCGCCGTGAGGATCAGCAACTCGAGCGCCAGCTTGGTGCTGGGATCTCCCTCGTAGGTGGCCAGTGTTCGCAGGAATCCGGGCATGTCGGCTTCTGGGAGCGACGCGCGATGCTGCGTGATCCGTGGCTGGAAAATCTCCATTGGCTTAAGCGGGTAGGTCGGATCCTCCTTCGCCAAGTCGTGGGCGATCGCGTGCCGATAGACCGCACGGATGCGCTGGAACACCCGTCCTGCGGTCTCCGAAGCTCCGGTCGACTCAATGGCCTTGACCACCTCGCGCACATGTTTCGGGTTGACGTCGTCGACTGGCAGGTGGCCGATGTTCGGATAGACGTGGTTCTCGAACGAGGCCGTGATGGCGGCCAGCGTCCCATCTGACCATGCCGATGCTCGATGAGCCAGCCACTGAGTCGCGACAGTCCGGAAGTCCCTCGCAGCCTTGGCCTGCCGTTCCTCGCGTGCCTGTTGCTTGACGACGCTGGGATCCCGGTTGGCCGCGAGGTCCGAGCGGGCACTGTCACGCGCTTCTCGCGCTTCCTTCAGTCCGACGGCCGGGAAGGTGCCGAGACTGATGCGCTTTTCCTTGCCGTCGATCCGGTACTTCAGCCGCCACCACTTGCCCCCGCTGGGGGCAACTTCAAGGTACAGCCCGCCTGCGTCAAACAGCCGCTGCGTCTTGTCCGTGGGGCGGGCCTTGCGGATCGTGATGTCGGTCAGTGGCATCTGGGGGCAACTCTGGAGGAAGGGGCAACTCAAGTTGCCCCCAATGTTGCCCCCAATGAACCTGCGCTTCAACGGATCCACATGATGCGATCCTGGACTTGCCTTCGCGGGTTCTAGTGGGGAAATGGCTGCTGAGGAGCTCAGTATGGGACGTTTCCGGACCTTCTGAAACGACCACTTGGTCCCGCCGACAGGAATCGAACCTGTATTTGCCGCTTAGGAGGCGGCCGTTCTATCCATTGAACTACGGCGAGGGCACGTCACGCTGACGGGCTGGACGGCGCCTGTTGCGGGCGCGGGAGCGGATTCTAGAGGGGTGGCGAACATCGCTTCCGGGCGGCAACTTGGAAGGCGGCACCACCTTCCACTTCATCAACGCCGCGCCTGCCGTAGCCCTGGCCGCTGACCGCGCTGCAGCGACAAGGCTGGACTTGCGCATTGGCGGCGGAGTCAGCACCTTGCGCCAGTTGCACGCCGCCGGTGCCTTGTGACAGACCACGCAGAGCCTGGTGCCCGCGATGTTCCGGATGAAGTCCGGATCGATTCGATCAATCGGGGTCCATGCCGTCAGTCCCGCCGTTCAAGTCGGGAAACAGCAAGCCGTACAGATGGCGAGCCGTCGGTGACATGTTCCTCGGGTTGGGCCGCAGGACCTTGTCTTCCGGGGCGAGCAGCTTGGCATAGACGGCCTGATAGACGCGCTTGACCACCCCTGGCGAGATCAGTTCGCGGTCGTAGCCCGGAAAGAATCCCAGCAATCGGTAGCCACCGCTCTCGAGTCCTTGCTGCATGAATCGATGCTTGAGCGTGACCATCGCGTAGATGAACGCCGCACCCATGCGGCGACCCACCTCTTCCATGCCGTCGTTGAGACGGCGCGTGAGGCCCTTGCCCGCATGGTCCGGCGACATCACGACGATGCGGCCCCACAGCGCCAGCGAGTCCACTTCACGCTCGCTCGCCCACACGCCCACCAGCGCGTCGCCGTGCCACACCGTGAGGGTGATGACGTCCCGGTCGACGGCACCGTCCAGGCACACGCGATCGCGGTAGAAGTCCTCGCGCAGAAAGACGCTGTTCACGCCGTACGCGATGTCCGGATACCAGCGCCGCACGGCGTCCGTCACGTCGCCGATGTGCCGGCTCGCGAGGGTCTGGACGGCATAGCCCGGCGGCAGATCGATCAGGCCCAGCGCTTCGTTCCAGGGCAGCCAGTTCATGTCGATCCACCCGTATCCGGCTGCGGGAACAGCACGTCAAAGAGCGCTCGTGCGCGCGGCGTCAGGTTGGCCGGATCCGGTCGGACCAGTTCGTCCTCGGGCACCAGCACCTTGCAGTACACCCCTTCGAAGACCCGTCGCACGTCGCCCGGCGCGACCTCTTCGCAGTCGTAGCCTGACGTGAAGCCGATCAGCTGGTAGCCCGCGCGTTCGAGCGCGTGCTGCATGTGCGGGATCTTCAGCGTGGCCAGACCGAACAGGAACTCGGCGCCCATCGCCCGCCCGGCCCGCTCGGCCAGTGGCATCACGGCCGACGCGAGCTTGGCGCTGCGGTGTTCGGGCGCGATGACGATCAGGCGGCCATACATCGCCAGCGTGTCGGGCAGCCGTTCCCACGACCACATGCCCACGAGTTGATCGGCGTGCTTGAAGACGCCGACGAACACGTCCTGGCGCGTCTGCTGGTCCAGGCAGACGCTGGTGTCATAGAAGGCCTCGCGCAGGTAGCAACTGCCGCCGCCGACGGCGATGTCCGGATGCCAGCGCCGCACCTTGTCGATCAAGGCCGGCACGTCCGAGCGTGAGAGCTGCTCGTACGAATAGCCCTCAGGCAAGGGCGCGAGTGCCGAAATCTCCGCGATCGTGGGCCAATCCATGAGCGTCAACCCTTCCTGGTTCCCACATGATCTGCTCGATCTGTGGCGGCTGCCCGCATGGCGCGCGCCCGTTGGACGGCACGGGACCGACAACGTCCTGTCACACGGCCGCCGCACACTCGTGGCGATCGTCGGACGGGCATCGTGCCCCGATGTCCTGCCACCTGCCTGCCCATGCCGATGTCTCCACACGCCCTGCCGGCTCGCGCTGGCCGAGTACCGCTGCTGGCGTTGCTTGTCGTCATCATGTTGCTGCTCGGCGGCTGTTCGGTCAATCGCATCGTGGCCCAGCGACTGGCCGATCAGCTGGCCGATCAGGCCGGGGCGGCCGAGGATGACCTGACGCTGGCCCGCGAAGCCAGCGCGTTCTACCTGAAGCTGTCGGAGTCGGTGCTGCGCGAGGCGCCCGATCACGCCGCGTTGTCCGGCGCGGTGGCCGGCGGATTCACGCAGTACGCCTATGCCTTCGTCGCGTTCGAGGCCGACCGCATCGAGGCCCGCGACAGCGCCGCCGCGCAGCAGTTGCGCCAGCGTGCCCGGCGGCTGTACCGGCGTGCGCAGGGCCATGCGATGGCTGCGCTGGAGCGCCGCACGCCCGGCTTCGCCGCCGCACTCGCCAGCCCGGACCCCGCCCGCTGGCCGCGCCTGAAGGCCGACGAGGTCGAGCTGGCCTACTGGGCCGCCGCGTCGTGGGGCGGTGCGATCTCGCTGTCCAAGGATGACCCGGATGCCGTCGCCGATCTGCCGCTGGCGGTGCGCCTGGCCGGCCTGGCCTATGCCCGCGCGCCGGGCCATGGCGATGGCGCGCTGGCCAGCCTGATGGGCACCTTCGAGGCCGCGCGCCCCGGCGGTTCGGCGGCGACCGCGCTGACCTACTTCGACCGCGCCATCGCGCTCGGCGGCACCCGGCAGGCGGGGCCCTGGCTGGCCAAGGCCGAGTCGATCGCGCTGCCGGCCGGCGACCGCCCGGCCTTCGAGGCCCTGCTCCGGCAAGCCCTGGCCGTCAGTGCCGCGCACCGCGACGTCGCCAACGAGGTGATGCGCGAGCGCGCCGCCTGGCTGCTGGCGCAGGTCGACGACCTGTTCTGAACCTTGACCCCTGACCCCTGACTCTCGACCTGATCCGGAAGCCTTCCGCACGATGTCCTCGATCCCGACCTCCCGCCGCCATGTCCTGACGCAACTGGGCCTGGGCGCTCTCGCCACGGCCGGCCTGTGCGCCGGTCCCGTCCAGGCGGCCGACAAGACGCTGCGCATCGGCACGCTGGTGCCCAAGAACTCGCTCTACCACCGCCAGCTGCTGGAGATTGGCGAGGCCTGGCGCGCGGCCCAGAACGCGCAGGGCGGCAACGCGCGCTGGCTGGTCTACCCCGACGGCAGCCAGGGCGGCGAGGCCGAGATGGCGCGCCGCATGCGCATCGGCCAGTTGCAGGGCGCGCTGCTGTCGGTCGTCGGCCTGCAGGAGATCGAGCCGTCGATCGCGGCGCTGCAGTCGCTGCCGCTGGCCTTTCGCAGCTGGGACGAGATCGACCATGTGCGCGAGAAGATGCGCCCGGCGATGGAGCGCAAGTTCCTCGACAAGGGCTTCGTCGTGCTGGCCTGGGGCGATGCCGGCTGGGTGCGCTTCTTCTCGAAGGAGCCGGCGTTCAGGCCGGACGACTTCCGCCGCATGAAGTTCTTCGCCTGGGGCGGCGAGACGGCGCAGCAGGAGATCATGAAGAGCCTGGGCTACACGCCGGTGCCGCTGGAGACGACCGACATCCTGCCGGCGATCCAGACCGGGATGATCAGCGTCGTGCCCGCGACGCCGTACTTCGCGCTGGCCAGCCAGGTCTACACGACCGCGTCCAACATGCTGGACATCAACTGGGCGCCCATCGTCGGCGCGCTGGTGGTCACCCGCAAGGCCTGGGACGAGATGAGCCCCGAGGTGCAGGCGCAGCTGCGCAGCGCCAGCGACAAGGCCGGCGTACAGATGCGCGGTCGGGCGCGGCAGGAGGTCGACGAGGCGGTCGACGCGATGAAGAAACGCGGCCTGGTCGTCAACAAGCCGAATGCCGAGCAGATGCGCGAATGGCAGGACCTGGCCGACAAGGTCTACCCGCGCATCCGCGGCACGATGGTGCCGGCCGAGACCTTCGACGAGGTGTTCGCCCACCTCAAGGCCTTTCGCGCGGGCAAGGCCAAGTGAGCGGCCAGGGTCTGCGTCCGAAGCTGGCCTCTCTCGGGCGTGTCGACGAGCTGATCGCCGGCGGCGCACTGGCGCTGATGGCGCTGATCCCGCTGGTCGAGATCGTGCTGCGGCCGCTGGTCGGCTCGGGCGTGCAGAGCGCGCCGGTGCTGGTCCAGCACCTGGGCCTGGTGCTGGCGATGGCGGGTGCGCTCGCGGCCGAACGGCACGGCCATCTCAGCACCCTCGGCGGTGGCCTGGCGACGCTCGGCGGCCCCGGCCTGCAGGCCGCCACCGGCCTGTTCGCACGCGGCGGCGCGGCACTCATCTGCGGCGTGCTGGGCTGGTCGAGCTGGCAGCTGGTCGACAGCGAACGCGCGGTCGGCCATGTGCTGGCCTACGGCTTGCCGATCCACGTCGTGCAGGCCTTCATGCCGGCCGGTTTCCTCGCGCTGGGCGCGAAGTTCGGCTGGCGGATCGGCCAGAGCCTGGCGGCGGGCGATGCCGTGACCCGCGTCTTGTCCCGTGCCTGGACCTGTTTCCTCGCCTGGCTGCCGGCCATCGCCTTGCCCTGGCTCGGCTGGATGCTGGCCGACCACTTCGACGGCGCGAGCCTGCCGGCCTGGCCGGCGGTGGCCGTGCTGATCGCGCTGTTGCTGGCAGGTGCGCCGATCTTCGTGGCGCTCGGCGGCCTGGCGCTGGCGCTGTTCTGGCAGGACGGCCTGCCGCTGGCCTCGGTCGCGCTCTCGCACTACCAGATCACCGTGAACCCGTCGCTGCCGGCACTGCCGCTGTTCACGCTGGCGGGGCTGCTGATGGCGCGCACCGGCGCGGCGCAGCGGCTGGGCGATGTCTTCCTGGCGCTGTTCGGACGCGGCGTCAGCGGCACGGTCATCGCGACCGCCGTGCTGTGTTCGTGCTTCACGGCCTTCACCGGCGGCAGTGGCGTGACCATCCTGGCGCTCGGCGGCCTGCTGCTTCCGCTGCTGCGCCAGGCCGGTTTCCCGGAGCGCCGCGGCATCAGCCTGGTGACCAGCGCCAGCGCGCTGGGCGTGCTGCTGGCGCCGTCGGTGCCGCTGATCATGTTCGCGATCGTCGCGCGGGTGCCGATCAACACGATGTTCCTGGCCGGCGTGGTGCCGGCGCTGGTGATGGTCGCCAGCCTGCTGGTGTTCGGCGGCTACCTGCGGCGTGACCGGTCTTCCATCTCGGTCCCCGAGCCCGAGCCCGTGTCACCGGTCGACGCCCGCGCCCGCTCGGTCGGCGCGACCCTGTGGCGCGCGAAGTGGGAGATCCTCGCGCCGGCCGTGGCGATCGGCTCGCTGGTCAGCGGCATCGCCACGCCGACCGAGAGCGCTGCGCTGACCGCCATCTACGCGGTCGTGACGCAGGCCTGGGCGCACCGTGAACTCGGCTGGCGCAAGCTGGCCGGCACGCTGTCCGACGCGGCCCAGATCATCGGCGGCGTGATGCTGATCCTGGGCATGGCGCTCGGGCTGACCAACTACCTGATCGACGCCGGCATCCCGGACGGCGCGATCGAATGGGTGCAGGGCGGCATCCCGAACCGCTGGCTGTTCCTGCTGGCGCTCAACGTGTTCCTGTTCGCAGCCGGCGCGCTGATGGAGATCTACGCCGCCATCGTCGTGCTGGTGCCGCTGCTGCTGCCGGTGGCGCTGAGCTACGGGATCGACCCGGTCCACTTCGGCATCATCTTCCTGGCCAGCCTGGAGATGGGCTTCCTGTGTCCGCCCGCCGGCATGAACATCTACTTCGCCTCGGCGATGTTCGGCAAGCCGGTGCGCGAAGTGGCGCGATCGGTGTTGCCGGCGGTGCTGGCGATCTTCATCGGAACGCTGGCGATCTCCGCGCTGCCGCCGCTGGCGACGGCGCTGCCGGCCTGGCTGGCCGGACGTTGACACGCACCGGCGCGTGGATCAGCGCGATGCTGATCCAGACCGCGACGCTGAAATAGAGCGACATCCAGATCACCTCGCTGCGCCAGTCGGCCCAGTGCAGCGAGACGCGCCAGCGTTCGGTCACGTCGGCCCAGCCCTGCGACAGGCTGAGGTAGCCGTGGCCGGCGGCCTCGTCGGCCAGCCAGCGGGTGGCATACATCGGCACGTCGACGGTGAACATGTAGAGCGCATACGCCAGCCCGGCCGCCGCCCACAGCTGCAGCCGCCGCTGCGTGGCGCCGTCGACCTGCCGGTGAACGGCCAGCAGGCTGGCGACGAACAGCAGCGCGCAGGCGCCCCAGAGGGTCTCCTCGAACACGTGGCCGAGGTTCGAGGTGGTCAGCACCGCGCACCACGAGCAGACCTCGGCGACGACGATCAGCGGCACGATCGAGCGGGCCACCCGCGCGGCCGGCCGGCTGCCGGTGTCGCGCGCGACCCGGTGCAGCACCAGCGCCCACTGCGCCGCGAAACACAGCTCGGCCACCGTCGCCACGCTGCGGCCGACCGCGACGCTCGACAGCCAGTGGTCGAACAGGCAGAGACGTTGCACGTCGAAGACCGGCCAGAACGAACGGTGCGCGCAGCCGAGCACATAGCCGGCCGACAGCAGCAGCTGCCAGCGGCGATGGGGGTGGTCTGGATCGATGCGGTCCGCGTGCCGCAGCGCCGACCACGTCCACGCCAGCAGGTTCAGCACGCTGACCGCACACAGGGACCACCACCAGAGCTGCAGTTCGATCGGCATGACGGCCTCGCCGAGTGAAACGATGTAAATCGTTTATACGGTTCGCGAGCGGGTACGTCAAGCCGGATGACAGGACCGCCGCCGGCCAGCGTGCCGGTCATCACGTCGTCATGGCGCCGTCTGACCATGCCGGCACGGGCGCGTCGCGCCTTTCCAGCCGGAGACGACACATCGCCATGACGAACACGGTCATCGAGGTGCAGGCGCTGCACAAGAGCTTCCACGGTCGGCCCGCGCTGAAGGGCGTTTCCTTCCAGGTCCGGCGTGGCGAGATGGTGGCGTTGCTGGGCGCGTCCGGCTCGGGCAAGTCGACGCTGCTTCGGCTGATCAACGGTCTGCATCGGGCGGACCCGACCGCCGACGCCAACGCCGACGCCGGCGTCTGCCGGCTTCTGGGTCAGACCCTGCAGCGCAACGGCCGGCTGACACCCGAGGCGCGTGCGCTGCGGGCGCGCACCGCCACCATCTTCCAGCAGTTCAACCTGGTCGACCGCCTGTCGGTCATGACCAACGTGATGGCCGGCTCGCTGCACCGCCTGCCGCTGTGGCGCACGCTGCTCGGCCGCTTCCCGAAGGCCGAGCAGGAACGCGCCTGGGCGGCGCTGCAGCGGGTCGACATGGCGGCCTGCGCCTGGCAACGGGCCTCGACGCTGTCGGGCGGCCAGCAGCAGCGCGCGGCCATCTCGCGGGCGCTGGTGCAGGGCGCCGAGATCATCCTGGCCGACGAGCCGATCGCCTCGCTCGACCCGGATGCCGCACGCCGCGTGATGGCGCTGCTGGCCGAGCTGAACCGCGAGCTCGGCGTGACCGTGCTGGTGTCGCTGCACCAGATCGACCACGCCTTCGCCTGGTGTCCGCGCACGATCGCCTTGCGCCATGGCGAGGTCGTCCACGACGGCCCGACCCGGGCGCTGGACGCCGACCGGCTGGCCGCGCTGTACGGCAGCCAGACCGGCGAGCTGACGGGCGCACTGACCATTGCAGGCGGACTGTCGCCGTCCGCCGCAGAAGCACAGGCTCACGCGATGAGCCATCCACGCGGCTACGCGGCCGCGCTGGCCGCCTGAGCACCTTCCACTCCACGTCACGAGCAAGAGGCATGACCATGAACCGTCGCAACACCCTGGCCCGGATCCTGTCGATCAGCGCGGCCGCCCTGGCCATCCCGGTGGCCACGCAGGCCCAGCCGGTCCGCGAGCTCAGCTTCGGCCTGATCTCGACCGAGTCGTCGGCCAACCTCAAGAGCACCTGGCTGCCGGTGCTGGAAGACCTCGAGAAAGCCACCGGCCTGAAGGTCAAGGCCTACTTCGCGCCCGACTATGCCGGCGTGATCGAGGCGATGCGCTTCAACAAGGTCCAGGTCGGCTGGTTCGGCAACAAGTCGGCGATGGAGGCGGTCGACCGGGCCCAGGGCGAGATCTTTGCCCGCATGGTCCAGCCCGATGGCGGCACCGGCTACTGGAGCCTGATGATCGTCCACAACGACAGCCCGCTGCAGACGCTGCAGGACGTGCTGAAGGCGCGTGCGTCGCTGAACTTCGGCCTCGGCGACCCGAACTCGACCAGCGGCTATCTGGTGCCCAACTACTACG
Organism: Leptothrix mechoopdaensis (SeqCode); assembly: GCF_053893855.1. Taxonomy (NCBI): domain Bacteria; kingdom Pseudomonadati; phylum Pseudomonadota; class Betaproteobacteria; order Burkholderiales; family Sphaerotilaceae; genus Leptothrix; species Leptothrix mechoopdaensis (SeqCode). Next base: position 670,609 of record NZ_CM132699.1, read on the forward strand.
CCTTCCAGCTCAATGGCGTGGACGCGACGCGCGACTTCAAGCGCACGGTGCGGGCCAATCACGAGACCAACATCCTGACGGTGGTCAACAAGCAGGTCGACGCGGCCGTCGTCGCCAGCGACGCGATGGACCGCATGAAGCTCAAGATGCCCGAGAAGCACGACGACATCCGCGTGGTCTGGCGCTCGCCGCTGATCCCGTCGGACCCGCTGGTCTACCGCAGCGATCTCGATACCGCGACCCGCAAGCAGCTGCGCGACTTCTTCACCGGCTATGGCAAGGATGCCCGCGAGAAGGCCAACCTGGTGCAACTGACGCTCAGTGGCTTCCAGGCTTCGGACAACAGCCAGCTGCTGCCGATCCGCCAGCTCGAACTGGTGCGGGACCGCAGCAAGGTCGAGGCCGACACCACGATGGCCGCCGATGAGAAGAGCAAGCGCCTGAAGGACATCGACGCGCGTCTGGCCGAGCTGAACCGCCAGATGGCCAGCGCCCGCTGAGTCGCGCCGGACCGGAGACGACCATGACCACCGCCATCGGCCCGGCCATGCCGGCCCCGCCGTCGACCCCGTGGTCGACCCGTCTGGTCTGGCTGGTGCTGGCCCTGCTGCTGGCCGGCAGCTGGCAGGGCGCGGACATGCGGCCGCTGGACCTGTGGCGTGACGCCGCCAACATGGCCGAGTTCGCGCGGGGCTTCGTGCCGCCCGATTTCCACGACTGGCGCAACGATCTCGCCGAGCGGCTGGTGACGCTGCAGATCGCCGTCTGGGGCACCGCGCTGGCCATCGTCTGCTCGGCGCCGCTGGCCCTGCTGGCGGCTGGCAACCTGACGCCGTGGTGGATCCACCAGCCGGTGCGCCGCCTGCTCGATGCCTGCCGCGCCATCAACGAGATGGTGTTCGCGCTGCTGTTCGTCGTGGCCGTCGGCCTGGGCCCGTTCGCCGGCGTGCTGGCGCTGTGGATCCACACCACCGGCACGCTGGCCAAGCTGTATTCGGAGGCGGTCGAGGCAATCGACCCGCAACCGGTCGAAGGCATCCGCGCGACCGGCGCCCACCGACTGGAGGAGATCCTCTACGGCGTGATCCCGCAGGTGCTGCCGCTGTGGATCTCCTACACGCTCTACCGTTTCGAGGCCAACGTGAGGTCGGCCTCGGTCGTCGGCATGGTCGGCGCCGGTGGCATCGGCCTGGTGCTGTGGGACGTCATCCGCGGCTTCCAGTACGCCCGCACCTCCGCCGTGCTGCTGCTGCTGGTGGTCTCGGTGGCCCTGATCGACCTGGCCTCTGCCTGGCTGCGACGCCGGCTGGTGTGACCCGACCACGACGATGGAGAACCCCATGAACACGCCCATGAATGAAGCGGAAATGCGTGAGCCCCGCGACGCGAACGAGGTCCACCTGTCGCTGATGCACTGGATCGACCTCGACGGCATCGATGCGGCCGGCGCGGCGGCTCTGGAACACATCGCGCTGCAGTTCATGCTGCACGGGCACCAGCCCTACGAGGGCCGACGCCGCGAGGACGTCGACGCGCTGGCCCATGCACTGCAGAGCGCACACCTGGCTGAACTGGCAGGTGCGGACGCTGCCCTCGTTGCTGCCGCGCTGCTGCACGACCTGGGCCATTTCGACATCGACGTCGGCGAACACGTCGACGACCGCCACGAGGACCGCGCCGCCGCCTGGCTGCTTCCCATCTTCGGCGCGGCCGTCGCCGAGCCGGTCCAGCTGCACGTGGCCGCCAAGCGCTACCTGGTCGCCGTCGACAGCCACTACGCCGAATGCCTGAGCCCCGCCTCGGTCCACTCGCTGGCCCTGCAAGGCGGCGCGATGTCCCAGCAGGAGATCACCGCCTTCGAGGCCCTGTCCCACGCCAACGACGCGCTGCAACTGCGCCGCTGGGACGAGGCCGCCAAGATGACCGGCCGCCTGACGCCGCCGCTGGCGCACTACCTGGGCGTGCTGGCGGATCTGCTGCGGCGGGAGAGCCCGAGGTTGTCGCTGGCTTGAGGTGCGTCGCCGGAGGGCGACGGGGATGGGCGTGGCTGGGCGGGAGACCCCTCACCCTCGGTCCCTCTCCCGCAAGGGGAGAGGGATGACGCGGTTGGGAGGGTATTGCGCTGACAAGGTGAGTTGACTGGCTCATTGAATGAGCCACATCAAAGAACATCGATCAACACGTGGCAAGAAACCCTCTCCCCTTGCGGGAGAGGGTAGGGTGAGGGGTCCATTTCCCGTCGCCCTCCGGCGACGCACTTCCTCCTCAGATCACCCGCACCCCACCCCGATACACCTCCCGCACCAGCGGCATCCCGCGCACCTCGCGCACGCGGATGACGTCGGCGCGCAGGCCGTTGGCGATGCTGCCGCGGTCGTCGAGGCCGCAGGCCAGGGCCGGCGCACGGCTGACGGTGCGGATGGCGTCCGACAGGCTCATGGCGGCTTCCTCGTGCAGTCGCCAGGCGGCCTGCAGCAGGCTGGTCGGCACGTAGTCCGACGACAGCACGTCCAGCACGCCGGCGCGGGCCAGGTCGAGTGCGGCGACGTTGCCGGAATGCGAGCCGCCGCGCACGACGTTGGGCGCGCCGGCCACGGTCGACAGGCCCTGGGCGTGGGCCATGCGGGCGGCCAGCATCGTCGTCGGGAACTCGCTCATCGCGGCCCCCAGGGCGAAAGCCTCGTCGACATGGGCCGGCGTGGTGTCGTCGTGGGTCGCCAGTGCCACGCCGTGTTGTCGGGCGTAGGCGGCAAACCAGTCGCGGTTCGGCCGCGCGTGCTCGCGCTGGCGTTGCGGGGCCAGCAGCACCTCGGCGTCGAACTTCGCGTCGCTCCAGCCCTTCTTGCCGGTGTAGTAGGTGCGTGCATGGCTGATCTCGGTCCACTGGCGCTGGCCGGGGGTGTGATCCATCAGCGACAGCAGGCGCAGCCGGCGGTGACCGGCGAAGGGCTCGAACAGCTCGCGTGCGTTGGCCGCCGGCAGTTCGCAGCGCACGTGGATGTGGTGGTCGCAGCGCAGCGTGCCGGCACCTTCGAGGTGGTCCAGCACGGCCAGCAGCTCGCTCTGGTCGCGGGCCCGGAAGCCGTCGCCATACGGGTCACCGACGCCGACGGCGTCGAGCACCGTCGTGATGCCGGCCGCCGCGATCTCGGCGTCGTGGGCCTGCACCGCACCGGTCATCGGGAAGGTGACCTTCGGGCGCGGCATCACGTGGCGTTCGAGGTTGTCGGTGTGGACCTCCACCAGCCCCGGCAGCAGCCAGTCGCCGTCCAGGTCGATGGCCCCGGGCAGGCGGCTCGGGCCGTGGCCGAACGCGACGATGCAGCCGCCGCGCAGCACGACGTGTCCGTCGTCGATCACCTCGTCGGGCAGCACCAGGCGGGCGCGGTGCAGCACCCGTTCGGGCAGGGAGCGGGTGTCGTCCATCACCAGGCCTCCATCGACAGAGCCCGGCTTTCGGCCAGGTTGATGCAGCGGCTCGCGATGGCGTCGCGGACCTCGGCATCGTGGAAGATGCCCAGCACGGCACTGCCGCGTGTACGGGCTTCGAGGATCAGCTCGATCAGCACGCGCCGGTTGGCCGCATCGAGCGAGGCCGACGGTTCGTCCAGCAGCAGGAGCATCGACGGCACGACCAGGCCGCGCGCGATGTTGACGCGCTGCTGCTCGCCGCCCGAGAAGGTCGCGGGCGGCAGGTCCCACAGGCCGGACGGCAGGTTGAGCCGGGCCAGCAGCGCGCGGGCCTCGTCGCGGGCGGCGTCCAGCAGGGCGGACAGCTCGGTCTCGTCGACGGCTTCGGCGCGCCCGGCCAGCTCGGCCTCGACGCGGCGTTCGGCCACCACGTCGAGCGCGCTGACCCGCGGCACCGCGCGCAGGAACTGGCTGACGTAGGCCAGCTCGCGTTGTCGCAGGGCGATCAGCCGGCGTGCGTCGGCCTTCAGCAGGTCGACCGTCTCGCCATCAGGCAGGCGCAGGCGGGCCTGGCCGACATCGGCCGCATAGCTGCCGTACAGGCACTTCATGACGGTCGACTTGCCCTGGCCGGACGGCCCGACCAGCGCGACACATTCGCCGGCCGCGATGTCCAGGTGGACGCCCTCCAGCACCGGCAGGCGCAGGCCACCGCGCAGGTGCAGCGTGAAGGTCTTGCCCAGGTCGCGCACCTGCAGCACCGGGGTGCGCGCTGGCGCAGCGTTCAACGGGGTGTCGTTCATGGCGTGACCACCGAGGCGACCAGCAGCTGCGTGTAGGGATGGCGCGGATCGTCGAGCACGCGGTCGGTCAGGCCTTCCTCGACGATGCGGCCGTGCTGCATGACGACCGTGCGATGGGCCAGCAGCCGCGCCACGCCGAGGTCATGCGTGACGACCAGCGCCGACAGGTTCAGGCGGCTCACCAGCAGCCGCAGCAGGTCGAGCAGGCGGGCCTGCACCGAGACATCCAGCCCGGTGGTCGGCTCGTCCATCAGCACCAGCCGCGGATGCGTGACGAGGTTGCGGGCGATCTGCAGGCGCTGGCGCATGCCGCCGGAGAAGGCGCCGGGCAGGTCGTCGATGCGTTCGGCGTCCAGCTCGACCCTGCGCATCCAGTCGCCGGCCTGTTCGCGCAGCAGGCCGTGGTGACGCTGGCCCAGCGCCATCAGCCGCTCGCCGATGTTGGCGCCGGCGCTGACCCGCATCCGCAGGCCCTCGTGGGCATGCTGGACGACATGGCCCCACTCGGTGCGCGCCAGCTCGCGGCGCTGCCGTTCGGGCATCGTGTGGACGTCGACCCAGCCGGCCGAACGGGTGCGGTAGCGGACGCTGCCCGCGTGCGGCTGGCGCTGGCCGGCGATGCAGTCCAGCAGCGTGCTCTTGCCCGAGCCGGACTCGCCGACGACGGCCAGCACCTCGCCCGGATGCAGCACCAGGCTGGCCTGCTGGACGGCATCGGCGGCGGCGCCGGGGAAGCGGTGGCTCAGTCCCTGAACCACCAGCAAGGGCTCGTGTCCGGTCGTCGATGTCATCGCGGCGCCTGGTGATCGGCCTGCCGCTCGCGGCAGAAGTCGCTGTCCGAGCAGGTCCACAGCCGCACGCCGCCGTCGCGCACGTTCTCGTCCAGCCAGGTGTCGGTGCTGCCGCACAGCTCGCAGGCATGGCCTTGCGCTTCGACGTGGAAGGGGTGGTCCTCGAAGTCGAGGCTGCGCACGTCGGTGTAGGGCGGCACGGCGTACAGGCGCTTCTCGCGCCCGGCGCCGAAGACCTGCAGGGCGGCCATGCGGTGCAGGCGCGGGTTGTCGAAGCTCGGGATCGGCGACGGCGCCATGACGTGACGGCCGTTGACCAGCACCGGGTGGTCGTAGCTGGCGTCGATGCGGCCCCAGCGCGAGACGTCCTCGTAGAGCTTCACGTGCATCAGGCCGTATTCGGCATGACCGTGCAGCGCCATCGCCTCGCCCCGTCGCGGTTCGAGCTTGTAGAGCGGCTCGGGCTGCGGCACCTGGTAGCAGAGGATCTGATGCTCGCCCAGCGTCGCCTCGGGGATGCGGTGGCGGGTCTGGATCAGGGTCGCCTCGCGGGTGCGCTCGGTCGTCGCCACGCCGGTGACCTGCTGGAAGAAGCGCCGGATGTTGACCGCGTTGGTCGTGTCGTCGCTGCCCTGGTCGATGACCTTGAGCGTGTCGTCGCGGCCGATCAGCGCGGCCGTCAGCTGGATGCCGCCGGTGCCCCAGCCGTAGGGCAGCGGCATCTCGCGCGAGCCGAACGGCACCTGGCAGCCGGGCACCGCGACGGCCTTGAGCAGGGCGCGGCGGATCATCCGCTTGGTCCGCTCGTCGAGGTAGGCGTAGTTGTAGCCGGCGCGTGTCGTCGTGGCCGACGCGGTGGGCGGCAGGGGCTCGGTCGGCAGGTCGTGCAGGTTCATGTCGCGGACTCCTCGCGCAGCGCGCGCACCAGCTGCATCTCGCTCTCGAAGGTCACGTGGTGCGGCAGCTTGAGGTGCTGCACGAAGCCCGAGGCCTCGACGTTGTCGCCGTGCGCCAGCACGAACTCGGCGTCCTGGGCGGCAGCGCCGGCCTGCGGCAGTTCGCCGAACTCCTGCCAGCGCAGCGCGCGGTCGACCAGCGACATCGCCATCGCCTTGCGCTCGCCGTGTCCCAGCACCAGGCCGTAGCCACGCGTGAACTGCGGCGGTGCGCTCGCACTGCCGGCGAAGTGGTTGACCATCTGGCACTCGGTCAGCTCGACCGAACCGATCTCGATCGGGAAGCCCAGCTCGTCGGGCACCAGCTCGATGGCGACCTCGCCGACGCGGATCTCGCCGGCGAACGGGTGGCTGTTGGCATAGCCGCGCTGGGTCGAATAGGCCAGCCCCAGCAGCCAGCCTTCGTCGGCCCGGGCCAGCGTCTGCAGCCGCGCGGTGCGGCCCATCGGGTGGACGGGCGGATCGCGCGTGATGTCCGGCGGCACCGGGTCACCCTCCGAAGGCCGGACCGGCTCGATCAGGCCTTCGGCCGCCAGCAGGTCGAGCGCGCAGGGCTCGCTGGCCAGGCCGGCGTCCGATGCCGTCGTGTCGACGGGCTCATGCGATGAGCCAGTCGGGGCCGTGTGGTCAGCGGCTGTGTCGAGCAGGCTGAAGTCCAGCAGGCGCTGCGTGTAGTCGAAGGTCGGCCCGAGCAGCTGGCCACCCGGCAGGTCCTTGAAGATGGCCGAGATGCGCCGCCGCGTGGCCATGCGATCCAGCCGCAGCGGCTCGCTGCAGCCGAGTCTCGGCAGCGTCGTGCGGTAGGCGCGCAGCAGGAAGATCGCCTCGACCGCATCGCCACGCGACTGCTTGAGCGCCAGCGCAGCCAGCTCCGGATCGGCCAGCGAGGCTTCGGCCATCACCCGGTCGACCAGCAGGCCGAGCTGTTCGCGGATCTGGCGCACCTCCAGCTCGCGCACCGCAGGGTCACCGCGACGCGCCTCGGCCAGCAGGCGTTCGGCGGCGGCAATCGCGGCGGCACCGCCCTTGACGGCAACGTACATGTCAGGCTTCCAGCCGGGTCACGTGGGTCGAACGCGGCAGCCCGGCGATCCGGTGGCCGCAGCACAGCAGCAGGTCGACGCCGCAGGGGTAGTGGGCGGACTGGGCGATGCGGGCTTCCCAGACCTCGCGGGCGATGCCGGCCACGCGCAGCCGTGCGACCCGCTCGATGCCCGGTCCTTCGAGCGTCAGGATCGCTTCGCCATCGAGCCGCGCAGCCGCCTCGTCCGGCACGCTGTCGAGCGCGTCGACCTCCACGATCAGCGTCGCGGACGTGTGCGGTGCCACGTCGGTGCCGGGCCGCAGGCGCGACCACAGCGGCAGCGTCAGCGCCGAGGCGCGCAGGCCGACGATGTCGGCCTCGTCGACCGGATCGACCCAGCGCACGCCGGCATGGAAGCGGGCCCATTCATGCAGCTGCGGCAGGCGCGGTCCGGGCGACCACCACAGCGCCGTCTCGTGGTCACACAGCGTCAGCAGCACGGCGGCGGCGGCGGTGCCCAGCGGCAGCGGCGGCCGGCTCGGGTGCTCGAACAGCCCGGCGGGCATTTCATGGACACGGCCGGGCCGCGCCATCGCGTCGAGGACCTGGCGGAACACCGCCTGGGCGCCGTGGACCGGATCGGCCAGACCCGCGGCGGGGCTCATGAGGTCTCGCCTTGCACGGTGTAGAAGGCGACCCGGCTGGTGGCCGAGCGTGCGGCCGAGCGGGCCCGCCGCGCCGTGTTCTCGTGGGCCAGCGGCTGCAGCACCGCGCCGCGCACGTCGGCGGCCTCGTCGGGCAGCTGCATCAGGGCGTCGATGGTGGCGGTCCACAGCGCACGTTCCGGGTCGCGGCCCAGCACGTAGCCGATGCCGATCGGACCGCCGACGTCGTCGGGCCCGTCGCAGCACAGCTGCAGCGCGCAGCGGGTCACCGGCACCTCGCCGAGATGGAAGCGGTCGCCGTCGCGCGAGATCCGCGCACGCAGCATCACCAGGCCGATCTCGGGCGGGCGCAGCACGCGCTCGCGGTGTCGGCCCAGCCAGGGCCGGACCCGTCCGGCCAGCGAGTCGCGGTCACTGGCCGACAGCAGGGCGAGCCACGCCTGGCGGTCGGCGATGGCCGGGTCTTCGCGCGTCGTCGGATCGGTCATGGCGCCTTCACGGTGCGTTTGCAGAATCGGCCGCAGTGTCGACAGCGGCCGTGACACTTTGTTGAAGTGCGCAGCGGCCGCGCGCCGAGTCCGGGTCGCCTCGCGACCCACCGCCATCCCGTCCCATGCACCGTTACGCCGTCTACTACGCCCCGCCTGAGGACCATCCGCTGTGGGAGGCTGGCTGCAGCTGGCTCGGCCGCGATCCGCGTGCCGGCCGGCCGCTGCACCATGCGCCGCCCTGGGGTCGATCGGCCTGGCGCTACGGCTGGCACGCGACGCTGCGCCCGCCGATCCGGCTGGCGCCGCGCATCCGGACCGAGACGCTGCTGCGGCTGCTGGCCGAGATCGCCCAGCGCCACGCGCCCTTCGAACTGCCGCCGCTGCACGTGGCCGGACTGGCCGACTTCATCGCGCTGCGGCCGTCGCTCTCAGGCCGACCGGAACCTGCCGGCGAAGGCCCGCACGGCCGCCTGGCGCGGCTGCAGGCCCTGGCCGACGACGCCTTGATCAGCCTCGACGACCTGCGCGCCGAACCCGACGTGGTCGACCTGGCGCGGCGCGGTGCCGATGCCCGTCTGGACGATGAACAGCGCACGCTGCTGCAGCGCTGGGGCTACCCGCACGTGCTGCACCGCTGGCGCTTCCACATGACCCTGACCGATGGCCTGGAGCCGGCCGAGCGGGCCGTCCGCATCGCCAAGGCCAGCGCGCATTTCGAGCCGGCGCTGAGCCGGCCGGCCCCCGTGCGGGACCTCTGCCTCTACGTCGAACCGGCCGCCGGTGCGCCGATGCAGCTGATCGAGCGCTTCGCGCTGACCGGCAGCCCTCAGGCCGCCAGCCCCAGCGTGTCGATCGCGCCCCACTGAGACTCGGCCGGCGCGGCGTCGTCTTCGAGCACCGCCTCGATCCAGCCCTGGTCCAGCAGTTCCTCGACCGCCTGCGCCACGAACGGCTGCTCGGCCGCCGTCACCAGCATCGCCAGCGGCGAATAGCCGTTCAAGCGCAGCAGCAGCCGCTCCGCCAACGTCGTTGCCCGACCCGTGAGCAGGGCTTGCGACTGCCCCGTCCGGCTGCGGGCATACACGGCTTCAAGGCGGGTCTGCGTCATGTCGGCTCCTGGGTGTCGAAGGCCTGGATCGGCTGTTGACAGGGTTCGCGGCGGAACCCAAGCCGATGAATCTACGGTGTGTGAGCGGCTTTGTCGAGGGGGCTCCACCTTTCCGGGTTGAAGACAGACACCACTCCTGGGGACATGACCGGACATGACCGGACATGACCCATGACCGGGGCCCGCCGCACCAGGCGCCTTCGTCGACTGCCGATTGATCCCCTCGCGCTGAAAGCCGATGATGGTGGCGCAGCGCCCAGGCAGGTGCCATCCACATGCCAGCGCTCGCGAACGGGAGAGGCCATGAGCACCCAGGTGATCTTCGACGACGAGAGCCGTGATCCGGACCGTGACCAGGCGTTCATGAAGGGCGTGAAGCCGCTGCGCGACGCGTGCAGCTCGGCGCGGCTGGTCTCGGTGGAGGGCTTGACGTGATCGGCCCGGCACCCTTGCGCTTGACCGTGCTGGGCAGCGGCTCGGTCGGACTCGCCATCGCGGCAACCTTTGCCCACAGCGGACAAGGCGTGACGCTCCTGGCGCGGGGCTCGGCGGTGCCCGCGCTGCAGTCGCATGGCATCACCGTCACCGGCGTGTGCGGTGAATACGCGATCGAGCCGCACAGGTTGAAGGTCTGCGACGCCAACGATCCCGATCCGCAGGCCATCGCCTGTGACGTGCTGATCGTGGCTACCAAGGCCTATCAGGTCGCGGACGCGCTGAAGAACCTGATGCGCCAGGCGACTGCGACGGCGCCAAGGGCTGTGCTCCTGCTGCAGAACGGCTGGGGCTCGGCCGACGCCGCACGTGCCGTCTTGCCACCCGACGTGCCGGTGTACTCCAGCATCATGATGATCGGCATCGAGCGGCGCAGCCCCACGCACGTGAACGTCAACGTGCAGGCGAGCCCCGTCCGGGTGGGCACCTTGTTCGGTGCGGCGCCGGCCCTCATGAAGGACGCGGTGGCGCGCGGGCAGGCCGGCTTCCTGCCGATGACCTACGAAGACGAGATCGAACCCGCGATCCTCAACAAGTTCCTGTTCAACACCTGCCTCAACGCCATCGGCGCGATCACGCGCATGACCTATGGCGAGCTGGTGAGCAACCCGCACACCCGTCACCTGATCACCCAGCTGGCCGACGAGACGATCCGGGTCGTCCTGGCCGAGCGAGGACTGGCGCTGGCCCTGGATGGCACCACCTACCTCGAAAAGACCTTGACCCCCTTTGTCTTGCCAAAAGCGGCCGCGCATCGTTCATCGATGCTGCAGGACGTGCAAGCCGGGCGCCGAACCGAGGTCGACTTTCTCAACGGCGCCGTCGTCCGCATGGGACAGCGACTGGGCATCGCCACGCCGGCCAACGACGCCCTGGCGAACCTCATTCGCGCCCAGGAAACTCAGGTCGTCGAATGACAACGCACTCGCCATCCGAGAGCCTCAGCAGCGTCGTACGGGCCGAAACGCCGGACGACATCGAGGCTGTGCGCCAGCTGATCCGCAGCTTCGTCCAATGGACCACGACCGAGATCGCCCCATCCGACAACCCGGCCATCTTCGCCGGGCTGGAGACCGAACTGGCCGGTCTGCCAGGACGCTATGGCGCGCCAACTGGCTGCCTTGTGCTGGCGCGGCTGGACGGAGAGCCCGCCGGATGCGTCGCCTTCTATGCGCAAGACGCCGAGACGATCGAGATCAAGCGCATGTTCGTCCTGCCTCAGTCACGCGGCCACGGCATTGGCGACCGGATGCTCGATGTGCTGCTGACGCAAGCCCGATCCGCTGGCTATCGGCGCGCGCGCCTGTCAAGTCACCACAGCATGCACGCTGCCCACGCCATCTACCGGCGCGCGGGCTTCCGGGATGTTTCCGTATCTGCCGAGTTCCCGAGCGCGGTGATTGGCGTCGATGTCTGCATGGAGATGGCGTTGAATGGGGTGACTGTTGAATGAATGGTGAGACGGGGGGGGGTGCGGGGCGGAGAAGTGCAGGGTGGAAGGGAGTTGGTGGGGGCGGGGTGATGGGGCTGCTCAAGAATGGGTGAGGCCGGGCGCCGAAGGTGTGTCGAACGACGGCCTTCGACCCATTGTTGACGTTGTGTCAAGCCCAAAGCTGCCGGTGGCGCAAGCACCACCGTCCTACGTGCCCGGTAAACACCTTGGCCCGACGCTGGAGGTTCACCATAGATCGGTCATACGAAGCGGCAGCGCGCATCGACGGTCCTCACACGCGCGGATGCCGCGCCGGCCTCAAAATCAGGCGCCATGACATCTTCTAGATTGATCACGAGCGTTCAACACGGCGTGTTGACGCTGTCGCTCAACCGGCCCGAGAAGCTGAACGCCATCGACAACGATCTGTCGCGCGATTTGCTGTCCGCGTTGACGATGGCGAGCAGCGATCCATCAGTACGGGTGGTCGTTGTCAACGGCAATGGAAGGGCGTTCTGTGCCGGGCGGGACGTCTCGGCTGCACCTACCGACGAGGACCTTGTACTTGTCCAGGCCGTCTCGAAGGCCATCGTCGGCCTGTCGAAGCCCGTGATCGCAGCTGTGCACGGGTGGACCGTCGGAGCCGGGCTGGAGTGGATGCTCAATGCGGACGTTGTGATCGCCGCGTCGAGCGCCCGGTTCAAGTTGCCCGAGGCATCCATCGGCGTGTTCGTCACGGGTGGCCTCACCGCGACGCTCGCGGCTTACGCGGGACTCTCGCGTGCCAAGGCACTGATGCTGCTTGGCGAGGAGTTCTCGCCGACGCAAGCGCTGGCGTGGGGCATGGTGTGGCGTGTCGTGGCGCCGGACGAGTTCGCCTTGGAGTCTCGTCGCGTGGCCGAGCAGATCGCCTCGCTGCGACCGGAGGTGGTGAGCCAGTACAAGCGGGTGCTCAACGCAGTGGGACTGTCCAGCTTCCATAAGGCCATTGAACTGGAGAACGAGGCCCAGCGAGCCATTGCCGGCCAACAGGTATCTCCTGGTTGATGCTTCCCACCATGATGTGAAGGTCCGCTCCAGGTCCTTGCCGCTTACGTCCGGTTGTGGCCGCCTGCAGTCCCTCAGAGGTCAACAGCCACCTGCCGCATCTGCGGAAGAGCAGTCCACCTCCTCATCGCAGTCCTGCCTCCTTCACCGCCTTGACCCACCGCTTGGCCGGCCTGTCCCAAGCCCTCCTGAACGACTCGCCCTTCTCGCTCAGCATCGCCAGCGCCGGCTAAGCGCGTCCACGTGATGCGCCCAACTGCGCCTCCCCATGCGCGACTCCCTTTCAACGACGGCGAATGCACATCACGCTGACGGGCTCTCAGTTGCCCAGCGTCATCGCATACGCCCATCGGCCGACCAGTCCGCGCCAGACCACGATCTCGCCGGGCGACAAGGGGTGACTGTCTTCACCTTCCGTGCCCACGCCTAACCGGCGGATCGTCACCTGCAGCGTCAGGGCGCCGCGTCGCAGGGTCAGTTCGGCCTGTGGCCAGTGCGATGGCAGGCTGGGTGTGAGCGAGAAGGTCTGCGCGTTCATCTCCAGGCCGAAGATCGACTCGATCGCGGCGCGGTGCAGCCAGCTGGCGCTGCCGGTGTACCAGGTCCAGCCGGCCCGGCCGGCGTGGGGTGGCTGGCTGTAGATGTCCCCGGCGATGGCATAGGGCTCGGCCAGGTACAGGGGCCCCAGCATCGGGTCGGCGCTGCGGTGGGCGGGGCTCAGGTGGGTGAAGGTGCGCCAGGCGTCGTCGGCTTGTCGCTGCGCTGCGGCCGGATCCTCGGACCGCAAGCGGCGCGCCAGCGTGGCCTGGGCCATCAGGGCCCAGATGTAGCCGGGGCGCGGTTCGGCCTGCGCGAACAGGTCGATGCGGGCTTCGGCATTGGCGCAGGCGCCATGCGCCAGGCCGTGCGCGACCTGCTCGCGCGGATGGCCGAGCCGCAGGCCTCGCGCAGGCTCGGCGGACGAGCCTCCTGGGAGGCCTTCAGGAAGTGGAGACGTGCCCGCGTGCGGCCTTGTCGGTGCGGTGCCGAACCCGCCCGTCTCCGGACACGGCCCGGTGCAAGTCCGCATCTCATGTTCCGCAGCTTCCCTGCGACAATGAAAATTGCGTAGGTTCAAGCTGTATTGCCATTCCCTGACCGCCACACGGTCGCGCCGGGAAGTCGGTGGAAGCTGCGCCCGTGGAGGTCCGTGGACCTCTTCCTTCCCGGCGGAAACGTCGAACAGCCACGCACGCGACGATGACCCAGCACCAATCGCTCAAGGACTACGAGGACCTGATCCGCGAGATCCACGAGAAGCACGACTCGATGAGCAAGACCTACCAGAACATCGCGGTCTACCTCACGCAGAACCCCAACGACGTCGCCATCAAGTCGGTCAACTCGATCGGCGAGAGCTGCGGCATCCATGCCTCCAGCTTCGTGCGCTTCGCGCAGTCGCTCGGCTTCAAGGGCTTCAAGGAGCTTCAGGAGGTCTTCCAGCGCCGCCTGTCGACGGCAGCGCCGGGCTTCGAGGCCCGCATCAAGGCGCTCGAAGGTGAACTGGGTGCCGGTGCCGAAGGCGGGCGCAAGTCGCTGCTGAGCGACCTGGTGTTCCGCGACATCGCGTCGCTGCAGGAACTGCTGGCCGACGTCACCGACGAGTACCTGGAAAGCGCGGTGACGCTGATGGAGCGGGCCCGCACGATCTACCTGATCGGCCAGCTGCGCTCGGCGCCGGTGGTCGAGCTGATGCGCTATGTGCTGACCATGCTGGGCAAGCGCACCGTGCTGCTGGACGCCAGCGGCGGCCTGGCCACGCACATGGGCAAGCTGATCGAGCCGGAGGACCTGCTCGTCGCCGTCTCGTTCCGCTTCTATGCCCGCGAGACGGTCAACGTGGCCGAGGACGCGGCCAAGCGCGGCATCCCCATCCTGGCCATCACCGACTCGACGCTGTCGCCGCTGGCCAAGGGCGCGCACGCGCTGTTCACGGTGCCGGAGCACGAGTACATCTTCTCGCGCTCGCTGGCTGCGCCGATGTGCGTGGCGCAGGCGCTGGTGGTGTCGCTGGCCGCGCGCCTGCAGAAGAGCGCGACGGCGCCGCGCATCCCGACCGTGACCCAACCCTGAGGGCTCGCCACGGCCGGGTCCGGGTTCAGGCCGTGGCCGTGTTCAGCTGGGCCCGGTTGATGACGCGATCGAGCCCGATCCTGCCGTCGAAGAAGTCCAGCACGTTCTGCACCGAATGCAGCGCCATGCGCTCGGCGCAGCCTTCGGTCAGGCCGGCGATGTGCGGCGTCAGCAGCACGTTGTCCAGACCGATCAGCGCCGAATCGGGCTTCAGCGGCTCGTCCTCGAAGACATCGAGACCGGCCGCCGCGATCGACCCGGATTGCAGGGCCGCGATCAGCGCCGCCTCGTCGACGATGCCGCCGCGGGCCGAGTTGACCAGCACGGCCGACGGCTTGAGCCGCGCCAGTTCGGCCGCGCCGATCAGCGGCTTGTCGTCGCGCGGCACGTGGATCGAGACCGCATCGGCCCAGGCCAGGCCGTCGTGCAGGTCCGGGACCGGACGCACGTCACCTTCGGGCCAGCCCATCTTCTCCAGGAAGGGGTCATAGGACCGGATCGTCATGCCGAAGCCGGCGGCCATGCGGGCCAGGTGCCGGCCGCTGCGGCCGTAGCCGACGATCAGCAGGTTCTTGCCGGTGAGTTCCTGCGCCTGCAGCTGGTTGCGCCAGGACCAGTTGCCCGATCGCACCGAGCGGTCTGCGCGCATGGCCTGCTTGGCCGTGGCCAGCAGCAGCATCATGCTGTGCTCGGCGACCGCCGCCGAGTTGACGTCACCGCAGACGGCCAGGACGATGCCGCGCTCGATCAGGGACGGCAGGTGGACCGCGTCGTAGCCGACGCCGTGGCGCGAGACGATCTTCAGCCGATGGCCCTGCGCGACGGTGGCGGCCGACAGCGGCTGGGTGCGGATCACCAGCGCATCGGCCTGGCCGATCAGCGGTGCGTAGCTCGGCTCGGAGACTTCCTCGACGTAGTCGTAGGTGACGCCTGGGGCCGACTTCAGCAGCGCGATGCCGCTGGGGTGCAGTTTTCCTGCGACGAGGATGTGGGGCATCAGTAGGCTCCGGGGCGGGCGGACGTTGCGGACTTTTCGGACGTGGCCGGGGCGGCGGTGCTGGCGAGCTCGCGGAAGCGGGCGACGCTCGCCTGGGCGGCGCCGGCCAGCAGGCGCGAGTCGCCCGAGACGGTGGTCATGTCGAAGCCCCAGCCGATGGCGCGGGCCGCGTATTCGGGCGTGCCGCAGTGCAGGGCGGCGCGGATGCCGTGTTTCTGGCAGGCCGCGACGATCTGCTGCAGCGCCGCGATCATCTCGGGCTCCTCGCGGTCGAAGGCCGGTGCGAGACGGCCCTGCGACAGGCTGAAGGTCAGGTCGGCCGGACCGACGTAGATGCCGTCCAGGCCGGGCGTGGCGGCAATCGCGTCGAGGTTGGACATGGCCTCGGCCGTCTCCACCATCGCGAAGGCCAGCACCTCGCCATTGGCCTCGGCGGCGTAGTTCGCGCCGGCCGAGAAGTTGGCCCGGGTCGGGCCGAAGCTGCGCTGGCCGAGCGGCGGGTAACGCAGGTAGCTGACGAACTCGGCGGCCTGCGCGGCGGTGTTGACCATCGGGCAGATCACGCCGTAGGCACCGGCATCCAGCACCTTCATGACGATGCCCGGCTCCAGCCACGGCACACGGGCCAGCAGCACGGTGCCGGAGGCGCGCATGGCCTGGAACATCGGCAGCAGGTCGCCGTAGTCCAGCGCGCCGTGCTGCACGTCGATGCAGATGCTGTCGTAGCCCTGCGCGGCCATGATCTCGGCGGTGAAGGGGTTGCCGATCGACAGCCAGCCGTTCAGCGTCGGCTTGCCTTCGGCCCACAGGGTCTTGAGCTTGTTCTTGATCACGGGCTTGTCTCCATCGGGTGGCGGTCCAGGGCTCGGAGCACGGGGCTCAGAACACGACCTGGGCCAGCTTGGTGTCGAGGTAGTCGGCGATGCCCTCGATGCCGCCCTCGCGGCCCATGCCGGAGTACTTGGTGCCGCCGAACGGCGCCTCGGAGGCCGCCATCGCGAAGCTGTTGATGCCGACCATGCCGGCCTTCAGTTCGGCGACCGTGCGGCGGGCCCGCCTGGCGCTGGTGGTGAAGGCATAGGCCGACAGGCCCATGTCGGAATCGTTGGCGCGGGCCAGCACCTCGTCGTCGCTGCTGAACCGGGTGATCGCCGCGATCGGGCCGAAGTTCTCGCCGGCGAAGGCACGCATCTCGTCGCGCACGTCGACCAGCACGGTCGGGGCGTAGAAGTGGCCGCTGGCGTGCTGCGTCAGGCGATGACCGCCGTGGGCGATGCGGGCGCCCTGGGCCACCGCCTCGTCGACGATCGACTGGATCTCGCTCAGCCGGGCCGCGCTGATCAGCGGGCCCATCTGCACCGACGGGTCCAGGCCGTCGCCGACCTTGAGTGCGGCGGCGCGTTCGACGAAGCCCTTGACGAAGGCATCGTGGATGGACTCGTGGACGAAGAAGCGGTCGGCCGTCACGCAGACCTGGCCGGCATTGGCGAACTTGGTCGGCACCGACACGTTCAGCGCCAGTTCCAGGTCGGCGTCGTCGTAGACGATCAGCGGCGCATTGCCGCCGAGTTCCATCGACACCTTCTTCATCGTGTCGGCGGCGTCGCGGATCATCTGCTGGCCGACCCGGGTCGAGCCGGTCAGCGAGACCTTGCGCACCAGCGGCGAGGCCATGATGGGCTGGTAGGTCGTGGCGGTCGCGCCGACCACCAGGTTGACGACCCCGGCGGGCAGTTGGCCGGCGCGGATGCAGTCGACCATCACCATCGCCACGCCCGGCGTCTGGCTCGACGGCCGCACGATCACCGAACAGCCTGCTGCCAGCGCCGGGGCGACCTTGCGGGCCACCAGCGCGGCGGGGAAGTTCCAGGCGGTGAAGGCGGCGGCGATGCCGACCGGCTCGTGCAGCACCTCGAAGCGGCCACCCGGCACGCGGCTCTCGATCACGCGGCCGTAGATGCGGCGGGCTTCCTCGGCGAACCAGCGGAACTGGTCGATCGACAGGGTCCATTCGCGTTCGGCCTGGGCGATCGGCTTGCCGGTCTCCGACGAGATCATCCGGGCGGCCTCGGGCCGGCGCCGCGTCATCTCGTCGGCGATGGCGTGCAGCGCATCGGCACGCTCGAAGGCCTGCTTGCCGCGCCAGGCCTTCAGGCCCTCGGCGGCGCTGGCGATGGCGTCCTCGGTGTCGGCGACCGTGGCCACCGGGACGCGCCCGAGCGGCTGCTCGGTGACGGGGCTGAGCACGGCAGCCGTGGCGCCGCCACGCGCCTGACGCCACTCGCCGTGGATGAACAGGCCGAAGTTGTCGTACATGGTCACTCCAGTTCGGACAGGCGCACGACCCGGCCTTCGGCGGCGGACTTGATCGCCGCTTCGGCCAGCAGCAGTGCCAGGCGGCCGTCGTCGAAGCCGACCGACGGCGCGCGCTTCTCGCTCACCGCCGAGACGAACTCGTCGATCTCGGCCGAGAAGGCCTCGGCGTAGCGCTCGATGAAGAAGTTCAGGTAGGGCGCCGAGCGGCCGGTGAAGGTCTCCGTGTGCAGCACGCTCTCGTGCGGCTTGCGGTTGTCCGACAGCACCATGCCCAGCGAGCCGAGCGCCTCGACGCGCTGGTCGTAGCCGTAGGCCGCCTGGCGGCAGTTGTTGATGACGCACTGCTGGCCCGACGCGGTGCGCAGCACCACGGTCACGGTGTCGTAGTCGCCCAGACGGTCCATCAGCGCCGGGTCGACCAGGCGGCTGCCCTGGGCCAGCACCTCGACCGGCTCCTCGCCCAGGACGAAGCGGGCCATGTCGAAGTCGTGGATGGTCATGTCGCGGAAGATGCCGCCCGACGCCTCGGTGTAGGCCACCGGCGGCATGCCCGGGTCGCGTGAGGTGATGACGACCTGGCGCAGCGCGCCGACGTCGCCACGCGCCACCGCGTCGCGGGTCGCCTTGTGGCCCGGATCGAAGCGGCGCACGAAGCCCAGCATCACCGGCACCGTGGTGCCGCGGATCTTCGCGGCGCACTGGTTGACGCGCGCTAGGCTCAGGTCGATCGGCTTCTCGCACAGCACCGGCTTGCCGGCGGCGACGGCGCGTTCGAGTAAGTCCGCATGTGTGCTGGTCGATGTTGCAATGAGAATTGCATCAACAACGTCAGATGAAAGAATGTTGTCGATCGACGGTGCGACCGGCACGTTCAGCTCCCGTCCGATGCGCTCGGCGGCCGCGACATCGATGTCGTAGACGCAAGCCAGCCGGGCACGGGGGTGCTTGGCGATGTTTCGGGCGTGCATCTGGCCGATCCGGCCGCAACCCAGCACTGCAATGTTCAACATGTCTGCCTCCAGTGTTGCAATGATATTTGCAGCAATGTAGACTTGTCAACAATCGATTCGGACACGGCCAGGCGGCCCACCGGACGGCGACCCCCCAAGTTGGAGAACCCCATGGCCCAGACCACCCTTCGGCTGACGATGGCGCAAGCCCTCGTGCGCTACCTGCAGAACCAGTACACCGTGATCGACGGCCAGCGCGTCCCGCTGTTCGCGGGCGTGTTCGCGATCTTTGGCCACGGCAACGTGACCTGCCTGTCCGAGGCGCTGGAGGCGGTCAAGGACGAGTTCCCGACCTGGCGCGGCCAGAACGAGCAGTCGATGGCGCTGGCCGCGATCGGCTTCGCCAAGGCCAAGCGGCGTCGCCAGATCATGGTGGCCGCCACCTCGATCGGCCCGGGCGCCGCCAACATGGTCACCGCCGCCGGCGTGGCACATGCCAACCGCCTGCCGGTGCTGCTGCTGGCCGGCGACACCTTCGCCAACCGCCTGCCCGATCCGGTGCTGCAGCAGGTCGAGCACTACGGCAACCCGACGACGACGGTCAACGACTGCTTCAAGGCCGTCTCCCGCTACTGGGACCGCATCACGCTGCCCGAGCAGATCATCACCTCGCTGCCGCAGGCGGTCGCGGCGATGCTCGATCCGGCCGACTGCGGCCCCGCCTTCATCGGTCTGTGCCAGGACACCCAGGAAGTCGCCTTTGACTACCCGGTCGCCTTCTTCGAGCCGACCACCTGGACGATCCCGCGCCCGCGCGCCGACCGCCAGAAGGTGCGCGACGCGATCGAGCTGCTGAAGTCGGCCAAGGCGCCGCTGATCATCTCGGGCGGCGGCGTGCGCTATTCGCAGGCCGAGGAAGCGGTCGCGAAGTTCGCGCTGGAGCGTGGCATCCCGCTGGTCGAGACCATTGCCGGCAAGGGCGGCGTGACGCACGACCACCCGGCCCACGCCGGCCCGATCGGCATCATCGGCTCGACCTCGGCCAACGCGCTGGCCGCCGGCGCCGACGTGATCCTGGCCATCGGCACGCGCCTGCAGGACTTCACCACCGGTTCGTGGACCGCCTTCCGCCAGGACGCCCGCTTCATCAGCGTCAACACCGCCCGCTGGGACGCCACCAAGCACCGCGCGCTGGCGGTGGTGGGCGATGCGCTGGAGACGGTCGGCGAGATCGAGCAGGGCCTGGGCGACTGGCGCGCACCGGTCGGCTGGACCGCCAAGTCGCGCGTGCTGTTCTCCGAATGGGAGGCGCTGCTGGACGACTTCAAGAAGGACAAGGGCGACGCGAAGGTGCCGACCTATGCCCAGGTCGTCGAGGTCATCAACCGCGGCGCCCGCGCCGACGACACGCTGATCACCGCCGCCGGCGGCCTGCCCGGCGAGGTCACCAAGGGCTGGCGCGTCAAGCAGCCGCACACCTTCGACTGCGAGTTCGGCTTCAGCTGCATGGGCTACGAGATCGCCGCCGGCTGGGGCCATGCGCTGGCCAAGGGCACCCCCGGTGGCGGCACCGGCACGCCGGTCGTCATGCTGGGTGACGGCACCTACATGATGATGAACTCGGACATCTACTCGTCCGTGCTGTCGGGCCACAAGATGATCGTGGTGGTCTGCGACAACGCCGGCTACGCCGTCATCAGCCGCCTGCAGACCTTCAAGGGCGTGCCCGGCTTCAACAACCTGCTGAAGGACTGCCGCGTCGTCGAGCCCTTCCAGGTCGACTTCGCCAGGCATGCCGAATCGATGGGCGCGCTGGCCCGCCGCTGCACCACGCTGGCCGAGCTGGCCGATGCCTTCGAGTGGGCGCAGGGCAACGACCGCACCACCGTGCTGACCATCGCCACCGATGCCTACGCCTGGGTGCCGGGTGATGCCGACTGGGACGTCGGCGTGCCCGAGGTCAGCAACCGCCCGTCGGTCCAGGCCGCCCGCGAGGCGCAGCTGCTGATCCGCAGCAAGCAGCGCGTCGGCGTCTGAGCGACGTCGTCGCGCCTCAATCTTTTTTTCCGGAGCAGCACATGAACAGAGTGGATGGAAAGGTGGCCGTCGTCACCGGTGGCACGCAGGGCCTGGGCGCCGCCGTGGCACGACAGCTGGCGCTGGCCGGCGCGGCCGGCCTGGTGATCTGCGGCCGCAGTGCCGACAAGGGCCGCGCGGTGGCCGAGCGCATCCAGGGCGAGATGGGCGTCAAGACCGTCTTCGTCGCCGCCGACCTGGGCCAGGTGGCCGATTGCCGTGGCGTGATCGCCGCGGCCGACGAGGCCTTCGGCCGCGTCGACGTGCTGGTCAACGCGGCCGGCCTGACCGATCGCGGCAACCTGCTGAACACGTCCGAGGAGCTGTTCGACCGCATGTTCGCGGTCAACGTCCGCGCGCCGTTCTTCCTGATGCAGGACGCCGTCAAGCTGATGATCCGCGACGGCATCCAGGGCGCCATCGTCAACATCGGCTCGACCTCCGAACGCGCCGGCCAGCCCTTCCTGTCGCCGTATTCGTCTTCCAAGGGCGCGCTCGCCACGCTGACCCGCAACTCCGGCTACGCGCTGATGCGCAACCGCATCCGCGTCAACCAGCTCGACATCGGCTGGATGGCCTCGGACGGCGAGGACCGCGTCCAGCGCGAGTACCACCACGCCGATCCGGACTGGCTCGCCAAGGCCGCCGCCGCGCAACCCTTCGGCCGTCTGCTCGACCCGGCCGAAGTGGCCCGTGCGGTGGCCTTCCTGGCCAGCGACGACAGCGGAATGATGACCGGCTCGGTGATCCATTTCGACCAGTCGGTCTGGGGCGCCTATGACGGCGGCCCGCCGGCACCCGCCGACGTGCTGAGCGCCTGAACCCGACACCCCAAGGACAAGCACCATGCGCACCATCAAGGGCCCCGGCGTCTACCTGGCGCAGTTCGCGACCGACGAAGCCCCCCACAACACCTTGCCCACCATCGGCCGCTGGGCCGCCGACAAGGGCTTTGCCGGCGTGCAAATCCCCACCTGGGACACCCGCCTGATCGACCTCAAGCGGGCGGCCGAGAGCCAGACCTATTGCGACGAGCTGATCGGCGCGCTGCACGAGAGCGGCGTGCAGATCACCGAGCTGGCCTCGCACATCACCGGCCAGCTGGTGGCCGTTCATCCGGCCCATGACCAGATCATGGACGCCTTCGCACCGGCCGCCTTCCGCGGCAACCCGGCCGCCCGCCAGGCCTGGGCGGTCGAGCAGATGGGCTACTGCGCGCGGGCCTCGCGCCGGCTCGGCATCGACCGGCACGTGTCCTTCACCGGCTCGCTGCTGTGGCCCTATCTCTACCCGTACCCGCAGTGGCCCGAGGGCCTGGTCGACGAGGCCTTCGACGAGCTGGCCACGCGCTGGCGGCCGATCCTCGACCAGTTCGACGAGCAGGGTGTCGACCTGTGCTTCGAGGTCCACCCGTGCGAGGACGTGCACGACGGCCTGAGCTTCGAGATGTTCCTCGAACGCGTCGGCAACCATCGCCGCTGCAACATGCTCTTCGACCCCAGCCACTTCGTGCTGCAGTCGCTCGACTACCTGGCCTTCATCGACCACTACCACGAGCGGATCAAGATGTTCCACGTCAAGGACGCGGAGTTCCGCCCGAACGGCAAGACCGGTGCCTATGGCGGCTTCCAGCCGTGGAAGAACCGGGCCGGGCGTTTCCGCTCGCTCGGTGACGGCCAGGTCGACTTCGGCGCGATCTTCTCGAAGCTCGCGACCTACGACTTCGACGGCTGGGCCGTGCTGGAGTGGGAGTGTTTCCTGAAGAACTCCGAGGACGGCGCGGCCGAAGGCGCGCGCTTCATCCGCGACCACATCATCAAGGTGTCCGAACGGGCCTTCGATGACTTCGTGCGCTCGGGCGCCGACAAGGCGGCCAACCGCGAGATGCTGGGGCTCAACCGCTGAGCCACCCGACTGGTCGACAGAACCACAGAGAGACCCACATGACGAACACGACTTCCGCCCGGCCACTGCGACTCGGCATGGTCGGTGGCGGCGAAGGCGCCTACATCGGCAACATCCACCGCATCGCGGCCCGGCTCGACAACGGCTTCCAGCTGGTGGCCGGCGCCTTCGACGTCGACGCCGAACGCGGCCGCCGTTTCGCGGCCAGCCAGGGCATTGGCGCCGACCGGGCCTATGGCGACTACCGCGAGATGCTGGCCGCCGAACTGCAGCGCGAGGACCGCGTCGACGCGGTCGCCATCTGCACGCCCAACCACACCCACTTCCCGATCGCCAGCGCCTTCCTTGAAGCCGGCTTCGACGTCATCTGCGAGAAGCCGCTGACGACCACGCTGGAAGACGCCGTCGAGCTCGAAGCCATCGTGCGCCGCACCGGCCGCTTCATGGGCGTGACCTACACCTACTCGGGCTACCCGATGGTCCACGAGGCGCGCGAGATGGTCGCCGCCGGCCTGCTCGGCGCGATCCGGGTGGTGCAGGTCGAGTACCCGCTCGAATGGATGGCCACCGCGATCGAGAGCCAGGGCAATGCCCAGGCGGCCTGGCGCACCGACCCGAAGAAGTCGGGCCGGGGCGGCTCGATCGGCGACATCGGCACGCACGCCTATCACCTCGCCGGCTTCGTCACCGGGCTGAAGCTGGAATCGCTCAGTGCCGACCTCGCCACCTTCGTGGCCGGCCGTGCGCTGGACGACAACGCCCACGTGATGCTGCGCTACGAGGGCGGCGCGCGTGGCCTGCTGTGGTCGTCGCAGGTGGCGATCGGCTGCTCGAATGGCGTGCGCCTGCGTGTCTTCGGCGAGAAGGGCTCGCTGACCTGGTTCCAGGAACAGCCCAACGAGCTGGAGTTCACCGGCCTGTTCGGCCGCACCCAGCGCATCAAGCGCGGCGCGGACGACCTGTCGGAATCGGCCAAGGTCCGCACCCGCACGCCGCCGGGCCATCCGGAGGGCTACCTCGAAGCCTTCGGCAACCTCTACGCCGGCTTCGCCGAGGCGATCCGGGCGCGCCAGGAAGGCCGTCAGCCGACGGCGATCGGCCGCCACATCCCCGGCGTGCAGGACGGCCTGAAGGGCGTCGCCTTCGTCGATGCCGTGGTCGACAGCGCACAGGCCGGTGGCCAGTCGCTCAAGCCCGTCTCGGTCTGATCGGACCGTCGGTCAAGGCTAGTCTCAGGCAGGCCAGCGGCAATCCACCCATTGCCCGCTGGCATTCGATTCGACCGCCGCTTCGACGAAGCGCACGCCCTGCGCGCCCTCGTGCACCGTCGGGTGGTTCAGCAGACCGTCGGGCAGGGTGATGCCCTGGCGGCGCGCGTCGATGGTGATGGCGAGCTCGGTGTAGAGGTTGGCCCAGGCGTCGCTGAGCGCCTCCGGATGGCCGCGCGGCATGCGCACCAGCCGCACGGCCGGCTCCAGCATGCCGCCGCCGTAGCCGCGGCCGATCACCTGCGTGGGCGCGTCGAACGGCGTGTGGCGCAGGAACTCGGGGTTCTCCTGTTCCCATTCCAGCCCGCCGAGGCTGCCGAACACGCGCAGCTTCAGGCCGCATTGCGTGCCCGCCGCCGCCTGCGACACCATCAGCGTGCCGGGCACGCCACCGGTCAGGCGCAGGTGCATGAAGGCGGTGTCCTCCAGCGCCTTGGGCTCGCCCGAGACATGGAAATCGGCCCGCACCCGCTCGACGTCCAGCCCGGTCGCGAAGGCCGCCAGGTGCATCGCGTGGGTGCCGATGTCGCCGACCGTGAAGGCGCGGCCGACCCGGGCCGGATCGAGCCGCCACGGCCTGTCGGCGCCCTGGTCGCTCAGGTGCAGCGCCCATTCCTGGAAGTATTCGACGTGGACCTGCCGGACCGTGCCGATCAGGCCGCGCCGGATCATCTCGCGGGCCTGCCGGACCATCACGTGGGCCGCGTAGGCATAGGTCACGCCGAACACCAGGCCGGTCTCGCGCTGGCGCCGCACGAGGTCCGCCGCATCGGCCGAGTTCGTCGTCAGCGGCTTGTCGGAAATGATGTCGATGCCCGCGTCCATGAAGGCCGCCGCGACCGGGTGGTGCAGGTGGTTGGGCGTCGTGATCACGACCGCGTCGATGCCGTCCGCACGGGCCGCCTCGGCCCGCGCCATCTCGCGGTAGTCGGTGTAGACGCGGTCATCGTCCAGCAGCCACGCACGGCCCGAGGCCCGCGCGCGCGCCGGGTCCGACGACAGCGCACCGGCCACGATCTGCCAGCGGCCGGACAGGCGCGCGCCATTGGCATGCACCTCGCCGATGAAGGCGCCCTGGCCGCCGCCGACGAAGCCGAGGCGCAGGTGGCGGGAAGGCGGCGGAAAGGACCGTGTCGGGTCCGAGGTCATGGCGGTCATGGGCGGGTGTGGGTGGGTTGGACGGGGGCTGTGCAGGCCCTGAAGGTTGACGCATTGCAATGAACGTTGCGGCGCCTGGGCATCATGGTTAACCCTCGTTTCCCCAGGGCGCAACGACCAGGACCGTGGCGAGCTCTCCAGGTTTTCCCGATGTTCTGGCAATTACGGGTGCAACATGCATTGACGTGCAATTTTCATTGCGCTAAATTTCCCTCACGTTGAAAGCGCAGGTCTCGCCGGCCCGCAGGACGAGCCCGATGGCAGGGCTCCAGACCCTGTCGGAACGGCGGTCAGCAGTATTCGAATCTCCTGTTCGTTTCTTTCGAGACCGGATTCATCCGGCCTCTGGATTCCTTCGCCCATTCGATTCGTCATGGGGTTATCCGAACCCGTTGAACCGGTTTTGGATGATTCGATGCGCATCGATCCGAATATCGCTTGTGCAGTTCTTGTCGAGATCGCTTCCGAGTATCTCGATCGATATCGAAAAACCTGCCAACAGGTGCGGTGCGACTGCGCGCCGCTGGTTCACCAAGACTCCCGGGGGACGGCCCGGGTTCAGGTCGATCCGTGCCATCTCCGTCCAAGTGCGCACGAACATTCCCGGAGACACCCCATGAAGCAACGCATCCTCGGCACCCTGGCCGCATCGATCCTCGCCAGCGCGGCCACCTCGGCCATGGCCGAAGACAAGGTCTTCTTCCTGCTGCCCAACGCCACCACGATCCGCTTCGAGAGCCGTGACGCGCCCTTCTTCGTCGAGGCCATGAAGGCCAAGGCGCCGCAGGCCAAGGTGATCGTGCAGAACGCCCAGGGCGACCCGTCGCGCCAGCAGCGTCTGGTCGAGGACGCGATCGCGCAGGGCGCCAAGGTCATCGTCTACACCGCCGCCGACGCCAACCTGTCGGCCGGCAGCCTGGCGGCTGCTGCGGCGGCCAAGGTGCCGGTCGTCCTGTACGACCATGACGCGGTCGGCGGCAAGGCCGAAGCCCACGTCGTGTTCGACTCGCTGTCGGTCGGTCAGGCCCAGGGCAAGCGCGCCGCCGAGATGATCAAGAAGATCAACAAGCCGGTCGTGAAGGTCGCCCGCGTCAAGGGCAACCAGGGCGAATACGGCACGGGCCAGTACGAGGCCGGCCAGAACGAGTTCCTGAAGCCGCTGATCGCCTCGGGCAAGGTCAAGGTCGTCTGCGAGCAGTACACCGAGAACTGGGATCCGGTGAAGGCGCAGGCCTTCGCCGAGGACTGCCTGACCCGCAACAAGGGCGACGTCGACGTCTTCCTGGGCATGAACGACGGCACCACCGGCGGCTCGGTCGCGGCGCTGATCAGCCAGGGCTTCAAGCCCGGCCAGAAGCTGGTGACCGGCGGCCAGGACGCCACCGTCGAGGCGCTGCGCTACGTCGCGATGGGCTGGCAGGACAACTCGGTCCTGAAGGACCTGAAGGTCGAGGCCACCTACGCGGCCGACGTGGTCGCCTCGCTGCTCGCCGGCAAGGGCGTGCCCAAGAACCTGATCAACGGCAAGGTGAACAACAAGTTCATGGACGTGCCCGCGGTCTTCCTGCCGGTCAGCAACATCACCGCCGACAACCTGTCGGACGTCGTGAAGGCAGGCGTGTGGACCTGGGCCCAGATCTGCCAGGGCATCCAGAACACGCCGGTCTGCCAGGCCAACAACAAGTAAGTCCGGGTCGCCAGACCTGAAGGGGGCGGCCACGGGGCCGCCCCGTCACTTTTGATGAGTTACCTGAAGAGGTCTTCCATGACTGCACAGACTTCGCACGCGGCTGGCGCCGGCACCGCATCCGGCGGCAAGACTGCGCCGCTGATCTCGATGCGCAACATCACCAAGGCCTTCGGCTCGGTCAAGGCCTTGCGCGGCGCATCCGTCGAGGTCCATGCCGGCGAGGTGGTCGCCCTGGTGGGTGACAACGGCGCGGGCAAGTCGACGCTGGTCAAGGTCATGGCGGGCGTGCACGGCTACGACTCCGGCGACTACGAGATCGACGGCAAGCCTGCCCGCATCAACAGCCCGTCGGACGCGACCGGCCACGGCATCCAGACCGTCTACCAGGACCTGTCGCTGTGCAACAACCTGGACGCGGTGCAGAACCTCTTCCTGGGCCGTGAGCTGACCGGTTCGGCGTGGTTCGGCCGACGCATCCAGCGCGCCGAATGCGAGATCCGCGCCCGCGAGGTCATGACCCGCATGCGGCTGGGCAACCTGTCGCTGACCCGGCCGGTCGGCGCCATGTCCGGCGGCCAGCGCCAGAACATCGCCATCGCCCGTTCGATCCTGTGGACGCCCAAGGTGCTGATCCTCGACGAGCCGACTGCCGCGCTGAGCCATTCGGCCGCCGAGCAGGTCTCGCGCCTGATCCGCACGCTGGCCGACGAGGGCTTGGGCATCGTCGTGGTGAGCCACGACATCCACCATTTCGTCGTCAAGTCGACCGACCGCATCGAGGTCATGCGCCTGGGTGCCAACGCCGCGAGCTTCAAGTCCCGCGAGGTCACCGGCGAGCAGGTGGTCAACGCGATGGTCGGCGGCAACGAAGGCGTGAACCTCGCAGGTTGAGGCGCATGCAAAGCAAGGAGAAGCAAGTGGCACAAGTCATGTCGGCGCCGATCGATTCGGGCACCTATCCGCCGCCGCAGAAGCGGCGCACCTTCGGCGAACTGCTGGCCTCGGACCTGAGGGCCTTGCCCGTGGTCATCGGCCTGGTGGCGCTGTGGATCTTCTTCGCGATCCAGAGCGACGTCTTCCTGTCGCCGCAGAACCTGTCGAACCTGCTGCTGCAGAGCACCGTGGTGGGCGTCATGGCGCTGGGCCTGATGTTCGTGCTGCTGGTCAAGGAGATCGACCTGTCGGTGGCCGCCATCAACGGCGTGACCGCCGTGCTGATGGCCAAGCTGATCGTCGAGTTCGGCTATTCGCCGTGGACGGCGGTGGCCTGCGCCGTGGTGGCCGGGGGTGTCATCGGCTGCCTGTCGTCGCGCTGGATGACCTACATCGGCGTGCCGTCCTTCGTCGTCACGCTGGGCCTGGGCCTGGCGCTGAACGGCGCACAGCTGCTGCTGCTGCCGCAGACGGCCCGCTACGGCCTGATGGGCACGGGCATCGAGAAGATCGCGCAGACGCGCATCGAGGGCCTGTGGGCCTGGGCGCTGCTGCTGGTCGGGTTGCTGGTCTACATCGGCATCACGGTCTCGAACGCGCTGCGCCGTCGCCGCGTCGGCCTGCCGGTCTCGCTGCTGTCGGGCCTGGCGGCACCGCTGCTGGGTGGGACGCTGCTGGGCGTCGTCGTCATCGCCGTGCTGAACGCGCACCAGGGCGTGCCGCTGCTGGTGCTGATCTTCGCGGCCATGCTCGGCCTTGGCGGCTACGTGCTCAATGAAACGCAGTTCGGGCTCTACCTCTATGCCGTCGGCAACAACGACGAGGCGGCCCGCCGCACCGGCGTCAACGTCGGTCGCATCAAGATGGCCGCCTTCGGCATCGCCGGTGCCGTGGCCGCGATTGCCGGCGTGCTGGCCGCCTCGCGGACCCTCGGCGTCGGCGCCTTCTCGGGCGGTGGCATCGGCGGCGGCACGCTGTTGCTGGAGTCGATCGCGGCGGCCGTCATCGGCGGCGTCAGCCTGTTCGGCGGACGCGGCTCGGTGCATGCCGCACTGCTGGGCGCGCTGGTCATCGGCACGGTCCAGAACGGCCTGAACCTGATGGGCGTCGAGAACGAGATCCGCCTGATCGTCACCGGCCTGCTGCTGGTGCTGGCGGTGTCGATCGACAAGCTGATCGAGAAGGCGACGGGGCAGCAGGCCTTCTGACGGACCTCGTGGGGACGGGGTTGGGGTGGAGCGAACCAACCGATACGATCGGTTGACGCGTGCCTTCCGGGCACCGCAGCGCAGGTCTCCTGCTGCGGTGCTCCGGAAGGCTTTTTTCCCCGCTGGCGACCCGCGACGGCCCGTCGCCACACCCGACCGGATCGACCCCACATGAACCTGCGCATCGGCCTGATCGGCACCGGCATCATGGGCATGGACCATGCCCGGCTGTTCGCCGAACAACTGCCCGGCGCCGAGCTGGCGCTGGTCTGCGATGTCTCGAAGGATCGCGCCGAACAGGTCGCCCGGCCGTTCGGCGTGCCGCACGTGACGACCGATGCGATCGAGGCCGCGACCAGCGACCGGGTCGATGCGCTGGTCATCGCCAGCCCCGACGAGACCCACGCGCCGCTGACGCTCGCGGCCATCGAGGCCGGCAAGCATGTGCTGTGCGAGAAGCCGCTTTCGCAGTCATCGGCCGAGTGCATCCGCGTGATGGAACTCGAATCGCGGCTCGGCCAGCGGCGCGTCCAGATCGGCTTCATGCGCCGTTTCGATCCGGCCTATGCCGAGATGAAGGCCGCGCTCCGTCAGGACCGCGTCGGTGCTGCGGTGATGCTGCATTGTTTCCACCGCAACGTGACCGCGCCGGCCAACTTCAGCGGGCGCATGGCGATCTCCAACTCGGCACCGCACGAGTTCGATGCCGCGCGTTTCCTGCTGGGGCAGGACATCACCGAGATCTCGGTCTTCCAGCCCACCTCGATCGACACGACCCGGACGGGCGCACCGGTCTTCATGGTGATGCGCACCCGCGGCGGCCAGCTTGTCACCGTCGAGGTCAACAACAACGCCGGCTACGGCTACGACGTGCGCGCCGAACTGGTCGGCGAACGCGGCAGCGTGTTCCTGCGTTCACCCGTGCTGACCGAGGTCCACGCCGACCTGCAGTCCCGCGAGTCCTACCCACCCGACTGGCGCCCACGCTTCGCCGAGGCCTACCGGCTGCAGAACCTCGCCTGGCTGCACGCCATCCGCACCGGCGTGCCGTCCCCGGTCGCCTCCACCGCCTGGGACGCCTACTGCGCCACCCGCATCGCCGAGTCCGGCGTCACCGCCCTGACCACCGGCCAGCGCCAGACGGTGGAGCTGATCGAGCAGCCTGGGATCTATCGCTGATAGGGCGGCGCTGGATGAGCGTGTCGCTGACAGGTCTGGACAAATCGGCGCGGCTGCTGAGGAACGTCATGCCGGCTCGGCGGACGGAGTGGCAGTGGCAGGCCATTTGGAGGGGCCTGGGCGCGGGCTTGATGGGTCTGGGTTGGATGGGGTGGGTTGATTCGGAGGGGGGGCTGAATGATGGCGCGCGATCCGGGGCGTTGGAGCGGAGTGTGGATTCGGCGACTGGGGGCCTGCCGTTGGCGCTCCGTTTGATCGGTTAGGCGGCATCTGGCTCCGTGCGCATGCAGTAGAACTTGGAGTCGACCGCCATGACCGGAAAGCCTACGGGCAACTCGCCCCGCTGGACCTCGCGGAACCCGTTCTTCTCATAGAACCTGTGCGCAGCGAGAAATTTGGCTGTGGTTCCAAGAAACACTTCCCGGACTTGGCGGGTGCGGCACCAATGCACAAGAGTTTCGAGCAATCGCTTGGCAACGGTGTGCTCAGCACCACGGTGCGACGCGGCTACGAACATCTTGCGCAGTGCGGCCTGGTGATTGCCGATGTCGAGCAATGCTACGGTGCCGATGACGGCCTCACCGTCCAGTGCGACCCAGAAGTTGCCTTGGCCATACCTATAGAAGGCAGGAATGTCCACTAGATCGGGCTGCGCCTCCAGCGTGATTGGTATTCCGAACTCCGACTGTTGGATGGGCAGAATGAGCGAGATGACGCCGGAAGCATGCTCTGGTGAGAACGGAACGATATGAACCACGGTTTCCCCAATGCCGCCTAACGAATAAAAGGGTCATCCCCGTCCCGATGCGAGACGATGGTGTTGCAAACGCTCATCAACTCACACCTCTCGGAAGGGGATGGCCATGACCATTGTGTTGTTGGGATTGATCTCGCCAAGAGCGTTTTCGCGTTGCATGGCGTGGATGAGGCGGGCAAGGAAGCACGTTGTGTCCGGTCGTGCAACGAGACCAGTTTTTTGATTCCCGCGCGCATCTCCCTTCAGGCAGCAGCGGCAGAGAATGCTTTGGCGCCCCCACGCTGGTAAGCATGCCTCCAAAGGCAGACAGCCAGATGGAGATTTGCAATGTCATCCCGCCAGCTATGGCTCTCGGCGCAAAGCCTTCGGCAAAGCAGTTAAGAATGCTTCTGCAAAAAGAATCACGGCCAACAATGCCAGACCAAGCATGGTCCATGAACTGTTGTTCTTGGCGTGACGAGGGAAGTAAAACGCGTTAATCATGTTTCCAACGTATTCAGCTATGGCTAGAGCGATGCAAAGCAACGCCAGAACGACAACGACGATGCGGTAAGCAGTGATGCGCTTGTACATGATGGCAAAGCCTAGCGAATGAAAGGAGTATTCCCGTCCCGATGCGAGACGATGGGGTTGCAAACGCTGATCAACTCGCACCTCTCGGAAGGGTATGGCCATGACCACTGGTTTTGTTGGGCTTGATCTCGCCAAGAGCGTTTTCGCGTTGCATGGCGTGGATGAGGCGGGCAAGGCGACACTGGTGGGTCTAGCCTTGGTAACGGCCATGGCGTCCACAACGGTCGGCAACTCGCGGTCGTGCTGAGCGGTTCGTATCCGGTCCGGCGCCATGTAACGGCGCAAAAAGTCCGTTGGTAGATGTGTAGTCGGCGCCTGACTGCGATGCGGATTCAAAACGCACGGCTTAAAGAGGTCGTCAGGAGATCAAACGCCTGCCAAGGGGTGGCGGTTCGCCGAGTTTGTTGCTCTGATCGGACTACCTTTCGATCTTCCTTGCGCCACAAAGAGTCGTTGAGAGCCCGCGGTTCAACTTTCTCTCTATCCCTGCCTTGACGTAGCAGGCAACGGTCTCTTCGGCGTTTTTCGAGCCGGCGCAAAGATCAATAGCAATGCCACGTGGAATGCCGCCATCTACTTTCGAAACCGCTGAGTAGCACAAAACAGGTTCTTGCGTCCAAGCCGCTGCACAGAGTCTTGTGCTCAACCCGACAGAAATTTCAGGATCCACCTTCGCTATATCATCCAGGCAATCGACGGGATCGTAGGCGAACGCAGCACTGCAATACATGAGAGCAATCGCAAGGTTGGCGTGCCGCATCACCTGAATCATGTCAGAGAATTTGATTCGCATACTTCTGCTCTGTGTTTGCGTCGTTGGTGTACCCACTGTCGCTCCATACTATGTCTAACGAATGAACGGGACAACCCCGTCCCCATGCGCGATGATGGAGTTGCAAACGCTCATCAACTCACACCTCTCGGAAGGGGGTGGCCATGACCATTGTGTTTGTTGGGATCGATCTCGCCAAGAACGTTATCGCGCTGCATGGCGTGGACGAGGCAGGCGAGGCGGCGCTGGTGGGTTTTGCCTTGGCAACGGACATGACGCCCACAATGGTCGGCAACTCGCGGTCTTGCTGAGCGGTCGTGTCTGGACCAACGCCGTGTAACGGGTCACGTGTCTGTTTGTAGTTGGACAGTTTGTTCCTGAACGTGAAGTGGATTCAAGGCGCACAGCTTGAAGAAGTCGTCTGGAGATCAATTCCCTGCCACGGGGGTAGCGGATCGCGGGGAAGTCCTTGTAGAAGGGTTAGGCTTCATCCGGCACAGTTTGAGGGGTGCATGCGTTCAAAAATGCAGAGCCATACTCGGTCATGTACAAAAATCTGCGCTCGTCCTTACTGACCCAAGGCGACGGAGAGTCTTCGTCAGCCCTTTTGTACTCAACTTCAGTCACAGTTTCGAGGGAGACCAAATTCAAACGCTGTAGATTCTCAAGCCACAACTGCACGGGGTACTCGCTTCCAAAGCCCAGTGCCCGACAGTAGTTTGAGAACTGCCCTTCGATTGTGCCGGGTGCGGCAAAATGAGGCGGCTTGCGATCCTCATCAAATAGCGCGTGAGCGAATCGATCTCCAAAACTCACGAATATCAAAGCCTCCTGTGGAGTAAGTTGCGAAATCAAGGAGATGTACGAAGGGTGGACGTTGTCTCTAGTTCGAGTGTCCATGGCCTTTAGCAAAAGTTCAGCATACAATTCGCGCAATTCTGGAGCATCGTGGGACATCGCAATCTGTGTAATCGACTGCATCGAGATCTGGTTTGAAGGTGACGTGCGGAATGCCGGTGGGGTTTCACTCAAACGCTTCTCAATCTTCTTTCGTAGCCACTCTTTGGATTGCTCGAACCCCCACCCGAGCATTGCGACTGGCGACAGGCCGATCTTGAACACGGTCTCAATTGCAGTTCCAAATTCCTTCGCTGCAGGGCTCGCCACATCAGAGTAGATCGCTCCAGCGACTTTTCCAATTGAGTCGATTGCGGCCTTTGATGCGTCTTCTTCAATGGACATGGTCGTAGGTGTTGGTTTGATGAAGCCTAACGAGTGAAAGGGGCATTCCCGTCCCGATGTGCGACGATGGGGTTGCAGACGCTCATCAACTCACACCTCTCGGAAGCTGCAATAAAAACCGGTTGTAGTTTTGCAGTCCGCACCCTTGTTCCTTCTGATGTTCCGGCGCGGCGATAGATAGGTTCAGAAACCATTTCCAAGCGAATTGCTGCGCAATTCGTCAGGGATTGGTTTTGCTCGACAGGTGAGGATGCCCTTGTCGTTGGGGGTGAGGGGCGAGAGGCCGGCTTGCCGGCGGGGCGTTCCGCTTGACTGAATGGTCAGAACTCTTTTGCATAGTTGCAAGTAACGACCTTGAACTGGTGGTCAGTTGCATGCGGGAAATACCCGAGAACCCGTCCGTCATCCAAGAATGCGACGCCTTGTGCATCGGATGCCCACGGATCAGTG
Organism: Leptothrix mechoopdaensis (SeqCode); assembly: GCF_053893855.1. NCBI lineage: Bacteria > Pseudomonadati > Pseudomonadota > Betaproteobacteria > Burkholderiales > Sphaerotilaceae > Leptothrix > Leptothrix mechoopdaensis (SeqCode). The sequence goes on from NZ_CM132699.1 coordinate 704,418, forward strand.
CAGAGATGGTTTTCATTGAAGTCGGCCCATATGGCAAAAGTCTTCACCGCGGGCTTGAACGTCTTGGCAATGTTGTAAGCGAGGGCAAGAGACTGCAGAGGTCGCAACTACAACAAGAACAAGGTAGCCTATCTTTCTTCCGCGGCCCTCGACACCCTTGGCGACCAGGAAATAGATAAAGTAGAACGGAATTATCAAGGTAGTCGTTATGTCGAATAGATTGAAGGCGATGCCGACGACATCTGTGCGGTATAGAAGGCCAAAGGGCGTGAATAATACTGCTAGCACTGCGGACGTGATGCCAAAGTACCTGCTATCTAAATTAAATAGTTCGTTAATGATGTCTCCGGCCCACTTTTGGCCATAAATTCCATATGCGAACAGCGCGGCAACAGCGAACGCTCGCAAATGCCAGACTTCGAACCAACCGCGGATCTCCTTCCCCTTCTCAGAAAGACTTAGCCAGAGAATTGCGAGCACAAACGGCATTGCTCCAGTTAGAGCGAGTACGAGCAAAGCAAGAACCCCGATCTTTGTCAATGCGGCCAGAACGAGTAGCACCAACCAAGAAGTAAGGATTTTTCTCGTGATGATGGAGAGCATTGAGCTGGTGGGCATAGAGTTCTAACGTCTAGGTTAGCGGGCGCCGGAGTGCGAAGCGCGTAGGGCACCAACACTGGCCATGAAAATGGCAAAGCTATGATTAGTGTTGAAGTTCGATTTGAATCGAAAGTTAGACTGTGGCGCGTAGGCAGGGGTTGGCAAGTATACTTCGTCTGCGTTATAGGATCTAGTTTCCACAAGAATCGGGTAGGCGTCGATCTAAGCCTCATCTGGTGAGGCTTTGGCATACGCGGCAACGGCCATCACAGCCTCTCTAGTTGAGTTTGAGCAGTTTGCAATTGATAGAGTTGAGCCAATTTTTTGACCATCTCGAATGACTTTGTACATCAAGGCGTGCACGAATGATTGAGTCGCAAATCGAACCTTGGTGAAGTCTAGGACAATCATTCTCCCTGCATTAATGGTTGGTATAATATTGCTATCTCTGATGCGAGCGGCTGCCTCAACATCTTCTTCAAACTGAGCAATTTTTATAACGAGTAAATCTGGGACATCTGGAACTTCTTCGATAAAATCCAGCGCCAATTCTGCGGGGTATTTTCTTGCTTCGGCGGCCATTTTGCGGCACACAGTAAGTATTGAGTCAAACTCCGAAATACTGTCCCGTCTAAGTTGCAGGTATGCAAACGTACCTGGCCACCCCCCATTTTTCGCAATTTTATACAGTTTTTTCTGTCTACCTTCGTTGTCTCCCCATAGGTCAATTAAGGCTTCTTTCGATCCCAAGAAGAAGCTTCCGCCCGATAGTGATGCAATTTGCTTTATAAAGAAGAGGCCGAGGCCTGCATTGTCCCGCATTGCGGAGTATGTCGATGGGCCAAAAGTTCTTGATACGTGCGGGAGGGTTGCTAGTTTAAGTGCTTTCAAATCGGTATCAATCTCCGGATATGCCTCGTTCAGGGTTGCCCTTACGCCCATCCCTGTATCAGCCACGCATAGATTCACAAGTCCGGTGTTTGGGTAGTATTGGGCCATGGCCACTCCACCTGTCGCGCTGGCGGAATGTTGCACGACATTCCTAAGTAGCTCAATAAGTGAATACTTAACGGCGCCTTCTAGCTCTTCGTCTTCTATTTTTAGTATATCCATTACTTTTGCTGCAAAAGCGGGGATTTCTGAGCTATTTGTAATGAGTGTGAGCTTCACGGTTCTGTCTGGTCGCGCAACCGGCGGCGAGTCCTCTTTTTCACCTAGTACTTCAAAGAAGCCGGTTTCGACAAGATAGTTTCCTGCAATGCTTTTGCGATCAACGTGAATTCGAACTGATCTCTTTTTTGTCTTTTTTAGCCAGATTATGTATGTGGCGAATAAGGTGACTGCGTACGGAGAAAGAAAGTTGCACCCTCTAAAATCAATCTCAATTGGCGGAGGTGGGTCGTTGTGCCAGCGCCACCCCTGGAAAAACCGAGGCAATTCCTTGTCTACTATGTTTGCTGGGACTGAAAGCTGAAATTTCATTGTTGCCTCACTATTGATTTTATTTTCTGATGGCCCAACGTTTTGTAGACGACTCCATACTGTTGCCTAACACGACAACTGCCGTCCTAATCGGCTCCGGAAGATGTGACTCATGTGCTCGACGCATCTGATCTTCCTCCCTTTAAACTGTATATTCATACAGTCCGAATATCGCTGTCAAAAGCAGCGTTCTCTAACAATTCTGTCGACAGTCCGCCACCTTGCCAAGAGAGGCAACGATGGCATTTGCGTGACAAGCTCAGGGATCACGAGGTGCGCCCCCGCGACCGGTGCATTCAGCGCATGTGCCGCCACCATTGAAGTCCGTTCCGCTGCTGAACCACTTGCTGCACGAAAGCTTGCGCACCGAATACGCCTATGTGTACTGCGCGCGGGCCTTGATCCGGTTACGTGGGCTGCGGCGCCAGGCTTAAATCGCCCTTCTTGAACTCCAGCAAGCGCGCCTCAAGGCGACGCGCTCGACGACGCCCCCGACGCCGGCACCGCCGTCCGCCGCCCCGGCAGCATCCGCGGAATCTGCTGGATATCCGGTGGCAGCACGTCCTCGCCCCACTTCCAGGTCCAGATCAGGTCGAGCGCGTTTTCGTTGCCCGACAGGGCGCGCAGCGTGAAGCGTTGGGCGGCGCGGTAGATGAGTTGCCAGTTGCCGGCGGCGGCGTTGAGGCTGCGTTCGTAGCCGACGAACCAGCGGCGGCTGAGTTGTTTGCCGAGGGTGACGACGGTCTCGCGGGTGTCGCCGGTGTCGCTCTGGCGGACCGAGAGTTCGTCCAGGCCGATGCGCTCGATCAGCGACGGCGAGTCCTGTTCGCCGCTCAGCAGCGCGAAGGCGGCGCGTTGCAGCAGGGCCAGGTCGGTGCGGCCGAGGCCGTCGGAGGCGCGGCCGAGCAGCAGCCAGGACAGCTTGTCGGTGTCGGTCATCGTCGGGCTGCTGAACAGGCGCACGCGCGGGGCCTGGGCGGTGCCGGTGATCAGCACGCCGACGCGCACGTCTTCCAGGTCGGACCGGGTCGCCTCGATGTCCAGGCGCGGGTTGTCGGGCGTGCCGATGAAGGTGATGACGCCGCGGTCGACCGTCAGCTTCTGGCCGTAGGCGGCGTAGGTGCCCTCGTCGGTGCGGATCACGCCGGCCAGCGCGTACTTGCTGCCCGGGCTGGTCAGACGCAGGTCGCCGGTCAGGCGGGTGTTCAGGCCGCGACCCTTGAGCATGAAGGACGGCCCGAGGTCCATGCGCAGGTCGAACTGGTTGACGCGCGGGTCGCGCTGCTGGGCGGCGGCGCGGGCGGCCACTTCCTCGGGGCGCTGGACGTCGACGTCGTCGGCCAGGCTGGGGGCGTCGTCGTTGCTGAAGTCGATGCGGCCCTCGTCGGCCTTCAGGCTGCCGGTCAGCGCGGTGCTGCGGGCGTCGAGCTTGAGCAGCGCGTCGCCGCTGACGACCAGGCGGCGGTCGACCCGCTGCAGCGCGGCGAACTTGTCGGCCTTGGCCTGCAGCGTCAGGCGCGGCGTGTCGCCCAGCGTCAGCTCGCCGGTGGCCGTCGCGCGGCCCTCGCCGGCGCGCAGGCTGAGCTGGTCGATGCGGGCGCGCGAGCCGTCGAAGCGGACCTGCATCTGGGCCTCGTTCCAGTCGACGCCCTGCAGCAGGTTGCGCACCGCGATGCGCTGGCCGACCAGTTCGCCGCTCAGTTCGGGTTCGCCGAGCTTGCCGGCGATGCGGGCGTTGCCGGCCAGCCGGCCCGACAGCCGCCAGCCGGCGGGCAACCAGCGGCCCCAGTTGCCGAGCTGGGCGATCTGCAGGTCCAGGCGGCCGTCGACGCGCGACTGGCGGTCGGGCCACCAGGCCGACTCGCCGGCCTGCAGGCTCTGTTCGCCCTCCAGCCGGCCGAGGTTGCCGCCGCTGATGCGCTGGGTCAGGCGCCACAGGCCGTCCTTGGCGACCAGCGCCAGGCGCAGGTCCTGCAGGCCCAGCCGCTGCGGGTTCTTCGGGTTGTCCGGGTCGGTCACGCGCAGGTCGCCGGACTCGCGGTGGATGCTGGCGTCTAGGCTGTAGCGCTCGGGCGTGGCCTGCAGCTCGATGTGACCGCCGATGCGCAGGTCGCCGCCCCAGCCGAAGCCGGGCTGGGTGCGCTGCAGGATCGGCGCCACCTCGATCGCGTCGAGCTCGCTGCGCAGGCTCAGGCGTTCGGTCGTCTGCGTGCCGCTGCGGTCCTGTTGCCAGAGGAAACGGCGCAGCGCCAGGTGGATGTCGCCCAGGTGCGCGCGGGTCTCGCCCAGCGTCAGCTCGGTGCGGTCGGGCGACTGGTCCAGCGTGATGCGGGTCGGGTCCAGCACCAGCCGCAGCGGGCGCGGCAGCAGGCTGCTGTTGCCGGTCAGGCTGGCGGCGGTGGCGCTGCGCGGGGCCTCGCGCTCGCGCAGCTCGAAGCGGTCGATGCGGCCCTGCCAGACCAGGCGGGCGCTGCGCAGGTCGATCTGCCAACCGCCGGCGGTGTCGAGCTCGCCGGCCAGGGCGGTCAGGGCGTTCGTGGCGGCGGCGTTCGCGTTGCCGTTCGTGCTCGTGCCCGTGTTCGTGTTCGTCGGGGCCACCGCTGCCCGGCGCGTCATCTCGTCCAGGCGGACGTGCAACTGATGCGCCTCGCCCCGGCCGGTGGCCTTGAGCGTGGCGCGGCGCAGGCGCCAGCCGGCGAGTTCGGCCTCGTCGACGCCGCCGTCGATCTCGACCGGGTCGTCGGTGGCGGTGCCGACCTGCCACTGGCCCTGCAGACCGGCCAGGCGGCCGATGCCGCTGCCGCTCAGTTCGGGGATCTGCAGCCGGCCGCGGCTGCGCAGCTGCGGCCAGCGGCCGTCGAGCGTCAGCTCGGCATCGCCCCGGCCGGCCAGCAGCAGCGTCTGGGCCGGGTCGATCTGGCGCAGCCACGGGTTGAAGACGGCCAGGTCGGCGCTGTCGGTCTCGAACTGCCAGTGGTCGCGGGTGCCGACCGGGTCGATGTCGCCGTTCAGGGCCAGCCGGGTCGGATGGTCGGACGGGCCGAGTTCGAGGTTCAGCCGCATGCGCGCCTGCGACAGCGCCGAGGCGGCCTGCGGCGTGCCGTCCAGCTCCAGCGCACCGGCCAGCGGCACGCCGGCCCAGACGCTGGGTTGCAGCGCCAGCCGGGCCTGGCCGCGCAGCTGGCCCAGGCCGGCCAGGTCGCGGCTGGCCTGGGTGGGCAGGGCGACGTCGGCGTCGAAGGTGCCGTTCAGGCGATGCGGGCCGGCGGCCAGCAGGCGCTCGACCGCGTCGGCGGGTTCCTGCAGCGCGCGGCGCGGCCACCAGATCGCCGGATCGAAGTCGCGCAGCGTGCTGCGCCATTGCAGCGCGTCCTGCCCCGGCTTGCGTTGCAGCGTGCCGCTGGCGGTCAGGCGGGCGCCGCCGGCATCGGCCTGCAGGCGGGTGATGCGCAGCTGCTGGCGGCTGCCTTCGGCGTCCAGCGCCAGCGTGACGGACGGCAGGCCGGCGCCGATCAGCTGGCCGGTCAGGTTGGTGCGGGCCTTCGCCTGCGGGCCGCGCGGGGCCACGCCTTCGGCCGGCCAGGGCAGGTCCAGCTGCAGCGCCAGCGGGCCGCCGACCTGCAGCGCCGGGCTGGCCGGCACGATGCGTTGCGGCTGCAGCGCGGCGATGTCGGCATCGAGCTCGATGGCGACGCGGCGGTCCGGGCCGCGTCCGGCCAGCGACCAGCGGCCGGTCGCCGACAGCGTGCCGGCGGGCGACTTCGGGGTGCCCAGGCTCATCTGCAGCGCGCCGACACGGCCCTGGTCGACCTGACGCAGGTCGCTGCGGGCGTCCAGCAGCAGCCGGTGGACCGGCAGGCGGTGGTCGGCCCAGGCGCCGGCCTGCGGGTTGTCCAGGCGGGCTTGCAGGTGCAGCGGGTTCTGGTTCCGGGCCTGACCGGCGGGGTCGGCGTCGAGCTGCAGGTCGACGCGGCCGGTCAGCGCGGTGCGGGGCAGGGCGCTGGCCAGCGCGCCGAGGTCGAGCGCGTTCAGGTCGGCATGCAGCTCGGTCAGCGGCATGGCCTGGGTCGGCTGGATGCGCGCGGCGGCGTCGAGCGACTGCCCGGCCGCGCGCAGCTGCGTGACGACGCGGAAGTCGGCCAGCGGGCCGTCGGCGTTGACCTGCAGCTCCCAGTCCTGCAGCGCCGGGGCGCCGGGCTCGCCGGTGTGATCGGCCGGGCGCAGCGTCGCGTGGGCGCCCAGCATCAGCGGTGCATCGGCCCGGATCGACAGGTTGCCGCCGCCGAGCTGCAGCCGGTCCCAGCGGGCCTGCAGCGCATCGGCGCGGTGGACGCCGAGGGGGCCGGCGTCCAGCCGCAGACGCCCGGACAACGCGGTCAGCGGCTGGGCCAGGTGATCGGGCAGCGCCAGTTCAGCCAGCTCGACCCGTTCGACATCGAGCGCGAACGGCAGCGCCAGATGGGTCGGCAGGCGCAGCGGTTCGGGGTTGTGCGGCCGGCTGTCGCGCAGCGTCGCGCGGCTGGCCGTGACCTTGTCGGCCTGCAGCGCGAGGTGGGCCGGCACGGGGTTCTCGCGCGCCCGCCAATGCCAGCGCAGGCCCTGCCAGCGCGGCTGTTCGAGGTCCAGCGTCAGGCCGGGCTGCAGCTCGATGACCAGGCGCGACAGGCTGAAGTCGCGGTCGGTCAGCGCGCCGCTGGGTTCGCTGGCTTCCAGGCCGAGCGCCGGGGCGACCCAGGTCAGCAGCCAGCGCGTGCCGGTGGCGCTGAACGGCAGGCTGGCCAGCAGCGCGGCGGCGGCCAGCAGCAGCGCCAGCGCCGCGCCGATCAGCTGGCGGCCGTGGCCCCACAGCCGCCGCCGCAGCCGCGGCCGGGTCGGCGGCGGGTCAGTGGCGTCGGGCGTGCCCGGGGCGTCGGGGCGCGGCGTGTCGTCGATCGGCATGGATGGGTGAACGGCCGGTCAGAACGTCACGCCGACGTTGAAGTGCAGGCGCCAGCGGTGGCTGAGGTCACCGTAGGCGAGGTCGATGCGCAGCGGTCCGACGGGGCTGCGCCAGCGCACGCCGAAGCCGGCGCCGTAGGCGTTCTTGTAGTCGGACCAGCGTTCGGCGGCGTTGCCGGCGTCGATGAAGACGGCTCCCCACCAGGCCGGCGTTCGGCGCGAGAACGGCCGCGCCAGCTCGATGCTGCCGGCGCCCAGCACCCGGCCGCCGATGGCGGTGCCGCTGCTGTCGGTCGGGCCGAGCGACTGGTAGCCGTAGCCGCGCACCGAGTCGTCGCCGCCGGCGCGGAACAGCAGCGTGAAGGGCACGGCGACGGGGTCGCGCGCGAACACCTGGCCCAGCTGCACGCGGCCCTGGCCGTACCAGGACGCGCCGAGCGGCCAGTAGCCGGTCAGGCGGCCGGTGGTGCGGCCGAAGAAGCCGCTCTTGTCGGTGCTGGCATAGGAGTGGCCGACGGCGGTCTCGGCCGACAGGCTGAAGCCGCGGGTCGGCAGGATCGGGTGGTCCAGGTCACGCCAGACCCAGTGGTAGTTGAGCGTCGCGGCCTTGGTGTCGTCGGTCAGCAGGTGGGTGTCGAGGTCGCGCGTCATCGCGCGTTGCCACTCGACGAAGTAGAGCCGCTCGATCCGCTCGGTGTCCTGCGTGCGGCCCAGCCGCAGCCGTTCGTTGGTGACGCGCAGGTCGCTGCCGTCGGTGCGCGTCAGCGCCGCGCCGATCAGGTTGCGGTAGGGGCCGGGCTGCGGGTGCGAGGTCAGGTCCAGCGACAGCGACTGCGCCGTGCGGCCCAGCTGCAGCTTGGTCTTGGCCTGCCAGCCGAAGCCGGCGATGCGCTGGTGCAGGTGTTCGAGCGTGATGCGCGGGCCGCTCAGGTCCGATGCACCGACGCCGAAGGTGGCCTGCTGCAGCGACTGTTCGCTGACCCGCACCGTCACCGGCATCGCATCGGCGTGTTCCGGATCGGGCTCGTAGAGCACGCTGACGTTGTCGAACAGGCTGGACTTGACCAGCCGGTCCTGGAAGTCGAGCAGCGTCTGCTCGCGCAGCGGCTCGCCGGGGTCGAAGTTGACCAGCGCGGTGATGGCGTCCGGCCGGACGTGGTCCAGGCCCTCGAAGCGCAGCTCGCCGAAGCGGAAGCGCGGGCCGCTGTCGACCACGATGAACAGGTCGGCGCGCTGGCCGGCGGTGTCGATCTGGGCGACGCTGCCGCTGAGCTGCGTGGCCGCATAGGCCTGCGTGCGGGCGGTGGCGATCAGCGCGGCCTTGGCATCGGCCCAGGCCTTCTGCGTGTAGGCGCTGCCACGCGGCAACGACCAGTTCGAGCGCAGCCGCTCGATCAGCTCGCGGGCCTCGGCATCGCCGGCCTCGGCGGCGACCGACAGGGGGCCCTGCACCTCCAGGCGGACCTCGCCGACCTCGGTGCGCACGCCGGGCTCGACGTCGAGCACGACCTTCAGCGCCAGCGGCTTGCCGGCCGCCGGGGCCGTCGCGGGCTCGTCGGCGTGCGAGCCGATGCGGGCATTGAAGTAGCCCTCGGTCTCCAGCAGCTTGCGCGACTGCGCCGGCGCGGCGGCCATCAGCCGGGTCAGCTCCAGGCGGGTGATGCGTTCGGCCTCGGCCAGCGACTCGTAGCGCGCCAGGTCCAGGTGGCGGCGCAGCAGCGCGGCCAGGTCGGCGTCGACGCCGCGGATCTCCAGCTGCCAGGTGACGTAGCGCTGCTCCTGCGCACGCTGCTCGGCGCCGAGGGTGTCCTCCAGCGCGGCATCGGTGTCGTCGGGCTCCGCCTCGACGGGGGCCGGGCCGGGATCGGTCTCCAGCGGCACGACCGCCTGCGCCTGCAGCGGCGTGGCGTTCAGCGCGGTGACGAGGCCCAGGGCCAGCGCGGCCCAGGGCCGCCAGGGCTGCGTGTCGCTCACTTCGAAAGCTGGCGCATCGCCTGTTCGAGACCGGCCAGCGACAGCGGGTACATGCGCTGCCGGACCAGCTGCTGGACGATCGAGATGCTCTGGCGGTAGTCCCACACGCCCGGCGGCTCGGGGTTGATCCAGGCGTGGTGCGGGAAGGCGTTGGTGAGTCGCTGGATCCATTCGGCGCCGGGCTCGGCGTTGTTGTATTCGACGCTGCCGCCGGCCTGCAGGATCTCGTAGGGGCTCATCGTCGCGTCGCCGACGAAGACCAGCTTCCAGTCCTTGTTGAACTTGCGGATCACGTCCCAGGTGGGGGTCCGCTCGGCCTGCCGGCGCCGGTTGTTCTTCCACAGGTGGTCGTAGACGCAGTTGTGGAAGTAGAAGAACTCCAGGTGCTTGAACTCGCTCTTGGCGGCCGAGAACAGTTCCTCGACGCGCTGGATGTGGTCGTCCATCGTGCCGCCGACGTCCATCAGCAGCAGCACCTTGATGCGGTTGTGACGCTCGGGCACCAGGTGGATGTCGAGCATGCCGGCGTTGGCGGCGGTGCGGGCGATGGTGCCATCCAGGTCCAGCTCGGTGGCCTCGCCCTCGCGCGCGAAGCGGCGCAGCCGGCGCAGTGCGACCTTGATGTTGCGGGTGCCCAGCTCGACCGTGTCGTCGTAGTCGCGGTAGGCGCGCTGTTCCCAGACCTTGACGGCGCTGCGGTTGCGGCTGGTGCCGCCGATCCGGATGCCCTGCGGGTTGGTGCCGCCGTGGCCGAACGGGCTGGTGCCGCCGGTGCCGATCCACTTGCTGCCGCCCTCGTGGCGGCCCTTCTGTTCTTCGAGTCGCTTCTTCAGCGTCTCCATCAGCTCGTCCCAGCCGAGCGCCTGGAGCTTGGCACGCTCTTCGGGGCTGAGCTCGCGTTCGAGCGTCTGGCGCAGCCAGTCCAGCGGGATCTCGGCGGTGAAGTCCGTCAGCATCTCGACGCCCTTGAAGTAGGCGCCGAAGGCCCGGTCGAACTTGTCGAACTGGGTCTCGTCCTTGACCAGCACGAGCCGGGCGAGGTGATAGAACCTGTCGACCGTCGGGCCGCCGTCGTCATCGAGCACGCCGGCCCGCAGCGCCTCCAGCAGCGCCAGGAACTCGGTCACCGAGACCTTCAGCTTCGCGCTGCGCAGCGTGTAGAAGAAGTCGATCAGCATGGGGCGGAAGGATACGACGGGCGACGGCCCGACCGCCCGCCGCGGGTTGCCGGTCGCCGGTCGCCCGTGGATCAGCGCGGCTGCCGGAACCAGGCGATGCGTTCGGCGCTGTCCGGGTGGCTCGACAGCAGCCAGGCCGCCGCGCCCTGCCCATCACCCGCCGTGGCGGATGCGTCCGCATGGGCCTGCAGCCGTTCGAGCAGGCGCGCCATCGGCTCGCCGTCCAGGCCGTGCGCGCGCAGCTGCGCCAGCGCGGCGACATCGGCCTCGCGTTCGGCCTCGCGTGACCAGGCCAGCTGGCCCAGCACCAGCGGCGCGCTGGCCAGCAGGCCGCTGATGTCGCCGAAGACCAGCGTGCCCAGGGCGCTGGTCAGGCTGACCTGCACCAGCATCGTCAGGCCGTGCCGGTGCGTGACGTGGCCGCGCTCATGGCCGAGCAGGCCGATCCACAAGGCGCGCTGCTCGGCCGGCGGTGTGTCGTGCCCGATCAGCCGGACCATCTCGTCGGACAGCACGATGCTGCCGTCCGGCAAGGCCCAGGCGTTGGCCTGGTGGCCGACATCGCGCAGCAGCAGCCGCGGGACAGGGGCGTCGACAGGCTGGTCGACCGGCGTGCCGGCCAGCACCTCGGCCAGCACGGCCTGCAACCGTGCCTGCTCGGCCGCGTCGAGGCGGCTGGGCTTGAACATCTGGGCGTCGAGCGTCTCCAGCGTGCGTTCGCCCAGCGACTGGTCGATGCTGACGGGCAACAGCGCGGTGACGCCGCGGGCCAGCGCCGGCACGCCCCAGCGCTGCAGGCCGGCGAGCGTCAGCACCACCAGCAGCAGGGCCACCAGGGTGCCGCGCCAGCTCTGCTGCAGCCGCACGACCAGGCCGTCGTGCCGGCCGGCCTGCCGCGCCAGCTCGTCCCACGACACCGGGTCGGCCGCCTGCAGGCTGGTGCCGTCGGGCAGATCCATGCGGCGCGGGCCGTGGCGCTGGCGCTCGGGCCAGTGCAGGCCGTCCAGCGGCCAGCTGCGCGGCAGGGCGGGGTCGTGGTCGTCGTCGTGCTCGATCGGCTCGGCCGGATCCGCATGCAGCCGGCCCTCCGCGATGCGCAGCCGCACCGGCCACGCGCGCGGGCTGCGGCCGTCGTAGAACAGCGCGGGGGCGTCGTTCACGGACGTGTCAGAGGCCGAGGTCGAAGCCGGTCAGGTCGGCGGCCGCGTCACCGCCGGCATTGCCGACCGCCGCGACCGGGTCGGCGATGCCCCGTTCGAAGTCCGGGCCGAACGACACGCTGACCGCGCCCAGCCTCAGCCGGGCGGTGGCCACCGCCGCGAACGGCCAGTACAGGCCGAGCGTGACGATCAGGCCGAGGCAGTTGAGGGCATAACGCCCCGCCAGCTTGCCGATGCCGAGGGTGCTGCGCAGTTCGACCTGCGGCATCCGCGTGCCCGTCCAGACGGCGTTCTGGATGCTGGCGCGCCAGATCGACAGGCTGACGATCGAATACATCGCCGTCAGCGGCACCACCAGCCAGGGCTCGCGCGTCGACCTGACCAGCAGCACGGCCAGCAGACCGAACACGATGACCACCGGGATGCAGAGCAGGATGGGCCGGTAGAAGGCACCGACCGAGGCGCAGAAGCTGCTGCTCGCGCCGGCATACCGGATGTTCCCCTGCCGGTAGGCCAGCAGCGCGCGGTGGGCCATCGGCAGGAAGGGCATGAGGCACAGCATGGCGATGCCGAGCCCGAAGGTCAGGAACGTGACCCAGCGCGACGGCTCCGACTTCAGGGCCTCCTGCAGCGTCGGCGCGGCCAGCACGTAGAAGCCGATCGCCAGGAACGCCGAGGCCGCCCAGGCCGCCGCGCCGGTCGTGCCGTGAAACGAGAAGCGCAGCCCGCGCCAGCCGGTCTGCGACAGACGGAACTGCATCGACAGCCGCAGCAGCAGCGGCGCGGCCACGATCAGCAGCCAGGCCGCCAGCAGGCCCAGGCCCAGCGAGAACTGGCCGCTGAGCGAGACCAGCAACAGCAGCGCCCCCATGACCGCGAAGCCGCGCAGCATCGAGCGGCCTTCGCCGTGGAAGCTGAAGGCGTGGTCGCCGATGCGCGTGTTGGCGTGGAAGTAGCGCAGCCGCCGGGCCTTGGCCCAGGGGTAGTAGATGCCGGCCGTCACCAGCATCAGCAGCAGGTTGACGATCCAGATGCGGAAGTACTCGCTGCCCGAGCCGGTGAACGTGACGGGCTGCGGCGGGGTCCAGCCGGTGCGGGAATCCACGCTGGCGGCGCTGGCGGCGCTGGCGGCGCTCGCGTCGCTGCCGGCCTCAAGGGTTTGGGTCATGGGGAGTCCTGTCGATCAGGCCGGATGGCGGGCCAGCCAGTCCAGCACCTCGCGATACCAGAGACGGCTGTTGCGCGGGCCGTCGATCCAGTGGTGTTCATCGGGGAACCACAGCAGCCGGGCCGGCACGCCTCGGGCCTTGAGGGTGTTGTAGAACGCGAAGCCCTGGGAATCGGGCACGCGGCAGTCGCGGGCGCCGTGCGAGACCAGGGTCGGCACGTTCATCTGCCCGGCGAGGCTCGCAGGGCTCTGGACGGCGATCAACTCGGCGTTGTCCCAGTAGTCGGCGCCGAGCTCGCGCGCATGGGTTTCCCAGGCATCGTCGGCATACATGGCTTGCCAGTCCCAGCAGCCGGCATGGCAGACCAGCGCGGCGTAGCGCCCGGGCTGGCCGGCGCCGTTGAGCCAGGCGGCCAGGCAGCCGCCGTAGCTGCCGCCGGCCGCGTGCAGGCGGCGCCGGTCGGCCCAGGGCTGGGCCAGCAGCCAGTCGCTGGCGGCCTCGATGTCCTGCACCTCCAGCTGGCCCCAGCGGTGCGTGATGCTGTCGAGGAAGGCGTAACCCCAGCCGCTGGAGCCGTGGTAGTTCACGCAGGCGACGACATGGCCGGCGGCGGCGAAGACATGCGCGTTCCAGCGCCAGTGCCAGTTGTCGCCGTAGACCGAATGCGGCCCGCCGTGCAGCAGGTGCAGGACCGGATGCGGCCGGGTCGGGTCGAAGCCGGGCGGGTAGAACAGCCGCATCGTGACCGCATCGCCGAGCGCGCCCTCGAAGGTCACGACCTCGCTGCGGGCCAGCCGGTGGCGGCGCAGCAGGTCGTCGTTCAGGCGTTCGATGCGGCGCAGCGGCTGTCCCGGCAATTGCGCCCACAGCTGCGGCGGGTGGCTGGCGCCTTCCAGCGCCACGGCCAGCGTGCCGGCCTTCTTGTCCCAGCCGGCGACCCAGCCGGTCGGCACCAGACGCTCGGCGCGGCGGTCGGCCAGGTCGAAGCGCCACAGCGGCTGCTCGCCCCGGTCCTGGGCGGTGAACAGCACCGACTGGCCGTCCTCGTCCCATTGCAGCGGCGCCTGCACCGCGTGGTCCCACTGCGCGCTCTCGACCTGCCAGCGGCCGTCCTCGGCCTGCCAGACCGCCAGCTGCGGCGGCATCGTGTACTTCAGGCCGCGGTGGCTGGCCAGGAAGGCGATGCGCTGGCCGTCCGGGCTGTGGCGTGGCGCGTCCAGGTGCCAGTCCGGATGCTGGGCGATCTCCTGCACCGCGCCGCTGGCGACGTCGATGCGGGCCAGCGCCAGCGGATGGCCGTGGTGCTTGTGCGGCGCCGGGTCGTGAACGTAGACGATGTGACGGCCGTCGGGCGAGATGTCGAAGGCGTTCTCGTTCAGATCGAAGCGCGGCAGTTCGTGCGCCGTGCCTTCGAACAGGTCGCGCAGCCGGCCGCTGGCCAGGTCCAGCACCAGCAGGTGCGGCACGCGACCCATCGGCAGGGTGCGGTCCCACCAGCGGTAGATCGATTCCTCGGTCACCAGCGCCGAGGACCCGCGTTCGCGTTCGGCCTGCATGCGCTGCGCCTGGGCCTTCGCGCCGATCGCGTCGGGCCAGCGCCACGACACCAGCGCGATGCGGCGGCCGTCCGGGAACCAGCGGAAGGCCGTCACGCCGGTCGGCAGGTGGACGGCGCGGCGGGCCTCGCCGCCGTCCGGGTCGATCAGGTAGAGCTGCGGCTCGTCGTCGCGCAGGCCTTGCTGCTCGCGCCGGGCGATGAAGGCGATGCGGTCGCCGCGCGGGCTCCAGGCCGGCCGGCCGTCGCCGTTGCCGCACTGGGTCAGCGCACGCGGCTGTGCCGCCGTGCCGGTCGCGCCGACCGGGAACACCCACAGGCTGGAGACCAGCCGGTCGTGCGCCATGTCCGGCCGCGCCACGGCGGCCACCGCGCGGCTGCCGTCCGGGCTCAGGCTGGGCGTGCCCAGGCGCTGCAGCTGCCACAGCGTGTCGACCGTGTAGGGGGCGTGTCGTGGCATGGGGCTCTCCGGTCGTGGGTTGCCGGTGCCCGCGCGCGTCCCGGCGTGGGGCGCGCGCGCGGTCCGGTCAGGCCGCCCGGGGCCGTTCCATCAGCCAGCGCAGGTGCCGGTCGGTGGTCGGCCATTCGGGCGCGACGATGCTGTAGACGCAGGTGTCGCGCAACAGGCCGTCGGCGGTGCGCTGGTGATGGCGCAGGATGCCGTCGAGCTGCGCGCCCAGGCGCTCGATCGCGCGGCGGCTCTGCTGGTTCAGGCGGTGGGTGCGGAACTCGACGGCGATGCAGCCGAGCGTCTCGAAGGCATGGCGCAGCATCAGCCACTTGGCCTCGGTGTTCAGGCCGCTGCGCTGCACGCGCGGGGCCAGCCAGGTCGAGCCGATCTCGACCCGCCGGTGGACCGCGTCGATGTTCATGTAGGTCGTCATGCCGGCCGGACGGCCGTCGGCGTCCAGCACGGTGTAGGGCCGCATCGAGCCGGCGGCCTGCAGGCCGAGGCGGCGCGTGATCTCGGCGTCCATGCGTTCGGGCGGCGGCACGAGCGTGTACCAGAGCCGGTCCAGCCCGGCCGCGGCGACTTCGGCGGCCAGCGCCGGGCCGTGTCCGGCCTGCAGCGGCACGAGGCTGACGCGCTGGCCGGCCAGCGCGGTGTGGACGGGCCAGGCGGCGGTGTCGTTGGGGCTGGACATGGCGGCTCCGCTCGGGCGTTCAGCGCTGCTTGCGCTGGTCGCGCCGCTCGTTCTTCGCGGCCTTCTTCGACAGCTTCGGCGCGGCCGGGTCGCTGCGTTCGGCCGCCTCGGCCGGCGTCTCGCGGCGCAGCAGCCGGCGCGCGGCGGCCTTGCCCAGGCCGGCGCCGAGGCCGACCAGCACGATGCCGAACATGGCCTTGGCGTCCCAGCTCGTGTTGGTCAGGAAGTCCAGCCCGAGCCAGCGCGCCAGCAGGCCGCCGGCCAGGGCGCCGCCGACGAAGCCGAGGGCATCGACCAGGCCTTCGCCGAGTGCGTTCTTGATCTGGGGGTCCATGGGGCGGTCGTCTCTCGTGTCGTGTGTGGGTCGGGCGGGTGTCGTCAGGTTCAGCGGTTGCGGCCCTGCATGAACACGAGCTTCTCGAACAGCGTCAGGTCCTGCTCGTTCTTCAGCAGCGCGCCGACCAGCGGCGGGATCTGCACCTTGTCGTCGCCGCTGTGCAGCGCGGTGGCGGGGATGTCCTCGGCGACCAGCAGCTTGAGCCAGTCGATCAGCTCGCTGGTGCTCGGCTTCTTCTTCAGGCCGGGCAGGTTGCGCACGTCGTAGAAGTTCTTCAGCGCGGCGGCCAGCAGGTCCTGCTTCAGGCTCGGGAAGTGGACGTCGACGATGCGGCGCATCGTCTCGGCCTCCGGGAACTTGATGTAGTGGAAGAAGCAGCGGCGCAGGAAGGCGTCCGGCAGTTCCTTTTCGTTGTTGCTGGTGATGAAGACCAGCGGCCGATGGCGCGCCTGGATCAGCTCGCGGGTCTCGTAGACATGGAACTCCATGCGGTCGAGTTCGCGCAGCAGGTCGTTGGGGAACTCGATGTCGGCCTTGTCGATCTCGTCGATCAGCAGCGCCACCGGCCGGTCGGCCGTGAAGGCCTGCCACAGCGTGCCCTTGACGATGTAGTTGCGGATGTCCCTGACCCGCTCCGAGTCGTTGCCGTGGGCCAGCTGCGAGTCGCGCAGGCGGCTCACCGCGTCGTATTCATAGAGGCCCTGCTGGGCCTTTGTGGTGCTCTTGATGTGCCACTGCAGCAGCGGCATGCCCAGCGAACGGGCGACCTCCTCGGCCAGCAGCGTCTTGCCGGTGCCGGGCTCGCCCTTGATCAGCAGCGGGCGCTGCAGCGTGATCGCGGCATTGACCGCGAGCATCAGGTCGGGCGTGGCGACGTACTGGTCCGAGCCGGTGAACTTGGGGGCGGTCATGAGGGTGTCCGGAAGGGCGCTGCAAGGGGTGCGGCGCAGTATATCGACGGGGTTTTCGCCGACCTTGCGGCGCCCGGCGCGGCCTCAGTCGACCCGCACCGCCCCGGACAGCCGCGCCACCAGCGACTCGAACTCGGCCATCGGCACCGGGCGGCCGATCAGGTAGCCCTGGAAGCGCGAGCAGCCGGCGGCCATCAGCAGGCTGCGCTGCAGCTCGGTCTCGACGCCCTCGGCGATGACGTCGAGGTTCATCGTGTGGGCCATCGCGATGATGGTGCGCACGATCGCCTGGTCGTTGTGGTCGCTGGCCAGGTCGCAGACGAACGAGCGGTCGATCTTCAGCTGCGACAGCGGCAGGCGCTTGAGGTACTGCAGCGACGAGTAGCCGGTGCCGAAGTCGTCCATCGAGAAGCGCACGCCGGACTGGCCGAGCGACTGCATCAGCGCGACCACCTGGTCGACGTCGTCGAGCACGGCGCTCTCGGTGATCTCGAGCTTGAGCAGCGCCGGGTCGATGCCGTGTTCGACCACCGTGCGCCGCACCATCTCGGCGAAGCTGGCGTCGTGCAGCTGCCGCGCGCTGACGTTGACCGCCAGCGACAGGCGGCCCAGCACCGGGCGGTCCTGCCAGGCCTTGAGCTGCGCCGCCGCGCGCTGCAGCACCCACTGGCCGATCGGCACGATCAGGCCGACATCCTCGGCCAGGCCGATGAACTCGGCCGGCGCGACCAGGCCGCGCTCCGGGTGATGCCAGCGCAGCAGCGCCTCGGCGCCGATCGGGCGGTTGTCGGTGTCGACCTGGATCTGCGCGTGCAGCTCGAACTCGTTGCGCTGCAACGCCAGGCGCAGGCCGGCTTCGGTCTGGGTGCGGCGCTGCAGGGCAGCCTCCATCGCCGGATCGAAGAAGCGCACGGTGTTGCGCCCGGCGGTCTTGGCCGCGTACATCGCCGTGTCGGCGTGCTTGAGCAGGTCCTCGACGCGCGCACCCGGCTCGAACACGCGGATGCCGACGCTGCAGGTGGCGACATGCGTGTCGTCGCGCAGCACGTGGGGTTGCGCGACCGCCTCGCCGATCTTCTGGCCGACCACCAGCGCGGCGGCGGCGGCGCTGTCGCCCGACGGTTCGAGATCCTCGATCAGCACGACGAACTCGTCGCCACCGAGGCGTGCGACGGTGTCGATCTCGCGCACGATGCCGGTCAGGCGCCGCGCCACCTCCACCAGCAGCAGGTCGCCGACGTCGTGGCCGCGCGTGTCGTTGAGGCTCTTGAAGTTGTCCAGGTCGATGAACAGCAGCGCGGCACGGCGGTGGTTGCGCGCGCAGGCCGACAGCGCGTGATGCAGCCGGTCGGTCAGCAGCCGCCGATTGGGCAGGCCGGTCAGCGGGTCGTGGAAGGCCAGCCGCTCGATCTCCTGCTCGACCCGCTTGCGGTGCGTCACGTCGATGAAGGAACCGATGTACTGCAGCTCGCCGCCGTTCGGGCTCTGCACGGCGGTGATGGTCAGCCACTCGGGGAAGATCTCGCCGTTCTTGCGGCGGTTCCAGATCTCGCCCGACCAGCGTCCGGTCGCCGCCAGCTGGGCCGACATGTCGGCGTAGAAGGCCGCGTCGTGCCGGCCCGAGCGCAGCAGCTTCGGCGTCTGGCCGACGACCTCGTCGGCGCCATAGCCGGTGATGTCGGTGAAGGCCTGGTTGACGCGCACGATGCGGTGCTGCGCGTCGACGATCATGATGCCGTCCTGGCTCTCGAACGCGGTGGCGGCGATGCGCAGCTCGCGTTCGGCCAGGACCCGGTGCGTGACGTCGCGCGACAGCACGATGAAGCGGGCGTCGTGGCCGGCCTCGTGGTCCGTGTCGTGGTCCGCGTCGTGGTCAACGTCGTTGAGCGCCGCCGACAGCTCGAAGTGGTATTCGCCGTTCGGCAACCTCAGCGCGATGCGGCGACCGCGCGAGCGGCCCTCGGCCTCGGCCTCGGCCAGCGTCTGCATCACCGACGCGGCGGCCTCGGGCGGCATGACCTCGGCGACGGTGCGGCCCTTCAGGCGGTCGCGGTCGACCACCAGCAGGTCCGGATCCCGGCCGGGCCAGACGTCGAGGTAGCGGCCGTCGCGGTCCATCTCGAACATCAGGTCGGGGACGGTCTGCAGCACCGTCTGCAGGCGCTGGTTGGCGGCCTTCAGGCGGGCATCGGATTCGGCCCGGCGCTGCGCCTGACGGGTCAGGTTGAAGGCCAGCAGGCCGGCCATCGCGCACATCAGCAGGCCCACCAGCCGCAGCCGCTGCACGCTGGCGGGCAGGGCGTCGTCGCGCGGGTAGGCGGCGATCTGCCAGGTGCCGCCGGGCAGCACGATGTCCTGCTGCGCCAGGGCCTGGTCGAAGGTGGCGGCGTCGCCGCGGAAGACCTCGCCCTGGGCGCCGGCGCCGTCGCGGCCGCGCAGCGCAACGACGAAGTCCTGTTCGAGTTCCGGCAGGCCCGTCTCGGCGAACACCTTGTCGGCATTCAGCGGGATGCTGACGGCGCCGAGGAACTCGCCGCTGCCCGGCGGCTGCCCGGGCTCGGCGCGGTGCACGGGGATGCGCACGATGATGCCGGTGCCGCCCTGCACCAGCGCCACCGGGCCGGCGATGACGATGGCCCGCGTCGTCATCATGCGCTGGAAGGCCGGCCACATCGTGGGCGTCTGGCGGATGTCCAGTCCGATGGCGCGCTGGTTGCCTTCCAGCGGATAGATCTGGCGCAGCACCGTGCCGCGGATCAGGCCGATGTTGACGAGGCTGTCGTGCTGCTCGGAGGCCTCTCGCGCCAGCGCGACGAACTCGGCCTCGCTGAAGCCGGGCCGCGTGGCGTAGACCAGCGCCAGGCTGCGGGCCGACGAGATGACGTGGTTGAGATGGCTCTCCAGCCGCACCCGCACCAGCGACAGGCGCTCCAGCACCATCGCGCGCTGGTCATGTTCGATGTGGGCCCGCTCGGTGCGGTCGATCATCGCCAGCAGCAGCCCGACGATCAGCGTGGCCAGCAGGCCCGTCAGCCAGGGCCGCGCGTTCGGCGGGATGGCCTGCCAGGCGCGCCGGGGCGGGGCGAGCCGGGACGGTGCGGTCGATGCGGGCGGCAAGGGGCAGGTCGGCGGAGGGTCGTGTCGGGTGGACCGGCGAACTACTGAACCGGAAACCCGATCTTGCCCGCTCGAAGCCGCACGCTGCCTTGATCTGGATCCAGAAAGACCCGAAGCCGTGCAGCTTTTCCGGGCCCGGACCCGGGCGCGTCAGGGGAACTGGCCGCGACCGCTGGTGACCAGGCCGGACTGCGGCACCGGCAGGGTGTCCTGCAGCATCGAGCCGTCGCTGGCCGTCACGCGCACGTCGAGCGGGCCGTCCGGCACGGGCTGGTCGTGGACGAAGTAGTTGTAGGCCGTGCGTTCGACCGGGATCCAGTCGCCCGAGCCGCTCGGGCGGATCTCCAGCCGGGCGATCGGCAGGCGGTGGTTGCGCACCTGGATCGCCGTCCACCAGCGGCTGCTGCCTTCCTTGTAGCGGTAGCTGACCGGGCCGCTGACGCTGGCCGGTTCGGCGCGCCAGCTGACCGTCACGCGGCCGTCGATCGGCCGGGCGATGCGGGCGAAGGCCTCGGCGCTCAGGTCGACGTCGCCGGGGGCGCATTCGGGGCAGACGTCGACCACGCGCACCGTCACCGGGCCGTTCGGTCCGGTCACGACCAGCTGGGCCCCGCAGGCGGCGCTGCCGGCGTAGTCGGTCAGGTTCATCGCCGCGATCATGCGGTCGTCGACCGCGCCGTAGCTGCAGGCGCCGGCCGTCGACGGGAAGGCGACCGCGCTGGCGCTGTAGTCGTAGAACGTGCCGTCGCCGTGGTGCGTCACGCTGAGCGCGAAGGCCTCGCCCGCCGTGCCGGTCGAGCCGCCCCCTCCGCCCCCACCGCCCCCGCCCGACGGTCCGCCGCCGCAGGCCGCCAGCGCCAGCGCACACAGCAGGCTGGCGCTGCGGGAAACGAACAGGGACAGGGCGATCACGGTCGGGCTCTTCACGGCGGTGTTTGCGGGTTTGTGCATTTTCAGCGGCCGATCGATCGGCGAGGTGCGGCTGCTGCATCTTGACAACGCCCGCAGGCGCACGAGTTCTCATCTGTATCCGGCGCCGATTTGGCCGGTCAACGCGCCGTTCTTCCGGCCTTGGGCCTGGGGGTGCCGTTCCTACGATGAACGACAGCGACTGATGCCATCGGCCCCGTGCCGCAGGCCCGGTCGTCGACTCGCCGATGTTCACGACCCTTACAAACCGGACTGCCACGTGAAACGCAACACCCTCCGACTGTCCACACGCCTGTTCCTCGCCTTCGGCGCGATCGTGTTCATGTCCCTGCTGGCGAGCGGGCTGGCGCTGTTCCAGCTGCGCGAGGTCCAGAGCAACCTCGACGACATCGTCAAGGACAACAACGTCAAGCAGCAGCTGGGCGTGCGCATGAACGATTCGGTGTCCGTGATCACCCGCAGCATGCGATCGATGATGCTGATCTACGACCCGTTCAAGCGCGGTCTGGAGCGCCAGAAGATCCAGGCGGCCCGGACCAGCTACGACGAGGCCCGCGAGACCTTGAAGGGCATGCCGGCGACCGAGGCTGGCATGGCACGGCTGAAGGCCGTCGACGAGGCGCGGGACGTCGCCCATCCGCTCAACGACAAGATCATCTCGCTGGCGATCTCGGCCGATGTCGGCGAGGCCATCAACCTGCTGGTCGGCCCGGGCGGCAAGGCTTCCGACGCCTGGCAGGCGGCGATCACCGACTACCTGAAGTTCCAGGACGAGCAGAACCAGGCGCAGTACGCCGAGGCGCTGTCGGCCTACGCGACCGCCCGCAACCTGCTGATCGGCTTCGCGCTGGTCTCGCTGGCGCTGGCAGCCGGTCTGGCCACGCTGGTGGTGCGCGGCGTCGTCGACGAACTGGGGGCCGAACCCGCCGAGGTGGCCGAGGCGCTGCAGGCCGTCGCCGATTCGGACCTGACCCGCAGCATCCGCGTCCGCCCCGGCGACCAGCACAGCGTGATGGCCAGCCTGGCGCGCATGCAGGCATCGCTGAGCGGCGTGGTGGCCAACGTGCGTGGCAATGCCGAGAGCGTGGCCACCGCCAGCTCGCAGATCGCGCAGGGCAATGCCGACCTGAGCCAGCGCACCGAGGAACAGGCCAGCGCGCTGCAGCAGACCGCCGCGACGATGGAAGAGCTGGGCACGACCGTGCGCAGCAACGCCGACAACGCCCGCCAGGCCAACCAGCTGGCGCAGGGCGCATCGGACGTCGCCGGCCGTGGCGGCGAGGTGGTGGGCCGGGTGGTCGACACGATGAAGTCGATCAACGACAGCTCCAAGAAGATCGCCGACATCATCAGCGTCATCGACGGCATCGCCTTCCAGACCAACATCCTGGCGCTGAACGCCGCCGTGGAAGCGGCCCGTGCCGGCGAACAGGGCCGCGGCTTCGCGGTCGTCGCCGCCGAGGTCCGCACGCTGGCCCAGCGCAGCGCCGGTGCGGCCAAGGAGATCAAGTCGCTGATCACCGCCAGCGTCGAGCAGGTCGAGCAGGGCACCACGCTGGTCGACCAGGCCGGTCAGACGATGGACGAGATCGTCGGCGCGATCCGCCGCGTCACCGACATCGTCGGCGAGATCAGCGCCGCGTCGAGCGAGCAGAGCAGCGGCGTCAGCCAGGTCGGCCAGGCCGTCACGCAGATGGACCACGTCACCCAGCAGAACGCCGCGCTGGTCGAGCAGAGCGCGGCGGCGGCCGAGAGCCTGAAGGCGCAGGCCCAGGCGCTGGTGCAGACCGTCGCGGTGTTCCAGCTGGCGGGGGGGCGTCGGCACATGCCGCCGTCATGCCGGTCGCGGTCAGCCCTGCCGCCGTGACACCGGCCGCTGCGCCCCGGCACACCCCGGCGCCGGTCAGCCGGCCGGTTGCCAAGGCCGAACCCCGGGCCGTCGCGCCGCGCAAGCCGGCCGCCGTCGAGCCGCTGCCCAGTGCACCGGCCCTGTCGACCGCCGCAGCCGCCGACGACAGCTGGGAAACGTTCTGACCCTTCAACCCCGATCGAGCTGACCCCGCGCCGCCGCATGGCGGCGCGTGTCCTCGTCGACCTGCGCGCGGATGCGCTCGATCAGCGGGTGCCCGGCGGTTGCCTTGCGGCCGTAGACCAGGTTGAAGGCGTAGTCGAACGAGGCCGGATTGGCGCCCTGGTTGTGCTGCAGGATGGTCTCGAGCTTGTCGAGCGCCTTGACCGCGCGCGCCTCGGGCGTGCGGGCGTGTTCGTAGTCTTCCCACAGCGCCAGGAACTCGTCGCGCAGGGCGACCGGCAGCGGCGCCATCAGCGTCAGCAGGTCGGCGCGTTCGCGCTCGGACTTGTCCGGCACGGCGGCCTGCTCGACCGCCGGGATGTCGCCGGAGATCGCCTCGCCGAGGTCGTGGATCACGCACAGGCGCAGCACCTGCGCCAGGTCCAGCGGGGCCGCGCCGTCCGCATGCAGATGGGGCGCGAACACCATCGCCATCAGGCACAGGCGCCAGGTGTGCTCGGCCGTGCTCTCGTGCCGGCCGGTGGAGGTGTGCGCGCTGCGCAGCACGCTCTTGAGGCGCTCGGCCTCGCGGATGAAGGCCAGGCAGCCTTGCAGGTCGATGTCGTTCATCGCCCCATCTTCGCCGCGACGCCGCGTGCTGCCCATCCGGGCCGTCACGCGGCGTGCGGCTCGATCGTCAGGTGACGATCAGATCGCCGACGAGGCCGGCAGGCTCGGGGCGACCGGCGTGGTGACCGGCGTCGTGGTCACCGGCGTGGTCGGGGCCGGCGTGGCCGCCACCAGCGGCGCGTCGACGATCGCCTTCAGGTCGGCCAGCAGTTCGGCGCGGGCGGCGGCCAGCGCGGTGCGGGCGGTGTCGACCGCCTTCTGCGCGGCGGCCAGGTCGGCGGCGCTGGTGGCCGGGTTGGCCTTGGCGGCGGCCAGCGCGGCCTCGGCCTTCTCCAGCGTCTCGTGTTCGGTCTTCAGCGCGGCGCGGTCGTCCTTGATGCCCGGGTCGGCGGCGATCTTGGCGCGCAGCGCCTCGTAGTCGGCGCGCAGCTTGGTGCGGGCGGCGGCGACCGCGTCACGGTCGGCCTGCAGCACCGCATCGGTCGCGTTGGCGGCCTTGTCGGCGCGGTACTTGGCGATCGCCGATTCCAGCGTCGTCTTGTCGGCGCTGACCGTCGGGTTGGTGGCCAGCAGGCCGCGCAGGCCGTGGTGGTCGCCATGGTGTTCGCCGTGGTGACGGCCATGGTCGTCGCCGCCGCGGTGTTCGCCACTCTCCGACTTGGCGCTGTCGCGGCCGGAACGTTCGCCGGAGCGGCTTTCCGAACGGTTCTCGGAGCGGCTTTCCGACTTGCTCTCGGACTTGCTGCCACCCGAGGACTTGCTCGACGAGCTGGTGCTGCTCGACGACGAACCGCCGGACGAGCCGCTCGACGAGTTGCGGGCCTGTGCCTGGCCGATGACCATCAGGCTGGAGGCGACGAGCAGGGCGATCAGGGTCTTGGACATGAAGGACTCCGGTGGTGGAAGGGGGACAAAGCGGCCACAAATGGAATGCTTTCCCATATCCTAAGGCTGTCGGACCCGCCGTGCGCGTTCGTGACCGGGATGTCACCGCTCCTTACCAGCGTTTACGCCGATGAATCCGCGATTCAGGCTCACCCGGTCGGGTTGCGGGCCTGCCGCGTTGCAGCGCCTTGAACGGTGTCGTCAGCAGGCGGGCGCTGACGCCGTGCGCGCGAGCGTGTACCGTCCGGCCCCGTCGCCTTTGACGCGACGTCGGACCAAGAATCCACCTGGAGAACCTGCATGAAGCTCTACTACAGCCCCGGCGCCTGCTCCCTGTCACCCCACATCGCGCTGCACGAGGCCGGTCTGGCCTTCGAGGCCCTGCTGGCCAGCACCAAGACCAAGAAGCTTGCCGATGGCAGCGACTTCCTGGCGATCAACTCCAAGGGCCAGGTGCCCGTGCTGGAACTCGACAACGGCGTGCGCCTGACCGAAGGCCCGGCGATCGTCCAGTACATCGCCGACCAGGCCCCGGCCACCAAGCTGGCGCCGGCCGCCGGCACGCTGGAGCGCTACCAGCTGATGGAGTGGCTGAACTTCATCACCAGCGAGCTGCACAAGGGTTTCTCGCCGCTGTTCACGCCGGGCACACCCGATGACTACAAGACCATCGCCCGCCAGCGCCTGGGCGACCGGCTGGCCTGGGTCAACGCGCAGCTCGAAGGCCGCGACTACCTGCTGGCCTCGGGCTACAGCGTGGCCGACATCTACCTGTTCGTCGTCTCGGGCTGGGGCCAGTACGTCGGCGTCGACATCTCGGGCCTGGCCAACCTCGTGGCGCTGCGCGGCCGCATCGCCGCCCGTCCGGCCGTGCAGGCGGCCCTGAAGGCCGAAGGCCTGCTGAAGTAAGGCGTCCGCGCTCAGGCCGTCGCGGCGATCGCGGCGGCCGGTCGGCTGGCCCGCAGGCGCAGTTCCTCGGACCAGTCGACCACCTCCAGCCGGCCGTCGGCGTGTTCGACCAGCGCGGTCAGGCTCTCGACCCAGTCGCCGTCGTTGGCGTAGACCACGCCATCGATGTCGCGCAGCTCGGCATGGTGGATGTGGCCGCAGATCACGCCGTCGACGCCACGCCGGCGCGCCTCCCGCGCCACGGCGGTCTCGAAGTCGCCGATGAAGCTCACCGCCCGCTTGACCTTCAGCTTCAGGTAGCGCGACAGCGACCAGTAGGGCAGCCCCAGCCGCGCCCGCAGCGAGTTCAGGTGGCGGTTCAGCCGCAGCGCCGCGTCGTAGAGCCGGTCGCCGACCAGCGCCAGCCAGCGCGCGCACTGCACCACGCCGTCGAACAGGTCACCGTGCGTGACCCAGTAGCGCCGGCCGTCGGCGGTGCGGTGGATGACGTCCTCGACCACCTCGATGCCGCCGAAGTGATGGCCGATGTAGCGCCGCGCGAACTCGTCGTGGTTGCCCGGCACGAAGATCACCCGCGTGCCCTTGCGGACCCGCCGCAGCAGCTTCTGCACGACGTCGTTGTGGGCCTGCGGCCAGTGCCAGCGACGCCGCAATTGCCAGCCGTCGATGATGTCGCCGACCAGGTAGAGCTGTTCGCACTCGACACAACGCAGGAAGTCCAGCAGCGCCTCGGCCTGGCACCCGGGCGTGCCCAGGTGGACGTCGGAGATGAAGACGCTGCGCACCTTCAGCCGGCGCGCGCCGTCGGGCAGGCCTTCGGGCGGTTCGGGCGCCAGCGCCGCACGCATCAGCAGGGTCGGGGACATGTCCATGCGGGGCATGGTCACGGCCCCGCATGACGGCCGCTTGATGGCGTCGTGACGGTTCGATGACGTGGCCCGATGACCACGCATCGCCGGCAAGGCCGGTCAGCACGAGAATCCCGGCCCATGCCGACCTTGCCGCCGATCCCCGCCGCCCGTGCCAGCAGCACCGCCATCGACGATGCCGGCCTGATCTGCGCCTACCGCTTCCCGCCGGCTGCGGGTGACGATGCCGACGAGGGTTCCGCCGGCCTGCCGATCGACGCGCACGAGGCCGCCGCCTGGCTGGCCACCACCGCGACGCTCGATGACGACGCGCCGTCGCCCGGCCTGCTGTGGCTGCACTTCAACTTCGCCGACAACCAGTCGCAGGCCTGGCTGCAGACCCACGGCGGCCTGCCCGATGCCTTCTTCGAGAGCTTGCGCGGCGGTCTGAACTCGACCCGTCTGGAGCGCGTCGACGACGTGCTGCTGGCGGTCGTCAACGACCTGCAGTTCGACTTCTCGTTCGAGCCGTCCGACACCGCGACGCTGCTGATCTGCCTGCACCGGCGCCTGATCGTCACCGGCCGGCGCAAGCCACTGCGTTCGATCGACCAGCTGCGGCGCGCCGTGCGCGGCGGCGAGCCGGTGCGTTCCAGCCCCGACCTGCTGGCCCAGCTGCTGCGCCATCAGGGCGACATGCTGGTCGACCTGGTGCGCCAGATCACCGCCCGGGTCGACGACATCGAGGACCGTTTCCTGGCCGGCCGGCTGGACCACAAGCGCGCCCGGCTCGGGGCCTTGCGGCGCCTGCTGGTGCGGCTGCAGCGGCTGCTGCTGCCAGAGCCGGCGGCGCTGTTCCGGCTGCTGCAGCACCCGCCGGCCTGGATGGACGAACGCGACACCCAGGGCCTGCGCGACGCGACCGAGGAGTTCTCGGTCGTGCTGCGCGACATGGTGGCGCTGCAGGAGCGCGTCAAGCTGCTGCAGGAAGAGGTCGCCGCGCGCATCAACGAGGAGACCAGCCGCAGCCTGTTCGTGCTGACCATCGTGACGGTGCTGGCGCTGCCGATCAACATCATCGCCGGCCTGCTGGGCATGAACGTCGGCGGCATTCCGCTGGCCGAGAACGCACACGGCTTCTGGATCGTGGTCGGCCTGATCCTCGGCCTGACCGTGCTGGCGGCGGTCATCACGCTGATCCGCCGACGCGACGGCGGTGACTGAAGCGGCTTCTCCGAACAACGGCCTATACTGTTTATACCGTTTTCAGGAGAATGCCATGAACAGCCCCGCACCGTTGTCCCCGAGCCCCGCGCCCAAGGCACCTCGCCGGCGCCGCGCCGCGCCCGAGGCCGCTGTGGCGGTCGCAGCGCCTGTCCAGGCACCGGCCGCGGCCGAGGCCAAGGTCAAGCTGGTGCGCGACAGCTACACGATGCCCGAGCTTGAGTACGCGCAGCTCGACGCGCTGAAGCGCCGTTCGCTGGGGCTGGGTCATCCGGTCAAGAAGAGCGAGCTGCTGCGTGCCGGCGTCGCCGCGCTGGTCGCCCTGGCCGACGACAGCCTGCTGGCCGTCTTGAAGGCCGTGCCGCCGCTGAAGACCGGTCGGCCCAAGGGCAGCGAGGCGGGCAAGGTTGAAAAGGTTGAAAAGACCGAGAAGGCCGAGAAGGCTCCCAAGGCCCCGAAGGCAGCGAAGACGGCGAAGGCCGCCAAGCCGGTCAAGCCCGCCAAGCCGGTCAAGGCGAGCAAGTCTGCCAAGGCCGCTCCTCCGGCCGCGCCCCAGGCCGTGATCCGGGCCGAGAAGAAGGCCGTGCCGTCCAAGCCGGCAGCCCGCCGTGCGGCGACGCGCGTCAAGGCGACCTGAGCTCGGATCGGGCGGCGATCGTCCGCTCGATCGTCCGCTGGATCGTCCGCTCGATCAGCCAGTCCGGCGCGTCCAGCGGCAGGTCGTGGCCGGCGTCCGGGTGTCGATGCAGCGGCGCGCCGGTGGCGGCTGACAGGTGGGCCGAGCAGCGCGGGTCGACCAGCGCGTCACCGTCGCTGCACAGCACCTGCAACGGCACGCGCAGGCGGCGCAGTTCACCGGCACCCAGCCGGTAGCGGGCAGCGGCCAGCAGCTGGCGCAGCACGTTCAGGCGGCTCACCGGCTCGGCCTCGCGCAGGGCGGTCCACCACGTCACGGTGGCCTCGAACGACCCGGTGTCGCGGCTGGTCAGCCGGTGCAGCGCACCTTCGCAGGTCCGCGCGCTGGCCGGCCAGGCCAGCAGCCGCAACAGCGTCGGCCATGCCATCGGCCGCATGCGCCAGTGCAGCGGTGCCAGGCCACCCAGGCTGCTGTTGACCAGCGTCAGGCTGGCGAGCTCGTCCGGATGCCGTCGGGCCCATTCCAGCGCCACCATCCCGCCCATCGACAGCGCCAGCAGGTGCAGCGCGCCGACCGCGTCGGCACCGGCCTGTGCCTGCCACTGCCGGCGCAGGTCCGCGGCCAGGGCCGGCACGGACGCGGGGCTGCGTTCGCGCCAGCGCGTGCCATTGCCGGGCAGGTCGAGGCAGACCACGCGCGCGTCCCGGTGGACCCGCTCGCGCAGCGCCGACTGCAGGCGCTGCGGCAGGTCACCCCAGTGCGCCGCCGAGCGGCTCAGACCACGCACCAGCAGCCAGGCGGGTGCGACGTCGGCGGGATCGGGCGCGGGCGACCTCACCGGCGGGTCGCGCCGTACCAGCGCACGAGTGCCCGCTGCTGCAAGGCCTGACGTTCACCGTCCTCCGTCGGCAGCCAGTGCTGCCAGCTCGCGGCGGCGCGGATCATGAAGTCCAGTCCGGCCAGATGACGGCGCAGCACCCGTTCGCGGCGGTGTTCGGCCAGCGGGTTGAACAGGCCGTCGCGGCGCAGCAGCTGGCGGGGGTTCTGGCGCACCCAGCGCCACGAGCCCATCTCCAGCGTCAGGGGCAGGAACACGCCACCGTCCGTTCGCTGCGCGGCGCGCTGCGCCAGGTGGTCCCACAGGTCGCCATGGGTCAGGTACTCGCGGCACTGCGGCTCCAGCCGGTAGTCGTGGTGCAGCAGGCTCTGGTCGAGGATGTCGCCCAGCGCCTGCAACTCGGCCAGGTGCGGATAAGGCTGGCGACTGCCGGCCCACGGGAACCACAGCCGGTCGTCGACGCCGTAGCCGGAATGGCAATCGACGCTCAGCACGAACGGTCGGCCGAACAGCTGCTGCTCGACCAACGCGCACAACGCCGCGCCTTCGACCGGCATCGGCGCGCCGACCGCGCCGCGGAACCAGGGCAGGAAGCGGCCGAGCCGGTGCCCGCCGACCAGCGGCGCGACCGGGTCGACTGCCTCGACCGGCGCGCTGCGCATCAGGTCGATGCCGTCGGGGTTGCAGCGGCTGCCCAGCCACAGTCCGCCCGGGTTGACGATCGGCATGAAGACCAGCCGCAGGTCGGCCAGCTGGCGGTGCAGCGCGTCGTCCCAGCGCAGCCGCATCAGCAGGCTGCGCAGGTGCGCCAGCACGACCTGGGCGCCGATGCGTTCGAGCCCGTGCACGCCGCCGAAGAAGGCCACCGCCGGCGCGTCGGGCCGATCGCTGCCGAGGCTGAACGCCAGCAGCGGCAGGGCTTGCGGCCCGGCCGCCGGCATGGCCGGGTCGACGAAGCGGACCTCGCCGAGCCGGTGGGTCGTCAGCAGCGGGCCGCCGAGCGCCATCAGCGCTTCGAGCTCGCGCCATTCGGCCGGTGCCCGAGGCACGCCGCCACTGCCATCGGGCAGCAGGGCCGGCCGGCTCCACCCACCCGGACCGGTCCAGCGTTTCCAGACGTGATGCCACGAGATCGTCATCGTCGCTCGCTAACGTGGGCCGCCGGCCGGAAGGCCGGCCGGATGCGCATTCCTGCGGTCTGACGGCCGCTGCGTGAGGCAGCACCCGTTCGCGTGGGCGAGCGGTCATCCGAGACATGAGACGATGCCGAATCGTCGCGGCCGCAGGGCCTGTCAGAAACCGTATGCATCGTATTCCATGACACGATCCAACGCCATCGCGGCCCGTTTCGCCGCGACCGCCGCAGCCCTTCCTGCCGAGGTGAAAAATGCCTGAGGTGATCCAGGACCCACGCCCGGCGGACACCGTGCAGAGCGCCACGGGCGGCCAGCCGCAGGGCCAGCAGTGGCGCGGTGTGCTCGCCGCGATCGACATGGGCTCGAACAGCTTCAGGCTCGAACTGGCCCAGATCCGCGACGGCCAGTACCGCCGCATCGCCTACCTGAAGGAGACCGTGCGGCTCGGTGGTGGCCTGGGGGCCGACGGCCGGCTGGCGCGTGACGCGGTCGAACGCGCGTTGGCCTGCCTGGCGCGGTTCCGTCAGCGACTCGGCGGGCTGCCCGCGACGCAGCTGCGCGCGGTCGCCACGCAGACGCTGCGCGAGGCCAGCAACCGCGACGAGTTCCTGTTCCAGGCCGAGCAGGTGCTCGGTTTTCCGATCGAGGTCATCTCCGGCCGCGAGGAGGCCCGGCTGATCTACGTCGGCGTGTCGCGGCTGGAGCCGGCCGGCCATGCCCGGCTGGTGATCGACATCGGCGGGCGTTCGACCGAGCTGATCGTCGGCGAGGGCGAATCGGCCCGGCTGGCCGAGTCGTTCCAGATCGGCAGCGTCAGCCTGTCGGAGCGTTACTTCGGCGACGGGCGTTGCAGCGATGCGGCCTTCCGCGATGCCCAGGTCGCCGCCGGTGCCGCGTTCGAGGAAGCCACCCGCGCCTTCACGCGTTTCCGCTGGAAGGAAGTGCTGGGTTCGTCGGGCACGGCCGGTGCGGTCGGTGACCTGCTCGAAGCCAACGGCCAGAGCGACGGCACGATCACCGAGGCCGGCCTGCGCTGGTGCATGAAGGCCTGCGTGCGCGCCGGCACCGTCCAGCTGCTGCAGCTCGAAGGCCTGCGCGAGGAACGCCGCGCCGTGTTGCCCGGCGGGCTGGCGATCCTGGCGGCGCTGTTCAGCCAGTTCGGCATCGACGAGATCCGCCCGACCCGCGCCGCGCTGCGGCAGGGCGTCGTGTTCGACCTGTCCGAGCGCATCGCCGCATCCCGTGCCCACGACCGTGCCACCTGGCGCGACGAGACCGTGCGCGACCTGCAGCGCCGCTTCGAGGTCGACCTCGACCAGGCCGCGCGGGTGCGCGAGCTGACGCTGGCGCTGTACGACCGCATGGTGCCGACGCCCCCGCACGAGGCCCGTCAGGAGCTGGCCTGGGCGGCCGCGCTGCACGAGATCGGCATGAGCATCTCGCACCACGACCACCACCGCCACAGCGCCTACCTGCTGGCCCATGTCGACGCGCCGGGCTTCTCGCAGAGCCAGCAGCGCCGGCTGGCCGATCTGGTGCTGGGCCAGCGCGGCGGGCTGCGCAAGATCGAGGTCCTGCTGGCCGACCCGCAACGCGCCGCGCAGGTGCTGGCACTGCGGCTGGCGGTGCTGTTCTTCCATGCCCGTGGCGAGCTGCTGACCGAGCCGCCGCAGATCGCGCTGAAGGAAGGCACCGCGACCCTGACGCTGGACCCGGACTGGGCCCGCGAGCAGCCGCGCTGCATGCACCTGCTGCGCGAGGAACAGCAGGCCTGGGCGCGGGTCGGCGACCTGGAGCTGGTGCTGGTGGCCTGACGGCGCCGGTCCGGATCGGGCGGTTCAGCCGCCCGCCGCCGGTGCCTTCACCGCCGTCAGCTGCTCGATGTAGTCGCGGCCTTCGCGACCCTGCCGCACGGCCGCCCCGCCACGTTCGACCGACAGCGCCAGCCGGCGCGCGCCGAGCGCCTGCGCGTGCAGGCTCAGCTCGGTGATCATCAGCCGCGCCACGCCGCGCGCACGCGCCGACGGGTCGACGATCAGGTCCTGCAGCAGCGCCAGCGGCTGGCCGTCATGGGCCAGGCTGGGCAACAGGAAGAAGGTCGCGGCGCCGGCCAGTTCGCCCGCCGATTCAAGCAGCCAGACCTGCCCGCCAGCCGCCTCGATCGCCTGCCACCGGCGTTGCCGCGCACGCTCGTCGACCGGATCGGACGAGGCCTGCGTGCCTTGCGCCAGCGCCTGCAGCCGGGCCAGCCGGGGCAGGTCCTCGGCGACGGCACCGCGCAGCGTCCAGTCCGGTGCCTGACCCCGACGGCGTGCGGCCTTGGCGGCATGGACCGCCCGCAGCTTGTCCAGCCCTCGACCGGGCAACGTCGCCAGTTCGCTGGGCGACAGCGCCCGCATCACGTTCAGGGCGCCACGGGCGGCCACGCCGAGCGCCTGGTCGAGCGATCGAGGGCTCTTGCGGGTCTCGTCCGGCGGGTCGGACGGCGGGCGTTCGTCGTGCATCGTGGCGACCAGACGGTTGAGGGGATCTAGCGGTGTCGCCGCTGCAGCGCCCGCTGGGCGCTGTGCGTGCCGCTGCCGTCGCCGACCTTCACGTAGCTGCCGTCAGGCTGCAGCGCCCAGGCGTCGACGTCGTCGTGCAGATAGGGCACGAGGGTCTCGTCGATGACACGCTGGCGCAGGTCCGGGTCGCGCACCGGCCAGGCGATCTCGATGCGGCGCTCCATGTTGCGGCTCATCCAGTCGGCGCTGCCGAGGTAGAGCGCCTCCTGTGTCGGCCCATCACCCCAGCGGAAATAGAAGACCCGGCTGTGTTCGAGGAAGCGGCCGACGACCGAGCGCACGCGCACGTTGTCGGTCTGGCCGGGGATGCCAGGGGCCAGCATGCAGGCGCCGCGCACGATCAGGTCGATGGACGCACCGGCCTGGCCGGCCCGCACGACCGCGTCGATCAGCACCGGGTCGGTCAGCGCGTTGAACTTGGCGACCACGCGGGCGACCTTGCCCTTGCGGGCCGACTCGCCGACCTTGTCGAGCAGCGCCACGAGCTGCGCCTGCAACGAGGTCGGCGCGACCAGCAGCCGCTTGGTCGGCAGCAGCGGGTTCAGGCTGGCCAGGTGCTGGAAGACGGCCTCGACATCGGTGGTGATCTCGGTGTCGGCCGTGAACATGCCCAGGTCGGTGTAGAGCCGCGCCGTCTTCGGGTTGTAGTTGCCGGTCGACAGGTGGGCGTAGCGGACCATCCGCGGGCCCTGCTTGCGCGTCACCAGCAGCAGCTTGGCATGGGTCTTCAGGCCGACGATGCCGTAGACGACCTGGGCGCCGACGGCCTCCAGCCGCTCGGCCCAGTTGATGTTGGCTTCCTCGTCGAACCGGGCCTTCAGCTCGACCACGGCCAGCACTTCCTTGCCGCGCCGGGCCGCCTCCAGCAGCAGCTCCATCAGCACCGACTCGCTGCCGGTGCGGTAGATCGTCTGCTTGATCGCCAGCACGTTCGGATCCTCGACCGCCTCGCGCAGGAACTGCACGACCGGCTCGAAGGACTCGAAGGGGTGGTGCAGCAGCACGTCGCGTTCGGCGATGTTCTCGACGATCGAACGGTTGCGCGGCAACGCCTTCGGCCACGACGGCTCATGCGCCCGGAAGCGGTGGCCGTTGCCGCGCACCTGGTCGATCAGCGCGTTCATGCGCACCAGGTTGACGGGGCCGTTGACGCGGTAGAGCGCGGCCTCGGGCAGGTCGAACTGGGTCAGCAGGAAATCGCTCAGCGCGGTCGGGCAGCTGCGCACGACCTCCAGCCGGATCGCCTCGCCGAAGTGGCGTGCGCTCAGTTCGCTGCGCAAGGCGGTGCGCAGGTTCTGGACCTCGTCCTCGTCGACATCGAGGTCCGAGTCGCGCGTGACGCGGAACTGCGAGAAGGCCTCGACCGTGCGGCTCGGGAACAGCTCGGCCAGGTGGGCGCGGATCACGCTGGTCAGCTGGACGAAGACCTGCCGGCCGTCGCTGACGCGGTCGGGCAGCCGGATGACGCGCGGCAGCACGCGTGGCACCTTGACGATCGCGATGCCGTTCTCGCGCCCGTAGGCATCGAGCCCGCCGAGCTGCACGATGAAGTTCAGCGACTTGTTGGCGACCTGCGGGAAGGGGTGCGACGGGTCCAGGCCCAGCGGCACCAGCAGCGGCTGGACCTCGCGCTGGAAGTACTGCGCGACCCAGGCCCGCTGCGCCTCGTTGCGCTCGGCATGGTTGAGCAGCACGATGCCCTCGCCGGCCAGCGCCGGCATCAGCTCGTCGTTGAACAGCGCGTACTGCTCGTCGATCAGCGCATGGGCTTCCTCGGCCGCCTTGGCCAGCTCGCTGTGCGTGGTGCCGCTGCCGGGCTCGGAGGCCGCCTCCAGCGCATCGGCGAAGCGGACCTCGAAGAACTCGTCCATGTTGGACGACACGATGCAGATGTAGCGCAGCCGCTCCAGCAGCGGGATGTCGTGGCGCCGGGCCTGCGCCAGCACGCGCCGGTTGAAGGCCAGGATCGAACGCTCGCGGTTGAGCAGGTTCGGCTTGGCCGGCGCATCGGCCGGAGTGTTCGGGTCGGTCGTCTCAGACATCGGATCAGGGTAGAGCGCCGAGGTGACGGCCTTGTGACGGTTGGCTGATGACCCGCCGCGCGTACCGGCGCCGCACCGCCAGCTGGCGCAACAGCAGCGCCACGCCCTGGATCATCAGCCCGGCGAACACGATGTCGCTGAGGAAATGCCCGCCCTGCAGCACCCGGCCGGTGCCGATCAGCAGGCCGGCGACCAGGCCGGCGCGGGCCCAGGCGCGGCGCCGGTGCGGGGCGCCCAGCAGGCCGACGACCATCAGCGCGTAACCCTGCGCGGCATGGCCGCTGGGGAACGAGCAGTTGCTCTCGCACAGCGACGACGGCTGTGCGATCGAGCGGAACGGCTGCGCCCCGCCCAGCGCCGTGACCGCCGCCGGACGTGGCCGACCCCAGTGTTCCTTGAAGCCGGCGTTGACGACCAGCCAGACGCCGAGCACCAGCATCGCGACGATCCACGGCGCCCGGCCGCGCCAGCGTCGCAGCGTGGCGGCGTGGCGCCCGGTCAGGCGCTCGCGCGGCAGGCACCACAGCAGCACGGCGGCCAGCAGGCTCAGACGGCCCAGCGTCGGCACGCTCCAGTAGGACGCCTGCACCAGCATCAGCTCGCCCCAGGCCCAGGCCGGCGCACCGTCAGCCGGGTCACCGCCGATGCGCATCGCCGCCGCGCTGACGGCCAGGTCGATGCCCGGCCAGGTGGTGAAGACGGCGATGGCGGCGAGCGTCAGCAGCAGCCAGCGCAGGGCTTCGGCAAGGCGTGGGCGGCGGGGCTGTCGGGGCATGGTGTTCCTCAAGGGCGGGCGTGCGCACGCCACAACCACAGCGTCACGGTCGAATGGCCGCCGGCTGGCGCATCGGCGCGGGCCAGCAGTTCCGGCGCGTCCAGCCGGGCCAGCAGCTCGGCGGGCAGCGGCGCGTCGGCCAGCACCAGCACCGGCCCGGGCCGGTCGAACGGGCCGGGCCAGCGCGCGGTCAGCTCGTAGTGGCTGTGCGCGGGCCCGCCGGCCGACCAGGCCCGCCACGGCACCGGCAGATCCCGCCACGCGTGGGCCGCGATCGCGACGACGCTGCGCGAGGTCGTCACCACCGCGGCATCGGGCGACTGCGCCAGCGCGGCGGCAACGCTCGGGCGCAGGGTCGCCAGCGCCTGCGGCCAGCCGCGCATGCGGGCCCACAGGTCGAGCCGGCGCGGCAAGGCCGGCGCTTCGGGGTCGACACGGATGTGCCAGACCTGGCTCATCGGCTGAGCCAGTGGAACGGCCGCGCACAGCCCCGTCTGCAGGGCCAGCGCGAGCAGCAGCACCCGTCGGCGCCACACGGCGGCCGTGCCGGCCCACGCATCGGCCGTGCGCAGCGCCAGCAGCAGCACCAGCCCGGGCACCACCGGTGCAACCCAGTTGAGCTGCGCCACGCCGCGCAGCGCCTGCAACATGCCCAGCAGCAGCAGCGGCGTGTGCAGGGTCACCAGGTAGCGGGTCGCGGTGTCGCGCCGGCGCAGCCCGGCCATTGCCCGCCGGCAAACCGGCACGATGACAGGCCCGGCCATCACCAGCACGCCCAGCGGCACCATCAGGCTGCGCACGATCGACGGCCACAAGGTCGACCACCCGCCGCCATCGCCCAGGCCACGCGGTGCGACGGCCGTGATCTCGGCCGTGTGGTGCAGCGTCGGCCAGCCCATCGCCGCATTCCAGGCCAGGTGCGGCAGCAGCAGCGCCAGCGTGACGGCGGCCGCGCCGGCCAGTCCGCGCCGGGCGCTGCGGGGGTCGGCGAACAGCACGTCGCGGTCCTGCCAGCACCAGATCCACGCGCCGGCGATCCAGGCCGCGAAGGTGTATTTCGACAGCAGGCCGATGCCGCAGACCAGGCCGAGCGCCAGCCAGCCCGCCGGTGTTGCCCGCCCGGCCGCGCTCGACTGGCGCAGGTGCCACAGCAGCGCGGTGGCCAGGCTCCAGCACAGCAGCAGCGGTGCGTCGGTGGTCGCCGCCAGGCCCAGCACGGCGGCCAGCGGGCTGGCCATGAACAACGCGGCGGCCAGGGCGGCGGCCGGCCGTGCGGCGAGCCCGCTGTCGCGCGCCAGCCGGCCCGCCAGCAGGCCCAGCACGCCGCCGGTCAGCGGGAACAGCAGCAGCCCGACCGACTTGACCGTCAGCACGCCATCGCCGAACAGCGCCGTGCTGCCGGCCAGCAGCACGGCGATCGCCGGTGGCTTGGAGTAGTAGCCCCAGGCCAGCTGCGTCGACCAGTGCCAGTACTGGGCCTCGTCGACGTGCAGGCCGACGTCACCGGCGGCCAGCGCCAGCAGCAGCGTGACCAGCCGCAGCGCGGCGTAGCCCAGCACGATCAGCACGACCGTCACGAGGACGGCACTGCCGGCGTCATCGTGGCGGCGCATCGTCCGGCCAGCGGATCAGCGCGTAGCCCCGTGTCTCGGCCAGCACCCGCGGCGCTTCGCCCGGGGGTGTGCCGGCGTCGGCCAGCAGGCGCGCGAGGCGGTCCTGGCGCACCAACGCGACCTCGCCGGCCAGCGGCGCGCGGCGCGGCACCGGGCGGCCGAGGTAGAGCGCGAAGCTCGGTTGGTGCAGGCCCCACTGGACGACGCCGCTGCGCCCCGTCGGCGCGCGCTCGTCTTGCCCGCCCAGACCGAGCCGGCGCGCCGCCAGCGCCAGGTCGCGCACGGGGCCTTGCAGCCGCTCGCCCCACCAGGGCAGCACGACCTGGGTCAGGCCGAGCGTCAGCAGCAGGCCGGCCAGCAGCGGCCCGGCCGGGCGCAGGGCGGTGCGCAGGCCGGCCCAGGCGCCGCCGGCCAGCAGCAGGCCCCCGATGCCGGCGAGCGCCATCAGGCGCTGTCCGGCCTCGCCGTCGAGCAGGCCAGGCCCTGCCAGCAGCAGGCGCAGCAGCGCATCGTCGGGCCGTGTCGAGGTCGCCAGCCGGGCCTGCGCCGCATCGCCCATCACCAGCGCCAGCAAGGGCAGGGCGGCCAGGCAGGCCAGCAGCGCGCCTTCGGCCAGGCGGTCGATCGGGCTCGACCAGCGGGTCGTGGCTTCGGTCTGCGGTTGTGTCAGCAGGCGCCCGGCCAGCATCGCCAGCGGCGTCAGGCCGTACAGCAGGTAGTGCGGCAGCTTGGTGCCCGAGGCGCTGAAGAACACCAGCACGAAGCCGGCCCAGGTCAGCAGGTAACGGTCGGCCGGATCCCGCCACAGCGGCCGCAGCCGCGCCAGCAATGGCAGCAGCAGGGCCGACCACGGCAGCATCAGCAGCGGCAGCAGCACCAGGTAGTAGGACCAGGCGCCGTCATGGCCTTCCAGCGCGCCACCGTAGCGCTGCAGGTTGTGGCGCCACAGGAAACCCTCGACGAAGGCCATGCCGTGGCGGTGCAGCGCGTAGGCATACCAGGGCAGCGCCAGGCCGACCAGCAGCGCCCAGGCGGGCCCGTCCGACAGCAGCGGGCGCCACGTGCGCCACAACCGCGTGGCGGCCCCGTGGCGACCGGCTTGCAGCGCCGTCGCGGCGGACCACAGCGCGACGGTCGCACCTGGCACCAGCAGCGCCACCGGGCCCTTGGTCAGCAGCCCCAGCGCGATCCAGACAGCAGACAGCCGCAGCGCGCGCAGGCCGGCCGGGCGCCGCGCCGCATCGGCGGGTTCATGCGAGTCCGGCGCCAGGTCGCGCAAGGCCGACCACAGCGACAGCATCGACAGCGCCAGCCACAGGTTCAGCAGCGCATCGGCGGTCGCGGCGCGGCCGATCAGCGCCACGCCGAGGCTGGTCGCCAGCAGCGTGCCGGCCGCGAGCCCCGCGCGCATGCCGTGCGACTGGCTCACGCGATGAGCCACGCAGACGGCCCACAGCCAGGCCGCCAGCGCCGACGGCAGGCGCAGCGTGAACTCGTCCAGCCCGAACAGCGCGACGCTGCCGGCCTGCAGCCAGTAGGTCAGGATCGGCTTGTCCCAGCGGTCCTCGCCGTTCAGCGTGGTGTGGCCCCAGTCGCCGCTGGCGAGCAGCTCGCGGGTCGCCTCCGAGAACGCGCCCTCGTCGACATCGAACAGCGGCACCGTGCCCAGGCCGGCCAGCTGCAGCACCAGCAGCAGCAGGGCCCAGGCCAGCAACAGGCGGAGGTCGCGGCGGGTGAGCCGGGTGTAGCGGGCGCAGGCGTGAGTCATCCCGCTCGACCGGCCCAGCCGGCCGCATCGACTGGCGTCGTGTCGGGGCTGCTGCGCAGCACGTAGGGCGAGCCGTGGCGGGCGCCGTAGTAGATGCGGATCAGCAGCTCGGCCAGCACGCCGGTGGTCAGGAACTGCAGACCGCCGATCAGGCCCGAGAAACCCAGCGCCAGCAGCGGCCGCGCGCCGACGTCCTGCCCCAGCAGCTTGAGCACCGCCAGGTAGCCCAGCACCGCGCCGCTGCCCAGCGTCAGCACGAGGCCGA
Organism: Leptothrix mechoopdaensis (SeqCode); assembly: GCF_053893855.1. Lineage (NCBI taxonomy): Bacteria > Pseudomonadati > Pseudomonadota > Betaproteobacteria > Burkholderiales > Sphaerotilaceae > Leptothrix > Leptothrix mechoopdaensis (SeqCode). The sequence continues at coordinate 743,059 of NZ_CM132699.1, forward strand.
TCACGCCGAAGAAGTGGCCCGGCCGGGCCGCGAAACGCTGGAAGAAGCTGACCGCCAGCAGGTCGACGACCACCCGCAGCGTGCGCGACAGACCGTACTTGGACGTGCCGACCGTGCGTGCGTGGTGCCGCACCGGCTGCTCGCCCATGCGGTCCGGCGAGGTCACCGTCGACAGCCAGGCGGGGATGTAGCGGTGCATCTCGCCATAGAGCCGGACCTCGCGCAGCACCGGCGCGCGGAAGGCCTTGAGGCTGCAGCCGAGGTCGTGGAACGGCAGCTGCGTGATGCGGCGGATCAGCCGGTTGGCGAGCTGCGACGGCAGCCGGCGCAGCCAGTAGCCGTCCTGCCGGTCGACCCGCCAGCCGGCCACGATGTCGAGGTCGTCGCGCAACAGGCGGGCCACCAGCGCGGGGATGTCGCGCGGGTCGTTCTGCAGGTCGCCGTCCATCGTCACGATGACGTCGCCGCGGGCCTGGTCGATGCCAGCCTGCATCGCGGCGGTCTGACGGAAGTTGCGCGCCAGCCGGACCACCCGGATGTGCGTGCCGACCCGCTCGGCATGGCGTTGCAGCGCGGCGCCGGTGCCGTCGCGGCTGCCGTCGTCGACGACCACCAGCTCCCACGCATGACCGTAGGCCAGCAGGGCCGACTGCACCGCGTCGATCAGGCGCTCGGCATTGCCGACCTCGTTGTACATCGGCACGACCACCGACAGGCGGTGCGGCGGCACCGGGCGGGTGTCGGGTTCCGTGGTGGTCGAAGGGTCCAGCGGCCGTTCGGCATCCAGGCTGAGTTCGTTCATGGGGTCGGTTCCAGGAGAGGCGAAGACGGGTTGGGCGCTGGCCGTGTGCGGTCCAGCAGCAGGGCCGGCCAGGCGGCGACCAGGCCGACCGCGAGCCAGAACAGGTGGGCGATCAGCGCGGCGGCCACCAGCGTATCGAGCGGCGCGACGCGGCCGGCGACATGGCCTTGCAGGCCGGCCCAGACGCCGGCCTCGTAGGTGCCCAGGCCGCCGGGCGCCTGCAGCGGCAGCACGGCAGCCCATTCGCCGCCGAGCGCGCCGCGCAGCGTGGCCTCGGCCGGCAGGCCGGCCAGCGCCGACAGCAGCAGCGTGACGACCGCCAGGCGCAGGCTCCAGTTGGCCAGCGCACACAGCCAGGCGGTGCGGTTGAAGCGGCCCGGGCGGTCGGCCGGCAGCAGCAGCGCCAGCACGGCCAGCGCGACCAACGCGGCCAGCGCGGCGGCCAGTCGTGCCAAGGGCAGCCACAGCGCCAGGCCCGTCAGCGTGGCCAGCACGGTGACGTCCTGCAGCCGCATCCACAGCAGGCTGCGCGACGACTCGCGCCAGCCCACGCCCCAGCGCTGCTTCAACCAGAGGCCGTAGCCGAGTTCACCGCTGCGCAGCGGCATCAGCAGCACGGCGGCGTTGTGCAGCAGGCTCAGGCGCAGGCAGGCGGCCCAGTCGGCGCCGCTGCGGCGGTGCCATTCGGCATGCAGACGGGTGGCCCGCAGCGCGTGGCTGGCCAGCACGCCCAGGGCGGCGGCGAGCCAGAGCCAGGCCGGCATCCGCGCCATGCGGGCGCCGAGTGCGGCCAGGTCCAGGCCGCGCAGCGCCAGCGTGAAACCGGCCACGCAGGCCAGCAACGCCAGCGCGAGCAGGAGGTACCGCCGCCAGCCGGCGGGCTTGTCCGTGTTCACGCCGGATCCGTCAGGCGCAGGCCCTGTCGTGACGAGCGGTTCAGGCGCCACAGCCGCCACAGCCGCCGCAGGCCGTAGACCATGCCGACGACCGCCAGCACGCGCTGACCGGGCAGGGCCAGCGGGTAGCCGGTCGGCAGGTCCCACAACACCGCCGAGCTGACCAGCAGGACCAGCGCGAGCCAGACACTGCCGGACAGGCTCATCAGATGAGCCACCCAGCGGCCGCGACCGGCGCACCACCAGCCGAAATGGCCGACCAGCAGGCCCAGCAGCGCACCGGCCGCGATGTCGGCCGGCCAATGGGCGCCGACCGCCACGCGCGACAAGGCCACCGCGAACGCCAGCAGCCAGATCGCCAGCCGCCACGGCCAGGACAGGCGCCGCTCCAGGCTGACCAGCGTGGCCACCGTGAAGGCGGTCACCGCATGGCCCGACGGCATTGCCTTGCTGAGCAGCGGCGTGCCGATCACGACCATCTGGTCGACACCCAGCGCCGCCGCCGGACGGGCCGCCTGCAGCAGCTGCTTGAGGCCATGTGTCAGCGCGCCGCCCACGGGGAAACACACCAGCAGCGCGGCCAGCCGGCGCATCGCTGTCGGTGCCGTCTGCCGGTCGACCGCCGGCGGCACCGACAGCGCGAAGACGATCCAGGCGCACAGGCCGAGGCCGAACACGCTCAGCATCGACCACAACACGGGTGCGGCGTTGCCCAGGGCATTGACGGCGTGGAACAGCTGCAGGTGCTGCGGATGGAGCGAGGTCATGCCGCGATGCTCCGGTGCGGCCGTGACGTGTCGGTGAAGGCTGCATGTCGTGACGATGACGGCGCCACTGTCACGGCTCGGACACGGCAGCGCCGCCGTCGTGTCACGGCCGCTCGAAAGAATCGATGCATGAGATCGATCCTGGTCACCGGCGCGGCCGGCTTCATCGGTGCGCACGTGGCGCGCGAGCTGGCCCTGCGCGGTCATCGCGTCAGTGCCTGCGACAGCTACAACGCCTATTACGACCCGGCGCTGAAGCGCGCCCGCGTGCAGCACCTGCTGGAACCCGTCGGCGTCGAGGTGCGGCGGCTCGACCTGAGCGACGCGGTGCAGACGCAGCATCTGGTCGATGACTGCCAGCCCGAGGTCGTGCTGCACCTGGCCGCACAGGCGGGCGTGCGGCATTCGGTCGAGCATCCGCTGGACTATGTGCAGGCCAACCTGCTGGGCTTCGGCTCGGTGCTGGAGGCCTGCCGCCACGCGCGGGTCGGTCACCTGCTCTACGCCAGTTCATCGAGCGTCTACGGCCACCGTGAAGGCGTGGGCGAGCGGGGCGCGCGGCCCTTCGGCGAGGCCGACCGGATCGACCAGCCGGCCTCGTTCTATGCCGCCACCAAGGTTGCCAACGAGGCGATGGCCTATGCCACCGCGCGCATCCACGGCCTGCCGACGACGGGGCTGCGCTTCTTCACCGTGCACGGCCCGTGGGGCCGGCCCGACATGGCCTGCTGGCTGTTCGCCGAACGCATCCGCGCCGGCCTGCCGATCCGGGTGTTCGGCCGGGGCGAGCTGGTGCGCGACTACACCTACGTCGCCGACACGGTCGAGGCGATCTGCCGGCTGATCGACCGTGGTGCGCCGGCGCGTGATGCGCAGGGTGTGCCGGTCGAGACCTTCAACGTCGGCCACAGCGTGCCGGCGACGGTCAATGAACTGGTGGCCGGACTCGAACAGGCGCTCGGCCGCCGCGCGATCGTCGAATACGCGCCGCTGCAGGCCGGCGATGTGCCGCACACCGAGTCGGATCCGACGCGGCTGCGCGCGGCCATCGGCCACTGGCCGCGCACGCCGATGGCGCAGGGCCTGGCCGAGTTCGCCCGCTGGTTCGCGTGGTGGCAGCAGCGCGACGGCCAGCCGCCTATCGTGTCGAGGCCACTCGTCGCCGAACTCGCGGCCTGATCCGTGCGTGCGCCAGACGATCCGGCAGGCACCGGCCTGCCGAAGGGTTTCCATCGCCTGATCGCCGCGCAGTTCTGTTCGGCCCTGGCCGACAACGCGCTGCTGATCGTCACCATCGCGCTGCTGCTGCAGCAAGGCGCGCCGGCCTGGTGGGCGCCGATGCTCAAGTTCGGCTTCACGCTGTCCTATGTGCTGCTGGCGCCGGTCGTCGGGCCGCTGGCCGATGCCTGGCCCAAGGCGCGGCTGATGGCGTGGATGAACGCGGTCAAGGTGCTCGGCGTGTTCGGCCTGCTGGCCGGCTGGCCGCCGCTGCTGGCCTTCTCGATCGTCGGCTTCGGCGCGGCCGCCTACGCACCGGCCAAGTACGGCCTGGTCACCGAGATGGTCGGCGCCGGCCGGCTGGTCGAGGCCAACGGCTGGATCGAGGTCTCGGTGGTCAGCGCCGCGCTGCTCGGCGCGGTGCTGGGCGGCGTGCTGGTGAGCCCGTGGTGGACGGGCATCGCGGCTGGCCTGGCGCCGTCGTGGCCGGCCCTGAGCCCGTCCCTTGCTGCGCTGCTGACGGTCTACGCGCTGGCCGCGTGGCTCAACGTCGGCATCCCCGACAGCGGTGCGCGCTACCCCGCCAGCGGCATCCACCCGGTCGCCCTGCTGCGCACCTTCATCGCCGCCAACCGCACGCTCTGGCGTGATCCGGATGGCGGCCTGTCGCTGGCGGTCACGACGATCTTCTGGGGCCTGGGCGCGACGCTGCAGTTCATCGTGCTGCGCTGGGCCGGCGACGTGCTGCGCCTGCCGCTGGACCGTGCCGCCTACCTGCAGGCCGCCGTCGCGGTCGGCGTGGTCGTCGGTGCCTCGGCGGCCGGGCGCTGGGTCGCCCTGCACCAGGCCAAGCACATGCTGGGTGCGGGCGTGGTGCTCGGCCTGACGATGCCGCTGGTGGCGGTCACGACGTCGCTGCCGCTGGCACTCGTGCTGCTGGTGCTGGTCGGTGCCGTCGGCGGGCTGATGGTCGTGCCGCTGAACGCGCTGCTGCAGCACCGTGGCTGCGTGCTGCTGAGCGCCGGCCGGTCGATCGCCGTGCAAGGCTTCAACGAGAACGCCAGCGTGCTGGCGATGCTGGCGGTCTATGCCGCGCTGATCGCGCTGGACGTGGCCATCGTCCCGCTGATGTGGGGCTTCGGCCTGGCCATCGCGCTGGCGATCAGCGCATTGATGGTGCTGGAAAGGCGCCGCGCAGCACGCCTTCGAAGCGCGTGACGATGGCGTCCCAGCCCAGGCCCTCGGCACGCTGACGGGCCTGCCGGCCGAGCTGGCGACAACGCGCCAGGTCGCTGGCCAGGCTCACCGCGTGAGCCACGAAGGCATGTTCATCGCCCGGTGCGGCCAGCAGGCCGTGCTGACCCGGCTCGACCAGTTCGCCGGCCGCGGCATGGTCGAAGGCCGACACCGCCAGGCCGCTGGCCATCGCCTCGGTCGTGACGTTGCCGAAGGTCTCGGTCAGGCTGGCGAAGACGAACAGGTCGGCGCTGGCGTAATGGGCCGACAGCGCCTCACCACGTTGCTGGCCGGTGAAGACGGCCTGCGGATGACGGGCCTGCAGGTCGGCCCGCTGCGGGCCGTCGCCGACCACGACGATGCGGGCGCGCGGCACCTTCTGGACGATCGAATCGAAGGTGCGGCTCAGCACGGCCAGGTTCTTCTCGGCCGCGACCCGACCCACGCACAGCACGACCGGATCGTCCGGCCCCGCGCCCCAGCGCTCGCGCAGCGACTCGTCGCGGTGGCGTGGCGAATAACGCCCGGTGTCGACGCCGCGCGTGACCACGTGCAGGCCTTGCAGGCCCTGCGCGGCGAGCGTGTCGCGCAGCGCCTCGGTGGGCACCATCGTGGCGTCGCAGCGGTTGTGGAAGTGGCGCAGCCAGGCGGCGATCGGGCGGCGCAGGAAGCCGATGCCGTAGTGCGCGCTGTAGGCATCGAAGTTGGTGCGGAAGTCCGAACAGACCGGCAATCCCAGCGACCGCGCCGCCCGCAGCGCCGAGGCGCCGAGCGGTCCTTCGGTGGCGATGTGGACGACGTCCGGCCTTTCCTTCTGCCAGAGCTGTCGCAGCCGCCGACCGGCGGGCAGTCCCATGCGCAGGCCCGGATAACGCGGGATCGGCAGGCCGGGCAGGCGGTGCAGTCGCAGGCCGTCGACCAGCTCGGGCAGGACACCGGTGGTGTATTCGCCGGCCTGACAGGGCCGCAGCAGGTCGACGCGGTGGCCGCGTGCCACCAGGCCCTCGACGACGCGGGCCAGGGTCACGGCGACGCCGTTGACTTCGGGTGGATAGGTCTCGGTCACGCAGGCGATGCGCAGCTGGCGTTCATGTGTCATGCGCCGATGCTGCGCAGGAAGCGCGACGTTTCGATGACAGGGCCAGCTGTCGCCAATCCGTCACCGGTCTTTCACGTGCGCTCGTCACCATCGTGACATGCAGGCATCGACCCGATGCCGGCTTCATCCATGCCGAGCCACTTCCACATGAGGACCGCCGTGAACCGCTTCTTCGAGACCCTGGCCGTGCAGCGCTGGGACGACCACCGCTACTACCACCACTGCCGCATCAACCAGAGTCTGCACTTGCTCAGCGCTTGCAGCTTCCTGGTGGCCTACGTGCTGCTGTTCATCGACCCGGCGATGGCCGCGATCGTGGCCTGGTGCGTGTCGATGCTGAGCCGTCAGGCCGGCCACTTCTTCTTCGAGCCACGCGGCTACGACGAGGTCAACCAGGCGACCGACGAACACAAGGAAGCGATCAAGGTGGGCTACAACATCCGCCGCAAGATCGTGCTGATGGGCGCCTGGGTCGTGATCCCGGCGGTGCTGTGGTTCGCGCCGTCGGTCGGCGGGCTGATCGAGCCGGCCACCGACGTCATGGGCTGGGTCCACGACGTCGGCATCGCCTGGCTGGCACTCGGCGTCTCGGGCCTGATCTTCCGGGTCGTGCAGCTGTGGCTGACGCAGGGCTTCATGGTCGGCCTGGCCTGGGCCACCAAGATCGTCACCGACCCCTTCCACGACATCAAGATGTACCACCGCTCGCCGCTGTACCTGCTGCGCGGCCAGCGTCTGGACCCGATGGAACACGTGCGTGCTCATCGGCCGGACGACGAGGCCGGCCACGAAGGCACGGCCCACTGATGTTCCTGGGGCCGTCGCGACTCGTTCAGCGACCCAGCCGCTGCGCCAGCATCTCGCGCAGCAGGCCGCGCCGGATGGCCTTGTTGCTGAGCTCGGCCGGCGTGTCCCACCAGCCGTCGGCCTGCATCGCGCGGGCGGCGGCGACGAAGCGGCGCTGCACCTCGTCGAAGTCGGCGTCGCTGTAGTTCAGGCTGAAGATCAGCCGGCCGCTGCCGACCCAGCTGAGTGCCAGGCCCTGCTCGCGCAGGTAGAACTGCAGCATCCAGTTGTGGCGCGCGGGCTGCCGGTAGAGCACCGTCCAGACCGTCGAGAGGTTGGCCACTTGCACCGGCACCCCCGCCTGATCCAGCGCCGCGTTCAGTCGTGCGGCGCGGCCGTTCCAGCGTTCCTCCAGGCCGTCGTAGAGCGCGCGCACCTCGGGCGTCTCCAGCCGGTCGAGGAAGGCGGCCATCGCGCCGAGCACGTAGGGGTGCGCGTTGAAGGTGCCACGCGCGAAGCACAGGTCGGCCGGCCGGTCCTCGCGGTAGCGCTTCATCAGCTCATGCCGGCCGCAGACCACGCCGACCGGCAGGCCGCCGCCCAGCGTCTTGCCGTAGGTGACCATGTCGGCGCGCACGCCGAAGTATTCCTGTGCCCCGCCCGGTGCCAGCCGGAAGCCCATGAAGACTTCGTCGAAGATCAGCACGACGCCATTGGCGGTGCAGGTCTCGCGCAGGCGCTTCAGCCAGGCGGTGTAGGCCGCTCGGTCATAGCCGGCCTTGCGGCCGCTGTCGACCAGCGAGGAATCGCCCGGCGCCGCGACGTTCGGGTGCAGCGCCTGCAGCGGGTTGATCAGCACGCAGGCGATGTCGCGGCGGCTACCGATGACCTTCAGCGCCTGTTCGCTCATGTCGGCCAGCGTGTAGGTCTCGCGCGGCGGCAGCGGGTTGCCGGGGCCGGGCTGCACGTCTTCCCACCAGCCGTGATACGCCCCGGCGAAACGCACCAGGTTGCGGCGGCGGGTGTGATAGCGAGCCAGCCGCACGGCCTGCATGACGGCCTCGGTGCCGGACATGTGGAAGCTCACCTCGTCCTGGCCGGAGATCGCCTTCAGGCGGCGCAGGTTGTCGATCAGCACGGGGTGATAGGCGCCCAGCACCGGGCCGAGCGCCTCGGCCGTGCGCACGCCTTCGGCGATGCACTGCTTGTAGGTGTCGTAGCCCAGCAGGTTGACGCCGTAGGAGCCGGTCAGGTCGTGGAACTCGGCGCCGTCGAGGTCGCGCACCTTGACGCCGTCGGACGACTGCAGGAAGCCGCCGAGCTTCAGGTTCTGGCGCAGCCACGGGCTGAACTGGAAGGGCACCCGGTAGCTGCCGGTGAACTGCAGGTCGGCCAGCGTCTCGCGCGCTTCGGCGGTCGCGGCAATGGACTTGGCGTGGCGCGTGTTGAGCGTCTCGCACAGCCGCGCGAAGCCGGCGCGGCGGCGGGCGATGACGGCCTCGTCGGCACCGTCGCAGCCGAAGAAGCGCGCCTCGTCATAGGCATAGCCGGGGATCAGGCCGGCGACGCGCTTGGCCATGCGCGAGTGGCCGGTCAGCGAGCGGTGCTTGGCCCGCGAGAGTTCAAGCCGTCGATGGGCCTTGGGCACCAGCCAGGCCAGCGTGGCAAGTGCCACGGCGGTGAGCGCGAAGGAATCGTTCATGGGTCCGTTTCCGTGGCCTTGGAAGGCCGTGGGTTGAAGCGAGACCCGATGTCTAACCGTCGGAATTGACAACGTCATGAAAACGTCACTGCTGCAGAAGATCGCCGCCCAGGAAGACCTCAACTTCCTGCTCACCAACCGCGTGCCGCGCATCGCGCTGACACGTTTCATCGGCTGGTACAGCCAGATCCGCAGCCCGCTGCTGGCACGCCTGTCGATTGCCGTCTGGCGCTGGTTCACCGACCTCGACCTGAGCGAATCGCCGCCACAGCGTTATGGCTCGCTGCACGAGTGCTTCACGCGGCCGATCCGGCCCGAGACCCGGCCGATCGATGCCGACCCGGACGGCCTGTGCAGCCCGAGCGACGCGATCGTCGGTGCCTGCGGCCTTGTCGAGGGCGCGCACGTGTTCCAGGCCAAGGGCTACCCGTACACGCTGGCCGAACTGTTCGGGCCGAGCCAGGACGCCTCGCCCTATCACGGTGGCAGCTTCGTCACGCTGCGGCTGACCTCGGCGATGTACCACCGCTTCCATGCGCCGCAGGACCTGTCGGTCGAGCATGTGACCTACCTCAGCGGCGACACGTGGAACGTCAACCCGATCGCGCTGAAGCGGGTCGAACGGCTGTTCTGCCGCAACGAGCGCGCGGTGCTGAACACGCGCCTGACGCGCACCGGCACGCCCATCGCGATCGTGCCGGTGGCCGCGATCCTGGTGGCCAGCCTGCGCCTGCACTTTCTCGACGTGCTGCTGCATTTGCGCTATCGCGGTCCGAACGAGATCCCCGTGCAGCCGCCGGCCGTGTTCCGCAAGGGCGACGAGATGGGCTGGTTCCAGCACGGCTCGACCATCCTCGTGTTCGCGCCGCCGGGCTGGCGACTGGCCGATGGCATCGCCGATGGCACGCGCATCCGCATGGGTCAACCCCTGCTGGTGCCGCAGCTGATGTCCTGAGTCCTGAAGGGAACCACCGCCATGAAGACCATCGACCTCGTCTACTTCAACTACGGCGGCGGCCACCGCGCCGCAGCCCTGGCGCTGGAGCAGGAGATGGCCCGCCAGCGCCGGCCCTGGCAGGTGCGGCGTGTCGACCTGGTCGAGGTGCTCGACCCGCAGGCGCAGTTCCGCCAGCTGACCGGGCTGGCGCCCGAGGACCTCTACAACCAGCGCCTGGCGCGCGGCTGGACCTGGGGCATGACGCCCGAGCTGAAGCTGCTGCAGGGCCTGATCCGCGCGTCCCATGAACGCATCTGCCGGCGCCTGACGCAGCACTGGTTGCGCAGCGAGCCCGATCTGGTCGTGTCGCTGGTGCCGAACTTCAACCGGCCGATGTGCCAGTCGCTGCAGGCCAGTCTGCCCGGCGTGCCCTACCTGACGGTGATGACCGACATCGCCGACCTGCCACCGCATTTCTGGATCGAGCCCGAGCTGGCGCAGCAGCACGTCGTCTGCGGCAGCGAACGTGCGCTGGCCCAGGCCCGTGCGGCCGGCGTGCCCGACGAGCGCCTGTCGCTGACGACCGGCATGATCCTGCGGCCCGACTTCCACCAGGCCCCGGTGATGACGCGCGAGCGCCGTGCCCAGGGGCTGCGCGATCTGGGGCTCGATCCGGCCCGCCCGGTCGGCGTGGTGATGTTCGGCGGCGAGGGCTCCAGCCAGATCGGCCGCATCGCACGCGCACTCGACGACCAGCAGCTGATCCTGATGTGCGGCCGCAACGAGGCGCTGGCTCATCGCATGAGCCAGCTGCGCCGCAGCGCGCCGCATGCGGTGGTCGGCTACACCGCCGACGTGGTGCGCTACCTGCAGCTGGGCAGCTGGTTCTGCGGCAAGCCCGGCCCGGGCAGCCTGAGCGAGGCGGTCCACCTCGGCCTGCCCGTCATCACCTTCCGCAACAGCGCGACGATGCCGCAGGAGCGCCACAACACCGACTGGGTCCGCGAGCAGGGCTACGGCCTGGTGATCCCGTCCGTCGCCCGCTTGCCGGAGGCGGTGCGCACCTTGCTCGCCGACCTGCCGGCCTTCCAGATGCGGGTGCGCGCCAGCCGCAACCGGGCCGTCTTCGAGGTCGTCGAGATCGTGGCGGACACGCTGTTGCGCAGCGCGGCTGTCATGAGCATGACTTCGGCAGACGGCACCCTGCGCGACTTCCGTCACACCAGAACAAGCTCATGTCCGCTCGATTCCCGTACCACCTCCGCCCGGCCCTGACGGCGGTGTTCTCGACCTTGCTCGTGCCGACCTTGGTGATGCTGGCCGGTTGCGGCGGATCCGGTGGTGGGTCGACCGCGACGGACAGCTATGCGCCGGTCGAGATCAACATCGCCCACATCAACGACCACCACTCGCAGCTGGAGCCGTTCGCGAACACGCAGCTCACGCTGGACGGGGTCGCGACCCAGGTCGACCTGGGTGGATTTGCGCGCCTGACGACGCTGTTCAAGGCCCAGTCCGGCACGCGCAACCTGTTGAAGCTGCATGCCGGCGATGCCGTCACCGGCACGCTGTACTACACGTTCTACAAGGGCGATGTCGACGCGAAGATGATGAACACCATCTGCTTCGACGCCTTCGAGCTGGGCAACCATGAGTTCGATGATGGCGACCAGACCACACGCAACTTCATCGACTCGCTCTACACGCCGGTCTGCCAGACGCCGGTGCTGGCGGCCAACGTCGTGCCGGCCAGCGGCACGCCGCTGAACCCGGCCGGCACGCCGGTGATCCGGCCCTACATCGTCAAGAGCTACGACGGCGTGAAGGTCGGGATCATCGGCCTGGACATTGCCGGCAAGACGACCAACTCGTCGCGTCCGCTGTCGACCACGCAGTTCCTGGCCGAGACGGCCACGGCGCAGCGCACCATCGACGAGCTGAAGGCCCAGGGCATCCGCCACATCGTGATGCTGACGCACCAGGGCTACGACAACGACGTCGCGATGGCCGCGCAGCTGACCGACGTCGACGTCATCATCGGCGGCGATTCGCACACGCTGCTGGGCGACTTCACGGCCTTCGGCCTGAGCAGCTCGGGCGCCTATCCGACCCGCGTCACCAACCGCGACGGCAACACCGTCTGCATCGGCCAGGCGTGGGAATACGCCAAGGTGTTCGGCCTGATGAACGTCGCCTTCGACAGTCGCGGCGCGGTGTCGCGCTGCAGCGGCAACGCCTCGCTGGTGATCGGCGAGAACTTCCGGCGCAGCAACGGCACGGCCTTCGTCGATGTCGACGCACCCACCAAGGCTGACCTGAAGGTGAAGCTGGCGGCTGATCCGCGCGTCAAGGTGACGACGCCCGATGCCGCGGCGGCCGCCTTGCTGGCGACCTACACCAGCCAGGTCAGCGCCGAGAAGGCCAAGACCATCGGCACGGCCAGCCAGGCCCTGTGCCTGGTGCGCGTGCCGGGCGAGACGACCAACCGCTCGGCCGGCACGGTCGGCTGCGAGACGGCCAACACGCTGGCACGTGGCAGCGATGCCGGCCAGGTCGTCGCCGAGGCCTTCCTCGGCGCCAGCCTGCGGGCCAGCTTCGCGCTGCAGAACGCCGGTGGCGTGCGGGTGCCGGTGGCGGCCGGCACGCTGTCGATGAACACGGCCTTCACGCTGCTGCCGTTCACCAACGTGCTGGTCGAGATGGACGTGACCGGCACGCAGATGGTGACCGCGCTGGAGGACGGCGTGGCCAACCACCTCGACAACCTGCAGTCGACCGGCTCGCACCCCTATGCCGCCGGGCTGCGCTGGGACCTCGACATGAGCCGGCCGCGTGGCAGCCGCTTCAGCAATGTGGAGGTGCGCGACCGCGTCACCGGCACCTGGTCGCCGATCGTGCCGACGCAGCGTTATGTGCTGGTCACCAACGACTTCGTCGCGGCCGGCCAGGACGGCTACGCCACGCTCGGCGCGATCTTCCGCACGGGTGCCTACGTCAACACCTACCTGCTCTACACGCAGACCTTCGCAGATTACGTCGTCGCGAACACGCCGATCGGCCGGCCGCTGGCGGCCAACTACTCGCACAAGTCGGTCATCACGGCCGCTGGCGTGACCTTGCCCTGAACCCTTTCTGCATCCACCCTGGAGTCCGACATGCCCTTGATCCGTCCCTCCCTGCTGGCCGCGATGGCCCTTCTTGCCAACCTGTCTGCCGCCCAGGCCCAGACCGAGGTCACCGCCGTACTGGACGGCCATGCGCGTCTGCCGCATGACGCCACGGTGGCGGCGCCGCGTGATGCGGGTCCGATGTTCGAGACCGCCGGCAAGTTCGTCGCCGCCAACCGGCAGCGCACCGAGGCGCTGGGCAGCGTGCCCGGCATCACCTTCGTCGGCGACCCGAAACATCCGCGGGCTTCCGGTGGCGCCTTGCCGATCAAGGGCCAGTCGGTGCAGGGCTTCTCGGCCATCGTGTCGCTCGGCCGGGACGAGTTCCTGGCGATGACCGACAACGGCTTCGGCAGCAAGGTCAACTCGGCCGATGCGCTGCTGATGGTCCACCACGTCAAGGCCGACTGGGCCTCGGGCATGGTCACGCGGCAGGGCACGACCTTCCTGCGCGACCCGCAGCGCAAGGTGCCGTTCCTGATCCAGAACGAGGCCACGCGCGAGCGTTACCTGACCGGTGCGGACCTGGACATCGAGTCGCTGCAGGTGGTCGGTGACGAGTGGTGGATCGGCGACGAGTTCGGCCCCTACGTGATCCGCTTCAACCAGAAGGGCGAGGCACTCGGGCTGATCGAGACGACGGTCGGCGAGCGCACCTACCGCAGCCCGGACCACTACCTGCAGGGCCGTCTGCCGAACTACCCCGGCGAGGCCGGCGGCTGGGAGGTGCGGCGCTCGGGCGGTTTCGAGCCGATGGCGAAGTCGCCCGATGGCAAGACGCTCTACCCGATGTTCGAGTGGCCGCTGTGGGATGCCGCGACCAAGGCCCAGGAACAGAAGGACGGCAAGCCCTACTCCCGCATCCTCGAACTCGACGTGGCCAGCCAGCGCTACACCGGCCGGCAGTGGAAGTACCGCTTCGAGGCGGCGGGCAATGTCGCGGCCGACTTCCAGCTGCTGGACGCCGGCACCGGCCTCGTCATCGAGCGGGACGACGCCACCGAAGGCGCCGGCCCCGGCTGCCCGGACGAGCCGCGCACCGACTGCTTCACGCGGCCGGCGCGCTTCAAGCGCCTCTACAAGATCGACCTGGCCGGTGCCGATGCCGACGGCTTCGTGCGCAAGGTGGCCTATGTCGACCTGACGAAGATCGCCAACCCGAAGCGCGTGGCCAAGGTCGGCCCGAACGAGGCGGTGTTCGTGCTGCCGCACCTCGGCCCCGAAGGCCTGACGCTGGTCGATGGTCGCCACGTCGTGGTCGTCAACGACAACAACTTCCCGTATTCATCGGGCCGCCAGATCGGCAAGCCCGACGACAACGAGCTGACGCTGCTGGACATCGGCGCGCTGGTCGACGCGAAGTGAGTCAGCGCCCGTCCGGGCGCTGAAGGCCGGGGTCGATCCGCCTCAGCGGAAGAACCACGGCAGCACGCCGATCGCGATGCCGGGCACCAGCAGGATCGCGATCAGGCGCAGCGCATCGCTGGCCAGGAAGGGCAGCACGCCCTTGTAGGTCTCGTGCATCGGCACGTCGCGGGCGAGGCTGTTGACGACGTAGACGTTCAGGCCGACCGGCGGCGCGGTCATGCCGATGCCCACCGTCATCAGCACGCAGATGCCGAACCAGATCGCCTTGGGCTCGGCGGCCAGGCCATGCACGTCCAGCGCCATGACGGCGGGGAACAGCACGGGGATGGTCAGCAGCATCATCGACAGCTCGTCCATCACGCAGCCCAGCAGGACGTAGAGCAGCATGATGGCCGCGATGATCAGCAGCGGCGCCACGTGCAGCGAACCGGCCCATTCGGCGATGTGCAGCGGCATCTGGGTCAGCGCCAGCGCCGAGTTCATCATGTCCGCGCCGAGGAAGATCATGAACACCATCGCGGTCGTCTCGGCCGTTCCGGTGAAGGACTGGACGATGCCGGCGCGCGTGATCTCGCCGCGCGCGACGGCGGCCAGGAAGGTGGCGACCGCGCCGACGGCGGCCGCCTCGGTCGGCGAGAACAGGCCGCTGTAGATGCCGCCGAAGACGATCAGGAAGATCGTCGCGATCGGCCACACGCCGAGCAGCGCACGCCAGCGCACCGACCAGGGCTGCGGCTCGCTGGGCGTGGCCATCTCGGGCCGCAGGCGGCAGACGAGGCCGATCACGACGAGGTAGCCGACGGTGGCGATCAGGCCCGGCACCATCGCGGCGGCGAACAGCTTGGCGATGTTCTGCTCGGTCAGGATGGCGTAGACGACCAGCGGCACCGACGGTGGGATCAGGATGCCCAGCGTGCCGCCGCAGGCCAGCGCGGCGGTGGTCAGGCGGCCGTGGTAGCCGTGTGCCTTCATCTCCGGGTAGGCGACCTGGGTGATGGTGGCCGAGGTGGCCACGCTCGAACCGCAGACCGCGCCGAAGGCGGCCGCCGACAGCACCGCCGCCATCGCCAGTCCGCCCCGGATGTGGCCGACGAAGGCCGCCGCCGCCTGGAACAGCGCCCGCGACAGGCCGCCCTGGGTGGCGAACTGGCCCATCAGCAGGAACAGCGGGATGACCGACAGGTCGTAGACCGAGAGCCGAGCGACGGCGCTGCCCTTGAGCATGTTGAGCAAGGCCATGTCGCTCGACAGCGAGGCATAGCCGATCGCGCCGGGGATGAACATGGCCGCGGCGATGGGCACGCGCAGGCCCATCAGCACGAGCATGCCGGTGAACATCAGGATGCCGGTGGTGGTCGGGCTCATCGCGCGGCCTCCTGTTCGATGCCGGCGATGCTGGCGTCCAGCCCGCGCAGCAGGCGCTGGGCCTGCCACAGCGCGACCGCCGTGGTCAGGGCCAGGCCGGGCGCCAGCATCAGGTAGTTCCAGCCCATCGGCAGGCCCAGGATCATGGTCGTCTCGCCAGCCTCGCTGACGGCGATGGCGCCGGCGGCGGTGCGCAGGCTCAGCAGCGCGCACATCAGCGCCAGCAGGATCGCGCCGAAGCCGTCCAGCGTGCGGTTGATCCGCTGGGGCAGTCGCTGGGTGAAGAAGTCCACGATGATGTTGGCGCCATGCAGCTGGCACCAGGGCAGGCACAGCGAGATGGTCAGCGCGATGCCGAACTGGGTCAGCTCGACGTCGCCGGGGATCGGCCGCGACAGCGTCGCGCGTCCGGCGATGCTGACCACGACCATCAGCGCGATGCCGCTGGCCACGGCACCGCCGGCCAGCGCGAAGAACCAGGCGATGCGCCTGAGCAGGGTGAGCATGAAGGGGCCCCTCGGGTCCTGCCGTCCGATGCGACGACGCGCCCTGGGCGGGCGCGTCGCGTCGTGCGGTCGTTGTGGAGTCGTCAGCCGGACCGTGCGCGGTGGCCTGTCGCCATGCCGCGCCGATCCGTCAGGGCGTCATTTCGCGCCGCGGTACTTCGTCAGCAGGTCGCGGGCGTCCTGCAGCATCTGCTTGCCGGGCATGCCCTTCTTGTCCATGTCGGTGACGAAGTCGTCATAGAGCGGGGCCGAGGCCTTGATCCAGTTGTCCAGCTCGGACGCCGGGATCATCGTGAAGGTGTTGCCGTGGTCCTGCGCGGCCTTGCGACCGGCCGCCTGGCTGCCGTCCCAGATCTTGCCGATGGCCTGCGAATAGGCCGCGCCGCTGTTGGCGTCGATGACCTTCTTCAGGTCGGCCGGCAGGGCGTCGTAGCGGGCCTGGTTCATCGCGAAGACAAACACGGCGCTGTAGAGCGCCGGGCGGGACGGATCGGTCTCGGAGTGGTACTTGACCATCTCGTGCAGCTTCAGCGAGGGCATCACCTCCCACGGCAGCAGGAAACCGTCGATCGTGCCCTTGCCGACGGCATCGACGATCGCCGGCAGCGGCATGCCGACGGGGCTGGCGCCCAGCGTGGCCAGCAGCTTGTTGGTCTGGCGGGTCGGGGCACGCATCTTCAGGCCCTTGAAGTCGGCCAGCGTGCGCACCGGCTTGTCGCGGGTGTGGACGTAACCCTCGTCGTGGACCCAGATCGCGAGAATCTTGGTGCCGGGGAATTCCTTCAGCGCGTATTTCTGCAGGTAGTCCCAGGCCGCGCGGGCCCCGGTCTCGGCCGAGTTGGTCATGAAGGGCAGCTCGAAGACTTCCAGCGCCGGGAAGCGGCCGGCGGTGTAGCCGGGCAGCGTGATGACGAGGTCGGCGACGCCGTCCTTGACCTGGTCGACCAGCTGCGGCGGGGTGCCGCCCATGCTCATCGCCGGGAAGACCTGGCACTTCATCTTGCCGGCCGACTCCTTCGCGACCTTGTCGCACCAGGGCGCAATCACGTTGACCGAGGCCATCGCCTGCGGGTTCCAGATGTGGTGGAACTTCAGCGTGACCTCCTGGGCCAGCGCGGTGCCACCCAGGCACAGGCCGGCGGCGGCGGCGAGTGCGGCGCGCTTCCAGTTCTTGATGTTCATGGACATGTCTCCGTGCGTTCGTGGATCGCGAGGATTCTTGTCCGTCGCCTGCGGCTTGCCAGTCAGGCTAACCCGCAAGGGCACCCACCCGGGCACTCGTCCGGGTGGACAGGCTGTCGTGGCGGGGCAAGATGGGCGTCGTCCCGGATGAGGAGCCCCTGATGAAACTGATCCTGCTTCTGCTGGTCGCGGCCGTGGCCGTGCTGCTGTGGCGCGCCTCGCGCCGGCCCGACCGGTTCCGCATCGAGCGCAGCGCGGTCATCGCCGCACCGGCGTCGACGCTGCATGCGATGGTCGACGACTTCCGCCGCTGGGCCGAATGGTCGCCCTGGGAAGACCGTGACCCGGCGCTGCAGCGCCAGTACGGCGGCGCGCCGCGGGGCGTCGGCGCGCACTACGCCTGGTCGGGCAATCGCCAGGTCGGACGCGGCGAGATGACGATCACGGCGTCGGACGTGCCGCGCCGGATCGCGCTGAAGCTGGATTTCCACGCGCCGTTCGAGGCCCACAACGTCGGCGAATTCACCTTCGAGCCGGTCGAGGGCGGCACCCGCGTGGTGTGGGTCATGGAAGGCCCGGCGAACTTCGCCAACAAGGTGATGGGCGTGCTGGTCGACTTCGACCGGATGGTCGGCCGCGACTTCGAACGTGGGCTGCAGCGGCTGGGCGACAGGGCCTTGCGCCCGGCCGCCTGATCGGTCGGACCGAGGTCAGCGCGGCGCGATCCAGCGTCGCCAGATCGGCCCGGTGGTCAGCAGCACGACGAGGTAGCGCACGACGTGGAAGGCGGTCACCAGCGGCACGCCCAGTTCGAGCGCGCGGGCGGTGATGCACATCTCGGCGATGCCGCCCGGCGAGGTGCCCAGCAGCACGGCGGCCGGGTCCAGGCCGGCGGCCCGGGCGACGCACCAGGCGAAGCCGGCCGACAGCAGGATCATCCCCAGCGTGCCGACCGCCACGGCGCCCAGCCAGCGGGGCGCGGCATGCAGGAAGTCGGGCGTGAAGCGGGTGCCCAGCGACACGCCGATCGCCAGCTGCGCGGCCGGCGCCATCCAGCCGGGCAGGGCGCTGGGTTGCCAGCCGGCGGCCGTGGCGGCCAGCGTCGCCACCAGCGGTCCGAGCACCCACGGGTTGGGCTGGCGCAGGCGGCGCATCAGCAGGGCGGCGGCGGCCGTCAGCGCCATCAGCTGCGCCAGGCCGGCGAGGTCGACGCGGGTGTGCCGGCTGGCGCCGGAAGCGTCATGGCCGTGGACCTGCGCGAACAGATAGGCGAACGGGATGCCGACCACCACGATCATCACGCGCAGCGAATGGGCGGCGGCGACCCGGTCGACCCGGGCACCGACCCGTTCGGCGAACTGCGCCATCTCCGAGGCGCCGCCGATCACCGACGAGAAGTAGGCCGTGGCGCGGTCGACCGTGCCGGCCGGCTGGCTGGCCAGCAGCCAGCGGAAGTACAGGTGGCCGAGCAGCACCGACCAGGCCGCGCCCAGCAGCGTCCACGGCCCCAGCGCGACGGTGCGCGCGGCCACCTCGGGCGTGAAGTACAGGCCCAGCGCCATGCCGATCGCCCACTGCCCGCCGTTGCGCAGCCGCGCCGACGACAGCACTGGCGCACCGGCCAGGCTGAGCGCGGCGGTCAGCAGCAGCGGGCCGATCATCCAGGGCAGCGGCGTGTGCAGCGCCGCACAGGCGGCACCGGCGGCGCTGGCCAGCACAAGGGTCAGGGCCAGGCGGACGCGGCGGGGCAGGTTCATCCGGAGGAGCGGGACGGCGGCGGTCGTCGCCGGCGGAGGGCCCATGAAAAACCCCGCCTCGAAGGCGGGGTCTGCGGGGATCCCGGCCGTTGCAGGGGCCGGGAATCGGGGATCACTTCTGGGTCAGGATCCAGGTCACCAGGGTCTTGGCCTCGGCTTCGCTGACGGCCGTGTTGGCCGGCATCGGCACGGGACCCCAGACGCCGGAGCCGCCCTTCAGGACCTTGGCGGCCAGCTTGTCGACGGCGTCCTTCTGGCCGGCGTACTTGGCGGCCACGTCCTTGAACGCGGGGCCGACGACCTTCTTGTCGACCGCGTGGCAGGCCAGGCAGGCCTTCTTCTGGGCCAGTTCCTGGTTGGCGAAGGCCGGGCCGGCGATCAGCGTGGCGGCGGCGACGAGGGCGAACGTGAGCTTCATGGACGGCCTTTCTGTGGCGGGATCGTGTTCGTTCGACGAACGTGGCTTGGGGTAGATTTCGAACGCGGCGGATTCTAGTGATCCGCCTTGCTCGGGCTTGACGGCCGGAGGCACCCCAAGGTGTCGCCGTCGTCCGGTCAGACAACGGCCTCAGGCCGCGAAAGGTGGACAGGCGATGGCCTTCGTGTTGCTCGGATTGGTGCTGCTCGTCACGGGCTGGCTGGAGATCGGTCCGGCCGCCGGCTGGCCGCTGTGGGTGCGGCTGCTGCCCTTCGGGCTGGCGCTGCTGTGGTGGTGGTGGAGCGATGTCAGCGGGCGCACCCGCCGCGTCGAGGACCAGAAGTACCAGGACCTGAAGGCCGAACGCCGTCGCCGCGCGACCGAGTTCAACGGCCTGCAGGACCGCCGCCGTCGACGTTCGCGCTGACCCGCAGGCGGTCATCGAAGGGTCCGGGTCGACCCTTATGATCGCGCCCCATGCTGGTCCACCCGCAGTTCAATCCCATCGCGCTCGACCTCGGTTTCTTCCAGATCCACTGGTACGGGCTGACCTATCTGGCGGCCTTCGGGCTGTTCTATTTCCTGGCCACGCGCCGCATCCGGCAGGCGCCCTACGTGGCCGCCGGCTGGACGCCACGTGACGTCGAGGACCTGCTGTTCTTCGGCGTGGTCGGCGTCATCGTCGGCGGGCGGCTCGGCTACGTGCTGTTCTACAAGCCCGTCTACTACCTGCAGAACCTCGCCGAGATCCCGGCGGTCTGGAAGGGTGGCATGGCCTTCCACGGCGGGCTGCTCGGCGTGATCGTCGCGATGCTGCTGTTTGCCAAGTTGCGCGGACGTCGCGTCTTCGAGGTCACCGACCTGATCGCGCCCTGTGTGCCGACCGGGCTGGCCTGCGGGCGCATCGGCAACTTCATCAACGGCGAACTCTGGGGCCGGGCGGCCGATCCGTCGCTGCCCTGGGCGATGGTGTTCCCGCAGAGTGACAGCCCGGTGCCGCGGCATCCGTCGCAGCTCTACCAGTTCGGGCTGGAAGGCCTGACGCTGTTCGTGCTGCTGTGGCTCTACACCCGTCGGCCGTCCTCGCTGGAGGACAGCCAGGGCCGGCGCGTCTGGGGCCGTGCCAGCGGCTGGTTCCTGATCGGCTACGGCGCCTTCCGCTTCATCGCCGAATACTTCCGCGAGCCCGACGCCTTCCTCGGCCTGCTGGCGCTGGGCATGAGCATGGGCCAGTGGCTGTGCGTGCCGATGGTGGCCGGCGGCGTGCTGGTGCTGTGGCTGTCGAAGCGCTCCTCGGCATGACGACCGCACCGCTGCGGGTGCTGGGCATCGAGTCGTCGTGCGACGAGACCGGCATCGCGCTGGTCGAGTTGCCCGACGGCGTCGGTGGCGACCGCCCCGCGACGCTGCTGGCCCATGCGTTGCACAGCCAGATCGACATGCACCAGGCCTATGGCGGCGTGGTGCCGGAACTGGCCTCGCGCGACCACATCCGCCGCGTCGTGCCGCTGCTGCGCCAGACGCTGGCCGAGGCCGGGCAGGCGCTCGATGCCGTCGACGTGATCGCCTACACACGCGGCCCCGGCCTGGCCGGCGCCCTGCTGGTCGGTGCCGGCATGGCCTGCGCGCTCGGCCTGGCGCTGGGCCGGCCGGTGCTGGGTGTGCATCACCTGGAAGGGCATCTGCTGTCGCCCTTCCTGTCGGCCGACCCGCCGCAGTTCCCCTTCGTGGCACTGCTGGTCTCGGGCGGTCACACGCAGCTGATGCGGGTCGACGGCGTCGGGTCCTACGAACTGCTCGGCGAGACCATCGACGACGCCGCTGGCGAGGCCTTCGACAAGTCGGCCAAGATGCTCGGCCTGGGCTACCCGGGCGGGCCGGCGCTGGCTGCGCTGGCCACGCAGGGCGACCCGAAGGCCTTCGCGCTGCCGCGTCCGCTGCTGCGTGGCACCGAGCTGGACTTCTCGTTCGCCGGCCTGAAGACGGCGGTCTGGACCCAGCAGAAGAAGCTGGAGGCGGCCGGCACTTTCGACGACGCCCGCAAGGCCGACCTGGCCGCGTCGACCCAGGCCGCGATCGTCGACGTGCTGGTGGCCAAGTCGATGTTGGCGCTCAAGGCCACCGGGCTGGACCGGCTGGTCGTCGCCGGCGGCGTCGGCGCCAACCGCGAGCTGCGTCGCCAGCTCGACGAGCAGTGCCGCCGTCGCCGCGTGCGGGTCCACTACCCGGAGCTGCACCTGTGCACCGACAACGGCGCCATGATCGCCCTGGCCGGCGCGATGCGCCTGCGCAGCGGCCGGGCGCAGCCGACCACCGACTACCACTTCGACGTGCTCCCGCGCTGGGACCTGGGCTCGGTCTGAGCCGCCCGCCGCACCTTCCCGACCCTTCGACTGCCGACATGAAACCTGCCCTGCGTACCGTCATCGAGGACCTGCCGGCCTCGCGCATCCGCGAGGTCGCCAATGCCGGACTCGGCCGCAGCGACGTGCTGGCCTTCTGGTTCGGCGAGAGCGACGAGGTCACGCCGATCGGCGTGCGCGAGGCCGCCATCGCGTCGATCGAGGGCGGCGAGACCTTCTACGCCCACAACCTCGGCCTGCCGCCGCTGCGCGAGGCGCTGGCGCGCTACGTCAGCGGCCTGCACCGGCCGGTCGGCGCCGATCGCATCGCGGTGACGTCCTCGGGTGTCAGCGCGCTGATGGTGGCGCAGCAGGCGCTGGTCGATGCCGGCGACGAGGTCGTCGCGGTCGTGCCGGTCTGGCCCAACCTGACGGCCCAGCCGGCCATCCTCGGCGCGCGGGTGCGCTGCGTCAGCCTGAGGCCGGTGGCGGGGGCCTGGACGCTCGACCTGGACGAGCTGCTGGCCGCGATCACCCCGGCCACGCGCGTGCTGATCGTCAACGCGCCCAACAACCCGACCGGCTGGACGCTGACCCGCGCCGAGCAGCAGGCGATCCTGGACCACTGCCGGCGCACCGGCACGTGGATCCTGTCGGACGAGGTCTACGAGCGGCTGTACTACGGCCTGCCGGGGGAGGCGGGTGATGCGGCGGCGGCCTGCGCGCCCAGTTTCCTCGACATCGCCGAGCCGGACGACCGGCTGGTGGTGGTGCACAGCTTCTCCAAGAGCTTCCTGATGACCGGCTGGCGGCTGGGCAACCTGGTCGCACCGGCCAGCCTGGTCGAGCAACTGGGCAAGCTGATCGAGTTCAACACCTCCTGCGCGCCGGTGTTCGTGCAACGAGCCGGCATGGCCGCGCTGGCCGCCGCGCCGCAGTCGGTGCCGGCGCTGCAGGCCCACCTGAAGCGCTGCCGCGACACGCTGGTCGGCGCGCTGCAGGCCTTGCCCGGCATCGAGCTGGCCAGCCCGCCGGGCGCGATGTACGCCTTCTTCCGCGTCGCCGGCCAGGACGACTCGCTGGCCTTCGCCAAGCGCCTGGTGGTCGACCACGGCCTGGGACTGGCCCCGGGCGCCGCCTTCGGCGAGGCCGGCGAGGGCTGGCTGCGCTGGTGCTTCGCGTCGCGCACGCCCGATCGCCTGCTGCAGGGGGTGGAACGGCTGGCCGGCGCGCTGCGTCTATAATCGCGGGCTTCGCGGGGCATAGGCCCTGCGGAATTCGCACGGCGGGGGTCGGTTTCACCCCTGACCGCAAGTGGCAACCTCGGAACCGACGCGACGGCACCTCTGCAAAGGGCAAGTGTCCGGACGGCGCGGTTTCGATCCATCCAGGAAATCGTCATGTCCGAGATCAACAAGGCCGAGATCGTCGCCTCCAACGCACGCGGCACCGGTGACACCGGCTCCCCCGAAGTGCAGGTCGCGCTGCTGACCGCCCGCATCAACCACCTGACCCCTCACTTCAAGGCCAACGCCAAGGACCACCACGGTCGTCGCGGCCTGCTGAAGATGGTGAGCCGCCGCCGCAAGCTGCTCGACTACCTGAAGGGCAAGGACGCTGACCGCTACACCGCGCTGATCCAGAAGCTGGGCCTGCGCAAGTAAGCTGGCGTGTGCCGCCAAGAGCCTGTTGCCTGGACGACCTCCAGCACAGGCTCTTTGCGTTTGGCGGGTCCGAAACGGTTCACCTGAACCCCGCGTTCCCGCCGCCGCTCTTTTCTCCCGTCCCGCAACCCGTCAACCGGAGACCGGCCGCCGTGCGCGCTGCTGTGTCATTCCACCGAGATCGTCCGTCGCCCTGTCCGCGGCACGGCACCGGCCTCGCTGGAATGGCATTGCGCCACGTCATCACCGGCTCCAGGCGCCGCATCCCGCCCCCCGGATGCCTGCACCAGGAGAACGCACCATGACCATGTTCAACAAAGTCACCAAGACCTTCCAGTGGGGTCAGCACACCGTCACGCTCGAGACCGGCGAGATCTCGCGTCAGGCGAGCGGCGCGGTCATCGTCGACATCGACGGCACCGTGGTGCTGGCGACTGTCGTCGGCGCCAAGAACCCGAAGCCGGGCCAGGACTTCTTCCCGCTGACCGTCGACTACATCGAGAAGGCCTACGCGGCCGGCAAGATCCCCGGCAGCTTCTTCAAGCGCGAGGCCAAGCCCTCCGAGCTGGAAGTGCTGACCAGCCGCCTGATCGACCGCCCGCTGCGCCCGCTGTTCCCGGAGGGCTTCTACAACGAGGTCCACGTCGTCATCCACACGCTGTCGCTGAACCCGGAAGCCTCGGCCGACATCGCCGCGCTGATCGGTTCGAGCGCCGCGCTGGCGATCTCCGGCATCCCGTTCAACGGCCCGGTGGGCGCGGCCCGCGTCGGCTACATCAACGGTGAGTACGTGCTCAACCCGGGCCCGACCGACCTGAAGAGCTCCAAGCTCGACCTGGTCGTCGCCGGCACCGAGGCCGCCGTGCTGATGGTCGAGTCCGAAGCCGACCAGCTGTCCGAGGACATCATGCTGGGCGCCGTGGTCTACGGCCACGAGCAGGCCCGCGTGGCCATCGCCGCGATCAACGAACTCGTGCGCGACGCCGGCAAGCCGGCCTGGGACTGGCAGCCGCCGGCCCGCAACGAGCCGCTGATCGCCAAGGTCGCCGAGTTCGGCCTGGCCAAGATCGAGGCCGCCTACCAGATCCGCAACAAGCAGGCCCGCACCCAGGCCTGCCGCGCCGCCTACAGCGAGGTCAAGGCCGCGCTGACGGAAGCCGGCGTCGCCTTCGACAACGTCGAGGTCGACAACCTGCTGTTCGAGCTGGAGGCCAAGACCGTGCGCGGCCAGATCCTGCAGGGCGAGCCCCGCATCGACGGCCGTGACACCCGCACCGTGCGCCCGATCGAGATCCGCACCGGCGTGCTGCCGCGCACCCACGGCTCGGCCCTGTTCACGCGTGGCGAGACCCAGGCGCTGGTGGTGGCCACGCTGGGCACCGACCAGGACTCGCAGCGCATCGACGCGCTGGCCGGCGAGTTCCACGACAAGTTCCTCTTCCACTACAACATGCCCCCGTTCGCCACCGGCGAAGTGGGTCGCATGGGCACGACCAAGCGCCGCGAGACCGGCCACGGCCGTCTGGCCAAGCGCGCGCTGGTGCCGCTGCTGCCCAACAAGGAAGACTTCGCCTACACGATCCGCGTGGTCTCGGAGATCACCGAGTCGAACGGCTCGTCGTCGATGGCCTCGGTCTGCGGCGGCTGCCTGGCGCTGATGGACGCGGGCGTGCCGATGAAGGCGCACGTCGCCGGCATCGCGATGGGCCTGATCAAGGACGGCAACCGCTTCGCCGTGCTGACCGACATCCTGGGTGACGAGGACCACCTCGGCGACATGGACTTCAAGGTCGCCGGCACGACCGCCGGTGTGACCGCCCTGCAGATGGACATCAAGATCCAGGGCATCACCAAGGAGATCATGCAGGTCGCGCTGGCGCAGGCCAAGGAAGCCCGCCTGCACATCCTCGGCAAGATGACCGAGGCGGTCTCCGGTGCCAACACCGAGGTCTCGCAGTTCGCCCCGCGCCTCTACACGATGAAGATCAATCCGGAGAAGATCCGTGACGTGATCGGCAAGGGCGGCTCGGTGATCCGTGCGCTGACCGAAGAGACCGGCACCCAGATCGACATCGGCGAAGACGGCACGATCACCATCGCGTCGACCGATGCCGACAAGGCCGAACTGGCCAAGAAGCGCATCGCCGACATCACCGCCGAGGCCGAGATCGGCAAGGTCTACGAAGGCCCGGTCACCAAGATCCTGGACTTCGGCGCGCTGATCAACATCCTGCCGGGCAAGGACGGCCTGCTGCACATCAGCCAGATCGCGCACCAGCGCGTCGAGAAGGTCACCGACTTCCTGACCGAAGGCCAGATGGTCAAGGTCAAGGTGCTGGAGACCGACGAGAAGGGCCGCATCAAGCTGTCGATGAAGGCGCTGATCGAACGTCCGGAAGGCATGGAAGAAGAGCGCTACGAGCGTGCTCCGCGTCGTGAATACGGTGACCGCGGTGACCGTGGCGATCGCGGCCCGCGTCGCGAGCGTGGCGACCGTCCGGAGCGCGGCGAGCGCCCGGCCCGTGCCGAGCAGCCGGCGACCGAGGGCGATGCCCCGGCCGAAGGCCAGCAGCAACAGCAGCAGCAATAAGCGGCAGGCGACGTCATGGCCGACATGAACGCGATCGAGATCAGCCGCCCCGGCGCGCCCGAGGTGCTGCAGCCGACCCGGCGCGCACGCCCCGTGGCGGGCGCCGGCGAGGTCCTGATCCGCGTGTCGGCCAGTGGCGTCAACCGGCCCGACGTGCTGCAGCGCAAGGGCGCCTACCCGCCGCCGCCGGGGGCTTCGGACCTGCCGGGTCTGGAAGTCGCCGGTGTCATCGAATCGGGTGACGCCGCCGCGTTGTCCGCAGCGGGTCTGGCCATCGGTCAGCGCGTCTGCGCGCTGGTGGCGGGCGGCGGCTATGCCGAGTTCGTCACCGCGCCGGTCGGCCAGTGCCTGCCGGTGCCCGACGGCTACAGCGACATGCAGGCGGCGGCCCTGCCCGAGACCTTCTTCACCGTCTGGTCCAACGTCTTCGACCGTGCCCGCTTGCAGGCCGGCGAGACGCTGCTGATCCAGGGCGGCACCAGCGGCATCGGCGTCACCGCGATCCAGCTGGCCAAGGCGTTTGGCGCGACCGTCATCGCCACGGCCGGCAGCGACGACAAGTGCGCGGCCTGCGTCGCGCTCGGCGCCGATCACGCGATCAACTACCGCAGCGCCGACTTTGCCGCCGAGGCCTTGCGCCTGACCGGCGGCAAGGGTGTCGACGTGGTGCTCGACATGGTCGCCGGCGACTACGTTGCCCGCGAGGTGAGCTGTCTGGCCGAGGACGGCCGGCTGGTGATCATCGCGGTGCAGGGCGGTGTCACGTCCGGGTTCGATGCCGGGCTGGTGCTGCGTCGCCGGCTGGTCATCACCGGCTCGACGCTGCGTCCGCGCCCGGTCGCCTTCAAGGCCGCCATCGCGGCGTCGCTGCGCGAACGTGTCTGGCCGCTGCTGGCGACCGGTGCCGTCAAGCCGGTCATCCACAGCACCTGGCCGGCCGCGCAGGCGGCGCAGGCGCATGCGCTGATGGAATCGAACCAGCACATCGGCAAGATCGTGCTGACCTGGTGAGGCGCATCGCCTCGCACCACGCAGTCCCCCATCCACATCCACGAGACAACAGGAGCCCACGATGAGCGTCAAGCGCAAGCTGGTGGTCGGCAACTGGAAGATGCACGGCAGCCACGCCGCGAATGCCGAGCTGCTGCAAGGCGTGCTGTCGGCCCAGCCCTTCGGCTGCGACGTCGCCGTCTGCGTGCCGTTTCCCTATCTGTCCGAAGTCGCGGTCACGCTGGCCAAGGGCCCGCTGGGCTGGGGCGCGCAGGACGTGTCGGCCCATGAGCAGGGCGCCTACACCGGCGAGGTGTCGGCCGCGATGCTGGCCGAGTTCGGCTGCCGCTACGCGCTGGTCGGCCACTCCGAGCGTCGCGCCTACCACGGCGAGACCGATCAGGTCGTCGCCGACAAGGCCAAGGCCGCCCTGGCGCGCGGCATCACGCCGATCGTCTGCGTCGGCGAGACGCTGGCCCAGCGCGAGGCGGGCGAGACCGCTGCGGTGGTCAAGCGCCAGCTGTCGGCGGTGGTCCACGCGCTGACCCACTGCATCGGCGAGATCGTCGTGGCCTACGAGCCCGTCTGGGCCATCGGCACCGGCCGCACCGCGTCGCCGGAGCAGGCCCAGGAAGTCCATGCGCTGCTGCGTGCCCAGCTTGCGGCGGCGACGCCTCAGGCCGCCCAGATGCGCCTGCTCTACGGCGGCAGCGTCAAGCCGGACAACGCGGCCGTGCTGTTCGCACAACCCGACATCGACGGCGGCCTGATCGGTGGCGCCGCGCTGAAGGCCGCCGACTTCGTCGCCATCGCCCGCGCTGCGGGCTGATGCCGACGCCTATCCCTGTTCACGTGTTTCCCGGAGCTTCTGGCCCATGCAAGTCTTCATGAATCTGGTGCTGCTGGTGCAGCTGTTGTCGGCGATCGTGATGATCGGCCTGGTCCTCGTCCAGCACGGCAAGGGTGCCGACATGGGCGCGTCCTTCGGCGGCGGTGCCTCGGGCAGCCTGTTCGGTGCGACCGGCAGCGCGAACTTCCTGTCGCGCTCGACGGCGATCTGCGCCACGGTCTTCTTCCTGTCGACGCTGGGCATGGCCTACTTCGGCAACGTGCGCGGCACCAACACGCAAGGCAGCGTGCTGGACGTCGGCAGCGCGCCCGCCGCATCGGCGGTCGAGGCGGCCTCCGCGCCGGCTCCGACGGGCGCCGAGCTGATCCCGGGCGCAGCCCCGGCCGCAGCGTCGAAGTAAGGCGTTGCACAAGGGGGTTACGACAAGGTTTCGTCTGAGCGTTTCGATCGGGCAACACCTTGAGACAAACCCTAGCAAGGGATAGAATGCCGGGCTGCGCTGTCGAGCAAACCTCACGCGAAACAGTGCAGCAAAACGAAGACTGAAGGTGGTTGGAACCAAGTCTGAGGCGGGTGTCGAGACGATGCCCAGGCAGCTTCAGCAAGGGCCTCCGCTGTCAGTTCACGGACATGCCGACGTGGTGAAATTGGTAGACACGCTATCTTGAGGGGGTAGTGGCGAAAGCTGTGCGAGTTCGAGTCTCGCCGTCGGCACCAGATTTCGAAGTAGTTGTTGTTGTCGAGTAGACGTTGTCGAGACGACCCGAGGGTTGGCCCTGCATCCGGTGCCAGCCTCGCGCCCTGACAGCGGCGATGGCCTTCCTGATGGAGGGCGGTGGCCGGGCAGGGGACCAGTGGGCGCGCTGCGTGTGTGGCTGAAGAGGGGGCATCCCCTTCGGTCATGACGGCGCGCCTTGTTTTTGGCGGATGCAAACCGGACGTCGTCCGGTGCGTGTGCGAGCCGGGCACCGACCCGGCCTGATTCGAGGCTGTGACCATGAACCTGGAAAACTACCTACCCGTCATCCTCTTCATCCTGGTTGGTGTCGGGGTCGGGGTGGCACCCCAGGTCCTCGGCTTCCTGCTCGGTCCGCGTCGCCCTGACGCGGCAAAGAACTCCCCCTACGAATGCGGCTTCGAGGCCTTTGAAGACGCGCGCATGAAGTTCGATGTGCGCTACTACCTCGTCGCCATCCTGTTCATCCTCTTTGACCTCGAGATCGCCTTCCTGTTCCCCTGGGCGGTCTCCTTGCGCGAGATCGGCGCCACCGGCTTCTGGGCCATGATGGTCTTCCTGGGCATCCTCGTCGTGGGCTTCATCTACGAGTGGAAGAAGGGTGCCCTGGACTGGGAATGACGGCGCGCGCGATCACAAGGACTCATCATGGGCATTGAAGGCGTACTCAAGGAAGGCTTCGTCACCACCAGTGTCGACGCCCTGATCAACTGGTCGAAGACGGGCTCGCTGTGGCCCATGACCTTCGGCCTCGCATGCTGTGCCGTCGAGATGATGCATGCGGGCGCTTCCCGCTACGACATCGACCGCTTCGGCATGCTGTTCCGGCCCAGCCCGCGCCAGAGCGATCTGATGATCGTCGCCGGCACGCTGTGCAACAAGATGGGCCCTGCGCTGCGCAAGGTCTACGACCAGATGGCCGAACCGCGCTGGGTGCTGAGCATGGGCTCGTGCGCCAACGGCGGTGGCTACTACCACTACAGCTATTCGGTGGTGCGCGGCTGCGATCGCATCGTGCCGGTCGACGTCTACGTGCCCGGCTGTCCGCCGACGGCCGAGGCGCTGCTCTACGGCATCCTGCAGCTGCAGGCCAAGATCCGGCGCGAAAACACCATCGCGCGCTGAACGTCGGCACCGTCATGACGCAAAAACTCGACTCCCTCCAGGCTGCGCTGCAGCGCGTGCTCGGCGACCGCGCCGCGCAACTCGTGCGTGAACGTGGCGAGCTGACGCTGACGATCAACCACCTCGTCTACGCCGACGTGGCGCGCACGCTGCGCGACCATCCCGAGCTGGGCTTCGAGCAGCTGCTCGACCTCTGCGGCATCGACTACAGCGGCTACAAGGACGGTGCCTACGAGGGACCGCGCTACGCCGCCGTCTCGCATCTGCTGTCGGTCAAGCACAACTGGCGCCTGCGCATCCGCGTGTTCGCCGCCGATGACGACTTCCCCGTCGTGGCCTCGGTCACGCCGATCTGGAGCGGCGCCAACTGGTTCGAGCGCGAGGCCTTCGACATGTTCGGCATCGTCTTCGACGGCCATGCCGACCTGCGCCGCATCCTGACCGACTACGGTTTCATCGGTCACCCGATGCGCAAGGACTTCCCGGTCACCGGCCACGTCGAGATGCGCTACGACCCCGAGCAGAAGCGCGTCATCTACCAGCCGGTCACGATCGAGCCGCGCGAGATCACGCCGCGGATCATCCGCGAGGACAACTACGGCGGTCTGCACTGACCGGCCCGTCCAGGCCCGTCCCGTCCACCGCGCGCGAGTGAGCAACAGTCATGGCTGAAATCAAGAACTACACGCTGAACTTCGGTCCCCAGCACCCGGCTGCACACGGCGTGCTGCGCCTCGTGCTCGAACTGGACGGCGAGGTCATCCAGCGTGCCGACCCGCACATCGGCCTGCTGCATCGCGGCACCGAGAAGCTGGCCGAGCAGAAGACCTTCATCCAGTCGCTGCCCTACATGGACCGTCTCGACTACGTGTCCATGATGTGCAACGAGCACGCCTATTGCCTGGCGATCGAGAAGCTGCTGGGCATCGAGGTGCCCGAGCGCGCGCAGTACATCCGCGTGATGTTCAGCGAGATCACGCGTCTGCTGAACCACCTGCTCTGGCTCGGCTGCCACGGCATGGACTGCGGCGCGATGAACATGCTGATCTACTGCTTCCGCGAGCGGGAAGACCTGTTCGACATGTACGAGGCCGTTTCCGGCGCGCGCATGCATGCGGCCTACTTCCGTCCGGGCGGTGTCTACCGTGACCTGCCGGACACGATGCCGCAGTACAAGGTCAGCAAGATCCGCAACGCCCGCGCGATGGCGCGTCTGAACGAGAACCGCCAGGGCTCGCTGCTCGATTTCATCGAGGACTTCACGCAGCGTTTCCCGACCATGGTCGACGAGTACGAGACGCTGCTGACCGACAACCGGATCTGGAAGCAGCGCACCGTCGGCATCGGCGTTCTGACGCCCGAACGTGCACTGAACCTCGGTCTGACCGGCGCGATGATCCGCGGCTCGGGCATCGCCTGGGACCTGCGCAAGACCCAGCCCTACGACGTCTATGACCGCATGGACTTCGACGTGCCGGTCGGCGTCAATGGCGACACCTACGACCGCTACCTGGTGCGCGTCGAGGAGATGCGCCAGTCCAACCGCATCATTCAGCAGTGCGTCGCCTGGCTGCGTGCCAACCCGGGTCCGGTGATCACCGACAACCACAAGGTCGCTCCGCCGTCGCGCGTCGAGATGAAGACCTCGATGGAAGAGCTGATCCACCACTTCAAGCTGTTCACCGAAGGCTTCCACGTGCCCGAAGGCCAGGCCTACGCGGCCGTCGAGCACCCGAAGGGCGAGTTCGGCATCTACCTCGTCAGCGACGGCGCCAACAAGCCGTACCGCCTGAAGATCCGCGCCCCCGGCTTCGCGCATCTGGCCGCTCTCGACGAGATGTCGCGCGGCCACATGATTGCCGACGCCGTCGCGATCATCGGCACCATGGACATCGTTTTCGGCGAGATCGACCGATGAGCAAGAACATCTTCTCCGACGCCACCTTGCAGCGTTTCGCGCGCGAAGTGGCCAAGTACCCGTCCGACCAGAAGCAGTCGGCCGTGATGGCCTGCCTGTCGATCGTGCAGCAGGAGCAGGGCTGGGTCTCGCCCGAATCCGAGCGCGGCATCGCCGAGGTGCTGGGCATGGCGCCGATCGCGGTGCATGAGGTCACGACCTTCTACAACATGTACAACCAGCAGCCGGTGGGCAAGTTCAAGCTCAACGTCTGCACCAACCTGCCGTGCCAGCTGCGCAATGGCCAGGCCGCTCTTGAGCACCTGTGCCAGAAGCTCGGCATCGAGGCCGGCGGCACGACGGCCGACGGCCTGTTCACGGTCCAGCAGTGCGAGTGCCTGGGCGCCTGCGCCGACGCGCCGGTGATGCTGGTCAACGACCGCAAGATGATCAGCTTCCTCAGCAACGACAAGCTCGATGCCGTGGTCGACGCCCTGAAGTCCAACGCCATCCTGGGTGCGTGACGCGATGACGCCTGAACAGATCACCGAACTCGACCGCGTGCTGGCGCCGTTCCAGGCGACCGGTGCCGAGACCTGCTTCCACGGCCGCCACGTCAACCCGCAGATCTACGCGGGGCTGGATGGCAGCAACTGGCGTCTGGCCGACTACGAGGCCCGTGGCGGCTACCAGGCGCTGCGCAAGATCCTGGCGCAAGGCGAAGGCGCGGGCATGACGCCCGACCAGGTCATCGCCGAGGTCAAGGCCTCGGGCCTGCGTGGCCGTGGCGGCGCGGGTTTCCCGACCGGCCTCAAGTGGAGCTTCATGCCGCGAGCGCTGCCGGTGCAGAAGTACCTCGTCTGCAACTCGGACGAGGGCGAGCCGGGCACGTGCAAGGACCGCGACATCCTGGCCTACAACCCGCACACCGTCATCGAGGGCATGATCATCGCGGCCTACGCGATGGGCATCTCGGTGGGCTACAACTACATCCACGGCGAGATCTTCGAGGTCTACGACCGCTTCGAGGAAGCGCTGCGCGAGGCCCGTGCGGCCGGCTACCTGGGCAACAACATCCTGGGCAGCAGCCACAGCTTCCAGCTGCACGCGCACCACGGCTTCGGCGCCTACATCTGCGGCGAGGAAACCGCGCTGCTGGAATCGCTCGAAGGCAAGAAGGGCCAGCCGCGCTTCAAGCCGCCGTTCCCGGCCAGCTTCGGCCTGTACGGCAAGCCCACGACGATCAACAACACCGAGACCTTCGGTGCCGTGCCCTGGATCATCCGCAACGGCGGCCCCGCCTATCTCGAGTGCGGCAAGCCGAACAATGGCGGCACCAAGATCTTCTCGATGGTCGGTGACGTCGAACGGCCGGGCAACTAC
Source organism: Leptothrix mechoopdaensis (SeqCode) (assembly GCF_053893855.1). NCBI lineage: Bacteria > Pseudomonadati > Pseudomonadota > Betaproteobacteria > Burkholderiales > Sphaerotilaceae > Leptothrix > Leptothrix mechoopdaensis (SeqCode). Next base: position 775,842 of record NZ_CM132699.1, read on the forward strand.
GAGATCCCGCTGGGCACCTCGTTCGCGCAGCTGCTGGAGATGGCCGGTGGCGTGAAGGGCGGTCGCAAGCTGAAGGCGGTGATCCCCGGCGGCTCGTCCGCACCGGTGCTGCCCGCGCACATCATGATGGACATCACGATGGACTACGACGCCATCAGCAAGGCCGGCTCGATGCTGGGCTCGGGCGCCGTGATCGTGATGGACGAGACCCGCTGCATGGTCAAGAGCCTGCAGCGCCTGTCCTACTTCTACTCGCATGAATCGTGCGGCCAGTGCACCCCTTGCCGCGAAGGCACGGGCTGGCTGTGGCGCATGGTCGACCGGATCGAGAACGGCCACGGCCGTCCCGACGATCTCGCGCTGCTCGACAACGTCGCCGAGAACATCATGGGCCGCACGATCTGCGCGCTCGGCGATGCGGCGGCGATGCCGGTGCGCGGCATGCTCAAGCACTTCCGCGACGAGTTCGTGCATCACATCGAGCACAAGCGCTGCATCGTCCCGGCCTACGTCTGAAGCCCTGTTGAGATGCGGCGCTTCCACTTCCCCCATCCGACCCTGCGTGCCGACGGCATGCAGCGGGCGTCGTGAGCCGCGTCGCGGTTGAACACCATGATTGAAATCGAACTCGACGGCAAGAAGGTCTCGGTCCAGGAAGGCAGCATGGTGATGCATGCCGCCGAGGCGGCCGGCACCTTCATCCCGCACTTCTGCTACCACAAGAAGCTCTCGATCGCGGCCAACTGCCGCATGTGCCTGGTCGACGTCGAGAAGGCGCCCAAGCCCATGCCGGCCTGCGCCACGCCGGTCACGCAGGGCATGATCGTGCGGACCAAGAGCGACAAGGCCATCAAGGCCCAGCAGTCGGTCATGGAGTTCCTGCTGATCAACCACCCGCTGGACTGCCCCATCTGCGACCAGGGCGGCGAGTGCCAGCTGCAGGATCTGGCGGTGGGCTACGGCAAGTCGGCCTCGCGCTACGAGGAAGAGAAGCGCGTCGTGTTCCCGAAGGACGTCGGCCCGCTGATCTCGATGGAAGAGATGAGCCGGTGCATCCACTGCACCCGCTGCGTGCGCTTCGGCCAGGAGATCGCCGGCCAGATGGAACTGGGCATGGCCCACCGCGGCGAGCATTCCGAGATCACGACCTTCCTGAGCGGCACGGTCGACTCCGAGCTGTCGGGCAACATGATCGACATCTGCCCGGTCGGCGCCCTGACCAGCAAGCCGTTCCGCTACAGCGCCCGCACCTGGGAACTGTCGCGCCGCAAGAGCGTCAGCCCGCATGACAGCACCGGCGCCAACCTGATCGTGCAGGTCAAGAACCACCAGGTCCTGCGCGTCGTGCCGCTGGAGAACGAGGCCGTCAACGAATGCTGGATCGCCGACCGCGACCGCTTCAGCTACGAGGCCCTCAACAGCGACGCCCGCAACACCACCCCGATGCTCAAGCAGGGTGGGCAGTGGAAGGCGGTCGACTGGCAGACCGCGCTCGAATACGTCGCCAACGGCCTGAAGCAGATCAGCCGTGACCACGGCGCCTCGGCCATCGGCGCGCTGGCGTCGGCCGGTTCGACCACCGAGGAACTGCACCTGCTGGCCCAGCTGGTGCGTGGCATCGGCAGCGACAACATCGACCACCGCCTGGGCCGCAGCGACTTCCGCCAGGAAGCCACCCGCGTGCAATGGCTCGGCACCTCGATCGCCAGCCTGTCGACGCTGGACCGCGTGCTGATCGTCGGTTCGTTCCTGCGCAAGGACCATCCGCTGTTCGCCCAGCGCATCCGCCAGGCCGCCCGTCACGGTGCGCTGGTGACGCGCGTTCACGGCGTCTCCGAGGACTGGCTGATGCCGGTGGCCGCCGAGGCCATCGCCGCGCCGTCCGAGTGGGTCCGTTCGCTGGCCGAGATCGCCGCCGCCGTCGCGATGACCAAGGGCATCGCCGCGCCGTTCGACGTGGCCGCCGGCGACATCGCCAAGGCCATCGCGCTGGGCCTGCTGGGTGGCCAGCGCAAGGCCATCCTGCTGGGCAACGCCGCCGCGCGTCACCCGCAGGCCGCCGACCTGCAGGCGCTGGCGCAGTGGATCGCCGAACACACCGGCGCGAGCGTCGGCTTCCTGGGCGAGGGCGGCAATGCCGTCGGCGCGCAGCTGGTCGGCGCGCAGCCGCGCACCGGTGGCCTCGACGCCGCCGCGATGCTGGCTCAGCCGCGCAAGGCCTACCTGCTGTTCAATACCGAGCCGGTGCTGGACGCGGCCAACCCGTCGCAAGCCGCCGCCGCGCTGGCTGCTGCCGAGATGGTCGTCGCCTTCAGCCCGTTCAGCGCCAACGTCGACCATGCCGACGTGCTGCTGCCGATCGCGCCGTTCACCGAGACCGGCGGCGCCTTCGTCAACGCCGAAGGCCGCGTGCAGTCCTTCCACGGCGTCGTCCGTCCGCTGGGCGAGACCCGTCCGGGCTGGAAGGTGCTGCGTGTGCTGGGCAACCTGCTGGGCCTGCCGGGCTTCGCGCAGGAGACCGTCGAGGAAGTCCGCGCCCAGGCGCTGGGTGACGTCGCCACGATCCCCGCCCGACTCGACAACCGCACCTCGGTGCTGGCGCAGCTGAACGCGCCGGTCACCGGCCTGCAGCGCCTGGCCGACACGCCGATCTACGCCACCGACAGCGTCGTGCGCCGCGCCCCGTCGCTGCAGAAGACGGCCGACGCCAGCGTCGCGCCGGTCGCGCTGCCGGCGGCCGTGTGGGCCTCGCTGGGTCTGGGCGACGGCGTCGCGCAGGTCCGCGTCACGCAGGGTTCGGCCTCGGCCACGCTGGCCGCCGTGCGCGATGAGCGCCTGGCCGCCGACACCGTGCGCGTCAGCACCGGCCTGGCCGCGACGGCCTCGCTGGGTGCCGCCTTCGGTCCGGTCACCGTCGAGCTCGCCTGAGCCATAGCCTGAGCCTGGAACTGAACATGCTGGATACCCTGCAAACCTTCGGAAGCTCGACGCTCGGCGGCGCCTGGCCGGTGGTCTGGACGCTGATCAAGATCGTCGCCGTCCTGCTGCCGCTGATGGGCTGCGTGGCCTACCTGACGCTGTGGGAGCGCAAGGCCATCGGCTGGACCCAGATCCGTCCGGGCCCGAACCGCGTCGGTCCCTGGGGCCTGCTGACCCCGATCGCCGATGCGGTCAAGCTGATCTTCAAGGAGATCATCACCCCGACGGCCGCCAACAAGGGCCTGTTCTTCCTTGGCCCGATCATGACGATCATGCCGGCGCTGGCCGCCTGGGCGGTCGTGCCCTTCGGCCCCGACGTCGTGCTGGCCGACGTCAATGCCGGCCTGCTGTTCCTGATGGCGATCACCTCGATGGAGGTCTACGGCGTCATCATCGCCGGCTGGGCGTCGAACTCGAAGTACGCCTTCCTGGGTGCGATGCGCGCGTCGTCGCAGATGATCAGCTACGAGATCGCGATGGGCTTTGCCTTCGTGGTCGTGCTGATGGTCACCGGCAGCCTGAACATGACCGCGATCGTCGTCAGCCAGACCCACGGCACGTTCGCCAGCATGGGCCTGAACTTCCTGTCGTGGAACTGGCTGCCGCTGCTGCCGATCTTCGTCGTCTACTTCATCTCGGGCCTGGCGGAGACCAACCGTCACCCCTTCGACGTCGTCGAAGGCGAGGCCGAGATCGTCGCCGGCCACATGATCGAGTACTCGGGCATGTCGTTCGCGATGTTCTTCCTGGCCGAGTACGCCAACATGTGGCTGGTCTCGATCCTGACCGTCATCATGTTCCTCGGCGGCTGGGACGCCCCGATCGCCGCGCTGTCCTTCATCCCGGGCTGGATCTGGCTGGGCATCAAGACCTTCTGCGTCGTCACGATGTTCCTGTGGGTTCGCGCCACCTTCCCGCGCTACCGCTACGACCAGATCATGCGTCTGGGCTGGAAGATCTTCATCCCGGTCACCCTCGTCTGGCTGATCGTCGTGGGCCTGTGGATGCAGTCGCCCTGGAACATCTGGCCATGAGCCGCGTGAGCCCCGACCAGGAAACCACCATGTCTGCCGCCGCCCCCGTCAAGGACTTCTCCTTCAAGGACTTCATCTCCAGCTTCATGCTGCTGGAGCTGCTGAAGGGCCTGAAGCTCACCGGCCGTCACTTCTTCCAGCGCACGGTCACCGTGCAGTTTCCGGAAGAGAAGACGCCGCTGTCGCCGCGTTTCCGCGGCCTGCATGCGCTGCGCCGCTACGAGAACGGCGAGGAGCGCTGCATCGCCTGCAAGCTGTGCGAGGCCGTGTGCCCCGCCATGGCCATCACGATCGAATCGGACGTGCGTGCCGACGGCAGCCGCCGCACCACGCGCTACGACATCGACCTGACCAAGTGCATCTTCTGCGGCTTCTGCGAGGAAAGCTGCCCGGTGGACTCGATCGTCGAGACCCACATCTTCGAATACCACGGCGAGAAACGCGGCGACCTGTACTTCACGAAGGACATGCTGCTGGCCGTCGGTGACCGCTACGAAAAAGACATCGCAGCCAACAAGGAGGCGGACGCCAAGTACCGCTGAACCGCGCGAGCGGCGGGCCGTGGACCACACGGCCCGTTCGCTGCTGCGCAGGTCTCATGCGACGTACCCCGAGACGACATGGAAACCACCACCGCGCTCTTCTACGTCTTTGCCGCAATCCTGCTGTTTGCGGCCTTCCGGGTCATCACCGCCCGCAGCCCCGTTCACGCGGCGCTGTATCTGGTGCTGGCGTTCTTCAATGCCAGCTGCGTCTGGATGCTGCTGCAGGCCGAGTTCCTGGCGATCTCGCTGGTGCTGGTCTATGTCGGCGCCGTGATGGTGCTGTTCCTGTTCGTCGTGATGATGCTGGACATCAACATCGACGCGCTGCGGCAGGGTTTCTGGAACCACTTCCCCGTCGTCGCCCTGGTGGGCGTGGTCATCGCGCTCGAGATGGCCTACGTGCTGATGCACGACTTCAACACGTCGCTGGCCAAGGCGATGGAAGGCGGCGCGGGCGTGCCCAATGCCAAGCTGCTGGGCATCGAGATCTACACCCACTACCTCTATCCGCTGGAGATCGCGGCCGTGCTGCTGCTGGTGGCCATCATCGCCGCCATCGCGCTGACGCTGCGTCGTCGCAAGGACGTCAAGGGCCAGGACCCGGCCCAGCAGGTGCGTGCCCGCAAGGCGGATCGCCTGCGCATCGTGAAGATGGACGCCGTGCGCGAACTGCCCGCCGCTGAAGCCGCGCCTGCGGCCGATGCCGCCGCCCCGGCCCCGAAAGGACAAGCGTGATGACCATCGGCCTCGGACACTACCTGACGCTGGGCGCGATCCTGTTCGCGCTGTCGGTGATCGGCATCTTCCTGAACCGCAAGAACCTGATCGTGCTGCTGATGGCCATCGAGCTGATGCTGCTGGCGGTCAACCTGAACTTCGTGGCCTTCTCCCACTATCTGGGTGACATGGCCGGGCAGGTCTTCGTCTTCTTCATCCTGACCGTCGCGGCCGCCGAATCGGCCATCGGTCTGGCCATCCTGGTGGTGCTGTTCCGCAACCGCTCGACGATCAATGTCGATGAACTCGACACGCTGAAGGGCTGAGGCCAGAGGGAAGAACACAAATGACCGAGCTCTCGCTAACCCCCCTGCTGGCCGTGCCGCTGGCGCCGCTGGCCGGCGCGGTGATCGCCGGCTTCTTCGGCAAGACCGTGGGCCGTCGCGGCGCCCATGTCGTGACCATCCTCGGCGTGCTGATCTCCTTCATCCTGTCGGCGCTGACGCTGCAGCAGGTGCTGGACGGTGCCCGCTTCAACCAGACCGTCTACGAGTGGATGGTGCTGGGCGGCCTGAAGATGGAAATCGGCTTCCTGGTCGACGGCCTCACCGCGATGATGATGGTGGTCGTCACCTTCGTCTCGCTGATGGTGCACATCTACACCATCGGCTACATGGAAGAGGACCCGGGCTACCAGCGCTTCTTCTCCTACATCTCGCTGTTCACGTTCTCGATGCTGATGCTCGTGATGAGCAACAACTTCCTGCAGCTGTTCTTCGGCTGGGAAGCGGTCGGCCTGGTGTCGTACCTGCTCATCGGCTTCTGGTTCAAGAAGCCGACCGCGATCTTCGCCAACATGAAGGCGTTCCTGGTCAACCGGGTCGGCGACTTCGGCTTCATCCTGGGCATCGGCCTGATCGTCGCCTACGCCGGCACGCTGAACTACAGCGAGACCTTCGCGCAGGCCGAGGCCTACGCCAAGCTGCCGTTCCCCGGCACCGACTGGATGCTGATCACGGTGACCTGCATCTGCCTGTTCATCGGCGCGATGGGCAAGAGCGCGCAGTTCCCGCTGCACGTCTGGCTGCCCGACTCGATGGAAGGCCCGACGCCGATCTCCGCGCTGATCCACGCCGCCACGATGGTGACGGCCGGCATCTTCATGGTCGCGCGCATGAGCCCGCTGTTCGAGCTGTCGGACACCGCCCTCAGCTTCATCCTGATCATCGGTTCGATCACCGCGCTGTTCATGGGCTTCCTGGGCATCATCCAGAACGACATCAAGCGCGTGGTCGCGTATTCGACGCTCTCGCAGCTCGGCTACATGACGATGGCGCTCGGCGCGTCGGCCTATTCGGTCGCCGTCTTCCACCTGATGACGCACGCCTTCTTCAAGGCCCTGCTGTTCCTCGGCGCCGGCTCCGTGATCATCGGCATGCACCACGACCAGGACATCCGCAACATGGGCGGCCTGTGGAAGCGCATGCCCATCACGTGGATCACGTCGCTGCTGGGTTCGCTTGCGCTGATCGGCACGCCGTTCTTCGCCGGCTTCTACTCGAAGGACTCGATCATCGAGGCGCTGCATGCCAGCCACCTCGGCGCCGCGCACTGGGCCTACTGGGCGGCGGTGATCGGCGTGTTCGTGACCGCCTTCTACTCGTTCCGGATGTACTTCCTGGTCTTCCACGGCAAGGAGAACTTCCACCACAAGCCCTTCCCGCCGGAAGACGACCACGCCCATGACGACGGCCATGCGGACGAGCACGGTCATGGTCACGACCATGCAGATGCCCATGCGCATGCTCATGTCCCGCACGAGTCCCCCTGGGTCGTGACGCTGCCGCTGGTGCTGCTGGCGATCCCGTCGGTCATCGTCGGCTACCTGACGATCGGCCCGCTGGTCCACGGCGACTTCTTCAAGGACGCGATCTTCGTCAACGGTGAACTGCACCCGGCGATGGAAGCGCTGAAGGAAGAGTTCCACGGCGCCGCCGCGATGGCCCTGCATGCCGTGTCGACGCTGCCGTTCTGGCTCGCGCTGGCCGGTGTCGTGACCGCCTACGTGTTCTACATGCTGGTGCCGGCGATCCCGGCCACGCTCGGCCGCGTGCTGTCGCCGCTGGTCACCGTGATGCAGAACAAGTACTACCTCGACGCCTTCAACGAGCACGTGCTCGCCGCCGGTGCGCGCCTGCTGGGTCGCGGCCTGTGGAAGGGCGGCGACGTCGCCATCATCGACGGCGCGGTCATCAATGGCTCGGCTCGCCTGGTCGGCTGGATCGCCTCGCTGGTCCGTCTGTTCCAGACCGGCTACATCTATCACTACGCACTGGTCATGCTCGTCGGCGTCTTCGCGCTGATGAGCTGGTTCGTGTTCCAGGCGCGCTGAGCCGGGGAAACGAAGAACATGGCTTATCTCTCCATTGCCATCTGGCTGCCGATCGCCTTCGGTGCCGTGCTGCTGGCCCTCGGCCGTGACGACAACGCCGGCGTCGTGCGCTGGATCGCGCTGGTCGGCGCCGTCGTCAGCTTCCTCGTCACGATCCCGCTGATCTCCGGCTTCGACGTCGCCAGCGCGGCGATGCAGTTCCAGGAAGTGCAACCCTGGATTGCACGCTTCAACGTCAGCTACCACCTCGGCGTCGACGGCATCTCGGTCTGGTTCGTCCTGCTGACCGCCTTCATCACCGTGATCGTCGTGATCGCCGCCTGGGAGGTCATCACCGAGCGCGTCCACCAGTACATGGGCGCCTTCCTGATCCTGTCGGGCCTGATGGTGGGCGTGTTCAGCGCGGTCGACGGCCTGCTGTTCTACGTCTTCTTCGAAGCCACGCTGATCCCGATGTACATCATCATCGGCATCTGGGGCGGCCCGCGCCGCGTCTATGCGGCCTTCAAGTTCTTCCTGTACACGCTGGCCGGCTCGCTGCTGATGCTGATCGCGCTGATCTACCTGTACTACAAGTCGGGTGGCAGCTTCGACATCCTGGCCTGGCACAAGCTGCCGCTGGGTGCGACCGCGCAAGCATTGCTGTTCGGTGCGTTCTTCGCCGCCTTCTCGGTCAAGGTGCCGATGTGGCCGGTCCACACCTGGCTGCCCGATGCCCACGTCGAGGCGCCCACCGGCGGTTCGGTCGTGCTGGCCGCGATCATGCTGAAGCTCGGCGCCTACGGCTTCCTGCGCTTCTCGCTGCCGATCGCGCCCGATGCCGCGCACACCTACGGCCCGATCATCATCGGCCTGTCGCTGATCGCGGTGATCTACATCGGCCTGGTCGCGCTGGTCCAGAACGACATGAAGAAGCTGGTCGCCTATTCGTCGATCGCGCACATGGGCTTCGTCACGCTGGGCTTCTTCATCTTCAGCGAACTGGGCATCTCCGGCGGCCTGGTGCAGATGATCTCGCACGGCTTCGTCTCGGGCGCGATGTTCCTGTCGATCGGCGTGCTGTACGACCGTGTGCACTCCCGCGAGATCGCCAGCTACGGCGGCGTGGTCAACACCATGCCCAAGTTCGCGGCCTTCGCGGTGTTCTTCGGCATGGCCAACTGCGGCCTGCCGGGTACCGCCGGCTTCATCGGCGAGTGGATGGTCATCCTGGGTGCCGTCAAGTACAACTTCTGGATCGGCATGCTGGCCGCCACCGCGCTGATCTTCGGCGCCGCCTACACGCTGTGGATGGTCAAGCGGGTCTACTTCGGCGACGTCACCAATGACGACGTCCGCGACCTGACCGACATCAATGCGCGCGAGTTCCTGATGCTGGCCGTGCTGGCCATCGCCACGCTCGCGATGGGCCTGTACCCGAAGCCCTTCACCGACGTCATGCACAGTTCGGTCACCGAACTGATCCGCCACGTCGGCGTCTCGAAACTCTGATCCACGGAAACGCTCGCACCATGACCTCGATGAACTGGAACGCGATCCTTCCGGAGATCGTGCTGCTGGTGATGGCCTGCGTCGTCGCGCTGGCCGATCTCTTCGTCACCGACCCGCAGCGCCGGCCCACCTACCGCCTGACGCTGCTGACGCTGGCCGTCTACGGCGCCCTGCACCTGGTGCACTTCCAGAACCCGACGCCCGAGTTCGCCGCTGGCGGCATGCTGGTGTCCGACCCGATGGGTCACCTGCTGACCTTCTTCGCGACGGTCTCGGTGGCCGTCACGCTGGTCTACGCGCAGCCCTACGTGGCCAGCCGCGAGATGCTCAAGGGCGAGCTGTTCACGCTGAGCCTGTTCTCGCTGCTGGGCATCGCGATCATGGTCTCGGGCGCCAACCTGCTGATGATCTACCTCGGCCTGGAGCTGATGAGCCTGTCGCTGTACGCGCTGGTCGCCTTGCGCCGCGACAACGCGCAGGCCACCGAGGCGGCGATGAAGTACTTCGTGCTCGGCGCGCTGGCTTCGGGCTTCCTGCTCTATGGCATGTCGATGATGTACGGCGCGACCGGCAGCCTCGACCTGGCCGGCGTGTTCGAGGCCATCAACAAGGGTGAGCCCAACAAGCGCGTGCTGGTCTTCGGCGTCGTCTTCATCGTCTCCGGCCTGGCCTTCAAGCTCGGCGCCGTGCCCTTCCACATGTGGGTGCCCGACGTCTACCACGGTGCCCCGACGGCGGCCACGCTGCTGATCGCCGGCGCACCCAAGATCGCCGCCTTCGGCATGGCCATGCGCCTGCTGGTCGACGGCCTGATCGGCCTGGCGGTGGACTGGCAGCAGATGCTGGTCGTGCTGGCGGTCTGCTCGCTGGTGGTCGGCAACCTGGCCGCCATCGCGCAGACCAACCTCAAGCGCATGCTGGCCTATTCGACGATCGCGCAGATGGGCTTCGTGCTGCTGGGCCTCGTGCCGGGCGTCATCAACGGCAACACCGTGTCGGCGGCCAATGCCTACAGCTCGGCGATGTTCTACATCCTGACCTACGTGGTCACGACGCTGGGCACCTTCGGCCTGATCATGCTGATGGCCCGCCAGGGCTTCGAGGCCGACCAGATCGACGACCTCGCCGGCCTGAACCAGCGCAATCCGCTGATGGCCGCCGTGATGGGCGTGTTCATGTTCTCGCTGGCCGGCATCCCGCCGACGGTCGGCTTCTACGCCAAGCTGTCGGTCCTGCAGGCGCTGGTGTCGACCAACGAAGGCGGCTACATCGGTCTGGCGATCTTCTCGGTCGTCATGTCGCTGGTCGGTGCCTTCTACTACCTGCGCGTCGTGAAGGTCATGTACTTCGACGACGCCACCGACACCACCGCGATCCAGGCACCCGGCCAGGCCCGCGCCGTGCTGTCGCTGAACGGCGCCGCCGTGCTGGTGCTGGGCATCCTGCCCGGTGGCCTGATGGCCATGTGCGCCTACGCGATCAAGGCGCTCGCGACCTGATCCCGACCCGTTCGCGCCAACAGGTGCGACGTCATCCAACGGCCCCGCCCAGCCCCTGGCTTGCGGGGCCGTCGGCCATCCGGGGCCTCGACCGGAACGAGACCCGCTGACAGGATTGCCGCATGAACCCACCTCGCACGTCTTCAGGCCATGCCCTGCCGTCGCTGACCGATCTGCCGCAAGGCCATGAGCACCTCGTCGAGCGCCCGCTCAGCAGCGAGCAGGTCTACCGGGGCAAGCTGCTCGATGTCCGGCTTGACCATGTCAGCCTGCCGGACGGCGGCCGCGCGACACGCGAGTACATCGTCCACAACGGTGCGGTGATGGTGATCCCGCTGCTCGACGACGGCCGGCTGCTGCTGGAGCGCCAGTACCGCTATCCGCTGCAGCGGGCCATGATCGAGTTCCCGGCCGGCAAGCTCGAGATCGGTGAAGCGGGCATCGCCTGCGCCGTGCGCGAGTTGCGCGAGGAGACCGGCCACGAGGCCAGCGAGTGGGCCTATGCCGGCCAGCTGCACAACGCCATCGCCTACGCGACCGAACACATCCAGGTCTGGCTGGCACGCGGACTGACGGCGGGCGAACGCGCGCTCGACGAGGGCGAGTTCCTCGACGTGTTCGCGGCCAGCGCCGAGGAACTGGCCGCCTGGTCCCGCGACGGCAGCGTCACCGATGCCAAGACGCTGGTCGGACTGCTGTGGATCCAGCAATGGCGTGCCGGACTGTGGGCTCTGGACTGGAAGACCGAGGCCGAACACGTCGCGGCCGGATAATTCGGCCACCATGAAGGTTCTCAATCTGCAATGTGACGCCGGGCACGGCTTCGAAGGCTGGTTCGGCTCTGAAGCCGACATCGCCGACCAGCAGGCGCGCGGCCTGCTGACCTGCCCCGTCTGCAGCAGCCACGAGATCCAGCGCCTGCCATCGGCGCCGCGCCTGAACCTGTCGGGCGCCCGCGAGCCGCGCAAGGCCGAAGCCGTGCCGCCGCGCTCGCCATCGGGAGGCACTGCGACCGCGCCGGCCCCTTCGACGCCGATGCCTGCCGCCCCGACCCTGACGCCGGAAGCTGCCGCGCATGCGGCGGTCATGCAGGCGGCCTACCTGCACGCGGTGCGCGAGCTGATGTCGAACACCGAGAACGTCGGCCCCCGCTTCGCCGAAGAGGCACGCCGCATCCACTACGGCGAAGCCGAGGAACGCCAGATCCGCGGCAAGACCACGCCCGACGAGGCCGAGGCGCTGCGCGAGGAAGGCATCGAGTTCTTCTCGGTGCCCGTTCCGGACGGCTTCGACGGCCCCGTGCAGTAGCCGCAGGACGGCGCGCTTCGGTCGCGCCCACCTGAATCTGTCAGCGGGAAAGTCCCCGCCGGTCCTGCAACCGGGCGCTCGGTCCGCGCCCTGAAGATGCGCGCCTGACAGCCCCGTCGTGGCTGCAAGGGCGCATCACATGGCGACATCCTTCGGCTCACCCTTCCGATACTGGGGCAAGGCCCGGCCGGTGGCCGACGGCCCGGCCTGTCACCTGCTGGTCTGGCACAGCCTGGACGTTGCGGCGGTGGCTCATTCATGGAGCCACATCTGAGTTCTGCGTCGACTCCGTGCGCTTTGCATGGCCCGACTTGGCGCGACCAATGAAGCCACTTCATGACGATGTCTCATGGGAGGGACGATGCATTCACCTTGTTTTCTTCATCTCAGTGCGGCCATGGCGGCTCAGTGCATTCATGACGCCTCCCGGCGTGTCGTGTATTGCGCCCCGGGACTCCAGCAACCGCTGGCGGCAGCGCTGGTGAATGCACGCGCGCAACTCGGCCGAGACGCGGTCCGGGTCGTGCTGGACGTCGACGATGCGACCGCCAGGATGGGGTACGGCGATTTCGAGGCCGTTGCACTCCTGAAGGAAGGAGACGTGGACGTGCGCGTTGAGCCCGGCCTGCGCACCTGCGTGCTGGTCTGCGATGGTCAGGGATATGCGTTTTTCACGCCACCCATGTTGGTTGAATTGCAGGACGACCAGCATGTCGGTATCAACGCGCTCGTCTTGCAGTTCGATCAGGTTGACGCGGTGTTGAACGCGTTCTTCCCGGTAGTGCCACAGGCGGGTCGAACGTCATCACCCCCGGAGCTTGGCCAGCGGGCGCTGTCGGACCAGAAGATGGTGCAGGTCAAGGCGGCGCTGGATGCCGATCCGCCGCAGAAGTTCGATCTGGCCCGGAAGGTCAATGTGTTCAATGCGTTCATCGAGTTCGTCGAACTCCGACTGACAGGCCTGCGCATCGCCCAGCACACGGTCCGATTGCCCAACGACCTGCTGCCATCCTTGAGCGATGACACCACGATCAAGCGATTGCTGACGACCTTCCAGCTCGTGGGCGACGACAGCAATGTGGCCAAGGGTGCCGCAGAGATCGATCGGAAGGTCCGGGCCCTTCGCGACCAGTACACCCGTCCGGTTGGAAAACGTCTGGGTAGCGTGCTCTTGCGATCGAAGTTGCCGGAGTTCGACTCCGAAGTCCGTGCCATCCGCAACGACATCCGCGAGTTCCAGGCTCAGGTGGCCGTCCAGTTCCAGACCGAACTGGATGCCTCTCGAACGAAGCTCGTCGACGCGCTCCTGCCGATCGTCGAGGCGAACCCGCCTGCGGCTTTGCGTGCCCAGGTCAACGGCTCGCCATCGTCTGAGGTGGTCAAGCGCTATGTGGATAAAGAACTCGACCGCGTGTTTCCTCGGGCCTCGTCTCTGGTTGAGGACATGACGCTGGAGTGGATACGCAAGGGCGTGACGTTCCAGACGCTCAGTGACCCGGACTTCCAGAGGGCCGTGAAGGATGCGTTTCCCTATGCGGACTGGGTCAAGCCCTTTCGCGAGTTCGAAGCAGCGCCAGGGAATGGATAGGCGCGCTCCCTGGTTCGTCTGATCGGGACTTGCAGATGCCGGACCACTCGATTAACGCGCCATGCAGCCCATCCTCACGGACGTGGGGAACAAGTACGCCGAAGTGTTCTTCACGCACTTGGGGATGAGCTAAATGCCCACAGGCAATCAACCCGCTTGATTCGACCGTACTGCGCGCATCGAGCGTAGAGGATTCATTGGTCTGATCCAACGAGCCGAATGGCACCAGCCCGTCGGTGCGCGACGGGCTGGTGCCGATGGGCCATTCAACCGGGACCATGTTGAACACGCCCGCAAGCCGCGCGCCGATGCATTCATCGGTCAGGGCCCACGAGCCGATGGGTACGAGCCCGTCGGACACCGAAGGTGTCCGACCTACCGGGTTGGCGCATCGCCACGATCAGCGCGCGATGGGCCGGTGCCTGCGGGCGACGCAGATATGTGATCGGGAAACTCCCGAAGCCTGCAAGCGATCGCAATGGCCGACAACTGTCTAGCATGTGCGCAGTGATGTCGTCGAGGAGTGGCTCTGCCCAAGCCCCTATACAACGCCGACACACGATGCAGCCCGGGCAGGGGCTGCATCAACTTTTTCTTGTCGACGACGATGGGCCACGCCGCTCTTGCGCTTGCGGGGCCATGACGCGGCGGGGCGATGCGGTGAAGCCGGCGTCGTGCCGCGAGAATGTGTCCGTCTCAACAAGGAGCTGGGCATGAGCAGCAAGACCTACGAATCCACCGCGTCGCGTCGCGTCGCGTTTCTTGGCCTGGGCGTGATGGGCGGCCCGATGGCCGGGCATCTGGCCAAGGCCGGTCATCAGGTCACCGTCTACAACCGCACCGCCAGCAAGGCGGCCGACTGGGCCGCGCAGCATGGCGGTGCCCATGCCGCGACGCCGCGCGAGGCGGTTGCCGGGGCCGAGTTCGTGTTCGCCTGCGTCGGCAACGACGACGACCTGCGTTCGGTCGTGCTGGGCGATGACGGTGCGCTGGCCGGCATGGCCGCCGGTGCGGTCTTCGTCGACCACACCACCGCATCGGCCGAGGTCGCGCGCGAGCTGTCGGCGGTGGCGGCTGCACGCGGCGTCGCCTTCATCGACGCGCCGGTGTCGGGCGGTCAGGCCGGCGCGGTCAATGGCGTGCTGACGGTGATGTGCGGTGGCGACGCGGCGGCCTTCGAGGCCATGAAGCCGGTCGCGATGGCGTTCTCGAAGGCGGTCACGCGGGTGGGCGAGAGCGGTGCGGGCCAGCTCGCCAAGATGGTCAACCAGATCTGCATCGCCGGACTGGTGCAGGGCCTGGCCGAGGCGATCTCCTTCGGCCAGAAGGCTGGCCTGGACATGCACCAGGTGCTCGACGTGATCGGCAAGGGCGCGGCGCAGAGCTGGCAGATGGACAACCGCGGCAAGACGATGGTCGACGACCAGTTCAACTTCGGCTTCGCGGTCGACTGGATGCGCAAGGACCTGGGGCTGGTGCTGGCCGAGGCCCGTCGCAACGGTGCCCGCCTGCCGGCCACCGCGCTGGTCGACCAGTTCTACGCCGACGTCCAGCAGATGGGCGGCGGCCGCTGGGACACGTCCAGCCTGATCAAGCGGCTGCGCTGAACCCGGCCAGCGCAGCGTCGCAGGCCGCTCAGCGCGGCTTGCGGTCGGCCAGTTCCTCGGGCGAGATGATGTCGAGCAGCCGCACGACCTTCTTCACGCCCGAGATCGTGCGGATCAGGTCGATCGCGCGGGTCGCCTCGGCTTCGGTGACCTTGCCCATCAGGTAGACCGTCTCGCGCTCGGTCAGCACGGTGAAGGCATTGGCCGAGAGGTCCTTGGCATCGACCAGCGTGGCCCTGACCTTGGTGGTCAGCAGCAGGTCGCGCGAGCGTTCAGAGGTCGAGCTGGGCCAGCCCACCACCAGGTCGTTGACGACATTGCGCACGTTCTCGACCTTGGCCACGGCGGCCTCGATCGCGGCCTTGTCGGCATCGTTGAAGACCTCGCCGGTCAGCAGCACCTGGCGGTCATAGCTGGTGACGGTGACATGGGACCGATCGCCCACGACGTCGCGGATGCGGTTCTGCGCCTTCAGCTCGATGCCCTGGTCCTCCAGCTGCGTGCCGGAGGTGCGGCGGTCGGTCGCGACCAGCGCCCCGCCCAGCGCGGCGCCACCGACGAGCAGCGGAGCGCAGCCGGTCAGCGCGGCACCCAGGCCGGCGGCGGCCAGCAGGCCGCAGATCAGGCGGGTGGGCGAGCGCAGGCGCGTGTTCATCGAGGTTCGGGTGCAGGTCATGCGTCGGTTTCTCCTAGGAGGTGCAGGTCGATCACGTCACACAGCGTGTGGATGACCAGCAGGTGGACTTCAAGGATGCGGGCCGTGCGTTGGTGCGGCACGCAGATGTGGACATCGGTCTCGGCCAGCGCCTGGTTCATCGCGCCACCGCCCTGGCCGGTCAGGGCGACGACGGTCATCTCCTTCTCGTGCGCGGCCTCGACTGCGGCCAGCACGTTGGCCGCGTTGCCGCTGGTGCTCAACGCGATCAGCACGTCACCCGGATGACCGAGTGCCAGCACCTGGCGGGCGAAGATCTGTTCGAGGCCCTGATCGCGTCCGACCCCGGTCAGCACGGAGGTGTCGCTCGACAGGCTGACGGCGGCCAGGCCGGGCCGGTCCTGTTCGAAGCGGCCGACCAGCAGGGCCGCGAGGCGCTGCGCATCGGCGGCCGAGCTGCCATTGCCGCAGGCCAGCACCTTGCCGCCACCGGTGATGCAGCCGAGCACCGCCTGCACGGCATCGCCGATCGGTCGCGTGAGGGCTTCGGCAGCGGCGTACTTGAGGTCGGCGCTGTCGAAGAACTGCTGCTGGATGCGCTGTTCGGACATGCAGGAATGATATGCGAGCCCCTCCGGAAGGCCCGGTTTCAACCGGTGTCGAAGGCGGCCTGCAGCCAGTTCAGCGACTCGCCGTCGATCGCCACGAGGTCGAACCGGCAAGGCGGCGGATCCGGGTCGCGCAGCAGGTAGTGGCGGGCCGCGTGGATGATCCGTGCGCGCTTGGCGGCACCGACACTCGCCGCCGCGCCGCCATGCGCGCTGCCGGCGCGGCGCGAGCGGACCTCGATGAACACGAGCGTCTGGCCGTCCCGCATGATCAGGTCGATTTCGCCGCCGGGCCGGCCGGGGCCGCGCGCGACTCGATAATTGCGTTCGACCAGGCCCAGTCCCTGAGCCTGCAGATGCGCCAGCGCGCGGTCCTCGGCGGCCATGCCGGGGCGCTGCACCGAAGGTCGGGCCGACGGCTCGGCCGCCTTCCCACCGGGTGTCCACCGCTTGAACCACGACTCCGCCATCACGCCTCCCGAGCCTTCGTCCCCGATGCCGACGTCGCCTTCGGTCACCGCCTTGCCGCTGCTGCAGCAGGCCGCTGCGGCGGCCACGTCCGGCCAGCAGTTGCCGGCCGGCGCACTGTATGTGGTCGCCACGCCGATCGGCAACCTGGCCGACATCACGCTGCGCGCGGTGCACGTGCTCGGGCTGGTCGATGCGGTCGCCTGCGAGGACACGCGGGTCAGCGGCGGCCTGCTGCAGCGGCTGGGCCTGCACAAGCCGTTGCTGTCGCTGCACGAGCACAACGAGGAACGCGCCGCCGCGCAGGTCGTCACACGTCTGCAGGCCGGTGAGCGCATCGCCTATGTGAGCGATGCCGGCACGCCGGCCGTGTCCGATCCGGGCGCGCGGCTGGTCGCGGCCGTGCGGGCGGCCGGCTTGCGCGTGCTGCCGCTGCCGGGCGCCAGCAGCGTCGTCACGGCGCTGAGTGCGGCCGGCGATGTCGCGGCCGAGGGCTTCCGCTTTCTCGGCTTCCTGCCGCCCAAGGCGCAGGCGCGTCGACAGGCCTTGCAGGCGCTGCAGGCGGATGCGGCGTCGCGCGGGCACAGCCAGGTCCTGTTCGAGGCACCGCACCGCATCGAGGCCCTGGCCGAGGCGCTGGCCGACGTCGTGCCCGAGCGCCGCCTGACCGTCTGCCGCGAACTGACCAAGCAGTTCGAGAGCCTGCACACGCTGGCCGCGCGCGAGCTGCCGGCCTGGCTCGCGGCCGATGCCGACCGGCGGCGCGGCGAGTTCGTGCTGGTCCTGCATGCCCAGCCGGCGCCCGCACGCGGCGACGGCGACGAGCCGGGCGAGGTCGACCCGGCGCTGGCGGCGCTCGACCCCTGGCTGCGGGCGCTGTTGCCGTCGATGCCGCTGAAGCAGCTGGCGGCGCTGGCTGCCGGCGTCAGCGGCCAGCCGCGCAACGCGATCTATGCGCGCCTGCTGGCCATCAAGGCCGAACTGGACGAGGACGACGAGGCATTCGACGACTCGGGCTTCGGCGACTGAAGTCCATTCGTCACGCTCCGGCCGTGTCAATCGGGTCTCCGGCAGTCTGCCGGGGCTGTGCGGGGCCGGTCCGTCCGTTCACAATCCGTGCATGTCGTCGCGTGCCGTCTTGCGAAACATCCTCGGTCTGCTGAACGCCTTGGCGGGCGGGGCGCTGGCGATGGCGATGGCCTCGTCGCACGCGGCAGATGCCGCCGCCGTGGCCGCCACCGCTTCGGCGGTCGACGTCACGCCGGTGGTGCCGGTCCAGCCGCTGCTGCCAGCCGTGCGCTTCGCGCCCGAATCGGACTACGGCCCCTTCGTCTACCGCGATGCCGACGGCCGCGTCCGTGGCCTGTCGGTCGACCTGCTGAACCGCGTCGCGATGCATGCGGGGCTTTCGTTGCAGGTCCTGCCGGCACGGCCGCTGGCCGAGATCCTGGCCGGCGCCCGGCGCGGCGAGGTCGACGTGATCACCTCCCTGCGCCCGACGCCCGAGCGGGCCGCTTTCCTGGGCTTCACCCGGCCCTATGTCCAGGTCGACGCGATCGTGGTCGGTCGCAGCGGCGGCGCGAGGCCGGACCTGGGCTCGCTGGACGGCCGCGCGGTCGCGGTCGGCTCCGGGTACGCCGTCGAAGCCTTCGTCCGGAGCGGCTACCCGCGCATCCGGTGGCAGCCGGTGGCCGACGACCATGCCGCCCTGAAGCTGCTGCGCGCCGGCCACGTCGACGCGGTCGTGGCCGATGTCGCGAGCGTGCATTTCATCCGCACCCGCGAGCGCTGGTCCGACCTGGCGCTGGGACGTTCGGTCGGCTTCAGCTACCCGCTCTCGTTCGCGTGGCGCAAGGACATGCCGGCGCTGGGCGCCGCGCTGGAAGCCGGCCTGACGGCGATGACGCCGGCCGAGCGGGCGGAGGTGCTGGCCCGCTGGCTGCCGCCTGAAGCGCTCGAAGCCACCGACGATCGACGCACGCCGCTGATGCTCGCCGGTGGTGCCGCACTGCTGCTGGGGGCCGGACTGGTGCTGGCCGCACGTCGCCGACGTCGCCGCCTGACGGGCGAGGGCGCATGAACCACGCCGCGCCGCCGCCCGAAGGCCGGGTCGAGACCCGGCCGATGCCCTTGCTCGGTCCGGCCACGCCGCTGGTGACCGGGCTGGCGGATGGCGAACCCGACCCGTCCGCGCCCGAGCGGGCCGTCGAGGCGCAACTGCGTCACCTGGCCCTGCAGCACCCCTGGCTGATGCTGCTCGTGGCGCTGCTGGGCGCCTGGTTCTGGTCCTCGATGGCGATGTGGCTGTCGCGGTTTCCCGGGCAGGTCGCGGCGGTCTGGTACACGAACGTCTGGGGCCTGGCGCTGCTGCTGGTGTTGCCGCGCCGACTCTGGCCGGGGGCGCTGCTGGCAGCGGGCCTGGGCATCTTCGGCGCCAACCTGGCCTTCGGCGACAACGTGGCGCTGGCCTCGCTGCTGGTGCTGCCGAACCTGGCCGAGATGCTGGCCGCCGCCTGGCTGCTCCAGCGCGGTGGTGACCACCAGCGTCTGCTGCACGACCCGATGGCGATGTTGCGGGTGCTGATCCAGGGTTCGCTGCTGCCGGCATTGCTGGGTACCGTGACGGCGTCCGTGCTGGTCGAGCTGACGGGCCTGGGCCAGGCCACGCAGATCGCCTGGGGCTGGCTGGACAGCTCGGCGATCGGGTCGGCGACCTTGCTGCCGGTCACGCTGGCGGTGCTGGCCAGCGATCCGGAGACCCTCGGCGACCAGCTGCTCGACGGCCGTGCCGCCGCGCTCGGGCTGATCAGCGTCGGCGTGGCGCTGCTGGCCATCCTGCTGCTGCCGTTTCCCTACGTCTACATGGTGCTGCCGCTCGTGCTCGGCGCGATGCGCCTGCCGTTCGTCTCGGTGGCGGCGGCCGTCGCGCTGGTCTCGCTGACGGTCGGCACGCTGATCGCGCAGGGCCTGTTCCCGGCGCCGCCGCAGACGGCGCCCTGGCAGCAGCTGCTGGTCTACACGCCGCTGCTGGCCGCGCTGGTGCCGCCGCTGCTGCTGGCCGCATCGGCCGAACAGGTGCGGCGCCAGACCCGCGAGCTGGGCCGCAGCCGCGAGCGCTACCGCTCGCTCTATGAGCGCACGCCCGCCATGATGGTGTCGGTCGACCGGGCAGGGCGCCTGATCGGCGTCAGCCGGCTGTGGCTGGAGCGCCTGGGGCTGGAACAGGAAGACGCGCTCGGTCGCCGGCTCGACGACTTCCTGACCGAACCGGCGCGCCTGCTGGCCAGCCTGCAGCTGTGGCCGGCCCTGATGGGCGCCGGCCGCTGCCGCGACGTCGAGCTGCAGCTGGGCCGGCGTGACGGGAAGGCGATCGACGTGCTGGTCTCGGCGACGACCGACCGGGCCGCCGATGGCCGCGTGCTGCGCGCCCACATCGTGCTGGAGGACATCACCCGCAAGCGACTGGCCGAGCAGCTGGCGGCCGAACACGTGCGCAGCAAGGTGACGCTGGAAAGCATCGCCGACGCCGTCATCACCAGCGACGCACGCGGGCGCATCACCTACCTGAACCCGGTCGCGCTGGCGCTGCTGGGCCAGCCCGAGGCGACGCTGCTGGGCCAGGCCTATGGCGAGGCGTTGCACCGCCGCGATGCCGAACACGGTCACGAGCTGCCCGACCCGGTCGCCCTGTGCCTGCAGCAGCGCCAACGTCAGGTCGTGCCGCAGCGGGCCCGGCTGGCGCATGCCGGCGGCGGTGACCATGTGGTGCAGGAATCGGTCTCGCCGATGCTGGCCGACGGCCAGGTGATCGGCGCCGTCGCCGTGCTGCACGACGTCACCGAAGCCCATGCGCTGGCGCTGCAGCTGGCCCACCGGGCCCAGCACGACCCGCTGACCGGCCTGCCGAACCGGCTGCTGCTGCACGACCGCCTGCTGCAGGGCCTGCAGATGGCGCGCCGACAGCGCCGCGTGCTGGCGCTGATGTTCATCGACCTGGACGGCTTCAAGGCCGTCAACGACCGTTTCGGCCACGCCAGCGGCGATGCGCTGCTGTGCCAGGTGGCCGAGCGCCTGCTCGAACAGCTGCGGGCCAGCGACACCGCCTGCCGGCTGGGTGGCGACGAGTTCGTCGTGCTGCTGCCGCAGGTCGAGTCGGTGGTCGACGCCGGCCGCGTCGCCCACAACCTGCTGGAGGCGATCTCGCGGCCCTACCCGCTCGCCGGCACCGCCGTGCAGGTCAGCGCCAGCATCGGGGTGGCCTGCCTGCCCGAAGGCGGGCTGGACGAGTCGGCGCTGATGCGCAACGCCGACAGCGCGATGTACGAGGCCAAGCAGCGCGGGCGCAACCAGGTCCTGTTCTTCACGCCGAAGGCGTTGCCGCCGGGTTGATCAGGCCGGCTGCGGCTCGGCCGGCTCGGCCATGCCCTGATGGCGCAGCAGCGCGTCGATGCGCGGCTCGCGGCCGCGGAAGGCCTTGAAGTTGTCGATCGCGTCGCGGGCGCTGCCGGCTTCCAGGATCTCGGTGCGGTAGCGCCGGCCGGTCTCGGGGTTCAGGATGCCTTCTTCCTCGAAGGCGCTCCAGGCGTCCGCGCTCAGCACCTCGGCCCACTTGTAGCTGTAGTAACCGGCCGCGTAGCCGCCCGCGAAGATGTGCGAGAAGGTGTGCTGGTAGCGGTTGAAGGCCGGCGGCTTGAGCACCGCGACCTCGTCGCGCACCTCGTCGAGCGTGCGCTGGATCGCCTCGGCGCTGGCCGTGCCGGGCTCGGCGTGGATGCGCATGTCGAACAGCGCGAACTCGACCTGGCGCAGCGTCATCATGCCGCTCTGGAAGTTCTTGGCCGCCGTCATCTTGTCGAACAGCGCACGCGGCAGCGGCTCGCCGGTGTCGACGTGGGCGGTCAGCTGCTGCACCACGTCCCATTCCCAGCAGAAGTTCTCCATGAACTGGCTCGGCAGCTCGACGGCGTCCCACTCGACGCCGCTGATGCCCGAGACGCCCAGGTCGTCGACCTGGGTCAGCATGTGGTGCAGGCCGTGGCCGAACTCGTGGAACAGCGTCTGCACCTCGTCGTGTGTCAGCAGCGCGGGCTTGCCGTCGATCGGGGCGGTGAAGTTGCACACCAGGTGTGCCACCGGCGTCTGCAGCGTTCCGGTGTCCGGGCGCAGCCAGCGCGAGCGCACGTCGTCCATCCAGGCGCCCGGACGCTTGCCGGTGCGGGCATACGGGTCCAGGTAGAACTGGCCGACCAGCTGGCCGGCCCGCTCGATGCGGAAGAAGCGCACCGACTCGTGCCAGACCGGCGCGCTGTCGGGCGAGATCGTCACCTCGAACAGCGTCTCGATGATGCGGAACAGCCCGGCCAGCACCTTGGGCTCGGTGAAGTACTGCTTGACCTCCTGATCGCTGAAGGCGTACCGCGCTTCCTTGAGCTTCTCGCTGGCGTAGGCGCTGTCCCACGACTGCAGCTCGGCGATGCCCAGCTCGGTGGCGGCGAACGCCTGCAGCTCGGCCAGGTCGCGCAGGCCGTGCGGCTTCGCGCGGCGGGCCAGATCACGCAGGAAGTCGAGCACCTGCTGCGGCGTCTCGGCCATCTTGGGCACCAGCGACAGATGGGCATAGCTGGCCAGGTCCAGCAGCGCCGCCTCTTCCTGACGCAGGCGCAGGATCTCGGCCATGACCGGGCCGTTGTCGCGCTCGGCCGGGCCGGTCTCGCAGGCCCGGGTGACGTAGGCGGTGTAGAGCTCGCGGCGCAGCTCGCGGTCGTCGGCGTACTGCATCACCGGCAGGTAGACGGGCATGTGCAGCGTCAGCTTGTGGCCGTCCAGACCATCCTTCTGGGCCGCCGCGCGGGTGGCGCTGCACACGTCCTCGGGCACGCCGGCCAGGCGCTCGGCCGGCACCACCAGCGACCAGCCGTCGGTCGCGTCCAGCACGTGTTCGGAGTAGGTCTGCGAGGCGACGGCCTGGGCTTCCTGGATCTGCGCGTAGCGCGCCTTGGCCTCGCCCTGCAGCTCGGCGCCGCCGAGCACGAAGTCGCGCAGGCTGTGGGCCAGCTCCTGCCGGCGGGCCCGGTTCAGCGACGCGGCGGCCGGGCTGGCGGCGATGGCCTTGTACTTGGCGTAGAGCCGCTCGTCGGCGCCCAGGCGCGTGTAGAACTCGGTGATCGCGGGCAGCTTGTCGTTGTAGGCCGCGCGCAGCTCGGGCGTGTCGGCCACGCCCTTGAGGTGGCTGACGGCGCCCCAGGCGCGGCCCAGGCGCTCGATCGGCACCGACAGCACGCGCGACAGCGTCTCGTAGTCGGCCGGCGTGGCGTCGCTGACGGCACTCTCCAGCGCGGTCTCGGCTTGCGCCAGCAGCACGTCGATGGCGGGGCCGACGTGTTCGGGGCGGATCGCGGCGAACTGGGGCAGCGGGGCGGTGTCGAGCAGGGGGTTGTCGATGGACATCGTGGCGAGCTTCTCGTGCAGGGGATGGCGGATTCTCTGCCAGCTGGTGGCAGCCCCAAGCGAGTTGCGGCCATCACCGCGATGCACAAGTCCAATCGCCTCGACGCCGGCCGGCATCCCATGAAAAAAGCCGCACGGACCCTGAGGTCGCGTGCGGCTCCAAGCCACGGAGTCCAGCTGCTCGCCTATCCGGACACGGCGGCCGGGCGGGCCCCTCTCCAACGCCCGGCCGCCGTGTTTCCCCCGAAATCGGCGCGCGTCGGTTCAGAAGAAGCCGAGCGCGTTGGGCGAGTAGCTGACCAGCAGGTTCTTGGTCTGCTGGTAGTGGTCGAGCATGGCCTTGTGCGTCTCGCGGCCGATGCCCGATTCCTTGTAGCCACCGAAGGCCGCGTGGGCCGGGTAGGCGTGGTAGCAGTTGGTCCAGACGCGGCCGGCCTGGATCGCGCGGCCCATGCGGTAGGCGCGGCTGCCGTCACGGGTCCACACGCCGGCGCCGAGGCCGTAGACGGTGTCGTTGGCGATCTTCAGCGCCTCGGCCTCGTCCTTGAAGGTGGTCACGGCCAGCACCGGGCCGAAGATCTCCTCGCGGAAGATGCGCATGTCGTTGTGGCCCTGGAACAGCGTCGGCTGGATGTAGTAGCCGCCGGCCAGGTCGCCGCCGAGCAGCGCGCGGTCACCGCCGCACAGCACCTGGGCGCCTTCCTGCTTGCCCAGGTCGAGGTAGGACAGGATCTTGTCCATCTGCATGGCCGAGGCCTGCGCGCCCATCATCGTGTCGGTGTCCAGCGGGCTGCCCTGCTGGATGGCGGCGACGCGCTTGAGGGCGCGCTCGATGAAGCGGTCGTAGATCGATTCCTGGATCAGCGCGCGGCTCGGGCAGGTGCAGACCTCGCCCTGGTTGAACGCGAACAGCACCAGGCCCTCGATCGCCTTGTCGAGGAAGGCGTCGTCCTCGGCCATCACGTCGTCGAAGAACACGTTCGGGCTCTTGCCGCCGAGTTCCAGCGTGGCCGGGATCAGGTTGGCCGCCGCCGCCTGGGCGATCACCTTGCCGGTCGCCGTCGAGCCGGTGAAGGCGATCTTGGCGATGCGCTTGCTGGTGGCCAGCGGCGTGCCGGCTTCGCGGCCGTAGCCGTTGACGATGTTGAGCACGCCCGGGGGCAGCAGGTCGGCGATCAGCTCGGTCAGCACGAGGATGCTGATCGGCGTCGATTCGGCCGGCTTGAGCACCACGCAGTTGCCCGCGCCCAGGGCCGGGGCCAGCTTCCAGGCCGCCATCAGGATCGGGAAGTTCCACGGAATGATCTGGCCGACGACGCCCAGCGGTTCCTGGAAGTGATAGGCGATGGTGTGGCCGTCGATCTCCGACAGCGCGCCTTCCTGGGCCCGCACGCAGCCGGCGAAGTAGCGGAAATGGTCGACCGTCAACGGGATGTCGGCGTTCAGCGTCTCGCGGATCGGCTTGCCGTTGTCGACCGTCTCGGCATAGGCCAGCAGCTCCAGGTTCTGCTCGATGCGGTCGGCGATCTTCAGCAGGATGTTGGCGCGCTCGGCCGGCGGCGTGGCGGCCCACTTCGGCGCGGCGGCGTGGGCGGCATCCAGCGCCCGTTCCACGTCGGCGGCCGACGAGCGGGCGGCCTGGGTGTAGACCTGACCGCTGATCGGCGTGATCACGTCGAAGTAGCGGCCTTCGACCGGGGCAACGAACCGGCCGCCGATGAAGTTGTCGTAGCGGGGCTTGTAGGCGATCTTGGCGCCGGCGACGCCGGGGGCTGCGTAGAGCATGTGTGTCTCCTCGGGAGAGTGGAAGAACCGTCTGGGTCCGCAGCCCTTTTCGCATCGGCCGTGCCAGGCCGGTTTCGCCAGCCAACGGGTGGTCCTTGCGGAAACCGCCGTGTCTGGACCGCCGTCGCGGCACGGGTGTTCAACGGCCGTGGCACACCTGTCACGACGCGGGACACGGTCCTGCGGGAATCTGCGCGATGGCCCGGCCGGGTTGCGGCGGCGACAGTCGCCAGACTGACCCGGAGACCGACCGCCATGCCGATGACGACCCTCACGCCCCGCAGCAGCGCCGACCGCCTGCGCACCGCGCGCCGCCAGTGGCTCGACTCCGGCCAGGTCAGCGACGGCCTGGTCACGCCCGGGCTGCAGGCCAGCTGGCAACGCAGCCGCCAGCACGGGCTGTTGCCCGACGGCAGGATGCCGGGCACGCCGCACGCCTCGGCCGCGCAGCTGGCGCGGGCGCTGGAACTGCGCCGCACGCTGGTCTCGCATGCCCGGCCGGTGATGGCCTTCCTGAACGACCAGATCCGCGACAGCGACAGCATCGTCGTGCTGGCCGACCCGCAGGGCATGCTGCTGCACGCGCTGGGCGACCTCGGTTTCGCCGACCGCGCCGCCCGTGTCGCGCTGCGGCCCGGTGCGATCTGGAGCGAACAATGGCGCGGCACCAATGCCATCGGGACCGCGCTGGCCGAGGGCGGCACGGTGGTCGTGCATGGCGCCGAGCACTACCTCGAACGCAACGCCTTCCTGACCTGCGCGGCCGCGCCGATCGCCGATCCGGCCGGGCAGCTGCTGGGCGTGCTCGACATCTCCGGCGACCGGCGCGCCCACCATCGCCACACGCTCGGGCTGGTGCGGTCGGGCGCCCGGATGATCGAGCACCAGCTGTTCGAGAGCCGCCACGCCGCCGGCCTGCAGCTGCGCCTGCATGGCCAGGTCGAAGGCCTGGGCACGGTCACCGAAGGGCTGCTGGCGCTGTCCGAGGACGGCTGGATCACGGGCGCCAACACGGCGGCGCTGGAGCTGCTGGGCCTGCCGCGCAGCGCCATCGGCACGTTGACGATCGAACGGGTGCTGGCGCTGGACATGGCGGTGCTGCTGGCCGCCGCCCGGCCCGGTGCGAACGGCGCGCCGCGCGAGCTGCGGCGCCTGGACGGCACGGCGTTGTGGGGTCGGCTGGACGTCGGCCGCACCGTGCGGGCCGGCCCCAGCGCGCTGGCGGCGCCACGCGCCACCGACATCGCCGCGACGCCGGTGCCGCCGCGCCGGCATTCACCCGAGCTGGCGCCGGTCGACGCGCTGGCCGCGCTGGACCGTGGCGACGCCGCGATGCAGGCCGCCGTCGAACGCGCCCGCCGGGTGCTCGACAAGCCGATCGCGCTGCTGCTGCAGGGCGAGTCGGGCGCCGGCAAGGAGGTCTTCGCGCGGGCAGTTCACCGCAGCGGACCGCGTGCCGACCGGCCCTTCATCGCGGTCAACTGCGCGGCGCTGCCCGAGACGCTGATCGAGGCCGAGCTGTTCGGCTACCGCGCCGGTGCCTACACGGGTGCCAGCCGCGACGGCGCGCCCGGCCGCATCCGCGAGGCCCACGGCGGCACGCTGTTCCTCGACGAGATCGGTGACATGCCGCTGCCGATGCAGGCCCGGCTGCTGCGCGTGCTGCAGGAACGCCAGGTCGTGCCGCTGGGCGGCGGCAAGCCGGTCGACGTCGACTTCCGGCTGATCTGCGCGACCCACCGCAAGCTGCGCGGCGAGGTCGAGGCCGGCCGCTTCCGCGAGGACCTGTACTACCGCGTCAACGGCCTGTCGCTGACCCTGCCGAGCCTGCGCGAACGTGGCGACCTGGACCTGCTGGTGGCCGCCATGCTGCGCGACCTGGAACCGGGCCGCGAACTCGCGCTGTCACCGGACGTCGCACGTGCGTTCGCCGGCTACCGCTGGCCCGGCAACCTGCGCCAGCTGGTCAACGTGCTGCGCACGGCCTGCGCGCTGCTGGGCGACCACGAACACCAGATCGAACGCTGCCACCTGCCGGAAGACCTGCTCGACGAACTCGACGGGCCGGCGACGGCCGAGACGGAGGCGCTTGCAGGGGGCGACACGGACCCCACCGACACCGACCTGCGCCTGCGGGCCGACCGCTGCATCACCGAGGCCCTGCGCAGCAGCGCCGGCAACCGGTCCGAGGCCGCGCGGCGGCTGGGCATCAGCCGGAACACGTTGTACCGCAAGCTGCGGGAGCGGCAGGGCTGAGGGTTGGCGGGTTCACCCGCCACAGGTCAGAGCCGCTCGGCGGCCTCGATCGTGTTCACCAGCAACATCGTGATCGTCATCGGTCCGACGCCGCCCGGCACCGGCGTGATCCAGCCGGCAACTTCGCGGACGCCGTCGAAGTCGACATCGCCACACAACTTGCCCTCGTCGTTGCGGTTCATGCCGACGTCGATGACGACCGCGCCGGGCTTGACCATCCCGGCCGTCAGCACGTTGCGCTTGCCCACGGCCGCCACGACGATGTCGGCCTGACGGGTGTGGTGCGCCAGGTCGGCCGTGCCGCTGTGGCAGACGGTGACCGTGGCATTCGCCGCCAGCAGCATCATCGCCATCGGCTTGCCGACGATGTTGCTGCGGCCGATGACGACGGCGTGCTTGCCGCGCAGGTCGGTCATGCCGATGCTGTCGAGCATCTTCATGCAGCCATACGGCGTGCAGGCCTTGAAGCCCTGTTCACCCACCATCAGCGCACCGGCGCTGGCCACGTGAAAGCCGTCGACATCCTTGGCCGGCGAGATGGCCTCGATCACCGCGTGGTCGTCGATGTGTTTCGGCAGTGGCAGCTGCACCAGGATGCCGTGGATCGCCGGGTCTTGGTTCAGCGCGTCGATGCGGGCCAGCAGCTCGGCCTGGGTCATCGAGGCATCGTGCTTTTCCAGCACCGAATGCAGGCCGCTGTCGGCGCAGGCCTTGACCTTGTTGCGCACGTAGACGGCACTGGCGGGGTTGTCGCCCACGAGGATCACGGCCAGGCCGGGCGTGATGCCACGGGCGCTCAGCGCGGCGGCGCGTTGCGCGACATCGGAGCGGAGCTGGCGGGAGAGGGCGTTGCCGTCGATCAGTTGGGCGGTCATGGTCGGAGGTGTCTGCGGGGAAGGTGGGCGATGTTCCGGGGCGATGCCCCTTGGAGGCAGTCGGAACAGGTGCCGATCAAAACACGAGAGGCCGCGCAAGGCGGCCTCTCGTTGGCTCAAGAATGGTCAGACCTTGGCGGCCGCGCCGAGCGCGATCTTCAGCAGGTCCGCCACCGTGTTGGCGTTGAGCTTTTCCATGATGTTGGCGCGGTGCGCCTCGACCGTCTTGATGCTGATGCCGAGGTCATCGGCGATCTGCTTGTTCAGGCGGCCGGCGACGATGCGTTCGAGCACCTGGGCCTCGCGGGTCGTCAGGCGGGCGAGCAGCGCGTCGCGGCTGGCCTGTTCCTGGTGGTGCGAGAACGAGGAGCGGGCCCGGTCCAGCATGCGCTCGACCAGCGTCACCAGCTCGTCTTCCTTGAAGGGCTTCTCGATGAAGTCCTCGGCACCCTTCTTCATCGTCGTGACGGCCATCGGCACGTCGCCGTGGCCGGTGATGAAGACGATGGGCAGGGGGCTCTTGCGTTCGAGCAGGCGGTCCTGCAGTTCCAGCCCGGTCATGCCGTCCATGCGGATGTCGGCGATCAGGCAGGCCACTTCACGCGGGTCGAAGCGGGAGAGGAAGGCTTCGGCGGAATCGAAGCACTTGACCCGGTAGTCCTTGCCCTCCAGCAGCCATTGGAGGGAGTCGCGAACGGCCTCGTCATCGTCGACAACGTAGACCGTACCTTTCTTGGGGATCAGGCTCATGTGGACTCGGTGGACTTGTTGGGGGAATCGGCAGGGCTCAGCGGGCTGGCCATCGATGCCGCCATCGACGCGGAGATCGAGGCCTGCACCGGCAGCATGACCGTGAAACGGCACCCGGTCACGAGGCCGGAATTGTAGAGGTTCTCCGCCTTGATCCGACCCTGGTGGGACTCGATGATCGACCGGCACAGCGACAGGCCGATGCCCAGGCCCTCGGTCTTGGTCGAGAAGAAGGCCTCGTAGAGTCGATTGATCACTTCCTCTTTCAGACCGGGGCCGTTGTCGCTGACGCTGAACTCGATCACGCCCCCGAGTTCGGGGGTGTGGCGCGGCACCACGCGCAGCTCGATGTAGCGGCGCTTGGGCGGCAGCTGCGCCCCGTCGATCGCCTCGGCCGCGTTCTTGATCAGGTTGAGCAGCACCTGCTCGATCAGGATCGGGTCGACCTGCAGCACCGGCAGGCGCTGGGCCACGTAGGTGTGCAGCGTGATGTTGCGGCGCCGCAGCTCGATGCCGGCGAGCTCGACCGCGTCCTCGACGATGTCGGCGGCGCGGGCCTCCTGGCGCTGCGGCTCGCTGCGTTTCACGAAGGCGCGGATGCGGTGGATGATCTGCCCGGCCCGGTGCGCCTGGCGGCTGGTCTTCTCCAGCGCCGACAGCAGGTCCTCGTCGTTGAGCTTGCCGGCCTTGTGACGCGAGATGATGCCGTTGCAGTAGTTGCTGATGGCCGCCAGCGGCTGGTTCAGCTCGTGAGCCACCGACGACGCCATCTCGCCCATCGTCACCAGCCGGCTCGTCACCTGGGCCCGTTCGGCCTGCTGGGCCGCCAGTTCCTCGATCCGGCGGCGGGCCGTGATGTCGGTGGCGATCAGCATCTGCGCCAGCCGGCCGTCGGTCCATTGCAGGTAGCGGGCGCGCACGTCGAACCACTTCTCCAGCGTGTCGACGTAGACCTCGCGGGTGTCGACGCTGGCATCGGTCAGCTCGGCGGTGGGCAGGCCGCCGAGGCCGTCGACGTCATCGGACTCGCCTTCGCCGTCGGCCATCGGGCCGCCATCGGCCGCGTGCATGCCGGCCAGCAGCGCGTGCCAATGGGCATCGCCGCCGAACCAGAGCCGGTACGAGCGGTTGGCGAACAGCAGTTCGCTGTTCTGCACCGCCAGCACCGACACCGCCGCGTCCAGGCCTTCCAGCACCGTGGTGAAACGCTCGTGCGAGGCGGTCAGCTGGTCGCGGATCCGCTTGGCCTCGGTGATGTTGGTCATCGAGGTCATCCAGCCGGTCTGCTGGCCGCGCGAGTCGATCAGCGGCGAGACGTACATGCGCGCATCGAACTGCGTGCCGTCCTTGCGCAGCACCTTGACCTCGATGCCGCCGGCGGGGCTGCGGCCGGCCAGCTCCTGGGTCAGCAGCCGGCTGTTTTCCTCGATGCGATCGGGCGGCCAGGTCGGGTAGGGCGGCATCCGGCCGATCAGCTCGGCCTCGCTGAAACCGGTCATGGCGCAGAAGGCCGGGTTGACGTAGGTGATGCGGCCGTCCTGGTCCATCGCCCGCATGCCCGTCAGCATGGAGTTCTCCATCGCCCGGCGGAAGTTGGTCTCCTGCACCAGCGCGCCCTGGATCTGCAGCCGCCGGCGCATGTGCCGCCAGGTGCCCAGCAGCATCCAGACCGTCAGCACCGACAGCGCCAGCACCATCCAGAACAGCGTGTTTCCGATCAGGCCGAAGGAGGTCCGGTAACCCTCGCCGCGCAGCGTCAGGCCCTGGCCGACGGTGCCGAAGCTGACGTCGTAGATCAGCTTGCCGCGGGTCCGCCCGGGCTGGCTGGCCATCGTGCTGGCCAGCACCGTGTCGGACTCGTCGAGCAGGCTGATGACATGGCGCTGCTGGACGTCGACCGGCACGAAGTAGCGCAGCAGGGCCTCGATCGAGTACTCGACCATCAGCGTGCCGACGAAGGCGCCGTGGTCGATCAGCGGCACGTGCAGCTGGACCACGCCGATGCGCTCGTCGTGCGTGAACGGGCGCGAATAGATCGGCAGGCGCAGCTCGCGGGCGTCGTGGAAGGCGCGCCGCGCGGCCTCTGGCAATGGCTGGTTGGGGCCGGACATCGACAGGTGGGGCAAGGAGCCGGCCAGGTCGGGCGAGATCATCCGGGCCTGCGTCTGCTGGGCCGCGTCGAGCCAGCTGATGCCGATGATCTCGGGCCGGGTGCGCAGCAGCGCCTCGGCCTGGGTGTCGAAATGACCGCGGTCGGCGCTGCGCTGCATGACCTCGCGGGCGACCCGGACGAACTGCTCCTGGTTCTCGATCAGGCGCAGCCGGATCTGCTGCTGCACCAGCTCGGCATCGCGCCGGACCGACTCGATCTCCCGCTCGACTTCCTCATTGCGCAGGTACCAGAACGCGGCCACGATCGCCGCCAGGAACAGCAGCACCGACAGGAGCGGTGCCAGGGTCGCCACACGGTCCTGACGGGCCGGCGACATGCCGCGCCACCAGGCCCAGAAGATGCGCCGCGGCCGGACCCGGGTCGGTGGGGCGGCTGCGGCAGGGATTCGACGATCGGTCATGTCCGAATTATCCGTGGCGCCCCGCAGGCGAACGATCGTTCGTGCCTGCATTTCATATAGTGAAAGTGTTCGGCACGATTTGAAATTCGCACCCTCTTGTGCAACACTGCGCGCCGACCCCGCGTGGTGCGGGGATCCGAGACGCCCCCCGAGACGCCCCAAGAGGAGACTGCATGTCCGCCCAGCCACAGAGCCAGCCGAGTCAGGCCGATGCCGACGCCCTGAACCAGGAAACCCGCGAGTGGCTGGACGCCCTCAGCGCCGTCATCCAGGCCGAGGGCGGCGAGCGCGCCCACCAGCTGCTCGAAGACCTGCTCGAACACGCGCGCCAGAACAGCATCGACATGCCGTTCTCGGCCAACACCGGCTACGTCAACACGATCGAGCCGGACCAGGAAGCGCGCTGCCCCGGCAACATCGAGATCGAGGAGCGCCTGCGCGCCTACATGCGCTGGAACGCGATGGCGATGGTCGTGAAGGCCAACCGCCACAACCCGGAAGACGGCGGCGACCTGGGCGGCCACATCGGCTCGTTCGCCTCGCTGGCCCACATGTTCGGCGCCGGCTTCAACCACTTCTGGCACGCCGAGAGCGAGAACCACGGCGGTGACTGCCTCTACATCCAGGGCCACGTCTCGCCGGGCGTCTATGCCCGCGCCTATCTGGAAGGCCGCCTGACCGAGGAACAGCTGCTGAACTTCCGCCAGGAAGTCGACGGCAAGGGCCTGTCGAGCTACCCGCACCCGAAGCTGATGCCCGAGTTCTGGCAGTTCCCGACCGTCTCGATGGGCCTGGGCCCGCTGATGGCGATCTACCAGGCGCGTTTCCTGAAGTACCTGCACGCCCGCGGCATCGCCAACACCGAGAACCGCAAGGTCTGGGTCTTCTGCGGCGACGGCGAGATGGACGAGGTCGAGTCGCTCGGCGCGATCGGCCTGGCCGCGCGCGAGAACCTCGACAACCTGATCTTCGTCATCAACTGCAACCTGCAGCGACTGGACGGCCCGGTGCGTGGCAACGGCAAGATCATCCAGGAGCTCGAGAGCGAGTTCCGCGGTGCCGGCTGGAACGTCATCAAGCTGCTGTGGGGCAGCAACTGGGATCCGCTGCTGGCGCGCGACAAGGACGGCGCCCTGCGCAAGCTGATGATGGACACGCTGGACGGCGACTACCAGGCCTTCAAGGCCAACGACGGCGCCTATGTCCGCAAGCACTTCTTCGGCCGTGACCCGCGCACGCTGGAGATGGTCGCCCACCTGAGCGACGACGACATCTGGAACCTGCGCCGTGGCGGCCACGACCCGCAGAAGGTCTATGCGGCCTACCACCAGGCGGTCAACACCAAGGGCCAGCCGACGGTGCTGCTGATCAAGACCGTCAAGGGCTTCGGCATGGGCAAGGTTGGCGAGGGCAAGAACACCGTCCACCAGACCAAGAAGCTGACCGACGAGGACATCAAGATCTTCCGCGACCGCTTCAACATCCCGGTGCCCGACAGCGAGCTGCCGAAGATCCCGTTCTACAAGCCGGCCGACGACACGCCGGAGATGAAGTACCTGCACGAGCGTCGCCAAGCGCTGGGCGGCTACCTGCCGCATCGCCGCACCAAGGCCGACGAGAGCTTCACCGTGCCGGCGCTGGAGACCTTCAAGGCCGTGCTCGATCCGACCGCCGAAGGCCGCGAGATCTCGACCACCCAGGCCTACGTGCGCTTCCTGACGCAGCTGCTGCGTGACCAGGCGCTCGGCCCGCGCGTCGTGCCCATCCTCGTCGACGAGGCTCGCACCTTCGGCATGGAAGGCCTGTTCCGCCAGGTCGGCATCTACAACCCCGCAGGTCAGCAGTACACCCCGGTCGACAAGGACCAGGTCATGTACTACCGCGAGGACAAGGCCGGCCAGATCCTGCAGGAAGGCATCAACGAGGCCGGCGGCATGTCCAGCTGGATCGCGGCGGCGACGTCCTACAGCACCAGCAACCGGATCATGGTGCCGTTCTACGTCTACTACTCGATGTTCGGCTTCCAGCGCATCGGTGACCTGGCCTGGGCGGCCGGCGACATGCAGGCCCGCGGCTTCCTGCTGGGCGGCACGTCCGGCCGGACCACGCTGAACGGCGAAGGCCTGCAGCACGAGGACGGCCACAGCCACATCCTCGCCGGCACGATCCCGAACTGCGTCAGCTACGACCCGACCTTCGCCCACGAGGTCGCGGTGATCATGCAGCACGGCCTGAAGCGCATGGTCGAGAAGCAGGAGAACGTCTTCTACTACCTGACGCTGCTCAACGAGAACTACCCGATGCCGGGCCTGAAGGCCGGCACCGAGGAGCAGATCATCAAGGGCATGTACCTGCTGGAGGAAGGCGCTGCCGGCGCCAAGTTCAGCGTCAACCTGCTGGGCTCGGGCACGATCCTGCGCGAGTCGATGGCCGCCCGCACGCTGCTGGCCGCCGACTGGGGCGTCTCGGCCAACGTCTGGAGCTGCCCGAGCTTCAACGAGCTGGGCCGCGACGGCCAGGCCGCCGAGCGCTGGAACCTGCTGCACCCGACCGAGAAGGCCCGCGTGTCGTTCGTGGCCCAGCAGCTGGCGCCGCACGACGGCCCGGTCATCGCGTCGACCGACTACATGAAGAGCTACGCCGAGCAGATCCGCGCCTTCATCCCGAAGGGCCGCAGCTACACCGTGCTGGGCACCGACGGCTTCGGTCGCAGCGACTTCCGCAGCAAGCTGCGCGAGCACTTCGAGGTCAACCGCCACTACATCGTCGTCGCCGCGCTGCGTGCGCTGGCCGACGAGGGCAAGCTGCCGGTGGCCAAGGTTGCCGAGGCGATCAAGAAGTACGGCATCAACGTCGACAAGATCAACCCGCTGGTCGCCTGACGCAGCAACGGAGACAACAACATGGCATTGGTTGAAGTGAAGGTCCCCGACATCGGGGACTTCAAGGAAGTGGCGATCATCGAGCTGCTGGTCAAGCCGGGCGACACCATCAAGGCGGAACAGAGCCTGATCACGGTCGAGTCGGACAAGGCCTCGATGGAGATCCCGTCGTCCCACGCCGGCGTGGTCAAGGAACTCAAGGTCGCGATGGGCGACAAGGTCAGCGAAGGCACGCTGCTGCTGCTGCTGGAAGTCGCGGGCGGCGCAGCCGCGCCGGCTCCGGCGCCCGCCGCCGCACCGGCCGCCGCTCCGGCGCCGGTGGCCGCTGCCCCGGCCGCTGCGCCCGTGGCCGCCGCTGCCCCGGCCGCCGCCGGCCCGATCGACATCTTCGTGCCCGACATCGGCGACTTCGCCGAGGTCGCGGTGATCGAGCTGCTGGTCAAGCCGGGCGACACGATCAAGGCCGAGCAGAGCCTGATCACGGTCGAGTCGGACAAGGCGTCGATGGAGATCCCGTCGTCGCATGCCGGCGTGCTCAAGGAGCTGAAGATCAAGATCGGCGACAAGGTGAGCAAGGGCTCGCTGATCGCGGTGATCGAGGGCGTGGGCGGTGGCGCTGTCGCTGCTGCACCGGCCGCCGCTGCTGCTGCCCCGGCTGCTCCGGCTGCTGCACCCGCTGCGGCATCCGTGGCTGCGGCCGCGCCGGTGGCCGCCGCCGCCAGCGTGCCGGCCCACGACCCGACCGCGCAGAAGCTCAACCTGCCGCACGCCTCGCCGTCGATCCGCAAGTTCGCCCGCGAACTGGGCGTGCCGCTGGACGAGGTCAAGGGCAGCGGCCACAAGGGCCGCATCACCCAGTCCGACATCCAGGGCTTCGTCAAGGGCGTGATGGGCGGTGCGGTGCAGACCGCGGCCCAGAAGGCCAAGGCGCCCGCCGCCGCACCGGCCGCCGCCGGTGGCGCGTTCCCGGGCCTGCTGCCGTGGCCGCAGGTCGACTTCGCGAAGTTCGGTCCGGTCGAGCGCAAGGATCTGTCGCGCATCAAGAAGATCAGCGGCGCCAACCTGCACCGCAACTGGGTCGTGATCCCGCACGTCACCAACCATGACGAGGCCGACATCACCGAGCTGGAAGCCTTCCGGGTCCAGACCAACAAGGAGAACGAGAAGAGCGGCATCAAGGTCACGATGCTGGCCTTCATGATCAAGGCCGCCGTGGCCGCGCTCAAGAAGTTCCCCGAGTTCAACGCCTCGCTCGACGGCGACACGCTGGTGCTGAAGAACTACTTCCACATCGGCTTCGCGGCGGACACGCCCAACGGCCTGGTGGTCCCGGTGATCAAGGATGCCGACAAGAAGGGCATCTTCCAGATCAGCACCGAGATGGGCGAGCTGGCCAAGAAGGCGCGTGACGGCAAGCTCGGCCCGGCCGACATGACCGGCGGCTGCTTCAGCATCTCGTCGCTCGGCGGCATCGGCGGCAAGTACTTCACGCCGATCATCAACGCCCCCGAGGTCGCGATCATGGGCGTGTGCAAGAGCACGATCGAGCCCAAGTGGGACGGCAAGGCCTTCCAGCCGCGCCTGATCCTGCCGCTGTCGCTGTCGTGGGACCACCGCGTCATCGACGGCGCGGCCGCCGCACGCTTCAACGTGTACTTCGCATCGCTGCTGGCGGACTTCCGCCGCATCGTGCTCTGAGCCGGGGACACGACATGGCATTGATCGAAGTTCAAGTTCCCGACATCGGCGACTTCAAGGATGTCGGCATCATCGAGATCCTGGTCAAGCCGGGTGACACGGTGAAGGCCGAGCAGAGCCTGATCACCGTCGAGTCCGACAAGGCCTCGATGGAGATCCCCTCGTCGCACGCCGGCGTGGTGCAGGCCATCAAGGTCGCGATCGGCGACAAGGTCAACCAGGGCAGCGTGATCCTGTCGCTGGAGGCGGCTGGGGCGGGCGCATCACCCTCACCCCAACCCTCTCCCGTCAAGGGAGAGGGAGCCAGCCCGGCGCCAGCGAAAGTTCCTGCCCCCTCTCCCCTTGCGGGAGAGGGCCGAGGTGAGGGGTCAGCGGCCTTGCCTGCAGCCACCTATGCCGGCGCGGCCGACGTCGAATGCGACGTGCTGGTGCTGGGCGCCGGCCCCGGCGGCTATTCGGCCGCCTTCCGGGCCGCCGACCTGGGCCTGAAGGTCGTCATCGTCGAGCGCTACGCGACGCTCGGCGGCGTCTGCCTGAACGTGGGCTGCATCCCGTCGAAGGCGCTGCTGCACGTGGCCGCCGTGATGGACGAGGTCAGCCACATGGCCGATCTGGGCGTGAGCTTCGGCGCGCCCACCGTCAACGTCGACCAGCTGCGCGGCCACAAGGAAAAGGTCATCGGCAAGCTGACCGGCGGCCTCGCGGCGATGGCCAAGATGCGCAAGGTCACGACCGTGCGCGGCATCGGCACCTTCCTCGATCCGTATCACGTGAAGGTCAGCGAGACGACCGGCACGGGCACCGAATCGAGCGGCGGGCAGAAGGTCGTCAAGTTCAAGCACGCCATCATCGCGGCGGGCTCGCAGTCGGTGAAGCTGCCGTTCTTCCCGCAGGACGAGCGCATCGTCGACTCGACCGGCGCGCTGGCGCTGAAGTCGGTGCCCAAGAAGATGCTGATCGTCGGCGGCGGCATCATCGGCCTGGAGATGGGCACGGTCTACAGCACGCTGGGCGCCCGCCTGGACGTGGTCGAGATGCTCGACGGCCTGATGCAGGGCGCCGACCGCGACCTCGTCAAGGTCTGGGAGAAGATGAACAAGGGCCGCTTCGACAAGATCATGTTGAAGACCAAGACCGTCGGTGCCGAGGCCACGCCCGAAGGCATCAAGGTCCGCTTCGAGGGTCTGGACGGCACGACCTCCGAAGGGCTCTACGACCTGGTCCTGCAGGCCGTGGGCCGCAGCCCGAACGGCAAGAAGATCGGCGCCGATCAGGCCGGCGTCGCGGTGACCGACCGGGGCTTCATCCCGGTCGACATCCAGATGCGCACCAACGTGCCGCACATCTTCGCGATCGGCGACATCGTCGGCCAGCCCATGCTCGCCCACAAGGCGGTGCACGAGGCGCACGTGGCCGCCGAGGTCATCGCCGGCACGCTGCAGGGCAACAAGGAACTGGCGGCTGCGGCGTTCAACGCCCGGGTCATCCCGAGCGTGGCCTACACCGATCCGGAAGTGGCCTGGGTCGGCCTGACCGAGGACCAGGCCAAGGCGCAGGGCATCAAGGTCAAGAAGGGCCTGTTCCCGTGGTCGGCCTCCGGCCGCGCCATCGCCAACGGTCGCGACGAAGGCTTTACCAAGCTGCTGTTCGACGATTCGCCCGAGGCCCACGGCCACGGCAAGATCCTCGGCGGCGGCATGGTCGGCACCCATGCGGGCGACATGATCGGCGAGATCGCGCTGGCCATCGAGATGGGCGCGGACGCGGTGGACATCGGCAAGACCATCCACCCGCACCCGACGCTCGGCGAGAGCATCGGCATGGCCGCCGAGGTCGCGCACGGCTCCTGCACGGACCTGCCGCCGGCCAAGCGCTGACGCGCCTTGGGCGGGCCTCGTCGGCCCGCCTCGAAAGCCGCCCCGGCGCCAGCCGAGGGCGGCTTTTTCATGTTCAGGCCACGTGCCTATACCGCCTGTTTGGCCAGCCAGATCGCCAGCCCCTGACCATTCAGGCGGATGTCGATGTCCAGCCGCTCGGCGGCGGCCTCGTCGCTGAGCGGCGAACCGGCGCGGCGGGCGGCGCCGAGCAGGATCTCGCGCATCAGCGCCACCATCGCGGCCTCGCGCGTGGCCGCGTCGGCGCCCGGGTGGGCACGGGCCCAGGCCAGCGCGCCCTGCTCGAAGGCATCGACCTGTTCGAGGATCTGCGCGGCCAGCGCCGGCACGTCGCCCAGCCGGCCGTAGTGGGTCGGGTAGATCCAGTCGGGCCGGGCCGCCAGCATCCGCGCGATCGAGGCTCGCATCGCGTCGGGCTCGAACTGCACCGGCGTGCTGCTGGGCATGATGTAGACGCGCGGGGCGCCGCCGGGCTGCAGCGGCGCGCCGTCCAGGTCGCGGTAGCTGATGCCGAAGGTGTCGCCGGTGAACCAGCCGCGGCTCTGCTCGTCCCAGATCGCGTGGTGGTGGCGGGCGTGGCCGGGGCTGTCGATCAGGCGCAGCGCGCGGCTGCCCAGCATCACGGTCATCTCGTCGTGGCTCTCGACCACGCGCTCGGCGGCGATCGGCAGGATGTGGCCATAGGTGCGCAGCACCTCGTCGGGGCCGTAGACCGCCCGGGCGCCCTCGACCAGCGCCAGCGGGTTGATCAGGTGGCGCGCGCCGCGCGGGTGGATCAGCGCCTGCGCGGCGGGCAGGTTGGCCATCAGCAGGCCGGCACCGCCGGCGTGGTCCAGGTGGACATGGGTGGGGATGACCCAGTCGACCGCGTCGCGGCCCAGGCCGGCATGTTCCAGGGCGGCCAGCAGGCGCGGCACGGCGACGTTGTGGCCGGTGTCGATGAAGGCGGCGCGGCCTTCCGGGCTGACGATCAGGTAGGCGGCGTCGAAGTCGGCGCGGTGGAAGCCGGTGTCGACCACGGTGATGCCGTGTTCGAGCGGCTTCAGGAAGACATCCGGCGCTTCGTTGGAGGGGGGTGTCAGGCTCATGGCTTCGGATCATGCCAGCGGCCATCGCGTCGCGGCCCGTGCGAAATGCGACAGGAATGGGGCCGGCTCGGGTGCCAGATCGGGCCTTGCCGGTGACGGGCCGCTGATACGATCTTTCGCAGTTCCGACCTTTGCCGCACGTCCCCTGGAGAACCCCATGACCCGAGCCGTAGCCCTGAGCCTGTGCGCTGTCGCGCTGGCGCTGCCGGCGCTGTCCTCGGCCCAGTTCAAGGTGGTCTCGCCCGACGGCACCGTGACCTACACCGACCGCGAACCGGTCGACCGCGGCCTGAAGGTCCAGCCGCTGCGCCGCGACGCCACGCCTGCGGCCAGCGTCACGGCGGCGCCGGAGCTGCCCTACATGCTGCGTCAGGCCGTGACGCGCTACCCGGCCACGCTCTACACCGCGCCGTCCTGTGCCGCCTGCGACACCGCCCGGGCGGCGCTGCGTGCGCGTGGCGTGCCTTACACCGAGCGGGTCGCATCCGATGACGAGGGCGTGCGCGAGCTGCGCCGGCTCGAACAGACCACCGAGGTGCCGGTGCTGCGGCTGGGTCGCCAGCAACTGGTCGGCTACGCGGCCGATGACTGGCAGGCGATGCTGGACGCGGCGGGCTACCCGCGCACATCGGTGCTGCCGTCGACCTGGCGCCACGCCGCGCCCGAACCGCTGGCAGCGCCACGCAATGCCGAGGCGGCGCCGGCCCGATCCGCGCCGCAGACGACAACGATTGCGCCGGTCTCCCCGACGGCGCCGGTCAACCCCGCAGCGGGCGGGATTCGTTTCTGATCGGAATCAGTCTGCTCGCCATGACCACGCGACACCGCAGCCCGGGCTCGACGGGCGGACAGCAAAAAGCCCGCGTCGCGCGGGCTTGGCAACGGGGCGTCGGGTGGTCAGGTCGGAGCGGTCGCGCGCAGGGCAGCCTCGGCGGCGCGGATGTTCTGCGCCAGCTTCCCCTTGGGGCCGTCCACGAGATCGAAATCGACCGAGGAACCCTGCTTGAGGGTACGGAAACCGTCCATCTGGATCGCCGAGAAGTGCGCGAAGACGTCCTCTCCGCCACCTTCCGGTTCAATGAACCCGAAGCCCTTCACGTCGTTGAACCACTTGACGATGCCGCGTGCCATCTCTCGCTCCTCGTGCCGAAATTTGTTTCGAGATTCTCGTTATCGCGAAAGAGGCTTGTCAACGCAGGAAAGACCCTGCCCGTGAACGTTTCCGAACGCCGTTTTCCGATTTCCGGAACACCTGCGAGCGGGCCGTGCAAGGCGTCATTGCCTCGCTTGGGCGAGGCCTGCGGGCCGTCTATAGAATGGTTCGCATGACCGAGCGCAAGCCTGACCCACCGCGTGTGCCGCCGTCCCCCGACGACGGCCAGGGCGCGGTCATTGCCGAGAAGCAGCACCAGCGCACGGAGCCCCCGCGCGTCTATCAGGTCCTGATGCTGAACGACGACTTCACGCCCATGGAGTTCGTCGTGATGGTGCTGCAGCAGTTCTTTCGTCACGACCTCGAGACCGCCACCCAGATCATGTTGAAGATTCATCATGAGGGCCGGGCGGTCTGTGGTGTCTATACCCAGGATGTCGCCGCCACGAAAGTGGAGATGGTGATGGCAGCCGCACGAAGGGCGGGTCATCCGCTGCAGTGCACGATGGAGGTCGCATGATCGCGCAAGAGTTGGAAGTCAGTCTGCACATGGCGTTCGTCGAGGCGCGCCAACAGCGGCACGAGTTCATCACCGTCGAGCACCTGTTGCTGGCGCTGCTGGACAACCCCTCGGCGTCCGAGGTGCTCAAGGCTTGCGCCGCGAACATCGATGACCTGCGCAAGAGCCTGTCGCAGTTCATCAAGGAAAACACGCCCACGGTCGGTGGCACCGACGAGGTCGACACGCAGCCGACGCTGGGTTTCCAGCGCGTGATCCAGCGGGCGATCATGCATGTGCAGTCCACCGGCAACGGCAAGAAGGAAGTCACCGGCGCAAACGTGCTGGTGGCGATCTTCGGCGAGAAGGATTCGCACGCCGTCTACTACCTGCACCAGCAGGGCGTGACGCGCCTGGACGTCGTCAACTTCATCGCCCACGGCATCAAGAAGAGCGAGCCGCCCGAGCCCACCAAGGGCAGTGGCAGCGAGCCGACCGGCAACTCGTCGGGCAACGATTCCGACAAGGAAGAGGGCGAAGGCAAGGGCTCACCGCTGGACCAGTACACGCAGAACCTCAACCAGGCTGCGCGTGACGGCCGCATCGATCCGCTGATCGGCCGCGAGCACGAGGTCGAGCGCGTGATCCAGGTGCTGTGCCGCCGCCGCAAGAACAACCCGCTGCTGGTCGGCGAGGCCGGCGTGGGCAAGACCGCCATCGCCGAGGGCCTGGCCTGGCGCATCACGCAGTCCGACGTGCCCGACGTGCTGGCCGAGTCGACCGTGTATTCGCTCGACATGGGCGCGCTGCTGGCCGGCACCAAGTACCGCGGCGACTTCGAGCAGCGCCTGAAGGGCGTGCTCAAGCAGCTCAAGGAACACCCGCACGCGATCCTGTTCATCGACGAGATTCACACGCTGATCGGCGCCGGTGCGGCTTCGGGCGGCACGCTCGACGCCAGCAACCTGCTCAAGCCCGCGCTCAGCTCGGGCCAGATCAAGTGCATCGGCGCGACCACCTTCACCGAGTACCGCGGCATCTTCGAGAAGGACGCGGCGCTGTCGCGGCGCTTCCAGAAGGTCGACGTGGTCGAACCCTCGGTCGAGCAGACCATCGAGATCCTCAAGGGCCTGAAGTCGCGCTTCGAGGAGCACCACAGCGTCAAGTACGACCTGGGTGCGCTGCAGGCCGCCGCCGAGCTGTCGGCCAAGTTCATCAACGACCGTCACCTGCCCGACAAGGCGATCGACGTGATCGACGAGGCCGGTGCGGCCCAGCGCGTGCTGCCCAAGAGCAAGCAGAAGAAGAAGATCACCCGCAACGAGGTCGAGGACATCGTCGCCAAGATCGCCCGCATCCCGCCGGCCAGTGTCTCCAGCGACGACCGCTCAAAGCTCAAGAGCCTGGACCGTGACCTGAAGAGCGTGGTGTTCGGCCAGGACCCGGCGATCGACGCGCTGTCCGGCGCGATCAAGATGGCGCGTTCCGGCCTGGGCAAGCCCGAGAAGCCGATCGGCGCCTTCCTGTTCAGCGGCCCGACGGGCGTGGGCAAGACCGAGGTCGCCAAGCAGCTGGCCTACATCCTGGGCATCGACCTGATCCGCTTCGACATGTCCGAGTACATGGAGCGTCACGCCGTCAGCCGCCTGATCGGCGCGCCTCCGGGTTATGTCGGCTTCGACCAGGGCGGTCTGCTGACCG
This sequence comes from Leptothrix mechoopdaensis (SeqCode), assembly GCF_053893855.1. Taxonomy (NCBI): domain Bacteria; kingdom Pseudomonadati; phylum Pseudomonadota; class Betaproteobacteria; order Burkholderiales; family Sphaerotilaceae; genus Leptothrix; species Leptothrix mechoopdaensis (SeqCode). The sequence goes on from NZ_CM132699.1 coordinate 818,335, forward strand.
AGGCGGTCACCAAGAAGCCGCATTGCGTGCTGCTGCTTGACGAGATCGAGAAGGCCCATCCGGACGTCTTCAACGTGCTGCTGCAGGTCATGGACCACGGCACGCTGACCGACAACAACGGGCGCAAGGCCGACTTCCGCAACGTCATCGTCATCATGACGACCAACGCGGGTGCCGAGACCATGCAGAAGGCCACCATCGGCTTCACGACGGCGCGCGAGAGCGGCGACGAGATGGGTGACATCAAGCGCATGTTCACGCCCGAGTTCCGCAACCGGCTCGACGCCATCGTCAGCTTCCGGGCGCTGGACGAGGAGATCATCCTGCGCGTGGTCGACAAGTTCCTGCTGCAGCTCGAGAGCCAGCTCGGCGAGAAGAAGGTCGAGGTGACCTTCACCGACGCGCTGCGCAAGCACCTGGGCAAGAAGGGCTTCGATCCGCTGATGGGCGCACGTCCGATGCAGCGCCTGATCCAGGACACGATCCGCCGTGCGCTGGCCGACGAGCTGCTGTTCGGTCGCCTGACCGAAGGCGGTCGCCTGACGGTCGACCTCGACGACAAGGGCGAGGTGCTGCTCGACATCGAGCCGCGCAACAAGAGCGACAAGCCGAAGTCGGAGCCTGCGACGGCCTGATCCGCGCGAGACCCGCTGCCCGAGAAGCCCCGCCGATGCGGGGCTTCTTCGTTTCGTGGCGGAAGGGAATGGGAGTCGAACCCACCCGGCGACGCATGGCGCCACCCACCGGGTTTGAAGCCCGGCCGACCCACCAGGATCGTTTCCCCTCCCGGGAATCTCGTGTCGTGCGCCGGTCCTGTCCGGCCCGGTCAGGACGACGTGCTCACCTCCTCGTCGCGGAACAGCTGGCTGTCGGCGCGCAGCCGGTGGAGGTCACCTACCCGACGGAGTACCCCGATGCGATCGAGGTATTCGAGGATCTGGATCGCCCGCTTGCGGCCCAGCGACGTGGCGTCGCGGAACCGTGCGGCCGTGACCTCGCCGTCATGGGCGTGGGCGACCTCGCGGGCGATGGCGCAAAGTCTGGCCATCGTGCCCGGCGGGTAATAGAGGTCTTTCACCACTTGCATCAGCTCGCCGCGCTGCGCGAGCCGGGCCAGCGTGACGCGCATCAGCGGCTCGGACTCGGCGGCATCGCGGGCCAGGTCGCGCACCCAGGCGCCCTCGAAGCCGGCAGCGGCCAGGGCCGGGCTCACCTTCTGAGCCAGTCGTTCTTCGGTGGCCGACAAGCGGATGCCGTGTTCGGGCAGATGGACGAAGGATCCGCGGACCTGCAGCTGCGCATCGGCCTGCAGGCGGGCCAGCAAGGCCCTGTACAGCGGCTCGGGCAGTCGCGGCAGGGCCAGGCGACGCAGCCGCGCCGCATCGGGGCCGAGTTCCTCCGGATGGCCGGCGTGGAAGCGGATCAGCGCGGCCAGCAAGGCGGTGCGCGCCGCGCCGGTCTGGTCGGCCCCGAGGGCCCAGCCGTCCGCCGTCAGCAGCGTGGTGGTGTCGGGGCCGATCGACGGAAGGGCCGATCGGCACGAGGCCAGCGGCTGACCCTGTGCAGCGGCGAGGCGGTTCAGGTCGACGCCGTTCGGTGCCGCATCGACCAGCGCGGTGACCCGCGCGGCCAGCGTCTCCAGACCCAGCGCATCAAGCTCGGCCAGTCGCTGCAGCGTGCGCCGGTAGCGCACCGGCGCATGCGGGTCGAGCACCGTGCCACCGGCCAGGGTGCGGCTGGCCGAGGCATCGCGCAGCACGACCCGGTCACCGTGCCAGGCACCGACAGGGCTGCGCAGCACCAGCTGCACACGCGCCTGGGCGCCGGGCAGCAGGCGGTCGACACCCTCGTGTTCATCGAGGATCGCGACGGTGCCGGGCATGTCGATCGCGCCGATGTGGACATGCACGGGCGTGCCGCTGCGCAGCGCGCGGGTCTCGTCCTGCCAGAGCGTCAGCTGCACGTCCAGGCGCTCGGTCGCCAAGGCCGCCTCGGGCGCGACGATCCACTGGCCGCGTTCGATCTCGTCCTTGGCCAGGCCCACCAAGCCGATCGCGCAGCGCTGGCCGGCCTGCGCGTGCTCGACCACCCGGTTCTGCGCATGCAGGCTGCGCACCCGGACCTTCTGGCCGCCCGGCATGCGGACCAGCTCGTCGCCGACCGCCACGCGGCCGGCGTGCACCGTGCCGGTGACGACCGTGCCGACGCCGTCCAGCGTGAAGGCCCGGTCGATCGCCAGCCGGAAAGCCCCGTCGACACGGGCATCGCGACGCGCGGCATGGGCGCGTGCGGCGTCGCGCAGGCGCTCGCGCAGCTCGGGCAGGCCGGTGCCGCTGTGGGCCGACACGGCCAGCACCGGGGCCTGCTGCAGCGAGCTGCCTTGCAGCAGCGTGGCCACTTCGGCCTGCACGGCGGCCAGCCGGTCGGCGTCGACCCGGTCGGCCTTGGTGATGACCACCGCCCCGTCGCGCAGCCCCAGCAGCGACAGCACCGCGAGGTGTTCGCGGGTCTGAGGCATCACGCCGTCATCGGCGGCGACCAGCAGCAGCGCGTGGTCGATGCCGGTGGCGCCGGCCAGCATCGTGTGGACCAGCCGTTCGTGGCCGGGCACGTCGATGAAGCCGATGCGCGGCGCGGCCACGCCGTCCTGTTCCGGCACGTCCAGGAATGCGTAGCCCAGCTCGATGCTGATGCCGCGTTTCTTCTCCTCGGGCAGACGGTCGGTGTCGACGCCGGTCAGCGCCTTCACCAGCGTGGTCTTGCCGTGGTCGATGTGACCGGCGGTGCCGACGATCATGGGCGTCTCCGCCGCCGCTGGCTCAGGTCGTGAGCTCGCGGGCGGTGATGGTGTACTTGAAGGTGTCGGGCGCCAGCTCGTCGAAGCGGCCGCTGGCGTTCTCGCCGTTCGGGTACATCAGGAAGGACTTGGTGCCGGTGTCGGCGCTGCCGGGCAGGACCAGGTCGTTGACGGTGTTCCAGCCCACCCAGTTGCCTTCCCAGCCGCCGAACAGGCCCTTCATCACCGGGGCCACCACCGGGTGTGCGGGATCCTTGATCCAGTCGGCCGTCTCCTGGCGCATCACCTTGAGCACGTCGGCCGGATCCATCGCGACCCAGCCCAGGCCGGCGATGTGGGCCTCGGCGCGGCAGTGCTGGGCGCCCTTCAGGTTGGCGGGGTTGCCGCTCAGTTCCTTGTAGCCGAAGGCCGACGGCACCAGGCGCAGGCCGTAGACGTCACGGGCCGGCACGCCGACGGCGCGGCACAGGCCGACGAAGACCGCGTTCAGGTCGGCGCACTTGCCGCCCAGGTTGCCGGTCTCCAGCATCGTCCTGATGTCGCCGGTGCCGCAGCCGCGGGTCTTGGGCTCGCGGTGCGCGTTGGCGACGACCCAGTCGTAGATGCCCCGCACCTTGTCGAGATCGGTCTTCGCGCCGCGCGTCGCGTCCAGCGCGGTCTTGCGCACGATGCCGTCCAGCGGCTTCAGCTCGGTCGGCTGCAGGTTGGCCTTCAGCACGGCCGGATCCTCGGCGACGGCCGGGCGGCCCTTCCAGTCGACCGCGCGGTTGCGGGTGCGCAGCGTGCTGGTCAGCGTGACGGTCGGCTGGGCGGTCTCGGGCGCGAAGGTGGCATGCAGCATGCGCACGCCGTGTTTCGGCTCGCGCACCAGACCGGCCTGGCGGGCATTGCCGGTCCAGCTGTTGTCGACCGACTGCTGGTAGTCGCTGTCGATGTCGGGCACCGGCAGCCACAGCTGGGTCGCGCCCTGCACGTCGGCGATCTGCACGGTGGTGGTCACCTCGAAGGTGCGCCAGCCGGCAACGACCGGCTCGAAGCGGCGCTCGGTCGCGGCCTGCGCGCGGGCCAGTCCGGGGACGAGCAGCGGCGCGGCCAGCGCGGCGCCGGAGCTCAGCAGGGTGCGGCGGTCCAGGCGGAGAGGTTTCATGGTCGGGGCTCCAGGGCAGGTCGGTCAGGGTTCAAGGTTCGGGGATCGGGGATTGGGGAATAGGGATAGGGCTTCGGCAGGCGTCAGATCAGCTCGCGCAGCCAGCGTCGCGGCGCGGCGCCGGCCCAGTCGATCTCGCCGACGACGCTGAAGGCCGCACGGCCCTTGCGGTCGACGACGACGGTGGTCGGGAACACGCGCGCGCCCCAGGCCCGCGAGGCCGCGCCGTCGCGGTCGCGCAGCACCGGCAGGCTCAGCGGTTCGATGTCGAGGTAGCGGCGCACGGCGGCGTCGGTCTCGCGGTGGTTGACGGTGACGACCTGCACGCGGTCGTCGAGGTGGCGCTGCGCCAGCAGTTCCAGCGACGGCAGCTCGGTGCGGCAGGGCTCGCACCAGCTGGCCCAGAAGTTGATGACGACGACCTGGCCGCGCGCATCGGCCAGGCGCCAGGTCGGGCCGTCCCAGGTCGCCAGCTCCAGGCCGGGCGTGGCCTGTCCACGGGGCCAGGGCGTGCGCTGGCTGTCGGCCGGGTCGGTGGCCGCGCGGCTTGGCAGCGCGGCCAGCGCGCCGAGGCCGAGGCCCAGGCCCAGCAGGCTGCGGCGTGTCACGGCGTGGTCGGGGTTCATGTGTCGGTTCGGGGCTCAAGCCAGCAGGTCGCGCAAGGTGCCCAGCTGGGCAGCGAAAAGGGCGTGATTCTCGACGCAACGCAGGTCAAGCAGCAGGCGGTCGTCGGCGATGCGGCCGATCACCGGGCGGGGCAGGGCGCGCAAGGCGGTCGCGAGTTCGTCCAGCGCCCGGCCGGCGCCCTTCTTCTGCAGCGGGGTGATGGCGAGGCCGGCCGAGGGCAGGCGGTCGACCGGTAGCGAGCCCGAGCCGATCTGGCCGAGCAGGTCGTCGACCACCTGCACGCCGAAACGGGGTGCGACGGCAGCGGCCACATCGGCCTGCAGCGCCGTGGCGGTGGCCCGGATGTCGGCCAGCGGGCGCGTCAGCAGGCGCAGCGTGGGCAGGTCGCGGCTCAGGCGTTCGGGCCGCAGGTAGAGCCGCAGCGTGGCTTCCAGCGCCGCCAGCGGCAGCTTGCTGACGCGCAGCGCGCGTTTCATCGGGTGGCGGCGGATGCGATCGACCAGCGCCTTGTGGCCGACGATCAGCCCGGCCTGCGGTCCGCCCAGCAGCTTGTCGCCGCTGAAGGTGACGAGCTGGCAGCCGGCGGCGAGCTGTTGCTGCGGCATCGGCTCGTGCGGCAGGCCGTGGGCCGACAGGTCGATCAGCGAGCCGGCCCCCAGGTCGCTGACCAGCGGCAGGCCGTGGCGCTGCGCGATGCCGGCCAGCGTGGCCTCGTCGACCGAGGCGGTGAAGCCCTGCACCTGGTAGTTGCTGGTGTGGATCTTCATCAGCAGCGCGCTGCGCTCGCCGATGGCGTTCTCGTAGTCGCGCGGGTGGGTGCGGTTGGTGGTGCCGACCTCGACCAGCCGGGCGCCGGCCGCCGTCATCACGTCGGGGATGCGGAAGGCGCCGCCGATCTCGACCAGCTCGCCGCGCGAGACGATCACCTCGCGGTCACGCGCCAGCGCGGCCAGCGTCAGCAGCACGGCCGCCGCGTTGTTGTTGACGACGGTGGCGGCCTCGGCGCCGGTCAGCTGGCACAGCAGGTCCTCGACCAGGCTGTCGCGGTCGCCGCGGCCGCCGCTGGCCAGGTCGTACTCGAGGTTGTTCGGGCTCGCCATCAGCCCCAGCACCTGCTGCAGCGCAGCGTCGGCCAGCAGCGCGCGGCCGAGGTTGGTGTGGATGACGGTGCCGGTGCAGTTGAAGACCGCCCGCATCGCCGGCGCCAGCGCGGCGTCGATGCGCTGTTGCAGCGCGCCGGTCAGCGCGTCGGGCTCGACCTCGGCGCGGGCCAGCGCACCGGCCAGCGCCCGGGCGCGCAAGCCATCCAGCAGCGCCCGTGCGTGCCGGGCCACCAGCGTGTGGCCGTGTTCCTGCAGCAGCGCCGCAGCGGCGGGCAGGCGCAGCAGCCGGTCGACGGCGGGGAGGTCCTTGGGGCCGGCCGGCTCCGTCACGGAGCCTGTCTCGCCGGGGGCCTTGGAACCGTGAACCACGGATTCTTCGGGCCGCGCCATCACGCGCCTCCGGGATCGGGTGGCGTGCCGCCGGGATCCACCGTCGCCGCGTCGTCGGGCTCGCCGAACAGCAGCATCAGGTTCAGCCCGTGGCGCTGCAGGCCGGTCTCGGCCACCAGCAGGTCCAGCGTGATCGAGGCCAGGTCGTCGGCCACCGCGTCGACGCCGGGGTCGCGGTCGGTGTGCAGGATCTTCAGGTAGTGCCCGCAGTCGTCGCAGGTCTCGGCCTGGATCGCCGCCTGGGCCGCGCGGGCCGAACGGGCGGCGGCCTCGTCCTCGTCGAGTCCTTCGGCCAGTTCGGCGGTGTCGAGCGACTGGAACGCGATCGCCTTGCCGCTGCCGCAGTGCGCGCACTGGATGCGCACCCGGTGCCATTCGGTGTTGCACAGCCCGCAATGCAGGTAGCGCTGACCGAGCGACTCGCCTTCGCTGCGCGTGATGCTGGCCACCGGCCGGCTGCCGCAGCAGGGGCAGACGCCGCTGGCGTGGTCGTCGGGCCGGCCGAAGGGCTGACCACTGCCGATGTGCTGGCGCTGCACCTCCAGCACGAGGTGGGTCCAGTAAACCTGCAGCGCGGCGGCGATCAGCGGGGCGGTGCCCATGTCCAGCCCGCGCATCAGCCCGGTCAGCAGCCGGTCGGCCTGCTGTTCGAGGTGGTCGGCGTCGGCCCGCACCAGGCCGTCCAGCAGCGCCTGCACGGGTGCCGGCGCCGCTGGCCGCAGGGTCAGGCAGATCTGGCGCAGCGCGGCTTGCCAGGCCGGGTCGCGTGGCCAGTCCAGCGTCGACAGCGGCGGTTCGCCGCGCTGCGCGGCCCTGTCCAGCGCGGCCGCGTCGGGCAGCGGCACGCCGGACGGGAAGTCCTTCAGGGCCTGGTGCTGGGCCATCGCCAGCTCGGCCATGAAGGCGAGGAAATCGCCCATCGCGTGGCCGCGCGCGAGCTGGCGCAGCCGCATCGACCGCTCGGCGAACAGCGTCTCGCGCTGCGGCCAGCGGAAGTAGGGCGTGGCGCCACCGGCCCGCGAGGCGATCTCCTCCGGGCTCATCACGCGGACCGTGGCGCTGGCGCTCATCGGGCGTTTTCCTTCGCGGTCGAACGGGTCATTTCCTCATGCCAGAGCGGGTGGTTCAGGCGCGCCCAGTTCTCCGACACCGTGCCGCGGGTCATTGCCCGCACGGTGCCCTTGACCCAGATCGCCGCATACACGTGCACGATCACCGACAGCACCAGCACGACCGCCGCGACCGAGTGCAGCAGCACGGCGACGCGCAGCACGTTGATCGGGAACAGCGGTGCGAACCACGGGCGCCAGAACATCAGGCCGGTCGCGACCAGCACCAGCAGGCTGATCGACATGGCCCAGAACACCCGCTTCTGACCGGCGTTGTACTTGCCGACCGGTGGCAGGTTGGCCTTGTTGCCACGCAGCATCTCGCCCATGTGCCGTGACCACTCCTTGTCGGCCTCGGTCATGACGTTCTCCTTCCACAGCCGCACGAACAGGCCCAGGAACGCGATCACCATCAGCAGCCCCAGGAAGGGATGCAGGATGCGCGTCCACGGGCCGCCGCCGAACAGGTTGGTGAAGAAGAACAGGCTGGGGTGGAAGAAGGCCAGGCCCGACAGCCCGGCCAGCACGAACATCAGGGCGATGAACCAGTGGTTCATGCGCTCCGAGTCGCCATAGCGTTGCAGCATGCGGCTCATGACTTCTCCTCTTCCGACTCGATCGGACCGACCTTCATGTAGTGGAAGAAGCCGGCCACGACCGCGCCGACCATGCCCGCCACCGCGAGCGGCTTGGCGATGCCCTTCCAGACCGACACCATCGGGTTGATCGTCGGGTTGGCCGGCAGGTCCTCCAGCTCGGGCTTGTCGGCATGCTTGAGCACGTACATGACGTGCGTGCCGCCGACGCCCTGCGGGTTGTAGAGACCCGCGTTCTGGAAGCCGCGCTCCTTGAGCTCACCGGCGCGCTTCTCGCCGTACGAGACCATCTCCTCCTTGGTGCCGAAGCCGATCGCGCCGGTCGGGCAGGTCTTGACGCAGGCGGGCTCCAGCCCCACGCCGACCCGGTCCGAACAGAGCGTGCACTTGTAGGCCTTGTTGTCGGCCGCGCTGATGCGCGGCACGTCGAACGGGCAGCCCTTGATGCAGTAGCCGCAGCCGATGCAGTTCTCGCTGATGAAGTCGACGATGCCGTTGCTGTACTTGACGATCGCGCCGGGTGAAGGACAGGCCTTCAGGCACCCCGGGTCCTCGCAGTGCATGCAGCCGTCCTTGCGGATCAGCCATTCGAGGCTGCCGTTCTCGGGCTCGACCTCGAAGAACTTCATCACCGTCCAGCTGCTGGCGGTCAGGTCGCTGGGGTTGTCGTACACGCCGATGTTGGTGCCGACCTCGTCACGCAGGTCGTTCCAGTTCATGCAAGCCACCTGGCAGGCCTTGCAGCCGATGCACTTGGACTCGTCGATGAGCTTGGCGACCTGCGGTGCGTTGGTCCGCACCTGGGGCGTGGGCGAGGTGGTGGCCGAGCGGGCCACCACGTCCTGGGATTGCATGCTGGCCACGACTCAGCTCACTTTCTCGATATTGACGAGGAAGGCCTTGAACTCCGGTGTCTGCGAGTTGGCGTCGCCGACGAACGGTGTCAGGGCATTGGCCAGGTAGCCGTTCTGCGTCACCCCCTTGAAGCCCCAGTGGATCGGGATGCCGACGTGGTGAACCTTCTTGCCGTTGACCTCCATGGCCTTGATCCGCTTGGTCACCACGCAGGCCGCGATGACCTCACCGCGCTTGCTGCGCACCTTGACCTTGTCACCCTGCCTGATGCCCTTCTCCTTGGCCAGCTCCTCGCCGATCTCGACGAAGGGGGCCGGCTGGACGATGGCATTGCTGCGCGAGTGCTTGGTCCAGTAGTGCAGGTGCTCGGTCAGGCGGTAGGTGGTCGCGGCGTACGGGAACTCGTCCTGCTTGCCGAAGTTCTCCCGGTCGCCCTTGTAGACCCGTGCCGCCGGGTTGCTGACCGCGCCCGGGTTGGTCGGGCACATCAGGTTGACGCCCAGCGGGGTCTCGAACGGCTCGTAGTGCTCGGGGAACGGACCTTCGTTCATGCCCACCGCATGGAGTCGGGCGACGCCCTCGGGGTTCATGATGAAGGCGCCCACGCCCTGCTCGGGCGCGGCATCCGGGCGCATGTCGGGGATGTCGGCCCCGCCCGCCCATGACGTGCCGTTCCAGGCCAGGTACTTGCGCGACGGATCCCACGGCTTGCCGTCCTTGTCGGCCGACGCGCGGTTGTAGAGGATCCGGCGGTTGGCCGGCCAGGCGAAGCCCCAGTTCGGGAACACGCCCAGCCCGGTCGGATCGCTGTTGTCGCGCCGTGCGGTCAGGTTGCCCGTCGGGCCCCAGCAACCGGCGTAGATCCAGTTGCCGCAGCTCGTCGTGCCGTCGTCGCGCAGCACCGCGAAGCCCGGCAGCTGCTCGCCGGCCTTGACCAGCGGGGCGACCGGCGCGGCAGGTGCGGCCGGCGCCGCAGCAGGCTTGGCACCGGCCACGGCCGGCGCCGGAGCCGCAGGCGGCGGCGGGAACAGGTCGGCCAGCGCCTTGCCGGAAATCTCGCGCAGCAGCTCGCCGGGTTGCGGCACGTTGGCGTTGAGATAGGGCCAGCTCAGGGCGGCGATCGGCTCGGGCAGCGCGCCGCCGTCCTTCGCATACATCGCGCGCAGCTTGACGAACAGCCGGGCCATGATTTCCGAGTCCGGCTTGGCCTCGCCCGGCGGGTCGACGGCCTTCTCCTTCCAGCTGATGACGCGGCTGGAGTTGGTGAAGGAGCCGGTCTCCTCGGCAAAACAGCTGGTCGGGAAGCGGAACACCTCGGTCTGGATCTTCGACGGGTCGGCGTCGTTGAGCGGGCCGTAGTTCTTCCAGAACTCGCTGGTCTCGGTCTCCAGCGGGTCCATCACGACGAGGAACTTCAGCTTGGACAGGGCCGCCGACAGCTTCTTCTTGTCGGGCACCGCCGCCAGCGGGTTGAAGCCCTGCACGACGAAGCCGTTCATCTTGCCCTGGTGCATGCGCTCGAAGATGGCCAGGATGTCGTAGGCCGTGTCGCGCTTCGGGATCCAGTCGTAGGCGAACTGGTTCTCGGCCGTCGCGGCATTGCCGTAATACGCCTTCATCAGGCTGGTCTGCCACTTCGCGAAGTTCTGCGTGAAGGCCATCTGGCCCGGACGCAGCGGCTTGCCGGTGCGCGCGGCCAGGTAGGTCGCGCGGTCGACGTCCGCATCACCGGGCGCGCCGATGTAGCCCGACAGCACCTCGGAGTAGGCGCACATGTCGGTGATGCCCTGCACGTTGGCATGACCGCGCAGCGCGTTGATGCCACCACCCGGACGGCCCATGTTGCCCAGCAGCAGCTGGATCATGGCCATCGTGCGTATGTTCTGCGAGCCGATCGAGTGCTGGGTCCAGCCGAGCGCGTAGCAGATGGTCATCACCTTGTCCGGCGCGGCGGTGCCGGCGAGCATCTCGCACACCTTCAGGAACTTGTCCTTGGGCGTGCCGGTGATCTGGCTGACCAGTTCGGGCGTGTAGCGCGCGTAGTGCTTCTTCATCTGCTGGAAGACGCACTGCGGGTTCTGCAGCGTGTCGTCCACCTTGACGAAGCCGTCCTCGCCCATCTGGTAGCCCCAGGTGGACTTGTCGTAGTTGCGCTTGTCGGCGTTGTAGCCGCTGAAGAAGCCGTTCTCGAACGAGTAGCCGTCCTTGACCAGGAAGGCCGCGTCGGTGTTCAGCTTGACGTAGTCGAGGTGGATCTTCTCGTTGCTCAGCAGGTAGTGGATGACGCCGCCCAGGAAGGCGATGTCGGTCCCCACGCGGATCGGCGCATAGAAGTCGGCCACGGCGGCCGAGCGCGTGAAACGCGGGTCGACCACGATCAGCTTGGCCTTGCGCTGCTGCATGGCCTCGGTGACCCACTTGAACCCGCAGGGGTGGGCTTCGGCGGCATTGCCGCCCATGATCAGGACGAGATCCGTGTTCTTGATATCCGTCCACGAATTGGTCATCGCTCCGCGACCGAAAGTCGGGCCCAGACTGGACACCGTCGGTGCGTGTCAGATGCGCGCTTGCGTGTCCAGGGCGACCATGCCCAGGCCACGCGCCACCTTGACGCTCAGATAACCGGATTCGTTGGAGGAAGCGGACGAGATCAGGAAACCGGTGGTGTTCCAGCGGTTGACCGTCACGCCCTTGTCGTTGGTCTTGATCAGGTTGGCATCGCGGTCAGCCTTGAGGTGGGCGGCCACGCGGGTCAGCGCCTCTTCCCAGGACAGGCGCTTCCACTCGTTGCTGCCGGCCTCGCGGACCTGCGGGACCTTGACGCGGTCCTTGGACTGGATCATGTCCATCACGCCGGCGCCCTTCGGGCACAGCGTGCCGCGGTTGACCGGGTGGTCGGGGTCGCCCTCGACGTGAACGATGGTCGAGCGGACGTTCTTCGCCTTGTCGCCCAGCGTGTACATGATCAGGCCGCAACTGACCGAGCAATACGGGCAGATGCTGCGGGTCTCGGTGGTCCGGGCCAGCTTGAAGTTGCGCGTCTCGGCCAGGGCGGCCGTGGGCGAGAAGCCCAGCGCGACGAGGCTGGACGCTGCCAGCCCCGCTCCACTGACCCGGAAGAACTGCCTCCGGTCCATGTCCATGGGTGAGATCTCCTTGGGCGTTGCGCCCGACGTGTGCGAGGCCCTTCCAGGGCCACTTTGCAGAACCCGAGCCGATTGAATCGCCGACCCGGTTGACCAGCCATCGGGGCTGATCCTTAGGGTGTCCTGCCAAGTTGTCGCAGACGGGGTGCCGCCGCCGGACGGGTCGCCGCAGGATCCTGCCGGTAGTAGCCCGACAGCAGTTCGTAGAGCGCCGGCTCGTGTTCGAGCAGCAGCTCGGGCGCGACGAAGAAGGCCTCGCTGGCGACCGGGAAGAACTCCTCCAGGCCATGCACGCCATAGGGATCCAGGGCGGTCGGCTCGTCTCGTTCGACCTGCCGGACCAGGCGGGCGTGGGCCGCCTCCATCACGCGCAGCCAGTGCCGCCGCGTGGCCGCATCGGGCATCGGCGGGATGCCGTCGGCCTCGCCATCGAGCAGGTCGATGACATGGACAAACTCGTGGATGACGACGTTGTAGCCCTCGTCGGCGGTCTCGCCGCTGGCGGCGACCTCGCTCCAGGCCAGCATCACCGGACCGCCGGGCATGGCCTCGCCGGCCAGCTCCTCGCTGCCCTCGTGGCAGACGCCGTCCTCGTCGACCCACTGGCGCTGCGCCACCACCTCGCCCGGGTGCAGGACGATGCCGACGAAGCCGTCATAGGCGGCCAGGTCCAGGTGCAGCACCGGCAGGCAGGCCTGCGCGGCGACGGCCACCGCCATCTCGTCGGTGACCTCCAGGCCGCCGGCGCCGTGGAACTCGTGGCGGTCCAGGAAGACGGCGCAGTCCTCGCGCAGCTTCAGCAGGTCGGCCAGCGGCCGTCGCTTCAGGAAGGGCAGGCGGTGCAGCGTGTCCAGCCACAGCTCGTCGGGGATCGCGCGCTGCTGCTTCGCCCGTGCGTCACGCCAGCGTCGCCACCAGTCCAGCATGGCGGATCGGCCTCAGGCGGGCGCGCCGAGCGGTGCCCGGCGCTCGATGCCGCTGGCGCGCCAGCGCAGCACGTCGGCACGCTGCAGCGAGCGGCCGTCGGGCGCGTCATGCCAGTCGCTCAGGACCCAGCGCGTCAGGCCGTCGCCCAGCGCGTGGCAGGCCGGGCGGTGGGTGTGGCCGTGGACCAGCGTGCGCGCGCCGGCGAGGTCCAGCGCGGCGCGCACGGCCGCGTCGTCCAGGTCGCCCCAGGTCTCGACGCCCTCGGCGCCCTGGGCCTGCTTGCGGGCCTCGCTGGCCTCGCGCAGGCCGCGTGCGATGGCGCGCCGTTCGGCCAGCGGCCGGTCCAGGAAGGCCTGTTGCCAGCCGGGGCTGCGGACCTGTCGGCGGAAGTCCTGATAGGCGTGGTCGTCCAGGCACCAGGCATCGCCGTGCGCGACCAGCAGGGCCTCGTCCCACGGTGCGTGCAGGACGGTCGGATCGGCCAGCGCGCGCAGGCCGAGCGCGGCACAGAGGCGCTCGCCGGCCAGGAAGTCGCGGTTGCCGACCACCAGGCCGAGCGTCAGGGGGGTGTCGCGCTGCGCCAGGGCCGAGGCCAGGTGGGCGCAGGCGCGGGATTCGAAGCTGCCGAGCTCGTCGAGGCTGTCGTCGCCGATCCAGACCTCGAAGATGTCACCGAGCAGCAGCAGCACGTCGGCATCGGTGTGCCGCAGGTGCTGCGCCAGGGCCGCCAGCGTGGCGGGGGTGTCTTCGGCCAGGTGCAGGTCGGCGAGGAACTCGACCGACCGGGTCTCTGGCGGAAGGGTCCACGCGGGGCCCAGGCTCATCAGGCGGCGACGACCACGGCCTTGGTGATGACGACGTCCTCGACCGGCACGTCATCGTGGTGACCGCGGCTGCCGGTGCGGACCTTCTCGATCTGGTCGACGATCTCGGTGCCGGCGATGACGCGGCCGAACACGGCGTAGCCCCAGCCTTGCGGCGACTCCGAACGGAAGTTCAGGAAGTCGTTGTTGACCGTGTTGATGAAGAACTGCGCGGTGGCCGAATGCGGCGCGTTGGTGCGCGCCATCGCCAGCGTGTACTTGTCGTTCTTCAGGCCGTTGTTGGCCTCGTTCTGGATCGCGGCCTGGGTCGGCTTCTGCTTCAGGCCCGGCTCCATGCCGCCGCCCTGGACCATGAAGCCCTTGATGACGCGGTGGAACACCGTGCCGTCGTAATGGCCGCTGTTGACGTAGCTGAGGAAGTTGGCCGCCGACAGGGGGGCCTTGACGTCATCGAGCTCGATGCGGATGACGCCAGCGGTGGTGTGCAGGTCGACTTGAGGTGCTGCCATGTTCATTTCTCCAGGGTGGCCTTCTTGATGATGACGGGTTCGTTCGGGACGTTCTGGTGCGGGCCGCGGTTGCCGGTCGGCACGACGCGGATCTTGTCGACCACGTCCATGCCCTCGATGACCTTGCCGAACACCGCGTAGCCGTTGCCGTCCTGCGAGTTGGGCTGGTCGAGGAAGGTGTTGTCCTTGACGTTGATGAAGAACTGCGCCGTGGCCGAGTCCGGCACCATGGTGCGGGCCATCGCGATCGTGCCGCGGGCGTTGGACAGGCCGTTGCGGCTCTCCAGCGGGATCGGCGCCTTGGTGCTCTTCTCCTTCATGCCGGGTTCCATGCCGCCGCCCTGGATCATGAAGTTCGGGATCACGCGGTGGAAGATCGTGCCGTCGTAGTGGCCGGCCTTGACGTAGCCGATGTAGTTCTCGACCGTCTTGGGCGCCTTGGCGGCGTCAAGCTCGACGACGATGTCGCCCAGCGTGGTCGACAGCCGCACCTTCTGTGCGAGGGCGACGCCGCTGAGGGCGAGGCCGAGGGTCAGGGCGGCTGCGCCGCGGGCCAGGGTGGCCAGGTTCATTCAAGGACTCCTTCGGAAAAGATGCGCCATTGTCCGCTGTCGTGCGACCAGTACTGGCGCCGCATCAGGCCGTGCGTGCTGCCGCGCAGCCGCTCACGGAAGGTCACGACGAGGACGTCGCGGGGTTCGTTCCAGCCCAGCACGCTGAGTTCATCGAGCTCGCGTTCGCGGCCCGGGCTGGCGCGGGCTTCGGCTCGCAGGCGTTCGCGCCACGCATCGTAGCCATCCTCGCCATTGTCGAAGTGCATCGAGTACAGCGTCATCAGCCCGGTCAGGTCGCTGTGCGTCCGGGCCCGTCGCCAGCTCTCGATCAGGCCGAGGGCGGTCTGGCGCTGGGCCATCAGCTGGCGCGGGGCGACCCATTCGAGCCGTTCGGCCACGATGACCGGCGTGTGGCGCGGCGCCAGCAGGCGCAGCCAGCGCGACAGGTCGTCATTGGCCATCACGATGCAGCCGTTGGTGGCCAGCGGCGCGCGGCTGTACTGGCCGGTCGGCGTGCCGTGGATCCAGATGTTCGCGCCGGTGCGGCCCTGCTGGCGATCGAGGTCGTTGGGGTAGTTCAGCGGCAGGGCGCCGGCGCCGTAGAAGTCGCCGAGCTGGGCACCCTCGAGGTGGCTGGTGATGCTGTAGACGCCCAGCGGCGTGCGCTGGTCGCCTTCGTTGCGCTTGCCGGTGCCGCGGCTGCCGATCGAGACGTAGTGGTCGCCGACGATGCGCGGGCTGCCGGCCTGGTTCTCGATCACGTAGAGCCGGGCCCGCGAGGTGTCGACCGCGACGACGTGCCGCACGCTGGCCGACAGTTGCAGCACCTGCCGCGGCCAGGTGCCCGTCGGCGGTGTCTCGGCCAGCGCCTGCAGGCGCAGCACCGCTTCGCGTCGCAGGGCTTGCGCGGCGGGGTTGGCGGCACCGACGGCGCCGGGCGTCTGGAGGTCGCCGGTCGAGGCCAGCAGCAGGTCGCCATAGACCAGCTGCGCCAGCGCGAACTGCGGCACGTCGCGCACCAGCGCTTCGATCGCGGCCAGCGCCTGCGGCAGGCGGGCCTGGCCGACCAGCCGGTAGACGCCGATCAGCCGGGCCTCGGGCGCCTCGGCGGGCGCGGCGATCGGCTCGGCCTCGTCATGCTGGATCGTGGTCGCGTAGGCGGCGGCGAGGTTGCCCTCGTCGACCGGTGCGGCCGCCGGGGCCGCCGCGTGGCGCCCGCGCGCCCAGACCATCGTGATGCCACCGGCCAGCAGCAGCAGCGAGGCCAGCGCCATCCAGACGAGGCGCTGCAGCGTCGTCATCGAGGCGGTGGGCCGAGGTTCGGTCGTGGCGGGCACGGCGGGCTCCGGAGACGAGGCTGAAGGTGCGGGCGCCGCATTGTCGGACGCCGTCGGCGCGGGCCGGCGCGCGCTGCCGCCGGTCAGGGTCCACGGCAGCGCCATCGGCGTGTCGTCATGGCGGGCCTGGCCGAGCGCGCGGTCATAGGCCTGGCGAGCCATCTGCGCATGCAACAACTGCAGCAGTTCGTAGGCCCGCGCGTGCATCGGGCTGGTCTTCAGCGCCGCCTCGAGATGGGCCCGCGCGCCCGGTCCGTCCTGATCCTGGATCGCCAGCGTGGCGAGGTTCATGTGGGGTTCGGGCCGATCCGGCCATCGACCGACCAGGGACTCCAGCTGCTGCCGGGCGGCTTCACGCTGGCCGCTGCGCGCGAGGGTCAGCGCGGCGTCCAGTTCGGCGGCCAGCGGGTCGGCGGCGGGACTGGCCGGCTGGGCGGGCACGAGGCTCGCGAACAGCAGCAGGACCAGTGCCGATGCCAGCCTCGACACGATCGCCCCCAGGCCGATCCGGGGCGATCTCACGGGCTCGTGCATCGGTCACCGGAGGGGAGGCGGACGACCCGTCGCGAGGTCTGGCGGAGGGGGTGCGCAAGGCTCACGTCAGAGGGTCCAGGGCTATACTGAAATCATTCTAGGGGAGGCCAAGCAGGGGTCCTTCCGGGCCTGCGAGGCCGCGTCGACCGCGTCGCGCGACCGATGTATCCGGGCCCCCGGACCCGCCGTCTGCCGGCCCGCCCCCCTTGTTCGAGTGGTGCCCCCCGGGCCTTCCGGTGAACGTGCCACCTCGATGTCACCCAACACGCGAAGCGGCCCGAGTCGCGTCGTCCTATGCGCCTACACAACAGCCTGACCCGTGCGGTCGAGACCTTTGAATCGCTCGAGCCCGGCCATGTCCGCATGTACGTCTGCGGCATGACGATCTATGACCTGTGCCACATCGGCCACGCCCGCATGATGATGGCCTTCGACGTGGTCTACCGCTGGCTGCGCGCGAGCGGATACAAGGTCACGTATGTCCGCAACATCACCGACATCGACGACAAGATCATCCGCCGCGCGACCGAGCGCGGCATCACGATCCGGCAGCTGACCGACGAGATGATCGCGGCGATGCACCAGGACATCGGCGCGCTCGGCATCGAGCGCCCGACCCACGAGCCGCGCGCCACCGAGTACGTGCCGCAGATGCTGGACCTGATCGGCCGCCTGCAGGACAAGGGCCTGGCCTACCGCAGCGGCACCGGCGACATGAACTACGCGGTGCGGCGCTTCGAGGGCTACGGCAAGCTGTCGGGCAAGTCGCTCGACCAGCTGCGCGCCGGCGAGCGCGTGGCCGTCAATGATGGCAAGGACGACCCGCTCGACTTCGTGCTGTGGAAATCGGCCAAGCCCGAGGAGCCGGCCGACGTCAAGTACGACAGCCCCTTCGGCACCGGCCGGCCGGGCTGGCACATCGAGTGCTCGGCGATGAGCTGCGCGCTGCTCGGCGAGCGCTTCGACATCCACGGCGGCGGCCTCGACCTGCAGTTCCCGCACCACGAGAACGAGATCGCCCAGACCGAGGGCGCGACCGGCCAGCCCTGGGTGCGCTACTGGATGCACAACGGCTTCCTGAACGTCGACAACGAGAAGATGTCGAAGTCGCTCGGCAACTTCTTCACGATCCGCGATGTCCTCAAGAGCTACGACGGCGAGACGGTGCGCTTCTTCATGCTGCGGGTCCACTACCGCAGCCCGTTCAACTTCAGCGATGCCGGCCTGGACGATGCGCGCAACGCGTTGACGCGGCTCTACACCGCGCTCGACGGCGTGGCGGTCGACACCGAGGCGGCGATCGACTGGCGCCTGCCCGCCGCCGCGCGCTTCAAGGCCGCGATGGACGACGACTTCAACACGCCGATCGCCGTGTCGGTGCTGTTCGACCTGGCCGGCGAGGTCAACCGCACCAAGGACCGCGCGACCGCGACGCTGCTGCGCCAGCTCGCCGGCGTGCTGGGCGTGCTGCAGCAGCCGCCGCGCAGCTACCTGCAGGGGGGCGCCGCGTCGGGCCTGGACGAAGCCGCGATCGCCGGCCAGATCGAGGCCCGGCAGGCGGCCAAGGCGGCCCGCAACTTCGCCGAGGCCGACCGCATCCGTGACGCGCTCGCCGCGCAGGGCGTGATCCTGAAGGACACCCCGCAGGGCACGACCTGGGTCAAGGCTTGAGCGCCCCGATGAACACGCCTGCGGCCCTGGCGCTGGTCACGCCCGACTATTGGGACGAGGCCTGCAAGCACCTGATGAAGCGCGACCGGGTCATGAAGAAGCTGATCCCGCGCTTCGGCGAGGCCCGTCTGCAGAGCCGCGGCGATGCCTTCACGACGCTGGCCCGATCGATCGTCGGCCAGCAGATCTCGGTCAAGGCCGCGCAGTCAGTCTGGCTGCGCTTCCTGGCCCTGGGCGCCTCGGCCGACGCGCCGCTGCAGCCCGGCTGGGTCATCGACCTGGGCGTCGAGGCGATGCGCTCGGCCGGCCTGTCGGCCCGCAAGTGCGACTACCTGCGCGACCTGGCCCGCCACTTCATCGACGGCGCGGTCCACGAGACGCACTGGTCGTCGATGGACGACGAGGCCATCATCGAGGAGCTGGTGGCGATCCGCGGCATCGGCCGCTGGACCGCCGAGATGTTCCTGATCTTCCACCTGATGCGCCCGAACGTGCTGCCGCTGGACGATCTCGGGCTGATCAAGGGCATCAGCCTGAACTACTTCAGCGGCGAGCCGGTCTCGCGCGCCGAGGCGCGCGAGGTCGGCGACGCCTGGGCCCCGTTCCGGTCGGTTGCCACCTGGTACGTCTGGCGCAGCCTGGACCCGTTGCCGGTCGACTACTGAACTACACTGATCGACCGTTATCCAGCCATGCGCTGGCGCGGCACGGATCCTGCAAGGACCTGCCGCCGACAGCAGAAGGAAAGGCGCTCATGAGCAAACGACACTTCCTCGAATTCGAGCAACCCATCGCCGAACTCGAGACCAAGATCGAAGAGCTGCGCTACGTGCAGAACGAGTCCTCGGTCGACATCTCCGAAGAGATCGACCGGCTCTCCAAGAAGAGCCTGCAGCTCGCCAAGGACATCTACTCCAGTCTCTCGCCGTGGCAGGTCACGCTGATCGCCCGGCACCCCCAGCGCCCCTACACGCTGGACTACGTCAACGAGATCTTCACCGACTTCCAGGAACTGCACGGCGATCGTCATTACGCCGATGACCTGTCGATCGTCGGTGGGCTGGCCCGCTTCAATGGCCAGGCCTGCATGGTGCTCGGTCACCAGAAGGGCCGCGACACCAAGGAACGTGCCGCGCGCAACTTCGGCATGTCCCGCCCCGAGGGTTACCGCAAGGCGCTGCGCCTGATGAAACTGGCCGAGAAGTTCGGCCTGCCGGTCTTCACCTTCGTCGACACGCCCGGCGCCTATCCCGGCATCGGCGCCGAGGAACGTGGCCAGTCCGAGGCGATCGGCCGCAACATCTTCGAGATGGCGCAGCTGGAAGTGCCGATCATCACGACCATCATCGGCGAAGGCGGCTCCGGCGGCGCGCTGGCGATCAGCGTCGCCGACCAGGTGCTGATGCTGCAGTTCTCGGTCTATTCGGTGATCTCGCCCGAAGGCTGTGCGTCGATCCTGTGGAAGACCTCCGAGCGTTCCAGCGACGCGGCCGAGGCGCTGGGCATCACCGCGCACCGCCTGAAGGCCCTGTCGCTGATCGACAAGATCGTCAGCGAGCCGGTCGGCGGCGCCCATCGCGATCCGAAGGCGATGGCGGCCTCGCTCAAGCGTGCCCTGAACGACGCGCTGCGCCAGGTCTCCGACCTGAAGACCCGCGACCTGCTGAACCAGCGTTATGCGCGCCTGCAGTCCTACGGCCGCTACAACGACACCAAGTCCTGATCGATCGGATCGTCCCGACCCGCGACCTCCTCG
Organism: Leptothrix mechoopdaensis (SeqCode); assembly: GCF_053893855.1. Lineage (NCBI taxonomy): Bacteria > Pseudomonadati > Pseudomonadota > Betaproteobacteria > Burkholderiales > Sphaerotilaceae > Leptothrix > Leptothrix mechoopdaensis (SeqCode). Next base: position 838,217 of record NZ_CM132699.1, read on the forward strand.
ACGGCCGTCCCGGCAACACCGGGCCGGCCGTCTTGCCTTCCAGACCATGACCTCGCCGACGGTCGACCTGTCCGACCTGCCGATGCTGGCGGGACTGTCGCGTGTCGCGGTGGCCTACAGCGGCGGGCGCGACTCGACGGTGCTGCTGCACGCGGCCTGCCACTGGGCGCTGGCCCACGGTGCGCAGGTTCATGCCTTGCACGTCCAGCACGGTTTGAGTGCCCACGCGCCCGATTGGGAGGCCCACTGCGCTGCGCAGGTGTCGCAATGGGCGCGCGGGACCACGGGCATGCCGGCCTTCCCGGTCACGCTGCAGGTGCGCCGGCTCGGGCTGGTCGTGCCGGGCGGCGCCAGCCTCGAAGCGCATGCCCGCGCGGCGCGATACGAGGCGCTGGCCGCGATGGCCCGTGCAGCCGGTTGCGACACGGTCCTGCTGGCCCATCACCGTGACGATCAGGTCGAGACTTTCCTGCTGCAGGCCTTGCGCGGAGCTGGTCCCGCCGGCCTGTCCGCCATGCCGGTCGACGTCCGACGCGACGGCCTGCGCTGGTTGCGCCCCTGGCTGGATAGACCCCGCGCTGAACTCGAAGCCTGGCGGGTGGCTCATGCACTGAGCCATGTCGAGGACGACAGCAACGTCAGCCCGCGACATGCCCGCAACCGGCTGCGCCAGTCGGTGCTGCCGGCCTTGCGTGCGGCCTTCCCGGCGGCCGACGACACCCTGTCCGCGAGCGCCCGGCTGGCCCAGGATGCGCGGGCTTGTCAGGACGCACTGGCCCGCATCGATCTGGAGACCCTGATGGACGCGCCGACCGCTGCGGGCCTGTCGATCGAGCGCTTGTCGGCACTCGAACCGGCGCGGCGGCGCAACGTGCTGCGGACCTGGCTGATCGACCTGGCCGGCAAGCCGCCGACGCAGACGCTGGTCACGCGTCTGGCCGACGAGGGCATCCGGGCCACCGACGGCCGATGGCACACCGACGGCGGCACGCTGCAGGCCTATCGCGGGCGGCTGGTCTGGGTGCCGTCGTGCTGGCCAGTGGCAGGATCCGGCGTCGCGTCCGGCGACCTGCCGCCTGCCGCTGGTGGCAGGCGTGCATCCGGTGCCTGCCTGGGGAGGGGCACTGGTGGTGGCGGCGGTCACGTCCGGCGGCATCGCGCAGGCGGGCGTCGACCAGGTCGAGTTGCGCGCCCGGCAAGGCGGCGAGCAGTTCCAGGCCCATGCGCACGGCATGCCCCGTTCGCTGAAGAAGCAGTTCCAGGACGCCGGCGTGCCGTCGTCGGCCCGCTTCGCGCCGCTGATCTGGCGCGGCGACGTGCTGGTGCAGGTCCCCGGCCTGGGCGTCGATGCCCGCAGCGTGGCGCCGGACGGACAGCCACAGTGGGCGCTTCACTGGCAGCCCGACCCGGTGTCAGGCGGAGCAGGGGTTGCGGGTCGTTAAAATGTCGGGTTTTCCGCGCGGCTGTCGTGCGGGAGAACTCATTTCTGCAACCGACATGGCCTTGATCGTTCACAAGTACGGCGGCACATCGATGGGCTCGCCCGAGCGCATCCGAAACGTCGCCAAGCGCGTCGCCAAGTGGGCGCGTGCCGGCCACCAGATGGTGGTCGTGCCCTCCGCGATGAGCGGCGAAACCAACCGCCTGCTGGGCCTGGCCAAGGAGGTCTCGCCGGCCGTCCAGACGCCTTCCGTGCTGCGCGAACTCGACATGATCGCCTGCACCGGCGAGCAGGTCTCCGTGGGTCTGCTGGCGCTGGCGCTGCAGGCCGAAGGCATGGAGGCCATCAGCTACAACGGCTGGCAGGTGCCGATCAAGACCGACCAGGCCTACACCAAGGCCCGCATCGAGAGCATCGACGACAGCCGCGTGCGCGCCGACCTGGCCGCCGGCCGTGTCGTCGTCATCACCGGCTTCCAGGGCATCGACGGCGACGGCAACGTGACGACGCTGGGCCGAGGCGGTTCCGACACCTCGGCAGTCGCCGTGGCGGCCGCGATGAAGGCCGATGAGTGCCTGATCTACACCGACGTCGACGGCGTCTACACCACCGACCCGCGCGTCGTCCCCGAAGCCCGCCGGCTGCACACCGTCAGCTTCGAGGAGATGCTGGAGATGGCCAGCCTGGGCTCCAAGGTGCTGCAGATCCGTTCGGTCGAGTTTGCGGGCAAGTACCGCGTGCCGATGCGGGTCCTGTCGAGCTTCACGCCGTGGGACATCGCCATCGAGGAAGAAGCCAAGTCGGGCACGCTGATCACATTCGAGGAAGACGAGAAGATGGAACAAGCCGTTGTGTCGGGCATCGCGTTCAACCGCGACGAAGCCAAGATCACCGTCATGGGCGTGCCGGACAAGCCGGGCATCGCCTACAGCATCCTGGGCAAGGTCGCCGATGCCAACATCGACGTGGACGTCATCATCCAGAACGTCTCGCACGATGGCCGCACCGACTTCTCGTTCACGGTCCACCGCAACGATTTCCAGCGCACCGTCGACCTGCTCAACAAGGACGTCGTGCCGGCGCTGGGCGCCAAGGAAGTGCTTGGCGACACGAAGATCTGCAAGGTCTCGATCGTCGGCATCGGCATGCGCTCGCACGCCGGCGTGGCCAGCACGATGTTCCGCGCGCTGAGCGAGGAAGGCATCAACATCCAGATGATCACCACCAGCGAGATCAAGACCTCCGTCGTCATCGACGAGAAGTACATGGAACTGGCGGTTCGCGCGCTGCACAAGGCCTTCGACCTGGACCAGCCGAACGGCTGAACCATCGGCGCCGAGCGGCGCTGAAGACCGGTTTGAAAAGCCGGGAGCTGGAACCCGAAGAGTTTCAGGCTATACTCCCGCTTCTTCGGAGACGTGACCGAGTGGCCGAAGGTGCTCCCCTGCTAAGGGAGTATGCGCCAAAAGCGCATCGAGGGTTCGAATCCCTCCGTCTCCGCCAGGATAGGGCCCAAGTGATTGATTCACTTGGGCTTTTTTCTTGTCTGCTCGGCTGACCCCACTTCAAGCCCCACATCCGGAGATCGCTGGATCCGAGCACGGACGCGAGGCTTGCTTCTCGCCGGGCATCGGGTCAAGGGCGGGCAACGCCCGGCGACAGCGCACCCTTGAGGCGATGGTCGGCGGTCCCACGCTCGCCGGATCGGGCAGGACACCTCGTGGCCGGCCCGATCCAAGCCCTCGGTGTGATCTGCGACCAGACGATGGATGGTCTCACATGGGGTATTGAATGGTATAAATCATCGGATCATTCACTCGATGAGCCGAGGAAACGCACCGTGTCATCCGTCCAGCCCTCCCAGCTGTTCACCCAACGCGACCAGGCGCTCGCCCTGCTGCGCCAGCGGGGCCTGGCGCGCCTGTCGGAACTGAAGGCACATGGCATCACCGCCACCACTGTCAGCCGCATGGAAAAAGCTGGAGAAGTCGTCCGGCTGGCGCGTGGCCTCTACCAGCTGCCGGATGCCGAACTGGACGTGAACCAGTCCCTCGCCGAGGCCTCGCGCCTTGTGCCGCGTGGCGTCATCTGCCTGGCCTCGGCCCTGGCCTTCCACGGCCTGACCGACCAGATGCCGGCCCAGGTCTGGATCGCCATCGGCCGCAAGGACTGGCGCCCACGCGTCACCGACCCACCACTTCGCGTGGCCCGCTACTCGGACGAGGAACTCGGCCGCGACGTCGAGACCGCACAGATCGCCGGCACCACCGTGCCCGTCTTCGGCGTGGCCAAGACGCTGGCCGACCTGTTCCGCTACCGCCGCAGCGTCGGCGACCTGCTGGCCGTCGAAGGCCTGCGACAAGCCCTGCGGCAACGCAAGGCCACCCCGGCCCAGATCGCCCAGGCCGCCCAAGCCGGCGTGGTCTGGCGAACGATGCAGCCCTATCTGATGGCGCTGACCAGCGATGCCTGATCAAGCCGCCAAGGGGCCGCGCCACATCGGCGTTTCGTTCCGTCAACGTCTGCTGAACCTTGCCAAGGCACGAGGCGAGCCGCTGGACCTGCTGCTGACCCGCTACACGCTCGAACGCCTGCTGCACCGCCTCAGCCTGTCGACGCACCGCGACCGCTTCGTGCTCAAGGGCGCGATGCTGCTGACGACCTGGTTCGACGAGCCCCACCGCGCCACCCGCGACCTGGACCTGCTCGGCTTCGGCGACCCCGCTGATGAGGCCTTGCTGGCGGTGTTCCGGGACGTCATGTCGATCGCGGTCGACGACGGCCTGAGCTTCAACACCGACGCCCTGGCGATCGCCCCGATCCGCGAGGACAACGACTACGGTGGCTCACGGCTGCGCACCACCGCCACCCTGGCCGGCGCCCGCATCACGGTGGTCGTCGACGTCGGTTTTGGCGACGCCATCGAGCACGGCGCCGACCTCATCGACCTGCCGGTCCTGCTCGATCTGCCATTACCCCGCCTGCGCGCCTACCCCCGCGAGACCGTGGTCGCCGAGAAGCTGCACGCGATGGTCGTGCTCGGCCTGGCCAACAGCCGCATGAAGGACTACTTCGACCTGTGGATGTTGCTGGGCAGCTTCGCGTTCGATCCCGTGCGCTTGCAGCAAGCCGTCCGGGCAACGTTCCACCGGCGCGGCACCCCGATCCCCGAGCACGTGCCCGAAGGCCTGAGCGAGGCGTTTGCCACCGATGCGTCCAAGCGCCTGCAGTGGGAGGCTTTCGTGCGCGGCCTGTCGAAGGGCGCACCGAGCCTGGAAGTGGTCGTGGCGACGTTGAGGGATCGGCTAGCCTTTGTCTTCGTCCCAGAAGCCTTTCAGCGCTCCCGTTCGGGCCCTTGAGGTGTCCGAACCGTCGACGGCGGCGTCAAGCGATCAGCGCCCTTCGACAGCCCCGGTAATGTGCGCTGTGCCACCTGCTCCCTTGTTCGATACCTCACGCCTGGCAGTCGCCGTGCGTAGTCGACCACGCATCGGGACAGTTCGCGATCCGCAGCATCGCTCGACGACGCCAGTGTGTTGGCGATCTCGCACCAGGCCTGGGCCACCTGCCGTCGACCGGGCGTGAGCTTCACCCCGTCGCCATCGGATGTCGTGCTGGTCCCTTGCCCACGCTCCCGCGCCTTGATCTGCCACAGCCGCTCGTTGTGATGCCGGCTGCCGCGCGTGGTCCGCGAAGAGGCTTCGGCCTCGATGCCCCAGCCGCGCAGCTTCTCCGCGAAGACCTCGCGCCAGCGGCGCAGGTCTTCCTTGCGCGGGTTCAAGCGCTTGCCGTCGCGCCCCTCGGCCCGCACGCTCAGGTGCACGTGCGCGTTGGCCTGATGTGTGTGCAGCACCATCACGTAGCGATGCCCGGTCAGTTCGTCGGCGGCGAACTCCCGGACCGCCTGCTGCAGGTACTCCGTCTTCGTGCCCGTAGGCATCGACAGCATGATGTTGAATGCCTCGCGACGCTCGCTGCGATCGGGGATGCGCATGCCGCCCATCCGCCATTGGGTCACGATGTCCTGCAGGGCTTCCGGGCCTTCGCGCTCGACGCCTCGGTCGTCTTCAATCGGCAGCCGGCCGCCCTTGCTGATGTAGCGCAGGTGCGCTGCGATCGCGCCCATGCCGCGACCACCGCCGGTGACCTTGACCATGACCTGCGGCGCTCGGACCTTGACCGTGGCGGCGACGCGCTGGCGGACCCAAGTAGCCCGGTCGTGCAGGCTCGCCGTTCGCAGCCCTCCGGGCGAGGCGGACGTGCGGCGATTGCCGGCGTAGAAGAGCCGATCGCCCCACAGGACGAGCACGCCATCGACGCTGTTCGGAGTGGTCATGGCCGTCTCCTTCAAGGTCCCGACAGGAGCTTCGACGCGCGATCCAGATGGACCTGCACCTCCACGTCCATCTTGCGCAGCCGCTGGACGAAGGGCTCGGCCTCCGCGCGCTTGGCCAGACGCATCAGCCGCAGGAAGGCGTTGAGATCAGCCGACAAGGTCGCGAGCGCATCGTTCGAGGCCAGCAGTGCAGCCCGGTCGGCGCTGCGTTCGGCCACCGGCTGAGGCAGGGGCGCATCGCGAACCAGGCGGGCGACCACGTCGCCATACGACAGGCCCAGGCGCCCGGCCACGAACATCAGCCTCTCGGCATCGTCGGCGGGCAGTCGCAGGGTCAGCTTCGTGATGCGTCGACGATGACCGGGCACGAGCACCTGGCCATGGGCATCGGTGTCGTCCGCGTTGCCGATGGCCTCGACCAAGGCGGCCCGGGCGAGCGCTGCCACCGTCACGCCAAGGCCCGCCGCAGCCGATCGGACGTCGTCGCCGATGCCTCGGAGGTCGACGGTGACGCGGTCACGCGAGGCGCTGGCCATGACCACCCCACACGTCGGCCAGGCCGCGTGGCATCCAAATGCTGGCGGGACGCCTATCCTGCCCTCGCCTTCCAAACGCCCCCTTCATGGCTCGATTCCTCAGCCTGGAGTGGTGTCAGGGGTCTGACCGTCAGACCCCTTGGGCAGCAGATCGGCCAGTGCCAACAGGCGGCGTCGCAGGTCAGCGATCTCGTCCGCATCGACCGACGGCTTGATGCGAGGCAGCCAGCGCTCCAGCCGATCGCATGCCGCATGAGCCTGTTGCACCAGCCGTGAGCCAGGCGCCTGGCGTGTCAATCGGATTGACGCCGGCGCAGCCCGGAGCGCGATAACTGCGTCGCGCGTGATGGGCTCGGCGGCGTCGACCAGGGCCTGCACTTGCTCAGGTCGATGCACGTGCAGCTTGCTCAGCTCATGCAAGGTTCGCGGTGAGGTGCAGCGGCCGGACTTGAGCGCGGCATCGAGCACGGGCGGCAGGTCGAGCAAGGACAGGTGATGGGCCACCGTCGTCAGGTTCATACCCAGACGCCGCGAGACCTCGGCGTGCGAATCACCGGCGTCAACCTGTTGGCGGATGAAGCGGGCCAGGTCGAGCGGAGAGAGGTCGGCGCGCTTGAGGTTCTCAGCGACCTGCGCATAGCGGTCGGCGGGATCGCGGCGCACGACCACCGGGACTTCGGTGAGGCCGGCACGACGTGCAGCTCGCAAGCGGCGGGCGCCGAAGTGCAGCAGGTAGCGGCCTTGGGCACTGGCTGGGTGGACGGCCAGGGGCACCAGCAGGCCGCGCAGGAGGATGTCGGCCGACAGCGCTTCGAGGTCAGGTTCGGCGAATTGGAGGCGAGGGCTGGCGGGGTCTTCGTCGATCAGGGCGATCGGGACCAGGCAGGGCGCTTGAGGAAGCGGGGGCCGAGATGATTTCCTGGTGGCCCTACACGAAACGCGGACGGCCTCAGGCGTGACCTCAATGCCCAGCAGATCGAGCTGGGCATGAACGGCATGAGCTTGACGCTGGCGCATGGCGGGATCGTGCCGACCGCAACGCCATAGCGGAAGAACCAGTAAGCCTGCCGGGGTGGCTCATCGATTGAGCCAGAAGAGTTCAAGAGATCTCGGGTAGGTTCAAGCCGTCCCCTGGTTGTTTCGAGTGCTTACATGTATGAGATGGCTTCTTTTGACAATTGAGGCGCCGCTCATCCGCTCCCCAGTTCGCCGCCGCCATGTCGGCGGCCAGCGAATAAGGCAACCTATCGACCCATGAGGGCCGCTCGAGTACCGCATTGCTGGGTTGTCGTAAGCGCCCTGGTAAGTCATGTTGATCCGCTGACACCTTCAGCCACAACACCGGGGCCCAGCCCAAGAAGGTTCGCCGCCCTGCGCGAACTCATGACGCCGCCCGATCCGCCGAAGCGGCCTATCGGGTTCATCACGCCCGAGGACAAGGGCAAAAAGACCTCCGGGGTGAGGGACAAGGCGTGAAGCGACAAGTAGGCCGCGATCACACAGGAGCGCGGAACACCCTGTCGAACCAATAGGCCCGCTCGTCTCGGAACCACTCTGCGAACTCGGGGCGATCAAAGACCTCAAGTTGCTTGAGGCTCACGCCGTACCGATGAAACAGGGCCAAGATTTCACGAAGCGCATCTTCATCGACTGCCGCCGGATCGACTTCAATGTAGAGCGCGTCGCCATTGCCTTCGTAGCTGCGAATGGCAGCGATCTTGTCTAACCATTCGAAGAACGCTGCTTCGTCGTGCTCAGAGAAGTAGCGTACGGCGCGGGCTTCAAGTTTCATCGTTGTCATCGCCTGCCGCCACCGGGATAGACGTTCACATAGCCACCACCAGGTGTTTGGACGTCCCAGTGTGGCCCGCCATGCGCATTGCCAGGTCGTGGTCCGGTGGGCACCCAAACGCGCCCATCGTCACCACGCCAACCGCTCCCGCGCCCGTTGGGATTCTTCACCCAGTCCGGGCCTCCCTTCGGATCGCAGAACCCTACGTCCGTGCCAGGCTTACCGGGCGCCTTTGGCCCATTCGGGTCGGAGGCGTCCGCAGGCGGCTTTGCGAAGATCCGATCCAAACCAATCAACGCACCGCCGGTCCCCAGGCCAATACCAACATCTGCAAGCGTCACCCCTACGCCGATGAACGGAATGGCTAGGCACATTGGACACAAGCCAGTCGGATCAATCGAACTGACCGGATTTCCGCCCACATATTCGTAAGTGTTGATCCCTCCTGCGAGCCCGATGGGATCGGACTGCATATATCTTCCAATCCAAGCCGCGTAGTCCCGATGGTGGTTGTAGAACCCCGTGGTTTCCCGGTCGTACACCTGCCCCGGGAAGCGCAGGTTGAAGCTGTAGACGCCCAGCGCGTTCGGGTTCTCGTTGACCGGCGTGACGCCGAAGCTCTCGAAGCTGTCCCAGCGCCAGACGATGGCGTGGTCACTGCTTCGGACCACAATGCGCGGCGTGTTCAGGTGATCGGCGTAGACGTAGTCGATGCGAGTGGCAACGTTCAAGGTCGCCCCGCTGCCGGTGCGGGTCTGCTTGACCACCGCCACCGGCTGGTCGCCCAGCCACACCACCTCGTAGATCGGAATACCCGAGGTGTCGTACTCACCCAGGATGTGACCGTCTTCGTCATAGGCGTAGTGCACCGCACCGGTCGTCACCACAGCCGTAGCGCCACTTTTGCGAACGCGTTGTTCCAGACCGTTGTACCAGTAGTTCACCGGCGTGGTCGTCGTGGTCCCCGTAGGGATGTTGGCCTGGCTGAGCCGTCCGCGATCGCTGTAGACACCGCTACCGGCCGATCCATTCCCGATCGTGTTGCCTGCATTGTCGTAAGTTGGGACATCCGTCACCAGCGAGCCCGTGGAGTTCACGCGCTGGACGCTGGTCAGCCGGTTGCTGGTCGCGCTGACCTGGTTGACGAAGCGTGTGGCCGACACCAGGAACTCGGTGCGATTGCCATTGGCGTCGTAACTATAGGAATAGCTGGTCGTGCCTTGGTTCGAACGGGTGAGCCGCCCCAGCCCGTCGTAGACGAAGGCTTGGTCGAAGGCGACCTGGGCCACGCCACTGCGGGTATGGCCATACGCCGTGATCCGACCGGCGTCGTCATAGCCAACGGTACGCAACAGACCGGCCGCCGTGCCGGTGCCGTTCGGATGGCCCAAGGGGTAGGTCTTGGGCCGACCGTAGCCGTCCCAGGTCCGCGCATAGGTTACCGGCCCTGTGCCCCAGGTCCAGCCCTTGGCGTTGCCCATCGCGTCGTACGCGATCGTCGACAGGATCGACGTCGAGATGGCGGCGTTGGTGCCGACCCCGTTGGCGTTGACCGGGTTGAGCGCCAGCCCGCTGACGCGTCCGGTCAGGTCGTAGCTCAGGTTCACACGCGCGCCACTGGGCAGCGTCAGGGTCTTGAGGTGCCCGTTGTCAGCGCCCGTACTTCCCCAGCCGTACTGGACATCGAAGGCTCGCGCTGAGGCCTGTCCGGTGACCAGCACCGTCTGAAGCTTGCGCACCACCCGACCCAGCCCGTCATACGTGTAGGCCGTGTTGCCGCTCTCATCGGTGATCTTGGTAAGACGGCCGATGCTGTTGGCAGGCTTGGGCGTGACCGTGCCGCCGTCGTATTCGAAGATCGTGTCCACCCCGGTCGGGTAGTCGATCTTGGTGAGTCGGTTGAGTGCGTCGTAAGAGTAAAGAACTTGCTTGCCACGCGCGTCGGTGCGGGTCTTGAGGTTGCCAGCCGCATCGAAGGTGGAACTGGTTGTGCCTGTGTCGGGGCTGACTTGGCTGGTCCGATCTCCCAGGCCATTGGCGGTGTAACTGGTCACCAGGTTGCGAGGGTCCGTGAGCCCAGCGGGCTGATCCGCCAGGTCCCAGCTCGGACGGACCACCGGACGAGCCACGCCCGTGGCGGGCAGGGGCTGTGTCACCTGCACCGGCCGCCCCAGCGCGTCGTATTGCGTCTGCGTGGTCAGCCCCAGCGGATCGACCACCGTGTGTCGACTGCCCATCGGGTCGTAGCCGAAGGTGGAGGTCATCACGCCCGGTGCCGGGCTCTGCGCCAGGACGACCGAGGACAACATCGAAGCCGACGTGCCGAGCAGCAGGGCGAGGGTATGGGTGAGCGGCTTCATGGCTGGACTCCGGTCATGCTCTGAACACGGCCCAGGGCGTCAAAGACCCGGGTCACATTGCGCGCCAGGACGCCAGCCGGATCCTTGAGCGCCTCTGCCGTGCGATTGCCTGCGTTGTCCAAGGTGTAGGTGATCGTGTTGCCTGCGCCGTCCTTGATGCCTGTGAGGCGGTGCGCGGCGTCATAGCTGTAGGTGATCTTGGTGGCATCGGGCAGCGTGGCTTCCTTGAGTTGCCCAACACCGTCGTACAGATAGGACGTGGTCTGCGCAGCACCAGCACCCGTCGGAGGACTGACCGCGACCGAGTTCACCCATCCGCGTGGCGTGTAGGTGATGTCCGTGACCACACCATTGGGATCGACGCTGCGCTTGAGGCGACCGGCGCGGTCATACACCGTGAACTGCGTGATATGGCCGGCTGCGTTGGTGATGCTCTGCAAGTCACCGATGGTGTGGTCGGCGTTTGTGTCTGCGTAGTACGCGTAGGTGGTCAGATTGCTGAGTGCGTCGCGGGCGGTGAGCACCTGGCCGAACGAGTTGTACGTGTAGTTGGTCACGCGAGCGACACCCGCAGCCGTCGCGGCAAAGCCCGAGGTGCCAGTGGCATCGGTCGTGGCTTGTTCGACCTGCTTGCACAGCACGGCAATCGGGCTGCCGTCGGGCAGCACTGCCGTTGCCGGTGCGCAATTGAGCACGGCATTGCCTGCGGTCGGATCAGGCTGGCCGTTGTAAATCCAGGTCGTGATCTTCTTTGGCTCGGCCAGGCGAGTCTTCAGATTCCAGACGGGGTGCCATTGAGTACTGATCTTGCGCTTGACGCTTCCCGCTGGAATCACGCTGCCGCTGACAGGGTATTGACACGCCTCGGTGGCGTGACTCAAACCCTCGATTCTTGCAGTTTCCAGTCGCCGCCCTGAATCATTATCAAAGCATGCTTTGACCCCATTGAAATCAACCGATGCGCGAACGAGTCCACCCGCATCGTAGTAGGTGCTACTCGACGCTGCCGCACATCCAGCCCCGGCTGGCTGGCTTTGGCTGGTAACACGTGGAATCCCCAGTCCCATTTCGACACCGTAGCTCGTGATGCTGCCGTTGGGCGTGGTCATCGACGGCGCAACCGGCAGGCCCCAAGTATGATCACGCCAAACCACGCCGGTCGTCGCATCGTAGGTTTCTGACACGATCCACGTTGGAACACTGACATACGAAGCCGTGTAACGATTTACCCCGCCAGCCAGTTCGGTCCCAATTGCACGACCGGCGACATCGTAAGTGTAAGTACTGTGACGCGATAGGTTCTCATCAAGGACGCCCGTCAACGCCCAAGGCAGCCCAGGTAACTCGTAGACATATTGCCGAGATGTTGAGTCTTGCCAGGTGAATTGACTCAATATCCCGCCGACTAGGTACGAAACCAGAATGATGCCACCATCAGGGTTAGTAATCGATTTGATGCGAGGTAAATTTGTGGAAGAGTCTTGCTCATACGCAAACTGCAGTACACGTCCGGTCTGATTTTGTATTCCGACGATCAAGCCTGCCGCTGGGGCCACCGCCAGCGGCGTTGCGGCATCGCTGTATAGGTAGGTTAGAGCTGTTCCATCTGCAAACTTGATATCAATCAGTCGCCCATCTGCACGATACGTCTCGACCGATTGTGCAGCAGCATCGAAGTAGCGCCATCCATTGAGCGTAGCCACCAACCGATCGCGAACGTCGGTACTGGCTCGATAAAAGCCGCCAGCGTCAAGGAGGAAGTCAACCCAGACGCCACCCCCGCGCGACGCCTGGATGCCTTGCTTGACACCACTCACACTTGACTGAAAGACCAAACTCTTGTGGAGATTGCTATCCCATTGGGATCCGAACGACGGCACCGGTCGCGAAACCGGCAACTCGGCTCCACCTTCTGCCGGGAAATTCCTTCGGCTGTCATATTGCGCCGAGAGGCGCAAGCCACCAATTTGCGCCGTCAGGGCCTCAGTCTGTCGTTTTGTGGCTGTCAGCGGGTAAATGGGATTTCCGCCGCTTGGCTGTTCGCACGATTGCGGTTTGCCTGCGTAGCGATCAACAATATTAATGCAGGCATTCGCTTCAGCGATCCATTTGGCATTTGCAGGACAAACCGGCGAACAAGCCGGATCACTCGCAAGAAATCCAGGACCACAAAACCTGCTTATCGAGGCATTATTTCCTGAAACTGACAAACTTCCATCTGAAAAAACATATATACACCTGCCCGAGACATAATCATCTTGTCGAGGCACCCAATGTAGCCCAGAGTCACTGTACAAGGATTCAATATGCAAACATGAATCAGTGATTGATTGAAAATGTAGCGCCCTGTCAGGGGCTGCGAGGCGCGAAATTCCATTGTCGCCAACAATCTGCCAATAAAATTGGGCGGAGCAGTCAAAAGATAGCGCCACCCCAAGTAGAGCCATCCAAATCCTAAGGAAATTCATGTTTTATGATCTATCGATTTGGTGAATTACTGATCAGCTCTACTTGACTTTGTCAAGATGAACCGACGATCGTCGCTTCGATTGATTATTTCTTTTGGGGCAAGTCTTGCGCTTCCCCCAAATGATGAAGTGGTTCTACTCTGGACAAACGGCTTTTAAACAGATAGATGGCACATCATCATAAGTGCGATCCGAGCCACATGACAGATTCTTGACTGATTGGCTGCGATCCGATGAATGCAATGGAGTTTCTTCGTCAGCTTTTGGTCAGACATCGTCCGTTTGAATGAGTGCCGAAGCCTGAAGGGTCCGTCCTAAAACCGCCGATCCGACCGCCCCAGGCGCTGGACAGGCCTCGTGATGGTTTTCGTGACATCTTTGACGTCGGGTCCGACGTTCCACTCGGCCGAACTGGCCGTCTGTTGCGGCTGGTTGCCGCTTCAACGGGCTCTTGGGTCCCTCACGTGTTGGCGCCGACCGAATTCTGACCACGCCAAATTCGGCATGCGATGACGCTGTGCGAGCCGTCATGACGTCGATCACGTGTCAGCGACGGCTGGCGCGTTGGTTTTAGGAAGTGCCCGTTGGCCAGCCTGGACTCGGTGGATTGCCTAGAACCCGCTACTTCTCAGCCCTAGGTGGCGGACGGCTCTCGTAGTCCGTCAGCATGGCGGCCAGCTTCTCAGCTTCGCCCGCTCCAGGCTCAATGCCACCGCCATCGACTATCCCCTTGACCAGGTAATACTCATTGAGCGACTTGATGCTACCGCGCTTGAGCACCTGAAGGTACTTGCGCGAGTATTTCGCTCGGACCTCAGACAGCGATGGAGCGCTATTCAGTACGAACCGCTTATCCGCCAGTGCAACGACTTCGGGACCCCATTCACTGGAATCCTCGACGCAGTCATTGATGGCCATCTCAAGCCCTCGCTTTGCCTGCGAACGCGACTTTTTTTCCAATCTCTCCAACACAGCCAGAGGATGACTTTCTGGACGATGAGAGGGCTTAGCATTGAACCACTCATAGAAGAGGCTCATGAACCTCTTGAGACTTTCATATTCCGCTTCTGTCATTTCGGTCACTGGCAAGTGCAGTTCTCTGCGGGAACAGGGATACCGAATTCACCAGTCGCCTCGTCAAGATAGGCGTCCCCAAACGGGTTCATCGGGCTGATGCCGTTAATCATATTCCTGGATGTTCCACCAACGCTTCGCGCCCCGCCATTTATGTCGATGAGTTGCTGCTCTCTCCCTCGGATGGCGCCCCTGTTCGTTGACGACCTATCAAGCACAGGCGGCAAGAAGCCTTCAGAGTTCAAGAGTAGCTGGCCCAGCGCACGCTTCCGGATGTTGGTCAGAGGGTCGTCATTGCCAGAAGTCCGCCCGCTGTAGCACTTCCCCGTTCTGGGGTTGTAGCGTGTGTAAGTCTGGTATGTCCTCTCAGGAAAGGCACTTCGCAGGGCGGCCGTGAGCTGCAGTGCCAATTGCTGCTGAGCATCCGCACTTGGGTTCGGTACCCCCGGAACCGGAATTGGGGGAAGCGGAATCGCCTGTAACCCCTCGGGGTCCGTGTAGCTAAGCGGGTTCCCCCCGACATATGCATACGGATTGACGCCCCCCGCGAGCCCGATGGGATCGGACTGCATATATCTTCCAATCCAAGCCGCGTAGTCCCGATGGTGGTTGTAGAACCCCGTGGTTTCCCGGTCGTACACCTGCCCCGGGAAGCGCAGGTTGAAGCTGTAGACGCCCAGCGCGTTCGGGTTCTCGTTGACCGGCGTGACGCCGAAGCTCTCGAAGCTGTCCCAGCGCCAGACGATGGCGTGGTCACTGCTTCGGACCACAATGCGCGGCGTGTTCAGGTGATCGGCGTAGACGTAGTCGATGCGAGTGGCAACGTTCAAGGTCGCCCCGCTGCCGGTGCGGGTCTGCTTGACCACCGCCACCGGCTGGTCGCCCAGCCACACCACCTCGTAGATCGGAATACCCGAGGTGTCGTACTCACCCAGGATGTGACCGTCTTCGTCATAGGCGTAGTGCACCGCACCGGTCGTCACCACAGCCGTAGCGCCACTTTTGCGAACGCGTTGTTCCAGACCGTTGTACCAGTAGTTCACCGGCGTGGTCGTCGTGGTCCCCGTAGGGATGTTGGCCTGGCTGAGCCGTCCGCGATCGCTGTAGACACCGCTACCGGCCGATCCATTCCCGATCGTGTTGCCTGCATTGTCGTAAGTTGGGACATCCGTCACCAGCGAGCCCGTGGAGTTCACGCGCTGGACGCTGGTCAGCCGGTTGCTGGTCGCGCTGACCTGGTTGACGAAGCGTGTGGCCGACACCAGGAACTCGGTGCGATTGCCATTGGCGTCGTAACTATAGGAATAGCTGGTCGTGCCTTGGTTCGAACGGGTGAGCCGCCCCAGCCCGTCGTAGACGAAGGCTTGGTCGAAGGCGACCTGGGCCACGCCACTGCGGGTATGGCCATACGCCGTGATCCGACCGGCGTCGTCATAGCCAACGGTACGCAACAGACCGGCCGCCGTGCCGGTGCCGTTCGGATGGCCCAAGGGGTAGGTCTTGGGCCGACCGTAGCCGTCCCAGGTCCGCGCATAGGTTACCGGCCCTGTGCCCCAGGTCCAGCCCTTGGCGTTGCCCATCGCGTCGTACGCGATCGTCGACAGGATCGACGTCGAGATGGCGGCGTTGGTGCCGACCCCGTTGGCGTTGACCGGGTTGAGCGCCAGCCCGCTGACGCGTCCGGTCAGGTCGTAGCTCAGGTTCACACGCGCGCCACTGGGCAGCGTCAGGGTCTTGAGGTGCCCGTTGTCAGCGCCCGTACTTCCCCAGCCGTACTGGACATCGAAGGCTCGCGCTGAGGCCTGTCCGGTGACCAGCACCGTCTGAAGCTTGCGCACCACCCGACCCAGCCCGTCATACGTGTAGGCCGTGTTGCCGCTCTCATCGGTGATCTTGGTAAGACGGCCGATGCTGTTGGCAGGCTTGGGCGTGACCGTGCCGCCGTCGTATTCGAAGATCGTGTCCACCCCGGTCGGGTAGTCGATCTTGGTGAGTCGGTTGAGTGCGTCGTAAGAGTAAAGAACTTGCTTGCCACGCGCGTCGGTGCGGGTCTTGAGGTTGCCAGCCGCATCGAAGGTGGAACTGGTTGTGCCTGTGTCGGGGCTGACTTGGCTGGTCCGATCTCCCAGGCCATTGGCGGTGTAACTGGTCACCAGGTTGCGAGGGTCCGTGAGCCCAGCGGGCTGATCCGCCAGGTCCCAGCTCGGACGGACCACCGGACGAGCCACGCCCGTGGCGGGCAGGGGCTGTGTCACCTGCACCGGCCGCCCCAGCGCGTCGTATTGCGTCTGCGTGGTCAGCCCCAGCGGATCGACCACCGTGTGTCGACTGCCCATCGGGTCGTAGCCGAAGGTGGAGGTCATCACGCCCGGTGCCGGGCTCTGCGCCAGGACGACCGAGGACAACATCGAAGCCGACGTGCCGAGCAGCAGGGCGAGGGTATGGGTGAGCGGCTTCATGGCTGGACTCCGGTCATGCTCTGAACACGGCCCAGGGCGTCAAAGACCCGGGTCACATTGCGCGCCAGGACGCCAGCCGGATCCTTGAGCGCCTCTGCCGTGCGATTGCCTGCGTTGTCCAAGGTGTAGGTGATCGTGTTGCCTGCGCCGTCCTTGATGCCTGTGAGGCGGTGCGCGGCGTCATAGCTGTAGGTGATCTTGGTGGCATCGGGCAGCGTGGCTTCCTTGAGTTGCCCAACACCGTCGTACAGATAGGACGTGGTCTGCGCAGCACCAGCACCCGTCGGAGGACTGACCGCGACCGAGTTCACCCATCCGCGTGGCGTGTAGGTGATGTCCGTGACCACACCATTGGGATCGACGCTGCGCTTGAGGCGACCGGCGCGGTCATACACCGTGAACTGCGTGATATGGCCGGCTGCGTTGGTGATGCTCTGCAAGTCACCGATGGTGTGGTCGGCGTTTGTGTCTGCGTAGTACGCGTAGGTGGTCAGATTGCTGAGTGCGTCGCGGGCGGTGAGCACCTGGCCGAACGAGTTGTACGTGTAGCTGGTCACGCGAGCGACACCCGCAGCCGTCGCGGCAAAGCCCGAGGTGCCAGTGGCATCGGTCGTGGCTTGTTCGACCTGCTTGCACAGCACGGCAATCGGGCTGCCGTCGGGCAGCACTGCCGTTGCCGGTGCGCAATTGAGCACGGCATTGCCTGCGGTCGGATCAGGCTGGCCGTTGTAAATCCAGGTCGTGATCTTCTTTGGCTCGGCCAGGCGAGTCTTCAGATTCCAGACGGGGTGCCATTGAGTACTGATCTTGCGCTTGACGCTTCCCGCTGGAATCACGCTGCCGCTGACAGGGTATTGACACGCCTCGGTGGCGTGACTCAAACCCTCGATTCTTGCAGTTTCCAGTCGCCGCCCTGAATCATTATCAAAGCATGCTTTGACCCCATTGAAATCAACCGATGCGCGAACGAGTCCACCCGCATCGTAGTAGGTGCTACTCGACGCTGCCGCACATCCAGCCCCGGCTGGCTGGCTTTGGCTGGTAACACGTGGAATCCCCAGTCCCATTTCGACACCGTAGCTCGTGATGCTGCCGTTGGGCGTGGTCATCGACGGCGCAACCGGCAGGCCCCAAGTATGATCACGCCAAACCACGCCGGTCGTCGCATCGTAGGTTTCTGACACGATCCACGTTGGAACACTGACATACGAAGCCGTGTAACGATTTACCCCGCCAGCCAGTTCGGTCCCAATTGCACGACCGGCGACATCGTAAGTGTAAGTACTGTGACGCGATAGGTTCTCATCAAGGACGCCCGTCAACGCCCAAGGCAGCCCAGGTAACTCGTAGACATATTGCCGAGATGTTGAGTCTTGCCAGGTGAATTGACTCAATATCCCGCCGACTAGGTACGAAACCAGAATGATGCCACCATCAGGGTTAGTAATCGATTTGATGCGAGGTAAATTCGTGGAAGAGTCTTGCTCATACGCAAACTGCAGTACACGTCCGGTCTGATTTTGTATTCCGACGATCAAGCCTGCCGCTGGGGCCACCGCCAGCGGCGTTGCGGCATCGCTGTATAGGTAGGTTAGAGCTGTTCCATCTGCAAACTTGATATCAATCAGTCGCCCATCTGCACGATACGTCTCGACCGATTGTGCAGCAGCATCGAAGTAGCGCCATCCATTGAGCGTAGCCACCAACCGATCGCGAACGTCGGTACTGGCTCGATAAAAGCCGCCAGCGTCAAGGAGGAAGTCAACCCAGACGCCACCCCCGCGCGACGCCTGGATGCCTTGCTTGACACCACTCACACTTGACTGAAAGACCAAACTCTTGTGGAGATTGCTATCCCATTGGGATCCGAACGACGGCACCGGTCGCGAAACCGGCAACTCGGCTCCACCTTCTGCCGGGAAATTCCTTCGGCTGTCATATTGCGCCGAGAGGCGCAAGCCACCAATTTGCGCCGTCAGGGCCTCAGTCTGTCGTTTTGTGGCTGTCAGCGGGTAAATGGGATTTCCGCCGCTTGGCTGTTCGCACGATTGCGGTTTGCCTGCGTAGCGATCGACAATCTGAACACAGGCTCCCGCCTGGGCTACCCACAGACTGTTTGCCGCACAAAATGTCCAAGCTGCCGAACCCCCGACGTGATCGCCGCCGCCTTCAACAGTTTTGTTGTAGGCGTAATCGCATCGCCCGGATTCCGATACATTGACAGGCACCGCACTGCAGGTATCGACGTACAACGAGGCTAGGTATGGGCAGCTCGCTGTGTATGCCATCAATGCAGAAATCGCATCGCTCACACTGGAGTAAGTTCCGGAAAAACTTCCGCACTTCCAGTCTGCACCGCTTGCAGTAGCACTAATCAATCGTGCCGGTGCAGTTTGAGCGCCAGCACTCAGGGCAATCACTGCCAAACTTGTGATCGAAACGATTGACCGCCTGATTTTTACAACCATTTGCCCTCCCTCTGCTTCAAATCTGTGTGTCATGAAAAGCCGCTCCGCCTTCCAATGAATTCTGGCCAACTTGAACGAGCAGCTCAGAAAATCAAGTCTTCGATGGCATCACCGTCAGACCACGATCGCTTGGATACAAACTCACGAACATCGCTTGGGATGATTCTTTCATTTGAGGAGCGCTATGCACTCCCCCCAAGTGATGAGGTGGTTTCACTCTGGACAAACGGCTTCTGAACGGATAGGAGGCACATCACCACAAGTGCGTTCCGAGCCACATGACAGATTCTTTACTGATTGGCTGCGGTCTGATGAATGCAATGGGGTTACTTCGTCAGCTTTTCGTCAGACATCGGCCGTTTGGATGAGTGCTGAAGCCTGAAAGACTCATCGAGCGACTCGGCGAGTGCGCCAAGCATGAGAATCAATTCAAGTCGCAGCCAGAAACAAAGCCCAGTCCGCCATCAATCGTCGTCGTTTGTCGAACAGGTCACCCCGCGCGTAGCTGGCCTCCGCCTTGTCCTTCAGCAGATGCGCCAGGGCTTGCTCGATGACCTCCCGCGCATGCGCGGTGCGCTCCCCGGCCCAGTCCCGGAAGGTCGACCGCATGCCGTGTGCTGTCGCCGGTACCTTCATGCGTCGCAGGAGCGCCGTCAAGGTCATGTCGGACAGCGTCTTGGCCTGGCCGTCGGACAGTTGCTGCAGCCCTGGAAAGACGAGGCTGTCGTGCTCGGGGCCGGGCATCGAATGCAACAGAGCAATCGCCGCATCCGACAGCGGCACGCGGTGTTCCTTGCCCGCCTTCATGCGATCGGCGGGCACCGTCCAGACGCGCTTGTCGAGGTTGATTTCTGGCCAGCGCGCACCACGAACCTCGCCGGAACGCGCGGCCGTCAGTACGACGAACTCCAACGCGCGGGCGCCGATGCCGGACTGCTCGCGCAGGGTCCGCATGAAGCCGGGAATGTCGTCGATTGCCAGGGCGGCATGGTGCTCGACCTGGGCGACCTTGGTCGGCCGGGGCAGTAGCTTGTCGAGGTGGCCGCGCCACCGGGCCGGGTTCTCGCCCGTACGGTACTTGCGCACCGTTGCCCAGGCCAGGATCAGTTCGATCCGGCTGCGAAGCCGTGTGGCGGTCTCGGTCCTCGTGTGCCAGATGGGCTGCAGCACCGCGAGCACATGGGGCAGGTCGATGTCGCTGACCGGTAGTTTTCCCATCACCGGGTAGGCGTACTGGGTCAGCGTGTTCGTCCACTGCTGGGCATGCTTGGCGTTTTTCCAGCCGGCCTTGTTGTCGTCGATGTAGCGCGAGGCGCATTGCTCGAAGGACAGCGCGGTGCTCCGTTTCAAGGCGAGCGCATGTCGTTCGGCGCGCTTCTGGGAGACCGGATCCCCGCCGCCCCGGATGACCTCTCGTGCACTTCGGGCCTGTAGCCGGGCTTGTGCCAGCGAGACCTCCGGGTAGCCACCCAGTCCCATGTCCCGCCGGCGCCCGGCGACGCTGATCCGCAGGATCCAGCTGCGAGCGCCGGTTGGCGTGACCTGCAGCGCCAGGCCAGGCGTGCCGCCGACCGAATGCAGGCCGGGTTCGGTCAGGGCGGCCACCTGGGTGGCCTTGAGGGCTGTAGCGATCTTGGGCATGGGCACCTCCTGCCCCACATGCTACCCAACATCAAGAATGGAATGAATGAGATTTCCTGACATCGATGGAGATGATTAATCGACCATCTCTCCTATGAAGATCGGTCAAACAGGACGTTCCTGAACTGCCTGAAATGTCAAAAAAGCGGACTCCGTCTCCGCCAGGATCGAAGCCCAAGTGATTGATTCACTTGGGCTTTTTTCTTTTCTACGTGCTTTCCCGGGGCATGAGTTCAAAGCCGAGATCGATGACCGGTTCGGCGATCTGCTGGCCCTCCATCAACTTGAGCAGCAACTGCGCCGCCTGTCGACCGATGGCCGCCCGAGGTGTCCGCACGGTGGTCAAGGACGGCACCATCTGGTCGCTGCCGACGACGTCATTGAAGCCCGCGACCGCGACCTGTCCCGGCACCGGGACACCCAGTCGCGCGGCCGACAGCAGGGCGCCCTGCGCCAGGTCGTCGTTGCAGAAGAAGATGGCGTCCACACCCAGGTCGGTCGACACGATCTGCCTGAACAGCTCACCGCCCAGCGCGATCGACGACGGCGCCGAGGTCACCGTCTCCAGCATTGGCTCGTACATGCCCTGGGCACGCATCTGGGCGCGCCAGCCGTCGAGCCGCTGCAGCGTCCGGGCGTCCAGCTGGACGGCGACGAAGGCGATGCGGCGGTAGCCGCGCTGCTGCAGGTGGGCGGTCATGGCCCGCGCGGCCTCGAACTGCGACAGGCCGACGCAGTGGCTGCCCGGCCGGTCGGTGAGCGTCATCATCCGCACGCAGGGCGCGCCACTGGCGGCGACCAGGTTGCGCGCCGCCTCGGACTGCTCGGCGCCGGTCAGCAGCAGCCCGGCCGGCCGGTGTTGCAGGAACTCGCGCAGGATCTGTTCCTCTTCGGCCGGGTCGTAGTGCGTGATGCCCAGCAGCGCCTGGTAGCCGCCGGCGCGCAAGGTCGTCTGGGCTGCCTCGATCAGCTCGACGAACAGCGCGTTCGACAGCGCCGGCACCAGCATCGCCACATAGGTGCCCCGGCGTGACGCCAGCGCGCGTGCGGCCGGGTCGGGCACGTAGCCGAGCTTGGCGCTGGCGGCCTTGACGCGCTCGACCAGCACCGGGTCGACCGCGCGGGTGCCGCGCAGCGCGCGCGATGCGGTGATCGGGCTGACGCCTGCCAGCGCCGCCACATCGGCCAGGGTCACGGCGGCGCCGCCGCGTGGGGAAGGTTGTTTCATGCTCGGGTTTTCACTGATCTGGGATGCATCTCGCAGCCTTAGGATAGCGCTGTCCGAAGCCGGTCATGCATCGAGCGCAGCGTTCTACCACGGCTGCCAGATGTGGGCCGATTTTTTTTGATTGCGTTGGACAGCGCTATCCCAAGATCCGATCGAAATCCTCCATGAACCCATCCCTCGTCGTCATGGGCGTCGCCGGTTGCGGCAAGTCCAGCCTGGGTGAGGCCGTCGCCGTCGCCCAGGGGCTGCCGATGATCGAAGGCGACCGCCATCACAGCGCCGAGAGCGTCGCCAAGATGAGTCGGGGCATCGCCCTGACCGATGACGATCGCGCCGGCTGGCTCGACCGGCTGGCCGAGCTGCTGCGGCAACACCCGGACGGGGCGGTCCTGACCTGCTCGGCGCTGAAGCGGGCCTATCGCGATCGCCTGCGTGCGGCGGCGCCGGGCCTGCGCTTCGCCTGGCTGGACATCCCGCGCCACGAGGCACTGGCCCGCGTGGCCGGCCGAGGCGCGGCGCACTTCTTCTCCGCCGATCTGGTCGACAGCCAGTTCGCGGCACTGGAGCCGCCGCTCGGCGAGCCCGGCGTGCTGCGGCTGGACGCCAGCCGGTCGCTCGATCACCTGCAGGCCGATGTCTCGGCCTGGCTCGCCACCTTCCAGGAGACCCCTGCACCATGAGCCGCTCGCTCGACTCGAACGTCCCGGGCCAGACGCCCGGACACCCGCTGCAACGCTGGACCCAGCGCGCCATGGCCGTCTGCCTGGGCGTGATGGCACTGGCCGTGTTCGTCAACGTGGTGCTGCGCTACGGCTTCGGCAGCGGCATCGCGGCCAGCGAGGAACTCTCGCGCCTGCTGTTCGTCTGGATGGTCTTCATCGGCGCCACCGCCGCCTATCCGGCCGGCGAACACATGGCCTTCACCAGCCTGGTCGGCCTGCTGCGCAAGCGCCCGGCCGTGTTCCAGGCCTTCACCGTGCTGATCCGCGTGCTGGTCGTGCTGGCCTGCGGGCTGATCGGCTGGGGCGCCTGGCAACAGGTGCTCGTCGGCATGGGCAGCCGGTCGGTCGTGCTGGGTTACCCGACCGCGCTTCTGCCCTTGCCGGCGCTGCTGTCGATGCTGGCGATCGGCGTGATGGCGCTGGTCGAACTGCTGCGCAACACCCCCCTGGACCTCGGCCATGGCGCCGACGTGGAGTGATGGTCATGACACCTGAAGCACAAGCCTTCGTCGTCTTCTCGCTGGGCATGCTGGTGCTGATGGGCATCGGCATGAACATGGCGCTCGCGCTGGCCCTGACCGGTGCCGGCATGGCCTGGGTGCTGGGTTTCTGGGACGCCCAGCTGCTGGCCCAGAACCTGGTCGCCGGCGTCGACAGCTTCCCGCTGCTGGCGGTGCCCTTCTTCATCCTGGCCGGCGAGCTGATGAACTCGGGCGGCATCAGCCGCCGCATCATCGACATGGCGCAGGCCTGGGTCGGCCACATCCGCGGCGGACTGGGCTATGTGGCGATCGGCGCGGCCGTGCTGATGGCCAGCATGAGCGGCTCGGCGCTGGCCGACACCGCCGCGCTGGCCACCATCCTGCTGCCGATGATGAAGCGCCAGGGCTACCCGATGGCGACCTCGGCCGGCCTGATCGCCTCGGGCGGGATCATCGCGCCCATCATCCCGCCGTCGATGCCGTTCGTGATCTACGGCGTGACGACCAACACGTCGATCTCGGCGCTGTTCATCTCGGGCATCGTGCCTGGGCTGTTCATGGGCGCCGGCCTGATCGTCGCGTGGCGCTACGTGCTGCGCGGCATCGACCTGCCGGCCGAGCCGCGCCTGCCGCTGGCCGACCGGATCCGCGCCACCGTGAAGGCCTTCTGGGCGCTGCTGATGCCGATCATCATCATCGGCGGCATGAAGTCCGGCGTCTTCACGCCGACCGAGGCGGCGGTCGTCGCGGCCTTCTATGCGCTGGTCGTTGCGCTGGCCGTGCACCGCGAGATGAAGCTGGCCGAGATCGAGGGCGTGCTGGTGCGCGCAGCCCGGACCACCGCCGTGGTGATGTTCCTGTGCGCCGGCGCCCAGGTGGCCAGCTACATGATCACGCTGGCCGACCTGCCGGGCGTGCTGACCGGCTGGCTCGGTCCGCTGGTCGAGAGCCCGCGTCTGCTGATGGCCGTGATGATGGTGGCGCTGGTGATCATCGGCACCGCGCTGGACCTGACGCCCACCATCCTGATCTTCGCGCCGGTGATGCTGCCGATCGCGGTCAAGGCCGGCATCGATCCGGTGTACTTCGGCCTGATGTTCGTGCTGAACGGCGCCATCGGCCTGATCACCCCGCCCGTGGGCACCGTGCTCAACGTGGTTGCCGGCGTCGGTCGGATGTCGCTGCACCAGGTCATCAAGGGCGTGAACCCCTTCCTGATCACCTACACGGCCATCCTGTTCCTGTTCGTGCTCTTCCCCGCGCTGGTCATCGAGCCGGTCAAGTGGTTGCGCTGACCGGCACGTCGGTCAGCCCATCCCCCGCAGTTCCCATTCCCCACCTGGCCGGCGTCCCGGCCACCCTTCCACCGGAACCCTTGGACACCCCCATGAACTTCCTCCGTCGCACCCTGATCGCCGCGGCCGCCAGCGCCGTCCTCGTCGCCCCCTACGCCGCACAGGCGCAGGACATCAAGCCGCGCCTGATCCGTTTCGGCTACGGCCTCAACGAACAGAGCAACCAGGGCCGCGCCGCCAAGGTCTTCGCCGACGCGGTCGAAAAAGCCAGCGGCGGCAAGATGAAGGTGCGCGCCATCGGCGCCGCCGCTCTCGGCCCGGACACCCAGATGCAGCAGGCGCTGATCGGCGGTGCCCAGGAGATGATGGTCGGCTCGACCGCCACGCTGGTGGGCATCACCAAGGAGATGGCGATCTGGGACACGCCCTTCCTGTTCGGCAACACCCGTGAAGCCGATGCCGTGCTGGACGGCCCGGTTGGCCAGAAGGTGATGGACAAGCTGACCGAGAAGGGCCTCGTCGGCCTGGCCTATTGGGAAAACGGCTTCCGCAACCTGACCAACACCAAGCGCCCGGTCACGAAGCTGGAGGACATGGACGGCATCAAGCTGCGCGTGATGCAGAACAACGTCTACCTCGACAGCTTCAAGCTGCTCGGCGCCAACGCGGTGCCGCTGCCGTTCTCCGAGCTGTTCAGCGCGCTCGAGACCAAGACGGTCGACGGCCAGGAGAACCCGTACAACACGATCCTGAGCAGCAAGTTCTACGAGGTGCAGAAGTACCTGTCGATCACCAACCACGTCTACAGCCCGTGGATCGTCACGGTCAGCAAGAAGTGGTGGGACGGCCTGTCCGCCGACGAGCAGAAGGTGCTGCGCGACGCCGCCATCGCGAGCCGCGACTTCGAGCGCAAGGACACCCGCGAGGAAGCGGCCAAGGCGCTGGCCGACCTGAAGGCCAAGGGCATGCAGGTCAACGAGCTGCCCGCCAGCGAGGTCGCCCGCATGCGCGACAAGCTGCATGGCATCAACACCAGCATCGCCGCCAACGTCGGCCAGCCGCTGTGGGACGAGACCCAGGCCGCGCTGGCCAAGATCCGCAGCGGCAAGTGAGCGGCAGCCGGCGACGACCCGCCCGGGTTGTCGCGGGCGCCGCGTGCCCGGCGCTGACGCCTCAGTGGTTGTGGCGCGGCGTCACGTCGCTCACGGCCCGGTACTTCAGCGCCAGTTCCATGCAGCCGCCGCTGTCGAGCTGGCCGACCGTCGCGCGGTAGATCTCCTGCCACGGCGTCTGGCTGGGCGGAATCGCCGGCAGGCCGGCACGGCGGCGGCGCGCCAGTTCCTCGTCGGCCACGAGCATGTCGCAGCGACCGGTGTTCAGGTCGACGCGGATGGCGTCGCCGGTGCGCAGCCAGGCCAGACCGCCGCCGGCCGCCGCCTCGGGCGAGGCGTTGAGGATGGACGGGCTGTCGGACGTGCCCGACTGGCGCCCGTCGCCCAGCGTCGGCAGGCTGGTGATGCCGCGCCGGATCAGCGCGTCGGGCGGCTGCATGTTGACCACCTCGGCCGAGCCGGGAAAGCCGATCGGACCGGCGCCGCGCATGACCAGGATGCAGTTCTCGTCGATCGCCAAGGCCGGGTCGTTGATGCGCGCGTGGTAGTCGTCCGGGCCGTCGAAGACGATGGCGCGGCAATCGAAGACGCCTTCCGCGCCCGGCCGGCTCAGGTAGCGGCGGCGGAAGTCCGGCGAGATCACGCAGGTCTTCATGATCGCGAAATCGAACAGGTTGCCGGTCAGCACGAGGAAACCGGCCTGTTCGAGCAGCGGCTGCGCATAGGGCGTGATGACGTCCGCGTCGATGCTGTGGCGCCCTTCGACATTGGCCGCCAGCGTCTGGCCGGTCACGGTCGCGCAGCTGCCGTCGACCCGGCCGGCGCGGATCAGCTCGGTCAGCACCGCCGGCACGCCACCGGCGCGGTGGAAGCTCTCGCCCAGGTACTGGCCGGCCGGCTGCAGGTTGACCAGCAGCGGGATGTCGTGGGCCTGTCGCCAGTCGTCGGCCGTCAGCTCGAAGCCGGCATGGCGGGCCATCGCGTGCAGGTGCGGTTGGGCATTGGACGAACCGCCGAGCGCGGCCACCGCCGCGATCGCGTTGAGGAAGGACTGCCGGCTCAGGATGCGCGACGGCCGCAGGTCCGCGTAAGCCATGTCGACGATGCGTCGGCCGGTCGCGTAGGCCATCTGCGCCCGCTCGCGGTAGGGCGCCGGAATCGCGGCGCAGCCCGGCAGCGACAGGCCCAGCACCTCCGCCAGCGCGTTCATCGTCGAGGCCGTGCCCATGGTGTTGCAGTGGCCGGCCGACGGGGCGGACGCGGCGGCGGCTTCGAGGAACTGTTCCTCGTCGATCTCGCCCGCTGCCAGCTGGCGCCGGCTGCGCCAGATGACGGTGCCGGAGCCGACCCGCTCGCCGTGCTGCCAGCCGTCCAGCATCGGCCCGCCCGACAGCACGATCGCCGGGATGTCCACCGTGCTCGCGGCCATGACGCCCGAGGGCGTGGTCTTGTCGCAGCCGGTGGTCAGCACGACGGCATCCAGCGGGTAGCCGTGCAGGATCTCGACCAGGCCGAGGTAGGCCAGGTTGCGGTCGATCGCCGCCGTCGGTCGACGGCAGTTCTCGAAGATCGGATGGACCGGGAATTCGATCGGGATGCCGCCGGCATCGCGGATGCCGTCCTTGACCCGCTGCGCCAGCTCGACGTGGATGCGGTTGCACGGCGACAGCTCGCTGCCGGTCTGCGCGATGCCGATGACGGGCCGGCCCGAACGCAGCTCGGCGGGCGTCAGGCCGTGGTTCATGAAGCGCTCGAGGTAGAGCGCGGTCTGGTCGATGCGGTCGGCGTTGGCGAACCACTCGCGTGACCGGAAGGGGCGCACGGGCTGCCGGCTCATCGCCAACCCGCGTCGACGAAGTAGTGGTGGGCCGTGCACATTCGGGCATCGTCCGACGC
This sequence comes from Leptothrix mechoopdaensis (SeqCode), assembly GCF_053893855.1. Classification (NCBI taxonomy): domain Bacteria; kingdom Pseudomonadati; phylum Pseudomonadota; class Betaproteobacteria; order Burkholderiales; family Sphaerotilaceae; genus Leptothrix; species Leptothrix mechoopdaensis (SeqCode). Next base: position 865,527 of record NZ_CM132699.1, read on the forward strand.
CAGGAACAGCACCATCGCCGCGACGTCTTCCGGCTCGACACGTTCCTTCAGGCATTGCGCCGCCAGCATGCGGGCCTCCTCGTCCGGGTTGTGCCAGAGCCGGGTCTGGCGCGGCGTGCGTACGCCGCCGGGCACGACGCAGTTGACGCGGATCCTGTCGCCGCCGAGGTCGCGCGCCAGTGCCCGGGTCATCGCCTCGATGCCGCCCTTGGCGGTCTCGTAGATCACCAGGTCGGGCAGGGCCAGGTGCCACGAGACCGAGCCCATGTTGACGATCGACCCGCCACCGGCCGCCCGCATCGACGGCACCACCGCCTGGCTGCAGAACAGCACGTGCCGCAGGTTCACGGCGATGCGCTGGTCCCAGTAGGCCGGCGTGATCTGGTCGATGGCGTGGCGGTCGTCGTTGGCGGCGTTGTTGACCAGCACGTCGACACCGCCGATCTGGTCGACGATCTGCGCGAAGGTCGCACCCACCGCATCCAGGTCGGTCAGGTCGCAATGCAGGAAGCGCGGTGGCCGCGTCGCGCCGGACCAGCGTCGGGCAAGAGCTTCGGCTTCGTCGTCGCAGATGTCGAGGAAGCAGACCTGTGCGTCCTGCTTCACGAACGCCTCGACCAGCGTGGCGCCGATGCCGGAGCCGCCGCCGGTCACGACGACGCGCTTGCCAGAGAGGCTGGGATAGATCGCCGTGTTCATGGGGCCTGTCGCTCGATCGGGTCAGGCCTGACGCAGCAGGCCACGCGCGGCGAGGTTGCGCATCAACGCGCTCACGCCCCAGGTCCACGGCGGCGCGTCGTGGCAGAACACGACCCGGTTCTCCAGCGCGCCCAGGGCCGGCGAGGCGATGCGCACGCGGTCGCCCGGGTGATGGGTGAAGCCTTGCCCGGGCGCGTCGCGGTCGGCCACCGGCGCGAACAGGGTGCCGAGGAACAGCGAGAAGCCGTCCGGGTACTGGTGGTCGCGGCTGCGGGCCTGGCCGACCAGCTCCAGCGGGTCGCGGCTGATCTGGTCCATCGAGCTCTTGCCCTCCAGCACGAAGCCATCGGCGCCATGCACCGCCAGCGTCACGGTGCAGGTGCGCACGTGGTCGAGCGTGTAGTGCGCGTCGAACAGGCGAATGAAGGGCCCCATCGAGCAGGACGCGTTGTTGTCCTTGGCCTTGCCCAGCAGCAGCGCGCTGCGGCCCTCGATGTCGCGCAGGTTGACGTCATTGCCCAGCGTCGCGCCGCGCACCTGGCCGCGGCTGTCGCAGACCAGCACGATCTCCGGCTCGGGGTTGTTCCAGCTCGAATCGGCACGCACGCCGACGTCCGCGCCGGCACCGACGGCCGACAGCACCGGTGCCTTGGTGAAGATCTCGGCATCCGGCCCGATCGCCACCTCCAGGTACTGCGACCACAGGCCGTCGGCCTGCAGGGCCGCCTTGAGCCGCCGCGCCGGTTCACTGCCCGGCTTCACGCCGCGCAGGTCACCGCCCATGCGTTCGGACAGGTTGGCGCGGATGGCCTGCGCGCGTTGCGCGTCGCCACGGGCACGCTCCTCGATCACTCGCTCCAGCGCCGACACCGCGAAGGTCACGCCCGAGGCCTTCACGCACTGCAGGTCGACCGGCGCGAGCAGGCGGGCCTTCGGGTTCGCCGCGACCTCGGCAATCGTGCCGATGCGCGTTCCGGCAGGCCATGTCGAACCGTCCGGCAGCGTCTCCAGCAGGTCCGACACGGTCGGCGCGACGCCACTCAGGTCGAACACCTCGCCACCGCGCAGCAGCACCGGCGTGGGCCCGGCGCCGAAGTCCATGCGGCCCAGCAGCAGGGCTTGCGAGGCGTCTTCGGGCAGACAGGCCGCCCAGGGGCGCAAGGCCAGGTCCGGCGTGGTGGAAGGGGGCGTCGAAGGGGAAGGGGAAGGGGAAGGGGTCGTGTCGTTCGTCATGGCTGGGGGCACCCGTCGAAGGAGGTGCGATGTTCTCTCAAACGGGCGTGACCTCGGCTGTGCTTTCCATGCGCCAGTCGCGGCCGAGGGTGCGGACCGTCCCGGACACGTTGACGTCCGTGCGGAGGCGGATGTCGCTGCTCGATGCGCCGACGAGCAGCTCGAACGCCCCGCCCTCGACGATCCGTTGGCCGGCATGGCCGGTGAAGCACAACATGTCCACCGGGATGCGGAAGGTCACGCGCGCGGACCTGCCGGCATCGAGCGGCACGCGCGCAAAGGCCTTCAGCTCGCGGACGGGTCGCACGACGCTGGCGAGCGTGTCCCGCACGTAGAGTTGCGGCACTTCCACGCCGGCCATGTCGCCGACGTTGGCCACCTCGAAGCTCAGGTCGATCTCGCCGTCGTCCAGCGGTACCTCGGCATGCGCCAAGGTCAGGTGGCGGTACTCGAAGCGGGTGTAGCCGAGACCGTGACCGAAGGGATAGCGGCTGCCGAAATGGCGCGCGATCGGCGTGCCGCCGCTCTTGAGCTTGTGGTTGTAGTGGTAGGGCATCGCGCCGACGTTGACCGGCACCGACACCGTCATGCGGCCCGAGGGCGGCACGATGCCCGCCAGCACCTCGGCCAGCGCGATGCCACCCTGCTGGCCGCCCGCGAAGGCCATCACGAAGGCGGCGACGCGGTCCTCCAGCCCGCCGAGGTTGTAGGGCCGGCCGGCGTGCAGCACCACGACCGTGGGCGTGCCGGTGGCCACGACGGCTTCGAGCAGCGACTGCTGCACGCCGGGCAGGTCCAGGCTGTCGGTGTCCGAGCCTTCGCCGATGGTGCCGGTCTGGAACAGGCCCGCCAGGTCGCCCACGCAGACGACCGCGACGTCGGCCTCGCGGGCGGCCGCCACGGCCTCGGCGATCTCGTCGGTGCGTCGCGACACCGGCGACTCCGGAAGGGCAGGATCGTCCAGCACGTCGCCCGGGAACACTGGCGAGCCGGGCCGGCGGATCTCGATGATCTGGCAACCGCGGGCGTAGGTGACCTGTTCGGCGCCGAAGACCTGCTGCAGTCCCTGCAGCGGCGTGACGATGCAGCTGGTGTCCTCGGTCTGGTCGTGCAGCACGACGTGGGCGGGGTAGCTGTAGCCGCTGAGCTGGGCCATCGGATCGGCGGCGGTCGGGCCGATGACGGCCAGGCGCAGCGCATCGGCCGGCCGCAGCGGCAGGATGCCGTCGCGGTTGTCCAGCACGACGATGGCCTGTCGCGCAGCCTCGCGGGCCGTCGCCACGGCCGCCGCGCCACGCAGCTGTGGCGCCGGGCCGTCCTCGTAGCGGCGCTCGAACAGGCCGAGTCGGAACTTCTCGGTCAGGATGCGGGCGACGATCTCGTCCACCTTGGCCATGCTGAGCAGGCCGCGCGACACCGCCGTGGCCAGATGCTGGCCGCAGTCGTCGCCGGGCAGTTCGACATCGAGCCCGGCATGGAAGGCCAGCGCCGCCGCCTCGACCGCATCGGCGGCCACACGGTGGTGCTGGTAGAGCAGGCTGATGCCCACGTAGTCGGCCACCACGAGGCCGTCGAAGCCCCATTGCTCGCGCAGGACCTCGGTGAGCAGGTGGCGGGACGCATGCACGGGCTCGCCGTCGATGTCGTGATAGGCCGGCATCACCGAGCCGGCGTCGGCCTGCTTCACGGCCATCTCGAAGGGCAGCAGGAAAACGTCGTTGAGCTCGCGCCAGCCCATGTGCACCGGCGCGTGGTTGCGGCCGCCTTCGCTGGCCGAATGGCCGACGTAGTGCTTCAGCGTGGCCAGCAGGGAACGGTCAGGGCCCTGCAGGCCGCGCACGTAGCGCGTGGCCATCACGCCGACCAGGTAGGGGTCTTCGCCGAAGGTCTCCTCGGTGCGGCCCCAGCGCAGGTCGCGCGAGACGTCCAGGACCGGTGCCAGGCCCTGATGGGCGCCGACCTGCCGGCATTCGTCGCCGATGCGCTGCGCAACCTCCTGCACCAGCGCCGGATTCCAGGTCGCGCTGAGCGCCAGCGGCGACGGGAAGAGCGTGCCGTCGCGGGTCATCACGCCCATCAGGCATTCCTCGTGCGACAGCGCCGGAATGCCCAGGCGCGTCTCGTGGCGCAGGAAGCGCTGCAGCTTGTTCAGGGCCCGCAGCCCGGCCCCCGCCTCGACGCTGTGCGTGCCCATGGGCCGCGTGATCTGGCCGACGCCGCGCGACAGCCGGCGCTGCACGTCGGCATCGTCGGTGCCGCCGATGAAGGCCTCGCCCGGCCGGGCGCGGTGCTGGCCCGTCTCGGACAACACGAGCCAGTAGGCGTGCATCTGGGCGAACTTCTCCTCGGGCGTCATGCGATCCAGCAGGTCGCGGACTCTCTCGGGGATGGGTTTCGCAGGATTCAGATAGAGCGGTGGATTCGTCGTCATGGCGGATCAGGTCGGTGTGTGCACGTCCGGCAGTCTCAGGCCTTGACCCGTTCGATGGCAAAGCCCTGCGCATCGAACAGATGGCAGTGCTGCGCCTGCAGCGAGAAGGTGGCCGATGCACCGGCCTGGACCGCGCCATGTCCGGGGACCTTGGCGATCAGGTCCTCGGCGCCTTCCGGTCCGTTGCCGGCATGGAGGTAGACGTAGCTGTGTTCGCCGAAGTGCTCGACCTGTCGGACGGGCCGGGTGATGGTGGTCAGTCCGTCGCCGACATCGGACTGCAGGTGCTCCGGACGGATGCCCAGGGTGATGTGGCTGCCGATGGGTGGCGGGATCACGTCCAGCGACAGGTGCAAGGTCTCGCCGCCACGGTCTGCATCGATCTCCAGCACGAGTTCGGTGAGCAGCCCGTCGAAGCGCGATGACCGCACCGTCGCCGGCAGGAAGTTCATCCGCGGCGAGCCGATGAAGCCGGCGACGAACCGGTCGCGCGGATGGTGGTACAGGTCCATCGGCGATCCGACCTGGGCGATGCTGCCGTGTTTCAGCATGCCGTCACCGGCCCGCAGCAGCACGATCTTGTCGGCCAGCGCCATGGCCTCCGTCTGGTCATGGGTGACATAGACGACGCTGGCACTCTCGAACTCGCGGTGCATGCGGGCGATCTCGCCGCGCATGTGCACCCGCAGGGCGGCATCCAGGTTGGACAGCGGCTCGTCGAACAGGAACACCTTGGGCCGACGCACGATCGCGCGGCCAATCGCCACGCGCTGACGCTGACCGCCCGACAAGGCCTTCGGCAAGCGGTCGAGCAGGTGCGTGATCTGCAGGCTCTGGGCGGCTGCGCGCACCCGCCGATCGATCTCGCCCTTCTCGACCTTGGCCTGCCGCAGGCCGAAGGCCATGTTGTCGTACAGGGTCATGTGGGGGTAGAGCGCGTAGTTCTGGAACACCATGGCGACCTCGCGCTTCGCGACGGGCACGTCGTTCACGCGCACGTCGTCGATCAGCACGTCACCGCCCGTGATGGATTCCAGCCCGGCAATCATGCGCAGCAGCGTCGACTTGCCGCATCCCGATGGGCCGAGGAACACGCAGAACTCACCCGCGTCGATCTGGAGGTCGACATCGCGGATGACCGGGGTCGAAGCCCCATAGGACTTCTGTACGGAACGCAGCGAGATCTGGGTCATGTCGTCACTTCGGTGTGGCGGGTCGGGTTCAGGCCGGTTCGAGTTCGATCCGGCGATGGAAGGCTCACAAGGTCGCGTTCGCGTCGGCAATCGGGAATCCATTGGCGCGGGCCGCACGGCCATACCAATGCCCGGAGTCCTTGATGGTTCGCCGTTGCGTCGCGTGGTCCACGTGGATGACGCCGAATCGCTTGGTGAAGCCGAATGCCCATTCGTAGTTGTCGACAAGGGACCAGACGAAATAGCCGCGCACCTGGGCGCCGTCGGCAATCGCCTGGTGCACGGCGGCGGTGTGACGTGCCAGATAGCGCGTCCGGTACAGGTCATGGACGGCGCCGTCGTCACCCGGACCTTCGAGCCCGGTCGTGCCGTTCTCGGTGATGTAGAGGCTGGCCGGCCGATAGTCGCGCTGCACGCGCAGCAGGGTCCGGTACAGCCCTTCGGGCGCGACCTCCCATTCGTCGAACTCCGCGCGAGGCACGAACGGCCAGTAGATCTGGCGCGCGGACAGGAAGGCGCGCTCCGATGCGTCGCGGGGCGTCGGGTCGTGGGCGATGACACGGCGGGTGTAGTAGTTCACGCCAAGGAAGTCGGTCGGGACGGCCATCGCCTCGAAGTCGCCCGGCTCGACTCGCGGCGCGGCGTGGCCGTACCAGGCGAGCATGTCGGCGGGATAGCCCCGGCCGAAGACGGGGTCCAGGAACCAGCGGTTGAAGGCGCCGTCCCAGCGGGTGGCCGCCGCCTGATCCTCGATGCGGTCGGAGGCCGGCTCGATCCATTCGAGGTTGTGGACGATGCCCACGCGCGCCCCGGGACAGAGGTCGCGGATCAGCGGCACTGCCTTGCCATGCGCGACCATCAGGTGGTGCGCGACCGAGAGTGCGGTGGCCAGATCCTTCGAGCCAGGCGCATGCACACCGTAGAGGTGGCCGCAGAACGAGAACACCCAGGGCTCGTTGTGGGTCATCCAGTCCTTGACGCGGTCACCCAGGCGACGAACCGTGGCTTCGGCATAGCGCAGATAGGCGTCGATCGTCTCGCGCCGCGCCCATCCGCCACGGTCCTGCAGCGTCTGTGGCAGGTCCCAGTGGAACAGCGTGGCGAACGGCCGGATGCCACGTTCGAGCATGGCATCGACCATGCGGTCGTAGAAGTCGAGTCCTTCGGGATTGACCGGGCCGTCACCGCCGGGCACGACACGCGGCCAGGCGATCGAGAAGCGGTAGGCGGACAGTCCCAGCGACTTCATCAGGTCGAAGTCGTCGGCATGACGGTGGTAGTGGTCGCAGGTGACGGCCGGGTTCGTGCCATCGGCAATGCGCGAGGGGTCGGTGGCAAACCGATCCCAGATCGATTCCGACTTTCCGCCTTCGGCCACGGCGCCGTCCACCTGGGTCGACGCGGTGGCCGCGCCCCAGACGAAGTTCTCGGGGAAGTGCAGGATTTGAGGGTCATTCACGGGAGTTCCTTATCCCTTCACGGCGCCAGCGGTGGCGCCTTCCATGATGCGGCTGCTGAATGCGAAATACAGCGCCAGTGCGGGCAGCGCGACCAGCACCATGCAGGCGAACTGCACGGCATAGTCGGACGCGTACTGACCCTGAAACCGGATGATCGAAAACGGCAAGGTCCGCTTGTCGTCGGTCGAGAGATAGGTGTTGGCCATGATGAATTCGTTCCAGTTGGTCAGGAAGGTCATCACGGCCACGGTGACCGTGGCCGGCACCGACATCGGCGCGACCACGCTCCACAGGAGACGCGGCCAGGACGCGCCGTCCATCAGGGCGGCCTCCTCGATCGAGCGGGGCAGATTGGCGAAATGGCCCATGAACACGAGCGTGTTGAACGACAGCGTGAAGGCCACGTAGGTGATGATCAGCGCGAAGTGCGTGTCGACGAGACCGAAGTAGCCGAACCAGATGAAGTTCGGCAGCAGCGTCGTGTGGATCGGCACGACCATGCCCATCGTGATCGCGCCCAGTGCCAGCGACTTCAGGCGCCACTGCAGCCTGGTCAGGGCATAGCCGAGGCAGAAGGACAGCACCGTCGAGAGCACGGTGGAGACGGACACCACGAACAGGCTGTTCAGCGAGTACTGCAGCACCTTGCCATCTCGGAAGGCACGCACGTAGTTGTCCCACTGCGGATCCAGCGGCAGGCGCAGCAGCTCGCCGCCGAACAGGTCGCCGGACTTCTGCAGCGAATAGGACGCCACCCAGATCAGCGGGAAGAGCTGCATGACCGCGACCAGGACCAGCAAGGTGTAGAGCGCCACCTTCAGGACCTGGCGTTGAAGCCGATACGCGCGGCCGTGGTCGTTCGCAGGATGGATCGTGTTCATGAGGCCTCCGTGGGTGCCGGCATGGCCCGTCTGACGACCAGCGTCAGCGCGATCGAGATGGCCACGAACAGGACGGACAGGGCATTGCCGTAGCCGTATTCGCCCGCCGTGAAGGCCTTCTGGTAGAGGTAGACGCCGAGAAACTGGGTCAGTTGTCCGGGCCCCCCGGCAGTCGACAGCAGGATCAGTTCCATCTGCTTCATCGACGAGATGACGTCGATGACGATCACGGCGCCGATCACCGGGTAGAGGTAGGGGATGACGACGTGTACGTAGGTCGCCAGCCAGCTCGCGCCGTCGACCCGAGCCGCCTCCTCGAGGTCCTTGGGAACCGTCATGAGCCCGGCGTAGTAGAAGAGCAGCGCCCACCCGAAGCCTTGCCAGACGATGATGAAGATCACCGCCCAGATGGCCGTCTGCGGATTCGACAGCCACGACACCGCCAGGCTCTCCAGGCCCATCGCGACCAGGACCTTGTTCAGCACGCCATAGGTGGGGTTGAAGATGCTCACCCACATCTTGGCGATGATCACGACCGACAGCACCGCCGGCACGAAGTAGATCGTGCGCAGGATGCGCGAGAGGCGTTGCGTGACATGCGCCAGCAGGGCGGCCAGGGCGAAGGCGATCGGGTTCTGGATCAGGATCGTCACCAGCATCAGCAGCAGCGTGTTCCACAGTGCTCGCCAGAAGACCTTGTCGTCCATCAGGATCTCGCGGTAGTTCTCCAGGCCGATGAAGCTGTAGTCGCCGAAGCCGGCCCAGTCGGTCAGGCTGAAATAGATGCTGAAGCCCAGCGGGATCAGCATGGCGAAGACCATGACAGCCACGGCCGGCAGGACCAGGCAAGCCACCAGGGTCTTGTTCTCGAACGGGCTTTGCACGTCGGGTTCGCTTTCACGCGATGGCGCTGCGCGCCAGAAGGAAACGGGCAGCCCGTGCGAACGTCGTTCGCCAGGCTGCCTTGAATGGCCGATGCAGCCGGATTACTTCTGCCGGCGCGCGGCCTTCTCGGCGGCGGCATCGACCTTTGCCGTGAACTCCTGCGGCGTGATCAGCAGCGAGCTGAGTTCGCGGATGGCGTTCTGGATGTCTTCCTTGAACGCGGGCGTCGACAGGTCGAGCGAGCCGGTTCCCGACGTGGCCTTGGCCTCTGCCGCGATGCGCAGCAGCGACTTGGCCACGGGGGTGTCGGTCGGGCGAGCCGCCACGGTCTGGGCCGGGAAGGTCGCCTGCTTTTCCCAGGCAATGGTCGGGAAGCGCTTGGCGTAGAACTCGAGGTACTTCGTGCCGAGCGCCACGTTCTTGCTGGATGCGCTGACCACGTAGTTGCCGCCATACCAGGCGAACAGGTCATCCGCCTTGCCCTTGCCACCGGCAATGGTGGGGAACTTCAGGACGTCCACGTTGGCGCGGAACTCCTCCGAGAAGTTGGCATCGCTCGCGAGGCCGAGTTCCCAGCTGCCCATCAGGTACATCGCTGCCTTGCCCTGACCGAACAGGTTGCGCGAGGCACCGTAGTCCGATACGCCCAGGTCTTCCTGGAACATGCCCGCCTTGACCATGTCCTGCAGCACGGTGGCCGCCTTCACGAAGATCGGGTCGGTGAACTTGACCTTGCGGGCCAGCGCCTGGCGCGGCAGCGTCGCGTCACCCGACAGGCGCCAGACGATCTGGTCGAAGGTGATGGCCAGCGGCCAGGCGTCCTTGCCGTCGGTGGACATGGGGATGATCCCCTTGGCCTTGAACTTCGGCGCCAGCGCGATCATCTCCTCGAGCGTGCTCGGCAGCTTGTCGACGCCCGCTTCCTTGAAGAGCTTCTTGTTGTAGTACACGACCCAGAGGTCGGCCGACACCGGGATGCCGTAGAGCTTGCCGTTGTAGACGTTCGATTCCAGCGCGCCCGGCAGGTAGCCGTACTTCGCGAACGTGGCCTGATCGAGCGGCACGACGAACTTGCCGTCGACCATCGGCTTGAGCAGGGTCGAGAAGCTCCAGTACTTGAAGACGTCCGGCATCTGCTTGGCCGTGGCGTAGATCTTCATCTTTTCCTGGTAGGGCTGGTCCGGGTAGCTCTCGGTGACGATCTCGACACCCGGGTTGGCGGCCTTGAACTCGGCATTGATCGCCTCGACGACGGCGCCCCAGCCGCCATTGCGGTCGGGAAGGTTGTCGGCCATCTTCAGGGTGACCTTGTCGGCGGCCATGGTGGACGTCGACAGGGCGAGAAGGGCGGGAACGAGCAGTTGGCGCAATGACATGCATGTCTCCTGTGTTTGGGGGGCGGAACTCGGCTTTACGTGCATGAACGTTAGCGGTAACGTTAGTTGTCGACACCAGAGAAAACCCGAGGGCACCCGTCGTGGCAGGCGACTTTCCATGGACACCACAGGCGACAGGCTTCCGTCCGGGGCCGACCCGGCCATCGCCGCGCGCTAGCGCTACCGCTAAGATCGACACGGCCTTGTGCCTTCCCATGTCTGCGAAGGTCCGAACCCCCGGCGATCCCACGATGACCAAGAAGCACGCACCGACGCTGGCCGAACTCGCGGCGGCAGCGGGTGTCTCGACGATGTCCGCCTCGCGTGCGGTGAACCTGCAACCCGGCGTGTCACGCGAAACCCGCGAGGCCATCCTGAAGCTGGCGGCCGAAATGGGCTATGTCGCCAACCGCAGCGCGCAGAAGCTGTCGGGTGGACGCAGCCGGGTCATTGGCCTGCTGGCCGCCGATCTCAACAATCCCTACATCAGCGCCCTCGTCTCCGGTGCCGTGAGCGCTGCCGCCGTGGCCGGGAACGAGGTGCTGATCTATTCGCTGGTCGGAAACGACCGGCGCCCCACCGCCGACGTGATGCAGCTGCTGCAGCAGTTCACCGATGGCGTCATTGCCGTTCTGCCCTACCAGTTCGGATTCGTCGAAGGCCTCACGGCCGCACGCTTGCCGGTCATCACCATCGACCAGCACCGCGAGCACGCCGAGTTCCCGTCGATTGCCGCCGACAACTACGGCGGGGCCCGCAGCGCGATGCAGCATCTCGCCACCCTGGGGCACCGCAGGATCGCGTTCATCACGGGCGAGGAACAGCTGGGATCGGCGAAGGACCGGCACCGCGCCTATGACGATGCGGTCGCGATTCACCGTCTCGATCGCGATCCTTCGCTCGTGCTTCGGGGCGATCACACCGCACGCGGTGGCCGCGATGCGGTGCAGAAGCTGCTGGCGATGAAGGTCCGCCCCACCGCCGTCTTCGCCAGCAACGACCTGAGCGCCATCGGTGCGATGTCCGCGCTGCTGGCCGCGGGCATCCGGGTGCCGGAAGACATGTCGGTCGTCGGCTTCGACGACCTGCCGGCGGCGTCCCAGGTTCATCCGTCCTTGACCAGCGTGCGGCAACCGATTGCCGAAATGGGCCGCGCCGCGGTCAACACGCTGCAGGCCGTCATTGCCGGTCTTGACGTGGCGACCCGGCAGGTGACCTTGCCGACGGAACTGGTCGTGCGCAATTCAAGCGCCGCTCCCGGTGACCTGCCCCGGGCGGTGCCGTTGAAGTCCCCCGCCAAGCCTGGTGCCGCCAGCCGGAAACGGGCCCGCTGATCGGACCGATGCGGGCGGACCGATGCGGGCGGCCCGACGGCGCCCGTCACGCCCCGGCGTCGTCGCCGAACAGCTCCACGATCACGCGGCGCAGCCACTGGCTGGCCTCCGAGCGGTGTGACTTGGCGTGCCAGGACAGGTTGATCGCGATGTCCGGCAGCTTCACCGGATGGGCCACGTGGCGCAGGCCGAAGGGCTCGGTCAGGTGCCGGGCCAGCCGTTCCGGGACGGTCGCGACCAGGTCCGAGCCCTGCAGGATGTGGCCGACGCCGACGAAGTGCGGCACCGTCAGGCGGATCTGGCGCTCGACCCCGGCGCGCCGGATCCGCTCGTCGACCTTGCCGTGGCCCGTGCCCGGCGAGACGACGACCAGGTGCTCGGCCCTGCTGTAGTCCTGCAGCGTGACGCGCGCCTTGTCGAGTGCATGGCCACGCCGGAACAGGCAGACATAACGCTGCTGGAACAGCCGGCGCTGGAAGAAGCCGGCCTTGAGCTGCGGCAGCAGGCCGATCGCGAGGTCGACCTGGCCGGACTCCATCTCGTCGCGCAGGTTGACGGCGGAACTGCGCACCGTGCTCAGCGTGACGCCGGGGGCGACCTCGCGGAGACGGTCGATCAGCGCGGGCAGGAAGACGATCTCGCCGATGTCGGTCATGCCGATCGTGACCGGGCGCTGGTACGAGGCCGGATCGAAGCCGGTCTGCCGGTTCAGGCCGTCGTGGATCAGGCCGAGCGCCGGGCCGACCGATGCGGCCAGCTGCTCGGCGAACGGCGTGGGCACCATGCCGGCCGGCGTGCGCAGGAACAGCTCGTCGCCGAACTGGCGGCGCATCCGGGCCAGCGTGTTGCTGACGGCGGGTTGCGTCAGGCCGAGCGTCTCCGCTACGCGCGAGACGCGCCGCTCGACGATCAGCTGCTGGAAGACGACCAGCTGGTTCAGGTCGATGTCCTTGAGGTCCATGCCGGGGCTCCGTGTCGGCGCGACATCACTGCGCGTGATGTTTCACATGCCGGGGATGTTATTGGCTGATTGGCGCCGAGGCCCGAACATCGCGCCCATCGCCGAGCCGCAGCGTGGAGATCGACGTGAGCCTTTCCTCGAACCCCTCGACCCCTTCGTCCCCCTCGTCCCCCTCGTCCCCCTCGACGATCTTCCCGATCACCCCGCAATGGGAGGGCGACGGCACCCACCGCATCCCCTTCCTGGCCTACACCGATGCGCAGATCTACCAGCGCGAGCTGGAGCGTTTCTTCTACAAGGGCCACTGGTGCTACGTCGGCCTGGAGGCCGAGATCCCCGAGCCGGGCGACTACAAGCGCACGGTGGTCGGTGAACGCTCGGTCATCCTGGTGCGCGATGCGGACGGCTCGATCCACGTCGTCGAGAACGTCTGTGCCCACCGCGGCATGCGCTTCTGCCGCGAGCGCCACGGCAAGGCCAAGGACTTCGTCTGCCCCTACCACCAGTGGAGCTATGGCCTCAACGGTGAGCTGCAGGGCGTGCCGTTCCGGCGCGGCGTCAAGCAGGACGGCCAGGTCCACGGCGGCATGCCCTCGGACTTCAAGACCAGCGACCATGGCCTGACCAGGCTGAAGGTGGCCGTGCGCGGCGGCGTGGTGTTCGCGTCCTTCGACCACGACATCGAGTCGCTGGAGGACTACCTGGGCCCGACCATCCTGGGCTACTACGACCGCCTGTTCAACGGCCGCCAGCTCAGGATCCTGGGCTACAACCGCCAGCGCATCCCGGGCAACTGGAAGCTGATGCAGGAGAACATCAAGGACCCCTACCACCCGGGCCTGCTGCACACCTGGTTCGTCACCTTCGGCCTCTGGCGGGCGGACAACAAGTCGCAGCTGCGCATGGACGACAAGCACCGCCACGCGGCCATGATCTCGACGCGCGGTGCGGCCGGCAAGGCCGATCAGGTCACGCAGGTGTCGAGCTTCAAGGCCGAGATGAAGCTCCACGATCCGAGCTTCATCGACATCGTCCCGGAGCCGTGGTGGAACGGCCCGACCGCCGTGATGACCACGATCTTCCCGAGCGTCATCCTGCAGCAGCAGGTCAACAGCGTGTCGACGCGCCACATCCAGCCCAATGGCCACGGCAGCTTCGACTTCGTCTGGACCCACTTCGGCTTCGAGGACGACACGGAAGAGATGACCCAGCGCCGGCTCACGCAGGCCAACCTGTTCGGCCCGGCCGGCTTCGTGTCGGCCGACGACGGCGAGGTGATCGAGTTCTCGCAGCAGGCCTTCGAGTCCAAGCCCTTCCACCGCGCGGTGGCCGAGCTCGGCGGCAAGGGCGTCGAGAACACCGAGCACATGGTCACCGAGACGCTGATCCGCGGCATGTACCGCTACTGGCGTGACGTGATGGAAGCGCAAGAGTGACCCGGCGCGAAGGAGACCCGACCATGAGCAACAACACATCGCTGAACTTCGAGGACTGGTTCGCCCTGAACCAGCTCTACGCCGACTACGCCAGCGCGGTCGATTCCGGACATTGGGACCTGTGGCCCGAGTTCTTCACCGACGACTGCGTCTACCGCCTGCAGCCGCGCGAGAACCACGAGCGCGGCTTCCCGCTGGCCACACTGTCCTTCTCCAGCAAGGGCATGTTGAAGGACCGCGTCTACGGCATCCAGGAGACGCTGTTCCACGACCCCTATTACCAGCGCCACGTCGTGGGCGTGCCGGTGGTGCGCGAGGTCTCCGACGGTCGCATCCGCAGCGAGGCCAACTACGCCGTCTTCCGCACCAAGCTGTCGCAGGAGAGCACGGTCTTCAATGTCGGTCGCTACCTCGACGTGGTGGTGCGCACGCCGGCCGGCCTGAAGTTCGCCTCGCGCGAATGCATCTACGACACCGAGATGATCCCGAACTCGATCATCTATCCGATCTGATCTGCCAAGAGACATGACATGAGCGATCCCAACTGGACCGATGCCCTGGCCGCCGCCGACCTGCCCGGCGACGACGTCATCGGCGTGGCCGTGGCCGGCCGCGACATCGCCGTCTACACCGTCGGCGACGAGGTCTACGCGACCGACAACCTCTGCACCCACGGCCATGCCCGGCTGTGCGACGGTTTCCTCGAAGGCCACGAGATCGAGTGCCCGCTGCACCAGGGCCGCTTCGACGTGCGCAATGGCATGCCGACCTGCTCGCCGGTCAGCGTGGCGGTGCGCAGCTACCCGGTGAAGATCGAGGCGGGCCGCGTGTTCGTGCAGATCGGCTGAGTCAGTAGCCGCTGCCGTCCTTGTGCGTGAAGACCCAGCGGCCGTCGACCAGCGTGGCGACCAGGTCGTCGTCCGGATAGCAGGCTGAATCGCCGGCGGTCCGGTCGCCGACCTCCAGGTAGACCACCGGATCGCCGGTCAGGTTGACGAGCTGATGCGCGTCGCCGCTGCCGGCCCGGAAACCGGCGCACATGCCCGGTGCCAGCAGCGTGTCGCCGGCATCGGTGCGCAAGGTCGGGTGGCCTTGCAGGATGTAGACGAACTCGTCCTGCCGGGTGTGCGCATGGCGCAGCGCCGAGACCGCGCCCGGCGCCAGTTCGGTCAGGTTGACGCCGAAGTTCGTCAGGCCGAATGCCGCGCCGAGCGCACGCTTGGTGCGGCCCGCCATGCGTGAGGCGTAGGGTTCCGGGTAGCTGGACGGCGTGCTGCGCGGCGGCACGTCGGCGGCCGGAAGGGCGATCGGAAGGGCGATCGGAAGGGCGCTCGGCAGAGGTCGGGTGGTCATGGACTGGATCGTGCCATCGCGCGACGCCGGGTCAACGACGCCGACTCAGCGCGCCGGTCGCCCGACCGTGTGCAGCCAGTCGCAACGCAACAGGCCACTGCGGTGCAGTCGGCGCCGCACCGACCAGTAGCCCAGCGGCATCAGGTGGGCCACCAGCGACAGCGGCAGCCAGGCCCATTCCTGCAGCAGCACCATCACCGGCAAGGACATCCAGCCCATCAGCCAGGCGGCGAGCACGGCGTCGCAGACGGCGGTCTCGACCGTGTGACCCTGCGGATGGCCGAGGTGCCAGTGCTTGAAGTCCGAGAGCTGCTGCAGCGACATCGCGGGTCTCCTCCGGTGGGGACTCGCGGGGTGTCGGGCGGGGCCGATGGGGTCGGCCTGGTGGCGAATCCGGGTTCGACTCTAGTCCCGGAAGTTCCCGTTGTCAGCCAGATGTCAGCCTGGAAACGTCATGAATTTCGCGTTTCAGGCGTCGCTGCAGCTCAGGCTGCCGCAGCCGGCGATGGCGGCGGCGGGTTCGCAGGCGCGGCCTTCGGCGGCGGCCTGGGCGCGGGCCTGTTCGGCCTCGGCGATGACGGCGGCCAGGCCGGCGTCGGCCGCGCGGGCATGGCCGTCGAACCACTGGATCAGCCCCGGCAGCAGTTCGCCGAGCAGCTGGACCTGACCCTGCTCGACGATGCGCTTGCGCACCTCCTGCAGCACCGCCAGCACCTGCGTGTGCTGCAGGCTGTGGCAGTTCTCGGTGGCGAAGCCGTTGGCCTGCATCCAGGCGTCCTCGCGCGCGAAGTGCTCGGTGGTGTGGGCGATCAGCTCGTCGTAGACCGGCAGCACGGTGGCCGCGTCGGCCTCGCGCAGCGCCTCGACCCGGTCCAGCAGCGCGATGAACTCCTGATGGGTCTGGTCCATCTCGGCATGGCCGGTGGCAAGGTCGTCGGTCCAGGCGAGCAGGGTCATGCGGGGGCTCCGTGAAGGTCGATCAGGCAAGGCCGCGCAGCTTAGGGCACGCGGCCCGGCGCGGACTTGCGTCAGGACAAGAGACGGCGCCCCCGGCTCGCTCAGGGGTACAGGCCGCGTTCCTGGCGCGCGATCAGGATGCGCTCGCAGGCGACCGCGAAGGTGGCGGTGCGCAGCGTGATGCGGTGCCGGTCGGCGGTGTCCCAGATGCGTCGCAACGCGTCGACCATGATCTTGTCGAGCCGCAGGTTGATCTCGTCCTCGCTCCAGAAGAAGCTGGAGAAGTCCTGCACCCACTCGAAGTAGCTGACCGTCACGCCGCCGGCGTTGCAGATCACGTCGGGCACGACCAGCACGCCCCGTTCGGCCAGCGCGTCATCGGCCTCGGGCAGCGTCGGGCCGTTGGCACCTTCCAGCACCAGACGGGCCTTCAGGCGGTTGACGCGCTCGGGCGTGATGACGCCTTCCAGCGCAGCCGGGATCAGCACGTCGCAGTCGAGGTCCCAGAAGGCCTCGTCGTCGATCTTCTCGGCCCCGCTCGGGTGGCCGGCAAAGCCCGCCACGCCGCCCTGGCGCTTGACCAGCGGCAGCAGCTCGGCGAGGTCCAGGCCCTTCGGGTTGGCGATCGTGCCGGTGTGGTCCTGCACCGCGACGATCTTCGCGCCGGCCTGGCCGAAGAGTTCAGCCGCCGCCGAGCCGACGTTGCCGAAGCCCTGCACGATGACGCGGGCGCCGTCGAGGTCCAGGCCGATGCGGCGGGCCGCCTCGCGGCCGGTCACGAACACGCCACGCCCGGTCGCCTTGACCCGGCCCAGCGAGCCGCCCAGGTGGATCGGCTTGCCGGTGACGACACCGCTGGCCGAGCCGCCGATGTTCATCGAGTAGGTGTCCATCATCCACGCCATGATCTGCGGGTTGGTGCCCACGTCCGGCGCCGGGATGTCCTGGTTCGGGCCGATGATGATGCCGATCTCGCTGGTGTAGCGCCGCGTCATGCGCTCCAGTTCCTTGACCGACAGGCTGCGCGGGTCGACCCGGATGCCGCCCTTGGCACCGCCATAGGGCAGGTTCACGGCGGCGTTCTTGACCGTCATCCAGGCCGACAGCGCCATGACCTCCTCCAGCGTCACATCCGGGTGATAGCGCACGCCGCCCTTGCCCGGGCCGCGGCTCAGGTTGTGCTGGACGCGGTAGCCCTCGAAGTGGCGCACGCTGCCGTCGTCCATCTCGATGGGCACGTCGACGACCAGGGCCCGCTTCGGGCGCTTGAGGGTCTCGCCCCAGCGCGCCAGGTCACCCAGGTAGGGCAGGACGCGGTCGACCTGGGACAGGTAGGTGCTCCAGGGGCTATGGGCGCTCGGGTGGATGTAGGACAGGGGTGCGTGGGACATGTCGTTGGAGCCCGCTCGTGACGGGCTTGTCTGCCGTTGTGGAGCGGTCAATGTAGAAGCGGCCCGCAGCCCCGATCCGCCCGGGTGATGCAAGGCCGACATGCCGACCGGCGCTGCGCTTCATCCGTGTGCGGCCGGTCTGCCGCCCTCACGCCCTCACACGCATCAGCGCCCGAACTCGTCACCCAGCTCGCGCGCCCGGTCCTGCGCCGCCTTCAGCGCGGCGATGAAGGCGGTGTGGACGCCCGCCTCGTTCAGCGCGGTCAGCGCCGCGTAGGTCGTGCCGCCCTTGGAGGTGACCCGCTCGCGCAGCGTCGCCGGGGTCTCCGGGCTGCGCCGCGCCAGCTCGGTCGCGCCGGCGAAGGTGGCGATCGCCAGCTGCTTGCCGGCCTCGGCGCCCAGGCCCATCTGCTCGGCCGCGGCCATCATCGTCTCGATGAAATAGAACACGTAGGCCGGCCCCGAACCCGACAGCGCCGTGACGGCGTCCAGGTCGCTTTCCTGCCGCACCCAGACCCGCTCGCCGGTGGCGGCCAGCAGGTGCTCGACCAGCGCGCGGTCAGCCTCGGTCACGGCCGCGCGGGCATACAGCCCGGTGATGCCCATGCCGATCAGCGCCGGCGTGTTGGGCATGCTGCGCACGACCCGCTCGGTGCCCGCGCCCTGCGCAATCGCGTCGCTGCGGATGCCCGCCATGACCGACAGGTGCAGCGCCCGCCCGACATGCGCGGCCACCGGCGCAATCGCCTCCTTGAAGCTCTGTGGCTTGACCGCCCACACGACCGCATCGGCCCGCGCCAGCTCCGGCCCGGCAACGGCCAGCGCCACGACGCCGAAGTCGGCCCGCAGCTTGTCGCGCTGCACGTCCCACGGCTCGACCACGATCAGCCGATCCACCGGCGTCCCGCCTCGGATCAGCCCGCCGATGATGGCGCTGGCCATGTTGCCGCCGCCGATGAAGGCGAGGGTGGGGGTGGGGGTGGCAGACAGGGTGGTCATGGTGTTGGCCGGATGGGGCGATGGGTGAGGAATGGCGCGAGAGTTTAGGCAGCTTGGCGGGACTGCTCGCCCGCCAGCAACGTCGCATTCCCCCCCGCCGCCGCCGTGTTCACCGTCAGCGTCTGCTCGGCGCAGAAGCGGTAGAGGTAGTGCGGGCCGCCGGCCTTGGGGCCGGTGCCGGACTGGCCTTCGCCGCCGAAGGGTTGCACGCCGACCACCGCGCCGATCATGTTGCGGTTGACGTAGACGTTGCCGACGCGGGCCCGGTCGGCGATGCGCTGGGCGCGGCCGTCGATGCGGCTATGCACGCCCAGCGTCAGGCCGTAGCCCATCGCGTTGATGCGGTCGACCAGCGTGTCGACCGCGCCGGTCCAGCGCATCACGTGCAGCACCGGGCCGAAGACCTCCTCGCGCAGCGCCTCGGTGCCGTCGATCTCGTAGGCGACCGGGGCGATGTGGGTGGCCGCACACGTCGCGGGCAGCGCCGTGCGGGCGATCCGGCGGGCGCTGGATTCGAGCCGGTCGATGTGGGCCGACAGGCTGGCGTGGGCCTCGGCGTCGATCACCGGGCCGACGTCGACCGACCAGCTCGTCGCCGCGTCGCGCGGGTCGCCCAGGCGCAGCTCGGCCATCGCGCCGGCCAGCATCGCCAGCAGCCTGTCGGCGACTTCCTCGTGCACGCACAGCAGGCGCAGCGCCGAACAGCGCTGGCCGGCGCTGCGGAAGGCGCTCTGCACGACCGCGTCGACGACCTGTTCGGGCAGCGCGCTCGAATCGACCACCATCGCGTTGAGTCCGCCGGTCTCGGCGATCAGCGGCACGATGGCGCCGGGCCGATCGGCCAGCGTGCGGTTGATGGCGCGCGCCACGGCGGTCGAGCCGGTGAAGCACACGCCGCCGCAGGCCGGATGCGCGACCAGCGCCGCGCCGACCGTCTCGCCCGGGCCTGGCAACAAGGTGAGCGCCTGCTCCGGCAGGCCGGCTTCCTGCAGCAGCCGGACGAAGGCGGCGGCCACCGCCGGGGTCTGTTCGGCCGGCTTGGCCGCCACGGTGTTGCCGGCCACCAGCGCGGCCACCACCTGGCCGGCAAAGATCGCCAGCGGGAAGTTCCACGGGCTGATGCAGACGAACACGCCGCGGCCATGCAGGCGCAGCGTGTTGCGCTCGCCGGTCGGGCCGGGCAGGTCCTGCGGGGCCAGCCGCGTCAACGCCTGTTCGGCGTAGTAGCGGCAGAAGTCGACCGCCTCGCGCACCTCGGCGACCGCGTCGCCCAGGGTCTTGCCGCCTTCGTGGACCAGCCGGGCGCAGAAGTCGTCCAACCGCGCGTCCAGCAGGTCGGCCGCGCGCTGGAGCACGGCGCAACGGTGTTCCAGCGGCGTCGCGTTCCAGGCCGGCTGGAAGCGCGCCAGTGCCTGCATCGCGGCATCGGCCTCGGCCACCGACACGTCGGCCGGGCGTTCCAGGCCGAGCCGCCCGCGCGCCTCGACCGCCGCCAGCATCGGCAGCCGGTGCGCGGCGATGTGCGGGTCACGCCCGGCGCTGTTGGCGCGGCCCGGGCCGTAGAGCGCGCCCGGCAGCGGCAGCTGCGGGGCGGCCGGCGGCAGCAGCGGCGAGGCCAGCAGCGTCGGCAGGTCGACCGTCGGGTCGGCCAGCTGATGGACGAACGAGCTGTTGGCGCCGTTTTCCAGCAGCCGGCGGACGAGATAGGCCAGCAGGTCGCGGTGCTCGCCGACCGGTGCGTAGATGCGCAGCGGTGGCGCGTCCGGCCGGCCGGCCAGGCTGGCCTCGACCTCGCGGTGGACCGCCTCGCCCATGCCGTGCAGGCGCTGGAACTCGTAGCGCGGCGCGACCGGGCGGGCCGCGCCGACGGCCGGCTGCGCCATCTGCAGGATCGCCGCCAGCGTCGCCGCGTTGTGGGTCGCGAACTGCGGGTAGACGCAGTCCTGCGCCGCCAGCAGCGCCTGCGCGCAGGCCAGATAGCTCAGGTCGGTGTGGCGCTTGTCGGTCCAGACCGGGTAGGCGGCCAGGCCCAGCTCCTGCGCCCGCTTGATCTCGCTGTCCCAGTAGGCGCCCTTGACCAGCCGCACCATCAGCCGCCGGCCATGCAGCCGCGCGATGCCGACGACGGCGGCGACCGTGTCCAGCGCCCGCGTCTGGTAGGCCTGTACCGCCAGCCCCAGGCCTTGCCAGTCCGGATGCGCCCGGCGCGCGTGTGCCGCCAGCGCGTCCAGCACCCACAGCGACAGTTCCAGGCGCTCGCTCTCCTCGGCATCCAGCGTCAGGTTGATGTTGGCGCGCGCGGCCGCGTCGACCAGCCCGATCACGCGCGGCAGCAGCCGGCTCGCGACCGTGTCGGCATGGGCCGCCTCGTAGCGCGCATCCAGCGCCGACAGCTTGATCGAGATGCCGTCGGCCGTCTCCGGCGACACGGCGCGGCCCTGCGCCCCGATCGCCGCGATGGCGCCGTGGTAGGCCGCCAGGTAACGCTGCGCGTCCTCGTCGGTGCGGGCGCCTTCGCCCAGCATGTCGTAGCTGTGGACGCGGCTGCGGTGTTCGACGCGGTCGGCGCGGGCGGTCTTCAGCGCCTCGCCGATCGACTGGCCCAGCACGAACTGCCGGCCCAGCAGCTGGATCGCCCGCACCGTGGCGGCCACGACCGTCTGCGCGCCCAGGCGCTGCAGCAGCCCGGGCTGGCCGTCGCCGTCGGTCTCGGGCAGCAGCCGGCGCGAGAAGTCCAGCGACCGCGCCGCCAGCGCCGCGACCAGCGGATGCGCGCTCGCACCGCTGCGCTGCTGTTCGGCCGCGTGGGCGCTGAAGTCGGCGCGGCCGAGCTGGTCGGCCGTCAGCGCGATGGCGGTGGCCGTGTCCGGCACCCGCAGCAACGCCTCGGCCAGCCGCATCAGCGCCAGGCCCTCGGCGCTGGAGATCGGGTACTCGTGCAGCAGCGATTCCAGCGCCCAGAACGGGGCCGGCTGGCGCCGCACCGCCTCGACCCACGGGGCGGCCGTCGCCATCACCCGTGACCACTCCAGCGGCGCGCTCGCCGCCGGTCCGGCCAGGGCGCCCAGCAGGCGCTGAACTTGCTCGGTCTCGTCGCGCAGCGGCGACGGCAGGCGGTCCCCCGCACGCGGCGACAGCGGCGCGGCGGCCGGCAGGGCAGGGCTCGGGGAAGTCGGGGTCTGGATCATCGTGAACCTCGGCGTGTCTGGTGAATGGCGCAACAGTACGCTTGTCATCCACGAATCTTTCGCCAAAGATCGGCGCCTTCGCCGCAAGAAATGCAATGGCCAGGGAACCATGAAGACCATCGCCGACCTCGACAAGACCGACCGCAAGATCCTGCGTCTGCTGCAGACCGACGGCCGCATCTCCAACCTGAAGCTCGCCGAGGCGGTGCACCTGTCCCCCACGGCGGTGCTCGAACGTGTGCGCCGCCTGACCCGCGACGGCTACGTGCTCGGCTACGAGGCCCGCCTCAACCCCAAGCTGCTCGACGCCGGGCTGATGGTCTTCGTCGAGGTGCTGCTCGACCGCACCGTCCACGACGTCATGGACACCTTCAAGGCCGCCGTCCAGGTCCGCCCCGAGATCCTCGAAGCTCACCTCGTCGCCGGCGGCTTCGACTACCTCCTGAAGACCCGCGTCGCCGACATGGCCGCCTACCGCGAGTTCATCGGCAGCGTCATCTGGACCCTGCCCGGCGTGCGCGAGACGCGCACCTACGTGGTGATGGAAGAGGTCAAGAACACGGCGGCGATCGAGATCTGAGCGATGGACATCCGCAAGGCGGTTCCCGCCGATGTCGACGCCATCAGCGCCCTCGTCGCGGGCCTGGCGCATCACTTCCTGCTGGATCCGGCCGGGCAGGGCGCGGAGCGTTTCCTCGAAAGCGTCTCGCCCGAGGCCATTCGTGGCCACGTCACGGCGCCGAACTTCCTGTACCTCGTCGCCGTGGATCAATCCCGCATCGTCGGCGCCGCGTCACTGCGCGATGGCCGACATCTGTTCCACCTGTTCGTGGCGACGAGCCACCAGCGCCAAGGGATTGCCCGGGCGCTCTGGAACACGCTCAGGAGCGATGCTCCGGCGGGAATCGAGGCATACACGGTCAATTCCAGCCCCGGTGCCGTCCCGGTCTACGAAGGTTTCGGCTTCGTCGCGACCGGGCCGCGCACCGAACGCAATGGGATTGCCTACGTGCCGATGCGTCTTTGACCGAGGTCCATTCACCCATGCGCTTCACCGGCCGCCTCACCTCCTGGAACGACGAACGCGGCTTCGGTCGCATCGAGTCATCGCAAGGCGGTGAACCGATCTTCGTGCATGTGTCAGCGTGGCCGCGCGGGGCCGGACGGCCGGTGGTGGGTCAGGCCGTGACGTTCGAGGTCGAGAGCGGGCCGAAGGGCAAGCGGGCCCGGCATGTGCAGATCCTGAGGGCTCCCGCACCGTCGGGCCGCGATCGGCGGGACGGGCCGGCGCAGTGGGGCACTGCGACGCTGTTCGCGGTGCCGGCGTTCGTGGTGTTCCTGGCCGTCGTGGCCTACGTCTGGAAGCTCCCGGCGTGGATCCTGGGCGCCTATGCCGTCGCCAGCGTGGCGACCTTCATCGGGTATGCAACGGACAAGTCCGCTGCCCGGCGGGGCGAATTCCGCACTCCGGAGCGAGTCTTGCACCTGATGGCACTGGCGGGCGGCTGGCCGGGGGCGCTGGTTGCGCAACAGGTCTTGCGACACAAGTCCGCCAAGGTGGCTTTCCGGCAGACCTTCTGGGCGACGGTCGTGCTGAACATCGCCGGCTTGCTCGTGCTGGCGTCGCCGATCGGGCGGCTGCTGCTGGTGGCCGTCGTTGGATGAATGCCGCCATGACCTGGGTCGACGCCTTCGGCTACGCCGGTGCCCTGCTGACGCTGGCGACGTTCTCGATGAAGACGATGGTGCGGCTGCGCATGGCGGGCATCGTCGCGAACGTGGCGTTCATCTCGTACGGGGCGACGGGTGGTGTCTACCCGGTGCTGCTGTTGCACCTGACGCTGCTGCCGCTGAACGTGTGGCGGCTGTGGCAGCTGCAGCGGCTGACGCGGCAGATCCGGGATGCGAGCCTGGGGCAGCTGTCGCTGGACTGGCTCAAGCCGTACTCGCGCTCGCGGCAGGTCGCGGCGGGCGAGACGCTGTTCCGCCAGGGCGATGCGGCCGATGAACTCAGCTTCGTGCTGAGCGGGCGCTTCCGGGCGGTCGAGGCCGACGTGGTGCTGCAGCCGGGCGACGTGATCGGCGAACTTGCGCTGGTCGCCCCCGACCACCGGCGCACGCAGACGGTGGTGTGCGATCAGGCCGGCGTGCTGCTGGTGCTGACACACGACGAGGTCCGGCAGATGTATTTCCAGAACCCGCGCTTCGGGTTCTTCTTCCTCGAACGGGTGGCCGAACGCCTGTCGCGCGATGCACGGCGCGTGGCGCAGGCCCCCTCATCTGGAGCGTGACCATGAAGACCTTCCGCGTCGCGGGTATCCCGGCCGAGTTCACCTGGCACATCGAACCGGCCGCCTGGCAGCTGGATGCCGACGGGGGCCTGGTGGTCCGGTCCGGCCCGAAGAACGACTACTTCAACGACCCGGCCACTGGCAGCCAGGTGGGCTCTGCCCCGTGTGCCCTGATGGGGACGGACGAGCCGGCGTTCATCCTCGGGGCCCATTTGGCGCTGGACGGGAGCGCGACCTTCGACGCCGGCGTGATCTTCGTGCGCACGCAGCCGGACCACTGGGCGAAGTTCTGCCTGGAGCGATCGCCGGACGGCCGGCCGATGATCGTGTCGGTGGTGACGCGCGGGGTGTCGGACGACTGCAACTCGGTGGCGCTGTCGTCGCCCGAGGTATTCCTTCGTGTCGCCCGGACGCCCCGGACCTTCGCCTTCCACTACTCGACGGACGGCCAGCACTGGCAGCTGGCGCGCTACTTCTCGCTCGGCCAGGCCGAGCGTGTGCAGATCGGGTGGGTCGCGCAGTCGCCGATGGGCGAGGGCAGCGAGGTCCGCTTCAGCCGCTTCTTCCACCGCATCGGCGAACTCGCGAACCTGCGCGACGGGCAGTGAGGGTCAGCCCCGCTCGCCGAAGATCGCCGTCCCGACCCGCACGATCGTCGCGCCTTCGAGCACGGCGGCCTCCAGGTCGGCGCTCATGCCCATCGACAAGGTATCCAGGCGTGACAGGCCGGACGCGCGCAGCGTGTCCAGCAAGGTGCGCAGCGCGGCGTGCGGTGCCCTCTGGGCGGCCCGGTCGGCGGCGGGTTCGGGAATGGCCATCAGGCCGCGCAGGCGCAGCCGGGGCAGCGCATCGACGGACCGGGCGACGTCGGCGACGTCGGCTGGGGCCAGGCCGCTCTTGCTGGCCTCGCCGCTGATGTTGACCTGCAGGCAGACGTTCAGCGGCGGGAGGCTGGCCGGGCGCTGCTCGTTCAGGCGCTCGGCGATCTTCAGGCGGTCGACGCCGTGGACCCAGTCGAAGGCTTCGGCCACGACGCGGGTCTTGTTGCTCTGCAACGGGCCGATCAGGTGCCAGTCGAGCTGGGCGCGCAGGTCGGCCAGCGCGGCGATCTTGTCGAGCGCCTCCTGCACGTAGTTCTCGCCGAAGGCGCTCTGGCCGGCGGCGTGGGCGGCGCGCACGGCGTCGGCCGGCTGGGTCTTGCTGACGGCCAGCAGCAGGACATCCGACGGGGCTCGGCCGGCCTCGCGGCAAGCCTGTTCGAGACGGGCGCGCACGGCACCCAAGCGAGTGGTGATCGTCTGCATAATCGTCCGGATTAGACCAACTCCGGCCTTGCCTGCCGCCCCTCGCGGCACCGCCACATCCACCCATGGACATCACCCAGCTGCTCGCGTTCTCGGTGCGCAACAAGGCCTCGGACCTGCACCTCTCGTCGGGGCTGCCGCCGATGATCCGGGTCAACGGCGACGTGCGGCGCCTGAACGTCGACCCGTTGCCGCACAAGGCGGTCCACGACATGGTCTATGACGTGATGAACGACTCCCAGCGCAAGGTCTTCGAGGAGACGCTGGAGTGCGACTTCTCGTTCGAGATCCAGGGCCTGGCGCGCTTCCGGGTCAACGCCTTCAACCAGAACCGCGGCGCCGGTGCGGTGTTCCGGACCATCCCGAGCAAGGTGCTGACGCTGGAGGAGCTGGCCTGCCCGAAGGTCTTCGCCGACCTGTCGCTCAAGCCGCGCGGGCTGGTGCTGGTGACCGGCCCGACCGGCTCGGGCAAGAGCACGACGCTGGCGGCGATGGTCAACCACCGCAACGAGAACGAGTTCGGCCACATCCTGACGGTCGAGGACCCGATCGAGTTCGTGCACGACTCCAAGAAGTGCCTCGTCAACCAGCGCGAGGTCGGGGCGCAGACGCTGACCTTCTCGAACGCGCTGCGTTCGGCCCTGCGCGAGGACCCGGACGTGATCCTGGTGGGCGAGCTGCGCGACCTGGAGACGATCCGGCTGGCGCTGACCGCCGCCGAGACCGGCCACCTGGTGTTCGGCACGCTGCACACGTCGAGCGCGGCCAAGACGATCGACCGGATGGTCGACGTGTTCCCGGCCGGCGAGAAGGAGATGGTCCGCTCGATGCTGTCGGAGTCGCTGATCGCGGTGATCTCGCAGTCGCTGCTCAAGCGCCGCGACGGCAGCGGGCGCATCGCGGCGCACGAGATCATGCTGGGCAGCCCGGCGATCCGGAACCTGATCCGCGAGAACAAGGTCGCGCAGATGTACTCGATCATCCAGACCGGTCAGGCGCAGGGCATGCAGACGCTCGACCAGTGCCTGGCCGACCTGGTGCGGCGCGGCTACGTGGCAGCGGCCGATGCCCGCATGATCGCCCGCACCCCCGAGAACTTCCCCGGCTGATCGCCCCAGTCGCCCGTCTCATCCAGGAGTCCGCATGGAACGCGACCAGGCATCCAAGTTCATCAACGACCTGCTGCGCCTGCTGGTGTCGCGCGGCGGTTCGGACCTCTTCCTGACGTCCGAATTCCCGCCCGCCATCAAGGTCGACGGCAAGGTCACCAAGGTCTCGCCGCAGGCGCTGTCGGGCCAGCACACGCTGGCGCTGGCGCGTTCGGTCATGAACGACAAGCAGGCCGCCGAGTTCGAGCGCACGAAGGAATGCAACTTCGCCATCTCGCCGCAGGGCGTGGGCCGGTTCCGCGTCAACGCCTTCATGCAGCAGGGCCAGGTCGGCATGGTCTTCCGGACCATCCCGAAGGACCTGCCGAGCATCGACAAGCTGGGCCTGCCGTCGATCCTCAAGGACATCGTGATGACCAAGCGCGGGCTGGTCATCATGGTCGGCGCCACGGGCTCGGGCAAGAGCACCTCGCTGGCGGCGATGGTCGACCACCGCAACACGGTGGCCTATGACCACATCATCACGATCGAGGACCCGGTCGAGTTCGTGCACCCGCACAAGAACTGCATCGTCACGCAGCGCGAGATCGGCATCGACACGCTGGGCTGGGAGGCGGCGCTGAAGAACACGCTGCGCCAGGCGCCCGACGTGATCCTGATGGGCGAGATCCGCGACCGCGAGACGATGGAACACGCGGTCGCGTTCTCCGAGACCGGCCACCTGTGCCTGGCCACGCTGCACGCCAACAGCGCCAACCAGGCGCTCGACCGGATCGTCAACTTCTTCCCCGAGGAGCGCCGCAGCCAGCTGCTGATGGACCTGTCGCTGAACCTCAAGGCGATGGTCAGCCAGCGCCTGCTGGCGCGCGAGGAAGGCAACGGCCGCATCGCGGCGGTCGAGATCCTGCTGAACACGCCGCTGATCGCCGACCTGATCTTCAAGGGCGAGGTGGCCGAGATCAAGGAGATCATGAAGAAGAGCCGCGAGCTGGGCATGCAGACCTTCGACCAGTCGCTGTTCGACCTCTACGAGAGCCACTACATCAGCTACGAGGACGCCCTGCGCAACGCCGACTCGGTCAACGACCTGCGCCTGCAGATCAAGCTCAAGAGCCACCGCTCGCGCAACACCGACTTCGGCTCCGGGACGGAGCACCTGTCGATCGTCTGAAGCCCTTCAGGCCAGCACCCGCCCCGGATTCATGATGCCGAGCGGGTCGAGCGCCCGCTTGATGCGCCGCATCAGCGCCAGCGCGACGGGGTCGTGGCGGCGCGCGAGTTCGTCGCGCTTGAGGCGGCCGATGCCATGTTCGGCCGAGATCGTGCCGCCGAGCGTGCCGAGCAGGTCGTGGATGACGGCATTGACCGGCGCTTCCCAGCGGGCCAGGAACTCGGCCGGCGCGACGCCTTCGGGCGCCATCACGTTGTAGTGCAGGTTGCCGTCGCCCCAGTGGCCGAAATCGATATGGCGCGCACCCGGCACGAGTGCCTGCACGGCGGCATCGGCCCGGGCGACGAAGGCGGGAATGCGCGAGACCGGCACGGCGATGTCGTGCTTGATGTTCAGGCCGTCGGCCGCCTGGGCCAGCGGGATCGATTCGCGCAGGTGCCAGAACGCGGCGGACTGGCTCATCGACTGAGCCACCCAGGCATTGCCGGCCAGACCGTCGTCGATCGCGGCGGCCAGCACGTCTTCCAGCGTGCGGCGGGCGCGGCCCTCGTCGTGCGCGTCGGTGAGCTCCAGCAGCACGGTCCAGGCGGTCGACGGATCCGCCTGATCGGCCTGATCGGCGAGAGCCGCCGGCACGGCCTGCGGCAGGTGCCGGCCGACCAGCGCGATCGACGCGGCGTTCATCACCTCGAAGGCGGTCAGCGCGCCGCCGCTGCCGGCCAGCGCGCGCTGCAGCAGCGCGACGGCCGCGTCGGCGCTGGCGCAGCCGGCCAGCGCGGTGGCGGTGCCGCGTGGCTGCGGGTGCAGCCTGAGCACGGCGGCGGTGATGATGCCCAGCGTGCCCTCGCTGCCGATGTAGAGGTCGCGCAGGTCGTAGCCGGTGTTGTCCTTGCGCAGGCCGCGCAGGCCGTCCCAGACCTCGCCGGCGGGCGTCACGACCTCCAGCCCCAGGCACAGCTCGCGGGCGTTGCCGTAGCGCAGCACCTGCACGCCGCCGGCATTGCTGGCCAGGTTGCCGCCGACGCTGCAACTGCCTTCGGCGGCCAGGCTCAGCGGCAGCAGCAGGCCGTGTGCGGCGGCGGCCTGTTGCGCGGTCTGCAGGATGCAGCCGGCCTCGACGGTGATCGTCAGGTTGCGCACATCGACCGCGCGGATCGCGTCGAGCCGGCGCAGCGACAGCAGCAGCTCGCGGCCGCTCTCGTCCGGCGTCGAGCCGCCGACCAGGCCGGTGTTGCCGCCTTGGGGCACGACCGGCAGGCGGTGGGCACTGGCGATGCGCAGCACGGCGGCAACCTCGGCCGTGCTGCCCGGGCGGATGACGGCGGCGGCGCGGCCCAGGTAACGGCGGCGGCGGTCCTGCAGCCAGGGCTCGCCGTCGGCGCCGGCCAGCGCGTCACCGCTCAGGACATGGGCCGGGCCGACCGCTTCCTGCAGCGCCGCGAGCGCGGCTGGGGGCAGGGTGTCGGCGGGCATCGCGGGGCGCTCAGGCCGACGGGGCGCTTGCCGCAGCGGCGGCACGACCGGCCGCCAGCCGCAGCCGCACGTGCAGCGCGCAGTTGGTGAACAGCAGCAGCCCGATCACGACCTCCACGGCGGCCAGACGGGCGCCGAGACCGGCTTCGCTGGTGGCGCGCACGAGGCCTTCGGTGACATAGAGCCAGACGGCCAGGCTG
Organism: Leptothrix mechoopdaensis (SeqCode); assembly: GCF_053893855.1. Classification (NCBI taxonomy): domain Bacteria; kingdom Pseudomonadati; phylum Pseudomonadota; class Betaproteobacteria; order Burkholderiales; family Sphaerotilaceae; genus Leptothrix; species Leptothrix mechoopdaensis (SeqCode). The sequence goes on from NZ_CM132699.1 coordinate 894,852, forward strand.
AGCCAGCGGTACGTGTAGAGCCGCATGCGCCACAGGCCGGGCAGGGCGATCAGCAGCGGCAGGGCCTTGATGGCCAGCGTGCCGCGCCCGGTGGGGGCCCAGGACAGTTCCCAGGCCAGTGCCAGCGCGGCCAGCATCAGGGCGGTCATCACGGCGGCCCAGCGGGTCGCCTGGATGGCGGGGGACGGGGTGGAAGGCGTGGCCGGAACGGCGGGATCGGGGCGGTCGGACATCGGTCGGGGCCGCGTTGAAACGGTCGAGAAAAGGGCGGCTGGCATCATAGCCAGCATGTTCCCGAGCCCTGACCTGCACCTGCCGTCCCCGCCGCTCACGCGCATCCGCCGCCTGCGTGCGGCCACCCGCCTGGCCTGGCGTTCGCTGCAGACCTGGCCGTGGCTGGAGACGCTGCGCACGCTGCGGCAGCGCTTCCGCGAGGACCGGCTCGGCATCGCCGCCAGCAGCCTGACCTTCACCACCCTGATCGCGCTGGTGCCGCTGGCCACGGTGATGTTCGCGGTGTTCACCGCCTTCCCGATGTTCGGCAGCTTCCGCAAGGCGCTGGAGGTCTACTTCCTGCAGAACCTGGTGCCCGACCAGATCGCCAAGCCGGTGCTGCTGCAGCTGACCAGCTTCGCGACCAAGGCGCACCGGGTCGGCTCGGTCGGCCTGGTCTTCCTCGGCTTCACGGCCATCGCGCTGCTGCTGACGATCGACCGCGCGCTCAACGCCATCTGGCGGGTGCGCCGCCAGCGGCCGATCGCGCAGCGGGTGCTGGTGTACTGGGCCATCGCCACGCTGGGCCCGCTGATCGCCGGGGTCAGCCTGTCGCTGACCTCGTATGCACTGTCGGCCTCGAAGGGCTTCGTCAGCGCACTGCCCGGCGGTGTCGCGCTGCTGCTGGACCTGACCGAGTTCCTGCTGATGGCCAGCGGCATGGCCGCGCTCTACCGCTTCGTGCCGGCCACGCAGGTGCGCTGGGCCCATGCCTGGGCCGGGGGCCTGTTCGTGGCCATCGGCTTCGACCTGGCCAAGCGCGCGCTGGCGGTCTACCTGGCCGCCACGCCGGTCTACTCGACCATCTACGGCGCGTTCGCGGCGGTGCCGATCCTGCTGGTGTGGATCTACGTCAGCTGGGTCATCGTGCTGATGGGCGCGGTGATCGCCGCCTACGCCCCCAGCCTGCAGATGCGCGTGGTGCGCCCGGCCGCCTTGCCGGGCTGGCGCTTCACGCTGGCGCTGACGTTGCTGCGGGCACTGGCCGAACGCCGGGTCAGCGACCAGCGCGGGCTGGGCATCGCCGCGCTGGTCGAACGCCTGCATGTCGACCCGCTGCAGATCGATCCGCTGATCGAGCAGTTGGTGGCGCTGGACTGGGTCGGCCGGCTCGACGAGCCCGGCGACAGCCGCCTGGTGCTGCTGGTCGACCCGGCGGTCACGCCGCTGACGCCCTTGTGCGAGGCGCTGCTGCTGGCGCCCCAGCCTGCCAACCGCGCGTTCGCCGCCGCAGTCGGGTGGGGCGACCGCACGCTGGCCGATGCGCTGGCTGATGCACTGCCCGATGCGCTCGCCGCCGCGTCCGCCGGCCCGCAGACATCGAACTGAACTGAGCTGACTTTTCTCAGTTTTTCGCCCGATGGCCGCAGGCCGCGGGTTCCTAAGCTCGGGTTTCCAGTGGATCGCCCCGTCGATCACCACACGCCCAACAGGAACCCCATGCGCACCAACCTGCCCGTCAGCCAACGCGAGTACCCGTTCCCGAGAGGGACGACCCTTGTGTCGACGACCGACCTCCAGGGGCGCATCACGTACTGCAACCCGAGCTTCGTCCAGGTCAGCGGTTACAGCCGCGAGGAACTGCTCGGCCAGCCGCACAACCTGGTGCGCCACCCCGACATGCCCGAGGAGGCCTACCGCGACATGTGGGCCACGATCCAGGCCGGCCTGCCGTGGTCGGCTGCGGTCAAGAACCGTCGCAAGGACGGCGATCACTACTGGGTCATGGCCAACGTGACGCCGCTGATGGAGGGCGACCGCCCGGTCGGCTACATGAGCGTGCGCACCGAGGCCACGCGCGAGCAGATCCAGGCCGCCGAGGCCCTCTACGCGACGATGCGCGAGGAACGTGCGGCCGGTCGGCTGGTCCATGTGCTCGACCGTGGCGAGCTGAAGCGCCAGGGATTGGCCGGCCGCCTGCGTCGCCTGCTGTCGTTCGACGCCGCCCGTCAGGTCGCCGCCCTGCACCTGTTGACCGTGGCCGCCACCTGGGGCGTGGTCGAGCTGTCCGAGCACTTCGACACCGGCCGCTGGCCCTGGCTGCTGCTGCTGCCCATTGCCCTGGCCAATGGCGCATGGACCCGGCGCATCGCCTTCAACCCGATGGTCCGGCTGACCGACTACGCCAACCGCATCGCGGCCGGTGACCTGACCCAGCGTCTGGCCGTGCGCAGCCACGGCGTGATCGGCCAGTGCGAGCGGGCGCTGAACCAGCTGGGCGTGAACCTGCTGGCGATCGTCGGCGACGCGCGTTCGGGCGTGCACCACCTGCGCAGCACGGCTGGCGAGCTGGCCCAGGGCAACCAGGACCTGTCGGGGCGGACCGAGTCGCAGGCGTCGAGCCTCGAAGAGACGGCGGCGTCGATGGAACAGATCACCGGCACCGTGCGTCAGAGCGCCGAATCGGCCCGGGGTGCCGCCGCCTTCGCCGACCAGGTCAACGCCGTCACGCAGCGCACGGCGCAGGCGGTCGACGGCGTCAGCGCGACGATGCAGGAGATCAACCGCTCGTCGGCCCGCATCAACGAGATCATCGGCGTGATCGACGGCATCGCCTTCCAGACCAACATCCTGGCGCTGAACGCGGCGGTGGAAGCCGCCCGCGCTGGCGAGCAGGGCCGCGGCTTCGCGGTCGTCGCCGCCGAGGTCCGTTCGCTGGCCCAGCGCACGACCGGCGCGGCGCGCGAGGTCAAGCAGCTGATCCAGGACTCGACCGGCAAGGTCAGCGCCGGTGCCCAGCAGACCGAGCAGGCCCGCGCGACGATGGAAGAGGCGCTCGAATCGGTGCGCCGCATGGCCGCGCTGGTGGCCGAGATCGACACCGGCGCGGGCGAGCAGCTGACCGGCATCTCGCAGGTCAACGAGGCGGTCGCCCACATGGACGCGCTGACGCAGCAGAACGCCGCACTGGTCGAGCAGCTGGCCGCCGCCGCGATGGCGGTGCGCAGCGAGAGCGAGGCGGTCGCCGAGATCGTCAACGTGTTCCGGCTCAGCGAGTCGGAACACCGCGCCACGACCGATGCCGTGGCGTTGCGCCGCGACATGAAGGCGCAGCGCGCCGAGGCCTGATCAGGCGCCGTCAAGCGCCTTCCAGCGCCTTCCGCAGGGCCTTCAGCAGGCCTTCCGGATCCTCCTGCATCAGCTCGTGGCCGGCAGCCGGCAAGGTGTGCACGGCAGCGCCCAGGCGCGTGCAGACGTCGCGCGCGGCACGCGGCAGCGTCATGCGGTCGCGCGCCCCCAGGATGGCCGCGCTGCGCGTGCGGCCACCTTCGGCGATGCGCTGCGCGGCATCGAGCCCGCCCGCGTGGTCGTTGCACAGGCTGAAGTCGTGGTGGAACAGGTTGTGCGCCAGCCCGGCCACGCCGGCCGAACGGGCCAGCACCTGCCGCATCAGCTGGCGGCTGGCGCCGTGGTGCCAGGTGCCCGGCCCGGGGTTGCCGGGCTTGGCGCCCAGGCTGCTGTGGGCGAAGCTGACCACCATCTCAATGGCCTTGTGCGGGTCCAGCGCGGCCGTCTCCAGCAGGGCCGGCGAGACCGGCATCGGCACGGCGGTGCCGACCAGCACGAGGCGGTCGACCTGCACGGCGGCGTCGGCAGCAGCGCAGCGCGCGGCCGCCTCCAGCCCGATCAGCGAGCCCATGCTGTGGCCGACCAGCGCGGCGCGGCCCACGCCGAGCCGGCCGAGCAGGGCCAGCAGCGTGTCGGCCAGATCGGCCACGCTGGCCTGCACCGGACCGCCGCTGCGGCCGTGGCCGGGCAGGTCGACGGCGAGCACGCGCCAGCCGTGGTGCGCGAACCAGCGCGCCGGCAGGGTCCAGACGCTGTGGTCGTTCAAGGCGCCGTGGATGAAGACGACGACCGGGCGCTGCGCATCGTCCGACCAGGGCTTGCCGCCGGTGTAGGCGTACAGGTCGACCGGGCCGGCCGGCGTGGCGAGGGCTTGGATCAGCATCAGCGGCTCCCGGACGACGGGCCCGTGGGGGACGCGGCGGCCTTCTCGGCTGCCTTCAGCGCGCGCTTCAGGTCATCGACCAGGTCGTCGGCGCTCTCCAGCCCGATCGACAGCCGCACCGTGCCCGGGCCGATGCCGGCGGCGGCCAGCGCCGCGTCGTCCATCCGGAAGTGGGTGGTCGAGGCCGGGTGGATCACCAGCGAGCGGGCGTCGCCGACGTTGGCCAGGTGCGAGAAGATTTCCAGCGCATCGATGAAGGCGCGCCCGGCCGCCCGGCCGCCCTTCAGGTCGAAGCTGAAGACGGCCCCGCAGCCGCGCGGCAGCAGGCGTTGCGCCAGCGCGTGGTCCGGGTGGCCGGGCAGTTCCGGGTAGGCGACCCGTTCGACCCCGGCATGGCCGGCCAGGAACTCGACCACGCGGCGGGTGTTGTCGATGTGGCGCTGCATGCGCAGCGACAGCGTCTCGATGCCCTGCAGCATCAGCCAGGCGGTGTGCGGGCTCATGCAGGCGCCGAAGTCGCGCAGGCCCTCGCGGCGGGCGCGCAGGCCGAAGGCGGCGACGGGGCTTTCCTCGGCGAACACCATGCCGTGGAAGCCGGCGTAGGGCTCGCACAGTTCCGGGCAGCGGCCGTGCGCGTCGTGTGCGGCCTGCCAGTCGAAGTTGCCGCCGTCGACCAGCACGCCGCCGACGACGGTGCCGTGGCCGCACAGGAACTTGGTCGCCGAATGCATCACCAGGGCCGCGCCGAGTTCGGCCGGCCGCTGCAGCCAGGGCGTCGCGAAGGTGGCGTCGACCAGCAGCGGCAGGCCGTGGTCGCGGCCGAGCTGGGCCAGGGCGGGGATGTCCAGCACGTTCAGGCCGGGGTTGCCCAGCGTCTCGCCGAACAGCAGCCGGGTCTCGGGCCGGATCGCGGCACGCCAGGCATCCAGGTCGCCCGGCGGCACGAAGGTGGTCTGGATGCCCAGCCGCGGCAGCGTGTAGGCCAGCAGGTTGTGCGAGCCGCCGTACAGCGCGCTGCTGGCGACGATGTGATGGCCCGCGCCGGCCAGCGTCGTGATCGCCAGGTGCAGGGCGGCCTGACCGCTGGCGGTGGCCAGCGCACCGACGCCGCCGTCCAGCGCGGCCATGCGTTCCTCGAACACGGCGGTGGTCGGGTTCGACAGGCGGCTGTAGACGTGGCCGGGTCGTTCCAGGTTGAACAGCGAGGCCGCGTGTTCGGTCGACTCGAAGACGAAGGAGGTGCTCAGGTAGAGCGGCACCGCACGCGCGCCGGTGGCGCTGTCCGGGGGTGCTCCGGCATGGAGCGCGAGGGTGTCGAAACCAGGGTCCGAGACGCCTGTCATGGGGTTCTCCTCGTGTCGGGGCGGCGGGGATTGTGGGCTATATTGATTCGCAGGCGCCCTTGGCGCACCCATCGGTCAGGACGAGGAGAAATCAGATGAAAGTCAGCGACATCCTGCGCGTCAAGGGCAACACGCTGTTCACGGTGTCACCGGAACAGCCGCTGTCGGATGCCATCCAGGTCATGAGCGAGCACGACATCGGCTCGCTGGTGGTCATGCACCACGGTGACCTGGTCGGCATGCTGACCTTCCGCGAGGTCATCCAGGCGGTGGTCAAGAACGGCGGCGCGGTCGGCCAGTCGACGGTGCGTGGCGTGATGGACGATCACCCGCTGACCTGCACCCCGGCCACCGAGATCGACGAGGTCCGCCGCATGATGCTGGAGCGCCACGCGCGCTACATGCCGGTCCTGACCGAGCGCACGCTGATGGGCGTGATCTCGTTCTACGACGTCGCCAAGGCGGTGGTCGACAGCCAGGACTTCGAGAACCGCATGCTCAAGGCCTACATCCGCGACTGGCCGGTCGAGGAAGAGGCGGCCGACCAGGCCCGCGCGGCGCAGGCGACCGGGGGTTGAGCGCCGCCGGGACGGCGCCAAGTCGTCACCTGCATGAAAGAAGGGCACCGAAAGGTGCCCTTTGTCGTTGTGGCCGTCGCCTGGGTTCAGCCCGGTGCGCGCAGCACCATGTTCAACGTGACCGGCGCGGCGGTGGACAGGAAGTTCAGGCCCATCACCTGGCGCAGGGCTTCGACGCCGGCCTGCAGCCCGAAGGCTTGTGCGTCGACGACGATCGGTGCGCGGGTGGTGACCTGCAGCGAGCCGGTCGGCAGTCGCGTGATGCGCAGCGCCGCCTGCATCGGTTGACTCTGGCCCGCCAGCCGCAGGTAGCCGGCCAGGTCCAGATCCAGGCTGCCGTTCTCGCGCAGGCCATCGAGCGTGGCGGGATCGATCCGGGCGGTGAACGTGGCGCTGGGCGATGCGGCCACGTCGAACAGCATCGTGCGCAGACGCTCGTCGCGGAGGTCGATGCCGGTGCGCACGCTGGCCAGGTCGATGTCCAGCCAGATCGTGCCCTTGGCATCGAGACCGCCCTTGAAGCGGTCGAAGCGGTGAACCTCGACGATGCCGCCAGCCCCGGCAGCACCGGCCTTGATGCTGACGAAACGCAGCGACGAGGCGTCCGCGTCCACCATCATGGCCGTCCGCGGTCGTGGCGCGCTCCCCAGGGCGCAGGCGCCCAGGGCCAGTGTCAACGAGGCCACGGCGGCGGCGGCCAGTCGTCTGCATGAAGGCGGGATGTTCGGCATGCGCAGGTTCCAGGTGGGTGGGGCCGATGAAGGCCGAGGTCGGCAGCCCGCGCAGGGCCGCATCCTGCAGAACAGCGCAGGCACGCTGTTATTCCGCGTACCCAGCATCGACGACCTCAGGGTCGGTCCCCGGGAATAGAACCCGGCGCTGGGCTGTTCAGCGCTTCGAGAACCCCACCCGGGGTCGCTGCCGTGTACCCGGCAGTCGTGTGGCACCCGAGACGATGAACGACGACATCCAGGAACAACTCCCTCTGCTGCTGCCACGACTCTGGCGCTTTGCCTTGCGACTGACGCGCGACGTCCATGACGCGCAGGACCTCGTGCAGCTGTGCTGCGTGCGCGCGCTGGAACGTCGCGCGCAGTGGCGACCGGGCACATCGATGCTGAGCTGGCTGTTCGCGATCGAGCACTCGATCTGGGTCAACGAACTGCGCCGACCGCAACGCCTGCGCACCGAGAGCCTGGACATGGTCGACGCCGAGGGCGCGATCGGTGCGGAACTGCACCGCGACGTGATGGCCTCGGACCCGTTGCAGCAGGCCCACTACCGGCAGGTCGTCGCGTGCGTGGAGGCCCTGCCCGAGGCGCAACGCACGGTGATGCTGCTGGTCGCCGTCGAAGGGTTCAGCTACCGGGAGGCGTCCGAGATCATCGGCGTGCCCATCGGCACCGTCATGAGCCGGCTGGCGCGGGCCCGCTTGCGCATCGGTCAGTCGTTCGGGCGCGGCACGTCGGTGCTGCTGGCCTACAAGGAGGACCACCATGGACGTCGATGAAGAGCTTCTGCGCGCCTTTGTGGACGGTGAACTCGACGCCGGTCAGCGGCGCCAGGTCGAGGACGCCATCGCCGCCAGCCCGTCGCTGCAGGACACGCTGGCGGCCCTGCAGGCGAGTCGACTGCCGTACCGCGAGGCGTTCGATGCCCAGGCCTTGCCACCCGTGCCGCCCGAATTGGTCGGACATGTGAAGGGGCTGCTCGCCGATCGGCCCTGCTCGCGATCCGATGCCGGAGCCGATCGCCCGCCCGGATGCGGTGCCGGCCCCCACCAGCGCTCGCGACGGGCCTGCCTGTTCGCGGGCTTTGCCGCGTCGTTCGCCGCCGGGGCCTGCCTGCCGAAGGTGCTGGCGCTGTTCGGGGATGCCGGATCGGTGGTCGCGCAGAAGGAGCCCTGGGTCGAGGCGATCGCCCGGTACCACGCGCTGTACGTGCGCGAGACCATCGAGTGGGCCACGATGGCGCCGGAGACGCTGCCCGATCTGCTGGAGGGTTTCGACCCCGCCGTCCGCCCGCGTCTGCGGGTGCCCGACCTGGCGGCTGCGGGCCTGTCGTTCCGGCGCGCCCAGCGTCTGGGGCTGGGCTCGGAGCCGCTGATCCAGCTGGTCTACCTGCCGGCGCGGGGGCGACCGCTGGCGGTGTGTTTCCTGACCGCAGCCGGGCCGGCGTCGGCACCCCGCTACCTGAACATCGGTGCGCAGGGCGTCGTCGCCTGGCGTGCGGACGGGCTCGCCTTCGTCGTCGCCGGTGACCAGACGCCGCACGAGCTGAAGCGGCTGGTGACGATCATCCAGCCGCAGATCCTGTCCTGAGGTTCCGCCAGGGCGAACCCGACATCGGTCGGGTCGCCGCTGGCGTGTCGATCAGTGCATCGCCGCCTCGATCAGGCCCATCTCGGCGCCGCTCATCAGGGCCTCGATGTCCATCAGGATCAGCATGCGGTCGGCGACGTTGGCGATGCCGGTGATGTAGCTGGTGTCGACCGCCGCGCTGATGTCCGGTGCGGGGCGCACGGCCTCGCCGGGCAGTTCCAGCACGTCGGAGACCGAGTCGACCACCGCGCCGACGACGCGGCCGCGGATGTTCAGCACGATCACGACGGTGAAGCCGTTGTAGTCGGCGTTGTCGCAGCCGAACTTCAACCGCAGGTCGACGATCGGGACGATCACGCCGCGCAGGTTGACGACGCCCTTGAAGAACGGCGCCGCGTTGGCGATGCGGGTCGGCGGCTCGTAGGAGCGGATCTCCTGGACCTTCAGGATCTCGATGCCGTATTCCTCGCTTCCAAGCCGGAAGGTCAGGAACTCGCCACCCAGGTGGTTGGAGCTGGCCGCACCCTGTGCGGCACCGCTGACGGACCGGCCTGCCATGCCGCCGCTGCCGGCGTGGTTGCTGCTGGTGGCCGGGAGAGAGTCAAGAACCATGCTCATGGATTACCTCGGAGTGCGTTCGCGGGTCGGTCGGGTGACGTGACCCCGTCCCTGGCCATCCGGATGACCCGTGAAGGTGGAACCGAAGGCGGGGTGCTGGGATGAATTGTTCGCCCCGACCCGGCCGGTCGAACCGATGAGCAGCGGGTCTTTTGCCGGCTTTCTCCCGCGTCGGGGCCCCTCCTACAATCGCGGCCCCTGTTTCCCACGCCTGCACTGGCAGGTCCGCGCGATGTCCGGCAGCACCTTCGGTCACCTGTTCTGCGTCACCAACTTCGGCGAGAGCCACGGCCCCGCGATCGGCTGCGTGATCGACGGCTGCCCCCCCGGCATGGCCCTGTCGGAAGCCGACATCCAGCCTGACCTGGACCGCCGCCGCCCCGGCACCAGCCGCCACGTCACCCAGCGCAACGAGCCCGACCAGGTCGAGATCCTGTCGGGTGTCTACGAGGGCCTGACAACCGGCACGCCGATCGCCCTGCTGATCCGCAACACCGACCAGCGCAGCAAGGACTACGGGAACATCCTCGACACCTTCCGCCCCGGCCACGCCGACTACACCTACTGGCGCAAGTACGGCCTGCGCGACCCGCGCGGCGGTGGCCGGTCCTCGGCCCGCATGACCGCGCCGATGGTGGCCGCCGGTGCCGTCGCCAAGAAGTGGCTGAAGGAGGCCTACGGCACCACCTTCACCGGCTGGATGAGCGCGCTGGGCGAGATCGACATCCCGCATGTCGACGAGTCGCAGATCCCGCTCAACCCGTTCTTCGCGCCCGACGCCGGCATCGTCGAGCGGCTGGAGGCCTACATGGACGCGCTGCGCAAGGCCGGCGACTCGGTCGGCGCCCGCATCGAGGTGCGCGCTCGCGGCGTGCCGGTCGGCCTGGGCGAGCCGCTCTACGACAAGCTCGACGCCGACATCGCCCACGCGATGATGGGCATCAACGCCGTCAAGGGCGTCGAGATCGGCGCCGGCTTCGCCAGCGTCGCCCAGCGTGGCAGCGAACACGGCGACGGCCTGACGCCCGGCGGCTTCGCCAGCAACCATGCCGGCGGCGTGCTGGGCGGCATCTCGACCGGGCAGGAGCTGGTCGTCTCGCTGGCGATCAAGCCGACCAGCTCGATCCGCAGCCCGAAGCCGTCGATCAACCGGGCCGGCGAGCCGACGGTGGTCGAGACCTTCGGCCGCCACGACCCCTGCGTGGGCATCCGCGCCACGCCGATCGCCGAGGCCATGCTGGCGCTGGTCGTGATGGACCAGGCGCTGCGCCACCGGGCCCAGTGCGGCGACGTGCAGCTGCCGATCGCGCCGATCTGAGCGGGGATTGAACTGGCGGGGATCGGCCCGTTTTTTTGCAGGATCGGGCCGGGTGGGTGCGGACTAAGGTTTGCCTGAGTCGCAGCCGCCCGTGGGCGTTGCGTGTCCTTGAACGCCAGGAACTGCCCGCCCATGAAGACCCCGCTCATCCCGCCGACGCACGGCCAGCTCGAAGCTGCACGCGAACAGGCCGGCAAGGACGACGCTGCCGCGTTGTTCGGTGCGCTCGAATCGACCCACGCGATGGCCCACTACACGCCCGACGGCCTGCTGCTGTCGGCCAACGCGCCGTTTCTCGACCTGTTCGGCTACACGCTCGACGATCTCGTCGGCCAGCCACATGGGGTGATGTGCGGGGTCGGCACGTCCGGCCATCCGGACGACATCGCGGTGTGGCACCGGCTGCGCATGGGCCTGATCCAGCGTGGCGATTTCCACCGCACCCATCGTGACGGCCACGACCTGTACGTGCAGGCCACCTACCTGCCGCTTCACGATGCCCAGGGCGCCGTCCGCAAGGTCATCCAGGTCGTCACGGACTTGACCGGCTTGCGCCAGTCGGCACACGAGGCCAGCGCGTGGTCGGAGGCGATCTCGCGTTCCCAGGCCGTCATCGAGTTCGACCTGCACGGCCGGGTGCTGCGCGCCAATGACAACTTCCTGCGCCTGATGGGCTACTCGGCCAGCGACGTGCTGGGCCAGCACCATCGCCTGTTCGTCGACCCGGCCGAAGCTGCCAGCACCGCCTACACCGTGTTCTGGGACCGCCTGGCACATGGCGACTACATGAGCGGCGAGTACCGCCGCATCGGCCGCGACGGCCGCGAGGTCTGGATCCAGGCCACCTACAACCCCGTCTTCGACCTGAAGGGCAAGCCCTGCAAGGTCGTCAAGTTCGCGCAGGACATCACCGCCAGCAAGTTGCGCAACGCCGAGTTCGAGGCCAAGGTGGCGGCCATCGACCGCGCCCAGGCGGTGATCGAGTTCGACCTCGACGGCCATGTGCTGTCCGCCAACCGCAACTTCCTGTCCGCGATGGGCTACACGCTGCGCGAGATCCAGGGCCAGCACCACAGCCTGTTCTGCACCGACGGCTACACCCGCAGCCCCGAGTACCGCGACTTCTGGTTGCGGCTGGGTGAAGGCCAGTTCGTCAGCGGGCGCTTCCACCGGGTCGGCAAGTTCGGCCGCGACGTCTGGATCCAGGCCGCCTACAACCCGGTGCTGGACCTCAACGGCCGCGTCATGAAGATCGTCAAGTACGCCCACGACGTGACGCACGAGGTCGAACTCGAACGGCGCGTGCAGGACAAGTCGCGCCAGATGTCCGACAGCGTGCGCGACCTGATCGAGTCCATCACCCAGATCGCCGCCAACTCCGGCGCCGCCGAGTCGGTCGCCCGCGAGGCCGTCCAGGCGGCCAGTTCGGGGCACCAGGCGCTGAGCCAGTCGATCGAGGCCATCCGTGTCATCGAGACCAGCTCGGACCAGATGTCGCAGATCGTGCGCGTCATCAGCGACATCGCCTCGCAGACCAACCTGCTGGCCTTCAACGCCGCGATCGAGGCGGCGCGCGCCGGCAGTCACGGCGTGGGCTTCTCGGTCGTCGCGATCGAGGTCCGCAAGCTGGCCGAGCGCAGCGCGCAGGCCGCCGGCGAGATCACCCGGCTGATCCAGCAGTCGGTCCAGCAGATCGCCAATGGCGCCGATGTCAGCGTCAAGGCGGCCCACAGCTTCGAGTCGGTGCTGTCGTCGATCGAGCGTGCCGGTCTCAGCGTCTCGGCAATTGCCGATGCGACCGGGCGCCAGCGCGAGATGGCCGGCCAGGTGTCGGTCCTGATCGACCAGCTCGGCCAGGCCGCCGAGGCCGTCTCCTGAGACGGGTCTCGTGTTGATGCCCGCCGCCGACGAACCCCGTCACTGGGGCAGCTTCACGCTGGGCGGTGCCGCCTATGCCCTGCCGCTGGCGCAGCTGCGCGAGGCGGTGCCCGCCGGTCGGCTGGCCGTCTGGCCTGGCACCTCGGGCTGCGTGCCCGGTGCCGTCGAACTGCGCGGCCTGCTGCTGCCGGTGGTCGACCTGCGCCGGCTGGGCGGTGCACCGCCGAAGGCCGATGCCGATGCCGACGTCCATGCCAAGGCCGACGTCCATGCCAATGCCGTGCCGCCGCTGGTCATCGTCATCGCCCATGACGGCCACCTGCTCGGCCTGTGTGCCGACGCGGTCACCGGCATCTTCCAGGCCGCTGGCGATGGCCTCCAGACCGTCACCCACGCCGATGGCAGCGAGCCTTGTGTGCTCGGTGCGCTGGCCCGGCCCGACAGCGGCGCCTTGCACAGCGTGCTGAACGCGGCGGCGCTGATGGCCCTGCCGCAGGTGCCGCGATGCCGTGACCCGAGGGCGACCGGGCCGCTTGATCCCGCCAGCGGCGCGGCTGTCCCGGCACCCGACGAACACTGGCTGCTGATGCAGGCGGGGCCGTGGCGCCTGGCCATCGCCTCGTCGTGCGTGCGCATGGCCGTGCCGCTGCAGGGTCTGCGCCCCAGCGTGCTGAGCCGCATGCGCGGCAACGACGACTGCCTCGGCGAATGGCCGCACCCGACCCAGCCCATCGCCGTGATCGACCCGCTGGCACGTGCCGGCCTGGGTCGGCTGGCCGAGGGCGAGGCCCGTCAGGCCCTGCTGCTCGACACCGACGGCGGCCTGCTCGGTCTGGCGATCGACCGCGTGCTGGACGTGCGCCACCTGCCGCCGCAGGCCCTGCAGCCCTTGCCGGGCGGCCGGGTCACCCGGCCCGAATGGTTTGCCGGCGTGCTGCGCCTGCCCGAGGACGGCGGCGATCAGGCCAGCGGCCTCGACGCCGAACCGTCGCCGCTGCTGGTGCTCGACGCCGCGCGCTGGACCGGCCACGACGAACTCGCCGGCATGGCCAGCCTGCATGCGCCCGGCGCGACCGCCACCGCGTCGTCCGACGCCGGCAGTGGCGCGCTGACGCTGATCACCTACGCCTTGCCCGCCGAGGCCGGCACACCGATCGACCAGGTCGACGAGGTGCTGCCCTGGCAATGCGACCGCGAGGGTGTCGAAGACGACGGCGTCAGTCCCTGGGTCGGCCTGTGCATGCACCGCCAGCAACCGGTGTCGCTGCTGTGCCTGCGACGCTGGAGCGGCGCCGCCACGTCGCCGACGACCGACTCGGCCGCCAGCATCCTGCTGGTCCGCAGCGGTGAGCAGCGCATCGGTTTCATCGTCCCGAAGCTGCTGGGCATCGAACAGGCCGGCTGGCAACCCGCCGTGGCCGGCGTGCTGCGCAGCCGCAACCCGACCCCGATCCAGGCCGCCCGCCTCGCCCAGGTCGACCCGCCCACCGGCCCGCGCCGCCTGGTGCCCGTGCTGGACCTGCGCGACATCGCCCGCAAGGCCCTTGCTTCCAGGGCTCCGGGAACCCCCCTTTGACAAAGGGGGGAATCTGGGCCAGCGCAAGACGCTCAGGCCGTGACGCGGCCGGCGACGCTGTCGACGCGCTGGAGCCAGGTGGCGATGTCGTCGAGCGGGATCTGGGTGTCGGTGCCGCCCAGGCGCACTGCTTCGCGCGGCATGCCGTAGACGATCGACGTGGCCTCGTCCTGCGCGGCGGTGAGGGCGCCGGCGCGGCGCATCTCGAGCAGGCCGCGGGCGCCGTCGTCGCCCATGCCGGTCAGGACCATGCCGGCGGCGTTGGCGCCGGCGACCTGGGCGACCGAGCGGAACAGCACGTCCACCGACGGCCGGTGGTGGTTGATCAGCGGGCCGTCCAGCACCTCGACGATGTACTGCGCGCCGCTGCGCTTCAGGCGCATGTGGCGGCCGCCTGGGGCGATCAGCACGCGGCCGTTGATGACACGCTCGCCGTCGCGCGCCTCCATCACCTCGACCTGGCAGATGCGGTCCAGCCGCTGCGCGAAGCTGGCGGTGAAGTTGGCCGGCATGTGCTGGACGATCACGATGCCGGGCACCGTGCGGGGCAGGTCACGCAGGATCTTTTCCAGCGTCTGCACGCCGCCGGTCGACAGGCCCAGCGCGATCACGCGGTCGGTCGTGCGAGACATCGCGACGGCGGCCGTGACGGGGCCGTTGACGGCGACGGGCGCTGCCTTCGCCACAGGGCGGGCAGCGGGTCGTGCGGTGGGCGGCATCGCCGCGCGGACCGCCCGCAGGTTGGCTTGTGCCGCCGCGCGCACGGCCTCGACCAGGCCGTTGCTGCTGTCTTCCAGGAAGTTGCGCAGCCCCAAGCGGGGCTTGGTGACGAAGCCGACGGCGCCGGCCTCCATCGCCTGCAGCGTGGTCTCGCAGCCGGCCTCCGTCAGCGTCGAGCACATGACGACCGGCGTCGGCCGTTCGGCCATCAGCTGGCGCAGGAAGCTGATGCCGTCCATGCGCGGCATCTCGACGTCCAGCACCAGCACGTCGGGCCAGTCGGCGCGCATCTTGGGCAGCGCGAACAGCGGGTCGGAGGCGGTCGCGATGACCTCGATGCCGGCCTGGGTGAGCAGGTCCGACAGGTGCTTTCGGACGACGGCGGAGTCGTCGACGATCATGGCCCGGATGACCGGCATGGGGTGACTGCCTGGCAAGTGGTGCGGTGGTGGATGTGTCGGCGCGGGCGACGTCAGCGCTCGGAGCGCCGCATCGCGACCTCGCCGGTGCGCATGTCCAGCCGGACCGAGCGCGGCACGTCGTCGCCGACGTCCACGCCCATCAGCTGGAAGCCGTGGCGGTCGACCAGTTCCCAGCCGATCTCGATGTTGCGCACGCCCACGTTGGGCTTGTGCGCGAGGTGGTCGGGCAAGGTGTCGGCGCCGCCGTAGAGATGGGCCTCGTATTCGTCCGGTCGCGTGCCAACATGCGCGATGGCCTCGACCAGCAGCGCCACGGCCTCGGCGGCATAACGACCGTCGCGCAGCGTGGCCTCGACCACGTTGCGGTCGGGCAGCAGGTAGTGGCACATGCCGCCGATGCGACGTTTCGGATGCCACAGCGTGATCGCCACGCAGGACCCGAGCAGCGTGCGCAGGCTGGCCGGCTGGTTGCCGAAGTAGAGCTGGCCGGGCATCAGCAGCAGGTCCGTGCCCGGCTGCGCCCGCGCGACCACGCCGGTCGGCAGGTTGGCGGGCACGCGTCGATGCTGGTGCGCGTGGGCTTCACGTCGCGTGTGCATAGACGGCGGTGGCGACGGCCCGGACGGGCAGGTCGAGGTTGGCGAGGGATTCAGCATGGCCGGTGTACAGCAGTCCGTCGGGCTTGAGCTGGCCCAGCACCCGCCGCACGATGGCGGCCTTGGCGGGCGGATCGAAATAGATCAGCACGTTGCGCAGGAAGATCACGTCGAAGCTGCCCAGCGTGCGGGGCAGGTCGCGCATCAGGTTGGCCGGGCCGAACGAGACGTGCTCGCGCAGGTGGCGCTGCACCAGCACATGGCCGTCGTATTCGCCGGTGCCGCGCAGGCAATGGCGTTTCAGGCGTGCCGGGCTCAGGTTGCGGGCCCTGTCCATCGTGTAGAGCGCGCGCTTGCCGTGCTGGACCATCTGCGTCGACAGGTCCGTGCCGACGATCTCCCAGCGCGCGCGTTCGCCGATCTCCTCGTCCAGCAGCATGGCCAGGCTGTAGGCCTCCTCGCCGGACGAGCTGGCCGCGCTCCAGACCCGCAGCGGCTGGCCGGCCAGGCGCTGCAGCAGCGCGGGCAGCTGCGCCTTCAGGTGGTCGTAGTGCTGCGGCTCGCGGAAGAAGTAGGTCTCGTTGGTCGTCAGCTTGTCGACCACGCGGGTGATCTCGTCGGGCGTGGCCGCGTGGATCAGCTGGTGCACGTAGTCGTCCAGCCGGGCATGTCCGGCCTGCTGGGCCAGACGCTGCAGGCGGCCTTCGACCAGCGGCTTCTTGGCGGCCACCAGCCGGATGCCCGAGACCTTCTCGAACAGGCCGACGACGGCCTCGAAGGAGCCCTGGGACAAGCTCATGCGGCCACCAGCCGCTGGCTCGACGACGCCACGCGATGCGCGGACGCCGGCTGCGAATGCGCGACGATCTCCGCGCCCAGCGCGCTCTCGTCGAGCACCTGGGCCAGGGCCAGCACCGGCGTGACCTCGCCGCGCAGGCGGGCATAGCCGGCCAGGAAATGACCGGGCACGGCGGTGCCCAGCGGCGGCACCGGCTCCAGGCCGGCGGCCGGCGGTTCGGCCACCTCGTGCACGGCATCGACCAGCAGGCCCAGGGTCTGCGGCCGCTGGCTGTGTTCGTCGTGGCTCTCGACGATCACGACGCAGCTGCGGCGGCTGCGGGTGGCCCGGCCCAGGCCCAGCCGGGCCGCCAGGTCGATCACCGGCACGACGGCGCCGCGCAGGTTCATCACGCCGCAGACGAAGGCCGGCATCAGCGGCAGCGCCGTCAGCGTGGTCAGCTTGAGGATCTCGCGCACCTGCTCGATGGCGACCGCATAACGCTGGTCACCCAGGGCCAGCCGCAACAGCTGGCCGGCCGGGTCGGTGCCGTCCTGGTTCATCGTGGCGCTCATCGGCGTCGCTCCGGTCTCGGGTTGTCGGGCCAGGTTCAGAAGCGCGTGAACGCGGCTTCGTCGATCACGTCGGCCCAGGTCACGGCCGAGCCACCCGAAGCGGCCGGACGGGCCGGCGCGGCGGCGCTCTTGCGCGGCTTGGCGCCGCCGAGCGGTGCGCTGGCGTGACCACTGACGGCGGCCGGCGCATGGCGACGCGCCTTGACCGGTGCCGGCGCGACGCCGGCCTGTGCCATCGCATCGGACTGCAGCCGGAAGAAGGCCATCAGTTCCTGCAGCTGCGTGGCCTGGGCCGACAGCTCCTCGGCAGTGGCCGACAGCTCCTCGGCGGCCGACGCGTTCTGCTGGGTCGAGCCGTTGACGTGTTCCATCGCGGCATTGATCTGCGTGACGCTCTCGGCCTGTTCGCCCGAGGCGGCGGCGATCTCCTGCACCAGCTCGCTGGTCTTGTTGATCGACGGGACCATCTGCGAGAGCAGCGAGCCGGCCTTCTCGGCCATCGTCACGCTGGATCCTGCGAGCTGGCCGATCTCCTGCGCGGCGACCTGGCTGCGTTCGGCCAGCTTGCGGACCTCGGCGGCGACCACCGCGAAGCCCTTGCCGTGGTCACCGGCACGGGCCGCCTCGATGGCGGCGTTCAGCGCCAGCAGGTTGGTCTGATAGGCGATGTCGTCAATGATCGAGATGCGCGTGGCAATCGCCTTCATCGCCTCGACGGTGCGCGACACGGCCTCGCCGCCATCGCCGGCCTCGCGGGCGGCCTGCGTGGCCATGCCGTCGGTCATGTGGGCGTTGTCGGCGTTCTGCTTGACCGACGAGGCCATCTCCTGCAGCGAGGCACTGGTCTCCTCGATGCTGGCGGCCTGTTCGGACGCCGACTGCGACAGCGACTGCGACGTGCTCGAGACCTGGTTGGCCGCAGCGGTCAGCGACTGGCTGGCCGCGTTGACCTGCGCGATGGTCGTGACCAGCTGCGCAATCATCTGGTTCAGGTCACCCTGCAGGCGCTCGAAGATGCCTTCGAACTCGCCGTCGACCGTCTGGCTCAGGTCACCGTCGGAGATGCGGGTCAGCGCGTCGCTGAAGACGTTCAGGTTGGACTCGGTCGTGCTGACGACGGTGTTGATGCCGTCGCCCAGCGTCTTGAAGAAGCCGGTCGCGCCGGTCGTGTCGATGCGGTTGCCGAAGTCGCCGCGTGCGGCGCCCTGGACCACCTGAGTCACCGACTCCTCCAGCTTGACTTCCTCGGTGCGATCGAGCCATTCGAGCACCGTGCCGACACGGTTGCCCTTCGGGTCGGCGATCGGGCTGGCGGCCAGCGCGATGGTGCGGTCACCGAACTTCATCTGCGCGCGGTGGGTCGCGCTCAGGCCGTCGATCATGCGGCGCTGGTGCGCCGGGTTGGCGTGGAAGATGTCGAAGGTCTGGCCGACCACCTGGCTGGCGGTGAAGTTCGGCAGGCGGGTGCGGATGTCCGACTCGATGCGGCCGAGCAGGGCGGTGACCGAGTGGTTGCCGTAGCGGATCACGCCGTCGGCATCGGCGATCAGCACCGCGCTGGGCACGCCGTCCAGCGCCATGCGGATGCGCAGGTTCTCGGCGGCGGCGGCGGCGGCATCGCGCAGGCGCTCGCGCACCGGCTCGATCGCGTCGTTGACGAAGGCCTTCTTGCCCGGCAGGCGGGCCAGCGGCTGCTCGAAGTCGCCGTGGCCGAAGGCCTGCACGACACCCAGCGCCTGGCGGCTCATGTCGAGGTGGCTGGCCACCATCGTGTTGATGCCGTCGGCCATGCTGGCGTAGTCGCCGCTGTAGCGGCCGGCGTCGATCGTCGCGTCGATCTCGCCCTGGTCATGGGCGGCGGCCATGCTGTTCATCTCGCCGATCAGGCGGGTCAGCGTGCTGCGGGCCTGTTCGAACGACTGCGCGATCTGGGCGAACTCGTCGCGGCCGGCGGCGTTGACCGGCTGGTCCAGCGCGCCGGCGGCGATGCGGCCGGCGTCGTCCTGCAGCTGCCGGGCCGAGCGGCGGATCGAGCCGACCGTGGCGGTGTAGAGGTAGAGCGCGGCCAGCAGGCCGAGGACCGACAGGCCGATCATCACGGCGCGTTCGCGGCTGATGCGCTCGACCCGCGCGGTCAGCTGCTCGTTCAGCGCATCGACCGCGTTGTCGTGGAAGGCGAAGATCTTTTCCTGCATCGCCACGCTGTTGGTGAACAGCGCATCGGCCGACACCCGGGTCGGCCCGACCACCGCGAGGGTGCGGATGTCGGCCTTGAAGCGGTCGATCGCGTCGGCTGCTTCCTTCCAGCCCTTGGGTGCCGGCTGGCCGCTGCGTTCGTAGGCGGCGACGTCGCGGCGCACGGCCGAATCGGTCGCGTCGACCTCGTGCAGCATGGTGCGCAGCGTGGCGACTTCCTCGGCCGACATCTGGCCTTCGACGGCCGCATTGACGGCCTGGTCGCGCAGCATCGAGATCGCGTCCAGGAAGGGCACGATGCGGTTGAAGGCGATGTCCTGCAGGAAGTAGGGGCCGGCATCGGGTTCGAGCAGCACGCCCGAGCGGTCGAGCACGTCATGCGTCAGGCGCGACAGCCGATCGGTCAGCGCCAGGTAGCTCGACTCCAGCGTGGCCACGTCGGTCTGCGGCGTCAGGCGCTGGAACTGCTCGATCTGGACGCGCGTCTCCTTCCACGGCCCGGCGAAGGCCGGGTCATGGCCAATGCTGGAACTCTCCAGTGCCTTGTCGACGGCGGCCAGGTCGTCGCCGAGCTGCTTGTGCTGCCGGGCGATCAGTTCCTCCGAGCCCTTCACGTGCGCCTGACCGAGCGTCAGCGCCGACTTGTAGGCCCGCACCGGGTCGTAGATGTCGATCAGCTCGTTGGCCACCGGCGTGGCCTGCAGCTCGCCGCGGGTGTAGTCCAGGTCGGCGTTCTGCTTGACCACCACCGAGGCCAGCAGGCCCAGCAGCGGCACCGTCAGCACCGTCGCGACGAGCGCGAACTTGGCACCCAGCGTCATGCGCTGGAGCAGCGGGTCGACCGGCGCGAACAGACGCGGCGGCCGATGGGCGGAGGCAGTCTTCTGGGTCATGGGCGTCTTTCTTGAAAAGGGTGCAGACGGTGCGGAACGGGGGCGTTGCGTGAAGGTTCAGGCCGACACCGCGGCGTGGGCGCGCGCGGCGGTGCCGCGTCGGCCTGCAGCGGCGGGTGCGGAGGCGTCCTGGAGTCGGTACTGCGAGATCAGGTGCTGCAGCTGGCTGGCCTCGTCGTCGAGCTGGTCGGCGGTGGCCGACAGTTCCTCGGCCGACGCGGCGTTGATCTGGGTGGCGTGGCTGACCTGGTCCATCACCGCATGCAGCTGGCTGACCTGGTCGGCCTGCGATTGCGAGGCCCGCGCGATGTCCTGCACCAGCGCGCTGGTGCGGGCGATCGACGGCTGCATCTGCTGCAGCAGCGAGCCGGCCTGTTCGGCCATGCCGACGCTGTTGCTGGCCAGCTCGCCGATCTCGCGGGCGGCGACCTGGCTGCGTTCGGCCAGCTTGCGGACCTCGGCGGCGACGACCGCGAAGCCCTTGCCGTGGTCACCGGCACGGGCCGCCTCGATCGCGGCGTTCAGGGCCAGCAGGTTGGTCTGGTAGGCGATGTCGTCAATGATCGAGATGCGCGTGGCGATCGCCTTCATCGCGTCGACGGTCTTCAGCACCGCGCTGCCGCCCTGGGTCGCTTCCTGCGCCGCGCGGGTGGCGATCTCGTCGGTCTGGCGGGCGCTGCGGGTGTTCTCCGACACGCTGCCGGCCATCTCCTGCAGCGAGGCGCTGGTCTCTTCCATGCTGGCGGCCTGTTCCGAGGCCGACTGCGCCAGCGACTGCGACGTGCCGCTGACCTGCGAGGCCGCGATCGAACAGGCGCTCGGCCGCTTCGCGCACCTGGCTGAGCGTCAGGCCGACGCCGCCCATGACCTCGTTGAGCATGTCGCCGAGGCTGCGATAGAAACCTTCGGCGCGCTCCAGCGAGACACGGGCCGAGAAGTCGCCGGCAGCGGCCGATTCGGCCAGCCGCGTCAGCGCCTGTTCGGCCGCCAGCTGGTCGGTCAGGTCGGCCCACTGGCCGACGCTGCCGAGCGTCTGGCCGCTGGCGTCGCGCACCGGCGTGGTGATGACCTCGTAGGTCCTGCCGCCCAGCACCATGCGGGTCTGGACCCGCTGGGTCAGGCCGCGCAGGCGGGCGACCGCCGCTTGCGGGTCCTTGTAGAACACGCCCACCGAGGCGCCCAGCACGGCCTCCGGATCGAAGCCCGGCAGGTCCTGGCGGAAGGCGGCGGCGTCGCGGCGCAGGATCTGCCGCAGCGCGTCGTTGAGGTAGACGATGGTGCCGTCGGCATCGGCGATGCGCACCGGCATCGCGGCGGCGTCGAGGGCCTGGCGGATGCGCAGTGCGGCATGGCGTTCGGCCAGCTCGGTGGCCGCACGGGCCTGGGCCTCGGCCTGTTCGCGCAGGCCGGCCGTCAGGTCGCGGCATTCGCACAGCAGGCCGGCGCCCTGGCCGGCGGCGTCGTGCAGCGGCTTGAGCGTGAGGGCCAGCGTCAGGCCGTAGGCGTCGACCTGCTGGCTGGTGGCCTTCAGGTCGATCAGCGTGCCGGCCGGGCCGAACAGCTGGCTCAGTCGCTGACCCACCCAGTCGGTGCGGGCGTTGCCGGCGCGGGCACCGGGGCGGCGGGCCTGGACCTGGTCGAGCAGCTGCTGCAGGGCCGGGTTGACCAGCCGCAGCGTGCCGTCCTCGCTGCAGGCGCCCACCGCGCTGGTGCTGCTGGTGATCAGCTGCTGCAGCAGGTCGGCGCGGTCGGCGTTCTCGTCGTGCGCGGCCTGCAGCGTGACGAGCTGGTCGGACTGCGCGGCCGCCTCGGCCTGCAGCGCGGCCCGTGCCGCCTCGGCACGGTCACCGGCCTGTCGCGCCGCCCAGGTCGAGACGCCGGCCAGCGCGGCGGCGGCGAGCGCCAGCAGGCCGCCGCCCAGCGTCGGGCTCAACACGCCGGCATGACCGGCGCCCAGTGCGGCGAGCGGGGCGAGCAGGGCGGTGGCGCTGCTCAGTCGCTGCATCGCATCGGGAGGGGTGTTTCGGGCTTGCGGCATGTCGGGTGTCCGTGTCTCGTGTGGGGCAGGGTGGGGCATCGTCTGCGGGCCGTCTCGGGGCGGTCCGTCAGGCTTGGGACAGGGCGTTGGCCAGGTGGCCGCGCTGCGGCGTCACGTGGACCATCAGGCTGGGCACGTCGACCACCAGCGCGACTTCGCCGCTGCCGAGGATGGTCGAGCCGGCGATGCCGGGCAGGTGCTGGAAGATCCGGCCGAGCGGCTTGAGCACGGTCTGGTGCTCGCCCAGCAGGCGGTCGACCATCAGGCCGACCTTGCCGGTGGCCGTGCGCACCAGCAGCATGCTCTGGCGCTGCGGCCGGGTGCCGGCCACGCCGAAGCAGGTGCGCAGGTCGACCCACGGCAGCACCTCGCCGCGCAGGTCGAAGCAGCCGCTCAGGCGCGTGTCGGCATCGCTGCGGCAGGCCGGCGGGGTCTCGATGCACTCGACCACGGTCTCCAGCGGCAGCACGTAGTGGACGTCGCCGATGCTGGTCAGGAAGCCGTCGATGATCGCCAGCGTCAGCGGCAGGCGGATCTGCATCGTGGTGCCGCGACCGACCGCGCTGGCGATGTGGATGTGGCCGCGCAGCGCGTCGATGTTGCGCTTGACCACGTCCATGCCGACGCCACGGCCGGAGATGTCGGTGACCTTCTCGGCGGTCGAGAAGCCGGGCGCGAAGATCAGGTGGTTGACCTCGGCATCGCTGAGCACCGCGTCCTCGGCGACCAGGCCGCGTTCGACGGCCTTCGCGAAGATGCGGTCACGTGCCAGGCCGCGGCCGTCGTCGCTGACCTCGATGACGATCTGGCCGCTCTCGTGATAGGCGTTCAGTGCCAGCCGGCCGCGTGCCGGCTTGCCGTTGGCGACACGGTCGTCGGCCGACTCGATGCCGTGGTCCAGGCTGTTGCGGACCAGGTGCATCAGCGGGTCGGCGATCGACTCGACCATCGCCTTGTCCAGTTCGGTGTCGCCGCCGGTGATCTCCAGCGCGACGTCCTTGCCGAGCGACTTGCTGACGTCGCGCACGACCCGCTGGAAGCGCGCGAAGGTCTCGCCGATCGGCACCATGCGCAGGCTCAGCGCGCCGTCGCGGGCTTCCTGCACGAGGTCGTGGATGCGTTGCGCGGCCTCGATGAAGCCGGGCGAGTTCTCGCGCTGCGCGACCAGCTGGGCGCCCGAACCGGCGATCACCAGCTCGCCGATCAGGTCGATCAGGTGATCGAGCTTGTCGGCACTGACGCGCAGGTAGCGGTTCTCGTCGCCGCGCTTGTCGGTGCGGCGATCGGGCGCGGCCTGGCGACGCTCGGGCTTGCCGCCGCGACGTTCGATGTCGACCGGTGCGACGGCCGCCCCGGGGCCGCCGGCCTCGACCGCGTCGAGCACGTCGAGGACCTCGGTCAGCGCCAGCGCCTGGGCGCTGTCGGTGCGGCGCAGCGGCAGCACGATGCCGAGCGCCAGCCAGCGCTGCAGCAGCGCGCGACGGGCCTCGGGCTCGCCGCCGCTGCGGCGGTCCAGCAGCGCGTCATGGGCCTGGGTGTCGGCCTCGGGCGGCAGGATCTCCAGCGAGCAGTCGTCCAGCACGAACTCGAACACCTGCTCGATGGCGGTCTGCGTGGCCTCGCTCTCCAGCCGGATCTCGAAGCCGAGGTGGCAGTTCTCCGGGTCCAGCGCCGCCAGCGGCGGGACCGTGTCGGCCACCGTGTCGATGGCGCGGACCGTGCCGACCGTGGCCAGGTAGCGGATGAAGGCGAGCGGGTCCAGGCCGTTGCGCAGCACGTCGGCGCCGAAGCGCAGCGACAGCAGCCACAGGCCCTGGCCCGGACGGTCGGCCAGCACCGCCAGGTCGGACAACCCGGCCAGTTCGGCGCTGGCGGCGCGGCCCTGGTGGTCCTCGCCATAGGTCGCCGAGACGGCGTCCGGATCGGCCTCCGGATCGGCCAGCGGACCGCCGGCGGTGCCGGCCTGCTGGCCCATCAGGCGACGCAGCTCGGCGCCCAGCGTGCGGCTGTGGGCCTGCACGTCGGCATCGCAGTCGTCCAGGCCCTGACGGCCGGCGCGCACTTCCTGCAGCAGCCGGCCCATCTGGTCACGCGACTGCAGCAGCGCGGCGGCCACGGCATCACCGAAGGCCAGGGTGTCGCTGCGCAGCGACTCCATCAGCGTCTCGACCTCGTGGGTGAAGGCGACCACGGCCTCGCAGCCGAACAGGCCGGCGGTGCCCTTGATGGTGTGGGCGGCGCGGAACGCGGCGTTCAGCAGCTCGTGGTCATCGGGCGCGGATTCGAGCCCGAGCAGCGCGTCCTCGAACTGCTGCAGCAGCTGGTCGGCCTCTTCGAGGAAGCCGTCGCGTGCTGCGGCCAGGATGTCGTCGTCGTCGTTCATCGGGTGTCCCGGATTCAGGCCCGTGGGGCCGAGGGGTCGAGCAGCGACTGCAGGCCATAGGTCTGCAGCACCTCGCGCACCACCGCGCTGGACTGGACGATGCGCAGTTGCGCACCGGCCGGCTTCAGCGTGTTGCGGGTCGACAGCAGCAGCTGCACGCCGGTGCTGTCGCAGGCGTTGATGTCGGCCAGGTCGAGCAGCAGGTCCTCACCGGCCGGCGTCGCGGCGACCGCCGCGAGCAGCGCCTCGCGCTGGGCCTGGGCCTGCTGGATGTCGAGTTCGCCGTGCAGGGCGTGCTGCGTTGCGGTCATCGCTCGCCTCAGACGCAGAGCTTGTTGACCGCCTCGACCAGCTGCGACGGCTGGAAGGGCTTGGTGATCCAGGCGCGCGCACCGGCGGCGCGGCCCTCGGCCTTCTTGGACTCCTGGCTCTCGGTGGTCAGCATGATCACCGGGGTGAACTTGTAGCTCGCCAGCGTCTTGATGTGACGCAGGAAGGTCAGCCCGTCCATCTGCGGCATGTTCACGTCGCACACGATCAGGTTGATCTTCTGGCCGTTGAGCTTGGTCACGGCGTCCTTGCCGTCGCCGGCCTCGACGACCGCGTAGCCGGCCTTCTGCAGCGCCAGCTTCACGACGGTGCGGAAGCTGCTCGAATCGTCCACGACCATGACGGTCTTGCTCATGTCGACTTACTCCTTGAAGAACGAGGTGACCAGCTCGACCAGCTTGGACGGCTGAAAGGGCTTGGTGATCCAGGCGTTGGCACCGGCGGCGCGGCCTTCGGCCTTCTTGGCCTCGCTGGTCTCGGTGGTCAGCATCACCACCGGCGTGCGGGCGTGTTTCGGCTGGGTGCGCAGCTGGCGCACGAAGCTCAGGCCGTCCATGCCGGGCATGTTCACGTCGCAGACCAGCAGGTCCACGGGCTGGGTGCCCAGCTTGCGCATCGCGTCCTGGCCGTCGCTGGCCTCGACGACGGCATAGCCGACGCGCTTGAGGGCCAGCGCGACCACGGTGCGGAAGCTGCTGGAGTCGTCGATGACCATCACGTTCTTGCTGCCCATGGCAGTTCTCCTTGTCGTTGAGGTTGGCTGCGGGGGGTTCAGAAGAACTCGACGCCGCTGTTGCGTTGGATGTCCACGGTGCCGTGGTGGTGGTTGCGCTGTTCTTCCATCGTGTAGGTCCGTTCGAGGTCTTCCAGCCAGCGCGCCGCGTCGGCATGCGACGCACCCTCGTGGGTCTCGATCCAGCCGGCGAAACGCTGCATGTCGTTGCCGATGGCATCGAGCATCTGCGTCAACCGGTCCTGGAACTGGAAGCCCACGAAGATCTGTTCGAGGTCCTGGCCGAGCTGCACGCTGAGCGTCTGCAGCTCGCGCGACGAGGCCAGCGAGGTCGACAGGTCGCGCACCAGCACGGCCACCACGTCGCGGGCCTGCAGCCGGGCGCGCAGCTCGATCTCCTCGTCGGAGCGGGTCTGCGCGATCGCCTGGTTGCGGGACTTCTCGATCCGTTCGGCCAGCTTCTGGATCCGCGTGGCCAGCTGCGCGCCGTTGCGCTCGCACTGGCCGGCCAACGAGCGGACCTCCTGGGCCACGACCGCGAAGCCCTGGCCTTCGCGACCGGCGCGGTGGGCCTCGATCGAGGCGTTCAGCGCGACCAGGCCGGTGTTGGCGGCGATCTGGCGCACGTCCTTGACCAGCCGCTGCAGCGCGTCGAGTTCCTCGTGCAGGCTGATCACGTCGTCGAGCATCGCCCTGCGCTGGCGGGTCGCCTCCTGCATCGGCTCCAGCAGGCCGGCGATGGCGCCCTGGTGGACCTCCACCAGCTCGTCGGTGGTGCCGGCGCGCAGGCTCAGCGAGCTGCCCTCGACCTCGCGGGCGGCCACCGACAGGCCGTCCGACAGGCTGGAGAAGGACTGCAGCAGCGCATCGATCTGCTTGCCGGCCTCGTTGCGCGAGGCCTCGATGTGGCGTTTCCAGACCGGCACGACACGGCTGACCATCAGCCGCGCGCCGCTGTCCGTCTCGCCACGGCCGGTCGACCGGAGCGGCGCCGCGTGGCGGCGCTGCACCAGCCAGCCGGTGACGACTGCGCCGGCCAGCGCCACGCCGGTGGCCACGGGCCAGCCCGGGTCGGCGGCCGCCAGGACCGCGCAGGCGGCCGCCGTGGCCAGGGAACCCGCCAGCGCCATCGGGTCGATGCCGCCGCCGGACCGGCTTGCCGCCGGGTTCGAGGTCGTGTCCTGGTTCAACGTGTCACCCCGCTCGGGAGCGCCCGCCAGGAACGTGTGCGTTTGACCATCGGGGCGTGCTCCATCTGAAAAAGTCGTTGTCGTCAGGTCGCGTCGGGGCTGCCCGCAAGACAGGCATGCCGAAGCGCTCAGGACGTACTGTGTTCGGTGAAGACCTCAGCCAATGACCGGATATCGGCCGGCGGAACCGTTTACTTCTCAGGTTTTCCTGGCCCCACCTGGCGGAAGAATCCGTTCATCGGATCCTTGTGGACGCCTCGTGCGTGCAAGGGCCCCACCTCTCCACCGAGGACACCGGATGACGATGAACCTAGTGGCGCCATCCCCGCCCGAGCTGGGTCAGCCGACCCCTGAAACCGGCGCGTCTGACACCGCCGAGGCCCCGGCTCGACCCGCGCCGGCGGCGCGCGGCAACACGCTGCGCAACTTCTTCCGCTACCACGGCATCTATGCGCCGGGCGTGCGCGTGATGCGGGCGCTGTCGGTGCGCGGCAAGGCGACGCTGCTGGCCGGTGCCTTCGTGCTGCCGCTGGTGTTCGCGCTGGAGCCGCTGCTGCTGTACGACGGCCTCGACGCCGAGCACGTCACGATGCTGCTGGCGGCGATCGGGACCTGCCTGGCGCTGGCCATCTACATGCTGATGTCGTTCTACCGGGTCACCCACGGCGGCCTGGCCCATCTGAAGGAACAGGTCGGCCGCATGGCGACCGGTGACCTCAGCATGCGCCCGCAGCCCTGGGGCCGCGACGAGGTGGCCCACGCGATGCATTCGCTGGGCCAGTCGCTCGGCCGGCTGGCCGACCTGTTCGCGGTCGTGCGGCAGGGCGTGGCGGCGTCGTCCCATGCCTCACGCGAGATCGCCGCCGGCAACCACGACCTGGCCCGCCGCACGGCCGATGCGGCTGCCGCGATCGACCAGGTGCTGGCCGGTGTCGGCCAGTACATCGAGCAGCTCGACGCCAGCGGCCTGCGGGTCGACGAGGCCGAGGCGGTGGTCCAGCGCATGCGACTGGACGCCGCGCACGCGCGCCACCAGATGGCCCAGCTCGATGCCCGCATGCAGGCGCTTCAGCAGCGCAGCCGCGAGATCGTCGAGATCGTCGCGCTGATCGACAACCTGGCCTTCCGCACCAACATCCTGGCGCTGAACGCGTCGATCGAGGCGGCCAAGGCCGGCGAGGCCGGGCGCGGCTTCGCGGTCGTGGCGCAGGAAGTGCGCAGCCTGGCCGGCCGCAGTGCCGAGTCGGCCCGCCGCATCGGCGAGATCATTTCCGGCTCGACCGACGACATCGCGCAGGGCCACGTGCTGGCCGGCGAAGCGTCGCAGGCGCTGCGCCAGACCGACAGCCAGGTCAGCCGCATCCACGACGAGATGCAGCAGATCGTCGCGCTGACCCGCGCCGGCCAGAACAGCTCGCAGGAAATCCTGGCCGAGCTGCGTCGCCTCGGCGAGCTGACCCAGGAGAACCACCGCCTGGTCGACCAGATGGCGACCGCCTCGAACGCGCTGAGTGCGGAAGGCGACCGGCTGGATGACACGGTGGCGGGCTTCAAGCTGGTCTGATCGGCGCCGGGCGCGCCTAGACTCCCGGCCGTGTTTCGCTGGACCGACCTCCGCCGCGCCGCCCTGGCCCTGTTCCAACCCGACGCCCGACCGGGCTGGCCGGGCCGCGCCCGCGAGCGCCTGCCGCAATGGTTCGGCTCGCTGCGCCTGCGGCTGGCGCTGGCCTGCGGCCTGCTGATCGCCATCAGCGTCATCGCCGTGACCGCCGCCGTGCTGGCGCACGGGGCCCGCAACACCGAACAGGCGGTGCTCGACAACGAGGCCGCCAACGTCGATCACCTGGCCGTGCTGCTGCGCGACCGTGTCGTCCGGCTGCAGCTGGCGCTGCGCGCGGCGGCCCAGCCGGTCGACCAGCGCGTGCTGCGCGACCGCGAGGCCCAGCAGCGCTACATGGCCCAGCGCCAGGTGCTCGCCACGCTGTTCGCCACCATCGCGCTGGTCGATCTCGACGGCCGCGTGCTGGTGCTGCGCGACGGCGCTGCCATCCTCCACCCCGACACCCGGCTGGACGACCGACCCTATTTCCGCGCCACCGTCGGCCAGGTCCGGCCGATCGTCTCCGAACCGCTGATCGGCCGGGTCTCGCGCGAGGCGCTGGTCGCCCTGACGATGCCGGTGCTGGGCGAGGACGGCACGCTGCGCGCCGTGCTGCTGGGCACCCTGAGGCTGAACTCGCGCGACCTGCTCTATGGCCTGGGCGGCAGCGAGTCCGAAGGGACCGGGGTCATGCAGACCGTCATCACCGATGCCGGCGGGCTGGTGCTGGCCCACCCGGATCCGGCCGTGATCCTGCGGCCGATCGACGAGGTGCCAGGCCTGCGCGTCGCGGCGGCCCGCTGGGTCCGCGCCGGCCGGCCGGTCGAACCGCTGCCGGAGGCCTACAGCGACAGCGGCTATGTCGTCGCGGCGGCCGGCGTGCCGGGGCCGGACTGGATGGTCTTCCGCATCGCCAACACCGATGCGCTGCTGGGCGGCGTGCGCTCCGGCGTACGCGAGGCCATCGCCTACGGTGCGGCGGTTGCCCTGCTGGCGATGGCGCTGCTGTGGCTCTGGCTGACCCACCTGCTGCGCCCGCTCGACCGGCTCGAACAGCGCACCCGCGCGCTCGGTCCGGGTGGCCCGCCGCTGGACCAGGGCTGGCCCGGTGCGCGCGGCGAGGTCGGCGAACTGGAACAGGCGCTGCGCGGTGCGCTGCACGAACAGGCCCGGGCCGAGGCCAGCAACGCCGAGCTGCTGGTCAAGCTGCGATCGGTCATGAGCACCGCGCCGATCGGGCTGGCCTTCACCCGCTCGCGCAACTTCGAGCTGGTCAGCGACGAGTTCTGCCGGATGTTCGGCCACCCGCCGGGCGGACTGGTCGGCGAGTCGGCCCGGCTGATCTATGCCTCCGACGCCGACTACGCCGGGCTGGGTCCGCGGGTCGCGCTGGCCTTCGACGAGGGCCGGCCCTACAGCGGCGACCACGAGTTCGTGCGCCGCGACGGCAGCCGCTTCCTGGGCGAGCTGACCGGTCAGCCGGTCGACGCGGAGGATCCGACCGCCGGCACGATCTGGCTGCTGCGCGATGTCACGCAGGAGCGGGCCCAGCAGCGCGAGCTGGCCTGGAGCGCCAGCCACGACGGGCTGACCGGGCTGGTCAACCGGCGCCATTTCGAGCGTTCGCTGGCGCAGCTGGTCGAGGGCCAGCGCCAGGCCGAACGCCTGGGCCAGTCCTGGCCGACCGCGGCGCTGCTGTTCATCGACCTGGACCTGTTCAAGCAGGTCAACGACCAGGGCGGCCACGCCGCCGGCGACGAGATGCTGCGCACGGTGGCGCGCACGCTGGGTGGCAGCCTGCGTCGCGACGAATGTGTCGCGCGGCTGGGCGGCGACGAGTTCGCCGTGCTGCTGGAGGGCTGCGACCCGGTCGCCGCCGAACGGCTGGCCCACAAGCTGCAGCGGGCGGTCGAGCAGATCCGCCTGCCCTGGGGCGATCTGGAACCGCTGCGGGTCGGTGCCAGCGTCGGCGTGGTCATCATCGAGCCGCCGCTGCGCGAGCCCGATGCGCTGATGCACGCGGCCGATCTGGCCTGTTATGCGGTCAAGCAGTCCGGCCGCCACGGCGTGCGCGTGGCCGAGCGTCCCGGCGCCGCTGCGTGAACCTGTAACAGGCGCATCCGGCGTCCCTCATCTGGGTGGACCCATCTGGGTCAGTACACCCTTTGCCACACCCACGTTGGCGACCCGATCCGTGACGAAAAACACGCCGGATCCTGCTGCATTGCAGCAATCTTGCGCGAATTTTGACGTTTCGGGTCCGGATCGAGGGCTTGGATCCCACGTTCAGATGGGTTTTGTGGGCGTAACCAGCTTACTTTTGCTCACGGCGCCTTTCAGCCAAGTTTCATGCGCAGCCGATAGGATCCTGGGAAATCGTTCCATTCCATCATTTTGGGTTGGGTGAAGTCCCCAAACGGGGGCTGTTCAAACCTTCCGGGATCCGATCGTGACCACTCTGCTGTCTGCCCCCTCTGCCTCCCGCGCCGCTGCGGCATCGACCGATGCCCGCCCGGCCGCGCGCCGGGGTGCCCGCAACACCACGGTGCTGCTGGTCCTGGGCGCCCTGCTGGGGGTGACCTGGGAGGTCAGCCGGCGCGGCTGGGTCCCGACCGACGGCGAGATCGGCTACTGGATGGGCGTGGCCGGCGGCTCGATGATGTTGCTGCTGCTGCTCTACCCGCTGCGCAAGCACATCCGCGCGATGCGCGACTGGGGCTCGCCCAAGGTCTGGCTGGCCGGCCACATGGTGCTGGGCATCGGCGGTCCGCTGCTGGTGCTGCTGCACTGCGGCTTCAAGGCCGGTTCGCTGAACGCGGCGGCGGCCCTCTACAGCATGTGCATCGTGGCGGCCAGCGGGATCGTCGGGCGTTTCCTGTATGTGCGGATCAATCGCGGCCTGGTCGCAGAACGCAACGCCCTGGGCGACTTGCGGCGGCAGATGGGCTTCGACGGCTCGCATCGATCGGTGCTGTGGTTCGCGCCGCATCTGCAGGAAACGCTCGACGCCTTCGAGGCCGACGCGGTCGAGCGCGGGGCCGTCAAGGCCGCCGCCTGGCGCCACTGGCTGCGCCTGCTGCTGGTGCTGCCGGTGCGCAGCTGGCTGGTGCGCGTGAAGGTCCAGCGCGAGGCCCGCCTCGGCCTGCGCATCCTGGCGCGCACGCAGAACTGGCAGCCGGCGCTGCTGCGCCATCGCCAGCGCCAGCTGCGTCGTGCGCTGGTGAGCTACTTCGTCGGCGTGATGCGGGTGGCGATGTTCGCGGCCTGGGAGCGGGTCTTCGCGCTCTGGCACGTGGCCCACATCCCCTTTGTGTTCCTGCTGGTGATCGCGGGCGTCGTGCACGTGGTCGCGGTCCACGCGTACTGATGATCGATGTGCGCCGCACCTGCCTTCGGCTGCCGGGTTTCCTGCCGCTGCTGGCGCTGTTCGCGCTGCTGACGCTGCTGGCGGGCGGTGCGCGCGCGCAGGGCATCGAGTCGGTGCTGGCGCCGGGCAAGCTGACGCAGTCGCACGTCAAGGCCGAGGCCGACTGCAAGAACTGCCACGTCAAGTTCGACCGCGCCGCGCAGGACCGCCTGTGCAGCGACTGCCACAAGGACATCGGCGCGGACGTGCGCGACAAGGCCGGCTTCCACGGCCGCAAGCTGGCCGCGCAGCCGACCGCCTGCCGCGACTGCCACACCGACCACAAGGGCCGCAACGCCCGCATCGTCGAGTTCGATCCGAAGGCCTTCGACCACACCGGCCTGGCCGACTGGGCGCTGCGCGGCGCGCACGTGAAGACCGAATGCAAGAGCTGCCACGTGGCCGGCAAGAAGTGGCGCGAGGCGCCGCAGGACTGCCTGGGCTGTCACAGGAAGGACGACACCCACAAGGGCTCGCTCGGCCCGAAATGCGCCGACTGCCACAGCGAGAACGACTGGAAGAAGACCACCTTCGACCACGACAAGACCCGCTTCGCGCTGAAGGACAGGCACGCCGACGCCAAGTGCGGCGACTGCCACCGCGACACCAATTACCGCGAGACGCCGCGCACCTGCATCGGCTGTCACCGCAAGGACGACGAGCAGCTCATCAAGGGCCGTCGCGGCCACCAGGGCCAGTACGGCGAGAAGTGCGAGAGCTGCCACACCGCCAAGGCCTGGAAGCCCAGCACCTTCAACCACGACACCGACACGAAGTACCTGCTCAAGGGCAAGCACAAGCCGCTCGAATGCAAGAGCTGCCACACCGGCCATCTCTACAAGAACCCGGTCAAGAGCGACTGCCTGAGCTGCCACGTCAAGGACGACAAGCACAAGGGCACGCTGGGCAAGGACTGCGCGGCCTGCCACAACGAACGTGGCTGGAAGGACCAGGGCAAGTTCGACCACGACAAGACGAAGTTCCCGCTGCTGGGCAAGCACATCGAGACCGAGTGCAAGGCCTGCCACAAGTCGCAGGTCTTCAACGAGGCACCGAAGGACTGCATCGGCTGCCACGAGAAGGACGACAAGCACGAGAAGACGCTCGGCCGTGACTGCGGGGCCTGCCACGGCGAGCGCGACTGGAAGACCACCCGGGGCAAGTTCGACCACGACAAGACCCAGTTCCCGCTGCGCAACGGCCATGCCGTGCCCAAGCTCGAATGCAAGGCCTGCCACAAGAGCCTGAAGGAGATGCGCAAGACGCCGATGGACTGCCTGAGCTGTCACAGGAAGGACGACAAGCACGAAGGCCAGCTCGGCGCGCGCTGCGAGAACTGCCACACCGACAAGACGTGGAAGACCACCATCGGCTTCGACCACGCCAAGACGAAGTTCCCGCTGACCGGCCGCCACATCACGACCGTCTGCAAGGACTGCCACACCACCGGTGCGCGCTTCAAGGACGCACCGTCGGACTGCTACAGCTGCCACAAGAAGGCCGACAAGCACAAGCAGACGCTGGGCCCGGCCTGCGAGAGCTGCCACAACACGCGCTCGTGGGGCATCTGGAACTTCGACCACGACCGGCAGACCCGCTACCGGCTCGAAGGTCCACACGCCAAGGTCGCCTGCATCGCCTGCCACAGCCGCCCGGCGCCGGCCGGCCAGAAGGTCGCGCCGACCGGCAACACCTGCATCGCCTGCCACCGCAAGGACGACGTACACGACGGCAGCTTCGGCAATCGCTGCGAGCAGTGCCACGTGGTCGACCAGTGGAAGCGCATCGCCAACCGCGGCATGGCGCCGCCGCCGGCGATCCAGCCGGCCGCACCGCCGGTCACCCCGTCGACCACACCGCCCGCCCGGACCAACCGGAGTCCATCATGAAGCTGTTGCGTGCCCTCGTGTTCCTGACCGGTCTGCTGACCGGACTGGTCGGGCTGTTGCCGGCGGCGCAGGCCCAGACGGCCGGCCGCAACTTCGACCACAACCGCACCGGCTTCGTGCTGAGCGGTGCGCACGCGCGCGAGCGCTGCGAGTCCTGCCACGTCAACGGCGTGTTCAAGGGCACGCCACGCGACTGCCAGACCTGCCACACCGCCGGCAACCGGCTGGCCCGCACCAACACGGTCAAGTCGTCGGACCACATCCCGACCACCGCGCCGTGCGAGACCTGCCACAACAGCCAGTCCTTCAGCGGCGCGCGCTTCAGCCATGCCGGCGTCGTGCGCGGCACCTGCACGACCTGCCACAACATGCGCAACGCGCCGGGCAAGCCGTCCAACCACATCGCGACCACGGCCAGCTGCGACACCTGCCACCGCACCACCGCCTGGCTGCCGGCCACCGGCACGGACCACAGCACCTTCAGCGCCGCGACCAACTGCGCGAGCTGCCACAACGGCACCAGCGCGACCGGCAAGACGGCCCGCCACATCACGACCGGCGCGCTGAACTGCACCAGCTGCCACAGCACCCGGGCCTGGCTGCCGAGCAGCTGGAACCACAGCCAGATGGTCGTCGCCGGCACCTGCTCGTCATGCCACAACGGCAACAACGCCAGCGGCAAGTCGCCAACCCACATGGCCACCACGGCGCAGTGCGACACCTGCCACAAGTCGACCAGCAGCTGGGCCGCCAGCACCAAGGTCGACCACGGCACCTTCACCGTCGCCACCAACTGCAGCACCTGCCACAACGGCAGCACGGCGACCGGCAAGCCGATGACGCACATCCCCGTGGCGGCGACCAACTGCATCGCCTGCCACACGACCACCGGCTGGAAGCCGCACCGCTTCACGCACAGCCAGGTCGTCGTCACGAACCAGTGCAGCTCCTGCCACAACGGCAGCTACCCGCCAGCCGACGGCCGCAGCGCGACGCACATCCCCTACCAGTCGCTGACGGGCGTGGCGATCACCAACTGCGACACCTGCCACAAGGCCGGCTTCGTCTCATGGACCCCGGCGCGGCTGCACACCAGCGTGACGGTGACGGCGCAGTGCGCCACCTGCCACCTGTCGATCAAGCCGGCGACCGGCGTGCACGTGGGCGTGACCGGCAACTGCGAGAGCTGCCACCGCTCGACCGCCTCGTGGGCATCGGCCACGTTCGCGCATTCGCCCACCAACGCGGTTGGCACCGGCACCTGCGACACCTGCCACAACGGCGTGACCGCGCGTGGCAAGTCGACCACCCACATCCCCGTGCCGGCGGCCACGGCCAAGTGCGATTCCTGCCACCGCTCGCAGACCGCGTTCGCGACGGCGGTGACGATGAACCACAGCGTCGTCAACACGGCGACCTGCAAGAGCTGCCACAGCGGCGCCTACCTGGCCGAGGGCATCGTCGGTGCGCTGGCCAAGCCGGCCAACCACATCCCCGAGGGGCTGCAGCTGCTCAACGGCAGCGCGATGGACTGCAACGCCTGCCACCGCTCGACCACCGTCTGGACCACCGTGACCATGAACCACAACGGCTCGATGGGCAACGGCTCGGGCTGGTGCAAGGGCTGTCACCAGAGCGGCACCGCCTTCCTGGGTGCGATGGACCGCATGGCGGTGAACCACCGCAACCGCACGCCGGCCCCGACCGACTGCTCGATGTCGGGCTGTCACCGCCCGCTGGGCAGCTTCGGCAGCACCTACACCCGGTGGAACTGACCACCCGATCACGAGGAACACCGTGACCCACCGCCACCTCCCGTTCGCGCCGCTGGCGCTGGCCTGCGCGGCCGCCTGCGCCGTGTTCGTCCCGGCGGTCGCCCGGGCCCAGCTGCTCGACGACCTGGAACTGCGCCGCGAGGGCGCCGACGCGATCGTCGGCGTGCGCTTCCAGACGCCGGTCCGCTACGGCCGCAGCGTCAGCACCAAGGCCGGCGACCTGATCCAGGTCTATTTCGACGCGCCCGACCTGCGCGACGCGACGATCCAGCCGAGCCAGCGCCGCCTCGATGCCGGCAACGGCCTGCCGGTCGTGACGATCGGCGAGGAGGCGCTGCTCGGCAGCCTGACGCAGCGCAAGCTGATCGTGCGGGTCGACCCGGCCACCAAGCTGCGGGTGCGCAGCGGCCGCGACAACCGCAGCATCGAGCTGGTCCTGCCGGGCATGGGCTCGCGGGTGCGGGCCAACGCCGCGCCCGCCGCCAGCGAAGCCGCTGCAGCCGCCGTGGCAGCGACCACCACGGTGATCGTGCTGCTCAGCTCGACCGACCCGAACGTGCAGCTGGCCGCGCCGATCCCGAAGCAGCTGCAGTCGCTGGACGTGCGCACGACCACCCGCGAGGTCGACGGCCGCACCCGCCACGAGGTCCAGCTCGGCCCCTTCGCCGACCCGGCCGAGGCGCGCCGCGCGCTCGAGATCGTCAAGCCGCGTTTCCCGGCCGCGACGCTGGCGACGGTGCCGCTGGTGGCGCCGGCCATGGTGGGCGCACCAGGAACATCTGGAGCACCGGGAGAGGGCGCCACGCCGATCGACGTCGAGGCGACCGCCGCCGCGCTGCTGGCCGAGGCCCGCCGCGCCAACGAGGCCCGCGACCCCGGCACCGCGCTGGACCGCCTGAACCGGCTGCTGGATCTGCCGCCCAACCGCGCCTCGCGCGAGGCTCAGGAACTGATCGGCCTGGTACGCCTGAACGCCGGTGACACGGCGCGCGCGCGGCGCGAGTTCGAGACCTTCCTGAAGCTCTACCCGACCGGGCCGGACAGCCAGCGCGTCGCCGCCCGGCTGGCCGCGATGCCGGCCGAGGCCACCGCGCCGACCGAGAACCGGCCGCGCCAGCAGCCGACCACCACGACCGTCAACGGCTCGGCCGGCCTGTACTACTACGGCGGCCAGTCCAAGGTCCGCTCGGAGGAGTTCCGCGACTCGCCGATCAGCGGCCTGCCCGAGCTGGTGCAGAACCCGACGCTGACCGGCACCGACCAGAAGCTGGCGGTCGGCACCTTCGACCTGAACTACCGCCATCGCAGCAGCGAACAGGACCTGCGCTTCGTCTTCCGCGACAGCTACACGGCCGACCTGATGCCCGGCCGCAGCGATCGCAACAAGCTGTCGGCGCTGTACGTCGACCACAAGTCCTTCGAGCGCGGTACCAGCATCCGGCTCGGGCGCCAGTCGCCGACCGGTGGCGGCGTGCTCGGCCGCTTCGACGGCGCGACCGCCGGCTACAGCTTCGCGCCGAAGTGGAAGGTCAATGCCGTGGCCGGCGTGCCGACCGACAAGCTGCAGCAGACCAAGCGCAGCTTCGGCGGCCTGTCGGTCGATGCGGACGCGCTGACGCCGCATGTCTCGGGCAGCCTCTACACGATCCAGCAGAAGATCGACGGCCAGGTCGACCGCCGCGCGATCGGCAGCGACCTGCGCTACTTCAGCGGCGGCACCTTCGTGTCGGGCTCGCTGGACTACGACACCGTGCTGCGCGCGGTCAACGTCGCGGCGGTGCAGGGCACCTGGCAGAACCTCGATGCCGAAGGGAATGCCGGCACCACCGTCAACTTCCTGCTCGACCGGCGCTCGCAGCCGATCCTGATGCTGGGCAACGCGCTGTTCTTCCAGGACCCGAACGGCGGCCCGGTGCCGGTGCGCCTGAGCGACGCGCTGGCGCTGCGCGACATCGACACGCTGCGCAACTACGTGCGCACGACGACGGCCTATGCCAACCAGGCGCAGCTGGGCGTGACCACGCCGCTGAACGAGCGCTGGCAGATCGGTGGCGACCTGCGCATGACGCGGGTCGGCGCCATCGCCGCCGTGCCGGCGCTGGCCCTGCCCGCGCAGCCGGCCACCGGCAACATCTGGAGCCTGGGCACGCAGCTGATCGGCAGCAACCTCTACTCGGTGCGCGACACCCACGTCTTCAACCTGACGACCCAGCGGGCGCCGACCTTCAGCGGCCTGCTGTTCATGTACAACAACCTGTCGGCCCTGAACGAGCGCTGGAGCGTCGAGCCGTCGCTGCAGCTCTACCGCCAGACCAGCAGCAACGGGCTGGCGCTGTCGCGCGTCAAGCCCGGCCTGCGGGTGACCTGGCGGGTCGACGCGGGCGTCACGCTCGAGTCGGCCGCCGACTACGAGATCAGCCGGATTTCCACGACCACAGGCAACGAGAATACGAACCGCGTGTTCTATTACCTGGGCGGTCGTTATGACTTCTGATCCCGCGGCGCCGCTCGAGGCCCGCGACCTGGCCTGCCGACGTGGCGAGCGCAAGCTCTTCGGCGGCCTGAACCTGGCGCTGCGACCCGGCCGGCTGGTCTGGCTGCGCGCCGACAACGGCCGCGGCAAGACCAGCCTGCTGCGCCTGCTGGCCGGGCTGGCCGCGCCGGATGCCGGCGAGGTCCGCGCCGCCGGCCTGCCGGTGCGCCGCGCCGCCGCCGCCGGCCGCGCGCCGCTCTACATCGGCCATGCCAACGCGCTGAAGGACGACCTCAGCGCGGCCGAGACGCTGGCCTTCACCGCCCGCCTGCACGGCCGCATCCCGGCCGCCGATGCGCAGTCCACCCCGGTCCGCGCCGCGCTGGTCCGCCTGGGCATGGCGCAGCGGCTGGACGCGCCGGTGCGCACGCTGTCGCAAGGCCAGCGCCGCCGCATCGCGCTGGCCCGGCTGGCGCTGGAAAGCGCGCCGCTGCCGTGGATCCTCGACGAGCCCTATGACGCGCTGGACAGCGCCGGCATCGCCGCGCTGGACGGCCTGCTGGGCGAACACGTCGCGCGCGGCGGTTGCGCCATCCTGACCAGCCACCAGGCGCTGGCCGCGAGCGCGCCGCCGGCCGAGACGCTGTGGCTGACCCGCACCGGTCTGGAGACCCGTCCGGCGACCGCGGAGGCCGCGCCATGAGCGCCGCGCTGCATCCGGTCGACGGGCAGGGTGACCGTGACGCTGGCCCGGTCGACGGCCAGGAAACGCCAATCACCGCGCCGCTGCTGGGCACGCTCGGGGCGCTGGTGCTGCGCGACCTGCGCCTGGCCGCGCGGCGGCGCAGCGAGGCGACGCTGCCGATCGTCTTCTTCATCGTCGCGGTGGGCCTGTTCCCGCTCGGCGTCGGGCCCGAGCCGCAGACGCTGCGCCAGATCGCGCCGGGCGTGGTCTGGGTCTGTGCGCTGCTGGCGGCGATGCTGTCGGTCAATGCGCTGTACGCGGCCGACCATGCCGACGGCACGCTCGAACAGATGCTGCTGTGCGGCCAGCCGCTGGCCGGTGTCGCGCTGGCGCGTTCGCTGTCGCACTGGCTGCTGACGGGCCTGCCGCTGGTGCTGGTCGCGCCGCTGTTCGGGCTGATGTTCGACCTGTCGGCCGACGGCATCGCCGCACTGGTGCTGGGCCTGCTGATGGGCACGCCGGTGCTGAGCCTGCTGGGCAACGTCGGCGCCGCGCTGACGCTGGGCCTGCGCAGCGGCGGCATGCTGGTCTTCCTGCTGGTGCTGCCGCTGGCGGTGCCGGTGCTGATCTTCGGCACCGGCGCGGTCGGCGCGGTCGAGTCGGGCCTGTCGCCGCAACCGCACTACGCGCTGCTGGGCGCGCTGCTGATCGCGACCGCCGGCCTGGCGCCGCTGGCCAGCGCGGCGGCCTTGCGGATCTCGACCGAATGAAGACCTTCGGCGTCAAGCGCCTGTGTCAATGCCTTGAACGTGCAGCCTGAGAGAATGCTGAAGGTCGTGAACGGCGACCGAGGCGGCCGGAACTCGACCGCTCCTGCCGACTCCGACCCCGCATCCGCTCCCGATCCCCGCTGCCCCGTCGACCGACTCCAACGCTCCTCCAGCCGATGCAACACTGGCGTCTCTTCACCTTCGCCGCGCCCTCGCGCTTCTATGCGCTGACCGGCGCGCTGCTGCCCTGGCTCTGGGCCGCGACGATCGCCCTGGCGCTGGCCGGGCTCTACATCGGCTTCATCGTCGCGCCGACCGACGCGACGCAGGGCGAGGCCTACCGAATCATCTACATCCACGTGCCGGCCGCCTGGGTCTCGATGGTGCTGTACCTGGCGATGGCCTTCTGGGCCGCGATCGGCTGGGCCTTCAACGCCCGGCTGGCCTCGATGGTGGCCCGCGCCATCGCCCCGACCGGCGCGCTGCTGACCTTCCTGGCGCTGTGGACCGGCTCGCTGTGGGGCAAGCCGACGTGGGGCACCTGGTGGGTCTGGGACGCCCGGCTGACGTCCGAGTTCATCCTGCTGCTGCTCTACCTCGGCTACATGGCGCTGGTGGCGGCGATCGACGACACCCGCCGCGCCGACCGGGCCGGCGCGCTGCTGGCGGTGGTGGGCGCGGTCAACGTGCCGATCATCTATTTCTCGGTCAAGTGGTGGAACACGCTGCACCAGGGCGCCTCGGTCAGCCTGACCGCCGCCCCGAAGATGGCCGAGACCATGCTGCAGGGCATGCTGCTGATGAGCCTGGCCTTCTGGGCCTATGCCTTCGCGGTGGTGTTCTCGCGCACCCGTGCGCTCATCCTGGAACGCGAGCGCGACACCGCCTGGGTCGGCGAACTGGCCGGTCGCCCGGCCGTCGTCGCCGCGACCCGCTGAGCCCGCCTACCTGTCACCCGTTCTCGACACGGACATCCGATGAAAGACTTCTGGTCCATGGGCGGCTACGGCCTCTATGTGTGGGGCTCCTACGCGGTCTGCGCCGCGGTGATGCTGCTCGAACCCTGGCTGGCGCGACAGCGCCGGCGCCGCGCGCTGCAAGCCGCGGCACGACCGATCGATGAGGAGATCTGATCCATGAAACCCCGTCACAAGCGGCTGGCGATTGCCGGCGGCGTGCTGGTCGCCGTCGGTGCCGTCGCGGCACTGGTGCTCAGCGCCTTCGAGAGCAACCTCGTCTTCTTCTACTCGCCCAGCCAGGTCGTCGCCAAGGAGGTCCCGGACGGCCGCACCTTCCGCCTCGGCGGCATGGTCGAGACCGGCAGCGTCCAGCGTGACGGCGTCAAGGTGACCTTCGTGGTGACCGACACCGTCCAGAAGGTGCCGGTGACCTACGAGGGCATCCTTCCCGACCTGTTCAAGGAGGGCAAGGGCGTGGTGGCGCAGGGCAGCGTGCAGGGCGGTGTCTTCAAGGCCCGCGAGGTGCTGGCCAAGCACGACGAGAACTACATGCCGCCCGAAGCCGCCGAGGCCCTGAAGCGGGCCAAGGAAGGCGGCCAGATGCAGAGCGCGCAGGCCGACAAGTCGGCGCCCAAGGGAGTCCAGCCATGATCAGCTACGCCGAACTGGGCCACGTCCTGCTGTGGATCGCGCTGGGCGTCTCGCTGGTGCTGGGCATCGTGCCGCTGATCGGCGCGCAGACGAACCGGGCCGACTGGATGGCGCTGGCGCGGCCGGCGACCACGCTGCTGTTCGTGCTGGTGCTCGGGTCCTTCGTCTGTCTCGGTGCGGGCTTCGTCACGCACGACTTCTCGATCCTCTACGTCGCCAGCAACTCCAACAGCGCGCTGCCCTTGCCCTATCGCATCGCCGGCATCTGGGGCGGCCATGAAGGCTCGCTGCTGCTGTGGATGCTGATGCTGGCCGGCTGGATGATGGCCGTCGCGCTGTTCAGCCGCGACCTGCCGATGCCGGTGCTGGCGCGCATCCTGGCCGTCATGGGCCTGGTGGCGGTGGGCTTCCTGGCCTTCACGCTGCTGACCTCCAACCCGTTCGAGCGGATGTGGCCGCCGGCACCCGATGGCCGCGACCTGAACCCGCTGCTGCAGGACCCGGGCATGGTCATCCACCCGCCGATGCTCTACATGGGCTATGTCGGCTTCGCGGTGGCCTTCGCCTTCGCGATTGCCGCGCTGATCGGCGGCAACCTCGATGCGCAATGGGCCCGCTGGACCCGGCCGTGGACCACGGTGGCGTGGATGTTCCTGACCATCGGCATCGCGCTGGGCTCCTGGTGGGCCTACTACGAGCTGGGCTGGGGCGGCTGGTGGTTCTGGGATCCGGTCGAGAACGCCTCGTTCATGCCGTGGCTGGTCGGCACCGCGCTGATCCACTCGCTGGCGGTGACCGAGAAGCGCGGCAGCTTCAAGAACTGGACCGTCCTGCTGGCCATCATCGCGTTCTCGCTGTCGCTGGTGGGCACCTTCCTGGTCCGCTCGGGCGTGCTGTCCTCGGTCCACGCCTTCGCGACCGATCCGGCGCGTGGCCTGTTCATCCTCGGCTTCCTGGTCATCGTGATCGGCTCGTCGCTGACGCTCTACGCCTGGCGCGCCCCGAGCGTCGGCCTGGGCGCGCGCTTCGGCCTGCTCTCGCGCGAGACCCTGCTGCTGGGCAACAACGTGATGCTGGTCGTCGCGATGGCCGCCGTGCTGCTGGGCACGCTCTACCCGCTGCTGCTGGACGCGCTGAACCTCGGCAAGATCTCCGTCGGCCCGCCGTATTTCGACACGGTGTTCGTGCCGCTGATGATCCCGGTGGTGTTCCTGATGGGCGTCGGCCCGATGACGCGCTGGAAGCAGGCCGAACTGCCCGACCTGGCCCGCCGCCTGCGCTGGGCCGCCGTCGTGGCGCTGGTCGGCGGACTGGCCAGCGGCTGGTGGGCCGGCCACATCGGCGTGATGTCGAGCATCGGCCTGGCGCTGGCCTGGTGGATCGCCGCCAGCGTCGCGACCGACCTGTGGGAGAAGGTCCGGCCGCTGCCGGGCGTCGCCACGGTCGGCCAGCGGCTGCGCCAGCTGCAGCGCGCCACGCTGGGCATGATGGTGGCGCACCTGGGGGTCGCCGCCTTCATCTTCGGCGTCACGATGGTGCGCACCTACGAGGTCGAGCGCGACGTGAAGATGCGCCTGGGCGACACCACCACGGTGTCGGGCTATACCTTCACCTTCCTCGGCGTGCGCGAGGTGCCGGGCCCGAACTACACCGCCGCGCGCGGCCAGATCAAGGTCACCCGCGAGGGCAGCGACGAGAAGGTCGCCGAGATGTACCCGGAGAAGCGCATCTACCGCGTGCAGCGCAACCCGATGACCGAGGCCGCGATCGAGTCCGGCCTGGCGCGTGACCTGTACGTCTCGCTGGGCGAGCCGGTCGACGACAACGAGGCCTGGATCGTGCGCGTCTACGTCAAGCCCTTCGTCGACTGGATCTGGTCGGGCTGCTTCGTCATGGCGCTGGGCGGCCTGCTGGCCGCGACCGACCGCCGCTATCGCCGCAAGGTTCCCGCGACGGCCGCACAGAACGCGGCCGAAGGAGTCTCCGCATGAACCGCAAGATGCTGCGATTCCTGCTGCCGCTGGGTCTGTTCCTCGTCATCGCCGCCTTCCTGGGCGTCGGCCTGAACCGCGACCCGCGCGAGGTGCCGTCGCCGCTGATCGGCAAGCCCGCGCCCGAGTTCCAGCTCGCCACGCTGGCCGACCCGGGCAAGGCGATCGGCCGGGCCGACCTGCTGGGCAAGGTCTGGATGCTCAACGTCTGGGCCTCCTGGTGCGTGGCCTGCCGCGAGGAACATCCGCTGCTGGTCCAGTACGCCAAGCAGAACCGCCTGCCGATCTACGGCCTGAACTACAAGGACAAGCGCGAGGACGGCCAGCAGTGGCTGCAGCAGTTCGGCAACCCCTACACCGAGTCGCTGCACGACTTCAACGGCCGCGTCGGCCTGGACTTCGGTGTCTACGGCGTGCCCGAGACCTTCATCATCGACCGCGAGGGCGTGGTGCGCTTCAAGCACATCGGCCCGATCACCCCGCAGGTGATCCGCGAGCGCATCGAACCCCTGCTGAAGTCGCTCCAT
The DNA here is from genome assembly GCF_053893855.1 of Leptothrix mechoopdaensis (SeqCode). Classification (NCBI taxonomy): domain Bacteria; kingdom Pseudomonadati; phylum Pseudomonadota; class Betaproteobacteria; order Burkholderiales; family Sphaerotilaceae; genus Leptothrix; species Leptothrix mechoopdaensis (SeqCode). The sequence continues at coordinate 938,289 of NZ_CM132699.1, forward strand.
GCCTGATCGCCACACCTTCCTGTCGACCGGGCGCCAGCTGTTGCTGGGGCTGCTGACGGCCCTGAGCCTGGCCGTCCCGGCGGCCCGTGCGGCCGAGGCCCAGCCGTCGGTCGCCGACCCCGAGCTGGAGCGCCGCATGCTCCAGATCACCGCCGAGCTGCGCTGCCTGGTCTGCCAGAACCAGACCGTGGCCGACTCGCACGCCGACCTGGCCGACGACCTGCGCCAGCAGGTCCGCGAGATGCTGCACAAGGGCGCGACCAACGACGAGATCATCGCGTTCATGACCGCGCGCTACGGCGACTTCGTGCTGTACCGCCCGCCGGTCAAGGCGACCACCGTGCTGCTGTGGGTCGGCCCGGCCGTGCTCATGGTCGGCGGCCTCGCCATGCTCATCCTGGTGCTGCGGCGTCGCAGCCGCATGCCGGCCGAGGCCTTCGATCCCGACGAGGACGATGACGCCCACCCGGCCGGCACGGCCACGGCCGTCGTCACCCCCACCGCATCGCTCGATCGACCGAACCCATGACCCCAGACCTCCCCACGCTGCGTCGCCAGCTCCAGCAGCTCCAGGACCTGCACGCCAGCGGTGCGCTTGACGAAGCCCAGTTCGCGCAGAGCCGCGAACGACTCGAACGCCTGATCGTCGAGCAGGTGATGAACCAGGCCGGTGACGCGGTGGTCGAGGGCGCGCCAGCCCCGGCCGCGCCCGTCAAGCCGCCCGCGCCCGCCCGCGCTGCGGCGGCGCCATCGGTCCGTCCGTCGAGCCGGATGTTCGCGCTGTGCACGGCGGTCGTGCTGGTCGTCGCGGTCGGCGGGTATGCCATCAAGGGCCGCCCCGACCTGTGGAACCAGCGCGCCGGCACGCCCGAGGCGGCGGCCGCCGCCGGTGGCGGTCAGGGCGGCAGCCACGAGGTCACGATGGAGCAGATCGCCGCGATGGCCGACGGCCTGCGCGACCGGCTGGCCAAGGAGCCGCAGAACGCCGAGGGCTGGGCCATGCTCGGCCGCTCCTACAGCGTGCTGAACCGCCACGCCGACGCCGTGCCGGCCTACCGCAAGGCGATCGAGCTGGTGCCCGACGACGCCGGCCTGCTGGCCGACCTGGCCGATGCGCTGGCGGTGGTCAACAACCGCCAGATCGCCGGCGAGCCGATGCAGTTCATCGAGCGGGCGCTGAAGATCGACCCGAACCAGCCCAAGGCCCTGTCGCTGGCCGGCACCGACGCCTTCCTGCGTGGCGACTTCAAGGCCGCCTCGACGCTGTGGGAACGCATCCTCGCCAGCCAGCCGCCCGGCTCGCCGATGGCCCAGCAGGTGCGCGAGAGCATCAACGAGGCCCGCCAGCGCGGCGGCCTGCCGCTGCTGGCCGAGGGCGAGGTGCCCAAAGTCGCCGCCACTGCGGCGACCGGGGCGGTCAAGCCGGTCCAGGCCGACCAGAAAGCCGCCCAGCCCGCCGCCGCCGGCAAGGCCACCGTCGCCGGCACCGTGACGCTGGCACCCGCGCTGGCCGCCAAGGCCTCGCCGGACGACACGGTGTTCGTGTTCGCCCGCGCCGCCGAAGGCCTGCGCATGCCGCTGGCGATCCTGCGCAAGCAGGTCCGCGACCTGCCGATCACCTTCACGCTCGACGACAGCAGCGCGATGGCGCCGGCCATGCGCCTGTCCAACTTCCCGCAGGTGATCGTCGGCGCGCGGGTCAGCAAGTCCGGCAACGCGATGCCGCAGCCGGGTGACCTGCAGGGCCTGAGCCAGCCGGTCGCGCTGGGTTCGAGCGGCCTGAAGATCGTCATCGGCGAAGAAGTCGGCCGCTGATCGGGGAGGCGGGCCCGATGGACTATTCCTGGATCTACCTGATCGTCCTGGCGCTGCCGGTGCTGGGCTACATCGCCTGGCAACGCCACAAGCAGGCCAGCGCGCTGCGGCAGCTGGAAGAGGCCACGGCGGCCGGCCTGAACGAGCCGCCGTCGCTGCACCCGGTGATCGACCCGGCCCGCTGCATCGGCTCGGGTTCGTGCATCCCCGCCTGCCCGGAAGGCGCTCTCGGCATGGTCGCGGGCAAGGCGGTGCTGATCAACGCATCGGCCTGCATCGGCCACGGCGCCTGCCAGCCGGCCTGTCCGTTCGACGCCATCTCGCTGGTCTTCGGCACCGAGAAACGCGGCATGGAGATCCCGCCGCTGAGCCCGACCTTCGAGAGCAGCGTGCCCGGCATCTTCATCGCCGGCGAACTCGGTGGCATGGGCCTGATCCGCAAGGCGGCCGAACAGGGGCGCCAGGCGATCGACGGCATCAAGACCCGTTGCGATGCACAGCCCGCCCAGGCGGCCGCCTTCGACCTCGACGTGCTGATCGTCGGCTGCGGCCCGGCCGGCTTGTCGGCCGGTCTGGCCGCCAAGGCGCACGGCCTGCGCTACCGGCTGATCGAGCAGGAAGAAGCGCTCGGCGGCACCGTCTTCCACTACCCGCGCCACAAGGTCGCGATGACCGCGCCGGTCGAGCTGGCGCTGGTCGGCAAGGTCAAGTTCGGCGAGGTCCGCAAGGAGAAGCTGCTGGCCTTCTGGCAGCAGGTGGTGGCCCGCACGCAGCTGCAGATCCATTTCGCCGAGCGCATGGACGACGTCCAGCCGCTCGACGGCGGTGGCTTCCTGGTCAAGACCAGTCGCGGCGAACAGCGCGCCCGCACCGTGCTGCTGGCGATGGGCCGGCGCGGCACGCCGCGCAAGCTGGGCGTGCCCGGCGAGTCGCAGCCCAAGGTCGTCTACGGCCTGACCGATGCGGCCCAGTACGCCGGCCAGGCCGTGCTGGTGGTGGGCGGCGGCGACAGCGCGCTGGAAGCCGCCCTCGCGCTGGCCGACGAGCGCGGCACCGAGGTCACGCTGAGCTACCGCAGCGCGGCGTTCTCGCGCGTCAAGGCCAAGAACCGGCTGGCGCTGGAGGCAGCGCGCAAGAAGGGTCGCCTGCAGGTGCTGATGGAATCGACCGTGCAGCGCATCGGCGAGCAGGACGTCCACCTCGACGTCGGCCACGGCGCCGTGCGCACGCTGCGCAACGACGCGGTGATCGTCTGCGCCGGTGGCCTGCCGCCGACGCCGCTGCTGCAGAAGATCGGCATCCAGTTCGTCACCAAGCACGGCGAGGCCTGAGCCCCGAGACGGGTCTTCAGCCGGCCCGCTCGGGCAGATCGCGCGCGTGAACGCTGCGGTCGCGCCCCTGGGCCTTGGCCTGGTAGAGCGCCCGGTCGGCCAGGCCGTAGAGCGCATCGGGCGTCGGTGCCTGTTCACCGGCGACGGTTGCCACGCCGATCGACACGCGGATCGAGACGTGGACCGACCGGCCGTCCTGCCCCGTTCCGTGGCCGTCGGGCGTGCCATCGGTCAGGCCCGGCAACACCGGCGTCAGCGCCGCGACCGCCAGCCGCAGGTCCTCGGCCACACGCAGCGCGTCGTCGGCCGGCGTGCGGGCCAGCACCACCGCGAACTCCTCGCCGCCCAGCCGGGCCAGCAGGTCGGCGCCACGCAGGCGGCCCTGCAGCGCTTGCGCGCAGGCCTTCAGCACCGCGTCGCCGGCCTGATGGCCGTGGCGGTCGTTGATGGCCTTGAAGTGGTCCAGGTCCAGCACCAGCAGCGACACCGGCGTGGCGTCACGGCGGGCCTGTTCCAGCGTCGTGCGCAGCTGCGCGTCGAACAGGTTGCGGTTGGCGCAGCCGGTCAGGCTGTCGTGCGTGGCCAGGTCGCGCAGGCGGCGCGTGCTGCGTTCGAGGTTGGCCAGCAGGAAGCCGAAGCCCGCGCCGAGCGGGAACAGGAAGGCGGCCATGTAGGTCAGCCCGTTGCCCAGGCTGGCCTGGAACAGGCTGCTGTAGGCCTGGGGCGACAGCAGGGCGTCGACCGTGCGCAGCAGCAGCGCCGTGACGGTCAGCCCCAGCGTGACGCCGACCATGCGGATCGCGCGCTCGGCCGTGCGGAGATGGCAGGCGATCAGCCACACCGACGGCAGCAGCTGGATCGCGTACATCAGCGACACCTGCGCCGAACGCCAGGGCACCGGCAGACCCGTCGCCAGCGCCAGGCCGACCAGGGCCACGTGCAGCACCAGCAGGCCGATCTGCCAGCGCGGCACGTCGTCCTGGCGCAGGAAGCGGTGCAGGGCCTGACCGACCAGCAGCAGGCTCAGGCCGATCAGCAGGTTGCCGGCCAGCGCCGAGACCCACTCCGGCAGCACCACGCGCGCGGCCAGCATCACGAAGCCGGCGGCGGCGGTCCAGCTCGACCAGGCCCAGTGGCGCAGGCCGCCGTGGCCTTCGGGCACCTCGCCGGCCTGGCCCAGCGCCACGCCGAACAGCAGCATCGCCGTCAGCAGCGCGATGTAGAGGGTCGGGACGTCCAGGGTCAACATGGCGTGATTCTGCTCAGGCCCGCGTGCCGGCGTCCGGCAGCAGGGCGGCGCGCAGCCGGCCGGCGCCACGGCTGTTGCCGGCCAGCGTTTCGTCCAGTCGTGCGGCCAGCCGGTCGATGTGCTCGCGCATCAGCGCCTCGGCACGGGCGTTGTCGCCGTCGGCCAGCGCGTCGACGATGTGGGCGTGGTCCTCGTTGCTGTCCTCGGCCTCGGTCTGCGACTGGTACAGCGCCGACACCAGCGTGGTGCGGGCCGACAGGTCGACCATCATGGCCGTCAGGAATCGGTTGCCCAGGCATTCGGCCAGGCAGACATGGAAGTCGGCCAGCGCGACGCTGCGGGTGCCGGCATCGCCGGTCAGGATCGCCTCGCGTTCGGACGCGACATGCTCGCGCAACTGCTTCAGGGCCGACTGCAGCGGCCGGCCGGCGTCGCGCAGCATGCCGGTCTCGATGATCCGGCGCGCCGCGTAGGTCTCGCGCGCCTCGTCGAACGACGGCTCGACCACATACCAGCCGACCCGCGGGCGGACCTCGACGAAGCCGCGCGCCTGCAGCTGCATCAGCGCCTCGCGCACCAGCGTGCGGCTGACCTCGAACATGTCGGCCAGCTCCTGTTCGCCGAGTCGCTCGCCCGGGCGCAGGCGGCGCGCCAGGATGGACTGCACGACGCGTTCGGCGATGTCGGACTTGCTGCTGGTGGCCATCGGTCTGCAAGAAGAAAGGGGCGCCGGCATTGTCGGCGCCCCTTTCCACTTTTCGCCTGACGAACGTGTCGATCAGGCAGCCTTCAGCCGGTCATCAGGCACGTTGCAGGCCGCTGGCTGCGAGGGCGGTGCGCGGGCGCAACGTCGACATCACCAGGTAGACCGCGCCGCCGATCGCCACGCCGAAGAACCAGCCGTAGGTGCCCCACCAGGACGGCAGCAGCGTCGTGAAGGTCGGCAGGAGGGTCGAGAAGACCGCGCCGACGCCGGTGGCGATCAGGGCATTGACGTTCCAGCCGCCTTCGTAGCGGTATTCGCCATGTTCCTGATAGAGCGCCTGCACGTCGATCGCGCCCTTGGCGACCAGGTAGTAGTCGACCAGGATGATCCCCAGCAGCGGGCCCATCGTCGAGCCGATGCCGTTGACGAACGAGGCGGCATTGCCTTCCCACGGCGCGAACGGGTAGAGCACCAGCGCGATGCCCGCGGCGATGTAGCCGCCCTTCTTGAAGTCGATCTGGCGCGGGAAGACGTTCGAGATGTCGAACGCCGCCGAGACGAAGTTGGCCACCACGTTGATGCCCAGCGTCGCCACCGCGAAGGTCAGCGCGGCGATCAGCGCCAGCACCCAGCTGTCGAACTTGGCCGAGATCTGCTCGGGGTGCAGCAGCACCTCGCCGTAGACCTTGTAGGCCGCGATGGTCGTCACGCCGGCCACCAGCGAGAAGGCGATCAGGTTGATCGGCAGGCCCCACAGGTTGCCCTTGCGGACGGCGTCCTTGTCCTTGGCGTAGCGCGAGAAGTCGCAGAAGTTCAGGTAGAGCGCCGCGAAGTAGGTCACCCAGGTCGCGCCCACCGCCATCAGGGCCCAGAACGAGCCGGGCTGGCCGCTGACGCCGGCGTCCTTGGTCTTGTCGAGCAGCACGTCCATGGGGATGCCGTGGTCGAACGAGAAGCCGCCGGCCTTGACCGTCAGGCCCACCGCCAGCACCAGCATCGCGATCCACACGGCCGGGCCGGCCCAGTCCTGGAACTTGCGGACCGTCTCCATGCCCTTCTGGATGATCAGCAGCTGCAGCGCCCAGATGATCACGTAGCAGATCACCTCCAGCGTCGAGTGGCCCAGGAAGTGCGCGTTCTGGTGGAACGACAGGATGTCCGGGTTGCGTACCAGCAGCGCGACCATCGCGCCCGAGGCCGCCGCCGTCTGCGCGCCGTACCAGAAGCAGGCCACCACCGCGCGCACCAGCGCCGCCAGGTTGGCACCCCAGATGCCGAACGAGGCCCGCGCCAGCACGGGGTAGGGCACGCCGGTCTTCTCGCCGGCATAGCCGATCAGGTTCATCAGGAAGAAGATCACCAGCGAGCCCAGGCCGATGGCGATCAGGAAGTTCGTGAAGCTGCCGCACAGCAGGAACAGGCTGGCCGCGAGGTAGTAGCCCCACAGGCTGTGCACGTCCGAAGTCCAGACGTTGAAGATGCTGAACGCACCCCAGTTGCGTTCCTTGGCGGGTGCCAGGTCCTCGTTGTAGAGCCCCGGTGATGGGTTGCGGATGTCCATGCTGGCGTCTCCTGTCCTCGTTTCGGTAAAGGTCGATGCGGTCCTGCAGCTTGCGTTCTTCAAAAGCGTCTTCATTCGCGTGCAAGCTTGCATACAAGAATGTACGCATCTGCGTGAACTGGCGTTTCGGTAGAAACCCGAGCGAGGTGGACGACCGCGCCGGCCGATCACGGCATCATTCGCGCCTTTCACGTGGCGCGCGCCGCCGCGAACCTCTCCTCGAAAGCATCCCCCCATGAGCATCCAATGGTTTCCGGGCCACATGAACGTCACCCGGAAGGCCATCGCCGAGCGCGTGCCCGAGATCGACGTCGTGATCGAGCTGCTCGACGCCCGCCTGCCCGGCTCCAGCGCCAATCCGCTGCTGGCCGAGCTGACGCGGGGCAAGCCAGCGCTGAAGATCCTGAACAAGCAGGATCTGGCCGACCCGGCCCGCACGAAGCTGTGGCTGGCCCACTACCAGGCCCAGGTCGGCACCCACGCCTTCGGGCTGGACGCCAGCGAGCCGGCCCCGGCCAGGCGCCTGATCGACGCCTGCCGCGCGCTGGCGCCCAACCGCGGCGGCATGGTCAAGCCGATGCGCGTGCTGATCTGCGGCATCCCCAACGTGGGCAAGTCGACGCTGATGAACTCGATGGTCGGCCAGCGCAGCGCCAAGACCGGTGACGAGCCGGGCATCACCAAGGTCGAGCAGAAGATCCTGCTGGCCAGCGACTTCTACCTGTTCGACACGCCCGGCATGCTGTGGCCGCGCATCAGCGTGATCGAGGCCGGCTACCACCTCGCCGCCAGCGGCGCGATCGGCCGCAACGCCTTCGACGAGGAAGACGTCGCGCTCGAACTGCTGGCCCGCGTGCGCGGCCCCTACCGCGACCGGCTGGAGACCCGCTACAAGCTCACCGGCCTGAAGGACGTGCGCGGCCTGGAGGCCCTGACCGACAGCGAACTGCTCGACCTGATCGGCCGCAAGCGCGGCGGCCTGATGCCCGGCGGCGTCGTCAACCGCCAGAAGGCCGCCGAGATCGTCCTGCACGACTTCCGCAGCGGCGCCTGGGGCCGCATCACGCTGGAGACGCCCGAGGAATACGCCGTCTGGCACGAGGCCGGCGAACAGCGCGAAGCCGAACGCGCCGCCCGCAAGGCGGCCCGTCAGGCGGCACGGGCCAAGGGTTCCGGGCGGCGCGACGAGGACTCGGGCGACGCGCCGGAGGGGTTTGACGAGGACGAGGACGAGCTCGACGATTGAGGCGGCTTATTTCCCCGCCTTCGCCGCCGACACCGCCGCCCGCAGGCCCAGCAGGTAGCTGTCCACGCCGAAGCCGCAGATCTGGCCACGCACGATCTCGGCGAAGACCGAGACGTGGCGGAAGGCCTCGCGGGCGTGGATGTTGGACATGTGCAGTTCCACGATCGGGCAGGTCAGGATCGCCAGCGCGTCGCGGATGCCGTAGCTGTAGTGGGTCCACGCACCGGCGTTGATCAGCACGCCGTCGACGCCGTCGACATAGGCCTGGTGGATGCGCTCGGCCATGTCGCCTTCGTGGTTGGTCTGGAAGGTCTCGATCTCCACGCCCAGCTCACCGGCCAGCGCCGCCAGTTGCGCGTCGATCTGTTCGAGCGTGATGGTCCCGTACTGCTTCGGGTCGCGCTTGCCGAACATGTTGTGGTTGATGCCGTGGAGCATGAGGAACTTCATGGTGCGGGTCCTGTGGTCGTGTTCGAAGGGCCGCAACGATACGACGAGCCACACCCGCCATCGATGCCGGGCGCTCAGGTCTCCCTTCACGCCGCGTGAATGATGGCGGGCTGCGAGGTCAGGACCGCGTGAAGGCGATCCTCCTGTCGAGGGCGTTCGGATATTCCGCAGCTGCATCGACGTCGCTGTCGTCGCCGGGATAGAGGGTATGGCCCTGGATGAACAGGATGTCCAGGCGAATATCACCGGCAGTGCCGTCGGTCGTTTTCTCGGTCACCTTGACCCGGTCGACGACATTCCCGTCCGTCAAGGTCTTTTGACCGGTGAATGCCACGAGAGTGCTGGATGAAGCGATCAACGTGCCGTTGGCGCCGCAAGTCGAATCGGTCCCGAATGATTCGTGCCGGCCTTCGCTGTCCATCGATTGGGCGGAAACCTTGGTGAGCTTGAAACTCAGTCGTTGGTAGGTCGGGGGATTCTGGCTGGCGTCGCCTGCGCAGTCCGACACCCAGGTACCGACATAAGGGTCCACGATGTCCGCAACGACAGGGGCGGCAACGTCGGCGCCGCCTTCGCTGACGACGTCTCCGACGTTTCCGCTGCCCTTGTCATCCACGACGTTTTCGAGATTGATGGTTTCGGCGCTGCTGGCTTGTCCGCCACCGCCGCCGCATGCGGCGATCAACAGGCAAACGGCCCCGGCGATGAAACTGCGCGTGGCGCTCAGGAACCTGTCGTGCGGTGGTCCAAAACAAGTCAGGGCATTCCTGGTCGTCGTCGGATGGTTTTCTGGAGTCTTCACGTCGTGATGGCCTGGTCTGGTGGCTGGAATCCCGTGAGCCCTCTCTCACAGGGCGTGATCCTCGCGATATCCGGATTCGGGTGCATGACCTGTCAGTGGGAATTCCTGGGTTTTCTGGCTAATCGCATGACCCATTTGTGTAGATTTGAGCTCATGACTGGGTCACCGGTTTCGGCGGCAGACGGCGGCGAGCTGCCGCTTGCGGACGAGCCGCGGGTTTTCCCTCTGCCGATCGACGCAAGTCGTTCTTGATCCAGAACGTCAGCATGCGTACGATCAGCATTCAAGTTTTGAGGAGCAGACGATGACGGACAGGACTTCCGGCCCCGTTCTGGTCGCCGGCGGCGGCATCGGTGGCATTGCCGCTGCGCTGGCGCTGACGCGGCAGGGGTTCGACGTGCAGGTGCTGGAGCAGTCGCCGCAGCTCGGCGAGATCGGGGCGGGCATCCAGCTCGGACCGAACGCGTTTTCGGCCTTCGACGCGCTGGGCGTCGGTCCGCAGGCGCGGGCGCGGGCGGTCTATACCGACGAGATGGTCATGCACGACGCGGTGGACGAGTCGCTGGTCGGCCGCATCCCGACGGGCGAGGCCTTCCGGCAGCGTTTCGGCAACCCGTATGCGGTGATCCACCGGGCCGATGTCCATCTGTCGCTGCTCGAAGGCGCGCAGGCCAGTGACCGCATCCAGGTCCGCACGTCGACGCAGGTGCAGGCGGTCGAGCAGGACGAGGCCGGCGTCACCGTGATCGATCAGCACGGCCAGCGCCATCGCGGCATCGCGCTGATCGGCGCGGATGGTGTCAAGTCGGCCGTGCGGCGCCAGTACGTCGGAGACGAGGCGCGCGTGTCGGGCCATGTGGTCTACCGCGCCGTGGTCGACAAGGCCGACTTCCCCGAGGACCTGCGGTGGAACGCCGCCAGCATCTGGGTCGGCCCGAACTGCCACCTCGTCCACTACCCGCTGCGCGGCGGCGAGCAGTACAACGTCGTCGTGACCTTCCACAGCCGCCAGGTCGAGCAGTGGAGCGTCACCGAAGGCAGCCGCGAGGAGGTGCAGAGCTACTTCGATGGCATCAGCCCGCGCGCACGCCAGCTGATCGACCTGCCGAAGTCGTGGAAGCGCTGGGCCACCGCCGACCGCGAGCCGATCGGCCAATGGACCTTCGGCCGCGCCACGCTGCTGGGCGACGCCGCCCATCCGACGTTGCAGTACCTGGCCCAGGGCGCCTGCATGGCGCTGGAGGACGCGGTGACGCTGGGCGAGGCGTTGCGTGTCTGCGGCAACGACTTCACCCCGGCCTTCGACCTCTACCAGCGCTCGCGCGTGGCCCGCACCGCCCGCATCGTGCTGTCGGCCCGCGAGATGGGCCGGATCTTCCATGCCAAGGGCGTCGAGCGGCTGGTCCGCAACGACCTCTGGCGCGGCCGCAGCCCGGAACGTTTCTACGATGCGATGGAATGGCTCTACGGCTGGAAGGTCGAGAACTGCCTGGCCCGTTGAACCCCCGATCGGAACGACCATGAACGACCTTGGAAGACTCGAGGACCTGCCCGCCGACTACGTCGCGAAGCTGCGCGAACTCAACCTCGTGCCGCTGTGGCCGAGCCTGCGGGGCGTGTTGCCGCCGGGCAAGCCGCGGCCCAACACCCGCCCCACGCACTGGCCCTACGCGACGATCAGGCCGCTGCTGCTGCAGGCCGGCGAGCTGACCCCGATCGAGAAGGCCGAACGCCGCGTGCTGGTGCTGGCCAACCCGGGCCACGGCCTGGACAAGATGCAGGCCAGCGCGGCCATGTACCTGGGCATGCAGCTGTTGCTGCCGGGCGAATGGGCGCCGTCGCACCGCCACACGCCCAACGCGGTGCGCATGGTGGTCGAAGGCGAGGGCGCCTGGACGACGGTCGACGGCGAGCAATGCCCGATGTCGCGCGGCGACCTGATCCTGACGCCCACCGGGCTGTGGCACGAACATGGCCACGACGGCGACCAGCCGGTCATCTGGCTCGATGTGCTGGACCTGCCGCTGGTCTATTACATGGAGGCCTCGTACCACATCAACGGCGATCGGCAGGCAGTGTCCGGCAGCCGCAGCGACCGGGCCTATGCGCGGTCAGGCATCGTGCCGATGCCGGTGTTCGAACGCAGCCGCAAGGCCTACCCGATGCTGCGCTACCCGTGGGCGCAGGCGCGTGCGGCGCTGCAGTCGCTGGCCGAGGATCAGCCGGAGCTGGAGACGGTCCAGATCGGCTACGTCAACCCGGAGACCGGCGAGTCGGCCGAGAACATCCTCGGCTTCTACGCGTTGATGCTGCGACCGGGCCAGACGCTGCGTCTGCCGGCGCGTTCGCCGGCGATGGTCTTCCACCTGATCGAGGCGGCGCCCGGCGGGTCGGTCGAGGTCGGCTGCGACGACCAGTCCTTCACGCTGGTCGAGGCCGACACCGCCTGCGTGCCCGGCTACACGCCCATCACGCTGCGCAACGCCAGCGCCGATGCGCCGGCCTTCCTGTTCATCGCCGACGAGAGCCCGCTGCATCGCAAGCTGGGTGTCTACGAGGTGCGGGGCTGACGTGCCGGCCTGAACCCGGTCGTGCCCGACAGCCCCGTATCCATCGATACTTTGAGCCCTTTCCAACGTCCCAACCCGCCGAACACGAGCACCGAGCCCATGACCACCTACCTCTGGAATCCGCCCCCCGTCGCCTCCCTGCCGGTGCGCGGCACCGATGCGCGCCTGCCCGTCAACCGGCTGTTCTTCGTCGGCCGCAACTACCACGCGCACGCCATCGAGATGGGTCGACCGGTCGACAAGTCGGTCGAGCGCCCGTTCTACTTCACCAAGTCGCCGTCGACGCTGGTCGAGTCCGGCGCGACGGTGCCGTATCCCAGCGAGACCGGCAACTACCACCACGAGATGGAACTCGTGATGGTGCTGGGCAAGGGCGGTTTCCGCGTCAAGGCCGAGGATGCGCACGAGCTGATCTACGGCTATGCGACCGGCCTGGACATGACCCGCCGCGACCTGCAGTTCGTGCTGCGCGACAAGGGCCGCCCGTGGACGCTGGGCAAGGACGTCGAAGGCTCGGCCGTCTGCAGCGAGGTCGTCCCGATGCCCGGCGTGGTGATCGAGCGCGGCGCCATCTCGCTGACCGTCAACGGCCAGACGAAGCAGTCGTCGGACATCGACAAGCTGATCTGGAACCTGCGCGAGATCATTGCCGACCTGTCGCTGTTCTATCACCTGCAACCCGGCGACGTGATCTACACCGGCACCCCCGAAGGCGTCGGCCCGGTGGTCCCGGGCGACCGCATCGAGGGCCAGGTCGAGGGCGTCGGCAGCATCGTGATGAACGTCGGGCCTGCGGTGTGAGGCTGTGTGCCCGTCCGGTCGGATGCAAGTAGCGGCCCATCGGCACGAGCCCGTCGGACACAGCGTGTCCGACCTACCGAAAACGCGTCGCCGGAGGGCGACGGGTCGTGGCGCATCACGCGGGATGTGTCGCAATTCGGATGCGGTTCATCGCGCTTCACGCGGGTGTGGCTGACAACCGGTAGGTCGGACACCTCCGGTGTCCGACGGGCTGGTGCGTGGTGACGCGTTGGGGCTGTTGCGCGAAGAGGCCCATCGGCACGAGCCCGTCGGCGGCTCGACCCTCAGCGACCCAGGTCCTTCGCGCTCACCCCCGCGATGCCCCAGTTCTGCTTGGGGACGTCCTGGATCCAGACGCGGATGGTTTCCTTCGGGGCGCCGACGGCTTCTTGCAGGGCTTGGGTGACCTTCTCGATCACCGCGCGCTTCTGGTCTTCGGTGCGGCCTTCGAGCATGTAGATCTGGGCGAATGGCATGGGGGTTCCTGTGCGTTGGAGGTGGATCGGGGCGAGGCGTGCCAGGGTCAGGCGGCCGACTTCAGCAGGCCGCGTTCGCGGGCCATGGTGATGGCGGTGTCCTCGATCATGTCCTCCTGGCCGCCGACCATCTTGCGGCGGCCCAGCTCGACCAGGATGTCGCGCGAGGGCACGCCGTACTTGGCCGCCGCGCGCTTGGCGAACAGCAGGAAGCTGCCGTAGACACCGGCATAACCGAGCGTCAGCGCGTCGCGGTCGATGCGGATCGGGAAGTCCATGATCGGCACCACCAGGTCCTCGGCCACGTCCTGGATCTTCCAGACGTCCACGCCGGTGTCGATGCCCATGCGCTCGCAGACGGCCACCAGCACCTCCATCGGCGTGTTGCCGGCGCCGGCGCCCAGGCCGGCCGCTGCGGCGTCGATGCGGTTGGCGCCGACCTCGATCGCGGCGATCGAGTTGGCCACGCCCATGGCCAGGTTGTGATGGCCGTGGAAGCCGAGTTCGGTCTCGGGCTTCAGGGCGTCGCGCACGGCGCCGAGGCGAGCCTTGACGTCCTCGGGCAGCAGGTAGCCGGCCGAGTCGGTGACGTAGATGCAGTTGGCGCCGTAGCTCTCCATCAGCCGGGCCTGCTTGACCAGTCCTTCGGGGCTGTTCATGTGGGCCATCATCAGGAAGCCGACGGTGTCCATGTCCAGCTTGCGGGCGGCCGTGATGTGCTGCTCGGAGACGTCACCCTCGGTGCAATGCGTGGCCACGCGGATCGTGTGCACGCCCAGGCCGTGGGCCATCTTCAGGTGGTCGACCGTGCCGATGCCGGGGATCAGCAGGGCCGACACCTTCGCCTGCTGGAGCAGCGGGATGACGGTGCCGAGGTAGTCCTCGTCGCTGTGGGCCGGGAAGCCGTAGTTGACTGAACTGCCGCCCAGGCCGTCGCCGTGGGTGACCTCGATCAGCGGCACGCCGGCGGCGTCCAGGCCGCAGGCAATGGCCTTCATCTGGTCGAGCGACATCTGGTGGCGCTTCGGGTGCATGCCGTCGCGCAGCGTCATGTCGTGAACGGTGATGCGGCGGCCGTCGAGTGAGCTCTTCATGGTGAGGTTCCGTGTTCGATTGCGTGTGCTGGTGCGTGTGCTGGTGCGTGTCTGGGCTGTGGCGACCTGTCGTCGATCAGGCGGCGACAGCCTCCAGCACCAGCTCGCCACTGAGCATCTGCTCGGCGAACATCTCGGCGGTGCGGGCGGCGGCGGCGGTCATGATGTCGAGGTTGCCGGCGTACTTGGGCAGGTAGTCGCCCAGGCCTTCGACTTCCAGGAAGACGCTGACGCGCTTGCCGTCGAACACGGGGCCGTTGACCAGGCGGTAGCCGGGCACGTACTTCTGCACCTCCTTCAACATCGCGTGGATGCTGGCGGTGATCGCGGCCTGATCGGGCTCGCCTTCGGTCAGGCAATGCACGGTGTCGCGCATGATCAGCGGCGGCTCGGCCGGGTTGATCACGATGATGGCCTTGCCCTTCTTCGCACCGCCGACACGCTCGACCGCGCCGGCCGTCGTGCGGGTGAACTCGTCGATGTTCTTGCGCGTGCCCGGGCCGACCGAGCGGCTCGACACGGTCGCGACGATCTCGCCGTAGGCAACGGGCTGCACGCGGCTGACGGCCGCCACCATCGGGATCGTGGCCTGCCCGCCGCAGGTCACCATGTTGACGTTCATCTCGCCCCGGCCGACGTGTTCGATCAGGTTGACCGGCGGCACGCAGTACGGGCCGATCGCGGCAGGCGTCAGGTCGATCATCAGCGCGCCCTGTGCATTGACCTTGCGCGAGTTCTCGGCGTGCACGTAGGCGCTGGTCGCGTCGAAGACGATCTGCACGCCGTCCGCCCTCATGTGCGGCACGAGGCCGTCGACGCCCTCGGCGGTGGTCTTGATGCCCATCTCGCGGGCGCGCTTGAGGCCGTCCGACTCGGGGTCGATGCCGACCATCCAGACGGGCTCCAGCACGGGGCTGCGCTGCAGCTTGGCCAGCAGGTCCGTGCCGATGTTGCCGGGCCCGATCAGGGCGCAGCGGATCTTCTTCTTGCTCGTGTTCATGGGCATTCCAGGGGATCGTGGGGATTCGGAGATTCGGGGCAGCGGTCAGGCAAGCTGGGCGGCTTCCACCGCGTCGCCTTCGCGCAGGAAGTCGCCGACCAGGCGGACGAAGCGCTGGGCGTGTTCGATCTGGGTCCAGTGGCCGCAATGGCCGAAAACGTGCAGCTGGCTGTTGGGGATCCAGTCGGCCAGCGTCAGCGAGGTCTGCAGCGGGATCACGCGGTCCTCGCGGCCGTGCATCACCAGCGTCTCGTGCGGCAGCGCGCGGATGTCGGCCTCGGCGCTGGCCATGGCGTCGACCCAGCGCTGGCGCGGGGCCGGGAACATCGCCGAGAAGGACTCCTGGAAGCCCGGCCGGATGCTGGCGCGCCAGCGCAGCTCGGCCAGCTCGTCGGTCACCAGCGCGCGGCTGTGGGCGAAGACGTCCAGCAGGCCCTTCATCGTCGCCAGCGAGGGCTGGTAGCCCCAGACCGCATCCAGCCCCGGCGTGATCGGGAAGGGCACGCCGACGCTGCCCATCAGCACGAGGCGACGCACCCGCTCCGGCGCGCGAATGGCGAGGGCCAGCGACAGGGCACCGCCGAAGGAGTTGCCGACGACGTCGGCGCGCTCGATGTCCAGCGCGTCAAGCACGTCGATCGCCTGCTGCACCCAGCGGTCCATCGTGTAGACGAAGCCTTCGGGCCGATCGGTGTAGCCGAAGCCGACCATGTCGGGCGCGACCACGCGGCGTTCCTGTGCCAGCACCGGCATGGCCAGGCGCCAGTTGGCCCAGGCGCTGACGCCCGGACCGGAGCCGTGCACCATCAGCAGCGGCACGCCGTCGCGCCGGCCGAGGTCGTGCACGTTGCTGTCGAAGGCGCCGGTGCGGATGCGGTGCGCGATCTCCGGGTTGACCGCGTTGTTCGAGTTGACCGGGTTGGCGGAGTTGTTCGTGTTCATCGGACTTCCCGTCGATCAGGCAAAACGCATCGAGACGCTGCCCAGGTCCTGGAAGCGCACCAGCACGTTGTCACCGGTTTCCACCGCAATGGCCTCGGTCACGCCGCCGGTCATGATGAAGGTGCCGGCGGGGATCTCCTGGCCGCGCTGGCCGAGGTGGTTGGCCATCATCGCGACCGCAGCGGCCGGATGGCCCAGCACGGCGGCGCCGGCGGCCATCGAGACGATGCGGCCGTTCTTCTCCAGCACGACGCCGAGCGTGCGCAGGTCCAGGTCCTCGACCGAACGCGAGCGGCCGCCGATGACGAAGCGGGCGGCCGAGGTGTTGTCGGCGATGACGCTCTTGAGGTCGAACTTGAAGTCGCGGTAGCGGCTGTCGATCACCTCGACGGCCGGCAGCACGAAGTCGATCGCCGCCATCACTGTGCCGACGTGGCAGCCGGGGCCGCGCAGCGGGGCCTTGGTGACGATGCAGATCTCGGCCTCGACCTTCGGGTGGATCAGCTCGTCCATGCGGATCTCGCCGCCGTCGGGCCGGGCCATGTCGTCGGTGACGAAGCCGAAGCAGGGCGTGTCCACGCCCATCTGCTTCATCTTCGCGAACGAGGTCAGGCCCGCCTTCAGGCCGACCACGCGACGGCCGCGCGATTCCTTGCGGCGGCGGATCTCGTCCTGGATGTCGTAGGCATCGGCCCAGTCCATCGCGGGAAAGTCGTCGGTGATCTTGGTGACGTCGCGGGCTTCGAGCTGGGCCGATTCCAGGTGCGCCGCCAGCGCCTCGATGTCTTTACGTTGAAGTGCCATGTCCATTCCTTCGTATTCGTGTTCTTGGCAAGGTTCAGGCGTGGATCCGGCTTTGCCGGTCCGCTGCCTGCGCCCCCACGGGGGGCAGCGACCGCCAGGGAGCGTGGGGGCTCACATGAATCGGACGGAGGTGCTGCCCAGGCCGCCGACGCTGGCGTGCAGGCTGTCGCCGGGCTTGACGGGGACCAGCGGCGATTGCGAGCCCGACAGGATCACGTCGCCCGCCTTCAGCCCGATGCCCAGCGCGCCGAGCGTGTTGGCCAGCCAGGCCACCGCATTGACCGGCGAGCCCTGCACGGCCGCACCGCAGGAGGTGCTGACGATCTCGCCGTTCTTCTCGAGCACCATGCCGGCCAGGGCCAGATCGAGCTGGCGCGGGCTGCGCCGCGTGCCGCCAAGCGTGAAGACGCCGCAGCTGGCGTTGTCGGCGACGGTGTCCTGGATCTTGATCTTCCAGTCGCGGATGCGCGAGTCGACGATCTCGAAGCAGGGCATGACGCAGTCGGTCGCGCGCAGCACGTCGGCGGCGGTCACGCCCGGGCCGGTCAGGTCACGCGCGAGGATGAAGGCGACCTCGGCCTCGGCCTTGGGGGCGATCATCTTGCCCGTGTCGATCGGCTCTCCCTCGTTGAAGACCATGCCCGACAGCAGCTGGCCGAAGTCGGGCTGGTTGACGCCCAGCATGTCCATCACGACCTGGCTGGTCACGCCGATCTTCTTGCCGATGACGACCTCGCCGGCCGCGATGCGGCGCTCGATCATGCGCAGCTGGATGCGGTAGGCATCGTCGATCGTGATGCCGGCAAACCGGTTGGTCAGGGGCTCGACCGGCACGCGGTCGAGCAGCGACTGGTAGAGCTCGTCGCCGAGGGTCTGGATCAGGTCTGGGGTCATGTCAGCTTCCGATGAGGACGGTCGTGATGGTGGTTCGAACGCCGCTGCGCGTCGTTCTCACAACTTGATCATCACGTTGCGAAGTTCCGTATAGAACTCCAACGAATGGACACCGCCTTCGCGGCCGATGCCCGATGCCTTGGCGCCACCGAAGGCGGTGCGCAGGTCGCGCAGGAACCAGCTGTTGATCCAGCACAGGCCGACCTCGATGGCCGCGGCCATGCGGTGCGCCGTGCCCAGGTCCTGGGTCCAGACGGTGGTGGCCAGGCCGTAGTCGGTCGCATTGGCCAGCGCGATGGCTTCCTCTTCCGTGTCGAAGGGGGCGATGTGGCAGCAGGGGCCGAAGATCTCCTCGCGGATCACGCGGGCGCTCTCGGGCAGGCCGGTCCAGATGGTCGGCTGGACCCAGTGGCCTTCGGCCAGCGCGGCGGGCATGTCGGGGGCGCCGCCGCCGGTCACGACGGTTGCGCCTTCGGCCTTGGCGAGTGCGTAGTAGCCCATCACCTTCTGCTTGTGCTCGGCCGAGATCAGCGGGCCCAGGCCGACGCCGGGCTGGTCGGGCGGGCCGATCACCAGCGACTCGGCCTTGGCCTTCAGGGCCTGCACGAAGCGGTCGAAGATCGGGCGCTGCACGTAGACACGTTCGGTGCCCAGGCAGACCTGGCCGCAGTTCTCGAAGGCGCTGCGGGTGATGCCGGCGACGGCCTTGTCGAAGTCGGCATCGGCGAACACGATGCCGGCGTTCTTGCCGCCCAGCTCGAATGACACCGGCCGCACGCCCTTGGCCGCTGCGGCCATGATGGCCTCGCCGGTGCGCGTCTCGCCGGTGAAGGTGATGCCGTTGACGTCCGGGTGCCGGGTCAGGAACTCGCCGGCCGAGCCGGGTCCGAAGCCGTGCAGCACCTGGTAGACGCCCTTGGGGATGCCGACCTTGTTCATCACCTCGGCCAGCAGCGTGGCGGTGGCGGGTGTCTCTTCCGAAGGCTTGACGATGACGGCGTTGCCGCAGGCCAGCGCCGGGCCGACCTTCCAGGTCATCAGCAGCAGCGGCAGGTTCCAGGGACAGACCACCGCCACGACGCCCAGCGGCGTGCGCAGCGCGTAGCTGACGGCGGTGCCGCCGTCGGGCGTGGTCATCGTGAAGCTCTCGGTCGGCACGTTCTTGACGATGTCGGCGAAGACCTTGAAGTTGGCCGCGCCGCGCGGGATGTCGATGTGCGAGGCCAGGCTGTGCGGCTTGCCGGTGTCGGCCAGCTCGGCAGCGAGGAACTCGTCGAAGCGGCGGTTGATCTCGTCGGCCACGGCATGCAGCAGCTCGGTGCGGCGGACCACGCTCAGGCGGCCCCACTCGCCCTTCATCGCGGCATGGGCGGCGGCGACGGCCGCGTCGACCTCGGCCTGTCCGGCCTCATGGACCTGACCGATCACGCGGTTGTCGACCGGCGTGCGCTTGTCGAAGGTCTTTCCGGTGGCGACGAACTCGCCGTTGATGAAGTTGAGGAACTGTTTCATGGTCGTGCGTCGGACTGCTGCGCGAAAGGGAAGGGATGACGCCGGGTGGAAGGCCGGGAAGCCCGTGTGCATCGGGCTTCCCGGCGGTCCGGTCGATCCGCCGAGGATCAGTTGACGATCAGGCGACGATCAGGTGTACACGTCCGTGAAGGACGGCACCGCCTCGCCCGTGTGATAGAAGATCCCGGTCCAGAGCTTGTCCTCGGTCCAGGTCGTGACCGGCCGGTCGCGCTGCGCCAGGTAGCCCAGGCCGGCGAAGGTCTCGTTGCGGTTGCCGCTCGGGTCGAAGAAGTAGATGGTCTCGCCGCGCGTGATGCCGTGGCGGGTCGGGGCCACGTCGATGCGGGTCTTGTTC
Source organism: Leptothrix mechoopdaensis (SeqCode) (assembly GCF_053893855.1). Taxonomy (NCBI): domain Bacteria; kingdom Pseudomonadati; phylum Pseudomonadota; class Betaproteobacteria; order Burkholderiales; family Sphaerotilaceae; genus Leptothrix; species Leptothrix mechoopdaensis (SeqCode). The sequence goes on from NZ_CM132699.1 coordinate 957,897, forward strand.
TTGGCCATCACGTCGGCGGCCTTCAGCACGTCGTGCCAGCTGTCGAGGAAGTAGGCGATGTGGTGCAGGCCGCTGCGCGCACCGCCGACGAAGGCGATGTCGTGCGGCGTGGTGGTGCGGGCCATCCAGGTGGCCGCCTGGATCGCGCCGCCCGGGCCGACCACGACCTGTTCGGTCATGAAGAAGTCCAGCGCCTCGGTCATGAAGCGGGTGTTGTCGGCGACCGTGTTGATGCCCTCGGCGGGGTTCATCTCGCACATCAGCAGCAGGTGGTCCAGCCAATGCGCGCCGGCGCCCTTCAGGTCATCGGGCCACGGGTCCGGGTTGGTCGTGCCCACGCTGGTGCCGACGTATTCCTTCATCGCGAACAGCCGCATCTCGTGGCCGCTGGGCAGGTTGAACTGCAGCATGCGGCCGGTCGACGGCAGGGTGCCTTCGGGCAGCATCGTCGTGCGCACGCCCCAGGCCTCGATCTTGGCCTGCAGCTCGTCCAGATCGGCATCGCGCTCGACCTTGTAGGCCACGTGGTTCAGGCCGGCCTGGTCCGACGGGGTCAGGATCAGCGAGAACTTGTCCCACTCGTCCCAGCACTTCAGGTAGACGTTGCCGGCCTTGTCCTGCATCGTCGTCTTCAGGCCCAGCACGTTCTCGTAGTGCTTGACGGCCGCGGCCATGTCCATCACCTTCAGGCTTGCGTGCCCGATGCGCATCACACCCATGTCAGTCTCCTCTTTCGGTGGTTGCGGGGTGGGCCGAACTGGCATACCCCTTGGAAAACGGTTTCTCGAACTTGCCGATCACCTGCAGGCGAACGGCGCTGGTGGGGGCCACGCGGCAGGCCAGCGTGCAGCCCTGCGCCGATTCCTCGGCGCTGACGTGGGCCCGGCTGACGGGCCCGAGGGCCGTCACCTCGCCCTCGACGATGCGGACCTTGCAGACGCCGCAGCCGCCGTTGACGCAGCCCACCGGGATGCCCTTGCGGCCGAGCTTCAACATGCCCTGCAGCAGGCTCTCGGTGGTCGCGCAGGGGTACTGCTCGCCGGTCTGCTCGACCCGCACGGTGACCTTGGGACGGGTATCGAAGAGGCTCATCGTGTGATCCTCCTCAGACCCGCTTGAACAGCGGACTGCGCGGGCCCTGCGCATCCGCAGCCGAGAGGAACTTCTCGGTGTGGATGTCGCGCTCGTACAGGCGGCCCTGCATCAGCGCGGCCAGGCAGGCCTCGATCATGGGCGGCGGGCCGCACAGGTAGGCCTGCTGGCCGGCATAGCCGTCCGGATACAGCGTGCGCGCGGCCTCATGCACGAAGCCGCGTGCGCCGGCCCAGCCCGATCCTTCCGGCTCGGCCGACAGGGTCGGCAGGTAGCGGAAGTTGGCGTGCCGGTCGGCCAGGGCGCGGAACTCGGCGTCGCCATACAGCTCGTCCCGGCAGCGCTGACCGTAGACCAGCGTGATGGGCTGCGTGCAGCCGCCGGCCAGCAGGTCCAGGATCATCGAGCGCGGGCTCGACAGGCCCGAGCCGCCGGCCATGAACAGCATCGGCTGGGCGATCGACCGGCGCACGAAGAAGCGGCCATACGGGCCCGCCAGCCGCAGCCGGTCGCCGACCTTGAGCTGCTCGTGCAGCCAGCCGGTGCCGGCGCCGCCGGGCACGCGGCGCACATGCAGCTCGATGCAGCCGCTGCGTTCGACCTCGTGCGGCGCGTTGGCGATCGAGAAGGCACGCGAGGCGCCCAGCCCGGGGATCTCCAGCTGCACGTACTGGCCGGCCTGGAAATGCAGGCCCGCGACCGACCGGTCGAGCGCCAGGTGCAGGCCCTTGATGGTCGGCGTCAGGTCGACGATGCGCTCGACGGTGACGGCGAAGTCGCGCACCGGGATGATCTCGGCGTCCGGGTCCTCGTCGACATCGGCCTCGATCACCACGTCCTCGCAGGCGGTGGCGCAGCAGGCCAGCGTCTGACCGTCCTCGCGCTCGAAGTCCATCAGCGCGAACGGGTTGGCCGCGCCGTGGTCGACGCTGCCCGAACAGACGCGGACCTTGCAGGTGCCGCACAGCCCATGCCCGCAGGCATGGGGGATGTGGATGCCCTGCCGCAGGGCCGCGTCGAGCAGCGTCTGGCCTTCGGCCAGATCGATCGTCGCGCCCAGCGGGTCTATGGTCATCTGATACATCGTTCGACCTCTTTCAAGCTCTTGTCGCGACCTCAGCTGCTCGACCCGGCCAGGCCGTCCAGGCCGGGCGTGCGGAAGCGGATCGCGTCCTTGTGCTTCAGGCCGTTGTCGGCGAGCGACTTGGCCGGATCGGGCGTCCACGGCTGGTTGCCCTTGAGCCACTGCACGGTCGACCAGTCGATCCTGGCGAAGTCCGGGTGCTCGCCGTAGATGCCCGGCAGCACGGCCTGGGACAGCGCGCCGAAGGGCATGTCCGGCGGCAGCGGCAGGCAGAACGGCGCGGGGTACATCAGGTGGCGGTCCCAGCCGATGAACAGCAGTGGCGCGGGGAAGTTCTCGCGCACGTCCTTCATCGGGAAGTCGTAGGGGGCGAGGGCAACGACGCTCATTTCGTCTCTCCTTGGCTGCTGGCGGCAACGCCTTCACCGCGCCAGGCGGCGAAGTTCTTCTGGTCCTCCGACCCGTTGAAGTCGAAGTTGTCGCGGCCGATCTCCATCTCGTAGTACTGCAGCACCGCGATCAGCGGATCGAAGCCTTCTGCCGTCGGATCGGTGCCCGGCTTGAAGCAGTGGCCCTGGTAGATCTGCTGCACCGGCAGCCAGCTCTGCACGTACTTCTCGGGCTCGTCCTCGAAGATGTGCTGGCAGTGGTCCGAGCAGAAGTGGTACTTGTTGCCGAGGTAGTCGCTGTCGCGATAGCAGATCTCGGTCGGGTCGCCCATCTCGGTGAACAGCATCGGGATCTGGCAGGTCGTGCACAGCATCGGCAGCGTCTTGATGTAGAAGCGCTTGCCCTCGGCCTGCTGCTGGCGGTGGTGTTCCCAGCGCGGGCGGTAGTACTGGTCGAAGGTGTCGGGGTACTTGGACGACAGCCAGTCGAGTTCCTCGTCGGTGGGCACCCAGGTGTGGAAGGGCGCAGCCGCGTTGAAGCCGAAGAAGGTGCTCCAGGCCTGGTGGCTGATGTGGTCCTTGCCGTCGCAGGCCTGCTTCCAGCCGGCCGGCTCGCGGATGCCGTAGCGGGCGAGGTCCTTGAACAGCGCGCCGCCGTTCTGCTCGGCATACATCTCCCACGCTTCCTTCCAGCTCATCACGCGCTTGGGGAGCATGTAGTCCTGCATCATGGCCACGAGGGTCAGCAGGCGATAGCCGCGCCAGAACCACTTGTCGATCCACTTCTGCACGATCGGCACGTTGGCCGGATCCTGTTCGAGCATGAACTTGATGCACTCGATGCCCAGCGTCATGTGGCGGCTCTCGTCGCTCTGCGCGCTGAAGCCGAAGGTGACGGTGCTCATGTCGCCGTTGTGCGCCGCGCCGCTCATGAAGGGCACGAACAGCAGATTGGTCAGCACGTACTCGAACGAGAAGCTGACGGCGGTCAGGAACTCGAACGGGCCGCCGGTGCAGGCGTCCTCGAAGAAGGACTTGGGCACCGACAGATACCAGACACGGTCGAACCAGTGGTTCGCGTGGTGCATCCCGTTGAAGTACTTGTTGTAGTGGGAGATCGCATGCGTCTCCGTCTGGTAGTGGCGCAGCTCGTCGATCGACTGCATCTGCGCGGCCACGCGCGCACCTTCGCCGGTGAACTGGCGGCCCACGTGCGCGAAGCCGCGGTGCGCGTAGTACTCCAGCGGCGTCACGCCCTGGATGAACAGCTTGAGCGCGTTGATGTAGCGCGCGTCGGCCACGCCGAGCTGGCCGTTGTTCTGCGCGAAGGCCTCGATGACGGCGTAGAGCTTCTTCTCCTTCTCGCCCTGGTACTTCCAGTAGGCGTCCATCGTCAGGCGGAACGGGTCTTCCCACTTGTCCCAGTCGTGGATCTTGATGCCCTCGTAGCGGTCGTACGGGAAGACCTTCTCCATCGGCTGGTAGGTGGTCTCCCAGCCCAGGCCTCGGGTCATCGCGGCGTACCGCTCCTTGAGGCCCAGCTTCTTCTTGTTGACGCGGGTGTCCATGCTTGTCTCCTCGGGTGGATCGGGTGGATCAGGGGTCGCGGACTCAGTGCTTCCAGCTCAGCGTGAGCTGGTCGTCGTCCTCGTCGATGTGGCCCGACAGGGTGACGAGGTTGATGTGCAGCGCCTGCAGGTCATAGGGCCGGCCGGTCTGTTCCTCGATCGTGCTGCGGCGGATCGTCAGGCGGTCCGGTGCGTCGACCTTGACCAGGCCGGTCGGGTGCGAGACCACGGCGGCGGGGTTGTCGGCCACGATCGCGTCGATCACGGGACGCGATTCCTCGTTGGCCTGGAAGGCGATGAAGACGTTCGACATGGGTTGTCCTTGGTGTCTCTTGAATGGGGCCGTCGGGTGCTGCGGGCCTGGCTCAGGCCGTGAGCCCGAGCTTGGCGATGCGGGCGTCCAGCGCCTGTCGGACCTCGGTCAGCGCGGCGCTGCCGTGTTCGCCCAGGGCCAGGTCGGCGACCGGCGCGAGCGCGGCCTGCGCCCGGTCGGACCAGGCGCGGGCCCAGCGGCCCAGCGTCGCGCGATTGGCGTCGGACTCGGCCGCAGCGGTCTTGATGACCGCGTCGATCCAGCGCGAGGACTCGGCCTGCCACTCGGTCATGAAGCTGGTCAGCATCGCCACCGCGCTGCCGCCGTTCAAGGCCAGGTGGTCGTCGACGTAGTGGCTGTAGACCAGCGGGTAGAGCAGCCCGTCGATGGCCAGGTTCTGCGCCACGAACAGCTCGAAGGGGTCGGCCACGACGAGGCTGTCCTCGACCAGCTGGCGCAGCGGCTGCCAGCGCGGCTCGCCCAGCCAGGCGGCCTTGCCGGCGTCCAGCACCTCGGGCTCGCCGAGCGCCAGGCCGAGCTTGGTCAGGTACTGCGCCACGCCCAGGTTGTCCATCGCATGGAACATGGCCGGTGCGGTGAAGGCGGTGCCGTAGCCGTAGGCGCAGACCGAGGCGTTGTTCATGTTGGCGCCCCAGGCCGCGTGGCGCAGCGGCATCAGCACGGCCAGCGCGTGGCTCTTCTGGACGTCGCCCATGCGGGCGGCCAGGCCACGCGACTCGACGAACTGCGCGGCCGATTCCATGGCGTCCTGCTGGCGGGCGCGGGTCATCGTCCAGGTCGCGTAATAGAACTGGCGCGGGTCCTTCAGCACGTACCAGTCGGCCAGCACGATGGCGCTGCGGCTGACGTCGAACAGCTCGTGCGACGGGTCCCAGGTCGGGCGGTAGTGGAAGTTGGCCATCGGCTGTGCGCCGAAGGTGGCCTCCTGGTAGCGCGTCGCCGCCTTGTCGCCGCCGATGTAGCGCGCGACATGCTCGTAGGTATGGCGCAGCGGGGTGATCTCGCGGGCCTGAAGGTCGATGTTCATCGGGCTTGTCTCCTGTGGCCGGTGCGTGCCGGCGGGTTCTCGGGGGCAGGGAAAGGTGAAGCGGGGAAACGTGATCGGGGAAGGAACGACCGGCGCGGCTCAGTCCGTCAGGACCACCGCCCGGTTGATGGCGCAGAACTCGTCGAAGGCCCTTGCGGGCAGCAGCAGCTCGACGGCCAGTTCGGGCCAGCCGATCGAGAACTCGAAGGCCACCAGTCCGTCGTCGCGGCGTTCCTGGATGCGCACGTAGCGGCGCTGCAGGTCGACGGCGGGCAGGGCGGTCTCGTCGGTGGGGGCGGCGGTCTGGATCGGGTCGGGCTGCATGCCGGGCTTCAACGCACGGGCCGTGCCCGTCCTGCCGTCGATCGCCGTGAATCTCGATAATTTCAGGGAAAACACCGAGGTTTGGCGATGTCGTCCGATCCTTGAAGAGGTTCTGTCCAGGACGATCGACCCGCCTGTTTTCGGATCTTGCGATGCGGCATGATCAAATCGGCAGTCGCTTCAGGCCTGGAATTCATCAAATGATCAACTTCTGGCCCGATGGCGGCCGGCGACGTGGTGGACGCGGCGCCGTTTGCGATCGGTCCCCGGGGTCAGCCCGGATGACAGTCTCCGGGTTTTTATCGATAGTTTCGACATGACTGCCGCCCCCCTGTTTTCGCTGCCGCCCGATGCCGACCTGCGCCGGCTGGTCCATTTCTCGGCCGGTGACGGGCGGATCTGGTTGGCTGGCCACCGCATGCTGCTGGTCCATGTCGAGGCGCTGGGATCGCTGCGGCGCGAGCTGATCCAGACCGTCGGCGTGCAGCAGGCCCGCCGGGTGCTGATGCGGGCGGGCTATGCCTCGGGCCAGCGCGATGCGGCACTGGCGCGCCAGGTGCGGCCGGACGCCACGCCGTTCGAGCAGTTCGCGGTCGGCCCGCAGCTGCACATGCTCGAAGGCGCCGTGCAGGTCACGCCGGAACGTTTCGAGATGGACCAGGAGGCCGGCCATCACCTGGGCGTGTTCCGCTGGGACCATTCCTGGGAGGTCGAGACCCATGTGCGCCACTTCGGCCCGCAGCAGGAACCCGTCTGCTGGATGCTGGTGGGCTATGCCTCGGGCTACGTCAGCGCCTTCATGGGCCGGCCGGTGATCTACCGCGAGACCGAATGCGCCGGCTGCGGCGCGTCGCACTGCCACATCGAGGGCCGCGTGCTGGAGGACTGGCCCGACGGCGAACAGCTGGCGCGCGACTACGACGCCGATTCGATGCTGGTGCGCATCGAGGACCTGCAGTCCACCGTCGACACGCTGCGCGAGACGCTGGCCCCGCGTGACGACCTGGGCGAGCTGATCGGCCAGTCGCGTGCCTTCCAGCGCGCCGCCGGGCTGCTGCGCAAGGGCGCGGGCACCAACGTCACGGTGCTGCTGACCGGCGAGACCGGCGTGGGCAAGGAGCGTTTTGCCCGATCGCTGCACGCGATGAGCGCCCGCGCGGCCAAGCCCTTTGTCGCGGTCAACTGCGCCGCGCTGCCGGCCGACCTGATCGAGAGCGAGCTGTTCGGCGCCGAGAAGGGCGCCTACACCGGCGCGGCCAGCGCCCGCATCGGCCGCTTCGAACGAGCCGACGGCGGCACGCTGTTCCTCGATGAGCTGGGCGAGATGCCCTTGCCGGCGCAGGCCAAGCTGCTGCGCGCGCTGCAGAACGGCGAGATCGAGCGGCTGGGCGGCACGCAGGTCCGCAAGGTCGACGTGCGGGTGGTCGCGGCCACCAACGTCGACCTGGAGGCGGCCGTGGCCTCGGGCCGTTTCCGGCGCGACCTGATGTACCGGCTCAACGTCTACCCGATCCGCATCCCGTCGCTGCGCGAGCGGGTCGAGGACATCGAACCGCTGGCGATGCACCTGCTGCGGCACTACGCGGCCCTGCACCAGAAGCGCGTCGGCGGCTTCACCGACAGGGCGCTGGACGCCATGCGCCACCACCCCTGGCCGGGCAACGTGCGCGAGCTGGAGAACCTGATCGAGCGCGGCGTGATCCTGTGCGGCAGCGGCGAGGCGATCGACGTCGACGAGCTGTTCCCGTCGCTGCCCGGACGTGACCGGCCCGGCGCCGTCACGGTCAGCGCCGAAGGGCATCTCGAACGGGTGGCACCGGCCGCCGACACGCACCTGCTCGACGCGGTGCTGCAGGGCGGCCTGAGCCTGGACGCGCTGGAGGACAGCCTGATCCAGGAGGCGGTCGCGCGCAGCAAGGGCAACCTGGCCGCCGCCGCGCGCACGCTGGGCCTGTCGCGGCCGCAGCTGAGCTACCGGCTCGCGCGGGTCAAGGAACGTCTGCGCGACTGACGCCGGAGCACACGATGGCCAAGCGCCCCTACATCCAGACCCCCGCCGACGAGGCGGGCCTGTCGGCCGGCGGCTCGCGCACGCTGATCGAGCAGGCCTATGCGCAGCTGCGCGAGGACATCCTCGACGGCCGGCTGCCGCCCGACGAGAAGCTGCGTGTCGAACACCTGAAGGACCGCTACGGCGTGGGCGCCGGCACGCTGCGCGAGGCGATCACGCGGCTGGTCAGCGACGCGCTGGTGGTGGCCGAAGGCCAGCGCGGTTTCCGCGTCGCGCCGATGGCGCTGGCCGACCTGGCCGACCTGACGCAGCTGCGCGTGCAGATCGAGATCGAGGCGCTGCGCCGCTCGGTGCGCCTGGGCGATGCGGCCTGGAAGGCGCGGGTGCAGGCGGCCTTCGACGACATCAGCGCGATCGAGCAGCCGCTGCTGCCACGCGACGCATTGCGCTGGGAGCAGGCCAACCGGCGGCTGCATGGCGCGCTGATCTCGGGCATCGATTCGCCGTGGACGTCCAAGGTGCTGCACCAGCTGTCGCAGCACTCGGAACGCTACCGGCGCGCGGCGATCGGGCTGACCCACCACGACCGCGACGTGCACGCCGAACACGCGCTGATCGTCGACATGGCGCTGTCCGGCCAGGAGGCCCGCGCCGCACTCGCGCTGGAGGCCCACATCATGCGCACGCCCGACTTGCTGATGCAGCGCCTGAAGGACGGCGCCGCGCTGCTCAGGCCGCGGCCGGAGCCGGCCTGAACCGCTGCTCGGCGCAGGCCTGTGGCGGCATCGGCCGGGCCTTCGGGTGGCCCGGCTCCGGCTGCGTCACTGCCAACGCAGCTTGATCGTCAGCAAGGGGCTGGACGAGTTCCCGAAGGTGATGGTGGTCAGGCCGCCGACGGTCACCGAGCTGTAGCTCACGTCATACAGGGCGGCTGACATGCTGTGGATGCTCATGGTGGCCGATCCGGTTCCCCCGTTGGCTCCGACCGTCTTGGTGCTTGTGGAACCGAGCCGGCTGTCGCTGTCGCTCACGGTCACACGGGTGCCTTCGCTAGCGGTGTACTCACCGTTGCTGGCGGGGCTGGCGACGACGCCGTTGATCTTCACCGTGGGCAGTGCGGCGACCGTGTTGGTCACCTTCAAGGCGCTGAAGCCGGGAGCGTCCGTTCCAGCGGCGTCTTGCAAGGCTGCATTGCTGAGCGAGGCATCGGCGGCGGGTGCGGTGTAGGACACGGTGACGACCTGCCCGGACCGGATGGCGCTGGCCAGGGTCAGGTTGACCCCGGTGCCGCTGATCTTGACGGCGGTGACGGCGATCGCGGTGCCGTCGGCCGAGACGCTCAGCGTGCTCGGCGCCGGCAGGGTTCCGGATATCCGATCGAGCCATGACCCGAATGACTGTTTTGGCTTTTGCGGCCATGCGGATTCATGCGTGCTGCGCCCGCAGATGTCCGTTCGTGATCTCCAGGAGGGCGCTCGTTGCGCCCAGGTGTCATCTCGCCAGAGACGCTCCGGCCGGCCTGAAGAGCTGCTCGGCGCAGGCCTGTGGCGGCATCGGCCGGGCCTTCAGGTAGCCCTGGATCTCGTGGCAGCCTTCCTGGCGCAGGAAGGCCAGCTGTTCCTCGGTCTCGACACCTTCGGCCAGCGTGCGCAGGCCCAGGCTGCGCGCCAGGCTGATGACGCTGCGCACGATGGCCTCGTCGTCCGGGTCGTAGCAGAGGCCGCGCACGAAGGACTGGTCGATCTTCAGGCGGTCGACCGACAGGCGCTTGAGGTAGCTCAGCGACGAGTAGCCGGTGCCGAAGTCGTCGATGGCCAGCTGCACGCCCAGGCGCTTGAGGCTGTCGACGGTGGCGACCGTGTGCTCGCTGTCCTCCATCGCGATGCTCTCGGTCAGCTCCAGCTCCAGCATCGACGCCGGCAGGCCGCTGGCGCGCAGCGCGGCGATGACGTGGTCGCGCAGGGCCGGGTCGCGGAACTGTGCCAGCGACAGGTTGACCGCCACCGGCACCACCGGCAGGCCGGCGTCGCGCCAGGCAGCCACCTGACGCAACGCCTCGTTCATGACCCACAGGCCGATCGGGCGGATCAGGCCGCTCGACTCGGCGATCGGGATGAAGCGGGCCGGCGAGACCAGCCCGAGCTGCGGGTGCTGCCAGCGCAGCAGCGCCTCGGTGCCGATCAGCTCGCCGGTGACGGCGTCGAACTGGCCCTGGTAGTGCAGCCGCAGCTCGTCGCGGCCGACCGCCAGCCGCAGCGCGCGTTCGAGTGCCAGCGACTCGCGCACCTGTTCGTGGCTGGCGCGCGAGTAGAAGCCCAGCCGGTCACCACCTTCGCGCTTGGCCTGCTGCACGGCCGATTCGGCCGCCTGCAGCAGCGGGCCCAGCTCGGTGCCGTCGGTCGGGTACTCGGCGATGCCGATGCTGGCGACGACGTGGAAGGTCTGGTCGCCGAGTTCGACCTCGTCGGCCAGCACGTCCTTGAGCCGCAGCGCGCGCTGGCTCAGGTCCTGGGTGTGGCTGCCGGCCAGCAGCACGATGAAGTTGTCGGCGCCCCGGCGCGAGACGGTGTCCTCGGGCGCGACGGCGGTGACCATGCGCGCGGCCAGCGTCTTCAGCAGCGCATCGCCGACCTCGTGGCCGTAGGACTCGTTGATGGCGCCGAAGTGGTCGATGTTGACGTGCAGCACCGCCACCACGCTGCGGTTGCGCACCGCGCTGGCGAAGGCGACCTGGGCGCGGTCGGCCAGCAGCACCGCGTTGGGCAGGCCAGTCAGCGCGTCATGCGACTGCAGGTGGGCGATGCGCGCATCGGCCGCCTTGCGCGCGCTGGTGTCGGTGAAGATGCCGAGGTAGCGCTCGATGCGCCCCGTCACATCGCGGATCGCGCTGATCGACAGCCATTCCGGGTACACCTCGCCGGACTTGCGGCGGTTCCAGATCTCGCCTTCCCAGCGGCCCTCGCGCAGCAGCTGGGCCCACATCGCCTGATAGAACGGCTGGTCCTGGCGGCCCGACTTCAGGATCGCCGGCGTGCGCCCGCGCACCTCGTCCGGGCCGTAGCCGGTGATCTCGGCGAACGACTGGTTGACCGCGATGAAGCGGCCGCGTGCATCGGTGATGAAGATGCCCTCGTGGCTGAGCTGGAAGACCTGCGCGATCAGGCGCAGCTGCTCGTCGGCACGGTGCCGGTCGCTGACGTCCTTGGCCAGCACGAGGCGCAGCCGGCGGCCGTCGCGCTCGAAGGTGTGGCCGCTCAGCTCGATCCAGAACAGGCTGCCGTCGCGACGCCGGTGCTGCATCTCGCCGGACATCGAGTAGGTGTCCTCGCGCTGGCGGATCTGCTCGATGCGCTGCATCAGCTCGGCGCGTTGCGCGGCCGGGCGGATGTCGAGGATCGTCATCGCCAGGAACTCGTCGCGGCTGTAGCCATAGGCCGCGACGGCGGCGTTGTTGACCGAGTGGAAACGCAGCGTCTCGAGGTCGTAGACCCACATCGGCCACGGGTTGATCTCGAACAGCTCCTGGTAGCGCGTGGCGGCCTCGCGCAGGTCGATCTCGGCCTGCTTGCGCTCGGTGACGTCCAGCCAGGCACCGACGACGTGGCGCGGCGAGCCGTCGGCATCGAAGATGACGCGCAGCTGGTCGTCGATCCAGCGCCATTGGCCGTCACCGCGACGGAAGCGGTACTCGTGGTGCAGCTCGCCGTCGATCATCAGGCGCTGCTGCGCGCCGTCGAAGCGGGCGTGGTCGTCCGGATGAATGTGCCGGCGCAGGAAGTCGGGCTCCGTCAGCCACTGTTCGGCCGTGTAGCCGGTGATGTGTTCGACGTTCTCGCCGATGTGGTCGATGCGCCAGCCGAGCCCGCCGGACGGCGGCCGCAGCGCATAGATCAGCGTCGGCGAGACGCGCAGGATCTGCGCCAGCCGGTCGCGCTCGTCGCGCAGGACCTCGCGCTGATGGGCGCTGACGCGCTGGCTGTGGCGCACCAGCGCGTGGATCAGCCAGGCCGACAGCAGCACGAACACGATGCCCTTGACCGACTGCAGCCGCAGCAGCAGCGCCTTGTCGTCGACCAGGGCATCGAGCAGGTGATCCGAGCCCAGGATCCACGACACGCCGAAGGCGATGAAGGGCAGCACCACCCGGGCGGTGGTGGGCACGCTCGGGGTGGATGCCGCGCGCCCCGTCATGGACTCAGGCCTGAGGTGCCGCCGCTGCGGGCGCCTTGTGGCCGCGCAGGCGGCCGATGCCGCCGGTCGTCAGCCGCACCAGGTCGTCGACATAGGTGAAGACCACCGGCACGACCAGCAGGCTCAGGAAGGTCGAGGTGATCAGCCCGCCGATGACGGCCACCGCCATCGGCTGGCGGAAGCTCGGGTCGGTGCCCAGGCCGAGGGCGATCGGCAACATGCCCGCGCCCATCGCGATCGTCGTCATGACGATCGGCCGGGCGCGCTTGTGGCAGGCGTCGATCAGCGCGTCGTAGCGGCTCATGCCGTCGCGGCGGGCCAGGATGGCGTAGTCGACCAGCAGGATCGAGTTCTTGGTCGCGATGCCCATCAGCATGATCAGGCCGATCAGCGAGGGCATCGAGAACGCGCTCTTCGTCAGCAGCAGCGCGACGAAGGCGCCGCCCAGCGACAGCGGCAGCGCGGCCAGGATCGTCACCGGCTGCATGAAGCCCTTGAACAGCAGCACCAGCACGATGTAGATGCACAGCACGCCGGTCAGCATCGCCAGGCCGAAGCTGGCGAACAGCTCGCCCATGACCTCGGCGTCGCCGAAGTTGGCGCGCGTCACGCCGGCCGGCAGGTTGACGACCGACGGCAGCTTCTCGACGGCGGCGGCGATGTCGCCGAGTGGCTGGCCGTTGAGCTCGACCTCGAAGTTGATGTTGCGCTGGCGGTCGAAGCGGTCGATCTGCGCCGGGCCGGTCTCCAGGCCGATCGTGGCGATGTTGGCCAGCCGCATCGGGCCGTTCCGGCCGGGCACGGTCAGCTGGCCGAGCAGCTCCGGATCGCGCCGCGCGGCATCGGGCAGGCGCACGACGATCGGCACCTGGCGCTGCGCCAGGTTGAGCTTGGACAGGCCGCTGTCGAAGTCGCCGGCGGTGGCGATGCGCAGCGTGTCGGCGATGGCCGCCGAGGTGATGCCGGCATCGGCGGCCAGCGTCGCGTCGGGGCGGATCACCAGTTCGGGCCGCACCAGGCTGGCGGTCGAGGCGATGTTGCCCAGGCCGGGCAGGGTGCGCAGGTCGCGCTCGACCGCGCGGGCGGCGTCCAGCAGCGTGTTGCCGTCGTTGCCCGACAGCACCAGCACGTACTTCTCGCCCGAGCCGCCCAGGCCGACCGTCACGCGGGCGCCGGGCAGCGCCTGCATGGCCTCGCGCAGCTCGCGTTCGATGACCTGCTTGCGCGTGCCCTTGCGCTGGTCACGCGGCTTGAGCGTCAGCGTCAGCGTGGCCTTGCGGACCTCCGAGACGCCGCCGCCCATGAACGGGTCGGCGCCCGATGCACCACCGCCGACGGCGGTGTAGACCTTGGTCACCATCGGGTTGGCCTGCACGATCGCGCGGGCCTGCTCGGCCGCGGCCAGCGTGTCGGAGAAGGTGCTGCCCGGCGGCAGCTCGATGGACACCTGCGACTGGCTGAAGTCGTCGGCCGGGATGAAGCCGGTGGGCAGCAGCGGCACCAGCATGATCGAGCCGATGAAGAAGGCGACCGCGCCGATGGCGGTCACCAGCCGGTGGCGGATGCTCCAGGCCACCGCGCGCAGGTAGACCTTCATGACGCGGCTGTCCTCGCCGCCGTGGCCGGCCACGATGGGCTTGAGCAGGTAGGCCGACATCATCGGCGTCAGCATCCGCGCGACCACCAGCGAGGCGAAAACCGCCAGCGCGGCGGTCCAGCCGAACTGCTTGAAGAACTTGCCCGGGATGCCGGCCATGAAGGCGGTCGGCAGGAACACCGCGATCAGCGTGAAGGTCGTCGCGATGACGGCCAGGCCGATCTCGTCGGCCGCCTCCATCGCCGCCTGGTAGGGCGACTTGCCCATGCGCAGGTGCCGCACGATGTTCTCGATCTCGACGATCGCGTCGTCGACCAGGATGCCCACCACCAGCGACAGGCTCAGCAGCGTCACCACGTTGACCGAGAAGCCCAGGTACCACATGCCGATGAAGGCCGGCACGACCGACAGCGGCAGCGCGGTCGCCGCCACGAAGGTCGCGCGCCAGTCGCGCAGGAAGAACCAGACCACGATGATGGCCAGGATCGCGCCCTCGTAGAGCAGGGCCAGCGAGCCTTCGTAGTTGTCGACCACTGGGTCGACCATGTTGAAGGCCTGGTCGAAGCGCAGGTCCGGGTGTTCGGCCAGCAGGCGGTCCAGCACGGCACGCACGCCGGCATCGACGTCGACCTCGCTGGCGCCGCGGCTGCGGGTGATCTCGAAGCCGACCACCGGCTTGCCGTCCAGCAGCGCGGCGCTGCGCTGTTCGGCGACGGTGTCGCTGACCCGGGCGACCTGCGACAGCCGCACCCGCCGGCCGTCCGACAGCGGGATGTCCAGCGCGGCCAGTTCCTCGGCCGACTTGACGGTGGCCAGCGTGCGCACGGTCTGCTCGCTGCCGCCCCAGTCGGTGCGGCCGCCGGAAGCGTCCTGCTGCACCGCGCGCAGCTGGCGCGAGACGTCCGACGCGGTCACGCCGAGCGCGAGCAGGCGCGACGGGTCGAGCTCGACGCGCAGTTCGCGCGTCACGCCGCCCACCCGTGCGACCGAGCCGACGCCGTTGACGCTCAGCAGCGCCTTGGTCACGTCGTTGTCGACGAACCAGCTCAGGCCTTCCTCGTCCAGCCGGCTCGACGCGATCGTGTAGGTCAGGATCGGCGTGCCGGCCAGGTTCATCTTGCTGATCTGCGGGTCGCGCAGGTCGCCTGGCAGGTCGGCGCGGATGCGGTTGATGGCATCGCGCACGTCGTCGACCGCTTCCTGGGTCGACTTCTCCAGACGGAACTCGACGGTCACCGTCGCGACGCCGTCCTGCACCTTGCTGTAGATGTGCTTGACGCCCTGCAGCGCGGCGACCGCGTTCTCGATCTTGCGGGCGACCTCGGTCTCGAGCTGGGCCGGCGCGGCGCCGGGCAAGGAGGCGCTGACGCTGACGGTGGGCAGGTCCAGGTCCGGGAAGTTCTGGATCTTCATCGACCGGAAGCTCATCAGGCCTGCCAGGGTCAGCAGGACGAAGAGCATCACGGCCGGGATGGGGTTGCGGATCGACCAGGCGGAAACGTTCATGACGGCGGGGCTCGTGACGGTGCTCGTGTCGGCTGGGGCGGGGCTCAGGACTTCGGCGCGGCGGGCTTGGCCGGGGCCTGCACCGTGCGCACCGTGTCGCCGTCGCTCAGGAAGGCGCCGCCCTGGCGCACCACGCGGGCCGTGGCATCGATGCCGTCGACGGCGACGCGCTGGTCCAGCCGGGCCAGCACGCGCACGGCCACCTGCGTCACCTTCTGGTCGTCGCCGACCTGCATGACGACGGCGCGGCCGTCACGCAGCAGCACCGCGCTGGCCGGCAGCACCAGCGCCTCGCGGCTGTCGAAGGCGAAGTCGCCGCGCACGAACATGCCGGGCTTGAGATCGCCTTCGGGGCCGACCGGCAGGTCGACGTAGACCAGGCCGTTGCGGCTGGCCGCGTCGACGGTCGGCGCGACCTTGCGGACCTTGCCGACGAGGCTGCGACCGCCGGGTGTCTTCAGCTCGGCCTTGTCACCGGCCTTCAGGCGCGCCAGGTCGGCGGCGGGCACCTCGGCGCGCCATTCGAGGCGGCCGGCGCGGATCAGCTTGAACAGGTCCTGGGCGCCACCGATCGCGCCGACCGTGGCGTTGCGGGCGCTGATCACGCCGTCGTCCGGCGCGCTGACGCGGGTCTGCGCCAGACGCAGCTTCTGCAGCTGGATGGCGGCCTCGGCGGCGGCCACGCGGGCCTGCGCGGCGGTCTCGCCGCTGAGGGCCTGCTGGACCTGCTGGGCGCTCAGCACGCCGGTGTCGCGCAGGTTGCGGGTCCGCTCGGCGTTGTCGGTGGCATCGGCCAGGGCGGCACGGGCCTGGGCCAGCGCGGCTTCGAGCTGGGCCAGATCGGCCTTCAGCGTGTCGGAGGCGAACACCGCCAGCAGCTGGCCGCGCCTGACGCGATCACCGACGTCGACCAGCACCTCGGTCAGCCGCAGCCCGGCCAGTTCGGCGCCGATGCTGGCTTCCTGCCACGCGGCGATGTTGCCGTTGGCCTGCAGCGTCACCGGCACCGTCGCCTTGACGGGGCTGACCACCTCGACGCTGAGCGCCGCCTTGGCGGCCTTGGCCGGTGCCGATGCGGCCACCGCCTGTGCCTGTGCTGCGGGGCTCAGGCTGGTCAGGGCCAGGCTGGCGGCGGTCAGCAGAACGGAAAGGGCGGGGGCGGTGCGGGTCGGCAGGTGCATGGCTTCGATCGGAGGGGGCTTCAGGCCTCGACCTGCACGGGGGGCCCGCAAGGGGCTGGCAGGGCGACTGTCGCGGCGCAGTTTACTGGCGCGATGGGTCAGCTTCGTGGCGAAACGTCCCGGCCCGGAACGACGAAGACCCCGGCCTCGCGGCACGGGGTCTTCGTGTGGATCAGCCGATCAGGCCGATCCGATCGATCAGATCAGCCCGGTCAGATCAGGCCGATCAGATCAGGCCCTTGAGCAGCCGCCCCATCTCCGACGGGTTGCGGGTGATGGTGAAGCCGCACTCTTCCATGATGGCGAGCTTGGCATCGGCCGTGTCGGCGCCGCCGCTGATCAGCGCGCCGGCGTGGCCCATGCGCTTGCCGGCCGGGGCGGTCACGCCGGCGATGAAGCCCACGATCGGCTTCTTCATGTTGGCCTTGCACCATTGCGCGGCCTCGGCCTCGTCCGGGCCGCCGATCTCGCCGATCATGATCACGGCGTCGGTGTCCGGGTCGTCGTTGAAGGCGCGCATCACGTCGATGTGCTTCAGGCCGTTGATCGGGTCACCGCCGATGCCCACGGCGCTGGACTGGCCCAGGCCGATCTCGGTCAGCTGCGCCACCGCTTCATACGTCAGCGTGCCCGAGCGGCTCACGACGCCGA
This sequence comes from Leptothrix mechoopdaensis (SeqCode), assembly GCF_053893855.1. Classification (NCBI taxonomy): domain Bacteria; kingdom Pseudomonadati; phylum Pseudomonadota; class Betaproteobacteria; order Burkholderiales; family Sphaerotilaceae; genus Leptothrix; species Leptothrix mechoopdaensis (SeqCode). Next base: position 974,852 of record NZ_CM132699.1, read on the forward strand.
TGCGGCCCTTGCGGTGGATGTGGCCCGGCATGATGCCGATCTTGATCTCCTCGGGCGTGATCAGCCCGGGGCAGTTCGGGCCCAGCAGCAGCGTCTTCTTGCCGCCGGCGGCTTCCTTGGCCTTCATCTTGTTGCGCACTTCCAGCATGTCCCGCACGGGGATGCCTTCGGTGATGCAGATGGCCAGGTCCAGGTCGGCCTCGACCGCTTCCCAGATCGCGGCGGCCGCGCCCGCCGGCGGCACGTAGATCACGCTGACGGTCGCGCCCTGCGCCTGCGCGGCTTCCTTGACGGTCGCGTAGATGGGGATGTCGCTGAACTTCTCGCCCGCCTTCTTCGGGTTCACGCCCGCGACGAAGCAGTTCTTGCCGTTGGCATAGGCCTGGCAGCCCAGCGTGTGGAACTGGCCCGTCTTGCCCGTGATGCCCTGGGTGATGACGCGCGTGTCCTTGTTGATGAGGATGCTCATGTCTGGATTCCTTGGTTCTCTGGGCGGGGGCTTACTTGACCGCGTTGACGATCGCGGTGGCGGCTTCGGCCATCGTGTCGGCCGCGATGATCGGCAGGCCCGACTCGGCCAGCATCTTCTTGCCCAGGTCCTCGTTGGTGCCCTTCATGCGCACCACCAGCGGCACGCTGAGGTTCACGGCCTTGCAGGCGGTGATGACACCCTCGGCGATGGTGTCGCACTTCATGATGCCGCCGAAGATGTTGACCAGGATGCCCTTGACGCTCTTGTTCTTGAGCATGATCTTGAAGGCCTCGGTGACCTTCTCGGCGGTCGCCCCGCCGCCCACGTCCAGGAAGTTGGCCGGCTCGCCGCCGAACAGCTTGATGGTGTCCATCGTGGCCATCGCCAGACCGGCACCGTTGACCAGGCAGCCGATGTTGCCGTCCAGGCTGATGTAGGCCAGGTCGAACTTGCTGGCCTCGACCTCGGCCGGATCCTCTTCGTCCAGATCGCGGTAGGCCACGATCTCGGGGTGGCGGAACAGCGCGTTGCTGTCGAAGTTGAACTTGGCGTCCAGCGCGATCAGCTTGCCGTTCGAGTCGCAGTTCAGCGGGTTGATCTCGACCAGCGAGGCGTCCGTCTCCATGTAGCAGCGGTACAGGTTCTGGAACAGCGTGACGGCCTGCGCGATCGACACGTCACCCAGGCCGATGGCGCGGGCGATCTTCTCGGCCTGCGCGGCACCCAGGCCGGTCAGCGGATCGATCACCTCGGTGATGATCTTCTCGGGGGTCGAATGGGCGACTTCCTCGATGTCCATGCCACCTTCGCTCGACGCGATGAAGGCGACCTTCTGGCTCTGGCGGTCGGTGACCAGCGAGACGTAGTACTCCTTGCGGATGTCGGCGCCTTCCTCGATGTAGAGGCGACGCACCTTCTGGCCTTCCGGGCCGGTCTGGTGCGTGACCAGCTGCATGCCCAGGATCTGGCCGGCCAGCGTCTGCAGGTCGTCCATCGAGCGCGCGAGCTTGACGCCGCCGCCCTTGCCACGGCCACCGGCGTGGATCTGGGCCTTGACCACCCACACCGGGCCGCCCAGCTTCTGCGCGGCCTCGGCCGCCTCCTGGACCGTGAACGCCGGATAGCCGCGGGGCACCGGCACGTCGAACTGGCGCAGGATTTCCTTGCCTTGGTACTCGTGGATCTTCACTGGGATCGCTCCTCTTGGGGGATGGGGAAGGCTGGCGGGGCGGTCGGACCCGTTCGGTCCGGCCGGCCGGGGCAGGCGTGGCGGGCGGAACTGTGCGGGGTCAAGCTGACCTCAAGCTGAGAAGTGCGGGCGGCTGCGGCATCAGGCCGCCGCGGCCGCCAGGCCGTTGTCGAAATGCGCCTGCATCAGGCGGCGCACCGCCTCGGCATCGCGGGCCTCGAAGGCCCGCATGATGGCCCGGTGCTCGTCGAGGGACTCGACCAGGCGGCCCTCCTTGAACAGCGAGTGGTGGCGGTTGAGCTTCATGACCTTGCGCAGGTCGCTGATCATCTGCTGCTGCCAGCGGTTGCCCGCCAGCGCCAGGATCTGCATGTGGAAGGCCTCGTTGGTGGCGAAGAAGAACTCGCGCTGGTGAACCTCGCGCTCGAGCTGCTCGTGCAGCGAACGCAGGCTGGCCAGCTGGGCCTCGTCGGCATGGCGGGCGACCGAGGCCGCCGCGTCGCTCTCGAGCAGCGCGAGCAGGTGGTAGACCTGCCGCACGTCCTCGGTCGACATCTCGGTGACGTAGGCGCCGCGGCGCACCTTCATCGTCACCAGCCCCTCGACCGCCAGCACCTTCAGCGCCTCTCGCAGCGGCGTGCGGCTGATGCCGTAGTCGGACGCGAGCTTCTGCTCGTCGATCCAGCTGCCGGGTTCGAGCTCGCGGTTGAAGATCTGCTGGCGCAGCCGCTCGGCGACGTCCTGGTACAGGGCGCGCGGGGACAGCTGGGACTCGGCAAGGGCGAGGGGGAGGGCCACGGTGGGTGTGCTGACGGCGTCAGGCGGTGAGGACTTCAGGTGTCGGGGGATCTTGAATTCATAATTATGCATCATGTATCATGCTTGGCAACGCCGGACACCGGTCCGCACCGCCTACGTACCGCCGCCCGCACCGCCGTCCTCACCGCCTTGACGCCCCGTCATCTCCAGACCGCAGGAAGCCCCATGTCCCAGTCCCCCGAGTTCAAGCCCGCCAACCTCGACCAGTGGGCCAAGGCGGCCGCCAAGTCGGCACCGGGCGGTGACCTGGGCAAGCTGGACTGGGTGACGCCCGAGGGCATCACCGTCAAGCCGCTGTACACGGCCGCCGACATCGCCGACCTGCCGCACACCGACACGCTGCCGGGCTTCGAGCCCTTCATCCGCGGCCCGCAGGCGACGATGTATGCGGTGCGGCCGTGGACCATCCGCCAGTACGCCGGCTTCTCGACTGCCGAGGAATCGAACGCCTTCTATCGCAAGGCGCTGGCCGCCGGCGGGCAGGGCGTCTCGGTCGCCTTCGACCTGGCCACGCACCGGGGCTATGACAGCGACCATCCGCGCGTGACCGGCGACGTCGGCAAGGCCGGCGTGGCGATCGATTCGGTCGAGGACATGAAGATCCTGTTCGACGGCATCCCGCTGGACAAGGTCTCGGTGTCGATGACGATGAACGGCGCGGTGCTGCCGGTGCTGGCCGGCTACGTCGTCGCGGCCGAGGAACAGGGCGTGTCGCAGGAGCTGCTGAGCGGGACCATCCAGAACGACATCCTCAAGGAGTTCATGGTCCGCAACACCTACATCTACCCGCCCGAGCCGTCGATGAAGATCATCGGCGACATCATCGAGTACACGGCCCAGAAGATGCCGAAGTTCAACTCGATCTCGATCAGCGGCTATCACATGCAGGAAGCGGGCGCGAACCAGGCGCTCGAACTGGCCTTCACGCTGGCCGACGGCAAGGAGTACGTCAAGACCGCCCTGGCCAAGGGCCTCGATGTCGACGCCTTCGCCGGCCGCCTGAGCTTCTTCTGGGCCATCGGCATGAACTTCTATCTGGAGATCGCCAAGATGCGGGCCGCGCGCCTGCTGTGGTGCCGGATCATGAAGGGCTTCAACGCGCAGAACCCCAAGAGCCTGATGCTGCGCACGCACTGCCAGACCTCGGGCTGGTCGCTGACCGAGCAGGACCCGTACAACAACGTCGTGCGCACCACCATCGAGGCGATGGCGGCGGTGTTCGGCGGCACCCAGAGCCTGCACACCAACAGCTTCGACGAGGCCATCGCGCTGCCCACCGAGTTCAGCGCCCGCATCGCCCGCAACACGCAGCTGATCATCCAGGAAGAGACCCACATCACCAACGTCGTGGACCCGTGGGCGGGCTCCTACATGATGGAGAAGCTCACGCAGGACATGGCCGACCAGGCCTGGGCCATCATCGAGGAGGTCGAGGCGATGGGCGGCATGACCAAGGCCGTCGACAGCGGCTGGGCCAAGCTGAAGATCGAGGCCAGCGCGGCCGAGAAGCAGGCCCGCATCGACTCCGGCCGCGACGTGATCGTCGGCGTCAACAAGTACAAGCTGAAGCAGCAGGACGCCATCGACATCCTCGAGGTCGACAACGTCCGCGTGCGCGACGGCCAGATCGCCCGCCTGCAGCAGATCCGCGCCAGCCGCGACAGCGCCAAGGTCCAGGCCGCGCTGGCCGCGCTGACCGATGCCGCGCGCAGCGGCCAGGGCAACCTGCTCGACCTGTCGATCCAGGCGATGCGGCTGCGCGCCACGGTCGGCGAGATCAGCGATGCGCTGGAGCTCGTCTTCGGCCGCCACCGCGCCGACATCCAGAAGGTCACCGGTGTCTACGCCGCCGCCTACGACTCGGCCGAAGGCTGGGCCCAGCTGCAGACCGAGATCGCCGCCTTCGCCGAGGAACAGGGCCGCCGCCCGCGCGTGATGATCGCCAAGCTCGGCCAGGACGGCCACGACCGCGGCGCCAAGGTCGTCGCCACCGCCTATGCCGACCTGGGCTTCGACGTCGACATGGGCCCGCTGTTCCAGACCCCCGAGGAATGCGCCCGCCAGGCGATCGAGAACGACGTGCACGCGGTGGGCGTGTCGACGCTGGCGGCCGGCCACAAGACGCTGGTGCCGGCCATCATCGCCGCGCTGAAGGACCAGGGCGCCGACGACATCATCGTGTTCGTCGGCGGGGTGATCCCGCAGCAGGACTACGGCTACCTCTACGACGCGGGCGTCAAGGGCATCTTCGGCCCGGGCACGCCGATTCCGGCGTCGGCCAAGACGGTGCTGGAGCAGATCCGCGCCGCCGTCGGCAGCGCCACCGCCTGATCACGTGGTGAGCCACGCCACGGCGCGGGCGCTGACGGACACTCGCCGGGTCGCGACCATTCACGTCCTCGCCATGTCCAGCGCCCCGACCTATCCGACCGCCCGGCTGACCCTGATGCCCGCCGGTGAAGGCGACTTCGAGGGGTTGCTGGCGCTGCGCATGGCCGCCATGCGCGAGAGCCTCGACCGGGTCGGCCGCTTCGATCCGCAGCGTGCCCGCGAGCGCCTGAGCCGCGGCTACAACCCGGCCCACACCCGCCACATCCTGCGCGACGGCGAACTGGTCGGCTTCGTGGTCGTGATCCCGCGCGAGCAGGACCTGCTGCTCGACCACCTCTACATCCACCCCAGCGCCCAGCGCGAGGGCATCGGCGCCTGGGTGATGCGCCAGGTGCTGGCCGAGGCCGATGCCGCGTCCAGCCCGGTCAGCGTGACCGCCCTCAAGCACAGCGACGCGACCCGCTTCTACGAACGCCACGGCTTCGTGCTGCAGGCCGAGGGCGAGTGGGACCTGTACTTCCGCCGCCCGGCCCAACCGGCCAGCGACGACCCGATCAACTGACGCGCCGATGTCCGAACCCACCTCCAGTGCCGCGATGCCCGCGCTCCCGGCTGCCGACCAGGCCCTGGCCGACGCGCTGCTGCAGGGCGCCGAGGCGCCGCGCCGGCGCGCGCTGGCCAAGGCCATCACGCTGCTGGAGTCGACCCGGCCCGATCACCGTGCCCGGGGCGACGCACTGCTCAACACGCTGCTGCCGCACAGCGGGCGGTCGTTCCGGCTGGGCATCTCGGGCGTGCCGGGTGTCGGCAAGAGCACCTTCATCGAGGCGCTGGGCCTGTACCTGATCGGCCTGGGACATCGCGTCGCGGTGCTGGCGGTCGACCCGTCGTCGAGCGTCTCGGGCGGTTCCATCCTGGGCGACAAGACCCGCATGGAACAGCTGTCGGTGAACCCGCAGGCCTACATCCGGCCGAGCCCTTCGAGCGGCACGCTCGGCGGCGTGGCCGAGAAGACGCGCGAGTCGATGCTGCTGGCCGAGGCGGCCGGCCACGACATCGTCATCGTCGAGACCGTCGGCGTCGGCCAGAGCGAGACCGACGTCTCGGCCATGACCGACATGTTCGTGCTGCTGCAGTTGCCCAATGCCGGCGACGACCTGCAGGCGATCAAGAAGGGCGTGATGGAGCTGGCCGACCTGGTCGTCATCAACAAGGCCGACCTCGACGAGAACGCCGCCACGCGGGCCCGGGCGCAGATCACGTCGGCACTGCGGCTGCTGGGCATGCACGGGCATCCGGACCATGCGCATCACGACCAGCAGATCTGGCATCCCGAGGTCATTCAACTGAGTGCGCTCAAGCAGCAGGGCCTGGCCCCGTTCTGGGACTGCGTCTCGCGTTTCCGCACGCTGCAGACGGCCAACGGCCGGCTCGCGCAGCGCCGCCAGCAGCAGTCGCTGGCGTGGATGTGGGAGCGCATCGAGGCCGGCCTGCGGGCCCGCTTCAAGGCCCATGCCGCCGTGCAGGCGCAACTGCCCGACAGCGTCGAGGCGGTCCGCGACGGCCGGCTCGCGGCCTCGGTCGCGGCGCGGCGGCTGCTGGACCTGATGGCTTGATGACTTGATGGCCTGAGCCCCCGCACGTTCACCGTTCAACCTTCTTCGTTTTCCTTTCGATCCAACCACCTCCCGACGAGGAGCAAGACACATGCACGACATCCAGCAGATGCTCGAAGAGAAGCGCGCCAAGGCCCGTCTGGGCGGGGGTCAGAAGCGCATCGATGCCCAGCACGCCAAGGGCAAGCTGACCGCGCGCGAGCGCCTCGAGCTGCTGCTCGACGAGGGCACGTTCGAGGAATGGGACATGTTCGTCGAGCACCGCTGCGTCGAGTTCGGCATGGCCGACAACAAGATCCCCGGCGACGGCGTCGTGACCGGCTACGGGATGATCAACGGCCGCCTGGTGTTCGTGTACAGCCAGGACTTCACCGTCTTCGGCGGCGCGTTGAGCGAGTCGCACGCCGAGAAGATCTGCAAGGTGATGGACCAGGCGATGAAGGTCGGTGCGCCGGTGATCGGCCTGAACGACTCGGGCGGCGCGCGCATCCAGGAAGGCGTGGCCTCGCTGGGCGGTTATGCCGAGGTGTTCCAGCGCAACGCGATGGCCTCCGGCGTGATCCCGCAGATCAGCATGATCATGGGCCCGAGCGCGGGCGGCGCGGTGTATTCGCCGGCCATGACCGACTTCATCTTCATGGTGAAGGACTCGTCCTACATGTTCGTCACCGGCCCCGAGGTCGTGAAGACCGTGACGCACGAGGAAGTGACCGCCGAGGAACTGGGCGGCGCGTCGACCCACACGACCAAGTCGGGCGTGGCCGACCTGGCCTTCGAGAACGACGTCGAGGCGCTGCTGATGCTGCGCCGCTTCTTCAACTACCTGCCGCTGAACAACCGCGAGAAGGCTCCGCATCGTCCGAGCGGCGACCCGGCCGGCCGGCTCGATCCGTCGCTCGACACGCTGGTGCCGGACAACCCGAACAAGCCCTATGACATCAAGGAGCTGATCACCAAGGTGGTCGACGACGGCGACTTCTTCGAGCTGCAGCCCGACTACGCCGCCAACATCGTCATCGGCATGGCGCGCATGGAAGGCCAGACGGTCGGCATCGTCGCCAACAACCCGCTGGTGCTGGCCGGCTGCCTGGACATCAAGAGCAGCATCAAGGCGGCCCGCTTCGTGCGCTTCTGCGATGCCTTCAACATCCCGGTGATCACCTTCGTCGACGTGCCCGGCTTCATGCCCGGCACCTCGCAGGAGTACGGCGGCATCATCAAGCACGGCGCCAAGCTGCTCTACGCCTATGCCGAGTGCACGGTGCCCAAGGTCACCGTCATCACCCGCAAGGCCTATGGCGGTGCCTATGACGTGATGGCCTCCAAGCACCTGCGTGGCGACGTCAACTTCGCGTGGCCGAATGCCGAGATCGCGGTGATGGGCGCCAAGGGCGCCGTCGAGATCATCTTCCGCGAGGACAAGGGCGACCCGGCCAAGCTGGCTGCCAAGGAAGCCGAATACAAGGCCCGTTTCGCCAACCCGTTCGTGGCCGGCTCGCGCGGCTTCATCGATGACGTGATCCAGCCGCACGAGACGCGCAAGCGCATCTGCCGCTCGCTCACGATGCTCAAGGACAAGAAGGTCGAGAACCCGTGGCGCAAGCACGGGAACATCCCCCTCTGAGCCGCCGGACCAGGAGAAGAAAACCATGTTCACCAAGATCCTGATCGCGAACCGGGGCGAGATCGCCTGCCGCGTCATCCAGACCGCCCGCAAGATGGGCATCCAGACCGTCGCCGTCTATTCCGAGGCCGACAAGGACGCCCGCCACGTCGAGCTGGCCGACGAGTCCGTGCTGCTCGGCCCGGCGCCGTCGCGCGAGTCCTATCTCGTGGCCGACAAGATCATCGCGGCCTGCAAGCAGACCGGCGCGCAGGCCGTGCACCCGGGCTACGGCTTCCTGTCCGAGAACGAGGACTTCGCCCGCCGCTGCGAGGAAGAAGGCATCACCTTCATCGGCCCGAAGCACTACTCGATCGCCGCGATGGGCGACAAGATCGCCTCGAAGAAGCTGGCCAACGAGGCCCGCGTCAACACCATCCCCGGCTGGAACGACGCGATCGAATCGGCCGAGCGCGCCGTCGAGATCGCCAAGGGCATCGGCTACCCGGTGATGATCAAGGCGTCGGCCGGCGGCGGCGGCAAGGGCCTGCGCGTGGCCTTCAACGACAAGGAGGCCTTCGAGGGCTTCTCGTCCTGCCGCAACGAGGCCCGCAACAGCTTCGGCGATGACCGCGTGTTCATCGAGAAGTACGTGCTGGAGCCGCGCCACATCGAGATCCAGGTGCTGGGCGACAGCCACGGCAACGTGGTCTACCTGCACGAGCGCGAGTGCTCGATCCAGCGCCGTCACCAGAAGGTGATCGAGGAGGCGCCGAGCCCCTTCATCAGCGACGCGACCCGCCAGGCGATGGGCGAGCAGGCCGTGGCGCTGGCCAAGGCGGTCAAGTACCAGAGCGCCGGCACGGTCGAGTTCGTCGTCGGCAAGGACCAGGACTTCTACTTCCTGGAGATGAACACGCGTCTGCAGGTCGAACACCCGGTCACCGAGTGCATCACCGGGCTGGACCTGGTCGAGCAGATGATCCGAGTGGCCGCCGGCGAGAAGCTGTCGTTCGGCCAGGCCGACATCCCGCGCCAGGGCTGGGCCATCGAGTGCCGCATCAACGCCGAGGACCCGTTCCGCAACTTCCTGCCGTCGACCGGCCGGCTGGTGCGCTACCAGCCGCCGAAGGCCGATCTGGTGCAGGGCACCGAGACGCTGCAGGGCCCCGCCTACGCGGGCGGCCAGTTCGGCGGCGTGCGGGTCGACACCGGCGTCTACGAAGGCGGCGAGATCCCGATGTTCTACGACTCGATGATCGCCAAGCTCATCGTGCACGGCCGCGACCGCCAGGACGCGATCGCCAAGATGCGCGAGGCGCTCAACGGCTTCGTGATCCGCGGCATCAGCAGCAACATCCCGTTCCAGGCTGCGCTGCTGGCGCATCCGAAGTTCGTCACCGGCGAGTTCAACACCGGCTTCATCGCCGAGCATTACGCCAAGGGCTTCCGGGCCGAGGACGTGCCGCACGACGACCCGCTGTTCCTCGTCGCGCTGGCCGCCTTCGTGCGCCGAAAGGCCCGCCAGCGCGCCGCCGGCATCACCGGCCAGCTGCCCGGCCACGGCGTGACCATCGCGCCGGACTTCGTCGTCGCCGTCATGGGCGCGCAAGGCAAGCACGCCTACCACCCCGTCAACGTCAGCGCCTACGACCCGGTGGCCTGCAGCGCCAACGTGGTGGTCGGCGAGGGCGAGTCGGCCCGCACCTACGCGATCCGCAGCCACACCAAGCTCGGCGACCTGATGATGACCGGCGCGGTCAACGGCAAGCCGTTCACCGCCCAGGTCGAGCAGGGATCGGCCAAGCGCCCGCTGGCCATCCGCGTGGCCCACAACGGCACGCAGATCGACGCGCTGGTGCTGGCACCGCGCGCGGCCGAGCTGATGAAGCTGATGCCCTACAAGGCCCCGCCCGACACCAGCAAGCTGCTGCTGTCGCCGATGCCCGGCCTGCTGGCCGACGTCGCGGTGCAGGTCGGCCAGAAGGTGCTGGCCGGCGAGAAGCTTGCCGTCATCGAGGCCATGAAGATGGAGAACATCCTCGTCGCGCAGCAGGACGGCGTCGTCAAGTCGGTGCTGGCCAACAAGGGCGAGAGCCTGTCGGTGGACCAGCCGATCCTGTCGTTCGAGTGAGGGAACTGGCGATCCGTATGACGAAAACCTCCGGTGCTACGATTCTTGGATCGTTTTACGAAGGTGGTCTTGCATGACGAGTGTCGCCGTTTCTCCCAAATTTCAGATCGTCATACCCAAGGCGATACGCGAAGCCCTGAAGCTCCGTCCCGGTCAGAGGGTGGACGTCCGCCTGGATGGTGCGGGGCGCGTGGTCGTCGAACCGGAACTGGACATCCGTTCGGCGCGTGGATTCCTCCCGCCCATTCCAGGCGTGGACCTCGCCCAAGTCACTTCCGATCCGGAAGGCCCCGACTGGCCCGGTGGCTGTGAGCCGTTGCCAGACGCGCCGTGGGTACGGGCCTCGGATCCAGGCGACAAGCCATGATCGTCGTGGATTCCTGTGGGTGGCTGTCCTACTTTGCAGGCGACGCCAACGCCAACTTTTTCGCCGAGGCGATCGAAGACACCCAGCAGGTCCTCGTGCCTGGCATCGTGGTGTACGAAGTCTGCCGGCGGCTGATGCACCTCTACGGTCCGGAAATGGAAGCCAGAGGATTCGCCTTCATGTCGTTGGCACGGCCCGCGCCCGCCGACGGCGCGCTTCATCGGCTGGCAGCCAGCGCGGCGGTGCGATATCGACTGGCCATGGCCGACGCCATCATCTGGCAAACCGCACAGACCCACGGTGCGGCTCTCTACACCCAGGATGTCGACCTGCAAGGTCTGCCTGGCGTGGTCTTCAGACCCAAGCAACCATCATGAGCAAACCCTTCAAGATCCTCGGCATTCAGCAGATCGCCATCGGCGGTGCGAGCAAGGACCGGCTCAAGGCCCTGTGGGTCGACATGCTCGGCCTGACCGTCAAGAGCACCTTCGTCAGCGAACGCGAGAACGTCGACGAGGACATCTGCGCGCTCGGCAGCGGCGCGACCGCCGTCGAGGTCGACCTGATGCAGCCGCTCGATCCGGACAAGAAGCCGGCCGTGCACACCACGCCGCTGAACCATGTCGGCCTGTGGGTCGACGACCTGCCCAAGGCGGTCGAGTGGATGACCGCCAACGGCGTGCGCTTCGCGCCGGGCGGCATCCGCAAGGGCGCCGCCGGCCACGACATCACCTTCATCCACCCCAAGGGCAACGACGAGTTCCCGCTGGGCGGCGAGGGCGTGCTGATCGAGCTGGTGCAGGCGCCGCCGGAGGTGGTGGCGGCGCTGGGCTGAAGCGGCCACCCGCATCACCCCCTGATCGCCGGGATCCCCGATGAACACGAGCAAGGCGCTTGTCGACATCGCGGATCCCGGTGTCGTTTCCAGCGTCGGTTGACAGGGGCATGTCAGCCGCCGGCGCTGAAATCCAGGCCTGTTGCCCAGGAGACATCTCGCCATGACGAATTTCGCCGAATTCCACCGCCGCTCCATCCAGGACCGAGACGGCTTCTGGGCCGAGCAGGCCGAGCTGATCGACTGGCACAAGCCGTATGACCAGGTCTGCGACTACACCAACCCGCCGTTCGCGCGCTGGTTCGCGGGCGGGCAGACCAACCTGTGCCACAACGCGGTCGACCGGCACCTGAAGGACCGGGCCGACCAGAACGCGCTGATCTTCGTGTCGACCGAGACCGACACCGAGAAGGCCTACAGCTACCGCGAGCTGCATGCCGAGGTGCAGCGCATGGCCGCGATCTACCGCGCGCTGGGCGTCAAGAAGGGCGACCGCGTGCTGATCTACATGCCGATGATTGCCGAGGCCGCCTTCGCGATGCTGGCGGCGGTGCGCATCGGCGCGATCCATTCGGTGGTGTTCGGCGGCTTTGCCAGCCACTCGCTGGCCAGCCGCATCGACGATGCGCAACCGACCCTCATCGTCAGCGCCGACGCCGGCATGCGCGGCGGCAAGTCGGTGCCCTACAAGCACCTGCTGGACGAGGCCATCAGCCTGTCGACCCACAAGCCGGCCAAGGTCGTGATGGTCAACCGCGGCCTGGCCGACTACGCCCGCGTCGACGGCCGTGACGTCGACTACGCCGAGCTGCGCGCGCAGCACATGGACACCGTCGTGCCCTGCGAGTGGGTCGAGTCGACCCATCCGAGCTACATCCTCTACACCTCGGGCACGACCGGCAAGCCCAAGGGCGTGCAGCGCGACACGGCCGGCTACACCGTCGCGCTCGCGGCGTCCATGAAACACATCTACATGGGCAACCCGGGCGAGACCTACTTCAGCACCAGCGACATCGGCTGGGTGGTGGGCCACAGCTACATCATCTACGGCCCGCTGATCAACGGCATGGCCACGATCATGTACGAGGGCCTGCCGATCCGGCCGGACGCCGGCATCTGGTGGAGCCTGGTCGAGAAGTACAAGGTCACCGTGATGTTCAGCGCCCCGACCGCCGCGCGCGTGCTCAAAAAGCAGGATCCGGCCTATCTGAAGAAGTACGACCTGTCGTCGCTTCGGGCGCTGTTCCTGGCCGGCGAGCCGCTGGACGAGCCGACCGCGACGTGGATCGGCGGCGAGCTCAACAAGCCCATCATCGACAACTACTGGCAGACCGAGACCGGCTGGCCGATCATGGCCATCTGCAACGGCGTCGAGCCCGCGCCGACCAAGTTCGGCTCGCCCGGCAAGGCGGTCTACGGCTACGACGTCAAGCTGATCGACGAGAGCACCGGCGCCGAGATCACCGAGCCGGACCAGAAGGGCGTCATCGCCGTCGAAGGCCCCCTGCCGCCGGGCTGCCTGCAGACCGTCTGGGGCGACGACAAGCGCTACGTCAGCACCTACTGGTCGAGCATCCACGGCAAGGTCATGTACTCGACCTTCGACTGGGGCGTGAAGGACGCCGACGGCTACTTCTTCATCCTGGGCCGCACCGACGACGTCATCAACGTGGCCGGTCACCGCCTGGGCACCCGCGAGATCGAGGAGAGCATCTCCAGCCACGCCAACGTGGCCGAGGTCGCGGTGGTGGGCGTGGCCGACCAGCTCAAGGGCCAGGTCGCGGTCGCCTTCGCGGTGCTGAAGGACGTCAGCCGCGCGGCGACGCCGGAAGCGGCCAAGGCGCTGGAGGCCGAGATCATGAAGGTCGTCGACGGCCAGCTCGGCGCGGTCGCCCGCCCGGCGATGGTCAAGTTCGTCACCGTGCTGCCCAAGACCCGCTCGGGCAAGGTGCTGCGCCGCGCGATCCAGGCGGTCTGCGAAGGCCGTGACGCCGGTGACCTGACGACGATGGAAGACCCGGCCGCGCTGGCGCAGATCAAGGACATGGTCCGACCGGCCTGATCGACCAGCCTGATTCGACCGGCGTGCATCGCGCCGGCTAAGCTGGCGCGATGCACGAGCGCAGCGGCACCGATCTGCCCATCCTCTGGCGCGACGAGCACCTCGTCGCGGTCCACAAGCCGGCCGGCTGGCTGGTACACCGCACCGGGCTGGACGCGGGCGAGACGCGCTTTGTCGTGCAGACGCTGCGCGGCCAGCTCGGCGGGCGGCATGTCCACCCGGTCCACCGGCTCGACAAGGGCACCTGCGGCGTGCTGCTGCTGGCGCTGCATGCCGAGGCGGCGCGGGCGATGTCGGCGCTGATTGCCGGCCATCGGATCCGCAAGCGTTACCTCGCGCTGGTGCGCGGCTGGGCGCCCGCGGCGGTCGAGGTCGACCACCCGCTGCGACCTGATGACGCGCCGCCCGATGCCCCGGCGCAGCCGGCGCTGACGCGCTTCCGGCAACTGGCCGCCTTCACGCGTGACGAGGCCTTCGACCCGCGCCACGCGGCCACGCGCAGCGCGCTGGTCGAGGCGCTGCCGGTGACCGGCCGGCGCCATCAGATCCGGCGCCATCTGAAGCACCTGGCCCATCCGATCCTGGGCGATGCGACCCACGGCAAGGGCCCGCTGAACCGCTGGTGGGCCGAACGCATCGGCCTGCAGCGGCTGTGGCTGCATGCGCAGTCGCTCGCCTTCGAACACCCGCTGACGGGCCAGCCGGTGCAGGTCGACAGCGGCCTGCAGTGGGACGGCACGGCCTTTGTCTCGACCCGGCCGGAGCAGGTGGCCGCGCTGGCCGACTGGCTCGGGCTGACCGGCCCGCAGCGCCATGTCCTGGGCCGCATCGAGGGCGGTGCCGCCGCGCCCGCAGGTCTGCCGTCCGGCGTCACCACCCGGGACGGGCAAACACCGGACAATCCCGGGCTGACATGACACACGATGCCTTGATGACCCCCGACGAATCCCGCGACGCGCCCGTGCCCACCCCCTGCGTGCAGGCCGGCCCGAGCGTGCGCATGCCGACCTCCCACGGCGGCTTCCAGCTCTCGTCCTTCATCGAGACGCGCAGCGGCATCGAACACCTGGCGGTCCACCTGGGCGACCTGTCGGTGCCGGGCGTGCTGGTGCGGGTCCATTCCGAATGTTTCACCGGCGACATCCTCGGCTCGCTGCGTTGCGACTGCGGGCCGCAGCTGCACAAGGCGATGGACCGCATCGCAGCCGAGGGCCGCGGCGTGGTGATCTACATGCGCGGCCACGAGGGCCGCGGCATCGGCCTGATCGAGAAGCTGCGGGCCTATGCGCTGCAGGACCAGGGCCTCGACACGGTTGACGCCAACCTGGCGCTGGGCCATCCGGTCGACGCGCGTCGTTACGAGGCGGCGGCGGCGATCCTGCAGCTGCTGGGCGCCCGCTCGGTCCGGCTGATGAGCAACAACCCGCTCAAGCTGCTGGCGCTGCGCGAACAGGGGCTGGAGGTCGTCTCGCGCGAGCCGCACGAGGCCGGCGAACACCCCGAGAACGCCGCCTACCTCGGCACCAAGCGCGACCGCCTGGGCCACCTGCTGGGCCACCCGGTCAGCGACTGACGGCGCCCCCGGCCGGCGCTCAGCCGGCCCCGTTCATCGCCAGCAGGTCCTCGCCCAGGCTGCTGGGCACCAGCGACGGCCGGCCGACGATCAGCGGGTCGACCGGGCCGATCGCCGCCAGGTCCTTGCGCGCATAGGGCATGCGGTGCAGCACGTAGCGCATCGCGTTCAGGCGCGCGCGTTTCTTGCAATCGCTCTTGATCACCGTCCACGGCGCATCGGCCGTGTCGCAGTGCAGGAACATGGCCTCCTTGGCGCGGGTGTAGTCGTCCCACTTGTCGAGCGAGGCCGTGTCGATCGGGCTGAGCTTCCACTGCTTGAGCGGGTGCAGCTTGCGTTCCTTGAAGCGGCGACGCTGCTCGCTGCGGCTGACCGAGAACCAGAACTTGAACAGGTGGACGCCCGAGCGCACCAGCTGGCGTTCGAACTCGGGCGCCTGGCGCAGGAACTCGTCGTATTCGGCGTTGGTGCAGAAGCCCATGACCCGCTCGACGCCGGCGCGGTTGTACCAGCTGCGGTCGAACAGCACGATCTCGCCGCGCGTCGGCAGGTGCGAGATGTAGCGCTGGAAGTACCACTGGCCGCGTTCGACCTCGCTGGGCTTCTCCAGCGCCACGACGCGCGCGCCGCGCGGATTCAGGTGTTCCATGAAGCGCTTGATCGCGCCGCCCTTGCCGGCGGCGTCGCGGCCCTCGAACAGGATCACCACCCGCGCCCCGGTCTCCTTGACCCAGGCCTGCAGCTTCAGCAGCTCGACCTGCAGGCGGTACTTCTGCTTCTCGTAGGTCTTGCGTGACAGCAGGTGGCGATACGGGTAGGCGCCCTCGCGCCAGCCGGCCGACAGCACCAGGTCCGGGTCCGGCGCGCCGGGCAAGGCGCGGCGCGGCGGAGCCAGCGAGCGCCGCAGCGCGGCGATGTCGTCCGGCGCGGCGCCGTCGATCAGCGCCTGCACCTGGCGCAGCAGGTCGGCCCGGGCGGGCGTGCCCACGCCCTCGTGCATCGCCCGGTCGACCATGTCCTGCACGACCTCGTGTTGCACCACGTGGGCGGCGTCCTCCGCCGCCTGCACGGCATACCGCTCGCGCTCGGTGGCGCGGTTGCGCGACGGTGCCGGGAGTGCCGGCGGCGCGGCGTGGATCGGGGTCGGGCTGACCTGCGGGGGCGTCCGTTTGCGTGTGGCCATCGTGGGATCTCCTGGGGGCGGGCAACGAGCCCATGTTAGGCAGTCACCCGCTCGCTGCAGCCGTTTCGACCGCAGAGAAGCGCCCGGTTTCGCCCTGAACTGCAACGATCGGCCCCGGTGCGGTTCTGAACAATCCGCCCATTGCCACGGCTGGACGCGTCCGGCCTTGAGGTGGATCAAGTCGATCGCCACGGCAGCCAACGTCGCCCGATGCGACACGAGGGAGCGTTCGATGAAGCTGAGAACCCAGATCCTGCTGCTCGGTGCCGCTGGCGCGTCGGCCGCTGTCCTGGCCGGCGGCGTGGGCCTGTACGGCACGCAGCGCGTGAGCGTCGCCGTGGTCCATTCGATCGAGTCGGCCCAGGCCCTGCAGGCCAGTCAGCTCGCGGACATGATGCACGACGCCATCCGCGGTGACGGCCAGCTCGCGATGCTGGGGGCGCTGGAGCACGACGAGGGCAAGATCAAGTCGGCCGCCGAAGGGCTGGCCGAACACGAGAAGACCATGAAGGGGGCGCTCGACCAGCTGGCGCAGGCCAACATCAGCACCGAGGCCTCGGCCGCGCTGATGCTGGCCGGCCCCCAGGTCGAGAAGTACCTGGAGGCGGCGCGGCAGGTCGTGCGCGGGGCATCCGGCGACCTCGACGCTGCGCGCAGCGAGGTCGTCAAGCTGCAGCAGGCCTTCGAGGAACTCGAGGTCGCGCTGGCGGCCGTCAGCGAGCTGATCGAGGCCGACGGCAAGGCGGCCGCAGAGGCCGCCACCGCCGCCACGGCCAGCGCCGCCTGGGTCACGCTGGCTGGCCTGGTCGGCGCGGTGCTGGCGATCGTCGCCGGTGCGCTGCTGCTGGCCCGCCGCATGACCGCGCCGATGGGCCATGCGGTCGACGTCGCGGTGCAGATCGCGCAGGGCGACCTGGGCGTGCGGGTGCATCCGACCGGCAACGACGAGACCCGTCGCCTGCTGGAATCGCTGTCGGCGATGCAGTCCAGCTTCGGCCGCATCGTGCAGGAGGTCAAGCACAACGCCGACGAGGTGGCCAGCGCGAGCACCCAGATCGCGCACGGCAACAGCGACCTGAGCCAGCGCACCGAGCAGCAGGCCAGCGCGCTGCAGCAGACCGCCGCGACGATGGAACAGCTCAGCGCCACCGTGCGCAACAACACCGACAACGCGCGTCAGGCCAACCAGCTGGCGCTGGGCGCATCCCACGTCGCCAGCCAGGGCGGCGAGGTGGTCGGCCAGGTCGTCTCGACGATGCGCGGCATCAACGAGAGCAGCAAGAAGATCGCCGACATCATCGCGGTGATCGACGGCATCGCCTTCCAGACCAACATCCTGGCGCTGAACGCCGCCGTCGAGGCGGCGCGGGCCGGCGAGCAGGGCCGCGGTTTCGCGGTCGTCGCCAGCGAGGTCCGCAGCCTGGCCCAGCGCAGCGCCGATGCGGCCCGCGAGATCAAGGGACTGATCACCGCCAGCGTCGACCAGGTCGAGCAGGGCACCCGACTGGTCGACACCGCCGGCCACACCATGGACGAGATCGTCGCGGCGATCCGCCGCGTCAGCGACATCGTCGGCGAGATCACCGAGGCCAGCGTCGAGCAGAGCGGCGGCATCTCGCAGGTCGGCGAGGCGGTCACGCACATGGACCACGCGACCCAGCAGAACGCCGCGCTGGTCGAGCAGAGTGCGGCCGCCGCGCAGACCCTGCAGCAGCAGGCGCAGCGCCTGGTCGAGGCGGTCGGCGTCTTCCGTGTCGCGTGACCGCATCATTCAGGAAAACCTGACTTTCCGGATATTTCAAGTCCGGTGACCGGTTCCAGTCGGTCGAGATGGGATTGTTGATATTTTCTGGACGAAACTAGGAATTGGCTTGCAAAATATCTAGGTTATTCCTGATATTGGTATCCCAATGAGTATCTTTCGTCGTCGATGCAATAATTCGGACGTGGCGACTCGCCTGTCTGCCCCTGGGCAGGCCAAGGTCCGCACCGTGCTATCAGGCAGCGGGTGGCCGTGGCGCGAGAGTCCGTGTCCGAAAGCTGTCGTGCCCCTGCCTGTGTCCGTTTCCGTACCTCGTCCTGCCCGTCCGCTGCGTCCTGAACCGATCCGTCCACTGACCCTCCGGCTGCTGCACCTGTGTGCGTGCGCCGCCCTGACGGTCGTCGCCGGAACCGGCCGCGCCGGTGAGGTCGACGACCTGATCGCCCAGGGCCGACTGCGGGAGGCGCTCCAGTCGCTGGATGCGGCGGGCGCGTCACGAAGCGCCGCAGCGCAATTCCTGCGAGGCGTCGCATTGACCCAGCTGGGCCGTCTGGATGAGGCGGCGAAGGTGTATCGCAAACTGATCGAAGACCATCCGGAAATGCCCTCGGCCTATAACAATCTGGCGGTTGTCCTGAGTTCGCAAGGGCTGCATGAACAGGCCCGGGACGTGCTCGAACAAGGCCTGCGCGCCAGTGCCGAAACTGCGGCGCTCTACCGCAACCTGGGCAATCTGCAGGTCTACCTGGCGCGCGAGCGCTACCACAAGGCCTTCCCGGTGCTGGAGCGCACGAACGTCTCCGCGCCACGGCTGGCCCTGCTGCGCAAGGCCGGTTCGTCGACTGCGGCTGCGGCACCCAACGCGGCCGTCGCCGCAGGGCTGGCGGCCGACTGGCGGCTGGCGTCCGGACCGATCGACACCCCGCCCTGGCGTCGTCTCGGCCCCTCCACGGCGGCCGCTCGCCCGGCGGCGGCGCCCGCACCAGTGGTGGTGGCCCTGGCGGCACCCGCACCCGCACCCGCACCCGCACCCGCACCCGCACCAGCGCCAGCGCCAGCGCCAGCGCCAGCGCCCGCTCCGGTGCAACCGACCGCTGCCGCACCTTCGCCCGCGCCGACCCCGGCGCCGGCGCCGACCCCCGTGGTGGCCTCCGCAGCGCCCGTGGTGGCCCCGAAAGAGGCCGAGAAGCCGGCGCCCAAGGCGGTCGAGAAGCCGATCGAGAAGCCAGTCGAGAAAGTTGCCGAGAAGCCCGTGCCCGCGCCGACCGTGGTGTCCACCCCGGCTCCGGCCCCGGCCGCCGCACCGGTTCCGGCCGGGCAGGACGAGATCCGCTCGGCCGTGCTGGCCTGGGCGGCCGCCTGGAGCCGCCGCGATCTCGAGGCCTACATGGCCGCCTATGCCGACGACTACCGCGGCCAGTCCGCCAGCCGGGCCGACTGGGAACGCGAGCGGCGCGACCGCATCCTGGGTCGGCGCGAGATCCGCGTCGCCCTGACCGACATCACCATCGACGTGCGTGGCGACCGTGCGGTTGCCCGCATGCGCCAGGACTACCGATCCGAAATCCTGCAAGCCGTCAGCCGCAAGACGCTGACGCTGCGGCGGCTGCCATCCGGGCAGTGGCGGATCGAGCAGGAAACGTCGGGCAACACGAACTGAATGCCCGTAACCGGAGCCATCGCCATGAAGTTGCATGCCCTGTTCACCGTTGAATACAACGTCCCCGTCCGCGGTGCCGTGAAGCGTCGCATCCGCCTGCGCGAGCGTGCGCTGGATGCCGTGCTGGCCGTGCGCGGGACGCAGCGGCCAGGGGTGGAACTGCCGAGCCTGCGGATCAACCTGCAGCCTTCGGCGGCGGTGTCGCGGGCGGTCTGGATGGGTGGCGTCGGACTGGCGGTCGCGATGGTCCTGGTCGGCACGCGCCTGACGTCCGAAGCGCATGCCGAACGAGTCGGCGCCTTGGCCACGCCCGCCCGCGTCGTGCCGATGCGCGCGAGCGCCCCGGTTTCGCCGCCCTCTGTCGCGACGGTTGTCGCCCCGGTCACCGCACCGGTCGCCGCCGCACCGGCCGCGGACATCCCGGGCGTCGATGTGGCTGCGATGGAGAGCCGGATCCGCGATGCGGTCGAGAACTGGGCCGAGGCCTGGAGCCGCCGCGACGTGGCCGCGTACCTGGCGTCGTATGCAGACCACTATGCAGGGCCGGCCGGTGACCGGAATAATTGGGAACGTGAGCGCCGCTACCGAATTGAGTCACGCCGCCTGATCCGGGTGGAGTTGAGTGACATCGAGGTTGAACGCGACGCTGACAAGGCCCGTGTCACTTTCCTGCAGCGCTACCGCTCTGATGCGCTGCAGGAAACCACGCGCAAGACCCTGACCCTCGAACGTGTCGGCCAGGATCGCTGGTTGATCGTGCGCGAATCCTGACCCTCCTCATGAGCCTGAAGATCGAAGCTCGTCGCAACCGCCGCAGACTGTCCTGGTGGCTTTCCCTCGCCGGACTGGCCGTCAGCGGGGGGGCGAGCGTGTGGCTTCTGCAGGCCGATCTGCACGGGCTGGCCTGGGGCCGCACCGTCTCGCTGACGGCGGATCCCGCCACGATCCCTTTTTTCGACCCTGCCGCCGACCTGCCGCCGCCGCCGTCCGCCGCCGACGCGCATCCGGAGGCCCTGCTGTTGCAGGTGTTCGACCTGCTCGACCGCCAGGAGCTGGACGCCGCGCTGGTGGTCAGCCGGCGACTCGTGGATGCCCATCCGGACTTCGCGCTGGCGCAGTTCGTGCACGGCCAGCTGGTGGCGTTGCGATCGCCCGGCGTCGGCTGGCCCGAGGTCGCCTCGGACGACGCTTCGGCCCGGACCCTGCAGGACCTGCTCGATGAAGCCCGCCTGCGCCTGGGCGCGCACCGCCTGCCGCCGCCGCCGGGCACCCTGCCGACGGCCCTGATCCAGGTCTCGCCGCTCACCCGCCACGTCATCGCGGTCGACACCAGCGAGTCGCGGCTGCACGTGTTCGAGAACACCGGTCACGGCCTGCGCCAGGTCGACGACATGTACGTCACGATCGGCCGTCGCGGTGTCGGCAAGACCGAGGAGGGCGACCAGAAGACGCCCATCGGCGTCTACCACACGGGGGTGCTGCGCAGCTTCAAGCCGGTCGATCCGCGCCTGGGCACGCACGTCTTCTCGCTGAACTTCCCGAACGCGCTGGACCGCCAGTCCTCGCGCGGCGGCACCGCGATCCTGATCCACGGCGTGCCGCCGGAGACCTACTCGCGTCCGCCGCAGGACAGCGACGGCTGCCTGGCCCTGTCCAACCAGGACCTGCTGCGACTGGTCCAGCGCGGCCTGGCCCATGACACGCCGGTGATCATTGCCCGCAAGCTCGACTGGCGCGATCCCGCTGCCATCGCCGCGCCGCCGGCCATGAACCTGGCCTGGCGGCAGTGGCTGGCCACGCCCCGGAGCCCGGCCAGCCGCATCGAGGACATCAACATGCTCGGCTGGGCCGAGCGTGGCGTCGTGGTGGTGTCCTACACCGCCGTCGACGGCGTCAGCCGCAAGCGGATGCGCCAGTACTGGGGCGAACACGACGGCGCCTGGCAGGTGCTGGCCGACGGCGAAGTGCGCTGACCGGTCCGGCGGCCTCAGCCGCTGCGCGCCGCCTCGCGGTGCAGCCAGGTCAGGAAGGCATCGACCGGCGGGCGCTTGGCATGGCGCAGCGGGTAGACCACGAAGTGGGCCTTCACGCGGATCGCCATTTCCATCCCGAAGACCGGCTTGAGCCTTCGTTCGGCCAGGTGCTGGCCGGCGTTGGTCGCGCTCTCCAGCGCGACGCCCAGGCCCTGGGTGGCGGCGTCCAGTGACATCTGGGCGCGGTCGAAGCGGACCGCATAACGCTCCGGCGCGCGCAGCTCGGTGTAGCGCGAGAACCAGTCGGACCACTGCACGATGCTGACGTTGCTCTGGATCAGTGGCACTTCCAGCAGCTGCTCCGGGCGCTTCAGGCGGTGTTCGCGGATGAACGATGCGCTGGCCAGCGGCAGGATGCTTTCCTCGAACAGCGGCTCGACCTCCAGGTCCGGCCATTGCGGGATGCCGTAGCGGATGTCGACATCGGCCTGCCCGAGCGCGAAGTCGCTGTGCGTGTGCGCGGCCGACAGGTTCAGCGAGATGTCCGGATAGGCCTGCGCGAACTGGCGCAGCCGGGGCATCAGCCACAGGCTGGCGATGCTGGGCGCCGAATGCACGTAGAGGCTGTTGCTGACGCCCTGGCGCAGGTCCTCGGTGGCCGCCCGGATCGCGTGCAGCGCCCCACCCACACGCGACAGGTAGGCCTCGCCGGCGGTGCTCAGGCGCACGCCGTGGGCGCTGCGCTCGAACAGGCGCACGCCGAGCTGCGCTTCCAGCTTGGTGATCTGGTGGCTGACGGCCGATGCCGTCAGGTGCAGTTCGGCCGCCGCCAGCGCGAAGCTGCGCCGGCGCGCGACCGCCTCGAAGGCCAGCAGGTGGGGCGAGGGCGGGATGTTGGCCATCGGGTGTTCCCGGACGTCAGATGATGAAGCTTCATCTTAGGGTGAAAACGATTCGCTTGTCGTCATCTGATCGGGCCCGAAGAATGCGCTTCATCCGATCCAGAACCCGCCCGTCCAGGGCCACGCCAGGAGATTCCCACCATGCTGCTCGACGACAAGATCGCCGTGATCACCGGCGGTGCCGGCCGCAACGGCCTCGGCTACGCCACGGCCCGCGCCATGGCCGCCCAGGGCGCCCATGTCGCCATCCTCGACCTTGAACGGGCCGACCCGGCCGCTGCGGCGGCGGACCTCGGCGCCGGGCATCTCGGCCTCGTCGCCGACGTGACCGACAAGGCCTCGTGCGAGGCCGCCGTGCAGGCCGTGCTGGCCCGTTATGGCCGCCTCGACGTGCTGGTCAACAACGCCGGCATCACCCAGCCGGTCAAGACGCTGGAGATCACCGGCGCCGACTACGACCGCATCCTCGACGTCAGCCTGCGCGGCACGCTCTACATGTCGCAGGCGGCCCTGCCGGCGATGAAGCGCCAGCAGGCCGGCTCGATCATCTGCATCTCGTCGGTCTCGGCCCAGCGTGGCGGCGGCATCTTCGGTGGCCCGCACTACTCGGCCGCCAAGGCCGGCGTGCTCGGCCTGGCCCGCGCGATGGCGCGCGAGTTCGGCGCCGAGGGCATCCGCGTCAACTGCCTGACGCCCGGCCTGATCGAGACCGACATCACCGCCGGCAAGCTCAGCGACGAGCGCAAGGCCGAGATCAACTCGACCATCCCGCTGGCCCGCCTGGGCCGGCCGTCGGACATCGCCGGCGCCTGCGTCTTCCTCGCCAGCGAGCTGTCGGCCTACTGCACCGGCGTGACGCTCGACGTCAACGGCGGCATGTTGATCCACTGAGCCGCAGCGCCCGATTCGTCCGCCAGTCCACAAGCCAGCAAGCCCGCAAGCCGGCAAGCCCACCGCCGACATCCCCAGGAGACAAGACCATGCAACGCCAGACCTTCTTCCGCGCCCTCGTCGCCACCGCGATCGCGGCCGCCTTCGCCCTGCCGGCCGCGCAGGCCCAGACCGTCAAGCTGACGCTCGGTCACGGCGCCGCGCCGGGCAACCCGCGCCATGAGGCGGCGGTCAAGTTCGCCGAGGTCGCCAAGGCGAAGTCCGGTGGCCGCATCGAGGTGCAGGTCGCGCCGTCGGCCCAGCTCGGCGATGACGCCGCGATGGTGACGGCGCTGCGCACCGGTGCGCTGGACCTGTCGGCCAACTCGCAGGGCGCGGTCGCCACCACCGTGCCGGAGTACGCCGCCTACGGCATGCCCTTCCTGTTCTCGACCCCGTCGCAGGCCTTCCGGCTGCTGGACGGCCCGCTGGGCAAGGAGCTGGCCGACAAGTCGGCCGAGAAGGGCCTGGTCGTGCTGGGCTACTGGGACAACGGCATCCGCCACATGACCAACGGCAAGCGCCCGATCAACAAGGTCGAGGACATGAAGGGCCTGAAGATGCGCACGCCGCCCGACGCGGTGCTGGTGGACATCATGCATGCGCTGGGTGCCGAGGCGCAGCAGATCAAGTTCGCCGAGCTGTACGTGGCGCTGCAGCAGGGCGTGGTCGACGGCCAGGAGAACCCGCTGGTCAACATCCACGCCAGCAAGCTCTACGAGGTCCAGAAGCACCTCGCGCTGACCAGCCACATGTTCCAGATGACGCCCTTCCTGATGAGCAAGCGCAGCTGGGACCGCCTGTCCGAGGCCGACCGCAAGGCCGTCACCGAAGCCGCCGCCGAGGCCACCGCGCTGCAGCGCCGGCTGTCGCAGGAGGCCGATGACAAGCTGCTGGCCGAGCTGAAGGCCAAGGGCGTGCAGGTCACCACGGTCGACAAGGCCGCCTTCGCGAAGGCCACCGCCGACGTCGACGACAAGTGGCTGGCGCATCCCGATCGGGCCCTACCTGAAGAAGGTCATCGCGGCGGCACGCTGACCTTGCCGTGACCTGGCGCCGATGGCCCCCGCGTGGCCTCGGCCTTCTCTCCTGTCCACGCCGGCACGACCCGCTCGTGCCGGCCGAGGTGCCCACCGTGCAACGATTCCTCGACCGGGTCGACCAGGCCGTCGGCGCGCTCTGCCGCGCCGTGCTCTACCTGACGCTGACCCTGACCTTCCTGATCCTCAGCATCAACGTGGTGCTGCGTTATGCCTCCGGCTCCAGCCTGGCCTGGGCCTCCGAACTGCCCGAGCTGCTGTTCCCCTGGATGATCATGAGCGGCGTCGTGCTGGCCACGCAGCACGGCTCGCACATCGCGGTCGTGATCCTGACCCAGCGCCTGCAGGGCTCGCGTCGCTGGCTGCTGGCCGCCGGCTCGCTGCTGGTCGCCGCGCTCTACCTGGGCCTGTCCTGGGCCGCCGTGCCGCTGATGGAGATCGCGGCCGATGAACGCTCGCCGATCCTGCAGGTGCCCGGATCGATCACCGTCGGCTGCCTGCTCGCCGGCTTCGTGCTGCTGGCCGTCGTCACGCTGTGCCAGCTGCCACGGGCCTGGCGCCTGAACTCGCAGACCCGCACCGCCCCCACCGATGGCCTGACCGAAGGAGCCTCGTCATGACCGCGCTGATCATCGGCCTGTTCATCGTCGCCGCGCTGGCGTCGATCCCCATCGCCCATGCCCTCGTGCTGGCCTCCGTCAGCGCCTTGCTGCTGTCCGGGCGCATCCCCGTGGACCTGGCGGTCCAGCAGATGATTTCCCAGGTGCAGAGCTTCCCGCTCATCGCCATCCCGTTCTTCATGCTGACCGGCGCGCTGATGGTCAGCGGCAAGCTCGGCCAGAGTCTGGTCAACCTGCTGACGATGATGATCGGCCGCGTGCATGGCGGGCCGGCGCAGGTCGGCGTGCTGTCGTCGACCATCTTCGGCGGCGTCTCGGGTTCGGCCGTGGCCGATGCGTCGGCGATCGGCTCGATGCTGATCCCGTGGCTCAAGAAGCTCGGCTACCCGGCGCCGTTCGCGGCCGGCACGCTCGCCGCAGCGGCCACGATCGACATCCTGATCCCGCCGTCGATCCCGATGATCGTGTACGCGCTGGTCTCGGGTGCCTCGATCGGCGCGCTGTTCGTGGCCGGCATCCTGCCGGGCCTGCTGATGTGCGGCGGCTTCATGCTGGTCTGCTACATCCAGGGCCGGCGCCGCAACTTCCCGCGCGACACGACGCCGTTCGAATGGGGCGCCTTCGCGAGCCAGCTGGTGCAGGCCGGTCCGGCGCTGGCCATGCCGGTGCTGATCATCGTCTTCCTGCGCTTCGGCATCGCCACGCCGACCGAGGTCAGCGTGATGTCCACGCTCTACGCGCTGGTCGTCGCCGGGCTGGTCTACCGCGACCTGACCTGGGCCAAGCTCCGGCACGCCGCGATCGAGGCCGGCATCTCCACCGGCGTGGTGCTGCTGATCATCATGGCC
Organism: Leptothrix mechoopdaensis (SeqCode); assembly: GCF_053893855.1. Classification (NCBI taxonomy): domain Bacteria; kingdom Pseudomonadati; phylum Pseudomonadota; class Betaproteobacteria; order Burkholderiales; family Sphaerotilaceae; genus Leptothrix; species Leptothrix mechoopdaensis (SeqCode). Next base: position 1,000,771 of record NZ_CM132699.1, read on the forward strand.
TCCAGCGTGGTCGGCTGGATCGTCACCTACGAGCAGCTGCCGGCCGTGTTCACCCGCTTCGCGACCGAGACGCTGCAGTCGCCCTGGCTGATCATCCTGGCGATGAACCTGATCATGCTGGCCACCGGCATGTTCATCGACCTGCCGGCCGCCGTGCTGCTGCTCACGCCGATGTTCGTGCCGCTCGCATCGGCCGTCGGCATGGACCTGATCCAGCTCGGGATCATGATGATCGTGAACCTCTCGATCGGCCTGTACCACCCGCCGATCGGCACCACGCTGTTCATCACCGCATCGATCGCCAAGGTCCGCATCGGTGATGTCGTGGTCGAGCTGATCCCGTTCTACCTCGTCGCGATCGGCCTTCTGCTCGGTTTCGCCTACCTGCCGTGGCTCACGCTGCACTGAGCGACCGGCCGCATCCGACGTCTCCAACGACCCCCTTCCTCACGGGAAACCGACATGTCCGCATCCGCTGATCTTCGACAACGAGCCTGGCGCATCCGCCGCTACGCCCTGCGCATGGGCGAGGTGCAGGGCCAGGGCTACATCGGCCAGGCCCTGGGCTGGGCCGACGTGCTGGCCGTGGCCTACGGCCATGCGCTGAAGCTGCGCCCGGCCGAGCCCGGCTGGGAAGGCCGCGACCGCTTCCTGCTCTCGCACGGCCACTACGCGATCGCCCACTACGCCGCGCTGATCGAAGCCGGCGTGATCCCCGAGTCCGAGCTGGAGACTTATGGCAGCGACGACAGCCGCCTGCCGATGTCGGGCATGGCGACCTACACGCCCGGCATGGAGGTGTCCGGCGGCTCGCTCGGCCAGGGCCTGGCGATCGGCGTGGGCATCGCGCTCGGGCTGCGCCACAAGCGCAACCCGGCCTTCGTCTACAACTCGATGTCGGACGGCGAGCTCGACGAGGGCTCGACCTGGGAGGCCGCGATGGGCGCCGCCCACCACCGGCTCGACAACCTGATCTGCCTGGTCGACATCAACAACCAGCAGGCCGACGGGCCGTCGTCGAAGGTGATGGGCTTCGAGCCGCTGGCCGACAAGTGGGCCGCCTTCGGCTGGCATGTCCAGCGCGTCGACGGCAACGATCTCGACGCGGTGCTGGCCGCCTTCGAGACCGCCCGCACCCTGCCCGAGGCGCGACCGCGCGTCATCCTGTTCGACACGCTGATGGGCAAGGGCGTGCCTTTCCTGGAACAGCGCGAGAAAAACCATTTCATCCGCGTCGATCCGCCCGAATGGCAGCAGGCCATCGCGATCCTGGACGCCAACCGACCCGCTGGAGCCGACGCATGAACGCCACCACCGACAAGAAGCCCCGCCTGACCACCTCGGCCATGATCGCGTCGATCGCCAGCGAGGGGCAGCGCGTCCGGGCCGCACCGTTCGGCAAGGCGCTGGTCGAGCTGGCGGCCGACCGGCCCGAGATCGTCGGCCTGACCGCCGACCTGGCCAAGTACACCGACCTGCACCTGTTCGCGCAGGCCTACCCCGAACGCTTCCACCAGATGGGCATGGCCGAGCAGCTGCTGATGGCCGCAGCCGGCGGCATGGCCAAGGAAGGGCTGGTGCCCTTCGCGACCACCTACGCGGTGTTCGGCACGCGCCGCGCCTACGACTTCATCCACCAGGTCATCGCCGAGGAGAACCTGCCGGTCAAGATGTGCTGCGCCTTGCCCGGCCTGACCACCGGCTACGGCCCCAGCCACCAGGCCACCGAGGACCTGGCGATGATGCGTGGCATCCCCAACCTGACCATCGTCGACCCGTGCGACGCGCTCGACATCGAGCAGGCCGTGCCGCAGATCGCCGCCCATCCGGGGCCCGTCTACCTGCGGCTGCTGCGCGGCAACGTGCCGCTGGTGCTCGATGAATACGGCTATTCCTTCGAACTGGGGCGGGCGAAGATGCTGCGCGAGGGGGCCGACGTGCTGGTCATCTCCAGCGGCTTCATGACGATGCGCGCGCTCGAGGTCGCCGAGGACCTGCGCGCCGATGCGGTCGATGTCGCGGTGCTGCATTGCCCGACGATCAAGCCGCTCGACGAGGCCACGATCGTCGCGGCGGTCGGCGCGAAGCCGCGTCTGGTCGTCGTGGCCGAGAACCACTCGGTGATCGGCGGTCTCGGCGAAGCGGTGGCCAGCGCGCTGCTGCGCCACCGCGTCCAGCCGGCCGGCTTCCAGCTTGCAGGCCTGCCCGATGCCTACCTCGACGCCGGCGCCCTGCCCACGCTGCACGAGCGCTACGGCATCAGCCGCAGCGCGCTGGCCCTGCGCGTGAAGGCCTGGTTGAGCGCCTGAGCCGAGGCGGTTCGGCTTTCAGGCCCTCAGGCCGTCAGGCCGACTTCGTCAGCTTGCCCGCGACCTGCTCGGACAGCCAGCCGAAGGCGGTGCCCAGCACGATCGAGACGATGGTCGGCACGATCGCGTCCATCGGGGCCGTGCCCTTCAGCAGGATCAGGCCGGCGACGCTGGCGAAGCCGTAGACGCTCGACGGGATGGTCGACAGCAGCGGCACGTGCGCGGCCAGCACGATGACGGCCGCGCCGATGCCCACGGCCACGGGTGCCGCGAGGGCACCGAGTCCGCCGAGGTGGCCGGCCAGGATCACCGAGGCCATGCCGACGACGGCACCGAAGGACATGCAGACGGCGGTCTTCACCGCGCCGTCCGATTTCCCGCCGTTGTGGAAGAAGCTGGCCCAGGCGATGAACGCCTGCCAGATCTGGACGTTCATCGCCGCCAGGGGGCCCAGGAACAGCCAGGTCGCGACAACGGCGAGCAGGCCGATGGAGATCGTCAAGGCGATCAGCAAGGTCATGGAAAGTCTCCAGTTGAGGTGGGAATGCGCCGAGCTGCCGACAGGCCAGGAGCCTTCAGCGTTCCAGGGAGACGTCGTGGCACCGGTGCGTGCGTGCGTCGACCCTGCCGACTGCGGACGGCCAGGCGATGGCAGGCGGGGGGTGTTGCCTGCGCGCATGGCGGCACAACCCGGGACATGTCGTTGGAGAACGGTCAGGCAACTGGCCTTGCCAGCCGTTCGATGTCCGGTTGTGCCGGCCTTTCAGCAAGATGCATTCCGGCCCGGATGTCCCGTGGACCTGGCGGCCCGATCCGGCAAATCTGCGCGGTGATGGGCGGCCAGCGGGGCGAGGGCGAGGGAAGACCCTCAGCTCCGGCGGCTGACCAGCGGCCCTGGCATGCGCCGTTGGCGCATGGGGGTGTCCCATCGGTGTGTCGCATCGGTGTCGTGACCGATGACAGCGCGGCGCGCCGGTGCAGACCGGCGGCTGCGGCGTGACACAGTGTCCGGGTGTGGACGCGTCCTCAGAGGTCGAAGTTGGTCGGCATCATCACGACGTCGCGGATCGTCATGCCGCGCGGGCGGGTCAGCATGAAGGTCACGACCTCGCCGACCTCGCGGGCGTCGAGCAAGGAACCGGAGTCGCGCGCCTCCTGCAGCTTCTCGGCCGGCCAGTCGGACAGCAGCGCCGTGATGACCGGGCCGGGCGAGATCGAGCCGACGCGGATGCCGTGCTTGAAGACCTGCCGGCGCACCGTCTGCACGAAGCAGTTGATGGCCCATTTCGACGAGGCGTAGACGGGCTCCCACGGGGTCGGGAAGTGCGCCGCCAGCGAGCTGGTCACGATGATGTCGCCACTGCCCTGGGCGATCATGTGCGGCAGCACGTCGTGCACGTTCTTCATCACGACGTTGACGTTGAGGTGCAGCATGCGGTCGATCGCGCGGGTGTCGTTGTCGACCAGGTCGCCGCCGACATAGGTGCCGGCGTTGGCATGCAGGATGTCGAGCCGGCCGGCCAGTTCCAGCACGCGTGGCAGCAGGCGCGCGCATTCATCGGCGTCCAGCAGGTCGAGGGTCATCGGCAACACGGCGTCGCCGTGCTTGTCGCGCAGCGCCTGCATCGCCGCGACGTCGCGGTCGATCAGCACGACGCGGGCGCCTTCGGCCAGCATGGCCTCCGCGCTGGCCAGGCCGATGCCCGATGCGCCCCCGGTGATGGCGGCGACCTTGCCGCTCAATTTGCCTGTCATGTGCTTGCTCCTGTGGTGGGTGTGGATCCGTCCGTCGGCGAGCCGCCGCCCTTCAGGCGCAGCAGGCTCAGCCGGCGGTATTCCGTGGGCGTGACGCCCTTGACGTCGCGGAAGCGGCGGTTGAAGTTGGCGAGGTTGTTGAAGCCGACGGCCCAGCAGATGCTGGAGACCTGCTGGTCGCTGTGCATCAGCAGCTCGCAGGCCTGGTGCACGCGCACGCGGTTCACGAAGGCGGTGAAGGTGCTCTCGGTGGCACGGCTGAACCAGCGCGAGAAGCCGCTCTCGCTCATGTGGAAGCGTGCGGCGACCTCGGCCACCGACAGCTCCTGGGCGTGGTTCTCGTTGACGTATTCGACGACCTTGTTGATGGTCGATCGGGTCGAGCCCGGCGTCAGGCCGACCACGTTCTCGGACGACAGCAGGCGGTAGTCCTCGCAGCGGCGCAGCTGGCACATCAGGCCGATGAACTCGGCGAAGCGGGCCAGGCCGCGACTGGCGCGGATGCGGTGGAAACGTTCGAGCACACGCTCGCTCTGGCCGAGGAACTCGATGCCGCGCCGGGCGCGTTCGAGCAGCGGGCCGAGTTCCTCCAGCTCGCGGAAGGCCTGCATGCCCGCGCGCAGCGGTTCCTCGCGGAACTGGATGACGAGGCTGCGCACGCTCAGGCCGCTGGGCGGCAGGTCGGTCGAGATCCAGTTGTGCGGCAGGCGCAGGCCGCACAGCACCAGGTGACCGGGCTCGAAGTGGCCGACGTGGTCGCCGACGAAGGCCCGGCCGCGCGCGCCGACGATCAGCTGCAGCTCGTACTCGTCATGGCAGTGCCAGCGTTCCAGCGGCGTCGGGCTGCCGTGTTCGAAGCAGCGCACGAAGTCGCCCGCGTCCGGCGGCTCGTAGCCCAGCCGCGGATCGCGGTTGAGGTCGTGCTCGAACTCGGGGGTGAGCTTCGGCGTGGGCGTGGGCCTGGACTTGGCGGTGGACTTGTGTCGGCTGCTTCCCATCGGGGGCGGCTCCGTGTGCGCGGCGTGTCAGGTCGACACCTTAGTCGCGCCACGGTCACCGGCCGATATCCGGCGAGTCCGTGCTGATACTTTCCTGTCCGGTGGGGCGCCGGAAAAACACCAAGGCCGCACCGAGGTCGCACCGAGGCCGATGTCTCGACCCTCAGAAGAACGCCATCGTCCGCACCTCGATGCTCTCGCGCTTCATCGCGCCGGGCGGGGTGGTCGGGTCCTCGAAGGCGCTGTGGCCCATGAAGCGGGCCCGGCCGTCGACCTCCGAGTCGTAGGTCTTGAGCAGCAGCGCGTGGTGCGCCTCCATCTTCGGGAAGTAGACCCAGCGGTGCGCCGGCGAGTGGCGCAGCACGTAGATCTCGCCGGTGCGTTCGCGGTACTTCAGGTCCATGCGCAGCAGGTCGGCGTCGACCTGGGTGCGCGCGTCGATCATCGCCAGCGGCAGTTCCTCGACCCGCCGGTACAGCGGCTTCCAGACGTTGAAGAACGCGACCCGGCGCTGCAGCAGCGACTCGGCCTCGTCGGGCAGGATGTCGCGCACCCGCTGCGGGCCGCTGGCCGGCGTGTAGTCGCTGTGCACCAGCAGGACCGCCGGGCGCTGCACGGTGGTCTGCTGCTTCAGGTCGGCCGGCAGGCGCTTGCGGATGGTGTGGTCGAACACGACCACCCGCTTCGCGCCGGTGTGGCGCTTCACGAAGTCGATCACCTGCGGATGGAACTGCGCCCGGATCGACGCCTCGTCGTCGAACTGGTCGAAGCGGCCCTCGAAGTCGTGCAGCTCGAAGCCCTCGCGGTCGACCGAGAAGCCGGCCACCTGCGGCCAGCCGTCGTGGACTTCGACCTCGCGGGCATCGGTGCCCGGCGGGTTGAGCACGACCGACGGATCGGGCTCGTAGAAGTAGTAGTCCGGCGCGATGCCGTTGTCGACCGTGTACTGCATCGTCGCGCGGACGCTGGACGGGTGGCTCATGGCGGGCTGTCTCTCCGGCAGGTGCGGGCCTCAGGCGGGGCGCTGGGTGGTGAAGCCTTCGTAGACGGCGGTGTCCTGCCAGCAGGGCAGGGTCTCGACGCTCTCCAGCAGCCAGCGCTTGAGGTTGGGGTGATCGTTCAGCGGCAGCTGCTGCCAGCCGTGCAGGTGCATCGGCGCGGCCAGCACGATGTCGGTGATGGTGGGGCCGTCGCCGACCATCCACTGCCGGCCGGCCAGGCGGCGGTCCAGGATGCCCGCGAGCTTGTGGAAGGTCTCGGCCTGGGCCGTCAGCACGGCCGGGTCGGGCTGGCCGCCGAGCAGCGGCTTGACGCAGTTCTCGACCAGGAAGACATAGCAGGCCGGGAACCAGTGCGAGCCCTCCCACTGCAGCCAGCGGTTGATGTCGGCGCGGGTCTGCAGGTCACGCGGGTAGACGGCCTCGTTGCCCATCTTGTCGGCCGCGTACTGCAGCATCGCGTTCGACTCCCACAGCGAGAAATCGCCGTCGGTCAGCGCCGGCACCGAGGCGTTCGGGTTCAGCGACAGGTAGGGCTCCTGCTTGTGCTCGCCCTTGAAGTAGTCGACGTGGACCAGCTCGTAGGGCGCGCCGATCAGCTTGAGGCCGGCCAGCACCTTGCGGCAGTTGACGGTGATGGGGTCGGCATGGATCTGGATGGTCATGGCGTTGTCTCCGGTGTTCGGCGGTCTCGGGTGCCGCGCTGGGTCGGACTCTATGCATTGACGCAGGTCAACGCAGCTGCTCGAATGCAAACGTTTTGTCGCCGGAATGGAAACAATGGCGGTCTCATTCGACATGTTGGCGGCCTTCCTGAAAGTGGCCGACAGCGCCAGCGTCAGCCGCGCCGCACGCGAACTGGACGTCGGCAAGAGCGTGGTCAGCAAGCGTGTCGCGCAGCTGGAGGCCCAGGTCGGCGCGACGCTGTTCGCGCGCAGCACCCGCCGCATCGCGCTGACGCCGGCCGGCGAGGCCTACGCCGATTTCGCCCGCCGCGCGCTGGCCGAGATGGCCGCCGGCGAGGAGCGGCTGCGGGCCTTGCGCTCGGAGCTGACCGGCCGCATCCGGCTGTCGGCCACGGTGTCCTGGGGCCAGCGCGTGCTGGCCGGCAAGCTGCCCGAGTTCCTGCGCCTGCACCCCGCGATCGAGCTGGAGCTGCAGCTGGCCGACCGGCTGGTCGACGTCGCCTACGAACGCATCGACATCGCGCTGCGCTGGTCGACCACGCCGCCGCAAGGCCTGGCCTGCGAGCCGGTCGCGGTGGTGGGCTGGTCCATCGTCGCGACGCCCGCCTATCTGGCCGACGCCGGCACGCCGCAGCGGCCCGAGGACCTGGCCCGCCACAGCTGCCTGAGCTACTGGCGCGAGGCCTCCGACGACCTCTGGACACTCGCCCAGGCCGGCGCGATGGCGCAGGTGCGGGTGCGCGGCCGCTACCACGTCGACAACCCCGAGGCGGTCGCCGAAGCCGCGCTGGCCGGGCTCGGCATCGCGCTGCTGCCCGACTACCTCTGCCAGTCCGGCCTGGCCGACGGCCGCCTGCAGCGCGTGTTGCCGGGCTGGACGCCGCAGACCAAGTTCGGCTCGCTGATCAGCGCCGTCTCGACCGCCGAACGCCTGCGCCTGCCGCGCAACCAGGTGCTGCTCGGTTTCCTGAAGCAGCAGCTCGGAACCGGCTGAGGCGACGCGCCAACGCCTGCAGATAAAGTGCCTTCAACGTCGTCACACCCGCGCCGTCACACCCTCGCCGTCACGCCGCCCACTGACAGGCTCACCCGATGAGCCACCCGGACGGCAGCCTGTGCGCCTGTCCCCCACCTGACCCGGATCCCCGATGCCCCGCTTCCTGCACACCGCCGACTGGCAGATCGGCCGGCTCTACGCCAGCCTGCCCCCCGAGAACGCGATGCCGCTGGCCGAGGCCCGCATCGCCTGCGTCGAACGCCTGGCCGAGCTGGCGGCGCGCGAGCGGGTCGATGCGGTGCTGGTCGCCGGTGACGTGTTCGACGCCCAGAACGTCGCCGAGCGCACCGTGCGCCGGCTGTTCAACGCGATGGCCGCCTGGCCGGGGCCGTGGGTGCTGATCCCCGGCAACCACGACGCGGCGCTGGCCGAGAGCGTCTGGACCCGCGCGCAGCGGCTCGGCGCGGTGCCGGCCAACGTCCACCTGGCGCTGACGCCCGAACCGCTGCTGCTGGCCGACATCGGCCTGGCGCTGCTGCCCGCGCCGCTGACCCAGCGCCACACCCACAGCGACCTGAGCGCCTGGTTCGACACGGCGCAGACGCCCGCCGGCCTGCTGCGCATCGGCCTGGCGCATGGCAGCGTGCAGGGGCTGCTGGCCGAGGACATCGATTCGGCCAACCCGATCGCGCCGGACCGCGCCGCCCGGGCCCGGCTCGACTACCTGGCGCTGGGCGACTGGCACGGCTGCAAGCAGGTCGACGACCGCACCTGGTACGCCGGCACGCCCGAGCCCGATCGGCACAAGGACAACGGCGCCGGCCAGGCGCTGGTGGTCGACATCGCCGCGCCGGGCGCCTTGCCGCAGGTCACGCGCCATGCCACCGGGCGCTACCGCTGGCAGGCGGTCGACGCGGTGCTGGCGGTGCCCAGCGACCTCGACGGCCTGCTGGCGCGGCTCGATGCGCTCGGGGCCGACGATGTCGTCGCGCTGACGGTTGCCGGCGCGCTGGACCTGGCCGCCCACCAGCGGCTGCGCGACGCCCTGGCGCGGGCCGAGGCACGTTGCCGTCACCTCGGCACCGACCTGTCGGCGCTGCGCCTGAGCCCGACCGACGAGGACATCGCCGCGCTGCAGGCCGACGGCTACCTGGGCGAGCTGATCGTGTCGCTGCGCGAACGCCAGTCGCGCGCCGACGACCCGGCCGCCGCCCGGCTGGCGGCCGATGCGCTGGCGCTGCTGAGCGCCGAGCTGGTCGACCTGGAGGCCCGGACATGACGCTGCAACTCACGCGCATCCAGGTCGAGCAGGTCCGCAAGTTCCGCCAGCCTTTCGCGCTGACCGACCTGCAACCCGGCCTGAACCTGTTCAGCGGCGACAACGAGGCCGGCAAGAGCACGCTGGTGCGGGCGATCCGCGCGGCCTTCTTCGAGCGCCACGGCACCTCGACCGTGACCGACCTGCGGCCCTGGGACGACGGCTCGGCGACGCCGCAGGTCGAGATCGACTTCCGGCTCGACGGCGAGGACGGCCGGCTGACCAAGGCCTTCCTCGGCCGCAAGCGCTGCCTGCTGCAACTGGGCAGCCGGCGCCTGGAAGGCACCGAGGCCGAGGACCTGCTGGCCGAACGGCTGGGCTACGGCTATGCCGCCAAGGGCGCGAGCAAGACCGAGCACTGGGGCATCCCGGGGCTGCTGTGGATCGAGCAGGGCGCCGGCCAGGACATCCACGACGCCGCCGGCCATGCCCGCGAACACCTGCGCGGCGCCTTGCAGCGTGGCCAGGGCGATGCGTCTGGCGGGGTGGACGGCAACCCGGCCGGCGCGCTGGCCGCCAGCCTGGGCGACGCGCTGCAGGCGCGGCTGCTGGCGGCGCGGGCCGAACTGCTGACGTCGACCGGGCGGGCGCGTGGCGGTCTGGCCGATGCCCAGGCACGGGTCGACACGCTGACCGCCGAACGCGACGCGCTGGACCAGCGCATCGCCACCTACCGCGGCCAGGTCGATCAGCTCGACGCGCTGCGTCGCGCCCATGCAGTCGACGCACAGACGCAGCCGTGGCAGGCACTGGAAGCCGAGCTGGCGAGTGCCCGCGCGAAGCTCGCCGCGCTGCAGGACGGCGAACGCCTGCTGGCGCAGGACCAGCAGCGGCTGGCGACCTTGCAGAGCCAGGTCGACCTGCTGCAGCAGCAGGTCCAGGCCGGCCAGCAGCAGGCCGAGGCCCTGAGCCGCCGCGAGGCCGAGCTGGCGCAGGCACAGGCCGACCTGCAGGTGGCCGAATCCGCCGCGCAGCAGGCGCGTGAGCGGCTCGATGCCGCGCAGGCGCTGGCCCGTGCAGCGGCGGCCGACACCGGCCGCTGGCGCGCCCGGGCCAGCCGCGCCGAGCGGGTCCGCCAGCAGCGCGAGCAACACGAGGCGCAGGCCGTGCGGCAGGCCGCGCTGGTGCAGGCCGAGGCGGCCGCCGCGACGCTGACGGCGCTGCGCGCCCAGGCGGCCGCCGTGGCGCTGGCGCCCGAGGCGCTGAAGTCGCTGCGTGCGCTCGACACCCGTCTGCGCGAGCTGCAGACCCGCCACGACGCGGCGGCGACCCGGCTGTCGCTGGACCTGTTGCCCGGCGTCACGCTGACGCTGCAGACCGACGGCGAGGCCGACCAGCCGCTGACCGGGTCGAGCCGGCAGGTGCTGGTCCGGCCGGCCACGCTGGACATTCCCGGCGTGGGGCGGCTGGTCATCAGCCCGGGCGGGCAGGACCTGGACGAGCTGGCCCGCCAGCGTGCCGATGCGCAGGCGCGCTGGCTGGCGGCCTGCCAGTCGGCTGGCGTGGCCGATCTGGCGGCGGCCGAACAGCGGCAGGCACAGCAGGCCGACCTGCTGCGCCAGATCGGCCTGGCCGAACAGGCGCTGGCCCTGCACGCGCCGCAAGGGCTGGACGCCTTGCGGCGGGCCCAGGCCGAAGCGGACGCGCGCTTGCAGCAGCTCGATGCGGCGTTGGCCGCGCTGGAGGCGCCGCAGGTCGACCACGACGTGGTGCAGGACGGCGATCCGGACGTCGACCCGGCCACCGCGCTGACCCAGGCCGAAGCCCGCCAGCAGGCCGCCGACGCCGCCGTCCAGCTGGCCCAGCAGGCGGCAGCCCAGGCCGGCCAGCGGCTGGCGACGGCGACGACGCGGCATCTGCAGGCCCGCCATGAACGGGATGCGCTGGCGGCGCTGCGGGCCGATCCGGCGCGCCAGGCGCAGGACACGCAGGCGTCCGGCCAGCTGCTGTCGGTCGGCGCCGAACGCGCGGCGCTGGCGCTGCGCATCGAGCAGACCCGCCGCCAGCTCGACTTGGCGCAGCCGCGCATCGTCGAACAGGACGTGCAGCGGCTGACCGCCAGCGTCGCGCAGCTGCAGCGCGCCCACCAGCAGCGTCACGAGCAGATCCTGGTGCTGGAGACCCAGCTGGCCGAGGCCGGTGCGCAGGGGCTGGACGAGGCGCGTGCGCAGGTCGACGGCGAGCGGGCCCGGGCGGTTGCCCGGCGCGACGAGCTGCAGCGCCGCGCCGATGCGCTCGACCTGCTGTGCCGTGAACTCGGCGACCGCCGCGCCGCCACGCTGGCGCGCCTGCAGGTGCCGCTGATGCGCCATCTGCAGCACCACCTGGGCCTGCTGTTCCCGCAGGCGACGCTGGCGGTCGACGCGCAGCTGGTGCCCGGCGAGCTGACCCGGCCGGACGCCCGCGGCCGGCCCGAGACCGGCGCCATCACCGCGCTGAGCTACGGCGCACGCGAGCAGCTCGGCCTGATCGCCCGCTGCGCCTATGCCGACCTGCTGCGCGAGGCCGGCCGGCCGACGCTGCTGATCCTCGACGACGCGCTGGTCCACACCGACGCGCAGCGGCTGGCGCAGATGAAGCGCGTGCTCTATGACGCGGCGCAGCGCCACCAGGTCCTGCTGTTCACCTGCCACCCGGAAGACTGGCGCGACCTGGGCGTCATGGCCCGGCCGATCCAGGCCGGCTGAGGTTTTCCCCAGCCGGGTTACAGGTGCGTCACGACGAGCACCTGTTCCGGGGAGTCCTGAAATGAAAACGTTTGCGCCGAGTATTAACGCCGATCAATTTCCGGAATCGACTTGATCAAATCAGGGTAATTGAATTTCAATTTTGTCTGCATTCACCCGACTCTCAGGTTTCCCGCAAGTCTCTCAGGCAAGCTATGGTGTTTCCGAACAAACCGATCCCACCCTGACTGGAGCCTGTTTTGTCGATGCTGGAGCGCGCCATCTTTGGCGAAGCCCGCTTTGTCGAGAGCGAAGAGTATCTGGCGTTCCAGCATCGGTTCCTGATCCTGGTGCTGGTCGGCAGTCTCGTGTTCGCCAGCCTGTTCCTGTTGGCCGCGCTGCTGCAACTGCATCCGCTGCCGGTCGGCCACGTCTGGGTGCTGGCCGCCTACACGGTCGGCACGGCCGGCCTGTGGCAGGCGCTGCGGGGTCACCGAGAACGGCAGCGGTGGGTCACCGCCGGTCATGTGCTCGGCTCGCTGGTGGTGTTCTCGTCGGCCCTGGTGCAGGTGCCGCACAACGAGTTGCGACTGCTCTGGTTCTATACCTCGATACCCAGCGCCTATATCCTGATGGGCACCCGCTTCGGGTTGTTCGCGACCGCTGGCCTGGTGGTCGGGTTCGCGCTGGTGAATCCCTGGCTGAGCGCCCCGTATTCACGCCACGCGATCGTCAGCGGGCTGGTCGTGATGGTCTTCCTGGGTTTCTTCTTCCACGTCTACGTCGACCGCTCGCTGGCCTACTTCCAGCGCATGCGTGAATCGAACGAGCGCCTGCGCGAGCTGAGCCAGCACGATGTGCTGACCGGCGTGCTGAACGCGCGGGCCTACTACGAGCAGGGCGACCGGCTGATCCTGGCGTCGCGCCGGGTCGGCCAGCCGTGTTCGGTGCTGTTCATCGACCTCGACCATTTCAAGTGGATCAACGACACCCGCGGCCACGCCGCCGGTGACCGGGTGCTGCGGATGGTGGCCGAGCACATGATGAGCACGCTGCGCCGCAGCGACCTGATCGGCCGGATCGGCGGCGAGGAGTTCTCGGTGCTGCTGCCCCACACCGATGCCGCCCAGGCACTCGCGCTGGCCGAGAAGCTGCGCGGGTCGGTCGAGTCGCTGATGCCGTCGCTGGACGGCAAGCCGCTGCGCATCACCGCCAGCATCGGCGTGGCCAGCGGGCATGACCGCGACGCGTCGATCCTCGATGTCCAGCAACGCGCCGACCGGGCGATGTACCAGGCCAAGGCGCTGGGGCGCAACCGCGTGACCGCGTTCGACCCGATGCAGGTCTGGGCCCAGGCCTCGCCGGCGCATGTCGGTCTGGCCGGCCCGAACGGCTAGGCCAGGTTCCGGTCCTCGTCGGCCCGGTCGGCATGTGCGAGCAACCCGGCGACGCTGGTGATGCCCGCCGTGCTGCGGTTCCACCATTGCGAGAACGAGTCGCAGCAGGGGCTGACCTCCGGGAACAGCGCGGCCGGCGGGCGGCAGCGCGCCCAGCCCGACAGCCACGGCTCCAGGTGCGGTTCGGCCGTGCTGCGCACCCGCTTGGCGGCCGACAGCGCCTTGCCGACCGCCTCGGCACTGCCGTGCCAGCGCAGCGGCGTCAGCTCGGCCATGCGCTGGGCGACGAAGTCCCAGCGGCGCGCGTTCCAGGGTCGGGCGCGGTGGAAATCGGCCAGCCAGAGTCCGACCACGATGGTCTGCGGCGGCAGGTCGTCGGGCAGTTCGCCCAGGCTCCACGGGTGGACCAGCCAGACCTCGCGGCCGCGCACGTCGGCGGCGGCCGGGGCCTTCACGGCATGGTCGTCCGGCGGCGTCGTGCGCAACGCGGGCTCGTCGACGCCGGGGCGGTCGGCCTCGTCCGGATCGACCGGATCGGGGCTGCGTGCCAGCGCTTCCAGCGCGTCGTAGCCGGCGTCGATGACGCTGCCCGGGCTGTGCCACTCGGGCGGCGCGTGGCGGGCCACGTTCTCGGCGTTGAACAGGTAGGGCTTCTGGCTGCCGGTGCCGGCGACCCACTGCCAGCTCAGGTGGTTGCTGGCCAGGTCGCCGTCGAGCAGGTGGCCGTAGAGCCAGTCGGCGGCGACGCGCCAGTGCGTCTTGCGCACGTGGACGGCGTAACTCGCCAGCCACATGCGCGCATGGTTGTGCAGCGTGCCGCTGGCGTAGAGCGTGTGCACGGCCTGGTCGATCACGGGGATGCCGGTGCGGCCCTCGCGCAGGTCGGCCGGCACCTCGGTGCGGTAGGCCGCCTCGGGCAGCGGCCCCGCGTGCAGCGACTGCAGGATCGCGTCGCCCCGGTGGGCCCAGACATGGTGGAAATAGGCCCGCCAGCCGAGCTCGAAGACCAGCTTGTCGCCGACCTTCATGACGTGGCGGGCGGCGGCGCCGCGCAGCACCTCGGCGAGGCTGACGAGGCCGTGGGTCAGGTAGGGCGACAGGCCGGTCACGGCGCCGTCGAGGTGGTTGCGGCTGCGGGCGTATTCGGCCGGCCGGATCGCGACGATGCGGCGGTGCGCGGCGTCGCGCGTGGGCACCAGCGGCGGCAGCGCGAGGGGGGTTCGGTTGGTCATGGACTTCAGGATAAGCGCCCGATGGCGTGGAGTCTTGACGCCAGCGGCGCCGCTCGCGCGTGCGGCAGGGCGCCGGTGCAGGGTCGGAGCCGCCGTCGCCAGTACCATCCGGCCGCTTCGGTTGTTCGTGGCGTGCCCTGTCGTGCGCCATCGGCCGACCGCCTGCTGCCTTCCCAAACGTCCTTGCCCTTGCCCTTGCCCTTGCCCATGTCCATCCGAACGCGCGCCTTCCCCGTCCTGACCCTGCTCGCCGCCACCGTGCTGCTGGTGGCCTGCGGAGGGGGCGACAAGAAGGGCGCCACGCAGGTGGTCGCCAAGGTCAACAAGGAGGAGATCTCGGTTCACCAGATCAACTTCGTGCTGCAGCGCCAGGGCGGCCAGGGCGCCGATGCGCCGCAGGAGGCCAGCCGGCGCGTGCTGGAGGGCCTGATCGACCAGGAACTGGCGGTGCAGGCGGCGGTCGACCAGAAGCTCGACCGTGACGCCGCCGTCGTCATGGCGATCGAGGCGGCGCGGCGCGATGTCATCGCTCGCGCCTATGCCGACAAGGTCGCGTCGGCCGTCTCCAAGCCGTCCGAGGACGACATCGCGGCCTACTACAAGGCCAAGCCGGCGCTGTTCGAGCAGCGCCGCATCTACACGATGCAGGAATTCAGCATCGAGGCCGGCGCGGCTGCCGCCCCGCAGGTCGAGGCGGTGACCAAGGCGGCGCGTTCGCCCGACGAGCTGGCCACGCAGCTCAAGATGGCCGGCGTGAAGTTCGCGTCGCGGTCGGTGACCCAGCCGGCCGAGAACCTGCCGCTGACGCTGATCGACCAGATCGGCGCGCTGGCCGAAGGCCAGCACCTGACGCTGCCGTCGCCGGCCGGCTTCAGCGCCATGTTCCTGACCTCGGCCAAGGCGCAACCGGTGACGCTGGAGCAGGCTCGTCCGGCCATCGAGCAGTTCCTGTCCAACGAGCGCAAGCGCCAGGTCCTGGCCGACGAGATCAAGCGCCTGCGCGACAAGGCCAAGATCAGCTACGAAGGCGAGTTCGCGGCGGCGGCGGCATCGGCCGCTTCGGCCCGTTGAGCGCGCTGCAACACCGTTTTCCGGACGGCACCGCATGACCCTGAACCCTGCCAGCCTGCGCCGAGCCCCGGCCTTCCCCTTGCCGGCCCTGCTGGCCCTGCTGCTGATCGTCTGGGCGACGCTGCTGCCGGGCCTCGCGCGGGCCCAGGCGGCGGCCGGGCGGCTGGAATACGTCATCGGTGCGGGCGACGTGCTGCGCATCAACGTCTACCAGAGCAACGACCTGACGCTCGAAGCCCGCGTGTCCGAGAACGGCACGATCAGCTACCCGCTGCTGGGCACGCTGACGCTCGGCGGCCTGAGCGTCGCCCAGGCCGAGGCGACCGTGGCCGACGGGCTGCGGCGCGGCAACTTCCTGCGCAATCCGCAGGTCAGCATCCTGCTGGTACAGGTGCGCGGCAACCAGGCGGCGGTGCTGGGCATGGTCAACCGGCCTGGCCGCTACCCGATCGAGGTCGCCGGGCTGCGCCTGTCGGAGCTGCTGGCGACGGCCGGCGGCATTGCGCCGGGCGGTGGCGACATCGTCGTGCACACCGGCGTGCGCGACGGCAAGGTGGTGCGCACCAGCGTCGACATCGGCCGGCTACTGACCAGCGGCGGCGGCGAGTCGGACCCGGTGATCCGCCACGGCGACACGCTCTACGTCGAGCGCATGCCGATGGTCTACATCTACGGCGAGGTGCAGCGCCCGGGCGGCTTCCGGCTCGAACGCGGCATGACGGTGATGCAGGCGCTGGCCACCGGCGGCGGCGTGACGGCACGTGGCACGGTCAAGGGCCTGAAGGTCCACCGCCGCACGCCCGAGGGCCGGGTCCAGGAGGTCGAGCCGTCGCTGGCCGACACGCTGCGCGAAGGCGACGTGATCTTCGTGCGCGAGAGCCTGTTCTGAGCGCCACCCCGGAGTCGACCGCCCGATGACCTTCTCCCAGTTCCTGGCCATCCTGAGGGCGCGCTGGCTGTCCGCCCTGATCGTCCTGGCGCTGACCGTCGGCGGCGCCGTCGGGGCCAGCCTGCTGCTGCCCAAGACCTACACCGCCACGGCCGCCGTCGTGCTGGACGTGCGCTCGCCCGACCCGATCGCCGGCATGGTGCTGGGGGCGATGGCGATGCCGGCCTACATGGCCACGCAGGTCGACATCATCCAGAGCGACCGCGTGGCCCAGCGCGTGGTGCAGACGCTGCGCCTGAGCGAGAACCCGCAGATCCGCGCCGACTGGATCGAGGCCACCGAGGGCAAGGGCAGCTTCGAGGCCTGGGCGGCCGACCTGCTCAAGCGCAAGCTCGACGTCAAGCCCTCGCGCGAGAGCAACGTCGTCAACGTCGCCTACAGCAGCGGCGACCCGCGCTTCGCCGCGACGCTGGCCAATGCCTTCGTCAAGGCCTACATGGACGTCAGCATCGGCCTGCGCGTGTCGCCGGCGCGCCAGTACAACGAGTTCTTCGATGCCCGCGCCAAGGAACTGCGCGAGACGCTGGAGCAGGCCCAGTCGCGCCTGACGACGTTCCAGAAGTCCAGCGGCATCCTGGCCACCGACGAGCGCTTCGACATCGAGACCCAGCGCCTGAACGAACTCAGCTCGCAGCTGGTCGCGCTGCAGGCGCTGGCGGCCGAATCCGGCAGCCGCAGCGCCCAGGCCCGCGGCAACCAGTCCGACCAGCTGCAGGACGTCATCGCCAACCCGGTCGTCGCCGGGCTGCGCGCCGACCTGTCGCGCCAGGAGGCGCGGCTGCAGGAACTCAACGCCCGGCTCGGCGATGCCCACCCGCAGGTGGTCGAGCTGCGCGCCAACATCGCCGAGCTGGCCGCCAAGCTGAAGGCCGAGAGCCGGCGCGTCAGCGGCAGCGTCGGCGTGACCAACACGATCACCAGGGCCCGTGAGGCCGAGATCCGCGCCTCGCTGGAAGCCCAGCGCGCCCGCGTGCTGGCGCTCAAGCAGCAGCGCGACGAGGCCAGCGTGCTGATCAAGGAAGTCGAGACGGCCCAGCGCGCCCTCGACCAGGTGGTCGCGCGGGCCAGCCAGACCAGTCTCGAAAGCCAGAACACGCAGACCAACATCTCGGTGCTGACGCCGGCGAGCGAACCGTCGGACCCGTCCTCCCCCCGGCTGCTGCTGAACACGCTGCTGAGCGTCTTCGTCGGCACCTTGCTGGCGGTCGGCTTCGCCTTGCTGCGCGAGCTGCTGGACCGCCGCGTGCGCGGTCCGCAGGACCTCGTCGAGGCCCTGGGCCTGCCGGTGCTGGGCGCCTTGCCGCGGCCGATGCGCCTGCAGCGTCCGATGGTCGGCGGCGTGCCGCAGGCCAGCACCTTGCAGCTGCCGCCGAACGTCCTGGCCAGCCCCGACCGGAAACGCATCCGATGAGCACCGCCCCCCGCCCCGGTCACGCCAGCCCGCGCCTGCCGCAGCGTGCCCAGACGGTCGACACCTTCGGCGACCTGCCGCCGCATCCGGAGGAAGACCGCAGCATCGGCGAGATCATCCGGCAGTACCGCCACCTCGGCGACGACCAGGTGGCGGCCATCGTGGCCCACCAGCGCGCCCACGGGCTGCGCTTCGGCGAGGCCGCCGTGGCGCTCGGGCTGGCCAGCGACGCCGATGTCGTCTACGCCCTCAGCCAGCAGTTCCACTACCCCTACACGCCCGAGGAACACCGTGCCACGCGGGCCGAGCTGGTGGCCGCGACGCAGCCCTTCGGCCAGCAGGCGGAGGCCTTCCGGGCCATCCGCAGCCAGCTGATGATGCGGGTCTTCAACCCGGCCGAGCCCAAGAGGGCGCTGGCCGTCATCAGCCCGGACAGCGGCGACGGCAAGACCTTCTTCGTCGCCAATCTCGGCGTCACGCTGGCCCAGCTTGGCGGGCGCACGCTGGTGGTCGATGCCGACCTGCGCGCGCCGCGCCTGCACGAGGTCTTCGGCGTGCCCGGCCGCAGCGGCCTGAGCGCCATCCTGAGCGGCCGGCAGGACGACAACGTGATCTACCAGGCGCCCGACCTGCCCAGCCTGTACGTGATGCCGGTGGGCGTGACGCCGCCCAATCCGACCGAGCTGCTGGAGCGGCCCGCCTTCCGCCAGCTGATGAACGAGCTGCTGCGCAAGTTCGACCATGTGGTGGTGGACACGCCGGCCGCGTCGCGCGGCAGCGATGCGGCCGTGATCGCCAGCAAGTGCGGCGCCGCGCTGGTGCTGGCCCGCAAGGACCGCTCGCGGGTGCAGCAGCTGCAGGAGCTGGTGGCGACCGTCAGCGCCAGCACGGCCAAGCTCGCCGGCGTGATCGTCAACGAGTTCTGATCCGGCACGCTCCGGCGCCAGCGGACCCGCAGCCTCATGGACCCGCGCGTCGAACCCGTTCCGGCCCCTGCGCCCACCGCCTTCGATGTCTGGCCGTGGTGGATCGCCGGTGCCGGCCTGCTGGCGATGTATGCGCCGACCTTCCGCGACCTGTTCCTCGGCATCTGGTCGACCGACCAGCAGGGCCACGGCCCGATCGTGCTCGCGCTGAGCCTGTGGCTGTTGTGGCGGCGCTGGCCGGCGATCCGGGCCCGGGCGCCGGCGCCACGTCCGGCACTCGGCTGGCCGGTGTTCGCCATCGGGCTGCTGCTGTACCTGGCCGGCCGCTCGCAGGACATCCTGATGTTCGAGGTCGGTGCGCTGGTCTGGCTGCTGGCCGCCGTCGTGCTGCTGCTGCACGGCACGGCGGCGCTGCGGCTGCTGGCCTTCGCGCTGTTCTTCATGCTGTTCATGGTCCCGCTGCCGGGCCTGCTGGTCGACACGGTGACGCAGCCGATGAAGCTGGCCGTGTCCTGGGCCGCCGAGGCCGTGCTGCACGGGGTCGGCTACCCGGTCAGCCGCAGCGGCGTGATCCTGCAGGTCGGCCAGTACCAGCTGCTGGTGGCCGATGCCTGTGCCGGCCTGCAGACGCTGTTCACGCTGGAGGCGATGGGCCTGCTCTACCTGAACCTGGTGCGCCACGGCAGCCTCGCCCGCAACGTGCTGCTGGCGCTGCTGATCGTGCCGATCAGCTTCAGCGCCAACGTGATCCGCGTGATCGCGCTGTCGCTGATCACCTTCCATTTCGGCGACGCGGCCGGGCAGGGTTTCCTGCACGGCTTCGCCGGCATGGTGCTGTTCCTCGCCGCCCTGCTGCTGATCATGCTGGTCGACGGCCTGCTGCGGCTGGGCGTCGGCCGACCGGCCTGAACCGCGCGAGCGACACCGTGGCCGACCGCACCGGACCGTTAACGCTGCGCCGGACCAGCCTCGTGCTGGCGCTGGCGATGGTGCTGGACGCCGCGCTGGCGGTGCGCCTGAAGCCGACCCGCTACCTGGCCGACAGCCGAGCGCCGGGCTCGATCGACGCGGCCATCCCGGCCACCTTCGGCGACTGGCAGCAGCTGCGCCAGGCCGGCGGCGTGGTCAACCCGCAGCAGCGCCAGGCGCTCGACGCGCTCTACGCCGAGCTGGTCACGCGCAGCTATGCCGATGCGGCGGGGCAGCGCGTCATGCTGTCGATCGCCTACGGCCGCAACCAGAACGACAGCTTCCAGGTCCACCGGCCGGAGGTCTGCTACCCGGCCCAGGGCTTCCAGCTGCTGAGCGTGCAGGACGGCCAGATCGACACGCCGCAGGGCGCCATCCCGGTGCGCCGCATCGAGAGCCGGCTGGGCGCGCAGCGGCCCGAGCCGGTGACCTACTGGACCACGCTGGGCGACCACGCGGTGCGGTCGAGCGTCGACAAGAAGCTGCGCGAGGTCGAGTACGCGATGCAGGGCCTGATCGCCGACGGGCTGGTGTTCCGCGTCTCGACGATCGATGCCGACAGCGCCCGCGCCTTCCGGGTCCAGGACGCCTTCATCGCGCAGCTGCTGGCGGGCGTCGACGCGCAGGCCCGGCGGCGTCTGGCGGGCCTGCCATGAGCCCTGGCAACCTGGGTCAGCGCAGCGTCGCGGCGGTCGCCTGGGGCGGCGGCGGCACCGCCGTGCGGCTGCTGCTGCAGCTGGGCACGCAGGTGCTGCTGGCGCGGCTGCTCGGTCCGGCCGAATACGGCGTGTTCGCGATCGGCGCGATCGTGGTCGCCTTCGCGACCTTCTTCTCGGACGTCGGGCTGGCCTACGGGCTGATCCAGAAGGCCGAGGTCGACGACCGCGACATCCGCTTCGTGCTGACCTGGCAGGCGCTGCTGGGCGGCGTCGTCACGCTGGCGGTGGTGGCGCTGGCGCCGTGGCTGGCGCGTTTCTTCGACGAGCCGCGCGCCGGCCCGGTCATCGCGGCGCTGGCGGCGCTGGCCCTGCTGAACGCGCTGACGGCGCCGTCGCTGAACCTGCTGAAGCGGCGGCTGGACTTCCGCCGCATCCAGATCGCCCAGGTGCTGAGCTACGTCGCCGGCTACGTGCTGGTCGGCATCCCGATGGCGCTGGCCGGGCAGGGCGTGTGGGCGCTGACCTGTTCGTGGCTGGTGCAGGGCGGCTGCAACCTGGTGCTGATGTACGGCGCGACGCGCCATCCGTTGCGCCCGCTGCTCTGGTATCCGCAGGGCCGCAGCCAGTTCGCCTACGGCTCGGTCGTGTTCGCCACCAACTTCGTCAACTGGGTCATCAACAACGCCGACCGGGTGATCGTCGGGCGCTTCATGAGCAGCCGCGACGTCGGCCTCTACGCCACCGCCTGCAACCTGCTGGCGACGCCGTCGTCGGCGCTGCTGGGCGTCCTGCAGCCGGTGTTCTTCTCGGCCTCGTCGCGTGTGGCCGACGACCGCGAGCGGCTGGTGCGCGGCTACCTGACGCTGCTGTCGGCCTTCGCGGTCTTCCTGCTGCCGGCCTTCGTGGTGCTGTTCGTCGTCGCGCGCGACCTGGTCGCGCTGCTCTACGGCCCGGCCTGGCGCGAGGTCGGCCCGCTGCTGCAGGTGGTGGCGCTGTCGATGCCCTTCTTCATCCTCTGGGGCCTGACCACGCCGATGCTGTGGACCGGTGGGCGGGCGCGCAGCGAGGTGCTGATCCAGCTGCCGATCGCCCTGCTGTGGATCGGCGCCTGCCTGCTGGCCGCGCGCCACTCGCTGGCCCATGTCGCCGTGGCGGTGCTGCTGCTGAACGTGCTGCGCTGTGGCGTCGGCGTGGTGGCCGTCTGCCGGCTGCTGGAGATCGGGCTGGCGCGGGTCGGCCGGGCGCTCGGCGGCGGGCTGCTGCTGGCGCTGGCGATGGGGCTGCTGCTGCAAGGCCTGTCGACCGCCCTGGCCGGGCTGGCGGCATGGCGCCTGGCGCTGGTGCCGCTGGCGGCACTGGCGATCTGGGGCCTGTTGCTGACGTGGCGGCCGACGCTGCTGGACGAGGGCGTGCGCACGCTGCTGGCACGGAGGCTGCGCCATGCCTGACCTGCAGCTGCTGATCGCCTGGGTCGTCGGCCTGCTGGTCGCCTTCGGCGCCGCCGTCGCGCTGGTGCTGGCGATGGCCGGGCTGCTGCACGCCGAAGGCGCGCTGCGGCGCTGGCGCCACGTCGTCATCGTGCCGCTGCTGGTCGCGGGCGTGTCGCTCAGCGGCCTGCTGTCCGGCCGCGACCTGCGCGCCGTCAACGACATGCTGGACGGGCCCGGCGTGGGCGGCACGCTGACCACGCTGATGAACATGGGGCTGCGGCTGATCACCGTCGCGCTGGTGCTGATGGCGCTGGCGGCCGTCGTGGCCAGCCGGTTCCACCGTCACCGCCACGCCCGACCTGCCGCGTCCGACCTTCCGGCGCTCGATCCGGCCGGCGGGGCGCGCTGGCTGCTGGCCAGCTTCTGGCTCTACGTCGCCGCCAACGCGATCGTCAACGCGGCCTTCGGCGCCTTCCCGGCCTTCAGCCACAACGCGCTCTACCTGCCGGTGGTCGTGCTGTCGCTCTACCTGGCGCGCGGACGGCCGCTGGCCGAGCTGCTGGTGCCGGCGAAATGGGCCCTGGCGGCCATGATGGTGCTGGGCCTGCTGGCGGCGGCGCTGAAGCCGGAACTGGCGATCCAGCCCGGCTACAAGGGCCTGCTGCCGGGGCTGGGCTTCCGCTTCTGGGGCGTCGGCTCCAGCCCCAACAGCACCGGGCCGCTGGCGCTGCTGGTGATGCTGCTGGAGGTCCACCAGCCCGCGCCGCGACGCTGGCAGCGCGTGCTGCTGCTGCTGCTGGGCGGCGTCGTGCTGCTGCTGTCGCAGTCCAAGACGACCTGGGGCGTGGCGCTGGCGGTCGTGCCCATCCTCCACCTGTACCGGCGCGGCGAGCAGGCCGGCCGCGGCGGACCGGGGCTGGGCGAGCTGGCCGCCGTGTTCATCGGCCTGGCGCTGCTGGCGACCGGGCTGGCGGCGGGGCTGCTGGGGGGCATCGGCAATGCCATGTCGAACATGGCCGATCCGGTGGCCGCCAACGATGTCCAGACCCTGACCGGCCGGACCCGCATCTGGGACGCCGCGCTGGCGGCCTGGCAGCTCAACCCGTGGTTCGGCTACGGCCCGACCGCCTGGGGCCTGGAACACCGCATCGCGCTGGGCATGCCGTTCGCGGTGTCGGCCCACAACCAGTTCCTGCAGTCGCTCAGCGCCGCCGGCATCCTCGGGCTGGCGACGCTGCTGGTCCACCTGGTGCTGCTGGCCGGGCTGCTGGTGCGGCGGCGGCGCGAGACCCGCGGGCTGTCGCTGGCGCTGCTGCTGTTCCTGCTGATCCGCTGCGCCACCGAGACGCCGCTGCCGGTCGGCACGATGTTCAACGGCGACGTCATCGCGCTGCTGCTGATGCTGCAGGTCGCGTGGTCGAGTCCGCCGCGCCGGGCCGAGGCATGACGGCCACGCCGGTCCCGACCTTCACGGTCGTCGTGCCGCTGCACGACAAGGCCGGGCTGGTGTCGCGTGCGCTGCGTTCGGTGCTGGCGCAGACCTGGCCGGCGCTGGAGCTGATCGTGGTCGACGACGGCTCGACCGATGCCGGCCCGGCCGAGGTCACCGCGCTGACCACCGGCTGGCCCGGCCCGCCGGTGCAACGGGTGCGGCAGGCCAATGCCGGTGTCGCGGTGGCGCGCAACCGCGGCATCGCGCTGGCGCGCGGCGAGTTCGTCGCCTTCCTCGATGCCGACGACGCCTGGCTGCCCGGCCACCTGGCCGCGCTGGCGGACCTGGCGCTGCAGTACCCCGACGCCGGCTTCCTGGCGGCCGGCTACCGGCGCGTCTGGCCGGACGGCCGCAGCCGCGACGAGGGCCTGCCGCAGCAGCCGGCCGGCGCGCGGCTGCGCGTGCCCGACTTCTTCGCGGCCTGGTGCCGCCACGCCTGCACCCACACCAACTCGATCGCCGTGCGGCGCACCGTGCTGGCGGCGTTGCCGACCGCCTTTCCGCCGGGCGAGCGGCTGGGCGAGGACCAGGACCTGTGGTTCCGGCTGGCCGAGACCACGCCGCTGGCCTACGTCAACCAGGTCCAGTCGATCTACCACCTCGACGTGCCCGGCAGCGCCTGCACGACGGCCGGACAGGTGCTGGACCTCTTGCCGTGTTACGAGCGCCTGGCCCGGCGTGTGGCCAGCGGCGAGACACCGGCGGCGCTGCGCCCATCGGCGCGCCGCCTGCTGGCCAGCCACCGCCTGAACGTGGCCCGCGCCCGCGCCGAGGCCGGACGGCCGCGCGACGCCTGGGCCTTGCTGCTGGACCGCCGCGCGCTGCACCAGCCGGTCTACTGGTGCCGGACCGCCGCATGGCTGGTCGGTCGTTCGTTCGGCATCGGCAGTGGCGGCAACGGCAGGGCCACGCGATGAGCGCCGTGCGGCTCTCGCTGGTGATGGCCAGCGTCGGGCGGGCCGACGAGGTCGGCCGGCTGCTGGACTCGCTGCTGGCGCAGACGGCCGGCGGCATCGAGTGGATCGTGGCCGACCAGAACGCGGATGACCGGCTGCGGCCGCACCTCGATCGCGCCCGGGACGCCGGCCTGCCGGTGCAGCACCTGCGGCTGGCGCGGCCCAACCTGTCGGCCGCCCGCAATGCCGGCATCGCCGTGGCACGCGGGCGCTGGGTCGCGTTCCCGGACGACGACTGCTGGTACGAGCCCGACACGGTCGCGCAGCTGCTGGACGTGCTGGCGCGCCAGCCCGGTTGGCAAGGCGCGGTGATCGACTGGGTCGAGCAGAGCCGCTCGCATGCGCAGCCTTCCGGACACGCGGTCGACGCCGACGCAGACCCCCGGCTGAGCCTGCCGGCCTGGCGCCGCTTCCGGGGCGGTGACGCCAGCTCGATCGCGCTGGTGCTGGACGCGGCGCTGCTGCGCACGCTCGGCGGCTTCGACGAACGCCTGGGCGTGGGCCAGCGTTACGGCGCCGCCGAGGAAACGGACCTGGTGCTGCGGGCGCTGGCGGCCGGCGCGGTGATCGGCCGGGTGCCGCAGGCGCGGGTCCACCACCATCACCCCGGACAGCAGCCGCCGCGCGAGGTCGACTGGCGCCGCTGGCGTCAGGCGATGGCGCGTGGCCGTGGCACCGGCGCGCTCTACGCCAAGCACCGGCTGGCCTGGGCCGTGCGGCTGCGCGGTCTGGTCGGGCCGTCCTGGCAGGCCTGTCGCGCCGGGCAAGGCTGGCCAGGGCTATGGCTGGCGCTGGCGACGGCAGCCGGCCGGCTGCAAGGGGCGCTGTCGTGGTGGTGGTCGATGCGCGACGGGGCCGGGCGATGACACGCGGCTGGTTGCATGGGATCGCCGCCGTCGCGCTGGCGCTGGGGCTCGTGGCGTCGGCGTTCACGCAACCCTCGCCGCCCGCGCTGCCCGCGCGCTTCACCCCCGACTTCTTCGGCCTGAACCTGTCCCGCCCGGACGCTGCCGCGCCGTGGCCCGACATCCCCTTCGGCGCCTGGCGGCTGTGGGACGCGCAGGTGGCGTGGCCGCAGCTGGAGCCCGAGAAGGGCCGCTGGGACTTCACGCTGCTGGACCGGCTGGTCGACGAGGCGCAGCGCCACCAGGTCCGGCTGATGCTGGTGCTGGCGCAGTCGCCGCCCTGGGCCTCGGCCCGGCCCGGCGAGGCCAGCGCCTACCGCCCGGGCTACGCCGCCGAGCCGGCCCGGCTGGCCGACTGGACCGACTACGTGCGCAGCGTCGCGACCCGCTACCGGGGTCGCATCGCCGAGTACCAGGTCTGGAACGAACCGAGCGACCGCTCGCACTACACCGGCACGGTCGAGCAGCTCGTCGAGCTGACCTGCAGCGCCCGCCAGGTGATCCGCCAGGTCGACCCGGCCGCGCGGCTGGTCTCGGCCGGCTCGGCCGGGCCGGGGCGGCATGTGCAGTACCTCGACGACTTCCTGTCGCGCGGCGGTGCCGGCTGCATCGACGTGGTCTCGCACCACTTCTACGTGCCCCGGCTGGCGCCCGAGGCGATGGTGCCGATCGTGCGCGAGGTCCGCCGCGTGATGGCCAAGAACCGCGTCGCCCACCTGCCGCTGTGGAGCACCGAGGTCGGCTGGTGGCTGGCCCACGAGGACGCCACGCCCGACCACGCGATGGTCGCGCGCGGTGGCTGGCGCAAGCTGGCGCTGGGCGACGAGACCTTTGCCCACCTGACCCGCGCGCACCTGCTGGCCCGCGCCGAAGGGGTCGAGCGGCTCTACTGGTACGCGTGGCGCAACGTCTATGGCTGGGGGCTGGCCGAACGGGCGTCGGGGCTGGCCAAGCCGGGCGTCGACCGCTGGGGTCGGCTCGCGCAGGCGCTGCAGGGCGGCACGCTGCGCTCGTGTGGCGTCGAGGCCGGCGTGCGCCGCTGCCAGGTCGAGCAACCGGGCCAGGGGCTGGAGATCGGCTGGCAGGACGTCGACGCCGCGCCGCGCGAAGGGCCGGGCGCGCTGCCGTATCCGGCGGCGGCGGTGCCGCGCGTCGAACGCCTGCCGCGCTGAATCGTCTGGCCGCGCATGGCCGCGCACGGCCTCGCCTCAGGCCCGCAGCGCCCGTTCGATGCCGTCGGCGAAGTGCTCGACCATGCGCGCGAGCGTGTAGCGCGCGCTGTCGGCCAGGGCCTGTTCGCGCATCGCCTGCAGGCGCGGCGCGTCCTGCAGCAGCGCGACGACGGCGGCAGCGTGGCGGGCCGGGTCGTCGGTCAGCATCAGGCCGTTGCGGCCGTGTTCGAGGTAGGCGACCTCGGGCGAGTGGCGGGCGTTGTCGGTCGTCACCATCACCAGGCCGGCGCAGAAGGCGTCGACGATGTGCAGGCCGACCAGGCCGGGGTTCAGCATCACGTCGGCCATGCGGAACAGCCGCGCCTTGTCGCGGCCGGTGCGCACGCCGGTCAGGTGCAGCCAGGGCCGGCTGTTGGCGGCCTCGCGCAGCAGCGGCATCGACGGGCCGTCGCCGATGACGATCAGCGTGAAGCCGGGAAGCTGCGCGCGGATGCGGTCGGCCACGTCGATCAGCAGGTCGAGCCGCTTGTCCGGGTAGAGCGAGCCGCAGAACACCGCCGTCGGCGCGCCGTCGGGCAGGCCCAGCGCGACGCGGCCGGCGCGGATCTCGGCCTCGCTCCACGCCGCCAGGTCGGCCTTGAAGCCGTCGCTGTCGATCGCGTTGTCCAGCTGCGTGATGCGCTCGCGCGGGTAGCCGGCCTGTTCGAGGATCGCCGTCGTCGCGGCGGTGTAGCTGAACCACCAGTCGACCCGGCACAGCATCAGGCTCTTCCAGCGCTCGCGCCAGCCGGTCGGCGCCACGCTCTGGAAGTTGCGGCCGTGGCCCCAGTAGGCGACCTTGCGACGCCGCCACAGCCGGCTCAGCAGCAGCGGGTAGTTCGACAGGATGCGGTTCTCCTGCATCGTCACGACCAGCGCGGCGTCGCGGGCGGCCGGCGGCAGGGGCTGCCAGATCCAGTCGCGCTCGCCGATCTCCCAGACCCGGTTGCGCACCACCCGGGCCCAGTCCAGCCGGCCCTCGTCGCGCTTGACCTGTTCGCGCCGCGTCGCCTGGCCGTGCACCAGCACCAGCTCGATGCCGCGTGCCGCGCAGGCCTGCCGCAGCTGCTCGAACAGCTGCACGCGGTAGTGCAGCAGGCGGTACTGCAACAGGGCGACGCGGGGTGGCGGGTTCATTTCGGTCGGGGCTGCCGCAGCAGCTGGCGGGCCGTGTGGAGCACGAAGCGGCTGTTGGTCGACAGGTAGCGGCGCCACAGCCGGCGCGGATCGCTGGCCAGCCGGTGCAGCCATTCGAGGCCGTGTTCGCGCATCCAGAGCGGTGCGCGCGCGACGCTGCCGGCGTGGAAGTCGAAGGCCGCGCCGACGCCGACCATCACGGCGTGGACGCGGCCGCGGTGGTCGGCCATCCAGCGTTCCTGCTTCGGGCAGCCGAGGCCGACCCAGACCGTGCCGGCGCCGCTGGCGTTGATCTGCCCGACCAGCGCGGCGTCCTCGTCGTCGGTCATGGGCCGGAACGGTGGCGACACCGCCCCGGCGATGCGCAGCGCGGGCCAGCGTTCGAGCAGCCGCGTCTGCAAGCGCGCGAGCGTGGCCGGCGTGCCGCCGAGCAGGAAGACGGGTTCGCCGATCGCGGCGGCGTGGGCGCAGCAGTCGAGCATCAGCTCGGGCCCGCTGACGCGGACCTGGCCGTGTGCGCCGAGCCGCCGCATGACCCAGGCGACCGGCGCGCCGTCGGGCGTGCGCAGGTCGGCCGCCTGCAGCGCCTGGGCATGGCGCGGGTCCTGGCGGGCGGTCACCAGCGAATGGGCGTTGCAGACCGCGACGACCCGGCTGCTGCGCATCGCCGACCAGCCGGCGATGCGGCGCACCGCCTCGTCAGGCGTCAGCACGTGCATCGGCAGGTCGAGCACGGGCAGCGTGGCGGGCGGGGTGACGTCGGGGCTGACGTGCAGGGTCGGAGGCAAGGTCATCGGGTCGCGGGGCAGGCGGCCCGGATTGTCCGCGCCGCCGTGCTCAGGCCGCCGCCGGCGCGGGCTGGTTCAGCGTGATCCATTCCCCCAGTCGCCGATAACTCTCGAACTGCGCCTCGTCGAAGAACTGGTCGGCGGTCGACTGGTGCGGGAAGGCCTTGCCGGGCTTGTCGTGGGTGCGGGCGTAGTGCAGCACGTCGAGCGGCTCCTCGCCGGTCAGCACCGGCTTGATGTAGACCAGCGTGCCGTCCGGCGGCGCGGCCACGCCGGGCGGGCGCGGCACCCGGCTGTAGTCGATGCGGGCCTGCGTGATCGCGCGGGCCTTGGCATCGAGCGTCTTGCCGGCCTCGGGCTTGGGCAGCGGGTGATCGGGGTCGAAGACGATCTCGACGCCGAAGTCGACCCGGACCTTGCGGATCGCCTCGTGCAGGTCGTCGTAGGCGTAGTCCGGGTCGCAGCCGGCGTCGACCACGACGATGCGGCGGCAGTGCCGGCGCACCATCTCGTACAGGCCGAGGTTCTCGAAGTGGCCGCCGTCGGAGAGGTAGACGAAGTCGCGGTCCTCGCTGGTCGCACCGGCGGCCTCGCGCAGCAGGTCGGGCAGGCCGAAGAAGGGCTCCTGGCGTCGCCAGATGCGGCCCTTCTCGGTCCGCGGGTTGGGCAGCCACCAGCCCAGCCGGGCGTTGAACAGCGTCATCAGGAAGGCCACCAGGCGGGCCGTGTGGTAGCCCATGTTGGGCGACGCGGCGGCGCCGGAGATCGTCATCGCGCGGCCCAGCGTCAGCCCCAGGCGGCCGCCGTAGCGCCAGGTCGGCGCATGGCCCAGGCGGTCGTTGCCGCAGTGCAGCGGCGTCATCGTGAACGAGGCTGCCTTGCGCTGCTGCCATTCCAGCCGGCCGCCCGAAGGCTTGACCAGGTTCAGCGCCACGTTGACGACCGGGAACAGCCGCCGCTCGTCGGGCGGGCGCGGGCCTTCGGGCGGATGGGCCAGCTCGGCCAGCAGGATGTTGTCGCGCGGGTCGAAGCCGGTGAACCAGTGCGGCCGGCGCTGTTCCCGGGTCGCGCCCAGGAAGGCGCGCTGCAGCCGGTTGCCGTACATGTTGTGCAGCGAGAAGGTGTTGACGCCGACGACGGCCGACATCGCCAGGCCGAAACCGGCCAGCACCGCCAGCGCGCCCAGCAGCAGCTCGACGTCCGATTCCTCCAGCACGGTCTGGTAGGTCACGGCCGCCCGCATCGACAGCGGCACGGGTTCGGGCGCGCTGGCGGCCTTGGCCTGGGCGCGTTCGGCGGCCGCTTCCTGCTGCCAGGCCCGTGCGCCGGCCACGCTGGCATCGAGCTGGCCGGTGCGGACCAGCGCATCGGCCAACCGCAGCGAGCACGACAGCGCGTAGCTCAGCGCCAGCACCAGCGCGAGGGTCGACACCAGCGCGCCCAGGTCCAGCAGCCGGGTGCCCGTGCGTTCGACCAGCGACAGCGCCTGCGTGCGCACGGTCGCGCCGTGTTTGCTCCAGTAGCCCGCCAGCGTGGTCGCCAGGCCGATCAGCGCGGCACCGGCCCCTGCCGTCTGCGGCCCCAGGCCGAGCTGCAGCGCGGGCGTCTCCAGCAGCCAGACCGGCAGGTGCAGCACCAGGATCGCCGCGACCAGCCAGGCCAGGCCCGCGCCCAGCCACCAGGCGGCGGCGCGGGCCCACCACTCGCGGTCCTGCTCGCTGGTGCAGCGCGCCGACAGGCCGACGTGGCAGGTCATGCCGACCCAGAACACCACCAGCAGCGTGGGCACCGACAGCGTCGCGTACCAGGCCGGCGTCAGGTCGGCGCCCTGTATCACCGCGCCGTACAGCACCATGCCGCCAGCCACGCCGCTGGCGACCATGAAGGCGAGGTCGAGCACCAGGATGCCCCAGCCGTGCCGGCGCAGGCCTTGCCCGCGTGCGCGCCGCCAGCCCAGTCCGACGACGACGCCCAGCGCGTGCGCGATGACGCTGTAGAGCATCAGCCGCGCCATGCCGTCCTCGGTCGAGACGACCTGCCAGCGCGCCGACCAGCTCAGCAGCACGGCCGAAGCCAGCAGCGCGCCCAGGCAGAACAGCCGGGCCCGGTCGGGCGGATCGCGTGGCGGCATCTCGCCGGGCAGGTCGGCCACCATGTAGGCGATCGCCACGATCAGCAGCGCGACGCCGGCCCACAGCGTTGCGGCCTGCAGCCAGGCGGGCACGGCGTAGCCGTTGACCATCGCCATCATCAGCCGGGGCAGCAGCAGCGCGGCGGCCAGCATCGGCATGACGACGAGCCAGTGCAGCGTCAGGTTGCGCAGGAAGATGGCGGCCAGCGACAGGCTGTCGGTCGACAGGCCACGCACGGGGCTCAGGTAGTTCGCGTAGGCGCGCAGCCGGTGTACCGGCTCGGGTTCGGCGCGGCTGCCGTGTTCGGCGCCGGCCAGCGCGGCGCTGACCTCGGCCAGCGAGCGGTGGCGGATCCAGCTGCTCAGCCAGCTGCCGATGTAGCCGCCGCCCGACACCGTCGACAGGTAGTGGAAGCTGGCCAGCTCGCCACGCCGGGCCAGCGCCTGCAGCACGCCCAGGCTGAAGGTGGCGCTGCGGATGCCGCCGCCCGACAGGCACAGCGCGGTCAGGGCCTCGGGCTGGCCGTCGGCGCCGGCGGCCGGCACGCCCAGCCATTGCCGCTCGGCGGCGATCACCGTGTCGATGTCGCAGGCGGCGGGTGCCGCGCGGTTGTCGTCGCTGCTCATGGCCTGTCTCCCGTCGCGCCGCGCCCGATCTGCGGGATCTGCGGAATCTGCGCAAGCGCGCTCGCTTCGGATAATGCGGTGCAGCGGGCTGTGCGGCATCGTCCCGGCGACGGGCGAAACGGGCCTCCTGCCCTGGAAATCGACCGCTCCGTGTCGGCTGTCACGCCACACCCGCGTGCGCCTCGTGCTGCGGTGCGTCATCGGTCGGTCATCGAGGCGACGGCATCATGACGGGCTCGCGACGCGGCAGCGTCCGGCCGGTCACGACCGCAGGAAGATTCCCGCCAGAGTCCCGCAAGAGTCACGAGAGCTTTCCCAGAGGAAAAACGCACATGAAAGTCACTGTCATCGGCACCGGCTACGTCGGACTCGTCAGCGGGGCCTGCCTGTCGGAGATGGGCAACCACGTGCTGTGCCTGGATCTGGACGAACGCAAGATCCGCATCCTGCTGGACGGCGAGATCCCCATCCACGAGCCCGGGCTGGAAGAGCTGGTGCGGCGCAACGTGGCGGCTGGCCGGCTGGAGTTCACGACCGATGTCGCCCGCGCCGTGGCGCACGGCACGATCCAGTTCCTGGCCGTCGGCACGCCGCCCGACGAGGATGGTTCGGCCGACCTGAAGTACGTGCTGGCGGCGGCCCGCAACATCGGCCGCACGATGACCGACTACAAGGTCGTGGTCGACAAGAGCACCGTGCCGGTCGGCACCGGCGACAAGGTCCGCGCGGTGATCGACGAGGAGCTGGCGCGGCGCGGCATGAAGCTCGACTTCGCGGTCTGCTCCAACCCCGAGTTCCTCAAGGAAGGCGCGGCGGTCAAGGACTTCATGAGCCCCGACCGGGTCGTGCTGGGGGCCGAGGACGAACGCGCGATCCTGCTGATGCGCGCCCTCTACGCGCCGTTCGTGCGCAACCGCGAGCGGATGATGCTGATGGACATCCGCAGCGCCGAGTTCACCAAGTACGCCGCCAACGCGATGCTGGCCACGCGGATCAGCTTCATGAACGAGCTGTCGCGGCTGGCCGAGAAGGTCGGCGCCGACATCGAGCTGGTCCGCAAGGGCATCGGCTCGGACCCGCGCATCGGCACCCACTTCCTCTATGCCGGCGTCGGCTACGGCGGCAGCTGTTTCCCGAAGGACGTCAAGGCGCTGGCCCGCACCGCCGCCGACAACGGGGTGCCCAGCAAGCTGCTCGATGCCGTCGAGGCCGTCAACGAGGAGCAGAAGACGGTGCTGCTGCGCAAGGTCGTGGCGCAGTACGGCGAGGACCTCACCGGCCGCACCTTCGCGGTCTGGGGCCTGTCCTTCAAGCCCAACACCGACGACATGCGCGAGGCCCCGAGCCGCGTGCTGATCGAGGCCCTGCTGGCGCGCGGTGCGCGGGTGAAGGCCTATGACCCGGTCGCCACCGAGGAAGCGCGGCGGGTGCTGCCCGAGGGCGAATCGCTGCAGTTCGCGGCCAGTGCGATGCAGGCGCTCGAAGGGGCCGACGCGCTGCTGATCGTCACCGAGTGGCGCGAGTTCCGCACGCCCGACTTCGACGCCATCCGCGAGGCGCTGAAGGACCGGCTGGTGTTCGACGGCCGCAACCTGTACGAGCCGGAGCTGATCCGCAGCTTCGGGCTCGACTACCGCTGCATCGGCCGGCCCTGAGCTCAGGCCATCAGTCGCGCGCCGGGGTGGCGCGCGGCATGCACCGCCGGATGGGCGGCGTCGAGCTCGTCCAGCCCGCTGAACTGGCTGACGCTGACACGCCCGCCGCGGTCCAGGAAGAACTGCGCCAGCTGGGCGCGCACCTGCTCGGCGTAACGCGCGTACAGGCCGACGTGCATCATCGCGCGCGCCTCACGCAGGTGACCGGCGCGCTGCAGTTCCAGCACATCGGCGGCGGCCAGGTGCAGGTTGCGGTGGCTGACGATCAGGCGGCGGTAGGCGGGCAGGGCGCCGTAGAGCATGTAGCCGTCGCCATGCAGCCAGCGGCCCAGCCGGCCGGTGTCGCAGCGGCGGATCAGGCGGATGTCGAGGCGGGGATCGTCCTGGCCTTCCAGCGCGGCTTCCAGCTTGCGCGTCAAGGCGCCGTGGGCGCGCATCGCGGTGCCGAAGTCCATGCCGTCGGCGCAGCGCATCTCGCTGGGGCGGGAAGGGTTCGCCGGCAGGGTCTCGGCGTCATCGATGGCTTGCCGATCGAGCGGGTCCAGCAGATACAAGCGTGCGGCGATGCTGGCAAGACCGTCGAGCAAGCTCATGTCGAATCCCTCGAATCTGTAAAGTTGGCCCCTGAAACAGGGGGTGGCAACAAGATACAAATTGTGTATTACAGGCTGACGCGAAACTTGCAGACCGAGAACGATTTCAGCGCCTGACAAGCCGATCCGTGGCGTCCGGCGCATTGACATGTGTCAATGGTTCAGGATCCGTCCAGCTTTTGTCGAATCTTGCCGAGCCACACGATCGCGGCCCCGAGCAGCAGCAGCGGCACCAGCGTGGCCGCGTTCATGGCCTGCCAGCCACCGCGCACGACCAGCGCGCCGGAACCGAAGGCGGTCAGCGTCATGACGACGTAGACCCAGAAGTCCAGCCCGGCCTGCGCGGTGGTGCGTTCCTCGGGCCGGTAGCACTCGGTCGCCAGCGCGGTGCCGCCGATGTAGAGGAAGTTCCAGCCCAGCCCCAGCACGAACAGCGCCACCAGGAAGTGCGGCAGGTCGACCCCCGACAGCGCCACCGCCACGCAGGCGATGTTCAGCGCCAGGCCGGCGCTGAGGATGCGCACGGTGCCGAACCGCTTGATCAGGTTGCCGGTGAAGAAGCTCGGCACGAACATGCCCAGCACGTGCCACTCCAGCACCAGCGCGGCGTCCTTGAAGGGCAGGCCGCACTGCGACATCGCGATCGGCGTGGCCGACATCAGCAGGTTCATGACGCCGTAGCCCATCGAGCAGGCGGCGATGGCGACGATGAACTTCGGCTGCCGGGCGATCTCGCGCAGCGGCCGGCCGCGTGCCACGCTGCCATCGGCGGCCAGCGGCGCGGCGATGACCGGGAAGCGGATGAACTGCATCACGCCGATGCCGGCGGCGGCCAGCCCCATCAGCGCCAGGTAGGGGCCGACGAAGGGCACCACCAGGGCCTCGCGCGTGGCGTTGGCCAGGTTGGGGCCGACGACGGCGCCGACGATGCCGGCGGCCAGCACCCACGAGATCGCCTTCTCCTTCGCTGATGGCTCGACCAGCTCGGCCGCCGCGAAGCGGTAGAGCGAGGCGTTGGCGTTGAAGTAGCCGTTGATCAGCGTGGCCGTGCAGAGCAGCCAGAAGCTGCCGATCCAGGCCGCCCACCCGGCCAGCCCGGCAGCGCCCATGCCCACCAGCAGACCGAGCTGGAAGGTGCGGCGGCGGCCCCAGGCACGCTGGTGACGCGCCACCAGCGGCGTGGCCAGCGCACCGCCCGCGACATAGGCGGCGATCGGCAGCGTGGCCAGGAAGGGAGACGGCGCCAGGCTCAGTCCGAGCAGGCCGTTGACGGCGACCAGCGTCACGTTGGTCGACAGGAACAGGCCTTGGCAGATCGCCAGCAGCAGCAGTTGGGAGTTCATCGCGCACCCGGGTCCGAAGAAGGGCGGCAGTGTACGGGCGGGGGTTTGCAGCGGCGTCTGCGTCTCACGCCGGCAGCAGATCCAGCGGCGCCGGCTCGCTCGGTGCCGGCAGGCTGCGGGCACGCGACATCGGCAGGCCGCCGGCCACCCGGTCGCGCAGCAGCGCGGCGATGGTCAGGCTGTCCTGCGCCTGGGCATAGAGGTAGCCCTGGGCGATGTCGCAGTCGTGTTCGGCCAGGAAGGCCATCTGCTCTTCGGACTCGACGCCCTCGGCGACGACCGGCAGGCCCAGCCCGTGGGCCAGCGCGATGGTCGCGCGCACGATCGCCGCGCCGTTCGGGTCGCGGCTGATGTCGCGCACGAAGCTCGGGTCGATCTTGATCTGGTCGACACGGAAGTTCTTCAGGTGCGACAGCGACGAGAAGCCGGTGCCGAAGTCGTCCATCGAGACCTGCACGCCCATCGCGCGCAGTTCGGCCAGCAGGCTGCGCAGCTGGCCGAGGTCGGCCATGGCGGTCGACTCGGTGACCTCGATCTTCAGCAGCCCGGCGGCGACGCGGTGTTCGGCCAGCGCCTCGGCGACCACCGTCACCAGGCGGCGGTCCAGGCACTGGCGGGTCGACACGTTGACCGACACCGGCACCAGCGGCAGGCCCTGGGCGCGCCAGCGGGCGAGCTGGCCGATGGCCTCGCGCACGACCCATTCGCCGATGTGCAGGATCAGCGAGGTCTCCTCGGTCACCGGCAGGAAACGCGCCGGCCGCCACAGCGAGCCGTCGGGCTGGCGCCAGCGCAGCAGGGCTTCCAGCCCGACCACCTGGCCGCTGCGCAGGTCGACCTGCGGCTGGTAATGCAGCACGAAGCTGTTCTGCTCCAGCGCGTGGCGCAGGCGGGTCTCCAGCGCCAGCCATTCGCGCGTCCAGGCCGGCATCTCGCTGGCGTAGAACTCGAAGCGGCGACCGCCGCGTGCCTTGCCGCGGTACATCGCGGTGTCGGCCATCGCCAGCAGCTTGTCGGCGGCCTGGCCGTCTTGCGGCGTCATCGCGATGCCGATGCTGCAGCCGCAGGCCACCTCGATCGCGCCGGTCTCGGCCGACTCGATGCGGATCTCGCGCGTGACCGCGTCGATCATCTGCGCCGCCCGGGCGGCCACCACCTCGCGGTCATGGGCGTCCTCCAGCAGCACGACGAACTCGTCGCCACCCCAGCGCGCCAGCGTGTCGTGGGCGCGCAGGCAGCGCTGCAGCCGTCCGGCGACGGTGCGCAGCACCTCGTCGCCGTGGCGGTGGCCCAGGCTGTCGTTGATGCGCTTGAAGCGGTCCAGGTCGATGAACAGGATCGCCACGTGGCGGTGACCGGCATTGGCGCCCAGCACCGCCTGTTGCAGCCGGTCGCTCAGCAGCGCGCGGTTGGGCAGGCCGGTCAGCGCGTCATGGGTCGCATCCCGCTGCAGGCGTTCGGCGCTGGCGAGCTGGTCGGTCACGTCCGACAGGGCCAGCACGACCGCGATGACCCGGCCGCCCTGGTCGGTCGGCAGGCGGCTGTCGGGGGCCGCGCGGGAGGCCACCGGAGTGGCCGCGCCAACCTGCTCGAACACGGGGCTTGCGACCACCTGCACGCGCCGATCGCCGGCCGCCGTCGCCAGACGCAGGGCTTCGCCGACCCGCACGACGCGGCGCGTGGTGCGGCAGCGTTCGAGCGCCTCGGCCAGGGTCTGCGCGTCATCGGCCTGCCAGGGCAGGGCCCGCACGACGGAATGGCCCAGCAGCTGCATCGCCGGCTGGTCGCACAGCTTCTCGGCGCTCGGGTTCAGGTAGCGCAGGCGGTCGGACGGGTCGACCGTCAGCACGCCGTCGGTGATGGCCTGCAGCGTCGCATTGGCCCGGCTGCGTTCGTGGCGCAGCGCACGCCGGGCCAGCCGCAGCTCGCGGTTGCGGCTCAGCACGGCGGCCAGCGCGATGCCCAGCGTCAGGCCGACGGTGGGGATCCAGACATGGCCCAGCCACAGGGTCAGCGCGCTGACCAGCGCCGCCACCCACCACAGGCGCTGCAGGCGGCGCCAGACCTGCACCGGCCACGGTCGGTCGGTCGGGCCGGAGCGGCGCGATGACGGGGCGGAAGAGGGACGGTTGCGGGACATCTGCGGGTCGATTTCCTGAAGCGCAGATTAACCGTCCGGGGCATGGCAGGAACCGTTCAGCCCTTGGAGGGATTGCCGGTTTTTTCACAAAAAGACATTCCGCATCGCCTGCTGTCGTTGACTCACGCCTCGACGTCTGGATGGGAAAAACCGCCATTCCATCGGGCCTGTCGGCCGGTGGCTCAGTCGCTGAGCCTGTCTGGCGCCAGCAGGGCCTCGTCCGAGTCGGCCGGCGCGGACTCGATCGCCGTGGCCTGGTAGGCCAGCCGGACGTAGATCGGCGCGAAGGCCTCGGCCTGGGTGATCTCCAGCAGCCGTTCGCGCGCGAGTTCCAGCATCGCGATGAAGGTCACGACGACGACCTGGGTGCCCTGGCCGGTCTCGAACAGGTCCTGGAACTCGACGAAACGGCGGCCCTGCAGGCGGCGCAGCAGCAGGCTCATGTGCTCGCGCACCGACAGCTGCTCGCGGCTGATGCGGTGGTGTTCGGTGAGCCTGGCGCGCTTGAGCACGTCGGCCCAGGCGTCGCGCAGCTCGGCCAGGCCGACCTCCGGCCAGCGCGGTTCGAGCGACTGCTCGATCGTGACCTCGGCGCGCAGGAAGTCGCGGCCCAGCACCGGCAGCTGGTCGAGCCGGGCGGCCCCCAGCTTGATGCGCTCGTACTCCAGCAGGCGGCGGACCAGCTCGGCGCGCGGGTCCTGGACCTCGTCCTGACCGGCCACCTTCTTCGGCGGCAGCAGCATGCGCGACTTGATCTCGATGAGCATCGCCGCCATCAGCAGGTACTCGGCCGCCAGTTCGAGGTTGTGCTCGCGGATCTGGTCGACGTAGTCGAGGTACTGCCTCGTCACATCCGCCATCGGGATGTCGAGGATGTTGAAGTTCTGCTTGCGGATCAGGTAGAGCAGCAGGTCCAGCGGGCCCTGGAAGGTCTCCAGGAAGACCTCCAGCGCATCCGGCGGGATGTAGAGGTCCTGCGGCATCGAGAACAGCGGCTCGCCGTAGAGGCGCGCCACCGCGACGTGGTCGATCACGTCCGGTGCGCTGTCCCCCAGGGTCTGCGCCTTCTCCGCCAGGGCGGCGGCGCCGTTCTCGGTGTGCTCGCTCAAGCCTTGGTCTGGTAGACGTAGGGCTGCTGGGGCACGCGGGCGTCCTTGAAGTCGGACTCGGCGACGTGGTCGATCGGACGATCCCACAGCAGGCCGCGGCCTTCACGCTGACGCGACTCCAGCTTCGGGTCCTGCTGCTTGAGCGACTCGATGAACTGGGTCGTCTCGGACTTGTAGTGCTTCCAGAAGAGCGGCATGGCGGTCCTGGCCCGGGGAGGGCGGGCAGTCGTTGGAGAAAACCCGCGATTTTAGGGCGAGGGCGCCGCCGTCAGGCTGACGGCCGGTGCGGCGCGCGCAGATCGTCCAGCACCGGCAGCGCGGCCAGGACGACCAGCGCCAGCGCCAGCGGCACGGTGGCGATGAAGCCGAAGTGCTTGAAGGCCAGGGCCCCGCTCAGCCCGCCGACGAAGAACAGCCCGACGATCAGGGCCAGCAGCGCCAGCCGGTCGCGGTTGGCGAGCACCGGCCCGAGGCCGGGATCGACCGGCGCGGCGCGGTTCCAGTACACCAGCCGACCCAGCTCGATGCCCAGGTCGGTGATCAGGCCGGTCATGTGCGTGGTGCGGATCTCGGCCTGCGAGATCTTGGTCACCACCGCGTTCTGCAGCCCCATGATGAAACACAGCAGCAGCACCGTGGCGGGCAGCAGCGCCTGCGTGCCGACATGGGCCGACCAGTGCGCCAGCGTGCCGCCGATCAGCCCGAAGACGAGCAGCAGCAGGGCCTCCAGCAGCAGCGCCAGCGCGTACTCGCTGTGCATGGCACGCCTTCTGGCCCAGTTCGTCAGGATCGCGGTCACCATCGCCCCGCCGATGAAGGCCAGCAGCGCGAGGAATCCGGCGCCGGCCGCCAGCCAGGCGCCCAGCACCAGGTCATCGGCCACGGCCGAGACCACGCCGGTCATGTGCGAGGTGTAGCGCTGGACGGCCAGGAAGCCGCCCGCGTTGATGGCACCGGCGTTGAACGCCAGCAGCGCACCCAGGCGCCGGTTGGCGGTCCGGGTGCGGTGTCGGCCGGTGAGGCCGCGCAGGAAGGCGCCGGGCATCGCCGCGCGTGGAGGGCGTCGGGGTCGCTGCGGCCGGGTGCGCTCAGCGCACCCGCATGCCGGGGACGGCGCCGGCGTGCGGCTCCAGCACGAACAGGCCCGGGACGGCCTTGCCGTCGGCGTGGCTGGCCGCCAGCACCATGCCTTCGCTGACGCCGAACTTCATCTTGCGCGGCGCGAGGTTGGCGACCATCACGGTCAGCTTGCCTTCCAGGTCCTCGGGCTTGTAGGCGCTGCGGATGCCGCTGAAGACGTTGCGGGTGCGGCCCTCGCCGACGTCCAGCGTCAGGCGCAGCAGCTTGTCCGAGCCGTCTACCGTCTCGGCCTTGACGATGCGGGCGATGCGCAGGTCGATCTTCGAGAAGTCGTCGATGCCGATCGTGTCGGCGATGTCCTCGCCGCCGGGCACGACCTTCTCGACCACCGGAGCGGGCGGCTCGAACAGGGCGTCCAGCATCTTCGGGTCGACCCGTTGCAGCAGGTGGGCATAGGCGCCGATGGTGTGTTCGCCCAGGCGCCGGCCGGCGTCGGCGAAGGTCAGCGGCTCGACCTTCAGGAAGGCCTCGACCTGCTCGACCACGCCGGGCAGCACCGGCTTGAGGTAGATCGTCAGCAGCCGGAAGGCCTCGATGCAGACGGTGCAGACGTCGTGCAGCACGGCGTCCTGGCCGGCCAGCTTGGCGAGTTCCCAGGGCTTGTTGCGGTCGACGTATTCGTTGACCCGGTCGGCCAGCGCCATGATCTCGCGCAGCGCCTTGCCGAACTCGCGGCTCTCGTAGAGCTGCGTGATGGTGTCGCGATGGGCCTGCAGGCCGTCAAGCAGCACGTTGCCCTCGACACCGACCTCGCCGGAGAGCCTGCCGCCGAAGCGCTTGGACAGGAAGCCGGCCGCGCGCGAGGCGATGTTCACGTACTTGCCGACCAGGTCCGAGTTGACGCGGCTGGTGAAGTCCTCGGCATTGAAGTCGATGTCCTCGACCCGCGCGTTGAGCTTGGCGGCGATGTAGTAGCGCAGCCAGTGCGGGTCCATGCCCAGGCTCAGGTACTTCAGCGGATCCAGGCCAGTGCCGCGGCTCTTGCTCATCTTCTCGCCGTTGTTGACGGTCATGAAGCCGTGCACGAACACGTTGGTCGGCGTCTTGCGGCCGCTGAAGTGCAGCGTGGCCGGCCAGAACAGCGTGTGGAAGTAGGTGATGTCCTTGCCGATGAAGTGGTACTGCTCGACCGCCGGATCGGCGATGAACGCGGCGTAGTCGCGCGTCTCGCCGTACCGGCGCTGCGGACCGCCCTTGTCGAAGTAGTTCTTCAGCGAGGCGAGGTAGCCGATCGGCGCATCGAGCCAGACGTAGAAGTACTTGCCCGGCGCGTCCGGGATCTCGATGCCGAAGTAGGGCGCGTCGCGGCTGATGTCCCAGTCGCCCAGGCCGCCCTGGCCGTTCTCGTCCTTCGTGAACCACTCGCGGATCTTGTTGATCACCTCGGTCTGCAGCTTGCCGGACTCCTGCGTCCACTGCTGCAGGAACTCGACGCAGCGCGGGTCGCTGAGCTTGAAGAAGTGGTGGTCGCTGGTGCGCAGCACCGGCGTGGCGCCCGACAGCGCCGAGTACGGGTTCTTCAGCTCGGTGGGGCTGTAGACCGCGCCGCACGATTCGCAGGAATCGCCGTACTGGTCCTTGGTGCCGCACTTCGGGCACTCGCCCTTGATGAAGCGGTCGGGCAGGAACATGCCCTTCTCGGGGTCGTAGAACTGCTCGATCGGGCGGACCTCGATCAGGCCGTTGTCGCGCAGGCCGCGGTAGATGTCCTGGGCCA
Organism: Leptothrix mechoopdaensis (SeqCode); assembly: GCF_053893855.1. Taxonomy (NCBI): domain Bacteria; kingdom Pseudomonadati; phylum Pseudomonadota; class Betaproteobacteria; order Burkholderiales; family Sphaerotilaceae; genus Leptothrix; species Leptothrix mechoopdaensis (SeqCode). The sequence goes on from NZ_CM132699.1 coordinate 1,041,486, forward strand.
GCTCGTGGTTCTCGATGCCGTCGGTCGAATGCCAGTTGTCGAACGAGATGCGGAAGCCGTCGAGGTATTCCTGGCGGCCCGCCGCGATGTCGGCGACGAACTGCTGCGGCGTCTTGCCGGCCTTCTCGGCCGCGATCATGATCGGCGCGCCGTGGGCGTCGTCGGCCCCGACGAAGTGGACCTGGTGACCCATCAGCCGCTGGAACCGCACCCAGATGTCGGCCTGGATGTATTCCATGATGTGGCCGATGTGGAACTTGCCGTTGGCATAGGGCAGGGCGGTCGTGACGAAGAGCTGGCGGGTCATGGTGATGGCTCGGACTGCGCGGGGAAGGGCGGGATTCTAGGGACTGCTGGACGGGCCGCCGGCCTGCCCCTTAACCTCGGCAGCACCTGTTCCGACACGAGGCCCGACCATGTTGCCGCCCCCCCTGAACCGCTGGCTGTCGACCATCCTGACGGGTCTGCTGACCCTCTTGCTGACCGGCCTGGCCATCCCCGCGCAGGCGGCCGATCCGGTCGCCGTGACCGACTTCAGCGCCGGCCCGGGCAATGGCGTCTACGCCTTCCCCAGCCGCACGCCGCGCACCTTGCCCGACCTGCTGCGGGGCCAGGGCGAGGCGGCCCAGCCGGTCGGCCACCTGTTCCTGCCGGCCGACACCGGCCAGGGCAAGGTCGGCGCGGTGGTCTTCATCCACGGCTCGGGCGGCGTCTACGACGCGATGCTGGGCCACTGGCCGAAGGCGTTCAACGGTGCCGGACTGGCGCTGTTCGCGCTCGACATGTTCGGCCCGCGCGGCGTGCGCAGCACCGCAGAGGACCAGTCGCAGGTGCCGTTCGCGGCCGATCTGGCCGATGGCTACGCGGCGCTGCGGCTGCTGGCCACGCACCCGCGCATCGACCCGGCGCGCATCGCCGTGCTGGGCACCTCGCGCGGCGGCATCGCGGCATGGCGGCTGGCGGGGCAGCGCATCACCACCAGCCAGAAGCTGCCCGACGGCCTGCGCTACGCGGCCCACGTCATGCTCTATGCCGGCGGCTGCAGCGGCGGCTTCCGGCAGGTCGTGCGACCGGGCGTGTTCGGCCCGGCGCCGATGCTGTGGGTCCACGGCGAGGCCGATGACTACACGCCGATCGGCCCGTGCCGCGAGTACGCCGGCCTGATCGCGCAGGCCGGCACGCCGGTCGAGTTCGTCGCGCTGCCCGGGGCGCAGCACAAGTTCGATGCCGACGACACCCGCAACATCCTGGTCCGCGGGGCCCAGCGCACGCGTGAGGACTGCCCGCTGCAGTTCGACGTCGACACCCTGTCCTGGAGCGACCGCCAGACCGGCGAGCGCCTGAGCCTGGAGGCGATGACCGAGGTCAACCGCAGCCGCTGCAGCGCGCTCGGCGCCCACGTGCAGGGCGACCGGGCCGCGCGTGACGAGGCCACGCGGGCCGTGCTGGCCTTCCTGGCGAAGCTCTACGCGAAGTGAGCGCGAAGTGAGCGCAGAAGAGGCCGACGCGCCCGCGCCGGGCTGGACCGTCACGCTGGTCGACGGCACCCGCATCCCGGTGCCGCCGGGCACCGACCTGGTCAGCGCGGCCCGGGCGGCCGGCTGGCGCTGGCCGAAGTCCTGCCGCAACGGCACCTGCCGGACCTGCCGCGCCCGCGTCATCGAGGGTCAGGCGGTGCACCGCATCGAGTGGCCGGGCCTGAGCCGCGAGGAGCTGGCCGAGGGCTGGATCCTGCCGTGCGTGGCCGAGCCGCGCTCGGACCTGCGGGTCGACGCACTGTCCCATTCCGACACGATGACGCTCAAGCCCCGCTGAGCGCTGGGGTCTGTCCCCGGGCGTCGAGGCGGGGGCGAGCCGGTAGACTGATTGGCTGTCGTTTGCATAACGGCTTTCAAAGTCCTTCAACCGTCGACCGCCGCCACCATGTCCCTGACCGAAAGCGCGATCCGCGCCGCGATCCAGACCGTCACCGATCCCAACACCGGCCGCGACTTCGTCAGCGCCAGGCAGGTCCGCAACCTGAGCCTCGAAGGCGCGGACGTGGCCTTCGACATCGAGCTCGGCTACCCCGCCCGCAGCCAGCACGCCAGCCTGCGCAAGGCGCTGATCGAGGCGGTGCGCGCGGTGCCCGGCGTGGGCAACGTCAGCGTCAACGTGTCCAGCAAGATCACCGCGCACGCCGTCCAGCGTGGCGTGCAGCTGCTGCCGGGCGTCAAGAACATCGTCGCCGTGGCCTCGGGCAAGGGCGGCGTCGGCAAGAGCACCACCGCCGTCAACCTGGCGCTGGCGCTGGCCGCCGAAGGCGCGCGGGTGGGCATCCTCGATGCCGACATCTATGGCCCCAGCCAGCCGATGATGCTGGGCGTCTCGGGCAAGCCCGACAGCCACGACGGCAAGACGATGGAGCCGCTGGTCGGCCACGGCATCGAGGTCATGTCGATCGGCTTCATGGTCGACCCCGACCAGGCCATGATCTGGCGCGGCCCGATGGCCACGCAGGCGCTCGAACAGCTGCTGCGCCAGACCAACTGGCACGACCTCGACTACCTGATCGTCGACATGCCTCCGGGCACCGGCGACATCCAGCTGACGCTGTCGCAGCGCGTGCCGGTGACCGGCGCGGTGATCGTCACGACGCCGCAGGACATCGCGCTGCTCGACGCCAAGAAGGGCGTCTCGATGTTCCAGAAGGTCAGCGTGCCGATCCTCGGCGTGATCGAGAACATGGCCGTCTACTGCTGCCCGAACTGCGGCCACACCGCGCACATCTTCGGCGCCGACGGTGGCAAGAAGATGGCCGCCGAGCAGGGGCTGCGCTACCTGGGCGCGCTGCCGCTGACGCTGGCCATCCGCGAGCAGGCCGACAACGGCCGCCCGACCGTCGTGGCCGAACCCGATGGCGAGATCGCGGCGCTCTACAAGGGGCTGGCGCGCCAGGTGGCGATCCAGATCGCCGACGCGGCCAAGGACTACTCGGCCAAGTTCCCGACCATCACGGTCAGCAAGTCGACCTGACCGGTCGGGCAGGGCCTCACTGGCCCTCGCTCGACTGGCCCGGCTTGAAGACCCGCACCCGGTGCCATTGCGCCCGGTTCACGGCCGCGATGACACACGGCCGGGTCTTGGGTTGCAGGCCCGCATGCAGCGGGTTGCCGGGCGTGTCGCGCACCGGCCACCACAGCACGCCGGCCTTCAGTCGCAGCAGGTCGGTGGCCGACTCCAGTTCCCGCCCGCTCGCCGGCTGCAGGTCCTCGGCGTAGACCACCACCTTCTCGCGCGACCACAGTACGCGCCGGCCCAGGCCGCCGGCCTCGTCGATCGACAGCGTGTCGGCCCATTCGTTGCGCGAGTCGATCGTGCGGACCGTCCGGGCGCTGCCGGCCAGCGGGCAGAAGGCGTGCGAGCGGCTGGCCAGCACCTTGATCGGGCGGTTCAGGTTCGCCAGCTTCGCGCGCGCATCCGGTGCCGCACGCGGTCCCGACGGCGTGACCGTGTCGGCCTGTGCCGCAGGCGTGAACGCGAGGCCGCCGATCACCGCCAGCGACAGCACGAGCACCTGCACGAGCGCCTGCACGAGCGCCAGGGCACCCCGGCGGCGGGCGGGTGGTGCAGACCGTGCCCGGGGCACGGCGATCGACATGGCGATTCGAGTCATGGCGGTTGCCGGCCAGGGCCGGTGGAGTGTGCGGAAAATCATAAACGCTCGACCCGACAATCCCGCCCATGAACCTTCTGGACGCCATGCGCTACCTGGCGGCGCTCGAGCAGCACCGCCACTTCGGCCGCGCCGCGCAGGCCTGCCACATCACGCAGCCCGCGCTGTCGAACGCGCTGCGATCGCTCGAATCCAGCCTGGGCGTGCCGATCGTCCGGCGTGGCCGCCAGTTCGAGGGCCTGACGCCCGAGGGCGAACGGGTGCTGGCCAGCGCACGCCGCATGCTGCACGAGCAGGAGCGCCTGACGCAGGACCTCGCCAGCTTCATCGGCCGCCCGCGCGGCCGGCTGCAGATCGGCGTGGTGCCGACCGCGCTGCCGGTGGCGATGCGGCTGGCGGCCCGGTTGCGCGAGCGTGCCGACGGCATCCAGCCGGTCGTGCGCTCGCTCAGCTCGCAGGCGATCGAGGCCGGGCTGGAGAACCTGACGCTGGACCTCGCGCTCGGCTACATCGACCGGGCCGAGGTCGCGCAGCGCCGGCTGACGGTGCTGCCGCAGTTCACCGAGCGGTACTACCTGGTCGAACGGAACCTGGACCAACGGAACGCGGCTGACGGCCCCGCCGACACCACCTGCCGCTGGTCCGACGCCGCCGGGCGTGCGCTGGTCATGCTGACCCCGGAGATGCACAACCGCGCCATCGTCGACCGGGCGCTGCAGTCCGCCGGTGCGCAGGTCCACGCCGCCATCGAGACCGACACCGTGCTGGCGCTGCTGCAGCCGCTGCTGGACGACGGCCCCGGCGCGCTCGCGGCGATCCTGCCCGGTGCGCTGGTCGCCACCTTGCGCAGCGTGCCGGGGCTTCGGGTGCGGGCGCTGGTCGATCCGCTGGTCGAGACCTCGATCGGCCTGCTGACCGCGTCGAACGTCCAGCCGACCCCGGCACTGGTCACCGCGCTGGCGCTGGCCACCGAGCCGGACTGGCTGACCGATGTCGCGGCCCGGACGGGCGTCGGCGTCGTTTCGGGTTGACCTGAAAAAACCCCTCAGAATCGAGGGTATTCACTTGGAATAAGCAGGCTAACGGACGGATTTTGGGTTCTTGGGGCACCTCACGAAACCCAGGCACGCCAGAACGTCGTGACCGCCGGACAAGCTGCGCCCGGGCCTGGGTGATCGTCTCGTTGTGGGGCCGTGGCGGGTCGCCTTCAATCGCGGCTTCCCTGACATCCCCGAGAACTCCGACATGTCCTCTGTCCTGCCACTACCCGCGACGCCGCCCGATGCCCCTGGCTGGCTCGACAAGGAGCGCACCATCGCGGCGCCCGGCTTCAACCGCTGGCTGGTGCCGCCGTGCGCCCTGGCGATCCACCTGTGCATCGGGATGGCCTATGGCTTCTCGGTCTTCTGGCTGCCGCTGTCGCGCGCACTGGGCATCAAGGAGGCCATCAAGTGCGGCCCCGAAGTCGGCTTCTTCCAGGAGCTGTTCACGACCCAGTGCGACTGGCGCGTCGCCACGCTGGGCTGGATGTACACGCTGTTCTTCGTCTTCCTGGGCTCGTCGGCCGCGCTGTGGGGCGGCTGGCTCGAACGGGTCGGCCCGCGCAAGGCCGGCGTGGTCAGTGCGCTGTGCTGGACCGGCGGCATGCTGTTCTCGGCGCTGGGCATCTACCTGCACCAGTTCTGGATGATGATCCTGGGCTCCGGGATCATCGGGGGGATCGGGCTGGGGCTGGGCTACATCAGCCCGGTCAGCACGCTCATCAAGTGGTTCCCGGACCGGCGCGGCATGGCCACCGGCATGGCGATCATGGGCTTCGGCGGCGGCGCGATGATCGGCTCGCCACTGGCGGCCGAGCTGATGAAGCACCACGCGTCGGCCACCCAGGTCGGTGTCTGGCAGACCTTCGTCGTGCTGGCCCTCGTCTACGCGGTCTTCATGCTGGGCGGTGCGCTCGGCTACCGCGTGCCGGCCAGTGGCTGGAAGCCCGCAGGCTGGACCCCGCCGGCCGCCGCGAGCCGGGACGCCATGATCACCAGCGGCCACGTCCACGTGCGCAAGGTCTGGGGCATCCCGCAGTTCTGGCTGGTCTGGACGGTGCTGTGCATGAACGTCAGCGCCGGCATCGGCGTGATCGGCATGGCCAGCCCGATGCTGCAGGAAGTGTTCGGCGGCCAGCTGATCGGCGTGGCCGGCAAGTTCGGCGAACTCGACAAGACCCAGCTGGCGGCGATTGCCGGTGTGGCGGCGGGTTTCACCGCGCTGCTGAGCCTGTTCAACATCGGCGGCCGCTTCGTCTGGGCCAGCCTGTCGGACGCGCTGGGCCGCAAGATGACCTACTCGATCTTCTTCGTGCTGGGCGGGCTGCTGTACGTCAGCGTGCCGGGCAGCGCGGCCGGCGGCAGCCTGCTGCTGTTCGTGGCGGCCTTCTGCGTCATCCTGTCGATGTACGGCGGCGGCTTCGCCACCGTGCCGGCCTACCTCGCCGACCTGTTCGGCACGCAGATGGTGGGCGCGATCCACGGCCGCCTGCTGACCGCCTGGGCGACCGCCGGCATCCTCGGCCCGGTCATCGTCAACTACATGCGCGAGTACCAGCTGGGCCTGGGCCTGCCACGCGAGCAGGTCTACAACCAGACCATGTACATCCTCGCGGGGATGCTGGTCGTCGGCCTGCTGGCCAACCTGATGATCCGACCGGTCGACCCGAGGCACTTCATGAGCGAATCCGAACTGGCCGAGGAGAAGCGCCTGGCGCATGAGCGTGCCGCTGCGGCCGAGGTCGGCTCCGGCAGCGTCGGCGGACGGGCGACACCGGTCGCGCTGGTCGTTGTCGCCTGGCTGCTGGTCGGCCTGCCGCTGGCCTGGGGCATCTACCGCACGCTGCTGGCGGTGGGCAAGTTCTTCGGCTGACCCGCTGTTTCGTGGCGCCTCGCACCGGTCGATTCATGCCATGTATCGCCCGGTGTCGAGATTCAATTGGACAGCGCCGCTCCCGCTCGGAATAGTCCGGTCGCCCTGTCGCCGGATGTCCGCCGCGACGAACCAACCTGCCGTCCAGCCCGCCCTGGCGGCCCCCTGACGATGAACGCAGAACCGACCTCCAGCGTGACCGACGCGACCGCTGCCGCCGATGTGGTGCAGGCCATCCTGGCGCGGCACCACGGCCGTCCCGGCGCGCTGCTGCCCATCCTGCATGACGTGCAGCACGCGCTCGGCCACATCCCGCGCGAGTCCCTGGCCAGCATCGGCCGGGCCCTGAACCTCTCGCGCGCCGAGGTCCACGGCGTCGTCACCTACTACGACCACTTCCGCACCGAGCCGGCCGGCCGTCACGTGATCCAGGTCTGCCGGGCCGAGGCCTGCCAGGCGCGCGGCAGCGAGGCGCTGTGGGCCCATGCCTGCCGCCGCACCGGCTGCGACGAGGCCTGCCCGACGTCGGCCGATGGCCAGTGGACGCTGGAGCCGGTCTATTGCCTGGGGCTGTGCGCCTCCGGTCCTTCGGTCCAGATCGACGAGCGCCTGCACGCGCGGGTCAGCGTGGCCAGCTTCGACGCCAGGCTCGATGCCGTCGTGGCCGCTGACGCGAACCAGTCTTCGGAGGTGTCGGCATGAAGGCGATCCAGGTGTACGTGCCGCGTGACAGCGCGGCGCTGGCGGTCGGGGCCGACGAGGTCGCCGACGCCATCGTGGCCCAGGCCGCCTCGCGCGGCGCTTCGGTCGAGCTGATCCGCAACGGCTCGCGCGGCCTGCTGTGGCTGGAGACGCTGGTCGAGGTCGCGACGCCGGCCGGGCGCGTGGCCTACGGGCCGGTGACGGTCGACGATGTCGCCGGCCTGTTCGATGCCGGCTTCCTGACCGGCGCGGCCCACCCGCTGTCGCACGGCCTGACCGAGCAGATTCCCTACCTGGCCCGCCAGCAGCGCCTGCTGTGCGCACGCATGGGCATCACCGATCCGCTGTCGCTGGCCGACTATGCGCAGCACGGCGGCTGGGCCGGCCTGCAGGCCGCCTTGCAGCTGCCCGCCGATGCGGTCTGGCAGACAGTGCTCGATTCCGGCCTGCGCGGCCGTGGCGGCGCGGCCTTCCCGGCCGGCATCAAGTGGCGCACCGTGGCGCAGGCCAAGGCCGCGCCGGGCCAGCAGAAGTACGTCGTCTGCAACGCCGATGAAGGCGACTCGGGCACCTTCGCCGACCGCATGGTGCTGGAGGACGACCCCTACATGCTGATCGAGGGCATGACCATCGCCGCGCTGGCCAGCGGCGCGACGCAGGGCTATGTCTACATCCGCAGCGAGTACCCGGTCGCCTTCGACGTGTTCTGCGAAGCCATCACCCGCGCGACGGCGGCCGGCTTCCTCGGTGACAGCGTGCTGGGCAGCGGCCGGACCTTCCACCTGGAAGCGCGCCTGGCCGCCGGCAGCTACGTCTGCGGCGAGGAGACGGCGATGCTGGAGAGCCTCGAAGGCCGGCGCGGCATCGTGCGCGCCAAGCCGCCGATCCCGGCGCTGTCGGGCCTGTTCGGGCAACCCACCGTCATCAACAACGTGCTGACCTTCGCGTCGGCGCCGTGGATCCTGGCCCACGGTGCCGCCGCCTACAAGGCCTATGGACGTGGCCGTTCGACCGGCACCTTGCCCTTCCAGCTGGCCGGCAACATCGCCCGCGGCGGGCTGGTCGAGCTGGCCTTCGGCACCACGCTGCGCGAGCTGCTGCACGATTTCGGCGGCGGCACCGCCAGTGGCCGGCCGGCCAAGGCGGTGCAGGTCGGCGGCCCGCTCGGCACCTACCTGCCCGAGTCGCAGTGGGACATCCCGCTGGACTACGAGGCCTACGCGGCCGTCGGTGCGGTGGTCGGCCACGGCGGCCTGGTCGTGCATGACGACACCGCCGACCTGGCGAAGCTGGCCCGCTACGCGATGGCCTTCTGCGCCCACGAGAGCTGCGGCAAGTGCACGCCCTGCCGCATCGGCAGCACGCGTGGCGTCGAGGTGATCGACCGCATCGTGGCCAACCGCCATCAGCCCAAGGTGCGCGAACAGCAGGTCCACCTGCTGCGCGACCTGTGCGACACGATGGTCAACGGCAGCCTGTGCGCGATGGGCGGCATGACGCCCTATCCGGTGCTGTCGGCGCTGAACCATTTCCCGGACGATTTCGGCATGACCGGGTCGACCGGAACGCCCGAAGCCGCGCCGTCCACCGACCGCGCGACGGCCTGAGGAGATCGCGATGAACCATCCCTACCCCGTCTTCAAGATCCACGAGATCGACCACGGCACGCCGGCACGTGTGTCCGACAAGCTGGTGACGCTGCAGATCGACGGCGTCAGCGTCACGGTGCCCGAGGGCACGTCGCTGATGCGCGCGGCCGTCGACGCCGGCGTGCAGGTGCCCAAGCTGTGCGCCACCGACAGCCTGGAGCCGTTCGGCTCCTGCCGCCTGTGCCTCGTCGAGATCGACGGCCGGCGCGGCTACCCGGCCTCGTGCACCACGCCGGCCGAGGCCGGCATGACCGTGCGCACCCAGAGTCCGAAGCTGCAGGAACTGCGCAAGGGCGTGATGGAGCTCTACATCTCCGACCACCCGCTGGACTGCCTGACCTGCGCGGCCAACGGCGATTGCGAGCTGCAGGACATGGCCGGCGTGGTCGGCCTGCGCAACGTCCGCTACGGCGTGGCCGGCGAGCAGGTCGCGGGCGTCTGCGGCTCGCACCACACCGAGTCGTGCAAGGACGAGTCCAACCCCTATTTCACCTACGACCCGAGCAAGTGCATCGTCTGCAACCGCTGCGTGCGGGCCTGCGAGGAAGTGCAGGGCACCTTCGCGCTGACGATCTCGGGCCGCGGCTTCGAGTCGCGCGTGTCGCCGGGCATGGACGAGCCCTTCATGCAGAGCGAGTGCGTCAGCTGCGGGGCCTGCGTGCAGGCCTGCCCGACCGCGACGCTGCAGGAGAACAGCGTCATCGAGCTGGGCCAGCCCGAACACAGCGTCATCACCACCTGCGCCTACTGCGGCGTGGGCTGCGCCTTCAAGGCCGAGATGAAGGGCAACCAGGTCGTGCGCATGACGCCCTGGAAGGACGGCAAGGCCAACGAGGGCCACAGCTGCATCAAGGGCCGGTTCGCCTGGGGCTACGCGACCCACAAGGACCGCATCACCAAGCCGATGATCCGCGAGAAGATCACCGACCCGTGGCGCGAGGTGTCGTGGGACGAGGCCTTCAACCACGCGGCCAGCGAGTTCCGTCGCATCCAGAAGAAACACGGCAAGGACTCGATCGGCGGCATCACCTCCAGCCGCTGCACCAACGAGGAAACCTACCTGGTGCAGAAGCTGATCCGGGCGGCCTTCGGCAACAACAACGTCGACACCTGCGCCCGCGTCTGCCACAGCCCCACCGGCTACGGCCTGGGCCAGACCTACGGCACGTCGGCCGGCACGCAGACCTTCAAGTCGGTCGAGCACGCCGACGTGATCATGGTCATCGGCGCCAACCCCAGCGAGGCCCATCCGGTGTTCGGCTCGCGCCTGAAGAAGCGCCTGCGCCAGGGCGCGAAGCTGATCGTGGTCGACCCGCGCGTGATCGACCTGGTCGGCTCGCCGCACATCAAGGCCGATGTCCACCTGCAGCTCAAGCCGGGCACCAACGTGGCCGTCATCACCGCGCTGGCGCACGTGGTCGTCACCGAAGGGCTGATCGACGAGGCCTACGTGGCCGAACGCTGCGACCCGCACAGCACCGAGATCTGGCGCGACTTCGTCTCGCGCGCCGAGAACTCGCCCGAGGCCCTGAGCGCCGCCTGCGGCGTGCCGGCCGAGCTGCTGCGGCAGGCCGCGCGGATGTACGCGAAGGGCGGCAACAGCGCCATCTACTACGGCCTGGGCGTGACCGAACACGCGCAGGGCTCGACGATGGTCATGGGCATCGCCAACCTCGCGATGGCCTGCGGCATGGTCGGCCGCGAGGGCGTCGGCGTGAACCCGCTGCGTGGCCAGAACAACGTGCAGGGCAGCTGCGACATGGGAAGCTTCCCGCATGAACTGCCGGGCTACCGCCACATCTCCGACACGACGGTGCGCAGCCAGTTCGAGGCCGCCTGGGGCGTGACGCTGGCGTCCGAACCCGGCCTGCGCATCCCGAACATGTTCGACGCGGCGCTGGAAGGCAGCTTCAAGGGCCTGTACTGCGAGGGCGAGGACATCGTGCAGTCCGACCCGAACACGCAGCACGTGGCGGCGGCGCTGTCGGCGATGGAATGCATCGTCGTGCAGGACATCTTCCTCAACGAGACCGCCAAGTACGCCCACGTCTTCCTGCCCGGGGCCTCGTTCCTGGAGAAGGACGGCACCTTCACCAACGCCGAGCGCCGCATCAGCCGCGTGCGCCAGGTGATGCCGCCGCTGGCCGGCCTGGCCGACTGGGAGGTCACGCAGCGCCTGGCCCAGGCGCTGGGCTACCCGATGTCGTATGCGCATCCCGAGGAGATCATGGCCGAGATCGCCTCGCTGACGCCGAGCTTCGCGGGCGTCAGCTACGACAAGATCGAGCGCCTGGGCAGCGTGCAATGGCCTTGCAACGACAACACCGACGAGGCCGGCACCGCGACGATGCACCAGGGTTCCTTCGTCCGCGGCAAGGGCCGTTTCGTGCCGACGCAGTACGTGCCGACCGACGAGAAGGTGACGCGCAAGTTCCCGCTGCTGCTGACCACCGGCCGCGTGCTGAGCCAGTACAACGTGGGCGCGCAGACCCGTCGCACCGAGAACAGCCAGTGGTACGACGAGGACCGGCTGGAGATCCACCCGGTCGACGCGCAGGACCGCGGCATCGCGGCCGGCGACTGGGTCGGCATCGGCAGCCGCGCCGGCCAGACCGTGTTGCGGGCCGACGTGACCGAGCGGGTCCAGCCGGGCGTGGTCTACGCGACCTTCCACTTCCCCGAATCGGGCGCCAACGTCATCACGACCGACAGCTCCGACTGGGCCACCAACTGCCCCGAATACAAGGTCACGGCGGTGCAGGTCAGCAAGGTCAGCCAGCTCAGCGCGTGGCAGCAGCAGTACGCCAGCTTCGACCGCACCCAGCAGCAGCTGCTGGCACAGGCCGGGCAGGGCGCCCATGCCGTCGTGGAGGGCAAGTGATGAGCGCCGACATGAATCCCGACACGAACGCCGTGGGACACGATGCCGGCCATGACTTCCATGCCGGCGTGCTCGACAACCTGATCCGCATGGCCAACCGGATCGGCCAGTTCTTCGAGATCTACCCCGACCGCGAGGAAGCGATCGACGGTGTCGCGCTGCACATCCGCAAGTTCTGGGAACCGCGCATGCGCCGACAGCTGTACGCGCACCTGGACGGCCCGGCCCAGGGCGCGGGCCTCAGCGCGCTGCTGATCGAGACGATCCGGGCGCGCCGGACCGACCTGGAGCCCAGGGGCTGACCTTCACAGCACCCGGCTGACGACTTCCAGCAGCTGCCGGGGGCTGAAGGGCTTGGCGAGGTAGTCGGTGGCGCCGGCGCGCAGGCCGGTGGCCCTGTCGGCAGCGCTGTCGCGGGCCGTCAGCATGACGATCCGGGTGCGCTTGAAGCGGGCATCGGCGCGCATGCGGCGGCAGACCTCGAAGCCGTCGATGCCGCCGGGCATCATCACGTCGAGCAGCATCAGGTCGGGCTGCACCCGCCCGGCCAGCGCCACGGCGGCATCGCCGCGATCGGCCTCGTGCACGTCGTAGTCCTCGATCTCGAGGGTCATGCGGATCAGCTCGCGGATGTCCGGCTGGTCTTCGACGATCAGGATCTTCTTCATGGCGGTCTTCGGGCGGTGGTGGGGGGCGTCGGTTCGTGACCGCACTTTAGGCGTCGGCCCACGTTCCCAAGATGGAAAACGCCGGGTCGGACGGGCGTACTTCCGGGCTTGGGCTTCATTCACTGGCACGTAAGGTTCTGCTTGCCCAACGTGTGCAGGAATCCGATGCCGTCCTCCAGCCAGACACCACTTGTCCGATCCAGCCGACAGTCCGACCAGCTGGTCGCCGTCGCGCTGGCCGCTCACGCCGTCTATGCCGCCTTGCTGGCGCACATGGCGGACAAGATGACGCTGTGGTCCGTCTGGGCGGGCGCCTTCGGTGTCCCCGTCGCCCTGGTGCTGTGGCGCTGGCGTGGCACGACGCTGTCGCGCTGGCTGCTGGGTGCGGGGCTGGTCAGCGCCGCACTGGTCCAGGCCATGACCGGCACCGGCCTGACGCCGGGCCACCACGAGGGCTACCTCTTCATGCTGGCCACCATCGGCCTGCTGCCGATCTACCGCGACTGGCGCTTCATCGTCGCCGTGGCCCTGGGTTACGGGGCGGTGGCGGTGACCGAACAGATGGGCCTGATCGGTCATCCTGACCATGAGCTGAGTTCCGTCGTGATGGGCCTGCTGGCGGTCCAGACGGCCTTCCTGACCTGGGTGGCGCGGCGCGACGAGCAGCGCGAGCGCGAACGTTTCGACATCGAGTTCCTGATCCGCGCGATGGGCCGCGAAGGCCCGATCCGCCTGAGCCTGGACGTCGTCAAGGCCGAGTCGGCGCTGGGCGCGCGCCTGAAGCACGTGCAGGAACGCATGGCGGCCGCGATGCGCCAGGTCAGCCTGGCCGCCGGCGGTGTCAGCGACGCCTCCGACGTGCTGGGCGCCAGCAGCCGCGAGCTGATGGGCCGCACGGAGACCAGTGCCGCGGGCCTTCGCGATGCGGCGATGTGCCTGGACCAGATCACCGTGATCGTGCAGAGCAGCGCCGAGGCCACGCAGGAGGCCCGCAAGATGGCCGTGCGCGCCTCCAGCCTGGCTGTTGAGGGGGGCGAGATCTTCGACCAGGTCGTCGCCAAGATGAGCGCGATCGACACCGCTTCGCGCCAGATCACCGACATCGTCTCGGTGATCGACGGCATCGCCTTCCAGACCAACATCCTGGCGCTCAACGCCGCCGTCGAGGCGGCCCGCGCCGGTGAACACGGACGTGGCTTCAGCGTCGTCGCCGCCGAGGTCCGCAACCTGGCGCTGCGGGCGTCCGAATCGGCCCGCGAGGTCAAGCAGCTGATCGGCCACACGGTCGACACGGTCGAGAGCGGCACCACGCTCGTCAATGCCGCCGGCATGACGATGAAGGACGTGGTCGCGGCGGTCCGGCAGGTCGGCGAGGTGTTCGAGAACCTGTCGGCCGACACCAGCGAACACGCCGCCGGCATCAACGCGGTGACCCAGTCGGTCAAGGAGCTTGACGAGGTCACGCGCCAGAACGTCGCGGTGGCCGAACGGGCCAACGACATCGCCGCGCAGCTGCATGAACACGCCGAACGCCTGACGCGGGTGCTCAGTTCCTTCCAGCTTGGCAGCGCCACGCTGGCCGGCCGCGGGCTGGACGACGTGATGATCGGCGGCCCGACCCTGGCAGTGCCTGCCTTGCACGCCGACTGACGGCCGGAACGACATGACGACGTCCACGCTGACGGATCCCCTGGCCGACCTGCTGCGTCAGGTCGAGGACATCGTCGCCCCGCTGGGCATGCCCGTCGTCATGCCGGGCCAGCCCGCGGCCGATGCGATCGTCTCGCGGGTCGAGCAGCTGGCGCTGCAGGCCAGCGTCAACCAGGACCAGTTCGAGGCGGTGTTCGCGCTCAGTCCGGATGGTCTGGTGCTGTTCGACGAGGACGGCAGGGTGCGCCGTGTCAACGCCGCCTTCACGACCTTCACCGGCCTGTCGTCCGAGGCCCTGCAAGGCCTGGAGGAGGTCGTCTTCCTGTTCCGCCTGAACGCGCGCTGCGCGCCGCCGTCGATGCTGCACAGCCTGGCCGACCTGCGCGAGGTCGACACCGCCAGCCCGGCCGACCGCGCCGGTCGCAACGTGCTGCAGCTGTTGCGCCCGCAGGCCCGCACGCTGCGGCTGCGCCTCTACCGCGGCTTCGACGCGGCCTGGTCGCAGGTCCTGCAGCTGCGCGACATCACCGCCGAGGCCCAGGTCGACCGGCTCAAGTCCGAGTTCCTGGCGATGGCCGCGCACGAGCTGCGCACGCCGATGGCCAGCATCTACGGCTTCATCGAGCTGATGCTCACGCGCGAGCTGTCGCCGGCCAAGCAGCGCGACCTGCTGGAGCGCATCCACCGCCAGTCGGGCGTGATGGTGCGCATCCTCAACGAGCTGCTGGACCTGGCGCGCATCGAGTCCGGCCGGGGCATGGACTTCGCCTTCGAGCCGATCGAGATCGGCCGCTGGCTCGAACACCTGCGCCACCAGCACGCACCGCCACCCGGGCGCGAGCCCTTCGTGCTCGACCGGCCGCTGAGCGAGCCGATGCCGGTCCGCGCCGACGCCGCCAAGCTCGAACAGGCCCTCGGCAACCTGCTGTCCAACGCCTACAAGTACTCGCCCGACGGCGGGCTCGTGCGCGTCACCGCCTGGATCGACCGCGACACCTCCGGCGGCCCCTGGGTCTCGATCGCGGTCAGCGACACCGGCATCGGCCTGAGCGACGAGGAGAAGGCCCGCGTCGGCGAACGCTTCTTCCGCGCCGACAAGTCCGGCCACACGCCGGGCACCGGTCTGGGCATCAGCATCGTCCAGCAGATCATCGACCTGCACGGCGGCCGGATCGGCATCCACAGCGTCCTGGGGCAGGGCAGCACCTTCACGCTCAAGCTCCCGCTGCTCGACTGAGAAAGGCCTGCGCGCAACTTTTTTCGCCCGCCCTCTTGCGCCCTTTCAAATTTCCAGCATAGAATCGCAGCTTCAGCAAACAGCTGATCCCCGATAGCTCAGTCGGTAGAGCGCCGGACTGTTAATCCGTAGGTCCCTGGTTCGAGCCCAGGTCGGGGAGCCAAATCAAGCAAGGCCTTGCATCTCGCGATGCAAGGCCTTTTGGCTTTCTGGCGATCCGCATTCTTGGGTGCCCGGGCCCTCAGGCGTCGAATGGATTCCGCTGTCGTGTCGTCGCCGACTCGGATGGGCCGTCGGGCGGCGTGGCGTGGCCGTCGTCGGAGATGCCGCCCGGCAGGCTCAGGTGGAACGCGACGCCGGCCTCGGGCAGGTTCTCGCTCCAGACGCTGCCGCCGTGGGCCTGCATGATCTTGCTGGCGATGGCCAGGCTGAGGCCGAAGCTGCCGGTCTCGTCGCGGTTGCGCAGGCCGTGGAAGAAGGCCTCGAAGAGGTAGGCCTGCTCATGGTCCGGCACGCCGGGGCCGGTTTCCTTGATGGTCCAGCACTTCAATGTCCTGAGCCATGGCGCAACACTGCGGCACCCTTCCCTCCCGTCCTTCCCGCCAGCGGGAAGGGGGGCGAGTTGCCCTTTGTCGTCAGGAGACTCAGCCAAGCTTGGCTGAGTCCCCGACTAGAAACGCGTTACGCCCACCTGAGCGTCAAGGCCAAGCCCTGGCGGGCGGCCTTGACACCCATGCGCGGTCCCGTGAGGGAGCGGCCGGCTTGGAGAGCTCAGACCAAGCGCTTCGGCAACGTGATTACTTGCGCGGATGGCACTAGAGACGATCCGCTCTCCCCCGCACGGCTGATGTTCAGATTGGGCGACCACCGGTAGGATCTTTCGCTTGTAACTTTTGACCCCGAGTTACTTCAACTAAACGAATACATCCACTTATAACCAAGGATACAACCGTCATTGCTTACTCATGGCGGAGGCGCGCTACAGCCATCCTCTCAGGCGGACCTCGGTTGTCACAACAAGATCAAGGCATCCATGTGTTTTGAGAGTGGAAAATAATCTCCTATGTAAAACACCTGCGCCATCTTGGATGTTCGACGCTGCAATGCAGCGTCGCAGAAGGTTTCCTGCAAAAAATCGCGAACAAAACACATCATGCCATTATTAATATCTGATTGGGGAATTGATCGAGAGTTGGAGCGACTAACCGATTTTGTTCAACTTGTCAAATTCGGGTTGAGTGCCGCACCGGGAAACCTTGAAATTGCTGCCGCAATGCGGGATATTTCGACCCGAAGAAACAATGATCCATATGAGACCAACTGGGAAGAAGTGGTTGCAGAGGCTCAAGAACTGACAGAAAAGGCTAAGCAATTCTCCAGATCTGATGCGAACTATTTAAATGAAATACTCCTGATTCGTTGCTGGAGTATATTAGAGTTCGGGGTGGAAGAGATTCTGCTGGATTGTCTGAGCCGAATAGAGGAGTGCAAAACCTTTGAAAAGGTTCGTTCGCTAAAAGGTCCCCTGATAGACTTCGTGGCTTCATCAGCCGAAAAAAGAGCAGAACTATTGCTAATCGAACTAAAAACGACAATTCGACCAGATGGGCGACTAGGTGTGGGTGCCTTCGAGGCATTGCTGGATTGTGTCGGTATGGGTGGCGGCGTAGATGAGATCACAGCGAGGTTGCTACTTCAACTCCAGCAGACTAGAAATGTTCTTGTGCACCGAAGGGGTTTTGTCGATCGTAGATTCGTCGAGGCATGTCCTTTTTTGCAACGACAAATCGGCGATCGACTTGATACGAGCAACAGTGCGTGCACTCGGATGATTTTGGGTTTGGGGTTATATGATTTGGAGTTGCGACGCAGGAATTATTTGCGTGCAAATATTTCTGTTCCCATTGAAGTGGATTTACAGCGCGAAAGTATAATTGATAAACTTGATCGATGAGGGCAATGCTAGGCTGCCGTCTTTGCGCCAAAGTTCCCTTTTAGGCTCCCCAAAGGCTGATATTGCGGCACTCCATCAAAATCATCACTAAACGCTTTCAAACCATTTTCCTCTCAAGACGCGCAATCCCATCCGTTGATCACGCGAGATGCGCCGACGACTTGTTCTTTATGTATTCTGGTGATGCGTTGTTAATAACTCAGCGCCGGTCTCGCTCTTATATCTTCGATTTGGGGTGCCATAACTTCGTTGTGTCACACATAACTTGCCTGTAGTTCGCGCAAGTAGTCGTTAAAATGATGGCCCATGCTCGTTTGTGCTCTGAGGTGGTCATGCTAAGAATATGATCACTAGGTATCGACTATCGGAATATCTGGACGCGTTGTCTGCGCTCAGTCAGTGGCCGAATCACAGCTCGGAACGATTTGTTAAATCCAATTCTCAGATCCCGCGCGCCCGTGGAGCCAAATCAAGCAAGGCCTTGCATCTCGCGATGCAAGGCCTTTTGGCTTTCTGGCGATCCGCTTTCTGGGGTGCCCGGGCCCTCAGGCGTCGAATGGATTCCGCTGTCGTGTCGTCGCCGACTCGGATGGGCCGTCGGGCGGCGTGGCGTGGCCGTCGTCGGAGATGCCGCCCGGCAGGCTCAGGTGGAACGCGACGCCGGCCTCGGGCAGGTTCTCGCTCCAGACGCTGCCGCCGTGGGCCTGCATGATCTTGCTGGCGATGGCCAGGCTGAGGCCGAAGCTGCCGGTCTCGTCGCGGTTGCGCAGGCCGTGGAAGAAGGCCTCGAAGAGGTAGGCCTGCTCATGGTCCGGCACGCCGGGGCCGGCGTCCTTGATGGTCCAGTGCAGCCGGTCGTCCGCGCCGCGGTCGAGGTCGATGTCGATCGCGCTGCCGCCCGGGGCGAAACGCAGGGCGTTGTCCAGCACGTTGCGCAGCGCCTGATGCAGGCGCATCCGGTCGGCCCAGGCGTTGTGCTCCGCCGCCGACGGGCGGACCGCGCCGGGTTCGCTCGCTTCCGGCGGTGCGGCCAGCAAGCCGAAGGTGCGCAGGCTGACCTGCTGGGCGGCGGCGCGCGCCTTCAGCTCGTCCATCACCTCCTGGGTCACCGTGACGACGTCGGTGACGTCGCGGTGCATGTTGCCGACCGTGCTCTCCAGCTTGGACATGTCCAGCAGGTCGTTGACCATCACCAGCATGCGTTTGCCGGTGCGGTGGATGTCGTCGAACATCTCGCGCAGCAGCGGGTGTTCGCCGCTGTG
Source organism: Leptothrix mechoopdaensis (SeqCode) (assembly GCF_053893855.1). Classification (NCBI taxonomy): domain Bacteria; kingdom Pseudomonadati; phylum Pseudomonadota; class Betaproteobacteria; order Burkholderiales; family Sphaerotilaceae; genus Leptothrix; species Leptothrix mechoopdaensis (SeqCode). Next base: position 1,060,057 of record NZ_CM132699.1, read on the forward strand.
CCACTTGCCCAGCTCGGCGAAGCCCAGCACCGACTGCAGCGGCGTGCGCAGGCCGTGGCTCATGTTGGCGATGAACTCGTTCTTGCTCTCGCTGGCCTGCTGGGCGCGCTGCATCGCCTCGCGGGTGTGGCGCTCGGCCTCGCGCAGCTCGGTGACGTCGGTGATGCTGCCGATCACGGCATGCGGCCGGCCGTCCTCGCGCAGGATCGCGACCTTGCTGACCAGCGCCTCGCGCAGCCGGCCGTCGGCGCCGGGCAGGTCGTCGAGGTAGTGGCTGCGGCCACGACCCTTCCAGACGGCGTTGTCGTGCAGCGGGTGGTAGGCGAGCTGCTGCAGGTGCGCGGCCAGCGGCAGGCCGGTGCCCAGCAGCTGGTCACGTTGCACGCCGAGGAAGTCCTCGAAGGCGTGGTTGACCATCGCGTAGTGGCCCAGCGCGTCCAGCACGAACATCGGCGCCGGGGCGGCCTCGATGACCGCGCGCAGCGAGCGTTCCTTCTCCTCCAGCCCGGCCTTGGTGCCGGCCAGTTCGCGTTCCAGGGCTTCGTGGATGCGCAGCGAGCGCCACGCCAGCCCCGTCGCCGCGACGATCAGCAGCGCCAGCACCAGGCTGGCGGCGAGCAGCCAGCCGACGTCGTCGTGCCATTGCGAGATCACCTCGGCGCTCGGCTGCTCGACCAGCAGCAGCCACGGGTGTTCGCGCAGGCTGCGGTAGGCCGAGATCGCGTCGCTGCCGTCCAGGCCCGGGCCGTTGAAGGTGCCGTGTTCGGCCTGGCTGACCAGCTCCTGCATGGCAGGGCTGAAGCGTACGGTCGATCCAGGCGCGACATGGGCGTTGTCGGTCGCCGCCATCACCATGCCGTGCACGCTGACCAGCGCGACGCGCATCGTGCTGCGCTGGAGCGCGAGCTCGTAGGCGTTGCCGAGGAAATCGGTGTTCAGCGCCGCGACCAGGCTCAGCGTCTCGCCGTCGGCGCTGACGGTCGTGCGCACCAGCGTCGACAGGCCCGCCCGTTCGATCGCGCTGTCGCGGTTGCCGGCGGCGGCGCTGGCCGCCTGCGAGGCCGACAGGACCGCCGGCGCGACCAGCGCGGGCACCAGATCGCGGCCGGGCAACCACGGGCCGATGCGGTACTGGCCACTGCTGCGCGGGCGCAGCAGGCGCCCCAGGTCGACCTGGGCGCCCCGGTTGTCGGCCACCGAACTGGCCCGCACGCGCCCGGACTCGTCGACGACCGACAGGCTGCGGATCAGCGGCGACGTGCGTGCGGCGCTGGGCAGGTCGCGGTCCAGCTCGGACAGCTGGGCGCCGCGGACCTGCCGGGTGCGCAGCGCCACGTTGTCCAGCACCAGCTTGACGGTGTCGAGATGGCGCGAGCTGAGGTCTTCCAGCGTCCGGGCGACCAGTTCGGTGCCGGCGCGTTCGCTCTCCAGGATGTGCTGTCGGTGGGTGATCGCCAGCGCGCTTGCGAAGGCCAGCAGCACGGCCAGCAGCGTCAGGCCGATCCACGGCAGGTAGGCGCTGGAGGTGCGCTGGAACGTGCCGGACGACTCGGGCGACGCCGCGTGGCCGGTGGAGACGGAGGTGTTGCTGCTCATGGCCGGACCACGATCTCGCCCAGGCCGTGGCGGCGGGCGGTGGCCTCGAGCCGGCCGTCGTGCTGGATGCGTTCGACGAAGGCGTTGATGCGCTGCAGCCAGGCCTCGTCACCGGGCTTGACCGCGTAGGCGTAGGGGACGACGTTGAAGGGCTGCGGCGGCGCGATCACCTGGGTCCATTCCTGCCGCTGCAGCGTGCGGCTGTAGGGGTAGTCGGTCATGAAGGCGTCGATCCGGCCCGATTCCAGTTCACGCTCGCGGGTGTCCGGCGGCTCGATCACCACCAGCTGCGCCTGCCTGAGCGTGCGCGCCATCACCGGCTGCATGAAGGTGCCGGCCTGCACGGCCACCCGGACGCCCGGGCGGTCCAGGTCTTCCCAGCGCCGGACGATGCGGTTGGCGCGGGTCGTCACCGCGTAGATCCCGCTGGACAGGTAGGGCCGGCTGAAGGCGAGCTGGGCGCTGCGTTGCGGCAGCACGGCGATGGCGAACATGGCGACGTCGCAGCGGTCGCCCAGCAGGTCCGGGATCAGGGTCTGGAAGGACGAGTCGACGTGCCGCAGCGCCAGGCCCAGGTCATGCGCCAGCTCGATCGACAGGTCGATGTCCAGCCCGACCAGGTGTTCGGAGCGCGGGTGGCGGTAGCTGATGCCCTGGTAGTCGGGCCAGATGCAGACCAGCAGCTCGCCACGTTGCTGGATCCGGTCGGCGATCGGGCCGGCGCGGGTCGCCGGCGAGGCGGCCAGCAGGCTCATCAGCAGCAGCACTGGCAGGGTGATCGCGAGAACGCCGGGGATTCGCATGGGTTTCGACTCTAACGAGAGTCGGGCGCTCCGGCGAGAGGCAACACGCCGAGCAGTCGCTGAAGTCGCGCACTGCTGGTCGTGTATTCGAGGACATGGGGCGCGTCCGGCCGCAGGCGACGGGCAATCGCGTGCGCCGCCAGCGTCGCCTCGTGGAAGCCGCTGACGATCAGCTTGAGCTTGCCCGGGTAGGTGCAGATGTCGCCGACGGCGTGGATGCCGCTCAGGCGTGTCTCGAAGGTGGCCGGATCGACGCTCACCTGCTTGCGCACGAGGCCCAGGTCCCAGTCGGCCAGCGGGCCCAGGCGCGGGTTCAGGCCCAGGCTGACGTAGAGGGCGCTGGCGGGTGTCTCGGGCGAACCGCCGTCGCGGTCGATCCAGGCGATGCGGGCCAGCCGGTCGGCGTCATCGAGCCGCAGCGCCTCTGGCTGGCCGACCAGCGGCAGGACTCGCCCGGCCGCGATCTGGCCTTCCAGGCGTTCGATCCGCTCGGCGCTGGCCGGGTAGACGTCGCGGCGGTAGAGCAGGTGGACACGTGGCGCGCCCAGGTCGAGCAGCGCGGTGATGGCGTCCAGCGCGCGGTCGTCGCCGCCGTGAACCCAGGGCGTGTCGCCGAACGGGTCGCCGGCACGCGGTTCGCGGTGCCAGACCTGACGGCCTTCGAGCGCCTCGATGCCGGCCAGCTTCAGCCGGCGTGGCGCGAAGGCGCCGACCCCGGCGGCGATGACCACGCTGCGCGCCAGCCAGACGCGCCCGGCCGCATCGCCCAGCCGCCAGCGGCCGTCGGGCTCGGCGGCCAGCGAAACGATCTCCTGCCCCAGCACGCTGCGCGGGTGCAGCGGTTCGAGCTGGCGCAGCAGCCGTTCGACCAGCTCGGCGCCGCTGCAGTCCAGCAGGCCGGGCAGGTCGTGGATGGGCTTGTCGGGGTAGAGCTCGGCGCATTGCCCGCCCAGGAAGGGCAGGGCGTCGACCACCGCGCAGGACAGTTCCTGCAGGCCGAGCTGAAAGATCTGATACAGCCCGACCGGACCGCCGCCCACGACGAGGCAATCGACCTCGTCGGGTGCAGGGGAATCCGGTGCGGCGTCGACCACGTGGCCCGGATCAGCGCTGCAGTTCGTGCAGCTTGTCCTTCACGTCCTTCCACTGCTCGGCATCGGGCAGGGCGGCCTTGCGCTTGGTGATGCTGGGCCACTTGGGCGACAGCTCGGCATTGATCTTGATGAACTTCTGCTGGTCGGCCGGCACGTCTTCCTCGGGGAGGATGGCGTTGACCGGGCACTCGGGGATGCAGACCGCGCAGTCGATGCATTCATCCGGGTCGATGACCAGGAAGTTCGGGCCTTCGCGGAAACAATCGACCGGGCAGACATCGACGCAATCGGTGTACTTGCAGCGGATGCACGATTCGGTGACGACGTGGGTCATGTCAGAGGGGCTGGTTGCGTGTAGGAAGCCTGTCGGCCGGTGCGGCGGACAAGCGAGCGATTTTAGGGGGTGGCGTCGACCGGGCGGGCACCGACGCCGACGGTCACCAGCGTGGGCCGGCCGGCATGCTGCGCGATGGCCTCGGCCAGCGTGCCGACCGTGTGATGGCCGATGCGCTGGTCCGGCCAGCCGGCGCGCGAGACGACCAGCGCCGGCGTGTCGGCCGGCCAGCCGACATCCAGCAGCTTCGTGCCGAGCACGTCCAGCTGGCGGCCGGCCATGTAGAAGACCTCGGTGTCGGCGCTGCGACGGGCCTCCAGCGCGCCGGCCTGCGTCATCGCCGTGCTGAAGGCGACGCTGCGGCCGGCACCCCGGCGGGTCAGCGGGCATTGCGTGATCGCGGCAGCGGCCAGCGCGGCACTGACGCCGGGCACGACCTCGGCGGCGATGCCGGCCTCGCCGAGCGCCTGGAGTTCTTCCTCCAGCCGCCCGAACAGGCTCGGGTCACCGCCCTTGAGCCGCGCCACCAGCCGCGCGCCGCGGGCGCTCTCGACCAGCAGCGCGTTGATGCGCGCCTGGCCGGTGCTGTCGGCGCTGAAGCCGCGCTTGCCGACGTCGATCCAGCGCGCGTCCGGTGCGGCCTCGGCGCGCAGCGCCGGGTCGATCAGCGCATCGGCCAGCACGACATCGGCCGCGCGCAGCCGGGCCAGGCCGCGCACGGTGATCAGGTCGGCGGCACCCGGTCCGGCACCGATGAAGACGACGCGGCCCACGTCGGTGTCCGGCTCGTGCTGCCTCAGGCGGCGGCTTGCACCAGCAGCGCGCCGCTGGTGCGGTTGGTGGTCGGGTCGACCACGATCAGCGCGCCGCCGACGCGGTTGGCCGCATAGGCCTCGACCGGCAGCGCCTGCTGGGTCTGGATCGTCACGTGGCCGATCTCGTTGACGCCGAGCTGGTGGGCGTCGACCTCTTCGAGCGTGTTGATGTCGAGCCTGTGGGCGATCTCGGTGATGCGCGCCTGCACCCAGCGGTTGCCGTGGCGGACCCAGTACTTGCGGCCCAGCACGGCCGGCTCGGTGTCCAGCCAGGCCAGCGTGGCCTTGAACTCCTGCACCGTGCGGCTGCTGCCGGGCGTGAAGATCCAGTCGCCGCGCGAGACGTCGACCTGGCGGTCCAGCACGATCCCGGCGGACTGGCCGGCCTCGCAGCCGTCGACGTCGATGCCGGCATGGCGCACGGCCGCGACGACCGCCGTCTCGCCGCTCGGGAAGATCTGCACCGTGTCACCGGGCTTGACGCTGCCGTGGGCGATGCGGCCCCACATCACGCGGTGCTGATGGCCCGTGCCTTCACCGTCGTCGCGGGCCACGTACTGCACCGGCACCAGCAGGTTGCCGTCGTGCGCCTCGTCGGTGACGGGCAGCGTCTCCAGCAACTGCAGCAGCGTCGGGCCGGTGTACCAGTCCCAGTTGGCCGACGGCGTGGCGACGTTGTCGCCGCGCAGCGCCGACACCGGCACGATGCCCTTGACGGTGATGCCGGCCTCGGCCGCGAACTTCTCCAGCGCCGTCGACACGGCCTTGAAGGCCGCTTCGCTGCCGGCATCGATGGCATCGAGCTTGTTGACCGCGAAGACGATGCTCGGCACGCGCAGCAGGCGCGCCAGCAGGCTGTGGCGGCGGGTCTGCGGCAGCAGCACGACCTCGGGCACGGCGGTGTCGAGCTTGGTGATGTCGACCAGCACGACGGCCGCATCCGAGCCGGCCGCGGCCGTCACCATGTTGCGGGTGTACTGCTCATGGCCGGGGGCGTCGGCGATGATGAACTTGCGCGTCTTGGTCGCGAAGTACTGGTAGGCCACGTCGATCGTGATGCCCTGTTCGCGCTCGGCCTCCAGGCCGTCGGTCAGCAGCGACAGGTCGATCGGCGCGCCGGCCGCGCGCTTCTCCAGCGCGTCGAGCTTGTCGGCCAGGATGCCGCGGCTGTCGAACAGCAGACGCCCGATCAGCGTGCTCTTGCCGTCGTCCACGCTGCCGGCGGTCAGGAAGCGCAGCGCCTTGTGGGCCAGTTCGGCGCCGGCGTCGATGTGTTGGGTGCTCATCAGAAATAGCCCTCTTTCTTGCGGCGCTCCATCGAGGCCTCGGACGTGCGGTCGTCCATGCGGGTCGCGCCGCGTTCGCTGACGGTCACCTGCAGCGTCTCGGCGACGATGTCGGCGGTGGTCGCCGCGTCGCTCTCGACCGGGCAGGTGCAGGTCATGTCGCCGACGGTGCGGAAGCGCACGTCGACCGTCTCGACCACGTCATCGGCGTCCGGCGGCGTCACCTCGGTGACCGGCACCAGCAGGCCCTTGCGGCGGTAGATCTGGCGCTTGTGGGTGTAGTAGATGTCGGGCAGCGGGATCTTCTCGCGCTCGATGTAGAGCCACACGTCCAGCTCGGTCCAGTTGCTGATCGGGAAGGCGCGGAAGTGCTCGCCCGGCTTGATGCGCGTGTTGAACAGGCTCCACAGCTCGGGGCGCTGTTCCTTGGGCTGCCATTGGCCGAAGCTGTCGCGGTGGCTGAAGATGCGTTCCTTGGCGCGCGCCTTCTCCTCGTCGCGACGGGCCCCGCCGATCATGCAGTCGAAGCGGTGCTCCTCGATGGTCTCCAGCAGCGTCACGGTCTGGTGGCCGTTGCGCGATTCCAGCGGGTGGGCCAGGCGGATCGTGCCCTTCTTCATCGAGTCTTCCAGGTGGCCGACGATCAGCCGCTCGCCCATCTCGGCGATGCGTTCGTCGCGGAAGGTGATGACCTCCGGGAAGTTGTGGCCGGTGTCCACATGGACCAGCGGGAAGGGCAGCTTGCCGGTGAAGCGCGGCCGCTCGCCGGCCGCGCTGACCTTGCGCTTGAAGGCCTTCTCGGCCAGGTGCAGGACCACGCAGGAGTCCTTGCCGCTGGAGAACAGCAAGCCGGGGCGCTCGAAGGCGCCGGCCACTTCGCGCAGGATGAAGATCGCCTCTTCCTCGAGGGCATCGAGGTGGCGGTGGTCCACGTCGGGCAGCAGTTGGGTCATGGTCGTCGTCGGGGGTTCATGTCGTTGTTCTGGTCGGGCGGTGCGCAGGCTCAGGCCGTGAGCCTCAGGCCTGGCCGGCCTCGGTCTGGTGGACGTGCAGGCCGCATTCCTTGGCGTTCTCGTCCTCCCACCACCAGCGGCCGGCGCGGAAGTCCTCGCCCACCGCGATCTCGCGGGTGCAGGGCGCGCAGCCGATGCTGGGCATGAACTGGTCATGCAGCGGGTTGTACGGAATGCCGTGGCTGGCGATGTAGTGCCAGACGTCGTTCCAGGTCCACTCGATCAGCGGGTTGTACTTGGCGCGGCCGGCGTCGTCGGACTCGACCCGCTGCATGCCGCCGCGGTTGTTGGACTGCTCGCGGCGCAGGCCGGTGATCCAGCCCTGCCGGTCGGCCAGCATGCGCGACAGCGGTTCGAGCTTGCGGATGCCGCAGCAGGCCTTGCGCAGCGCGATGCTCTCGTACATCGCCTTGTCGCCGTGGTCGCGCACGAAGGTGATGACGGCCTCGTTCTTCGGCTCGTAGACCTCGACCTTCAGGCCTTGCGCCGCGTAATGCGACTCCAGCCGGCCGATCAGCGCGACGGTCTCGGCGTGCAGCGCGCCGGTCTGCAGCGTGCCGATGGCGATCGGCAGCGCGTGGCGCTGGATCAGGTCGGTGACGACCATGTCCTCGGCGCCCAGGCTGGTGGCCTGCACGATGGCGCCCGGGTGGGCGGCGGCGGCTTCACGCAGCGTCTCGATGGCCTGCGCGAGGCGGTCTTCATGACCCGGCTTCTGCCGGGCGTACAGGTCGATGGCACCCATGTCGTGACTCCTCTGGCGTGTGCCGATCAGATGGCCGCGCCGGCGTTGACGAAGTCGGCGTCGGTCGACTTCCAGGCCGCGTCGGCCGGGCGCTTGAACAGCGGACGGGTCTCGCTGACGTCGCCCTGGTAGTGGCCGCCGAAGAAGCCCAGGGCCCGTTCGGCCGCCTCGACCGACTGGTCATGGCGCAGCACGACCGCATCGACGCCGCAGCGCTGCAGCAGCGGCAGCATGTCGACCAGCACGTCGCCACGGGCGCGGACCTCGCCGGCATAGCGGTAGCGGCGGCGCAGCAGGCGGGCCTGGCTGTAGGCGCGACCGTCGACCCACTTCGGGAACTCGATGACGACCAGCGCCAGGCGCGGCAGGTCGGCGGCGATGTTCTCGACGTCGTCGGTGTTGGCCAGGATCACGCCGGTGCGCAGGCCGGCCGGCCAGGTGTCGCGCACGGCATGCCACTGTTCCAGCGTCAGCAGCTGGCCGTCGCGGGCGATCGGGTGCGGCGACGGGCCGTCCTCGCCGCCGACGGTGGTCCAGGCGGGGTCGTGGTGGGTGGTGATGAACTTCATGGTCGATCTTTCGGAATCGGGGCTCAGGCTCGGACTCGGGCTCAGGCTTCGGCGCGCGCCGTGGCCGTGCGCTGCGCATTGGCGGCGGCCTTGAACGGGTCGATGCCCAGACGGCGCACCGCGTCGATGAACTTCTCGCCCGACAGGCGCTGGGCGCGGTAGGTGTCGAGGATGGCCTCGACCGCATCGGCGATCTCGCTGGCCGCGAACGACGGGCCGATCACCTTGCCCGGCACGGCCACCGGCGCGTGGTCCGAGCCGTCCGAGCCGCCGAGCGTGACCTGATACCACTCGGTGCCGTCCTTGTCGACGCCGAGGATGCCGATGTGGCCGCTGTGGTGGTGGCCGCAGCTGTTGATGCAGCCGCTGATGTGCAGGTCGATCTCGCCGATGTCGAAGACCTCGTCCAGATCATCGAAACGGGCGGTCAGCTCCTCGGCGACCGGGATCGAGCGGGCATTGGCCAGCGCGCAGAAGTCGCCACCCGGGCAGGCGATCATGTCGGTCACCAGGCCGATGTTGGGCGTCGCGTAGCCGGCGGCCTTGGCGGCCTCGTAGAGCGCCGGCAGGTCGCTGGCGGGCACCCACGGCAGCAGCAGGTTCTGGTCGTGCGTGACGCGCAGCTCGCCGCTGCTGTAGCGGTCGGCCAGGTCGGCGGCCAGGTCCATCTGGACATCGGTCGCGTCGCCCGGGGCCTGACCGGCACGCTTGACCGACAGCGTCACCGCGCGGTAGCCGGCGACCTGGTGGGCGTGCACGTTGCGCTGCAGCCAGCGCCGATAGGCCTGCGGCGCGCTGGTGCTGTCGGCGGCGGCCTCGGCATCGAACTCGGCCCGCGGCGCGACGCCGGCCGGGCGCACGAAGCAGGCGTTGACGCGGTCGAACTCGGCCTGCGGGATGACCTGCGCGTCGGCGTCGGTGTCGTGGGTCAGGATCGCGCGGTACTCGGCCTCGACGGCGTCGAAGAACTTCTGGCCCTCGGCCTTGACGAGGATCTTGATGCGCGCCTTGTAGGCGTTGTCGCGGCGGCCGTAGCGGTTGTAGACCCGCACGATCGCTTCGAGGTAGACAAGGATCTGCTGCCACGGCACGAAGGTGCTGATGACGCTGCCGATGATCGGCGTGCGGCCCATGCCGCCACCGACCTGGACCTGGAAACCGACCTCGCCGGCCGCGTTCTTCACCAGCTTCAGGCCGACGTCATGCCAGCCGATCGCGGCGCGGTCCTCGCGGGCACCGGAGACGGCGATCTTGAACTTGCGCGGCAGGAAGGCGAACTCGGGGTGCAGCGTGCTCCACTGGCGCAGGATCTCGCAGTAGGGGCGCGGATCGATCTCCTCGTCCGCCGCCACGCCGGCCAGCGCATCGCTGGTGATGTTGCGGATGCAGTTGCCGCTGGTCTGGATGCCGTGCATGTCGACCTCGGCCAGACGCTCCATCACGTCGGCGGCCTGGGGCAGCGGGATCCAGTTGTACTGGACGTTCTGGCGCGTCGTGAAGTGGGCGTAGCTGCGGTCGAACTCGCGCGCGATCTGCGCCAGCGTGCGCAGCTGGCGGCTGTTGAGTTCGCCGTAGGGAACGGCCACGCGCAGCATCGGCGCGTGGCGCTGGATGTACCAGCCGTTCTGCAGCCGCAGCGGCCGGAACTCGTCATCGCCGAGCTGGCCGGCGAGGTTGCGGGTCAGCTGATCGCGGAACTGGGCGGCGCGGGCGCGCACGAACTGGCGGTCGAAGTCGGTGTACTGGTACATGGCGGTCGTCGGCGGGAAAGGCGTGTAGGGGGAGCGTCCGGCGGAGCCCGCAGGCTCAGGCGATCAGCAGGATTTTCCGCGCCGCCAGCAGCAGCGCGCAGGACAGGGCCAGGCGGGTCCAGATGTCGGGCAGCAGCTTGGTCAGCTTCGCGCCGAGCCAGATCGCCGGCACCGAGCCGAGCAGCAGCTCGATCAGCAGGGCCCAGTGGACGTTGCCCAGCGTGGCGTGGCCGATGCCGGCCACCAGCGTCAGCGGCACGGCGTGGGCGATGTCGGTGCCGACCAGGCGCGGCGTGGGCAGGCGCGGGTAGAGCAGCAGGATCAGCGTGGCGCCCAGCGCCCCGGCACCGATCGAGCTGAGCGAGACCAGCACGCCCAGGATCAGCCCGCAGGCCAGCGTCAGCCAGGGCCGGCGCGCATCGGTGATCCATCGCTCCAGCCACAGGCCGACGCGGTGCCAGACCGGCCGCAGGATGATGGTCACGGCGGTCAGCACCAGCGCGATGCCGAGCGCGAAGCTCAGCAGGCTGTCGGCCTTCTTGGTGATGCCGACCATGTGCATCCAGGCGGTCGTGCCGATCGAGGCCGGGATGCTGCCGGCCAGCAGCAGCGTGGTGATCTTGTAGTCGACGTGGCCGTGGCGGTGGTGGGCCCAGGAGCCCGAGACCTTGGTCAGGCCGGCAAACCACAGGTCGGTGCCGATGGCGACCGCCTTGTCGAGGTGGAAGACCGAGATCAGCAGCGGCGTCATCAGCGAGCCGCCGCCGACGCCGGTGACGCCGACGATCAGGCCGATGCCGAAGCCGCTCAGGATCGCGATCCAGTCGAAGGGGGGGAGCCAGTCCATGAAATCCAGTCGAGGGTCAGGCCCTCAGGCAGGACGCGCCATCGGACAGGGTCGCGACTCTAAGGACAGCCTTCATATAAACAAACTACTTATTCAGATGATGCTTATGGGTCAGCGGAATATGAGGCGCTTCTGGATCGGGTCGGCGTCACGGACCGGTCCCTAGAATTCGCCGCCATGCATCCCCAAAACCTGACGTTTCCCTTGTCCTTGCCCGTGCCGAAAAGGCCGGCTGGCCGCCTGTTCGGCAGCTGGGCACTCGCGCTGACCCTGTTCGTGACCGGCTGCGCCACCGCGCCGGGCGGGCCGCAGGCGCCGGTCGTTGTCGGTGGGGGCTCGACGGGGGCGGCTCCGTGGTCACCCCGGTCGACGGCGGCGCCTCGGCGCCCGGCCAGGTCGACCCGGTGCCGCCGGTGGTGGTCGTGCCGCCGGTGCCTCCGGTGGTGCCGGCGACGCCCAAGCCGCCGAAGATCGGTCTGGCGCTGGGCGGCGGCGCGGCGCGCGGGTTCGCCCACATCGGCGTGATCCAGGTGCTGGAGGAAAACGGCATCCGCCCGGATCTGGTCGTCGGCACGTCGGCCGGCAGCCTCGTCGCCGCGCTGTATGCGTCCGGCCACAACGGCCAGGCGCTGGCCAGGCTGGCCGACACGATGGACGAGGCCACGATCACCGACTGGTCCTTCCCGCTGCGCGGCGTGATCCGCGGCGAGGCGCTGGCGCGTTATGTCCGCACCCAGACCGGCAGCAAGACGATCGAGCAGATGAAGATGCCGCTGGGCATCGTCGCCACCGACCTCGACGACGGTTCGGGCATCCTGTTCCGGCGCGGCGATGCGGGCACGGCGGTGCGGGCGTCCAGCTCGGTGCCGGCGGTGTTCCAGCCGGTCTCGATCGGCGGTCGCGAATACGTCGACGGTGGCCTCGTGGCGCCCGTGCCGGTGCGTTATGCGCGCCAGATGGGCGCCGACCTCGTCATCGCGGTCGACATCTCGTCGCCGCCCGAAGGCGCCGCCACCGGCGACGCGATGAAGATGCTGCTGCAGACCTTCTCGATCATGGGCCGCAGCATCAACAGCTTCGAGCTGAAGGAGGCCGATGTCGTGCTGCGCCCGAAGCTGACGGGCATCTCCAGCGCCGACTTCTCGGCCCGCAAGCGTTCGATCCAGGCCGGCCGCGACATTGCCGTGGCGATGCTGGCCGAGCTGAAGAACCGGATCCTGGCGAAGACGCGCTGAACGCCGTCCCCGCCGGCCGGCTCACTTCGCGAAGGGCGCGCCGCCGACCTTGTCGCCGGCCTTGAAGCCGCGCTTGGCGAACCAGCCCTGGTTCATCTCCAGCGCGAAGCGCACCGGCTCGCGCGGGCAGTGCGAGGTGTCGGTCTGCGGCGCCATGTCCTCGATGTTGACGATGCGCCCGTCGGCCGCCAGAAAGGCGATCGACAGCGGCAGCAGCGTGTTGCGCATCCAGAAGCAGTGCATGTCCGGGCCCTCGAACACGAACAGCATGCCGTGGTTGGGCGGCATCGTCGGGCGGTTCATCAGGCCGATCTGGCGCTGAGCGGCGTTGCCGGCGACCTCGGCCTCGATGCGGTGCATGCCCAGGCTCAGCTCGATCGTCGGCAACTGCTGGGACTGCGCCAGCGCCGGTGCGGCGATGAGGCTGGCGAGCGCCGCGACCCAGGCCAGCATGGCCCTGCGCAGCCCGTGTGCCAGCCGGCGGGCCGGCGTTGTCTTGATACCGCTCGGGGTAGTCATCTTGATCTGGATCATGTTGAATCGCCGCTGCTGTTTCAGAATGCCCTGGCCGGGTTCATCGGGAACCCGCTGTCGTACCGCCGGTCGTTCCCGTCTGCCCCATGTCCCTGCCCACCGCCAACCCTGCTGCGCTGAACACCGCCGTCCCGGCAGGGGTGTCGGCGCTGACCGAGACCCAGGCGGCGGCGGTCGACGCGCCGGCCACGCTGGCCGTCTGCACGCAATGGCTGGACGGGGCTGACGGCACGCGCACCGGGCGCACCCGGCTGCTGCTGGGCGGGCTGCATTGTGCCGCCTGTGCCGGCGTGATCGAGGGCGCGCTCCAGCGCGTCGACGGGGTCCGGCGTGCCGAAGTCAACGGCACGGCGCAGCGTGCGGTGGTCGACTGGGACCCCGCGCGCACGCGGGTCTCCGAGCTGATCGAGGCGGTGCGCGGGGCCGGCTATGGCGCCTTCCCCGACACCGGCGCCGAGGCCGTCGCGCTGGCGCAGCGCGAGTCGCGCCAGGCGATCTGGCGGCTGTTCGTGGCCGCCTTCTGCATGATGCAGGTGATGATGTACGCGACGCCGGCCTACGTGGCCGAGCCGGGCGACATCAGCGCCGACATGGTCCAGCTGCTGCGCTGGGCCAGCTGGGTGCTCAGCGTGCCGGTCGTGCTGTTCGCCGCCGGACCGTTCTTCCAGGGCGCATGGCGCTCGCTGCGCCAGCGCCGCATCGGCATGGACGTGCCGGTCACGCTGGGCATCGTCGTCACCTTCGTGGCCAGCTCGGCCGCCACCTTCGGCGGCCTGCAGGCGACCCGCGTGATGGGCCACGAGGTCTATTTCGATTCGCTGACCATGTTCGTCAGCTTCCTGCTCGGCGCGCGACTGCTCGAAAGCCGCGCCCGCGCCCGCGCCGCGCAGTCGCTCGACGCCGTCATGCGCCGCCTGCCCGACGCGGTCGAGCGCCTGCTGGCCGATGGCCGCGTCGAACGCGTGCCGGCCGCCGAGCTGGCGCTGGGCGATGTCGTGCGCGTTCACGTCGGCCAGGCCTTCGCCGCCGATGGCGAGGTGATCGACGGCCGCACCCAGGTCGACGAGGCCATGTTGACCGGCGAGTCGCGCCCGGTCGAGCGGGGTCCCGGCGACCGCGTCGCGGCCGGTTGCCTGAACCTGGGTGCGCCGGTGACGCTGCGGGTCACGCAGCTCGGCGCGCAGACCCGCTTCCAGCGCATCGTCGCGCTGGTCGAGCGAGCGCTGACCGAGCGGCCGTCCTTCCTGGTCAGCGCCGACCGCATCGCCGGGCCGTTCCTGTGGGCGGTGCTGGCGCTGGCGATCGGGGCCTACGTCGTGTGGCTGCGCATCGACCCGTCGCGGGCGCTGGAAGTGGCGGTCGCCGTGCTGATCGTGACCTGCCCGTGCGCGCTGTCGCTGGGCGCGCCGGTTGCCTGGCTGGCCGCTGCCGGTGACCTGGCGCGGCGCGGTGTGCTGCTGCAGCGGCTGGATGCGCTGGAGGTGCTGACCCGCGTGCGCCACCTCGTGTTCGACAAGACCGGCACGCTGACCGAGGACCGGCTGTCGCTGGCACAGGCTCAGTCGCTGAGCCACCTCGACGGCGTCGCACCCGAGCGGGTGCGGGCCGTGGCCGATGCGCTGGCCGCCCGTTCGCGTCACCCGCTGGCGCGGGCGCTGGCCGAGGCCGCGTCGACCGTTCCGGCATCGCTGCCGGTGGCCCTGGACGACCTGGCCGAACAGCCCGGTGCCGGCCTGCAGGCCCGTGTCGACGGGCATTCCTGGCGATTGGGCTCGGCCGACTTCTGCGGTGCGGATGCCGACGGCGTCGACCGTCCGGCCGTGTGGCTGGCGGTCGAGGCCGATGCTGCCTGGCGGCCCTTGCTGCGCTTCGAGTTCGACGAGACGCTGCGACCCGATGCCGAGGCTGCCGTGCAGCGCCTGCATGCCGCCGGCCTGCAGACCCGCCTGCTGTCGGGCGACCAGCCCGGCCCGGTCGCCCGCATGGCCGCCCGGCTGGGACTGGGCGCCCACCAGGCCCGCTGCACGCCGCAGGACAAGCTCGATGCCGTCGCCGCGCTGCAGGGGCAGGGCGAGGCGGTGGCGATGGTCGGCGACGGCATCAACGACGCGCCGGTGCTGGCGCGTGCCGATGTCTCGATCGCGATGGGCAGTGCGGCCGCGCTGGCGCAGGCGCGTGCCGATGTCATCGTGCTGTCCGATCGCATCGGCGATCTGGTGCTGCTGCACGACACCGCGCGCCGCACCGTTCGCATCGTGCGTCAGAACCTTGTATGGGCACTGGCCTACAACCTCGTCAGCGTGCCGCTGGCGCTGGTCGGCTGGCTGCCGCCCTGGCTGGCCGGACTGGGCATGGCGCTCAGCTCGCTGCTGGTCGTGCTGAACGGTCTGCGACTCGCACGGCCGGCCGGGAAGGCCGATCAGCACGAGGATGCTGTTCGATCGCCGGTCGGCATCGATCAGCGTCCTGTCATGACGGCGACGTCGGGAACCTGAATCATGGACATCCTCTATCTCCTGATCCCGCTGTCGGTGGTCCTCGTCTTCGGCATCCTGGTCGTGTTCGCCTGGGCGCTGCGCTCGGGCCAGTTCGACGACCTCGAACGCGAGGGCCTGAGGTTGCTGGGCGACGACAACTCACCCGCTTTGGCCGCGCGCGCCACCGGGGTTGATGCGAATCAAGCGGCGCCGTTACGAAGTGACAAAGAATCCGCGCCGAACAGATGACGAATGAGCTTCGAAGGAGCAATCAATGGCAGTGACAACACAGACGGCATCACCCGTCTACAGCGACGGGGTGATCCGGCAATTCGCCCTCGCCTCGATCCTGTGGGGGGTCGTGGGCATGCTGGTGGGCGTGATCATCGCGTCCCAGCTGGCGTGGCCTGAACTCAACTTCGGCATCCCGTGGCTCAGCTACGGGCGCCTGCGCCCGCTGCACACCAATGCAGTGATCTTCGCCTTCGGCGGCTGCGTGCTGTTCGCGACCAGCTACCACGTGGTGCAGCGCACCTGCCAGACCCGGCTGTTCCTGCCGGCGCTGGCCCAGTTCACCTTCTGGGGCTGGCAACTGGTGATCCTGCTGGCGGCCATCTCGCTGCCGCTGGGCTTCACCTCGGGCAAGGAATACGCCGAACTCGAATGGCCGATCGACATCCTGATCGCCGTCGTGTGGGTGTCCTACGCGATCGTGTTCTTCGGCACCGTCGGCACCCGCAAGGTCCGTCACATCTACGTGGCGAACTGGTTCTTCGGCGCCTTCATCATCGCGGTGGCCCTGCTGCACATCGTCAACAGCGCGGCCATCCCGGTCAGCCTGACGAAGAGCTACTCGGCCTATGCCGGCGTGCAGGACGCGATGGTCCAGTGGTGGTACGGCCACAACGCGGTGGGCTTCTTCCTGACCGCCGGCTTCCTGGGGATCATGTACTACTACATCCCCAAGCAGGCCGAACGCCCGGTGTATTCGTACCGCCTGTCGATCGTCCACTTCTGGGCGCTGATCTTCACCTACATGTGGGCGGGTCCGCACCACCTGCACTACACCGCGCTGCCGGACTGGGCCCAGTCGATCGGCATGATCTTCTCGCTGGTGCTGCTCGCGCCGAGCTGGGGCGGCATGATCAACGGGATCATGACCCTCTCGGGTGCCTGGCACAAGCTGCGTGACGACCCGATCCTGAAGTTCCTCATCGTGTCGCTGTCGTTCTACGGCATGTCGACCTTCGAGGGCCCGATGATGTCGATCAAGACGGTCAACGCGCTGTCCCACTACACCGACTGGACCGTCGGCCACGTGCACTCCGGCGCGCTGGGCTGGGTCGGCCTGGTGTCGATGGGCGCCCTGTACTACCTGATCCCGCGCCTGTTCGGCCGCAAGGCGATGTACAGCGTGCGCGCCATCGAGCTGCACTTCTGGGTCGCCACGATCGGCATCGTCCTCTACATCGCCGCGATGTGGATCGCCGGTGTCATGCAGGGCCTGATGTGGCGTGCGACGAACCCCGACGGCACGCTGGTCTACAGCTTCGTCGAGAGCGTCAAGGCGACCTATCCCTTCTACGTGATCCGCGTCGTCGGCGGCCTGCTCTACCTGGGCGGCATGCTGATCATGGCCTGGAACACCGTGATGACCGTGCGCAACGGTCGTGTCGAGCCCGCGCCCATCCCCCTGGCCGCGGCCCACGCCTGAGGCGCAAGGAGCACAACACATGGCAAACACACACAAGCCCGCGAGCGGTCACGAGAAGATCGAGACCAGCAACTTCCTGATGATCGTGCTGGTCCTGCTGACCGTCATCTGGGGTGGCATCGTCGAGATCGTGCCGCTGTTCTTCCAGCGTTCCACGACCCAGCCGGTCGAGGGCCTGAAGCCCTACACGGCGCTGCAGCTGGCCGGTCGCGACGTCTACATCCGCGAGGGTTGCTACAACTGCCACTCGCAGATGATCCGTCCGTTCCGCGCCGAGACGCTGCGCTACGGCGACTACTCCAAGGCCGGCGAATTCGTCTACGACCACCCGTTCCAGTGGGGCTCCAAGCGCACCGGTCCGGACCTGCACCGCGTCGGCGGCAAGTACAGCGACGACTGGCATCGCATCCACCTGAACAACCCGCGTGACCTGGTCCCCGAGTCCAACATGCCGGCTTACTCGTGGCTCAACACCGGCACCGTCAACCCGGCCGACATGGCCCCGAAGATGAAGGCCCTGCGCATCGTCGGCGTCCCGTACACGGACGACGAGATCGCCAAGGCCGCCGACGAGGTCAAGGGCAAGACCGAGATGGATGCCGTGGTCGCCTACCTGCAGGTCATGGGCACGGCCGGCGCCAACGCCGCGCCGGCCAAGTGAGGAGTCCGACATGGAAGCCGATCTGAACACCCTGCGCAGCCTGGTGACCCTGCTGTCCTTCGCGGGTTTCCTGGCCATCGTGGTCTGGGCCTACTCGCGTCGCAACCGTTCGTCCTTCGACGAGGCCGCCCAGCTGCCTTTCCTCGACGACGAAGCCCTGCAAGCCAACAAGGGAGCCACCCATGAGTGACTTCATCTCCAGTGGCTGGTCACTGTTCGTGGCCGCCCTCACGATCGTGGGACTGCTGCTCTGCCTGGTCCTGCTGGTCATCGCCAGCCGTCGTCAGGTGATGGCCGACGACAACACCACCGGTCACGTCTGGGACGGTGATCTGCGTGAGCTGAACAACCCGCTGCCGCGCTGGTGGATGGGCCTGTTCGTGATCACCGTGGTGTTCGCGGGCCTCTACCTGGCGCTCTACCCGGGCCTGGGCAGTTCGGCAGGCACGCTCAAGTGGTCCAGTGCCGACCAGCTCCAGAAGGAGCAGGACAAGGCGAAGGAAGCCCTGTCGAAGGTCTATGCGCAGTTCAAGGACCAGCCGGTCGAGGCACTGGCCGCGAACCCGCAGGCCCAGGGCATCGGCGAGCGCCTGTTCGTCAACAACTGCGCCGGTTGCCACGGCTCCGACGGTCGCGGCAGCAAGGGCTTTCCGAACCTCGCCGACGGCGATTGGCTCGGTGGCGACGGTGGTCTGGACTACATCGCCAAGACCATCGCCGAAGGCCGTCAGGGCATGATGCCGCCGATGGCGGCGGCGGTCGGCACGCCCGAGGACGTCAAGAACGTCGCCAACTACGTGCTGAGCCTGTCGGGCAGCCCGCACAACAACATCGCCGCCCAGCTGGGCAAGGCCAAGTTCGGTGTCTGCGCGGCCTGCCACGGCCCCGAAGGCAAGGGCACGCCGGCGATGGGTGCGCCCAACCTGACCGACAAGGTCTGGCTGCATGGTTGGGGCGAGGACGCCATCGTCGCGATGGTCACCAACGGCAAGACCAACGTGATGCCGCAGCACGCCTCGCGCCTGACGCCCGATCAGATCCGCGTGCTGGCCGCCTATGTCTGGAGCCTGTCGCACAAGGGCCCGAAGACCGCGCTGGCCGACACGCCGGTCACCCCGCGTCAGTGATGCACTGACCCCGCGCCCGGTCGCCGTCTTCGGTGCCTGGGCGCGTTCCGTTGATCGACCACCGCCTGCATGACCGACCACCCCGCGCCCGCCCCGACGAACCCCGAACTGCCGGTCAAGATGGTCTCCTTGTACGAGAAGACCCGGAAGATCTATCCGAAGGCCGTCACCGGCCTGTTCGTCAAGTGGCGCTGGCTGCTGGTCTGGCTGACCCAGGTCGTCTTCTACGGGCTGCCGTGGCTGAGCTGGAACGACCGCCAGGCGGTGTTGTTCGACCTCGGCTCGCGGCGCTTCTACATCTTCGGTCTGGTGCTCTATCCGCAGGACTTCATCTACCTGACGGGCATCCTGATCGTCTCGGCCTACGCGCTGTTCCTGTTCACCGCGCTGGCCGGCCGGCTGTGGTGCGGCTATGCCTGCCCGCAGACCGTCTACACCGAGATCTTCCTGTGGTTCGAGAAGAAGTTCGAGGGTGACCGCGCCGCGCGCATGAAGCTCGATGCCGGTCCGTGGACCGGCGAGAAGTGGCTGCGCAAGGGCGGCAAGCAGCTCGCCTGGATCACCTTCGCGCTGTGGACCGGCTTCACCTTCGTCGGCTACTTCACCCCCGTGCGCGAACTCGCCGTGTCGGCCGTGACGCTCGGCTTCGGCCCTTGGGAATGGTTCTGGGTGCTGTTCTACGGTTTCGCCACCTACGGCAATGCCGGCTACATGCGCGAGCAGGTCTGCAAGTACATGTGCCCGTACGCGCGCTTCCAGAGCGCGATGTTCGACCGCGACACGCTCATCATCACCTACGACGCCGCACGCGGCGAACCGCGTGGCTCGCGCAGCAAGAAGGCCGATCCGAAGACGCTGGGCCTGGGTGCCTGCGTCGACTGCAACCTGTGCGTGCAGGTCTGCCCCACCGGCATCGACATCCGCAAGGGCCTGCAGTACGAGTGCATCGGCTGCGCCGCCTGCGTCGACGTCTGCGACGGCGTGATGGACAAGATGGGCTACGAGCGCGGCCTCGTGCGCTACACGACCGAGAACGGCCTCGAAGCCGGCTGGACCCGCGCGCAGATGTGGCGCCGGGCGCTGCGGCCGCGCGTGCTGGTCTACACCGCCATCCTGTTCCTGATCGTGGCCGCGCTGGGCATCAGCCTGGCGCTGCGCTCCCCGTTCAAGGTCGACGTGGTGCGCGACCGGGCCTCGCTGGCGCGGCTGGTCGACGATGGCGCGATCGAGAACATCTACCGCCTGCAGATCATGAACACGACCGAGTCGACGCAGACCTATCGCGTCGACGCCGGCGGGATCGAGGGCCTGTCGGCCGCCATCGACGGCGAGCTGCGGGTCGGTCCGGCCGAGGCCCGCTGGATCACCGTTGCCGTCCGGCTCGATGCGCTGCAAGCCCAGCGGGCCGGCAGCGGCAGCCACCCGATCCACTTCGACATCCAGCGCCTGCCCGACGGCGCCGGCGCGCCGGTCAGCCTGCGCGAGAAGTCCACCTTCCTCGTGCCGCGCTGAAACGCGTCGCACCGAACACCCGGAGAACACCGATGTCCCAAGCCCATGCCCCCGCCGCGCCTGCCCTTGCCCCTGTCGCCACCCGCAGCGCGCGTCGCGTCTGGTGGCGCGAGCCGATGATGTGGCTGGTGCTGGGCGGTCCGGCCATCGTGGTCGCGGCCAGCTTCGTGACGCTGGCCATCGCGATCACGCATCCGGATCCGGTGCTCGACACGCGCGCCAGCAGCGTCGCCGCCGACGATGTCGAGAACGGCGCCCACACCGGTGACCACGCCGGCAACCTGCCGGCGATGCAGGCCCGCAACCACGCGGCGACCGGCGGCAAGCCCGAAGGCGTCAAGTGAGCGGGTCGGCCGGTTCCCGTCCGATGCCCGACCGGGGCGAGGACAGCGACTTCGACAGCTCCGAGCTGGCCGCGCCCGACGACGTGCGCGCCGCGCCGGTCGCCCTGACCGGCTTCGGCCGCCGCGCGCTCGCAGTGCTGTGGCCGGCCTTCCTGATGGCCGGCGTGCTCGAGATGCTGGTCTTCGCCTTCGTCGACCCGCAGGCGCTGCACTGGCTCGGCGGCGCCCCGGTCGACATGGACCGCAAGGCCGTCTACTCGATCGCCTTCTTCCTGTTCTGGGTCGTGCTGGGCCTGTCCGGCGCCATCACCCAGCTGCTGCTGCGCGAGCCCGCCACCGACGGCGACCTCGCGACCCGACGGCGCTTCCCCTGAATCGCGCCAGCCCCGTGGCAGACGTGAAAACGGCGACCCGAAGGTCGCCGTCGTCGTCTTGGGGCAGGGTGCTTCAGCTCAACAGGCGGCGCCGTTGACGACGCGTTGCAGGGCGTCCTGGTCGAGGATCCGGATGTCGCGCTGCTTCACTTCGAGGATGCCCTCGTCCTGGAACTTCGAGAAGGTCCGGCTGACCGTCTCCAGCTTCAGGCCCAGGTAGCTGCCGATCTCCTCGCGCGTCATGCGCAGGACCAGCGCCGAAGCCGAAAAGCCGCGCGCCTGCAGGCGCTGCGTCAGGTTGAGCAGGAAGGCGGCCAGGCGCTCTTCGGCCCGCATGCTGCCCAGCAGCAGCATGACGCCGTGGTCGCGCACGATCTCGCGGCTCATGATCTTGTGGAACTGGTGCTGCAGCAGCGTGAACTCGCGCGACAGGTGTTCGAGCTGGCCGTACGGGATCATGCAGACCTGCGAGTCCTCCAGCGCGACGGCGTCGCAGGAATGGCGGTCGTTGCTGATGCCGTCCAGGCCGATCAGCTCGCCGGCCATCTGGAAGCCGGTGACCTGCTCGCGGCCGTCCGAGGCTGACACGACGGTCTTGAAGAAGCCGGTGCGCACGGCGTACAGCGCGGCGAAGTCGTCGCCGGCGTGGAACAGGCTCTCGCCACGCTTGACGCTGCGACGGGTGCTGATGATGTTGTCCAGCGAGACCAGCTCGTCCTCGGACAGGCCCACGGGCAGGCACAGCTCGCGCAGGTTGCAGGCCGAGCACGCCACCTTCAGCGCATTGAGCGGGGACGACGGGGTGGCGGTAGCTTCGTGGATCATGGTCCGGTTCCTGTTCGGTGGCGGAGGCGCCACAGTATGCACGCCCCCGCACACTGGCTTGGGTTTTGATGCGTGTCGCGATCAGGGGATTCTTGACCCGGCCCTCCGCACGCGGCTTGAGGCAGGTCAAGTCCGGACGGCGGATGCGCGGCACAGTGGGACGCCATGCACACCATGACTTCCGGTCCGCTGGCTGCCGAGGCGGCTGCCACGTCCAACCCGTTCCACGGAGATGCCGACATGCCCCAGCCCCCTGCGCTGAGCGACGACCTGCTGCGGCGCATGGACCGGCCGGGCCCGCGCTACACGTCCTACCCGACGGCCGACCGCTTCGTCGAGGCCTACACCGCCGAACACTACCGCCAGGCGCTGGCCCAGCGCGCCAGCGGCGCCATCGGCGCGGCCGGCGGCCCGCTGTCGCTGTACGTGCACGTGCCGTTCTGCGAGTCGGTCTGCTACTACTGCGCCTGCAACAAGATCGTCACCAAGGACCACGGCCGCGCGTCGGCCTACATCGACGCGCTGGCGCACGAGGCCTCGCTGGTCACCGACGTGCTCGGCCGCGGCCATTCGGTCACGCAGCTGCATTTCGGTGGCGGCACGCCGACATTCCTCGACGACGGCGAGCTCGACCGCCTGATGGGCATCCTGCGCCGCCACTTCACGATCGAGCCGCGCGGCGAGTATTCGATCGAGATCGACCCGCGCACCGTCACCCGCGCGCGCCTGAAGCACCTGGCCGACCTCGGCTTCAACCGCCTGTCCTATGGCGTGCAGGACTTCGACGGCGAGGTCCAGAAGGCCGTTCACCGGATCCAGCCCTACGAGCAGGTCGAGGCGCTGATGAACGATGCCCGCGATCTGGGCTTCCAGTCCATCAACGTCGACCTGATCTACGGCCTGCCGCGCCAGACGCCCGAGAGCTACGCCCGCACGATCCGCCAGGTCGCCACATTGCGCCCGGACCGCATCGCGATGTACGGCTACGCACACCTGCCGCAGCGTTTCAAGCCGCAGCGCCGCATCGTCTCCGAGGAACTGCCGACCGGCGCGCAGCGCATCGGCATGCTGTCGCAGGCCATCAGCGGCTTCATCGCGCACGGCTACCAGTACATCGGCATGGACCACTTCGCGCTGCCCGAGGATTCGCTCGCGCAGGCCAAGCGCCAGGGCCGTCTGCACCGCAACTTCCAGGGCTACAGCACCCAGGCCGACTGCGACCTGATCGCGCTGGGCGTCTCGGCCATCGGCCGCGTCGGTGCCAGCTACAGCCAGAACGCCAAGACGCTGGACGAGTACTACGACGCCCTGAACCGCAACGAGCTGCCGATCGTGCGCGGCCTGTCGCTGACCCGCGACGACCTGGTCCGGCGCGCCGTGATCATGGCCATCATGTGCCACGGCCGGCTGAGCTACGAGTCGGTCTCGCTGGCCCACCTGATCGACGTCAGAAGCTACTTCGGCGCGGAACTGGAGGCCGTCGAAGGGCTGGCCGAGGACGGCCTCGTCACCATCGATGCCGACGGCTTCGAGCTGACCGCCCTGGGCTGGTACTTCGTGCGCTCGGTGGCGATGGTGTTCGACAAGCACCTGCGTGCCGACCTGTCGCGCGAACGCTTCTCGCGCGTGATCTGACGACCCGGGTCCTTCAAGCCGCCAGGCCATCACGCGGTCTGGGCGGTCTGGACGGCCTGACGCCTGCTCGCCCGACAATCTCCCGATGAGCCTGACCCTCGCCGCTTCCGCCGCCCTGATGGGCCTGGCCGGCTCGCTGCACTGCGCCGGCATGTGCAGCGCGGCCTGCACCGCCGTGGCCGGGCGCTGCACCCCGGACCGGCCGGGGCAGGGCACCACGGCGGTGCTGGCCGGCCGGCTGATCGCCTACGCGGCGGCCGGCGCGCTGGTTGCCACGGCGGCGGCCGGGCTGCGCTGGCTGGGCGAAGGGGTCGGCTGGCTGCGGCCGGTCTGGTCCGCCCTGCAACTGGCGCTGCTGGTGCTCGGCCTGTGGCTGCTGGTGCGTGGGCGCATGCCGGCGGCGGTGCAGGGCTGGATCGAGTCGCTCGGCCAGCCGCGTTCGCCCGAACAGGTCGGCGACGGCGGCTGGCAGCGCATCCGCATCCAGCGACGTCTGCCCGGCGGGCTGAAGGCCGGCGCGCTCGGCCTGCTCTGGCCCGTCATCCCATGCGGCCTGCTGCACGGCGCGCTGCTGGTGGCCTCGATGGCATCGGGTCCGCTGGCCGGTGCCGGCGTCATGGCCGCCTTCGCGCTGGCCAGCAGCGTCGGCCTGGTCGCCGGTCCGGCGTTGTGGTTCCGGCTGCGGCCGCTGCTGGCGCGGGGTCGTGACGAGGGGCATGACGCGGGCGGCGCGGCAGTCGACGATGGCGGCGCCCTGGCGCTGCGCCTGGCCGGCGCCATGCTGGTTGCCAGCGTCGGCTGGACACTCGGCCACGGCCTGCTCGAACCGCTGCAGGCCTGGTGCGCCTGAGCCGGTCGGGCACACGGCTTGCACGCAGGGCGCACGCGCATCGTCGCCGGGGCCACAGGCTGTCAAGTCCACGACAGAGTGCCTGCCCTAGAATCGCTTTCCCCTGAGAAATCACCCTACCGAATCACACGGAGTCGGCCACATGTACCAACACATCCAGGTGCCCGCCGGGGGCCAGAAGATCACCGTCAACGCTGACTTCTCGCTCAACGTCCCCAGCAATCCCATCATTCCCTACATCGAGGGTGACGGCACCGGTTTCGACATCACGCCCGTCATGCTCAAGGTGGTCGACGCCGCCGTCGCCAAGGCCTACGGCGGCGCGCGCAAGATCCACTGGATGGAGATCTACGCCGGCGAGAAGGCCACCAAGGTCTACGGCCCGGACGTGTGGCTGCCCGCCGAATCGCTCGAGGTGCTCAAGGAGTACGTCGTGTCGATCAAGGGCCCGCTGACCACCCCCGTCGGTGGCGGCATCCGCTCGCTGAACGTCGCGCTGCGCCAGGAACTCGACCTCTACGTCTGCCTGCGCCCGGTGCAGTACTTCAAGGGCGTGCCTTCGCCCGTGAAGGAACCCGAGAAGATCAACATGGTCATCTTCCGCGAGAACTCGGAAGACATCTACGCCGGCGTCGAATGGGAAGCCGAGAGCGAGAAGGCCAAGAAGGTCATCAAGTTCCTGATCGAGGAAATGGGCGTCAAGAAGATCCGTTTCCCCGACACCTCCGGCATCGGCGTCAAGCCGGTCTCGCGCGAGGGCACCGAGCGCCTTGTGCGCAAGGCCATCCAGTACGCGATCGACAACGACAAGCCCAACGTGACCATCGTGCACAAGGGCAACATCATGAAGTTCACCGAAGGTGGCTTCCGTGACTGGTCGTATGCCCTGGCCCAGCGCGAGTTCGGCGCCGAGCTGATCGACGGCGGCCCGTGGTGCAAGTTCAAGAACCCGAAGACGGGCCGCGAGATCATCGTCAAGGACTCCATCGCCGACGCCTTCCTGCAGCAGATCCTGCTGCGCCCGGCCGAGTACAGCGTGATCGCCACGCTGAACCTCAACGGCGACTACATCTCCGACGCGCTGGCCGCCCAGGTCGGTGGCATCGGCATCGCCCCGGGTGCCAACCTGTCCGACTCGGTCGCCTGCTTCGAAGCCACCCACGGCACCGCGCCGAAGTACGCCGGCAAGGACTACGTCAACCCCGGCTCCGAGATCCTCTCGGCCGAGATGATGCTGCGCCACATGGGCTGGACCGAAGCCGCCGACCTGATCATCGCGTCGATGGAGCGCTCCATCGCCAGCAAGAAGGTCACCTACGACTTCGCCCGCCTGATGGACGGCGCCACCCAGGTGTCCTGCTCGGGCTTCGGTCAGGTGATGATCGACCACATGTGATGCGGTCTCGGGACGTCCCAGGACGTCCCGATTTGCCGATTTCGGAACCCCAGTTCGTTGATTCGACTGGGGTTTTTGTTTTGGGGGATTCCAGGCGGTTTGTTGACATCCCGGCGAGGCAGGGCCAGATTCGGGGCCATCATGGGGCCACGGCTTCGGCCAAGTCATCGTCATGCGACACGTCAACTATGTCCTCAAGCCCTTGGTGATCGACCACGCCAAGCCGCGTGAGAAAGGCTATGCACTGACTGTCAGGTCGTGCAGCGACATACGGCTGAAGGTGGTTGGCGGCATTTGCAAGGCGGTTTGCAGGGACTGATGTTCGCCGACCAGTTCTGCATCGGATCAAGCCCGGCCGTGTCGCGGTCCGCTGTCTAGCCGGTACCCCACCGGCAGCAACTGCACACCGAAGCGCCGTTCCACCGTCCCCCAGATGCCGCGAGGCAGCAGCAGCGCGAACAGCACGGCCACACAGCCCAGGCCGATCAGGTAGGTCACGCCGGCAGCACCGAACAGCGTCTCGATGGTGAAGAACAGCAGTGCCCCGAGGATCGGGCCCTCGTAGGTGCCGATGCCGCCGACCAGCACCATGAACAGCATGTAGGCGGTCCACTGCACGCTGAAGTAGGTCTTGGGCTGGAAGGTCACCGAGGTCGCCAGCCACAGCGCGCCCGCCGCCGCGCAGCCGAAGGCCGACAGCACAAAGAGCATGCGCTTGGTGGCAAAGACCTTCACGCCGACCGACGCGGCGGCTTCCTCGCTGTCGCGGATGGCCTGCAGGGCACTGCCGACGCGGCTGCGCAGCAGGCCAAAGACGCACCAGGCCAGTCCGGCCATGGTGGCCAGGGCCAGCCAGTAGGTGATCAGGCGGCGCTCGTCGGACCCGTAGCGCTGCAGCGCGATCAGCGAGGTGCCGGTCTCGCCCTGCACCAGCGTGTCGAGGTTGACCAGCAGGTGCGCCAGCGCGGCCACCACCCACATGCCGATGGCGAACTCGCCGCCCTTGAGCCGCAGCATGAAGGACGAGATCGGCACCGACAGCAGCGCGACCAGCAGGGCCGCGACGAACAGCGCGGGGTAGGGGCTCAGACCCGCATCGGCAAGGCGGACGGCGGCATAGGCGCCGAGCCCGAAGAAGGCCTGGTGGCCCACCGACACCAGGCCGGCGTAGCCCGCCAGCGCGTTCCACATCAAGGCCAGGATGCCGTAGATAAACAGCGTGGTCAGGCGGTCCACCAGGCCCGGCGGCAGCAGCCAGGGCGCGCAGGCCAGGGCCAGCTGGGCCAGCACTACGGCGGCCACCGAGGCCCGCGACAGCGGGGTCCAGCGTTCGACCCGGGCGTGTGCCGAAGGTCGGGAGTCGTTCGTGTCGATCATGTCGTCAGGCCGAGCGGGTGGAGGTGAGCCGGAGGGCGAGCTGGAGGACCAGCCGAAGAGGGCGGCCAGCCAGCAGCAGGCGGGCCAGCAGCACGAGCAGGAACAGCACGTGGCCGGCGATCAGGAAGCCCTGGGTGTGGACCTGGGCGCCCAGGCTCTGCGCCACGCCGAGCGCGATGCCGCCGGCCAGCGTGCCCCAGAGCGAGCCGGCGCCGCCGATCATCACGGCCTCGAAGGCAAAGATCAGCTGCGGGCCGCCGGCATACGGGTCGACCGAGGCCCGCATCGCCAGGAAGGTGCCGGCGATGGCCACCAGCATCATCGCGATGGCCGTGGCCACGGCATTGACGGCGGTGGCGTTGACGCCGACCAGCTGCGCGGTGTCCGGGTCGTCGGCGACCGCGCGGATGCGCCGGCCCAGCGCCGTGTGGGCCAGCATCAGGTGCAGGCCGCCGAGCAGCAGCACGGCCAGACCGAAGGTCAGCAGCGCCAGGTGGCCGAGCATGAAGTCGCCGACCTCCAGGCCGTCGTAGGCCAGGGTGTCGATGCTGGTGGCGAGCGAACGCGTGTCGGCACCGAAGGCGCTGAACATCGTGTTGTCGAGCACCACCGCCAGCCCGAAGGTCGCCAGGATGGGCACCAGCTCGCCGGCTCGAGCGCTGCGTTCGAGCACCAGCTTCTGCAGCAGCCAGCCCAGCAGGGCCATGGCCGGCATCACCAGCAGCAGGCCGAGAAAGGGGTGCACCTCGTGCCGTTCGGCCAGCGTCAGCACGGCATAGGCGGCGACCACCGCCAGGCTGCCGTGGGCCAGGTTGATGATGCGCATCACCCCGAACATGAAGGACAGGCCGCAGGCCAGCAACGCGTAGTAGCCGCCGAGCAGGATGCCCTGCAGGATCTGGTTCAGCCAGGTCATGCGACCTCCGTGGATGGGGCGGCCCGTCGATGGCCGAAGTAGTGGTCCATGACCTCCTCGCGGGTCATGTCGGCGGTGCGGCCGCTGGCCACCACCTGACCTTCGAGGATGCAGGCGATGTGGTCGGACGAGGCGAAGGTGCGCTGCAGGTCCTGCTCGACCAGCACCAGCGTGATGCCGCTGGCCATCAGGCCCGCCAGCGAGTCGTAGACGCCCTGCACGGCAGCCGGCGACAACCCCAGCGAGACCTCGTCGAGCAGCAGCAGGCGCGGGTTGGTCATCAGCGCACGACCGATGGCGACGGCCTGCTGCTGGCCGCCCGACAGCGATCCGGCCGGGGCCTTGAGCTTGGGCTTGAGCTGCGGGAAGGCGTCGACCACGCGGTCGAGATCCCAGGTTCCGAACTGACCGCCTGACCGGCCGGCCGAACGGGCGACACGCAGGTTGTCGGCCACGCTCATGCTGTTGAACAGCTTGCGGCCTTCGGGCACCAGCGCGATGCCTTCGGCCGCGCGCCGGTGGGCGCTCATCGACGTGATGTCCTGCCCGTCGAACACGATGCGGCCCGCCGATGCCGGGTGGATGCCGGCCAGCGTGCGCAGCAGCGTGGTCTTGCCCGCGCCATTGGCGCCGACCAGCGCGAGCCGTTCGCCGGCCCGCAGCACGAGGTCGATGCCGCGCACGGCCTTGAGCAGCCCGTGGCGGGCTTCCAGGCCTTCGACCTTCAACAGCGCATCGCTCATCGCTGGCCTCCCAGGTAGGCGTCCACCACGGTCGCGTCGGACAGCACCGCATCCGGGCTGCCATCCGCGATGATCCTGCCGTCGGCCATGCAGACCAGCCGGCGGGCGACCTGCACCAGCACATGCACGATGTGCTCGATCCAGACGATGGTGATGCCGCGCGCATGCAGCGTGCGGATGGTGTGGACCAGCTCCTCGGCCTCGCCATCGGTCAGCCCGCCGCCGATCTCGTCGAGCAGCAGCACGGCCGGGTCGGTGGCCAGCGCGCGGGTCAGCTCCAGCCGCTTGCGGTCGAGCAGGCCGAGCGTCTCGGCGCGCCGGTTGGCCACGGCCGACATGCCGCACAGCGCGATCGCGTCGGCGGCGCGGTCGTAGGACGCCTGTCCCCGGAAGCCACCGCCCTGCGTCGCGGCGGTCAGCACGTTCTCGAACACCGTCATGCCGCCAAAGGGGCGCGGCACCTGGTGGCTGCGGGCAACGCCTTGTCGGCAGCGCGTGGCGGCGTCCTGCCGCGTGACGTCGTGGCCGCGCAGCCAGACCCGGCCGGCACTGGCCGGCAGCGTGCCCGACAGCGTGGCCAGCAGCGTCGTCTTGCCCGCGCCGTTCGGGCCGACGATGCCGATGGCCTCGCCCGCGCGGACATCGAAGTCCACGCCGTGCAGCACCGTGTGGGCGCCGAAGCGCTTGACGACGCCACGGGCCGACAGCAGCACGTTGGACTGGGATGTGGAAGGGGAAGGCGTCGGCGTCATCACGAGGCGTAGGGCTTGATCTTGGCGGTCACCGGCACGCTGCGGTCGTTGACGTTCTCGGTGATGACGTAGTCGAGCTTGTGCTTCGATCCGGCCGGTGCCTTGACCCATTGCGCGCCGATCATCTGCGTGGCCGACACGTTGGGCACGGGGCCCTTGGTGAAGTCGAGCGGACCCATCATCGTCGTGGTCTTCAGCGTGGCGATGGCGCGGGCGACGACCGCCTTGTCCTTCGGGTTGCTGGCCGACTTGAGCACGGCGACGCCGGCATCGAGCAGCGACATCGTCGCGCCCAGTTGCTGGCTCCACTGCTTGCCCGAAGCCTGCTCGTAGCCATCGGCCAGTTGCACGCCCGACAGGCCGGTCAGCGCCGACTTGTAGGGGAAGGTCTTGTGCCAGTAGGCGCACACCGAGATGTTGTGGCCCAGCGGGCCGAGCACCTCGATGGTCGGCGCGAACAGGCCGGTCTTGGCCACCTGCACGACCTTCATGTTCTTGGCCAGGCCCTGCTGCGCGGCCTGGCGCCAGAAGGTCGCGAAGTCCGGCGGGATCGGGAAGCTCAGCAGGATCTCGCACTTCTCGGCCTTGAACTTGGCGATCTGGGCCGAGAAGTCGGTCGTGCCGGTTTCGTAGGGGCCGCCGTCGATCAGCGTGTAGCCGGCCTTCTGCAGCTGCGGCAGCATGGCCGCGCGGATCGCGTTGCCATCGGCATCGTTGGGCAACAAGGCCGCAACGCGCTTGTTGTTCGGCACCAGCGCCCATTGCGACACGTAGGAGTTGACGAACTCCGCGACGCCAAACGAGAACAGGTAGGTCCACTTGAACGGCGAGGGCTCGCCCGGCTTGGCGCCGCGACCGAAGTAGAAGGCCTCCCACGGCATGATGGTCGCCAGGCAGGGCACGCCGGCGGCCTCGCAGGCATCGGAGACCGGGTTGACCACCTCGGGCGTCGACGTGGTCAGCATCAGGTCGATCCTGTCGTCGTTGATCAGGGCCTTGGCGAGCTGGCTGGCGCGGGCCGGATCGGACTGCGTGTCGCGGTCCAGGATCTCGACCTTCCAGGTCTTGCCGCCGATGCTGATGCCCGATGCCAGTGCCTTGCGGGCGAGTGCCAGCACATGGCCGTCGCCTTCGCCGAAGCTGCCCAGCGGGCCGGTGCGCGGGCTGATGAAACCGACCTTGAGCGTGTCGCTGCCCTGGGCGCGCAGCACGCCGGGGCTGACCAGCGCGAGGCCGGCCGCACCGGCGGCGCCGAGCAGTTGGCGGCGCGAGGCGGGCAGGGCGTTCAGGTCGATGGCAAGGGTCTTGTCGTTCATGGGTGTCTCCTGTGGATGAGGCGGGAACAGGTGTGGCAGGGTGATCAGAAGGGGTAGTGGCGCGGCGCCGTCTGCAGCGTGATCCAGCGCAGATCGCTGAAGGCCTCGATGCCGGCCTGGCCGCCGAAGCGGCCGTAGCCGCTGGACTTGACGCCGCCGAAGGGCATCTGCGCCTCGTCGTGCACGGTCGGGCCGTTGACGTGGCAGATGCCCGACTCGATGCGCTGCGCGACGCGCCAGCCGCGCGCCAGATCGGCCGTGAACACGGCGGCGGACAGGCCGTAGGGGTTGTCGTTGGCGCAGGCGATGGCCTCGTCCTCGCCGTCCACGCGCACGATCGCCTTGACCGGCCCGAAGGTCTCGTCGTGGTAGATCCGCATCGCCGGCGTGACGTGGTCCAGCAGCGTGGCGGGCATCAGCGTGCTGTCGGCCTTGCCGCCGCAGACCAGCGTCGCGCCCTGGGCGAGGGCATCGTCGATCAGCGCGTTGCAGCGCTGCACGGTGGCCATGTCGACCACCGAGCCCAGCACGACCGGTCCCAGACGCGGATCGCCCAGCGGCAGCGCGCGGGCCTTGGCCGCCAGCCTGGCGACGAAGGCATCGGCGATCGAGGCATCGACCACGATGCGTTCGGTCGACATGCAGATCTGGCCGGAGTTGGCGAAGGCACCGAAGGCCGCGCCGTTGACGGCGGCATCGAGGTCGGCGTCGTCGAGCACCAGCAGCGGGGCCTTGCCACCGAGTTCCAGCACCGCCGGCTTGAGGTGTTTCGCGCAGGTCTGCGCGATCAACCGGCCCACATGCGTCGATCCGGTGAAGTTGACGCGCCGCACGGCCGGGTGGGCCACCATGGCCTCGACCACGGCGGCGGCATCGGCCGGCGCGTTGGTCACGAAGTTGACGACGCCCTTCGGAAAGCCGGCTTCCTGCAGCGCCTGGATGATCAGCCCGTGCGTCGCCGGACACAGTTCGCTGCCCTTGAGCACGACGGTGTTGCCGCAGGCCAGCGGCACCGCGACGGCCCGCACGCCCAGGATCACCGGCGCATTCCACGGCGCGATGCCCAGCACCACGCCGGCCGGCTGGCGCGTGGCCAGCGCGAGGCTGCCGGGCACGTCCGAGGGGATCTGCTGGCCGTTGATCTGCGTCGTCAGCGCGGCGGCCTCCAGCAGCATGCCGGCAGCCAGGTGCACGTTGAAGCCGGCCCAGCCGCCCGAGGCGCCGGTCTCGGCGGCCATCGCCGCGATGAAGTCGGGCGCACGCGCTTCCAGCGCATGGGCGGCCTTCATCAGCAGGGCACGTCGTTCGCCTGGGCCCGTCCTGGACCAGCCGGCGAAGGCGGCGGCTGCGGCATCGACGGCGGCCACGGCGTCATCGGCGCTCGCGGCCGGCGCGGTGGTCGCGACCTGGCCATCCAGCGGGTTAAGGCGGTTGAAGGTCTTGCCGCTGCGGGCCGTGCAGGCCTCGCCGTTGATCAGCATCGAGATGGTGGTCATGTCGTGTGTCTCCTGGGTTCAATGGCCATGCGTCACAGGCCATGCGTCAAAGGCCATGCATCTGGCAAAGCACGTTTGAGAACATGCCGCCATCGGTGGGCACGTTGGTGCCGCGGATCCAGGCTGAGCCGTCGGACAGCAGGAAGGCCACCACCGGCGCGATGTCGGCGGGCGTGCCGGGCCGGTCCATCGTGCGCATGTCCTCCTCGGCGCGCGCGCCCAGCGTCTCGATGAAGTCCTTCAGGATGGGCGTGTCGACCGGGCCGGGGCTGACCGCATTCATGCGGATGCCGCGTGCGCGCCAGGTCCAGCGGTTCTGCATCGTCCAGACGATCAGCGCCTCCTTCGAGAAGAAGTAGCTGCGTGCGCCCTCGATGCCATGGGCCTGACAGAAGGCCGGCACGGCGTCGAAGTCGAGGTTCTCGCTGGCCTGGATGGCCGCCTTCGCGTCAGGCCAGCCCAGCCCGGCCAGCGAGGCCAGGTTGACGATCGAGGCGCCGTCGGCCAGCTTGGGCACCAGCCGCGTGGTGAGCCGCTTCAGGCCGAGCAGGTTGACCTTGAGCACCGCTTCGGGCGACTTTGTCGGCGGCAGGCCGGCGATATTGGCCAGGCCGTGGGCGCCGGTGGGCAGGGCGTCGACCAGCCGGTCGATCGAGGCGGCGTCCGACAGGTCGGCCTGGACAAAGCGCCCGACCGGCTGGGCCGGGGCGTTGATGTCGACCGAGATGACGTCGGCGCCTTGCTGTGCCAGCAGTGCGGCGGTGGCGGCACCGATGCCGGAGGCGGCGCCGGTGACGATGAGGGTCTTGCCTTGCAGCATGGATGAACCTTTCGGTGGGACGGTGGGTGCGTGCTTGAACCTCTCTTTCGCAATGCCGATGCCAGCTTCAGGTCGATCACGAAGCGCAGAAGAATCAAGGACTTGCGTTTGCCTGCCCGGGATTCCACCGAATCGGATGTTCAGCAGTTGATCAATCCTTGATGAACAATCCTTGATGCGACATCGCGTCGATTCGAGGGTTCACCCGCATGAAGAAGACACCTGCCCGGCTCAGCCTGGCCGAGCTGCAGCGCCAGGTCAGCCTGGCCCGCACCAGCGCCGACATCGACGAGGGCGCCGCGCCTACGCTGCGTGACCTGAGCGAGACGCTGACCTTCTCGCCCGGCGACGGCCGCATCTGGCTCAACGACCAGCGCATGGTCCTGTGGCGCTCGTCGACCTACGGAGGGCTGCGCAGCGAGCTGATCGCCAGCATGGGTCAGGAACAGGCCCGCTCGCTGCTGACGCGGGTGGGTTATGCGGCCGGTGCGCGCGATGCCGAGCTGGTGCGGCGCATGTGGCCCGACAGCGATCCGGCCAATGCCTTCCACGCGGGTCCGCGCATGCACAAGCTGGAAGGCATCGTGCGGCCGACCACCATCACCTTCGAGTTCGACATCGCACGCGGCGACTTCTTCGCCGACTACTGGTGGCACGACTCCAGCGAGGACGACGAGCACATCGCCGCCTTCGGCCTCGGCACCGAGCCGGCCTGCTGGATGCAGGTGGGCTATGCCAGCGGCTACGCCAGCGCCTTCATGGGCAAGCTGATCATCTACCGCGAGGTGGCCTGCCGCTCGGCCGGTGCCGAGGTCTGCCGCATCACCGGCCGACCGGCCGACCAGTGGGACCAGCCCGAGCTGGACCTGCACTACTTCACCCCGGACGCGTCGGCGGTGCGGGTGCGGCGCAGCTTCGTGCCGGTCGTCTCGGAGGTCAGCCGCCGACGCGCCAGCGCGACCCGCGCCGAGCCGCCGGCCGGCGTCGGCCAGCTGATCGGCATCTCGTCGAGCTTCAGCGCGGCGCGTCACCTGATCGAACGGGTCGCGCCGACCCAGGCCACCGTGCTGTTCACCGGCGCCTCGGGCGTCGGCAAGGAGCTGTTCGCGCAGACGCTGCACCAGATCAGCCCGCGTGCGGAAGCGCCCTTCATCGCGCTGAACTGCGCGGCCATCCCCGACACGCTGATCGAGTCGGAGCTGTTCGGCGTCGAGCGGGGTGCCTACACCGGTGCGACCACCTCGCGACCCGGCCGCTTCGAGCGCGCCCAGGGCGGCACGCTCTTCCTCGACGAGATCGCCTCGCTGAGCTATGTGGCCCAAGGCAAGCTGCTGCGGGCGCTGCAGGAACGTTGCGTCGAACGGGTCGGCGGCACAAAGGTCATCCCGGTGGACGTTCGGGTCGTGGCCGCCACCAACGTCGACCTGCGCGACGAGGTCGCCGCTGGCCGCTTCCGCAGCGACCTCTTCTTCCGCCTCAACGTCTTCCCGATCACGCTGCCGCCGCTGAAGGAACGGCGCGACGACGTCCCGCTGCTGATGGAGGCCTTCCTGCGGCGCTACTGCGAGCAGCACCGCCGCGACGTACCTGGCTTCACCCCGCGTGCGGTGCAGGCGCTGCTGCAGTACGACTTCCCCGGCAACATCCGCGAGCTGCAGAACCTCGTCGAACGCGGGGTGATCATGGCGCTGCACGACGAGCCGATCGACGTGCACCACCTGTTCCGGGGCGGCGAGCACATGAACACCGTGTCGCTCGGGCTGGACGTCGGAGGTCGCCTGGCCGAGTCACCGGGCGTCGCGCCGGAGCGGCCCGCCAAGTCCGAGAAGGCAAGGCGTCCCGACACCGGCCATGAGGCCGCGCCACCGGCCCGATCGGCCGCCGCCAGCGACGCCGCCGCCTACCGCAAGGCCCTGATCGCCGCCCGCTACAACGTGGCCGAGGCCGCGCGGCAGCTGGGGTTGAGCCGGGCGCAACTGGCGTATCGGCTCAAGCGGCTCGGGGTGGGGTGAGCACGCCGGTTCGCAAGACGTTTGTCGTGGCTCGCCCACACCTCGGCCGACCCCATCATGTCCGTCGTTCTCGCGGGACCTCTTCTTGGAAGCTGGTTCGAAGCGACATGTGTTTCGGGGCCACACCAGGGGCCATCGACCCTTGCTCATTTCTTGAAAGCGGCGCCAGCATTGACAGTCAAGCTGTCGATCCGCCTGAAGGCCGAAGAGGTGCGGCGTATGGACGAGGCCGCGCGCAGCGCAGGCCTGTCGCGTGCCGCCTACCTTGCAGGTCTGATCGCCCAGGTGCCGATCGTGGTCAACGGTGGCCGTCACGCCGAGAGCGTCGCTGCACTGGTTCGAGCCAATGCCGAACTCGCGGACCTCTGCCGCGACATGCGACACCTGACAAGCCTGCTGTCCCGAGGCGAGGGCCAGGCGGCCAAGGCCTACCGCGCGCGATTCGAGTCCTTGGACGCTGAGGTTCGCGCGCACCTGCGTCTGGCCTCTCGGGTCCTGTCCGATCTTCAACCCCAGCGCAGCGCGAACCCTTCGGTCCGCGCATAGGCACAGGAGTCCACCATGACCACACCCTCGAACATCGACGGTCTGCTCGTCCTCTGGGGCGATCGCCTGTTCTACCCCGGCAACCGGAGCATTCGCAGCGCGACGCCCAGGTTGTCGGCCGAGGCGATACGCCAACGGGCTCAGGAGATCCGGGCCCCCATCGCCGCGACCGTGGTGCGGCGGGCGCCTCAGGTGATGGTCAAGGTGACGGGCGGTGGTCGCGGCATGCGAGCGATCGCAGCGCACTTCCGCTACATCAGCAAAAACGGACGGCTCGACATGGAGGACGAACTCGGCGACGTGCGGCAAGGCAAGGACGCGCTGCGCGATCTGGTCGACGACTGGCGCTATGGCGGATCGTTCATCGCCGATGACGTACAGCCCGGACACCGGCGCGAGGCCTTCAACATCATGCTGTCGATGCCGAGTGGCACGGATCCGCTGGCCGTCCAGCGGGCTGCCAGGGCTTTCGCGCTGGCCGAGCTGGCCGATCACAAGTTCGTGATGGTGCTGCATGACCACCAGGCCAATCCGCACGTGCACGTGAGCGTGCGGGCGGAGTCCAAGCAGGGCCGCAGGCTGAACCCGCGCAAGGCGGACCTCGCTCGATGGCGGGAGATGTTTGCCGAGAAGCTGCGTGAACTGGGCGTTGAGGCGGAGGCCAGTCGCCGATTCGCGCGCAGCAGTGGTCGTTCGTCCGAAGCGCTGTGGCGCATCAACGCCCGTGAAGAGGGACGTCTGGTTCGAGACGCCAAACCGGCAGCCCATCGACAGATGAGCCGGCTGGAACGGCCTGCGTCGCCGTTCGGCCTCAAAGCTTGGCTGCGCGTCGCCAGGGCACTGGGAGCGTCAACCGATCCCAAGGACCACGCCTTGTCGCAGTCGATCCGCGATGACCTCGCGTCACGGTCCTCAGGCCGGCCAGGGTCTGACCTTGAACGCCTCGACAAGGTGGTCCACCAGCAACCTCACCTTGGGCGTCAGGTGCTGCCGGGTCGGGTAGACGGCGTAGACGTCCAGCTCGATCGAGCGGAACGCCGGTAGCACCTCGACCAGTTCGCCCGACTGCAGCGCATCACCGACCAGGAAGGTGGGCTGCAGCACGAGGCCGCCGCCGGCCAGCGCGACGCTGCGGCAGGTGTCACCGCTGTTGGAGCGCAGGCGCGGGTTGATCTTCACGGTGACCGGACCGCTTGGCCCTTCGAAGGCCCAGTTCTCGCCGATGGACAGCAGGCTGTAGGCCATTACCGCGTGGTCGGCCAGTTCCGATGGATGGGCCGGCGAGCCGTACTGGCGCAGGTAGCCGGGCGAGGCGCAAAGCACCATGCGCGTGGACGTCAGCCGGCGGCTGACCAGCGTCGAAGCCGGCAGGCGGGCGATGCGCACGGCCAGGTCGTAGCCCTCGTCGACCAGGTCGACGACGCGGTCCGACAGCGTCACGTCCAGCGTGACCTTGGGGTGTTTGGCCAGGAAGCCGGCCCACAGCGGCGCCAGATGCAGCAGGCCGAAGCTGACTGGCACGTTGACCTTGAGCGTACCGATGGCCTCGCCGCTGCGCGCGGTGATCTCGGCCTCGGCCGCGTCGAAGCCGGCCAGCAGCTCGCGGGCGCGGGCCAGGAAGGTCTCGCCCTCGACCGTCAGCGACAGCCGGCGCGTGGTGCGGTTCATCAGCCTCACGCCCAGGTGCGACTCCAGCTCGCCGACCTGGCGCGAGATCGCGGCCTTGGAGATGCCGATCGCCTCGGCCCCTGCCACAAAGCTGCCGGCGTCGACGACGGCCACAAAGGCCTGCAGGGCTTGGTATCGGTCCATGTGCTGCATTGTCCTGTATCGCGAGACAGTTCTTCTCGGATTTGGTTGTTTATCGCCACGAGTGGTGTTTCTACAGTTCAACCCATCGCAGCAAGTCGCTGCGGCAACTCCAGGAAACACCGTCATGAAGATCACTGTTCTCGGCGCCGGCAACATGGGCTCGGCCTTCGTCTCGCAACTCGTCCGCGCCGGCCACCAGGTCCGCGTCACCGCCCGCGATGCGGCCAAGGCTGCCGCGCTCGCCGCGAAGTTCCCGGGCGTGCAGGCCGTGCCCACTGCCGGTGCCGCCGCCGAGGCCGAGGCGGTCGTGCTGGCCACCGGCTACGGCGACGCGGTTGCGGCGCTGCGATCGCTGGGCGACCTGTCGGGCAAGACCGTCATCGACATCACCAACCCGCTGACGGCCGACTACATGGGCCTGACGATCGGCCACGAGACCTCGGCGGCCGAACAGATCGCCGCCGCCGTGCCGGGCGCACAGGTGGTCAAGGGCTTCAACACCGTGTTCGCCCAGGTGCTGGCCGAAGGCGCCGACTTTGGCAACGGCCGCACCGTGCCGGTCTTCGTCGCCAGCGACAGCGCCCTCGCCAAGCAGACCGCCAGCGACATCGCCAAGAGCATCGGCTTCGACGTGGTTGACGCCGGCGGCTTGAAGAACGCGCGCTACCTGGAGCCGCTGGCCGGCTTGAACATCTACCTCGGCTACGGCGCGGGGCTGGGCACCGCGATTGCGCCGACCTGGCTGCGCAAGGGCTGATCGGCCCGATCGTCAAGACAACCGATGAACACGACAAGGACACCTGCCATGAACGCCATCCGCACCACCCTCGCGACCGCCGCCATCGCG
The DNA here is from genome assembly GCF_053893855.1 of Leptothrix mechoopdaensis (SeqCode). Lineage (NCBI taxonomy): Bacteria > Pseudomonadati > Pseudomonadota > Betaproteobacteria > Burkholderiales > Sphaerotilaceae > Leptothrix > Leptothrix mechoopdaensis (SeqCode). Next base: position 1,098,231 of record NZ_CM132699.1, read on the forward strand.
GTCCTCGGACTTGCCGCCAACGTGGCCTTCGCCGCCACGCTGGCCGAGAACCCGCCGACGCCGGCACCGAAGCAGGAACGTCAGGCCCCCAAGGTCGAGAAGAACCTCAAGAAGTTCGACACGCTGGACTTCGACGTCTTCAGCAACCAGAAGTGGGAGCGCCTGCACGAGAGCCACGCCAAGGACATCGTGGTCACCTGGCCCGACGGCCACGAGACGAAGGGCATCGACCGCCACATCGACGACCTGAAGGCGATGTTCGTGTTCGCGCCCGACATCACCATCAAGACCCATCCGATCCGCTTTGGCTCCGGCGCCTGGACCTCGGTCACCGGCGTCATGACCGGCACCTTCACGCAGCCGATGCCCTTGCCTGATGGCAGCAGCATCGCGCCGACCGGCAAGCGCTTCGCGATCGGCATGGCCACCATCGCGCACTGGAAGAACGGCACGATGGACCACGAGTGGCTGTTCTGGGACAACCAGGATTTCATGACGCAACTGGGGCTGGGCGGGAAGTGAGCCGCCATCACGGAGGGTGATGCGGCTCATCGCGAAAACCAGCTTGCGAGGCAAGGAGGGATGTCAGACGATGACCGACCCCACGCGTCAGTCCCTCTGCCTTCGATGTCCCTGCACGACCTGTCGCTCAGCAACGACCCGCGCGAGATCCTGGCCCGTGGCCCGGCCGATGGGGTCGGCTTCCCGGTGATCGTGCATCCCATTCCGGCGACCGGACGTCTGGAGCGGGACTACCACCCGAGCCCGCGCATCTACGTGGCGCATTCGGGCGTCGGCCGCCGCCAGTACCGGCGGGGCCTGCATTGCCTGGACCTGCAGACGGCGCCGCGGATGATCGAGGTCTATGCCGCCGGGCTCGGCTTCGAGCGGTCCACATGGGCGGGGGAGGCGGGGCGGTGTGTCGAGGTCCAGTTCGCCGATTCAGACGTTGAGGCCTTGAGTGGCGGCGAACTGTCGCGCCTGGATCTGCAGACCCGGCATGAGGCCTTCGACGAGCGCATCAGCTCCACGGTCTTCCTGCTGGCCGAGGAGGTTCTGGCGGGACAGCCGAGCGGGCCGCTCTACGCACGCGGGCTGAGCCTGTCGCTGCTCGGGCTGCTGCTGGCGCATCACACGCGGGGCAAAAGCGTCGCGGCATCGTCCGCACGGGTGTTGTCGGGTGAGCAGAAGCGACGCATCGTCGATCTCGTTGCACATGCTTTCGGCACTCGCCTGACCATCGACCAACTGGCCGGTGAACTGCGCATGAGCCCGTCGCATTTCTCGAGGCTCTTCAAGGCGAGTTTCGGCGTGACGCCGCACGACTACGTGCTGCGCGTCCGTCTCGATGCCGCCACGCGGGCCTTGCAGTTGACGGGCGGTGAGTCGATCTCCGACATCGCCCAGCGCTGCGGTTTCTCCAGCCAGTCCCATCTGACCGCGCAGATGCGCCAGCACCTGGGCACCACGCCGCTGGCGGTGCGTCGGGGCCGCTGAGTCCTGGTCTCCATCGGGTAAGTCCCGGTCTCGTCGCAGCAGGCTTCTGACATCGCAGCAGGATTGCGAAAGACCGCCGCGCGTCTCGTTCCTATCGTCTGCGCCCTGCATGCACGGCCTTTCCCGGTCATGTGCTGCACGGATGCAAGACAACCACTGGAGCGAGACTCATGCAATGGAATCGGACGGGACGACGGCTGGCTTTGACGCTGGCCGCGAGCGCGATGGCTTTGCTGCTGCAGGCATGCGGCGGCGGCAGCGCGACAACGGCAACGACCGCGAGCGTGCGGACCTGTGACGACGGCCTCAAGACCTCGTTCCAGCCGGATGCTGATACCACCGTGCTGCTGGTGAAGTCCTTCAAGGCCGGTGACACCGTGCAGCTGTCGGGCACGCCCACCCAGCCGGCGCCTGTGGCCCCTGTCGACCTGTGCCTGGTGAAGTTGCTCGTCGGGCCGGGCCATCCCGGGACGGCCGGGGCGCCGTCGACGTCGGCGGGCATCGGCATCGAGGTCTGGCTTCCGACGGGCGCAAACTGGAACGAACGCATCCGCGCCTATGGCAGTGGCGGCTGGGCCGGCAGTGCACAGACCGACCTGACGCTGATCGGCGGAGGCGGAGACGGCAACGACTTGCACGTGGCGGCGGCAGGCCAGGGCTATGTGGTCGCGACCTCCGACCACGGTCACGCCAGCGCGTTGGGCCCATTGGCCGCGCTCGACGCCTCGTTCGGCTTGAACCCTGACGGCACGATCAACACGACCTTGTGGCGCGACTTCGCCGAGCGCAGCCTGCACGAGATGGCGGTCAAGTCCAAGGCGCTGGCGCGTCACTACTACGGCAAGGCCCACAAGTACGCCTACTGGGAGGGCTACTCGACCGGTGGCCGCCAGGGCTTGAAGCTGGCACAGGTCCATCCGGATGACTTCGACGGCATCGTCGCGGGCGCGCCGGCCATCAACTGGAGTCGCTTCATCACCAACGAGCTGTACCCGCAGGTGGCGATGCGCCAGGAGCTCGGCGGCCCGATCGCGGCGGCCAAGCTGACCGCCCTCACCAATGCGGCGATCGCCTCGTGCGGGGGGGGCACGCTCGGCTTCCTGATCGATCCGTATGCATGCCGTTACGACCCGACGCGCGATGCGGCTGCGCTGTGCAGCGGCGTCAGTGGCAATGGCGGCGTGGTCGGCACCAATGCTGATGCGGCCAGCTGCGTCACGCTGGCGGAGGCGGGCGTCGTCAACCGCATCTGGTACGGCCAGACGGCCGATGGCAGCGTGCCGGATCCCGCGCTGGACAACGCGGCCGGCCCCTTCCTGGCCAGCAGCAACCAGCTCTGGTTTGGCCTGACCCGCGGCACCGACCTGGGCGCGCTGGCCGGGGCGACCGGGCCGTTCCCGATCGCTGCCGATCAGGTCGCGATCGAGTTGCAGAACCCGGCACTCGGCTCGGTCTTCTTCCGCAATGCCATCAGCAACGGCACGAATGCCTGGGTCAACCTGGGCTACAGCGGCCTGACGCTGGCGGCCTACCAGGGCCTGGCGCTGCAGTCGCAGTTCTCGGACATCAACACCGACGATGCCGACCTGTCGGCCTTCAAGGCGCGTGGCGGCAAGCTGCTGATGTTCCACGGCCTGGCCGACAACCTGATCGCCTCGCAGGGCTCGGACAACTACTACAACCGGGTCGCCTCGCTGCAGGGCGGGTTCACGCCCACGCAGTCCTTCTTCCGCTACTACCACGTACCGGGCTTCGCGCACACCGGCCGGCTCGAAGCCGGTCCAGGCGTGCCGGTGCCGCAGTCGGCGCGAGGCCGCGACGAGATGTTCACGGCGCTGAAGGCCTGGGTGGAGCAGGGCACCGCACCCGGGACGATCACCGTCACCTCGTCGAACAACCTGGTGTCGCTGCCGCTGTGCGTGTATCCGAAGAAGATCACCTATTCGGGCAGCGGTGCGGTGACGGCGGCGGCGAGCTACGGCTGTCAGTGAACGGGGTTGCCGACGCGCGAGGGTCGGCCGCCATCACAACCGGTGATGTGCCACATCGCCGTTTGTGCATTGTGACGAGCTGACCGATACCGGACGATCCGCTGCCTCGAACGGCAGACCATCCGGTGCGGAAGGCTCGCGCACGGATGGCATCGGAGAACCGCCATGTCGCCCTACGCAGCCAGCCCCTTCTTCCCGTCGCGCGACTCGGTCGTTGAACTGGCGAGGAAGCGCTACTTCGAGGAAGGCGTGCCGCCGACCGGTGTGATCAGCGAGGCCGTGTTCCAGTCGTGGGCACGTTGTCAGCGGACCCATGCCAGCCCCTCGGGCGACGTCGAGTTCCAGCCCGTCACCGTCAGCCGGGCCCATCTGGCCCTGCAGCGCAACCGCGCGTTGACGCAGGCCTGGGACGCCGAGATCCCGCATCTGCAGATGCTGCTGGGAACGACGAGCTGCGCGGCGATGCTGTCGGACGCGAGCGGCGTGATCATCGGCGCGACCTGCGCCGGCCGGCCCCATGAGGCCCTGATGCCGGTGGCCACGCGCATCGGCGTCGACCTGTCGGAAGAGGCGGTCGGCACGACCGCGCCGGGCGTGGTGATCCGCACCGGCCGGTCGGTCAACGTACAGGGCGTCGAGCACTTCTTCGAAGGTGTACGGCAGATGCACTGCGCTGCCGCCCCGATCCGCGACGTGCGGGGCCGCGTGGCCGGCGTGTTCGACATCTCCAGCGAATCCATCCCCTTCCAGTTCGATGCGGCGGCGGTGGCGTCGCACTTCGCCAGCGCGATCGAGAACCGCCTGCTGGTCGCCCAGGCCGACGAGCATCTCGTCGTGCGCGTGCAGGTCGCGCCGTCCCTGCTGGACTCGGTCACGGTGGGCCTGATCGGCGTCGACCGCAGCGGCCGCATCGCGTGGTTCAACGATGTGGGCGCGCGCATCCTCGGTCTGTCATCCGGCCCGGTGCCCGACCTCGTGATGCCCTTGGCGGAACAGGCTTTTGCGCTGCCGCTGGATCGGCTCGCGTCCCTGCCGTCTTCAGGCGCGGCCGCCTTGCCCTTGCCCAATGGCCTGACCGTCTGGGCCCGCGCCGAGATGCGCGCCCGCGACGGCCGGCGGGACCTTCACCCGTCCGCGCCGCACATCCCGGCCGAGGCTGCGGGCCAGGCGCCCGTCCAGGCGGTCATGGCCGTCGAGCATCCGGCCGTAACCGCCGCGGCACCCGAGGCGACATCTGCACCCGCATTGGCGCTGACCGACCGCACGCTGCGCGACATCAACGACGAGCTGATCCAGCAGGTGCTTCGCCAATGCGGCGGCAACGTCTCGGCGGCGGCGCGCCGCCTGAAGGTCTCGCGCGGCTGGATCTACCGGCGCATGAAGGACGGCGGTTTCGACGAAGGCGTCCAGCCCGCATGACGTCGCAAGCCCCGGTCCGGTCGCAGTTGTTCTCAATCGGAACAGGTGGCGCCTGGGGCAAACCCGATGTGCGTGCGATTGGCGCCTGAGACCTAACGTCACGTCCAACGCACTTCCTCGACGCACGGTGCGTCGCCACAACAAGGAGACCTCCCCATGGTGAATCCCTACCTCCCGCAAGGCCAGTCGGCCGACCTTTCCCCCGATGCCGACCGTCTGATGGACCGTCTGGAGCAAGGCCTGATCGCCGGCCGCCTGAGCCGTCGCGGCTTCATCCAGGCGGTTACCGCCGCCGGTCTGGCCACCACTGGCCTGAGTGCGCTGGCCGATGAACTCGACGCGATGCGCGCCAACCAGGACGAGCGTGCGGCCAAGCTGCAAGGCGCCTACGACTACATCGTCGTCGGCACCGGCAGCGCGGGCTCGGCGCTGGTCGGCCGCCTGGCGGCCCGCACCGATGCCAGCATCCTCGTGATTGAGGCAGGCGACTGGGACACCGCACCGTCGGTGCTCGACCCGAGCGTGTGGTTCACCAACCTGGGCTCCGAGCGCGACTGGAAGGACGTCGCCATCGCCTCGCCGTCCACCAATGGCCGCGCGATCCCCGAGCACATGGGCAAGGTCGTCGGTGGCGGCAGCAGCATCAACGCGACCATCTGGGCGCGTCCGTTCAAGGGCGACCTGGAGTACTGGGCGCAGGAAGCCGGTGACGCGCGCTGGGGCTACGAGCAGGGCCTGGCGATCTACCGCCGCATGGAGAACTGGCAGGGCAAGCCCGATGCGCGCTACCGCGGCCAGGGCGGCCCGGTGTGGTGCCAGCATGCGGCCAACCCGCACCCGATGGCGCCGGCCATGCTGGCGGCCTGTCGCAGCCTGGGCATGCCCGTGCTGGACGACCTCAACGGCGCCCGTGAAGAAGGCTCCGGCGGCTTCGCGCTGATGAACCAGATCATCCGCGACGGCCGTCGCCAGAGCATGGCGCGGTCCTACCTGTACCCGGTGCTGGCGCGCAAGAACGTCACGCTGCTGGTGCGCAGCCACGTTGACCGCCTGACCTTCGAAGGCAACCGCGTCACCGGCGTCGAGCTCAACATTGGCGGCAAGGTCCGCACGGTGCAGGCCAAGTCCGAGGTGATCGTCAGCTCCGGCGGCATCAATACGCCCAAGCTGCTGATGCTCAGCGGCATCGGCCCGGAAGAGCAGCTGCGCCAGCACGGCATCAAGACCCGGGTGAACGCGCCTGAGGTCGGCGAGAACTTCCAGGATCACCTGCTGCATGGCGGTTGCCTCTTCGAGCCGAAGGAGCACATGCCCCATCGCAACAGCGCGGCCAACGCGTCGGGTTTCCTCAAGAGCGTGTCCTCGCTGGTGACGCCGGACGTGAACCTGGTGCAGATCGAGCTGCCCTACGCCAGCGACGTGGTGGGCAAGCAGTACGGCCCGCCGCCGACGTCGTGGGCGCTGTGCGCCGGCCTGGTCGGCCCGAAGAGCCGCGGCGCGGTGCGCCTGCGCTCGGCCGATCCGGCTGACCGCCCGATCGTCGACGCCCGCTTCCTGAGCCACCCGGACGACGTCAAGGCCCTGGCCTACGGCATCGAGGTCAGCCGCGAGATCGGCAACTCGGCAGCGATGAGCGACTTCGTCAAGCGCGAGGTGGCACCGGGCAAGAAGCTCGTCGGCAAGGACATGGAGAACTTCGTCCGCGACGGCGCCACCACCTACTTCCACCAGGCCGGCACCTGCCGCATGGGAAAGGACGGCAAGGCGGTCGTGGACGCCCAGCTGCGCGTCAATGGCGTGAAGGGCCTGCGCATCGCCGACAGCTCGATCATGCCGCGCATCGCCTCGGTCGCGACCATGGCCACCTGCGCGCTGATCGGCGAGCAGATGGCCGACATCCTCGCGCCCGTCAAGGCCTGACACAGGCCTGGGTCCCGCGTGGCACCGCTTCCGGTGTCACGCACGGGGCAACCTTTTCCCACCTGACAACGGTCCCGCGCGCAGCACGGCGTGCGTGGACCGGTGTCGCCCAACGCGGCACGCGGGTCGTGCCGACCAACTGACCTGGAGCACAGCATGGAAACCCAACTCCTCATCGACAACGAGGCGCGTCCTGCCGCCGGCCAGGCGACCTTCGAACGTCGTCACCCCGCCACTGGCGAACTCGTGACGCGCTCGGCCGCCGCCAGCGTCGCCGATGCCACGGCCGCCGTCGAATCGGCCCATGCGGCCTTCCGCAAGTGGCGCCTGACCGGCCCGACCGAGCGCCGTCGCGTGCTGCTCAAGGCCGCCGACGTGCTGGAGTCCAAGACCCCCGCCTTCATCGAGGCGATGGCTGCTGAAGTCGGTGCCTCGGCGCTGTGGGCCGGCTTCAACGTCTACCTCGCCGCCAACCTGTTCCGCGAGGCCGCATCGCTGGCCACGCAGATCCAGGGCGAGACCATCCCGACCGACAAGCCCGGCGCGATGTCGATGACGGTGCGTCAGCCCGTTGGCGTGGTGCTCAGCATCGTGCCGTGGAACGGCCCGGTCGTGCTCGCCGCGCGTGCCATCGCCTACCCGATCGTCTGCGGCAACAGCGTGGTGTTCCGCGCCTCCGAGACCAGCCCGCGCACCCACATGCTGGTGGCCGAGGCGCTGGTCGAGGCCGGCCTGCCCGCCGGCGTCCTGAACGTGCTGACCAACGCACCGCAGGACGCGCCCGAGGTGATGGACACGCTGATCGCCCACAAGGCGGTGCGCCGCATCAACTTCACCGGCTCGACCCGTGTGGGCCGCATCATTGCCCAGAAGGCTGCGACCCACCTGAAGCGCTGCCTGCTGGAGCTGGGCGGCAAGTCGCCGCTGGTGGTGCTCGACGACGCCAACGTCGATGAAGCCGTCAAGGCCGCCGTGTTCGGCTCCTTCCTGTACCAGGGCCAGATCTGCATGTCGACCGAGCGCCTGGTGGTCGATGAGTCGATCGCCGACGAGTTCGTCGCCAAGTTCGCCGCCCGGGCCAAGGAACTGCCGGCCGGTGATCCGCGCCGCGAAGCCATGTGCGTGATCGGCCCGATGGTGGCCAAGGAATCGGGTACCCGTCTGAACGCCATGATCGACGACGCGCTGGCCAAGGGCGCCACGCTGGCCTGCGGCGGCCGTGCCGATGGCGCGCTGATGCCCGCGACCATCGTCGACCACGTCAAGCCCGGCATGAAGATCTACGACGAGGAGACCTTCGGCCCGATCACCACCATCGTGCGCGTGCGCGGCGTCGACGAGGCCATCGCGGTGGCCAACGACACCGCCTACGGCCTGTCGGCCGGCGTGTTCGGCCGCGACGTCAACCGTGCCCTGGCCGTGGCGATGGAGATCGAGACCGGTTCCTGCCACGTCAATGGCGCGACCGTGCAGAACGAGGCCCAGGCACCCTACGGCGGAACCAAGGACAGCGGTTACGGCCGCTTTGACGGCCGTGCGGTGATCGACGAGTTCACCGAGCTGAAGTGGATCACCATCGAGCCGTCGGTCCAGCAATATCCGGTTTGATGACCGTTTGATGCCGGCCTGATCGGACATCCCGACGCCCCGTCACCTTCGCAGGTGGCGGGGCGTTGTCACGTTCGGGTGTGCTTCAGCCCTCGTCGTCCGCGAACAGGTCCACCACCACGCCTCGCAGCCACTGGCTGGCGGCCGAACGGTGTGACTTGGCGTGCCAGAACAGGTTGATCGCGATCTCCGGCAACTTGACCGGGTGGGTGACGTAGCGCAGGCCGAAGGGCTCGACCAGATGCTTGGCGAGCCGCTCGGGCACGGTGGCGACGAGCTCCGAGCCCTGCAGGATGTGGCCGACGCTGACGAAGTGCGGCACGGTCAGCTGCACCTTGCGGTCCACGCCGGCGCGCTTGATCAGCTCGTCCACCTTGCCATGACCGGTGCCCGGCGACACGACGACCAGGTGTTCCGCGCGGCTGTAGTCCTGCAGCGTGACACGGGCCTTGTCCAGCGCATGGCCACGTCGAAAAAGGCACACGTAGCGCTGCTGGAACAGGCGACGCTGGAAGAAACCGGCCTTGAGCTGTGGAAGAAGGCCGATGGCGAGGTCGACCTTGCCGGCCTCCATCTCGTCGCGCAGGTTGACCACCGCATTGCGCACGGTGCTCAAGGTCACGCCGGGCGCTTCCTGTCGCACGCGGTCCATCAAGGCGGGCAGGAAGACGATCTCGCCGATGTCGGTCATGCCAATCGTGACGGCGCGCTTGTACGACGCCGGATCGAAGCGGGTCTGCTGGTTCAGGCCGCTCTGGATCATGCCCAGCGCATAGCCCACCGACTCGGCCAGCTGCTCGGCAAACGGCGTGGGCACCATGCCGGCCGGCGTGCGCAGGAACAGCTCGTCGCCGAACTGGCGTCGCATCTTGGCCAGCGTGTTGCTGACGGCCGGCTGGGTGATGCCGAGCGATTCGGCCACGCGCGACACGCGTCGCTCGACGATCAGCTGCTGGAAGACGACCAGCTGGTTCAGATCGATGTCCTTGAGCTCCATGCAGGTCTCCTATCACCGCCCATGATGATCAATATACGGCGGATGTTATTGGCTGATTCCCTCTGTCGCACGACCATACGGCCCATCCCAGACATGCCGCACGGGCGCCCACATGGAAGTCTTGATCCAGCCTCTGAACCGCGCCATCCAGGTCGAAGCCGGCGACAACCTGCTGGAGGCCCTGCGGGCCGCGCAGATCCCGATGTCGTACTCCTGCCTGGCGGGTCGCTGCGGCACCTGCCGCTGCCGGCTGGTCGACGGCGAGGTGCTGGAAGGCGGCCAGGCCCAGCAGCATCCGCTCGACGGCGAGGATGACTACATCCTGGCCTGCCGCACCTTCATCACCGAGCCCTGCACGATCGAGATTCCCGAACCGGACGAGGTAGTCGTCCACCCGGCGCGCATCATCAAGGCCACCGTGCAGGCGATCGAGGACCTGACGCACGACATCAAGCGCGTGGTTCTCAAGCCGGCCAAGCGCATCGAGTTCTCGCCTGGACAGTACGCGCAACTGCAGTTCACGCCGGACCACGTGCGGCCCTATTCGATGGCCGGGCTGGATGGTGACGACACGCTCGAGTTCCACGTCCGACTGGTGCCCGACGGCCGCGTCACCGGCTACATCGCCAACCAGCTGAAGGTCGGCGATGCGGTCAAGGTCAGCGGCCCACTGGGTTCGGCCTTCCTGCGCCGCAAGGGCGAGTCTCCGATCCTCTGCGTGGCCGGTGGCACAGGCCTGGCGCCGATCCTGTCCATCGTGCGCGGCGCCATCGCGGCGGGCATGAGCAACCCGATCCATGTCTACGTCGGCGTGCGCTCGCCGCGCGACATCTACGGTCTGGACTGGCTGCAGCAGCTCCAGCGCGACCACCCGGCCATGAAGGTCCATGCGGTGGTCACCTCCGGTGGCGACCCGCGCGTGCACCGCTGCGGCATGGTCACCGACGCGATCGAGCAGGACTTTCCCGACCTGACCGGCTGGCGCGCCTACCTGTGCGGCTCGCCGCCGATGGTCGAGGCGGCCACGGTGCTGGCGCGCCGCAAGGGCATCGACCCGCGCCACGTCTATGCCGACGCCTTCTACGCACAAGGAACTTGAGGATCCCCACCATGCATGCACCCCAGAACCTGAGCCCGGAGGCGCGGCAGCAGCGCCAGGCTTTCTACGACCGCATTGGCGAGAAAAACATGACCCCGCTGTGGGAGGTGCTCGGCGCGCTGGTGCCGCCGCAGCCGCGTTCGCCCGCCCAGGCCGCCCATTGGCGCTATGCCGAGCTGCGCGACCAGGTGCTCGAAGCCGGTCGGCTCATCACCGCCGAGCAGGCCGAGCGCCGCGTGCTGATCCTCGAGAACCCGGCACTGCGCGGCCAGTCCTGCATCACCCAGTCGCTCTACGCCGGCCTGCAACTGATCCTGCCCGGTGAAGTGGCGCCCGCCCACCGCCACACCCAGTCGGCCCTGCGGCTGGTGATGGACGGGGAGGGCGCGTACACGGCGGTGGACGGCGAACGCACGACCATGCGCCGCGGTGACTTCATCATCACCCCGGCCTGGACCTGGCATGACCACGGCAACCTGGGCAACGAGCCGGTGGTGTGGCTGGACGGCCTGGACATCCCCATCGTGCGTTTCCTGGACGCCGGCTTTGCAGAGCGCAGCGAGCAAAGCTCGCAGGATGCTCTGCGGCCCGAGGGCGACGCGCTGGCCCGCTACGGCGCCAACATGCTGCCGATGGACTACCAGCCGAAGCCGGCTGATCCGACCAAGGTGTTCGTCTACCCGTTCGAGCGCACCAAGGCCTCTCTGGCCGGCATCGCGGCCGGCCCGATCGATGCTCACCACGGCCACAAGCTGCGCTATGTGAACCCGGCCACCGGTGCCTCGCCGATGCCGACCATCGGCGCCTTTGCCCAGCTGCTGCCGGCGGGCTTCGAGACCCGTCCCTATCGCTGCACCGACGGCACCGTGCACGTCTGCCTGGAAGGCGGCGGAGAGGTGCAGGTCGGCGACCAGTCCTGGTCCTTCGAGGAGAACGACGTGTTCGTCGTGCCCTCGTGGCACACGTTGACGCTGCGGGCGCGGCGTCATTCCATCCTCTTCAGCTTCTCGGACCGACCGGTCCAGCAGGCCCTCGGCCTGTGGCGCGACGAACGGCTCTGATCCGCGACGTCGAACAGCATCCACCTTCCAGGAGACCCCATGAAACTCGCCATCGAGGCACCCCGCCAGCACACCCTGGCCGTCGCCGGGCGCGACGAGCGCTTTCCCGTCAACCGCGTGTTCTGCGTCGGCCGAAACTACGCCGCCCACGCCCGCGAGATGGGCAAGGATCCGGACCGCGAACCGCCGTTCTTCTTCATGAAGCCGGCCTCGGCCGTGGTCGACGCCTCGTCGCCGACGAGCGTGCCCTATCCGCCCAAGACGGCGAACTACCACCATGAGATTGAGCTGGTGGTCGCGCTGGGCAAGGGTGGCCGCAACATCCCGATCGCACAGGCGCTCGAACTTGTCTACGGCTATGCCGTGGGCCTGGACATGACGCGCCGCGACCTTCAGCTTGAGGCGCGCGACAAGGGCCGCCCGTGGGAGTTCGGCAAGTCGTTCTCGCTGTCGGCGCCGATCGGTGCGCTGCACCGTGCGGCTGACATCGGACATCCGGCCTCGGCGGGCATCTCGCTGACCGTGAACGGCACGCCGCGCCAGTCTTCGGACATCGCCAAGCTGATCTGGTCGGTGGCCGAGTCGATCGCCTACCTGTCCGAGTACGAGGACCTGGAGCCCGGCGACATCATCATGACCGGCACGCCCGAGGGTGTGAACGCGGTCGTGGCCGGTGACGTGATGCGCGGCCAGATCGACGGTCTGGGCACCCTCGAGGTCCAGGTGACGGCCTGAGGCCTCAAGCCTGAACGCATGCCACTCAAGACGACGCAGGAGACAGCCATGAGCGAACCTTCCACCGCATCGAAGGTCTTCCCGATCACCCCGCAATGGGAGGGCGACGGCACCCATCGCATCCCCTTCCTGGCCTACACCGATGCGCAGATCTACCAGCGCGAGCTGGAGCGTTTCTTCTACAAGGGCCACTGGTGCTACGTCGGCCTGGAGGCCGAGATCCCCGAGCCGGGCGACTACAAGCGCACGGTGGTCGGTGAACGCTCGGTCATCCTGGTGCGCGATGCGGATGGTTCGATCAACGTCGTCGAGAACGTCTGCGCTCACCGTGGCATGCGCTTCTGCCGTGAGCGCCACGGCAAGGCCAAGGACTTCGTCTGCCCCTACCACCAGTGGAGCTACGGCCTCAACGGTGACCTGCAGGGCGTGCCGTTCCGGCGTGGCGTCAAGCAGGACGGCCAGGTTCACGGTGGCATGCCCTCGGACTTCAAGACCAGCGACCACGGCCTGACCAAATTGAAGGTCGCCGTGCGCGGCGGCGTGGTGTTCGCGTCCTTCGACCACGACATCGAGTCGCTGGAGGACTACCTGGGCCCGACCATCCTGGGCTACTACGACCGCCTGTTCAACGGCCGCAAGCTCAAGATCCTGGGCTACAACCGCCAGCGCATCCCGGGCAACTGGAAGCTGATGCAGGAGAACATCAAGGACCCGTACCACCCGGGCCTGCTGCACACCTGGTTCGTCACCTTCGGCCTCTGGCGGGCGGACAACAAGAGCCAGCTGCGGATGGACGAGAAGCACCGCCACGCGGCCATGATCTCCACGCGCGGTGCGGCCGGCAAGGCCGATCAGGTCACGCAGGTCTCGAGCTTCAAGTCGGAGATGAAGCTCAACGACCCGAGCTTCATCGACATCGTGCCGGAGCCGTGGTGGAACGGCCCGACCGCCGTGATGACCACGATCTTCCCGAGCGTCATCCTGCAGCAGCAGGTCAACAGCGTGTCGACGCGCCACATCCAGCCCAATGGCCACGGCAGCTTCGACTTCGTCTGGACCCACTTCGGCTTCGAGGACGACAGCGAGGAGATGACCCAGCGCCGCCTCACGCAGGCCAACCTGTTCGGCCCGGCCGGCTTCGTGTCGGCCGACGACGGCGAGGTGATCGAGTTCTCGCAGCAGGCCTTCGAGTCCAAGCCCTTCCACCGCGCGGTGGCCGAACTCGGCGGCAAGGGCGTCGAGAACACCGAGCACATGGTCACCGAGACGCTGATCCGCGGCATGTACCGCTACTGGCGTGACGTGATGGAAGCGCAAGAGTGACCCGGCGCGAAGGAGACCCGACCATGAGCAACAACACATCGCTGAACTTCGAGGACTGGTTCGCCCTGAACCAGCTCTACGCCGACTACGCCAGCGCGGTCGATTCCGGACATTGGGACCTGTGGCCCGAGTTCTTCACCGACGACTGCGTCTACCGACTGCAGCCGCGCGAGAACCACGAGCGCGGCTTCCCGCTGGCCACGCTGTCCTTCTCGAGCAAGGGCATGTTGAAGGACCGCGTCTACGGCATCCAGGAGACGCTGTTCCACGACCCCTACTACCAGCGCCACGTCGTGGGCGCGCCGGTGGTGCGCGAGGTCTCCGACGGTCGCATCCGCAGCGAGGCCAACTACGCCGTCTTCCGCACCAAGCTGTCGCAGGAGAGCACGGTCTTCAATGTCGGTCGCTACCTCGACGTGGTGGTGCGCACGCCGGCCGGCCTGAAGTTCGCCTCGCGCGAATGCATCTACGACACCGAGATGATCCCGAACTCGATCATCTATCCGATCTGATCTGCCAAGAGACATGACATGAGCGATCCCAACTGGACCGATGCCCTGGCCGCCGCCGACCTGCCCGACGACGACGTCATCGGCGTGGCCGTGGCCGGCCGCGACATCGCCGTCTACACCGTCGGCGACGAGGTCTACGCGACCGACAACCTCTGCACCCACGGCAACGCCCGGCTGTGCGACGGTTTCCTCGAAGGCCACGAGATCGAGTGCCCCCTGCACCAGGGCAAGTTCGACGTGCGCAATGGCATGCCGACCTGCTCGCCGGTCACCGAGGCCCTGCGCAGCTACCCCGTGAAGATCGAGGGTGGCCGCGTGTTCCTGCAGATCGACTGATCCTGCCGCCGGGCCCGTTCAGGTCCGGCCTTTCCTTGCCTGCCCGACCGCTCGGCGGGACCGTCCTCGACGGCCCCGGGGGCGGACTCATCCCTGTTGGAGACACACCATGTTGGATCGCATCGTTCGCAGCGCCGCCAGCGGCACGCTGATCGCCCTGGCCGCCGCAGGCGCCCACGCCGCCACCATCGGCCTGATGGCCCCGCTGTCGGGCCCGCAGGCCCTCGTCGGCCAGGACCAGGTCGACGGCTTCCAGCTCGCGCTCGACCAGCTCGGCGGCAAGCTGGGCGGCCAGGCCGTCACCGTCGTCAAGGAAGACGACCAGCTCAAGCCCGAGGTCGGCCAGCAGGCCGTGCGCAAGCTGATCGACAAGGACAAGGTCGACGCGATCGTCGGCCTGTCGTTCTCCAACGTGCTGATGGGCAGCCTGCCGCGCATCGCCGAGTCCGGCGTCGTGGCCCTGGCCACCAACGCCGGCCCGTCGCCGATCGCCGGTGCGCAGTGCAAGGCCAACCTGTTCTCGATGGCGTGGCAGAACGACGGCGCCGCCGAGGCGATGGGCAAGTTCGCTCAGGATCGCGGCATCAAGCGCGTCTACCTGATGGCGCCCAACTACCAGGCCGGCAAGGACATGCTGGCTGGCTTCAAGCGCTTCTTCAAGGGCCAGGTGGTGGACGAGGTCTACACCCAGGTCAACCAGCCCGACTACTCGGCCGAGATCGCCCAGCTGCAGGCGGCCAAGCCCGATGCGCTGTTCGTGTTCTACCCGGGCGGCATGGGCATCAACTTCGTCAAGCAGATGAGCCAGGCGGGCCTGGCCGGCAAGATGCCGTTCTATTCGGTCTTCACCGTCGACGGCACGACGCTGCCGTCGCTGCGGGAAGCGGCGGTCGGCTCGGTCAGCGGCGCGATGTACGACGCGGCGCTCGACAACCCCGAGAACCGCAAGTTCGTCGCCGCCTTTGAGGCCCGCTACAAGCGCACGCCCAGCCTGTATGCCGCCACTGGCTACGACGCCGCCAACCTGCTCGACATCGCTCTGCGCAAGGCCGGTGGCGATGCGAAGAAGCTGGCCGCTGCGGTGAAGGCCGCCGGCAGCGAGCTGAAGTCGGTGCGCGGTCCGTTCTCGTTCGGCAAGAACAACATGCCGGTCCAGGACTACTACGCCTTCGAGACGGCCCGTGACGGCGGCAAGATCGTCACCCGCCTGATCGGCACGCCGTTCAAGGGCCACGTCGACCCCTACGCCGCGCAGTGCAACCTGCCCTGAGGCGAGCGACATGAGTGCGACCCTGTTCCTCGCGCAGCTGCTCAACGGGCTGCAGTACGGCGTGCTGCTGTTCCTGCTGGCGGCGGGGCTCACGCTGGTCTTCGGGATCATGAGCTTCGTGAACCTGGCGCATGGTTCGCTCTACATGATCGGCGCCTACATCGGCGCGCTGGCCTACGGCGCATCGGGGTCCTTCCTGGTCGCCCTGGGCGCGGCCATGGCGGCCGCGCTCGCCACCGGGCTGCTGCTGGAGAAGACCATCGTCGCGCGGCTGTACCGGCGCGATCACCTCGACCATGTGCTGGCGACCTTCGGCCTGGTGATGTTCTTCAACGAGCTGGTCCGCGTGGTCTGGGGGCCGCAGCCGCTGTTCGTGCAGGTGCCCGAGGTGCTCGAGGGCACGGTCGACCTGTTCGGCTTCAGCTACCCGGCCTACCGCTTCGCCATCATCGGCGTCGGCCTGGTCGTGGCGGTCGGCTCATGGCTGCTGATCCACAAGACCCGCGTGGGCATGCTGATCCGTGCCGGCGCGCAGAACCCGCAGCTGGTGGGTGCACTGGGCGTGAACATCGGCCTGCTCAACGCCATGCTGTTCGGCGTCGGAGCGATGCTGGCCGGCGTGGCCGGCGCGATGGCCGGGCCGGTCCTGTCGGTGCAGTCGGGCATGGGCGAGCCGGTGCTGATCACCACGCTGGTGGTGATCGTGATCGGCGGCATCGGCTCGGTCTCCGGCGCCTTCTACGCCGCACTGATCGTCGGCGTGGTCGACACGCTCGGCCGTGTCTTCCTGCCGCTGCTGCTGCGCCAGATCGCCGAGCGCTCGGTCGCCGATGCGGCCGGGCCGGCGCTGGCCTCGATGAGCGTCTACCTGCTGATGGCCGCCGTGCTCGCGCTGCGCCCGCAGGGCCTCTTTCCCGCCCACCGCGCCTGAGCCCGGACCTGCCATGACTTCCATCCTCCACGTCCCGCCCTCGCGCTGGATCCCGCTGCTGCTGCTGGCCCTGCTGGCGCTGGTCCCGGTGCTGGCGACCGCCTTCGAGCAGACCTTCTGGATCGCCTTCTTCGCCCGCATCCTGATTTACGCCGTGGCGGCGAGTGCGCTCAACCTCGCGCTCGGTCACGGTGGTCTGGTCAGCTTCGGTCATGCGCTGTTCCTCGGCGTGGGTGCCTACGCGGTCGGCCTGAGCGCCTTCCACGGCATCGGCAACGGCTGGGTCCATCTGGCGCTGGCCGTCGTGGTTGCGGGCCTGCTGGCCTGGCTGGTGGGCACCATCAGCCTGCGCACCTCGGGCATGGCCTTCATCATGATCACGCTGGCGTTCGCGCAGATGGGCTACTTCCTGGTCGTCAGCCTGAAGCAGTACGGCGGCGACGACGGCCTGCCGGTGACCGCCACCAGCCGGCTGGCCGGCTTCGACCTGGGCTCGGCCTCCAACGTGTACTACGCCGCCTGGCTGATCCTGGCCGCCGTCACCGTCTGGATGGCCCGGCTGCGCGTGGCCGCCTTCGGCATGGCCTTGCGCGGTGCGCGCCAGAACGCCCGCCGCATCGATGCGATCGGCCTGCAGTCGCGCCAGCTGCAGCTAGCGGCCTTCGTGCTGTCGGGCATGGTCTGCGCGCTGGCGGGCGTACTGCTCGCCAACCTCAACGCCTTCGTCTCGCCCAGCACCATGGCCTGGACCGTCTCGGGCGAGCTGATCGTGATGGTCGTGCTCGGCGGCATCGGCACCGTGGCCGGACCGCTGCTTGGCGCACTGGTCTTCCTCGGCCTGGAGGAGGTGCTCAAGGGTTGGACCGATCACTGGATGATGGTCTTCGGCCCGCTCATCGTGCTGGTCGCGCTGTTCGGCCGACGCGGCATCGCCGGCTGGCTCGAGGTCCTGGACCGACGTCGCGTCACCGCTGCCACCGCCCCCAACGTCCCCACCGCGCAGGAGCAACCCTGATGGCCGCACTGCAGACCGAAGGCCTGGTCAAGCGCTTCGGCGCCCTACTGGTCACCGACGACGTCTCGCTCGACATCCGCAGCGGCGAGCTGCATGCGCTGATCGGGCCGAACGGCGCGGGCAAGACGACCCTGATCAACCAGCTCAGCGGTGAATTGAGTTCCAGCGCCGGCCGAGTCCTGTTCGACGGCCATGACCTGACCGCGCTGCCGGTCCACCAGCGCGCCCGCGCCGGACTGCTGCGGTCCTACCAGATCACCTCGATCTTCGAGGAGTTCACCGTGCGCGAGAACGCGATGCTCAGCGCGCTCGGCGCCCGTCAGCACGCGTGGTCGTTCTGGCGGCCGATGCTGGCCCACCCGCAGGCCCGTGCGGCAGCGGACGAGGCGATCGAGGCCGCCGGCCTTGGCGCCTTCGCCGACACCGCCGCCGGCGAGCTGGCCTATGGCCAGCGCCGCCAGCTGGAACTGGCCATGGCGCTGGCCGCGCAGCCGCGCTTCCTGCTGCTCGACGAGCCGATGGCCGGCATGAGCGTGCAGGAGTCCGCCGCCGTGACGGCGCTGCTGCAGCGGCTCAAGCGCCGCTACACCATCTTGCTGGTCGAGCACGACATGGACGCTGTCTTCGCGCTGGCCGACCGCATCAGCGTGCTGGTCTATGGCCGGGTGATCTTCACCGGCACGCCCGACGAGATCCGCGCGCATCCCGAGGTCCGGGCGGTCTACCTCGGCGAAGAAACCACGTGAGGACCGGACGATGAAACCAGCCATCCTGTCGATCCAGGGCCTGCAGGCCAGCTATGGCCGCGCCCAGGTCCTGTTCGACGTGTCCTTCGACGTGCAGGCCGGCGAGGTCGTCACCCTGCTGGGCCGCAACGGCATGGGCCGCTCGACCACCGTCAAGTGCCTGTTCGGCATGTTGCCGGTGCAGGCCGGCACGGTCAGCGTGGGCGGCGAGCGCGTCAACGGCATGCCCTCGCACCGCATTGCCCGCCGGGGCCTGGCGCTGGTGCCCGAAGGCCGGCAGATCTTCACCAGCCTGACGGTCGAGGAGAACCTCGTCGCCACTGCCCATGTGCCGCGAGCCGGCCACGAGACGCCACTGTGGGACCTCGGCCGCGTCTATGCCTTCTTCCCGCGCCTGAAGGAGCGACGCGGCAACCTGGGCTCGCAGCTGTCGGGCGGCGAGCAGCAGATGCTCGCGATCGGACGCGCACTGATGACCAACCCGAAGCTGCTGGTGCTCGACGAGGCGACCGAGGGCCTGGCACCGCTGATCCGCGCCGAGATCTGGCGCACGCTCGGCGAGCTCAAGCGCGAGGGCCTGGCCCAGATCGTCATCGACAAGAACGTCGCCAAGCTCATGGACCTGGCCGACCGCCACGTCGTCATCGAGAAGGGCCGCGTGGTCTGGGACGGCGACAGCGATGCGCTGCGCCAGCAACCCGAGATCGTCCACCAATACCTGGGAGTCTGAACCGTGAAGCTCTATGGATTCTTCCGCAGCGGCACCTCGCACCGCCTGCGCATCGCCTTGAACCTCAAGGGCCTGACGGTCGAGCACGTCGGCGTCGACCTGCGGCGCGAGCAGCATCTGGAGGCGGCGTTCAAGGCCGTCAACCCGCAGCAGCTGGTGCCGGCGCTGGACATCGGCGAGGCGGTGCTGACGCAGTCGCCCGCGATCATCGAGTGGCTTGAGGAACGCTTTCCGCAGCCCGCGCTGCTGCCGGCCGATCCCTTGGCGCGGGCCCAGGTGCGGGCCCTGGCGGCGGTCGTGGGTTGCGACATCCACCCGATCAACAATCGCCGCATCCTGGAGGCCCTGCGCCAGCGCTGGCAGGCCGACGACGCCGCGATCAACGACTGGTGCGCCACCTGGATCACGGCCGGCTTCGACGCCTACGAGGCGCTGGTGACTTCACACGGGACGGGCACGTACTCCTGCGGCTCCACGCCCACGCTGGCCGACGTCTATCTGATCCCGCAGATGGAGAGCGCGCGCCGCTTCAAGGTTGACCTGTCGCGCTGGCCGCGCCTGCTGGCGATCGAGGCCGCCTGTCTGCAACTGGACGCCTTCCGGCTCGCGGCGCCGGCCCTGCAGCCCGACGCGTCCTGAAATCAGGCACCCGCTGGTCGGGTGATCGAGTCGCGCAGGATGATCCGGCAGTCCAGCGTCCGGACCGAGCGCCGGCTTCGGCCTTCAAGCGCATCGATCACCTGCAGCGCAGCGGCTTCGCCCATTTCTTCGGCCGGCAGGCCTGCGGTCGTCAGCGCCGGGGTGATCTTGCGTGCCAGACCGAAATTGTCGAAGCCGGCGATCGACAGGCCGCCGGGCAGCGGGATCCCGAGCCGGGTGGCGGCCGCGATCACGCCGGCGGCGATGTCGTCGGTCAGGCACTGGACGGCCGTCGGACGATCCGGACGCGACAGCACCTGCAATCCCATCTCGAGACCGTCGTCGAAGAAGGCCTTGCAGTTGTGCACCACATGCTGGATGGCGGCCCGGTCGGGATGCAGGGCTACCGCATCGAGGAAACCCGCCTGGCGTTCCACCGTCGCGCGATGCTGGTCGGCCCCACCGATGAAGGCGACGTGCCGGTGCCCGAGGTCAAGCATTCGGGTCGTCAGCTTCCGCGTGGCGCTGCGCTCGTCGGCATCAACGGCGAGGTCGGCGTGGGACGTGTCGAAGGCGCTGATGGCCGAGAAGGCCAGGTCGTGCGCCTTGAGCGTCTTGAGCAGGTCCAGGTATTCGGACGCAGGCGCCGGGACGATGTAGCCGCCGACCTTGCGCGAGAGGACCTTGCGCACGAGCAGGTTGACGTCGTCCGCGTCACGCGTCTCGATGATGTTGACGGCGAAGTCGTGTGACTTGCAGACGTTCAAGGCACCGATCAGCAGGGCGTATTCGTATTCGTAGCCGTGGCGGTATTCCCGGTAGTCGTTCGCGTTCGGGATCACGATGCCGATCGTGCGCGAGAAGGACCCGGAGAGGTTGCGGGCGGACGACAGTGGCTCGTACGAAAGTTCGCTGATGACCTTCAGCACCAGCGCCCGGGTTTCCGGTGCGATCTTTCCCTGGTTGCGCATGACGCGCGACACTGTCATCGCCGAGACGCCGGCCTTCTCCGCGACATCCTTGATCGTGACCTTGTTGTGGGGGCTGTTTTCTTGCATGGAAAGGGATGTGCTGCGTGCCGCCGGCGAGCGCCGGACGAACGAAGGGCGCCAGCATAGACGGTCCGACCGGCCGTCCCTGGCGCCCACGCCGGATCAGCGAACCTTTCGGATCGGGATGATCGTCAGCGCCGCCAGCACCGCGTAGACCGCTGCCGCCGTGAACAGGATGCCGTAGTCGGGCGTCGTCTGGCCGCCGGCGAACAGGAACAGCGGGGCGATGGCGGGCGCCAGCGTCTGCGGCAGGGTACCGGCCACGTTCATCACGCCCAGGTCCTTGGCCGCGTTGTTCGTCGCGTCCGGCAGGACTTCGGTGACCAGTGCGACGTCGACGGCGAAGTACACCCCGAAGGACAGGCTCATGACGCAGGCGCCGAGCAGGAAGGCGTCATAGCTGGTCGCCTTGGCGATGATCATCAGGCCCACGCCGTAGAGCGCGGCCGAGGCCCAGATGAAGACCTTGCGGCGGCGGATCAAGTCGGACAGCCAGCCGCCCAGGAAGCTGCTGGCGATCTGGATGGCCGACGCGATCGTGTTGACCTTCACCATGATGCCCGGCACCTCGGCGGCGGTGTAGCCCAGGCGGTCCATCAGGAAGAAGACCTGGTAGCCCAGGAAGGTCGCCAGCGCGAAGAAGAAGAACAGCCGGCTCAGGAAGGCCCAGGTGAAGTCGGGGAAGGCGACCGGGTTGAACGCGAAGTCGCGCAGCATCTGGCGCAGGCTGAAGGGCGCGACGCTGGCCGGATCGGTCGCCTTGTCCGTGTAGGTCAGGCACAGCAGGCCGATCGTCACCAGCAGGATGGCCGGCGCGGCCACGAACATCATCTGGGCGTTGCCCTGTGTTGCGTTGACCAGGGCGAAGCCGGAGATGATGCCGGCCGGCACGCACATGCCGATCGCTCCGCTGACCATGCCGCGCTGCTGCTCGGGGATCTGGTCGGGCAGCAGCGCCATCAGCGCGGCGGCCACGGCGTTCATGCCCAGCTGGGTCAGGCACCAGCCGACGATCATGGTGTTGACCCCGCCGACCGAGATCAGCCACAGGCCGAACATGCCGATCAGGCCACCGCCGATCATCCAGGTCTTGCGCCGGCCGAAGCGGGTCACGGTGCGGTCGCTGAAGTAACCGGCGACGGGGTTGGCGAAGATCGCCACGATCGCGCCGATGCCCAGCAACAGGCCCAGCGTGCTCTCCTTGTTCTGCGGCGCGATCTCCGCGACCCGCAGCGCGATGGTCATCATCGGCGGCGTCAGCAGCGCCATCGACAGGGCCCAGTAGGCCAGCACGATGGCGGAGATCAGCGCCCAGGACGCCCGGGACGGGCTGGCGGTAGCGGGCGAGGTGAGGGTGGTCATGGTGATCTTTCAGAAGTGCGCGTCAGCCAGACCGCAGAACGCGTCGACCGGACTCTTGCCGGTGAAGCGGCTGCGTCCGAGCAACTTGTCGACGACGGCCCGCTGGATGTCGGGCGTCGGCGTGTAGGCGTTGATCAGGCAGGGAACCCGCGGGGCGTCGTACAGGTAGTACGGATGCCCGAAGGAGATGAAGACGGTGGGCGTGTCCCACCAGACCCGGGACATGCCGGGCAGTGTGCCGCCGTGCAGCCGGACCCAGTCGATGTAGAGCCTCGACTTCATCAGCTGCGATTCCTGCGCGAACACGTAGAGGATCAGGTCGTGTTCCAGCCGGATGCCCAGGTCATCCGACGTCGGATCGAAGACATGGACCTCGAAGCCTTCCGCTGCGAGCAACTGGTCCAGCTGGATGCGGAACGACTCGTCACCACCCAGCGGGTGCACGTTCTCTTCCTTGAACATCAGGATCTTGCGGACCTTCTGCCGGTCCAGCGGCACGGTGCCGTGCACGTCCTTGACGAGGGTGGGCGACAGGTCCGACAGGCGCGCCATGACCGCCTTGTGCGCGGGCGATCCGATCAGCGACGGGTCGACGGCCGCTTCCGGGCGAGGGCGATGCAGGTTCATGCGGGCCTTCAGGCCGAGCACGCGCACCAAGGCCTCGTCGATGCGCTTCTGGCTGAGCACGCCGGTCCGGAAGGCGTCCAGCAGGGTCTCGATGTCGGTGTCGACCGATGGGGAGAACAGGATCATGTCGCAGCCGTTCTCGATCACCTCGGGCAGCCACTGCCGGCGGCTGCCCCAGCTCTCGAGGCCGCCCATCAGCGTCGCGTCCGAGACGATCAGGCCGTTGAACTTCAGCTGCTCGCGCAGCAGCGTCTGATTCAGGTGGCGCGAGATGGACGCCGGTCGATACAGCTCGATCGCGTCCATGCCGACGCGGCGCAGATAGTCCGGGAATGCGATGTGCGCCGACATGACCGACAGCACGCCCGCCTCGACCGCGCGGGCATAGAGGGGTTCGAACACCGCCGTCCATTCCTCGACCGTCATCGGGTTGATGGTCGTGACCAGGTGCTGATCGCGGTCGTCGAATCCTTCGCCGGGCCAGTGCTTGGCCGTGGTAGCGACGCCGTGCTGCTGGAACACCTCGATGTGCAGCTGCGCCAGTTCGCCGATCAAGGCGGGGTCGCTGCCGTAGGAGCGGGTGCCGACGACGGCGCTCTGGAACTTCTGGTTGACGTCCAGGACCGGCGAGAAGGTCCAGTTCACACCCAGCGAGGCCAGTTCGGCCGACAGCATCCTCAATGCTTCGCCGTAGGTGTCCAGGCAGGCCGCAGCGGCACAGCCGAGCTGGTTCGGGAAAGTGGTGGTCAGGTGTCCGCTGGTGACGCCGCCTTCCAGGTCGGCGCAGACCAGCGGAGGAATCCGACAGGCCTTGCGCCCGGCGTCGATGACGCGGCGACAGCCGTCCGGATCGGAAAAATTGATGACGGTGAACGCGCCGAGCTGGTGTCGTTCGATCAGCTCGATCGCGTGATCGTCGCCGGGCAGGATCTGGAGATTGATCAGCTGGCCGACCTTCTGTTGCAGCGTCAGGCCGTCCAGGGTGTCGCAGACCCATGCGATCTGCTCCTCATCCAGATCGAATGGCGCCTGACGCAGGATGTCTTTCATGTTCTTGGTTTCGATCACCGGGGGACAGAAGGGAACGGGGCCCGGCGAACCGGGCCCCGTGGGGTGCATCAGAAGCGGAACGTGGCGCGCGCGCCGAAGGTGCGCGGCTCGCTCATGTAGCCGTAGTTCGAACCGAAGAACGCCACCGAGCCCATCAGCTGCGACTTGTTCTCGATGTTGCGGACGTAGAACTGGACGTCCATCGATTCGTCCTCGCTGCCATAGGTCAGCGACGCGCTCGACTTCGTGAACGACTTCTGCGTGAACTGGGTCGGCGCGACCGTGATGTCACCGGTGTCGGTCGTCACGTAGGACGCCGAGTACTTGGTACCCAGGTAGCCGGTCAGGCGTGCGCCGGATTCCAGGTTCCAGTTGTGCGTGTAGCCGACGTTGAGCGTGACGGCCGGCGTCTTGTCGAGCTTCTTGCCGGCGTAGTTGGTGCCGTTCGGCGTCGTGTAGTTCTTGTACTTCGCCTCCAGCAGACCGAGGCTGGTGTCGATGCGGCCGGCGCTGCTGAGGCGATAGCGCGCCGAAACCTCGACGCCGTCCACCGTCGCATTGCCGGTGTTGGTCGTCTTCATCTGGCTGTTGACGATGCCGGACTTCTGCATCTGGCTGTAGTCGTAGTGGAAGACCGACGACGTCAGCTGCAGGGTGTTGTCCAGGAACTTCCCGTTCAGGCCGGCCTCGTAGGCCGTGATCTCTTCAGGTGCGTAGATCAGGCTCGGGTCGCTGCGGGTGTCGCCATCGTTGAAGCCACCGGCCTTGAAACCGGTCGACACGCTGGCGTAGAACATCTTCGTGGCCGACAGGTCCAGCTCATAGCCGAGCTTGTAGGTCGAGCTCTTCCACGAGGCGTTGCCGTAGAGCGGAACGACCAGGTTGCCCGGATTGGTCGGGTCGTAGTTGACGCCGCCCGACAGCATCTGCTGGCCGTCGCGGGACTTCTTGTCGGTGGTCTGCCGTGCACCCGCGATCAGGCGCGAAGCCTCGGTCAGGCTGTAGGTCGCCTGGCCGAACAGCGCGTGCGATTCGTTCGTGACCAGGTTGTCCTTGAACTGCAGGCCGGGGTAGCACGACGAGAAGCCGCCGCACTGTGCCGGGCCGAACGGGCCGGCGCCGGGGCCGAAGAAGAAGAACGGGAAATTGCCGTCGAGTTGGCCGTCCTTGCCGGTTTCCTTGTATTGGAAATAACCGGTGACCCATTGCAGCGGGGACTTGGCGTCGTTCGAAGACAACCGCAGTTCGTGCGAGTTCTGCTCGAACTTGAATTTCGTCAGCAGGATCAGCGGACCGGTGCTGTAGTCCTCGACATTCTTCGCATCACGACGTCCGAAGACATAGGTCAGATCCGCGAAACCGAGATTCGACTTCAGTTCGGACTTGATCCCGGAGGTCTTGTCGTTGAAACGGCCCTGGATCAGGACATTCGAGTCGACCAGTTTCGTCGGGATCCCGCCGGTGGTCAGGTTGTAATAATTCGGGCCGGTCGTCTTGTTGGTGCTCTGGTCGTAGGACAGGCTCAGGCTGGTCGATGCCGAAACCTTCAACAGACCCTGCAGCCGGAACGAGTCGGTGTGGACGCTGTCCTGGTTCTCGGTGAAACCGTTGGTTGCCGTCTTGGTTTCCGAATAACCATCACGGCGGTTGGTCGAAAACGCGGCGCGGAGCGCCAGTGCATCGTTCACCGGCAGGTTGTAGGCGCCGTCGACGCGTTTCTGGCCGAGATTGCCGACGTCGACCGAGACAAAACCCTCGCGCTTGCTGGTCGGGGCCTTGGGGATGACGTTGACGACGCCCGCGTTGGCGTTGCGGCCGTACAGCGTGCCCTGCGGGCCGCGCAGCACCTCGACGCGCTCGATGTCGTAGAACGCGGAGCCCGCGCCCGACATGCGACCGAGGTAGATGCCGTCGATGTGGAAGGCCGCTGCCGGCTCGCCCAGCGCCGTGGTGTTGGTGTTCTCGATGCCGCGGATGTTGACCACCACGCTGC
Organism: Leptothrix mechoopdaensis (SeqCode); assembly: GCF_053893855.1. Taxonomy (NCBI): domain Bacteria; kingdom Pseudomonadati; phylum Pseudomonadota; class Betaproteobacteria; order Burkholderiales; family Sphaerotilaceae; genus Leptothrix; species Leptothrix mechoopdaensis (SeqCode). The sequence goes on from NZ_CM132699.1 coordinate 1,124,144, forward strand.
TGTTGCCGGCCTGGCTGATCTGCGTGTTGGGCATCAGGTCGGTCAGCGCCTTGGCGTCGGACACACCCTTTTCACGGATGTCGTCCGAACTCACCGCCGACAGCGATGCGCCCACTTTCAGGGCAGATTGGGTGACCTTGTTGGCGGTCACCACGACTTCGGCGTCCTGGCCTGCCGCGTCATTGCTCTGGGCATTGGCGACGAAGGACGCCTGGGCTGCCAAAGCGCCCAGCACCGCGACCACCAACGGTCGCTTCTGGAAAATCATCATCGTTGTCTCCATGGGGTCGGAAAGTATTCGTGGCATGTTCCGCCAACACTTCGTGTTAACGATAACATTTCGAGATGCTAGGACACCGGAAGATGCCTGACATTGGTGTTATCCCGGGCGAGACCGCTGAGTTTGTGGCCGTCTCGCACGGCCGCGGTCAAAACGGTGCCTCAGGGCTTCAATTGGCAAAAATGAACTTTTCCAGCAGCGGGTTGAAAAGTTCGGGCCGCTCGATCTGCGGTGCGTGCCCGCATTCCTCGAAGATCTCCAACGTGGCGCCCGGAATGCGCGCCTTGAAGATTTCGGCATGGCTCACCGGCAGGAACAGGTCTTGTCGGCCCCAGACAATCAAGGTCCGGCAGCGGATCGCCCGGGTCATCCTTTCCAGGGCTTCCAGATCATGCTGGCGAAAACCCCAGACGTTCATCATGGCGACGACCGTCTGGCGGTGACTGCGCTGCGCCTGCAGCGGTTGGGCGTCGAAGAACTTCTGCTGCACGCGTGCTTCGGTGAGCTTCTTCGGGTCGTGGAACGCGGCCTGCCACCCTTGCTTGAACTCGTCGTAGCTCGGCTGGCGCATGAAGCGCCACAGCAGGGGCAGGGTGCTCAGGCGCATCGGCTTGGGCGCCTCGCGACCGGCGCCGGCCGAGTCGACCAGTGTGAGCGATCTGATCCGGTGTGCGGCCAGGTCGGTCATCTCGATCGCGACCTTGCCGCCGAACGAGTTGCCCGCGACGTGAAAGCCGTCGACGCCCAGTGCGTCCATCAAGGCAAGCAGTCGGCGGGCCTGGCTGCGGGCGGTGTAGTCGAAGTCGGTGGGCTTGTCGCTGCTGCCGAAGCCGATCAGGTCGACCGCGATCACCGTCATCCGGCGCGACAGGGGCTCGATGTTCTCGGACCACTCCGTTGACGAGCAACCCAATCCGTGGACCAGCAACAGCGTCTCGTCGCCATGGCCGGCCTTCACGTAGCGCAGGGTGGCGCGACCGTCGTTGTGTTCGTTCATGCCGGGAGTGGTGCTCATGTTCACAGGGGTATCCAAGGTTCAGATGCCGGAATCGAGCCAGGCTTCGTACAAGGTCAGCCATTGGTCGGAGGTCGTGCCCTGCCGGCGGTTGCCGAAGCCGTGGCCGCCCGCCTTGAAGAGGTGGAACTCGAGCGGCCGATCGGCGTCACGCCACGTCTGCAGCAGGCCGAATCCACCGCGCGCGAACAGCGGGTCGTCGTTGGCCAGCACCGTGAACAGCGGCGGCAGGTGCGAGCCGTTCAATGGCGGATCGTCGAGGCTGAAATAGATCAGGCCGGCCGAGGCCAGCGGCGGGCGCGTGCCGAACCGGTCGAGTGCATCGATGCAGACCTTGGCGCCGGCCGAGAAGCCGACAACGTGGACCTTGCCCGTGGCCGGTGACTCGTGCTGGCGGATCCAGTCGACCGCCGAGATCAGGTTGTCGACAGCCGGTGCGGTCTCGAGATGGGCCTCTGCCTTGCCAAAGCCGCGCGACATCTTGTCCTGATAGAAGGCCTGGCAGGCCTGCGCGAATCTGTCGGCCTCCGGTGGTGTTGGCTGTACCCGGTACTTCAGGACATAGGCCGTGTAGCCCAGGTTCGCGAGGTGGCGCGCCACATCGAAGCCTTCATGCGCCATCGCCAGCACGAGCATGCCGCCACCGGGCGCCACGATGACGGCCTCGCCTCGCGCGATGACACCAGCCGGCGGATGGAACGCGGTCAGCGTGCCTTGCCGGACATTTCGCACCACGCGGTCGCCATTGAATTCGGTCCACTGATCGGCCGCAGCATCGGGCACGTCGCCCAGAGGGATCTCGACGAGGTCCGGATGCGGGTTGTCGACGTTCGTGGCGGTGAAGTCCATGCGGGGTCCCGTGCGTGGTGTCGTGCGTGGTGTCGTGGGGTTCAGTTCGGCGCGGTCCAGAGGACCCCGAGTTCACGTGCGGTGCTGCCGGGCTTGAGGGACGAAAGAATCTCCCGTGCCTCCTGCCGTCGGCCGGCCAGTTCGAGCGACACGAGCAGGTGCAGGCGCAACTCGTCCTCTCGGCGCAGGCCGGTGCCTTGAAGCGCTTGTCGATACAGGGCAATGGCGCTGGCGTGATCGCCCTTCGACGCGAGGATCTCCGCCAGTTCGGCATGCTGCGGCGCCGTCGTCGCTGCTTCCAGCGCCTTGATCTGCGGGGCGTCCTCTGCCACCTTCTTCTGAACCGTCAGACGCAGCTTGGCGAGGCTCTGCCGATCGGCGGCAGAGACGAAAGCCTGGGCGGCTTCACCGGCTTCGAGGACACGTGCGGCCTCCAGCGGATAACCGGCCTTCAACGCGAGCTGGGCGTGCTGCAGATGCGCATCGGCACCGCTGAGCAGCCGGCGATGCGCCATGAGCCGGACCACGTCAAGTTCATGACGCGGATCGAAGCCGGGCCTTTCCCTCAGCTGTGCGAGCACCTCGCGCCAATAGTCCGGGTTGGTCGGTGCGACAGCGACCAGGCGCTTGAGCGCGTCGTAGTAGCCGGCATCGTTGCCCAATGCCTGCTGGGCCAGCGCCAGGGCGGTGACCTCGGGTTCGGTCAGCGTCGACTGACGGTCATCGGCCAGCAGGGGCCTGAGGTAGTCGACGATGTCCGCGTGGCGTTTCTGGGCCGACAGCGACTGCAGGTAGAGCGCCCGGATGCCCGCCTTCGCACCGCCCTGATCGAGGTACAGCCTGGCGGTGCGCGACAGGCCTGGCAGGTCACCTTGCGCGCGCTGCAGGCCGATGAGGATCTCCTGGAACGTCAGCCTTTCGGCCGGTTGCACGGAGGCCTCGCCGCTCAGGTAGGCAAGGGCCTCGATGGCGCTGGCGTTGTCCTTGGCGTGCAGGGCCGCCGTCGCGGCAACGCGTTCGACCGTGATGCGCTCCGAGGCACTCAGGTTGGCGATCGAGCGTGCGTTCACGGCCTGCGCCAGCGCACCCGCCGGGTTGCCGGACTTGATCAATTCCTGGGCGGCCTGCAGCGGCTTGGCGACCTCGGCCCGCAGGGCCGTTTGTGCCGGCGCCGCTGTGGTGGCCAGGAGGGCGGCCAACAGGGCCAGAAGCTGCAGGGACGCGCGAGCGGACTTCATGCTGTTCGGTGTGGGGTATCGACGGGGCCGATGGGGGCGTCAGTTCGCGAACAGTTCGGTACCGACGATGCCGAGCTTGTTCAGGCCGTTGCGCTGGGCCGAGGCCAGCACCGTGGCCACCGCTTCGTACTTCGCCTTGCCCTTGGAGCGGATGTGCAGCTCGGGTTGCGGTTGCATGCGTGCCGATTCGGCCAACTTCAGCTCGAGAGCGTTCCGGTCTGGCACTTGCTCGCCATTCCAGAAGATCGCGCTCGTCTCGTCGACATCGATGCGCACGACGATCGGCTCGACCGTCTTCGGCGCATTGGTGGGCAGAGGGATGTCGAGGTTGACGGCGTGCAGCTGCGCCGGGATCGTGATGATCAGCATGATCAACAGCACGAGCATCACGTCGATCAGCGGCGTCGTGTTCATGTCGGCGATGACCTCCAGATCACCGTCCGACGAACTACCCAGGTTCATGGCCATGTGCGTGCCTTCAATTCGGTTCGGTGATGAAGCTGACCTTGACGATGCCGGTGCGCTGGATCGCGTACATCACGCGTCCGACCGACTCGAAGTCGCTGTTGAGGTCGCCGCGGATCTGGACTTCCGGTTGCGGCTTCATGGCAGCGAACTTCTTCATCCGTTCCTGCAGTTCATTGCCGTTGCGGATCGGCGTGTCGTACAGGAAGATCCCGCCCCGGCTGTCGACCGAGACGATCACGTTCTCGGGCTTGGTCTCCCGCACCGTGTTGCGTTCCTTCGGCAGGTCGACCTTGACCGAGGTCGTCACGACGGGAATGGTGATCAGGAAGATGATCAGGAGGACCAGCATGACGTCCACCAGCGGCGTCGTGTTGATCGTGCCGATGATCTCGTCATCGGCTTGGCCGAGGTTCATTGCCATCTTGTGTTCCCCAGTGGGCGCGCGCGAACAGGCACCGCTTGGAGGCGGCGCCTGGACGTGAGGTGCTTACTTCTTGGCCTGACCCAGCAGGACGGCGTGCAGGTCGGAACCGAAGGCGTTGACCTCTTCCATCACGGCCTTGTTGCGACGCACGAGCCAGTTGTAGCCCAGCACCGCCGGCACGGCGACGGCCAAGCCGATGGCGGTCATGATCAGCGCCTCGCCGACGGGGCCGGCGACCTTGTCGATCGACGCCTGACCGGACATGCCGATCTTCACGAGCGCGTGGTAGATGCCCCAGACCGTGCCGAAAAGGCCGACGAACGGTGCCGTCGAGCCGACGGTGGCCAGCACGGCCAGGCCGTCCTGCATGCGGCTCTGGACGTTGTTGATGGCGCGCTGGATGCTCATCGTCACCCATTCGTTGAAGTCGACCGCTCCCAGCAGGCCGGTGTGCTTGGAGGCACCCTCCAGGCCCTTCTCGGCGATGTAGCGGAAGGCGCTGCCGGTCGCCAGGGTGTCCTTGCCAAGCTCGACGGTCTGGGCCTCCCAGAAGGTCTTGCGGGTCGCGGCGGCCTGACGATTGAGCTTGGCCTGCTCGGCCAGCTTCGTGAAGATCACGTACCAGGATCCCATGCTCATCAGCACCAGGATCAGCAGCGTGCCCTTGGCCACGAAGTCGCCCTGGGCCCAGAGCGCGCTGAGGCCGTAGGGGTTCTCTTCGGCGGCGCCTGCGACCGCTGCGCCAGCCGCTTCATTGGCCTGAACGGCAAAGGCGGCGACGCTCGACAGCATGAGGGCCAGCCATTTGGCGGACATGCGGGACATATTCTTGAAGTTCATGATCGGTTGCTCCATTCGTGATTGAACGAAATTCTTGGCGGGTATGGATCTGCAGGATTCGACGGAGACCGGCTTATTCCAGTCGCCAGGTGTATTTCAGGCTCGCCCAACCCTGTTCGGGTTTACCATCGACCGTCGCCGGTTTGAAATGGCAACGTGACAACCCGATGCGGGCGGCCTCATCCAGCCGTTTGAAGCCGGAACTCTTCTCGATTTCCGCCTGAACCACCTTGCCGTCGACGCCCACCAGGAATCGGAGGCTCACGGTGCCTTCTTCCTCCAGTCGCCGGGATGCGCTCGGATATTCCGGTTTCTCGCATCCGGAAGCATTGGCCACCGCCGGGGTGCGCACCGGTTCGGCCGGTGGCGGGGCAGGCGCAGGCGGCGGCGGCGGGGGCGCGGGCGCCGGGGGAGGTGGCGGCGGAGGCGGTGCCTCCACCTTGGGTGGCGCACTGGTGACAGCCGCGATGGCATTGGCGGCCGGCGCCTGGGTGACCTGCACCTCGACCGGCGGCACGTAGGCCGGCGGCGGCGGCGGTGGCGGCGCGTTCTTGGGTGGCGGGGGCGGAGGAGGCGGCGGCGGCAGGGGAATATCCGGCTTCGCCTCTTCCAGCATCACGGCTTCGACCGGGCCCTTGATTTTCTTGACAAAAGCTCGCGCCAATCCGGAATTGATGGCCCAGAGCAATGCCACGTGCAATACCACCACCAGTCCAAGACCGATCAGGTGCTTGGTCGGCTGTCGTTGCCGGCTGGCGTAGTCGTCCATACGTACTTTCAATGTTCAGACGAGAAAAGACGGTCGGCATCGATGCGCCAACCTGATTGGGTAGTTAGAATGTTATCGTTAACATTCTCATGTTAGAGAGGCCACTGATCAATGTGAACGGTGTTAACCCTAGGAGTTGATCCGGAGAATCGCGAGGGGCGCGCCGGGGCCGCCGCGTGGGCGGTCTTACCTGGCGCGCCGGACGGCTTGCCGTGCGTCTTCGAGTTCACGGACCAGCGTGGGTCCGATCCGCAGCGTGTGTCGGGCGATCACGACCTGCGCCAGGGCCTTCATCCGGGCGAGTTCCGTGCTGCCGAGTTCGTTGAACTGCATGCCCTGGGACTGGAGCATGGCAACGCCTTGGGCATCGCGCTCGCTCAGGGCTTGCCTGGCGTAGGCGCGGACCGACAGTGCGGCCTCGCGCAGGATGTCCCTGTCGACGGGAGGAAGCGTGTCCCAGAGCTTCTTGCTGAAGATCACCGACTGCGGATTGGCGATGTGTCCGGTCAGCGTGACGAAGTTCTGGACCTCATGCAGCCGGGCGCTGAGCAAGGTGGAAACCTGCTGGGTGCCACCGTCAACCGCTCCGCTTTCCAGGGCGGCATAGAGCTCGGTGAAGGGCAGGGGAACGGGTTGGGCGCCAAGTGCCGACATGAAGTCAACGTAGACAGGCGTCTCGACGACACGGATCTTCATGCCCTGCAGATCATCCAGCCTGACGATGGGGCGCTTGCCGCTGTGGAAGTGGCGAACGCCGACACCCCAGTAACAGAGGCCGACCAGGCCCCGGGGCGCCAGCATGTCGTGCAGCTTCTGGCCGAACGGACCGTCCATGACGGCATAGGCCTCGGCGGTGCTGGAGAACAGGAATGGAAAGTCGAGGATGCCCAACTGCCTCACCACACCGGAAAGCAGGCTGGTGTTGAGGATGGCCATCTCGATCGTCCCGCCGCGCACGGCGGAAACGACGGCCAGGTCGTGTCCGAGCTGCCCTGCGCCATGCAGGCTGATCTCGAGCCGACCCTGGCTGCGAGCCCTGACGATGTCCGCAAACCGCAATCCGGCATCGTGCTGGGCGCTGCCGGCCGCCCCCTGCATCGCGAACTTGATCTGGCGCGGCGGTGCTGGTTCGCCTGACACGAGGGTCGAGAAGGCGAACAGCACCGCGCACGTCAGGGCTCGAATGACCTCAGGCATCTCGTCCTTCATGACCGGACGTGCCCGCTGGCGACGCCGGCCATGGTCTCAGAAGGCACTCAATTGCAGGTGTAGCTGGCCGCCGACCTGACCGAGCCGGTGCCGCCATAGACGGCCCGCTTCGGGTACGCGCAGATGGGCAGGCTGACGGACGCATCCGACGAGCTGATGTCCATCCGGCTGGGCGGCGTCGCATTCTCGACCCAGTTGCGCAGGGCCGAGAACAGCTGGTCGTTGGTGCCGCCATTGATGGGCAGGGCAGGCAACGGAACCTTGCTGGTCGCGGTGATGGCGCCTGTGGCGGGATCCAGCGCACTGACCTTGAAGATCGTGTTGTGACCCATGCCGGGGATCAGGAACAAGCGATTGAACTTCTGCACCTCTGCATTGCCACCCATCGTGGCCTCGACCCGCGCGTAGTAGTTCACCGAGCCTTGCGGCGTGATCAACTCATCGGCCAGGCCGTGATAGGTGAGGATCTTGCCGCCCTTGTCGCGGAATGCAGCGAGATTCGGGTTGTCGGTGTTGATGTTGCTGAACCATGGTTGCAGGCCGACTCCGAGTGCGTTCACGTTGGCCAGGTCGGCGTAGGACAGGGTTCTCCAGCGGTCGGCCGGAGCAGCTGTTGCATTGACGAAGGTTGCGGGGGCAGTCTGCGCGAACTGTGGCGATTGCAGGATCAGCGCCACGTTGTCCGACGAGATCGGGAACGGGTTGGTGCCCGCCAGACTCGTGAGGCTCGTCCCGCGGGTCAAGCCCCACCACAGTTGCTTGAAGCCCTGGGTCGTGCCGCTGCCGTTGTCGACGAAGGGGTCAGGTGCACTGCCGTCCTGCGTCTGGCCGTACCAGATCTTGTTGACGGCCTGAGCCTCTGCAAGGCTCAGGCACTTCGTGGTGTCGGCGTTGCTGCCTGGTGTTCCGCCCGACGTGGTGGCCGTCGTGCAGAGCGCTGCGGCGTCCTGTGTCGGGTCGTAGCGGCAGGATGCGGGATTCAGGATGAAGCCCAGTCCGGCTGCGTCACAGGCGGCGGTCGCCGATGCACTGACGGCATTGAGCTTGCTCGATGCGATGACACCGCCCAGATCGCGCCACATCACGGTCTGCGGGTACATCTCGCTGGTGATGAAGTTGGTCCAGTTGAAGGCGGGCGCGCCGGCCAGGATGCCGTCGAAGTCGCCGGGAAACTTCTGGGCCGACTTGAAGCCTTGTCGCCCGCCCGTCGAGAAACCGTCCCAGTAGGCGAACTTGTGGCTTCGTGCGTAGTACAGCTTGACCAGGGCCTTCGACTTCTCGGCCATCTCGTGAATGGCGCGTTCGGAGAAGTCCTGCCACGAGACCTGGTTGATCGATCCGTCCGGGTTCATCAGGAACGACGCGTTGGCGCCGCCGCCATAGGGTGCCGTGGTCTTGCCGTGATCGGACACCACGACGGCGTATCCATTGGCCACGGCGGCCAGGTGCAGCGGCTGGAAGGATGCCCCTTCGTAGCCGATGCGCGTGATGTCGGTGTGCCGCCCGCCGGCCCAGCCGCCGCTGCCAAAGGCGCGGATGCGTTCGTTCCAGTTCGACTGCGTCGGAAGCCAGACCTCGATTCCCACGCCCCGGGTAGTCGATGGGGCCCCGGCGGTGCCGGCGTTCCCCGGGCCGACCACCATCTTGACCAGGCACATGCCCGAGCTCAGCACCGGCGGCGTAGGCGATGCAGGCGTGCCCGGCAGGGCCAGTGAATCACCGGCGTTGTAGGACTTGACCAACAGCACGGTGGTGTTGGCGTCTGGCGCGAACGAGGTCTTCAGGCCGTCGTCGCAGGCCTGTGCCGTGGCCGTGGGCGTGGGTGTGGGTGTCGCTGCGGGGGCACTGCCACCACCGCAGCCCGCAAGCGTCAGCGTGGCCATGCTCACTGCAGCCAACAGGGGGGAGCGGGAATTCCGGGAATGCATCTGTCTGGTCTCCTGGCGTCTTGAGTCGGTCGGTCGGGTGACGCGACCTCGCCATGAGGTTAGGCAGACGGGTATCCGAGGTCTTTCAGGAAACGGGGGCGCCTGTCGAAAAGCGGGGGGCGGGTGCTCAGGTCTTTCTCGCAACTGCAGGCGTGACGCCACAGTGGGCACGGAACACCTGCGTGAAGTGAGACTGGCTCGAGAAGCCGAGCGCGAGCGCCAGCTCGGAGATCGGCGTCGTGGTCGTCTTGAGCAGCGTCCGGGCGCGATCGAGCCGCCTCTCCAGGACGTAGCGGTGAGGCGTCCTCCCCATCGATGCCTTGAAGCATTGGGCAAAGTGGTGAGGACTGAGATCGACCTCACGGGCCAGTGCCTCGATGCTCAGGTCCGCACCGAGATGGGCATCGATGTGTTCAATGACACGCTCCCGATCCGCCCGGCAGAGCTGTCCCGGCGGTGCGACCTCGATCGGCGCGCCGTAGTGCGCCGCGAGTCGGCCCAGCAGCGAACAGGACAGGCCTTGAGCGTAGAGCGAGCCGTTCGGGGCGCCACGTTCAGCTTCTTCCAGAAGCTCTTGAACCAGCCATTGAAGCTTCGGATCGAAGACTTCGTGGGTCGTCCTGAGGTCGAATGACGACGACTCCGGCGCGAGGGACTTCACCAGATCGGGCGACAGGTGAACCCCGACCGTCTTGCCGGGCTCGCCGAGCCAGCGCGCACCACTGCGCTGGAAATCTCGGCCATACAGTTCAAGCATGCCCGGCTGGGTGGACAACTCCACCGTGCGCGCGCCGAAGTGGTACCAGCGCCGACCCTTGCCACGCAATGCCATCAGGACGAGGGGTGCGCGGACATGGGCAGGACCACGCTCCGAGTCGGTGGGAATCGGAAAGACGGCCAGAGGCAGTCCGGCCCAGTGGGGCGGCAGCACGAACTCGGGCTCACCGGACGCGCGTCGAGCGACGTCGGACGGCGCACAGATCGCATCGCGCCCGGCGTCGATTTCGGCTCGGTCTGACATCGGATTTCCTCCTCGCCTTGCACGATGCCTGTCGAGTCGTCTGGCCGCGATCGGGGCGAGCCCTTGCATCGCACGTCAACGATGCCCGTTGCGACTGGCCTTCCGCGTCGTGCTGTCCCGCTCACCCGGCTCCAGCGCACTCGCCGACACCATGCCGCCGACCCGGCTGGACAGGTTGCGCGCCGCCGCTCCGAGGGCTTCGGTCACCTCGGGGATGGACTTGCGCTGGGTCTGGTCGATCCGTTCGGCGTAGGGCACCGTCAAGGCCGCGATGGCGCGGCCCTGGGTGTCCAGGACCGGGAAGCTGACGGCCCACAGGCCGCGCACCTGCACGCTCGGAATGGACTCGTAGCCGGCGACGCGGATCTTCTCGAGGATGCTGTCGATCTGCGGGTCGGCCTGCTCGGGTCGGCGCTGCAGCGACTCCTCGATGCGCAGCTTGCGGGTCTCGTCGTCCTGGAAGGCCAGCAGGACGCGGCCGGAGGCGGAGATCAGCACGTCGAGTTCGGCACCCGCGCGCACCGAGAAGCCCATGCCGCTGGGCGTGTCGACCTTGCTCAGCACCACCTGCTTGCCCTGGCCGTAGACGGTCAGGTGGCAGGACTGGTCGAGCTCGCCAGCCAGGCGCTGCATCACCGGTGCGGCCTCGAACAGCAGCCGGTGAGTCGGCGGGTTGACGTGCGACAGCTCGAAGAGCTTGGTGGTGATGCCGTAGCTGTTCTCGTCGACCAGCGTCACGTAGTTCCGGTTCACGAGGCAGGCCATCATCCGGTAGATCTCGCCCACGCTGCGTCCCAGCACGTTCGCGATGTCCTTCTGGGTCATCGGGTGCTCGCTGCGGCAGAGGGTCTCCAGGATATCGAGACCCTTCTCAAGCGCCGGCGCCGAGTAGGACCGGCTCTCGGCATCGACCACCGGTGTCGTTTCGTTCTTGTCCACGTTCATCGATCCGCTCCAGCCTTGCGCGCGCCCGCCAGAGCGGCGGGCACCTTGTCTCAGGCGCCATTATCTTGGTGCCGGAACACCTCAGGCCGGCAGGCCGCCGTCGATCATCAAGGTCGCGCCGGTGACGTAGGACGCCTCGTCGGAAGCCAGCCAGAGCATCGGGTAGGCCATCTCGGACGGGTCGGCCCAGCGCTTCATGACGCAGGGCGGCACCAGGTCGTCGACCACCTTCGCGCCGAGGCGCTGGACGTGGAAGGGCGTGCGCGTGAAGCCTGGGCAGATCGCGTTGGCGCGCACCCCGTGTTCGCCTTCCTCGAAGGCGAGCGTGCGGGTCAGGGCCAGCACGCCGGCCTTGGTGGCGTCGTAGGCACCCATGCCCTTGCGGCCGTAGACCGCGTAGGTCGAAGAGGTGTTGACGATGCTGCCCCGGCCGGAGCGGCGCAGGTAGGGCAGGGCGGCGCGGGTCATCGACACGAAGCTCAGCAGGTTGACGCGGACGATCGCGTCCCAGGTCTCCCACGGCGCATCGGCCACCGCCTCGTAGCGGCGGATGCCGACGTTGTTGACCAGCACGTCGATGCCGCCGAAACGCGCGACCACCTCGCCGATGACGCGATCGGCCTCGGCTTCCACGCCGAGATCGGCCACCAGGCCGTGCACCTCGACATCCGGCATCGCCTGCCGGATCTCGTGCACCGCCGAGGCCACGGCGTCCTCGCTCTGGTCGACCAGGGCCACCCGCGCGCCTTCCTCGCAGAAGATCCGGCCAGCGGCCGAGCCGATGCCCCCGCCGCCGCCGGTGATGACGGCGACCTTGCCTTGCAGTCTCTTGCCCATGTCTGTCTCCTGTGGTGTGTCGGTTCTCCGGCTCAGCCTTGGGCTGACCCTGGCGTGCGTGCGGCGCCCGATGCCTGGAGCGCGCTGATCTGATCGTCGGAATAGCCCAGTTCGGACAACAGCGACCGGTTGTCCGCGCCACGCGGCCTTGCCGGGTCGCGCAGCGGCGGGTAGTTGCCGTCAAAGCGCACGGTCGACCGGATCGTGGCGGTGCGGCCCTCGGTCGGGTGGTCTTCCCAGCCGAGCAGGCCGACGGCCTGCAGGTGCGGGTCCTGCGGCAGCGTGTCCAGCGTGTGGCAGGCCTGCACGGCGATGTCGGCCGCCTGCAGGATGGCCAGCCATTCGGCGGTGGTGCGGTGGGTCAGCGCCGCGCCCCGGATCTCGAACCATGCGGCGACGTGGCGGGCGCGGGCGGCGACGCTGCTGAAGCGCTCGTCGCCGAGCAGGTCATGCCGGTCGGTGGCGGCCAGGAAGGCGCGCACCTGCGGGTCGGTGTTGACGGTGAACGAGATCCAGCCGTCGGCCGTCTGCACCGGCCGGTTGTGCGGGCTGAGCAGACGCTGGTCGCCGGGCGGTCCCACCGGCGGGTCGAAGCTGCGCTGGGCCAGGTGTTCCTGCAGCACGAAGGCCGACATCGTCTCGAACATCGGGATCTCGAGGCTGCAGCCTTCGCCGGTGGCGCGTCGTTGAAGCACGGCGGCCAGCACCGCTCCTGCCGCGATCTCGCCCGAGACGTGGTCGCAGATCAGCATCGGGACGTAGCTCGGCTGGCCATCCCGGGCCAGTGCCAGCCCAGCCATGCCGGTGGCGCCCTGGACGACGCTGTCATAGGTCGGCTGGCCAGCGTAGGGGCCGTCGGTGCCGTAGCCGGTGATCAGGCAATAGACCTTGTCCGGATGTTTCGCGCGCACGCTGTCCGGATCGATGCCCAGCCGCGCCAGGGCCTGTGGCCGCATGTTGGCGACGATGACGTCGGATGAGGCGATCAGGCGGTCCAGCGCTTCGCGCGCCTCCGGCTTCTTGATGTCCAGGCAGACGTTGCGCTTGCCGCGGTTGAAGTGCAGGTAGGTGCCCGAATGCTGGCCCGTCGGCGACTGGCCGCCCAGTCCGCGCATCAGGTCGCCTTCGGGGCTCTCGAGCTTCACGACCTCCGCGCCGTACTGGCTCAAGCGCCAGGTGCAGACGGGCCCCACGACCACGGAGGTCAGATCCAGGACACGTACACCCTTCAGCGGTTCGAAGGCCATCAGACCGTCACCTCCAGTTCGACGGCCAGGCGATGCTGGTCGTCAAGGGCCCGCAGCCGCCAGCCGCCTTCGACCGGGTCGGCGCACAGCGTCACCGGCCGGTTGCAGTACAGCGGTGTCACGTGACGGGCCTTCAGGGTGCGGGCCACGGCCCCGAGATCGCGTCGCAGGAACTCCGTGAGCAGCAGGGTCGACAGGCCGCCATTGACCACCAGGTCGGGAAAGCCTTCGACCTGCCGGGCATGTTCGCGATCGACGTGGATGCGGTGCGAGTTGAAGCCCAGCGCCGAGTACTGGAACAGCAGTGTGTCGTCGGGCGTGACGGTCCTGTGATGGGCAGCCTGCACCGGGGCGATCACGGCCGGAGCTTCAGCCGCAGGCGACGACCCCGCCAATCGGGCCGGCAACAGCAGGTAGGTCTGCGTCTCGACCAGCGCCGGCTGCGCCTGGCCATCACGGTGCAGTTCATGCGCCAGCGTCACCACCGCCATCGGCCCCGATGCCGTCGACTTGTGGGCGACGTTTCGCACGCTGCTGTGCCGGGTCACGGTTTCGCCGATCCGGATGTCGTCGAGAAGGGCGACGGTCCGGCCACCCAGCATCAGGCGGGGCAGACCGAAGTCGGGCATGGGCACGCCGAGGCCCGGAAAACCGTCGCGGCGCAGCGCGGAGCGGCGTGTGTCGGCGGCCAGCAGGAAAAAGTGCCAGCCACGCGGCAGGGGCTGGCTGGCGGCCACCTCGTCCGGATCGATGTCCAGCATGGCCGCGACCCGCCGGGCGCTGGCCAGCGAGCAGGCCTCGGTGCGTTTCACCGAGGGGATGTCGCTCGCAACAGGATTCGGGATGGAGGCGTCGATCATGGCCGTTCTTGGATCATCAATGAAGACGAGTATTTGTTGGTGAAGAAGAGTCTCGGTGAAATTGGCCGAATCCGTCAAAGTCATGAGCTAATGGTTTTCACTGGTGCATGGAAAAGTTCATGGATGCAAAACTGCTGCCCAGCAGATGCCCCTCGACGACTGTCTGCGCCCGGCCCGTCGCGGCTTCTTTCCACTCACCAAGGATCGGCATGAACTTCAAGTTCCACCACATGAACATCTGCACGGACAACCTGCCCCGGTTGACCCAGTTCTACAAGACGCTGTTCGAGCTCGGCACGATCAACGACAAGGAACACACCGTGGTGAGCGGCATTCGCGAGGACCGCGCCTACACCGGCAACGTTGACTTCCTGACCGATGGCGCCATCGAGTTCCACTGGTCCGAGCGCGACCTCAACACCGGCTTCAAGATGAAGCAGTTCGTCAACCCGATGGGTCACGGCCACTTCTGCTTCCGCACCGATGACATCCAGGGCTTCATGCGCAAGTGCGACCAGCTCGGCATCCGCTATTCGGACTACGGCTGCTGGGCGATTCCCGGCTGGCACCAGGTCTTTCTGCATGACCCCGACGGCCACGTCATCGAGGTCCACCAGCCCGGCGTGTTCAACCGCTGATCGACGACCAGAACCCAGGAGACATGACATGCAAGAAGAGCAGAACCTGATCGCCGGCCCCATCGGGTCGGGTCGTCGCGCAGCCCTGCGCCAGTTCGCTGCCGTGGCCGCAAGCGCCCTCGTCCCGGGCGCCGTCATGGCCCAGTCCGGCAAGTTCAACCTGAAGATCGCGATCTCCTTGCCCGAGACCCATCCGACCAGCGCAGCGTTGAAGGCGGCCTGCGCCGACATCGGCAAGGAATCGGGCGGCCGCCTCACGATCGAGGTCTACCCGAATGGCCAGCTCGGCAGCGACACCGACACGGTCTCTCAGGTCCGCTCCGGCGCCATCGACTTCGTCTGCACCGCCGGGACGATCTGGGGCAACCTCGTGCCCGTGACCTCGATCAACACGATCGCCTTCGCATTCCCCGACTACGCCACGGTCTGGAAGGCGATGGACGGTGACCTGGGCGCCCATATTCGCGGGGCCTTCGACAAGATCAATCTGGTGCCGATCGGCAAGGTCTTCGACCACGGCTTCCGCCAGACCACCACGGCGTCCAAGCCCATCGTCGAGCCCAAGGACCTGGCGGGCCTGAAGATCCGCGTGCCGGCCAGCCAGATCCTGACCTCGCTGTTCAAGGGTCTGGATGCCTCCCCGGCCACCGTGCCAATCGGCGAGCTCTACACCGCCCTGCAGACCAAGGTCGTCGACGGCCAGGAGAACTCGCTGCCGACCATCGATGCGACCAAGCTCTACGAGGTGCAGAAGTACTGTTCCTACACCTCGCACATGTGGGACTGCTTCACGCTGGTGGGCAACAAGCGCAACTGGAACGCGCTGCCGGATGACCTGCGCGCGCTGGCCTCCCGCATCTTCGAGGCCCATGCGCTCAAGCAGCGTGCCGCGCACGATGCCTTGACGGCCTCGTTGGAGACCAAGCTCAAGGGCCTGGGCATGCAGTTCAACAAGGTCGACGTGCGCCCGTTCCGCGAGGTGCTGTCGAAGTCGGGCTTCTACGTCGAGTGGCAGAAGAAGTTCGGGCCCGAGGCGTGGGCGCTGCTCGAGAAGTACAGCGGCAAGCTGGCCTGACCGACGCGCGCAGGGCTGGTCATCCGCCCGGGTCGGCCAGCCCCTTCGACCTGTCATTCCTCCCTCGTGCCGCGCGTGCCGACCACGCGTGTGCACCGATCCGCCACTGGAGCCCGCACGTGGATCCCCATTCGAGCCCTGATCGTTCGCGGTCCTCCCCATCGCCGGACACGGCCTGGCGCCGTGGCGTCCAACACGCCGACCGCATCCTGGGGCTGATCACCGAGGTGCCTGCTGCCTTGCTGGTGCTGACCGAGATCGTGGTGCTCTTCTCCGGCGTTGTCAGCCGATATGCGCTGCATCAGCCGCTGACCTGGTCCGACGAACTGGCCGCGATGCTCTTCCTGTGGCTGGCGATGCTGGGCGCCGTGATCGCCTTCCGCCGTTCGGCCCACATGCGCATGACGGCACTGGTCGACATGGCATCGGTCGAGACACGCGCCTTCCTGGACCTGTTCGGTGTTGTGGCGGCCGGCGTCTTCCTGCTGTTGATCGCCCATCCGTCCTACGAGTTCGCATCCGAGGAGGCGATCGTGACCACGCCGTCGATGGGCATCTCCAACGCGTGGCGTGCGGCAGCCTTGCCGGTCGGCGTGGCCCTGATGGGGTTGGCGGCCATCCTGAAGCTCGCCGAGGTCACCGACTGGCGACGGCTGGCGCTGGCCGGCCTGCTGGCGGTGGTCGTCGCGGGCGGCCTGCGCCTGCTCGCGCCCTGGTTCCAGGATCTCGGCAACTTCAACCTGCTGATCTTCTTCGTCTTCATCGTGGCGCTGCTGGTGCTGGCCGGCGTGCCGATCGGCTTTGCCTTCGGACTCGCGACCTTCGGCTACATCGCCTTGGCCACGAGCAAGCCGACCATCGTCATCGTCGGACGAATGGACGAGGGCATGTCGCACCTGGTGCTGCTCGCGGTGCCGCTGTTCATCTTCCTCGGTGTCGTGCTGGAACTGACGGGCATGGCCAAGGCAATGGTGCATTTCCTGGCCTCGTTGCTGGGCCATGTGCGTGGCGGCCTGTCCTATGTCCTGGTCGGCGGCATGTACCTCGTCTCCGGCATCTCGGGATCAAAGGCGGCGGACATGGCGGCCATCGCACCGGTGCTGTTCCCCGAGATGCGCAAGCGTGGCGTCGACGATGGCGAGATGGTGGCCTTGCTGGCTGCGACCGGCGCGCAGACCGAGACCATCCCGCCGAGCATCGTGCTGATCACCATCGGGTCGGTCACCGGCATCTCGATCGCGGCGCTGTTCTCGGGCGGTCTGGTGCCGGCCCTGGTGCTCGCCCTGCTGCTATGTGCCGTTGTCTGGTGGCGCAACCGCCGGCTGGACCTGGCCGTCGGCGAGCGCGCCAGCGGCCGGCAGATCTTGCGCACGCTTGCGGTGGCGGCGCCGGCACTGGCCTTGCCTTTCATCATCCGGGCGGCGGTCGTGGAAGGCGTGGCGACGGCCACCGAGGTCTCCACCATCGGCATCGTCTATGCCCTGATCGCCGGCGCGGTGCTCTATCGGCAGCTCGATGTCCGCAAGATCTGGCCGGCACTGGTCGACACTGCCGCGTTGTCGGGCGCGATCCTGCTGATCATCGGCACGGCCACGGGCATGGCCTGGGCCCTGACGCAATCGGGATTCTCACGCCAGCTTGCCGAGGCGATGTCGCAGCTGCCGGGAGGCACTGCCGGCTTCCTCGCCGTGTCCATCCTGGCCTTCGTGGTGCTGGGCAGCGTGCTGGAGGGCATTCCGGCCATCGTGGTCTTCGGGCCGCTGCTGTTCCCGATCGCGCGGCAGTTCGGCGTCCACGACGTCCACTACTCGATGGTGGTCGTGCTGGCGATGGGAATTGGCCTGTTCGCGCCGCCGTTCGGCGTCGGCTACTACGCCGCCTGCGCCATCAGCCGCGTCAGCCCGAGCGCTGGCATGCGTCCCATCCTCGGCTACATCGCGGCCTTGCTGGTAGGCACCGTGCTGGTCGCGGCCATCCCCGGTCTCTCGACTGGTTTCATGAAGTGAAGGAGCCCGCTTGAACACCGTCTTCATCACCGGCGCCAGCGGCTACATCGGCGGATCGGTCGCACAGGCGCTGATCCTGGCGGGCCACCGTGTGCGTGGCCTGACGCGCGACGACCGGACCGGCGCATTGCTGGCCGCTTCCGGCATCGACCCGGTCATCGGCTCGATCGACGACGCCGACCTGCTGGCACGCGAGGCCCGTGCGGCCGACGGCGTGATCCACACCGCCAGCGCGGACCATGCGCCCTCGGCCCTGTCCCTGGTCGATGCACTGTCCGGATCGGGCAAGTTGCTGCTGCACACCAGCGGTTCCAGCATCGTGGCCGACGATGCCCACGGCGAACGCCTCTCGGACCACGTGATCGACGAGGATGCACCGCTGGTCGTGCATCCGCTCAAGCAAGCCCGTCGGGACATCGATCTGGCCGTGCTTGGCGCCGCAGCCAAGGGCGTGCGTTCGGTGGTGATCTGTCCCGGGTTGGTCTATGGCCTCGGACGCGGTCTCAAGCGCGACAGCGTTCAGGTCCCCTTCCTGGCCGCGAATGCTCGCCAGCGCGGTGTCGTCGAGATCGTCGGCTCGGGGCGCAACGTCTGGTCAAACGTCCACCTGGATGACCTGGTCGAGCTTTACCTGCTGGCATTCGACCGGGCACCAGCTGGCTCGTTCTACTTCGCCGAAAACGGCGAGGCGGCGTTCAGCGACGTCGGTGCTGCCATTGCCAGCCGACTGGGCTTGCCGGGTGTCGTCTCGGTGCCTGTTGACGAGGCCGTCCGCCAATGGGGCGAGGCCCGCGCGCGGTTCTCCTTCGGTGGCAACAGCCGCATGCGTGCGGCGCGAGCCCGTCGGGAACTGGGCTGGGCGCCACATCAGGCCTCCTTGCTCGACTGGATCGCGCACGAGCTGCCGGTCGCTTGATCCGACGTCTGTCCATCCGAATTCCAGAAAGATCCAGATGCTGTTGAAGGACAAGGTGTGCGTCATTGCCGGTGCAGGTTCGCTGCGCAGCATCGGCTACGCCACGGCTGAACTCTTTGCCGAACACGGTGCCAAGGTCGTGCTGGCCGACGTGATGCTGGACGACGCGCTGGTGGCCAGCCTGCGTGCGTCAATCGAGCATCACCTGGGTCGTCCGGCCGAGGTGCAGGGTTGGCGCTGTGACGTCACCCAGGCGGAGGACTGCGACCGCCTTGTCGCCAGGACGCTCGACCTGCACGGCACCATCGACTGCCTGGTGAATGCGGCGGGCATCGTCAAGTCGACGCCGCTGCTGGAGATCGGTGCGGACGAACTCGATCGCATGCTGGACGTCAATCTCAAGGGGGCGTTCCACCTCTGCCAGAGCGTCCTGCGCGTGTTCACCGAACGTCGCGCCGGGACGATCGTCAACGTCGCATCGCTGGCCGCGCAGCGGGGCGGCGGGCTGGTCGGCGGCCCGCACTACGCCGCATCCAAGGGCGGCATGCTGAGCCTGACCCGCAGCATCGCCCGCGAGTTCGGCGCGAAGGGCATCCGGGCCAACGCGATCTGCCCGGCCATGATCGATTCGCCCATGCTGGACAGCCTGCCGCCCGATCGCTTGCAGGGCATCGTCGATGCCATCCCGCTCAAGCGCATCGGCGCACGACGCGAAGCGGCGGGTGCCTGCCTGTTCCTCGCGTCCGACCTGTCCGGCTTCGTGACCGGCGCGACGCTGGACGTCAACGGTGGCGCGCACATCCACTGATTCGAACCGGACACCCGACATGAGCGACCACGCGCATTTCCTTCCCTTCGACACCCTGCCGAAAGTTTCTCGCGGCAATGGCATCGTCAACTACCCGATCGCCGGCCGGAAGCAGGGCGCGCGCGCCATGCACACGGGCATCACGATGCTCCCGGTCGGCGTGCCAGCGCCGCCCCATGTCCACAATGCCGAGGAACAGGTGACCGTGCTGGAAGGCCGCGTGAAGATCCGCCTGGGCGAACGCGAGCAGGTCTGTGGCCGCCTGGACTCGACTTTCATCGCGGCTGGCGTCGAACATGAACTGGTCAACGTCGGTGACGCACCAGCCTGGGTGCTGGTGGTGTATGGCACGCCGGACGTGACGCGCACCTTTGTGGCCACGGGTGAGACCGTGGCCATCGGCTCGGACGCTGACCGGTTCACGAACTGATCGCGTGTTCTCACTTGTGAAGGCTGCCAACATGATTTTCGAGATCGCCGACATCCACGTCCAACCGGGCCGCGCTTCGGAGTTCGAGCAGGCGTTGAACAAGGGCCTGCACGAGGTCTTTCCGCAGGCCCGAGGCTTCCTGGGCCATGAGGTGCAGCGCTGCATCGAGACGCCGGAACGCTACGTGCTGCTGCTGCGTTGGGAGACGGTGGAGGACCACACGGTGGGCTTCCGGGGTTCGCCCCTGTTTGCGCAATGGCGCGGCCTGGTCGGCGACTTCTTCGCGCAGCCGCCGAAGGTCGAGCACTTCAGCTGCATCGATCGATCGACCCGACGCCCGGGAGTGAACGATGAATGAGGCTCCGCGTTCGCCCGGCGACGAACCGGTCCAGTCCTTTGCCGATTGCCATGCCGGCATCGTGCAGGTGCTCCAGGACCTCGGTGAGTTGCCCTCGATGGTCGATCTGGCTCGCAAGGCGCGTCAAGTGGCCAGCGAGGTCGAGGCGTTCTTTCGCGATGTGATCGTCCAGCATCACCGTGACGAAGAGATCGACCTGTTCCCCGCTGTGCTCGCCAGCGCAACACCAGGGGCCGAGCGCGAGGACGTCGAGCGCCTGATCGCGCGGCTGACCTCGGAGCACCGGCAACTGGAGTCGACCTTCCGTCGCCTGCTGCCTGCCATCGAGGCCATCGCCAACGGGATCCTGTCGCCGCTGGACCGTGCCGACGTGGCCGGACTCATCCGCGCTTATCTGGCCCATGCGAGCCATGAGGAGGCGGTGTTCCTGCCCAAGGCGCAGGTGATCCTCGGGCGAAATGGCAACCACATGGCCGCACTCGGTCTGTCGCTGCACATCCGGCACGCCGCCGACGACGTCCGGCGACGCTTTGGCATGGTCTGAACCTGGGGCGCGCCTTGCGTCTCAGGGTGAGAGTGGCGGTGCGCCCAGCTCGGCGCGCAGGCCTGAGCCACCGATGCGCGCCGAGAGCTGGCGGGACGTCAGGTCAAGGGCTTCGGTGGCCTGCTGGATCGAAGGTCCCGGAGTCTGGTCGAGCCTTTCGGTGTAGGGCACCGTCATCGAGGCGATCGCATGCCCCTGGGTGTCGAGGATCGGAAAGCTGATGGCATAGAGGCCACGGACCTGACCGCTGGGGACGGATTCGTGACCTCGGGCGCGGATGGTGTCTAGGATGGTGTCGATTTGCGGATTCGCCTGGCCGGGGCTTCGTGCCAGTGATTCCTCGATGCGCAACTTGCGCGTCTCCGCGTCCTGGAATGCCAGCAGCACTCGTCCGGACGACGAGATCAACACATCGATCTCTGCTCCGGCGCGGATCGAGAAACCCATGCCGTTGGGTGTATCGACCTTGTGCAGGACCAGCTGTTTTCCGTTGCCATAGACCGTGAGGTGGCAGGACTGGTCGAGCTGATTCGTGAGCCGCTTCATCAAAGGCGCCGCCTCGATCAGCAATCGCTGCGTTGGCGAGTGGACATGGGCCAGTTCGAAAAGCTTGGTGGTGATGCCATACGTGTTGGCATCGACGAGCCGCAGGTAGTTGCGATCCACCAGACAAGCAATCATCCGGTAGATTTCGCCGACGCTGCGGTCGACCCGTTGAGCGATCTCCTTCTGGGTCAGAGGATGCTCGCTGAGGCACAGCGCCTCCAGGATGTCGAGTCCCTTCTCAAGGGCCGGTGCCGCGTAGGTACGGGCCTCCGCCTCGTCCGTCCCGGCCTTCTCGCGCTTGTCGACTTTCATCGCCTTCTTCATGACCCTTGCTGGCTTGGTTTCCGTGTCCGCCGGCCCGCATCCGGGGCTAGCGTTTTCGATGGTAGTCCAGCCCCAGATTCGCTCGCCTGGTTCGGTCAGTCTTCCAGCAACGAGCGGTTTCGGACCGCTCCCTTGTCTGCAGAGGTGGCCAGCATTGCATAGGCCTTCAATGCGGCCGACACCTGTCGCTCGCGCTTGTGCGCCGGGCGCCAGCCAACAGCGTCTTGGGCCTCTCTGCGGGCTGCGAGTTCCTCGTCCGACACCAGCAAGCGGACGCTGCGATTCGGGATGTCGATCCGGATCCGGTCGCCATCCCTGACGAGCCCGATCGCACCGCCCGCCGCGGCCTCTGGCGACACATGGCCGATCGACAGGCCGGAGGTGCCACCCGAGAAGCGTCCATCCGTGAGCAGCGCACACGATTTTCCGAGGCCCTTGGACTTGATGTAGCTGGTCGGATACAGCATCTCCTGCATGCCCGGTCCGCCCTTGGGTCCCTCGTAGCGCACGATGACGATGTCACCGGGCTTGACCTTGTCGGCGAGGATGTCGGCGACGGCCGCATCCTGCGATTCCGTGACGTGAGCGACACCCTCGAAGACGAGAAGTCCCGGATCGACGCCCGCGCTCTTGACGACACAGCCGTCGGCGGCAATGTTGCCGTAGAGAACGGCCAGACCGCCATCCTGGGAGTAGGCATGCGTCTGCGACCGGATGCAGCCATGGGAACGGTCGAGATCCAGACTGGCCCATCGCGTCGACTGGCTGAAGGCCACTTGTGTCGGAATACCGGCTGGGCTGGCACGGTAGAAGGTCTGCACCTCGGCCGATGGCGCGTGCGCGATGTCCCACGCCGCCAGCGCGTCCTTGAGCGTCGAGCTGTGAACGGTCGGCACATCGGTGTGCAGTTTTCCGGCGCGGTCCAACTCGCCCAGGATTGCCATGATCCCGCCGGCACGGTGTACGTCCTCGATGTGGAACTTGTCCGTGTTGGGGGCGACCTTGCAGAGCTGCGGCACCTGCCGCGACAGGCGGTCGATGTCCTTGAGCGTGAAGTCGATCCCGGCTTCCTGCGCGATCGCCAGCAAGTGCAGGATCGTGTTGGTTGATCCGCCCATGGCGATGTCAAGCGTCATGGCGTTCTCGAAGGCCTTGACGCCGACGGCGCGCGGCAACACCGAGGCGTCATCGCCTTCATAGTGGCGGCGGCAGAGTTCGATGATCGTCCGTCCGGCCCGGCGGAAGAGCTGTTCGCGGTCCGCATGCGTGGCCACGAGCGTGCCATTGCCCGGTAATGAGAGGCCTAGCGCCTCGGTCAGACAGTTCATCGAGTTCGCGGTGAACATGCCCGAGCACGAGCCGCAGGTCGGGCAGGCCGACCGTTCGACTTCGGCGACCTCGGCGTCCGTCATGCGACTGTCGGCGGCCATGACCATCGCATCCACCAGGTCCAGCTTGCGTATCTCGATGGATTGGGACTTCGAATCCCGGTTCTGGATCCTGCCGGCCTCCATCGGTCCGCCTGAGACGAACACCACCGGGATGTTCAGTCGCATGGCGGCCATCAGCATGCCGGGCGTGATCTTGTCGCAGTTCGAGATGCACACGAGCGCGTCTGCGCAATGTGCATTGGCCATGAACTCGACGCTGTCGGCGATCAGCTCCCTGCTGGGCAGTGAATAGAGCATGCCGTCATGGCCCATTGCGATGCCGTCATCGACTGCAATGGTGTTGAACTCCTTGGCGACGCCGCCAGCCGCCTCGATCTCGCGAGCCACCAGCTGACCCAGGTCCTTGAGGTGAACGTGGCCGGGGACGAACTGGGTGAAGGAGTTGGCCACCGCGATGATGGGTTTGGCGAAGTCGTCATCCTTCATCCCCGTGGCGCGCCAGAGCGCACGGGCGCCGGCCATGTTGCGGCCGTGGGTGGAGGTCTTGGAACGGTAGGCGGGCATGGAGGGTCTCCGGAGATCGGCGGAGCTCAGTCGCGGCGCGTGCGCCGTGCGTAGTTCGTCATGATCGATGCACCATCGGCGCCACCCAAGCCCCGGCCTGCCGCTTCGATGAACGACAGATAGGCCATGTGGGCCAGTGGCGCGGTGAAGCGCGCTTCGCGCGTGGTATCGAGGACCAGCGAGAGATCCTTGACGAAGATGTCGATCGCGGCTGCAACGTCGTCGTAGCCCTCTGCAATCATCTTGGGTCCTCGGTCCGACAGCATCCAGCTGTTGGCCGCGCCGCTCGACAGAATGTCCAGGGTGGTCTGCAAGGGCACGTCCAGATGTTTCGCCAGCGCCATCGCCTCGGCAGCTGCAGCCAGGTTCGCACCGACCAGCAACTGGTTGATCACCTTCATCTTGGCGCCCGTGCCCGCCTGACCGAGGTAATGGATCCGCTTGCCCATCGCTTCGAGGACCGGACGGGCCTGCTCGAATGCGTCCTTCTCCCCCGAACCCATGATGGTCAGCGTGCCCTGGAGGGCGCCGCCGGGTCCACCGGTCACCGGGGCGTCGACGAGCTGGATGTCTTTCGCTGCGAGGCGCGAGGCCAGCTTCTCCACATAAGCCGGGTCCATCGTGCTGCACGATATGAAGATCGAGCCGGCCGGCAGTCTTCCCACGAGTCCGTCCGGACCCAACAAGACTTGTTCGGTCTGCTCGGCATTGACGACGAAGCTGACCACGATCTCGACCTGGCCTGCCAGTGCTGCAAGAGTGGCAGCGGGTGTGCCGCCGATGCCTGACAGCCAATCAAGGCTCTCCTGCCGGACGTCGAAGCCGACAAGCTCGAATCCCTTGTTGATCAACTGGGTCGCGGACCCTCGTCCCATGGCTCCGAGGCCGATGAGACCCACCTTCTGCTTGCGGTTCATGGGTGCTTCGTTCGATCGGCGCCTCATGGATCTCGAGACGCCTGGTTGGGGACATCGATCGAGCAGCTGCTTGCCGCTCGATCGGGGAACACTCACTCCACGTTGATCTTTCGATCGCGGATGAGGGTGGAGAGCGTCTTGCCTTCGTCAGCCAGCAGTTTGCGGAATGCGGTCGTCTCAAGGGACACGGCTTCGGCGCCCATCTCGTTGAAACGCTGCTTGACGACCGGGTTCGCGAGAGCCTTGCCGAGTTCGCGGGTCAGCCGCGTCGTGATCTCGGCCGGCACGCCGTTGGGCGTCCAGACGCCGAACCAGATGTCAAAGCTGGCGCCTTGGATGCCGAGGTCCGCGAAGGTCGGTGCGTCCGGGAAGAACGGCGACTTCTTCTCGCTGGCGACGGCCAGCAGCTTGACCTTGCCAGCCTTGATGAGCGGCAGCGAGACGCCGGAGTCGAAGGTGAAGTCGACCTGGCCGCCCATCAGGTCCTGCAACGCGGGGCCGGATCCGCGATAAGGGATGTGATTGATCTCGGTGTCGGAACTCTGCTTGAACAACTCGCCGGCCAGGTGTTGCGGCGTGCCAGCGCCCGACGATGCATACGACAGCTTGCCCGGTTGGGACTTCGCCAAGGCGATCAGCTGCTTCACGTCCTTGGCCGGAAGGTCCGGGCGGGAGATCACGTACATCTGCGAACGACCGACGCCCATGACGGCGCTCAGGTCGCGAGAAGGAAGCAAGGGCGACTTGAAGAGCGAGGGATTGGCGGTCTCGACCGAGGTCGGCGCCACGAGGATGGTGTAACCATCGGGCGCCGCCTTGGATACCTCAGCCGCACCGATGTTGCCGCTCGCCCCCGGCTTGTTGTCGACCACCACGGTCTGGCCGAGTGCCTCGGTCAGAGATTGGGCCAGTGAACGTGCGATCACGTCCGTCGTTCCGCCGGCAGCGAAGCCGATCACCAGACGGATGGGCTTCGTCGGCCAGGGGGTCGTCTGGCTCCAGGCTGGCCATGCTGTGCAGGCCAGGGCGGCGGCGCCAAGCAGCGTCAGCAGGCGGCGCGCTCGAGCGGGATGGCGATTCAGGGTGGACTTGGTCATCTTGTCTCCTCGTGTCGGCATCGGTGCCAACGTCATTTGTCTTCAGGAACGACCGCCGTCTGGCGGTCTGCGTTGGCGGTCGTGGTCAACGATTGAACACGCCGGGCTGGTGGACCTCGATGACGTGGCCGTCGGGGTCATGCAAGAAGACCTGGTGCCAGCCGGGAATGGCCCAGCAGCCGTAGTCCGAATAGCGGATGCCGAGCTGGTCGCACTTGCGCATGAAGCCCTGGATGTCGTCGGTGCGGAAGCAGAAGTGACCACGCCCCATCGGGTTGACGAACTGCTTCATCTTGAAGCCGGTGTCGAGGTCGCGTTCGGACCAGTGGAACTCGATGGCGCCGTCGGTCAGGAAGTCAACGTTGCCGGTGTAGGCGCGGTCCTCGCGGACACCGCTCACCACGGTGTGTTCCTTGTCGTTGATCGTGCCGAGCTCGAACAGCGTCTTGTAGAACTGGGTCAACCGGGGCAGGTTGTCCGTGCAGATGTTCATGTGGTGGAACTTGAAGTTCATGACGGTCCTTGGTGATGGTTGCGTGAGCGAAAGCCGAGGCCAGAGGAAGGCTGCGGCAGCGAGGGGGGCGTCTGTGCGGCGGGAGATGCCGCCTGCGGCTGGGTCTTGATCACCCTTGCAGCCAACGTTATCAGATTCAATAGTGAAGTAGACAATGCATAGGTGAAACCACCTAGATTGACCCATTGGTGAATGGAGAGAGACTTGTCTCTGCTGATTTCGTAGGCGAGCAAAGGTGTGTGCCGGTGAGGTCTTGTCCGACTTCTCCGCTGACGGACCTTGGCACCCGTGCAGCATCTGGTAGGACCTGATTGGCTTGTTTTTCGAGCCAGTCTTTCTCGAAGATGGTTCTTTATCTTGATTTGATGGGTTACTAGAGTTCAGCCCATCGCAGCGATCCGCTGCATCCAATCCCGGAGAGACACCATGACCCAGACCCTGATCCAGCGCCTCCTGTCCACCGACGACCGTGTCGGACCGGTGGCGCTTCGTGTGCCCGTGGGCATCATCTTTGCGGCCCACGGCGCCCAGAAGCTGTTCGGCTGGTTTGGCGGCTACGGGCTTGACGGCACTGGCGAGTTCTTCGCCTCGATCGGTCTGGCGCCGGGCTACCTGCTGGCGCTGCTGGCGGGCTCGGCCGAGTTCTTCGGAGGTCTGACGTTGCTGCTGGGACTGTTGGTGCGGCCGGCCTCAGCGGTGCTGGCCTTCACGATGCTCGTGGCCATCTTCTCGGTCCACTGGAGCAAGGGCTTCTTCGCGGGCAACGGCGGCTATGAGTACGCGTTGGCGTTGTTCGCGGCAGCCGTGTCGCTGTTCTTCAGTGGCGCCGGTAGGTACTCGGTGGACGCAACGCTGGCGGCTCGTGCAGACTGAACCGAGTCTTCCCATCACCTCACCCGGAATCGACATGTCCCAGGCCATCATCGTCCAGCAGCCCGCAACCGCCAGCGAGCTGATCCTCATGTTCCACGGCGTGGGCTCCAGCGCCGCCGACCTGGCGCCGCTGGGCGAGGCATTGGCACCGCATCGGCCGCAGGCCTGCATCGTCAGCGTGCAGGCGCCCGATGCTTCGGACTTCGGTTCGGGCTGGCAATGGTTCTCGGTCCAGGGCGTGACCGAGGCGGGCCGTCCGGCACGCGTCGCCGCGACGATGCAGCGCTTCGTCGACACCGTCCAGCACTGGCAGCGCCAGACCGGCATCGGTCCGGCCGCGACGACGCTGCTCGGCTTCTCGCAGGGCTCGATCATGTCGCTGGAATCGACCCAGCAGCCGGTCGCGCTGGCCTCGCGCATCGTGGCGATTGCCGGGCGGTTCGCGCAGCCGCCGAAGGTGGCGCCGTCGGGGACCCGGATCCATCTGCTGCATGGGGATGCCGACGCCGTGATGCCCGTGCGCTTGAGCGTGGACGGCCAGGCGCAGCTGCAGGCGCTCGGGGCCGAGGTCACACTCGACCGCTTCCCCGGCCTGGGCCACGGCGTCGATGCGCGCGTGCTGGCTCAGGTGGTCGACAGGCTCAAGGGCTGAGCCTCGGGCGCCCGCTCTACATCGCCGTCGGTCCCTGAGGGAAGGCCTTCATGCCGTCCGGCTGTCCGACCCAGGGCTGGGCCGAGTCGCACCAGATGGCGAGCGTCGGACGCAGCCAGGACCGATCGTCCAGCGTGCCGGCCTTGACCCAGTCCAGCGTCGGGCGAGATACCACGTCCGAGAAGATCGGCGAGCCGCAGCGTCCGCAGAAGTGCCGGTAGACCGGCTGGCCGCTGCTGCCCAGGTCGGTGTAGACCTGCGGCTTGGCGGCGGTGAACGTGAGTGCGCCCTTGGGCACGCCGACGTTGACCGAGAACGCCGCGCCGGACTGGCGCTGGCAATGGGTGCAGTGGCAAAGAACCACGACGACCGGCTCGGCCGTCGTGGTGTAGCGCACGTCGCCGCAGAGGCATCCGCCTTCGATCCTGGGCATCGTCACACTCCGGTTCGTCAAGGTGGCGGCTGTTTCGACAGGTGCTGCAGGTAGGCCACCAGTTCCCAGACCTGTTCAGGCGAGAAGGTGCTGCCCCACGGCGGCATGATGTCGATGCCTCTGCGGCCTTCGGTGATGGTCCGAAAGGCGTCTTCCGGGGCGAAGCGGGTGTTGCCCTTGAAGGCCGGTGCGCGTCCACCGACGCCTTCGGACCCGTGGCAGTACGCGGCGCAGGCGGCGCCGAAACGTCGCTTGCCGGCATCGATGCGGGCCTGTTCTTCCAGGTCGAACGGTGGCGCGGCGTGGGCCGCCGCGCCCCATGCAACCAGGATCGGTGCCAGGCCGAAGGCCTGGAGCATGGATCGCTGGCCCATCGATCAGTCCACCGTGAAGACCATCAGCGCCGAGCCGCCGGGCAGGTCGCGGATCTGCGGGAAGGCGCCCGTCAGGAAGCCCGGCGCGTGCGAGCCCAGTCCGGTCGGGATGGCGATGTACTGCTTGCCGTTGACGGCATAGCTGATCGGGCCGCCTCGCGCGCCAGAGCCCGCGTTGAAGCGCCACAGCTCCTTGCCGTTGTCGGCGTCGAAGGCGTAGAGCACGCCGCGCATGTCGCCGGTGACCACCAGACCGCCGCCGGTGGCCAGCACCGAGCTGAGCGGCGGCATCTCGAAGCGGACCTTCCAGGCCTGCTTGCCGCTGATCGGGTCGAAGGCACCCAGCCAGCCATCGGCCTTCTTGCCGGGCGGATCGGTCAGCTTGATGTCGCTCAGTCCCAGGGCCAGCGAACTGATGCCCATGACCGGATCCTGCTTCGCACTGGTCACGTGGTTGCAGACCTCCATGCCTTGCGAGTACCAGAGCCTGGTGGCGGGGTTGTACGCGCCGTGGTTCCAGCTGCGGGCACCCAGCAGGTTGGGGCAGTGCAGCTTGGTCTTGTTGGTCTCGGGGAAGTTCGGCTCGATCGGCAGACCGGTCTTCGGATCCACACCCTTGGCCCAGTTCATGTTCTCGGTGTACTGCCAGGCGTTCACCATCGAACCGTTGTCCTTGTCCATCACGTAGACAAAGCCGTTCTTGTTGAGGTGGACGAGGGCCGTCTTGCCATTGGGCTGCGGCACCAGCAGCGATTCATAGGCCGAGTCGAAGTCCCAGGTGTCGTTGGGCACTTCCTGGCGATGCCACTTCACCTTGCCGGTCTTCGACTCCAGCGCCAGCACGGTGGCGGTGTAGAGGTTGTCGCCCATGCGGTCGTCGCGGTTGAAGTCGGGCGACGCGTTGCTGGTGCCGATGTAGATGGTGTCGGTCGACGGGTCGTAGGTGCCGGGCAGCCAGGCCGAGCCACCCCCGCGCTTGCGGCTGTCGCCGGGCCAGCTCTTGGGGTCGTCGCGCGGGATCTCGAAGGTCCAGGTGCGCTCACCGGTGTCGGCATGGACCGCGTAGATCTTGCCGACGATCGGCTGGTCACCGCCGGTGGTGCCGCCGAACAGGATGTTGCCGGCGAGCTGCGGCGGCGACGAGAACAGCGCGCCACCTTCGGCGCGCATGTTGGTCAGCTGCGTGCTCCACAGCTCCTTGCCGGTTTTCTGGTCCAGGGCGATGAAGCGCCCGTCCAGCGAGCCGATGTAGACCTTGCCGCGACCGACGGTGACGCCACGGCTGGCCGAGCCGTAGAACACCTCCCGCACGATCGGGTCGAGCTTGGGCGTGTAGCGCCACAGCACCTCGCCGGTGGCGGCATTCAGTGCGAAGACGTTGTTGTCGGCCGCGATCGAATACATCACGCCATCGATCACGATGGGCGTGGCCTGCAGACCATGCGTGACCGCACCGGGCTGGTGGACCCAGGCCACGTGCATGCGCTTGACGTTGCCCTTGTTGATCTGATCCAGCGGACTGAAGCGCCAGGCGTTGTGGCTGCGGTGGTACTGCGGCCAGTTGGTCGGGTCGTCGTAGCCGGGGCCACTGGCGGCCAGTGCCAGCGTGCAGGCCGCGCCAGCGGCGAGGCCGACGAGGGTCGAAAGAATGCGGGTGCTCCGCGCATGCTTGAAGTTCATGAGGCTTGTCTCCTGTGGCGAGCCGGTGTTCGAGGGGCGTGCGCAGGCACGCTCGCGACACGGGCCGCGTTCGTGGGTCTTCTAGGTTCGCAGGGTCTGGACGGGCTGGTCGTCCCATCGGGGACGCCAGCCGGATCCGCTTCAGCGGCCGAGTGCCGCGCGGATCTTGGGCATGACCTCGCGGGCCAGCAGCGTCATCGACTCCCACTCGCGGGCGCGGTTGGCGCCGGAGCCGTCCATCGACGCCATCAGCAGCGCGCCGAACGGGCCGGTGCGCTCGCGGAAGGCCAGCAGCTTTTCGGTGACGGTCTTGGGCGAGCCGTAGACCACCATGCTGTCGATCAGCTGCTCGATCGTGACTTCCGAGTCGGGTTGCTTCGGGTCGGCCTTCATGACGGCCGTGTAGTTCACCGCCAGCAGCACCTTCCAGAGGTATTCGAAGTAGTAGTAGTTGCTGCCTGCCGGGTCCATGACACGGTCACGCGCCTCGGAGTCGCTGCGCGCCAGCACGATGTTGCGTGCCACGCGCCAGTCGTCGCCATTGGGCTTGCGGCCGCCCAGCTCGCAGCCTTCGAGGTACTTCTTCCAATGGCTGGCGATGACGTACTCGGGGCAGAAGTTCGCGCTCATCGGGCTCCAGCCGCGCTGGCCGGCTGTCTTCACGCTGTCCGAGAACGGTGACATGGCCGTCATCATGATCGGCGGGTGCGGAAGCTGGAAGGGCTTGGGGATGTAGCCGACGCCGAGTTCGGGCATGACGGTCTGCGACAGCTGGATGTTCCAGTGCTTGCCCTCGATGTGGTAGGGCGGGTCCTGTCGCCACAGTTTCAGGATGGTGTCGATCGACTCCATCATCCGCTCGCTGCGGTAGGCGTTGTCGAGGACCTGGAACAGCTCCATGTCGCTGGCCAGGCCGCCCGGGCCGATGCCGAACATCAGACGGCCACGGCTCATGTGGTCGAACTGGGCGACCTCGGCGGCGACGACGGCCGGGTGGTGGTTGGGCAGCGCGATCACGCCGGTGCCGAACTTCACGTGCTTGGTGCGGCTCAGCAGCGAGGCCATGAACATCAGCGGCGCGGCGATCGGCTCGGTGGTGCACGACATGTGCTCCCCGAACCAGACCTCGTCGAAGCCGAGTTCATCGGCGTGGATCACGCGGTCGGTGTTCTCTTCGTAGGTCTCCGCCGTCGGACGGGTGGGCGGGTGCAGGGGCATGCCGAACAGGCCGAGTTTCATGGTCAGTCTCCTCTTGGGGTTGGAAGCGCCGGCTGGCGCGGGGGAAGAAAGCGGGGCAGGAGGCGTGGCGGTCAGGCCTCTGCGGCAAGGCGGGCGCGTTGGCCGGCCAGCCAGACCAGCGGCTGCGGCGCGGAGGTGCCGGTGGCCGTCTCGGTCGGCGCACATCGCACGCGGACGACACGGCCGACGAAGAGGGTGTGGGTGCCGTAGTCCAGGGTCTGGTCGACTTCGCACTCGATCGCGGCGGGGGCGCCGTCCAGCCAGGGCAGGGGACCGTCGCCGGACGTCCAGGCATCACGCCAGTCGTCCGAGCGAAAACGCTGTTCGCGCAGCGCGGTCTGCGAGAAGGGCTTGAGCAACGGGTGCTGGTCGTCGGCCAGCAGGTTGATGCAGTAGCGGCGCGAGCGCTGCAGCACCGGATGGAGGCCGGCATCACGGTTGACCGCCACCAGCATCGACGGCGGGTCCATCGACACCGGGATCACCGCCGAGGCCGCCATGCCGTGCGGCTGGCCGTCCGGGTCGCGGCTGGTGACGATGGCCACCGAACTCGCCAGCCGGCGCATCGCTTCCTTCAGGTCCGCGGACAGGTTCTGTTGCCCTTCGTCCACGCCGTGGCTCGTGCTCATCTCGTCGGTCTCCTGTTGGGCGTCTCACGCCTTAGCAGGAGTCACTGCCAGAGCCGTGCCAGGACCGCAACACGAGAGAAATCAAGCACTTGTCATGTGCGACGCTGTCGCATGACCGGGCCGTTGCGACAGTCGACTGTCGCAAGCCGGCCGGCACGCGACAGTCGCGGGCGACACAGCGACAACGGTCGGGACAAAGGGTGGGACGAAGGTCGGGTGTGGTGCCGGGTTGTCACCATAGGCAAAACGCTGAATGCACCCCTAAATTCAGATGCCTACCGTGGGAGAGCCGACAGTGGCCAACAACAGTCACGCGCATCTCGTCATGGCCGCACTGGAAGGCCGGCGGCCGGTCCAGATGCCCGATCTCGAGCCCGGCGTGCTGGCCTCTTGGATGCGCAGCGTCACCGAACATGGCCTGGAGCCGGACCGCATCGTCGAGCCGGACGTCCTGACCCATGCGGAGTTGCAGGAGCGTCGCGCGCCGATCGAGGAGATGAGCGCGTATTCGTCGCCCGAGATCGACCGCCTGTACCAGACCCTGAGCGATCACGCCCAGGTGGTCATGCTGTCCGACGCACAGGGCGTGGTGATGCATTTCCGCAGTGCCGCCACGGTCGTCGACACCTGCTCGAACCTGCGCGTGTTGCCAGGCTCGGTGTGGAACGAGGAGAAGCAGGGCACGACCGGTGTCGGGCTTTGCCTGCGCGAGCAGAAGCCGCTGTCGGTGGTGATGTCAGAACACTTCGCGACCAAGCTGGCCGGCCTGAGCTGCACCGTGGCGCCGATCTTCGGCGCGGAAGGCCGGCTGGCCGGGGTCCTCAACGTGACCGCGATGCGCAGCACCGACCACACGCTGCAGGCCGTCGTGCGGCAGATGGTCGCCAGCTCGGCGCGCCGGATCGAGAACGTGTTCTTCGACCGGCGTCACGCCCGTGCCCGCATCCTGCGGCTGTCCCGCCACGACGACTTCAGCGACACGGCGGCGGAGGCGCGCCTGGCCGTCGACGAGAGTGGCCGCATCATCGATGCGACACCCAATGCCGCTCGGCTGCTTCGCAGCGTCTCGATCAACGGGCGTGCCCATGAATTGCCCGAGCAGCTCATCGGCCGCAAGTTCAGTGCGATCGTCGATGCCGGCCATGTCGAGCGCCTGCTGCAGGACCCGTTGGCGACGCTGGAGGGCGTCAACGGTCGCATTCACCTGCGTGTGACCGAGCCGCCCAGGCGTGCGCCCGTGAAGGTCCAGGACATCGATGTGGCCCCTCGTGCGGCCCGCTTGGCGCCGCAGTCGGCGGCCCCCAAGGTATCGAGCTCGAAGGCCGCGACGGCGCCAACGCTGGAGGAGATCGTCGGCCACGACGAGGCCATGCTGGAGCGCCTGCGCATCGCCCAGCGCCTGCATGCGCGGGGCCTGCCGCTGCTGCTGCAAGGCGAGAGCGGCAGTGGCAAGACACAGCTCGCGCGGGCGCTGCACGAGGATGGACCGCATCGCGCCGGAGGTTTCGTCTCGATCAACTGCGCGGCGATCCCGCAGGAGTTGATCGAGAGCGAGCTGTTCGGCCATCGACCCGGCGCCTTCACCGGTGCGGCGCGGCAGGGCTCGCCAGGACGGCTGATGGGCGCCCACGGCGGCACGCTCTTCCTCGACGAGATCGGCGACATGCCGCTGGGCCTGCAGGGCCGCTTGCTGCAGGTGCTGTCCGAAGGCGAGTTCGTGCCGGTCGGCGCGACCGAGCCGGTGCAGGTCCGCTTCGCGCTGATCTCGGCGACGCTGCGCGACCTCAAGGCACTGGTACAGGAAGGCCGCTTTCGCGAAGACCTCTACTACCGCTTGAGCGGCGCCACGCTGGCCCTGCCACCGCTGCGGGAACGCACCGACCTCGACCAGCTGGTCGAACGCGCCTTTGCTCGGGCGGCAACAGAGGCTGGTGTCGACGACTGCCCGCTGGGCGCGGCTGCCATGGATGTGCTGCGCCGTCACCGCTGGCCCGGCAACATTCGCGAGTTGCAGCACGTCGCGAAGTTCAGCGTGGCCATCAACGATGACGGCGTCATTGGCCTGTCGTCCCTGCCGGCCTCCCTGCGCGAACAGGTCGAATGCGTCGGGCCAGCCGAGCCGCTGGTTGCACGCAGGGGCGGCCTGGCCTCGCCGCCGGCTCTGAAGCGTCAGGTGTCCGATGCCGAATCGCTGCTCGCGTTGATGGAGCGGACCGGCTGGAACGTCTCTGCCGCCGCTGCCCAGCTCGGTATCTCCCGGGCGACCCTGCACCGTCGGCTCAACGAGTTCGACGTGCATCGCCCGCGCCGCCAGCCTCACTGACGCGCGACAGCGACCCGACTGGACTGTCGCAGGCGCTCGTCGCCTGCGACACCTGCCTGTCGCAGCCGCTGTGCGCACAGGCGCCGGTCCGCGATGCGACGGGTGCAAGTCCTTGATTCTTCAAGCGTGGCGACCTGCTCCCTGGCTCCAAGACCGATTGGCACGGACTTGGCTATCTCCTGATCCATCCACGGCCCTGCAGGGCCGGATCAACCCAGGAGACAGGTGATGGCCTTGCATCGGATCGAAGACGCTCTGGCGGCGCTCGCGCGCGGCGAGATGGTGGTGGTGGTGGATGACGAGGACCGCGAGAACGAGGGCGACCTCATCCTGGCGGCCGAACACGCGACGCCGGAGTCCATCGCCTTCATGGTTCGCCACACCAGCGGCATGTTGTGCATCGGCCTGCCGGGCGAACGGCTCGACCAGGTGGACCTGCCGCTCATGGTCGAGCGCAACACGGACTCGATGCGCACGGCCTACACGGTCACCGTCGACTACCGGCATGGCACGACCACCGGGATCTCGGCGGCCGATCGGGCGCTGACCTTCCGCGCACTGGTCGACCCGGACGTGGTCCCGTCCGACTTCAACAGGCCCGGCCACGTCTTCCCGCTGCGCGCCGTGCCCGGTGGCGTGCTGCACCGGCCCGGCCACACCGAAGCCTCGGTCGACCTGACCCGGCTGGCCGGCCTGCGCCCCGGTGGCGTGCTGGCCGAAGTGGTCAACGACGATGGCACGATGGCCCGGCGACCCCAGCTGGAAGTCTTTGCGCGCGAGCATGGACTGGTGATGGTCTCCATCGCCGACCTGGTGGCTTACCGCCGTGCGCGCATCGAGGTCCGGCGCGAGTCCGAGGCCCGCCTTCCGACCCGCCACGGCATGTTCACCGCGTGCGTCTACCGCGCCCAGGGGGGTGAACACGAACATCTGGCGATGGTCATGGGTGACCTGTCGGGGGCCGAGAACGTCCTGGTCCGCGTGCATTCGGAGTGCCTCACCGGCGACACCTTCGGCTCGCTGCGCTGCGACTGCCGGCAGCAACTCGAGGCCTCGCTCGCCGCCGTCGGCCGGGCCGGGCGCGGGGTGGTGCTTTATCTGCGCGGCCACGAAGGGCGTGGCATCGGCCTGACCCACAAGCTGCGCGCCTATGCGCTGCAGGATGCCGGGCTCGATACCGTCGAGGCCAACCTGGAGCTGGGCCTGTCGGTCGATGCACGCGACTACAGCGTGGGCGCGCGCATCCTGCAGGACCTGGGCATCACCAGCCTGCGCCTGCTGACCAACAACCCGGCCAAGTACCAGGGGATCGCCGACTTCGGCCTGGACATCCGCGAACGCGTGCCGCTTCACACGCCGCCGACGGCCGAGAACGAGGCCTACCTGCGGACCAAGCAGCAGCGCATGGGTCACACCCTGGGCCTGCCGGCCCAGGACCTGTCGAGCGAGATCGTGTCGTGAGCACGCACGACGTCCAGCATTTCATCGGAGGCGTCTGGCGCGACGGCGCTGCGGGCCGCACCTTGCCGGTGATCGATCCATCCGATGGCCAGATGATCGGCCAGGTCGCGCGCGCCGAACGCTCGGATCTCGACGACGCCGTCGCGGCGGCGAAGACCGGTTTCGACGGCTGGCGCGGCATGACCGCGATCGAGCGGGCCCGCATCATGCGCAAGGCCGCGACGCTGCTGCGCGAACGTGCCGACGCCGTCGCGGCCCTGATGACCCGCGAGCAGGGCAAGCCGCTGGCCGAGTCCCGTGCCGAAACGATGGCGGCCGCCGAGATCATCGACTGGTTCGCCGACGAGGGGATGCGCGTCTATGGCCGTCTGGTGCCGTCGCGCCATGACCTCGCGATCCGGCAGATGGTCGTCAAGGACCCGGTTGGTCCGGTTGCGGCCTTCACGCCGTGGAACTTCCCGATCAATCAGGTCGTGCGGAAAGTGGCTGCGGGCCTGGCGTCAGGGTGCTCGATGCTGGTCAAGGGCCCCGAGGAGACCCCGGCCAGCCCGGCTGCACTGATCCGCGCCTTTGCCGACGCCGGCCTGCCGCCGGGCGTGCTGGGCCTCGTCTACGGCGATCCGGCCGAGATCTCCAGCTTCCTGATCGCCCATCCGGTGATTCGCAAGATCACCTTCACCGGGTCGACGGCCGTGGGCAAGCAGCTCGCCGCGATGGCCGGCCAGCACATGAAGCGCGCAACGATGGAGCTGGGTGGCCATGCGCCCGTGATCGTCTGCGACGACGCCGACCTCGAACTGGCCGTGAAGATCTCGGTGGCGAGCAAGTTCCGCAATGCCGGCCAAGTCTGCATCTCGCCGACCCGCTTCCTGGTCCATCGCCGCGTTATCGATGCTTTCGCCGCCGAGTTCGCCCGTCAGACCGAAGCCCTGAAGGTCGGCAACGGCCTGCACGACCGCACGCAGATGGGCCCGCTGGCCAACGCCCGCCGCGTCACCGCCATGCAGGACCTGACCCGCGATGCCGTGTCGCGCGGAGCCCGCTTGTTGACCGGTGGCGAACGCATCGGGCAGGCCGGCAACTTCTGGCGCCCGACCGTGCTGGCCGACGTGCCGCTGTCGGCTCGTGCGCTCAACGAGGAGCCCTTCGGTCCGATGGCGCTGATCCGCCCCTTCGACACGCTGGACGATGCCATCGCCGAGGCCAATCGCCTGCCCTACGGTCTGGCCGGCTATGCCTTCACGCAGGGCCTGCGCAACGCCGACCGGCTGACGCGACAGGTCGAGGTCGGCATGTTGTGGATCAACATGGGCGCCCTGGCCTCGGCCGAGATGCCCTTCGGTGGCATCAAGGAATCCGGCCACGGGACCGAGGGCGGCAGCGAGGCACTGGAGGCCTATCTCAACACGCGATCCGTGGCGGTCATGAACGCCTGAATCAGCGCGTGGCCGATGGATCCCGTGAGAAGGAGGTCGCCCAAGAGCGGGCCCTGGCCACGATGAAGTCGATCAGCGTGCGTGTGGCCAGCGTCTGGTAGCGACCGGGCATGCGCAGCAGGTGCAGGCGCGAGCCGAAGACGCTCAGGCGCCAGTCGTCCAGGGCGGTCACGAGCCGGCCTTCGACCACATCCTGCGCGACCACGTAGTCCGGCACCAGACCGAGGCCCAGGCCGGCCAGCACGGCCTCGCGCAGGAACTGGAAGTTCTCGGAGGCCAGCGTCGGATGCAGCGTGCGTTCGTGGCGCTCGTCGTCCTGGTAGCCCGTGACCTTCAGCTCGCGGCCGGACACGGCCGAGGTGATCAGCGGCAGCCGTGCCAGGTCGTCCAGCGTCTGCGGCAAGCCTTGCGCGTCGATGAAGGCGGGCGTGGCGCAGAGCACATAGCGCACCCGGGCCAGCTCGATCGCGATCAGGTTGGGCGGCGGTTCGGACATGACCCGCACGGCCAGGTCGACCTCGTCTCGCAGCAGGTCGCCGACCTGGTTGTCGAACAGCAGCTCGAGCGCGATGTCCGGGTACTGGCGCTTGAACTCGATCAGCCACGGCGACATCACCAGGTGGCCGAAGCCCGTGGGCATGCTCAGCCGCACCGAGCCGTGCAACGCCTTGCCGAACATCGCCACCGATTCGCGCGCGGCCTTCCATTCGTTGCGGATCGCGCTGCCGTGTTCGTAGACGCGCTGGCCGACCTCGGTCAGCTCCATGCGCCGGGTCGTGCGCCGAAGCAGTTGCTGGCCGACCGACTTCTCGAGCTGGGTCAGGTGGTAGCTGACGTTGGCGCGGCTCATCTTCAGGTTGCGCGCAGCGAGGCTGAGGTTGCCGGCTTCCACGATGTCCACGAAGAGCGCCAGGGCGTTGAGGTCCATCGCGGGTCCGGATCCTTTGATTCGTCGAAGGCGTTTGACAGTGTGTTCACTGGCATTGTGATTGTCAAACACGACCGCCGAACCAACAATCGTTTCTGTCACCTGGAGAGCCCATGTCCCTCGATCAAGAAACCTTCCTGCTGCTCAAGGACGCCGTGCAGCGCTTTGTCCGCGAACGCCTGGTCCCCGCCGAGAACCACGTCGAGGAGCACGACGAGGTGCCCGCCGACATCGTGTCGGACATGAAGGACCTGGGCCTGTTCGGCATCTCGATCCCCGAGGCCTTCGGCGGCATCGGCCTGTCGATGGCGCAGGAATGTGAAGTCGCCTACGAGCTGGGACAGACCGCCCTGGCTTTCCGTTCGGTGGTCGGTACCAACATCGGCATCGGCTCGCAGGGCATCCTGATGGACGGCACGCCCGAGCAGAAGGCGCACTGGCTGCCGCAGATTGCCAGCGGCGAACTGATCGTGTCGTTCGCGCTGACCGAGCCGGATGCGGGCTCGGATGCGGCCTCGCTCAAGACCCGTGGTGAACGCGACGGTGATCACTACGTCCTGCACGGCAGCAAGCGCTACATCACCAACGCGACCCGTGCGGGCGCCTTCACCCTGATGGCCCGCACCGACGGGCCTGGCGCCGGCGGCATCACCGCCTTCATCGTGCCGGCCGACTCACCCGGGCTCTCGCTGGGCAAGCCTGACAAGAAGATGGGCCAGCGAGGCACCAAGACCTGCGACGTCAACCTCGACGGTGTGCGCGTCCCGGCCGCGAACATCATCGGCGGCGTGCCGGGCCGTGGCTTCAAGACGGCGATGAAGGTGCTGGACCGGGGCCGCCTGCACGTATCGGCACTGGCTTGCGGCATGGCTCAGCGCATCCTGCAGGAAAGCATCGCCTACGCTCAGCAGCGCCGCCAGTTCGGTCAGCGCATCGGCGATTTCCAGCTGGTCCAGGCGATGCTCGCCGACAGCCAGTCCGAACTGTTGGCGGGCTGGTCGATGGTGCAGGCCACGGCCCGCCGCTATGACGAGCGAGCCGCCGGCCGTGACGATCCGGACGTCGGCATGCACGCGTCCTGCACCAAGCTGTTCACCACCGAGATGGTCGGCCGCGTCGCCGATCGTGGCGTGCAGATCCACGGCGGCGCGGGCTACATCAACGAATACAAGGTCGAGCGCTTTTACCGCGACGTGCGCCTGCTGCGCCTGTACGAGGGCACCACGCAGATCCAGCAGCTCATCATCGGCAAGCACCTGATGCGCCAAGGCTGAGGGGGGCTTCATGACCACGAACGCCACCGCTTCCGTCGCCGGAACCATCGGCGCCTTGACCGGCCTGCGTGTACTCGACCTGACACGTGTGCTCGCCGGCCCCTGGTGCACCCAGACGCTGGCCGACCTGGGAGCCGACGTCATCAAGATCGAACGTCCCGGCGCCGGTGATGACACCCGCCACTGGGGGCCGCCCTATGCCCGTGATGCGAACGGCGAGGAGACCCGCGAGGCGGCCTACTTCCTGGCCGTCAACCGCAACAAGCGCTCGGTCACGCTGGACATCGCCAGCCCCGAGGGCCAGGCCCTGGTGCGGCAACTGGTGCCGCAATGTGACGTGCTGGTCGAGAACTACAAGGTTGGCGACATGGCCCGTTACGGGCTGGACCCTGACAGCCTGCGCGCGCTGAACCCGGGTTTGGTGTATTGCTCGATCACGGGCTTTGGCCAGACAGGGCCCTATGCGCCGCGGGCCGGCTATGACTTCATCATCCAGGGCATGGCCGGCTTCATGAGCGTGACCGGCGAACGTGACGACCTCCCCGGCGGCGGTCCGCAGAAGGCCGGGGTGGCGATCGCCGACCTGGCCACCGGAGCCCACGCGGTCATCGCCATCCTGGCCGCATTGCGGCACCGCGACCGCACCGGCGAAGGCCAGCACATCGACCTGAGCCTGCTGGACGTGCAGGTCTCGCTGATGGCCAACATGGCCAGCAACTACCTGGCGACCGATCGGGCGCCCAAGCGCTGGGGCAACGCACACCCCAACATCGTTCCCTATCAGGTCTTCCAGGTGTCTGACGGCTGGGTCATCGTGGCTTGCGGCAATGACCACCAGTTCGGCAAGCTGGTGGAAGCGGGCGGCCGGCGCGAGCTGGCCTTTGATGCGCGCTTCTCGACCAACCCTGCCCGGGTGCGCCATCGCAACGAGTTGATTGCCGAGCTCGAGTCGATGATGCGCCAGCGCAGCCGCAGCGACTGGATCGCCACGCTGGAGGCCATCGGCGTGCCCTGCGGCCCGATCAACGACCTGGCCGATGTCTTCGCCGACCCGCAGGTCATCGCCCGCCAGATGCGGCTCGACCTGCCACATCCGACTGCCGGACAGGTGAGCGTGCCGGCCAGCGCGCTCAAGCTTTCGGCCACGCCGGTGAGCTACCGCAGCGCTCCACCGCTGCTGGGCCAGCACACCGAGGAGGTGCTGAAGGAACTGGCCGGACAGTCCGACGCCGATCTGGCGGCGCTCAAGGCCCGGTCGATCATCTGACCCGAGAGACCCCCCATGCCTCACCACGACATCGCAGTCGTCACGCTCGACAACCCACCCCTGAACAGCCTGGGCCACGCGCTGCGCCTGCGCATCGTCTCTGCACTGACGGCGGCGCAGGC
Source organism: Leptothrix mechoopdaensis (SeqCode) (assembly GCF_053893855.1). Classification (NCBI taxonomy): domain Bacteria; kingdom Pseudomonadati; phylum Pseudomonadota; class Betaproteobacteria; order Burkholderiales; family Sphaerotilaceae; genus Leptothrix; species Leptothrix mechoopdaensis (SeqCode). Next base: position 1,164,893 of record NZ_CM132699.1, read on the forward strand.
CGACCCCGCCATCCGCGCCATCGTGCTGACCGGCAGCGAGCGAGCTTTCTCGGCGGGTGCGGACGTGACCGAGTTCGGCACCCCGCGCCAGTTCGCGGAGCCCATCCTTCGCAGCGTGCTGGAGCAGGTCCGCCACAGCAGCAAGCCCGTGGTCGCCGCCATCGACGGTGTGGCACTTGGCGGTGGACTGGAGCTGGCGCTGGCCTGCCACGGTCGTGTCGCGACCCGCCGGGCCAAGGTTGGCCTGCCAGAGGTCACGTTGGGTCTGATTCCCGGCTCGGGCGGCACCCAGCGGCTGCCTCGGCTGGCCGGCATCGATGTGGCGCTCGGCCTGATGCTCGGCGGTACGCAGAAGACCGCCGCCGAATTCGTCGACACCAGCCTCTTCGACCGAGTGGTGGAGGACCATCTGCTGGACGCCGCGTGTGCCTGTGCTGCGGAGCTTGCAGATGCCGGCGCGCCGTGGCCCCATGCCGATCGCATCCACCTGGACCCGGGTTATGTGTCCACCAAGGTCTCGCTGGCCCGCCAGCGGCTGAATGCGCGCCAACGCCTGCAGCCGGCCTATGCCGCGTTGCTGGATGCGGTGGCGGCTTCGGCAGGACCGATGGACGAAGGTCTGGCGCTGGAGCGGTCCTTGTTTCTCGGCCTGATCGGCACGTCCGAAGCGCGTGCGCTGCGCCACCAGTTCAAGGCCGAACGAGAGAGCGCGCGTCTGCCCGATGCGCTGCAGGTCGCGCCGCGCCCAGTGTCGACCGTGGCGGTCATCGGCGCCGGCACGATGGGCACGGGCATCGCGATCTGCGCGCTCGATGCCGGCCTGGACGTGGTCCTGGTCGAACAGGACGACGCCGCGTTGTCGCGTGGTCGCAAACGCGTGAGTGATCACTACGCCGCGCGCGTGTCGGCCGGCAAGCTCGATGAACACGCAGCCGTCGCCGTTCAGGCCCGCTTGCTGCCCACCATCGACTGGCAGGCCATCGGTCGTGCCGACCTGGTGATCGAGGCGGTGTTCGAGGAGCTGTCGGTCAAGCAGGACGTCTTCCGCCGGCTTGATGCGGTCGCCCGTCCTGGCGCGGTGCTGGCCACCAACACGTCCTACCTGGACATCGACACCATCGCGGCCGTGACCTCGCGCCCGCAGGACGTGCTGGGTCTGCACTTCTTCAGTCCGGCCAACGTGATGAAGCTGCTGGAGGTCATCCGCAGTCGCGACACGGCAGCCGACGTGTTGGCCACCGGCATGGCGCTGGGCCGCACGCTGCGCAAGTCGCCGGTGCTGTGCGGCAACGCCTTCGGCTTCATCGGCAACCGCGTCTACAACGCCTACCGACGCCAGTGCGAGTTCATGCTCGAGGACGGCGCCTTGCCCGAGGACGTCGACCGTGCCTTGACGGCCTTCGGCGTCGCGATGGGGCCATTCGCCGTGGCCGACCTGTCCGGCCTGGACATCGCCTGGCGCATGCGCCTTGCCCAGGCGGCCACACGCGACCCGCGCGAGCGCCACGTGCCGGTGCTGGCGCAACTCTGCGAGAAGGGCCGCATGGGTCAGAAGAGCGGTGCCGGCTACTACCGCTACACCGACGGCCAGCGTGCGCCGTCCACCGACGAGACCGTCCGCGGCCTGATCGAACAGGCCAGCGCCGCCCGTGGACTGAAGCGGCGTGCGCTGAAGGCCGACGAGATCGTGCGCCGCGCCCTGCTGGCCATGGTCAACGAGGCCGCCTGCCTGCACGCCGATGGCGTATCGGCTCGCCCGGGTGACATCGACGTCGTGCTGGTCCAGGGCTACGGCTTCCCGCGCTGGCAGGGCGGCCCGGTCTTCTGGGCCCGAGAGCAGGACCGAAAGCAGCTGTTGGCCGAACTGCGCGAACTCGTCGCAGCCGGTGGTCACGGCATGCGTCTGGCCGACGAGGCGGCGCTGGCCCTGTTGCTCGACTGAACCCCATCCCTTCGAACACCTACCCCATGACCCACGCCTACATCTGCGACGCCATCCGCACCCCTTTCGGCCGCTACGGCGGCGCGCTGTCCAGCGTCCGTGCTGACGATCTGGGTGCGATCCCGATCAAGGCACTGATGGACCGCAACCCGAACGTCGACTGGGCAGCGGTCGTCGATGTCCTGTACGGGTGTGCGAATCAAGCCGGCGAAGACAACCGCAACGTGGCACGCATGAGCGCGCTGCTGGCCGGCCTGCCGATGGACGTGCCCGGCGCGACCATCAACCGCCTGTGCGGCTCGGGCATGGACGCGATCGGCTCGGCGGCACGGGCCATCAAGTCCGGCGAGGCCGGCCTGATGATCGCCGGTGGCGTCGAGAGCATGAGCCGCGCGCCCTTCGTCATGCCCAAGGCCGAGAGCGCCTTCAGCCGTGCGAATGCGGTCTACGACACCACCATCGGCTGGCGCTTCGTCAACAAGCTGATGAAGGCGCAATACGGAGTCGACTCGATGCCCGAGACGGCCGAGAACGTCGCCACCGACTTCGGCATCGAGCGCGAGGCGCAGGACCGCATGGCGCTGGCCTCGCAGCTGAAGGCCGTGGCGGCGCAGAAGGCGGGCGTGTTCGATGCCGAGATCTGCCCGGTGACGATCTTGCAGAAGAAGGGTGACGCGATCGTCGTCAACAAGGACGAACACCCGCGTGAAACCAGCCTCGAAGCACTCGCGAAGTTGAAGGGTGTGGTCCGTCCCGACGGCACCGTGACGGCCGGTAATGCAAGCGGTGTCAACGACGGCGCCTGTGCGCTGCTGCTGGCCGATGAGGCCCACGCGGCTCGCTACCACCTCACGCCACGAGCCCGCGTGGTCGGCATGGCCACGGCAGGTGTGGCTCCACGCATCATGGGCTACGGCCCAGCGCCGGCCACGCTGAAAGTGCTGGCGCAGACGTGCCTGACGCTCGATCAGATGGATGTCATCGAGCTGAACGAGGCCTTTGCCGCGCAGGGCCTGGCCGTGCTGCGCGGCCTGGGCTTGACCGATGACGATGCGCGAGTGAACCCGAACGGCGGCGCGATCGCACTGGGGCATCCGCTGGGCGCGAGTGGCGCACGGCTGGTGACCACGGCGGTCAACCAGCTGCACCGGACCGGCGGGCGCTACGCCCTGTGCACGATGTGCATCGGCGTCGGGCAGGGCATCGCGCTGATCGTCGAGCGGGTGTGAGGCCCAAGACGTCCAACGCCAGGCCAGTTTGTTTGTCTCTCACGGAAGGATATCGATGAAAGCCGTCGTCGCCGTCAAGCGGGTGGTCGACTACAACGTCAAGGTGCGCGTCAAGAGCGACGGCACGGGCGTGGACATCGCCAACGTCAAGATGAGCATGAACCCGTTCGACGAGATCGCGATCGAGGAAGCCGTGCGACTCAAGGAGAAGGGCGTCGTGACCGAGGTCATCGCCGTCTCCTGCGGCGTCGCCCAGTGCCAGGAAACGCTGCGCACCGCGATGGCGATCGGCGCCGACCGCGCCATCCACGTCGAGACCGATGCCGAGCTGCAGCCGCTGGCGGTCGCCAAGCTGCTGAAGGCGCTGGTCGACAAGGAGCAGCCGGGTCTCGTGATCCTGGGCAAGCAGGCCATCGACGACGACTGCAATCAGACCGGCCAGATGCTGGCCGCGCTGGCGAACCTGCCGCAAGCCACGTTCGCGTCGAAGGTGGAAGTGGCCGAAGGCAAGGCCACGGTCACCCGCGAGATCGACGGCGGCCTGGAGACGCTGCGCCTGTCGCTGCCGGCCGTCATCACGACCGACCTGCGCCTGAACGAGCCGCGCTACGTCACGCTGCCCAACATCATGAAGGCCAAGAAGAAGCCGTTGGACAAGGTGACGCCGGCCGATCTGGGCGTGGACGTCACGCCGCGCCTGAAGACCTTGAAGGTGGCCGAGCCCGCAGGCCGCAAGGCCGGCATCAAGGTGGCCGACGTGGCCGCGCTGGTCGACCAGCTCAAGAACGAAGCGAAGGTGATCTGAAGTCATGTCTACCCCCACGCTCACTTCGTTCGCTGCCCCCCAAGGGGGCGCGCAAGGCCTTTCGGGCGGCCGTGCAGGCCTTGCTGTCCTCGTCATTGCCGAACACGACAACAACACGCTCAAGCCGGCGACGCTCAACGTCGTCAGCGCCGCTGCGAAGCTGGGTGACGTCCACATCCTCGTGGCCGGCCACAACGCGGCTGCGGTGGCTCAGCAGGCGAGCCAGGTCGCTGGCGTCGCCAAGGTGATCCATGCCGACGGTGCCAGCCTGGCGCACGGTCTGGCCGAGTCGCTGGCCCCGCAGGTCGTCGGCCTGGCCGGTGGCTACAGCCACATCCTGTTCCCGGCCACGGCCGGCGGCAAGAACACCGCGCCGCGCGTGGCCGCCTTGGTGGACGTCGCCCAGATCAGCGACATCACCGCCGTCATCAGCGCCGACACCTTCGAGCGCCCGATCTACGCCGGCAACGCGATCGCGACGGTGCAGAGCGCCGATGCGGTCAAGGTGATCACCGTGCGCGGCACCGCCTTCGATGCCGCCGCGTCGACCGGTGGCAGCGCGGCCATCGAGACCGTCGCCGCTGCGGCCGACTCGGGTTCCAGCGCCTATGTCGGCAGCGAGATCGCCAAGAACGACCGGCCCGAACTGACCGCCGCCAAGATCATCGTGTCGGGTGGCCGCGCGCTGGGCAGCAGCGACAAGTTCAACGAGGTGCTGACCCCGCTGGCCGACAAGCTCGGCGCGGCGCTGGGTGCCAGCCGCGCGGCCGTCGATGCGGGCTATGCGCCCAACGACTGGCAGGTCGGCCAGACCGGCAAGATCGTCGCGCCGCAGCTCTACATCGCGGCTGGCATCAGCGGCGCGATCCAGCATCTGGCCGGCATGAAGGATTCGAAGGTGATCGTCGCGATCAACAAGGATCCGGAGGCGCCGATCTTCTCGGTCGCCGACTACGGCCTGGAAGCCGATCTGTTCACCACCGTGCCGGCGCTGACCGCTGCGGTTTGACCGGGCTTGCATGGGTGTGACGCGGCGAGCCATGCTCGCCACCCCGATCGATCGAGCAACTCCACCCGACCACCATGCCCCGCCAGCCCCACATCTTCCAGATCTGCATCGTCGTCCACGACGTGCGCCAGGCCAATGCCCACTGGGCCCGTCTGCTCGACCGCCCGGAGGCGCCCGTCGAGGTGATCTTCCAGGGCGGCATCGTCCACCACACCCACGGCCAGCCGGCCGACTATGTCGACTGCCAGGTCGCCAAGCACGACCTCGGCCACCTCGTGCTCGAACTGATGCAGCCCGGCCCCGGCCCCAGCCCGTGGCGCGATCACCTCGATCGGCACGGGCAGGGCGTCTTCCACGTCTGCCTGCAGGTCGATGACCGCCGGGCCTTCCAACGCCAGCTCGGCGAGATCGGCGTGGGCCTGCCGTACCACGTCGGCTATTGGCCGGGCGGGTCGTACAGCTATGTCGACACCCGCGAGCAGCTCGGGCTGGAGCTGAGCGTCAACCACCAGGCCGACCACACGCAGCTGATGCAGGCGCTGCTCAGCGGTGCCGCGCAGCCCTTCGACGACATGAGGTGATCCATGCCCGGCAACCTGACCCTTTCCGAACTGCGTGCGCTGCTGGCGCGGCGCGCCTCCACCAGCGTGCTCGAGACGCTCGACGTCGAGACTGGCGAGCGCACGGTGCTGAAGGTCTTCGACGCCGTCATCGAGGCACCCAACTGGACCCGCGACGGTCGCAGGCTGATCTTCAACAGCCAGGGGCTGATGCATGCCTACGACCTGACGAGCGGCGAGGTCACACGCATCGACACCGGCTTTGCGGTCGACTGCAACAACGACCATGTGCTGTCGCCGGACAACACCGAGTTGGCGATCAGCCACTTCGCGCACGAAGACGTTGAATCGCGCATCTACATCGTGCCGATCGGCGGTGGCGAGCCCCGCCTCGTGACCGAACGCGGCCCGAGCTACTTGCACGGCTGGTCGCCTGACGGCCGGCGACTGGCCTACTGCGCCGAGCGCGGCGGGCAGTACGACATCTACACGATCGATGTCGATGGCGGTCCGGAGTCGCGCCTGACGGACACGCCCGGGCTGGACGACGGCCCCGAGTACTCGCCCGACGGCCGCCACGTCTGGTTCAACTCGACGCGCAGCGGGCTGATGCAGGTCTGGCGTATGAACGTCGACGGCAGCGAGCCGACACACATGGTGCGCGAGGACCGCAACAGCTGGTTCCCGCACGTCTCGCCCGATGGCCGGCGCGTGGTCTACGTGGCCTATGGGCGCGACGACGTCGCGCCGGGTGATCACCCACCCGATCGCCAGGTGGAGATCCGGCTGGCGTCGGCCGAAGGCGGCGAGTCCCGCGTGATCGCTCAGCTGTTCGGCGGGCAAGGGACGATGAACGTCAACTCGTGGTCGCCGGACGGTCGACGGATCGCGTTTGTGTCGTACAGGAACTGACGCATGGAATGGGTCGGTCGCGGTAACGCATTCGTCCCCGGCTTTCCTAACATCAACTGTCGTTGATTCGTGCGCGGCAGTGTCGTGCGCCCGACACAGGTGACGGCAGTTTTCATCGTCCATCTGTGTCGGCGAACGTCGTTCGACACGCCTCATCATTGGGGCCACACCCGGGCCTATCGAGCGTTGACGATTTGCAGGAAGCCGCACCAGCATTGACTCTGCGGCGATCTGGAAAGTCATGATCGAACATGTGATGCCGCGCCGCGACGTCGCCTGACGTCTCGCACCGCCTCACCCGAAACCCCGGTCCGCGCCAGCGGCCGGGGTTTCTTGCATCTGGCGTGGTGGTGGATTCTTTCTGGGGTGGCAAGAACTGGGAATGTCTGCTTGTGGCCGTGGTGGACAGGGTCCGATGGAAGTGTTCTCGCGGACTGCGCGCAAGCTTGCGGCGGGCATCTCGTGATTGACGAGACTCACCCCTTCCTGGAGGTTTTCAATCCAAAGGGCGATAGTCCGTTCCTGCCGGAGCTGAGTTATTTCCGGAAGACGCCCATGAAGATCGAGGGGGCCATCACCTACGACGGCAGCGATGGGGGTGCCGGTGCGACGGGTTACTGGTTCGTTCATGGCCTCGGTGACATCGTCACGGCCTGCGCCAGTCAGGGATTTCACATCGAGCGCCTGGAGGAACATCCGCATTCCAACCGCGAGGTGGAATACGACATTTACGAGAAGCAGTCGGCGCAGTTGCCGCTTTCTTATACCTTGGTGGCGCGCGCAGTCTGAACGTCACCCCACGGCGCGCTTGACGCGGTGCGTTCGATCACCAGATCGATGAAGGCCCGTACACGGCTAGCATCGCCGCTCCAACATGGACAGGAGCGGTGATGAGCAAGGCCTTGCGGTGGGGAATTCTCGGGACCGGCTGGATCGCCGATCTGTTCGTTCAGGACCTGCTGCTGACGGGGCATGCGGTCAGCAGCGTCGGTTCGCGCACGCAGGCCGGTGCGGACCGTTTCGCGTCCCGGTTCGGCATTGCCCGCGCCCATGGCAGCTACGAGCGCCTGCTGGCCGACCCGGAGGTCGACATCGTCTACGTCGCGACGCCGCACCCGATGCACGCGGCCAACGCGATCGATGCGCTGAATGCCGGCAAGCATGTGCTGGTCGAGAAGCCCTTCACCCTCAATGCCCGCGAGGCACGCGCCGTCGTCGACCTGGCCCGGGCCAAGGGTCTGGTCGTGCTGGAGGCGATGTGGACACGCTTCCTGCCGCACATGGTCCGCATCCGCGACGTGGTGGCCTCGGGTGCGCTGGGCACCGTGTATTCGGTCGTGGCGGACCACACCCGCGACCTGCCCGATGACCCGGCGCACCGCCTCAACGCGATGGAACTGGGCGGCGGTGCCTTGCTCGACCTGGGCATCTACCCGATCTCCTTTGCCTGGGACATCCTCGGCGCGCCGCAGGAGATCGTCTCGATGGCCCGATTCAAGGCCACGGGCGCCGATGCCGAGGTGGCGACGATGTTCCGCCACGCCGGCGGCGCGATGTCGACGTCGGTCTCGTCCAGCGACAACGCCGGCCGCAACGTCGCGACGATCCAGGGCACCGACGCCCGCATCGAGATCGACGCGACCTGGTATGCGCCGACCACCTATCGCATCCTCGATGGCGAGGACCGCGAGATCGGGCGTTACGTCTCCGACGTGCCCGGCCGCGGCATGCAGTTCCAGGCCGACGAGATCGAACGTCTCGTGTCCATCGGCAGTCTGGCGGGCGAGATCCTGCCGCCCGAGGAGAGCGTCGCGATCATGCAGACGCTCGACACGATCCGGGCGCAGATCGGCCTGCGTTATCCCCGCGAGTAGCGAGCGCGTCCGACGCGCCGAGACCTGCCGTCACCCTCCGGCGCGCTTGACCCGATGCCCCGCCTGCGTCAACCAGGCCATGACGCGTTCGACGTGGTCGCCCTGCACCTCGATCACGCCGTCTTTCGCGGTGCCGCCGGTGCCGCAGGCGGCACGAAGCTGCTTGCCGGTGGCGGTCAGCGCGAGGGCGTCCAGCACCAGGCCGCGCACCACGGTCACGGTCTTGCCGCCACGGCCCTGTTTCTCGCGGCTGACGCGCACGATGCCGTCGCCTGCAGGGATGGGCTTGGCGGCCTGGCAGGTGCAGGCCGCCAGCGGCTGGCGGCAGCCGGGGCAGGTGCGTCCGTGATCGGTGCTGTAGACGAGGGCCATGGCGGCGGATCGTACAAGTGCCGGACGATTGCGGCAGGGCTGCATCTGTCGGGCCTAGGCACGTGACGGCCTCGTCTCGGGCAACATCGTTGCATGCTGCTCGACACCCGTCCCTTGCGCGACAACCTCGCGTTCCGCCGCCTCTTCATCAGCCAGTTCGTCTCGGGCGTGGGCACGATGGTGAGCTACGTGGCGGTGCCTTGGCAGCTCTACGAGTTGACCCATTCCAACGCGCAGGTGGGACTGCTCGGCCTGGTGCAGCTGCTGCCGGTGCTCGTCTGCGGGTTGTTGGGTGGCGCGGTGGCCGACCGGGTGGACCGCAAGCGGCTGCTGATCGGGTCCGAGGCCTTGATGGCGCTGTGCCTGGTCGGGCTGCTGGCCAACGTGCTGCAGGGCGTTCCCAGCGTCTGGGCGATCTATGCCCTGGTGGCCGTGCTGCAGGGCGCCAGCGGCTTCCACCGCCCGGCCTTGGAGGCCCTGACGCAGAAGCTGGCCCGGCCTGAGGAGTTCGCGGCGGTCGCCGCACTGTCCTCGGTTCGCGGCACCGTGGGCATGGTGGGCGGGCCGGCATTGGCGGGCCTGCTGCTGGCGCGGTGGGGCGCGGTGGGCGCCTACCTGTTCGACCTGGTCACGTTTGTCGTCGCCTTGATCTTCATCGCGCGCATCCCGCGCGAGGCGGTGGACACCGCCCTGGCCGAAGGCGAACGCCCGCACCTGCTGGCCGACCTGGCCGAGGGCCTGCGTTTCGCGTGGAAGCGGCCTGAGCTGATGGGCACCTACATCGTGGACATCGTCGCGATGACCTTCGCGTTTCCGGTGGCCTTGTTCCCGGCGATGGCCGAGGCGGCCGGCAACACGCAAGCCGTCGGCTGGCTGCTGTCGGCGATGTCGCTCGGCGCCTTGGCGATCGGGCTGTTCAGCGGCTGGACCGGTCAGGTCGTGCGCCACGGCCGTGCCGTCGTGATGGCTGCGGCGGTCTGGGCCCTGGGCATCGTGGCGCTGGGCTTTGCACCGGGCCTGGCGATGTCGCTGTTGTGCCTGGCGGTGGCCGGTGCGGCCGACATGGTGAGCGGCGTGTTCCGCGGCACGATCTGGAACGAGACCATCCCGAACACGCTGCGTGGCCGTCTGGCTGGCATCGAGATGATCAGCTACCTCACCGGCCCCTTGCTGGGCAACGTGCGCGCCGGTCTGATGGCCGATGCCATCGGCGTGCCGGCCGCCATCTGGATCGGCGGCACCGTCTGTCTCGTGGGCGTGTTGGCCACGGGCTTGGCGTTGCCGCGCTTCTGGGCCTATCGCAGCATCCAGTATCGGGCGGACGCCGTTCCGGCACAGGGGTCGGCCGGGTGACGTCTTGCCGGCCTGCGCGCACGCACCGCCGACAATGCGCCGATGAAAACACCCGCTCGCCTGCAAGTGCTCCTCGACGAAGGACTGATCGACGGGGTGCTGCGGCAGCTCAAGAGCGGCAAGGAGGCCGAGGTCTTCGTGGTCCGCTGCGGCGATGAGACCCGCGCCGCCAAGGTCTACAAGGCCGCCACCGACCGCAGCTTCCGGCAGGCGGTGGACTACACCGAGAACCGCAAGGTGAAGAACAGCCGTCAGGCACGTGCGATGGCCAAGGGCACCCGCTACGGACGCGAGCAACAGGAAGCGGCCTGGCAGAGTGCCGAGGTCGACGCGCTGTACCGCCTGGCCGCAGTCGGCGTGCGCGTGCCGCAGCCCTTCCACTTCTTCGAAGGCGTGCTGCTGATGGAGCTGGTGGCCGATGCCGACGGCCATGCCGCGCCGCGACTCAACGATGTGCCCTACACGCCCGAGGCCGCGCGCGAGCACCACGCGCTGCTGCTGCGCGAGGTGGTGCGCATGCTGTGTGCCGGGGTCGTGCATGGCGACCTGTCGGAGTTCAACATCCTGCTGGCCCAGGACGGCCCCGTCATCATCGACCTGCCTCAGGCAGTCGACGCCGCCGGCAACAACCACGCCCCGCGCATGCTGATGCGCGACGTCAACAACCTGCGCGACTTCTTCGGCCAGCACGCGCCCGAGCTGCTCAAGACGCAGCACGGCCCCGAGATCTGGGACCTGTACGCCGCCGGCCGGCTCAGCCCGGAGACCCCGTTGACCGGCCGCTACGAACCGAGGCCGGGCGCGGTGGACCTGAGCGCCGTGCTGCGCGAGATCGAGGACGCCCGGCTCGAAGCCGCCGAGCGGGATCTGCGCAGAGCTTGAAGCGCCCGGCAGCGCGGACGATGAGCGCATCGACACGCACGCCGGAGGCGTTGCGGCGCAAGGCATGAAGGGGCAGGGCTACGCCGTGGCCTCGGCCTCGGCGGCGCGCCGGTGCAGGTAGTCCAGCAGCCGTGCCGCCGACGGCTGCAGCGCTGACGGGCTTCGAAAGGCGACGGCGAATCGCCGTTGCGCCCAGGGCTCGTCAAGCCGGATGCTGATCACCCCCTGTGGCCGCGCGCGTTCGACGATCACGCGCGGAATGATGCTGAGCGCGAGGCCCGAGGCCACCACCCGCAACGAGGCGTCGAAGGTCGAGACGATGGCCCGGTAGTTGACCTGGCCACCCGCCTGGACCGCCGCGCGCGCCAGCATCGTGTGGGCGGCGGCGGCGGGCGGCAGGCCGACGTGCTCGAAGGGCAGGGTGTCGGCCAGACGGACGCGGCGACGCCTGGCGAGCGGATGCCCGACCGGGACGGCGACCGCCAGCTCGTCGCTGCGATAGGCGAGGTGCTCCAGCCCCTCGAAGTCGACCGAGTCCCAGCAGACGCCCAGCGCCGCGCTGCCTTCGCGGACCAGCCGGATGACGTCGCGCGAGAACCGCTCCTCGACGACGACGCGGATCTGGCTGAACTCGGGCTCGCGCATGAACGCGGCCAGGTCATCGGGCAGATGTTCGGCGATGGCCGAGGCGCTGGCCGCCACCGTGACCTGGCCCCGCACGCCGCCGGTGAAGGCCTCGACGTCGGTGCGCATTCGCTCGATCGCGAACAGCACGTTGCGGGCGTGTTCGAGCACCGCCTCGCCCGCCGGCGTCGGGTGTACGCCTCGCCGCCCGCGAACCAGCAGGGGCGTGCCCAGGCGCTCCTCCAGCTGGGCGATGCGCTTGCTGATCGCCGAAGGCTCCAGGTGTTCCTGTGCCGCTGCCTCCTTCATGTTGCGCAGGTCGCAGGCGGCCACGAGCAGGCGCAGCGTCTTGGAGTCGATGTCGAACATGGGTGTGGATGTCCTGATTGGACATTTCGATTTCCAAAATGCCACTATTCCACAGTTTGAGGAAACTCTACAGTCCATCGCCCACACCACCAGATTCGATGGAGACAAGCGATGGCAGACCGGGTCGTGATTCGGGAAGTCGGCCTGCGCGATGGCCTGCAGAGCATCGCCACGAGGATCAGGACGGCGCAGAAGCTGGCCTGGATCCAGGACGCCGTGGCCGCCGGTCAGCGCGAGATCGAAGTCGGCTCCTTCGTGCCGCCCAGGCTGCTGCCGCAGATGGCCGACACCGCCGAGGTGCTCGCCTTCGCCAAGACCGTGCCGGGGCTGTCGGCCTCGGTGCTGGTGCCCAACCTGCGCGGGGCGGAAGCGGCATTGGCCGGCGATGCCGACCTGATGGTGCTGCCCGTGTCGGCCAGCCATGCGCACAGCCTGGCCAACTTGCGCAAGACGCCTGACGAAGCCGTTGCGGAAGTGGGTCGAATCCGAGCGGCGCGCGATGTGTCCGGCCGCAAGACCTTGATCGAGGGCGGTGTCGGCACGGCCTTCGGCTGCACGATCCAGGGTCGCGTCGAACCCGACGAGGTGCTGCGGCTGCTGCAGGCCTTGCTCGATGCCGGGGCCGACCGGGTCAGCCTGGCCGACACGGTGGGCTATGCCGACCCTGCCGGCGTCAGCCGCCTGTTCGAGCAGGCGCTGAAGCTGGCGGGCGACCGCTTCTGGTGCGGCCATTTCCACGACACCCGCGGCCTCGCGCTGGCCAACGTGCTGGCCGCCTTGCAACTCGGCGTGCGCCGCTTCGACGCCTCGCTGGCCGGCATCGGTGGCTGCCCCCACGCACCGGGCGCCAGCGGCAATGCGTCGACCGAAGACCTGGCCTTCATGCTCGAAGCGATGGGCCATGACACCGGCATCGACGTGGCCGCCTTGCTGGCGCTGCGCGAGCGGGTCGCCGGCTGGATCGCGGGCGAGCCGATGCACGGCGCGTTGTGGCGCGCAGGGCTGCCCAGGACCTTCGTGGCGGCCCGTGCAGCGGCCTGAAGGAGCGGCGCGATGAGTCATCCTGCCGTGCGATTCGATGGGCGCGTGCTGTTCCTGTCGCAGGACCCGGCCGTCGTGGAGCGCCAACTGCGAGGCGAGGACCTGAGCCTGGCCGAGGCCGGTGCCTTGCGCACCGACATCTCGACCGACGAGATCTCGCCCACCTGGATCTGCTACCACTTCGACGAGACGCTGGGCGACTACCCCTACCTGGGCGTCAGGTGCGGCGACCGCACGCCCCTGGTGGCGCGCAGCGTGAAGGCCGGTGGTTTCGGCATCACCGTGGCGGGCCGTCGCTACGGCAAGGGCTCGTCGCGCGAGGCCAGTCCGTATGCCGAATGGTGTGCCGGCATCCGGCTGGTGATCGCCGAGAGCTTCGAGCGCATCTACCGGCAGAACTGCCGCAACCTGGGCCTGCTCACGTCGACCGACTTCGGGCTGATCGAGCGCATCCGCCGGGGCGAGGCAATCCCTCTGGAGGAGTTCACGCGCGGCGAGGACGAGGTGACCGCCGAGCTGATCCGTCGTGGCGGGCTGTTCAAGCTGATGCGGGCCCGCGCCGAGGGCTGGTCGGTGCCCGAACGCCCGGCCGTGTCGCGGCCGATGACCTATGCCGAGAAGATCATCGCCCGGGCCTCGGGCGGGCGGCCCGTGCGGCCAGTGCGAGCGGGCGATGCCGTGTTCGTCCGCACCGACTGGCGCTATGCGCACGAGTACAGCTCGCCGCTGGCCATCAACGCCATCGAGCGCGAGATGCCCGAGGGTGTGGTGATCAAGGACCGCGACGGCGTGGTCGTGTTCTCCGACCACCTGACCTTCATCCACCGGGCGATGCCCGAAGAGCGGCGCAAGCTGGGCATGCTCGACCTGGCGCAGGCGATGTCGCGCTACCAGCAGCAGTTCTGCGAACGGCACGACCTGCGGCTGCACGGCTTCCTGAAGGACCGCGAAGGCTCCGAAGGCATCAGCCACTCGATCATGGCCGAGCGTTACGTGCTGCCCGGTCAGGTGGCCATCGGCACCGATTCGCACACGCCGCATTGCGGGGCCCTGGGCGCCTTTGCGTTTGGTGTCGGCTCGACCGAGATGGCCGTGGCCTGGATGTCGGCCGAGGTGCGCCTGCAGGTGCCCAGGACGCTGCGCGTGCAGCTCGACGGCCGGCTGGCAACCGGCGTGGCGGCCAAGGACGTGGCGCTGCACCTGCTGCGCCTGCCCTACATCCGAGACGGCCAGGCGATCGGCCAGATCTTCGAGTTCTGCGGCAGCGCGATCCGTTCGATGTCCACCGATGAACGGGCCACGCTGACCAACATGGTGGCCGAGATGGGCGGCTTCACCGGCATCGTCGCACCCGACGACGAGACCCGCCGCTTCCTGCGTGAACGGCGGGGCGTGGACGTGCTCATCGAGGACTGGATGCACAGCGACGCCGGGGCCGAGGTAGCCCACACCCTCGCGGTGGACTGCTCGACGCTGCAGCCCATGCTGGCCCAGCCGGGCGATCCCGGGCGCGGCATCGCGGTGGGCGAGCTGGCCGAGCCGGTCCGGGTCGACATCGCCTATGGCGGCTCGTGCACCGGCGGCAAGCGCGAGGACCTGGCGCAGATGCACGACGTGCTGGCCTGGGCGGTGGGGCAGGGCCTTCGGGTCGCCGACGGCACCCGGCTGATCGTGCAGGTGGGCAGCCAGGACGTGCGCGAGCACTGCGTGGCCCACGGCTTCCTCAAGACCTTTGCCCAGGCGGGCGTGGAACTGATCGAGCCCGGCTGCGGCGCCTGCGTGAATGCCGGCCCCGGCGTGTCCGAGCGTGCCGACCAGGTCACCGTCAGTGCCATCAACCGCAACTTCCCCGGCCGCTCCGGCCCCGGCCAGGTCTGGCTGGCGAGCCCGGCCACCGTGGCGGCCAGCGCAGTGGCCGGACACATCGTCACCTTCGAGCAACTGCGCGCGCTGCACATCGGCACCGCCCACTGAACAGGACATCCACGATGAACGTTGAAACCAGCACTGGCCTTCCCCTTGAAGGCGTGCGCGTCGTCGAGTTCACCCACATGGTGATGGGCCCGACTTGCGGAATGATCCTGGCCGACCTGGGCGCCGAGGTCATCAAGGTCGAGCCCCCGGGCGGCGATCGGACACGCCAGCTGCCGGGCCTGGGCGTGGGCTTCTTCCGCAGCTTCAACCGCAACAAGAAGAGCGTCGAGCTGGACATCCACACGCCGCAAGGTCGTGACGCCGCCATGGCGCTGGTGCGGACCTGCGACGTGGTGCTGGAGAACTTCCGGCCCGGCCTGATGGCCTCGCTGGGCCTGGACCACGCGAGCCTGAGCCGCGACCAGCCCGGCCTGATCTACGTCTCGCACAAGGGCTTCCTGCCCGGCCCGTACGAGAACCGCCTGGCGCTCGACGAGGTCGTCCAGATGATGGGCGGGCTGTCGTACATGACCGGGCCGCCGGGTCGGCCGCTGCGTGCCGGCACCTCGGTCAACGACATCATGGGCGGCATGTTCGGCGCCATCGGCGTGCTGGCGGCGCTGCGCGAGCGTGACCATCCCGTGTCGGGCACCGGCCGCGGCCAGGAGGTGCAGAGCGCCCTGTTCGAGAACTGCGCGCTGCTGTCGTCCCAGCACCTGCAGCAGTTCCTGATGACCGGCGACAAGCCGCCGCCGATGCCGGCGCGCGTGTCGGCCTGGAGCGTCTACGACGTGTTCACGCTGGCCGATGACGAGCAGTTGTTCATCGGGGCCGTCAGCGACAAGCAGTTCCAGGCCCTGTGCCGCGTGCTGGGTGCCGACGACCTGGCCAGCGATCCGGCGCTGGCGACCAACGCCAGCCGCGTCGACGTGCGGCCCGCGCTGCTGCAGCGTCTGGGCGAGCGCCTGCGCCATCACCGCACCCACGACCTGGCGCCGCAGCTGGAGGCCGCCGGCATCCCCTACGCCCCCATCACGCGGCCCGACCAGCTGGTGCAGGACCCGCACCTGCTGGCCAGCGGTGGACTGGTGCCCATGACCACCGACGACGGCGACACGACCCAGGTCGTGCTGCTGCCGCTGCTGATGGGCGGACGGCGCCTGGGCGTGCGCAGCCCGCTGCCGCGCGTGGGCGAGCACAACGACGAGTTCCTGTCCCGCCCGGCTTGATCGAGCGGGCCCGGTTCAAGACCCCAAGACCCCAAGACACAAAGACCACGGAGACAAAGACGATGACTTCCTTCACCCGCCGCGCCGCACTGGCCGCCACCTTGTCGCTGGCCGCAACCCTGGCCCGTGCCGCCGATGGACCGCTGAAGATCATCATCCCGGCCGGGGCCGGCTCCGGCCTCGACACGCAGGTGCGGGCGGCCGGTCCGGCCCTGGGCCGTGCGCTGGGCGGTCGCGCCGTGGTGATCGAGAACCTGGCAGGGGCCGGCGGTCTGACCGGCACCAGCACGCTGGTCAAGGCCGCCCCCGACGGCAACACCCTCGCGGTGGTGTCGAACAACCACGCGGTCAACCCCAGCGTCTACAAGAAGATGCCGTACGACACGCTGGCCGACATCACGCCCATCGCGGTGATCGGCGAGACGCCCTTCGTGCTGGTCGTCAACCCGGCCCGCGTGCCGGCCCGGAATGCCAAGGAACTGCAGGCCTTCCTGAAGGCCAGGCCCGGTGCCTACAACTACGCGTCGTCGGGCAACGGCACCATCCTGCACCTGGCCGGCGAGATGGTCGTGGACGCGCTGGGCGCGGACGTGCGGCACATCCCCTACAAGGGCGCCGGGCCGATGGTGGCGGACATCATCGGCGGTCAGGTCGAGATGGGTGTGGTGGCCGTCAACGTGGCGCTCCCGCACCTCAAGTCCGGTGCCCTGCGGGCGATCGGGATGACCGGCAAGCAACGTGTGCCGGCCTTGCCCGACCTGCCCACGATGGCCGAACAAGGCTTCCCGGATATCGAGGTCGGCGGCTGGTTCGCCGTCGTCGCGCCGGCCAGGCTGCCACCGGCCGAGGTGCAGAAGCTGCATGCCGTCTTCGTGGCCACCTTCAACGATCCCGAGACCCGCGACGCGATGACGCGGCAGCAGAACATCATCAACCCGATGACGCCGGAAGCGTCCGTGCAGTTCTTCCGCAGCGAGGTCGAGCGTTACGGCAGACTGGCCAGGAAG
Organism: Leptothrix mechoopdaensis (SeqCode); assembly: GCF_053893855.1. Taxonomy (NCBI): domain Bacteria; kingdom Pseudomonadati; phylum Pseudomonadota; class Betaproteobacteria; order Burkholderiales; family Sphaerotilaceae; genus Leptothrix; species Leptothrix mechoopdaensis (SeqCode). The sequence continues at coordinate 1,182,015 of NZ_CM132699.1, forward strand.
GCTGACATCAAGATCGATTGAGGACAACGCCATGCCCGATGCCCGGAGCCGCACCCCGCACGTTGATGGACGTGTTGACGGAAACGCTGACGCACCTGCCGCCCCGATGCGCGTGACCCTCGTGGGCGCCGGTGCGATCGGCGGATTCATCGGCACCCGCCTGGCCGCCGCCGGAGCCTGTGCCGTCAGCGCGCTGGCGCGTGGTGCGACGCTGCAGGCCCTGCGCACGCAGGGCTGGCGTCTGGACACCGCCGGCGGGCTCGTGACGGTGCCGGCAACGGCCACCGATCGGGCGGCAGACCTGGGGGTGCAGGACCTCGTCGTGCTCGCGGTCAAGGGCCCCGCCCTGGCGGCGGCTGTCGAGGATGCCCGCGCCCTGATCGGCCCGGACACGTGGGTGCTGCCGGCGATGAACGGCGTGCCCTGGTGGTTCTGCTCCGGCATCCCGGGCATCGGCGACATGCCCCTGTCATCGGTCGACCCGGGCGGTCGCATCGCCGCCGTGATCGACCCTGGCCAGGTGCTGGGCTGCGTCGTGCATGCCAGCACCTCCGTGAGCGAACCGGGGCGGGTGCTGCACAAGATGGGCCAAGGGCTCATCGTCGGTGAACCTGCCGGTGGCCGCAGCGCCCGTGCGCAGGCCGTGGCCGACCTGCTGTCCGGTGCCGGATTCGACGTCACGCACAGCGACAACGTCCGCTACGACATTTGGTACAAGCTCTGGGGAAACATGACGATGAACCCCGTGAGCGCCATCACCGGCGCGACCATCGACCGGGTGCTGGCCGACCCGCTGGTGCGCGGCTTCTGCTCGGCCGCCATGCAGGAAGCCGCCGCGATCGGCGCGCGCATCGGCTGCCCGATCACGCAGAGTCCCGAGGACCGGCATGCGGTGACGGCCAGGCTGGGCGCCTTCCGCACCTCGATGCTCCAGGACGTCGACGCGGGCCGGGCGATCGAGCTCGATGCCCTCGTCTGCGCCGTGCGCGAGATCGGCCAGCGGCTGGGCCAGCCCACGCCCAACATCGACGCGCTGCTGGGCCTGACGCGCCTGTTCGGCCAGGTCCGCGGCCTGTACCCGCAGGCCTGAGCGTCCGCCGGCCGGAGCTGGCGCATCCCGCAGCCGAAGGCGGCGATCTAGCTCATCGGTCTGGGAACGGGGCAACGCCTGGGGCCGCTGCGATGGACGGGGGTTGCACGCAGCAGCGTGTCGAGCGTGCGTGAGGTGTCGGATGCGAAAGGCGGGGTCATGCGGCGGTTTCAACCGATGGCCGAATGGCCGCCCGTGCATCGGGCCTGTGCTTGACGGGTTCGGCGAGGCTGGCCTGCCGCGTCAGGCCCAGCAGCGACATCCGCCTGAAGGTGGTCGGCGGCATCCGCAAGGCGGTCTGCCGCGACTGATGACCGGCGGCGCCCGCAAAGGCAAACTCCGCCGACCCCAACACCCTGCAGACAGCGAAAGGATCATTCCCATGCTGGATCGCATCAAGGAACTCGGCGGACACCTGACCCATTCCGCCGCCAAGGTCGCCGAAACGGTCAAGGACGGCGCCGGCAACGTTGCCAGCCAGGCTGGTGACGCCGTGTTGGCCACCCGGCGCAAGGCCGCCGAGCTGGGTGACCGCGCCAGTGCTGCCGCCACCCGCGAGGCGATCGGGCAGATGCGCGACATGCTGGCGCTTGCGGCCGAGGAATTGCGCGCCCGCCCGATCATCGATGGCCCGGTCACGTTGACCGCGCGGGTGGACCTGGTGCTGACCGGCCTGCAGATCGAGTTCGTGCTGCACCCCGACACCACGCTGCTGCACGTGCCGCGCCCGGTCCCGCCGACCGAGGGCGACGGCGCGCCGACGGTCGAGGTGAGCGTCCGCCCGGCCGATCCGACGCCGGGCTGAACGTCGCGGGCCCGGGTCGCCGGGCCGCTCAGGCCCGGGCGAGCGCGCCGATCTTCGCGGCGTCCCGGGCCAGCTCCTCGCGCAGGGTCAGGCGACGGAACCAGACCGTCACCGCGCTCGAGGTCAGCACGATGAACAGCGAGTACAGCACCGGGATCAGCAGCACCTCCTGCTGCTGCGTGCCGGTGAAGGTCAGCAGCACGATCAGCACGCCCAGCGGGCCGTTCTGGATGCCGGTCTCCAGCGCGATCGTTCGGGCGCGGCGCCGGTCCTGGCGCACCAGGCGGGCGAAGGCATAACCCACGCCGAAGCCGAACACGCCCAGTCCGATCGCGCCGAAGTACACCTGCCACGGCGTCGTCGCCAGCAGCATGTGGTTGCGCGGCACCCAGCTGATCATCAGGAACAGGATCACGACGATGCCCAGCGCGCCGCCGACCATCTCGATCACGGCGCCGACATTGGCATTCCACTTGCGCAGCAGCATGCCGATCAGCGTGGGCACCAGCAGCAGGAACAGCACCTGCGCGACGTTGCCCGGCGGGATCTGCCACTCGCCGTCGATGCCGGCGGAGAAGATGCCCAGCGTGAGAGGCACCAGCACCACCGCGAACAGCGTCGACACCACCGTCATCAGGATCGACAGGCTCAGCACGCCCTTGCTGAAGTAGTTGAAGATGTTGCTGGTCGTGCCGCCGGGCAGGCAGGCCATCAGGATCAGGCCCACCGCATAGGCCGGCGGCAGGTTCAGCAGCATCGCGAGCGTGTAGCCCAGCATGGGGGTCAGCACATAGGTCGTGACCAGGCCGATGCCGACGCCGGCCGGCTTGCGCAGCGCGATCGCGAAGTCCTTGAAGGTCAGGCTCGCGCCCATGCCGAGCATGATGACCATCATCATCACGCCGAGCAGGCGGGTTTCGGTTTCCGACAGCATGGTGGATCAGCCTTTCGTCGGGGTCTGCCAGGTGGCCAGCACCTGCGCGCGCAGCTCGCGCCGCAGGATCTTGCCGACGGGGGTCTTGGGCAGCTCGTCGCGGAACTCGATGTGCGCCGGCACCTTGTAGCCGGCCAGCAGGCTGCGGCAGTGGGCGGTGAGCGCCTCGGCGGTCAGCGTCTCGTCGCGCCGCACCACGCAGGCCCGCACCGCCTCGCCGGTCTTCGCATCGGGCACGCCGATCACGGCAGCCTCGAGCACGCCGTCGTGGCGGGTCAGCGCATCCTCGACCTCGTTCGGATAGACGTTGAAGCCGCTGACGAGGACCATGTCCTTCTTGCGGTCGACGATCCGGAACGTGCCCTCGGCGTCCATCACCGCCACGTCACCGGTCGCGAGCCAGCCATCGCGCAGCACCTCGGCCGTCGCCGCCGGCTGCTGCCAGTAGCCCTGCATCACCTGTGGCCCGCGCAGCAGCAGTTCGCCGGGCTGGCCCACGGCCACCGGCAGGCCCTGGTCGTCGACCAGGCGCACGTCGGTCATCGGTGCCGGGATGCCGATGCTGTCGCGATGGCGCTTCGCGTTCAGCGGCTGGAAGCACACCACCGGCGAACTCTCGGTCAGGCCGTAGCCCTCCACCAGCGGCGCGCCGGTGACCTGCTCGAAACGCTCCACCACGGCGTGGTGCATGGCCGCACCGCCGCCACCCGCGGCCTTCAGGCTCTTCGGCGGGTAGGCGGTGAACCACTCCTCGCCGAGCAGCGCGTTGTAGAGCGTGTTGACGCCGGTCATCCAGGTGATGCCGTGGTTCTCGATCGCGCGCTGCAGGTTCTGCACCGGCCGCGGGCTGGGCACCAGCACGTTGCTGGCACCGGCATCGAACATGCACAGGAAGTTCACCGTGAAGGCGAAGATGTGATAGAGCGGCAGGGCGGTCAGCACCACCTCGGTTCCTTCTGACAGGTGGCTCTCGCACATCGAGCGCATCTGCGCCACGTTCCACAGCAGGTTGCCGTGCGTCAGCATCGCGCCCTTGGCCACGCCGGTGGTGCCGCCGGTGTACTGCAGCAGCGCGAGGCTGTCGTGGCCCAGGTCGCGCCAGTAGCCGTGCACCTCACCACCCGCAGCGGCACCCTGCGCCAGCGCGTCCGGCAGCGACGTGGCCTTCAGGCCATGCGCCGGCACCTGCCGGTTCCAGTACTTCATCACCGCATGCACGATCGGCCCGACCACCGGCGGGAAGAACTCGGGCACCCGGGTGATGACGACATGGGCGATGTCGGTCTGCGGCAGCGCCTCTTCGAGCTTGTCGGTGAACAGGTCGACGATGACGATCGCCTTGGCGCCGCTGTCCTTGAACTGGTGCGCCATCTCGCGCGCCGTGTAGAGCGGGTTGGTGTTCACCGCCACGCAGCCGGCCTTCAGCACGCCCAGCAGCACGACCGGGTAGGCGAGGGTGTTGGGCATCTGGATCGCCACACGGTCGCCGGCCGCCAGGCCCAGCACCGCCCGCAGGTAACGCGCGAACTGGTCGCTCCTGTGCTGGACCTCGCGGTAGGTCAGGGCGCCGTACATGCCGTTGGGCATGACCGTCGTGAAGGCCGTGCGGTCCGCGAAACGGCCGCAGGCCGCCTCGGCCATGGCGGGCAGGCTGGCGTGCCGGGGTGGCGGCAGTTCGGCCTGGATGTGGGGACCGTACTGGCCCACCCAGGGCCTCAGGTCGTAGGGGTTGATGGCGTCCATGGGTCTCCCTGCGGGCGTAAGGGCCGATCGAACAGACAACGCGCCCGGAGAGAGTCGGTCACGCCCGGCGGAGTTCCTTCGGTGGGTTTGGGGTAATCCCGAGCGTCAGGCGACCGGCTGGGCCCGCACCGTCCCCGCCGCACACGCGAACAGCCCGGCGCCCAGGTGGTGCAGCGTGTGCAGCGCCGCGTTGTCGTCGCGGATGGACCAGTGGCCCTGGCTGAAGATGCGTTCGTCGGCGGCGGCGGCGACGACTTCGGCGAAGCAGGTGTCGTAGGCGTCCTCGGTGTGGGGCTCGCGGATCAGGCGGCATTCGAGCCAGGCGGCGCAGCCGGACTCGATCATCGGCATGCCCAGGACGGGGCCCGGGCGGGCGTCGATGGCGTGGCGGGCGAACTTGTCGATGTCGCGGCCGCTGGTGCTGCCGACGGCATAGGTGAGGTCGGCCAGGCCGGCGCCGGGGATGCACAGGCCGAAGGCGCCGCTGGCCAGGATCAGCTGGCGGGTGTGGGTGTTCTTGTCGATGACGACGGCGATGCGCGGCGGCGTGAACTCCACCGGCATCGACCAGGCGGCGGCCATCACGTTGCGTTGCGTGCCGGCCGCGCTGGTCACCAGGACGGTCGGGCCGTGGTTGATCAGGCGGCTCGCGTGTTCAAGAGCGACGGGGCGGAAGTGTTCGTGCATCGGTGTTCGTTCGCGTTGGGGGCGTGGGCATGGTCGGGTGGTCCTCGGCGTTCATCGCCGGCTCGCGGCGGACGTCACTTCACCTTCAACGCCCGCTGCAGCTCGCGCCGGTAGTCGAGGATCTGCCGGGCCTTGGCGCCTTCGGCCATGTTGTGGTCGTCGCGCAGCGCGCTGCAGTAGGCCGAGAACATCATCTGTTCGAGGTAGAGCTTGTCTGCGCCCGGCATCCTGGACATCAGGTCGTGCGTCACCGACCGCACCTTCGTGCGCAGTTCGGCGCCGCGCACCGGGCCGATGCGGCCGACTTCGGCCTGCACGTCGACGTCCCAGTCCTTCTGGGTCTGGCGGGGCGGTTCGGGGCAGTCGAGCGCATGGGCGGGCAGCGTGGCCAGCATGACCAGCAGGGGCCCTGCAACCCGCATGAAGAGCCGGCGTGCGGCTGGAAGGCGTGTGTTCATCGGGCAGCGTTCTCCAGCAGTCGGATGATGGCGCGGCGGGCGTCGCCGTCGGTCAGCGCGCGGGCGTGGTCCAGGGGTGTCAGGCCGTCGCGATCGGGCAGGTCGGGGCGGGCGCCGCGTTGCAGCAGCAGGCGCACCGTGTCGGTGGCGTAGCGGCGTACGGCATAGGCCAGCACCGTGCGGCCGTCCTGGGTCCGGGCGTCGACCGGCGCGCCTGCGTCGATCAGCAAGGTGGCGTTGTCGTCGCGGTCGCGGACCGCCGCGAAGGCCAGCGGCGTGCGGCCGGCCGGCGTGTGTGCGGCGGGTCGTGCGCCTCGGTCCAGCAGGGCGCGCACGACGGGCGCCTGGGCGTTCTCGGCGGCGTGCATCAGCGGTGTCACGCCGTCGGCGTCGGGCGTGTCGACCGGCACGCCACGGTCCAGCAGCAGCAGCACCGGTGCCGGCGTGCGGGTGCCCTTGTCCAGCATCAGGTGCAGCGCGCTGCGGCCGCGCGCGTTGGTGGCGTCGGGGCGCGCACCGGCGTCCAGCAGCGGCGCGATGACGTCGTCGGCGTCCTGCATCGACGCCAGCAGCAGCGGCGTCATCAGGCCATCGCCGTAGCCGCTGCACGGGCAAACCTTGTTCGGGTCGGCGCCCAGGCGCAGCAGCGTCGCGACGACGCGGGGCTTGCCCCGGGTCACCGCCTGCATCAGCGGCGTCCAGCCGTCATCGTCGGCCTGGTCGATCGGCACGCCCTGGGCGGCCAGCACCTCCAGCGCCCGCAGCGATTCGGCGTCTTCCCCGTTGCGCACGGCCACGCGCAGCACGGCCTGCGGCCCGAGCCGTACCGGGTCGGCGCCACGTTCGCGCATCAGCTGGGCAGCCTCCGTCTGCGCATAGGACGCGGCCAGCACCCAGGCGGCGTCGATCTCCTCCTTGGCGGGCCGGCGGGCCAGCAGACGCTTGACACGCGCCAGGTCGCCACGGGCGCCCAGCTGCGCCAGGGCACCGCCGGCCGGTGCCGCACCGGCATCGATCAGGGCATCGACCACGGCCCATTGCTCATGGAACACCGCCGCCTGCAAGGGGCGCCAGGTGTCGGGGTTGCGGACCTCCAGGTCCATGCCGGCGGCGATGAACAGGCGCACCACCTTCAGGTCACCGTCCCGGATGGCCCGGTGGAACGCCGCGCCCGTGTAGGGCACCGGCAGCCGTGCGAGTTCGGCGCGTGCCTTGTCGCGCGGATCGACGGCGGCCGGCACGGCGCCGTCGCCCAGCGCCTTCTGCATCTCCCGCCGATAGGCCAGCACCCGAGCTTCGCGCTCGCCCTCGGTCAGTGCCGCGTTGTCGCGCACGGCGCTGCAATAGGCGGCAAACAGCATCTGCTCCAGATAGACCCGGTCGGCGCGCGGCAGGCGCCCCATCAGGTCGGTCGTCAGCTGGCGCGCCCGCGCCTCCAGTTCCGGCCCCTTCGCATCGCCCAGCAAGCGCACGCCGACCCGCACCTCGACCTCCGCATCACGCGAGGCCTGCTTCGGCATCTCCGGACACTGCAAGGCCTGCGCGGCCCAGGGCAGCGCGCAGGCCCAGGTGACGGCCAGGCACTTCGCGGCGACCCGGGTGGAGCATGTCGACATGGCGCGAAGCATAGAAACAAGGCCCGAGCCGGGCAATGGCCCGGCGCACGTCGTGGCGTGCGATGGCGTCCTGAAGATTGATGCATTGGCCTCATGCTCAACCATCATCCAATGCATTGGACGCCAGAACCGGTCCACCCTACATTCCGCCCGTGCGGTGTCGCCAACACCCCGCATCGGCCGGAAAGGCCGGTCGCAACGGGTGAAGGCGGCAACGCCCTGCAGGAGAGTGCCGGACCTGTCCGGCCACCGAAGGCGCAAACTCCCATGAACGCTCAGGTCCCGTACTGCACACCACCAACGCCGTCTGGAGAGCCGTCACCGACGTGACGCACCGAAGGAGCAAGGCCCCGGGCGATGCCGGGGGCTGAATCTCTCAGGTATCGAGGACAGGGGGAGCGGCACACCGTCCGGCCAGGCGCCGGGCGCATCTGTCCTGTGGGGTGCTCCATGAAAGTCATCGTCCTCGGCGCCGGCCTGCTCGGCGTGACCTCGGCCTATTTCCTGCGCCAGCAAGGCCACGACGTCACCGTCATCGACCGCCAGGCCACGGCGGCGGCCGAGACCAGCTTCGCCAATGGCGGGCAGATCTCCGTCAGCCATGCCGAACCCTGGGCCAACCCGAGTGCGCCGCTGAAGGTGCTGAAGTGGCTGGGCCAGGAAGACGCGCCGCTGCTGTTTCGCATCCGTGCCGACATGCGGCAATGGCTGTGGGGCCTGCAGTTCCTGCGCGAATGCACGCCGGCCCGCACGCGCCACAACATCGAGCAGATCGTGCGTCTGGGCACCTACAGCCGCGACACGCTGCAGGCACTGCGGCGCGACACCGGCATCCGCTATGACCAGCGCACGCAGGGCATCCTGCACTTCTACACGAGCCAGAAGGAGTTCGACGGCGCCGAGGCACCGGCCGCGCAGATGCGTGACCTGGGCTGCGACCGGCGCGTGATCTCGGCCGACGAGGCCGTGCGGCTCGAACCAGCGCTGCGCCACATCCGGCCGCAGCTCGCCGGTGCGACCTACACCGCCGAGGACGAGTCGGGCGACGCGAACCAGTTCGCCCGCGAGCTCGTCGCGCGCTGCATCGCCGACGGCGTGACCTTCCTGATGAGCCACACGGTGACGGCGCTGCGCGAGGTCGGCGGCCGCATCGACCATGTCGAGGCGACCGATGCCGACGGCCGCTTCCAGCGCGTGCGCGGCGACGCCTACGTGCTGGCGATGGGCAGCCTGAGCCCGCTGATGGCCGCGCCGCTGGGCATCCGCCTGCCGATCTACCCGGCCAAGGGCTACTCGGTGACGATGCCGGTCAAGGACGCCTCGATGGCCCACCAGGTCTCGCTGACCGACGACGAATACAAGCTGGTGTTCTCGCGCCTGGGCGACCGCCTGCGCATCGCCGGCACGGCCGAGCTCAACGGCTATGACCGCGACCTGAACCGGGTGCGCTGCGAGGCCATCGTGCGCCGCACCGAGGAGCTGTTCCCCGGCGCGGGCGATGCCGAGCAGGCCCAGTTCTGGACCGGTCTGCGGCCGGCCACGCCGTCGAACGTGCCGATCATCGGCCGCTCGAAGATCGACAACCTGTTCCTCAACACCGGCCACGGCACGCTGGGCTGGACCCATTCCTGCGGGTCGGGCAAGAGCATCGCGCGCATCGTCAGCGGGCTGGCGCCGGAGATCGACTTCGCGTTCACCGGCCTGCCGGCATCGACGTCGGGCAAGGGCGCGGGTCAGGCGCTGAACAGCGCCCGCATGACGCCGCGCAGCCACTGATTGCCGGCGTCCTGGTGGTAACGCGCGTGCCAGTGCTGGCGGACCTGGAAGGTCTCGACCGGCACCGGGCAGGCAAACACGCTCAGGCCGCCGAGTGCGGCCAGCGTCTCGCCGATCTGGCGCGGCAGCGTCACCAGCAGGTCGGTGGCCGAGATGATGGGCGCCAGGCCCAGAAAGCTCGGCAGCTCCAGCTGCACCGTCCGCTCCACGCCTGAGCGCGCCAGTGCCGCATCGAGCAGGTGCGCGCCGGTGCCGGCGGCGATCGTCACGTGCGGCACCGCCTGGTAGAGGTCGAGGTTGAGCCGGCGGCGCCGCGCCAGGCGCGGGTGGGTGGGGCTGGCCAGGCAGACCCAGTCCTGCTGGAACAGCGTCTGCTGGTAGATGCCGGTCTCCAGCCAGGGCGCGTAGCCGACGGCCAGGTCGGCCTCGCCGGAGGCCAGCGCCTGCGCGGTCTGGCCGTCCATGCGGGCGGCGGCCAGCTGCACGCCGGGCGCCTCGGCCCGCACCCGGGCCAGCAGCGGCGGCAACAGCGTGATGTGGCTGGCGTCGGTCATGCAGATGCGGAAACGGCGCTGCGCCGTGGCGGGGTCGAAGGCCTCGTCGAGCGAGGCCAGCCGCCGCAGCGACTCAAGGATGGTGCGCGTCGGGCCGATCAGCGCTTCCGCGCGCGGCGTCGGCAACATGCCCGCCGGCGTGCGCACGAACAGCGGGTCGCCCAGCTGCTCGCGCAGCCGTGCCAGCCAGATGCTGACGGTGGGCTGGCTCTGGCCGAGCTGCTCGGCCGAGCGGGTCACGCTGCGGGTCTGGTAGAGCACGTCGAACAGGCGCAGCAGCTTCGGGTCGGGCAGGTCGTCGAGGCTTGCGGTGCGCATGTCGACATTGTGATCCGCAATGTCGACATTGCCGCCATTGCATCGACAACATGGGGCGATGTCCCTAAGGTGTGGGCTCCCCATCGCTCCCGGAGCCCACACGTGAACATCTGCATCGTCGGCGCGGGCGCGCTCGGCTGCACCATCGGCGCGGCCTTGTCCGAGGTGGGATCGCGCGTCTGGCTGATCAACCGCTCGCCGGCCCAGGTCGAGGCGATGAACGCGCGCGGCCTGCAGCTCGTCACGCCGGAGGGCGAACGCAGCGTGCCGGTGCAGGCGGCGACAAGCTGCGCCGGCCTGCCGCAGGCCGACCTTGTCATCGTGCTGGTCAAGTCCTTCGACACCGAGGCCGCCATCCTCGGCGCCGCGCCGGTGATCGGGCCGGACACCGCCGTGCTGTCGCTGCAGAACGGCCTGGGCCACGAGGACATCCTCGCCGCCACCGTCGGCCGCGAACGTGTGCTGGCGGGCAAGACCTACCTGGGCGGCGTGATGCTGGCGCCGGGCCGGATCATCTCGGGCACGGTCGGCAAGCAGACCCACATCGGCGAACTCGACGGCGCGATCACGCCGCGCGTGTCGGCCATCGCGGCCGAGTTCAACCGGGCGGGCCTGTCCACCACCGTCAGCGACAACATCCTCGGCACGATGTGGGACAAGCTGCTGGTCAACGTCGCGACCAGTGCGCTGAGCGGCATCACGCGGCTCGCCTATGGCGATCTCTACGAGGTGCCCGAGGTCCGCGAGACCGCGCTCGCCGCCGTCGCCGAGGCCCTGGCCGTGGCCCGCGCGGCCGGCGTGCGACTGAGCTTCAGCGAGCCCGAGCAGGCCTGGAACCGCGCCGCCGAAGGGCTGCCGCGCGCCTTCAAGGCCAGCATGTTGCAGAGCCTCGAAAAGGGTTCCGTGACGGAGGTCGACTTCATCCACGGCGCCGTCGTGCGCGCGGGCCGCCAGCACGGCATCCCGACCCCCGTCAACGCGACGCTGGTGGCCTGCATCAAGGGCATCGAACGGGCCCTCGTGGTCAACACGAACGCCAGGAACACCGATCAACACGGAGAAAAGTCATGAGCGCCCGCACCTACCTCGAACACGTCGCCATTTGGGTGCGCGACATCCACTGGCACATCCGCTTCTTCCAGGAGGTCTGCGGCATGCCGATGCGCGAGGTCCAGGGCACCCTGGAGAACCCCGTCCAGTACTGGACGCTCGGCGGCCTGCAGTTCATCGCCAGGCCCGACTTCGCCGGCCCGGAAGGGCGGCTCGGCCACCTCGGCGTCATGTGCGAGGACCTCGAGGCGACGCTGGCCGCCGCGCAGGCATTCGGCGTGACCGAGATGCCGCAAGGCCGCAACTGGCTGCGCCTGCCCGATGGCCTGGCCGTCGAGTTCATGCAGGCGAAGCCGGCGTCTTGCGTGGCTGCCGCGCTGGCCATCAACCCGCGTGCCGAGAAGTGATGGCCATGAGTTCCCACACGTTGAGCCCCGAGAAGTACTGGGACGACGCCCGTGACGGCGACCGCTGCACCAGCCCGTCCTACGTCGTCACGAAGGAACGCATCCTGGCCTATGCAGACCTGACCGGCGACCACACCCCCGTGCATGTCGACGAGGCCTATGCGAACGCCAGCCACTTCGGCGGCATCGTCGCGCACGGCCTGTTCGGCCTGTCGATTGCCGACGGCCTGAAGACCCGCAGCGACTACCGCTTCCTGCCCGGCATGTCGCTGGGCTGGACCTGGGACTTCCTGCTGCCGATCCGGGTCGACGACGAGCTGCACGTGCGCTTCTCGATCACCGGCCTGCGGGCCTCGAAGAGCAAGCCCGGCTGGGGCATCGTCATCCTGCCGTCCGAGCTGGTCAACCAGCACGGGCAGGTGGTGCAGAAGGGCGAACACCGGCTGATGGTGCCGCGCCGTCCCCAGGAGGCAGCATGAGTTCATACGCTGACGACAGCAACGGGCCGAGCGCCGGGCCGCCCCAAGCCGGCCCGCATCCCCTCGGGGGATCGACCGGCGTACCCGCCGGGCGAGGGGCACCACCTCTCGCCGGCATCCGCGTCATCGACTACTCGCACTTCCTGGCGGGGCCGTATGTCGGGCGCTGCCTGGCGGCGCTTGGCGCCGAGGTCATCAAGGTCGAGCGGCCCGGCAGTGGAGACGCCGGCCGCCAGCATGCGCATGTGCTGGACGAGCACACCAGCGGCTACTTCCTGCAGCTCAACATGGGCAAGCAGGGTGTCAGCGTCAACATGAAGGACCCGCGTGGCAAGGCCTTCATGCAGACGCTGTGCGACAGCGCCGACGTGTTCATCGAGAACTACCGGCCCGGCGCGCTCGACAAGCTGGGCCTGGGCTGGGCCGAGCTGTCGGCGCGCAACCCGCGCCTGGTCTATTGCTCGATCTCGGCCTATGGCCACACCGGACCGGACGCCCACCGCGCCGGCTTCGGCCTGATCGCCGAGGCCAAGAGCGGGATCATGCAGATGGTCGGCACGCCCGGCGAGGCACCGCCGCTGCTGCGCATCTCGCTGGGCGACATGTACACGGGCATCCACGCGGTGGCCGCGATCAACGCGGCATTGCTGGGCCGCGAGCGTTCCGGCCTGGGCCAGCACATCGACATGGCGCTCTACGACACGCTGGTGTCGATGCACGAGTACGCGGTGCAGTGCTGCACGCTGTCCGGCGGCACCGTGTTGCCCGAGCAGACCGGCCACGACATGCCGACGTCGACGCTCTACGGCGTGTTCCGCGCGAAGGACGGCGACCTCGTCATCGCCGCGCAGGTCGACGACGCCTGGAAGCGCTTCGCCACGCTGGTCGAGGCCCACGGCGGCCCCGCCGGCTTTGGCGCCGATGCGCGCTTCCACACGCTCGCCGGGCGCAACACGAACCGGCTGGAGATCCTGGCCGCCGTGCGCGCCTTCGTCGCTGCCCGGCCGGTGGCTGAGGTGCTGGCCTTGCTCGATGGCATCGACGTGCCGAGCGCCAAGGTCCAGCGCATCGACGAGGTGCTGGCCGACCCGCAGATCCTGGCCCGCGGCATGGTGGTCGAGCAGCAGCACCCGCGCCACGGCACGCTGCGCCTGCCCAACCTGCCGTTCCGCTTCTCGGGCTGCGACACGACGATCACGCAGGTCGCGCCGGACCTGGGCGAACACAACGCCGAGGTGGCGCGCTCGCTCGGCTACAGCGCCGCCGAGATCGCCGCGCTGCAGGCCGACGGCGTGTTCTTCAGCCCGGGCTGAGGAACGGCGCCAGAATCGTCTCGCGACCTTGTCCCTTGCCGGAGCCGCCGATGACCCCGTTGACGCTGCACTACCACCCGCTGTCGTCCTATTGCCAGAAGGTGCTCGTCGCGATCGACGTGCTGGGGGTGGCGGTCGAGCACAGGCTGCTGAACCTGGGCGATCCGGACGAGCGGGCGGCGCATCTGGCGCGCTGGCCGACCGGCAAGATGCCGTTGCTGATGGACGGCGATCGGCCGGTGCCGGAATCGAGCATCGCGATCGAGTACCTGCAGCGGCACCACGCGACATCGGGCGCCCGGCTGATCCCCGATGACGTCGATGCGGCGCTCGACGTGCGGCTGTGGGACCGCCTGTTCGACCTGCAGGTGATGACGCCGATGCAGGCGCTGACGGGCGATCTGCTGCGGCCCGAGGCCGAGCGTGACGCGCGTGGCGTGGCGCAGGCGCGGGCGACGCTGGCAACGGCCTACGCCTTCATCGACCGCCATCTGCAGGGCCGGACCTGGGTCAGCGGCCCGTCCTTCAGCCTGGCCGACTGCGCCGCCGCGCCGGCGCTGTTCTATGCCGTGACCTACGTGCCGTTCGAGCCGGGGCAGGTCCATCTGGCCGCCTACTTCGAGCGCCTGATCGCCCATCCGGCGGTGGCCCGTGTGCTGGAACAGGCGCGGCCGTGGTTGCGGTACTACCCCGGCCGGGCCGGGCTGGCGGCGCGTTTCCTCGATCCGGCCGAGGTGGCGGGCGGCGCGCGTTGACGCTCAGTCGGCCCGGAGTTCCGGCGGGTCATCGTCCTGGTCGGCGAACGCGGTCGCGATCTGGCGGAAGACCTCGTTCAGGCGCATGAAGACGTCGACCACGGCCGGGTCGAAGTGGCTGCCGCGCCCCTGCAGGACCAGCGCGGTCGCGGCCTCGTGGCTCATCGGGGCCTTGTAGACGCGCCGGCTGATCAGCGCGTCGTAGACGTCGGCGACGGCCATCAGGCGGGCCGACAGCGGGATGTCCTCGCCGGCCAGGCCTTGCGGGTAGCCTGAGCCGTCCCACTTCTCCTGGTGCGACAGCGCGATCTCCTTGGCGTAGCGCAGGAAGGGCGCGGACTTGCCGAGCCGCCGTTCGGCGCTGCACAGCGCGTCGTGGCCCAGCGTGGTGTGGGTCTTCATGATCTCGAACTCGGCCGGCGTCAGCTTGCCGGGCTTGAGCAGGATCGCGTCGGGGATGCCGACCTTGCCGATGTCGTGCAGCGGCGCGGACTTGTAGAGCAGCTCGATCGTGTCGTGGTCGAGCACATGCGCGTGGCGCGGGTCCTGGGCCAGCACCTCGGCCAGCGCGCGCACATAACGCTGGGTGCGCAGGATGTGGTTGCCGGTCTCGTTGTCGCGCGCCTCGGCCAGGGCGGCCAGCAGGTTGATCGTGACGTCCTGGGTGTCGAGGATCTCGCCGATGCGGCGCTGCACCTCGCTTTCCAGGTTGCTGGAATGGGCCCGCAGCGTGTCGGCAGAGGCCTTGAGCTGGAGATGGGTGCGCACGCGGGCGCGCAGCAGCGCCGGCACGATCGGCTTGGCGATGTAGTCGACGGCACCGAGCTCCAGGCCGCGGGCCTCGTCATCGATGTCGTCCAGCGCGGTCAGGAAGATCACCGGCACCTCGCGCAGTGCCGCGTCGGTCTTCAGGCGCCGGCAGATCTCGTAGCCGTCCAGTTCGGGCATCAGGATGTCGAGCAGGATCAGGTCGGGCGGCTCGGCCCGGGCGATCTCCAGCGCCCGCGCGCCGGACGGCGCGACGCGGATCCGGTGGCTGCCGCGCAGCAGGTCGCCGATCAGGGCCAGGACCGGCGGGCTGTCGTCGACCACCAGCACGGTGGGCAGTTCGGCACGTCTCATCGGGTTCGGGCTCATGCCGGGGGTCCGTTCGGTTGGAAGGTCATGGCGGCGCCTTGACCCGCCATCAGGGCCAGCGCGGCGGGGAAGTCGCAGCGTTGCAGTTCATCGAGCAGCCGGCCGATCCGCGCCGGATGGAGCCGCTCCAGCGAACGACGATGCCGTTGCGCCAGCTTCAGCGCCCGCGGGTCGTCATCGGCCAGCAGCCGGCGCAGCAGGCCGTCGACGCGGCGGTCGCGCCAGCGGTGTTCGTCGGCCTGACCGGTGTCGGGCCTCGACGGCATCGGCGTCTCGGCCGGCAGGCGCTGCGCCAGCATCGTCACCAGCGTCTGCAGACTGGTGGCCAGGCAGGCCAGGTCGTCGGCGTCGACGCGCCCTTGCCGTGCAGTCTTTTCGACCTGCCGGGCGGCAGCTTGAAGACTTTCGGCGCCGATCTGTCCGGCGATGCCGCGCAGCGTGTGGGCGATGCGCCCGGCCAGCACCCGGTCGCCGGCCTGCAGCGCGTCGGCCAGGCGCCGGTCGGTGTCGTGGTGGGCGGCCACGAAGGCGCGCAGCAGGTCGGCAAAGACGGCCGGCCGGCCCAGGGTCCGGCGCAGGCCGGCGGTCACGTCCAGCCCGGTCAGCTCGCGCAGCCAGTCGGGCGGGATGGCCGATGGCGAAGGGGCTTGCGCCTTCATCGGCCAGGACGGCGCCAGGAATCGCGCCAGCACGGTGTGGAGCCGCTCGGGCTCGACCGGCTTGGCCAGGAAGTCGTCCATGCCGGCGGCGGCGCAGCGGGCCCGGTCCTCGGGCTGGGAGTTGGCGGTCATCGCGACGATCGGCAGGCGGTCGTGGGCCGGATCGGCGCGCAGCCGGCGCGTGACCTCCAGGCCGTCCATGCCGGGCATCTGCATGTCCATCAGCACGAGGTCGTGGCGGTGCTGGCCGGCCAGCACCAGCGCGGTCGGGCCGTCACCGGCGACATCGACCGTGACGCCGGTCTCGGCCAGCAGGCCGACGGCCACGCGCTGGTTCAGCAGGTTGTCCTCGACCAGCAGGATGCGCTGGCCGCGCAGGTCGATCGGGGCCGCCTCCGGCCGGGGCACATGCGCGGGCCCGTGCAGCCGCGCCTGGGGCAGCGCCAGTTCGATCTCGACCCAGAAGGTCGAACCCTCGCCGGGCCGGCTCGTGACGCCCGCGTCGCCGCCCATCAGCCTGGCCAGCTCGCGCGTGATCGCCAGTCCCAGCCCGCTGCCGACGTGCCGTGGCCCGGTTGACGTGCTGGCCTGTTCGAAGGCGGTGAACAGCCGCGCCAGGGTCTCGTCGTCGATGCCGACGCCGGTGTCGGTGACGGCCAGCCGCAGGCGCGCTTCGGTGGGGTCGGCGCGAACGCAGCCGACCTGCACCGTCACGCTGCCGCGCTCGGTGAACTTGAGCGCGTTGCCGACGTAGTTGATGATCATCTGCGCGATCCGCGTCGGGTCGCCCATCAGCAGCGGAGGAACATCGGGGTCGATGACGATGTGCAGCGCCAGGCCCAGGCTGGCGGCGCGCTCGCGGAACATCGACGCGATGTTGTCGAGCACGGCGGCCATCGCGAACGGTGTCGAGGCCAGCGTCATGCGGCCGGCCGAGATGCGCGCATCGTCCAGCACGTCGTTGACCAGCCCGAGCAGGTGGTGGCCGGCCTGCTCGATGCCGCGCAGGTGCTCGCGCCGGCTGGCCTCGTCGGTGCTGCGGCTGGCCAGGTGGCTCATGCCGATCACGACGTTCATCGGCGTGCGGATCTCGTGGCTCATGCGGGCCAGGAACTCGCCCTTGGCGCGTGTCGCCGCCTCGGCCTGCGACAGCGCCACTCGCAGGTCGGCATCCATGCGCTGCAGCGTCGACTGCATCCGCGCCAGTCCGCCCAGGATGCTCTGCGGCTCGGTCGCGATGGTCGCGGGCACGCGCGCGCCCAGCTCGCCCGAGGCGATCCGGCCGATGGCCTGCCGGACCTCGTCGACGTTGCCGCCAACGGCCCGTTCCAGCTGCGCGATGAAGGCGTTGAACTCGCGGTTGATGGCGGCGAACTCGACGCTGCCGTCCTCGGGCAGGCGGGTCGACAGGTCGGCCTGTTCGCTGCCGACCTGCACCAGCGCGTCGCGCACGGCATCGAGCGGTCGCAGGATGAAGCGGCGGATGCCCAGGCTCAGCGTGACGATCAGGAACAGGTCCAGCAGCAGCATCAGCAGCAGCTGGCGCACCAGCTCGCGCCGTAGCTCGGCACGGATGGCCGCGTCGCTGACGGTCACCCGCAGCTCGCCGACGGCGTAGCGGCTGCCGTCGCGGACGATCGCCAGCGGCAGCTTGCGGATCTGGCCGGGCGCATCGGCACGGGCCGGCCCCGGTGCCTCGATCACGCGGGTGTTCTCGTCGGCCACCTCGATGCCGACCAGCCCGGCGATGTTGATCTCGGCGTCGACCAGCGTGCGCATCAAGGGGCGGTCGATGGCCCAGAGCGCCTCCGGCAGCGTGCGCACGAGCCGCTGTTCGAGTGCGCCGATCTTCTGGTCCAGGTCGGCGAGGCGTCGCTCGCCGGTCTGCTTCAGGTCGACCGCCGCGAACAGCGCGAGCACGGACGACACGACCACGACGATCAGCGCGATCAGGCGATGGTGGATGGTGTTCATGCCGGCCGGTTCGGCGGGGTCCGCCTCAACGTGGCGTCGCCCGCTGGCAGGTCGCCGCGCGCGGGCCGGTCTGCACCCAGGGTGGCGGGTAGTCGCCCAGCGCGCGCGTCTCGATCGGGGTGTCCCATTGCGCGGTGAACTCGACCGTCTTGCGCTGTCCGGTCAGGAGTCGCGAGAAGGCATCCCGGGTGGAGGCGTGCGAGCGCAGGAAGCGTTCGAACTCGCCGCTGCAATAGAGCCGGTGCAGGCCCAGCGCCAGGGTGTCGCGCATCGCGCTGTTGTGCGGGCCGACATAGAAGAACAGGTCGTTGGGGACGTGGAACAGGAAGCGCCGCTCGATGAAGTAGACGTCGCGATCGAGCCGCTCGTGCTCGCCGAGGATCTCGAACGCCGAACGTGGCATGGCGTCGAAGCGGCCGGCCGCGAGCATCGTGAACAGCGGCCCGTAGTCGGCCTTCTCGACCGCGTAGCCGTTGCGCTCCCAGACGGTGGTGTCGGCCCAGACGCTGCCGCTGCCGATGCGCAGCGTGCGCAGCTCGGCCAGGTCGACGATGGCATCGGCGCGGCGCAGGCCGTCCTCGTTGACCAGCAGCACGCGGTAGCCGCCGCCGCCGAGGTAGATCGGCACCGGCACGGGCACGAGAGCGGCGGACGCGTCGCCGCCGGAGGACGTCGTCATGAGGTCGCAGCGTTTGCCTTCGGCCACCTCGCGGATCATCCGTCGCTCGCTCAACGGGACACCCGGCAGCGAGCAGTCGCTCAACACCGGCTCACGCCCGGCCGCGCGGATCGCCAGCGTCAGCAGCTCGCGCCGGTAGGCGATCAGCGGGTTGTCGATCAGGCCGTTCTCGACGATCCGGACCGTGAGAGGCGGACGTGACGCTGTCGCAGGGGTCGTCGACTGTGCGCCGGCGAACCGAGGGGTCGTCAACCCGATGCAGGCAAGCAGGGTCCCCAACAGCAAGGCGACACATGAGGGGCCGCGGCGGGGGGCAGGGGATGAGGCGGGGAACCGGACTTTCGATCGCTGGAAGGACATCAATGACTGACAACGTGCAGACGAGTTTGCATGCCGTCGGGCATTCCGATATCGGTAGCCGCCCTTGTGGCCGGCACAAGTTGGCTCGATTCCTGATGCGGATCAGCCTGTCCGTCTTCTTTGCAGGCTGACGAAGGCGAAACCGAAGTCGTTGGGCGCACCGGCGCGGTGCGTCTCGCGCGACGACTCGACCCAGTCGCGGCGGTCGAAGGCCGGGAAATGCGCGTCGCCATCGAAGTCGCGATCGACTTCGGTCAGCTCCAGCCGATCGGCCTGCGCGATCGTGGCGGCGTAGATCTGTTCGCCACCGATCACGAAGACGCGCTCGACGGGGCCGGCTGCGATGGCCGCCTCCAGCGCCTGTTCCAGCGTCGTCACGGCCGTCGCGCCGTCGGCGCGCCACTGCGCGTCGCGGGTCAGCACGATGTTGTGGCGACCGGGCAGCGGGCGGAACCGGGCCGGCAGCGAGTCCCAGGTCTTGCGGCCCATCAGCACCGGCTGGCCCATCGTCAGTCGGCGGAAGTGGGCGAGGTCCTCGGGCAGGTGCCAGAGCAGCTGGTTGTCGGCGCCGATCGTGCCGTTGCGGGCGACGGCGGCGATCAGCACGAGTTCGGGACGGACGGTCATCAGGCGGCCCGTCTCAGACCGCCACCGGCGCCTTGATGGCCGGGTGATGCTGGTAGTCCAGCACCTCGAAGTCGTCGTAGGCGTAGTCGAGGATCGACTCGGGCCGGCGCTGGATCCGCAGCGTCGGATACGGATAGGGCGTGCGCGCGAGCTGGGTCTCGACCTGTTCGACGTGGTTGTCGTAGATGTGGCAGTCGCCACCGGTCCAGATGAAGTCGCCGACGTCCAGGTCGCACTGCTGCGCCAGCATGTGCGTCAGCAGCGCGTAGCTGGCGATGTTGAACGGCACGCCGAGAAAGATGTCGGCGCTGCGCTGGTAGAGCTGGCAGCTGAGCCGGCCGCGCCCGCCCGGCTCGGTGGCCGGTGCGACGTAGAACTGGAAGAAGGCGTGACAGGGCATCAGCGCCATCTTCGGCAGGTCGGCCACGTTCCAGGCGCTGACGATGATGCGGCGCGAATCGGGGTTGCCGCGCAGCGTCTTCACGACCTCGGCGATCTGGTCGATCGAGCCGCCGTCGGTGGTCGGCCAGCTGCGCCACTGGACGCCGTAGACGGGGCCGAGGTCGCCGTCCTCGCGCGCCCACTCGTCCCAGATCGTGCAGCCGCGCTCCTGCAGCCAGCGCACGTTGCGCTCGCCGCGCAGGAACCACAGCAGCTCCAGGATGATCGATTTCAGGTGGACCTTCTTGGTCGTCACCAGCGGGAAACCCTCGTTCAGGTCGAAGCGCATCTGGTGCCCGAACACGCTGCGCGTGCCGGTGCCGGTGCGGTCGCCCTTGGCCACGCCGTGGTCGCGCACATGGCGCATGAAGTCTTCGTACTGGCTGCGGACGGGGCGGGGGTCGGTCATGGCGGCGGGGTTCGCAGGGAGGGGCGCAAGGGCGCGGATTCTAGAAAGGGGCCCGGTCGGCCCCTAGCCGTACTTGAT
This sequence comes from Leptothrix mechoopdaensis (SeqCode), assembly GCF_053893855.1. NCBI lineage: Bacteria > Pseudomonadati > Pseudomonadota > Betaproteobacteria > Burkholderiales > Sphaerotilaceae > Leptothrix > Leptothrix mechoopdaensis (SeqCode). The sequence continues at coordinate 1,202,364 of NZ_CM132699.1, forward strand.
CTTCTGGATCCACTGGTCCAGCAGCTTGCGGGCCGGCGGGCTCAGATGAGCCCAGGTGCCACCCAGGCGCCACTCGCCCTGGCTCATGACCAGGAAGGCGACCTTCAGCGTGCCGGGCACGGCCTGCAGGCGGCGCGGGTCGTTCAGGTCCGGGACGCCCAGCGTCAGCTCGAACTGTTCGCGCTGCGGCAGCGGGTGGTCGCTGCGCAGGCCGATGCCGCTCTCGGACAGGTCGCGCACCTTGACGTCGATCTCCTGGCCAGGCGCCAGCGTCAGGCGGGCCGGCCAGGCCACCGGGAAGCGCGGTTCGCGGCGGCTGTCGATGCTGTCGGGGGTCAGCAGGTTGCGGCTCATGGCGTGTCACTCCGACTCGACTGTCTCGACCGGCTCGACCTGGAACTGCTGGGCCGCCAGCTTGGCGTAGACGCCGCCAAGGGCGACTAGGTCGGCGTGGCGGCCGGTCTCGACGATGCGGCCCTCGTCGAGCACGACGATCCGGTCGGCCTTCTGGACGGTGGCCAGCCGGTGCGCGATGACCAGCGTGGTGCGGTGCGCCATCGCCGCTTCGAGGGCGGCCTGCACCAGCCGTTCGCTCTCGCTGTCCAGCGCGCTGGTGGCCTCGTCCAGCAGCAGCAGCGGGGTGTTGCGCAGGATGGCCCGGGCGATGCTGATGCGCTGGCGCTGGCCGCCCGACAGACGCACGCCGCGTTCGCCCAGGAAGCTGTCGTAGCCCTCGGGCAGCGCGCGGATGAAGGCGTCGGCGTGGGCCGCGCGGGCCGCCTCGATGACCTCGGCCTCGCTGGCGTCGGGTCGGCCGTAGCGGATGTTCTCCAGCGCGCTGGCCGAGAAGATCACGCTGTCCTGCGGCACCAGGCCGATGCGGCCGCGCAGGTCCTGCAGCGAGACCGCGTCGACGCGCTGGCCGTCGATCATCACGTCGCCCTGCTGGGCGTCGTAGAAGCGCAGCAGCAGCTGGAAGACGGTCGTCTTGCCGGCGCCGCTGCTGCCCACCAGCGCGACCGTCTCGCCCGGCTCGATGCGCAGGTCGATCGAATGCAGCGCGGCGGTGCGGGGCCGCGACGGGTAGTGGAAGGTCACGCCGCGCAACTCGACCGACGAGCCACCCTGGACCGGCGGCAGCGCCAGCGGTCGGGCCGGTTCGGCGACCGGCGATTCGGCGGCCAGCAGTTCCATCAGCCGCTCGGTGGCGCCGGCCGCACGCAAGAGGTCGCCCCAGACCTCCGACAGCACCGCGATGCTGCCGACCAGCAGCACCACGTAGACGACGGTCTGGCCCAGATGGCCGGCGCTGATGTCGCCGCGGATGACCGCCTGGGTGCCCTGGTACAGGCCCCACAGCAGCGCGCCGAAGGTGGCGCTGATGATGAAGGCGACCAGCATCGCGCGGGTGCGGGTGCGGCGGCGGGCGACGTCGAAGGCGGCCTCGGTGGCGAGGTGGTAGCGGGCTTCCTCGCGCGCCTCCTGGGTGTAGCCCTGCACGACCGGGATGGCGTTGAGCACCTCGGCGGCGATCGCGCTGGTGTCGGCGACGCGGTCCTGGCTGGCCCGGCTCAGGCGCCGCACCCGGCGCCCGAAGTACAGCGACGGCGCCACCACGATCACCAGGATGCCCAGCACCTGCACCATCACGGTCGGATTGGTCGCCACCAGCATGACCAGCGCGCCCAGGCCCATCACCGTGTTGCGCAGCCCCAGGCTCAGGCTGGAGCCGACGACGGTCTGCACCAGCGTGGTGTCGGTGGTCAGGCGCGACAGCACCTCGCCGGTCTGGGTGGTCTCGAAGAAGGCCGGACTCTGGCGCAGCACGCGGGCGTAGACGGCGTCGCGCAGGTCGGCGGTGATGCGTTCGCCCAGCCAGCTGACGGTGTAGAAGCGCGCCGCCGAGAACAGCCCCAGCGCGATGCCGACGCCGAACAGCGCGACGAAGTGTTCGCGCAGCGCCATCACCCGAGCGGCCGGGTCGGCGCTCAGGACGTCCGGACTGACGAGCCCCTGGTCGATCAGCTGGCGCATCGCGACCGGCACCGCCAGCGTCGCCGCGGCCGCCAGCAGCAGGAACAGCAGCGCGGCGCCGACCTGGCGGCGGTAGGGCAGGATGAACGGCGCGAGTCCGCGCAGCGATCGGGGCGTGGATGCGCGCGGGCGCTCGGTGATCTTGCTCGACTGGGCCATGGCGGCGCAGTTTACGCAGCGCAGGTCGCGGGCAGAATCCGGCACCGTGGCTTTCCTTGACCTGTCATTCCGCCCGCACCTGTCGATCCGGACGACGGTCCTGCTGGCCGTCATCGCGGCGGTCGCCTTGCCGGTGGCGATCTGGTGGCGTCTTCAGCAGCGGATGTTGCGCGAGGCCTACGAGCCGATGGTCGCGCAGGGCCGGCAGGCGCTGGTCAGCCAGACCGCCGCCGCGCTGGTCGAACCGCTGTGGACGCTCGATGCCGTGGCCGTCGACCTGGCCTTGCGACGCGGCGCTGCCGATCCTTCGGTGCGGCAGCTCGAACTGGTCGAGAACCGGCCGACCGACGATTCGCGGCCGGTCGTCCATGCGGTTCGCGCCGCCGCTGCGGCCGGCGGCCAGGCCGGGCGGGATCCGCCCGTCTGCCTGACCGAGCCGGTGCGGCGCGAAGGCCTGCTGCTGGGCGATCTCGAGGTCTGCTTCGATCCCGACCAGCTCGACCTGCTGCTGGCTGAACGGCGCACCCAGACCATCCAGCTCGCAGCGCTGCAGGCCTTCGTCGGCGCGCTGCTGCTGCTGGCCGTGCTGTACCGCCGGCTGATCCGCCCGATCGAGCGCCTGAAGGAACAGGCCACGCGCATCGCGCTGCGCGGCGAGGAGGGGTCGATCAGCTGGCGTCGCCGCGACGAGATCGGCGAGCTGGGCGAGCACCTCAACGACGTGCACCGCCAGCTGCATGCGCTGTTCGGCCAGATCGAGCGCCAGCAGAACGCGCTGGAGAAGCTGGCGCTGCACGACCACCTGACCGGTCTGCCGAACCGGCTGCTGTTCCGCGAGCTGGCCCAGACGGCCTGTGCCGGCGCGCTGCGCGACGGTCACCTGCTGGCGGTGCTGTTCATCGACCTGGACCGCTTCAAGGCGGTCAACGACACGCTCGGCCACTCGGCCGGCGATGCCCTGCTCAAGACGATCGCGCAGCGGCTGACCAGCTCGGTGCGGGCCTCGGACGTCGTCTGCCGCCACAGTGGCGACGAGTTCCTGGTGCTGCTGCAGGATGTCGGCACGATCGAGCAGCTGGTGCAGACCGTCGAGCGCATCCAGCACGAGGTGGCCCGGCCGATGCTGCTGGACGGGCGCGAGGCGCACGTGCAGGCCAGCATCGGCATCGCGCTGCTGCCCGACGACGCCAGCGAACCCGACGAGCTGGTGCGCCATGCCGATCTGGCCATGTACGAGGCCAAGAAGGCCGGCCGCGACCGCCACGGCTTCTACCGGGCCGAACTGAACCAGCGCGTGCAGGCGCAGATGCAGGTCGAGCACGAGCTGCGCGAGGCGCTCGCCCGCGACGAGTTCGAGCTGCATTACCAGCCGCAGATCGGTGCGGCGCGCGGCGAGCTGCTGGGCTGCGAGGCGCTGATCCGCTGGCGCCATCCGCAGCGCGGGCTGGTCGGGCCGCTGGGTTTCATCCCGGCGGCCGAGCAGGCCGGGCTGATCGGCGAGATCGGCGCCTGGGTCGTGCGCGCCGCCTGCGCCCAGATCGCGCGCTGGAAGGCCGATGGGCTCGCCTTCGGCTGCGTCGCGGTCAACCTGTCGGCGCACGAGTTCCGCGACCGCGGCCTGGTCGACGTGGTGCGCGACGCGATGCAGCAGCACGGCGTGCGGCCCGACGAGTTCGAGATCGAGATCACCGAGACCGTGCTGATGACCGAGGCCGCCGCCTTGCGCATCGTGGCCGACCTGCAGGCGCTGGGCATCAACATCGCGGTCGACGACTTCGGCACCGGCTACTCGTCGCTGGCCTACCTGAAGCGGCTGCGCCCGCGCACGATCAAGATCGACCGCAGCTTCCTGGCCGACCTGCCCGACGACGAGGAGGACCGGGTGGTGGTCGAGGCCATCGTCGGCATCGCCCAGGCCCTGGGCATCGAGGTGGTGGCCGAGGGCGTCGAGACCGAGGCCCAGCTCGACTACCTGCGCGGCGCCGGCTGCGACATCCTGCAGGGCTACCTGATCGCCCGTCCGGCCGATGCGCAGCAGTACGCGCTATGGCTGGCGGCGCGTCCGGCCGACATCGTCTCGGCATGACCCGCCGACGCTCGACCGGCATAATTTCCGTGTGATGTCCGCCTTCCTGCGTTCCCTCATCGCCGCGCTGCTGATGCTGGCCCTGCCGCTGCAGGCTGCCGAGCTGGCGCGCATGGCGGCCTGCCTGCCGGCGGGTGTCGAGGCGGTGCTGGGCGGGCAAGGGCACGATGCTGCGGAACAGCATGCGGCACATCACGCGGCCCCTCACGCCGATCACCAAGCGGATCACCACGCCGATCAGCACGCCGATCAGCACGCCGATCAGCACGCCGATCAGCACGCCGACCACGGACTGCCCGATCACCACGACCACGCCGGCAGCAGCTGCTGCAAGAACTGCCTGGCCGGCTGCTGCAGCTGGGTGCTGGCCGGCACGACCGACTGGACGGTGCCCGACTGGGCGCCGTCGCGCTATCCCCGTCTCGCCGTGATGGCGACGCCCGAGCCGCTGCCACGCGGGCTCGAACGACCTCCCAGGACAGCAGCCGTCTGACGCCGTCGCGGCCTGTCGGCCGCCGATCCGTTCGACCCGGTCGACGGCCACCCGCCGCATCGACCGAACCGTCCCGAGGTTCCCATGTCCTGGTTCCGAACCCTGGCGCTGTGCGGCATCGCCAGCGTGGCCTTGCCGTTGGCGCAGGCCGCGTCGCCGGCACCCGCACGGCCCGATCCGCTCGACCCGGATGCCGCCGTGGCGCCCCTGCCGCATCGCAGCGTCTGGCCCCAGCGTGCGACCGCAGAAGACGCCACGCCGGTCGACTGGCGCGCCGCCCACGAGGCCGTGCGCCGCGCCGGTGGCTGGCGTGCCTATGCCCGCGAGGTGCAGCGATGAGGCCGCTGCGCAAGACCGGTTCGGCGCTGGTGACGGCGACGCTGGCCCTGATCCTCTCGGGCTGTGCATCGCTCGATGACGCACCCGGCGGCCGTCAGGCCGAGGCGCCGGTGGCTGCGGCGGTCCAGCGCCAGTTCGGCCTGCCCGACGGCAGCTTGAGGCTGGCGCGTGACGATGCGGCGCTCGATGCCGTCCGGCGCGAGGTCGATGCGCTGCTGCGCGAGCCGCTGACGGCCGATGCCGCGTTGCGGATCGCGCTGATCAACCACCGCGGCCTGCAGGCCCGGCTGGCGGACCTGGGCGTGGCACAGGCCGACTGGCTGGCCGCCGGTCGACTGCCCAATCCGCGCCTGAGCCTGGGCCGGCTGCAACGCGGCGACGAACGCGAGATCGAGCGCGGCCTGTCGCTCGACCTGGGACATTGGCTCGCCTTGCCCTGGGCCCGCGAGATCGAGGCCGGCCGGCTGGGCGCGCTGCAACGCGGCGTGACGGCCGATGCGCTCGCGCTGGCGACGCAGGTGCGCAAGGGCTGGATCCAGGCCGTCGCCGCGCAGCAGCTCGAAGGGCTGGCGGCCGAGGCCCGCGAGAACGCCGGTGTCGGCGCCGAACTGGCCGACCGGCTGCGTGCGGTCGGCAACTGGAGTCGCCTGCAACAGGCCCGCGAGCAGGCTGTGCGGGGCCACGCCGAGCTGCAGCACGCCCGCGCCCGTCAGGCCGCCGTGGCCGCGCGCGAGCGCCTGAACCGGCTGCTTGGCCTGTGGGGCACGCAGACCGCCTACACCTTGCCCGATCGGCTGCCCGAACTGCCGGCAACGCTGCCCGAGCGGCCCGATCTGGAACGGCAGGCGCTGGCGCAGCGCTTCGACGTGCAGGCCGCCCGCTTGCGGCTCGACGCCACCGCGCGCAGCCTGGGCCTGAGCCGCGTCACCGGCTGGGTCGACGGGCTGGAACTGGGCCTCGTGCGCAACAGCTCGAACGAGGCGCCGGTGCAGACCGGCGCCGAACTCGCCTTCGAGCTGCCGCTGTTCGGCGGTGGCCAGGCCCGCACGCTGCGCGCCGAGGCGCTCTACCGACGCAGCCTGCACGAGGCCGCGCAGGTCGCGATCGAGGCGCGAGCCGAGGTCCGCGAAGCCGACGCCGCCGCGCGGTCCGCCTGGGACATCGCCCGTCACCATGCCGAGGTGCTGCTGCCGCTGGCCCGCCAGATCTCCGACGAGAACCTGCTGCGCTACAACGGCATGTTCATCGGCGTGAACGACCTGCTGGCCGATGCGCGCAGCCTGTCGGCCGCCCTCGCCGCCGCCGTCGAGGCCGAGCGCGATGCGTGGCTGGCCCAGGCCGATCTCGAACTCGCGCTGGTCGGCAAGCCCGATCTCGTGGCCGCCTCCGGCGCGTCCCTCGGGACGTCGACCGGTGCTGCTGCGGCTGGCCATTGAGCCGGCCATTGAGCCGGCGCCTACAGGACACCCCCATGGTCAACCGAAGAGATTTCATCCGCGGCTCCGGCGCCGTCACGGCTGCCGTGACCGCCGCCGTCGCCACATCGGCCGTCAGCCGCGTCGCGATGGCCGCCTTGCCCGAGCCGGTGCTCCAGACCAGCGCGGCCACGCAGCCGCCGCTGATGCCGCCCGATGGCCGACCCTACGACCCGGTCGTCACGCTCAACGGCTGGACCTTGCCGTGGCGACAGGTCAACGGCGTCAAGGAGTTCCACCTGGTCGCCGAGCCGGTCGTGCGCGAGCTGGCACCCGGCATGAAGGCGCACCTGTGGGGCTACAACGGCCAGAGCCCGGGCCCGACGATCGAGGTGGTCGAGGGCGACCGCGTGCGTGTCTTCGTGACCAACCGCCTGCCCGAACACACCAGCGTGCACTGGCACGGCCAGCGCCTGCCCAACGGCATGGACGGCGTCGCCGGCCTGACGCAGCCGGCGATCCCGGTGGGCAAGACCTTCGTCTACGAGTTCACCGCGCGTCGCCCCGGCACCTTCATGTACCACCCGCATGCCGATGAGATGACGCAGATGGCGATGGGCATGATGGGTTTCTGGGTCACGCACCCGAAGGCCCGCCATCCGCTGATCGAGCCGGTGCAGCGCGACTTCTGCTTCCTGCTCAGTGCCTACGACATCGAGCCGGGCAGCGCGACGCCGAAGATCATGACGATGACCGACTTCAACCTGTGGACCTGGAACAGCCGCGTGTTCCCGGGCATCGACAGCCTGAACGTGCGGCTCGGCGACCGGGTCCGCATCCGTGTCGGCAACCTGACGATGACCAACCACCCGATCCACCTGCACGGCCACGAGTTCACCGTCACCGGCACCGACGGCGGCCCGACCCCGCCGGGCAGCCGCTGGCCCGAGGTCACCACTGACATCGCCGTCGGCCAGATGCGCCAGGTCGAGTTCATCGCCGACGAGGAGGGCGACTGGGCCTTCCACTGCCACAAGAGCCACCACACGATGAACGCGATGGGCCACGCGGTGCCGACGATGATCGGCGTCGACCACACCGGTCTGGCCGGGCGCATCGCCAAGGTCGTCCCCGACCACATGGTGATGGGCGAACGCGGCATGGCCGACATGGCCGAGATGGCGATGCCGCTGCCCGACAACACCTTGCCGATGATGACCGGCACGGGCCCGTTCGGCTCGCTCGAGATGGGCGGCATGTTCAGCACGCTGAAGGTGCGGCGCGACCAGAAGCCCGGCGACCACGGCGATCCCGGCTGGTTCACGCACCCGCCGGGCACGGTTGCACGCGAATGGCGCGGCGACCTGGCCGAGCCGGCGCGCGCACCCGACAGGTCGAACGGCGCCCCTTCTCCGGACGTCGAACTGAAGGCCCGCAAGCCCGGCGGTCATGCCGGCCATTGAAGCCGGGGGCGAGGCCCGGATCCGGACACGCATTCACATTCAACGAGCTGGAACACCGATGAACACGACCAACGTCTCGATTCGACCTGTCGTCATGGCGATGCTGCTGGCGGCGACCGGCGCCGTCAGCGCACCGGTGCTTGCCCACGGCGACCAGGCTCATGCGGGCAACGCACAGGCCTTGCGACTCGAACAGAAGCCCTGGGGCATCGCCGCGCCGGCCAAGGCCGCGACCCGCACCATCGAGATCCGCATGAGCGACCGGATGCGCTACAGCCCCGATCGCATCGAGGTTCGCGAGGGCGAGACGGTCCGGCTGGTGCATCGCAACGGCGGCAAGCTGCTGCACGAGTTCGTGCTCGGAACGCCCGAGGAACTGGCCGCCCATGCCGAGCTGATGAAGAAGTTCCCGACCATGGAACACGACGAACCCTACATGGCCCACGTGCCCGCCGGTCGCCGCGCCGAGATCACCTGGACCTTCAACCGATCGGGCGAGTTCGAGTTCGCCTGCCTGCTGCCCGGTCACTACGAGGCCGGCATGGTGGGCAAGGTGATCGTCAAGCCACGCTGATCCGGTCGCCCCGATGCCATCCGTCCCTTCAAGGAGAAGCCCGATGAACACGATGAAGAACGCGCCCGGCACGTCACGCCGGCAACTGGTCGCGCTGCTGGCGCTGGGCGGCCTGGGCCTGCCGACGCTGGCCGCGACGCCGACGTCGCCCAAGGTGCTGGTCGAGGTCTGGAAGAGCCCGGACTGCGGCTGCTGCAAGGACTGGGTCAAGCACCTGGAGGCCAACGGCTTCCAGGTCCGCCTGCACGACGAAGGCAACCAGGAGGCGCGCACCCGTCTGGGCATGCCGCAGCGCTACGGCTCGTGCCACACGGCGAAGGTTGGCGACTACGTGCTGGAAGGGCATGTGCCGGCGCGTGAGGTCCGCCGCCTGCTGAAGGAGAAACCCGCCAATGTCGTCGGACTGGCCGTGCCGGCGATGCCGGTCGGGTCGCCCGGCATGGACGGCCCCGAATACAAGGGCCGCCAGGATCCCTACGACGTGCTGCTGGTGCAGCGCGACGGCGGCGCCAGCGTCTACCAGTCCTACCGATGAATCATCAGGAGCGATCCCACATGAAGACCCACCCCACGCGCCGCATCGTCATCGCGGCATGGCTGTTGAGCCTGCTGGTACCCGTTGCCTGGTCGACGGCCCTCGCGGCCGATTCCCCCGACCGGAGCGAAGCCGAGATCCGGCGTGTCGACAAGGCCGGCGGCAAGCTGACCCTCAAGCACGGCGAGCTGCGCAACCTCGACATGCCGCCGATGACGATGGTCTTCGTCGTGCGCGACCCCAAGGGTGTCGAAGGCCTGAAGGTCGGCGACCGCATCCGCTTCGTGGCCGGGCAGGACGGGCCGACCTACACAGTGGAATCGTGGGAGTTGCTGAAGTGACGTGGCTGCCCGGCCGGGCCCCAAGGGTCAGGTCGGCTGCACCCGTTCCGAACGTGTCTTGTAGAGCTGGAGCAGGGCGCCCAGGAAGTCCTGGCCCAACCACCTGGACATCGGAACGGCGTAGAAGTTGATGGGGGTCGACAAACGGTAGCGGGCCACCATCTCCAGACGGGTTGTCGTCGGGGAGGTGTCGACCAGGTGGAACGACACCTCGTGCAGGTCCATGTACCGACCACCGATGACGACGTGCTCATCCATCGTGCCCGCCGGGAACGAGTCGGGTCCGAACTCGTAGTGCAGGACCATGGCGCTGTTTTCCTGACGGTCGCGCACCCGGGCCGAGAAATGGATGCCCTGGTCCCAGGTCGAGTGCCGCGTGGCGCCGTCGGTCGCGTCGACCACCTCCGCGTCCAGGGGGCGAGGCACGCCGATCGCGTGTGCCCAGGTCCAGGGCAGTTCGTCCGGGCGGATCCCCTTCAGGCGAAGCAGGTTGGACCAGACCGTGGCAGCCGGTGCCTGGATGTGGACGTCATGCCGCAGCGTCTGGATCGAATCGTCCGGTGATCGGGCATCCAGCGGCAGCAGGAGGATCGGCAGCAACGCCAGTGCCGCGAGCGAATCCTTGGGCGGAGGGCGGTCGCGACTGACCAGCGCCATGCAGATGCCGCCGAACATCGCCAGCAGATAGAACAACGGCGCCATCAGCGCGATGCAGATGCTTCCTTCCAGCATCGTCACGGCGCAGCCGGCAAGCATCAGGGTCATCGGAAGGAGCGGTGCCGTCGCGGCACGCCAGAGCGAGGTCCTTGCCGCTGGCGACAGCCGTACCGAGATCGCACCGATCGCCATAGGCGTTCCGATCAGGAAGGCGACCGACATCACGCCTTGCATGCTCGGTGACAGGGCGCCGAACACGAAACGCAGCAACACCCCGTAGACCGGTCCGGCGATCACCCATCGCCACGGTGACGGCTGCGCCCTTTCAGGCTTGGCGCAGTTGGAGCGGTCGGGGCGGTGCATGTGGTGTGAATGAGGTTCAGATACCAGATTCTGGTTCAGATGTGGCCGGGTAAATCAGCATATACCTGTCCTGAAAGAGATTTGAATGATGGATGGATGCCGGCCACTCAAAACCCAGCCGAATCATGTTGCTTGGCTTTTGGATGGTTCGACCTGTCCGCCTGCGTTGCGCGCTTTGGGTGACTCGTTCAAGTCAATAGATTTGTTGAATCTTGTTATGTGGGCTCATTTTTGCGTGTCTCAGAATCGCGTCACTTTCGATTTTCCAGTTGACCTGTCAGCAGGCTGGATATTCGGTGACGTCTCAGGGGAGCATGATGAAAATCAGATCAATCAGAAGTCAGTCAGGCGCGATCTTCGCGAATCTGGCGCTGGGTACTGCGGCCCTGGGTAGTGCGGCGGCCGTCACCGCCGATTGGACAGCGCAGCAATCTGCGCTGGCCCTTCAGAAACAGCAGGGTTATATCTTCTCCCGACTGAACGATGCGGTCGGAAACTACATGACGCTGCTGTTCCCGCAACTCACCGAGCAAAAGGCCGGTGGTGTTGACGTGATTCCAGTCGAGTGTGCCAATCTGCCGTACCGCTACGGCACTTCGGTCGCGGTCGAGCCTGTCATCCTGTCGGGAAAATGCGAGCTGACCTTGCCGCTGGCTGCTGGCGGCAGTTATGTGCTGAAGAATGCACTTCAGCCGACGGTAGCGGACCTCAAGGCCATGAACCTGCTGGATCATGGCATCTCCGATGCGCCGGTACTGGTCACCGAGGCGGTCGTCGCCGGGCCTGACACGGCGGGGGCGGCCAGCACCACGAGCGCGCCGAACGGCTATGCGATCAGCATCCAGCCCAAATGCATCGGCAAGGGCAGCAGTTCAGGCGCGACCGCGGCCACCTGCACCAACCTCAACAAGGCGCTGAGTTCGTCGGTCCTGAACATTCAGCCGTTTGTGTCGTCGCGATACATCCAGAACTTCCTGCCATTGATGTGGTCTGCAGGTCCGGATGCGGCGATGTCGGGTCCGCCCGACGCATCCAATATCCAGGTACAAGCGGATCGAACGAACCCGAACGGAGAATTCCGATCCATTCAGGCTGGCTGGACCCGTGACAACCCGATCACGCGCGAATGGAAATACTCGACCACCAGCACCACCACCCAATACTCGCGAGGAGTGGACAACCTGGTGTTGATCCGCAACGGCTATGACTCGGCCTATTGGCAGATGGTCCGACGCGACGGCTCGTCGCCACCGACGGCCACCTGGGATTTCAACGGGCAGGACCTGAAGAAGGTCGGTCTGTTGACGGCGGCATCGGCCGAGATCTCCGGCGACCTGAAGGTCGGGGGCAATCAGACCGTCACGGGCAACCAGGCCATCACGGGCGACCAGACCGTCACCGGCAAGGTCAAGGTGGACGGCACCGGCACATTCAAGGGCGTGCTCACGGCGATGTCGAACCTGTTCGTCGAGGGCGCGACGGAATTGAAGGGCAAGCTCACCGTGGTGGGCAAGGCGCTGTTCAAGGACGATGTGACACTGGAAAAGAATCTGCTCGTCAAGGGCAGCGCACAGATTGACGGTGACTTGTCGGCCGGATCGGCGACGTTCAGCGGTGCGCTTCTGGCCAACAGCCTGATGATTGGGGGCACGCAGATCACTCCGGATGGCACCTTGCTGGGCGCAGCGACGGGTTGGGGCGTGAACGTCGGCGACAGTTGTGCCGTGAACCTGGCATTGGCGCAGAGCACGGACGGCAAGGTCCAGATCTGCCGCAACGCGGCGTGGACACCGCTGATCACCGCCGAAAACATCGTCCAGCCCACACCTGCTCCTGACAAGGCCTGCGCGCCCGAAGGCGCACCGGGCCGTCTGCCCGATGGCACGCTGGCGGTTTGCACGAACGGCAAGTGGGAGTCGGTTGCGCAAGGTAGTGCGACGGAAGGATCCGCCTGCATGGTCGAAGGCGCGTTGGCAACCACCACGGCATCGCCGAGTCCCGGTCGCATATTGATGGCCTGTCAAGCAGGGAAATGGACGACGAATGTCTTTGCCAAGCCCCGGCTTGTTTATGCAACCGACGGGAACACCTGTCAGACGAGCGAAGAACTGGCCCTGGATGGGCGAGGGTATCCTTCGTTGCTTGTCTGCAAGGATGGCAAATGGCAACCGCCGGGCACCCAGTTGCTGTCCCGAATGGCGTTCGGGGGTAAATGCACCCTCGATGGTGTCCTGGCCAGTGATGTTCAAAAGACAGGTCTGCTGGTTTGCAAGAATGGGGTTTGGTCGAAAATCACAGAAGCTGTCTCCCTTGGTGGCAACTGTGATCAACTGAATCAGACCATCACCAATGCGGATGGATCCAAGTGGTACTGCATTCATGCGCCGGCTCACAATGGCTACGTCTGGGCAAATGCGCCCGACATGTTGCCGCTGTGGCGTGGGGACGATGTGAAGGTGGAGATGAATCGGCTGGTCCAGTTTAGGGGTAATGATTATTACTTCTACAGTGAGCCTGGCTGGATGAATAAGCCTCAGACTTACATCAACATCGCGACATGGCTCCCTTGGCCTAGATATGCGGGCAACGATCACGCAATCACGTCTTGGCTAAACAATTCGAGTTCCCCTGCATTGGGAGAGGCCTGGACATCGAGAATGCCTCCATTCGACGACAACACGTGGGGGTCTGCCGAATCGAGGGGGCGTTGCCAAACCTATGTCGTGACGCTCCCGAGTTCCGAAGATCTGCGTGATATTTCCATTGCGTTTGGCGGTCGTCCTGCGCCTTGGCAATACAATTGGGATGGTGGCGAAGAGATCTGGTCGGCGTCAAGGCGCGATGAATGCGATGGAAACTGGGGATGCGGTTCCACCCCGTGGAGTGGCGGCGGAGGAAACTGGTGGGACCATATTTCCGTCAATCTCTGGGGTGCGAAGATCTTTCATACCTACAACACAGAAGCCAAGCCGGTTCTCCTCAAGGTCAAGAAGTTGTTTGGGGATAGTTGCAGTGACCCACGGCCTTGATGTTTAGGTGCCGTCGACGCCCCTCTTCCTTGAGTTCTACGAGGCTGCTTCCGTCACGGTCGATCGTGCGGTGCAGCCTGTCTGAGTCGGGTTTTCTGAAGCATCCGGCACCTTCTTTACCCGACTACTGGACGACTCAAATCGTCCTTTCTCGACGTCCGTGTTGGATGACTCATTTAAGTCGGTAGATTTGCTGACTTGGGTGGTGATGGCTTACTTTTGTATGTTTCAGAATCGGCTCATTTTCAATATTCCAATTGCCCCGTCAGGGGGCTGGGTATTCGGTGACGATTCAGGGGAGCATGATGAGATTCAAGTCGATCAGAAGTCAGTCAGGCGCGATCTTCGCGAATCTGGCGCTGGGCACCGCGGCCCTGGGTAGTGCGGCCGCCGTCACCGCCGATTGGACAGCGCAGCAATCTGCGCTGGCCCTGCAGAAACAGCAGGGCTATATCTTCTCCCGACTGAACGATGCGGTCGGAAACTACATGACGCTGCTGTTCCCGCAACTCACCGAGCAAAAGGCCGGTGGTGTTGACGTGATTCCAGTCGAGTGTGCCAATTTGCCGTACCGCTACGGCACATCGGTAGCGGTCGAGTCGGTCATCCTGGCGGGCAAATGCGAGCTGACCTTGCCGCTGGCTGCTGGTGGCAGTTATGTGCTGAAGAATGCGCTGCAACCCACGGTGGCCGACCTCAAGGCCATGAACCTGCTGGATCATGGCATCTCCGATGCGCCAGTACTGGTCACCGAGGCGGTCGTCGCCGGGCCTGACACGGCGGGGGCGGCCAGCACCACGAGCGCGCCGAACGGCTATGCCATCAGCATCCAGCCCAAATGCATCGGCAAGGGCAGCAGTTCAGGCGCGACCACGACCACCTGCACCAACCTCAACAAGGCGCTGAGTTCGTCGGTCCTGAACATCCAGCCGTTTGTGTCGTCGCGATATATCCAGAACTTCCTGCCATTGATGTGGTCCGCAGGTCCGGACGCGGCGATGTCGGGTCCGCCCGACGCATCCAATATCCAGGTACAAGCGGATCGAACGAACCCGAACGGAGAATTTCGATCCATTCAGGCTGGTTGGACCCGTGACAACCCGATCACGCGCGAATGGAAATACTCGACCACCAGCACCACCACCCAATACTCGCGCGGGGTGGACAACCTGGTGTTGATCCGCAACGGCTACGACTCGGCCTATTGGCAGATGGTCCGACGCGACGGCTCGTCGCCACCGACGGCCACCTGGGATTTCAACGGTCAGGATCTGAAGAAGGTCGGTCTGCTGACGGCGGCCTCGGCCGAGATCTCCGGCGACCTGAAGGTCGGGGGCAACCAGACGGTCACGGGCAACCAGTCCGTCACCGGCGACCAGACCGTCACCGGCAAGGTCAAGGTGGACGGCACCGGCACATTCAAGGGCGTGCTCACGGCGATGTCGAACCTGTTCGTCGAGGGTGCGACGGAACTGAAGGGCAAGCTCACCGTGGTGGGCAAGGCGCTGTTCAAGGACGATGTGACGCTGGAAAAGAATCTGCTCGTCAAGGGCAGCGCACAGATTGACGGTGACTTGTCGGCCGGATCGGCGACGTTCAGCGGTGCGCTTCTGGCCAACAGCCTGATGATTGGCGGCACGCAGATCACCCCGGACGGCACCTTGCTGGGTGCCACAACGGGCTGGGGCGTGACCGTCGGGGCAAGTTGCAGTGTCAACCTGGCATTGGCGCAGAGCACGGACGGCAAGGTCCAGATCTGCCGCAACGCGGCGTGGACACCCCTGATCACCGCCGAAAACATCGTCCAACCCACACCTGCTCCTGACAAGGCCTGCGCGCCCGAAGGCGCGCCGGGCCGTCTGCCCGACGGCACGCTGGCGGTTTGCACGAACGGCAAGTGGGAGTCGGTTGCCCAGGGTAGTGCGACGGAAGGATCCGCCTGCATGGTCGAAGGCGCGTTGGCAACCACCACGGCATCTCCCAATCCAGGGCGCATCCTGATGGCCTGTCAGTCCGGCAAGTGGACGACCAACGTGTTCGCGAAACCCCGTCTTGGTTATGCGCAGGCAGGGGATACCTGCCAGACCCAGGACGAGATGGCGTACGACAACAAGAGCGGCTTCTATACCGCTGTGATCTGCGATGGTGGCAAGTGGCGCCCAGAAGGTCTGCAGATGCTGGCCAATATGGAAATGGGGCGGTCCTGTTCGCTCGACGGCGTGCTGGCAAGCGACATGGAACGCACCGGGTTGCTGGTTTGCAAGGGCGGCGTCTGGTCCAAGATCACCGACCCCATCGGTCTTGGCGGGACTTGCTCGCCTGAAGGTAAAAAGGTCACGGCACCCAGTGGCGCCGAGTTGTATTGCATGAACGGCATTTGGTCTCTTGCCCCGAAACATGGTGATCGGTGTACTTCAGTTGGCAAGGTGTTTCAACTGTCGGCGAATCCAAGGAGAGCCTTGTATTGCAATATGTTCCATGAGGGTGATTACTGGTCTCAATCGCCTGGCACCTTGCAGTTATACCGGTTTGATGGTGGTAGGGTAACGATGAGTCGCCTGATGCAATATAATGGCGAGGATTATTATATTTACAGTGAGCGCGGAGATGGCGCGTATACCGTACAAAGGATGCATGACATATCTTATTGGCTGCTTGAAGAGTCAGATCCAGTGAAGGTTTACAGCGAGCGTCGAACGAGTAGTGTGAGCTTCAGTGCAGATGGGTGGAAGCACGGGTGGACCGTTGCGAGAGAAGGGCAATCTCATGGCGATGCCTTGAATGACAAATGTAATTACTATGAGGTCATGCTTCCGTCTGTAAGGGAGTTGCAGGGACTTGCCTCGGCACTTGGTGGCAGGCCTCGACAATGGAGTTTTGTTGATACCGAACTCTGGTCAGATGTGAGATGTGATGAGTCTTACTGCAATGGCGGCAACTGGTGGGATCACATGACCGTCGAACTCGACAATCAGGTATCCCGTCATCGATGGAATACCGATTATTGGGCAGTTGCGGTGAAGATCCGTAGGCCATGGGCGGACGAGAGTTGCGCTTCGCCGTGGTAATCTGAGTCTGGTGGGTGGCGGGTATGGTGTGGCCCAAGTTTGGTTGCACCAATTGTTGGGCCTAGACTTCCGGCGGCTCAATCCCTCTCGGCTCAGTGTCTGAGTTGAATCCACGGTTTAGGTTGGTGGATCTGCTGATTTTGATCGTGATGGCTTAATCCCGTCATCCTCAGAATCGCACCACTTTCGTTTTTTCGGTTGATCCGTCAGCGGGCTGGTTCTTCGGTGACGATTCAGGGGAGCATGATGAGATTCAAGTCGATCAGAAGTCAGTCAGGCGCGATCTTCGCGAATCTGGCGCTGGGCACCGCGGCCCTGGGTAGTGCGGCCGCCGTCACCGCCGATTGGACAGCGCAGCAATCTGCGCTGGCCCTGCAGAAACAGCAGGGCTATATCTTCTCCCGACTGAACGATGCGGTCGGAAACTACATGACGCTGCTGTTCCCGCAACTCACCGAGCAAAAGGCCGGTGGTGTTGACGTGATTCCAGTCGAGTGTGCCAATTTGCCGTACCGCTACGGCACATCGGTAGCGGTCGAGTCGGTCATCCTGGCGGGCAAATGCGAGCTGACCTTGCCGCTGGCTGCTGGTGGCAGTTATGTGCTGAAGAATGCGCTGCAACCCACGGTGGCCGACCTCAAGGCCATGAACCTGCTGGATCATGGCATCTCCGATGCGCCAGTACTGGTCACCGAGGCGGTCGTCGCCGGGCCTGACACGGCGGGGGCGGCCAGCACCACGAGCGCGCCGAACGGCTATGCCATCAGCATCCAGCCCAAATGCATCGGCAAGGGCAGCAGTTCAGGCGCGACCACGACCACCTGCACCAACCTCAACAAGGCGCTGAGTTCGTCGGTCCTGAACATCCAGCCGTTTGTGTCGTCGCGATATATCCAGAACTTCCTGCCATTGATGTGGTCCGCAGGTCCGGACGCGGCGATGTCGGGTCCGCCCGACGCATCCAATATCCAGGTACAAGCGGATCGAACGAACCCGAACGGAGAATTTCGATCCATTCAGGCTGGTTGGACCCGTGACAACCCGATCACGCGCGAATGGAAATACTCGACCACCAGCACCACCACCCAATACTCGCGCGGGGTGGACAACCTGGTGTTGATCCGCAACGGCTACGACTCGGCCTATTGGCAGATGGTCCGACGCGACGGCTCGTCGCCACCGACGGCCACCTGGGATTTCAACGGTCAGGATCTGAAGAAGGTCGGTCTGCTGACGGCGGCCTCGGCCGAGATCTCCGGCGACCTGAAGGTCGGGGGCAACCAGACGGTCACGGGCAACCAGTCCGTCACCGGCGACCAGACCGTCACCGGCAAGGTCAAGGTGGACGGCACCGGCACATTCAAGGGCGTGCTCACGGCGATGTCGAACCTGTTCGTCGAGGGTGCGACGGAACTGAAGGGCAAGCTCACCGTGGTGGGCAAGGCGCTGTTCAAGGACGATGTGACGCTGGAAAAGAATCTGCTCGTCAAGGGCAGCGCACAGATTGACGGTGACTTGTCGGCCGGATCGGCGACGTTCAGCGGTGCGCTTCTGGCCAACAGCCTGATGATTGGCGGCACGCAGATCACCCCGGACGGCACCTTGCTGGGTGCCACAACGGGCTGGGGTGTGACCGTCGGGGCAAGTTGCAGTGTCAACCTGGCATTGGCGCAGAGCACGGACGGCAAGGTCCAGATCTGCCGCAACGCGGCGTGGACACCCCTGATCACCGCCGAAAACATCGTCCAACCCACACCTGCTCCTGACAAGGCCTGCGCGCCCGAAGGCGCACCGGGCCGTCTGCCCGATGGCACGCTGGCGGTTTGCACGAACGGCAAGTGGGAGTCGGTTGCGCAAGGTAGTGCGACGGAAGGATCAGCCTGCATGGTCGAAGGTGCGTTGGCAACCACCACGGCACCTCCCAATCCAGGGCGCATCCTGATGGCCTGTCAGTCCGGCAAGTGGACGACCAACGTGTTCGCGAAGCCGCGCCTCGGTTATGCGCGGGCAGGGGATACCTGTCAGACCCAGGACGAAATGGCCTATGACAACAAGAGCGGCTTCTATACCGCCGTCATCTGCGACGGCGGCAAGTGGAGACCAAAGGGTCTGCAATTGATGGCCAACATGGAACTCGGTAAGTCTTGCTCGCTTGATGGTGTTCTTGCGAGCGACATGGAGAGAACTGGCTTGTTGGTTTGCAAGAATCAAGTCTGGTCAAAGATTACCGATCCTGTCAGTCTTGGTGGTACATGCTCATCTAATGGTGAAAAGATTGCTTTGTCCACCTTGCCGAATCATGAGCAGTTGTATTGCCTGAATCAGAAATGGGTTGCCGCGCTTTTCTTGACTCGTTTGGATGGCGTTGAAGTGATTGCGCACAGCCCGCTCGTAACTCCTGATGGTAGATACTATCTCTACACTGAGCCTGGTTATACGGATAAGCCTTACAAGCCTCAAAGCTTGGATGCTGTTGCATTTTTGCTGGGCAATCCAGGGTTCGAACCAGATAACATGGATGGACGATTTCATCCGCGCTGGCCAGCAATGGCAATTGGTCCAAATAGCAGATGCACTACCGCTGACAATCTGTGGAGATTGACATCAGACACCAGTCCAACACCTGCAGGCGTGGAGGTGTGCCTACCAGCAAACGCTGCTCCATTTGCATCGACGTTCCAGGATGCCATTGGCAACGCTTGGACTGGCGTGGGTGTGCCGGACCTCACCTTTTGGACGGCCCATGTGAGATGGGCAGAAATGGGCTACTCAGATGTTCAAACGTACCTGAGCGACTACGGATGGCATGCAACTACCGAAAGCTTTTACCACGTTGCTGCGCGCCTCTATTACGGTAATGTCGTGACATCTTTCCGTGATCGTTCAGAACCCCAGGCTGTTGCCCTCCGCGTAAAGATGCTGTGAGTCGAGGGAATCTTTCTGGGCGAAATTGTTCGGCTGCTGAATCACTCTTCTATTCCCCTGGCTGACAAGTCTGATTCGCAGGCCCTGTGGGCCGGGGGTAATGTGGCCATAAAGTTCATTCGGCGGTGGATTCAAGTCTGAAGTAAAATACCTCACCGTCTCGGTCAGGTATGAAGATGACGAGATACCGGCAATTGCAGCCCGAAGAGCGCGTGACGCTCTCGAGCGTGCTTCAGTGGGGACACGGCCTGCGCTCGATTGCCAAGGCGCTGGAGCGCAACTCCAGTTCCGTGAGTCGCGAAGTGAGCCGAAACGGCGGTGCCGACGAGGCACTTGGCGGGCTCCTAAAGCTGTCGATTGCATCGACCGATGCGGCCAACCGCCCTCGCGATCGTTCTCGCGCCAGCGTCATCGATCGAAATCGGCGTTCTTCTCGGTCTGGCGGACTGTCTGTTGAGGCTGGTCGCCGCGTCAGGGGCGGGCTTTGGCCTCTCACGCCGGCCTCGCAGACGCACCTGTCCTCTTGACCCGCCACACCAGCGTGCGTGCGGTGTAGGCCGCGCGCACTGCAGCGTGATGGCGATTGCATGGCGCGCCAGCGTCATTGCCTGCACGCATTTCCCGCCATCCTGGGCCAGGCTGGCGAAGACGTGTTCGACACTTGCGCGGGTCCGGTTGCCCAAGGCGCCGTCGAGCCAACAGAAGCGCTGGAAGCTCTTCTGATCGAGCACGTCCTGCTCGCACTGCTCGTCCGACAGGTTGTAGAACCCCCTCAAGAACTCCATGCCCACCAGTGCCCCGGTCGGGTACTGCGGGCGTTCACCCCCAACGTCTGCACGTAGCCCTTGAGCTTGGCCTTGCGCTGACGCGCCAGGAACCGGTCATCGACCGGTTCTTCCGGGAAGAAGATCAAGAGCTTGATGCTCGCCGTGATCTTTGTTGCCGGTCCAGGCGACATCGTCGCCACGCGATCGAGGTAGCGGCCGGCCAGGTTCAGGTCCTCGGTCGTGAACTGCAGCGCCTTGACGATCATGTCGGGCTGGCACCGGCCTTCCGACGACATCTGCAGGTGGGCATCGACACGGCAGACGCGCCGTGGATGTCGGTGCGATCCATCGATGCGATTGCGGCGGCCGTGCATCAGACGCAAGCCGATGCTCCCCCCTTCGTTGCCGTCGCGGCTGGCCTGATTGACTCAGGTTCGACGGGCGAAGCGCACGCAGGGCTGGTCGCCCTGCAGCAGCAGCTTTCCCTCGGCCAGAGGATTGAGCGGCCCTGAGGCCAACCCGTGCGAAGTTGTCGCTCATACGTCGTAATGACACGTTTGAGTGGTCTCGTCACACTGAGTTTGCCATTGACCTGTCAGTCGCACCCAAGACAATCAAAACCCATCCGATTTACTGCGTCTGCCTGCCAGGTAGTTTGGTTCATCGAATTGGTTTTATGGGGGACGTGATGAGATTCAGATCGATCAGAAGTCAGTCAGGCGCGATCTTCGCGAATCTGGCGCTGGGCACCGCAGCCCTGGGGAGTGCGGCCGCCGTTACCGTCGATTGGACCGCGCAGCAATCTGCGCTGGCCCTGCAGAAACAGCAGGGTTATATCTTATCCCGACTGAACGATGCGGTCGGAAACTACATGACGTTGCTGTTCCCGCAACTTACCGAGCAAAAGACCGGTGGCGTGGACGCGATTCCAGTCGAGTGTGCCAATCTGCCGTACCGTTACGGCACGTCGGCGGCGGTCGAGCCGGTCATCCTGGCGGGTAAATGCCAGCTGTCCTTGCCGCTGGCTGCTGGTGGCAGTTATGTGCTGAAGAATGCACTGCAGCCGACGCTGGAAGATTTCAAGGCCTTGAACCTGCTGGATCACGGTATTTCTGATACGCCCGTGCTGACCACCGAGGCGGTCATCGCCGGGCCAGACACGGCGGGGGCGGCCAGCACCGCCAGCGCGCCGAATGGCTATGCGATCAGCATCCAGCCCAAATGCATCGGCAAGGGCAGCACGGCCAGCACCTGCACCAACCTCAACAAGGCGCTGAGTTCGTCGGTCCTGAACATCCAGCCGTTTGTGTCGTCGCGATACATCCAGAACTTCCTGCCGCTGATGTGGTCTGCCGGTCCGGACGCGGCAATGTCGGGTCCGCCCGATGCCTCCAATATCCAGGCACAAGCGGATCGGACGAACCCGAACGGGGAATTCCGATCGATTCAGGCCGGCTGGACCCGTGACAACCCGATCACGCGCGAATGGAAATACTCGACCACCAGCACCACCACCCAATACTCGCGCGGGGTGGACAACCTGGTGTTGATCCGCAACGGCTATGACTCGGCCTACTGGCAGATGGTCCGTCGCGACGGTTCGTCGCCACCGACGGCCACCTGGGATTTCAACGGGCAGGACCTGAAGAAGGTCGGCCTGCTGACGGCGGCTTCGGCCGAGATCTCCGGCGACCTGAAGGTCGGGGGCAATCAGACCGTCACGGGCAACCAGGCCATCACCGGCGACCAGACCGTCACCGGCAAGGTCAAGGTGGACGGCACCGGCACGTTCAAGGGCGTGCTCACGGCGATGTCGGACCTGTTCGTCGAGGGCGCGACGACCTTGAAGGGCAAGCTCACCGTGGCGGGCAAGGCGCTGTTCAAGGAAGACGTGACGCTGCAGAAGAACCTGGAGGTCAGGGGCAGCGCGTCGATCGATGGCGATCTGACGGCCGCATCGGCGACGTTCAACGGCGCGCTGCTGGCGAACAGCCTGATGATTGGCGGCACGCAGATCACCCCGGACGGCACCTTGCTGGGTGCCACAACGGGCTGGGGCGTGACCGTCGGGGCAAGTTGCAGTGTCAACCTGGCATTAGCACAGAGCACGGACGGCAAGGTCCAGATCTGCCGTAACGCGGCGTGGACACCGCTGATCACCGCCGAAAACATCGTCCAGCCCACACCTGCTCCTGACAAGGTCTGCTCGCCCGAAGGCGCACCGGGCCGTCTGCCCGATGGCACGCTGGCGGTTTGCACGAACGGCAAGTGGGAGTCGGTTGCGCAAGGTAGTGCGACGGAAGGATCCGCCTGCATGGTCGAAGGCGCGTTGGCAACCACCACGGCATCGCCGAGTCCCGGTCGCATATTGATGGCCTGTAAAGAAGGGAAATGGACGACGAATGTCTTTGCCAAGCCCCGGCTTGATTATGCAACCGACGGGAACACCTGTCAGACGAGCGAAGAACTGGCCCTAGATGGGCGAGGGTATCCTTCGTTGCTTGTCTGCAAGGATGGCAAATGGCAACCGCCGGGCACCCAGTTGCTCCACAACATGCAAAAGGGTAAAGCTTGCACGCTCGACGGTGTTCTGGCTAGTGATATCGACAAAACTGGTCTGCTGGTTTGCAAGGACAGCATTTGGTCAAAGCTGACCGACCCAGTTGAACTGGGTGCAAGTTGTTCGCCGAATGACCGGGAGGTGACACTGGGCGATGGCGACAAGATCTATTGCGTCAACGGCAAATGGTCTGACATGCCCGGCCAGTTTGTGCTCTACCGAATGGACGGCCAAAAGGTCATGCTCAATCGCCCGATCAAGTTCGGCGGTGAAATCTATGGGGTCTACAACGAGTATGGTAGTGGTAATGGCAATGGATTCAACAAGAGCCAGAGCATCCGCGATGCATTCTCAAAGTTGTTGACAGGAACGACCTACATGCTGGACCCGGCCAACCTGACCACCAACAATCGAACCAGCATCATGGTGCACGACGGCGGTTCGTATCGGGGCTGGAAGGATGAATATGGCCGAAAAGTGCAAATCCAGATTGTGACGGCCAGCGAGTTGTTTGCCATACACGACGCATTCGGCGGGCGCCCGCCCGCATGGAGAGTCAACTTCCAGGATGGCTCCGAGATCTGGACGGCGACACGTCGTGACGAGTGTGGCGATGGGCCTGGCTGTGCGGGGCAAGCCTGGGGCGGCGGTGGCGGTGGATGGTGGGACCACGTAACGGTCGACCTGAACAACCGTTTGGTGTTTCACCGATACAACTCTGACGCCTGGGCGGTGATCATGAAACTGATACCCCGCTATTGAACAGTTGAGTTGCGACTTTCTCCCTCAATCCCCCGGCTCGGCCGCCAGCGCGGCCGCCAGCAGGGACTGCGTGTAGGGATGTTTCGGGGCGTCGAACACCTGGGCCGTTGGCCCGCGTTCGACGACCTCGCCGTCCTTCATCACCAGCACCTGATGGGCGACCGCGCGGATCACCGCGAGGTCGTGGCTGATGAAGACGTAGCTCAGGCCCTGCTCGCGCTGCAGCCGCAGCAGCAGGGCCAGCACCTGCTGCTGGACCGAGGCGTCGAGCGCCGAGGTGGGTTCGTCGAGCAGCAGCAGTTCGGGCTTGAGGATCAGCGCCCGGGCGATCGCGATGCGCTGGCGCTGGCCGCCGGAGAACTCGTGCGGGTAGCGCTGCAGCAGGTCGCTGCCGCCGCGGGTGTCACGCGGATTCGTGGCGGTGGCTTCGGTGTCCAGCCCGACTTCCGCCAGCGTGGCGCGGATGCGCGACTCGCGAGCGACGGCATCCAGCTCAGGGTGATGCAAGGCCAGGCCTTCGCCGACGATCTGGGCGATGGTCATGCGCGGCGACAAGGCCGCGAACGGATCCTGGAAGACCACCTGCATGCGACGCCGCATGGCGCGCAGGTCAGCGCCTTCGGCCAAGTCGACGCGCTGGGTGGCGCGCTGCTGGCTGGCGCCCTGGACCGACTTGAGCAGGTCGCTGCCGACCTGGTTGTGCAGCGTGACCTCGCCGGCGGCGAGCGGCTGCAGGGCCAGCAACGCCATGCCAAGCGTCGTCTTGCCTGAACCCGATTCCCCGACGATGCCCACGGTCTGACCGCGTGGCACGGCCAGCGACGCCTCGCGCACCGCGACGAAGTCCTTGCGGCGCCACCACCCGGCCGGCTGGCTGAAGGTGACGCGCACGCCCTGGGCCTGCAGCAGCGGGGTCTGGCGGCTGTCTCGTTCGGCGTTCGTCAGCGGTTGCGGCCGGGCGGCCAGCAGTTGGCGCGTGTAGGGGTGCTTCGGGCGCGCAAAGACGCGGGCGGTGATGCCGTCCTCGACGATCTGGCCACGCGACATCACCGCCACGCGATCGGCGTATCGGCCGACCAGGTTCAGGTCGTGGGTGATGAATAGCAGCGCCATGCCCATCTCCTGCTGCAGTTCGTCGAGCAGGGCCAGGATCTGCGCCTGGATGGTCACGTCCAGCGCGGTGGTGGGCTCATCGGCGATCAGCAGGCGCGGTTTGCAGGCCAGCGCCATGGCGATCATGGCGCGCTGGCGCTGGCCGCCCGACAGCTCGTGCGGGTAGGCGTCGACGCGTCGTGCGGGCTCGGGGATGCCGGTGCGATCGAGCAGCGCGATGGCGCGTTCGCGGGCCTCGCGCGCGCTCAGGCCCTCGTGCAGTTCGAGCACCTCGCCGATCTGGTTGCCGACCGTGTAGAGCGGGTTCAGGGCCGTCATCGGCTCCTGGAAGATCATCGCGATGTCGCGCCCGCGCAGGCCGCGCATCTGGCGCTCGCTGGCGCTCATCAGCTCGTTGCCGTCGAAGCGGATCGAGCCGCCGATGTGGCTGGCGCCGTCGACCAGTCGCAGGATGGACAAGGCGCTGATCGACTTGCCCGAGCCCGATTCGCCGACCAGCGCGAATTTCTCGCCGATGCCGATCTCGAAGCTGACCTCGTTGACGACGGTCTGGCCGCCGAAGGCCACGCTGAGCTGGTCGACCTGCAGCAGCGGCATGCCCGCGACCTGGGGCAGCTGGCTGGCCGGGGGTGTCTGGGTGTTCACGTTGGGGTGGCTGCTCATGACTTGCGGGTGTCGAAGGCGTCGCGCAGCGCGTCGCCGATGAAGGTCAGCAGCAGCATCGTCACGGTCAGCAGGACGAAGGTCGGAACGATGATCCACCAGGCATCGAGGTTGGCCTTGCCCTGCCGCAGCAGATCGCCGAGCGACGGCACGGAGGCCGGCACACCCAGGCCGAGGAAGTCCAGCGAGGTCAGCGCCAGCAGGGCGGCACTCATGCGGAAGGGCAGGAAGGTGATGACCGGCGTCATCGAGTTGGGCAGCACGTGGCGCCAGATGATCTGGGCATTGCCCAGGCCCAGCGCGCGGGCGGCCTTGACGAACTCGAGGTTGCGGTTGCGCAGGAACTCGGCCCGCACGTAGTCGGACAGGCCCATCCAGCCCCACAGGCTCAGCAGCACCAGCAGCAGCAGCAGCGAGGGCTCGAAGATCGACGCGAAGATGATCAGCAGGTAGAGCTCGGGCACGGCGCCCCAGATCTCGATCAGGCGCTGGGTGACCAGGTCGACGCGACCGCCGAAATAGCCTTGCAGCGCGCCGGCGGCCACGCCCAGCATCGTCCCCGTCAGCGTCAAGGCCAGCGCGAACCAGATGCTGACGCGGAAACCGTAGATCAGCCGCGCGAGCATGTCGCGGCCTTGCGCGTCGGTGCCCAGCAGGTTCAGCGCGTTGGGCGGCATGGGGCTGGGCAGCGGGTCGAAGTAGTTCAGCGAGGTCGCCGAATGCGGGTTGAGCGTGAACACCGCCCAGTTGCCGTCTTCTCGGAGCTTGCCGGTGATGTAGGCGTCCTTCCAGTCGGTGGGCGTGCGGAAGTCGCCGCCGAACGCGGTCTCGGGCGGGTTGTCGACGATCGGCAGGCTGATGCGGCCCTGGTAGGACACCAGCAGCGGCCGGTCGTTGCTGACGACCTCGGCCAGCGTGCTGAGCACCAGCAGCACCAGGAAGATCCACAGCGACGCATGGCCCAGCCGATGGCGGCGAAAACGCGCCCAGGCGCGGGCGTTGGGGGAGGTCGAGCGCTTCATGTTCGGGTCCTGGTCACGTCCGGATCACCTGGCGGCCTTGCCGAACTGCACCCGCGGGTCGACGATGACGTAGAGCAGGTCCGACACCAGCTTGACCACCAGGCCGATCAACGTGAAGAGATAGAGCGAGCCGAGCACGACCGGGTAGTCGCGCCGCACGACGGCCTCGTAGCCAAGTTGGCCGAGGCCATCGAGCGAGAACAGGTTCTCGATCAGCACCGAGCCGGCGAAGAAGGCACCGACGAAGGCGGCCGGGAAGCCGGTGATCAGGGGGATCAGCGCGTTGCGGAAGATGTGCTTGTAGAGCACCCGGTTCGGTGACAGGCCCTTGGCTCGCGCGACCTTCACGTACTGCTTGCGCATCTCCTCGACGAAGGTGTTCTTCGTCAGCAGCGTCATGGTCGCGAAGCTGCCGATCGTCATGCAGATCAGCGGCAGGGCAAGGTGGTGCAGGTAGTCGGCGATGCGGGACGGCCAGTCCAGGCTGGCCCAGTTGTCCGACGTCAGCCCTCGCAGCGGGAACCAGTCCCAGTAGGTGCCGCCGGCGAACAGCACGATCAGCAGCACGCCGAGCACGAAGCCAGGGATGGCATAGCCGATCAGCACCAGCAGCGTCGTCAGCGTGTCGAAGCGCGTGCCTTCCCGGACCGCCTTGGCCACGCCCAGCGGGATCGACACGAGGTAGGCGATCAGGAAGCTCCAGACCCCCAGGCTGATCGAGACCGGCAGCTTCTCCAGGATCAGCTGCGTCACGTCCTTGTTGAACATGAAGCTCTTGCCGAGGTCGAAGCGCAGGAATCGGCCGAGCATCTCGACATAGCGCACATGCGCGGGCTGGTCGAAGCCGTAGAGCTTCTTGAGCGCCTCGATCTGCTGCTTGTCGACGTCCCGGCTGGCCTTGTAGCCGCTGCTGTCACCGCCCTTGTCGGCCGCGCGGGCCTCGGCCATGACCTGCTCGACCGGCCCGCCGGGCACGAACTGGATCACCACGAAGGTCAGGGTCAGCGCCCCCAGCAGCGTGGGCACCATCAGCAGGATGCGCTTGAGGATGTAGGCGAGCATGGGGGCGTCAGTTGAGGGTGCGGCGTTCGCAAGGGAGGGTGCGAGACAACCGGCTCACGGCCGCTGCTCCCGCTCCACCCACCAGGTCCACAGCGGCCAGGGTTCGCCGCCGTCGACCGAGATGTAGCCGGGTTGCACGGCGGGCTTGCCGAAGCGGTTCCAGTAGGAGACACGTTCCTTGCTGAGGTACAGCTCGGGGATCTGCCAGTGGTTCCACATGACGATGCGGTCCAGCGCGCGGGCGGCGGTGCGCAGCTGGGCGATGTCCTTGGCGTCGGCGATGGCCTGGATCAGCGCGTCGACCGCCGGGCTCTTCACGCCGCGGAAGTTGTTGCCGCCGGGCTCGTCGGCGGTCGCGCTGCCGTAGCCGGCCTTGAGATCGGTCGCACTGGGCAGCGTGAAGTCGCCCTCGACGATGGTGATCAGGTCGTAGTCGTAGGTCTCCAGGCGACGGCGGTAGAGCGCGAAGTCGACCACCCGCTCCTTGAACTCGATGCCGAGCTTGGACAGGTTGTGCTGGAAGTCGGTGTTGCGGCCGGGCTGGCTCGGTTCGAGGTACTCGACGACGAAGGCCTCGCCCTTGGCGTTGCGCAGCTTGCCGTCGTCGGCCACCTTCCAGCCCGCCTGCGCCAGCAGGTCGCGGGCGCGCAGCAGGTTGGCGCGCAGCCGTTGGGCATCACCCTGGATCGGCGCGACATAGGCCGGACCGAAGACCTGCGGCGGCAACTGGCTGCGGAACGGTTCGAGCAGCGCGAGTTCGTCCGGCGTCGGCGCGCCCTGGGCGGCGAACTCGGAGTTGTTGAACAGGCTGTTGGCGCGCTTGTACTGGCCGTAACGGTTCAGCCGCTCGAAGTCCCAGGCCAGCGTCAGGGCCTCGCGCACACGGGCGTCCTGGAAGATCGGCCGGCGCAGGTTGAAGTGGGTCGACTGCAGGCCCTGGCCCCAGGCGGTCGGCAGCTCGGCCTTGACGATGCGGCCGTCGCGCCACTTCACGCCCTGGTGCTGGCGGACCCAGGACCGGGCGCTGTATTCCTTCATGAAGTCGAACTCGCCGGCCTTGAAGGCCTCGGCCGCCACCGCCGGATCGGCATACATGCGGTAGACGATGCGCTCGAAGTTGAAGTGGCCGCGCCGCACGCCGAGGTCACGGGCCCAGTAGTTCGGGTCGAGCTTGAACTCGATGCGGCGCGGCATCTCGGCCACGTCGATGCGGTACGGGCCGCTGGCGATCGGGTGCTCGGAGACGATCTGGTCGAAGGGCTTGACCTTGCCGCCGACCCGGCCCCAGGCCTGCGAGAACACCGCCATGCCGCCGGCGGCGAAGACCGCGTCGATCTTGCGTTCCTTGAGCGTGAAGCGGACCGTCGCCGCGTCCAGCGCGGTCACGTCGCCGATGTCCGACAGGCCGATGCGCACGCCCGGTGACGACTGCGGGCTGGTCAGCATCCGGTAGCTGTGGACGACATCGGCGGCGGTCACCGGCGAGCCGTCCGAGAAACGTGCCTTCGGGTGGATGCGGAAGCTGACGCTGGAGAGGTCCGGCGCCACCGACATCTGCTCGGCCAGCAGGCCGTACATCGTCTGCGGCTCGTCCATCGAGCGGGTCGCCAGGCTCTCGAACATGAACAGCGAGACGCCGGCCGGCGCGTTGCCCTTGATCGTGAACGGGTTGAACTTGTCGAAGCTGGAACGCCGGTCCGGGTTGCGCAGCCAGAGCGTGCCGCGCTTGGGCGCGTCGGGCCGGACGTAGGCGAAGTGCTCGAAGCCGGCCGGGTACTTCGGCGTCGTGTAGGCGGCGTAGGCGTGCGACCAGGTCTCGAGCGCCTGGGCCGGCGCGGCCGGGGCGGCGATCGCCCGGGGCACGGCGCGGGCCTCGTTCGCGGCGGCGTCCGGCGCGGCCTGCAGGGTCTGCAGCAGGCCCGTCGTGCCCAGCACCAGGGCGGCCAGCAGGCGGGCGGCGTGGCTCGGCCAGGTGCGGATCGTCGTTCGGGCAGGGCGCTGGATGGGCATGGGCCAGGGCTGGATCAGGGTTGGAAAGCGTCGGACGATTCTAGGCAGCGCCCCCTGTCCGGCCGGGTCGGGGAATGCCGTGTTTGCCGGGTGTCAGTCGCGCGCCACGGCCTCGACCTGGATGCGCAGCGTCGTGGCCATCGAGAAGCCCCAGTCGCGGCCCACGTCGAAGCCCCAGTCGGCCCGCGAGAAGGTCGCCTGCGCGTCGGCGCCGCACCAGTCGCGCTTGTTCAGCGGGTGCGGCTGGCACTTCCAGCGCGACACCTCCAGCGTCAGCGGCCGGGTCACGCCGCGGAAGTCCAGCGTGCCGACCACGCGTGCGGTGCCGCCCGGGCCGAAGCCTTCGAGCCGGCCCTTGTAGAAGGCATAGGGGAACTGGGCGACGTTGAACATCTCGGTGTCCTTGGCGACGCTGTTCATCTGCGCCAAGCCGAAGTCGATGCTGCCGACGTCGATCTTCAGGTCGACCGAGCCGGTGCCCGCAGCCTTGTCCAGCCAGAGCGTGCCGGTGGTGGTGTTGAACTTGCCGCGCCAGGTCGACATGCCCATGTGGTCGGCCTCGAAGCTCGGGTAGGTGTGGGTCGGGTCGACGACGTATTCGACCGGTGCGGCCTGAGCGGCGGTCAGGCCGAGGGCCAGCGCGGCGGCGGCAAGGCGGAGCGACATGGGGCAGTCCTTCGGGTTGGCTTCGATCGGGAAGCGGTCCACCCGATTGTGTCGGCAGGACGGTTTCAGCGCAGTTGCAGGCGTTGCGCGTAGCCGGTCATCTCGAGGTAGCCCAGGCCGATGCGCCGGCCGCCGTCGGCATCGAGCAGCTCGCTCAGGCCTTCCCAGTAGACCGTGCCGGTGCTGGCGCGGCTGTCGAGTTCCTGGGCGTCGAACAGCGCCCTGACGCGGTAGCGGCCGACGGGGGTGTCGAGCCGCCATTCGACCGGGTAGCGGGCCTTCGTCGACGGGCTGGTCCAGTGGCGCAGCGGCGTCCAGCGCAAGGCCTCGCCGGCCTCATGTTCGAAGCTGCGGTCGCGGCCGGCCGCATCGCGCCAGGAGCCGCCGGTCCACAACGTGGCAGCTTCCGCCCCGGCATCCGCCCCGGCAGTCACATCGTCCGCGCCGGCCGCCTGCCGGTTGTGACGCCTCAGCCGGAAGACCGTCAGCGCGCTGCCGTCGACCAGGTTGAAGCCGGCCCAGTCCCAGCCGACCGCGTCCGGGTCGAGCAGGCTGTCGCTCCACTCATGGTCGAGCCAGGCCCTGCCGACCCGTTCGACGACCTGGCCGCCGCGCTGCAGACGCGCCTGCAGCGCCAGCTGCGGCTGGCTGTAGTAGCGGCTGGACTGTGCCGGCTGCGGCCCCTTGCGCGACCAGCCCTGGCGGCCCTGCAGCAGCACGGGGCCCTGGGTCCGGGCGCTCAGCTCGATGCGGTCGGCCAGCGCGCTGCGGCCGATCTCGATCCGGTAGAGGCTCGACTGCGCCGCCGGCTGGCCGGGCACCGGCTCGCGCCGCAAGGTCCAGTCGCGCAGGCGGATGTCGCTGTCGCCCGTGGCGCTGCCGGCCAGCCCGAAGCCGGCCCGCGCGATGCGCTGGTCATGGACCAGCCGGCCGCCACGCACGTCGCCCAGGGCCGCGTGGGCCATCAGCAGCTGGGTGGCGGCGAAGGCGCTGGGGTGGTCGTCGCGCACGTCCGTCCGCGAGCGGAAGAAGGTGATCTGCAGGCCCTGCAGCGGCACGTCCGGCGCGGCCGGATCGGCCAGCCAGCCGGTCAGGTACCACCACTCGATGCGCTGGCCCGGGTGGGCGCCGAAGTCCTGCGGGAAGCGCAGCGGCTGGCCGGGCGACAGGGCGTGTGCGGGGCGGGCCAGCGTTGTCAGCGCCGATCCCGTTGCAAGTGATGCCAGCGAGGCCAGCATCCACCGGCGTTTCGGCCCGTCCATCACCAGTCCTCCTGCACCGCGCGCACCATGTCGCCCGGGTCGCGCCCGGCCGCGTGGCGGGCCGACAGCCAGGCGGTCGCGCTGCCGGCGACGACCACGGCGGCGGCCAGCGCAGCCAGGCGGGTCACCGGCAGGCTCAGGTCCATCGTCCAGCCGAAGCTCTGCGGGTTGACGACCCAGACCAGCACGCCGCTGACCGCCAGCCCCAGGAGCAGGCCCAGCGTGGCGCCGACGCCGCTCCACAGCGCACCTTCGGCGCTCACCAGCGTCATCACCTCGCGGCGCGACAGGCCCAGGTGCAGCAGCGTGCCGAACTCCTTGCGGCGGGCCAGCACCTGGGCCGAGAAGCTGGCCGCGATGCCGGCCAGGCCGATCGCGATGGCGACCGCCTGCAGCCAGGTCGTGACCGCGAAGCTGCGGTCGAAGATCGCCAGCGAGGTGGCCCGGATCGCCGCCGGCGTGGCGAACTCCAGCAGCTCGCCGACCGGCCCGGCGAGCCGCCGCACGCCCGCTTCGACCGCCGCCGCGTCGGCGCCGGGCTGCAGCCACATCGCCAGGTCGTTGATGCGGCGGTCGCCGCTGAGGGTGATCCAGTCGGCCCGCTCGATCACCAGCGAGCCGTGCTGGCGGGCGTAGTCGCGCCAGGTGCCGCGGATCCAGACGGCGGCGCGGCGGCCGTCCGGCAAGGGCAGTTCCAGCCGGTCACCGGGCCGGGCGCCGTGGCGCGCCAGGTAACCCTCGCTGGCGTAGACCGCCGGCAAGCCCGGGCTCGGCGGCCCCGCCACCAGGTCGCCGACCAGCGGCAGCGTGCGGGCCGGGTCGCCGACCTCGCGGGCGATCAGCGGCACCGGGATGGCGCTGTCATCGAAGGCGAGGGGCACCGTGCGCAGCGCCTGCACCCGCTGCACGCCGGGCAGGGCGGCGACGCCGTCGACCAGCGCGGGTTCCAGCCAGACGGCATCGGCCTGCGCCGACGAGGTCGCGCTGCGGGCGTACAGGTCGGCTGGCAGGACCTGCAGCAGCCAGTCGCTGACCGAGTCGCGGAAGCTCGCGACCATCACCGTCAGCGCGACGCTCAGCGCCAGGCTGGCGATCACGCCGGCGACCGCCACGGTGGCCTGCTGGCGCTGGTCGCGGGTGCGTTCGACCGCCAGCAAGGCCAGCGGCTGGCGCGGTGACGGCAGGCGGGCCCGCAGCGCGTCGACACCGGCCGGCACGCAGGCGATGCCACCCAGCAGCAGCAGCGCCACGGCCGCGTAGGCCGCCAGCGGCAGGTCGAGGATCGGCGGGGCGAAACACAGCGCCAGCGCGCCCGCCAGCATGACCGGGCCGAGCCACGGCCGGGTGATGCGGCGGCCGTCGTCGCCCAGGCCCTTCAAGGCCAGCGCCGGGGCGATGCGTTCGGCCTGACGCGCCGGCTGCCAGCCGCCCAGCAGGGCGGCCAGCACGCCCAGCGTGGCGTAGAGCAGCGCGGCGCCGGCCGACCACTGCAGCGGCGGCGGGTTGCCGCCGCCGAACACGCCGCTGCCCAGGTCGCCGCCGAGCCGCTGCAGCGCCAGCCAGGCCAGGCCGGTGCCGAGGGCGGTGCCCAGCGCGGCGCCGATCAGGCCGATCAGCGCGGATTCGGCCAGCACGCCGCGCCGCCGCGTCGCGGCATCGAGCCCGAGCACGCCGAGCAGCGCCAGTTGCGGCACCTGCCGCGCGACCGACAAGGCCTGCACCGAGCCGACCAGGAAGGCGCCGGTGAACAGCGCGACCAGCGCCAGCACGGTCAGGTTGACGCGGTAGGCGCGCGACAGGTTGGACAGGCGCTCGGCCGATTCCTGCGGCGCGGCGAGGCGCAGCGGCACGGTGCTGTCGACGTTCAGCGCGGCCAGCAGCGCCTCGCGGTCGGTGCCGGGCGCCAGGCGCAGGTCGATGCGGCCGAGCTGCCCGAGCCGATCGAGGTGGTCCTGCGCGCCGGCCAGGTCCAGCACGGCCAGCGGCGGGCCGTCGGCCGCGACCGCGCCGGCCACCGCCAGCGTCTGCAGGCCGCTGCCCCGGACCAGCCGCATCGAACCGGACGACCCGACCAGCGCCTGCGCAGCCGGGTTCAGGAAGACGCGGTCCGGATCGAGCATCGCCAGCCTTGGCGCGTCGTCGGCCGGGCGTGGCAGCAGGTCCGGCGCCAGCAGCGGGGCGACCAGCGCGTCGAGGCCCAGCACCTTCAGCGCGACGCGGCGCCCCTGGGCATCCAGCGCCAGCGTGTCGACCTCCAGCAGCGGGCTGGCGAGCAACACCTCGGGGCGCTGCGCGACGCGGGCATAGACCGATTCGGGCAGCAGGTTGCCGCGGGCGGGGCGCAGCTCGGCGTCAGGCTGGCCATTGACGCTGCGCACGGCGGCACCGAACTCGGCCAGCGCCGAGCGGTTGATCAGCTGCACCGCCAGCGCCAGCGCCACGCCCAGCGCGATCGCCAGCACCGCGATCAGCAGTCGGCCCGGGTGATGGCGCCATTGCTGGCCGATCAGCCGCAGCTGGCCGCGCCAGCCTGGCGCCGCTGCGGTCGCCGTCAACGCGGGATCGTGTAGTGGCCCTGCTGCATCAGGTCGATGCCGCAGGGCAGGGTCTGGACCCAGTCGATGAACTCGGTCACCGCTGGCCCGACCATCGGCGCGCCATGCTGCGGCACCAGCATGCGGATCGGCAGGGTGCGGACCATCTCGGCCCACAGCCGCAGCACCTTGTTGCTGACCATGTAGCGGCGGTGGAACGGCTCCATGTGCGGGATGTGGGCGGTCAGCGACTGCACCGGCACCCGCGGGTCGACGCCGATCGAGGTGCCCAGGTCGCCGGTGAACAGGATCCCGCTGGGCGGATCCCAGAACTGGAAGTTGCCTTCGGCGTGCAGGAAGTGCGCCGGCAGCGCGATCAGCTCATGGCGGCCGATGGCGATGCGCGCGCCCCGGTCGGGGATGCCGATCACCCGGCCGCCGGTCTTGCCGGGCTTGCAGAAGTGCGGGATGAAACGCTCCCACACGGTCGAGATGTGGACCGGAGCCGACGTCGCGGTCATCCAGCGGTCCAGCGACGCGATGATGTCCGGATCGGCATGCGAGGCCACGATGGCCGACAGCTGCTGCGGCGGGAAATGCTGGGTCATGCCCAGGTACAGCTCGTTGTAGGCCAGGTTGCCGCCCGGGTCGATGATGGCGCCGGTGTCGTCGTTGACGATCAGGAACTGGTTGGCCTGCACCGCCTCGCCGTGGAGCTGGTTCAGGTCGCAGAACATCAGGCGCTTCAGGCCGCCTTGTCGGAACAGTTCAACGGGCATGGGATGGCCTGTTCGTTGCCGGCGACATGCCGGGGCTGGAAATCGTAGCGTCGGTCGTGTCGACACCGTCACTGCGCAGCCGCAGCACCCGGTCGGCGCGCTGCGCGGCGTCGCTGGCGTGCGTCACGATCAGGCAGCCGGCGCCCTGTTCGCGGGCCTGCCGGCACAGCAGGTCCAGCACTTGCGCCGCGCTGGTCGGGTCGAGGTTGCCGGTCGGTTCGTCGGCCAGCACCAGCGCCGGCCGGTGCACCAGCGCCCGGGCGATCGCCACCCGCTGCAGCTGGCCGCCCGACAGCTCGCGCGGGCGCCGGCGCTGGTAGCCCGCCAGGCCGACACCGTCAAGCAGCTCGCCGACCCGGGCGTCGACCGCCGCCGTGTCGCGCTGGCCCAGCAGCAGCAGCGGCAGCGCGACGTTGTCGGCCACGCTCAGGTGCGGCAACAGGTGAAAGGCCTGGAAGACAAATCCGAGCGACTGCCGCCGCAGCGCCGCCGCCTGCGGTTCGGCCAGCCGGTCGACGCGCTGGCCCAGCAGCTCGATCTCGCCGGCATCGGCCCGGTCCAGCCCGGCGATGCAGTTCAGCAGGCTGGACTTGCCGACGCCCGAGGCGCCCAGCAGCGCGACCACCTCGCCGCGCGCCAGCGCCAGGTCGATGTGCTCGAACACCGGCGTCGCGCCATAGCGCTTGGCCAGACCGCGCACGCGCAGCAGCGGCGACAGCGTCTGCCGGGGGGCGTCGTTCATCGTGTCCATCGTCATCGGGCGGGGACCAGGAAACCGGTCTGCTCGGCCAGGCTCAGCACCTGAGCCAGGGCATCCGGCGCGTCGCAGGCGACCACGCGGCGCGCCGGCATGCTGCGCAGCCACGTCAGCTGGCGCTTGGCGAGCTGGCGGGTCGCGGCGATGCCGCGTTCGGCCAGTTCGGCATCGGGGCAGACGCCGTCCAGCATCTCCCAGGTCTGGCGGTAGCCGACGCAGCGCATCGACGGCAGGCCGGCGTGCAGGTCACCGCGCTCGCGCAGCCGCCGAACCTCGTCGACCAGGCCGGCGTCGAGCATCTGCCGGAAGCGTTGCGCGATGCGCTCGTGCAGCCAGGCCCGCGACGCGGGTTCCAGCGCGATCAGCGTGCCCGGGCCGGCGGGCGAGGGCAGATCGTCCGGTCGGCCCGGGCGGCCCTGGCGGTGCAGTGCCGACAGCGGCTGGCCGCTCAGCTCGAAGACCTCCAGCGCGCGCTGGATGCGCTGCGCATCGGCCGGTGCCAGCCGGGCGGCGGTGACCGGGTCGACCCGGGCCAGCTCGGCATGCAGCGCCGGCCAGCCCAGCAAGCGCGCGCGTTCGTCGATGGCCGCACGCACGACCGGGTCGGCGGCGGGCAGCGGGTCGATGCCGTCGAGCCAGGCCTTCAGGTAGAGCATCGTGCCGCCGACCAGGAGCGCTCGGTGGCCGCGCGCGTGGATCTCGCCGACCAGCCGGCTGGCGTCCTGCGCGAACTCGGCGGCCGAATAGGCCTGGGTCGGCTCGATCAGGTCGACCAAGTGATGCCGCACCTCGGCCAGCTCGGCCGGATCGGGCTTGGCCGTGCCGATGTCCATGCCGCGATAGACCAGCGCCGAGTCGACGCTGATGACCTCGACGTCCGGCCCGCCCCGCGCGCGCTGCGCCCGCACGATCGCCAACGCGGCGGCGGTCTTGCCGGAGGCGGTGGGGCCGGCGAGGGCGAGCCAGGGGAGGGCGGCGAGGCGCGGCAGGTTCGCCGTCGTCATGTCGAATGCATCAGCCCAAGGCCGCCAGAGCGACTTCGGGCGCCTTGTCCAGCACCTTCAGCAAGGCCTTGGCCGCACCCGTTGGCGAACGCTTGCCCTGTTCCCAGTTCCGGATGGTCTGGAGGGAGACATCGATCCGGCTGGCAAATTCGGCCTGACTGAAGCCCAGTCGCCGCCGAACCCTGCGGGCGAACCGGGCCGCGTCCTGCATCGCAGCCGCCTCGTCCGCCGCGGCGTGAAGCGCGATCCGCGCCTCGTCGGTCGCGTCCACGACGGTCGTGTCGATGCGTCCGACCCGGGCCCGGGCGGGATCAATCGTCATGCGCACGGTCTTCATAAGTCCTGACCTCTCGGGCGTTGGCCTTGCGGGCCGAAATGATGCGGGTGGCGCGTGGTCGCAGCGTGTAGACCACCACGAAGACGCGACCGTCGATGCTGCCGAGCATCCGGAAACGATCTTCGCCGTAGCTGTGCCGCTGATCGGCCCGGACCAGACGGTCCGGATCGAAGAATGCCAGCGCCGCATGGGCGAAGTCGAAGCCGCGCTCGTCGAAACAGCTTCGGCTCTTGGCCTCGTCCCACTCGAATTCCATCGTCGATGGTAGGCCAATGGCCTACACCCGCCTACGGCCAGCTGATCGTTCCGTCGGATGTGCCACGGCGATCGAGCGGTCACTGGCCATGTCGCCTCACCCACGTCCACGCCACCCCGGCCGTCAGCACCGACGCCGCGCCGATCCCCAGCGCGAGCGGCAGCGTGGTGTTGTCCAGCGCGATGCCCAGCAGGTTGCCGACGCCGAAGGCGACCGCCGCGAGGATGAAGCCGGCCAGCGCGGAGGCCGCACCCGCTTCCTTCGGGAACTGGCTGACCGCGCCGGCCTGGCCGCAGCTCTGGTGTGTCGCGTGGGCGAAGGCGTAGGCCAGTTGCGGCAGCAGCACCGCCCAGAGCGTCTGCACGCCGGCCAGCGCCAGGGCGGCCAGCACCAGCCCGCCGGCCAGCGTCCAGCCGGCCGCCCGCTGGACCGCGCCGACGGGGCCGTGGCGCAGCAGCCAGCGCCGGCACATGAAGGTGCCCGCCAGGTAGGACACCGAGCTGCTCCCCAGCGCCAGCCCGTAGGCCGCCGGGCTCAGTCCCAGCACATTGATGTAGACGAAGGGCGAGCCGGCCAGGAACATGAACAGGCCCGCGTAGGTCGCGCTCGTCAGCCCCGCCCAGGCGAGGAAGTTGCGGTTGCCCAGGATGCGCCGCCAGCTCGCCAGCAGCGGGCCCGGTCGCAGCGCATCGGGGTTGGTCTGCGGGATGGTCTCGGGCACGACGCGCCAGATCCAGGCCGCGATCACCAGCGCGAACAGGGCCACCACCGCGAACGGCGCGCGCCAGCCCCAGGCCGCCGTCACCCAGCCGCCCAGCAGCGGGCTGCCGATGGCGATGACCCCCAGGCCGGACATCGCCCAGGACATCACCCGCGTGCCTTCGGCTGGCGCATAGAGGTCCCGCACCATCGCCCGGGCCACGACGACCAGCGCGGCGAGGGCGGCCCCTTGCGCGCCGCGCGCCACGATCAGGAAGCCGATGTGCGGTGCCGACAGGCCGGCCAGCACCGCCAGCGTGTAGAGCGCGATGCCCAGCAGCAGCACCGGCCGACGGCCGATGCGGTCGGCCACCGGTCCCCAGACCAGCTGCGCCAGCCCGAAGGCCAGGATCAGCGTCGACATCGTCAGCTGCGCCGTCGCCACCGTCGTGCCCAGCTCCCGCGTGAGCAGCGGCAGCGCCGGCAGGTAGAGATCGGTCGTGGCGGGCTGCAGGCCCAGGCACAGCGCCAGGGTGATGGCGGCCTGGCTGGCGGTGAAGGTCGTGCGGGATGCGGGGGACGAGGCGGCGGCGTTCGCGGGTGCGGGGGACGGCATGCCCGGAAGCGTATCAGCCGCCCCGTGTGCATTTCGTCACGCACCCTCGCCCCGCTGCGGTAGATTCCGGCCGTCGCGTCGCCTGGGTTTCCCGGGGGATGCCGCCTTGCCAACCTTGTTGACGTCTCACGTCCCACTTCAGATCTGGAGCCCGAACATGTCCGCCGATCGTGCCTTGTCGTCCCTTGCCACCCGTCCTTCGGCCGCCCGCCGGCTGGTTGCCAGCGTGGTGATCGCCAGCCTGAGCTTCGGCGGCATGCTCGGCACCGCGCAGGCCGGCATGGTCGGCGCGCAGACGCTGTCGGATGCCCAGGCCGAGGCCAGCCTCGGCCCGGCGCAGCGCCAGCTGCTGGCGGCGGTCGACCGGGCCGAGGTGGCGCAGGCGCTGGTCGCACGCGGCGTCGATCCGGCCCAGGCCCGCCAGCGCATCGCCGCGCTGAGCGATGCCCAGGCGCAGGCCCTGGCCGCCGAGATGGACCAGGCCCCGGCCGGTGCCGACGGCGTGCTCGACACGCTGGTCTTCATCTTCCTGGTGCTGCTGGTGACCGACATCCTCGGCTTCACCAAGGTCTTCCCGTTCACGCGCTCGATCCGCTGAGGCCCATGCGCCGCCTTGCGCTGGCGCTGGTCTGCACGTTCCTGCTGGCGGGTTGCGCCAGCCTGATCCCGCCGCCGCAGACCGAGGCGCTGGTCGCCGAGATGACGTCCGGCGGTCCGCCCGCGGGCCGGCCGCTGCGCACCGAGCTGGTCGACGTCCCCTTCTTCCCGCCGACCGACGCGGCGCAGGCGCGCCATTGCGGCCCGCTGGCGCTGGCCAGCGCGCTGGCGGCGATCGGGCGGCCGGCCGATCCGGCCCGGCTCGCGGCGGCGACCTACCTGCCGGCTCGCGGCGGCAGCCTGAGCACCGAGATGCTGGCCGCCGGCCGGCGTTTCGGCGCCTACACGCTGACCGGTCCGGCGACGCTCGCGGGCCTGTTCGACGAACTCGACGCCGGGCGCCCGGTGGTCGTGCTGATGAACCTCGGGCTCGGCGGCCCGAAGTCGTGGTTCGCGCGCTGGCATTACGCCGTGCTGGTCGGCCATGACCGCAGCCGCCGCGAGGTGATCCTGCGCAGCGGTGACGAGCCGGCGCAGCACCTGCCCTGGGAGACCTTCGAGTACAGCTGGGCCCGCGCGGGCCACTGGTCGGCGCTGCTGTTGCGACCGGGTGAACTGCCCTGGTCGCCGGATGCGGCGCGGCTGGAACAGGCCGCACTCGATTTCGACCGCGTCGCGGCGCCGGCCGATGCGCGGGCGGTCTGGCTGCGCCTGGCGGCCATCGAGCCGTTGCGCCCGGTGGTCGCGCTTGGTGCGTCGAACCGGCTGGTCGAGGCCGGCCGGCTGGACGAGGCGGCGGGGCTGCTGGAACGGGCGCTGGCCGTGTCGCCCGGTGCGGCGCTGGCGAACAACCTGGCGCATGTCGAGGCCCGTCGCGGTCGACCGGCCGAGGCGCGTTCGGCCCTGGTCATGGCCGCCGATCTGGCCCGTCAGGCCGATGCTGCAGGCGAGCCGCGCTGGCTGGCCGTGGTGCGCGACAGCGCGGTCGAACTGGGCTGGCCGGACCTGCTGGCGCCGAGGCCCTGACGCTGCGTCAGCGCGTCAGCGTGTCGCGCGCCGCCGCACCGCGTCGAGGTAGGCGTGCGGATCGGGCGGCTGGCCGCTGCGCTGCGACTGCCAGAGCATTTCGCCGAGGCAGTCCATCACCTCGTGCTGGGCGGCGTGCAGGTCACCGCGCCGGGCGGCCAGCAACTCGACCGCCTGACGGATGCCGCGCGGCTGGTCGATCGAACACTGCTCGCTGATCGACAGGTGCATCGACAGGTGCAGGAAGGGATTGGTGCGGCCATCGTCGACGCTGTAGACGGCGGCCAGCGCGGCTTCCTCGTCGGCCAGGTCGGCGTGGTATTCGGGGTGGCGGGCGATCCATTCGGCGGCCAAGGTCTCCATCGGGGACATCGGCGCGCCCTGTTGCTGCTGGCGCCAGGTGGCGCAGAAGAATCGGCGGACGTCGTGCTGGCTGGGGGCGAACATCCGAGAATTGTGCAGTGCACCGGCTTTCGATCCCTCAAACCCGTCACCCCGTCATCCCGTCACCCCTGACCCCCGAACCCCCCATGACCTTCGACACCGCTCTCGACGACGCCACGCTGTCCCGCCTCTACACCGACGCCCGCACCCACGGCACCTGGCTGGACCGCCCGGTCAGCGACGCGCAACTGCGCCAGCTCTATGAGCTGACCCGCTGGGGCCCAACGGCGATGAACATCTCGCCGCTGCGCGTGCGCTTCGTCCAGAGTCCGGAGGCCCGCGCCCGCCTGCTGCCGCTGATGGCCGAGGGCAACCGCGCCAAGACCGGTCTGGCGCCGGCCGTCGCGATCCTGGCCCGCGACGTCGACTACCACCAGCACATGCCCACGCTGGCGCCCTTCCGCGAGGGCCTGCGCGAGCAGCTGGCCGACAAGCTGGCGGCGCGCGAGTCGGCGTCGTCGCTGAATGCCGCGCTGCAGATCG
Source organism: Leptothrix mechoopdaensis (SeqCode) (assembly GCF_053893855.1). Classification (NCBI taxonomy): domain Bacteria; kingdom Pseudomonadati; phylum Pseudomonadota; class Betaproteobacteria; order Burkholderiales; family Sphaerotilaceae; genus Leptothrix; species Leptothrix mechoopdaensis (SeqCode). Next base: position 1,243,264 of record NZ_CM132699.1, read on the forward strand.
GCTACTTCATCCTGGCCGTGCGCTCGCTGGGCCTGGACGCCGGCCCGATGGGCGGCTTCGACGCGGCCGGCGTGGACGCCGAGTTCTTCGCCGGCACCGGCCTGAAGTCGATGGTGGTCTGCAACATCGGCCACGGCGACCCGGCCGGCCTGCGCCCGCGTGCGCCCCGGCTGGACTTCGACACTGCCTGCGCGATCCTGTGAGCGCCGCCCGTCTGCCGACCGGGGCCGCCCGATGACCGGCGTCATCACCGATCCCGCCTTCTGGTGGGTGGCCCTGCCGGCGGTGCTGCTGCTGGGCCTGTCGAAGTCGGGTTTCGCGTCCGGGCTGGGCTCGCTGGCGACACCGTTGCTGGCGGTCGCGATGCCGGTGCCGCAGGCCGCCGCCGTGATGCTGCCGCTGCTGGCGGTGTCGGACGCGATGGCGCTGTGGTCGCTGCGTGGCACGCCCGACTGGAAGCTGCTGCGTCAGCTGCTGCCGGCCGGACTGGCCGGCATCGCAGTGGGCTGGCTGAGCTTCGGCCTGCTGCCGGGGCATGTGGTGGCCGGCATCGTCGGCGTCGTCACGCTGCTGTTCCTGGCCCAGCAGCTGCTGTGGCCGCCGCGCGCCGATGCGCCAATGCCCGGCCATGCGCAGACCGCCGGCCTGGCGCTGATGTCGGGCTACACCAGCTTCGTCGCCCACGGCGGTGGCCCGCCGATGGCGATGGCGCTGCTGCCGCGCCGCATGCAGCCGCTGCCGTATGCCGGGACCTCGGCGGTGTTCTTCGCCAGCATCAACCTGGCCAAGTGGATCCCCTATGGTCTGCTGGGCCTGTTCGATGCCCGCAACCTGGCGACCTCGGCGGTGCTGGTGCCCGTCGCGGCCGGTGGCGTCGTGCTGGGTGTCTGGGCTGCCCGGCGGGTGACGACACGCTGGTTCTACCGGCTGGTGCAGGTCGGCATGCTGCTGACGGGCCTGAAGCTGCTCGCGGACGCCATCTGGCCGCACGCCTGAGCGCCCGCCGAGCCGTCCGACAGCATGTCGCCCGGCGCGGCGGGTGAGCCCGGATGGGCAGTTGCGGGCGTGCTGCCTAGCATCTGCGCTCCCAACACAGGAGCGCACATGGCCCGGTCGAATCAGGCGTTGATCCAGAACTCCGCGCGGCGTCCGTCGTGGCGTCGCACGTTGCTCGCGACCGGATTCGGGCTGGCAGCCGCGTTGCTGGCGGGTGGCGCCCAGGCCCAGGCCTGGCCCTCGCGGCCGGTCACCTGGATCGTGCCGTTCCCGGCCGGCGGTGGCACCGATGCCTTCGCCCGACCGCTGACCGCGCAGCTGAGCAAGCAGCTGGGCGTGCAGGTCATCATCGACAACAAGGGCGGCGCCGGCGGCAACGTCGGCGCGACGCTCGCTGCCAAGGCGACGCCGGACGGCCACACGTGGTTCATGGGCGCTGTGCACCACGCGATCGCGCCGGCCATGTACCCGAAGCTCGACTACAAGCTGCAGGAAGACTTCGTGCCCGTGGCGCTGCTGGCCAGCGTGCCGCAGGTCGTGGTGGTCAACCCGCAGAAGGTGGCGGCCACCAACCTGGCCGACTTCCTCAAGGAGGTGCGCAGCAAGCCGGGCAAGCTGAACTACGGCTCGGCCGGCAACGGCACCTCGCACCACCTGGCCGGCGAGCTGTTCAAGCTGCAGACGCGCACCTTCATCACCCACATCCCCTACCGCGGCGCGGGCCCGGCGCTGCAGGACCTGATGGCCGGCCAGGTCGACGTGATGTTCGACGGGCTGGGCTCTTCCGCGATGCACATCAAGGGCGGCCGGATCCGCGCGCTGGCGGTGGCCGGCAGCCAGCGGGCGCCCGGTTTCCCGGACGTGCCGACCGCCGCCGAGGCCGGCGTGCCGACCTACCAGGTCGCGACCTGGTACGGCCTGTGGGCCCCGAAGGGCACGCCGCCCGAGGCCATCGCGCGCATGACCGAGGAACTCCGCAAGGCCTACGCGACGCCCGAGATCAAGGCGATCTGGAACGGCCTGGGCGCCGAGCTTCCGAACCAGTACGGCAAGGCCTACGGCGACTTCGTCGCCAGCGAGATCAAGCGCTGGGCCGAGGTGGCGCAGGCGTCCGGGGCCAAGCTGGACTGATGCCGTCGACCGGCCCGCGTCGACCGCGATACTTCCCGGCTGTCGTCGTTTCCGGAAGTACCGCATGACCGTCGCCGCCGAGGTCCGCCTCGAATCCCACGCCAGCCTGCCCGACGTGGCCGTGCTGACCCTCTCGAATCCCGGCAAGCTCAACGCGATGAGCGTGGCGATGTGGCAGCAGCTGCGCGGACACATCGACGGGCTGGCCGAGCGCATGCCGACGCTGCGTTGCCTGATCGTGCGCGGCGAGGGCGGCACCTTCGTCTCGGGCGGCGACATCGAGGAGTTCCCCGCCTTCCGCTTCGAGGCCGACCGGCTGCGCCACTTCCACGAACAGATCGTCGGCCCGGCGCTGGAGGCCCTCTACCGCTGCGACATCCCGCTGGTCGCGCAGATCGAGCGGGCCTGCGTCGGTGGCGGGCTGGAGATCGCCTGCCAGTGCGACCTGCGCATCGCCGGCGCCAGCGCCCGCTTCGGCGCGCCGATCGCCCGGCTCGGCTTCCCGATGGCACCCGACGAGCTGGCCGGCGTGGTCCGTGTGGCCGGTCTGGCGACCGCCGCCGAGATCCTGCTGGAAGCCCGCCTACTCGATGCCCCGACGGCGCGCCAGCGTGGCCTCGTCCACCGCGTCGTCGCCGACGAGCAGGTCGCCGACGAGGCCGCCGCGACGGCCCAGCGCATCGCCGCCGGCGCGCCGCTGGCCGCCCGCCTGAACAAGCGCACGCTGCGCCTGGTGGCCGCCCAGTTCACCTTCACCGAAGACCAGCGCGCCGCGCTGGCGGCCTACGCCAGCGGCCCCGACCACCGCGAGGGCATCACCGCCTTCATCGAGAAACGTCCGCCCCGCTTCCAGGGCACATGACGCGCCCGGACCCGATCTGACCTGACCCGACCCGACCCGCTACGACATGACTGCCAACGCCAACCTGTTCGCCGCCCTGCGTGCCGCCTTCCCGGCCGACCTCGACGCCGCCGCGATCGAGACCGACACCGGCCTGGTCTATTCCTGGCGCGACCTCGACCGCGCCAGCGCGATGCTGGCCAACCTGCTGGCCTCGCTGGACATCCCCGCCGGCAGCCGGGTGGCCGCCCACACCGAGAAGTCGGTCGAGGCGCTGCTGCTCTACCTCGCGACCTTGCGCGCCGGCTTCGTCTACCTGCCGCTGAACACGGCCTACCAGCAGGCCGAGCTGGCCTACTTCATCGGCAATGCCGAGCCGGCCGTCGTGGTCTGCACGTCACGCAACTTTCCGTGGCTCAGCAAGCTGGCGTTCCAGCAAGGCGTGGCGCATGTCTTCACGCTCGATGACGACCGTACCGGCACGCTGCTCGAACGCGCGAGTCACTTCCCGGACGTGCACGAGCCAGCGCGACGGCGTGCCGATGACCTGGCCGCGATCCTCTACACCAGCGGCACGACCGGGCGCAGCAAGGGCGCGATGCTCAGCCACGGCAACCTGCTGTCGAACGCGCAGGTGCTGAAGGCGCACTGGGACTGGCAGCCGGGCGACGTGCTGATCCACGCCCTGCCGATCTTCCACGTCCACGGCCTGTTCGTGGCCAGCCACGGCGCGCTGCTCAATGGCAGCAAGATGCTGTGGCTCGGCAAGTTCGACCCGCGTGCGGTGATCGAGCGACTGCCGCGCGCGACCGTCTTCATGGGCGTGCCGACGCTGTACGTGCGGCTGCTGCAGGAAGGCGGCCTGACACGTTCGGCCTGCGCCGGCATGCGGCTGTTCATCTCGGGCTCGGCGCCGCTGCTGATCGAGACCTTCCGCGACTGGCAGGACCGCACCGGCCACGTCATCCTGGAGCGTTACGGCATGAGCGAGACCGTCATGCTGACGTCCAACCCGTGCCGCGCCAGCGATGGCGAACGGGTCGGCGGCACCGTCGGGCCGGCCTTGCCCGGTGTCGGCGTGCGGGTGGTCGACGATGCCGGCGCGGCCCTGCCGGCCGACGAGATCGGCCATGTGCAGGTGCGCGGCCCGAACGTCTTCGGCGGCTACTGGCGCATGCCCGAGAAGACCGCCGAGGAGTTCACCGCCGACGGCTGGTTCAGGACCGGCGACGTCGGCCGCTTCGATGCACGCGGCTACCTGACCATCGTCGGCCGCAGCAAGGACCTGATCATCAGCGGCGGCTACAACGTCTATCCGGCCGAGATCGAGGGCTACCTCAACGACATGCCCGGCGTGGCCGAGTCGGCCGTGATCGGCGTGCCGCACCCGGACTTCGGCGAGGGCGTGGTCGCCGTCATCGTGCCCAAGGCCGGCGCGGCGCTGCAGGCCGATGCGCTGGTGGCGACGCTGAAGTCGCAGATCGCCAACTACAAGGTCCCCAAGCGCGCCTTCGTCGTCGCCGACCTGCCGCGCAACGCGATGGGCAAGGTGCAGAAGAACCTGCTGCGCGAACAGCACAAGGGGCTGTTCGCGGCCTGAGCCCGAGCCTGTGCCTGATGGACGGGCCGGTCAGGCCTTCGGCGCCTGGCCGCCCTGCCTGAACAGCGCCATCGCGGTGCCGATCAGGCCGGCGACCTCGCCCATGTGGCCGGGCACGATCATCGTGTTGTTGGTCCTGGCGAGCTGGCCGTAGGCGTCGACCGCCTTCTCGGCGACCTTGAGCTGCACCGCCTGCGCGCCGCCGGGTTGTTCGATGGCAGCGGCAATCTTGCGGATCGCGTCGGCGGTGGCGTCGGCCACGGCGGTGATCGCGGCGGCCTCGCCGAGCGCCTTGTTGATCTCCGCCTGCTTGGCGCCTTCGGACCGCGCGATGTAGGCCTCGCGCTCGCCGGTGGCGATGTTGATCTGCTCCTGGCGACGGCCCTCGGAGGCCGCGATCAGCGCGCGCTTCTCGCGTTCGGCCGTGATCTGCGCCTGCATCGAGCGCAGGATCTCGGCCGGCGGCGTCAGGTCCTTGATCTCGTAGCGCAGCACCTTGACGCCCCAGTTCAGCGCCGCCTCGTCCAGCGCCGAGACGACCGCCGCGTTGATCAGCTCGCGCTCCTCGAAGGTCTTGTCCAGCTCCATCTTGCCGATCACGCTGCGCAGCGTCGTCTGCGCCAGCTGGGTGATGGCCATGACGTAGTTGCTGCTGCCGTAGCTGGCCAGCTTCGCGTCGGTGACCTGGAAGTAGATGATCCCGTCGACCTGCAGCTGGGTGTTGTCGCGCGTGATGCAGACCTGGCTCGGGACGTCCAGCGGGATCTCCTTGAGCGAGTGGGCGTAGGCCACCCGGTCGACGAAGGGGATGACGAAGTTCAGGCCGGGCGTGAGCGTGGCGTGGTAGCGGCCGAGCCGCTCGACCACGATGGCGTGCTGCTGCGGCACGACCTTGATGGTGCGGACCACGAAGATGATCGCGATGACCAGCACGATGAGGGCGATGGTTTCCATGAGCGTGACGTTCCCTGTTGTCTTCGTTGGTGTCCGATCGTGGCCGGCTGACTCAGCGGCCGACGACGAAGCGGTTGCCGCGCAGCGCGCGGATCGTGTAGGTGCCCGGGCCGGGCGGTGGCTCATTCGATGAGCCATCCCACAGCACGGTCCAGTCGGCGCCCCGGTGGTGGACCCGGGCGCTGCCGTCGGCGTCCCAGGCGGTGACGTGGACCGTCTCGCCGATGTCGAGGTTGAGGCCCGGATCGGCATTGGCCGCCGGTCCGGACGGCACCTGCTGGCGGCGCCAGGTCCACAGCGCGACCGCGCCGGCACCGACCAGCGCGGCCGACAGGATCTGCCCGGTCGGACCCAGGCCGACATGGCCAGCGACCGCGCCGGCGCACAGGCCGATGGCGATCATCAGCAGGTAGAAGGTGCCGGTGGCCAGCTCGGCCGCGACGGCCAGCGCGGCGGCGATCCACCACAGGTGGGCGGGTTCCATCAGGGCGTCCTCGGTTCCAGGAGAGATGCGATCCAGTGTAGGCCGGGGGGTGCGCGGCGTCGGTGCGGCTGGCTCAGTCGTCCCAGGTGCCGCGATGGCGGCGTTCGCGGGCGGCGCGGTCCTTGGCGAACAGTTCCTCCAGCTGCGCGCTGCCCGCCTTGGCCAGCGCGACCAGGCGCTCGCGGTCGCCGCGATGTTGGACGCCCTGTTCGACGATGGCCCGGTTGAAGCGGCGGAAACGGGATGCCAGCTGCCAGGCGTGATGCGGCTGGTGTCCCATCACCTCCAGCACGCTGCGGCCGCTGGCCAGTGCCGATTCGAAGGTCTCGCGTTCGATGTGCCGCACGCCGAGCTCGCGCAGCTGGAAATAGTGCTGGACGTTGCGGGCCCGCACGACCAGTTCGGCCTGCGGGAAATGGGTCTGCGCCAGCTCGACGATCTTCAGGCTCTGCTCGACGTCATCGACCGCGACGACGATCGCGCGGGCCTCGGCCGCACCGGCCTTGCGCAGCAGGTCCAGCCGGGTCGCGTCGCCGTAGTAGGTGCGGAAGCCGAAACGCCGCATCACCTCGACCTGCTCCGGATCGTGGTCCAGCAGCGTGGCCTTGAAGCCGGCGGCATAGAGCAGCCGGCCGACGATCTGGCCGTAGCGGCCGTAGCCGCAGACGATCACGGGCACCTCGGCCGGTTCGTCGTCCTGCGGGTCGACGGCTGGCCCGGGACCGAGCGGCTTGGGCGCCGGCAGCCAGCGGTCCAGCGCGACCAGCAGCAGCGGCGAGGCCAGCATCGACAGCGCCACCGCGCCGACCAGCAGCGACGCGGTGGCCGCGTCGAACACGCCAGCCCCGGCGGCCTGCTGGAACACCACGAAGGCGAACTCGCCGCCTTGCGCGAGCAGCAGCACCCAGATCGGCCGCTCGCCCCGCGCGATGCCCATCGCCCGCGCCAGCACGACCAGCGCGACGGTCTTGACCGCCAGGAAGCCCAGCAGCAGGCCGGCGACGATCCACGGGCTGGCGCGCAGCACCGCGAAGTCGATGCTCATGCCGACGGCCATGAAGAACAGGCCCAGCAGCAGGCCCTTGAAGGGCTCGACGTCGGTCTCCAGCGCGCGCTTGTATTCGCTTTCGGCCAGCAGCACGCCGGCCAGGAAGGCGCCCAGCGCCATCGACAGGTCGACCGCCTGCATCAGCGCGGCGATGCCGACCACGAGGCCCAGCGACGCGGCGGTGAAGACCTCCGGCGTGCGGCTGGCGGCGACCCAGCGCAGCCCGTGGCGCAGCAGCAGGCGCCCGCCCAGCACGATCGCGGCGACCACGCCGAGCGCCTTGGCCGCTTCCAGCCACGGGTTGCCGGCGGCTGCCTCGCCACTGCCCAGCAGCGGCAGCAGGGCCAGGATCGGGATCGCCGCGACGTCCTGGAACAGCAGGATCGCAAACGCCGACTGGCCGGCCGGGGCGGCCAGCAGGTTGCGTTCCTGCAGCACCTGCAGGGCGACAGCCGTCGACGACAGCGCCAGGCCCAGCGCACCGACCAGCGCCCAGCGCCAGGGCAGTCCCAGCGCCAGCCCGACGCCGGCCAGCGCGAGCGTGCAGCCGATCAGCTGTGCGCCGCCCCAGCCGAAGATCGGCCGGCGCAGCGACCAGAGCCGGCGCGGCTCGAGTTCGAGTCCGACCAGGAACAGCATCAGCACGACGCCGAACTCGGCCACGTGCAGGACGGTCTGCGGATCGCCGATCAGTGCCAGCCCGGACGGGCCGATGACGATGCCGGCGATCAGGTAGCCGATGATGGCGCCGAGGCCCAGGACCCGGGCCAGCGGCACGCCGACCACGGCGGCGGTGAAGAACACGAGGCTGGTCAGCAGCCAGTTGTCATGGGCGGTCAAGACAGGGCTCCGATCTCGCGGTGCGGCTCCTCGCGGGGGCGGTCCTGGTCGGGTGCGATGCAGGACTCCAGGGCCGGCAGCGCGGCCAGTTCCGGCCAGCCGGGGTAGCTCGCCAGACGCTGCGCGAACAGCCCGGCCTGGTCGTCGAGCGCCGCATCGCTCGCCGCATGGGCACCGTGCAGCACGAACGGCGGCAGGAAGCGCAGGCCGCACAGCGCGGCGGTCTGTTCGTAGGGCGGCAGGAAGGCGTCGAAGAAATGGCGGTTGTAGCCCGTCGGGTGATAGGCCTCCTCGCGCCCGCCGGTCGAGCAGGCCAGCCACAGGTCCTTGCCGTGCAGTGCCGTGCCGCCCTTGCCGTAGGCCCAGCCGAGCGTCAGCACCTCGTCGATCCACAGCTTCATCAGCGCGGGGGGCGCGTACCACTGGATCGGGTGCAGCCAGACCACCAAGTCGGCGCGTGCCAGCGCAGCCTGTTCGGCGGCCGGATCGACGGCGTAGTCGGGGTAGAGCGCGTAGAGGTCGCGCAGCTCGATGCGCTCGGATCCGAGCCGCCGCACCGCATCGGCCAGCCGGCGGCTGACGCGCGAGCGGTGCAGGTCGGGATGGGCCAGCAGCACGATGACGCGTGGGGCGGCGGGGGTGTCGGGGCTCGATTTCACGTCGCTAACATAGCTCAGGAGCCGGCGCCCGTGCAGCGCCGCCGACCCGCACAGGAGCGAGAGCATGAGCGTCTACGTGGTGGCGAATCCGAAGGGCGGGGTCGGCAAGTCGACCCTGGCGACCAACCTGGCCGGCTACCTCGCCCGACGCGAGGCGGACCGGGCTCCCGCTGCCGACGAGGCCGATGCCCGTCCGGCCGTGGTGCTGGCCGACGTCGACCGACAGGAATCCGGCGCGCTGTGGCTGTCGCTGCGCCCGCCCGAACTGCCCCGCATCGGCCTGTGGACGACCGACGCCGACGCGCTCGTCAAGCTCCCGAAGGGCGCCCGCCATGCCGTGATCGACACCCCCGCCGGCCTGCAGGGCAAGCGGCTGGAGGCGGTCATCAAGGCGGCCGACGCGATCCTGGTGCCGCTGCAGGCCAGCGTGTTCGACATCTACGCCACGCGCGACTTCATCACCGAACTGCGCCAGAGCCGCAAGCATGCCGACGTGCCGGTGGCGGTGATCGGCAACCGCGTGCGCGAGCACACCCATGCGGCCGAGCAGCTCGAACAGTTCCTGTCGCGCCTGAACGCGCAGATCGACGTGCCGGTGCTGGGCCTCCTGCGCGACACCCACAACTACGTCCACCTGGCCGCGCAGGGCGCCAGCCTGTGGGATGTCGCGCCCGGCCGGGTCGCCCGCGACCTGGAACAGTGGGCGCCCTTGTCGGCCTGGGTCGACCGGCACTGACCCGGCCAGCCCGGCGCCGCAATCCCCGCGAAGGGGGAAGCACCCGTCGGCACGATCCCTAAACTGGCGGCCCCGCAGCTGCACCGAACCCGCCCGCCATGAAGGTCCTGATGATCGACGACCACCCGCTGATCCTGGCGGCGATGCAGAACGTCGTGCGGGGCCTTGGCGAGCAGGTCCGCGTGGTCGGGGTCGAGACGGTCGACGAGGCGCGCAACCTGCTGCATGGGCCGCACGGTTTCGACCTGGTGCTGCTGGACCTCTTCCTCGGCGCCCACGATGGCTACGACTTCCTGGTCGAGCTGCGGGCGGCCCATCCCCAGCTGCCGGTGGTGGTCGTGTCGGCCTCCGAGGATCCGGCCGACCTGGACCGCTGCATCGACGGCGGTGCGATGGGCTTCGTCCCCAAGCGCGCCACCAACGAGATGCTGTTCGAGGCGCTGCTGCTGGTGATGTCCGGTGGCGTCTTCGTGCCGGAGATGTTCAGCGGCGCCGGTGGCGTGGGCGCACCGGCCGGGACCTGGCCGGCGGCGGCGTCAGCCGCGCCGGTCGAGCCGCCGGTGCCTGCCGCCGAGGGCGTCACGAGCCCGGCGGCCGACGCCTGGGCGGCACCGGCGTCCGCCCCGTCGGCCGTCCTGTCCTCCGCGCTGGTCGCCGGCGTGCCGGTCGCGCCCTACATCGCCAGCGGCGAACGGGTCGCCGCCCGAGAGGCGCTGATCAGCCCGACCTCGCTGGAGTCGCTGGGCCTGACGCCGCGCCAGTCCGAGGTGCTGGTGCTGCTGCTGGAAGGCAAGCCCAACAAGCTGATCGCCCGCGAGATGGGCCTGTCGGTCGAGACCATCAAGGACCACGTGGCGGCGGTGCTGCGCTGCCTGGGCGTCAGCTCGCGGACCCAGGCGGTGATCGCGGTGCGGCACCAGTTCAGCCCGACCGCGGCCGGTCCGCGCTGAGGGTGGACACATGACCTCCGAAGCATCGTCCCGGGCGATCGTCCAGGCCGTCGCGGCGGCCAGCCACGACCTGCGCCAGCCGATGCACGCGATCGGCCTGCTGGTGCATGCCCTGCGCGCCCGACCGCTGGACGCCACCAGCGCCGGCATCGTCGGCCAACTGGGTGCGACGCTGGCGGCGCTGGAACACCAGATCGACGACCTGCTTGACTTCAGTCGCGGCGCCACCGGCGCGTTGCAGGCGCAAAGCGTGCCGCTGCGGCTGGGCGAGCTCTACCAGCGCCTGCAGCCGCTGCTGCAGCCGATGGCCTTCGACCGCGGCCTGGACCTGCGCTGGCGCGGTGGCCATCTGCGGGTCGACGCCGATCCGCGCCTGCTCGAACGCGTGCTGCGCAACCTGGTCGGCAACGCCGTTCGCTACACCGACGATGGCGGCGTGCTGGTATCGGCACGGCGGCGCGGCCGACAGGTCCTGCTGCAGGTCTGGGACAGCGGTGTCGGCCTCAGCGAGGAAGATGCCGAACACCTGTTCCAGCCGGGTCGTCGCGGCACGGCGGCGGTGCGGCAGCCGGGCGAGGCGCGGCGCGGTGTCGGCCTGGGGCTGAGCATCGTCCGGCAGATGGTCGACGCGATGGGCCTGGGCCTGGCCTGGCGCTCGACGCCGGGGCGCGGCACCGTCTTCACGGTGGTCCTGCCGCTGTCGGCCGGCGCCTGAGCCCGTCTTACAATCGCGGCCCCGAAAGAGGATGCAACCCATGTCGATGCACGACCGAGACGGAAAGATCTGGATGGACGGCGAGATGGTGGACTGGCGCGACGCCAAGATCCACGTGCTCAGCCACACGCTGCACTACGGCTGCGGCGCCTTCGAGGGCGTGCGCGCCTACAAGACGGCCAACGGCACGGCGATCTTCCGCCTGCGCGAGCACACCGAGCGCCTGTTCAACAGCGCCAAGATCCTGCGCATGAAGATCCCGTTCACGCAGGAACAGGTCAGCGAGGCGCAACGCGCCGTCGTGCGCGAGAACGGCCTGGAGAGCGGCTACATCCGCCCGCTGACGTGGATCGGCTCCGAGAAGCTCGGCGTCAGCCCGCGCGGCAACACCATCCACCTGATGGTCGCGGCCTGGACCTGGGGCGCCTACCTCGGCGAGGAAGGCCTGAAGCGCGGCATCCGCGTCAAGACGTCGAGCTACACCCGCCACCACGTCAACATCACGATGACGCAGGCCAAGGCGGTCAGCAACTACACCAACTCGATCCTCGCCAACATGGAAGCGGTCGACGAGGGCTATGACGAGGCCCTGCTGCTGGACTCGGCCGGCTTCGTCAGCGAAGGCGCGGGCGAGAACCTGTTCATCATCAAGAACGGCGTGATCTACACGCCCGACCTGTCGGCCGGCGCGCTCAACGGCATCACCCGCAACACCATCTTCCACATCGCCAAGGACCTGGGCCTGGAGATCGTGCAGAAGCGCATCACCCGCGACGAGGTCTACATCTGCGACGAGGCCTTCTTCACCGGCACGGCCGCCGAGGTGACACCGATCCGCGAGCTCGACCGCATCGAGATCGGCAACCGGGGCGATGGGGGCTCGCGCGGCCCGATCACCGAGAAGATCCAGTCGGCCTTCTTCGACATCGTCAACGGCCGCAACCCGAAGTACGCCGAGTGGCTGACCCTGGTCTGAGCCGCCGCATCGACACCCTGGAGCGAACGCACCCATGAGCACCCCGAAAGCCGTCGTCGAAGTCGTCGCCGCCGACCTGCAAGGTCCCGGCGTGGTGGCCTGCCCGAACCCGAAGCAGGAACTCTGGAGCAACCACCCGAAGGTCTACATCGACGTCGTCAAGAACGGCGAAGGCAAGTGCCCGTACTGCGGCACGGTCTACCGCCTGAAGGCCGGCGAGAAAGTCCACGCGCACCACTGAGTCGTCGTCGACCCTGGAAGACACCTGCGGGACGGCTGAGCCGTCCCGCAGTCGTTTCCGGCCTTGTATCCATCCGCAACCCGAAGGATGAACCGCCCGTGACCCTCTGGCAGACCACCCGGCATGACATCGACCTGAGCCGTCCGCGCGTGATGGGCATCGTCAACGTCACGCCCGATTCCTTCTCCGACGGCGGACGTGGCGCGGCCGAGGCGCTGGCCCATGCCGAACAGCTGCTGCGCGAGGGCGCGGAGATCCTCGACATCGGCGGCGAATCGAGCCGTCCGGGCGCTCCGGCGGTCGGCATCGACGACGAACTTGCGCGGGTGCTGCCGGTGCTCCAGGGCGCGTTGACGCTGGGCGTGCCGGTCTCGGTCGACACCTGCAAGCCCGAGGTGATGCGCGCCGCGCTCGACCTGGGCGCCGACATCGTCAATGACATCCGGGCGCTGCAGGAACCCGGCGCGCTGGCGCTGGTGGCGGCGCATCCGCGTTGTGGCGTCTGCCTGATGCACATGCAGGGCGAACCGCGTTCGATGCAGGCGGCGCCGCACTACCAGGACGTCGTCGCCGAGGTGGCCGCGTTCCTGAAGGCGCGTGCCGATGCCTGCGTGGCGGCCGGCATCGGCGCGGCGCGCATCACGCTCGATCCGGGCATCGGCTTCGGCAAGACCGTCGAACAGAACTTCGCGTTGCTGCCCGGCCAGCGTGCATTGTTGGCACTCGGCTATCCGGTGCTGGCGGGCTGGTCGCGCAAGTCCTCGGTCGGTGCGGTCACCGGCCGGCCGGTCGCCGAACGTGTGCACGGCAGCGTCGCGGCCGCCTTGGCTGCGGTGCAACATGGTGCCCGGGTGATTCGTGTGCACGATGTGGCGGCAACCGTCGATGCACTGGCCATCTGGCGGGCCGCCGGCTTGTGACCGGCCTGAGCTTGACCTAGGCTGGCAGCCTGACGGGCCGACGGCCTGATCATCGGGTGGCGAGCCACCCCCCCATTCGCGGTGTCGCCGACCTCCGGCACGGACACCGCCCACGACCCAGCGAGCAGACATGAGCAGAAAGTATTTCGGCACCGACGGCATCCGCGGCGAAGTGGGCGTCTCGCCCATCACCCCCGACTTCGTGCTGCGCCTGGGCCATGCCGTGGGCCGCGTGCTGCGGGGCACGCACGAGCGCCCGGTCGTGCTGATCGGCAAGGACACCCGCATCTCCGGCTACATGCTGGAGTCGGCACTGGAGGCGGGCCTGAACTCGGCCGGTGTCGACGTCGTGCTGACCGGCCCGCTGCCGACGCCGGCCGTGGCCTACCTGACCCGGGCGCTGCGCCTGAGCCTGGGCGTGGTCATCAGCGCGTCGCACAACCCCTACATGGACAACGGCATCAAGTTCTTCTCGGCCCGCGGCGAGAAGCTGTCGGACGCCTGGGAGCTGGAGGTCGAGGCCGCCATCGACACGCCGCCGCAATGGGCCGACTCGTCGCGCATCGGCAAGGCCCGCCGGCTGTCGGATGCGCCGGGCCGCTACGTCGAGTTCTGCAAGTCGACCTTCTCGAACGAGCTGTCGCTGAAGGGCCTGAAGATCGTCGTCGACGCGGCCCACGGCGCGGCCTACCACGTCGCCCCGGACGTCTTCCACGAGCTCGGCGCCGATGTCATCCGGATCGGCTGCGAGCCCGACGGCATCAACATCAACGACGGCGTGGGTGCGACCTCGCCCGAGGCGCTGGTGGCGGCGGTGGCGCAGCACGGCGCCGACTACGGCATCGCGCTGGACGGCGACGCCGACCGGCTGCAGCTGGTCGACCGCTCCGGCCGCCTCTACAACGGCGACGAGCTGCTCTACGTGATGGTGGCCGACCGCCTGGCGCAGGGCGAGCCGGTGCGCGGCGCGGTCGGCACGCTGATGACCAACATGGCCGTCGAGCTGGCGCTCGGCCGCCGCGGCGTCGACTTCGTGCGCGCCAAGGTCGGCGACCGCTACGTGCTGGAGGAACTGGTCCGCCACGGCTGGCAGCTGGGCGGCGAGGGCTCCGGCCACCTGCTGGCGCTGGACAAGCACACCACCGGCGACGGCATCGTCAGCGCGCTGCAGGTGCTGCAGGCCCAGCAGCGCAACGGCCGCTCGATCGCCGAGCTGCTGGAAGGCGTCGAGCTGTTCCCGCAGACGCTGATCAACGTGCGCCTGGCCGCCGGCAGCGACTGGAAGACCAACTCCGTGCTGGCCGAGGAACAGGCCGCCATCGGCCGCGAGCTGGGTCAGACCGGCCGCGTGCTGATCCGCGCCTCCGGCACCGAGCCGGTGCTGCGCGTGATGGTCGAGGCCCAGGACGCCCGCGTCGCCAAGGCCTGCGCCGACCGCCTGGCCGCTGCGGCGGTCGCCGCCTGAAGCCGGTCGTGCCCGCCCGGGCATGACGGCTTCGTGACGATTGATCCGGCAAATGTGACAGGCAAGGGCCCGCACGGCCCCCGCTTCGTGCTGTTCTTCCGCCTGTGTGACGGATCGTGTGACGGTGGATGTCACATGACCGTCACAGAGCCTTTCTAAAGTCCCGTCATCGGCGCAACCTGCGCCTGGGACTTGAAAGGTCGATCGACATGAAGAACTTCACCTGGCTCTCCGGTCTGGCTTCCAGCCTGACCGCCCTGGCCCTGTTCGGTGCCGCCGGTTCGGCCGCCGCCCAGGACGTCACCGGCGCCGGCGCTTCCTTCCCCGCGCCGATCTACGCCAAGTGGGCCGACGCCTACAACAAGGCGACCGGCGCGCGCATCAACTACCAGTCGGTCGGCTCGGGCGCCGGCATCCGCCAGATCAAGGGCAAGACGGTCGACTTCGGCGCCTCCGATGCGCCGCTGACCGACGAGGAACTGGCCAAGGACGGCCTGATCCAGTTCCCGACCGTCATCGGCGGTGTCGTGCCGGTGGTCAACATCAAGGGCATCCAGCCGGGCCAGATCAAGCTCACCGGCGCCGTGCTGGGTGACATCTACCTGGGCAAGGTCACCAAGTGGAACGACAAGGCGATCGCCGACCTGAACGCCGGCGTGCCGCTGCCGGATGCCGCGATCTCGGTCGTGCGCCGCGCCGACGGTTCGGGCACCAGCTTCATCTTCACGAACTACCTGTCGAAGGTGAACGCCGAGTGGAAGTCCAAGGTCGGTGAGGGCACCGCCGTGAACTGGCCGACCGGTGCGGGCGGCAAGGGCAACGAGGGCGTGTCGGCCTTCGTGCAGCGCCTGCCGAACTCGATCGGCTACGTCGAGTACGCCTACGCCAAGCAGAACAAGATGTCCTTCGTGCAGCTGAAGAACGCTGCCGGCGTCTACGTCTCGCCGGACGACGAGAACTTCAAGGCCGCCGCTGCCGGTGCCGACTGGAACAAGACGTTCTACCAGGTGCTGACCGAACAGCCGGGCAAGGACAGCTGGCCGCTGACTGGCGCCACCTTCATCCTGATGCATGCCAAGCAGGACAAGCCGGCCCAGGCCAGCACCGCGCTGAAGTTCTTCGAGTGGGCCTACGCCAACGGCGACAAGATGGCCAGCGAGCTCGAGTACGTCGCGCTGCCCGACACGCTGAAGGCGCTGGTTCGCAAGCAGTGGGGCGCGATCAAGGGTGCCGACGGCAGCGCCGTCGCCTACAAGTGATCGGCGGTCAGCCTCGCTGACATTGCTCTTCCCGGCCCGGCGGTCGCAAGGCAAGATGCCGCGCCGCCGGGCCTTTCGACTTGCCGTGATTCCGGAGGTCCCGTGGCTGCCACCCTACCCGCCGCGTCCTTGCCGAACATGACCACAGACCACGTGACTTCCGGGGCGCCCGCGCCGCGCCCCGTCAACCGCCTGCGTTGGGCCGATGCCGTCTTCGCCTGGCTGGCCCAGGGCGCTGCCTGGCTGACGCTGGCGCTGCTGGCGGGCATCCTCGGTTCGCTGGTGTTCGGCGCGATGCCGGCCATCCGCGAGTACGGCCTGTCCTTCCTGTGGACGGCCGAGTGGGACCCGGTCCAGAACCGCTACGGCGGCCTGGTGATGATCTACGGCACGCTGATGACCTCGTTCATCGCGCTGCTGATCGCGGTGCCGGTGAGCTTCGGCATCGCGCTGTTCCTGACCGAGCTGTCGCCGGGCTGGCTCAAGCGCCCGCTGGGCATCGCCGTCGAGCTGCTGGCGGCCGTGCCGTCGATCGTCTACGGCATGTGGGGCCTGCTGATCTTCGGCCCGGTGCTGGCCACCTACGTGCAGCAGCCGCTGCAGGCGCTGACCCAGGGCGTGCCCTTCATCGGCTCGCTGTTCAGCGGCCCGCCGGTGGGCATCGGCATCTTCTCGGCCGGCGTGATCCTGGCGATCATGATCATCCCGTTCATCGCCTCGGTGATGCGCGACGTCTTCGAGGTCACGCCGCCGATGCTCAAGGAATCGGCCTACGGTCTGGGCTCGACCACCTGGGAGGTCGTCTCCAAGGTCGTGCTGCCCTACACCAAGACCGGCGTCATCGGCGGGATCATGCTCGGCCTGGGCCGCGCGCTCGGCGAGACGATGGCCGTCACCTTCGTGATCGGCAACATGAACCAGCTCGATACGCTGTCGGTCTTCGAGGCCGCCAACAGCATCACCTCGGCGCTCGCCAACGAGTTCGCCGAAGCCGCCGAGGGCCTGCACCAGGCCTCGCTGATCTACCTGGGACTGGTCCTGTTCTTCATCACCTTCGTGGTGCTGAGCCTGTCCAAGGTCCTGCTGGCGCAACTGAAGAAGGGCGAGGGACGCTGATCATGGACGCAGCACTGCACGCCACCCGCCTGTCGCGGCATCGCCGCCGCAAGGTCGTCAACCAGGTCGCGCTGACGCTGTCGATGTCGGCGATGGCCTTCGGCATCTTCTGGCTGATGTGGATCCTGTTCGAGACCATCTCGCTGGGCATCGGCGGCCTGTCGCTGTCGCTGTTCACCGAGATGACGCCGCCGCCGCAGGCCGAGACCGGCGGTCTTGCCAACGCGATCTTCGGCAGCCTGCTGATGGTCACGCTGGCCACGCTGGTCGGCACGCCGGTGGGCATTCTGGCCGGCATCTACCTGGCCGAATACGGCGTCGACACCTGGCTCGGCCGGACCACGCGCTTCATCAACGACATCCTGCTGTCGGCGCCGTCGATCGTCATCGGCCTGTTCATCTACGCCGTGTGGGTCGCGCGCTTCAAGAGCTTCTCGGGCTTCGCCGGCGTGCTGGCGCTGGCGCTGATCGTCGTGCCGGTGGTGATCCGCACGACCGAGAACATGCTCAGCCTGATCCCGAACGCGCTGCGCGAGGCGGCCTATGCGCTGGGCACTCCGAAGTGGAAGGTGATCCTGTCGATCACGCTGAAGTCGGCCCGTGCCGGCGTCATCACCGGCGTGCTGCTGGCGATCGCCCGCATCTCCGGCGAGACCGCGCCGCTGCTGTTCACCGCGCTGTCCAACCAGTTCTGGACCGCCAGCCTCGGCGAGCCGATGGCCAGCCTGCCGGTGACCATCTTCAAGTTCGCGATGAGCCCCTACGAGAACTGGCAGAAGCTGGCCTGGGCCGGCGTCTTCCTGATCACCGTGGGCGTGCTCGCCCTCAACATCGTTGCCCGCGTGTTCCTGCGCGACAAGCACTGAACGCATCCAGGACGGAGATCCACCACATGGACGCCAAGGTTGACAACAGCGTGACCGCCAAGACCAAGCTGTCGGTGCGCAATCTGAACTTCTTCTACGGGCACTTCCACGCCCTGAAGAACATCAACATGGAGATCCCCGAGAAGAAGGTCACCGCCTTCATCGGGCCTTCCGGCTGCGGCAAGTCGACGCTGCTGCGCACCTTCAACCGCATGTTCGAGCTCTACCCCGAGCAGCGCGCCGAGGGCGAGATCCTGCTCGACGGCGAGAACATCCTGACCTCCAAGGACGACGTCTCGCTGATCCGCGCCCGCGTCGGCATGGTGTTCCAGAAGCCCACGCCGTTCCCGATGTCGATCTACGACAACATCGCCTTCGGCGTGAAGCTGTTCGAGAACCTGCCGCGGGTCGAGATGGACGAGCGGGTCGAATGGGCGCTGAAGAAGGCCGCGCTGTGGAACGAGGTCAAGGACAAGCTCGACAAGAGCGGTTCGGGCCTCTCGGGCGGCCAGCAGCAGCGCCTGTGCATCGCGCGCGGCATCGCGATCAAGCCCGAGGTGCTGCTGCTCGACGAGCCCTGCTCGGCGCTGGACCCGATCAGCACGGGCAAGATCGAGGAACTGATCGACGAGCTCAAGGGCGACTACACCGTCGTCATCGTGACCCACAACATGCAGCAGGCCGCGCGCAGCTCGGACTACACCGCCTACATGTACCTGGGTGACCTGGTGGAGTTCGGCGCGACCAAGGACATCTTCATGCAGCCCAAGCGTCGCGAGACCGAGGACTACATCACCGGCCGTTTCGGCTGACCTGAGCAGGGACTACCGCACATGGAAAAGCATCTCTCCAGCCAGTTCGACGCCGAACTCAGCTCGATCTCGACCCGCGTGCTCGAGATGGGCGGCCTGGTCGAATCCCAGGTCGTGCAGGCCGTCTGGGCGCTGTCGAACTTCAGCAGCGAAGTGGCCGAGCAGGTCGTGGCGACCGAAGAGCGCGTCAACCAGCTCGAGGTCGAGATCGACCGCGACCTGTCGACCATCATCGCCCGGCGCCAGCCGACCGCCCGTGACCTGCGCCTGCTGATCGCCGTCTCCAAGACCATCGGCAATCTGGAGCGTGTCGGCGACGAGGCCGCGCGCATCGCCCGCACGGTCCAGCGCCTGGTCAACACCGGCGTGTCGAGCCGGCTGCGCCTGCCGGTCGGCGACGTGTCCTTCGAGTCGCAACTGGCCACCGCCTCGCTGCGCAAGGCGCTCGACGCCTTCGCCCGGCTGGACGCCCAGCAGGCGCTGGAGGTCATCAAGCAGGACAACGAGATCGACGCCGAGTTCGACGGCCTGATGCGCAAGCTGATCACCTACATGATGGAAGACCCGCGCACGATCTCGGCGTCGATCGACCTGGTGTTCGTGGCCAAGGCCATCGAGCGCGTCGGCGACCACGCCAAGAACCTGGCCGAGCAGATCATCTACATCGTCAAGGGCACGGACGTGCGCCACAACCCGCTCGACGTCGTCGAGTCGGTGGTGCGCTGAACGCGCTGCGGAGCCACTTTCCATGAGCCGAGTTCTGGTTGTCGAAGACGAGGCCGCGATCGCCGAGCTGGTGGCGATCAACCTGCGCCACGCGGGTTACGAGGTGACGCTGGCCGCCAGCGCCGAACAGGCCCAGGCGGCAGTCGATGCCGTGCTGCCCGATGTCGCGCTGCTGGACTGGATGCTGCCGGGCCAGTCCGGTGTCGCGCTGGCCCGCAGCTGGCGCGCCAGCGCCCGCACCCGCGAGCTGCCGATCATCCTGCTGACCGCGCGGGCCGAGGAAGCCGACAAGGTGCAGGGCCTGGACGCCGGTGCCGATGACTACCTGACCAAGCCGTTCTCGACCGGTGAGCTGCTGGCGCGCATCCGCGCCGTGCTGCGGCGCCGTCTGCCCGAGGCGCTGGACACCGCCGTCGAAGTCGGCTCGCTGCGGCTTGATCCGTCGACCCGGCGCGTGTCGGGGCAGGGCGGTCAGGAGATCAAGCTCGGCCCGACCGAGTTCCGCCTGCTGCATTTCCTGATGACCCACCCGGAGCGTGTGCACAGCCGGGCGCAGCTGCTCGACCGGGTCTGGGGCGACCATGTCTTCATCGAGGAACGCACGGTCGACGTCCACGTCAAGCGGCTGCGCGAGGCGCTGGCGCCGGGCCAGTGCGCGCACATGGTCGAGACGGTGCGCGGCGCGGGTTACCGCCTGACGCGGGCCGCCGCGACGGCCAGCTGATGGCTGGATCGATCGGGGAAGGGCGCGATCGATGAGCGCCTTGTTCGGCCGCTGGCTGTGGCTGGTCACCTGGATGAGCGTCGTCGCGGCGCTTGGCGGCTGGCTGGGTGAGTCCTTCTTCAACCGGCTGGAGATCGGTGCCTGGATCGGCGCGGCGCTCGGTATCGCGCTGGGCAGCGCGCGCGACGTGCTGCGCGCCTACCGCGTGCTGCGCTGGCTGCGCGACCCGAGCATCGGCTCGGCCCCGCGTGGCGGCGAGCTGTGGGGCGAACTGGCGTACTACATCGAGCGCGCGCTGCAGTCGCGCGACCGGCTGCTGGCGCAGGAGAAACGTCAGCTGACGCAGTTCCTGTCGGCCATCGAGGCTTCGCCCAATGGCGTGCTGCTGCTGGATGCGGACGAGCAGATCAGCTGGATGAACTCGGCCTCGGCCGACCACTTCGGACTTGATCCGCAGCGTGACCAGGGCCAGCGCATCACCAACCTCGTGCGCTCGCCGAGCTTCGTCGGGCACCTGCAGTCGGGTGACTACGCCGAGCCGGTCACGGTGGTGAACTACGGCCGCGACCTGACGCTGATGGTGCTGCTGCGACGCTATGGCGACGGGCTCAAGCTCGTCATCTCCAGCGACGTGACCGAGCGGCTGCGCGCCGACGCGATGCGGCGCGACTTCGTGGCCAACGTCTCGCACGAGATCCGCACGCCGCTGACGGTGCTGTCGGGCTTTGTCGAGACGCTGGTGAACCTGCCGCTGGGTGAAGCCGAACGGCGCCACGTGCTCGGTCTGATGACCCAGCAGACCCAGCGCATGCAGCTGCTGGTGGGCGACCTGCTGACGCTCGCGCAGCTGGAGGGCAGCCCGCGCCCGCCGGTCGACCGCTGGGTCGACCTGGCCGACCTGCTGCGCCAGGTCGAGGCCGACACCCGAGGCCTGTCGAACGGTCGTCATCCGCTGGACGTGCGGTTCGACGCGACGTCTCACGGTCACCTTCGGCTGGCGCTGGCCGGCAACGCCAGCGAGCTGCTGTCGGCCTTCACGAACCTGTGCAGCAACGCGGTGCGCTACACCCCCGAAGGCGGACGCATCACGCTGACCTGGAAGCGGCGCGACAACGGCGATGGCGTGTTCGAGGTCCGCGATTCCGGCATCGGCATCGCCCGCGAGCACATCCCGCGCCTGACCGAACGCTTCTACCGGGTCGACGGCAGCCGTTCACGCGAGAGCGGTGGCACGGGCCTGGGCCTGTCGATCGTCAAGCACGTGGTTCAGCGGCACGGCGGCGCCATCGAGGTCGAGAGCGAACCGGGTGTCGGCTCCTGCTTCCGGCTGGTCCTGCCGGCCGCGCGCATCCGCGAGCAGACGCTGACGACGCTGCAGGATTCGGTCGCCTGACCGGGCGGCGAGCGCCTGTTCAGATGCCTCAGCGCGCGCGGCGCCGGTAGACCAGGATCGCCTCGTTGCGATCGGTCGGGCGGCGCACCTTGTCGACATAACGCCAGCCCGGCAGTGCCGGCGCTGCTGCGCCCGGGCGGGTCCGGTCATCCCACGACACCAGCAGCCAGTTGCAGGCCGTCGGGTCCAGCGCGGTATCCGACGGCTCCTCGTCGTCCGGCGGATCGACGGCCTCGGGGGCCCGGTCGATGTCGGGCGCCGCGCGGTCGAGGCGGGCATCGGCGGGCAGCACCTCGACGCGGTGCTGGCTGTGCACCAGGATCGCGGCGACCTGCGGCAGGCTCAGCCCGCGGTGCAGCAGGCAGGCCTTGGGCGGCACGACGGTGGCCAGGCGCTGCATCATCGGCCGGTAGCTGCGGGCGTAGTCCAGCAGCGGCAGCCACAGCGTCATCAGCAACAGCCAGCACAGCGCCACGCCGCCGGCCGGCAGCACGAGGCTCTTCCAGAGCGCATGGCGGTGGCGCCCGGTGCGCCAACGCACCAGCCACAGCCAGGCCAGCGTCGCGGCCAGCGCGAGCAGCATCTGCACCGGATGCCCGCTCGGCTCGAAGCCTGGCGCCAGCCGTGCGACGTTGGCGGCGATCTTGGGCGGCACGCCGGTCTGCATCGCCGCGTAGATGACCCAGATCGCGATCGCGCAGGCGCTGAAGAAGAAGACCGAGAACCAGTCGATCGCCGCGCTCACGCTGCGTCTCAGCGTCGGCAGCGCGAAGGCGGCCAGCACCGACAGCGCCGGCAGCGCCAGCATCAGCGCGCGATCGGAACCTCCCATCGCCACGCTGACGGCCACCGCCACGCCAGCCACCGCGAGCGGTGCCGCGACGTGACGCCGCAGCACCTGACGGCGCCATTGCCAGAGCGTCCACAGCGCCATCGGCCAGACCGGCCAGGTGAACCAGGCCAAGACCCGCAGGACGCCGGCCGGATCGACGGCAGCGGCGACGCGCCAGACCCAGGCGTCCAGCGCCCAGGCGATCAGGGCCGAGCCGGCGCCGGAGGCCACGATCCAGCCGGCCAGACGGCGCATCGCCGCGTCGTGCGAAGCCAGGCAGATCCACAGCCCGGCCAACGCCAGCAGCAGCGCCGTGGTGGCCGCACCACTGGCCGCCAGGGCCGGCAGGGCCAGCAGCAGCGCCAGCCGGCTGCGTCCGGGTCGATACGGGCCGGCGGCCAGACCGTAGAGGTAGAGCGTGGTCGACAGCAGCTGCGTCAGCTCCGGCGTGGTCTCGTGACCGAGCTGCAGCAGGCCGAGTGCCGAGATCAGCGCCAGCACCGAGCCGTCGGCGATGGCGCGCGAATAGTCGATCGGGGACGCCTCGCCGCCGAACGCGAACGCGAGCGGCTGGGCTGCTTCGGTGCGCGCCAGGTTCAGCGTCGCATACCAGACCAGCGCGAGCGTTCCGGCCAGCATCAGCGCGAAGGGCAGGCGGGCCGCCACGGTCAGATCGAGCCAGCCGCCGAACAGCTGCATCGCGCCGGCGCCGATCCAGTAGGGCAGCAGGCTGCCGGTGCTGCCCACGCCGGCCAGCATCGGGTGCAGCCAGCCCGCGTCGCCCTGGTGCAGCGACATCATGTAGCCGACCGCCATCACGTCGGCGTTCTTCCACGGGTCGCGCCCGAAGATGCCGGGCAGGACATAGGCAGCACAGAGCAGCCACAGCGCCAGCCGGGGCAGGGCCTGGACGGCCCGTTGGGTCACGAGAGCGGGGTTGGGCGTGTTCACGTTGAGGCGGGCACCTGAAGGCGGCGAAGGATTCTTGCAGCTTCCGGTCCGGCCATGAAAAAAGGCAGCCGAGGCTGCCTTCGATCGTTCCGGAGCGGGCTCCGGGTCAGCGCTTGATGCCGACCTTGAACTTGTTGCGGAACTTCTCGACGCGACCACCGAGGTTGTCGACGCTCTTCTGCTGGCCGGTGTAGAACGGATGGGTCTCGCTGGTGGTTTCCAGCTTGAACAGCGGCAGCTCGCGGCCGTCTTCCATCTTGATGTTCTCGCGCGTCGGGGCGCAGGAGCGGGTCACGAACTTGAAGCCGTTGGACAGGTCGACGAAGCAGACGTCGCGGTAGTTCGGGTGGATGCCGTCTTTCATGGGGAACCTCGCTGTGTGCCAGCAGCCACGTCGCACCATGCGAGCGCACTTTCTGACAGCGGAAAAACAAAAATTATAGCGTGCCGGCCTCAGCCGCCGCGCCGCATCAGGTCGAAGAAGTCGACGTTGCTCTTGGTCGCCTTCATCTTCTCGAGGATGAACTCCATCGCCTCGATCTCGTCCATCGGGTAGAGCAGCTTTCGCAGGATCCAGGTCTTCTGCAGGATTTCCGGCTTGAGCAGCAGTTCCTCGCGCCGCGTGCCGCTCTTGTTGAGCAGGATCGACGGGTAGACGCGCTTCTCGGCCATCCGACGGTCGAGGTGGATCTCGCTGTTGCCGGTGCCCTTGAACTCTTCGTAGATCACCTCGTCCATGCGACTGCCGGTGTCGACCAGCGCGGTGCCGATGATGGTCAGCGAGCCGCCTTCCTCGACATTGCGGGCCGCACCGAAGAAACGCTTCGGGCGCTGCAGCGCATTGGCGTCGACACCGCCGGTCAGCACCTTGCCGGACGAGGGCAGGACGTTGTTGTAGGCACGCGCCAGTCGGGTGATCGAGTCCAGCAGGATCACGACGTCCTTGCGCAGCTCGACCAGGCGCTTGGCGCGCTCGATCACCATCTCGGCGACCTGCACGTGGCGGGCGGCAGGCTCGTCGAAGGTCGAGCTGATGACCTCGCCGCGCACGGTGCGCTGCATCTCGGTCACTTCCTCGGGCCGTTCGTCGACCAGCAGGACGATCAGGTGGACGTCCGGGTGGTTGGCCACCAGCGAGTGCGCCAGGTGCTGCATCATGACCGTCTTGCCGCTCTTGGGCGGGGCGACGAGCAGGGCGCGCTGGCCTTTGCCGATGGGGGCGATCAGGTCGATGATGCGGCTGGTGATGTTCTCTTCACCGCGCACGTCACGCTCCAGCCGGAACTGTTCCTTGGGGAACAGCGGCGTGAGGTTCTCGAACATGATCTTGTTCTTGTTCTCCTCGGGCGTCAGGTCGTTGACCCGATCGACCTTCACCAGCGCGAAATAGCGTTCGCCGTCCTTGGGGACACGAACCTCGCCTTCGATCATGTCGCCGGTGTGGAGATTGAAACGCCGGATCTGGCTCGGCGACAGGTAGATGTCGTCGGTGCTGGCCAGGAAACTCGTGTCCGGCGAGCGCAGGAAGCCGAAGCCGTCGGGCAGAACCTCCAGCACGCCGTCCCCGAAGATCTGCTCGCCCTGGCGGGCGCGCTTTTTCATGATCGCGAACATCAGTTCCTGCTTGCGCAGGCGGCTGGCGTTCTCGATCTCCAACGTCTCGGCCATCTGGACCAGCGCCGAGATGTGCAGAGCCTTGAGTTCGGAAAGGTGCATGGGATTGAACCCGGAAGTCAGCGTGTGGAGAAATCCCGCGCCGGATCGGAGCGGGTCGTGACACCGGTCCGGCCAGGTGGCGGAACGGGACGCGCGAGGATCCGCAGCGGGATCAGGAGAAACAAGGGATAAGGTTCGATCGGCCACCGGATGACCCGGATCCGGGTCGCCCCGCGTCATGTGCGGGCGGGTGGACGATCGGGCGGCGGATGACTCCGACGCCCGATGGGAAAGATTATAGGTGTGCGTCGATGAAGGCCGTCAACTGGGCCTTCGAGACGGCGCCGACCTTGGTGGCGGCGAGTTGACCGTCCTTGAAGATCATCAGCGTCGGGATGCCGCGGATGCCGAAGCGGGCCGGGATCTCGCGATTCTCGTCAACGTTCATCTTGGCGATCTGCAGGCGACCGTCATAGTCCTTGGCGACCTCGTCGAGGACCGGCGCGATCATCTTGCAGGGGCCGCACCATTCGGCCCAGTAGTCCACCAGGACGGGCTTGGCATTCTTGACGACATCGCCGTCGAAGGTCGCGTCGGAAACGTGTTTGATGAGATCGCTGCTCATGGGGCATCCGCAGAGGAAGTCCGCGCGGGATAGCGGACGGAAGCCCGGATTTTTGCACGATCGTGACCGGGCCGTCGGCGCATGGGGCTGTCGCCTGGGTCGTGAACGTGGGCAGGAAACGATCTGGCGCAAATTTAGGCGCTGTTCCAGTCTTGGTCGTTGACGGGTCGGCGGTTGAATCTCGTCATCCGTAGCCAGGAACCGTCGCGCATGCCGCCACCGAACCCCGCCCCACGCGCTTCTGCCGACGCGCCGCCCCGCGCGGCCGCCGCGCTGGCGCGCACCTTCGGGCGATTCGAACTGCGTGAACTCATGGGGCGCAGCTCGCGCAGCATGGCCTGGCTGGCACGCGATCCGCGCGTCCAGCAGGACGTCTGGCTGCTGATCGCCCGTCACCCGATCGACGATCGACACGAGCTCGCCGCCGCCGTCGACAACCTGCGACGCGCCGCGCGGCTGGAGCATCCGCGGCTGCTGCAGTCGGTCGAGAGTGGCGCCCATGGCGGGCGCGCCTACGTCGTCTGCGACAAGCCGCAGGGTGCCGTGACGCTCGCCCAGCACCTCAGCCAGCGCAAGCCCGGCCCGCCGATCGAGACGGTCGGCTGGGCGATCGATGCGCTCGAAGGTCTGGCCTATCTCCACGACGCCGGCTATGCCCACGGCGATGTCGGGCTGCACACGCTCTTCATCGGCCGCAACGGCCGGCTGCAGGTCTGGGGCAGCGGCATGCCCGGCTCGCGGACGGCACCGTCTCCGGACACCACCACCGACGATCCGGAAGACCCGATCGCCACCCGTCGCCATCTGGCCTCCGACCGCGACGTGCTGGCGATCGGCCTGCTGCTCTATGCCTGGATCGCGCATGCCCCTGCGCTCGACGAGCCGGACGTGCCCAGCGCCGTCAACCGTCTTGGCCAGGACATCGTGCGCCTGCCGTGGTCCTTGCCGGCGCCGGTGTCGGACGCCCTGCGCGCCATCATCAACCGGGCCACCGATCGCCACGAGCGCCGCCGCTACCTGGGCGCCCGCAGCCTGGAGCGTGCCCTGTCGGGCTGGCGTCAGGTCGAAGGCTCGGACCGCGGCGGTCCGCTCGCGCTGCTGCTGGACCGCCTGCGCGTCAACGGCCATCTGCCCGCCTTGCCCGGACTGGCCCAGCGCGTGGCGCAGCTCTCGCGCATGGAGACCCGCCGGCTCGACGAGCTGACCGATGTCGTGCTGGAGGACCTCGCGCTGTCCTTCGAGCTGCTGCGCAGCGTCAACTCCGCCAGCATCGGCCTGATGGCCGAAGACGGCGTGACCACCGTGCGCCGCGCCATCCAGCTGATCGGCCTGACCGGCGTGCGCCGCGCGGCATCCACCTTGCGGGCGTGGCCCGGACCGCTGCGCGACGGCGCCGCCGAACGGCTCGAGAAGGCGATGCGCAGGGCCTGCATGGCCGGCCACCTGGCGGAAGTCCTCGTGCCAGCCGGGCTGGACGCCGAAGGTGCCTTGATCGCCGCGCAACTGCAGCACCTCGGCCGGCTGGTGACCTACTACCACTTCCCTGACGAGGCGGTGCAGATCCGCCAGCTGATGCAGCCCAGCCCGCCGCTGCGCGAGGGCGAGCCGCCCGCGCCCGGCCTGACCGAGGACGCCGCCGCGATGGCCGTGCTCGGTGTGGACCTGCAATCGATGGCCAACGCGCTGGCGCGCCACTGGGGCCTGGACGAATCGGTGCAGGAAACGATGCTGCCGCTGCCGACCCACCAGACCGTCGTCGCGCCGCACACCGTCGACGGCTGGCTGCGGCTGGTGTCGAGTTGCGCCAACGAGACGTTGCAGGCCTTCGACGCGCCCGCCGCCGCACAGCCCCGTGCGCTGGCCCAGGTCGCCAACCGCTACGCCCGCGCGCTGGGGGTCAGCGTCGACTCGCTCAAGCAGGCCTACCTCGACGCACGCGACAAGCTCGCACGGCACCTGAAGGTCAAGGCCGCCTGATCCCGGCGGCGGTGGCCGCGTTGCAGCAGATGTCACGTCATGCGATATTTGCTTCAACATGACCTGGCTGATCCTCGCCGCGACGCTCCCGACCTCGCCGTCGGGCTTGCGCGTGCGCGTCTGGCGCCAGCTGCGCGGCCTGGGTTGCGCGACGCTGCGCGAAGGCGTGCAGATCCTGCCGGCCCATGCGCCGAATGCGGCTGCCTTCCGGTCGATCGAGCAGACCATCCGTGACGGCGGCGCCGAAGCCCACCTGCTGGAACTCGATGCCCGTGACGCCGCCCAGGATGCCGCCTTCCGCGCGCTGTTCGACCGCACTGCCGCCTATGCAGAGTTCGGCCAGGCGCTGAAGCTCGCGCGCCAGGAGGTGGCCCGCCAGACCGACGCCGGGCTGCGCCAGACACTGCGACGCCTCGAACAGCAGCTGCAGGCCATCGACGCGATCGACCACTTCCCCGGCCAGCCGGCCACCGATGCCCGCGCCGGCCTCGCGACCCTGCGCGCCGAGATCGAACGCCGCCTGTCCCCGGGCGAGCCGGCCGCCACCGACGGCTTCATTCCGCGCCTCGACATCGAGGCCTGCCAGGGCCGCATCTGGGCGACCCGGGCGCGGCCGTGGGTCGACCGCCTCGCCACCGCGTGGCTGGTGCTGCGATGCATCGACCGCGCGCCGACCTTCCGTTGGCTGGCCGATGTCCGGCGCTGCCCGAAGGCGGCGATCGGCTACGACTTCGACGGCGCGACCTTCACGCATGTGGGCGACCGGGTCACCTTCGAGGTCGTCGCCGCATCGTTCGGCCTGGACGCCGATCCGGCGCTGCGGCGGCTCGGCCAGGTCGTGCATGCCATCGACGTCGGTGGCATCCCGGCCGACGAGGCCGCCGGGCTGGCGACGCTGGTGCGCGGCCTGCAGGCGCAACACGCCGATGACGACGCGCTGCTCGCCGCGGCCGTGCCCTTGTTCGATACCCTGCTGGCCGCATTCCGGGCCCCATCCTGAACGCCTCCCGGCGACCGACATGACCCCTGACCCAGACCGTTCGACACCCCCCGCGCCCGTCAGCTTCGGCCAGGCGCTGCTGTACTGGCTCAAGCTCGGATTCATCAGCTTTGGCGGGCCGGCCGGGCAGATTGCCCTCATGCACGAGGACCTGGTCGAGCGACGCCGCTGGATCTCCGAGAACCGCTACCTGCACGCGCTGAACTACTGCATGCTGCTGCCCGGTCCCGAGGCCCAGCAACTGGCCACCTACATCGGCTGGCTGATGCACCGCACCTGGGGCGGCATCGTGGCCGGCGGGCTGTTCGTGCTGCCGTCGCTGCTGCTGCTGATCGGGCTGTCCTGGATCTACATGGCCTACGGCACGGTGCCGGCGGTGGCCGGCGTGCTCTACGGCATCAAGCCGGCGGTCACCGCGATCGTCGTCTCGGCGGCCTTCCGGATCGGCTCGCGGGCGTTGAAGAACGGCTGGCTGTGGGGCATCGCGGTGGCGGCCTTCGTTGCCATCTTTGCGCTCAGCCTGCCGTTCCCGCTCATCATCCTGGTCGCCGGCCTGATCGGCTACCTTGGCGGCCGTTTCCGGCCGGACCAGTTCGCCGTCGGCGGCGGCCACGGCAAGGCCGGCAAGACGGCCGGCGCCGCGCTGATCGACGACAGCACGCCGACGCCCCCACACGCGCTGTTCACCTGGCCGCGCTTCATCCGCGTGCTGGTGGTCTGCCTGGGCCTGTGGGGCGCCGCCATCGGCGGGCTGACGCTGGCCTTCGGCTGGGACGCCGTGCTGACGCAGATGGCGTGGTTCTTCACCAAGGCCGCGCTGCTGACCTTCGGTGGCGCCTACGCGGTCCTGCCCTATGTCTACCAGGGCGCTGTCGAGCATTTCCAGTGGCTGACCGCGCCGCAGATGATGGACGGCCTCGCGCTGGGCGAGACCACGCCCGGCCCGCTGATCATGGTCGTGTCCTTCGTCGGCTTCGTCGGCGGCTGGACCCGCGCGCTGTTCGGCAGCGACTCGCTCTTCCTGGCCGGCGCGGCAGCCGCCACGGTGGTGACCTTCTTCACTTTCCTGCCGAGCTTCTGCTTCATCCTGCTGGGCGGGCCGTTCATCGAGTCGACCCACGGCAACCTGAAGTTCACCGCACCGCTGACCGGCATCACCGCCGCCGTGGTCGGCGTGATCGTCAACCTGGCCGTGTTCTTCGCCTTCCACGTGCTCTGGCCGCAGGGCCTGTCTGGCCGCTTCGACGTGGTGTCCGCCGCCATCGGCCTCGTTGCGGCCGTCGCGTTGATCCGCTTCAAGATCGGCGTGATCCCGGTCATCGCCGGCAGCGCCGTGGCGGGGCTGGCGTGGAGCCTGTGGTGAGCGCTTCACGCGCCTGAAGGCGCTGCGTCGATCGGAAGGGAGGGTGGGGGGCGCCAGCCTCTGCAGAACCCGGGGTGCGTACCCCGGGGCAGGTCTGGCGATCTTCGAATGAGGGTGACGAGCCTGAACCCCGGCACTGAACAGAATCGGTTAGGGCTGCTTCGTTCCCGACCTGACCCGTTTGGCCGCCTGCCCATGCGGGGAGGCCCGTCACCGACGATTGTAGGCGAGCCGCCGCAGCGACTTCCGCCGGACACGGTTGCGGGGGGTGGACAGGGTCGATCGGCGCGTCGCGTATGCCATGATTCGGCACCCCAAGCGGCATGTTTCCCGACCCGCAGCACCTCGTGCCGGCCTGGCCGGCAGGCCTCAGCAGATGCAAGACGACGACGAAGATCTCGAGAAGCTGGCGGCGATCCGCAAGATCCGGCGCCTGATGGATTTCTGGCAGATCGAACCGGCGGAACTCGCCGGTGTGCCGCTGCCGGCCACGCCGGTCGTGCGCCGCGTGGCGGCGCCGGAAGTGCGTTATCGCCACCCCGTCAGCGGTGACACCTGGGACGGCCGCGGCAGCCAGCCCGACTGGCTGCGCCAGGCCCTGATCCGCGAGGGCTACACGGTCGACGAATTGCGCGTCGCCGCACCGGCCGAGCAGTCGACGGGCGCCGATCCTTCCGCGACCTGAGAGCCCGGCCGGCGCGGCCTCACGCCGCCGTCGACACCGTCATCGCCCGCCGCACCGCCTGCAGCGCCGCGACCTGCTGCGTGATCGGCGCAGGCACCGGCGCGTCGCCGTCCAGCATGCGGCGGATCAGGCTGGCGGTGCTCGCCGCGTCGATCGACGCCGGCAGTTCTGGCAGGTCGACCAGCACCCCGTCCTGCGGCGCCAGATCCAGCTCGGGCCGGCGTTGCCCGTCCAGGTGGACCTGCAGGCGTGGCTGGCGGCGTGCATCGGCCACCGGTTCGCCTTCGGTCCCGCGCATCAGCACCGCGTCGGCGCCGCTGTCGCCCAGGAACTGCGTCAGGCTGACCGCGTATTCGGGATGGGTGTGGTTGACCACCCGCAGCGAACCCGGCACCGCAGGCAGCAGCTTGGCGAGGGTGTGGCCGCTGTTGCGCAAGCCCAGCACGCGGCGGATCGCCAGCAGGCCGGCGAGCGGGCGGTTCAGGGCCTCCAGCGCGATGAAGGCCGGTTGAGCGCCTGACCAGCGCCGCGCCACGCCGTCGGCATCGGTCACGGGCGGCAGGCCGAGCGCCTCGAAGATCGCCGCGCTGGTGACGCGGCCCGGGTCGTCGAGCACGCCATGCACCAGCACCGGCACGCCGGCACGCGCCAGCAGCAAGGCCAGCAGCGGCGTGAAGTTGGGCAGCTTGCGTGCGCCGTTGTAGCTGGGCAGCAGCACCGCCGGGCCGGCTTCGGCACCGGGCTGCGGCAGGCTCATCGAATGAGCCACCGTGGCCTCGATGAAGCCGGCCAGTTCGTCGGCGGTCTCGCCCTTGATGCGCATGGCCAGCGCGAAGCCGCCGAGTTCGAGGTCGCTGACGCGCCCGTCCAGGATCAGCGACATCAGCTCTCGGGCCTGTTCGCGCGTCAGCGGCCGGGCGCCGTCCTTGCCTCGGCCGATGGTGCGCAGGTAGGGGGCAATGCTCATGGTGTCGAGACCGGATGGAGGGGTCGGAAAAGGTCGAGGGCAGCCGATTCTGGCCTTGCCCGGCGGCCATTGGGTTTGCCCGAAAGTTCGAATAGATAAATCCTAAGGAGTTCGCCTTCCCGTGTGCGATATCGTGATGTGCGCGATCCGATCGCGCGCCCCATCCCCCACGCAGGTCACAACGGAGAGAGCAATGAGCACACTCAAGGGATCCAAGACCGAGCAGAACCTGAAGGACGCCTTCGCCGGCGAATCCCAGGCCAATCGTCGCTACCTGTACTTCGCGAACAAGGCCGACATCGAAGGCCAGAACGACGTCGCCGCGCTGTTCCGTTCGACCGCCGAAGGCGAGACCGGCCATGCGCATGGCCACCTCGAATTCCTGGAAGCCGTCGGTGACCCGGCCACCGGCCTGCCGATCGGGTCGAGCCGCCAGAACCTGATGGCCGCCGTGGCCGGCGAGACCCACGAGTACACCGACATGTACCCGGGCATGGCCAAGACGGCCCGCGACGAAGGCTTCGACGAGATCGCCGACTGGTTCGAGACGCTGGCCAAGGCCGAGCGCTCGCATGCCAACCGCTACCAGAAGGCCCTGGACGCGCTGGTCGACTGAACCGGCGTGGTGATGACCGGGGCGAACGTCCCGGTCATCCTTCTGTCCATCCTTCAGGCCCGTGACCCGGGCAGGAGCGACGAGCATGCGCGAAGGCAATCTCGAGGCACCGACCCGGCACCCGCTCGACTGGCTGAGCGCCGACTTCCACGACGAGGCGAAGTGCGAGGCCGAGCTGGAGCGTGTGTTCGACATCTGCCACGGCTGTCGCCGCTGCGTCAGCCTGTGCCAGAGCTTCCCGACGCTGTTCGACCTGGTCGACGCGACCGAGGACGGCGAGGTCCACGGCATTCCCAAGGCCGACTACGGCAAGGTCGTCGAGCAGTGTTACCTGTGCGACCTCTGCTACATGACCAAGTGCCCGTACGTGCCGCCGCACGCGTGGAACCTGGACTTCCCGCACCTGATGCTGCGTGCCAAGGCGATCCGCTTCAAGAAGGGCGAGGTCAGCAAGGCCGACCAGTTTCTCGCCTCGACCGACAAGCACGGCCAGTTCGCCGGCATCCCGGTGGTCGTGCAGGCCGTCAATGCCATCAACGCGACGCCGCTGGCGCGCCAGGCGATGGATCGTTTCCTGGGCGTGCATCCGGACGCCTGGATGCCCGCACTGGCGACCCGCCGCTTCCGCTGGAGCGCGGCCACGAGCCCGTCGAAGACCGTGACGAACGGCGAGCGCACGCCCGGCAAGGTGGCGGTGTTCTCGACCTGCTACGTCAACTACAACGAACCCGGCATCGGCCACGACTTGCTGGCCGTGCTGGCCCACAACGACATCCCCTACGAGCTGGTCGAGAAGGAACGCTGCTGCGGCATGCCCAAGCTCGAGCTGGGCGACCTCGATTCGGTGGCGGCGAGCAAGGAAGCCAACATCCCCGTCCTCGATCGTTATGCCCGCGAGGGCTGGGCGATCCTGTCGGCGGTGCCGTCCTGCACGCTGATGTTCAAGCAGGAACTGCCGCTGATGTTCCCGGGCGACGAGGCGGTCAAGCGGGTCCAGCAGGCGATGTGGGACCCGTTCGAGTACCTGGCGGCGCGCCACCGCGACGGGCTGTTGCGGACCGACTTCAAGCGTGACCTCGGCCGCGTCAGCTACCAGATCCCATGCCACGGCCGGGTCCAGAACATCGGCCGCAAGACCGAGGAAGTCCTCAAGCTGATCGGCCAGACCGTGCGCGTCCAGCTCAACACCGTCGAGCGCTGCTCGGGACACGCGGGCACCTATGGCGTGAAGAAGCCGTATCACACGCTGGCGATGAAGATCGGCAAGCCGGTGTTCAAGGCCATGGGCAAGCTCAATGCCGAGGGCCAGGGGCCCGACTGGATCAGTTCGGACTGCCCCCTCGGCGGCCATCACATCGCCCAGGGACTGGCCGTCAACAACCTGCCCACGGCGCCACTGGCTCATCCGCTGAGCCTGGTGGCGACGGCCTACGGGCTCAAGTGACCCACGACTTTTCGAGGAACCGATACATGACCGTCATCACCCGCGACAGCCTCCTGACGCTGGAGGCCTATGCCCGACAGCGCAAGGCGATGCGCGCCGAGGTGATCGCCCATCGCCAGCGCCGTTCGGTCGTGCTGGGCGAGCACCTGCGGCTGCAGTTCGAGGACGAGACGACGATCCGCTACCAGATCCAGGAGATGCTGCGCATCGAGAAGATCTTCGAGGAGGAGGGCATCCGCTCCGAACTCGAGGCCTATGCGCCGCTGGTGCCCGACGGCAGCAACTGGAAGGCCACGATGCTGCTGGAGTACCCCGACGTGAACGAGCGCCGTCGCGAGCTGGCGCGGCTGATCGGCGTCGAGGACCGTGTCTTCGTCGAGGTCGAGGGCCATGGCCGCGTCCACGCCATCGCCGACGAGGACCTGGACCGCGAGAACGCCGAGAAGACCTCGGCCGTGCATTTCCTGCGCTTCGAGTTCAGCGAGGCCATGCGGGCCGCGATCCGGGCCGGCGCGGGGGTCAAGGTGGGTTGCGACCACGTGAACTACCCCAGCCACGTCAGCCTGTCGCCGGAGACGCTGTCCAGCCTGGCCGGCGACCTGCGCTGAGTCCTGGCGGTCAGTGACCCAGTTCACGCCGCAGGCCCGGTGTGATCCGGGCTTCCGGGGCGCGGGGGTGGCGCTGCCTATCATCGCGAGCCACCTTTCCGCGCGGCTCGCCGCCCCTCGACCATGACCGAACTGCCGCACGAAATCGATGTCGCGACCCTGTCCGATCGCCTGTTGGCGATGCTGGACGTGGCGGGCGTGATGGTGTCGCTGAAGGCGGTCGGAGAAGGCGGCGAGGCGCCGCGCTACCGATGGGCCAATGCGGCCTGGCTGGCCTTCCTCGGTCTGGATGCCGGACAGGTGACCGGCCGTGACGACCTGGCCGTGCTGCCCGCGGCGGATGCGGCGGCCGTGCAGGCCGCCGACCGCCGTGCGCTGGGCGCGCAGGCGGTGGCGCTGGAGCAGCACCGGTTCGAACGCGGCGGCCAGCGAGTCGACATCCAGACCTGGCGCACCGAACTGAGCGGACCGGCCGGCGAGCGGCTGTTGCTGACGATCTGGCGGCTCGACCCGAAGGCGGCGCTGGAGGTCCGTCTCGACCAGGCGCTGCAGCAGATCGAGCGTCAGCAGGCGATGCTCGATCGCCTGCGCGAGGACACCGCCAACGACCGCCCCGACGCGATGTTCCGGCGCGACCATTTCGAGGCCACGCTGCAGCGCGAGGCCGCGCTGTCGCAACGCGAAGGCCGCGAGTTCACGCTGGTGCTGCTGGCGGTCGACCGTCTGGACGAGGTCGTGCAGCGACACGGCGCGGCAGCGGGCGAGCGCATCGCCCAGACCCTGCAGGTGCTGATGCGGGCCAACACGCGGGCGATGGATGCGCTGTCGCAGCTCGGCCCCGAGCGGTTCGCGATCCTGTTCTCCGGCATCGGCCTGGCAACTGCGCATGCCCGCGTCGAACAGCTGCGCAAGGCGTGCGCCGCCGAGGTGCTGGTGCAGGACGGGCAGTCCTACGGCTTCGAGATCTCGGCTGGCGTCGCCAGCTTTCCGCACAGCGCGGCAAGCCTGGATGCGCTGAGCCAGGCGGCCATCCGTGCCCTCAACGAGGCGCGCCAGCGTGGCGGCAACCGGGTCTTGCCGGCCACCATCTCGCTGGCGGTCACCCGCGGTGCGTCTGCACCGCCGTCGACCTGAGTCGGCTCAGAGCACCGCCCGGCTGGCCATGTAGGCGGCCAGCAGGTAGAGCACGGCGACGAACGCCTTCTTGAGCTGCGCGACGTCCATCGCGTGCGCGGCCCTCGCGCCGAGCGGCGCGGTCAGCACGCTGGCGCAGGCGATCACCGCCAGGCCCGGCAACCACAGGTAGCCGAAGGCGCCCGGCACCTCCGTCGGCATGTTCCAGCCGCCGATGACGTAGCCCAGCGTGTTGGCCAGCGCGATCGGGAAACCCAGCGCCGCCGAGGTCGCGACCGCGTTGTGCATGGCCACGTTGCACCAGGCCATGAACGGCACCGAGATGAAGCCGCCGCCCGCGCCGACGAGGCCCGAGACGAAGCCGATCAGCCCGCCCGCACCGAGGCTGCCGGCCGTGCCGGGCATCTGGCGTGACGGCGCCGGTTTCTTGTTGCGCAGCATCTGCGTGGCCGAGAACGCGACGAACACGGCGAACACGGCCGCCAGCGCCTGGCCCTTCAGGGCCGCGAAGGCGCCGGCACCGGCGATCAGCCCGCCAGCGACGATGCCGGGCGCCAGCGTGCGCACGATGTCCCAGCGCACGGCGCCGCGACGGTGGTGGGCCCGCACGCTGGAGATCGACGTGAACAGGATGGTCGCCATCGACGTGGCGATGGCCATCTTCACCGACAGGCCGGACGCGACGCCCCGATGCGACAGGATCAGCGTGGTGAACGGCACCATCAGCATGCCGCCGCCGATGCCCAGCAGGCCGGCGAGGAATCCGGTGCCGACGCCCAGCGCCAGCAGTTCGAGGATGAGCAGGGGATCGAGGTTCATGGGGCAGCTGGGTCCAGCACCGACAGCACCGCCTGCCACTGCGCCGCCGTCACCGGCGTGATCGACAGCCGGTTGCCACGCTGCAGCACCTGCAGGTCGGCCAGGCTGGCTGTGGCGCGCATCTCGGCCAGGCCGAGCAGGCGGGTCTTGCGCACGAAGCGCACGTCGACGTTCAGCCAGCGCGGTGCGGCCGGATCGGACTTGGGATCGAAGTAGGGGCTGGCCGGATCGAACTGCGTCGCGTCCGGGTAGGCCGTGCTCGCCACCTCGGCCAGACCGGCGATGCCGGGCTGCGGGCAGGACGAGTGATAGAACAGGACGCCGTCGCCGATGCGCATCGCGTCGCGCATGAAGTTGCGGGCCTGGTAGTTGCGCACCCCGGTCCAGGGCAGGCACTGGCTCATCGCATGAGCCAGGGTGTCGATCGAGGCCTCGTCGGGCTCGCTCTTCATCAGCCAGTAGGAGCGTTCCATCGGGGCATTCGGGAGAGGGTGTCCACCGCGAACCAAAGGTCGCATTCCTGAACCCAGGGGGATTCAGGTGGGCAAGGTCAACCAGGCATCGGGTTCATCTGACGCGAGACGATCACGCCAGCCTGGTGATGTTCCAAGCCCTGGCTCGCGAGAGCATCGGTTCAAGGAAATATAAAACCTTCGCGGACGCGGCGGACGAGTCCATTCTAGAACCCAGCCGGGCCGCCATGCGGCCCAAGACCTTCAAAGCAGCTGGCCGTCGTGACCGAGTGCGGCATCGACACGCCGAACCAGCGCGTCGACGTCGATGTGGCCGGCGGCCGGTGCCGCAGCGGCGACGGCGGCTGGCGCCGGTGCGGGCGTGCGGGCCTGTTCGGCCAGCGCGTAGGCGAGGTTCAGGGCGGCCAGCACGGCGATGCGTTCGCGCGCCTTGACGCGTCCGGCGTCGCGGATGCCGCACATCTCGCGGTCGACGCTGCTGACGGCCTCCAGCAGTTCGGTCTCGTGGCCTTCGGGGCAGGCCAGCACGTAGGTCTGACCCATGATGCTGACTTCGATCTGCTTCATGCGTCGCTCCCGCTGGCCTGGGTGGCGTCGTGTTCGTTGGCGGGCAGGCGCTCGATCAGCGCGTCGATGCGGTGACGGGCGGCGGCGAGGCGGGAGCGCAGGTTGTCGCGTTCGGCGAGCACCGTCGCGAGCTGCTGCTCGAGCAGCGAATTGGTGCGCTTGAGCTCGTCGTGTCGCAGCAGCAGGCGGTCGACGCGGTCGGCCAGGTCTTCGAGGGTGGACATGCGCAGTGGGGTTGCAGCGCTCACGCAACGACTGCGTGAACCGAGCCTGTGAATTGTAGGGGTGGCGACCGTGGCGTCCGGGCCGTGCGAGCCGTCAGCAAGGCGTCGGACACGCACGGATACACTCGCGGCCGTTGGTGCTCGGGCCCTCCTCAAGGGGCCCGGTTAAACGGGAAGCAGGAAGGCGACGCCCATCGGGAAGAGCCCAACCTGCGCTGCCCCCGCAACGGTAAGCGGACGGTCGAGGCCATGTGCCCAGACCCGCTTCTGCGTTCAGCCACTGGTGCCGCCACACGGCGCCGGGAAGGTCGCAGAGGTTGTTCCGTCAGCCCGGATACCGGCCAACAGGGGGCGGACGCGCGATGAGCGTCTCCGCCATGTGGTGCAGGCCTGCGGGGACGCTGGCGTGCACGTCTGTTCCGTGGTGTTTCCCATGTCCCTCTCGTTCCGCAACGCCCGTCGACCGGCGGCGTCCCTCCTGTCCTGCACGGCCGCGCTCTGCGCGTCGGGCGCCGCGATGGCCCAGTCCGATCTCGGCCTCCGGCTGGCGATGGCCGACAGCCTGCCGCAGGTCGTCATCAGCGGCACCCGCTTCGCCGACAAGGCCGACAGCCAGCCGATCGGCATCAGCGTCATCAGCGCCGAGCAGATCCGCAACGGCGGCTACACGACCATCAACGAGGCCGTGATGCGCCAGCTCGGCGTGCCGGGCCGGCTCGACCTCAACGGCGGCGGCGAATACGCGCTCGACCTGCGCGGCTTCGGCAGCACGTCCGACAGCAACATGGTGATCGTCGTCGACGGCATCCGCATCAGCGAG
The DNA here is from genome assembly GCF_053893855.1 of Leptothrix mechoopdaensis (SeqCode). Taxonomy (NCBI): domain Bacteria; kingdom Pseudomonadati; phylum Pseudomonadota; class Betaproteobacteria; order Burkholderiales; family Sphaerotilaceae; genus Leptothrix; species Leptothrix mechoopdaensis (SeqCode). The sequence continues at coordinate 1,281,477 of NZ_CM132699.1, forward strand.
GGCGACACCGGCGGCACCCGGCTGGCCGGCATCCCGATCGAGACGGTCGAACGCATCGAGGTCCTGCGCGGCAGCAACGCCGTGCTGTACGGCGAAGGCGCGACCGGCGGCGTGATCGTCGTGACGACCAAGGCCGGCAAGGGCGTGGCCCGCCGCGACAACGGCCAGGTCTACGTGGCCGGCGGCAACCAGGGTCGACGCGAGCTGCGCGGCTCGGCCACGCTCAACGCGGGCGACTTCAGCTTCGACCTGGCGGCGCAGCGTCGCCTCAACGACGGCCATCGCGACAACTTCGCCTCGGGCGTCGGCGGCGCCTCGCTGACCGCGCAGTGGCAGGACGGCGAGGGCCTGCGCGTGGTGGCCCGCCATGCCGAGGACACCGTCTCGACCGGCCTGCCCGGCGCGCTGTCGGCAGCCCAGTACGCCAGCGATCCGAGCCAGGCCTTCAGCCTGACCGACCACGGCCGCATCGACGGCCGCCGCAACACGCTGACCGCCGAGCTGCGGGCCGGTGCCTGGGAGTTCGCCGCCGATGTCGGGCAGCGCAGCAAGACGCTGCGCAGCATCAACTTCGGCTCGGCCTTCGACTACGACGTCACCGCCCGCATGGCGGCGCTGCGGGCGCGCCACAGCGGCCAGATCGCCGGCCTGGCGAACCAGTTCCGCATCGGTGTCGACCACAACCGCTGGAGCCGCGACGTGCTGCCGCAGGGCGATCCGGACCAGCAGCGCAACCGCGCCGTCTACGTCAAGGATGACCTCACGCTGCCGGGCGGCACGCTGCTGTCGGCCGGGCTGCGGCGCGAATCGGCCGTCAAGGACGCGCAGAGCTTCGGCGTCGGCCGGGCCGAGGACCGCGTGACGGCCTGGGACGCCGGCGTGGTCCAGCCCGTCGGCAGCCAGGCCCAGGTCTACGGCCGCATCGGCAAGAGCTTCCGCCTGCCCAATGTCGACGAGCTGGGCAGCACGCCGCTGCGCACCCAGACCTCGCGCGACCTCGAGGCTGGCGCGCGCTGGCGCATCGAGACGACCCGGCTGGAGGCGCGGGTCTACCGCAGCCGCCTGACCGACGAGATCGGCTTCGACCCGGCCTCCGGCCTGTTCGGCGCGAACGTCAACTACGACCCGACCCGCCGCAGCGGCGTCGAGTTCGAGGGCCGCCACGACCTGAGCGCCACCGTCGAGCTGCGCGCGGCCGCCGCGCTGCGCCGCTCGCGCTTCGACAGCGGCGTCAACGCCGGCAAGGACGTGCCGCTGGCGCCGCGCGAAAGCGGTCTGGTCGGCGTCAACTGGCAGTTCCTGCCGCAGCACCACCTGGGCGCCGACGTGGTCTACGCCGGCCAGCAGTTCCCGACGCTGACCAACGACTGCCGCATGGCCTCGGCGACCACGCTGGATGCGCGTTACGCGTGGCGCCAGCCGACCTGGGAGCTGGCGCTGTCGGTGACCAACGTGGGCGACCGCAAGTACACGACCCAGGCCTTCCGCTGCGATGCGGGCGAGGTGTCGGCGATCTACCCCGAGCCCGGCCGGGCCGTGGTGGCGTCTGCCCGCTTCAACTTCTGACGCAGGCACCCGGCGATGCACACCCTGATCCTCGGCGGCCAGAAGAGCGGCAAGTCGCGTGCGGCCGAACAGCGCGCGGCCGACTGGCTGGCCGCCGGGGCAGGGCGGCGCGCGACGCTGATCGCCACCGCCTGGCCCGGTGACGACGAGATGCGCGCGCGCATCGCCCGTCACCAGGCCGACCGGGCGGCGCGGGCGCCGGGTCTGGCGACGCATGAACTGGCCGGCGGCATCGACGGCGACCTGGCGGCGGCCTTGCATCGCCTGGCCGCCGACCGGCATCTGCTGGTGGTCGACTGCCTGACGCTGTGGCTGACCCAGCTGCTGATGCCGCCGCCGGGGCTGCCGGTCCAGGACGCGGCCGCAGCCATCGACCGCCTGTGCGCGGCGCTGGCCGACGCGCCCGCGCCGGTCGTGCTGGTGTCCAACGAGATCGGCCTGGGCGTGATGCCGCTGGGCGCCGAGACGCGCCGCTTCCTCGACACGCTGGGCCTGCTGCACCAGCGCCTGGCCGGCCGGTGTGACCGGGTCACGCTGATGGTGGCCGGCCTGCCGGTGCACCTGAAGGGCGGTGCCGCATGAGGCGTTGGCTGTTCCGGCTGTTGTTGACGGGTTGGCTGGCCGTGCCGGCGGTCCATGCGGCCGACTCGGTCGGCCCGACCGCGCCGCGCCGCATCGTCTCGCTGCTGCCGTCGCTGACCGAATCGGTCTGCGCGCTCGGTGCCTGCGAGCGGCTGGTCGGTGTCGACCGTTATTCGAACTGGCCGGCCTCGATCGCCGGCCTGCCGCGACTGGGTGGCATGGACGATGCCCAGCTGGAGCGCATCGTCGCGCTGCGGCCGGACCTCGTGCTGGCGGCGCCGTCCACGCGGGTGGTCGACCGGCTGCGTGGCCTGGGGCTGCGCGTCGTCACGCTACAGGCCGAGAACCATGCCGAGGTGCAGCGCGCGCTGCGCCAGATCGCCGAACTGCTGGACGGCCGGCCGGACCGGGCCGACGCGCTGTGGTCCGGCATCGAGACCGAGCTGGCGCGGGCCGCGCAACGTGTGCCGCCGGCCTGGCGCGCTCGACGGGTCTATTTCGAGGTCTCGAGCTCGCCGCATGCGGCCGGCGCGTCCTCGTTCATCGGCGAGACGCTGGCGCGGCTGGGGCTGCGCAACATCGTCGACGCGGGCATGGGCCCGTTCCCGCAGCTCAACCCGGAATTCATCCTGCGCGCCCAGCCCGACCTGGTGATCGCGGCGACGCAGTCGCTGGCCGAGATGCCACGCCGACCGGGCTGGCAACGCCTGGCCGCGTTGACCGCGCACCAGACCTGCGCCTATGCGCCCGCCGCCTACGACATGCTGGTCCGGCCCGGCCCGCGCATGGGCGAGGGCGCCCGCCTGATCGCCGATTGCCTGGCCAGCCTGCCGGCGCCGGCGCGCTGACCGGACAGCCGAGAACAGCCGCCGATGCCCGCCGCCGAACGCCTGCGTCGCCTGCGCCTGGCGCTGGCCCTGCTGCTGCTGGGGACCGCCGGTCTGCTGGCGGGCCTGCTGGCCGGCAGCGAAGGCTGGGACCTGGCGGCGCTGCGGCTGTCGCCCGGCGGCGACCTGATCCTGTGGGACATCCGCGCGCCGCGCAGCCTGGGCGCGCTGCTGGTCGGCGCGCTGTTCGGGCTGTCCGGTGCGCTGGCGCAAGGCCTGTTCCGCAACCCGCTGGCCGATCCCTACCTGCTGGGCTCGGCGGCCGGTGCGTCACTTGGCGTCGTGCTGGTGCTGGCGGCCGGCGGGCTGCTGGGCGCGAGACTGACGCTGACCGGCGCGGACGCCCTCCAGCGCCTGGGCCTCGTCGGCGCGGCCTTCGTCGGTGCCCTCGGTGGCGTCACCGCGACGCTGCTGCTGGCGCGCGGTGCCGAACACACGACGCGGCTGCTGCTGGCCGGCGTCGTCGTCGGCGTGCTGCTGGGCGCGCTGAACGACCTGGTGACGCTGTTCTCGCCCGACGCGCTGCGCGGCAAGCAGTCCTTCCTGCTCGGCCAGACCGGCCTGCTCGGCTGGCCCAGCGTCGCGGCGCTGGCGCTGGCGCTGCTGGCGACGCTGCCGCTGGCCTGGCGCTTGTCGCGTGTTCTGGACGCCCTCGCGCTGGGCGAGGAAAGCGCCCGCAGCCTCGGTCTGGCGCTGCCGCGGCTGCGCGCCGCGCTGGTCGTGCTGATGGCGCTGGCCACCGGCACGGCGGTCGCGCAGGCCGGCCTGGTCGCCTTCGTCGGGCTGGTCGCGCCGCACCTGGTCGCCCGTTTCGTGCGGGCGCCGCACGGCTACCGGCTGGTCGCCAGCGCGGCGATGGGCGGCGTGCTGCTGCTGTGGGCCGACGTGATCGCCCGCAGCGTGATCGCGCCGCAGGAACTGCCGGTGGGCGTCTTCACCGCCGTGCTGGGCGGGTGTTACCTGCTGGTGCTGCTGTGGCGCAGGGGTCTGCGATGACGGCGGTGCTCGACTGCATCGACCTGGCCCTGGCGCCCGGCCCCGGCAGCGAGCCGGTGCTGCGCCATGTCGACCTGTCGATCGGCCCGGGCTGGACCGCCATCGTCGGCCCCAACGGCGCCGGCAAGTCGACCTTGTTGCGCGGCCTGGCCGGGCTGCTGGCGCCACGCGCCGGCCGTGTCCTGCTGGAAGGTCGCGAACTGGCGAGCTGCACGCCGCGCGAACGCGCCTGCCACATCGCCTGGCTGTCGCAGCAGGCCGATGCCGGCAGCGAGCTGACGGTGCACGACGTGGTGATGCTCGGCCGCCTGCCGCAGCAGGGCCTGTTCGGCCGGCCGAGCGCGCAGGACCACGCGATCGTGGCGCAGGCGATGCGCGACACCGAATGCGCCGACTGGGCCGACCGGCGCCTGTCGGACCTGTCCGGCGGCGAGCGCCAGCGGGCCTTGCTGGCGCGCGCGCTGGCGGTGCAGGCGCCGGTGCTGCTGCTCGACGAACCGACCACGCACCTGGATGCGCCGCACCAGGTCGCGCTGGTCCGGCGGATGCGTGAGCTGGGCCGTGACCGCACGGTGGTCAGCGTGCTGCACGACCTGTCGCTGGCGCTGGCGGCCGACCGGCTGGTCGTGCTGGAAGCGGGTCGCGTGCGGGCCGCCGGTGCCCGTGACGACCCGGCCGTGCACACCGCGCTGCGCGAGGTCTTCGGCGGCGCGATCCGGATCGAGCGGCTCGGTGACGAGTGGCTGGCCTTGCCTGACCTGGGGCTCACGCGATGAGCCACCCGCTGAGCAGACCGCTGAGTCGGACGATGTCACCGGGGCGCGCCGTCATGGTGCTGGGCACCACCAGCGGCGCCGGCAAGAGCTGGCTGGCCACCGCGCTGTGCCGCTGGTATGCGCGGCAGGGTCTGAGCGTGGCGCCGTTCAAGGCCCAGAACATGAGCAACAACGCCCGCGTCGTGCCCGGCCTGCCGGGGCCGGACGGCCGCACGCGGCTGGGCGAGATCGGCAGCGCGCAGTACTTCCAGGCGCTGGCCGCGCGCTGCGTGCCCGAGGTCCGCCACAACCCCGTGCTGCTCAAGCCCGAGGCCGACACGCGCAGCCAGGTCGTCGTGCTGGGGCAGGTCCGGCGTGACCTGGCCGAGGTGCCGTGGCGCGACCGCAGCGAGCGGCTGTGGCCCCAGGCCTTCGAGGCACTGGCGGCGCTGCAGGCCGACCATGACGTGGTCGTGATCGAGGGCGCCGGCTCGCCGGCCGAGATCAACCTGCACGCCAGCGACTACGTGAACATGCGCACCGCCCGGGCCGCCGATGCAGCCTGCCTGCTGGTCACCGACATCGACCGGGGCGGCGCCTTCGCGCACCTGTACGGCACCCACGCGCTGTTGCCGGCCGAGGAACGGGCCTTGATCCGCGGCTTCGTGCTGAACCGCTTTCGCGGCGATGCCGCGTTGCTGTCGCCCGGTCCGGAACAGCTGCAGGCGCTGACCGGCGTGCCGACGCTGGGCGTGCTGCCGATGTGGCGCGGCCACGGCCTGCCCGAGGAAGACGGCCTGCACGATGTCGACGCCGGCGCGGGCGGTCCGGCCGGTGCCGTGACGCTGCGCATCGCCGTCGTGGTCACGCCGCGCATCAGCAACCTCGACGAGTTCCAGCCGCTGCGCAACCTGCCCGGCGTGCGGCTGGTCTGGGCCCGCACGCCGGCCGACGTCGACGGCGTCGACTGGATCGTGCTGCCCGGCTCCAAGCACAGCCGCGCCGACCTGGCCTGGCTGCGCGCCCAGCGGCTCGATGCCGCGATCGCCCGCCATGCCGCCGCCGGTGGCGCGGTGCTGGGCATCTGCGGCGGGTTGCAGATGCTGGGCGAGGCGCTGATCGACCTCGACGGCGTCGAGGGTGACCCCACCGGCAGCGCTGTCGACGCCTGCATGCCCGGCCTCGGCCTGCTGCCGCTGGTGACCCGCTTCGAGCCCGACAAGCTGCTGCGGCCGGCCACCGCCACGTTTGCCACGCTCGACCCGTCCGGCCCGTGGGCGGCGCTGTCGGGCATCGGCTGGCAGGGCTACGAGATCCACCACGGCCGCAGCGTGCCGCACCCGTCGATGGCCGCGCCGCGAACGGCCTTGTCCGACGCCGACGGCGAACCGATCGGCTGGCAGGCCGGGCCGCGCGGCAACGTGCTGGGCCTGTACGCCCACGGCCTGTTCGAGTCGCCGGCGGTGCTGCGGGCGCTGTTCGGCACCGAGGTCCGCACGCTGGACGCCGTGTTCGACGGCCTGGCCGATTTCATCGACACCCACATCGGGCCGGCAGCCCTGCTCGATCTGCTGCAAGCCCGTTGAACACGAAGCCTTCCGACATGCCTGACCGCTCTCCCGATCGTGCGCTCGATCTCGACCTTGACGTCGTCCTGCCGGCCGTTGCCGCGCTGCACGACCCGGCCCTGGCCGCGCGCGTGCAGCACGCAATCGACCGCAAGACCAAGCCGCTGGGCGCCCTCGGTCAACTGGAGGCGCTGGCGCTGCAGCTCGCGCTGGTCCAGGGCCGTGACCTGCCCCGGCTGGAGCAGCCGCAGATGCTGGTGTTCGCCGCCGACCACGGCCTGGCCGCGCGGGGCGTGTCGGCCTACCCGTCCGACGTGACGGCGCAGATGGTGCTGAACTTCCTGCACGGCGGCGCGGCCGTCAGCGTGCTGGCGCGCCAGCATGGCCTGGCGCTGACGGTGGTCGACGCGGGCGTTCGGCAGCCGTTCGAACCCCACCCGCAGCTGCGCCGCTGCAAGGTCGCACCGGGCACGGCCGATGCGTCGCAGGCTCATGCGATGAGCCCGGCGCAATGCGCGCAGGCCATCGCGGTCGGCCGCGAGGTCGTCGCCAGCCTGCCCGGCAATGTGGTGCTGCTGGGCGAGATGGGCATCGGCAACACGTCGGCCGCCGCGATGCTGGTGGCGCGCCTGACCGATCACCCGATCGCCGCCTGCACCGGCCGTGGCACCGGGCTGGACGATGCCGCGCTGGCGCGCAAGACGGCCGTGCTGATCGAGGTCCTGGCCCGCCACGCCGAGGCGGTCGAGCCGCTGGCCGCGCTGGCCGCCTTCGGTGGCCTGGAGATCGCCGCGCTGGTTGGCGCGGTGTTGCAGGCGGCCGAGGAGCGGCGCGTGATCGTCGTCGACGGCTACATCGTCGGCGCGGCGGTGCTGGTCGCGCAGCGGCTGCGGCCGGCCGTGCTGCAGCGCTGCGTGTTCGCGCACCGCTCGCAGGAGCCCGGCCACCGTCTGCTGCTGGACCACTTCGGCGTGCGTCCGCTGCTGGACCTCGACCTGCGGCTGGGCGAAGGCTCGGGCGCGGCGCTGGCTTGGCCGCTGCTGGCGTCCGCCTGTCACGTCCTGGCCGAGATGGCGAGCTTCGAATCGGCCGGCGTCAGCGACCGCGCCTGAGCCGGCCACGACGATGTTCGCCCGAGCCTTCGAGCGCGTCCGCCACGAGCTGCGGCTCTACCTGATCGCGCTGCAGTTCTTCACCCGCGTGCCGGTGCCGGCCTGGGTCGGCTACACGCCCGAGTGGATGAACGCCAGCGCGCGCCACTACCCGGGCGTCGGCCTGCTGGTCGGGCTGTGGGGCGCGGCGGTGCTGGCGGCGGCGTCGGCGCTGTGGCCGGCGCCGGTGGCGGTCGGGCTGTCGATGGCGGCGACCGTCTGGCTGACCGGTGGCTTCCACGAGGACGGTCTGGCCGACACCTGCGACGGCCTGGGCGGCGCGGTCTCGCGCGAGAAGGCCCTGCTGATCATGAAGGACTCGCGCCTGGGCAGTTACGGCGCGCTGGGCCTGGTGGCGGTGCTGGGGCTGAAGGCGGCGGCCTTGCACGGCCTCGTCGGCCTGTCGGTGGCGCAGGCGCTGCTGGCCGGTGTCTGGGCCCATGCCGCTTCTCGGCTGGTGCCCGTGCTGCTGCTGGCCTGTCTGCCCTATGCCGGCGACGCCGAACACGCCAAGGCCAAGCCGATGGCGCAACAGGTCACGCGCGGCGGCGTGCTGGCCGCCCTGGGCTGGGTCGTGGCGCTGAGCGGGGTGCTGCTGCTGCTGACACCCGCGTCGGCACCGGCCTGGACGGGTGCGATCGGCGGGCTGATTCTGGTCACCCTGGCCTGCCGGCGCTGGTACCGTCAGCGCCTGGGCGGCTACACCGGCGACACGCTGGGGGCCGCGCAGCAGTTCGGCGAGCTGGCCGCGCTGCTCGGCTGGCTGGCCTTCGGGGGGTGACATGACCAACACGGAACGCGACCGCACGACGCCGCTGGCGCTCACGTTGCCGATGGCGCTGGCGGAGCTGCGCATCTGGCGGCATCCGCTCGCCGTCGGCGCCGCCGGGCGCTGCATCGGCCACACCGACCTGGCGGTCGACCGGCGCCGGGCCAAGCGGCTGGCCCACCGCATCCGCAGCGCGCAGCGCCGGTCCGGCGGGGCGCGGCTGATCCTGACCTCGCCGCTGCGCCGGGCGGCCGACGTCGGCCGCTGGCTGCAGCGCTGGGGCTGGCAGCACCGGATCGACACGCGCCTGTCCGAGGCCGACTTCGGCCACTGGGACGGCCGCCGCTGGGTCGACATCGACGTCGCCGACCTGACCGGCTGGACCGACGACTTCGCCGCCTGTCGCCCCGGTGGCGGCGAGAGCGTCGTGATGCTGCGCGAGCGCGTGCGGGCCCTGCTGGACGATCCGGCGCTGGCCGGCGCGGCGGTCTGGGCGGTCGGCCACGCCGGCTGGCTCAGTGCGCTGCGCACGCTGCACCTGGACCCGCCGCGCGCGATCGACTGGCCGGTCGCGCTGCGGCACGGCGGCTGTCTGCGGGTCCGCCCTGCCACCCGCCTGTCGACCTGACATGACCCACGACCGCCACCCGCGCCGCATCGTCTGCCTGACCGAGGAGACGACCGAGACGCTCTACCTGCTGGGCGAGCAGCACCGCATCGTCGGCATCTCCGGCTACACCGTGCGGCCGCCGCAGGCGCGGCAGGAGAAGCCACGCGTCAGCGCCTTCCTGAGCGCGAAGATCGACCAGATCCTGGCGCTCGAACCCGACCTGGTGCTCGGCTTCTCGGACCTGCAGGCCGACATCGCCAGCACGCTGATCCGCGCCGGGGTGCCCGTGCACGTCTTCAACCACCGGACGGTCGACGGCATCCTCGGCTCGATCCAGATGGTCGGCGCGATGGTGGGGGCCCATGAACGCACCGCCGCGCTGATCGCCGAACTGCAGGCCGGGCTGGACGCCGTGGCCGAACGGGCGGCGCGCTTGCCGCGTCGCCCGCGGGTCTACTTCGAGGAATGGATGGACCCGCTGATCTCCGGCATCGGCTGGGTCAGCGAGCTGATCGTGCGGGCCGGCGGCGAGGAGTGTTTCCCCGAACTGGCCGGCCGCTCGCTGGGCCGTGACCGGATCATCGCGGACCCGGCCGAGGTGCTGCGGCGCGCGCCGGAGCTGATCCTCGGTTCCTGGTGCGGGCGCAAGTTCCAGCCCGCGACAGTCGCCGCCCGGCCCGGCTGGGACACGCTGCCGGCGGTGCGCGACGGCCAGGTCTTCGAGATCAAGTCCAGCGAGATCCTGCAACCCGGCCCGGCCGCGCTGACCGACGGGCTGCGCCGGATCGAGGCGCGCATCCAGGCCTGGGCCACCCTGCACGCCTGACGCGCACGCGGCCGGTCGACCGCTGGCCTCAGCTGGCGCTCGTCTTGGGCGTGAAGTCGCAGCAGTCGGCCACCGCGCAGGCCGCGCAGCGCGGCTTGCGGGCCTGGCAGACGTAGCGGCCGTGCAGGATCAGCCAGTGGTGGGCGTCGACCCGGAAGCGTTCGGGGATGCGTTCGAGCAGCTTCAGCTCGACCGCCAGCGGCGTCTTGCCGGGCGCCAGCCCGGTGCGGTTGGAGACCCGGAAGATGTGGGTGTCGACCGCACAGGTCGGCTCGCCGAAGGCCACGTTCAGCACCACGTTGGCGGTCTTGCGGCCGACGCCGGGGAGGGCCTCCAGCGCCTCGCGGCTGCGCGGCACCTGGCCGCCGTGGCGGGCGAGCAGGATCTCGCAGGTCTGGATCAGGTGGCGCGCCTTGCTGCGGTACAGGCCGATGGTGCGGATGTGCGACTCCAGCCCTTCGAGGCCGAGCGCCAGGATCCGCGCCGGCGTGTTGGCCACCGGGAACAGCCGCCGCGTCGCCTTGTTCACGCCGACATCGGTCGCCTGGGCCGACAGCAGCACGGCGGCCAGCAGCTCGAACACGGAGCTGTATTCGAGTTCCGACGCCGGCATGGGGTTCGCGGCCTGCAAGGTCGTGAAGAAACGCTGAATCTGGGTGTCTTGCATTCGGTCAAGTCTAGAGTTCTTCAGGGACTGGCCGATATAGAGGAAAAGGCCACCGGCTAACGGCACCGACTTCGGGTGATCACCTGCAATCGTTTGTAGTGGTTCAGCGAAACTACTACAGATGCATGTGGGTGTTTCGGTGGCGCGGCGCGGTCACCATGCGTGACACACCCCAGATTGGATGAACCAAGATGCCACGCGTGATCGACAACCCCCTGCTCCTGGACGACCCGGCGACCGCCGCGGGGGTCCGCGACCGCTCGCGCGACATCGGTGCCCTGGCCTGGACGCTGCTGCTGCTGGGCCTGCTGGGTTGGGCGAGCGCGATGGCGATTCCGTTCCGGCCGCCGACCCTGCTGCCGACCGCCGGCCTGCTGGCCGTGACCGGACTCGGGCTGCTGCGCCGCGAAAGGTGGGCCCGGCCCGCGACCATGGCGCTGTTCATCGGCCTGATCCTGGCGCAGCTGGGCCAGCGCTGGCTGGAGGTCAGCCTGCTGAACCCCATCCTGGATGCCTTCGGCGGCGTGCATCTGGCCGGGCGATTTGCGGCTGCCACGCTGATTCATCAGCCACTGCCGCTGCGGCTCGGTGGCGCCATTGGCGGCGCACTGCTGTGCGTGGTGATGGGCTGGTACGTGGTGCGCCTGGGCAGCCACGCGGTCCGCATCGAGTTCGATTCGCGCCGCTGACGATCCGGCACGGCGGCGTTCAACGGCCGGCGACATCCCCGTCGACATAGAACCAGCGCCCATCGCGGCGCTCGAAGCGGCTGGTCTCGACCAGCCGGTGCGCCCGGCCACCGAGCTTGCTGCGCGCCACGAACCGCACCGTCTGGTGGTCGGCATCGATGACGCGGTGTTCCTGGATCTCCAGCCCGAGCCAGCGCAGGCCCGGCTCGTTGGCGGTCAGGTCGGCCGGGCAGTGCGCGGCGTCCCAGGTCGCGCGCAGGTAGTCCAGCCGGTCCAGCACATAGGCGCTGTAGCGCGATCGCATCAGGGCCAGCGCGTCCGGCGCCTGCAGGTGCTGAGCGCCGGCGTGGTAGCGGCCGCAGCAGTCGGACAGCCGCAGCCGGCGGGACGTGCCGAGGTCGCAAGGGCAAGGAGCCTGGTCGGCGGGGCTGGCAGGGGCCGGGTTCTTCATCTGGCGGTGCTCGGTGGCGGGGCTGAGTGGGGGGTGTCGTGCGGCGGTTCCGGCCGCGGAGCATAGTGCGCGGCGCCCGATAATCCGCGCCGTTCCAGACCCCCCGACACCATGCTGTTCGTCCTCTCGCCCGCCAAGTCGCTCGACTACGAGACCCCCACCCGCGTCAGCGCCACCGAGCCGCGCTACGTGGCCGAGGCAGCCGAGCTGATCGGCATCCTGCGCCAGCGCAGCCCCGCCGAGATCGCCGAGCTGATGGACCTCTCGGACACGCTGGCCACGCTCAACGTGGCCCGCTACGGTGCCTGGCAACCGGCGTCCGACCGCCGCAACAGCAAGCCTGCCGTGCTGGCCTTCAACGGCGATGTCTACGACGGCCTGGATGCCCGCAGCCTGGGCGCCGCCGACCTGCGCTGGGCCCAGTCGCATGTGCTGATCCTGTCGGGCCTGTACGGCCTGCTGCGCCCGCTCGACGCGTTGCAGCCCTACCGCCTGGAGATGGGCACGCGGCTGGCGAATCCGCGTGGCAAGGACCTCTACGACTGGTGGGGCGACACGATCTCGCTGGACCTGGCCGAGCGCCTGGCCGGCGAGCGTTCGCCGGTGCTGGTCAACCTGGCCTCGCAGGAGTACTTCAAGGCCGTGCGCCGACCGGTGCTGCAGGCCGCCGGCCCGGTCCGCGTGGTCGACTGCGTGTTCGAGGACTGGAAGGACGGCGACTACAAGATCATCAGCTTCCACGCCAAGCGCGCCCGCGGGCTGATGGCGCGTTACGCGATCACGAAGCGCGTCCAGCGCGTCAGCCAGCTGCTGGCCTTCGACCTGGGGGGCTATGTCCATGCGCCCGAGGTGTCCGGACCGGACCGGCTGGTGTTCCGGCGTCGGCAGGAAGGTTGATCAGGTGACAACTCGTCGCATTCCTGGGCGCGGCGACCAGCGCCGCCGCGATGCCCGACGCGACAATCCCTCGATGAGCACGACGACCATGACCCGCCAGACCGCCACCCCCGAACTGCGCCAGTGGATCATCGAGCAGGCCCGCGCCGGACATGGCCCGGAGGTCGTCCTGGCGTCGATGCGCGAAGCCGGCTGGCAGGAAGACGTCGCCGTCGCGGCGCTCGAGGAGACGCTCAGCGACTACCTGGCCGAGCAGGGCGTGGCGGTCGACCTGCCGCCGGGCTCGGTGGTGCCGGAGCCGGCCCTGGAAGGCTCGCCCGTCCACCTTGACCTGCCCGACCGCCGCGTCACCGTGCTGACGCAGATGCGCCTGCCGCGCGTGGTGGTGTTCGGCGGTTTCCTGTCCGACGAGGAATGCGACGCGCTGGTCGCGCTGGCCGATCCGCGCCTGGCCCGCTCCGAGACGGTCGACAACGACACCGGCGGCAGCGAGGTCAACGAGGCCCGCACCAGCGAGGGCATGTTCTTCGGCCGCGGCGAGAGCGAACTGATCACCCGCATCGAGGCCCGCATCGCGGCGCTGCTCGACTGGCCGGTCGAGAACGGCGAGGGCGTGCAGGTGCTGCACTACCGCCCGGGCGCCGAATACAAGCCGCACTACGACTACTTCGACCCGGCCCAGCCGGGCACGCCCACCATCCTCAAGCGCGGCGGCCAGCGGGTCGGCACGCTGGTGATGTACCTGAACACGCCGACCCGCGGCGGCGCGACGACCTTCCCGGACGTCGCACTCGAAGTCGCGCCGATCAAGGGCAACGCCGTCTTCTTCAGCTACGACCGCGCCCACCCGGTCACCCGCACGCTGCATGGCGGCGCGCCGGTGCTCGAGGGCGAGAAGTGGGTTGCCACCAAGTGGCTGCGCCAGGGCCGGTTCGACTGATTTCCCCGCTTCGCTGCTGAGCCGTCCTCCCCCGCTTCCCCGAACCATTCCAACGATTCCCCGAGACAGGACCTGACCGATGACCCGCTCCTCCGCCACGCTCGCCCTGCTGCTGGCCACGCTGCTGACCGCCACCGCCGCCACGGCGCAGACCGGCACCACGACCATCGTGCTGCCGACTCCGGTGCCGGCCCAGCCGACGGCCGCGCCGGTGGCACCCGCCGCCGCGCTGGGCGAGATGCCGGCCGCGTCGCAAGCTGCTGCGACGTCGAAGTCGTCGCGCGCCGCAGAGAAGGCCGAGAAGGCCGACAAGGCGGCCGCGCGCAAGGAGCACGCCCAGAAGGACCACACGCAGAAGGACCACACCCAGAAGGCCGCGACCGCCAAGGCCGACAAGGCCGACAAGGCCGACAAGGCCGCCGCCCGCAAGGCCAAGGCTGAAGCGGGTGCCGGCAAGGTTGCGCAGAAGGCCGGCAAGACCGTCAAGGCCGACAAGGCGGTGAAGGTCGGCAAGGCCGAGAAGGCGGCGGCAGCGAAGGCCGAAAAACGGGCCGAAAAGCGGGCCGAACGCAAGGCCGCCCAGGCTGCGGCGGCCAAGGCCCAACGCAAGCCGCTGCAGGACGACGGCTCGCGCCCCTGACGTCAGCCGTCGACGGCCACCGCCAGCGGCACCGTCTCGCCCGGGCGCGGCACCCGCGCCGGCCAGCCCAGTTCGCGCGTGATGCGCAGCCTCAGCGCATCGGCCGCCGCCGGTTCGCCGTGTACCACCAGCACCTGCTGGGGAACCCCGGGCAACTGCCGCATCCAGTCGATCAGTCCGGTCGCGTCGGCATGGCCCGACATGCCGCGCAGGTGATGCACCTCGGCGCGCACCGGCACGATCTGGCCCATCACCTTGATCTCGCGCGCGCCGTCGACCAGCCGGCCGCCCCGGCTGCCGGCCACCTGGTAGCCGGGGAAGACGATGCTGTGGCGTGGCTCCGGGGCCATCGCCGCCAGATGGGTCAGCACCCGGCCGCCGGTGGCCATCCCGCTCGACGACAGGATCACCGCCGGCCCCTTGCGGCGCGCCAGCCGGCGTGAATCGGCCGCGTCCTCGACGGCGGTGACGCCCTCGCACAGCGTGCGCAATTCCGCCTGCGACAGGCGCATCAGCCGGGCGTGGGCCAGGTGGATGCGCGTGGCGGCCTGCGCCATCGGGCTGTCGAGGTAGATCGGCAGCGACGCCGGGATCTCGCCACTGCGGCGCAGGCGCTGCAGCAGCAGCATCAGCGCCTGGGCGCGTCCGACCGCGAAGGTCGGCATCAGCACGCTGCCGCCGCGTCCGGCGGTCTCGCGCACGATCGCGCCAAGGCGGGCCTGCTGGTCGACGTCGTCGTGCAGCCGGTCGCCGTAGGTGCTTTCGACCAGCAACAGGTCGGGCGAGTCGGGCACGGTCTGTGGCGCGCGCATCAGCAGGTCGTCGACACGGCCGACGTCGCCCGAGAACACCAGCGTGTGCAGGCGGTCGCGCAGCGTCACCGAACAGGCGCCGAGCAGGTGGCCGGCCGGCGTCAGGCGGGCGGTCAGGCCACTGGCGGGGGTGAACTCCTTGCCCGGCGTGATCGGCCGCATCAGCTCGATCGCCCGGGCCGCATCGCGCCGGGTGTAGAGCGGCCGGGCCGGCAGGTGGCGCGACCAGCCGCCGCGGTTGGCGCGCCGCGCGTCCTCTTCCTGCAGGTGCGCCGAATCGAGCAGCAGCACCTCGGCCAGGTCGCGCGTGGCCGGACTGCACCAGATGCGGCCGCGAAAACCCTCGCGCACCAGCGCCGGCAGCCAGCCGCTGTGGTCGAGGTGGGCGTGGCTGAGGATGACCGCGTCCAGCGCGACCGGCGCGATGCCCAGGGGCAGCCAGTTGCGTTCCCGCAGCGGTTTCCAGCCCTGGAACAGGCCGCAGTCCAGCAACACGCTGGCGCCGTCGGCACCCCGCACCAGGTGGCGAGAACCGGTCACGCAATCGGCGGCGCCGAGGATCTGCACCTGCATGGTCTGCTCCTGTCGGGACGGGGTGACATGGAGCATCGCCGACGCTGCGCGGGTGCGCCAGACGGGTCTGCCGCTCTCTTGATCTGGCCTAAATCACGCCGATTGATTTGCTTGCCACAGATCAAGTCCCTTTGGACAAGTCATTGACAAAGATGAACGAAAGCCAACACCGTGGGAAAAGCCCCCAGTCGGCGGACTGGTGTAACAAGACGCTAGCTGACATGATCGGGTCATTGCAGTTGTGAACAATCGCACAAAGTTCAGCAGTGCAATCCCCCATTTGGAGGTATTCATGGCAGCGCTTCCGGCCTTTTCCGACACCGGCTTGCCCGCCCCTGGCGCGGCGGTGCGGGTGCGGGCGGCCCGGATCAGGGACTGGTCGCGCCTGCAGGGCCTGATCGCCCAGGTCTTCCCCGATGTCGACGAGGCCACCATCGGCCACTGGCTCTGCGACGAGCGCCACAAGCTGGCCGTCGCGTTCACCGCGATGGGCCTGGTCGGCCTGGTCCGGATGCAGGTCCATCCGGGTGAACGGATCACCGAGGTATCCGCCCTGGGCGTCCTGCCGGCTGCGCGCGGCCAGGGTGTCGCCCGTGCGTTGATGAACTATTGTGAAGAGGTCGCCTGTGCTTGCGGGGCGCCGAGTCTGGAGCTGGAGTTGCCGGCAGAAGCTCGCGACACGCAAGCCTTTTTTCAGCATCTGGGTTATGTGACCCAGAAGCGCGCGGATCGTCGCCCCCAGTCGGGTGACGTCCGCTGGGTCCGCCGAGCCCCCTTGCCGACGTGGCCGGACTGGGAACTGCGCCGCGAACACGCCCCGCGCGTGCCGCCGGCCACCCTGCAGCGGCTGGCGGTGCGGGCGCTCTACGGCGCCTGGGTCGGCACCGCCCGATCGCACTGAACGGCTCCAGCGCCGCCAAAAGCAAAGACGCCCCGAGGGGCGTCTTTTTCATGGTCAGGCGACGAAGGCTCAGCGCGTCGGCTTCGGGCGGTTCAGCGCAGCCGGTGCGCTGCCACGCGGCCCGTTCGAACCGGGGCCACGGCCTTGGGCGGGGCGACCACCACCGCCACCACCATTGCCGCCACCACCACCACCCGAGCCCTGCGGCCGGGCGCCGGCCTGCGCCGGACGGCCCTGGCTGCCCTGGCCACCACCGCCAGCCGGGCGCGCCGCCGGACGGCCACCACCACCACCACCGCCACCGCCACCACCGCCCGACGGGCCGCCACCGCGCCGCTGCGGTCCGCCGTTCAGCGTCCGGCGGCCGATCTGGATCGGCTCGGGGCGCTCGCCCGGATCGGGCTCGTAGCCCTTGACGGTCTCGCTCGGGATGCTGCGCTTGATCAGCTTCTCGATGTCGGCCAGGAAGCCTTCCTCGTCGACGCAGACCAGCGACAGCGCCTCACCCTGCGCGCCGGCCCGGCCGGTGCGGCCGATGCGGTGCACGTAGTCCTCGGGGACGTTGGGCAGCTCGTAGTTGATGACGTGCGGCAGCTGGTCGATGTCGATGCCGCGCGCCGCGATGTCGGTGGCCACCAGCACCGTCAGGTCACCGGTCTTGAACTCGGCCAGCGCCTTGGTGCGCGCGCCCTGGCTCTTGTTGCCGTGGATCGCCATCGCGCTGATGCCGGCCTTGTTCAGGAACTCGCACAGGCGGTTGGCGCCGTGTTTCATCCGCGTGAAGACCAGCACCTGGTGCCAGTTCTGGCTCTGGATCAGGTGGGCCAGCAGGTCCTTCTTGCGCTCGCGACCGACGCGGATGACGCGCTGGGCGATCGTCTCGGCGGTGGTGTTGCGGCGAGCGACCTCGATGACCTGGGGCTTGTTCAGCAGCCGGTCGGCCAAGGCCTTGATCTCGTCGCTGAAGGTGGCCGAGAAGAGCAGGCTCTGCTTCTTCGCCGGCACGATCGCCAGCACCTTCTTGATGTCGTGGATGAAGCCCATGTCGAGCATGCGGTCGGCTTCGTCGAGCACGAAGAACTGGACCTGGCCCAGGTCCAGCGTGCCTTGCTGGTGGTGGTCCAGCAGGCGGCCCGGCGTGGCGACGAGGATGTCGACGCCACGGCGCAGACGGTCGACCTGCGGGCCCATGCCGACACCGCCGAACATGACCATGCTGCTGAGCTGCAGGTACTTGCCGTAGGTGCGCACGCTTTCCTCGACCTGGGCGGCGAGTTCGCGGGTGGGGGTCAGGATCAGCGCGCGGATGGCCGGGCGGCCGTTGCGGTTCTTGACCGGCTCGCCGGCGGCAAGCTGGTGCAGCAGGGGCAGGGTGAAACCGGCGGTCTTGCCGGTGCCGGTCTGCGCACCGGCCAGCAGGTCACCACCGGCCAGCACGGCGGGGATCGCCTGGCGCTGGATGGGGGTGGGCGTCTCGTAGCCTTCCTCGCGCACGGCGCGCAGGATGGGCTGGGCCAGGCCCAGGTCGTCAAAACTCATGGAGGGATGGTTGCCCGCTCGGTGGCGGGGCGACGGGCTGCAGGCTTCCAAGGCGGAAGCGCCAGTCGTGGAGCCCATCGGTGCAGGAAGGTCGGAGGTGACCGACGCGGCCAGACTGGAGTGGCTGCATCTGGACGGGATTGTAGGCGCTGGCGGGTTGCGCTTGATGCGCTGCAGCATCGAATCCCGAGCGAGAGCCTCCGGGCCGCTTTCGTGTGAACTGAAATGGTGCGTGAAGCCTGAATTGGTGCGGCGCGCCGGCTTGTCTGCCGTCTGATGGTGCATGCCCTGACGTTGCCGGACGACCTGCACCTTGACGCAGCGCGAGGCACCGACATGGGTACGGTGCTTGCTATGTTGGTGCGCTTTGCGGCCCGCCGGCCGTGCGGCTTCCCACCGACCGACACAGACAAGATCGCCATGACATCCAATCCCCCGGGCGCCGACGCGCTCTTCATCCTGCTGGGCGCCATCATGGTGCTGGCCATGCACGCGGGCTTCGCGTTCCTGGAGCTGGGCACGGTGCGCCAGAAGAACCAGGTCAATGCACTGGTCAAGATCCTGGTCGACTTCGCGGTCTCGACCATCGCCTATTTCTTCGTCGGCTACACGGTGGCCTACGGCATCGACTTCTTCACCGGCGCCGACACGCTGGCACAGAAGAACGGCTACGAGCTGGTCAAGTTCTTCTTCCTGCTGACCTTTGCGGCGGCCATCCCGGCGATCGTCTCGGGCGGCATTGCCGAACGCGCCCGCTTCGGCCCGCAGCTGGTGGCGACCGCGCTGATCGTGGCCTTCATCTACCCGCTGTCCGAAGGCGTCGCCTGGAACCGCCACTTCGGCCTGCAGGACTGGCTGGCCGCGACCTTCGGTGCCGACTTCCACGACTTCGCCGGCAGCGTCATCGTGCATGCCGTCGGGGGCTGGATCGGCCTGGCCGCCGTGCTGCTGCTGGGCGCGCGGTCCAACCGCTACCGCAAGGACGGCGCGATGAGCGCACATCCGCCGTCGAGCATCCCCTTCCTGGCCCTGGGCGCGTGGATCCTGACGGTCGGCTGGTTCGGCTTCAACGTCATGAGCGCCCAGACGCTGGACAAGATGTCCGGTCTGGTCGCCGTCAACTCGCTGATGGCGATGGTCGGCGGCACGCTGGTGGCGGTGCTGATGGGCCGCAACGACCCCGGCTTCGCCTACAACGGCCCGCTCGCCGGCCTGGTGGCCGTCTGCGCGGGTTCGGACCTGATGCACCCGATCGGCGCGCTGATCGTCGGCGGCGTGGCCGGCGCGATCTTCGTGCAGCTGTTCACCCTGACCCAGAACCGCTGGAAGATCGACGACGTGCTGGGCGTCTGGCCGCTGCACGGCCTGTGCGGCGCCTGGGGCGGAATCGCCTGCGGCATCTTCGGCCAGCACGCCTTCGGTGGCCTGGGCGGCGTCAGCTTCATGAGCCAGCTGATCGGCACGCTGCTGGCGATCGTGTGGTCGCTGGCCGGCGGCCTGGTGGTCTACGGCCTGATCCGCAAGTTCTTCGGCATCCGCCTGAGCCAGGAAGAGGAATACGAGGGCGCCGACCTGTCGATCCACCGCATCGGCGCCACCCCGGACCGCGACGTCAACTGGTGATCGGCCTCACATCTTCAGTTCGAGCCTGAGGCTCCAGCTGGTCTCGCTGGGCTCGAAGCTGGTCGTGGTCGACCGGATCGCGTTGCCGGCATCGGTCGACGCGACCGTCGTGGTGCTGGTCTCGTCGCGTGGCAGCAGGTTGCTGGCCGACAGGCGCAGCTGGGCGACCGGGCTGAAGCGCCACAGCGCATAGGCGTCCAGCACGCGGCGCGCGTCGGTCGTGCTGCGCTGCGTGGCCGACTGTTGCACCGCGTAGGCGGGTGTCAGCGCGAGGTTGCCGCCCAGCGTCAGCGGCAGCTGCCGCAGCCGGTAGTCGGCGCCGAGGCCGGCGGTCCAGCCGGGCTGCTGGTCGAGCCGGTTGTCGGGCCCGGCGATGCCGTCCACCCGCGAACGGAACACCGAGCCGTTGGTGCGCAGCTCCACCGGCGCGGCCTGGGCCACCGCCTCGTCGAGACGGAACTTGGCCTCCAGCTCGATGCCCTCGGTCGTCGCGTTGCCGACGTTCTGCGGCCGCGACACGTAACGCGGCACGCTCGACCAGCTGACGCTCTCCAGCTGCGTCTGGTTGCGGATCAGGTCATGGATGCGGCGGTGGAAGATGCTCGCGCTGAGCACGCCGCCGCCGTCCAGGTAACGCTCGAAGGCGAGGTCCAGGCCGGTCGCCAGCTCGGGCCGGATGTCCGGGTTGCCGGCCCGGTCGGGGCTGCTCGCGGTGTTCGCGCCGGCGGCCGGGAAGCGGCTGTTGATCGACGGCCGCGCGGCGATGTTCTGCAGCGTCGGCGCGCGGTAGCTGCGCGTCAGGCTGGCGCGGATCTGGTCACGGCCACCTTCCTCCAGGCGGTAGATCGCGTGCAGCAGCGGGCTCAGCACCTGGCTGGTGTTGTCGACCGTGCCGGTCGACAGGTCGCTGCGGGTGTTGATGGCCTCCCAGCGCAGCCCGCCGTGCACAGCCCACTGGCCGGTGATGGCCCATTCGTCCTGCGCCCACAGCGCGCTGCGGGTGGTGCGCGCCGAGAGGTTGTCGCCGAAGTCGGCCAGCAGCGAACTGGTCGTGCCCGCAGGCAACAGCGTCTGGACGCTGCTGCGGCTGTCGTCGCGCTGGCCGCGCTCGAACTCCCAGCCGGTCGCCAGCTGATGGTCGCCGCCGAGGTTGCGGGTCAGCTTGCCGCCGGTGCTCCACCAGCGTTCGTCGATCGCGCTGACGTCCTGCTGGCGGCGGTTGTCGGCGCCGGCCAGCGACTCGGTGCGGCGGGTGTCGGCGTCGAAGTTGGAGCGGCTCGTGCTGGCCCGCGCCTCCAGCCGGGTGCCGCCCTCGAAGCGGCTGTTCCACTGGCCGTTCAGGCGCAGCAGCCGGAACTCGCGTTCGGCCTGCTGCGCGCTGGCGTCGTAGTCGGGCGTGCCGGCGTCGGTGCGGCGCGTGCCGCGGGTCTCGCCGCCGCCCTTGGACAGGATCGCGAACGGCGACAGCGATAAGGTGTCGGCCGGGCCGAGCTTCCACTGCAGCCTGCCGCCCAGGTGCGCGGCGTTGCGCCAGTCGCGGCTGTCGCTGGTGTCGGTCTGGTCCAGCGTGACGGTCTCGGCGCCACCGGCCAGCGGCGTGCTGGTCTCGCGCGTCGTGCTGCGGCTGGTGGTCAGCCGGTCGCTGCGCATCAGGTGGGCGTTGAGGTTGTAGCTGAGGTCGCCGACCTGATCGGCCCGGCTCCAGCTGGCGCTCGGGTGCAGGTGGTTGTCCTCGTCGGTCACGCCCAGGTTGATGTTGTTCAGGCGCTTGCGCACGTCCTCGCGCAGGACGATGTTGATGGTGCCGGCGATCGCCTGCGCGCCGGTCTCGGCGGTCGGGGCGCGCAGCACCTCGATGCGATCGAGCTGTTCGGGCGTCAGGTCGTCCAGCGACATGCCCGCGCCCATGCGCTCGCCGTTGATCAGGATCTGCGTGTAGCCGCTGCCCAGCCCGCGCATGCGCACGGCGCCGCCCCGGCCGGGCCGGCCGCCCAGCGTCACGCCGGGCAGGCGCTTGAGGACCTCGGCGACGCTCTGGTCGGCATAGCGGTCGAGCTCGTCGCGGCCGATGATGGTCTTGGCGGCGGTCGACTCGCGGCGGATTGCGGTCTCGACCGCCGCGCCGGTGATCTCCACCCGTTCGAGCTGCACGACGCCGTCGTCGGCAGGACGCGCGGTGTCCGCAGCGGGTGAGGCAGCCGGTGAGGCAGGGGCTGGCGCCGGATTGTTCTGGGCGAGGGCGCCGGCCGGCAGCAGGGCCGAGGCCAGCAGCAGGGCCAGCGGGCGAGGGGAGAGCGGCAAGGTGGGCATGTCGGTTGACGGGTCTCGGTTCGAGTCTTCTTCGGATGGGATCGCGGACCGGCCGATTGTCCGGGTGCGGCCGCATGCCTGCAGCCGCGTCCGCGACGGGCCTGCATGACAGATGGAACCGAAGCACGCGCGATGGCCCCGTTTAGACTCGCGCCCCATGACCCGGACCCCCGACCACGATCCCCGTCCCGCCACCCGCCGCGACCTCGAAGGCCGGCACATCGTGCTGGGCCTGAGTGGCGGCATCGCCTGCTACAAGTCGGCCGAGCTGCTGCGCCTGCTGGTCAAGGCCGGTGCCGATGTCCACGTCGTGATGACCGAAGGCGCGCAGCGCTTCATCACCGCCGAGACGATGCAGGCGCTGTCCGGGCATCCGGTCGCCACCGACATCTGGGACGGCCGCGAGCCCAACGGCATGCCGCACATCAACCTGACGCGTGGCGCCGACGCGATCCTGGTCGCTCCGGCCACGGCCGACTGCATCGCCCGGCTGGCGCAAGGCCGGGCCGACGACCTGCTCGGCCTGACCTGCCTGGCGCGTCCGTGGGGCAGTGGCGCCGACCGCGTCCCGCTGGTCATCGCGCCGGCCATGAACCGCGAGATGTGGGCGCACCCGGCGACGCAGCGCAACCTGCGTCAGGTCGTCGCCGACGGTGCGATCGCGCTGGGCGTGGAGGCTGGCGAGCAGGCTTGCGGCGAGGTCGGCGACGGCCGGATGCTGGAGGCGCCGCAGATCGTCGAGGAGCTGATCGCCGCCTTGTCGCCCAAGCCGCTGGCGGGCGTGTCGGTGCTGATCACCGCCGGCCCGACCTTCGAGGCGATCGACCCGGTGCGCGGCATCACCAACCTGTCGAGCGGCAAGATGGGTTTCGCGATTGCCCGGGCGGCCCGCGAGGCCGGTGCGGCCGTGACGCTGGTCGCCGGCCCGGTCCACCTGGACACGCCGCGCGGCGTGCGCCGCATCGATGTCCGGTCGGCCAACCAGATGCACGACGTCGTGCTGCCGGCCGCCGCGCAGCACGATGTCTTCGTGGCCACCGCAGCGGTGGCGGACTGGCGTCCGGCGGCGCTGAGCCAGCACAAGATCAAGAAGGACGGCAAGAAGGTCGCCCCGACCTTCGAGCTGACCGAGAACGCCGACATCCTGGCCGCGGTGGCCGCGCTGCCGCAGCCGCCGTATTGCGTCGGCTTCGCCGCCGAGAGCGAGAAGCTGGCGCTGCATGCGCGCGAGAAGCTGGTGCGCAAGAAGGTGCCGCTGATCGTCGGCAACCTCGGTCCGGCCACCTTCGGCCGCGACGACAACGCGCTGCTGCTGGTCGATGCGGAAGGCGAACAGCCGCTGCCGGCCGATGGTCGTCCGCTCGACAAGCTGGCGCTGGCGCGCGAGCTGGTGCGCGAGATCGCGGCCCGGCTGTCGCGCCGTTCCTGAGACATCTCCCGGTACCCGGCCCATGACGACCTGCATCGACTTCAAGATCCTCGACGCGCGCCTGCGCGAGAACCTGTCGGCGAACCTGCCCGCCTACGCGACACCCGGCTCGGCCGGCCTGGACCTGCGCGCCTGCGTCGACGCGCCGCTCGAACTGGCACCCGGCGCCAGCGTGCTGATCCCCACCGGCATGGCGATCCACATCGGCGACCCGGGGCTGGCGGCGGTCATCCTGCCGCGCTCCGGGCTGGGCCACAAACACGGGTTGGTGCTGGGCAACCTGGTCGGCCTGATCGACAGCGACTACCAGGGCCCGCTGATGGTCAGCGCCTGGAACCGCAGCGCCACGGCCTACACGATCACGCCGATGGAGCGCATCGCCCAGCTGGTGATCGTGCCGGTGGTGCAGGCCGCGTTCCGCGAGGTCGACGACTTCAGCGCCACCGAACGCGGCACGGGCGGTTTCGGCTCGACCGGGCGCGGCTGAGGCGCCCTCAGTGCAGGTGCTGGCTGGCCGGCGCCAGGCTCAGCAGGCTGAGGCCGTCCTTGTCGACGCTGCGCTGGCTGGCTTCCTCGTCGGTGGCCTCGCGCACGTCGATGACCTTGAGCTGCAGCACCAGCGCGATGCCGGCCAGCGCGTGGTTGCCGTCCAGCACGACGTGGCTGTCGTAGACCTCGGTGACGGTGTAGATCACGTCACGCGGCAGGTCGGGCGTCTGGCTGCCCTCGGGCGGGCCCTCGAACTGCATGCCGGTGGCGATGGCCTCGGGAAAGATGTTGCGGGCCTCGAAGAACACCAGGTTGGCGTCGTACTCGCCAAAGGCGTGTTCGGGCTCCAGGTGCAGCGTGGCCTCGAAGCCGGCGCCTTGTCCGGCGATCACTTCCTCGACCTTGGCGAGCAGGTCGTCGCCGCCGTAGAAGAACTCGACCGGTTCGTCGAGGTGGTCGATCAGGTTGCCGTGGGCGTCTTCAAGTCGCCAGCTCAGGCTGACGACGCAGGGTGCGGTGATGAGCATGGCGGGAATCATCGCATGCGTGATGGCGCCCGGCAGAATCCGTGCCATGCCCAAGAAGCCCACCCAGACCTCCGCAGCGGCCGCCCAGCGCCCGCATCCCGATGCCGCCGTCACCCCGCTGGACCAGCCCGGCGCCCTGCTGGGCGGCCTGAGCGCCGATGCCTTCATGCGCCGCCACTGGCAGCGCAAGCCTTTGCTGGTCCGCCAGGCGCTGCCGGGCGTGCAGCCGCCCCTGTCGCGCACCGAGCTCTTCGCGCTGGTCGAACGCGACGACGTTGAATCGCGCCTGATCCGCCGCGAAGGCGAACCCGGCCAGGAAGCCTGGCACCTGCGCCGCGGCCCGATGCCGCGCCGTGCCTTGCCGCCGGCCACCCGCGCCGGCTGGACCGTGCTGGTGCAGGGCCTGAACCTGCATGTGCCGGCGGCCGAGGACATCCTCAACCGCTTCCGTTTCGTGCCCCAGGCCCGGCTCGACGACCTGATGGTGTCCTGGGCCAGCGACGGCGGCGGCGTCGGTCCGCACTTCGATTCCTATGACGTCTTCCTGATCCAGGTGCAGGGCCGGCGTCGCTGGCGCATCGGCCGCATGCCCGACGCGCAGCTCCGCCCGGGTCTGCCGCTGAAGATCATCGACGGTTTCGTGGCCGAACAGGAATGGGTGCTGGAGGCCGGCGACATGCTTTACCTGCCGCCGGGCTGGGCCCATGACGGCGACGCGGTCGGCGGCGACTGCATGACCTGTTCGGTCGGCTTCCGGTCGCCCGGGCGCAGCGAACTCGCCCGCGAGACGCTGCTTCGACTCGCCGATGCGGTCGACGACGAGGCCGATGCCGGCGCGCGTCCGCCCGTCTACCGCGACCCGGGGCAGGCCGCCACCGCGACGCCCGGCCGCGTCCCCGCCGAGCTGCACGACTATGCGCAGGCGGCGCTGACGCGGGCCCTCGCGCAGCCCGGCGCGCTGGCGCAGGCGCTCGGCGAGTACCTCAGCGAGCCGAAGGCGCAGATCAGCTTCGACCCGGGCCGCACACTGCCGGAAGGCTGCGGCGTGCGACTGGATCCGCGCACCTGCCTGCTCTATGACGACCTGCGCGTCTACTGCAACGGCGAGTCCTGGCGTGCCGCCGGACGAGACGCCCGCACCCTGCATCAGCTGGCCGACGCCCGCGTGCTGGACGCCGCCACCGTCGCCAAGGCCAGCCCGGCGCTGCAGGAGTTGCTGACCCAGTGGGTCGAGGATGGCTGGTTGCTGCCGGTCTGATGGGTTGGAGGTTCGAGGGCGCACCGCTTGCGTGCGCCTTCAACACAACGCTGCACCCATGCCAATACATGGATCAGCGATAACCCTGACTGTCAACTGGGAACTTTTTGACCGGGTATGCCTCTCGGGTCAGCTTGTCAACCGGGTTGACCATGTATCATCGCGGGCTGGACGCGAATTCATTTTGAATTTTCGTATCCGACCTGGTCCGAAGCTGTTGGCGCGTGCTGTACGCCCTCAAGCCAAGATCGATCCCGCATTGTCACCACTGCAATCTACTGTCTGAGGACACAAGCATGAACAAGTCGCTCCTGATGGCCGCCCTGATCGCTGCCGCTGCCCTGGCCGCGTGCGGCAAGAAGGAAGAAGCCGCCCCGGCCGCGCCGGCCGCTGCTCCCGCCGCTGAAGCTTCGGCTCCGGCTGCTGCGCCCGCCGCCTCCGAAGCCGCTGCCCCGGCTGCTTCCGCTGCTTCGAACTGATCCTCTTCAGTCAAGTCAGTGCAAGCCGCCTTCGGGCGGCTTTTTTTCGCCCGTACCAAAGCAAGAAGCCACCCGAGGGTGGCTTCTTCGTGGGCGGTCGGTCGCTCAGCGCAGTTCGTTCAGCAGCAACTGGGCGATGTTGCGGGCCGATTCATCGCCCGGCCGTGCGGTGGCACCTTCGGATTCCAGCACCGCCACCGTGCTCGCGCTGTTGCCCTGCGCCACGACCTTGACGCGGTAGCGGCGGCCGGTGGCCTCGGGCTTGTCCTTGCCGAACAGCCGCGACAGCAGGTTCGGGGCTTCGGCGCCGGCCAGCTTCGGGTCGATGTAGCGGACGAAGTAGGTGCCCTGGCTGCGGTCACGGTCCTCGACGGTGAAGCCGCTGCGGTCCAGCGCCAGGCCGACACGACGCCAGGCGCGATCGAAGCCGTCGTCGAGCTGCAGCGTCGTCGAACCCGCCGCGCCTTCGAAGCGCGCGCGCGCCGGGCTGGCCGGTGCCGACGTCACGGTCTTGGTGGCATCCGCGAGTGCGGCAGGGGTGGGCGCGGCGTTCGCGGTGGCCGGGGCCAGCGCCAGCATCAGGCGGGCCAGCATCTCGGCTTCCAGGCTCGGATCGGACGGCCGGGTCTGCCAGCGCACCAGGTTCGCCGAGGTCCGGTTGTCGGCGGCCACGACCTGCGAGGCGCCGGTGTGCGAGATCGAGATCTCGGTGCCCTGGCTGCTGCGTTCCACCAGCATGCGGTAGCGATCGCGCTCGCCGCTGTCGGACAGGCCGTCGAAAGCCTTGGCCAGCAGACGGCTCAGGCCTTCCTGCGGCAGCTTGGCGCGGTTCTGCTTCCAGTCGGTCTCGATCAGGCCGAGCTCGGGCTTGTCGGTCGTCAGCGTGTAGCCGTTGCTGCGCCAGTACTCCTGCAGACGCGGCCAGAGCTGCTCGGGCGTCTGCTTGCTGACGAGCCAGCGCTGGTTGCCGATGCGCTCGATGCGCAGCGAGGCATCGCCCGACGGCGCCACCACCGGCGCTGCCGCCGCCGACGGCGCCGTGGTCGCCGGCCTTGCGGCGGCGGCCTGGGCAGCGCCCTGCAGCGCGTTGGCGCTGATCGGGGCGCCGGTGGGCGGCTGGTAGCGCGGATCGCTCGACAGCTGCGTCAGGTCGGGCGGCACCGACAGCGTGCCCGGCGCCTGCGCGTTCGACTGGTAGTCGACCTTGGCGCTGCCGAAGGTGTTGGAGATGGCCTGGCAGCCGGCCAGACCTTGGGCGGCCAGCAAGGCCAGCAGCGGCGCGGCCAGCGGGATCTTGCGGGTCGTGTTCGAGCGGGAGATCGTCATCGTCATCGGTCAGATCAGGCCGGCTTCGCGCATGGCCTGTTCGAGACCGGCCTCGAGGTTCGCGCTCATCGGGACCATCGGCAGGCGCAGCGCGCCGCCGCACAGGCCCATGCGGGCCATCGCCCACTTGACCGGCGTCGGGTTGGGCTCGGCGAACAGCAGCTTGTGCAGGCCCAGCAGCTTGAAGTGGATCTCGGTGGCGGTGCGGGCATCACCCGCGACCGCCGCGCGGCACAGGTCGGCCATCGCGCGCGGCGCGACGTTGGCCGTGACGCTGACGTTGCCGTGGCCGCCGAGCAGCATCAGCGCGATCGCGGTGCCGTCATCGCCGGAGTAGATCGAGAAGCCCTTCGGGGCCTGCTTGATCAGCCAGCAGGCGCGCTCGATGTTGCCGGTCGCTTCCTTGACGCCGATGACGCCGGGCAGGCGGGCGACCCGCAGCGTGGTCTCGGGCTGCATGTCCGCAACGGTCCGGCCGGGCACGTTGTAGAGCACCGTCGGGATGTCGACCGCCTCGGCGATCGCGCGGAAGTGCTGGTAGATGCCTTCCTGCGAAGGCTTGTTGTAGTAGGGCACGACGCTGAGCGTGCAGTCGGCGCCGACCGACTTGGCGAACTTCGCCAGCTCGATCGCCTCGCGGGTGGAGTTGCCACCGGCGCCGGCCATCACCGGCACGCGGCCAGCCGTCTGTTCGACGGCCACGCGGATGATTTCGCAGTGCTCGTCGACCGACACCGTCGGTGACTCGCCGGTGGTGCCGACCACGCCGATGCAGGCGGTGCCTTCGGCGATGTGCCAGTCGATCAGGCGGCGCAGAGCGGGATAGTCGACGCTGCCGTCTTCTTGCATCGGCGTCACGAGCGCGACGATGCTGCCAACAATCGGATTCATGGGCGGGTTTCCTTGCGAGCCGGCGATTCTAGCGGCCGGGTTCACACGAGCCTGACGGCTCGGGCGGGGGTGGGCGTGTGTCGTGTCAGAGCCGCAGAACGGACCGGGTGCCGTCCGCGCCGACACGGTCGAGCACGACGCGCTGGACCCGCCGCAGCGGCTCGTCGAGCAGGCCGTCCTCGTAGGCGCCGACCTGCAGTTGCGTGTCCGCCAGGCCGAGCAGTTCGCCCGGGCGCAGCAGGAAGTCCGGCCGGCTCGGTCGACCGAACTGTTCGTGGCCCAGCGCGAAGGTCTCGTAGACCAGCCGGCCGCCCGGCGCGACGCAGGC
This sequence comes from Leptothrix mechoopdaensis (SeqCode), assembly GCF_053893855.1. Taxonomy (NCBI): domain Bacteria; kingdom Pseudomonadati; phylum Pseudomonadota; class Betaproteobacteria; order Burkholderiales; family Sphaerotilaceae; genus Leptothrix; species Leptothrix mechoopdaensis (SeqCode). Next base: position 1,309,956 of record NZ_CM132699.1, read on the forward strand.
CGTGATGGCCGGCAACAGCGGCCGCCACAGGTAGTTCGTCACCACCACCAGGTCGAAGCGGCGATCCGCCAGCGGCCAGGGGCCGGCCTCGATGTCGGCCTCGATGCGTTCGGCGGCGATGCCGGCCAGCGTCGCCAGCGCCGCCGCATCGCGGTCCAGTGCCGTGACTTGGTGCCCTTGTCCGGCCAGCCAGCGCACATGCCGGCCGCTGCCGCAGGCCAGGTCCAGCACGGTGCGGCCGGGCGCCAGGTCGCGGGTGTGGCGCAGCACCCAATCGGACGGGGCGGGCATCATCAGAAACAGGCCCAGAGGCGGTTGGCCAGGTCGACCACCATCTCCGTGCGCAGGTAACTCAGGCCGACGGCGGCCAGCACGCCGGCGATGGCCAGACCGGCCATCGTCCGCTTGAGCCAGCGCGGCAGTCCCGGCACCGGATCGGGTTGCGGCGGCAGGTGATCGAGCGGGTTCATGCCGGCACCGCCGTCGGGCGCGCGATGGCCGTCTCCCGCACCGGCAGGTTCACCAGCGCGGCGAAGATGCCCAGCGCCACCGCGATCCACCAGACCACGTCGTAGCTGCCGGTGCTGTCGTACAGACGGCCACCCAGCCAGACGCCCATGAAGGAGCCGATCTGGTGGCTGAAGAACACGAAGCCGCCCAGCATCGACAGGTAGCGCACGCCGAAGACCTGGGCCACGATCGCGTTGGTCGGTGGCACGGTCGACAGCCACAACACGCCCATCACGGCCGAGAAGATGTAGACGCTGATCGGCGTCAGCGGCACGTTCAGAAAGATCACGATCGCCACGGAACGCAGGCCGTAGATCGTCGCGAGGATGTGCCGCTTGGCGAGTTTCTGGCCCAGCGCCCCGGCCGCGTAGGTGCCGAAGACGTTGAACAGGCCGATCAGTGCCAGCGCGCCGGTCGCCACCTCGGGCGCCAGGCCGTGGTCCTTCAGGTAGCTCGGCATGTGGACGCCGATGAAGACGACCTGGAAGCCGCAGACGAAGTAGCCGGCCATCAGCAGCTGGAAGCTGCGGTAGCCGAAGGCCTCGCGCAGGGCCGCGCCGATGCTCTGCTGCACGGTGTTGCCCGGGCTGGCGGCCGGCGGCTCCTTCAGGCCCCAGGCCAGCGGGACGATCACCAGCGCCAGCATCCCCAGCACGAACAGCGCCTGCTGCCAGCCCAGGCTGGAGATCAGGAAGTTCTCGACCGGCACCATCAGGAACTGGCCGAACGAGCCGGCTGCAGCGGCCACGCCCATCGCCCACGAGCGCCGCGACGGGTCGATCTGGCGGCCGATCACGCCGTAGACGACGGCATAGGTGCAGCCCGACTGCGCGATGCCGATCATCAGGCCGGCGCTGCCGGTGAAGGCCAGGCCGTTGGTCGCCAGCGCCATCAGCACCAGGCCGGCGGCGTACAGCACGCTGCCGCCGATCAGCACGCGCAGGGCGCCGTAGCGGTCGGCCAGCATGCCGGCGATCGGGCCGGAGACGCCCCAGGCCAGGTTCTGGATCGCCAGCGCGAAGGCGAAGGTCTCGCGGGTCCAGCCACGCTCGGTGGTGATCGGCCCCAGCCACAGGCCGAAGCCGTGGCGGATGCCCATCGACAGCGTGACGATCAGGGCCCCGCACAGCAGCACCTGCTGCATCGACAGGCGGGGGGCGGCAACGGCTTGGTGTGACGACATCCGCGCACTGTAGCCAAAGCGGCCCCGGCGCGCGGGCGACGTGACCGGACGCTCAGAAGCGAAGGCCGACCTTGGCGCCGTAGCTCGCGGCCTTGCCGGTCTTGTCGGTCTCGAGCGCCAGGTTCATCAGGCCGAGGTTGATGTTCACGCCGCCGAACACCTTCTGCTGCGTGAAGCGCTCGCCGGCCAGCGCCGTGCCGGGCGCGGAGGTCCGGACCTGGACGGTGCCGATGCCGGCATAGGGCGTGAACATCACGAAGCCCTTGGAGATCGAGACGTCGAGGCTGGTCGTGTCGACGTTCAGCTGGTTGACGCCGGCCAGGTTGTTGATGGCCGCACGCACCGCGATGGCCGGCGTCAGCATGCCGCCGCCGACGAAGGCCCAGCGCAGTTCGCCGCCACGGGTGCGCACGTTGCTGCCCGGCACGCTGCCCAGCGCCACGCCGACGTCGACGCCGAACGGCAGGCCCTTGACCGCCCGCACGCTGACCAGCGGCAGCGTCGACGGCACGCTCGAACCGCCGGCGGCGGCTGTCAGCGCGGCGGTGTTCTCGAGCTTGGTGCCGGTCATGCCGATGCCGATGTCGAAGCCGATCAGGCCCAGGCCCTCGGCCGGCGTCATGGCCTTGTAGGACACGGCCGCGCCGAGGTCCTCGCTGAGCTGGCGGAACTGGCTCTGGCTCAGGCTGCCGATGGCGTTGATGTCGGCCGCGTGGGCCGCGCCGCAGGCCAGCAGGGTGACGCCGGCGATGAACTTCAGACGAGCTTGCATGGGACTTCCTTTCAGGTTTGCTGCGAGTGCACAAAACGGCCGAAGGCTAGCACCCGGCCGACAACCGAAGCCTCGGGCCGGGCGCGGGAATGTGTCCTGGCGTGACAGCCCGGCGCGGCCGGGCCGGTTGGGGTGGCTGCCTAGAATCCGCCGCCATGTCGACCTCACCGAAGTCCAGTCCCGCCTATGGCGAGGCCTCCATCCGCGTCCTCAAGGGCCTAGAGCCGGTCAAGCAGCGACCGGGCATGTACACCCGCACCGACAACCCCCTGCACATTGTCCAGGAGGTCATCGACAACGCCGCCGACGAGGCCCTGGCCGGCCACGGCAAGCGCATCGCCCTGACCCTGCATGCCGACGGCTCGATCAGCGTCGACGACGACGGCCGCGGCATCCCCGTGGGCCTGCACCCCGAAGAACAGGTGCCGGTGGTCGAGATCGTCTTCACGCGGCTGCATGCCGGCGGCAAGTTCGACAAGGGCTCCGGCGGCGCCTACAGCTTCTCGGGCGGCCTGCACGGCGTGGGCGTCAGCGTCACCAACGCGCTGTCGACGCGGCTGCAGGTGCAGGTCCACCGCGAGAAGCAGGTCGCCACGCTGGTGTTCTCCGGCGGCGACGTGATCGAGCCGCTGCAGATCCGGCCGATGGTCAGCGGCGAACGGCGCAGCGGCACCTCGGTACGCGTCTGGCCCGATCCGAAATACTTCGAGAGCGCCGAGCTGCCGCGCCACGAGCTGGTCCACCTGCTGCGCAGCAAGGCCGTGCTGATGCCCGGCGTGACCGTCACGCTGACGACCGAGAAGACCGGCGAGACGCAGACCTGGCTGTACCAGGGCGGCCTGGGCGACTACCTGCGCCAGAACCTGGCCAGCGACGCGCTGATCCCGCCGTTCGAGGGCGAGCAGTACGCCGGTTCCGGCGAGACCGAGAACTTCGCCGAAGGCGAGGGCGCCGCCTGGAGCGTCGCCTTCTGCGAGGACGGCACCAACCTGCGCGAGAGCTACGTCAACCTGATCCCGACGGTGGCCGGTGGCACCCACGAGGCCGGCCTGAAGGACGGTCTGTTCCAGGCCGTCAAGGGCTTCGTCGAGCTGCACGCGCTGTGCCCCAAGGGCGTCAAGCTGATGCCCGACGACGTCTTCGGCCGCGCCAGCTTCGTGCTGTCGGCCAAGGTGCTGGACCCGCAGTTCCAGGGCCAGACCAAGGAACGCCTGAACAGCCGCGACGCGCTGCGGCTGGTCACCGCCTTCGTGCGACCGGCCTTCGAGCTGTGGCTGAACCAGCACGTCGAACACGGCAAGAAGCTGGCCGAGTTGGTGATCCGCCAGGCCCAGGCCCGCCAGCGCGCCGGCCAGAAGGTCGAGAAGCGCAAGGGCTCCGGCGTGGCCGTGCTGCCGGGCAAGCTGACCGACTGCGAGAGCCGCGACCTGAGCCTCAACGAGGTCTTCCTGGTCGAGGGCGACTCGGCCGGCGGCAGCGCCAAGATGGGCCGCGACAAGGAGACCCAGGCCGTGCTGCCGCTGCGCGGCAAGGTGCTGAACTCGTGGGAGGTCGAACGTGACCGCCTGTTCGCCAACACCGAGATCCACGACATCGCCGTGGCCATCGGCGTCGACCCGCACGGCCCCGACGACCAGCCCGACCTGAGCGGGCTGCGCTACGGCAAGGTCTGCATCCTCAGCGACGCCGACGTCGACGGCTCGCACATCCAGGTGCTGCTGCTGACGCTGTTCTTCCGCCACTTCCCCAAGCTGATCGAGACCGGCCACATCTTCGTGGCCAAGCCACCGCTGTTCCGCATCGACGCCCCGGCGCGTGGCCGCAAGCCGGCGGTCAAGCTCTACGCGCTCGACGAGGGCGAACTGCAGGCCACGCTCGACAAGCTGCGCAAGGAAGGCGCCCGCGAGGGCAGCTGGACCATCAGCCGCTTCAAGGGCCTGGGCGAGATGAACGCCGAGCAGCTCTGGGAAACCACCCTCAACCCCGACACCCGCCGACTGCTGCGGGTCGACTGGGGCTCGGTCGACTTCGGCGCCACGGTCGAGGCGATGGACAAGCTGATGGGCAAGGGCGAAGCCGCCTCCCGGCGTGCGTTGATGGAACTGCACGGCGACAGCGTCGAGGTGGATATCTGACCCGGGTTTGACCGTTTCAGGGCTTGGCCAGTTTGTTTGGGTAGATCCGGGTGGGTTTGAGATAAAACCTCTTCTGGATTCCCGGTCTTCACTCAGGTATGTCTGGGAAGACAAATCAGGGAAACCTTGTTTCTTCAAACATGGATTTGACTGGCTGAACGAAGTAGCGGTCTCCGTCTGAAAAAAATCACCCGACACCCCCGATTGCGGGGTGTCGTACATATTAAATCCTCATAAGAATCATTGTCATAGAGGGGCGATCGGCTTTTCGGGTCGATACCTCCGGCTGATTCGAGGGGGATTCCACGCAGAGATTGCAGGCGATTACCTGCCTCGGTTGCGGCGTTGCCCGAAGAATCGTTTGTCATTCTTTTCGGGAGCGTGAGCATGAACGAGGCCATTCGCCATCTGGTGTGTGTTGACCGTGCGGTGCAGGAACCGTGGCAATTCCTCGGCAGCTTGCCGCTGAACAGCGTGATCGTGATGCTCGACACCGGTTCGCCGGGTATCGAGCAGGTCTGGATCGCCGCGGCGAGCCTGGCCGACCTGACATCGCTGCAGATCGTCTCGCACGGCGCGCCGGGTTGCCTGCGGCTCGGCGGCGACGTCATCGATGCGGAGGCCGTGCGCCGCGACCCGATGGCGTGGACCGGCATCGGCCAGGCGCTGGCCCAGGACGGCCAGATCCTGCTGTATGGCTGCGAGATCGGCCAGGGCGATTCCGGTGACGAGTTCGTCCGCGTGCTGTCCGAGGCGACCGGCGTTGCCGTGGCGGCCTCCCGCCAGGTCAACGGCAATTTCACGCCCGTGCGTTTCGACGCCCGTCACCTGCCCGCCGCCAGCGATGCGTCCCTGCCCCTGCCGCCGACCCTCGACCTGCGGGCCTATGCACACGCGCTGGTCATCCAGGGCGACGCGCAGGCCAACCTGCTGCAGGGTACGGCGGGGGATGACACGATCGTCGGCCTGGCCGGCAACGACACCCTGATCGGCCTGGCCGGCAACGACAACGTCGACACGATCAGCGACTTCAGCAGCGGTGACCGGCTGGTGCTGGACGCCGCCGTGTTCGCCGGCATCGGCCTGCACAACGTCACGCTCGACGCGACGATGCTGCGCCAGGGCGCGGGCGTCGTCACGGCCGGGGATGCCAACGACCACGTGATCTTCAACACCTCGACCGGCGCGCTGTACTACGACGCCGACGGGGCAGGCGGTGCGGGTGCGGTGCGGTTTGCCACGCTGACGGGGGTGACGTCGATCGCGGCGACATCGATCCTGGTGGCCGACCAGCCGTTCGCGGTCTGAGGCGTCGGGCGCGCCTTCCGGACGGCGTGGATGTGGCGTGTCCGCATCCGCGCCGGCGGTCTCGGCGTCTTGATCCTGCAAACCGGTGAAGCATCACGGCCGACGGCCCCCGCGCCTGCGGGTCGCAAGCGTTTGCGGTGCCGGCAAACGTGTCGGATGACACTACATTTTGTTGCGGCGCCGCTCCCGAGTGGAAAAGCGGTTCCGGAACTGAACAAGCAGCGGGGTAGAAGATCGTGGAAAGAGCCCGAACGGGGCGAGCGGTGGGGTGGGACGTCGTGCTGTGTGCAATGGGCGTCGCGGTGCTGGGCTGGGCGGTGTTCGCGCACGGCCAGGGCCGGCCCGACGCGCTGCGCCAGCTGGCCGAAGGCCGCATCAACCAGGCACTGGCCGATGCCGGTCACGGCTGGGCGCGCCTGAAGGTGAACGACAGCATCGGCGTGCTGGTCGGCACGGCGCCGAACCCGGCCAGCCGGACCGCGCTGATGGATGTCGCCCGCGAGGTCACCGAGCCCTATGCCGGCGTGCCGGGCGTGTTCTGGCGGCTCGAGGACCGCACCCAGGTCAACGAGGTCCTGCCGCCGCGGCCGACCGCGCCGCCGCCGCCGCCCGAGCCCGAGGTCGATCTGCTGGCCGAGCTGGCGCCGCCGGGTGCCGGCCGGGTCGCCGACAAGACCCCCGTGCGTGGCCCGTCGATGGCCGCCTGCCTGAAGGCCTTCCAGACCGTCCAGGAGACCCGCCCGCTGCGCTTCCGTCCCGGCATGGCGACGCTCGAACGTGGCACCGGCGTGGTGGTGCAGCAGCTGGCTGCGCTGGCGATGCAGTGCAAGGACTGGCGGCTCGTGGTCGAGGCGCCGCTGGACGGCATCGGCCCGCGTCGTGGTGACGTCAGCCTGGGCGAACGCCGCGCGGCGGTGATCGCGGCGGCGCTGATGGTCGAGGGCGTGCCGGCGCGCCAGATCGAGGCGGTCGCGCAGCAGCCCGAGGCGATCGAGTCGGCCATCGTCCAGGCGAATGCCGCCGCGAGTGCCGCGGCGCTGGCCGCTTCCGACGCCTCGGTGGCCGCCTCCGCCGTGCTGGCCGAGGCCAGCGCGCCGCAGGTCGCGCCCCGCCCGGTGCCGCGTCCGGCGTCGCGCAACCGTGTCGAATTCCGGCTCGCGTCCCTGTCGGCGCGCTGAGCCCCCCAACGCAACCCATCACCTAGGTCACGACCATGTTCCTGCTGGCCCAACTCTGGATCTTCCTGCTGCTCGCCGCCGTGCTGGGCGTGCTGATCGGCGTCTCGGTGGCGCGGCGCTTCTGGGTGGCGCGCACCGAGGCGACCCGGATGGAGCTCGAGTTCCGTCACACCGAGCAGCTCTACAGCGTCAGCGCCGAGAACGACGCCGCGCTGGCCGCGCTGGAGGCGGCGCGCTGGGAGGCCAACGTCGCGCTCGACAAGACCACCGCCGACGCCGCCGGCATGCAGGCGCGCATCAACGAGCGCGACCGCCAGATCCGCGAACTCAGCCAGATGCTGATGCGCGTCAACGGCGACCTGGCCAAGGCCGAGGGCGTGCGCCGCGCGCTGATGACCGAGCGCCAGAAGCATCGCGAGGAGATCGAGATGCTGCGCAAGCAGGTGGCCTCCGGCCGCGCCGAGCTGGCGCAGGCGCTGGGCCAGCACGAGCGCGAGCGCCAGAACCTGCAGGAACAGCTGGCCGCCGAGCGCGCCTTCCGCCTGCAGGGCTCGCTGCAGGGCTGACACGGGGCGACGCTAAGATCCCGCGCCTTTCAAGCTTGACCCGGCCGCAAGGCACACGGGCCGACCTCGCGGGACGATGCAACAGACTCCGATGGACTTCGCGCCGCCGCCGCCGCCCGCCCCGGGCAGCGACGCCGACGCCCTCACGCTTGCCCACTACGCCGAGCGGGCCTACCTCGAATACGCGCTCAGTGTCGTCAAGGGCCGGGCCCTGCCCGATGTCTGCGACGGCCAGAAGCCGGTGCAGCGCCGCATCCTCTACGCGATGCAGCGCATGGGGCTGGCCTTCTCCGGCAACGCCGGTGCCAAGCCTGTCAAGAGCGCCCGCGTCGTCGGCGACGTGCTGGGCCGCTACCACCCGCACGGCGACACCGCCGCCTACGACGCGCTGGTGCGCATGGCGCAGGACTTCAGCCTGCGCTACCCGCTGATCGACGGCCAGGGCAACTTCGGCTCGCGTGACGGCGATGGCGCAGCGGCGATGCGCTACACCGAAGCGCGGCTGACGCCGATCTCGCGCCTGCTGCTCGACGAGATCGACGAGGGCACCGTCGACTACGTGCCCAACTACGACGGCTCGACCGAGGAGCCTCGCCAGCTGCCGGCGCGGCTGCCCTTCGTGCTGCTCAACGGCGCCTCCGGCATCGCGGTCGGCATGGCCACCGAGGTGCCCAGCCACAACCTGCGCGAGGTCGCCGCCGCCGCCGTCGCGCTGATCCGCGACGAGGCCTTGGGCGACGACGCGCTGGCCGAGCTGCTGCCCGGCCCGGACTACCCCGGCGGCGGCCAGATCATCAGCAGCCCGGCCGACATCCGCGAGGCCTACCGCACCGGGCGCGGCTCGCTGAAGGTGCGCGCGCGCTGGAAGATCGAGGACCTGGCGCGTGGCCAGTGGCAGCTGATCGTCACCGAACTGCCGCCGGGCACCAGCAGCCAGAAGGTGCTCGAGGAAATCGAGGAACTCAGCAACCCGAAGATCAAGGCCGGCAAGAAGGCGCTTGGCGCCGAGCAGCTGCAGCTCAAGACGACGCTGCTGGCGGTGCTCGACGGCGTGCGCGACGAGTCCAGCAAGGACGCGCCGGTGCGCCTGGTGTTCGAGCCGCGCAGCCGCACCGTCAGCCAGCAGGAGCTGATCACCACGCTGCTGGCGCACACCAGCCTGGAAAGCTCCGCGCCGATCAACCTGACGATGGTCGGCGCCGACGGCCGGCCGACCCAAAAGAGCCTGCGCCAGATCCTGACCGAGTGGGTCGGCTTCCGCCAGACGACGGTGCGCCGCCGCACCGAACACCGGCTGGGCCGTGTGCGCGACCGCATCCACGTGCTCGAAGGCCGGCAGCTGGTGCTGCTCAACATCGACGAGGTGATCCGCCTGATCCGCGAGAGCGACGAGCCCAAGCCCGCGCTGATCGCCCGCTTCAGCCTGAGCGACCGCCAGGCCGAGGACATCCTCGAGATCCGGCTGCGCCAGCTGGCGCGGCTGGAGGGCATCAAGATCGAGCAGGAACTGGCCGAGCTGCGCGGCGAGGAAGCCAAGCTGTCGGACATCCTCGCCAACCCGGGCTCGCTCAAGCGCGTGCTGATCCGCGAGATCGAGGCCGACGCGAAGGCCCACGGCGACGAGCGCCGCACGCTGATCCAGGCCGAGAAGAAGGCCGTCGCCGAGGTCAAGGTGATCGACGAGCCGGTCACGGTCGTCGTCAGCCAGAAGGGCTGGGTGCGCGCGCGCACCGGCCACGGCCACGAGCCCGGCGGCTTCGCGTTCAAGGCCGGCGACGCGCTGTACGGCACCTTCGAATGCCGCACGGTCGATCCGCTGATCGTCATGGGCAGCAACGGCCGGGTCTATTCGGTGCCGGTCAGCCAGCTGCCGGGCGCACGTGGCGACGGCGTGCCCATCACCAGCCTGATCGAGCTGGAGGCCGGCACGCAGCCGCTGCACTACCTGGCTGCGGCGGCCGACACGACGCTGCTGATCGCGCACAGCGGCGCGACCGGCCTGCTGGCCAAGGTCGGCGACATGACCGGGCGCAACAAGGGCGGCAAGGCCTTCCTGACGCTCGAAGCCGGCGAGACCTGGCTCTCGCCCGTGCGTGTGCAGGCCGACCACCGCCAGGTGGCCTGCCTGAGCGTCAAGGGCGCGCTGCTGACCTTCGCGCTGGACGACCTGAAGCACCAGCCCGGCGGGGGCCGCGGGCTGATGCTGATGTCGCTGGAGGACGGCGACGCGCTGGCCGGCGCGACGACCTATGCGGCCGGCGTGCGCATCACCGTGATCGGCCGCAACGGCCAGGCGCGTGACGAGGACCTGCGCACCGTCGCGCTGCAGCCCTACGCCAACAAGCGGGCGCGCAAGGGCAAGGACTGGTCCGGCCGTCTGAAGGTCCAGGCGATCCAGGCGCTCTGAGTCACGCCGGGGCGCGGCCGCAGCCGCGTCCGTGACTCAGTGGTGACGCTGCGCCGCCGCGCGTGGCTTGCGGGCCGGCGCGGCCTTCGGGGTGACCGCCGCCGGGCGCGTGTTCGTGGCGGTGTCGACCGGCGGGACTGCACCGGCGCGCGGCAGTTCGGGCGGCAGCACCTGACCGGCTGGCGGCCAGTTCACCGGCGGCAGCGTCGAGACCCACCAGGACAGCCAGAGCTGGCCCGCCTCCATCCATTCGTGCCAGTAGCGTTGCTGCTGGTGCAACCAGGTGTCCCAGCCTTCGTGCCGGTCGGTCGGCGAATTCGGGTTCGGGCGCGGGTCCATCGTGAGCCTCCTGGGAAGACAGGGTGCGGGGAGCAGGACCCAGGGCGGTCTGCCTTGGGTTCTGCCCGCCATGTTCTCACCGACGGACCCGCGAGGGAATGGTCAGCGCGTGACCGTGCGCACCGTGCTCATCACCCAGGGCGAGTTCGCGCCGACCTCCACCGGGGTCGCGCTGCGCACGCGGAAGCGGTAGCTGTTGGTGCCGGCGGGCAGGGCGGTGTAGGCGATGGTCGGCGACGCGGTGGTCGTGCGGGCCACCGAGCCCAGGTTGACCCAGTTGCTCGTGTTGGCCGTGCAGGTCGTCGCGTTGCCGATGCAGTACTGCGCCACGTAGCTGGCGATACCGGCATTGCCCGCGCCGCCCGGCTGGGTGAAGGTCAGCGCGTTGGCGCCGGCCGTCACGCCGCCCGGAGCCGGGACGGTGCCGTTGTAGATGAAGCCTGACGTGCTGCCGTCGCCCACCGTGCCGCCATTGACCGGCGTGACCACGTAGCGGAACACGCCCGGGTTGGCCAGGCCGCGCGCCAGGTTGCTGGCGACGGTGCCGATGTTGCGGTTGTAGGTCTGCAGGTTGACGGTGTTGACCGTGACCGAGTCGGTCGCCGTGGCCGCGAACACGCCGGTGGTCGCGTCATGGGTGTGGCGCTGGCGGGTGATGCGGTAGCCGGTCTCGCTGGTCGCCGTGTCGGTCCAGCGCAGGATGGCCGAGTTGGCGTTGTTGGGGTCGATCGTGGCCGTCAGGCTGGCCGGCGCCGACAGCGTGTTGACGGCGCTGGCCGTGCGGCCCGACAGCGTCGCCGAGCTGGCGTTGCCGGTGTTGCCGACCACCTCGATGCGGTAGGTGTAGGCCGTGTTCACCGCCAGGCCGGTGTCGGTGTAGGTCATCGCCTGACCGGCGGCGACGTTGCCGACCAGCACCTCGTTGAGCCCGTTCGCGTCGCTGCGGTAGATGCGGTAGGCGCGCAGGCTGGTCGAGACGCGGCTCCAGGTCACCGTCAGCGAGGTCGTCGGATTGACCGCCGCCTGCCGCACCGCCGTGATCGTCGGCGCCAGGATGGGCACGACAACCGGGGTGGTCAGGTTGGATTCGGCCGTCTCGTTGCCCCGCACCGCCACGACCCGGTAGGCATAGGTGTTGTCGTCGGCGATGCCGGTGTCGGCGAACTGGGTGACGTCCGCCCCGATCGCGGCCGGCAGGGTCGTCGCGGTCGCCGAACCGTTCAGGTAGCGCTTGATCTGGTAGCCGAACTCGTTGCTGCTGTCCTGCCAGGTGACCAGGATCGAGCCGGTCTGGCGCGTCGCCGCGGCGTGGGTCGGTGCCTGCAGCGCGACCGCATCGACCACGCGGACGGGCGCCGTGTCGCTGCCGCCGGCCGGCGACTGCACGGTGACCGTGCCGGGCGGCACGCGGGTGACGATCGGCGCGCCGTTGGCGGCCGTGGCGGTCTCCTCGATGATCAGGCGGGACTGGGCGACCGTGGCGTCGCTGGACGTGGCGCGCACCGTCAGCACGCCGGCGCTCGGGTCGTAGTCGGCCTGCTGGATCACGACCGAGTCGGTCAGGCCGCGCACCAGCCGGGTCGCCTGGCCGACGCTGCCGTCTGCGGCCTTGCCGTTGGCGACCAGTTCCATGCCGATCGGCAGGGCGGTCGTGGCGCTACGAACGCCGATGCCGCGAGCGGTCGAGAACACGTCGGCGCTGTGGTCCAGCGCGACGGCGGTGGTGATGCCGGTGCCGCTGGCGACGGTCGTCGTGACGTCCTTGATCGTCACCGAGCTGTCGGTGCCGGAGGTCGCGAAGGCGTCGATGCGGGTGTCGTTGGTGCCGGCCGCGCGGCGATAGGTGACACGATCCGAGGCCAGCACGGCCTGCGTGTCGCCGTCCCAGAGCTGGCCCTGGACGGTGAACAGGTCGTTGCGGATGCGGTGGCTCGGCTGGCCGCCGACGACCGCGAAGTTGACCGGCGTCTCGTCGTTCAGCGCGACCGCCTCGATCTCGACGAAGTTGCGCACGCTGCCACCCTTGACGGTGTGGAAGGTGGCGCCATCACCGATGTAGCCGGCCGGCGGCGCGGCCTCGCCGGGGCGGTGGCCCGCGTCACCCGGTTCGGTCCAGCGCAGCCACGGCCCGACCTTGCCGCAGGCATCGGTCTGGCCCGGGCGGAAGGCGATGTCGAAGGTCTCGTTGACCTCCCAGCCGGCCGCGTCGATCGCCTCGACCAGCACCTCGTGCGTGCCCCAGGGGTGGTGGATGCGGTAGCGGCCGAGCTGGTCGGTGTTCATCCGCACGCGGAAGCGGGTGAACGTCAGCTGTTCGCCGGCGGTCGGCTCCTCGACCGTGTAGGTCGCCTCGGCGGCCATCACGAAGCGCAGCTCGAAGCCGGTGACCGCGTCCTCGGTGACGCTGTCGGCGAGCCAGAAGAAGGACTCGGCGCCGGTGCCGGTCTGCTCGGACTGCAGGTTGCCCGGCACCTGCGGGTCGAAGAAGCAGAGGTTCGGGTCCTTGCAGATCTGCAGGGCCAGGCCGTTGATGTCCTTGACGTATTCGCCGTAGCCGGTGACCGGGTTGAGCTGGCCGACGACGAAGGGGCGCGGGCCCTCGGTCGACGTGCAGCTGACGGCGGCCTGCGCCGAGGCGCTGGCGGCGTAGATCTCGAGCGCACCTGCGACCAGGGCGACGATGAGTTTGCGTTGCATGGCGGGTCTCTCGGGGTTCAGTTGATCGTCAGCGACTTGCGGGCGGCGCCCTTGCGGTCGGAGCTCACCTTGACGGTGGCCGGCAGCCCCGTCAGCCCGGGCAGCGTGAAGGTCGTGCCGGTGCCCGACACCGCGCTGGCCGTGCGGCCGCCGCCCAGGTCGAGGGTCAGCACGGCGTCCGGGTCGCTCGACGTGGCCGAGACGCTGACGGTGCAGTTCGTGGTGGCGCTGGCGCAGCTGGCGCTGGCCGAGCCGATCGTGACCAGGTCGGTCAGCACGACCCGCTGCGAGCGCGACGGGCTGGTCGGCGAGTTGTCGGCCTGCACGACCAGGGCCTCGGGCAGGTTGCCGGTGGTGGACGCCTGCAGCGTCGCGTAGAAGCGGCCGGTGCCCTCGCTGGCAAGCGTCGCGCTGCCCAGCACGCTGTCGGGCGAACCGGCGACGACGTCCAGCGCCTGCGCGTTGACTCGGGCAGTGGTCGGGGCGGTGGCGAAGACGTGCACCTTCACGTTGGCGCCGTTCTTCGAGTAATACGCGCTGTCGACCGTCAGCGGCGTGATGCGCGCGGCATCGGGCGCGAGCTTGCCCTGCACCGTGAACAGGTCGGAACGCAGGCGGCGCAGTTCGGCGCCGGTGTTCAGGTCGGTCACGACCAGCTCGACGTGGTTGGTGCCGCAGGGGCTGCCCACCACGGTGTGCGGCGTCACGCCGTCGCCGAGGTAGCCGGCCGGCGCCAGCCGTTCGCCAGCCAGCAGGCCGTCGGCGCTGGAGGTGGTCCAGCGCAGCCACGGGCCGACGACGCCCTGGTTGGTCCGCGCCGGCACGTCGCCGTCGTTCAGCACCACGGCCGGCGCGGGGAACAGTTGGATGTCGGCGGTGTCGTTGATGGCGCGGCGGCCCGGCGCCGTCACCGTCCAGGTCTTCTGGCCGTAAGGGTGGGTCAGCGTGTAGACACCGGCCACCGGCGCGTCGATGCGCACCCGCAGGCGGGTGAACGGGAACTGCTCGCCCGGGTTGGGCACCTCGGCCGCGAAGGCCGATTCGGCGCCCATCACCACCAGCACGTTGGTGCCGGCGCCGTCCGAGAAGGTGGACTGGGACAGGAACCAGAACGCCTCGGCACCGAAACCGATCGCCTCGGAGAAGGCGTTGCCGGGGATGGCCGGGTCGTAGAAGCAGCCACCGGCGCCGCCCGGGTCGGTCACGGCGTTGCAGATCACGAGGCTGACGCCCTCGGAATCGGCCAGCACGCCGGGGAAGCCGTGCACCGGATCGGGTGCCGAAGCCGAGAACGGCGTGGCGGCGTTGGGCTTGCAGATCGCCGCCAGCAGCGGCTGGCTGGCGGTCCCGAGGATCAGGGCGATCGCTGCGGCGAGGGTTCGGGTTTTCATCGGCATTCCTTCGGTGCTGCGTTCTGAATCTGAAGAACAACTTCAGCTGAACGCAGTGTCTTCCGGGTGCCAACCTTCAGGAAGTCTTCAGACGGTTCCGACCCCCAAGTTGGGGAAAGCCGCGTGATGCAGTTCCCGAACAGAACCTGAATTGATGCGCCAATGCGACGTTTCTTGAAGGTTCCGGTTCAGCTGATGAACTCTGTCTGAATTCACCAGCTCTGCGGCGTGCGCCATTCGCGCACCGTTTCGAGGCGTCGCCCATCGGCCGAGATGCGCACGATGGCGCTGCCGGTGCTGCCGACGTGGTTCTGGCGCGAGTAGTTCAGCGGCCCGACCACGCCGGTGCGGAAGTCGCGCACCTCCTCCAGTGCCTGGCGCAGGCGGCTGCGGCTGGGCTCGCGGCCAGCCCGGCGCAGGCCCTCGACCGTGAGGCAGGCCGCGGCGTGCGCGAGGCTCTGGACGGCGGGATGGCTCAGGTCGGCGCCGACGCTGGCGAGCGCCTGACGCAGCGGCACCGGGTCGGGCGGCGCGTCTTCCGGGACGGTGTGGCTCAGGCGCAGCGGCGCGCGCAGGGCGGCCGGCCAGTCCAGCACGGCGGCACCTTGTTCGGCGAAGGCGCCCAACAGCAGCGTTTCAGGCGGCTGGCCGGCTGTGCCCGATCGGGTCGACCCATTCGGGTCTGGCTTGACAAGACGAGAAGCAATGGTTTGCAGCCATCCGGGCGGTCCGAGCACCAGAACGGCATCCTGGGGCGGCAGGCTGGCCAGCCAGCGTTGGGCGTCCGCCATCAGCGCAGCTTCAGACAGGCCGAGCCGCGGCTGCCAGATCGACAGCTGCAGGTTGGGGTGGTTCTGCGCCTGGCGTTCGCTGGCCAGCAGGGCGGCGCGGTGGTGGCGGGCGGGGCTGGCGATCACCGCCAGCCGGGCCTGCTGCGGGCGCTGGACCGACGGCGTGTCGGCCAGTTCACCCCAGGCGACCGCGTCGACCAGGTTGCGGACCTGGTGGCTCAGCTGCGGCGCGACCGCGAACAGCTGCGGCTGCGGGGCCTCCAGTTCGGTGGCCGCCCCGAGCGGGCCGACCAGCGGCAGGCCGGCCAGACGTTCGACCAGCGCCTGGCTGCCGAGGTCGCCCCACCACGGCGCGACGGCGGCGAAGGTCTGCTCGCGCAGCACGCGGGCGATCTCGGTCGGGCCGACCGTCAGCGCGTCCTGCGGTCGCCACTCGATCTGGCGCCCGAAGAGGCCGCCGCTGCGGTTGGCCTGCTCGAAACAGGCCCGCACCGCCGCATCGGCCGCCCGGCCGGCGGCGGCCAGCGGTCCGCTCAGCGGCAGCACGCCGCCGATGACGATGCGTTCGCGCGTCAGGCCTGGATCCGGTTCGTCGTGCCGGCCCAGCTCCCGCATGTAGGCCAGCAGGTCGGCCTCGTCGCGCGGCGTGAGCGAGAAACGCGGCATGACCGACGACAGCGGCCGCCCATCGGCGTCGATGCCCTGGCGCAGCGCGCGCAGCAGCGCCGCGTCGTCGTAGCGGCTGCGTGGCAGCAGGCCGGGGCTGGCGGCACGCGCCTGGCCCAGCGTGTTGGCGTCCAGCGCCGGGGCGGTCAGGCCGCCTTCGCGGTTGCCGGCGCCGTCGCCGCCGTGGCAGCGCGCACAGGCCACCGCCTCGCCCTGCAGTGACACGCCCGAGCCGACGCTCGCCTGGATCGCCTCGCCGTGGCGGTTGCGACCTTCCAGGAACAGCGTGCGACCGGCGCGGCGGGCCTGCGCGGCCGGGTCGTCAGCGGGCCCAGATGCCGCCTGCGCCCACGCGCCGCTGGCTGTCGACAGGGACACCGACAACGACGCCGACACCGTCAGCAGCAAGGCCGCCCAGCCGGGGAAGCCAGCCATCACAGCACCTTGCGCACGGCGGCGACGATGGCCTCGGGCGGGGCCAGCGCATGCAGCTTGAGCCACGCGCCGGTGCGGTCGTTGCCGACCCAGAGGATGGCGGTGTGCTGCTCCGGCTTCTCCTGGTAGAGGCCGAGCTTGTGCAGCACCCAGTCGACGTTCTCCTTCTTGCCGGTGACGAAGGACCAGCCGGGCCGGGCGTTGTGGCGCTGGGCGTAGTCGCGCAGCACCTCGGGCGTGTCGAAGCCGGTGTCGGTGGTGATCGAGACCAGCTGCACCGGCGTCTTCACCTCGTCGGCCAGCAGTTCCTGGACCTTGGCCAGGTTGTGCGTGACCGGCGAGCAGACGTCCTTGCAGCTGGCGTAGAACGAGGTGATCAGCACGACGCGGTCGCGGATCAGGTCGTCATAGAAGCGCACCCGCGGGCGCTGCTGGGTCACCAGCGGCAGGTTGGTGAAGTAGTCGGCGCCGCGTGTGCCCGGTGCGGCCTGCTGCACGCCCGCCTTGCCGGCGGCCTGGCCGGCGATCTGGCGCATCGGCGCGAGCGGGTCGGCTTCGGCCGCATTCCCCGTGTTCCCCGTCGCAGCGTTCTTCGGCGCCGGCTTGTCCAGTCCGGCCAGCCGGTCGACCAGCAGCTTGGGCGACGCCAGGCCGTAGGTGCGCACCCAGCGCTGGCTCGGCTCGTGGCCCAGCCAGACCATCGGCGAGTGGTCCTCGGGGCTGCCGCCGGCGACGTCGAAGGCCTTCAGGATCGCGTCGATCGAGGCCCGCGAGCCGGTCACGAAGGTCCAGTTGGCGCCAGCCTCGAACTTGCGGCCGAACTTGCGCAGTTCCTCGGGCGTGTCGGTCAGCGGGTCGACGCTGACCGAGATGAACTGGACATCCGGCCCGGCGCGGCGGCGCAGTTCCTCGTCCATCGCCTTGAAGGTCGCGCTCAGCGGCGAGCAGATCGTCGTGCAGGACGTGAAGATGAAGTTGACGGCGACACGCTTGCCGGCGATCAGGTCACGGCCGAAGCGGCGCTTGCGGCCGTCCTGGTCCAGCACCTCGACATCGGGCACCTTGACGCGCAGGCCGTCGGCATCGGCCTGGGCGGTCGACGGGGCGTTCACCTGGGCAACAGCGCCGGCCGAGCCCAGCGTGGCCAGGGCGAGGCAGGCCGCGAAGGCGGTGCGGTGCAGGGCGGAGATCAGGGTCATGCGGTCTCAGTTCGTGGCGGCGGGGGCAGGGCGGTTCGGGTCATTGGCGACAAGATCAGGCGTGGCCGGCACGGCCTCGGGGCCGCGCACGGCGATGTCCAGCAGCGGCGAGCGGTCGAAGGTCAGGCCGAGCGTGCGCGACTGCACCATCAGGCGCCAGACGCCCGCGCGCGGGTAACGCTGGCGGATCAGGTAGACGCCGCTGCCGGGTTCCTGTTCCTGCGCGAACAGGCGCTGCTGCGACAGGCCGGGGCGTTCCAGCGCCATCGCCTGCAGGTCGGTCAGGCCGGTCAGCGGCTCGCCGGTGCGGCCGTCCTTCAGGCGCACCAGCAGTTCCTGGGTCTCGCCGACACGGGCTTCGGCGCGCGGGGTGGCGGTGTCGCGGCCGGCATCGCGGCCGGTATCGCGTGCATTGCCGGGCAGGGTCTGGCGGGCCTGCCGGGTCGAACTGCCGGTGTAGGTCTGCTCGCCGAGCTGCCAGGTGACGTCGATGCGACGGCCGTCGGGCGTCGCGCCGGTGTCGTCGACGTCGAGCGCGTAGCAGTGCGTCAGGCGCGGCTGCTCCAGCAGCGTCGCCAGGCTGTAGAGGCCGCCGCGGTCGAGCCGCACCAGGCTGGTGTAGACGCCCGGGGCGGTCTCCTTGAGGCTGCGGTCGACCACCTTGAGCGCGCGCGCGGCGCGGCTGTAGGTGGCATACGTGCCCTGTGGCGCCATCATCCCCTCGGTGTAGTAATACAGCGCGGTGTCGGGCGCGCTGCCCAGCAGCATCGCGCCGGGTTCGGGCGAGGCGGCCATCAGGTCGGCCGGGCCGATCTGGTCGGGCATCGAGCCGGGTGTCTTCTGGAACACCGGCAGTTCGTTGAGCGCCAGCCGGCCCTCGTCGAGCGCACGCAGCTCGACCATCTGGACGCTGCTGCTGCCAAGTCCGCGGATGAAGGCGAAGCGCTGGGTGTAGGCGATCTGGTCGGGCTGGGCCACCACGTCGGCCTGCGCGACCAGCCGGCCGCTGGCAGCGTCGATCGCCATCAGCTTGCTGCTGGCGGTGTGCACCGCCAGCACATGGCGGCCGGACGGATCCGTGCGCACGGCGCTGACCGGCTGCGGCAGGGCGATGCGGCTGACCAGGCGGCCGTCCTCCAGGTCGATCACGCTGATCTGCGGCATGTTCAGGCTGCCGACATAGGCGCGCCGCGCCAGCGCGCTGTGCGTCACCGCCAGCGGCGTGCCGGCGATGCTGACCCGCGCGATCACCCGGGCCGCCTGCGCGTCCACCACCGTGGCCAGGCCGGCGGCGCTGCTGGTGACGACCAGGCGGCGGCCGTCCTCGCTGGCGCTCAGCGCGTGGGCGCCGTCGCCGATCTTCAGCTCGTGGCGGGTCTCCATCGCCGCGACGTCGACACCGACCAGCCGGTCGCCGTCGTCCATCGCGACCCAGACGGTGCGTTCGTCCGGCGTGATCACCAGCCGGCGCGGCTTGCCCTCGCCCAGCGCGATCGTCTTGATCAGCTTGTTGGTGGCCAGGTCGACGATGGCCAGCTCGCCGCGCTCGGCCAGCGTCACGAACAGGCGGTCCAGCCCGCGCGCGTGAACCCAGTCGGTGCCGACGCCGGGCAGGCGGATCAGCGCCTCCAGCTTGGTGTTGTTGAGCTGCAGCAGCGGGTTGATGACCGAGATCGTCGCGTCCGCGTTCAGCGTCAGCAGCTGGAAGCTGTTGAGGTCGCGTTCGGCGCGCTGCGCCAGCCGGCCGCTGGCGTAGCGGCGGATCTGGGTGGTGCAGGGCTCGGCCACGTCACCGCCCTGGCGGCTCAGCCACATGCGCGGGCGCAGGCCGCGCAGCGGCGCGCCACTCAGTTCGTCGGTCAGCCGCAGCGACAGCGTCAGCGGCTGTCCGAGCGGAACAGCGCCCTCGGTGGCGGCGCTCAGGGTCAGCTCGGCCTTCACGCCGTTCTGGATCTGCAACTGCTTCAGCGGCAGGCGGTCGGCCGCTTGCGCGCCGGTCGACCAGGGCAGGGCGGTGGCGGCCAGCAGGCTCAGCAGCAGGCCGCGCAGCACCGCCGCCACCCCCGGTGCGTGGGCCACCCGATGGGGTGTGGCGCGTCCCCTCGACTCGATGTTGTCTGAAGCGTGACTGAATTCACGTTTCCTGCTTGCTGAAGGATTCATGTGGGTTTCTGTGCGCCGAAATGGACACGGCACGGCTGGGAGGTGGCGCCGATGTTGCCCACCGGACGGGCGGGATGTCCATCCGCCAAGTCGGGGCCGACGTCACGGTACGCCCACGGAAGTCTCTGCAAGTGGTTGATTCGTCGACTACTTCACCGTTTTTATTCGGCTTTGCCCCGGTCGACTTGAGCCTTTTGGACGGAAACGTGACGAGTTGCGTGACGTGTTGCGGGAGTTCTCCACCCATCCTCGGGGTGGGTGGTTCCCAATCCTTTCAGCTTAAGTGAGACTGAAGCTAATCCAAACAAATTGGGGTCTGGATCGGGGCCATCCACCCGATTCGACCCCCAAGACGGCAACCACCATGAGCAACAAGAGTGAAGTCATGAGAAGCCAGCAACGCGTGCGCAAGTCCGGTCCTGGTGCCCTGGGGGTGCTGGCCGCTGCGGTGGGCCTGGCCTGTGCCGGCACCGCGCTGGCGAGACCGGCTGGAACGGTCGTCGCCGACGTGGTCGCGCTGGACCAGTCGATCGTCTACAACCGCTTCGGCTCGTTCAATCCCTACGGGATGATCTACGCGCTCAAGCGCGACGTGGTCGACCTCGACACCGGCCTGACGCTGGACCAGCCCGGCGCGAGCGCCAAGCCCTGCCGCGTCGCGCTGCGCTCGGACAAGCGTCCGCGCCCGCTGGTGATCCGCGGGAACATCGGCGACAAGCTGGAGGTGAACTTCACCAACCTGCTGTGCCAGGACGCACCGGGCACGCCCGGCAACGACCCGTTCGCCGTGCCCGAGCCGGTGGTGCCCGAGGTGCCGGAACCCGGTGCCGTCGCCGGCCCGGCCGATGTGCCCAACGGCTTCAGCCGCCCGGCCACGCGCCTGGCGTCGATGATGTTCAACGGCCTGACGCACGACACCAGCTTCCCCGGCTACAACAGCTGGGACCCGCGCGTGACCGGCATCTCGGGCATCGCCCCGGGCGAGTCCATCACCTACCGGCTGGTGCTCGAACGTGAAGGCGGCCACCTGTTCCACGACAACGCCATGCCCGCCGGCGGCGAGGGCGACGGCGGTTCGACCGTGCTGGGCCTGTTCGGCTCGGTCAACGTCGAGCCGGCCGGCTCGAACGTCTACCGCAGCCAGGTGCGCGGCCAGACGATGGCGGCCGCACGCCCGAACGGCGTCTTCCAGTACGACGCGGTCGACGCCAACGGCGTGCCGCTGCTGAACATGCACCGCAGCCTGGGCGGCGGTCGCTGGGAGCTGATCCACACCGACATCAACGCCATCGTGCAGGACTACGTGGTGGTCGACGACGGCGTGGCCTCGTCCAACGAGAACTGGTTCCGCGAGTTCACGACCATCTTCCACGACGAGCTGAAGACGGTGCAGGCCTATGGCGACGCCTTCGACCACACCGGCGCGGGCGCCGGCCTGCGCGACGGCTTCGGCATCAACTACGGCTCGTCCGGCCTGGGCGCGATCGTCGCGGCCAACCGCCTGGGCGTCGGCCCGGCCGCCGGCTGCGCCGAGTGCGCGCTGGAGGACTTCTTCCTGACCTCCTGGGCCAACGGAGACCCGGCGATGGTCGTCAAGTACGACGCCGACGGCCGTCCGATCCAGCAGTACGAGGAAGACGCCGGCAACGTCCACCACAGCTACGTCGGCGACCCGGTGCGCTTCCGCGCGATGCAGGCGGGCGTCAAGGAGACGCACGTCTTCCACCTGCACGCCAACCAGTGGTTCGCCAAGAGCGGCGCCGGCAACGACAAGTCCAACTACCTGGACAGCCAGACGCTGGGCCCGCGCCAGTCCTACACCTACGAGATCGCCTACACCGGCGCCAACCGCAACCTGTCGGTCGGCGACGCGATCTACCACTGCCACATGTACCCGCACTTCGGCCAGGGCATGTGGTACCTGTGGCGCAACCATGACGTGTTCGAGGACGGCAGCCGCCGCCTGCCCGATGGCGAACTGGGTTCGGGCACCGACCCGGTCACCGGCCTGACCGTCGGCGGCGCCTTCTCGCCGGCCGTCGTGCCGATCCGCAACCAGGCGCTGGCCCCGACGCCGACCTATGGCGCGAGCGCCACGCCCGGCTACCCGTTCTTCGTCGCCGGCCAGGCCGGCCACCGGCCGCCGCAGCCGCCGCTGGACCTGACCGCCGACAGCCAGCTCGGCCCGACCGGCGTGGGCCGCCACGTCATGACCGGTGGCGAGCGCGTGCTCGGTGCCGGCGTGGCCGCCGGCGATGTCTCGTCGACGCTGGTGTCGGCCGAGATGAAGCTGCTGCCGCACCAGGGCACGCCGCTGGAACGCGCCGCGATGGCCTTCCACGCCAAGGCCGCCGGCCACGCCACGGTCAAGCCCGACGGCACCGCCGCCGTCTTCAAGGTCAACGGCAAGCCGGCCGCCCCGGGCGCTCCGTTCGCCGACCCGTGCCCGTCGACCGCGCCGGTGCGGCGCTACGACGTCTCGGTGATCCAGCTCGACCTGGTCGTCAACAAGGCCGGCTGGCATGACCCGCAGGCGCGCATCAACGTGCTGTCCAGCGAGGTGGCCGACTACGAGGGCAAGACCCGCCCGGCCGACCCGTTCTTCTTCCGTGCCCATTCGGGCGACTGCATCATCTTCCGCCACACCAACCGGCTGCCGGCGGAACTGGCCAAGGACGACTTCCAGGCCCGCACGCCGACCGACACGATCGGCCAGCACATCCACCTGGTGAAGTTCGACGTCATGGCCTCGGACGGCGGTGGCAACGGCTGGAACTACGAGGACGGCACCTTCGCCCGCGACGCCCTGAAGGAACGCGTGCACGCCGCCCTGCACCACGGCACCGTCACGGTGGTGCAGCCCAACGGCGTCAAGGTCGCCAAGCCGGCCGCCGACGTGCTGCCGCCGGCCGAGAACCTCGGCTTCCAGACCACCATCCAGCGCTGGTGGGCCGACGAGGTCTTCGACAAGCAGGGCCGCGACCAGACCCTGCGCACGGTGTTCACGCACGACCACTTCGGCGCCTCGTCGATCCAGCAGCACGGCTTCTACAACGCGCTGGTGGTCGAGCCCAAGGGCACCGAATGGCTCAAGCCGGACGGCACGCCGCTGACCACCGGCGTCGGCCCCGAGGCCATCATCCGCGGCGCGCTCGACCGTCAGACGCACCCGAACTTCCGCGAGTTCATGCTGGCCAGCGCCGACTTCTCGCTGCTCTACACCCAGGACGGCAAGCCGGTCGACCCGCCGGTCAAGCCCGAGGCGATCTCGGCGGGCCACCACAACCCCTACCTCGTCAACTACAAGAACGAGCCCATCCCGCTGCGCCTGGCCGATGGCGGTGATCCGACCAAGATCTGGGCCGACAAGCGTGGCGACACCGCCTTCGCCTTCAGCTCGACCGTTCACGGCGACCCGTTCACGCCGGTGCTCAAGGCCTACGAGGGCGAGCGCGTCCAGCTGCGCCTGATCCACGGCGCGCAGGAGGTCCAGCAGGTCTTCACGATGCACGGCCTGCGCTGGCGCCGCGAGGTCGGTGATCCGACCGCGACCTGGGTGGGCGCGCAGGAGATCGGCATCTCCGAGCACATGGAGATCAACACCGGCAAGCTCGCACCGGTGACGGCCGCCGAGGGCACGCGCGACTACATGTACCACTACGGCACGACCGACGCGCTGTGGAACGGGGCCTGGGGCATCCTGCGGGCCTACGACAAGCCAGGCACGGTCGACCCCGAGACGCGCCAGCCGATCCTGAACCGTCTGCGCCAGCTCGACGAGACCGTGGTGGCCGAGTCGACCGGCCTGAACCGCTTCATCCAGGCCCAGCTGGCCAACGACAGCTGCCCGATCAACTCGACCCGTCGCACCTACAACGTCCAGGCCTGGGCCGCCCGCGACCTGCTGCCGGGCAAGGCGCTGGTCTACAACGAGCGCGCCGGCATCACCGATCCGACCGCGCTGATGTACGTGCACGCCGGTGACGTCGCGGCGCTGCGGGCCGGCACCAAGAAGCCGGAGCCGCTGGTCATGCGGGCCAATGCGGGCGACTGCATCATCGTCAACCTGACCAACAAGCTGGTGCTGCCGGTGCCGGACCTGCCGGGCGACGCCGACCTGCCGCGCACCGTCGCGCTGAACGCCGATCACCTGAAGCCGTCGAAGTACGTCGGCATGCACGCCGGCGTGCTGAGCTTCGACCCGCGCAAGAGCGATGGCGCCAACGTCGGCTTCAACCCCGAGCAGCTGGCCGCCCCGGGCGAGACCCGCCAGTACGTCTGGTACGCCGGCCGCATCAAGTCGTTCGACGCGGTGATGGGCGCGCTGGACATCGGCGCCCCGATCGAGTTCGGCACCGTGCCGCTGCGCGCGATGAGCGACGTGGTCAAGCACGGCTCGCAAGGCCTGGTCGGCAGCCTGATCGTCGAGCCGCGCGGCTCGACCTGGTGGAACGCCAGCAACACGTCGACCGCCGGCGCGGCGACGTCCACGGTGGCGACGATCCGCAACGGCACCAAGTCCTTCAAGGAGTTCGTCGTCCACTACCAGGACGGCCTGAACCTGCGCAAGGACGGCGCCCAGGCCAACGAGATCCGCCAGCACTGGGTCGGCGACGACTCCTACGACTTCGGCGAGCGGGCGATCAACTACCGCACCGAGCCGCTCTGGTCGCGCATCGACTACAGCGCGCAGCCCTACGCGGCCTGCCAGATGTCGCTGGTGGTCTCGGGTGACATCAACCCGTGCGTGCTCGGCCCGAACCTGATGGTCGACGCCGACCCGCGCCTGCCGGCCGACATCCGCGGCCTGCCGGTCGAAACGCCGGTGTTCGAGGCCAAGGCCGGCCAGTCGGTCCGCTTCCGCGTGCTGCAGGCCGACGGCCGCGCCCGCCAGCACAGCTTCCGCGTCATCGGCCACAGCTACGCCGACCTCGGCATGGAAGGTTTCCTGGCCACCGGCGCCAGCCTGATCGCCCCGGGCAAGGCTGTCACCGCTGACCTCTACGGCGGCGCCAAGCGCGGTTACTGGCACTACCGCGACGGCCCGGCGATGTTCGTCAACACGGGCATGTGGGGTCTGTTCAAGGTTGACTGACCTGAGGTGAACCTGGGAGCCCGCGCTGGAGACGGCGCGGGCTTTTTCTTTGTGCATCAAGTGCGTCGCCGGAGGGCGACGAGGGCTGGGGCGTTGGCGGTGGCGTGGGTGTGCCTGGACAGGTCGCTGACCCCCTCCCCCCGGGGACCGGGGTACTCCCCCTTGGCAGGGGGAGAGTTGAAGACGACGCGCTGATCAACATGGAAGTGCACAACCAACTCTCCCCCTGCCAAGGGGGAGTCCCCGCCAGGGGGAGGGGGTTCGTGCCCCCGCTCGGTGTCTTCGTGCGACACCCCGTCGGACACCGCAGGTGTCCGACCTACCGATGGGATTCAGGCCATCTCCAACGAGCCATCTTTCGCCGCCCTCCGGCGGCGCTGGTGCCTGCGTGCGCATCAAGTGCGTCGCCGGAGGGCGACGGTGGCTGGGGCGTTGGTGGTGGCGAGGGTGCGCCTGGACAGGTCGCTGACCCCCTCCCCCCGGGGACCGGGGTACTCCCCCTTGGCAGGGGGAGAGTTGAAGATGACGCGCTCGTCGACGTGGCAGTTCTCGGTCGACTCTCCCCCTGCCAAGGGGGAGTCCCCGCCAGGGGGAGGGGGTTCGTGCCCCTGCTCGGTGCCTTCGTGCGACACCCCGTCGGACACCGCAGGTGTCCGACCTACCGGGGGCCTCGCCCCGACGTTCATGGCGCCGATCCACGTCGCCCTCCGGCGACGCACGACGTGTCCGACCTGCTGTTTCAGCTTGATCTGCATCGACCTTTAAGCACCTCTTCAGCGAACCGAAGCGTGGGTTGCGAGTTCTGCACACCTGAATTCTTAAGGCCTGTCTATGCTTCGGTTTTCTGAAGGTCGAGGTGAACATGCGCCTGTTGCTTGCTGAAGATGACGCCTTGCTGGGCGATGGTTTGCGTGCCGGATTGCGGGCGATCGGCTTCCAGGTGGACTGGGTGCGTGACGGCCTGGCGGCCGAGCGCGAGCTGTCCAACCAGAGCTACACCGCTGCCGTGCTCGACCTGGGTCTGCCGCGCATCGACGGGCTGGATGTCCTGCAGTCGATCCGCAAGGCCGGCGTGAAGACGCCCGTGCTGGTGCTGACCGCCCGCGACGCGGTGCCGCAGCGCATCGAGACGCTCGATGCCGGGGCCGATGACTACGTCGTCAAGCCGATCGACCTGCACGAGCTGGCGGCCCGGCTGCGGGCGCTGGTGCGGCGTTCGCACGGGCAGGTGCAGGACCTCATCCAGGCCAATGGCGTCGAGCTGGACCCGGGCGCGCGCGAGGTCCGCCTCGAAGGCCAGCCGGTCAAGCTGTCGACGCGCGAGTTCGACCTGCTGCATGCGCTGATCCTGCGGCCCGGCCGGGTGCTGACGCGCGAGCAGCTCGAGAGCCATCTCTACGGCTGGGGCGAGGAGGTCGGCAGCAACACCGTCGAGGTCCATGTCCATCACCTGCGCCGCAAGCTCGGCAGCCAGCGCATCCGCACTGTGCGGGGCGTGGGCTACGCCTTCTCGCCGACGTCGGCGGCGCCGCCGAGCGAGCCGCCGGCCGATGGCCTGACCGCACCGGCGGCGCTCTGAACATGGCCGCGCGGCGCTCGACCCAATCGCTGCAGCAGGGCCTGCAGTGGCGCGTGCTGGGCGCGGTGGTGGCCCTGTGGGCCGCCGTCGCCTTCACCACCTGGTACCGCATGAGCGAGCAGGTCGACAGCCTGCTCGACGGCCACCTGGCCCAGGGCATGGCGCTGCTGATGGCGCTGCAGGTCCAGGATCACGAGTTCGACGAGATGCTGACGGCCGACCATGTCGCGGTCGATCCCGGCACGCCGGACGGCCAGGTGCCGACCTGGTCCGGCACCTCGACGGCCGAGCTGACGCTGCACAAGTACGCCACCAAGGCGGTGTTCCAGGTCTGGTACCAGGGCCAGCTGCTGCTGAAGTCGACCGATGCACCGGTCGAACCTCTGGCCGAGCTGCGTCCGGGTTTCTCGGACACCACCGTCAAGGGCGTGCAGTGGCGGGTCTACACCGCGCCTGCGGTGCGGCCCGATTCCTACGTGATCATGGCCGAGTCGGCCGAGGCCCGCGACGCCATCGTCGATGCCGTGCTACGCGACTCCTGGCTGCCGCTGCTGGCCGGCCTGCCCTTGCTGGCCTTCGCGATCTGGCTGGCGGTGCGCCAGGGTCTGGTGCCGCTGAACCGGCTGAGCGCGCAGATCGGCGCGCGCAAGGCCGAGTCGCTCGAACCGATCGATGCCGACGATTCGCCGCGCGAGCTGGCGCCGGTGATCCAGGCGCTCAACCAGCTGTTCGTGCGGATGCGCAACTCGCTGGAATCGGAGCGTCGCTTCACGTCCGACGCCGCCCACGAGCTGCGCACGCCGATCGCCGGCATCCGCGCCCAGGCGCAGGCCGCCCTGACGGTCAACGACCGCGCGCAACGCCACCAGGCGC
Source organism: Leptothrix mechoopdaensis (SeqCode) (assembly GCF_053893855.1). Taxonomy (NCBI): domain Bacteria; kingdom Pseudomonadati; phylum Pseudomonadota; class Betaproteobacteria; order Burkholderiales; family Sphaerotilaceae; genus Leptothrix; species Leptothrix mechoopdaensis (SeqCode). The sequence continues at coordinate 1,337,243 of NZ_CM132699.1, forward strand.
TGGTCAGCACGCTCGAAGGCTGCGACCACGCCGCCCACCTGGTCGACCAGCTGCTGCAGCTGGCGCGGCTGGAAGGCGGCCGTTCGGCCGGCGGCAAGCTCGAAGCGGTCGACGTGCACGCGGTCGTGCGCGACGAGGTCGGCGAGGCCGCCAGCTCGGCATTCGAGTCCGGCCATGAGCTGATCCTCGAGACCGATGCAGGCCATGACGGCGCGTGGTGGCTGGCGGCCGATCCGGTGCTGCTGGGCATCCTCGTGCGCAACCTGATCGACAACGCGCTGCGCTACAGCCCGCCGGGCTCGACGGTGCAGGTCAGCCTCAAGCGCGCGGGCGCGCCGGGCCGGATGGTGGTCTCGGTCGAGGACAGCGGTCCGGGCCTGTCACCGGCGCTGATGCAGCGGCTGGGCGAGCGGTTCTTCCGGGCCCGCCAGAACGACGCGCCCGGCAGCGGCCTGGGCTGGTCGATCGTGCGCCGCATCGCCCGGGCGCTCGAGATGGACGTGGAGGTCGACCGTTCGCCGCAGTGGGGCGGCCTGCGCGTGACGCTGGCCTGGAGCCTGGATCCGGCGCTGGCTCAGCGCACCACGCTGCCGCCGGAGCGGAACGGGCTCGACGGCGCGGTGCCGAACCCGCTGTTGCCGCCCGGACTGGACAGCCCCGGGTTGGAGAACGTCGGCAGCGCGCCGCTGGCCGCACCGGAGGCCGCATCGGCCGCGGCACCCGGCAGGTTGGCGATGCCGCGCACGCTGGCCACGAACTCCCATTCGGCGTAGCTGGTCGCGTCGGCGAACTTCTCCAGCCCGGTGGGGAAGCCGGTGCGGCGGAACGGCAGGCCCTTGGCCTCGGTGCGCACGCCGACGATCTGCTCGGCGCGCAGGATCAGCTTGAGCGGCTCGCCCGGGCGCAGCGGGTCGCCGTAGGCCTGGCGCAGATGCCGGCGCGAGGTCGGGAAGCGCTTGTCCTCCAGCAGGTCCTCGACCTTGGTCGGCAGCTTCTTCACGCCGCCGGGCGTGGCGTTGTAGTAGGACTCGATCGCCTGGCGGTACTGCTGGCCGATCCACAGCAGCTCGGCCTCGGCGTCGCGCTGGCGCTCGTCGGCCGCCGCCTGGCTCCAGGTCGCCACCGTCCAGCCCGAAGCCGCCAGCAGCACCAGGAAACCGAGCAGGACGGCGCCGCGCGCCGGGCGGGAGGCCAGCGCCATCAGCGTTCGAAGTCGGGTTGCTGGGACACCGTGACGGTGATGCGCGCGCCGTTGGCGACCGGCTGGGCCGAGCCGGTGCCGTCGCCGGCGTTGGCGTTCTTGCGCGGCCGTCCGTCGCGGTCGCTGCCGGTGCTGTCGACGTCGATCACGCCGCCCAGCGTCAGGTCCGACGGGGCGACGACGACCCAGGTCGGCGCTTCCAGGAACGGGTCGGGCGGGATCGCGCGCAGGTAGCGCTTGGCGACCAGGTCCTCGAGCCGGTCGGGATATTTGCCGGTGTCGCCGTAGTAGCGGTCGATCGCCTCGCGCATCAGCGTCAGGTTGCGTTCGAGCACCTTCTCCTTGCCGCGGTCGAGCGCATCCAGGTAGCGCGGCAGCGCCACCGTCAGCAGCAGGCCGATCAGCGTCATCACGACCACCAGCTCCATCAGCGTGAAGCCGAGCAGGCTGCGGCGGCCAGGGCGTTGGCGGGCACGGGCGGATCGGGGCATGGCGGGTTTCATCGTGTCGATCGAAAGGGGTGGGGGCGGGGCCCGGTTCCTACCACTGGCGGTAGGGCACGCCGTTGAGGCCCTTGCCCTCGGCCTTGGAATGCACGTCGAACACGTCGTCGCCCGGACGCGGATCGTCCGGCGGACTCTGGTAGCTGCGCAGCGCCCAGGTCCGCGCGGCCGGCAGCGACGGGTCGGCGAAGGGGTCGCGCGGCACCCGGCGCAGCAGGTAGAGCTTGCGCGTCTGGTTGTCGTTGACGCCCTTGGCGACCACCTCGATGCCCTGTTCGAGCACCTCCAGGTTGGGCGGATAGCCCGAGTCGCCGGGCTTGCGCGCGATCTGGCCCTGTTCGGCGGCCACCTTGTGGCGGTCGAGCGCGCCGCGGATCTCGCGCAGCGCGACCCGCAGCTCCTGTTCCTTGCTGCGCTGCACGGCCAGTTCGGCCATCGGCGCGGCCACCATCGCCAGCACGCCCAGCAGGGCGAGCGTGACGACCAGCTCGATCAGCGTGAAGCCACGAACGCGCACGGGAGCTGTCCTGCCGAGGTTCACTGGGCGACCGGTGCGGTCTCTTCCTCGGTCGGCGCCGGCGTCGGCGCGACGTCGACCGGGGCCTCGTCGGGCTGCGCCGGGCTGGGCGCGACCGCCGCTGGCGCGCCGGCCGGCGAGCCGGGCACGCGCCGGGCCGGCAGGCTGGCGCGGGCCGGTCCGGTCAGGCGCGGGGCGCTGGCACCCGTGGCCGCTGCACCCGCACCACCGGCCCCACCGGCACCCCCGCTGGTGCCGACGCTGCCACCCGTCGCCGGGGTCGACTTCACCGAGCCGATCGGGTCGATGCGCAGCGGCCGGTCACGCACGTTCGATTCGGTGCCCGACCAGATCTCGCCCAGGCGGGCTTCCGGCGTCGCCGTGGCCCGCACGATGTGCGGGGTGATCGACAGCACGATCTCGGTCTTGCCGCCCGACGAGTTGGTCGAGCTGAACAGCCGGCCCAGGATGGGCAGCTGGCCGAGGCCCGGCAGCTTGCTGGCGGTGCTGCGGTCCTGGTCGTTGATCAGGCCGGCCAGCACCTGCGTCTCGCCGTCACGCAGCCGCAGCGCGGTGGTCGCGTTGCGGGTGCCGATCTGGTAGGCCACGCCCGAGGCGGTCGTGATCGTCTTGGCGATGTTGCTGACCTCGAGGTTGACCTTGATGCCGACGTCCGAATCTGCATAGACCTGCGGCTCGACCTCCAGCTTGATGCCGACGTCGACGTACTGCACCGAGCCGGTGATGACCGAGTTGGTGCCGTTCTGCTGCGGCGAGATCAGGTTGGTGATGACGGGCACCTTGTCGCCGACGAGGATGCGCGCCTTCTCCTTGTTGCGGGCGCGGATGCGCGGGCTGGCGAGGATGTTGGTGTCGGTGTCCTGCAGCAGCAGGTTCAGCCCCAGGCTCAGGCTGCTGGCCGTCAGGTCGTCGGTGCCCAGGCCGCGCAGCGCGCCGACGGTCGTGGCGGTCGACGGCGTCGAGACGGTGAAGCTCTCGGGGAACTTCAGCCCCAGGTTGGAGGTGCGGTCGGCCGAGACTTCCAGCACCTGCACCTCCAGCATCACCTCGGGATCGGGCACGTCGTTGGCCGCGATCAGCTTCTCGGCCACCGCGATCGCCTGCGGCGTGTCGCGCATGACCAGCGAGTTGGTCTTGGCATCGGTGACGACGTCGCGTGTCTTGAGCATCGTCTTGATGATCGTGGCCATCTGCGTGGCCTCGATGTTGCTCAGCTGGAAGCTGCGCACCTTCAGCTCGTTGTACTCGCGCTGCTTGGCCGCCGTGGCCGGGTAGATGAACAGCGTGTTGCCGTTGAGCACGCGCTTGTCGAGCTGGTTCTGCAGCAGGATCAGGTCGAGCGTGTCCTCGACCGAGGCGTTCTGGACGTAGATCGTCGTGCGCAGGTCGGCCCGCACGTCGCGGTCCAGGATGATGTTGATGTTCGCGGTGCGCGACAGCGCCTCGAACACCATCTTCACGTTGGCATCGCGGAACTGCAGCGTCACCGGGCGCTTGAAGGCGGCCTCCAGGCCGGCGTTGCGTTCACGCTCGACACGCTCGGATTCGATCCGGTCGTCGACCTGGCGGGCCAGCAGCGTCAGCTCGGGCCGGTTCGGCAGCTCGCGCTGGGCCCGGCGCACCGTCTCGGCCGCCTGTTCAAGCTGCTTGCCCTTGAGCTGGCTGTCGACCTGGCCGCGCACGACCTCGATGCGGCGCAGGTCCTGCACGGCCTGCAGGCCGCGCTGGGCGCGTTCGTTGGCGGGATCGAGCGACAGCGCCTCGCGGTAGAGGCGGGCGGCCTCGTCGAACTGGTCCTTGGCGCGGGCCTCGTCGGCGCGGTTGCAGATGTTCTGCGTCGCCAGGGCCCGCTGCGACAGGTAGTCGATGCGGTAGCGGGCGTTGCCCGGATCCTGCTCGCTGGCCTGGCGCAGGTGCTGCAGGCCTTCACCGGTGCGGCCTTGGGCCAGGGCGTTCAGGCCGTCGTCGTGCGCGCGCTGGGCGGCGCAGCCCGTCAGCACCACGGCGCAGGCCAGGGTCAGCCGGGACAGGGGGCGGCGATAGGTACTCTTCACGAGGGAGCTCCGGATAGGGGCATGCGCACGGTCACGCCCTGCTGCACGTGGATGAAGACGAGTTCGGTCGGCTTGATGGCCTCGAGGCGGAAGCCGCCATCGAGCGCATCGCCCGCGGCGGCGACCAGCAGCTTGTCGCCGATCGACAGGAAGACCTGGGGCTTGGCGCTGGGCAGCGTCTCGAGCATCCCGACGAACTTGTAGGGCAGGGTGGGCGGCGGCGGCGGTGGCGCGACCACCGGCGCGGCCGGCGGCGGCGGCGGTGCGGCGACCACCGGGGCGGCCTTCGGTGGCGGTGGCGGCGGCGGCTCGAAGCTGCGCGCGCCGAAGGCATCGGCCCGGGCGGCGGGTTCCAGCCGGGCGGCGGCGACCAGCGTGGCGCCGCTGGCCGCAGGGGCGGCGGCATCGGCTGCTGCGGCGCCGGCCAGCGCCGTGCCCGGCCCGGTCGGGCTCATGCGCTGCACGGGCAGGCGGGCGCGGTCGGCCTTGGCGACCGGCTCGACCGTGTCGTCGCCCTTGATGACGATCCAGCCCGACCACGCGACCACCGCCGCAGCGGCGGCCCACAGCCAGGTCTTCCGGTTCGAGGCGGCCGCGCTCATGTCCGCCCCCGATAGAAGAAGGTGATGCGCAAGGTGGTTTCCAGTTCGGCCTGCTGCGTGTCGGGCCGGTCGATCTGGAGACCGTCGAGCGCGACGTGCGGCATCGTGTTGAGCATCTCGGCCGTGAAGCGGCGCAGCTGCGCGTAGCTGCCGCGCACCGGCAGCTGCAGGCGCCATTGCGAGATCGCCTCGTCGCCCAGCGCGGCGGCGTCGGCGGCCGGGTCCAGGCGCTCGACCGCGTAGTCGCCGCGGGACAGCTCGACCTTCAGCTGGTGCGACAGCTCGACCAGCCGGGTCAGGTCCGCGCCGCGCTGGGTCGGCGGCGGCAGGCTTTCCAGCAGCGCGATCGCGTTGCTGACGGCGGCCATGCGGGCCGGCCGGCTGCGCGAGGCCGGCGCCTGCGCGGCCTCGGCCTGGGCGGCGGCCTGACGGCGGGCCAGGTCGGCCTGACGCTGCATCAGTGACGGCGCCTCGACGCCGACCAGGTAGAGCGCGCCCAGCACGCCGACCAGGCCGATCAGGCCGGGGCGGCCGATGTGCAGGCGCCAGGCCACGGCCAGGCGTCGCAGCAGCGGCGGGCCGCGCCGGCTGGGCGGCGGCAGGGGGTTCAGGACATCGGTCATCGGGCGACTCCCGGCTCGGTGGCGGCGGTGCGCACGGGGGTGGCGGCGGTGGCGGGCGTTCCGGCATCGGCCTGACGCGGCTTGCCGGCCGGGCCGGCACGACCCGCCGCATCGCGCCAGCGCGCGACGATGTTGAAGCGCACCGGGCGGCCCGGCAGCTGCTCCTCGATCTGGTGCTGGACGATCTGCACGTCGGCCAGGTGCGGATCGTTCTCCAGCCGGCGCAGCCAGGCCGCCATCGCGCCCAGGCTGCGGGCCAGCGCCATCACGCGGATCTGGCCGCTGGCGGCATCCGGTTCGAGCCGCAGCAGGCCGACCTGCGGGTCGGCGTTCTGTTCGAGCAGGTTGAACAGCTCGTTCCAGGGCGCCTCCAGCTGGACCAGCAGGCGGCGCGCCTGGGCCTGACGGCGGCGGTCGTTGGCCGACAGCTCGATCGGCGCATCGGCCGCCGCGCTGGCGCGGCGCTCGGCGCTGAGGGCCTGGTTGCGGGCCTCGATGTCGGCCCGCAGCGGCAGCAGCGGCAGGGCGGCCAGCCCCGCCAGCAGCACGCCGACGCCGGCCAGCAGCCAGCCGCCCCAGGGCGTCTGGCGATCGTTCAGCAGGTCGAGTCCGTGGATGCGCTTCATGCCGCACCTCCCGTGCCGGTTGACGTGCCCGTGCCGGACGCCTGCAGCGAGGCGGCCGCACCGCGTGCGCCCAGCGGCATCGTGCTCGGGCGCGGCATGCCGTCCAGCGGCGCCGGCACCAGCGCGCCGGCCTGGCCGTGGCCTCCGCCCTGACCGCCGCCCCAAACGTAGCGGCACAGCGCCTGGCTCTCGGGCAGCAGGTAGACGACACATTCGTCGGCCTGCGGCACGCTGCGCACGAAGGCACGCAGGCGCTGTTCCATCGTCACCGCATCGGCGGCCTCGAAACGTTCCCAGGCCAGCTGCGCCGGCAGGCCGTCGCGGACGTGGACCAGCGACATGCCTTCCTCGCGCAGCAGCGCCAGCACGGCGTCGTTCTCGGGGATCTGTGGCGCCAGCCGGCGCAGGTCCTCGACCAGCGCCGCATGCAGGTGCTGCAGTTGCACGCCCGACATCGACAGCGCCTCGGTCCAGGCCTGCACATCGGGTTCGGCCGCCGCCACCGCCAGCCAGCGTTCGCCGTTGCGCAGCGGCAGCACCTGCACGCGCAGGTCGTCGCGGCCCAGGTCGGCGGCAAAGCGCAGCGTGGCCTCCTGCAGCGCGGCGCCCCAGCCGAGGTCCTCGTCGAGCAGCAGGTAGTAGAGGTACTCGTCGGCGACCGTCAGCGCGGCCTGTCGCGGCAGCTCGTCGATGTCGGCCAGACGCAGCGCCGACAGCGCCGCCGTCAGCGCACCCGCGCCTTCGCCGGAGCCGCTGGCCACCGCGATCGGGCGGCTGTTCCACCCGGCCGGCAGCAGCTCGGCCTGGCAGCTGCGCATGCGCAGGTTCAGGCGGAGCTCACTCTTGAACCGCAGTGACACGATTGGCTTCCTCCAGGGTGGTGACGCCGGCCTTCACGAAGGCCAGGGCGGCTTGTCGCAGCGTGATCAGGCCGCGCTTCTCGGCGGCCGCGCGCAGCAGCGAGGGGCTGGCGCGTTCGGCGATCAGGCTCTTCAGCTCGATGTCCAGCGCCATCGTCTGCGCGATGGCGCGGCGGCCCTTGTAGCCGGTGCCCCGGCAGTGGCTGCAGCCGCGGCCGCGCTGGAAGCGCCACGGCAGGTCGAACACGCTGTCGTCCAGGCCGCTGGCGGCCAGCAGCTCGGCATCGGGCTTGACCGGCTCGGTGCAGTGCGGGCAGATGACCCGCACCAGCCGTTGCGCGACCACGCCGTTGAGGGCGGCCACGAGGTTGTACGGGTCGACGCCCATGCTGGCCAGGCGGCCGATGACGTCGAACACGTTGTTGGCGTGGACCGTCGCGTAGACCTGGTGACCGGTCAGCGCCGCCTGCACGGCGATCTGCGCGGTCTCGGCGTCGCGCATCTCGCCGACCATGATGCGGTCCGGGTCGTGGCGCAGGATCGAGCGCAGGCCGCGCGCGAAGGTCAGGCCCTTGGCCTCGTTGACGGGGATCTGCAGGACGTCGGGCAGCTGGTATTCGACCGGGTCCTCGATCGTGATCATCTTGTCCTGGCCGGTGTGGATCTCCGACAGCACGCCGTACAGCGTGGTCGTCTTGCCCGAACCGGTCGGACCGGTCACGAGCAGCAGGCCGTAAGGCATCTGCGCCAGCCGGCGGATGAAGCTGGCGGCGTGGTCGTCGAAGCCGAGGTGGTCGACCGACAGGGTCTGGTCGGCCGCCAGCTGGTAGCGGTCGAGGATCCGCAGCACCGCGTCCTCGCCGTAGCTGCTGGGCATGATCGACACGCGCACGTCGATCTCGCGGCCGGCGCGGCTGAGCTTCAGGCGGCCGTCCTGCGGCACCCGGCGCTCGGAGATGTCGAGGTCGGCCAGCACCTTCAGGCGCGAGATCACGCGGTCGGCGAACTCGCGGCCTTCGGGCCGGCTGACGCTCTGCAGCACGCCGTCGAGGCGGTACTTCACGACCAGGCCGCGCGGTCCGCATTCGAGGTGGATGTCGCTGGCCTGGGCCTGCAGCGCGTCGTAGAGCGTGCCGTTGAGAAACCGGACGACGGGGCTCTCGTCGGCGCTGATCTGCGCCAGCGACAGCTCCAGCGTGCCGCTGTCGCCGCGTTCGCCGTCACCGCCGAGGCTGCCGGTGTCGGCCGCCAGCGCGCGGGTCTCGCGCTCCAGCCGGCCGTAGAAGGCCTGCACGTCGCCGGTGGTGGCGACATACCAGCGCGTGCGCGGATGGCCGCCCTCGCGCAGGCGGGACTCGATCCATTGCCGCGTGCCGCGGTCGAACGGGTCGGCCAGCACCAGGTCGATGGCGTGATCGGCCCGGCGCAGCGCCACGCACAGCCGGCGCTGGCCCTGCGCGAACGGGATCAGCGTGAAGTCGGCCAGTTCGGTGCGGGCCTGGCGCAGGTCGCCCAGCAGCATGCCGCTGGCCTCGCCGAGCCAGCGCCGGAAGGCGGCCTCGCGGACGGGGGCGTGGGCCTGGCTGCTGATCTGCGATTCGGCCTCGAAGCGGTCGAGCAGGCGTTGCTGGACGAGGTTGACCTGCTCCTGCATCAGGTCGGCGCCACCGTCGTCCAGCGTGTAGCCGCCGGTGTCGCCGCGATCGCCGCGTTCGGTCTCTTTGGGGGTGTCCATGGGGCTCAGCGGATGCTTGCGGCGAGTTGGAAGATGGGCAGGTACATCAGCACGACGATGCCGCCGACGACACCGCCAATGAACAGCATCAGCACCGGTTCGATGACCCGGCCGAGGCGTTCGAGGGCCCGTTCGACGACCGCGTCGTGGACGTCGGCCAGCCGGTCCAGCGCGGTGTCGAGCGCGCCGGTCTGCTCGGCCACGCGCAGCACGCGCAGGCCCAGCGTGTCGACCAGGCCGCTGTCATGCAGCGACGGCGCCAGCGGCGCACCGCCGGTGGCGGCCGCCAGCGCACGGTCCAGCCGGGGCTGGTCGGGGGCCGACAGCAGCGCGCGGCACATGCCCAGCGCCTTCAGCGCCGGCACGCCCGAGCGCACCAGCATCGCGCCGGTGCGGGCAAGCTGGGCCTGGCCGTAGGTCCGCACCAGGCCGCGCAGCCAGGGCAGGCGGCCGGCCGCGTTCATCATCATGGTGCCGAGCCGGCCGGCCCGGGCGGCCCGCAGCAGCACCCAGACCAGCAGGCCGACGCTGGCCACCATCGCCGCCAGCAGGGGGCCCTGCACGGCCGACAGCGCCATGCCGACGTCGATCAGCAGGCGCGACAGCGGCGACATGTCGCGCGCCGCGCCCTCCAGCACCATCGCGAAGCGCGGCACCACGTACATCAGCAGGAACAGCACCACCAGCGTCGCCACCGACACCAGCAGGGCCGGGTAGACGCAGGCCGAGATCAGCTTGCTGCGCAGCTGGCGCAGCCGGGTCGCGTTGGCGGCGTAGCGGGCCAGCGCGTCGCCGAGGTCGCCGGTCAGCTCGCTGGCCTTCACGCAGGCCAGCATGGCCGTGCTGAAGTGCCCGCTGGCCTGCAATGCGGTCGACAGCGTCTCGCCCTGGCGCAGGGCTTCGAGCAGGCGGTTCATGGCCTGGGCCGCGCCGCCGCTCTGGCGTTCGGCGACGGTGCGCAGCGCCTCGATGAGGCTCAGGCCCGAACGCAGCATCAGCGCCAGGTCGTGGGCGAACTGTTCCTCGTCGAGGCGGCTCTCCTTCAGGCCGCCGACCAGCGTCGCGCCGCGCGAGGCGGCGGCGCTGGCGGTTCCGGGCCGGGGACGGGGTGCGCTCATCGGGGGACGCTCATCTGGGGAAGGATTCCGGTCACCAGCTGTTGACGTCGGCCGCTTCGCCTTCGCCGCCGGGCTGGCCGTCGCTGCCCAGGCTGGTCAGGTCGTAGTCGCCGTGCTGGCCGGGCGCGGCGTAGACATACGGGCGGCCCCACGGGTCGACGGGGATGTCGCGCTTCAGGTAGGGGCCCTGCCAGCGCGGCAGGTCGGCCGGCGCGGTCCGCAGCGCGGCCAGGCCCTGTTCGGTGCTGGGGTAGCTGCCGACGTCAAGCCGGTACTGGTCGAGCGCCTGGCCGAAGGACTCGATCTGCGCCTTGGCGACCTTGGCGTTGGACTTGCCGAGCTGCGAGAAGTACTGCGGCGCGACGATGCCGGCGAGCAGGCCGATGATGACCATCACCACCAGCAGTTCGAGCAGCGTGAAGCCACGGGCGGCGGCGCGGCGGGCAAGGCGGGAGCGGAACGTGGCTTGCGTCATGGATGGATCAGCGTGCGGTGCGGTAAACGGCTTCGGAAGGCCCCGGCACCGGGGCGCCTGGGTCACGGGTCTGGACGTTAGTGGCGGACGGGGCGATGTCGGCGCGCGACGGCGGCCGGTCGTGACGGATTGCTGTCACCCTCGTCACGGTGTGCGGGTCCCGGGAGGATCTGCCGATGCGGCGGCGGTCCGCAGCGCCTTGGCAGGGGCCGGCGGACGCTGTGCGTCATGGGCGGCGTACTGGCGCTGCCAGGCGATGACCTTCGGGACGTAGAGGCGGGTCTCCTCGATGTCGGGGATGCGGTTGCCGGCGCGTTGCACCGCGCCTTCGCCGGCGTTGTAGGCGGCCAGCGCGAGTGCCAGGTCGCCGGCGTAGCGCTGCAGCAGCGCGCGCAGGTAGCTGGCACCGCCGCGCAGGTTGTCGCCGATGGCCCAGACCTGCCGCACGCCGAGCTGGCGGGCCGTCGCGGGCATCAGCTGCATCAGGCCCTGGGCGCCCTTGGGCGAACGGGCGCGCGGGTTGAAGCCGGATTCCACCGCCGCGACCGCCATCAGCAGGCTGGCCGGCAGGGCGTGTTCGCGGCCGACATGCTGGAACCACGGCAGCAGCGTCGCCGGCACGCCGGGGGCGACGCTGATCCGGGGCGGCTCGATCGGTTCGGCGGAAGCGGGGGCGGGCGATCCGGCTGCAACGGCCGTGGCTGGCGGGGTGACCGCCGTGACAGCGGCTGGCACGTCGATCAGCAGCCGCGGCGTGTCGTCGCTGGCGAAGTTCGACAGCACCAGCGGTGCCGCCTCGTCGTCGGCCTGTGCGCTGGCGTAGACCTGGGCCCCGGCCGGCAGCGCCAGCAGCGCGCCCAGCACGACGACGCCATGCACCACACAGCACCGCAGCGGGCGGGCGCGGTGTCGTTGCGGTCGGGACATCACCAGGGGCGGACGGGCGGAAAACACGGGACGGAGCGACCTGCAACATTGAGTGACAAACACTCAAAGAAGTAGACCATAGCTCCGTGCCGAGACGACTTCCGCGGCCCCCACGATTGGGGGCAGGTGTGCAAGGTGCCCCGATTCAGGGGATGGGCAAGGCCCGTACAGCTGCCGTTCAGGCGCTGTCGCGGGCCGTCCAGCGTTGCAGCGCGACACCGGCCAGCGCGACGAACAGCGCCAGGCTCCACAGCTCGAACGGCACGCCGAACAGGTCGACCGCTGCATCGGCGCAGGAGGCCCGGACCTCGAACAGCTCGGGCCACTGCGCATCCAGGCCCAGGCCGCTGATGACGCGGTCGGCCAGCGTCATGTCGCAGCTGGCCGACTTCGAGGCGACCCGGTTCTGCCACAGCGCCGCCGCCACACCGCAGGCGGCCAGCGCGGTGGTCAGCGCGGTCAGCGTGCGGCGGCCGGCTTCGGCGATGCCGCCGTGGCGGTCGGGCAGGGCCGCCAGGCCGATCAGCCCGGCGCCGACCAGCAGGAACAGGATGCGCTGCAGGATGCACCAGGGGCAGGGCAGCATCTGCAGCACGTGCTGGGCGTAGTACGCCGCGCCGACGCTGCCCCAGGCGGCCAGGCCGGCGAGCAGGCAGAGCCGGCGGGCGCGGGCGGAGGAGAGGGCCATGGGCGCCGTCCCCGCCTCAGGCCACTTCGGCGATCAGCTCGATCTCGACGCAGGCCCCGAGCGGGATCTGCGCGACGCCGAAGGCGCTGCGGGCATGGGCGCCGCGTTCCGGGCCGAACACCTCGACCAGCAGCTGCGAGGCGCCGTTGGTGACCAGGTGCTGCTCGGTGTAGGTCGGCACGCTGTTGACCAGGCTCATGACCTTGACGATGCGCTGCACCTTTTCCAGGTCACCCAGCGCCGCCTGCAGCGTGCCGAGCAGGTCGATCGCGACCGCGCGGGCGGCCTGCTGGCCGGTGGCGGTGTCGATCTCGCGGCCGAGCTGGCCGGCCCAGACCTGGCCGTCGCGCTTGGCGATGTGGCCCGACAGGAACAGCAGGTTGCCGCTGCGCACGAAGGGCACGTAGGCGGCGGCGGGCACGGCGACGGGGGGCAGGACGATGCCGAGGTCCTGCAGGCGTTGGGCGATGGTCATGGCGTGTGGCTCGGTCAGGCGAGACGGGAAGGTGGCCCGACACCCCCCGATGGGGGAGCCGGGCGGCGAAGAAGGAGCGGGATGCTACCGCGCGCCCCTTCCCGCTCGCGCGCCCCCCAGCTCTCCAGGACCCACGATGCCCGTCGACGCCTTGCCCCCCGCCGGTCCCGACCGGGTCCTGCCGCTGCGTCTGCTGGCGGCGCTGGCCGGACTGGGCTGGCAGCTGCAGCAGGCCCGGTTGCTGACGGTCGACGAACGCGTGGCGATGCTGGTGAGCCTGGGCGGGCTGGCGGTCCTGGCGGTTCTGGCCGCGAAGCGGCAACGGCGTCGTTCGGCGGTGGCGCTGGCCTGTCTGGGCTGCTTCCTGTCCGGCTGGCTGGCGTGCGACCTGCGCGCCGGCTGGCGGCTCGACGACCGGCTCGATCCGGCCCTGGACGGCGCGGTGGTGCACCTCACCGGCGTGGTGCGTGGCCTGCCGGTGCAGCGCCCGGACGGTGCACGCACCGAGGTGGAGATCGAGTCGGCGACCCAGGATGGCCGCACGCTGCAGCCCGGCGTCGAACTGCCACAGCGGCTGTGGTTGTCGTGGCGGGCGCCGACCGACGGAAGTGCGTGGGGCGGCGGCACGCTGGCCAGCGGCCAACGCTGGCGCTGGCCGGTGCGGCTGCTGCTGCCGCGTTCGCGCGTCAACCCGCATCTGCCGGACGGCGAGCTGTGGCTGTTTGAAAGGGGTTTGCGCGCCAGTGCCTCGGTGCGTTCGGCGGGGGCCGATCCGCCGCAGCGGCTGGCCGACGCGGCCGGGTTCGACCCGCTCGGTGCGGTCGACCGCTGGCGCGAGCGGGTGCGGCGCGAGATCCGCGTCGAGGTCGGCGACCGGCGACAGGCCGGGCTGCTGGCGGGGCTGGTGATCGGCGACCAGACCGCCGTCGTCGCGCGCGACTGGGTCGGCGTGCGGGCCACCGGCACGGCGCACCTGCTGGCCGCCAGCGGGCTGCACCTGACGATCTGGGCGCTGATCGTCCGAGCGCTGGCCGACCGGCTGTGGCGCCGCAGCCGACGGGCGATGCGCTGGCTGCCGGCGCCGCAGGCGGCGCGCTGGCTCGGTCTGCTGGCCGCCGTTGCCTACGCGCTGGCCTGCGGCTGGGGCGTGCCGGCCCAGCGCACGGTGCTGATGCTGGCGACCTGGACGCTGCTGCGCGAACGCGCTCGCCGCTGGCCCGGCCTGCGCGTGCTGACGCTGTGCGCGGCGGTGGTGCTGGCGGTCGATCCGTGGGCGGCGCTGCAGGCCGGCTTCTGGCTGTCCTTCGTCGCGGTGGCGCTGCTGATGGCGAGCGGGGAACGGGGGACCGTCGGCGAACAGCCTGCCGACGACACGACCGAGGGCGACGCCCCCGCCCGCGACAGCCATCGCCAGCGGCTGCTCGGCTGGCTGCGCGCCGATGCCCGCAGCCAGTGCATCTCGACCGTCGGGCTGGCGCCGTGGACGTTGCTCTTCTTCAACCAGCTGGCACCCGTCGGCCTGCTGGCCAATGCGCTGGCGATCCCGTTCGTGACCTGGCTGCTGACGCCGCTGGCGATGGCCGGGCTGGTCTGGCCGGGTTTCTGGTCGTGGGCCGGCCCGCTGGCCGTCGCCGGGCTGGATGGCCTGAACGCGCTGGCGGCGTCGTCACTGGGCGCCTGGAACCCGGGTGCCGCGCCACTGCCGCTGCAGCTGCTGGCCGCCCTGGGCGCGGCGCTGGCGGTGTCGCCGCTGCCGGGTGCCTTGCGCGGCGTTGGCGCGCTGATGCTGCTGGGTCTGCTGTGGCCGCCGTTGCAACGCCCGCCCGAAGGCCGCTTCGAGCTGATCGGCCTGGACGTCGGCCAGGGCCAGGCGGTGCTGGTGCGCACGGCCCGGCATGTGCTGCTCTATGACAGCGGCCCGGCCAGCGGCTGGCAGGCCGACCCGATGCGGCTGAAGGGTGCCGGCGCGCCGTTGGTGCTGACGCCGCCGCCGTCCGCCCTGGAAGCCCCGGCGCCGCTCGATGCCGAACCCGGCGAGCGCCTGCTGCTGCCGCTGCTGGACGCCCTGGGCCATGCGCGGCTCGACCTGCTGCTGCTGTCGCACCGCGACACCGACCACACCGGCGGCGCAATGGCGCTGCTGCGGGCTGGCCGGGTGCGGCAGCTGCTGACCTCGCTGGAGACCGGCCACCCGCTGCGCCGGCTGGCACCGCACCAGCCCTGCCATGCGGGGCTGCGCTGGCGCTGGGACGGCGTCGACTTCGAGCTGCTGCACCCGATGCCGGCCGACCTGGAGATGCGCGAGGCCGGCCGTCTGCCGTCCAACGCGGTGAGCTGCGTGCTGCGGATCGCCGCAGCCGATGCCGGCGCGGACGGCCAGGGCGTCGCGCTGCTGACCGGCGACATCGAACGGCGTCAGGAGCTGGCGCTGATCGAACGCGCCGACGCGGCCGGCGATCGGGCCCACCTGCGCGCCGAGCTGATGCTCGCGCCGCACCACGGCAGCCGCACCTCGTCGACCGACGGCTGGCTGGACGCCGTCCGGCCCCGGCTGGCGCTGGTGCAGGCCGGCCACCTGAATCGGTATGGCCATCCGGCCGACGAGGTGATGGCGCGCTATCGTGTGCACGGCATCGGGGTGATCCGCACCGATCGGTGCGGGGCCTGGCACTGGCACAGTGCGCCGGAGGCCCGGCCTGCGCCAGAAGGGTGCGAGCGCTGGCGGCGATACCGCTACTGGCATCCGCCGATCGATGTCAGCGGCCTGGCCGCCGATGGCCTTGAATTTGCTAATCCCCTGCCGTCCAACCGAGCCACACCATGACCACGATGTTCGACGAGATGCATGCCCAGGGCGCCACGGTGCGCGAGCACTACCAGGCCTACGACCGCTGGCTGCGCAGCCAGCCGCGCGACATGATGAAGGACCGGCGCGAAGAGGCGGAGATGATCTTCCGCCGCGTCGGCATCACCTTCGCCGTCTACGGCGACAAGGATTCCGGCGAGGGCACCGAGCGGCTGATCCCCTTCGACCTGATCCCGCGCGTGATCCCGGCGCATGAATGGCGCGAGATGGAGAAGGGCCTGCGCCAGCGGGTCAACGCGCTGAACCGCTTCATCCACGACGTCTACCACGGCCAGGAGATCATCAAGGCGGGCCTCGTTCCGGCCGAGCAGATCACCCGCAACGCCCAGTTCCGGCCCGAGATGATCGGCGTCGACGTGCCCGGCGGCGTGTACTCGCACATCAGCGGCATCGACATCGTGCGGGCCGCCAATGCCGATGGCAGCGGCACCTACTACGTGCTGGAGGACAACCTGCGGGTGCCCAGCGGCGTCAGCTACATGCTCGAGAACCGCAAGATGATGATGCGGCTGTTCCCCGAGCTGTTCGCGCAGCACCGCATCGCGCCGGTCGCGCACTACCCCGACCTGCTGCTGGAGACGCTGCGCAGCGTCGCGCCCGGTGGCGTCAACGAGCCGACCGTCGTCGTGCTGACGCCCGGCATGTACAACTCGGCCTACTTCGAGCACGCCTTCCTGGCGCAGCAGATGGGCGTCGAGCTGGTCGAGGGCCAGGACCTGTTCGTCAAGGACGGCTTCGTCTTCATGCGCACCACCCGCGGCCCGCGCCGCGTCGACGTGATCTACCGCCGGCTGGACGACGACTTCCTCGACCCGCTCGCGTTCCGGCCCGACACCACGCTCGGCTGCCCGGGCCTGCTGTCGGCCTACCGGGCCGGCAACGTGACGCTGTCCAACGCCATCGGCACGGGCGTGGCCGACGACAAGTCGATCTACCCCTACGTGCCGAAGATGATCGAGTTCTACCTCGGCGAGAAGCCGATCCTGAACAACGTGCCGACCTATCTCTGCCGGGTCAAGGAAGACCTGCAGTACGTGCTGGCCCATCTCTCCGAGCTGGTCGTCAAGGAGGTCCACGGCGCCGGCGGCTACGGCATGCTGGTCGGCCCGGCGGCGACCCGGGCCGAGGTCGAGGACTTCCGCCAGCACCTGCTGGCCAACCCGTCGAACTACATCGCGCAGCCGACGCTGAGCCTGTCGACCTGCCCGACCTTCGTCGACTCGGGCATCGCGCCGCGCCACATCGACCTGCGGCCCTTCGTGCTGTCGGGCAAGACGGTGCAGATGGTGCCGGGCGGCCTGACCCGGGTCGCGCTGAAGGAAGGTTCGCTGGTCGTCAACTCGTCACAGGGTGGCGGCACGAAGGACACCTGGGTGCTCGAGGACTGAGCCTCGCGCGCGCCGCGTCCCCCCGCCACGCCTGTCCACACGAGAACACGAAGCACACGTCCCAAGGAACATTCCCATGCTGTCGAGAACTGCCGATCACCTCTTCTGGATGTCGCGCTACATGGAGCGCGCCGAGAACACCGCCCGCATGCTGGACGTCAACTACCAGACCTCGCTGCTGCCGCAATCGGCCGCCGTCAGCGAACTGGGCTGGCGCGGCCTGCTGAGCATCTCCGAGCTCAGCGGCGACTACGGCTCGCGCTACGGCGCGGTCGATGGCCGCAAGGTCATGGACTTCATGCTGCGCGACGAGCGCAACCCGTCGTCGATCTTCTGCTGCCTGCGCGCGGCGCGCGAGAACGCCCGCGCGGTGCGCGGTGCGCTGACCACCGAGGTCTGGGAGACCACCAACCAGACCTGGCTGGAGTTCAACCGGATGCTGCGCGACAAGGCCTTCGACCGCGACCCGTCGGCCGTGTTTGAGTGGGTCAAGTTCCGCTCGCACCTGTCGCGTGGCGTGCAGGTCGGCACCATGCTGCAGGACGAGGCGCTGCACTTCGTGCGCATCGGCACCTTCCTGGAGCGGGCCGACAACACCGCGCGTCTGCTGGACGTGAAGTTCCACGCCGTCGAGAGCGACTTCTACGGCGCGGCCGATGCGCGTGACCTCGAATACGACTTCTATCACTGGACCGCGATCCTGCGGTCGGTCTCCGGCTTCGAGGTCTACCGCAAGGTCTACCGCAACGTGATCCAGCCGGAGAAGGTGGCCGAGCTGCTGATCCTGCGTCCGGACATGCCGCGTTCGCTGGCCGCCTGCACGCACGAGGTGACCAGCAACCTGGCGCTGGTCGCCAACGAGCAGTCGTCCGAGACGCTGCGCCGCGCCGGACGCCTGCAGGCCGACCTGCAGTACGGCCGCATCGACGAGATCCTCGCCACCGGCCTGCACGCCTACCTGACCCAGTTCCTCGACCGCGTCGGCGACCTGGGTGCCGGCATCAGCCGCGACTTCCTGGTGACCGCGCACTGAGCGCGGTCAGCCTTTTCCTTACTCCGCATTCATTCCAAGTCAGGGCCAGCCAGTGTCCATTCATGTCGCGTTGAATCACGTCACGCACTACAAGTACGACCGCCGCGTCAGCCTGTCGCCGCAGGTCGTGCGCCTGCGTCCGGCGCCGCATTGCCGCACGCCGATCCTGAGCTATTCGCTGCGGGTCGAGCCGGTCGGCCACTTCGTCAACTGGCAGCAGGACCCGTTCTCGAACTACCTCGCGCGGCTGGTCTTCCCGGACCAGACGACCGAGTTCAAGGTCACCGTCGACCTGGTGGCCGAGATGTCGGTCTACAACCCGTTCGACTTCTTCCTCGAACCCGGTGCCGAGAACTTCCCGTTCACCTACGACGAGGGCCTGGCCGAGGAACTCGCGCCCTACCGAGTGCCGGCCCCGGCCACGCCGCTGCTGCAGGCCTTCCTGGACAGCGTGCCGCGCGAGGAGAAACGCACGATCGACTTCCTGGTGTGGATCAACCAGAAGCTGCAGCAGGACATCGCCTACACGATCCGCCTCGAACCTGGCGTGCAGACGCCCGAGGAGACGCTGACCAAGCGCAGCGGCTCCTGCCGCGACACCGGCTGGCTGCTGGTCGAGGCGCTGCGCCATTTGGGCCTGGCTGCGCGCTTCGTGTCGGGCTACCTGATCCAGCTGAAGCCGGACGTCGAGGCGCTCGACGGCCCGAGCGGCTCGGAGGTCGACTTCACCGACCTGCACGCCTGGTGCGAGGTCTACCTGCCCGGCGCCGGCTGGATCGGCCTGGACCCGACCTCCGGCCTGCTGGCCGGCGAAGGCCACATTCCCGTGGCCTGCACGCCGCAGCCGTCCAGCGCCGCGCCGATCAGCGGTGCGGTCGACGAGTGCGAGGTCGAGTTCGGCCACCTGATGCAGATCACGCGCATCCACGAATCGCCGCGCGTGACCAAGCCCTACACCGAGGACCAGTGGCAGCAGGTGCTGGCACTGGGCCAGCAGGTCGACGCCGACCTGGTCGCCGGTGACGTGCGCCTGACGATGGGCGGCGAGCCGACCTTCGTGGCGGTCGAGGACCGCGACGGCGCCGAATGGAACACCGATGCGCTCGGCCCGACCAAGCGCATCTACGCCCAGGAACTTGTGCAGCGCCTGCGCGCGCAGTACGGCGACGGCGGCTTCCTGCACTTCGGCCAGGGCAAGTGGTATCCGGGCGAGCAGCTGCCGCGCTGGGCCCTGTCGGTCTACTGGCGCGAGGACGGCCAGCCGTGCTGGCATGACCCGAGCCTGTTCGCCGACGAGCGCGACCGCCACGACTACACCGCCGAGGACGCGAACCGCTTCATCCGTCACCTGAGCACCAAGCTCGGCCTGCCGGACCGCTACATCCAGACCGGCTACGAGGACACCTGGTACTACCTGTGGCGCGAGCGCCGCCTGCCGGTCAACGTCGACCCGTTCGACAGCCGGCTCGAGGACGAGCTGGAGCGCATGCGGCTGCGCCGCATCTTCACGCAGGGGCTGGAGTCGCCGGTCGGCTACGTGCTGCCGCTCAAGCGCGAAGGCGCGCCCGGCCTGGCCGGCTCGCACTGGGTCACCGGCCCGTGGTTCTTCCGCGATGAGCGCATGTACCTGTTCCCCGGCGACTCGCCGATGGGCTACCGCCTGCCGCTCGATTCGCTGCCCTGGGTCGCCTCGCACGAGTTCCCCTACCTGATCGAGCAGGACCCGTTCGCCGACCGCAGCGCGCTGCCGGCCGCCGCGCGGCTGCGCAGCCAGTACGCCGCGCACGTCATCGGCGGCGGCTTTGCCGAGGGCGGCACCGTGGCGCGGCAGGGCCAGGTCGTGCCCGGCGCGTACGGCGATGGCGAACCGGGCTGGCCGGCCGAAGGCGCATCGGTGTTTGGCTCGGGCGGCTCGGGCGGATCGGACGGATCGAGTGGACCGGGCAAGGCCACCGGCCGCGCGCCGCTGCGCCAGCTGACCAGCGAGGAGCTGGCCAAGGCGCCCGAGCGTTTCCAGTCGGCCTACTGGATCACCCGCACCGCGCTGTGCGTGGAGGCCCGCGACCCGCGCCGCGCCAACGGCCCGAAGGCCGAGAAGGTCGGCGAGCCGAGCGGCGTGCTCTACGTCTTCATGCCGCCGCTGCAGTACCTGGAGGACTACCTCGACCTGCTCGCGGCGGTCGAGACCACGGCGGCCGAACTGGAAGTCAAGATCGTGCTGGAAGGCTATCCGCCGCCGCGTGATCCGCGCCTGAAGATGCTGCAGGTCACGCCCGATCCGGGGGTCATTGAGGTCAACATCCACCCGGCCCACAACTGGGGCGAGCTGGTCGAGCACACCGAGTTCCTCTACGACGCGGCCTGGAAGACCCGCCTGTCGAGCGAGAAGTTCATGCTCGACGGCCGCCACACCGGCACCGGCGGCGGCAACCACTTCGTGCTGGGCGGCGCCACGCCCGGCGATTCGCCCTTCCTGCGCCGGCCCGACCTGCTGGCCTCGCTGCTGACCTACTGGCACAACCACCCGAGCCTGAGCTACCTGTTCAGCGGCATGTTCATCGGCCCGACCAGCCAGGCGCCGCGGGTCGACGAGGCCCGCAACGACCAGGTCTACGAGCTGGAGATCGCGCTGGCCGAGATCGAGCGCAACAAGGCCGTCTACGGCGCGGACATGCCGCCGTGGCTGGTCGACCGCACGCTGCGCAACGTGCTGATCGACGTCACCGGCAACACGCACCGCAGCGAGTTCTGCATCGACAAGCTCTATTCGCCCGACAGCGCGACCGGCCGCCTCGGCCTGCTGGAGCTGCGCGCCTTCGAGATGCCGCCGCATGCGCGCATGAGCATCGTCCAGCAGCTGCTGCTGCGGGCGCTGGTGGCGCGTTTCTGGGCCGAGCCCTACCGCGCGCCGCTGGTGCGCTGGGGCACCGAGCTGCACGACCGCTTCCTGCTGCCGACCTTCGTTCAGATGGACTTCCAGGACGTCATCGACGAGATGGGCCTGGCTGGCTACGGCTTCGAGGCCGAGTGGTTCGCGCCGCACTTCGAGTTCCGCTTCCCGAAGGTCGGCGAGCTCAGCGCGCGCGGTGTCCACCTGACGCTGCGCAACGCGCTGGAGCCGTGGCACGTGATGGGCGAGGAAGGCTCGCCCGGCGGCACGGTGCGCTATGTCGACTCGTCGCTGGAGCGCATCGAGGTCAAGGTGACCGGTCTGGTGGATCCGCGCCACATCGTGACCGTCAACGGCGAGCCGCTGGCGCTGCAGCCGACCGGCCGGGTCGGCGAGTTCGTCGGCGGTGTGCGCTACCGCGCCTGGCAACCGTCGTCGGCGCTGCACCCGACCATCGGCGTGCATGCGCCGCTGACCTTCGACCTGGTCGACAGCTGGATGAAGCGCTCGCTCGGCGGGTGCCAGTACCACGTCGCCCATCCGGGTGGCCGCAACTACGACACCTTCCCGATCAACTCCTACGAGGCCGAGAGCCGCCGCCTGGGGCGTTTCTTCACGATGGGCCACACGCCAGGACGGATGGAGGTGCAGCCGGCCGAGCGCAGCCTGGAGTTTCCGTTCACGCGCGACCTGCGGCGGCGCTGAAGGTCCGGCCCGCCGTCCAGCCCTGGCCTACCCGCATGACCGGGGCCGTGGCCCCGAGGCATCATGCCGCCCATGCAACCGAGCCTCCTGTCCGACGAAGACCTGCCCGACCCTGCCGCGCTCGCTGCGGCAGCGGCCGGGCGTGGCACGCCCGGGCATCACGATGAACTGCGCGGGGTCCTGAGCACCGCCGAAGCCAAGGGCGACACCCGGGGTGATGCGGCCACCGGCCGCGGCCTGGCGCCGGCCTGGCGCGACTTCTTCACCAGCACCGGCCGCGACGGCTGGCAGGACCTGGCCGCCCGGCAGGCCCGCGTGCAGCGCCGCGTCCGCGACGACGGGGCGACCTACAACGTCTATGCCGACGGCGGCCACAGCGAGCGCACCTGGCCGCTGGAGATGCTGCCGCTGGTGATCTCCGCGCCCGAGTGGGCCCGCATCGAACGCGGCGTGCGCCAGCGCGCCCGCATGCTGGAAGCGGCGCTGGCCGACATCTACGGCCCCCAGCACCTGCTGCACGAGGGCGTGCTGCCGGCCTCGCTGGTGCTGGCCCATCCGCAATACCTGCGGCCGATGCACGGCGTCAAGCCGGCCGGCGGCGCCTGGCTGCACCTGCTGGCGATCGACCTGGCGCGCGGCCCGGACGGCCACTGGTGGGTGGTCGACCGCCGCACCCAGGCGCCGTCCGGTCTGGGCTATCTGCTGGAGAACCGGCTGATCATCGCGCAGCAGTTTCCGGAAGCCTTCCGCGACCTGAAGGTCCAGCGCGTCGCCTTCGCCTTCCGCGCGCTGATGGACGGCCTGCTGCGCTCCAGCCCGGCCGGCGAGCGTTCGCGCGTCGCCCTGCTGACGCCCGGTCCGCGCAACGAGACCTACTTCGAGCACGTCTTCCTGGCCCGCTACCTGGGTGTCAGCCTGGTCGAGGGCTCGGACCTGACGGTGCGCGACCAGCGCCTCTACCTGAAGACGCTGCACGGCCTGGAGCGCGTCCACGTGCTGCTGCGCCGGGTCGACGACGAATGGCTCGACCCGCTGGAGCTGCGGCCCGAATCGGCGCTCGGCGTGCCCGGCCTGCTGCAGGCGGTGCGCGCCGGCGAGGTCGTGCTGGCCAACGCACCCGGTGCCGGCGTGCTGGAGACGCCGGGGCTGACGGCGTTCTGGCCCGGCGTCGCGCGCCGGTTGCTGGGCGAGGAACTCAAGCTGCCCGCGACCACCAACTGGTGGTGCGGCGAGGCCAGCGTCTGGGCCGACAGCCGCGACCGGCTGGCCGATTACGTGATCGTGCCGACCTTCCCGGCCGGCCCGGTGACGCAGGGCTTCGAGCCGGTGCTCGGCAGCGAGCTCGATGCCGCCAGCCTGCGCGCCTGGCAGGCCCGCATCGACGCCAACCCGGCCGCCTACACGCTGATGTCGCGGGTGCGGCCGTCCGAACTGCCGGTCTGGCGCGACGGTCGGCTCGAACCGCGCCCGGTCGTGCTGCGGGTCTACGCGATGAACGACGGCCAGGGCGGCTGGTGCGTGCTGCCCGGCGGCCTGACACGGGTCGGGCTGCGGCCGGGCGAGTCGCCGGCAGGGTCGGGCGCGGCGACACCGCCATCCGCCAAGGGCGGCGCCGACGTCTACCTGTCGATCCAGCGCGGCAGTGCCAGCACCGACACCTGGGTGCTGACCGATGGCGAGGTCGACCCGACCAGCCTGCTGCCCAGCCCGCTGGCGCCGGCCGAGCTGGCGCACTGGCACCGCGTCATCACCAGCCGGTCGGCCGAGAACCTGTTCTGGCTCGGCCGCTACACCGAGCGGGCCGAGAACACCGTGCGGCTGGCCCGGCTGGCGCTGGAGGGCCTGCCCGGTTCGAGCGCGCCGGTGCTGGGTGTCCTGCACACGCTGCTGCAACGCCACGGCCTGATCGGTGCGGGCGTGCCGTCGCCGGCGCTGCCGTCGCCCCAGGCCGGCCGGCTGTTCGAGCGTGCGCTGGTGCGCGCGCTGGGCGACCCGGCCGCCGGTCCGAGCGTGGCCTACAACCTGCGCGCGCTGCGCAGCTGCGCCGAGGCGCTGCGCGAGCGGCTGTCGACCGAGCACTGGGCTATGATCCAGGAGCTTGAACAGCGTTTTTCCGCCGAGATGGCCGAGGTGCTGGCCGCCGAGGGCCACGAGCCGCTGTCGGACGTGCTGACCGTGCTGGGCGGCGCGATGATGCGGCTCAGTGCCGTCACCGGCGCCCAGACCGACCGCATGACCCGCGACGACGGCTGGCGCCTGCTCAGCGTCGGTCGCCAGATCGAGCGGCTGGACATGCTGGCCCATGCGCTGGCGCTGTGTTTCGAGCAGGGGCTCGATGCGCTCGACGACGGCTTCACGCTGATGCTGGGCCTGTTCGAGAGCACGATCACCTACCGCGCCAACTTCCAGGCCCGCCGCGAGGTGCTGCCGCTGGTCCACCTGCTGGTGCTCGACACCGACAACCCTCGCTCGCTGGCCTGGGTCGCCCGCACGATGCGCGACCGGCTGCGCAAGCTGGCCCGCCATGACCCGGTCTGGGCCGATGCGGTGGCCGACCGCCTGCCGCAACCGGGCCAGTGGTCGCTGGAGACGCTGGCCGGTGCCGACGAGGCCGGCCGCCACGCCGCGCTGATCGCCGCACTGGGCAGCTGCAGCCAGGCCGCGCTGGCGCTGTCCAGCGAGATCAGCCAGCACCTGTTCTCGCACGTGGGCTCGGCCGACCGGGCGGTGTGGCAATGAACACGGCCGCGACACCCGCCACGAAGGCGGCATCGGCCCGCACGCTGCGGGTCCTGCACGAGACCCGGTATGACCACGACCAGCCCGTCGAGCTGGCCCACCACGTCGCCTACCTGCGCCCGCGCGACACCGACTGGCAGCGGGTGCGCGACTGGTCGCTGCACATCAGCCCCTGGCCGGACGGCGTCGATGCGCAGGCCGCCGCGCGGCTCGATCAGGAGCTGGAAGCGCCCGAGGCGGCCGAGCCGGACGGCGGCGAGCGCGGCTTCGATCCGGCGCCTGGCGTGCAGCTCAGCCCGGATCCGTGGGGCAACTGGCGCGCGGTGTTCTCGCATTCGCGGGTCCACCGCCGGCTGATCGTCCGCGCCAGCTTCGTCGCCGAGCTGCGTTCGCAGCCGGGCCTGCGGCCCCATGCGAGTCCGCCATGGGAAGCGGTCGCGCAGCGGCTGCGTTACCAGCCCGGCCAGCCCTTCGACGAGGCGGTCGAGTTCATGCTGCCGTCGTGGTTCGCGCCGCGCGACACCGCGCTGGCGCGGCTGGCCGGCGAGGTCTTCCTGCCCGGCACGCCGCTGCTGTCGGGCGCGCTGGCGCTGATGCACCTGGTCCACCGCCGCTTCGAGTACCGCCCGGCCGCGACCTCGGTGACGACCCGCGCGACCGATGCGCTGGCCCAGCGCCGGGGCGTCTGCCAGGACTTCGCCCACGTGATGATCGGCGCGATGCGCTCGATCGGGCTGGCCGCGCGCTACGTCAGCGGCTACCTGCTGACGCAGCCGCCACCGGGCCAGCCCCGGCTGGTCGGCGCCGACGCGTCACACGCCTGGGTGGCGGTCTGGTGCCCGGTGCACGGCTGGGTCGCGCTGGACCCGACCAACGCGGTCACCGCCGGGGCCGATCACGTCACGCTGGCGTGGGGCCGCGACTACGGCGACGTGGCGCCGCTGCGCGGCGTGATCCGCGGCGGCGATGGCGCGGTGCCGCGGGTGTCGGTGACGGTGGAGCCGATCGAGCCGGTCGGGACTGGCAAGCCCGATCGCCTCAGCGAGACGGCTTGACCGACTGGCGGACCTGCGAGCTGCCGAACAGCATCTCGCGGGCCTGCTCGTCCATCACCGGCTTGCGCCGGTCGGCCAGCACCTCGACCGCACGCTGCACCGCCGGGCGCTTGCCGATCTCGTCGTACCAGCCCTTCAGGTGCGGGAAGTCGGCCCAGTCGATGCCCTGGTTCTTCCACGACCGCAGCCACGGCCAGATCGCCATGTCGGCGATCGAGTAGGTCGGCCCGCCGATGTAGGTCGACTTCGCCAGCCGCTTGTTCATCACGCCGTACAGCCGCTTCGCCTCGTTGGTGTAGCGCTCGACCGCATAGGGCACCTTCTCGGGCGCGTAGATGCGGAAGTGGTGCGCCTGCCCCAGCATCGGCCCGACGCCGCCCATCTGGAACATCAGCCACTGCAGCACCTCGTACTTGCCGGCGGTGGTCTCCGGCAGGAAGCGGCCGGTCTTGCCGGCCAGGTAGAGCAGGATGGCGCCAGACTCGAACAGCGCGATCGGCGCGCCGTCCGGGCCGTCCGGATCGGTGATCGCGGGGATCTTGTTGTTCGGGCTGATGGCGAGGAAGCCGGCCTCGAACTGCTCGCCCTTGCCGATGTCCACGCCATGCACGCGGTAGGGCAGCCCGCACTCCTCCAGCATGATGTGCACCTTGTGACCGTTGGGCGTGGCCCACGAATACAGTTCAATCATGGTGGTCTCTGGTCGATAAGGAAGTGGGGAACCCACTTTATTCCATATCCCATGCTCGAAGCCCTCACACGACTCCTGCGGGAATCCCGCCTCTGGCCCTGGGTCTCGCGCGACACGCGCTTGCTGCGCGACTGGGCGCGCGAGCGCGGTGCCGTCTACAAGGTGCCCCGGCAAGGGCACGGCTGCGTGGTCGAGAACTGCAGCCGCCACTTCCCGGCCCGGCTCGAATGGGGCGACAGCCAGCGCGACTACATCCGCGGCGCCGAGCTGCGGCTGCGGCTGGAGGCCGGCCTGCCCGAATCCTTCGAGGCGCTGGTGATGACCCGCGCGCTGGCCGAGCGGCTGGAGCAGCAGGCCTTCAAGCAGCTCACGCGCGGCACCCAGACCGGCATCGACGCGACCATGCCCGAGGAGGCCCGCTGGCTGGCGATGTTCGAGCCGGTGACGATCGACGACCCCGAGTTCAGCCACCACTTCGTGCTGCTGGCGGCCTCGCGCAGCGCCGCGCGGGCCTGGATCGACGCCGACATGGCAGCGCGCCTGCTGCGGGCGCGGGACAAGTGGCTGGGCGCCGACACCGCCTTCGTGATGATGGCGCTGCGCGGCCGGCTGATGCTGCGGACCGAGACCCGCAACCTGGACGAGGCGATGCTCGACGGCCTCTGCCTGGTGGCCGAGAACGCGGCCAGCCACGCCCAGCAGGCCTCCCGGCGCCACGGCGGCAAGGTCGACCCGGCGGCGGCGCGGCGCGGCGTGATCGGCACGGCCCAAGGTGTCACCCACCTGCGCTCGCTCGACGAGCCGGTGCCGGCCGGCGAGGCCAGCGACATCGACCCGGCGGCGATGACGCCAGACCCGGGCCCGCTGTCCAACCTGATGACGCCGACCGAACTCGGTGATGCGACCGGCATGGTCACCGGCGACACGCTCGGCCGCCAGCCCGACGGGCCGGGCCGCAAGCCGGGGCGCTGAGGCTCAGGCGCCCAGGCGCTGCGCCTGCCGCCAGGCCAGATCGGCCAGCGGCCGGGCCCGTTCGCCGGTCTCGCGTGCCTGCGCGCTGGCCGCCGTGCCGTCGACCACCCGGCGGGCGATGCCCTGCAGGATCGCGGCGATGCGGAACAGGTTGTAGGCCAGGTAGAACGGCCAGTCCGCGCGCAAGGTCTCGCGGTCGGGCAGGGCGCCCCGGGCCGGGCGCACATGGGCCAGGTAGTCGGCGATGTGGCTGTCCTCGTCTGGGATGCCCAGGGCGGACAGGTCGACGTCGCCGATGCCCCGGAACAGGCCCTGCGGGATGTGCCAGGTCATCGCGTGATAGGCCAGGTCGGCGATCGGGTGGCCCAGCGTCGACAGCTCCCAGTCCAGCACCGCCAGCACGCGCGGCTCGCTCGGGTGGAACAGCAGGTTGTCGAGCCGGTAGTCGCCATGCACGACGGCCACGAGGTTCTCGTCGCGCGCGCTGGCCGGCACATGGGCCGGCAGCCAGTCGATCAGGCGGTCCATCTCGGCGATCGGCGCCAGCGCGCCGCCGTCCATGCTGGCCTGGTACTGGCGGCTCCAGCGGGCGATCTGGCGCTCGAAGTAGTTGCCCGGCTTGCCGTAGTCGGCCAGCCCGACGGCCTGCACGTCGACGCTGTGCAGGGCGGCCAGCGTGCGCGCCATCGCGCCGTAGATGGCGCGCCGGTCGGCCGGTTCGTGGCCGGGCAGCGCCGGATCCCACAGCACCCGGCCGTCGACATGCGACATCACGTAGAACGCGCGGCCGATGACCGATTCGTCCTCGCACAGCAGCAGCGCCTCGGGCACCGGCACGGCACTGCCGTGCAGCGCACGCATCAGCCGGAATTCGCGTTCGATCGCATGTGCCGACGGCAGCAGCCGGGCCACCGGCGCGGGCTTGCTGCGCAGCACGTAGGAGCGCGTGGGCGTGTCGACGCGGTAGGTCGGGTTGGACTGCCCGCCCGCGAAGCGCGTGACGGTCAGAGGGCCGCGATGGCCGATGGCCGCGAGCTTCTCGCCCAGGTGGGCATCGAGCGCGGCGACGTCGAAGTCGACGTCCGGGGTGGCGTTTGCGGTCATGCGGGTGGGCCTCGTCGGGTCAGCGGTCCATGATGGCCAGCAGCTTCTCGCGCGACAGCACGACCAGCCGGGTCGGCTCGACCCGCAGCGCGCCTTCGCGCTCGAAGCCCTTGAGCTCCTGGTTGACGCGCTGGCGCGAGGCGCCGACGAGGTGGGCCAGGTCTTCCTGGGCCAGCTGCAGGCCGATGCGGATCTCCTCACCCTCGGCCTGACCGTAGCTGCGCGCCAGCATCAGCACCTGCCGCGCCAGCCGGGCCGCCAGCGGGCGCGAGTTGATGTCCTCCAGGTTGCTGAACATCAGCCGCAGGCGCCGGCAGTTCAGTCGCAGCAGGGCCTCGTAGAGCTCGACGTGGCGCGACAGCAGGCCCTGGAACTCGGACTTGCGCACCACCAGCAGCGTCGTCTCGCCATGCGTGACGGCATCGTGCGTGCGCGGCAGGCCGTCGAACAGCGCGATGTCGCCGAACCAGCTGCCCGGCTCGACATAGGTCAGCGTGATCTGCTTGCCGCCCAGCGAGACCATGCCGATGCGCACGGCGCCGCTGGCCACGCCCATCCATTCGTTGGGCTCGCCGCCGCGCGTGGTGATCTGCATGCCGTCGCGGTAGCGGCGGATCGAGGCGTGCGCCAGGATGTCGTCGCGCAGCGGCGCGGACAGGCTGGCGAACCAGCGGCCGTCGTCGATCTGGCGGCGTTCCTCAGGGGTCAGGATCTGGCTGGTCATCGGCGTCTCCGAGGACTCGGGTCAGGACAGGTGCTCGGCCAGCCGGGCCAGCGCGCGGTCCAGCGTCTCGTCGCGCTTGGCGAAGCACAGCCGGGCGATCTGCTGGTTGTCGCCGTCGCGGTAGAAGGCGCTCAGCGGGATGGCGGCCACGCCGACCTCGGTGGTCAGCCAGCGGCAGAAGGCGTTCTCGTCCAGCGCGGCGATCGGCGCGGGCAGGGCGCTGTAGTCGACGCTCTGGAAGTAGGTGCCCTCGCACGGCAGCAGCCGCAGGGCGGTGCCGGCCAGCCCGGCGCGGAAGCGGTCGCGCTTGCGCTGGTAGAAGGCCGCCAGGTCCAGGTAGGGCCGCGGGTCGGCCATGTAGCGCGCCAGCGCGTGCTGCATCGGCGTGTTGACGGTGAAGACGTTGAACTGGTGGACCTTGCGGAACTCGGCCGTCAGCGCGGCCGGCGCGGCCGCGTAGGCGACCTTCCAGCCGGTCACGTGGTAGGTCTTGCCGAAGCTGGAGATCAGCACGCTGCGGGCGGCCAGCTCGGGGTGGCGGGCGACGCTCTGGTGCGCCACGCCGTCGTAGACCATGTGCTCGTAGACCTCGTCGGCGATCAGCACGATCGGCGTCGGCCGCAGCAGCGCGGCGAGCTGCGCCATCTCGGCCTCGGTCCAGACGGTGCCGCTGGGGTTGTGCGGCGTGTTGACGATCATGGCG
Organism: Leptothrix mechoopdaensis (SeqCode); assembly: GCF_053893855.1. Classification (NCBI taxonomy): domain Bacteria; kingdom Pseudomonadati; phylum Pseudomonadota; class Betaproteobacteria; order Burkholderiales; family Sphaerotilaceae; genus Leptothrix; species Leptothrix mechoopdaensis (SeqCode). The sequence goes on from NZ_CM132699.1 coordinate 1,366,538, forward strand.
CGGGTGCGCGGCGTGATGGCCGCGGCGATGCGCTCGAAGTCGGGCCGGAAGGTGCCCGGCATCAGCGGCACGCGCACGCTGCGGGCGCCGGCCATCTCGATGCTGGGCTCGTAGCTGTCGTAGGCCGGCTCCAGCACGATCACCTCGTCGCCCGGCTGCGTCAGCGCCAGCACGGCGGTCAGGATCGCCTGGGTCGCGCCGGCGGTGATGGTGATCTCGCCGACCGGGTCATAGGCGGTGCCGTAGAGCGACGCGATCTTGCCGGCGACCGCCTCGCGCAGGGCCGGCAGGCCGGCCATCGGCGGGTACTGGTTGTGGCCGGCGTCGAGCGCGTCCTTGGCCGCCTGCATCAGCGCCGGATCGCCGTCGAAGTCCGGGAAGCCCTGGCCCAGGTTGACCGCGCCGGTCTCGCTGGCGAGTGCCGACATGACGGTGAAGATGGTCGTGCCCACCGACGGCAGGCGGCTGGCGGGCGTGGCGAGGGCGGCGGGCAGGGCGAGGGTCATGACGGTCGGTGGGCGGGTTGGACGAGGTCGGTCTGGCCGGCGTTCGGAGGACGGTTCACATCGCGTCCGCGGCGGCATCGCCACCGTTCGGACCGTGCATCGCGCGTTCGATCAGCGCGCGGTTGAGCCGCTCGGACAGCAGCTCGGCGAAGGCGAAGACGAAGTGGCGCAGGTAGGCGCCGCGCTTGAAGGCGATGCGCGCGACGTTGGCGCCGAACAGGTGGCCCAGCGGCATCGCGACCAGTTCGCCGCCGGGGGCGCACATCGGGTCGTCGCGCACGGCCATCTCGGCGACGATGCCCACGCCCAGTCCGAGCCGGACGTAGGTCTTGATGACGTCCGAGTCGATCGCCTCCAGCGCGATCTGCGGCTTCAGGCCGCGCTGCTCGAAGGCCGCGTCGATGCGCCCGCGTCCGGTGAAGGACGGGTGGTACGAGATCAGCGGGTACTTCATCAGGTGCTCCAGCCCGATCCGCTCCAGCTGGGTCAGCGGGTGGTCCACCGGCATCACCGCGACATGGCGCCATTCGTAGCAGGGCAGGGTGACGAGGTCGTCGTACTGCGTCAGGCGCTCGGTCGCCATGCCGATCTCGGCGGCGTCGTCCAGCACCATGCGCGCGACGTCGTCGGGCGTGCCCTGGTGCAGGCTGACGGCGACCTTGGGCCAGGCCGTGCGCAGCGCCGCGACCGGCGCGGGCAGCACGTAGCGGGCCTGGGTGTGGGTGGCCGCGATCGACAGCGTGCCGGCATCCTGGCGCGAGAAGTCCTCGCCGATGCGGCGCAGGTTGGCCAGCTCGGTCATGATCGACTCGATCGACTTCAGCACCAGCTGGCCCGGCTCGGTGACGCGCTTCAGGCGCTTGCCGTGGCGGGCGAAGATGTCCACGCCGAGCTCTTCCTCCAGTTCGAGGATGGCCTTGGAGATGCCCGGCTGCGACGTGTGCAGCGCCTTGGCCGTCTCGGTCAGGTTGAGGTTGCGGCGCACCGCTTCCTGGACGAAGCGGAACTGGTGCAGATTCATGCCGACGGCCCAGGTTGCGTGGCGGTGGGCTGCGTGGCGGCGGGCTGCGTGGCGAGCTGCAGCGCCGCGAGCGCGATGGCCTTGGTCACGACCTCGGTCTCGCCGATGGCCGGGGTGGACCGCAGGGCCAGGCCGGGATAAGCAGCGCGCAGCTCGTCGAGCAGGGCCGGCAGGTCACGCCGGACATGGCCGCCGGCGCCGAGGAACAGCGGCACGACGGTGATGTCGTCGCAGCCCTGCGAGGTCATCGTCGCCACGGCGTCCTTCAGGCCGGGCTGCATCAGTTCCAGGTAGGCAAGCGCGACGGCTTGGCCGGGTGCGGCGGCGCGCATCTGCGCGGCAATCGCCTCGAAGGGGCGGGCCCAGGCCGGGTCTCGGGCGCCATGGGCGAACAGCAGGATGCCTTGCATCGTCGGGTCTCGTGTCGAGCGGATCGGGTGAGGCCGGCCGCGCGCGAGGCACGTCCGGCACGGGGAAAGAAAGGAATGAACGCGGCGCCTCGGCCCGGTCAGCGGTAGCGGACCAGCCAGCTGAAGGCGGCCATCGACAGCAGCAGGTAGATCGCGCTCGGTGCGCTGGCCGCGATCCACGGGGTCCAGTTGTTGAGCAGGCCCAGGTGGCCGCTGACGTTGTTGAGCAGCACGAAGCTGATGCCCAGCATGATCCCGCCGAACACCATCAGGCCGATGCCGCCGCTGCGGCCGTGCAGGTAGGCGAAGGGCAGCGCCAGGCCCATCATCACGAGGCAGGCGAAGGGGTAGAGCGCCTTCTTCCAGAACTGGATCTCGTAGCGTTGCGCCGCCTGGTCGTGGTCTTCCAGGTGGCTCATGTAGGTGTAGAGCGCGGCGGTGGTCATCGTGCGCAGCGGCAGCACGGCGGCGGCCACGACGGCACGGGTCAGGCCCGAATGCCACTGCAGCTCGTCGCGGACCTCGTCGGCTTCCAGCCGGGGCGTGCGGTCGGGCGACCAGTGCGACACGCGCACCTGCAGCAGCGTCCAGGTGCCGTCCTCGTCGATGCGGGCCTGCGCGGCCTGGGTGCGCTGGCGCAGCTCGCCGCGCGGGCCGAACTCGAAGATGCGGACCTGTTCGAGCGAGCCGTCGTCGCGGGCCGACATGAAGTTGACGGTGTAGCGGTGCTCGCCGTCCTCGCGCAGCGTGCTGTCCTTCAGCCAGGCGCCACCCTGGGCCACCGCCAGCCGGCCCGAGACGCTGGCCTGCAGCAGTGTCGCGCGGGTGTCGCACCACGGCGCGATGAAGTCGCCGACCACGAAGGTCGTGGCCGCGAACGCCAGGCCGAGTCCGGCCAGCAGCTTCAGCGCCAGCCCCGGCCCGAGCCCGCCGGTGCGCAGGATGGTGTATTCCGACGAATGCGCCAGCCGCGACAGCGCGTAGATCGCCCCGATCAGCACGGCGATCGGCGCCAGCTCGTAGACGTGGCCGGGCACCTGCAGCAGGCAGGCCAGCCCGGCATGCCAGAGCGTGTAGCCGTTGCGGCCGACCTGTTCGATCTCGCCCATCAGGTCGATGAAGAAGAACAGCCCCAGGAAGGCCGCCATCACGAACAGCGTGGCGCCGAGGATCTCGCGGTAGAGCAGGCGACGGACGGTGCGCAGCATGGCCATGTCGTCGTGCCTCAGGAACCGCGCGTGGCACGGCCACGCACGCGCCACCAGAACAGCGTCGCGGTGATCGCGGCCATGCCGCCATGCACCAGCAGCAGCGCGCCGGCCAGCGACAGCCGGCCCGATCCGACCCAGGACTGGCTGAGGTTGACCATGTTGAAGTAGACGATGAAGCCCAGCAGCGCCGACATCAGCGTCCAGCCGCTGCCGGTGCGCGCGCTGCCCTGCGCCAGCGCCACGCCGAGGAACGCGAGGTTCAGGCCGGCCAGCGACATGCCCAGTCGCCAGGCCAGCTCGCCACGGGCGCGCGGCTCGGGGTCCATCAGCAGGTCGAGCGTGCCGCGTGCCGGCGGGCGTTCGGTGGCGTCCTGCTGCACCACCTTCTCCTCGATGCGGATGCGGTAGCTCTCGAAGCGCGAGATCGTGCGGGTCGTCCCCTGCAGGTCGAGATCGGTGCGGGCGCCGTCGCGCAGCACCAGCTGGCGCGTGCCGTCCTCGGGCACCTCGATGCGGCCGGCCAGCGCGCTGGTCACCGACTCGTGGTCCGGACGCTGGTCGACGATGAAGATGTTGCGGCCGGTCGAGGCGTCCGGCGACTGCTTGTCGATGAAGAAGACCCGCTGGCCGTTGCCCGAGATCTGGAACTGGCCGGGCGCGACACGCGACAGGTCGGAACGCTGTTCGTAGCGGGCGCGCAGCTCGATCGCCTGCCGGTTCGCCCAGGGCCAGGTGACCAGCAGCATCACCACCACCATCGCCAGCACCGGCGCCGCGAAGCGCAGCACCGGCCGCAGGAAGCGCAGCAGCGAGACGCCGCTGGCGAACCACACCGCCATCTCGCTGTCGCGGTAGAGCCGCGTCAGGGTCGACACGATCGCGACGAACAGCGACAGGCACAGGATGGTCGGCACATGGCCCAGGCCGGTGTAGCCGAGCAGCAGCACGACGTCCTGGGGCGAGACGCGACCGAGGGCGGCCTGCCCGAGCGTGCGGATCAGCATCATCGTCAGCACGATGGTCAGGATGACCGCGAGCGTGCCGCCGAAGCTGCGCGACAGCTCCTTCCGTAGGGTGGAATCGAATAACATGTTTGCGTCTTGTGACCGTACGGAATTATGGACGTTCGAGCCCTGCCCCTGACGCCTGCTGACTGGGCCGGACATGCCACCCCGGCGTGGCTGATCCTGCTGCCTGCAGACCCCAAGACCTGGCGCCTGGATGGCGTCATCGCCGACCTCGCGCACGATGCCGTGCGCCACGGCGATCTGGAGCTGAAAGCTGGCAAGCAGCTCTACCTGCACCGCCCCGCCGGCCTGAAGGCCGCTCGTCTCGTGCTGTCGGTCGTCGCCGACCTGGGCGCCAAGGCCTGGCGCAACGCGATCGCGGCGGGTCTGGCCTCGATCAAGGGCAGTGGCGCCAGCGCCGCCGTGGTCGGCTGGGCCGGCGCCGAGCCGCTGACCGCGCAGCATGCCGAACTGGCCGCATCGGCCTTCGCCGATGCGCTCTACACCTACCGCCACACCAAGCCGAGCGCCCCGGCCGCAGCGGCCCTGGGCAAGCTCGCCATCGCGGTCGACAAGGCCGACAAGGCCCAGCTGGCCGAGCTTCGCGCCGGTCTGGCCCGAGGCAAGGCGATCGGTGCCGGCGTGACGCTGGCGCGCGAGGTCGCCAACCGCCCCGGCAATCACTGCACCCCGAGCCAGCTGGCCGCGCAGGCCCGCGCCCTGGCCGAAGAACATGGCCTGGCCATCGAGGTGCTCGACCGCAAGGCGATGGCCCGGCTCGGCATGGGCGCGCTGCTGGCCGTGGCGCAGGGTTCCGAGGAGCCGCCGCAGTTCATCGTGCTGCGCTACGACGGGGCGGCCCGCAAGGCGGCGCCGGTCGTGCTGGTCGGCAAGGGCATCACCTTCGACACCGGCGGCATCTCGATCAAGCCGGCGGCCGAGATGGACGAGATGAAGTTCGACATGGGCGGTGCCGCCAGCGTGCTGGGCACGATGCGCGCGGTGGCCGAACTCAAGCCCAAGGTCAACCTGATCGGCGTCATCCCGACCTGCGAGAACATGCCCGACGGCCGCGCCGTCAAGCCGGGTGACGTCGTCACCAGCCTGTCGGGCCAGACCATCGAGATCCTCAACACCGATGCCGAAGGGCGACTGATCCTGTGCGACGCGCTGACCTACGTCGAGCGCTTCAAGCCCGCCGCCGTGGTCGACATCGCGACGCTGACCGGCGCCTGCGTGATCGCGCTGGGCCATCAGCACAGCGGCCTGTTCAGCGCCGATGACGCGCTGGCCGACAGCCTGCTGGGCGCCGGTCGCCGCAGCCTCGACAGCGCCTGGCGCATGCCGCTGGACGACGAATACGCCGAGGGCCTGAAGAGCAACTTCGCCGATGTCGGCAACGTCGGCGGCCGCGCCGGCGGGGCGATCACGGCGGCGCTGTTCCTCAAGCGTTTCACCTCGGCCTACCGCTGGGCCCACCTCGACATCGCCGGCACGGCCTGGAAAAGCGGTGCCGCCAAGGGCGCGACCGGCCGCCCGGTGCCGCTGCTGACCCACTTCGTGCTGTCCCAGGTCGACGGCGGCACGACCTGAGCCACGTCCGAGTACCCGTCATGGCCCTGGCCGCCGTCGCCTTCCACTTCAACGTGCCGGATCGGCGCGACTACACCTGCCGCCTGCTGCGCAAGGCCTGGCGGCAAGGTGCGAAGGTGGTGGTGACGGGGGCGTCGCACACGCTTGACGATCTCGACCGGGCCTTGTGGATCTTCGATGCGCTCGAGTTCGTGCCCCACTGGCGCGCCGCGAGCACCGATCGCCTGCCCGAGCGGCTGCGCGCCCGCACGCCGATCGTCCTGCTGGACCAGGCCGCGCCGGATGCCGGCCATGGCGTGCTGGTCAACCTCGGTCACGAGGTGCCCGAGCCGGCGACGCGCTTCGACCGCGTCATCGAGATCGTCGGCATGGGCGACGAGGAGCGCGCCCAGGCGCGGCTGCGCTGGCGCCACTACACGCAGCTCGGCGTGGCGATCGAGCGACACGACGTCAAGGCGGCCTGACATGCAGACCCCGCCGCCCAAGCTGGTGCCCACGCTCACCGATGTGGTGGGTTTCTCGCTCGACGCCGAGTCGTCGGCAACGTCCCCGCCGGCTGCGTCGCCCGCTCCGGAAACCCCGCCGCGCAGTGCCGACGTGATGCAGCTGCGACCGTTGCCGTCGGCCGGGAACCCCGATGGCATCGATGAAAACGAGCTGGCGCAGCGGGTGCTGTCCGATGTCCAGCGACAGATCGACCGCATGTTCGAGTACCGCATGCGCGAGAGCGTTGGCCCGGTCTTTGCGAGGCTGCTGGACGCCTTCCTGATCGAGACCCGCGAAGAGCTCAACAGGACCTTGCAGGACGTCGTCCGCCGCGCCGTCGCCCAGGAGCTGGCCCGTCACCGACCGCGCTGAACCGCCATCCCCGCGGCGCGGGCGCAGCGCCAGGATGTCTGTACATCTCAGTGTCTGCGCGAATGTTCGGGGTGCTTTTCCTCCACTATCCTTACCGCTTCTATCACTGAGGGTTCACATGAATCGTTCCATTTTTGCTCTCTCCCTCGTCAGCGTCGCCATGCTCGCCGCCTGCGGCAAGAAGGAAGAAGCCGCCCCGGCCGCTGCTGCTGCCTCCGCTGCCGCTCCGGCCGCCCCGGCTGCCGCCGTCGTCAAGATCGGCCACGTCGGCCCGACCAGCGGCGCGATCGCCCACCTCGGCAAGGACAACGAGAACGGCGCCCGCATGGCGGTCGACGAACTCAACGCCAAGGGCGTGACGATCGGTGGCGCGAAGGTCACCTTCGAGCTGCTCGCCGAAGACGACGGCGCGGATCCGAAGCAAGGCACCGCCGCAGCGCAGAAGCTGGTCGACTCGAAGGTTGCCGGTGTCATCGGCCACCTGAACTCGGGCACCTCGATCCCGGCCTCGAAGATCTACAGCGACGCGGGCATCCCGCAGATCTCGCCGTCGGCCACGAACCCGACCTTCACCCGCCAGGGCTTCAAGACCACCTTCCGCGTCGTCGCCGATGACGTGCATCTGGGCGGCACGCTTGGCAAGTACGCCGTGACCGAACTGAAGGGCAAGTCCATCGCCGTCATCGACGACCGCACCGCCTACGGCCAGGGCGTCGCCGACGAGTTCGAGAAGGGCGTTGCTGGCGCCGGCGGCAAGACCGTCGCCCGCGAGTTCACCAACGACAAGGCCACGGACTTCACCTCCATCCTGACCAAGATCAAGGCGTCCAAGCCGGACGTCGTCTTCTTCGGTGGCATGGACGCTGTGGCCGGCCCGATGATTCGCCAGATGAAGCAACTGGGCATCAAGGCCAAGTTCATGGGCGGCGACGGCATCTGCTCGGGCGAACTGCCCAAGCTGTCCGGCGGCGCGATGGGTGACGGCCAGGTCGTCTGCGCCGAAGCCGGTGGCGTCGAAGGCGAAGCCAAGGTCGCGATGGACGACTTCAAGGCCCGCTTCAAGGCCAAGTTCAATGCCGACGTCCAGATCTACGCCCCGTACGTCTACGACGCCACCAACGTGCTGGTCGCCGCGATGGTCAAGGCCGACTCGGCCGATCCGGCCAAGTACCTGCCGGTGCTGGCCCAGACCGCCGACTACAAGGGCGTGACCGGCACCATCTCGTTCGACGAGAAGGGCGACATCAAGAACGGCGCGCTGACCCTGTACACCTACAAGGGCGGCAACCGCGAGCAGATCGCCGTCGTGCGCTGATCGACCCCGCTGTCTCGCCGGCGCCTCACCGCGCCGGCTGACCGCCTCGACGCCCGCCTCGTGCGGGCGTTTTTGCGTCCAGACCCGCTATACTTGCGGGCTTCGCGGAGAGGTGGATGAGCGGTTTAAGTCGCACGCCTGGAAAGCGTGTGTGGGTTAATCCCCACCGCGGGTTCGAATCCCGCCCTCTCCGCCAGAGACAGCACCAACGAAAGCCCAAGTGATTGATTCACTTGGGCTTTTTTGTTTTTGCCTGTTCTACCCACCAATCTACCCACCATCAGAACGCCCATGAAAACCGCTGGGAACAGCGAGGCGGTCCGAAGATTCTGCGAGCCATGCCCGGTTCCGTTGGGGACGTTGGGGACATGGGGACACGGGTCTCCAACGCCGCTCGGAACGATTTCATGGTGATCGGGTGTTGGTGCCTCGCGACGAGCCGGACCTGGCTCGCGAGCGGTACTGATTGCATGTCGTGCGCTGGATCTTGATGCGGTGTCCTGACATTTCGCTTCAATCAAGAACCTGTTGACCCTTCACAGCTTGACCCGCCCTGTCGCCTGACGGCTTCTCGTCGGGGTGAGATAGGCGTCGTCGTCATGACGATCAAGCGGCAGACCTAGACCTGATGCGCCGGCCGTGAACTCGTCGACCATCGAGACGGGCACCGTGAGCGTCCACATGCCCACCGCTGCCGTTGCCCAAGCCCCTTGGCAACGATGGACGAGTCGGGCCAGTTCGCTGTCGGGATCCATCGGGCCCGACATCATCAGGTGGAAGTGTCGATACCTTCGGGGGAGCACCACCTTCTGAATCGTGACCTGCCTCTCCCCGGTGAGCACGCCCACGAACTCGTCGCCCCAGTCCAGCCGGGAGACCGAGAACAGGTCCGGCACGGCAATGCGATACCGCCCCTGACCGAGTTCGACCAGTTCCATGAACTCAAGTTCGGTACGACCGTCACGCCCTTCCAGGACCAGGCCATCGTCGTCCCAGTAGAGGCCGTAACGCTCCGGACCCTCGTCCGTCAGGGGGAATGTCACCTCGTAGGCGACCGCGGGTTCCAGCAGGTCGTAGAAGGGGCTGACAGCAGAGCCAGAGGCCATGGCGGACTCCTCGAACGCGGAGAGGTCGTGATGCACCCCTCAATCGGGGCGTCTCGGCATGTTGTCCTGTGCCATAACAGCCGTCTACACTGAGCCATCGCCGATTTACTGCTACTTGCGGGCGATTCACAAATGCAGCTAAACGGTCCAACCCGTCGACGCTGCTGCGCGACGGGTTTTTTGTTTTGGGCTGGTCCACCACATGGACCCAGGTGATTTGTTTCGATTGTCGACCTGGGCCTTCGCCTAACCGACTAAACCGGAGACGCGCCATGCGCATCCAGATCCTGCACGCCAACCCGGCGTACCAGCTGTCCGCACAGCTCCAGAGCAGCCACCACGGCCACCACCTGCAGTTCGTCAGCTTCGTGCCGACCGCGCGTCGCCCCGAGCGGCAGGTCCGCTTCCAGACCTTGCTCTCGCGGACGGACCTGCTGGGCCTGCGTGCGCTGATTGACGCGCAGCTGCAGGACATCGTGCCGACGGAGATCGGCACCTGAGGACTGGCTCACGATCTGAGCCAGCCATGTCGCACCATGACCCATAGAGTTCCAGGGAGAACCACATGACCGATCCACACGACAACATCAGCGCCAAGGCGCCCGCCGTCGACGCTGACCTTGCGGCCGCCTACGAGAGCACGGCCTTCGAAGTGCTTGGCGATCGCCCCATCGTCTTGAAGGTGCAGGACGGGCCGGACGAGATCGACGCTGCGGCCACGTGGCTGGCCGGCTTCGGCGCCGAATCGGCCATTGTCATCACCGCGTGGAACCCGTTCAGCGAGTCCCGCACGACCGAGTGGAACGAGGCTGCGAATGAGAGGCTGCAGGCCGATGTCAAGGCCGCCGGCCGGCGCTGGTTGCCGGCGCGTGGCGTCAGCGAGGACGGCAACTGGTCGGAAGCGAGCGGCTGCGTCTTCGACGTGCCTCCGCAGCGTGTGGACGCGTGGCTGGTCGAGTTCCGGCAGCACGCCGTTCTGTTGGCTCGGCGAGGCGAGTCGCCGGTGCTGATCTGGCACCCGGACCACCGTCGAGCCTGACGGCTGCCGCAGGCGAAACAAGGGTCAGGTCCACCTTACGGACCGGGGGGAGTTGCCCGCTTGCCGGCCCCGACATCGCGTCAGACACGGCTAAACCGGAGACCTGCATGGCCAAGCCCTGGAGTCCGTCGATCGGGGCGGTCCGGTTGGCGCCGCAGTTCCTCACGCCGCCAGACTTCTGGATGGGGCACCACCATCGTCTGGCGTCGAAAGCCGCTACCGATTCTGGGCAAAATCCAGCGAAAAGATGCGCGCGCCCCAGGGCGTGGCGGCAGGCCAGGGAGGCATGCCGGGTGGTCGATGGCCTCTCTTCAGGCGGTCGACCGCTCTGCCATCGAGACCTGCGACGATGGAGTTGTTTGCGCATGGCCCGGATCTCGCCGCTGTTGGACCAACGACGCCCGACCACAGCGGGCGAGTACACCGAGCTTGCGGTGCTCAAGCAACTGCGCGACGGACTCGACGACCGCTTCCACCTCTTTCACGGCATGAACTGGGTCGTCACGGCAGCCGCCGCCGACCACCATGGCGAACTCGACATCGTGGTCGTCAATGACGCAGGCGACGTTGCGGTGCTGGAGGTCAAGGCCGGCGCTCTGACGCTCGACGGGTCGACCCTGCACAAGACCTACCGTGGCGAGTCCAAGGACGTGATCGCGCAGGCCAGGCGTCAGTTCGGCAGCATCCTGGGCCGCCTGAAGTCCGCCAATCTGGGAGTACGGCTGCTGCATCTGCTGGTACTCCCTGACCAGCGCCTTGGTGATCTCGGAACCGTTGCCTATCCACGCGAGCGCATTGCCGACGCCGACGACTGTGTCGACCTGGCGGGTCTCCTGATGATTCGCCTGGGCAGTGGCTTGCCCGATCAGGACCGCAAGGCGAGGGTCCTGGCGTTCTTCGACAACCGACTGCCTCAGCAACCCGACGTCTCGCAGATGGCTGGCACCTTGCGCCGTCAGGTCAGCGAGCTCTCGGACGGACTCGCCACCTGGGTGCCTCGCATCCAGGCGCCGAACGGTGTGATTCGCGTGCGCGCCACCGCCGGCTCTGGCAAGACCCAGCTCGCACTGCGCCTGCTGCGCGACGCTTGTGTGGATCGCCAACGGGCGGCCTATGTCTGCTTCAACCGTCCGCTGGCCGACCTGATGCGCCAGCATGCGCCGGATCCGGTCGACGTCGCCACGTTCCACCAGTTGGCGTGGTTGGCCGCTGGCAGCACCGTCGGCGCGCAGGACCGTCTGGCGCAAGAGCAGGCGCTGGCCGCAGCGATCCATGCCACAGGGCCCGATCTGGACCTGTTGGTGATCGACGAATTGCAGGACTTCCTGCCGGACTGGGTCACGACGCTCATTCAGCGCGTGAGGGCCAGTGGTCGCCTGGTGTTGCTGGACGACCCGGCGCAATGCCTCTACCCGGACCGAGACGAGATCGAGGTCGACGGCGCCGTTGTCGTCACCTGCGACGACAACCACCGCAGCCCGCGGCGCATCGTCGAGACGATCAACCTGCTGGACCTCGCGGACCGTCCGATCCGTGCCTGCGGGCCACTACGGGGCGAGTCTCCGAACATCCTGACCTACGACTCGACAGTGGCTGACCGTCTGGCCGACAGCCTGATCCGCAAGACCATCGATGCGGTACAGGACTGCCTGGACTGCGGCCATCCGCTGCAGGACATCGTCCTGTTGTGCTGGCGTGGCCGGGAGCATTCGAGGCTGGCGGAACTGGATCGGTTGGGCGACTGGCCGCTGGCGCGGTTCACCGGCAGGTATGACGCGAGCGGCGAGCCCGTCTGGACTGCAGGCGACCTGCGTGTCGAGACGGTGCGGCGATTCAAGGGCCAGTCGGCGCCGGCAGTGGTCTTGTCAGAGGTGGACTTCGACCAGATCCGGGCACTCGACCGACGCATGCTCTTTGTTGCGCTGACACGTGCCCAGATGAAGGCGACCTTGGTGATGACCTCGACCGCTGAACAAGAACTGATGCGGCAGATCCCATGAAGCACTACGTTCAATATCACAACGAAGACATCAACGGCCCACTGGGCAAGGGTGACGGCATGGGCCGCTTCGTCATCTCGGCCAGCAAGTCGATCAACCATCTGGTTGGTCAGCGGGTGTGGCTCGTCAGCGGCAGCGGCAAGCCGCGGCGCTATCGTCTCGAGTACACCTTCACGGTCGACCACATCGTGAACGGCACGCCCAACCGGGCCATCGGATACGACGGTGAACGGTTCGATCCTGCCCCGTTGTTGAATGACACGGACTGGGGCCCTGCATTCGTCAAGAGCCAGCAGAACTTCAGCCTTGGCGTGCGAGAGATCCCCACCGAATGGGTCGAGCGCCTCCATGCTCTGGTCAGGTCCGAGTCCGCAGGCATTGAGGATGCAATTGTCAACCTCACGGCCGATCACTACCTGGCCGCGCTCCAGCAATTCGAGCCCAGCATGTCATCTGCGCAGCGAGCCATGCTGCTCGGCCATGCCGCTGCCCCACACGCAAGCCTGTCGATGTCGGCGCTGGCCAGGCTCGGGAACTACCGCGGAATCCGCCCGGCCAATCTGCAATATGGCGCGCTGGCCGGCAAGATCGCCGCTGCGCTGCGTGTCGACATGCGCGGCAACGACAACGTCGCGGTACTCGCGACGCCAGACCGTTCGATTCGAGGCGACGACGACTGGCAGTGGAGACTTCGCCCGCAGGTGCTCGACGCTGTTCATGCCCTTTGGCCCGACGAGGTGCAGGCTGGCAATCCTGACCTTCAGGGGGCAGCGCTGGCGGTCGATGCGGAGAATCAAGGCCGCCATCTGACTGCGACCGAGCGGGCAGCCTTGATCCTGGCGCGCATCGGCCAGGGCCGGTACCGCGCAGACCTGCTCGACATCTGGGACGGTCGCTGTGCCCTGACCGGTTGCGCGGTCCCGGCTGCCTTGATCGCCTCGCATGCGAAAGCATGGCGCGATTGCAGCCATGCAGAACGACTGGATCCGCACAACGGCCTGTTGCTGGCGGCCTCTGTCGATCGCCTCTTCGATGCCGGCCTCATCGGCTTCGATGATCGTGGCCGCCTGCTGATGAACCCCTCGCTGTCCGCCGGGGATCTGGCAACGATCGGCGTGGCACCGGGCGCGAGGCTGCGGCAGGTTCACCCGGCCCTGAAGCCCTACTTGCGCCACCATCGCGAACAGCACGGTCTGAGCGAGCGTGACGAACGGCGCCAGGGATCCGTGGATGCATCCCCCATCGCGCGGACCGCGCACCGCATGGCGCGGCAAGCATGAGTCGGGCGGCCGTCTACACCATCGTCAACCGTGCGCTGGTCCAACAGGCCTTGGTCCAGGGCCAGCGTGGCCACTTCATCGAGGCCAAGCGGTGGGCCAGCGCCAGCAAGGCCTGGCGAGCATGCGTGGACGATGGGCTGAGCTATCTCCTGCTGCTCGGCGATGCGGCCGAGATCCGCGGGGTGGAGTGGGTCGCCGAGGTCGAGTCGATCGAGATCCTTCCCGACGATCGGACGCGTGTCACCTTCGCTCGCCTTCGCATGCTGGACAAGGCGATCCCGCGCAGCCGCTTGATCAAGGCCAGCAACTTGCAGCCCTTGAGCAACGACTACATCAAGCCTTACGTGCCGTGCGTTCTGAAGGGCGCGGCGCTGCAGGCCGTGACGGCCGCACTCGCTCAGCCTGCGGCGGCCTTGCAGGATTGGGAACCCACGGGTGTTGATGCCGCTGCCGCTGGGCTGGTCGGCATCACCCAGCGCGACCTGCTGACCACCGGGCGCGTGGGGCAAGACAGCTATCGAGCGGCGCTGATGCAACTCTGGCAGGGCCGTTGCGCCTTGACCGGCGTCGATGTGCCTGAGGTGCTGATTGCATCTCATGCCAAGCCCTGGAGCGAGTGCAGCGATGCCGAGCGGCTGGATCCCCACAACGGCCTGTTGCTGGCGGCCTCTGTGGACCGACTCTTCGACGCCGGCCTCATCGGCTTCGATGACGACGGAGGCTTGTTGTGCAGTCCGCTACTGCGCCCTGAAACGCTGCGGGCCATCGGTGTCGCGCCGGATGCGCGACTCGCGCGGGTGGACGCCGCCCTGAAGCCCTACCTGCGACATCATCGCGAACGTCATCGCCTGGGCGACGGCGTCGACAAGGAAGTCGACTCGTCAGGTCGGACCCAACGTCCCTCGCGCTTGCTGGATGACCGCCGCTAGCTTCAGCCAACACCTTCGCATGACCCGACCCGCCATGCATTGCCGGGCAGCCCATTCGGCTTTCGTGAGGAAGGATTTCATGTTGGTCGAAGGTGACTCACCCTCTTTCTGCACGGATGGTGGTTCCGAAAACGCAAGAATCTCCCCTGGTCTGAAATCAACCACAGGGAGAACCATGTCCAGACGCCGATCGACGAAGAAGAACAACGCCGAGTTCCTGATGGAGCTGATGGCGCGACTGCCCTGGTGGGCGGGCGTGCTGCTGGCGGTGCTGAGTTACCTGCTGCTGCACCGCATCGCCGAATCCCCAATGACAGTCGCGGCGCAGCCCGGACAAGGGGGCGCGTTCGTGGTGCAGGCCATGGGCCGTTCGCTCGCGGCCTTTGGCCAGTACGTGCTGCCCTTGATCTGCCTGGCCGGCGCTGCGATGTCGGCCTGGCGGTGCCGGGAACGGCGTCAGCTGGTGGCGGAGGTGGCCGAGGCACCGGCGAACCTTGGCGCTTCGGTCGTCGACGGCCTGAGCTGGCAGCAGTTCGAGAAGCTGGTCGGCGAGGGCTTTCGATTGCAGGGCTACCGCGTCAACGAAACCGGTGGCGGCGGGGCAGATGGTGGTGTCGACCTGGTGCTGAGCCGGGGTGCCGAGACGACCCTGGTGCAGTGCAAGCAATGGCGCGCGCTGAAGGTCGGCGTCACCGTGGTCCGCGAGCTTTATGGCGTGATGGCCGCACGTGGCGCAGCAAGCGGCATCGTGGTGACCTCCGGGCGGTACACCGCCGATGCCGTCGCCTTCGCCGAGGGGCGCAACATCCGGCTCGTGGACGGCAAGGGCCTGCAGGCGCTGATCCGGTCGGCGCGCCAGGATGCCCCGCCCGAGAAGGCGAGGGTGGCGCCGTCGACGGCCGCCCGGGCACCGGCCGCTGAGCACGGCCCTTCGGCTGTCCGTGCGCCTGCCTGCCCTTTGTGCGCGAAGACTATGACCCAGCGCACCGCCAGGAAGGGTGCCAACGCCGGTTCGGCCTTCTGGGGCTGCACCGGCTACCCAGCCTGCAAGGGCACGCGGGCCATCGGTTGAGGCTTTGGCCGCGCGGCTGGGACGCGCCGGTGCCGAGGCACTGGATACCCGTCCAGATCACCTCCTGAGCCTCTGGCCACCTATCGTTGTCCGCAAATCAAACGGGAGATCACACCGATGGATTGGTTCGAACGCATCACCGGCTTTGCCGAGGGCGACGCCAGCGACGTCCGCTCGCGCCTGAAGGTCGACAGCGACGCGATCGTCAACATCGTCAACGGCCGACGCTTTGGCATGGGGACGTTGGAGATCGTCTCGCTGGCCGAGCTGCGCGAGCGGGTCGGCCGTCTGGACCCCATAGCGCCCACGCAGGGCCCGCAGTCGGTCCGAACCATCCGTGGCGATGTCCGCCGGCTACACCTGTCGCCCGAGCACGCGGGCGCGCTGTTCCAGGTCGCCTCGCAGTTCAACCTGCTGGAGATGGTCGGCCCCAGCGTCACCCCCGACGACGGCGTCACCCGCTACCTCCACGACCCCACCCAGGGTCCCGCCTGCGCGATCGCGGCGGGGGCCGGGACGATCTACCGCAACTACCTCGTCCCGGTCGACGGCGGCGTCGGCCAGACCCGTCGTCGTCAGGTCAACACGCTGTCCGACCTGGGCGCCGCACTGGGCCACGACAACGAGCCACTATGGGACTGGCGCAATGGCTATGCGCTGTGCACCGGCCGGGGCCTGGCGCGGATTGACCAGGTGCTCCAGGCTGCTGACGACACCGAACGCGACCGCCTGCGTGGCCAGCTGCGCATCGGCTTGCACTGGGACGTCGAGGTCACCGACGCTCCGACCTCACCCGGCCCGCGCGTCAGCCAGGCCTACTGCTCGGCCCTGCCGGTGGCCTACGGTGAGCCGCCCCGTGCGGCCTGGGCGGGCTTCGCGCAGCTGGTGCTGGAGGCGGCCTACGAAGCGACCTTGCTCGCGGCCCTGCTCAACCACCGTCGCGGCGCGTCACAGCAGGTGCTGTTGACGCGGCTGGGGGGTGGGGTGTTCGGGAACGACGATCGGTGGATTGATGCGGCGATGGAGCGGGCGCTCGGCGTGGTGGCGGGGCAGGGGCTGGATGTCTGTCGGGTGGTGCGGTGAGATCGGAGCATCAGTTCCTCACGCCGCCTGCCTTTTTGATGGGAGACAACCATCATCTGGCGTCGAAAACCGCTACAGATTCTGGGCAAAATCCAGTGAAAAGGTGCGTACGCCCCAGGGCGTGGCGGCAGGCCAGGGAGGCATGCCGGGTGGTCGATACTCTCTCTTCGGGCGGTCGACCGCTCTGCCATCGAGACTTGCAACGATGGAGTTGTTTGCGCATGGCCCGGCTCTCGCCCCCGTTGGACGAACGACGCCCGACCAAACTGGGCTGGTACACCGAACTCACGGTGCTCAAGCTGCTGCGCCAGGGCCTTGAAGATCGCGTCCACATCTTTCGTGGCTTGAACTGGATCGTCACCGGCGCGGCGGTCGACCACCATCGTGAGCTTGACATCGTGGTCGTCAACTTCGCTGGGGCCGTCGCAGTGCTGGAGGGCGGGGCCGGTGCGCTGACCCATGACGGGTCGACCGTGAGCAAGGCCTACGGCGTGGAGTCCAAAGACGTGGTCGCAAAGGCCCGGCGCCAGTTCAGCGGCTTCCTGAGTCGACTGAAGTTGGCACAACTGGGCGAACGCCTGTTGCACCTCTTGGTGCTGCTTCACCAGTCAGACCACACGCCCTCAGTGCGCTTGACGGCCTTCAGACACTCGGCCGCATCAACTCCACCCATCACCCGATTCCAGACAGCCGCACACATGGCCACCAAGCCGTGAGACTTCTACTGTTCCGTCTGGGCCAGCTGCGACGAACTGCGCGGCGGCATCGATGACCGGTTGCGCGCGACCGGTTTGAGCAGTTCGGCATGAACCGTTGTTTGCAAGGCAGGGAGCATCTTCTTGAGTAACAGGAGCATTCTTTCCACGTTCATTCGCATGGCCGAGGACGACCCATTGATCGCTGGTATCGCGATGGGCATCGTCCTGCTTGCGGTGGCCATGGGGTTGTATTGGTACATAAAGGGTCTGCGCCCACTGGGAGCGGCGCTGCGCGGACTGTCCAACGAACTGAAGGGCGTGAAGACGCTTGAAACGCGCCAAGCCCATCGCTTGCCGGAGGGGCTGAACAGTGGGTTCCCCGGCCTCAACGAGGTCTGGCACGAGACGGTGGCGCGCATCGTCTGGCTGCCTGGGCCCCAAGGGCAGCAGGCGGTTCTGTTGAGTTCGCCGCGCGACCTGTGGACGCCTGCGCGACTGCTGGCCGGCCGCGTCAACCTCGGCCTGGCCGAGGCCATGCCCAACCTGCTGGTGGGCATCGGGCTGCTGTGCACTTTCTTCTTTCTGACCCTGGCGCTGGCGGGTGCCACGTCGGCGCTTGTGGCGCAAGGCGGCCAGCCTATGCAACTGGTGGATGCCACCCGCGAACTGCTGCGCACGGCCGGAGGCAAATTCGTGACGTCGCTGGCGGGCCTGGGCGCATCGGTGCTGTGGACCGTGCTCGCCAAGCGTCAGGCCGCGAGACTAGACAACCGCATCGACGAAGTGCTGAGCGAGCTGAACCGGCTGGCGCCCTTCAATGGTGGCGAAAAGGCCGTGGCCGCCCAGTTCGCCCAGTTTGGCGCCATGCGTGACAAGCTGGTCGAGCAGCACGCCACCGCACTCACCGGTGTGGAAGTTGCCACGGCGCAGCTCGACAAGGCCACGGCCATGGCTGAGACCGAGGTTGCACACAAGGCACTGGCGGAAACGCTGGTCGAAACCGTCACCGAACTGCACGCCGTGACCGAGGAGCAGGCGGCTGCGTTCAAGAGCTTTTCGACCGACCTTGCCGTTTCCCTGGGCACGGCGATCGACAAGGCGCTGGCCCCCCGGTTCGAGGCCATGACGGGCCAGCTGGTGGCCTCGCTCGACAAGCTCACTGAGCGCATCGGCACCATCAACCAGGAGAGCCTCGACCGCATGGCGCACGAACATGCCAAACGTCTGGCCGAGGCCACCAAGCAAGAAATGGAGGAGTTCAAGGTCGCGCTGACGGATCTGGCCGGGCGCCTGTCGTCGGCGGGTGGGGTGATCAATGCAAGTGCGGGCGAAGCTGCCAAGTCCCTGGGCGACGCGGGCCACGCGCTGAAGGCACAGATGGACCAGACAGGGGCGGCCTTCAGCACCCAGCTCACGAACGCGGCCCAGGCCTTGAACGATGCCGCAGACGACACGGCCGAACGGCTCGACAGCGCCGGCAAACAACTGACGCAGAACATGACCGCAGCAGGGGACGAGATCACGGAAGCTGCGAAGGGTGCGGCCGAGGCTTTGCGCGTCGGCATCGAGACCGCTGCCAACCGCTTGCAGCAGGCGGGCCATAACGCCGCCGCCAGCATTGACATCGCCGGTACGACACTGAAGCTGCAAAGCGAGAACATGGCCATCACGATGGCGACCCAGGTGGACCAGTGCGCCCAGGCGCTGGCGCGTGCCAGCGGCAACGTCGAGGCGGCGATGGGTGCCGTGATGCGCCAGCTGGATGAGGCCGCTACGGAAGCCAGCCAGCAGTGGGCGGGCGGCGTGTCCTCTGCGGTGGATCTGCTCACGGCTGGTGCCCGCCAGGCGTCCGACGTGCTCGGGAAATCGACCTCCGAGGCAAGCAAGGCCTTCGATGTGTCCGCGGCCGAACTGGCTCGCCAAGCGGGACTGTTTGGCCAAGTGATGAGCGACAAGCTCAGCGAGGTGGCCAACGCGACCTCGACCATGAACCGCGAGGTGCAGGGCATCGCCAAAGTGGCGCGGGAGCTGGCCGATCAAGGCATCGACGGCGCGAACCGCTTCAATTCGGCGATGGAGCGCACGGGGCTGTTGGTCAACACCCTCGGTGAACTGGCCGGCACCTGGGGGCCGCTGGTGGCCAGCCTGCGTGACGCCGCAGAGGAAGTGCGTTCTGCGACCCAGCCGATGGGCGACATGGTCAAGTCGCTCAGCGCCCTGGGACAAGAACCTCCGCTTCCACGGGCTGATGCAGGCCTATTCCCGCACCAACCGCATCTTCGACGCCACCAAGACCTTCGGCAACATCGTCACCTTCCGCGACTTGGAGCAGGCGACCATCAACGCCATCACCCTGTTCGGTGACAAGAACACGAAGAACGTGGTGCTGGAGAAGAGCTACAAGGAGTACATGGAAGGCTTCACCGATGCGGCCACCGGTGAGGCGCGGCGTGGATTCAAGGATGTGGTGCAAGAGTTGGAGGCCCGCTTTCCTGACCCCGCAGCCATCAAGAAGGAATCAGACAAGAAGGCGTTCGCCAAGTTGTTTGGCGAGTACCTGCGCGTCGAGAACATCCTGCAGAACTACGACGAGTTCGCCAGCTTGAAGGAGCTGCAAACCGTCGATTTGGCGGATGCCGCTGCGGTGGAGGCGTTCAAGGCCAAGCATTACTTGAGCGATGAAGACTTGACTGCGCTGCAGGCCATCACGCTCCCTGCAGAGCGGAAGATCCAGGACTACCGCTCCACCTACAACGACGTGCGCGACTGGTTGCGCCGCGAGAAGGCCGGCGCCGAGAAGGAGAAGTCGACCATCGACTGGGACGACGTGGTCTTTGAGGTGGACCTGCTGAAGTCGCAGGAGATCAACCTCGACTACATCCTCGAACTGATCTTCGAGCACAACAAGAAGATCAAGAGCAAGAGCGAGCTGGTCGATGAGGTGCGGCGGGTGATCCGCGCGAGCCTGGGTAACCGCGCCAAGGAAAGCTTGTTGGTCGACTTCATCAACCAGACCGATCTGGACCAACTGGGCGACAAGGCCAGCGTGATCGATGCGTTCTTCAAGTTCGCTCAGGCTGAGCAGCAGCGTGAAGCCCAAGACCTGATTGCGTCGGAAGGCCTCAACGCTGACGCAGCTAAGCGCTATATCACGGCCTCACTGAAGCGGGAGTTCGCCAGCGAAAACGGTACCGAGCTCAACGCGGTGCTGCCCAAGATGAGCCCGCTGAACCCGCAGTTCAAGACGAAGAAGCAGACGGTCTTTCAAAAGATCGCGGCGTTCGTTGAGAAGTTCAAGGGCGTGGGGGGGATGTTGTGACGCCGTCGATTTAGAGGTGAAAGGCTCGGTTCGGTGTATGCCAGCGAGCCGAAGCCTGGGCTCCAGCCGAAGAACATCAGGGGGAAAACATGGCGCTGAATCTCGCCAAGGCGGTCCTGGACTGCCTGAAGGCTCGTCCGGAAGAGAAGCTGACAGCACGACAAATCGCCGAGTGGATCTTCAAAACCTACCCGGCTGAGTGCCAGGAGAAGAAGGCCAACAGCCAAGGCGGCTACATCAACAGCGACGCTGACCTGGTTCAGCAGCTGGTGGCCGAGATTGGCTCAAGGCGCCCGAGCCTGCAGAAGCGACACACCGAGCTGAAGACCACCGAAGGGCGGCCGCGGAAGTACTACTACTCCGAGAAGTCGGACGTTGCGGAGGTGGCGGCAGCTGAAGGGCAGACGGCTGTGGCGGTGCCGGAGGCTGAGGCCAAATCCATCGGCGAGCACGCGATGTATCCGATGCTCTCGGCCTACCTCTGGGAGGAGTTCGGCGTCTACTCGAAGCGCATCGACGAGAAGCGATCCTCGAACAAGCGGGGGCCAAACGGCAACCGGTGGCTGTACCCTGACGTGGTCGGCATGGAAGACCTGGGTGCCGACTGGCATCGCGAGGTGCGCGACTGCGTCAACCAGTACTCGGACAAGCGCACCAAGCTCTGGTCCTTCGAGGCCAAGCTGCTGATCAACCGTTCAAACGTCCGGGAGTGCTTCTTCCAGGCAGTGTCGAACTCGTCATGGGCGAACCACGGTTACCTGGTGGCGGCAGAGATCGAGGGGCAGGACACGCTGAAGGAGCTGCGCATGCTGTTCGGCGCCCACGGCATCGGTCTGATCAAACTGGACGCGGACAACCCGGCTGAAAGTCAGGTGCTGATCCCGGCCCGCGAGCGTGATGAGATCGACTGGGACATGGCCAACCGGCTGGCCACCGAGAACCGCGATTTCCTCGACTTCGTGAAGCTGGTGAAGCAGTTCTATCAGACGGGCGAGGCGCGGCTGAGCGATTGGGATGTGCCGAAGGTGGAGGGGTGAAGTGCTGAACCGCACCTGTAAGGCAAACCTGAATGCGCTTGATGGCGCAGCCTGCCGTTGGGCATTGGTGTCTGATCGGGCGCCTCGATGAGACGCCGGGTTGATGGCCACTCGCTGGAGCAGATGGGTCTGGTGCCGCAGGTCGGCTCCGACCTGCCCAGCCTGTTTGAGTGGCTGGATCGCGCGCAGTTGACCCGCGAGGCCAGTGTCTTCGACCGTGAGCTTCAGCTTGATCTGCCCGGTGGGCAAGAGCTGCGCGGGGGCCTTGCCCTGGCGCAGGCAACCGGTCGTTATCAAGCACGGCCACTGCATAGCGAAGAACTGAAGCAGCTCAAGGAACGATTCAAGAACCAGGCTCCAAACGGAGCGAGTCAGCATGCCTTGTGGAACGCCGTGAAGGACGCCGGTCATGCCGTGCGGGCCTTGTCGTGGGAGAAGCTTCCGGCAGATGCCATGGCCTTCTACCGGCCCTTTCACTTCCCACCCTTTGATCAGTGGGGCATCTACCTGTTGATCGGGCCACTGCTCGACTATCACCAGCGGCTGTTGGCGCAGAGTCGATCGGCAAGCTTGTTCTCCGCCGAGACCTTGATGCACTTGGTGCTGTTCGAGGTCTTCAACCACGAGTTCTTTCATCACTTGGTCGAGTCCACCGCAACGACACTTGAGGTGATTTCTGCTTCGCAGGGCAGGCCGCAGCCTCTGTACCTGGAGCATCGCCGTTCGCAGCGCGACAACGAGCTTCGACACCCTCACGCGCCGCTGGAAGAAGCGCTGGCCAATGCCTACGCGTACAACGCACTCAGCTTCATCAGCCGCGTCAAGCTCGGCTTCAAGACCGTCAGTGTCAAGGTCTACCAGAAGGCGGTTTCCAACCACTGGACTGGCGAGCCGCCGGGGTATCGAGACGCTGCGCACTATGCCGGCGGAGGTTACGTT
Organism: Leptothrix mechoopdaensis (SeqCode); assembly: GCF_053893855.1. NCBI lineage: Bacteria > Pseudomonadati > Pseudomonadota > Betaproteobacteria > Burkholderiales > Sphaerotilaceae > Leptothrix > Leptothrix mechoopdaensis (SeqCode). The sequence goes on from NZ_CM132699.1 coordinate 1,388,961, forward strand.
GACGGCGCGGCAGCGCTGCTGGGTCAACTGCTGCAAAAGCCGAACCTGATGCACGAGGCGCCACTGGCCGCCATCGCAAAGCATGTGATGCCCAGTGGGTTTTCGGCCTTCGTTGCCAAGCCCGACATACCCACTTGGCTGGTGGGCAGCCCGTTGGAGCTGAAGCTGTTCGAGACCTTGGTGCCCGCCCCCAACGAGGCGTACACCCAACTCTTCTGGCCGTACGACACCAGTCAGTACGACGTGTTTCTGCAGGCCAAAGTTGACGAAGAGAAGGCCAGGCGGGCAGCCGCGCGGTTGTTCTGAGAGCCGACCTCTCTATCCAATAGCTCGCGCCAAGAGCCAGTGCCAGGGGATGATGGCTTCGAGCGGTTGAGGGCTTGGTCGATAACCGGACCCTTGATACCCACTGCTGAGGGGAGAGGTGTGCGGCTGACGTAACGCTGTAGATGCGACAGCTCGCCCGGTTGCCTCGGCCTGAAACCATGAAGGGATAGAACTTGATGTTCAAGGAACTGCCTGCCGGCCCGCTCGACATCGTCGGCGACATCCACGGCGAACTGCCCGCGCTGATGGCGCTGCTGGGCCATCTGGGCTACAGCAAATCGGGCGACCACCCCGAGGGGCGGCGCCTGGTCTTCGTGGGCGACCTGGTCGACCGTGGCCCGGACAGCCCGGGGGTGGTCCGCATCGTCCAGCGCATCGTCGAATCGGGCCGAGGCGCGGCCATCCTGGGCAACCACGAGCTGAACCTGCTGCGCGAGCAGAAGAAGGACGGCAACGACTGGTTCTGGAACCACGGCACCGAGCGGGACCGCAAGTACGAGCCGACGGTCAAGGCTGCGGCGGAGGAGCGCGAGTCGCTGCTGAGCTTCCTGGCCAGTCTTCCGGTGACGCTGGAGCGCGAAGACTTGCGGGTGGTGCACGCCGCCTGGCACGACGGCGCGCTGAGCGCGCTGGCCGATCAGGCGCACGAGCCCGTGGTGGCGCTGTACCAGGCTTACGAGCAGCGCGCGGAGGCCGAGATGGCATGCAGCGGCCTAGCGGCTCGCGCCAAGGCTGAGAAGGAGGCGTGGAAGCACGCTCTGGACGACATCAGCCAGGAAGTGCCCTTGCTGCACGCCATTGCGGAAGCCGATGAGGTGCACCAGATGGGCAACCCCATCAAAGTGCTGACCTCGGGCGTGGAGCGCAAGGGCACGGTGCCCTTCTTCAGCAGCGGCAAGTGGCGCTTCGTCGAGCGGGTGAAGTGGTGGAACGACTACCACGACGACAAGCCGGTGGTGGTGGGCCACTACTGGCGCCGCATCCAGCCTGTAGACCGCATGCTGGGGGGGAAGGGCGATCCAGACCTCTTTGAGGGCCTGCGGCCCGAGGCCTGGCACGGCGCCCGCGGCAACGTGTTCTGCGTGGACTACTCGGTGGGCGGCCGCTTCAAGGAGCGCCAAGGCGGACAGCTCGGGCACACCACCAAGCTCGCTGCGTTGCGTTGGCCAGAGCGTGAGCTGGTGCTGGACACCGGCGAGAGCCTGCCCACGGTGGGGCGCGCCAGTGCCTGAGGCCCCGATTAGCCAACCGAGCCCCCCTCTGAACCTCATCGACCGCTGGCAGCTTGGCTGTTGGTGCTGTGCTGCCTTGCTCACGAGCCCCGCGCATGAGGTGGCGGGGCCCAAGACCATCGTCCGCCATCCGGAACAGTGGATGTTCGTGGTGTGGCGCCCGACGGAGCTTGCTTTGCCCTTCAGCCGGCCCGACTGCTCGCTGCACACGATCGGCGCGCCGTGGAGCGCAAAAACCGATGCGGCAGTCATCTGTTCAGGGCGGAATCCAGGGCGCGAGCAGGCTCTGGTGCGGCGCCGTCGCCCGGCTCTGCGACGCTCGGGAAGTGCGGTCGGACCACGAGACGGTTGCCTACCCCGAGCAATGGTTCTACGTGCTATGGCAGCCCCGCCCCGGCCCGCTGCCAAACCTGTTGCCCGATCACTGGGGCCTGCTGGATGTGGACCCGTCGCCCACCATCGCCGAGATCTCGGGCGACGACGACGTAGCCGTCCTGCCGGAGGTGGAATGCCTGTGGTCGGTCTGGCTGGAGATCCTGCTGAATTGCGAGATGCTGGTGCCTTGGCAGGTCGATGTCGTGCAGGCCTTCCAGGCGCGAGCCAAGGTCCGTGAGCGTGCCCGACAGCGCCAGAGATACGGCGTCCTGCGCGAGAACTTCGACCGCTTCCTGACGGACGTCATGCGGGACGTGCCGGCCGACCTGAGCACGGCCTCATCGCTGGTCACCGCACGCGACGGTGTAGGCAATGCGCTCTGTCAGATCACGGTCGCGATGTGGCCCGATCGGACCCTGGTGATGCGTTTCGACGAACTCGATTTCGGCGGGCCGAGGGCGTCGGACATTGAGTTGACCTTCGATCCGGAATCGGTGGCCTTGCTGCAGCTGGAACTGGCGATGCGGACCCGACGGGTCTTCGAGAGGGCGGACGAACTGCTCGACCTTCTGCGCGCGGAGCATGGCAGTGGCCGGGCGGCGCTGGCGTGGATGCGCTCGGTGGGCGTTCGGGCGACGGGCAGCACCCGCGCCCGTGATCGGGCCGGGGCCAGCCTGAAGGAGGGTTGATCGCCAACACGGCGCGACCGTCGCGCGCTGCTCGCGAGGGATGCATGTGCTGGTCCAATCTCCCTGGACACCTCGCTAGGTGGTCAACCCCCGGAGAGGACAGATGAGCAAGAAGGAAAGAAGGACGTTCAGCGCCGAGTTCAAGCTGCAGGTCGTGCAGATGATTCGGGATCAGGGACTGAGCGTGAGCGAGGTCTGCCGAGACATGAAGCTGGGCGAGACGGCTGTGCGTCGCTGGTTGACGCAGGTCGATGAAGAGGCGGCCGGTCGGTCGGGGATCGGCAAGCCGCTGACGGCCGAGCAGCAGCGCATCCGGCAACTTGAGGCCGAGAACAGGCAATTGCGGGGCGATGTGGAGATCCTAAAAAAAGCATCGGCCTTCTTCGTCCGGGAACTGCGATGAGCCACCGGCTCGTCGAGCATCTGCACAAGAAGGCCTACCCCGTCGAGCGGCTTTGCCACGTCCTGGGCGTGAGCCGATCGGGCTACTACGGCGCGCGACATCGACAACGGCAGGCGCCAGCGGCTTGCCTGGTCAGCGCCCAGCTCAAGGCCGAGTTTGTCGCCAACGAGAAGGTCTACGGCAGTCGTCGCCTGGTCTCGGCGCTGCAGGATCTGGGCTTGCGAGTGGGTCGCTACCGCGTGCGCCGCCTGATGCGCGAACACCGTCTGCGCCCCCGGTGGCAACGCAAGTTCATCCACACCACCGACAGCGCGCACGCGCTGCCGGTCTCGGAAAACCTGCTGGCTCGGCGCTTCGATCCGAGCCGGCCTGACCAGGCCTGGGTCAGCGACATCACCTACATCCGCACGCGCAGCGGCTGGCTGTACCTGGCCGTCGTGATGGACCTGTACGCCCGCAAGATCGTGGGCTGGTCGATGGCGCCGAACATGCCCGCCGAACTGGTGTGCTCGGCGCTCCAGATGGCCATTGCCCAACGTCGACCCGCCCCCGGTCTGATCGTGCACTCGGACCGCGGCAGCCAGTACGCCAGCGGCCAGCATCAAGCGCTGCTCGCACGCCATGGCCTGATCGGCAGCATGAGCCGAAAGGGCAACTGCTGGGACAACGCGGTCATGGAGCGCTTCTTCCTGAACCTCAAGATGGAGCGCGTCTGGCATCGCGACTACGCCAACCACGGCGAAGCCACCCAGGACATCGCCGACTACATCGTCGGCTTCTACAACAGCGTGCGCAGGCACTCGAAGCTGGGCAACGTCGCGCCCAACGTCTTTGAGCAACGGCAGGCTGTACAACAACCTATCGGCGTGTCCGTTGGGGCTTGACCAGCACAGTCGACGGCGCGGGCGCTGACGCTGGAGGCGGCCGAGGAACTCGTCGCCCGCAGCCGCCAGCAGACGCAGGCGCGGGCGACGCTGGCGGCCGCGCAGCAGGCGCTGGCGCTGCAGACCGCCGCGCTGCAGGGGCACCCGCTGGTCGCGGCGGAAGCCTTCCGCGCGGTCTGGGCCGACGATCAGCCCGATCAACCGGGTACCGCACACGACGCGCTGAAGGCGCTGCGCGAGGCCGCGCAACAGGCCGGCATCGGTGATCTGGTCGACGCCTCGCGCACCTCCGTCGAGGCCTTCCAGCAGCTGACCGACCAGGGGCGACGCGGCCAGCTGCTGTGGCGCGGGCTGCTCGAACAACTGGGCAGCGGCTGGAACGCCGTCTGGTTCTGTGCCGGCCTGTTCGCCGGGCCACCCGCGATCGCCTGGTTGCTGCGCGAAGCCCTGCCGGCGCTGAAGGCGGATGGCATCACGACCGGCATCACGACCGGCATCACGTTGCTGACGACCACGCTGGGGCTGCTGGCAACGTGGATGAACCGCCTGTTGCAGCCGATGAAGACGGCGCTGTCGACGATCGAACGGGCGCAGGTCGCCGTCGAGGCCGCCGTCGACCAGCGTTTGCAGACGGCGAAGGCGGCCCGCGAGGCGGCGCGCGAAAAACTTGAGGCGGTCGAGGCCCGCATCGAGCAGGCGCGCCAGCAGCTGTCGGCGGCCAGCACCGACCTGGCCGCCGCCACGGCCGCCTTCAGTGGCGAGACGCCGGCCGGGCGGCTGATCCGCTTCGTCCGTGCCCGTGCAAGCGATGGTCACTACGCCCGGCACCTGGGTCTGATCGCGACGATCCGCAAGGACTTCGAGCAGCTGTCGGCCGATCTGCAGGCCCAGCAGCGCGAAGTCGCGGAGGCCACCACCGAGGCCCCGCCGCCGCCCGACGCGCTGGCGCGGTTCCTCCAGGACCACGGCGCCGACCTGCCGGCCGACGTGCGCGACGCGCTGCAGGCGCTGGCCGCCGGCCCGACCGCGCCGGCGCCGCCGTTCCAGCGCGTCATCCTCTACATCGACGACCTTGACCGCTGCGCGCCCGACAAGGTCGTCGAGGTGCTGCAGGCGGTCCACATGCTGCTGGCCTTCCGCCTGTTCGTCGTGTTCGTCGCGGTCGACGTGCGCTGGATCGACCAGGCCCTGCGCCAGCAATATGGCGGCCTGATGACCGAGCCGGGCGGGGCGACCTCGGCGGACTATCTGGAGAAGATCTTCCAGATCCCGTTCTGGTTGCCGGCGCTGGATGAGAACAAGAGCGGGAAGTACCTGCGCAGCATCCTGCCGAAGGCGGGACCGGAGCCGGAGGTGGCGGTTCTGCCCGAGACCGCCGCGTCGTGGCGCGAGGCCGGTCCACCCGTCGTGGCGACGGTCACCGAGGTCGACGTGCGCCTGTCGATGCGCGAGGAACAGACGATGCTGCTGTTCGTGCCGCTGGTGGGTGGGTCGCCGCGCAAGATCCTGCGGTATGTGAACGTCTACCGCTTGATCAAGGCCCGCGGCTTCCTGGACAGCCTGGCGTGGTTTCCGGCGGTGCCCGAACACGCGATCCTCGCCAACCTGGCGCTGGCGATTGCCGATCCGGCGCACTTCGAGCGGTGGATCGAGCTGCTGAACCAACGATCGGACGACTCGTTGCGGGACCTGACCGCCGCCGCCATTCGGCTGGGCGCCGAAATCGAGGACCGCACCGAGCGGCATCTGAAGGCCCTCAAGAGTTACTTCGAAGGCCTAGATTCGCCGGAACTCTTCGAGCCCGCACTGGCCGAACTCCGCCGCTGCGCCCCGATCGCGCGGCGCTATTCGTTCACGACCTGAGCCACTCTGGCCGGCTCGCCGCAGCCGGTCTCTTCGGTGCGGCTCGGTGCGTTTGCGCACCGACCTCCCCGCCGCATCGCGGTCCACTGCGTGCCATGCACACGAACCCTGCACGCTCTGATGGCGGTGCGTGGCGAGCTGCCATGGACATGCCGCTTCCCGACGCCTCCGAGGCGCCCGACCGGGCGGCGCTGGAAGGGCGTGTCCGAGCCCTGGCGCACCAGGTCGCCGAGCTGCAGCGGCAGAACGAGGAGCTGCGGCGGCTGGCGCACCACGATCCGCTGACGGGCTTGCCGAACCGGCGCCTGCTGGCGGACCGGCTCAAGCTCGGCATGGCCCGGGCGCGCCGGGGTCGGCAGACGCTGGCGGTGTGCTGTCTGGACCTCGACGGCTTCAAGGCCGTCAACGACGCCTACGGTCACGCCGCCGGCGACAGCCTGCTCGTGACCCTGGCGCGGCGGCTGGAACAGGCCGTGCGGGCCGAGGAGACCGTCGCGCGTGTGGGCGGCGACGAGTTCGTGCTGTTGCTGCACCTGGACCAGCCGGACGAATACGCGGCGGTGCTGGACCGCGTGCTCGCGGCGCTGGCCGAACCGGTCGTGCTGGGCGACGGGACCTTGCAGGTCACGGCCAGCGCCGGGCATGCCTTCTACCCGGGTCCGACCGGCGACGGCATCGACGGCGACACGCTGCTGCGGCTGGCCGACCGGGCGATGTACCGGGCCAAGCACCGCGCCCGGGTCGCGGCCTGACTAGCGGTACCGCCGCGCCGCCGCGATGGCGCGTGTCAGGTCGACCTCGTCGAGCGAGCTCCGGCCGCGCCGCAACGCTTCCAGCGCCGCATCCGACAGCGCCTGGGCGATCTCGCCGGCGGTCAGGTCGTGGGCGGCGGCCAGACGGGCCAGGTCGACGTCGCGCGACAGCTTGCCGGACGACCCGGCCTGGCTGCGCCACAGGCGCTCGCGCTGGGCCGCGTCCGGCGGGGTGAAGGGAACGGTGGTCTGGATGCCGGGCACGCGCTGGCCGGGCGTCGCGGGCTGTTCGGTGGCCACGATCACCAGGCCCGGGTGACGCGCCATGCGTTGCCGCCAGGCCTGGCCTTCGGGCGTCGGGGTGTTGCCGGCGCGGCCGAACAGCTCGTCGGCCTCGGCGCTGTCGATGAACAGGATGGCGTTGCGCCGCTCGGCCAGCGCGAACAGGTGGTCGATGTTCTTCTCGGTCTCGCCGGCGTAGGGCGACCGCAGCGCGGCCAGGTCGACGCGGTAGACCTCGCGCCCGGTGGCGCGCCCGAGCAGCGCGGCGGCGGTCGCCTTGCCGGTGCCGGCCGGGCCGACGAACTGGGCGCGGTGGCCGGCCGGCAGGCCCTGCGCGCCGGGCCATTCCGTCGCCAGTTCCTTGCGGTGCTGCAGCCAGGCCTGCAGGCGGGCCAGGCCTTCGCGGGTCTCGGGGGCGACTTCCAGCGCGTCCCAGTCGCAGCCGCTGGTCAGCGGCTGGGCGGGGATCGGGGCCTCGCGTCCGGCGACCGGAGCGGTGGCCTGGCTGCTGTCCCGACGTCCCAGCACCAGCCGGCTGCGCATGTCGGCGGCCAGGCGCAGCGGGGCGTCGGTCGGCAAGGTGGACGCGCTCGTGTCGACCGCCGCCAGCAGCCCCAGGCGCGACAGCGCGCTGTCGGGTTCGAACATCGCCATCACCGCGAGCCGGCGGCCCAGGTCGTCGCCGGCCAGCAGGAACAGCGCCGTCTCGATCGTCGGCAGGAAGCCGCCGCTGTCACGGCCGGCCACGCCGCCGAACTCGCTGTGGCGGCGGTCGGTGGCGGGGTTGCGCATGAACAGCGCGTCCAGCAGCGTCGGCCGCAGGTGCGGCGCGAGGGCCAGCGCGACGATCGCGCGTTCGTCGAAGCCCAGGCCCGCGGACCGTACCAGCTCGGCCAGCGCGCTGGTGTTGCCGTCCAGCGGCGGTGCGGCCAGGTCGTGCAGCGCGTGCAACGCGGGTGCCGGCTCGGCGCCTTCGGGTTGCTGCATCAGCAGCAGCAGGCGGGTGTCGAGCAGGCGGGCCAGCCAGTCCATCTCGCGGCGCAGGGTCGCCACGTGCAGGGTGTGATCGTCTTGGTTCATGGGGGTTCGTCCGGTCAGGCCGACAGTGTCCGGCGCCGTGCCCGTTTCGGCGCGCGCCTGCAAGCCCGCGCCCCCAACACCGTCACGACAAGCCGCGATACCGCCCCGGCTTGTGGTTCATTGCCAGCACCAGGTTGACCGCGACGGCGCCCAGCACCGACCAGGCGACACGCGCCAGGTCGGTCGCGGCCAGGGCGCCCAGCACGATGCAGACGTCCACGCCCATCTGGAACTTGCCGGCGCGGATGCCGTGGCGTTCCTGCAGCCACAAGGCCAGCACGCCGATGCCGCCCAGGCTGGCGCGATGCCGGAACAGCACCAGCAGCGCCGTGCCCATCAGCACGCCGCCGGCCAGCGCGGCATAGCCGGGCGCGACGCGGTCCAGCGCGATCCACTGCGGCGTGGCCTCGCTGAGCGCCGAGATCAGCCCGACCGCCGCCAGCGTGCGCAACGCGAAGGGCCGGCCCAGGTGGCGCCAGGCCAGCCAGGCGAAGGGCAGGTTGATGACGAAGAAGATCGCGCCCAGCGGCCAGCCGCTGCGGTAGTGCAGCAGGAAGGCCAGCCCGGCCGTGCCGCCGGTGTAGAGCCCGACCTTCTGGAACAGGACCAGCCCGAGCGACATGAACAGCGTGGCCGACAGCAGCGCCATCGCGTCCTCGACCGGGGCGTGGCGCTGCGGGTCGTCCGGGTCGACTTCGGGCGTGTTGGCCGTGTTCATCGGGGTTTCCGGCGGGTGGCTCATGCGCTGAGCCCGTGCAGGTCGAGCCGCACCAGCATCAACCCGCGCAGGCTGTTGCAGACGGCGACGGCTTCGGCGCGCAGCAGGTCGGCGCGGCTGATCTCGCGCTCGACCGGCAGCGGCGACAGCACGCAGCCGGCCTCGCCGGCCAGCACCGCCGCGCGCATCACGCCGGGCAGCAGCTGGCCCCGCGCGGGCGGCGTGAACCAGCGGCCATCCAGTCTCACGAAGACGTTGCTGCGGCCACCTTCGGTCAGGCGGTCGTCGGCGTCGAAGAACAGCAGGTCGAAGGCGCCGGCCAGTTCCGCGACCTGGATCGCCACGTCGTAGGCGCTGCGCCGCGAGGTCTTGTGGCCGAGCAGGACGGCCTCGTGGTCCGGCACGTGCGCGCTCGCCGGGTCGGCCAGCAGGACGCGCCGCGCGGTGGCCTTCAGCGCTGCCAGCGCGCCATGCCGCACCGCCAGCGTGCCGTCGGCCGACAGGTCGAGCCGCACGCGGTGCGGCGCGGTCGGCAGCTCGCGCACGGTGGCGGCCAGACGCGCGCGGATCGCGTCGGCATCGAAGGTGTAGCCCAGCTGCGCCGCGCTGTGGCCGAGCCGGGCCATGTGCGCGTCCAGCCGCAGCAGCCGGCCGCCTTCGGCGCGCAGGGTCTCGAACAGCGTGAAGCCGGGGTCGAGGGCGGTGACGAAGCGGGCCTTGAGCTGCACCTCCTCGGCCTCGGCCGTGGCGATGGAATCGAGCACGATGCCGGCGCCGACACCCAACGTGGCCGGGCGCCGGCCGCCGTCCTGGTCGGACACGGGCGGATCGAGCACCAGCGTGCGGATCGCGACGTTCAGGCACAGCGGGCCGAGTGCGAGGCCGTGTGCCACGCCGCTGCCAGCCGGTGGCGCGTCGATCCAGCCGATCGCCCCGCAGTAGAGGCCACGCGGCTGCGTCTCGACGCGGGCGATCAGGTCCATCGTGTGGCGCTTGGGCGCACCGGTGATCGAGCCGCACGGGAACAGCGCGCGCAGCACGTCGGCCAGGCCGGTGGTGGGCGGCAACTCGGCCTCGATGGTGGAGGTCATCTGCCAGACCGTGCGGTAGGGCTCGATCTCGAACAGCTTGGGCACGCGGACCGTGCCGGTGCGGGCGATGCGGCCGAGGTCGTTGCGCAGCAGGTCCACGATCATCAGGTTCTCGGCCCGGTTCTTCGGGTCGGACTGCAGCCGGTCGGGGCTGAACGCATCGGCCAGCGGATCGGTCTGGCGCGCGGCGGTGCCCTTCATCGGCTTGGCGGTCAGGATGCCGATCGCCCTGTGTTCATCGGCGTTCTCTTGAAGGTCATGCCGGACGAACAGCTCCGGCGAACAGCTCAGCACCCAGCGCCCGTCGGGCCGGTGGATCAGTGCGCCGTAGGGCACCGGCTGGCGCTGGCGCAGGCGGCGGTAGAGCGCGCGCGGGTCGCCCCAGGCTTGCGCGTGCAGGCGCACGGTGTGGTTGACCTGGTAGGTCTCGCCGGCGCGGATCCAGTCGTGGATGCGGCCGATGGCGTCGAGGTAGGGCGCGCCGAAGACGTCGTCCAGCTCACGCCCGGCCTCGCCCTGCCAATGGCCGAAGCCGGCCGGCAGGTCGTTGACTTGCGCATCGAGCCAGCGCGCCACGCCGTCGGCATCGAGGCGCTCGCAGTGGTCGAACAGCAGCACCGTGAAGGCGCCGCCCGTGGCGGGTGCCGCATGGGCCGAGTCGGCGAACTGCAGCCGCACGCCCCATTCGTAGTCGGCCAGCACGACGGCATGGGCACCGACGGCCAGCTCGCGGTCGAGTTCGGCACAGGTGGCGTCCAGCGTCGCCGGGTCATGGCAGACCAGCTCGCGGCGCAGGCCGGTGCAGAGCCGGCTGGTCGGGTGATCCGCGCTCGCGTGGGCGTCGTCGAGCAGCGCGAAGACGGGCAACGTGGAGGACTCGGGTTGGCTCATGCCGCCCCCGTCGTCGGGCTGACCGGCACGGCGGCCTCGACCACCATCTGCACCCGCTGGCGGCCCTGGTATTCGTCGATGTTGAGCCGGTAGGCCAGCCGCACGCGATTGGGCAGCGCATCGGTGTGGCCGAACCAGATCGCGTCGCGCAGCGTGCCGGCGTGGCGCACGCTGAGCTTCAGGTGCTTCTCGCCGACCAGGCGCTGCTGGACCACGTCGACCTCGTCGGTGAACAGCGGCGCCTCGAAGGCCTGGCCCCAGACCTCGGCATCGAGCAGCCGCACCAGCGCGGGTTCGAAGTTCGCGGCGTCCAGCGGGCCGTCGGTGGCCAGCCGGCGCTGCAGCGCGGCGGCGTCCAGCCATTCGGCGGCGACCTGCTGCAAGGCGTTTGCGAATCGCTCGACGCCATCCCCTTCAAGGGTGCAGCCGGCGGCCATCGCGTGGCCGCCGAACTTCTTCAGCAGCTCGGGTTCGCGCTTGGCGACCAGGTCCAGCGCGTCGCGCAGGTGGAAGCCGGGGATCGAGCGGCCCGAGCCCTTCAGCAGCCCGTCGCCGCCGCGCGCGAACACGAAGGTCGGGCGGTGCAGGCGTTCCTTCAGCCGGCCGGCGACGATGCCGACGACGCCCTCGTGGAAGTCCTCGTCGAACAGCACCAGCGCGGGCGGTGCCTCGCCACGGGGCATCAGCCGTTCGAGCAGCCGTTCGGCCTGATCCTTCATGCCCGACTCGACCTCCCGCCGCTCGCGGTTGATCGCGTCCAGCGCCTGCGCCAGCTCGGCGGCCCGGCGCGGCTCCTCGCACAGCAGGCAGGCGATGCCCAGGCTCATGTCGGCCAGACGGCCGGCGGCGTTCAGGCGCGGGCCGAGCGCGAAGCCGAAGTCGGCCGCACTGGCGCGTGACGGGTCACGTCCGGCCGCCGCGAACAGCGCCGCGACGCCGGCCTGCATGCGCCCGGCGCGGATGCGCTTGAGGCCCTGCGCGACCAGCCGCCGGTTGTTGGCATCGAGCCGCACCACGTCGGCGACGGTGCCCAGCGCGACCAGGTCGAGCAGGGCGTCCAGGCGCGGCTGGCTGGCGGCGTCGAAGGCGCCGCGGCGGCGCAGTTCGGCGCGGGTGGCCAGCAGCACGTAGAACATCACGCCGACCCCGGCGATGGACTTGCTCTCGAAGCCGCAGCCCGGCTGGTTCGGGTTGACGATCACGTCGGCCTCGGGCAACACGACAGCGCCGCTGGCATCGCAGGCCGGCAGGTGGTGGTCGGTCACCAGCACGCGCAGGCCGCGCGCCCGGGCATGGGCGACACCGGTGAGGCTGGCGATGCCGTTGTCGACGGTGATCAGCAGCTTGGGGCGGTCGGCCTCGGGCCGGTCCAGCGCCAGGTCGACGATGGTGGGCGTCAGGCCGTAGCCGTGCACGGCCCGGTCCGGGACGATCTGCTGCAGCGTGCCGGGCCGCGCGCCCAGCATCGCCAGGCCCCGCAGCGCGACAGCGCAGGCGGTCGCGCCGTCGCAGTCGTAGTCGGCCACGACGACCAGGCGCTCGCCGGCCTGCAGCGTGTCGGCCAGCAGCTCGGCGGCCTCGCGCGTGCCGCGCATCGCGTCGGGCGGCAGCAGGCGGCCGAGGCCGTCGTCCAGCTCATCGGCGCTGCGGATGCCACGCGCGGCAAACAGCCGCGCCAGCAGCGGGTGGACGCCGGCCTGTTCGAGCGCCCAGGCCGCACGGGGCGGCACGTCGCGGATGGCAATCTGGGGCGTGCTCATCACAGGTCCTTCAAGGTCTCGATCACGGCCCGTCCGTCGGGTGTGGCGAGCCTGTCCTTCAGGCCCAGGCCGATGCGCCGCAAGGTGCTGGCCGCGCCACCGCCTTCGAGCCGCCAGGTCCGTGCCCGGCGTTCGCCGCACAGGCTCAGGGCGACCGGCTGGCCGGCGCGGGCGCGCGCCAGCAGCTCGGCCAGCGGGCCGGCGTCGAGCGCCTGCCAGGCGGCGACCCAGCCGGGCCAGTCGCCCGACAGCAGCGTGCGGCGCAGGCGCTCGTCGACGGTCACGCCCGGCAGCGGGGCGGAGGCTTGCGCCAGGCCGCAGCCGCTGAGCCAGAACGAGTTGACGGTCCATTGCCGCGCGGCTTCGCGGGCCTCGTTGACGGGGTGTTCGTGCCACAGCATCTGCGCCTCGACCTGCAGCCGGCGGGCGCGGCGCGCCTCGGGCGTCTTGCCCAGCCACAGGTCCAGGCTGCGGCCGATGGCGCGGTCGGGCGAGGCCAGCGCCAGCGTCGCCAGGCTCGGGTGACGTGCATACCAGCGCAGCGGCGCGCCCCACAGCAGCTGCCAGCCTTCGGCCTCGAACGACGGCCGCAGCAGCTCGAACAGCGCGCGCGATTCGGGCTCGGTCAGCGCGAGTTGCGCCGGGTCGATCAGGTTGACCGAATCACTGCCGACCTGCCAGTGCACCGGCGTCACCAGGCCCCAGGGCAGCGGGTCACCAGGGCGCACGTCCAGCCCGTCGGCGGCGGCGGCCTGCGCGGCCAGCGGCCACAGGCCGTCGGCCCCTTGCCAGCCGTGCAAGCGCGCCAACAGGGTCTCGTGCGGTGCGCTGAGGGTGTATTCCTCGTCGCCGCGATGCGCGTCGCCCAGGTGCCGGTCGGTGTCGTCGACCAGGCTCAGGCGGGCCAGCAAGGCCTGCAGCGTCGGCAGCTTCAGGGTGCCCAGGGCCGCCAGCGCGGCGTCGGACAGGGCGCTGGCGTGGGGCAGGATCAGGTGAGGGGTCGGGACAGCGGTCAAGGCGGGCGGGCTCGTGGGTCAGGGCGTTCGGGGCAGGGCAGGGCGGGCCGGATTATCGGCGTCGACCCGGCCCTGATCCGGTCCGGCCGGACCGCTCGGGTAGCATCGCCGCCCCATGAACTGGCCCTATGAAATGCGCATCGGCTGGCGCTACACGCGCGCTGGCCGGAGCGGTCGCCGCAACGGCTTCATCTCCTTCATCTCGGGCGTGTCCATGCTCGGGATCGCCCTCGGCGTCGCCGCGCTGATCATCGTGCTGAGCGTGATGAACGGCTTCCAGAAGGAGGTCCGCGACCGCATGCTGAGCGTGGTCGCGCACGTCGAGGTCTATGCCTCCGACGGCGCCCCGCTGGCCGACTGGGCCGCGCTGGGCCAGCGGCTGAAGGCCAATCCGCAGGTCCAGGGTGTCGCGCCCTTCGTCGCCGCGCAGGCGCTGATCGCCCGGGGCGAGGACATGCGCGGCGTGATGGTCCGCGGCATCGACCCGGCCCACGAGGCCGACGTGACGCCGCTCGGCGCGCAGCTCAAGGACGGCGTGCTGTCGCGGCTGCAGCCGGGCGAATGGGGCGTCGTGCTCGGCAGCCAGCTGGCGCGCAGCTTGGGCGTGCAGGACGGCGACACCATCACGCTGGTCACCCCCAGCGGCCAGACCACGCCGGCCGGCGTCGTGCCGCGCCTGAAGCAGGTCAAGGTGGTGGGTGTCTTCAACGCTGGCCACTACGAATACGACAGCGGCCTGGCGCTGATGCACATCGACGACGCCGCCCGTCTGTTCCGCACCGGCGGCCCGCAGGGCGTGCAGCTGCGCCTGGCCGACCTGCACCAGGCCCGTGCGCTGGCCGCGCAGATCGGCAACGAGCTGGGGCTGGGCTACCTCGTGCGCGACTGGACCCGCACCAACGCGACGTGGTTCGACGCCGTCCAGATCGAGAAACGCATGATGGGCATCATCCTGACGCTGATCGTCGCGGTGGCCGCCTTCAACCTCGTCTCGACGCTGGTGATGACGGTGACCGACAAGCGCGCCGACATCGCCATCCTGCGCACGCTGGGCGCGAGCCCGCGCTCGGTGATGGGGATCTTCATGGTGCAGGGCGCAACCTCCGGCGTCATCGGCACCTTCGGCGGTCTGGCGCTCGGGCTGCTGGTGGCCTTCAACGTCGACGTGATCGTGCCGGCCATCGAACGGGCGCTGGGCGTGAGCTTCCTGCCCGGCAACATCTACCTGATCAGCCGCATGCCCAGCGACCCGCAGGGCGCGGACATCCTGCCGATCGTGATCACCTCGCTGCTGCTGGCCTTCGTGGCCACGCTCTACCCGAGCTGGCGCGCCAGCCGCGTCAACCCGGCCGAGGCGCTGCGCTATGAATGACACCGCCCGACAGGGCCACGCCGGCCCCGTGATCCGCGCCACCGGCCTGACCCGCCGCTACCACGAGGGCGGCGCCGACGGCCTGGACGTGACCGTGCTGCGCGGCATCGACCTGACCATCTCGCGCGGCGAGGTCGTCGCGGTGGTCGGCGCCTCAGGCTCGGGCAAGAGCACGCTGCTGCACCTGCTGGGCGGGCTGGACGCCCCCAGCAGCGGCAGCGTCGAGCTGCTCGGCCAGCGGCTGGACCGGCTCGACGCGGCCGAGCAGGGCCGCTGGCGCAACCGCCACCTCGGCTTCATCTACCAGTTCCACCACCTGCTGCCCGAGTTCAGCGCGGTCGACAACGTCGCCATGCCGCTGCTGATCCGCCGCGAGCGCCCCGAGGCCGCCCGCGCCGCCGCCGAACAGGTCCTGACCGCCGTCGGCCTGGGCCCGCGCATGGCGCACCGCCCCGGCGAACTCTCCGGCGGCGAACGTCAGCGCGTGGCCATCGCCCGCGCCCTGGTCACCCGCCCGGCCTGCGTGCTGGCCGACGAGCCGACCGGCAACCTCGACCGCGAAACCGCCCGCCAGGTCTTCGACCTGATGCTGAGCCTCGCCCGCGACCAGGGCATCGCCTTCGTGCTGGTCACCCACGACCTCACCCTCGCCCAGCGCTGCGACCGCGTGCTGCGGCTGGACAAGGGCGCGATCGTCGGGTGAGCGGGGCGGCTTGAGCCGCTTTTGGGGGAATGCAGCTCAGGAAATGAGCCGTATTTTCTAGAATGCGGCTCATGAGCCCGACATCCGACCTGATCTGGCAATCCGCATCCTGGCCGCAGCTGCGCGCCGATGCGCCCGAAGTCGCGCCTGCCTTGATGGAGGCGCGCCTCGCCTGGCACCGCCTGCAGGTCAAGGCCGAGGTGGTCGGCCTGCCGGACGCCGAGCCGCTCTGGCGTGACGTATGGGTTCAGGACGTGATGGCCACGTCGGCGATCGAGGGCGAAACGCTGGACCTGGCGTCGGTGCGTTCATCCGTCATGCGCCAGCTGGGCCTGCCCACCCCGGAAGGCTCGCCCGCGCCGAGTGAACGGGTCGACGGCCTGGTCGCCCTGACCCAGGACGCCACGGTGGACCCGCAGCGGCCGGTGACACACGAGCGGCTGCACCGCTGGCATCAGGCGCTTTTTCCGCTGTCTGCGCTGTCCACGCTGTCCGGGCTGACCGGCCCCGGCAGGGGGCCGTCGTTGACCGTCGGGCGTTACCGCGACCACGCCGACGCCATGCAGATCGTCAGCGGCTTCCCCGGGCGCGAGGTCGTGCACTACACCGCGCCGCCGTCCAGCCGTGTCCCGACGGAAATGCAGGCGCTGCTGGACTGGTTCGAGGCGACGACGCCCGGCCGAACCACCCCGGTCGACCCGCCGGTCCTCGCCATCGACGGCATCGCCCGCGCGGCGCTGGTGCACCTGTGGTTCGAGACGATCCACCCCTACGAGGACGGCAACGGCCGCATCGGCCGTGCCCTGATGGACCTGGCCATGGCCCAGGAACTGGGCCTGTCGGTGCGCCTGTGCAGCCTGTCCGGCGAGATCCTGCGGCAGCGGCGCGACTACTACGCCGCCCTGCAACAGGCCCAACACGGCGGCACGGACGTCAGCGCCTGGGTGATCTGGTTCGCCCGCCTGTGCATCGCCGCATGCGACACCTCGGCGCGCAGCATCGACCTGGCCTTGGAGAAGTCACGCTTCTGGCACACCCACGCCGCCTGGGTCCTCAACGCCCGCCAGCGCAAGGTCATCCAGCGCCTGCTGGACGACGGCGACGGCGGCTTCCTCGGCGGCCTGAACGCGTCCAAGTACATGAAGATGACCGGCGCCTCAAAGGCGACCGCCACCCGCGACCTGTCCGACCTCGTCAACGGCGGCCTGCTGCGCACACGCGGCCTCGGCAAGGCGCTGCGGTATGAGTTGACGGTGCCGGGGTGGGGTGGGGGGAGCGGCGGTTCTTGAGGTGGTGAAGCGATGGGCTGTTCAGCGTGCGCCGGAACGGGCTGACGTGAATACTTGGCGGCGCAAATCGGGGCGAATGACGATCGAAGATTTGCGCAAGGGCAGCAGGTGTGCTTCGTTGTTGGGTACTTCAGCAGCCACTTAGGCGTCACTGGAGGCCGCGAATTGAAGGAGTTCGGTGAGAGTGCGGCACGCGCCACCTCTGTGAATCATTCGGTGGCAATTGGAGCAGACCACAGCAAGATCATTCAGGGTTGTTGTAACGGCTTCGTTTGCGGCAGACAGTGGAATCAAGTGATGCACTTCAGCGTAGCCAGCACCTAATGTGCCGTACCTGGCCTGAAAGTCAAAGCCACAATTGGGCACCTCGCAAACTAGGCGGCCCGCTGGGTTGGCCGCACGAGCAGCTTGCAACTTGGCCAGTCGAAGCGAGCTTTCTCTATGGCGATGCGTCGTTAAACGCTGAACTGAGGTTCCCTCTTGGGCGGCAATAATCGCGACTTCTGCATTGCTATCGCCCAGCAATTCCTCGTCAAAGCAGTGCAGTTCGCGAAGCGCGTCGCGTACTTCGGGGTGGAGCACCCAGTTCCAACCCTCAGATTTTTCCGTCGGAGGGACAAAGTACGCAAAGATGTAGGACTTCTGGCCGCCGACCACGCAGGATCGGCCGAAGAACTCCCGAAGTTTGGTTCCGACTCGACCGTAGTGGATGTTCACGGGTTTCGAGTTCGCAAACCCTGCTGCCAAGGCTAGTTCCTGGGTCGACATAGTGGCGTCTTCCGCCTGAAAGTGCGAGCGAAGCATTGTCAGTTGCGGACCGGAAAGCAGCGGGAGGACTTCTGAGAATGCACGGACGTAGTCTTCTACAGCGGGAAGATCAGCTTCTGATGATATCGATGACGCTATGTCGTCCGTTGCTTCGTTCGGCGCCGGTTTTCCGTCAGGTTGCAACTGCTTTAGTAGCAAACGACCTGCCGATGTTATCCGGTACTCGAAGGGTGTATCGTCATTGCGGCGCTCGACTAGGCCTCGCGCCTCTAGACTATCGGCGTGCAAAACACCTGTAGGTGCGCCAAGCGCTAGAGAAAAGCCTTTCGGCCCCGTGTACTCCTCCATCTTCCTTCGCGTCGTCCAGTCGTCAGCAGCCGAAAGAAATTGAAGGATACGGACTTGTTTTGGAGTTAAGGACATTGGAAGGCTTCGGGCGGCGCGTTTGTGTCGGCTAATGAATGAGAGGGACATCCCCGTCCCGATGCGCGACGATGGTACTGCAAACTCTCATCAACTCACACCTGTCGGAAGGGGATGGTCATGACCAATGTGTTTGTTGGCATCGATCTCGCCAAGAACGTTTTCACGCTGAATGGCGTGGATGGGGCGGACAAGGCGGCGCTGGTGCGTCCGGTGGTGCGGAGCGATCAATTGATGGGGGCCGTTGCCAAACCTCCGATGTGCACGAGCGGCATGGAAGCCTTCTCGTATGCGCACCATTGGGCCCAGCAGTAGGAACGCGTTGGCTACCGCTGGCGCGAGCTGGAGCCCCTCCGGACATCTTTCATCTGGGTCAGCGGCCGAGAATGCTGCAACAAAGACCGGTTGTAGTTTTGCAGTCCGCACCCTTGTTCTCCCTGAAGTGTCGGCGTGGCGATGGACAGATTCAGAACTCATTCTCAGGTAAACTGCTGCGCAATTCGTCAGGGCTTGGTTTTGCTAGGCAGGTGGGGTGCCCGTGTAGTTTGATTTCAGGCCGCGGCCCGTCAGGGCCGTCGTGCCTGCAACGAATTGTTTGTTGCCGCTGCGCGTTGCGCAACTTTCAGTAATTCTACGGCTGTTGTTAAACCGAGCCGTACTGCTTCCTGCTGCTGCGAAACAGACAAATTTAAAGGATCAATTTTTGGCGATTGCATGAGTATTGCAACCGACTTTCCCGCTGGCTCTATTTTCATTTCTTGAGAGATATGCGGTCCATATAGATGCGACACCGACTCCATTGAACTGGGTGGGCTAAAAAATAATTTCACCATGCCAGCAGCAAGTTGGTGGCAAAGATATGCACCGCGTGGTAGACCCGTAGGATTGAAAATAACCCATGTGCTACCGCTAGGTCGTGGTTTCGCCTCTTGCATTTTAAGTTCTGAGAATTCTCTTGCCGCGATCTCGTAATAATCTTCAACGAACTTCGTCATCGCTGGGCTGTATTCAGGCTGATAGCCTCGCCTGTTTTGCTCAATGGCTTCTTGTACGACCGTTGCCTTGTATGCGCGCCGCTCGCTGTCAGGCCCGGAATCAGAGAAGTGGTCCGCTACATTTTCGTACGGAATTTCTACGTCATAGACTTGGTTGTGTACCGAAGATTGAAGATAACGCCTAGGAGCAATGACGCAAGTTACAAATCGCTCCCAATACCCTTCAGAAATTCCCTTCTGGCCGCGCTGCCTGTAACGCCTGCCTTGATCGGGTTGGGTGAGGCATCAATTTTGTTTTCAATGAGAATTGCAACTCGTTCACCCGACCGCGATGTGTAGACAAAGATTAAGTCTGACTCACCCAAACTTGCGTCTACGACGGAATGCCAAACTCCGATCTTCGACTGATAATCGGAATTATCGGATGTCTGATTCGAAAACCACTCTCTGAATTTCTCACTTACTGAGAGTTCTTCGAGAAGCAGCAAATCGATATCTCTTTCTGCAACGGAACCAATAAATCGTGTTTCTAGCACAATGCCTCCTGCGGCATCTAGCGAATGAAAGGGATATCCCCATCCCGGTGCGCGACGATGTGCTATGGACGAACCCACTTCATCTCTCGTAGCGCCGCCAGCAGCTCCGGCCTCATGACGAACTGAAAGTGACCGGTGTCGGGATCGGAACTGCCGTCGATGGCGTATGAAAGGACAGTCCACCACATGGGGCTTCCATCTTTCCGCTTTGGCGGTGTGTAGTCGATGAATGCGCCAAGATTGAACGCGAGCGTCCCGTACTGCAGGTTCGCTGCGTTGTAGTTCTCGTACTCTGCTACTTCTGCGAGTCTTGTTGCGGTGATCTTGCCGCCATCAGCCTTCGCCTGAGCCTGGAGCATCTTCAGGTGGGTGTCGGGCAGTCCCTTGTCTCGGAGCGACAGCAGGGCCTTCTTGAATTGCTCGGCATTGGCGATGGGTGCAGATGAAATATTCATGGGCGGGTGGGGGGCTTGGGAATTGGATGTGAGGTCTAACGAATGAAAGTTTCTGTAATGGATTGGTCTCATTCCGCCACGCCGAATAGGCCGTACACCTTAATCCGAAGGGCGTCGTCACAGAACTCGTCCATGTCGAGTAGTCGAATGATCGCGTCGACTTGCTCCTTGCTTTGATGGGGAAGGGCGAGAACGCGTTCGATCGCATGCGGCGGCAAGTACTGCGATAGATACTGAAGTGGATTCAGCCCCTTAGGGGCGTGTGAAATCAGCAGGTTCCAGTTGAACTTCTTGCTGATTCCTTGGAAGAGACGTTTGTATACCAGGCAGGGCCGCAATTTGTCGTTGTACTGGCGCAGCACCGCTCCCCGGTGCCAAGCGTAGAACTTCTGAACATGACTTCGGTAGGTCGAGAAGACCTCGTAGAGGTCTAGCGACTTATCAATGCCGCTTATGTAGTCCTTTGCCTTAGCCGTCCAACCGTCCCAGCTCAGGAGTTCAGTTTTGGCCATATGGAAGCGCGCAGTCCTAGAGTTCTTCCCTTGCCCATACGAGATGGTCCAGTTCGCTTGGGCGATGCGCCAATGCGTGTTGTAGTTGCGAAGGCACTGGAGAAAGTCGTGTAAGCCCGGCGGTACGAAGTGCCTCTTGAGTTCCTCGGTGTAGTCCGGAACTGGCGAAACGCGCGTAAAGTTCCGAGCATGCTCAACGAGCGCCATCAGGGCGGCTGTGGAGTTCGCCATCTTGCGTTTCACCTCAAGGGTATGGCGTTCGGCTTCGCTTCCGTCTCCTTGGTGCCAGAAGGCGGGATTCTTGCTACGGTCTGAGAACAGCGAAATCTCGTCCAACAGGTCGGAGATGTTCGTCTCGAGCACATAGACAGACTCGTCCAATTCCTGGAGCGAGCGCCATAGTTGCCCGCCTTCGGTCTCCTCGATTGCCGCTCTCGCATCCGAGAAGTCTTTGAAGATGGCCGTTTGGATGACGTCGGGCGTCCAAGGATGTGGGATGGTGTCGAGATAGCGAGTCATGACGCCCAACGTTTGAGTTAGGCCGCAGCCCAACATTTGGTGTTGCCGAAGGACCAGCCTGGAGAATTGCGGATGCGGCCGAGTTACTACAAATGATCACGGGAGACACTCACTCTGCATGAGTCGTAGCGAACGACTTCTTCGAGCAACTGGTTCCACTTGGCGAGTCCTGACTCGCTAAGGCGCGTGCCCTTGGATAGCACAGCAAGTACTTCGCTGTGATGGTCGGAACCGTCTTCCTTTGTCCAGGTTCTCCGAAGTGTGCTGAACTCAACTGCACTCTCACTGACGCGAACGTCGACATGGAGATGTTCTAGGAATTCTTCTGGATCGCCTTCCTTGCAGAAGACGCCAATTGAGACATTAACCTCCACTTCATTTTCGCGCCCTTCATTCCAGAGGTCGATCGCTTCCCAAAACTCTCCAACGGCTTGAACCTCGCTTCCGGTTGTCGCAAGAGGAAGGATTTGGTTACGCGCGCAATGAATGAGCGCTTCAAGGTCGGGTAGATCTCGCGCACTGTGCATGGTTGTGAACTTGTTGACTTGATGTTGCGCGAAGAAGGACCGGACTTTTGCGGCCTAACGTTGCAGCTAACCGGCATTTTGTGGCGGGCCGGGTTTGGGCTTCATTTCATTCTCGCCCAAACCCGGCCCGCCACAAAATGCCGGTTGAGCGACCTGTTAGGCCTCACTAGGCGTGTGCAAAAAGTGTCTCTGGAAGATCTTGCATCAACGTTGTTGCGATTACACCCGGCTCAATGTGCAATTGTCTGAATAGTTGTACTCGAGTCGGATCGTCGTTATAGAACTTCCGGCAATCGTTATGAAACCATGTATAAAGGCTAAGTGCTAAAAGTCTCGGCCAGCTTGTTCGTTTGTACTCTATGGAGTTGTCTCGTAGCACCAAAGCTTGCTGCTTCAAAGCATCCATGTGGCCAGTGGTCATGTAGTTGTAGTACTGGTCTGGCACAAACAATTCTTGCGTTGCAATTCTTCTGGCCTCCAGTCCGAATTCGGTACTACTGCTTCCTTTTCTCGCTCTGAGTAGACCTCTAATGATCGAAAACACAACCCACGCTACGACTGCAATACCAATGAATTCAAACATACCGTTCCGCTTTGCTCTGTGAAATTAAATTGATTGCAGTGGTAAGCCACTGCGATGCGATTGTGAGGCCTAACGTGTTGTAGACAACACCACACTGTCGCCTAGCGCCGCAACTGTCGCCCTAATCGGGTCCACATGACGTGTCCCATATGCTTGACGCATCTGTTTTTTCCCTTGTTGACTACATGTTTATGTGGTCCTGAGTCCGCCGTGAAAATCGGCATTTGCTGACGATTCTGTCGACAGTGGGTGATGCCCCGCGAGGTGGTGTAAGTTTTTAGGCGAGGCGGCCCGTAGAGGGTGGCCATCGTGGTCCCGGATAAGGTTGAGGTGCGACCCACCAACCCTTGTCCAAAGGAAATCACGATGACCACCTCCACTATGGCATTGGCCGAACTGGCCGAGAAGGGAGCCGACGTTGATGTGCTGCGCCAGATGGTGCAGTTCATGGCCCAGAGGCTCATGGAGATCGACGTCGAGGGGCGCTGCGGCGCCGGCTACGACGAGAAGAGCGCTGAGCGTTTGAACAGCCGCAACGGCTTCCGGGATCGCACCTGGGAGACGCGTGCCGGCAGTGTCGAACTCAAGATCCCCAAGCTGCGCCAAGGCAACTACTTCCCCGAGTTCCTGGAGCCGCGCAGAACCGCCGAGAAGGCGCTCACGGCGGTGATCCAGGAGGCTTACATCAAGGGCATCTCCACGCGCTCGGTGGACGACCTGGTCAAGGCCATGGGCATGAGCGGCGTGTCCAAGAGCCAGGTGTCGCGCCTTTGCGCCGAACTCGACGAGCGTGTCGGCGCGTTCTTGAACCGGCAGATCGAAGGCGACTGGCCGTACCTCTGGATCGACGCCACCTACGTGAAGACGCGCGAGGCGGGCCGCATCGTGAGTGTCGCGGTGATAGTGGCTGTGGGCGTGAACACCGAGGGGCAGCGTGAGGTGCTGGGCATCAAGGTCGGGGCCAGCGAGGCAGAGCCGTTCTGGACCGAGTTCTTGCGCAGCCTGAACCGACGCGGACTGCGGGGCGTCAAGCTCGTCATCAGCGACAGCCACGAAGGCATCAAGGCGGCCGCGGCAAAGACGCTCAAGGCCACTTGGCAGCGATGCCGCGTGCACTTCATGCGCAACGTCCTGGCCTATGCCAACAAGACGCAGCGGCGTATGGTGAGCGCGGCCATCGGCACGGTGTTCGTGCAGGAGACGGCCGAGGCGGCAAGGATGCAATGGCGCAGCGTGGCCGACCAGTTCCGCGAGAAGCTGCCCAAGCTCAGCGCCATGATGGACGAGGCCGAGAACGACGTGCTGGCCTTCATGGGTTTCCCCAGGGCGCATTGGCCACAGATCTACAGCACCAACCCGCTGGAGAGGCTCAACGCGGAGATCAAGCGCAGGACCAACGTCGTGGGCATCTTCCCCAATGACAACGCCATCACTCGACTGGTCGGGGCCATGATGCTCGAGCAGAACGACGAGTGGAGCCTGACCCGGCGCTACATGCAGCTCGAAGGCCTGCAGGCCCTCAGTGATACTGTCCCGACTCGGCTGTCTGCAGTGGCACGCTGAGTAACCCGCGCATCCCAGCCTGTCCGGGCTGTGGACTTACACCACGCGCTGGGACATCACCCGACAGTGCGCTGGCTTGCCAAGGGTGGCAATGATGGTGTTTACGCGACAGGTTCAGCGACCAGGGCGTGCGGTTTCACGACCCGTGGATTCAGTCGAGGCGCTGCTGACGTTGAAGTACGTTCGCCTGCTGGATTAGTCGCGAGTGCGCTTCCGGTTGCTGCACGACAGCTTGGGCACCGAACCTGGCCCAGTCGCGCAAGAAACACGCGCTTCGAACGCCGCTTGCCCAGGCCCGTCAGCCCAGGCCAAGGCCCAGGTCGGTTAAAGCCTGCGCCGGCGTCACGCTCACCTTCAGTGCCACCGCGATGAACTTGTCGTCGTCGCCATCTCGGCTCCAGTGGCCGACGTGACCTTGCCTTTCGCCCCGTCCCTCAGGACTCGTCACTCAGCAACTCGTCCAGTGCATCCGGCGTCAGGCCGGACTGCTCGGCTTGTGTAGTGGTCGCCATCAGCGTGTTCTGCAGGCGATCGACATGAACCTGCCTCATGCCTTCATCGTCGTCCGCCGACACCAACCCGCCGATCACGCATCCGTCGCCATCACCGATCGAACTCATCGAATCCCCCAAATCAAGCCCCCACCCGCTCCCCCACCAACCTCTCCAGACACTGCTCCCGAATCCCATAAAACGCCTTGATCTCCGCAATCTGCTTGTGGATCCGCTGGGCGTGGCCCGCATCGGGGCGGGGGCGGCGGACAGCGAGGATCATCTTGTTCTTGTTGGTGTGTTCCAGCGACACGAACTCGAAGACCTGGGTGTCGTAGCCCGCCGCGTCGAGCAGCAGGGCGCGCAGGCTGTCGGTGACCATTTCGGCTTCCAGGCCCAGGTGGACGCCGTGGCGCAGCAGGGCGCGCAGCGGGCCGGGGGGTTGGAGCTGGCCGCGCAGTTCCTTGTGGCAGCACGGCGAGCACATGATGATCGACGCGCCCGCGCGCAGGCCCAGGTCGATGGCGTAGTCGGTGGCGATGTCGCAGGCGTGCAGGGCGACCATCACGTCGAGCTGGGGCGGGGTGTAGTGGCGGACGTCGCCGGCGTCGAAGCGCAGGCCGTCGTGGCCGTGGCGGCGGGCGCTGGCGTCGCACAGCGTGACGAGTTCCTGGCGCAGCTCGACGCCGGTGACCTCGGCGCGGCGGCCCTGGGCGACCAGCCACTGGTGCATCGCGAAGGTCAGGTAGCCCTTGCCGCAGCCGAAGTCGATGACACGCACCGGCTCGCCGGCCGCGACGCGCTCGGGGGCGGCCAGCGGCGAGCGGGCGAGGGCGTCCGCGAAGATCTCGGTGAAGCGGTTGATCTGCTTCCACTTGCGCGCCATCGACGGCACCAGCCGGGCGTCGGCCGTGGCCAGGCCCAGGTCGACCCAGGCGGGCTGGGCGATGTCGAGCAGGCGGTGCTTGGTGCGGTTGTGTTCGTCGCTGGCGACGTCCGCCGGTGACGTCGACAGGCTGGCCGACTCGGCTTCGGCCGACTCGTTGCCGGAGCCCGCAGGCTGCTGGCGCTTGCCGACCTGCAGCCGGAACTTCCAGCCGGCGCCCTTGCGGCGCGCGCCGAACTGGATCTCGTGGCGGCGGGTGTCGAGGTGGGCGTGGGCGAAGCTGCCCAGGCCGTCCGCGTCCGTCTCTTGCGGCGCCAGCAGCCGCCCGATCAGCGCCAGGCCCTCGGTGGGCGACAGGTTCTTGGTGATGTCGCGGGTGGCGTGGCGCCAGACGAACTGCAGCGCCGGTTCGCCGCGCAGGCGCAGCGGGCGGACGATCAGCCGGTCCAGGTCGGCCGGTTCGCCGTGGTGCTGGCTCAGGATCAGCCGCTGCAGCGGATCGGCCGAGCCGTCGCCGCCGAGCGTGGCCGTCTCCAGCAGCCGCAGGAAACGGGCGCGGTCATCGGGCTTGGCGGCGGCATCGGGTACGGCGGGTACGTCGGGTATCAGGTTCGTGAACATCGCGCGATTGTCGTTGCAGCCCCTGTCGGGACGTCGCCGGCCGCGCTATCTTGACGCTCCGCCCGGACGGTCGAAGCCGGGCACGACAGCAGGAGACCCGCCATGAACCACCAGCGCATCGAACGCCTCCAGGCCATGCCCGTGTTCGGGGCGGTCAGCGCGAAGGCGATCGACGACCTGCTGACGCCCTTGCGGGTGCGCCAGGTGCAAGCAGGGCGCTACTTCTTCCGCCAGGGCGATGACGCCTGCTCGATGTACGTGCTGGAGTCCGGCACGGTCGAGGTCCGCAAGCGCTGGCAGGACCACGACTACCGGCTGCGCACGCTCGGCCCTGGCGACGTGTTCGGCGAGATGGCGCTGATGGATCCGTCGCCGCGCAACGCCTCGGTGCGGGCCGAGACGGACTGCTCGGCGATCGAGATCTCGCCCGACGACCTGCTGCGGCTGTTCGAGCACGACCCCGAGCAGTTCGCGCTGATCCAGATGAACCTCGGCCGCGAGGTCTGCCGGCGCCTGCGGGCGACCGACGAACAGCTGTTCCGTGCGACCGTCGGCGACGGCCCGACGACGGTCGACACGGTCTTCCATGCCCTCTGACACCATGAACCTCGCACGCCTGATCTCGCCACTGATCTTGCTGATCCTGGCCCTGCTGATCGCCACCTCGGCCAGCGCCCGGCCGCTGGCCACCTGCCATGTCACCTATGGCGGCGAGACGGTCGACCATGCCGTCGCGGCCGTGGCCGACCCGCATGCGGTGCCGACCGTGGCGGTCGGGTCCTACTTCCTGATCCGCTTCGTGCTGCAGACCCGCCGCGAGGCGCCTGGCGCCGATCTGGCCGCCTTCAAGGCCTATGTCTATGCCGACCGGGGCGACGCGCCGGTGCTGATCCACCAGCTCGACGTGGCCTGGCCGCCCGCGAACGCCACGGCCGGCCGCAGCGGCGGCTACACCGGCCTGAACCGGGTCTACGAGCCGATGCGCGACGGGGAGCTGCAGTACTGGTGTGAACGGATCGGTGAACGCACCGGCGAACGCACCGTCGAACGCATGCCCGCTCAGGAGGCCCGATGAACACGCGCTTCCTGACGATCCTGCTGCTGGCGGGGCTGGCCGGTCTGCTGTCGGCACCGGCCCGCGCCGAGGCACCGCCGCCGGTCCGGCTGCTGTTCGTCGGCGACCTGATGCTCGACGACGGGCCGGGCCGCACGATCGCCGCCGGCGGTGATCCGCTGGTGGCCTTCGATCCGTGGTTGCGGGCGGCCGATGCGCGCATCGGCAACCTCGAACTGCCGGTGGCGACGACCGGCACGCCGCTCGACAACAAGATCTACACCTTCCGCGCCGACCCGGCCGCGATGCGCGTGCTGAAGGGGCGTTTCGACGCGCTGGCGGTGTCGAACAACCACTCGGGCGACTACGGCCCGGCGGCTTTCCTGGAGACGCTGGACCAGGTCCGCGCCGCCGGCATCGAGCCCTTCGGCGGTGGCCGCAACCTGCACGAGGCGCACCGGCCGCTGTGGCTGCAACGCGGCGGGCTGCGCATCGCCGTGCTGGGCTACAACGAGTTCAAGCCGCGCCGCTTCGAGGCCGGCCCGGACTGGCCCGGCATCGCCTGGAGCGAGGACCGCCATGTCGTGGCCGACATCCGCGCCGCCCGCCGTGCCGGCGCCGACCTGGTCATCCCCTTCATGCACTGGGGCTGGGAACGCGAGCCGCAGCCCGACGCGCGCCAGCGTGCGCTGGCGCGCCGGATGATCGACGCGGGGGCCGATGCGGTCGTCGGCGGGCATCCGCATGTCACGCAGGGGGCGGACGTCTACCGGGGCAAGCCGATCATCTGGAGCCTGGGCAATTTCGTGTTCGACGGCTTCGAGCTGCCCGCCGCGCGCGAGGGCTGGTTGCTGGAGCTGACGCTCGACCGCCGCGGCGTGCGGTCCTGGCACACCGTGCTGGCACGCATGGACGAGGCCGGCACGCCGACGCCCGACCTGTCGGCTGCAACGCCCTGCGGCCGGCGCGCCTGGGCGACGGTGCGCAGCTGCCGCGCCGGCCAGCCGGTGCGCTGAGCCGTCGCGCCATCCCGCGCTCGCGGGGGTGCGGCGCGTGACATCGGTAAGGGCTTGGAACGGCGGTATCAGCTGCCAAGGATTCACGCTTTTGGCGAGGTCCGACCACGCAAGATCGGCGCATCCACCACGCTGGGTCTGCCCGATGTGCCTCGATCGAAGTCTTCACCGTCCGCTTGCGCGTACCGGCCCCGTCCGCACCGTCGCCGGCCTGCTGCTGGCCGCCGCCCTGCTGGTGCCCGTGACGGGCTGCGGCGGCGGCTCGTCGACCAGCCAGGAGGTGCCGATCCAGTCGGATGCCGAAGCCGTGCGGTTCCTCGACCAGGCCAGCTTCGGCGCGACCGAGGCCGAGATCGCCAACGTCCGCAAGCTCGGCGCCGGGGGCTGGATCGACGCCCAGCTGGCGATGCCGGCGACGTCGGCGCGGGCCTACTGGGACACGCTGGACGCGGCCAACCGGGCGGTCGACCCGACGGTGGTCAGCCGCAACGAGGTCCAGTACGCCTTCTGGCGCAACGCCGTCACGGCGCCCGACCAGCTGCGCCAGCGCGTGGCCTGGGCGCTGGCGCAGATCTTTGTCGTCTCGGCCGCCGACTCGACCGTCGGCGAGCGCCCGCGCGGCGTCATGGCCTACCACGACCTGCTCGCCACGACCGGGCTGGGCAGCTTCCGCGAGCTGCTGCGGCAGGTCTCGCTGAGCCCGGTGATGGGCGCCTACCTCTCGCACCTGCGCAACCAGAAGGACGACCCGGCGACCGGCCGGGTGCCCGACGAGAACTACGCCCGCGAGGTGATGCAGCTGTTCTCGATCGGCCTGGTCGAGCTGAACCCCGATGGCAGCGTGCGGCGCAACGGCACCACGCCGATCGAGACCTACGACGCCAGCGACGTCAGCGGCCTGGCGCGGGTCTTCACCGGCTGGAGCCTGGCCTGTGGCGACCAGGGCAACGCCTGCTTCTTCGGCTGGAGCACCGCGCCGTCGCCCGATCCGGATGCCTGGGTCAAGCCGATGGTCCCGTACAGCCGCTTCCACTCGACCGGGGTCAAGGCCTTCCTCGACACCAGCATCGCCGACCAGGGCAGCTCGCCGAACGCGCAGGCCAGCCTGGACCGTGCGCTCGACCGGCTGGCGTCGCACCCGAACGTCGCGCCCTTCATCGGCCGGCAGCTGATCCAGCGGCTGGTCACCAGCAACCCGAGCCCCGCCTACGTGGCGCGCATCTCGGCCGTGTTCAACGGCAGCGGCGGCAACCTGGGGGCGGTGGTCAAGGCCATCCTGCTGGACCCGGAAGCGCGCCGCGCGCCCGATCCGGCCGCCGTCGAGGCCGGCAGGCTGCGCGAGCCGGTGCTGCGGCTGGCGCGGCTGCTGCGGGCCTTCGGCGCGCGGTCGATCACCGGCACCTGGCGGATCGGCAACACCGACGATCCGGCCACGTCGCTGGGCCAGACGCCGTGGCGCTCGCCATCGGTCTTCAACTTCTACCGGCCCGGCTACGTGCCGCCGAACTCGCGCGCCGGGGCGCTCGGGCTGACGGTGCCGGAGATGCAGATCAGCCACGAGACCAGCGTGGCCGGCTACGCCAACTACCTGCGCAGCGCCCTGCAGAGCAACGGCGTCGGCGACGTGCCGGCCGGCCAGACGCTGCGCGACGTGCAGATCCCGCTGGATGCCGACATCGGCCGCGCCGAGCAGCCGGCCGGCCTGGTCGCCTGGGTCGATGCGCGGCTGTTCGGCGGCGCGATGCCGGCCGCCCTGCGCGACGAGATCGTCGCGGCCGTCACCAGCGTGACGGTGCCGGTGCTGACGCCCACCAACGCTGCCACGCGCGACAACGCGCTGCGCAACCGGCTGCGGCTGGCGGTCTACCTGGCGATGGTGTCGCCGGAATGGTTGCTGCAGTCCTGATCCAGACCCGAACGAGAGCCCGACGCCATGACCCGATCGACCCGACACGACGACCCGCTGCGCGGCCTCGGACCGCAGGCCCGCCGCACCTTCCTGCGCCAGCTCGCCGCGCTGGGCGCGGGCGTGACGCCCGGTGCCTTGCCGCTGGCCACGCTGCTGGCCGCCAGCTCGCAGGTGTCGGCCCAGACGGCGGGCGGCTACAAGGCGCTGGTGTGTGTCTTCCTGGCCGGCGGCAACGACGCCTGCAACACCGTGCTGGACACCCGCACGGCGCCCTGGGCGGCCTACCAGACGGTGCGCAACCAGGCGCCCGACAGCCTGGCGCTGCTGGCGGCCGGCACGCCCGCCGACACGTCACCCACGGCTGGCGTGCTGGCGCGGCTGGGCGGCGTGCGGCCGCTGGCGATCACGGGGGCAGGGCTGGCGCTGCACCCGTGCCTGTCGCAGCTGGCGCAGATCCACGACACGCGGCGCCGGCTGGCGATCGTCGCCAACGTCGGGCCGCTGATCCGCCCGACCACCAAGGCGCAGTACGCCAGCCCGAGCCATGCCCGGCCGCCCAAGCTGTTCAGCCACAACGACCAGCAGAACTGGTGGCAGGCGCTGTCGCCCGAAGGTGCGCGCAGCGGCTGGGGCGGGCGCATCGCCGATGCGCTGATGGGCGGCAACACGCAGGCGATGTTCACGTCGGTGTCGATCAGCGGCGCCAGCATCTGGCTGGCCGGCGAACAGGCGCGCCAGTACCAGCTCAGCAACAACGGCGCGATCCGCATCGGCGGGACCGGCACGACGCTGTTCGGTTCGACCCAGGCCCGCGCCGCGATGGAACGCGTGATGACCGGCACCCGCGCCGATGGCAGCCGGCGCGTCTCGAACCTGCTGGCGCTCGATCACGGCGACGTGGTGCGGCGTTCGATCGACGCCGAGGCCTCGCTCAGCGCCGCGCTGCAGGCCGCCGGCATGGCGCCGTGGGGCACGCCGGTCAGCGGCACGGCGACCTATTCGGCCGATGCCGATCCGCTGCTGCGCTGGACCCATCCGCTGACCGGCGCGGTGGCCGCCAACGGCCTGGCCCGCCAGCTGCAGATGGTGGCGCGCTGCGTGCAGGCCGCGCCGGCGCTGGGCATCACCCGGCAGGTGTTCTTCGTGACGCTGGGCGGCTTCGACACCCACGACGGCCAGAACCGCCGCCATGCCGAACTGCTGGCGCAGCTCGACCACGGCCTGAACTACTTCGACAACGTGCTGGCCGCGCTCGGCCAGTCGGCCAACGTGACGACCTTCACCGCCTCCGATTTCGGCCGCGCCTTCACCAGCAACGGCGATGGCACCGACCACGGCTGGGGCGCCCACCACCTCGTCATGGGCGGCGCGGTGCAGGCGGGGCTGCATGGGGTCTGGCCGACGCTGGGCCCGAAGAACACGGCCAACAACGACTTCGACAGCAGCCCCGACCAGCTGCGCAACGGCGCGCTGCTGCCGACCACCTCGGTCGATCAGATGGGCGCGACGCTGGCCGGCTGGATGGGAGTCGGGGCGACCGACCTGGGCCGCATCTTCCCCAACCTCGCCAACTTCGACGCCAGCGTGCGCAACCTCGGCTTCATGGCCTGAGGGCCGGCCGCGTCAGGCCTTGGCAGGCTTGCGGCCTTCCAGGCGCTGGGCCAGCGCCTGCACCTGGCCCATCGCGACCAGGTGGGTGTGGATCAGCGCCAGCATGCCGCTGCGGTGCAGCGCCAGCACCTCGGCGTCGGGCAGCTTGTTGAGCTTGTCCTCGTCGACCATGAAGAAGCCGGTCGCGTTGACCTTGTCGCCGCCGGGCAGGTCGCCCTTGATCTCGGCCCCGCGCAGCAGTTCGAGTTCGACCAGGCGGGCGCAGAACTGCTCGGTGCGCTGCTGTTCGAGCTCGTAGCGGTCCAGGAACCGCATGATCTGCTGCAGGTAGTCGGTCGGTTCGCCGTCGGCCGAGATCATCAGCTCGCCGTCGCTGTCGTTGAGACCGCCGTAGCTCTCGTCGATCACCAGCGACAGCTGGTCGCCGCCCTGCGTGCGCACGTAGGCGAAGGGGTAGCGGCGCAGCGTCGCGGGGACGAAGTGGGCGTCCCAGCGGCCATCGGCCGTGACCAGCAAGTTGTCCTTCTCGCGCAGGCCCATCAGCGCCATTGGCACGATGCGCGGCTTGTCGTCGGCGCCCTTGCCGGCGTAGACGAAGCCGATCGGCATCTCGCGCGCGGCCTCGCTGAATTCCACGGCGGTCAGCGGCACCGCGTTGGCGTCGCGGGCAAAGGCCCAGTCGGCGATCGGGCGCACGCGCTTGCCGGCGTGACGCTTGCGGTCGACCAGCGCGACGCGCTGGGTGGCCGGGGTGGCCGTGCCGTTCAATGCTTCAGTCAATCGTTCTCTCCAGAGTCCTGTTGTCGACTGGCCAGCACCTTGTCCACGCGCTTGCCGTCCAGGTCGACCACCTCGAACCGCCACTCGTCCCAGGTGACGACATCGGTGGTCTGCGGCAGTCGGCCGAGCAGCAGCATGATCATGCCGGCCAGGGTGTTGTAGCGCCCGCGATCCTCATCGGGCAGCTGCTTGAGTCCGAGGCGGTCCTTCAGCTCGGGCACCGGGATCAGGCCATCGACCAGCCAGGAGCCGTCCTCGCGTTGGACCGCCCAGGCATCCTCAGCCTGAGCCGGCGTGAATTCTCCGGTGATCGCCTCCAGCACGTCGCGCAAAGTAATCACGCCTTGCACGACGCCGTACTCGTCGACCACGAAAACCATCTGCACCTCGGAGCCGCGGAAGTGCTCCAGCAGCTCCATGCCCGACAGCGTCTCGGGCACGAAGACGGCCGGCTGCAGGGCGTCCTGCAACGACAGCTCGTCGCTGCGCGCCAGCTGCATCAGCAGCAGCTGCGACTTGACGACGCCCATCACGTCATCGAGCCCGCCCCGGCAGACGGGGTAGCGCGAGTGGCCGTGTTCGGCCAGCACGGCCAGGATCTGCTCGCGCGGCGCGCTGGCTTCGAGCCAGGCGATGTCGCCGCGCGGGATCATCATGCTGCCGATCTGGCGGTCATCGAGTCGGAAGACGTTGCGCACCATCTGGTGCTCGTGGGCCTCGATCACGCCGGCATCCAGGCCTTCCTCGAGGCTGGCGGCGATCTCCTCTTCGGTCACGCCCCGGCTGCCGGTGTCGCGCACGCCGATCAGCTTCAGGATGGTCTGCGTGCAGGTCGACAGCAGCCGCACGAAGGGCCGCGCGCCGATCGACAGCCAGTTCATCGGCTGGGCGGTCAGGCGGGCGACGGTCTCCGGGTAGAGCTGGCCGACACGCTTGGGGACGAGCTCGCCGAAGATGATCGTCAGGAAGGTGATGGTGACGACCACCAGCGCGGTGGCGGCGACATCGGCCACGCTGTGCGAGACCGATTCGAAGGTCGTCGTGATCCAGTGGGCGAACGGCGCCGAGAAGGCGGCGTCGCCGACGATGCCGTTCAGCACGCCGATCGACGTGATGCCGATCTGCACCGTCGACAGGAACTGGGTCGGGTTGTCGTGCAGTGCCAGTGCCACCCCTGCGCCCCGATCACCCGACTCGACCAGCACCTGCAGCCGCGCCTTCCGGCTGGTCGACAGGGCCATCTCCGACATGGCGAAGACGCCATTCAACAGGATCAGGAAAACGAGCAATGCAAGGTCCATGGCGGGCACGAAGCAGCATTCGCGCCAGAGTCGAGGGAGCGTGGGAGCGTAGCAGAATCACCCCCATGATCCACCTCGTCGGCGACCTCCAGGGCTGCTGCGACGCCTTCGACAGGCTGCTCGCGGACATCGGTTTTTCCCCCTCCCGCGACCAGCTCTACGTGCTGGGCGATCTCGTCAACCGCGGGCCCGAATCGCTGCGCACGCTCGAACGCCTGGCCAGCTTCGGTGCCTCGGCCACCTGCCTGCTCGGCAACCACGATCTCAACCTGCTGGCGGTCGACCAGGGCGTGCGGCGCCTGCACCGCAGCGACACGCTCGACGACATCCTCGCCAGCCCGCGCCGCCGTCACTGGATCGAATGGCTGCGCCACCAGCGCCTGGCCGTGCAGGCGCATGGCTGGCTGATGGTGCATGCCGGCGTCGTGCCGCAATGGGATGCCCAGCAGACGCTGGCACTGGCCGCCGAGGTCGAGCAGCTGCTGCGCGGACCGGACCTGGCCGAGTTCCTGCCGCTCATGCACGGCAATGAACCCGTGCTGTGGGACGACACGCTGCAAGGCGTGGCGCGCTGGCGCGTCGTCATCAACAGCCTGACACGGGTGCGCTTCTGCAGCGCCGATGGCGCGATGGACTTCAAGCTCAAGGAAGGCGCGAACACCGCACCGCCCGGCCTGATGCCCTGGTTCGACGTCCCCGGCCGCCGCACCGCCGGCACGCCGATCGCCTTCGGCCACTGGTCGACGCTCGGCCAGCTCGACCGACCCGACCTGCTCGCCCTCGACACCGGCTGCGTCTGGGGCGGCCGCATGACCGCCGCCCGCGTCGACGGCGGCCGCCGCGAACTCGTCAGCGTCGCCTGCGAACAGGCCCAGGCGCCGGGCTGATCACGCCAGTGCCCATGCCACAATCCGCGCCCTCAGGAAGCTTGGCAGAGTGGTCGATTGCACCGGTCTTGAAATGCGCTGCATCTACAGCGCTAGCGCTGTAATAGGTTGATTTCATTGAGTTTTTTCAGCTGCTTTGCGTGTTTTTCGCTTGCAAAGATTTGCAAAGTTCGCGGCTTGCTGGGTTACTTGGTTGGACCGATACACTACCGGCGATCTGTTGGAGAAGTGGCAGAGTGGTCTATTGCACTGGTCTTGAAAACCAGCGACGGGCAACCGTCCGTGGGTTCGAATCCCACCTTCTCCGCCAACGACCTCCAGCGACGGCATGCTCACACTACAAGACTTGTTGCCTGGTGATGTGCTTCTGTGTCGCTATGCAATCACTGCGAGCCCACGCAAAGTGGTACGTGCGGGCATTGAGGCCGTCACCGGAAGCCCCTACACACACGCGGCTATCGTTCTAACGAGTTCACTGGCTCTTGATGCGAGGCCAGGTCATGGAGTGGAGTCCCGTCCGCTTGCAGAAGTGGTTGGGGAGGCACTGTATGTTGCCGTCCTTCGTCATCCTGATGCTTGGAATGAATCTCGACTAGAGAGCCTGATCGACTACGCGGCGGCGCTTCAGGCCATGGGTGTTGGCTACAACTATCGCGAAGCGCTCCGCTACTCCTCCAACAAGCGTGCTCATGATGTCGGCACGATGGATGCGCTAACTGAGTACTTTGACGAAGGCAAGCCGGAACCTGCAACTGACTTTGGTCCCTTCTTCTGCTCAGAACTTGTCGCTGCTTGCTTCGTGCACAGTGGCTTCATTCACACAAGTGCTGCCATAGTCATTGCACCCGGCGTGCAAGCTCCTGGCGACTTGGCAATGGAGCCGGCCTTCGGCTACTTGGTCGGTTTCGTTGCAAGCGATCCGAGCGTTGAAGTGCTGCATGACGACCCACTCATGACCCACGCGAGGTACGCTGACATCTTCGGGCAATAGAGCGCCTATTCGATGTGACGACGGCGTTCACACTAAAGTCATGAATGTAATTGGTGTTCAAGGTGTCGTAGGTTGACTTTTCACCTTCTCCGCCAGTCACTTGCCTCGCGTTCGTCCCCGAAAATCATCCATTTCGTGGACGAGTCGAGAGGCGGGCTGTGTGCGTGTGGCTGTCTCGAGGTCAGCGGTGAGGCTTGATCGGCTTGATCGTTCCTGCCATACGCTGTCGGCTGCCATCGCGCCTCGCCTTCTGGCGTTCCAGCTGCGCTGCGCTGGCGTCAGCTTGAGCCTTCATTAGCCTCGCTCGCTCCTTCGCTGCTGCTGCGCTGTCTTGCAAGCGCCTGACCCTCTGGTCGCCTGGTGTGCTCCCGCTGATCTCTTCAAGTCGCATCCTCTCTCTCCGCTAGTCGTCGCATATTTATGACTGGCTGAGCTAGCGCTGTTTGCGGCATTGTTGACCGACTGCACGGGGTGTCTGGCGTGCCCTGTTGCATGCACACGGGTTGAGCCTCGACCGACGTATCCTCTGCCAACAACAGTCAGAGAGGCGAGCCGTGTCCCAACCGTTCCTCAGCGCGAACCCAACAGACGATCAGCTGCGCGCCCTGGTCAAGTACCTGAGCACGTTCCGTGATGGCAGCGGCAACATCAGGGAGGCCGATCCTGACAAGACGACCAGAGCTGACTCCCGACAGATCGAGCGCTGCTTCGCCGAACTGTTCGGTGTGAAGCCGCCGGAAAGCAAGTCCTACTACGACTTCACCGTCGAGATCAACAAGGGTGGGGGCGTCGTAGTCAGTGCGGCTTCAGTCAAGTCGAAGGAGTCTGCAACGCTGCTCGACTACAAGGACGCAAGCAAGAGGAAGAAGCTCCGTGCGTACCTTGAAGTCGCGAACGCTGCTGCCAAAGACTGGAGCTTGTGCCATGAGTGGGGACTGACAGAAGACGACTTCAGGGCACACAGGCACGCGGCCAAGTTCGGTGAGGCCATCCTTCAGCGCCAGGCTGACGAGCGCAAGGCAGCGGAGGCCAAGGTGGAGAAGCAGCGCAAGCACGCCGCAGTCCGCAAGGTCGACGCGAACGCAAGCGTCTTCCTGTCGGTCATGTACTCGCCGATGGACAAGCAACACCAGCGAGACTACTTGGTGTCGTCGTTCCCCATTGTCTTGCCTGAGCCTGATAGATGGGAGTTCAGGAGCAAGGCGCTTGTTGGCTTCGACAGCAAGGACGGTGTGGTCTATGAGTGGTACGCGCTCTCGGGTAGCCAGTTCAAGTACTACCCGCTTATCAGTGACCGCACGTACGGATCAGGTCTCTTTCAGCTGCTGGTGCCGGCCCAGGAGTCGTTGCATCAGAAGTCTGTCCGCATGTTCGGCCACAGCTAGACAGCTACAGCAGTTCCTTGACCTTGCTCATGATGTGTTGCATCAGCAGAGGTGGCACAGCGTTGCCGATCTGCTCGAACTTCTCTTCAAGATCACCCGCTGGATCGAAGTGCGACGGGAAGGTCTGGATGGCTGCTGCCTCGCGCCATGACAGTCTGCGTGGCGGGTCGATCTTTGGGAAGTCAGGTGCGAACTCGACGTGATCGTAGACATCGGTGAAGCGCCACTTCTGCTTCCAGCCGTTCGCTAGGTCACTCCACTCAAGTTCCATCGCTGGTGATGCCGGATGCAGCGTGATGTGCCTGAAGTTCGCGACGACAGTGAACGCAGGGCTGTCCCAGCGATGACGTCGATTGCGCGACATGAAGTACCACGCGAAGTTCCCTTCGGGATCGTGCGGTCGCTCGTAGTACTCGCCCACCGGGTAAGGCGGGAGGTGCTTGATCGCTTCGCCGTGTGAGGCGTGGGGCAAGAGGCCGAGCTTCTTGGCGAGCTTCGGCTTGGTGTGGGTAGGTGACGGGAACTCAAACGTGTCGCTCACGTCGTGCCGCACGCCGACGATGATGACTCGCTTGCGGAACTGCGGAACGCCGTAGTCGGCAGCGTTCAGCAGCATGTGATGAACGTGGTACTTCACCGACAGGTCGTTCTCGTAGACCTCGATCTGCTTCCTGAACCACTCGCCGTTGTGCAGCTTTGCCAGCCCGGACACGTTCTCCGCGATGAAGACCTTGGGCTTGATCTTGTTGACTGCATCAGCGAAGCCTAGGAACAGGTTCGAGCGATCATCCTGTGACGGATCGCGAACGCCGCCCATGGAGAAGGGCTGGCACGGGTAGCCGCCGGTGACGACGTCTGCTTTGGGGTACGGGTTCTTCGCTGACGCATTGAACTCGAAGATGCCTGTGGTTCGAACGTCTGTGTCCGGGAAGTGCCGGGCGAAGGTCTCCGTGGATGCCTTGAAGTTGTCCAGCGCGAGCACGGTCTCGAAGCCGGCTGCATGTGCTCCGAAGTCCATGCCGCCCGCCCCGGAGAAGAGGGAGATGATGCGAGTTGCCATCGTGTTGTCGTTGTGTTAGCTCGAACCCGCCATGCTACCGGCCTTGGTCGGCTTTGGCCACGGGCTGCCTGTCGTGTTTGGCCAACATGCGCCTGAGTGGTCGTCGAGCATAGTCGTACGATTTTCGTGCACGTTGTGCATGTTTTTTCGTCGTTTGTCGGTGTCTGGGCTCAAGACCTTGATTGCGTCTAGCTCGGATGAACCGTGAGCGGCGTGCCAAGCATGGCTTGCAGGCCCGCCCGAACCTGCTCTGCATCGCCTGCGGTGCCCCACGTGTAGGCCAGGGCTAGTTGACGGGTCAGCGAAGCCCCGTGGCGTGTGTCGTAGGTCAGATAGCGGCCATCACTGGCCTTCAGGACATAGCGCCTTGCGTCTGGCTTGATCAAGTCTCGACCTCTCCAGTTGACTGCAGCACGTAGCCTCGACTTGGGACAAGTTGCCCAAGTCGTGCCGCACAGCCGATCACTTCTTCTTCGCGAAGCCCGCGCGCAGTGAGCCACTTGCTTGTTCGATCTGCGCATCCAGTTCCCCCGCCGTCACGGCCTCCTTGACTGCCTCAAGGGCTTCAATCAGTTCGGCCATGCTGCTCAGCTCGATCGCGTTCTTGCCCTTCGCAAGTTCGATCGGCTTGGCACCGTAGCGAACTGCGAGCATCACCTTCCCGGTCGCTGACTTCCACCACCATTGCTTGACGCGCGTAGCGGTCTCAACCTGCTTTCGCTCGCCCGTTTCGCTGTCCTGCACGAACTTCATCCGCTTTGCAGCGTAGGTGCTGCCTTCAGACTCTGCTTTGGCTGCAGCGATTTGGTCGAGGATTTTCCCAGTCAGCTTCGCGCGACGCAGACCGGCTGGCGATCGCTTCTCCGCGTGAGCCGCGACCAGCTTCAGCTTCGACAGTGCACTCATCTTCATCTCCTGTGTTGAGCGTGTAGGACAAGTGTGCTGTCGACCAGTGCTCAAGGTCGACCTGTTCTTGCCGTGAATCGCCACGTCTTGTTGGTCGATGCGATAAGTAGCTGTATGAGCAACACCTACAAGGCAACCCGAGACTTCTTCGATCAACACGCAGCAAACGTCACGCATGTGGCAGTCGCTCACACTCGGTACACGACCTACGATCGATGTGAAGCGGGCATGGCGCGCATCGTTGAGCTAGCCAAGAACGACTGCCGGCACTTCAGGAGTTGCTTCAACAAGGTGCTCTACGGAAAGCGTGCGCAACGAAAGCCAAAGCTCTATCAGCCGTTGATCTTGGCGACGCTTGAGGGGTCGCTTGTCACATCGGATCCGAACTTGACGCTGCACTACAACTTCTCGATGGGCAACCTGCCAAGTGAGATGACTGACGACGATCTGCGCAACGCAATGCGTGCGTGTTGGGTCGGACTAGCAGGGCAGCGCGACGACATCTACATCGAGAACGTAGTTGGTCGCTTGGAACGGGTGAAGGGATGGATCGGCTACAGCTTGAAAGAGGCTGAGCTACATCGCAACCACGACGTTTGGGACTTCGAGAACACTCAGATCCCACACGACGCACTGGCCGCAGGCTGAAGCTAGCACCAGTGGGTTGCAACGACGGGCACGCTCTGCCCGTAGTGCCGAAGGCATGACTTCAAGATCATGACTCGTTGGTCAGCATTGACTGACACTGTGCAGGCAAGTCACCTTGAACACGAAGTGCAGGGCATAGGGACACTGGCTTGCACACGCTGTAGGGGGCCTACAGCACGCGATCATGACGCTAGACATGCGCTGATAGCGGGACGGGCGTCCAAGCGCTTGCAGGGGCTGCAATCAGCGTGCGTCGTTCAGCGCCAGCGAACGGGGGGGTGAGCGGGATCAGCAAGAACCAAAGCTAATCCGCATTAGATGTGGTTCTGCACGCATGTCGTTGATCTGCAAGGAGAACTGCGACATGCCAGCATCCGGTCGCCCGATGAGACCAAAGACAGCACACTTCCCCACATGCAAGTCTTTGGTCTATGACGGAGGAACAGATGGGGCAAGCAAGGACACTGAGCGAGCGAGAGCTGAAGCGCGTGCTCGACTACATCGCGATCAACAAGCATGCTGCGCGCAATCGGGCGATGGTCATGCTCACGTACTGCGCAGGACTGCGGGTCAGCGAAGTCGCTGCCCTCATGTACTCAGACGTGATCGCCAGTGATGGCAGTGTCAGGGCTGAGTTCCGCCTGTCGGCCGAGCAGACCAAGGGAGGTCACGCGCGCACGGTCTTCGTCAGCGACAAGCTGCGCAAGGAGCTTGCGACGTACGTGAAGACGCTAAAGCGTCACGACAAGGACACGTTGCCGTTGTTCGGTACGCAGAAGCGCGATGGCTTCACTGCAAACACCTTGTGTCAGTACTTCCACTGGCTCTACAAGCGTGCAGGCATTGACGGGGCGAGCAGCCACAGTGGCCGTCGCACGTTCATCACGAACCTGGCATCGAAGGGCGTTGGTGTGCGGGTCCTCGCTGCGCTTGCCGGACACCGGAACCCATCGACCACGATGGTCTACATCGACGCCAGCGACGACATGAAGCGAAGGGCTGTGGAACTCGCACTCTGAGTGAGTCGGCTAGTCTGCAAGGCCAGGCAAGATCTTCTTAGCCTGGGTCTTGTCCATCACAGCTTTGGTTGTCAGCTGCAAGTCAATGCGCTTGCATGCGGCACGCATTTGGCGCGTGAACTTCTTCAGCGTCGATGCGTCCCCGAGTTGGTCAACGTTGTCCATCAACTCTTCTAGCGTCTTGAACGCTTCTCCGATCTCAAAGTCGCAGTACGCGATGAGATCCTTGTGCACTGCCATCGCAGCCTTCTTTGCACTCGATCCTGTTGTCTGAGCCGGCGTTGACGCCGGCGTCAACGCGGCAGCTACAGTTGCCGCGAGAGGTTGGGATGTCGATGTTCCATTCGACGTTGGCGCTGCTATGGGCTGGTGAACAGGCTTGGCTTGGTTCGAGTGTTGCGTCTCTAGCTGAGCTACTACGATGGGTTCGGTCGGTGTGCTGGCAACCCCTGCCGGTCGACTACTACCTTGGTTCTTGGTGTTCGTCTTCGTGTTGGCTGCTTTCGCCGAAGTCTGAGTGCCATCAAGACGGACTACTTCGAACTTCTTGTTGGCCTTCAGGCCTACCTCGTGCTGACACTTCAGATAGAGGTTGTGTTGGTTCGTGTCTGACGCGTGTAGCTGACTCTTGATGTCCGATAGGACTGCCTGGCGCCAAGTCATCGTGCGGTCGTGTGTGCCGTCTTGCGCCTGCTGTAGGTGCTCTCGGTAGATCTTGAGTGCTTGTTCGAACATTGACTTCTTGGGCTTCGGCTGCACGTTGCTTGCCATCGTGTACTCCGCGTGATTGACCTAGTGCCGGTTGGGCAACGGTTGGGTTGGTCGAGTTGACGTTTGCGACCTGCCTATACACGTCAATAAAACGTGCATGGGCAGCATAAAAAAGGCGCGACTATTCGCGCTATCGTCTTCGCGGTGCTCGAAGGCTGGCGATACGTGTAGTCAGTTGCTGCTCAGCTTCGTTAGCAAGTTCTTGAGTGATCCGAGCTTCGATCGCCTCGCGTTCTGCGATGTTGTGCAGTGCTGCAACTAGTGCCTGGAGCTTGACCTCTCGCTTCGAGAGCATGCCGGTCAACCTGCCGTCCCCAAGTCGTTCACGGCTTCGTGATGTCACTACGCGCGGCATGTCTGATGGCGACGGCGTGATGTCACCATCCCATCCGAACACAAGCGGGCGGTCGAACCACACCTGTAGGCCTGGGTCCGCTGCCAGTTGCTCCTCAAGGTACTCAATCAATCCCTCTAGCAACGTCTCGCACTTGCGGTAGCCACGTTGATGGGCCTTCAAGCCATCATGTGGTGATGACGGGAGAGTGTCTGCCGACTCGCTGTAGTGCTCGGCCTTTCCGTACTCGAAGAGAGCTTTCTTGAGTCGCGCCTCATACGTCAGTACCGCAGCAGGTTTGCTGACAAGCGAGTCGCGCAGCTTCTTCTGGTCTTCCCATGCGTCCGTCAGAGCACGATGTTCGGCGTCAAGTAGGACGTTCTTGAGGTCACGCTGCGCGACGTCCTCGCCCGCTCTAAGCTTGGCGATCAGTTCGTTCAGTCGTTCTTTGCGTCGCTGCGGGTCCACACGGTCTATCGAGGTGTCTTCGACCAAGCGTAGGCGATTCGTGCGTGTGATGCACGAAAAAGAGCCGTGTGTTCGGGGTGCTGTTCAACCGATCAAGCCGGACCTCAAATGTCGGCGTACTTCGTGATCAGGCTAGCCATCGCAGCGCCCTCGTTGCCCGACAGCTCCTTGGTGTACATGAGCGGCGTGATGTGGCTGTAGTGAGCCTCGATCATTGCCGTGCTCGTGCCGCATTGCTTCGCGATCAGCGACGCCGGGGTTCTGTCGAGCAGCATGTGCGTGATGTAGGTGTGACGCAGTGAGTACAGAGTGCGCTTGCCCCCCGATCCGCTGTCGAGCTTCAGGCGACGGAGCAGGGTGGTGAAGTTCCGACCTAGCGTGTCGCAGGTGCTGCCATCTGACAGTCGAAACACCAGTGGGTTCCAGTCGTCAGGCACGTTGTCCTCATTTCCGATCCACTCGGTCGACTTGCCGTGCATGTCTAGGATCATCTCGTGAACCGTGCTGTTGCCGACGACATGTCGACTGCCTGTGTAGAGCGTCGTCTTGCCCTTCCGCACCGTGATCACCACGTGATCCTCTTTGATCGCAATGTCGTTCCACCTCAAGTTGTCCATCTCAGTGCCTGGCCTCAAGCCGGTCAGCACTGCCACGTTGAAGTAGTAGTACAGCAGTTCGCGGATAGAGCGCGTCTGACTTGTCCGTCCCTCGTCGATCCACTCAGGGAACGCATTGCGGATCTTCTCGATCTCTTCAGCCGTGAAGTAGTCGCGACGCGTTGCCGCGACCCCGCCTGAAGACGACAGCACGGGCACCTGTCCCGGTGTCATCCACTTCCTCAGCACGGCCTCGTCGAAGACCTTGTGTAGCGCAACGTTGTGGGTCTTCAGCGTCGACTGTGCAGGCGTGCGTCCAAGTTGCTCGATGCGCCATGCATCGAACTCAGCCAGCTTCTGGCGATCGATGCTGGTGATGTACGTCCGATCGAAGAACGGGATGTGGTACTTCAGTAGCGCCCACTCGTGGTCCTTGACTGAGCCAGCGCCGCGCACGTTACTGGGTAGCTGCTTCATTCGCTCGATCGCCAGCTTTGCAACGTCCCGGAACGCCTTGGTCTGGATCGCGATGCCGTGCTCGTGCTTGATCTCGCACTCAGCGCGGACTCTGACAGCGGCAGTGATGGCCTTCGCCCGGTCTCGCTGCTTCGTTGTGCGCGACAGCCAGCGGCCGCCTACCTTGAAACGCGCGATCCAGACCCGGCTGTTCGCTTGGAGGTAGATGTGCAGGCCATCGTCTACCTCGTGTCTGTCGATCAGCGTACTCATCGTGTCTCGGCCGGTGGGGCAAGAGCTGCATTTTTGCAAAGTTTTTGCAAAGTCGCGATCTACGTCGCTATCTTATTGATTTTGAACGTGATTTCTTGAAGCATTGCTCTTGAAAACCGGCAACCCGCAAGGGTTCCAGGGTTCGAATCCCTGAGCTTCCGCCAGGATGGGTCAGAAGAGGCAAACAAGCCAGACAAGCCAAGGGCCCCGATCAAGGGGCCCTTTTCATGTGTCCTCTGCGCGCCCGACCTCAGCCGAAGCTGAGCGACTGCTCGATCACCAGCTTCTTCCAGCGCTGCTGTTCGCGCTGGATCATCTGGCCGAAATCGGACGGGGTGCTGCCGATCCATTCGAGGCCTTGCTGCGCGAGCGTCTGGCGCACCTGCGGCTGGCCCAGGGCCTTCAGGACGGCCTCGTGCAGCTGCTGCTGGCGCGCCGCGCTGATGCCGGCGGGGGCGAGGGCGCCGATCCAGGTGCTGACGTCGTAGTCGCGCACGCCGCCTTCCTGCAGCGTCGGCAGGTCGGGCGTGACGCTGTAGCGCTTCGCCGAGCTGACGCCCAGCACCTTGACGCGGCCCGACTTCACGTGCGGGCCGATCGCCACCCAGCTGCCGGCGAACAGCTGGACGTCGCCGTTCATGACCGCCTGCAGCGCCGGGACGCCGCCGCGGTAGGGGATGTGGACCAGGTGCGTGCCGGTGCGCTGCTTGAACAGCTCGACGGCCAGGTGGTTGAGGGTGCCCAGGCCGGCGGTCGAGTAGTTCAGCCGGCCGGGCTGGCGTCGCGCCAGCGCGATGAACTCGGCCATCGAGCTGACCGGCAGGTTCGCCGGCACCGCGTAGACCAGCGGAAAGCTCAGCAGCTGCGCGATCGGGGTGAAGTCGCGCTGGGTGTCGTAGCTCAGCTGCGGGTAGACCAGCGGGTTGGTCGCGTGCGAGTCGAACACCAGCATCAGCGTGTTCGGATCACCCGCCGCCCGGGCGACACTGGCGGCGGCGATCGAGCCGGACGCGCCGGCGCGGTTCTCGACCACCACCGACTGGCCCAGCTGTGCCGGCAACTGCTCGGCCAGCAGGCGCGCCGTCAGGTCCACCGACCCGCCCGGCGGCACCGGCACCACCAGCTGCAGCGGGCGGCTGTCGGCGGCACTGGCC
Source organism: Leptothrix mechoopdaensis (SeqCode) (assembly GCF_053893855.1). Lineage (NCBI taxonomy): Bacteria > Pseudomonadati > Pseudomonadota > Betaproteobacteria > Burkholderiales > Sphaerotilaceae > Leptothrix > Leptothrix mechoopdaensis (SeqCode). The sequence goes on from NZ_CM132699.1 coordinate 1,433,186, forward strand.
GCCGGAGCCGTCTGGGCCTTGACGCCCCAGGGCAGGGAGGCGACCAGCGAGCTGGCCGCCGCGCGGCTGAGGATCTGGCGGCGGGCGGGCGAAGAGGGCAGGTCAGTCGTCATGGCGCGGCGGGATCGAATCCGAAACCGCGCAGTTTGACGGCTGCAGCTGACAACTTCGTGGCGTCGAGACGTCAGGTCAGCCGGTCATCCCGGGGTCGTGCAGGCGCACCGGCCGGTCTTGCTCTCCTGGCCGGGAGGGCAGGGCCACGTCTTGCGGGCACGGTCGTCGGCGCAGCGTGGCCGCGGTTCGAGTTCCGTGCACTGGCCCAGGATCAGCGTGCTCATCACGATCACGAAGACCTGAGCGGCGATCACCGTGCGCATCTGGCGATTCACAGGACTGCAGGAGGCGTGGCCGGTTGCAGCGACGTGGTGACACTGGCGGCGACCAGCACCTGGTAGAGCTGACCGTTCGTGTCGGCGCCGTTCCAGACCCGCAACTCCCCGTAGGTCGGGTCCATGATCGGCGCGGCCTCGGTCCAGCTGCCGGCGCTGCCCGTCAACAGGCGCAGCGTGTCGCCGTTGTCGCCCACGACCAGGAACTGCAGCCGGTCCGCGTCGGACGTGCCGGCGTTGTCCTTCAGGGGCGACCAGACGTTCCAGCCATCGGTGTCGTCATGCAGGGACAGGATGCCCGCGCCGCCCAGCTCCAGCGTGTTGTTGCCGCCGCCGGTGAGGTCGTAGCCCTCGATGCTGCGGGCGACGCTCGGTGCGCCGGGCGCCTTGTCCAGCGTCGAGGTGTGGCCTTGCACGTCGCTGCCCAGGGCCAGCAGGTCACGGCCCTTGCCGCCGTCGAGGATCAGCCAGCCGTTGCCGAACGAGGACGTCGACAGCTCCAGCCTGTCATGACCGGCGCCGCCCAGCGCGATCGTGCCGCCGGCCTGGATGTGCAGCGTGTCGTCACCGCCACCGCCCGCCAGGACGCCTCTGGCGTGGCCCGGCAAGGTCATGTCCTCGGACAGGTCGCTGCCCAGCGCGATCTCGAACAGGTCCCCTGGCGTGCCGCCATGCACGAGGCCGATCCGTTCGACGCCCGCGACGGTCGTGGCCGCGTCGCCGTGGCTGCCGTTGCCGTGGCGGATCTCCAGTTGAACGTCGCTGGTGGTGTCGACCGCCTTCAGGTTGAACTGCGCGACCAGGCCGGCCGCGTCCGGCGCGAAGGAGCCATTGACCCAGCTGCCGTGGGCCGACTTCAGCGTGACGCTGCCGTCCGCTTCCAGGACCGGATAGTTGGTCATGTCGCCGTCCATCCGCAGCAGCAGCGTGTCGTGATCGCCGCTGCCCATCTGGACGACGCTGCCGTGTTGCGGACCGCCGGCCAGGTGAACCACGTCATCGCCCGCCCCGGTGCTGATGTGGGCGGTGCCTTGCTGCGGCATGACGATGTCCCGGCCGGCGTGGCCGATGAGGGTGTCGCCGCCGGGGCTGCTGTCGAAGGTGACGACCGCGCTGGCCGGAACGGCCGAGGCGTCGCGCTGGTCGCCGGTCATCGCACCGGACCACGACTGGTCACCGGTGACCGGGTCGGTCAGCACGGTGTGGCTGCGCCAGAGCACCTGCATCGCGCGGTCGCCTTCGACCTGCAGCCATTGGTTCGCGGTGGCATCGCGGTAGGTCAGCTGGTAGGCCAGCGCCTCGATGTTCAGGGGCCAGGCCGTGTTGCCGGCCACCGGGTTTGGCACGTCGATGTCCTTGACGAGGACGCCGCTGGCGTTGAGCACGTGCAGCTTGAGGTTGGCGGGGTCGAAGTCCAGCCAGTGGCCGGACGCGGTGGCCGCGTCGGTCACGCCGTCGAGCACGATCGGCAGCACCAGGCCGTCGCGCAGGCCGGCGCCACCGTCGAGGGCAACGGCCTGCAGCGCGGTCAAGGTCTTGGGCGCCGCAGACGGGTCGAGCTTCCACGGCTCCAGCACGTCGTTGTGTGACGTCCCGGTGGTCCCGGCAACGGGTGCCTGCGCATACATCCACACGCTGCTCAGCGCAGCGGGAATGGCGTTGCCAAGACCCAGGCTGGCGACGATCGGGTGGCTGGCGCCGACGATGCTGGCGCTGCTGTCGGTGGGCAGTCGCAGCGGGTCGGTCGCCAGTCGCAGCTGGCCGCCCAGGCCGATGACATCGGTCTCGGTGTAGCTGAACACGAAACGCGCGACCGACTGGCTCTGGCCGGTCGACAGGCCTTGCCGGTCGTAACGGGCGACCAGCGGATGGGTGCCGCCATTGGCGTCCTGCGCGATCAGGTTCAGCGTCGGCACGCCGGAGATGACGACCTGCTGGTCGAAGGTCAGGTCCAGCGCGAGTTGCTTGCCCGGGAACACGGCCGTCGACGCCTGCAGGGTGATGGCCGAGACGGTCGGTGCCGCGCTCGGCGCAACCCCCGATCCACCGCCGCCGCTGTCGTCGTCCATCACGCTGACCCAGGTGTTGGGCTTCACCGCATCGGCGGTCTGCAGCGCGATGCCGAAGCTCTCGCCGGACTCGGGCAGGCTGTCGGCCTTGATCTGGACGGTCAGCGTCTTGCTGGTCTCGCCGGCCGCGAACGACACGGTGCCGGTGGGCAGCACGTCGCCGACGAAGTCGCTGGCGCCGAGGCCGCCAGCCGTCATCGTGGTCCAGTAGACGCTGCTGGACAGGCCGGTGTCGCCCGAGCGGCTGACCGTGAAGGTGACGGTCGTGCCGCTGTTGCCGGTGCCTTCGGTCACCTGCCCGTTGAGGGTCTGCGACGAGATGCCATAGCTGAAGGCGCCCGTCGGCAAGGTCACCATGACGGCGGGATCCACGACCAGCACGGTGTTCGCGGCCTTGTTGGCATAGACCACCTTGCCGCCCAGGGTGGCCTGCGCGCCCTCGTTCGTCCAGCCGCTGTCGGTCAGCTTCAGCGTGCTGCCGCTGTTGCCCGCGACCGCGAAGTTGGTGACGGCCGGACTGCCGGCCGTGGCGGAGACCCAGAGGTTCTTGCCGCTGTCGTCGCCGCTGTCGTGCAGGGCCAGGATCTGCGCCACGTCCAGCAGCAGCGTGTTCTGGCCACCGCCCGTGAGGTCGATGCCCTCGATGCGGCGCACGCCGCGCGACGGGTTGATCGCCATCGCGGTGGTGTTCTGCAACAGCCCGTCGAGCCGACCGGAGGCACCGCTGACGTTGCTGCCCAGCACCAGCCGGTCCGTGCCGGCGCCGCCGTCGATCTGCAGCGGCGTCTGCCAGTCGCTCAGGCGCAGCGTGCCGGCGTTGACGGTGATCTGGTCATCGCCCTGGCCCGACAAGGTCAGCTCGCCGGCGGTGAGGGTGTCGCTGCCGTCGCTGCCGACGACCACCTGCAGGTTGATGCGGCGGCTGGTGTTGTCCTCGTGGCGCAGCTGGATCTGCTCGACGTTGCTGACCAGCGCGACGACCTGGTTCAGCGCCAGGTCGGTCACCTGCCAGCGGCCGTCGTGGCCGCCGGTCGTCGCCGGATCGAGGCGGTAGCGGTCGACCCAGGTCGTGGTGTCCGAGCTGCTGGAACTGCTGCCCGAACCGTTGCCGGACAAGGTGCTGCGGATGACGAACGAGGCGCCGATGTCGACGATGCGGCTGTCCGAGCCCGGCAGGGTCAGGCGCAGCGTGTCGGTGCCGGTGCCGCCATCGATGGTGTCCTGACCCCGTCCGACGATGACGACGTCGTCGCCGGCGCCGGTGTTGATCGTGTTCGCGCCCCCTTGGCCGGCGACGATGTCGACGCCGGCGTGGCCGGTGATGGTGTCGCGGCCCGGGCCGGCCCGCACGAGGATGCGCTGACCGGTCGCGTGGCTGCTCAGGTCGATGGTGTCGGCGCCGAGCGAGCCCTGGACGAAGACGTCCTGACCAGCGGCATCGACCGACTCGGTCACGCCGCGCGCCAGCAGCAGCGGGTCGCCGTTGCCGGTGAACTGCCACTGGCCGCGCGTGTCGCGGTACAGCAGGTGATAGGCCAGTTGCTCGATGCCACCAGGCCAGGCGGCGTCGGTGGGCACGGTGTAGGTGCGCTGCAGCTGGTTGGCGGCATCCAGCAGCTGGACCTGTCGCGTGCTGTTGTCGGCCGCGAGCGTGTAGGCCAGGTGCCAGCCGGCCGCTGCGGCCTGGGTGTCGACGCTGGCGGGCAGCGCGATCGACAGGAGCAAGGTGTCGCGGTTGCCGTCGCCGCCCTGGACGGCCAGGTTGGCCAGCGTCAGCGGGGTCGCGGTGGGGTCGTGGATCCAGGGCGCGAGCAGGTCGTTGGCGGCGCTGCCGACGGCGCTGGTGCTGCCGCCATAGACCCAGGTCTGCTGGGTGAAGGGCAGGGCGGCGGGCGGCAGGACGAGGTTGGCCGTGCTGGCACCGCCGCTGCCGGCTGCGCTGATCTGTCCGCCGTTGAGATCGATGCTGGCGCTGTCCAGGTGGACGGACCCCCTGTCCCCCGGCTGCAGCGTGTAGACGAAGGACAGCGAGGTCTGGCCCCAGGTGCTGGCGTTGCTGGACGGGCGGTAGCGCGCCTGGACGGCGTGCGGGACGCCCTGGTCATCGGTCAGGGTCAGCGCCAGTTGCGGCGTGCCGCTGACCTGCACGGCGTTGTCGTATTCGACGTGGAACCACAGCTCGGACGGTTCGGCGGAGGCCGTGCCCGAGCCGCGGGTGCCGAAGCCGTCGGCAACCTCCAGCTCGCCGGCGTTGTAGGCGACGAAACGGACCGAGGGTGCTGATGTCGCGGTGATCTGCGCCTGGAAGCCGCCGTTCGGCGACACGTCGTTGCCGGCCAGATCCTGCAGGGCGTGGAGGTCGTTGCTGCCGTTGGTCGGATCCTGGTAGTTCACCTTCACCAGCTGTCCGGAGGTGACGGGTGTGGCCAGCGTCAGCGTCACGTGGCGAGACAGGTTGCCGGTGCCGACGACGACGGCGCTGACGTTCACCGCCACGTCGTTGACCCGGACGCTGAATGCGGCGAGCGGCGGCGGGTGGCTCGCGTCCAGGTCCTCGCTGGCGGTCAGCGTCACGATCGAGCCGCTGGCGTAGCTGGCCCACACGTACGGCTCGGTGTTGTCGGTCGCGATGGCGATGCTGTTGACCGCATCGGGCAGGTCGCCCGGCGGCGTGTAGCGGTTGCCGGCGGCGTCGAAGGTGTTGGTGTTGTGGCGGTTGAAGCTGGCCAGCGTGATGCCGCCGGCGCCGACGAAGTCGCCGGCCTGGACCTTGTAGACGAAGACGAGGTCGCTGCTGTAGGTGTAGCCATCGGCCGCCTGGGCCGACGTGAAGCTCTTGCTGCGGTCCAGCAGGGCCTCGCGGCTGCCGTTGGCCAGCACGATGCCGACGCCGGGGGTGGCGTTGGTGCTGACGCGCACCGGCTCGGCGTAGTGGAGCGTCACGCGCACGTGGTCGCCGATCGCCAGCGGGCCGGACTTCGGCGTGATGCCATCGGCCGCATAGCCGGCGACCTGCGTGCCCGGGCTGGTCGGCCGCGTGATGTCGGCCGGCAGCGTGAAGGTGATCGGCGCGGGGTTGGCGTTGCCGGCCGCGTCGTGGACCGAACCGCTGGCAAGCGTCAGCACATCGCCGCTGGCCGCCGTGTTGCCGCTGCCCAGGCCCAGCAGGTAGGTGCGGCCCAGGGCACCGCTGGTGCTGCTGGCGACGGCTTCATCGAGCTGTGTCGCGGAGGCCCACGGGTCGGTGCCTTCCGGCACGGTCGACGAGCGGGCGAACCAGGACGACACGCCGAGCACCACCTCGCGGGCGTTGGGGTTGGACACGCTCGACAGGCTGCCGATGTACCACTCGCCGGGCGACGATTCGGCCTTGGACAGCAGGTAGTTGTTCCACCCCGCCTGCCGCCACAGGTACCAGACGCCGCCGCTGGCATCGGTGTGGGTGTAGATGGTGCTGGTGGCGTCGACATTGAAGGCCGACTTGAGACCCAGCGCGTAGTCGCTGGAGAAGGTCGGGACGCGGGTGTTGCCACCCTTGCCGCCATTGAGCGAGCTGTCCCACAGCGACGTGAAGGCACCGTTGACCCGATCGCTCCCGAAGCCCTTCAGCGTGATCTGGCTCGGCGTGTAGGCGTCGAGCGTCCAGCCACTGCCCAGGCTGTGCGTGCTGCCATCGCTGCCCTTGAGCACGATCGTGCCATTGGCGATGGCCGCGCGGATGTCTTCGACGCGGACCGACTCGCTGAAGCGCAGCCGCAGCGTGTCGGCCGAAGCGCTGGTCAGCACGCCGCGGTCGAGGGTCTCGGTCAGCTCGGTGGTCGAGGCGGTCGGCGGCGTCGTGTCGCCGGAGCCGGATCCTGCCGTCACGGTCACCGGCAGATCCGCGTTCCTGGCTGCCTTGTGGCCGCCGACGGTCTCGGTGGCGGTCACGCTGGCCTTGAGCGTGAAGCTGCCGCTATAGGTCGCGGGCGGTGTCAGCGTCAGGCCGGCAAGCTGGTCGGCCGGCACGCTGAAGACGCCGCCGGTTGCCGTGAAGACGGTGGTGCCGCTGCGCAGCACCGAGCCGTCGGGCGCGCCGCTCAGGGACACCGACGACAGCGTTTCCGAGCCGTCGGTGTCGGTCAGCGCGGCGGTGATGGCCAGGGCGACGATGCCGCCCCGGATGCCGCTGGCCGCCGTCACCTGCAGGTCCGGCAGGCTGGCGGTGGTGTCGACGAACGCTGCGGCACGGGCGGCCACGGCGGGGTGGGACAGCGTGGGCGACAGGCCGGCGGCATCGACGATGCGGCTGCCGGCCAGGCGCAGGGCATCGGCCGGCACGGCGATGCCGTCGGCATCGGTGTCGCCGGCTCGCACGACATAGGCGAAGTGCAGCACCCGGCGGTCGTCGCTGGTGCCGACCAGGCTGGCGCTGCGGGCCAGCGCGGCGCTGCCGGTGCCCATCAGGAGCTGTGCCTGCAGGCCGATGCCCTGGACCGTCACGGCCGCGCTGAAGGTGGCGTCGATCTCGATGCGGTCGCCGACCTGGTAGCCGCCGCTGGTAGGCACGTTGACGAGCTGGACGCTGGCCAGCGTCGTCGCGGAGACCTCGCCGGCCCTGGGCGCCAGCTCGAAGCTGCGCAGCGGCGAGTCGTGCAGGACGTTGCCGGCCGCATCGGTGAGGGTGCCGCGCACCGTGAAGGGCCCCGAGCCCATCGTGAGCAGGTCCGCCGCCGTCAGCTTGACGGTCTCGATGCCGCCACTGGCCTTCGTGAAGGTCTTGGTGACGGTCTTCCGGGTGTCGCCGCTGTCGGGGTAGAAGACCAGCGAGCCGCTGGCACCGACCTCGGTGCGGTAGCTGATGGCCAGGTCGCGGCCGCTGTCGATGATCTGGCGCTCAAGCGCGCTGATGCGGTCGTCGCCGCTGATCGGGCTCAGGCTGATCTGGGCGGCAGTGTCGACGGTCCAGACCCGCGCGGCGCTGCTCTTGACGCTCGTCGTGTCGATCGAGACCTGCAGCAGCTGCGCAGCGTCGGCCGTGGCGCCGGCATTGATGTCCAGCTCGGCTGTCCAGGTGCCCGCTGCCTTGTCGATGTGCGTGACGGTCGACAGCAGCGTGGCGCCGGCGGCTTGCGCCAGCGGGCGCAGGCTCACGTGCAGGTCGTTGTCGTTCAGGCCGGCCAGCAGCGTGGCATCGCCGGTGATCGTGCCGCTGACGACCAGCTTGTGGGCCGCGCTGGCGGCCGCCAGTTCGCTGGCGTTGAGGATGTTGTCCTGGGTCACCGCATGGATGCCGAGGTCGACCGAGCCGACGTCGAAGGTCCAGGCGCCGGTGCTGTCGCGGCTCAGGCCGGCGTGGGCGTTGCCGGCCCGGTCGGTGATCGCGCCGGCATCGATCGTGACCTGGTAGTGGCCGGGCGCGAGGGTCTTGCCCAGTGCCACCGTGACGCTCTGGCCATCGGCCCCGAATGCCACGGCCGTGGCGGCGATGCGGGCGACTTCGGTCGCGCGACCGTCGACGATCTGCCAGACCACGAAGCTGCCGCTGCTGCCGGCCTTGACGGGTTCGGAGAAGTGCAGCGTCAGGTGGTCGGCGAGTGCCTTGCCGATGGTCGCGCCGGACAGCGGCACCTGCGTGCTGGCGTCGAACGTCGGCGCGGTGGTGTCCAGGCGCAGCGACGTCAGGCCGTCGGCCGCCATGTTGTTGAGCGTGTCCAGATTGACGTGGTTGCCCAGCGATGTGAACGGATTGCCGGCGAGGTCGGTGATGGCCGCATCGGGCGGAAAGCGCAGGTCGTTGACCTGCAAGCGCTGGTTGACGTTGACGGACCCCAGTTCGGCGTTGTCGTCCGGTCCGACCTGGTAGTCGAACACGAGGTGCTGGCTGCTGCTGGCCGAGGCCACGTAGAGGGCCTTGCGCGTGGGCGCCGTGCCGGCGATGAAGGACAGCTCCGGGACGCCCTGGACGACACCGGGCTCGTCGAGCACCAGCGTCCAGCGCAGCGTGTCGCCGGCCTTCAGCACGGTCGTCTTGACGGCGGGGTTGCCGGTCAGGCCGATGACCTGCAAGCCCTTGGCCAGCGGCGCGGTGCTGTCGACGGCGATCCGCAGCTCATTGGCCATGTAGCGGTCGGACGGCAAGGCGAGCGTGACCGGCAGGTTCAGGTCCGGATCGTCCTTCAGCGCCAGGCGCCAGGTGGTGCCCGAGCCGGACCAGTCGGCGTCGACCGGCGATACCGCGCCACGCAAGGCGGCGGCCACGTCGGTCTTCAGGGTCGCGAGCTGGGTCGCATCCGGTGCCGTCTCGAACTGGAAGCTCAGCGTGGCGTCGGCGCCCCGGCTCAAGGCGGTGCGGCTGGCCGAGATGAAGACGGCCTGCCCGTTCGGATCGCCGGTGCCGAAGGCCGATTTCGCGGCGTTGAAGGCGGTGTTGCGGATCGCGTCGAGCAGCGTCGGGTCGATGCGGTCGGCCAGTCCGGCAGCGGCCTGCGACAGCAGGGCCAGCGCGGCGGTGTCGAGGCCGTTGAACTGCGCCGCGACCTCGCCCTGGATCGTCACCGTCATGCCGCTCTGCAGCGTGCGCAAGGTCGCGTCCATCGGGTTGTCGGCACCGTTGCGGCTTTGCGATTCGTCCATGCCCGACAGCAAGGCCAGTGCGTGGCCGTAGCTGTCGGTGTCGGCGGTGGTGCTGGTGCGGGTGACGACCTTGGGGGTGCCGCCGACGATGTCGGACACGCCGAAGAGCTGGCCGATCGCGCGGTTCAGCGACGACACGACACTGGCCTGCTGCGCATCGACCGTGTGACCGTTGGCGCCGTTGACGATGTGGCGCGTCGCCAGCTCCGTCAGCGGCGTGATCGCGGCGGTCTGCTGGACGGCAGTGCCGACGATCATCGTCGTGCGCAGTTCGCCGACCAGGTCACGCGACTCGCCGGTGGCCTCGTCGACATAGCCGATGCCGTCGGTCGGATCGGCATCGACGGCGACCAGGGTGATCGCCTGGCCCGCCAGCGTCGCGGCGATGTTGTGGAGCGCGAAATGGCCCTGGTCATCGGTCAGGGCGGTGTCGATGGCGTTGCCGTTGCGGTCGTAGGCGGTGATCAGCAGGCCTGCCGAGGACAAGCCCATCGCGACCACGCCGCTGAAGCTGAGCTTGGCGTTCGTCGTGCCGCCATCGGTACCACCGCCGGTGTTGCCACCGGTGTTGCCGCCGCCGGAACTGGTCGAACCTGTCTTGCCCCCGCCCGCCAGCCCGCCCACCAGCAGCAGGCCGGCACCGGCTGCGGCTGCGGCTGCGAGGGTGCCCAGGCTGTAGCCGCCCAGACCGGACGATGACGCTGCCGCCGTGTCGGCGACCGGCGCATCGGCCCTGGCCACGGCGCCGGAGGAGGGCGCCCCGGCCGCGCCGGTGTCGAGCAGGGCCAGCAAGCCGGGCTCCGAACTGCCCGGGTCCGACACCCCCTCGTTCGTCACGACCGCCGGGTCGGCATGGGCGTCCAGGTCGACGCGGTTGGCGTCGGGCAGGTCGACGCTCATGTCGTCTGCGTGGCGGGTCTTGGCCCGCTTGCCGGCCTGCAGCTTCTCCGTCGCGATGGACGGGCGGTCGTTCTTGGCTGACATGGTGATTCCCTGTGCTGGCTGGTTCGGAGAACCGGCAAGACTAGGGGGGCGTTTTCGCCCGAGGGATCACCGGAATCTGTCAAACGCGGCTTCAAGCCTCGTCATTGCGAATGGGGAGGCGAGGCGGGATCTCAGAGCCAGCCGGCGCGCTTGAAACGGCGGTAGAGCACGCTGCAGACGACCACGATCAGGCCGATCGCGGCGGGGTAGCCGTACTTCCATTTCAGCTCGGGCATGTTCTCGAAGTTCATGCCCCAGAGGCCGGCGAAGGCGGTGGCGACCGCGAAGATGCCGGCCCAGGCGGCCAGGCGCTTGCTGACGTCGGTGTCCTCGATGGTCACCATCGACAGGTTGACCTGGATGGCCGTGCCGATCGTCTCGCGCAGCGCATCCAGCGTCGAGTTGATGCGCGTGAGGTGGTCGTAGACGTCGCGGAAGTAGTTCTCGCTGGCGGCGCAGACTCCCGGCACGCGCCCGCCGTGCAGCTTGGCGGTGGCGTCCATCAGCGGCGCGACCGCATGGCGCACCACCGTCAGGCGGCGCTTCAGCGCGTACAGCATCTGGATGTTCTCGCGCGCGGCGCCGCGCTCGAAGATCTGGTCCTCGATGTGCTCGAGCTCGCTTTCCAGCGCATCGACGATCGGGAAGTAGCGGTCGACCACCGCGTCCATCAGCGCGTACAGCACGAAGCCGGAACCCTGCCGCAGGTGCTGCGGCTCGCGCTCGCAGCGGGCCCGCACGCCGAGGAAGCCCTGGGTGCTGCGGTTGCGCACCGAGACCACGAAGTCCTGCCCGACGAAGACGGCGACCTCGCCCAGGTGCAGCTCGTCGGTCGGCGACATCTCGACCAGGTGCATGACCGCGAACAGCGTGTCGTCGTACTCCTCGATCTTGGGCCGCTGGTGACCGTGGCGGGCGTCCTCGACGGCCAGGTCGTGCAGCTTGAAGATGCGTTGCAGGTTCAGCAGCTCCTCGTCGTCGGCGTCGCGCAGGGCCACCCAGACGAAGGTGCCGTGCTGGCCCAGGTAGCCGCCGATGCGGTCGAGCGGGATGTCGGCCAGCTTGTGGCCATCGCGGTAGGCGACGCAGTTGATCAGCATGGGCGTGGACTTGGGCTGGAACCGGGATGGCGGCGGGCATCGGATCTTCCCATGCGGGTCCGCGACGGCCCGACGGGCCTGCCTATGATGAAGCCATGAACATCATCATCCTCGGCGCCGGGCGGGTCGGCGAGAGCGTCGCCGAGAGCCTGGTCTCCGAGCACAACGACATCACCGTCATCGACACCGATCCGGCCCGGTTGCGCGAGCTGCAGGATCGGCTCGACCTGCGCGGTGTCACCGGCAACGGCATCCAGCCGTCGGTGCTGGAGGCCGCCGGCGCGCGCGACGCCGACATGCTGATCGCCTGCGCGCCCCACGACGAGACCAACCTGGTGGCCTGCAAGGTGGCGCACGACCGCTTCAGCATCCCCACCCGGATCGCGCGGCTGCGGTCGCCCGAGTTCGTCGAAGGCGGGCCGCTGCTGGGCGATGCGGGCTTCGCCGTCAACGAGGTGATCTGCCCGGAGCAGAGCGTCACCGCCACGATCCGCCAGCTGATCGAGCACCCCGAGGCGCTGCAGGTGCTGGCCTTCGCCGGTGGTGCCGTGAGCCTGGTGGCGGTGCGCGCGCTCAGCGACGGGCCGATGGTGCGCCACACCATCGCCGAACTGCCCCGGCTGCTGCCGGCGGTGCCGATGCGCCTCGTGTCGATCTACCGCCGCCGCGAGGACCAGACCGACCAGCGCATCACGTGCGAGGGCGACACTCTCATCGAGCCGGGCGACGAGGTCTTCGTGCTGGCCGCCACGCGCGACATCCCCGCCGTGCTGGGCGCCTTGCGTCGGCGCGAGGAGCCGGTGCGGCGGCTGATGATTGCCGGCGGCGGCCGGGTCGGGCTGCGGCTGGCGCGCGAGGTCCAGGGCGCCTGCCGGCTCAAGCTGATCGAGGTCTCGGCCACGCGCTGCGAGTACCTCTGCGGCGAGCTCGATGACGACGTGCTGGTGCTGCATGGCGACAGCACCGATGCCGACCTGCTCGAACGCGAACAGGTCGACCAGACCGACCTGTTCGTCGCCCTGACCGGTGACGACGAGGACAACATCATGGCCTGCCTGCTGGCCAAGCGCATGGGCGCGCGGCGGGTGCTGGCACTGATCAACCGGCGGGCCTATGCCGACCTGGTGCAGGGCACCCAGATCGACATCGCGCTGTCGCCGTCGCAGGTCGTGATCGGCGAGCTGCTGGCCCATGTGCGGCGTGGCGACGTCGAGGCGGTGCACAGCCTGCGACGCGGCGCGGCCGAGGCGATCGAGGCGGTGGCCCGGGGCGACCGGCGCACCTCTCGGGTGGTCGGGCGCCGCATCGATGAACTCCGGTTGCCGCCCGGTGCGGAGATCGGCGCCATCGTGCGGGGTGGCAGTGACCGGTCCGAGGTGCCCGACGGAGACGAGGCGTCGGCCGATCGTCAGGTCATCTTCCCGCACCACGACACCGTGATCGAGCAGGACGACCACCTGATCCTCTTCCTGCCCCGCAAGCACATGGTGCGCGAGGTCGAGAAGCTGTTCCAGGTCGGCGCAACCTTCCTGTTCTGACCCCTGGCCTGAAGGACTCTCGAACATGCGCAGCATCCGTGCGGTGATGCCGGTGGTGGGCCTGCTGCTCATGATGCTGGCGCTGATGATGATCGTGCCGCTCGTGTTCGCGCGGGTCCAGGGCGATGCCGGCGAGCCGGCCTTCTGGCGCGGCCTGGCCATCACCGCGCTGGCCGGTCTGGTGCTGCGCGTCAGCAGCCGCGCGCACCGCCGCGAGCTGCAGCCGCGCGACGGCTTCGTGCTGGTGGGGCTGACCTGGTCGCTGCTGCCGGCCTTCGCGGCGGTGCCGCTGTGGCTGGGCATTCCGGGGCTGAGCGCGACCGATGCCTACTTCGAGGCCGTCTCGGGCCTGACGGCCACCGGCGCCACGGTGCTGACGGGGCTGGATGCGCTGCCGCTGAGCCTCAACGTCTGGCGATGTTTCATGATGCTGATCGGCGGCCTGGGCATCATCGTGCTGGCCGTGGCGGTGCTGCCGCTGCTGGGCGTGGGCGGTGCGCAGCTGTTCCGGGCCGAGGCCGCCGGACCGCTCAAGGACACCAAGCTGACGCCCCGCATCGCCGAGACCGCGCGTGGCCTGTGGGCCGTCTACGCGCTGTTCTCCGTGGCCTGCTTCCTGGCCTACCGCTGGGCCGGCATGAGCTGGTCGGATGCCTTCATGCACATGTGCTCGACGATGGGCCTGGGCGGCTTCTCGTCGCACGACCTGAGCTTCGGCTACTGGAACTCGCCGCTCATCGAGGCCGTCGCGATCGTCTTCATGCTGCTGGCCGGCGTGAACTTCGCGCTCTACTTCGTGGCCTTTCGACAGCGCTCCTGGCGCGTCCTGCTGGGCAACGTGGAGCTGCAGGCCTACGTCGCCGTGGTCGCCGCCGCGATCGTGCTGATCACGCTGTTCCTGGCCGCCAGCCGGGTCTATCCGGACGTCACCGAGGCCCTGCGCCACACCGCCTTCCACGTCGTCTCGCTGGCCACCACGACCGGCTATGCGGCCTACGACTACGCCACCTGGCCGATCTTCGCGCCGCTGCTGATGATCCTGCTGGGCTGCTTCGCGACCTGCGCGGGCTCGACCGGCGGGGGCATCAAGATGGTCCGCATGGTGCTGCTGATCAAGCAGAGCCAGCGCGAGCTGGTGCGCATCGTCCACCCCGACGCGGTCAACCCGGTCCGGTTCGGCGGCCGGGTCGTGTCGCCCCGGGTGATGCAGAGCGTGATCGCCTACATGATGATCTACGGCGCCTCGCTGATGGTGCTGACCTTCGTGCTGCTGTTCACCGGGCTGGACGTGGTCACCGCCTTCACCGCGGTCATCGCCTGCGTCAACAACATCGGCCCGGGGCTTGGCGAGGTCGGCCCGGCCGTCAACTTCGGCGGCCTGAGCGACCTGCAGACCTGGATCTGCACCTTCGGGATGCTGCTCGGCCGGCTGGAGCTGCTCAGCGTGCTGGTGCTGTTCACGCCGCAGTTCTGGCGCGACTGAACGGCGGACCTGACTGGCCGCTCAGCGCATCGACAGCGCCCGGGCCGCCTCGGCCAGCTGGCGGCGCGTCTGCACGATGTCCGGCCCCGGATGGCGGTCGATGCGGCGGATGAAGGGGCAGGTCAGCACCGCGAGGGCCTCGTCGCCCGGGCCCAGCACCGGCATCGACAGGTCGGTCACGCCGAAGGTCTGCAGGCTTTCGCCCTGCCAGCCGCCGTCGGAGCGGACCCGTTCCAGCGCGCTCGCCAGGTCGGTCTCCGACATCGGCACCTCGCCTTCGAGGGCCTCGTGCGCGGCCAGCATCTCGGCGCGCCGCGCGGGGTTCTGGTAGGCCAGCAGGACATGGCCCGAGCCGGTGTCGAGCAGGCTGACGCGGGCCCCCAGGCGGAGCGAGAAACCCAGCTTGTGCGGGCTGCTGACCTGTGCCACAACCGTCAGGTTGCCGCGGTCGTAGATGCCGAGGTGGCAGCTCTGCTCGACGGCGTTCGAGAAGGCTTCCATCACCGGCATCGAACGGGCGGCCAGGCGGTTGAGCGGCGGGTGGCGATGGGCCAGCACGAACATCTTCAGGCTCAGCGCATAGCGGTCGCCCTCGACCGAACGGCTGACGTAGTCGCGCGCCACGAGGCGTTCGAGCATCCGGTAGATCTCGCTCGGACTGCGGCCCATCGCCTTGACGATCTCGCCGCGCGTCAGGCCGGCGGGCTGCTCGCTGAGCAGTTCGAGGATGTCCAGGCCCTTGTCGAGGGCCGGCGCGCGGTAGCGGTCAGCTTCCGCCTCGCCCGGCGCCTGACTGCGGGTAAGTCCTGGGGTCGTTTCGGGCTTCATCGGATGGTTTTCTTGTTCATCGATGGATATTCTGTTCGCAGATGAATTGAAGACGCCACGACTTCCGACTCCTGACTTACCCCGACATGACCGCAGCAGCCCCCCGTACCCCGCCTGACCGCATCGACGCCCACCAGCACCTCTGGCGGGTGGCGCGGGGCGACTACCGCTGGCTGCGGGCGGACGAGCCGGCGCTGGCGCCCATCCACCGCGACTTTGAGCCCGACGACCTGCTGCCGCTGCTGCAGGCCCACGGCGTGACGCGGACCGTGCTGGTGCAGGCGGCCGACAGCACCGCCGAGACCGAGTTCATGCTGCAGCTCGCGACGCTGAACGACTGGATCGCCGGCGTCGTCGGCTGGGTCGACGTCAGCCAGCCCGAGTCGGTCGACGTGCTGCGGCGCTGGGCCGCGCACCCGAAGTTCAAGGGCGTGCGGCCGATGCTGCAGGACCTGCCGGAACACGACTGGATCGAACACCGTCCGCACCCGGACGTGATGGCCTGCATCGCCGACCTGGGCCTGCGCTTCGACGCGCTGGTCAAGCCCTGGCACCTGGCGCACCTGCTGCGTTTCCTGGACCGCCATCCGGACCTGCCGGTGGTGGTCGACCACGCCGCCAAGCCGCAACTCGGCACGCTCGATGCCGCTGGTGCCTGGCGGGCCGACTGGGCCGTGCCGTGGCGGGTCGGCATGACCGAGCTGGCGCAGCGCCCGGGCCTGCACTGCAAGGTCTCCGGCCTGCTGACCGAGTGTGCGGGCGAGGCGCGGGCCGGCAGCGCCGCCGGCAGGGCCGCGCTGCAGCCGGTCTGGGACCAGCTGGTGTCGACCTTCGGGCCGCAGCGCCTGATCTGGGGCAGCGACTGGCCGGTGCTGAACCTGGCCGCCGACTACGCCGCCTGGATCGCCCTGAGCGACGCGCTGATGGCCGACCTGCCGGCCGATGCGCAGCGCGCCATCCGGCACGACAACGCGGTGGCCTTCTACGGGCTGACCCTGTAGCCGACTAAATCAAGGTAAGTGATCATTTCCCGGACATGAGCACCGCTGCATCCCCCACGCCCGTCGCGACCGCTACCCGCGGTCAGCCCCTCGTCCAGATCACCGACCTGTGCAAGGCGTTTTCCGGCGTCAAGGCGCTGGACCGCGGCCAGTTCGAACTGCTCGGCGGCGAGGTCCACGCGCTGATGGGCGAGAACGGCGCGGGCAAGTCCACGCTGATGAAGGTGCTGGCCGGCGTCTACCAGAAGGATTCCGGCGAGGTGAAGATCGACGGCCGGCCGGTCGAGATCGCCGACCCGCGCGCCGCCCAGGCGCTGGGCATCGGCATCGTCCATCAGGAACTCAACCTGATGAACCACCTGAGCGCGGCCCACAACATCTTCGTCGGCCGCGAGCCGATGAAGCATTTCGGCCTGGTGCTCGACGAGGACGCGATCAACGCGCAGGCCGCCGCGATCTTCGCGCGCATGCACCTGCACCTCGACCCGCGCACCATCGTCGGCGAGCTGACGGTGGCCAAGCAGCAGATGGTGGAAATCGCCAAGGCGCTGAGCTTCGACTCGCGCGTGCTGATCATGGACGAGCCGACCGCCGCGCTGAACGACGCCGAGATCGCCGAGCTGTTCCGCATCATCCGCGGCCTGAAGGCGCAGGGCGTGGGCATCGTCTACATCTCGCACAAGATGGACGAGCTCAAGCAGATCTCCGACCGCGTCACCGTCATGCGCGATGGCCAGTACATCGGCACCGTGCCGACCGCCGGCACGCCGATGGAGACCATCATCTCGATGATGGTGGGCCGCACGCTCGATGCCACCCGGCGCGAGATCCCCGACACCTCGGCCAACGAGGTGCTGCTCGACGTGCGCGGCATCACCCGCGGCCATGCCGTCAAGAACGCCAGCTTCACGCTGCGGCGCGGCGAGATCCTAGGCCTGGCCGGCCTGATGGGCGCGGGCCGCACCGAGCTGGCGCGGGCCGTCTTCGGCGCCGACCCGATCGATGCCGGCGAGGTCCATGTGCGCGGCCGCCAGGTGGACATCCGCTCGCCGCAGGACGCCGTCGGGCACGGCATCGGCTACCTGTCCGAGGACCGCAAGCGCTTCGGCCTGGCCACCGGCCTGAACGTCGAGACCAACGTCGTGCTGGCCACGCTGGACCGCTTCAGCCGGGGCGGCTTCTGGCTCGACCAGAACGGCATCCACGCGACCGCCCGCGACTACGTGCAGCGCCTGGCGATCAAGACGCCGTCGGTCGAGCAGCAGGTGCGCCTGCTGTCGGGCGGCAACCAGCAGAAGATCGTCATCGCCAAGTGGCTGCTGCGCGACTGCGACATCCTGTTCTTCGACGAGCCGACACGCGGCATCGACGTCGGCGCCAAGAGCGAGATCTACAAGCTGCTGGATGCGCTGGCCGCCCAGGGCAAGGCGATCGTGATGATCAGCAGCGAACTGCCCGAGGTCCTGCGCATGAGCCACCGTGTGCTGGTGATGTGCGAGGGCCGCATCACCGGCGAACTCAGCGCGGCCGAGGCCACGCAGGAATCGATCATGCATCTCGCGACGCTGCGACCGTCCTCGGTCGACGTGGACGAGCCCGCCGCCGCCTGAAGCCCCTGGAATCCCGACATGACCACCCCCCAGACGATGAACCCTTCTCCTGCCAACGAGGCTTCCCAGGGCCTGCGCGCGCGCCTGTTCAACCCGGCGGCGCGCCAGAAGCTGCTGGCCTTCGCCAGCCTGATCGCGCTGATCGCCGTGTTCTGCGTGCTCAAGCCCGAAGCGTTCATGACGACGGACAACTTCATCGGCATCCTGCAGGCGACCAACGTGATCGGCGTGCTGGCCGTGGCCTGCACCTTCGTCATCATCACCTCGGGCATCGACCTGTCGGTCGGCGTGCTGATGACCTTCACCGCCGTCATGGCCGGCGTCTTCATGACCAACTGGGGCTGGCCGATGATCGTCGGCGTGCCCGCCACCATCGTCATGGGCGCGCTGGTCGGGGCCACCTCCGGCCTGATCATCACCAAGCTCAAGGTCACGCCCTTCATCGCCACGCTGGGCATGATGATGCTGCTCAAGGGCGCCTCGCTGCTGATCACCGAGGCCCGGCCGATCTACTTCAGCGACGTCGAGGGCTTCGACGCGATCTCGCTGGGTTCGGTGGTCGAGAAGGTGCTGCCCTTCCTGCCGATCCCCAACGGCGCGCTGATCTTCCTGTCGGTGTGCATCGTCAGCGTGATCATCCTCAACAAGACCAAGCTCGGCCGCTACACCTTCGCGCTGGGCAGCAACGAGGAAGCGGTGCGCCTGTCGGGCGTCAATGCCGACCGCTGGAAGGTCATCATCTACACGCTCAGCGGCGCCATCTGCAGCATCTCGGGCCTGCTGGTCGCCTCGCGGCTGAACTCGGCGCAACCGGCGCTGGGCCAGGGCTACGAGCTTGATGCGATCGCGGCGGTGGTCATCGGCGGCACCTCGCTGGCCGGCGGCACCGGCACCATCCTCGGCACCGTGATCGGCGCCTTCATCATGAGCGTCCTGATCAACGGCCTGCGCATCATGTCGGTCGCCCAGGAATGGCAGATGGTGCTGACCGGCCTGATCATCATCGTGGCCGTCTACACCGACAACCTGCGCAACAAGCGTCAGTGATCCGGCCGTGCCGTTGGTGCGCGGCTCGCGTCAGCCGGCACGCGGCCTGCCTCGTTCAAGTGTCCGGGGTTCTACACGTGGCTCGCCCCCTTCCCACCAAGCAGCCCGACTACAGGAGACTTCCATGATCTGCAAGCGCAAACTTCTGGCCCTGACCGCCGCGATGACCCTCGCCGGCTTCGGCTCGGCCGCCCAAGCCCAGGAGGTCTACATCCCCCTGATCTCCAAGGGCTTCCAGCACCAGTTCTGGCAAGCCGTGCGCGCCGGCGCCGAGCAGGCCGCCAAGGACTTCAAGGTGAAGATCACCTACGAAGGCCCCGAGACCGAGCAGATGGTCGACAAGCAGATGGACATGCTCTCGGCCGCCCTGGCCAAGAAGCCCGCTGCGATCGGCTTTGCCGCGACCGACTCCAAGGCCGCGATCCCGCTGATGAAGAAGGCCAAGGAGATGAAGATCCCCGTGGTCGCCTTCGACTCGGGCGTCGACAGTGACGTGCCGGTGACCACCGCCGCCACCGACTCCAAGGCCTCGGCCGCGCTGGCCGCCGACAAGGTCGCCGCCATGATCGGCAGCGAAGGCGATGTCGCCGTGATCGCGCACGACCAGGTCTCCAGCACCGGCAAGGACCGTCGCGACGGCTTCGTCAACCAGATCAAGGCCAAGTACCCGAAGATCAAGATCGTCGACATCCAGTACGGCGGTGACCAGCTCAAGGCCAACGACATCTTCAAGACGATGGTCAAGGCCCATCCGAAGGTCAAGGCCATCTTCGCGACCAACGAAGGCGCCGCCATCGGTGCCGGCACGGCCAAGAAGGAAATCAAGTCCAGCGTGATCCTGGTGGGCTACGACTCGGGCAAGGGCCAGAAGGACATGATCATGGACGGCACCATCGCCGGCTCGATCACCCAGAACCCCGTGGGCATCGGCTACAAGGTCGTCGAGTACGGCCTGAAGGCCGCCAAGGGCGAGAAGGTGCCGAACCGCATCGACACCGGCTTCTACTGGTACGACAAGTCCAACATCGCCGACCCGAAGATCGCCGCCGTCCTGTACGACTGATCAACCGGCTGGTTGCGGGTCCTGACAACACGCAGTACCGCCGCCTGACCAGCGGTCGGGTGCTGTCGGGGACCGGGTGGGGGGCGGCGGGCTGAAGGGGTCCGCCGCCCGGCCTCCTGTGGTGGGTCACCGCAGCGTCATCCCTTCGCACTGCATTCATCCCGACATGGACCTCCACCTCGCTGGCAAGCCGGTCATCGTGACCGGCGGCGGCGCCGGCATCGGCGCGGCCATTTCACGGGCGCTGGCACAGGAAGGGGCCATTCCGGTCATCTTCGGCCGCTCGCCCTTGTCGCCCGAATTCGCCGCCGAGCTGCAGGCCCTGCAGCCGGCCTACACCTTCCATGCCGTCGAGCTGACCGACGAGGCCGCCTGCCGACAGGCCGTGGCCGACGCGGTGGCGCGCCACGGTGGCATCGCCGGCCTGGTCAACAACGCCGGCGTCAACGACCACGTCGGGCTCGAAGCCGGCCGCGAGGCCTTCCTGGGCTCGATCGACCGCAACCTGACCCATGTCTACGTGATGGCCAACCTCTGCCTGCCGCATCTGCGCCAGAGCCACGGTGCCATCGTCAACATCGGCTCCAAGACCTCGCTGACCGGCCAGGGCGACACCAGCGGCTACACCGCCGCCAAGGGCGCGATGCTGGGCCTGACGCGCGAATGGGCCGTGGCGCTGCGCGGCGACGCGATCCGCGTCAACGCGGTGATCGTCGCCGAGGTCATGACGCCGATGTACGAACGCGAGCTGGCCAAGCTGCCCGACCCGGAGGCCACGCGCCAGGCGATCGAGCGCCGGATCCCGCTCGGCCAGCGCTTCACCACGGCACAGGAGATTGCCGACACCGTCGTCTTCATGCTGTCGGACCGGGCCAGCCACACCACCGGCCAATGGCTGCTGGTCGACGGCGGCTACACCCACCTGGACCGCGCGCTGGACGGGCCGGCCCAGCGCACCTGAAGGGGCGACCGCGATGCTGCACGTGCTGGCGCTGGACCTGCGCGACGACCCCGCGCTGATCGACGAATACGAGGCCCATCACCGGGCCGTCTGGCCCGAGGTGCAGGCCCATCTGGCGCGCTGCGGCGTCACGGCCATGACCATCCACCGGCTCGGCACCCGCATGGTCATGCTGATGCAGACCGATGACGCGGTCTACGACCCGGCGCGCATGGCCGAGGCTACCGCGACCGACCCGGCCGTCGTGCGCTGGGAAGAACTGATGTGGCGCTTCCAGGCGCCGACCCCCTGGACACCGGCCGGCCAGAAATGGACCGCCATGGATTGCATCTTCGACTGGACCTCTGCAGGAGTTTCGACATGACAGGACGACTGGCCGGCAAGACCGCGCTGCTCACCGCCGCCGGGCAAGGCATCGGCCGCGCCACCGCGCTGGCCTTCGCCCGCGAAGGCGCGAGCGTCATCGCCACCGACATCAATGCCGGCCTGCTGGCGCAACTGGCCGCCGACGCCGGCGCCGCCAGCGGTGCCATCCGGACGATGGTGCTGGACGTGCGCAACGCCGACGCCATCACCGCGCTGGCCGCTCAGGTCGGCACCATCGACGTGCTGTTCAACGGCGCGGGCTACGTGCACGCCGGCAGCATCCTCGACTGCGACGAGTCGGCCTTCGACTTCTCGTTCGACCTCAACGTGCGCGCCATGTACCGGATGATGCGGGCCCACGTGCCCGGCATGCTGGCGCAGGGCAGGGGCTCGATCATCAACGTGGCCTCGGTCGCGTCGAGCATCAAGGGCGCGCCCGGCCGCTTCGTCTATGGCGCGACCAAGGCAGCGGTCATCGGCATGACCAAGGCCGTCGCGGCCGACTACGTCGCACGCGGCGTGCGCTGCAACGCGATCTGCCCGGGCACCGTCGAATCGCCGTCGCTGCGCGAGCGCATCCAGGCCCAGGCGGCGGCCAGCGGCAAGACCGAGTCCGAGGTCGAATCGATGTTCGTCTCGCGCCAGCCGATGGGCCGTCTCGGCACCGCCGAGGAGATCGCGATGCTCGCGGTCTACCTGGCCAGCGACGAGGCCGCGTTCACCACGGGCACCGTCCACGTCATCGACGGCGGCTGGTCGAACTGAATCCCGCTGCCTTCCCGAAACACCCGAAACACCCGATCCACACGATCAATCCGATCCACACGATCAACACGAGAACTGCGCCATGAAGCTGTTGCGCCTGGGCCCCAAGGGCCAAGAGAAACCCGCCATCCTCGACGCCGCCGGCCGGCCGCGTGACCTGTCGGGCCTGCTGCCCGACATCACCGCCCGCACGCTGACGCCCGAAGGCCAGGCCGCCCTGCGCGCGGTCGACCCCGAGCGCCTGCCGCTGCTGGACGCCAGCCAGCGCATCGGCCTGCCGTGGACCGGCTGCGGCAAGTTCCTGTGCGTCGGCCTGAACTACGCCGACCACGCTGCCGAGTCCGGCGCGCAGGTGCCGGCCGAGCCGGTGCTGTTCACCAAGCACACCTGCACGATGGTCGGCGCCAACGACGCCGTCGTGCTGCCGCAGGGCTCGGTCAAGTCGGACTGGGAGGTCGAGCTTGGCGTGGTGATCGGCAAGACCGCCCGCTACGTCAGCCAGGACGAGGCGCTGTCGCACGTCGCCGGCTACTGCGTCGTCAACGACGTGTCCGAGCGCGAATACCAGCTCGAACGCAGCGGCACCTGGGACAAGGGCAAGGGCTGCGACACCTTCGGCCCGGTCGGCCCGTGGCTGGTCACCGCCGACGAGATCGCCGATCCGCAGCAGCTCGACATGTGGCTGGACGTCAGCGGCGTGCGCCGCCAGACCGGCAACACGCGCACGATGGTTTTCGGAGTGGCTCATCTCGTGAGCTACATCAGCCGCTTCATGACGCTCTACCCGGGCGACCTGATCACCACCGGCACGCCGCCCGGCGTGGGCATGGGCATCAAGCCGACCGCCGTGTTCCTGAAGCCGGGCGACACCATGCGCCTGGGCATCGCCGGCCTGGGCGAGCAGCACCAGACGGTGCACGCCTGGAACCCGGCCCTGATCGACGGTTGAGCAGGAGCCCTTGCCATGAGTCACGACCCGAGCCGGATCGAACCGGCGATCCGCATCCATCCCGCCGATGACGTCGCCATCGCGCGCCGCCAGCTGCTGTCCGGCACCCGGCTGGAGAGCCTGGGCGTGACCGTGGCGGGCCTCGTCCCGCCGGGCCACAAGATCGCGCTGCGCGACCTGCCCGAAGGCACGCCGGTGCGGCGCTACAACCAGGTCATCGGCCACACCAGCGCGGCCGTGGCCGCTGGCCAGCACGTGCACAGCCACAACCTGCGTTATGCCGATTTCGCCCGCAGCCACGAGGTCGGCGTCGATGCGCGCCATCCGCAGGCGCCGGCCGAACCGGCCACCTTCGAAGGCATCGTGCGGGCCGACGGCCGTGTGGCGACGCGCAACTACATCGGCATCCTGACGTCGGTGAACTGCTCGGCCACCGCCGCCCGGGCCATCGCCGACCACTTCCGCCGCGACATCCATCCGGAGGCGCTCGCGCCCTATCCGAACGTCGACGGCGTCGTCGCGCTGACCCACGGCGCAGGCTGCGCCACCGCCAGCGAAGGCGAGCCCATCACGGTGCTGCGCCGCACGCTGGGCGGCTATGCGCGCCACGCCAACTTCGCCGCCGTGCTGATCGTCGGCCTGGGCTGCGAGACCAACCAGATCCAGGGCCTGGTCGCGCAGGAGGCGCTGCAGGAAGGCACCCGGCTGGTCACCTTCACGATCCAGGACAGCGGCGGCACGGCCAAGACCGTCGCACGCGGCATCGAGGCGGTCCATCGCCTGCTGGCCGAGGCCAACCGCGTGCAGCGCCAGACCGTGTCGGCGCGCCACCTCGTCGTCGGCCTGCAGTGCGGCGGCTCGGACGGCTATTCCGGCATCAGCGCCAACCCGGCGCTGGGCGCGGCGGTCGACCGACTGGTCGCGCACGGCGGCAGCGCCATCCTGTCGGAGACGCCCGAGATCTACGGCGGCGAGCACCTGCTGCTGCGCCGCGCGGTGTCGCAGGGTGTGGCCGACAAGCTGATCGCCCGGATCCGCTGGTGGGAGGACTACACCGCCCGAAACAACATGCAGATGGACAACAACCCGTCGTCCGGCAACAAGGCCGGCGGGCTGACCACCATCCTGGAGAAGTCGCTCGGCGCCATCGCCAAGAGCGGCACGACCGCGCTGGTCGACGTGCTCGAGTACGCCGAGCCGGTGCCGGCCGGCACGCACGGTCTTCTCTACATGGACACGCCCGGCTACGACCCGGTCTCGGCCACCGGCCAGGTGGCGGGCGGCGCCAACCTGATCTGCTTCACCACCGGCCGCGGCTCGGCCTATGGCTGCGCGCCGTCACCGTCGCTGAAGCTGTCGACCAACACGGCGCTGTGGCAACGCCAGCAGGAAGACATCGACCTCGACTGCGGTCCGATCGTCGACGGCCTGGCCACGATCGACGAGGTCGGCGAGCAGATCTTCCGCCAGATGCTGCGCACCGCCTCGGGCGAGCGCACCGCCAGCGAACGGCATGGCTACGGCCAGAACGAGTTCGTGCCGTGGCAGCTGGGAGCGGTGATGTGAGGAGGGTGGGGCTGGCCGCGGCTGGCCGGAGCTGGCACAGCCCCGTCGCCGCGTCACAACTGCCGGGATGGATGACGCTGCCGCAGCGCCTCGATGGTCTGCCGGTGGTACTGGTCCAGCTGGCGTGAGCCGACGCCATCGGGCCGGCGGTCCGGGCCGACGAACTCCATCACCCGTGCGGTCTTGCGGTCGGTCTTGACGCGGATCGCGCGTGCCACCTGATCGTGGAAACGCAGCGCCAGCCGCGTGCGCAGGGCGAGCGAGTCGCGCTTGCCGAAGGGCGCCACCCAATCGACGAACCAGAGCCGCTCGCCGCTGCGCCAGGCCCCCGGGGGCAGCCGGCCCGGGTCGCCGATGTAGGCCACCTCGACCTCGTGGCTGACCCACGCCCAGCTGGCGTAGGCCACCGGGACGCCGTCGCGCTCCAGCAGCTCGTACTGGCCGAGCATCACCGGCGGCAGGATGAAGTGGCGTTGCAGGTCGACCGTCCAGCGTTCGTGCAGCGGCGAGTGCATCCACAGCCAGGCGATCTGGCCCAGCGCCGTGAAGGGCGCGGCCGGTGGGTTCGTGTCTTGCAGGTTCTGTTGCATGGGATGTCCTCAGACCCGGATCACGCCCTGATTGGCGAGCGCGATCGGGTCGGTGGTGCCGAGCAGCACGCCGGCCAGCGTGATGACCTGGCTGGCCGAGCTGGCGGCCGAAGGGTCGGGCTGCACCGTCAGCAGGGTGTTGCCGCCGCTGGTGGTGACGCTGATCCAGCTCGACAGGTTGGCCGTGCTGCCGGCGGTGTGGTTCTTCAGCAGGGCGCTCAGGTCCAGCTGGTCGCCCTGCAGGCCGTTCCACGGCTCGAAGTCCAGCAGCCGGTCGCGGCCGGACTCTGCGGCGCCCCACAGGAAGCGGTCGTTGCCCGCTCCGCCGCGCAGTTCGTCGTCCCCCAGGCCGCCGGCCAGGGTGTCGTTGCCGCTGGCGCCGTTGATCGTGTCCCGGCCGGCCCCGCCGCGCAGCGCGTTGTCCTCGCTGCTGCCGAGGATCCAGTCGTCGCCGACCGAGCCGTTGGCGTCCTGGATGTTGATCAGGCTGTCCATGCCCTGCAGGCTGTCGGTGCCGGCATTGCGGAACTTCCAGGTCGCGCCATAACCCAGGTCGATCTTCAGGCTGGTGCTGGTGGCCTCGCCGAGCTGGAGGTTGTCGATCGCGAAGCTGACGCCGCTGTCGGCGGCGGCCACGTCGCGCAGCTCGATGGTCTGGGTGCCCGTCCGGCTCGCGGTGAAGGTGATGCTCGACGCCTGCCATGCCGTGCTGGTGCGCAGCTCGGCCGTGTTCATGGCCTGGCCGTTGACGAACAGCGTCAGCCCGGCCAGCGGACTGGCCGTGGCGAGGTCGAAACCGAGCGTGTAGGCACGGCCCTCGACCAGGTCGGCGCCTTGTCCCCAGAAGGCCAGGGACGGATCGCCCGCGGCGCAGACCATCAGGAAATGATCGCCCGCGCCGGCCGGTCCCTGCGCGCTGCTCAGGCCGCTGCCGGCCGGCGCGCTGTCGACCGTGGCGACCACGCCGGGCCGTGCCACGAACGACGACATCACCGTGTAGGCCGTGCTGCTCGACGAGGCCAGCACGTTCTCGAAGTCCTCCGTGAAGGCGCGCTGACCCGAGCCGGCCAGGCTCGTGTCCAGCCCGTAGTCGACCGTGTTGCGCCCGGCGCCGCCGTCGATGACGTCGTGGTCCCAGTGGATGTCCTGCCTGACCAGGTCGTTGCCCGCGCCGCCGGAGACGGTGTCGTTGCCGGGGCCGGCGGTCAGCACGTCGTTGCCCGTGCCGCCCTGCAGGCGGTCGTCGCCGGCCAGGCCCGTGAGGGTGACGTCGACGCCCAGCCCGTCGGCATTGAGCACGTCGTTGCGCGAGGTGCCGACGACCGACTCGATGCTGGTGATCGTGTCCATGCCGATCAGCACGTCGTTCTGGCCGTACTTGGCGGCCCAGCCAGCGGCCAGGTTGACGTTGACACCGCGGCTCTGGCCCATCTGCGTCAGTGACAGGTTGTCGAGCGCGAAGGCGTGCCCGGGCGTGCCGGGGCTGCGGCTGACCAGTGACAGGCCGACGAGGCCGGTCTCGGTCACGTCGAAGGCCACGTCGCAGGTCTGCCAGCCGGGCCGGGTCTCGGTCTGCACGACACCGACCGCCGTCTTGTCGACCAGCAGCTGCACCCGCCAGTCGGCATCGGCACCGGCCACGTCGTAGCGGAAGACGTAGCGACCCGGCGTCAGCGTCGCCTGTGCCTTCCACACCGCGACGTCGGTGTCCTGTGCATTGACCATCAGGTAGTGGTCGGTGGCGCCCAGCTGGCCGGTCATGACGCGCGAGCCGGTGCTCAGGGCACCGGCGCGCAGCGTCGCGTTGCGCGTGCGTTCGTCGAAGGTCGCGGTGATCGGCAGGTCGGTCTGGCTGGTGCCGAGCGACTTGCCCGACTCGAAGCCGTGACTCAGCACCGGCTGGGCGTTGGCCAGCTGGCTGTAGCTGTAGTCCAGCGTGTCCTGGCCGGCGCCGCCGTCCAGCACGTCGCTGTCGGCCGCCATGTGCTGGATCAGCAGGTCGTCGCCATCGTTGCCGCTGACGCGGTCATCGCCCAGGCCGCCCATCAGGATGTCGCGGCCGCTGCCACCGATGACGGTGTCCTGGCCACGCCCGGCGTCGATGTTGCTGCCGGCGTTCGACGCGGTGATCCGGTCGTTCGCCTGTGAGCCGACCAGGTCGGTGATGCCGCTGAGGCGGTCGACGCCCAGGGTCGGGTTGGTGTCGCCGAACTTGCGCACGCTGCCGCCTTGCAGGTCGGCCACGATGCCGCTGCTGGCGCTTTCCAGCAGGGCGATCTGGTCGACCGCGAAGAGGCTGCCCAGATTGCCGCTGGCGTCCTTGAAGGCCAGCGTGTGCGGGCCGGTGCTGCCGACCGTGAACGTCAGGGTGTGCTCTTGCCAGCCGTCGCGGGTCAGGCTGATCGGCGCGCTGCTGACCGCCACGTCGTCGACGTAGAGCTGGACCTTGGCCGTGGTCGTCAGCGCGGCCAGCTCCAGACGCAGCGAGTAGGTCTGGTGGGCCACCAGCGTGGACTGGGTGCGCCAGAAGGCCCTGCTGCTGTCGCCGTCACCGGTGACCACGAGGAAGCTGTCGCCCGTGCCGCGTCGGCCCACCAGGCCGGCCGAAGGCACCGCCTGCACGATCGCCACCGTGCCGGACGTGCCGGGGCTGGCCTGCCGCGTGTAGGCCGTGTCAACCGTGTCGCGGTTGCTGAAGTCCTGCTGGAACAGCACCAGCGACGTGCTCGTCGCGCTGCCGCCGTAGTCGACCTGGTTGCGGCCGGTGCCGCCCTCGATCACGTCGTTGTCCCAGTTCAGGCCCTGGACGAAGGTGTCGTCGCCATCACCGCCGCGCAGCGTGTCTGCGCCGGAGCCGCCCACCAGCGTGTCGGCGCCGCTGCCGCCCTCCAGCAGGTCGTCGCCGGTGCCGCCATTGAGCACGTCGTCGCCGCCTTCGCCCATCAGCGTGTCGTGGCCGTCGCCGCCGGTCAGCACGTTGGCGGCAGCGTCGCCGCGCAGGCTGTCCTGGCGCTGCGTGCCGACCACGTTCTGGATGTTGCGGATCGTGTCGCTGCCGCTGACCTTGCCGTCGGCGTACTTGCTGACCGTGCCCGTCTGCAGGTCCAGCGTGATGCCCAGCGTGCCGGCCACTGCCGCCGCCTCGCTGCTGTAGTCGACCGCGTTGACGCCGCTGCCGCCGTCCAGCGCGTTGCTGCCCTTGCTGGCGTCCAGCAGGATCAGGTCGTCGCCGCCACCGCCCTCGATGCGCTGGTTGCCACCGCCCGTGCCGATCAGCCGTTCATCGCCGGCGCCGCCCAGCAGCGTGTCGTTGCCGCCGGCGCCGTCGAGCGTCACCTGGTCCGCATCCGAGCCGCGCAGGATGTCGTGGCCCTGCGAGCCGATCAGCCGCTCGATCGAGTCGACGTGGTCATCGGCCGCCACGCCCCAGCCGATCTTGTGGACCACGCCGGTCGACAGGTCCGCGTCGATGCCGGTGGGCTGCATCTGGCGCAACACCAGGGCATCGAGCGCCACCGCATGGGCGCCCGCGCTGGCCAGGTCACGCAGGCTCAGCACGCAGTCGCCGCTGGTGGGAGCCTCGAAGTCGAGCGTGACGCTCTGCCAGTCCCCGGTCTGCGGTCGGATCTCCGAGCCGATCGACTGGCCGTTGAAGAACAGCTGCAGGCGCGCGGTCGCGTCATTGCCCTTGACGAGGAAGGTCAGGCGGTAGGTCACCCCGGCCTCCAGCAGTTGCGAGGTCTTCCAGAAGGACCGGCCGATGTCGTTGCCGCTGACCATCACCAGGCAGCTGCCACCGTCGCCGGGATTGAGGTTGCCGGTGAAGCCCAGTGCGGCCGGCAGGCTGGTGACCAGGCTCGACTTGCCGCGATCGGCCAGGGTCAACGCCGGCAGCAGGCCGTAGTCGGTGGCCAGGTTCGAGACCTCGTCGAAGTCCTGCTTGACCAGCGGGGTCAGCGTGGTCGACAGCTCGTTGAGCCCGTAGTCCAGCGTGTCGACGCCGGAGCCGCCGCGGATCTGGTTGTGGCCGCCGTCGAGCAGCACGATCAGGCGATCGTCGCCCGAGCCGCCCACCAGGGTGTTGCTGCCTTCGCCACCCATCAGCAGGTCGTTGCCCTCGCCACCGCCGAGCAGGTCGTTGCCCAGGCCGCCCGACAGCACGTCGTCGCCGCCGCGGCCCTGCAGCTCGTCGTCACCGGCCCCACCCGTCATCAGGTTGGACCAGCCGTCACCCAGCAGCACGTCGTTCAGGTTGCTTCCGCCGATGTTCTGGATGTTGAACAGTGTGTCCTTGCCCTGGCTCTGGTTCGGGTACTTCTGCACCTGGCCCGTCTCCAGGTCGACCACGATGCCGGTCATGCCCAGGCCGTCGCGGCCGTTCGGGTAGACCGCCGAGCCGTAGTCCAGCGAGTTGATGCCACGTCCGCCGTCGATGACGTTGTTGCCCGGGCCGATCTTGACGAGCACCTGGTCGTCGCCGTCGCCGGCCGAGATCCGGTTGCTGCCGCGGCCGACCGTGATCCGGTCATTGCCGGCACCGGCGCTGATGGTGTTGTCACCGTCGCCTGCCGCCAGGCCGTTGGCCGCATCGTTGCCGTAGAGCACGTTGTTGCCCTGGGTCGGCGCGAAGACGTTGTCGATGTCGTGCAGCGTGTCGATCTGCAGCAGCTCGGTCCGGACCGTGGCGCCCCTGGTGTTCTGGCTCGTCTGCACCGAATGCTTGCGCACCTGCTGCAGGTTCAGGTCGGCCTCGATCCAGGAGGCCTTGTCGGTGTCGCCGCCGTAGTCCACCACCGCACGCCCATCGGTCGCGCCGAACAGGTGGTCGTTGCCGGTGGACACCCCTTGCACGAAGGTGTCGGAACCGCCACCGCCGATCAGCGTGTCGTCGCCATTGCCGCCGATCAGCGTGTCGTCGCCCTTGTTGGCCTTGATGTGGTCGTTGCCGTCGCCACCGCTGATCACCCCACCAGCTGTGCGCGCACCGTCCTTGACGGTGCCATCGGCGTTCTTCTCGGGCTCGATGAAGGTGCCGACGATCACGTCGTCGCCGTTGGTGCCGACGAGGTTGGGCGCCTCGCGCACCGTGTCGGTCCCGACCAGGTTGCCGTTGACGTACTTCTTCACCGTGCCGGCGATCAGGTCGGCCTCGATGCGCGTCTGCGCCAGCGTCTCCTTGAGCGTCATCTGGTCGATCGCGAAGGCGTTGCCGGTGCTGCTCGTGTTGAGGTCACGCAGCTCCAGCTTCTGGTCGCCGCTGCGCGCCGCGATGAAGCTGACCGTGAAGTCCTGTCCGGCGTCCGAGCCGGTGCGGGCGAACGACTGCACCGAGCCCGCCGCGACTCCATCGACGAACAGCTGCAGGCGGGCAGGGCTGCCGTCCTGGCCCCACACCTTGGCGCTGAACTGGTACTGCACGCCCATGCGCAGGTCTTCCGACTGGCGCCAGAAGGACTTGCTCGCATCGTTGCCGCCGTGCACCAGCAGGGCCTGGTCGTTCAGGCCTTCGGTGCCCGAGAGTTCGCGCGTGTTGACCTTGTAGAACTTCAGGTCGTCGATCGCGAAGCGGTTGCCGCCGTCGGCCAGCGTACCGATGTCCCACAGCTCGATCCGGTGCATGCCGGCCGTCGCCACGGTGAACTCGAAGTCCATCTCCTCCCAGCCCGCGCAGGCGACGCCCTGGGCTGACCCGACCGCCTGGCCGTCGACCTTCAGCTGCACGCGAGCCCGCCGGTCGTTGCTGTTGATCTGGTGGTTGATGCGGTAGACACCCGCTTCCAGGCTCTGGTCGCAAATCCAGAAGGCCTGCTTGTCCGTGCCGGCCACGACCATCATGTCGCCGTTGCCGCGGTCGTTCTTGAAGCCCTGACCCGACGGCACCGTGTTGGTGATCCAGACCCTGCCCGGCGCCAGTTCACCCCACGATGTCGCGACGCCATAGCCGGTCCGCTCGTTCGTGCCCGGCTTCCAGCCGGTGAAGTCCTGCGTCCACTTCAGCGTGTCCAGGCCGCCGGCGCCGAAGAAGCGTTCCAGCACCAGGTTGTCCAGCGCCAGGTCGTTGGCATCGGCCTGGTTGTTGGTGTCCCACAGGCTGATCGTGTGGCTGCCGGCCTTGGTGATCGTCAGCCTGACGCTGTAGTCCTCCCAGCCGTTGGCGCTCAGGCCGTTCAGGACGCGGGTCGTCGCCGCGCCGTCGAGCAGCAACCCGAGCTGGGGCGCCTTGCTGTTGGCATTGACCTGATAGCTGAAGCGGTAGTCGCCTTCCGACAGGTCCAGCGTCTTGCGCCAGATCGCCTGTCCCGAGCCGCCATTGACCAGCAGCGCCTGGCCCTGCGAGACCCGGATGGCGAACTCCGACGAGCCGGCACCGGGCAGGTCGGCGGCCTTCGGCAGGTTGCTGCTCAGCATGGCCTTGTTCTGCGTCAGGTTGCCGGTGGCATCGACCCAGCCGTAGTCGGTGCCTTCACCGGCCGCGCGATGGCTCCAGTCCTCGAAGTTCTGCGTGAACACCCGTGCCAGGCTGGTCGAGCCGGCCGACAGGCGACGTGTGCTCAGGATGGTCCCGGTGACCATGCCGGAGGACAGCAGGCCGCTCGCGCCGTAGTCGGCATAGTCGGAGGTCCAGCCAGCCTTGCCGCTGAAGGTCTCCGTCAGCAGGGTCCGCAGCACATCGGGGCTGCTGTCGGCCACGCTGTAGTCGACGGTGGCGTTGAGGTCGGCCCCACCGACCATCTGGTCGTTTTCCTGGTCGATGAATTGCTCGAACAGGTTGCGCCCGGCGCCGCCCGACATCGAGTCGTTGCCGCTGCCGCCGTAGAACACGTCCGCCCCGGCACCGCCGACCAGCGTGTCGTTGCCGTCCTCGCCGTAGAGCAGGTCGTTTCCGGCACCGCCGGTGATGCTGTCGTTGCCGGTGCCACCGGCCAGCGCGCCGTCCGCCGCACTGCCCTCGATCACATCGTCCAGCGCACCGCCCTTGACGTTCTGGATGTTGCGCACCGTGTCCACGCCTTGGGCCAGGCCGGCGAACTTCTCGACCACGCCGGTGCGCAGGTTGATGTTCATGCCCAGCGTCTCGGACCCCTTCGGCGCGATCCGCTCGCCGCTGTAGTCCAGCGTGTTGTTGCCCGGTCCGCCGTCGATGTCGTTGCTGCCGACGTCCACCGTGTCCATCAGCTGATCGTCGCCCGCACCGCCGACGAGGGTGTCGCTGCCTTCACCGCCGACCAGCGTGTCCTTGCCCGAACCGCCCGTGACCACGTCATTGCCCAGGCCACCCGACAACTGGTGGTTGTCCGTCAGCCCAGCCGCCGTGATGACGTCGTCGCCCTGCGACCCGACGAGGTTCTCGATGGAAGTGAGCTTGTCGGGTTGGGGAGCGATTTTGATGATCAGGTCGACGTATTGTTCTTTTTCGTCTGCTTCCCAGCGAGTGATTTTGGAAGCGAGTTTTTTGGTAGTCTCTGCATCAGGATCCACGTAGCCGTGAACGCGAGGAATGTCCACCCAGGCGAACCCAAGATTTGCGATCGATAGTCCGGATTCGGATGTCCGAATAATGTATTTGGCTGCGATAAATCCGTCCACCAACGTGAGGGTTCCATTGAGTTTCTTCTCGATTGAGAAAAAATCGGAGCACATCCAGAATACCCGGACTCCCGACGCTTGCTCGGCGAGACTTCGTGGGGTTTCCACAACATAGTGAAGCTTGGTCGGAGACGGGAATATTCTGAAGTGGAAAGTCGATGCCACGAGATCCACTTCGTATGCGCTGGCTTTGAATGCGAACGATTGTTCGCCCTTGAATTTCCTGCCGGACTCCAAGCTGTGGCTGCCCAGGACAATCCGCCCATCTGACCGTGCGACCTTCTCCACCAAGCCAGTCGCCAGATTGGCCTTGATGCCGGTGTAGACGGCCGTCAGCATGTCCGTCTGTCCATAATCGACGGTGTCGATGCCGGCGCCGCCGTCGATGGTGTCGCCCTCTGACCGAAGGTCCTGGATGATGTAGTCGTTGCCGCGTCCGGCCAGGATCTGGTCGGCGCCCATGCCGCCCGATATCGTGTCGTTGCCCGCACCGGCCAGAACGGTGTCGTTACCGGCTCCAGCGAACAATCGGCGTCCGATGGGGCTGTCCCGCAAGTCGAACAGGTCATTGCCGGCGCTGCCGGTGATGTGCTCGATGCCATGCAGTTCGTCGCGGTAGTGGGCGACCCCCTCCAGGGTTTGCAGCTCGACATCGCGGTATTGGACGGTTTCGGTTCGTTTTCCGTAGGAGAAATCCTTGGAGGACACCAGTTCCTTGTAGACCTTCTGGTCGGACAAGGTCTTGTCGACCAGCAAGCCGTCGCCATAGGTTCTGACGATGATCCCGTTGTCGGTCCCGATTCCCGTGTCACTGAGGAGTCCGGAATAATCGGCCGTGCTGTCGGTGCCCGATTTGCCGAAATACTTGATGGACGACGCTACGCCCGCCAGCATGGTGTTGTGGCCGCTGCCGGCGTCAACCTCGAGACCGACCGAGAAGCGGAGGCTGCCGTCGGCCTGGTAGAGGCTGGTGGCCACCCGGCGCAGGTCCAGCACGGTGTCCGCGTCACCCACCTCGAAACGCCAGCGTTCGGTGGTGGAGATGATGTCGAGGCTGGTGAAATACTCGTTCTTGCCCGTCGACACACGTGCCCGCAATTCCTCGCCCGGCCCGTAGAGCGGCGACACCATCGTCAGCAGTTGTTTCTGTCCGGCTTCGCTGGGCAGGTGGATCACACCGGCACCCGGATCGACATGCAAGGTCTTGTCGGAACCCACCAGGCCATTCTTGAAGCGGTCCACATAAGTGGTGAGGGTCTTGATGTCGGCCGCGTTGGACGTGATGGCGGCAAGTTCCAGGGCCGACTGGCTGATCTGACCGCCCGACAGGCCCACCACGCTGCCGACGCCATAACTGGCCTGGATCTCGTTGAGGAAGGCCTGGGTGCCTTCATCGGAAATCAGTTCCAGGTGCGCCGCATCCATGCTGCGGCCAAAGAAGAGCTGGCTGCCACCCTGTTCGACGATCTTCCTGGCGTAGTTGGTGGCGATCAGTTCGAGGATCGGCTGTTCGATGCCTTGCAGGATGCCGGTCAGGGCCGCCGTGGCCAGGCCCGTGATCGCTGCGACCGGCGCGCCGACACCGGTGGAAGCCGCTGCAATCGACACCACCGTGCCGATCACCGAAAGTGCGTAGATCGCGCCGGCAATGCCCCCGGACGCGGCGACCCGGTCACGATACAGATCGGCCAGCATTTCATCGCCGGTATATCCGAACTTCTTGGTGGATTCGGCCAACTGGTCCATCTTGTCCGCATAGCCCGACAACTGGACCAGTTCGTAGATCTGCATCGGACTGATCATCAGCGCAAAGGCGCCGGCGGCCGCTCCGATCATCGGCCCGATGATCCCCATGCCGGTGGTGACGCCGCGCGAGATATTGAAAGCCAGCCCGAGGCTGCAACCGACCGACGCGGCGGTGCCGACCGTCTTCAGGCTGATCTCGGCAATCATCATCGTGCGCTGTTCCGGCGTCAGGTCGGGCTGCGACAACATGGTGCCGACCGAGACGATGGACGCCACCGAGCCGATGCCGCCCAGCACGACGCCTGCCACGCCCAGCTTGGCCGACGCGGATCCGAGTTTGGAGCCGAGCGCCTGCGTGACGCCCGACACCAGGCTGCTGGTCAGCCCGACGACGCCACCGGTGACGTTGAGCGCCGCCAGGGCAATCTGAGTCTGGTCACCGGATTTCTGCGCCGCCTGCAACTGCCCTGCAGCAGCTGCAATCTGCATGATCGAGCCTGCGGCGTTGACGAATTCCGCGCCGGCACCCATCCGGTCGCAAAACGCATTCAATTTGGCCATTTTCGCCGCGATGTCCCAGTTTCCTCCCGAGTAGGTGCCACGGGTCGTCGTCATGGGCACGCCGTCAATTTCGATGGGCGCACCGTTGACGTCGACCACGGATTCCCGCAAGGAACCCGAATGTGAACCGCCGCGTATGCCGTTGAGGACGACATCGATCATTTCCTCGCCCAGCGCGTCGATCGCATTGCCACCGTTCGCCAGTGTTCTGCTGTTCAGGTGTCTCAATGCCTCTGAAACATCATTCGAGCCGGCATCGCCCGCCGTCAGGAAATGCTCCAGCAAGGTCCGGGATTGACCCGGACGCCTGCCGAACAGGGCGTCGGTATCCGTGCTGGCACTGGTCAGCAGCGTGCTGCTGGTAGACGGGGCATGGTCGGGACTGGGTGGCCTCGTGAGGTTGACCGGTTCAGGCTCTGTCGATGCATTGTTGAGTGCCGCCATGTCTTGGAGCGGGATCAACTTGCCGTCAAAAACTCTTGCAAACTGCGCGATCTTTGCTTCCCGTAGCGCGTTGATCCGGGAAGAGACATCCTGTACTTCGCAATTCTTGGGATTGATCTGAAATGTTGCTGGCTCCACCAGGATATGTACATCCATGGTGTTGATGCCTTTTTCGATGATCAATTCCTTGATTGTTTTGCCGACCCCACTGTTGTTAACAAGAATTTTTCCGAACGAAGGGATCATGATCAGACCATCGCCGATGTCGAACGCGGTCATCACGGCGTTGTGCCTCGATTGATCTGGAATCAGGAAACCCTTCGCGGT
Organism: Leptothrix mechoopdaensis (SeqCode); assembly: GCF_053893855.1. Taxonomy (NCBI): domain Bacteria; kingdom Pseudomonadati; phylum Pseudomonadota; class Betaproteobacteria; order Burkholderiales; family Sphaerotilaceae; genus Leptothrix; species Leptothrix mechoopdaensis (SeqCode). The sequence goes on from NZ_CM132699.1 coordinate 1,468,775, forward strand.
GGTGATGCCAGGGAACTGGTCAATCAGTGCGGTCAGCGCCGTATTGGGTATCGTGACGAGGGTGTTGTTGTAGGCCGAAGGATACGGCGACTTCAAGATTCCCTGCCAACCCCTGATCAGCGTGGATTCATCAACAATACCCTGTTTCCAGAGGTGTTTGGTGATGGCGTCCGCAAAGTCGGGATTCGTCTTGACGGTGAGGTCCGACATGATCTCGCCGACAGAATTGCAACTCTTGAAGTTCAGGGTTTCCAAGATTTTGGAGTTGTCCAGCGTCAAGCCCAGGTTCTGCATCTCGTTGGAGATGGTGCGACCAGCGTATTGGTGCTCGGTGATGTTGTCGACGAACGCGGAGGGGTAGATTCCGTTCAAGACATTGCGACCGTGGCTGAACAACGTCAGTTCATAGGTGCTTGTCGGGTCGCTGGCGCTGGACGAGTCCTTTATGTAGGCGAGGGCACTCTTGAGACTGATGCTCTTGATCTTGTTGTTCTTGATCAGAAAATACTTTGGGTTGGCGAGATCTTCGTCGAACAGGACGACGAGTCCTCTCATTCCGATCAGGCCGTCCACGCCTTCCTGGCCAACTCCAAGTGCAAATGTGACGCTCACGTCCGGATGTTTGAGCGCACCGGACGCCAAGGCTTCCGAATTGGTCAGGTAGGGTGCCTTGAAGTCTCTCAGGGGAACGTTTTCGAACCATGTCGCCGGTGTCCCGTTCACCGCCGTCAGGATCGATCCTGAATGTGTGAAGCTCAGTTTTTCGTTCTCGGTTCCGGTCCAGACTCGGGATGATTGACCGTCGAATGTGTAGGCGTACTTGTCGCCATTCGTGGCGATGGCGATCGGCGTCGTATGGATGCTGATGAAATTGACCGCCAATCCCGCCTGTGATTGTTCGAAGAGACGGTTTGCGTAAGCCTCGACGAAATGGGTTGCGGTTTCCTTTGGCATCTCGAGCGTGCCCTCTGGAGCGCCCGCGACAAAACTTGTCTTGGTTTGGTAGTGTGTGAGTTCAATAGAGTTGTGGGGCTTCATGATCCTTTCGGCATAAATGACGGCGATCTCTTCCGGGGTGAAGTTTCCGATGGTCAGGCTGCCGTCGGTTTCAATTCTCTGATTTCCCAGGTAGCTGACCTTGATTCCTGTGCCTGGGAAAGCTTGGTAGGAGGGTTTGTCCGAGTAGAGGGCTTTACCTTTATGATCGTAGATGGCGGTTCGATCGGGGTATTTGTGTGCAAGTGCCTCGGCCGCCGCGTTGAGTTCCGGGCTGCGTTCAAGCATCACGATGTAGTGAACCTTGTATTTGTTGTAGTCGCTGCTCGGATTGTTTCTGGTGCGATCGACAATCAATTCCCGATTGGGATCCTTGTAGAACTGTTCGACATAGCTGATGGCGTCCGGCAGGGTCTGCGCTGGAAGGCCGGGCGTGCTGGTGCCGCCGGGTTCGTATGAGACTTTTCTCAGCAGGTCGGCGAATCGATCGTTCGAGTGCAGCAGTTCGGCGAACTTGTGCTGGTATTGGTTGACCAGCGCGAACTGAGTTGGCGTCAGGTCGGGCAATGTGTCCAGCAGAAGTGCGTGAAAATCTCCGAAATTTCTCTCGGACGTGGCCTCGACCGCGTCCTCAAATAGCGCCTTGAGGCTGGACTGCAGCCCCAGTGAGGCCGCAGAGTTCGTGAATTCACGCGGGATGTTGAACAAGAGTCGCGACGCACCGGACGTGTCCACCATCGCGCCGAAGTAGCTTTCGATGCTTCTGAAATAGGCGTGATGGATGATGTCGTCAATTTCAGTGAACTTGGCGAGATTTTCCGGGCTGGCGTTTGGCCACATGGATTTCACGTAGGCCGAGAACTCGTCCGAGTTGGAGCCGGGTTCTTCCAAGGCCTCCATCGTGGTCTGCCACAGCCGCCAAGATGCCTGTTGATTTGGGCGGGTCTGGTCCTGCCCGAGCATCTCGACCAGCTTGAGCATCGCCATCGATTTCAGTGACAACGAACTCTCGACCGTAAGAGTATCTGAATGTTCATTGATCTTGATCAGGTCGGTCAGCGTGACATAACCTGGCAGTGTCTTCAGGATGCCGTCGACTTCATTGTCAGGAATGCCGAGCAGCGAGATTCCCTTCTTCACGTTGGCGAGAATGACCTGAAGGTCTGCATACCAGAGGTCATCGAGATCGAGGTTGAAATGCGGCGCGAACGTGTGCGCCGCATGAAGGCTCGCGTTGTCGATGTTCGGCTTGATGTGGTCGTTGTTGATTCTCTCGAATGAATTCAACAACTTGCCGCGCCCGTTCGAGGAGTCTTTCTGGATGTCGATGTCGATCAGCTGGATGCTGCCGTCCGCATCCATCATGAACTGGAAGTCCACCAGATTGAGCTTGTCATTGGCCAGGATGAACTGCTTGAAGATCTCCAGGCCGTCGGCGGTCTTCTGGCTGAAGGCACGTTTGGATGCCGCGCTCAACGGTTCGCCGTCACCTTCGGTCAAGGGCTTTTCATTGCCCCAGGACTTGATGAGGGTGCCTTGCACCTTCTCGACGACATAGCCGTTGTGGCCGTTGATGTTGACGTAGCCGTAGACCTCCGGCACCGGCAGGTCGTAGACATGCTTGAGCAGGTAGGCGTCGTTGATTTCCTTGAGGATCAGGTTCTTCTCGTGAGCCGGGTCCAGGTATTCATACTGATCGTCCAGCAGCACGAGATAGTTTTCGTTGCCCTTGACCTTGAACGCCGTCTTTTGGTCGCCGCGCGAATAGACGTCGCCGAGGTCGGCCGCTGTCAAGGTACCGATGTCAAACGGCAGACTCGACACCTTCAGCGAGCGCCCTGCCGTACCCGTCTTGGACTTGATCAGTTCGATGAACGACTCCAGCGTCTGGTATTTGTCGAGGAACAGGATTTCCTGAATGGCGGCCTTGCCGGCGTCGGTCAGCTTGGTGAACAGGCTGGCCGGATGGGCGGTCGCGGCAGATTCCCGCGAGGTCGGGGAGGCGGCGCCGGACGATGACGGGCTTCTGGCGAAGATCGGGGTTTCCTGGCCGATCAGGCCGAGGGCCTCTTCCGCACCCAATATTTCGCCGGTCAGGGTGCGCACGCGCAGGATCGCCATCTCGATCTCGGCCTGGTCGTTGTTGTCGGCCGTGCGGGCGACGCCGGACGGGTCGAACCGTGCGGTCAGTTCCTGCAGTCGGGCGTGGATCGTCTGGAGCTCGACCAGCTTCTTCTGCAGCGAGGCGAGCTGGCTGTTGAGCTGGTAGCCGTCGCCGCTGCCGTCGCGCAGCAGGGCATCGAGCAGGCTCGGGCCGCTGACGTGGCTGTCCGCCAGGATGCCGGCGCGGCCCTTCCAGGTGGTCGATGTGGCTGAGCGTTCGAGCGAGCGCGTCAGCGCAGCCAGGGAAGCGCTGGCCAAGAAGATCGCGTCGAGCTGGCTGTCGTTCTCGTAGCCGGAGGTGGCCTGACGGCTGAGCGCGCCCAGGCCGAGGGCGGTTTGCGCTCCCCAGGCCGAGACGACGTTGCTTCGGAGGGCTGCGTTCTGCTGCATCCGCTGCTGCAGCAGCCGTGCGCCGCTCGGGTCGGACGAATCGGCGCTCCCGCCGCCGAGGGCGCGGTCGAGGTATTGGGCATAGGACGAGCCGGCGTGGCCCGCCATGTACTGGCGCAGTTCGTTGGCCAACAGCAGGTTGTTCTGCGCCAGCAGCGAGCCGCCGGACGCCAGGTCGAACCGGTTGGCGATGTCGACCGCGTCGCGCAGCGCCTTCATCTGGGTGTAGGTGCGGGCCTGCGCGGCGATGGCGGCGTCGATCGTGCTGGTGTCGGTGGGGGCGGTCCAGGCCATGCTGGCCGCCGGGTTCGTGACCGTGGCTGAGGCCGCGGCGGACGTGTAGGCGCTCCGGGTCAGGCCAGCCGACTTGAGGCCCAGGCCGCTGGCGGTGTCGCTGGCGACCAGCGCGGTCGTGCTGCCGGCGGTGTTGAAGTTGAAGGTGCCGCGGACATCGCCGGCCGTCGAACGTGCCTGCAGGGCCAGGATCTGGATGCCGTCGGTGGCGTCCTGCACGCGCAGCTGGACCGCGTGGGTGAGGCTGCCGTCGAAGGTCTCGACCCAGAAGGTCTTCTGGCCGGAGACGGACTCGTCGATCAGGAAGGCGCTGCCCGCCTTGTTCTGGCCCAGGGTGCCGCCGAGGGTGAAGGTCGACCGGACGAGGTCGAGCTGCGCCACCTTCTGCGTCGTGTGCAGCAGCGTGGTCGTCGTGCCCAGGTAGCCGTCCAGCTCGGCCGCGCGGGGCTGGCCGGTCACGGGCGTGTTCTGCGGCAGCAGTTCCTTCTCGGGCGCGCTCAGGTGGACGTCGACCAGGACGGACTTCTTCACCGCGAGGTGGCTGGGGTTGCCGGCCGGATCGGTGTGGAAGACGGTGAAGCTGCGTTCGCCGCTTCCGGCTCCGCTGGCGGACTGGAACTGCAGGCCCTGTTCGATCTTGAGCGCCTGGTCGGCGCTCAGCTCGGCACCGTCTTCACGCCAGAAGGTCAGTTGCCGACTGGGGCCGCTCCAGGCCCAGCCCAGGCCGCTGACGCCGTTGACGGTCAGCGCCTTGCCCGAGCTGGCGTCGGTCCCCAGCGCCTGGCTGACGCTGCCGAACAGCAGCTGGTCGGCGGCGGCGTCGGGCGAGCCCTGGACCCGCACATGCACGGCGGCGATGTGGCTGTCGCTCGACAGCGCCATGTTGGGCAGCAGGGCCTTGGGCTTGCCGATGCAGCTCTGGTCGTAGCGCTGGTACTGCTCGCTGACGGCATGGCCGTCGGCATCGATCAGCGACAGGTCCGACAGGCGATGCATCGCGACCCGGACGCTCTGCGTGGCCGGATCGCTCCAGCGCGTCCCGTCACCGTTGGCCAGCGTGAAGGTGCGTGTGCCCTCGGTGGCCTCGACGGTGGTGGCGTAGGCGATGGCCTTCTGCAGGTAGGTGATCTCCAGGGCGCTCAGGGTGGCGCCGCTGGTCTTGGACAGCGTCAGGCTGTGGTCGCTGCCGCGGTAGCGCCAGCTCACGCCGTCGACGCCGTTGACGCTCACCCGGTCCTGGCCGCTGTCGGTGTTGCCGGGCATCAGCTCGACGGCACCGAACATCAGCCGGTCCTGCAGGGCATCGAGGGTGCCGCCCAGCGTCACGCGGATCTGCGTGACGGTGTCGTCGGGAGTGGCCGCGACGTCGCGGAACACCGGCACGGCCAGACCCGCCAGCGGCAGGCCGTAGTGGCCTGCGATGCTCGACTGCACGCCGTCGGTGCGGGCGTCCAGATCGGGTGCCGTGTAGGCATGGACCTGGACGGTCTGGACGTAGGCCTCGCTGAAGTTGCCGGACCGGTCACCGGTCTGCAGCCGGAACTCGCGCGTGCCGGCGAGCGCGCCGGTGCTGCTGCTCATCTGCAGGCTGGCGAGGATCTGCCGGACCTCGGCCGGCGTGAAGTTGGCGCGGGCCGGGTGTTCGAGGTTCAGCGTCGTGCCGTCATAACGCCAGTCGGCGCTGACGCCGCCCAGGTTGGCGCCACTGCCGGATGCGCTGGTGCTGCCCAGCGCGAGGCTGACGGCGCTGCCCAGCCGGAGCGTGTCGTGGCCCGCATCGGCGCCGCTGACCTTCAGGCGGATCACCGCGATGTCGGTGTCGACGATGGGCTCGAAGGCGGGCAGCAGCGTGATCCGCTGGCCGGACGGGCCGGCGTAGTCGACGGTCTGCGCACGTGTCGGGTCGGGGCTCGGTCCGGTCACGTCACGGGCCTGCAGGCCCAGCGGCGCGCGGGTGTCGATGCTGATCCGGAGGTCGTCTGCGCGGCCGCCGAGGTTGCCCGCCGCGTCCTGCACGCGGGCGCTGAAGCGGTGCGTGGCGTCGGCCAGCCCCGCGCTGCTGAAGCTCCAGTCCTTGCCGCTGACGGTGGCCTTACCCAGCGGCACCTCGCCGTCCAGGATCACCAGGCTTTCGTTGGGCGCCAGGTCGGCCGACAGGCGGCCCTTCAGCGTCGGCGTCGCGGTGCTGGTCCAGCCGCCGTTGCCGAGGCGGTCATTCAGCCCGTCGATGGCGTCCTCGGCATGGGTCAGCCAGCGGGTCCCCGAGAGGCTGGCGGCCGAGCCGCCGCTGACGAGGTTGCGGGGCGCCTGACCCGCGCCGTCTGCCAGCGGCAGGTAGAGCGATGTCTGGCCGTGGCTGGCGGGATCGAGCAGGGTGTCGGCTGCGGCGAGCTTGCCGCGCCAGGCGGCGACCTCGGCGATCTCGCCGCCGAAGCCGCGGGCGGCTGCCACATGGTTGCCCACCGTCAGGGTGTAGGTCGCCGAGGTCGACAGGATCAGTCCGCCGGTCAGCGTCAGCACGGCGACGCCATCGCGGATCAGGGTCCAGGTACCCCAGCCATCGGAGCTGACGGAGACCTGGTGCCAGGCCGTGTCGGTGGCGATGCTGCTGACGCGCGTGATGCCGTTGGAGTAGAGCGCCAGGTACCAGACGCCCGTGCTGGTGTTCTTCTGCAGGAACACCTCGGCCACGCTGGTCGAGTTCCAGGCCAGGTGCAGATACTGGTTGTCGACGGTCGCGCCGCTGCTGCTGCTGGCAGAGGCATCGTTGCGGAACCAGGCACCGACTGTCAGTTCCTTGTTGCTGGCGGTGGTCGCGAGCGTGCTCACCAGCTTGCCCGAGGCCGGGCTGACGCTCTGGTCGATGTGCAGCAGCGACGTGCCAGGATGGGTGTAGACCGCCTTGCCGGTCGACTGGACGGCCTTGTCCAGGTAGACCGACTGGGCCGGCGCGAGGCTGTCGATGTTGACCGTCACGGCGCTGCTGCGCCTGCCGGCGTTGCCCGCCGCGTCCTCGATCTGCAGGCTCAGGCCGTGAGCCCCTTCTGCAAGTGCCGCGCTGGTGCCGAAGGTCCAGGTCGAGCCGTCGACACGAGCGGTGCCCAGTCGCGTGGCGCCGTCGAACAGCACCAGGGTCTCGTTGGCGGCCAGCGGTGCCGACAGCGTGCCTTGCAGGGTCGGCGTGTTGTCCGGGCTCCAGACGGCTGCGCCGGACACGGCGATGGCGTCGGTGCCCGCGTCGTCCATCACGCTGACCAGACGGGCGGTCTGCGCCGGCGCCACCGTGTCGATCCGCAGCATCGCCGCAGGCGTCATGGTGCCCACGTTGCCCGCCGCGTCCTCGACCCGGGCGGTGTAGCTGGTGTTGCCGTCCGCCAGCGTCGCCGTCTGGTAGCGCCAGGTCCGGCCGCTGACGGTCGCCGTGCCGATCCGGTTGCTGCCCTGGTAGATCACCAGCGACTCGCCGCCGGCCAGGTCGGCCGACAGGGTGCCGCCCAGGGTCGGGGTGGCGTCGCTGGTCCAGTTGCCCGCCTTGGCCAGCACGTTCTGGCCGGCATCGTTGAGCGCCTGGGTCAGGCCGACGGCCTGCGTCGGCGCGACCGTGTCGATCTTCAGCTGCACCGCGCGGGTGCTGCCGCCGGCATTGCCGGCGAGATCCTCCAGGCGTGCGGTCAGGGTGTGCAGCCCGTCAGCCAGGCCGCTGGCCGCGTAGGTCCAGTCGCGGTCGATGACGCTGGCCACGCCCAGCCGGATCGAGCCGTCGTAGACGACCACCTGCTCGTTGTCCGCCAGCGTGCTCGCGAGCGTGCCCTTGAGCAGCGTGTTGCGATCGCGGGTCCACGGCGCGTCGGCGCCCGCCGGGCGGCTGGTGGTGCCGTCGCCGGTCTCTTCGAGCGTTGCGGGCTGCCCCGGTGCGATGGTGTCCACGTTCAGCCGCACCGCCGTGCTGCGCGTGCCGCGATTGCCGGCCAGGTCCTCGACCTGCACGCTCAGGTCGTGCGTGCCGTCGGGCAGCGTGGCAGCGGTGTAGCGCCAGGTCCTGCCACTGACGGTGGCCTTGCCCAGCCGGGTCCCGCTGGCGTAGACGACCAGCGACTCGTCGGTGCCCAGCGCCGCCGACAGCGTGCCCTGGAGGGTCGGTGTCGCGTCACGGGTCCAGTGGCCGGTGACATCCAGGACGTTCACGGCGCCGTCGTCGCCGACGCGGGTGATGTCGGCACGCTGGGTCGGGGCTTCGAGGTCGATCCGGACCGATGCCTTGACGGGATCGGAGACGGCGCCCCTGTTGTCCTCGATGCGGGCCGAGAACTCGTGTGCGCCCGCCGACAGCTTGGCGGTCGTGAACTGCCAGGCGCCGCGGTCGTTGACGGTCGCGGAGCCCAGCCGTTGGGCGCCTTCGTACACCACGACGTTCTCGCGCAGCACGTCGAAGGCGTTGACCGTGCCCTGGAGGAGCAGTTGGCGATCGCGGGTCAGCCCGCCTGCCGACGCCAGCACGTTGGTGCCGGCGTCATCGGTCACCTGGTCCAGCGTGATCGAGAGCTGGACGCTCGCCTTGGCCGAACGCTTGCTGGCCGATGCGGCCATGCTCGGCTCCGGTGACCAACTGCCGTAGACCCGGAAGACCACCGAGTGTTTCTCTCCTGCACCCCGCCGGAACTCCTTGCCGCCCCAGTTGTCGCCATCCTTTGCATTGGCCATGTGGACGGTGAAGACTTCGCGGTAGATCTGGTCCCATTCCGCGACATTGCAGGACCAGAATTCATCGGCGGCATAGGCATCGCCCTCGCTTTGCCGGCCCTGCCATTGATCCGGCATGTAGTGGCCGTATTGATTGGCGATGCCCCACAGGTTTCCGGTCGACGGCAGCGACACGGCATAGGTGGTGCCGCCTCGATTCTCCGCACCATAGAAAAGGGTCTGGGAGAAGTTGCCGTTGTCGTCGCGGTTGAGGTAGGCGTTGAGGTTGTTGGCGGTCTGCAGCTTGCTGGTGCCGTTGCCGCTACCCGGCTCGTTGTAGAGGTAGAAGACGTCGTCCCCGAAGTAGTGCGGGTTCTGCAGGGTGACCTGCACGCTGTCCTTGCGGTAGACATTCAGCGTCGGCGTCCACGAGTAGGTCTTGACCACCGTGTCGCTCTGGTTGCCGGCCACGTCCCGCACGAAGGCCTTGTAGCCGTGGCGGCCCAGCTTGGCGTTGAACGACACGCCGCTCGGGTCGCCGCGCCAGTCGGCGCCGGCGGTGTCGGCCCACAGGGCGGTGTCGGTGGGCCGATCGCCGTAGACGGCCAGGCGGCCGCTGTCGCTGTACTGGAGCAGGGTGACCGAGGCGCCGGTGTCGATGGTGTAGTCGCGCGCATTGCCGGTCGGGGCGCTGGTGACGCCGTACAGGGTCTGGCGCACCTGGATGTCGCCCGCCAGGTAGGCGATGCCGTCGTTGTCGCCGGCCAGCGTCCAGCCGGTGCCGCTGCCGGTCTGCCAGGTCTTGCCGCCGTCGACGGAATGCTCCCAGGTGGCACCGGCGGCGAGGCCGGTGACCTCCATGCGGCCGTTGCGGGTGATGCCGTCGTCGCTGAGGGTGCCGCTGTCTTCGGCCAGGCTGAGGGTGAGCTGCGGCACGACCAGCTCGGTGTCGGTGTCGAGCCGCGCCCAGGACGTGTTGCCCGCCACGTCGGTCTGGATCACCTGCAGCTTGCCGGCCGCGAAACGCATCGCGCCGAGGCCGTCGAGCGAGAAGGCGTGGCCGGTCCCGGCCGTCCAGGTCGCCCCGCCGTCGACGCTGTAGGTCCAGCTGGCGCCGTCTTCCAGTCCCGAGACGCTGACCCGGTGGGCCGTCGCGGAGACCTGCAGCGTCGGCGTCGCCACCGACGTGTCGAGCGTGTAGGTGGTCGAGGTGGCCTCGCTGACGTTGCCATAGGCATCGGTCTGGCGCGCCATCACCGTCTGCAGGGAATCGCGGGCGAGCGTCAGGCTCAGGTTGTCGATCGCGAAGTCGTTGTCGGTGCGCCCGGTGTTCTCGTCGTGCAGGCTGATCGTGTGGACCTTGGTCGCCCCGTCGACGCGCAGGCGCACGCTGTATTCGTCCCAGACCGTGCTGGCCGACTCCAGCTTCTGCAGGCCGCCCACCACCGTGCCGTCCAGGTGCAGGCGCAAGGCCGGTGGCGTGCCGCCGTTGGCCACGGCCCTGAACTTGAAGTCGTAGTTGCCCTGAGCCAGGCTCAGGCTCTGCTTCCAGAAGGCCTTGTCCGTCTGGCTGCCGCCATTGACGACGAGGAAGGGACCGTCGCCGCCGGGCAGTCCGAAGCCCCAGCCGGGCGGCAGGCTGCTGCTGTTCCAGGCCGCGCCGGGCGCCTGGTCGATCAGCTCGCGCAGGACCGTGCCGGCGCCGTTGATGGCGAACACCGCGCCGATGTCCTGGCCCTGCCAGCGCAGTTGCTTGAGGCCGTAGCCTTCGGTCGCGTCGTCGCCGGCGATGCGGAACGTCGTGCGGGTGGCGCTGGCCCAGTCGCCGCGATGGTCGCCTTCGGTGTAGGCGGCCTGCTTGACCGTCGCCTGCAGGAAACCGGAGGCATGGACGCTGAAGACGACCTGGATGCCCTTGGTCTGGTTGTCCTGGAAACCGACCAGCCAGGTGCTCACGCCGCCGGCCTCGTCTTGCCAGTCCAGGGCCTGCGCGTCGAGCCGCCGGCCGTTGATCGAGCCGCCGCCGAGGATCGCGGTGGGCTTGAACTGCTTCAGGCCGGCCAGACTCACCGGCGAGTTGATGCTGTAGTCGCCGTCGGCCGCCGCCAGGGCGGTGCTGAAGTCGCCGTTGGTGATCAGGTTGCCGCGCGACGGCGCAGGCACCGTCGGCGCCTGGATCAGCTGCAGGCCGTCGATCGCGAAGTCGTTGCCCCCCGTCTCGGTGGTGAGGTCGAACAGCTGCAGCGTGTGCTGGCCGCTGACCGACGCACCGGCCGTGAAGCTGACGCTGTAGCGGGTCCAGACCGGTGCGCCCAGCGGCAGGATCAGGTCATCGCCCATGACGGCGCCGTCGACCTGCAGCTTGAGGCGCGCCTGGTTGCTGCCCCCGCCGATGGCGTGGAACGAGAACTCGTAGCGTTGGCCCGACTGCAGCTGGACGTCCTGCCGCCAGAAGGCCTTGGTGTCCGTCGTGGAGCCATCGACCATCAGGAACTTGTCGGCGCTGACGCCGCGTCCGTTGGTGGTGCTGAAACCCCAGCCCGCCGGGGTGTTCCGGGTCACCCATTCGGTCCCGGAGCCCGTGCCGGCGCCGCCGGTCTCGGTGTAGTCGCCGCGGGTCGCGCCGAGGTCGGTGTCGAACTCACCGTTGCTCAACAGGTTCGGCAGGATCTGCGGCAGTTCCTGCAGGCTCAGGCCATCGACGGCGAAGTCGTTGCCCGAGGACTCGGTGCGCAGGTCACGCAGCTTAAGCGACACGGTCTTCGTGTCGCCAGGGGTGAAGGTGAAGCTGTGGCGCGACCAGGACTTGCCGCCTGCCGGCAGTCGCCATTCGACGTCGGCATCGACGCCGTCGATCTGCAGCTTCAGCCGGGCCGGGTTGAGATCGCTGGCGATCGCGTGGAAGGCGAACTCGTAGGTGCGCCCGGCCTGCAGCTTCACGTCCTGCTTCCAGAACGAATCGCTGGCCGATGCCGAGCCGTCGACCACGAGGAATCGGTCGTCACTGCCAACCCGTCCGCCGCTGGCGCCGAAGCCGGCCGGCGTGGTGGTGGACACCCAGACCGATTTCGCGCCGCCGCTGCCGCTGGTGATGCGGTAGTCGCTGTCGGTGCTGCCGGGGGCGGCATCGAACTCGCCATTGCGCAACAGGTTCGTGGCCGGCGCCGCCTGTGTCTGCCAGGTCTTGCCGCCGTCGAGGCTGGCCGACCAGCTGGCGCCGGGCTGGATCCCGGTCACCAGCATCGAGGGCGTCTGCGTGATCGCATCGCTTGCGTTGCCGCTGTCCTTCAGCAGGCCCAGGCCCGGCTTCTCCACCCGCGTGATCACCGTGTAGGCCAGGTTGGCCGATGCACCGGCGTGGCTCAGCACGGCGTCGTTGCCGGCGGCGTCGCGCAGGCTGCCGCCGGGCGGGAGCGTCAGCCCGCCGGCCTCGATGGCGACACCGTCGATGTCCTGGTCGCCCTGTTGCACGGTGTAGGCAAAGATCAGCTGCGTGCCCGACGAGCCGGCCTTGCCGAACTCGCTGACCGGCACGACACGCCCGGCCAGTTCGACGCCCTTGATGCCGAAGCCGGTGTGGCGGTCTTCCGTGGCCAGGTTGACGCGGGTGCCGTTGCCGACCAGCCCGAAGTCATAGGCCCCCACCACGTTGCCGGCGACGTGCTTGGCATCGAGCGCCTGCAGCAGCAGGCCGCCCGGCGTGGACGACAGGCGCATCTGCACGGCCCGGGTGTAGCCGTCGTGGAAGGCCTCGACCCAGAACGTGACCGAGCCATCGGTCGCGACGGGGCTCACGTCAAAGGCCTTGGCCTGCACGTTGGCCGTGCCGATGACGAGGCCACCCAGGGTGAAGGCGCTGCCGGCCAGGTCGACGTCGCCCGGACGCCGTTCGGCGGCCAGCCGCGTGCCGACCGCCTCGGTGGTGACATAGCCCTGCGGCAGGCGCAGGGGGCTCAGGCGCAGGCCCGTGCAGGATGCCTGCACGACGGTGCCGCCGACGTTGAGCTTGAGCGTCAGCAGCGGGCCGTTCGGCGTCACGGTCTCGTCGAAGGTCACCGTGGCCCGGATGACGTCGCCGGCCACCGAGACCTTGGCGAACCGGCCCGTGCTGTCCGTCATCGCGACCTGGGCGATGCCGGGCGAGCGGTAGTCCAGATCGATGGTCTGGGTCGCCGCCGTGCTGGCGTTGCCGGCGGGATCCTCGTGGGTGAGGCTGAAGCGGCGCTTGCCCGCCGTCATGCTGTCGCCCGAGAACTGGATCGCGCGTTCGATCGCCAGCACCTCCTGGGCGCTGAACACGCCCGCGTCGCTGCGGGTCAGGCTCAGGGTCCGGCTGCCGCCGTCGTACTGCCAGTTGACCTCGGCGACGCCGCCGACGGTCTGGTGTTGCTGCTGTTCCGAGATCCCGTTCAGGCGCTTGCTGGCCTTGCCGAGCACGAGCGTGTCACGGGTCGGGTCCACGTCGCCGCTGATCACGATGCGGATGCGGGCGATGTCCGTGTCGGTCGGGGTGGCCGGGTTGGCGAACAGCACGTGCGCGCCGGCCATCGTGGCCACCGTGTAGCTGGTCGTGGCGTCGTCGTTGATCGAGCCGGCGCTGGCGTTCAGGTCGACCGGTTTCGGCGCGACGGTGTCGAGCTTCAGCGTCTGCACGCCCGGCTGGCTGACGTTGTTCGCCAGGTCCGCCAGCGTGAGCGTGAAGGTCCGGTCGCCTTGCTGCGCATCGGCGGTCGAGCTGAACTTCAGCTCGCGCATCAGCGTCTGCAGTTCATCGGGCGTGAACGCGCTGCCATCGCTCTTGCGCAGGGTCAGGCGCTGGTTCTCGTCATGGGTCCAGTCGATGCTGCCGACGCCGGGAATCAGCACCTTGCTGCCGCTGCCCGACAGGTTGTCGATCCGCTTGACCTGGCCGCCGAACTCCCACTGGTCCCTGGCTGTTCCCAGGTTGAGCTGGCCGCCGACCTGGTCCACCGCCAAGGGCTGGTTGGCGCCGTCGCGCAGCTCGTAGCCGTCGCCGGTGCCGAAGTCCAGCAGCTGCTCGGCATGGCCGGCGGTGACGACCTTCAGCCGCAGGCTCATCAGCACCGTGCCGTCCTCGATCACGACCGCCCGGTTGTCGCGGTAGGCGGCCGACCACTGCAGGTTGATGACGTCACGCCCGTCCTCGGTGCGGGTCTGCACGTCGATGCCGGACAGGCCCTTGTCGCCCAGCCCCATGAAGCGCACGAGGTCGTGGTCGAGCACGAGCTGGCGTGACATCGCGCTGATGGACTGGCCGGTCGCGAAACCGCGTGCGCGCACGGACAGCACGATCTCGCCGTCCAGGCCGCTGACGGCCGAGTCGAGCACCAGCGTCGGTGTCCGGTAGTCGGTGATGGGCGTCGGCAGCGGCCGGGCCCGGTCGGAGATGCCGGCGACCTGGATCGTCACCGTGGCCACCTCCGCATCCGCAGCCACCTTGCCGAAGTCGGGGAACACCGCCACGGCCTGGCCCTGCCTGGCCTGGGTCAGGCCGTAGCGGACCGTGCCCAGACCGCTGGGGAGCAGCGGTGCGTCGACATCCAGCCGGTACTGGTAGGACGTGCTGACGGCCGAGTTGCCGGCGCCATCCACCTGTCGGACGATGTAGCTGTGCTGGCCGGCCCGGGCCTTCAGCTGGCTGCCGGTGCCGTCGATCCAGGCACCGCTGCCGTCGACCTGGTAGGCCCATGTCGACCCGGTCTCCAGCCGGTTCACCAGGATCACGCCCTGGCGGGTGATGCCGTCGAACGCGCGGGTGCCGGTGTCGCTGGCCAAGGCCAGCACGGGGGCCTGCACGGTGTTGTCGAGGGCGTAGGACATGGCGGTGCCCACCGCCTCGTTGCCGGCCAGGTCGATCTGCCGCACCTGCCAGGCGTGCGTGCCGGCCGGCAGTTCGAAGAACGCGTCGGGCACGTCGGTCGCGCTGCTGGTCAGGTAGCCGGGGGTGACGTCCAGGCCCTTGATCTTCAGCGTCTGCACGCCGTAGCCGGGCGCCGTGCTGCTGGTGGCGAGCGTGAAGGCGATCGGCTTCTGGCTGCCCCAGTCGGCCAGATGCTGGCCGGCCACGTAGGCGGCCTTCAGCAGCCTGACCTGCAACTGGCCGGCCGACGAGGTCGAGAACTCGATCTGCACGCCCTTGGTGTGGACCGGATCGGCCATCAGCAGCCAGGTCGTCCGGGTGCCGCTGGCGGTCGTCTCCAGCGGCAGGACCTTGGCCACCGCCGAGGCGGTGACGACGCCGCCGTTGATCGAGCCGCCGTTGAGGGTCGCGCCGAGCATCGTGCTGTCCAGCGTGGCCAGCGTGATGCGCTGGCCGTCGATCCAGCCGCCGTCATCGATCCGGTACGACCAGCGCGCGCCGGCCTCCAGCGCGTCGACGTGGACGGTGCCCTGGCGGGTGATGCCGTCGAGGCCGGCGCGGCCGGTGTCGGCCACCAGCGCGGCCTGCGGTGTCGCCACCCGGCTGTCGAGCGTGAAGGTGCGGCTGGCGCTGGCGCTGACGTTGCCGGCGAGATCGGTCTGACGGACCTGGACCTCGTAGGCCCCGTCGACGCTCGGCGCGACGTAGCGCTCGCTCCAGTCGCCGAAGCTGCCACCGTCCTTCCGGATGCGGTAGTGAACCTGCGCGCCCGTCTCGATGCCACTGGGCGCCTGCAGCGCCGCGCTGTTGCTCAGGCCGTCGGTCGGGCTGCTGCCGCTGTCGAGCTTCAAGGCGACGGTGGGCGTCGCGGCGCTGTCGTCGAGCTGGAAGGTCACCTCGGGCGACGTTGCGGCGTTGCCGGCGAGGTCGGTCTGGCGCACGGCGTAGCGGTGGGTGCCGCGACTCAAGGGCAAGGTGCCGGCCGAGCCGGCAGGACCGTCGACCCAGGCTGCGCCGTCGACCTGGTATTGCCAGCTCGCGCCGGGTTCCAGCCCGCCGACTTGGACGACGCCAGCGCGGGTGATGCCATCGGCACCGTCACGGCCGCTGTCGACCGACAGCGTCAGCGTGGGTGTGCTGGCCGCCTTGTCGAGCCGGAAGACCTGCGTGGCGCTGGTGGCGGTGTTGCCGGCCGCGTCGGTCTGGCGCACGGCATAGCGGTGCGCCGCGCCGTCGTCGTCCTGCAGCAGGAAGGCATCGCTGGCGACCGCAGGTCCGCTGCCCAGGAAGCCGCCATTGCCCATCGTGATGCCGCGGACCGCCAGCCCGGCGATCCCGTAGCCCTTGCCGTCCGCTGCCGTGACCAGCGTCGTCGCCGTCAGGCCTTGCAGGATCCAGTCGGCGCGGTGATCGCCGCGCACGTAGGCGGCCTCCTTGGCGCTGACCTGCAGACGGCCGTCGGCACCCATCGAGAACTCGACCCGCACGCCCTTGGTGTAGACGTCGTCCAGGACCACCAGCCAGGCGCTGCGGACGTCGCCCGAACCCTTCAGGTCGACCACGCTGACGCTGTTCTGCAGGTTCGAGACGTAGCTGCCACCGAGCCGCCCGGTGATGGCGTCGACATCGACGTCGGACAGGCGCAGTCGCCCGTCGACCCAGCCGCCGCCGTCGACCTGGACCTGCCAACGGCCACCCGTCTCGATGCCGCCGACCTGGACCATGCGCGAGCGCGTGATGCCGTCGCTGGCACTGCTGCCGGTGTCGCTGGCCAGGCTCAGCGTCGGCGTCGAGGCGAGCGTGTCGACCACCCAGCGGACGTCGTTGCGGCCCACCGGCGAGACATTGCCGGCCGTGTCGGTCTGCCGGACCTGCACGGTGCCGGCCGCCAGGGCCTTGCCGGTCGCGTCACGGCTGTCGGGCAGGTCGAAGCTGCTGCCGGTGCCGGTCTGCCAGCTGCCACCGCCGTCGACGCTGTACTGCCAGCTGGCACCGGCCTCCAGCCCGCCGACAAGGACCGACCGGGCCTGGCTGACGCCGTCGTCGTGACGCGTGCCGCTGTCGCTGGCCAGCGCGAGGGTCGGCGCGGCGGCGCCGGTGTCCAGCGTGTAGCTGGTCGCGACGTTGGCCGCAGACGTTCCGGTCGCATCCGACTGCCGCACCGCATAGCTGTGCTGGCCGCCCGACAGCGCGAAGGCCTCGTTGAGGACCGTGGCGCGGGTGCCGACATAGCCATTGCTGACCTCGGCGCCCTTGATGCTCAGCGACTTCAGTCCGCTGCGTTCATAGCTGTCGCTCAGGGCGGGCGGCATCAGCGCGAAGTCGATGCCGCTGTCGGTGTAGTCGCTGTTGAGGGCCTCCATGCAACCCAGCACACGGGCCTGCAGACGTCCCGTCGTGTCCTCCGAGAACTCGACCTTGACGCCGCGCGTGTACGAGCCGTTCCAGGTCATCAGCCAGGCGGTGCGGGTGCTGCCGCCGGCGTTGCCGAGGTTGGCGACCCGGGTCACCGGCAGGTCGGCACCGACCCAGCCGCCGTTGATCGTCCCGGTGATCATGTCGGCGGTCAGCGAACGCAGGGCCGTCCGGCCCTCGATCCACGACCCACCGTCGACCTGGTACTGCCAGCCGGCGCCGGCGCTCAGGCCGCCGACCCGCACGGTTTGGCTGCGGGTGTTGCCATCGGCCGCAAGCCTGCCGGTGTCGTTGGCGAGGCTCAGCGTCGGGGTCGGGAGGGAAGTGGGCATGTGGATTTGTCTCTTGAAGTGCGGGTGTTCGAGTCCGGCCTGGATGCCATTCGATGGCGTGCCGGGGAAACGTCGGAGGAAAGGTCGTAGGAAAGGTCGGGGGAAAGGACGGGTAGGCGACCCAGATAAACCCTGGGGCGCAAATCAAATGGAATAAAAAGTGATGTGCCGTGGCGGCGTTTAGCCGGCGACGAAACAGATGGGTGGCTCGCGAAAAGGATTCACAGTCCTTTTCAAGGGCCGCCGAAGAGTTTCTCGGGCGGGTTTAGTGGTGTCACTGACGCATTTACGTGGGAATTGCGACTGGAAAAAAGCCATGCGACGCGGCGAGGCACCTGCGGTTGGCTTCCTACAATCCCGTCCTTCCCCGAACCCCACCCCGGCGCCTGTCGGCGCCCGCGTCCACCATGCAGATCACGCCTTCGGCCTTCAAGGCCTATGACATCCGCGGCATCGTCGGCCAGGCCATCGACGAGACCTTCGCCGAGCACCTCGGACGGGCCTTCGGCAGCGAGGCGCTGGCGGCGGGTGAGAAGGCGGTGGCGGTGGGGCGCGACGGGCGTCTGTCCGGGCCCGCGCTGGCCGCCGCGCTGATGCGCGGGCTGGCGTCGACGGGGCTGGATGTCGTCGACCTGGGTGCGGTCACCACGCCGATGCTCTATTACGTCGCCGCGACCCGTGGCGCGCACGGTTGTCGCAGCGGCATCCAGGTCACCGGCAGCCACAACCCGAAGGACTGGAACGGCTTCAAGATGGTGCTGGCCGGCGTGGCCATTCACGGCGAGACGATCCAGAACCTGCGCCGGCGCATGGAGGCCGAGGACTACGTGCAGGCCGCCGGCGGGCGCATCGCGGCGATGGACATCGTGCCGGAGTACGGCCACCGCATCACCAGCGACTGCCGGCTGGCACGGCCGATGAAGATCGTCGTCGACTCGGGCAACGGCATCCCGGGCGCGTCGGCACCGGGCATCCTGAAGGCGCTGGGCTGCGAGGTGATCGACCTGTATAGCCGTGTCGACGGCCATTTCCCGAACCACCACCCGGACCCGTCCAAGCTCGAGAACCTGGCCGACCTGGTCAAGGTCGTGCATGCGACCGAAGCCGAACTCGGCCTGGCCTTCGACGGTGACGGCGACCGGCTGGGGCTGGTCACGCGCGACGGCGAGATCATCTTCCCGGACCGCCAGATGCTGCTGTTCGCCCGCGACATCCTGGGCCGCCAGCCGGGCGCGACGATCATCTTCGACGTCAAGTGCTCGCAGCGACTGCCGGCCGGCATCGCCGATGCGGGCGGCGTGCCGATGATGTGGAAGACCGGCCATTCGCTGGTCAAGGCCAAGCTGCGCGAGACCGGTGCGCCGCTGGCCGGCGAGATGAGCGGCCACATCTTCTTCGGCGAGCGCTGGTACGGCTTCGACGACGCGACCTACACGGCCGCGCGGCTGCTGGAGATCCTGTCGCGCTTCGACGATCCGAGCGCGGTGCTGAAGGCCTTGCCGACCAGCCACAGCACACCCGAGCTGAACGTCGCGGTGCCGTCGGGCAACCAGCACGAGATCGTCGAGCGCCTGATCGCGCAGGCCGATTTCCCCGGCGCGACGATCGGCACGATCGACGGTCTGCGCGGCGACTACCCGGACGGCTTCGGGCTGATCCGCGCCTCCAACACGACGCCCGTGCTGGTGCTGCGTTTCGAGGGCCACACCGAGGCCGCGCTGCACCGCATCGAGGCCGACTTCATGGCCGCGCTGCGCCGTGTGATGCCCGAGGCGCAGGTCCAGCAGGCAGCGCATTGACGGTGGCTCAGTCCGTGAGCCAGCCCATGAAGCACTGGCGCGCCGCACTGGCGCGCGGGGCCTACGCCACGCTGATGCGGCTGCTGACGCCGCTGCTGATCGGCCGGCTGTACGGGCGTGCGCGGCGCGAACCGCTGTACGGCCATGCCGTCGCCGAGCGGCTGGGGCTGGGTCAGCCGACGCCACCCGGCGCGCTGTGGCTGCATGCCGTGTCGCTGGGCGAGACCCGTGCGGCCGAGCCGCTGATCGCGGCGTTGCGGGCGGCCCGGCCCGGCCTGCGCCTGCTGCTGACCAGCGGCACGGCGACCGGCCGCGAGACCGCCGCGACGCTGCTGCGCGACGGTGACGCGCAGCGCTGGCTGCCGATCGACACGCCCGGCGCGGTGCGGCGTTTCCTGCGTCGCCACCGTCCTGCCATTGGCGTGCTGATGGAGACCGAGGTCTGGCCGGTGCTGCAGCACGAGACCGCGAAGGCGGGCGTGCCGATGGTGATCGCCAACGCGCGGTTGTCCGAGCGCAGCCTGCGCAAGGCCCGCCGCCTGGCCGCGCTGATGCGCCCGGCGGTCGGCACGCTGAGCCTGGCGCTGGCGCAGACCGAGGACGATGCGGCGCGCCTGCGCGAGGCCGGTGCGCCGCGCGTCCAGGTCAGCGGCAACCTCAAGTTCGACCTGCGGCCCGATGCGGCCTTGCTGGCGCGTGGAGATGGCTGGCGTGCGGCGGCGTCAGGCCGCCCGGTCGTGCTGGCCGCCAGCTGGCGCGAGGGCGAGGACACGCCGCTGCTGTCGACCTGGGTCGCGGCGATGGCCCGCCGGACCGGCCCGCTGGAGCGTCGACCGCTGCTGGTGCTGGTGCCGCGTCACCCGCAACGCTTCGACGAGGTCGCGGCGATGGTGCAGGCTCACGGGCTGAGCCTGTCTCGGCGCAGTGCCTGGGGCGAGGGCGCTGCGGCGGTGGTGCCGGCCGACGCGGCGTCGTGCGACGTCTGGCTGGGCGACTCGATGCGCGAGATGCCGGCGTATTACGCGCTCGGTCATGTCGCGCTGCTGGGCGGCAGCTATGCGCCGCTGGGCGGGCAGAACCTGATCGAGGCGGCGGCCTGCGGCTGTCCGGTCGTCATGGGGCCGCACACCTTCAACTTCGCCGATGCGGCGCAGCTGGCCGAACAGGCCGGCGCGGCGTGGCGGGTGCCGGACCTGGCGGCCGGTGTGGCGGCGGCGATCAAGCGGGCAGGGGACGCCGAACTTCGCGGCGCGATGGTGACGGCGTCGCGGGCCTATGCCGCGCAGCACCAGGGCGCGGCCCGGCGCATGGCCGAGTCGGTGCTGGCGGTCATGGATCGGCTGGACCCAGCCGATCCGGCGTTCACTTCTTCAGCAGCACGTTGACGGCGTCGAGATCGGCCGGTGCCAGCACGCCGGCCGCCTGACGCAGGCGCAGCCCGTTGACCAGCACGTCGTAGCGCGCCTTGGCCAGGTCACGCTGGGTCGAGTAGAGCTGGGTCTGGGCGTTCAGCACGTCGAGGTTGACGCGCACACCGACGCGGTAGCCCGTCTGGGTCGCCTCCAGCGCCAGCTTGGACGACGATTCGGCCGCCTCCAGCGCCTTCACCTGGGCCTGGCCCGATTGCACGCCGAAGTAGACCTGGCGGGTCGACTGCGCCACGATGCGGCGGGCGTTGTCGAGGTCGTTGCGCGACTTCTCTTCCAGCGCCGCCGCTTCCTTGACCTGGTTCTCGACCGCGCCGCCGGTGTAGAGCGGCATGCGGAAGGTCAGGCCGACCTTGGCGTTCTTGGCGAACCCCGTGCCGCCCGACGAGTTGGCCGCCGTGCCGGAGTTGTGCGCCATCGCGGCACTGCCTTCGAGGTCCAGCGTCGGACGGTCGCCGGCATCGGTGCGACGCGTCTCGAGCTTGGCGATCTCGTAGGCGGTGCGGGCCTTGCGCACGCCCGGCGCCTCGGCAGCCTTGCCGACCCAGGACTCGACCTCGTCGGCCGGCAGCGCCGGCAACAGCACCGGCTGCATCAGAGGGGCTGGCTCGGTGCCGGGCTTGCCGACGAGCTGGTCCAGCGCGATCTTCTTGGTGCGCAGGTCGTTTTCGGCGGCGATTTCCTGGGCCGTCGCCAGGTCGAAGCGGGCCTGGGCCTCGCGGGTGTCGGTGATCGTGGCGGTGCCGACCTCGAAGTTGCGCTTGGCCGACGCGAGCTGCTCGACGATGGCCTTCTTGCCGGCCTGGGCCGTCGCCAGCGTGTCCTGCGCGCCCAGCACGTCGAAGTAGGCCTGCGAGACCCGCACGATCAGGTCCTGCTCGGCGCTGGCCAGGTCGGCGTCGATCAGTTCCAGCGACTTGCGCGCCTTGTCGATCGCCGCCGAGCTGGCGTGGTTCCACAGCGGCTGCACGGCATTGACGCCGACGTTGGCGGTGTTCAGGGCCCGCAGACCCGCCAGCGGCGTGTCGGTCTGGGTGCGCGAGACGCCGCTGACCAGGCCGACGGTCGGCCGCAACAGGGCTTCGGCCTGTTCGGCCTTGGCGCGACTGGCCTCGGCCTGCGACAGCGCGGCCAGGTAGCCGGCGTCGTAGCCGCGGGCGATCTCGTAGAGCTCGCGCAGGCTTTGCGCATGGACAGGCGAGGCGAGCAGGCCGGAGGCGATGACCTGGAGCGCGGCGGCGGCCAGCAGGGACAGGGGCTTGCGGCGGAACGTGACGGTCATCGGGGGTCCTCGGATGGGCCTCGGTTCGGAGAGCGGGATGCGGAGTGCGGGACGGGGCGGGCGCCTCAGTAGCGCGGCACGGACGGGTCGACCTGGACGGACCAGGCGTCGATCCCGCCCATGATGTTATACGTCTGGGGGTACCCTTGCCGATCCAGGAACAGCGCCACCTGCAGGCTGCGCATGCCGTGGTGGCAGAGCGTCAGGATCGGCTCGTCGCGGGGCAGTTCGGCCAGCCGGGACGGGATCTCCTGCATCGGGATGGCCACCACCGGCACACCCACGTCCTGCAGGCTGGCCGTGGCGCATTCCCAGGCTTCACGCACGTCCAGCACAACCGGCTGGCGGCCTTCGGCGCGCCACTGCGCGAGCTGGGTGGTGATCTGCGCGACGGTCAGCTGCTGCATCGAGGGCGTCCGACGATCAGAAGCTGAAGCGGGTCGGTTCGCCGAAGCCATCCAGGCGCGGCGCGACGACGTCGAACAGGACCTCGGTGCGGAAGGCGCTGTCGCTGCTGCGCACGATGCGCACGGCCCGCATCATCGGCTGCTGGCCGACGATGCCGACCAGGCGGCCGCCGACCTTGAGCTGCTGCAGCAGCGCTTGCGGCACCTCGGCCACCGAGCCCGACAGCAGGATCGCGTCCCACGGGCCCTGCACGGCGGCGGCATCGCTGCCATCGGCCTGGCGGACCTCGACGTTCATGATCTTGGCGGTGCGCAGGTTCTCGCGCGCCATCGCGGCCAGTTCGGGCCGGTTCTCGAGCGTGACGACCTGCTGCGCCTTGTGCGAGAGCAGCGCGGCCATGAAGCCGCTGCCGGCGCCGATCTCGAGCACCTTCTCGTGGCGGTGCGGGGCCAGATCCTGCAGCAGGCGGGCCTCGACGCGCGGGGCCAGCATGGTCTGGCCGGCCGGCAGCGGCACTTCCAGGTCCATGAAGGCCACCGAGCGGTGGGCGGCGGGCAGGAAATCCTCGCGCTTGACGACGGCCAGCAGCGACAGCACCGAGCTGTCCAGCACATCCCACGGACGGATCTGCTGCTCGATCATGTTGAAGCGGGCTTGTTCGACGTTCATGGTGTTCAGGCTTTCCAGTGGCGCGCGTGGGAATGGGGGCTGCGCGGGGTTGCGGGCAAACCCGAGATTTTAGGAGCCGGCCGCAGGCGTGCCAGCGGGTTCCGGTTGCATCTGTCGCAGACCCCGCAACAGCAGCTCGAAGTGGGCGCGGATGAAGTCCAGCGGATGCCCGATCGAGGCAGCGGCCTCGCAGGCGCCGAGCGAATGCCGGTGCACGCACAGCATGATCAGCGGCAGCAGCAGCGAATGCACGGCGGACGGCACGTCGACCGCGCGGAACTCGCCGCGCGCGATGCCGCGCCGGATCACCGTCTCCATCACGCGATGGCCGGGCTCGACCACCTCGCGGTTGTAGAACTCGGCGATCTCGGGGAAGTTGCGGACCTCGGTGATGATGAGCTTGAAGACGCCGGAGGCGTCGCTGCCGATCACCTCGGCCCACCAGGGCGCGACGACGTCGGTCAGCAGCTCGTCGGTGCCGCCGGTGTGCGCCGCGACCGTCTCGATGGCCTCTGCGATCGGCGTCGACAGGCGGGTGCGGATGACGGCCTTGAGCAGGTCTTCCTTGCTCGCGTAGTAGAGGTAGAGCGTGCCCTTGGAGACACCGGCGCGGCGCGCGACCTCGTCGATGCGGGTGGCCGCGTAGCCCTTCTCCACGAACAGCGACAGCGCGGCGTCGAGCAGCTCGTCGGGGCGCTCGGCCTTGCGGCGCTGATGGCTGGGGGCCGTCGGATCGGCGGTCTCGGACAGGGTGGCGTTCACGGTGCGAAGGTCTGGTGCCAGTTAATGACTGACTGGTCAGTAATGTAGGCAATCAAACCCAAGCGGTCAAGCCGCTGGCAGGCCGGCTCAGCGCACGCCGCGTCGTCGCGCCATTTCCGTGCCCATGGCCTGCAGCGCGGTGGCGTCCAGACGCGGGCGGGCCAGCGGATAGGCGTGGTCTTCCTCGGCGGCGATGTGGGCGCGGTAGAGCGCGGTGAAGTCGCCGATGTCGGACAGGCCATCCGCTGCCGGCCGGCCCTCGGACAGCGCCACCAGCACCGGACGCAGGGCGCGCCACTGCAGGTCCATGCGGCGGTGGTCGGCGCGCAGGCGCTCGGCCAGTGGCGCGTGGCCGTCGGCGATCAGGCGCGGGAAGACGTGGCGTTCCTCGTCCTCGTGGTGATGCGGCGCGGCCAGGTCGAAGTAGCGCAGCAGGTCGCCGGCGGCCGATCGGGCATTGGTGTCGGTGCCGTGCCGGCCGACATGCTCGTCCAGCCGCTCCAGCAGGCCGAGCATGCGTTCGACCCGCTCATGGCAGCTGGTCAGCATCTCGAAGGGGTTGTCGTAGCCGGCGGCGGGGCCGGCGTGCAGGGCGGCGGTCACGGTGCTCATGGTCGTTCTCCTGTGCGGGACGGTACGCCCGTTTCCAAGCGGTGGACCGCCATCGGATCAACGCTCATGCAGGTGATGGCGTCGACCGGTGTGTGTGACCGATGACATCGCGCAGCCAGCCCGCCGGGTCATGGTGCCGTGCGATGCCGAACATCGTCACCAGCACGGCCAGCGCCGCCGCGCCGCACAGCGCCCGCGCCAGCCAGCCGCGCGCCCGCTTCAACGCGAAGGTGCCCAGCACGATGTAGACGACCAGCAGCGCGAGCTTGGCGGCGAGCCAGTGCTGCACCAGCGGGTTCAGGCCCAGGCCGACCCACAGCGTCGCCCCGGCGACCAGCAGCAGGGTGTCGACGACCATGCTGGTGTGACGCCAGTGCGCCGCCATCGGCCAGCGCGCGCCGGCCAGCGTCGCCAGCCAGCGCAGCGTGAACAGGCCGCCGCTGGTGATGACCAGGCCGATGTGGGCGTGGCGGATGCCAGGGTAGGCGGCACCGAACAGGGCTTGCAGCATGGCCATCGCGCTCATTCGATCGGCGTCAGCTTGGCGACGCTGAGCGCCAGCCACTTGGCCCCGTGCCGACCGAAGTTGACCTGCGCGCGGGCGTCGGCGCCGCTGCCTTCGAGCGTCAGGATGACGCCCTCGCCGAACTTGTTGTGGAACACGCTCTGGCCCTGGCGCAGGCCGTGGCCGTTGTCCTTGGCGGCCGCCTGCCGCATCGCGGCGGGCACCGGTGCGGCCCAGGACGGCGGCGGGGCCGGGGGCGGGCTCCAGCCGTGGTCCCGACCGGCCTGGCGCCCGGCACCGACCATCGAGCCCATGCCGCTGCCGCGTTGCCAGGCCTGCTGGTAGCTGGTCTCGAAACCGGAGCCGAAGCCCTGGTTCTTCGGGCTGATCCACTTCAGCGCGGTCTCGGGCAGTTCCTCGATGAAGCGGCTCTTGATGTGATAGCGCGTCTGGCCATGCAGCATCCGCGTCTGGCTGAAGCTCAGGTACAGCCGCTGGCGCGCCCGCGTGATCGCCACGTACATCAGCCGGCGTTCCTCTTCGAGCCCGTCGGCGCCTTGCGCGCTGACGCTGGTCAACGAGTTCTCGTGCGGGAACAGGCCTTCCTCCAGCCCGGTGATGAAGACGGCGTCGAACTCCAGCCCCTTGGCGGCATGGACCGTCATCAGCTGGATGGCGTCCTGCCCGGCCTGGGCCTGGTTGTCGCCGGCCTCCAGCGCGGCGTGGGTCAGGAAGGCGGCCAGTGGCGACAGGATCTCGCCGGTCTCGGCGTCGGGCAGCAGGTCGACCCGGGCGACCGCCTCGGGCTCGCCGGGCTGCGGCGCGGCGATCGTTCCGGGGGCGGTCTCGTCGACCGGCAGCGCGATGACGTCCTTGCCGAAGCCTTCCTGGGTCACGAAGGCCTCGGCGGCGGTGACCAGTTCCTCCAGGTTCTCGATCCGGTCCTGGCCTTCCTTCTCGGTCCGGTAGAAGGTGATCAGCCCGCTGGCGTCGAGCATGCGCTCGATGATCTCGCGCAGCGTCGCGCCCCGGGTGCGGTCGCGCAGCTCGTCGACCAGACGCTGGAAGCCGGCCAGCTTGGCCCCGGCCGCACCGCTGACCGCGCCGACGCTCTGGTTCAGGCTGCGACCGCTGCTGCGCGCGGCGTCCTGCAGCTGCTCGACGCTGCGCGCGCCGATGCCCCGGGCCGGGAAGTTCACCACCCGCAGGAAGCTGGTGTCGTCGTTCGGGTTCTCGATCAGTCGCAGGTAGGCCAGCGCGTGCTTGATCTCGGCCCGCTCGAAGAAGCGCAGGCCGCCATAGACGCGGTAGGGCACGCCGGCGTTGAACAACGCCGACTCGATCACCCGCGACTGCGCGTTGCTGCGGTAGAGCACCGCGACCTCGCTGCGCGCCGTGCCGCTGCGGTGCAGCTGCTGGGCCTCGTCAAGCAGCCACTGCGCCTCGGCGTAGTCGCTGGTGGCCTCGTAGACGCGGATCGGCTCGCCCGGTCCGGCCTCGGTGTGCAGGTTCTTGCCGAGTCGCCGGCTGTTGTGGGCGATCAGCGCATTGGCCGAATCGAGGATGTTGCCGAAGCTGCGGTAGTTGCGCTCCAGCTTGATCAGGTGGCGCACCCGGTACTCGCGCTCGAAGTCGCTCATGTTGCCGACCTGCGCGCCGCGGAAGGCGTAGATGCTCTGGTCGTCGTCGCCGACCGCGAACAGCGCCGCGCTGTGTGCGCCGTCGGGCGGGCCGGCCAGCATCTTCAGCCACAGGTACTGCAGCCGATTGGTGTCCTGGAACTCGTCGACCAGGATGTGGCGGAAGCGGCGCTGGTAGTGCTCGCGGATCTCCGGGTGATCGCGCAGCAGCTCGTAGCTGCGCAGCATCAGCTCGGCGAAATCGACCACGCCCTCGCGCTGGCACTGGTCCTCGTAGGCCTGGTAGATCTCCACCAGCGTGCGCGCCTGGCCGTCGTGCTGGGGCAGGTCGTGCGGGCGCTTGCCCTCTTCCTTGGCACCGGCGATGGCCCAGGCCATCTGCTTCGGCACGAAGCGTTCCTCGTCGAGGTTGAGTGCCTTGATGACCCGCTTGACCGCCGACAGCGTGTCGCCGCTGTCGAGGATCTGGAAGGTCTGCGGCAGGTTGGCGATCTTCCAGTGCGCCCGCAGGAAGCGGTTGCACAGGCCGTGGAAGGTGCCGATCCACATGCCGCGCACGTTGTACGGCAGCATGGTCGACAGCCGCGTGACCATCTCCTTGGCGGCCTTGTTGGTGAAGGTCACCGCCATCAGCCCGCCCGGGCCGACCTGGCCGGTCTGCAGCAGCCAGGCGATGCGGGTGGTCAGCACGCGGGTCTTGCCAGACCCCGCGCCGGCCAGGATCAGGGCCGGTTCGGGGGGCAGCGTGACCGCCGCGAGCTGCTCCGGGTTGAGGTTCGCGAGCAGGCTCGGGGGGACGCTGGGGTAGGACGGCTGACCATTCATCCGGGCATTCTATTTTTCTGGTCATACTGCACTGCAGCATCGCGCCCATCCCGGGTGCCGGAAGGTGCCGATGAACGCTACGAGCCAGCCCGTCCGACTCAGCCTGGCCCTGCAGGGCGGTGGTGCCCACGGCGCCTACACCTGGGGCGTGCTGGATGCCCTGCTGGCGGCGCGCCGCTGGCAGTTCGACGCCGTCAGCGGCACCAGCGCCGGGGCGCTCAACGCGATCGTGCTGGCCGATGGGCTGGCGCGTTCGGGCGGTGATCCGGACGCCGCCCGCGAGGCGCTCGCCGCCTTCTGGGGCGAGGTCGGCTCGGTCTTGCCGTTCGAGTGGTTCGCCGGGGGCGACCCGGATCAGCCCGGGCTCGCACCGGTCGCCCGCGTCGCGTTCCAGTGGAGCCAGCTGCTGTCGCCCTACCAGCTCAACCCGCTGGGCCTGAACCCGCTGCGCGAGCTGCTGCTGCGATGTGTCGATTTCGAGCGCCTGCGCGCCGCCAGCCCGGTGCGCCTGCACATCGCCGCGACGGCGGTGCGGACCGGCGCGCTGCGGCTGTTCCGCGAACACGAGCTGACGGTCGACATGGCGATGGCCTCGGCCTGCCTGCCGACGCTGCACCACGCCGTCGAGGTCGGCGGCGAGGCCTGCTGGGACGGCGGCTACAGCGCCAACCCGGCCCTGTCGCCGCTGGTCGAACCGGTGGCCGGGCCGCAGGCCGACGACCTGCTGATCGTCATGCTCAGCCCGCTGGCCTGGGCCGCACCGGGTGCAAGGGCGCCGACCAGCGTCGCGGAGATCCGGGCCCGCGCCGCCGAGATCGCCTTCAACGCGACCTTCCGCTGCGAGGCCGCCGCCCTCGGTGCCGCCTGCGATGCGGCCGTCGCCGACGGCTGGTTCGCCGCTGCGTGCGCCGGGCCGCGCCAGCGTCGTCTGCGTCGCCTGCGCTGGCACCTGATCGATGCCCAGGACGCCCTCGGCCCGCTGGCCAGCGAGACCAAGCTGCTGGCGCACCGGCCCTTTCTGGAAAAACTGCGCGACCTCGGTCGTGACCGCGCCCAGGCGTGGCTGCAGGGTGAGGGCGCCCGAGTCGGCAAATCATCCACCGTTCACCTGCCCAGCCTGTTCGCCTGAATCGGGGATAGGTCACCCCCAGGGGCGTGGCTATGCTGGCCCGGCGCCATCGTGCATGCCTGCACGCAGCGCCAGTGCCCGCTGTCCGGCGCGATAGAACTGAACCTGCGCGACATGCCGCCCTCGACTGCCGTCAACGCCGTTCCTGCCGGGACCCCCGATATCACCGCCACGGTCATCCAGGCCGACCAGGCCTTGCTGCTGAAGGCCTGGCAAGCCCTGAGGTCGCCCGGCAAGCCAGTCGACCCTTCCGCCTTCGAAGGCCAGCGCTGGTCGGCCATGGCCGGCCACTGGCTGCTGCTGCGCCGCGAAGGTCCGCAGGATCTGCTGGTGCGGCGCCAGGGTCTCGTGCATCTGGCGCAGTGCGAGGTCGATCTGGCCGGCCGGCTGCTGTCGAGCTGGGACGGTGCCGAAGCCCTGCACGCCGCCGCGATCGAGGTGCTCGACACCCGCCGGCCGCGTTGCCGCATCGAATGGGCGCCGCCCGGCCAGGCCGTGCTGAGCTGGCGCGAACTGCTGCTGCCCTTGCGCGACGGCGAAGGGCGCGAATGGTTGCTGATCGACCGCCGGGTCCACGAGTGGCGACACCAGCATGTCGACCATGTCCTGCAGGCCAGCCCGGTGGCGACGCTGGGGCTGCGCGCGCTGCTCGACGAACGCCAGGTCGTGCGCGACTGGCGCATCACGCTGGCCAATCCGGCGCTCGGTCGTCTGCTCGGTCTGGACGTCGACACGCTGGTCGGCCGCACGGTCGAGAGCGCCTTGCCGGCCTGGGCCAAGCTGGACCTGGCCGCCGAATGTGTCGCCACGATGCATGGCGGTTCGCCGCGCGAGCTGCAGCGGCTGCTGGGCAGTGCGTCGGGCGATGACCGCGCGGCGCTGCGGCCGATCGCGGTGCATGTCTCGCCGCTGTCCGATGGCGTCGTGCTGAGCCTCGTCGACCCGGCCGGCCCGCGGGCGCGGCTGTCGGGCGTGCAGCGCCTGGGCGGGACGGATGCCACCACCGGTCTGGCCGACCGCCAGGGCTTCGATGAACGGCTGCGCGCCGAGGCGCTGTGCGCCCGCCGTGCCGGCGACAACCTCAGCCTGGTGCTGGCCGAGATCGACCATTTCCCGGCCTACATGCAGGCCAAGGGCAGCCGTGCCAGCGAGTCGGCCGTGCGCCGCATCGCCCGCCTGCTGGCGGGTGCCTGCGAGCGCGAGAACGACCTGGTCGCGCGCATCGGCATCCAGTCCTACGCGATGCTGCTGCCGTCGACCGACCTGCGCGGCGCCAGCGAGGTGCTGGGCCGCCTGCGCCGTGCGCTGCAGCGCGCCAGCGCGACGGCCGGCGACGAGGCCGGCGGCCTGACGCTGAGCCTGGGTCTGGCCGGCTACCGGCGTCACTTCGACGAGGTCGACCTGGTCGAACGCGCCGAACAGGCGCTGATCGAGGCCCGGCTGTCGGGCGGCGACCAGCTGGTTGTCGACGTCAGCTCGCAGCCCGGCGCGTCGCTGGAAGCGGAACCGTCGGACCGCGATGGCGCGCCGACCTCGTTGTCGGGCATGGAGACCCGCGACATGCTGGAGTGGACCGATTCGGCGCTCAGCGACATGGGCACGCTCGGCACCGAGGTGATGTCGCGCTTCCAGCTCTCCGGGATGATGGACGACCACCCGGCCACCATCCCCGACGGCCTGCGCGAACTGCGCCATCCCGCCGGCCACACCGCCGAGATGCCCGGCCCCGATTCGGCGCCGCGCCAGATCAACGGCCAGATCAACGCACCGCTCAGCGGCCAGCGCCACGACCTGCCGCTGGACCTGTCGATGGACCTGCCGCGCAACAGCGGCTGGGCCGGACTGCCACCGCCGCGCAACCGTCACCACTGAGGCGTGGGGCATCGCTCGCCGGGCTGGCGGGCGATGCGTAAAATCAGTCACCGGGCCCAAATTCTGAGCCCGGTTCCCGATGCCTCCCACCGCCCTCGCTGGCGGCTTCCGGAAGGCGAGGGCCGGTCCCAGGTCAAGCGCTCGCAGCCTTGCGGCGGCACTGCAACAACGCCGCTGTGACACCACGCTGCGCCCGACGCGCGACGACGACGCCGAAACGGCGCGGCGTGAACTGACGAGAGCCTTCTGCCATGGAAATCTTCGACTACGACAACGTCCTGCTGCTGCCGCGCCAATGCCGCGTGGAGAGCCGCAGCGAGTGCGATCCGTCCATCGAGTTCGGCGGCCGCCGCTTCAAGCTGCCGGTCGTGCCGGCCAACATGAAGACGGTGCTGGACGAGCGCATCGCGCGCTGGCTGGCCGACCACGGCTACTTCTACGTGATGCACCGCTTCGACCTCGACGCCGTCGCCTTCGCCCGCGACATGCGCGAGGCCGGCCTGTTCGTCTCGATCAGCTCGGGCGTCAAGGAAGCCGACTACGCGGTGATCGACCGGCTGGCCAGCACGGGGGTCGGCGCCGACTACATCACCATCGACATCGCCCACGGCCACGCCGAGAGCGTGCGCCGCATGATCGGCCACATCAAGACCCGCCTGCCCGACACCTTCGTGATCGCCGGCAACGTCGGTACACCCGAGGCCGTGATCGACCTCGAGGCCTGGGGCGCGGACGCCACCAAGGTCGGCATCGGCCCGGGCAAGGTCTGCATCACGCGCCTGAAGACCGGCTTCGGCACGGGCGGCTGGCAGCTCAGCGCGCTGAAGTGGTGTGCCCGTGTGGCGACCAGGCCGATCATTGCCGACGGCGGCATCCGCCACCACGGCGACATCGCCAAGAGCGTGCGTTTCGGCGCGGCGATGGTGATGGTCGGCTCGCTGTTCGCCGGCCACGAGGAGTCACCCGGCCAGACCGTGGAAGTCGACGGCAAGCTCTACAAGGAGTACTACGGCTCGGCCAGCGACTTCAACAAGGGCGAATACAAGCACGTCGAGGGCAAGCGCATCCTCGAACCCGTCAAGGGCAAGCTGGCCGACACGCTGCGCGAGATGCAGGAAGACCTGCAAAGCTCGATCAGCTACGCCGGCGGCAAGGTGCTGGGCGACCTGCGGCGCGTCAACTACGTCATCCTGGGTGGCGAGAACGCGGGTGAGCATCTGTTGATGTGAGGCGCGTGGGCGGGAGACCCCTCACCCTCGGTCCCTCTCCCGCAGGGGGAGAGGGATGACCACTTGGCAAGGTTGTCGCGCTGAAGAGGCGTCGTGGTGTCGTGACTGGCTCATCGAATGAGCCACCGCCAGCAACACCGATCAACACGAGGCAAGACTCCCTCTCCCCTTGCGGGAGAGGGTAGGGTGAGGGGTTCATCCCGCGTCGCCCTCCGGCGACGCATTTGGTGGGCGGTGGGTCGGCGCGGCTGGCGAGAAACCCCTCACCCTCGGTCCCTCTCCCGCAAGGGGAGAGGGATGACTACTTCGCAAGGGTGTTTCGCTGAAGAGGGGTTGTGGTGTGGTGACTGGCTCATTGGATGAGCCACCGCCAGCAACACCGATCAACACGAGGCAAGAACCCCTCTCCCCTTGCGGGAGAGGGTAGGGTTAGGGGTTCATCCCCCGTCGCCCTCCGGCGACGCACTTGCGTAGCCTAGTAGGCGTTGCGCCGATCGAAGAACGCCACCACGGCCGTCCTCGCGATGATCCGCAGGTCCAGGGCGAGGCTCCAGTTGCGCAGGTATTCCAGGTCCAGGCGGACGCGCTCGGCCATCTTCTCGGTCGTGTCGGTCTCGCCGCGGCTGCCGTTGACCTGGGCCCAGCCGGTGATGCCGGGGCGGACCTTGTGGCGGACCATGTAGGCCTTGATCAGCTCGCGGTACTGCTCGTT
The DNA here is from genome assembly GCF_053893855.1 of Leptothrix mechoopdaensis (SeqCode). Taxonomy (NCBI): domain Bacteria; kingdom Pseudomonadati; phylum Pseudomonadota; class Betaproteobacteria; order Burkholderiales; family Sphaerotilaceae; genus Leptothrix; species Leptothrix mechoopdaensis (SeqCode). The sequence continues at coordinate 1,500,797 of NZ_CM132699.1, forward strand.
GTGGGCCAGCGCATGCGGGCGTGGGCCGACGATGCTCATGCGGCCTTGAAGCACGTTGATGAACTGCGGCAGCTCGTCCAGCGAGGTGCGGCGCAGGAAGCGGCCGAAGGGGGTGATGCGGTCGTCGTCGCGGGTGGCCTGGCGCACCACGGCGCCGTTGTCCATCGTCGTCATCGAGCGGAACTTGTAGACCACGATCTCGCGGCCGTCGAGGCCGTGGCGGCGCTGGCGGAAGAACACCGGTCCGGGTGAGCTGAGGCGGATGACCAGCGCGATCAGCACCATCAGCGGCGCGATCAGCAGCAGGATCAGCGTGGCCAGCACGAGGTCGCTGGCGCGCTTGAGCAGCGCGTTGGTGCCGATGAACGGGCTTTCCAGCAGGCCGACCACCGGCACGCCGTCGATGTTGCGGACACGTCCCTGGATGACCTGCACGCGCATCACGTCGGGCACGAAGTAGACCGTGCAGGCGGCGTCCTGCAGCGCGCCGACCAGCCGGGTGATGCGGGGCTGCGCGCCCAGCGGCAGCGTGATGTAGGCGTCGCGCACGCCCAGGCGCTCGATGACGTCGCCGATCTGTGCGAGCGTGCCCTGGATGTCATCGGCGCGCACGCCCGGCACGCGTTCGAGGTCGCGGTCCTCGATGTAGCCGACAAAGTCGTAGCCGACCGCCGACCGGTTGCGCAGCACCGCCGCCATGCGCTGGCCGACCTCGCCGGCGCCGATCACCAGTGCGGCGCGGCGCAGGGCCGGGTTGCGGGCCATGCGGCGCAAGAGGGCATGGCCCGACAGCGCCAGGCCCAGGTGCAGCAGCGGCACCACCAGCAGCCAGGCGACCAGCACCTCGGGCGTGTAGAAGTGGATCGAGTCGGTCGCGAAGCCCACCAGCGCCAGCACGCTGCAGACCACCAGCCAGGACGAGACGATGCCCTGCAAGGCGGCCAGCGGCGCGACGTGGAAGCGGTTGGTGCCGGGAAAGGTCAGCACCAGCACGCCCAGGCTGAGCAACTGCGTGGCGCGGTCGATGCGTTCGCCGGCCAGTGCGGTGATGACCAGCAGCGCCAGCACCGACAGCAGCGGTTCGGCGATGCCGGCCACGAAGCTGGTGATGGACTGCGGCTGCGTCGGCGCGAAGCCGTGCGGGCTGCGCGAGATGCGCTCGCGCGGCGCGGGCGATGCCGGGCGCGCGGGAATGGCCGCCGGCTCGGCCGCAGGCGCGGAGGCCTCGGCCGGGGCGGTCATCTCGGAGCTGTCCCTCATGGCGCGTGCAGGTCGTCGGGCCCGGGCCCGCAGTTCAGACGACCGGATTTTCGTCGGCGCCGACGCCGGTCCGCCGCGCGCGGCCGGGAGTTTGACCGAGCTTCGACGAAATCTGCACGGCCGGCCGGCCGCGTCGTCAGATGACGCGCCCGAACCACGCCACGCTGAGCCCGCAGGCCAGCATCACCAGCAGGCCGGCGGCACCGGCCACCAGCGCGCTGATCTCGGTTTCCTTGCGCTCGAACACCAGCCGGCTGCTGAGCGTGTCGTAGACCTTCTTCAGGTCGCTGGCGCTGCCGGCGTAGAAGTACTCGGCCTGGGTCAGGTTGGCGACGTTCTTCAGCGTCGCCTCGTCCAGCCGGACCCGCATGCTCCAGCCCTCGAAGCCGATGATCTCGCCGTTGGTGGTGCCGAAGCCGACGGTGTAGACCTTCACGCCCCGGTCGGCGGCCAGCTTGGCCGCGTCCATCGGGTCCATGCCGGTGGTCCGCTGCCCGTCGGTCAGCAGGATGATGGCCGCCGAGCCGTAGCTGCCCGGCGCAACCGGCTTGAACCCGTCCTGCGCCTGTTTCTCGGCGCCCAGCGGCTTGGGCATGCGGCGCTCGCCGGTGATCTCCGACAGGTCGATGCCGGCTTCGGGGAACAGCGTCGCCAGGCTCAGCACGATGCCGCTGCCGATGGCGGTGCCGCGCTGCAGCTGGAAGCGGTCGATCGCGGCGATGACGTCCTCGCGGCTGTGGGTCGGCGCCTGCACGACGGCGGCCGTGCCGGCGAAGCTGACGACGCCCACGCGCACATGCCGGGGCAGGTCCTGCACGAAGGCCTTGGCCGCGTTCTGCGAGGCGACCAGCCGGTTCGGCTCGACGTCGGTCGCGCGCATGCTGCCCGACACGTCCATCGCCAGCAGCAGCGTCTGGTCGCGCAGCGGCAGCGTCAGCACCGCCACCGGCCGGGCCAGACCGGCCAGCAGCAGCAGCAGCGCCAGCCCGATCAGGGCCGGCGGGACATGACGCCGCCACGCGCCGCCGGGGCCGGCCGCCTGCCGGATCAGGCCCAGGCTGGCGACCCGCACGACCTGGCGCTTGCGCCGCCGCAGCAGCCACCAGTAGGCCAGCACGATCAGCGGCCACAGCAGCAGCGCCCACAGCAGGCTGGGCCAGAGGAAGCTCAGCGGCGCGTGCTGCAGCAGGGATTCGAGGGTCGGGTTCATCGGGGCCTCGGCGTCGCGGGGGAGGTCGGTGACGTGGACGGTGACGTGTTCGGGGTCGGGCCCGGCCGGCGGCCCCCGGCCAGCGCCGATCCGGCCGCACCCTGGCGTTGCCGGACCCGGCGCAGGTCCAGGAAGCGGCGCAGCGTGTCGAGCAGCGGTTCGGCGGTGTCGAGTTCCAGCGTGTCGACGCCGGCCGCCGTCAGCCCTTGCCTCAAGGCGGTTTCGCGCTCGGCGGCCAGCGCGGCATGGCGCGCGCGCAGGGCCGGGTCGTCGGTGTCGATCAGCAGTTCGTCGCCGCTTTCGGCGTCGCGCAGCAGCACCAGGCCCATCGCCGGCAAGGTGTGCTCGGACGGATCGCCCAGCCGCACCGCGACGACGTCATGGCGCAAGGCGAGGCGCGCCAGCGGCGCCTGCCAGCCGGGCTGGCTGATGAAGTCCGAGACGACGACGACCGTGGTGCGGCGGCGCAGGCGGTGTTCGGCGGCGATCAGCAGGTCGGCCAGGCGGGTCGATTCGGCCGCATCGGTCGGCGCGCCCGCAGCGGGCTGCCGGCGCCGGAACCAGCCCGACGAGCCGGCCGGACGCGGGGCCGTCGACCGGGCCGGCGCCTTCGCCGCGTCGACCGAACGGGCCATGCGCGAGATCAGCTGCAGCACCTGGCTGCGTCCGCCGCGTGCGGGCAGTTCCTCGGCGCGCTGGTCGGCCTGGCGGTAGATCTGCGCGCCGATGCGGTGGCCGGCGCGGGTGTAGAGCCGTGCCAGCAGGGCGACCAGCTCGGTGGCGACCTGCTGCTTGGTGCGGACCTCGGCCTCGCCGGCGCGCAGCACCGATCCCCAGTTGACCGACGCGCTGAGGTCCAGCAGGAACACCGCCGTCATGTCGCGGTCCTCCTGGAACTGGCGCACGTGCGGCTGGTCGACCCGGGCGGTGACGTTCCAGTCGATGTGGCGCACGTCGTCGTGCGGCTGGTACTCGCGCAGGTCGGCCAGATCGAGGCCGGCGCCGCGCATCAGCGTCCGGCAGTCGCCCTGCAGCAGGCCGTCGAGGCGGCGCAGCACGGTCCATTCGAGCCGCCGCAACAGCGCATCGGCCGGGCCGATGGCGGCGCTGGCGCGGTGGGCGTCGACCGGCCCGGACGGGCTCGGCAAGGCGCCATCGGCGGTTGACGGTCCCGTGCCGGCAGCGGTCTTCCGACGCGGCCAGACCAGCCCGAGCAGGCGCTCATGCAGATGCTGGCGGACGGGGTTGCGGGCCACCGTCAGGCCCCTTCGGCATGGGCCAGCGGACGCGGCGGCGCGGGCAGGTGGTCCAGCATGCGGCGGATCAGCGCATCGGCGTCCAGGCCCTCGGCCAGCGCCTCGTAGCTCAGCACCAGGCGGTGGCGCAGCACGTCGGGCACCAGGTCGACCAGGTCCTCGGGCAGCGCGTAGCTGCGGCCCCGCAGCATCGCCAGCGCGCGGGCGCCTTCGACCAGGCCGATGGTGGCGCGCGGGCTGGCGCCGAAGGCCAGCAGCGGTGCCAGCGACGGCAGGCCGCCGCGCACCGGATCGCGTCCGAGCGAGACCAGCTTGACGGCGTACTGCACCAGCGACGGGTCGACGTAGACCTCGCGGCAGGCCTTCTGCAGCGCCGACAGCTGGCCGGTGTCGGCCACCGCCGCGACCGCCACGGCCGCGCCGGTAACCCGCTGGACGATCACGAACTCCTCTTCCTCGCTCGGGTAGCCGACCAGCACCTTCATCATGAAGCGGTCGACCTGCGCCTCGGGCAGCGGGTAGGTGCCTTCGGTCTCGATCGGGTTCTGCGTGGCCATCACCAGGAAGGGCTCGGGCACCTTGTGGCTGACGCCCGCGATCGTCACCTGGCGTTCCTGCATCACCTCCAGCAGGGCGCTCTGCACCTTGGCCGGCGCGCGGTTGATCTCGTCGGCCAGCAGCAGGTTGGTGAAGACGGGGCCCAGCGCGGTGCTGAACTCGCCGCTCTTCTGGCTGTAGATGCGGGTACCGACCAGGTCGGCCGGCACCAGGTCGGGCGTGAACTGGATGCGCTTGAACTGGCCGTGCACCGCCTGCGCCAGCGTCTTGACGGTCAGCGTCTTGGCCAGCCCGGGCACGCCCTCGACCAGCAGGTGACCCTGCGCGAGCATCGCCACCATCACCCGTTCGAGGAAGTTGTCCTGGCCGACCACCACCTTCTTGACCTCGTAGAGGATGCGCTCCATCAGCGCGGCGGGGTCGTCGGGGGCGGCGACGGGCAGGTCCTGCGGGCGATCGGTCATGGTGGTCCTCGGGTCGAGTCGGGATCGGATCGGGTCAGAACGGCGGGAAGCCGACCGCACCGGCCGCGCTCTCGATCGTCACGGCGAAGCCGATGCCGATGAAGGTGCGCGCGGGGGTCGGGTTGAGGATGGCGGTGACGATGCCCACCACCTCGCCCTGGGCGTTGACGAGCGGCCCGCCGGAGTTGCCGGGGTTGGCGGCGGCGTCGAACTGGATCAGCTTGCTGAGCGTCTGGCGACCTTCCGGCGAGCGGAACTCGCGGTCCAGTCCGGACACCACGCCGGCCGACACGCTCGGCCCGATGCCGAAGGGGTAGCCCACCGCCACGACCGTGTCACCGAGCCCGAGATCTCCGCTGCCGCGCAGCGTGGCCGGCTGCAGGTCGTCGGGGATCTTGCTGGCCTTGAGCACCGCCAGATCCTGGTGCGGTTGCACGCTGACGATGCGGGCCTCGGCTTCCATGCCGTTCCAGAAGGTCACGGTGACGCGGCGGGCGCCCTCGATGACGTGGTAGTTGGTCAGGATCACGCCGGTCTCGACGATCACCACGCCGGTGCCGACGCCGCGGCGGTGGTGGCCGTTGTCCTCGTCGTCGTCGCCCGCCGTGGGCTTGGCGACCTTGCCGCCCGGCCGCAGCTTGCCGCCCGGGCCGGGCACCAGCGGCTTCTGGCGTGGTGCGCCTGCGGCCTTGGACGACGGCGACTCGGTGTCGTCGTCCGACTGCGCGACCACCCGCACGACGGACGGCAGGATCTTGTCGGCGGCCTTGCGCGTGGCGGCGGTCAGCGGCTGGGTGTCGAGCGTCTGCAGCACCGCGCGGTCGATGTCCTGTTGCGTGATGACCGGCGGTGCGTGGCGCACCTGCCACTGCCAGGCGCCGAGCATCGCCAGCGCCATCAGCGCCCAGGCGCCCCACATCGCGGCGGGGGTCTGCAGCCAGGTCTTCAGGCGTTGCAGGCGGCCCGGGCGGGCTTGCGCATCGGTGGGTGCGGTCGTGTCGGACGAGGTAGACGGCTGCGCCGCCGTGCTCGCCTGATCGGCGGCGAGCGCTCCGGCCGCTCGGCTGTACCTGGGTCTGCGTGTCATCGGCACCCCTGCGCCAACCGCCCCGGCCGGCATGGCTGCAAGTTAGCACGCCACGCTTGGGCTTGCCAGTCCGGGGCCGACCGGGCGGGGCGGCGGCATCATCGCGGCATGTCTGCCACCGCACCCGTGCCGACCTGGATCGACACCCATTGCCACCTCGATGCCGACGAGTTCGCGCCCGACCGCGACGCCGTGCACGCCCGCAGCCGCGCGGCCGGCGTCGCCTGCCTGGTGATCCCGGCCGTCGCCAGCCGCTGGCTGGACGCGGTGCGCGCGCTGGCGCACCGGCACGGCGACACCTATGCGCTGGGCTTGCATCCGCTCTACGTGGCCGACGAGCCGGATGACGCGCTGGAGCGGCTGGCCGGCGCGCTGCGGGCGTCGATCGACGATCCGCAGCTGGTCGCCGTCGGCGAGATCGGCATCGACGGCTTCGTGCCAGGCCTGGACGCGGCGCTTCAGGAGCGTTTCTATGCCGCCCAGCTCGACCTGGCCGTGGCGTTCGACTTGCCGGTGATCCTGCACGTGCGGCGTTCAGCCGACCTGCTGCTCCAGCAGCTGCGGCGCCGGCCGCGGCTGCGCGGTGGCATCGCCCATGCGTTCAACGGCAGTGACACGCAGGCGCGTGCCTTCGTCGACCTGGGTTTCAAGCTTGGCTTCGGCGGCGCGCTGACCTTCGACCGCGCGCTGCAGATCCGCCGCCTGGCCGCCAGCCTGCCGGCCGAGGCGCTGGTGCTGGAGACCGACGCGCCCGACATCCCGCCGCACTGGCTCTACCGCACGGCGGCCGAGCGGGCGGCCGGTGCGGTCTCGCGCAACGAGCCAGCCGAACTGCCCCGCATCGCGGCTGAGCTGGCGGCGCTGCGCGGGCTGTCGACCGCCGAGCTGGCGGCGCTGACGACCGCCAACGCCCGCGCCGCGCTGCCCAGGCTGGCCGCGTGGCTGGACCGGCATGGCTGAGGCCGGCCCCCGCCTGGTCGGCCTGGCGCCGGTGGTCGACGCCGACACGCGCGTGCTGGTGCTGGGCAGCTTCCCGGGTGCGGCGTCGCTGGCGGCGCAGCAGTACTACGCTCATCCGCGCAACCAGTTCTGGCCGATCCTGGGCGCGCTGTGGGGTGTCGACATCGCGACCTTCGACTACCCGCAGCGGCTGGCGCTGGCGCGGTCGCACGGGCTCGGCCTCTGGGACGTCCACGCGGCCTGCCGGCGCGAGGGCAGCCTCGACAGCGCGATCGAGGCGGCCGAGCCCAACGACCTGATCGGCCTGGCCCGCCGCCTGCCGAAGCTGCAGGCGCTGGCGCACAACGGCGGCGAGTCGGCCCGCTCGATGCGCGTCACCCGCTCGCTGGGCCTGCCGGTGCACCGCCTGCCGTCGACCAGCCCGGCCCACGCCAGCTGGTCGTTCGAGCGCAAGCTGGCGGCCTGGGCGGCCGTGCTGGCGCCGCTTACGATCGATGCTGAACCACCGACAAGGACCCCGTGAGCGACCAACGTGATCCCACCCCGACGGCCGAGACACGGCCGCGCTCCCGCCGCAGCAACGGCAAGCCGCCCGAGGCGTCCGTCTCCGAATTCGACGGCGTGCGCTACCTGCACCTGGGCCACACGCCCTGGGTCCAGGGCGCCATGCGGGTGCGCAAGCCGCGCGTGATCGAGCTGGAGTACGTGCGCCGCATGATGTCCTGGCTGCTGCTGCACGACCCGGCGCGATGGGACGGTGATGCGCCCGAGCTGCACACCGCGCAGCTGGGCCTGGGCGCGGCCACGCTGACCCGCTACTGCCACGGTGAACTGGGCCTGCGCGCGACCGCCGTCGAGCTGAACCCGCAGGTCATCGCGGCCTGCCGCCAGTGGTTCCGCCTGCCGGCCAACGACGAGCGCCTGACCGTCGTCTACGGCGATGCCGGCGACTGGGTCCGCGATGCCGCGAATGCCGGCACGGTCGACGCGCTGTGTGTCGACCTCTACGACCACCAGGCCGCCGCGCCGGTGCTGGACGACGTCGACTTCTACGCCGCCTGCCACGCCTGCCTGGCGCCGGGTGGCGTGCTGAGCGTCAACCTGTTCGGCCGCAGCTCGAAGTTCGCGCGCAGCGCCCGCCGGATCGAGTCGGTGTTCGCCGAAGGCGGCGGCAGCGTGCGCGTGGTCGCGGCGACCGAGGAGGGCAACACCGTCGTGCTGGCGCTCAAGGGCGAGGACTGGCCCGATGCGGCCGTGCTGGCCGACCGCGCCCGCGTCATCGAGGCCCGCACCGGGCTGGACGCACCGCTGTGGACGCGGCTGCTGCGCCGGGTGCCGGCCGAACGCGCGGCCAAGGCTGCGGCGACGTCGGACCCGGCTGACGGCCCTTCGAACGTCTGACGAGGGAAGAACGCGATGACCACCTCACGCGATGGCGGTTCCGGCAAGGGGCCGGGTCCGGGCGCCGGGACCGACGGCCGCCCGCCGGCGCGACGGGTCCACCTGGCCTCGTCCAGCGAGACGAGCCGCCCGGCCGGCGGCCCGCTGACCTGGCGCCAGCTGGTCGGCTGGCTGCTGGAGGACGGCGTGGTCAGCGCCGCCGAGGCCGCCACGCTGGCCCAGCGCCTGACCGGCAGCAGCAGCCTGCATCCGCTGGTCCGGCTGGCTGGCGCCGGCCTGCGTCATGCCCGCAACGGCGAGGCACTGGACGTCGAGGCGCTGACCCGCTGGCTGGCTCATCGCATGAGCCTGCCCTACCTGCGCATCGATCCGCTGAAGGTCGACGTGGCGCGTGTCACCGAGGTCATGTCGGCCGGCTATGCCGAGAAGCGCCGCATCCTGCCGGTGCAGGTCGGACCGCAGGAGGTCACGGTGGCGACCTGCGAGCCGCTGGAGGTCGACTGGGTGCCCGAGATCGCGGCGCACACCCGCAAGACCGTCCGGCTGGTGCTGGCCAACCCGGGCGACATCACCCGCTACACGAGCGACTTCTACAGCGTCGCGCGCTCGGTCCGCAACGCCCAGAAGAGCGGCGAGATCAGCGCCATCGCCAGCTTCGAGCAGCTGGTCGACATGGGCTCGTCCAAGCCGCTCGATGCCAACGACCAGGGCGTCGTGCAGCTGGTCGACTGGTTGTGGAACTACGCCTTCGAGCAGCGCGCATCGGACATCCACGTCGAGCCCCGGCGCGACCAGGGCGTGATCCGGCTGCGCATCGACGGCGTGCTGCACACCGTCTACCACCTGCCGTCGACGGTGATGTCGGCGGTGACCGCGCGCATCAAGCTGCTCGGCCGCATGGACGTGGTCGAGCGACGGCGCGCCCAGGACGGCCGCATCAAGACCCGCAGCCCGCGTGGCGATGAGATCGAGATGCGGCTGTCGACCTTGCCGACGGCCTTCGGCGAGAAGCTGGTGATGCGCATCTTCGACCCCGAGACGGCGGTGCAGCCGGTCGAGGCGCTGGGCTTCGCGGCACCGGACGCGCAGCGCTGGCAGCAGCTGGTCGGCCAGCCGCACGGGATCATCCTGGTCACCGGCCCGACCGGCAGTGGCAAGACGACCACGCTGTACGCGACGCTCAAGGGCCTGGCGACCGACGAGGTCAACGTCTGCACGGTCGAGGATCCGATCGAGATGATCGAGCCCTCGTTCAACCAGACCCAGGTGCAGCCCGGGCTGGACCTCGACTTCGCGGCCTGCGTGCGCACGCTGATGCGGCAGGACCCGGACATCATCATGGTCGGCGAGATCCGCGATCTCGAGACCGCCGAGATGGCCGTGCAGGCCGCTCTGACCGGCCACCTCGTCTTCAGCACCTTGCACACCAACGACGCGGCCAGCGCCATCACCCGGCTGCTCGACCTGGGTGTGCCGGCCTACCTGCTCAACGCCACCGTGATCGGCGTGCTGGCCCAGCGGCTGGTGCGACAGCTGTGCATGGCCTGCCGGCAGAGCGACACGGCGGTCACGCCCGCCCTGCTGCAGGCGGCCATGCCGGGCCTGACGGTGGGCGAGGAGGGTGCGCCGTTCCGGCCGCAGAAGCCGATCGGCTGCGAGGCCTGCCGGCAGACCGGCTACCGCGGTCGACGCGGCCTGTTCGAGCTGATGCTGCTGTCGCCGGAGCTGCGTGCGGTGGTGCAGGAACAACCCGACCTGACCCGCATCCGCCGCCAGTCGCTGCGCGAAGGGTTGCTGCCGCTGCGCCTGGCCGGGCTGCGCCAGGTCGCGGCCGGCCACACCACGATGGAAGAGGTGCTGCGCTCGACGCCGGCATGGGACGCCTGACGCGGCGTTGTCCAGCGTTCTCCGCTAAGTGGAATCCACACCGGGGGGTGCAAGGGCGGTTCCTAGAATCGCTTGGCATCTGGATTCCAACTAGAGGAGACTCGTTCATGCAAATCAAGAGCCAGAAGGATTTCTGGTCCGGGCTGATGTTCATCGTGGTGGGCATCGCATTCGCGTGGGGCTCGCTGAACTACAGCTTCGGCAGCTCGGCCCGCCCCGGTCCGGCCTACTTCCCCTTCGGCCTGGGCGTGCTCATGGCCATCCTGGGCGCCTTCGTGCTGTTCGGCGCGATGACCATCGAGACGGAGGACGGCGACCGCATCGGTCCGTGGGCCTGGCGCCCGCTGATCATCATGATCCTGGCGCTGGTCATCTTCGGCGTCGCCCTGCCGCGCCTGGGCATGGTCATCACGCTGCCGCTGCTCGTGTTCATCGTGTCGCTGGCCGGTGACGAGTTCCACTGGAAGGATGCGCTGCTGAACGCCACCATCCTGACCGCCATGTCGTGGGTCGTGTTCGTCAAGGGCCTGAGCCTGACGATCCCGGTCTGGCCGACGATCTTTGCCGCTGCGGCCGGCGCCTGAGGAGAGACCCGTCATGGAACTGCTGCACAACCTCTCGCTCGGCTTCGGCGTCGCGTTCACCTGGATCAACCTGGCCTACGCCTTCGGTGGCGCCGTGCTCGGCACCCTGATCGGCGTGCTGCCCGGCCTCGGCCCGGTCGCCACCATCGCGATGCTGCTGCCGTCGATCTACTCGCTCGACGCCACGCCCGCGCTGATCATGCTGGCCGGCATCTACTACGGCGCCCAGTACGGCGGCTCGACCACCGCGATCCTGATCAATGTGCCCGGTGAGGCCTCGTCGGTCGTCACCGCGCTGGACGGCTACCAGATGGCCCGTCGCGGTCGCGCCGGTGCGGCGCTGGCTGCCGCCGGCCTGGGCTCGTTCTTCGCCGGCTGCGTCGGCACCATCATCATCGCGGCCTTCGCGCCGCCGCTGACCGAACTGGCCTTCAAGTTCGGCCCGGCCGAGTACTTCAGCCTGATGGTGCTGGGCCTGATCGGTGCCGTCGTGCTGGCCTCGGGCTCGCTGCTCAAGGCCATCTCGATGATCATCCTCGGCCTGCTGCTCGGCCAGATCAACACCGACGTGATCTCGGGCGTGCCGCGCTTCAGCTTCGACATCCCCGAGCTGACCGACGGCATCGGCTTCGTCACGATCGCGATGGGCGTGTTCGGCTTCGGCGAGATCATCACCAACCTGGGCCGTCCGGCCGAGCACCGCGAGGTCTTCACCAAGGACGTCAAGGGCCTGTGGCCGACGCTGCAGGACTTCAAGGATGCGACCCCCGCCGTGCTGCGCGGCACCGCGCTGGGCTCGATCCTGGGCGTGCTGCCCGGTGGTGGTGCACTGCTGGCCTCGTTCGCCGCGTACACGGTCGAGAAGAAGACCCGCGGCCGTGCCGGCGAGGTGCCGTTCGGCCAGGGCAACATCCGCGGCGTTGCCGGTCCGGAATCGGCCAACAACGCCGGTGCGCAGACCAGCTTCATCCCAATGCTGACCCTGGGCATCCCGCCCAACGCGGTGATGGCGCTGATGGTCGGCGCGATGACGATCAAGGGCATCCAGCCCGGCCCGCAGGTCATGACCAGCAACCCCGAGCTGTTCTGGGGCCTGATCGCCTCGATGTGGGTCGGCAACGCGATGCTGGTGATCCTGAACCTGCCGCTGATCGGCATCTGGATCAAGCTGCTGACGGTGCCCTACCGCTTCCTGTTCCCGGCCATCGTCGTGTTCTGCTCGATCGGCCTCTACACGCTGAACAACAACAACTTCGACGTGTTCGCGGGAGCCCTGTTCGCGCTGGTCGGCTACGTCTTCTACAAGCTGGGCTGCGAACCCGCCCCGCTGCTGCTGGGCTTCATCCTGGGCCCGATGATGGAAGAGAACCTGCGCCGCGCGCTGCTGCTGTCGCGTGGCGAGTGGGGCACCTTCCTGACCCGCCCGCTGTCGGCCGGCCTGCTGATCGCCGCCGCGCTGATGATCGTGGTGGTGATGCTGCCGTCGATCCGCGCCAAGCGCGAGGAAGCGTTCCAGGAAGAGGACTGACGCTGCACCGGGTGCGGTGCCCTGGCGCCGCGCTCGGCAGAATCGCCGTCTGACCCGGGAGGGCCTCACCGCTGGTGAGGCCCTTCTTCCTTTCACGGAGCCTGGCCCGATGACCCTTCCGACCGCCGCACCCAGCTGGCTGGATCGCATGCCGCCGACCCTGCAGGCGCTGCGCCTGCCGGTCTTCCGCATGTTGTGGCTGGCCTGGCTGGCCGCCAACCTGACGATGTGGATGAACGACGTCGCGGCGGCCTGGCTGATGACCCAGCTGACCGAGAGCGCCGTGATGGTCGCGCTGGTCTCGGCCGCGTCGACCCTGCCGGTGTTCCTGCTCGGCCTGCCCAGCGGCGCGCTGGCCGACATCGTCGACCGCCGGCGCTGGTTTGCCGGCACGCAGCTGTGGGTCGCGAGCGTCGCGGTGCTGCTGGCCACCTTGAGTCTGGCCGACGCGCTCGACGCCCATCTGCTGCTGGCGCTGACCTTTGCCAACGGCATCGGCCTGGCGATGCGCTGGCCGGTGTTCGCCGCGATCGTGCCGGAGATCGTGCCGCGCGAGCGGCTGTCACCGGCGCTGGCCTTGCAGGCGCTGGCGATGAACATCTCGCGCGTGATCGGGCCGGTCATCGCCGGTGCCTTGCTGGCGGCAGCCGGCAGCGCGGCGGTGTTCGTGGTCAACGCGCTGCTGTCGCTGGCGGCCTTCGTGCAGGTGCTGCGCTGGCGCAGCCCGCCGCGCATCAGTGCCTTGCCCGGCGAGCGCTTCGTCGGCGCGATGCGGGTCGGCCTGCAGCACGTGATGCAGAGCCCGCGCATGAAGGCGGTGCTGGTGCGGGTCTTCCTGTTCTTCCTGCAGAGCACGGCACTGACCGCGCTGCTGCCGCTGGTGGCGCGCAAGCTCGGCGGCACAGCCGGGTCCTTCACGCTGCTGGTCTCGTCGATGGGCGTGGGCGCGGTGGTCGCCGCGCTGACCGTGCCGCAGCTGCGCGAGCGCGTCCGCCACGACACCATCGCGCGGGTCGGCACGCTGGTCGTCGCGGCCGTCACCGTCGTGGTGGCCTGGGCGCCGGCGCTGTGGATCGCATCCCTCGCGCTGGTGGTGGCCGGCGTGGCCTGGATCAGCACCGCCAACACGATGACGATGTCGGCCCAGATGGCCTTGCCGAACTGGGTTCGCGCGCGTGGCATGGCGGTCTACCAGATGGCGCTGATGGGCGGTTCGGCGGCGGGTGCCGCGCTGTGGGGCCAGGTGGCCGGGCGCTTCGACATCCGCACGGCGCTGCTGACGGCATCGGCCGCCGGACTGGTCGCGCTGCTGGCCACCCGGCACCTGCGGCTGGAGGGTGAACACGGCGAGGACCTGAGCCCCGTGCCGGCACAGGCGGTGCCGGATCCCGCCTTCGATTTCGAGCCCGAACAGGGGCCGGTGATGGTGACGGTCGAGTACCTGGTCGACCCGGCGCGGGCCGAGGAATTCGGTGCGGTCATGCAGCAGACCCGGCTGGCGCGGATGCGCCAGGGCGCGCTGTCCTGGGGGCTGTTCCGCGACACCGCGCAGCCCGGTCGCTACATCGAGTACTTCGTCGACGAGAACTGGACCGAGCACCTGCGCCGCATGGAGCGTTTCACCGCCGCCGACATCGGCCTGCGCGAGCGGCGGCTGGCCTTCCACATCGGGCCGTCGCTGCCGCGCGTCACCCGCTACCTGGCCGAGGACCTGGGCCGCAGCGCCGCCACGCGATCCTGATCACGGCCTGCAACCGCCGGCTCTGATAATCCGCGCCCAGGAGAACCCCCCATGCACACGATGCACCCCTGGCGCGAGGCGCTGCACAACGAGGTCCATGCACGACCGCAGGAGCGTCTGCATGCGCCGCTGGCGCTGACCCACATCGGCTGGGTCGGCCAGGAGGTCAGCCAGGCCCGCGAGCACCTCAACGAGCTGCTGCGCCGGCGTCACCTGCCGCAGGTCGGGGCCGAGGCCAGCCACCTGAGCGTCGAGCTGGGGCCGCTGCGGCTGCGCTGGGAACGCCATGCCGAGTTCCACACCGCCAGCTTCATCAAGCAGCTGACCGAACCGCCGACGGGCTTCGACCGCATCGCGCTGGCCGAGGTGCCGCATGACTGGCTGCACGCCTTGCCGGGGCAATGGCTGATCGGCATGCACGTGCTGGTGCTGCCGCGTGCCGGGCTGGCGATCAACGACGACGGCGTGCCGGCGCTGGTGCGTGCCAGCCTGGCCGACGACACGCTGGTGGCCAGCCGGGTGATGGACGGCCAGGCCGAGATCTACACCGACTTCCACCTGCATGCCGACGGCTTCGCGCGCTGGCTGGTGGTGGTCGACAAGATGAACCCGCGCCGGCTGGGCCGGGCCGTGCAGCGCGCCATCGAGATCGAGACCTACCGGATGATGGCGCTGCTGGGCCTGCCGGCCGCGCGCGAGGTCGGCGCCACGCTGACCAGCGCCGAACGCGAGCTGGCCGAGGTCGCCGAGGCGATCCGCACGGCCCACCGGTCCGAGGAACCCGAACTGCTGCGCCGTCTGAGCGAGCAGGCGGCGAAGGTCGAGGGCCTCTACGCCCGCACCCATTCGCGTTTCTCGGCGACGACGGCCTACTGGGATCTCGTCCAGCGCCGCATCGCCGAACTGCGCGAGCAGCGCCTGTCGGGCCTGCAGACGCTGGGCGAGTTCATGGACCGGCGACTGCTGCCGGCGATGCAGACCTGCTCGGCGGCCGCGCGCCGGCTGCAGGCGCTGTCCGAGCGCATCTCGCGCGCCAGCAACCTGCTGCGAACCCGCGTCGAGGTCGAACAGCAGCGCAGCAGCCAGGCGCTGCTGGACGCGATGAACAAGCGCCAGGAAGCCCAGCTGCTGCTGCAGAGCGCGGTCGAGGGCCTGTCGGTCGCGGCCATCACCTATTACGGCGCCGGGCTGGTCGGTTATCTCGCCAAGGGCGCCAAGGCCGCCAACCTGCCGGTCGCACCGGACCTGCTGACGGCCGCTGCGGTGCCGCTGATCGCGCTGGCGGTCTGGTGGGGCGTGCGGCGCCTGCACCGCCGCATCCTGTCGTCGGTGTCGGGTGGCTGAACCCATGCAACCCGGCATGTGTCCGTCGCCCCGGCTCTACGCGGTCGTCCCCTGTGCCGGCATCGGCAGCCGGGCCGGCGTCGGCGGTCCGAAGCAATACCACCCGGTCGCCGGCCGGGCGGTGGTCGCGCACACGCTGGCAGCGCTCGCGGCGGTCGACCGGCTGGACGGCGTGATGGTCGTGCTGTCGCCCGACGACGACCGGTTCGAGTCCGCCGTCCCCGATCACCCGGCCGACTGGGCCGTGCGCACCGGTGGCGCCAGCCGCGCCGACAGCGTCTCCGCCGGACTGCAGGCCTTGCTCTCGCGCGGCGCGTCGCCCGACGACTGGGTGCTGGTGCACGATGCGGCGCGGTGCCTGATCCAGCCGTCCTGGGTCGATGCGCTGATCGACGCCTGCCGGCTCGATCCGGTCGGCGGCCTGCTGGCGCTGCCGGTTGCCGACACGCTCAAGCAGGCGGCCGACGACCGGTCGATCGCCACCGTCGACCGGCAGGGCAAGTGGGCTGCCCAGACGCCGCAGATGTTCCGGCTCGGCGTCCTGGCCGACGCGCTGGGGCGGGCGGGCTCGGCGGTGACCGACGAGGCCAGCGCGATCGAGGCGATCGGCCTGTCACCCCGGCTGGTGCCCGGTCACCTCTGCAACGTCAAGGTGACCTGGCCGGGCGATTTCGCGCTGGCCGAATGGCTCCTGCCGGCCCTGCGTGGGCGCGACGGCCTCGTCCCACCCCCTTGAATGCGGGTGGCGCAAACCGGTGGTCGACCTACAGTGGTTGTGGCTGAAGTGTCAGATTTGTCACGTCCGGTGGCTGGCCGGGTGCCCCGTGTCGACCGCTGACGTGGTCATGGACCGGGTCTGAACAGTCGCAAAGTCCTGGATTTGGTCGATTTCACCCACTGAATCTGGCATTACTGACACAAACTCGCACAATTGATGCAGAATTTCGTCACGTTTTTCACGATCGGAGCCGCGTGTGTCGCGCACTGATCTTGACAAATGGGAATTGATGCCATTTTCCGTTCAGCCTCATCTGCTCATAATGGTGGACCAGTCGAATCCGGTCCGGAGCCAGCTGCTGCAGTGAGCGGCACGCACGGGTCCAGGTCAGGTCCATCTGGATCGATCGACGCGTCAAGGGGTATTCGTGAGGGTCCTGATCACCGGTGTGGCCGGCTTCATCGGCATGCATGTCGCGAGCACGCTGCTCGCGCATGGCGACGAGGTCGTCGGTGTCGACGCGCTGGATGATCCCTTCGACGTCGCGCTGACCTATGCGCGGCTGGCCCGGATCCAGTCGCATCCGCGGTTCCGTTTCGCCCGTCTCGACATCGCCGACCGGCCTGCAGTCGACAACTGCTTCCAGTCCGGCCAGTTCGACGTCGTGGTCCACCTGGCGACCCAGCAAGGCGGCGCCGAGCGCGAGGGGCGTGGTCCCGTGCGGGTCCATCTGTCGGGCTTCGTGAACGTGCTGGAAGGCTGCCGTCAGCACGGGGTCCCGCACCTCGTCTACGCCAGCAGTTCGGACATCGACTGTGAACGTCGCGCCCGCAGCGTCAACACCGTCGGTGTTTCGGATTGCCGATCCGACAAGCGCGTCGGCGAGACGCTGGCACGGGCCTACAGCCGCCTGCATGGCGTCGCGACGACGGGGCTGCGCTTCTTCACGGTCTACGGCCCTTGGGGTCGTCCCGACATCGGCTATCACGAACTCACCCGTGGCCTGATGACCGGCGAGCCGCTGCCGGTCTATCCCCGTGAGGGCGAGATCGGTCATGGCCTGACCTATGTCGACGACATCGTCGGCGGCATCGAACGGGCGTTGCGCCGGACCGAACAGTCCGAACCGGGACTGCAGCCCGGCGAGGCGCCGGCCCGGGTGCTGAACATCGGCAGCCACGATCCCGTCCGGCTGCTCGACTTCATCGCGGCCCTCGAGGTCGCGCTGGGTCGCGCCGGCGACCACAAGGTCATGCCGGTCGCGGGTGCCGACACGCCCGAGGAGGCCGCACGGGCCGCCGCAGGGCTCGATGACGGCGCCCAGTCGGTGCACGGTGGCGATTTCCTGGGCGAACAGCGCGTGACCATGCCGCTGGCCGAGGGCGTGCAACGCTTCGTGCACTGGTATCTCGCTTATCACGGGATGGATCCGGCGCGCAGCACATCGGCGCTGCGCCGGGCCGCCGTGTTCGAGGACCCGCTCGCGGTGCAATGGCTGCCGGCGCGTGCGCCGCTCGCCCGCCAGCCTCGCAGCGCCGAAGCGCCAGGCTTGCGCGTGCTCTGAGGCCGGAGCGCCGCGCGGATCGGTCGGTGACCGGCTGGACCGACAATCCCTTGCATGACGAACCTTTCGATGCTCCGAGTGGGCGAGGGCTGGGACACCCATGCCCTGGTGCCCGGACGTGCGCTCTGGCTGGGTGGCGTGAAGATCCCGCATGACCGAGGGCTTCTGGGTCATTCCGATGCCGATGCGCTGCTGCACGCGATCACCGACGCCGTGCTCGGCGCGGCCGGACTGGGCGACATCGGCAAGCACTTCCCCGACACCGATCCGCGCTTGGCGGGGGCCGATTCGCACCGGCTGCTGACCGAGGCAATGGCATCGGTCCGTGCGGCAGGCTGGCTGCTGGTCAACGTCGACAGCACCATCGTGGCGCAGGCGCCTCGCATGGCGCCGCACATCGAGGCCATGCGCGAACGGATCGCGTCCGCGCTCGGCATCGAGGTCCAGCGGGTCAACGTGAAGGCCAAGACGGCCGAACGGATGGGCCCGGTCGGTCGCGGCGAGGCCATCGAGGCCCGCGCCGTCTGCCTGCTGGTGCAGGGCTGAGTCAGCCGCCGATGTAGCTCATCTCGACCCGGCGGCGCGGGCTGTCGGCCGGCGCTGCCGGCATCTGCGCGCGCAGCTCGGAGTAGCGGTCGCGCCGGCCTTGCCAAAGGGCGCCGATGGCGTCGGCGATGGCCGTGTCGTCCAGCCTCGCCGGGTCACGCAAGAGGCTGCGCAGGTCATGCCCCTGGCCGGAGAACAGGCACAGGTAGAGCTGGCCTTCGGTCGACAGGCGCAGGCGGTTGCAGTCGCCGCAGAAAGCCTGGGTGACGCTGGAGATGAAGCCGATCTCGCCGCGTCCGTCGTCATAACCCCAGCGTTCGGCGGTCTCGCCGGGTTGGGCGGCGGACAGCGCGTGCATCGGGAAGGCTGCGGCGAGTCGCTGTCGAAGCTCGGCCGAAGGCACCACCTCGTCCATGCGCCAGCCGTTGGTCGCGCCGACGTCCATGAACTCGATGAAGCGCAGCACGACCCGGCCGCCGTGGTGTTCGCGGAAGTGGCGCGCCATCGGCAGCGCTTCCTGGTCATTGGTGCCGCGCTTGACGACCATGTTGACCTTGATCGGACCCAGGCCTGCAGCCTCGGCCGCCGCGATGCCATCGAGCACATCGGCCACCGGGAAATCGACGTCGTTCATGCGGCGGAAGATCGCGTCGTCCATCGCGTCGAGGCTGACCGTGACACGCTGCAGGCCGGCGTCGCGCAAGCTGCGGGCCTTGCGGGCCAGCAGCGAGCCGTTGGTCGTCAAGGTCAGGTCGACCGGCCGCCCCTCGGGCGTGCGAAGCATGGCGAGCATCTCGACCAGGCGTTCCAGGTTCTTGCGCAGCAGCGGCTCGCCGCCGGTCAGCCGGATCTTCTGCACCCCGTGGTCGACGAGGATGCGCGCGACACGCGCCATCTCCTCGAAGCTGAGCAACTGGCTCTGCGGCAGGAAGGCGTAGTTCTTGTCGAACACCTCCTTGGGCATGCAGTAGCTGCAGCGGAAGTTGCACCGGTCGGTGACCGAGATGCGCAGGTCGCGCAAGGGACGACCGAGGCCGTCCTGCCAGCTGGCCAGACCGGCGACGCTGCCGGTGGCGGGTCTGGGCATCCGCAGGCCCGAGGCGGGCGTGGCGGTGATCGGCGTGATGGCGATGATGTTGCGCTCGGACATGCGGCGATTGTGGCCTTCGGGGGCCACCCGTCGACAGTCGGGGCTAGTCCGGAGCCCGGGCACGCTCGGGGCGCGCCGGTGATCCTTATTGGAGCTTGTCGCCCGGCAGTTCCGCGCGCAGGTTCGGCGCGGTGCCGGCTTCGCCGACGGAACCCAGCGATGCGGCGCCTGGGGCGCGGCGGGCGCCGTTGAAGCGCTTGGTCCAGTAGGCCTCGCGCATGTCCTCGACCCGGACTGAACTGCCGGTCCGCGGTGCGTGGATGAACTTGCCGTCGCCGACGTAGATGCCGACGTGCGAGAAGGCGCTGCGCATCGTGTTGAAGAACACGAGGTCGCCCGGTCGGAGCTCTTCCTTGCGGATCGGCAACAGGCTCGGGCTCTGGGCCTGATCGCGCGAACGACGCGGCAGGATCAGGCCGAGGCTGTTCTCGAAGACATGCCGCGTGAAGCCGCTGCAGTCGAAGCCGTTCTCGGTCGTGCCGCCGCGCTTGTAGGGGACGCCCAGGAACTGCATGGCCGACACGACCAGGTCCGTGGCGACGCCGCGCACCTGCTGGATCAGCTGACCGCCGCCTTCGCTGTTGGCCAGCACGCCGGAGTCCTGCAGGAAGCGGGCGACCGAATCGGCGCCGCTGGTGGCCATCTGGGAGATCGGCGCGGTGATCGTGCCGACGCCCGATCCATTCACGTTCCCGTCGGCAGGGGCCGACCACGCAGACACGGCGGACCCGACCAGAAGGCCGGCCAGCAGGATGCGCGAGATGTTGCGGGATTGAAACACTGGGTTGAACGTGAAAAACGTCGGGCGAGCATAGGTACCGCCTCGTTCACTGTCAACCGTTCGGGGGGGATGGACGGGTACTTCCTTGACAGGGTGAAGGCATCGGTGCTAGGCAAATTCTCTGCCTCACGTCGGGCCTGCACCCTGTCATATCCGATCACTTGAAGCCGACGCGATCGAGGATCTGCTGCACCTTCGCGCTGTTCTGCCCGACGACCGAGATCGGGATCAGCTCCTGCTTGAAGCTGCCGAGCGTGGTCAGCGCCGGGTTGGCGGTCTTCACGCCGGCGACGACCGGGTATTCGTTGTTGCCGTCGGCGAAGTAGCGCTGGGCGTCGTCGCTGGAGAGGTATTCGAGGAACTTGATCGCCGCGTCGCGGTTGCGCGCGTTCTTCGCGACGGCGCCGCCGGCCACGTTGACGTGGGCGCCCCAGGTCTTCTGGTTCGGGAAGATCACGCCGACCTGTTCCATCGTCTTGCGGTCGTCCGGATTGGTCGAGCGCATCAGCCGGGCGACGTAGTACGTGTTGCTCAGCGTCATGCCACATTCGCCGGTCGCGACCGCCTTGATCTGGTCGGTGTCGCCGCCCTTTGGGTCACGCGCCTGGTTGGCGACGATGCCCTTGAGCCAGGCCTCGGCCTTGGCGTCGCCCAGATGCTCCAGGTAGGCGCCGAACAGCGAGAGGTTGTAGGGGTGCGAGCCCGAGCGCGAGCAGAACTTGCCCTTGTTGACCGGGTCGGCGAGCTTCTCGTAGGTGTCGACGTTCTCGGCCTTCACGTCGGCCTTGTTGTAGACGATGACGCGGGCGCGGGTCGAGAAGCCGAACCACTGCGAGCCGTCGCCGCCATCCTTGCCGCGCAGCTGGGCGGGAATGCG
Source organism: Leptothrix mechoopdaensis (SeqCode) (assembly GCF_053893855.1). Taxonomy (NCBI): domain Bacteria; kingdom Pseudomonadati; phylum Pseudomonadota; class Betaproteobacteria; order Burkholderiales; family Sphaerotilaceae; genus Leptothrix; species Leptothrix mechoopdaensis (SeqCode). The sequence goes on from NZ_CM132699.1 coordinate 1,521,713, forward strand.
CTGTTCCAGCACGGCCGACTTCACCGGCGAGAACAGGCCGTCGGCTTCGGCACGCCACAGCCGGGCGGCGTCGACCAGCAGGATCACGTCGGCCGGGCTGGCCGCACCTTCGGTCTTCAGGCGCTGCAGCAGCGCCGCGTCGTCGGTGTCGACCCGGTTGATGCGGATGCCGGTCGCCTTGGTGAAGTTGGTGTAGAGCGCCTCGTCGGTCTGGTAGTGACGGGCCGAGTACAGGTTCAGGACCTTTTCCTGGGCCTGCACCAGCGGTGCGGCCAGCGTCAGGGTGGCGGTGCCCAGGGCGGCGAGGAGCAGTCGGGAAAGAGACGAGGCGTTCATGGCGGATGACCTTGGAGTGGATCGGCGCCGGCGTTTTCCGGCTCTGGAATCCATCCTAGCAGCAAACGAGAACGATTCGCAATTGCAAGCAGAAGGCTGGCGGCCGAAAAAAAGCGCCGCAGGCGCGGCGCTCGGTGCGAGGGTTGGACAGCCCTTGTTCAGGCGAGCAGTCGCTCGTTCAGGCCGAGGGCGGCACGAAGCCGGCCGGCTGGTCGGCACCTTCGCCGAAGAAGAAACGTTCCATCTGGCGCGCCAGGTACTGGCGGGCGCGGGCATCGGCCAGGTTCAGGCGGTTCTCGTTGACCAGCATGGTCTGGTGCTTGAGCCACTGCTGCCAGGCTTCCTTGCTGACGCCTTCGTAGATGCGCTTGCCGAGTTCGCCCGGGTAGGGCGCGAAGTCGAGGCCGTCGGCTTCCTTCTTCAGCAGGACACATTGAACGGTACGGGCCATGGTTTCTTCCTTTCGGGATGCGGGAGGCTAGTCGTGTCGGGTGAGGCCGGGCCTCAGCCCAGCTTCTTGACCAGGACCTGCGAACGCCGGTCCCAGTTGTACTTGCGCTTGCGGGCCTCGGGCAGCCAGTCGGGGTCGACCTGCACGAAGCCGCGCTTGATGAACCAGTGCATCGTGCGGGTGGTCAGCACGAAGATGCTGTCCAGGCCCTGCATGCGGGCGCGTTGCTCGACCCGCTTGAGGATGCGTTCGCCGTCGCCCTGACCCTGCACCTGCGGCGAGATGGTCAGCGCGGCCATCTCGGCGGTGCGGGCCTCCGGGTAGGGGTAGAGCGCGGCGCAGCCGAAGATGATGCCGTCGTGCTCGATGACGGTGTAGAGCTGGATGTCGCGCTCGATCTCGGTGCGGCTGCGCTTGACCAGCGTGCCGTCGCGCTCGAACGGCTCGATCAGCTGCAGCACGCCGCCGACGTCATCGGACGTGGCCTCGCGAAGGCTCTCCAGCTTCTCGTCGACCACCATCGTGCCGATGCCGTCGTGGGTGAAGACCTCGCGCAGCAGCGCGCCGTCGACCGCGAACGGCAGGATGTGCGAACGCTCGACGCCGCCTTCGCAGGCGCGGATGCAGTGCTGCAGATAGAAGGCGGTGTCGGTCGGCTGGGTCGGGTCGGGCAGGGCGGCCAGCATGCGCTTGGCGTCGGCCAGCGCGAGCTCGGTGTCGATCGGGCTTTCCGGGTCGTCGCGGTCCTCGTGGATGCCGGGGACCTCGGTGATGAACAGCAGCTTGTCGGCCTGCAGCGCGATCGCGGTCTGCGTGGCGACGTCTTCCATCGTCAGGTTGAAGGCCTCGCCGGTGGGCGAGAAGCCGAACGGCGACAGCAGCACCAGCGCGCCGATGTCGATGGCGCGGCGGATGGTTGCGCTGTCGACCTTGCGGACCACGCCGCTGTGCATGAAGTCGACGCCGTCGACGATGCCCACGGGCCGCGCGGTCAGGAAGTTGCCCGACACCACGCGCACGGTCGCGTTGGCCATCGGCGTGTTGGGCAGGCCCTGCGAGAAGGCCGCCTCGATCTCGAAGCGCAGCTGGCCGGCGGCTTCCTGGGCGCAGTCCAGCGCGATCGGGTCGGTGATGCGCTTGCCGTGGCTGAAGCGCGAGGGGTGGCCCTTGGCGTTGAGCTGCTCGGTCACCTGCGGGCGGAAGCCGTGCACCAGCACCAGCTTGATGCCCATCGCGTGCAGGATCGACAGGTCCTGGGCGAAGGCGCTGAGCTTGCCCGCGGCGATCAGCTCGCCGGCCATGCCGATCACGAAGGTCTTGCCGTGATACGCGTGGATGTAGGGCGCGACCGAGCGAAACCACGGGACGAAGGTGTGCGGGAAGACGAGGCTCATGGTCGGCTGGGAAGGTCGATCGGCGATTGTGCCGCAGGGCCCCGCCAGCAGGCTTGACGCGCGAACACCGGCCGCGCAGCATGCCTTCGAACTTCCGAGGAGACCGCGATGGACCCGATGAAGACCCACGGCGCGTTCAGCTGGTGCGAGCTGATGACCCCGAACCCGAAGGCGGCGGCCGGCTTCTATCACCAGCTGTTCGGCTGGACCCTGCAGACGCTGGACATGCCCGGCGGCCCGTACCACGTCGTCAAGGTCGGCGACACCTCGGTGGCCGGGATCATGGCGATGCCGGCCGATGCGACACCGAAGATGCCGCCGCACTGGGGCTGCTACATCACCGTCGACAACGCCGACGAGAGCGCGGCGGAAGCCCAGGCGCTCGGCGGCAAGGTGATCGTCGCGCCGACCGACGTGCCGGGCGTGGGCCGCTTCGCGGTGTTGCAGGACCCGCAAGGCGCGGTGTTCAGCATCATCGACTACCTCGACGATTGAGCTGTCCCGAAAGGGGCGCATGGATAATCCGCGCCCCGTGAACCGACCTACCTCCGAAGGGGCCGCCGCCCCGGCGCGTGCGCCCGCCCACAGCCGGCCTCGCCGTGCGCCGTCGAGCGTGCCGCCGACGCCCGTCCCGCCGATCACCTTTCCCGAAGCGCTGCCGGTCTCGGCCCGGCGCGAGGCCATCGAGGCCGCGCTGCGCGAGCACCAGGTCGTCATCGTCTGCGGCGAGACCGGCTCGGGCAAGACCACGCAGCTGCCCAAGATCGCATTGGCGATGGGCCGTGGGCTGGGCGCCGGCGGCACCGGCCTGATCGGCCACACGCAGCCGCGCCGGATCGCCGCCAGCTCGGTCGCCAAGCGCATCGCCGACGAGCTCAAGAGCCCGCTGGGCGACGTGGTCGGCTACAAGGTCCGCTTCCAGGACCGCCTGCAGCCCGGTGCCAGCGTCAAGCTGATGACCGACGGCATCCTGCTGGCCGAGACCCAGACCGATCCGCTGCTGCGGGCCTACGACACGCTGATCATCGACGAGGCCCACGAGCGCAGCCTCAACATCGACTTCCTGCTCGGCTACCTGCGCCAGATCCTGCCGCGCCGGCCCGACCTGAAGGTGATCGTGACCTCGGCGACGATCGACGCCGACCGCTTCGCCAACCACTTCGCGACCACCCGTCGCGCCGCCGACGGCACGGCCGAGGCGGTGCCCGCGCCGGTGCTGATGGTCAGCGGCCGGACCTTCCCGGTCGAGCAGCGCTGGCGGCCGTTCGAGGACGGCAAGGACTTCGACATCGACGACGCGATCGCCGATGCCGTCGATGAACTCTGGCGCGAGGGCTCGGGCGACATCCTCGTCTTCCTGCCCGGCGAGCGCGAGATCCGCGAGGCCGCCGACCACCTGCGCAAGCACCTGAGCCACCAGCCGCTGCACCGCAACGCCGAGATCCTGCCGCTGTTCGCGCGGCTGTCGCAGGCCGAGCAGGACCGTGTCTTCGAGACCGGCGGCGGGCGCCGCATCGTGCTGGCGACCAACGTGGCCGAGACCTCGCTGACGGTGCCGGGCATCCGCTACGTGATCGACACCGGCCATGCCCGCGTCAAGCGCTACAGCTATCGCAACAAGGTCGAGCAGCTGCAGGTCGAGCCGATCAGCCAGGCGGCGGCCAACCAGCGCGCCGGCCGCTGCGGCCGAGTTGCCAACGGCATCTGCATCCGGCTCTACGACGAGAAGGAATTCACCGGCCGGCCGCGCTTCACCGACCCGGAGATCCTGCGCAGCTCGCTGGCCGGCGTGATCCTGCGGATGAAGGCGCTGAACCTCGGCCTGGTCGAGGACTTCCCCTTCCTGGAGGCGCCGCCGCGCAAGGCGATTGCCGACGGCTACGCGCTGCTCGGCGAGCTGGGCGCGGTCGACGATGCCAACGAGCTGACCGCCATCGGCCGCGAGCTCTCGCGCCTGCCGCTGGACCCGCGCGTGGGCCGGATGATCCTGGAGGCGCGCGACCGCCAGGCCCTGCACGAGGTGCTGATCATCGCCAGCGCGCTGAGCGTGCAGGACGTGCGCGACCGGCCGATGGAGGCGCAGCAGGCGGCCGACGAGAAACACAGGAAGTTCGACGACGAGAAGTCCGAGTTCATGGGCTACCTCAAGCTCTGGCGCTGGATCGAGGAAGGCCGCGGCAACCACGGCCACGCCGGTCAGGCGCAGGCCCAGGTCGACAGCCACAAGCTCAGCAACCGCCAGCAGGAACAGCGACTGCGCGACAGCTTCGTCAGCCCTCGCCGGGTGCGCGAATGGCGCGACATCCACAGCCAGCTGCACACCGTCGTGGCCGAACACGGCTGGCGCCTGAACGGCACGGCGGCCACCTACGAGCAGATCCACCTGTCGATGCTGGCCGGCCTGCTCGGCAACATCGGCCTGAAGGCCGACGACGACGAGTGGTACCTGGGTGCGCGCGGCATCAAGTTCTGGCGCCACCCGGGCGCGCACCTGAGCAAGAAGCCCGGCCGCTGGCTGGTGGCCGCCGAGCTGGTCGACACCACGCGGCTGTTCGGCCGCGGGCTGGCCGCCATCGAGCCGCAGTGGATCCCCGGCATCGCCGGCCATCTGCTGAAGACCCAGCTGCTGGAGCCGCACTGGGAGAAGAAGGCCGCCGAGGTGATCGCGCTGGAGCGCGCCACGCTCTACGGCATCGTCGTCTACAGCAACCGGCGGGTGAACTACGGCAACGTCGACGCGAACGCGGCGCGGCAGATCTTCATCCGCGAGGCGCTGGTCAACGGCGACTGGGAATGCCGGCTGCCCTTCCTGGCGCACAACCAGAAGATGATCCGGCAGGTCGAGGAGCTGGAGCACAAGTCGCGCCGCCAGGACGTGCTGGTCGACGACGAGCTGATCCACGCCTACTACGACGAGCACCTGCCGGCGGACGTCTGCAGCGGCGCCAGCTTCGAGCGCTGGTACCGCGTCGCGAGCAAGGCCAACCCGAAGCTGCTGCACCTCAGCCGCGACGAGCTGATGCGCCACGAGGCCGCCGGCATCACGACCGAGTCCTTTCCGCGCGCCGTGCGGCTGGGCGGCATCGACTGCGCCGCCAGCTACCTGCACCAGCCCGGCGACCCGAAGGACGGCATCACCGTGACGGTGCCGATCTACGCGCTCAACCAGGTCAGCGAGGACCGCTGCGACTGGCTGGTGCCCGGCATGCTCGAAGCCAAGGTGCTGGCGCTGGTCAAGAGCCTGCACCAGCGGCCGCGCTCGCGCCTGATGCCGCTGCAGGAGTTCGTGGCCGAGTTCTGCGCCAGCCACGCCTTCGGCGACGGCCGCCTGCTCGACCTGCTGCTGGCCGCCGTGCGCGAGCGCAGCCAGATCGCCGTGCAGCGCAACGACTTCAAGCTGGACATGGTGGCGCCCCACCTGTTCATGAACTTCCGCATCGTCGACGAACACGGCCGCCAGCTGGGCGCGGGCCGCAACCTGGCCACGCTGAAGGCCGAGCTGGGCACGCAGGCGCGGTCGGCCTTCCAGGCGCTGGCGACGATGAAGCTGGCCTCGCAGGTGTCGGCACCGGACGTGGCACCAGCCGCTGCGGCGCCATCGGCGTCGTCCGCTGCGAAGAAGGTGACGCCGGCCGCATCCACGGCCGCATCCACGGCCTCGACCGCGCCTTCCGCTCCCGCCGTCCAGGCCAGCGCGACCTACACCGCGTGGACCTTCGGCGAGCTGCCCGAGCTGATGGAGATCCGCAAGGCGGGGCAGACGCTGGTGGGCTTCCCGGCCCTGATCGACCGGCTCACGCATGTCGAGATCGAGGTCTTCGACGAGCCCGACGCCGCCGCCGCCAAGCACCGCGCGGGCTTGCGCCGGCTGGTCGCGCTGGCGATCAAGGAGCCGCTGAAGTACCTTGAGAAGAACATCCCCGACCTGCAGAAGATGGCGGTGGCCTACATGCCGCTGGGCACGCAGGAGGAGCTGCGCGCCCAGGTCATCGACGTCGCGCTGGACCGCGCCTTCCTGGCCGACCCGCTGCCGACCGATGCGCAGGCCTTCGCCCGCCGCATCGAGGAAGGCCGCTCGCGGCTGAACCTGATCGCGCAGGAGGTGGCCCGCAACGCCGGCGTCGTGCTGACCGAATACGCCGCCGCGCTGCGCAAGCTCAAGGACGCCCGCGCGCCCAAGGACGTCGCCGACGACATCACCGCGCAGCTGCAGCGCCTGATGCCCAAACGCTTCGTCGCCACCACGCCGTGGGCCCAGCTGCAGCATCTGCCGCGCTACCTGAAGGCGATCACGCTGCGGCTGGACAAGCAGCGCGCCGACGCCACCCGCGACGCCCAGCGCCTGGCCGAGCTGCGCCCGCTGGAGCAGCGCTACACCCGCCGGCTGGCCGACCTGAAGGGCAGCGCCGATGCCCGCATGGACGAGTACCGCTGGCTGCTGGAGGAACTGCGCGTCAGCTTCTTCGCCCAGGAACTGCGCACCCCGCAGCCGGTCAGCGTCAAGCGGCTGGACAAGGTCTGGAGCCAGATTTCGCAGTGAGGCTGTGGCGCAGTGGCGCCGTGACGCGGCGGCCGTCCCCGGCCCCGCCTCAATCGACCGGCAGGCCCGGCTGGGTCTTCAGGAAGACTTCCGGATCGGGCGCGAAGGCCGCGTAGATCGGCAGCAGCGCGCCGCCCATCGCCCGGGCGTCCGAGCCGATCGTGCCGGCGCGCACGCTGGGGCGGCTGATGCCTTCCCAGTTGTGCATGTCCAGCGCCTCCTCGAGGTGGGCGATCAGCCGCGACAGCAGCTCGCGGCCGAACACGCCGTCGACCACCACGTCGTCGAGGTCGAGCAGGCAGGTCGCGTTGACGGTGGCCAGTGCCATCGCCTGGGCCGCGTTGCGCAGCCAGACACGGGTGTGGTTGGCCCACGGCGGCTCCAGCGCGCGGCCGTCGATGGCCGCCTGCGGGTCCAGGCCGGCGGCCTCGTAGAGCTGCTGCAGGTTGAACAGCGAGGCGGCGCTCAGCACCTGCGGCGGCACGCCCACGCCGGTGCCGGCCGCGTGCATCGGCATCGAGGCGACCGCGCCGGCATTGCCGCGTGCGCCGTTGTAGAGGTGGCTGTCGATCACCAGTCCGCCGCCGACGAAGGTGTCGACGAACAGGTAGAGGAAGCTGTGCATCGAACGGCCGCGGCCCGAGACCAGCTCGGCCACACAGGCCGCCGAGGTGTCCTTGATGACGTGCACCGGCAGGTCGGTCATCTCGCCCACACGCGTGGCCAGGTCGATCTCGTTCCAGCGCCGGGCCTGTTCCTCGGCCACGCCCAGCAGCGTCTGCCAGCTGCCCAGCGACAGCGGCGTCGCGATGCCGATGCCGGCCAGCCGGTCCGCGCCGGCGCCCAGGCTGGCGACCGAACGGTCGAGCAGACGCTGCAGGTCGTCGAACAGCGTCAGCGGATCGGGGAAGTCGTAGGTGACGCTGGAGCGCTCGCGCACCACGCCGGTGAAGTCGATCACCAGCACGTCCATGCTGCGGCGGCCGATCTTGACGCCGATCGAATAGGCGCCGTCCGGGTTCAGCGCGATCGGCACCGAGGGCTGGCCGATGCGCCCACGCAGCGGCTCGCGCTTGACCAGCAGGCCGTCGTCGAGCAGCGCGTTGACGATCAGCGAGACGGTCTGCGTGCTCAGGTGCGTCAGCCGCGCCAGGTCGGCCTTGGGCAGGTCGCCGTGCAGGCGGATCGCCTGCAGCACGACCCGTTCGTTGTACTGCCGCATGCCGGCGTGGTTGGAGCCGCGCGGGCGCAGCTGCCGGGCGGGCTCGGCGCTGCGGGAGGCGCTGGCCGGACCGGTCGAGCCGGGGCTGGAGGCGAGGAAGTCGTGGGCCACGGCGGCAGGGCAGGGTGCTGTGCGCGACGGCAGGCCGGCGCGCGGGGTTGGGTCGGTAGCGAGGACTAGGGCTCCAGCGCCTCGCCGATGACACCCTTCTTCAGGATGAAGTTGCCGTAGGGCTGCAGGTCGCTGGTCAGCACGATCGCGTAGGCCGTGCGGACCCGATCATAGAAAGCGAATCGTTCGATCGCCTGACATTGTTCGGGGCGGGCGTGACCGGCTTCGTTCAGCCAGCCGATGATGTCCCGCTGCAGGCGGCTGCGGTAGCCCTCGGGCTGGCCGCTGACGTGCATGTAGGCGACCGGCTGCTCGACCGCCGCGTCCAGCGGCAGCAGGCTGGTGATGGCCTGCACCGTGCGCAGGATGCCCGCGCCCGGCAGGTGGATCACCGGCTTGCGCTCGCCGTCCGGGCCGATCGACAGGCTGGCGGCGGTGAAGTTCGCGTCGGCGACGACGATCTCGTTGCCGTGGCCCATGTCGGCCAGGACCTTCAGCAGGTCCGGGCTGATCAGGGGATCGATGCCTTTGAGCATGGGGGTCTCCGTGTGACGGGCAAGCCCCTGCCGTTGCGGGTCAGGGGCTTGCGTTTCAGGGGCTGCGCAACGTTCTGCGGCGTCGCGTCAGTGGGCCAGGCACTCCGCCGGGATCTGGTCCGGCGACATCGCGCCGGTCATCACCGCGACCGTGTCGCTCATGCTGATCTTCTTCGGGTTCAGCACGGCCGCACGGCGACCCAGGCGGGCGACGTGGATGCGGTCGGCGATCTCGAAGACGTGCGGCATGTTGTGCGAGATCAGGATCACCGGCAGGCCCTTGTCGCGGACCCGGCGGATCAGCTCCAGCACCATGTTGCCTTCCTTGACGCCGAGCGCGGCGGTCGGCTCGTCGAGGATGACCACGTGTTCGGCAAACGCTGCCGCACGGGCCACTGCGACACACTGCCGCTGGCCGCCCGACAGCGTCTCGACCGCCTGCGTCATCGAGCGGATGCCGACCTTCAGGTCGTTCATGCGCGCGATGCTCTGTTCCAGCATCTTCTTCTTGTCGATCATGCGCAGCACGCTGCCGGCGAAGCCCGGGCGGCGGATCTCGCGACCGAGGAACAGGTTCTCGGCGATCGTCATCGCCGGGGCCACCGCGAGGTCCTGGTAGACCGTCTCGATGCCGACGCGGCGGGCGTCGATGGGGCTGCGGAAATGGATCGGCTGGCCGTCCAGCTCGATCGAGCCTTCATCGGGGATCGTCGCGCCCGACAGGCACTTGATCAGCGAGGACTTGCCCGCGCCGTTGTCGCCGATGACCGCGAGGATCTCGCCGGCGCGCAGCTCGAAGTCGGCACCGTCCAGCGCCGTGACCTGGCCGTAGCGCTTCACCAGGCCGGTGGCCTTCATGACGATCTGCGGCGTCGTGGATTGTTGTTGCGCGCTCATCTCAGCGACCTCCCTTGCGAGACATCTGATCCGTGGCCACCGCCAGGATCACCAGGACACCGGTCACCAGGATCTGGTAGACCGAGGAGACGCCCATCAGCGTCAGGCCATTGCGGAACACGCCGACGATCAGCGCGCCGACGAGGGTGCCCAGCAGGATGCCGCGGCCACCGAACAGGCTCGTGCCGCCCAGCACCACGGCGGTGATGGCGTCGAGGTTCTCGGTCTGCCCGGCATTCGGGTCACCGGCGCCGGTGCGGGCCACCGCCAGCATCGAGGCGATGCCGTAGAACACGCCGGCCAGCGCGTAGACGGTCAGCAGCACACGTTCGGTCGGGATACCGGTCAGGCGCGTGGCTTCGGGGTTGTTGCCCACCGCGTAGACGTGGCGGCCGGGCGCGGTCTCGCGCAGCCACAGCCAGGTCAGCAGGTACAGCGCGATCACCAGCACGGCGCCGTAGGCCACGCGGGCACCGCCCAGGCCGAAGGTCTCGCCGAAGAAGTTCATCCCGTCGGGGATGTTGGTGACGGTCTGCGCACGCGAGTAGAGCTGCGTGATCGCGAAGGCGATGTTCAGCGTGCCCAGCGTGACGATGAAGGGCGGCAGCTTGATGCGGGTGACGAGCAGGCCGTTGATCAGGCCGAACAGGGTCGTCACGACGATGCCGCAGAGGATCGCGACCGGTGCGCTCAGGCCGTAGTCGGCGGCGACCTTGGTCATCACGATCGAACCCAGCGCCATGACCATGCCGCAGGACAGGTCGATGCCGGCGGTCAGGATGATCAGCGTCTGGCCGATGGCGATGGTGCCCACCACCATCACCTGCTGCAGGATCAGCGAGAAGTTCTGCAGCGTCAGGAAACGCTCGTGCTGGAACGAGAAGAAGGCGCAGGCCAGGATCAGCGCGATGGCTGGGCCCAGTGTCCCGATCGGAGGGAGCTTGGCTTTGAGCGAATTCATGGAATGGGCTCGCTGGAGTGGTGCCTCGAACGACCGGCCGGGCCGGTGTCGTGCACGGGGAAGAAAAGAAAGCCCCGTGTCCACGGGGCTTTCAGGTCAGGTGCGCCACGCCGGGTGGCGCGCCCGTTCGGTGCGGGCCCTGGCGATCAGGACCCGAGCCGGATCAGTCGCCCCAGCACTGGCCGCGAGCGGTCTTGGTGTCGATGCTCTTGATGCCCGAGACGGCCTTGCCGACCACCAGGTCCACGCCGGTGTCGGTGTAGCCCGACTGGCGCTTGCCGTCCTTGGCGTACTGGACGCCAGCGGCGACGCCCATCGAGGCCATCTTCAGCGGGTACTGCATCGAGGTCGCGGCGATGACGCCCTTCTCGACGTTGCCCACGCCGTTCGAGCACATGCCGTCCACGCCCAGGATCACGACGTCCTTTTCCTTGCCAGCGGCCTTCAGGGCCTTGTAGGCACCGGCGGCAGCGGGTTCGTTGATCGCGTAGACGACGTTGATGTTGCCGTTCTTCTGCAGGCAGTTTTCCATGCCGGTCTGGCCCTTGGCGGCATCGCCGAAGGAGTCGGCCATGCAGACCACTTCAGCCGGCTGGGCCAGCTCGTTGCTCTCGGCGGGCAGGGTCTTCAGACCGTAGCCGGCCAGGAAGCCGTTGTGGCGCTGCGCGCCGACCGGGTGGCCGGGGAACAGGTCCAGCGTGGCGATGACGGGCTTCTTGCCACCCAGCACGGCCTTGGCGTAGGCGCCGATCAGCTCGCCGGCCTTGTAGTTGTTCGTGGCGAACAGGGCGTCAGCTTCCGGAACGGGGCTGTCCAGGGCGATGACTTGCACGCCTTGGGCCTTGATCTTCTTGATGGTCGGGACGATGGCGTCGCCCGACGACGTGATCAGGATGGTCTTGGCGCCGGCGGCAACCATGTTCTCCATCGCGGTGATCTGGCCGGCGGTGTCGCCGTCCTGCTTGCCGGCGGCCGACAGCAGCTTGGCGCCCAGCTTCTTGGCTTCGGCCTCGGCGCCTTCCTTCATCTTCACGAAGAAGGGGTTGGTCTCGGTCTTGGTGATCAGGCCGATGATCGGCTGGTTCTGGGCCGAAGCGGTGCCGGCGACGAGGACGGCGGCGGCGAGGATCGAAAGACGCTTCATGTTGTCTCCTGGACAGGTTCGAAGGGGGTTGGACCGGGTGGGCATCGGGAGCGACCGTGCTCCTGAACGCAGAGCGAATCTTAGTGAGTCGCCAACTTAAATCAAGGCGATTGATTTAGTGGTTTCCCTGAGTACACCTGTGCCGGCAGAGTGCGACGATCGGCGGCACCTCGGGTTCTCCCCGGGTCCAGCTGGCGTGAATCTTGTTTAGTGACGCCCTAAATCATTCTTGTTGATCATTGCAAAGAGGTTGCCCACCATGTCTGACCGTCTGCCCATCGTCGTCGTCGGCGAGTCGCTGCTGGATGTCTTCGATGACGGGGCCACGCCCACCGGCATGCACCTGGACGCGGTCGTCGGCGGCTCGCCGCTGAACGTGGCGCTGGGCGTGGCGCGCATGGCGCAGCCGGTGTCGTTCTTCGGCGCGATCTCCAGCGACTTCCTCGGCGCGCGCATCGAACGCACGATCCGCGAAGAGAACATCGGCATGGACACGCTGGTGCGCTGCGACGCGCCGACCACGCTGAGCCTCGTCGGCGTCGACAGCGAGGGCGTGCCGAGCTACCGCTTCTACGGCCACGGCGGCGCCGACCGCCAACTGCTGCCCGAACACTTCGACCGCCTGCCGGCCCAGGCGGCGGCCTATCACACCGGCTCCTACGGCTGCGCGGTCGAGCCGATCGGCAGCACCATCCGCGCGCTCTATGAACAGCGCCGCCACGCCAGCGTCATGTCCTACGACCCGAACGTGCGCCTGAACGTGCAGCCGGACGTGGCCGCCTGGCAGGAACTGGTCGAGTGGATGTCGCGCCGCGTGCACCTGCTCAAGCTCAGCGACGAGGACTTCGAGCGCCTCTACCCGCACCAGAGCCCGGCCGAACTGGCGCGCGGCTGGCTCGCCGGCGGCGTCCACCTGGTCATGATGACGCGCGGAGGCGAGGGCGCCCTGGCCTGGACCCGCGACGGCGAGGTCTCGGTGCCGGCGCCCAAGGTCAAGGTGCAGGACACCGTCGGCGCCGGCGACACCTTCCAGGCCGCCACGCTGGTCGCGCTGTCCGAGATCGGCCGCCTGACCCCGCAAGGCCTGGCCGGCATCACCCTCGACGAGGTCCGCCGCGTCGCCGATTTCGCCGCCCAGGCCGCTGCCATCACCTGCACCCGCCGCGGCCCCGACCTGCCCCGCCGCAGCGAACTGCGCGCCACGGTCTGACGCATTTCCAGACCCACCCCGCCGCCGGGCTACACTAGCCGGCTTCGGGGCGTGGCGCAGCTTGGTAGCGCGGCTGGTTTGGGACCAGTAGGTCGCACGTTCGAATCGTGTCGCCCCGACCACTCAAGTAGGCCTCAGCACTGGATTTCCGGGCTGGGGCCTTGTCGTTTCTGGGGCTCGGGCGTCTCGGGCGCTGGAAAGCCCGGGCTTGCCTCGGCCTCATTCAGGTTGGGTCGGGCTGGAGCGGGCTCTGTCACCAAGGAACGCACGTGCGACTACGAGGGCTCGTCGCCAGCATCGTTCAGAGGTGATTGGTGGATGCCACAAGCTCCGATCGATCCGGAGCGGTCTGAACGGACTGCGAATACTCCGCCTGCAAACTCTCACTCGTCGTATGTGCGGAGAGGCATCTGCGGGGGAGACCATTGGCTGGCACAGCGGTCGCTGACACTGGCCGGTTCGTGTGCATTAGTGCGAAGGCCTCACGCGTTTAGTTGCCACGCTTCACCCCCTTTGCAGTTGTAGATGCGAATGAACTTTCGCTCGACCTCATTGATGTTCTCGTGGGTTTCAATGTTGCACAAGAACTGAAGCGTCACCCGAAAGCCTCTGACCTCGGCTTCCGCCAGAGCATGGTGAATGCGGCGAAAGCCGGTTGGATTGCCCCTCCGGTAAGGCTTGTTCAGCAGCAGCTTGGCAACGTTTCGTTTGTAGTGTTTCAGTGGTCGCTTGGCACCAGCCTTTGTTTTCCCCACATAGCGACCAACAAGCTCTCCGGACGCCTCATGGATCTCCCACATGTAGATCAGCGGCAGCTCTACTTTGACTGCATGAGGCAGGAGATGAAACTGCACAGGTGAGGCCTAACGAATGAAAGGGACATCCCCGTCCCGATGCGAGCCGATGGGGTTGCAAACGCTCATCAACTCACACCTCTCGGAAGGGGATGGCCATGACCATCGTGTTTGTTGTGGTCGATCTAGCCAAGAACGTTTTCGCGCCGCAGCTAGCACTTGCAATAGCCATGACGTCCACAACGGTCGGCTATTCGCGGTCCTGCTGAGCGGTTCGTATCTGGGCCAACGCCATTTCGCGGCGCACACGGCTGTTTGTAGATGGACAGTCTGTTCCTGATCGTGATGTGGATTCAATGCGCACATCTTGAAGAGGTCTCCAGGAGATCAAATGCCTGCCACGGGGATGGCGAATCGCGGGGAAGTCCTTGTAGAGGGGTTGGGCCGCGCTGGCGACCGGTCGGTGAGTCGAATCATTGGCTTCTATGGCTGCAGCTCGCGCATACGTACTCGGGCTCGTTCCAAGAGTTCTGCTCGGTCAAGTCGTTCGCTCTCACCTTTGGATTCGATGCAAACTGACACTATGGCTTCTAGCGCTTGACGTGTACTCGATACGTCTAGGGAACGTAGCTCGAGGAGTAATGTCCGAATGCGCGGCTCATCGTCTGTGTTCAAGCCCCGCAGAACAGTAGGCCAATTCGCTTTGCTCTCCTTCAGTGAAACTGCTTCGAGAAATAGCTTCGCGACGCTGTTTGTTTCCTGATACGAACGTTCACTGCTCCTGCTTCGAGGGGGAGGAAGATTCTTTGGCCTTCTCTTGCCTCCTCGCGCGAAGAAGAAGGCGACAACTAGGCAGCCTATGAACAGAATGACGACGACGACCTGAAAATCGGTTTTCATTGCCGAGAGTATGTCACTAGGCAGTACGCAGCCCACATGCGGTGAATGCGCGGCCTGCCGTTGGCGCTCCGCTTGAGCGGGTTAGGCCTCAGCGCAGCCTCGCAAGTGGATCAATGGCTACGAGGCGGCCATGTTCTTTGCTGTACGCGAGCAATACGGTCTTGCCGACGATGCGAACCTGCTTGAGTTCGGTGATGACTTCAGCGGCGAGCGTGCCCCTGTGAAAGGCGTCGAGAAAGTCAACAAACGCTTCTACTGTTGCCGAGTACTCAGCTTCCGTGGCTGATTCTTGAATAAGAAGTTTGAATCGGAGGCCGTCATCTGCTTCAGCAAGTAGAGAGAAGAGCAAAGAATACTTGCGGTCGGATGCAAGCTTACCCACTGTTCCGACGACGGTGACCGCGGGGGTATTTGGTCCGATGAGCCGTGCGTAGAGCGCTCTTGTCTTTGCCTTGAGCAGATGGTAGTGCTCTTTGCCCAGCTCCTTGAGCATCCCATCAAAGTAGGACTTTCCAATGAATAGAAAGACTGCAGTTGGTAGAAGCCATTCGATGCCAGCTTGAGGGCCGCTCGACTCCCTTACGTCTAGGACTACCTCCGCATTTGCATCTGCATGAGATTGAGCAAAGTCCGAAAAGTCCGCTGCGCTGAAGGGCGGTTTGAAGCTGAGAATAACCAGTGGCGTGGGCATGGTATGAATACTGAGGCCTAACGTGTTGCAGCCAACACCAAACCGTCGCCCAACACAGCACCCGTCGCCCTCATCGGCTCCGCATGACGTGTCCCATGTACCTGTCGCATCTGATCTTTCTCCCCGTTGACTGCATGTTCATGCAGTCCTAATTCCGCCGTCAAAAGCGGCGTTTGCTGACGATTCTGTCGACGGTGCGCAGCCTTGCCAAGGGAGGCGACGATGAGGTTCGCGCGACCGCTTCAGCGGCCAGGGCGGCGGCCTCGCGACTCGGGGATTCAGCCGATGGGCCGCCGCCGTTGAAGTCCGTTCGGGCGTTGGACCCGTTGCGAGAGCGCAGCCGACTGCGGCACGACAGCTTGCGGACCGAAGAGGGCCGCCCTCAACCCCTGCAGCCCCACACCCGAAGCCCAGCTTCAAACTGAAGGAAATCTTCATTAATGAATCTGCATCAGCCACTTCGAGTGGCTCGATCCGGGCGTGATGGCTCTGCCGCGAACTTCTAGAATTGGGTCTTTTCACCCGCATTGACTCGTCAATTCACCCGATTCAGATCATTGGTTGACGCCTGGCGTCTCAAAAATGCGATTTCCTTCACGGTAATTGGTGGCATCCACCCACAAGACGCCCGAATGGGTGTCCCGGTTTGGGGGTGGGATGAATAAGAATGGCTTAACCACGTGACATGACCGCATCTGAAGGTCATGCGCGACGAGCGACAGCCGAAGGGAATGGCCATGAAGAGGGTGCAACGAGGGGGCGCGCGCTGGCGGCGTGCGCTGGGGGTGGTGATCGCCATGGGCCTGGTGGGCACGGCGTTCTACGCCACCGCCCGGGGCGGTGGTCGCAATGCCGCTGGCCTGGATGAGCTGGGCATCGACCTGTTCGTGCCGGACACCAACGGTCTGCCGGCGAACCTGGTGTCGGGCTTCGAGTCGACCTCGTCGATCGCCGGGGACGGGTCGCTGGGCGCGACGTCGGATGGCCGGACGATCTCGTTCGGCTCGACCACGCTGGATTCGAGCGGCAACCTGGTGTTCGAGCTGAAGGGTGTCAGCGGCAGCGGAAGTTCCAAGGGTGGCCGCAACCTGATCCCCGGCATCGACGTGCCGCTGGGGCCGGACCTGTTGCCGCCGATGCTGTCGCTGAAGATGGTGCCGGTGCCGCCCACGCCGGGCATCCAGGCCTACATCCGTGACCAGCAGGCCGCCATCGTGCTGGGCAAGGCGCTGTTCTGGGATGCCCAGGTCGGCAGCGACGGCCAGGCCTGTGCCAGCTGCCACTTCGCCGCCGGTGCCGACAACCGGATGAAGAACCAGCTGAGCCCCGGCCTGAAGGGCGGCGACCATGCCTTCAGCCGCATGCCGGCGGGTGCGGGTGGCCCGAACTACCTGCTCAAGCCGGCCGACTTCCCGCTCTACCGGCTGGCCGATCCGAACGACCGCGAGTCGGCGATCCTCTACCAGACCAATGACGTGGTGTCGTCGCAAGGCACGTTCTCGGGCCTGTTCCGCAGGCTCGATGGCCGCGGTGGCGAGGACTGCGACCTGCGCTCGCCCGACGAGTTCACGGTTGGCGGCGTGCTGGCCCGCGTGGTCGAGCCGCGCAACACGCCCAGCGTGATCAACGCGGCGTTCTATGACCGCAACTTCTGGGACGGCCGCGCCAACAACACCTTCAACGGCGTCAGCCCCTTCGGCGCCCGCGACCACGATGCGCGCGTGCTCGAACTGCTGCCCAACGGCACGACCGTCTGGTCGGCCGTGCGGCTGGAGAACGCCAGCCTGGCCTCGCAGGCGGTCGGCCCGGCGCTGTCGGACTTCGAGATGTCCTGCGGTGCCAAGGCCTTCAAGATGCTCGGCCGCAAGATGCTGGCGCGCCGCCCGCTGGCCGGCCAGCAGGTGCATGCCAAGGACAGCGTGCTGTCGTCGCTGCGCGGCCCTGCTGGAGATGGTCTGAACACGACCTATGTCGAGCTGATCAAGAAGGCCTTCCAGCCGGCCTGGTGGCAGGCCAGGGGCAGCTTCGGCGGCTACACCCAGATGGAGAACAACTTCTCGCTTTACTGGGGCCTGGCCATCATGGCCTACGAGCAGACGCTGATCTCGGATGACGCGCCGTTCGACCGCTTCGTCGGCTCGCCCGGCCGTCCGGCCAAGCCCGATGCGCTGAGCCCGGAGCTGATCCGCGGCCTGCAGGTCTTCCGCGGCAAGGGCCTGTGCGTGTCCTGCCACAAGGGCGCCGAGTTCACCGGCGCGGCGACCAACCTGCAGACCAGCCTGGGCGAGTCCAACGTGGTCGAGCACATGTTCACCGGCGACCGCCAGCTGGGCGTGTACGACAGCGGCTTCTACAACATCGGCGTGCGGCCGACCTCGGAGGACCTGGGCGTCGGCGCGACCGACCCGTGGGGCATGCCGCTGTCGCTGTCGCGTGGCTGGATGCGCTGGCTCAAGGGCGACGACAACGTCGACGACACGCTCTGGATCGACCCCTGCCTGTTCGCGGTGCAGGTCGACGTGCGCGACTGCTTCATGGCGCCGGACCCGTACAACACGCGGGTCTCGGTCGACGGCGCCTTCAAGACGCCGACGCTGCGCAACGTGTCGCTGACCGGTCCGTACTTCCACAACGGCAGCCGGCTGACGCTGGAACAGGTGGTCGAGTTCTACAACCGCGGCGGTGACCGGCGCGGTCCGGACGAGGCCAACACCAGCGGCCTGGTGACGCCCGAGGTGCAGGACGGCGGTGCGACCAACCTGCACCCCGCCATCCACAACCTCAACCTGACCGCGCAGGAGCAGGCCGACCTGGTCGCCTTCCTGCGCCACGGCCTGACCGACATCCGGGTGGCGTGCGAGAGCGCGCCCTTCGACCACCCCGAACTGCGCCTGTTCAACGGCCAGATCGGCGACGAACGCAGGGTCATCGGTGCACCGGGAGGCAAGTCGCGCGACGAGACCTACCTGCTGCCCGCCACCGGCGCGGCCGGACGTGCGCTGGGCACCTGCCTGCGCAACGACGACGGCAGCCTGGTGCGTGGCACCGAGGCCCCCGTGGTCGTCAAGACGCCCGTGAAGCCGCCCGTCAAGGGCTGACCCGCACACACGAACGAACGAGAAGGACGACGCCATGAACCGTCTTGCCCAACATCCCGCCGGCCGCCGCTGGGCGGCCCTGGCTTCGGCCGCGACCGCCTTGCTGCTGGCCCTGTCCGGCCCGGCCATGGCCGCCAAGGGCCCCCCGGGCGTGTTCCCGCCCGCACCGGTGGCACCCGCCCCGGTGGTGCCGCTGCAGTTCGACATCGTCGGCTTCATCCAGGAAGCCTCGCTGGACACCAACAGCTCCATCTGCAATGCGACCCACCCGCTGCTGCGCGGCGGTCTGCTGAAGGTCAACGGGCGCGAGATCGTCGTGCCCTGCAACACCATCCTGCAGATGCCGGCCACGTCGCTGACCTGGGCCGAGCTGTTCGACCCCAGCCTGGTCGATGCCAGCGGTGGCAGCTCGAGCACGCCGGTCACCCGGCTGGCCCTGGCCGACGTCATCACCGCGCCGGCCACCGGCAGCGCCAACCCGTACAACGGCGTGCTGCCGTCGTACGAGGTGCGCGTGCAGGGCAACATCGTCAAGGGCCGCTACATCGCCGGTCTGATCTTCATCTCGCAGCAGTCGCTCAACGCCGGCTTCGGCGTCGTCAACTGCATCGACTACGTCAATGCCGAGCTGCACGTCGGCGGCGTCTCCGGCGTCTGTGCCAACTCCGACACCCGGGTGCGCATCAACGACCCGGTCGGCCGCTTCGGCAAGTCGCATGGCAAGCCCGGCAGCAATGCCGACGTGAAGGAAGTCGGCCACGACCGCCGCCTGACCGCCGACACTGACAACCCGACGGTGAAGGCCGAGACCGGCTACCCGATGTGCATCCCGCGCAAGAACCCGTTCGGGCTGGCCTCGGCCGATCCGGTCAACAACGGCTTCGACCCGCTGTGCCCGCAGTCCAACCGGCCGCATGCGCCGAACTGCACCTCGCTGCCCGACCCGTTCCCGGGCTTCGCGCAGCCGGCTACCGGCCAGTACTGCCACACCTGGACGATGGATCCTCCGGACTGCGCCAGCTGCACGACCGATCCGACCCAGCAGGCGCCGTTCGTCATCGGTGACCCGATCGACTACGCCGGCACGCTGAAGATCGACGCGACCGGCCCGTACATCTCGGCCCACACCGTGACCGCCCACCTGGGCATCTACACGACCCCGGGCACGCGGCCGTCGTATGTCGCGCTGGAAGAGCTGCTGCAGGGCACCGGTGCACTGCCGATCGCCAACCTGCCGCAGGAATCGACCTCGCGGGCCAAGATCGAGGGCATGTCCAGCGACCCGTCGATGATGGTCGACCTCTATGCCGTCGACGTCGATCCGGTGACCGGCGCAACCTCCGAGCGCCTGCTCGGCACGGCCAACCCGATGGGCCCCCCGGTGGTCGGCCGCTTCCGCTTCAAGCCCAACGCCGGTGCCTACCTGCCGGCCACCCGCGAGCTGCGGGCGGTCAGCCGCAACATGTGCGGCGACAACGCGATCCCGTGTGCGATGCCGGGCACGACGCCGCCGTTCTGGTCCAACACGGCCCAGCCGATGGAGTACGCCAATGGCCTGACCGCCGGCCAGTACCGGGCGCCGAACTTCGACTTCATCTTCCCGGAGCCCACCGTCGTTGGCGACCCGATGGTGCCGGCCAACTTCCAGGACCTGGTGTTCCTGTACTGCGGCTCCGGCCCGCTGGGCACGATGACCGCGCCGAGCAACCCGCCGATCGTCGGCCAGCTCGACCCGGCGCCGTGGGACACGCCGATGCTCGACCCGGTCTTCCGCAGCACGCTGTGCCCGACCGCCCGCCCGGTCGGCACGCCGCCGCCGCCGCCGCGCCGTGTGCTGCTCGACAGCGTCACCATCGTCACGGCCAACTACGACAACAAGGCGCTCAAGGGCAAGCTGAGCGTGGTGGCGACCGACTCGCTGCCGGCCAACACCAACGGCCTGCAGCTCTATGTCCAGGTCACCGGTCTGGCGTTCGACCCGAACACCGGCCTGGGCATCCCCGTCAACCTGTCGAGCGTGCCGCAGCCGATGTCGCTGGTCCGCAACGTGGCCGGCGCCCCGGCGATCTGCCCGACCACCGCACCGTGCTGGACCTATGACGCCACCGGCGTGATCAACAACCCGGCCGACCCCGGCTTCTTCGCCGCGCCGATCAGCATCACGGTCACCTCCAGCTTCGGTGCCCGCCAGACGATCGACTCGACCAAGATCACGATCCGCTGATCCTGCTCACGTCCCCGGCGTGCCACACGCACGCCCGGGCCAGGCCGGACGCCCCTCATCGGGGCGTCCGGCCTTTTCACGTCCGGGGCAGCCGCAATAATCCCCGCCTTGACCTCCCGCCCTTGACCTCCCGACCCGACCCGACCGACCCGGACCCGCCATGCCCGCCGACATCGCCTCGAACACCGCTGCCTCGACCCTGAGCCCTGCCGACCTGTGGGCCGACCTGCAGGCGGTGCGCGCCGGCTCGCCGCTGGTCCACAGCATCACCAACTTCGTGGTGACGAACTTCAACGCCAACGTGCTGCTCGCGCTCGGTGCGGCGCCCGTGATGGCCCATGCCCACGAGGAAGTCGCCGACATGGCCGGCATCGCGCAGGCGCTGGTGCTCAACATCGGCACGCTGGAGCCGGCCTGGATCGCGTCGATGCGGATGGCCCAGGCGCGCGCGCACCAGCGTGGCATCCCCGTCGTGCTCGACCCGGTCGGCGCGGGCGCGACGCCCTACCGCAACCACGCGCTGGCCAGCCTGATCGACACCCATGCGCCGACCATCCTGCGCGGCAACGGCTCGGAGATCATGAGCGTGGCCGGCCTGGCCGCCGCGACCCGCGGGGTCGACAGCTCGGCCTCGTCGGACGACGCGGTGACGGCGGCGCGCACCTTCGCGGCGCGCACCGGCGCGGTGGTCTGCGTCAGCGGCGAGGTCGACCATGTGATCGATGCGCGCGGGCGCTGGATCCGGCTGCGCAACGGTCATCCGTGGATGACCCGCATCACCGGCGTCGGCTGTTCGGCCACCGCGATGATCGGCGCCTTCGCGGCGGTCCAGCCCGATGCCTGGCGCGCGACCGCGTCGGCGATGGCGGTGATGGGCGTCGTCGGCGAATGGGCTGCCGAACGCGCCCAGGCCGCCGGCGGTGGCGTCGGCCGCATGCAGGTCGAACTGCTGGACGCGCTGCATCTGCTGGACGAGTCGACCTTCCTGAGCCGCCTGCGTCTGGCCGGCCCGGGCGCGGGCGAGGCGGCCTGAGGCCGGTGCGCGTGAGCCGTCCGCTGCGTGCCACGCGCTGGCAGCCGTCACATGCCCTCTGCCTCGTGACCGATGCGGCGCTGTGCGGGCCGCGTGGCGTCGAGGCGGTCGTCGCGGCGGCCGTGCGCGGCGGCGTCGGCATGGTCCAGCTGCGCGAGAAGACGCTCGACAGCCGCGACTTCCTGGCCCGTGCGCGGGCCCTGAAGGCGCTGCTGGCGGGCACCGGCGTGCCGCTGCTGATCAACGACCGGCTCGACATCGCGCTGCTGTGCGGCGCCGATGGCGTGCACGTCGGCCAGTCGGACGTGCCGGTCGACGACGTGCGCCGCTGGCTGCCCGACGCGATCGTCGGCCTGTCGATCGAGTCGCTGGCGCAGCTCGATGCCTTGCCGGCCGATGTCGACTACCTCGGCGCCAGCCCCGTCTTCGCCACGTCCACCAAGGCCGATGCGGCACCGGCGCTCGGGCTCGACGGCCTGGCCGCGTTGCGCGCCGCGACCGACCTGCCGCTGGTCGCCATCGGCGGCCTGCACGCCGGCAATGCGGCCGAGGTTCTGCGCCACGGCGCCGACGGCCTGGCTGTCGTCAGCGCGATCTGCGCGGCCGACGATCCGCAGGCCGCCGCCGCGCGGCTGCGCGCCTGCCTGATCCCCTGAACTTCCCGGGACACCCGATGAACACGAACAAGACGCCCGATGGGCAAGCCACGCCGCTGCGACGTTATGCCCGCGTGCTGAGCATCGCCGGCTCCGACAGCGGCGGCGGCGCCGGCATCCAGGCCGACCTGAAGACGATGGCCGCGCTGGGCTGCTACGGCATGACCGCGATCACCGCGATCACCGCGCAGAACACCATCGGCGTGCGCGCGATCCATGCGCTGCCGCCGGAGATCCTGGCCGCGCAGATCGACGCGGTGATCGAGGACATCGGCGTCGACGCGGTCAAGATCGGCATGCTGCACGACCCGGCCGTCGTGCGGGTGGTGGCCGACGCGATCCGCCGCCACCGCCTGACCCGCGTCGTGCTGGACCCCGTCATGGTGGCGACCAGCGGCGACCGCCTGATCGCCCAGGAGACCGTGGCGGTGCTGGTGCGCGAGCTGTTCCCACTGGTCACGCTGATCACGCCCAACCTGGACGAGGCCGAGCTGCTGCTGGGCCGCCCGATCGACGGGCTGGACGCGCTGGAGGACGCCGCCCGTGCGCTGGTCGCGCTGGGTGCACCGGCCGCGCTGCTCAAGGGCGGTCACCTGCCCGGCGAGGTGGTCGAGGACCTGCTGCTGCAGGGTGCCGACGACCGCCAGCCGCTGCGCCTGCGCAGCGCGCGCATCGCCAGCCGCAACGTCCATGGCACCGGCTGCACGCTGTCCAGCGCCATCGCCTGCCACCTGGCGCTGGGCCAGGATCTGGGGCAGGCCGTGCAAAGTGCACGCCGCTACATCCTGGCGGCCATCGCGGCCGGGGCCGACGTGTCCACCGGATCGGGCCACGGGCCGCTGAACCACGGTCACGCGCCGCTGGCCAGCGTGGTCCTGCCCGCTGTCAAGGAACCGGTCAGGACACCGTGACACGATCGCGCCCCCTGATGCCCCACGAAGCGACGAGCCCGATGACGACGATGTCCGCCAACCCCATGCGCCGCCTCGGCCTGCAGGCCGGCCTTGGCCTGGCCACCGCCTGGGCGGCCCCGACCGCAGCGGCAACGTCGACAGCGGACGCCACCGGCGCCAGCTCGGTCCACGTCGAGGACCTGACCTGGACCGAGCTGCGCGAGCGCATCGCCACCGGCTCGACCACGCTGCTGATCCCCGTTGGCGGGATCGAGCAGAGCGGCCCGCACCTGGCGCTGGGCAAGCACAACACGCGCGTCCGCGCACTCGCCGGCCAGATCGCCCAGGCGCTCGGCCGCACGCTGGTCGCGCCGGTGCTGGCCCATGTGCCCGAAGGCGCCATCGAGCCGCCGACCCAGCACATGCGCTACCCCGGCACGCTGTCGATCCCGGCGCCGGTGTTCGAGGCGGTGCTGGAGGCGACGGTGCGCAGCTACGCCCGCCACGGCCTGCGCCACCTCGTCCTGCTGGGCGACCACGGCGGCTACCAGTCCAACCTGCAGGCCGTCGCGGCGCGCCTGTCGAAGGCGGGGCCGCACGGCCTGTCCGGCGCCCGCGTGATCGCGCTGACCGAGTACTACCGCGCCACCCAGACCGCCTACGTCGAGGCCTTGAAGGCCCGCGGCCACCGCCCGGCCGAGATCGGCGAACACGCCGGCCTGGCCGACACCGCCTTGTCGCTGGCGCTCGATCCGGCCTCGGTCCGACAGGGGCGCCTGGCCCAGGTCCGGCCCGATGCCGACGGCGTCACCGGCGACCCGCGCGGCGCCACCGCCGAGCTGGGGCGGCTGGGCGTGCAGGCCGTGCTCGACGCCTCGTTGACCGCCTTGCGCCGCCAGCTGGCCGGCGCCTGAGATCCGCAGACAGAACCCCCATCCCGAACCCACCTTGCCGCTGTCCATGAACGACCGAAAGCTCCCGAACCTGTCCCGTCCGACTCCGCTGATCCTCTCCGCGCTGGCGCTGGCCGCCCTGCTGGCCGGCTGCGGCCCCTCATCCGGCTCGGGTGACACGCCGATCACCTCGGCCTCCGCCGCGGATGTGGCGGCGTCCGGTGCCACGGCAGCGGCAAGCGCCCCGGCGGCCCCTGCCGTCGACTACCTGCCCGGCGTGCCGGCCTTGCCCGATGCGCGCAACCTCTACGCCGGCACCAGCGCCGAGCGCCTCGATCCGGCGCTGAAGGACCTGCCCGCGCGCATCTACGTGCCCAACCTGCGTGGCAACGACGTCAGCGTGATCGATCCGGAGACGATGAAGGTGGTGGACCGATACCGCGTCGGCCTGTCGCCGCAGCACGTCGTGCCGTCCTGGGACCTGCGCACGCTCTGGGTCGCCAACAACGCCGAACGCACCAATGCCGGCAGCCTGACGCCGGTCGATCCGGCCACCGGCAAGCCGGGCAAGGCGATTGCGGTCGACGATCCGTACAACCTGTATTTTTCGCCCGACGGCCGCTCGGCCATCGTCGTGGCCGAGGCGCGTCGCCGGCTCGATTTCCGCGATCCGAAGACGATGGCGGTGCAGTACGCGATCGACACGCCGGACTGCGGCGGCATCAACCACGCCGACTTCTCGATCGACGGCCGCACGGCCTGGTTCACCTGCGAGTTCAACGGCAGCATCGCCCGCATCGACCTGGTCGAACGCAAGGTGACGGCCATGCTCAAGCTGAAGATGCCCGAGCTGCGCTACAAGGAAGGCGCCGCCTTCAAGGACGCACCGCCCGACGACATCTGCACCAGCACGCGCAGCATGCCGCAGGACATCCGCCTGTCGCCCGACGGCTCGACGCTCTACGTCGCCGACATGGACGCCGACGGCGTGCACGTGGTGGACGTCGCGACCTTCCAGGAAACGGGCTTCATCTCGACCGGCATCGGCGCCCACGGGCTCTACCCGAGCCGCGACGGCAAGCAGCTCTACGTCGCCAACCGCGGCACCCACAAGATCCACGGCCCGCGCAAGGGCCCGGGCAGCGTCGCGGTGATCGACTTCGCGCAGGGCGCGGTGGTAAAGCGCTGGCCGATCCCCGGCGGCGGCAGCCCCGACATGGGCAACGTCAGCGCCGACGGCCGCTGGCTGTGGCTGGCCGGGCGCTACGACGACGAGGTCTACCGCATCGACACCGGCAATGGCGAGGTCGCCAAGGTCAAGGTCGGGCTGGAACCGCACGGCCTGACCGTGTGGCCCCAGCCGGGCCGTTATTCACTCGGCCACACCGGCAACCTGCGCTGATCCGGAGCCCGAACGCTGCTGCAGCAGTCGCAGCAGCGTGCCCAGCAGCAGCGTCACCAGCAGGCTCGGGATCGCCTGGCCCAGGTCGGGCACGACCTGCGGCGCCAGGTGGAAGGTGGCGATGCCCAGCACCCAGACCAGCGCCGGGCCCCAGGCAATCGCCGCCTGATGACCCGGCGAGCGGCCGGCCAGCTGCGAGATCACGACGCCGAACAGCGGCACGAAGATCGAGCTGAGCATCAGCAGGAAGGGCTCCAGGCTGTGCATCGGCAGCACCAGCGCGGCGGCGGTCGACGCCGCCGCCATCACCATGCCCCAGCCGGCCAGGCCGTGGCGCGGTGACAGGAAGTTCAGCGACACCGAGCCCGAATGGACGTCGCCGTAGGCGTTGTCCATCTCGTCGACGAGGATCAGGCCCAGCGCGATCAGGCCGCCTTGCGCCAGCAGCAGCGTGCTGACCAGGTCAACGCCCGGCTGCGACACGCTCACCACCAGCACGCCCAGCGCATAACACCAGGTGTTGGCCAGCGCATAGCCCAGCCAGGTGCCGCGGCGGGTGCCGCTGGCGCTGGTGCCGTGGCGGGCGTAGTCGGCCACCAGCGGCAGCCAGGACACCGGCATCGCCATGACCAGGTCGACGGCGGCGATGGTGCTCATCTCGCCGGTGCCGGCGCGGTTCCAGAAGGCCGCGAAGCCCTGTGCCTGCGCCATGCCGACGAACTGCCAGGTCAGCCACAGCAGCGAGGCGATCACCAGCGGCAGGCCGTAGCGGCCGATGAAGCGGCGCACCAGTGTCAGCATCGAGCCGCGCGCCAGCAGCAGCAGCACGCCGCCCCACAGCAGCGTGGCCGCGTAGGGCACCCAGCCCGCGTCCAGGCCGGTGACCTGCCGGACGATGGCGGCGCTGCCGTCGCGCATGACGACCAGCTCGAAGGCGGTCCAGCCCAGCAGCTGCACGATGTTCAGGACCACCGGCAGGCGCGCGAAGTGGCGGCCCAGCGTGATCGACATCAGCCCGGCGCTGGACAGCCCGCGCTCGCAGGCGATCTGCGCCGTCCAGGCCAGCAGGCCGGCCCCGGCGATGCTGCCCACCACGATGGCCAGCAAGGCCGCCTGCGTGCCCATCGCGGGCACCAGGTAGGCGCCGACCTGCATGACGAGCAGGCCCACGCCGAGGCTGAACCAGAGCGCCGCGTGGTCGCGCAGCCCGAAGACACGCGGCAAGGCTGCGGCGGGCGAGGGAGAGAGAGAGGAGTCGTGTGGTGTGTCGGCCATCGTGGTCACCCGTGAGCGAGTGTTGGTTGAGCGATGGCAGGTCAGCGGCAACAGGGCCGGCCGAGCCGCGAGGGCAGGGCGTGTCGACCCTGTTCCATGCTTCCCTGCGCGAGGATTACCTCAATCAGGTTCAAAGGGACTTTCTCAGTCGCCACCGGTCCGCAGGGGACCGGGAGCAACACCCCCAGCAAAGAACGAGGGCGCGACTTTAGCGCACGCCGATCGACAAAAAAAAACCGCCTGGCGGTGAGGCCAGGCGGCAATTCGCGGGGTCACGCAGCACCGGCCCTCACGGAGGCCGGTGGTGCGGTCGATCGTCAGTTCTTCAGGACGCTGGCACCGGCACCCAGCGGGCCGACCAGGGCGTTGCCTGCGGCGTTGTTCACGCCAGCGCCACCCACGGCACGCACGAAGTAGCGGTAACGGGTACCAGCTGCGGCCGTGGTGTCGCGGAAGGTCAGCGTCGCGCGGCCGTCGACGGTGCCGGCGGTGTTCACCGCCGTCCCGTTCAGCTTGGCGGCGGTCTGACCCGCAGCGCAAGCCGTGCCGGCGGCATTGGCAATGCATCGCTGCACTTCGTAGCCACCGACCGACAGCGTGCTGGCACCACCACCCAGGGACCAGGTCACCGTCACGCCCGAGGCGTTGTTCAGCGAGAAGGTCGGCGCATTCGGCGTCGGCAGCGCGTTGGTGAACGTGTAGACCGTGGCAGCCGGACCGACGGTGGCGCCGTTGAGCGGCGTCACCACGTAGCGGTAGGTCCGGTTGGCCGTCAGCGCGTTCGCTTCACGGAAGCCCGTGGAGTTGGCTGCTTGCGCCAGGTTGGTGGCCGCAGCGAACGTGACCGTGCCATCGGCAGCGACCGTCGCCAGCGAGCGGGCGGCGCGATAGCCGGACTCGTTGATCGAGTTGTCGGTCCATGCCAGCGTCGGGCTGCCGTTGATGGTGGCCGTCAGGTTGGTCACGGCCTTCAGCTCGATCACGGCGACCGTGTTCGGGTTGGCGCCGGCAGCCGGGGAGACGTTGCTCGAGACCGTGGTGGCCCAGTTGCGGACGTCCACGCGGTAGCGGTAGTTGCCGCCCGGCACGTTGGTGTCCTGCACCGACATCGGGTTGGCGGTGCTTGCCACATTGGTCGGCGTGATCACGCCGCCGATGGCGACCGGCGTACCGGCCGTGCCATTCACCACCGGGATGCGGTAGAGCTGGAAGCCGGTCTCGTTCGACGAACGATCGTTCCAGTTCACGGTGACCGTGTTGCCGGAGACCGTGATGCCGGTGATCGCCGACGAGGTCGGGGCGCCCACCGAGGTCTGCGTCGTGGTGGTGGTCGCCACGCTGCTGTCGGTGATGCCGTTGATGTTGCGCAGGGCGACGACCTGGTAGGTGTAGGCCGTGCTGGCCGCGCCCGCGCCGTCGGTGTAGGACGTCTGCGTGGCCGGAACCGTGGCCAGCAGCGCGTAGGCACCCGTGCCGATGCGCTTGTAGACCTGGTAGCTCGTGGCTTCCGCGACCGCAGCCCAGCCGATGTCCAGCTGACGCTGGACGGAGGTGCTGAAGACGAAGTTGGCCGAGGCAGGCTGCGCCGGCAGCGCGATCGTGCTGGCCACGATCGTGGTCGAACTGGCCGAACCCACGGAGTTGAACGAATCCACCTGCAGCGTGTACGAGGTGGAGGTCGCCAGACCGGAGATGGTCAGCTGGGCCACGCCCGGGCCGGTCTGGCCGCGCAGCGTGCGCACGCCGGCGCCGTCGACGGTGTAGACCTTGAAGCCCGACTCGTTGTCCGAGTTGTCCGTCCAGTGCAGCGTCAGCGTGTTGGCCGTGGCGAAGTCGAACGTCGGGTTCAGCGGCGCCGCCGGCGGGACCGAGGTGATCACGCGAACGGTCGTCGAGGCGGTGCCGCCGTTGGCGGAGTCCACGTTCACGACGGCCGGAGGCGCGACGGTGGTCAGGCGGAAGGTCGACGTGGCGGGATCGATGTTGCCGAGGCCGCGGACCGCGAGGACCGGGTTGCCCACCTTGTCACCCGAGGCGGCCTGGACCGTCAGGATGTGGGTGTTCGGGTCGTAGTCGGCCGAGGCGATGTCGACGAAGTCCACCAGACGGATGTGCTCGGCGGTCGGGTCGAACTGGCGAACACCGGCCGCCAGGGATGCGTCGTCGGCGGTGATCGTCACGACCGGCGGCAGCGCGGCCACGCCGACGGCACGCGAGTTCACGCCTTCGGCGGCGGTCGCGCCGTCGGGCGTCAGGTTGCTGTGTGCCAGCGTCGTGACGGCGGTGATGCCGGCGACGGTGCCGGGCACGGTCGGGCCGTTCTGGACCGTGACGGTCGCGGGCGTCGTCGAGCTTGCGAAGGCCTCGACTTGACCGGACGCTGCCGTGCGGCTGTAGGTCAGGCGGCGGTTGTTCAGCGGCGTCTGGACGCGGCCGTCGTAGACGCGGCCCTGGATCGCGAACAGGTCGGTCGACAGGACGGTCTGGCCGCCGCCGAAGTCGATCGGCGCGCCACCAGCGGTCACGCCCGACAGCGTCACCGTGGCAAAGCCGTCGGCGTTGGCGTGGCAAGGAGCGCCGGTCGCCAGGTCGGGTGCCGCCAGCGCGCCACCATCACCCAGGAAACCGGTCGCGGGGATGAACACCGACTTCATGAACGGGCCGACGTTGCCGGTCGTGATCTGGCCGGCGTTCAGGCCGCGGTCGTAGGTCGTGAAGATGTCGCGGTTGCCGGTGGCGCCGACGACCTCGAACTCTTCCGTGCCGTACGGGTGCTTCAGCGTGTAGATGCCGTCGGCCGGCGCGTCGAACACGTAACGCAGGCGCAGGAAGGGGAACTGCGAGCCGTTGATCGGCTCACCGTTCGGGCCGGCCTGCAGGAAGGCGGTCTCGGCCGCCATCACGAGGCGGAAGACGGCCTTGCCGGTGTTGTCCGCCAGCAGCGCGTCAGCGCCCCAATAGAAGGCCTCGCCGCCCGAACCGATCTGGATCGAGAACGGGTCGGTGTCGACGATCGGGTCGAAGAAGCACCAGTTGGCGTCCAGGCAACGCTGGACCGACAGGCCGGTCGAATCGGTCACGTACTCGGGGAAACCGTCGACCGGGTTCAGCGGGCCCGCCGTGACGGGGCTGGCCATGTTGGCCGACTTGGAGGTGCCGACTAGGTCGCAGGAGCCGACCTGGGCGGTGGCGGCGGCGGCATACAGCTCAAGGGCCGAGGCCACCAGGGTGACGATGAGTTTGCGCTTCATGATGTTGTGGCTCCGGATCACTGGTTGACGATGGTCACGGGCTTGCTGGCGCTGCCGCCGAACGAGGACCGCACGGTGATCACACCGGGCACGGCCGCGTTGAGCGTCGTCGCGCTGCCGTTGACCAGCGGCGTGCCGTCATTGGCGAGCTTCAGCGCCGGGGCACCGGCGGTGCTGCTGCCGTCGTCGCTGGACGAAGCGTTGACCTGGAGCTGGCAGAGGTTGGTGGAGGCCGTGCAGGTGGCGACGGCGCTGGTGATCGTCACCAGGTCCGTCAGGGTGGCCGTCTGGGTGTTGTCGGTGGAGGGCTGGCCCGGATCGGTGGCGGTCACGGTCACGCTGGTCGGCAGCGTCGCGCCGAAGAAGGGCACGCTGGCGTAGAAGCGGGCACCGTCGCGCACCATCGGGGCGGTCGAGCCACCGATGTTGACGATCATCGAGGCCGCAGCGGTTGAGCTGGCGCTGCCGTCGACCATCACGCTGACCGTCGTGCCGCCTTGCTTGCGGGTGTAGTAGGCGGCACCGATCGACATCGGCACGGCGGCGGCGGGCGCCAGGGTGCCCATCACGGTGAAGGTGGTGTTGTTGACCACGTTCGAGCCACCGTTGATGTCCAGCGGCGTGATGTCGTCCATCTGGAAGGCCGTGATGCGCACGCTGTTCTGGCCGCACGGGCTGCCCGTGACGTTGGTCAGCGTCAGGCCGTCACCGATGTAGCCCTGGGCCTTGCCGAAGCCGGGGATTTCCGGCGTGGCGAGCAGGAAGGGCGTCACCAGGCCAGGGTTGGAACCCGGCCCGAAGGTGATGTCGATCGGCTCGCTGATTTCCGAGCGGTTCTGGCCGTTGCCCGGGGGCAGGATGGCGCTGGCCGGCACCGGGTAGCGGGTCTTGCCCCACGGCGTCTCGACGTAATAGATGCCGGGCTTGGCGACGTTGACCCGGGTGCGCAGGCGCGAGAACTGGGTCTCGAAGCCAGGGGCGGGCGGGTCGCTCAGGAAGGCCGATTCGATGCCCTGCACGATCACGACGTCCAGCGCCAGGGCGCCGGTGCCGTCGTTGGTCGTGAAGACGCTGTCGGCCAGGAAGTAGAACGCCTCGCCGCCGCGGTTCAGCGACTGGGTGTAGGCGTTGGCCGGGTTGACCGGGTCATAGAAGCAAGGCGGCGGGTTGCCGTCGTTGGTGACGCTGGTCGTGCACAGCTTCAGGCCGACGCCGTTGGAGTCCACCACCCATTCCGAGAACGGGCCGCCCCAGGAGCCGGTGGCCGGCTTGACGGCGATCGGGCCGGCCGTGAACGGCGTGGCCTGGTTGAACTGGCAGGCCAGGCTCCACTGGCTGACCAGCGCGCTGGCGGCAAGGACGGCTGCCTGGGCCAGGGTGTGACGCTTCATGATTTTCATCTTCTTCCCCCGTGAGGGTTGGTTAGCGGTTGAGTGCCCGGCCGCGAAACCGGGCACCTCTCTCTCCTGTCGAACTGCTGCCGGAACCTGCGCCCTGCTCCCTCTGAAGGGCGACCGGGACACCCTGGATGGGGTGTCGGACGGCACAGCACGGGTCTGACATCGACCGTAGATTCGCAAGACTTAAGCCATCCTTCCTGAACAGAACACAACAAAACATTGAGATGCAACTGTGTGAAGAATTGCTCGTGGTGAACGTGTTGCCCCAGGTTGACTCGGTTGGGTGTCCCAGACAGCAATCGACGGAAGAGTGGGAAAGAGACCCGTCTATTTGGGCATTTGATCCACGTGTGGTGGTGGAGATGCCCCATGTTGGGCTTAGGACTGACCCTCAAATGGGTGGTCGCTTCATCACTTTTGCGCCTCGTTGATACAGGTCAGTTTCAGTATCAGCAGATCAAGGCCGGCTGACCCGAACGGGCGTTAAGAGGCGCTAATGTGCCTCACGGACCCTTCCTGAGCCTTGCTGAGGCCCGGTCCGGCCTGTCCTGCGTGCCATAATTTTTTGACGCGCCGCAGCGTGCGCAGGCCTAGCCAACTGCCCGTAGCTCAACTGGATAGAGCAGCTGCCTTCTAAGCAGCAGGTCGGGGGTTCGAGTCCCTCCGGGCAGGCCAAGAAGCCACGCAGCCGGGTGCGATCGCCGGATCCGGCGGCCCGGCACGGGCGAATCAGGCTGGATCGA
Source organism: Leptothrix mechoopdaensis (SeqCode) (assembly GCF_053893855.1). Classification (NCBI taxonomy): domain Bacteria; kingdom Pseudomonadati; phylum Pseudomonadota; class Betaproteobacteria; order Burkholderiales; family Sphaerotilaceae; genus Leptothrix; species Leptothrix mechoopdaensis (SeqCode). The sequence continues at coordinate 1,553,768 of NZ_CM132699.1, forward strand.
CAGCCCCATCCACAACGACCCGGACAGACAAGCGCCGCTCGGCCGCTGGCCGACGTGCGGCCACGGGTGATGCCCCGCGAGGTGGTGTAAGTTTTTAGGCGAGGCGGCCCGTAGAGGGTGGCCATCGTGGACCCGGATAAGGTTGAGGTGCGACCCACCAACCTTTGTCCAAAGGAAATCACGATGACCACCTCCACTATGGCATTGGCCGAACTGGCCGAGAAGGGAGCCGATGTTGATGTGCTGCGCCAGATGGTGCAGTTCATGGCCCAGCGGCTCATGGAGATCGATGTCGAGGGGCGCTGCGGCGCCGGCTACGACGAGAAGAGCGCCGAGCGCATCAACAGCCGCAACGGCTTTCGCGATCGCACCTGGGAGACACGCGCGGGCAGCGTCGAGCTCAAGATCCCCAAGCTGCGCCAGGGCAGCTACTTCCCCGAGTTCCTGGAACCCCGCAGGACCGCAGAGAAGGCACTGACGGCGGTGATCCAGGAGGCCTACATCAAGGGCATCTCCACGCGCTCGGTGGACGACCTGGTCAAGGCCATGGGCATGAGCGGCGTCTCCAAGAGCCAAGTGTCGCGGCTGTGCGCCGAGCTCGATGAGCGTGTCGGCGCGTTCTTGAACCGGCAGATCGAGGGCGACTGGCCGTACCTGTGGATCGACGCGACCTATGTCAAGACGCGCGAGGCCGGGCGCATCGTGAGCGTGGCGGTCATAGTGGCCGTGGGCGTCAACACCGAGGGTCAGCGCGAAGTGCTTGGCATCAAGGTTGGGGCCAGCGAGGCAGAGCCGTTCTGGACCGAGTTCTTGCGCAGCCTGAACCGACGCGGACTGCGGGGCGTCAAGCTCGTCATCAGCGACAGCCACGAAGGCATCAAGGCGGCCGCGGCAAAGACGCTCAAGGCCACTTGGCAGCGATGCCGCGTGCACTTCATGCGCAACGTCCTGGCCTATGCCAACAAGACGCAGCGGCGTATGGTGAGCGCGGCCATCGGCACGGTGTTCGTGCAGGAGACGGCCGAGGCGGCAAGGATGCAATGGCGCAGCGTGGCCGACCAGTTCCGCGAGAAGCTGCCCAAGCTCAGCGCCATGATGGACGAGGCCGAGAACGACGTGCTGGCCTTCATGGGTTTCCCCAGGGCGCATTGGCCAGCAGATCTACAGCACCAACCCGCTGGAGAGGCTCAACGCGGAGATCAAGCGCAGGACCAACGTCGTGGGCATCTTCCCCAATGACAACGCCATCACTCGACTGGTCGGGGCCATGATGCTCGAGCAGAACGACGAGTGGAGCCTGACCCGGCGCTACATGCAGCTCGAAGGCCTGCAGGCCCTCAGTGATACTGTCCCGACTCGGCTGTCTGCAGTGGCACGCTGAGTAACCCCGCGCATCTCAGCCTGTCCGGGCTGTGGACTTACACCACGCGCTGGGACATCACCCGGCCACGGCCCAGCGACCCGGCATGTCCGGGTTCACGTCGACGGGCTTTGAATATCTCGCAGGCTGTTGTGCGGGAAGCGGAAACTGGCGAGGCCAGCCGTCCCGGGGCGATGCGTGGCGGCGGCTTGGCAGCCGGCCTGCCTAATCTCGGGGGCCGATCCGGCGGCCGAGTTCCTTGTCGATGTCATTCATCGCGGCGAATTTCGCTTCCTTGAGCGCGAGTATCTCCACGGTGGCGTCGGCGCCCTTCATCTGGACCGGCGGACGATCGTTGATGCTGTAGGCCCAGCGGAAGCGCTTCGGCTCGACGGTGATGGTCCAGCACTCGATCTTCATTCCGGCGTAGGTCTCGACGATCTTCATGGGTCTTCTTGCTTGTTCTTGGAGGACACGCCTACCGATTCCAGAATTGTCGGCCGGGCTTGTCGCTCGATAAATGAACGAGTCGAAAATCAGATTAACCTGAGACAAATCGGGATTCAGGCTGATCTCCCAGTCTCGGTCCTGATGGAAGGGCGCGCAATATATATGGCGACATCATTTGCAGGCCAGATATTGCGTGGTAATCGATTTCGGGAAAAACATGTTGGCCGGAATCGATGACAAGACGTCGCTGTCTTGAGTTTTCCCGGGCACCCACGGCAGAAGGTCCGGGGGGCGCCATGACAGTCGGTGGACCCAAAATGGACGTGCAGCACCTTCTGCCCACCATCCCCCCACACCACCCCAACCGCAGATGGCCCAGATTCCCCGACCCGGCCCCAGGCCTGTTCCGGTTCGCCGTGCGGTCATCCCGCTGGGGCTGGCCCAGACGCTCGCGTGGGCGTCGACCTACTACCTGCCGGCGATGCTGGCCGAGCCGATGGCGCGCGATCTGGGCGTGCGCACGCCGACGGTCTTCGCGGCGTTCTCGGTCGCCCTGATCGTGTCGGCGCTGGTGGGGCCGTGGTCCGGCCGGCTGATCGACCGCCACGGTGGCCGCCCGGTGCTGATGCTCACCAGCCTGCTGTTCGCCGCCGGCCTGGTCGCGCTCGGTTCGGCGCAGGGGGCCGTGACGCTGTTTGTGGCCTGGGCGCTGATCGGCCTGGCGATGGGCGCCGGCCTGTACGAATCGGCCTTCGCGACGCTGGTGCGCCTGTACGGCCACGACTCGCGCCCAGCGATCACCGGCATCACGCTGATGGCCGGGTTCGCCAGCACGGTCGGCTGGCCCTTGTCGGCCTGGCTGGAAGCGCACCACGGCTGGCGCGGCGCCTGCCTGACCTGGGCGGCGCTGCACCTGCTGGCGGGGCTGCCGCTGAACATGCTGCTGCCGCGGGCGGGGCCGTTGCACGAGCTGCGGCCTGAGCCCCTGCCAGATCCGTTGCCAGATCCGTTGCCTGATCCGTTGCCCGGTGCCGCACCTGCGCCCGAAACCTCGCGCCCGCTGCTGCTCACCAGCGCGCTGCTGGCTTTCGTCTTCGCGGCGACGTGGTTCATCAGCACGTCGATGGCCGCGCACCTGCCGCGCACGATGCAGGCGGCGGGGGCCAGCCTGACCGTCGCGGTGGCCGTCGGGGCGCTGGTCGGCCCGGCCCAGGTGGCCGGTCGGCTGCTGGAGTTCGGCTACCTGCGGCGGGTGCACCCGCTGCTGTCGGCCCGGCTGGCGGCGCTGTGCCATCCGCTCGGTGCCGCGACCTTGCTGCTGGCCGGGCCGGTGGCGGTGCCGCTGTTCGCCGTCGTCCACGGCGCCGGCAACGGCATCCTGACCATTGCCAAGGGCACCTTGCCGCTGGTGCTGTTCGGCCCGGCGGCCTACGGCGCACGGCAGGGCTGGCTGATGATGCCGGCGCGGGTCGCGCAGGCCTTCGCGCCTTTCCTGTTCGGGATCGCGCTGGACGGCTGGGGCGCCGGTGCCCTGTGGCTCTCAGCCGTGATCGGGCTGGCCGCCTTCGTGGCCTTGCTTCTGATCCGGCAGACCGGGGTGGCCGGTCAGGCCCGGCTGGGGGCCGGCGCTTCGGGCTCCGGGTCGACCGGCAACCGCTCGGCTGCGTAGCAGCTGCAGGCGCTGGACTCCAGGGCGTCGCGGTCGAGCACCGTCAGCTGGCCACGGTGATAGGCGATCAGGCCGCGGCGCTGCAAGGCGGCGGCGGCCTGCGTCACGCCGACGCGGCGCACGCCGAGCATGCCGGCCATGAAGGCCTGCGTGACATGCAGCAGGTCGCCGTGGGCGCGGTCGAGGCTCATCAGCAACCAGCGCGCCAGACGCTGTTCGATCGCGTGTTCATGCAGGCAGCCGGCCGAACGGGCGACCTGCATCATCAGACCGCAGACATGCTCGTCCAGCAGCGGGCGCAACGGGCGGCACCGGTTGATTTCTCGACGCAAGGTGCGGATGTCCAGCCGCCAGGCCATGCCGGTGCCTTGCACGATGGCCGTCCAGGAGGCGATGCCCTGGCCCAGGAGCAGCGGCACGCCGAGCATGCCTTCTCGGCCGACCATCCCGACCTCCAGGCCCGCGAGCCCGTCGACCTGGACCAGCAGCGAGATGAAGCCGCTGGTCGGGAAGAGGACATGCCCGACCGGCTCCCCCGGCGTCTCCAGCACGCGCCCGAAGCGGAGCTCGATCCGTTCGGCGTCGGCCAGCAGGCGCTCCCGGTCCGGCGCCGGCAAGGCGTCGAGCAGTCGGTTGCCCTTGTGTTCCTGAGCGTTGGCCACGGTGTCCCGTTCGTCACGTGGCCCGGTCGATCAACCATGCGTTCCACCGGTCGAGTCTGACCGGCCGCGCCTGGCTTGGCTGTACGCCAGCGCACAGCGGGATCCGGGTGACGGTTCAGGCGGCGGTGATGGCCGGCAACAGGCGCTCGTATTCGTTGCGCACGACGGCATAACACTCGCAGGTGCGCCGTTCGAGGCCGGGCCGGTCCAGCACCTGGATCTGGCCCCGCGCATAGCGGATCAGGCCGAGCGCCTGCAGCTTCAGCGCCGCCTCGGTGACGCCTTCGCGACGCACGCCGAGCATGTTGGCGATCAGTTCCTGGGTCATCCGCAGCCGGTCGCCTTCGAGCCGGTCCAGGCTCAGCAGCAGCCAGCGGCACAGCTGCTGGTCGAGCGTGTGGTGGCGGTTGCAGACGGCGGTCTGCGCCATCTGCGTGATCAGCGCCTGGGTGTAGCGCAGCAGCAGGTGCATCACCGGACCGGCCTGGGCGAACTCGGCCTTGAGGTCGGCCGCTCGCATTCGCAGCCCCGTGCCGGCGCTCTGCACGACGGCGCGGCTGGGCGTGGTCTCGCCGCCCATGAACAGCGAGATGCCGACCATGCCCTCGAAGCCGACGATGCCGATCTCGGCCGATGCGCCGTTCTCCAGCACGTACAGCAGCGAGACGATCGCGGTGGTCGGGAAGATGACGTGCGACATGCGCGCGTCGGACTCGTGGACCACCATGCCCAGCGGCAGGTCGACCGGTTCGAGCAGGGGTTGCCAGCGTTGCCAGATCGCTTTCGGCAGGGCCGCGAGCAGGTGGTTGCCGTGAGGTTCGGGGGGGCGGGTCATCGATACGGCCTTGATGCTGCGACGGCTGTCGCCGGACCACTGTAGGCGCATGCCCCCGCGCCGTCCGTTCGACAGCGAACAGAGGCCGCCGAAAACGGACCGATGACTCAGGCGCCGAGCCCTGTCCTGAAGCGCTGTTCGGGCAGGCCGCGGTGGCGGGTCGGCGCGACGAACACGCCGCCGCTGGTCGGGCAGGCGGCGAGCCCGGCGGCGTCCAGGCCCTTGCGGGCGCTGGTCATGTACAGGCGATCCAGCGCGGCGCCGCCGAAGGCCGGGCAGGTGATGTTGGGCACCGGCAGGTCGATCACGTCGGTCAGCCGGCCCTGGTCGTCGTGGCGGCGCACGGCATGGCCGTCCCAGCAGGCGGTCCAGACGCCACCGGCAGCGTCGACGCAGGAGCCATCGGGGTAGCCCTCGCTGGCATCGAGCCGCACGAAGACCTCAGCGGGGCCGATGCGGCCGTCGGGGCCGTAGTCGCGGCACCAGATCGTGCGGCCCGGCGAATCGGTGTGGTACATCCGCCGGCCGTCCGGGCTGAAGCACAGGCTGTTGGCGACGCCGGCGATCGGCAGCGGCAGGGTCTCGATGTTCAGCTCGGCATCGACGCGATACCAGGCGCCGAGCGGGGCCTCGTCGGCGGTCTGGTTGTACATGCCGAACAGGAAGCGGCCCTCGCGGTCGCAGCGGCCGTCGTTGATGCGGGTGGTCGGGTGCTGCGGTTCGACCGGCACCTCCGCCGAGGTCGCACCGGTCGACAGCCGGTGCAGCGCGATGCCGCCGGCCAGGCCGAGCAGCAGCAGGTCCGGGTCGTCGCAGAACGCGAACGAGCCGACCCGGTCGGGCATCGGCCAGCGTTGCACCGTGCCGCTGGCCTCGTCGCGGCGGTGGATCACCCGGCCCTCGATGTCGGTCCACCAGAACGACTGGCTGCGGTCGCACCACAGGGCGCATTCGCCGAGGGTGTTGCGGGCGTCGACCAGCAGCTGGCCAGGGGTGCGGAGGAGGGCGGTCACGTTGGGCGTCCGGGTCGGGTGTGGGCAGGGGGGCGATCAGGTCCAGCCGGCATCCACGGTGAAGGTCTGCGCGGTGCACATCGCGCTGTCGTCGGCGCCGAGGAACAGCGCCATCGCGGCGATGTGCGACGGTAGCAGCGGTTCGTTGATGCACTGGCCGCGGGCGATCTCGGCACGCGCCGCATCGTCGACCCACAGCCGCACCTGCTTGTCGGTCATGACCCAACCCGGCACCAGCGTGTTGACGCGCACCCGGTGGGGCCCGAAGTCGCGCGCCAGCGAGCGGGTCAGGCCATGCAGCGCCGACTTGCTGGTGGTGTAAACGGGCATGCCGCCCTGCTTGATCATCCAGCTCAACGAACCGAAGTTGACGATGCTGCCGCCGCCCGCGCGGCGCATGTCTTCGATCACCGCCTGGGCACAGAAGAACGGGTGCTTGAGGTTGACGGCGATGCCGCGGTCCCAGCTTTCGGAGGTGACCGACTCGACCGAATGGCGGGTGTCGTTGGCGGCGTTGTTCATCAGCACGGTGACCGGCCCGAAGGCCTGCCGCACGCGGTCGATCGCGGCCCGCAGCGCGTCGACATCGGTCAGGTCGGCCGCCACGAACAGCGGCGGCGTGGCGCGCACGCCCTCCGGTGCACAGGGCTCGCCCGCCAGCCGGGCGGCCAGCGCGTGGCCGGCGTCGGCCGCCAGGTCGATGAAGCCGACCCGGCTGCCCTGGGCGACGAAGTGCTCGACCAGCGTCGCGCCGATGCCGGTCGCCCCGCCGGTGACCAGCACCACGCGGTCCTGCAGGCTCGGGTAGCGGGCGAGGCTGGGGCTGGGCGTCGCGTCGGGCATCTTGTCTTCTCCAATAGTCGTACTTTTCAAGTGTAGAGGGGGCGATTGAGAAGTCAGGACTCAGTGTTTGCACTGAGTCCTGATGAAAAAGTATGACTATAAAGTCCGGCCACGGCGGGTAGGACCCGCTTCCGTGCGCCGACTGCACCCCCCGAGAGGTCTCCGATGCCCCGATCCGATGTGAAGCTGCGTTCTGCCGAGTGGTTCGGCACCGACGACAAGAACGGGTTCATGTACCGCAGCTGGATGAAGAACCAGGGCATTCCGGACCACGACTTCCGCGGCAAGCCGGTCATCGGCATCTGCAACACCTGGAGCGAGCTGACGCCGTGCAACGCGCACTTCCGCAAGCTCGCCGAACACGTGCGCCGTGGCGTGATCGAGGCCGGCGGCCTGCCGGTCGAGTTCCCGGTGTTCTCGAACGGCGAATCGAACCTGCGCCCGACGGCGATGTTCACGCGCAACCTCGCCAGCATGGACGTCGAGGAGGCGATCCGCGGCAACCCGATCGACGCGGTCGTGCTGCTGGTGGGCTGCGACAAGACCACCCCGGCTCTGCTGATGGGCGCGGCCAGCTGCGACGTGCCGGCCATCGTCGTGACCGGCGGGCCGATGCTCAACGGCAAGCACAAGGGCCGCGACATCGGCTCGGGCACCGCCGTGTGGCAGCTGTCCGAACAGGTCAAGGCCGGCACGATCACGCTGCACGAGTTCATGTCGGCGGAGGCCGGCATGTCGCGTTCGGCCGGCACCTGCAACACGATGGGCACCGCGTCGACGATGGCCTGCATGGCGGAGGCTCTCGGCGTGAGCCTGCCGCACAACGCCGCGATCCCGGCGGTCGACTCGCGCCGCTACGTGCTGGCCCACATGTCGGGCATGCGCATCGTCGACATGGTCTGGGAGGACCTGCGGCTGTCGAAGCTGCTGACCCGCGAGGCCTTCGAGAACGCGATCCGCACCAATGCCGCGATCGGCGGCTCGACCAACGCGGTGATCCACCTGAAGGCGATTGCCGGGCGCATCGGCGTGGCGCTCGAACTCGATGACTGGACGGCGGTCGGGCGTGGCACGCCCACGGTCGTCGACCTGCAGCCTTCGGGCCGCTTCCTGATGGAGGAGTTCTATTACGCCGGTGGCCTGCCGGCCGTGCTGCGCCGCCTCGGCGAGGCCGGGCTGCTGCCGCATCCGGGCGCGCTGACGGCCAACGGCCAGTCAATCTGGGACAACGTGCGCGACGCGCCGGTCCACGACGACGAGGTGATCCGCCCGCTCGACCGGCCGCTGTGCGCCGATGGCGCGATCGCCGTGCTGCGCGGCAATCTCGCGCCGCAGGGCGCCGTGCTGAAGCCGTCGGCGGCGACCGAGTCGCTGCTGGTCCATCGCGGCCGCGCGGTGGTGTTCGAGAACCTCGAACACTACAAGGCACGCATCGTCGACCCGGACCTGGACATCGACGCCGACTCGGTGATGGTGCTCAAGCACTGCGGCCCGCGCGGCTACCCGGGCATGGCCGAGGTCGGCAACATGGGCCTGCCGCCCAAGCTGCTGGCCCAGGGCGTGACCGACATGGTGCGCATCTCCGACGCCCGCATGAGCGGCACGGCCTACGGCACGGTGGTGCTGCACGTCGCGCCGGAGGCGAGTGCCGGCGGCCCGCTGGCGGTCGTGCGCGACGGCGACTGGATCGAGCTCGACTGCCGCCAGGGCCGGCTGCACCTGGACATCCCGGAGGCGGAACTCGACGCGCGGCTGGCCGAGTGGCGCAACGGCCATCGCCCCGATGCCCGCGACCGCAGCGGCTACCGCCAGCTCTACGTCGACCACGTGCTGCAGGCCGACCAGGGCTGCGACTTCGACTTCCTCGTCGGCTGCCGTGGCGCCGAGGTGCCGCGCCATTCGCATTGACCACGCATTCGAACGGGATCTGACGTGACCTCTTCCTTGCGGCCTGGCCGACCCTATCGGGGCGTGTTCCCCGTCGTGCCGACCACCTTCACCGACAGCGGCGAGCTGGATCTCGACAGCCAGCGGCGCTGCCTCGACTTCATGATCGACGCCGGCTCGGACGGCCTGTGCATCCTGGCCAACTTCTCCGAGCAGTTCGCGCTGTCCGATGCCGAACGCGAGACGCTGACCCGCGTGCAGCTCGAACACGTCGCCGGCCGGGTGCCGGTGATCGTGACGACCACGCACTACAGCTCGCGCGTCTGTGCCGCCCGCAGCCGCCAGGCGCAGGACCTGGGCGCGGCGATGGTGATGGTGATGCCGCCCTATCACGGCGCGACCTTCCGCTGCGGCGAGGCGCAGATCCACGAGTTCTATGCCCGCGTGTCCGACGCGATCGACATCCCCATCATGATCCAGGACGCCCCGGCGGCCGGCACGCCGATGTCGCCGGCCTTCCTGGCGCGGCTGGCGCGCGAGGTCGAGCATGTCGCGTACTTCAAGATCGAGACGGCCGGCGCGGCGGGCAAGCTGCGCGAGCTGATCGCCCTGGGCGGCGACGCGGTCGAAGGCCCGTGGGACGGCGAGGAAGGCATCACGCTGCTGCCCGACCTGGAGGCTGGCGCGACCGGCGCGATGACCGGTGGCGGCTTCCCGGACGGCATCCGCCAGATCACCGACGCGTGGTTTGCCGGCGAGCGCGAACGCGCGGCCGACCTCTACCAGCGCTGGCTGCCGCTCATCAATTTCGAGAACCGCCAGGCCGGCCTGCTGGCCGCCAAGGCCCTGATGAAGGAGGGCGGCGTGATCGCCTGCGACGCCCCCCGCCACCCCTGGGCGCCGCTGCATCCGGCCACCCGCGCCGGGCTGCTCGCGACCGCGCGCCGACTCGATCCCATGGTGCTGCGCTGGAGCCGTTGATCGGTCGGCCCGCCGCAGCCTTCACACCCCCCCAAGACCGACACAGGAGACATTGCATGAACATGATCAAGACCCTGGTGGCCTCGCTGGCCATCGGCCTCTTCGGTGCGGCCCTGCCGGCCGCCGCCCAGGACAAGGGCACCGTGGGCATCGCGATGCCCACGAAGTCCTCGGCCCGCTGGATCGCCGACGGCGACAACATGGTCAAGGTGCTGAAGGAGCGCGGCTACAAGACCGACCTGCAGTACGCCGAGGACGACATCCCCAACCAGCTCGCCCAGATCGAGAACATGGTGACCAAGGGCGTCAAGGTGCTGGTGATCGCCTCGATCGACGGCACCACGCTGACCAAGGTGCTGCAGAGCGCCGCCGACAAGGGCATCAAGGTCATCGCCTATGACCGCCTGATCAAGGGCAGCAAGAACGTCGACTACTACGCCACCTTCGACAACTTCCAGGTCGGCGTGCTGCAGGCCGGCTCGATCGTCGACAAGCTCGGCCTGAAGCAGGGCAAGGGCCCGTTCAACATCGAGCTGTTCGGCGGTTCGCCCGACGACAACAACGCCTTCTTCTTCTACGACGGCGGCATGAGCGTGCTCAAGCCCTACATCGACAGCGGCAAGCTGGTGGTGCGCAGCAAGCAGATGGGCATGGACAAGGTCGGCACGCTGCGCTGGGACGGCGCGGTCGCGCAGGCCCGCATGGACAACCTGCTGTCGGCCTTCTACGGCAATGCCAAGGTCGATGCGGTGCTGAGCCCGTACGACGGCCTGTCGATCGGCATCCTGTCGTCGCTGAAGGGCGTGGGCTACTGCACCGCGCAGCAGCCGTGCCCGGTGGTCAGCGGCCAGGACGCCGAGGTCCCGTCGGTCAAGTCGATCCTGCGCGGCGAGCAGTACTCGACCGTGTTCAAGGACACGCGTGAGCTGGCCAAGGTCGCCGCCAACATGGTGGACGCGGTGATGGCCGGCAAGCAGCCGGAGGTCAACGACACCAAGACCTACAACAACGGCATCAAGGTCGTGCCGTCCTACCTGCTCAAGCCGGTCAGCGTCGACGCGAGCAACTGGAAGAAGGTGCTGATCGACAGCGGCTACTACAAGGAAAGCCAGGTGAAGTAAGGCTCCCCCCCTACGCGCTACGCGCGCCCCCTCAAGGGGGCAACGCCAGCGGACCGGCGGAGCCGGATCCGCGGCGTTTGCTGGGTGGGGCCTGAACTCTGCCTGGCGGGTGCGGCGCGCACCTTGGCTCACTGACCGGAGACACCCTTGAGTGCCATCCTCGAGATGCGCGGCATCAGCAAGACCTTCCCGGGCGTGAAGGCGCTGGACCGTGTCGACCTGGCGGTGCAGCCGGGCGAGATCCATGCCGTCGTCGGCGAGAACGGGGCCGGCAAGTCCACCTTGATGAAGGTGCTCAGCGGCGTCTACCCGCATGGCAGCTTCGACGGCGAGATCGTGTTCGATGGCCAGCCGCGCCAGTTCGGCGACATCGCCGACAGCGAGCGGCTGGGCATCATCATCATTCACCAGGAACTGGCGCTGGTGCCGCTGCTGTCGATCGCCGAGAACATCTTCCTCGGCCAGGAGATCGCCCGCCACGGCGTGATCGACCCGCATGCGGCCAACCTGCGCACCCGCGCGCTGCTGGCCAAGGTCGGGCTGGACGAGTCGCCGACGACGCTGGTCGACGACCTCGGCGTGGGCAAGCAGCAGCTGGTCGAGATCGCCAAGGCGCTGTCCAAGGACGTCAAGGTGCTGATCCTCGACGAGCCCACCGCCAGCCTCAACGAGACCGACAGCGACGCGCTGCTGGACCTGCTGACGGAGCTGCGCGCGCAGGGCATCGCCTGCATCCTGATTTCCCACAAGCTCAACGAGATCACCCGCGTGGCCGACCGCATCACGGTGCTGCGCGACGGCAGTTCGGTGAGCACGCTCGAATGCCACGGCGACACGCCGGTCAGCGAGGACCTGATCATCCGGGCGATGGTCGGCCGCGAGATGGCCGACCGTTACCCGAGGCGCGAACCGCGCATCGGCGAGGTCGTCTTCGAGGTCCGCGACTGGCATGTCCATCACCACCTTCACCCCGACCGCGTGGTCGTCAAGGGCGTCGACCTGAACGCCCGACGCGGCGAGATCGTCGGCATCGCCGGCCTGATGGGCGCCGGCCGGACCGAGTTCGCGATGAGCGTGTTCGGCCGCAGCTACGGCCAGCGCATCCGGGGCGAGGTGCGGCTCAAGGGCCAGCCGGTCGACGTCTCGACGGTCGAGCGCGCGGTGCGCCACGGCCTGGCCTACGTCACCGAGGACCGCAAGGGCTGGGGCCTGGTGCTGGGCGACGAGATTGTCCGCAACGTCAGCCTGGCCAACCTGGGCGGCGTCTCGCGCCGGGGCGTGATCGACGCCGGGCGCGAGTTCCAGGTCGCCAGCGACTTCCGCCGCAAGCTGGCGGTGCGCTGCGCCAGCGTGTTCCAGCAGGTCGGCAACCTGTCGGGTGGCAACCAGCAGAAGGTCGTGCTGGCCAAGTGGCTGTTCGCCGACCCGGAGGTGCTGATCGTCGACGAGCCCACGCGCGGCATCGACGTCGGCGCCAAGTACGAGATCTACACGCTGATGGCCGAACTGGCCGCACAGGGTCGCACCATCGTGATGATCTCGTCGGAGATGCCCGAGCTGCTGGGCATGTGCGACCGCATCTACGTGATGAACGAGGGCCGCTTCGTCGCCGAGATGGCCGGCGCGGAAGCCACACAGGAATCGATCATGAGATCCATCGTCAAGTCCGGAGGCCGCTGACATGCAGGCAAAGAACGACACGGCCCGCGGCATGGCCTACCTGCGCAACCACATGCGCGAATACGGGATGCTCCTGTCGCTGGTCGCGATCATGGGCTTCTTCCAGGTGATGACCGACGGCACGCTGATGCAGCCGCTGAACATCACCAACCTGATCCTGCAGAACAGCTACATCGTCATCATGGCGCTGGGCATGCTGCTGGTCATCGTGGCCGGCCACATCGACCTGTCGGTCGGTTCGGTCTGTGGCTTCGTCGGCGCGCTGGCGGCGTTGCTGATGGTGCAGTTCGAGATGCACTACCTGCCCGCCACGCTGATCTGCCTGGTCGTCGGCGGCCTGATCGGCGCGGCGCAGGGCTGGTTCATCGCCTACGTCAAGATCCCGTCCTTCATCGTCACGCTGGCGGGCATGCTGGTGTTCAAGGGCCTGGCGCTGGCGGTCCTGGGCGGGCAGTCGCTCGGGCCGTTCCCGCCGACCTTCCAGCTGCTCAGCTCGGGCTTCCTGCCCGACCCGCTGCAGGGCCAGTCGCTGCGGCTGCTGTCGGTGCTGCTGGGCCTGCTGGCCGCCGCCGCGCTGCTGTGGTCGAAGTGGCGGGCCCGTTCCGAGGCCCGCACCCACGGCATGGAGATCGAGCCCGGCGCGCTGTTCTGGATCAAGAACCTCGTGTTCGCCGCGACCCTTGTCGCGCTGGTCACGCTGATGTCGACCTACAAGGGCATCCCGAACGTGCTGATGGTGATGGCCGTGCTGATCGTGGTTTACGAGTTCGTCTCGACCCGCATGACGATCGGCCGGCGCATCTACGCGCTGGGCGGCAACGAGAAGGCGGCGCGGCTGTCGGGCATCAAGACCGACCGGCTGACCTTCGGCACCTTCGTCAACATGGGCGTGCTGGCGGCGGTCGCCGGGCTGATCTTCGCGGCGCGCCTGAACACCGCCACGCCCAAGGCCGGCCTGGGCTTCGAGCTCGACGTGATCGCCGCCTGCTTCATCGGCGGTGCCTCGGCCTCGGGCGGCGTCGGGCGGGTCTACGGCGCGGTGATCGGCGCCTTCATCATGGGCGTGATGAACAACGGCATGTCGATCCTCGGCATCGGCATCGACTACCAGCAGGTCATCAAGGGACTGGTGCTGCTGGCCGCCGTCTTCGTGGACGTCTACAACCGCAACAAGCGCTGATCCGCCGGGGGCGGCCGGCACAATGACGGGCTCCGATCCCCGACCGCCATGAGCCCGACCTCCCCCGTGAAGAACGAAGACTACCGGCGCCCGCGCGAGAGCAAGAGCATGCACGCGCGCATCGTCAAGGAGCTCGGTTGCCGCATCGTCTCGGGCGACCTGGCGCCGGGCGACAAGCTGCCGGCCGAGGCCACGCTGTGCGCCGCCTACGAGGTCAGCCGACCGGTGCTGCGCGAGGCCATCCGGGTGCTGTCGGCCAAGGGCCTGGTGGTGGCGCGCCAGCGCACCGGCGTGGTGGTGCGCGAGCGCAGCGGCTGGCACCTGCTCGACCCGGACGTGCTGTACTGGTTCATCGAGGCCCAGCCGCCGGCCGAGTTCGTCGAGACGCTGTTCACCGTGCGCCGCATCATCGAGCCGGCCGCCGCCGCGCTGGCGGCGCGCTCGGCCAGCGACGAGCAGATCGCCCGCGTCGCCGAAGCCTATGCCGGCATGGCGGCCGCGCGCACGCCCGAGGAACTGCTCGAACCCGACGTCGCCTTCCACCGCCACATCGCCGAGGCGTCCGGCAACCCGCTGCTGGCCTACATCGGCACGATGCTCTCGCACGCGCTGCGCGAGTCGATCAAGCTCAGCAGCAAGATGCCCGACACCCACGCGCTGTCGCTGCCCCGGCACAAGGCCATCCTGACCGCCCTGCAGGTGCGCGACCCGCTCGCGGCGCGGCAGGCCACGCTGGTCCAGCTCGAAGAGACGAGCGACGACATCAGCCATGTGCTGGGCGGCGACGTGCCACCCGTCTGACCTTGCAGGAACTCCCCATGACCCCGTCCACCTACACGCCGCACGGCAACCACTTCATCGCCGGTGAGCGCGTCGCGAGCGCCGAGCGCTTCCACTCGTCGCCGGCCAGCGGGCCGTCGCATGCCTTTGGCGTCGGCACGCCCGCGCTGGTCGATGCGGCCTGCCGCGCCGCCGAGGATGCTTTCTGGACCTACAGCCAGACCGCGCGCGAGACCCGTGCCGCCTTCCTGGAGGCGATCGCCGACGAGATCGAGCAGCGCGCCGCCGCCATCACCGAGATCGGCAGCCAGGAGACCGGCCTGCCGACCGCCCGGCTGGTCGGCGAACGCGGGCGCACACAGATGCAGCTGCGCCTGTTTGCCAGCCACATCCGCGCCGGCACCTACCTGGACGTGCGCCACGACGCCGCACTGCCCGAGCGCCAGCCGCTGCCGCGTCCGGACCTGCGCCTGGTGCAGCGCCCGATCGGCCCGGTCGCGGTGTTCGGCGCGTCGAACTTCCCGCTCGCGTTCTCGGTCGCGGGGGGCGACACGGCCTCGGCGCTGGCCGCCGGCTGCCCGGTTGTCGTCAAGGGCCATTCGGCGCATCCGGGCACCTCCGAGGTCGTCGCCGAGGCGATCCAGGCCGCCGTCAGCCGCTGCGGCCTGCCGGCCGGCGTGTTCTCGCTGATCCAGGGCGGGCGGCGCGATGTCGGCGAGGCGCTGGTGCGCCATCCGCTGATCCGCGCGGTCGGCTTCACCGGTTCGCTGGCCGGTGGCCGGGCGCTGTTCGACCTGTGCGCGTCGCGGCCCGAGCCGATCCCGTTCTTCGGCGAGCTGGGCTCCGTCAACCCGATGTTCCTGCTGCCGGCGGCGACCGCCCGGCGCGGCCGTGACATCGGCACCGGCTGGGCCGCGTCGCTGACCCAAGGCGCCGGCCAGTTCTGCACCAACCCGGGCATCGCCGTCGTGCTGCGCGGCGCCGAAGGCGAGGCCTTCGCCGAAGCCGCCACCGCCGCGCTGGCCCAGGTGCCGGCCCAGGTGATGCTCACCGACGGCATCGCCGCCGCCTACCGCGCCGGCCGCGACCGCGTCGCCGCCGGCACGGGCGTGCAGGCGCTGCTGACGTCGACCTGCGACCTGCGCCAGGCCACGCCCTACCTGTACCGCGTCACCGCGCGCGACTGGCTGGCCGACCACGCGCTGGCCGAGGAAGTGTTCGGCCCGCTCGGCCTGATCGTCACCGCCGACGACCTGGCGCAGATGCGCGAGGTGGCGCTGGCGCTGAGCGGCCAGCTGACCGCCACGCTGCACCTGGACGAGGCCGACCACGAGGTCGCCCGCAGCCTGCTGCCGATCCTCGAACGCAAGGCCGGCCGGGTGCTGGTCAACGGCTTCCCGACCGGCGTGGAGGTCTGCGACGCGATGGTCCACGGCGGGCCCTATCCGGCCTCGACCAACTTCGGCGCGACCTCGGTGGGCACGCTGTCGATCCGCCGCTGGCTGCGGCCGGTGTGTTTCCAGAACCTGCCGGACGCGCTGGTGGATTCAGACCTGGCCGGGGCGCGCTGAACACCCTTCCAGCGCCTTTCAAGCGACTTTCAAACGCCCTTCAACGCACCCGCTGCACCTCCAGCGCGCCGACCGCCGAGGCGCGGTGGCCCCAGGCCTGGCGCAGGTAGCTGGCCAGCGCGGCCAGTTCCTCGTCGTCGAGCTGGTGCGCGAACGGCGGCATGCCGTAGGGCCTCGGGTGGCCTTCGGTGGCCGGCGCGAAGCCGCCACGCAGCAGTGCCTGCAGCAGGTTCAGCGGCGGGTCCATCGTGACGACGCGGTTGCCGGCCAGCGCCGGGTAGGCGGGGCTGCGGCCCTGGCCTTCGGCACCGTGGCAGTCGGCGCAATGGTCGACGTAGAGCTGCCGGCCGCGCGCCAGCCGGGCCGGGTCGTCCGGCGCGACCGGCTGACGCATCGGGTCGACTGCCGGCAAGGCGCGCAGGTAGGTCGCCATCGCCGCGAGATCGGCGGGGTCGAGGTGGCGGGTGCCGCCCAGCACGACCTCGGCCATCGGCCCGTTGGCGCGGGCACGGCCGTCGGGCGTGATGCCGTCGCGCAGCAGCGCCGCCACGTCCGCCTGCGGCCATCCCGCCACGCCGGCCTGGTCGGCCACCTGCAGCGACGGTGCGTGCCAGCGGCCGTCGGGCATCGTCGCGCCGCGCGGCACGTCCGGCCAGGCCGGGCCGCCGGTCAGGCCGCGGTCCTGGTGACAGGCGCCGCAGTGGCCCAGGCCCTCGACCAGCAGCCGGCCCCGGTTCCATTCCGTCGATCGGGTCGGATCGGGGTTCAGCTCGCCCGGGCTGAAGTTCAGCAGACGCCAGGCCCACAACGCCGTCTGGGTCGAATACGGGAAGCGCAGCCGGTGATCGGCACGTGGCTGGCGCACCGGCGGCAGGCTGCGCAGGTAGGCGCCCAGCGCGTCGAGGTCGGGGTCGGGCAGGCGGGTCGTGCCGGTGTAGGGGAAGGCGGGGTAGAGCAGCCGGCCGTCGCGCGAAATGCCCTCGCGCAGCGCGCGTCGGAAGTCCTGCACCGACCAGCGGCCGAGGCCGGTCTCCGGGTCCGGCGTCAGGTTGCTGGCGATCACGTCGCCGTAGGGCGTGGCGATCGGGCGACCGCCGGCAAGGGGCGCACCTTCCTCGGCGGCATGACAGCCGGCGCAGTTGCCGATGCGCGCCAGGTAGGCGCCACGCGCGATCTGATCGGGCGTGTCGACGGGGGCCGGACCGGTGCTGGCGGCCGGCAGGGCGCGCGGTCGTTCCAGCCAGGCGATGCCGGCCAGCGCGGCGGCGAGCGCCAGGGCGGCGGTCCAGCCGGTCAGCTTCACGAGACTCATCGGACGACTCATTCGTCACCCCCGCAGCGCAGCGCCGCCTTGCCGCGCGACGGTGGTGGTGATGGGGGTGGTGATGGGGGTGATCCGGCGTGATCGGGCACCGGCAGCGTCGCCAGCCAGGCGGCCAGCGCGCTGATGTCGGGGCCGTCCAGACGGGCGGCGATGCGGGCCATGCAGTCCGGCTCGCGGGCGCGCCGCTGGCCGACCTTCCAGGCGCCGAGCTGGCCGCTGAGGTAGTTCGACGGCATGCCCAGCAGGCCCGGCACGTGGCGCCGGTCGCCCATCAGCGTGTCGCCGTGGCAGGCGGTGCAGGCGGGGATGTCGCGCGCGGCGTCGCCCTGCTGGGCCAGCGCCTCGCCGCGCCGCAGCGTGGCCGCGTCGGCCTGGGCCGGGCCGGGCGGCGGGTAGGGCAGGTCGAGGGCGGCGAAATGCTCCGCGATCTCGCGCAGGTAGCCGTCCGACAGCGGCTGCAGCAGGTGCCGCATCGCGGCGTTCTGGCGCCGGCCGCTGCGCAGCGCCAGCAGCTGGTCGTACAGGTAGGCGGCGGGCTTGCCGGCGATGCGCGGCAGGTAGCCCTCGCGGCTGGCGCGCCCTTCGCGGCCGTGGCAGGCCGAGCAGGCGACCAGCCGCTGGGCCAGGGTGTCCGGTGGGGGCGGGGCGGGGGGTTGGGCTGCCATGTCGGCGGCGCGGGCCGGCGCCAGCGTCGTCAGCAGGGCCAGCAGCAGCGCCGCCGGCCATCTTGCGGGTGGTGTCATGCGCGCATGTTCGCCGCAGTCGGGATCGGCCTGGCTGACGACGTCCTTCCCTTGGGTTGAGGACGCCATACGCCAACGGCCGCCCCAACGTGCTTAGGATGAACCGAACCCACCGGATGCCCCGGCGCGGCCCGTCACCTTCGAGGAGAACGACGATGTGCATCGCGAATTCGGTCGGGCGTGGCGCCCGCAACGATCTGGTGGACGTGGCGGCGATCCAGACGCTGCTGAACGCCAACCTGCCCCGCATCGGGCAACCGGAGTGGCCGCCGCTGGAGGTCGATGGCCGGATCGGCCACAACACGATCAGCCGGATCGAGCTGTTCGAGACCGTGGTGATGGGCCAGCCGGCGTCCGACGGCATCGTGGCGCCGGACGACGCGACGGTCGCCGCGCTGATCGCCGGGCTGCCGGCCGGGCCGTCGCGCGAGAAGCTCGCGATCGTGATGCCGCTGGCGACCGCCCGGCGCATCGACACCTACTTCGAGCCGATCCGCACCGCGCTGGCCCGCTACCAGCTGACCAGCCGGCTGCAGATCGTCCATTTCGTCGCCCAGATCGGCCACGAGTCTGCCTCGCTGCTCTACAGCGAGGAACTGGCCAGCGGCGAGGCCTACAACGGCCGCGCCGACCTGGGCAACACCGAACCGGGCGACGGTCCGCGCTACAAGGGCCGCGGCCTGATCCAGCTGACCGGCCGCGCCAACTACGCCGCGTACAGCCGCGATGCCGGCTACGACTACGTCAGCGACCCGCAGCGCCTGGCCAGCGATCCGGCCGCCGCCGTCGACGTGGCCTGCTGGTTCTGGAAGAAGAAGGGCATCGACCGCCTGGCCGAGGCCGACGACGCCAAGGCCGTCACGCTGCGTGTCAACGGCGGCTACAACGGCCTGGACGACCGGCTGCAATACCTGCGACGCGCCAAGGCGCTGATCTGAGCCGGCCGGCGCGGCCTAGCATCGCGGCTCCTGCCCACCGGCATCCACAGGAGCGCGCCATGGCCGCGAAGAACACCATCTGCATCTGGTACGACGGCACCGCGCTGGAGGCGGCGACCTTCTACGCGCAGACCTTCCCCGACAGCACGGTCGGCGCGGTGCTGCGCGCGCCGGCCGACTACCCGGCCGGCCGTCAGGGCGACGTGCTGACGGTCGAGTTCACCGTCATGGGCATCCCCTGCCTGGGCATGAACGGCGGGCCGGGCATGCCGCACAGCGAGGCGATGTCCTTCCAGGTCATGACCGAGGACCAGGACGAGACCGACCGCTACTGGCACGCCGTCATCGGCCATGGCGGCAAGGCCAGCGAATGCGGCTGGTGCAAGGACCGCTGGGGCCTGTCGTGGCAGATCACGCCCCGCGCGCTGATGGCGGCCATCAGCGACCCCGACCCGGCGGCGTCGCGGCGCGCCTTCGAGGCCATGATGACGATGTCGAAGATCGACATCGCGACCATCGAGGCGGCCCGGCGCGGCTGAGCCGCCAGGCCGCGTCAGGCCATCGGCGCGAAGCGCGGCACGACCTGGCCGTCGACCTCGACCGTGCCGAAGAACATCGCGTGCGGCCGCACCCACAGGCCGGTCGCGTTGTAGAGCGGGCGGTAGACCACCAGCGGCTCCAGCGTCTCGCTGTGACGGGCCACGCCGATCACCTCGTACTCGCCGCCCTTGTGGTGCCGGAACCGCCCGGTCGGCGTCGCCGGCAGCGGCGGCAGGTCGTCGTCGGGGCGGGGCGTGCTCGGTACGGGCGGGGTCATCGGGGCTCCTGGAGTTCGTCTGGTGCGGGATCGGCAAGGATGGCCGGATCGAGGTCCGATGTGAAGGATGTCACGACCCGAGCGGCGCTGTCCGGGTTGACCTACCGGTTCAAGTTTGTTTCGCGCTTTCCAGTCATATACCGGTGTTGACAACGTCCGTAGCGTCCATGCAAGACCAAGATGGCACGCTCAACATGACGCCGAAACCACTCAACTCCTCGATCCGCGCCGACACGTTTCAACTTCCTCGCACCGACGAGCTTTTCCTGTCCGCCGCCGCGCGCGGGCGAGTCAGCGGCCAACAAGGCACCTCGTGGCGGGTCTGCGCGATGTTCGTGATCGGCACGACCTTGCTGCCGAACCTGCCGGTGTTCTGGCACCGGACCCTGGCGCTGGAGGCCGTCGAAGGGCCGTCGCGGGCGGTCGCGGTGATCTTCCTGGAACTGCTGCTGCTGCTCGGTGCCGGCGTGCTGCTGCTGGCGCTGCTGGCGATGCTCGGGCGGCTGGCGACGCGGCTGGTCGGCGGCGCGCTGCTGCTGGGCAGTTCGGGCGCGTTCGGGTGGATGTGGCGTGAACAGGCCGCGATCGACGTCGACACCGTGCTCTCGCTGCTGAGCCCGGACCCGCTGGCGGAGGCCGCAGCGTTCGATCCGCGCCTGCTCATCGTCATCGGCGTGGCCGGGCTGCTGCCCGCGCTGGCGTGGTGGCGGCAGGTGCCGCCGAGCTGGTGGCGGGGGCGTGGCCGCACGCGCCGGTTCGCCGGCTGGCTGCTCTGCGCGCTGGTCGCGCTGGGCTGGATGGACTTCGCGCGGACGGCGCTGGCGGCCTTGCCGCCTGGCGACCCGGCGACCTTCGCCAGCAGCAGGGCCGGCATTGCCGCGCAGGCCTACCTGCCGTCGAACTGGCTGATCGCGCTGGGGGGTGTCGGCGATCAGGCCTGGCGCCAGCTGCGCGACGGTGCCTTGCAGCGCCCGGTGCTGCGGCACCGGCACATCGCGCGGACCCGCCTCGATGACCTGGTGGTCGTGGTGGTCATCGGTCCGGGCGGTGTGGCGCATGGCCATGACATGGCGAAGGCGCTGGCGCCCGAACCGGATCTCGCGGCCTTCACCGGCTGGTCCTGCAACACCTCGACCACCCGTTCGCTGGCCTGCATGTTCGTGCGTCCGCAAGCCATCGTGGCGGACCCGTCGGGCGGGCCGGACCGCATCACCGAACGCGATGTCTTCGCGGTCTTCCGCGAGCTGGGTTTCCGCATCGAGCTGTTCGCGCTGCAGGGCGAGGCGGCCTTCTACAACCGCGTCGGGGCCGATGAAATACGGCTGCGCGACACCTTGCCGGACGACCCGCTGCGCGCCGGTCGTCCACTGGACGACCGCCTGCTGGTCGGCCAGCTGCGCGGGGCGATCGAGCGCCACGAGGCACGTCGCACCCACCAGCCGCTGCTGGTGCTGCTGCAACCCCGTGCATCGGCCGGTGCGGACGAGGGCGGCGCGGCGTCGATCGACGCGTTGCTGCAGGCCACGCGCGACACCGTCCGGCCACGCAAGGCCTGGATGGTCTATGCGGCCGACCGTGGCGAAGGCAGCGCCGCACACAGGGCGTCGGCACCGCCGGAACTGCGCCGCATCCCGATGGTGTTCTGGGCCAGCCGGAGCTGGCTGGACGATCCGGCCAACGCAGCCCGTCACGCGCGCCTGCTGGCGCAGGCCGAACACGCCCGGTCCGAGCCGCCGGAGCGGCATGGCCA
Organism: Leptothrix mechoopdaensis (SeqCode); assembly: GCF_053893855.1. Taxonomy (NCBI): domain Bacteria; kingdom Pseudomonadati; phylum Pseudomonadota; class Betaproteobacteria; order Burkholderiales; family Sphaerotilaceae; genus Leptothrix; species Leptothrix mechoopdaensis (SeqCode). The sequence continues at coordinate 1,575,372 of NZ_CM132699.1, forward strand.
CCACGAGCTGTACGCGACGCTGCTCGGCTGCCTGGGCATCCAGTCGCCCGACGGCGGCATCGACCCGGCGCACGACCTGTGTGCCGGGCCCTGATGCCGCCGGCGGACCGGCCTCAGGCCAGCCGGCCGGCGCGGAAGTCCTCGACCGCCTGGTACAGCTCCTGCTGCGTGTTCATGACGAACGGGCCGTACTGGGCGATCGGCTCGTTCAGCGGCGCCCCGGCGATCAGCAGCAGCCGGGCGCCGTCCGGGCCGGCCTGCAGCCGCACGCCGTCGGCCGCCGGCTGGTTGGCCAGGATGGCCATGCGCTGCACCGGCACGTCGGACGCCTGGCTGTCCGGGCCGACCTTGGCGGCGCCCCGGTAGACGTAGACGAAGGCGTTGTGGCCGGCCGGCAGGGCCTGCTCGACGCTGGCGCCGGGTTCCAGGTGCAGGTCCAGGTAGACCGGCTCGGTGGTCTCGCGCTGCATCGCGCCGGTCACGCCGTGGCTGTTGCCGGCGATCACCCGCACGGTCGCGCCGGGCAGGCTGACCTCGGGGATCTGCTCGGACGGGATGTCGCGATACCAGGCCGGCCGCATCTTGTCGCGCGAATGCAGGTTGACCCAGAGCTGGAAGCCTTCCATCCGGCCTTCCTCCTGCTCGGGCAGCTCGCTGTGGATGACGCCGCGGCCGGCGGTCATCCACTGCACGCCGCCGTTGGTCAGCAGGCCCTCGTTGCCGGCCGAGTCGCGGTGGCGCATCCGGCCGGCCAGCATGTAGGTGACGGTCTCGAAGCCCCGGTGCGGGTGGTCGGGGAAGCCGGCGATGTAGTCGTCGGCCTTGTCGCTGCCAAAGGCGTCGAGCATCAGGAAGGGGTCGAGCCGGCGCTGCAGGTTGTTGGTCAGCACACGGGTCAGCTTGACGCCCGCGCCGTCCGAGGTCGGCTGGCCGGCGATCAGGCGCTCGACGGTGCGCGGGCTCTTCAGTTGGCCGTTCGGCTGGACGGTGGCGGTGCTCATCAGGGGCTCCTTGTGTTGGCTTGTTCAGGCGGTCGGACCGGATGGCTGCGGAGTTTCGGTCAAACCGAAGCCGCTTCGCCCAGCAGACCGTCGATCTGCGCACGGGCCTCGGCGATGCCGCGTGCGCTGGCCTCCGGGCCCATGCCCTGCGCTTCGGCGTAGATCACCTCGACATCGGTCATGCCCAGGAAACCCAGCACCTGGCGCAGATACGGCACCTGCGTGTCGCTGGGCAGGTCGCGGTGGATGCCGCCGCGCGTGGCGACGATGTAGACCTTCTTGCCCGTGAGCAGGCCGACGGGTCCGTTGGCGGTGTATGCGAAGGTCACGCGGACCCGGGCAATCGCGTCGATCCAGTTCTTCAGCTGCGCGGTGACGCCGAAGTTGAACATCGGCGAGGCGATCACCACCACGTCGGCGGCCTGGATCTCGGCGATCAGCGCGTCGTCCAGCGCGACCCGCGCGGCGGCCTCCGGGCTGCGCTGCGCGGCCGGCGTGAACAGCGCCTGCAGGGCGGCCTCGTCGAGCACCGGTTGCGGCTGGCGGGCGAGGTCACGCACGGTCACGGCGGCATCGGCGTGGCGCGCCTTCAGGCGTTCGACGACCTCGGCGGCCAGGCGGCCCGACAGCGAACCGGCCTCGGCGGTGGCAGTGGCGGAGGTCGTGCGGGCACTGGTGTTGACTTGCAGGATGTTCATGGCGGGCTCCTTCGGGAAGCGGTGGATCGGTGGCGATGGGATGAACTCTATCGATGCGATTCCCGCAACAGAAGCCACGTGCATGGATATGATTGATCCACCGATGGAACGATCAAGCCACTTGAAACCCTGCAGGAACCCACCATGACGATCGACGCCGATGACCTGCTGCTGTTCGCCCGCGTCGTCGAGGCCGGCAGCCTGAGCGCCGCCGCCGCCCGGCTGGACTGGCCCAAGTCGACCGTCTCGCGGCGCCTGTCCGGGCTGGAACAGCAGCTCGGCGAACGGCTGCTCCAGCGCAGCACCCGCCGGCTCAGCCTCACCGAGTTCGGCCAGGGCGTGCTGGAACACGCGCGCCAGGTGGTCGCCGAAGTCGAGGCCGCGCAGGCGCTGGCGGCGCACCGGCAGGTGGTCCCGTCGGGACGGTTGCGGGTGTCGATGGCGGGCGATCTGGCGAGCTTTCTGCTGGCCGACCTGGTGGCCGACTTCCTGGTCCGGCACCCGCAGATCACGCTGGAGCTGGACCTGTCGCCGCGCCGGGTCGACCTGATTGCCGAGAACGTCGACGTGGCGATCCGCGCCGGCGAACTGCCGGTCGACAGCAGCCTGTCGGCGCGCCGGCTGGTCGAGTTCACCGGCGCGCTCTACGCCGCGCCGTCCTGGGTCGACCGCCGCGAGCCGGTCAGCGAACCGGCGCAGCTGAGCCAGCTCGACGGCCTGGTGCAGCTGCGCGACGGCGCCGAGCCGCGCCCGTGGGCGCTGGTCGAGACGGCGACCGGCCAGACCTGGACTGGCCGGCCGAAGGTGCATGCCGCCGCCAACTCGCCGCACCTGCTGGGCCAGCTGGCTGCCGCCGGCCTGGGCATCGCCGCCTTGCCGGATCTCTACGCCGCCGAGGCCGTCGCGCAGGGCCGGCTGGTGCGGCTGCTGCCGGGCTGGCACATCGAGGCGGTGCCCGTCTGGGCCGTCTTCCCCGAACGGCGGCTGATGCCGGCCCGCTCGCGCGCCTTCATCGACGCGATGGTCAGCGGGCTGGCGCAGCGTTGCCGGGCGCATGGCTGCGGCGGGGCGGTCGAGGGGGTCGATCCGGTCGCAGGCGATGCAGCTGGCGGGCGGGCGACAGGCTCATCCCGTGAGCCCGCGCAGGCGCTAGCCTGAGCGCCCTCGTGAACCCAAGCATCGTGTCCTCCGCCCCCAACTCCACCCCTGCCGCCAACGTGACCGCCTTGCCGGTCGCCATCGGCTCGGTCCATCGCCGCCGCTTGCGCACGCTGTGGCAATCGGCCGGCTGGCCCTGCCATGACCTGATCGAGGCCGAACTGCTGGCCGCCGGCCTGCTGCTGCGCGTGCTCGACGAACAGGGCCGCATGACGCTGCACCTGAGCGACGCCGGCGTGCAGGAACTCGTGCGCGCCAGCGAGCAGAACCGCCGCGCCCGCAGCGCCCACGACGGCCTGGCCACCCGCGTGGCCGCGACGCTGGCGCGCGAGGGCCGGCTGGCCTGGTGCGGGCTGAGCGTGCGCGCGCCGCTGCCGGTGTCACCGGACGGGCCTGAGGTCGTCGCCGAGCCGCCCGACAGCGTCCCCGGCGACCTGCTCGACGGCCTGGTCGAGCCGGTCGAGCCGGTCGAGCCGGCCCCTCGTTCACCGAGCCGCTGGCCGGTCGTCCTGCCGGACGTCTATTCGATCCGCCAGACCAGCGCGCCCGGCTGGCTGCAGCCGCAGGTCCACGAGATCAAGGTGACCCGCGCCGACCTGCTGGCCGACCTCCGGCTGGCCGACAAGCGCGCCGCCTACCTGGCCGTCGCCGGGGCGATGTACTACGTGCTGGCCGAAGGCATCGGCGACGCCGACGACGTGCCGCCCGAATGCGGCGTGCTGCTGGCGCGCGGTCAGCCGCGTGAACATGCCGAGGCGGCCGGCGAGCCGGTCGTGCTGGATCTGCTGCGGCTGGCCCCGACCCGGCCGCTGGACCTGCCCGGCGGCCTGCCGTTCGGCGTCTGGATGGCGCTGGCCCGCAAGACGCCGCAGGCGCTGCCCGAAGAAGGCCAGCGCGGGCTCTGAAAGGCCCCGGCTGTGTCCTGGGTGACAGCGTTCTGAATTCAGATGCGCGACGATCGGGGCCGTTCAAGTCTTCCCGTTGTGGAGTCCATGCCATGCCCGATCTGCCCACCTTCGCCGACTACGAGGCCGCCGCGCTGGCCGCTGGTGCCGACGCGGTGATCGAACGCCACTGGGCGCCGCTGACCGTGGTCGACACGCACACCCACCCGTTCTCGGCCAGCGCCCTGATGGTGCAGGGCGAGATGTGGCTGGCGGTCGACGAGGGCGGCCAGACCGGCGTCGAGCGCCACCTGCGCCCGGGTGACCGCTTCGCCGTCGCCCGAGAGGTGCCGCACCGCGAGCGTTACGGCGCCGAGGGCGCCACCTTCTGGGTCGCCCGCAAGGCCTGAGAACCCGCTGCCGGATCCGGCCGGGGCACCGCGTAGGTCAGCTCGGCAAAGCCGCTGCCGACCTGCGCAACCGACAGCAGCTTCAGCGGCGGCGACGTGAACCGGCGCGGCAGCAGCGGCTGACCGCGGCCCAGCGTCACCGAGCCGATCTGGACCCGGATCTCGTCGACCAGCCCGGCGTCCAGGAACTGCCCGACCAGCTCGCCGCCGCCGACCAGCCAGACGGTGCGGCCCTGCGCGGCGTCCTGCATCGCCGCATGGACGGGCAGGACGTCGCCCTGCACGAAGCGCACGTCCGCCCCCTTGATCACCGGCAGGCTCCGGTGCGTGAAGACCCAGACCGGCTGCGCGTAGGGCCATGAGGTGCCCGGATCGTCCGGTGTCCGGACGACGTGGCGCAGCATCCATTCGTAGGTCGACGCACCCATCGCGAGCGCGCCGACCGTGTCGAAGAAGGCGGGGAAGCTGGTGTCGCGGATGTCGGCCAGCGGGAACAGCCAGTCCAGACCGTGGTCCTCGGTCGCCAGGAAGCCGTCGAGGCTGCAGGCGGTGTAGTAGGTCGTCGTCATGGCGGCTCCTGAAGGTGCGTCGGACGATCCTAGCCAGCGACGCGTGCCGTTGCAGGCCGATCAGCGGGCGGCTCAGCCAGCCGGCCCCGCCTCGTAAAGCTCCAGCGGCAGCCCGTCTGGATCGGCGAAGAAGACGAAGCGCCGGCCGGTCAGCTCGTCCAGCCTGACGGGCTCGACCACGATGCCGCGTGCTTCCAGCATGGCCTTGCAGGCCTCGACATCGGTCACCGAGAAGGCCAGGTGGCGCAGCCCGCGGGCCTCGGGCCAGGACGGGCGCGGCGGGGCGCCGGGGAAGGTGAACAGCTCCAGCTGGCCGCCGTCGGGCAGGGCCAGGTCGACCTTCCAGGACTGGCGGGCCTCGCGCCAGGTCTCGGCGATGACACGCAGGCCGAGCAGGTCGACGTAGAAGCGCCTGGAGACCTCGATGTCGGCGCAGATCAGCGCGACGTGGTGGATGCGTTGCAGCATGGTGGCTTGATGGTGCGGGGCTTCAGGCGTGGTCCGCCGCCACCCGGCGCTGGCCGCCGGCCAGGTCGGGCAGGGCGACGATGCGCAGGATCGCGGCGGCGACGTCATCGGCCGGCCGGAGCTCGCCGTCGGCCTGTCGGCGGATGAAGCGCGCCACGTCCGGGAAATCGGCCGGCGACTGCTGGCGGATCAGCGCCTGCATCGCGGTGTCCATCACGCCGGGGTCGACGTTGATGGCGATGAAGGGGTGCGGCTCGCCGGCCTGTTCGGCGGCGACGGCGCGGATGAAGTTCTCCAGCCCGGCCTTGGCCGCGCAGTACAGCGACCAGCCCGCATAGCCCTTCTGCGCCGCGCCGGACGACACGCTGGCCAGCACCTTGCGGCAGGGCAGCGCCTGGAACTGCCCGATCACGGCGGCCATGAACAGGATCGCCGACGTGAAGTTGGCCTGCAGGTTGGCCTGCACGGCGGCCGGGTCCTTGCGCGATGCCGGCCCGATCGGGTCGAGCACGCCGGCATTGCCGATGACGACCAGCTCGTCGATCACCGCACCCGGCCCCAGCGCGTCGACGCAGCGGGCCAGCGCCGGCTTGACGACCGACTCGATCTGCCCCGGATCGGCCAGGTCCACCCGGACGGAGCCCGCATGCGGCGCCCCGCGCGAGAACTCCAGCACCTGCCAGCCCTGTCGCTGCAGCTGGTCATGAAGGGCAAGTCCGAGGCCGCGAGAGCCGCCGGTCAGGATGGCGAGGCGCATGGGGTGGGGTCCGTGGGTCCGAGGGAACGGGAGGGGTATCGGGATGGCGATTACAAGGCGTCGGCCGCCTGCGAGGCAGCCTGCAGGTCACGCACGTTCTTCTGCACCGCAATGGCACCGAACAGGCCGAGCAGGAAGGACATCGCATAGAAGCCCTTCTCGGACGCCGCGAGCGCAGCGTTCCACAGCCCGATGCCGAGCAGCACGATGGCCGACGCCACCGAGACCCAGCACAGCAGGTAATACAGCCGCGTGACCGGCACGCCTTCGAGCCGGTCGCGGACCGACTTCTGCAGCGACACCGCCGAGAACAGGCCGTACATCAGCAGCACCAGGTAGTAGCCCTGTTCGTTGAGCGCCATGTTCGAGTTCCACAGGCCCGCCAGGTAGACGGCCGCGCCGGCCAGCAGGGCCCCCCACGATGCGGCGACGAAGGCGCCGGTGGGACGTTGGAAAGGCTGGGTCTTGTTCATGTTCGATCCTTGAAGTCGGTTGCGTGGCCGGCCATCGGAAGGGGCCGGTTCCGGACCGATTCTGTGCAGCGCCCCCGCGTGCGCTGCCCACCGCTTCAGGTCGGTTTCTGCAGGGCAACTGCTCAAGGAAGTCAGACGGCCACGGCTGTCGCCCAGGCTCACAGCCAGCGCCGGACCCGCGCGCACCAGGCCCGGTAGTCGTCGCCGAACCGGTCGGCCAGGATGCGTTCCTCCGGCTCGATCTGGAACCGGGTGATGTAGAGCACGAAGGCGACCGGCCCCAGCCAGGCGGGCAGCGCCGCCAGATGGACCGCCCAGGCCGTCAGCGGGCAGGCCATGCCGACGTACATCGGGTTGCGGGTGATGCGGTAGACGCCCCCGGTGACCAGCGTGCTGGCCTGTTCGGGCCGCAGCGGGTTGATGGTCGTGCGCGCGGCGAGGAAGGCCAGCAGGCCGAGCAGGTCGAAGGCAAGGCCGGCCAGCACCAGCAGCGCGACCACGACGATGCGCAGCCCCGGTGGCAGGCCGAATGCCGGACCGAGCTTCGCCAGGGCCCACATCGCCAGCGCGATCAGGGCGCCGACGACGGGCGGCGGGATCTTGTGGTCGAGGCGGGACATGGTCGCGTCGCCGTCCCTCAGGCGCCCGCCTGCACGTGGCGCGCGAAGCTGTCCAGGATGGCCTGCCAGCCCTGGCGCTGCTGCTCTTGCGGGAACTGGTTCTCGGGGTCGAAGGTGACGCTGACCGTCACGCCCTCGGCATCGGGGCTGAACACGACCACGCCGTGGCGGTCACCGAAGTCGTATTCGATGCGCTCGTGCGGCACGACCACCGTGTAGGTGCCGGCGAAGTCGAAGCCGAAGCTGCCGTCCTTGGCTTCCATGCGCGACGAGAACTGGCCGCCGGCCCGCAGGTCGACCTCGGCGCGCGTGGTGTGCCAGTCGGGCGAGGCGGTGTTCCATTGCACGATGTCGGCGGGGGTCACGTAGGCGCGCCATACCTCGGCGACGGGGGCGCGGACATGGGTCGAGACGGTGATGGTCATGGGTGTCTCCAGGGGTGAATGGCCGGCGCTCAGGTCGCCTGACCGATGCGGCGGAACGGGCCGATGCAGGCCGACAGGCTCTCGTCCGAGCACATCAGGAACTCGGGCCGCGAGGGGTGGACGATGATGAAGTTGGTCGCCTCGTGGCCGACCGTCATGACCGAGCCCATGCAGTCGGGCAGGCCGTTGTCCTTCACCAGCTTGTCGACCCACTTGTAGAAGCCACGCGGCGACGGCTTCACGTCGATGACGAACTCGCTCTCGGCCGCCTGCTGGCCGCTGGTCACGGCGGTCGTGCCGTCCGGGTTGATCGTGTAGACCTCATGGCAGCCGGTGCCCGGCACATCGATCCGCCAGGCGCCGATCAGCGGGTGGTCGAAGGGCAGGGGGCTGCGCTTGAAGTCGTCGGCCGCGCAGGCCAGGCTGAAGGTGCCCAGCGCGAGCGCCAGGAACAGGGATCGGACGTGTTGGCCTTGTGGCATGTTCTCGTGCGGTTCTGGTTGCGAAAGCGTGGGGCCGATGATCGCGCGATCAGTTCGTGTCCTGCACGAAGGTGGCCGTGCCGGAGAAGGACGGCACCAGCGCGAACGCGATCAGCGGCCCGTCGCGCAGGCAGGCCAGCGTGCTGCCGGTGGGCACACGGTAGCGCGCGACCAGGTCGTTGCCTTGCCGCGTGACCGCCGTGATGACCGGCTTGAAGCACCACTTGCCGACCCCGAGCGACAGCCCGATCACCGCCTGGGTGCCGTAGTCGTAGACCGGCTTGGCCGGCTCGCTCGACAGCAGGCCGATCGGCCAGGTCTGGAAGGGCGTGGCAGCCCAGAACGTGTCGAGCTCGGAACTGCTGCGGATCACGTGCGTGCCGGCCGGCACGGCCCGGAAGAACGTCATCGTGACGTCCTGCGTGGCGACCTCGTCGCTGCCACCCGAGCCACCGCAGGCGGCCAGCATCAGGGCCGACGTGATCAGGGCCGACACGATCAGCACCGACGTGATCAGCGCCGCCCCGCGCAGCCCGCTCTGTCCGGCCGGCCTCACGCCAACCGCCGACGCCGGATCTCGCTGGCGGTGATGCCGCCCTGGCCCCAGTTGTCGGGGTCCAGTTCCTCGATCAGCACGGTCACGTCCTCGGCCCGCTTGTCGAGCGTGCGCACCAGCAGGTCGGTGATGCCGGCGATCAGCTCGGCCTTCTTGTCCGCAGGCGTCGGCGGGTCGCGGCGGGCGAGGTGGACGGTGATGAGGGGCATGGTTCAGGGCTCCGTGGGATAGGGCGACGTCGGCGCGGCCGAGGTCGATGTTTCAGGCCGGCTGGATCAGGTCCCACAGATTGCCGCTGACATCGCGGAACACCGCCACGGTGCCGTAGGGCTCGACCTTCGGCTCGCGCACGAACTCGACGCCGCGAGCGCGCCAGGCGTGGAAATCGCGCCAGAAGTCGTCGGTCTGCAGGAACAGGAACACCCGGCCGCCGGTCTGGTCGCCGATGCGCGCACGCTGGGCCTCGTCGCTGGCACGCGCCAGCAGGATCCGGCACTCGCGCGACCCGGGCGGCGCAACGACCACCCAGCGCTTGGCCTGCGCCGGCTGCCAGGTGTCCTCGATCAACGTGAAGCCGAGCGTGCCGACATAGAACGCCAGCGCGGCGTCCTGGTCGTCGACCAGCAGCGAGATCAGGCTCAGGTGCTGCGCCATGGCGGACTACGTCTGCGACGTCGCCCGGTGATGGGCCACCAGCGCATTCGCATGGCCATGCCCGATGCCGTGTTCGGCCTTCAGATGCGCCACCTGCTCCATGTGCTTCAGGTGCTGCAAGCCGTCCAGGATGCGCAGCCAGTGGTCCACCGGCTGCCCGTAGGTCTTCTCGATCGACGGGAAGTAGGAGGCGGGTCCCTTGGGCTTGGCGGTGTCGGGCATGTCGGGCACTTTCGGAGTCGACGGGCTCCCCATTGTTGCGGCAGCGGGGCGCGGTTTCCGGCTCGGGTTGGCGGATCAGGGATTTCGATGAGGCGGCGAGCACGGGTGCTGAGCGCCCGGATTTTCCGGGCTTGCGCAGCGGTTGTCGCCCTTTGCTGGCTACTGTATTGGTTTATGGGTGTCAATAACCAATATAACGGGAGTGCATGTTTCTTGTAGATGTACAAACATATTTGTCATGTGCTAACGGATTTTCGAAAACACAATCCGACCCATCTGATCGTTTTCACATCAATAGCCTGTCAATGCCAGAGTTCTGACGAAAATATCTGCCAAGGTGGACGTTTTCAAGGGTGGCCTGTGGGCGGATGATGATCAGTTCTGGTATTTGCATCAACAGCATCGATTTCGCGTCGCGTTCAAAATGAAACCTACCGTCAGTGTCGTCATCCCGTTCTATAACGGTTCTGCCTGGATCGAACGTGCGATCGAGAGCGTGAAGCAGCAGAGTTATCCTGCCCACGAGTTCTTTGTCGTCAACGACGGGTCTACTGAGGAAGAGGCATTGAAGTTGCTCGAACTGAGCAAGCTCTACGGTTTCTCGGTCATCAACCAAGCCAACACCGGGCAAGGCGGCGCCAGAAATGCCGGGGTTGAAGCTTCCACTGCAGAGTACATCTGCTTTCTCGATCAGGATGACTTCTTTCTCAAGAATCATATTCTTGATCTCGTCAATGCCATTCCGGAAGATGACCCGTACTTCGGCTATGTTTACGGGGACTTCTGTCATGCTGATGCGCATGGCAACACGATCAACTCGGAATCTTTGATGTCCAGCCAGCCAGGTCAGCATCCGAAACGTGGCCACATATCGTTGATACTTTCCCGTGACCTCATGATCACGCCTTCATCGGTTCTTGTTAGGAAGGATGCATTTGACGCGGTGGGCGGCTTTGACTCACAGTTTCGCGGTTATGAGGACGAGGATCTGTTCATTCGGTTGTTCAGGGCGGGATACTCTAGCCATTTTCTTCCGAAGACGGTCTATGTCTGGTGCATGCATGGCGATTCGACATCCTGGAGTGCCACCATGTCGAAGAGCCGGATCGCTTTCTTCAAGAAGATGTGCAGTCTTTTCCCTGACGATGAATTCAACCGGATCTTCTATCTCAGGGACTGCTTGAAGCCGAGATTCGAGAGCGCCTTCCTGCGTGATCTGGTGGTGGCAAGACTGAAGCGGGACAAGAACAGCAGTCTCTATGCTGAAATCGTCGATCAGTATGTGAAGATCATCGACGCGAGTCGAAGCGTCAAATCCAGGCACAAGGCCCGATTGCACTTGAAGAGTTGGCTGGCTTCTCACCTGCCATTGTTCATGTTCAAGAGATTCAGGGCGCTGAAGAAATACGCAACCTGAAGGGCGCGACTGGCGCGGTTCGATGCGGAACGGCGGGAGGGGTGCGGGACGTGACCTTCTTGCCTTCTGGACGATCGCTGGCGCAACTGGACAGTGAAGGGGCCTTGGGCGCACCGCCCTCACACCCGGCCCGCAATTTGCAACTTCGAGCCATCCGCCACTCCCGTCCCTCTTCCCCATGCCCACCCTCGACACCGGCAACACCGCCTGGATGCTCGTCGCCACCGTGCTCGTGCTGCTGATGACCTTGCCGGGGCTGGCCCTGTTCTATGCGGGGATGGTGCGCAAGAAGAACCTGCTGGCGACGATGGCGCAGGTGCTGGCGACCTGTGCGGTCGTGTCGATGCTGTGGTTCGCGGTGGGCTACAGCCTGGCGTTCCGGCCGGGCCAGGGCTGGCTGGGGGATCTGGGTGCGGCCTGGCTGGAGACGCTGCGGACCGATCTTGCGCATGGACAGGTCAGCGTACACCCGCTGGCGCCGACGGTGCCGGAGGCGGTGTTCGTGATGTACCAGCTGAGCTTCGCGGTCATCACGCCTGCCCTGATCGTGGGCGCGTTCGCCGAACGCATGCGCTTTGCCGCCCTGTTGTGGTTCATGGCGCTCTGGAGCGTCGCGGTCTATGCGCCGGTCGCCCACTGGGTCTGGGGGCCGGGCGGCTGGCTGGGCGCGATGGGCGCGCTGGACTTTGCCGGCGGCACCGTGGTCCACGTCAACGCCGGGGTGGCCGGGCTGGTCGCGGCGGTGATCCTGGGGCGGCGGCTGGGTTATGGCGAGGTGCCGCTGATGCCGGCCAACCTGGGCTGGACGCTGACCGGTGCCGGCCTGCTGTGGGTCGGCTGGATGGGCTTCAACGGCGGTTCGGCGATGGCGGCGGATGGCCGCGCGGGCATCGCGATCCTGAACACGCAGATGGCGGCGGCAGCGGGCACGCTGGCCTGGATGGTGGCCGAGTGGCTGGTGCGCGGCACCCCCACGCTGCTGGGCCTGTGCAGCGGCGCGGTCGGCGGGCTGGTCGCGGTGACGCCGGCGTCGGGCTACGTCACGCCGGCCTCGGCGGTGCTGATCGGCGCGCTGGCGGGTGTCGCGTGTTACTGGGGCGCCACCGGGCTGAAGCGGATGCTGGGCGCCGACGACAGCCTGGACGTGTTCGGCGTGCATGGCGTGGCCGGACTGCTGGGGGCGCTGATGACCGGCGCACTGGCCGACCCGCACATCGGCGGCGCCACCGGCTCGGTGCTGACCCAGGCCATCGCGGTGGGCGCCGTGGCGGTCTACAGCGCGGTCGCGACCGCGCTGATCCTGGGCGTGGTCGGCGTGACCGTCGGCCTGCGGGTGACGGCCCGCCAGGAACATGCCGGGCTGGACCTGAGCCAGCACGGCGAACGCGTCGAATGAGGCCGGCCATCCGGCGCGCCTGAAGCAGGGACCCTTCCATGTCCAACCCCACAGCTCCCATGCCCGAACGCCTGAGCGAGAGCGACAAGCTCGGCATCGCCGCCCATCTGCACGTGGCCATGCGCCGCAAGATCGGCCGGGTCACCGACATCGAATGGCTGGTGCGCGACGCGACCTACGCGAGGGAGATCATCCGGCTCGCGCTGGCCGAACGGGATCACCCCGACCTGCAAGGCTGGGCGCTGAAGCTGCAGGCGGCGCTGTTCCCGCCTGCCGCCCGGGAAACGCCAGCGGCCAACAGCGGGCCGATGCCGCTCGATGCCTCCTCCAGTCCCGGGCGTGAAGCCGCCCTGCGTCCGGCTCAGGGGTTGCTGGGGCGGTATGTGGGCGGCTTGAGATGACCGGACGTCCGGCCTTGTGGCGTTCTCCTGTTTATCCGATGGGTGAAAGCGGGTAAGTGATTACCCGATGTTGGCGAGTTTCGTCCACACGTTCTTGCTACTCGAATAGATGAACTTTGCAGTGGAACCGACGGCGGCGGATCCAGAGAATCGCGCTTCGCATTTTTCGTCGTTCCGGGGTTTCCCAGTGATCCTGGAAAGTAATCGCTAGAGAAAGAATGACTTTCAAGAGATTCTGGATGTTCTTGACCGCCGTGAACATGCGGCTCCATCCGAAGCCAACAGGAAGGGTCGGGGTCAGGTGGGAATCTGGCAGCAGTATTCACGGGATATCGAAGAATACGCCAAGGGTTATCTGATGCGGGGCAGCCAGAGCCGATGTCTGGTTTCTCGGTCCATTGCCGCGCAACCGGATCAGCAAGGCATGGCAACGCGGGCGTCGTGAGCCGCGCCCGGCGGCGGACGGGTGCACCAGCGTATGGAAGGAAACATGCCCATGAAAAGAATGATCCTGCTGTCGTCGACCCTGCTGTTGGGCCTTGCCGACCTTGCACGCGCCGACTATCCGGATGTGCTGAACCTGCAGCGCGCCAATGGCGCGGCCGTGTCGCTGATCTACAAGGTCGATTCATCGTCCGGTCGGGCCTATTACGTCTACGGCGGTGGGGCGAGGCCGGTGAACTGCGGCACGGGCGACCTGACGTCGTATGCGATCGGCACGCCGCATGACCCGTCGGAGGTTGCCGGCGTCCTGGGTATCCAGGCGATGCCCGGGGTTCCGGGCGGGGCGCCGGTTCCGACCGCGCTCAACCGGTCCTCGGTCATGGCGGATGCCCGTGGGCGCCACTACCGGGTCTCCCTGGCGGACCGGCGCGAACTCGAGGATCTGCGCGCCGAGAACGGCCATCGCATCCCCTTGCGCTGGACCTATTCATGTCCGTACGGCGGCCCGTCGTTCGTGCAGGGCAGTCCGGAGTTCCTGACCGCCGACCAGTCGAAGCGCCAGCCGATGGTCTACAACCTGCGGACCCAGGAGGCCCGACCGCTGCAGAAGGGCGAGAAACGGGCGGTGGTCCTGCAGGTCCGCAGCCTGGGCGACGCCGAGGTCTGCCTGTTCGAGGACACCGACGGGCGAGGGCGCCACAAGTGCCTGGGCACCGGCCAGTGGCGGCAACTCGGCGAGTTCGAGGAAGGTGGTTCGGCCCTGCGCGCCGTCCGGTCGGTGGTGGTGGGCCGCCACTGCAGCGCCGCCCTGAACGAGGACGTCGATTTCGGCGGTCGGCTGGTGTCGCTGAACCTGTACCGGACGGTCACCGTCTTCCGCCGCTCGCTGACCGCGCTGGACGACCGGGTGTCCTCGTTGCGGGTCACCTGCCAGGACGGAAACTGAAGCCGTCAGGCCTGCGGCGCATCCGGCCCGTCGACTCGGCCGGGATTGAAGTGAAAATGCCCCGATCCGGCCGCGGCATCCATCGTGGCCGCCGCGGCTGCGCTGTCCACTTCACCCTGCGATGTCCGAACCTTCCTCCCGCCATCCCCACGCCGCACCGGTCGATGCGCTGCCCGAACTGGGCACCGGGATCGACCACTACCCGTCGCCGTCGAGCGTCACGCCGGTCGACGAGCACCTGATGCGGCTGGCGCTGGACCAGGCGCTGAACGCGCACCTGGCCGGCGAGGTGCCGGTGGGCGCGGTGATCGTCCAGCACACCGAAGACGGGCCGAAGGTGCTGGCGACCGGCTACAACCGGCCGATCACGACCCATGATCCGACGGCGCACGCCGAACTGGTCGCGTTGCGCCACGCGGCCGCGCTGGTCGAGAACTACCGGCTGCCGGACTGCGAGCTGTACGTGACGCTCGAACCCTGCCCGATGTGCGCGATGGCGCTGCTGCACGCACGCTTCAAGCGCGTCGTCTTCGGCGCCCGCGACCCCAAGACCGGCGCGGCCGGATCGGTGGTCGACCTGTTCGGCCTGAACCAGCTGAACCACCACACGGCGGTCGTCGGCGGCGTTCTGGAAGAGCCTTGCGGACGGGTGCTGCGCGACTTCTTCGCCGAGCGCCGGGCGCAGCAGAAGGCCGAGCGGCTGGCGCGCGTCTCCGACGGCTTGCCGGGTGCGGCCGATGCGCGCGATGCGTCCGATGACCTGAGGCCGGTCGACGCGCCGGTCGGACTCGTGCACGCCCCCATCCTCGGGCACCCCGCCGCCGAGCCGGTGGTCGACATCGGCGGCCACCCGCCCGGCCCGCCGCACGCCACGCGCGAGAACGACACGCTGACCTTCACGCTGCCGGAGGTGATCGAGGATCCGTCCCTGCCCATCACCCAGCTCGCGCCGCTGGAGCCGCTGCCGGTGCCCGACGTGGCAGAGGCCTCGCTGACGCAACTGGGCGGGCTGAGCGCCTTCGCGTCGCTCGACAGCCTGCCGCCGTCCGACAAGTCGCGCGAGCCGAAGCCGCGCGGCTGAGGCCGCACGGCCTCTTGCTCCGTCCGTCCGAACCCGTTGTTCCCCGAGGCCGCTGCGCAGCGGCCTCATTCGTTTCCCGATCTGCTGATCTCCCGATCCCCGAAAGCCCCGCATGCCCGCAGCCCAGCCGCCCATCGATGTTCCCGACCGGGGCGACCTGCACGTCTACAGCCCGTCCGGCGTGGTGACCCAGGCCGCCGTGCTGAAGCGGGCGGTCAAGCGGCTGGGGCAGGCCGGCTACCGCGTCACGGTCGACGAGGCGGCGCTGGCGAAGCACCAGCGTTTCGCGGGCGATGACGACACCCGCCTGGCCGCCTTGCACCGCATTGCGACGGCCGCGCCGCATGTCGCGCTGGCCAGCCGGGGTGGCTACGGCCTGACGCGGCTGCTGGACCGGATCGACTGGACGCTCATCGCCCAGGCGGTCGAACGCGGCACGCACTGGGTCGGCCACAGCGACCAGACGGCCCTGCAGGCCGGCCTGCTGGCCCACATCGGCAACAGCCCGAACGCGGTGACCTGGCACGGCCCGCTGGCCTGTGCCGACTTCGGCGCCAGCGATGCCGATGGCGGTCTCGACGAGGTCACGCCCGACTGCTTCCACGAGGCCGTCAGCGGCGAGCTGGAGGCGATCGGCTTCCGCGTCGCCGAAGGGCATGACGGCCTGGCCGTCAGCGGCCGGCTCTGGGGCGGCAACCTGTGCGTGCTGACCAGCCTGCTGGG
Source organism: Leptothrix mechoopdaensis (SeqCode) (assembly GCF_053893855.1). NCBI lineage: Bacteria > Pseudomonadati > Pseudomonadota > Betaproteobacteria > Burkholderiales > Sphaerotilaceae > Leptothrix > Leptothrix mechoopdaensis (SeqCode). Next base: position 1,591,157 of record NZ_CM132699.1, read on the forward strand.
CACCCCGCACTGGCCCAAGGTGCGCGGCGGCATCCTGTTCCTGGAGGACGTCAACGAGCACCCCTACCGGGTCGAACGCATGCTGCTGCAGCTGCACCAGGCCGGCGTGCTGGCGGCGCAGAAGGCGATCCTGCTGGGCGACTTCAGCGGCTGGAAGAAGAGCCCGCTGGACCGGGGCTACAACCTCAAGGCGATGGTCGAACACCTGCGCAGCGTCTGCCCGGTGCCGGTGCTGACGGGCCTGCCGATCGGCCACGGCCGCACCAAGGTGACGATCCCGTCGGGCCTCAAGGCCGACCTGGTGGTGCAGGGCCGCGATGCCCTGGTCGCCTGGGGATGAGGCAGTGACGGGCCGCCTGCTCGCCGTCTTCGCGGTGGCCGCCTCGGCCCTGCTGGCGAGCGGGCTGACGGCCTGCGGCAACAGCCCCTACGCCGACGGCGCGGCCGAAGCGAACACCCTCTACACGGCGTTCACCGAACGGTCGCCGCGCCACCTGGACCCGGTCGCGTCCTACTGGAACCAGGACACGCCCTACACCTACAGCATCCTCGAACCGCTGCTGGGCTATCACTACCTGAAGCGGCCGTACACGCTGATCCCGCGGCTGGCGCTGGCCGTGCCCGAGCCGGTGCTGAAGGATGCGCAGGGCCGAACCCTGCCGGCCGATGCGCCCGACGCCCAGGTGGCCGAGAGCGTCTACGAGATCGCCATCCGCCCGGGCGTGCGCTACCAGCCGCACCCGGCCTTCGCACGTGATACGCAAGGCCGCTACCGCTACCACGGGCCGCACGCCGAACACCTGGCCGACGAACCCGACGCGCCGCTGGCCTTCCCTCACCTGGACACCCGCGAGCTGGTCGCCGACGACTTCGTGCTGGCCTTCCAGCGCCACGCGACACCGCGCCTGCCCGCGCCGATTTCCGGGCTGCTGGCCGAACACGTCGTGGGCATGGCCGACTACCTCACGGCGATCCGCGCCGAGGACGCCCGGTTGCGCGCCGACCTGCCGCCCGACAGGCAGGACCTGCCGTGGCTGGACTTCCGACAGTGGCCGCTGGCGGGGGTCAGCGCGCCCGACCGCCAAACCCTGCGCATCCGGCTGAAGGGCCGCTACCCGGCCTTCCGCTACTGGCTGGCGACGACCTTCGTCGCGCCGGTGCCGTGGGAGGTCGAGGCCTTCCACGCCGAGCCCGGCCGCGTGCAGCGGGGCCTGACGCTGGACCGCTGGCCGGTCGGCACGGGGCCCTACATGCTGGCGACCTTTGAACAGGACCGCCGCCACGTGCTGGTGCGCAACCCGAACTTCCGCCATGAGACCTATCCCTGCGAGGGCACGCCCGGCGACGCCGAACGGGGCCTGCTGGCCGATTGCGGCCGGCCGCTGCCCTTCATCGACCGGGTCGAGTTCCGCATCGAACGCGAGGCGTCGACGCTCAAGAGCAAGTTCCTGCAGGGCTGGCTGGACGCGCCCGAGGTCGAGCGCACCGACCGGGGCTCGGACTACGCGCTCGACATGCGCGACGACGACGCCACCCGCGTGCGCCTGACCGAACGGGGCCTGCAGCTGCCCGAGGCCGGCGACCTGGTGATCTGGTACCTGGGTTTCAACATGCTCGACCCGGTCGTCGGCCAGGGCGACACGCCCGAGCGCCAGCGCCGCAACCGGGCGCTGCGCCAGGCCATCGCGATCGCGCTGGACTGGGGCGAGTACAGCCGCATCTTCCCGGCCAAGGGCGGTGCCGAGGCGATGGGCCCGTTGCCGGCCGGCATCGCCGGCTCGCGGCTGGGCACGCGCGAGGGCGTCAACCCGGTCACCCACCGCTGGGTCGCCGATGCGAACGAGCCGGCCGGCGGACGCGCGGTGCGCCGCAGCCTCGACGAGGCCCGCGCGCTGCTGCGCGAGGCCGGTTATCCCGACGGCCGCGACGCGCAGTCGGGCCAGCCGCTGGTGCTGCACTACGACTTCTACCGCGCGATGACGCCCGAGCTGCGCGCCGAGATCGCCTGGCTGACCGGCCGCTTCGCCGCGCTGGGCCTCACGCTGGACCTGCGCGCGACCGACAACAACCAGTTCCAGGACAAGGTCCGCAAGGGCCGCCACCAGCTGTACTTCGCCGGCTGGGGCGCCGACTACCCGGACGCCGAGAACTTCCTGTTCCTGCTGCACGGCCCGAACGGCAAGAGCCGCCACGACGGCGAGAACCTGTCCAACCATGCCGACGATCGTTACGACGCGCTGTTCCGCCAGATCCAGCAGCTGGCCGACGGCCCGGCCCGGCAGGCGTTGATCGATGAGGCTGTCGCGCGGCTGCAGCAGGACACGCCGTGGGCCTGGGGTTATGTCTCGCAAGGCCGTGCCGCCTGGCAGCCCTGGGTGCGCAATGCCGGCGTGCCGGTGCTGGCCAAGGACCAGCTGCGGTACCTGCGGCTGGACACGGCCCAGCGCACCCGCCTGCTGAAGGACTGGAACGCGCCGCGCTGGCAGGTGCCGCTGGCCTTGCTCGTGTTGATCGGCCTTGGCGTGGCCTGGGCCTGGCGGCGCCAGTGGCAGCGGCGCGCGGCCGCATCGGCGCGTGGGGAGGGGCGGTCATGACGCTGCACCTGCGCCGACCCGTGTTCACCTTCCTGCTGCGCCGCCTGCGCGATGCCGCGCTGGTGCTGGTCGGCGTGCATGTGCTGAGCTTCGTGCTGTTCTTCGGCATCAACACGCCCGACGACATGGCGCGGCTGGCGCTGGGTGGCAAGCGGGTCAGCGCCGAACAGGTCCTGAACTGGAAACGCGAACGTGGCTACGACCGGCCGCTGCTCTGGAATGCCGATGAACACGGGGCTCGCGCGCTGACGCAGACGATCTTCTGGCAACGCAGCGCCGGCCTGCTGCGGCTGGACTTCGGCCGCGCCGACAGCGAGAGCGGCGGCCAGATCGGCCGCGAGATCGCCCGGCGCATGGCGGTCAGCGTGCAGCTGGCCCTGCCGCTGTTCGTGCTGCAGGGACTCGCCAGCCTGCTGATCGCGCTGGCGCTGGTCGCCGTGCGCGGCAGCGCGCTCGAACGCTGGGGCGGGGCGCTGACGCTGCTGATGCTGTCGGTCTCCAGCCTGTTCTACATCGTCGTCGGGCAGGCGCTGTTCTCGAACGTGCTGCGGCTGGCGCCCGTCTCGGGCTGGGCCGACGGCTGGGCCTCGTGGCGCTTCCTGGCCTTGCCGCTGGGCCTGGCGCTGCTGACCCGGCTGGCCGGCGACGTGCGGCTGTACCGCGCGATGCTGCTGGAAGAGGCCGGCAAGCCGCATGTGCGCGCCGCCCGCGCACGTGGCCTGGGTGATGCCGCCGTGCTGGGCTGCCATGTGCTGCGCAACGCGGCCGTGCCGGTGCTGACCAGCGCCGGGCTGGTGCTGCCGCAGGTCTTCCTGGGCAGCCTCGTGTTCGAGAGCTTCTTCGGCCTGCCGGGCCTGGGCGCCTACGCGATCGAGGCGATCGCGGCGCAGGACTTCGCCGTCGTGCGCACGATGGTGCTGCTGGGCGCGGTGCTGTACGTGGCGGCGATGCTGCTGGTCGACCTGGCGTTGCTGTGGGCCGATCCGCGCATCCGGCTGGACGGCGGGTCCGCTGCGGGGGAGGGCCGATGAACACGGCCGACCCGTCGTCGACCCTGTCGATCTGGAGCGTCCTGTCGCAGGCCCGCCCGGTGCTGCTGTGGACCGACGCGCTGCTGTGGGCGCTGCTCGCGGCCGGTCTGCAGGCCGGCTGGCGGCTGCGGCGCGACCCGTTGCAGCGGCGCGCCTGGCGGCGTGTGCTGGCGACGCCGGGTGCCGCCGCCGCGCTCGTCGTGCTGACGCTGCTGGGCGCGCTGGCGATGGTCGACAGCGTCCACTTCCGGCGCGCCTTGGCGGTGCCGGCGGGCGCACCGCCGGTCTACGCCACGCAGACCGAATCGCTGCTGGACCTGCTGCTGGCGCGGCCCTTGTCGATGCGCGAGGCCGGCTACTCGCGCCCGCTCGACGCCTGGAGGCTGACACGCGAGAGCGTCGTGCGAGACGGCGTCGTCGTGCGGGAACCGCAGCGGCTGGCGCATGGCGGCGCGCACCTGCAGGACCCCGCCCGCGACCGTGCGGCGGACCTGGTCTGGCGGGCCCTGGCCGGCGCCTTGTTCGGGCTGGGCGCCAGTCTCGGGGTGTGTGTCGTCTTGCTGCGCCGGCGCCCCGACCGCTTGCGCGGCCCGGCGCGCGAGGCCGCGATCAGCCTTACCGTGCTGGCGATGCTGGCCGGCATCGTCATCGCCTGGGCCGACGGCTGGCATGTGCTGGGCACCGACCGGATCGGGCAGGACGTGCTGGTGCAGGCGCTCAGGAGCGTGCGGACCGCCTTCGTGATCGGCCTGCTGGCGAGCCTGGCCACCGTGCCGCCAGCCCTCGCGCTCGGCCTGCTGGCGGGCTGGTACCGGGGCGCCGTGGACGCGGCGGTGCAGGGCCTGGGCGCCGTGCTGTCGGCGATCCCCAACGTGCTGCTGATCGCGGCCGGCGTGCTGCTGGCGCAGGCGGCGATCGATGCGCATCCGGATGCCTTCGCCTCGGCACTGGAACGGGCCGATGCGAAGCTGCTGCTGCTGTGCCTGATCCTCGGACTGGGCGGCTGGGCGGGGCTGTGCCGGCTGGTCCGGGCCGAGACGCTGCGGCTGCGCGCGCAGGACTTCATCCGCGCGGCACGCGGCTCGGGCCTGTCGGACGCCCGCATCGTCTGGCGCCACCTGGCGCCCAACGTCGCGCACCTGGTGCTGATCCAGGCCGCCCTGGACCTGTCGATGCTGGTGCTCTACGAGGCCGTGCTGACCTATGTCGGCGTCGGCGTCGACCCGGCCGTGCAGAGCTTCGGCGGCATGATCAACCTGGCCCGCAGCGAGCTGCTGCGCGAGCCGGTCGTGTGGTGGTCGGTCGCGGCGGCCTTCGTCTTCATGGTCGTGCTGGTGCTGGCGCTGAACGTGCTGGCCGACGCGATCCGGCAAGCCTTCGACCCGCGTGCGGCGGTCGGCGGAGGGCGGTCATGAACGGGCCGCTGCTGGACATCCGCGAGCTGTGCGTCGACCTGCACGACGACGCCGGCGAGGCGCCGGTGCGGCGGGCGCTGCACGACCTGTCGCTGGCGCTGCGGCGCGGCGAGACGGTTGCGCTGGTCGGGCCTTCGGGCTGTGGCAAGAGCCTGACGGCAGCGGCCCTGCTGAGGCTGCTGCCCGACAACGGCCGGATCGTGTCGGGCGACGTGCTGCTGGCGCCGCGCCAGGGTCAGCCGGGGGCGGCGCAGAACCTGCCGGATCTGCCCGGACACGCGATGCGCGCGGTGCGCGGCGGGCGCATCGGCATCGTCTTCCAGGACCCGGGCAGCAGCTTGAACCCGGTGCTGACGATCGGCCGCCAGCTGCGCGAGGCGATCGAGGCCCACACGCCGCTGCGCGGCGCGGCGGCGCTGGAACGGGCGCGGCAATGGCTCGACGAGGTCGGCCTGCCGCCGTCCGTGCTCGGGCGCCATGCCTTCGAACTGTCCGGCGGCCAGCAGCAGCGCGCGATGCTGGCCATCGCGCTGGCCGGCGAGCCCGAGCTGCTGATCGCCGACGAGGCCACGTCCGCGCTCGACGTGCTGACCCAGGCCCAGGTGCTGGCGCTGGTCGACCGCCTGCAGGCCGAACGCCGGCTCGGGCTGCTGCTGGTCACGCACGACCTGGCGGTGGCCGCGACGCATGCCGACCGCATCGCGCTGCTCGAACACGGCCGGCTGGTGGCCGTCGGGCCGACGGCCTTGCTGCTCGGCCGCGACGGGCCGCCCGCCTTGCCGCTGCTGCGCGAGCTGCTGGACGCCGTGCCGGGCGGGGCGGGCTGGGCCCGATCGGCGCAGCCTGACGAAAGCGCCGGCGAACGGGGCGATGCCGGCCCCGTCCTGCAGGTGGAGAGCTTGCGCGTGGCCTATGCCGGCCATGTCGCCGTCGACGGCATCGGCTTCCAGGTCGCGGCCGGGCGCACGCTGGCGCTGGTCGGCGCGAGCGGCTGCGGCAAGTCGAGCGTCGCGCTGGCCGTGGCGCGGCTGTTGCCGGAGGCGGCGGCGGTTTCGGGCTCGATCCGGCTCGGCGGTCAGGAGATCGGCGCCTTGCGCGGCGCTGCCTTGCGCGCGTCGAGGGCTGACGTGCAGCTGGTCTTCCAGGATCCGCTGGCCTCGCTCGACCCGCGCCAACGTGTCGGTGACATGCTGGCCGAGACGCTGGCCGCGCTGCGGCCGGGCTGGGACGCGGCCCGGCGCGCCGCCCGCATCGACCGGCTGGTCGAGCAGGTCGGCCTGAAGGGGATCGACCTGGGGCGCCATCCGCACGCCTATTCCGGCGGCCAGCGCCAGCGCCTGGCCATCGCCCGCGCGCTGGCCTGCGAGCCGCGTGTGCTGGTCTGCGACGAGCCGACCTCGGCACTGGACCTGATCACGCAGGCTCAGGTGCTGAGCCTGCTGCGCACGCTGCAGCACGAGACCGGCGTCGCGCTGGTCTTCATCACGCATCACCTCGCGCTGGTCGAGGCGGTGGCCGACGAGGTGGCGGTGATGGACGGCGGGCGGATCGTCGAGTCCGGCCCGGTCGCCCGGGTGCTGGACCCGGTGACCGGCCAGCGCCACCCGGTCACGCGGGCCTTGTGGGCGGCCTTGCCGAGGCTGTAGCCGGCCTCGTCAGGCCAGCCATGCCAGCGAGGTCAGCCACACGCCCGTGACGGCCAGCGAGCCGAGCGTCACCGGCAGGCCGACGCGGGCGTGGGTGCGCCAGTCGATCTCGACGCCGCGCCGCCGGGCCGCGTCGACCACGATGATGTTGGCGATGCTGCCGACGATCAGCAGGTTGCCCGCCAGCGTGCTGATCAGCGTCAGCGTCAGGCCGGCCAACGGATGGGTCGCGTGCGGCAGCAGCAGCATCACGGCCGGCACGTTCGAGACCAGGTTGGAGAGCCCGAAGGTGACGACCGCCAGCGGCCCCGGCTGAGACAGCGCCACGCCGGCCTGCGCCAGCGCCGCGACCGCCTGCTGCGGCAGGCCGGTGGCCTCGAACGCATGGTTGACGATGAACAGGCCGATGAACAGCAGCAGCAGCTCATGGTCGACCAGGCCGAGCATGTCGCGCGAGTGCAGCTTGCGGCTGAGCAGCAGCAGCCCGGCGCCGGTCAGCGCGACGACCTCGCGCGGCCAGTCGGTCAGCAGGAAACACGCGACGATGCCCAGCGCGACGCCCAGGCCCTTGGCGGTCTGCCAGCGGTCGAGCGTGATCTCGGCGCTGCCCGTGCCGGCCTCGACCGGGCCTTGCCAGCGGCCCCGGAACAGCCACGCGACGATCGCCCAGGTCAGCGCCAGCGACAGCAGCACCGGCAGCGCCGCGTCCCGCAGATGGGCCGCGAAACCGAGCTTCAGCGTCTCGCCGATCAGCATGTTCTGCGGGTTGCCGATCAGCGTCGCGGCCGAGCCGATGTTGGACGCGCAGGCCAGCGCCAGCAGCAGCGGCAGCGGGTTCAGGCCACGCCGCCGGGCCGCGTCGACCAGCACCGGCGCGACGGCCAGGCAGACGATGTCGTTGCTGAAGAGGGCCGACAGCACCGCGCTGACCGCGATCAGCGCGCCCAGCAGCCGCACCGGCGACCCGGGCAGGGCGGCCAGCCGGCGTGTCGCCCAGTCGTAGAAGCCGCCCAGGCGCATCTGCGCGGACACCACCATGAAGGCGAACAGCAGGATCACGGTGGGGATGTGGACCGACTCGGCGGCCTGCTGCATCGACAGCGCATCCATGCCGATCAGCGCGATGGCACCCAGCAGCGCCACGCCGGTGCGGTCGAGCTGCAGGAACGGCAGGCCGCCCAGGATCATGCCCAGGTAGACCAGCGAGAAGACAAGGACGACGAGGTCCTGGGTCGGCGTCATGGCGAGTCCGTCCAACATCGTTCAACCCAAAAAAAGACCGGCCGGAGCCGGTCTTGCGAGGGCAGGGCGCGAGGCCCGTCAGAGCACGTCGGAGGCGAAGTCCGCCAGCCGCGAGCGCTCGCCGCGCGCCAGCGTGATGTGGCCGGCGTGCGGCCAGCCCTTGAAGCGGTCGACCGCGAAGGTCAGGCCCGACGAGCCTTCGGTCAGGTAGGGTGTGTCGATCTGCGCCAGGTTGCCCAGGCAGACGATCTTGGTGCCCGGGCCGGCGCGCGTGACCAGCGTCTTCATCTGCTTGGGCGTCAGGTTCTGCGCCTCGTCGATGATGACGAACTTGTTCAGGAAGGTCCGCCCGCGCATGAAGTTCAGGCTCTTGATCTTGATCTTGCTGCGCACCAGGTCGTTGGTGGCTGCACGGCCCCATTCGCCGGCAGCGCTGTCGCCACGGGCCAGCACCTCGAGGTTGTCGTCGAGCGCGCCCATCCACGGGCCCATCTTCTCTTCCTCGTTGCCGGGCAGGAAGCCGATGTCCTCGCCGACCGGCACCGTCACGCGGGTCACGATGATCTCGGAGTAGCGGCGGTCGTCGAGCACCTGCGCCAGGCCCGAGGCCAACGTCATCAGCGTCTTGCCGGTGCCGGCCGTGCCGGTCAGCGTGATGAAGTCGCAGTCCGGATCCATCAGCAGGTTCAGCGCGAAGTTCTGCTCGCGGTTGCGGGCCATCACGCCCCACACCGCATGCTTGGCGTGGGTGTAGTCCTTCAGCGTCTTCAGCACGGCGGTCTTGCCGGTGATCTCGGTGACCTTGGCATACAGCGCGGCGTTGCCCGGGGTCTCCAGGTAGACGAACTGGTTGACCATCAGCACGGGCACCAGCGGGCCGCTGATGCGGTAGTAGGTCGAGCCGCCCTGCTGCCAGCTCTCCATCGTCTTGCCGTGGCGCTCCCAGAAGTCGGAGGGCAGGGCCATGACGCCGGTGTAGAGCAGGTCGCCGTCTTCGAGCGTCTTGTCGTTGAAGTAGTCCTCGGCGGGCAGGCCCAGCGCACGGGCCTTGATGCGCATGTTGATGTCCTTGGACACCAGCACGACCTCGCGCCCGGGCATGGCCGCACGCAGGCTCTGCACCACACCCAGGATCTGGTTGTCGGCCTTGCCTTGCGGCAGGCCGTCGGGCAGCTTGACGTCCAGGAAGGTGGTCTGGAAGTACAGCTTGCCGCCGGCCTCGCGGTGACCGGTCTTGGCCAGCGCGATGCCGTCGGCGGCGTCGAGCTTGCCGTTCTCGTCCAGGCTGGCGGCCAGCGCGTCGAGTTCACGGCTGACCTGGCGGACGTTGCGCGAGACCTCGCTCATGCCCTTCTTGTGGCCGTCGAGCTCCTCGAGCGTGATCATCGGCAGGTAGATGTCGTGCTCCTCGAAGCGGAAGATCGACATCGGGTCGTGCATCAGCACGTTGGTGTCCAGCACGAACAGCTTGGCCGGACCGGTCGAGCGCGGCTTGCGGGCGCGAGGTGCGGCGGGTGCGGCGACGGGCCGGACCGGTGGCTGGACGACGGCAGCGGGGCTGGCGACCGGGCTGGCGACAGGACTGGTGACCGGAGCCGTCGCCGCGGCCGTCCGCGCCTTCGCCTTCGGCTTGACGGCCTTCACCGGCGTTGCGGCAACGACCGGTACAGGTGCGGCTTCGGCGGCCGCGACTTCCAGCAGATCGACGACCTGGTCGGCCGCTTCGTTCACGCTGCGCCGGGCGGATCGCCCCTTGGCCGGCTTGTCGTACTGGGCAGGATCGAGGACAGCGCCGCGTTTGGCGGGAGGTTGAGGCAGAGGCATCGAGTTCAGGCTTCGCGGGCTGGGAGAACGCCGCGTCGGCCGGCAGGACCGGTGGCGTTCGCGGCAACAAAAAAGCCGCGCAGCAAGCTGGGCGGCTTCGTCAGGGGATGCGATCTGTTCGTCGCAGGCATGAATTCATTATGCACGGGCGAGAAGGCGGCTCATGTGACCGCCTTCACGTCCGAGTCGCGACGCTCAGGCGGTGGTGATGTTGAGTTCGCGCACGGCCTTGAGGACTTCCTCGACGTGGCCGGCGACCTTGATGCCACGCCATTCGGCGCGCAGCACGCCTTCGGCATCGATCAGGAAGGTCGAGCGCTCGATGCCCTTGACCTTCTTGCCGTACATGATCTTGTTCTTGACCACGCCGAACATGTGGCAGAGCTTCTCTTCCGTGTCGGCGATGAGTTCGAAGGGCAGTTCGAGGTTCTGCTTGAACTTGTCGTGCGACGCCATGTTGTCGCGCGAGACTCCGAACACCACCGCACCGGCGTCCTTGAAGTCCTGGTGCTGATCGCGGAATTGCATCGCTTCGGTGGTACAACCCGGCGTGTTGTCCTTCGGGTAGAAGTACAGCACCACGGCCTTGCCCAGGAAGGCTTGCGACGTGAACTTGACGCCTCCCGTGGCGTTGGCGTCGATGTCCGGCAGGGCTTTGTTGAGAGCAGGCGTCATGCAGCGTTCTATCTGGAATAGCACTCGGTCGAGTGCAATCCCGTCATTATAAAACGCTCGGACCGGATGGCTCCTGCCGGTGCCTCACCGGACCGCCCGATCGGGGGCTGGCGAGAGGTCCGCGCGGGCCGGGATGCACGTTCCGATCGGCCTGATCGCGAAAAACTCAGTCCAGCAACAAGACCGCGACGGCGCGTCGACCCTCGCTGACGAGGATGTTGTAGGTGCGGCAGGCGGCCACCGTGTCCATGCCCTCGACGCCGATTCGACGGGTCTGCAGCGGGTGACTCAGGCGTGGCGAGACGAACTGGTGGCGTGACCCGGTGCCGACGATCACGACCTCGGGTTGCAGCGCCAGCAGCGTCTCGAACATGGCGGTCGTCAGGTCCTCGACCCGCTGGCAGGGCCAGGCGGTGATCTCGCCCTGCCAGGGCACCATCACGCTGCTCGTCCAGGCCTGCTGGTTGACCACCACCTGGGACGCCGTGGCGGCCTGGATCGCGTTGACGCCGTCGAGGCGTTCGGGTTGGAACTTCACGGTGCGGGGACGGCCGGGAAGGCCGGTGGGCTGGGGCTAAAATTGTAGGCTTTGTGCCCCAGGCAGCGCTCGGAAGGGTCCGTGGCTGCCGGAGTCGGCCGTCCATCCAGGAGACCTCGTGCTCAAGCCCGTCGCCAAGTCCAGCAAGCTCGCCAACGTGTGCTACGACATCCGTGGCCCGGTGCTGGAAAAGGCCCGCCAGATGGAGGAGGAAGGCCACAAGATCATCAAGCTCAACATCGGCAACCTGGCCGTGTTCGGGCTGGAGCCGCCCGACGAGATCGTGCAGGACATGATCCGCAACATGCCGCACTCGGCCGGCTACACCGACAGCAAGGGCCTGTTCGCGCCGCGCAAGTCGGTGGTGCACTACACGCAGGAGAAGGGCGTCAAGGGCGTGACGGTGGACGACGTCTACCTCGGCAACGGCGCCTCCGAGCTGATCGCGATGAGCATGAACGCGCTGCTCGACGACGGCGACGAGGTGCTGATCCCCTCGCCCGACTACCCGCTCTACACCGCCGTCGTGGCGCTGTCCGGTGGCCGTCCGGTGCACTACCAGTGCGACGAGCAGAGCGACTGGTTCCCCGACATCGCCGACATCAAGGCCAAGATCACGCCGCGCACCAAGGCGATCGTGGTGATCAACCCGAACAACCCGACCGGCGCGCTGTATCCGGACAGCCTGCTGCTGGAGCTGATCGAGGTCGCGCGCCAGCACCAGCTGATCATCTTTGCCGACGAGATCTACGACAAGACGCTCTACGACGGCAACACGCATACCAGCATCGCCTCGCTGTGCGACGACGTGCTGACGCTGACCTTCAACGGCCTGAGCAAGAACTACCGCTCCTGCGGCTACCGGGCCGGCTGGATGGTCGTCTCGGGCGACAAGCGCCATGCCCGCGACTACATCGAGGGCCTGACGATGCTGGCCTCCATGCGCCTGTGCGCCAACACGCCCGGCCAGCTGGCGATCCAGACCGCGCTGGGCGGCTACCAGAGCATCAAGGACCTGGTCGCGCCGACCGGCCGGCTGTGCCGCCAGCGCGACCTGGCGCACAAGCTGCTGACCGACATCCCGGGCGTGACCTGCGTCAAGCCCAAGGGCGCGCTCTACATGTTCCCGAAGCTGGACCCGAAGCTCTACCCGATCGAGGACGACCAGGCCTTTGCCTACGAGCTGCTGGCCGAGGAGAAGGTGCTGATCGTCCAGGGCACCGGCTTCAACTGGCCGACGCCGGACCACTTCCGCCTCGTCTTCCTGCCGAACTCGGACGACCTGACCGACGCGGTCACGCGCATCGCCCGCTTCCTCGACGGCTACCGCCGCCGCCACGGCCGCTGAGCTGGCACGGGCACCGGCGCCGCCAGGCTGCGGCGCCGATCGAACCATCCGTTTTTCCTTTTCCATTGAACCTGGCGCTCCGCGTCTCGCTGTCATGAAACCCATCCAAGTCGGCCTGCTGGGCATCGGTACCGTCGGTAGCGGCGTCTTCGAGGTCCTGCGTCGCAACCAGGAAGAGATCAAGCGCCGCGCCGGTCGCGGCATCGAGCTGGTCATGGTCTCGCGCCGCGACCTGGCCAAGGCCCGCGAGATCGTCGGCGACCACGCCCAGGTCGTGGCCGATCCGCGCGACATCGTGCGCAACCCCGAGATCGACATCGTGGTCGAGCTGATCGGCGGCTACACGCTGGCCCGCGAGCTCGTGCTCGAGGCGATCGCCGCCGGCAAGCACGTCGTCACCGCCAACAAGGCGCTGCTGGCCGTGCATGGCACCGAGATCTTCGCGGCGGCCCGCGCCAAGGGTGTCATGGTGGCCTTCGAGGCGGCCGTCGCCGGTGGCATCCCGATCATCAAGGCGCTGCGCGAGGGCCTGACCGCCAACCAGATCCAGTGGGTCGCCGGGATCATCAACGGCACCACCAACTTCATCCTCAGCGAGATGCGCGACAAGGGCCTCGACTTCGAGGTCGTGCTCCAGGAAGCGCAACGCCTGGGCTATGCGGAAGCCGATCCGACCTTCGACATCGAGGGCGTCGACGCGGCCCACAAGGCCACGCTGATGAGCGCGCTGGCCTTCGGCATCCCGGTCCAGTTCGACCGCGCCCACGTCGAGGGCATCACCAAGCTGCAGGCCGCCGACATCCGCTACGCCGAACAGCTGGGCTACCGCATCAAGCTGCTGGGCATCGCGCGCCGCCAGGCCGCCGGCATCGAGCTGCGCGTGCACCCGACGCTGGTGCCGGCCAAGCGCCTGATCGCCAACGTCGAAGGTGCGATGAACGCGGTGATGGTGCAGGGCGACGCGGTCGGCACGACGCTCTATTACGGCAAGGGCGCCGGCAGCGAGCCGACCGCCAGTGCGGTCATCGCCGACCTGGTCGACATCACCCGCCTGCACACCGCCGACCCGGAACAGCGCGTGCCGCACCTGGCCTTCCAGCCCGACGAGCTGCACGCCACGCCGATCGTCACGATCGACCAGGTCGTGACCTCGTTCTACCTGCGCCTGCAGGTGGCCGACCAGAAGGGCGTGCTGGCCGCCATCACGCGCATCCTGGCCGAGTCCGACATCTCGATCGACGCGGTGCTGCAACGCGAGTCGGCCGAAGGCGAGGCCTCGACCGACGTGATCATCCTGACGCACGAGACCGTCGAGGGCCGCATGCGCGCCGCGCTGGTCCAGATGCAGGCCCTGCCGACCGTGCTCGCGCCGATCGTCAGCCTGCGCAAGGAAGAACTCGCCTGAGGCCCGCCATGAAGTACATCAGCACCCGAGGCGACCAGACCCTGCGCGGCTTCTCCGAGATCCTGCTGGAGGGCCTGGCGCCCGACGGCGGCCTCTACCTGCCGGTGACCTATCCGACGGTCGACACCGCCACGCTGGCCGCCTGGCGCGGCCTGTCGTACGCCGACCTGGCGTTCGAGATCCTGTCGCTCTACATCGACGACATCCCGGCCGACGACCTGCGCACGCTGGTGCGCAAGACCTACACCGCCGAGGTGTTCGGCAGCGCCGCGATCGTGCCGCTCAAGCCGCTCGAACCCGGCCTGATGCTTGAAGCCCTGTCGAACGGCCCGACGCTGGCCTTCAAGGACATGGCGATGCAGCTGCTGGGCAACCTGTTCGAGTACGAACTGGGCCGGCGCGGCGAGAGCCTGAACATCCTCGGCGCGACCTCCGGCGACACCGGCAGCGCAGCCGAACACGCGATGCGCGGCAAGCGCGGCGTCAACGTCTTCATGCTCAGCCCGCACGGCCGCATGAGCCCGTTCCAGCAGGCGCAGATGTTCAGCCTGCAGGACCCGAACATCCACAACCTCGCCGTCGAGGGCGTGTTCGACGACTGCCAGGACATCGTCAAGGCGGTTTCCAACGACCTGGCCTTCAAGCGCAAGTACCGCATCGGCACGGTCAACTCGATCAACTGGGCCCGGCTGCTGGCCCAGGTCGTCTACTACTTCGCCGGCTACTTCCAGGCCACCACGTCGAACGACGAGCGGGTCAGCTTCACGGTGCCGTCGGGCAACTTCGGCAACGTCTGCGCCGGCCATGTCGCGCGGATGATGGGCCTGCCGATCGCGCAGCTGGTGGTGGCGACCAACGAGAACAACGTGCTGGAAGAGTTCTTCCGCACCGGCACCTACCGGGTCCGCGGCAGCGCCGAGACCTGGGAGACCTCCAGCCCGTCGATGGACATCTCCAAGGCCAGCAACTTCGAGCGTTTCGTGTTCGACCTGCTGGGCCGCGACGGCGCGCGCACGCAGTCGCTGTTCGGTACGGCGCTGTCGCGCGAAGGCGTCTTCACTCTGTCGGCCGACGAGTTCGCCCGGGTGCCGGGCTATGGCTTCGTGGCCGGCCGCAGCACCCACGCCGACCGGCTGGCGACGATCCAGGTGACCTACCAGGCGCACGGCGTGCTGGTCGACACCCACACCGCCGACGGCCTGAAGGTGGCGCGTGAACGGCGCCAGGACGGCATCCCGATGATCGTGCTCGAGACCGCGCTGCCGGCCAAGTTCGAGGCCACGATCACCGAGGCGCTGGGCGATGCAGTCCATGCGCCGCGTCCGGCCCATCTGATCGACATCGAGTCGCGCCCGAAGCGCTTCGAGGTCGTGCCGGCCGACACCGACACGGTCAAGCGCTACATCGAATCGCACGTCTCGGTCTGAGCGCCCCATGCACGTCGTCGGTCTCTGCGGTGTCTCCGGTTCGGGCAAGACGACCCTGGCCGAGGGCCTGATCGCCGCGTTCCGGGCCCGCGGCCTGCGCGTGTCGGTCGTCAAGCACGCCCACAAGCGCTTCGACATCGACCTGCCGGGCAAGGACAGCTTCCGGCACCGCCAGGCCGGCGCCTTCGAGGTCGTCATCGCCAACGACCACCGGCTGGCCAAGGTGCGCGAGTTCGAGGCGCCCGAGGCGCTCGACGTCCACCAGATGCTGGCCGAGCTGATCGACCTGGGGCCGGAACACTGGGTGCTGGTCGAGGGCTTCAAGCACGCCAGCCTGCCCAAGATCGAGGTCTGGCGCGCGACACCCGGCGCGCAGGCGCTCTATGCGAGCGGTGATCCGCACGTGATCGCGCTGGCGGTGAAGGCGGGCGCCGAACTGCCGGCACCGACCGGGTTGCCGGTGCTGGATCTGGACCGGCCCGAGCGGATCGTCGAGTTCCTGCTGCAAGATCCGCGTCGCCATGCGTATCTCCCCCCCAGCGAGCCAGCCCCTCATGTCGACTGAACCCGCCCGCCGCCCCGCCGCTCCGCTGCTGCCGCTGGACGAGGCGCTGGCGCGGCTGCTGGCCACCGTCGCGCCGCTGCCGGCCTCGCGCCGCGAGACCGTGTCGACCTTTGCGGCGCGTGACCGGATCCTGGCCGAGGACGTGGCCTCGCTGCTGGACGTGCCGCCGGCCGACAACACCTCGATGGACGGCTATGCGCTGCGCGTCGCGGATCTTGCCGGCGACGAGACCCGGCTGCTGATCGGCCAGCGCATCCCCGCCGGCACCGTCGGCCAGCCGCTGCAGCCGGGCACCGCTGCGCGTGTGTTCACCGGCGCGCAGATCCCGGCCGGCGCCGATGCGGTCGTGATGCAGGAACAGACCCGCCACGAGCCGGCCAGCGACGGCGGTCTGGGGCATGTCGTGATCCAGGCGCCGGTCAGCGCCGGCCAGTGGATCCGCCGCCAGGGCGAGGACGTGCGCATCGGCAGCACGGTGCTGCCAGCCGGTGCGCGCCTGAATGCGGCGGCGCTCGGGCTGGCGGCCTCGGTCGGCGCCGCGAAGCTGGTGGTGGCGCCGCGCCCGCGTGTCGCGCTGTTCTCGACCGGCGACGAACTGGTCATGCCGGGCGAGCCGCTGCGGCCCGGCGCGATCTACAACTCGAACCGCTACACGCTGCGGGCGCTGCTCGAAGGGCTGGGTTGCGATGTCACCGACCTGGGCATCGTGCCCGACCGGCTGGCCGACACGCGCCAGGCGCTGCGCGACGCGGCGCAGTCGCATGACCTGATCCTGACCTCGGGCGGCGTCTCGGTCGGCGAGGAAGACCACATCAAGCCGGCGGTCGAGGCCGAAGGCCGGCTGCACCTGTGGCAGATCGCGATGAAGCCCGGCAAGCCGCTGGCCTTCGGCAGCGTGCGCCGGGCGATCGACACGCCCGATCCGGAACGCCACCTGGGCGCCTGGTTCATCGGCCTGCCCGGCAATCCGGTGTCCAGCTACGTCACCTGCCTGCTGCTGGTGCGCCCGGTGATCCGGCGTCTGCAGGGCGCGACCGAACTGGCGCCGAAGGCCTTCCCGCTGCGTGCCGACTTCGACTGGCCGCGCGCCGACAAGCGCCGCGAGTTCCTGCGCGTGCGTCTGAACGACCGTGGCGGGCTGGACCTGTTCCCGAACCAGAGCTCCGGCGTGCTGACCTCGGCCTGGTGGGCCGACGGGCTGGTCGACAACCCGGGCGGCCAGACGATCGCCGCCGGCGACACGGTGCGCTTCATCCCTTTCATCGAATAGTCTTTTCCCGACAAGGGTTTGGGCGCTATTTCTCAAGTTGAGCATGAAGATCCAGCTGCGTTATTTCGCCGCCCTGCGCGAAGCCCTCGGCCCCGGCGAGACGCTGGAGCTGGCCGCGCCGGCCACCGTCGCGCAGGTCCGTGACCTGCTGATCGCACGTGGCGGCATCCATGCGTCGGCGCTGGCCCGTGGCCGGGCCGTGCGGGCCGCGCTGAACCAGGCGATGGTGGCCGAGTCGGCCGAACTGGCCGACGGCGCCGAGCTGGCCTTCTTCCCGCCCGTCACCGGCGGCTGACCCTCCGCAGCAGACCCCGCCATGTCAACGCCGATGCCCAACCCCACGCCCCGTGTCTCCATCCAGACCGCCGACTTCGACCTGAGCGCCGAAGTCGCCGCACTGCGTGCCGGTGACGGCGGCGTCGGCGCGGTCACCAGCTTCGTCGGCACCGTGCGCGACCGCGACGACGGCGCGGGCATCCGCGGCATCAGCACGATGGAGCTGGAGCACTACCCCGGCATGACCGAACGTGCCATCGAGGCCATGATCGACGAGGCCATGCGCCGCTTCGACATCCGCGCCGCGCGGGTCATCCACCGGGTCGGCCTGCTGCAGGCGCTCGACCAGATCGTGCTGGTGGCCGTCAGCTCGGCGCACCGGGGCCAGTCCTTCCAGGCCTGCGAGTTCCTGATGGACTACCTGAAGTCCGAGGCGCCGTTCTGGAAGAAGGAGACCACGCCCGAGGGCGCTCGCTGGGTCGACGCGCGGGTCAGCGACGACGCGGCGGCGCGGCGCTGGGGCCTGTCGACCGCCAACGCGGCGCCGGGGAGCGAGCCGGGCGAACCGGCATGAGCGCATCCGTCTGGCTGCAGGCGGCGGCCGTCGCGTCCGGGTCTGCCGTCGGGGCGCTGGCACGCTGGCAGGTCGGCCTGCTGTTCAACCCGGTGTTCAAGGGCTTTCCGCTCGGCACCTGGCTGGTCAACGTGATCGGCGGCCTGCTGATCGGCATGGCGATGGTGGCGCTGCAGCGCTGGCCCGATCCGCTGCTGCGGCTGCTGCTGGTGACCGGCGTGCTGGGCGGCTTCACGACCTTCTCGTCGTTCTCGTCCGAATCGCTGGCGCTGCTGCAGGCCGGCCGCCACGGCTGGGCGCTGGCGCACACGCTGGCCCATGTCGTCGCCTCGCTGGCGGCGGCGGCTGGCGGCTTTGCGCTGGCCCGGGCGATCTGGCCGGCAGCCTGAAGTTCCGCGCCGGGCGGCCTGTCGGCGGGCGGGCTTGACGCAACGCAAGGTCGCCGCATCGCGCCGGCAGCGCGTCGGAAGCGCATCGGAAACGGCCTTGAAATGGTCGCGCGCCGCCTCATGTCGAGCAGCAATCGGAGGATCAACCCCATGCGTCTCGACAAGCTCACCACCGCCTTCCAGCAGTCGCTCGCCGACGCCCAGAGCCTGGCCGTCGCCCGCGACAACCCCTACATCGAACCGGCCCACCTGCTGGCCGCGATGCTGGCCCAGCCCGACGGCCCGCGCGCGCTGCTCGAACGCGCCGGCGCCGACGTCGCCGCGCTGAAGACCGCGATGGACACGCTCCTGAAGGGCTACCCCAGCGTGCAGGGCGGCGGGCCGATCCAGCCCGGTCGCGACCTGATGCAGCTGCTGCAGGCGACCGAGAAGGAGGCCGGCCAGCGCGGCGACCCGTTCATCGCCAGCGAGATGTTCCTGCTGGCGCTGGCCGATGCCCGCAACGACATCGGCGGCGTGGTGCGCGGCCACGGCTTGACGCGCAAGGCGCTGGAGGCCGCCATCGATGCGGTGCGCGGCGGCCAGAAGGTCGACTCGGCCGAAGCCGAGGGCCAGCGCGAGGCGCTCAAGAAATACACGCTCGACCTGACCGAGCGCGCCCGCCTGGGCAAGCTCGACCCGGTGATCGGCCGCGACGACGAGATCCGCCGCGCCATCCAGGTCCTGCAGCGGCGCAGCAAGAACAACCCGGTGCTGATCGGCGAACCGGGCGTGGGCAAGACCGCCATCGTCGAAGGGCTCGCCCAGCGCATCGTCAACGGCGAGGTGCCCGAGTCGCTCAAGAACAAGCGCGTGCTGGTGCTGGACATGGCCGGCCTGCTGGCCGGTGCCAAGTTCCGCGGCGAGTTCGAGGAGCGCCTGAAGTCCGTGCTGAAGGAAGTCGCGCAGGACGAGGGCCGCATCATCCTGTTCATCGACGAGCTGCACACGATGGTCGGCGCCGGCAAGGCCGAGGGCGCGATCGACGCCGGCAACATGCTCAAGCCGGCGCTGGCGCGCGGCGAGCTGCACTGCATCGGCGCGACCACGCTGGACGAGTACCGCAAGTACGTCGAGAAGGACGCCGCGCTCGAACGGCGTTTCCAGAAGGTGCTGGTCGACGAGCCCAGCGTCGAGGCGACCGTGGCGATCCTGCGCGGCCTGCAGGAGAAGTACGAGGTCCACCACGGCGTCGAGATCACCGACCCGGCGATCGTCGCGGCGGCTGAACTGAGCCACCGCTACATCACCGACCGCTTCCTGCCCGACAAGGCGATCGACCTGATCGACGAGGCGGCGGCCAAGATCAAGATCGAGAAGGACAGCAAGCCCGAGGCGATGGACCGGCTCGACCGCCGGCTGATCCAGCTGAAGATCGAACGCGAGGCGGTGCGCAAGGAGAAGGACGACGCCTCGGTCAAGCGCTTCGAGCTGATCGAGGACGAGATGCTCAAGCTGCAGCGCGAGCTCAACGACCTCGACGAGATCTGGAAGGCCGAGAAGGCGGCGGCGCTGGGCAGCGAGGACCTGCTGGCCGAACGCGACCGGATCCGCTCGCAGATCGAGGACCTGACGCGCAAGGGCCTGTTCAACCAGGTTGCCGAGCTGCAGTACGGCCGCCTGCCCGAGATCGAGAAGCGGCTGAAGGCCTCGCAGGACGCCGAGGCCGGCAAGAAGGGCACCGGCCGTCCGCAGCTGCTGCGCACGATGGTGGGCGCCGAGGAAATCGCCGAGGTGGTCTCGCGCGCCACCGGTATCCCGGTGTCCAAGCTGATGCAGGGCGAGCGCGACAAGCTGCTGAAGATGGAGACGAAGCTGCACGAGCGCGTCGTCGGCCAGCAGGAGGCGATCGTCGCGGTGGCCAACGCGATCCGGCGTTCGCGCGCCGGCCTGTCGGACCCGAACCGGCCGCTGGGCAGCTTCCTGTTCCTGGGCCCGACCGGCGTGGGCAAGACCGAGCTGTGCAAGGCGCTGGCGGGTTTCCTGTTCGACAGCGAGGACCACATGATCCGCATCGACATGAGCGAGTTCATGGAGAAACACTCGGTCTCGCGCCTGATCGGCGCGCCGCCCGGCTATGTCGGCTATGACGAGGGCGGCTTCCTGACCGAGGCGGTGCGGCGCAAGCCCTACAGCGTGGTGCTGCTCGACGAGGTCGAGAAGGCCCATCCGGACGTCTTCAACGTGCTGCTGCAGGTGCTCGACGATGGTCGGCTGACGGACGGCCAGGGCCGCACGGTCGACTTCAAGAACACCGTCATCGTGATGACCAGCAACCTGGGCTCGCAGCTGATCATGCAGATGGCCGGCCAGGACAGCGAGGTCATCCGCGAGGCGGTCTGGGAGGAGGTCAAGCAGCACTTCCGGCCGGAATTCCTCAACCGCATCGACGAGTCGGTGGTGTTCCACGCGCTCGACCGCAGCCACATCGAGGCGATCGCGAAGATCCAGCTCAAGGGGCTGGAAGGCCGGCTGGCCAAGATGGAGATGGCGCTGGAGGTCTCGCCCGAGGCGCTGGCCGAACTCGCCAAGGTCGGCTTCGACCCGCTGTTCGGCGCCCGCCCGCTCAAGCGCGCGATCCAGCAGCGCATCGAGAACCCGGTCGCCCGGCTGATCCTGGAAGGCCGCTTCGGGCCGAAGGATGTCGTGCCGGTCAACGTCTCGGCCGACGGCCAGTTCGAGTTCGGCCGCACGGTCCACTGACCGCGCGGGCCCGGGGCCTCAGATCACGGGGCCCCGGGGCAAGGCCGCGTCGAGCGCCATCAGCTTCGGGCGCAGCTGCGGCCAGTCGGTCTGGGTGGGCGTGAAGATCACGTGCATCGCGATGCCCGGGTGGCTGTGCAGCATGCGCAGGCCCTGGGCGTGATGGCCGCCCATCAGCAGCAGCTCGTCGGCGGCGCCGTCCAGGCCCAGCTGCTTGCGGTTGCTGGCGGCGGCGGCCAGCAGCAGGGTGCCGCGTCGCGCCAGTTCAGGGGGCTTCGGGTTCAGGCCGGCGTGGGCCAGCACCCGGCTGGTCGAGACCTCGAACAGGCAGATGTCGCGGATGCCCGGCAGCGCGATGACCTCGTGGACGAAGCGCTCCATCGGCTTGGGCCGGGCGCTGCCGCTGCGGGTGTCGGGCATCGGCTGGCGGACGTCGCGGGCCGGTGCCAGCGTGTCGAGCAAGGCCAGCTCGCGGCCATCGCGGCTCTGCTGGGTCTGGATGTGGTTCCAGGTCGCGCTCAGGTAGGCCCAGGCCTCGGCCGGTCGGCTGACCATCGGCGCCAGCCGGGTCTGCACGCCGGCTCCGGCGGTCAAGCCGCCCGCAACCGACTTCAGCGCGATCGCGGTGGCCGGCGCCAGCGGCATCAGCTGCAGGTGCGGGCATGACCAGGCCGGGCTGAACAGCAGTTCGCGCAGCGGCTGCAGCTGCTCGGGCACGGCGTGGCTGGGCAGGTCGCCCATCATCACGACCGACAAGGTGGCGCGGCTCAGCAGCACGCGGGTCAGCGCCGTGCGCGACTGGGTGTCGGTGTCGGCGTCGGTGCTGTAGATGCGCACCAGGCTCGAACCGGTCGTCGGGCAGTCGACGAATTCGAGGCTCGCCAGGGTCGTGCCGTAACCCTGGCGCCGGATCACCAGGCGCTGGACCGGCCGGCCGGCCGCCGCCGCGACGGCCTGCAGCAGGTGGCTGGCGGCGTGGCAGGCCAGGTCATGCAGGGCGATGTAGGACGGCTGGAGGTGGTCGAACTGCTGTTCCAGCGCATCGCCGACCTCGCAGGAGACGAACAGCTCGCGGGTCTGGTTGCCGACCGCGCGGCCGATGTCGGGGCGTTCGCCCAGGTAGTCGCCGGGATTGGGCGCGATCAGCGTGTGGATCTGGCTGTCGGGTCCGGCATCGCGCACGGTGTCGAAGGTCGAGTGGCGCGACGGCAGTTCGATCGGACGGTTCATGCCGGTGCCTCCGGGTCCCGTTGGACGGTGCGCTGGATCGGGCTGCAAGCCGGTCCCCGCGTGGCGGCGAGGACGAAAGCGTCTGCAGCATTTGTTTACATTCGGTCATCCTATCATCCGGCCCCCCACCGACAGCGATAACCCAGGCGGACGTCACCAGACGGCGCGCGGGTGTCGTGCAAAAGCTGCTTCATGAGCTCCATTCCCGTTTCCGAAGACCTGCCCGTCGTCATCATCGGCGCCGGCCTGGCCGGCCTGACCGTCGCGCTGCACCTGGCGCAACAGGGCCGCGAGGTGATCGTGCTGGCCAAGCGCAACCTCGAGGAATCGGCGACGGCCTGGGCGCAGGGCGGCATCGTCGGCGTGCTGGGCGACGACGACAGCGTCGACAGCCATGTGCGCGACACCCAGGAAGCCGGCGCCGGCCTGGTCGACGAACACACCGCCCGCTTCATTGCCGAACGCAGCGCCGAGGCGGTCAGCTGGCTGGTCGACCGGGGCGTGCCGTTCTCGCCTGACCCGGAAGGCCCGCTGGGCCTGCACCTGACGCGCGAGGGCGGCCATGCCGTGCGGCGCATCGCCCACGCGGCCGACGCCACCGGCAAGGCGATCCACGAGGCGTTGCTGGCGGAGGTCAAGCAGCACCCGCGCATCTCGCTGCGGGCGCGCTGGATGGCGGTCGACCTGATCACCTCGCGCCACGTGCGCCGCAACGAGGCGCCGCGCTGCTACGGCGTCTACGCGCTCAACATCGACAGCCGCCGGGTCGAGGCCCTGCCGGCCGGCGCGGTCGTGCTGGCCAGCGGCGGCGCCGGCAAGGTCTACCGCTACACGACCAATCCGGACACCTCCACCGGCGATGGCATCGCGATGGCTTGGCGGGCCGGCTGCCGGGTCGGCAACATGGAGTTCATCCAGTTCCACCCGACCTGCCTCTACCACCCGCAGGACCGCAGTTTCCTGATCACCGAGGCGCTGCGCGGCGAGGGCGGCGTGCTGCGCCTGCCCGACGGCACGCGCTTCATGCCGCAGCATGACGAACGCGCCGAACTGGCGCCGCGCGACGTGGTGGCCCGCGCGATCGACTTCGAGATGAAGCGCCACGGCCTGGACCATGTGTGGCTCGACGCCACGCACCTCGGCGAAGCCTTCCTGCGCGAGCATTTCCCGACCATCCACGCGCGCTGCCTGGCGCTGGGCATCGACATCGCGAAGCAGCCGATCCCCGTCGTGCCGGCCGCGCACTACACCTGCGGCGGCGTCGTCACCGACCTGCACGGCCGCACCGACCTGCCGGGGCTGCACGCGGTCGGCGAGACCACCTACACCGGCCTGCATGGCGCCAACCGGCTGGCGAGCAACTCGCTGCTGGAATGCGTGGTGCTGGGGCGGACCTGCGCCGAGGCGATCCTGGCGCGGCCGTCCGAGCCGCGTCCGGCCGTGCCGGCCTGGGACGAGAGCAAGGTCGAGGACGCCGACGAGCAGGTCGTCATCTCGCACAACTGGGACGAACTGCGCCTGCTGATGTGGAACTACGTCGGCATCGTGCGGACCACCCGCCGACTGGAGCGGGCGCTGCACCGCATCGAGTTCCTGCGCGGCGAGATCGACGACTACTACAAGAACTTCCGCGTCAACCGCGACCTGCTGGAGCTGCGCAACCTGGTCGACTGCGCCGAGCTGATCGTGCGTTCTGCGCTGATGCGCCACGAGAGCCGCGGGCTGCACTTCAGCCGCGACTTCCCGGACACGCTGCCGGTCAGCTTCCCGACCATCCTGGTGCGCGAGGCCCGGCGCCGGACGATCGACGCCGGCTGAGCGGCCGTTGCGCCGACGGGTGCGTCAGCGCCGCGCCCGCATCGCGATGCGCGCCTGCACGAACTCGAAGGCGAAGCTGACCGCGTCGCTGATGGTCTGTTCCATCGACAGGCGCTCCTTCTCGGTCAGGTAGAAGGCCAGGTCGACGGTGTGGCGGATGTAGCGCGCACCGAGCCGGTTCAGCGCCACGCAGGCGACATCGGGCAGCTGTTCGGCGCTCAGGTAGGGGTAGTTCGGCGCCATGCGGGCGACCGCGTCGAACACCGGTCGTTCGTAGTGGTTGTGCACGGAGCTGAAATCGGGCGTCATGGCAGGCGGTTCCGCTGAGGTCTGTCTGTCGGGCTTATCGGCCAGCCGGCGCCCGACTTGAACAATCCCGCAGGACCGGTGCGCGCGCCGTGACAGGCTGCTCAGGCCGCGCCCATGCCCGACGCGAGCGGCGACACCGCCATCGGCCGGGCCACCGCCGCCGGTTGGGCGGCGACGAAGTCGAGCATCCGGCGGATGCAGCCTTCGGCCTGGCTGCGGATCGGCTCGTCGACGTGGATCTCGCCCTGGCCCTGCTCCAGGCAGTCGATCACGCCCTGCAGCGCGTTCATCGCCATCCACGGGCAGTGCGCGCAGCTCTTGCAGGTGGCGCCGTTGCCGGCGGTCGGGGCCTCGATCAGCACCTTGTCCGGCGCGGCCTGGCGCATGCGGTGGAACATGCCGTTGTCGGTCGCGACGATGAACTCGCGCGCGTCCAGCTCGATCACCGCCTTGAGCAGCTGCGCGGTCGAGCCGACCACGTCGGCCTGTTCGACGACGTGCTGCGGCGACTCCGGGTGGACCAGGATCTTCGCCTTCGGATGCTCGCGGCGCAGCAGCTCCAGCTCCAGGCCCTTGAACTCGTCGTGGACGATGCAGGCGCCGTTCCACATCAGCATGTCGGCACCGGTCTCGCGCTGGATGTAGCCGCCCAGGTGGCGGTCCGGCGCCCACAGGATCTTGCTGCCCTGGGCATGCAGATGGCGCACGATCGGCAGCGCACAGCTGCTGGTGACCATCCAGTCGGCACGTGCCTTCACGGCCGCGCTGGTGTTGGCGTAGACCACGACGGTGCGGTCCGGGTGGGCATCGCAAAAGGCGCTGAAGGCGTCGGCCGGGCAGCCCAGGTCGAGCGAGCAGGTGGCGTCCAGGTCGGGCATCAGCACGCGCTTGGCGGGCGACAGGATCTTGGCGCTCTCGCCCATGAACCGGACCCCGGCGACGACCAGCGTCTGCGCCGCGTGATCACGGCCGAAACGCGCCATCTCGAGCGAATCGGAGACGCAGCCGCCGGTCTCCATCGCCAGGTCCTGCAGGTCGCCGTCGACGTAGTAGTGGGCGACCAGCACGGCGCCGCGCGCCTTCAGCAGCTCGGCCGCGCGGGCCTTGAGCGTGCGGCGCTGGTCCGGCGTCAGCGGTGCCGGCACCTTGGCCCACGCATGGGCCGTGCAGGTGGCGCCGCTGGCGTCCTGCTGGTCGTAGTCGAACTGGGCGGTGCGGGCGGTGCTGGCGGGGGTCGTGGTCATGGCGGGATGCTGCGGCAACGGAAAGGCTCGGGTCGGGGCAGGGGCTCCCCGACCGGGCCGGCATGCTAGCCCAGCACCGCTGCCCGGGTCACGCCGGGGCCAGCGTGTTGCGGGCGACGGTGGCCATCCAGCGCAGCTCGGCCGGATCGGTCGTGCCGGCGTCGCCGAGAGCCAGCAGCGCCAGGCCGCGGCCATCGTCGGGCAGACGCAGCAGCAGGTGCTGGCGCTGGTCCTCGGTCCAGCTCAGGACGTCGGCGGGCTCGTTCTCCTGAGACGACGCGGCGTCGTGGCCGTCCGGGCGCCAGCCTTGCGCGACGCGGCGCGTCTGGGTCGCGCCGGAGGCCAGCCAGTCGGCATCGCCGCGCTGCGCCAGCAAGGACGCGTCGGCCAGCCGCAGCACCGCACAGGCGCGCACGCCGGGCACGGCGATCAGCTGGTCGCAGGCGACGTGGTGCAGGCGGTCGGGCTCGCCCAGCGGTGGCAGTGCGGGTTTCTGCGGCGCCGTCTGCTGAGCCGCAGGCGCTTCGGCCGGACGCGCCGCCTCGGACGAGCTGAGCGGGCTGGCGGGGGCGCCTGACGGGATCGAGACGAGCCGGTTCAGGCGCTGGGGTTTCGGACGTGACACGCGGGGCTCCCGGTCGGGCGGGCTGGGGGGGTGCGGGCTGGCCGGAACGACCGACAGGCCGATCGGTTCGAGCATGACCCGCCGCAGCAGGTCGAGGTTCCAGCCCGGGCGACCGGCGCGCGGCCAGCCGAACGGCTGGGCGCGCACGCCGCCCGGCCAGGCGTGGCGGCGCAGGCGGGCCTCGCGGGTCGGGTGTTCGAGCGGCGTGGCGATCTGCCAGACAGGGCCCTGCCAGCCTTCCGAACCCAGCGCACGCGCCAGCTGGTTCTGCCAGTCGAGGTCCTTGTCGCTGCCGCCCATCACGACCAGGCGATCGGCCTGCCGCATCAGCGACAGCGCCAGCCGCAGCGATGCCGCGTGGTGGGGCAGGGTGCGCAGCAGCAGCACGCTGAGCGCACGACCGTCCAGCGTCAGCTCGACGTGTTCGACGTGCAGCAGCGGCGCCAGCTGGCCTTCGCGGCGCATCGCCAGTTCCGTCAGCACGCCGGAGCCGGCTTCGGCCAGGTCGACCATCGCCAGCGCCGGCCAGTGCCGGCTCGGGTCCCAGATCACCAGCCAGGCGTGTTCGTTCGCCGCCGTCCGCCCGAAGATCCGGGCCAGCGGCGGCGCGTCGGGCTGCGCGTCGGTGGTGCGCAGCTCGCGCTTGCGCAGCCGGATCGGCGCAGGCCCCGTCCCGCTTCGGGTCTCGCTCAGTTCAGCACCTGCTGGGCTTCCATGATCCGGAACCGGGTCATCGCGAGGTTGCTGCGCAGCTTGTCGAGGACGGCCAGGATGAAGTAGTCCGGATGCGCCTGCAGCGTGCGCAGGATGTGATAGCGGCTGCCGGCCGTCACCAGCACCTCGTCGACCGGATCGTTGACGCGTGAATGGCCCAGCTGACGCAGCGTGCGGCGGTGCACGCGCAGCACCTCGCTGGCGGCGACGGCGGCGCGGTCGATGTCCGGACCGCGGCCTTCGCTGGCCACCACCTGGCCGGAATTGACGTCCACGAGCGCCGCGAAGATCAGGCCGTCCAGCAGCATCAGCTCATGCAGGACGCTGGTGGCGCGCTGGGCGTCCGGCGCACGCCGGGCCGCTTCTCCCGCACCGGCACCTTCGCCACCGATCGCGCTCGGATAGGCCGAGGCGGCCGACGGATAGGCCGGCGCCGCCACCAGCACGGTGGTCGTGTTGTTGGTGTGGACGCTCTCGTTGTGCGGTGCCGGGCTGAGCGCGGGCGGGTAGGTCGGTGCGAAGGCCGACGCCAGGCCGAAGCCGCTCGGGCCGGCATCGGCACGCGGACCGCTCGGGGCGGCCGCCGCCGGGTTGACGTTGGCCGGACGGGCCGATGCCGAGGCCTGGCCGCCCGGGTTGCCCTTCAGGTTGTTCCAGTGCGCCAGCAGCTTGTTCCAGACCGCGCTGGCGCTGGTCAGCGGCTCGGCCAGCGTCTGCACCTGCATGCCGGCCGGCCAGCCCATCGCCTCGATCTTGTTGCTGATCCAGGCGGCGCCCACCGGCAGCAGGAACAGCAGGTGAGGGCAGTGCCAGGTGTCGCTGGCGATCGCGCTGCGCAGCTGCGTCAGCATCTCGTCGATCGCCGACGGCGGCAGCGGACCGACGATGACGGCGGTCAGGTCCGAGCGCTCCATCAGCGCGTAGGGGATGGCGTTGACGTCCGCGCCCTGGCCGCGCACATCGGCGTGGTAGACCTTCAGCGTGTCGCCGGCCCGGCGCGGCAGCGTCGTGCGCTCGATCATCGCGAGCGTGTTCAGCGTCGTCTGGTCGCGCAGGTGCAGGCGTTCGACCGGCTGGCCGCTGGCATCGGCCAAGGCCTTGATCACCGCTGCGGCCCACATCTGGGCCGGGTCGTGCAGGCTGATGATGCGCTGGTCGGCGCCAGTCTCTTCACGGTTGCCGGCGAAATGGGCCCGCATCGCCTGGGCGGGCGAACCGGTCACGAACAGGTCGCGCAGGTTGCGGTCGACGATCTGGCCCCGGTCATCGACCTCGCCCGCGACCGATTCGAGTATGGCGGTGGCAACGAACTCGGGCTGCGACTCGCGCCGCTCCGCCGGCTCGCGCAGCGGCGCCAAATCTCCAAACAGGCTTTTCAGCATGAATTCCTCGTCGTCGCGGCGGATGGCCCGGCGGTCAGCAGTTTCCAAAACATCCGGGTCGTCGGCGGGGCCCGGACAGCACGTACTTTAGTCGCATGGGTTACGCCCGCAAACCGCTGGGCGCAACAGTTGGAAACAGGTTGGGCCGGCCACCGTGCAGGTGCCACGACCAGCCTTGCGGCTGCGCCACGCCGGGCGCGCTCCTATGATCGCGAGATGTCCTCATCCGCAGCTGCCTTCGCCCCGGAACCGCCCGCAGACGCCCTGCGCCGGGATGCCCGGACCATCGGCCTGGTCGGCCTCGTTCACGGCACGTCCCACTTCTTCCACCTGCTGCTGCCGCCGCTTTTCCCCCATTTCATGCGGGAATTCGGCCTGAGTTATTCCCAGCTCGGCCTGCTGGTCACGGTGTTTTTCGTGATATCCGGCGTCGGGCAGGCGCTGTCGGGTTTCCTGGTCGACCGCGTCGGCGCCCGGCCGGCCCTGTTCGGTGCGCTCGGCTGTTTTGTCGTCGCCGCGCTGCTGGCGGCCGGATCGGAGGGTTATGCCGGCCTGCTGCTGGCCTCGGCGATGGCCGGACTGGGCAACGCGCCGTTCCATCCGGTCGATTTCACGATCCTCAACCGCCGCGTCTCGACCCCGCGTCTGGGCCACGCCTACTCGGTCCACGGCATCAGCGGCAACCTGGGCTGGGCGCTGTCGCCGATCTTCTCGACCGAGCTGTTCGCGCTGACCGGCTCGCTGCGCTGGACCTACGCGGCCGTCGCCTGCGTCGCGCTGGTGGTGCTGGCGATCGTCTGGTGGCGACGTGACGACCTGGACGACCGCGCCGCGCTGCGCCGGGAACCCGAGGCCGCCAAGGCCACGTCGCCGTCGGCCCGCCCGGCTGGCGCCAGCACCTTCGGCTTCCTGCGCCTGCCGTCGGTCTGGCTGTGTTTCTCGTTCCTGTTCTTCACGACCAGCGCGCTGGCGGCGATCCAGAGCTTCGCCAGCCCGGCCCTGCAGCTGCTGCACGGCGTGCCGCTGCGCTGGTCGGCCTGGGTCGTCAGCGCCTACATGGTCTGCGGTGCGCTGGGCATGGTGGCCGGCGGTTTCCTGCTGGCCCGCGCCGAACGGCTGGAACCGCTGATCGCCCGGGCGCTGATGCTGGCCGGCACCTTCCTGGTCCTGGCCGCGACGCCGTGGGTGCCGGGCTGGCTGGCGCTGGCGCTGGTCTCGCTGGCGGGCATCGGCACGGGACTGGCCGGACCGTCACGCGACATGCTGATCCGCCGCGCGGCGCCGCCCGATGCGTCCGGACGGGTCTACGGCACGGTCTATTCCGGCCTGGACCTGGGTTTCTCGGTCGCCGCACCGATCTTCGGCTGGCTGCTCGACCGCGGCCATCCGGCCGGGGTGCTGGTCGGTTCGGCCCTGGCACTGGGCGCGGCGGTGCTGGCCTCGTCGCTGGTCGGGCGACATACCGCACGCCGGACCGCTTCCATCGCGGCCGCGTCTGCCTGAGATCAGACGGTCCGCCGCCCGGCGCGGCGACAATTTCCGGATGCATGTCATGAGTCTTTTCTCGTTGCGGTCTTCGCGCCGTGTCGGCCGCGCCTGTTGGGCGCTGTTCGGTCTGCTCGCCCTGCTGTTCGGCCTCGGGCTGTCGGCCCGCGCCGCCGAGTTCCTGGAGCCCGACAAGGCCTTCCTGCTCTCCGCCCGCAGCCCGGACGGTGCCCAGATCGAGGTGCGCTTCGACATCGTCGACGCGTACTACATGTACCGCGAGCGTCTGGCCATCGCCGCCGCGCCCGAGGGCGTGCAGCTGGGCACGCCGGTGATCCCGCCCGGCAAGGTCAAGTTCGACGAGACCTTCCAGAAGGACGTCGAGACCTGGCGCCACGAACTCGTCTTCCAGGTCCCCGTGAAGGCCGCGCCGGCCGAGTTCAAGCTGCTGGTGACGAGCCAGGGCTGTGCCGACGCCGGCCTGTGTTACCCGCCGCGCGAGCAGGTGCTGAAGGTCCGCACCGATGGCGGCGCGATCCGCTCGGTCGAGGTGATGGGCGAGGAAGCCGGTCTGGCCTGGACGCCGGCCGCTGGCGAGGTCCGCCCGATCACCGCCGTCGCGGTGGCATCGGCGACGCCGACCGCCACGGCGACCGCAGACCCGAAAGCCGGCGACGCGGTCTCGCGCGCCTTGCGTTCGGGCAGCCTGTGGAGCGTCGTCGCGGTGTTCGCGCTCGCCGGCCTGCTGCTGTCGTTCACGCCCTGCGTGCTGCCGATGGTGCCGATCCTGTCGTCGATCATCGTCGGGCAGGGCGCGGCAACGTCGCGTGGCCGGGGCCTGATGCTGTCGATCAGCTACTCGCTGGGCATGGCGCTGGTCTACACGCTGTTCGGCGTGCTGGCCGGCCTGGCCGGCGAAGGCCTGGCCGCCACCTTGCAGACGCCCGCCGTGCTGGGTGCCTTCGCCGCGCTGCTGGTGCTGCTGTCGCTGTCGATGTTCGGCGCCTACGAGCTGCAGATGCCGGCGTCGCTGCAGACCCGCCTGACGGCCTGGTCGGGCTCGCTGGGCGGCGCGTCCGGTGGCGGTCATCACCTGGGCGTGTTCGTGATGGGCGGCATCTCCGCGCTGATCGTCGGCCCCTGCGTGGCCGCGCCGCTGGCCGGCGCGCTGCTCTACATCTCGCAGACCCGCGACGTGCTGGTCGGCGCGGTGGCGCTGTTCTCGCTGGCCTGCGGCATGAGCGTGCCGCTGCTGCTGGTGGGTGCCTCGGCCGGCTCTCTGCTGCCGCGTGCGGGTGCCTGGATGGACGGCGTCAAGCGCTTCTTCGGCATCACGATGCTGGCGGTGGCGATCTGGATGCTGAGCCCGGTCATCCCGACCTGGGTCGCGATGGCCGCCTGGGGCCTGCTGCTGATCGTCTCGGCCGTGCTGCTGGGGCTGCTGGACCGCCTGCCCGAGTCCGCCTCGATGCTGGCGCGCAGCGCCAAGGGCCTGGCGCTGGTGCTGGCGCTGGTCGGCGCGGCGCAGTGGGTCGGCCTGCTGTCCGGCGGCCGTTCGGTGCTGCAGCCGCTGGGCCATCTGGCCGGATCGTCGACCGCTGCGGGCGCAGGCGGCAACACCGGCGCGAAGGCGCCGACCGATGCCGCGCTGGCCAGCTACCGGCGCATCAAGACCTCGGCCGAACTCGACCAGATCCTGAAGACCGCCGGCCAGCCGGTGATGCTGGACTTCTATGCCGACTGGTGCGTGTCCTGCAAGGAGTTCGAGCAGTTCACCTTCCCCGACCCGCAGGTGCAGGCCCGTCTCGCTGGCGCGCTGCTGCTGCAGGCCGACGTGACGGCCAACGACGCGGCCGATCGCGAGCTGCTCAAGCGCTTCGACCTGTTCGGCCCGCCCGGCATCCTGTTCTTCGACGCCCAGGGCCAGGAACGCGGCGCCGCCCGCGTGATCGGCTACCAGAACGTCCCGCAATTCCTGAAGAGCCTGACCAGCGCCGGCCTTTGAGACCACGATGACCACCTCCGCACCCGCCTACGCCCCCGCTCACCTGCCCGTTCCCGCCACCTGCGACCTCTGTGACGTCCACAAGGGCGACCGCAGCGGCGCCTTCCGCGTGCTGCCGCCGGTGTTCCACCGCTACGGCGGGCGGGCGGCCTTCGCCGGCACCGTCGTGACGGTCAAGTGCTTCGAGGACAACACCAGCGTCAAGCAGCTGCTCGAAGGCCCCGGCCTCGGCCGCGTGCTGGTGGTCGACGGCGGTGGTTCGCTGCGGCGTGCGCTGGTCGGCGGCAACATCGCCGCGGCGGCGGCGCGCAACGGCTGGGCCGGCGTGGTGGTCGACGGCTGCGTGCGCGACGTCGCCGAGCTGGCCGCCTGCGATGTCGGCGTGCTGGCACTCGCGCTGATGCCGCTGCCGACCGAACGCCGCGCGCCTGGCGAGGTCGACGTGCCGGTGCAGCTGCAGGGCGTCACCGTGCGGCCGGGCGAGTGGCTGTGCGCCGATGCCGACGGCGTCGTCGTGATGGCGCAGTCGCCCGCCGCCTGAAGCTGCCAGCTCAAGTTCCGTTCGCGTCTGCCGATAGAGCAGAAGCCGGCGATCGGATGTCACGCGTGCCGGCGCAACCCGGTCACGCATGCCCCCCTCCGTCCTCGCCGATCCCCTGATCGATCCGCAGCAGCTCGCCAGCCTGGTGCGCGACATCGGCATCCCGCCGCGTCCGCAGTTGCTGGAGCGCCTGCATGCGGAGCTGCTGCGCGAGGCACCCCGGCTGGACATGCTGGTGCAGCTGGCCTCGTTCGACGTTGCCGTCGCGGCCGCGCTGCTGAAGGTCGCCAACGCGCGCGGACCGGGCACCCGCGCCGGTGCCGGCACGCTGAGACGAGCCTTCGAACAGCTGGGCAGCAAGCGCTGCATCGCGATCCTGAGCGCGCTGGTGCTGCGC
The DNA here is from genome assembly GCF_053893855.1 of Leptothrix mechoopdaensis (SeqCode). Lineage (NCBI taxonomy): Bacteria > Pseudomonadati > Pseudomonadota > Betaproteobacteria > Burkholderiales > Sphaerotilaceae > Leptothrix > Leptothrix mechoopdaensis (SeqCode). The sequence continues at coordinate 1,623,868 of NZ_CM132699.1, forward strand.
AAGGTCCTGCCGGTTCACGGCGGCACCTTCGAACGATTCTGGGATGTCGCCCACCGGCGCAGCCTGGCGATGGCCTGGCTGGCCCGCCAGCTGGGCGTGGTCGAGGCGGACGTCGCCCACACCTTCGGGCTGTTCTGCGACGTCGGCATCCCCGTGCTGCTGCAGCGCTTCGACAACCCGAGCTACCGCGTCACGCTGGCCGAGGCCAACCTGGGCCACCGGCCGTTCACCGAGGTGGAACGTTCGCGCCACGGCACCGACCACGCGGCCGTGGGTGCCGCGCTGGCGCAGAGCTGGGGCGTCAGCGAGGAGATCGTCGAGGCGGTCGCCTGGCACCACGATTTCCGTGTCTACACGCAGCCGGGCCGCGCCCGTGTCGCGCACCTGGTGGCGCTGGCACTGGTCGCCGACCGTTACCTGCAGCGTCGCCAGGGCCGCAATCGGCACGGCGAATGGCAGCGCGGCGGCACGCAGGCGCTGCTGGCGCTTGGGGCTGGCGAGCGCGACTTCGACATCTGGTGCGACGAGCTGGAAAGCCAGCTCGAACTGATGGTCTGAGCGGCGATCCGGCCGTTCAGGGCCGGACGACTTCCAGCAGCCGGTCCAGGCCGCCGTCCTCGATGGCAACCATCGCCTGTTCGCGCACCGCCGGCTTGGCATGGTGGGCGACCGACAGGCCGACCACCGACATCATCGGCAGGTCGTTGGCGCCGTCACCCATCGCGATGGCCTGGCTGGGCGAGATGCCCATCGCGGCGCAGGTCTCGAGCACCGTGCGGCGCTTCTCGTCGCCGTCGCAGATGTCGCCCCAATGCTGGTCGACCAGCCGGCCGGTCAGCACGCCGGCCTCGATCTCCAGCAGGTTGCTGCGGGTCCAGTCGAGCTTCAGGCGCTGTTGCAGACGGTCGGTGAAGAAGGTGAAGCCGCCGGAGACCAGCAGCGTCTTCAGGCCGGCGGCCTGGCAGGCCTGCACCAGCGCCTCGGCACCCGGGTTGAGCTGCAGGCGCTGCGTGTAGACCTCGTCGAGCGCGCTGGCCGGCACACCCTGGAGCAGGGCGACGCGCTGGCGCAGGCTTTCCTTGTAGTCGGCGATCTCGCCGCGCATCGCGGCGGCGGTGATGGCGGCGACCTCGGCCTTGCGCCCGGCGGCATCGGCGATCTCGTCGATGCATTCGATGTTGATCAGCGTCGAATCCATGTCGAACGCGATCAGCTTGAAGTCACCCAGCCGCAGCGGCGGGGTGAAGCCGCGAACGGTCAGGCCGGGGGAGATCGTGTGGGGCAGGTCGGTCATGCGCACGGGGAGTGACGGGTGGCGGGGCGCGGCCCCGGCAAAGCCCGAGATTCTCCCCGATGCGGGTCAACCCTGGGTCTTGAACGCGCCGACCGCTTCCAGCAACTGGCCCGACTGGCCCTTGAGCGACTGCGCGGCGGCCGAGACCTCCTCGACCAGCGCGGCGTTCTGCTGCGTCACGCCGTCGATCTGCGAGATCGCCTGGTGTACCTGGTCGATCGCGCGGCTCTGCTCGCTGCCGGCATCGGCCATCGTGCTGACGAGGCTGCTGACGCGGCTGACCCGTTCGAGCAGGTCGCGCATCGTCTGGCCGGCCTCCTGCACCAGACGCTGGCCGGCGTCGACCTTCTCGGTCGAGTCGCCGATCAGCGACTTGATCTCGCGGGCCGCCGTGGCGCTGCGCTGGGCCAGCGCACGGACCTCGCCGGCGACCACCGCGAAACCGCGACCCTGTTCGCCCGCCCGGGCCGCTTCCACGGCCGCGTTCAGCGCCAGGATGTTGGTCTGGAAGGCGATGCCATCGATGACGCCGATGATCTCGTTGATCCGGTTGGCGCTCTGGTGGATGCCGTGCATGCGCTCGACCACCTCGCCGACCAGTTCGCCGCCCCGGCTGGCGACCTCGCGGGCGCCGTCCATCTCGCGCCGCGCGTCCTGGGCGCTCTGGGCGTGGCTGCGCACCGTCGACGCCAGCTCGTCCATCGTGCTGGCGGTCTGCTGCAGCGCGGCGGCCTGGTTCTCGGTGCGGGTCGACAGGTCGTTGTTGCCCAGCGCGATCTGTTCGGACGCTGCCGCGACGCTGTCGACCGTCAGGCGCACGCCGCCGACCGTTTCCGACAGGCGCTTGCGCATCTTGTTGAGTTCGGAGCGCAGCCACGACAGCTCGTCGCGGCCGGGCGATTCGATGCGGCTGACCAGGTCGCCCTGCGCGATGCGCATGACCGCCATCGCGGTGTCCTCGACCGGTGCCTTGATGCTGGCGCGGATCAGCCAGCCCAGCGTCATGCCGATGCCGCCCAGCACGACGGCGGCGGCGACCAGCGCGTAGCCGGCATCGGCGGCGCCCCGTTCTCGCAGCATCGCGGCGGCGGCCAGCGCCAGCCCGATCAGCATCAGGGTCATCAGGGTAAAGCCGGCCAGCACGCGGTTGGCCTGGCTGTAGCGGCGCAGCAGTTCGATCATCGGCATGTCTCCACGGAAGCGCCGGTTTCCGGGGATGTCCTGCACGACCGACGCTGGTGCGGATCTTCTGCGCGCCGCCGCCGCCGCCAAGGCCGGATCAGCGGCTGAAAAGCCCCGTTTTCCGTGCCCGGCCAGGTGCGTCAGCGCACCGTCCGGGGTGTCGCCGGGGCGGCCTTCGTGGCGGTGGCCGATGCGTGTGCCTGCGGCGTGCCGAGCATCCGGAACACGTCGCGCACCGCCTGCGCGCGGTCCTTCGGATCGGGCCAGGCGCGCTCGATGCGCAGCTTGTCGTTGCCGGCCAGCTTGATGTGGCGGTTCTTCTGCACCAGCTCGATGATCTTCATCGGATCGATCGGCGGGTTCGGGCGGAAGTGGATCGAGATGACGCCAGGGCCGGCCTCGATCTTCTGCACGCCCCAGGCCTTGGCCTGGATGCGCAGCCGGTGCAGGTCGAACAGCGTCTGCGCCTGCGCCGGCAGCTTGCCGAAGCGGTCGACAAGCTCTTCGAGCATCGCGTCGATCTTGTCGGCGCGGTCGGTGCTGGCCAGCCGCTTGTACAGGCTCAGGCGCATCTGCACGTCCGGGCAGTAGGCCTCGGGCAGCAGCGCCGGGGCGTGCAGGTTGACCTCGGTGGTGCCGCCGAAGAAGCCGGTCGGCGACAGCAGGTCGGGCTCCTGGCCGTTCTTCAGTGCCCGGACGGCCTCGGCCAGCATCTCGTTGTAGAGCTGGAAGCCGACCTCCATCATGTTGCCGCTCTGGTTGTCGCCCAGCACCTCGCCGGCGCCGCGGATCTCCAGGTCGTGCATGGCGAGGTAGAAGCCCGAACCCAGTTCCTCCATCGACTGGATCGCGTCCAGCCGCTGCTGCGCCTGCTTGGTCAGGCCCTCGATGTCGGGGACCATCAGGTAGGCATAGGCCTGGTGGTGGCTGCGGCCGACCCGGCCGCGCAGCTGGTGCAGCTGCGCCAGGCCGAACTTGTCGGCCCGGCTGATGACGATGGTGTTGGCGCTCGGCACGTCGATGCCGGTCTCGATGATGGTCGAGCACAGCAGCAGGTTGTGGCGCTGCGCGACGAAGTCGCGCATCACGCGTTCGAGCTCGCGCTCGGGCATCTGGCCGTGGGCCACGCCGATGCGGGCCTCGGGCAGCAGCTCTTCGAGCTTCTGGCGCCGGTTCTCGATCGTGTCGACCTCGTTGTGCAGGAAGTAGACCTGCCCGCCGCGCTTCAGCTCGCGCAACACCGCCTCGCGGATCGTGCCGGTGGTCTCGTTGCGCACGAAGGTCTTGATGGCCAGCCGGCGTTGCGGCGCGGTGGCGATGACGCTCAGGTCGCGCAGCCCTTCGAGGGCCATGCCCAGCGTGCGCGGGATCGGCGTGGCCGTCAGCGTCAGCACGTCGACCTCGGCGCGCATGGCCTTCATCTGCTCCTTGTGGCGCACGCCGAAACGGTGTTCCTCGTCGATGATCAGCAGGCCCAGGTTCTTGAACTTCGTCTCCGGACTCAGCAGCTTGTGCGTGCCCACGACGATGTCGATCGTGCCGGCGGCCAGGCCTTCCATCGCGGCCTTGACCTCCTTGGGCGAGCGGAAGCGGCTCATCTCGGCGACCTTCACGGGCCAGGGCGCGAAGCGGTCGGAGATGGTCTGGAAATGCTGCTCGGCCAGCAGCGTGGTCGGTGCCAGCAGGGCCACCTGCTTGCCGCCGGTGACGGCCACGAAGGCGGCCCGCAGCGCCACCTCGGTCTTGCCGAAGCCGACGTCGCCGCAGACCAGCCGGTCCATCGGGCGCGGGCTGATCATGTCCTGGATGACCGCGTGGATCGCGGCGGCCTGATCGGGTGTCTCCTCGAAGCCGAAGCTGGTCGCGAAGGCCTCGTAGTCCTGCGGGCTGTAGCGGAAGGCGTAGCCCTCGCGGGCGGCCCGGCGGGCATAGAGGTTCAGCAGCTCGGCGGCGGCATCGCGGACCTGTTCGGCGGCCTTGCGGCGGGCCTTCTCCCACTGGCCCGAGCCGAGCCGGTGCAGCGGCGCTTCCTCGGCGCTGACGCCGGTGTAGCGGCTGATCAGCTGCAGCTGCGCCACCGGCACGTAGAGCGTGGCCTGGTCGGCGTATTCGAGGAACAGGAACTCGTTGGACGCGCCGTCGCCCGACAGGTCGATGTTGACCAGCCCGCGGTAGCGGCCGATGCCGTGGTTGGCGTGCACGACCGGGTCGCCGACCTTCAGCTCGGACAGGTCCTTGATCAGCGCGTCGACGTCGCTGGTGGTCTCCTGCTTGCGGCGCCGGCGCACCGTCGGCGTGGTGTCGAACAGCTCGGTCTCGGTGACCAGCTGGACGCCGAACTGTTCGGTCGCATCGGTCCAGAAGAAGCCCGAGGCCAGCGCGGCCGTGGTGATCGCGTAGGCGTGGGCGCTGGCCAGGAAGGCGGCCAGCGTGTCGACCGACGGCGGCTCCAGCCGGTGGTCGCGCAGCAGCTCCAGCAGGCTCTCGCGCCGGCCGGCGCTCTCGGCCACGACCAGCAGGCGCTGGCCGGTCTCGCGCAGCCGCGTCAGCTGGTCTTCCAGCCGGCGCAGCGGGTCCTGCGCGCCGCGCTGCACGCTCAGGTCGGGCAGCGGGCGGGCCCAGTCGACGGGGTGGTTGCCGCGCACGGCCAGCTGGGCAAAGTCGTTGCAGCGGCTGAAGAAACCCTCGCCACGCAGGAACAGCTCCTCGGGCGGCAGAACCGGCCGTTCCGGGTCGTGCTGCAGGAAGCGGTGGCGCTCGCGGGTCTCGGTCCAGAAGCGCTCCAGCGCCTCGTCGACCTCGCCGTGCAACACCAGCGAGGCCTGTTCGCCGAGGTAGTCGAAGAAGGTCGCCGGCTCGTCGAAGAACAGCGGCAGGTAGTACTCGATGCCCGAGGTCGTGATGCCCTGGGCCATGTCCTTGTAGATGCGCGCGCGGCTCGGGTCGCCGTCCATCTTCTCGCGCCAGCGCGAGCGGAAGGCCTGGCGCGCCGCGTCGTCCATCGGGAACTCGCGGCCGGGCAGCAGGCGCACTTCCGGCACCGGGTAGAGGCTGCGCTGGCTGTCGGGGTCGAAGACGCGGATCGAGTCGACCTCGTCGTCGAACAGGTCGACCCGGTAGGGCACCGTCGAGCCCATCGGGTAGAGGTCGATCAGCCCGCCGCGCACGGCGTATTCGCCCGGCGACACGACCTGGCTGACGTGCTGGTAGCCGGCCAGCGTCAGCTGCGCGCGCAGGCCCTGTTCGTCGAGCTTCTGCTTCTGCTTGAAGTGGAAGGTGTAGGCGGCCAGGAAGGACGGCGGCGCCAGCCGCGTCAGCGCGGTCGTCGCCGGCAGGATCACGACGTCCAGCGGCACGGCGGCCTTGCGCCGCTGCTGCACCTGCCACAGCGTGGCCAGGCGCTCGGAGATCAGGTCCTGGTGCGGGCTGAAGCTGTCGTAGGGAAGGGTCTCCCAGTCGGGGAAGACGGCCACCACCAGCTCGGGCGCGAAGAAGGCCAGCTCGTCGGGCAGGCGCTGGGCATCGGCGGGTTCGGCGACCACGATGGCGACCAGTTCACCGGCCGCCTTGCGGGCCTGCGCGTGGCGCGCCAGCAGCAGGGCATCGGACGAGCCGATCGGGCGCGGGAGCGTGTAGCGTTTGCCGGGGACGAGGGTCGGGAGCTGCATGGCGGCGGATTCTAGGGAGCGGGTCAGAATCCCCGGCCATGACGGACTGGAACGACTCCCTGTACCTGCGCTTCGGCGACCAGCGCACACGCGCCGCCATCGACCTGCTGGCGCGTGTCCGGCCCGAGCCGCCGGACGCCGTGCGCGAGGTGGTTGACCTGGGCTGCGGCCCCGGCAACTCGACCGCGCTGCTGGCCGCACGCTGGCTGGGCGCCCGCATCACCGGTGTCGACAGCTCGCCGGCCATGCTGAAGGCGGCACGGCTGGCCTTGCCGGCGCTGGACTGGGTCGAGGCCGATGTCGCGACCTGGCAGGCACCCGGCGGCCGGCCGGTCGATGTGCTGTTCGCCAACGCGGTGTTGCAGTGGGTGCCGGACCACGCCCGCCTGCTGCCGCAACTGCTGCGCCAGGTCCGGCCGGGCGGCGTGCTGGCCGTCCAGATGCCGGCCAACCGCGACGAGCCCAGTCACCGCTGGATGCGCGAACTGCCCGGGCCCTGGTCGGCGCGGCTGGCACCGGCCGCCGAGGCCATGAACCATGTCCTGTCGGCCGAGGCGTATCACGACCTGCTGGCGCCGCTGGCGGCCGAGATCGACCAGTGGGACACCCGCTACCAGCAGGTCATGGCCGATGCCGACGCGATCGTCGAATGGGTCCGGGCGACCGGCCTGCGTCCCTTCCTGGATGCCCTGGCCGACGACGCCGAGCGGGCGGACTATCTGGCGGCCTACCGCGCGCGCATCGACGCGGCGTACCCGGTGCGGGCCGATGGCCGGCGGCTGTTCGGCTTCCCGCGCCGCTTCATCGTGGTCCGGCGGGCCTGAGCGGCCGGCGCCGGTGCGGTCTCACCAGGCCAGGCGGTTGAAGTTGACCGAGTAGACCTTGGCGGACGTCGCGCCGTCGCCCTGCACCCGCACGGCACCGCGCGACACCGCTGCTGCCGCGACGCCCGGCGTGGCGCGTTCGTCGGCCTGGCGGTCGCGGAAGGACCAGCGCGCGGCCGTCAGCACCGATTGCGTCGTGTCGATCTGCAGCAGCAGATCGGCCAAGGCGCCGAGCCCGGCCGATTTCGGCAGGCAGGCGTCGACCGTCACGCCCTGGGCGCGCACCCGCATCACGTCCTCGACCGTCTCGACCAGCAGCACCAGCTGGCGGCTGCCCAGGCACGGGCGCAGCGTCGTCACCAGCGTGCTCATGCGGGACCAGCCACACAGGCCGAGGTCCAGCACCACATGGTCGATCTCGGGCTCCTGGCGCAGGTAGGGCAGGGCGCTGGCGAGCGTGTGGGTGCGGGCGATTTCGGCGTCGGGGCGACGGCGGCGCAACTCATGCTGGAGAAGCACGTGCAGATCGCTGGTGTGGCTGAGCAGCAGGGCTTTCATGGGAACTACTTGTTTGAGTGGCTGAACCGCAGGTTAAAGTGGAATCACACCAAATTGGTTCCCCCATAGTGATGAAGCGGCCCGGTATACGACATGAATAAGTTGACTTGAAACAAGTCATGCCGGCCTTTCAGCCGGTCGCACCAAGCTAGTGCCTATCTTTTTGTGGGGTTGGCCCAGAAACATGTGAGGTCGGACACGCTGGCCGCGAGTCGTCCGATTCGCAGCCGCTGCCCGTCAGTAACATCGCCCCCTTCCTTTTCGCCTCGGGTGACCCTGTCCGCCATGTCCAAGCCGCGCTCCGATCGGGTTTCCGTCTGCCATCTCGGTCTCGGGGGCGGTTTGCCCGGTGACCCGGCCGACGGACTGGTCTGGGAGGCCGTCGACAGCCTGGACGCCCTCAGCGCGCAGCTGCAGCTGCACACCCCGCCGGCGATCGTCATCGGCTGTCCGAACCGCCAGCAGGTTCAGTCGTTGCTGGCCTGGAGCGGCCTGTCGCAGGCGGCGGCGGCTTCGGCGGTGATCGTGGCCTGGCCCGCGCCCGACCGTGACCTCGCCCGCCGGCTGATCCAGATGGGGGTGCAGGACGTCCTGGCGCTCGAGGACGCGCAGGGCGTGCGACTGAAGCGCGCCGTCTACCAGGCCATCGACCGCAAGGCGCAGGACCTGGAGGTGCGCCGCGCCTGGTCGATCGACCTGGGCACCGGCCTGCCGAACCGCGCGCTGCTGGTCGAGCTGCTGAACCAGCTCTGCGCCTTGCGCGAGCGCGAACCCGTGCCGATGGCGCTGCTGGTGTTCCGGCTCGACGGGCTGGACGCCATCGCGGCCCGGCTCGGCGCCCAGGCCGCCCAACTGCTCAAGCGCAAGGCGGCCGTGCGCTTGCGCGCGGGTCTGCGCTCCAGCGACGTCGTCGCCGTCGTCGGCAGCGATGCGTTTGCCGCGCTGCTGCCCAGCATGGAACGGCCGCAGGACGGCGAGCGGGTCGCCGCCAAGCTGGCGCAGAGCATGAGCGAGCCCTATGTCGTGACCGGCCAGCAGGCCGTGCTCGGCATCGGCACCGGCGTCAGCCTCTACCCCGACCACGGCCGCCAGGCCGAGGAGCTGCTGCGGCTGGCCTATGCCGGCGCCGTGCAGTCGCGCCATCCGCGTCGCGGCGGGCTGGTCGGCGGCATGGACGACGCGGCCAACGACGACTGAGTCGCCGTCCGCGCGCGGCTCAGCCTGTCGCCGTGCGACGGCCCGACAGGCGCAGACGCAGCCAGCGGGTCGCCGGGCCCGTCAGCGCCAGTCCCGGCTGTTCGACCATCCGATAGGCCAGCTGGCTGAGCAGGATCAGCACGGGACAGAGCACCAGCACCATCAGCCAGTGCTGCGTCGCGCTCAGACCGGCGGCCCGTTCGGCGCCCAGCACGCCTTCGAACAGCGCGTAGAGCAGCAGGCCGTGCAGCAGGTAGAGGCTGTAGGTCATCTCGCCGAGCACGCGCGAGGTGCGGCAGGTCAGCAGCCCGAACAGCGAACTGCCAGCGGCGATCAGGCAGAAGGCCAGCGACACCAGCAGCATCGGCACGGCCTGGTAGGCGCCGGGGAAACGCGCGACGGCCACCGCCAGCAGGGCGATCACCAGCAGCGAGGCGGCCGGCCGGCTGGCCCGCTCGCGCAAGCCCGGCGAGCGCACGCACAGCGCCGCCAGCACGCCGCCCAGGAAGGCCGACATCTGCATCGCATGCGGATGCCAGACCAGCAGGAACAGCAGCGCCAGCAGGCCGGCCAGGTGTGCGGCTAGGGGCGGCCGACGGCCGGTCGCCAGCGCGAGCAGCGGCAGGCAGAGGTAGAAGAACCACTCGTAGGGCAGCGACCAGGTCACGCCGGCGACGATCACCAGGGTGTCGCGCACGCCGTTGAGGTCCTGCGTCCCGCCGACCGAGAACAGCAGCCACTCCGTCGCATGCCGCAGCAGGTCGGCCGGCGGCTCCTGCAACTGCCCGCCCGAGCGCCAGGCGACGACCGCGAACAGCAGCGCCATCGCCAGCAGGTAGAGCGGCGTCAGGCGCATCACGCGGCCGACATAGAGCCGCAGCCAGTCGATCGGCCGCTGGCTGGCGTCCAGCACCTTCGTGACGAACAGGAAGGCCGTGATCATGAAGAACAGCGCCACGCTGGTCTGCCCGAGATGGACATACAGGTTCGACGGCGGGGTTTCCCAGCGGCCGGTCCGCAAATGGAAAAACCAGATGCAGCCGTGGTGCAGGAACACCGACAGCGCGAGATACCCGCGCAGACCGTCGATCGAGGCATGGCGTCCGGGTTCCGGTGCGCTGCGGCGCCAGGTCGCGAGGGCCCAGGCGGTGGCGCTGCCGGTCAGGGCGATGGCAATGGCGGGTATCGGGCTGACAGGATTCATGCGGGCAGGGTTTTCCTGCCCGAGATGCTAGGTCATAACCCAAGCGGGAAACCCCGCCCATCCTGAAGCGCGATGCCGGCTCAGCGCATCACGTCACCAATGCACAGGTACTTCATCTCGACGTAGTCCTCGATGCCGTGGCGCGAGCCTTCGCGGCCGAGGCCGGATTGCTTGACGCCGCCGAACGGCACTTCGGCGACCGAGATCAGGCCGGTGTTGATGCCGACCATGCCGGTCTCCAGCGCCTCGGCGACGCGGAAGATGCGGCCGATGTCGCGGCTGTAGAAGTAGCTCGCCAGGCCGAACTCGGTCGCGTTGGCCAGGCCGATGACGTCGGCCTCGGTCTCGAAGCGGAACACCGGGGCGACCGGGCCGAAGGTTTCGTTAGACCGCACAGAGCCACGGTTGCGCATTTCGTATCCCATGTGATACAGTTCCGTCATGCTTGAAGTCCGCCAGACAGTCACCTATGCAGAGTGGTTCGGCGGCCTTCGCGACCGAACAGCCAAGGCCCGAATCGACATCCGCATTCGTCGGCTCGCGCTTGGGAATACAGGCGACGTGAAGCCCGTTGGTGAAGGGGTCTCCGAGCTACGCGTGGACTACGGACCAGGCTACCGCGTGTACTTCGTTCAGAAGGGAAACGTCTACGTGGTCTTGTTGGCTGGTGGCGATAAGTCCACGCAGGACCGCGACATCCGTGAAGCGAAGGCGCTTGCGCGCGACTTGTAGGAGATCGAGATGGCAAAGACAGTCACTACCCCCTGGGATCCGGCGGACCATCTGAAGTCCGAGGAAGACATGGCCGCGTATCTTGAGGCGGCCCTTGAAGAAGGCGATCCCGCTCTGGTGGCGGCTGCGCTCGGTGACATTGCCCGCGCGAAGGGAATGACACAAGTCGCTCGCGACGCGGGTCTCGGGCGAGAGAGCCTTTACAAGGCACTCTCACCGGCTGGCAATCCGGAGTTCGCAACGATCCTCAAGGTCGTGGCAGCTCTTGGCCTTCAACTCCACGCCACGCCGGTCATCGCAAAGAGTGCGGCCTAACCCTTCGTTCGAAGGGACGTACACCGGCAAGGCACTTGGCCCGCGCAACGGCCATTCTCATCATCCATTGCGCGGGCCAAGTGCCTTCCTGCTGCGCGCCCCTCAGCTCGAACGTAGAACGACAGCTTCCGGACGCTGGATTCGCACTCGTTCTGACCGCTTGGGGTCGATGGCGACCACCCAAGCCAACGACTTCCACCCGCAGCACCCACTCCCGCAGCCGCGCAAACCCAGCTCGGGTTGAGCATTGATCGCCCACCCGCGCTCCGTATCGAGCCTCCGACTCGATGGAGGACCGTCAGGGGCTCAAGGTCCGCGAAGCGGGTCACGGTGACCAACTGGCGACGCGAGGCGTGTTGCGGGCTCGGATCGGGCAATGCCGAACTCAAGCCCGAGGACGCCCGATGCACCCGCGCGTCGGGCGTGGACTGGCGCGTCAGCGCAGCACATCCCCGATGCACAGGTACTTCATCTCGACGTAGTCCTCGATGCCGTGGCGCGAGCCTTCGCGGCCGAGGCCGGATTGCTTGACGCCGCCGAACGGCACTTCGGCGACCGAGATCAGGCCGGTGTTGATGCCGACCATGCCGGTCTCCAGCGCCTCGGCGACGCGGAAGATGCGGCCGATGTCGCGGCTGTAGAAGTAGCTCGCCAGGCCGAACTCGGTCGCGTTGGCCAGGCCGATGACGTCGGCCTCGGTCTCGAAGCGGAACACCGGGGCGACCGGGCCGAAGGTCTCCTCTCGGGCGCAGAGCATGTCGGCGGTGACGTCGGCCAGCACCGTCGGCGTGTAGAAGCGCTCGGCCAGCGCACCCGGCGCGCGGCTGCCGCCGGTCACCAGCGTGGCGCCCTTGGCCAGCGCGTCGGCCACGTGCGACTCGACCTTGGCCATGGCCTGGGCGTCGATCAGCGGGCCCTGGTTCACGCCCGGCTCGAAGCCGTTGCCGACCTGGATCGCGCGGGCCTTGGCGGCCAGCTTCTCGACGAAGGCGTCGTAGACGCCCGCCTGCACGTAGAGGCGGTTGGCGCAGACGCAGGTCTGGCCGGCGTTGCGGTACTTGCTGATCAGCGCGCCTTCGGCGGCGCTGTCCAGGTCGGCGTCGTCGAAGACGATGAAAGGCGCGTTGCCGCCGAGTTCGAGGCTGAGTTTCTTGATCGTCGGCGCGCACTGGCGCATCAGGATGCGGCCGACCTCGGTCGAGCCGGTGAAGCTCAGATGGCGTACCACGTCGGAGGCGCACAGCACGTTGCCGATCTCGATCGAGCGGTCGGCGTCGGCCGTCAGGATGTTGAGCACGCCCGCCGGCAAGCCCGCGCGCAGCGCCAGCTCGGCACAGGCCAGCGCCGACAGCGGCGTCTGCTCGGCCGGCTTGATGATCACCGGGCAACCGGCGGCCAGGGCCGGGGCGACCTTGCGGGTGATCATCGCGATCGGGAAGTTCCACGGCGTGATGGCCGCGCAGACGCCGATCGGCTGCTTCAGCACGATGAAGCGCTTGTTCGGGTCGGTGGTCGGGATGGTCTCGCCGTAGACGCGCTTGCCTTCCTCGGCGAACCACTCGATGAAGCTGGCGCCGTAGACGACCTCGCCGCGCGCCTCGGCCAGCGGCTTGCCCTGTTCGGCGGTCATGATGCGGGCCAGGTCGTCGGCGTGCTGCACCAGCAGGTGGTACCAGCGCATCAGGATGGCCGCACGTTCCTTGGCGGGCTTGGCCTTCCAGGCCGGCCAGGCCGCGTTGGCGGCGGCTATCGCGGTCTGCGCCTCGGCCGCGCCGGTGTTGGCGACCTGGGCCAGCGCCAGGCCGGTGGCCGGGTCATCGACCGTGAAACGCGACGGGCCGGCGACCCACTCGCCGTTGATCAGCGCATCGGTGCGCAGCAGCGTCGGGTCGTTCAGCAGGGCCAGCGGAGAGGTCTTGGTGTCCATGGTCGGTGGGGATGTCAGGCGTGGAGGAAGGTGCAGGGACAGGCCGTGCAAAGACTGGAAACGAAGACTCTACGGCGCCAGGCCTGACCCGTTCAGCGTCGTGGCACGCCGGGCAGCACGCACAGCATCTCGTAGAGCAGGTTGGCGCCCAGCAGCGCGGTGTTGCCGCTCGGATCGTAGGGCGGCGAGACCTCGACCAGGTCGGCGCCGACCAGGTTCAGGCCGTGACAGCCGCGGATGATCTCCAGCGCCTGCGGCACGGTCAGGCCGCCGATCTCGGGCGTGCCGGTGCCGCCGGCGTAGGACGGGTCGATGCCATCGATGTCGAAGCTCAGGTAACACGGCGCATCGCCGATGGCGGCGCGCACCTCGGCCATCAGCGGCGCGAGCGATTGCCACCAGACCTCGTGCGCCAGCACCAGCCGGAAGCCCTGGCGGCGCGGCCAGTCGAAGTCGTCGGCCGCATAACCACTGCCGCGCAGGCCGATCTGCCAGACCTTGTCGGTGCGCAGCAGGCCTTCCTCGACCGCGCGGCGGAAGGGCGTGCCGTGGGCGATGCGCTCGCCGAACATGTCGTCGTTGACGTCGGCATGGGCGTCCACATGCACCAGCGCGACCGGGCCGTGGCGCGCGGCCATCGCGCGCAGGACGGGCAGGGCGATGGTGTGGTCACCGCCCATCGTCAGCGGCCGGCAGCCGGCGGCCAGCACGCGGTCGTAGAAGGCGGTGATCAGGCCGAGCGACTTGTCCAGCGAGTAGGTGTTGATCGGCACGTCGCCCAGGTCGGCGACCTGCAGCGCGTCGAACGGCGCGGCGCCGGTGGCCATGTTGTAGGGCCGGATCAGCGCGGACTCGGCGCGGATCTGGCGCGGCCCGAAGCGCGCGCCCGGCCGGTGGCTGGTGCCGATGTCCAGCGGGATGCCGATGAACGCGGCGTCCAGGCCCTCGGGCGAGTCGACGACCGGCAGCCGCATCATGCTGGCGATGCCGCCGAAGCGCGGCATCTCGTTGCCGCCGAGGGGCTGGTTCAAGACCCGGTTCACGCTCGTTTCCCGCGGATCCATTCGAGCACCAGCATCAGCCCGGTCGTGAAGATCGTCAGCAGCGTGGCGACGGCGGCGATGGTCGGGTTGATGTTCTCGCGGATGCCCGTGAACATCTGGCGCGGCAGCGTGACCTGCTGCGGGCCGGCGATGAACAGGGTCACGACGACCTCGTCGAACGATGTGGCGAAGGCGAACAGCGCGCCCGAGATCACGCCCGGCGCGATCACCGGCAGCGTCACGCGCCAGAAGGTCTCCAGCGGCCCGGCACCCAGGCTCAGGCTGGCGCGCACGAGGTTGTGGTTGAAGCCCTGCAGCGTGGCCAGCACGGTGGTGACGACAAACGGCGCGCCCAGTGCGGCATGCACGACGATCAGGCCGATGTAGGTGTCGGCCAGGCCGATGCGGGCGAAGAACAGGTAGCAGGCCACACCGACGACCACGATGGGCACGACCATCGGCGCGATCAGCACGCTCATCAGCAGGCCCTTGCCGGGGAACTGCGTGCGCGCCAGGCCGACCGCCGTCAGCGTGCCCAGCACCGTCGCGATGACGGTCGCGGCCGGCGCGACGATGAAGCTGTTGCGCGCGGCGCGGGCCCAGTCGTCGGAGGTGAAGAGGTTCTCGTACCACTGCAGGCTCCAGCCCGGCATCGGATAGGCCAGGAAGGAACTCGACGAGAACGACAGCGGCACGATCACCAGGATCGGCAGCAGCAGGAACAGCAGCATGGCGACCGCGAACACGCGCACCGCCCACCAGCCGAGCGTGTCCAGCGGCGTGTAGTAGGCGGGCAGCACCGGCAGGCTCGGACGCCAGGACTTGATCGGCAGCATCGACGTCTCTCCTCAGCCCAGGCTCAGCTCGGACTTCACCAGCCGGCGGTAGACGCCGTAGAGCAGCAGCGTGGTCACCAGCAGCACCGCGCCAAGCGCGCAGGCCATGCCCCAGTTGATGTCGACGTTGGTGTACTGGGCGATGTAGTAGCTCAGCATCTGGTCATCGGCACCGCCCAGCAGCGCGGGCGTCACGTAGTAGCCGATGCTGAGGATGAAGACCAGCAGCGCGCCCGCGCCGATGCCGGGGAAGGTCTGCGGCACGTAGACGCGGAAGAAGGCCGCCAGCGGCGCACTGCCCAGCGACACCGCTGCGCGCAGGTACGTCGGCGGCACCGACTTCATGACGCTGTAGAGCGGCAGGATCATGAAGGGCAGCAGGATGTGCACCATCGCGATGACCACGCCGGTGCGGTTGAACAGCAGGGCGGCCGGTTCGTGGATGATCGACAGCGCCATCAGCGACTTGTTGACCAGGCCCTCGCGCTGCAGCAGCACGATCCAGGCGGCCACGCGCACGAGGATCGAGGTCCAGAACGGCACCAGCACCAGGATCATCAGCACGTTGGCCTTGCGTGCCGGCAGCGTCGACAGCCACCAGGCCAGCGGATAGGCCAGCAGCAGGCACCAGACGGTCACGACGGCGCTGATCTCGAAGGTGCGCAACAGGATGCGGCTGAACACGCGCTGGTCGGGCTCGACATGGGCGATGCCACCTTCGGGCTGGCGCTTCAGGTCGACGGCGGTCAGCAGGTAGTCGGGCGTCCAGCGCGAGGCGTTCTTGGCAATCGCCTGCCAGTACTTCAGGTCGGACCAGCGGGCATCGAGTTCGAGCATCCGGGCGCGGATCTGGTCGGGCGACTGGCTGGCCAGTTCGGCCCCCCAGGTGGCCGGGTCGCGCACGGCCTTGTAGGTGCCCATCACCAGGGATCGGGCACCCGAGGCCTCGGTGTTCAGGCGCCGCGCCAGCGCGCCGGCCTGCGAGCCTTCGTCGATCGCGGCGAGGTCCTGCGCCACGCCGGCAAAGGCGGTTGCGGGCGGCTCGGCCTGGCGGCCCCAGGCCGACAACGCCGCGCCGGTGCGCGACAGGGCGCCGGCCACCTCCGGGTTCTCGACCGCGCGCAGCAGCAGCGCGCCGATCGGCACCAGCAAGGTGGCCAGCAGGAAGACCAGCAGCGGCAGCGTCAGGCCGATGGCCAGCCAGCGTTGACGCACCTGCACCCGCTTCAGGGACTGGCGCAGGGCGGGGGCATCGAGCACGGTGGCGGTCATCGGCGGGGCGCTTTCAGGCGGCTGGGAACGGCTTCAGCAGGCGGTGAGGACAGGCCTCACTGGGCCGCCCAGGAGGCGAAGCGCTTCTCGAGTTCCTCGCCGGCATCGGCCCAGAACTTGATGTTGAACTGCAGCGCATCCTTGCTGTTGGCCGGCGAGGTCGGCAGCAGGTCCAGCACCTTGGCATCGAGCTTGGCCAGCGCCTTGTTGTTGGTCGGGCCGTAGCTGATGTTGCGGGCGTACTCGGCCTGGGCATCGGGCGACGAGGCGTAGGCGATGAACTTCATCGCGACGTCCTTGTTGGGCGAGCCCTTGACGATGGTCCAGTAGTCCAGGTCGTAGATGCCGCCGGTCCAGCTGATCTTGAGGTTCTTGCCCTCGCGCTGGGCGGCGTCGATGCGGCCGTTGTAGGCGGTGGTCATCGTGACGTCGCCGGCGACCAGGAACTGCGGCGGCTGCGCGCCGGCTTCCCACCACTGGATGCTGGGCTTGAGTTCGGTCAGCTTCTTGAACGCGCGGTCGGCGCCGGCCTTGGTGGCCAGTTCCTTGTAGACGTCGGCGGACTTGACGCCGTCGGCCATCAGCGCGAATTCCAGGTTGTAGCGGGCGCCCTTGCGCAGGCCGCGCTTGCCCGGGTACTTCTTGACGTCCCAGAAGTCGGCCCAGGTCTTGGGCGCGTCCTTGAGCTTGTCGCCGTTGTAGGCCATGACGGTCGACCAGACGAACACGCCGATGCCGCACTCATGGACGGCGGCGGGCTGGAAGTCGGCCTTGTTGCCGATCTTGCTGTAGTCGAGCTTCTCGAACAGGCCCTCGTCGCAGCCGCGGTTGACGTCCGGGCTCTCGACCTCGACGACGTCCCAGCTGATCTTCTTGGTCTCGACCATGGCCTTGATCTTGGCCTGCTCGCCGTTGTATTCGACGCCGACGATCTTGGCCGCGCCGGTCTTCTCGAAGGGCTCGAAGTAGGCCTTCTTCTGCGCCGCGCCGTTCGCGCCGCCGAAGTTGACGACCGTCAGCTGCGTCTGGGCCAGCGCGGGCAGGGCGATCAGGGCGACGGCCGCGGCCGACCAGTGGGCGATCTTCTTCATGCGAGCAACTCCTCGGGGGTTGGGGTGAACGGGGTTGGGAAAGGACCTGTCCGGCTTCGTCCGGGCCGGCTCAGGCGTACACGCGCAGGAACGGTGTGGGGATGTGCAGGCCGACACGCTGGCCGACCTGCGGTTGGGAGACGCCCGACAGCGGCAGCTTGACCGTGGCGGGCGCCTGTCCGGCGATGCGGCAACGCAGCCGCAGGTGGTCGCCGAAATAGATGATGTCGTCGACCTCGGCCGGCAGCGTGTTGGGCTGCGACAGCGCGTCGGCGTCGACGCGGACCTCGATGCGCTCGGGCCGCACCGACGCCAGCACCGCCGCACCATCGGCCGCGCCGTTGACGTTGACGCCGCTCAGGCGCGCGCCACCGGCCAGGCGCAGCTCGCACAGGCAGCCGGGCTCGGCACTGCCTTGTGTCGCCAGCGTGCCGGCCAGCGGCGTGCTGTCGCCGACGAAGCCGGCGACGAAGCGGTTGGACGGCGCCTCGTAGAGCCGGTCGACGGCATCGAGCTGCTGGATCTCGCCGTCGTTGAACACGGCCACGCGGTCGCTCATCGTCAGGGCCTCGCCCTGGTCGTGGGTCACGTAGACGAAGGTCACGCCAAGCTGGCGGTGCAGCGCCTTCAGCTCGATCTGCATGTGCTCGCGCAGCTGCTTGTCGAGCGCGCCGAGCGGCTCGTCCATCAGCACGAGTTGCGGCTCGAACACCAGCGCCCGCGCCAGCGCCACACGCTGCTGCTGGCCGCCCGACAGCTGCGACGGATAACGCTGGTCGCGCCCCGTCAGCTGCACCATCGCCAGCGCCTTGGCGACCCGTTCGGCGATCTGCGCCTTGGGCACCTTGCGCACGGTCAGCGGGTAGGCGACGTTGTCGGCGATCGTCAGGTGCGGGAACAGTGCGTAGTTCTGGAACACCATGCCGAAGTTGCGCTTGTGCGGCGGCGTGCGCGTGATCGGCTGGCCGTCGAGCGTGATCTCGCCGGCGGTCGGCGACTCGAAGCCCGCCAGCATCATCAGGCAGGTCGTCTTGCCCGAACCGGACGGGCCCAGCAGCGACAGGAACTCGCCGCGCCGGATGTCGAGATCGAGGCCGCGCACGACCAGGTTCTCGCCGTCGTAGGTCTTCTGGACACCGCGGAACTGCACGAGGGTGTCGGCCCCTGACGTGCCGCTGGCCGGGGCCGCGGCGGGCGTGGCGTCGAGCGAGGGATGTCGGAGGATGGCGGCAGGTGGCATGGTGGTCTCAGGGTGAGCGCGGCGATGTTGCGGCCGGGGGCTGTGCGGCGCCATGTACAGCGGGGCGCAGACAGCGCGAAGGCTGTATCGGCTGTGCAGCCTGTACACAGAAACAGGGGGTTGCGGCCAGGCCGCGAGCGGCCCTTGGTGGTCGGGCGGCTCGCTGGCTCATCGGCTGGGCCAGCCCTCGCCACGGGCGAGCGCGGCGCGGATCGTGTCGCCTTGCTGGTCCAGCGAGGGCGGCGGCTGGTCGGCCACGGCCGGCTGGCCGTCGAAGCGCATGGGGTTGCGCACGAGTGGCAGGGTCGGCGGCTGGGTCGCTTGCAGGTCCGTGTCGACCGGGGCCGGCAGATCCACTCGCAAGCCCCGGGCCAGCACCTGCGGGTGGGCGAACACGCCGGCGATGTCCAGGATCGGTGCACAGGGCACCGCGTTCGGCTCCAGCAGGTCCATCCACGCCTGCGTGGTGCGCGTGCGCAGCCAGTCGGCCAGCAGCGGCACCAGCCCGGCGCGGTGGGCGACACGTTGCGGGTTGCTCGCGTAGCGCGGATCGGCGGCCACGTCGGCATGGCCGGCCAGCTCGCAGAAACGCGCGAACTGGCCGTCGTTGCCGATCGCCAGCACGAGGTGGCCGTCGGCGGTGCCGAAGACCTGGTAGGGCACGATGTTGGGATGCGCATTGCCCATGCGCTGCGGCACCACGCCGCCGACCAGGTGGTTGCTGGCCTGGTTGGCGAGCATCGCGACCTGCACGTCCAGCAAGGCCGCGTCGATGTGGCGACCCTTGCCGGTGCGGCCACGTTCGACCAGCGCAGCCAGGATCGCGGTGCTGGCATAGACGCCGGTGAACAGGTCGGTGACGGCCACGCCGACCTTCTGCGGCTGCGTGCCGGGCGTGCCTTCGGCCTCGCCGGTCAGGCTCATCAGCCCGCCGGTGGCCTGGATCGCGAAGTCGTAGCCGGCGGCCTGCGCCATCGGGCCGTCCTGGCCGTAGCCGGTGACCGAGCAATAGACCAGGCGCGGGTTCAGCGCCATCAGGCTGGCCGCGTCCAGGCCGTAGCGGGCGAGCTGGCCGACCTTGTAGTTCTCCAGCAGCACGTCGGCCTCGGCCGCGAGCTGTCGGACCATCGCCGCGCCGTCGGGCGTGGCCAGGTCGATCGCGACCGATCGCTTGCCCCGGTTCGCGCTCAGGTAGTAGGCCGACATGCGCGCATCGGCCGGCCCCCACCACGGCGGTCCCCAGCCGCGGGTGTCGTCACCGGCACCGGGCCGTTCGACCTTGATGACATCCGCGCCGTAGTCCGCCAGCAGCTGGCCGGCCCACGGACCGGCCAGCACGCGCGACAGGTCCAGCACGCGCACGCCGTCGAGCATCGAGGCGCCACCCATCAGGAGAACGCCTGGATGCCGGTGATGGCCCGGCCGAGGATCAGCGCATGCACGTCGTGCGTGCCCTCGTAGGTGTTGACGACCTCCAGGTTGACGAGGTGGCGCGCCACGCCGAACTCGTCGGAGATGCCGTTGCCACCGAGCATGTCGCGCGCCATGCGGGCAATGTCCAGCGCTTTGCCGCAGCTGTTGCGCTTGAGGATGGACGTGGCCTCGACCGATGCCGTGCCCGCGTCCTTCAGCCGGCCCAGCTGCAGGCAGCCCTGCAGGCCCAGCGCGATGTCGGTCAGCATGTCGGCCAGCTTCTTCTGGATCAACTGGTTGGCCGCCAGCGGCCGGCCGAACTGTTTGCGTTCGAGCGTGTAGCTGCGGGCGCGGTGGAAGCAGTCCTCGGCCGCACCCAGAGCGCCCCAGGCGATGCCGTAGCGGGCGCTGTTCAGGCAGGTGAACGGGCCCTTCAGGCCGCGCACGTCGGGGAAGGCGTCCTCGTCGGGGCAGAACACCTCGTCCATGACGATCTCGCCGGTGATGCTCGCGCGCAGGCCGACCTTGCTGTGGATCGCCGGGGCGCTCAGGCCCGCCGCGCCCTTGTTGAGGATGAAGCCGCGGATGGCGCCCTCGTCATCCTTGGCCCAGACCACGAACACGTCGGCAATCGGGCTGTTGGTGATCCACATCTTGGCGCCTGAAAGCTTCCAGCCGCCGGCCACCTTGCGGGCCCGCGTGACCATGCTGCCGGGGTCGGAGCCGTGGTCCGGCTCGGTCAGGCCGAAGCAGCCGACCCATTCGCCACGCGCCAGCCGGGGCAGGTACTTCTGCTTCTGCGCCTCGGTGCCGAAGGCCTCGATGGGCACCATCACCAGCGACGACTGCACGCTCATCATCGAGCGGTAGCCCGAGTCGATGCGTTCGACCTCACGCGCCACCAGCCCGTAGCTGACGTAGTTCAGGCCGGCGCCGCCGTAGGCCTCGGAGATGGTCGGGCCGAGCAGGCCGAGTTCGCCCATCTCGCTGAAGATGGCGCGGTCGGTCTTCTCGTGCCGGAAGGCTTCCAGCACGCGCGGGGCCAGGCGTTCCTGGCAGTAGGCCTGCGCGGCCTCGCGCACGGCGCGTTCGTCGGCGCTCAGCTGGGCGTCGAGGTTGAGGGGGTCTTCCCAGTTGAAGGCGGCGTGGCTGGCCATGGGCGAGGTTCTCGGGTCAGGTGTTGGGGGACGTGTCGGTGGACTTGCTGCCACTCAGGCCAGCGCGGCGAAGCAGTCGGCCATGATGGCCAGGCCCTCGTCGAGCACGGCATCTGACGCGGTCAGCGGCACCAGCACGCGGATCACATTGGCGTAGGTGCCGCACGACAGCAGGATCAGCCCGCGCCTGGCGGCCTCCTTGACGATCGCGCCGGTCAGCGCGGCGTCGGGCTGGTGCGGGTCACCGTCCTTGCACAGCTCGATGGCGACCATCGCGCCGGGGCCGCGCACCTCGGCGATGACCTTGTGCTTCGCGGCGATGGCGCCCAGGCCGGCCTTCAGGCGGTCTCCGACGGCACGGCCGCGTTCGAGCAGGCCGTCCTGTTCGAACACGTCGAGCACCGCCAGCGCCGAGGCGCAGGCCAGCGGGTTGCCGGCATAGGTGCCACCCAGGCCGCCGGGGCCGGGCGCGTCCATGATCTCGGCCCGGCCGATGACGGCCGACAGCGGCATGCCACCGGCCAGCGACTTGGCCATCGTGATGATGTCGGGCACGGCATCTGGGCCCCACTGTTCGCAGGCCAGCCAGGTGCCGGTGCGGCCGGCGCCGGTCTGGACCTCGTCGGCGATCAGCACGATGCCGTGCTGGTCGCACAGCGCGCGCAGGCGGCGGGCGAACTCGGGCGGCGCGACGTAGAAGCCGCCTTCGCCCTGCACCGGCTCCAGGATGATGGCCGCGACACGCGCGGCCTCGACGTCGTACTTGAAGATCGCCTCGATCGACGCCATCGCGTCGTCGACGCTGACGCCGTGCAGCGCGCACGGGAACTTGGCGTGGTAGACCTCGGCCGGGAAGGGGCCGAAGCCGGTCTTGTAGGGCGCGACCTTGCCGGTCAGCGCCATGCCCATCATCGTGCGGCCGTGGAAGCCGCCGCCGAAGGCGATCAGCGCCTGCCGCTTGGTGTAGGCGCGGGCGACCTTGACGGCGTTCTCGACCGCCTCGGCGCCGGTCGTCAGGAAGAAGCTCTTCTTGGCGAAGTTGCCCGGTGCCTTGGCGTTCAGGCGCTCGGCCAGTTCGACATAGGGCTCGTAGGCCAGCACCTGGAAGCAGGTGTGGGTGAACTTGTCGAGCTGGGCGGCGATGGCCTCGACCAGCTTCGGGTGGCGGTGACCGGTGTTGAGCACCGCGATGCCGCCGGCGAAGTCGACATAGCGCCGGCCCTCGACGTCCCAGACCTCGGCGTTGTCGGCGCGCTGCACGAAGATCTCGTGGCTCTGGCCCAGACCGGTGGGCAGCGCGGCGCGACGGCGGGCCATCAGGGCGGCGTTGTTGAGGTTCGGTTCGCGTTGCATCGTGGGACTCCGGGTGGCGGTTGGCGGGTGCCTTGGGGCTGTTGTCGGTGGCTGTCGTCTGCAGCAGGTGCCGGGCCAATGTAGGGGCCGCACCGGGGCGCCGCCATGCACAGTCGCGGCCGATGCGGCGATGCACTGTGCTGGGCCGCCGACCGGCACAGCCGGAGCCGTACCATCCCCGCGATCGACTCTCCGACGGCAGTTCCATGTTCACGCTCAATCCGAAGTCCGCCACGCCGCTGGTGGTGCAGATCGTCCAGGCCCTGAGCCGGCAGATCGAGGAAGGCGGCCTGCGCGCGGGCACCAAGGTGCCGTCGATCCGCCAGTTCGCGCATGCCCACCAGGTCAGCATCTTCACGGTCGTCGAGGCCTATGACCGGCTGGTCGCGCAAGGCTGGCTGGTGTCGCGTCCGCACTCCGGTTTTTTCGTGCGCAAGCGCGGCGAGGGCGCGGTGGCGTCGGTCGATGCGGCCTCGCCGGCCGGCATCGCGGGCACCTCGTTCGACTCGATGTGGTATCTGCGGAAGATCTTCGAGAACCGTCACCTGTCGATGAAACCCGGCTGCGGCTGGCTGCCCGGCGACTGGCTGTTCGAGGACGGCCTCAAGCGCAGCCTGCGCGGCCTCGCCGGTGACGACGTCGACCTGGGCGGCTACGGCGACCCGAAGGGCTACCCGCCGCTGCGCCAGCTGATCCGCGACACGCTGGCCGAGCAGGAGGTGGCCGTCACCGCCGAACAGGTCCTGCTGACCCAGGGCAGCAGCCAGGCGCTGGACCTGTGCGCGCGCCGGCTGGTGCGGCCCGGCGATGCCGTGCTGGTCGATGACCCGGGCTACGCCAACCTGCTGTTCTGCCTGCGCTTCCAGGGCGCCCGGCTGGTGGGGGTGCCGCGCACGCCCGGCGGCTACGACCTGGCGGCGCTGGAGGCCGCGCTGGTCGAGCACCAGCCGCGCGTGTTCTTCACGCAGCCGCGCCTGCAGAGCCCGACCGGCTCGGTCGCCACGCTGGCGCAGTTGCACCGCGTGCTGCAGCTGGCCGAGAAACACGACGTGCTGATCGTCGAGAACGACATCTACGCCGACCTGGACCCGGAGCCGCGCCCGTCGCTGGCCAGCCTCGACCAGCTCAACCGCGTCGTGCATGTGGGCAGCTACAGCAAGACCATCTCGCCCAACATCCGCGTCGGCCATCTGGTGGCGCACCCCGACCTGGTCGAGGACCTGGCGCAGTTGAAGATGATCGCCGGCCTGACCAGCTCCGAATTCGGCGAGCGGCTGGCCTACGGCGCGCTGACCGAAGGCCGCTGGCGCAAGCACCTGAAGGCGCTGCGCGACCGGCTGGCCAAGGCCCACGAGCGGGTCGCCCAGCGGCTCGACGACCTGGGCTTCGAGATCTTCTGCGAGCCCAAGGCCGGCATGTTCCTGTGGGCCCGCCATGCCGACATGCCCGATGCCGTCCAGACCAGCAACCAGGCGGCCGAACACGACCTGCTGCTCGGGCCCGGTCACCTGTTCTCGGCCGACCTGACACCGACGCCGTGGATGCGCTTCAACGTCGCCTACTGCGAGGACGAGCGGCTCTACACCTTCCTCGAAAGCCGGCGTCAGGCGGTGTGAGGCCGAGGCGGGTCGGCACGGATAGAATCTGGTTGATTCAACCAATTTGCGCACGCCCCTCACGCCAGCCTGGAGTACCCCATGGAAACCGTCGGTCTGTTCGAAGCCAAGACGCACCTGTCCGAGTTGATCGCTCGCGCCGAACGTGGCGAGGAGGTGGTGATCACGCGGCACAACAAGCCGGTGGCCAAGCTGGTGCCGATCAACGAGGTGCCGGCCGATCTGGTGGCCCGGCGCCGCCAGGCCCTGTCCGAGTTGCAAGGCATCGGACGGCGCATGGCCGAGCGGGGCGGGCCGATCACGGTCGACGAGATCCTGCAGTGGCGCGATGAGGGGCGCCGGTGATCGTCGTCGACTGCTCCTACACGCTGGCCATGGTGATGCCCGACGCGCAGTTGCCTGTCAGCCTGCATCAGGCCATCGAGGGCCGTCTGGTGGTCCCCGCGCTCTGGCCCTTCGAGGTCGCCAACGTGCTGCGCCACGTGGTGCGGCGTGGCCGTCTGCGCGGCGACGAGGTGGCCGAGGTCTGCGCGCGCCTGGACGCCTATGGCATCGAAGTGCTGGGCAGCGCCGACACGTCGGTGCAGCAACGCCACGCGGCCGCCAGCGCCCATGACCTGACCGCCTACGATGCCGCCTATGTCGACCTGGCCGTGCAGCGCCGCTGCGCGTTGGCCACGCTGGACGCCCGCATGGCGGCTGCCGCACAGCGCGCCGGCGTCATCGTTCTCAATTGAGCCTCATCCCTTCGAATTCATTGCCCATCCCGAACCTGACGACGCCCATGAAAGCCTCCGACATCCGCCACACCTTCCTGAAGTTCTTCGAGAGCAAGGGCCACACCATCGTCTCGTCCTCGCCGGTGATCCCGGGCGATGACCCGACGCTGCTGTTCACCAATGCCGGCATGAACCAGTTCAAGGACGTCTTCCTGGGCTTTGACAAGCGTGCCTACACGCGCGCCACGACCAGCCAGAAGTGCATCCGCGCCGGCGGCAAGCACAACGACCTCGACAACGTGGGCTACACCGCGCGCCACCACACGTTCTTCGAGATGCTGGGCAACTTCAGCTTCGGCGACTACTTCAAGCACGACGCCATCCAGTACGCCTGGGAGTTGCTGACCGTCCACTTCAAGCTGCCGACCGAGAAGCTCTGGGTCACCGTCTACGCCGAGGACGACGAGGCCTACGAGATCTGGAACAAGGTGGTGGGCGTGCCCGCCGAGCGCATCGTGCGCATCGGTGACAACAAGGGCGGCCGCTACATGTCCGACAACTTCTGGATGATGGGCGACACCGGTCCCTGCGGCCCCTGCACCGAGATCTTCTACGACCACGGCGAAGGCATCCCCGGCGGTCCTCCGGGCAGCCCGGACGAGGACGGCGACCGCTACATCGAGATCTGGAACAACGTCTTCATGCAGTTCAACCGCACCGAAGACGGCGTGATGCACCGCCTGCCCAAGCCCTCGGTCGACACCGGCATGGGCCTGGAGCGCATCACGGCGGTGCTGCAGCATGTGCACGGCAACTACGAGATCGACCTGTTCGTCGCGCTGCTCGCCGCAGCCAAGGCGGCGGTCGAGGCCAGCGGCGGTGCCGGCATCGACCCGGCGTCCCCGAGCCTGAAGGTCATCGCCGACCACATCCGCGCCTGCTCGTTCACGATCACCGACGGCGTGATCCCCGGCAACGAAGGCCGCGGCTACGTGCTGCGCCGCATCGCCCGCCGCGCCATCCGCCACGGCTACAAGCTCGGCGCGCGCAAGCCCTTCTTCCACCTGATCGTGGCCGAGCTGGTCACGCAGATGGGCGAGGCCTACCCCGAGCTGCGCGCGGCCCAGGCGCGTGTCACCGAGGTGCTGAAGCAGGAAGAAGAGCGCTTCTTCCTGACCATCCAGCACGGCATGGAGATCCTCGAAGGCGCGCTGGCCGGTGGTGCGAAGACGGTCGACGGCGAGACCGCCTTCAAGCTGCACGACACCTACGGCTTCCCGGTCGACCTGACCGCCGACGTCTGCCGCGAACGTGGCGTGACGGTCGACCAGGCCGGCTTCGAGGCGGCGATGAACCGCCAGCGCGAGCAGGCCCGCGCGGCCGGCAAGTTCAAGATGGCCGCCGGGCTGGAATACAGCGGCACGCCGACCACCTTCCACGGCTACGAGCATCTGGCCTGCGAGACCTCCAAGGTCGTCGCGGTCTATGTCGACGGCAGCCCGGTCGACGCCGCCCAGGCCGGTGACGACGCGGTGATCGTGCTGGACCACACCCCGTTCTATGCCGAGAGCGGCGGCCAGGTCGGCGACAGCGGCGAGCTGCGCAATGCGGTCAGCCGCGTGCTGGTCGAGGACACGATCAAGATCCAGGCCGACGTGTTCGGCCACCACGGCCGGGTGGTCGAGGGTTCGGTCAAGGTCGGTGACGTCTACACCGCCCGCGTCGACGCCGAGCGGCGTGCCCGCACCGTGCGCAACCACAGCGCCACGCACCTGATGCACAAGGCGCTGCGCGAGGTGCTGGGCGGCCATGTCCAGCAGAAGGGCAGCCTGGTCAACGCCGAGCGCACCCGCTTCGACTTCGCCCACAACGCGCCGATGAGCGACGACGAGATCCGCCGCGTCGAGGCCCTCGTCAACGCCGAGATCTTCGCCAACGCGGCCGCGCAGGCCCAGGTCATGGCGCTGGACGACGCGCAGAAGAGCGGCGCGATGATGCTGTTCGGCGAGAAATACGGCGAGACCGTGCGGGTGCTGACCATCGGCTCCAGCAAGGAACTCTGCGGCGGCACGCACGTCGGCCGCACCGGCGACATCGGCCTGTTCAAGATCGTGGCCGAAAGTGGTGTGGCCGCCGGCATCCGGCGCGTCGAGGCGGTCACCGGCGACAACGCGCTGGCCTATCTGCAAGGGCTCGAACGCACCGTCAACGACGTCGCCGGCGCGCTGAAGGCGGCGGTGCCCGAGGTGCCGGCCCGCATCGCCGGCCTGCAGGACCAGATCCGCGCGCTCGAGAAGGAACTGGGTGCGCTGAAGGGCAAGCTGGCCTCGTCGCAGGGCGACGGGCTGGTCGCCCAGGCCGTCGACATCAAGGGCCTGAAGGTGCTGGCCGCGACGCTCGAAGGCGCCGATGCCGCCACGCTGCGCGCCACGATGGATCAGCTCAAGAACAAGCTCAAGACCGCCGCCATCGTGCTGGCCGCGGTCGACGGCGGCAAGGTCCAGCTGGCCGCAGGCGTGACGGCCGACTCGACGGCCAAGGTCAAGGCCGGCGAGCTGGTCAACTTCGTCGCCCAGCAGGTCGGCGGCAAGGGCGGCGGCAAGCCCGACATGGCCATGGCCGGCGGCACCGATGCCAGCAAGCTGGCGGCTGCGCTGGCGAGCGTGCAGGGCTGGGTTGCCGAGCGTGTCTGAGCGCGACGACACGATCGCCGCGGCGTCGGACGAGCACCTGGACGACTGGCCGCCGGTCCAGTCGCCCAAGCTCTGGCGCGACGAGCTGTGGTGCGCCCAGGTCATCAAGAACGAGGACGACGAGGGCTGGGCCGTGTCGATGACGCGGCGCGGCGAGTCCGAGCCGGTGCTGGTCGCGCCGTGGACGATGGGGCGCGACAAGAAGAACCCGAAGCCGCTGGACATCAACGCCTTCAACACCTGGATCAAGACCGCCCACGAGGTCCTGCGCCGGCATGAGCAGCAGCTGCACGCGCAGCTGCACAAGCGCCTGCGCGTCGACACGCCGGCCGGCGCGGTCGAGGTCACGCTCGACATCGAGCCGGACGAGGACATGCCCAGCGCCACGCTCAGCGCGCACGACGCGATGGGCGAGCTGCTGGCGCGCAAGAAGGTCGCACCCGACTTCCGCCTGAGCACGCGCAGCGCGCAGGCCTGGCTCGAGACCCTGGACGCCTGAGTCGAACCGGGTCAGGACGACACTCGCGCCCTGACCCTCTCCATCCACGACACCCCCGAGGAACCGCGATGAGCACCATCACCCTGAGTTCGGCCTTCCTGCCGATCTTCAAGCGCGCGCTGCGCAACCTGGACCACTTCCTCGACAAGGCCCAGGCCAACGCCGAAGCCCGCAAGTTCAGCCCCGACGTGCTGGCGCAGTCGCGCCTGGCGCCGGACATGCTGCCGCTGACCGCCCAGGTCCGCATCGCCTGCGACGCCGCCAAGCTCGCCGTGGCGCGTGTCGGTGGCCTGACGGCGCCGAAGTTCGAGGACAAGGAAACGACGCTGGCCGAGCTGAAGGCGCGCATCGCCAGCACGCTGGCCTGGCTCGACACGGTGCCGGCCGATGCGCTCGATGGCCGCGAGGACGTCGACGTGACCTTCCCGGTCGGCCGCGAGGCGACCCGCACGCTCAAGGGCGCCGACTACCTGCGCCACTGGGCCCTGCCCAACGTGATGTTCCACGTCACGACGACCTATGCGCTGCTGCGCCACAACGGTGTCGAGCTGGGCAAGCAGGACTTCCTGCTCGGGCCGGACGAGGCGCTTTGAACGACGTGCCCTGAGCGCCTCGCGGCTCAGAAGAAGTCGACGCCGCTGCTGGCCGGTTCGGGGGCGCTGAGCAGGCCCAGCGCGACCAGCTCGGCGTGTTCGTGGACCTGGTTCCGGCCCGCCTGCTTGGCGTGGTAGACGGCCTGGTCGGCCCGCCCGAAGGCCCGTTCGGGCGTGTCGTCCGCGCCGATGCAGGTGTAGCCGATGCTGATCGTCAGCTGGCCGACCTGCGGGAAGTCGCGTTCGGCCACCCGCCGACGCAGACGCTCCAGCGCCGCGCGGGCGCCCGAGGCGGCCGGGCAGCGCAGCAGCACGACGAATTCCTCGCCGCCGAAGCGGTACAGCCGGTCCTCGTGCCGGAAGGTGTCGCGCATCAATTGCGACAGCAGCAGCAGCACCTCGTCGCCGACGAGATGACCGTACTGGTCGTTGACCCGCTTGAAGTGGTCCACGTCGACGACCGCCAGCCACGATTCGCCGCGTTCGGGACGGGCCCGGCGTTCGTCCGCGCCTTCGCCATCGAGCAGCTCGGTCGGGCCGATCTCCTCGATCGCCACGGGCGATTCCGCGTGCCGCAGCGGCCCGAGCCGCATGAAGCTCTCGTCGAAGGTCTTGCGGTTGAGCAGGCCGGTCAGCTCGTCGCACTCGTTGTCGTCGAGCAGACGGCGCAGGTTGCCGTAGAGGCGCAGCAGCTGCTCGATCAGCGCCCGTTCGGCGCTGTCGCAAGGCGGGTCGCGTTCGATCTCCAGCAGCGCGATCGGCACGTGGCCGTGCAGCAGCGGGAAGATCAGCAAGGCGGGTTGTTCGGCCGGGCGGGCCGTGCGTTCGGTCTGCACCACCCAGGACCGCAGTTTGCGGCGCAGCGGGTCGGCGCGCCGGGTGGCGGCCTCGTCCGGCCAGGCCTGCAGGGTGCGCCAGCCGGAGCTGGCGGCGTCGGCATCCTGCCGGTCATCGTCCGCCAGACCCTCTGCCTGCTGGGCATCGGCATCCGGGGCATCGGCATCCGGGGCCAGCAGGGCCACCGATCGGGGCGCCAGCAGGTCGGCCAGTCCGGCGACCAGCCGCTGTTCGAGCGCCGGTCGGTCACGCAGGCCGGACAGGTCCAGCATCGTGGTGGCCAGGTGGCGCAGCTGCGCCTCGACGGCAGGCATCAGGCCGGACCCTTCATTCAGTGGCCCGCGTGGCCGTCGTGTCCGCCACCGGCCGCGCCCATCGGGCGGGCGACAGCCTGGACGGTGACGCGCGAGCGCTTCTGCGCCTTGTCCTCGACCTCGAGGTCGAGCGTGACCGAGGTGCCGGCCTTCACCGGACGGGCGACGTCGATCAGCATCAGGTGGTAGCCGCCCGGCTTGAGCTCGACCGCCTTGCCGGCGGGCAGGTCCAGCGCGGGCACCGCGCGCATCTTCATGACGTCGCCTTCCATCGCCATCTCGTGGACTTCCACCACGCGGGCATCGGGTGACGAGGCGCCGACCAGCTTCAGGTCGCTGCCGGCGGTCAGCGTCATGAAGACACCGGTGACACGCTGCATGCCAATGGTCGGGCGCACCCAGGCGTCCTTGGCTTGAACGGAGGGGGTCTGGGCTTGGGCGGCACCGGCCAGCAGGGACAGGCCGAGCGCGGCAGTCAGGGCAAGGGACTTGAGGGAAGTCATCGTCGGATCCGGTAAATGTGGCAAATGTGAACCCGAAGCCGAAGCTTCGGCAAGGAACAAAGTGGCAATCGCGGCTCAGGCGTCGAGCAGGATCTTCAGATCGTGCGCAACGTCCTCGGCGGTCTGGTTGTGGCGCACGGCCAGGCGCAGCTTGCCGTGCGTGTCGTACACGTAGGACAGCGCGGTGTGGTCCATCGTGTAGGTCGAACCGGTCGGAACCTTGTTGTAGAAGACCTTGAAGTCCCGGGCGGTCGCGCGGGTCCGCTCCTCGTCGCCGCGCAGCGCGAGGAAGCTTGGATCGAAGGCGGTCGCGTAGCCCTTGAGCAGCTCGGCGGTGTCACGCTCGGGGTCGACCGTGATGAAGACGACCTGCAGCTTGTCGCCCTGGGGGCCGAGCAGGCGCCGCACCTCGACCGCGCGGGTCAGGGCGGTCGGGCAGACGTCCGGGCACTGGGTGAAGCCGAAGAACACCATCACCAGCCGGCCCTGGAAATCGGCCAGCGTGCGGGTCTTGCCGTCCGGGTCGTCGAGCGAGAAGCCCTTGCCGTATTCGGCGTCGGTGATGTCGATGGTCTTGAACGGCGGCGGGGCCTTCTTGCAGGCGCTCAGCGTGCCGCCGATGGCCAGCATGGAAGCGGTGGCCAGCAGGTGGCGGCTGAAGGTGCGGCGGCTGAAGGCAGATCGGTCGAGGGTCACGGAGGTGTCCATGTCAGGTCGGTCGGGGTCGGTCAGGTCAGTGGCCGGCGTGGGCGCCGTGGTTCTTGTCCATGTCGAGGGTCGCCGCCTTCGGCTTCTGGACCCAGGCCATGACCTCCACCTTGCCACCGCGCTCGAAGGTCAACGTGACGGGTACGCGGTCGCCTTCGGCCAGCGGCCGGCGCAGCTCCAGCAGCATGATGTGCAGCTCGCCGCCGTGGCGCAACGCGATCTCCTGCCCGGGCGCCAGCTCGATGGCGTTGAGCGCGCGCATCTTCATGATGTCGCCGACCATCTTCATCTCGTGGAACTCGACCTTGCCGGCCACCGGCGATTCCGCCGCGATCAGGCGGTCGGCCTGCTGGCCGGTGTTCGACAGGGTGCGGAAATACAGCGCGCCGCTGCGCACGCCCGGCGGCGTCGGCGTCGAGTAGGGATGGTCGATGCGGACATCGCCGGCCTTGCTGCCGTGGGCCTGGGCGGGACCCGTCAACAGGCATGCGGCGGACATCAGGAAGGTGCTGGCGATGGCGCGCAGCAGTGGACGCTGGTTCATGGTGTCGGGATCCTCTTGATCACTTCGCGGCGTTCGACGCAGCGGGATGGTGGCCGTGGGCGTGGGGGTCGCCATGTCCGGCATGGGCATCATGGCCGGCCACCGGCGGATGTTCGCCATGGGGCCCCATCCGGACGGTTCCTTCGAAGCTCGCAAGACGGGCCAGCGTGGCCTTGTCGAGGCGTGCTTCGGCGCGCGCCAGCGCACCGGCCAGGGCCTTGGCGTCGGCGGGCGCCATGCCCGCCTGTTCGAGCATGGCCGCCTGCCTCAGACCGTCACCGGAACAGAGGTTGATCTCCCAGGTCTTGCCGTCGTCAGTGCGACGCATCAGGGCTCTGCCACCCCGTTCGCCTTGCTGCCAGTCGGCGACCGCGTGGTTCTGGTGGATCACCACCGGATCGACGCGCAGGCGCGCGTCCGGGCGATCGAAGGTCTTCATCAGGACATGGCGAATGGCGTGGATATCGCGGGACGGATCGGCATGGGCTGCCATGCTGCCGAGGCAGAGGATGCCGGTCAGGACGAGAGCGAAGGAACGGCGCGTGGCCGCATGAAAGGCGTGGGTCATGGTGTCGGGTGCGTGCGCGTGTGGGCAGGACGTTGCCGGATCGGCCGCAGGCCGGGTCCGGACGAGAGGCGTTCAGGGACGGCGGCCGTGATCAGGCCGCGTCGACGCTCGATGTCGGGGGTGCGCGCGCACCGTGGGCGGTGGCCCGGGGGCGGGCCGGCGAGGGGGTGTCGGGGGCGAGCGGCGAGCCGTGTCGCGTCAGCGCGGGCGTCAGCAGGTCGGCAGCCAGGCCGGGCAGGGGGCTCGTGCCGACGGGCCAGCCGCAGTAGTCGCAGGCCGACGCCAGATGGGCGGGGCCGGCGGGGGCTTGCCGGTCCGCGTTGACGTTGGCATCGGCGGTGACATCGACCGCGGCATCGGCCGGGCCGGCATCGGTCGTTGCCGGGCTGCACCAGCCCATCGACCAGCCGACCGGCGTCGCGCCGTCCTGCGCGCGCAGCAGCGCGTGGCTGATCGACGGGGCGATCAGCGGCATCAGGACCAGCAGGATCCCGAGCCAGGCGAGGTGGGCGCGCGTGCGCAGCGACGTCATGCCGGAATTGTGCGGGATGGCATCACCGACACGGGCGTCGCGACACGGCGGCGGCGGCGCGAGTCGTGACGTATGAGGGTCCGCACGGGCATAAAAAAACCCGGCCATCAGCCGGGTTGAAAGGTACCTGGAAAGAATTCTTTCGCGCGGTACCGAGGAGACAAGCGGTGTCGCAGACGGGTCTGCGCGAATCTCGGTGGGCGGGCGACCGGGGTCGCCGCGCCGATGACGGATCGTCTCGCGTCCGTCACCTTCCTGCCTTGAGCAGGATCAAGCGGCGGTGCGGCGCTTCGGGGCGGCGGCGGTGGTCGCGGCCTTGGCGGCGGTCGTCGCGGTCTGGGTCAGCTGCTCGAAGCTGGCTTCGGCGGCGGTCTGGGCCTGCTTGGCGGCCTTCTGGGCCGATTCGACGGCGTTCTGGCCGGCGCTCAGGGCCGACTTGACGAAGGCGACGGCGCTTTCGCTGCCGGCCGGGGCGTTCTTCAGGGCCGACTCGATCAGCGAGGTGATCTGGGCTTGCGCAGCGGCGAACTGGGCTTCGGCCAGCTTGGCGACTTCACCCTGGGTGGCCGAGGCGATCTCGTAGACCTGGCGGCTGTAGGAGGCAACCTTCTCGGTGGCCGGCTGGACCAGCGACGATTGCAGCGCCAGGACTTCCTGGGCGTCCTTGGCCGACAGGATCGCCTTGGCGGTCTCGGTCGACTCGGCCAGCGTGGCGCGGCCGGCTTGCAGGTTCAGTTCAACCAGCTTCTCGACGCCTTCGAAGGCCTTCTGGCTCAGTTCGAGGACGGCTTCGAGGTTGGCCTTGCCGGCGGCAGCGAATTGCTCAGGGGTCGTGGTCATCGTGGGCTCCTAGGTGAAAACAGGCTGCTTCAGGCGTTTGTTGCACTGCAGCAATGAGGCCAGTATAGGACCCCGCAACGCAAAATCAAGCGGTCATGTTGCAGCGCAGCAAGATTAGGGAGAAAGCTCTAGCCGGACCCGGTTTCGGCCCGCCGGACACAATTCCGCCATGCAACTGCACTACAGCGACCACTTCGTGCTGCCGCTGCCCGAGGGCCACCGCTTCCCGATGCGCAAGTACCGCGACCTGCACGACGCGCTCGCCGTGTCGCTGCCGCAGGCGCGTTTCGTCGAGGCCCCGGCGGCGACGCCCGGTGAACTGGCGCTGGCGCACGGGCCATCCTATGTCGACGCGGTGCTGCACGGTCACCTGAGCGCCGCGCAGCAGCGCGAGATCGGCTTCCCGTGGTCACCGCAGATGGCCGAACGGGCCCGGCGTTCGGTCGGCGCGACCATCGCCGCCGCGCGGGCCGCGCTGGCCGAAGGCATCTCCGCCAACCTGGCCGGCGGTACCCACCACGCCAGTGCCGATGGCGGCAGCGGCTTCTGCGTCTTCAACGACGTGGCCGTGGCCGCCCGGCTGATGCAGGCCGAGGTGCACCGGCAGGCGCGCCGGCTGCTGCGCGTCGCGGTGATCGACCTCGACGTCCACCAGGGCAATGGCACCGCCGCGATCTTTGCCGACGATCCGACGGTCTGGACGCTGTCGCTGCACGGCCAGCACAACTTCCCGTTCCGCAAGGTGCCGGGCGACGACGACGTGGCCCTGCCGGACGGCTGCGACGACGCGGCCTACCTCGACGCGCTGGACGCCGCGTTGAAGCGCCTGTGGGCCCGGCATGCCGACGCGCCGCCCGGGCTGGTCTTCTACATCGCCGGGGCGGACGTGCACGAAGGCGACCGGCTCGGCCGCCTGAAGCTCAGCGACGCGGGCGTGGCCGAACGCGACCGGCGCGTGTACACCGCGCTGCGCGAGCGCGGCATCCCCGTGGCCGTCAGCATGGGCGGCGGCTATGGCGTCGACCTGGCGCGGACCGTCGCGGTGCAGCGCCGCACGCTGGAGCTGGCCTGGGACGACTGGCAGCTTCGGCGCGCAGCGGAGCGCCGCTAGCATCGGGCGCCCTTTCAAAGCCCGATGCCCAAGGCCCAAAGCCGTGAAGCTGGAGTCCCGATGTCCCTGGTTCGACGCTCATCTCCCCGCAACACCTTCCTGCTGGCCGCGCTGGGTCTGCTGGTGACGCCTCTGGCGCAGGCCGCCGAGGTCGACGGCGCGGCGCTGTCTGCCGCCTGGGCCATCCCGTTCGCCGGCCTGCTGCTGTCGATCGCGCTGTGCCCGCTGCTGGTGCCGCAGGTCTGGCACCACCACTTCGGCAAGATCACGGCCGGCTGGTCGCTGGCCTTCCTGTTGCCCTTCGCGGCGCTGTTCGGCGCCGGGCTGGCCGCTCAGGGGCTGGTGCATGCACTGGTGGCCGAGTACCTGCCTTTCATCGTGCTGCTGACGGCGCTCTACACGGTGGCCGGCGGCATCCACATCCGCGGCAACTTCCACGGCAGCCCGGGCTTCAATGCGCTGCTGATGGTGATCGGCGCGGTGCTGGCGAGCTTCATGGGCACGACCGGCGCGTCGATGCTGATGATCCGGCCGCTGATCCGCGCCAACGACAACCGCCGGCACGCCGCGCACGTGGTCGTGTTCTTCATCTTCATCGTCAGCAACGCCGGTGGCTCGCTGACGCCGCTGGGTGATCCGCCGCTGTTCCTGGGCTTCCTCAAGGGCGTCGACTTCTTCTGGACGCTGGGCCATGTCTTCCCGGAAACGCTGTTCCTGATCGGCGCGCTGCTGGCGATCTTCTGGCTGGTCGACACGTGGTTCTACCGCCGCGAGGGCGTCGAGCGGGCCGACCCGACGCCGGACGACCACCGCTTCGCGATCGAGGGGCGCGTCAACCTGCTGCTGCTGCTGGTCATCGTCGGCCTGGTGCTGATGAGCGGCACCTGGAAGCCCGGCATCACCTTCGACATCGCCGGCATCGCCGTCGGGCTCGAACAGGTCGTGCGCGACCTGGCGCTGCTGGGCGTCATCGCCGCATCGCTGCTGCTGACCGCCCGCCAGGTCCACCAGGACAACCAGTTCAGCTGGGCGCCGATGCAGGAGGTGGCCAAGCTCTTCGCCGGCATCTTCCTGACCATCACGCCGGTGCTGGCGATGCTCAAGGCCGGTGCGGCCGGCGCCTTTGCGCCCGTCGTCGCGCTCGTGACCGGCCCGGACGGCCAGCCGATCCCGGCGATGTACTTCTGGGCCTCGGGCCTGCTGTCGTCCTTCCTCGACAACGCGCCGACCTACCTGGTGTTCTTCAACCTCGCCGGTGGCGACCCGCAGGTTCTGATGACGACGCTGGCGCCGGTGCTGGCGGCGATCTCGGCCGGCTCGGTCTTCATGGGTGCCAACAGCTACATCGGCAACGCGCCCAACCTGATGGTCAAGGCCATTGCCGAGGACCGCGGCGTGCGCATGCCCAGCTTCTTCGGCTACATGGCCTGGAGCGGCGCGGTGCTGATCCCGCTGTTCATCGTGATGACCGCCATCTGGATGCGCTGAAGCACGCCACACCACCCCCACACCCGGACCCGGAACAGAAGGAAACGACATGTCCACCAAGCCCCGCCTGCTGGTTGCCCGCAACGTCTTCGAGCCGGTCCTCGACCGGCTGCGCGCGCACTTCGAGCTGGAGGTCAACACCGACGACGCGGTGCTCGGCCGCGACGAGCTGATCACGCGGCTGCAAGGCTTCGACGCCGTCTTCATCACCACCAGCGAGCCGATCGACCGCACGCTGCTGGCGGCCTGCCCGCAGCTCAAGGCGGTCTGCAGCATGGCCGTCGGCTACAACAACATCGACGTGCCGGCCTGCACCGAACGTGGCGTGATGGCGAGCAACGCGCCCGACGTGCTGACCGAGACCACCGCCGACCTGGGCTTCGCGCTGATGATGGCCGCCGCGCGCCGGCTGGCCGAGAGCGAGCATTACCTGCGCGCCGGTCGCTGGCAGAAGTGGTCGGTCGACATGATGTGCGGCCAGGACGTGCATGGCCGCACGCTCGGCATCCTGGGCATGGGCCGGATCGGCCAGGCGATTGCCCGGCGGGGCGCGCTCGGCTTCGGCATGAAGGTCGTCTATCACAACCGCTCGAAGCTGGCCGCCGAGATCGAGCAGCCGCTGGGCGCGCGCTGGGTCGACTTCGACGGCCTGCTGCGCGAGTCCGACCACCTGATCATCGTGCTGCCCTACAGCCCGGCGGCGCACCACCTGATCGGTGCCGAGCAGATCGCCAGGATGAAACCGACCGCCACGCTGACCAACATCGCCCGCGGTGGCATCGTCGACGACGCGGCGCTGGCTCAGGCGCTGAGCCAGGGCGTCATCGCCGCTGCCGGCCTGGACGTCTTCGAAGGCGAGCCGGCCGTGCATCCGGACCTGCTGAAGGTGCCCAACATCGTGCTGACGCCGCACATCGGCAGCGCCAGCATCCCGACCCGGATGGCGATGGCCAACCTCGCGGCCGACAACCTGATCGCCCGCTTCACCGGCGGCAAGCCGCCGACGGCGCTGAACCCGCAGGTCCTGCCGGAAGGGCAACGCGCATGAAGGGGCTGCCGTCACGCGCGAAGGCCGTGCTGATCGAGTTGATCGGGTTGATCGGATTGGCCGGCCTGTTCGGCAGCGCCACGGCCAACGCCGCCGAGCCGACCTGGTCCGACCTGCAGCCGCTGTTCCAGCAGCGTTGCGTCGTCTGCCACAGCGGCACCAGCGCGGCGGCGGGGCTGTCGCTGGACACGTTGGCCGGCCTCAACAAGGGCAGTGCGCGCGGCCCTGTCGTCAGCAGCGGTCAGCCGGCCAACAGCGAGCTGGTCAAGCGTCTGAAGGGCATCAGCCTGCCGCGCATGCCGCTGACCGGGCCGCAGTGGGTGGACGACGCCGACATCGGCCGGATCGAACGCTGGATCGCCGCCGGCCTGCCGGCCGGTGCGGCGGTGGCCCCGGCCGCGCCGGTCGCGGCACCGAAGCCGGCGCCGGGGCAGGCGGCGACGTGGACCCATGTCGCACCGATCTTCGCGACCCGCTGCGCCAAGTGCCACAGCCCGCAGGGCGTGATGGGGCCGGCGCCGGAAGGCTACGTGCTCAACAGCTACGAGGCCGCCGTGTCGGCCAACGACCGCGCCCGCATCGTCCCGGGCCGACCGGAGGCCAGCGAGCTGGTCCGCCGCGTCAAGGGCCATGCGTCGCCGCGCATGCCCTTCGACGGCCCGCCTTGGCTGACCGACGAACAGATCCGGCTGGTCGAGGACTGGGTCCGCGAAGGCGCCCGCGACGCCACCGGCAAGCCCGCGCCGATCCGCGCCGGTGCGCGCATCCGGCTGCGCGGCGTGATGTCGGCGGACGGCACGCTGGACGGCCTGGTGCTGCCCGGCGGTGGCCGGCGCGACCGGCTGCCGCGCCCCGGTGACGAGCTGGAGCTGCGCGCCTGGCTGATGCCCGACGGCAGTCTGGACGTCGACCGCCTGCGACGCCGCTGAACGCCGCAGGCCCGGGCCTGCCGGTCAGGCCTTGCGCAGCCTCGCCGTGTCGATTGGCAGGCTGCGCAGCCGCTGGCCGGTCGCCGCCGCGATGGCGTTGACGACGGCCGGCGCGGCGGGCGGCGTGCCGGGTTCACCGATGCCACCGGGCTTCTCGTTGCTCGGCAGGATGTGGACCTCGATCTTCGGCACCTCGTTCATCCGCAGCACCGGGTACTGGTGGAAGTTGCCTGTGGTGACGCGGCCGTCGGCGATCTCGAGCTTGCCGTACAGCGCGGCGCTCAGGCCGTAGACGATGCCGCCCTCGATCTGGCGGGCGACGATGGCCGGGTTGACCACCTGGCCGCAGTCGACCGCCGCGACGATGCGGTGGATCTTCGGCGTGCCGTCGGCGGCGACCGAGACCTCGGCGACCTCGGCCACGTAGCTGCCGAAGCTCATGCCCACCGCGATGCCGCGGAACACGCCGGCCGGCAGCGGGCGGCCCCAGCCGGCCTTCTGCGCGGCGGCTTCCAGCACGCCCTTGTAGCGCGGCTGACTGCCCAGCAGGCTGCGGCGGAACTCGTACGGGTCCTGGCCGGCGGCCAGCGCCAGTTCGTCGATGAACCCCTCCATGAAGAAGATGTTCTGCGAGTGCCCGACCGAGCGCCAGAACCACACCTGCGGACCGGGCTCCTGACGGCTGTAGGCCAGGCGCAGGTTGGGGATGTCGTAGGGCATGTCGGCGATGCCTTCGACCGCGAAATGGTCGACGCCGTTCTCGGGCACCTTCATGAAGCCCGAGCCGCCCATGATCGACGGCGAGGCGACGTCCGCACTGAGTGCCACCAGCTTGCCGGTGCCATCCAGCGAACCGGTGAAGCGTGTCGCGGAAGCGGGCCGGTAGTAGCCGGCCGCCATGTCGTCCTCGCGGGTGTAGATCAGCTTGACGGGCTTGCCGCTGAGCTTGGACAGCAGCGTCGCGTCGATCGCGAAGTCGGGTGCGAAGCGCCGGCCGAAGCCGCCGCCCAGCATCATCGTGTGGACCTTGACCTTGGCCGGCGCGACCTGCGCGACCGCCCCCAGGATGCCCTGCGCCGGCCCCTGGCTCTGCGTGCCGGCCCAGATCTCGACCTCGTCACCCTTGACCCAGGCGGTGCAGTTCATCGGCTCCATGCAGGCATGGGCGAGATAGGGCGCGCTGTAGTCGGCCTCCAGCGTGCGGGCCGCCGACGCCCTGCCGGCCGCGACGTCGCCCGCGGCCTTGGCCACCGACGGCGCCCCGGCGCGGGCCGCGTCGGCCAGCATCTTCTCGACCTTGGCGGTCGACAGGCCGGCGGTCTCGCCGTGGTCCCACTCGATCTTCAGCGCGTCGCGGCCCTTGCGGGCGGTCCAGTAGCCATCGGCCAGCACCGCCACGCCGTGCGGGATGCTGATCACCTGGCGCACGCCCGGCACCGCCTTGGCGGCGGCGTCGTCGAGCGTGCGGACCTTGGCGCCCGGCATCGGCGCGCGCGCCATCACCGCGACCAGCATGCCCGGCACCTGCGCGTCGATGCCGTACTTGGCGCTGCCATCGAGCTTCAGCGGCGTGTCCAGCCGCTTCTTGGGCTGGCCGAGGATCTTGAAGTCCTTGCTGTCCTTCAGCGCGACCGAGGTCGGCACCGGCAGGCGCGACGCGGCCTCGGCCAGTTCGCCATAGCGGGCGCTGAGCTTGCCCGGTCCGCTGACCACGCCGTCGGCGGTGCGGCACTGCGACGGGTCGACCTTCCACTTCTCGGCCGCCGCCGCGACCAGCATCGCGCGGGCGGCGGCACCGGCCTTGCGCAGCGGCTCCCAGTGGCCGCGCACCGTCGTGCTGCCGCCGGTCGCCTGCATGCCGAACATCGGGTTGTTGTAGGCCGGATCGGCCGGTGCCTGCTCGACCCGCACGCGGGCCCAGTCGGCGTCGAGTTCCTCGGCCAGCAGCATCGGGATCGCGGTCAGCACGCCCTGGCCCATCTCGGCCGAGCCGCAGATGACGGTGACGGTGTCGTCGCTGCCGATGCGGACCCAGGCGTTCAGCACATGGCCGGGCGCCAGCGTGTCCTGCCGACCGGCGGCCAGCGCGCCCGACGGCAGCGCGAAGCCGAGGACCAGCGCCGCACCGGAGGCGCCGAGGAAGGCTCGGCGATCGAGGGTGTTGTCGAGCGGGGTGTCGAGGGGAATGTCGTGGCGGGCCATCTCACGCTCCCTTCGTCAGCGTCTGCGCGGCATCCTGGATGGCCGCGCGGATCTGGTTGTAGGTGCCGCAGCGGCAGATGTTGCCGCTCATGGCCGCGTCGATGTCGGCCTCGCTGGGCTTGCCCTTGTCCTTGAGCAGCGCGCAGGCGCTCATGATCTGGCCGGACTGGCAGTAGCCGCACTGCGGCACGTCCAGCTTCATCCAGGCCGCCTGGACGGCCTTGCCGACCGGCTGCGCGCCGACCCCCTCGATCGTCACGACCTGCCGGCCCGCGACGGCCGACAGCGGCGTCTGGCACGAGCGCACCGCCTGGCCGTCGAGGTGGACCG
The DNA here is from genome assembly GCF_053893855.1 of Leptothrix mechoopdaensis (SeqCode). NCBI lineage: Bacteria > Pseudomonadati > Pseudomonadota > Betaproteobacteria > Burkholderiales > Sphaerotilaceae > Leptothrix > Leptothrix mechoopdaensis (SeqCode). The sequence goes on from NZ_CM132699.1 coordinate 1,664,248, forward strand.
TACAGGCGCCGCAGAGCGCCATGCCGCAGCCGAACTTGGTGCCGGTCAGCTGCAGGTTCTCGCGCAGCGCCCACAGCAGCGGCATCTCGGGGTCGGCGTCGACGCTGCGCGCCTGGCCATTGACCTGGAACTGGATCATCGGGAGTCTCCTCGTGTTGGCTTGTCGGTCCATCGGACCAGCGGCGCAACATACGCCCGGCCCCGGGGAGCGTCAAACGGCGTCGGATCTGTCCCGTGGCGGTACGCGGGCTTGCCCGAAGGCTCGCCCGAAGGCCGGCCCGCGGCTCAGGCGCTGAGCAGCTTGTGGACCAGCTCCGGCGTCGTCGCGGCCTCGTACTTGCGCATCAGCCGGGCCCGGTAGACGTCGACGGTGCGCGGGCTGATGGCCAGCCGCTTGCCGATCAGCTTGCTGGTCAGGCCCTCGATCAGCAGCGCGGCGATCTCGCGTTCGCGCGGCGTCAGGTCGGCCTTCAGCTGGCGCACGGCCGACAGGTCCTCGAAGGTCCAGATGCCCGCCGCGTGCGGCTGCGACGGGTCGAGCGCGCGGCCCGAGACATGGCACCAGAACAGCTCCTCGCCACCCGGCGCCGACAGCCGCTTCATGACCCGTTCGTCGGCATACCGCCCGTCGCGGCCGAGGCTGGCGACGATGCGCGCGCCGGTGCGCTCGAACTCGGCCGTGCTGGGGTAGAGCACCTCGAAGCTCAGGCCGATCAGCTGTTCGCGCTGGGCCCCGAACATCGCCAGCATCTGGCGGTTGCAGTCGACCATCAGCCGGTTGCGCGACAGCACCATGCCGATGGGCGCGAGGTCGAAGGCGGTGCGGTAGTCGAGGTCGTTCATGCAGGCTCCGGGCAAACCCTGAGTCAATTCTACGTATCCACTACGTAAGGGCTTAAGTAGTACGCTGCACGCCGTTCCGAACCACCCCTGTCACCCCTGTGGAGACCCACGCATGAACAAGGTTTACCCGAGCGCGGCAGCCGCGCTCGACGGCATCGTCCGGGACGGCCAGCTGATGGCCGTCGGCGGCTTCGGCCTGTGCGGCATTCCCGAGGCCCTGATCGACGCGCTGCAGGCCAGCGGCGTCAAGGACCTGACCGTCATCTCGAACAACGCCGGTGTCGACGGCTTCGGCCTGGGCAAGCTGCTGCAGACGCGCCAGATCCGCAAGATGATCTCCAGCTACGTCGGCGAGAACAAGGAGTTCGAGCGTCAGTACCTCAGCGGCGAGCTGCAGCTGGAGTTCACGCCCCAGGGCACGCTGGCCGAGAAGCTGCGGGCGGGCGGCGCGGGCATCCCGGCGTTCTTCACCAAGACCGGCGTGGGCACCATCGTGGCCGAGGGCAAGGAGCTGCGCGAATTCGACGGCCACACCTACGTGATGGAACGTTCGCTGACCCCCGAGGTGTCGCTGGTGAAGGCCTGGATGGCCGATCGCAGCGGCAATCTCGTCTTCCGCAAGACCGCGCGCAACTTCAATCCGAACGTGGCGCAGGCCGGCAAGATCACCGTCGTCGAGGTCGAGAAGATCGTCGAGACGGGCACCTTCGATCCAGACCAGGTCCATCTGCCGGGCATCTTCGTGCACCGCATCGTGCTCAACGAGACCCCCGAGAAGCGCATCGAACAACGCACCGTCCGCAAGACGGCGGCCTGACAGGCTCAACGACTGAGCCAGGAGCAACACACATGGCATGGACCCGAGACGAGATGGCCGCGCGCGCAGCCCGCGAGCTGCAGGACGGCTACTACGTGAACCTGGGCATCGGCCTGCCCACGCTGGTCGCCAACCACGTGCCCGAAGGCATGGAGGTCTGGCTGCAGAGCGAGAACGGCCTGCTGGGCATCGGCCCGTTCCCGACCGATGACGCCGTCGACGCCGACCTGATCAACGCCGGCAAGCAGACCGTCACGACGCTGCCGGGATCGAGCATCTTCAGCAGCGCCGACAGCTTCGGGATGATCCGCGGCGGCAAGATCAACCTCGCCATCCTGGGCGCGATGCAGGTCAGCGAACACGGCGACCTGGCCAACTGGATGATCCCCGGCAAGATGGTCAAGGGCATGGGCGGCGCGATGGACCTGGTGGCCGGCGTCGGCCGCGTGGTCGTGCTGATGGAGCATGTCGCGACCAAGAAGGACGGCTCGACCGACCTGAAGATCCTGCCCAGGTGCACCCTGCCGCTGACCGGCGTCGGCGTGGTCAACCGGATCATCACGGACCTGGCCGTGCTGGACGTGACCCCCGAGGGCCTGAAGCTCGTCGAGGCCGCACCCGGCGTGTCGCGCGAGGACATCCAGAAGGCGACCGGCGTGACGGTGCATTGAGCCTGTCGTTGCTGCGCACCTGACCGGTTTATGTGAGGTTATTAGCCTCGATCAGCGATAGTCGCTGAGAGGTTTACGCCATCTGATGACGCTCCGCCCGGGTCGTTCCTGACTCGGGCGTTGTTTCATCCACAACCGGTAATTCAGATGGCAAGCAACTTCACTTCCGCGACGGCGACTGGACAGGCCCAGAAGCCGATCGCCACCCCCGCGACCACGATCGGCGTCGTCTCGGGCGACGACCGTGTCAATGCTGCAGAAGTCGCGCTGGGCGTGCGCGTGACCGGCACCTCGGTGCCCCTGGGCCTCGTGCGTGTCATGTGGGGCAGCAGCTCCAGGGTGGTCATGACCGATGCGACCGGGCAATGGTCCATGGCGTTCGAACCTGGCGAAGTCCCGCGCGGCGATGGCATCCGCACCAGCATCAGCGCCCAGCCGATCGGCAACCCGCTGGTGCCGTCGGCACCGGTGACGCGCAGCGTCCTGGTCGACACGACCCCGCCGGCCAAGCCGGTGATCCTGGCCGTGACCGGCGACGACAAGATCAATGTGGCCGAGGCCGCCGCAGGCATCAAGGTGAGCGGCACCGCCGAGATGAACTCACGGGTCGAGGTCCGCTGGGGCACGGTGATGAAGTCGGTCCAGACCGATGGCAAGGGCAACTGGAATGCCGACTTCACGTCGCAGGAAGTCATGGGCAATCGCAACGCCAGGGACATCGTCGCCCTCGCCGTCGATGCCAGCGGCAATGTGGGTCAGTCCACCGTGCGCCAGAGCCCGGTGTTCGACCTGGTCGCACCGATGGCGCCGGTCGTCCTCAAGGTCGCCGTTGATGACCACCTGTCGCCTGCCGAAGCCAGGGACTCCGTCTACGTGCGCGGCCTGGGTGAACCCGGCGCCACCGTCGTGGTCCAGTGGGACCGGTACACCCGCTCGGTGACGGTGGACCGCTGGGGCGAATGGACGACCCAGTTCACGTCCAACGAGGTCATGTCGGTCACCTCGGCCGTGGTCGACGTGACCGCGAGGCTCATCGACACGGCCGGCAATGTCAGCGCCGTCACGCACCACGCCGTGACCCGCGACGGCGTCGCGGCAGGCGCGTCCACGCTGATGGCCGCTGAAGGCGTGACCGCGGCCGTGGCCGTGGCGGATGCAGCCGCCCAGTCCGGCCGCCCGGGCCCGGACGCCGACCACGGATGGCCGGGCGGCAACCGCCCTCCGGTCATCGGCAATGGCACCACCCTCAACCCGGTGAGCGGCGACAACCTGATCAACGCCCAGGAGGTCCGCGACGGCGTGACCGTCTCGGGCATGGCCACGGCCAAGGGCCAGGTCCGCGTGCAATGGGGCAACACGATCAAGAGCGTGGCCACCGATGACGCCGGCAACTGGACGGCCGCCTTCAGCGCGACCGAGATCCCGGTGTCGACGTCGGGTTGGGGTCGCGAGACCGAGATCCGGGCCCAGTTCACCGATGGCACGACCGGCAAGGTCAGCGGCTGGATGCGCGAGTCCGTGCGGGTCGACACCGTCGCGCCGAAGGCGTCGAGCCTGGTGGTGGACACGCAGGTCACCGAAGCCGAGGTCTCGGCCGGCGTGGCCGTCTCGGGCGTGGCGGAAGCCGACGCCAGCCTGATCGTCAAGTGGGGTGACGCGAGCAAGACCGTCACCGCCAACCATCGCGGCGTCTGGAGCACGACCTTCGAGGCCGCCCAGATCCTCGTCAAGGACCCGGCGGCGCGGACCGTCGAGGTGTCCGCGCAGGCCTTCGACGTGGCCGGCAATGCGGGCGAGACGGTGCGCCAGAACGTCGTCGTCGCCGGCATGTCGCCGGGTGATCCGGCCGCGCCTGCCGTGCCCGTCACGATCCAGGCGGTGGCCGGCAACGACGTCCTCCTCGCCGCCGAGGCGGCAGCGGGCGTGGCGGTCTCGGGCACCGCAGCGGCCGGCCGCTGGGTCCAAGTCCACTGGGGCGATGCCGACAAGGTCGTGCTGGCTGATGCCGGCGGCCACTGGCAGGTCAGCTTCGGCAAGGACCAGGTCCCGGCCGTGAACGGCGTCAACGTCGACGTGACCGCGAAGCTGCTGAACCCGCCGACGGCCGATGCCAACCCCGTTGTCGTCCACCCCGTGCTGGTCGACACCGTGGCGCCGCTGTCGCCCGTCATCGTGGCGGTGGCTGGCGACGGCAAGGTCAACGCGAAGGAGGCGGCCGCAGGCGTGGACATCTCCGGCACGGCCGAGGCGCACACGCTGGTGAAGGTGGGCTGGGGTGCAACGAGCCACTCGGTCATGTCCGACGACGCCGGCGCCTGGGCGACGACCTTCACGCAGGCCGAGATCCCGTCGCGTCCGTCGGACCGCGCCGTGACCGCCTCGGCGGTCGACGACCACGGCAACAGCAGCGAGACCTCGCTCATGGGCGTGATGGTCGACCTGTTCGCCCCGGCAACCCCGTGGGTGCTGGCGGTTGCCGGCGACAACCGCGTCACGGCCGCAGAGGCCGCCGCCGGTGTCAAGGTGACGGGCTACACCGAGCCCAACGCCGGCGTGACCGTCCATTGGGGCGACGTCAGCAAGACGGTGACGGCCGACCGATTCGGCCACTGGAGCGCCCCCTTCGTCGCGAGCGAGATCCAGGGCAGCACGGCACGCACCGTGGACCTCGGCGTCGAAGCCTTCGACGCGGTCGGCAACCACAGCGCCATCACGCACCGGATGCTGACCGTCGACGCCGCCACGACGTCCGCGACGCTGTCCCTGGCCGACACCGCGTACCTGTCGCACGCCGTGCTGGGTTGACCGTGTCGGGCTGAAGCGGCACGCAGGCCATGCCTGCTGCCTGCTGTCTGATGCCTGAATGACGAAGGGCCGCAGCGATGCGGCCCTTTTTCGTGGCGGGAGCAAGTCCCGGCCTTCGTCAGCCGGGCATCGCCACCCAGTTCTCGGTGCGCAGGCCCGGATAGGCGGCGAAGTCGGCCGGGTTGTTCGTGACCAGGATCGCGTCGAGTGCCAGGGCGTGGGCGGCGATGAGCTTGTCGAGCGCGTCGCGGCGTCGTTCCCGGGTGGCCATCCGGACAGGGCCGTAGGCGAGGGCGCAGGCGTCGTCGAAGGGCATGGCCGGCACTTCGGCCAGGAAGGCATCGAGGGCCTCCCGGTTGCGCAAGACCTGGTCGCCTGAACAGGCCACGCCGTATTCGAGTTCCGCCCGGGTGATCGCCGACATCGCCACATCGCCGACGAAGCACTGCGCGAAACGCGCCGCGACTTCGGGCGGCTGGTGCCGGATCAGGTAGATGCAGATGTTGGTGTCGAGCAGGTAGCGAGGATTCACAGCGGCGCCCGTTCGCCTTCGAGGTTCTCTTCGCGGCCGTCCGCCATGAATCCAGGGCTGAAACGCGCCAGCGCGCCCATCACGTCGCCGATGCGGCGCCGGACCGGACGGATGTGCAGTTCGTCGCCGTGGCGCTCGATCAGCAGATCCATGTCCCAGCGGTCATAGGCCAGTTCGGCCGGGATGCGCACGGCCTGCGAATTGCCGTTCTTGAAAACGCGGGTGACAGGCATGGTGTTCTCTTTGCTTGTGTGTACATGTACATCATAAGCCAGAGGAAACACCAGGGAAAGGCGGGAACGCGATGCGTTCCGGGTTTCGAGTCGGATCGGATGGTCCATGAGGCGCTCACGCGGAAGATGAAACCCCGCAAGTTGCCCGCGAACCCCGAGTCAGGCCATCGCCCGAAGGAGCGAGTCCCCCTTTTGGGGGGCGACGGCCGCAGCCGCCAGCGGATGGTCGGGCGCCAGCGCCGCGACGTCGCCGATGACGACGATGGCCGGGCTGGCGAGGCCGGCACGGGCGACGTCGGCGACCACCGCGTCGAGGCGGCTGTGCAGGTGGCGCTGCTGCGGCGTGTGGGCCGCGTGGATCAGCGAGACCGGGGTCGAGCCCGGCAGACCGCCTTCGCGCAGGCCGGTGACGATGTCGTCGAGCCGGGCCAGGCCCATGTAGACGACCAGCGTCAGGCCGGTGCGGGCCAGCGCGGACCAGTCGGGCGCGTGGCCGCCGTCCTGGGCGTGGCCGGTGACGAGCGCGACGCCGGGGGCGCAGCGGCGGTCGGTCACCGGGATGCCGATGGCGGCGGGCGCGGCGATGCCCGAGGTCAGGCCGCCGATCACCTCGACCGCCAGCCCGGCTGCGCGCAAGGCACTGCATTCCTCGCCGCCACGGCCGAACACGAACGGGTCGCCGCCCTTGAGCCGCACGACCCGCTCGCCGCGCTGCGCCTCGGCGATCAGGCGCTTGTGGATGAAGGCCTGCGACGTGCTGACCTGGCCGCCACGCTTGCCGACGCGGATGACGCGGGCGTCGCGGCGCAGGTAGCGCAGCACCTCGGGCTGCACCAGGTCGTCGACCAGCGCGACGGTGGCGCGGCGCAGTGCCCGCACCGCCTTGATCGTCAGCAGGTCCGCGTCGCCGGGGCCGGCGCCGATCAGCGTGACGGGGTGGATCGTGTTCATGTCGTCTCCAGGATGCGGACCTGCACCAGCGTGCGCAGCCGGGGCAGGCAGCTGCCGCATTGGGTGCCGCACTTCAGTTCGGACTGCAGCCGGCCGAGTCGCTCGGCGGGCTCATGGCATGAGCCAGGCAAACGGGCGAGTGCGTCGTGGATGCGCTGTTCGCTGACGTCGAGGCAGGCGCAGACCTGCGGGCTGCGGGCGGCCACCGCCGTCGGCGCGGCGGGCGTGGCGGCCAGCAGCGTGCGGCCCAGCGCGGCGGCGTCGCCGTCCTGTTGCAGCAGGTCGAGCATCCAGGTCGACGCGCGGGTGTCGCCGGCCAGCAGGAAGGCCGACAGGCGACCGGCCGCATCGCGCCGCACCGCGCGGGTCTGGCCGGCGTGGGCGTCGGCATAGCGCAGCACGTCGTCGCCATCGAGCCGCAGCAGGCCTTGCAGGCGCTGCAGCCAGGAGGCCGATGCCGGGCCGTGGGCGGCCACGCGCAGCAGCAGGCCGACACGGCCTTGCGGTTCGCGGCCGAAGGGGACGCAACTGGCGTAGGGCGCGTCCGGGGCGTCCGGCTGATCTGCCATCAGCGCCTGGATCCCTTCCCGCGCGACGACCCAGTCGGCCTCGGGCAACCACGCAGCGGCGACGACGCGCCAGGGCAGGTCGACCGCTTCGACGCGAACCGCGCTGTGTTTCAGCTCGGGCTGGCCGGAGCCCGGACAGCAGACCGGCTGCGTCAGCGCGTTGACGCCTTGGCTGTCGCGGCCCATCAGCACCTCGCTGCCCCAGTGCATCGCCAGATGCGCGGCGTCGGCGGCCAGTTCGTCGCTGGCCTGGACCGGCAACACCAGCGCACCGCGCCGCGACGCCACGCGCACGAGATCGCCGTCCGTCAGGCCTTGCCGCGCGAGTGCGACCGGATGCAGCTGCAGCGCCGGCTCGGGCGTGTGCGCCAGCAGGCGGCCGAGCGTGCCGGTGCGGCTCATGCCGTGCCACTGGTCGCGCAGCCGGCCGCTGGTCAAGGCAAGCGGGTAGTCGGCATCGACCGATTCGGCTGTCTCGCGCGGCACCGGTGCGCTGAAGCGGGCGCGGCCGTCGGGCGTCACGAAGCGGCCATCGGTGTAGAGCCGCGCCGTGCCGGTCGAGCGGCCTTCCGGGCAAGGCCATTGCACGGGGCCACGGTCCAGCCGGGCCCAGTCCAGCCCGCTGATGTCGAGGTCGCGGCCGCGTGTCATCTCGCGGTGTTCCAGCCAGACCGATTCGGGCGTCGGGAAGTCGAACATCGAGCGGCCGGCCGATGCGGGCACGCGGCGCGACGGCAGGCGTGTCTCCAGGCGCTGCGCCACGTCGCGGGCGATGGTCCAGTCGTGGCGGGCTTCGCCGGGCGCGGCGATGGCCGGGCGCACGCGGCTGATGCGGCGTTCGCTGTTGGTGACGCTGCCTTCCTTCTCGCCCCAGCTGCTGGCCGGCAGGACCAGGTCGGCGTAGGGCGTCGTCGCGGTGTGGCGATAGGCCTCCTGCAGCACGACGAACTCGCAGCGTTCGAGCGCGCGCCGCACCATCGCCTGATCGGGCAGCGACTGGGCCGGGTTGGTGCAGGCGATCCACAGCGCCTTGATCTGGCCGTCGGCCGCCGCCTCGAACATCTGCACGGCGGCCTTGCCGGGCGCGGCGGGCACGTCGGTGACGCCCCACAGCGCGGCCACCTCGGCGCGGTGGGCGGCGTTGCCCAGGTCGCGGTGACCGCCCAGCAGCGTGGCCATGCCGCCGACCTCGCGCCCGCCCATCGCGTTGGGCTGGCCGGTCAGCGACAGCGGTCCGGCGCCGGGCCGGCCGATCTGGCCGGTCGCCAGGTGCAGGTTGATCAGCGTGGTGTTCTTGTCGGTGCCGCTGCTGCTCTGGTTGAGGCCCTGGCAGTACAGGCTGAGCGTGGGCTGGCGCGGACCGCCGCCCGCGTCGACGCCGGCAAACCAGCGGGCCGCCTGCACGATGTCGGCGGCCGGCACGCCGCAGACCTGCGCGGCGCGTTCGGGCGTGAGGGTTGCGACCCGCTCGCGCAGCGCCTCGAAGCCGTTCGTGTGCGCGGCGATCCAGGCGGGGTCGTGCAGGCCCTCGGCCAGCATCACGTGCAGCAACGCGTGGTGCAGCGTCACGTCGGTGCCGGGGCGGATCGGCAGGTGCAGGTCGGCCACGGCAGCGGTCTCGGTGCGGCGCGGGTCGACCACCACCAGCTTCATCGCCGGCTGGGCGGCGCGGGCGTCCTCCAGCCGGCGGAACAGCACCGGATGGGCCCAGGCCATGTTGCTGCCGGTGATGAAGACGCAGCGCGCCAGCGCCAGGTCCTCGTAGCATGCCGGCGGCGCATCGGCACCCAGGCTGGCCTTGTAGCCGGCCACCGCGCTGCTCATGCACAGGCGCGAGTTGGTGTCGACGTTGTTGGTGCCGACGAGGCCCTTGGCCAGCTTGTTGAAGACGTGATAGTCCTCCGTCAGCAGCTGGCCCGACAGGTAGAAGCCCACCGCGTCCGGGCCGTGCGTGGTGATGGTGTCGGCCAGCCGGTCGGCGACCCGGTCGAGCGCCACGTCCCAGCCGATCGGCGCCAGTGGCGCACCCCGCGCAGCGCGGGCCATCGGCCGGTGCAGGCGGGCGGTCTGCAGCAGCACCGGCGTGGCCGTCAGGTGCAGCGTGCTGCCCTTGGTGCAGAGGCGGCCAAGATTGGCCGGATGGTCAGGATCACCGCGCACGCCGGTGATCGCGCCGGCCTCGTGTTCGATGATCACGCCGCAGCCGACGCCGCAGTAGGGGCAGGTGGAACGGGTCTCGGACATGGCGACGACTCAGGCCTCGGCGCCGAACATCAGCGCATGACGGATGCCGCGCACGTCGCGGCCCTCGCGGATCAGCTGCAGGTACCAGGCGCCATCGGCGGTGTCGCCATACAGGCAGGCGCCGACCAGCCGGTCGCCCTGCAGCACGAGCTTGCGGTAGACGCCAGCGGGCGGGTCGCTGAGGGTGATCTCCTCATGGCCGTCGCCGCCCATGAAGTTGCCGGCCGAATACAGCGCGATGCCGGTGACCTTCAGCTGCGTGCTGACCTGGCTGCCGACGTAGCGGCCCAGGCCGTTCTCGGCCAGGTGCGTGGCGCAGACGCGTGCCTGCTCGAACACCGGCGCGACCAGGCCATAGGCCACGCCCCGGTGCGCGGCGCATTCGCCGACCGCGTAGATGCGCGGATCGGTGACGCTCTGCAGCGTGTCGCTGACGACGATGCCGCGGTCGCAGCGCAGCCCGGCGGCCTCGGCCAGGGCGGTGTTCGGGCGAATGCCGGCGGCCATCACGACCAGGTCGGCGGGGATCTCGCGGCCGTCCTGGAAACGCACCGCGCGGACCCGGCCGGCGCCGGCATCGCCGTGGTCATCACCGTGGTCATCACCGTGGCCATCGGGGTTCCCGAGCAGCGCGGCGGTCTGCGCGCCCAGCTCGAAGCGCAGCCCGCGCGACTCCAGCTCGGCGCGCAGCAGCGCGCCGGCGGCGGCGTCGAGCTGGCGGTCCATCGGCCAGGCGGCCAGATGGACCACGGTGACGTCCATGCCACGTTGTCGCAGGCCGTTGGCGGCCTCCAGCCCGAGCACGCCGCCGCCGATGACGACGGCATGGCGGTGGGTGCGGGCCGCCTCGATCATGGCCTGCGTGTCGGCGATGTCGCGGTAGGCGATCACGCCGTCCAGGTCGCGGCCGGGGATCGGCGGCTTGAACGGCGTCGAGCCGGTCGCGATCAGCAGCCGGTCATACGGCGCCTCGGTGCCGTCGTCGGCCACCACCACGCGGCGGACACGGTCGATGCGGGTGACCTGACGGCCCAGGTGCAGCGTGATGCCGTGGCGCCGGTACCAGTCCAGCGGGTTCAGCACGATCTCGTCGACCGTCTGCTCGCCGGCCAGCACGGGGCTCAGCAGGATGCGGTTGTAGTTCGGGTGCGGCTCGGCGCCGAACACGGTGATGTCGTGCAGGCCGGGCGCGATCTTCAGCAGCTCCTCCAGCGTGCGGATCCCGGCCATGCCGTTGCCGACCAGGACGAGCCGCTGGCGGCGCTGCGGAAGGTCGTCGCGTGTCATGCGGCGTGTGCCTCGACATGCGCCTGCTTGGCGTAGAGGAACTCCAGCACCGCCTCGCGGGCCTGCAGATAACGCGGGTCGTGCGCCATCTCCAGGCGATTGCGGGCGGCCTCGCGCAGCGGCGGCAGCGGCACGTCCAGCACCTCGCCGATCGTGGCGGCCGGGCCGTTGGTCAGCATCACGATGCGGTCGGACAGCAGCACCGCCTCGTCGACGTCGTGCGTCACCATCATCACGGTCGAGCCGGTGGCCGCGACGATCTTCATCATCTCGTCCTGCAGCTTGGCGCGCGTCAGTGCATCGAGCGCGCCGAAGGGCTCGTCCATCAGCAGCATCTTGGGCTCCATCGCCAGCGCCCGGGCAATGCCCACGCGCTGCTTCATGCCGCCGGAGATCTCGCCCGGCCGCTTGTCGGCGGCATGGGTCAGGCCGACCAGCTCCAGCGCGGCGCGGGCACGCTCGCGCAGCTGGGCCTTCTTCTCATTGGCGCCGAACACGCGCTCGACCGCCAGCAGCACGTTGTCCAGGCAGGTCAGCCAGGGCAGCAGCGAGTGGTTCTGGAACACCACCGCGCGGTCCGGTCCGGGGCCGCGCAGCTCGCGGCCGTCGAGCAGCAGCACGCCCTGCGTCGGCGTGGTCAGGCCGGCGACGAGGTTCAGCAGCGTCGACTTGCCGCAGCCGGAATGGCCGATCAGCGCGATGCATTCGCCACGGGCGACGTCGAGGTCGATGTCGCGCAGCGCGACGAACGGGCCCTTGCGGGTCGGGAAGGTCATGCCGACCTGGCTGATGCTCAGGAAGCGGCTCTGGTCGCGCACCGGGGCGGTGGCGGCGGGCGTTGGGCTCGTGTTCATCGGGGTTCCTGGTCGTTTCCGGTTGGCGCGGTTCAGCGGTACTCGAAGCGGCGGGCGATGGCGACCAGCAGGCCTTCCAGCAGCAGGCCGACGCCACCGATCACGAAGATCGCGATCAGGATGTGGGCGACGTTGAGGTTGTTCCACTCGTCCCACAGCCAGAAGCCGATGCCCTGGCCGCCGGTCAGCATCTCGGCGGCGACGATCACCAGCCAGGCCGTGCCGACCGCCAGCCGCACGCCGGTCAGCATGTAGGGCAGCACGGCGGGGAAGAGGATCCGGCGCATGACGGTCCACTCGCTCAGGTCGAGCACGCGGGCGACGTTGAGGTAGTCCTGCGGCACCTGCCGCACCCCCACCGCGGTGTTGATCACCATGGGCCAGATCGAGCAGATGAAGATGGTCCAGATGGCGGCCGGGTTGGCGGCCTTGAAGACCATCAGGCCGATCGGCAGCCAGGCCAGCGGCGAGACCGGGCGCAGCAGGCTGATGATCGGGTCGAGCATCTGGTGCAGGAAGTTGAAGCGCCCGACCGCGAAGCCCAGCGGGATGCCGACCAGCGCGGCCAGGCCGAAGCCCAGGCCGACCCGCTTCAGCGAGGACAGCACGTTCCAGCCGATGCCCTGGTCGTTCGGGCTCTTGACGTAGAACGGGTCGGCAAACAGCTTCACGGCGGCATCCCAGGTGGTCAGCGGGCCGGGCAGCTGCTTGTCGCCGCTCTGCGCCACCAGCTGCCACACCAGCAGCATCAGCGCGAAGCCCAGCAGCGGCGCGACGACGCGCGTCAGCAGCACCCGGCGCTGGGCCCGCAGCAGCGCGGCGGTCTGCTCGCGGGCCACCGTGTCGCCGTGGGTCTGGGCCTGCGAATGCGCGACGGCCTCGGCCAGTTCCTCGGCCGCCGGGTGGGCCACGACGAGGGCCAGCGGGGCCGGGCTGGACGTGATCGGCTGGGCGGGGGTCGTGAGGCCCGACAGGGCCAGCGTGGTTGCGCTCATCGAGGTTGCTCCTGTGGGGGCCGGGGCTCACGCCGCCTTGATCTTGAAGGCGCCGGCGTACTTCACCGGGTCCTTGCCGTCCCAGGTCGTGCCGTCGATCAGCTTGCTGGTGCGGAGGTCGCTTTTTGGCAGATTGACCTTCACCTGCGCGGCCGCTTCCTTGTAGAGCGCCGTCTGGTTGATCGCCTTGGCGACACCCAGGTAGTCGACATCGGTCTTCAGCAGGCCCCAGCGGCGGTGCTGGGTCAGGAACCACATGCCGTCCGACAGGTAGGGGTAGTTGACCGCCCCATCGTTGAAGAACTTCATGTGGTTCGGGTCGTCCCAGGTCTTGCCCATGCCGTCCTGGTAACGGCCCAGGATGCGCTGGTTGATGACGTCGACGGTGGTGTTGACGTAGGACTTCTCGGCGATGGCCTCGGCCATCTTCATCTTGTTCTGAAGGCCGGCGTCGATCCAGCGGCCGGCTTCGAGCACGGCCATGATCAGCGCACGCGCGCTGTTCGGATTCTTCTGGACGAACTCGGCGGTGGTGCCGAGCACCTTCTCGGGGTGGTCACGCCAGATGTCCTGCGTGGTCGTCGCGGTGATGCCGATGCCATCGGCGATCGCGCGGTGGTTCCACGGTTCGCCGACGCAGTAGCCGTCCATGTTGCCCACGCGCATGTTGGCGACCATCTGCGGCGGCGGCACGGTGATGACCTTGGCGTCCTTCATCGGGTCGATGCCGTGCGCGGCCATCCAGTAGTACAGCCACATCGCGTGCGTGCCGGTCGGGAAGGTCTGCGCAAAGGTGTACTCGCGCGGGTCCGACTTCATCAGCTTGGCCAGGCCGGTGCCGTCGACCGCGCCCTTGTCGGCCAGCTTCTTCGACAGCGTGATCGCCTGGCCGTTGTGGTTGAGCGTCATCAGCACGGCCATGTCCTTTTTTGGCCCGCCGATGCCGAGGTGGACGCCGTAGATCAGGCCGTAGAGCGAATGCGCCGCATCCAGTTCGCCGTTGACGAGCTTGTCGCGCACGGCGGCCCAGGACGATTCCTTGCTCGCGATGATCTTGATGCCGTACTTCTCGTCGAACTTCAGCAGCGAGGCCATCACGACCGAAGCGCAGTCGGTCAGCGGGATGAAGCCGACGCGGATCTCCTTCTTCTCGGGGGCATCGGAACCGGCCGCCCAGGCGGTCGTCGACAGCGCCGAGCCGGCGACCACGGCGGTCGACACCGCGGCCGTCTCCTTGATGAACTGGCGACGGCCTGCGCTGAGGAGTCCTTCGGGCTTGAACATGGCTGATCTCCGGCTGATGGAAAAACGGGAAGCGAGAAACACGAGAGGAAAAAACGAAAGGCGTCTCGACCACGCGCCGACGACAGAGGTCGCGGGCGACGGGTCGGACGCCTTTGTCCGATGCCTGTTGCCGCCGGTACGCCATTGCACCGGGGCTTGCCGAAGTCATTGCAGGAGCCGTGCCAGCGGCCTGCGCCGGTCACTGCCGGCTTTTTGCACCAGCGCAGCGCGCGGGGCGCCTGCGCTTGGTGCATGGGGGAAACCCGAAGGTGGTTTCCGGGGCGCGCCGGGCGGGCGCGAGGCGGTCAGCCGCGGCCGACGAAGGGCATGCGCGTGGCCATGACGGTGGTGAACAGCACGTTGGCCGACAGCGGCAGGCGGGCCATCGCCATGAAGGTCCCGGTCACCGCCGACATGTCCATGCGGGCTTCGGGCCGGATGCTGCCGTCGGCCTGCAGGATGCCGGCGGCCATGCGCTCGGTCATCTCGCTGGCGACGTTGCCGATGTCGATCTGGCCGACCGCGATGTCGAAGGCCCGGCCGTCCAGCGCCGCCGCCTTGGTCAGGCCGGTGATGGCGTGCTTGGTGGTCGTGTAGGCGATCGAGTTCGGGCGCGGCGCATGGGCCGAGATCGAGCCGTTGTTGATGATCCGGCCGCCCTGCGGCGACTGCGCGCGCATCAGCGCGAAGGCGGCTGACAGGCAGTAGAAGGCGCCGTTGAGGTTGGTGTCGACCGAACGCCGCCAGGCCGTGCCGTCGAGCACGTCGGGCGTGCCGCCGGGCGGGAAGATGCCGGCGTTGTTGAACAGCAGGTCGAGCCGGCCGTGGCGGGCGCGGATGGCGTCGAACAGCGACCGCACCGAGGCCTCGTCGCCAACGTCCACCGCATGGCTCCAGCCCCTTGCGCCGCAGCCGGGCTGCGCTGCATCGGCTGCGGCAATGGCCGCGTCCAGCGTCGCCGCCGTGCGGCCGGCGTACACGACGGTCCAGCCCTCGTGCAGCAGGGCTTGCGCGCAGGCCTTGCCGATGCCGGAACCGGCGCCGGTGACGAGGGCGATGCGAGAGGTCGCGGAGGGGGCGGAAGTCGCGTTCATGGTCGTGTGTGCGTGTGGAGAGGCGTGTGGAGAGGCGTGTGGAGAGGCGTGTGGAGAGAGAGGCGGGCAGAGGTCCTGGAACGGCCCGGATTCTGGCGTCGGCCGGCCGTTACGTGCGTGTTATGGTCCGCGCCGTTTTTGACCGCGCCCGGTCGGCGCGGGCCGCCACAGGAGCATCCATGAGCCAGGATTTCGCCACCCTCCCGCACTTCACCCAGGTCCGCCTTGTCACCGGCGAGGACGGCTACGCGCGCTGGGAGGAAGCCGTCATCCCGCTCGACCAGGGCAAGCCGCAGGCGCGTCTGTCGGCACTCATGCCCAGCAGCGGCTTCCAGCTGCGCGAGAGCCCGGTCGGCTTCCGCAGCGACTTCCACTGCACCGGCGAGCCGCAGTGGCTGTTCGTGATCGGCGGGGCGATGGAGATCGGCCTGCAGGACGGCAGCAAGCGCGTCTTCAAGCCGGGCGACCACTTCTATTCGGCCGACGTGCTGCCAGCGGGCGCGACCTTCGATCCGAAGGTGCATGGCCACTGCAGCCGTCAGCTCGGCGACGAGCCGCTGCGCACGCTGTTCGTGCGGGCCTGAACGGCCTTCCGGGCTGGACGCTCAGGCCGCGCCGTCGTCCAGGCCGATGCGGCGCTGCCACTGCCCGTCGACCAGCCGTTCGTGCGGGTTGAACTGGGCCTTGTAGGCCATCTTGCGGCTGGCCTCGATCCAGTAGCCGAGGTAGAGGTAGGGCAGGCCCAGCTCGCGCGCCTGGGCGATCTGCCACATCACGTTGTAGGTGCCGTAGCTGGCCTTGTCCTCGGGCGCGTAGAAGGTGTAGACGGCCGACAGCCCGTCGTTGAGCACGTCCAGGATCGACACCATCTTCAGCTCGCCCGGGCGGCCGTCGGCATCACCCGGCAGGCGGAACTCGACGATGCGCGAGTTGACGCGGCTCTGCAGCAGGAACTGGGTGTACTGGTCGATCGAGTCCTGGTCCATGCCGCCGCCGGCGTGGCGCTCGTTCTGGTAGCGCAGGTAGAGCGCGTAGTGCTCGGGCACGAAGCCCAGCCGCAGCACCCGGGTGACCAGGTCACCGTGCTGCTTCCAGGCCCTCCGCTGGGCCCGGCGCGGCACGAAGTCGGCCACGGGGATGCGCAGCGGCACGCAGCGCTGGCAGCCGTCGCAATAGGGCCGGTAGGTGAACATGCCGCTGCGCCGGAAGCCGGCGGCCACCAGGCCCGAATAGGTGTCGGCGTTGATCAGGTGCGACGGCGTGGCGACCTGCGAGCGCGCCATGCGGTCGCTGAGGTAGCTGCAGGGGTAGGGCGCGGTTGCGTAGAACTGCAGCTGGGCGAGGGGCAGGTCGGTCGGGTGCGTCACGCGGCGTCGGGGTTGGGCGAGTCGGAACCGTCGGGATGGAGGCGCAGGCCGACCTGCGTCCAGCTCGCCGGATCATAGGACCAAGCCTGCGGCGGCGGCAGGTCGACCACCCCGGCCAGGTGTCGCTCGAACTGCGAACGCGACACCGGGCGCGCGCCCATCGAGGCCAGGTGCGCGGTCTCCTGCTGGCAGTCGATCCAGTCGATGCCGTGGGCGCGGCAGCAGGCCACCAGCGCGGCCAGCGCGAACTTCGAGGCGTCGGTGCGGCGCGCGAACATCGACTCGCCGTAGAACATCCGGCCGATGTTGACGCCGTAGAGGCCGCCGACCAGTTCGCCGTCGACCCAGGTCTCGAACGAATGCGCGTGGCCGGCGCGGTGCAGGCGCACGTAGGCGTCGATCACCTCGTCGACGATCCAGGTGCCCGACTGGCCGGCGCGAGGCGTGCCGCTGCAGTGGCGCATGACGGCCTCGAAGGCGCTGTCGACGCGGACTTCGCAGCCGGGGGTCGCCAGGAAGCGTTGCAACGCCTTGCGCAGCGAGCGGTGCAGCCGGAAATCGGCCACCTGCAGGACCATGCGCGGGTCGGTCGTCCACCAGAGCACCGGCTGGCCGTCGCTGTACCAGGGGAAGATGCCGTGGCGATAGGCCTGCAGCAACCGCGCGACGCTCAGGCGCCCGCCGGCGCAGAGCAGGCCGGGCGCGTCGCTGTCGGGGCCGAGCGCGCGGGCGGTCGGCGGGAAAGGCCAGATCAGCGCGCCTTCGGCGGCGTCCTCCGGCTCGTCATCGGGCAGCCAGGGGATCACGGCGCGCCGCTCCGGCCGTGGCGGTCAGCGCAGCTGCAGGTCTTCGCCGCCCCAGCGGATGCCCAGCGGCTCGATGTCGAGCTGCTTCGGGCCGGCCTCGACCGTGCCGGCGACCCAGGCCTCGATGCCCTGTGCACGCGAGATCTCGACGCAGCGCTGCGCGTCCTCGGCGGCCACGTAGAGCGCGAAGCCGGCGCCCATGTTGAGCGTGCTGTAGGCCTCGCGGTCGTCCTGGCGGGCCTGTTCCTGGATGAACTTCAGCACCGGCGGCACGCTCGGCAGGGTGTGGATGCGATAGCTCAGTTCGGCCGGATGGCGCAGCAGCTTGCGCCAGCCGTGACCCGTCACGTTGGCGCAGTAGTGCGGCGTGATGCCGGCCTTCCACAGCGCCTCGGTGACCGGCGAGTACAGCGTGGTCGGGGCCAGCAGCGCGTCACCGTAGGTCAGGCCGGGCGCGACCTCGGTCAGGTAGCCCTGCGGCAGGCGTTCAACCAGCTTGCGCGCCAGGCTCAGGCCGTTGGCGTGGATGCCGCTGGAGGCCAGCAGCACGATCGCGTCGCCGGCGCCGAGCCGGTCACCCAGCGACAGGCGCTGCTTCGGGTTGACGAGGCCGGTGCAGGACGCGGCCAGGTCGACCCGGCCGCTCTCGACGATGCCGGCCAGTGCGGGCGTCTCGCCACCGCCCCAGGCGACCTGGCAGGTCTCGCAGGCTTTCTTCCAGCCGGCCACCAGGGCCTGCGCGCGTTGCGCGTCGCCGAACCAGTCGGAGCCGCCAGCGGCCCAGTAGGCCTGCACCACCAGCGGCGTCGCGCCGACGGTGATCAGGTCGTTGATCGCCATCGCGATGGTGTCCTGCGCGATCGCGTCGTAGCGGCTGACGCCGGTCAGGCGGGCCATCTCGTCGGCCACCAGGGTCTTGGTGCCCAGGCATTCGACGATCGAGGCGAGGTAGAAGGGGCCGACGTCGACCACGTAGGCCGATTCGCCGCGCGAGGCCAGGATCTCGCTGAAGCCGTGGTGCGCGAGCTGGCTCGCGGTGGAGGCCGCAGCGCGTTGCGCGGCGATCTTCAGCGGGTCGATCAGGTCGTAGTTGACGCCGGCCTGGTCGTAGCTCAGCGTGGTCGTGTTCGGTGCGGAATTCATGGGGCGGGATTATCGGCCAGCCCGGCCCGGGCACCGGTCCGGGCGCTCCGGCAGGGCCGATCGGCGCCCCTAGAATCGCCGCCCATGTCCTACGTCGTCCTGGCCCGCAAGTACCGCCCGCGCACCTTCTCGGAGATGGTCGGCCAGGGCCACGTCGTCCAGGCGCTGACCAATGCGCTGACGCAGCAGCGGCTGCACCACGCCTACCTGTTCACCGGCACGCGCGGCGTGGGCAAGACGACCGTCTCGCGCATCCTCGCCAAGAGCCTGAACTGCACCGGCCCCGACGGCAACGGCGGCATCACCGCCACGCCCTGCGGCGTCTGCAGCGCCTGCCGCGACATCGATGCCGGCCGGCATGTCGACTACGTCGAGCTGGACGCGGCCTCCAACCGGGGTGTCGACGAGATCAGCCAGCTGCTCGACCAGGCCGTCTACAAGCCGGTGGTGGGCCGCTACAAGGTCTACATGATCGACGAGGTGCACATGCTCTCGACGACCGCCTTCAACGCGATGCTGAAGACGCTCGAGGAGCCGCCCGAGTACCTCAAGTTCGTGCTCGCGACGACCGACCCGCAGAAGGTGCCGGTCACCGTGCTGAGCCGCTGCCTGCAGTTCAACCTGCGGCCGATGGCCGGCGAGACCGTCGCCGAGCACCTCCATGCCGTGCTCGGCGCCGAGCAGGTGCCATTCGAGGAAACCGCGCTGCGCCTGATCGCACGCGCCGCCCACGGCTCGATGCGCGACGCGCTGTCGCTGACCGACCAGGCGATCGCCTATGCCGGCGGCCAGCTGGCCGAGACGGCGGTGCGGCAGATGCTCGGGGCCGTCGACCGCACCCACGCGGTCCGCATCGTCGAGGCGCTCGGCGCCAGCGACGGCGCCGGGCTGGTCGACGCGGTCGAACGCCTGCGCGGCCTGGGTCTGTCGGCGGCCGGCCTGCTGGAGGAACTGTCCGACCTGGCCCAGCGTCTGGCCGTGATCCAGGCCGTGCCGCAGGCGCTCGATCCGGCCGATCCGGAAGCCGCGACGCTGCAGGCGCTGCTGCCGCTGCTGTCGGCCGACGAACTGCAGCTGCTTTACAGCATCGCGTTGCACGGCCGTGCCGAACTGGGCCTGGCGCCCGACGAGTACAGCGGCTTGACGATGGTGCTGCTGCGCATGCTGGCGTTCCGGCCGGCGGGCAGCGGCACACGGGTGACGCCGCGTGCGGCCGTTGCCACGCCGCCGCCGTCGCCGCCTGCCAGGCCTGTGCCCGCCGCGTCGCGCGAGCTGCTCCGGCCGGCCGCCGAGTACCGCGCCGCGCCGGTCGCCCCGGCCACCCCGACCGTCACTGCGACCGTCACTGCGACCGTCACCCCGACCGCGATGCTGCCGGCCCGTGAACCTGCGCCGCCTTGGGTCGAGCCGGAACCGGTTGTCACGGCTTCGCCGGTCGCTGCCCCTGAACCGGCGCCGTGGACCGATGAACCGAATTGGGTTCGCGACGACGCCGAGAGCGACGAGCCGGCCCAGGCTCCGACCCAGACCCCGGCATCTGCCGTGGCCCAGATCACCTTCGACCGCACGCCGCAGCAGGACCGCTGGATGCAGACCCTCGACGCGCTGTTCGAGCGCGGCGCCGTCGCCGGGCTGGTGCGCGAGCTGGCCTGGCAGGCCCAGTGCATCGGCTGCGACGAGGTCGACGGCCAGACCGTCTGGCGCCTGAAGGTCGAACGCGAATCCTTGCGCCAGGCCAGCCACCGCGAGCGCCTGCAGACCGCGCTGACCGCCTTGCTGGACCGCCCGCAGCGGGTCGAGGTCGAGGCCGGCGTGGCGGTCGACAGCGCCGCCCGGCGCGACCTGGCCGCCAAGGCGCGCCGGCAGGCCGAGGCTGAAGACGTGATCCACGCCGACCCGGTGGTGCGCCAGCTGCTGGAGACCTTCCCGTCGGCGCGCATCGTGCCGGGCTCGATCCGGCCACGTTGACCGACCGGCGAGCCGACCGCCCGCAGCGATGCGGGCAGGGCGACATCACCCCACCCGATTCCTCAACCCACTTCCCGACAGGACAACACCATGCTCAAAGGACAACTCGCCGGCCTGATGAAACAGGCCCAGGCCATGCAGGACAACCTGAAGAAGGCCCAGGACGAACTGGCGCTGGTCGAGGTCGAGGGCCAGTCCGGCGCCGGCCTGGTCAAGGTCACGATGACCTGCAAGCACGACGTCAAGCGCGTCGTCATTGACCCCAGCCTGCTGGCCGACGACAAGGACATGCTGGAGGACCTGGTGGCCGCCGCCTTCAACGACGCGGTGCGCCGTGCCGAGTCGGTCAGCCAGGAAAAGATGGGCAAGCTGACCGCTGGCATGCCGCTGCCGCCGGGCATGAAGTTCCCGTTCTGAACCCGGCGCCCACGACGTGAGCCAGGGCCATCCGCCGGTCGATGCGCTGGGTGCGCTGGTCGAGGCGCTCAAGCGCCTGCCCGGCGTGGGCGCCAAGTCCGCCCAGCGCATGGCCTACCACCTGCTGCAGCACGACCGCCCGGCCGCGCAGCAGATCGCCCATGCGCTGCAGACGGCGGTCGACCAGGTGCGGCACTGCGCACGCTGCCACACCTTCACCGAACAGCCGGTCTGCGCGACCTGCCTGGATCCGACGCGCGATGCGCGCCAGCTGTGCGTGGTCGAGACCCCGGCCGACCAGGCGGCGCTGGAGCGCACCGGCAGCTACCGCGGCCTCTACTTCGTGCTGATGGGCCGCCTGAGCCCGCTGGACGGCATCGGCGCGCATGCCATCGGCCTGCCCGAGCTGATCGAGCGGGTCTGGGACGGCGAGGGCGCCGGCTCGGGCGTGGCGGTCGAGGAAGTGATCGTCGCGACCAACTTCAATGCCGAGGGCGAGGTCACGGCCCACGTGATCGCCGAGGCGCTCAAGCCGCGCGGCATCCGCGTGACCCGTCTGGCGCGCGGCGTGCCGGTCGGCAGCGAGCTCGAGTACGTCGATCTGGGCACCATCGCCCACGCGCTCAGCGAACGGCGCTGAAGCGGTCCGGCCAGCCCTGCGGCCAGCCGCCGATCAACGCGCGGCGTTGGCTACCCGCACCGAAGAGCCCGTGGCTGCGGCCTTCTTGCGGACCGGCGCTGGCGCCGCCTTGTTGCGGTTGGGCCGCGCCGACGTGTCGGCCTGCCAGATCACCAGTTGCTGACCGGCGCTCAGGCGCGTCTGCACGCTCAACTTGTTCCACTGCGCCAACTGCGCGGCGCTGACGCGGTATCGCTGCGCCAGCGTGGCGATCGTGTCGCCCTTGCGGGCCTGCACCTCGACCTTGCGCAGCGGCGGGCGGTCGGGCGCCAGCGCCATGTGGGCGTTGTCGGCGACATGTTCCGGCACATCGGTGGTGCGTTGGGCCAGGCGCGGCACCAGCAGCGTCGATCCGGCCTTGACCAGCATGCGCGGCGGGATCCGGTTGATCTCGCGCAGCGTGGCTTCGGTGACCCCGACGCGCCGCGCCGCATCGGCCGGCTTCATCGTCGCCGGGACGACCCAGGCGGTCCAGCTCGCGAGCGGGCCGACATGGGCATCGAGCCGGCGCTTGAAGTCGTCGGCGTTGTCGTAGGGCAGCAGGATCTGCGGCGTGCCGGCGGCCAGGATCACCGGCTTGTTCATCGACGGGTTCAGCGCCTTGAACTCGTCGACCGGCATGCCGGCGAGCCGCGCGGCCAGCGCCACGTCGATGTCGCGGCGGATCGGCACGCCCATGAAGTAGGGGTGGTTCTCCAGCACCGGCAGCGACAGGCCGTAGGCGCCGGGCTGCTGCACGATGTTGCGCACCGCCAGCAGCTTGGGCACGTAGTGGCGCGTCTCGTTGGGCATGCGCAGGCTGGCGTAGTCGGTCGGCAGACCGGCCTGGCGGTTGCGCGCGATGGCCCGGCGCACGTTGCCTTCGCCCCAGTTGTAGGCCGCCAGCGAGAGCTGCCAGTCGTTGAACTCGGCGTTGAGCCGGCCGAGGTAATCGAGCGCGGCGCGGGTCGAGGCCAGCACGTCGCGGCGGTCGTCGCGGAAGACGTTCTGGGTCAGGTCGAAGTCGCGCCCGGTCGACGGGATGAACTGCCACATGCCCGAGGCCTTGGCGGTCGACATGGCCTGGGGGTTGAAGGCGCTTTCGATGAAGGGCAGCAGCGCCAGTTCGGTCGGCATGCGGCGGCGCTGGACTTCCTGGACGATGTGGAACAGGTAGCGCCCGCCGCGGGTGGTCATGCGCTCGACGTAGTCGGGCCGGGACGCGTACCAGCGTTCGTGTTCGGCGACCAGTCCGGCCAACGAGCCGGGCAGGTCGGGGATGCCGTAACCGTCGCGCACGCGCTGCCACAGGTCCTGGCGCGCCTGCACCGGATCGATGATGTCGCCGTTGTCGACGTCGTCGATCGGCTGGCCGGCGGCATCGACACCGGTTTCGGGCTCGATCGGCAGGGCGATGGCCGGCCTGCCCGGTGTCGGCAGGGTGCCGACCTCGAAGCCCGGGCCGGTCTGGGCGGAGACGCTGCCGGCCTCGCCACGACCCGTAGACGATGCGGCCGGGCGCACCACCTCGGGGATGCCGGGGATCGGCGCGAGCGGGCCCTCGCGCGTCAGGGGGGTGCGGCTCGGCAGGGTCGTCAGCTGCGGCGGCGGGGGCGGCATGTCCTCGTCGTCGACCGGTGGCGCGCTGGCGCAGGCGGCCAGCAGCGCGGTCGCCAGCAGGCTCAGGGCGAGCCGGCCACGGACGGGCAGGCGGGGCAGGGAGGGGCTCATCGGAACTCGTTCTTCCAGGACCGGACGGTCGCGAGGACCGAGACCGGGTCGGCCGGGTTGGCGCCACGCAGGGCGGCGCTGGCCTTCACCTGCGGCTGATCGCAGCGCAGGTAGGGGTTGATCTGGCGCTCCAGCCCGATCCGGCTGGGCAGCGTGGGCTGCAGGTCGTCGCGCAGCGTCTCGCAAAGCGTCTGGTGGGCCAGCAGGGCCGGGTTGTCGGGCTCGACTGCGCGCGCGAAACGCAGGTTGGCCAGCGTGTATTCGTGGGCACAGCAGACCCGCGTCGCTGCGGGCAGCGCGGCCAGCCGCGACAGCGAGTCGTGCATCTGCGCCGGCGTGCCTTCGAACAGCCGGCCGCAGCCGGCCGAGAACAGCGTGTCGCCACAGAACAGGATCGGATCCTCGCCGTCCAGCGCCGGCACCACGTAGGCGACATGGCCGGCGGTGTGCCCGGGCACGTCGATGACGTCGATGGGAAAGCCGCCGAGCGCGTCGACGTGGAGGGTCTGTCCGCCTTGCACCCGGATCACCTCGACCGGCATCGATTCCCGTGCCGGACCCCACACCGTGCAGGGGTGGCTGGCGAGCAGGGCGGCAAGCCCTCCGACGTGATCGCCATGGTGGTGCGTCACTAGAATCGCGCCGAGTTCGAGCCCCTGGCGCTCGAGCGCGGCGCGCACCGGCCCGGCATCACCCGGGTCGACCACGAGGGCCTTGTGTCCGTCGTGGAGCATCCAGATGTAGTTGTCGTCGAAGGCGGGTAGCGCGACCAGATTCATGGCAAAAGAGTCCGCAATTATAGGGATCGACCACTGGCTCACGACCCCGCCGGGGCGCTACCTGGTGGCCTGGGAACAGGACCGGCTGGATGCTCTCGTGAGCAACCTGTTCGGCTATCACGCGGTCCAGCTGGGCTGGCCGGTGCTGCAGGGCTTGCGATGCAACCGCATGTCGCATCGCTGGCTGGTGACCGACGGCAGCGGCGACCCGGCGCTCGCCGATCTGGCACCTCCGCCGCAGGAGGACATGGCGGTCTTCCCGCCCAGCCCGCTGCCGCTGAGCGTGCTGGCGGAGTATGACGCCTTGCCCTTTCCGAGCAACAGCCTGGACCTGGTCGTGCTGCCGCACACGCTGGAACTGGCCGCCGACCCGCACGAGACGCTGCGCGAGGTCGAGCGCGTGCTGATGCCCGAAGGCCGCGTGATCATCATCGGCTTCAATCCGGCCAGCCTCTGGGGCGCCTACAAGGCCGGCACCGACATGGCCGCCCGTATGGGCTGGACCCAGCCCTCGGTGCCGGGCGGAACCGAGCTGATCGGCTGGCGCCGGCTGCGCGACTGGCTGCGGCTGCTGGGCTTCGAGCACGAGGGCGGCCAGTTCGGCTGCTGGCGTCCGCCGCTGGCCAGCGCGACCTGGCTGGAACGCACCGCCTGGCTCGACCGCGCAGGGCCGCGCTGGTGGCCGGTGCTGGGCTCGGCCTACGTGATGGTGGCGGTCAAGCGGGTGCGGGCGATGCGTCTCGTCGGCAAGGCCTGGAAACGCCGCCCGGCGACCCGCGCCGCAGCGGCTGCGGTCAGCTCGCGTCAGGCCTGAACGTCCCGCGCGGATCCGGCGACCGATACTCGCGGGCTTGCCTTCTCCGACCTGACGACAACCGATGAGCTCCACCTTGCCCTCCGCTGCGCCCGCCCCGTCGACACCGGCAGCGCCCGCCTCCGCGATCGCCCTGCCCGAGGTGGTCATCTACACCGACGGCGCCTGCAAGGGCAACCCAGGCCCCGGCGGCTGGGGTGCGTGGCTGGTCAGCGGCGGCCACGAGAAGGAACTGTGGGGCGGCGAGGCCGGCACGACCAACAACCGCATGGAGCTGACGGCGGTGATCGAGGCGCTGGCGAGCCTGAAGCGGACCTGCCGCATCACCGTCTACACCGACAGCGAGTACGTCAAGAACGGCATCACGACCTGGATCCACGGCTGGAAGTCGCGCGGCTGGCTCACCGCCGACCGCAAGCCGGTCAAGAACGCCGACCTGTGGAAGCGCCTGGAGGCGCTGGCCGCGCTGCACCGGGTCGACTGGCGCTGGGTGCGCGGCCACAACGGCGATCCGGGCAACGAGCGCGCCGATGCGCTCGCCAACCGCGGCGTCGACAGCGCACGACGCGGCTGATCCGGTTCTGCCATTTCCGGCCGTCGCACCGCTGCGACGCCCGGCGCCGTGTTGCAGATGTCGTGCAAGCCCCCGGATCGGAAGTCATCAGGCGCATTGACAATCCGCAATCGGTTTCCATCGGGCGTGTCCGTTCGCCCGCGATTTCCCTCAAGGTTCCCGCTCGTGAAGATCACGCAAAAAGCTCTCGCCATCGCCGGTCTGGTCGCCTTGCTTGGCGCCGCCTATTGGGTCCAGAACCGCGGCGGCGCGGACAAGTCCGGCGGGGGTGCCGACGCCGGCGCGTCTGCTGCGGCGTCGTCGGTGGCGGGGGCCGGGAGCGGGTCCGGCGGTGGTTCGGGCGGTGGTTCGGGTGGCGGCGGCCGTCGCGGTGACGGCGGCCCGGCACCGGTCGAGGTCGCCAAGGTCGAGCAGCGCCGGCTGGAGGACGAGGTCCGCGCGATCGGCTCGATGCGGTCGAACCAGAGCGTCACGCTGCGTCCGGAAGTCGCCGGCCGCATCGTCGCGCTGAACTTCCGTGACGGTCAGCGGGTCCGCCGTGGCGAACGGCTGGTGCAGCTCGACGACAGCCTGCAGCAGGCCCAGCTCGCCCAGGCCCAGGCCCAGGCCGGCATCGCCGCCACCAACTTGCAGCGCAGCCGGGATCTGGCCGCGCAGAACTTCCTGAGCCCGAGCGCGGTCGACCAGGCCGCCGCCAACCTCGCGGTGGCCGAGGCCCAGGTCAAGCTGGCCGAGGCCCAGGTCGCGCGCATGCGCATCCTCGCGCCGTTCGACGCCGTCACCGGCATCCGGCTGGTCAACGTCGGCGACTACCTGAAGGACGGCGCCGACATCGTCGGCCTGGAGGACACCAGCCGGATGCTGCTGGACTTCCGCCTGCCCGAGCGCGTGCTGGGTCGCCTCAAGCCCGGCGCCTCGATCGAGGCCGAGTTCGACGCGCTGCCCGGCCAGGCCTTCAAGGGCCAGGTCGAGGCGGTCGATGCCCAGGTCGACGCCAACGGCCGTTCGCTGCTGGTGCGCGCCCGGCTGGCCAATCCGGGCCAGATCCTGAAGGCTGGCATGTTCGCCCGCGTCCGGACCGTGATGGACGTGCGCGAGAAGGCGCTCGTGGTGCCCGAGGAAGCGCTGGTGCCGCAGGGCAACAAGCAGTTCGTCTTCAAGGTCGAACCGGGCGAGAAGGGCCCGCAGGCCCGTCGTGTCGAGATCCAGGTCGGCATGCGCCTGCCCGGCATCGTCGAGATCAAGGGCGACGTGAAGCCTGGTGACTCGGTCGTCAGCGCCGGGCAGTCGCGGCTGGGTCGTGGCGACACGCCCGCGCCGGTGCGGCTGGTCGACCTGAACAAGCCGGGCGGCCCGAAGGGTGCTGCGTCCGGCGCGGCCGGTGCGGCCAGCGCCGCCTCCGGTGCCGGCAAGTCCGCCAGCGGCAACGTTGGCGCAGACGTCGCCAAGGCGCCCTGAGCACCCCGCAGCATCCCGCAGGAGCGCAGCATGCGTCTGTCCGAAATCTCGATCCGCCGCCCCGTCTTCGCGACCGTGATGTCGCTGATGCTGATCCTCGTCGGCGTGGTCTCCTACAGCCGCCTGCAGGTGCGCGAATACCCGCGCATCGACGAGCCGGTCGTGACGGTGCGCACCAAGCTGATCGGTGCCTCGGCCGAGGTCATCGAGTCGCAGGTCAGCAAGCCACTGGAGGACTCGATCTCCGGCATCGACGGCGTCGACATCGTCACGTCCATCTCGCGCGCCGAGCAGAGCCAGATCACGGTGCGCTTCAAGCTCGAGAAGAACCCCGACGACGCCGCCGCCGACGTGCGTGACCGGGTCTCGCGGGTGCGCGGCCGCCTGCCCGACGCGATCGACGAACCCGTCATCGCCAAGGTCGAGGCCGACGCGACGCCGACCATCTTCCTGGCCTTCAGCAGCGACCGCCTCAGCGCGCTGCAGATGACCGACGTGATCAACCGCATCGTCAAGCCGCGCCTGCAGACGGTGCCGGGCGTGGCCGACGTGCAGATCAACGGTGACCGCACCTACGCGATGCGCATCTGGCTGGACCCGGACCGGCTGGCCGCCTACCGCCTGACCACGCAGGACGTCGAGGACGCGCTGCGGCGCCAGAACCTGGAAGTGCCGGCCGGCCGCATCGAGAGCCGCCAGCGCGAGTTCAACGTCACCTCGCGCACCGACCTGAACACCGAGGCGCAGTTCGGCGAGGTGGCGCTCAAGCTGGTCAACGGCTACACGGTGCGGCTGCGCGATGTCGCCCGCATCGAGCAGGCGCCGGCCAGCGAGCGTTCGATCGTGCGGCTCAACGGCCAGCTGGCGATCTCGACCGGCGTGGTCCGCCAGGCGACGGCCAACCCGCTGGAAGTCTCGGCCGCCGTGCGGGCCATGCTGCCGCGTCTGCAGCAGGACCTGCCGGCCGACCTCAAGGTGCTGGTGGCCAACGACAACGCCGTGTTCATCGACCGTTCCGTCGATTCGGTCTATCACACGATTGCCGAGGCGGTGGTGCTGGTCGCGCTGGTGGTGTTCGTGTTCCTGCGCCACCTGCGCGCCGCGATCATCCCGCTGGTGACCATCCCCGTCAGCCTGATCGGCGCCTTCGCGCTGATGGCCGCCGCCGGCTTCACGGTCAACACGCTGACGCTGCTGTCGCTGGTGCTGGCCATCGGCCTGGTGGTCGATGACGCGATCGTCGTGCTGGAGAACATCTTCCGCCACGTCGAGGAAGGGCTCGCGCCGTTCCAGGCGGCGCTGAAGGGTGCCAAGGAGATCGGCTTCGCGGTCGTGGCGATGACGATGACGCTGGCGGCCGTCTACGCGCCGCTGGCCTTCACGCCGGGCCGCACCGGTCGGCTGTTCGTCGAGTTCGCGCTGACGCTGGCCGGCGCGGTGATCGTCTCGGGCTTCGTCGCGCTGACGCTGACGCCGATGATGTGCAGCGTGCTGCTGCGCCACGAGCCCAAGCCCAACGTGTTCGACCGCGTCATCGAGGCCGGCCTGGACCGCCTGACGCGCGGCTACACGGCGGCGCTGTCCTTCGTGCTGCACCAGCGCTGGATCGTGCTGATCGTGATGGCCGCCTCGGCCGGCGGCAGCTGGTGGCTCTACAAGGGTGCCAAGAGCGAGCTGGCGCCGATTGAGGACCGCGGCGTCATCATCACCAACGTCACGGCGCCGGACGGCTCGACGCTGGCCTACACCGGCCGCTACGCGCGCGCCATCGAGCGCATCGCCGAGCAGTACCCGGAGCTGGACCGCAACTTCGTCATCACCGGCAACCCGACGGTGGCGCAGGCCACCGCGATCCTGCGCACGGTCGACTGGGCCGAACGCAGCCGCAGCACCCAGGAGATCGCCCGCGCCCTGCAGCCGCAGTTCGCCAGCCTGCCGGGCGTGACGGCCTTCCCGATCACGCCGCCGAGCCTCGGCCAGGGCTTCCGCGAGCGGCCGGTCAACTTCGTCGTCGTCACCAACGACAGCTACGCCAACCTGTCGAAGGTCACGCAGCAGATCCTGTCCGAGATGGGCAAGAACCCCGGCATCGTGCAGGCCGACAGCGACCTGCGGCTGAACAAGCCGGAGATCCTGATGGAGGTCAACCGCGAACGCGCGGCCGATGCCGGCGTGTCGGTCGACCAGGTCGCGCGCACCGTCGAGACCATGCTCGGCGGTCGGGCCGTGACCCGCTACAAACGCGATGCCGACCAGTTCGACGTGCTGGTGCAGACGGGGGCCACCGGCCGCACGACGCCCGAGGACATCGACCGCCTGTTCGTGCGCGGCCGCAACGACACGATGGTGCCGCTGTCCTCGCTGGTGACCGTGCGCGAGTCGGTCAGCCCGCGTGAGCTGAACCACTTCAACCAGCGCCGTTCGGTGTCGATCACGGCCAACCTCGCGCCGGGCTATTCGCTCGGCGAGGCGCTGGGCTTCATGGACGAGACCGCGCGCAAGGTCCTGCCTCCCGGCTACACGACCGAGCTGAACGGCGTGAGCCGCGAGTTCCGCGCCTCCAGCGGTGCGCTGGGGCTGGTGTTCGTGCTGGCGCTGCTGTTCATCTTCCTGGTGCTGTCGGCCCAGTTCGAGAGCTTCGTCGACCCGTTCATCATCCTGCTGGCGGTGCCGCTGTCGATGGTCGGCGCACTCGCCGCGCTGCAGTGGAGCGGCGGCACGCTCAACGTCTATTCGCAGATCGGCCTGATCACGCTGGTCGGCCTGATCACCAAGCACGGCATCCTCATCGTCGAGTTCAGCAACCAGCTGCGCCAGCAGGGCCGGGCGGTGGTCGAGGCCACGCTGGAGGCCGCCTCGCTGCGCCTGCGTCCGATCCTGATGACGACCGGCGCGATGGTGCTGGGCGCCTTGCCGCTGGCCCTGGCCAAGGGCGCCGGTGCCGAGAGCCGCCAGCAGATCGGCTGGGTCATCGTCGGCGGCATGACGGTGGGCACGCTGCTGACGCTGTTCGTCGTGCCGACCGTCTACACGCTGCTGGCCCGCAAGGCGGTGCCCGGCGAGAAGACGACGCCGGAATCCGACGACGTGCCCGCCGCAGCACATTGAGCTCGGCGCACTGAGCTCGGCGCACCGAGCGCCGCCGGTCGTCCGCCTCAGGCGGTCGGCCGGGCCTTGTAGAAGGTCATCGGCACGCCCTCGGCCGCGCGCAGGCGTTCCTCGCGGCGGGCCTGGGTCAGCACGTTGGGCTTCATCTTGCCGACCACGTGCATCTCGCAGGGCTTGCAGTCGAAGCGCAGCGTCAGCACCTCGTCGCCGTGACGGATCGTCATCGGCTCGGCCCGCACGGTGCCTTGCACGCCCTGGACGCCCTTGGCCTGCTTCGGACACAGGCTGAGCGACCAGCGCACGCAATGCTTGGTGATCATCAGGCTGGCCTCGCCGAGCGCCTCGTGGCTCTCGTAGGCCGCCTCGATCACCTGGACGCCGTGACGCGCATAGAAGTCATGCGCCTTCTGGTTGTAGACGTTGGCCAGGTAGCTCAATGTGTCGTCGGGATAAGGGACCGGCGGCTCGACCGCGGCGTCGCGCGGCAGCGGCTGCAGGGCCGCCAGACGCGCGGCATCCAGTGCCTCGACCGCCGCGCGCCGCAGCGCGTTCAGCGCGCTGGCCGGCACGAACCACGGCTGTTCGCAGGCGATGCGGATCTCGTGCGGCGCATAGATCGTCGTGCCGAGCTTGCCGAGCTGCTCGCGCAACGTCGACTCGGCGCGTGCCAGGTCGCGTGGTGGCTGGCGTTCGACGGCCAGCGTGGCGACGGCTTCGGTGCCGGCCTCGTCAACCAGCGTGAGGGCCAGGCCGTCGGGGCGGTCCGACAAGGTCATCCAGACGCCGATGCGCCGTTCCGATGACGGCTTGTCCAGCAGCCGGTCCCAGGCCATGTCGCGGTTGCGGCGCAGCGCCAGGTCGCGTCGCAGGTCCTTGTAGGACGGCAGCGGATCCTTGGGCACGATGCGCCAGAGCCGGCGTGCCGCATCGACCGCGACCGCCGTGTTGATCGGCATCCCGACCAGTTCGCCCTGCAGGTCCTGGTAGGTCAGCGCGTCGTTGTTGTTGAGCGGGCTGACGTCCTCGTCGAGCTGGACCTCCAGGTGATCCTTGCCGACCTTCGTGACCCAGCCCAGCGGAAGGCCGGCGTGTTTGGGCGTGTCGAAGGCGCCGATGTCCTGTTTCCGGCCGTTGACGAAGTAGTCGGTCGAGCCGCGGTTGAAGTTGCGGTCCGGATCGGGCGTGAAGGTGTAGCGGCAATGGCCGTGCGAGGTCCGCGCCAGTTCGGGCCGCTGTTCCAGCAGCGCGTCGAGAAGCTGGCGGTAGTGCGCGGTGATGTTCTTGACGTAGCCGAGGTCCTTGTAGCGGCCCTCGATCTTGAAGCTGCGGATGCCGGCATCGACCAGCGCGGCCAGGTTGGCGCTCTGGTTGTTGTCCTTCAGCGAGAGCACGTGCTGCTCGTGGGCGACGATGCGGCCCTGCGTGTCGGTGACGGTGTAGGGCAGGCGGCAGGCCTGCGAGCAGTCGCCCCGGTTGGCGCTGCGGCCGGTGTGCGCATGGCTGACGTAACACTGGCCGCTGTAGGCCACGCACAGGGCGCCGTGCACGAAGAACTCGAGCGTCGCGCGTGGCACCTGATCGGCGATGGCGCGGATCTGGCCCAGGTCCAGCTCGCGCGCCAGCACCATCTGCGAGAAGCCGACGTCCTGCAGGAAACGCGCCTTCTCGACCGTGCGGATGTCGGTCTGCGTGCTCGCGTGCAGCTGGATCGGCGGCAGGTCGAGTTCGAGCAGACCCATGTCCTGCACGATCAGCGCGTCCACGCCGGCATCGTGCAGCTGGTGGATCAGCCGGCGCGCCGGTTCCAGCTCGTCGTCGCGCAGGATGGTGTTGAGCGTGACGAAGATGCGCGCGTGGTAGCGGTGCGCATGGGCCACCAGCCGGGCGATGTCGGCCACGCCGTTGCCGGCGTTGTGGCGCGCGCCGAACTCGGGTCCGCCGATGTAGACCGCGTCCGCGCCGTGGTTGACGGCCTCGATGCCGATGTCGGCATCGCGCGCCGGGGCCAGCAGCTCCAGTTCGTGGGTGCGGGTGCGGACCAGGCCGCCGCGCGGCGCGGACGTCGTCATGTGAGTCACTTGGTCCAGCCGTCCTTGAGACCGGCGATGCGGTTGATCACCGGCTGGTCGGCGCGGTGGTCGAGCCGGTCGGTCACGAAGTAGCCGTGGCGCTCGAACTGGAAGCGCTGGTCCGGTGCCGCACCGCGCAGCGACGGTTCGAGGTAGCCGGTCGTGACCTTCTTGCTGGCCGGGTTCAGGGCGCTCAGGAAGTCCTTGCCGCCGGCATCGGGCTGGGCCTCGCTGAACAGGCGGTCGTACAGGCGCAGCTCGGCGGCGATGCCGTCGTGCACGCCGACCCAAGTGATCACGCCCTTGACCTTGACGCTGTCGGCGCCCGGCGTGCCGCTCTTGGTGTCGGGCACGACACGCGCCAGCACGGCGGTGACGTGGCCGTCGGCGTCCTTCTCGGCGCCGGTGCACTCGATCACGTAGCCGTACTTGAGGCGCACCTTGTTGCCCGGGAACAGCCGGAAGAAGCCCTTGGGCGGCTGCTCGGCGTAGTCGTCGCGCTCGATCCAGACCTCGCGGCCCAGGCCGAACTGGCGCTGACCCAGCTCCGGTCGTTGCGGGTGCGCCGGGGCGCCGCAGGCCTCGACATGGCCGTCGCTGCCGAAGACCTCGGCCCAGTTGGTCAGCACGAGCTTGACCGGGTCGATCACGGCCATCGCGCGCGCGGCCTTGCCTTCCAGGTCGTCGCGCAGCGCGATGTCCAGCCAGCTGTAGTCGATCCAGCTGTTGGCCTTGCTCGCGCCGGTGCGTTCGGCGAGCAGCTGCAGGCTCTCGGGCGTGTAGCCGCGCCGGCGCAGGCCGACGATGGTGGGCATGCGCGGATCGTCCCAGCCGCTGACATGGCCCTCGTCGACCAGCTGCTTGAGCTTGCGCTTGCTGGTGATGATGTAGGTCATGTTCAGCCGCGCGAACTCGTACTGCTTCGGCAGCGGCTGGGCCAGCAGGCCACCTTCGGCGAGGCGTTCGAGCAGCCAGTCGTAGAACGGGCGCTGGTCCTCGAATTCGAGCGTGCAGATCGAGTGGGTGATGCGCTCCAGCGCGTCCTCGATCGGGTGCGCGAAGGTGTACATCGGGTAGATGCACCAGGCCTTGCCGGTCGCGTGATGTTCGGCGTGCTTGATGCGGTAGAGGGCCGGGTCGCGCAGGTTGATGTTGGGCGAGGCCATGTCGATCTTCGCGCGCAGGACCATCGCGCCGTCGGCATGCACGCCGTCGCGCATCTCGCGGAAGCGGGCCAGGTTGTCGGCCGGGCTGCGGCTGCGGAAGGGGCTGTCGGTGCCGGGCGTCGTGAAGTCGCCGCGGTTGCGCCGCATCTCGTCGGGCGTCTGCTCGTCGACATAGGCCAGGCCGCGTTCGATCAGGTGCTCGGCGGCGCGGTACATGAAGTCGAAGTAGCTGCTGGCGTAGAACAGGTGGCTGCGCGAGCCGCCGGGCGCCGTCGCGTCGGGCGCGTCCCAGCCGAAGCCGAGCCAGCGCACCGCGTCGAGGATGCCGTCGACGTATTCCTGCTCTTCCTTCTCCGGGTTGGTGTCGTCGAAGCGCATGTGGCAGACGCCACCGTAGTCGCGCGCCAGGCCGAAGTTCAGGCAGATGCTCTTGGCGTGGCCGATGTGCAGGTAGCCGTTCGGCTCGGGCGGGAAGCGGGTGCGCACGCGGGCGGCGTCCAGCGGTCCGGCGGCATGGTGGGCCGCATCGCCGGGCGTGCCGGCGAAGTGGCGCTGGGCGTAGGTGCCGGCCTCGAGGTCGCGCTCGATGATCGTGCGCAGGAAGTTGGCGGGCTTGACGGCGGCCGGGTTGGCGTCGCTGGAGGGTGCGCTCATGCGGGGCGTGGGGACTGGTTGGAGGTAGGGATGGGGAGGGGTGGTGATGCCGACGGCGGTCCGTCGGCCTGACGACCTCAGCGGCGGCGGCGCGTGCCGGTCGAGCCGCCCAGCAGCGAGCCCAGCACGCCGCGCACGATCTCGCGGCCGACGCTGGAGCCGACCTGGCGCACGGCCGACTTGACCAGCACCTGGGCGATGCCGTCGCGCTGGCCGCCGCGCGGGCCGGTGGTGCCGAACAGCAGGCTGCCCAGGCCGCTCATCACGCTGCCGGCCAGGTCGCTGCCGCCGCCGTCCTGCGCCGGGGCGCCGTCTTGTCCGGCTTGACCGGCCTGACCGGACATGGGCTGCGCCGCCGCCGTGCTGCCGGCACCCTGGCCGGCGCGGCCCTTGAGGATCTCGTAGGCCGATTCGCGGTCGACGGTCTTCTCGTAGACGCCCGCCACCAGCGAGCCGTCCAGCAGCGCCTGGCGCTGCGCCGCGTCGATCGGACCGACGCGGCTGCCCGGCGGCAGCATGAAGACACGCTGGGTCACGCCCGGGCGGCCCTTTTCGTCAAGCAGGCTGACCAGGGCCTCGCCGACGCCGAGTTCGGTGATCGCCGTCGAGATGTCCAGGCCGGGGTTGGCGCGCATCGTCTCGGCGGCCGACTTGACCGCCTTCTGGTCACGCGGCGTGAAGGCGCGCAGCGCATGCTGGACGCGGTTGCCGAGCTGGCCGAGCACGGCGTCGGGGATGTCGAGCGGGTTCTGCGTCACGAAGTAGACGCCGACGCCCTTGGAGCGCACCAGCCGGACGACCAGCTCGATGCGTTCGACCAGCGCGGCCGGCGCGTCCTTGAACAGCAGGTGGGCCTCGTCGAAGAAGAAGACCAGCTTGGGCTTGTCCAGGTCGCCAACCTCGGGCAGGGTCTCGAACAGCTCGGACAGCATCCACAGCAGGAAGGTCGCGTAGAGCCGCGGCGAGGCCATCAGCTGGTCGGCGGCGAGGATGTTGACGACGCCCCGGCCGTCGACCGTCTGCATGAAGTCGTCGATCGACAGCATCGGCTCGCCGAAGAACTGGTCGCCGCCCTGTTCGTCGATCTGCATCAGGCCGCGCTGGATCGCGCCGACCGAAGCCGCGCTGATGTTGCCGTACTCGGTCTGGAAGGTCGACGCGTTCTCGCCGACGTGCTGCAGCATCGCGCGCAGGTCCTTCAGGTCCAGCAGCAGCAGGCCGTTGTCATCGGCGATCTTGAAGGCCAGCGACAGCACGCCCTGCTGTGTCTCGTTGAGGTTGAGCATGCGCGCCAGCAGCAGCGGACCCATGTCCGAGACGGTCGCGCGCACCGGGTGGCCCTGCTTGCCGAAGACGTCCCACAGCGTGGTCGGGCAGGCGGCCCATTCGGGCGTGTCGAGGCCGCGTTCGGCCAGGATCTTCAGCAGCTTCGGGTTGTCGCCACCCTTCTGGCTGATGCCGGTCAGGTCGCCCTTGACGTCGGCCATGAAGACCGGCACGCCGATCGCCGACAGGCTCTCGGCCAGCTTCTGCAGCGTGATGGTCTTGCCGGTGCCGGTGGCACCGGTGATGAGCCCGTGCCGGTTGGCGAGCGCGGGCAGCAGTTCGCAGCGGATCTCGCCATGCTGGGCGAGCAGGATCGGGTCGGCCATCGTTGGGTCTCCGGGGGGTGAGGCTCAGGGCCAAAAGTAGAATGGCAGTCTATCGAAGAAACCCGGGGCACCGGCTCTGAGAGGGCACGGTTCCGCCAGCCGTGACGCCTCTGCCGGCGCCCATCCGACGACGCATCAGGAGCATCCATGGCCGGACATTCCAAGTGGGCCAACATCCAGCACCGCAAAGGCCGCCAGGACGAGAAGCGCGGCAAGGTCTGGACCCGCGTGATCCGAGAGATCATGGTCGCCGCCCGCCAGGGTGGCGGCGACATCACCGCCAACCCGCGCCTGCGGCTGGCGGTCGAGAAGGCCAAGGCGGCCAACATGCCCGCCGACACGGTCAAGCGCAACATCGACAAGGCCACCGGCTCGCTCGAAGGTGTCACCTACGAGGAGATCCGCTACGAGGGCTACGGCATCGGCGGCGCGGCCATCATCGTCGACACCATGACCGACAACCGCGTGCGCACCGTCGCCGAGGTCCGTCATGCCTTCAGCAAGTACGGCGGCAACCTCGGCACCGAAGGCTCGGTGGCGTTCCAGTTCAAGCACTGCGGCCAGCTGGTGTTCGCGCCGGGCACGTCCGAGGACCAGGTCATGGAGATCGCGCTGGAAGCCGGCGCCGATGACGTGATCAGCGACGACGACGGCGCCATCGAGGTGCTGACCCCGCCGGCCGCCTTCGAGGCGGTCAAGGAAGCCCTCGAGGCCGCCGGCCTGAAGGCCGAGATTGCCGAGGTCACCTGGCGTGCCGAGAACAGCATCCCGCTGAGCGGCGACGATGCCGCGCGGATGCAGAAGCTGCTCGACGTCATCGAGGATCTCGACGACGTGCAGGACGTCTTCCACAACGCCGAGATCGACGCGTGAGCGTCGTTCCTGCCTCCACCTCCCACACACGTTTCCCCATGAAAGTCCTGGTGATCGGTTCCGGCGGCCGCGAGCACGCCCTGGCCTGGAAGCTCGCGGCCTCGCCGCGTGTGCAGAAGGTCTTCGTCGCGCCCGGCAACGGCGGCACCGCGCTGAGCCCTGCGCTGCACAACGTCGCGCTGAGCGACGTCCAGGCGCTGGCCGACTTCGCGCAAGCCGAGAAGATCGGCCTGACCGTCGTCGGCCCCGAGGCGCCGCTGTCGCAGGGCGTGGTCGACGAGTTCCGCCGTCGCGGCCTGCGCATCTTCGGCCCGACCCAGGCCGCCGCGCAGCTCGAGAGCTCGAAGGCCTTTGCCAAGGCCTTCATGAAGCGGCATGGCATCCCGACCGCCGCCTACGACACCTTCACCGACGTGGCCGCCGCCCATGCCTACGTCGACCGGATCGGCGCCCCGATCGTCATCAAGGCCGACGGACTGGCCGCCGGCAAGGGCGTGGTGGTGGCGATGACGCTGGCCGAGGCGCATGAGGCGGTCGACTGGATGCTGGGCGACAACACGCTGGGCGTGCAGCACAACAGCGGCGGCGCGCGCGTGGTGATCGAGGAATTCCTGCAGGGCGAGGAAGCCAGCTTCATCGTGCTGTGCGACGGCCGCAACGTGCTGCCGCTGGCGACCAGCCAGGACCACAAGCGCATCGGCGACGGCGACACCGGCCCCAACACCGGCGGCATGGGCGCGTACTCGCCCGCGCCGGTGGTCACGCCCAACATCCACAACCGGGTGATGCACGAGATCATCGGCCCGACCATCGCCGGCATGGCCCGCGACGGCGTGCCCTTCACCGGCTTCCTCTACGCCGGCCTGATGATCGATGCGCAGGGCCAGGTCAAGACGCTCGAGTTCAACACCCGCATGGGCGACCCCGAGACGCAGCCGATCCTGATGCGCCTGAAGAGCGACCTGCTGGAGGTGCTGCTGCATGCCACCGACGGCACGCTCGACACGGTCCAGCTGGACTGGGATCGCCGCGTCGCGCTGGGCGTCGTGCTGGCCGCTGGCGGCTACCCGAACGCGCCGCGCAAGGGCGACGTCATCCGCGGCCTGCCGGCCGAGACGGAGGACTGCATGGTCTTCCACGCCGGCACCACGATCGACGCCCAGGGCCAGGTCGTCACGAGCGGCGGTCGCGTGCTGTGCGTCACCGGCCTCGGCGACTCGGTCAAGGCGGCCCAGCAGCGCGCCTACCAGGGCCTGCAGGGCATCCAGTTCGACGGCATGCAGTACCGCCGCGACATCGGCCATCGCGCCATCAAGCGCTGAACGGGAACGCCGGCCATGCCTGACACCTCGCTGAGCAACGACACCGTCCGCAGCTATCTGCTGGGCCTGCAGGACCACATCTGCAGCACGCTGGCTGCGCAGGACGGCCATGCCTTCATCACCGACGCCTGGGAGCGCCCGCCCGGCGGCAAGCTCGAAGGCAAGGGCATCACCCGGCTGGTCGAGGGCGGCGAGCTGCTCGAACGCGGTGGCTGCGCGTTCTCGCAGGTGCGCGGCACGGCGCTGCCGCCGTCGGCCACGCAGCATCGGCCGGAACTGGCCGGCGCGCCGTTCGAGGCGATGGGCGTGTCGCTGGTCTTCCACCCCCGCAACCCGCATGTGCCGACCGTGCACATGAACGTGCGCATGCTGTCGGCCACGCCGACGCAGGGCCCGAACGCCGGCGTGCCGGTGCGCTGGTTCGGCGGCGGCATGGACCTGACGCCCTACTACGGCGTCGAGGAAGACGCGGTCCACTTCCACCAGGCCTGCCACGACGCGCTGGCGCCGCACGACGCGGCGCTGTATCCGCGCTTCAAGCGCTGGTGCGACGAGTACTTCTTCCTGAAGCACCGCAACGAGCCGCGTGGCATCGGCGGCATCTTCTTCGACGACTTCGCCGAGCTCGGTCCCGAGGGCAGCTTCGCGATGCTGCGCGACGTCGGCGACGCGCTGCTCAAGGGCTGGCTGCCGATCGCCCAGCGCCGCCGCGACACGCCCTACGGCGAGCGCGAACGCGACTTCCAGCGCTACCGGCGCGGTCGCTACGTCGAGTTCAACCTCGTCTGGGACCGCGGCACGCTGTTCGGCCTGCAGTCCGGCGGCCGGACCGAATCGATCCTGATGTCGATGCCGCCGCAGGCCGACTGGCGCTACCAGTGGTCGCCCGAGCCCGGCACGCCCGAGGCGCGGCTCTACACCGACTTCCTGCGCCCGCGCGACTGGCTGGGCGTCGGGGCCTGAGATGGCCGCGCCGATGCCGGCCCGTGCGCGGCGCCGCATCGGCCTGTTCGGCGGCAGCTTCGACCCGGTCCACCAGGGTCACCGGGCCCTGGCCGATGCGGCCGTGCAGGCGCTGGGTCTGGACGAACTGCGCTGGGTCGTCGCCGGCCAGCCCTGGCAGAAGGCCGGCCGCCAGCTGGCACCGGCCGACGAGCGTGTCGCGATGGTCGAGGCGGCGATTGCCGATGCGCCCGGCCAGCGCGTCGAGCGCATCGAGGTTGACCGCAGCGGGCCCAGCTACACGATCGAGACCGTGCGGGCGCTGCAGGCCGCCGAGTCGCCGGACGTCGACTGGTGGCTGCTGATCGGCCAGGACCAGCACGCCAACTTCACCAGCTGGCGCGACTGGCGCGAGCTGCTCGGCCGGGTCGCTCTGGCGGTGGCCGCGCGCGACGGCGTCGAGCCGGTGCCGTCGCCGGAACTGGCCGGCGTGCCGCACCGCTGGCAGGTCGTGCCGATGCCGCCCCATCCGGCCAGCGCCACGGCGATCCGGCGGCGGCTCGCGGGCGGCGAGTCCGCGCAGCTTCTCGCGCCCGGCTGGCTTGCGCCGGGCGTGGCCGATCTCATCGAACGGCGGGGGCTGTACCATCCCGACCCCGCGCAGCCTGTGGACAGGCCCGCATCGCCCGACGCAGGACCGGTCAACGCCCCCGACCGCCCGTCACCTGGCGCCCCCCAACAGCGTCCCTGACAAGAACGCACCAAACACCACCCGCATGGACATCCGCAAGCTGCAACGTGCCATCGTCGACGGTCTCGAAGACGTCAAGGCGCAGGACATCGTCGTCTACAACACCGAACACCTCTCGCCGCTGTTCGAGCGCGTGGTGATCGCCTCGGGCACGAGCAATCGCCAGACCAACGCGCTGGCCGCGAGCGTGCGCGACGCGGTCCGCAGCGCCGGCGGCCAGATCCTCAGCACCGAGGGTGGCGACAACGGCGAATGGATCATCGTGGACTGCGGCGCGGCCGTCGTTCACGTCATGCAACCCGCGATCCGCCAGTACTACCACCTCGAAGAGATCTGGGGCGGCAAGCAGGTCCGCATCAAGCTCGGCGCCGCCAAGGGCGGCCTGGTCAAGGCCAGCGAGCCGGTCGAGGAAGAGGACGAGACGCCCGCTCCCGCGCCTGCCGCCAAGCGCCGCAGCCCGCGCGTCAGCCGTGACGACCACCTGACCGCAGCCGACAACGCCGTGCGCGCCTCGCAGACCCGCGTCGACGATGACGAGGACGGCCTGACCCAGCGCGCGATGGCCCGCCCGGCCCGCAAGACCTCGAAGACCGCCGCGCGCAAGCCGGCTTCCAAGACCGCTCCGAACGCCGGCAAGGCCGACGCCCCCGGCACGGCGGTCGGCCGCAAGGCGGTCGCCCGCAAGACGACCGGCACGACCGGCCGTCGCGCCCCGACCACCGTGCAGTCGCTGGTCGTGCTGCCCGAGGGCAAGGTCGTCAAGCGCAAGGCGCCGACGACCGCCGTCAAGACGGCGACGCAGACGACGGCCCGCAAGACGGCTGCCAAGACGGCCGCCAAGACGGCCGTGAAGACCGCAGCGAAGACGGCACCGAAGGCCCCGGCCAAGACCGCCGCGAAGGCCCCGGCCCCGAAGGCTCCCGCCAAGGCTCCGGCCCGCAAGCGCAGCGCCTGATCCGGCGAGGCTGCGGGTGAAGCTGCTGCTGGTGGCCGTCGGCCAGCGTCTGCCCGGCTGGGCCGACGAGGCCTACGCCGACTACGCCAAGCGCTTCCCGCCCGAGCTGCGGCTGGAGCTGAAGGCGGTCAAGACCGAGTCGCGCCAGAGCGGCAAGCCGGTCGACGCGCTGATGGCAGCCGAGGCCCAGCGCATCGAGGCCGCGATCCCGAAGGGCGCCCGCCGGGTCGTGCTCGACGAACGCGGCACCCGCGTCACCACCGTCCAGCTGGCCGAACGGCTGAAGGCCTGGCAGCTCGACGGCCGCGACGCCGCGTTGCTGGTCGGTGGCCCGGACGGGCTCGATCCGGCCTTGCGCGCCACCGCCGACGAGAGCCTGCGGCTGTCGGACCTCACCCTGCCGCACGCCTTCGTGCGCGTCATGCTGGCCGAGGCCCTGTACCGCGCGTGGACGCTGTCGATCGGCCATCCGTACCACCGCGAATGAGCACCGCGCATCACCACGATTGACCTGAGGCCCCCCGCGCCATGCCACGTCCCGACTGGCTGTACCTCGCTTCCCAGAGCCCGCGCCGGGCCCAGCTGCTGGACCAGCTCGGCATCGTCCACCGGCCGCTGCTGCCGGCGCCGGACGAGGACGCCGAGGCGCTCGAAGCCGAACGTCGCGGCGAGTCGCCGGCGGCCTATGTGCAGCGGGTCACCGCCGCCAAGCTCGATGCCGCGCGGCGTCGCCTGAAGACCCTTGGCCTGCCGGCCGCGCCGATCCTGTGTGCCGACACGACCGTGGCGATCGGCCGGCGCATCCTGGCCAAGCCGGTCGACGCCGACCATGCCTGCGCGATGCTGGCCGAGCTGGCCGGGCGTGAACACCGCGTCCTGACCGCCGTCGCGGTCGGCACCGCGCGCCGGACCGAGGCGGCGCTGCAGGTCTCGCGGGTGCGCTTCGAGCCGCTGACGCCGCGCCAGATCCGCGCCTATGTCGACACCGGCGAGCCGATGGGCAAGGCCGGCGCCTACGGCATCCAGGGCCGTGCCGGTGCCTGGGCCAGCGTCGTTCACGGCAGCCATTCGGGCATCATGGGCCTGCCGCTGCACGAGACCGCCGTGCTGCTGCGGCGCTACGGTTGGCCGCTCTGACGTGATCCGTCGGCCGCCGGCCGCGTACCCCACCCCGACGAAGTTCCCGAGTCCGCCGCGCCGCCTGGCCGGCCCACGAAAGCACGCTTGAGCATGCAAGACATCCTGGTCAACTGGTCGCCGCAGGAAACCCGCGTGGCGGTGGTCGAGAACGGTGCGGTGCAGGAACTGCACCTCGAACGCACGCTCGAACGCGGCCTCGTCGGCAACGTCTACCTCGGCAAGGTCGCGCGCGTGCTGCCCGGCATGCAGAGCGCGTTCATCGACATCGGCCTCGAACGCGCAGCCTTCCTGCACGTCGCCGACGTCCACGTCGCCGGTCAGCCGCATGGCCGCGGACCGCACGTCGACGCGGCGTCGATGCCGCCGATCGAGAAGCTGGTCTTCGAGGGCCAGAGCCTGGTCGTGCAGGTCATCAAGGACCCGATCGGCACCAAGGGCGCGCGGCTGTCGACCCAGATCAGCGTGGCCGGCCGGCTGCTGGTCTACCTGCCGCAGGACGACCACATCGGCATCTCGCAGAAGATCGGCTCGCCCGAGCTGCGCGAGCAGCTGCGCCAGCGCATGGCCGCGCTGGTCGGCACGCGCGAGAGCGGTGGCGGTGGCGGCTTCATCCTGCGCACCAATGCCGAGGATGCCGATGACCGCGAGCTCGCCGACGACATCGCCTACCTGCGCAAGACCTGGGCGACGATGCGCGCGCTGGCCCTCAAGAGCCCTGCCGGGGCGCTGCTGCACGAGGACCTGAACCTGACCCAGCGCGTGCTGCGCGACCTGGTCAACGAACACACGCAGTCGATCCGGATCGACTCGGGCATGCAGTTCGAGCTGCTGCGCGCCTTCGGCACCCAGTACACGCCCAGCGCGGTCGGGCGGCTGCAGCACTACCGGGGCGAGCGGCCGATCTTCGACCTCTTCAGCATCGACCAGGAGGTCGAGAAGGCCCTGGGCCGGCGGGTCGAGCTGAAGTCCGGCGGCTACCTCGTGATCGACCAGACCGAGGCGCTGACCACCATCGACGTCAACACCGGCGGCTACGTCGGCGCGCGCAACTTCGACGACACGATCTTCAAGACCAACCTCGAGGCCGCCCAGGCCATCGCCCGCCAGCTGCGCCTGCGCAACCTGGGCGGGATCATCATCATCGACTTCATCGACATGTCCCGCAGCGAGCACCAGGACCAGGTGCTGGCCGAACTGCGCAAGCAGCTGGCGCGCGACCGCACCAAGACGACGATCAGCGGCTTCACCCAGCTCGGCCTGGTCGAGATGACCCGCAAGCGCACCCGCGAATCGCTGGCCCACATGCTGTGCGAACCGTGCCCGACCTGCAGCGGCCGCGGCCAGACCAAGACCGCCCGCAGCGTCTGCTACGACATCCTGCGCGAGATCCTGCGCGAGGCGCGCCAGTTCAACCCGAAGGAATTCCGCGTCATCGCCTGCGCCGCCGTCGTCGAGATGCTGCTCGACGAGGAAAGCCAGCACCTCGCCGGCCTGAGCGACTTCATCGGCAAGCCGATCTCGCTGCAGGCGGAGGCGTCGATGAATCCGGAGCAGTACGACATCGTGCTGATGTGAGGCGACGGGACGTGTCGTGAGGTGATCGTCCCGGGGCGACACCGGAGCCTCGTCTGGACCCCTCTCCGATGATCACGCTTCACCCCTCCAACCCTGACTGGCCGACCGGCTTCCGGACCCTCGGCGCGCGCCTGCGCCAGCAGCTCGGCTCGCTCGCGATCCGGATCGACCACATCGGCTCGACCGCTGTCCCGGGGCTCTGCGCCAAGGACGTGCTGGACGTCCAGGTCAGCGTGCAGGACCTCGGCGCGCCGGTGTCGGACCGCCTGAAGGCGGCGGGTTTCAGGGCGCCGGAAGGCGTCTGGCGCGACCATCGGCCGCCAGGTGCGGCAGGACCTGACGAGGATTGGGCCAAGCTGTTCTTCCTGGAGCCGGACGGCGAACGGCGGGTGAACCTGCATGTCCGCGTCACCGGCCGGCCGAACCAGCTTTATGCCTTGCTGTTCCGCGACTTCCTGATCGCGCATCCGCCGATGGCCGCCGCCTACGGCGAGCTGAAGCGGCGTCTGGTGGCCAGCCTGCGGGATCACGAGGACTACCCCGACGTCAAGGATCCTGCGGTCGACCTGATCTACCTCGCGGCGGAAGACTGGGCGCATCGGACCGGCTGGCGGCCGGGCCCGTCAGACGCTTGACGGCCCCGGGCGCTGCGTCGCCTCGTCTCGCCCAGCCGCTGGTTCATCCCCCAGCACCGGCGCCTGCGCCAGCAATTGCTCCAGCCGCTCCAGCCGGTGCCGGTGCAGGGTCGTGATGGCGTAGAAGTGTTCCTGCAGACGGGTCGAGCGGCCGACCGTCACCAGCGTGCCGGTGCGCAGTTCGTCCTGAACGACGACCTCGGGCAGGACGGTCAGCCAACCGCTGTCGCGGGCGACGAGGCGGAGCATGGCCATGTCGTCGACCTCGGCGCGCACGCGTGGCGTGACGCCGGCTGCCACGCAGAGGGCGTCGAACTGGCCGCGCAGCGCGTGGCGCGGGCCGGGCAGGGCGAGGTCGCAGCCGCCGAGGTCTTCCGGGATGCGCAGCGTGCGGCCCTGCCACAGCGACG
Organism: Leptothrix mechoopdaensis (SeqCode); assembly: GCF_053893855.1. NCBI lineage: Bacteria > Pseudomonadati > Pseudomonadota > Betaproteobacteria > Burkholderiales > Sphaerotilaceae > Leptothrix > Leptothrix mechoopdaensis (SeqCode). The sequence continues at coordinate 1,708,394 of NZ_CM132699.1, forward strand.
CCGGTCCGACCAGCGAGATCGGCTGGCTGCCCAGGAAGCGGCAGTGCAGCGGGCGGTCCGGGTCGGCCGGCACGGCGTCGTTGGCCAGCACCACGTCGAGCTGGTGCTGCAGCAGACGGGCGAGCAGGTCGTCGAGCAGGCCGGACTCCAGCGACAGCGTCACGGTCGGGTCGGCCAGCAGCGGGCGGATCCAGTTCTCCTGGTAGTTGCGTGACAGCGTCGCGACGCTGCCCACGCGCAGCCGCACCAGCCCTTCGCTGCGGCCCTGCAGCCGGCCGAGCAGTTCCTGGCCGAGGCCGAAGATGTTCTCGGCATAGGACAGCGCGAGCTGCCCCGTCTCGGTCAGCACCAGACGGCGGCCGGTGCGTTCGAACAGCGGCTCGCCCAGGGCGTCCTCCAGCTGGCGGATCTGGTTCGACAGGGCCGACTGAGAGACGTGCAGCTCGGTCGCCACTCGCGTCAGGTGACCGGTCTTGGCCACGCGCCAGAAGTAGAAGAGGTGGTGGAAGTTGAGGCTTTCGAGCTTCACGGTTCTGTTTTATGGATTGATCGGTTCGTATAAATGAATTTTACAGAACCACGACGGGGCCGCACCATCCGCCCATCCCCGAATCGATGTGGCCACCATGACCCTGACCTCCTTGTTTCTGCTCGCCAGCGCCGTGCTGCCGGCCGCCTTGATGCTGCTGGCGACGTCGCTCTGGCGCACCGCCGACGTGCCATCCGCCCGGCAACGCCTGCGCCGGCTCGCGCTGGCCGCACTGGCCGGCACGGCGATCAGTCTCGGCCTGCAACTGCTCGTCGGCTCGGATGCGACCCAGGCCTCGTGGGCCGGCTTGACCACCACGCTGGCCGCCGCCTGGGTGGCCCTGCTGGTGCAGTGGCTCGGCACGGTGATCGCCGCGTATGCATCGCGCTACCTGGAGGGCGAACCGGGCCAGACGCGGTTCATCGCCGCGTTCGGCGCTGTGCTGGCCGGTGTCCACCTGATGCTGCTGGCCGACCACTGGCTGGTGCTGATCGCGGCCTGGGCCGCTGTCGGTGTGGCGCTGGAGCGCCTGCTGTGTTTCTACGCCGACCGGCCGTTCGCGCTGCTGGCGGCGCACAAGAAGCGCCTGGCCGACAGGGCTGCCGACCTGCTGCTGATCGTCGCTGCCGCGCTGGCCTGGTCGGTCACCGGCTCGGGCTCGCTGTCGGCGCTGTGGCTGCACCTCGAGTCCGGCGCGCCCTCGGTCGCGCTGCAGGCCAGCGCCGTGCTGCTCGCGCTGGCGGTGGTGTTGCGCACGGCGCTGCTGCCGGTGCACGGCTGGCTGATCCAGGTGATGGAGGCGCCGACGCCGGTGTCTGCGCTGTTGCACGCCGGCGTGATCAACCTGGGCGCGGTCGTGCTGATCCGCTTCGCGCCGCTGCTCGATCAGGCGCCGGTCGCGCGCTGGCTGCTGGTCGCCTTCGGGCTGGCGAGCGCGCTGCTCGCCGGGCTGGTGATGCTGACGCGCATCAGCATCAAGGTGCGGCTGGCCTGGTCGACCGTCGCGCAGATGGGCTTCATGGTGATGGAGTGCGGCCTGGGCCTGTACACCCTCGCGCTGCTGCACCTGGTCGGCCATTCGCTCTACAAGGCCCACGCCTTCCTGACGGCGTCGCGGGCGGTCGAGGAAACCCGCCTGCAGATGATGCGCAACGCCGGCAGCGTCTCGGTCGCCAGCGTGCTCGCGGCTCCGCTGCTGACCGCCGGCTGGCTGGCGGGTCTGCTGGTGCTGGTCACGACCCTGGTGCCGGGCTCCCCCTGGCCGTGGTGGTGGACCGCCGTGCTGGCCCTGGCCTGGGCGCCGATGCTGTGGCGCGCGAAGACGCCCGGCGGTGACGTCGCCGGCACCGTGCGCAGCCTGCTGACCGGCCTCGGTCTCGTGACCGGCATGACGCTGGCGGCGTGGCTCGGCCATGCGCTGCCGCTGGGCACGGTGGACTCGCCCGACGGCGTCGCCGGCCTGGTGGCACTGGTCGGCATGACCGCGCTGTACGTCTGCCTGGCGATGCTGCAGGTGCGGCCCGAGGCCCTGTCGACCTGGCGCCGCTGGAGCCATGCCGGCTTCTACATCGATGAACACGTGACCCGCGCCGCGCTGCGTGCCTGGCCGGCACGCTGGACGCCCGCCACCAAGACCTGAACCACCACAAGGACGACCCCATGGACATCCAGCTGACGCCGCACGTCGAGACGATCCGCCAGCCGCTGCTGGCCGACCAGCCCGAGATGACCTTCCAGCAGCAGGTCGAGCGCGCCTGCGCGCAGGCCTGCAAGGCCATCGCGCCGGCCTGGCCACTGGACCGCGCGATCGCCGTCAACCCGCACTGGGAGCGCATCGGTCTGCCGGTGCGCACGGTCGCCGCGCGCATGGCGGTGCTGGGCGACATCCGCGTCTTTCCGCCGCGCGATCAGCTGCGGCAGGCCTGGGCGACCGGCCGCATCGTCGCCCACGATGTCGTGCAGGCGCTGGCGCAAAGCCCCGATGCACGGTTGGCAGGGTTGGACACCGCACGCGCCATTGCAGCGCTCGCCCGGACGCCCGAACTGCCGCATCTGCCCTTGCTGATCGACGTGCTGGACGACGACCCGCGCGCAGGTGACCGCCTGTCGTGGCGGCAGGCCATCACGCACCAGGTCAGCCAGGTCTGCGCGGCCTACTTCGACACCCATCAGGCCGACTGGCAACCCGACCGCAGCGGCGGGCTCTACGCCTTCTGGCGCGAGACGCTGACGCATGACCACGGCATCGGCGTGCTGATGGGCCTGCCCGGACTCGGTCGCGGCCTGTCGGCCTTGCCCGCCACGCGCGAGGATGCCGAACGCTGGGTGCTGCGCCGCCTCGGGCTGCCCGAGGAGGTCTGGGCCGACTACCTGGAGGCCGTCCTGCTGACCGTGAACGGCTGGGCCTCGTGGTGCGCCTGGCTGGGCTGGGAGGCGCGCCAGGCCGGTCGCGACGACAGCCATCTGCGTGACCTGCTGGCGATCCGGCTGGCCTGGGGCGCGATCCTGCTGGAGTGCCGCGACGACCGCGCCGCGCAGCGTGCCTTCGTGACGCTGCAGGTGGCCTGGGAGTGCGCACCGGCGCTGCTGCAGCAGGCAGAGGTGGCCCTGCTGGTCGACGAGGTCTGGCAGCTGGCCTACGAGATCGGCTACCAGCGCGACCTGAAGCAGCGGCTGCGGGCCGTCGCCAGGCCTGCGCCGCAGCTGGCACCGAAGCCTGCGGTCGAGGTGCAGGCCGCCTTCTGCATCGACGTGCGCAGCGAACCGTTGCGCCGGGCGATCGAGGCGGGCTGCCCCACTGTCCAGACGGTCGGCTTTGCCGGCTTCTTCGGCCTGCCGGTGGCCTACACGCCGCTGGCGACGGAGGCGCGCCGGCCGCAGCTGCCGGGCCTGCTGGCACCGGCGCTGGACGTGACCGACCGGGTGGCCGAGACCCTGATGGACTTCGGCCCGCAGGGCGACGCGCTGCAAGAGCCGGCCCGCGAGGATCGCCAACAGCGCTTCGAGCGGACCGAGCAGTGGCGCGCCGGCAGCCGCTGGCCGGGCGCGGCGTTCTCGTCGGTGGAGGCGATCGGTGCGGGCTACCTGGGCGCGCTGGCCGGCTGCCTGAACGTGTCGCCCGCCGCCCGCCGTTCGCCCGATGGCGAGGGCCTGGCGCCGCGCTACCGCCCGGTCTGCCGGCCGGTCCTGTCAGGTGTCGACCTCGACACCAAGGTCGACCTGGCCATGCGGGTGCTGAACGCGATGGGCCTGGCGCCCGCGATGGCCCCGATGGTGCTGCTGGTCGGCCACGGCAGCCAGAGCGCGAACAACGCCCAGGCCGCCGCGCTGGACTGTGGCGCCTGCTGCGGCCAGACCGGCGAGGTCAATGCGCGTGCGCTGGCGCGGCTGCTGAACGAACCCGATGTCCAGGAAGGCCTGCTCGCGCGCGGCATCGACCTGCCCGAGGACGTGGCCTTCATCGCGGTGCTGCACAACACGACCACCGACGAGATCGAGGCCTACGACCTCGACCTGCTCGACGCCCCGGCGCGGGCACGCTGGGGCCGGCTGCAGGCGAGCTTCGTCCAGGCGGGCGACCGGGTGCGGCGCGAGCGCGCCCCGACGCTCGGACTGGACCCGACCCAGCCGCCCGCCGTGCTGGTCGACCAGCTGCGCCGGCGCGCCAACGACGTCGCCCAGACGCGGCCGGAATGGGGCCTGGCGGGCAACGCCGCCTTCCTGATCGCGCCGCGTTCGCGCAGCCGCGGCGTGTCGCTCGGCGGCCGCGTCTTCCTGCATGACTACGACGCCGGCCAGGACCTCGACGGCAGCCTGCTGGAACTGCTGATGACCGCGCCGATGCTGGTGACGCACTGGATCAACTGGCAATACCACGCCTCGACCAGCGACCCGAAGCGCCTGGGCAGCGGCAACAAGGTGCTGCACAACGTCGTCGGCGGGCGCATCGGCGTGTTCGAGGGCAATGGCGGCGACCTGCGCATCGGCCTGTCGCGCCAGTCCCTGCACGACGGCCAGCAATGGCGCCACGAGCCGCTGCGGCTGACGGTCGTGATCGACGCGCCGGCCGAGGCGATCGACCGCGTCATCGCACGCCACGCGGTCGTGCGCCAGCTGGTCGAGAACGGCTGGCTGCACCTGTGGCGCTTCGACGGCGACGACGGCTTCCTGCGGCGCGCGGTCGGCGGCTGGAGCGCCGTGCCGGCGTGAGCTCAGGCGGCGGCTGACAGCCGGAACACCGAGACCGCCTCCACCAGCTGGTTGGCCTGGACCTTCAGGCTCTCGGCCGCCGCAGCGCTTTCCTCGACCAGCGCGGCGTTCTGCTGGGTGGCGCGGTCCATCTGGTCGACCGCCTGGCCGACCTCCAGGACACCGGCGCTCTGTTCGGTGCTGGCTGACGAGATCTCGGCGACGATGTCGCTGACGCGCTGGATCGAGCCGACGATGTCGACCATGGTCTTGCCGGCCTGATCGACCAGCACGGTGCCTTGTTCGACCTGCTCGACGCTGCGGTTGATCAGCATCTTGATCTCCTTGGCCGCATCGGCGCTGCGCTGCGCCAGGCTGCGGACCTCGGAGGCGACGACCGCGAAGCCGCGGCCCTGTTCGCCGGCCCGGGCGGCTTCGACTGCCGCGTTGAGCGCGAGGATGTTGGTCTGGAACGCGATGCCGTCGATCACGCCGATGATGTCGCCGATCTTGCGGCTGCTGTCGCTGATGCCCTGCATGGTGTTGACCACCCGGCCGACCACCTCGCCGCCCTGTGCCGCGACGGTTGAGGCGCCCTGCGCCAGCTGGTTGGCGTGACGGGCGTTGTCGGCGTTGTGCCGCACGGTGGTGCCCAGTTCCTCCATCGTCGCGGCGGTCTGCTGCAGCGCGGCGGCCTGCTGTTCGGTGCGCTGGCTGAGGTCCTGGTTCCCCTGCGCGATCTCGGCGCTGGCAGTGGCCACGCTGTCGGCACCGGCACGGATGGCGCCGACCACGTCGGCCAGCTTCGTCTGCATGCGACCCATGCTGCGCAGCAGGTCGCCTTCCTCGCCGCTGACGGTGCGATCGACGCTCTGGTCGAGCCGGCCATCGGCGATGCCCGACGCGACCCGGCCGACCTGGCCGATCACGTCGCGGGTGCGGCGGCGCAGGTACATCAGGCCGATGAACAGGATCACGATCAGCGCGGCGGTGGCGGCGATCGCCAGCCCCGACCAGCGTTGCCGGCTGTTCGACGCGGCGTCGGCCTCGGCCTGCGTGCGGCTGTCCAGCAGGAGCAGGAAATCGTCGACCGGCCGCATGATCCTGGCCTTGTTCTGGTGATAGGTCAGGTCGTTCATCAGCTCCAGCGCCTTGGCACGGTCGGGGGTGCCCAGGCGGGTGTAGCCGCCCTGGCCGTCCTCGTAGCGGCCCTGGACCATGTTCATCGCGATCGTCTCGGTGCGCACCAGGTCGTCTGAGTTCGCCTTGGCTTCGGCCAGCTTGGCCAGCTCGGCAGCGGTGAAGCCCTGCGCCTTCATCAGGTCGAGCAGGGCGGCCTTCGAGCCGGGCGGCTGGGTGTCGGGCAGATCGGCCGCGCGGAAGTCCCAGTAGATCCGTTCGTAACCGGTGGGGCGCGCATGTTTGCCGCTGCGGATGTCGAGGATCTCGCGGTACTGCCGCTCCCACTTCTCGTCGCCGGTCGCCACGTAGGTGCGGGCCAGACGGGTCAGGTCGTCCGAGCTCTGGCGCAGCTCGTCGGCCAGCTGGTAGGACGTGTACCGGCGCGTCGCGCTCTCTTCGGCCTGATGGCCGCTGCGACCGCTCATGACGACCGCGCCGATGGCGACGGTGCCCAGCAGCAGCAGGATGGCCGCACCGTAGCCGTACGCCTGTTTGATCTCGAGTCGCATGTCTCTTCCTGGGGTGAAGTCGGGTCCGGAAATGGCCGGTGCCGCCCCCGTTATCGGTGACGAAGAGGCTCGCTTGATCGGCGTGCGGATCGTTTTTGGCTATCGCTGTCGACACCCCAGGGGGTTTGTGTCCGGTGCCGGACAGACGGCATTCAACGCCGCAGCGTCGCCGAGGCGCGACCGTATCCACGACGGTGCCAGGCCGGTCGTTCGCTGCCGGACAGACCGTCGCCGCGCACGTCCAGGTCGCGCAGGCACTGCAGCGTGAAGTCGATGAAGGCGCGCAGGCGGGGCGTGCGGCGCGCGTTGCCCTTGAACAGCAGGTTGACGGGCGGGCCGCCCTGGACTTCCCAGTCCAGCAGCACCGGCACCAGCCGGCCGGCCCGGATCGGATCGCGCGTGGTGAGTTCGGTGAAGCGCCCGACGCCGTGCCCGCCCAGCACGAGGTCCAGCGTGGCTTCGCGGGCGTTGCTGGACATCCAGCCCTTGACCTTGACCTGCACGGTCTCCTGAGCGCGCTTGAACTCCCACAGGTCGAGCAGGATGCCGACCGGGTTGCGCATCAGCAGGCAGGTGTGACCGGTCAGCTCGGAGGGGTGCTGCGGGATGCCGCGGGCGGCCCAGTGTTCGGGCGCGGCCATGATCAGGCTGCGGTCGCCACCCAGCCGACGGTGCACGTAGTCCGGCGGTACCTCGGGCCAGCCGTGCAGCAGCAGCACGTCGGCGCTGACGGCGTCGATGTCGCCGATGCGGTTGACGGCGCGGAAGTCGATCTCGATGTCCGGATACAGCGCATGGAACCGTGGCAGCGCCGGCAGCAGCACGTGATGCGCGAGCTGCGGATGCGCTGCCACCGACAGCTGACCGGCAGGACGTTCGCCCGCGCCGGCCAGCCGACGTTCGGCCTGCCCCAGTTCGTCGACCTCGGCGAGCAGCGCACGACAGCGGTCGAGGTAGTCGTGTCCGCTGGCCGTCGGACGCACGCCCCGCGCCCCGCGTTCGAGCAGCACCAGGCCGAGGCTGCGTTCGAGCGCACCGACCAGCTTCTGCACCGCCGGCACGCTGATCTCGAGCCGCTGCGCGGCCTGCGCGAAGCTGCCGGTCTCGACCGCCGCGACGAAGTATTGGAGGGCCTTAAGCTTGTCCATAGACGCACCTCGCAGGAGCCGGCTTGGCCCGGCCCGGAACCAGAACCGGAGCCACAACCGGAAGTTAATGCCGGGATCAGCCGCCGTCGGCTTACCCGCTGCCGATCGTCTTCCTAAAGTGGGCCCATCGTCCACCGCAGGAGCACCACGATGAACAGGCGCCAGATCCTTGCAGCCTTGATCGCCACGATCGCCCTCCCGGGCATGCCGTCGATCGGGCATGCCGCCGAGCCGGCCGGGCCGCTGAAGATCATCGTCGGCACGCCGGCCGGTGGTGCATCGGACACGGCGGCGCGGCTGCTGGCGCAGTCGATGGCGCGCGCGCTCGGCCGCCAGGTCCTGGTCGAGAACCGGCCCGGTGGCAATGGCGTGCCCGCGATCCTGGCGGTGCGCTCGGCCGCGCCCGACGGCAACACGCTGCTGTGGGCCCAATCGTCGATGGCCGCGCTGCCGGTGCTGGTGCGCGAGTCGCCGATCCGGTCGATGGCCGAGTTCGTGCCGGTCGCGCCGGTGATGAACCTCGTCTACGGCGTCGTCGTCAACCCGAAGGTCCCGGCCGGCAACGTGGCGGAACTGACCGCGCACCTGAAGGCCCACCCCGACAGGCTCAGCTATGGCACCGGCGTGCTCAGCGAGTACCTGGTGACCGAGCACTACCTGCAGTCGGCCGGGCTGAAGGCCTTGCGCGTGCCCTACAAGGGCGGCGCGCAGCTGATGCCCGACCTGATCAGCGGCGAGCTGCAGTTCAACATCGGCCCGCTGGCCGCCGCGCTGCCGCACATCCGGTCGGGCAAGCTGCGCCTGCTGGCGACCTTGCCCGACCGCAGCGAGGCTGCACCCGGCGTGCCGGCCTTGTCGGAGTCCGGCATCGCGACCGACACGCTGCCGATCTGGAACGGCCTGGTCGCGCCGCCCGGCACGCCCGCCGAGCTGGCGGCGCGCCTGTCCCAGGAGGTCAACCGGGCACTGGCCGAGCCGGCGCTGCGCAGCGCGATGGAGGCCCAGGGTCTGCGCGTCAGCGGCGGGACGCCCCAGCAGATGGGGGCCGCGATCGAGTCGGCCACTGCGGTCTGGCGCCAGTTCGTGCGCACGCACGACATCCCGCAGGAGTGAACATGGGCGCCGATCGACCTGCGCAGCGCCCGTCCGGCCGGCGCGACGAGGCCCGCGCCCGGCTGGTCGGGCAGATCACCGCCTGCTGGCGCACCCAGGCCCTGAACGCGGCCGTGCTGCTGGACCTGCCCGACCGGCTGGCCAGCGGATGGATCGACCCCGAGACGCTGGCCCGAGCCTGCGATGTCGACCCGGACGGTCTGCGCCGCCTGCTTCAGGCGCTGTGCGTGCTGCAGGTCTGCCGACAGGGCCGGCATCGGCACGAAGGCCGTTACCGGCTGACCTGCGCCGGGCAGGCCTTGTGCCGCGCGCCGGCCGACGGTTCACCCAGCCTGCGCGCCATGGCGATGTGGTGGGGCGGGCCACTCTGGCCGATGTGGGGGGAACTGGGCTACAGCGTGCGCAGCGGCCGCAGTGCCCGCGCCCGTCTGACGGGCCGGTCGCACTACGGCTTCCTCGACGGCCAGCCGGCCGCCGCCACGCTGTTCCATGCGGCGATGCAGGCCCTGACCACGCTGGTCGCCGGCGAGGTGGCGCGGCTGCCCCTCTGGCAGGGCGCCGGCACGCTGGTCGATGTCGGCGGCGGCATCGGCACGCTCGGCGCGGCGATCGCGGTCGCGCATCCGGGCCTGCAGCTCGTGGTGCTGGACCGGGCCGACGCTGCGCCCGGCGCGCAAGCCCTGTTCGAGCAGCACGCGCTGGCCGAACGGGCCCGTTTCGAGATCGGCGACTTCTTCGCCGCCGTGCCACCGGGAGCCGACCGCTACCTGCTGAAAAGCATCCTGCACAACTGGGACGACGACGCGTGCCGTCGCCTGCTGGCGCGCTGCGCCGAGGCCGCACCGGCGGGCGCCCGGCTGGTCGTGGTCGAACGTGTGCGCGGCGAACGGCTGGGCGCGACGCCACACGACGAGGCGCTGGTCCGCACCGACCTGAACATGCTGGCCGGCCTGGGCGGGCGTGAACGCGGTCTGGCCGAGTTCCGCGACCTGCTGGAAGCAGCCGGCTTCGAGCCGGTCGCGGTGACCCCGACGCGGCACGAGTTCTCGGTGATCGAGGCGCGACGCCGTCAGCCGCGCGGCAGGCGGCCCATCAGGTAGAACTCGGCGTTGGGCATCAGGCTCATCAGGTTGGCCATGCGGTTGGACAGGCCGAAGAACGCGGTGATCGCGCCGATGTCCCAGATGTCCTCGTCGCTGAAGCCGTGGCCGTGCAGGGTCGCGAAGTCGGCTTCGTTGACGGTGGCCGAGTCGCCGCCGACCTTCAGCGCGAAGTCGAGCATCGCGTGCTGGCGCGGCGTCAGCGTTGCCTTGTGGTGGTTGAGGGCGACGGCATCGGCCAGCAGCGGCGACTTCTCGTAGATGCGCAGGATCGCGCCGTGCGCGACCACGCAGTACAGGCAGCGGTTCGCGCCCGAGGTCGCCACGACGATCATCTCCTTCTCGCCCTTGCTCAGGCCGGACGGGCGCAGCATCAGCGCGTCGTGGTAGTCGAAGAAGGCGCGGCATTCGTCCGGCCGATGGGCCAGCGCGAGAAACACGTTGGGCACGAAGCCGGCCTTGGCCTGGACCGCGAGGATGCGCTCGCGCAGGTCGTCGGGCAGGTCGGCCAGTTCGGGGACCGGAAAGCGGCTGAAGGCGAGGGCGGTCTGGGACGGGGGTGAGGCGGGCGTGTCCATCGGGGGCTCCGGCAGGTTCGGCGAGGTGGGACGTGGGCGCTGTGTGCGGGGCGGTGCGTGCACCGCATCACGGTCGTCGCGGCATGCTGCCACGAGGTGCCGAGGCGGCCTGTCGCGCTTGGCACAGCCTGTCACGGACCCCTTGTAACCTTGGGATATATTGCCGGGGCCTTTCGTGGCGCCGTCGCCCTGGCGGCCTGCATTCCACGCCATCTCCCCACCTCCAGATGACATCTCGTCGACAGTTTTCCCGCCTGGCCCTTGGCGCGCTCGGCGGTTTCGCGTTGCCCGGACTGGCCCCCGTCCAGGCCCAGTTCAAGGTCGAGATCTCGGGCGTCGGTGCCACCCAGGTGCCGATCAGCGTGGCCCGGCTGCGCGACGAGGACAAGTCGCCGGTGCCGATCTCGGCCGTGGTCCGGGCGGACCTGGAACGCAGCGGCCTGTTCCGCATCGTCGACACCGGCAACGGCCCGCTCGACGAGAACACCCGCCCGGCCTATGCCGACTGGCGCGCCAAGGCGATCGACGCGATGGCCGCCGGCTCGATCGCCCGGCTGGCCGATGGCAAGTTCGATGTCCGCTACCGGCTCTGGGATGTCGTGCGCGGCACCGACCTCGGCGGCAAGGCCGCGCCACCGTCGGCGACCGGCGAGCTGCGCCGCATCGCCCACGAGATGTCGGACTTCATCTACCAGCAGCTGACCAACGAACGCGGCATCTTCTCGACCCGCATCGCCTACGTCTCGAAGGCGGCCGGTCGCTACACGCTGTGGGTGGCCGACGCCGACGGCGAGGCCGCGCAGGTCGCGCTGGCCGGGCCCGAGCCGATCATGTCGCCGGCCTGGTCGCCCGATGCGCGCGAGCTGGCCTATGTCTCCTTCGAGGAACGCAAGGCGGTCGTCTACGTGCAGGACGTCTACGCCGGCAAGCGCCGCGTGGTGGCCAACTTCAAGGGCTCGAACAGCGCCCCGGCCTGGTCGCCCGACGGCAGCATGCTGGCGGTCACGCTGACGCGCGACGGCCCGTCGCAGATCTGGGTCATGAACCGCAACGGTGGCGACCTGCGGCGTCTGACCAGCCACAGCAGCATCGACACCGAGGCCGCCTGGGCGCCCGACGGCAAGAGCCTGTTCTTCGTCAGCGACCGGGGCGGCGGCCCGCAGATCTACCGCGCCGCGCTGACCGGTGGCGGGGTCGACCGCGTGACCTTCCAGGGCAACTTCAACATCAGCCCGGCGGTCAGCCCGGACGGCCGCTACCTGGCCTACATCTCGCGCAACGGCGGCAACACCTTTCAGCTGACGCTGCTGACCCTCGCGACCGGCGAGGTCCGCACGCTCACCGACACCAGCGACGACGAGAGCCCCAGCTTCGCGCCCAACGGTCGGCTGCTGATCTACGCGACCCGCGCCGGTGGCCGTGACGTGCTGATGACGACGACGCTCGACGGCGCGATCAAGGCTCGCCTGGGCGTGCCGCAGGTCGATGTTCGCGAACCGACCTGGGGTCCGTACGGCCGCTGAAGCCGGACGTCGCCCGGCACGAACTTTCCGATCCGGGAACGGTCCGAACCCTCGAACCGGACGCCGTCCCGATCTCCCTGAACACATCGGCCGCCGCACGGCGGCCTGGAGTCCTATCCGATGAATGCCACGTCCTTCTCCTGGATCCGCCCGCTGCGCCTGGCCGCAGCGGCGGGGATCGTCGTCCTGCTGACGGCCTGCGCGTCGTCGACGCGTCTGGACCCGCCGGCGCCGGTCGAGGACCGCAACCGCGGCGGCGCATCGGCGCTGGCCGGCGGCGGCGCCAACGGGGGCGCCGGCATGGGCTCGGTCAATGGCGGCGGGGCGGGTGGAACGGCCTTGCCGGGCGACAACCGCATCCCCTCGATCGACCTGGGCGGCGCCGGCAACGGTGCCGGTGGCAATGCCGGTCTGCCGCGCGTCGTCTACTTCGACTACGACAGCTACGTCGTCAAGGACGAGTACCGCAACGTCATCGATGCCAACGCCCGCTACCTCAATGCCGACCGCAAGCGCAAGCTGCTGGTCGAGGGTCACACCGACGAACGCGGTGGCCGTGAATACAACCTGGCCCTGGGCCAGAAACGCGCCGACGCGGTGGTGCGGGCACTCGGCCTGCTCGGTGCCGGTGGCGCCCAGACCGAGGCCGTGAGCTACGGCAAGGAACGCCCGGCCGCGAGCGGCAATGACGAGGCCACGTGGGCCAAGAACCGCCGTGTCGAGTTGAAGGATCGCTGATGAACACGCTGCAACGTCTCTCCAACCAGCCGCTGACCCGACTGGCCCGCACCCTGCTGATGAGCCTGCCGCTGCTGGTCTTCGTGCCGCAGGCGCAGGCCGGCCTGTTTGACGACGAGGAAGCGCGCAAGGCGATCCTTGAACTGCGGGGTCGGCTGGACAAGGCCGAGTCGGCCAACAGCCAGCTCAACCAGCAACTGCAGCAGCAGCAGGCCGCTCGCAAGACCGAGATGAGCGATCTCGCCGAGCAGCTCAACGTGCTGCGTCGCGGGGTGCTCGACCTCAACAGCCAGATCGAGGTGATGCGCGGCGAGATGGCCAAGCTGCGCGGTCAGGACGAGCAGGTGACCCAGTCGACCCGTGATGCCACCCGCGACCTCGCCGACCTCCAGCGCAAGCAGAAGGACCTGCTGGCCGCGCTGGCCGCGCAGGACGAGCGTCTGCGCAGGCTCGAACCGCAGAAGGTCAGTCTCGACGGCAAGGAGATCACCGTCGACGTGTCCGAGAAGAAGGCCTATGACGACGCGATCGGCGTGCTGCGCAAGGGCGACTTCGCCCGTGCGGTCGACGCGCTGCAGGCCTTCCAGCGCCGGTTCGCCGGCAGCAGCTACGGTGGCCATGTGCAGTACTGGCTCGGCAACGCGCTGTACGGCAAGGGCGACGTCAAGGAGGCCATGGCCACCTTCCGCGCGCTCGTGACGACCACGCCGGACCATCCGCGGGCGGCCGAGGCGCTGTTGGCCGTGGCCAATTGCCAGGTCGAGCTGAAGGATCCGAAGGCGGCACGCAAGACGCTGGAGGAACTGGTCAAGACCTACCCGCAGTCCGAGGCGGCGCAGTCCGGTCGCGAACGGCTCGCGCAGATCAAGTGATCGCCTGAGGCGTCAGCTCGGCCGGGGTCTGCCCGGTCCGGTCTGGCGAGGGCGCGAACCTAGAATCGCGCGCCATGCAAGAGATCGACGTTTCCACGCTCACGGCCCAGGTTCTCTGGGCCGTCTTCATTCTGGCCTTCGCCTTCGGCGCGCTCGGCGTGCGGACCCAGTTCTGCACGATGGGCGCCATTGCCGACTGGGTGAACTTCGGCGACAGCCGGCGCCTGCGCATGTGGGGACTGGCGATCGGCGTTGCCGTGCTGGGCTTCAACCTGCTGGTCGCGCAAGGCCTCTTCGCCGCCGACTGGACGCTCTACGGCGGCACGCGCTGGCTGTGGGCCTCGGCGCTGGTCGGCGGTCTGATGTTCGGCTTCGGCATGGTGCTGGCGTCGGGATGCGGCAGCCGCAACCTGCAGCGCCTGGGCGGAGGCAACCTGAAGGCCCTGGTGGTGCTGCTGGTGATGGGCCTGACCGCCTGGATGACGCTGCGAGGCCTGACGGCGCAACTGCGCGTCGAGACGGTCGATGCCTGGGCCTTGACGCTGGGCACCTCGCAGGATCTGCCCAGCGTGCTGGCAGCCGTGACCGGCCTGTCGACCCGGACGCTGGCGGCCGGTCTGGGCCTGCTGGTGGGGGGCGGGCTGATCGCCTGGGTGCTGTCGTCGGCCGATGGCCGTGAGGCGCGGGTGCTGGTCGGCGGGATGGGCAGTGCCGTGCTGCTGCTGGCGGTGTGGTGGGTCTCGCTGCGTTTCGGGCACCTGGCCGAACATCCCGAGACGCTCGAGGAGGCCTTCCTCGGCACCTACAGCCGGCGTGGCGAAGCGCTGAACTTCGTGTCGCCGGTGGCCCAGGGTTACGAATGGCTGGTGTTCTTCACCGACTCGGGTCGCCGCCTGACGACCGGTCTGGTCGCGGTGCTGGGGGTCTTCGGCGGCTCGCTGGCCGTGCATCTGCTGCGCCGCGAGTTCCGCTGGGAAGGCTTCCGCGACACGGCCGACACCGCGCGCCATCTGGTCGGCGCGGCGCTGATGGGTGTCGGCGGTGTCACCGCGATGGGCTGCAGCGTCGGGCAAGGGCTGTCGGGCATCTCCACGCTCGGCCTGACCAGCGTGGTCGCGCTGGCGGCGATCGCGGCCGGTTGTGTTGCCGGTCTGCGCTTCCTGGTCTGGCAGCTGGAGCGTTCGGCTTGAACTCGCCGCTGCCCCTGACCGAAGGCCACGACGCCGATCTCGAACGCCGTTTCGGCGGCCTGCGGCGCCTGTGGGGCGACGCTGGTTACGCGGTCGTCCGGCAGGCGAGGGTGGTGGTGATCGGCCTGGGCGGCGTCGGCTCGTGGGCGGCGGAGGCGCTGGCCCGGTGCGGTGTGGCGCAACTGGTGCTGGTCGACTTCGACCAGATCGCCGAATCGAACATCAACCGCCAGATCCAGGCGCTGGGCAGCAGCGTGGGCGCCGCCAAGGTCGACGTGATGGCCGCGCGTGTGCGCGACATCCACCCGGGATGCGATGTCCATGCGGTCGAACAGTTCGCCGAACCCGGCAACTGGCCCGGTCTGTTGCCCGGATCGGTCGACGTCGTCGTCGATGCCTGCGACCAGGCCAGCGCCAAGCTGATGCTGGCGCGCTGGTCGCGCGAATCGAACGTGCCGCTGGTGACGGTCGGTGCGGCCGGCGGCAAGACCCAGCCCCAGCGCGTCCGCGTGGCCGATCTGGCACGAGTCACGCATGACCCGCTGCTGGCCCGGTTGCGGCAGCAGTTGCGCAAGTCGATCGGCGTCTCCGGCCCGATCGGCCCGCGCGAGGTGCTGGGGCCGATCTGCGTCTACTCGGAAGAGGCGGTGGTCATGCCGAGTGCGCCGGGCGATGTCTGCGCAACCGACGGCAGTCTCAACTGCGCCGGCTACGGCTCGACCGTGGCTGTCACCGCGACCTTCGGCATGACGGCAGCAGAGGCGGCGCTCGCGGCGCTCCGGGATCGGGTCGGTGCTGCGGGCCCGCCGGACGCGGAAAGTGCATCGAACCTCTTGCGCTGAAGCTCTTTCGTTGTCTATACTCTTTGGCTTTCCAGAGTACTGCTTTCTGTCTTGAACTGAGATGAGCGCAAGGCGCGCTGACCAGATCGAGAAACAGGAAAAAGTCTGGATACTCTTCGAGCAAGGCTCGTCGAGTGCCCAGGCAGCGTTCGCTGGAACCTCTGTCGAGATTTCGCCGGAGAGCATGGGCAAGGTCAACCGTAGCCTTGCCGATACTCCCCGGGTTGGGTCGGTTGATCATCGTGTCGAAAGACGCGGAGTTACTCCGGACCACGCATGACCGGTTGAGGCGGGTTGTTAGCTCAGTCGGTAGAGCAGCGGACTTTTAATCCGTAGGTCGCGTGTTCGAGTCACGCACAACCCACCAAAACAGTGTTATGATTTAGTTCTCACGGGCTCTTAGCTCAGTTGGTAGAGCAGCGGACTCTTAATCCGTTGGTCGAGTGTTCGAGTCACTCAGGGCCCACCAACATTGAAAGCCCCTCGGTTTGCGCCGAGGGGCTTTTTCTTTGGTGCGACGGATTTCACAGGCGTTCGTGTTGAACCCTTCCGGCACGCGCATTCGACCGGGTGTATGCGATGAATGTTGCATCTCCCCAACATACTGGCACGTAGGTCACGGTGACTCGCGCCTCGCGCAACCTGGGAGTCACGCTGACCCCCCCGGCATGGCTTCGACAATCAGCCGATGCTGAATCAGCCCTGCACCCGCCCCCGACGCGCATGCCGTCTCCCGTTTCGGGCCTTGCTGCTGTTCGTCGCCGGACCGGGCCTGGCGAACATCGCCAGCGCCGATGACGGTGTGTCGAATCCTTCGACCACGCTGGAGCGCGTCGAGATCACCGGCAGCCTGTTGCAGATCCACGACGCGGCCGATCGTGCGCCGGTCACCATCCTGAGTGCCGCGGCGCTGCGTCAGCGCGGCATCACCAGCATGGCGCAGGCGATGGCCGCCATCGTGGCCAACCAGGCGCGGGTTGACGTGGCCGATGCCGTCGGCAACGTCAACGGTGGGAAGGCCGAGGTCGACCTGCGCGGGCTGGGTGCGGCGATCGGTTCGGGCGCGGCTCGAACACTCGTCCTGCTCAATGGCCGACGGCTCGTGAACCACCCCTTCGACGGCGCTTCGGTCGACGTGCATGGCATCCCGTTGGCCGCAGTCGACCGCATCGAGGTGCTGCGTGACGGCGCGTCGGCGGTCTATGGCGCGGATGCCGTAGGCGGCGTGGTCAATGTCGTGCTCAAGCGCGACCTGAGCGGCGGTGACGTGGCGCTCGAGACCCAGGGCTCGCCCCGGGGTGGCGGTCTGGTCCGCCGCTTCTCGTGGAGTGCCGGTTCGGGCGACGCGGACGGCGCCGATTGGCGCTGGATGCACGCCTTCGACCTGCGCGACCAGCAACGCCTTCCGGCCAGCCGGCGTTCGGCCTCCCGGACGGGCGTGCTGCTCGGTGACCCGGACCGTCTGACGAGCTACTACGGCCTGCCGGGATCGATCAATGGTCATGATCCCGCCTGGCCCGCCTGTGCGGCCCCCAACACCGTCGCGGGCAGCGACGGCTACTGCAAGTACGACCTGCCCGCCGTCGTCGACGCGATACCGGCCAACCAGCAGCGCCTGGCGTTCTTCCGGACGGAACGGACGCTCGACGACGGCTGGAGCCTGACCGGTGAACACCTCTGGTCACGCCAGCAGGTGGTGGCCAACAGCGGGGCGGCGCCCGCAGACCATTACCTTCGGGCCGGCACCCCCTACTTTCCCAGCCTTCCGCCCGGTGTCCTCGGCACGGTGCCGGACCTCTATGGCCCTGATCCGTCCGCGCAGGTGCCGGGCGGTCTGGTGTCGTGGCGAGAACTGGCGGCCGGACCACGCATCCGCTCCTCGACCACGCTGGCCGGTCGGACCTTGCTGAGCCTGCAAGGTGACTTGGCCGGCGGCTGGCGCCTGGAGACCGGCATTGGTCGTGCCCGCAGCAGCAGCGTTGAACGTGTCCGGCAAGGCTTTCTCGACGACAACCTCGTGCAGCAGGGTGTCTGGGATGGCCTGATCAACCCGTTCGGTCCGCAGACCCTGGCCGGCCAGCGGGCGATCGACGCGGCCCAGGTCCAGGCGGTGGTGCAGAGTGGCCGGGCGACGCAGGATCTGGTCGACCTCAAGCTCAAGGGCGACCTGACGGAAACCGCCCACGGCCCTGTCGCGGCCGCCTTCGGCGTCGAACACCGGCGCGAGCGGAGTGCGTTCCAGGTGTCCGATGTCGCCGCCCGTCTTCCGAGCCTGGGTCTTGATCCTGCGGCTGACACGGGCGGAGCCAGGCGTCTGCATGCCCTGCACGCCGAGGCGAACTGGCCGCTGACCTCACGCGTCGACCTGACGACGGCGTGGCGAGTGGACCGCTACGACGACATCGGCACGGCCTTCAGCCCGAAGCTCAGCTGGCGCTGGCGGCCGGCCTCGAACTGGACGATGCGCGGCGGTTACGCGAGCGGATTCCGGCCGCCGACCCTCTATGACCTGCATCGACCCGCGTCGCTGGGCAACACGGCGGACTACCGGAACGACCCGGTCAACTGTCCCGGTGGCGTGCCGGCCGCAGGCGTCGGCACGGCCGACGAGCGGCTTGCGTGCAACGTGCAGTTTCAGGTCCGCCATGCCGGGCCGGAGGCCAACGGACAGCCGCTGGAGAGCCTCGCACCGGAACGGTCGCGTCAGTTCACCCTGGGCAGCCAGTGGTCGCCCGACCCGACGGTCAGCCTCGCACTGGACTTCTGGCACCTCACGCTGAAGCAGGTGATCGGTGCCTTGCCGGACAGCGCGGTGTTCGACGATCCGGCCCGTCATGGCGCGCGCATCGTGCGCTGCAGCCAGCTGCCCAGCGGTGCGGGCCCGGGTCTCCGACGCGAGGACTTCGCGTCCTGCCTGGGCGGCGGCATCGATGCCATCGCCTATGTCGACCTGCCCACGCAGAACCTGGGCACGCTGCGCACCCGCGGTCTGGATGTCGGACTGCAATGGCTGATCTCGCGCGGGGACGGCGGCCGCTGGTCTGCCCGGCTGGACGGCACGCAGGTGCTCAGCCATCGCTACCAGCGCGAGCCCGGCGAGGCGTTCCGCGAGGCGGTCGGTGTGTATGGCGACGACGCGCCCGTGTTCCGCTGGCAGCACGTCGCCACGCTCGACTGGCAGCGCGCGAACTGGATGGTGAGCTGGTCGCAACGCCATCGTTCGGGCTATCAGGATCAGCTGGCCACGCGCCGCGTCGCGGCGGACATCACCCATGATCTGGGGCTGCAATGGCGGCCATCCGAACGCTGGCTCATGACCTTCACGGTGCGCAACGTGTTCGACCGGGATCCGCCGCTGAGCCTGCAGTCCCGCTCGTTCCAGGCTGGCTATGATCCGCGCTTCGCCGATCCGGCCGGGCGTGTGCTCGGGCTCCAGGTGTCGGCCCACCACTGATCACCGGGCCTGCGTTCCGGGTCGCCTGACGGCGACATCGCGGGTGCCGATCCGCGACGAGAGGACCCCATGCAGGCCCAGCCCGAAGCCCCGTTCCGACCCGATGCCGGCCGTCCGGTTGCACAGGCTCATCGAGTGAGCCCGCGCCTCGCGATACGGGTCCATCGCGCGCTGTTGCCGATCGGCACGATGTTCCTGGCCGGATGGGCGCATGCGCAGGAACAGGTCCAGGCGGTCGCCGCCACGGCGGTTGCGCCGGACAACCCCTATGGTCTTGCCGCGCTCTGGAACGGCAGCGACGTGGTCGCCCGGCTGGTGCTGCTGCTGCTGGCGGTGATGTCGGTCGGCAGCTGGTATGTGATCGTGATCAAGCTGATCGAGCAGAACCGCATCGGCCGACACGCCCGCGAGGCGCAGTCCGGCTTCTGGTCGGCCACCGATCTGCCGCAAGGCATCGCCGCGCTCGACGCCGCCAGCCCCTTCCGTGCGCTGGCCAGCTCGGGTGTCGAGGCGACCCGCAAGCACGACGGGTTGCTCGGCCAGATCGACCTGAACACCTGGGTGACGATGTCGATCCAGCGGGCCATCGAGCGCATCAACTCGCGCCTGCAGGGCGGGCTGGCCTTCCTGGCCACCGTCGGCTCCACGGCCCCGTTCATTGGCCTGTTCGGCACGGTCTGGGGCATCTACCACGCGCTGACCGCCATCGGCGTGGCCGGTCAGGCCTCGATCGACAAGGTCGCGGGCCCCGTCGGCGAGGCGCTGATCATGACCGCCATCGGCCTGGCCGTCGCCGTGCCGGCGGTGCTGGGCTACAACTGGCTGGTCCGCCGCAACAAGGCTGCGATGGACGAGGTCCGCGCCTTTGCGGGCGACCTGCATGCGGTGCTGCTGGCCCAGGCCGCCGCACCGCGCTGATCGCCGGACAGATCGACGAACATGGCCTTCCAGGTGCCCGGCGAGGGCGGTGACGACGAGGTCATCGCCAGCATCAACACCACGCCGCTGGTCGACGTGATGCTGGTGCTGCTGATCATCTTCCTGATCACGATCCCGGTGGTGAACCTGTCGTCGCCGGTGGTGCTGCCCAAGGAGCGCAACCAGCCGCGCCAGAGCCAGCCCGACACCATCGTGGTCTCGGTCGACGCCAAGGGCGGCCTGCACTGGTTCGACCAGCCCTTGAAGGACCGTGAGGCACTTCTGGCCCGCCTGCGCGACGTGTCCGGCCGCCAGCCACAGCCCGAGGTCCACCTGCGCGGCGACACGAACGCGCGTTATGCGATGGTCGCGCCGGTGCTTCAGGCCTGCACGCTGGCCGGCATCGCCAAGGTGTCGTTCATCACCGAACCGCCGCCGCGCAACTGACACCGTGGCACCGACGCCGCACACATGAGGCAGAACCCATGGCGATGACACCCCTCGGCGGATCAGGCGACGACGACGCGCCGATCATGGACATCAACACCACGCCGCTGATCGACGTGATGCTGGTGCTGCTGGTCATGCTGATCATCACGATCCCGATCCAGCTGCACGCGGTTGACCTGCGCCTGCCGGTGTCGAAGGCACCGGCCAGCCAGACGCCGCCGACGCCGGTGACGCTGCACATCGCCGCCGATGACCGCCTGAGCTGGAACGGCCAGCCGCTGGCCGACGCCGTCGAGCTGCGTCAGCGCCTGACCGAACTGGCCGCGCTGCAGCCGCCGGCACCCTTGCGCATCGAATCCGACGGGCGGGCCAGCTATGGCGCGCTGGCCGGCGTGATGGTCGCGGCTGATCAGGCCGGCGTGCGCCAGCTGGGCGTGGCCAGCGTGCCGGTCGGACCTTGAGGGCAAGGGGATGAACGGCTCGAAGCCCCAGCAATCGCTTGGCTCCGCGATGGCCCTCGAGGGCGATCAAGCTGCCTTGATGGCGGCCGATGCGGCCGCTCGCCGCACCCGTCGTGCCGGCCTGGCGGTCGTCATCGGTGCACATGTGCTGATCGGCTGGTGGCTGCTGCAGCCGACGCTGCGCGAGTTGCCCGCGCGGCTCAAGGTGATCGAGGCGGCGATCCTGGATGCGCCGCCGCCACCGCCACCACCCCCTCCGCCGCCCGCCCGGCTGGTCGAGGCGCCCAAGCCCGTGACGCCGCCGGTGACGCCGCCCAAGGTTCCGCCCGCGCCCGCACCGGTGCCTGCCCCGACGCCCGCGCCGGCACCGGTGGTCGCGCCCGCTCCGGAGCCGCGCCCGATCGAGCCGGTCGCCGTCCCCGCGCCACCGGCCCCCGCGCCCGCTCCACCGGCACCACCGGCACCACCGGCGCCCACGCCCCCTCCGGCTGCGCCAGCCCCCGTTGCGGCACCCGCCGCGCCACGCGCCCCGGCGGTCGCCGAGGTTGCCGTGGTCTGTCCGGGTTACCGGCGCATCCTCGAGACCTCGCTGGCCGACGAGTGGAACCGGGTCGGCATCACCGGCGTGGTGGAGGTGCTGATCAAGCTGCGCGGCAACCAGATCGTCGATGTGCAGGCGCTGTCCGGCCCGAAGGAATACCACCGCGCCGTCCAGCGTGCCGTGCGTCGCTTCAAGTGCAGCGTGGACGGTGCCGAGGAACGCGACGTGCGGCTGGAGGTCAGCTTCCGCGAGGTCGGCTGAGGCCGTCGAGCAGGCTGTCGAACAGGCACAAAAAAGGCGCCTCGAAGGCGCCTTTCGTTCAAGCCAGGTCGATCAGACGCGCTTGCGGTACTCGTGCGTGCGGGTGTCGATCTCGATCTTGTCGCCCTGGGCCACGAAGATCGGCACGGGGATCTCGAAGCCGGTCGAGATCTTGGCGGGCTTCAGGACCTTGCCCGAGGTGTCGCCCTTGACGGCCGGCTCGGTCCAGGTCACTTCGCGGACCAGCGAGGTCGGCAGTTCGACCGAGATGGCCTTGCCGTCGTAGAACACGACTTCGGCCTGCATGCCGTCTTCCAGGTAGCTGATCGCGTCGCCCATGTTCTCGGCCTCGACCTCGAACTGGTTGTATTCGGTGTCCATGAAGACGTACATCGGATCGGCGAAGTAGGAGTAGGTGCACTCCTTCTTGTCCAGGATGACCTGGTCCATCTTGTCGTCGGCCTTGAACACGACTTCCGTACCGGAGTTGTTCAGCAGGCTCTTGAGCTTCATGCGCACGGTGGCGGCATTGCGGCCACCGCGGCTGTATTCGGTCCTCAGCACGACCATCGGGTCCTTGCCCTGCATGATCACGTTGCCGGCGCGGATTTCCTGTGCAATCTTCATCTCGGTATCCCAGTTTCCCAGTTGTCTTGGCGGACGTCGCGGCCACGCGGCCCTGCGCAAAGCCCGCGATTCTAGACGCTTTGCCCGCCGACCCCTTGACGCGACACGAAGTCGAGCAGCCGGGCCAGCAGATCCGGCTGGGCGGCCAGGGCGTTCGCACGCCCGCTGGACCAGGCTTGCCAGGGCGCCCAGAGCGGACCTGCCGGCAGCAGCCGGCGCCATGCCATGTCGGTTGACGGATCCCCGGATACCGGCCCCGCCAGGCCGTTCCAGTTCCGCCAGACACGACCCAGCGTGTCGGCCAGGTCGGGGCTGGCACCGTCCAGGTAGAACGACAGGAAGGCCTCCAGCTTGTCCGCATGGGCGCCGTCGTCCTGCGGGTAAAGCTGCCAGACGAACGGCCGACCGGCCCACAGCGCGCGCACCAGCGAGTCTTCGCCGCGCACCAGGTTCAGGTCGCTGCCGCGCAGCTGCGCGTCGAAGGCGGGCTGGGGGACATGCGCGAGATGGCGCCAGGTCACCCGTCCTGCCGATGCGTCGCCCAGGCGCGCCGCCACGCTGCGCGCCGACCAGCCGGGCGTGACGTCGACGCGGGCGCCGTAGGGCAGGGACTCGAGCGCATCGCGCAGGGCCATGAGCCCGGGCGGGTCGTAGCTGAAGAGCGTCACGTTCAGCGCGCGTCCGGTCATCGGCGCGATGTCTGGCGGCGACACGCCCGGCTCGCGCAGCAGACCGCCGGTCGCCGCCGTGAAGCCGGGATAGAAGAACCACTTGTCGAGCCCGCGCCCCGGGCCAGCCATCTGCGGCGAGCGCAGGCCGTGCGAGCGCTCGACGTAGGACTCGGCGCTCAGGTACTCGAGGTTGATCCACAGCGGCTGCCGGGGCAGGGCGGCCATGCGTTCGACGAAGGCGGCCGGCGGGTCGCAGCCGAAGGCCTCGACGACCACGTCACCCGGCTGCTCGTCGGCCCATGGATCTCGCCAGGGCAGCACCTCGACGCCGCGCGCGCCGTCGGGCGCCATCCAGGCCAGCGCCGACGCGTCGTCGATCCAGAGCCGGACCCGGTGGCCGCGTGCGCCCAGGTCGGCCGACAGCCGCCAGCACACGCCGACGTCGCCGTGGTTGTCGATGACGCGGCAGAAGACGTCCCAGGACAGGGCGGTGGAGGGCGACGAAGGACCGGGTGACATGGGGCGCGGGAGGCGAAGGCGAAGGGCGGGACGGCAAAATCGCCGGATGGTGAACGAGTCCAGCAACGACGGCAAGCCGCCGGAAGACGCCGCAGGCACGGCCACGGCGGCCGAGCCGGCCAAGCTCGATGAACGCGAGCAGATCTGGCAACGCCTGCTCGGCGAGGTCGCCGCGCTGCCGCAGCTGCCGGGCGTCTACCGCTACTTCGATGCACAGGGCGGTCTGCTCTACGTCGGCAAGGCCCGCAACCTGCGCAAGCGCGTCTCGAGCTACTTCCACAAGGACCATGCGGGCACGCGCATCGGCCACATGGTCGGCCGCATCGTGCGGCTCGAGACGACGGTGGTGCGCAACGAGGCCGAGGCGCTGCTGCTCGAGAACAACCTCATCAAGACGCAGAACCCGCGCTTCAACATCCTGTTCCGCGACGACAAGAGCTACCCCTACCTGAAGCTCGTCACGCACGAGTTCCCGCGGGTGGCCTACTTCCGCGGCGCGGTCGACCGCAAGCACCGCTACTTCGGGCCGTACCCGAGCGCCTGGGCGGTCAAGGAAGGCATCCAGCTGATCCAGAAGGTCTTCATGCTGCGGACCTGCGAGGACACCGTCTACGCCAACCGCACGCGGCCCTGCCTGCTGTTCCAGATCCACCGCTGCTCGGGCCCCTGCGTCGACGAGATCAGCCGCGAGGACTACGCCCGTGACGTGCGCGATGCCGTGCGTTTCCTCGACGGCGAGACCGAGGCCGTGCTGGCCGGCCTGCAGGACGAGATGATGAAGGCGGCCGAGGCCTTCGAATACGAGAAGGCCGCCGAGGTGCGCGACCGCATCGGCGCGCTGTCCAAGGTGCTGCACCAGCAGGCCATCGACACCGGCGACGACCGCGACGTGGACGTGCTGGCCGTCAAGGTCCAGGGCGGCAAGGCGTGTGTCAACCTGGCGATGATCCGGGGCGGTCGGCACCTGGGCGACCGGGCGTATTTCCCCGCCCACATCGAGGATGCGCTGGCCTTGGGTGCGGGGGATGCGGATGACGATGCCGTCAGCGACGGCTCGGCCGGCGGATCTGGCGGATCCGGTGAATCCGGCGAACCCCCGAGCGCCGAACGGACCGTGCTGGAGGCCTTCATGGCGCAGCACTACCTCGGCGTCGATTGCCCACCGCTGCTGGTGACCAGCCACGCCGTCTCGCGCGAGCTGCTGCAGGCGCTCGGGGGCCCTGCGCAACGCCGCATCACGGCCCAGCATCAGCCACGCGACCAGCGTCGGGTCTGGCTCGACATGGCCATCCAGGGCGCCGAGATCGCGCTGGCCCGGCTGCTGGCCGAAGAAGGCTCGCAGCAGGCCCGCACCCGCGCGCTGGTCGAGGCGCTCGACCTGGCGCCCGAAGGCGAGGACGCCGCGCTGGACAGCCTGCGCATCGAGTGTTTCGACATCAGTCACACCCAGGGCGAGGCGACGCAGGCGTCGTGCGTGGTGTTCGAGAACCACCGCATGCAGCCGGCCCAGTACCGGCGCTTCAACATCGGCGGGATCCAGGGCGGCGACGACTACGCGGCGATGCGCCAGGTGCTGCAACGCCGCTACGCCAAGCTGGTCGAGGCGGCCCGCGAGGGGACCGGGCGGTTGCCGGATCTGGTGCTGATCGACGGTGGCAAGGGACAGGTCGGCGTGGCCCGGGAGGTTTTCGAGAGCCTGGGCATCGACCTGTCGATCATCGTCGGCGTCGAGAAGGGCGAAGGCCGCAAGGTCGGGCTGGAAGAACTCGTGTTCGCCGATGGGCGCGAGAAGGTCTACCTCGGGCGTGATTCGGCCGCGCTGATGCTGGTGGCGCAGATCCGCGACGAGGCGCACCGCTTCGCGATCACCGGGATGCGCGCCAAGCGGGCCTCGGTGCGCACCGGGGGCAGCCGGCTGGAGGACATCCCCGGCGTCGGACCCAAGAAGCGTGCCCGGCTGCTGCAGCGCTTCGGCGGCGCACGCGGCGTGGCGCAGGCCAGCGTCGACGAGCTGTCGAGCGTGGAAGGCATCTCGGTCGAGCTGGCGCAGCAGATCCACCAGGCCTTGCGCTGACGTCGCCCGGGCGCGTCACCGAACCTGTGCACAATGCCGCTCCATGTTCACGACGCTACCGACGCTGTTGACCTGGGCCCGCATCGTGGCCATCCCGCTCATCGTGGGCATCTACTACCTGCCGTGGACGATCGAACATCGCAACGAGTCGGCCACCTGGCTGTTCGTGCTGGTCGCGCTGACCGACTGGCTGGACGGCTACCTGGCCCGCAAGCTCAACCAGACTTCCGCCTTCGGCGCCTTCCTGGACCCGGTCGCCGACAAGCTGCTGGTCTGCGCGGCGCTGCTGATCCTGCTGCAGCTGGATCGTGTCAATGCGCTGGTCGGGCTGGTCATCATCGGCCGCGAGATCACGATCTCGGCGCTGCGTGAATGGATGGCGCAGATCGGTGCCTCTCGCAGCGTCGCGGTCCACATGCTGGGCAAGCTCAAGACCGCCGCGCAGATGGTCGCGATTCCCTTCCTGCTGTTTGACGGCATGCTGTTCGGGCTGATCGACACGCGCTTCTGGGGCACCGCACTGATCCTCGTGGCGACCGTGCTGACGATCTGGTCGATGGTCTATTACCTGCGGAAGGCGGTCCCCGAGATCCGCGCGAAGGTCCGCTGAGTGAGCGGCGTTCAAGCACCGGCGATGGCCGGTGGCAGCCGCTGGATCGGCGCGATGCCCGGTGTCTTCGTGGTCATCTGGAGCACCGGTTTCGTGGTCGCCCGCTA
The DNA here is from genome assembly GCF_053893855.1 of Leptothrix mechoopdaensis (SeqCode). Taxonomy (NCBI): domain Bacteria; kingdom Pseudomonadati; phylum Pseudomonadota; class Betaproteobacteria; order Burkholderiales; family Sphaerotilaceae; genus Leptothrix; species Leptothrix mechoopdaensis (SeqCode). The sequence continues at coordinate 1,734,599 of NZ_CM132699.1, forward strand.
CGGCATGCCGCACGCACCGCCGTTCACCTTCCTGGCGGTGCGCTTCTTCCTGTCGATGCTGTGCCTGGGCCTGTGGGCCCGCGTTGCCGGCGCGGCATGGCCGGCCACACGCGATCAGTGGCGACACCTGGCCATCACCGGCGTGCTGATGCAGGCCGGCTACCTCGGTGGCGTGTGGGCTGCGGTGCGATGGGGCATCGGCGCCGGCACGGTCGCGCTGATCGTCGGTCTGCAACCGCTGCTGACCACCTTGTGGGTCGAGGCGCGCGCGGGTTCTTCATCGAATGGCGGACCGCGTGAACGGCTAGGCGTGCGGCACTGGCTCGGCCTGATGCTGGGGCTGTGCGGCCTGGCGCTGGTGGTCGGGCCCAAGCTCGGTCATGGCGAGGTCACGCCCGTCAACCTCGCGCTGGCCTTGCTCGCCTTGCTGAGCATCACCAGCGGCACCCTCTACCAGAAGCACCATGTCCGGCCCTGTGACGTGCGGACCGCCGGCGGCGTCCAGATGATGGCGGCGCTCGTCGTCGCGGCGCCGCTGGCGCTGGCCGAACTGACGGTGGGCGGCGCCCGCATCGACCTGCATCCCGAACTGCTCGGGGCGATGGCCTGGTCGGTGCTGGCCCTGACGCTCGGTGGCAGTTCGCTGCTCTACCTGCTGATCGCACGGGGTGCGGCCACCCGCGTGACCAGCCTGATGTACCTGGTGCCACCCTGCACGGCCGTGCTGGCCTGGCTGCTGTTCGACGAGGCGCTGAACGCCAGCATGGCGGCCGGCATCGCGTTGAGTGTCTCGGGCGTCCTGCTGGTCGTGCGCGCGGGTCCCGGTCAGGCCCGCCGAGGCGGTTGAACACCCCCGGCACGGGCGTCCGGCAGGCCGCTGCCGGGGCCTTAGAATCCGGCGCCGCAGATCACCTTGCCGAAGCCCAGGAGGGCGCAAGCCCCGAGGATGCCCCCGTGAACAAGTCCGAACTGATCGAACACATTGCCGAACAGGCCGACATTTCCAAGGCCGCCGCCGCGCGGGCCCTGGAGGCCGTGATCGGCGGCGTCGGCACCGCCCTGAAGAAGGGTGACAGCGTCGCGCTGGTGGGCTTCGGCACCTTCTCGGTCACCAAGCGCGCATCCCGCGCCGGCCGCAATCCGCGCACCGGCGCGGCGATCAAGATCAAGGCCAGCAAGGTCGCGAAGTTCCGGCCGGGCAAGGCCCTCCGGGACGCCATCAACTGAATCACGAAGACCGCATTTGCACGCGGCGGGTGCTTAGCTCAGTTGGTAGAGCGGCGCCCTTACAAGGCGTAGGTCGGGGGTTCGAGCCCCTCAGCACCCACCACCGTCCCGTGCATGCGGCCATGTCCGCCCCATACGCCCGTCCCTCCGAGAGTCTCCATGTTCGATTTCGTCCGTCGCCACAACCGTCTGCTGCAGTTCGGCCTGGTGCTCGTGATCTTCCCGTCCTTTGTCGCCTTCGGCATCCAGGGCTATCAGAGCTTCAACGAGAAGACACAGGCGGTCGCCCATGTGGACGGCCACTCGATCACCCAGAACGAATGGGATGCCGCGCATCGCCAGCAGGTCGAACGCCTGCGGGCCAACATGCCGACGGTCGACCCGAAGCTGCTGGACAGCCCGGCCATCCGCCAACAGGTGCTCGACCAGCTGGTGCGCGAGCGCGTGATGTTCGCGGCGGCGCGTGACCTGCGGCTGGACCCGACCGACCAGCGCCTGCAGCGCCTGTTCCGCACCGATCCGAACTTCGAGGCCCTGCGCAACCCGGACGGCTCGGTGAAGGCCGAACTGCTGGCCATGCGCGGCATGACCTCGGCGCAGTTCGCGCAGCAGCTCAAGCAGGACCTGGCGACCCGCCAGGTGATGCTCGGGCTGGGCGTGTCGGTGCCCGCGTCGACCTCGGTGACGTCCCGTGCGATGGAGCCGTTCTTCCAGCAGCGCGAGATCCAGGTCGCGAACTTCCCGGTCCAGGACCAGCGCGCCAAGGTCCAGGTCAGCGACGACGAGCTGAAGGCCTACTACGACGACGAGAAGAACGCGGCGCAGTTCCAGTCCAAGGAGACCGTGTCGTTCGAATACGTGGTGCTGGACCTGGCCGCGGCGGCCCAGAGCGTGACGATTGCGGCCGACGACCTGCGCAAGTACTACGACGAGAACGTGGCCCGCTACGAGACGCCGCAGGAACGCCGCGCACGCCACATCCTCGTGAAGGTCGACTCGTCGGCCAGTGCCGACGACAAGGCCAAGGCACGTGCGAAGGCCGATGGCCTGCTGCAGCAGCTCAAGGCCGATCGCAAGGCCTTTGCCGCGCTGGCCACCAAGCAGTCCGATGACCCGGGCTCGGCCGGGCAGGGAGGCGACCTGAACTGGATCTCGCGCGGCGCGATGGTCAAGCCGTTCGAGGACGCCGTCTTTTCGCTCGGCAAGGGTGAGCTCAGCGGCATCGTCGAGAGCGAGTTCGGCCTGCACATCATCGAGGTCACCGACATCCGCGGTGGCGAGCGCCGCAGCTTCGAGAGCGTGCGTGCCGAGATCGAGAAGGAAGTGCGCCAGCAGCTGGGCCAGAAGCGCTATGCCGAGATGGCCGAGCAGTTCACCGATCTGGTCGAGCAGGAGGACAACCTGCAGGCGGTCGCGACCAAGTTGAAGCTGAAGATCCTGCGCGCCGACAAGCTCGGCCGTGGCGAGGCGGTGGCCGATGCGCCGCTGCTCAGCAACCCGAAGCTGGTCGAGACGCTGTTCGATGCGCAGACGCTGAACTCGCGCCGCAATTCGGCGCCGATCGAGCTGGGCAGCAATCAGCTCGCGGCGGTCCACGTGACCGAACACCTGCCGTCGCGTCGTCAGCCGATGGCCGAGGTTGCCGATCGTCTGCGCCAGCTGGTGACCGACCAGAAGGCGGCGCTCGCTGCGGCTGCCGCCGGCAAGGCCGCGCTGGAGGCCTGGAAGCAGCAGCCTGCCAACGCCGCCGTCGGCGCAGCCATGACGGTTTCGCGTTTCGAACCGCGCGGCCAGTCGACCGCCGTGCTGACCGCCGTCATGCGCGCGTCGACCGAGTCCCTGCCGGCCTGGGTCGGTGTCGACCAGGGTCAGGGCGGCTATGCCGTCGTGCGCATCAACAAGGTCCTGGGTGCCGATCCCGCGAAGCTGGATCCGCAACGTGCGGCGACGCAGTACGCGCAACTCTGGACCCAAGCCGAGACCGACGCCTACTACAAGGCCCTGCGCAAGCGCTTCAAGGTCGACGTGACGGCCGCACCGGCCGCCACCGCTGCGGCGACTTCAGCCGGTCGTTGAACGACATCGGCGCCGCTCGCGGGTATCTCGCGACGGTCGCCTGAGATCACGCCCGAGATACTGGACAGATCTCGATCTCGGGTTATACTTTATGTCTCTGCGGTGGCTGTAGCTCAGTTGGTAGAGCCCCGGATTGTGATTCCGGTGGTCGTGGGTTCGAGTCCCATCAGCCACCCCACCGCTTCGAGACAAGATCCAGAAAACGCCCGGTCCTCCGGGCGTTTTTCATTCTGTCGAGGGAATTCCGTTCCGACCGTTCCTCTGTCTCCGGACATAACCGCCGGATACGGCATCGGGGATTTGACAGCGGCTTGGCAGGCTTCTTGAGACCAGAAAAAAAGGTTCATCACGGAAGTCCGGGAGGACGATCCAGAACGAGGTAGGGCAGTGACATCCCGCGAGAAGATGGTTGTGCGAAGACACACCGACTCGGGAAAGCACTGCCCCAATGAACAAGGATACAAGCGAGCTCCCGTTCTGGGAGGGCTTCAGCGTGCGACGGCTGGTCCGCAAGGAGTCGGCCGTCGAGATCGAACTGGAGGTTGAGGAAGGCTCGGTGCCTTTGTGCGGACGCTGCCGTCAGGCGTGCGCGCAGGTTCACGAGCGGGTGCAACGGCGCATCCGTGACCTGCCCATGCTGGGCTGTCCGGTCACGCTGGACGTGCAGTTCCAGCGACTGGCCTGTCCGACTTGCGGGCATTGCCAGCAGTTCGTGTCATGGCTGGATCCGCACGCCAGGCTGACGCGCCGGCTGGCTCAGGCGGCCGCTGAGCTGTGCGCGAGGATGACGGTGGCGCATGTGGCCGAGCTGTTCGGCCTGCACTGGAGCACGGTGCGAGAACTGGATCGACGTCGCCTGCAAGCGCTGGTCGAAGGCTTGCCGCCCGCGCAGCCGAGGCGACTGGCGATGGACGAGTTCGCGGTGTTCAAGGGTCACCGCTACGCCAGCGTCATCGTCGATGCCGATACGCGTCGCGTGCTGTACGTCGCCCAGGGCCGCACGCGCCGATCGATCCGCCCGTTCTTCGAGCAACTCGGCGCCGAGGGCTGCGCACGCGTCGAGGCCGTGGCCATGGACATGAACTCGGCGTTCGACCTCGAGGTGCGCCATCACTGCCCACGCGCGCGCATCGTCTATGACCTGTTCCACGTCGTCGCCAAGTACGGCCGCGATGTCGTGACCCGCGTCAGGGTCGAGGCGGCCAACAAGCTGCGACAGGACAAGCCCGCGCGTCGCCTGGTCAAGCAGGCGCACTGGCTGCTTCTGCGCAACCGAGACCGGCTCAGCCACTCACAGCAGGTTCACCTTGACGAGGTGCTTGCCGCCAATCAGCCCATCTTGACGGCCTACCTCATGCGCGATGAGCTCAAGACGCTCTGGACGGCAAGCTCAGCCTGGGAATGGCGGCAGCGATGGCGGCAGTGGCTGGCGCACGCCCAGCAAAGCGCCATCCCGGCCTTGCAACACTTCGCCCGCAGCCTCAAGCCCTACTGGCGCGGCATCGTCTCTCGCGTTCGATGGCCCATGCACACCGGCCAGATTGAAGGCATCAACAACCGCATCAAGGTCATCAAGCGCATGGCCTACGGCAACCGCGACACCGACTACTTCTTCCTCAAGATCAAGGCAGCGTTTCCCGGGAATCCGTGATGAACCGAAAAAAAGGGCACCCAACTGGATGCCCCGGCTCATGACGCATGAACGATCAGCGCGGTCGTTGCAGTCGTTCTGGTCGTGACGTGCGGCGCGCCATCCAGCGCGAGCCCGCGACGATCAGCAGCAGTGCCGCCGCATAGGACGCCAGTTGTGCTGCCGTCGGCTGTGCGTCGTAACCGACCATCGCGTGAAGCAGCGTGCCCAGAGGCGAGTCCTGCGCCAGCGTGCCGGAGCTGTCCCAGACCGGCTCGGCGCCGATCTCGAGCCAGCCGGCCTGGCTCAACGCCCGTGCGAGCTGGCTGGCGATCGAGGCGGCCAGCAGGGAGACCAGCACATTGGTCGCGAGGAAGAGGTGGCGTGTCGGGATGCGCGCCAGCCCGGCGTAGACCAGCCATCCGGTCAGGGCGCCCAAGGCCAGACCGGTTGCGCAGGAACCCAGCACCGCCAGCATCGGCGCGCCGTTGGCATCGCCCTGCATCGAGCCTGCCACGAAGAGCACGGTTTCCGCACCTTCGCGCAGCACCGCCAGGGCCACCGCGATCAGCAGGGCCCAGGGCCGTTCCTGACCCTGCTGGACCGACTGGCCGAGCGTGCGGGCCTCGCCGACCATCTCGCGCGCGTGCGTTCCGCCCCAGACGCAATGCCACAGCAGCATCAGCAGCGCCACGGTCAGGACGGCGATGTTGACCAGGTCCTGTCCGAGCCCGTCGAAGGCATCGGCGAGCAGGGGCGCCAGCAACGCCAGCACGATGGCGCCGAGGAAACCGAGGCCGACGCCGGCCCCGAGCCAGCGGCCGCGCCCGAGCACGCCGCGGGTGGCGGCCGCGACGATCCCGACGAAGAGCGCCGCCTCAAGCGATTCGCGGAAGACGATCAGCGCAGCCGAGAAGACCATGAGCTGACCCTCACTCGACGACCAGCACGCCCTTGGCGGTGGCCTCGTGGAACTCGCCGACAAACTTGTAGCGACCGGGCTTGAGCGGTCCGACCAGAACCTGACCCTTGGACTTGCCCGGGATCACCTTCTCGCGCTTCAGGCTCGAACTCTCGAACTCCTCGGGGGTCGCGTCCTGGTTGTCGACCAGGATCTTGATGCGCTGGCCGGCCGGAACCTTGAGCTCTTCCGGCTCGAACCGGTGGTCGCGGATGACGAGTTGAACCTCGACGTCGGCGGCGCTGACCGCACCGGCACCCAGCAGGGCGAAAGCCGCCATGGCCGAGGCGGTCAGTCGGTTGAAGAGGGAACGGCGGGTGTGGCGGGTGTGGCGGCGGTCAGACATGGGCACTCCAGAGCGGGATGGCCCATGCTAATGACAACGATTCTCATTTGCAAGCCAGGCGCCTGCCTGTCCCTGACCTGGATCAAGGAGTCGCGCGACTCAGTCGTTCAGCGCACGACGTGCCTGCATCAGCGCGGCCTCGGGCGAGCTGGACTGCACCAGCTTGTGCCAGGACGTGCGCACATGGTCGTTGACGATGAACCACGCGATGCCCAGCTGGCGTGCGATCTCCTTGACCGCGTAACCCTTGCTCAGCAAGGCCAGCACGTCACGCTCGCGCTCGGTCAGGCTGCTGGCCGACGTCTCGCTCGGATTCGGTGACGGACGCGAACCCGGACCGGCGATCTCGCGGAAGTAGGCGAGCATCCGCCGCGCCATCGCCGGTGACAGCGAGGGCTGGCCGCGGGCGATCTTCTGCAGTTCCTCGACCAGCACCTCGAAGCGGTCTTCCTTCAGCAGGTAGCCGTTGGCGCCACATTGCAGGGCAGGGAAGAGGTGCTCGTCGTCCGAATGCAGCGTCGTCGCGACCTTGATGGCGGCGTCATGGCCCAGCTGCGCCAGCAGTGCCAGGCCTTCGCCATCGGCCGACTCCAGGTCACACAGGACAAGGTCGAACCGGGGGGCGTCAGCGCGCCGCTGCGTACCGCTTTCACCGAGGCCGAGCAGCGCACGTGCGGCGTCCAGATCGGCGGCTTCGCTGAAGGTGATCTCGTCGCTGAAGCTCTCGCGCACCACCCGCACCATGAACTGGCGGGCGGCAGCGTTTTCCTCGACTACGAGTGCCCGCAAGGGCAGGGATTCGGACATGTGTGATGACGCGCGGTACGACGGTTGCGCGGGATTATCGGCCGCAGGTGTGCGCCACATTCATCGTCCCCCGAGGACCAGGGGACGGATGGGTCAACTGACCCGTTCCGTGCCCCGATCTGATATTGACCGGTCCCTACAATCCGCCTTATGCACATCCTGGTAGCCAACGACGACGGGTACCTCGCCCCGGGCCTGCAGGCCCTCGCGAGGGTCTGCAGCACATTCGGCACGATCGACGTCGTCGCGCCCGAGCAGAACGCGAGCGGCACGTCGAACGCGCTGACGCTGACCCGACCGCTGTCGGTCCACACGGCGAGCAACGGCTTCCGGTACGTCAATGGCACGCCTTCGGACTGCGTCCACGTGGCCATGACCGGCCTGCTGGCACACAAGCCGGATCTGGTGGTCTCGGGTATCAACAACGGCGCCAACATGGGCGATGACACGGTGTATTCCGGCACCGTGGCCGCCGCGATGGAGGGTTACCTCTTCGGTGTGCCGGCCATCGCGTTCTCGCTGTCCGAGAAGGGCTGGGGCCACCTGGACGCCGCCGAAGTCGCGATGAGGCGCGTGCTGCAGGCGGTCCTGTCGTCGCCTTGGGCGCGCGAACACTGGCTGCTCAACGTGAACATTCCGAGCCGCGCCGATGCGGCCGAGGCCGCGATCGAGGTGACCCGCCTGGGCAAGCGTCACGCCAGCGAACCGGTGATCCGCCAGATGAGCCCGCGCGACGAACCGATCTACTGGATCGGCGCGGCCGGCGACGCCCGCGAAGCTGGTGAAGGCACCGACTTCCACGCGGTCGCCCAGGGGCGCATCTCGATCACGCCGCTGCAGGTCGACCTGACCGATCATGCCCGGCTGGGACAGTGGGCCGGACGCTGGCGCGGCCCGGCGGCCTGAGCCGTGATGGACGAGGCGCCGCCGCGGCGCAAGCGGTTTCCCCTGACGCTGGACGACACCCGGCCGGTGACCCGGCACGTGGCTCGACCACTGACGGGAGCCGGATCCGGTTCGGTGGCCGTGCCGTTGATGCGCCCGAGCGCCCCGCCGTTCACGCCGGTGACCGGCCTGGGCCTCGACTCGGCCAGCTTCCGCTCCCGCATGGTCACGCGCGTGCAACTGGACGGCTGCACCGACACCGAGGTGCTGCGGGTGATGGGCGAGGTGCCGCGTCACCTGTTTGTCGATCCGGCGCTGGTCTCGCAGGCCTATGAGGACACCAGCCTGCCGATCGGCCTGGGGCAGACGATCTCCAAGCCGTCGGTCGTCGCCCGGATGCTGGCACTGCTGCGCGCGCGTCCGGGTGGTCCCGCCCTGTCACGCGTGCTCGAGATCGGCACCGGCTGCGGTTATCAGGCGGCGCTGCTGTGCGGTCTGGCCCGCAACGTCTACTCGGTCGAACGGCTCAAGGCCCTACATGACCGGGCACGCGAGAACCTGGCGCCGATCCGGCCCGCCAACCTGCGGCTGATCTATGGTGACGGCCGTCTTGGTCATGGCCCGAACGCGCCCTACGACGGGATCATCTCGGCTGCTGGCGGCCTGGGCCTTCCACAGGCCTGGCTCGACCAGCTCGCGCCGGGCGGCAGGCTGGTCGCGCCGGTCCAGAGCGAGGTGGACCCGAACCAGCAGGTGCTGATCGTGGTCGATCGCATGCCGGACGGCCGCTGGGTCGAGCAACGCCATGAAACCGTCCGATTCGTCCCCTTAGAATCCGGCACCCGTGACCACAGGCCGGCTTGAGATGACCCCGCGCGTAGCGCCTGGCGCTCATCCTCGATGACCGGAACCCCTGCCTCCCCGATGCCCATGACCCTGATGCCCATCGCTGCCCGTGCAGCGCGATTTGCCGTGTTCGGCGCCAGTGCGCTGCTGCTGGTGGCCTGCGCGGGCTCACCGAAGGTGCAGGCGCCGGTCGAGGACCGCTACACCCAGGCGGTCCGCCAGCAGTCCGCGCCCGCGCCGGTCACCGCGCCCGCCGAAACCCCCAAGCCGCCGCCCGGCGTCGAGAACGCCGGCAAGCCCGGCTTCTACACCGTCCGTCCGGGTGACACGCTGATCCGCGTCGGCCTGGAGACGGGCCAGAACTGGCGCGACCTGCAGCGCTGGAACAGCCTCGACAACCCCGACCGCATCGAGGTCGGCCAGGTGCTGCGCGTGTTGCCTCCTGGACAGGATCCAGGTGCCGCCACGGTTCGTGCGGTGACGCCGCCCCGGCCGGTCGACAAGTCCGCTTCCGACAGCAAGCCGCTGCCGCCGTCGGTCAGCACCAGCGCGCCGATCCCGCCGGTCCCGGTCGTGGTGCCGGCACCGACCCCGGCCGTTCCCGCGCCGGCACCGTCGGCCCCGCAGGGTGACGATGACCTGAACTGGATGTGGCCCGCCCAGGGCCCGGTGGTCGCCGCCTTCGACGACAGCCGCAACAAGGGTGTGGCGATCGGTGGCAAGGCGGGTGACCCCGTCATCGCCGCCGCCGACGGCCGCGTGGTCTACGCCGGCTCCGGTCTGCGTGGCTACGGCAACCTGGTCATCATCAAGCACAACGACACCTTCCTGACCGCCTATGCGCACAACCAGGTGGTGCTCGTGCGCGAGGACCAGGCCGTCAAGCGCGGTCAGAAGATCGCCGAGATGGGTTCGACCGATGCCGACCGGGTGCAGCTGCACTTCGAGATCCGGCGCCGGGGCAAGCCGGTCGACCCGGTGCGCTACCTCCCGAACCGCTGATATCCACCCGCCTGCAGCAGCGCCCGCCGTGCACTGCGCGGGCCCATCCAGGCTGAGTCATGACTGCTGCGGACGAATGGTTGCTGGTCGACGCGCTCGACCTCGAGGCGCAGGGCGTTGCCCGCAATGCCGAAGGGAAGGTCGTGTTCATCGAGGGCGCGCTGCCCGGTGAACGGGTCCGCGCCCACACCAACCGGCGCAAGAACAACTGGGAACAGGCCACGCTGGTCCAGATCGGCCGCGAGAGCTCGCAGCGCGTGCGGCCCGGTTGTCCGCACTTCGGCCTGCATGCCGGTGCCTGCGGCGGCTGCAAGATGCAGCACCTGCACGGCGCCGCCCAGGTCGCGATCAAGCAGCGGGTGCTGGAAGACAACCTCTGGCATCTTGGCAAGGTCCGCGCCGAACGCCTGCTGCGGCCGGTCGAGGGCCCGACCTGGGGCTACCGATACCGGGCCCGCCTGTCGGTTCGCCACGTCGTCAAGAAGGGCGTCGTGCTGGTCGGCTTCCACGAGCGCAAGTCGCGCTATGTGGCCGACATGCAGACCTGCGCGGTGCTGCCGCCGCATGTCAGCGCGATGCTGCTGCCGCTGCGCGAACTGATCGCCGCGATGGACGCCCGTGATCGCCTACCGCAGATCGAGCTGGCGGTTGGCGAGTCACCGGCCGGCCTGGTCACCGCGCTGGTGCTGCGCCACCTGGAGCCGTTGAGCGCCGGTGATGCCGCGCGGCTGCGGGCCTTCGGCGCCGAACACGGCGTGCAATGGTGGCTGCAGCCCAAGGGCCCGGAGACGGTCCATCGCCTCGACCCCGACGACGGTCCGGAGCTGGCCTACGGCCTGCCCGAGTTCGGTCTGACGATGCCGTTCAAGCCGACCGACTTCACCCAGGTCAACCACCACATCAACCGCGTGCTGGTCGTCAAGGCGCTCGGCCTGCTGGGCGTGCAGCGCCAGGAACGCGTGATCGACTGGTTCTGCGGCCTGGGCAACTTCACGCTTGCGCTGGCCAGGCAGGCCCGCGAGGTGCTGGGCATCGAGGGCAGCGAGACGCTGGTGGCCCGCTCGCGCGAGAACGCTGCGCGCAACGGCCTGGCCGATCGCACGAGCTTCGCCGCCCGCAACCTGTTCGAGATGGCCGCGCCGGATCTGGCGGCCTACGGCAGCGCCGAACGCTGGCTGATCGACCCGCCGCGCGAAGGCGCCTTCGCGCTGGTGCGGGCGCTGGCCGCCGTGCGCCAGCAGCCGATCGACGGCTACGAGCCGCCGCAGCGCATCGTCTACGTCAGCTGCAACCCGGCGACGCTGGCCCGTGACGCGGGTCTGCTGGTGCACCAGGCCGGCTACCGGACGGTCGCCGCCGGGGCGGTGAACATGTTCCCGCACACGGCGCACGTCGAATCGATCGCGGTGTTCGAGCGCATCGACGGCTGGACCTTGCCGGCCCAGCCGGTGGCCATCGACGAAGCGCCGTCGGACGTCGCCGCAGCCGAAGCCGGCGACACGCCCGACGCCGACTGATCAGGCCAGAGCCGCCAGCAGCTCGGTCTCGAACTCGATCTGGCTGCGGTTGTGCTGCAGCGCGGCGCCGTCGACGAGGAAGGTGTCCTCGACCCGCTCGCCCAGCGTGCTGATCTTGGCCAGCTGCAGGTTGATGCGGTGCTGCGCCATGACCCGGGCGATGCGATAGAGCAGGCCCGAGCGGTCGCTGGCCGACACCGACAGCAGCCAGCGCTGCGCCTTCTCGTCCGGCCGCAGCTGCACGCGCGGCGCCACCGGGAAGGACTTGACGCGGCGCGACAGCCGGCCGGTGCCGGGTTCGGGCAGGGCCTGGTCGCTCGACAGGGCCAGCACCAGCTGGGTCTCGACCATCACGATCAGGTCGCGATAGGCCTGGTCGATGTAGGGCGTGATGACCTGGAAGGTGTCCAGCGCATAGCCGGCCCGCGTGGTGTGCACGCGGGCATCCAGGATGCTGAACTGGCCGCTGTCGAAGTAGCCGCAGATGCGCGCGAACAGGTCGGGCCGGTCCGGTGCATAGACCATCACCTGCAGCCCTTCGCCGACCGGTGACAGGCGGGCGCTGACGACCGGCGTGGTCGTGTCGACGCGCTTCTTCAGCGAGCGGGCGTGCCAGGCGATCTCGCCGCTGTCGTGGCGCGCGAAGTAGCTCAGGTCGAGCGTCTGCCAGAGCGCCTCCTGCGAGCCCGGCAGCATCGAGTGCAGCGCCAGCATCTGGCGGGCCTCCTGCTTGCGCATCTCGATGTCGGCGGCGTTGTTCGGCTGCGAGCCGCCCAGCGCCCGCAGCGTCGAGCGGTAGAGGTCCTCCAGCAGCTTGCCCTTCCAGGCGTTCCAGACCTTCGGGCTGGTGCCGCGGATGTCCGAGACGGTCAGCAGGTACAGGCCGGTGAGCCGGCGCGGATCACGCACACGTTCGGCAAAGGCCTTGATGACCTCGGGATCGGACAGATCCTCCTTCTGCGCCACCCGCGACATCGTCAGGTGTTCCTGCACCAGGAACTCGATCAGGCGGGCGTCCTCGCGCTCGATGCCGTGGTCGCGGCAGAAACGCCGGACCTCGACCGCGCCGAGATCGGAATGGTCACCGCCGCGGCCCTTGGCGACGTCGTGGAACAGCGCCGCGACGAACAGCACCCACGGCCGGTCCCAGTGCGCCGCCAGCTGCGAGCAGAACGGGTATTCGTGCGTGTGCTCGGGGATGAAGAAGCGCCGCACGTTGCGCAGCACCATCAGGATGTGCTGGTCGACCGTGTAGACGTGGAACAGGTCGTGCTGCATCTGCCCGACGATGCGCCGGAAGACCCACAGGTAGCGGCCCAGCACGGAGGTGTCGTTCATCAGCCGCAAGGCGTGCGTCTGGCCACGCGGCTGCTTGAGGATCTCCATGAACAGCCGGCGGTTCTCGGGGTCCGCGCGGAACTTGCTGTCCATCAGCTCGCGGGCGTTGTAGAGCGCGCGCAGCGTGCGCACCGACAGGCCCTTGGCGCCGACCGACTGCTGGAAGGTCAGGAAGGTCTCGAGGATCGCGTGCGGATCCTTCTCGTACAGGTCGTCGCTGGCGACCTCGATCATCCCGCCGCGGTCGAAGAACTTCGGGTTGATCGGTCGCATCGCCGCGTCGTGCATGCCGTTGACGCGCTCCTCGATGTTCAGCATCAGGATCTGGTTGAGCTGCACCACCGCCTTGGCGGCCCAGTAGTAGCGCCGCATCAGCGCCTCGCTGGCGCGCCGCTCGGCGGTCGATGCATAGCCGAAGCTCTCGGCCACCGCCGTCTGCAGGTCGAACACAAGCCGGTCCTCGCGACGCCGCGCCACCGTGTGCAGGCGGGCGCGGATCAGGCGCAGCAGGCCCTCGTTGCGCTGCAGCTGGCGGGCCTCGAAGCGGGTGATCAGGCCCTTGCTGGCCATCTCCGTCCAGCTGCGGCCCAGGCCGGCCGCGCAGGCCACCCAGCGCAGCACCTGCAGGTCGCGCAGGCCGCCCGGGCTCTCCTTGCAGTTGGGTTCGAGCGAGTAGGGCGTGTCCTCGTACTTGGTGTGGCGCTGGCGCATCTCCAGCGTCTTGGCGATCAGGAACTCGGCCGGGTCGAGCACCTCGCGGCTGCGGCGGCGGAACTGCTCGAACAGGCGCTTGCTGCCGCACAGGAAGCGGCATTCCAGCATCGCCGTCTGGGTCGTGACATCGGCCAGCGCCTCGGCCACGCATTCGTCGACCGTGCGCACGCTCGAACCGATCTCCAGCCCGATGTCCCAGCAGGCGGTGACGAAGGACTCGACGCGCGAACGTTCGTCGCCGACGGGCGACGCCGCGTCGGCCGGCGACAGGTCGTGCGGCATCAGCAGCAGCACGTCGACGTCCGAATACGGGAACAGCTCGCCGCGACCGTAGCCGCCGACGGCGACCAGCGCGGCGCCCTTGGGCAGGCCGGACTGGTCCCACAGCTGGGCGAGCACGTCGTCGACATGTTCGGCCAGCAGCCGGACGAGCCGGCTGGCGGCGGGCGCCGTGGCGCGGCCGCGCTGGAACTGGTCGATCAGGGTCTGGCGCCCGTCGCGCACCAGGCGGCGCAGTTCGGGCAGGGCGATGGCCGGGCGGGGCGCCGCGGCGGGTTCTGGCGCGACGGCGACGTCCATGCAGGCTCCGGCGGTGTCGTCAGGTGGTCGCCGGCGCGGACGCGGCGGCGGTCACGAAGGCGGGAATCGCGGGGCTGCCGGCCGACACCGTCAGCACCTCGTAGCCGGTCTCGGTCACGGCGATCGTGTGTTCCCACTGGGCCGACAGCGAGCGGTCGCGCGTGACGATCGTCCAGCCGTCGCCGGCCTCGCGGATGTCGCGCTTGCCAGCGTTCACCATCGGCTCGATCGTGAAGACCATGCCGGGCACCAGCTTGTCGAGCGTGCCGGGGCGGCCGTAGTGCAGCACCTGCGGTTCCTCGTGGAACTTCTGGCCGATGCCGTGGCCGCAGAACTCGCGCACCACGCTCAGGCCCTGGTTCTCGACGAAGGTCTGGATCGCATGGCCGATGTCGCCCAGCGTGACGCCGGGACGGACCTTCTGGATGCCCTTCCACATCGCGTCGTAGGTCAGCTGGCACAGGCGCTTCGCGGCGATCGAGCCTTCGCCGATCACGAACATCCGGCTGGTGTCGCCGTGCCAGCCGTCCTTGATGACGGTGACGTCGATGTTGACGATGTCGCCGTTCTTCAGCGGCTTGTCGTTGGGGATGCCGTGACAGACCTGGTGGTTGATCGACGTGCAGATCGACTTCGGGTAGGGCGTGTAGCCGGGCGGCGTGTAGTTCAGCGGCGCGGGAATCGCCTGCTGCACGTTCACGATGTGATCGTGCGCGAGCTTGTCCAGCTCGTTGGTGGTGATGCCGGCCCGCACATGCGGTGTCAGCATGTCCAGCACCTCGGAGGCCAGCCGGCCGGCCACGCGCATGGCCTCGATGTCGGCGACAGTCTTGATGGAGATCGTCATAGGGGCGGAATTATTGCATCGGGGCCCGCCCGGAATGCCGCCTGACATGCCGCCTGCCATGCCGCTTGGGAAGCCCTGGACGCCCGCGTACACGCCGCCAGAATCCGGCCCATGACCCGTGAACTGACTCCTCCCGACGCGGTCGACTGCGTGGTTGTTGGCGCCGGCGTGGTCGGCCTGGCGATCGCCCGGGAACTCGCCCGCAGCGGCCGCGAGGTGGTGATCCTGGAAGCCGCGACGACCTGGGGCAGCGCCACCAGCTCGCGCAGCAGCGAAGTGCTGCATGCCGGCCTCTACTACCCGCGCGGCTCGCTCAAGGCACGGCTGTGCCTGCGCGGCCGGCACCTGCTGAGCGCCTTCTGTGCCGACCACGGCGTGCCGATGCAGCGCTGCGGCAAGCTGGTCGTGGCGACGTCCGAGGCCCAGTTCGACGACCTGCAGCGGCTGGCCGATCAGGCCGACGCCAACGGCCTGCACGGCCGCGAGGCGTTGCAGCACCTGACGGCCGCGCAGGCCCGCGCGATCGAGCCCGAGCTGAGCTGCGTCGCCGCGCTGTGGTCGCCGGCCACCGGGATCATCGACAGCCACGCGCTGATGACCGCGCTGCTGGGCGATGCCGAGGCGGCCGGCGCGATGCTGGCCGTGGCGTCGCCCTTGCGGGGCGCCGAACGGGTGGACGGCGGTTGGCGGCTGCAGGTCGGTGACGCAACGGGCGGTGTTGGCGACAACGCGTTCACCGAACTGCGCTGCCGGGAACTGGTCAACGCGACCGGGCTGTGGGCGCCGCTCGTGTCGGCCCGCATCGGTCCGCGCCCGGCCGCCGCACCGGCGTTGCCGGGCCTGCACCTGTGCAAGGGCAACTACGTCAGCCTGACCGGGCGTGCGCCGTTCAGCCGGCTGATCTACCCGATGCCCGAGGCCGACGGCCTGGGCGTCCACCTGACGCTGGACCTGGCCGGGCGGGCCCGTTTCGGGCCGGACGTCGAATGGCTGGACGGCGTGGAAGATCCGTCGACGATCGACTACCGCGTCGATCCGGCCCGACTGGACGGCCTGGCCGACGCGATCCGGCGCTACTGGCCCGGTCTGCCCGACGGCGCGCTGCAGCCCGACTACGCCGGCGTGCGGCCCAAGCTGGCCGGGCCTGGCGAGCCGGCCGGCGACTTCCGCATCGACGGGCCGGCGCAGCACGGCCTGCCCGGGCTGGTCGAGCTGTTCGGCATCGAGTCGCCCGGCCTGACCGCCTGTCTGGCGATCGCCGAGCAGGTCGGCGAGTGCCTGGACGCCGGCCTCACCTAAAATCTGCGCCGCCGCAGCCGGGATTTCCCGGCTGTCTGTCTTTTCAAGCGGGACCTTTGCGCGTGTCGACTCCTACCAGCTCCAGCCCCCAGTTCATGCACTTCGAGGGCGGCAACGCCTTGTCGACCTTCCGCGCCCAGGCGCTGCTGCCCCGGCTGCAGGCCATCGATGACCGGATCGTCTCGGTGCAGGCCCGCCATGTGCACTGGGTCCAGGCCGATGCGCCGCTGGGCGAAGACGACCTCCGGCGCCTGGCCGCGCTGCTGACCTACGGCGACCCGTACGAGGCCGGCGCCGGCTCGGCCGATGACGCGCTGATCGTCGTGATGCCGCGCCTGGGCACCGTCTCGCCGTGGGCTTCCAAGGCCACCGACATCGCCCACAACTGCGGCCTGGGCATCCACCGCGTCGAACGCGTCACCGAGTTCCGCATCGGCCTGAAGACCGGCGGCGTGCGCGGCGTGATCGACAGCCTGCGCGGCACCGCCAAGGGCCTGGACGCCGCCGCCTGGCAGGCCTGCGCCGCCGTGCTGCACGACCGCATGACCGAGAGCGTGGCCGCCGAGCGCGACGCCGCGCGCCACCTGTTCGACGCCCAGCAGGCCGAGCCGATGGCCCATGTCGACGTGCTGGGGCAGGGCAGGGCCGCGCTGGTCGCCGCCAACAAGGACTTCGGCCTGGCGCTCAGCGACGACGAGATCGACTACCTGGTCGCCGCCTTCACCGGCCTGAAGCGCAACCCCAGCGACGTCGAGCTGATGATGTTCGCGCAGGCCAATTCCGAGCATTGCCGCCACAAGATCTTCAACGCCGAGTTCATCGTCGACGGCGAACGCCAGCCGCTGTCGATGTTCGGGATGATCCGCAACACCGAGAAGCTCGCGCCGCAGTCGACCGTCGTCGCCTACAGCGACAACGCGGCGGTGATGACCGGCGGGCCGCTGCAGCGCTGGCTGCCGGTCGACGGCGAGCCGGGCAGCGGTGCGCCGCGCTACGTCGCACGCGACGAGATCGGCCATGTGCTGATGAAGGTCGAGACCCACAACCACCCGACCGCGATCTCGCCTTTCCCGGGCGCCTCGACCGGCGCAGGCGGCGAGATCCGTGACGAGGGCGCGACCGGCCGCGGTTCCAAGCCCAAGGCCGGCCTGACCGGCTTCAGCGTCTCCAACCTGCACCTGCCCGGCACCGACGAGCC
Organism: Leptothrix mechoopdaensis (SeqCode); assembly: GCF_053893855.1. Lineage (NCBI taxonomy): Bacteria > Pseudomonadati > Pseudomonadota > Betaproteobacteria > Burkholderiales > Sphaerotilaceae > Leptothrix > Leptothrix mechoopdaensis (SeqCode). The sequence goes on from NZ_CM132699.1 coordinate 1,751,871, forward strand.
GTGGGAACGTGCGCCGGTCGGCAAGCCCGAGCACATCGCCAGCGCGCTGCAGATCATGATCGACGGCCCGCTCGGCGGCGCCGCCTTCAACAACGAGTTCGGCCGCCCCAACCTGGCCGGCTACTTCCGCGTCTTCGACCAGGACGTGGCGGGCGTGCGGCGTGGCTATCACAAGCCCATCATGATCGCCGGCGGGCTGGGCACGATCGCCGACGGCCAGACCCACAAGCTGCCGTTCGGCGCCGGCACGCTGCTGATCCAGCTCGGCGGTCCGGGCATGCGCATCGGCATGGGCGGCGGCGCGGCCAGCTCGATGGCGGCGGGCACCAACGCCGCGTCGCTGGACTTCGACTCGGTCCAGCGCGGCAACCCCGAGATCCAGCGCCGCGCGCAGGAGGTCATCAACCACTGCTGGACGATGGGCGCGGCCAACCCGATCCTGGCCATCCACGACGTCGGCGCGGGCGGCATCAGCAACGCCTTCCCCGAACTGGTCGACGGCGCCGGCAAGGGCGCGACCTTCGACATGCGCAAGGTTCCGCTGGAAGAGACCGGCCTGGCGCCCAAGGAAATCTGGTGCAACGAGAGCCAGGAGCGCTACGTGCTGGCGATCGCGCCCGAGAGCCTGGCGCTGTTCACCGCGCTGGCCGAACGCGAGCGCTGCCCGTTCGCCGTCATCGGCACGGCGACCGACGAGCTGTCGCTGGTGCTGGAGGACGGCCCTGGTGGTGACCGCCCGATCGACATGCCGATGGACGTGCTGCTGGGCAAGCCGCCGAAGATGACGCGCGACGTGAGCCGCGTCACCCGCCAGGGCCAGCCGCTGGACCTGACCGGCGTGAAGCTCGACAACGTTGCGCCGAGCGTGCTGCGGCATCCGAGCGTGGCCTCCAAGCGCTTCCTGATCACCATCGGCGACCGCAGCGTCGGCGGCCTGAGCCACCGCGACCAGATGGTCGGCCCGTGGCAGGTGCCGGTGGCCGATTGCGCCGTCACGCTGGCCGACTACGCCGGCTTCCGCGGCGAGGCGATGAGCATGGGCGAACGCACGCCGCTGGCGTCGCTGGACGCGCCGGCATCCGGCCGCATGGCGGTGGCCGAGGCCATCACCAACCTGCTGGCCGCGCCGATCGAGCTGTCGCGCGTCAAGCTCAGCGCCAACTGGATGGCGGCCTGCGGCGAGGCCGGCGAGGACGCCGCGCTGTACGACACCGTCAAGGCCGTCGGCCTGGAGCTGTGCCCGGCGCTGGGCATCGGCATCCCCGTCGGCAAGGATTCGCTGTCGATGCGCACCCGCTGGACCGATGCCGGCGGCGAGGCCCGCCAGGTCGTCGCGCCGGTCTCGCTGATCGTCACCGCCTTCGTCTCGCTCGACGACGTGCGCGGCACGCTGACGCCGCAGCTGCGCACCGACACGCCGGCCGGCACCGACACCACGCTGATCCTGATCGACCTGGGGCAGGGCCGCAACCGCATGGGCGGCTCGATCCTGGCGCAGGTGCTGGGCCAGTTCGGCTGTCACCTGAAGGACGGCGTGCCGGACGTGGACGAGCCGGCCCAGCTCAAGGCGCTGGTCGCGGCGATCAACCAGCTGCGCGCCGAGGGCCAGCTGCTGGCCTACCACGACCGCAGCGACGGCGGCCTGTGGGCGGCGGCTTGCGAAATGGCGTTTGCCGGCCAGGCGGGTGTCAGCCTCAACGTCGACCTGCTGGTCACCGAAGGTGACGGCATCAGCGACAGCCGGGCCGACACCGGCGACTCGAAGAACTGGGCCGGCCAGGTCGGCGAACGGCGCAACGAGCTGACGCTCAAGGCGCTGTTCAACGAGGAGCTCGGCGCGCTGATCCAGGTGCCGACCGCCGCGCGCGACGAGGTGCTGCGCACGCTGCGCACGCATGGCCTGTCGCGCCACAGCCATGTCGTCGGCAAGACCAACGACCGCCGCATCGTCGAGGTCTGGCGCGACGCCAAGGCCGTCTATGCCGCGCCGCTGCAGGACCTGCACAAGGCCTGGGACGAGGTCAGCTGGCGCATCGCCGCGCTGCGCGACAACCCGGCCTGCGCCGACAGCGAACATGCGCTGGCCGGCACGCCGCAGGACGGCGGGCTGCATGTCGCGCTGACCTTCGATCCGGCCGAGGACGTCGCCGCGCCGTGGATCGCCAAGGCGCGCCCGAAGGTCGCGATCCTGCGCGAGCAGGGCGTCAACTCGCACGTCGAGATGGCCTACGCGATGGCCCAGGCCGGCTTCGACACGCATGACGTCCACATGAGCGACCTGCAGTCCGGCCGCACCGCGCTGACCGGCTTCCAGGGCTTCGTCGCCTGCGGTGGCTTCAGCTACGGCGACACGCTCGGGGCCGGCGAAGGCTGGGCCCGCTCGGTGCTGTTCAACCCGCGCCTGGCCGAGCAGTTCGAGGGCTTCTTCGGCCGCGCCGACACCTTCGCGCTGGGCGTCTGCAACGGCTGCCAGATGATGGCCGCGCTGAGCCCGATCATCCCGGGCGCCCAGCACTGGCCGAAGTTCACCCGCAACAAGAGCGAGCAGTTCGAGGCGCGTGTCTCGCTGGTCGAGATCCTCGACAGCCCGTCGATCTTCTTCCAGGGCATGGCCGGCAGCCGCCTGCCGATCGCGGTGGCGCACGGCGAGGGTTATGCCGATTTCTCGCAGCGCGGCGACGCCGCCCAGGTGCACCGTGCGATGCGCTACGTCGACGGCGCCGGGCGCCCGACCGAGACCTATCCGCTCAACCCGAACGGCAGCCCGGACGGCCTGACCTCGGTCACCACGGCCGACGGCCGCTTCACCGTGCTGATGCCGCACCCGGAACGGGTGTTCCGCAACGTGCAGATGAGCTGGACCTCGGGCGACGTGTCGGCGCGCAGCCCGTGGGCGCGCATGTTCGGCAACGCCCGCCGCTGGGTCGGCTGACGGCGGCGCGGGGCGTCAGGCCACCAGCCGGCGCCCCAGGATCGCCGCGCGCAGCATCGCGGCGACGGCCGGTGCGTCATCGGGCAGGGCGGCGACGCGGTCCTGCTCGATGGCCAGCAGGATCCATTCCGACAGCATCCCGATCAGCGCGGCCGCCTCGGCTGCCGGCAGCGTGACGCCCTGTGTGGCGGCGCTGTGCTGGATCGCCTCGGCGAGTGCGTCCAGGTTGGCGCGTCGGGCACGCAGGCCTTCGGGGCCGAGCGACAGCACCTCCATGAACAGCGCGCGCATCAGCAGCGGGCGTGTCGCCAGGTGCGTCAGGTAACGCCGCACGGCACCTTCGACCTGTTCGGCCCAGGGCTGGCCTTCGATCTCGTCCAGACGCAGCTGGCGCCGGCTGGCTTCGCTCGCGCTCTCGTAGAGCGCGATCATGCAGGCCTGCTTGTCCTCGAAGTGTTCGTAGAAGGTGCGCTTGGAGACATGCGCCGCCGCAGCGATGTCGGCGATCGTCGTCTGCGCATACCCCTGCCGGGCGACGCAGACGGCCAGCGCCTCCAGCAGGCGACGCCGGTGGTGGCGGCGGTTGTGGAACGAGTCGGCGCGGGAACCGTAGGCCGGTGGAGCCGGTGCGGCGTCGATGACGGTGTTCATGAGCGAGCTCCCTGGATCCTTCGAACCATCGTAGCGAGCCGTTCATGACATCACCACCCGCGAGCACGGGTGGTCACAACGGCATCGAGGTGTTGCACCCGATGCCTTCGTTCCCGCTTCAGCCGAAGAATTCCTCGCGCCGCAGGTAGCGCCACTGGCCGGGCGGCAGGTGGCCCAGCACGACGCTGCCGATGCGCACGCGCTTGAGGCCGACCACCGTCAGCCCGACCAGCTCGCACATGCGGCGGATCTGGCGCTTGCGGCCCTCGCGCAGCACGAAGCGGAGCTGGTCCTCGTTGGCCCAGCTGACCTTGGCCGGCTTGAGCTTGTGGCCGTCCAGTTCGAGGCCGTGGTTGAGCAACGCCAGGGCCTGGTCGGACAGCTGGCCGCCGCCTTCCTTGACGACCCGCACGAGATATTCCTTCTCGATGGTCGAGTCCTCGCCGATCAGCTGGCGGGCGACGCGGCCGTCCTGTGTCAGCACCAGCAGGCCGACCGAGTCGATGTCCAGCCGGCCGGCCGGCGCCAGGCCGCGCAGGTGGCCCGGATGCCAGCGCTGGCCGCTCTTGTCCTCGGCCCACTGGTTGCCGGGCTTGATCAGCACGACGGCCGGTTCGTGACCGTCCTCGGCCTGACCGCTGACGTAGCCGATCGGCTTGTTCAGCAGGATGGTCACGCGCTGGGCCTGCTGCTGATGCGCGGCGGGGTCGATCTCGATGCGGGCGTCGGGGCCGACGCGCTGGCCGAGAACCGCCATCTGGCCGTCGACGCGAACCCAGCCGGCCTCGATCCAGGTATCGGCCTCACGCCGGGAAGCCAGGCCCAGTGCGGTCATGCGCTTGGACAAGCGTTCGCCGTCCTGGCGCAGCGGCTGCGTCGGCACGTCGGTCGCTTGCTCGACCGGGCGGGCCCTGAGCCGCTCCGAAGGCTTCACGAACGGGCGCTGCGGGTGGTCGCCACGTTCGTCACGGCGGGCCTGTGGGGCAGGCGTGTCGCGGCCGAACCCCGGGCCAGGGCCCCGGTCCGGCCAGCGCCTCGGTTCCGGCGCCGGGCCGCTGCGCCGGTCATCCTGACGCGGACCCGGCCGCGGCTCGCCGCGCTGCGGTGCGCGCGGATCCTGGCGGTTGTCGAAGCGCGGATCACGGCGCGGGTCCTCACGGCGGCCGTCGCGCGGGGGGGCTGGTCGCGGGTCCTGGCGAAAGTCCTGACGTGTGTCCTGACGGGGATCCTGGCGCGGCGTGCCGAACGACCCCTGGGCGGTCTCGCCACGTTGCCGGAACGCTTCCTCGCGCTGCGCCCGCTCCGCCTGGGCCTGCGCCAGCGTCGGGCGCTGGCGGGCGGCGGCGAGTCCGCGCACGGGGCTGCGACGCGGTCCGTCGCTCGGCGAGGGCGACGTGTTCTTCGACGGCAGACCGGCGTCGGGCGATTTCTTCAGCTTGAGCGTGACCATGTGGGCAGGTGCGTGGAGTCGTTCGTCGGGAGCGCGCAGACCCTGTGCTAAGGTCCCGTCGCTGTGTTGAAGGCGGCCCCGCTGGACGGGGCTTTTTCATGTCTGTGACTGGGGCGCCGCCGGGGCGCCGAGGGAGTGCGTGTGGATCTCGTCTTGCTGATCAAGGCTGCGGTGATGGGTGTGGTCGAAGGCCTCACCGAGTTCCTGCCCATCTCCAGCACGGGCCACCTGATCCTGGCCGGTTCGCTGCTCGGCTTCACCGACGACAAGAGCAAGGTCTTCGACATCGCGATCCAGACGGGCGCGATTGTCGCCGTGATCCTCGTGTATTGGCAGCGCCTGCGTGTGACGGCCGCCGGTCTGGGTCATGACGAACGTGCGCGCCGCTTCGTCCTCAACGTCGCCATCGGCTTCCTGCCGGCCGTCGTGCTGGGCCTGCTGTTCGGCAAGGCGATCAAGGCCCACCTGTTCACGCCGGTCGTCGTGGCGACCACCTTCATCGTCGGTGGGCTGATCATCCTGTGGGCCGAGAAGCGCAAGGAGCCGGTGATCCGCATCGCCAGCGTCGACGAGATGCAGCCGATGGACGCGCTGAAGGTCGGTCTGGTGCAGTGCCTGGCGATGATCCCGGGCACCAGCCGTTCGGGCTCGACCATCATCGGCGGCATGCTGCTGGGCCTGTCGCGCCAGGCGGCGACCGACTTCAGCTTCTTTCTGGCCATTCCGACGCTGATCGGCGCGGGCGCCTACAGCCTCTACAAGGAACGCGCGCTGCTGTCGGTGGCCGACCTGCCGATGTTCGCGGTCGGGCTGGTGTTCTCGTTCATCTCGGCCTGGCTGTGCGTGCGCTGGCTGCTGCGCTATGTCGCCACCCACAACTTCGTGCCCTTCGCCTGGTACCGCATCGCCTTCGGCATCGTGGTGCTGGTGACCGCCTCGACCGGCTGGGTCACCTGGGCCGACTGAGGCACCCGCCGCTTGCAGGGCAGGGCGCTCAGGCCGGGCGCCGGAACACGAGGTCCCAGACCCCGTGGCCGAGCCGGATGCCGCGCTGCTCGAACTTGGTCAGCGGCCGGTAGTCGGGGCGCGGTGCATAGCCATCGGCCGTGTTGACGAGCCCCGGCTCGGCCGACAGCACCTCGAGCATCTGCTCGGCATACGGCTGCCAGTCGGTCGCGCAATGCAGGTAGCCGCCCGGCTTCAGGCGTGACACCAGCTTCGCGACGAAGCCGGCCTGGATCAGCCGGCGCTTGTTGTGTTTCTTCTTGTGCCACGGGTCCGGGAAGAACACATGCACGCCGGCCAGCGAGCCCGGCGTGATCATGTGTTCCAGCACCTCGACGGCATCGTGCTGGACGATGCGCAGGTTGCCCAGTTCACGTTCGCCGATCAGCTTCAGCAGCGCGCCGACGCCCGGCGTGTGGACCTCGATGCCGATGAAGTCGTCCCCAGGCCGCGCCGCCGCGATCTCGGCGGTGGCGCCACCCATGCCGAAGCCGATCTCGACGATGGTGTCGGCCTGACGCCCGAAGGTCGCGCCCAGGTCGAGCGCCTCGGCCCGATAGGGCAGCACGTAGCGTGGACCCAGGTCGGCCAGCGCCTTCTGTTGCCCGGTGCCCATCCGGCCGGCCCGCAAGACGAAGCTGCGGATCGCGCGCGGCGGATGCGCGGGGCTGTCGGGCTGGTCCGGCACGTTCGGTTCTTGTTCGTTGTTCATGGCTCGAAAACGACGAAGCCGGCAAGCGCCGGCTTCTGCAAGGGTCTGGATGAATCAGGAGGAATCTGGAGCGGGTGAAGGGAATCGAACCCTCGTATGAAGCTTGGGAAGCTGCCGTTCTGCCATTGAACTACACCCGCAGCGCAGCGCATTCTAGCCAGCGGGCAGGGCGCCCGGACCGGCCGGCGTGTTCAATCGTCCGCGAAGCGCATCGACAGGTCGACCGCTCGCAGGTGCTTGGTCAGCGAGCCGACCGAGATGCGGTCGACACCGGTCTCGGCCAGGCTGCGGATGCTCTCCAGCGTCGCGCCGCCCGAGTACTCGATCAGCGTCTTGCCGCCGCAGGCGCGGTGCTCGCGCACCATCTGCACGGCGGTGCGGATGTCGGGCAGCGAGAAGTCGTCGACCAGCAGCAGGTCGACGTCCTCGTCCAGCGCGATGCGGGCCTCGGCGAGGTTTTCGGCCTCGGTCATCAGCGGCACCTCGGCCCCCAGCGCCCGCGCCTGGTGGATCGCCTGCCGGATCCCGCCGGCCGCCGCGATGTGGTTCTCCTTGATCAGGATGCCGTCGTACAGCCCGATGCGGTGGTTCACGCCACCGCCACACACGACGGCGTACTTCTGTGCGTTGCGCAGCCCGGGCAGCGTCTTGCGGGTGTCGACGATGCGGGTGCCGGTGCCGGCCACGGCATCCACATAACGCCGCACCGTGGTCGCCGTGCCCGACAGCGTCTGCAGGAAGTTCAGCGCGGTGCGCTCGCCGGTCAGCAGCGTGCGCGCCGGCCCCGACAACAGGCAGACCACCTGATCGGCCGCCACCTGCGCACCCTCGGCGACGGTCCATTCGATGCGCACCGGCGACTGCAGCGCCCGGAACACCCCGTTGACCCACGCCTGACCGCAGATCACGGCCGCTTCGCGCGCGACGATCCGCGCCCGCCCATACGTCGCCGGATCCACCAGCTGCGCCGTCACATCGCCACTGCCGATGTCCTCGTTGAGGGCGTGGGCCACGATGAAGTCGAGGTCGGCAGGCAGGCGTGGCGCGGTCATCGGGAGGACTTTCGGTAAGACGTGAGTCGGCAATCGGGCCGTCATTCTGCCGGTCTTCATCTGCCGAACATTCCCATCCGTCGCACCGCCACGCAAAACCTCAGCCCTCAGGGGGATGCACCCAAGCGACGTTCGGCCGGCATGGTGCCCGGTTGCATTTCTCCAGAGGACTCCATGATCCGTTCAGCCATCGTCGCCGCCCTTGCCGCCCTCACCCTCGCCGCGTGCGGGGGAGGGGGGAGCAGCAGCACCACCACCAGCGGGGGGCGGCACCAGCGGCGGGACCGGCGGCACGGCCACTGCGTTCCTGTCGGGCGTGTTCTCGGAGTACACCGGCGGCGTAACCCCCGATCCGGCCAACCGGATGCAGACGCTCCACCTTCGAGGGTCCGCGAAGTTCACCGGCACCGCGTCACCCGTGACGGGCGCGCTCGACGTGCCGTGTTCGATCACCGTGGACGGGGCGGCGTCGACCGTGGCGTGTGTGACCGAGTTCACCGTCAGCACCGGCACGACGGAATCCGGCGTCTATGCTGGCGTGCTGGCCGTTGACCTCGCGCCGCTGGCCGCAGGGGCGCACACCATCTGCGTGACGCTGCACCCTGAGAAGTGGGCCAGCACCTGGAGCGGCATCAACCACGCCAGCAACTGCGCGACCGTCACCGTCGCACCCTGACCACCTGCAGCACCGGCCGCGTCGGGCTCATCGACGCGGCCGCGTCGTTTGCGCAGCGACCGTTGAAGAACGGCTAACGCGGTTTGGTTCGCTGTGTTAGTTGACATAATCAACATCGTCACGCATCAAAGATCCGGCAAGACAACCCCGGCACGGCGCCATCCCACCCATGAGCCGACCCTCAAGGCAGGACCGCCCTCAGCGTCAGCTCATGGGTGGATGTCGCCGCAGGCCACAGCGGCATCAGGTCGCCTTGGGCCCAGCGGGTCCAGAGGCTGGCGTAGTCCGGTGAGACCGGGATGCCCGACTGGCCGCCGGCGATGACGATGCGGGACTTGGACGGATCGGCCAGGTCGTAGACCGCACGCAGGCCCGGGCCTTGTTCGACCTGGAAGGCGCGCGGATCGTCGGGGTCGGGGCGCAGGTTCACGCGCATCGCGTCGATCGTGTGGCTGTCACCCGGCACGGGCGCGCTTCGTTCGAACAAGCGGCGCAACGGGGGTACCTGGCTGAACGGTCGGTGCTCGGCACGGGCGACATGCAGGCGATCCCAACGCCAGGTGGACGGATCGGCGCCCAGTCGGCGGCGCAGCTGGATGACGGCATCGGACAGGGCCGCGTCGACCTGTTCCGCGCAGGTTTCGAGCCGGTCCTTCGTCGACTTGTCGTCGCACCACCACGCATCCTGCCGGGCCAGGATGCCTTCGATCCCGTCCCGGAAGGAACGCCGTTCGCTGAACTGGCGACCCCAGAGCGGACCGAGCTCATCAGCCACGAGCCTTCGGGTCAGGGCCTGCACCCAGGCGTTGAAGAGGCTGGCCGCCGGAGAGTCGGACGCCATGTCGCCGACAAAGCCGGCCTGCATCGACCCGATCACCGCCAGATCGAGATCGGCCGGTGGCGCGGGCACGCCGGGAAGCGTGCCCCAGCGGGCGGCGTGGAAAGCCTCCAGCAGCGGCCGGGCGCCCAGGGACAGGACGTCCAGCTGCATCGCGGCCAGGCTGGCCACGTCGTGCCGTGGCTGGGCTTGTAGCCGCTCGACGATGCGCCTGTAGCGGTGTGGCGCCGCCCATTCCGAGCTCAGGTAGAACGGATAACCGTCGGGCGTCGACCGGTGATTGGCCGTGGCGAGCCAGCCGTCGGGCGGATCGAGCATGACAGGCAGCTGCGCGGCCGGGATCGAACCCTGCCAGTCGTAGCGCGCCAGCCATCCTGGTGCGGGGACCTGGCCGTGCAGGTCGTGCCCGGGCCCGCGCACCGGCACGCGGCCGGGCAACACCAGCGCGATCCGGCCGTGCGGGCCCTGCCGGTCGGCCACCAGCATGTTCTGCATCGGGGCGCCGTAGGTTCGGCTGGCGGCGATGAAATCGTCGATCGAGCGGGCGCGGTTGAAGCCGAGACCGGCGGCGATCGACGTGACGTCCGGATCGAGCGCGGTCCACCGCATCGCGATCGCGTAGGACTGCCCCGCCCTGCCCGTCAACCCTTCGGTGGCCGGCAAGGCGGCGTCCGAGATCACCGGGCCGTGCCGGCCGGTGCGCACCTGCAGCAGCACCGGCGTGGACTGGCCGCGGACGGCGATGCGCTCATCGCGCACCTCGAAGCGGGCCCAGCCTTCGGGCGTCCGGTAACGCAGCGGGTCGGCGGGATCGACGGCTTCCAGGTAGAGGTCCTGGACATCCGGATTGGTGTTGGTGTAGCCCCAGGCGATGTCGGCGTTCTGGCCCAGCACGATGGCGGGTAATCCGGGGATGCTGGCGCCGGCCACGTGCAGGCCGGGCGCATCCAGCCGTGCGAGATACCAGAGCGCCGGCATGCTCAGCCGCAGATGGGGATCGTTGGCCAGCAGCGGCATGCCGCCTTGACTGCGGCGGCCGTCAACCGCCCAGTTGTTCGAGCCGACACCCTCGACGCCGGACTCGGGCGCCATGCCGATCAGGCGTTCGACCGTCTCGCCGCCGTGCACCTGCCAGTCGCGCGCCAGCTCGGTGTAGTCCGCGACCGGCAAGGGCTGCTCGCCCGGATAGGGCGGCAACAGCTCCTGGATGCGCCGCAGGTCCATGCGCGCGGCCAGCCGAAGGCGCAGCAGTTCGGTGGTCCAGTTGCCGCCCAGGTCCCAGGCCATCATGATCGACCAGGCCAGCGAGTCGACCGGCGTCCAGTGGGTCGCCTTCAGGCCCAGCAAGACGAACTCGGGCGGACGGGCTCGCAAGTGCTGCCCGGACCACGCGTTGACGCCATCGGCATAGGCCTGCAGCGCGCGGCGCGAAGGCTCGTCGAGGCGCTCCCATTGGACTTGTGCGGCGCGACGCACGCCCAGGGCGCGCAGGAAGCGGTCGTTGTCCAGCGCAGCCGCACCGAAGGCTTCCGCCAGCTCGCCGGCGCCCGTGCGGCGATGGAGTTCAAGCTGCCAGAGCCGGTCCTGGGCATGGGCATAGCCAAGCCCGAACCAGGCGCCTTCGGCACGGTCAGCCTGGATGCTCGGCACGCCTTGCGCGTCACGGGCGATCCGCACATCGCCCCAGCTGCTGACCACCGTGCGGGCCCCCGAGACTCGCGGCAGGACCTGCTGTCGCCACGCCGCATAGGCGGCCAGCACCAGCAGGACCAGCAGACCGAGCCCCCAGGCGATGCGCCGCAACCAGCGTGTCAGCCGAGGCGTTCGGCGCGCGGCGACGGGCGATGGGGTGCGTCGGACAGTCATGTGCGCATGGTGCCCCGGGTGATGCCTGACACGGCTTCAGGACAAGCCCGAAGTTCGGCCGCGATGGCGGCATGAAGGCTCGGGGCACAATGTCATGAACGAGAAAAAGCCCATGAACATCGTCATTCTCGATGACTACCAGGACGCCGTGCGCAAGCTGCCATGCGCGTCGCTGCTGGAGCCCTACAACACCAAGGTCTACACCAACACGGTCAAGGGCATCGGCCAGCTTGCAGTGCGGCTGCGCGATGCCGAGATCCTGGTCCTGATCCGGGAACGGACGCCCTTCCCTCGCACCTTGCTCGAGAAGCTCCCGAGGCTGAGGCTGATCGCGCAGACCGGCCGCGTGGGCTCGCACATCGACCTCGAGACCTGCACCCGCCTGGGCATCGCGGTGGCCGAGGGCGTCGGTGATCCGACCGCGCCGGCCGAGCTGACCTGGGCGCTGATCATGGCGTCGATGCGGCGCATCCCGCAGTACATCGGCAACCTCAAGCACGGCGCCTGGCAGCAGGCGGGACTGAAGGCGGGTTCGATGCCACCGAACTTCGGCCTCGGTCTGGTGCTGAAGGGACGCAAGCTCGGCGTCTGGGGCTATGGCCGCATCGGCAAGCTGGTCGCCGGCTACGGAAAAGCCTTCGGCATGGAGGTCCGGATCTGGGCCAGCCCAGAAGGCCTTGAACGGGCGCGGGCCGATGGCCACGAGGTCCATGCCAGCCGCGAGGAACTGTTCGAGCAGAGCGACGTCCTGACCGTGCACCTGCGTCTGGTCGATACCACCCGCGGCCTGATCGGCATGAGCGACTTCGCGCGCATGAAGCCGACCGCGCTGTTCGTCAACACCTCGCGTGCCGAACTGGTCGAGGAAAACGCCCTGGTGACCGCACTGAACCGGGGTCGCCCGGGCATGGCGGCGGTCGACGTGTTCGAGAGCGAGCCGACGCTTCAGGGCCATCCGCTGCTGCGGCTCGAGAACGCGGTCTGCACGCCGCACATCGGTTACGTCGAACTCGACAGCTACGAGCGCTACTTCCACGCCGCCTTCACGAACGTCGTGAAGTTCCTGGAAGGCTCGCCGACCCACATCGTCAACCCGGCAGCGCTCGCAGTGGCACGCCGCTGAGGGTCAGTGCGGGTTCTCGTAGAAGACGTAGGACGTCGAGTAATCGCTGAACTCGAAGTACACGCGCTTCTCGCCATCGTTGACCTTGCCGTCCAGGTTCTCGTCGAGAACACCGTAGCCGTAGCGATAGGGGCGCGCGACGTTGTCGTCGGTGCCGTAGGCCGTGCTCAGCTTGTCGATCTTGATGAAGCGCCGCACCAGCTTGTCGCCGGCGAAGATCTCCAGCACACCGTTGGTGCCGGTCCAGTTCTGGATGCTGCGGCGGATCTCGTTCTGACGTTCCTGCGTGCAGGCCGCCAGGCCGGCCACAGAGGCGATCACCAGGGCCAGCGCACCCGCGCGGGCCAGCGGCTTCAGGGAGACGGGAAGGATCGGGTTCATGGTCGGGTTCAGCTCCGTTGGCGCAGGGATTCGTACAGGCAGATGGCGGAGGCCACCGAGACGTTCAGGCTCTCGACCGCCCCGCGCATCGGGATGCTGACCAGCTCGTCGCAGGTCTTGCGCGTGAGCTGTCGCATGCCGCTGCCCTCGGCGCCCAGCACCCAGGCGATCGGGCCGGCGACGTCGCTCTGGTAGAGCGACCGCGGGGCGTCGTCGCTGGTGCCGACGATCAGGATGTCGCGCTCCTTCAGTTCGCCAAGCGTGCGCGCCAGGTTGGTCACCATGAAGTACGGAACCGTCTCGGCTGCGCCGCTGGCCACCTTGGCGACGGTCGCATTGATGCCGGCGGCGTGATCGCGCGGGGCGATCACCGCATGGGCACCGGCACCATCGGCCACCCGCAGGCAGGCGCCGAGGTTGTGCGGGTCGGTGATGCCATCGAGCACCAGCAGCAGCGGCGGTCCTTCGACCGCGTCGAGCAGGTCATCGAGCGACTTGTTCAGCACGACGGGCTCGACCCGCGCGACGACGCCCTGGTGGCGCGTGTTGCCGGCGAGCTGGGTCAATCGGGCGTCATCGCTGTCGACGATGCGCAAGCCGGCGGCGCGGGCGCGCTCGACGAACTGGTGCATGCGGGCATCGCGCCGGGAGGCGTCGACATGGATCTCCTGGACCGACGCGGGGGCGGTCTTCAGGCGGATGGTGACGGCGTGAAAACCGAACAGCAGGCGGGTGGGAGCAGGCATCGCCCGATGGTAGCGGTGGCCTCAGCCGACCAGACGACCGGCCTCGATGCGCAGTTGCCGATCGCAGCGGGCGGCCAGGGCAGGATCGTGCGTGACCAGCACCAGCGTTGTGCCGGCGGCGCGGTTGAGCTCCAGCATCAGCTGCATGACGCTCTCGCCGGTCGCATGGTCCAGGCTGCCGGTCGGTTCATCGGCCAGCAGCAGCGAAGGTTCGATCACGAAGGCCCGTGCCAACGCGACACGCTGCTGTTCACCGCCCGACAGCAGACGCGGGTAGTGGCCCAGACGGCTGCCCAGCCCGACGCGGCCGAGCATGTCGGTGGCGCGCTGGCGGGCGTCGCGGTCGCCGCGCAACTCCAGCGGCAGCATGACGTTCTCCAGCGCGGTCAGGTGGGCCATCAGCTGGAAGCTCTGGAACACAAACCCCAGGCGCTCGCCGCGCAGGGCCGCGCGGCCGTCCTCGTCGAGCCCGAACAGGTCGATCCCATCGAGCTTCACGGTGCCGGCGGTCGGCACATCCAGCCCGGCCATGATCGACAGCAAGGTGCTCTTGCCCGATCCCGACGCGCCCACGATCGCCACCGATTCCCGGGGCGCGAGGCGGAAGCGGATGTCATGCAGTATCGTGAGAGTCCCGTTTGCATCGCGCACCTGCTTGGTGACGCCCTGCACGTCGATGATGGATGCTTGCTCGACCACGCTGATGTCCCGTCCTCTGTTGAAACCGTCGTTGTCATCGGCCTTGTCGGCCACACCGATCGATCGGCGCGACTGTATCGCGCGACTCGGCATGCTCGCCGGCGCGGGGCTGTTGGGCGCCTTGTCGACAGCCCGGGCAGCAGGCCCTCGAACGGTGCTGATCGTGGGCGACAGCCTGTCGGCCGAATATGGGTTGCCGCGCGGAACCGGCTGGGTCGCCTTGCTGGAGCGGCGGCTCGCCGATCGCAAGTTAGCGGCCACGGTGGTCAACGCCAGCATCAGCGGCGAGACGACCTCGGGCGGACGATCAAGGCTGGATGCGCTGATGAAACGGCATCGGCCTACTCACGTCGTGATCGAACTGGGTGGCAACGATGCCCTGCGTGGCCTGCCGTTGCGCATGACCGAGGACAACCTGCGCGCGATGGCCCGGTCGGCCAAGGCGGCGGGGGCGTCGGTCCTGTTGATCGGCATGCAGATGCCGCCGAACTACGGCGCCGCCTACGCTCGCGATTTCGCCTCGATCTTCGGCCGGGTGGCCAAGGACGAGCAGGCCGCACTGGTGCCCTTCATGCTGGCTGGCCTGGCCGACGGCGGGGACGCGATGCGCTGGTTCCAGCCCGACCGCATCCACCCTGTGGCCGCCGCGCATCCGATCATCCTGGACACGATCTGGCCGGTGCTCGAAGGCTGGCTCAGGCGCTGAGCCAGCGAGCTTCGGGCCTCGTCATTCCTTGGGTGGGGTGCCCAGGCCCGGCATGCCGGGGAAGAAGCTTCCGGCCTGCTTCTGCATCTGTTCCTGCATCTGGGCAAACAGCGACTTCGACTGGTCGAGATAGCTGCTCATGAAGCCCTGCATCACCGGTGCCTGCATCGACATGAACTGCGACCAGGCATCCGGGTTGAACGGCTTGCCTTCGTAGAGGCCGCCGGTCTGTTCGGTGTAGCGCTTCTGCAGGTCGATGAAGACCATCAGGTTCTTCTCGAGATACGCGCCCATCAGACCCTGCATCGTGTGGCCGTAGAAGCGGATGATCTGCGCCAGCATCTGGGTCGAGAACATCGGCACGCCGGCTGTCTCTTCTTCCAGGATGATCTGCAGGAGGATGCTGCGGGTGATCTCCTCGCCGCTCTTGGCATCGCGGACCTCGAAGGTCTCGGCATCCAGCACCATCTGCTTGACGTCGGCCAGCGTGATGTAGCTGCTCGTCTGCGTGTCGTAGAGCCGGCGGTTCGGGTACTTCTTGAGCACGCGCAGGCCGGCGTTGGGACCGCTGTCGGTCGCGTCGGTGCGGCGGGTGGCTGGCATGGGGGCGGTCTCCTCGGGCAGATCGGCGGATTCTAGGGATCGAGCCGGACGCGTCATCCTGGGGTTTGAACGATGCAGCGACCGCGCAAAACAAAAAGGGCACCGGCTTGTGACCGGTGCCCTTCAGCAACCTCAGGAAATTTGGTAGGCGCGATTGGATTCGAACCAACGACCCCCACCATGTCAAGGTGGTGCTCTAACCAACTGAGCTACGCGCCTGGGAAGAATTGAATAATAGCATGGATGTCGAAGTCGTCAAGCCCTGCGATGCGAATCGTGGTGAATCTCATCGACGGCGGGCGTGCTGGACACCCTTTACCTGGCTGAGCTGGCTCATGACGTGAGCCAGTCGCGAGGCGTTCGAGACCTCGATCGTGAAGGTCATCGCCGCCGTGCCGCGCAAGGTCTGCGTGTGGACGCCGGTGACGTTCATCTTCTCTTTCGCGAAGACTTCCGAGATGTCGCGCAGCAGCCCCTGCCGATCGTGTGCGGTGATGGCGATGTCGACCGGGTAGACCGCGCTGTCGCCCTTCGCATCGCGTGATTCGCCCCAGGCCACCGGGATGACCCGTTCGGCGCTGCGTTGCGCCATCTCGCGGTAGTTGATGCAGTCGGCACGGTGGATCGACACCCCGCGGCCGCGCGTCACGTAGCCGCCGATGCGGTCTGGCGGCGCCGGGCGACAGCAGTGCGCCAACTGGGTCAGCAGCGAGTCGACACCGACGACCAGCACGCCGCGCCCGCCGCTGGACTGGCTGCGCGCGCGCTTGAGGATCGGTGCCTCTTCGGACACCGCCGGCTCTGGCGGCCGCAGCAGCTGTTCGATGTTGCGCAGCGAGAACTCGTCCTTGCCGACCACCTCGAACAGTGCATCGGCAGTCCGGAAACCGAGCTGCGCGGCCAGGTCATCGAGACGGAAGGCTGTGCGGCCTTCACGCTGCAACAGCTTCTCGACCGCCTCGCGGCCACGCGCGATCGTCTCCTGCTGGGCACGGGCGTTGAACCAGGCGCGCACCTTGGCGCGCGAACGCGGGCTCTGCAGGAATCCGAGCTGCGGGTTGAGCCAGTCCATCGACGGCCCACCCTCCTTGACCGTCACGACCTCGACCGTCTGGCCATTGCGCAAGGGCGTGTTCAGCGGCTGCAGCGCGCCGTCGATCTTGGCGCCACGACAGCGATGACCCAGCTCGGTGTGCAGGTGGTAGGCGAAGTCGATCGCGGTCGCGCCGGCCGGCAGTTCGATGATGGTGGCCTGCGGCGTCAGCACGTAGATGCGGTCCTCGAACAGGCCCTTGCCGGCGCTGCCATCGGCCGACACGGGCGACACGCCCTGCTCGTCCGCACCGGCCAGTTCCCGCTCCCAGGCCAGCAGCTGATGCAGCACGGCACGACGGGCCTGGGCGACGCGGCTCTCGAAATCACCGGCAGCGGTGACACCCGCATAACCTTTGGTGCCCGCCTCCTTGTAAGCCCAGTGCGCGGCGACGCCGCTCTCGGCGTGTTCGTGCATGGCGCGGGTGCGGATCTGGATCTCGATCGGCCGCTGGTCCGCATCGAGCACGACGGTGTGCAGCGATTGGTAGCCATTCGGCTTCGGGCGTGCAATGTAATCGTCGAACTCCTCGGGCATCGCCTGCCAGAGTTCATGCACGCGGCTGAGCGCCGCATAACAGGCCGGCACATCGGCGACCAGCACGCGCAGCGCCCGCACGTCCAGCACCTGCGTGAAGTCCAGGCCCTTGCCGCGCATCTTCTTCCAGATGCTGTAGATGTGTTTCGGGCGCCCCTGCACCTGCGCCGGCAGGCCCTGGGCGGCCAGCGCATCGGCCAGTTCCTGGCGGACCCGCTCGATGCCGGCCTCGCGCTCGACGCGCTTCTCGTCCAGCCAGCGGGCGATCTGCTTGTAGGGCTCGGGCTGCAGGAAGCGGAAGGACAGGTCCTCCAGCTCCCACTTGATCTGCCAGATGCCAAGACGGTTGGCCAGCGGCGCGAAGATCTGCTGCGTCTCGCGTGCCAGCGCACGCGGACAGGGCTGGCGCGACGCCGCGTAGTGGCGCAGCGTCTGCAGCCGCGATGCCAGCCGCAGCAACACGACGCGAAGGTCGTGCGAGAAGGCCAGCAGCATCTTGCGCACACGCTCGAGCTGCTCGGCCAGCACCTCGGCATCGGTCTCGTCGGCCAGCGCATCGCGGGCATTGCGTTGCAGCTTGACGAGCTTGCGGGTGTAGGTGACGAGCCGTGCATAGGAAGGCCCGAAGGCCTGCTCGACCACCGTCTCCGGGTCGGTCAGGAAATCGCCCGCGTAGACCAGGTAGACGGCCGCCTGCATCGACGGCGCAGCGCCGATGTCACTCAGGATGCGCGCCACGCCGTCGGCATGGGTCATCGCGTCCTCGCCGGTGTCGAAGTTGCGGCCGGTCAGCAGCGGCAGCGCGAACGCACGTGCCCTTTCAAGACGCTCCTGCTCGGCGGCGGCGTCCTGTGGCTGCCCGGTCGTGGCCGATTCGTCGGCCAGCGCGAGGATGGGCGACAGCGCTGTGATGGCCTCAGCGCCGCGCTCGAGGCCGGTGGTCTTCATCGGAACGGATCGGATGGACGGTTCAGCGTCCGGCCTCCAGGAAGCCGACCACCGCCGCGACCTGGTCGGGTGCGACCAGCGTGGGCGCATGGCCGACGCCGCCGAACTCGACCAGCGTGGCCTTCGGACCGCGCTGCGTCATCGCCTGCGCGGTGGCCGGCGACAGCAGGTCGGACTCGGCTCCGCGCAGCAGCAGCGTCGGCGCCTGGATGCGGTCGTAGGCGGCCCACAGCATGGTCTCGCCAGCCTTGGCGATCTCGGGCGTCACGGCCTTGAAGGCCGCTGCGATCGCCGGGTCGTAGTGGGGGATCAGGTCGCCCTCGGGGCTGCGCTTGAACTGCGGTCGCGACAACGCGGCCCATTGTTCGTCGGTGTGCGGGCCGAAGCTCGCGGAGATCGTGCGCAGGAAGGCGGCGCCCTGGGCCTCGTCCGGGAAGCGCACCGGCGCGCCAAGGTAGGTGCCGATGCGCTGCAGCGACGAATACTCGATCACCGGCCCGACGTCGTTGAGCACCAGGCGCTGCACCGGGGTGTTGCGCAGGCTTGCCAGACCCATGCCGATCAGGCCGCCCATCGACGTGCCGACCCACGACACCTTCGGCACGTTCAACCGGGCCACCAGCGTGACCATGTCGGCCACGTAGGCCGGCACCTGGTAGCCCATCGGATCGACCAGCCAGTCGGACTGGCCACGGCCCACCACATCGGGGCAGACGACGCGCCAGCGCGGTGCGAGGGCACGAGCCAGCGTGTCGAAGTCGCGGCCCTGGCGCGACAGGCCATGCACGCAGACGACCACGTCGGGGTTGTCGGACTCGCCCCATTCCCAGTAGCCCATGCGGTGCAGGCCGGTGGAATCGAGGCAATCGACGTGATGCAGGCGCGGTTCTGGCATGGGCTGGCTTGTCATGGAGGGCAAAGGACCCCCCTTCATAATCGTCATCGTACCCAACTGCTCAAGGAACCTCTCATGCTCAAGGGCAAGACTGCGCTGGTCACCGGATCGACCAGCGGCATCGGACTTGGCGTCGCGCTCGCGCTGGCACGCCAGGGCGCGAACATCGTGTTGAACGGCTTCGGCGACGTCGAAGGGCCGCGTGCCCAGGTCGCCGCGCTGGGCGTGCAGGTCGGCTACCACGGTGCCGACATGAGCAAGCCGGCCGAGATCGAGGCCATGATGGCCTACGCGGCCGAGACCTTCGGCGGCGTCGACATCCTGGTCAACAACGCCGGCATCCAGTTCGTCGCGCCGGTCGAGTCCTTCCCGGTCGAACGCTGGGACGCGATCATCGCGATCAACCTCAGCTCGGCCTTCCACACCACCCGGCTGGCCCTGCCCGGCATGCAGGCCCGCAACTGGGGCCGCATCATCAACATCGCCTCGGTGCACGGCCTCGTGGCGTCGGCGCAGAAGTCGGCCTATGTGGCCGCCAAGCATGGCGTGATCGGCCTGACCAAGGCGACCGCGCTCGAGAACGCCACCACCGGCGTGACCTGCAACGCGATCTGCCCGGGCTGGGTGCTGACCCCGCTGGTGCAGAAGCAGGTCGATGCGCGTGCTGCCGCCGAAGGCATCGACAACGCCGAGGCGACGCGGCGCCTGCTGGGCGAGAAGCAGCCGTCGCTGCAGTTCACGACGCCCGAGGAACTCGGCGAACTCGCCGTCTTCCTGTGCTCGGCCGCCGCCAACAACGTGCGCGGCGTGGCCTGGAGCGTCGACGGCGGCTGGACCGCCCAGTAAGGCGCGCAGCGTCAGGGCGTCATGCGGATCGTGCCTTGCACGGTCACGCCCAGACGGCCCTTGCCGCCTTCGACCGGCAAGGGCGCCGCATCGGCCATCGGTGCGGCGGCCGCCTTCATGAACATCACGGGCGGGCGGCCCGCCTCCTCGTTCTCGACCCGCGTGACCTGCGCCTCGACCAGCGTGTAGCCGCGATAGCCGAACTGCTCGGCGATCTCGCCGGCGCGCTGGCGGAACTGGCGGATCGCCTGCGCCGTCAGCGCGCTTTCCTGCTGATCACGTGCCGCCGGCGACAGGCTGTGCTGGACCGACTGCACCGTCATCCCCTCCAGCTTGCCCGCCAGTGCCGCGATGCGGGCGGTGTCGCGGCCCTTCAGCTGGAGTTCGGCCACGCCGATCCAGCCGTTGACGCGCCCTTCCCGGCCATAACGCGGCGACAGGTTGAAGGCGCCGGTGGTGACCTCCAGCGTCTCGCTGCGTTCGCGTCGTGCGCTCGCCAGCGCGTGGTCGAGCACCTGCTTGAGCTGCGTCTGGACCAGCGTCGCATCGGCCCCTTCGCGCTGGACCCGCAGCACCACGCCGAGCGTGTCGAACGCGATCTCGGTCGCGGCTTCTGCCGACAGGCTGACCTGGTGGCCCCGCTGCGGCTCGCCGGCCTCGGCCGCCCTTGCCGACGGCGCCAGGGCCAGTCCGATCGCGAGTGCCGCCAAGGCGCTTCGCAGCACCGGCAGGCTGCGGAAATCAAGGCCGGGGAAGCGCGGGAATCGAGCGGGCATGACGTCCTTTCGTGGGGTCTGGAACACGCTGCGACGCAGCGCACAGGCTCAACGCGGCAGGGCTTCACGGGGTGCGCACCACCAGCCGAAAGAAATGTAACAGGGGGTCAAGGCAGCCAAAAACCCGCTTGGGCCATGCGCACAATCGTGGCTGTTACAAATTCCGGAGCCGCAGATGACGACGCCCAACCCCCAGCGCACCGACCGCATCGTCGTGGTCGACGACGACGCCCGCATCCGCGACCTGCTGCGCCGCTACCTCACCCAGGAAGGCTTCGAGGTCCTGCTGGCCGAGGACTCCAAGGCCCTCAACCGCATCCTGACCCGCGAGACGGTCGACCTGATCGTGCTCGACCTGATGCTGCCCGGCGAGGACGGCCTGTCGATCTGCCGCCGCCTGCGCGCCGGCAACGACATCACGCCGATCATCATGCTGACGGCCAAGGTCGACGACGTCGACCGCATCGTCGGCCTGGAGGTCGGCGCCGACGACTACCTGCCCAAGCCCTTCAACCCGCGCGAGCTGCTGGCCCGCATCAACGCCGTGCTGCGCCGCCGCCCGGTGATGGAAGCGCCCGGCGCGCCGTCGCGCGAGGCCCAGACCGTCACCTTCGGCCCGTTCGAGTTCGACCTGGCGCTGCGCCGCCTGACCCGCGAAGGCGAGGTCATCTCGCTGACCACCGGCGAGTTCTCGATGCTCAAGGCGCTGGTGCGCCACCCGCGCCAGCCGCTGTCGCGCGACAAGCTCGCGCAGCTGGCCCGGGGCCGCGAGTTCGAGCCCTTCGACCGCAGCCTGGACGTGCAGGTCTCGCGCCTGCGCAAGATGATCGAGCCCGATCCGTCGCAGCCGCGCTACATCCAGACGGTCTGGGGCGTCGGTTATGTGTTCGTGCCGGACGGCGCGGCCTGAGACTCGCCTTCCCGGTATCCCAGCTGACCCGGCAGCACCGATCAGCGAGCGTCCATGGTCGCCACCACCACCGCCAATTCCGTGCAGGGCCCGCCCTCGGTCTCTCCCAGCTCGACCCACCGCCGCAGCGCCTCGCCGGCACAGCGGCGGCCGCTGCATCGCTTCTTGGCGATGTTCCGCCGGACCTTCATCCTGAGCCTGTTCTGGCGCACCTTCCTGCTGCTGTCGCTGATGCTTGGCGTGGGCATCCTGGGCTGGACCTACGTGCTGCGCTACTTCGAGCTGGAGCCGCGTGCCGTGCAGGCGGCCCAGCAGATCGCCAGCCTGGTGAACCTGTCGCGTGCGGCCCTGCGCTACACCGACCAGGTCAACCGGGTCGCGCTGGTCAAGAACATCGCCGAACAGGAAGCCGTCAAGCTGCAGCCGCGTGAACCGGGCGACAAGTGGGAGCCCTTCGAGGTCGACCGCTTCACCCGCACCATCGGCGCCCAGCTGCGCAGCCGGCTCGGCCCGCAGACGGTGGTGGCCAGCAGCGTCAACGGCAGCAGCGGGCTGTGGGTCGGCTTCCTGATCGAGACCGACCAGTACTGGCTGCAGGCCGACCCGAACCGGGTCCAGACCGCCATCACCGGCATGACCTACTTCCTGGTCATGGGCCTGACCTTCGTCGCGACGCTGATCGTCTCGGCCTACATCGCCGCCAAGATCAACCTGCCGCTGCGCGAACTGAGTTCGGCGGCCAGCCGGATCCGCGAGGGCGAGTACACCTCGCGGCTGGACGAGGACACCGCGACGATGGAGATCCGCGAGGTCAACCGCGGCTTCAACCGCATGGCCCGCGAGCTCGCCAAGATCGAGGACGACCGCGCCGTCATGCTGGCCGGCATCTCGCACGACCTGCGCACGCCGCTGGCGCGCATCCGGCTGGAGACCGAGATGAGCGTGGTCGACGAGGAAGCGCGCCGCAACATGGCGATGGACATCGACCAGCTCGACGCGATCATCGACAAGTTCATGGACTACGCCCGGCCGACCGAGGTCAAGCTGGTGCCGATCGTGCTGGCCGTGCTGCTCGACACCGTCGCGCGGCGCGTCTCCAGCGACCACCTGAAGATCACCGCGCGGGTCACCACCGACGTGCGCGTGATGGGCGACGAGACCGATCTCGACCGCGTCTTCGCCAACCTGTTCGAGAACGCGCGCCGCTATGCGCAGTCCGAGGACGGCATCGCCCGCGTGACCGTGACCTACGCCAAGGCCGGCCAGTGGGTCGTCGTCAGCGTGCGCGACGAGGGCCCCGGCGTCAGCCCCGAGACGCTGGCGCGCCTGACCACGCCGTTCTATCGCGGCGACAAGGCCCGCACCCACACCAGCACGACGGGCGCCGGCCTGGGGCTGGCGATCGTCGAGAAGACGGTCACGCGCATGGGCGGCCAGCTCGAACTGGCCAATGCGCCGCAAGGCGGTTTCGTCGCCTACGTCAAGCTGCGCCGGGCGGCCTGAACGTGCCCCCCCCCGGGGCAGGGCAAGCACGGCCCTGTCGCGTCGGCTTCGCGTATGCAAGGTCTTGCAGAATGCCGGCATGACCTCCGAACACGCCCTGGCGCAACGGCTGCGCGACCACCTCGACGCCCTTGAGGCCGGCCTGCTTGAACGCAGCGTCGCGACCCGGTTGATGCTGCTGGCCGCGCTGGCCGGCGAACACGTGCTGCTGGTCGGCCCGCCCGGCACCGCCAAGAGCGAGCTGGCGCGGCGGCTGCACGGCGTCATGGCCGTCGGCCACTGCTTCGAGCGGCTGCTGACACGCTTCTCGACGCCCGAGGAGCTGTTCGGCCCGCTGTCGCTGAAGGCCCTGGAGGACGACCGCTACGAGCGCCTGACCGAGGGCTACCTGCCGACCGCCGGCGTGGCCTTCCTCGACGAGGTGTTCAAGGCCAACTCGGCCATCCTCAACGCGCTGCTGACGCTGCTCAACGAGCGCGAGTTCGACAACGGCCAGCAGCGCCTGCGCGTGCCGCTGGTCAGCGTCGTCGGCGCGACCAACGAGGTGCCGACCGAAGAGGCGCTGCTCGCCTTCCATGACCGTTTCCTCGTGCGCGTGCCGGTCGAACCGGTCAGCGACGACAGCTTCGGCGCGCTTTTGCGGCTGAGCCCGGCGGCGCGCGCGCCGATCGCGCAAGCGTGGCAGCCGGCCGAGATCGACGCGCTGATCGCGGCACGCGAACGTGTCTCCCTGCCCGACGCCGTGCTGGCCCATCTGGCCGACCTGCGACCGCGCCTGCGCGAATGGGACATCGCCGTGTCGGACCGCCGCTGGCGCCAGGTCGCCGGGCTGTTGCGCAGCGCCGCGCTGACCGAGGGGCGCGACGCCGTCGACACGCTGGACCTCTGGCTGCTGCCCTACACGCTGGCGCAGCAGCCGGCCCAGGTCGAGCCACTGGCGCAGTGGTTCTTGCGCGAGGTGGTCGAGGCCGCCCCGCAGGCGCCGACCTGGCTGGCGCGCGCGGTCGAAGCCTTCGACCAGCAACTCGGCCTGGAACGCAGCGCCGAGGCCGAGGACGTGCTGGACGCCGGTGCCGGCAAGCTCGCGCTGGCCAAGGCCATCGGTGGCCAGACCACGAACGAGGGCATGTTGCGCATCGTCGGCGCGGCGCTGGAAGCACACCAGCGGCGCCGCTACAGCCCCGTCCACATCGACGCCCGCGTGGCCCAGGTCGACGAGGTGCTGGCGACGGTGCGCGGCCATCTGGACGCGCTGCAGGCCGATCTGGACGCCCTGCGCGCGCGCCTGGCCGGCCGCATCTGGCTGCCGCCGGCGCTGGCGCAAGGTTTCCTGGCCGAACGTGAACGCACCGTCGACGCGCTGACGACGCTGGCCGCGCAGCTGGTCGCGCTGCGCGCCGGTTATGCCGCCTTGCCGATGGACGAGCGCAGCGACGCCGTCGCGCCCGGCCCGGTCGCCTACGAGGCCGACGCCACCGCGCGGCGCGCCTGAGCGGTCGACGCGTCGCCGGTTCACGCCCAGCCATGCGCGCGCTCGACGCCCCCTACGACCCGCTGGCGCAGCAGGCCCGCGAGCTGTGGCTGCCGGCCATCGTCAACTCGGTCGGCGACACCCGCCAGCGCATCGCCGACCTGGCGCGCTGGGTCGACGCGCTGGACCAGGGGCTGCTGCCGCCCCGGCCCTGCGACTTCGGCGATGCCGAGGCGGTCACGCCGCTGCGCGAGGTGATCGAGCGGCTTGAGCTGCCGTCGCTGTGCCGTGGCGTGCCGGCGCTGGCGCAGCAGGTGCTGCGCACGATGTTCTGGTCGCTCGACCGCATCGTCGACCTGCAGCCACCGCTGAGCCGGTCCGAGGCGATCGCCCGGGTCAGCGCCGATTTCGAGTCCGAATGGACCCGCCAGACCATCGGCCTGGAGGACGAACTGGCCTTGCTGCAGGGCCTGGGCGAGCTGGCGCACCTGCGCTGGGACGAGATCCAGGGCGTGCTGCGTTCACGCGAGTGGCAGGAGGCGCAACGCCTGAGCGCGCTGCTGGCGCACCTGCAGCCGCTGGTCGACCTGATCCGCCAGTTGGGCCGCAGCGAACACGATCCTTCGGCGCCGCCGGCCGACACGCTGGACGCCGAACCGGCCCGCAGCCGCCGGCCGATGCGCACCCGCGAGACGCTGCTGCCCGGCGCCCCGGGCGAGCTGACCGGCATCCACCGATCGGCCCGGCTGGACCGGCTGCTGGGCAGCGAGGCGGCGCAGATCCGCCACCCGGTGCTGCACCGGCTGTGGCGCGCCCGGCTGGCCGAGGCCAGCCTGCTGACCTACGACAGCCAGGGCGTGCTGCTGGAACAGGTGCCCGACCCGACCGCCCGCGCGCCCTCCCCCGCCCGTTCGCTGCGTGCGCCGCGCCAGCGCGGGCCGCTGATCCTGTGCGTCGACACCTCCGGCTCGATGCAGGGCGCGCCCGAGAAGATCGCCAAGGCGGTCGTGCTCGAAGCCCTGCGCACGGCCCAGCGCGAGCAGCGCGGCTGCGTGCTGATCGCCTTCGGCGGCCACGGCGAGATGTTGACGCGCGAGCTGCACGCCGGCCGCGACGGGCTGCAGGCGATGCTCGACCTGGTCGGCATGGGCTTCGACGGCGGCACCGACGTGCAGACGCCGATCGAACACGCGATCGAGCTAGTTCACGACGCGCGCTGGCGCAGCGCCGACCTGCTGATCGTCAGCGACGGCGAGTTCGGCTGCGTGCCGGCCACGCTGGACCGGCTGGACCTGGCGCGCGAGCAGCTCGGCCTGCGCGTCCAGGGCATCCTGATCGGCGACCGCGAGACGATGGGCCTGCTGGAGACCTGCGACGCCATCCACTGGCTGCGCGACTGGCGCCGCTTCGAGTCGGGCCAGCCGCTGCGCGAGGCGACCGTGCCGGTGCACACGGCCAGCCTGACGGCGCTGTACTTCCCGAACGCGCTGAGCGCGCGGGCGTCGCGGCACAAGCGCTGATCGGCACAAGCGCTGAGCGGTTCAGCCCCTCAGCCCCTCAGCCTTTCAGCCGGTCAACCCTTGGGTGGTGTCGCGTTCGCCGCCAGCGCCACCGTGTGCGGCAACGGCAGGACGACCGGGCGGGTGTGCCAGATCTGGTCGGCGTATTCGGCGATGGTCCGGTCCGACGAGAACGCGCCCATGCCGGCGACGTTGAACACCGCCTGACGCGCCCAGGCCTGCGGGTCGCGGTACAGCGCGTCGACGGCGTCCTGCGTCTGCACGTAGCTGGCGTAGTCGGCCAGCAGCAGGTAGTGGTCACCCCAGTTCACCAGCACGTCGAAGATCTGCTGGAAGCGGCCGGGCTCCTCCGGGCTGAAGACGCCGTCGCGGATCGCGTCGAGCGCCGCCTTCAGGCGCACATCGGCCTCGTAGAACGCGCGCGGCTGGTAGCCCCGGGCGCGGATCTGGGCGACCTCCTCGGTCGTGTTGCCGAAGATGAAGAAGTTCTCGGGCCCGACCTGCTCGCGCATCTCGACGTTGGCGCCGTCGAGCGTGCCGATCGTCAGCGCACCGTTGAGCGCGAACTTCATGTTGCCGGTGCCGGACGCCTCGGTGCCGGCCGTCGAGATCTGCTCGGACAGGTCGGCCGCCGGGATGATCACCTCGGCCAGGCTGACGCTGTAGTTCGGGATGAAGACGACCTTGAGCCGGTCGCCGATGCGCGGGTCGTCGTTGACCGTGCGGGCCACGTCGTTGATCAGCTTGATGACCAGCTTGGCCATGTGATAGGCCGACGCCGCCTTGCCGGCGAACACGACCACGCGCGGCACCCAGTCGGCCTGCGGGTTGGCCAGGATGGCCTGGTAGCGCGTCACCACGTGCAGCAGGTTCAGCAGCTGGCGCTTGTATTCGTGGATGCGCTTGACCTGCACGTCGAACAGCGCGTCCGGGTTCAGCGCCACGCCCAGCGTCTTCTGGACGTGGCGGGCCAGCCGTTCCTTGTTCTGCCGCTTGACGCGCCGGAAGGCGCCGAGGAAGCCGGGGATGTCGACGGCATGGCGCAGCCCTTCAAGCTCGTCGAGATGGCGCCGCCAGCCGCGCCCGATGCGGTGGTCGATCAGGTCGGCCAGGCCCGGGTTGGCCTGGGCCAGCCAGCGGCGCGGCGTCACGCCGTTGGTCTTGTTGTTGAAGCGCTCGGGCCACTGCGCGGCGAAGTCCGAGAAGATCGACGCCTTCATCAGCTCCGAGTGCAGCGCCGAGACGCCGTTGACCGAATGGCTGGTGACGACCGCGAGGTAGGCCATGCGCACGCGGCGCTCGCCAGCCTCGTCGATCAGCGAGAGCTTGCGCATCAGCTCGGGCTGGTAGCCGTGGCGCTCGGTCAGCGCGGCCAGGAAGTCGGCGTTGATGTCGAAGATGATGCGCAGATGGCGCGGCAGCACGCGGCCGAACAGGTCGATCGGCCAGGTCTCCAGCGCCTCGTGCATCAGCGTGTGGTTGGTGTAGGAGAACACCCGCTGGCACAGCGACCAAGCCTTGGCCCACGGCACGTCGTGCTCGTCGACCAGCAGGCGCATCAGCTCGGGGATGGCCAGCACCGGGTGGGTGTCGTTCAGGTGGATGCTGACCTTGTCGGGCAGCGCGTCGAAGGTGGTGTGGGTGCGCAGGTAGCGGCGCACCAGGTCCTGCACGCTGGCCGAGCAGAAGAAGTACTCCTGACGCAGCCGCAGCTCGCGGCCCGACAGCGTCGAGTCGTCCGGGTACAGCACGCGCGAGACGTTCTCCGACAGGTTCTTGCTGGCCACCGCGCCGAAGTAGTTGCCCTGGTTGAAGGCGCGCAGGTCCATCTCCTCGGTCGCCTTGGCCGACCACAGCCGCAGCGTGTTGGTGGCCTGGGTGCCGTAGCCCGGGATGATGGTGTCGTAGGCCATCGCCAGCACGTCGTCGGTGTCGACCCAGCGAACCTTGCCGGGGCCTTCGCCGCGGTCCTCGACGCGGCCGCCGAAGCGCACGCGGTAGACCACCTCGGGGCGCGGGAACTCCCACGGGTTGCCGGCCTTGAGCCAGTAGTCGGGCGCCTCGACCTGGCGGCCGTCGACCACCATCTGGCGGAACATGCCGTAGTCGTAGCGGATGCCGTAGCCGAAGCCGGGCACGCCCAGCGTCGCCATCGAGTCCAGGAAACACGCCGCCAGCCGGCCCAGGCCGCCGTTGCCCAGGGCCGCGTCGGGTTCGAGGTCGAAAAGGCCCTCGACGTCGACATCCAGCTCCTTCAGCGCCTGCCGGATCGTCGGCATGACCTCCAGCGCGAGCAGCGCGTTGCTGAAGGTGCGGCCGATCAGGAACTCCATCGAGAGGTAGTACACCCGCTTGACGTCCTGCTCGTACTGCGCGCGCGTGGTGTTCATCCAGCGCTCGACCAGGTGGTCGCGCACGGCGTAGGAGACCGCCTGCAGCCAGTCTTCCGGACGGGCCGAGACGGGGTCCTTGCCGACGCTGTACATCAGCTTGTTGGAGATCGCCCGCTTGAACGCCGCGACGTCGCGGGCGAGGTGGTCGTACTGGTGCTCGAACTGTTGAAGGTCCATCCCTGTCTCTCGATGTTCTGGTTCTGGTCGGGGTTGCGTGGAAGGTCGTGTCGCAGCCGGTCGGGCCGACGTCTCGGTCGCCCAGGCCTCAGTAGCCCAGGCCGCGGTACAGCGCCATGTAGCGCTGCGCCGCCTCGGCCCAGCCGAAGCGCTGCGCCATGGCGCGCTGCTGGACCCGGCGCCAGTCGGCCGGACGGCGGTGCAGCGCCTGCGCCCGGTCGGTCGCGGCGGTCAGGCCGGCGGCGCTGAAGTCGTCGAAGACGAAGCCGGTGGCGTCGACGTCCAGCGTCTCCAGCCGCGCATCGATCACCGTGTCGGCCAGGCCGCCCACCCGCCGCACGACCGGCAGGGTGCCGTAGCGCAGGCCGTAGAGCTGGGTCAGGCCGCAGGGCTCGTATCGCGACGGCACGAGGATCATGTCGGCGCCGGCGATCAGGCGGTGCGCGAAGCTCTCGTCGTAGCCGATCCGCACGGCGACCGACTGCGGCACGCGGGCGGCCCATTCGCGGAACGCGGCCTCCATGCCGGCATCGCCGCTGCCCAGCAGGCCGAGCTGCGCGCCGCTGCCGACCCAGTGCCCGAGCGCCTGCAGCACCAGGTGCAGGCCCTTCTGCTCGGTCAGCCGGCTGACCACGCACAGCAGCGGCGCATCGGGCGTGACCGCCAGGCCCAGCTCGGTCTGGAGTTCAGCCTTGCAGCGGGCCTTGCCGGCCAGCTTGCCGGGGCCGAAATGGGACGGGATCAGCGCGTCGCTGGCGGGGTTCCAGACGGCATCGTCGACGCCGTTGAGGATGCCGCTGAGCGTGTTGGCACGCGCGCGCAGCAGCCCGTCCAGCCCGCAGCCCTGCTCGGGGCCCTGGATCTCCTGCGCATAGGTCGGGCTGACGGTGGTCAGGCGCTCCGAGAAGAACAGGCCGCCCTTCATGAAGCTGATCTGGCCGTGGAATTCAAGCCCGTTGACGCCGTAGAAGTCCCAGGGCAGGCCCAGGTCCGGGTAATGGTGGGCGCCGAAGAAGCCCTGGTAGGCGAGGTTGTGGACGGTGTAGACCGTGCCGGCCACGCGCCGGCCCTGTTCACGGCCGAGTGCGGCCAGGTAGGGGGCGGCCAGCGCCGCGTGCCAGTCGTGGGCATGGACGATCTCGGCCTGCCAGGCCGGATCGGCACCGTCGGCCAGCCGTGCCGCCGTCCAGCCCAGCAGCGCGAAGCGCAGGTGGTTGTCGCCCCAGGGCTGGCCGCGGCTGTCCTGGTAGGGGCCGCCCTCGCGGTGGTAGTAGCCCGGCGCGTCGATCACGTAGGCGATGACGCCGCCGCAGGCCGGCAGCGTGCCGCGCAGCAGGCGGATCGGCCCGCCGGCGCCGGGCCCGATCGCGCCGGGCGGCTGCAGCGTGCCGAGGTCGACCGCATCGGCCAGGCCGGCCTGGATCGCCGCGAAGCCCGGCAGCAGCACGCGGACATCGCCGCCCTGCTCGGCCAGCGCGGCCGGCAGCGCGCCGGCCACGTCGGCCAGGCCGCCGGTCTTCAGCAGCGGGAAGATCTCGGCACAGGTCTGGAGGATGCGCATGGTCGGCCGGTCCTCAGAGCTTGGCGAGCATGCCGCGCGTCACCAGCACGACGCCGTTCTCGGTGCGGAAGAAACGCTGCGCGTCCAGTTCCGGGTCCTCGCCCACCACCAGACCGTCGGGCACGCGGCAACGCCGGTCGATCACGCACTTGGACAGGCGGCAGTTGCGGCCGATCTGCACGTCCGGAAGGATCACGACCTGGTTGATCTCGCTGTACGAGCGCACCAGCACGTTCGAGAACAGCACCGAGTTGCGGATGGTCGAGCCCGAGACGATGCAGCCGCCCGAGACCAGCGAGTTGATCGCCTCGCCGCGACGGCCGTCGTAGTCGTGCACGAACTTGGCCGGCGGCAGCTGTTCCTGGTAGGTCCAGATCGGCCAGTCCTTGTCGTACATGTTGAGTTCGGGCGTCGGCGAGGCCAGGTCGAGGTTGGCCGCCCAGTAGGCGTCGACCGTGCCGACGTCGCGCCAGTACGCCTTCGAATACGGCGGGTTGGCGATGGCCGACATCGAGAACGGGTGCGCGATGGCCTGGTTCTCGCGGACCGCGCGCGGGATCAGGTTCTTGCCGAAGTCGTGTTCCGAGCCCGGGTCGGCCGCGTCGTCCTCCAGCAGCTTGTAGAGGTAGTCGGCCGTGAAGATGTAGATGCCCATGCTGGCCAGCGACGTGTTCTCGTCACCGGGCATGTGCGGCGGATCGGCCGGCTTCTCGACGAAGTCGACGATGTGGCGCTGCTCGTTGATCGCCATGACGCCGAAGGCCTTGGCCTCCTCGCGCGGGACCTCGATGCAGCCGACCGTCACGCCGCGTCCGCTGGCGGCGTGGTCGGCCAGCATCAGCGAGTAGTCCATCTTGTAGATGTGGTCGCCGGCCAGCACGATGACGTACTCGGGCGGGGTCGAGTTCCGGATGATGTCCAGGTTCTGGTAGATCGCGTCGGCGGTGCCGCGGTACCAGCTTTCCTCGTCGACACGCTGCTGCGCGGGCAGCAGGTCGACGAACTCGTTCATCTCGTTGCGCATGAACGACCAGCCGCGCTGCAGGTGGCGCAGCAGCGAGTGCGACTTGTACTGGGTGATCACGCCGATGCGGCGGATGCCCGAGTTGATGCAGTTCGACAGCGCGAAGTCGATGATGCGGAACTTGCCACCGAAGTGGACCGCCGGCTTGGCGCGGCGGTCGGTCAGGGCCTTGAGGCGGGAGCCCCGGCCACCGGCGAGCACCAGTGCCAGCGAGCGACGGGTCAGGCTGCGGGTTTGAGCCATTCTGGTGAGGTCCATGTTGTCTCCGGTTGAGTTTTGGGTGGGAACGGACTCGCCCGGCACGGGGCCGGGTATTGCAAGCCGCAGGCCAGGCGATGCCTGCGGCGGCGGGTTCAGGTGATGACGGCCGGCGCGTCCAGCCCGGTGTGCGAGCGGATGCCGGCGAGCTGGTCGGCCAGCACGATCAGGTCGGCCAGGGCCTCCTGCGGTTCCAGGTCGTGGCGGGCCGGATCGGCCTCGTAGCGTTCCAGGTAGACCCGCAGCGTCGCGCCTTCGGTGCCGGTGCCCGACAGGCGGAAGACAATGCGCGAACCGCCCGCCAGCAGGATGCGCAGCCCCTGCGACTTCGAGACCGAGCCGTCGACCGGATCGGTGTAGGCGAAGTCGTCGGCGGCCTCGACCTGCAGGTTGCCGAAGCGCTGGCCGACGAGACCCGGCAGGCGGCTGCGCAGGCTGCTCATCAGCGCATCGGCGCGGTCGGTGGCGACGCCTTCCCAGTCGTGGCGCGAGTAGTAGTTGCGGCCGAATCGGGCCCAGTGCGAGCGCACCAGCTGCTCGACGGACTGGCCGGTGCTGGCCAGCAGGTTGAGCCAGAACAGCACGGCCCACAAGCCGTCCTTCTCGCGCACGTGGTTCGAGCCGGTGCCGTAGCTTTCCTCGCCGCACAGCGTGGCCTGGCCGGCGTCCAGCAGGTTGCCGAAGAACTTCCAGCCCGTGGGGGTCTCGTGGCACGGGATGCCCAGCATCCGGGCGACCCGGTCGGCGGCCTGCGAGGTCGGCATCGAACGGGCGATGCCGGCCAGCCCCTGGCGGTAGCCGGGCACCCGGGTGGCATGCGCGGCCAGCACGGCCAGGCTGTCGGACGGGGTGACGACGAAGTGGCGGCCCAGGATCATGTTGCGGTCCGCATCGCCATCGCTCGCCGCACCAAAGTCGGGCGCATCGGGCCCTGTCATGACCGCGATGAGCTGCTGCGCATGCGCCGGATTGGGGTCCGGGTGATGGCCGCCGAAGTCTTCCAGCGGCTCGCCGTTGATGACCGTGCCGGCCGGCGCGCCGAGCAGGCCTTCCAGGACCGCCTTGGCGTAGGGGCCGCCGGCAGCGCCCATCGCGTCGTAGCACATGCGCTTGCCCGAGGCGAACCACGCGCGCATCGCGTCGAAGTCGAACAGCTGCTGCATCAGCTCGGCATGGTCGCTGACCGGGTCGATCACCTCGACCACCAGGTCGCCGATGTGCTGGATGCCCAGCCGGCCCAGGTCGATGTCGCCGACCTCGGTGGCGATGTCGTAGTGGTCGAGGGTCTGGGTGCGGGCATACACCGCCTCGGTCACCTTCTCGGGCGCCGGACCACCGTTGCCGACGTTGTACTTGATGCCGAAGTCGCCATCCGGCCCGCCCGGGTTGTGGCTGGCCGACAGCACCACGCCGCCGTAGGCCTTGCGCTTGCGGATTACCGCGCTGGCCGCCGGTGTCGACAGCAGGCCGCCCTGCCCCACCAGCACGCGGGCGAAGCCGTGGGCCGCCGCCATGCGCAGGATGGTCTGCACCGCCACCCGGTTGTGGAAGCGGCCGTCACCGCCCACCACCAGCGTCTGGCCACGACGGTCTTCGAGCACCTCGAACAGCGACTGGACGAAGTTCTCGAGGTAATGCGGCTGCTGGAACACCGTGACCTTCTTGCGCAGGCCGGAGGTGCCGGGGCGCTGCCCGGCGAACGGTTGGGTGGGGACCTGGATGATCTTCATGGCGTGACCGCGTCGGTGGGGATGTCGGGATCGGTGGAAAGGTACTGGCGCTCAGGCGGCCGGCCAGGTCGGCACGTGCACCAGCAGGCGCAGGGAACGGGACTCGACCTCGCAGGCGCCGTCGGGCGCGTTCAGCGGGTCGACCCGTGGCGTGTGGTGCGCGCCGGGTGCGCCGTCGGGCGTGCAGCTGCACAGCAGCGTCTGCCACGGCCCCGTCGGCAGCACGAAGCGCTGCGCGCGGGCGCCGGGGTTGACCAGCAGCAGCACCGGTGCGGCGTCGCCACCGGCGTCGAGGCGGATCGCCAGCGCGCGGTCGTTCGGATCGCCCCAGTCACCGCCGGCCAGCACGCGGCCTTCCGGATGCCACCACGTCACGTCGGTGCGGCCCTGTGCATCGGGCAGGCCGCGCAGCCAGTGCGTGATGCGCAGCGACGGCAGCTCGCGGCGCAGCCGCAGCACCCGCGACACATAGGCCGTCAGCGCGGTGTCGGCGCCGGCCCAGTCCAGCCAGGTCGTCTCGTTGTCCTGGCAGTAGGCGTTGTTGTTGCCGCGCTGGCTGTGGCCGATCTCGTCGCCGCCCAGCAGCATGGGGGTGCCCTGCGCCAGCAGCAGCGTGCCCAGCAGCGCGCGTTGCAGACGACCGCGCAGGGCCAGCACGTCGGCCCGGTCGGTCTCGCCCTCGACACCGCAGTTCCAGCTGCAGTTGTGGTGGTGACCGTCGCGGTTGTGCTCGCCGTTGGCGTCGTTGTGCTTGTGGTTGTGGCTGACCAGGTCGCGCAGCGTGAAGCCGTCGTGCGCGGTGATGAAGTTGACGCTGGCCAGCGGCGAGCGGCCGTCGTGGTGGAACTGCGTGCTGGACGCGGCGTAGCGGTGCGCGAACACGCCCCGGTCGCCTGCGCCGCGCAGCCACCACGAGCGCATCGTGTCGCGGAACTGGTCGTTCCATTCAAGCCAGCCGGGCGGGAAGGCGCCCAGCTGGTAGCCGCCCGGGCCGATGTCCCAGGGCTCGGCGATCAGCTTGACGCGCGACAGCACCGGATCGGCCTGCAGCGCGGCGAAGAAGCCGCTGGCCGTGCTGAAGCCGCCATCGCGGCCGCGCGCCAGGATCGGCGCCAGGTCGAAGCGGAAACCGTCGACGCCGTGTTCAAGCACCCAGTGGCGCAGCGAGTCGATCACCAGCTGCACGACCCGCGGTTCGGCCAGGTTCAGGCAGTTGCCGCAGCCGCTCCAGTTGCGGTAGTGGCGCGGCGTCTGGTCGTCGAGGTGGTAGTAGCGGGCGTTGGCCAGACCGCGCAGCGACAGCGTCGGGCCGAGCTCGTCGGTCTCGGCGCTGTGGTTGTAGACGACGTCCAGCACGACCTCGAAGCCTTCGCGGTGCAGGCCGTCGACCATGTGGCGGAACTCGCTGGCGGCCAGGTCCGGCCGGCTCGCATAACGCGGCTCGGGCGCCAGGAAGGCGATGCTGCTGTAGCCCCAGTAGTTGCTCAGGCCCAGCTGCTGCAGCCGCGCCTCGTCGGCCCGCGCATGGACCGGCAGCAGGCTCAGCGTGGTCACGCCCAGCCGCTTGTAGTGCGCCAGCAGCTCGGGCTGCGCCAGGCCGGCATAGGTGCCACGCAGGTGGCCCGGCACGCCGGCATGGCGCTGGCTGGCGCCCTTGACGTGCAGCTCGCACAGGACCGTCAGCTCGGGCGGCACGCGCGGGCCGTCGGGGCGGCTGGCCGCAGCGCCATCGGCCGCGACGTCGCTGCGCAGCTGCAGCCGCACGCGCGCCTTCAGAGCCTGCGGCGCGTTGTCGCGCGGATCGGGGTGGGCCGGATCGCTGGCGTCGTGACCGAGGTGCAGCGACAGGTCGCCGGCATAGGCGCCGACCACCTCGCGTGCGTAGGGGTCGAGCAGCACCTTGGCCGGGTTGAAGCGGTGACCGCGCGCCGGCTCCCAGGGACCGAAGGCGCGCAGTCCGTAGACGAGGCTGCCGGCGGCCTGGACAACCTCCAGCGCAGCGGCCGTCAGCCGGCCATGCCAGACGCCATCGGTGCAGGCGGGCAATGGCAGACGGGCCCGTTCATGCAGGCCGTCGGCATCGAACAGGCAGACCTCGACGCGGGTGGCATCCGGCGCCCAGACGGCAAAGTTCAGCGCCAGGCGTTCGCCCTCGGGCACCACCTGGGCACCCATCGGCCACGGCTGCCCGGCGATCAGCAGGTCGGTGCGGACCCCTGCGGCGGCGGCGGACATCCGCGACAGCATGCCGTCAGACCGCATGTCGGCACCTGTGTGCCAGCTCCGCCGGCCTGGCCCCACAGCCGGAGTCGGGGCCCGGCCGCTCCGGAAGACTGCAAACGTTTACCAGCGACGAAAACATGACATTCATCTTGCCATGTAACCCCGCTGTACCCCATAGCGGGCAGCCCAGGCTTACCCCGAAGAGAGGTGGGCTTTCCCTGAGTCAGGAAGCCCTGCCCGCGTGGCCGCTCAGGCCTTCACGCAGTCGACGTAATAGCGCCGCTTGCCGTTGCCCAGGTCTTCCTCGACCAGGCCGTGCACGTCGGTGTGGAAACCGGGGAAGCGGTCGTTGAACTGGCGCGTGAAGCGCAGGTAGTCGCAGATCTTGCGGTTGAAGCGCTCGCCCGGGATCAGCAGCGGGATGCCCGGCGGGTATGGCGTCAGCAGCGAGGTGGTGATGCGGCCTTCCAGGTCGTCGATCTCGACCCGCTCGGTCTTGCGGTGCGCGATGTGCGCATAGGCCTCGCTGGGCTTCATCGCCGGCTGCAGGTCCGACAGGTACATGTCGGTGGTCAGGCGGGCGATGTCGCCTTCGGCGTAGGTCTTGTGGATGGCCTGGCACAGGTCGCGCAGGCCCATGCGCTCGTACATCGGGAACTGCGCTGCGAACTCGGGGAGGATGCGCCAGATCGGCTGGTTGCGGTCGTAGTCGTCCTTGAACTGCTGCAGTGCCGTCAGCAGCGTGTTCCAGCGGCCCTTGGTGATGCCGATGGTGAACATGATGAAGAAGCTGTAGAGGCCGGTCTTCTCGACCACCACGCCGTGTTCGGCCAGGAACTTGGTGACGATCGACGCCGGGATGCCGCTCTCGGCGAACTCGCCCTGCATGTTCAGTCCGGGCGTGATGATGGTCGACTTGATCGGGTCGAGCATGTTGAAGCCCTGCGCCAGGTCGCCGAAGCCGTGCCACTGCTCGTTGGCCTGCAGGACCCAGCCGTCGGCCCGGCCGATGCCGTCCTCTGCCAGGCGCTCGGGGCCCCAGACCTTGAACCACCAGTCGTGGCCGAACTCGTCCTCGACCTTGCGCATCGCGCGGCGGAAGTCCAGCGCCTCCTTGATGCTTTCCTCGACCAGCGCGGTGCCCCCGGGCGGCTCCATCATCGCGGCGGCCACGTCGCAGCTGGCGATGATGGCGTACTGCGGGCTGGTGCTGGTGTGCATCAGGTAGGCCTCGTTGAAGAGGTGGCGGTCGAGCTTCTGCTCCTGCGCGTCCTGCACCAGCACCTGCGAGGCCTGGCTCAGGCCGGCCAGCAGCTTGTGGGTCGACTGGGTCGCGTAGACCATCGCGTGCTTCGGACGCGGACGGCCCTTGCCCATCGCGTGGTACGTGCCGTAGAACTTGTGGAAGGCCGCGTGCGGCAGCCACGCCTCGTCGAAGTGCAGCGTGTCGATCCAGCCGTCGACCATGCCCTTGATCGTCTCGGTGTTGTAGAGCACGCCGTCGTAGGTGCTCTGCGTGAGCGTCATGATCCGCGGCTTGATCTGCGAGGTGTCGACCCCCGCCAGCAGCGGGTTCGCGGCAATCTTGCGCTCGATGACCTCGCGCGTGAACTCGCTCTGCGGGATCGGGCCGATGATCCCGTAGTGGTTGCGCGTCGGCGTCATGAACACGGGAATCGCGCCGGTCATGATGATCGAGTGCAGGATCGACTTGTGGCAATTGCGGTCCACCACCACCACGTCACCCGGGGCCACCGTGTGGTGCCAGACCATCTTGTTGGACGTGCTGGTGCCGTTGGTGACGAAGAAGCAGTGGTCGGCGTTGAAGATGCGTGCGGCATTGCGCTCGCTCTGCGCCACCGGGCCGGTGTGGTCGAGCAGCTGGCCGAGTTCCTCGACCGCGTTGCAGACGTCCGCACGCAGCATGTTCTCGCCGAAGAACTGGTGGAACATCTGCCCGACCGGGCTCTTCAGGAAGGCCACGCCGCCCGAGTGACCGGGGCAGTGCCAGCTGTAGGAGCCGTCCTGCGCGTAGTCCATCAGCTGCTTGAAGAACGGCGGCGCCAGGCCGTCCAGGTAGCTCTTGGCCTCGCGGATGATGTGTCGGGCCACGAACTCCGGCGTGTCCTCGAACATGTGGATGAAGCCGTGCAGCTCGCGCAGGATGTCGTTGGGGATGTGCTGGCTGGTGCGCGTCTCGCCGTAGATGTAGATCGGGATGTCGACGTTGCGGAAACGGATCTCCTCGATGAACTTGCGCAGGTTCAGCACGGCCGGATCGAGCTCGGGGCCGGGCGTGAACTCCTCGTCGTCGATCGACAGGATGAAGGCGCTGGCGCGGCTCTGCTGCTGCGCGAACTGGCTCAGGTCGCCGTAGCTGGTGGCGCCCAGCACCTCGAAGCCTTCCTTCTCGATCGCCTGGGCCAGCGCCCGGATGCCCAGCCCCGAGGTGTTCTCGCTGCGGTAGTCCTCGTCGATGATGACGATGGGGAAATGGAAGCGCTGCATGGCGGACTCCTGGAACACGGATCGGGGCGGAAGCGGAAAGACCATCGGCCGCCACGGGCTGGTCTCCAACACGGAGCCCGGGCGGCCAAAAACGAAGGCGCGAGTGTAGGGCCGTGCCCGCGGGTTTTCCTTGACGGACCGGTGTCAGTCGTCCTGCTTGGGATCGAGGCCCGGAAACAGGATCTCCGTGTAGCCGAAGCGCGTGAAATCGCGCACCCGCATCGGGTAGAGCGTGCCGAAGAGGTGGTCGCACTCATGCTGGACCACGCGGGCGTGGAAGCCCTCGGCCTCGCGATCGATCGGCTGGCCGAGCGGGTCGAATCCGGTGTAGCGGATGCGCCGCGCGCGCGGCACGATGCCGCGCAGGCCGGGCACCGAGAGGCAGCCTTCCCAGCCTTCCTCCTCGGTCGCGTCCAGCACCTCGATGCGCGGGTTGACCAGCACCGTGAACGGCACCGGCGGTGCCTCCGGGTAGCGCTCGTTGCGCTCGAAGCCGAAGATCACCACGGCCTGGTCGACACCGATCTGCGGTGCCGCGATGCCCGCGCCGTTGGCGGCGTCCATCGTGTCGCGCAGGTCGGTCACCAGCGCATGGAGTTCGGGCGTGTCGAAGGCCTCGACGGGGCGGGCGATGCGCAGCAGGCGGGCATCGCCCATCTTCAGGATCTGACGGACGGGCATGGGCAGGACGGAGTCGGACGATGGGGCGCCGCAGCGCCCGGGACGCCGGCTCGCGGCCGGCTCACTCGCCCAGGCCGTCGTCGAAGTCGGCGCCGGGCTCGGACGGATCTTCGTCGATGTCGTGGTCCCAGGCCTCGAGGTCGCTCAGCTTGTGCGGGATCAGCGGCTTGTCGAGCGGGCGGCAGACGTGTCGCGCGAGGCCTTGCAGGCGCTCCGAGCGTTCCATCGCCTGCAGCACGACCTGCGGGTTCATCATCAGCGTGAAGGCATCGACGCGAAGGTTCTGGGCTTTCATGGCGGGCTCCTGACGGGCTGACGGGTCCTGTGGCGGGTCCCGGCATCCGGAACCCATGGCTGAACTCTAGGAGTCCACCCCCAACCGCGTCAGTGGTCGGAACGCGAAAAACCGTGTCAGAAGAATTCCGACAGGCTGTCGGACAGCGCCCGCCGGCGCGTCGGATCGACACAAGGTCGATCTTGAAACTCATTCAATGACAAGGACTTGGCGTTGTCATTGAAAGTCGTTTCTCACCCAACTTGAAGTCAGGTTGATGCCGGCAGGAACAGCCGGTCGAAGTTCGCCGTCGTGGCTTGCGCGACTTCCTGCACGTCCACGCCCTTGACCCGCGCCAGCTCGGCGGCCACGTAGGGCACGTACGCCGGCGTGTTGGTCTTGCCGCGGTAGGGAACCGGCGCGAGGTAGGGGCTGTCGGTCTCGATCAGGCAACGGTCCAGCGGCACGAAGGCGGCCACGTCGCGCAGGTCCTGGGCGGTCTTGAAGGTCATGATCCCGGAGAACGAGATGTGGAAGCCCATCTCCAGCGCCGCCTCGGCGACCTCGCGGGTCTCGGTGAAACAGTGGAAGACGCCGCCGACCTGGTCGGCCCCCTCTTCCCGCAGGATCGCCAGCGTGTCGGCCGACGCGCTGCGGGTGTGGATCACCAGCGGCTTGGCCAGTTCGCGGGCGGCGCGCACATGCACGCGCAGGCGCTCGCGCTGCCAGTGCATGTCGGCGTGGCTGCGTTCGCCGATGCGGTAGTAGTCCAGCCCCGTCTCGCCGACCGCCAGCACCCGCGGCCGGCGGCCCCAGGCGACGAGGGTGTCGACATCGGGCTCGGCGACCTCCTCGCCCTCGTTGTCCGGGTGGACGCCGACGGTGGCCCAGAGGTTGTCGTGCGCCATCGCCAGCGCGTGGACGGCCTCGAACTCCTCCATCGTCGTGCAGATGCAAAGCGCCCGCTCGACACGGGCGGCGGCCATGGCCTCCAGCACCTCGGGCAGGCGCTCGCGCAGGCCGGGGAAGTTCAGGTGGCAATGCGAGTCGACGAACATGGGCAGGTCATCCGGGTGTCGGAAAAGAAAAAGGCCGGCACGCAGGCCGGCGATTCGATCGGGGAACAGCCGGCCTCAGATCGTCTGGGTCGGCTTGGCGGACTGGATCGCGGTGCCGAGCGTCTCCTCGATGCGCACGCGCAGCGCGCGGGTCTTCTCGTCGAGGGGAAAGCGCACGCCGACGCCCTGGGTGCGTCCGCCGGACGCGTTGGCCGGCGTGATCCAGGCGACCTTGCCAGCGACCGGGTAGCGCTGCGGATCCTCCGGCAGCGTCAGCAGCAGGTAGACGTCCTCGCCGAGCTTGTATTCGCGCGTGGTCGGCACGAACAGGCCACCTTCGCTGAACAGCGGGATGTAGGCCGCGTAGAGGGCACCCTTTTCCCGGAACACCAGCTGGATCACGCTGGGCCGGTTGCCCGGCTGGGCCGAGGCAAGGGCGGGTCGCAGGGCGGGTTCGTTCATGACCGCGAGTGTATCGGCCCACCCGCCTGCCGCTGGCGTGAGGAAGCCGCGCCGGGCCCGCCTGAAGCACCCGCCGGGCCGCTGGCCTCGCGGGCCTGGGCCAGCAGCGCCTCGATCGCCAGACCGGCGTTGTAGGGGTGTTCGGCGTGGCGCGCCTGACGCCGCAGGTCGGCCGCCCAGGCCGTCAGCCGGCCGATGTCGCCGGGGGCGATGCGGGCCCCGGCGAAGTAGCGTGGCGCGGCGCCGACGCTGACCAGCAGGCGGTCGTGGCAGAGCTTCTGCAGCGTGTCGATCAGCTGCGGCAGCGCCCAGCCGGTGAAGGCGGCCGCATCGCCGGCGGCGACCCGTTCGGGCAGCGCCAGCCAAGCCGCCGCATCCAGGCCGGACTCGTGCATCGCCAGCGCCACCAGCGGCTGTTCGCCGCTGGCCGCCAGCATCACCTCCGGCCGTTCGACGCCCTGCCCGGCCAGCCAGGCCGTCGACGGGCCCGTCTCGGGACGTGGCAGCGGCACGACCTGGCAGCGGCTGCGGATGGTCGGCAGCAGGCTCTGCGGCGACGAGGTCGACAGCACGAAGCGCAGGGCGCCCGGCGGCTCTTCCAGCGTCTTCAGCAGCGCGTTGGCGGAGATGGTGTTGAGCGCCTCGGCCGGGTGCAGCACCAGCACCTTGGTCGACGCGCGGCCGGCGGTCAGCTCGGAGAACCCGATCGCCGCGCGGATCTGGTCGACCTTGATCTCCTGGCTCGGCTTGGCCTTCTTGGACTTGCCCTCGCCGTCGCCGTCGCCCGGCTCGTCGGAATCGAGGCCGACCTCGCCACGCAGCGCCTCGGGCACGATCAGGCGCAGGTCCGGGTGGCTGCGTTCGTCGACCAGGTGACAGCTGCCGCAATGACCGCAGGCCAGCCCTTGCGGTCGTTGCCCGACCGGCGTCTCGCACAGCCAGGACTTGGCCAGGGCCAGCGCGAAGGCCAGCTGGCCAACGCCGCTGGAGCCGCTGACCAGCAGCGCGTGCGAGCGCTGGCTGGCCAGCGTGTGGCCCAGCGTCTCGGCCAGCCACGGCAGCCGCGCGGCGTCGAGCTGGGGCCGGGCGACCGGCTTGGCGGCGGCGCGCGTCACCATCCCAGCGACTCCAGAACGGCCTGCCAGCCCTGCGCGACCTGTTCGGGCGTGCCGCTGGCGTCGAGCCGGCGAACCCGCTGCGGATCGGCGGCCTCGCGGCGGGCGTAGCCGGCCCGCACGGCGTTGAAGAAATCGACCTGTTCGCGCTCGAAGCGGTCCGGCGCCCGGGCCGCCCCCCGGCGTTGCGCGGCCAGTTCGGCCGGCAGGTCGAACCACAGCGTCAGGTCAGGCTGCAGGCCCTGCTGCACCCAGGTTTCGAGCTGCGCCAGCACGGCCAGGTCGAAGCCCCGGCCGCCGCCCTGGTAGGCGAAGGTCGCGTCGGTGTAGCGGTCGCACAGCACGACGGCGCCGCGTGCCAGCGCCGGGCGGATCACCTGTTCGGTGTGGTCGCGCCGGGCGGCGAAGACCAGCAGCGCCTCGGTCAGCGGGTCCATCGCCTGTTCGAGCACGAGGCTGCGCAGCGTCTCGGCCAGCGGCGTGCCGCCGGGCTCGCGGGTGCGCAGGACCTCCAGGCCACGCGCCTGCCAGCGCTGCGCGATCGCCTCGACGTGGCTGGTCTTGCCGGCGCCGTCGATGCCTTCGATGGTGATGAAACAGCCGGCCGGGGCCGGGAGCTGGGAGACGGTCATGCGCGGGGCGGACTCAGGGTTTGCCGGCGCGCCGCTGGTAGCGGTCGACGGCGCGGTTGTGGTCGGCGAGGTTGCTGCTGAACTCGCTGCTGCCGTCGCCCCGGGCGACGAAGTACAGCGCGGTGGTCGTGGCCGGGCGGGTGGCGGCCTGCAGTGCGTCGCGGCCGGGCATCGCGATCGGCGTCGGCGGCAGACCGCCGCGCGTGTAGGTGTTGTAGGGCGTGTCGGTTTCCAGGTCGCGGCGGCGCAGGTTGCCGTCGAAGGACGCGCCCAGCCCGTAGATCACGGTCGGATCGGTCTGCAGCGGCATGCCGATGCGCAGTCGATTGATGAACACGCCGGCAATCTGCGGCCGGTCGGCGGCCCGGCCGGTCTCCTTCTCGACGATCGACGCCAGCGTCAGCGCCTCGTCGGCGGACTTCAGCGGCAGGCCGTCGATCCGGCCCAGCCAGGCGTTGTCGAGGTGCCGCTGCATCGCATGCAGCGCGCGCTTGAGCACGGCCAGGTCGCTGCTGCCCTTCGAGAAGGCGTAGGTGTCCGGATAGAAGCGGCCCTCGGGCGCCAGGCCGGGTGCGCCGATGGCGGCCATCAGCGCGGCATCGTCGAGCGCTGCGGCGTCGTGTTTCAGGTCGGGATGACGGGCCAGTTCGGCGCGCCACTGGCGGAAGGTCCAGCCCTCGATCAGGCGGATGCGCGCCAGCGTCACGTCGCCGTCGACCAGCTTGCGCAACAGGTCGACCGGGCGGGTGCCGGCGCCGAACTCGTAGCTGCCGGCCTTGATCGCACGCGACTGGCCCGACCAGCGGAAGTACTCGAACAGCCAGCGCGGCTCGGTCTGCACGCCGGACTCGACCAGGTGGCGCGCGATGTCGCGCGGGCTGTCGCCCGGCTCGACGGTGGCTTCGACCGTCGTCGCCGCCAGCGTCAGCGGGCGGTACAGCCACAACCCGATCGACGCCGCCAGCGCGGCCCCCAGCAGCATCACCGACACCAGCGTCCACGCCAGCCAGCGGGTCCGGCGCGGCCGGACAAGCCCCGACGTCTTGCGGGTGTTGCGGGGGGGCGGGGGCTTTCTCCTCATGGCGGCTGATGATAATGAGCGCCCTCTTCGAGCCACCTGTCGAGCCCCTGCCGCGATGACCCAAGCCCTGCATGCCCCGCAAGCCCCGATCCACCCGGCCGCTCTCGAAGGCGGCGCCTGTCGCCTGCCCTTCTGGGGCGTGATGGAGGCCAGCGGCGCCGATGCGGCCAGCTTCCTGCACGGCCAGCTGAGCAACGACGTCAACCACCTCGATGCCCGCCAGGCCCGTCTGGCCGGCTACTGCAACGCGCAGGGGCGCATGCTCGCCAGCCTGGTCGTCGCGCGGCGGGATGCCGACACGATCGGGCTGCTCTGCGCGGCCGACCTGCTGCCGGCCACGCTCAAGCGGCTGTCGATGTTCGTGCTGCGGGCCAAGGCCAAGCTGCGCGATGCCAGCGCCGAGCGGGTCGTCACGGGGTTGGCGGGTGCCTCGGCACAGACACACCTGACCCAGGCGCTGGGCCACGCGCCGGCCGCCGAGGCCTGGAGCCGCCACGACGTGGGCGACGCGATGGTCATCCGCCTGCCCGACGCCGGCGTGCCGCGCTGGCTCTGGGTCGGCCCGGTCGATGCGGCCAGCGCGCTCGAAGCCGCCCTGCCCGCCTTGCCGGTCGATGCCTGGGAGCGGCTCGACATGGCCTCCGGCGTCGCGCCGGTGCAGGCCGCCACCAGCGGGCTGTTCGTGCCGCAGATGCTGAACTACGAGCTGGTCGGCGGCGTCGACTTCAAGAAGGGCTGCTACCCGGGCCAGGAGATCGTCGCCCGCAGCCAGTACCTCGGCAAGCTCAAGCGCCGCGCCTTCCTGCTGGCGGGCGCGACGCAGCCGCAGCCGGCGCAGGAAGTCTTCTGGAGCGAGGACCCGCAGCAGCCCGCCGGCCAGGTCGCCGCCTCCGCGCCGGCCGGTCCGGACGGCGCACCGGCGCTCGCGCTGGCCGAGCTGAAGATCGGCGCGGTCGGCAGCGGCACGCTGCACCTGGGCTCCGCGCAAGGCCCGCAGTTGCAGGTGCTGGGCCTGCCCTATGCCGTGCCGCAACTGGCCGCCGATGCACCGACGCCGGCCTGAGGCGTGAGGTCCGACGGCGTGTCCCTCTATGTGTACTACCGCGTCGACCCGCAGCAGCTCGACGCCGCCCGCTCGTCGCTGAGGGCCACCCAGGCCGCCCTGCAGGCCGACTGGCCGGGCCTGCGGGCCGAGTGCCTGCAGCGCGCCGACCGTGTCGACGGCGAGGCGCCGACCTGGATGGAGGTCTACCGCCACCCGGACGGCCTGTCGCCGGCCTGTCTGGCCGACCTGCGCCAGCGCCTGTCGGACCTGCCAATCGGTCGCCTGGCCGGTCGCCACGAGGAACGCTTCGTGCCCTTGCACGAAGCGCCTTCCGCAGGCCGTTGAGGAAGGTCGCCGAGCGATGTGCCTGGTGGCCTGGTCGATCGATCAGCACGCGCGTTTTCCGCTGGTGCTGGCCTCGAACCGCGACGAGTTCCGTGACCGCCCGACCGCCGCGCTGTCCTGGTGGCCTGAACGGCCCGATGGTGCCCGGATCCTGGCCGGCCGAGACCTGCAGGCCGGTGGCACCTGGCTCGGTC
The DNA here is from genome assembly GCF_053893855.1 of Leptothrix mechoopdaensis (SeqCode). NCBI lineage: Bacteria > Pseudomonadati > Pseudomonadota > Betaproteobacteria > Burkholderiales > Sphaerotilaceae > Leptothrix > Leptothrix mechoopdaensis (SeqCode). The sequence continues at coordinate 1,796,571 of NZ_CM132699.1, forward strand.
TGTCGACGGCGGGTCGGCTCACGCTGCTGACCAACATCCGCGCGCCCGGCCGCCAGCGGCCCGATGCGCCGAGCCGTGGCGCGATCGTGCCGGACTGGCTCGACAGCCCGCTGCCACCCGAGCAACTCTGGCCGCAGACCGCCCAGGCCGGTCACAACGGCTTCAACCTGGTGTCGTTCGACCTGCTGCAAGGCCGTTGCCACTGGCTGAACAGCGACCGCCCGGCCCCGCAGCGCTTGTCGGCCGGGCTGTATGGCCTGTCCAACGGCGTGCTGGACGAGCCCTGGCCCAAGGTGGTCGCGTTGCGCGAGTCGGTCGACGAGACGATCCGGCAGGCGCTCGACCCGGCGGTCCCCCGGGAATTTCTGGCCGACCGCCTGCTGCAGGTGCTCGGCCGCCGCGAACGGGCCGACGACGCACAGCTGCCGTCCACCGGCGTGCCGCTGGAGATCGAACGTGGCCTGTCGGCCATCTGCATCGACATGCCCGAGCGCGGCTATGGCACGCGCAGCTCGACGGTGCTGGTGGTCGAACGCGTCGGCACGACGGCCTCGCCGCGCTACGAGGCCACGCTGATCGAACGCACGCTGGGCGACGACGGCCAGCCGGTCGGCCGCCAGATGGTCGACCTGCCGCAGTGGCCGCCGGTCGACGCCGCGCAGCCGCTGCTCAGAGCGCCTTGACCATCTCCAGGTGCTCGATGCCGGCCTCGACGAAGCGTTCGCCACGGGGCACGAAGCCGGCGCGCAGGTAGAAGCCGATCGCGCTGGCCTGGGCGTGCAGCAGCGCCTGCCGGCAACCGGTGGCGCGGGCCGAGGCCAGCAGCGCGTCCAGCACCTGACGGCCGACCGAACTGCCGCGCATCGCCGCGCGCACCGCCATGCGCCCGATCCGGGCGACCGGCTCGCCGCCGTCGTCCTGCGGCACCCAGCGGCCGGTGGCCAGCGCCAGGCCCAGCCGGTTGCGCGCCAGCGCATGCGTGGCGATGTCGAGGTCGGCTGCGTCGTGTTCCAGCTCGGCCGGCACCTGCTGCTCGTCGACGAAGACCTCGCGCCGGATCGCATGGGCGTCGCTGCCAAGCGTGGCCCAGTCGCCGACGTCGACCTGCACCATCGGCTCGCCAGCCTCGTAGCCCAGGAACACGGCGCGCAGCGCGTCCGGCACCGGTTGGCTGCGCTGGGTCGCGGGGTCGGCGTAGACGTAGACCAGCTCGCCGTCGACCAGCCGCTGCGGTCCGCGGAACACGGCGCAGCCGATCGCCATCGAGGTGTTGCCGATGCGCTGGCAGCGCACCCCGATCTCGAGCTGGTCGTCGTAGCGGGCGCTGGCGTGGTATTCGAGTTCGGCCTTGCGCACGAACAGGTCGCCGCCCAGCTGCGCCATCGTCGCGTGATACGGCAGGGCCAGCGCGCGCCAGTGCTCGGCCACCGCCGTGTCGAAGTACATCAGGTAGTGGCCGTTGAAGACGATCTGCTGCAGGTCGACCTCGGCCCAGCGCACGCGCAGGCGGTGCAGCTGGCGGAAGTCGTGGCGTTCAAGCCGACGCGGCGTCGGGGCGGACGTGTTCATGCGGTGAGCCTGTCGGGGGTCAGACGGTGACGGCGGGCAGCGGCAGGCCGAAGGCCTCGCGCAGGGCCTCGGCGATCGACGCCTGGGCCTGCAGCGCCTCGGGGATCGCCCGGCCCATCTTGATGAAGTCGTGCGTGACGCCGCGCCAGATCTCCAGCTGCACCGGCACGCCGGCCATGCGCAGCCGGTCGGCGTAGGCCACGCCCTCGTCGACCAGCGGATCACATTCGGCCAGGCCGATCCAGGCCGGCGCGACCGCATCGTGGTCGGGCGCCAGCAGCGGCGCGAAGCGCCAGTCGGTGCGCTGGGCGTGGTCGATGTAGTGGTCGAAGAACCAGGCGATGCTGTCGCGCTCCAGCAGGAAGCCGTTGGCATACAGCTCGTGCGACTCGGTGTCCGCATGCGCCCCGGTGCCGGGCGTGATCAGCACCTGCAGCGCCAGCTTCAGGCCGTGGTCGCGCGCCATCAGCGCCAGCACGGCGGCCAGCGTGCCACCGGCGCTGTCGCCGCCGACCGCCAGGCGCTGGCCGTCCAGACCCAGCGCCGCAGCCTGCGCGGCCAGCCAGGCGAGACCGGCCCAGGCATCGTCCACCGCAATCGGGAAGCGGTGTTCGGGCGCCAGCCGGTAGTCCAGCGACAGCACCGCCGCGCCGCTGCGCAGCGCCAGCTGGCGGCACAGGCTGTCGTGCGTGTCCAGCCCGCCGATCGTGAAGCCGCCGCCGTGCAGGTAGAGCAGCACCGGCAGCGGCTCGCCGTCGCCCGGAGCCTTCGGCGCGTACAGGCGGGCCGGCCGGACCAGGCCGGGCGCCAGCGTCAGCTGCAGGTTCTCGACCCGTGCCAGCGTTGCGCGCGGCGGGTCCAGCATCTCGGCGCCCAGGTGGTAGAGCTCGCGTGCCTTGGCCGGCGGCAGGTGGTGCAGCGGCGGCCGGCCGGCCTTGCGGATGCGCTGCAGCAGCGACTGCATCGCGGGGGTCAGGGAAGCGGGCTTGCGGTGGCTCATCGGTTCATTGGCACATCGGGATCCGGGTCAATCGTTGTCGTGGTCGTGGTCGTCGACATCGGTGTCGTCGACGACTTCGGCCGCCATGTCCCAGCTCAGGTCGACCGCAAAGCCGCTGGCGACATCCGGCAGCACGAGTTCACCACGATGGGCCCGCGCCACCAGCAGCGCCATCTGCAAGCCCAGCCCGGTGCCCTGGGCCTGGCCGGTGGAGCGGGTGTCGCCCGACGGTCCGGCCGGGCTGGCCGGTTCGCCATGCGCCGACCGGGCCAGCGCCAGGCGCAGCCGCTCGCGCTGTTCCGGCGGCACGCCCGGTCCGTTGTCGGCGATGCGCAGGCGGTCCGGCGAGATCGCCTCGATGCGGACCTCGCGACCGCCGTGGCGCAAGGCGTTGTCGAACAGGTTCAGCAGCGCGGCGACCAGCAGGTCGGCATCGGCCCGGACATGCAGCCCCGGCGTGATGTGCAGCGTCAGGCCGTCGATCGGCCAGCGCGCCAGCAGCGTCGCCACGTCGATGTCCTGCCAGCGCAGCTCGGCGCCGTCCATGCCATCGGCGCGGAACAGCAGCAGCAGCGCCGCGACCATGCGCTGCAGGCGGTTGCCGGCCTCGCGCACCCGACCGAGCCGCGGCTTGAGCGCCTCGGGCGCTTCGCGCAGGGCCAGCGCCAGTTGCACGTCCATGCCGGCGAGCGGCGTGCGCAAGGCGTGGGCCGCGTGGGCCGAGAAGACCCGCTCCTGCGCCATCCGCCGCGCCAGCCGGTGGCCCATCGCGTCGATCGCCTGGTGGACCGGCTCCAGTTCGGCCCGTTCCGGCACGCCCAGCCGGGCGTCGAAGCGGATCGGGTCATGGATCGCCAGCCGCTGGCCGAGCCGCTGCAGCGGGGCGAGTTCCTGGCGCAGCCGCGACCGCAAGGTCAGCCAGGCCAGCAGGGCGACGCAGACCGTCGCCAGCACGCCGCCCATGCCCAGGTCGAGCAGCGCCAGCCGGCGTTCCTGCTGCGACTGGGCCACGTACAGGGTCTGGTGCGACGCCGGCACGGCCGAACCCAGGACCCGCCAGCCGCCCACGTCGCTGAACCCTTCGGTGTGGACCTGGTGCCAGGCGACGGCGGGGGCGCCGGGCGACCGCAGCAGCACGTGGCCGTCCTCGTCGACCAGCTGCCAGGCGTAGCGCGGATCGACCTGGTTGAGCACCTCGCCGTGGATCACCTCGAGGTCACGCGCCTGCTTGCTGAGGCTGCCCAGCATCACCGCCATCACGTCGGCCGAGGCGGCCATCGCGTCGTCGAGCAGATCGTCGACCTCGCGGTGCACCACCAGTTGCAGCGCCAGCGAGACGACCACGAGCCAGACCACCGACCAGCCGGTCAGCAGGCCGGCGATGCGCGAGGCGATCGACGGCGCGTGGCCGGTCGCCGGCGCCGGGTCGCCGACGCTCAAGGCGCCTCCATCCGGTAGCCCAGACCGCGCACCGTGTCGAGCAGGCGGCGGCCGAGCTTGCGGCGCAGGTTCGAGACATGCACCTCGACCACGTTGCTCGACACGTCCGCGTCCATGCCCAGCACCAGCTTCTCGAGGTCGGCCTTGGGCACGATGCGGCCGGCGCGCATCGCCAGCGCTTCCAGCACGGTCCATTCCCGCGCGGTCAGGTCGACCCGTTCGCCGGCCCGCCAGACGGCCCGCGCATGCAGGTCCATCTCGACCTCGCCGAAGACCAGCCGCGAGCGCGGCGCGGCGGCGCTGCGGCGCGCCACGACGCGCAGCCGCGCGGCCAGCTCTTCCGGCGCGAACGGCTTGACGAGGTAGTCGTCGGCGCCCTGGTCCAGCCCGTGGATGCGGTCGTCCAGGCTGTCGCGGGCGGTCAGCACCAGCGCCGGGATCGCCTCGCCGCGCGCACGGACGGCACGCAGCCAGGACAGGCCCGAGCCATCGGGCAGCTGCCAGTCGATCAGCAGGCCGTCATAGGGCTCGCCGCGGGTGGCATCGGCCTGTGCCAGGTGGGTGCACCAGTCGACCACATGCCCCTCGCTGCGCAGGTAGTCGCGCAGGCCCTCGCCCAGGATGGTGTCGTCCTCGATCAGCAGCAGTCTCATGTCCGTCGCGTTCCGCAGGTTGTCGGCTGGCAGGTCATCCCGCCCAGCCCGTGTTCCGGTCCGATCCCCGCCCGACGTCCCCCGGGTGGGTACCCAAGCGCGCGAGACGGTAACACTGCCGGGCCCATCCTCATGGAATCCTCATGCACTTGGGTTCCAATGCAAACCCCGCGGAGCCCCGCCGCCGCCCCTTCCTGCGCCTGTCCCGATGCTGATCGACTTCCTCAAACGCCCTCTGCGCCTGCTCGCCAGGATCCTGCCCCAGACGAGCCGACGCCGCACCTTCGGCGGCCTTTCCGAGCCTGCCGAGGAGGTCGGCCTGCAGTTCCACGCCAGTGTCGAGCAGCTCGTGCTGGTCGCCAGCGTATTCTTCGCCTTCAGCGCCAACCAGCTGTTCCTGCGTGCCGCCCTGCAGGGCCGCGACCTGTCGGCGGCCAGCAGCTGGGGCTTCGCGCTGGCGCTGATGGTGGCGCTGATCGCGGCCCACGCGCTGATCGTCGGCCTGTTCGCCAACCGCTGGACCGTCAAGCCGCTGCTGACCGTGCTGATCGTGGGCACCGCCTTCGCCAGCCACTTCATGCAGACCTTCCATGTCTACCTCGACCCGTCGATGCTGCGCAACGTGATGCGCACCGACGTCGGCGAGGCGCGCGAGCTGCTGTCCTGGTCGATGGTGCTGCACCTGCTGCTCTACGCGGTGCTGCCGCTGCTGCTGCTCTGGCGCGTGCGGATCGTCAACCGGTCGACCTGGCTGCGGGCAACGATGGTGCGGGTGCTGGCGCTGGTGCTGACGGCCGCCGCGCTGGTGGGCGCCATCCTGGCCGTGTTCCAGCCCTTCTCCTCGATGATGCGCAACCAGAAGGAGATGCGTTTCCTGGTCACGCCGGCGAACTACCTCTGGTCGATCGGCAGCGTGGTGGCGCAGGACCTGCGCGGCGCCGCCAAGCCGCGTGCCGTGATCGGCGAGGACGCCAAGCCCGGCCCCGGCTGGGCCACCCAGACCCGCCCGCGCCTGCTGGTGCTGGTCGTCGGCGAGACCGCCCGCGCCGCGAACTGGGGCCTCAACGGCTATGCGCGCCAGACCACCCCCGAACTGGCCGCGCTGCCAGTCATCAACTTCCCCGACGTCACCAGCTGCGGCACCAACACCGAGGTCTCGTTGCCCTGCATGTTCGCCCCGGTCGGCCGGCGCGACTACGACGAGGACCGCATCCGCGGCAGCCAGTCGCTGCTGCACGTGCTGGCGCGGGCCGGCGTGGCGGTGAACTGGCGCGACAACCAGTCCGGCTGCAAGGGCGTCTGCGAGGGCCTGCCCACCGAGGACGTCGCCTCGCTGAATCCGGAAGCCTTCTGCGAAGGCGGCCGTTGCCTGGACGAAGGCCTGCTGCACGGCCTGGACGCCCGCCTCGACAGCCTGGCGGCCCAGCCGCCCGGACAGGGTCGGCAGATCCTGGTGCTGCACCAGCTCGGCAACCACGGCCCGTCCTACTTCCGCCGTTACCCGCGCGGTTTCGACCGCTTCCAGCCGGCCTGCCAGAACGACGACCTGCAGAAGTGCACGCAGCAGGAGATCGTCAACGCCTACGACAACGCGCTGCTCTACACCGACCACATCCTCGCCACGCTGGTGCGCCGGCTGCAGGCACGCTCGGACCGGGTCGACAGCGCCGTCTACTTCGTCTCCGACCACGGCGAGTCGCTCGGCGAGAACAACCTGTTCCTGCACGGCCTGCCCTACTCGATCGCGCCGGACACCCAGAAGAAGGTGCCGATGGTGATGTGGTTCTCCGACAGCTGGCAGAAGTCGACCGGCCTCGACCTGGCCTGCGTGCGCTCGGTGGCGGCCAAGCCGGCCCGCCATGACCACCTGTTCCACACCGTGCTGGGCCTGATGGACGTCCAGACCGGGCTGCACGAGAAGGAATGGGACCTGCTGGCCGGCTGCACCGGCACGGGCGCCAAGCCATGAGCACCCAACTTCCGGGCGTTGTCACAGGGTCCGAGCCAGGCACCGGGAAGCGCGACGCGCTGGTCACGGCCGTCGCCGCCGCCCTGCTGCTCGCGTGGGACCTGGGCGGGCTGGACCTGCCGGTGGCCGCGCTGTTCGGCACCGCCTCCGGCTTCCCGCTGCGCGATGCCTGGTGGACCAGCCGGCTGCTGCACGAGGGCGGCCGGGCGCTGGCGATGGTCGTGCTGCTGCTGATGGTGGTCGACGCGATCCGCCCGACGCTGCATCCGGCGCCGGCTGGCCCGAGCCGCGCGCGGCGCTGGCAGTGGATCGGCGCGACGCTGGCCTGCCTGGTGCTGATCCCCGCCATCAAGCGCGTCAGCCCGACCAGTTGCCCCTGGGACCTGAGCGTGTTCGGCGGCGTGGCGCGGCACATCTCGCACTGGCGCTTCGGCATGCCCGACGGCGGCGGCGGGCACTGTTTCCCGTCCGGTCACGCGGTGGCCGCCTTCGCCTTCTTCACGCTGCACTTCCTGTGGCGCGACCAGCACCCTGCGCTGGCCCGCCGCTTCCTGTGGGCGGTCCTGCTGGCCGGCGCGCTGTTCGGCTTCGGCCAGCTGGTGCGCGGCGCGCACTTCCCGAGCCACACGCTCTGGTCGGCCTGGCTGAGCTGGACGGTCTGCGTGATCTGGGCGACGGTGCTGAGACGGCTCGCTCAGCGCGACGCCGCCAGCATCGCCCGGTAGTCGGCCTCGCTGGCCAGCCGGGGGTTGGTGGCGTGGCAGTGGTCCTTCATCGCACCGGCGATGACGCGGTCATCCAGCTCGGGCCCGACGCCCAACTCCGCCAGGCCGGAGGGCAGGCCGAGGCGCCGGTTCATCGCCACGATCGCATCGGCCGGGTGCTCGCCGGCTGACAGGCTCATGGCCTGAGCCAGCCGGGCGATGCGGCCGTCGCGGCGCACGCTGTCGGCGTCTTCATTGAAGCGGATCACGGCCGGCAGGAAGACCGCGTTCAAGGTGCCGTGGTGCAAGCGCGGGTCGACGCCGCCGAGGCTGTGGCTGAGCGAGTGCACGCAGCCCAGCCCCTTCTGGAAGGCCATCGCGCCGTGCATCGAGGCGCACATCATGTCCAGCCGCGCGTCGCGGTCGGCGCCGTCGCGCGTGGCGCGTTCGATCGCGCCCCAGCCGCGCCGCAGGCCTTCGAGCGCGATGCCGTCGGCCGGCGGGTTGAAGGCGGCCGACAGGAAGGTCTCGATGCAATGCGCGATCGCGTCCATGCCGGTCGCGGCGGTCAGGCGCGGCGGCAGGGCCAGCGTCAGCAGCGGGTCGCAGATGGCGGCCTTGGGCAGCAGGTGCCAGCTGTGGAAGCCGAGCTTGCGGCCGTCGTCCACGATCAGGATGGCGCCACGTGCCACCTCACTGCCGGTGCCCGCCGTCGTCGGCACGGCGATCAGCGGCAGCACCCGTTCGGTGATGCGCGGCGAGCCGCCCTCGATCGTCGCGTAGCGGGTCAGCGGGCCTTCGTGCGTTGCCGCGATGGCAACCCCCTTGGCCAGGTCGATGGCCGATCCGCCGCCGACCGCGATCAGGCCGTCGCAAGCGTGGGTGCGCAGCACCTCGACCGCCTCGCGCACCGCCGCTTCGGTCGGGTTGGACGGCGTGCCGTCGTAGACCGGCGTCGCCTCGCCGTCGGGCAGCGTCGCCAGCACAGCACCGAGCACGCCGGCCGCCCGCACGCCCCGGTCGGTCACGACCAGCGGGCGGCGCATGCCCACGCGCGCGGCGTGGGCCGCCAGCGTGGCCACGGCCTCGTGGCCCAGCTCGATCTGGGTCAGGTAGAAGATCGCGCTCATCGGGGATTCGCCTCCATCTTGGGATGGCGGCGATCCTAGCGAGCGCGCCCGCGACGCTCGATCAGCGCTTGCCCTGCAGCTTCGCGAACGCCGCCGCCATCGCGTTGCCGGCCGCCGGTTGCTGCTGCGAGCCGCCGCGTGACGGCTGGGCGTAACGCTCGCCACGCGCCGCCGGCTTGAAGCTGTTGTCGGCGTTGCGCGCGCCCTTGGACGGCACCGGCGCGTCCAGCTTCATCGTCAGCGCGATGCGCTTGCGGGCGAGGTCGACCTCGACCACGCGGACCTTGACGATGTCGCCGGTCTTGACGATCTCGCGTGCGTCGTTGACGAACTTGTGGCTCAGCTGGCTGACGTGGACCAGGCCGTCCTGGTGCACGCCCAGGTCGACGAAGGCGCCGAACTGGGCGACGTTGCTGACGGTGCCTTCCAGCACCATGCCCTCGACGAGGTCCTTGATGTCCTCGACGCCATCGTTGAAGCGCGCGACCTTGAAGTCCGGGCGCGGGTCACGGCCGGGCTTCTCCAGCTCGGCCAGGATGTCCTTGACCGTGATGGCGCCGAAGCGCTCGTCGGCAAAGGCCTCGGGCTTGAGCTTGCGGATCACGTCGGTGTTGCCGATCAGGTCCTGCACCGGCCGGCCGACCGCCGCGACGATCTTCTCGATCACCGGGTAGGTCTCCGGGTGCACGCCCGACAGGTCCAGCGGGTTGTCGCCGCCACGGATGCGCAGGAAACCCGCCGCCTGCTCGAAGGTCTTGGGGCCCAGCCCGGCGACATCCAGCAGCTGCCGGCGGTTGCGGAAGGCGCCGTTGGCATCGCGCCAGCGCACCACGCTGGCGGCCACCGCCGCGCTCAGCCCCGACACCCGCGACAGCAGCGGCGCGGATGCGGTGTTCAGGTCGACGCCGACCGAGTTGACGCAGTCCTCCACCACGGCGACCAGCGTGCGCGCCAGCTCGCCCTGGTTGACGTCGTGCTGGTACTGGCCCACGCCGATGCTCTTCGGGTCGATCTTGACCAGCTCGGCCAGCGGATCCTGCAGCCGCCGGGCGATCGAGACCGCGCCGCGCAGGCTGACGTCCAGCTCGGGCAGCTCCTTGCTGGCGAACTCGCTGGCCGAATAGACCGAGGCGCCGGCCTCGCTGACCACCACCTTGTCGATCAGCGCATCCGGCGCGATGGCCTTGAGCTGCTTGATCAGGTCGCCGGCCAGCTTGTCGGTTTCGCGGCTGGCGGTGCCGTTGCCGATGGCGATCAGGTTGACGCCGTGCGTCGCGCACAGCCGCGCCAGCACGTGCAGCGAGCCGTCCCAGTCGCGCCGCGGTTCGTGCGGGTAGACGGTGGCGGTGTCCAGCACCTTGCCGGTGTCGCTGACGACCGCGACCTTCACGCCCGTGCGGATGCCCGGGTCCAGCCCCATCACGACGCGCTTGCCGGCCGGCGCGGCCAGCAGCAGGTCGCGCAGGTTCTCGCCGAACACCTTGATGGCGACCGCCTCGGCGTCCTCGCGCAGGCGGGTGAACAGGTCACGCTCCAGGCTCAGCGACAGCTTGACCTTCCAGGTCCAGGCGATGGTCTTTCGGATGAGGTCGTCGGCCGGCCGCCTGGCGTGGCTCCAGCCGAGGTGGATGGCGATCTTGCCCTCGGCCAGGCTGGGCGTGCCGGGCACGGCCTCCTCGTCGAGCGCCAGACGGGCGTCGAGGATCTCCAGCGTGCGGCCGCGGAACACCGCCAGCGCCCGGTGTGACGGCACCTTGTGGATCGGCTCGTCGTAATCGAAGTAGTCGCGGAACTTGGCGTGGTCGGGGTTGTTCTCGTCCTTGCCGTCGGCCAGCTTGGACTTGAACAGGCCCTCTTCCCACAGCCATTCACGCAGCTGCCTCACCAGCACCGCGTCCTCGGCCCAGCGTTCGCTGAGGATGTCGCGCACGCCGTCGAGCACCGCCAGCGCGTCGGCAAAACCGGCCGTGGCCAGCGCCTCGGCACCGCCCTCGTACGCTGCGATGAAGGCCTGAGCCTCGGCACGCGGGTCCAGCGTCGGATCGGCGAACAGCCGGTCGGCCAGCGGCTCGATGCCGGCCTCGCGGGCAATCATTCCCTTGGTGCGGCGCTTCTGCTTGTAGGGCAGGTAGAGGTCTTCCAGCTCCTGCTTGGTCGGCGCGGCCAGCACGGCGGCGCGCAGCTCGGGCGTCAGCTTGCCCTGTTCCTCGATGCTCTTGAGGATCGCCGCGCGGCGTGTCTCCAGCTCGCGCAGGTAGGCCAGCCGGGCCTCCAGATCACGCAGCTGCGTGTCGTCGAGGCCGTCGGTGGCCTCCTTGCGGTAGCGGGCGATGAAGGGAACGGTGGCACCACCGTCAAGCAGCGTAACCGCCGCCTGGACCTGGGCCGGACGAACCTTCAGTTCGGCGGCCAGCTGCAAAAGGATCTGTTCCAAGACGTCTCGGAGCCCCTGGCGGGGCCTGGGAAAACACGGAGCGCGCGAGTGTGCCACAGGGGTTTTGGCGGGCGACGAAGCCCAAACCACGCCCCGTCGGTCCGTGCGCCCAGGCAGGTTTCGATGCCGGCGGCCCATCGGCAACAGCCCGTCGGACACGGGACGTGTCCGACCTACCGATGTGTGCCGCCGCAGGGCGGCGGTCGATGGATCGGCGAACGCGGTTTGAATGCGTTTCGGTAGGTCGGACACCCGTGGTGTCCGACGGGTTCGTGCCGGATGACGCCATCAACACGGTCGCGATGGGGCGGCCCATCGGCAACAGCCCGTCGGACACGGGACGTGTCCGACCTACCGATGCGCGGCGGAGGGTGGCGGTCGATGGTTCGGCAAACGCCGTTTGAACGTGATTGGGTAGGTCGGACACCCGTGGTGTCCGACGGGCTCGTGCTGATGGGCCTCCGGTCCGCAACCCGGTTGAACGCGCCCGCCTCAACCCCTCGCCGACCGCACCATCTCGCGGTGCGGGATGTTGTCTTCCATGTATTCCTCCCCCAGCGCCACATAGCCGTGCGCGCCGTAGAAGCGCTGCAGGTGGGCCTGGGCGCTGATGCGGTTGGCCTGGCCGGGGAAGGCCTGTTCGTCGCAGCGCCGCAGTGCTTCGGCGACGAGGGCGGCGCCGGTGCCGGTGCCGCGCAGGCGTGATGGGGTGACGACGCGGCCGAGCGAAGGTTCGGGGTACTTCAGGCCCGCGTCAACCACGCGGCAATAGGCCAGCAGCGTGCCGTCGTCGCCGCGGCCGAGCAGGTGCCAGCACTGGCGGTCCAGGCCGTCGACGTCCTGATAGGGCTCCTGCTCGACGATGAAGACCTCGCAGCGCAGCGCGAGCGCGTCGTAGAGGTCGTCCTTGCTGAGGCCTTCCCAGCGGGTCCAGGTCCAGTGCAGATTGGGTGGGGTCGGGGTCGGGGTCGAGTTCATTCTTGTCGTGTCGGTCATCGTCATCTTCTGTCGATCAATCGGAACCCGGGCCATCCAGCTTGCGGGTCGGGATGCGGGTCTGTTCCTTCAGCCCGCCCAGGCTCGCCGGCAGCTTGCGGACGAACTTGAACGTGCCGGTCGCGTGGGCGCACAGGCCACCGCGTTCGTCGAGCACGCGGCCTTCGGTGAAGACCATCGTGGCGGTGCGGTGCAGCAGCGTCGCGCGGGCCAGCAGGCGGCCCTCGGCCGGGCGCATGAACTGGGTCTTCATCTCGACCGTCACCAGCCCCGGCGCGGCATCGCCGAGCGCGATGTTGGTGCTGCGGCCGGCGTACGCCATGGTCACGTCCAGCAGCGTCATGCAGACGCCGCCGTGCACCACGTCGAACGAGTTGTGATGGTCCGGGCGAGGCTGGAAACGGATCGCCGCAAGGCCGTCCTCATAGCGCACCAGCTCGAAGCCGAGCCAGAGCACGAAGGGGTTGGCGATGCGCATCTCCAGCGCCGGCAAGGCGAGTTCGCCAGCGAGATCGCGGGCCACGTCAAAGTCCTTCGTCGCCACGTTCACAGCACCTCGAACACGCCGGCCGCGCCCATGCCGCCGCCCACGCACATGGTCACGCAGACATGCCGGACGCCGCGCCGCCGGCCCTCGATCAGCGCGTGGCCGGTCAGGCGCTGGCCGCTCATGCCGTAGGGGTGGCCCAGCGCGATGGCGCCGCCGTTGACGTTGAGCCTGTCCATCGGGATGCCCAGCACGTCGGCGCAATGCAGCACCTGCACCGCGAAGGCCTCGTTGAGTTCCCACAGGCCGATGTCGTCGACGTGCAGGCCCAGGCGCCTGAGCAGCTTGGGCACGGCGAAGACCGGGCCGATGCCCATCTCGTCGGGCTCGCAGCCGGCGGTGGCGAAGCCCAGGAAGCGGCCGAGCGGTTTCAGGCCCTCGCGTTCGGCCAGCGCCTCGTCGACCACGACGCAGGCGCCCGCGCCGTCGCTGAACTGGCTGGCGTTGCCAGCGGTGACGACGCCGTCCGGCAGCGCCGGCTTGATCGACATGACCGCCTCCAGCGTGGTGCCTTCGCGCAGGCCTTCGTCATGGCTGACGGTCACCTCGCGCGTGACCAGCCCGAGCGCCTTGTCGGCGATGCCGGCGGTGACGGTGATCGGCGCGATCTCGGCGTCGAAGGCGCCGGCCGCGCGGGCCGCGCAGGCGCGTTGCTGGCTCTGCGCGCCATAGGCGTCCATGCGGTCGCGGCCGATGCGGTAGTGCCGCGCCACGTTCTCGGCCGTCTGCAGCATCGGCCAGTAGATCTCGGGCTTGTGCTGCACCAGCCACGGGTCGTCGAAGAAGTGCCGGTTCATCTCGTTCTGCACGCAGGAGATGCTCTCGACGCCACCGGCGACATAGGCCTCGCCCTCGCCGCTGGCGATGCGCTGGGCCGCCAGCGCGATGGTCTGCAGGCCGCTGGAGCAGAAGCGGTTGACGGTCATGCCCGAGACCGACATCGGCAGGCCGGCGCGGATCGCCACCTGGCGGGCGATGTTCCAGCCGGTGGCGCCCTCGGGGTTGGCGCAGCCCATCAGCACGTCCTCGATGCGGTCGGGCGCGATACCGGCGCGGGCCACGGCAGCGGCGACGGCGTGGCCGCCCAGCGTCGCGCCGTGGGTCATGTTGAAGGATCCCTTCCAGCTCTTGGCCAGCGGGGTCCGGGCGGTCGAGACGATCACGGCTCGGGTCATGGCGTTCTCCTGTCTTGCGTGGGTCGTCGCGTCAGTTGAAGGTCCGGCCTTCGTCGGCCAGCCGCGCCAGCAGCGGCGCGGGTTGCCAGAAGGTGGCGTCGTCGTGCGGGTTGCGGGCAAACCGCTTCATCGCCTGGACGATGTTGAACAGCCCCTGCGTGTCGGCCCAGCACATCGGCCCGCCGCGCCAGACCGGAAAGCCATAGCCGGTCAGGTAGACGATGTCGATGTCGCTGGCGCGCGCGGCGATGCCCTCTTCCAGCAGCCTGGCGCCCTCGTTGACCAGCGCGCCGACCAGCCGGCCGACGATCTCGTCATCGCCGATGCGGCGCGGCGTGATGCCGAGCGTCTGCCGGTGCGCCTCGATCATCTGCGCCACCACCGGGCTGGGCCAGGCCTCCGTGCGACCAGGCTTGCTGCCGGCGACGTGGTCGTACCAGCCGGCCCCCGTCTTCTGGCCGAAACGGCCGGCCTCGCACAAGGTGTCGGCCAGCGTGCTGTAGCGCAGCCCAGGCTGCTCGACCGCGCGGCGCTTGCGGATCGCCCAGCCGATGTCATTGCCGGCCAGGTCGCTGACGGCGAACGGCCCCATCGCGAAGCCGAAGCGCTCCATGGCGCGGTCGACCTGCTGCGGCGTCGCGCCCTCGTCGATCAGGAAGCCAGCCTGCCGGAAGTAGTGCTCGACCATGCGGTTGCCGATGAAGCCGTCGCAGACGCCGCTGACCACGCAGGTCTTGCGGATGCGCTTGCCCACGGCCAGGGCGGTCAGCAGCACATCGGGCGCGGTGGCCTGGCCACGCACGACCTCCAGCAGCTTCATGACGTGCGCGGGGCTGAAGAAATGCAGGCCCAGCACGTCCTGCGGCCGGCGGGTGAACTGCGCGATGACATCGACATCCAGCGTCGACGTGTTGCTGGCCAGGATGGCGCCGGCCTTGGCGATGCCGTCCAGCCGCTCGAACACCTGACGCTTGACGGCCAGGTCCTCGAACACCGCCTCGATCACCAGATCGGCCCCGGCCAGCGCTTGCCAGTCCAAGGTGGGCTGCAGCAGCGCGAGGCGCGCTTCCAGCGCGTCGGGCTTGAGCTTGCCCTTCCTGACCTGCCCTTCCAGCACGCCGCGCAGCGCCGCGACGCCCTTGTCCAGCGCGGCCTGGGTCTGCTCGACCAGGACGACCGGCAGCCCGGCGGCCAGGAAGTTCAGCGCGATGCCCGTGCCCATCGTGCCCGCGCCGATCACGCCGACGCGGTCGACGTTGCGGGGCTGCGTGCCCTCGGGCAGGTCACGGACCTTGCCGGCGGCCCGCTCGGCCAGGAAGGCATGGCGCAGCGCGCGGCTCTCGGGCGTGACCATCAGCGCGAGGAAGGCCTCGCGCTCATGGGTCATGCCGGCATCGAACTTCGCCTTGACGGCCTGCTCGACGCAATCGACACAACGCAGCGGCGCGGGCAGGTTGCGGCTCATCGCGGCGACGGTGTTGCGGGCGAAGCGGAAGTAGGCGTCGGGGCTGGCGTCCGCACTGGCGAGCGAGGCTTTCAGGTCGCGCACACGTGGCAGCGGGCGCACGGCGGCGTGTTCGGCGGCCAGCGCGAGTGCGGCGTCCAGCACCTCGGCCACGTCGACCACCCGGTCGAACAGGCGCTGGCCCGGGACCTGCGCCAGTCGCTCGGCGGCGACCGGCTCGCCGCTGACGATCATGTTCAGCGCCGGCTCGACGCCCAGCGCGCGCGGCAGGCGCTGCGTGCCGCCGGCTCCGGGCACCAGACCGATCTTCACTTCCGGCAACGCGACCTTCACGCCACGCCCGGCGACGCGGTAGTGGCAGCCGAGCGCCAGTTCCAGCCCGCCGCCCATGCAGGTGCCGGCAATCGCCGCGACGACCGGCTTGCTGCAGCCTTCGATCCGGTGGATCAGCGAGATCAGGTGCGGCTCGGTCAGCGCCTTCGGGCTGCCGAACTCGGTGATGTCGGCCCCGGCGCAGAAGACCTGCGCGTTGCCGGCCAGCACGATCGCGTCGACGCCGGGGTTGTCCTCGGCCGCCTCGATCGCGGCGGCGACGGCGCGGCGGGTGGCCAGGCTCAGGCCGTTGACGGGCGGGTGGTCCAGCGTGATCACCGCGATGCGGTCGCGCCGGCTCAGGTGAGCGGTCATGGGGTCTCCTCGTGTCGTCCCGGGGCGAGCGGTCTGGCACCTGGGCGGCGCCAGAAACGAACGGTCGTTCGCCTGGGAAAACGAGTTTAAGGGGACCGAGGAGCCGACCTGAACGACGCCAACGCCCTATCAGGCCGCGCGCAACACCTCGTCAAGCCCGCCGCCATCGGTCGACAGGGCTTCCGGCCGGTGGCGCGGCCATTCCATGTGCCGTACCGGGTCAGTCTCCGCGCCCAGCCGGATCACCGGCGCCTGCGACTGCACCGTGCCGAAGATGGTGGCGAAGGCGACATCGGCCGCGTCCCGCCCGGTCGCCAGCCGCACCAGCCCCATCGGGATGGCCGTGCCGGACGGGTCGAACAGATACCAGCGCCCGCCCAGCCAGACCTCGACATAGGCGTGGAAGTCGGGCGGGCCAAGCGCAGGGTCGGCGCCGAAGTCGAAGCCGGTGGTGAAACGCGCCGGGATGCTCAGCGCCCGGCACAGCGCAATCATCAGGTGGGCGAAGTCGCGGCAGACGCCGACCCGTTCGGTCAGCGTGTCGACGGCGGACGTGTTGCCGTCGGTCGTGTTGGACGCGAAGGTGACGTGGCGCTGCACCCAGTCGCGGATCGCCTGGACCCGGCCGTAGCCCTGCCACAGCGTGCCGAACTCGCTGATCGCGAAACGGCCGAGCCGGTCGGACTCGCAGTAGCGGCTGGGCAGCAGGAAGGGCAGCACGTGGACCGGCAGTTGCGCCACCGGCACCTCGCCGATCTGTTCGGGCAAGGCGATGTGGTGGGCGACGTCGATGGTCGCGTCATAGGCCAGCCGCAAGGTGCCGGGCATGGCCTGCAGGCGCATCACGCGGTTGCCGCTGGCGGGGTCCAGCGTCAGCGTGCGCGGGACCGGCTGGCTGACGTTCAGGCGTTCCTGGACGATGCGCTGGTGACGCGTCTGGGCGGCGTGGAAGGCGAAGATGAAGTCACTGCCGGGGGCGGTGACCTCGTAGGCGAGTTCGAGCGAGATCTGGAGTCGGACCATGGGTGTGCACCTGGACCGCGCTCGAATGGCGAAAGCTCAAACGCAGGCAACAAGGGATGACGAGGCACAGGGCCGGGCCCTGCGAAGCTGGCGCGTGACTCGCAAGTCCCGCGCCAGCCGATTGTGCGCGCCAACCCAAGCAGATCGTCAGACGCCCGGCAGCACATGCCCCTTGAACTGCTCCCGCAACTTCGTCTTCAACAGCTTGCCCGTCGCCGTGTGCGGGAGTTCGTCAACGAACACGACGTCATCGGGCACCTGCCACTTCGCGATGCGGCCGTCGTAGTGGGCCAGCAGGGCCTCGCGGGTGACGCTGGCGCCGGCCTTGCGCACGACCACCAGCAGCGGGCGCTCGTCCCACTTCGGGTGGGCGCAGGCGATGGCGGCGGCCTCGGCCACGTCGGGGTGGGACATGGCGATGTTCTCCAGCTCGATCGAGCTGATCCACTCGCCACCGGACTTGATGACGTCCTTGCTGCGGTCGGCGATCTGCATGGTGCAATCGGCGTCGATCGTGGCGACGTCGCCGGTCGGGAACCAGTGCTGGCCGTCGACCTCGCGCAGCGGGCTGTCGTCGCGGCCGAAATAACGCTCGATGACCCAGTGGCCGCGCACCAGCAGGTCGCCGGTGGTGTGGCCGTCCCAGGGCTGCACGCGGCCGTCGTCGCCGACGATGGTCATGTCGACGCCGTAGATGACGCGGCCCTGCTTCTCCAGGATGCGGCGCTGCTCGTCGGCCGGCAGCTTGCGCTGGGCCGCGCTCAGGCTGGCCAGCGTGCCCAGCGGCGACATCTCGGTCATGCCCCAGGCGTGGATCACGCGCACGCCCAGTTCCTCGAAGGCCCGCATCATGGCCGGCGGGCAGGCCGAGCCGCCGATCACCGTGCGGCGGAAGGTCGAGAAGCCGGCGCCCTTGGACTTGACGTGGTTGAGCAGCCCCAGCCAGATGGTCGGCACGCCGGCGCTGAAGGTGACGCCCTCTTCCTCCATCAGCGTGTGCACCGAGGCACCGTCGAGGTGCGGCCCGGGGAACACCAGCTTGGCGCCGACCAGCGCCGAGGCATACGGCAGGCCCCAGGCGTTGACGTGGAACATCGGCACGACCGGCAGGATCACGTCGCCGGTCGAGCAGCCCATCGCATCGGGCAGCGCCGCGCCCATCGCGTGCAGCACCGTCGAACGGTGGCTGTAGACGGCGCCCTTGGGGTTGCCGGTGGTGCCCGACGTGTAGCAGATGCTCGATGCGCTGTTCTCGTCGAACTCGGGCCAGACGTAGTCGCCGTCCTGCGCCGCGACAAGTTCCTCGAAACACAGCAGCCCGGGCAGCGCGGTCTGCGCCGGCATGTGGGCGCGGTCGGTCATCAGCACGTAGTGGCGCACCGTCTTCAGGTGCGGCGCGAGCTTCTCGACCAGCGGCAGGAAGGTCAGGTCGAAACAGAGGACCTGATCGGCCGCGTCGTTGACGATCCAGGCGATCTGCTCGGGGAACAGGCGCGGGTTGATGGTGTGGCAGACCCGCTGCGAGCCCGACACCGCGTAGTAGATCTCCAGGTGCCGATGGCTGTTCCAGGCCAGCGTGCCGATGCGGTCACCTGGCTGCGTGCCCAGCGCGGCAAGGGCCTGCGCGAGCTGGCGGGAACGCTGTTCGACCTCGGCCCAGGTGCTGCGGTGCGTGTCGCCTTCGCAGCGCCGCGAGACCACCTCGGTACGGCCATGGTGGCGCGCCGCATGGGTCAGCAACCCGGAGATCAGCAGGGGCATCTGCATCATGCGGCCGGCCAGCGGCAGGTGGTTCGTCGTGCTCATCGGGTCTCCATGGGGGTTCGTCGTGCTGGCGGACTATAGGAAGCGCCTTCGGGTCGGTGAGGGTCGGACTAACCCTGAGCGGCGTCGGGGCTGCAAGCCGGTCGATAACATGATCCGATGCTTGCTCCGCTCCAGACGACCTCGTTCGACCCCGCCACGCTGACCTGGCTGAACCGCCACGCAGCCCTCGGCGCGACCTTTGGCCGCGCGATGAACGGGCAGCCGGTGCCGCAACCCGAGTGGCTGGCGACCAGCGATGACGCTGCTGAAGAGCTCGGCTGGCCGGCCGACTGGTGGCGTCACCCGCTCGCCCTGGACGCCCACAGCGGCGGACCGTCCTGGCCCGGCAGCCAGCCCTTTGCCACGGTCTACAGCGGCCACCAGTTCGGTGTCTGGGCCGGGCAGCTGGGGGATGGCCGCGCCCTGCTGCTGGGCGAGGTCGAGACGCCGCACGGCACGCGCGAGATCCAGCTCAAGGGCAGCGGCATGACGCCGTATTCGCGCCGCGCCGATGGCCGCGCGGTGCTGCGCTCGTCGATCCGCGAGTACCTGTGCTCGGAGGCGATGGCCGCGCTGGGCATCCCGACCACGCGGGCGCTGGCGCTGGTCGGCTCACCGTTGCCGGTGCGGCGCGAGGAGATCGAGACCGCCGCGGTCGTGACCCGCACGGCGCCGAGCTTCATCCGCTTCGGCCACTTCGAGCACTTCTGCCACCACGACCAGCATGACGCCCTGCGCCACCTGATGGACCACGTGCTGGACCACCACCTGCCGGCCTGCCGGGAGTCGGCGCAACCGGCGGTCGCGCTGCTCGAATGTGTCTCGCGCCGCACCGCCGAGCTGATGGCGCAGTGGCAGGCGGTCGGCTTCTGCCACGGCGTGATGAACACCGACAACATGTCGATCCTCGGGCTGACCATCGACTACGGCCCGTTCGGCTTCCTCGACGGCTTCGACCCGGGCCACATCTGCAACCACTCCGACGAACGCGGCCGCTACGCCTATGCGCGCCAGCCGCAGGTCGCGTGGTGGAACCTGCATGCGCTGGCGCAGGCGCTGATCCCGCTGGTCAACGCCCAGCCCGAACAGGCCGCCGAGGTGCTGGGCGAGGCGCTGCAGCCCTTCCGCGAGATCTTCCCGGTCGCCCTCGACGCGCTGATGCGCGCCAAGCTCGGGCTGACGGTCGAACGCCCCGAGGACCGCGTGCTGATCGAGGACCTGCTGCAGCTGATGGCGACGACGAAGGTCGACTACACGCTGACCTGGCGCCGCATGGCCGGCGTGCGCAGCGCGGAAGGCCTGTCGCCGGCCGAGGCGGCGGGGCCGGTGCGCGACCTGTTCCTGGACCGCGCGGCCTTCGACGCCTGGCTGTCGCGCTACCTGCAACGCCTGCATGCCGAAGGCAGCGACGACGGTGCCCGGCGCGCCCGCATGTTGCGCACCAACCCGGCCGTCGTGCTGCGCAACCACCTGGCCGAGGAGGCGATCCAGGCGGCCCGCGACGGCAACGTCGACGTGCTGAAAGAACTGGCCCGGCTGCTGCGACAACCGTTCGACGAGCGGCCCGACGACCCAGCCTGGCAACACGCCACCGCCCTGCCACCGGATTGGGCGGCGGGCCTGGAAGTGTCCTGCTCGTCCTGAGTCCAACGCCTTCTTCGAAAGACCCGACATGAGCACCAAGCCCACCGACGCACCCGACTACCCGGTGCGCAAGCCCGAAGCCGAATGGCGCGAGAAGCTCGACCGCGTGCAATACGCCGTGACCCGCGAATGCGCCACCGAGCGTGCCTTCACCGGCCGCTACTGGGACCACTGGGCCGACGGCAGCTACCGCTGCGTCTGCTGCGAGGCCGTCCTGTTCGACGCCGGCACCAAGTTCGATGCCGGCTGCGGCTGGCCCAGCTTCAGCGAGGAGATGGTGCCCGGGCGGGTCGAACGCCTGGTCGACCACAGCCACGGCATGACGCGCGTGGAGGTGCGCTGCGCGCAGTGCGGCGCCCACCTCGGCCACGTCTTCGACGACGGGCCGGAGCCGACCGGCGAGCGCTACTGCATCAACTCGGCCTCGATCGACTTCGCGCCGCGCCAGCCCGAGTGAGACCGCGCACCTGAGCCGGCCACCCCGGGCGGCTCGGGCGCCGTCGCGATAATCCGCCCTCCTTCCGACGGTCCCCGAGACCCTGCCCGCGCATGAAGCTGTTGCTCGATTTCCTGCCCATCATCCTGTTCTTCACGACCTTCAAGTTCGCCGAAGGACGCAGCGATGCGGCAGCCACGTTCGCCACCGAGCACCTCGGCGGCCTGGTCTCCGGTGGTGTCGTCGGGCCGACCGAGGCGCCGATCCTGCTCGCCACGGTGGTGGTCATCCTGGCCACGCTGGCGCAGGTCCTTTGGCTCAAGCTGCGCGGCCAGAAGGTCGACACGATGCTGTGGGTCAGCCTGGGGCTGGTGACGGTGATGGGCGGTGCCACGATCTGGTTCCACAGCGAGACCTTCATCAAGTGGAAGCCGACGGTGCTCTATGGCGTGATGTCGCTGGCGTTCCTGCTTGCGCCGATCGTTGCCGGCAAGAACCTGCTGCGCAGCATGCTGGGCGGCCAGATCGAGTTGCCCGAGTTCGCGTGGCAACGGCTGAACTGGGCCTGGGCCGCGTTCTTCGCCTTCATGGGCGTGCTCAACATCTGGGTCGCCTACACCTTCAGCACCAGCACCTGGGCGACCTTCAAGGCCTTCGGCGGCATGGGCCTGATGCTGGTCTTCATGGTCGGCCAGGGCTTCTACATGCACCGCCACATGAAGCCGGAGCAGACCTCGTGAGCGCGCCGGCCAAGGTGTCCGCCGCCGACATCGAGGCGCGTCTGCGCGAGCGCATCGCGCCGCTGCAGAGCCTGTCGGTGCGCGACGACAGCGCCGCCCACGCAGGCCATGCCGGCGCGGCCAGCGGGGGGCATTTCACGGTCGTGATCCGTGCCCCCGCATTCGCCGGAAAGGCCCGTCTGGCCCGGCATCGCCTTGTGTATGATGCCCTGAAGGATCTGATGGACAGCGGTATCCATGCGCTGGCCATCGATGCGGACGAGGGCCAGGACACCGCTCAGCAACCCTGAGTCGCACCCCCACCCGACCGCCAGCTTCGATCCAGTCCGCCGCCGGAAGGCCAACGGTTTCGCGCCGTCCTCGACCCGCCCGGTTTCAATCCAATCAAGGTGTTTCCTCCCATGCATCAGCTTCCCCTCGCCCTGCGCGCACTGCTTCGCGCCGTTCCCGCCGCCGCCCTCGCCGTCGCCCTGCTGCCGGCCGTGTCGCAGGCCCAGAACGTGGCCATCGTCAATGGCAAGGGCGTGCCGACCGCGCGCTTCGAGTCCTTCATGACGCAGATCACCAAGCAGGGCAACCAGCCCCGCACGCCTGAGCTGGAACGCCAGGTCAAGGACGAGCTGGTGCTGCGCGAGATCTTCGTGCAGGAAGCCGAGAAGCGCGGCCTGCAGCGCAACGAGGAATACAAGACGCAGATGGAGATCGCGCGCCAGAGCCTGCTGATCCGCGAGCTCTTCGCCGACTACCAGAAGAAGAACCCGGTCACCGACGCCGACGTGCAGGCCGAGTACGACAAGGTCAAGGCCACGGCCGGCGAGAAGGAATATCACGCCCGCCACATCCTGGTCGAGAAGGAAGACGAGGCCAAGGCGCTGATCGCCGAACTGAAGGGCGGCGCCAAGTTCGAGGACCTGGCCAAGAAGGCGTCGAAGGATCCGGGCTCGGCCCAGAACGGCGGCGACCTGGATTGGGCCGCGCCGGGCAACTACGTGCCCGAGTTCTCGCAGGCCATGGTCGCGCTGGCCAAGGGCGGCTACACGCAGGAGCCGGTGCGCAGCCAGTTCGGCTTCCACGTGATCCTGCTGGAAGACGTGCGCGAGGCGCAGTTCCCGAGCCTCGACGAGGTCAAGGGCCAGCTCCAGCAGCGCCTGCAGCAGGCCAAGATCGGCAAGTTCCGCGAGGACCTGCGCAGCAAGGCCAAGACCGACTACAAGTTCGCGCAGTGATGCGGACGGGTCACCGGGCAACCGGTGGCCCTGTCGGAACCGGAGGGCGCCACGGGCGCCCTTTTTCATGCGCTCAACGCAAGGCGACCCAGGCCATGCACAGCCCGATCAGCAACGGCTGGTGGACCATGTAGTAGCCCAGCGACCGGCTGCCCAGCCAGGCCAGCGGCCGCAGCGGGCGGGGCAAGGGGCCCGTGAGCGCCTGAGGCCGGTGCTTCAGCAAGGTCCGGCAGGCCAGCAAGCCCGCCAGCATCACGCCGAGCCAGGGCAGCACGGGCACGTAGTCCTCGGTGCGCGGCTTGTGGGTCACCAGGCCGATCCAGTTGGTCCAGCGGCTGTCGAAGAACGGATCGGCCAGCAGCTGCGGCGCTGCCAGCGCCGCCACCGCCAGGGTGGCCAGCGCCATGCCCGGCCACGGCGCGATCCAGCGCGTCAGCAGCAGCATCACCGCCATGCCGTGCAGCACGCCGAAGCTGATCCAGCTGTGCGGGAACATCCACCACGAGCCGATGCTGACGGCCACCGCGCAAGCCGCGATGCGCCACCAGCGTGCCCGGAAGCGCGTCCAGCCAAGTCCCTGCTGCAGGGCCACCGCCTGCGCGGCACCGGCGCAGGCCAGGAAGATCGAGACGATCACCAGCCGTTGCCCGGTCCAGAACGGATCGCGGTAGAAGTCCTGCGGGGCGATCAGGCGGAAGTTGTTGAGGTCGAAGGTGCCGTGGAAGACGGTCATCCAGACCATCGCGAAGCCCCGCAGGGCATCGAGCCGCTCGTGGCGGCTGGCAAGGGGCGACGTGCGCTCGGGAGTCATGCCGGCACGATAGCCGAGCAAGGCCGGCGAAGGTCGCAGCCCCTACCATCGCGCCCGCCCGAGAACGCTCGCCCGAGCCACGTCCACCGCCGTCCATGACACTAGCCGCCCTGCCCCCCCGATCTGCCGAAGAGCAACAACGCGTCGACGCCACGCTGCGCGAGCTGTTCGACCAGCGCATCCGCTTCAACGAGGTCCTGGGGCTGCACACCGAGTCGATGGACCCGCACGACTACCGCATGCGCTTCGACATGCGACCCGACCTGATCGGGCACTACCTCTACGGTCGGCTGCATGGCGGGGTGATCGCGGCGGCGCTCGATGCGGCCGGCGGCAACGCGGTGATGCTCGCCATCGCCCACAAGCATGCGGACGAGAACGCCGATCAGGTCCTGCACCGCTTCGCGCGGCTGGGCACGATCGACATGCGCGTCGACTACCTGCGGCCGGGCCTCGGCTCGCACTTCGTCGCCAGCGCGGCGGTCACCAAGCTCGGTGGCCGCGTGGCATCGGTGCAGATGCGCCTGAGCAACGACAGCGGCGTGCTGATCGCCACCGGCGCGGGGGCCTACATCGTCAGCTGACCGGTCGCCTGACCGGGCCGGCGCGCCTCAGGTTCCCGATGCGGCGGCCGGCGGCAGGTCGCCGCCGAGGTCACGCAGGCGCTTGCGCAGCTGGCTGCGTTCGGCCCTCAGGTCGACCTGCAGGTGCGCCAGGTTGAGCATCAGCGACTGCAGCGCGTTCGGGCCCGCCGCGACGGCGCCGAAGGTGGAGTCCAGCGGCATGGCCGAGCTGCCGGCGGCGAAGTCGTCGAACACCGAGTTGTTGACCGGGCGGACTTCCAGCCGCTGCGACAGGTCGGTGAAGGCCAGGCCGACGTGTTCGCCGTGCTGGCGCAGCCAGACCTCGATGCCGTCCAGGCGGCGGCCGAGCGACTCGATGACGCGGCGCAAGGCGGCATCGACCGCCGGCCCGACGTCCGCGCTGCCGTGGCCGGTGACCGGGTGATCCAGGCGCCGATCCAGCCGGACCAGCATCGCGCCGAGTTCGGCGATGTCGTGGCGGGTCTGGGCGGTGATCTGTTCGAGCCGGCCGTCGATGTGGGCGACCCGCTCGGTCAGCTGGCGCAGCGTGGCGTCGTCCGCGCCCGTGCCTCCGGCGTGATAGGCGGCCACCGGCGAGAACGGGTCGAAGTCGACGAAGCCGCTGGTGCCACCGGACAGGCCGCCCAGCGGCGCCGGCTGCGTCATGCGCGACTCCAGCTCGTCGAGCCGGCTGGCCAGCTGGCGGTCGATGCGCTGCAGGTGCTGTTCCAGGGCCGGTCCGGCCAACGCGGCATCGGCGCCGACCTGACGGCTGCCGATCGCCTGCAGGTGCTGGCTGACCAGCACGGCCACGCCTTCCAGGCGTTCGGTGATCGTGTCGTCGATGCGCTTCAGGGAAGCCTCGACGCTGGCGAAACGCATCTCCTGCAGACCCTGGCGATGCTGCTGCGCGGTGTCGAGCGAGACCATGTCGTTCATGACGACCTCACGGCTGTGCATCAGCTGCGCGCTCAGCTCGCGGCAGCGGGCGGCCAGGTGGACTTCCTGCTCCGACAGCATGCGGCCGAGGCGGGCCTCCTGTTCGGCGATGCGGTCCTGGCGGGACACCAGGTGCAGCAGCGCCACCGCGATCGCCAAGGCCCAGGCCACCACCGCGCCGGCCAGCAGCAGGCGGATGTCGGCGCTCGCGCCCGCCAGCCGCGCGGCCTCGGGCGCCTGCCACAGGGTGACGACCCGCTCGGCGGCCAGCGCCACCATCACCATGCCGATCAGCAGCCCGCCGGCCACGGCACCCAATCGCATCGTTCTCATCGTCTCGATCCCTCGTTTGCCCGTGTCGCTCGATTTGCCAGACCGGGTCATGCCCCACCGTCGATCGCGCCAGCCGAGCTGCGCAATAAGTCTCGAAGCACTCTAGAACACTTGCTGACGGTTTCGACGCCGCACCCCGCGAACGGGGGATGGCCGAGTCGTTCAGGATCGGGTTGCATCCCCCAAACACATCGGTGAAATGACCCATCGCAGGCCCGAATGGGGGAACAAGGCGGCCCGGTAAGCTAGTGCGATGTCCAGCTTCGACCTCATCGCGCGTCACGCCCAGGCCCACGACCTGACCCTGGACGGCGCCGCCGACCCGGTCGCCGCGCTGGCGGCGCTGCTCGATGCGCTGTCGCCCGACGATGCCGCCTGGCTGGTCTACCTGATGGCCGGCGGCCGGCCCCTGCGCCCGGCCGTGCCGGCGAGGGTGCTGCACGAGGCGGCGCGTCAGGCCAGCGGCCTGCCGGACTGGCTGTTCGAGGCCAGCGTCCAGGCGGCTGGCGACCTGCCGCAGGCGCTGGCCCTGCTGCTGTCGGGGTCCGGGGACGAAACAAGCCCATCGCCCGGTCTGGCAGCCTGGATCGCGCACAGCCTGCGGCCCTTGCAAGGCCGGACGGCAGACGAACAGATCGCCGGACTGCCTGCCGCCTGGCGTGCGGCCGGCCCGCTCGCGCTGGAACTGGCGGTGCAGCTGAGCGCCGGCCGCTGGCGCTTTCGGCCGGGCGCCGACGTGATCCAGCGGGCGCTGGCTGCCCAGGCTGGCCTACCGGTCGACACGCTGGCACGGCGCTGGGCCGACTGGTATGCCCGGGCGCACAAGACCGGCCGGCCGGACGACAGCCTGGCCTGGCAAGCCCTGCTGGCGCCACCGGATGCCACCGCCGCCCCGGCCCCCGAGCGCCTGCCGGCCTGGCCGAGGCTGCAACAGGCGGATCCGGCCCTGCTGGGTTCGGTCGACGACTGGCTGGTCTGCCGCGACCACGACGGCTGGCGCGTCCAGCTGGTCCGCAGCCCGTCGGAGACGCGGCTGTGGGCCGACGGCGCGCGGCTGCTCGATGCGGCGTTTCCGGAACTCGTGGCCGAGGCGGCGCGGCGGCCGGGAAGCTGGGGGCTCGAAGGCGAACTGCTGCCGGCCCGCGCCGGCGGCACGCTGCAGCCGCGCATCGGTCGCGGTGCGACGGCGCCGTCACCCACGCCCGCACAGATCGCCCGCGCACCCGCACGGCTGCGGCTGCACGACCTGCTGGCCATCGACGGCGAGGACCTGCGGACGTGGCCTTACGCCCGGCGTCGGCAGCGGCTGGAAGGCTGGCTGGCGCAGCACCCTTCCCCGCTGTGGACGCTGGCCGATCCGTGTCCGCCCGAGACTTGGGACGGCGCGGCCGGCCTGCTGCTGCAACGCCTGTCGGCGGGCTATGGGGATGACGGCGCATGCTGGCGATTGCCCGCGCCGCCGCAGGTGGTGCCGGCGCTGCTGCTGCATGCGCAGGCGGGGACAGGGCGCGATGCCGGGCTCTACGTGGACTGCACGCTGGCGGTCTGGAACCGCCGGCCGGCCGACGCGGCCGAGGCCGAGGCCGTGCTGGACGCGATCGCGCGGCAGGCCCCCCGCGACGCGAGCGGCAGCGGCCTGGAACTCGTGCCGCTGGGTCGCACGGCCGAGGGTCTGGGGGATGCCGAACGGCGCCAGGTCGACCGTCTGGTCCGGGCGACCACCGTGGCGCGCCACGGCCCGGTGCGCAGCCTGCGACCGGGCCTGGTGCTGGCGCTGGCCTTCGATGGACTCGAAGCCAGCAGCCGCCGCCGCAGCGGCGTGGTGCTGCGCTCGCCGCGCCTGCAAGGCGTGCTCGACGGCGTGGCGCCGCACGAGATCGCCGACCTGGCGACGCTGCTGGCGCCGACCGGCTGAGCGGCGGCGCCAGGCTTCAGCGCGGGGCCGCTCAGCGGCGCACGCGGTTCGGGTGCCAGTAGAGGAACTTGGCGTAGATGTCGACGTCCTTGGTCTCGCGCACGAACAGCATGCCGATCACGAAGGTCGCCAGCGCGATCACCACCGGGTACCACAGGCCGTGGTAGATGTTGCCGTTCTGGGCCACCATGGCGAAGGCGATGGTGGGCATCAGACCGCCGAACCAGCCGTTGCCGACGTGGTAGGGCAGGCTCATCGAGGTGTAGCGGATGCGGGTCGGGAACAGCTCGACCAGGGTTGCGGCGATCGGGCCGTAGACCATCGTCACGTAGATCACCAGCACGGTCAGGATCAGCACGATCTCGAACTTGGCGATCTTCTCCGGGTCGGCCTTGGTCGGGTAGCCGGCGGCCACCATGCCTTCGGACAGCGCCTTGCGGAACGCCGCGATCTGGGCCGACGACTCGGCGCTGAACTGGTTGCGTTCGGCGTTGAGCGTGGCGGTCGGCACCTCGATGCGCTGGTCGGCGATCAGGATGTGCGTGGCGGTGCCCGCCGGTGCGGCCTGGTTGCTGTAGCTGGCCGAGCTTTGCGCCAGACCGCGCTTGGCGATGTCGCAGGCGCTGGTGAAGTCGATCTCGCGGGCGATCGGGCTGCCCTGGAACGAGCAGGTCGCCGGGTCGGCCACGACCGCGATCTGCGCGCCGGCCTGGGCCCGCGCCAGGTCCGGGTTGGCGGCCTGCGTCAGCGCCTTGAACAGCGGGAAGTAGGTCACCGCCGCCAGCAGCAGGCCGGCCATGATGATGGGCTTGCGGCCGATCCGGTCCGACACGGTGCCGAAGATCACGAAGAACGGCGTGCCCAGCAGCAGCGCGAGCGCCACCAGCATGTTGGCCGTCGAGGCCTCGACCTTCAGCACGCTGGTCAGGAAGAACAGCGCGTAGAACTGGCCCGTGTACCAGACGACCGCCTGACCGGCGACCAGGCCGAACAGGGCGAGCAGGATGATGCGCAGGTTCTTCCACTGGCCGAAACATTCCGACAGCGGCGCCTTGGAGGTCTTGCCCTCGTCCTGCATCTTCTGGAAGGCCGGCGACTCGCTCATCGACAGGCGGATCCAGACCGAGACGCCGAGCATCACGATCGAGATCAGGAACGGGATGCGCCAGCCCCAGTCGGCGAAGGTGGCCTCGCCCAGCGCCTGGCGGGTGCCGAGGATGACGATCAGCGACAGGAACAGGCCCAGCGTCGCGGTGGTCTGGATCCAGGCCGTGAAGGCGCCGCGCTTGCCTTGCGGTGCGTGTTCGGCGACGTAGGTTGCCGCGCCGCCGTATTCGCCGCCAAGGGCCAGACCCTGTGCCAGGCGCAGCGCGATCAGGATGACCGGCGCGGCCACGCCGATGCTGGCGTAGCTCGGCAGGATGCCCACCAGGAAGGTCGAGCCGCCCATGATCAGGATGGTGACCAGGAAGGTGTACTTGCGGCCGATCATGTCGCCCAGGCGGCCGAAGAACAGCGCGCCGAACGGTCGCACGATGAAGCCGGCCGCGAAGGCCAGCAGCGCGAAGATGAAGGCCGACGTCGGGTCCAGGCCCGAGAAGAACTGGCGGGCGATGATGCCGGCCAGCGCGCCGTACAGGTAGAAGTCGTACCACTCGAAGACGGTGCCCAGCGACGACGCGAAGATGAGCTTGCGCTCCTCGGCGGTCATCGGCTGGTGGCCGTCGTCAAACTTGCTTTCAGAGAAATCGGCCATGTTCAGGCTCCAGGATCGGTCTGCCGCCGGTGGACGGCCGGCGGCGGTGGGCATTCAGGGGCGCAGCCGGCGGCGGGCCATGGCTGCGCGGGACGGGTTCACATCGCGGCCATCAGGCGCTTGGGCGAGAACTGGCGCGCCTCGGGCAGGCTCTCGGCCATGCCGATCGCGCGCTGCAGGATCTGGTCGGCGCCGACGCGGCCGAAGGCCTCGTTGAGCGCCGCATACATCACCTTGGTCAGCTCGGCCAGGTCGGCATGGCTGCCCTGCAGCTGCCAGTCGTGCTGGCGGGCGCGGCCCCAGGCGTCCTTGAAGGTGGCCTGCAGGCCGGCGGTCACGCGCGAGCCGACCAGTGCCTTCATGGCATCGCGCTGGACCTCGTCGAGGGCATCGCGGTGGAAGGCGTAGACCTCGCTGACGAGCTCGCGCATCACCGCGCCGAAGACGACCGGCGGCTCGGCCGCGATGACCGGCTCCGGCACGGGCGGCGGCGCGACCGGTGCGGCGGCGGCGACCGCTGCGGCGGCCGGCGCGACCCAGCCGGGCTGCTGGCCGTCCGGCGGCGCATAGATCGGCTGGCCGTTCAGGGCGTAGCCGATGATGGTGCCCTGCGGGTAGCCGGGCGGGCTCATCGCGGGCGCCATCGGCTGGCCATACGGCTGACCCATCGGCGGCGCATACATCGGCGCGGGCTGCTGCGGCTGTTGCCAGTACGCCGGCGCGACCTGCGGCGGCGGGGCGTAGACGGGGGCCGGCGCCGGCGCGGCCGCCGGACGCATCGCCTGCATCGCCGGCCACGGGTCGAACGGCAGGCGGTCCTCGGCCTCGCGCAGCGCCTTGTAGAAGTCGTTGTAGAGGCGCCGGCAGACGGCAGCGTCGAGCATGTGCTGGCGCGCCACCGCATCGACGACGCGGATGATGTCGGACACGGCGTCGCCGCGCATGCCGTCCTGGACCTGCCAGAGCGCCTGCATCAGCGCGTTCTCGTCGAGCACCGGGGAAAGCACCGCGACGGCGGCACGGCGGCGTTGGGCCTGCGGATCGAGGGCCATGGTGTCAGGCCTCCGCGCTGCAGGACGGGGTCGATGCCGCCGGAGCGGTCATCGGGCGGCGGACGGCGGGCGCGCGTGGGTCGAGGGTCGGTGGGTGCATGCGATCTCCGGGCGGGCATGTCTGGTGCATGCCTGGGTTGACGACTCAGGTAAGCCTGATCGGATGTGCCGAGTCTGTGCCGGATCAATGCAGTGCATGCTGACGACCCCCCGCACATGCAGGGGCGGTCAGCCGGGAAAATCACCGCCTCAGGGCTTCAAAGTGCGATTTGCGCGGGTTGCCGTCGCGGGACTGGCCCATCCGATGAGCCAGTGACCGGCCGATGGCGCCGCCGACAGCCTCACGCCGACGCCGGTTGGAGGGCCGCTGATACAGTCGTCCGACACGGTTGCCGCACCCGGACGGGGCCGAACCCGAGACCCACGATCACGCCATGTCCACCTCTTCCCTCCTGCCTGACCTCGATCACCGCCACGACGCCGACGACCACACGCCGGCCGAGGGCGTGCCGGTCTCCCAGCGCATCCGCGCGCGCATCCGGGCGGCCCAGCGGCGCTTCCATGCCAACGACAACATCGCCGAGTTCATCGAGGACGGCGAACTCGACGCGCTGGTCGATGAAGTGCAATCGAAGATGGCCGCCGTGCTGTCCAGCCTCGTGATCGACACCGACAGCGACCACAACACCCAGGACACCGCCCGCCGCGTCGCCAAGATGTACGTGCGCGAGGTCTTCAAGGGCCGCTACTCGCCGGCCCCCGCGACGACCGAGTTCCCGAACGTCGAGCACCTCAACGAGCTGATGATCGTCGGCCCTATCACCGTGCGCAGCGCCTGCTCGCACCACCTCTGCCCGATCGTCGGCCAGCTGTGGATCGGCGTGATGCCCAACGAGCACTCCAACCTGATCGGCCTGTCCAAGTACGCCCGCCTGGCCGACTGGATCATGAGCCGGCCGCAGATCCAGGAGGAAGCCGTCACCCAGGTCGCCGACCTGCTGCAGACCAAGATGCAGCCCGACGGCCTGGCCGTCGTGATGGAAGCCGACCATTTCTGCATGGGCTGGCGCGGCGTCAAGGACATGGACTCCAAGATGATCAACAGTGTCATGCGGGGCTCGTTCCTGAAGGACGCCAACTTGCGGCGCGAGTTCCTCTCGCTGCTGCATCGCAAGAAGTCCTGACCTGCGCCGATCCACCCTCCACCGAACACGACCGAAAGCCATCCATGCTCGTCCGACTGCTGTATGCGAGCCGCGCCAACGCGGTCACACCCGACGTGATCGACGCCATCCTGGCGCGTTCACGGGTGACCAACCCGGCGATGGGCATCACCGGCATCCTCTGCCACGGCGGCGACGTCTTCCTGCAGGTGCTCGAAGGCGGACGTGAGCCGGTCAACCAGCTCTACAACCGCATCGCCGGCGATCCGCGCCACCAAGACGTCACGCTGCTGCACTACGCCGAGATCGCCGAACGCAGCTTCTCCGGCTGGACGATGGGCCAGGTCAACCTGGCGCGCATCAACCCCTCGATCGTGCTGAAGTACAGCGAGCGCCCGGTGCTCGATCCCTTCGGCGTGCCCGGTGCGGTGTCGATGGCGATGCTCGAGGAGCTGATCGCGACGGCCTCGATCGTCGGTCGGGCGGGCTGACCGGCCCGGCTACGATGCGGCGCCCATCCGCAGCCGCAACCGCCAGACGCACCACATGGTCGACCCGACGCCACGTCCCTTCCTCCAAGTCCAGCCCGGCTACCTGATCCGCCGGCTTCAACAGGCCGCCGTGGCGATCTTCATGGCCCGGACGGCCGAACAGGGCCTGACACCGGTCCAGTTCGCCGCCCTGATCGCCACGCATGAACAACCCGGCCTGGACCAGCGCACGCTGGCCGACACCATCGGCTTCGACACCTCGACGATCGGCGGCGTGATCGACCGGCTCGAACGTCGCGGCCTCATCCAGCGCAACCTCGCGCCCCACGACCGTCGCGTGCGGCTGCTGACCGTGACACCGGCCGGCGAGGCGCTGCTCCACGACGTCATGCCCGGCGTCAGGGCGACCCAGGAACAGATCCTCGCGCCGCTGCCCGAAGCCGACCGCGCCGTCTTCATGGCGATGCTGCGCACGCTGGTCGAAGGCCATGCGAGCGTGCCACCGGGCGTGTCGGCCGACTGACACCGGTCGACGGACACCCGCCAAGCCCGAGACACCCGGATGACCGCCGCTCCGGCCCTGCGCCTGCTGGGTGTCGACTTCAGCAGCCGGCCGACCCGGCGCAAGCCCATCGTCGTCGCCGAAGGCCATCGGCACGGCAACACCGTCCACGTGACCGGCCTGCGCTTCTGTCCGGACGAAGCCGGCTTTGCCACCTTGCTGCGCGAGCCCGGCCCCTGGCTCGGCGGCTTCGACCTGCCCTTCGGCCTGCCGCGCGAGCTGGTCGAGTCGCTCGGCTGGCCGACCGACTGGCACGCGCTGATGCGGCACTACCTGGCGCTGGACCGCGCGACGATCCGCGCCACTTTCGCCGCGTTCTGCAACGCCCGGCCGCCCGGCGGCAAGTTCGCCCACCGTGCCTGCGACGGCCCGGCCGGCTCGTCGCCGTCGATGAAGTGGGTCAACCCACCCGTCGCCTACATGCTGCACGCCGGCGTGGCGGCGCTGCTGGACGCCGGCTGCAACCTGCCGGGCCTGCATCCGGGAGATCCGGCCCGAGCCGCGCTGGAGGCCTATCCCGGCCACCTCGCCCGCGCGCTGGTCGGTCGGGCGTCCTACAAGAGCGACGACCCGAACAAGCAGACACCCGACCGCGACGCCACCCGCGCCACGCTGCTGACGCGGCTGGAGGCCGGCGCGCCGACCCTCGGACTGCGTCTGTCCGTCGCCCCCGCGTGGCGCCAGCACCTGCTCGACGACCGCCAGGGCGATGCGATCGACGCGGTGCTGTGCCTGCTGCAGGCCGGCTGGACCATCGGCCGACCGCGTCACGGCTGGCCGGCCGACGTCGATCCGCTCGAAGGCTGGATCGCGACCGTCCAGCCCGAACGCTGACCTGCCCGAACTCGCCACGGACCCGTCGTCAGGGGCTCCGACATTTTCCCATTGCCGAAATCATGGGTTTTGCCAACTGACCGATGACGGTCATTGCACGACCGTCTGGCGATGATTATAAAAATGGGGTGCGGAGTTCGATAAATGGATCCGCCAGCGCCTCGAAGGAAACTTCGAGATATTGCCACTGGCCATGCCCATGATCATCGATGCAGATTCCCCATCATCCAACCGACGCGACGGCGTCGACACCAGCCCAATCCCTGGATACCCGCAGCCTGTCTGCCATCTGGCATCCTTGCACACAAATGGCACGGGCGCAGGATATTCGACCGATTCCGATGGTCCGCGGCATGGGCCCCTGGTTGTTCGATGACAGTGACCGGCCGTATTTCGACGCCAACAGCTCGTGGTGGGTGAACCTGTTTGGTCATGCCGACGCCAAGATCCATGCGGCCATCAAACGTCAGCTCGACCTGTTGCCGCATGTCATGTTGGCCGGTTGCACCCATGAACCGGCGGTGCGTCTGGCGGAACGACTGAGCGCGCACACCGGCGGTGCGCTCGGCCATGTCTTTTTTGCTTCCGACGGTGCCAGCGCCGTTGAAATCGCACTCAAGCAGAGTTTCCATAGCTGGAAGAACCTGGGTCAAGCTCAGAAGCAGGAGTTTGTCTGCCTGAAGAACAGCTACCACGGAGAAACGATCGGCGCGCTCTCTGTCACGGACGTGGCGCTGTTCCGAGACGCCTACGATCCGATGCTGATGCGTTCCCACGTGGTCGAGTCACCCGACAGCCGACTGGGAAACGAAGATTCCGCTCTGGCCGCGCTTCGGGGCCTGTTCGAAAACCGCGGGCATCACATCGCCGCCTTCATTCTGGAACCGCTGGTGCAATGTGCCGCCGGCATGGTCATGCACAGCCCCGCCTATTTGCGCGCGGTGCGGTCGTTGACGCGCGAGTTCGACATCCACCTGATTGCCGACGAGATTGCGGTGGGCTGTGGGCGCACCGGGACGTTCTTGGCATGGGAACAGGTCGACACCGAACAATGGCCTGATTTCGTGACCCTGTCCAAGGGCATCACGGGCGGCACCTTGCCCCTGTCTCTGGTCCTGACCACCGATGCCGTCTACCGCGCCTTCTGGAGCGAAGACGTGACACGCGGCTTCCTGCATTCGCATTCCTACACCGGCAATGCCCTGGCTTGTGCGGCGGCCAATGCGGTGCTGGACCGGTTTGATTCCGGACAGGTCGACGCCAACCGGTCCCAGTCGATCTGCTTGGCCGAGGCTTTTGCGTCGTTTTCGGAAAACCCCCGAATTACCCACATGCGCCAACGCGGGATGATCCTCGCCTTCGATATCGCCGACCCCGGCGACCGGTTCAGCGAACGTTTTCACATGGCTGCACGACAGCATGGGCTGCTCATTCGACCGATCGGTGCGACGGTCTATCTGATGCCACCCTATGTCATCGACCAGCAAACTGCGGCCTACCTGGCCGGTGCCGTCCGGGCCACCTTGCAGGAGGTCTTGAACGATGCTGCTTGAACACCTGCAAACGAAGCTGGATGAAATATCCACCAGACATCAGACCCGTGTCCTGCGGATTGCCGAATCACCTGCGGCACCTCGTCAAACCGTGCGAGATTCGCATGGCAGGCGCTCCGAACAGCTGATGTTCTGCTCCAACGATTATCTCGGCCTGGCCTCTCACCCACGCATCGCAGAAGCCTTGTCGGAAGGCGCACGAATCTGGTCCGGTGGCGCCGGCGCGTCACATCTGATCAGCGGACATACACAAGCGCACGTGGATCTCGAAAACCGCCTGGCGACCTGGTTCGAACCCAACATCCCCGCGGTTCGCGTGCTGAGCTTCAGCACAGGCTACATGGCCAATCTGGCCGTCACCACGGCACTCGGTGATCCTGAGGCGGAGTTCTTTTCAGATGAACTCAACCATGCCTCGCTGATCGATGGCATGCGCCTGGCCAAGGCGACGGTCCGACGATATGCCCATGCCGATGTGGCCGAGTTGCGCAAACTTCTGGAGAACAGCAAGGCCAGGATCAAGCTGATCGTCAGCGACACCGTCTTCAGCATGGATGGCGACATCGGCCCATTGCCCGAACTGCTGGAACTGGCCGAGGAACACGACGCCTGGGTGATCCTCGACGACGCGCACGGTTTCGGTGTTCTGGGCCATCGCGGTCGGGGTGCGCTGGAACACGTCGGTCTGTCCAGTGATCGCCTGATCCTGGTGGGCACGCTCGGGAAAGCGGCCGGCTTGTCCGGCGCATTCGTGGCCGCACATGAACGCATCATCCAATACCTGATCCAGAGCGCCCGCACCTATATCTTCACGACCGCCTCGTTGCCAGCCGTCGCCCATGCCTTGTTGACCAGCCTGGATCTGATCGAAGGCGAAGTCGGTCAGCATCGCCGTGTCCATCTGGCCCGTCGACAGATTCAGTTGCGTGAAGGTCTGCGATACCTGCTGAACCGGCATCCTGAGCTGGGCTGGCGTCTGGTTGAATCGACCACTCCGATACAACCCGTGATCATCGGTCGAAACGACACCACCATGAATCTCGCCGCCAGGTTGGAGGCGTCGGGCATTCGGGTCCCGGGTATCCGTCCGCCGACCGTTGCGGCGGGCCAGGCGCGTCTGCGCATCACCTTGTGTGCCACACATGACTCGGACGACATCGACCGCCTCCTGAATGGGCTGGAAACGGCCGTGCAGGGCATGGCGGTTGTTTGAAAGCCTACTTTGTCACCGGCACCGACACGGAGATCGGCAAGACCGCCGTCACCGCAGGTTTGACCTGTCTGGCGGCCGGTTTCGGTCTGCGCAGCCTGGCCATCAAACCCGTGTCGGCCGGGCAGGATTTCGTGGCGGATCGTTGGGTCAACGAAGACGTCTTGCGACTGCGTTCCGCTTCCAGCGTCCCCCTTTCCGATGCGCAGGCTGGACCGATGCAATGGCGCATGCCCTGCGCGCCACACATCGCGGCCACGCTGGAAGGCAAGACCATCGACCGTGTATCGCTGCTGGCCGACGTCAGGCAGACCTTGAACCTGGCCGACGTCGCATTCGTGGAAGGCGTCGGGGGGTTTCAGGTCCCGCTGACCGATACCTGGGATACCGCTGACCTGGCAGTCAATCTGGGCTTTCCCGTCATCCTGGTGGTGGGCTTGCGGCTGGGATGCCTCAACCACGCCTTGTTGACGGCCGCCGCCCTGCGCTCACGCGGCTTGCACTTGGCAGCGTGGGTCGCCAATACCGTTGACCCTGTCATGCGCCATGTCGAAGAAAACCTCGCCGCCTTGTCGGTCCGGCTGAAGGCAGATTGCTGGGGACAGGTTCCTCGCCTGCCGGAACCGGATCCCGCCGCCGTTGCGGCGCATTTGAACCGCGATCTTCTGCGGCAAGCCTTGGAAACCACATGAAAACGAATCAGATCAACACCCTGACGCCCACGACCGATGCAGAGCGCCGCCAGGCAAGACCGTGGACGGTTGATGCCGTCAACGCCTTGTTCGAACTGCCCTTCAACGACCTGATCTTCCGAGCCCAGCAGGTCCACCGCGAGAACTTCGACCCGAACGCCATCCAGCTTTCAACCCTGCTGTCGATCAAGACCGGGGGCTGCGAGGAAGACTGCAAATACTGTCCCCAGTCGGCACATTTCGACACGGGTCTGAAGGCGGAAAAACTCTTGCCATTGGAAGAGGTCTTGCAGGCCGCCAAGGAAGGCAAGGCCAGTGGTGCGACGCGTTTCTGCATGGGCGCAGCCTGGCGTTCACCGCAGGAACGGCACATGGCGCAACTCGGGACGATAGTCCGCGAGGTCAAGGCGCTGGGGCTCGAAACATGTCTGACCGCCGGCATGCTGGCGGATCTTCAGGCCGAACAACTCAAGCAAGCTGGCCTGGACTACTACAACCACAACCTGGACACGGCCCCCGAGTTCTATGGCCAGATCATCACGACCCGGACCTACCAGGACCGGCTCGATACCCTGGCCCGGGTGCGCGAGGCGGGTTTGAAGGTCTGCACCGGCGGGATCGTCGGCATGGGCGAAACACGTCGCCAGCGTGCCGGGCTGATCGTGCAACTCGCGAATCTGGATCCCTATCCTGAATCCGTGCCCATCAACAACCTGGTGCGGGTGGAAGGAACGCCTTTGGCGGACGCCACGCCGCTGGATTCATTCGAGTTCGTTCGGATGATCGCCGTGGCCCGCATCTGCATGCCGCGCGCGATGGTGCGCCTGTCGGCGGGCCGGGAAGAGATGCCCGAGAGCCTGCAATCGCTGTGTTTCCTGGCCGGCGCCAACAGCATGTTCTATGGCGACCGGCTGTTGACGACCCGCAACCCGCAGGCGGACCGGGACCGACAGCTGCTGCACAGGCTGGGGATGCACGGAGCCAGCGAAGCCGACAGCGCGATGACCCGGGAGGGTCTGGACCTGCCCGCCTGAACGCAGCCCGCTTCGGTTCCCGGGCTGCGCGTTTTTCGTCGTCTGCGGCCGACGCTGAAGGGTTTCCACCATTTGTGACCGCAGGGTTACGAAGTCGATACTGATGCAAATAGCACGGTCGTGCTATTCAACTTCACCACGACGACGCCCACCATGCGCCCTACCCGTTTCATCCCCGGCGTGCTTGCCGCCGCAGCCCTGCTTTCCCTGGCCGCTTGCGGTGGGGGCAGTGACAGCAGCGAGGTGACGCTCAACTTGACCAACGACCGCGGCACGATCCAGCGCAACCCGCCGACGCAGCTGGCCAGCCTGACGGCGGCGCAGTTCTCGGCGCAGCTGCGGGCGTCTTCCTCGGGTCAGCAGCTGCTGCAGCTGGCAGGACTCAATCCCGCCGACGCGAACGCCAACCTGCCCTGCGGCATCGACCTGCGCTACATCCAGTACGGGACCGTCGGCGGTGCCGGCGAGAAGACCAACGCGACCGGCGCGCTGATGATCCCCACCGGCGGCGCGGCCTGCACCGGCGCCAAGCCGATCGTGCTGCACGCCCACGGCACGACCACCGCCAAGGACTACAACATCGCGCTGCTGGGCAGCACCAATGCTGCCGGCGGTGAAGCCGGCCTGATCGCGGCGCTGTACGCGGCCCAGGGCATGATCGTCGTGGCCCCGAACTACGCCGGCTACGAGGCTTCGGCGCTGAGCTACCACCCCTACCTCAACGCCGACCAGCAGTCCAAGGACATGATCGACGCGCTGTCGGCCGGCCGGCAGGCGCTCGCCAAGATCGCCAACGGCACCAGCGACAA
The DNA here is from genome assembly GCF_053893855.1 of Leptothrix mechoopdaensis (SeqCode). NCBI lineage: Bacteria > Pseudomonadati > Pseudomonadota > Betaproteobacteria > Burkholderiales > Sphaerotilaceae > Leptothrix > Leptothrix mechoopdaensis (SeqCode). The sequence continues at coordinate 1,834,953 of NZ_CM132699.1, forward strand.
CGGCAAGCTGCTGATCACCGGCTACTCGCAAGGCGGCCACGTGGCAATGGCGACCGCCAAGGCGCTGCGTCTGGCCGGCCAGCCGGTCACCGCCGTGGCCGGCGGCAGCGGCCCCTACGCACTGGCGAAGTTCGCCGACGCGATCTTCGGCGGCAACCCGATCGTCGGCGGCACGCTGTTCGCGCCGCTGCTGACGACCAGCTGGAAGCGCTCCTACGGCGACATCTACAACACGGCCAGCGACGTCTACAACACCGCCTACGCGACCGGCATCGAGACGCTGATGCCGTCGACGCTGACGACCACCCAGCTGTTCACCACCGGCAAGGTGCCGCAGGCGGCGCTGTTCGACAACACGGCCAACGCCTACCCGCTCGCCACCGCACAGTTCCAGCCGCTGTACAGCACCACGACGGGTCTGGGCCTGATCAACAACACCTACGCGAATGCAGTGCTGGCCGATGCCGCAGCCAATCCTTGCACGGCCGCTGCGCCGACCGCCTGCGTGACCGGCCATCCGCTGCGCGCACGTGCCAAGCAGAACGACCTGCGTGGCGGCTGGGCACCGGCCTTCCCGGTGTTCATGTGCGGCGGTGCGAACGACCCGACAGTGTTCTATGCGAACACCCAGCTGCAGGCGGCGTGGTTCGGCACCTTGCCGCTGCCGACCGGCACGGTGACGACGCTGGACCTCGAGACCGCATCGGGCGGTGGCGCCGACCCGTTCGCGGCGGCCAAGGTCGGCTTCCAGACGGCGATCGCGGCGATCAACACCGCCGGTGGTGCGACCGCCGTGGCCCAGAACTACCACGCCACCGTGGCCCCGTTCTGCACCGCGTCGACCGCCGGCTTCTTCCGCACGGTGCTGGCCACCGCGCCCTGACCAACCTTGACCAACCCTGGCCGGCCACGTGCCGGCCTTGCACGACAAAGGCCGGCTCACGCCGGCCTTTTTCCTGGGCGCAAGAAGCTTCAGGCCTTGCCGACCAGCTTCTTGAACCAGCCCTTTTTCTCGGTCGTTTCCGCCGGTGCATCGGCGTCTGCGCTGGCCTCGACTGGCGGCGCGTGGCGCTGGGTCAGGGCGTTGTTGAACTTCTCGAAGAATTCCTTGGCCATCTTGGCTGCGGCCATGTCGACCAGGCGCGAGCCGATCTGGGCGATCTTGCCGCCGACCGTCGCGTGCACGCTGTAGGTCAGCAGCGTCTCGTGGTCGCCCTGCGCACTCAGCGTGACCTGTGCCGTGCCCTTGCCGTGACCGGCCGCGCCGCCCTGGCCCTCGAACGCGAGCTGGTAGGACGTCGGCGAGACGATGTCGCTGATGTGCAGCTTGCCCTTGAACTTGGCCTTGACCGGGCCGATGGCGGCCACGACCACCACCTCGTACTGGTTCTCGCCGACCGTCTCGATGCCCTCGCAGCCGGGGATCGCCTGCTGGATCAGGCTCATGTCGTTGAGGCTCTCCCACGCGATGGCCTGGGAGACGGGCAGGGTCTGGGTGTTCTCGAGTTGCATGGTGTGTTCCGGGGCAGGTTGAAGGGATGCGGGTGTGTCAGGTGTCAGGGGTCAGGAGACAGGCGCCCTGCGGTGGCTCGCCGGCTGAGCCAGCAGCCGGGCGAGGTCGGCCAGGCTGTCGAGGTTGTGCGCGCTCATGAACTCGTCGACGTGCGGCAGCATCGCCCGGATGCCGGCCGCGCGCGGCTCGAAGGCGTCGTAGCGCAGCAGCGGGTTGAGCCAGACCAACCGCCGGCAGCTGCGCGACAGCCGGTCCATCTCGAAGGACAGCGCGGACGTGTCGCCGTGTTCGAGCCCGTCGGTCACCAGCAGCACCGTCGCGTTGCCGCGCAGCACGCGCCGGGCCCAGCGACGGTTGAAGGTGTGCAGGCAGGCGCTGATGCGCGTGCCACCGGCCCAGTCCTGAACGGCATGGCTGACCTGGCTGACGGCCTGGTCCGGATCGCGCTGGCGCATCAGCCGGGTCGTGTGGGTCAGGCGGGTGCCGAAGACGAAGCTCTCGACCCGCGCCTCCGCATGGCCCAGCGCATGCGTGAAGTGCAGCAGCATGCGCGAGTAGCGGCTCATCGAGCCCGAGATGTCGGCCAGCACCACCAGCGGCGCCGGCTCCACGCGCGGTCGCCGCCAGCGCATGTCCCAGACCGAACCGCCCTGGCGCGCCATCGCCTGCATCGTCGCGCGCCAGTCGGCCCGGCCGGGTACGTAGGCACGGGTCTGTCGGCGGGTCGGCAAGGGTTCCAGGAACAGCACCAGCTTCTGCAGCAGGCGCTTGGCCTGGCGCCATTCGTCGGCCGTCATGGTCTCGAAGTCGGTGTGGCGCAGCACCTCCTGCTCGTTCCAGGTCAGGGCGGCGTCGATCTGGATCTCGTCCTCGGGCGGTTTCTCCTTCGGCGGCGGCGCGGGCGGCTGGGTGTTCGGGAAGAACGCGGCGGCCAGGCGCTGGTGTTCGGGCGGCGGCGGCAACGAGCCGCTCAGGTCGACCTTGGGCAGCAGCAGCGCCCGCATGCGGCCTTCCAGGTCGGGGTTCTTCCAGAAGATGTGGAAGGCCTGGTCGAACAGCAGCCGGTGTTCGGCCCGGTCGATCAGCGTGGCGCTCAGCGCGGCGTGGAAATCGCGCCGGCTTTCCAGCCCGCCGAGCCGCAGGGCGGTCAGCGCCAGCTCGATCCGGCCGGTGCCCACGGGGATGCCGGCGGCGCGCAGCACGCGGGCGAAGTGCATGACGTTCTCGGCCAGGTGGCCGGCCAGCGCATCGGCCTTCGGGACGGGCAGCATGACGAGGCCGGCGCGGGCGGGAACAGGCGCGGCACCGTCAGGCGCGCGCGGCTTCCTGCAGGCTGCGGGCGGCCACGCGGGCCTCTTCCAGCAGCCGGGCGGCCTCGCTGCCGGACACGCGCTGGATGTCGTCCTGGTACTTGAGCAGCACGCCCAGGGTCTGCTGGACGAGGTCCGGGTCCAGCACCATCGCGTCGAGTTCCAGCAGCGCGCGGCTCCATTCCAGCGTCTCGGCGATGCCGGGCAGCTTGTAGAGGTCGAGCTTGCGCAGGCCCTGGATGAAGGCCACGATCTCGCGCGCCAGTTCGCGGCCGATGCGCGGCAGGCGCGCCTCGAGGATCTGCAGCTCGCGCTTGACGGTCGGGAAGTCGACCCAGTGATACAGGCAGCGCCGCTTGACCGCGTCGTGGATCTCGCGGGTGCGGTTGGACGTCAGCACGACGATCGGCGGCTCCTTGGCCTGCACCGTGCCGAGTTCGGGAATCGTGATCTGGAAGTCCGACAGGACCTCCAGCAGAAAGGCCTCGAAAGGCTCGTCGGCGCGGTCGAGTTCGTCGATCAGCAGCACCGGCGCGACCGGGTTGGCCGGGTCGATGGCCTGCAGCAGCGCCCGCTTGATCAGGAAACGCGGCGAGAACAGTTCGGCGGCCAGCGCGTCGCGGTCCGCCGTGCCATGACCACCCGGACCGCCCTGCCCTCCGGCCTCGGCCAGCCGGATCTCCATCATCTGGCGGGCGTAGTTCCATTCGTAGGCCGCGCCGGCCAGATCCAGGCCCTCGTGGCACTGCAGGCGGATCAGCGGCCGGCCCAGCATGGTCGCCAGCGTCTTGGCGATCTCGGTCTTGCCGGTGCCGGGCTCGCCTTCGAGCAGCACCGGGCGCTGCAGCTTCAGCGCGAGGTAGATCACCGTGGCGAGCGCGCGTTCGGGCACGTAGCCCAGCGCGAGCAGGCAAGCCTGCGTGTCGTCGATGCTGCTGGGCAGCATGCCGGCCGGGCTGCGGCCCAGCCGGTCGGCCAGGTGGCCCGGGCCGTTCAGGCCGATCGGGCCGCTTGCCGGGCTCGCCACGGTGTCGTTCATCACCGCTCCGTCAGGTTGCCGCGACCGCGCGCGAGGCCAGCACCGGGATCAGCGCGGCGCGGTAGTCCGCCGAGCCGTGCAGGTCGCTGTTCAGCCCGTCGGCCGACACGCTGACGGCCGCTGCGGCGGCGGACGACCAGCTGGCCGCCAGGGCTGCCTCGACGTCGCTGGCGCGGAACACGCAGGCGCCCGCGCCCGTGACCGCCACGCGGGTGCCTTGCGGGCCCTGGCTGACGAACACGCCGACGATCGAGAAGCGCGAGGCCGGCTGCTTGAACTTCTGCCACGCGGCCCTGGCCGGGATCGGGAAGCTCACCGAGGTGATGACCTCGCCGGGCTGCAGCGCCGTCTCGTACAGACCCTTGAAAAAGTCGTCGGCGGCGATGCTGCGGCGGTCGGTGTGGACCGTCGCGCCCAGGCCCAGCACGGCGGCCGGGTAGCAGGCCGCCGGGTCGTTGTTGGCCAGGCTGCCGCCGATCGTGCCGCGGTTGCGCACCTGGCGGTCGCCGATCCGGCCGGCCAGGTCGGCCAGCGCGGGGATCGCCTTCTGCACCTCGGCCGACGCCGCGACGGTGGCGTGCGTGGTCATGGCGCCGATGGTGACGGTGCCGTTGGCCACGCTGATGCCGCGCAGGTCGGACAGCGCGCCCAGGTCGACCAGCGTCGACGGGGCGGCCAGACCCAGCTTCATCGAGGCCAGCAGCGACTGGCCGCCGGCGACGATCCTGGCGTCATCGCCGGCTGCGGCGCGGGCCGCATCGGCCACGGAGGACGGGGTTTGATACGCGAATGCTTGCATGTTGGTGTCTCCTGTCGTCCTCGGATGTCACTGCGCGCCGCGGGCGGCCTGCCACACGGTGTAGGGCGTGGCGGGCATCGGCACGTCCTTGACGCCCAGGGCGTCGCAGATCGCGTTGATGAGGGCCGGCGGCGAGCCGATCGCACCGGCCTCGCCACAGCCCTTCACGCCCAGCGGGTTGTGGGTGCAGGGCGTGCCCTTGGCGGTCTCGACCACCAGGTTGGGCAGGTCGTCGGCGCGCGGCATGGCGTAGTCCATGTAGCTGCCGGTCAGCAGCTGGCCGGTCTCCTCGTCGTAGATCGCGTGTTCGAGCAGTGCCTGGCCCAGGCCCTGCGCGATGCCGCCGTGCACCTGGCCCTCGACGATCATCGGGTTGACGACGTTGCCGAAGTCGTCCACCGCCGTGAAGCGGTCGACGCGGGTGGTGCCGGTCAGCGGGTCGATCTCGACCTCGGCGATGTAGGTGCCGGCCGGGTAGGTGAAGTTGCTCGGGTCGTAGAACGCGTTCTCGTTGAGGCCCGGCTCCAGCTTGTCGTGCGGGAAGTTGTGCGGCACGTAGGCCGTCAGCGAAACCTGCGCGAACGGGATCGCCTTGTCGGTGCCGGCGACCTTGAAGTTGCCGTTCTCGAACACGACGTCGGTGTCGGCCGCCTCCATCAGGTGGGCCGCGATCTTCTTGCCCTTGGCGATGACCTTGTCGAGCGCCTTGACGATGGCCGTGCCGCCGACGGCCAGCGAGCGCGAGCCGTAGGTGCCCATGCCGAACAGCACCTTGCTGGTGTCGCCGTGGACGATGTCGATGTCCTCCATCGGGATGCCGAGCTTCTCGGCCACGACCTGCGCGAACGTGGTCTCGTGGCCCTGGCCGTGGCTGTGCGAACCGGTGAACACCGTCACCTTGCCGGTCGGGTGGACCCGCACCTCGCCGGCCTCGAACAGGCCGGCACGGGCACCCAGCGCACCTGCGACGGCCGACGGCGCGATGCCGCAGGCCTCGATGTAGCAGCTGTAGCCCAGGCCGCGCTTGAGGCCCTTGGCGGCGCTCTCGGCCTTGCGGGCGGCGAAGCCGGCCACGTCGGCCAGCTCGATCGCGCGGCCCAGCGTGGCCTCGTAGTCGCCGGTGTCGTAGGTCAGGCCCACGGGGGTCGGGTACGGGAAGGTGGTGATGAAGTTGCGGCGACGCAGCTCGGCCGGGTCGATGCCGGTTTCCTTGGCGGCCGTCTCGACGATGCGTTCGAGCAGGTAGGTCGCTTCCGGACGGCCGGCACCGCGGTAGGCGTCGACCGGCGCGGTGTTGGTGAACACGGCGTTGATCTCGGCGTAGATCTTCGGCGTCTTGTACTGGCCGGCCAGCAGCGTGGCGTGCAGGATGGTCGGGATGCAGGACGCGAAGGTCGACAGGTAGGCGCCGAGGTTGGCGGTGGTCGTCGCACGCAGGGCCAGGAAGTTGCCGTCCTGGTCCAGCGCCAGTTCGGCCAGCGAGTCGTGGTCACGGCCGTGGGCGTCCGACAGGAAGGCCTCGCTGCGGTCGCAGGTCCACTTGATCGGGCGGTTGACCTGCTTGCTGGCCCAGACCAGCGCGGTCTCCTCTCCGTACAGGTAGATCTTCGAGCCGAAGCCGCCGCCGACGTCCGGCGCGACCACGCGCATCTTGTGCTCGGGGATGCCCAGCACGAAGGCGCACATCAGCAGGCGCTCGACGTGCGGGTTCTGGTTGCTGACGTAGAGCGTGTAGTGGTCGTCCGCGCGGTTGTACGACGCGTTGGCCGCACGCGGCTCCATCGGGTTGGGCGCCAGGCGGTTGTTGCGGAACTTCAGCGTGGTGATGTGGGCGGCGGTCTTGAATGCTTCCTCGACACCCGCCTTGTCGCCGATGCCCCAGAGGTAGCAGCGGTTGTTCGGCGCCTCGTCGTGCACGGCGGCCGGCGCGGTCAGCGCGGCGGCCGGGTTGATGACGGGCGGCAGCTCGTCGTAGTCGACCTCGATCAGCTCGGCGGCGGCCTTGGCCTGGTCCAGCGTCTCGGCCACGACCAGCGCGACACGGTCGCCGACGTAGCGGACCTTGCCGTCGGCCAGCACCGGGTGCTTGGGCTCCTTCATCGGCGAGCCGTCGAGGTCGTTGATCAGCCAGCCGCAGGGCAGGCCGCCAACGGCCTTGAAGTGTTCGCCGGTGAAGACGCCGACGACGCCGGGCGCGGCGGCGGCGGCGGCGGTGTCGACCTTCAGCAGTCGGGCATGCGCATAGGGCGAGCGCAGGAAATAGCCGTAGGTCTGGCCCGGCAGGGTGATGTCGTCGGTGTACTGGCCGCGACCGGTCAGGAAGCGGGCGTCCTCGCGACGGACGACCGACTGGCCGATGAATCCTTGGCGTGCGTTCATGGAATGGGCTCCGGTGATGTCGTGTGGGTTGTTCCGTGGCGGATCAGGCTGGATCGCACCGGATCAGGCCTTCATCGCCTCGGCGCCCACGAACACCGCCTTGACGATGTTCTGGTAGCCGGTGCAGCGGCAGAGGTTGCCTTCCAGGGCCTCGCGGACCTGGGCGTCGCTGTGGCAGCCGTGGTGCTGCACCAGGTCGACCGCGCTCATCACCATGCCGGGGGTGCAGAAGCCGCACTGCAGGCCGTGGCACTGGTTGAAGGCCGCCTGCATCGGGTGCAGCGTGCCGTCGGCAGCGGCCAGGCCCTCGATCGTCGTGACCTGCTTGCCGGCGGCCTGCACGGCCAGCATCGAGCAGCTCTTCATCGCGCGGCCATCGACGTGCACGGTGCACGCGCCGCACTGCGACGTGTCGCAGCCGACGTGCGTGCCGGTCAGCTGCAGCGTCTCGCGGATGAACTGGACCAGCAGGGTCTGCGGCTCGACGGCGCGCGTGACGTCGCGGCCGTTGACCTGAAGGGTGATCGTCTGTGTCGACATGGGGGGTCTCCTCGTGGGTCTGCGGTTGTCGGACTGGCGGGCAGCCTCCAACTCGGGGGGCATCCTATGCAGCACGGCCGTTCGAAACTGCCTGTCGCGATTCCCTATGAAGCCATCCGCATAGCCTTGACTAGGCAGTGCCGTGCATAGGGGTAGAGGAGCCATCGGCTTGCGCGCGGCCACGCAGTAAGGTTGCGTCCATGGACAACATCGACCTCCAGATCCTTCGCCAGGTGCAGGCCTGGCGCGCCGCCGGACATCGCGTCGTGCTGGGCACGATCATCCGGACGTGGGGCTCCGCGCCGCGCCCGATCGGCTCGGTGGTGGCGGTGCGTGACGACGGCCAGATCGCCGGCTCGGTCTCCGGCGGCTGCATCGAGGACGACCTGATCGAGCGCGTGCGCGAAGGCGCCCTGCTGGCCGACACGCCGCGCACCGTGCGCTACGGCGTCTCCGGCGACGAGGCCGCGCGTTTCGGCCTGCCCTGCGGCGGCACGATCGAGCTGGTGCTGGAGCCGGTCTTCCCGCACAGCGAGATCGAGGGCCTGCTCGAACGCCTGGCCAGCGGGCGACGGGTGCGGCGCACGCTCGACTTCCTCAGCGGCGCGGTCACGCTGACCGAGGCCGATCCGGGCGACACGCTCACCTTCGACGGCCAGACCCTCGTCAGCACCCACGGCCCGGGCTGGCGGCTGATCGTCATCGGCGCCGGCCAGATGACCCAGTTCCTGGCCGAGATGGCCCGCGCGCTCGACTACCAGGTCTTCATCATCGACCCGCGCCCCGAATACGCCGACGGCTTCGCGGTGCCCGGCTGCCAGCTCGTGCGCGACATGCCCGACGACGCGCTGGTCGCCCTGTCGCTGGACGCGCACTGCGCCGTCATCGCCCTGACCCACGACCCCAAGCTTGACGACCTGGCGCTGATGGAGGCGCTGCGGTCGCCGTGTTTCTACGTCGGCGCGATCGGCTCGCGGCTCAACCAGGCCAAGCGCAAGGCCCGGCTGATGGAGCATTTCGGCCTGACCGAGGCCGAACTGGCGCGTCTGCACGGCCCGGTCGGCATCAAGAACGGCGCCCGGACACCGCCGGAAATCGCCGTGGCGATCCTCGCGGAGGTCACCGGCGTGCGTTATGGCTACCGGATTCCGGAGCCGGTGGTCATCGGCGGCACCGTCAACAGCGTCGAAGCGGGCTGCGTGACCTGAGCGAGAGCGCCGGACTGTCACAGGCTGGAGCACTCCCGCTGCTCCAGCATCCGCACGTCCTGTCGCCTCGGTGACGCCACCCGAGCGGGTTAATGCGAACTGGCACAGCGGCGTCCCGCTGGTGAACATGCCAGGGCTCGCAAGGGTCGCCTGACGACCCTCATCCACCCACGCCCATGATGACCGCCGATCTGTACGCCTCCTCCCTGAACGCCGTTCCCCGTCTTTCCGTCCTGGCCGTCCGTGCCGCCCTCGGCCTGCTGGCCGCCGGCCAGGTCGGTGCAGCCCTTGCCCAGGAGGCCGAACGCCTGGAGCCGGTCGTCATCACCGGCTCGACCCGCGAACAGAAGCTGGTCGACACGCCCTATGCGATCAGCGCCGTCGGCAGCGAGGCCCTGCGCGCCGCCGGCCCGATGGTCAACCTGTCGGAGGCGCTGCAGTCGGTCCCCGGCCTGGTCGTCGCCAACCGCAACAACTACGCCCAGGACCTGCAGATCAGCTCGCGCGGCTTCGGCGCCCGCGCCGGTTTCGGCGTGCGCGGCATGCGGCTCTACGCCGACGGCATCCCCGCGACGATGCCCGACGGCCAGGGCCAGGTCGCCCACTTCGACCTCGCCGGCGCGGACCGGGTGGAGGTGCTGCGCGGGCCGTTCTCGGCGCTCTACGGCAACAGCTCCGGCGGTGTCATCGCCGCCTGGTCCAAGCCGGTGCGTGACCGCCAGTTCGAGGTCGGCGTCGACGCCGGCAGCTTCGGCCTGCGCCAGCAGCGGCTGGCCGTGCAATCGCCGTTCGACGGCGGCTTCTCGATCGCGGCCAACGTGTCGAACTTCGAGATCGACGGCTTCCGCCCGCAGAGCGACGCCGATCGCCGGCTGGCCAACATCCGCCTGGCCTGGGCCGGCGAGGACGACCGCATCACGCTGGCCATCAGCGACCAGCACCAGCGCGCCAACGACCCGCTCGGCCTGACCCGCGTGCTGTTCAACCAGAACCCGGATCAGACCGCCGTCCAGGCCACCAACTTCAAGACCCGCAAGACCATCGACCAGACCCAGGCCGGCCTGAACTGGCAGCACCAGCTCGGCGGCGACGGCGCCCTGCAGTCGACCCAGGTCAGCACCTACACGGGCCAGCGTTCGGTGTTCCAGATGCTGTCGACGCCGCGGGCCAATCAGCTCCTGCCGGCCAACCCGACCAGCCCCGGCGGCGTGATCGACTTCGACCGGCGCTACGACGGCATCGACGGCCGCCTGAGCTGGAAGGTCGGCGAGGCCGACCTCGTCACCGGCGTCAACCTCGAACGCCAGCGCGACGAACGCAAGGGCTACGAGAACTACACCAGCGCGACCACCCTCGGCGTGGTCGGCAACCTGCGACGCGACGAGACCAACCGCGCCACCACGCGCGAGGTCTACGCCCAGTACGAACGCCCGCTGTCGCCCGCCTGGCAACTGGTCGCCGGCCTGCGCACCGGCAAGGTCCGCCTGTCCAACGAGGACCGCTACATCGCCACCGGCAACCCGGACGACAGCGGCTCGCTCGACTATTCGTACACCAGCCCCGTGCTCGGCCTGCGCTGGCAGCCGTCGACCGAGCTGACGCTGCACGCCAGCGCGTCGCGCGGCTACGAGTCGCCCACGCTCGGCGAGGTCGCCTACAGCGTCGATGCGGGCGGCAATCCGACGACCGGCTTCAACAACAACCTGTCGGCCCAGACCAGCCGCCAGATCGAGCTGGGCGCCAAGTGGCGGCCGACCGACCGCTACGCCATCGACGCGGCGCTGTTCCACGTCGCGACCGCCAACGAGATCGGCGTCAACACCAACACCGGCGGACGCTCGACCTTCAAGAACGTCGGCGACACGCTGCGCCAGGGCCTGGAGCTGTCGCAGCGCTGGCAGCACAGCGCCACGCTGCGCGGCCAGCTGGCGCTGACGGTGCTGGATGCCCAGTACCGCACCGGCGCGATCAACGGCAACCAGATTGCCGGCACCCAGCCGGCCAGCCTCTACGCCGAGGTCGCCTGGAAGCCGTGGACCGGTGGCGAGATCGGCCTGGAAGCGCGTGGACAGGGCCGCACCGCGCTGAACGACAGCAACCAGGACGTGCCCGGCACGGCCGGCGGCGGCTTCGCGGCCGGCTGGGGCATCGCCAACCTGCGCTACCTGCACACCTGGACGGCAGGCCCCGACGGCCGCGTCGAGCTGCTGGCCCGCGCCGACAACCTGGCCGACCGGCGTTATGCCGGCAGCGTGATCGTGGCCGAGGCCAACCAGCGCTACTTCGAGACGGCGCCCGGCCGCAGCGGCCTGCTGTCGCTGCGCTACCAGCGCAAGTTCTGAGCACCACGATGACGTACCCCGCCAGCCTGGCCCGCCGCCGCCTCGTCGCATCCGTCACCTTCGGCGTGGCGCTGCTGGCGGTGACCGGCCTGGCGCGGGCGGCCGACGAGTTCGAGGGCGACCCGTACCAATCCCACCCCTGGCCCGACATGCGCCGCGAGTACCTCGGCGCGGGCGAGGTGGAGTGGGATGCGCGCGTGCAGGTCACCGGCCCGGCCTTCGCCGAGGACCCGATGAACGTGCCGGTCTCGGTCGCCGTCGACGGCCTGACCGGCATCGAGCGCATCGTCATCCTGGTCGACCGCAACCCCATCCGCAAGGTGCTGGAGTACCAGCCGCTGGCCGCCCTGCCGCGCGTGTCGTTCCGCTTCAAGCTCGAACAGGCCAGCCCCGTCCGGGCGGCGGTGCGCACGGCCGACGGTCGCTGGCATGTCGGCGGCACCTGGGTCGACTCGTCCGGCGGTGGCTGCACCGTCTCGGGCGCCACCCGCAAGGACGGCAGCTGGTCGCGCACGCTGGGCGACGTCAGCGCGCGCGTGTTCGAACGCAGCGAGGCGCCGGAATCGGCCCGCGACAGCGTCGCGCTCGATGCCGGCTCGCGCATCCGGGTGCGCGTCATGCACCCGATGGACACCGGCCTGGTCGCCGGCGTGCCGGCCTTCTACCTGAGCCGGCTGGTGCTGCGCGACGGCGCCGACCGCGAGCTGCTGCGCCTGCAGCCTTTCGAACCCGTCAGCGAGAACCCGGTCTTCTCATTCGACTTCCCGGTCCGCCCGGCCGGACCGCTGCGGCTGACCGGCGTCGACAACAACGGCAACCGCATCGACAGCCGGATCGAATGAAGCGCGTCACCCTTGCCCTTGCGCTGGTCCTGGCCTCGCTCGCCGCCGCGCTGATGCTGTCGGCCGCCGCCGCAGCGCAGACCGCCACGCCCCGTGTCGACCTGACCCGGCTGGACTTCGGCCTGCAGGCCCGCCAGCTGGCCGATGGCGTCTACGTCGTGGAAGGCGCCAACGCCGACTTCAGCCCGGCCAACGGCTGCAACATCATCAACACCGGCTTCATCGTCACCGACGCAGGCGTGGTCGTCATCAACACCGGCCCGAGCCGGCTCTATGGCGAACAGCAGCGCGCGTTGATCGAACGCACCACCGGCAAAGCCGTCGTGCAGGTCATCCACCTGAACCTGCACCCCGACTACTTCCTCGGCAACCAGGCCTACGCCGACGTGCCGCGCCGCGCCACCACGCCGACCCGCGCCGGCATGGTCCGCGAGGCGGCGGCCTACGAGACCAACCTCTACCGCCTGTGCGGCGACTGGATGAAGGGCACGCAGGCGCTGTTGCCCGAACCTTCCGACAACCTCGACGCGGCCGCCGCGTCCGGCGTGCTGCGCATCGGCGGGCGCGAGCTGCTGCTGCAGGAACTGCGCGGCCACACCGAATCCGACCTCGTCCTGATAGACCGCCGCACCGGCGTCGCCTTCATCGGCGGCCTGGCCTTCGCCGACCGCATCCCGACCACCCCGCACGCCCGCGTCGACGCCTGGCAGACCAGCCTGACGACCCTCGCCGCGACGCTGACATCCGCCGACGCCCGCGTCATCGTCCCCAGCCACGGCCCCGTCCGCCCCGACCCCAGCGCCCTCTTCCAGACCCGCGACTACCTGCGCTGGCTCGACCAGCGCCTGACCAGCGCCGCCCGCAACGGCCTGGAAATGGCCGAGGTCCTGAAACTGCCGATCCCCGCCCCTTACAAGTCCTGGGCGGCCGTCGACACGGAGTACCTGAGGAATGTGGTGCACCTGTTTCCGGGGATCGAGGCGCGGGTGCTGAAGGGGCCGTGACGCGGCCGAATGACCGATTCGCCATCGGTGGCGAGACCCGGCTGGAATGGGCGCTCAGGGTTGAAGTCGCCCAACATCACGGACGTCAGTCACACATGAAAACCATCGGCCTGATCGGCGGCATGAGCTGGGAATCGACCGTCACGTATTACCGCCTGATCAACGAGACGATCAAGGAACGATTGGGTGGCCTGCATTCGGCCAGGATCGTTCTCTACAGCGTCGATTTCAACGAGATCGAACAACTCCAGAGAATCGGTGACTGGGACGCCGCAGGCGCCTTGCTCGCCCAGGCGGCGAGATCCCTGAAGCTGGCCGGCGCAGAGTTTCTTGTGCTGTGTACCAACACCATGCACAAGGTGGCCGACGCGATCGAATCGGCCTCAGGACTTCCGCTGCTGCATATCGCCGATCCGACCGCTACCGACATTCGGTCGGCCGGCCACAGGAAGGTCGGCCTGCTGGGTACAAGATTCACGATGGAACAGGCCTTCTACCGTGATCGCCTGTCCGAACAGCATGGCCTGGAAGTCCTGATACCCGATGTTCCGGACCGCGAGATCGTCCATCGCGTCATCTACGAGGAACTCTGCCTCGGCATCGTCAAGGACGAATCGCGCGCTGACTATCTCCGGATCATGAACAGCCTCGCCGCCGATGGCGCGCAGGCCATCATCCTGGGTTGCACGGAGATTTCCCTGCTGGTCGGGCCGACGGACACGGACATCCCCCTGTTCGACACGACCGCCCTCCACGCCCGCGCGGCCGCCGAGCGGGCGATCGTGGATTCCCGAGCCTGACTGCTGCGCGTCCGGCGCCGGTCCTCGCGCTGACCCGGACGACCTCACCCCGCCGGCAACAACCCCAGCGGTGCCACCGACGCCTTCGGCTGGCGGAAGTGCCACCACGGCAGGGCCTTGGTGAGTGACAGGACCTGGCCGGGGGCGGCGATGCCGGGCGGTTCGTAGCCGGGGACGGCGCCGAGGGTCTGTTGCCAGTCGGCGCTGCCGAGCACGGCGCGCAGCTTGAGGACGGCGGGGTGGTCGAGGGCGTCCTTCAGGCAGACGAGGAAATAGTCCTCGTGGGCCATCGGCACGAAGGCGAGGCCGAAGGCCTGGGCGGCGGCCTCGATGCCCATGCCGACGTCGCCCAGGCCGCTGGCGATCGCGGCGGCGACGGCGAGGTGGCTGTCCTCGGCGGCCTGTTCGGCGCGGTTCAGCGCATCGGCCGGCAGGCCGGCCTCTTGCAGCAGGTGGTCGGTCAGCAGGCGGGTGCCGGAGCCCGTCTGGCGCTGGACGAAGCGGGCGCCGGTGCGGACCACGTCGGCCAGCGTGCGCAGCCCCAGCGGGTTGCCGGGGGCGACCATCAGGCCCTGGGCGCGGCGGCTGAAGCCGATCAGCTTGTGCTGACCGGGCTTCAGCAGCGGCTTGAGCGCCTGGGCGAACAGCCGGGGCGAATCGGGCAAGGGCGGCACGTGGAAGCCCGCGATCAGGCAGCGGCCCTCGGCCAGCGCCCGCAGCGCGTCGACGCTGCCGGCGAAACGCAGCTCGATGTGCAGGCGCTGCTGGCGCGTGGCCAGCTCGCGCAGCGCGGGCAAGGCCAGGTCGTGGCTGGCGTAGATGGTCAGCACGTGCTGGTCGCCGTCGCGGGCCTCGGCCAGCGCGCGTTCGAGCTCGACGCGCAGGGCCTCGATGTGCGGCGTCAGGCGGGTGCGTGCGCGCGTCTCGGCCCAGACCAGCCGCTCGGCGAACGGCGTCAGGCGGGCGGGCTGGCCCTGGGTCCAGCTGACCAGCGGCTCGCCGAGGACGTCCTGCCACTGCTTGAGCGAGCCCCAGACATGGCGGTAGGACAGGCCGAGCGCCTTCGCGGCGTGCTGGATCGAGCCGTTCTCGCGCACGGCCCAGAGCAGGTCGAACAGCGGGTTGCGGACCTGCGCGCCCTGTTGCGCGCTCGGATCGAAGCTGTACTGGAGGTGGACGCCGAGGGTCTTCATCGTGCTCATCGATTCGATCGATCAGCCGCCACCGCGGCGGGTGTAGAGGTCGAAGTAGTGCATGAAGCGGGCGCGCTCGGGCGCCTCGCAGCCTTCGAAGGTGAAGCGCACCGCCAGGCGCGGCATCTGCAGCAGCGCGATGCGGCGGGGCGGCAGGGTCTGCCAGTCCAGCAGCAGGCGGGCGCCGGGTTGCCACGCATCGAGGTTCACCTCGGCGGCGCCCTCGCCGGTCGAGCGCCAGGGGTGCGGGCCGACGGCACCGGGCAACCAGCCCAGCCATTCGGCTTCGGAGCAGCCCTGTTCGCGGCTGAAGGCCGGCGGTGTGGACGCGGCGGGGGCGGCGGGGGTGGCAAGTGTCATGGCCGCGATTATTCGTCGTGTCGCGGGCGTCTATGCTGGCGCCTGCTGGAAACCGACTTGCCCGAAAGTGCCGATGAACACGCATGCCCTGCCCCGCCCCGACCTGGACCCGCTGATCGACGCCCGCTTCAAGGGCTACCCGCCCGATGCCCCGCCGCTGCGCCGTTCGCAGATCGGCGCGCAGCGCTGGCATGTGCTGGGCGACGACCTGCCGCTGCCGCTGGCGGTGCTGGACCAGGCCGCGCTGTCGCACAACGTCGGCTGGCTGCAGGCGCTGGTCGAACGCGAGGGCATCGCGCTGGCGCCACATGGCAAGACGACGCTGTCGCCGCAGCTGTTTGCGGCGCAGCTGCAGGCCGGTGCCTGGGGCATCACGGTGTCGCAGCTGCGCCAGGTCGATACGGCAATCGAGGCCGGCGCGCGCCAGGTGCTGGTCGCCAACCAGATCGTGCAGCCGGCCGAGTTGCGCCAGCTCGATGGCCTGCTCACGCGCCATCCGGGGCTGCGCGCGCCCTTCCTGGTCGACGCGGCCGAGCAGGTCGAGGCGGTCGAACGCGCGGCGCTGTCGCAGCCGCTGGAGGTGATGCTCGAAGTGGGTCTGGCGGGCGGACGCACCGGCTGCCGCAGCGTCGAGCAGGCGCTCGCGATCGCGCGGCGCGTGCGGGCCAGTGCGGCGGTGCGGCTGGTCGGCATCAGCACCTACGAGGGCCTGTGGGGCAGCGGCGACGATGCGAAGGATCAGGCCCTGGTCGACGGCCTGGTGCGCGACACCCATGCGCTGGCGCGGGCCTGTGACGACGAGGGCCTGTTCGAGTGCGACGAGGTGATCCTGACGGCCGGTGGCTCGGCCCTGTTCGACCAGATCGCGCCGGCGCTGCGCGGGCCGTCGGGCGCATCGGCGCTGAGCCGGCCGGTGCGCGGCCTGCTGCGCTCGGGCTGCTACGTCAGCCACGACGATGGGCACTACCAGCGGCTGGTGCGCCACGCCAACCGGCGGCTGGGCTGCAGCGACGCCGACGGGCTGCGGGCCGCGCTGACGGTCTGGGCGGTGGTGCAGGCCACGCCGGAGCCGGGGCTGGTGATCCTCAACGCCGGCAAGCGCGACCTGTCCTTCGACATGGGCCTGCCGCAGCCCAAGGTGATCGCCCGACGCGGCGAGCGCCACGCCGTCGCGACACCGGCCGGCTGGCAGGTCGTGGCCCTGAACGACCAGCACGCGCACCTGCGCCTGAACGACGCCGATCCGGCGCTGGCGCCTCGCATCGGCGACCGCATCGGGCTCGGCATCTCGCACCCCTGCACGACCTTCGACAAGTGGCGCTGGATGCCCGTGGCCGACGCCAGCGGGGCCATCGTCGACGCCATCACGACGGCGTTCTGACACGCGGCATGATCCCCGGATGACCTCGCCTGCCACCGTTCCCCTGTCGGTCCTCGACCTCGCCCCGATCGCCGCCGGCCAGACCGCCGCCGATGCGCTGCGCCACAGCCTCGCGCTGGCGCAGCATGCCGAAGCGCTCGGCTACCGCCGCTACTGGCTGGCAGAACACCACAACATGGACGGGCTGGCCTGTTCGGCGACCGCCGTGCTGGTCGGCCACATCGCCGGGGGCACCCGGACGATCCGGGTCGGCTCGGGCGGCGTGATGCTGCCCAACCACGCGCCGCTGGTCGTCGCCGAACAGTTCGGCACGCTGGCGACGCTATACCCCGGCCGCATCGACCTGGGCCTGGGCCGCGCGCCCGGCACCGACCGCGCCACCGCCCGCGCGCTGCGGCGCACGCTGCAAGGCGGCGACGAGGAAAGCTTCCCGCAGGACGTGCTGGAGCTGCAGGGCTACCTCGACGTGCCCGACGACAGCCGCCCGCCCGAGGCCGTGCGCGCGATCCCCGGCATCGGCACGCAGGTGCCGATCTGGCTGCTCGGGTCCAGCCTGTACAGCGCGCAGCTGGCGGCCTATCTGGGCATGCCGTTCGCGTTCGCCTCGCACTTCGCACCCGACCAGCTGATGCAGGCGCTGCAGATCTACCGTCAGACCTACAAGCCCAGCGAGGCCCATCCGCGCCCCTACGCGATGGTGGCGGTCAACGTGGTCGCCGCCGATGACGACGCGACCGCGCGCTTCCAGTTCACCTCGATCCAGCAGCGTTTCCTGGGCATGGTGCGCGGTCGCCGCGGCCCCTTGCCGCCGCCGGTCGAGGACATGGATGCACTGTGGAGCCCGCCCGAACGGGCCCAGGTCGAACGCATGCTGGCCGTGTCGGTGGTCGGCGGACCGCAGACCGTGCGCGCCGGCCTGCAGGCGCTGGTCGACCGCACCGGCGCAGACGAGCTGATCGTCGCCGGCGCCATGCACGACCACGCGGCACGGCTGCACTCGTACACGCTGGCCGCCTGCACGCTGCAGCCAGCGCCCGAGCGCTGAGCCTGGCCCACCGGGCGAGGGGCACCATCAGTGCCCTTGATGGCCGGCGTGCGGATCGGCCGGATGCACCATCAGCAGCGCAGCCGGCTCCTTCAGGCCCTTGGTGGACGTGCCTTGTGCGGGCACCTCGGCCCAGTCGACCTGGCCCTTGTCGCAGACCTGAAGGACCTTGAACCACAGCGGACCGGCCTGGTCGGGCAGCTGGCCGCGCAGCACGAAGCTGTCGTACCAGGCGTCCTGCAGCTTGGCCTCGGCCGACTGGGCGGTCCAGCGGATCTCGGTGACGTCGTCGGTGATGGTCTTGCCGTGGCTGGTGTAGGGCCTAGCGAGCGGGGCGCGGGTGATGTCGATCTTCCAGCCGGCCTTGGGCGACGGCTTGGCGCCCTTGAAGCCTTCGGGCAAGCGCACGACGACGGTGTGGACCGCCGTGCCCTCGCAGCCGTGGCCGATCTGCACGGCGGCCTTGTAGTAGCTGCCGGCCAGCGCCTCGCCCTCTTCGAGCGTCGCGTGGGCCTGCGCGCCGAAGGCGCTCAGGGTCAGGGCCGAGGCCAGCGCGAGAAAACGGGCGGCGGTGCGGGTCTTCAGGTTCATGTACATGTCGATGTGTCCTTCGGGTTGCAAGGGGTTCAGCGCAGGTCGTACTTCAGCTGGGCGCTGGTGCTGCGCTGCGGGTACGGGTGGAAGTTCCAGTAGGTCTGGTTCATCAGGTTGTCGATGCCGAAGGCGGCCGACCAGTCGCGGTCGATCTGCCAGCGCACGCGCAGGTCGGCGACGGTGAACGGGCTGACACCCTGGTAGGTGTGGCCATTGACGTCCGAGTTGTTCAGCGTGCGGTACTGCTGGCCGCTGTGTCGCACGGCCAGCGTGCTGGTCCAGTCGGTGTTCCAGCGGTAGCTGGCCAGCGCGGTGGCACGCCAGCGTGCGACGTTGGGCTGGCGCTTGCCGATGGTGTCGCCCGGCGTGGTGACGAAGCCGGCGTTCTCCTTGATCTGCGAATCGGCGTAGGTGACGCTGGCCTGCAGGTCGAGCGCGCGGCTGCCGATGCCCTGGCCGTACCAGACCGTCTCGACGCCCTGCGTCGCGATGCGGCCGACGTTCTGCACGCGGGTCACGTTGCGGTTCGCGGCGGTGTCGAACAGGGTCTGCGAATAGATCGCGTCGTGTGTCGACTCGTGGAACCAGGTCATGCGCAGGCTGCCGCTGTCGAGCTGCTGCTCGACACCCAGTTCACCGGTCACCGACCGTTCGGCGCGCAGCTGCGGGTCGTTGATGAACAGCGAGTTGGTGGTCGACGTGGCGCCGTACAGCTCGGCCACCGTCGGCATCCGCAGCGCCCGGCCGATGGCGGCCTTGACGACCGTGTCCGGCAGGGCCTGCCAGGACAGCGCGGCCTTCGGCGACCAGGCGAACTCGCGGCGCGACGGGTGGTCCGTGCTACTGCTGGCCGAGAAGCGGGTGTGGCCGTTGTCGGCCTGCCATTGCTCGCCGCGCAGGCCCAGCACCGTCTTCCAGTCGCTCGCGAAGGACCAGACGTCCTGGGCCCACAGGCTGCGCAGGGCGGTGTTGCCGCCGACCTCGCTTGCCAGGGCGCCGGCTCCGTCGCTCAGCCAGTTGCCGGTGATGGCCGAGGTCTTGTAGGAGAGCTTGTATTGCTCCTGCTGCAGCCCGCCCTCGACGATGTGGGCGCCGCCCACGCCCTGCGGGCGCCAGATGCCCTTGACCGCCAGGTTGTTCCAGCCGGTGCCGCTGCCATCGGCGATGGTGCCGGCGCCGCCGGTCAGCGCGCCGGGCAGGTTGTTGGTGGCGGCGTTCTGGCGCTTGTCGTCGCGGCCGTAGTCATAGAGGCTGGCGGCGGCCTCCCAGTCGAACTCGCCCAGCGTGCGGCTCTTCAGCGACAGGCCGTGCATCGTGTGGCTCAGCTTCTCGCGGGTCTGCGCGAAGTCGCCGCCGTTGACGGCCGCATACGAACGGCCGTCGATGTTGACGACGCCGCTGTTGACGGTGTTGCCGCCGGCGTCACGCAGGTAGGACTCGGCGTTGCCCTCGGACGTGTTCTGCCACAGGCCGAAGGTGTAGGCCGCCCGCAGCGTCGGCGTCAGTCGGTAGGCCAGCTTGAACTTCAGGTGGTCCTGGACGGTGTGGTACTGCGTGCCCGCGCCGATGATCTGCCACGGCCGGTTCTGGTTGTCGCGGTCGATCACCGCGCCGGTCACGGCGGTGCCGGCCGAACCGGCCGTGCCGCTGCTGACCAGCCGCGTCGCGAAGGTCAGCGGCTGACCCTCGCTGTCGGTGCGGTTGACGTTGAGATACCACTGCGCGTCACCGACCTGGTTGCCCAGCGCCGCGCTGGCCTGCCAGGCGTCGTAGCTGCGCCGGGTGTTGTAGAGCTGGAAGGGCTGGTGGGTCAGGCCGACCTGGGCATGGGCCTCGAAGCGGGTCGGCATGCGGGTCGTGTAGTCGACGACGGCACCGACCGAGTTGCCGGGATAGGCGGCCGAATACGGGCCGTACATGACGTCGACCCGCTCGATCTCCTCGGGCGTGACCAGGCCCCAGCGCGGCGGGAAGCTCAGGCCGCCGACGCCGTTGCCGAGGAAGTTCGACAGCAGCACGCCGTCGCCGTAGACCGCCGAACGGGCGCTGTTGCCGGTGCCCGAGGCGCGGCTGGACAGGATCGCGTGGTTGTAGTCGCCGATGTAGCGCTTGCGCACCAGCAGGCTGGGCAAGTACTTGAGGGCGTCCTCGCTGTCGGTGGCGTTGACGGTGCGCGCGAGGGTCTCGGCATCGACCCCCTCGACGCTGGCGGGGATCTGCACCGGCAGGGAGGTCGGCTGGCTGGCGCGGATCTCGACCACGCCGAGCGACTTGACGGGGCCGCTGCCGGTGGCCTCGTCCGAGGCGGCCTGGGCCCGGGCGCCAGGCGGCGTCATCAGCAACGGGAAGGCGGCGGCCAGCGCCAGGACGAGAGGACGATGGGTCGGTCGGGTGGCCGGCTGGCCACGACGGGAAGACACGAACGGGGACATGAGCGTTCTCCGGCCACGCCGCAGCGGCCGTTCGGCTCGCAGGCTTCGAACGGCGGCACGCGGTCGGCGTGGCTGATCAGGGTCGACGCCGCAGCCGCCGACGAAGGCCGGCGATGGCGTCAGGACAAGGGCGACGGGAGATGGATGGCCCGCGTCGGACGTGCCGACCGGGCCCGCTCAGGCCTGGGGAGGGCCGCGCGCCGGCTCGAAGCCAGGCGCCAGTTCATGCAGGACGACGGTCTGCGCGGGCTCGACCCGCAGCGGCTCGACCGGTGCATGCAGCACGACCGCCGGCAGGTCCGACGGCGGCGCCATCGGGCTCCAGCAGGCGGGGCACTTCAGCACGTCATGCGAGACGGCCGGCGTGGCCGGCGCAGGCTCATCGACCGAGCCCGCGCCGTCGGCCGACGCCAGCACCGACGGTGCGCCGCCCATGCCGGGCAAGGCACACCAGGACTGCAGGTCGACGACGTCCTGGCGGACCTTCGAGGCAATCACCGGGTTGGCGATGCCCGCGAACAGGAACGCCACGAACCACAGCAGCAGCCACAGGGCGTGGCGTGAGCGGTGACGGGTGGCGTGAGGCGACATGCCCGCGATTATCGAAGCCCCTGACGCGCCAGAAACGCCACGGCCCCCGACAAGGCGGGGGCCGCGGTGATCCGAGCCGGAAATCTGCGACATCCGTCGCTGATCCCGCGCGCTGGCCGGCGTATCAGCCGCCCGCCACCGGCGGCCAGATCGCCAGGACGTCGCCAGGCTGCAACACGCGGGTGGCGCGTTCGCCCGGCGGCACGAAGACGCCGTTGATCAGGACCAGGTGGACGAGCCTGGGCGGCAGGCGGTGCTGCTCGACCAGGTCGACGACGGTGGTGGTCTCGGGCACGTCCATCTGGACGACGTTGCCGACCCGGCCTTCGCTGGGCAGGTACTCGCCCAGCGTGGCGTAGAGCTTGAAGGTGATGTGCATGGTGCGATGCTGCCGCACGGCTGCGGCATCAGCCTCGGGCAGGGACATGCGCACGCTCGGACTGCGCCTGGGCACGGGCCAGGTAGGCGGCCATCAGCTGGGTCGGATCCTCCAGCAGCTTGTCCTTCCACTCGCCCAACTTGACCTGACCTTCGACCAGCCCGCGCATCACGCCGACGTGCTGGATCCAGCCGATCGCGTTGCAGCCCACCAGCGTGTCGCCGCTGAACTGCAGGCTCAGGTGACGGCCATTGGGCGCATCGGTCAGCTCGACGTGTTCGCCGCCGGGCACGCCGTCCCACTTGCCGAAGCTCGCCGAGATCATGCCCAGCGTGTCGAGCACGTTGATCTGCGTGACGCCCTTGAGCTCGGCCTTCTGGCCGATCATGTTGAGCGCGGCCACGCGGGCCTGCTCGGCCGCGTTGGGCTGGATCGCGCTGACGATGGTCGTGCCGCTGACCTTGTCGAAGGCTTCGGCGCAGTCGCCGGCCGCGTAGATGCCGGGAACGTTGGTCTGCAGGTGCTCGTCGGTCAGGACGCCCACCAGGCAGGTGATGCCGGAGTTCTCGAGGAAGCCGATGTTCGGGCGCACGCCGGTCGCGCTGATGACCAGGTCGGCGTCGATCTTCTCGCCGGTCGACAGCCGCACGCGCATCGGCGCGGACGAGGCCGGAGCGCCCAGGCCGATGGCGGCGGCCACCTTGCCCAGCAGGCCGGGCTCGGCATCGCGCTCGATCGCCTCGGCGCGGGCGCCGGTGTGGACCTTCACGCCCTTGCCCTCGACCCACTTCTTGATCATCGTGCCGGCGGTCGGACCCATCATGCGGGGCACCATCCGGTCGCCCATCTCGACCACCGTCAGCTGCACGCCGCGCATCGCCAGCGCTTCCATGATGATGCAGCCGATGAAGCCGGCGCCGAGCTGCAGCACGCGTGCGCCGGGCTTGGCGAGCTTCATGATCTCGCGGGCGTTTTCCAGCGTCCAGCAGGGGTGGACGCCAGGGCCCTGGATGCCGGGGATCGGCGGCGTCGCGGGCGACGAACCGGTCGCGATCAGCAGGCGGTCATAGCCCACGCGGCTGCCGTCGGTCAGCTCGACCGCACGGGCCTTCACGTCGACCTTGGCCGCACGGCCGGTCTTCAGCGTGATGCCAAGCTTGGCGTAATGGTCCTGGCCGTGGCGCAGGTGGGTGCCCTCCTCGCCGACCTTGCCGATCAGCAGGTAGGGAATGGCCATGCGCGAGTACGGCGCCTCGGGCTCATCGCCGATCAGCACGACCTCGTCGTTCGGAGCGTGCTTGCGCAGGGTCTCGGCGGCGATCACGCCGGCAGGACCGGCGCCCAGGATCACGTGTTTCATGGTGGTGGCGCGGGGTGCGGTTTCAGGTTGCAGGAAGGCAGAAAAAAGGCGGTCCGAGACCGCCTTCGTGCGCTGGGACTTCCGCAGGCCGACTTCCGCCGGCATGCGGTCCCGGGGTCAGAGACCCAGGCGCTGGCGCGTCTCGGGCTTGAGCTGGCCGTCGCTGTCCCAGCCGCGGATGTCGTAGTACTTCGGCAGCATCTCGGGCAGCTTGTTGACCAGGCCCTTGGCCGGACCGGTCTGGGCCGGCTCGGTCAGCAGGCGCTTGGGCAGCGTGTCGTCCTTGCTGGTGAAGCCGGCGCGGTTGTTGAAGTCGCGCTCCATGTTCCAGATGCGTTCGCCGATCTGGTTCAGGTTCTCGAGCGTGAACTCGTCACCGCAAGCCGCCGCGACCTGCGGCTGCACGTCGGCCAGCGTCCAGGCGAAGCTGGTGAAGATGCAGATGCCGGCGGCGTCGAAGGCGGCCGTCGCGTCCTGGAAGGCCATGACCAGCTCGGGCTTGCCGTCGGCGGTCAGCGGATCGGTCTTGACCGGGATGCCCAGCACTTCCGAGGCCACGGTGTAGCTGCGCAGGTGGCAGGCGCCGCGGTTGGAGGTCGCGTAGGTCAGGCCCATGCCCTGGATGCCGCGCGAGTCGTAGGCCGGGAATTCCTGGCCCTTGACGCTCATCGACAGCTCGGGGTGACCGTACTTCTCGCACAGACGCTTGGAGCCCTGGCCGATCTCCTTGCCGAAGCCTTCGCCACGGGCGGTGATGTCGACGAAGTGGGCCAGTGCCTGGGCCGAGCCGAACTTGGCGTCGATGCCGAGCTGTTCGGCCGTCAGCACGCCCTTCTCGTAGAGCTCCATGACCGCGCCGATCGTCGCGCCGAACGAGATCGGGTCCATGCCCTGCTCGTTGCAGATGACGTTGGCGTACTGCAGCGCTTCGAGGTCGCTGACGCCGTTGGCGGCGCCCAGGGCCCAGGCGGCCTCGTACTCCAGGCCGCCCGAGGCGCCCCAGTACTGCGGCTTGTTCTCGACCGTGAAGTGGCCCTGGTCGATCTTGGAGATCCGGCCGCAGGCGATGGTGCAGCCGAAACAGGCTTGGTTGGTCACCAGCTGCTTCTTGCCGTCGGTCGCACGCGGGGTGGCCATCGCCTCGGCGGAGATGTCCTTGGCGCCTTCGAACTGGATGTCCTTGTGGTTGCGCGTCGGCAGCGCACCCATCTCGTTGATCACGTTCATCAGCACCTGGGTGCCGTAGGTCGGCAGGCCCTGGCCGGTGACGGCGTTGTCGTGAAGGATCTTCTTCTTCTCGAAGGTGACCTTCATGAACTCCTTGGGGTTGGCGATGTTGCCCACGCCCTTGGTGCCGCGCACGGCAACCGCCTTGAGGTTCTTGCTGCCCATCACGGCGCCGACGCCCGAACGGCCGGCCGCGCGGTGCAGGTCGTTCACCACGGCGGCGAACAGGACCTGGTTCTCGCCTGCCAGACCGATGCTGGAGACGCGCAGCAGCGGGTCCTGGTGCTGGGCCTTGAGGGTCTCCTCGGTCACCCAGACGCTCTTGCCCCACAGGCCCGAGGCGTCGCGCAGCTCGGCGACGTCATCGGAGATGTAGAGGTAGACCGGCTTCTCCGAACGGCCTTCGAAGATGACCATGTCCCAGCCGGCCATCTTCAGCTCGGCGCCCCAGTAGCCGCCCGAGTTCGAGCAGGCGATGGCGCCCGTCAGCGGACCCTTGGTGACGACCGTGTAGCGGCCGCCGGTGGAGGCCATCGTGCCGGTCAGCGGGCCGGTGGCCCAGATGATCTTGTTGTCGACCGACAGCGGGTTGACCTTGGCGTCGATTTCCTCGACCAGGTACTTGGTGGCCAGCCCGCGCGAACCGAGGTACTGCTTGGCCCAGTCCATCTTCAGCGGCTCGGACTTGACCGTGCCGGCGCTCAGGTTGACGCGAAGGATTTTTCCTGCCCATGCCATGTCGTGTGCTCCTTACGCGGCGGTTTGGTTGCCGAGCTTGTCAGCCCAGGCCTGCATCTTGTTGAGACCGGTCCAGTTGGCGTCGATGAAGGTGATCGCGCCGGTCGGGCAGGCTTCGGCGCAAGCCGGTTCGCCGCCGCACAGGTCGCACTTCTGGACCTTGCCGGTTTCCTGGACGTAGTTGATCGTGCCGAAGGGGCAGGAGATCGTGCAGACCTTGCAGCCCACGCACGTCGTGTCGTTCACCACCTTGGCGCCGGTGGCCTTGTCGACCGTGATCGCCTCGACCGGGCAGGCGTGCAGGCACCAGGCCTCGTCGCACTGCGTGCAGGTGTAGGGGACCTTGCGGCCGGTCTCGTGGAAGTCGAACACCTTGATGCGCGACTTGGCCGTGGCGAAGACGCCGTAGTTCTCGAAAGAACAGGCCATTTCGCACTGCAGGCAACCCGTGCACTTGTCCGGGTTGATGTGGAGGCTCTTCTGCATGACGGGGTTCTCCGCAGTCGTTCCGTTGGTTGAATGAAGGCCGATTGAAGGCTGCTCTTGGACGGCGCCATTGAGCGGCTCTATGCAATGATCTGCATAGCGATCCCCGGTGGATACCTAGGCGTAACCCGTACGACCCATCCGGGTATCCGGTCGGACCCTGAACCCTGTTCCAGCCTGACACGGCAGCAGCGATCTGCCCCGTGATCAGCGCGCCGCGTTCGGGAAGAACAGCTGCTCGCCACCGATCTTGTAGGCCGCGATGGCCGTCTGGCCGGCCGGCGAGACCACCCAGTCGACGAACTGCTGCCCGAGCGCCTGTTTGACGTGCGGATGTTTGGCGGGATGGACCAGCATCACGCCATATTGATTGAAGAGCTTCGTGTCGCCCTCGACCAGCACAGCCAGGTCGGCGCGGTTCTTGAAGGACAGCCAGGTACCGCGGTCGGCCAGCACGTAGGCGCCCGAACTCGCCGCCATGTTCAGCGCCGGGCCCATGCCGCAGCCACATTCGCGGTAGCCGGCCGGCTTGGCCGCGCCGCCGGCGATGTCGGTGCCGGCCTGCTTCCAGTAGCGCAGCTCGGCCGCGTGGGTGCCGCTCTTGTCACCGCGCGAGATGAAGGCGGCCGAAGCCGCCGGTGCCGCCGCCAGCTTCTGCAGCGCGGCGACGATGTCGCGACCCTTGACCTTGGCCGGATCGGCCGCCGGGCCGACCAGCACGAAGTCGTTGTACATGACCGGCAGGCGCTTGACGCCATAGCCCTCGGCGACGAACTTCTCCTCGGCGACCTGGTCGTGCACGAACACCACGTCGGCATCGCCGCGGCGCGCCATGTCCAGCGCCTGGCCGGTGCCCAGCGCCACGACGCGGACCTCCGTGCCGGTGGCCGCCTTGTAGATCGGCAGCAAGTGGCCGAACAGGCCGGACTGCTCGGTCGACGTGGTCGAGGCCACGACGATGAACTTCTCCTGCGCCTGGGCCGGCGTCGACAGGACGCCCGCCATCAGGCCGGCCAGGGCGAAGGCGGCAGCCAGCAGGCCACGGCGTCCGGTGGCGGAAGGTTGCAGGGTGTTCAGGTGGTCCATGGGAGTTCGGCTTTCAGGAATTGCGCCGTCGCGGACGGCAGCTTGTCGCGGAAGAAACGGTCCACCGGCAGGTCGACGACGACCCGGCCGGCTTCGAGGTGGATCACCCGGTTGGCCAGGCGCTTGGCCTGGCCGAGGTTGTGCGTGCTCATGACCAGCGTGACGCCGTCGCGCGCGAACTCGTCGATCAGCGTCTCGACCTCGCGCTTGGCGCTCGGGTCCAGGCTGGCGGTCGGCTCGTCGAGGAACAGGATGTCGGGCCGCATCGCCCAGGCCCGTGCCAGCGCCAGGCGTTGCTGCTGGCCACCGGACAGCGCCCGGGCCGGCCGTTCGGCCAGCGACTGCAGGCCGACCCGCTCCAGCGCGGCATCGGCGCGCGCCCGCCGTTCGACCTTGGGTACGCCTGCGAGCCAGAGGGCCAGCGTCAGGTTGCGACGTGCCGACAGCGAGATCAGGAAGGGCCGCTGGAACAGCATCGCCATGACGGGCGGCCGGCCGTGTTCCGCCGCGTGACAGGTGCGCTCGCCCGGCCCGCCGATCAGGCCGTGCAGCCGGCGCAACAGCGTCGTCTTGCCCGAGCCGTTGGCGCCGACCAGCGCCAGCCGGTCGCCGCGCCGCAGCGTCAGGTCGACATCGGCCAGCGCCGGCACATGGCCGAACACGACCCCGGCGCCGCGCAAGGTGATCAGCGGCGGGTTCATCCGACCGCTCCCTCGCCCGCCGCGCGCAGGCCCTGCGGCTGCAGCCAGCCGACCAGCGCGTTGATCGCGCCGACGACGGCCAGCAGCACCAGACCCAGCGCCAGCGCCAGCGGCAGGTCGCCCTTGCTGGTCTCCAGCGCGATGGCGGTGGTCATCACGCGTGTCACGCCGGCGATGTTGCCGCCGACGATCATCACGGCGCCGACCTCGGCCACCGCGCGGCCGAAGGCGGTCAGCAGCACCGTCAGCACCGACAGCCGTTCGTGCACCAGCAGGAGCGCGGCGCTGGCCAGCGGGCCGGCGCCCATCGAGCGCAGCTGGTCGCCGCCCTCGGCCATCGCGTCGATCACCAGCCGGCGCGTCAGCGCGGCGATCAGCGGCACCACCAGGATGCTCTGCGCCACCACCATCGCCGCCGGCGTGAACAGGATGCCCAGCGAACCGAGCGGCCCGCTGCGCGACAGCAGCAGGTAGACCACCAGGCCGACCACCACCGACGGCAGGGCCAGCAGCGTGTTGAGCAACCAGACCGCCAGCCCGTGGCCCGGGAAACGTGTCACCGCCAGCCAGGCGCCCAGCAGCAGCCCGACACCGGCGCCCAGCGCGCAGGCGCTGCCGCTGACCTGCAGCGACAGCAGCAGCACCTGCCGCACGACAGGGTCACCGCTGGTGATCAGCTCGACGGCGGTCGTCAGGCTCTGTGCCAGCGTCGTCATCGCCGCGCTCCGCAAACAAGATAGGCAGGTCCGTTCATGTGGCGCGCGATTCTGCGGATCTTGTCCAGACGTGGCGATATGTCCGGATCTGCATAGCCAACCGGCGTCAGGCAGGGGTCGACGGGGCCTCGATACCATCCGCCGCTCCATCGATGCACCCTCGCACGACCATGACCGCAGCCCTCGGCCCCTCCCCCCTGATCAGCGGCGATGCCCACCTGAGCGTCGACCAGGCCCGCGCCGCCATCGCCGCCGCGCTCGTGCCGATCACCGGCGACGAGAGCGTCGCGCTGCATGACGCGCTGGGCCGCACGCTGGCCGAGCCGGTGATCTCGGCGATCGACGTGCCGGCGCACGACAACTCGGCGATGGACGGCTACGCCTTCGCGTCCGCCGACCTGCCGGCCGCCGGCCAGGTCGCCACGCTGCGGGTGGTCGCCACGCTGCACGCCGGCGACGTGCCGGCCTTCGAGGTGCCGCCCGGCGGCTGCGTGCGGATCATGACCGGCGCGGTCATGCCGGCCGGACTCGACACGGTCGTGCCGCAGGAGCTGTGCAAGACCACGACGGTCGACGGCGAGCCGGCGATCACGCTGGCGGCCGGCGTCGTGCAGCCGGGCGAGAACCGCCGCCTGGCCGGCGAGGATCTGGCACGCGGCAAGCCCGCCGTGCCGGCCGGACGGACGCTGCGGCCGGCTGAGCTGGGGCTGATCGCCTCGCTCGGCATCGGCCGGGTGACGGTGCGGCGGCGCCTGAAGGTAGCCGTGTTCTCGACCGGCAACGAGCTGCGCAGCCTGGGCGAGCCGCTGGACGCCGGCTGCATCTACGACAGCAACCGGCCGGCGCTGGTCGGCGCGCTGCAGCGCCTGGGCGCCGAGGTGGTCGACCTGGGCCTCGTGCGCGACGACCCGGCGGCGCTCGAGGCCACGCTGCAGCGCGCCATCGCCGAGGCCGACGTCGTGCTGACCAGCGGCGGCGTCAGCGTCGGTGATGCCGACCACACCCGCACGCTGCTGGCCCGGCTGGGCCGGGTCGACTTCTGGAAGGTCGCGATGCGCCCCGGCCGGCCGTTCGCCTTCGGACCGCTCGCGGCACCCGAAGGCCAGCCGCCGCGCTGGCTGTTCGCCCTGCCCGGCAACCCGGTCGCCAGCCTGGTGACCTTCTACGCCTTCGTCCGCGAAGCCCTGCAGCAGCTCGGCGGTGCCGAGGTCCGGCCGCTGCCGACGCTGCGGGCGCGCTGCGAGACGGCGATCCGCAAGCGCCCGGGCCGGACCGAGTTCCAGCGCGGCATCGTCGGCCGGGCCGACGACGGCGGCTGGTCGGTGCGGCTGACCGGCTCGCAGGGCGCCGGCATCCTGCGCAGCATGAGCGAGGCCAACGCGCTGGTCGTGCTCGGTCACGAGCAGGCCTCGGTCGCGGCGGGTGATCCGGTCGAGGTCTGGCTGTTCGACGGGCTGGTCTAGGACAGGACTTGCGGGTTTGCCTGAAGTCCGGCCTGTGACAACCGCACGGCCCCGCTGACCTGCTTCACCGCGTCTTCGCGTGTCATCTGTTCAAGGCTGGCACACCCGACTCGGACTAACCCGGACGTTTGACGGGTTGAAATCGGCTGGAAGTGCGCCGAATCGGCTTTTGTGCATTGGCACGCTTGTTGCCCTTGGAAGGTTCCCGGGCGGCCTCGTTCCAGCCGCCTTGACACACCTCGCCGAGGAGACGTTTCCATGAAGAAAAGCTTGCTGAGCCTGCTGGTTGCAGCTTCCCTGTCGACCCTGGCCGCCCACGCGGCGGTGACCGACAAGATGATCGAGAACGACGCGGCCAGCACGGGTGACGTGCTGTCGTGGGGCATGGGCACGCAAGGCCAGCGCTACTCGCCGCTCAAGCAGATCAACCCGTCCACGATCAACAAGCTCGTGCCGGTGTGGTCGTTCTCGTTCGGTGGCGAGAAGCAGCGCGGCCAGGAATCGCAGCCGGTGATCCACAACGGCAAGATGTTCGTGACGGCCTCCTACTCGCGCATCTTCGCGCTCGACGCCAAGACCGGCGCCAAGCTGTGGAAGTACGAGCACCGCCTGCCCGACGGCATCATGCCCTGCTGCGACGTGATCAACCGCGGCGCCGCCCTGTACGACAACCTGGTGATCTTCGCCACGCTGGACGCCCAGCTGGTCGCTCTGAACCAGGACACCGGTGAAGTCGTCTGGAAGGAAAAGATCGACGACTACGCCGCCGGCTACTCGGCCTCGGCCGCCCCGCTGATCGCCAACGGCCTGCTGCTGACCGGCGTGTCCGGCGGCGAATTCGGCATCACCGGCCGCGTCGAGGCCCGTGACCCGAAGACCGGCGCGCTGGTCTGGACCCGTCCGACCGTCGAAGGCCACATGGGCTACACGTACGACAAGGACGGCAACAAGAAGGAAAACGGTATCTCCGGCACGACCGGCCAGAGCTGGCCGGGTGACCTGTGGAAGACCGGCGGCGCCGCCACCTGGCTGGGTGGCACCTACGACGCCCGCACCGGCCTGGCCTACTTCGGCACCGGCAACCCGGCTCCGTGGAACAGCCACCTGCGCAAGGGTGACAACCTCTTCAGCTGCTCGACCGTCGCCATCGACGTGAAGACCGGCAAGATCGTCTGGCACTACCAGACCACGCCGAACGACGGCTGGGACTTCGACGGCGTCAACGAGTTCGTCACCTACAACGACGGCGGCAAGATCCTCGGCGGCAAGGCTGACCGCAACGGCTTCTTCTACGTCATCGACGCGAAGAACGGCAAGCTCGAGAACGCCTTCCCCTTCGTCAAGAAGATCACCTGGGCCACCGGCATCGACCTGAAGACGGGCCGCCCGAACTACGTGCCGGAAAACCGCCCGGGTGACCCGGTCGCCGGCGCCGACGGCAAGAAGGGCAACACGGTCTTCGCCGCGCCGTCCTTCCTGGGTGGCAAGAACCAGATGCCGATGGCCTACTCGCCCGACACGAAGCTGTTCTACGTGCCGGCCAACGAATGGGGCATGGAGATCTGGAACGAGCCGATCACCTACAAGAAGGGTGCCGCCTACCTGGGCGCCGGCTTCACCATCAAGACGCTGGGCGACGGCCCCATCGGCGCGATGCGCGCGATCGACCCGAAGAGCGGCAAGATCGTCTGGGAAGCGCCGAACAACGCCCCGCTGTGGGGTGGCGTTCTGACCACCGGCGGCAACCTGGTGTTCTGGGGCACCCCGGAAGGCTTCCTGCAGGCGGCTGACGCCAAGACCGGCAAGATCGTCTGGAAGTTCCAGACCGGTTCGGGCGTCGTGGCCCCGCCGGTGACCTGGAGCGAAGGCGGCGAGCAGTACGTCGCGGTGGCCTCCGGCTGGGGCGGCGCCGTCCCGCTGTGGGGTGGCGACGTGGCCAAGAAGGTCAACTACCTGGAGCAGGGCGGCTCGGTCTGGGTGTTCAAGCTGGCCAAGTGATGGCCTGAACCCCGGGACCTGACGCCGGACCCCGCACGCTGCGGGGTCCGCGAGATCCGGACAACGGCGACCCGCGAGGGTCGCCGTTGTCGTTTGGGGGTGCGGACGCTGCGAACGTGGTGGTGACCCAGTTGGGGCTTCTGATCAACATGGCGTGAAATGCCCCACCCTCCTTGCCCCAACGACCGCTGACCGATCGACCACGACGGCCGCGTCAGAAGACACCCATCCGATTTCCCCCTGGGTAGTGACGGGATACCGACCTGAATCGGGAACGAGACATCATTTCCGGCATGGAACGTGCTTGATACATTTGGGAACAAATCCCAGTTCAATCGTTCCCGACATGCCCTTCCTGACCACGCTCAAGCCACGCTCGCCCGGCACCTTCAGCCTGACCCGCTGGTTCTCGGTCGTGGCGCTGGTGTCGTTGTCGGCCATCGCGCTCGCGCTGGCGATGCTGCTGAACTGGTTCTTCTCCGAACGGCTGATGCGCCAGCAGGCGGCGCTGACGTCCGAATTCGTCGACAGCCTGATGCGGGTCGAGCGGCCGATGGTGATGTTCATCGCCGGCTCGGACCGCGAGCCGAGCCAGGAGGTCCGCACCGCGCTGACCCATCTGGCGGCGATGCCCGACGTGCTGCGGGCCAACGCCTACAACCGCCACCGCGAGGTGATCTGGTCCAGCGACGAGCGGCTGATCGGCCGCCAGTACCGCCTGAACCCCAACCTCGAGGCCGCGCTGCGCGGCGAGGTTCGGGTCCAGCGCGACGACGACTTCATCGAACACGGCGTCGAGGAGCGCACCGCCCCGCACCTGGAGTCCGGCATCTTCATGGAGACCTACGTGCCGGTGGTCGACCCGAGCGATGGCAGCGTCGTCGGCGCGATCGAGTTCTACAAGCGACCGCAGGCGCTGCAGGACGCCCTGAACGAGCTGCACACCTTCATCGTGGTCGGCGGCGCGATCAGCACCGCGCTGATCTTCCTGGCGCTGTTCGGCCTGATCCGGCGCGCCGACCGGACCATGCAGCGCCAGCGCGAGCAGTTGCTGGACCAGGAGAAGATGGCCGTCATCGGCGAGATGAGCACGGCGGTGGCGCACGGCATCCGCAACCCGCTGGCCTCGATCCGCAGCTCGGCCGAGCTGATCCAGGACGGCCCGCCGCTGCTGGCCAGCCAAGCCGTGGCCGACGTCATCGCCGAATGCGACCGGCTGGAGCACTGGGTCAACGAGCTGCTGTCCTATGCCCGGCCGATGCACGCCGAACATGTCCCGGTGGACCTGCCGCCGCTGATCCAGACCTGCCTGGCCGAGACCCGGCGCGAGCTGGCGCGTCGCGGCATCAGCGTCGAGACCACCGTGCCCGATCACCTGCCCGCCGTGCGCGGCAACGCGCTGCTGATCGGCCAGGTGCTGCGCAGCCTGCTGTCCAACGCGCAGGAGGCCTGCACCCAGGGTGGCCGGATCCGTGTGCAGGCCCGCCTCGACGAGGCCAGCCGGCGTGTCACCGTCACCGTCAGCGACGACGGCCCCGGCATGACCCCGGCCCAGCTGCGCTGCGTCGGCCAACCCTTCTTCACGACCAAGCCGCGTGGCCTGGGTGTCGGCCTCGCGCTGGCACGCCGGGTCATCGAACGGCTTGGCGGCTCGCTCGACATCGAAAGCGCGCCAGGTCACGGCACCGCCGTCCACCTGTGCATGCCCGCGCACGGCTGAAGGCCGCGCGCCCCAGGACCACAACGACCGACTGCTTCCGGGAGAACCACATGCGCAACGCCATCCTGCTGATCGAGGACGAGGCCATCCTGGCCAAGAACATCGGTCTCTACCTGGAACACCACGACTTCGAGGTCCGTCACGCCGAAACCGCCGAGGAAGGTCTGGCGCTGATGGACCGCTTCAAGCCCGATGCCGTCGTGCTGGACTTCAACCTGCCCGGCATGGACGGCCTGGAGGGCCTGCGCCGGCTGCAGGAGATGGCCCCGGCGTTGCCGGTGGTGATGATCACCGGCCACGGCAACGTCGAGATGGCGGTCGAGGCGATGAAGCTCGGCGCCTGCGAGTTCCTGACCAAGCCGGTCTCGCTGGGCAAGCTCAAGCTGGTGCTCGACAAGGCGATGGACGACGCCCGCCGGGCCCGCAACCTGGACTACCTGACCTCGCGCGACAACGAATCGCTGCCGCGCCACGGCCTGGTCGGCGAATCGACGGCGATCCGCCAGCTGCGCGCCACGCTGCAGCAGCTGCTCGATGCCGAGGCGCACATGAGCCAGACGGGCCAGTCGACCCCGCCGGCGGTGCTGATCCTGGGCGAGACGGGCACGGGCAAGGAAGTCGTCGCGCGCACCCTGCACTTCAGCGGCCGGCGCCACGAGAAGCCTTTCGTCGAGCTGAACTGCGCGGCGCTGCCGGCCCAGCTGCTGGAGTCCGAGCTGTTCGGCCACGAACGCGGTGCCTTCACCGGCGCCAACGAACGCAAGCTCGGCCTGGTCGAGACCGCCGAGGGCGGCACGCTGTTCCTCGACGAGATCGGCGACATGGATCTGGGCCTGCAGGCCAAGCTGCTCAAGCTGCTCGAAGAACGCACGATGCGCCGGGTCGGCGGCCTGCGCGAGCTGAGCGTGGACGTGCGCGTGATCGCCGCGACCCATCGGCCGCTGGAGACGCTGGTGCAGGAAGGCCGCTTCCGCGCCGACCTCTACTTCCGGCTCTGCGTCGTGCGCATGGTGATCGCACCGCTGCGCGACCGCGAGCGCGACCCGCTGCTGTTGGCCGAGCATTTCCTGGCCGAGCTGGCGGCCCGCTACGGCCGCGCGACCCCCGTGATCAGCACCGGCGCGCAGCGGCGCATGCTGGCGCACAGCTGGCCGGGCAACGTCCGCGAGCTGCGCAACGTGCTGGAACAGGCGCTGCTGATGTGCGGCAACGGCCCGATCGAGGAACAGCACCTCGCGCTGGTCAGCATGAGCCCCGTTCGCCAGCCGCTGACCAACGCCATGCCGGTGATGGAGCGCGGCCTGACGTCCAGCCGGGCCGGCAACGGCTTCCAGTCGAGCGACTTCGGCGGGCTGGGCCATTCCGGCTTCGGGGGCTCGGGCTTCGGCTCCTCCGGCTTCGGTGGCCTGTCGGGCAGCGGCTCGACCAGCAGCGCGCCGGTCGACCCGGCCGTGGCGGCCGAACGGGAGGCCCTGGTGGCCGCGCTGGAACGTTGCCACTGGAACGTCTCGCGCACCGCGCAGGCGCTCAACCTGACCCGCGACGCGCTGCGCTACCGGCTGGAAAAGCACGGTCTGCAACGCCGGATGAGCTTCGCACCACGCGGGCCCGCCGACGCCCTCTGAGCGCACCAGCAGCGTTCCTGTCGACCGTTTGCCCATGACCCCCAACTGGGGGTCTGCGGCGGTGGGTGCGTCAATTCCCCAATCTTTTGTTCGATGCGACACGCTCGGAGCGGCGCATTCTTGACGACTTGATGAAACGTACGTTTCCAAGTCGTTGAATTTGTTGGATATTTTTGGATACAGGGCGGTTACGGCCTGCAATCGTTTCAAGGCTGGCACGACTCCTGCAAATTCGGATGGGATCACATCCCATTATTCGAGTCCGCTCGAAGCCCGAAACGCCGGAGTCCGCGCATGAAACGCATCCTGGTCTACTCCCACGACACCTACGGTCTGGGCAACATCCGCCGCATGCTGGAGATCACCCGGCACCTGGTCGACCACGACCCGGAACTGTCGGTGCTGGTGGTCACGGGCTCGCCGATGATCCAGGCCTTCCGGATCCCGGAACGGGTCGACTACATCAAGCTGCCGTGCGTCGGCCGCAACGAGAGCGGCGCATCGGGCGTCAAGACGCTGGCGCTGGACTACGCCGCGACGATCCGCATGCGCGCCAACATGATCCTGATGGCCGCGCTGGACTTCGCGCCCGACCTGATCCTGATCGACAAGAAGCCGCTGGGCATCGACGACGAGCTCGAACCGATGCTGGAGGCGCTGCGCTGCGGACCGCGCGCGCCGCGTGTCGCCCTGCTGCTGCGCGACATCCTCGACGAGCCCGCCCGCACCCGGCGCCAATGGCAGCAGGGCCGCTACCACGAGGCGATCGAGCGCCATGTCGACGCGATCCTGGTGGTCGGTGAAGCGCAGGTGTTCGATGTCGTGCGCGAGTACGACTTCCCGCCCGCGTCGGCCGCCAAGGTGCAGCACTGCGGCTTCCTGGCGCGACCCGGCGCTCACGGCCCTGGCGAGCGGGTCCGCGCCGACCTGGGCCTGCCGATGGACGTGCCGCTGGTGCTGGTGACCGCCGGTGGCGGTGCCGATGGTCACCGGCTGCTCAAGACCCACCTGGACCTGATCGCCAGCGCCGCCGCGACCGGCGAGGCGCTGCCGTGGCGCAGCCTGCTGATCACCGGCCCCGAGATGCCGGCCGACCTGCGCCATGCGCTGCGGCGCCAGGCCGACACGCTGCCCGATGTCGTGCTGCGCGAGTTCACCGCCGACATGCTGGGCTGCATGAACACGGCCGACGTGGTCGTCTGCATGGGCGGCTACAACACGATCTGCGAGCTGCTGACGCTGCGCAAGCCGGCGGTCGTCGTGCCGCGCACCGAGCCGTCGCTCGAACAGGCGGTGCGCGCCGACCGGATGCAGCGCGCCGGGCTGTTCAGCGCCATCCACCCGGATCAGCTCGACGAGGAAACGCTGCTGCGGGCCATCACGCGGCAGTTCTCGCGGCCGGCGACGCAGCTGCTGGCGCGCTTCGAGATGCGCGGGCTGGCCGGCGTCGAACGCGCCTGCGCCGAGCTGATCGCGCAGACCGGCGCGACCCGGCTGCCCCACGGCCTGACCGGCGAGGCCCTGGCCGACGAGGAACGTGTCGCCAGCTCCGAGGCGCTGGCGCTGGACACGGCACTGCAGGCGCTGACCCGCGGCTTCGCGCGCAGCCGCCTGGGCGGTGGCCCGGCCTACGCGTGGTGAGCGATGCCCGACCTTGACGTTGACCTTGACCTGGCCCCTGCCCTGGCCGCCCCGCGTCTGCAGCCCGAGGTGGTCGACGCCTGGCTGTCGCTGGCACGTCCCGAGCTGACGCCGGAGCGCCGCGCGCGGGCCGACGACGTGCTGCGCGGCGTGTTCCGCGCCATCGGCGTGCGCCATGCGCTGGCCCGACCGATCGACTGGCGCCACAACCCGAGCCCGGATCATGAATGGCTGATCGAGCACCACAAGATGCCGGTGCTGGTCGACCTGGCGCTGTGCTGGGCGGCCGACCGCGATCCACGCTGGCTGCAGACCTGCGCCGAGCTGCTGTCCGGCTGGCTCGACACGATGGGCACCGGCGAACTGCGCAGCAGCGACGCCCAGGTCGAGGCCAAGCGCATCGAGCACTGGCTGCTGACGCTGGCGATGCTGCAGCAGGACGGCGCGCTCGATCGCTTCGAGCAGCGCCATCCCGGCCTGGTCGAGCGGGTCCACCAGCGCCTGCGCGACGAGGCCGCGCACGTGTTCGCGCACCTGCGGCCGTCGCGCAACCACCGCACCTTCCAGCTGCTGGCCGTCTGGCTGGTCGCGGTCGCCTTGCCGGCCGACGGCCACAGCGCCGACTGGCGCGCCCGCAGCCAGGCGCTGCTGTGCGCCAACCTGCTGGACGACTTCGGGCTGGACGGCGTCCACGTCGAGCTGTCGAGCCACTACCACCAGATCACGCTGGAAGCGGCGATGGCTCACGCGCTGACCGCCGATGCGATCGGTGCGACCTTGCCGGCGGCACTCGAACAGCGCCTGGCCGCGGCGCTGCGCCACTCGGCCTGGCTGCAGCTGCCCGATGGCGACATGCCGCTGATGAACGACGCCGACTCGGGTGAGCACCGCCGCCTGCTGGCCATCGGCGCACGCCGCCACGGCCTGCCGGCCGACGAACGGTCGGCCTGGTTCGGCCAGGCCGGCTACCTGTTCAGCCGGGGCGAGGCGGGCAGCGGCCAGCACCTGTTCGCCGACTTTGGCGAACTCGGCGCCGGCAGCCATGCCCACTACGACCTGTTCAACGTCTGCTGCAGCATCGGCGGCCGCCAGGTGCTGGTCGATCCCGGTCGCTACACCTACCACCCGGAACCGGACGCCGACGGCATCGACTGGCGCCACGCCTTCAAGCGCACGGCGGCGCACAACACGGTCGAGATCGACGGCCGCGACCAGACCCGCTACCTGTCGAAGGCCCGCCAGCCGGCCGCCGGCCTGGAGCGGCTGGACCGCAGCCGCCATGTCGGCAAGCACGGCCCGGCCGTGCGGGCGGTCGACCGCCGCGTCATGACCGGCCGGCGCAGCGACTGGGCCTGCGCGACCGCGCTGAGTCACGAGTACACGCCGCGCCACAGCCGGCTCGTGCTGCATGCACAACGCCGGCGGCTGCTGCTGGTCGACCACGTCACCGCAGACGACGGCCAGCCACATCAGGCCGCCCTGCACTTCCACTTCGCCGCGCCGTGGCTGGACGGCGTCACGCTGTCGCCGGCCCTTGCCGGCACGGCCGGCTGGACGGCTGCCGCACCCGGCTGGCGCCTGCACCTGACCGGCCTGGCCGAGGCGGCCGAATGGCAGGCGCCCGCGCTGCAACACGGCTGGGTCAGCCGGCACTACGGCATCAAGGCGCCGGCCCCGGTCCTGCGTCTGGCCGGCCCCTTGCGGCGCCGCGCCGTCGTCGTCAGCGTGCTGGCCGCCGCGACCGACGACCTGGCGGTCGATCGGCTGGAGGCCGGGCTCGGTGACGACGACACGGTCCATGTCCGCGTCCACGGCCACGACCGGCACGGCGCCTGGGTCGAGCAGACCGTGCTGGCCTGCGGCGCGCAGCCCTTGTCGATCGGTGCCGTCGCGCCGGCATGCGGCACGGGCCATGCCCGGCTGCTGCACCAATGTCTGCGCGACGCGGCGTCGGCGCCGGACCACCTCGTCATCGGCGACGCCGCCGCCGACCTGGACCTGCGGCTCGAACCGGGCCGGCCGCTGCTGCGGCATCCCGGCTCCCACCTGGAATCGTGATGAAGCGCCTCGACGACCTCTCGACCCCGGACCGCGCACCGCGCCTGCTGTTCCAGGTCCGCAACCGGCGCGGGCTCGGGCACATGATGCGCGGCCTCAACATCGCCGCCGCGCTGCGCCAGATCTGCCCGCAGGCCCGCATCGACTTCCACCTGCGCACGCCGCCCGGGGCCGGCTTCTGGCCGGACGACCTGGGCCTGACGGTCGAGGACCCGGCCGATCCGGCCCATCCGCAGCGCGGCTGGCGCGCCACGGTCGAGCGGCTCGACCCGGACGTGATCGTCTTCGACACGATGCTGCCCGAGCCGGACGAGGTCGGGAGCGAACGCGCCGCGCTGGCCTTCGTGATGCGCGAGTGCCTGCCCGAGGAACAGCGCGCGCTGCACGCCCACCCGCTGATGGCGCGCATCGGTCGATTCATCGTGCCGCACGAGGCCGCCGACTACGGCCCGGTGCCCGAGGCGCTGGCCGACCGCACGCACTGCGTCGGCACGATCCGGCGCAGCACCAGCGCGGCCGCGCAGCAGGCGCTGCGCCAGCGGCTGGGCCTGGCCGACGACGCCTTCGTGCTGACCAGCACGGTCGGCGGCGGCGGCTTCGCGGCCCAGGCCGACCGCTTCTTCGAGGTCGTGCGCACCGCCCATCAGCGCCTGCAGCCGGCGTTCGACGCGCTGGCCGCTCACGGCCGGCCGGTGGCTCATCTGCTGATCCAGGGGCCGAACTACGCCGGCACGGTCGAGCCGCTGCCCGGTCTGCGGGTGATCGCCTCCGAGCCGGAGCTGGTCAGCCTGCTGGCGCTGTCGGACCTGGTGATCGGCGAGGGTGGCTACAACACCGTCAACGAGATCCTCGACACCCGCACGCCGGCGCTGTTCCTGCCGTCCACCCGCGGCAAGGACGACCAGCACGGCCGCGTGCAGGTGCTGGCCGACGCCGGCCGGGCCCAGGTGATCGACGTGACCGACCCGGACGCCGGCGACCGGCTGGCGCAGGCCGTGCAGGCCCTGCTGGACGATCCGCAGCGGCTGGCGACGATGCGTGCCTGCGCCGCCCGGCTGCCACCGCCCCGGCGTGGCAACGAGGCCGCCGCCCGGCTGCTGCACGCCCTGGCGCTGACGCGACTGCCTGCCCACGCGAGCGCCGCATGAACGCGACCCGGATGCCGCCCGAACGCCCGCCGGTCGACGGCGAGCCGGCCAGCCCGCGCGAGATCGCCTGCCGGGCGGTGCGCGAGCTGGTCGGTCCGCTCGACCCGCTGGGCGACCCGCGCAACACGCCGGTCGAGGTCGGCGGCGTCGCCTCGGGCAGTTCGGTGTTCGGCTTCGGCGAGCGCAACGCCGACGGCCAGGTCGTGATCAAGGTCTATGCCAAGGTCTACCCGGACCGGGGCGCCAGCGCCCAGCACGCCCGGCTGCACCGGCTGCGCCACGTGCTGGCGACGCAGGACGCGGCCCATCCGCTGCGCATCCCGCAACCGCTCGGGGTCGACCGGGACGGCCGCTGCCTGCTGCAGGCGCCCGCGCGCGGCACGCTGCTCAGCGAGCTGCCGGCGGGCCCCCGGCTGCTGGAGGCGCTGGAACAGACCGGCGCGGCGCTGGCCCGCCTGCATCGCACGCCAGCCGCCGTTCTGGGCCTGGCCGAACGCGGTGGCGAGCGGCTGCAGGACCAGGTCGAGGCGCTGATGCGGCCGCAGCCCGACACGCTGGCGGCCAGCCTGCCGGCGCTGGCCGCGCGGGTGCGCACGGTCCAGGCCGACATCGCCCGCCGCTTCGAGGCCTGCCGCAGCGCCGCGCCGGCCACGCTGGCGCACCGCGACGTCCACCCGCGCCAGCTGTTCTTTTCGCCGCAAGGCGTCGACCTGATCGACTGGGACCTGGCCGGCGCTGCCGACCCGGCGCTGGACCTCGCCAACCTGCTGATCCACCTCGACAGCCGCTGGCCCGGCCAGCCGCAGGCGGCCGACGCGCTGTGCCACGGCTATGGCGCCAGCCGGATCGACGCACTGCGCGAGCGCCTGCCGGTCTGGCGGGCCTTCCACCACCTGCGGCGGGCCTGCAAGTCGCACCGCCTGGGCGCCGAGCCCGCCCGCATCCAGACCGAACTGACGGCCGCGCAACAGGCGCTGGCGACCGACCGCGCCGACGGCCTCCCGGAGTGATGACATGAGCCTTGCCTACGTCCTGAAGACCTACCCGCGCCTGTCGCAGACCTTCATCGTCAACGAGATCCTGGCCCACGAGGCGGCCGGCCAGAGCCTGCGCATCGAGACCTTGCGCCCGCCGAAGCCGGAGGACGCGCAGGCCGATGTCAGCGCGGTCCGCGCGCCCGTCCATCGCCTCGGCGAACACGCCGCCGGACAGCGCGGCGAGGCCCTGCTGGCGGCCCAGGCCGACGAGCTGGCCGGCCGGGTCCGCTCGCTGGGCATCACGCACCTGCACGCCCATTTCGGCAACAGCGCGGCCGAGGTCGCGCGGCGTGCCGCCGAGCAGGCGGGGATCGGCTATTCGTTCACCGCCCACGCCCGCGACATCTTCCTGGACGGGCTGGACCATGACGCGCTGGCGTTGCGGCTGCACGCGGCGCGCCGGGTGGTGACCGTCAGCGACTTCAACCGCCAGCACCTGATCGCCCGCTACCGCCTGGCGCCCGAGCAGGTCGTGCGCATCTACAACGGGCTGGACCTGCGCCGCTTCAGTCTGCAGACCGGTCCGCTCGAAGCCGCCCGCGAGCCGCTGATCCTGGCGGTCGGGCGCCTGATCGAGAAGAAGGGGTTCGCTGACCTGGTCGCCGCCTGCGCGCTGCTGCGCACGCGCGGCCGGCGTTTCCGTTGCGTGATCGCCGGTGGCGGGCCGCTGATGGAGACGCTGGCACGCCAGATCGCCGCGCTCGACCTGAACGGCCAGGTCCGGCTGCTGGGCGCCGTCAGCCCGGCCGAGGTCCAGCACTGGATGCAGCGCGCCGCCGCTTTTGCCGCGCCCTGCGTGGTCGGCGCCGACGGTGACCGCGACGGCCTGCCGACCGTGCTGCTGGAGGCGATGGCGCTGGGCTGCCCCTGCGTGTCGACCGACGTCACCGGCATCCCCGAGGTCCTCCACGACGGCGACAGCGGCCTGCAGGTGCCGCAGCGCGACCCGGCGGCGCTGGCCGACGCGCTGGATCGGCTGCTGGCCGATGCGACGCT
The DNA here is from genome assembly GCF_053893855.1 of Leptothrix mechoopdaensis (SeqCode). NCBI lineage: Bacteria > Pseudomonadati > Pseudomonadota > Betaproteobacteria > Burkholderiales > Sphaerotilaceae > Leptothrix > Leptothrix mechoopdaensis (SeqCode). Next base: position 1,876,704 of record NZ_CM132699.1, read on the forward strand.
GCGTGAGCGGCTGGCGCGACAGGCCCGCGCGCGGATCGAACGCGACTTCGACATCCACCACAACGCCGCCCGGCTGCGCCGGCTCTTCGCGGCCGAGTCCGGCCGGGTGCCGGCGACACAGGGCTCGTGATGTCCGCCGTGAACTCCACCTTGAACACCACCCTCCCCGTCGATCCGCCAGTCGACTTGCCGCCGCCGGTGCGCCACCCGTTCCGCGACCTCGTGCTGGCGCAGTTGCGGCAGGTGCGCGGCCCGATCGCGATCGCGGCGCTGTGCATGTTCGGCTCGACGCTGGCGGCGCTGGCCGCGCCTTGGCCGCTCAAGCTCGCCTTCGACCTGGTGCTGCTGCCGGGCGTCGGACGGGCGCCGTCGACCGCGGGCCAGGCCAGCCTCGATGGCCTGGTCGCCCCCTGGCTGGCGGGCGATCCGATGGGCGCGATCGGCCTGCTGTGTGCCGCGCTGGTGGTCATCGCGCTGGTCGGCGCGGTCTGCGGCTTCGTCCAGCAGATGCAGATGCAGCGCATCGGCTTCCGCATCGTTCACCACCTGCGCAGCACGCTGTTCGACCATGTCCAGCAGCTGCCGCTGTCCTTCCACAGCCGCGCCCGCAGCGGTGAGCTGATGAGCAAGATCACCGCCGACACGACCACGCTGCGCGATGTCTGCAGCGACTCGGTGCTGGTCTTCACGACCCATGCGCTGACGGTGCTGGGCATGCTGGTGCTGCTGCTGGCGCTGGACCTGCGGCTGGGCGCGCTGGCCACGCTGACCTTTCCGCCGCTGCTGCTGATGCTGCTGCAGCGCCTGCGCCGGATCACCGCGAGTGCGCGGCGACAGCGCTCCAACGAAGGCCAGCTGGCGCACCGGGTCGGCGAGATGCTGCAGTCGGTCAGCCTGGTGCAGGCCTACGGCCGCGAGCAGCACGAGCGCGACCGCTTCGACGACGCGAGCCGCCGCGCCACCGACGAGAGCCTGCGCACCAGCCGGGCCGAGGCGGCGGCCGGCCGGATGATCGAGCTGGTCACCGCCGCCGCGACCGCGCTGATCCTCGCCGCCGGCGGCTGGCTGACGTTGCGCGGCGAGCTGTCGCCGGGCAGCCTGCTGGTCTGCATGGCCTATGTGACGGCGATGTTCAAGCCGGTCAAGCAGATTTCCAAGCTGGCCGCGCGCATGGCCAAGGCCCGTGCGTCGATCGAGCGCATCGAGGAGATCCTGGCGCTGCAGCCCGAAGGCCGCGACGCACCCGATGCCGTCGAGGCCCCTGCGCTGCGCGGCGACATCCGCTTCGACCATGTCAGCGTGCGCCACGAGGGCCGCACCGTGCTGCACGACATCGACCTGCACATCCCCGCCGGCACGCGGGTGGCGATCGTCGGGCCGTCGGGCGCGGGCAAGTCGACGCTGGCCCGCCTGCTGGTGCGACTGGTCGAGCCGCACGCCGGCCGCGTCTGCATCGACGGCACGGACCTGCGGCGCTGGAAGCGCCGATCGCTGCGCGAGCAGATCGGCATGGTGCTGCAGGACAACCTGCTGTCGGGCAGCCGCGTGCGCGACAACATCGCCTACGGCCGCGACGACGCCAGCGACGCGCAGATCGAGGCCGCCGCCCGGCTGGCCCAGGCGCACGACTTCATCACCGGCCTGCCCGGCGGCTACGAACATGTGCTGGGACCGGGCGGCGCGACGCTGTCGGGCGGCCAGCGCCAGCGCCTGTGCCTGGCGCGCGCGCTGATCAAGGATCCGCCGATCCTGCTGCTGGACGAGCCGACCTCGGCGCTGGACGCGACCTCCGAGCGGCAGGTGCGGGCGGCCATCGCCTCGGCCCATGCCGGGCGCACCAGCATCGTCATCGCCCACCAGCTGCACAGCGTGCTGGACGCCGACCTGATCGTCGTGCTGCAGGACGGCCGCATCGTCCAGCAGGGCCGGCACGACGAGCTGATCGGCCGCGAAGGCGCCTACCGCCGGCTGTTCGGCGCCGCCGTGCAGGAGGGCGCGAGATGGCGGTCAGCGTGACAGGCGACGACACCGTGGCGCGCCGCCCTTACGCCGTGGTCGACGACCGGCACCCCTGGGCCGCCCAGGTGCAGGCGCTGCGCGAGGCGATCCGGCTCGGACCGGCGGCACCGGTCGGCGCGCGGATCCAGGCCGAGCTCAAGGGCGTGCGCCAGCCCGACGGCCGCTGGACGCTGGAGCGCGCCTACTGGTCGATCCAACAACGCGACCCCGGCGTCGCCTTCGGACTGGCCGCCTACACCTTGAGCGCCGACCTGCGCACGCCGGGCGCACCGCGCATCGACTGGCTGCGCCTGCCGCACGACCCCTACCTGTCGGAGATGGCCGGCTGGCTGGCGGCGATGCCCGACGGCGCAACGCTGCAGATCCTGCGCTACGTGCCGCTGCGGCGCCTGACCTTCCGGCTGCGCCATGCCGACGGCCGCGTCGGCATCGGCAAGTTCAAGCGCCGCTCGCGCTATGCCCAGGCCTACGGCCTGCTCGGGCTGATCGACGAGGCCGTGCAGCGCCAGCCGGGCGGCGCGCAGGCGTGTGGCTACCGGGTCTCGGCCCCGGTCGCGCTGAACCCGCAGCGGGCGCTGTATTTCCAGACCTGCCTGGCCGGCGACGACCTGGCCGACCGGGTCACGCCCGCCAACGCGGCCGGCTGGCTGGCGGGCATCGCCCGGCGTCATGCGCATCTGCAGCAGCTGGACGTGCCGACGCTGGCCTTGCGCAGCAACGCGCACTGGCAAACCCAGGCCCGCACCGATCTGGCCTGGATCGCCTGGATGCGCCCGGACCTGGCCGAGCCGCTGGCCCTGCTGGCCGAGGGCGTCGAGCGCCTGCCCGATGCCGGCTCCGGCGACATCGACGCCCGAACCGGCTTCTGCCACGGCGATTTCGTCTGTTCGCAGTTCCTGGTGCCCGAGACGACGGACCCCGGACACGGCGCGCCGGACGAGGGCTCGGTCTGGTCGATCACCGATTTCGACCTGGCGCATCGCGGCGACCCGCTGCGCGATCTGGCGATCCTGCTGGCGTCGCTGACACACGACGTGCCGGCCCTCGCCGCTGATGCATCCCGTGAGCGACTTCTCGACCACGAGGCGCTGGCGCAGGCCTGCCTGGCTGCACGCGCGCAAGCCCGCGCCAGCAACGCCAGCAACGCCAGCAGCGCCGAGCAGATCCGGCACGACGAGCGGCGGCTGCGCTGGCACCGGCTCTGCGCGGAGATCTACTACCTCGGCCTGGCGCTGAAGAAGGACACGCTCGAACCGGTCGCCTACGCGCGTCGTCTGGACCGGGCCCTGGCCTTGGCGCGGGTGCTGGCAGGGGTGCAGGCGTGGGTCTGAGCGTGGCACCACGTTCCGGCCGGGTGCCGATCGGCCATGTGCTCAACACCGCCGGACTCGGTGGCGTGCCCGAGGCCGCCTGGCAACTGCTGACCCGGCTGCCGGCCGACCGCTGGGAGCGGCACCTGTACGTGATGAGCCCGCCGGCCGACAGCGCCGATCACAGCGGGCAGGCCGCCGAGGCCCGGGCCGAGCGGCTGGCCCGTTTCGAGGCTGCCGGCATCCGCGTCAGCGGCAGCGCGGCGGGCGACGGCGCGTTCGCCCGCCAGGGTGCCTTCGGCGACTGGCTGCAACGGCACCGCATCGCCCTGCTGCACACCCATTCCTACAAGCCCAACCTGCAGGCCCGGCTGCAGGCCGCCGCGCTCGGGCCGGCCGGTCTGCCGCTGGTCGCCCACTATCACAACCAGTACGACAACAAGTGGCAGGCCGACGGCAGCCTGCCGCTGGACCGCCAGCTGGCCGCCCGCAGCGCCGCCTTGCTGGCCTGCTCGGCGGCGGTCGCCGGCCATGTCGAGGACCGCCTCGGGCTCGCCGCCGGCCAGGTCCTGGTGGTGCCCAACGGCGTCGACGGCACACGCTTCCGGCCGGCCGACGGCGCGGGCGCCCGTCTGGCGGCGCGGCAGCGTCTGGCTGCGCGCCTGCAGCCCGACGACCCGATGCTGGCCAGCCGGCCCTGGATCGCGCTGGTCGGTCGCCTGTGCCGCCAGAAGGGCCAGGACCTGCTGCTGCGCGCCGCCGCCCGGCTGCGCCAGGATCATCCGCAGGCCTGCTGGCTGCTGGTCGGATCGAGCGATGACACGGCCACGCGCGACATGCTGCTGGCACTGGCTCATGAGCTGAGCCTGCCGGCCGATCGGGTCCTGCTGACGGGACACCTGCAGGACATGCCGACGCTGTACCAGGCCATCGACCTGCTGGTCGCGCCGTCGCGCTGGGAGGGCTACGGGCTGATGCTGGTCGAGGCGATGGCCTGCGCCACGCCGATCGTCGCCAGCCGCGCCGGTGCGATCCCCGAGGTGGTCGGCGACGGTCCGGACGGCCCGGCCGACCTGGTGCCAACCGAGGACATCGAGGCGCTGGCCGCAGCGATCGACACGCTGTTGCGCGACCCGGTGCGGCGCGCCGCCAGGGGCGCAGCCGGGCCCGCCCGTGCCGCGACCTTCGGCTGGCAGCGCAGCGCCGACCAGCTCGATGCGCTGTACGCGCGGCTGCTGCAGGGCGCCCCGGCATGAATGCGCCGCCGGTATCGTCGCCGCGCCCCGGCACCCTGATCCTGGTGCGACACGGCCGCACGGCCGGCAACGGCCAATGCCATGTCGGCTGGCTCGACCTGCCGCTCGATGCGGTCGGCGAGGCCCAGGCCCGTCACGCGGCCGAGCTGCTGCGCGACCGGCCGCTCGCCGCCTTGCACGCCAGCACGCTGCAGCGGGCCTGCGCGACGGCCCGGGCCATCCAGGCCGGCCGCGACGGGCTGGTGCTGCAGACCCACGACGCGCTGCGCGAGATCGACTACGGCGAACACACCGGCCGCCGCAAGGCAGGCGAGCCGCTGCGCCTGCGCCATCACCATGTCGACGTGCCGATGCCCGGCGGCGAGAGCCTGGCCGACGTCGAGCGACGGGTCGCCGGGCTGCTGCCGCTGCTGCTGCCCACGCTGGCGGCGGGCGACACCGCCGTCGTCGTGGCGCACTTCTGGAGCCTGCGGGTGCTGCTGGGTCGACTGCGCGGGCTGACGCTGCGCGAGATGCTGGCCACGCGCGACTACAAGCCGGGGAACGGCTCGGTGGCGGTGGTGCCGGTGCGCGTCAGGCTGAATGCGCAACGGCGAGAACCCGTGGACATCGGCACGTGAACATCCCCTGGCAGCACCGCGACGGCGACGATCCGGACGCGCCGGCACCGGCCGACTTCCCGCAGCGGCGCTGGTGTTTCGGCTCGGCCTGGCTCGATGGCGGACTCGCCCGGGCGCTCGGCCGCGCGCCGGTCCGCGCCGAGGTCGACAACGTGCACCACCTGCCCGGCCGGCAGCTGCAGGTCGTCTACCGGCTGGAAGGCGCGGGCGACGAGCGTGTCACGCTGCGGTTCGAGCCGGCTGCTGCGGCAGGCACCGACGCCGACTCCACCGCCGTACGGGCCTGCGGTTCCGGTCGCTGGCTGGCGCCGGCCCGGGCATGGGCCTGGTGCTGGCCGGACGACCCGGGCGGTCTGCCACTGGCCGACTGGCTGTCGCCGGCGCAGATCCGGTCGGTCCTGCCGCCCGGACAGGCGGCGGCCTGGCCGTCCGCTGCGCCGTTGCGCGCCGAGCTGCTGTCCTACTCGCCCGCCGAGCGGCTGGCACTGCGCTGGCGCGCCGGGCCGGTCGAGCCCGGCTGGGTCATGAAGGCGCAGCGCACCGGCATGGCCGACGCGACGACCTTGCAGCGGCTCTGGCACTCGCCGTCGCGGCGCTGGGTCATGGCCGAGCCGCTGGCCGAGGCACCGCGCAGCCCCCATCCGGAGCCGGGCACGATCGCGCTGCGCTGGGAACGTTTCCTGCCCGGCGAGCGCCTGGAAGAAGCCGCAGCGCGTGACGGCTGGACGCGCGTGCTGCAGCAGGCGGCGACGGCGCTGGTCGCGCTGCACCGCCAGCCGCTGGACGGCCTGGAGCGCCTGCCCCGTTTCGGCATCGCCGAGGCCCACGCCCAGCTCGACCGCAAGGTGATGCGGCGCATCGAGGCCACCTTGCCCGGCCTGGCCGACCGATCACGCGCGCTGGCCGACCGGCTGGGTCGGCAGGCGGTGCGGCTGGCGTCGCGGCGACCCGCACCGGCCGCGTTGCTGCATGGCGACCTGCACACCGGCAACCTGCTGCGCGGGGCGGACGGCCGCATCGCCTTCATCGACCTGGACAGCCTGCGGGTGGGCGACCCGGCCTGGGACCTGGCGATGCTGTCGACCCGCCTGATGCTGATCGGCCTCGTCGACCCGGGCCGGGCGCACGACCTGGCCGGGCCGCTGACCGCCTGGCCGCAGACCTGCCTGGATGCCGGCGCCGACCCGCAGCTGCTGCCGCGCTACCACTGGCATGTCGCGACGATGCTGCTGTCCCGCCAGGTCAAGACCTGCGTGCGTCACCACGCGCCCGGGCTGACGCGGCTGGCGACCGCGTTGCTGGAACAGGCCGAGGCGGTTGCGGCGGCGCTGGACTGACGCGGCCTCAGACCACGTGCTGGTCGAGCAGGTAGCTGGCGTGCGGGTGCTGCGCCAGCCGGTCGACCAGCCACGGCAGGCAGGCCGCCAGCGTGGCGTGCAGCGTGTAGGGCGGGTTCAGGATGAACATGCCGCTGCCGATCAGCCCGAAGCCCTGCGCATCGGGCTGCTGCACGCTGATGCGCGCATGCAGCCAGCCCTTCGGCGCCAGCGCCTGCAGGCGGCGCGGCAGCTGGCTGGCCTCGACCCGGCTGACCTGCGGGTACCAGACCACGTAGACGCCTTCGGCAAAGCGCTTGAGCGCATCGCGCAGGCTGTCGACCACCTTGCCGTAGTCCGACACCAGCTCGTAGGACGGATCCATCAGCACGACCCCGCGCCGTGACGGCGGCGGCAGCTGGCCCTTCAGCGCCTCGAAGCCGTCGACCTGGGCGATCTGCACGCCGCGCGCGCCGCCGAGGTGGTCGGCCAGGATGGCGTGTTCGGTCGGGTGCAGCTCGAACAGCCGCAGCTGGTCCATCGGCCGCAGCAGCGCCTGCGCGATGGCCGGCGAGCCCGGGTAGTGGCGCAGCGGCAGGTTGGCCGGCTTCGCATCGGGATCGGTGTTCAGGCGGGTGTTGAAGGCCCGGACGAGGTCGAGGTAGTCGGTCACGGCGTCGGGCGTGTCGTCGCCGTCGGCGGCGTCCCACAGCCGCGCGATGCCCTGCAGGTACTCGCCCTTCTTCTGCGCCTGGACGCTGTCGAGCGCATAACCGCCGCCGCCCGCATGGGTGTCGACCAGCCGGTACGGCTTGTCCTTCAGGGCCATGTGGCGCAGGACCTGCACCAGCACGAGGTGCTTGAGAACGTCGGCGTGGTTGCCGGCGTGGAAGGCGTGGCGGTAGGCAAGCATCAGGTGATTCGGTTGGACTCGGGACTTCTACGGTGAACGTGGCGCCGACCACGACGAATCGGCCTGAAATGAAAGAAATGCGCACGGTGCCCATTCCGCGTGGGCAACCGAAGCCGTATTGTCGAGTCGGTCGACGCAGCTCGCTCCTGCGCCTTCTCCGAACACACGACAGGGATGCCGATCCGCCGCACACCGGCGCGAGACGGCCCGCCGCCATGACGCTCACGCCCGCTCCATCGCCGTCCCGTGACGGCCCGCCTTGCCCGTGCCTGATCCGGCCGAATCGCCGGGTCGGCCGGAACTCGTCCGCCAGATGGGCGGCCGGGCTGAGCCTCGGCCTGAGCGTGCTGCTGGCCGCCTGCGGTGGCGGGGGTGGTGGTGGCAATGGCGGTGATCCGGCCAGCGACCCGGGCACCGCCGCCCAGGCCTTCGTCGGCGAGGCGGTGCAGCCGGTCGGCGAGGCGAACTGCGGTCAGGCGGCGATGGTCAGCGAGATCGAGACCCGCCTGTCGCTGCTGCGATCCCATGCCCGCAGCTGCGGCAGCCGCGGCAGCTTCGCCGCCGCCAGCGCCGTCACCTGGAACGCCGTGCTGTACGAGGCCGCACGCGCCCACACGCTGGAGATGGCCGACCACGCCTACTTCGACCACGTCGGCCTGGACGGCAGCTCGCCCGCCGCACGGGTGACGGCAGCGGGCTACGCCTATTCGACGACGGCCGAGAACATCGCCCGGGGCCGGACCTCGGCGAGCGGTCGGACGGCGCTGGACGTGGCCGCCGTGCTCGACCTGTGGACCGCCAGCGACGACCACTGCGCCAACCTGATGGCGCCGCGCATGCGCGAGATCGGGCTGGCCTGTGTCGCCAACCGCTTCGGCGTGCGCTACTGGACGCTGGTGTTGGCCGCGCCGCTGCGCTGAGCCTCGGGCCAGACGGGCCGGTGGCGACGCCTCAACCGCCCTGCCCGCCCTTGTTCAGCCCGAGCCGCTCGACGGTGCGTTTCTCGGTCGCATAGGCCTCGCGCAGCGCGCGGCCGTAGTCGTCCGGACCGAGGTAGTCGACCGACTGGTCGTACTTGGCCAGCTCGGCCACATGGACCGGGTCGTTGAGCGCGGCACGGAAGGCCTCGTGCAGCACCTGCACGACCTCCGCCGGCATGCCACGCGGGCCGACCAGTCCATAGGGCGAGGTCGCGACGATGCCGTAGCCCAGCTCCTTGAGCGTCGGCACCTGCGGCCAGCGCTGGGTGCGGTGGGCGCCGAAGGTGGCCAGCAGGCGCAGCTTGCCGCTGTCGACGAAGGGCGCGAAGCCGTTCGAGTTGACGCCGACCATCACCTGGCCCGACGACACCGCCAGCATCTGCTCGGCCGTGCCCTTGTACGGCACGTGGGTGTAGGTCAGGTTGCGGCGGCCGAACAGGTCGTCCAGCACGACATGCGGCGTGGTGCCGACGCCGTTGGTCGCGACGGTCAGCTCGCCGGGGCGCTGGCGGGCCCAGGTGAACAGGTCCTCGACGCTGCGCAGCTCGCTGCCAGCCTGCACGACGATGCCGAAGGTCACGCCCGTCAGCTGCAGGATCGGGGTGGTGTCGCGGATCGGGTCCCACAGCACCCGCTGGACATGCGGGGCGCGCAGCACCGGCTGCGGCAGCTGGGCGATGGTGTAGCCATCGGGCGCGGCCTGCTGCAGCACCGGCATCGCCAGCGTGCCGCCGGCACCGGAGCGGTTCTCGACCACCACGCGCTGACCCAGCTTCTGGCTGGCCAGCTCGGCCAGCAGGCGCATCGTCAGGTCGGTCGCGCCACCGGCGGGCCAGGGCACCCACAGCGTGACGGGACGCAGCGGGAAGCGGCCGGGCTGGGCCAGGCTCGCCACCGGCAGCGCAGCGGCCGATCCGGCGCTGCAGGACGCCAGCCACGCCAGCAGGCGACGGCGGCGAAGGGTCATTGCCATTCGTTCAGCTCCAGGGTCTGCTTGCCCCCCAGCAGGAAGGTCGAGTTGGCCGGCTCGACACGCTCGACGCGCACCAGCCCCGGCCCGGGGCAATACCACTCGGCGGTGGTCAGCGGCATGTCGCGCCAGCCCTGCACCGGGTCGGCGAACAGCCGCATCTGCGCGGTGCCGCTGACCTTGATGCACTGGCCGAAGCGCCCGGCCGGGCTGTCGACGGTCTGGCCGACCGCCTCGATCGTGTAGGTCATGACGACCGGCGCGTGGCTGTGGCGGATCTCGGGCGGGAACTCCTGCCGGCGCCGCAGCAGGTAGGCCGTCGTGCTGGCCTGCCATTGCGTGCCGACGACCAGCGGCTGGCGCAGCACGTAACGCGGCGCCGGATCGGCCACCGGGTCGGGCAGCGTGTCGTTCTTGCTGGCGACGCGGTAGATGCCGGTGTCGTCGCTGCGCAGCCAGTAGTCGACGCCGGACTCGCTGCGCCGGTGCCAGGCCCGGCCAATGCCCGGCAGGTCTTCCTGACCCAGGCTGCGCAGCACGACCTCGTCGTGTTCGACGGTGTTGTTCTCCCACTCGCTGGTCTGGCGATAGACCCAGCGATGGCCGCCCTCCAGCGGGAACATCGCCGCCGCAGCGCCGCCCTGGCCGCAGCCGGACAGCATCACCAGGGCCACGATCGCCGCGCCGATCAGCGCCGCCAGCAGCGTGCGGCGCAGCGGGCCGCTCAGGCCCGGTCGCGGGGGGTGCATCGGCAGGCGCATGTCACTTCTCCGGCAGCTGGGGCGCCGGCAGGTCGCGGATCTTGACGACCTGCTCGTCGCTGCCCGGCCTGAGCCAGTTCAGACCCTTCTTGCCGGCCTTCGGTTCGGCCTGGCCCATTTGCGTGACCCCCTGGCGCGACTTCTTGATGCCTTCGTTGAGCAGCGCGTGCAGGTCCTTCGCATAGGGCAGCTGGTAGCCGCGCGGCTGGCGCACCGGCTTGCCGTCCTCCAGCGCCTGGACCCAGACGAACAGCGCGCCCGGGCCCTTGTTGGTCGGCTCCTCGATGACGGCGGCCAGCAGCACGAAACGCTCGGGCAGCGCGTCGGAGGTCGGCCAGCCCGACAGGTTGTGCACCGCCGTGTCGGCCCAGAAATAGAAGATGGCGACGCCGGCCACCAGCAGGCCCTTGAGCCAGCCCGGCCAGCGCGACCACAGCAGGGCCAGCACGGTCAGCGCGGCCAGCACGACGAAGGTGAGGGTCAGGGCGAGGGTCATGCGTGTCTCGGAGTCGTTCTTCTGATCGGGGGCGGGTGGCGTGCAGCGGCTTCAGAGCCGCTGCACCAACGTTTTCGGCAGCGTGTTGATGTTGGTGACGGCGCCGTCGGGCAGCAGCGTGAAGCGGGCGGCGGTGGCCTCGTCGCCCTTGCGGGCCAGCGTGACGGTGCCGTAGTACACGACCTCGGCACGCGGGTTGACCTTGACGATGCTGACCGTGACCTCGACCGGCTGACCGTCCTTGCTGTCGTAGTAGTGCGCGTTGACGGTGTACTCGCCGGCGGCGATGCCGCGCAGCGTCACCACCTCCTGGTTCAGCGGGTTCACGACCTGGCGGCCGTTGACCACGATGGTGTCGTTGGCCAGGCCGCGGTCGTCGCGGTCGAGGTGCATCAGCCCGGCCTCGCGGGCGCGGAACCAGACCAGGTTGCCGCCCGGGTCCTGCACCCAGGTGTCGATGTCGTTCGGGTTCAGGTCGGGCCAGGACACGGTGACGATGTATTCGGCCTTGGCCGGGATGTCGCCGGCCTTCAGCGCCTTCGGGTTCATCGCCAGCAGCGCGATCAGGAAGCAGAAGACGAAGGCGATCAGCATGTTGAACAACATGTCGTAGAACGGATCGACCTCGGCTTCCCGGCCGCTGCGGGCTCGACGCGAACGGGCCATGTCTCAGCCCTCGCCGCCGTTGCGCAGGCGCAGGCCGATGCGCTGGCAGTCGGCCACCAGCGCGTCGGCGTAGCGGTCCAGACGCGTCAGCTGCAGGCCCAGCACGATGTTGCCGACCAGGCCGACCATCGTCGTCAGCAGCGCGATGCCCAGGCCCGAGGTCAGCGTGCGCAGCAGATCCTGGGTCTGGTTCGGGTCGAAGCTCTGCACCTGCCCGATCTGGATGGCCAGGATCGAGAAGCCGATCACCTTGCCCAGCAGACCCAGCTTGAGCTGGATGCCGTTGACCCACCAGGCGGTGTGGTGCGGCCCCTGCGCCTGTTCCAGCAGCAGGTCCAGCGGCGCGTCGGCGTCACGCGGGGATGCGGCCAGCGCGGCCCAGTAGCTCGCGGCCCAGCCGTCGGCGTCGTGTTCGGCCAGGCCGGCGACCGGACGCAGGCGGGCCTGCTCCATCAGGCGGCGCTGGCGTTGCAGCTCGCGCGAGCGGGCACCGCACCACAGCGTCGAGCCGGCGAAGACCACGATGATCACCAGCGTCAGCCCGGTCGGATCCGAGCGCAGCAGCAGGCCCCAGACGCCGCGCATGCCGAGCAGCCAGGTCGCGAAGACCAGCAGGCCGCCGAGCGTCAGCCATTCCAGCCAGATCGGCTCGATCGCCGGGGCACCGTCCCGGGCCGGACGGTTCGTGAGCTTGAACAGCGCCATGTCAACCGCCCCGCTTGGTCAGCGCACCGAAGCCACGCTGCGGGTCATAGCCCCAGCTGGCGACGCCGAAGCAGATGGCCAGCGTGCCCAGCACGATCCACGGTGACAGGCCCGGGTCCTTGTCGTAGAGCGCGTAGCGCATCCACTCCACCGCATGCGTGAACGGGTTGAAGCGGGCGATCTGGTAGACCCAGGTCGCGCCCGATTCCTCCAGCTTCCACAGCGGGTAGAGCGCGGTCGACATGAAGTACATCGGGAAGATGACGAAGTTCATCGTGCCGGCGAAGTTCTCGAGCTGCTTGATGTGCACGCTCAGCAGCAGGCCCAGCGCGCCCAGCATCAGCGCCGCACTGACGGCCGCGACGATGACGTGCGGCGTCTGCGGCCCCCAGACCGGCAGCTCGGTGCCCAGCAGCCAGGCGATGACGACGAAGGCGCCGGCCTGCAGCAGCGACAGCACGGCGGTCGCCACCAGCTTGGACAGCAGGATCCACGGCCGCGGCAGCGGCGCCGTCAGCAGCAGGCGCATCAGGCCCATCTCGCGGTCGTAGACCATCGCCAGGCTGGACTGCATGCCGTTGAACAGCAGCACCATGCCGATCAGGCCGGGCGCGATGTAGACGTCATAGGGAATGTAGGTGTCGTAGGGCTCGGCGATGGCCACGCCGAAGACGTTGCGGAAGCCGGCCGCGAACACCGCCAGCCACAGCAGCGGACGCACCAGCGCCGACACCAGCCGGCCGGTCTGGCGCAGGAACTTGGCCAGCTCGCGGGCGACGATCGCCCACATCGCCTGCAGCGCGTGCGGCAGGCCGGTCCGGGCGCTGGCCCGGTCGTGTGTCGGGCTCATCCTCGTGCCTTGCAGAGCTTCTCGGGCGCGTCGCCGCCCAGGGTGTCGAGCTTGTTCTTCGGGTGCAGGATGCCGTCGGGCGGGGCCACCGCGACAACGCCCTGGCCATCGGTCATCAGCATCGTCTGGCGCATCTGGCCATCCCACGGGCGGAAGCCCATCGTGACGCCCTTGGAGCCGTCCAGCTCCAGCGCGGCAAAGGCCTTGTGGACGGCGGCGGCCGGGCCCTTCGGCGCTTCGACCGCTGCGGCGGCAATCGCCTTGCCGGCCATCCAGGCCGACCACTCGTGGCCGCCCATCGGCCGCTTGGCGTCGCGCGTGAAGCGGCGCGAGACCTGCGGCGCGCCGTAGCGCTCGTACTGCGCATGCCAGGCCACCGCCGTCAGCCCGGCATCGCCGACCACCGGACGCGGCAGCACCGTGCGATAGGGCAGGCTGCGGGCGAACTCGCCGTCGCTGTCGACCACCCAGACGACGTCGTAGCTGCCCTGGGTCAGCAGCGCCGGGTTGGCCAGGTCGCGCTCGCGCGGATCACCCGAAAGCTTGAACGGCTTGGTGCCGGCCAGCTTCAGGCCGTAACGCTTGATGGCAGCCTGCGCGGTGGCACTGCGTTGTGCGTCGGCCGGGGTCGGGCCGGTCAGCAGCAGCACGTTCATCCACTTCTGCGCCACCAGCGTCTGCGCCAGCGCATCGGCGCGCATGCGGTCGCTGGGCAGGGTGTGGAACAGGCGGGCGCGGCAGTCCTTCTCGCGCAGCGCGTCGCTGGGGTCGCCGACGTTGATGACCGGCAGCTTGACGGCATCGGCCACCGCCAGCGTCGCCGCCGGCGGCAGGTCGGTCAGCAGGAAGGTCGCCCCGGCCTTCTCGGCCTTCTCGGCCGCCGCGCGGGCGGCCTCGGGCGTGGCGGCGACGTTGACGACCTCGAAGGTGACCGAGGCGCCGGCCGCGTCCAGTTCCATGCCGGCTTCCTTCAGCGCGACGCGGATGCCGTCGGCCGCCGGACCGCCGGTCTGGCCGAGGTAGGCCCGCTCGATGCGGTTGCGGTCCAGTCGCGGATCGTCATCCGGCGCGATCAGCACGGCCTTGAAGGCGGCGGCCTGCACCATGCCGGCGCCGCACAGCAGCCCCAGCGCGGCCAGCCGGATCGTCACGGGTCGCAGGCGCATCGGACCCGCCCTCACTCGACCACCAGCACGCCGTAGGGCACGCGGCCGACCGGCACGGTCTTGATGGCCTTGGCGGCCGGCACGTCGACGATGGTCAGGTCGTCGGACAGGCCGTTGACGACGTAGAGCCGGTCCTGCGCCTTGTTCAGGCCCAGGCCCCAGGCGCGCTTGCCGGCCAGCACCAGGTCGGTGACCTTGCGCTCGGCCACGTCGACGAAGGCGACATGGTTGGCACGGCCCAGCGCCACGTAGGCGCGCTTGCCGTCGGCGCTCATCTCGATGCCGACCGGCGTGATGTCGCTGGCGCGGGCGCCCTTGACCTCGAACTTGATGGTGCCGACCACCTCGAGCTTGCGGGTGTCGATGATGCTGACGCTGGCGCCCAGCTCGTTGGTGACCCACAGCTGCGAGCCGTCGGGCGTCAGGCCGAAGCGGCGCGGCCGCTTGCCGACCTTGATGTTCTTGACGACCTTCTGCGTCGCGGTGTCGATGACGTGGACCAGGCTGGCGACCTCGGAGGTCACGTAGACCAGCTTGCCGTCATGGCTGACCTTGACACCCTCGGGCTCCTTGCCGACCTCGACCTGCTTCTGCTTGCCGCTGGCGATGTCGATGATGGTCAGCGCGCCATCTTCCTCGCTGGAGACGTAGAGCGTCTTGCCGTCGGGCGACAGGTCGAAGGCCTCCGGGTCCTCGCCCATCGGTACCTTCTTGACCGACTGCCGGGTCGCCAGGTCGATGACGTCGGCCTGGCCGGAGTCGCCGCAAGCCGTCATCAGCTGCTTGCCGTCGGGCATCAGGCGCAGGTGGCGCGGGCGCTTGCAGGTCGGCACGGTGCCGGTCACGGCCATCGTCTTCAGGTCGAGCACCGTCAGCGTGTTGTCCTTCTCGCTGGACACGTAGGCGACGCCCTGGGCGTGCGCGCCGGCCGCGCAGGTGGCGCCCAGCGCGATCAGCGTGGCGGCGGCCAGGCGGCGCAGGCCGCCGGTCGATTCGGGTCGGGTGAGGTCCATCGTTGTCTCCTTCGTTGTGGAACCGGCCGCCCTTCGAGGGGCGGTCCGCATCGGATCAGGTGGTCGCCTGGATGAAGGCTTCCTCCAGCCGGCTGCCGCCGAGCGCGGCGGCGACCTCGGCAGGCGTGCCATCGGCCAGCAGTCGGCCCTTGTGCAGCACCACCACGCGGTCGGCGGCCTCGGCCTCCTCGACCAGGTGGGTGGCCCACAGCACGCTGCTGCCGCGTGCGGCGACATCGGCCTGGATGGCGGCCAGCAGGTCGCGGCGCGACTTCGGATCCAGCCCGACGGTCGGCTCGTCCATCAGCACCAGCGCCGGGCGGTGCAGCAGCGAGCGCACCAGCTCGACCTTGCGGCGGTTGCCGCCCGACAGCTCGCGCACCGTGCGGCCGAGTTCGGCACCCAGCCCCATCGCGGCACAGCCCAGCGCGATGCGCTCGGTCGTGATGCCACGCGGCAGGCCGTGCAGGTCGGCGTGGAAACGCAGGTTGCGCTCGACCGACAGGTCCAGGTCCAGCGACATCTGCTGGAACACCACGCCGATGTGGCGCAGCGCGGCGGCCGGCGACTGCCGCACGGCAATGCCGGCGACCTCGACCTCGCCCTCGTCGGCCGCGAACAGCCCTGTCAGCACCTGGAACAGCGTCGACTTGCCGGCGCCGTTGGGCCCCAGCAGGGCGACCCGCTGGCCCGGCGGGATCACCAGATCCAGCCCGTTCAGCGCCACCCGTTCGCCATAGCGCTTGACCAGCCGTTCGATGCGCAGGATCGGCCCTGCCTTGTCGGCGTTCATCAGAGTTCCACCTCCATGCGGTCGGCCGCCGGCTCCAGGCCCCAGCGCGCGATCAGCTGGTCGCGCACCGGCGCCTGGGCGTCGTCGACCGATTCGAGCAGCAGCCGCCGCCGCGCCCGGGCGCCCTCCAGCGCACTCCACGGCTCGTTGGCGGCGTCCGGCGTCCAGCGCGGTGCCGGGATCGCCTCATGGGCCGGCAGCGACGGGCTGCCACCCAGCAGCACGCAGTCGGCCTCGCGCATCCACTCGCCGGCCATCGCGCCGACGCCGGCCACGCTGGAGGCGCAGAAGAAGCGCTGACCCGTCACGAGGTCCCGCACCGCCAGCGCGATGGTCGAGCCGACCTGCGGCCCCGATGGTTGCTGGCTGTGACGCGGCAACGGACCGTCGGTCGCCACGGCGGTGAATTCGAGCTGCGGCTGGCCGTCGACCTGGAACACCGCGCTGCGGCATTCGCCCGCCACCGGGATCACGTGCCAATGCACGCCGCAGTAGTGCTCCAGCATCGGCAGCACCGGCAGCGTGTGGCTCAGTTCCTCGAACACGGCCGGCGTGGCGAACAGGTGGATCGGCGCACCGTCGCGCAGGCTCAGCAGGCCGGTGACGTGGTCCATCTGCGCATCCGTCAGCACGACGGTGCGCACGGCGGCATCGGCCAGCCCCGGATGGCGCAGCAGCCGCGCATCGGTGGCGAGCTGGTCGGCCACGGCCGGCGTCACGTTGACCATCAGCCAGTGACGGCCGTCGCCGGACAGCGCCGCCGCGCCGGCTGTCCGGCTGGGCGGCATGTGGGCCACCTGGCTGCGCTGGGGCAGCGGCACGGCGTCTGCGCCGCCCTTGAGCACCACCAGCTTCACGTCAGACCCCGCATGGATGTACTTCCTCTCCTGGTTCATCGGCCGCCCGGCCGACAGCGCCAGGGCGCCGACACGCGGGGCGGTGTCAACCCGATATTCAGCAAGAGACATGCCGCCATGCCGCGGCGTCAAGTTGACGTGCGCGTCGATCGAACGACCGTTCGCACTGCTGGAAAACACCAAGGCCGAGGCCGACAAAGCCGCCGCAAGGCCCGACCACGAGCTGGAACATTGTTCCAACGCGACACAGACGCCGCGCCCGCGCACCGGATCTGGCCGGGGGTTCCGCTTCGCACGGCTGCGCCTATGCTGTCCGGACAGGTGCGTGACACTGTGTCGCGCCCGCAGTCCCCCGTCGACGATGCGTTTCCGACCGTTCCCGACCCGCCGCACCGCCGCCCGGCTGGCCTGCGCCCTGACGCTGGGCGTCGGCAGCGCGGCGGCCGAACCTGTGAACCTGTCCAACCAGGTCGCCGCCCCGGCCTGCACGGCCACGCCCGGCGCACCCGCCATCGCCGGCTGGCAGGCACTCGCGCCGGACCTGTGGCTGCTGCCGGGCGCCGCCGGCGACACCGATGCCGGCAACCGGGGGGCCATCTCCAACCTGCTGCTGCTGTTCGACGGCCCTCGCACGTGGCTGGTGGGCGCCGGGCCGAGCGCGGCATACGGCAGGGCCTTGTCGGCCGACATCCGCTGCCGCTTCGGCCGGACGCTGACCGACGCGATCGCGCCGTGGCCACGTCCCGAGCTGGTGCTGGGGCTGGCCGGACTCGACGCCTCGGTGCGGCTGTGGGCCCACGCCGACGTCGCCGCCGCGATGGCCGAGCGTTGCGCGCATTGCAGCGAACGGCTGCAGGCGCGGCTCGGTGAACACGCCGCCGACCTCGGCGAGCCGCCATCGATCCCGCGCCCCCAGCGGCTGCTGGACGGTGAACAGGGCCGGCTCGGGCCGTGGCACTGGTGGCGCGTCGAACGCACGCCGGGCACGGCGGTGACACTGTGGTCGCATGCGCCGAGCGGCATCGTCAGCGCCCACGGCCTGTCCTGGAGCGACGGCGCACCCGACCTGCGCGACGCCACGCTCGACGGCATCGAGGCCGGCACCGCGCAGCTGCAGCAGATCGCCTCCGCCCTGTCGTCGGCCACACCCCGGCGACCGCCGCGCTGGCTGCCCGAACAGGGGCCTGTCGACCGGCTGGCGACGCCGGACGCGCAGGCCGCGTACTGGCAGGCCCTGCGCGAGGCCGTGAGCGCCGCGCAGTCCGCTGGCATCGGCGAGACCGAACCCGCCCCGGCGCAGTTGCCGGGCGTGGACGCGCGCTTCACCCGCAGCGAACGCCACGCGCTGAACTGGCAGCGGGCCTGGCGCGAGCTGGAGGACCGTGCCTTCGACGCGGCCCCTGCCAGCCGCCCGGAAGGCCGCTGATCGCGCAACTGGCGCGCAACACGCATCCCGGACATCAGGCCGGCTTGTTCCAGCGCAGCTTGCGGTAGATGGTGTTGCGGCTGATGCCCAGCTGCTTGGCCGCCACCGAGATGTTGCCGCCGGCCGCCTCCACCGCCGTGCGGATCGACATCAGCTCGATGTCCTCCAGCGAGCGCGGCGTGGACTCGACCGGCATGCCACGCCCGACCCCCGGCGGCAAGGTGGCCGAGGACAGCGAGGACGCATCGCCGGAGGCGGCCCGCGAAGTGGCGGGCTGGAACGGCGCGCTCGCCGCGTTGGCCGTGGCCGGCGCGGGCTCGCTCGCCGGCTCCGGCTGCACGGCCTGGCGGGCCTGGCGTTCGTCGAGCGCGCGGCGCGCGTCCTCGATGAAGTCGTCGGACAGGTGGTCGCGCGTGATCACCCGTTCACCCGCCGCCATCACGCAGGCGGTGCGCAGCACGTTGAACAGCTGGCGCACGTTGCCGGGCCAGGCATAGGCCTGGAACAGGCGCACGACCTCGGTGCTGAGCGTGGGCGCGTTGCGGCCGCATTCGCGTTCGAGGATGCGCTCGACCAGCGGCATCAGGTCGCTGCGTTCACGCAGCGGCGGCAGGCGCACGGCCAGACCGTTCAGGCGGTAGTAGAGGTCCTCGCGGAAGGTCTTCTGCTCGATCATCTCGCGCAGGTTGCGGTGGGTCGCGCAGACCAGCATCACGTCGACCGCCACCGACTTGGCGCTGCCCAGCGGTGTCACCTGGCGCTCCTGCAGCACCCGCAGCAGGTGGGCCTGAAGGGCGATCGGCATGTCGCCGATCTCGTCGAGGAACAGCGTGCCGCCATTGGCCTGGACGATCTTGCCAACGGCGCCCTTGCGGCGCGCACCGGTGAAGGCGCCTTCCTCGTAGCCGAACAGCTCGGCCTCGATCAGCGTGTCAGGGATCGACGCGCAGTTGACCGCCACGAAGGGCTGCTTGGCGCGGTCCGAATCCTGGTGGATCGCTCGTGCCAGCAGTTCCTTGCCGGTGCCGGTCTCGCCCAGCACGAGGATCGGGATGTCGCGGTTGAGCACTCGCCGGATCTTGTCGAGCAGCGCCCCGACCTGGGCGTCGCCGGTCGCCAGGCGGGCCAGGCCTTCGCGCTGGGCGGTCCCGCCCGAAGTCGACGGCTGGACCGCGGCCGATGCCGGCTGACCGGTCGCGCCGGACGTGTTCGCCGCATCGGCGGCGGTTGCGGAATGACTGGCCGCAGGGGCCGCATCACCCGCCGAGGCCGGCTCGCCAGTCTGCTCGCGCAGCATCGTGTCGAAGCTCTGCCAGACCGGCCAGTTGAAGCGCGCGTAGACGTGGAACTGGCGGCCGTTGTTGGTCTCCAGCGGCAGCGGCGTGGCCAGCGGCGAACGGAAGCGGTCGACCAGCGCGGCCACCGTCGTGCCGAACAGCGTGCTCAGCGAGTGCATGCGCAGCGCCGCGCCGCTCAGGCCCAGCTGCTCCAGCGCGCCACGGTTGGCGCCCACGAGCTTGCCGTCCTGGCTGACGGCGACGATGCCCTCCATCAGCGTGCCGATGAACTCGACGCGGCTGTGGAAGTGCAGGCGCATGACGTTGCGGTAGTCGTCGGTGAGCCAGTGGTTCTCGATCATCCGCGCGCTCATCTTGACCAGCCCCATCGTGTGCTGGTGGTAGCCGCGGTGATCGCCCGAGACGTCGAGCACGCCCAGGATGTTGCCGCGCGGGTCAAGGATGGGCGCGGCCGAGCAGGTCAGGAAATGGTTGGCGTGCAGGTAGTGCTCGTCGGCGTGGACCAGCACCGGGCGTTCCTCGATCAGCGCGGTGCCGACCGCGTTGGTGCCCTTGTACTGCTCGGACCAATTGGCGCCCGGCGCCAGCGCCACCTTGGAGGCACGGCTGAGGAAGTCGTCGACGCCGATCGAATGCAGGATCACGCCGGTCGCGTCGGTCAGCACCACCATGCTCTGCGACTCGACGATCTGGTCGTGCAGCATCTCCATCACCGGCGCGGCATGGGTGTAGAGGCGGTGGTTGCGCTCGCGCACCACCGACAGGTCGGTGCGGCCGAGCGGCGAGAAGTCGGGCCGCTCGATGCGCGACAGGCCGAGCGCCTGGCAACGCTCGTGCGACTGGTCGATGCGCTCGACGTGTTCCTCGGGCAGTTGCAGCGCCGAGGCGATCGGGCGGCGGGGTTCGTCCGCCTGCAGTCGGGCGCGTGCGCTGCCGATCGGCGGCAGGTAACTCGTGGACATGCAGGGCTCCTCAGGAAGATGGGACGGTGACGACGCGGGCCGAAGGATCGTGGAGCGTGACACGTCCCGCCACCCGGGACTGTCCCGAGGGTGTCACACGATGGAACACCTCGAACGGGACACCGGGTTGTCACCCGGCCACCCCTGTCCCATCCGCGCCAGCTCGCAACAGGACACCCGGACAACCCCTCAAGCAGGCGGCCGGAGTCCCCGGGCGGACGCGCTGGAAGCCGTTGGCACGGGCATTGCAGACATGCCGTCCAAGCACCCATCCTCAACGATCCTGGAGACATGCCGATGCCCCGCTCCCTGACCCTGCGCCCCGTCGCCCGCACCCTCGCCGCCCTCGCCTTCGCCGGCCTGGCCGGCCTCAGCACCTGGGCCGTCGCCCACGGTGACGTCACGCCCCAGGCGGTCGACACCAGCAGCCTGCCGCAGCTCGGCGCCGACTGGCTGCCCGACAACCCCTACCGCGGCAACGACAAGGCGGTCGCCATCGGCAGCTCGGCCTACAACCAGAACTGCGCCCGCTGCCACGGCCTGGAAGCCATCTCCGGCGGCATCGCGCCCGACCTGCGCAAGCTCGACAACGACTGCGCCAACGCCAAGGACGCACGCCGCAAGGCCGCCTGCGTGCGCGAGATCGACGACTACTTCAGCGGCAGCGTCCGCCGTGGCAAGGTCCGCAACGGCGCGGTCTACATGCCGCCGTTCGAGGGCATCCTGTCGCAGGAAGCCGTCTGGTCGATCAAGGCCTACCTCGAGACCCGTCGCGAGAAGCCGCTCTGATCCGCTCCGAGCGGATCGGCAGCTGAGCACCTGACCGATTTCCCCCCTTCGGCGCCCCATGGCGCCGTTGTCGTTCCTGCCCACCACGAGACGCCGCCACACGGCGTCCGAACCGAGAGACAAGCCATGAACCGTCGTCGATTCCTGCGCCAGGGCTCATCCCTGGCTTCCCTGGCCGTCGCGCTCGGCGCCGGCGGCACCGCCACTTCCGTGCTCGCCCAGGCGGCCGACGGCGCCTCGGCGCTGGAGAAGGTGCGCGCCCGCGGTCGCCTGATCGTCGGCGTCTACCAGGAACTGCCGCCCTTCCATGTCGACGGCAAGGGGATCGAGGTCGAACTGGCGCGGGCGCTGGCCGGCGGCCTGGGCGTGCAGACCTCGGTCCTGCCGTTCACGGCGGGCGAGAACATGTCCGACGACCTGCGCAACATGGTCTGGCGCGGTCACTACCTGGGCTGGGGCCCTGCCGACGTGCTGCTGCACGTGCCGGTGGACCGGCCGCTGATCGATTCGAGCCCGCAGGTCGAGATCTTCGGACCCTACTGGCGTGAACGCGTCGTGATCGCCCGCGACCTGAGCGTCGTCCCGAAGCTCGACGGACTCGACGACCTGAAGAACCGCCGCATCGCGGTGCCCGGCCTGTCGCTGGCCGGCTGGCTGATGATCGGCGCCGAGAACGGCCGGCTGCGCGAGCAGCTCGTCACCGACCTGCCCTCGGGCGTCGACGCGGCCCAGCTGCTGCGCAAGGGCGAGGTGCCGGTGGCGGCGGGCCTGCGCTCGGAGCTGGAATCGGTGCTGCGCGACGACCCGCGCTACGCCATCACGCCGCTGCCGATCCCGCGTGCGCCGCGCGACGGCTGGGCCGTCGGCATGGCCGTCAAGCGCAGCGCCGGCGACCTGGCGCGCGCGCTGCAGGGCACGCTCAACGATCTCGCCGAACAGGGCAAGCTGCGCGAGATATTCGCCAGCGGCGGCCTGGCCTGGCAAAAGGTCTGACGCCCCTTCGGCGGTATTCGCGGATCGGGCGATGCAGTACTCGCGCCCGGGCGTCCGGAGATTTTTGTGTGGCAGCGCTCGACCAGCATCCGAAAACTTTGTCTATAATTTCGGTCTTTGCTGCAATAGGCCTGATCGAGTTGGTGATCAGAGGGTTGTCGGTCCGGACCGGGGACTACCCGGCTTGGACCGCTCCGCGCGGAACCCCATCACGACACCGACCACCGAGGGCATAACCGAAGGATCCTTCAGTTCATGACGACCATCCGTGTCAAGGAAAACGAGCCGTTCGACGTGGCCCTGCGCCGCTTCAAGCGCACCATCGAGAAGCTCGGCCTGCTGACCGAACTGCGCGCCCGCGAGTTCTACGAGAAGCCCACCGCCGAGCGCAAGCGCAAGAAGGCTGCGGCCGTCAAGCGCCACTACAAGCGCGTGCGTTCGATGCAGCTCCCCAAGAAGCTGTACTGATCGCCCCGCGCGGCTGAGCCGGGTGCATGAAGCCCGTCAGCCGAACGAATGAGCCCACGCGGGACGCCGTGTGGGCTTTTTCATTTCCGACACTCTTCTTCGCCACGACCAGCCGAGACCTGCCATGAGCCTCAAGGACCGCATCACCGACGACATGAAGGCCGCCATGCGCGCCAAGGAAGCCGACCGCCTGGGCACCATCCGCCTGCTGCTGGCGGCGCTCAAGCAGAAGGAAGTCGACGAACGTGTGGTGCTGGACGACGCGATGGTGATCGCCATCGTCGACAAGCTCATCAAGCAGCGCAAGGATTCCATCTCGCAGTTCGGCGCCGCCGGCCGCGATGACCTGGTCGCCAAGGAAAGTGCCGAGCTGCTCGTGCTGGAGGCCTACCTGCCGGCCCGCCTGAGCGCCGACGAGATCGACGCCGCCGTGCGCGCCATCGTCACCGAGCTGGGCGCCAAGGGCCCGGGCGACATGGGCAAGGTGATGGGCGCGGTCAAGCAGAAGCTGGCCGGCAACGCCGACATGGGTCTGGTCTCGGCCGCCGTCAAGCGCGCGCTGCAGCCCTGATCCTGGAAACTCTACCGCCCGCGAAACCTCCTCAGGAACGACACGCCATGAACGCTCCCCTGCTGCCCGCCCAGCCGCTGAACGCGAACATCTCGGTGGCCCCGCAACTGATGCCCGACGCGATGGCCGCCGCCGCCGCCGCCGGCTTCCGCTCGGTGATCAACAACCGCCCCGACTTCGAAGGCGGCCCGGAGCAGCCGACCAGCGCGCAGATCGAGGCTGCCGCCCTGGCCGCCGGCCTGCAGTACGCCCACCTGCCGGTCTCGGGCGTCTACCAGTCGCCCGAGGAGATCGCCGAGTTCCGCCGCCTGATCGACACGCTGCCCGCCCCGGTGCTGGCGTTCTGCCGCAGCGGTGCGCGTTCGACCAAGCTCTACGTCCAGGCCTGCGAGCTCGGTTGAGCCTGGCGGGCCGGCTTCCCCCCGCCACGCCACGGAACGCCGCGCATGAACCCCAGCGCGCCTGCCCGGAACGCGGCCGCCCCGACCGAGTCGCGCGGCCTGCGTGCACTGCGACGCCAGCTGCTGCTGCTGGCGGTGCTGCCGCTGCTGGCCTCGCTGCTGCTGATCGCGCTGGCGGTGCGCCACCAGACCGAGGAACTCGCCAGCAGCGAGCGTGACCTCGTCCAGACCGCCTACCTGTCGAGCAAGCGCGCCGAGCTCAAGCGCTCGGTCGACCTGGCGCTCAGCGTCATCCAGCCGCTCTACGACACCGGCCGCGACGACGACATCATCAAGGTCGAGGCCCAGCGCCTGCTGCGTTCGCTCGACAACGGCGGCGGCGACCAGTACTTCTTCGCCTACGACTTCCAGGGCATCTGCCTGGTGCTGCCGCCGCAGCCCGAGCTGGAAGGCCAGAACCTCTGGGAGATCCGCGACCGCGACGGCCGCCCGGTCGTCCAGGCGCTGATCGCCAAGGCGCGCGAGGGCAGCGGCTTCTTCCAGTACGTCTGGAACAAGCCCAGCCTGCGCCAGGAAGTGCCCAAGCTCGGTTATGTCGTCGGCCTGCCGCGCTGGGGCTGGATGATGGGTTCGGGCCTCTACCTCGACGACATCGACGCGACCCTGCGCGAGCTGGAGCAGCGGGCCCACCAGAACATCTGGACCACGATGGCCTGGATCACCGCGATCGCGCTGCTCGGCATCACGCTGGTCGGCGGCTGCGCGCTGGTGCTCAACCTCAACGGCGCGCGCGCGGCCGATGCCCAGCTGCAGCTGATGGCGCGCCAGGTCGTGCAGTCGCAGGAGGCCGAACGCGCCCACCTGTCGCGTGAGCTGCACGACGGCACCGGCCAGACGCTGGTGTCGATCAAGCTGCTGATGGACAGCGCGATCGGCCAGCTGCGCCGGCTCGGCCCCGGCCAGACGCCGCCGACGCTGGACAAGGCACGCGACCGCATCGAGGAGGCACTCGGCGAGATCCGCCACCTGTCGCACCGGCTGCGCCCGCCGCTGCTCGACACCTTCGGCCTGCCGGCGGCGCTGCGCCACCTCGGCGAGGAGTTCGCCGAACACGCCGACCTGGCCTTCTTCCTGCGCGAGCGCGGCACCGCGATCGACCTGCCCGACGAGATCAAGACCGTGCTGTTCCGCGTCACCCAGGAAGCCCTGACCAACATCCAGCGCCACGCCCGCGCCAGCCGGGTCGACCTGCGCCTGGTCAGCAGCGCCAGCGGCCTGCGCCTGACGGTGCAGGACGACGGCATCGGCTACGACGCCGAGGCCCTGCGCGACGACCCGCGCCGCGGCATCGGCCTGCGCAACATGCACGAGCGGCTGGCTTCGATCGGCGGCCGGCTGCGCATGCAGTCGCGGCCCGGCGCGACCCGTGTCGTCGCCGACGTGCCGCGCGAGGCGATCCGGCGCTTCAGCCAGCAGGTCGGCACGCCGCCTGCCACCGTACCGATGAACCTGTCCGAGCCGAGGCCCGCCGATGCGCATCGTCCTGGTCGATGACCACGCGCTGGTGCGCGAGGGCGTGCGCGCCCTGCTCGCCAGCCAGCCCGCGCTGCAGGTGGTCGGCGAAGCGTCCCAGGCCGACGAGGCCCTGGCGCGCATCGCCGAACTGCAACCCGACCTGGTGCTGATGGACATCGGCATCCGCCAGACCAACGGCATCGTGCTGACCGCCGAACTGCTGCGCCGCCACCCGGGCCTGGCCGTGCTGATGCTCAGCATGTACGACAACCCCGAGTACGTGCACCAGGCCCTGCAGGCCGGCGCCCGCGGCTATGTGCTGAAGGACGGTCCGTCGAGCGAGATCTTCGCGGCCATCGAGGCCATCGCCGCCGGCGGCAGCTACCTGGCCAGCGAGCTGACGCGCCGCCCGGTCGTGCCGGCCGACGAGTCGGCCCGGCCGCTGCTGTCCGAACGCGAGAGCGAGATCCTCGCCTCGCTGGCGCGCGGCCTGTCGAGCAAGCAGATCGCCGCGCAGTTCGACCTGAGCGTGCGCACCGTCGAGACGCACCGCCAGAACATCCGCCGCAAGCTGCGCATCGCCGGCCAGGCCGAGCTGATCCGCTATGCCGTCGAACGCTGCCGCACGGTCGGTGACGACACCGGCAGCTGACGCCGCGAGGGCGCATCGCCCTGCGTAGTGCCGCGTAGTCGTAAGACCCAATTCGCCGACTCAGGGTTTTCGAGTGTCATACGGCCCGCGCAGACCGGGCTGACCCTGCCTGGCCGACAGCGCCCGCGGGACACCTGTCCGCACCGATTTCTTTCACTGTCCTACCCGGAGGTTTCTCCTTGACTGCCCTGCTGCAACTGTCCAGGCGGATCGACGCGCTCAACGAGCTCGTCGGACGCTGGGTGGCGTGGCTGGTGCTGGTGGCCGTGCTCGTCTCCGCGCTCAACGCGGTGGTGCGCAAGGCCTTCAACAACAGCTCCAACGCCTTCCTCGAAATCCAGTGGTACCTGTTCGCCGCCAGCTTCCTGCTCGCGGCGGGCTACACCATGCTGCGCCAGGAGCACGTCAAGATCGACGTCATCCTGAGCCGCTTCAGCAAGCCCACGCAGATGAAGGTCGAGATCTTCGGCATCGTCGTCTTCCTGTTCCCGCTGGTGATCGTGGTCGTCGACCTCGTGACGCCGCTGGTCATCAAGGCCTTCCTGTCCGGCGAGATGTCCTCGAACGCCGGTGGCCTGATCCGCTGGCCGGCCTATGCGCTGGTGCCCGCCGGCTTCGTGCTGCTGGGCCTGCAGGGCGTCTCCGAGCTGATCAAGCGGGTCGCCTTCCTGAAGGGCCTGATCGACGATCCGACCGAGAAGAAGGGCGTCAAGTCGGCCGAGGAAGAACTGGCCGAGGCCATCCGCGCCCAGACTGAAGGAGCGTCCAAATGATGGAGTTCCTGTCCGCCAACATGGCGCCGATCATGTTCCTGGGCCTCATCTGCTTCCTGCTGATGGGCTATTCGGTGGCGTTCTCACTCGGTGCCTGCGGCCTGCTGTTCGGCTTCATCGGCATCGAGATGGGCATGCTGCCGGCCTCGCTGATGCAGGCGCTGCCGCTGCGCATCTTCGGGATCATGCAGAACGACACGCTGCTGGCGATCCCGTTCTTCACCTTCATGGGCCTGATCCTCGAACGCTCGGGCATGGCCGAGGATCTGCTCGACACCATCGGCCAGCTGTTCGGCCCGATCCGCGGCGGCCTGGCCTACGCGGTGATCCTGGTCGGCGCGATGCTCGCCGCGACCACCGGCGTGGTGGCCGCCTCGGTCATCTCGATGGGCCTGATCTCGCTGCCGATCATGCTGCGCTACGGCTATGACCGGCGACTGGCCAGCGGCGTCATCGCCGCCTCGGGCACGCTGGCGCAGATCATCCCGCCGTCGCTGGTGCTGATCATCATGGCCGACCAGCTCGGCCGCAGCGTGGGCGACCTGTACAAGGGCGCCTTCATCCCCGGCTTCGTGCTGACCGCGCTCTACGTCGGCTATGTGCTGCTGGTGACGCTGTGGCGTCCGACCTGGGCGCCCGCCCTGCCGCCCGAGGCACGTGTCTTCCGCGAGCCGAACGGCAGCTCCGGCCTGCCCTCCCTGGGCCTGCTGACGCTGCTGTCGGTCGGCCTGGCCATCGCGTTCGCCAAGACCCGCCCGGAAGGCACGCCGACCGACGAGATGATCGTCGTGTCGATGTGCGTCGGCGTCGGCGTCGCCTTCGTGCTGGCGGTCATCAACAAGGTGACCGGCCTGAAGCTGCTGTCGAAGATGGCCGAACGTGTCACCTTCGTGCTGATCCCGCCGCTGGGCCTGATCTTCCTGGTGCTGGGCACGATCTTCCTGGGCATCGCCACGCCGACCGAAGGCGGCGCGATGGGCGCCGTGGGCGCGCTGGCGATGGCGCTGAGCCGCCGCCGCCTGAGCATGGCCCTGCTGCGCCAGGCGATGGACTCGACGATGAAGCTGTCGACCTTCGTGGTCTTCATCCTGATCGGCTCGACCGTCTTCAGCCTGAGCTTCCAGGCCGTCGACGGCCCGAAGTGGGTCGAGCACCTGCTGACCAGCCTGCCCGGCGGCCAGCTCGGCTTCCTGATCGTGGTGAACGTGCTGGTCTTCGTGCTGGCGTTCTTCCTCGACTTCTTCGAGCTGAGCTTCATCGTCGTGCCGCTGCTGGGCCCCGTGGCCGAGAAGCTGGGCATCGACCTGGTCTGGTTCGGCGTGCTGCTGGCGGTCAACATGCAGACCTCCTTCATGCACCCGCCGTTCGGCTTCGCGCTGTTCTACCTGCGCAGCGTGGCCCCGACCGACGACTACAAGGACCGCGTCACCGGCAAGACCATCCCGAAGGTCACGACCGGCCAGATCTACTGGGGATCGGTGCCCTTCGTGTGCATCCAGATCATCATGGTCGGCCTGATCATCGCCTTCCCGACCCTGGTGTCGGGCGGCCTGGAGAAGAAGACCGAGATGAACGTCGACGACGTCCAGATCGAGATCCAGGCCAACGACAGCAACACCGAGCTCGACCCATCCAAGCTGTTCGAACAGGGTGGCGCTGCCAGCGAGGCCGGTGCCGCATCGGCCGGCGGTCAGGCCGAGGAAGACCCGATGGCCGTGTTCAAGGACGCCGCCAAGGACGACGCCAAGAAGTGAGGCGCTGACCACGCATCCTGACGCCCTCCGGCCCTGACCGGACCCAGGCGGCGGCCCTGCACCAGCGGGTCCGCCGCCTGTCTCTTTTTGGCCTTGCCGCAGACCTACTTCAAGCAAGTCCGGATGTCGCCGGAAGGCCGCTTGGGGCATCGTCGCGGCCATCTTCTTCTGGAGCTGTCCGATGTCGCCTGTCCCCGCCCGCCGCCCCGCCCTGCGCACGATCGCGCTGGCCACCGTCACCGCCGCCGCGCTGGCCGGCTTCAGCCTGCAGGCCGTCGCGCAGGAAAAGATCAAGGTCGGCCTGATGCTGCCCTACACCGGCACCTTCGCCGCGCTGGGCGTGGCCATCGAGAACGGCTTCCGCCAGTACATCGACGAACAGGGCGGCAAGCTCGGCGGCCGGGCGATCGAGTTCGTCAAGGTCGACGACGAGTCCGACCCGGCCAAGGCGGCTGACAACGCCAACAAGCTGGTCAAGCGCGACAACGTCGACGTGATGGTCGGCACCGTCCACTCGGGTGTCGCGCTGGCCATGGCCAAGGTCGCCAAGGACAACGACACGCTGCTGATCGTGCCCAACGCCGGCGCCGACGCCATCACCGGCCCGCTGTGCGCGCCAAACATCTTCCGCACCTCGTTCTCGAACTGGCAGCCGGGTTTCGCGATCGGCAAGGTCGCGGCCGAACGCAAGTTCAAGACCGCCGTCACGCTGACCTGGAAATACGCCGCCGGCGACGAGACCGTGCGCGGCTTCAAGGAAGCCTTCGAGGGCGGCGGCGGCAAGGTCGTCAAGGAACTGAACCTGCCCTTCCCCACCGTCGAGTTCCAGGCCCTGCTGACCGAGATCGCGGCGACCAAGCCGGACGTGGTGTTCGTGTTCTTCGCCGGCGGCGGCGCGGTGAAGTTCGTCAAGGACTGGGCGGCGGCCGGCCTGAAGGACAAGATCCCGCTGTACGCCTCGGGCTTCCTGACCGACGGCACGCTCGACGCCCAGGGCGACGCGGCCGCCGGGATCATGACGGCGCTGCACTACGCCGACGACCTCGGCACCAAGCGCGACCAGGCCTTCCGCCTGCAGTACGCCAAGACCTACAAGCTGCAGCCGGACGTCTACGCCGTCCAGGGCTACGACGCGGCCCAGTTGCTCGGCGCCGGCCTGGCGGCGGTCAAGGGCGATATCAAGAACCGCGAGGGGATGGTCAAGGCAATGGAATCCGCCCGCATCGACAGCCCGCGCGGCCCGTACACGCTGAGCAAGGCGCACAACCCGGTGCAGGATTTCTACCTGCGGCAGGTGGTGGGGAAGATCAACAAGAACGTGGGGATCGCCGCGAAGGGGCTGGCGGATCCGGCTCGGGGCTGCAAGATGTGACTTGGAGCCCCCGGTCACGCGGGTACGCGTGACCGCCCCCCAAGGGGGCTGCGCAGACCGCCTTGGGGCGGCCCGGCGCCGGTCTGCGGGTGCATCGAAGCCCGGTCGCGCGGGGCGTCGTTCGTCCTCCGATCGACGTGGTCCGGTAGGTCGGACACCCCGTGTCCGCCGGGCTCTTCACCGCCGCAACCGCCCCCTCAACCCGCTCGCCCGCCGCGTCTGGCGCTGCAAGGCGGCGTCGAACACCGATGGCTCCGGGGCGATCAGCGTGAAGGCGGTGCGGGCGCGGGTGATGCCGGTGTAGACCAGCTCGCGGCTGACGACCGGGTTGATGCGCGGGGGCAGCACCAGCACGGTGTGGCCGAACTCCGAACCCTGCGACTTGTGGACCGTCATCGCCCAGGCCGTCTCGACCGCGCTCAGGCGGCTGGCGAGCACCGAGCGGACGCGGTCGCCGTCCTGGAACCAGACGCGCAGCGGCTCTGGCTCATCCGTTGAGCCACCCGGCCCGCCGACGCCACCCCTTGAGCGCAGCACCGGCTGGCGCAGCGCGATGCCGATGTCGCCGTTGTAGACGCCGAGCGCCGCATCGTTGCGGGTGACCATCACCGGACGGCCCTCGTACCACTCGCCCTGGCGCGCGATCAGGCCGTCGCGGCGCAGCGTGGCAACGATCGCGTCGTTCAGGCCGGCGACGCCCCAGTCGCCCTCGCGCACGGCGCACAGCAGGCGGCTGCGGTCGAAGGCGCGCAGGACCTCGCGGGCCCAGGCCTGCATCTGGACCTGCCGGGCATCGGCGTCCAGGTCGGCCAGCAATCGCGCGTCCGGGCGCTGCGCCTGAAGCACCTGCAGCATCTGGCGGTAGCCGGCCGAGGCGGCTGCGGCAGCGGTCGCATCCTCGCCGCCAGCGTCGACCGGCCGACCGTCCAGCGCCATGCGCACGGCCAGCGCCGGGTCGACGCCGCCGAGCGCGGCCACGCTCGCATCGTTGACGACCTGGTCCGGATCGGCCCCCCGCTGCGGCCAGCCGACGCAGGCGCGGGCGGTCGCGACGTCGCCGGCATTGACCGCCTTCGCCAGCGCGCCGATCGCGCCCGAGAAGCGATGGCTGTGGCGCAGCTTGACGGTCTGCGCCGCCAGCACGCTGGCGGGCCGGGCCGGGTCGATCTCGGCCGTGTCGACCTGGCCGGTGCAGGCGGCCAGCCAGTCGCCCTCGACCGGATGGGCCGGGTCGGCCGGCACGTCGATCGCGTCGGCGCACAGGTCGCCCAGCACCGCACCGGCCTCGACCGAGGCGAGCTGGTCCTGGTCGCCCAGCAGCACCAGCCGGGCACCGGCGGGCAAGGCGCGAAGCAGCGCGGCCATCATCTCCAGGTGGACCATCGACGCCTCGTCGACCACCAGCAGGTCGACCTCCAGCGGGCGCTGCGCATGGCGGGCGAACTGGCGCGTGTCGGGCCGCGCACCGAGCAGCGCGTGCAGCGTCTTGGCGGTCGCCGTGTCTTCGATCAGCCGTTGCCAGTCCAGCGCCCCGGGCAGGCTGGCCAGCAGGCTGTCCAGCGCACTGCGGATCGACTGCTGCAGCCGTGCGGCCGCCTTGCCGGTAGGAGCAGCCAGCGCGACACGCAGCGGCCGGCGCTGGCTCATCGCCTGAGCCTGCTGCCGCGCCTCGTGATCGGCCTGCAGCAGCGCCAGCAGGCGCGCGACGGTGTAGGTCTTGCCGGTGCCCGGACCGCCCGTGATCAGCGTCAGCCGGCCGCGCAAGGCGGTCGCGCAGGCGCGCCGCTGGTGGTCGATGCGGTCGGCCGGCAACTCGCCGAACAGGCGGTCGAGCCACGGGCGGACCCAGTCCGGCGTGGGGACATCCGTGATCGCCACGTCTGCCAAAGGCAGCACCCGCGCCCGCAAGGACGTGGCCACCGCCACCTCGTCGCGGAAGTGCCGGCGCAGGTACAGGCGCGGGCCGTCGAGCAGCAGCGGCGCGGGCGCGTCGGCGGTGTGGTGTCCGTCGCGCTCACCCGCCGGATCGACCGCCGGATCGACCGCGCCGCTGCCCAGCAGCGATGCGCGCCAGCCCTTCAGGTCGCGGGTCGGCAGACGTTGCAACAGCGCCGCCAACGCGGCCTGCGCCGCCATCGGCCCGGCCAGCCACGGGTCGCCGAACGCGGCGGCCGGCGCCAGCAGCTCGTCCAGCGGCAGGCAGGTGTGGCCCCGGCCCTCGTTGTGGGCCAGCAGCGCGGCGGCCAGCGGCAGGACGGCATCGGCCTGCGGGCACTGCTCGACCAGCAGCCGCGCCAGCGCCAGGTCCAGCGCGCGCAGCCAGCCGGCCTCGACCCAGCGGGCCAGCTCGGCCAGCACGGCCGCCGCGTCGATCCCGTCCAGGTCGGTCTCGCCGGCCTGCCCGGCCCCCAACCCATCGGCGAACAGGTCAGGCTGCGTCATCGGCCGCTCCTTGCTCGACAGGCTCGTTCGATGAGCCACCCCCGTCCAGCGCCGCTTCCAGCTCGGCCAGGCAGGCCGCATCGGCCTTCAGGTGGACACAGCCCGCCGCCGGGCCGCGCCAGCCGCGCAGGAAGACGTAGACGGCGCCGCCCAGGTGCTGTCCGGGGTCGTAGGCCTCGCCGAGACGGCTGCGCAGCAGGCGATGCAAGGCCAGCAGGTAGAGGGCCGCCTGCAGCTCGTAGCGGTGCGACAGCATCGCGGCCTCCATCGCGGCGGGCGTGTAGGCGGCATCGTCGTCGCCGAGCGCGTTGGACTTGTAGTCCATCACCCACCAGCGCCCCTCGTGTTCGAACACCAGGTCGGCATAGCCCATCAGCAGGCCCTGCAAGGTGCGCGCGGCCAGCGTCGGCCGGGGCTGGCCGAGCAGCAGGTGACGCTGGCAGATGGCATCGAGCCGGCGCGGGTCCAGTGCCGGGCTGGGCAGCCAGAACTCCATCTCGGCCAGCATCGGCCCGACCTCGGCCAGTGCAGCGCCCAGCGGCGGCAAGGGGGTGCGCAACAGGCCTTGCAGCCAGGCGGCCAGCGCGCGGGCCTCGTCTTCCGGCTCGCCCGCATCGGCCAGCCGGACCTGCTGCAGCGCGCGCAGGCAACGGCGTTGCAGCGCGGCGGCCACGCCGGGTTCGTCGGCCTGGTCGAAGCCCTCGTCGGCCAGCCACTCCAGCAGGTCGTGCAGCAGGTTGCCGGCACGGGCACCGCGGGTCCAGCGGTGCCAGGCGTCGGTGCTGCGGGGGATCGTCGGGCTGGCGAGCGGGCTGGCGGGTGACAGCGCCACAGCGCCCTCGCCGGCCGCGCCGCGCCACTCGTCGCGGCTGCGTTCGGCCAGCGCCCGGTCCGCGTCCAGCGCGCGAACCGTGTCCTGCTTGTCGCGCACCAGTGCGCTGAAGCTGCCGATGCCCCAACGGCGCTCGAAGGCCGCCTCGTAGGCCTGCGCAGGCCGCAGTGGCGGCAAGGTCCGGGTGTCGCGCCAGGGCTGGCGCGACGGCAAACCGGCCAGCCTCTGCACGGCGATGGCGGGCTGCGCCTCGGCCCAGCGCTGCAAGGCATCGCCGACGACCGCCGGATCGTCCGGCGTGCCGCCCAGCAACAGCCAGGTCAGCGCCGACGTCGGCGCCGCCGTCTTGCTGCTGCGCGGCTTGGGCAAGCCGACGCCCAGCCACAGCGCGTGGCGGGCGCGGGTCAGCGCGACATAGAACAGCCGCAGGTCCTCGCGCAGCCGTTCCAGCCGGGCCAGTTCGACGGCCTCGGCGCTGCGCAGGTAGTCGAGGTGGCGCGTGCCGGTCTGTTCGTCGACCCATTCGACCGGCTCGGTGCTGCGCGGCCGGGCATCGCGCACGGCGTGGGCGAAGGGCAGCATGACGACCGGGTATTCAAGGCCCTTGGACTTGTGGACCGTGACGACCTGGACCAGCTGCGCGTCGCTCTCCAGCCGCACGACATGGGCCTCGGTGTCGCTGACCACCGCCTGCGTGCCGGCCGCCGCGCCCAGGCCGCCACCGTCGCGACCGCCGCCCTGCACCTGCGCGGCCAGCCAGCGGATCAGCGCCCCCGGGCCTTCGAGCCGCGCCGATGCGGCCTGCAGCAGCTCGCCCAGGTGCAGCAGGTTGGTCAGGCGGCGTTCGGCGCCCCGGCTGGAAGATGAAGACGCAGAGGCGGAGGCGGATTCAGCCTCGGTGTCAACCTGGCCGTCGGCCACGTCCAACAGCGGATCCACCGCCTCGTCCGCCAGCCAGCGCTGCGGCAACGCCAGCGCATGCAGCGTCTGGCGCAGCAGCGTCAGCACGCCCTGGCGGTGCCAGACCTGCTGCAGCCGCTGCAACAGCGCGACGCGGCGGTCCCACAGCAGCTCGTCGTCCAGGTGCGCGGCCAGCTCGGCCAGCGGCAGGTTCCAGGTCACGCAACCATAGGCGGCGCGGGCCAGCCGGGCGTCCAGCGGCTGGTCGACCGCGCGCAGCCATCGCAGCAGGTCGGCGGCCTCGGGGCTGGCGAACACGCTGTCCTTCTCCGACAGGTAGACCGACGGGATCGAACGCCGCGCCAGCGCACGCCGGATCGCCTCGGCCTCGTGCTGGTCACGCACCAGCACGGCGATGTCGCCGGGCCGCAGACGGCGTTCGGGCCGGGTCGCGCCTTCTGCCGCCCAGCCGGTCAACGGGTCCGACAGCCACAGCGCCAGTTGCGCGGCGGCGTGTTCGGCCAGCAGCCGGCGCAGCCTGGGCTGGTTCAGGCGTTGCGCCAGCCAGCCGGCCTGCAGCGCCGGCATCGGCAGGCCGCCGTGCAGCAGCGCGTCATCACGGCCCTGCGCCTGGACCGGGTCGAAGGGCAGCGCCTGCTGGCCGTCGCGGCCCAGCGCGAAGGCGCCGCTCGGGCGTTCGGCCTGGGCCTGCGCGAACACGTGGTTGACGGCCGCGACCAGCGCTTCCGTCGAGCGGTAGTTGGTGCCCAGCGCATGGTGCCGGCCGGCGGTGGCGAGGCGGGCGCGCAGGTAGCTGTAGATGTCGGCGCCGCGGAAGCCGTAGATCGACTGCTTCGGGTCGCCGATCAGCAGCAGCCCGGTCTCGGGCCGGTCCTCGGCGCTGCGGTAGATGCGGTCGAACAGCCGGAACTGCAGCGGCGAGGTGTCCTGGAACTCGTCGATCAGCGCGACCGGGAACTGCGTGCGGATGCGCTGCGCCAGCACCTCGCCCTGCGGCCCGTGCAGCGCCGCGTCCAGCCGCGTGGCCAGGTCGGCATAGCCGAATCGACCGGCCCGGCGCTTCAGCGCCGCCAGCCGCGCCGCGATCGCGTGGGCCGCGTGGCGCTGCAGGGCCTGGTGCAGCGGCGCGCGCTGGTCGAGCCGGTCCAGCAGCGCCGCCAGATCGTCGAACACCGGCGGCGGGTCCAGCGTCACGTCCGGCTTGAGCGCATCGTCGAATCCGGCCCGGGTCAGACGCTGTCGAGCCGTCTTGCTCAGCTCGATGCGCTCGGCATCGGGCGATGTCGCCCAGTCGCGCACGGGGTCGCACCAGCTGTCGACGTAGCGCTGCTGGACCTTGTTGCCGTTGAAGGGCTTGGCCCGGTCGGCCAGGCGGGCCGTGAACCAGCCGCGCAGGTCCTCGATGCGGTCGACCCAGCCGGCCTTCAGCTCGGCCAGCTCGGCGCGGCGTTCGTCGTCGACGCGGGCCAGCCAGTCGCGCAGCGGCAGGTCGACCGGCGGCTCCAGCGCGTCCAGCCGGTTCAGCAGGCCGATGACCTGGGCCTCCAGCGTCTCGACGTCTGGCCACAGCGACAGCACGGTGTCGAGCGCCGCGTCGGTCAGCGGGTAGACCTCCTGACGCCAGTAGTCCTGCACGGCCTGGTGGCGGCGGCCGGCCTCGTCGGCTTCGAGCGCCTCGTCGAACAGCTGGGCGCTGTCGAAGGCGTGTTCGCGCAGCATGCGCTGGCACCAGGCGTCGATGGTGTGCACGGCCGCGTCGTCCATCGCCTCGGCGGCCAGCGCCAGCCGGTGGCCGGCCTCGCGGCGTTCGCGGCCCTCGGGGTAGGCGTCGCGCAGGTCGAGCAGGAACCTGTCGGGCGGCGCCAGGCCGGGCTCGTCGCGGAAGCAGCGGGCGGCCTCCAGCAGCCGGGCGCGGATGCGGTCGCTCAGCTCGCGGGTGGCCGCGCGGGTGAAGGTCATCACCAGGATCTCGCCGGGCACCAGCGCACGCGGCGGCGCGCTGCCGTCGCGGCCGTGGCCCAGCACCAGCCGCAGCATCAGCGCGGCGATGGTCCAGGTCTTGCCGGTGCCCGCGCTGGCCTCGATCAGCCGGCTGCCCCGCAGCGGCAGCGTCAGCGGGTCGAGCAGCGTGGCGCCGGTCGGCACGGCTTGCGGCTCAGTCATCGCCGTCCTCGTCATCGTCCAGGTCGTCGGCCGCGTCGCCCACCAGCTTCGGCAAGGCGGTGACCTGCACCCGCGTCGGGTCGCGGCTCCAGCGCAGCAGCGGCATCAGCAGCGCCTCGGCCGCCTTCTGGACGGCTTCCGGATCGGCCCGCAGCGCCTCGGCATCCGGGTAGAGCCGGGCCCAGGACGGGTCGTCGCGTTCGGCCCTCATGCCGCCGCCCTTGCCCTGGCTCATGCCGTTGCCGTCGTAGCCCTGCACGACGGCGTCCCAGGCTTCGTCGTCCCACGGCAGACCTGGCAGGCGCTCGGCTTCCAGCACGCGCCGGCAGGCCGCCAGCGCCGAGCGCAAGGGCAGCGGCACCGGCACGCGCCGGCCCAGCGCCCAGTAGCGCAGCAGCGCTTCCAGCGCGGCTTGCGCGTCGGCCGGATCGGGGGCGGTCATCTCGACACGGGCGTCGCGACCGATCAGCACGACGCGCAGCGGCTGGCCGGTGGCGCAGGTCGCGATCAGCGCCAGCCAGGCCGGCAACAGCGCCGCGGCGTGCACGACGATGCCCTTCTTCTTCGTCTCGCCCTGCACCAGCTTGCCGGGCGTGCGGTCGAGCCAGACGGGCACCGTCACATCCCCGCCGCCAGCGGTGTCGGCGGCGGGCATCGCCCCGCGCAGCCCGTCGAGCCAGTCCGACAGCTCGACCTCGGTGCGGGCGCCGCTGGCGTCGTCCCAGACCATCGTGTGGCGCAAGGCCAGCGCCGGCAGGCGGTGCGGGCGCGCAGCAAGTTCACGCCGCCACGCCGCCAGCAGCGGCAGGGAGGTGTCGATGAAACGCCGTTGCCAGCGCCGCCCGAGTCCGGCCAGCGGCAGCAGGCCCTGGCGCTGCAGATCGGCCGCGCCGGCCTGCAGCGTGTCGAGCAGCGCGTCGCGTTCGGCCGGTGTGATCGCGACGGTCTCGTCGTCCATCGGCTGGACCAATCCTGCCAGGTCGGGCTGGCCGGCGCGGTCGACCAGCAGGCCGAGCATGCGGTGTTCCTGCAGCGAGTCGAGCGCCATCGGCTCGTCGTCCTGGCTGACCTCGCGGGCGGCGTCGCGCAGGTCCTCCAGCTGGATGCCCAGGCGCTGCGACAGGTGGTCGCGGGCGGCGTTGCGCAGGAAGGCGTGCAGCTGCGAGCGGTCGACCTCGAAAGTCGCCGTCGGCGTGCCGCTCGCGGGCGTCTCCACGCGAGGCAAGGCCACGGCCAGCGGCTCGTGGACCGCACGCCACTCGCGGGCATGGGTGACCAGTGGCGTGGCGAGATGGGGCGCGGCGTCCTCGAAGTAGGCCCGGCTGAAGGGCTGCAGCGGGTGTTCGGTGGTGGCCGCCGCCAGACGTTCGGCACCCCATCCGGCGGCCAGGTAGTCGCGCAGCTGGCCGACCAGCACGGACGGCGGCTGCGGGCTCTGGTCGCGCACGCTGCGGCCGACCCAGCTGACGATCAGGTGGCGGCGTGCGCTCAGCAGCGCTTCGAGCATCAGCATGCGATCGTCGTCGCGGCGGGCCCGGTCACCCGGCCGGCGCTGGCCCGGCAGGCCGAGCAGGTCGAAGTCGGCACGCGGTGCGCGGCGTGGGTAGTCGCCCTCGTTCATGCCCAGCAGCGCAACGACCTCGAACGGGATCGCCCGCATCGGCATCAGCGTGCAGAAGGTGACGCCGCCGGCCAGGAAACGGCTGCGCAGACCCGGTTCGGCGACACCCGACAACCAGGCCTCGCGCAGCACCGACAGCGGCACCGGCGTGTCGAAGTCGGCCTCGTCACAGTCGGCCAGCCAGCGCGACAGGGCGGCTTCGAGCGCGTCGATCAGCTCGCGTTCGCTGTCCTCGACGGCCTGGAAGACATCGGCCAGCAGCGCACGGGCGCGCACCGCCCAGTCCTGCGGTGTGGCGGGCGCGCGGGCGCTGCGCCACCAGCGTTGCAGCAACTGCACCAGCGCGTCGAGCGACCCGGCCGCAGCGGCGCCCAGGCCGGCCACCTCGGCATGCGGGGCGATGCCGTGCCACGGCTCGCCGGTCACGTCGTCCGGCGTGACGCCGTCGAGCGCCAGGTCACCGGCCGCATAGCCCAGCAGCATCCGGCGCAGGCCGAAGGCCCAGGTGTTGGCCTCGCCGCAGGCCTGCAGGTCCAGGCTGGCGCGGTGTTCCAGGTCCAGCCCCCAGCGCACGCCGGCGCCATCAAGCCAGCGCGACAGCACCACGCGGTCCTCGTCGCCCAGGCGGAAGCGGCGGGCCAGCGGCGCGACCTCCATCAGCTCGCGCAGCTCGCTGGCGGTGCAGCGCTGTTCGGTGATGCGCAGCAGCCATTCCAGCGCCAGCAGCATCGGATGCCGGCCACGCGGGCGCAGGTCGGCGATCTCGTAGGGGATGTGGCGGGCGTCGCCGGCCGGCACCGCGCCGAAGACCGCGTGCACCAGCGGCGCGCTGGCCTCGATGTCCGGGACCATCACGACGATGTCGCGCGGCGCCAGAGAACCTTGGACCTCGGCCAGGCGGTCGAGCAGCTGGTCGTGCAGGACCTCCAGCTCGCGCAGGGCGCTGTGGCAGCTGTGGAAGGCGATCGAGCGGTCGTCCGGCGGCAACGGCGCCTCGGCATTCAGCGCCGCGTGTTCGGGCAGCGGCACGGCATCGCGGATGCGGGCCTGGACTTGCGCCAGCCAGGTCGCGCCGGGTGCCTCGTCGAACACGTCCACGCGCGGCAGCTGGCTGCGCAGCGCGCCGGCCTCGTGGGCGCCCAGGCGTTCCTCGAAGTCGTCGAGCAGGCGCAGGAAATCGCGTCCCTGCCGGCCCCATCCGGCCAGCAGCGGATGGCCTTGCGCATGGGCATCGGCCAGGCTGATGGCACCCAGGTCGACGCCACCGCGATGCGGCTGGCGGCGGTGCTGCGCGCGCAGCAGCTCGCGGCCGTCGATCAGGTCGGCCCAGTGGTAGCGGCAGGGGTTGGGCACCGCCAGGATGACCTGGGCGCGGCTGGCCAGCGCGGCCAGCGCCTCCAGCGTCTGCCCCGGCAGGTGGCTGTGGCCGAACAGCACGATGCGGCGCGGCAAGGGCCGGCGCGGCGGTCGGCCGTCGGCCAGCGCGTCGACGAAGCGGCGGTGCACGGCCGGGCGGATGCCCGCGAGCACGTCACGGGCCTCGGCCTCGCCGGGCAGGCGCTGGCGCACGTCGTCGACCAGCGCGCGCCACAGCGCCGGCTGCCAGGCCTGGTCGGCCGGCAGCTCGCGGCCGATGCCGGCGGCGTCGCGCAACAGGTCGCGGCCGTCGGCCCAGTCGGCCAGCCAGTCGGCGCGGTAGACCTGGTACTGGTCGTACAGGTCGGCCAGATGGCGGGCCAGCTGCAGCCGGCGCGACAGGTCGGGCGCACCGCCCCGGCCGGGCTCGTCGACCGGTCCGGCCAGGAACTGCGCCAGCGGCGCCAAGCGGGCATCGTCAAGCAGGCCGGGCAGCAGCCGCATCAGGCGCCAGGCAAGCGGACCTTCATCCAGCGGCGACCGGGCCGGCGCGCCGTCACGCCCGAGCTGGGCCCGGTAGGCGCGCCACAGGAATCGCGCCGGCAGTTCGACCCGCGTGGCCGCACAGATGCCGCGGCGCTGCGCCAGGTTCATCTTCAGCCACTCGGCGATGCCGTTGCTCTGGACCAGCAGGACCTCTTCCTCCAGCGGCGCGAGAGGCGTGCGCGCCAGCCAGTCGAGCAGGACGTCGAGCAGGTCTTCGAGCCGGTTGCCTTGCAGCACCAGCAGCCCCGGCGTGATCGGGGCGATGTCGTCGCGGGACACGGCGGTCGGCGGGGCCTTCAGCCGATGCGTCAACCCGCGTACTGCCCGAGCGCAGCCTGCAGGCGCTGCTGCAGCTTGTTGCGCAGCGCAGCGGGCGACTCGACCCGCACGTCGGGGCCGTGGCGCAGCAGGTCCATCAGCAGCTCGGTGTCGTCGGTGTACGGCAGCTTCATGCGCAACCGGCCGTCCGGCTGGGGTTCGAGCACCTGGCGCGGGTGCCAGAGTTCATTGGCGACCCACTGTGCCGCCTCGGCGCTGAACATCAGCGTGGCCTGCTTGACGTCCTTGCCGCCGTAGATGCCGTAGCCGCCGTCGAGCTCGGCCTCGACCGTCTTCATGGCGACGTCCTTGGCGCGCTGGGTCAGCACCTCGGCCGCGCGCATCGCGTCGAGCGCGAAGCGGCGCAGGCCGTCGGACTCGTGGCACCAGGCGTCCAGGTACCAGGTGCTGCGGTAGTGCACCAGCCGCAGCGGCGAGATGGCGCGCTGCGACTCGCTCTGCTTGCTGCGGCTGTAGTAGGTGATCTGCAGACGGCGGCGTTCCAGCAGCGCGCTGGCGACACGCTCGAAGAACTTGCCGACGACCGGGCGCTGGGCCGGGTGGACGATGCGCACGCGCCGCATCAGCTCGCGGGCCTCGCCCTCGCTGGTGCCGAGCATGCCGTGCAGCTTGTCCAGCAGGGGCGCCAGATGGCGGCCCAGCATGCCGGCGCTGTCCAGCCCCTGGATCAGGTGGTGCAGCGTCAGCAGCGCATGAATCTCGCGTTCGCTGAACCACACGCCCGGCAGTTCATGGCTGGCCTCGCGGGGCTTGCCGCCCAGGCCGCGCACGGTCGCCTGCTCGAAGCGGTAGCCGTTGCTGTCGCGGTCGTAGACGATCGGGGCGTCCATCCGGCTGCGCAGGTAGTCGAGGTCGCGCTTGAGGGTGGCGCGCGAGACTTCCAGCTCGTCCATCAGCGCGGCGAAGCTGACCGAGCCGCGGCTCTTGATCAGCATCTCGATCTTGTAGAAGCGTTCGGTGCGGTCCATCGTCGTTCTCCGTTCCCCTGTCCGGCGTCGCGGCCTGGTGGCTCAGCGTCTGAGCCCCGCGCGGTCGGTGATCCCGATCCATGTTAATGGCCCGCACGTCGCTTGCGAGCCTGCCCATCATCCCGCAGACCGGGGGGACGGTCGAGCCGGGCGGGCCCTGCCGCGACTGTCTGAACCCGCAACCGTTTGCGGCCTGGCCACAGGTCCGTTCGGCCCGTTCTTCCTGGGTGGCTCATGTCTTGAGCCACCCGGGGCCGAGACTGCTTTCCATGCCGGGCGAAGGCGCCCGGCCGCAGCAGGAGATCACGATGGCCGCCCGCAGCTCGATCACCACCGACCACGCCGATGACGCCAATGACGTTGCCCACGCCCTCGGCCGCGACTTCGCCCGCCACGGCCTGCCGCTGCCCGACGGCATGGCCCGCGCCGATTCCCCGTTGTGGTGCGGCTGGCAGGCCGGTGAGGCCCTGTTCGCCGCCCGCCCCTGGCCGGCCGACCTGCGCACCCGGCGCTGGCTGCACCTGCGGCTGCGGGCCTGGCAACGTGGCGAGGCGGTCGAGCTGGCGCGTGTGACGCCGCACCTGGTCGGCCGGCTCGACAGCAGCCACTGCCCGGTGACGCGCCGCCCTCTTCGCCTGGCCGCCCTGACCGACCCGAGCGTCACGCCCCACCCGGACGACGCGCTGCTGGTGACGCTGGACCGCGATCGTGGCGTCGACGCCGGCCTGATCGTGATGCTCAGCCGCCGCGCCGCCGCCGTGCTGGACAGCCATGACCTGGATGACCTGCGCGAGCTGGCGTACGGCACGAGCGGCGACATCGCCACCGGCCTGACCGCACCGCAGCGCGACCGCCTGGCGACGCTGCTGGGCTACGTCAGCCCGTCGACGCATGTGGAAGCCGCGTTGCAGCCGCTGCGCCTGCTGCCGCCCAACCGCCTGCGTGTGGTGCAGCCGGTGCAGGCGCTGCAGGCCCTGCTGAGCCGGATGCTGTTGCGCAGCGGCTGGACCGCGCGGTTGCAGGGCTGGCAGGCGCTGCTGCCCCATGCCGCCCAGCGCGACGCGCTGCAGCGCTTCTTCCTGGCCCTGCTGGCCCGCGTGCTGGAAGCCGGCCACGCCGCCGACCCGCTGCAGCGCCGCTGGGCCATCGAGGACGCCTGGCGAGATGCCGAGGTGCTGCGGCTGTGGACCCGCCTGGCGCTGCAGCTCGATGCCGCCACCTGCGCCGCGCTGGTCGAACGTGCCGCCGAGCGTGGCCTGTGCGACACCGCCGTGCTGAACCACCCGGATGCCGACGAGGTCGCGCAGCCCGTCCCGGCCCGCGTGCGCCTGCAGCCGGCTCACGCGCTGCGGCCGGTGCGCATGCCGCGCCGCACCCCGTTGCTGCACGGCCTGACCGCCCGGCGCATCCCGCCGTCGCACCCCGTGCAGCTGAACCTGCCCTGGGCCGCCTGAGGACGCGACACAACGTCCGGTGACGGACGGTGACAGCTGCGGCAGCACGTCACGAATGGCCAAGGGGCGCTGTCTACACTGGACGGACTCCTGCCCGCCCCTCCGCCCGCCCATGCCGTTGCCTTCCTCGCCTTCTCCGGACCTGCGACCGGACCGCCGACCGCACCGTCACCCCGGGCTCCTCGCGTGGCTGGGCGTCGCGGCCGTGCTGGTCATGGCGTCACCGGGTCTGCAGCCACTGGCCCAGGCAGCGGCCAGCGCCCAGGCGCCGCAGCGGCTGATCGTGAAGTACCGCCAGGCCGAAGCCGCCGCAGGACGTGCACAGGCCCGTCGCGCGGACGCCGGCAGCAAGGCCGAGGAAACGGACGACAGCACCCAGCGCCGCGCCGGCACGCTGTCGCAACGCCACGGCCTGAGCCTGCGTGACGGGCCGCCGGTCGGCACTGGCGCCCAGGTCATGCTGGTCGATGCGGGTCAGGACAGCCGCGAAGTCCAGCGTCGGCTGGCGGCCGACCCGGAGATCGAATACGTCGAGGAAGACCGGATCGCGCGCAAGCACGCGGCGCCGAACGATCCGCGTTATGCGGCCGGTGGCGGCACCGGCGTCGAAGGCCCGGCCGCCGGCCAGTGGTACCTGCGCTCGCCAGATGCCACGCTGCGCTCGGCGATCAATGCCGAGAACGCCTGGACGATCAGCAACGGCAGTGCCGACGTGGTCGTCGCGGTGCTCGACACCGGCGTGCGCCCGGACCATCCGGACCTGGTCGGCAAGATGCTGCCGGGCTACGACTTCGTCAGCGACGTCTACGTCGCCAACGACGGCGATGGCCGCGACGGTGATCCGTCCGACCCGGGCGACTGGGTCACGTCGACCGACCGGACCAACAGCCCGAACAGCGTCTGCGCCGGCGCCGCCGTGGAGCCCAGCAGCTGGCATGGCACGCAGATGGCGGGCCTGGTCGCCGCAGCGACCCAGAACGGCGTGGGCATGGCCGGCAGCGGCCGGCACGTGCGCATCGTGCCGATCCGCGTGCTGGGCAAGTGCGGCGGCTACACGTCCGACATCGCCGACGGCATCCGCTGGGCCGCCGGCCTGCGTGTCGCGGGCGTGCCCGACAACGCCAACCCGGCCCGCGTCATCAGCCTGAGCCTGGGCGGCAACTCGGCCACCTGCTCGACGACCTACCAGCAGGCCATCACCGCGGCCCGCGCGGCCGGCGCGATCGTCGTGTCCTCGGCCGGCAACGAGGGCCTGGCGGTCGGCGATCCGGCCAACTGCACCGGCGTGATCGCCGTGGGTGGCCTGGACCACGACGGCTACAAGGCCTACTTCTCGAACCTGGGCAGTCGCGTGACGATCAGCGCGCCGTCCGGCGACGGGGCCTGCGTCACGCTCAGCTGTCTCTACCCGATCCTGAGCACGGTCAACAAGGGCAGCCAGACGCCCGGCGTCAACGGCTACACCAACGGCACCACCGACCGGGCCGCCGGCACCAGCTATTCGACGCCGCTGGTCGCGGGTGTCGCCGGGCTGCTGCTGTCGGTCAGGCCGGACGCCACGCCGGACCAGCTCACCGCCTGGCTGACGTCCAGCGCGCGGGCCTTTCCGAGCGGCCTGGAAGCCACCTGCACCGCACCGGCCGGCACGGCACAGGCCCGCTGCGGCTGCACCACCGCGACCTGCGGTGCCGGCATGCTGGATGCGACGGCGGCCCTCACGCTGGCGATCAGCGGTGGCCCGCCGGTGGCCAACATCGAACCGTCGTCGACCCAGATCGGCGTCGGCACCTCACTGGTGCTGGACGGCGGACGTTCGCGCAACGCCAGTTCAGGCGTCGGCACGCTGACCTACGCCTGGGACATCGTCGAAGGCGGTGGCATCGCCAGCTTCGAGACCAACCCGCTGATCCCGTCGCTGCGGACGCT
This sequence comes from Leptothrix mechoopdaensis (SeqCode), assembly GCF_053893855.1. Taxonomy (NCBI): domain Bacteria; kingdom Pseudomonadati; phylum Pseudomonadota; class Betaproteobacteria; order Burkholderiales; family Sphaerotilaceae; genus Leptothrix; species Leptothrix mechoopdaensis (SeqCode). The sequence goes on from NZ_CM132699.1 coordinate 1,920,937, forward strand.
GACCATCGGGGCCACCGGCATCGTCAAGGTCCGGCTGACGGTCAGCAACGGCACGCAATCGGCCAGCAGCACGGTGGTGCTGCGGGCGGGCGAGGCGGCTGTCGCGGTCGGGACGGCGACGCCGCAGTCGTCCGGTGGCGGCGCGCTGCAACCCGGCTGGCTGTTCGGCCTGGCCGCCGCGGTCCTCGCGCTGGCCTGGCTGCGGCGCGAGCCGCTGCGGCGGGCGGCCGATGCCTGAGGGCATCGTCATCGCCATCCACCCGGCCGCACCGGCCAAGCCGGCCTGGGGCCAGCCGTGCAACGGCTGCGGCGTCTGCTGCCTGCAGGAGCCCTGCCCCGTCGGAGCGCTGCTGAGCCTGCGCCGCCGTGGCGCCTGTGACGCGCTGCGCTGGAGCGACACGGCGCAGCGCTACCACTGCGGCCTGCTGAGCGCCCCCGACCAGGTGCTGCCACGTGTGCTGCGGCCGCTGTCCGGCTGGATCAGCCGGCGCGCCCGGCGCTGGATCGCGGCAGGCATCGGCTGCGATTGCGACACCGTGGTCGATGTCGAGGTCGAGTCCCCCCCGAGCCCGGTCAGCGCACCGACAACGCCGGGTCCTGAGCCCCGTCCGGCACCGGCCCGGGCGCCTCGCCGAACTCGGCCCGGATCGCCGCGCCGTGTGCATCCAGCGCCGGCGCTTCCGGGTAGCTGGCCGACTCCCATTCGACGCCCCACGGCGACGCCGGCACCTCGACGCTGCGGCCGTGTACCGGCATGCGCCGCGTGCGCAGCTGCGAATGTTCGATCAGGTCGTGCACCGAGTTGACGTTGGCGAACGCGGTCTGGGCCTCGACCAGCCGGTCGATCACCGCAGCGCTGGGCAGGCTCGCGAAGACCTCCGCGACGACGCCGTCGACGAAGGCGCGGTGGGCCACGCGCGAGGCGTTGTCGGCGCTGCGCGGGTCCTGGGCCAGCGCCGGACGGCGCAGCACGACGCGGCAGAACTCGGCCCACTCGCGTTCGTTCTGGATCGAGATGACGATGTCGCGGCCGTCGGCACAGGTGAAGGCACCGTAGGGCGCGATGGTCGGGTGGCGCAGGCCGACCCGCTCGGGCGCCTGGCCGCCGTAGCGGGTCTGCAGGTAGGGCACGCTCATCAGCTCGGCGGCCGAGCCGAACAGCGAGACCTTGACGGCCGAGCCGCGCCCCGTGCGCTCGCGCTGCATCAGGGCCTGCTGGATGCCGATCAGCGCATTCATGCCGGCGGTGATGTCGCACAGCGAGACGCCGATGCGGCCGAGCGATTCGACGCCCTGCCCCGGCGCGCCGCTCACCGCCACAAGGCCGCTCTCGGCCTGCACCAGCAGGTCATAGGCCTTCAGGCCGACCCGCTCGCCGTCGTCGCCGTAGCCGCTGATGTCACAGGTGATCAGGCGCGGATGGCGCTCGCGCAGTGCGGCCGAGCCGATGCCGAGACGGTCGGTCGCACCGGGTGCGAGGTTCTGGATGAACACATCGGCCTGCGCCAGCAGGCGTTCGAGCAGGGCCAGGTCGGCGCGGTCCTTGACGTCCAGCGCGATCGATTCCTTGCCCCGGTTGATCCAGACCCAGTAGGACGACTCGCCGTGCACCGCGCGGTCATAGCCACGGGCGAAGTCGCCCTCGCGGCGCTCGATCTTGATCACGCGCGCACCCGCATCGGCCAGCCGGCTGCTGCAGTAGGGCGCGGCCACCGCCTGTTCCAGCGCCACGACGAGGATGCCGTCGAGCGGGCGCGGGCACGGGCTCGGCTCGTGGGAACGGGACGCTGGGCTGCTGGACATGGGCGGGCTACTCCGGGTCTGTGATCGAGGGTGATTGTGGAAAGCGGCCCGGCCCGGGCGGAATTGCTTTTGCGTGTATCCAGCATTCACCCGCCCGCAACGCGCCCGTTGCGGCGCCGGCAAGGCTGGATACACGACTTTGAAATGGTCAGGCCGCGCGGGCTCCGCGACATTGCGACGCCAGGGACGCCGCCGCGTCCGACCGTCATGACCGCCTGCACCGACAGGCCCCACCTCCAGGATTCCCGCATGAGCACGTACGACCTCCTCGCCGGCCGCACCATCATCGTCACGGGCGCCGCCACCGGCATCGGCCAGGCCTTCGCGGTCGGCGCCGCCGCACAGGGCGCCAACGTCGTCGTGGCCGACATGAACACGGCCGACGAGACGATCGCAGCGGTGCAGGCGGTTGGCGGTCGGGCCCTGGGCGTGCGGGTCGACGTGGCCGACAACGAATCGGTGCAGGCGATGGCACGTGCCGCCGTCGAACGCTTCGGCCGCATCGACGGCCTGGTCAACAACGCGGCCTACTTCCGCGAGGTCAAGCTGACGCCTTTCGAGGACCTCGATCCGGTGCAGTGGGACCGCATCTTCGCGGTCAACGTCAAGGGCGTCTGGCAATGCTGCAAGGCGGTCATGCCGACGATGCGACAGCAGCGCAGCGGCGCCATCGTCAACATCGCCTCGGTGGTCGCGGTGGCCGGCCAGCCGGGCTACCTGCACTACGTCGCGACCAAGGGCGCGGTGCTGTCGATGACCAAGGGCCTGGCCAAGGAATGTGGCGCCCACAACGTGCGCGTCAACGTCATCGCCCCGGGCTTCGTGCTGACCGATGCGACGAAGAACCGCCCGATCGAGTGGCAGCAGAGCTTCCTGAAGGCCCGGGCGATCAGCCGCGAGCAGCGGCCGGACGACCTGGTCGGCACGGCCCTCTACCTGCTGTCGGACCTGGCCGCCTTCGTCAGCGGCCAGACCATCGTGGTCGACGGCGGCCACATCATGTATTGACCCCACGCGTTGAACAGACGCCCTGTAGAGATCGACCTGAATCGACCCCGAGGAGACAACACCGTGACCCAGCTGATCCTGCACCACTACCCGTTCTCGACCTTCTCCGAGAAGGTCCGCGCCGCGCTCGGCTACAAGGGCCTGGCCTATGGCTCGGTCGAGATCGCCGGCCTGCCGCCGCGCCCGCTGCTGAGCCCGCTGACCGGTGGCTACCGGCGCGCGCCGGTGCTGCAGGTCGGTGCGGACATCTACTGCGACACGCAGGTGATCCTGCCGGCGCTGGAGCGCCTGACGCCGACGACGCCCAGCCTCTACCCGGCCGGCAGTGAAGGTGTGGCGCAGGGCCTGGGCTTCGCGTGGGAACGGCAGATGTGGATCCCGACCATCGGCGTGCTGGTGCACCACATCGGCCAGCACATCCCGCCCGAGTTCCTGAAGGACCGCAAGGAGGGCTACCTGATGATCGACATCAGCCAGGAGGCGATGGCGCCGCAGCTGGCCCAGCACCTGTCCTTCGTGCGGGCCCAGATCGGCTGGCTGGCGCAGGCGCTGGCGAAGCGGCCCTTCCTGTTCGGCGATGCGCCCAGCGCGGCGGACCTGGCCTGCTGGCAGACGATCTTCCTGCTGCGCAAGAACTGCCCGCCGGAGGTCGACGCGCAGATTGGCATCACGCCCGATTCGCCGGTGCGCGGCTGGTACGACCGCATCGTCGGCTACGGCCACGGCCAGCCCGAGACGATGAGCGCCGAACAGGCCTTCGAGATCGCCCGCGCCGCGTCGCCGGCCGCCGTCACCCACCTCGACCCGGACGGTGACCCGGGCGGCCTGAAGGCCGGCTGCCCGGTCGTCGTCACGCCCGACGACAACGCCCGCGTGCCGGTCAGCGGCCGGCTGGTCGCGGCCAGCGCCAGCGAGCTCGTCATCCACCGCCGCGACCCGCAGGCCGGCGACCTGCACATCCATTTCCCGCGACTGGGCTTCGACGTCGTCGCGGCCTGAACACGATCCTGCCCCCGACCCTGACCCCGAGAGGAGACAAGCCATGAGCACCCAAGAGACCAACAAGCAGATCTGCCGCGACTACTTCAAGGCCTTCCTGGCCCGCGACACCGCCTGGATGGAGCGCCACATCGCCGCCGACTTCGTCCGCCACGACCCGGGCCTGCCCTTCGAGGTGCGCGGCCCGCAAGGCGTGACGCAGCTGCACGACGCGCTGCTGCCGGCCTTCCCGGACATGGAGCTGCCGCTGGAGGACTTCGTCGCCGAGGGCGAGAAGGTGCTGGTGCGCCTGCGCGTCAAGGGCACGCACACCGGCGACTTCGGTGGCATGCCCGCGTCGGGCCGCCAGATCGACATCGGCGTGCTGGACCTGTTCCAGATCCGCGACGGCGTGCTGGTCGAACACTGGGCCCTGCTCGACAACCTGGGCATGCTCAAGCAGCTCGGCGCGCTGCCGGCCTGAGGCTCACGTCGCGAGCCACCCCGCGCCTTTCCTGTCCCACGTTCGCGCCGAACCACCGGAGTCGCCCGATGCAACTGCTGGCCAACACCACCTCGCCCTTCGTGCGCATCGCGCGGGTCGCGCTGATCGAGAAGGGCCTGGCCCTCGATCCCGTCATCGTCGACCCCTGGGCCGATGACGCGCGCCTGCGTGCCGCCAACGCCGCCACCCGCGTGCCCACGCTGGTGCTGGACGACGGCAAGCCGCTGACCGAGGCCATGCTGATCGTGCAGTGGCTGGAGGCGACCCGTCCGGCGCCGGACTGGCCGAGCCTGATCGTGCCGGCGACCGGCGTCGCGGACGTGGCCGGCGTGCTGTCGCGCGCGGGCATCGCGATGGGTGCGATCGAGGCCTCGGTCATCACCATCATCACCCGCAAGGTGACGGCACCGGCGCTGTTCGACGAGACCCCCGTCGGCCTGCGCCGCCGCCGCTCGATGGTCGAGGGCATGCAGCGCCTGGAAGCCCAGGCCGGCGACTTCGCCCGCAGCGGTGCGCCGACGATCGACGTCATCACCGCCGTGACGCTGTACGACTACCAGCAGCTGCGCTACGCCGATCAGCCCTGGCTGCCGGCCACGCCAGGTCTGAAGGCGCTGGCCGAGGCCTGGCGCTCGCGCGAGTCGTTCCGCACGACGATGCCGCATGTCCCGGCCTGATCGCCTCCTGCCACGCACGGGCTGGCGCGTCGCGTCGGCGCTGTGCATCGCGCTGACCTGCGGTGCCACGACCGCCGCACCAGCCCCGAACGACTGGGTCGACGACCTGCGGCCGATCACCCCATCGGACTGGACCCGCGAACGCGCCGCGCACCTGCTGGAGCGCACCGGCTTCGGCGCCCTGCCCGACGAGATCGACCGCGCGTTCGCGGCCGGCCCGCGCGCAGCGGTGCAGGCCCTCGTGCGGCCGACCGGGCCGGAAGATCCTGCCGTGCCGGCCTTCGTGCCGTCGGGCATTCCGGACGACGGCATCGACCCCTTCCCCGAAACGCGCCCGATCGCATCGGACACCGCCAAGGCACGCGGCGAGGCGATCGGCGTGCAGGTCAAGCCGGCCGGCAACCGGCCGATCCAGCCGGTGGTCGACAAGTTCTTCTTCTGGCTGCGCGCCAGCGCGCTGGAATGCAACCGCATCGACCACTGGTGGGCCAACCGGATGCTGCTGACGCGCCGGCCGCTGGTCGAGCGCATGGCGCTGTTCTGGCACGGCCACTTCGCCACGCACGAGGACAAGGTGCGAGACCACCGCAAGATGCTGCGCCAGGTCGAGCTGTTCCAGCGCCAGGGGCTGGGCAACTTCCGCACGCTGCTGATCGCGGTCGCGCAGGACCCGGCGATGCTGGCGTTCCTCGATGCGGGCGTGAACGTCAAGGGCGCCCCGAACGAGAACTTCGCCCGCGAGATCCTGGAGATGTTCACGATGGGCGTGGGCCACTACGGCGAACGCGACATCCGCGAGGCTGCCCGCGCCTTCACCGGCTGGAACACGCGCGGCCTGCAGTTCGTCGTGAATGCCGATCAGCACGATGACGGCGTCAAGACGGTGTTCGGGCAACAGGGGCGTTACGACGGCGTGCAGGTCATCGACCTGATCCTGGCCCAGCCGCGCACGGCCGACTACGTCGCCAGCCGGCTCTACGCCCACTTCGTCCGTCAGGACCCGTCACCCGCGCTGGGCCAGCGCCTGGGCGCGGTGCTGCGCGAGAACCGCTACGAACTCGCGCCGCTGATGGAGACCATCCTGCTGTCGCGCGATTTCTACAGCGCCGCCTCGGTCGGCACGCGCATCAAGGGGCCCGTCGAACTGGTGGTGTCGACCTACCGCAAGCTCGGCCTGCGCAGCGTGCCGGGCATGCCCGACTTCAACGAGGTGACACGCGCGCTCGGCCAGCACCTGCTGCATCCGCCCACGGTGGCCGGCTGGGCCGAGGGCCGCGCCTGGATCACGCCGGGCCTGCTGATCGACCGGGGCAACTTCGTGCGCGACCTGATGTTCCCGGACTTCATGGCCGTGGCCAACGACCGCCAGCCGCTGATCACCGTCGGCCCCGAGGTGCGGGCGGTCCACGAACGCATCCGCCGCGGCCTGGACATCGGCGCGGCGACCAAGCCCGAGAGCAGCACCGCGATGGGCGAGGCGATGATGTCCGAGGCCTCGCGCAAGCTCGATCGCGAAGAGGACTTCAACACCCGCTACGGCAGCTACAAGGGCTGGCAGAAGGCGGTCGAGGTCATCACGCCGATCCCGCGCACGCTGGCCCGCATCGACCTGGCCGGGCTGGTGCGGACCTCCGGCGCGCAGACCAGCACCGAGGTGGTGGACCTGCTCGCGCAGCGCTTCTTCAGCGTTTCCGTCGACGCGGCGGACCGCGCGGCCTGGTCGGCCTTCCTGACCGAACAGTGGGGCACCGAGCGCGTCGCGCGGGCCAGCACCTACATGGAAGACGGACTGCGCACGCTGCTGCACGTGATGCTGAGCAGCCCGGATTACCAGTTGCATTGAACCCGTTGCTCAGACCCCGTTGCCAAGGCGCCCCATGACCGAACGAAACCCCGTCGACCTGCCGCTGCGCCGTGCATTGCTGGGGGCCGGGCTGGCCCTGCCCTTCGGGTCGGCCCAGGCGGCCGAACCACCGCCCGGCCGCATCCTGGTGGTGCTGGAGATGTCCGGCGGCAACGACGGCCTGAACACCGTGGTGCCCTATGCCGACGACCTCTACCACCGGCTGCGCCCGCGTCTGGCGATCCGCCCCCAGCGGGTCCTGAAGCTCGACGAGCGACACGGCCTGCATCCGGCCATGGCCGGCTTCGAGCGGCTCTACAAGGACGGCCAGCTCGCCATCGTGCACGGCTGCGGCTACGAGCAGCCCAGCTTCTCGCACTTCGCGTCGATGGCCTACTGGCACACCGCCGCGCCCAACAGCGGCGAGGAGACCGGCTGGATCGGCCGCCTGGCCGACGCGCTGCGGCCGGACGGCGCGCCCGGCTACGTCGTCAACATCGGCTCGTCGCAGTCGCTCGCGGTGCGCAGCCGCCGTCAGGTGCCGCTGGTGTTCGATGACCCGGAGCGTTTCGCGCGGCAGGTGCCGTTCGAGTCGCGCGAGGTGATCGACCGGGGCACGCCCGTCCCTGCCGGCGAGGTCAACGCCTCACGCCGCTACCTGCACGACATCGCGGCCAGCGCACGTGCCTCGTCGACGCTGGTGCGCGAGGCCTGCGCGAACTACCGCACGCCGGTCGACTACGGCCTGGTGCCGCTGGACCTGCCGAAGGTCGCCGCGCTGATCGCGGCCGGCTCGTCGACGCGGCTGTATTACGTCGCCTACCGCAACAACGCCTTCGACACGCATGTGCAGCAGCTCGATCCGCACCAGCGCCTGCTGACCTATGTCTCCGACGCGGTGACCGGCTTCCTGCGCGACATGGCCCGCATCGGCCGGGCCGACGATGTCGTGCTGATGGCCTTCTCGGAGTTCGGCCGCCGCGCCACCGAGAACGCCAACCTGGGCACCGACCACGGCACCGCCGGGCCGATGTTCATCGCCGGCAAGCCGGTGCGCGGCGGGCAATACGGCGAGCCGCCCGACCTGGCGCGCCGCACGGCCGACGACAACCTCGTCCACACGACCGATTTCCGGCGCGTCTACGCCACCGTGGCGCAAGGCTGGCTGGGCCTGCCCGACACCGGCGCGGTGCTGCGCGGGCGTTTCGAGCCGCTGCCGGTCTTCAGCTGAGGGCGGAGCCGCAGCCTTCCAGGTGCGACACCAGCACGTCCAGCGGCGACTGCGGCACCGGCTCGGCGCGGGTCACCAGCTGCATGCGCCGCTGCGCCCAGGCGTCACGCAGCGGCAGCACCTGCAGCTGCATCGCCTGCGCGAAGCTGCGCGCGGCGGCCAGCGGCAGGATGCCGATGCCCAAGCCGGCCTCGACCGCGCGGCAGACCGCCTCGAAGCTGCGCACCTGCACGCGCAGCGCCATCGGCCGGACCTGCTGAGACGCCTGCGCGGTCAGCAGCCGCGTCAGCGTGCTGCCGCCTTCGAGGCCGACGAGATCGCGCTCCAGCAGGTCGACGAAGTCGATCGACTCTGCGCCGCTGAGCGGGTCGTCCAGCCGCATCACGGCGGCCAGGTGATCCTGCCGGTAGGGACGGCTGTGCAGGCCCTGCAGGTCGCAACCCTCGACCACCACGCCGAGTTCGGCCTCGCCGCTGCGCACGCGCCGCACCGCCTCGTCGCTCCAGCATTCCTCCAGCACGATGCGCACGTCCTGGTGTCGACTCTGGAAGCCCGCCACGTCGCCGGGCAGGAACTGCGTCATCGCCGAGGTGTTGCCATGCACGCGCAGCACGGTGTGGCGGCCGGCGGCGTAGTTGGCCATCTCCGCGCGCATCTGCTGCATGCTGGCGATGACCTCGCGCGCCAGCCGGAACAGGTGCTCGCCGGCAGGGGTCAGCTGCAGGCCGCGTGAATGGCGCTCGAACAGCGTCGCCTTGAACTGGTGTTCCAGCAGCGACAGCCGCCGGCTCGCGGCCGGCACGGTGATGTGGCAGGCCTCGGCGGCCCGCGTCAGGTTGCGGAGTTCCGCAGCCTGCACGAAGAGCGCGAGCGAATCGATGTCGGGCAGCATGCTTCGGATTCTCGCGCCGCTGTCGGGAGGAAGGTGGGGTCAAGACGGCGCGACGGATTGCGTGCCGCGCAAGTCGCCGTTGCCGGTTTTCCAATTCAACCGGAAGGCCCCAGTGCCTACAGTGGCCCGCATCGATCCCATCCCCAGGAGACCCCATGAAGCAGATGCACATCGACGGACGCTGGCTGAGCGCCTGCGACGGCCGCACGATCCCCGTCGTCTCGCCGGCCGACGGCGAGGCCTACGACCAGATCCCGCGCGGCGGCGCCCATGAGGTCGACCTGGCCGTGGCGGCGGCGCGCGCGTCGCTGCAGGGCCCCTGGGGTCGCCTGAACGCGACCGAGCGGGGCCGCATCCTCGTGAAGGTCGGCGAGGCCGTGCTGGCGCACGAGGAAGAGCTGGCGCAGATCGAGGCGCGCGACACCGGCAAGCCGATGACGACGGCCCGCAACGACATCCGCGTGCTGGCGCGCTACTTCGAGTTCTACGGCACCGCCGCCGACAAGGTCCACGGCGAGACCATCCCCTTCCTGGCCGGCCACCAGGTCAGCCTGGTGCGCGAGCCGCTGGGCGTCACCGCCCACATCATTCCGTGGAACTACCCGGCGCAGATGCTCGGCCGCACCGTCGCCCCGGCGCTGGCGATGGGCAACGGCGTGGTGCTCAAGCCGGCCGAGGACACCAGCCTGTCGGCCCTGCGCTTCGCCGAGATCGCCAGCGCCGCCGGCCTGCCTGCCGGCGCGCTGAACATCGTCACCGGCCTGGGCGAGGAAGCCGGCGCCGCGCTGGCCGCGCATCCGGGCATCGACTTCATCAGCTTCACCGGCAGCAACGAGGTCGGCACGCTGGTGCAGCAGGCCGCCGCGAAGAACGCGGTCAAGTGCGTGCTCGAACTCGGCGGCAAGAGCCCGCAGATCGTGTTCGACGACGTCGACATGGCCCGCGCCGTGCCGATCATCGTGCGGGCCATCATCCAGAACGCCGGCCAGACCTGCACGGCCGGCAGCCGGCTGCTGGTGCAACGCTCGATCGTCGACCGCTTCGTCGCGCAGGTCGCCGAGGCGTTCGCCAAGGTCCGCGTCGGCACCCCGGCAATGGACCTGGATTGCGGCCCGGTGATGAACCCGGCCCAGCAGCGCCGGGTCCAGCGCTACATCGACCAGGCCCGCGCCGACGGCATCCCCGTGCTGGCCGAAGGCACGATCGCCGACGGCGCGCCGGCCACCGGCCACTACGTCCGCCCGACGCTGTTCGGCCCGGTGCCGCGCGACCACGCGCTGGCGCGCGAGGAAGTCTTCGGCCCGGTGCTGGCCGTGCTGCCCTTCGACGACGAGGCCGATGCCATCGCGCTGGCCAACGGCACCGACTACGGCCTGCTGGCCGCCGTCTGGACCGAGAACGCCGGCCGCCTGCACCGCGTCGCCAAGGCGGTCAAGGCCGGCCAGGTCTTCATGAACTGCTACGGCGCCGGTGGTGGTGTCGAGTTGCCCTTCGGTGGCACCAAGCGCAGCGGCCACGGCCGCGAGAAGGGCCTGCTGGCCCTGGAAGAGGTCAGCACGACGAAGACCCTGGTGCACTGGCACGGTTGAGGTTGGCCCGGTCCACGCTTGCCCGGTCCATCAGTCGCCGGGCGCGCAGCAGCACCGGCGCATCGACCATGCGGCCGTCGACCGCGACGGCCGCGCCGCCACTGCCCGCCGCAGCGGCCAGCACGCGGCGGGCCCAGTCGAGTTCGGCGTCGCTCGGCGAGAAGCCGCGGTTGACCGCCTCGACCTGCTTCGGGTGGATGCACAGCTTCGCCCCGAAGCCCAGCCGCCGCGCCCGCGCCGTGGCCCGCGCCAGCGCCACGCCGTCATCCAGCGCGGTGCTGACGCCGTCGACCGGCGCCGCCAGCCCGGCCAGCCGCGAGGCCAGCACGAGGCCCGAGCGGAAGAACAGCAGCGCGTCGCCGCCGGCCACCTCGTCACCTGCGCCGCCCTCGTCGTCCCCGGCCGCGCCGTGCCCGGCCTCGATCCCCAGGTCGACCTGGAAATCGATCGAGCCGAACAGCAGCCGGCCGACGCCCGGCGCGCGCGCCACGTCCCGCACCGCCTCGTAGCCGGCCGCCGTCTCGATCAGCGGCAACACCGCCTGCCCGGGCAACGAGGCGATGACCGCCGCGACATCGTCGGCCGTCTCGGCCTTGGGCAACACGACACCCCGCACCGCAGGATGGGCGCAGACCCGCAGGTCATCGCCAAAGTCGACCGATGAACGCGCGTTGATCCGCACCAGCACCGGCACCGGCGCGGCCGAAGCGCCTTGCAGCCAGCCGGCCAGCCGATCGCGCGCCAACGCCTTGTCCTGTGGCGCGACGGCGTCCTCCAGGTCGACGATGACGGCATCGGCGCCGGAACTCAGGGCCTTGCCGATGCGCTCGGGGCGGTCGGCGGGAACGAACAGGTAGGAACGTGGGCTCATGACGGGGTCCGGAAGTGGCACTTCCGAGCATCGCAGCCAGACCGACCGGGCGCCATTGCCGGCTGGGCAAGGTCGTCTTGATGCGCGATCAACGCATCGCCGCGCATCAGCGTTTCGCCCGTTCTTCTTCCCGCAGCCTCAGCACCCGCCGCTGGACCTTGCCGGTGGTCGTCATCGGCAGGGCGTCGATGAACTCGATCTCCTTGGGGTACTCGTAGGGCGCGAGCCGGCCACGCACGTGCGCCTGCAGGTCGGCGATCAGGGCGTCGTCGGCGACATGGCCGGGGGCCACGACGACATAGGCCTTGACCACCGCGCCGCGCTCGGCGTCGGGCTTCGGGACCACCGCCGCGTTGGCGACGGCCGGGTGGCGCACGAGGCAGTTCTCGACCTCGCTGGGACCGATCCGGTAGCCGGCGGCCTTGAAGACATCGTCGCTGCGGCCGTGATACCAGAGGTAGCCGTCGTCATCCATGACCGCCGTGTCGCCGGTCCGGCACCAGCTGTCGGACGGGTCGCCAGTGAACTTGGCGCGGGTCGCGTCGTCGCGTTTCCAGTAGCCCAGGAAGAACACCGGATCGGGCTGGCCGTGGATGTCCAGCCGGTGCAGCGCGACGTCGCCGGGCCTGCCGCGCGGGCACTCGCGGCCGTCGTCGTCGATCACCGCGACACGGTGCCCCGGGTAGGCGCGGCCCATGCTGCCCGCGCGCGCTGGCCAGCCCGGGTGCAGGCGGCCGTCGACGCCCTGGAAGGCGCCGCAGTTGCCGACGATGTAGTTGATCTCGGTCTGGCCGAACATCTCGTTGACGCGCACGCCCAGCGCCTGTTCGCACCACTGGAACACCGCGTCGCCGACGGCCTCGCCGGCACTCATCACCGCACGCAGGCGCAGGTCGTAGACCTCGCGTGGCCGAGGCACCGCCTTCATCATGGCCTTCAGCGCGGTCGGGAACAGGAAGGTGTTGGTGATGCCGTGGCGCTGCATCAGCTCGAACGCACGTTCGGGCGTGAAGCGCGCGCGCAGGCCGACGATCGGCACGCCCAGGTACAGGCAGGGCAGCAGCGCGTCCATCAGGCCGCCGGTCCAGGCCCAGTCGGCCGGGCTCCAGAACACGTCGCCGGGCTGCGGGCAGGCGTTCTGGCTGCAGACAAAACCGGTCAGGTTGCCGATCAGCGCGCGGTGCGGGATCAGCGCCCCCTTGGGCGGGCCGGTGGTGCCGCTGGTGTAGATCAGCACGGCGGCCTCGTCGGCAGCGGTCGCCAACGCGGTCTCGATCGGCGCGCGGTGCGCCAGCAGGTCGGACCAGTGCGCATCGGCTCGCCCCGGCACCTCGCCCACCGCCACCAGCGTGGTCAGCAGCGGGGCCTCGGCACGGGCCTGTTCGAGCGCCGCCCAGGCCGAGTCGTCGGCGATGGCGATGCGGGCTTCGCTGTCGACCAGCCGGTAGGCCAGCGCCTCCGGGCCGAACAGCATCGACAGCGGCATCGCGACGGCGCCGATCGCGTAGATCGCCAGGTGCGCGACGGCGGTCTCGGGCCGCTGCGGCATGACGATGGCGACGCGGTCACCGCGTGCCACGCCCCGGTCGCGCAGGCTGGCGGCCAGCGCGCCGGCCTGGCGCCACAGCTCGGCGCAGGTCAGGCGGCCGGCGGGGCCGTCGACCGGGCCGTCGGCGTCCTCGGCCAGGATGGCGACCCGCTCAGGTGTCACGCGGGCCCAGCGTTCACCGCAGGCCTGGGCGATGTTGCAGATCGGCGGCACATGCCAGCGGAAGTCGCCGTGCAGGGCGGCGTGGTGGTCAACGGATCGGCGCATGGCCGCCAGCATAAGGCGGGCGCGCGGGCAGAATCGGCGCCCCATGCCGATGTTCCGACACCCCGAACCCGTCGACGCCGCCGCGATCGACGCCTGTGCCGAGCGCCTGTGCGAACAGGGCCACGTGCGTCTGACCCCTGCCGCGCTGGCCGCCCTGGCCGGCGTTCCGGCCGACACGCTGACCGCGCTCTCGCTGCACTGGCACGACCTGCCGCCCGATGCCCACCTGAAGGACGGCGGCCGCTACCGCCGCCGCCGCCACGGCAGCTACGTGCAGGACACCGCACGCGGCACGCTGGCCGCCGTACCCCACCGTGCGCACTGGCAGCCGACCACCTACAACGCGCTGCACGGCGGCATGCTGCGCTGGTTCGAGCCGCTGCAGCCCGAACTGGCCACGTCGCCCGCCTTCCTGGCCGTGACCCGGCGGCTGGGCGAGGTCTTCGCCGAAGCCGCCCGCGCCCTGCCCCCGGTGGCTGGCGAGCCGGTGTTCGACGGCACCTGGTCGATCGAGGCCCACGCCTTCCGCATCGACACCACCGGCGGCGTCGGCCGGCCGACCCCTGAAGGCGCACACCGCGACGGCGTCGCCTTCGTGGCGGTGCTGCTGGTCGACCGCCACGGCGTGATCGGCGGCGAGACCCGCGTGTTCGAGGCCGACGGCCCGCGTGGCGTGCGCTTCACGCTCGACCAGCCCTGGAGCGCCCTGCTGCTCGACGACGCCCGGGTGATCCACGAATCGACCCCGATCCAGCCGGCCGAACCCGGCGGCTGGCGCGACACCCTCGTGCTGACCTACCGCGCCGGCGGTTTCCAGGACCCGCCCGCGCCATGACGATGAGCTACACGCCCCGCCGCCCCGCGACCTCCGACCGCATCGGCCTGCGCGGCCGGCCCGACGCCCCGCTGCTGGACCTGCACGTGCTGCGCTGGGGCGCGCCGGCGGTCGACGACTCGCAACCGGCCTTGCCGCCGATCCTGCTGCTGCACGGCTGGATGGACGTCGGCGCCTCGTTCCAGTTCCTGGTCGACGCGCTGGACGACGGCTTCCTGCAAGGCCGCACGCTGATCGCGCTGGACTGGCGCGGCTTCGGCGAGACCCGCGTCGCCGAGACCGACAGCTACTGGTTCCCGGACTACCTCGCCGACCTCGACGCGCTGATCGACGCCGTCAGCCCCGACGCGCCGGTCGACCTGATCGGCCACAGCATGGGCGCCAACGTGACGATGTTCTATGCCGGCGTGCGCCCGCAGCGGGTGCGCCGGGCCGTCAACCTGGAAGGCTTCGGCATGCCGCCGACCAAGGCTGTGCAGGCCCCGGAACGCTACGCCCGCTGGCTCGACGAACTGCGTTCGCCCGCCACGCTGCGCCCCTACGACGACCTGTCCGGCGTGGCCCGCCGCCTGCGCGCCAACAACCCGCGCCTGGCCCCTGAACGGGCGCTGTGGCTGGCGGCGCAATGGTCCCGCCCGACCGACGACGGCCGCCGCGCGCTGCGGGCCGATCCGGCCCACAAGCACGTCAACCCGATGCTGGCCCGTCAGGAGGAAATGGAAGCCTGCTGGCGCCGCATCGCCGCCCCGGTGCTGTGGATCGAGGCGGCGCAGACGGAGGTCTTCGGCTTCTGGCAAATGCCGATGCCCGCCGTGCGCGCCGAGGTCGACCAGCGCATCACCTGGGTCCGCGACATCCGCACCCACGTGATCGACGGCTGCGGCCACATGCTCCACCACGACCAGCCCGACGCGCTGGCCGCGCTGATCCAGCCGTTCCTGGCGGGTTGAGGTCAGGGGCGACGCATACCGGCGCATGAATATGTGGCCTGATTAGCGCCGAGCACCGCGAAATACCCGTGTTCGCCAGCTTGAGCCCGAATGGTCAAGGCTGTGAGCACAGATCCGCGCTCACGTCGGTTCCTGGTCTGGAAGGAGAGTCATGCCCATCACGACCCGTTCACGTCCTGGCCGCTCCCATCGGGCGAGTGGGCAGCCATCGGCCATGTTGGCGACCACCCGGGCAAGCACCCTGTTGCGCGCCTCCTGTGTGGCTTCGGCACTCCTGTTGCCGTGTCAAACATTTGCCGCCGACGTGGACGGCAAGTACGTTCTGAGAAATGACCATCGACTCCACGAACTTCTGATCTTCAATCGTTCAGACGAAGGGTTCGATTTCGAACTGACCACCAGCTGGTACCCGGCCAAGAACTCGACGCCGACCAGTGGCTACTTCTCCGGGAAGGCGGTCATCAAGCGGGGAATTGGTCTTGCAAAGGATGCATCGAATGCCGGATGTGATCTGGTCTTCAATATCCAGAGAAAACCGAGCATCGAGGTGATCAGTTTTGGCGAGTGTTTCCATGGACACAATGCCTACCCCGATGAGGTTTATCAACTGGAGCGCAGCGAACCCAGGTAAGGCGGTGGTGTGGAGGGCGGCGTCGCCGGTTCCGTGACCCTGGCCCGCTCTCCACGCTCGCCCATCGCCCTCGTCGGCCCGTCGATGGCCCGTCGACGGCCGCCGGCCCTGACACGGGGCCCGAGCGGTCGGCGCCGGCCAACCCCAAGCGTCATGCGAAAATCGCGGGCTTGGTTCCCTGCGGGGAAGCCGCACCCGATTCCCGAAGAAGCACCGTCGAAGGACACCGTCCCATGGACATCGAACAGATCAACGCCATCGGCACCGCCCTGGCCGACCTCAGCGAGCGCACCAATGCGCTAAGGGGGTATCTTTGACTACGAGCGCAAGTCGCTGCAGCTCGCCGAGGTGAACGCCGCGCTCGAGAACCCGAGCGTCTGGAACGACCCGAAACGCGCCCAGGAGCTGGGCAAGGAAAAGAAGACGCTTGAGGACGTGGTCATGACCATCGACCACCTCACGCGCAACCTGGCCGACAACGCCGAGCTCTACGAGATGAGCAAGGAAGAAGGCGACATCGACGGCCTGGGCGCCATCGAGGCCGAGGTCGCCGGGCTGCGTGAGCTGATCGAGAAGCTCGAGTTCCGCCGCATGTTCAGCAACCCGGCCGACCCGAGCAACTGCTTCATCGACATCCAGGCCGGCGCCGGTGGCACCGAGGCTTGCGACTGGGCCAGCATGCTGCTGCGCCAGTACCTGAAGTACTGCGAGCGCAAGGGCTTCAAGGCCACGGTCGAGGACCAGACCGAAGGCGACACGGCCGGCATCAAGAGCGCGACGATCAAGGTCGAGGGCGACTACGCCTTCGGTCACCTGCGCAGCGAGACCGGCGTGCACCGGCTGGTGCGCAAGAGCCCGTTCGACAGCTCGGGCGGCCGCCACACCAGCTTCGCGTCGCTGTTCGTCTACCCCGAGATCGACGACTCGATCGAGATCGAGATCAACCCGGCCGACGTGCGCACCGACACCTTCCGGGCCTCCGGCGCGGGCGGTCAGCACATCAACAAGACCGACTCGGCGGTGCGCCTGACGCACATCCCGACCGGCATCGTCGTGCAATGCCAGGACGGCCGCAGCCAGCACAGCAACCGCGACGTCGCCTGGAAGCGCCTGCGCTCGCGCCTGTACGACTTCGAGATGCGCAAGCGCCAGGAAGCGCAGCAGAAGCTAGAGGACACCAAGACCGACGTCGGCTGGGGCCACCAGATCCGCAGCTACGTGCTGGACCAGAGCCGCATCAAGGACCTGCGCACCAACCACGAGACCTCGGCGACGCAGAAGGTGCTGGACGGTGACCTGGACGCCTTCATCGCAGCCAGCCTGAAGTCGGGCCTGTGATGAGCGCCGGCCGCCACGAGCTGAAGGCCGTGCTGTTCGACATGGACGGCACGCTGATCGACAGCATGCCGCTGCACGAACGGTCGTGGGAGATCTGGCATGCCGAGCTGGAACTGCCCTTCGACGACCCGGACGGCTTCTTCCTGGCGACCGCCGGGCGGACCCAGCACGAGATCCTGCGTGACCACTGGCCCGACTGGGACGCCGAACGGCGGCTGGTGCTGGCCGAGCGCAAGGAAGCGCTCTACCGCGAGATCGCCGCGCGCGAGCTGCAGCTGATCGCCGGTGCGGCCGAGGTCTGCGCCCATGCCCGCGAACGGGGCCTGAAGGTGGCGCTCTGCACGGCGGCACCGCGCGAGAACATCGCGGTGACCTTCCAGCGCTTCGGGCTCGACACGATGATCGACACGATCACCAGCCCGTCGGAGCCGAAGTTCGGTGGCGCGCCCGGCGAGACGCTGCGCGGCAAGCCGCATCCGGACATCTTTGCCGAGGCGGCCCGCCGCTTCGGCCTGGCGCCCGAGAACTGCCTCGTGTTCGAGGACGCGCCGCTCGGCATCGAGGCCGCCCGCCGCGCCGGCATGGCCGCCGTCGCGCTGACCACCACGCTGCCGGCCAGTGCCTTTGCCGGCTACCCGAACGTGATCGACACGATCGCCGACTACACCGGCTACGAGCTGCCCCGGCACCTGCCGGCCGTGGCGTCGACCTGAACCCCCGAACAGAAAGAGACTCCCCATGCGTGAAGGCACGACCCCGCTGGTGCGGCGCGAGGACTACACCGCCCCGTCGCACTGGATCCGCAGCGTCGACCTGAGCTTCGACCTCGATCCCGCCAAGACCCTGGTCATCAGCCGCATGCAGGTCGAGCCCAACGCCGACCGGCCGGGCGAGCCGCTGCGGCTGGACGGCGAGGACATCGTGCTGACGCGCGTGCTGGTCAATGGCGAGTCGGTCTCGTTCCGCAACGAGGGCGACCAGCTGGTGCTGGAGAACCTGCCGGCCGAGCCGTTCGCGCTGGAGATCCGCAACACCTGCGCGCCCGAGAAGAACCTGGAGCTGTCGGGCCTGTACACCTCCGGCGGCAGTTTCTTCACGCAATGTGAGGCGCAGGGCTTCCGCCGCATCACGTATTTCCTCGACCGCCCGGACGTGATGGCGATGTTCCGTGTCACGCTGCGCGCCGATGCCCGCGCCTACCCGGTGCTGCTGTCCAACGGCAACCTGGTCGAGCAGGGCAGCCTGCCGCAGGGCCGCCATTTCGCGACCTGGGTCGACCCGCATCCGAAGCCGTCCTACCTGTTCGCACTGGTGGCCGGTGACCTCGTCTGCCGCGAGCAGCGCGTGCGCAGCCGCTCCGGCCGCGACCACCTGCTGCAGGTCTACGTGCGCGCCGGTGACCTCGACAAGACCGAACACGCGATGAACTCGCTGATCGCGTCGGTCGTGTGGGACGAGGCCCGCTTCGGCCTGAGCCTCGACCTGGAGCGTTTCATGATCGTCGCCGTCAGCGACTTCAACATGGGCGCGATGGAGAACAAGGGCCTGAACATCTTCAACACGAAGTTCGTTCTGGCCAACCCGGCCACCGCCACCGATGTCGACTACGGGAACATCGAGGCCGTCGTCGGCCACGAGTACTTCCACAACTGGACCGGCAACCGCGTGACCTGCCGCGACTGGTTCCAGCTCAGCCTGAAGGAAGGCCTGACGGTCTACCGCGACCAGCAGTTCAGCCAGGACATGGCCGGCGAGGCCTCGGCCCGCGCCGTCAAGCGCATCGAGGACGTGCGCCAGCTGCGCCAGATGCAGTTCCCCGAGGACGCCGGCCCGATGGCCCATCCGGTGCGCCCGGAGCAGTACCAGGCGATCGACAACTTCTACACCACCACCGTCTACGAGAAGGGTGCCGAAGTCGTCCGCATGATGGCCACGCTGGTCGGCGAGGCCGGCTTCCGCGCCGGTATGGACCTGTACTTCCAGCGCCACGACGGCCAGGCCGTCACCTGCGACGACTACGCCCAGGCCATCGCCGATGCCAACCCGGGCAGCCCGCTGGCCACGCGTCTGGACATCTTCAAGCGCTGGTACGCCCAGGCCGGCACGCCGCGTGTCAGCGCCCGGGGCGTCTACAGCGCCGAACACGGCAGCTACACGCTGACGCTCAGCCAGCACACGCCGGCCACGCCGGGCCAGCCGGTCAAGGCGCCGTTCGTGATCCCCGTCGCGATGGGCCTGCTGGACTCCGATGGCCGCCCGCTGCTGCTGCAGCTGCAGGGCGAGGACGGCTACGGCGGCACCGACCGCGTGCTGGTGCTCGACCAGGCCAGCCAGACCTTCGTGTTCACCGGCCTGTACGGCCTGACCGGCTCGCCGGTGCCGTCGCTGCTGCGCGGTTTCTCGGCCCCGGTGATCCTCGAATGGGACGCCGACGAGGCGGCGCTGTTCACCCAGCTGCGCCACGACACCGACCCGTTCAACCGCTGGGAAGCGGCGCAGCGCCTGGCCGTCCAGCGCCTGCTGTCGGCGGTCCGCTCGGGCCAGCCGCTGCAGCTCGACGCCGCCTGGCTCGACGCCCAGCGCGCGGTGCTGCGCGATGCATCGCTCGACGCCGCCTTCAAGGACCTCGTGCTGACCCCGCCGAGCGCCGGCTACCTGGCCGAGCAGCTGGCAGCAGAAGGCGTGCCAGTCGACCCGCCGCGCATCCACGCGGCCCGCGAGGCCCTGCGCACGCAGCTGGCCCAGGCGCTGCACGACGACTGGGTCTGGGCCTTCGAGACCCACCACGACAACGGCGCCTACAGCCCCGATCCGCTGTCGACCGGCCGCCGCGCACTGGCCAACCTGGCGCTGTCGCACCTGGTGCTGGACGCCCAGCGCAGCGGCGACACCGTCTGGCCGGGCAAGGCCTTCCAGCGCGTCAAGGACGCCGGCAACTTCACCGACCGACAGGGCGCGCTGATCGCGCTGCTGCACGCCCACCACGAGCTGGCCGAGCCGGCGCTGGCGCGGGTCCATGCGCAATTCAAGGGCGAGGCGCTGGTGATCGACCGCTGGTTCGCGCTGCAGGCCGGCACGCCCGAGCGAGACGGCCGCGTCTTCGCCCGCATCAAGGCGCTGGCGCTGCACCCGGACTACTCGCTGCGCAACCCGAACCGCGCCCGCAGCCTGCTGGCCACGCTGTTCGTCATGAACCCGTCGGCGCTGCACCGCGAGGACGCCGCCGGCTACGTCTTCTGGGCCGACAAGGTCGTCGAGGTCGACGCCTTCAACCCGCAGCTGGCCGCCCGCCTGGCGCGTGGCCTGGACCGCTGGCGCACGCTGGCCGAGCCCTACCGCAGCGCGGCGCAGGAAGCGCTGGTGCGCGTCTCCGGCCGCGCCGATCTTTCTCCGGACACGCGTGAAATCGTGACACGCGCACTGCAAGACTGAAGTCAGACGCCGCCACTCGAATGGCGGCAGTCCCATCCCACAGGAAGTCCCATGGCCCAACCCGTCAGCCTCACGCGCTACCTTGTCGAACAGCACCGCAAGCACGGCCACATCACCTCCGAACTGCGCCTGCTGATCGAGGTCGTCGCCCGCGCCTGCAAGCGCATCGCCATCAGCGTCAACAAGGGCGCCCTCGGCGAGGTGCTGGGCAGCGCCGGCAGCGAGAACGTGCAGGGCGAGGTCCAGAAGAAGCTCGACATCATCTCCAACGAGGTGCTGATCGAGGCCAACGAATGGGGCGGCCACCTGGCGGCGATGGCGTCCGAGGAGATGGACTCCATCCACGTCGTGCCGAACCGCTATCCGCAGGGCGAGTTCCTGCTGCTGTTCGACCCGCTCGACGGCAGCAGCAACATCGACGTGAACGTCTCGATCGGCACGATCTTCTCGGTGCTGCGCAAGGTCAACAACCAGCGCGGCGTCAGCGAGGAAGACTTCCTGCAGCCCGGCAAGCAGCAGGCGGCGGCCGGCTACTGCGTCTACGGCCCGCAGACCACGCTGGTGCTGACGGTCGGTGACGGCGTTGCGATGTTCACGCTCGACCGCGAGACCGGCAGCTTCGTGCTGACCGCAGAGGACGTGAAGATCCCCGAGGACACGAAGGAATTCGCGATCAACATGTCCAACATGCGCCACTGGGCGCCGCCGATGAAGCGCTACATCGACGAATGCCTGGCCGGCAAGGAAGGCGCACGCGGCAAGGACTTCAACATGCGCTGGGTCGCCTCGATGGTGGCCGACGTCCACCGCATCCTGACCCGCGGCGGCGTCTTCATGTACCCCTGGGACCGCCGCGAGCCCAACAAGCCCGGCAAGCTGCGCCTGATGTACGAGGCCAACCCGATGGCCTTCCTGGTCGAACAGGCCGGCGGCATGGCCACCAACGGCGAACGCCGCATCATGGACATCGTCCCGACCGCCCTGCACGAGCGTGTCAGCGTGATGCTGGGGTCGAAGAACGAGGTGGCGCGGGTGACGCAGTACCACGTCGAGGCGACGACGCAGGACGCTGGCTGAGACGGCATCCTGTGGAGAAACGAACGGGCCCCGTGGGGCCCGTTTTGTTTTGGACCGTTCTGGACGGCAGCCGAGACGAACCGCGTCGATTCGCAGGGCTGGCTAGTTGTTTGCCGCCAGCCCGTCGGACACGTCCCGTGTCCGACCTACCGTGTTCAACGTCCGCCAGAAGGAGCACCCGGTCCGGCGTCATGCGCCATACCGGTAGGTCGGACACCAGCGGTGTCCGACGGGCTGGCGCCGACGGGCCTCCAGACCGCAACATCGTTCAACGCCTCCCCTGCCCCCGCCCAGCCCACCACCCATCCACCGACCAGCGCCCTGCCCCGCTGGCCACCAGCATCAGCAGCACCGCCGTCCAGGTGCCATGCGTGGGCCAGGCGCCCGGATAGACCAGCAGCTGGATCACCGCTGTCATGCCCAGCAGGGCGAGCGCGGACAGGCGCGTGGCCAGGCCGATCAGCAGCAGCAGCGGGAAGACGTGTTCGGCCGTCGCGGCCATGACGGCGGCGAGCGTCGGGTCGAGCAGCGGCAGGTGGTATTCGTCGCGGAACAGGTCGACCACGCTGTCGGACAGGCGTGGCCAGCCGAAGTGGAATTCGCCGGTGAGCGGGTTCAGCACGAAGCCCTGGATCTTGGTCTGACCGGACAGCCAGAACACGCTGGCAATAGAGACGCGGGCCAGCAGGGCGATGGCGTCCTGCGGGATGCGGCGGCACAGCGCCAGCAGCGTGTGGAGCGGAGACAGCAGCGGGGCGGTGGTCATGTCGGTTCCTCGTTCCAGGTCAGGTCGGTGATCGCGCCCTGGGCCAGCAGCAGGCCCAGCGTCGCGGCAAGGTCGAAGTCGGCGGCATCGGTCATCGCCTGATGCGCGCAGTCGGCCAGTGGCTCGCCGCATGTCGCAGCGGCGATGAAGGCGGCGGCGCCAGCGGGCAGGCGCAGCAGCAGGACGTCGAGCGCGGGGCGGACGATCAGCACGTCCTCGGCGCCATCGGGGTCGAAGGGCGTGACCTCGCCATCCGCGTGCTGATGCGCCGCCCAGATCGTCGCGACCGCATGGCGCGAACGCAGCAAGCGCAGCGACGGGTGCAGCGTGAAGCGCAGCCCACCAATGCGATCGCCCAGGGCCAGTGCCTGGCTCACGCGATGAGCCTGCACCGGATCGGCATCGGCCGCATGGCAGGACGAGACCCGCGCGTATTCCAGCCGGGCGACATCGCCCAGCCACGGCAAGGCGGCTGCGGGTGCGAAGGCTTCGATGAAGTCGGGCAGCGTGGCGCCGTACAGCGCCAACACGCGGCCGACCGGCGGTTGCTGCGTGGCGTAGACGCCGGCCATCGCCCGGAAGAAGTCGTCGCCGACGAGGGTGAGGGTGACCGGGAAGGTGCCGGCCAGCGCATCGACCAGGCCGACGCGCACGTTGTTGCGGTGGACGGCGAAACGCTGGGCCACGTCCGACCCGTTCCAGCTGCGCAGGCCCTTGGGCAAGGACGCCGCCGGATCCAGCAAGGCTGCGGCAAAGGTGGGGTGCGGCGTCATGCGGCAACACCTTCCAGGCTGCGCAGCAGGCGTTCGGCATGGGCGGCTTCGGCCAGCAGCACCGGCAGTGGCGGGACATCGTTGTCGCGCTCGATCAGCGTGGGCACCGGGCCGATGCGGTCGAGCAATTCGCCGTACAGCGACCAGACCGGCTCGGCGACCGGCGAGCCGTGGTCGTCGATCAGCAGCGGTGCGCCCAGGCTGTCGTGTTCGACGGCATGACCGGCCAGATGGACCTGACCGACCGCCTGCAGCGGCAGGCGCGCCAGCTCGCGGCGGGCGTCGCGGCCGTGGTTGGTGCAGGAGACGTGCAGGTTGTTGACGTCCAGCAGCAGGCCGCAACCGGTGCGGCGCACGACCTCGGCGAGGAAGCCGGGCTCGTCCATCGTCGACACGGCGAACTCGACATAGGTCGACGGGTTTTCCAGCAGGATGCGCCGCCGCAGCCGCGTCTGCACCTGATCGACATGGGCGCAGACCCGCCGCAGGTTCTCGCCGTCATAGGGCAGCGGCAGCAGGTCGTTGTAATGGTGGTGGCCGTGGCTGGACCAGGCCAGGTGTTCGGAGAAGGCGGCCGGCTGGTAACGCGCCAGCAGCGCGGCCAGCCGGTCCAGATGGTCATCATCGAGCGGGCCGGCACCACCGATCGACAGGCCGACGCCGTGGATGCTGATCGGGTGGCGTTCGCACACCCGTGTCAGCGCGTGGTGCAAGGGGCCGCCGTCGACGAGGTAGTTCTCGGCGTGGACCTCCAGGAAGCCGATGTCGGCGCGCATCGCCAGCAGCTCGGTGGCATGGCCGTGCTTCAGGCCGATGCCGGCCGCGCGTGGCAGGCAGATGTCGGATTCATGCGTGTTCATCGGCATTCCCGAAGATCGAGGGGTGCGCGGCGGCGGGATCAGCCCTTCTTCATCATGTCCTGGAAGGCCATGGTCTGGCCGTAGCCGGTCGGCGAGGTCTTCGACATCGTCTTCTCGCAGCTGCCCTTCGGGACATAGGACCAGGCGTTGGTCTGGTGGTCCATCTTCGAGGTACCCGCGCAGGTGGTGCCGGCACCGGCGGCGCAGTCGTTCTTGCCGGCCATGGCGACGCCGAAGCACTTCTCCTTGTCGGCCGACTGGGCGGCAGCGGGCAAGGACGTGAAGGCGGCGCCCAGGGCGATGGCGAGGGCGGCGGCGGACAGCGAGGTGTTGAAGGCTTGGGTCATGGTGAACTCCGTGAGGTCATGTGGATGGAAGGACCGGTCGCTGCAACCCTGCTGCGACCGCGAGGCTTGGACGGCCGAGCCCCCACGGTTCTTACGGGGTCACCCGCGAAAAACATTCGCCACGTATGCTGGACAGGCTGCAAGCTGAACGCTGGCCGCACGCCTCGCAGATCGGTGTAAGAACACCACCCAGACAGGCGACTGCCACCGGATCTCCCGACAACAAGCAGTCACGCCCATCCCCCCACGCCCGCACCGGGCAGGAGCCCCCGCATGAAAGCAATCTGGAATGGCACCGTCGTCGCCGAGAGCGACGACACCGTGGTCGTCGAAGGCAACCACTACTTCCCGCGCAGCGCGCTGAACGACGCCTACCTGCTGCCCAGCAACACGCACACGATGTGTTCGTGGAAGGGTCAGGCCAGCTACCTGACGCTGTTCATCGACGGCAACGCCAACCCGGACGCGGTCTGGTTCTACCCGGACCCGAAGGAGGCCGCCGCCGAGATCAAGGGGCGGGTCGCCTTCTGGAAGGGCGTGAAGGTCGTGGAGTGAGGCCGTGAGCGCGACGCTGGCCGAGCGCTACGCGGCGGTCCGCCGCCACTCGCTGGAGCGGGTCGAGGGGCTGTCGGCCGAGGACCTGTGCGTGCAGTCCATGCCCGACGCCAGCCCGGCGAAATGGCATCTGGCCCACACGACCTGGTTCTTCGAGACGCTGGTGCTGCTGCCGCAGGCCGAGACCGGATCGACCGGCCTGGCGCGCGGCTGGCGGGCGCATCACCCTGCCTATCAACAGCTCTTCAACTCGTATTACGAGGCCCTCGGCCCGCGCCACCCGCGCCCGCAGCGCGGTCTGCTGACGCGGCCGACGCTGGACGAGGTGCTGGCCTACCGGCAGGCGGTCGATGCGGCCATGCTCGACCTGATCGGCGTGGCCGAGCTGCGCGCCGACGACCCTGCCGTCCGCGCCCTGCTCGATCGCATCGAGCTGGGCCTGCACCACGAGCAGCAGCACCAGGAACTGCTGTGGACCGACCTGCTGCACCTGTTCTCGCTGAATCCGCTGCGGCCGGCGGTCAGGCCCGGGGCGATCCCGCCGTCGACGCCGGCGCCAGCCGGCTGGATCGAACGCCCTGGCGGCATCGCCCGCATCGGCCATGACCCCGGACGCGACGGCACCTTCCTGTTCGACAACGAGGGCCCGGCGCACGACGTGCTGCTGCAGCCGCATGCGCTGTCGACGCGGCTGGTGACCCAGGGCGAGTACCAGGCCTTCATCGACGATGGCGGCTACCGGCAAGCCGCCCTGTGGCTGTCCGACGGCTGGGCCACCGTGCAGGCGCTGGGCTGGACGGCGCCGCTGCACTGGCTGGACGACGGCCTGCAGTTCACGCTGCATGGCGCCGTGCCGCGCGAGGCCGATCAGCCCGTGCGCCACCTGAGCCTGTACGAGGCGGCGGCCTATGCCGAATGGGCCGGCGCCCGGCTGCCGACCGAGTTCGAGTGGGAGGCGGCGGTGCGCGCGCACGCCCTGCCCTCGCCCGCGATGACGCAGGCGCATGGCGAGGTCTGGCAATGGACCCGCTCGTCCTACGACCCCTACCCGCGCTACCGGCCGGCCGCCGGTGCGGTCGGCGAATACAACGGCAAGTTCATGGTCGGGCAGATGGTCTTGCGCGGCTCCAGCCTGGCCACGCCGGCCGGCCATGCCCGCGACAGCTACCGCAACTTCTTTCCGCCAGCCGCACGCTGGCAGTTCACCGGCCTGCGGCTGGCGAAGGACATCTGATGCCCGACACACCGGCCGATCTGTCCGGCTATGCCCAGGCCCTCGTCGAGGCGCTGTCGCAGCGGCCGCGGCGGCTGTCGCCGAAGTGGTTCTACGACGACGCCGGCTCGGCGCTGTTCGACCGCATCTGCACGCTGGAGGCCTATTACCCGACACGCACCGAGACGGCGCTGCTGGCCCGACATGCCGACGAGATCGCCGCCGTGATCGGCCCGGAGGCCGAGCTGATCGAGCCCGGCGCCGGTTCGGCCCGCAAGGTGCGCGTGCTGCTGCGGGCCCTGCAGCGCGGCGGCTGGCGGCCGGCCGGCTACCTGCCGATCGACATCTCCGGCGCCCACCTGCTGGCCGCCACCGAAGACCTGCGCGCCGACCTGGCCGATGCCCTGCCCGACCTGCCGCTGCGGCCGATGGCGGCCGACTTCCTGCAGCCCTTGCAGCTGCCTCCGCCACTGGCCGACGGCCGCCGCGTCGGCTTCTATCCGGGCGGTTCGATCGGCAACTTCGAGCGGCCCGAAGCCGTCGTGCTGCTGCGCCGTTTCGCCGACTGGATCGGACCGGGTGGCGGGCTGCTGATCGGCGTCGACCGCATCAAGGACCCGGCCCGGCTGCATGCGGCCTACAACGACCCGGAAGGTGTCACGGCGGCCTTCAACCTGAACCTGTGGGCACGCGCGAACCGCGAGGCCGGGGCGGACTTCGACCTGAGCGCGTGGCACCACGCCGCCTTCTACGACCCGCTGCAGCAGCGCATCGAGATGCACCTGGTCAGCCGCCGCGATCAGACCGTGCACGTGGCCGGGCAACGCTTCGACTTCGCCGAAGGCGACAGCGTCCACACCGAGAACTCCTGCAAGTACAGCGTGCCCGGCTTCCAGGCACTGGCCCGCGAGGCCGGCTGGCAGCCGCAGCATGGCTGGAGCGACGAGGCGGGCCTGTTCTCGGTCCACTGGCTCACGAACTGAGCCAGCTGGGGCCCGCCTCAGCCCACCTCACCCCGCCCGCTTGGCCAGCACCGCCCGCGCCACGCGCGAGCCATTGGGCTGGCCCAGCGCCGCGCGGATGCCCTGGCCGGCGTCGATGAGCCGGTCCAGGTCGATGCCGGTCTCGATGCCCAGGCCGTGCAGCAGCCAGACGACGTCCTCGGTGGCGACATTGCCGGTCGCGCCCTTGGCATAGGGGCAGCCGCCCAGGCCGCTGACGCTGGCGTCGAAGGTCGCGATGCCGACCTCCAGGCTGGCGTAGACGTTGGCCAGCGCCATGCCGTAGGTGTCGTGGAAATGGCCGCTGGTCTCGTCGATCGGGAAGTGGCGCAGGGCCGCTTCCATCGCCCGCTGGACGGCCTTGGGCGTGCCCACGCCGATGGTGTCGCACACGGCGATGTGCTGGACGCCGATGCCGTGCATCAGCCGCGCCACCAGCTCGACCCGCTCGGGCGCGATCTCGCCCTCGTACGGGCAGCCGACCGAACACGAGATGGCGCCGCGCACCTTGACGCCGGCCGCCCTCGCCGAGGCCACCACCGGCGCAAACCGTTCGATCGACTCGGCGATCGAGCAGTTGATGTTGCGCTGGCTGAAGGCCTCGCTGGCAGCGCCGAAGACGACGATCTCGTCGGGACGGCCGGCCTGGGCGGCTTCCCAGCCCTTCAGGTTGGGCGTCAGCACCGAATAGCGCACGCCGGGCTGGCGGGTGATGCCGGCCATGACCTCGGCGTTGTCGGCCATCTGCGGCACCCACTTCGGGCTGACGTAGCTGGTGACCTCGATCTCGCGCAGGCCGGCGTCCTGCAGCGCATGGACCAGCGCAATCTTGGCGGCGGCGCTGACCGCCTGCTTCTCGTTCTGCAGGCCGTCACGCGGGCCGACGTCGACGATCTTCACGCGCGTCGGCAGGTTCAGGGGCTGGTTCATGGTCACGGCTCCGGCTCGGGTCACGGGTGGCGGGTTCAGTCTTCCAGGCGCAGCAGTTCGGCACCTTCGCCGACCTGGTCGCCGATCGCGTACAGCAGCTCGGCGACAACGCCGTCGCGCGGGGCGGCGATGGTGTGTTCCATCTTCATGGCCTCCATCACCGCCAGCGCCTGGCCACGTTCGACGCGGTCACCGGCCTTGGCCAGCAGCGCGACGACCTTGCCCGGCATCGGCGCGGTCAGGCGCCCGCCGGCATCGGCGTGGTCGCCGGCATGGGCGATGGGGTCGAAGTCCTGCAGCTCGACCGAGCCCTGCGCGCCGAACACCGCGACGGTCTCGCCCACCGCATGCACGGCCAGCGTGCGGCGCTCGCTGCCCTGGGCATCCCCGAGCACGATGTCGTGGCGCGCATCGCCCAGCGCGCGGGTCTCGAGCGACCAGCTCGTCGCCCCCATCGCCAGCTGCAGCCGGCCGTCGTGGTGACGTTCCAGCGTGGCGATGTGGTGGACGTCGCCCCGCTTCAGGTCGAAGCGCCGCCGCGCCCCGCCGTGGAGGCGCCAGCCGTCGCGGCGCGACCAGGGGTCCGCATCCTGCAGCGCGGACTCGGTGTGCAGCGCCTGGGCGATGACGCCGGCGGCGGCCCAGTGCAGCGGCAGGCCTTCCTGGTCGAACAGCACGGCGCGTTCGCGCTCGATCAGCGCGGTGTCCAGATCGGCCTCGGCAAACGAGCGGCTGGCCACCACGCGGCGCAGGAAGGCCACGTTGGTCTGCAGGCCGACGATGCGGGTCTGCGCCAGGGCGGCATCCAGCCGGGCCAGCGCCTGGGCGCGGTCCTCGCCCCAGACGATCAGCTTGGCGACCATCGAGTCGTAGTGCGGGCTGATGGCGTCGCCTTCGCGCACGCCGGCATCGACGCGCACGCCGGCGCTGTCCTGCCCCGCACGCTGGAACGCCACATGCGCCGGCCAGCGCAGCACGTCCAGCCGGCCGGTGGCGGGCAGGAAGCCGGCGTCGGGGTTTTCGGCGCAGATGCGCGCCTCGATCGCGTGGCCGTGGATGCGCAGCGCGTCCTGCGTAGCCGGGAGCTTCTCGCCGCTGGCCACGCGCAACTGCCATTCGACGAGGTCATGGCCGGTGATGGCCTCGGTGACCGGATGCTCGACCTGCAGCCGGGTATTCATCTCCATGAAATAGAACCGCAGGTCGCCGTCGGCGGTCGGCTCCGCGATGAACTCGACCGTGCCGGCACCGACGTAGCCCACCGCCTTGGCGGCGGCCACGGCGGCGGCGCCCATCTCGGCGCGGCGTTCGGCGCTCATGCCCGGGGCTGGCGCCTCTTCCAGCACCTTCTGGTGGCGGCGCTGGACCGAGCAGTCGCGCTCGAACAGGTAGACGCACTGGCCGTGACCGTCGGCGAAGACCTGGATCTCGATGTGGCGCGGCCGGGTCACGTAACGCTCGACCAGCACGTGGTCGTCGCCGAAGCTGGCCTGGGCCTCGCGCTGGCACGAGGCCAGCGCGGCGGCGAAGTCCTCGGCCCGGTCGACCCGACGCATGCCGCGCCCGCCGCCACCGGCGCTGGCCTTGATCAGCACCGGGTAGCCGATGCGGTCGGCCTCGCGCTGCAGCAGCGCGGGGTCGTTGTCGCGACCGTGGTAGCCGGGCACCAGCGGCACGCCGGCACCTTCCATGAGCGTCTTGGCGGCCGACTTGCTGCCCATCGCGGCGATGGCCTCGGCCGAAGGGCCGATGAACACGAGGCCGGCGGCCGCACAGGCGCGCGCGAAGTCCTCGTTCTCGCTCAGGAAACCGTAGCCCGGGTGGATGGCCTGGGCACCGGTCGCGCGCGCCGCATCCAGGATGCGCTGCCACTGCAGGTAGCTGTCGCGCGCGGCGGCGCCACCGATGTGGACGGCCTCGTCGCAGGCCCGCACATGGGCGGCCTGGGCGTCCGCATCGGAATAGACCGCGACGGTCTGCACGCCCAGACGGCGGGCGGTGACCGCGACGCGGCAGGCGATCTCGCCACGGTTGGCGATCAGGATCTTCTTGAACATGGCGCTCTCCAGATTCGGATGGGGTGGCTCAGGCGCTGAGCCAGCCGGCGGGACGCTTGCCGAGGAAGGCCGACACGCCTTCCTTGCCTTCGGCGCTGCCGCGGATGTCGGCGATGCGGCGGGCCGTGTCGGCGCGCAGCTCGGCGGTGATGGGCTGGCTGGCGAGGTCCTGCACCAGCCGCTTGCAGGCCCGCACCGCTGCCGGGCCGTTGGCCACGAGTGCATCGACCAGCGCCTGCACGCGGGCATCGAGCTGGTCGGCCGCAAAGACCTCGTGGACCAGGCCGATGCGGCGGGCCTCGGCGGCATCGAACCGTTCGGCGGTGGTGAAGTAACGCTGCGCCGCCCGCACGCCGATCGCCTGCACGACATAGGGGCCGATCGTGGCGGGCAGCAGGCCCAGCCTGGCCTCGCTGAGGCAGAAGCCGACGCCCTCGGCCGCGACCACCGTGTCGCAGACGGCGGCCAGCCCGACACCGCCGGCATAACAGTCGCCGTGGATGCGGCCGATCACCGGCACGGGGCAGCGGTGGATGGCCCACAGCATGTCGGCCAGCGCCTGCGCATCGGCGCGGTTCTCGTCCCAGCTGTAGTCGGCCATGGCGCGCATCCAGTTCAGGTCGGCGCCGGCACAGAAGGCCTTGCCCTGCCCGGCCAGCACGACCACGCGCAGCTCGGCATCGGCCGCGAAGCCGTTGAACGCGGCGGTCAGCTCGGCGATCACCGCGTCGTTGAAGGCGTTGCGGACCTCCGGGCGGTTGAGCCAGACCTCGGCGACGTGGGGGCGGGGGCGGCGGATGTCGAGGGTGGGCACAAGGGTCATGGCACGGTCAGGTCGACGGACTCGGGGTGGGCAGACCGCGCCAGACGCGCAGGCCGCAATGAGCGGCGAAGGCGTCGTAATCGCGGTCCTGGTGCAGCAGGGTGTGGTCGTTCGCGATGCAGAAGGCGGCAATCAGGACATCGATCGAGCTGCGCACCGTGATGCCCAGTGCGCGCAGCGTCCGGTAGTGGCCGGCCGCGTCCAGCGCCAGGGCCGGGTCAACGCTCGCCTCGATCGACAACTCCTGCATCAGCGTACGGGCTTGGCGCATGTCGCGGTCGCTGCGAAAACCGCGCAGGACTTCGTAGAGAACGAGGTCAGGCACGACGAGGCGGGCCTTGTTCTCCTGGAGCAGGCGGCGCAGTTCGCCGCGAGCCTCGGACGTGCGACCGCTGAAGAAATCGATCCAGACGCTGGAGTCAACGACGACCACGGCGCGCCTTGGGAGTCTGGGTGGCACCTGCGTCTGCCGTCTGGCCGGACGCGCCATAGGGCGTCGCCGGCTCATGAGCCACCAGCTCGCCGACCTCGTTCGTGACGTTCCCGGTTCGCGGCGCCGTCCAGTCGATGTCCTGGTCGCCCTCCCACTTCAGCTTGCCTTCCCATTTCAGGATCTCGCGGTAGGCGGCCTGTCGGGCAAGCAGCTTCAGCCCCTCCTCGACCGCTTCCTTCTTGGTCTTGTAGGGGCCTGCCGCCATGGCGGCCGCCATCAGGGCCGGGTCGATCACGATGTTGGTGCGCATGGCGATGTGTATGAAAAGTACAGGACATACACACGATACATCACATCCGGAACACCCCGAACTTCGCGTCCGGGATCGGCGCGTTCAGGCTGGCCGACAGGCCCAGCGCCAGCACGCGGCGGGTGTCGGCGGGGTCGATGACGCCGTCGTCCCACAGGCGGGCACTGGCGTAGTACGGGTGGCCCTGGACCTCGTACTGCTGGCGGATCGGCGCCTTGAAGGCCTCTTCCTCGTCACGCGACCAGGCGCCGCCCTTCGATTCGATACCGTCGCGCTTGACCGTGGCCAGCACGCTGGCGGCCTGTTCGCCGCCCATCACGCTGATGCGCGCGTTCGGCCACATCCACAGGAAGCGCGGGCTGTAGGCCCGGCCGCACATGCCGTAGTTGCCGGCCCCGAAGCTGCCGCCGATGATCACGGTGAACTTGGGCACGTTGGCGCAGGCCACCGCCGTGACCATCTTGGCGCCGGCCCGGGCGATGCCCTCGTTCTCGACCTTCTGGCCGACCATGAAGCCGGTGATGTTCTGCAGGAACACCAGCGGCACCTTGCGCTGGCAGCACAGCTCGATGAAGTGGGCGCCCTTGTTGGCGCTCTCGGTGAACAGGATGCCGTTGTTGGCGACGATGCCCACGGGCATGCCCTCGATGTGGGCGAAGCCGCAGACCAGCGTGCTGCCGTAGCGGGCCTTGAACTCGTCGAACTCGCTGGCGTCGACGATGCGGGCGATGATCTCGCGCACGTCAAAGGGCTTGCGGGTGTCGGTCGGGATGACCGACAGCAGCTCGGCCGGATCGAAGGCCGGCGCGCGCGGCGGCACGGTGCGCAGGGGGCTGTCCTTGCGCCAGTTGAGGTTGCCGACGATCTGGCGCGCCAGTGCCAGCGCATGCAGGTCGTTGTCGGCCAGGTGGTCGGCCACGCCCGACAGGCGGGTGTGGACGTCACCGCCGCCGAGGTCTTCCGCGCTGACGACCTCGCCGGTGGCGGCCTTCACCAGCGGCGGGCCGCCCAGGAAGATCGTGCCCTGGTTCTTGACGATGATGGTCTCGTCGCTCATGGCCGGCACGTAGGCGCCGCCTGCCGTGCACGAGCCCATCACCACGGCCACCTGCGGCACGCCTTGCGCGCTCAGGTTGGCCTGGTTGTAGAAGATGCGGCCGAAGTGGTCGCGGTCCGGGAAGACGTCGTCCTGGTTGGGCAGGTTGGCGCCGCCGGAGTCGACCAGGTAGATGCAGGGCAGGCGGTTCTGCTGCGCGATCTCCTGCGCCCGCAGGTGCTTCTTGACGGTCAGCGGGTAGTAGGTGCCGCCCTTGACGGTGGCGTCGTTGCAGACGATCACGCACTCGACGCCGTTGACGCGGCCGATGCCGGCGATGACACCCGCCGCCGGGGCCGAGTCGCTGCCGTCCTTTTCCTTGTAGACGCCCATCGCGGCCAGCGGGGCGATCTCCAGGAAGGGCGTGTCCGGGTCGAGCAGGCCTTCGACGCGGTCACGTGGCAGCAGCTTGCCGCGCGACAGGTGCCGCGCGCGGGCCACCTCGCCGCCGCCCAGCGCGATGCGGGCGAGCTGCGCGTTCAGGTCCTCGACCAGCGCGCGCATCGCGGCGGCGTTGGCCTGCGACTCGGCCGAACGCGGGTTGAGCTTGCTGACGAGCGCGGCCATCACATCGTCTCCGAGAACAGCTCGCGGCCGATCAGCATCCGGCGGATCTCGCTGGTGCCCGCGCCGATCTCGTAGAGCTTGGCATCGCGCCACAGCCGGCCGGTGGGGTATTCGTTGGTGTAGCCGACGCCACCGAGCGCCTGGATCGCCTCGCCGGCCATCCAGGTCGCCTTCTCGGCGGTGTAGAGGATCACGCCGGCGGCGTCCTTGCGCAGCGTGCGCGAGTGGTCGCCGCGGTCGCAGGCCTGCGCCACGGCGTAGGCATAGGCGCGGCAAGCCTGGAAGGTGCTGTACATGTCGGCCAGCTTGCCCTGCATCAGCTGGAACTCGCCGATGCTCTGGCCGAACTGCTTGCGCTCGTGGACGAAGGGCACGACCACGTCGAGGCAGGCGGCCATGATGCCCAGCGGGCCGCCGCTCAGGACCACGCGCTCATAGTCGAGGCCACTCATCAGGACCTTCGCGCCATTGCCTTCGCCGCCCAGCACGTTCTCGACGGGCACCTCGCAGTTGTCGAAGAACAGCGGGTAGGTGTTGGAGCCGCGCATGCCGAGCTTGTCGAGGTGCTCGCCCTTGCTGAAGCCCTTGAACGACTTCTCGATCAGGAAGGCGGTCATGCCACGCGCGCCCATCTCCGGGTCGGTCTTGGCGTAGACCACCAGCGTGTCGGCATCGCCGCCGTTGGTGATCCACATCTTGCTGCCGTTGAGCACGTAGCGGTCGCCCTTGAGTTCGGCGCGCAGCTTCATGCTGACGACGTCGGAGCCGGCGCCCGGCTCGCTCATGGCCAGCGCGCCGACCTGCGTGCCGGCGATCAGGCCGGGCAGGTACTTGCGCTTCTGCGCGGGCGTGCCGTTGCGGTTGATCTGGTTGATGCACAGGTTGCTGTGGGCGCCGTAGCTCAGGCCGACCGAGGCGCTGGCGCGGCTGATCTCCTCCATCGCCACCATGTGCGCCAGGTAGCCCAGGCCGGTGCCGCCGTCTTCTTCGCCGACGGTCAGGCCGTGCACGCCCAGGTCGCCGAGCTTCTTCCACATGTCGGCCGGGAACAGGTTGTCGCGGTCGATCTGCGCGGCGCGCGGCGCCAGCTCGTGCTGGGCGAAGTCGCGCACGGCCTCGCGCAGCGCGGCGATGTCCTCGCCGTGGTTGAACTGGAAGGTGGACTCGAACATGCGGTGTCTCCTGTGCCCGTCCGCGCGCTGCCGGCGGTCTTGAGCATGACTCAACGTAAACCCTGATCGAACCCTGCCAGGGCCCGACGCCGGACGCGAATCTAGCAGCACAGCCGACGACACACAAGCCATCTTGAGTGATACTCAAATCATGTCGAATGCACGAACCACCACGACAGAGCCGGCGCCGCGCGCCGCCCGTCGCGCACCGGCCAGCGCCAAGAGCGAGCAACGCATCCGCGACATCCTGCGGGTCGGGCGCGAGGTCTTCGCCGAGAAGGGCTACGAGCGCGCCACGACCACCGAGATCGCGCAGCGACTGGGCATCAGCGAGGCCACCGTCTTCACCTACTTCCGCGGCAAGCGCGAGCTGTGCGTGCGCGTGATCAGCGACTGGTACGACGAGATCATCGAGGCGATGGAGACCGGCCTGCCGCGTGGCGAGCCGATCCGCGTGCAGCTGCATTTCCTGATCCGCACCCACCTGCACCTGTTCCTGGTGCAAGGCACGGGGCTGTGCGCGCTGGTGCTGTCAGAAGGCCGATCCAAGGGCGAGCCGGGCCAGGAACTGGCCGACAGCTTCCTGCCGCTGCAACGCCGCTACACCGCGCCGCTGATGGACCTGCTGGCGCGCGGTCAGGCCAGCGGCGAGGTCCGCGCCGACATGCCGCTGCGCACGCTGCGGGCGCTGGTGCTGGGGCCGATGGAGCACCTGCTGTGGGAGGTCATCGCGCAGGGCCGCACGCCCGACATCGACCAGGCCGCCGCGCAGCTGGTCGACCTGCTGTGGTCGGCGCTGGCCGCGCCCGAAGCCGAGCTGGCCGCGCTGCGGCAGATGCGTGCGGAGATCGCCGGCGCGCTGGCCCGCAGCGCCGGCCGGGGCTGAGCCCGTCCTGCTGCGTCAGCCGGCGACCGGCAGGCCGGCCGGCGCGGCCTCGGCGCGGCGCTCGCGCCAGCGGCGCTGCAACTGGCCGATGCGCTGTTCCAGCGCGTGGGCGCAGGCCAGCGTCAGCAGCCAGGTGCCGACGAGGCCCAGCAGGTTGATCTCCAGCGACTCGGGCGCCAGCGTCGTCACCAGGGCCGCCACGGCCAGGCTGATCGGGTAGTGCAGCAGGAACACCGCGTACGACAGCCGCGCCAGCCAGGCGCACAGCGCGCGCATCGGCTGACGGTCCAGCCGCAGCCGGCCCAGCCAGGCGGGACTGGCGACCAGCAGCACCGCGATGGCGCCGGCCAGCGCGATGCGCGAGCGGTAATCCACCGCCAGCGCCCCGGCCACCAGCACGCACAGGCCGGCCAGCCCCAGGCCGCGCCAGGTCGCCTGGCTCATGCGGCCCAGCCAGTGCGCCAGCACGCCCAGGCCGTAGCTGCCGAAGAAGTACGGCGCCCAGGCGTCCCAGCCCTGCAGGCGGTTGAAGCCGTACAGCGAGGCGGCCACCAGCGCCACCATCGTCAGCACGACCATCAGCGCCCGGCTGCGCTCGGAGACGCCGCCCAGCAGGCCGGTCGCCGCACCGAAGAAGGCCAGCCCGGCGTAGAGCTGCAGGTCGATCGCGACATACCAGAGGCCGGCCGACAGCGCGTCATGGCCGGTGACGTCCTGCAGGAACAGCAGGTTCGCCAGCAGTTGCGTCGCGTGCGGGAGCAGCGGCGTGTCGGGGTCGTCCAGCCAGACCCGCGCCACCGCCGAGGTCGCCAGCACCAGCGCGATCGCCAGCCAGTAGACCGGCGCGAGCCGCAGCACGCGGCTGCCCAGCACACCCGGCAAGCCCTGCGCGCGGACCCGTCCGGCGGCGCCCGGCGTGGGCATCAGCGCACGGGCCGCGAGGTAGCCGGCGATGACCAGGAAGACCTGCACCGCCAGCCGCGCCGGACCGGCCAGCCAGGCCCACAGGTCCGGCGCGATCGGGCGGACCTGGCGGCTCATCGGGCCGTAGATGACGAGGTGGTGGGCAACGATCAGCTGCGAGGCCAGCGCCTTGGCGGTGTCGATCAGGGTCGACGGCAGCGGGGACGGGGCGTGGATCGCGGGGGGTATCGCGGGACTGCGCGGTTGGATCGGGCGGGTGGGGGTACTGCTCTGGGACATCAGGGGACGGACAGCGACAGGAAGGCCCGGAACCGGGAAAGTCGCGCAGTGTACGAGGGTAAACACGGAGGGCCGCCCGGTGCGGCCCCCTCGATCGGGTGCACGCCCGGGCGCTCAGCGCGGCTTGCTGCGGTCCTCGACCGGCGCGGGCGCCTGGCCGCCGCTGCTCCCCGCGTCGCTGCCGCTGCCGACGATCTCCTTCTTGGCGGCCCGGTAGCCCGAGCTGGCCGCCGAACCGACGGCCTTGGCGCCGTCCTTGGCGAGGCCCCAGACCTCCTTGGCGGCCGACGCGGCGGCGCCGCCGATCTCCTTGGCGCCCTCGGCCACCGTCCTGCCGGCGGTCTTGGCATCGCGGGCGATGGCACCGCCCGCCTCGCGGGCCTTGTCGCCGATGCCGGCGGAGCTGCCGCTGGCGGCGGGCTCGGCTGCAGCCTGGCTCCAGGCCGGCGTGGCCAGCGCCAGCGTGGCGGCACACGCCAGCGTGATCAGCGAGGACGTCTTCAGGGTCTTGAGCGGCTTCTGGTTCATCTCGTGTCGATCGGTTTCGTGGGTGGGACGGATCGTCAGGCCGCACAGGCGGCATCACGGCTTTCGTCGTGAAGCAGCCGTGACGGGTTGTGACGGGCGCTGGCGGGCGCTGCCGGCTGGTCGGTCCACCCGCGTTGCAGGATCGGCTCGACCGCCTGCGGGTCGTTGACGGTGCGCAGCTCGTCGAAGGCCGCCTGGGCTTGCGGGTGGACGCGGCGCAGCAGGTTGAGCCACTGCTTGAGCCGGCCGGCGCGGTGACGCGGTGCGCAGCGCGTGCCGGTCAGTTGCCAATGGATACGGATCAGCGGCTCCAGCGTGGCCCAGTCGCAGCCCTGCGGCTGGCCGGCCGGCCCCGGTGCCGGCCCGAACGCCGCGCGGACGGCCCACGCCAGGCCCGGGTCGGCGAC
This sequence comes from Leptothrix mechoopdaensis (SeqCode), assembly GCF_053893855.1. Lineage (NCBI taxonomy): Bacteria > Pseudomonadati > Pseudomonadota > Betaproteobacteria > Burkholderiales > Sphaerotilaceae > Leptothrix > Leptothrix mechoopdaensis (SeqCode). The sequence continues at coordinate 1,958,340 of NZ_CM132699.1, forward strand.
GATGCCGCGCCCCAGCATCAGGTCGGTGCAGCCGCTCTCGCGCTGGCAGCGCAAGGCGTCGTCGGCGTCCCAGATCTCGCCGTTGGCGACCACCGGCACGGCGACCGCCTCGCGCACCGCCGCGATGCGGTCCCACCAGGCCGGCGGCCGGTAGCCCTGCGCCTTGGTGCGGCCATGCACGACCAGTTCGGCAGCACCGCCGTCGACCAGCGCCCGGGCGCAGTCCAGCGCCAGCGAGTCGTCGGCATAACCCAGCCGCATCTTGGCCGACACCGGCAGATGGGCCGGCACGGCGCGCCGCACGGCGGCCACCAGCGGCGCGAGCTGTTCCGGGTCCTGCAGCAGCGCGGCCCCGCCGCCGTGGCGGTTGACGACCGCCGCCGGGCAGCCGAAGTTCAGGTCGACCCCCTCGGCGCCCATCTCGGCCAGCCGGGCGGCGTTCTCGGCCAGGCAGGCAGCGTCCGAGCCCAGCAGCTGCGGCCGCACCGGCACGCCGGCGACCGTCCTGCTGCCGTTGGCCAGCTCCGGCACCACCCGCAGGAAGGCCCGTTCGGGCAGCAGCGTGCCGGTCACGCGGATGAACTCGGAGACACAGCGGTCGACGCCGCCGACACGCGTCAGCACGTCGCGCAGCGGTGCATCGAGGAGGCCCTCCATCGGGGCAAGCAGCAGTCTCATCGGGGCGGTGTCCGTGGGTCGTCTGACAGGCGTCATGAAAGCAAACGTGAGGCGGGATTGTCGTCGCGGGTCGGCTCGCTAAAGTCAGGCCATGAACAGGACCCACACCCTCCCCGCCCGGCGCCTGCTCGGCCTGGCCAGCACCCTGGCCCTGCTGCTGGGCGCCTGCGGCAACGCCCCGGCGGCGGCGCCCCGTGCCGACGAGGCCGCGCCGCTGCTGCGCCGCATCGAGCAGACCATCGGCACCGCCAGCTGCCAGCGCGACAGCGACTGCCGCACCGTGCCGGTCGGCCAGAAGTCCTGCGGCGGCCCGGAAGCCTGGCTGCCGTGGTCGACCCGCACCGTGTCGACGCCGGAGCGCCAGCAGGCCCTGACCGATCTGGCCCGCCAGCACGCGCAGGCCCGCACGGCGGCGCATCAGGCCAGCGGGATGATGTCGAACTGCAGCGTCCTGCCGGACCCCGGCGCGACCTGCCAGGCGCAGCGCTGCGTGCTGCGCGAGGCGGCGCCGGGCGATCCGGCAATGGTGCCGCGCTGAGTCGGGCCGCCGCCGACGCCTTCAGAACCCCGAGCCGGGCTGCTTCAGGAACTCGATCTCCTCGGCCGTGCTCTGCCGGCCGAGCACCGCGTTGCGGTGCGGGAAACGGCCGAAGCGCGCGACGATGTCGTGGTGGCGGCGGGCCCATTCGAGCAGGTCGGCCAGTTCCGGCTCGTCGCGCGCGAGCTGGGTGAACAGCGCCATCGCGCAGCGCTGGGCGACCAGCGACTCGGCGTGTTCGAACGGCAGGTAGACGAACTGGCGCTCGATGCCCAGCAGCTGCCGGTCCAGCCCGGCGGCGACCAGACGGCCGGCGACGTCCAGCGCCCGTGCGTCGCCGTCGAACGATCGGGCATCGCCCCGGTAGAGGTTGCGCGGGAACTGGTCCAGCACGATCAGCAGCGCCAGCGCCTGGCGGGCCTGGGCGGCGTCGCCCGAGTCGAGCGGCTCCCAGTCCAGCAGGCCACCGGCCTGGGCGGCCTGCACCAGCGGGCCGAAGCGGTCGGCGATGTGCGCGTCGAAGACCGGATCCTTGCGGAACCACTCGGTGCGCGGCCGGCCGTGGGCCGGCGAGCCGGGCGGGCCGAACCAGAAATCGAGCACCTCCTGGGCGGAGGCAAGGTGGGATGCAGCGGGTGACATGAGGGAGAACATCGACGGCACGGTGACGGAGGCCAGGGGCCCTTGAACCAGGCCCGGCAGCCGAAGGTGCCACGACCGGGGGGCTGCCGGTCGTTACCGTTGGAAAAAGTCGTCCGTCAGTCGCAGCGTGGACCACTTCTGGCGGACCCCGTCGAGAAGGTCAGCGCCCTTTCTTGCGCGGCCCGCCGGTCTCGCGCGGCGGCAGGCCGGTGTGCTGGGTCAGGATGCGGCCACGCACCGGACCGGCCTTCGGCGCGGCGGTCTTGGCGACGGCCTTCGGCGCGGCCTTGCCCACCGCCTGCGGCACGATGACCTTGCCCGATCCCGCCGCCTGCGGGGTCGAGTTCTTGCGGCGCGGGCTCACGTAGCCGCCCCCGGTGGCCGGCTGCCAGGTCGGGATCAGGTGGTGCTTGCCGTTGCCGATCAGGTCGGCGCGGCCCATCTCCTGCAGCGCCTCGCGCAGCAGCGGCCAGTTGTTGGCGTCGTGGTAGCGCAGGAAGGCCTTGTGCAGGCGACGCCGGCGCTCGCCGCGCACCACGTCGACCTTCTCGCCCTTGCCGGCCACACGGCTGATGCCCTTGAGCGGGTTCAGGCCCGAGTGGTACATGGTCGTGGCCGTGGCCATCGGGCTCGGGTAGAAGGTCTGGACCTGGTCGGCGCGGAAGCCGTTCTTCTTCAGCCACAGCGCGAGGTTCATCATGTCCTCGTCGGTCGTGCCCGGGTGTGCGGCGATGAAGTACGGGATCAGGAACTGCTGCTTGCCGGCCTCGGCGCTGTACTTGTCGAACAGCTGCTTGAAGCGGTCGTAGCTGCCGATGCCCGGCTTCATCATCTTCGACAGCGGGCCTTCCTCGGTGTGCTCCGGGGCGATCTTCAGGTAGCCGCCGACGTGGTGCTGCACGAGTTCCTTGATGTACTCCGGCGAGCGCACCGCCAGGTCGTAACGCAGGCCCGAGCCGATCAGGATCTTCTTGACGCCGCGCAGCGCGCGCGCCCGGCGGTACATCTGCACCAGCGGGCCGTGGTCGGTGTTGAGGTTCGGGCAGATGCCCGGGTAGACGCAGCTCGGCTTGCGGCAGGCGGCCTCGATGGCCGGGCTCTTGCAGCCGATGCGGTACATGTTCGCGGTCGGCCCGCCGAGGTCGGAGATGACGCCGGTGAAACCCTTGACCTTGTCGCGGATGTCCTCGATCTCGCGGATCACCGAGTCCTCGCTGCGGCTCTGGATGATCCGGCCCTCGTGTTCGGTGATCGAGCAGAAGGTGCAGCCGCCGAAGCAGCCCCGCATGATGTTCACGCTGAAGCGGATCATTTCCCAGGCCGGGATCTTGGTCGCGCCGTCGTGGCCCCCGCGCTCGTCGGCATAGGCCGGATGCGGGCTGCGGGCGTAGGTCAGGCCGAACACCCAGTCCATCTCGGCGGTGGTCAGCGGGATCGGCGGCGGGGTGATCCAGACGTCGCGCGCGGTCGGCCCGAAGCCGTGGCGCTGGACCAGCGCGCGGGCGTTGCCGGGGTTGGTCTCCAGGTGCAGCACGCGGTTGGCGTGGGCGTAGAGGACCGGGTCGCTCTTGACCTGCTCGTAGGCCGGCAGGCGGATGACGGTGCGCTCGCGCGGCGGCATCTGGATGCGCCCGCTCAGCGCCGCCTGCGCACGCGGGCCGGGAATGAAGGTGATCGGGCGGACGTCGCCCTGGGCCGGCGTGTCGGTCGTCCCGGTCTGCGCTGCGTCCGCCTCAGGCGCCTCGCCGTCTTCCTTCGCGCAGCTGCTGCCCTGGGCGGCGGCCTGCTCGGCGGTGGTCTGGTAGGGGTTGATGTGGCTGTCGATGCGCCCGGGCTGGTCGACCTCGGTCGAGTCGATCTCGAACCAGCCGGCGGCGTCCGGGTCGTCGCTGCGGCGCACGAAGGCGGTGCCGCGCACGTCGGTGATGCGGCGCACCGGCTCGCCGGCGGCCAGGCGGTGGGCGATCTCGACGATCGCGCGTTCGGCGTTGCCGTACAGCAGCAGGTCGCACTTGGCGTCGACCACCATCGAGCGGCGGACCTTGTCCTGCCAGTAGTCGTAGTGGGCGATGCGGCGCAGGCTGGCCTCGATGCCGCCCATCACGATGGGCACCTCGGGGTAGGCCTCCTTGCAGCGCTGGGCGTAGACCAGCGAGGCGCGGTCCGGCCGCTTGCCGCCGACGTTGCCGGGCGTGTAGGCATCGTCGCTGCGGATCTTCCGGTCGGCCGTGTACCGGTTGATCATCGAATCCATGTTGCCGGCCGTGACGCCCCAGAACAGGTTGGGCTTGCCGAGCGCCTTGAACGGGTCGGCACTCTGCCAGTCGGGCTGGGCAATGATGCCGACGCGGAAGCCCTGCGCCTCCAGCACCCGGCCGATCACGGCCATGCCGAAGCTCGGGTGGTCGACGTAGGCATCGCCGGTGACGACGATGACGTCGCAGGAGTCCCACCCCAGCGCGTCCATCTCGGCGCGGCTCATCGGCAGGAAGGGCGCGACGCCGAAGCGCTTGGCCCAGTGGGGGCGCCAGGACGTCAGCGGCCGGGCCACGGGCATCGCGGCGGGGCCGGACGGGGCGCGGGGAATGGCGGTCGGGGCGGTCTGGAGAGCGGAGTCGGTCACGGGCGTCGATCAGGCGAGGGGCAACCTGCGATTGTCCCCGCAGCCGGCGCGGTCGACCACGGTCGGGTCTTGTCCCTCGCCAGCGGCGGGGATTCGACCGGGGCGGTCAGTGCAGGTCGCTGAGCTGCACGGCCGGCGTAGCGTACTCGCGGCCGACCAGCGACTGGGCCCGGCGGTAGGCCAGCCGGGCGCGCTCGCTCAGGTGTTCCTCGCCGACGCGGCCCTGCGCGTCGCAGGGGAAGCTCAGGCCGCGTCCGCTGTCGTACAGCGACTGGAAGCGGATCTCGTAACGCGCCGCCGAAGCGGCCTCACGGGATGTCTGACTCATGGTGCGGACCTCCGAAACGGTGACGGGACCAGGACTCGATGAGCCCATCGTGCCGCCCCGAGGCGTCGCGCAAAACCCGGAAACGAGGGGTCGTCTGACCCCAATCCGGCAAGCCCGCCGTGGTCCGTGACGGTTTTCCCGGCCCTGAGCGGGATCAAGGCTGGAGGCTGTACGAGCCGTTCAGGTCGACACCCGTCACCACTTCCGACTCGTCCACGTCCGGCGCCAGGAAGCCGCCACTCTGGTGCGCCCAAAGCCTCGCGTAGATGCCGTTGCGCGACAGCAGCTCGTGGTGGCTGCCCTCCTCGACGATGCGGCCCTTGTCGAGCACGATCAGCCGGTCCATCGCCGCGATGGTCGACAGCCGGTGCGCGATGGCCACGACCGTCTTGCCCTCCATCAGCTGGTAGAGCGTGGTCTGGATGGCCGCCTCGACCTCCGAATCCAGCGCGCTGGTGGCCTCGTCGAGCAGCAGGATCGGTGCGTCCTTGAGCATCACCCGCGCGATCGCGATGCGCTGGCGCTGGCCGCCCGACAGCTTCACGCCACGTTCGCCGACGTGCGCGTCGTAGCCGGTGCGGCCCTTCGGGTCGGCCAGCGTGGCGATGAACTCGTCGGCCTGGGCCCGCCGCGCGGCCGACACCATCTCGGCGTCGCCCGCATCGGGCCGGCCGTAGAGGATGTTGTCGCGCACCGAGCGGTGCAGCAGCGAGGTGTCCTGCGTGACCATGCCGATGTGCGCGCGCAGGCTGTCCTGCGTCACGGCGGCGATGTCCTGGCCGTCGATCAGGATGCGCCCGCCGCGCAGGTCGTGGAAGCGCAGCAGCAGGTTGACGATGGTCGACTTGCCCGCGCCGGAGCGGCCGACCAGGCCGATCTTCTCGCCCGGGCGGATGTGCAGGTCCAGGCCCTGCAGCAGCGACGGCGAGTTGCCGTAGCCGAAATCGACCGCCTCGAAGCGGATCTCGCCGTGCGGCACGTCGAGTTCCTTCGCGTCGGCCCGGTCGAGCACCGCATTGGGCTTGGTCAGCGTGGCCAGGCCGTCCTGCACGGTGCCGATGTGCTCGAACAGCGAGGCCACTTCCCACATGACCCAGTGCGACATGCCGTTGAGCCGCAGCGCCATCGCGGTGGCCGCCGCCACCGCGCCGATGCCGACCTCGCCCTTCGTCCAGAGCCACAGCGCGACGGCCGTGGTCGACAGGATGAACATCATGCTCAGGCTGTGGATGCCGACCTCGAAGCCGCTGACCAGCCGCATCTGCGCGTGCACCGTCTGCATGAACTCCTGCATCGCCGAGCGCGCATACGAGGCCTCGCGGTGGGCGTGCGAGAACAGCTTGACCGTCGTGATGTTGGTGTAGGCATCGGTGATGCGACCGGTCATCAGCGAGCGCGCATCGGCCTGGTTCTTCGACACCCGCGCCAGGCGCGGCACGAAGAACTTCACCGCCAGGCCGTAGGTCACCAGCCAGCCGGCGAAGGGCAGCAGCATGACCGGGTGGAAGCCGCCGACCAGCAGCGCCATCGTGACGAAGTAGATCGTCACGAAGACCAGGATGTCGGTGACGATCAGCACGACGTCGCGCACCGCCAGCGCCGACTGCATCACCTTGGCGGCGACCCGGCCGGCGAACTCGTCCGAGTAGAACGCCATGCTCTGGCCGAGCATCAGGCGGTGGAAGTTCCAGCGCAGCCGCATCGGGAAGTTGCCGGCCAGCGTCTGGTGCTTGAACAGGGTCTGAAGTCCCACCAACAGCGGACTGGCCACAATGACCGCCAGCAGCAGCAGCAGTTCACCGCGGGCCTGTGTCCACAGCTGCGAAGGCTGGACCGCGCCGAGCCAGTCGACCACCCGGCCGAGCATGCCGAACAGCAGCGCCTCGAAGGCGCCGATCAGCGCGGTGCAGATCGTCATCGCCAGCACGAACGGACGGGTGCCCTCGCTGCAGGCCCAGATGAAGCCGAGGAAGGTGGTGGGCGGCGGGGCGGGCCGGGTGTCGGGATAGGCGTCGACCAGGCGCTCGAAGAATGCGAACAAGGGGGGCTCCAGGCAGCGCGGTCGAAGGCCGGCCGCGCGAAACCGCGCATCGTAGACGCAGGCGCCTGGCGCCGCAGGGTCGGCCTGCCGGAAAGCCCCAGACGACGCCGTCGGCGCGATGCGTTACAAGCTGATCATTCCTTAACAGCGGAGCGAACATGGGCCAGAACATCACCTTCCAGCGTCCCGACGGCCAGAGCGTCTCGGGCTACCTCGCCGAACCCGCCAACGTCAGCGCCGCCACGCCGGCCGTCGTCGTGATCCAGGAATGGTGGGGCCTGAACGACCAGATCCGCGGCGTGGCCGACCGGCTGGCCGCCGCCGGTTATGTCGCGCTGGTGCCGGACCTCTACCGCGGCAAGTCGACCGTCGAGGCCGAGGAAGCCCATCACCTGATGGACGGCCTGAACTTCGCCGATGCCGCCTCGCAGGACGTGCGCGGCGCCGTGCAGCACCTGAAGGCCGACGGGCGCAAGGTCGGCGTCACCGGCTTCTGCATGGGCGGTGCGCTGACCGTGCTGTCGCTGTGCTTCGTGCCGGAGATCGACGCCGGCGCCATCTGGTATGGCCAGCCGCCGCTCGACTACATCGACGCCACGAAGATCAAGGCGCCGGTGCTCGGGCACTGGGCCACGCAGGACCAGTTCTTCGCGCCCGACACCGTCGCGCCCTTCGAGGCCAAGCTGCGCGAGGCCGGCGTGACCTACGAGTTCCACCACTACCTGGCCCAGCACGGCTTTGCCAACGAGACCGCCATCGGTCCGCGCCGCATCCCGCAGGTCCAGTACGACGCGGCCTGGGCGCAGATCGCCTGGGACCGCACGCTGCGTTTCTTCGGCCGCACGCTGGGCTGAACGTCGCCCCCCCCTTACGCGCCAGCGCCCCACCGCATGACCCACCCCACCCGGACCCCGCTGGCCAGCTGGCGCCTGTCGATCGAGGCGGCGCTGCTGGGGGGCATCGTCGTGGCCTCGGTGCTGGTGGCGGTCCTGGTCGGCTGGCAGGTGGCCGACTGGGGCGTCGACGGCGTGCGCAGCCAGCTGCAGCTGCGCCTGTCGGTGAATGCGCGCGACATCGCGCTACGCCTGGCGGCCACGCTGGACGAACGGCTCAACGACGTCGAGCAGGCCCGCGACACGTTGCAGCAGGACATCCCCCGGGAGGATGGCGCCGCCCGCCAGCGCGTGGTCGACCGCTACAAGGCCGGCCATCCGCAGTTCGCCTGGCTCGGGCTGGTCGGACCGGACGGTCGCGTGCTGGCCGGCTCGGACGGCGTGCTGGTCGGCAGCGACCAGTCCCGCCGCGACTGGTTCGTCGGCGCGATGAAGGGCCAGCCCTACTACGGTGACCTGCACGCCGGTGTCGCGCTCGACATGCCCACGCCGCAGGACAGCGCCGCGCTGCCGATGCGGCAGTTCGACGTCGCACTGCCGATGCTCGACGACCAGGGGCGGGTCGAATCGGTGCTGGTGAGCCACTTCCGGATGGACGTCGTCATCGAGGCCCTGGAACAGAGCCTCGCCAGCCCGTCGGTGCCCGGCTTCGCCGCCACCCTGGCCGCCCGCGACGGCACGATCCTGCACGACACGGCCGGCAGCACCGGCAACCTCTCGTCGCTGAAGCCGGCCTTGCGCGAGAGCGGAAAGCTCGCCGTCGAGCTGCGCTGGCCCGATCGGGGCGACGCCGTCTATGCCGCCTGCGAGCCGGTCAGCGCCTCGTCCGCCGGCCGCCAGTTCGGCTGGCTGGTCGTCGTGCGCGAACCGGCGGCGGCGATCCAGCAGGCGCAGTCGGACGTCCGCTGGCGCACGGCGGCCATCTGCTTCGCCGGGGGCGCCCTGCTGAGCCTGATCGCGCTGGTGCTGGTGCGCCGCGTGACCCGGCCGATGCGTGCGCTGGTCACCGCGCTGCGCCGCTTCGGTGATCACGAGCGCCACGCCGAAGACGACACGCCCCAGCCCGCGCTGACCCCGCTGGCGCCGACCCGGCTGATCGAGATCGAGCTGTTGCAGCAGAGCTTCCTCGGCATGACCCAGGCGGTCCAGGGCCAGCACGACAGCCTGTACGCGACCCAGCTGCAGATCCTGCAGACGCTCGGCCGGGCCGGCGAATTCCGTGACAACGAGACCGGCGACCACGTCCAGCGCATGAGCCGGCTGTGCGCCCACCTCGCCCGCCTCGTGGGCCTGCCACCCGAACAGGTCGGCCGCATGCGGCTGGCCAGCCAGCTGCACGACATCGGCAAGATCGGCATCCCCGACCACATCCTGCTCAAGCCCGGCCGGCTCGACGACGAGGAGCGCCGCATCATGTCGCGCCATCCGCTGATCGGCGCGCGCATCCTCGCCGGCCTCGACACCCCCCTGCTGCACATGGCCCGCGAGATCGCGCTGACCCACCACGAGCGCTGGGACGGCAGTGGCTACCCCGAAGGCCTGCGCGGTGCGGCCATCCCTATCGCCGGCCGCATCGTCGCGATCTGCGACGTCTACGACGCCCTGTCCTCGTCACGGCCCTACAAGAAGGCCTGGCCACGCGCCGATGTGCTGGACTACCTGCGCCGGGAATCGGGTCGCCAGTTCGATCCCGACCTGGTGCGGCTCTTCCTCGAACACGAGGAAACCTTCGCCATGCTGGAGCACGACACCGCGCCCGCTGCGGAGGCCGCGACCGGCGGCCACGCCTGAGCCGTCAGGCCGACGGGCTCGCCTCTTCCTCGCCTTCGGCGCTCAGCCGCTCCGCATCGAGCCGCTGCATGTTCTCGAGGATCTTCAGCAGGTAGTGCAGCGTGTGCGTCACGTCGTTGACCGAGAAGTCCGACAGGATCGACTCGTAGTAGTCATGGATCTTCGGCAGCGCCAGGTCGTGCCAGACATGCCGGCCCGAGTCGGTCATCGTCACCACGCGCGAACGCCGGTCCTGACCGCTGGCGGCGACCGTCACATGCCCGTCGCGCTCCATCCGGCTGATCAGGCCTGACAGGTTCTGGCGGCTGACCATCAGGTAGCGCGCCAGGTCCCCCACGCTCATGCCCGCCTGCGACTGCTCGCGCGACAGCGCCCCGAGCACCGCCCACTGCTGCGTCGTCAGCCCTTCATCCTCGACCGCTCGGGTGCCGGTCTTGTGCAACATGTTGGCACATTGATAAAGCCGAAAGAACAACCTGTTGGCAAGACCGATCTTCGTTTCTCTCGAATCACTCATCGGGAAATCCCTGAACTCAAGACGGCATCGACCCCTTGAGCGTGTTCATGAACTCTCCTACAGTTGCGTCAACATATTGACTTAACCAAGTAGGTGATGCGCTTCATCTTCACCCACTTGCCCTGCCATTGCAACGGAGAGCATCCATGAACCAGCGTTTCCACGACCAGACCGTGATCGTCACCGGCGGCGGCGGCGGCATCGGCGGGGCGACCTGCCGGCGCTTCGCCGCCGAAGGCGCGGCCGTCGCCGTGTTCGACCGTGACCTGGATGCCGCCGAGGCCGTCGCAGCCGGCATCCGCGCTACGGGCGGCCGCGCGCTGGCGGTCCGCTGCGACATCACCGAGCGAGCCGATGTCGACGCCGCCGTGCGCGAGACCGAGCGCACGCTCGGTGCCATCGACGTGCTGGTCAACAACGCCGGCTGGGACGTCTTCAAGCCCTTCACGAAGACGGAGCCGCAGCAGTGGGACCGGCTGATCGCCATCAACCTCACCGGCGCGCTGCACCTGCACCACGCCGTGCTGCCGGGCATGGCCGAACGGCGGCGCGGGCGCATCGTCAACGTCGCCTCCGACGCGGCCCGCGTCGGCTCGTCCGGCGAGGCGGTCTACGCGGCCTGCAAGGGCGGCCTGGTGGCCTTCTCCAAGACGATCGCCCGCGAGCACGCCCGCCACGGCATCACCGTCAACGTGGTCTGCCCCGGCCCCACCGACACCGCGCTGCTGGCCGGCGTGGCCGAAGGCGCGCCCAACCCCGAGAAGCTGATCGAGGCCTTCACGCGCGCCATCCCGCTCGGCCGCCTGGGTCAGCCGGACGACCTCGCCAGCGCCATCGTCTTCTTCGCCAGCGACGACGCGGGCTTCATCACCGGCCAGGTGCTGAGCGTCTCCGGCGGCCTGACGATGAACGGCTGACCCGACCAACTGCCCAGGAGAGTTCCCATGACGTTCGAAGACATCCTCTACGAGGTCCGCAACCGCGTGGCCTGGATCACCATCAACCGCCCCGAGAAGATGAATGCCTTCCGGGGCACCACCTGCGACGAGATCATCCGGGCGCTGAACAAGGCCGGCTATGACCGCGAGGTCGGCTGCATCGTGCTGGCCGGCGCTGGCGAGAAGGCCTTCTGCACCGGCGGCGACCAGTCCGCCCATGACGGCAACTACGACGGTCGCGGCACGATCGGCCTGCCGATGGAGGAACTGCACACCGGCATCCGCGACGTGCCCAAGCCGGTCATCGCCCGCGTGCAGGGCTTCGCGATCGGCGGTGGCAACGTGCTGTGCACGATCTGCGACCTGACCATCTGCTCGGACAAGGCCATCTTCGGCCAGGTCGGCCCGAAGATGGGCTCGGTCGATCCGGGCTACGGCACGGCCTTCCTGGCCCGCGTGGTCGGCGAGAAGAAGGCCCGCGAGATCTGGTATCTCAACAAGCGCTACACCGGCGCCGAGGCCGTGGCGATGGGGCTGGCCAACATCTGCGTGCCGCACGAGGAGCTCGATGCCACCGTGCAGGAATGGGCCGAGACGATCTGCGAACGCAGCCCGACGGCCATTGCCATCGCCAAGCGCAGCTTCAACATGGACACCGCCCACCAGGCCGGCATCGCGGGCCTGGGCATGTATGCGCTGAAGCTGTATTACGACACCGAAGAGTCGAGGGAAGGCGTGGCCGCGCTGAAGGAAAAGCGCAAGCCCGACTTCCGCAAGTTCGCCAAGTGAGCCGGGGCACACGGCCATGAACCCGAACCCCTACATCGACGAGGACCTGCAGGCGCTGGCCGAAACGGTCCGGCGCTTTGCCGAGGACCGTGTCCGGCCGGGCTTCCAGGAGCGCGACCGGACCCGCGTGCTCGACCGCACGCTGCTGCGCGAGATGGGCGACCTGGGCTTCATCTGCCCGGAGCTGCCCGAGTCCTTCGGCGGCATGGGCCTGGGCTGCCTGGCCGCCGGCGTGATCCACGAGGAGATCGCCCGCGCCGACCTGAGCTTCTCCTACCTGAACCTGCTGGCCTCGCTGAACAGCCAGATCCTGTCGCGCTACGGCCAGCCGGAGATCGTCGGTCCCTGGCTGACGAAGATCGTGCAGGGCGAGGCCATCTGCGCCATCGCGCTGACCGAGCCGCGCGGCGGTTCGGACGCGGCCAACCTGCGCCTGCGCATCGAGCGCGACGGCGATGTCTACGTCATCAACGGCGAGAAGACCTCGATCTCGGCGGCCGACCAGGCCGACATCACCGTGGTGTTCGGCCGCACCGGCTCGACCGAGTCCGGCGCCCACGGCGTGACCGCGCTGCTGGTGCCGATGGACACGCCGGGCGTGACCACCAACCGCTTCGACTGCCACGGCCAGCGCGCCATCGGCCGCGGATCGATCTTCTTCGAGAACGTGCGCGTGCCGGCCAGCCATCGGCTGGGCGAGGAGAACAAGGGCTTCGTGCAGGTCATGCACGGCTTCGACTTCTCGCGCTCGCTGATCGGCCTGCAGTGCCTGGCGGTGGCACGCGTCGCGCTGGACGAGACCTGGGCCTACATCACCCAGCGCGAGGCCTTCGGCCAGCCGCTGTCGGCCTTCCAGGGCGTCACGCATCCCCTGGCCGCCTACGACACCGAGGTGGAAGGCGCCCGCCTGCTGTGTCTGCAGGGCCTGTGGCTGAAGGACCGCGGCCTGCCGCATTCCGCCGAGGCCGGCATGGCCAAGTGGTGGGGTCCGAAGCTGGCCTACGACGTGATCCACCAGTGCCTGCTCTGCCACGGCCACGGCGGCTATGACCGCGGGCTGATGGAACAGCGGCTGCGCGACGTCCTGGGCTTCCAGATCGGCGACGGCACCGCCCAGATCATGAAGACCATCATCGCCCGCACCCGGGCAGGACGCCGGTTCGTGCCGGCCTGATCACGACCCACCGGAGACACGCCATGCAATTCGACCCCGTCCTCCTGCCGCCCCGGCGCGCCGACAGCATCGCGCGCGGCTGGTGGCATGACCGCACCATCAACGACGAACTGGACGCCTGCGTCGCCGCCTGTCCGGACAAGATTGCCCTGACGGCGGTGCGGGTCGAATCGGGCGAGCTGCGCCGCTTCAGCTACCGCGAGCTCGCGGCCATGGCCGATCGAGTCGCGGTGGGCCTGACGCGGCTGGGCGTGGGCCGCGACGACGTCGTCGCGATGCAGCTGCCCAATGGCTGGCAGGTCACCGTGCTCTACCTGGCCTGCTCGCGCATCGGTGCCGTGCTCAATCCGATGATGCACATCTTCCGCGAGCGCGAGCTGTCGTTCATGCTGCGCCACGGCGGTGCCAAGGTGCTGGTGGTGCCGCGGGTCTTCCGGGGTTTCGACCACGAGGCGATGGCCCGCAGCCTGCAGGCGGACCTGCCCGGGCTGGAGCGCGTCATCGTCGTCGGTGGCGGTGGTGCCGATGACTTCGACGCCCTGCTGACCGAACCCGCCTGGGAGCGCGAGCCCGATGCGGCCGCGATCCTGTCGCGCGCACGCCCTGGCCCGGACGACATCACGCAGCTGATCTACACCTCGGGCACGACCGGCGAGCCCAAGGGCGTGATGCACTCGGCCAACACGCTGCTGGCCAACATCATTCCCTACGCGCAGCGGCTGGCACTGGGGCAGGACGATGTCGTGCTGATGGCCTCGCCGATGGCCCACCAGACCGGCTTCATGTACGGGCTGATGATGCCCATCGTGCTGCGCGCCAGCGTCGTGCTGCAGGACGTGTGGGATCCGAAGAAGGCGATCGAGCTGATCAACGCCGAGGGCGTCTCCTTCACGATGGCCTCGACGCCCTTCCTGACCGACCTGACCCGTGGCGTGAAGGACGCCGCCACGTCGGTGCCCAGCCTGCGGACCTTCCTGTGCGCCGGCGCGCCGATCCCCGGCCCGCTGGTCGAACAGGCCCGGCAGGTGCTGGGCAGCAAGATCGTGTCGGCCTGGGGCATGACCGAGAACGGCGCCGTCACGCTGATCCGGCTCGATGACGACGACCGCCTCGCCTGCACCACCGATGGCTGCCCGCTGCCCGGCGTCGAGGTCCGGGTGGTCGACCTCGACGGTCGCCCGCTGCCGACCGGCGAGTCCGGCAAGCTGCTGGTCCGGGCCTGCTCCAACTTCGGCGGCTACCTGCACCGGCCGCAGCTCAACGGCACCGATGCCGACGGCTGGTTCGACACCGGCGACCTCGCCACGATCGATGCCGACGGCTACATCCGCATCAGCGGGCGCAGCAAGGACGTGATCATCCGCGGCGGCGAGAACATCCCCGTCTTCGAGATCGAGGTGCTGCTCTACCGGCATCCGGCCGTCGCCCAGGTGGCCATCGTGGCCTACCCCGACGAACGCCTGGGCGAACGCGCCTGCGCCATCGTCGTACCCAAGGCCGGCCAGACGCTCGACGCGGCCGGCATGGTCGATCACCTCAAGTCGCAGAAGGTGGCGCTGCAGTACATCCCCGAGCGCCTGATCCTCGTCGACGCGATGCCGGCGACCCCGTCCGGAAAGATCCAGAAGTTCAAGCTGCGCGAGATGCTGCGCAACGGCACGCTCTGACGCGCACGGTCCCTGCCCTCGCGCCCCGATCCCCGATCCCCACGGAGACACACCGATGAAGACCCCCACCCGCGGCCGCCCGGTCGCCCGGCGCCCTGTGCTCGCCGCCCTCGCCGGCACCCTCACCACGGTCTGCGCGGCCGGCCTGCTGGCCGCCGCCGGCCCGGCCGGTGCGCAGTCCGCCTGGCCGACCCGATCCGTCCGCATGGTCGTGGGCTTCGCGCCCGGCGGCACCACCGACGCGATGGCCCGCGTGCTGGCGCAGGGCCTGTCCGAGGCCCTCGGCCAGAGCGTCATCGTCGACAACAAGCCCGGCGCGAGCGGCAACCTCTCGGTCGCCGAGGTGGCCAAGGCCGCACCCGACGGCTACACCGTGCTGGTGGCCCCGACCTCGGTCGAGACGGCCAACCCGTCGCTGTTCAAGTCGAACGTGCTGCCGTCACGTGACCTGACGCCGCTGATGGGCATCGGCCGCACGCAGATGTACGTGATCGCGCGGCCGACGCTGGAGGTCAAGGACGCGAAGCAGCTGATCGCGCTGCTCAAAGCCAGTCCGGACAAGCTGTCCTATGCCTCGGCCGGCACCGGCACGGCGCCCCATCTGGCCGGCGAACTCTTCAAGCAGAGCACCGGCACCGCCGTGACCCACGTGCCGTATCGCGGCGCAGCCCCGGCGCTGCAGGACGTCATGGCCGGCCAGGCCGACCTGGTGTTCGATCCCGGCATCGCCTTCCCCCACATCAAGACGGGCAAGGTCAAGCTGCTGGCCGTGGCCAGCGACAAGAAGTCGCCGTTCTTCCCGGACGTGCCGACCTACGCCGACCTGGGCATCCGCAACGCCGGCCTCGACATCTGGTTCGGCGTCTGGCTGCCCAACGGCACACCCGCCGAGGCGACCGCACGGCTGGGCCGGGAACTGGCCAAGGTGCTGGCCAGCCCGACGGTCAGCCAGCGCTTCGGCGAGCTGGCGGCCGAGCCGGTGGCGCTGGACAACGCCGAGTTCCGCAAGCTGCTGAAGCAGGAAGGCGAGACCCTGTCGACGCTGATCCGCGACCGCAAGATCGTCCTCGAATGAACGCCCCCGAAGCCACTCCGGTGCAAGAACCCGTGGTGCTGGCGCGCAGCGTCGGCCGCGTCGGCGTGATCACGCTGAACCGGCCGCGTCAGCTCAACGCGCTGGACGACACGCTGATGGACGCGCTGGGCGAGGCGCTGCTGCGGCTCGACGGCGACGACGGCATCGGCGTCATCGTGCTGACCGGCGGTGCCAAGGCCTTTGCCGCCGGTGCCGACATCACGACGATGACCGGCTGGTCCTACATGGATGTCAGCCGCGATCAGTTCATCACCCGCAACTGGGAGACGATCCGGCGCGTGCGCAAGCCCGTGATCGCCGCCGTCGCCGGTGTGGCGATGGGCGGCGGCTGCGAGCTGGCGCTGGCCTGCGACCTCATCCTGGCGGCCGAAAGCGCCAAGTTCGCGCTGCCCGAGGTCAAGCTCGCGATGCTGCCGGGCGCCGGTGGCACCCAGCGCCTGCCGCGTGCCATCGGCAAGGCCAAGGCGATGGACATGTGCCTGTCGGCCCGCACGCTCAGCGCCATCGAGGCCGATCGCTACGGGCTGGTCTCGCGCATCGTCGAGGACGAACGCCTGATGGACGAGGCGCTGGCGCTGGCCGAGACGATCGCCGGCTACTCGCTGCCGGCGCTGATGGCGATCAAGGATTCGGTCAACCGCGCCTTCGAGTCGTCGCTGGCCGACGGCATCGCCCATGAACGCCAGCAGCTCTACGGCCGCTTCGCCAGCGAGGACGCGCATGAAGGCATGAACGCCTTCCTGGCCCGCCGCAAGCCCGTCTTCCGTCACCGTTGAACCCCCAGGACCCGCCATGGCCCTCGACGCTGAATCGTTCGACCTCCTGCTCGCCGCCGTGCAGCGCTTCGTGCGCGAACGGCTGGTGCCCGCCGAGAACCTGCTCGAAGAACACGACGAAGTCCCGCCCGCCCTGATCGACGAGATGAAGGCGATGGGCCTGTTCGGCCTGACGGTGCCCGAGGCCTACGGCGGCATCGGCCTGTCGGTCAGCCAGGAGGTGCAGGTCAACTTCGAGCTGGGCCGCACCGCACCGGCGTTCCGCTCGGTGTTCGGCACCAACATCGGCATCGGCTCGCAGGGCATCCTGATGGACGGCACGCCCGACCAGAAGGCCGACATCCTGCCGCGCGTGGCCAGCGGTGACCTGGTGATGTCCTTCGCGCTGACCGAGCCCGATGCGGGCTCCGACGCCGCGTCGCTGAAGACCCGCGCCGAACTCGACGGTGATGTCTACGTGCTCAACGGCACCAAGCGCTACATCACCAACGCACCGCGTGCCGGCGCCTTCACGCTGATGGCACGCACCGGTGGGCCAGGCGCGGCGGGCGTGTCCGCCTTCATCGTCCCGGCCGACCTGCCCGGCATCACGCTGGGCAAGAAGGACCGCAAGATGGGCCAGCGCGGCACGATGACCTGCGACGTGATCCTGGAGGATGTGCGCGTGCCGGCCGCCAACATCATCGGCGGCGTGCCCGGCCAGGGCTTCAAGACGGCCATGAAGGTGCTCGACCGCGGCCGGCTGAACATCGCGGCCGTGGCCTGCGGCATCGCCCGGCGGGTGCTCGACGAGTCGGTCCGCTATGCCCGTGATCGCCAGCAGTTCGGCCGCAAGATCGGCGACTTCCAGCTGATCCAGGCCATGCTCGCCGACAGCCAGGCCGAGCTACTCGCCGGCTGGGCGCTGGTGCGCGAGGTCGCCGAACGCTACGACCACAAGCCGGCCGACCGCCCGGATCCGGACCTGTCGATGCGCGTGTCCTGCGCCAAGCTGTTCTGCACCGAGATGGCCGGCCGCGTGGCCGACCGCGGCGTGCAGGTCCACGGCGGCGCGGGCTACATCAACGACTACCCGGTCGAACGCTTCTACCGCGACGTCCGGCTGCTGCGCCTCTACGAGGGCACGACGCAGATCCAGCAGATCATCGTCGGCCGCGAACTGATGAACCAGGACCAGGAGACATGACCATGGCTACCGTGCCTTCCAAGGGCAATCCGTTCGCGTGGGACGACCCGCTGCAGCTCGACGGCCAGCTCACCGAGGACGAACGCGCGATCCGCGAGGCCGCGCGGGCCTACTGCCAGGAACGGCTGCTGCCGCGCGTGCAGGACGCCTTCCGCCACGAGCGCACCGACCCGGCCATCTTCCGCGAGATGGGCGAGCTCGGCCTGCTCGGCCCGACCATCCCCGAGGCCTACGGCGGCGCCGGGCTGAACTACGTCAGCTACGGCCTGATCGCACGCGAGGTCGAGCGGGTCGACTCGGGCTACCGCTCGATGATGAGCGTGCAGTCGTCGCTGGTGATGGTGCCCATCCACGCCTTCGGCAACGAGGCGACGAAGCAGAAGTACCTGCCCCGTCTCGCCACCGGCGAATGGATCGGCTGCTTCGGCCTGACCGAGCCGAACCACGGTTCGGACCCGGGCAGCATGGTCACGCGGGCCCGCCGGGTCGCGGGCGGCTACCGGCTCAGCGGCAGCAAGACGTGGATCAGCAACAGCCCGATCGCCGATGTCTTCGTGGTCTGGGCCAAGGACGACGACGGCGCGATCCGCGGCTTCGTGCTCGAGAAGGGCATGCCGGGCCTGACCGCACCGGCCCTGCACGGCAAGGTCGGCCTGCGCGCCAGCATCACCGGCGAGATCGTCATGGACGAGGTGTTCTGCCCCGAGGAGAACGCCTTTCCCGAAGTCCGCGGGCTCAAGGGCCCGTTCACCTGCCTGAACAGCGCGCGCTACGGCATCGCCTGGGGGGCGCTGGGCGCCGCCGAGGACTGCTACGCCCGGGCGCGCCAGTACGTGCTGGACCGCCGCCAGTTCAACCGGCCGCTGGCGGCCAACCAGCTGATCCAGAAGAAGCTCGCCGACATGCTGACCGAGATCACGCTCGGCCTGCAGGGCTGCCTGCAGCTGGGCCGGCTGAAGGACGCGGGCACCGCCGCCGTCGAGGTCACCTCGATCATGAAGCGCAACAGCTGCGGCAAGGCGCTGGACATCGCCCGCATGGCGCGCGACATGCTCGGTGGCAACGGCATTTCCGACGAGTTCGGCGTGGCGCGTCACCTCGTCAACCTGGAGGTGGTCAACACCTACGAGGGCACGCACGACGTGCACGCGCTGATCCTCGGCCGGGCCATCACCGGCATCGCGGCCTTCAGCTGAGGACGGGGCGGCGGGCACGGTCCTGCCGTCCGATGGAAGGTGCCCGATGGCGCGTGGCTTGACCGCTCCACATGATGACCGTAATATGATGGCCATCATGTCAAGCCAGCCCACCCGGAAGGAACTGAGCCACGACCGCATCGTCGACGTGGCGGCCCGCGCGATCCGGCGGGCCGGTTACCGGGGTGTCGGTGTCGCCGACATCATGAAGGAGGCCGGGCTGACACACGGCGGCTTCTACGCGCACTTCGCGTCCCGTGACGCGCTGCTGGTCGAGGCCATGCAGCGGGCCGGCCAGGACAACCGCGCCACGCTGTCGCAGGCGATCGAGCGCCGCATGGCCAAGGGCGCGACACGCTTCGCCGCGCTGGTCGGGGCCTACCTCCACGACTCGCACCTGGACCGCACCGAACAGGGCTGCGTCGTCGCCGCGCTCGCGTCGGAGATGACACGCCAGGACGACGCCGTGCGCGACGAGGCTCGTCGCCGGGTCTCGGACCTCGTCGCGCTCGTGGCCGCCTCATTGCCAGCCAGCGCGGCACCTGACGACGCGGCCGTCGTCGCCGCCACGATGGTCGGCGCGCTGCAGCTGGCCCGCACGCTCGACGGCAAGGCAGGCCGAACCCTGCTGGCCCAGACACGCGAGGCGCTGATCCGGCGTCACGACGCACCCGCCTGAACGGGGCCCACGGCCCCGCCCCTCTTCCTGCTCCTCTCCCGATCCACCCGCCCGACGGCGGCTTGCCCGCAGATATGACGGGCGTCATACAAAAAGGTCCTGACCATGAAGATCCAAGATTCGACCGTCCTGATCACCGGCGCCAACCGGGGCATCGGCCTGGCCTTCGCCCGGGCATTCCTGGCCCGGGGTGCGCGCAAGGTCTACGCCGCCGCGCGGGACCCGTCGACCGTCACGCTGGCGGGCGTGACGCCGCTCCAGCTGGATGTCACCTCGCCGACCGAGGTCGAGGCGGCGGCACGCTGGGCCGATGACACGACCATCGTCGTCAACAACGCCGGCATCGCCCGCTTTGGCGGCTTCCTGGCCGACGACGCGGAAGCCGTGCTGCGCCAGCATCTGGAGACCAACCTGATGGGCCTGCTCCGCGTCAGCCGGGCCTTCGCACCGGTGCTGGCCCGCAATGGCGGCGGCGCGCTGCTCAACGTCGCCTCGGTGGCCAGCTGGATCACCAACCCGCTGCTGGCCAACTACGCCGTCTCGAAGGCGGCGGTCTGGAGCCTGAGCAACGGCCTGCGCAACGACCTGCGCGAGCAGGGCACGCACGTCCTCACGTTGCACATGGGCTTCGTCGACACCGACCTGACGCGCGGCATCGAGATGCCGAAGGCGACGCCCGAGGCGATCGTCGAGCAGGCGCTGGACGGGCTGGAAGCCGGTGCGCTGGAGGTGCTGGGCGACGACCTGACCCGCCAGGTCCGGCAAGGCCTGTCGGCCGATCCGGCGATCGACCTGGTGGTGCGCTGACGTGAGTCGATCCACCACGACCGCCGACGCCGCCGTCACCGCACCCTCGCCCTGGCCGACCTTCTGGATCGCCTGCAGCGCGGTCTTCCTGGTCTCGCTGGACTCGACGATGCTGTTCGCGGCCTTCGATGCGCTGCGCCACAGCTTCGCCGACAGCTCGGCCGCGACGCTGTCGTGGGTGCTCAATGCCTACACCGTCGTCTATGCCGCGATGCTGATCCCGGCCGGCGGCCTGGCCGACACGCACGGGCGCAAGCGCGTGTTCCGGCTCGGGCTGGCGGTGTTCATCGCCGCATCGGTGGCCTGCGGCGCGGCGCCGACGGTCGGCTGGCTGGTCGCCGCGCGTGTCGTCCAGGCACTGGGCGCGGCCCTGCTGACACCGGCCTCGATGTCGATCGTGCTGGCGGCCTTCCCGAGCGAGCGCCGCGCAGCCGTCATCAGCCTCTGGGGCGCGGTGGGCGGGCTGGCTGCGGCGGTCGGACCGAGCCTGGGCAGCTGGGTCACCGCACAGGCCGGCTGGCCGTGGGCCTTCTACATCAACGTTCCCGTCGGGCTCTGGGCCCTGTGGCGCAGCCGCTCGCGCGTCGAGGAGGCCGTCAAGCCGGTCGCGCCGCGACGGGTCGACGTGGTCGGCCTGCTGCTGCTGATGGCGGCGGTCGGCGCGGTCGCGCTGGCGATCGTCGAGAGCGGCTCCCCTGCCTGGCAGACGACCGAGACCGCTGCGGTGGCCGGTGGCGGTGTCTTGGCCGCCATCGCGTTCCTGCTGTGGGCGCGGGTCCACCCGGCGCCGCTGCTGGACCTGAAGCTGTTCGGCCATGCGACCTACCGCTACGTCAATGCCGCGACGCTGACCTTCGGCACGGCCTTCTCGATGATGTTCCTGGGCTTCTTCTTCTTCATGACCGGCGTCTGGCACTACAGCCTGCCCCAGGCCGGACTGGCCGTGACCCCGGGCCCCCTGCTGGTGATGCCCACCGCCATCGTCAGCGGCCGTCTGGCCGGGCGACTGGGTCACCGGCCCTTCCTGGTCGGCGGCTCGCTGCTGTACGCCTGCAGCGCCCTGTGGCTGCTGCTGGTGCCGGGCACGCAACCCGAGTACCTGCGCCACTGGCTGCCAGGCCTGCTGATGAGCGGCATCGCGGTCGGCCTGGTCCTGCCGTCGCTGGCTGGCGCGGCCGTGAGCCGGCTGCCGGCCGAACACTACGCCGTCGGTGCCGCCTTCAACCAGGCCACGCGCCAGATCGGCGGTGTGCTCGGCGTCGCGATCACGGTGGGACTGCTCGGCCACGCGAGCCTGCAGCGCAGCGACTTCGACAAGCTGTACCTGCTGCACGCGACACTGGCCGTGCTCACCGCCCTGCTGAGCTGGCCGGTCAACACACGTCCGCGCTGATGCGGTATCCGCCGCCCCACCCGCCCCCAACCCGTCGACAAGAGGAACCGGTCATGGACCCCCAGGAACTGCTCGCGCAATGGCTCTCGGACGAACAGGCCGTGCGTGCCCGACTGAGGCCGGCCGACGCGCCGCCGCCGACACGGTCGCTGGCGGGCCTGTCCGGCATGGAGGTCTTCGAGGCCGTCTTCGCCGGCGAGCTGCCGCCGCCGCCCATCGGCGAGACGCTGGACTTCGTGCCGATCCACATGGCGCCGGGCGAAGCCGTCTTCCAGGGGCGACCGCAGCGGCGGCACTACAACCCGCTCGGCACCGTGCATGGCGGCTGGTTCGCGACGCTGCTGGATTCGGCGGTGGCCTGCGCCATCCACTCGACCCTGCCGGCCGGACGCGCCTACACGACGCTGGAACTCAAGCTCAACGTGGTTCGTGCGCTGACCGACGCGGTGCCGCGGGTCCGCGCCGAAGGCAAGGTCATCCACGTCGGGCGCCAGACCGGCACGGCCGAAGGCCGCATCGTCGGTCCGGACGGCAAGCTCTACGCACACGCGACGACGACCTGCCTGATCTTCGACCAACGGCCGGGCTGAGCCAGCGGACGAGCGCGGCCACGAGGGATTTCCCTCGCGTTTCCGTTTCGGACCCACTGGTATGCTTGCCCGACCAGTCAACCACTCCATCCGGAAAGGGCAGCGTCGTGGACATCCTCCACCACCGCGTTCCAGGCTCCGAATCCCGCGAGATCACCAAGCGCACGGTCAAGGACCAGGTCGCCGACAAGATCGCGTCGATGATCCAGACCGGCCTGCTGCAGCCGGGCGACGAACTGCCGTCCGAGCGCGAGCTGGCGGCCACGCTGTCGGTGTCGCGCGAGTCGGTACGGGGGGCAATCTCGGTGCTGGCGGGTCGCAAGATGCTGGGCGTGTCGCAGGGCGCGCGCACCAAGGTGCTGGGCACCGCCGGGCAGACGCTGCAGGACACCGTGTCGTCCTTCGGCCTGTTCAAGGGCCGCTCGATCGAGGAAGTGACCGAGGCGCGCGGGCTGGTCGAGGTCGAGGTGGTCCGCCTGGCCGCCGCGCGCATGAAGCCGGCGACGCTGGATCGGCTGGAGGCGCTGGTGGCCGAGCAGGCCACGATGGTCAACGACCCGGTGCGCTTCCAGATCTCCGACCGCGAGTTCCACACCGTCCTGTACGAGGCCTGCGGCAACGAGCTGCTGGCCACCTTCGTGGTCGACCTGTATGCCTTCGCGCTGGACGCGCGGCGCAAGGCGCTGAAGCACAAGGGCGCGATCGCCCGCAGCGTCGAGGACCACCGCGCCATCGTCGCCGCACTGCGCTCCAAGCACCCGACCCGCGCCGGCGACGCCATGCGCAGCCACCTGGACAGCGTCTACACGACGACGCTGTCGGAACTGAAGAGGTAGGCCATGACGATCGAGATCCTCGACGCCCGCTTCGCCCGGGTGGTGCCACAGGCTTGCCAGCTCGAACGCCTGTGCACCGGCGCGACCTGGAGCGAAGGGCCGGTGTGGATGCACGAGGACGGCTCGGTGCTGTGGAGCGACATCCCCGCCAACCGCATGCTGCGCTGGCATCCGCGCGACGGCATGAGCGTCTGGCGTGACGCGGTCGAGTTCACCAACGGCCACTTCCGCGAGGCCGATGGCGCGCTGCTGCACTGCTCGCACGGCCAGCGCGCGATCGTGCGGACCCGCTTCAGGCCCGGCACCCTGGAGCCCGTCGCCGACGAGGTCGTCGTCAGCCACTACCAGGGCCGGCGCCTGAACTCGCCCAACGACGTGGTCGTCAAGTCCGACGGCACGATCTGGTTCAGCGACCCGCCCTACGGCATCGCCTCGGACCACGAGGGTCACCAGGCCGAGCCGGAACAGCGCGCCAACCACGTCTTCCGCTACGACCCGGCCAGCGGCGCGCTGGACATCGCCAGCGACTTCGTCGACGAGCCCAACGGCCTGGCCTTCTCGCCCGACGAGCGCGTGCTCTACGTCTCCGACACCTCGGCCGCGCTGCGCGGCGACGGCGGTGGCCACCACCACATCGTCGCCTTCGACGTGATCGGCGGGCGCACGCTGGCGAACCCGCGTGTCTTTGCGGTCGTCAACCCCGGCCTGGCCGACGGTTTCCGCATCGACGAACAGGGCTGGCTCTACACCAGCAGCGCCGACAGCGTGCAGGTCTACCACCCGGACGGCACCCGCCTGGCCCGCATCCCCGTGCCGGAGAAGGTCGGCAACCTGACCTTCGGCGGCCCCGGCCGCAACGAGCTCTACATCTGCGCCAGCCGGTCGCTGTACCGCCTGGTCCTCGACACCCGGGGCCTGCAGGCCCCCTGAACGGACGACACCATGAGCCGAGACACCTTGCTGCTGGTCGAGAAGTGCGCGCACTGCATCAGCTGGTATGACCTTGAATCGGGCGAGCGGCTGCGCTCGCTGGCGCTGCCCGACTTCCCGCACGAGTTCGTGACCGACAGCGCGCAGCGCCACGCCTATGTCGGCCACTACGGCGTCGAGACCTCCGGCCATGTCGGATCGGGGGGTCATGCGCTGCTCCAGGTCGACATTCGTTCGGCTCAACTGGTCCGGTCCATAGACCTGTTCCCGTTCAACCGGATCCACGGCCTGCAGATGGACCAGCACGACCGCCTCTACGCGCTGAGCGAGGAGAAGGCCACGCTGCTGGTGCTGGAACAGCCCGAGACCGACACCCAGGCGCGCCGCGCGGTGCCGTCGGGCGGCATCAAGAGCCATCTGTTCGCGCTGACCCGCGACGGCCAGACGGCCTACTGCATGAACCTGCTGAGCCACACGGTGACCAAGGTGAAGCCGTGGGATCCGCTGGCCCAGCCGGTCGCCTGCCACCCGGGCCAGAAGCCCGAGGGCTATTGCCTGAGCGAGGACGAGCGCACGCTCTACGTCAGCAACCGCTGGAGCAACACGCTCGCGGCGATCGACACCGAGACGATGACGGTGCGCCTGAGCGCCCCGTCACGCGACGACGTGACGCGCATCCACCGCCACCGCGACGGTCGCCTGTTCACCAGCAACTACGGCGAACGCAGCCTGTCGGTGGTCGACCCGGTGACGCTGGCCGAGACCGGCCACCTGAAGATGGAGGCGCGCGCCATCGCACTGTCCTTCCACCCGAGCCTGCCGCTGGCCTTCATCTCGCAGGACAACGACCGCGTGATGGTGCTGGACACCGACACGCTGAAGCCGGTGCGCTACATCGCCACCCAGCGCGAGCCCGACGTGTCGACGGTGGTGTCGCTGTGAGCACGACACCCTTGTTGTCCTTCCGGGGCATCAGCAAGCGCTTCGGCGGCACCCAGGCGGTCGACCGCGTGTCCTTCGACATCCACCCGGGCGAGATCGTCGCGCTGCTGGGCGAGAACGGTGCCGGCAAGTCCACGCTGATCAAGCTGCTGGCCGGCATCTACCCGAGCGACGACGGCGAGATCCTGTTCGATGGCCGGCCCGAGGCCGAGTGGCGCAGCCGCGACCGCGCGCGCCAGCCGGTCGCCTTCATCCACCAGGACCTCGGCCTGGTCGAGTGGATGACGGTGGCCGAGAACGTCGCGCTGGGCATGGGCTACCCGAAGCGTTTCGGCCTGATCGACTGGGCCGCCGCACGTGACCGGGCCCGCCGCGTGCTGGCCCGCGTCGGCTGCGACATCGACCCGGAACGGCGCGTCTTCTCGCTGACGCGGGCCGAGAAGTCGCTGCTGGCGATCGGCCGTGCGCTGGAAGTCCAGGCCCGTCTGCTGGTGCTGGACGAACCCTCGGCCAGCCTGCCGATGGCCGACGTCGAGCGCCTGTTCACCGTGCTGCGCGAGCTGCGGCGGCAGGGCATGGCGATGGTCTATGTCTCGCACCGGCTCGACGAGGTGATGGCGATCTCCGACCGCGCCGCCGTGATGCGCGACGGCAAGCTGGTGTCGGTGCTGCGCACGGCCGAGACCGGCCAGGACGAGCTGGTCCGGCTGATCGTCGGCAAGGCGCTGTCGCGCGAGGTCGTCAAGGCCGCCGCACCGGTCGACAGCCCCGTCGTGCTGGAGCTGGACGACGCCGCCAGCGGCAATGCCGGCCCGCTGAGCTTCGCGGTGCGGCGTGGCGAGGTGGTGGGCCTGGTCGGCCTGCGCGGCGCCGGCCACGAGGCCATCAGCCGCGCGCTGTTCGGCCGCGAGCCGCTGTCGGCCGGGCGCATGAAGCTGGCCGGCGAGCTGGTCACCTTCCGCGACTGCGCCGAGGCGATCCGGGCCGGCGTGGCCTATGTCGCCGGCGAGCGGCTGGAAGAGAACCTGGCCGGCTCGATGAGCGTGCTGGAGAACCTGTTCCCGCACCCGTCGCTGCACGGCGACCGCGGCCTGTCGCTCGACCGGCGCCGGCGGGAAGCCGAATCGGCGATGGCGCTGATCCGCCAGTTCGACGTCAACCCGCCGGCCCCGGCCGCCGAGATCACGCAGCTGTCGGGCGGCAACCAGCAGAAGGTCGTGCTGGCGCGCTGGTTCCACCTCGACAAGCCGCTGGTCGTGCTGGAAGAACCCACCGCCGGCGTCGACGTCGGCGCCAAGCGGCAGATCTACGGCGTGCTGCGCCAGCGGGCCGAGACCGGCACCGCGCTGATCGTGGTGTCGACCGACTTCGAGGAGGTCGCCACGGTCTGCAACCGCGTGCTGGTCTTCCGCGACGGCCTGATCGCCGCCGAGCTGACCGGTGCCGACATCACGGTCGAGAAGCTGCTCGCGCTGGCCGCAGGTGCCAGCCCGCTCGCCCACGCACACGACCACGCGAACAAGAACGAAAACCTGGAGACCATGGCATGACCGCCTCGATCAAGTCCACGGCGCTGGAGCCGGACCGTTCCCTCGACGGCGATGCCGTCTCGCTGGGCCAGCGCCTGTCGCGCGCCCTGCCCGTCTATGGCCTGGTGATGCTGACGGTCGGCCTGGCGCTGCTGTTCTCGCTGCTGTTGCCCGACACCTTCCCGACGCTGTTCAACCTGCGGTCGATCCTGGCCGACAAGTCCGTCATCGCGCTGCTCGCGCTGGCCGCGACGATCCCGATGATCACCGGCAAGATCGACCTGACGGTGGGCTACGGCATCGTGCTGTGGCACATCCTGGCCATCAGCCTGCAGACCCGCTACGGCCTGCCCTGGCCGGCCGCCGTGCTGATCGTCATCGCCTGCGCGGCGCTGTTCGGCGTGCTGAACGGCCTGCTGGTCGAACTCGCGCAGATCGATTCCTTCATCGCCACGCTCGGCACCGGCACCGTGATCTACGCGGTCGCGCTGTGGCACAGCGGCGGTCGTCAGGTGGTCGGCGAGCTGCCCGATGCCTTCGTGGCGATTGCCGGCGGCAACCTGCTGGGCCTGCCGATCGGTGCCTTCTACGTACTGGCCGTCAGCCTCGCGATCTGGCTGGTCACCGAGTTCACGCCGCTGGGACGGGCGCTCTACGTGATCGGCGCCAACCCGAAGGCGGCGCAGCTCAACGGCATCTCGGTGCGCCGCCACGTCATGGGCGCCTTCGTGGCCTCGGGCACCTTGTCGGGCTTTGCCGGCGTGATGCTGGCCTCGCGGCTGCAGATCGGCCAGGCCAGCGTCGGCCTCGAATTCCTGCTGCCGGCGCTGGTCGGCGCCTTCCTCGGCTCCACCACGATCCGGCCCGGCCGCGTCAATGTCTGGGGCACGCTGATCGGGGTGGCCATCCTCGCCATCGGCATCTCCGGCATCCAGCAGTTCGGCGGCGCCTTCTACGTCGAGCCGCTCTTCAACGGCCTGACCCTGCTCGTGTCCATCGGCATCGCCGGCTGGGCCCAGCAGCGCCGCAACCTGTCCATCAAGCGCCGCATCGCCGAACGCCAGCTCGGCGACGCGCCGCCCGCCTCCGCTTCCTAGGTTTCCCCCCACGGCCGCCGACCAGCCTCATGGCGACGGCCTTCACCTTGACCACAGACCCATCCAACAGGAGACAAGCATGACCTCAGTGCAACGGCGCTTCAGCGCCCTGGCCCTTGCCGTGTTCGCGGCCGGCTACGCGAGTTCGGCGCTGGCCGACGACTTCCTCGATGCCGCCAAGCAGAAGGTCGCCATCGCGACGATGACCAAGGAGAAGTGGGACGGCCCCACCACCGGCCCCAAGGCCGTCGCCGGCAAGACCATCGTGTTCGTCGCAGCCGACCTGAAGAACGGCGGCATCCTGGGCGTCTCGCAAGGCGTCGAGGAAGCCGGCAAGGCGATCGGCTGGAACGTCCGCGTGATCGACGGCCAGGGTTCCGTCAGCGGCCGCACCGCCGCGCTGAACCAGGCGCTGGCGCTCAAGCCGGCCGGCATCGTGGTCGGCGGCTTCGACGTCACCGAGCAGAAGGTCGCCTTCGAGAACGCCGCCAAGTCCGGCATCCCGCTGGTCGGCTGGCATGCCGGCGAGAAGCCCGGCCCGAACGCGGCTGCCGGCCTGTTCGCCAACGTCACGACCGTCACCGACGACGTCGCCGACGTGGCCGCTTCCTGGGCCGTGGTCGACTCCGGCGGCAAGGCCGGCGTGGTCATCTTCACCGACTCGCAATACGCGATTGCCGTCTACAAGGCCCGCGCGATGGAAGCCGTCATCAAGAAGTGCGGCGGCTGCACGGTGCTGAGCTTCGAGGACAGCCCGATCGCGGAAAGCTCGACCCGCATGCCGCAGCTGACCGCCTCGCTGCTGCAGCGCTTCGGCGACAAGTGGACCCACTCGCTGGCCATCAACGACCTGTACTTCGACTTCATGGGCAGCGCCCTGACGGCGGCCGGCAAGAAGGGTGACGGCAACCCGAAGGCGGTGTCCGCCGGTGACGGCTCGGAAGCCGCCTACCAGCGCATCCGCACCAAGCGCTTCCAGGCCGGCACGGTGCCCGAGCCGCTGAACATGCAGGGCTGGCAGATCGTCGACGAGTTCAACCGCGCCTTCAGCAAGGTGGCGTGGTCGGGCTATGTGCCCAAGGTCCATCTGGTCACGCCGGAGAACGTCGGCAAGGACGGCGGCCCGAAGAACATCTTCGATCCGGACAACGGCTATCGCACGCAATACAAGGCGATCTGGGGCAAGTGATCCCAGGACCGGGCCAGCGATCCGGCAACGGTCGCCGGCCCGGCACATCCAGCTGAACCCATGCCGGGAGCCCTGCCATGAAACGATCCGCCCGCGACCTTCTGGCGCTGTCGACCTGCCTGCTGGCCAGCCTGTTCACGGCGCCCCCGGTCCTTTCCCAGACCTGGCCGAGCCAGTCCATCCGCATGATGGTGGGCTCCAGCCCCGGCGGCGGCACCGACGCCATGGCGCGTGCGGTGGCCGACAAGCTCGGCCCGGCGCTCAAGACCACGGTCGTGGTGGAGAACCGACCCGGCGCCTCCAACACGCTGGCCGCCGACGTGGTCGCCAAGTCGACCGATGGCCACACGATGGTGATGGGTGTGTCGACCGCGCACGCGATTGCGCCGCACCTGATCAAGCTGGCCTACGACAACGACCGTGACCTCGTTCCGGTGGCCTACGTCGGCGCCGTGCCCAATGTGCTCGTGGTCAGCGCAGCTTCACCATTCAGGACCGTGGCCGACCTGGTGGCCCAGGTGCGACGCCAGCCCGGCCAGGTCAACTACGCCTCCTCGGGCAACGGCAGCACGCAGCACATCGCCGGCGAGCTGTTCGAGGACGCCGTCGGCGCCGCCATGGTCCACATTCCCTACCGCGGCTCCGGCCCGGCACTGGTCGACCTGATGGCCGGCCAGGTGCAGATGAGCTTCGACACGCTGGCCTCGGTGATGCCGCACATCCGCAGCGGCAAGCTGCGGCCGCTGGCGGTCTGCGCCAGCGCGCGCAACCCCGAGCTGCCCGACGTGCCGACACTGGCCGAAAGCGGCATCAAGGGCGTCGAGATGAGTGCCTGGTACGGCATCTACATGCCGGCCGCGACACCCCGGGCGGTCCAGCAGCGGGTTGCCGACGAGGTCGCCCGAATCCTGGTGCAGCCCGAGACCCGTGCCCGGCTGGCGAACATCGGCGCGGACCTGACGCCCCTGAGCCCGACGCAGTTCCAGGCCTTCCACACCGCAGAGAACCGGCGTTACGCCGAGCTCATCCGCAAGCGCGGCATCAAGGCCGACTGAACCCGGCCAGTTGGCCTGAAGGAGGACACACATGAACGAAGCACAGGCACCGGTCGTCGCCCTGACCCTGGGCGACCCCGCCGGCATCGGCCCGGAGCTGATCGCCCGGCTGATGGCCCGCACCGACCTGATGGTGCAGGCCCGCGTGGTGCTGGTCGGCGACGACTGGCTCTGGCAGGACGGCCAGGCCATCGCCGGTGTCCGGGTCGAGACGCAGCCCGTGGCCTCGCTGGCCGATGTGCGGTCACGGCCGGCCGATGCCCCGCCGGCCTTCCTGGCGGTCGACACGGTGCTGTCGCAACAGGTCCGGCGAGGCCAGGCCGATGCGGCCGGCGGCCACTCGGTCCTGCAGGTGCTGGACCGCTGCATGGACGCCGCGCTGCGCCGAGAGATCGACGCGATCTGCTTCGCGCCGCTCAACAAGTTCGCGATGAAGCAAGGCGGCCTGCGCCACGAGGACGAGCTGCACCACTTCGCCGAACACCTCGGCGTGACCGGCTACTTCTGCGAATTCAACACCTTGGGCCACCTGTGGACCTCGCGGGTGTCCTCGCATGTGCCGCTGAAGGACGCGGCCGGCTTCCTGAGCATCGAACGCATCGCCGATGCCTCGCGCCTGATCTACCGCTCGCTGCAGGCCAACGGCGTGGCCTCGCCACGTGTGGCGGTCGCGGGCTTCAATCCGCACAACGGCGACGGCGGCACCTGCGGGCGCGAGGAGATCGACGTGA
The DNA here is from genome assembly GCF_053893855.1 of Leptothrix mechoopdaensis (SeqCode). Taxonomy (NCBI): domain Bacteria; kingdom Pseudomonadati; phylum Pseudomonadota; class Betaproteobacteria; order Burkholderiales; family Sphaerotilaceae; genus Leptothrix; species Leptothrix mechoopdaensis (SeqCode). The sequence continues at coordinate 1,988,991 of NZ_CM132699.1, forward strand.
TCGCCCCGGCCGTGCAGGCGCTGCAGGCCGAAGGCATCCCCGTCACGGGGCCCTTCCCGGCCGACACCATCTTCCTGAAGGCCCGCGATGGCGAGCTCGATGCGGTCGTCACGATGTATCACGACCAGGGCCAGATCGCGATCAAGCTGATGGGCTTCTCCAAGGGCGTGACCGTCCAGGGCGGCCTGCCGATCCCGATCACCACGCCGGCCCACGGCACCGCCTACGACATCGCCGGCGCCGGCCGCGCCAGCGTCGAGGCCACCGCCAACGCCTTCCAGATCGCCTGCCGCATGGGCCTGTCCTATCAACAGGGCCGTTCGCTGTTCGGCTCCTCGTCCAACCACCGCTGAGAGCATTGAGAGCATCACCATGAAAATCAAGTCCGTCCGCGCCCGCGTCTTCGAATGGAAGGGCAAGACCGTCCCGCCGCAGGGCAACTTCTGCTCCAACGCGATGGACCTCGTGTACGACAACCGTGCCAACGCCCATGCGGCCGGCACCGACACGATGAACACCTTCCGCTTCCACGGCTGGACCCTCGTCGAGATCGAGACCGATGACGGCATCGTCGGCCTGGGCAACGTCGCGCTGGCACCCAAGATCGCCAAGGCCATCATCGACGAGTACCTGACGCCGCTGGTGATCGGCCAGGACCCGTGGGACTACGAATACCTGTGGCAGCGCATGTACCGCGCCACCCACGCCTGGGGCCGCAAGGGCGTGACGATGGCCGCGATCTCGGCGGTCGACCTGGCGATCTGGGACATCCTCGGCAAGAGCGTCAACAAGCCGGTCTTCAAGCTGCTGGGCGGTCGCACCAAGGAGAAGATCCCCTGCTACTACAGCAAGCTCTACCGCACCGACCTGAAGGCCATGCAGGACGAGGCGCAGAAGTTCAAGGACCAGGGCTTCAAGGCCTTCAAGATGCGCTTCGGCTACGGCCCCGCGCATGGCCAGCAGGGCGTGACCGAGAACCTGAAGTCGGTCGAGGCGGTGCGCGAGGTCATCGGCTACGAGAACGACCTGATGCTCGAGTGCTACATGGGCTGGAACCTCGAATACGCCAAGCGCGTGCTGCCCAAGCTGGAGAAGTTCGAGCCGCGCTGGCTGGAAGAACCGGTGATCGCCGATGACATCGACGGCTACGCGGAACTGAACCAGCTGACCAGCATCCCGATCTCGGGCGGCGAACACGAGTTCAGCCTCTACGGCTTCAAGCAGCTGCTCGACAAGAAGGCCGTCAGCGTCGTGCAGTACGACACCAACCGGGTCGGCGGCATCACGGCCGCGCACAAGATCAACGCGCTGTGCGAGGCCTACAGCGTGCCGGTCATCCCGCACGCCGGCCAGATGCACAACTACCACCTGACGATGAGCACGCTGGCCTCGCCGATGGCCGAGTACTTCCCGATCTTCGACGTCGAGGTCGGCAACGAGCTGTTCTGGTACCTCTTCGACGGCGAGCCGATCGCCGAGAACGGCTTCCTGCAACTGCGCGACGACGTGCCGGGCCTGGGCCTGACGCTCAAGCGCGACTATCTCGACCAGTTCGAGATCATCGAATGACGCAGGGGCACACCATGACCCGTCGATACCAGGGCCTGTTCCCGGTCGTGCCCACGCCGTTCACCGACAGCGGCGAGCTCGATCTGGCGAGCCAGAAGCGCTGCGTCGACTTCATGATCGACGCGGGTTCGAACGGCCTGTGCATCCTGGCCAACTTCTCCGAGCAGTTCCTGCTGGCCGACGACGAGCGCGAGGTGCTGACCCGCACGGTGCTCGAACACGTCGCCGGCCGCGTGCCGGTGATCGTCACCACGACCCACTTCAGCTCGAAGGTCTGCGCCGAACGCAGCCGCCGGGCCCAGGACCTGGGCGCGGCGATGGTGATGGTGATGCCGCCCTATCACGGCGCCACCTTCCGGGTGCCCGAGACGCAGATCTTCGAGTTCTACCAACAGGTCTCGGACGCGATCGACATCCCCATCATGGTCCAGGACGCCCCGGCCAGCGGAACGGTGCTGTCGCCCGCCTTCCTGGCCCGCATGGCGCGCGAGATCGAGCAGCTGTCCTACTTCAAGATCGAGACGGCCGGTGCGGCCGCCAAGCTGCGCGAGCTGATCCGGCTGGGCGGCGACGCCGTCGAAGGCCCGTGGGACGGCGAGGAGGCGATCACGCTGATCCCCGACCTCGACGCCGGTGCGACCGGCGCGATGACCGGCGGCGGCTTCCCGGACGGCCTGCGGCCGATCCTCGACGCCTGGCGCGAGGGCCGGCGCGACGACGCCATCGCCGGCTATGAGCGCTGGCTCCCGCTCATCAACATCGAGAACCGCCAGTGCGGCCCGCTCGCCGCCAAGGCACTGATGAAGGCCGGCGGCGTGATCGCCTGCGAAGCCCCGCGCCACCCCTACGCACCGCTGAACCCCGATGCCCGCCGCCTGCTGCTGGAGACCGCCCGGCGGCTCGATGCGCTGGTGCTGCGCTGGGCCGCCTGAGCTCGGACTTCCATCGCCCCGAAAGACACGACATGAACGACATCACCGGCGCCCTGCTGGTCGGCGCGCACGACCTCGTCACCGACGAGGCGCGCTTCCAGGCGGTCGACCCGAGCACCGGCGAACGCTTCGGCATCGGCTTTGCCAAGGCCACGGCGGCCGAGGTCGAACAGGCCTGCGCGCTGGCCGAAGCCGCCTTCGACCCGTACCGCGAGACCAGCGCCGAGGCCCGCGCCGTCTTCCTCGACCGCATCGCCCGCGAGATCGAGGCGATCGGTGCGGCGCTGATCGACACCGCGATGCGCGAGACCGGCCTGCCACGCGCCCGCCTTGAAGGCGAACGCGGTCGCACCTGCGGCCAGATGCGCCTGTTCGCCCAGGTGCTGCGGCAAGGTCACTGGATGGGCCTGACGCTGGACTCGCCCTTGCCCGCGCGCCAGCCGCTGCCACGTTCGGACCTGCGCCAGCGCCAGGTGCCGCTGGGGCCGGTCGCGGTGTTCGGCGCCAGCAACTTCCCGCTCGCCTTCTCGGTCGCTGGCGGTGACACGGCATCCGCGCTGGCCGCCGGGTGCCCGGTCGTCGTCAAGGGCCATTCGTCGCACCCGGGCACGTCCGAACATGTCGGCCGCGCGGTGCGCCGCGCGGTCCAGGCCTGCGGCCTGCCCGAGGGCGTGTTCTCGCTGCTGAACGGCTCGGGACAGGCGATCGGCCAGGCGCTGGTGGCTCATCCGGTGATCCAGGCGGTCGGCTTCACCGGCTCGCGCAACGGCGGCCTCGCGCTGCTGCAGGTCGCCCAGCAACGGCCCCAGCCCATCCCCGTCTACGCCGAGATGAGCTCGATCAACCCGGTCGTGCTGCTGGGCGCTGCATTGGCCGACCGCGCCGAGCGCATCGCCGCCGGCTTCGTCGATTCACTGACGCTGGGCACCGGCCAGTTCTGCACCAACCCCGGCCTGGTGCTGGGCGTCGCCGGGCCTGGCTGGGACCGCTTCGTCGCGGGCGTCGCCACGTCCCTGGGCGCCAAGCCGGCGGGGCTGATGCTCAACCCTGGCATTCACCAGGCCTACCAGCGTGGCACCGCCCATCTGGCCGATCAGGTCAATGTCCGCGCGATGGCCGAAGGCCAGCCCGCCGCAGCCGATGCACCCGCCGCGGCCTGCCTTGCACAGGCCCGCGTGTTCGAGACCCGCGCCGTCGACTGGCTCGCCAACCCGTCACTCGAGGACGAGGTCTTCGGCCCCTGCGCGACGCTGGTGCGCTGCGATGACCTCGGCCAGCTGCAGGCGCTGCTGCAGCGCCTCGGCGGCCAGCTGACCGCCACGCTGCACCTGCAACCCGACGACGAGACCGACGTGGCCGCCGCGCGCCGCCTGCTGCCGCTGCTCGAACGCAAGGCCGGCCGCATCCTCGTCAACGGCTTCCCGACCGGCGTCGAGGTCGGCCAGGCGATGGTCCACGGCGGCCCGTATCCGGCCACGTCCGACAGCCGCACCACCTCGGTCGGCGCCCGCGCGATCGAACGTTTCCTGCGACCGGTCTGCTACCAGGACCTGCCGCAGGCGCTGTTGCCGCCAGCGCTGCAGGATGCTGCCCTGGCAGGCGCACCGCATCGGGTCGACGGGGTCATGCGCGGGGGGTAGGTCAGGCACGAACAGTCGACCCCGGCTGCGATCAGGCCCGGGCCGCCACATCGTCTCCACCACTTCCAGGACTCGCCCCATGCCATCACAACTCTCGAACGACGCCGACGTCGTCATCATCGGCTCCGGCGTCGGCGGCGGCTCGGTCGCGCTGCAGCTGGCCGACAGCGGCGCGCGCGTGCTGGTGCTGGAACGCGGTCCGGTCCTGCCGCGCGAGAAGCAGAACGGCGACGTCGAGGCCGTCTTCTGTGATCACCGCTACCGCACCACCGACACCTGGTTTGCCGATGGACGCCCGTTCCGGCCGGGCATGTTCTATTTCGTCGGCGGGCACACCAAGTTCTACGGCACGGCCATGTTCCGCTTCCGCGAACAGGACTTCGAGGCGTTGCAGCACGAGGAAGGCATCTCTCCTGCCTGGCCGATCCGCTATGCCGATCTGGAGCCCTGGTACGGGCATGCCGAGCAGCTCTTCGGCGTGCGCGGCGAAGGCGGGCTCGACCCGACCGATCCGCCGCGCTCGCAGCCCTACGCCCATGCGCCGGTGCCGCACGAGCCGCTGCTGGCCACGATCGAGTCACGCCTGAAGGCGCAAGGCCTGAAGCCCTTCCCGATGCCCAGCGCGGTCGACTTCGGCCCCGGTGGCAGTTGCCGCCGCTGCGCCAACTGCGATGCCATGCCTTGCCGCTTCGACGCCAAGGGCGATGCCGAGATGCGCCTGATCCGGCCGGCGCAGGCACGAGGCAATGTCGAGGTGCGGCCGGGCGTGTTCGTCGAGCGCCTGATCACCGATGCGACCGGCCGGCGCATCGTCGAGGCCGAGGTCATCGCCGACGGCCAGCGCCAGCGCATCCGGGGCGACCTGTTCGTGCTGAGCGCCGGCGCGATCAACTCGGCCGCGCTGCTGCTGCGTTCGGCCAACGAGAGGCACCCACGTGGCTTGGCCAACAGCAGCGACGTGGTCGGGCGCCACTACATGACCCACAACACGACCGCGCTGATGGCCGTGCACCCGTTCAAGAAGAACACCACGCGCTTCCCGAAGACGCTGGCGGTGCACGACTTCTATTTCGGCGACGGCCCCGGCACCACACCGCTGGGCAGCCTGCAACTGCTCGGCAAGATCCGCGAGCCGATGCTGCGCGGCCCGCTCGGCAAGGTGCCGACCTTCATCCGCAGCGCACTGGCCGAGCACAGCGTCGACTGGTACGCGCAGAGCGAGGACCTGCCCCACCCCGACAGCCGCGTCACGCTGCGCCCGGACGGCCACATCAACCTGCACTGGCACCGCACCAACCTGAAGGCGCACCAGCGCTGGGTCGAACGTTGCCGACAGATCCTGCGCGACACCGGCTACCCGATCGTGCTGGCCAAGGGCTTCGGCACCGAGGTCGTCTCGCACCAGTGCGGCACGGTCCGCTTCGGCGACGACCCGGCCACGTCAGCGCTGGACAGCCACTGCAAGGCCTGGGACCACGACAACCTCCACGTCGTCGACTCGGGCTTCTTCCCGTCGTCAGCGGCGGTCAACCCGGCGTTGACGGTGGCGGCGCAGGGCTTGCGGGTCGGTGCGCATCTGCGGGATGCGTGGGGTCGGTAGGGAGCTGATCAGCTCACTCCCACTCGATCGTCGCCGGCGGCTTGCTGCTCACGTCGTAGGTCACGCGGTTGATGCCGCGGACCTCGTTGATGATGCGGCTGGAGACGCGCTTGAGCAGGCTGTAGGGCAGCTCGGCCCAGTCGGCGGTCATGAAGTCGCTGGTCTGGACGGCGCGCAGCGCGACGACGTAGTCGTAGGTGCGGCCGTCGCCCATCACGCCGACGCTCTTGACCGGCAGGAAGACGGTGAAGGCCTGGCTGGTCAGGTCGTACCAGGTCTTGCCGGTGGCCTCGTCGACGGTCTTGCGCAGTTCCTCGATGAAGATGTGGTCGGCGCGTTGCAGCAGCGAGGCGAACTCGGGCTTGACCTCGCCGAGGATGCGCACGCCCAGGCCGGGGCCCGGGAAGGGGTGGCGGTAGACCATGTCGTGCGGCAGGCCGAGGGCGACGCCGAGGGCGCGGACCTCGTCCTTGAACAGCTCGCGCAGCGGCTCCAGCAGCTTCAGGCCGAGCTGTTCGGGCAGGCCGCCGACGTTGTGGTGGCTCTTGATCGTGGCCTTCTTGGTCTTGGTGCCGCCGCTCTCGACGACGTCCGGGTAGATCGTCCCCTGGGCCAGCCACTTGGCGCCCTTGGCGCTGCTGTCGGCGGCCTTGAGCTTGGCGGCTTCTGCCTTGAAGACCTCGACGAATTCGCGGCCGATGATCTTGCGCTTCTGCTCGGGGTCGGTGACGCCCTTCAGGTGGCCCATGAACTGGTCGGCGGCCTGCACGTGCACGACCTTGGCGTGCAGCCGGCCGGCGAACATCTCCATGACCATCGCGCCTTCGTTGAGGCGCAGCAGGCCGTGGTCGACGAAGACGCAGGTGAGCTGGTCGCCGATGGCGCGGTGGATCAGCGCGGCGGCCACGCTGGAGTCGACGCCGCCAGACAGGCCGAGGATGACCTCCTCGTCACCGACCTGCTCGCGGATGCGCGCGACGGCTTCGGCGATGTAGTCGCCCATGATCCAGTCGCCCTTGCAGGCGCAGATCTCGCGCACGAAGCGGGTCAGCATCGCCTGGCCCTGCAGCGTGTGCGTGACCTCGGGGTGGAACTGGACGGCGTAGTAGCGGCGTGCCTCGTCGGCCATGCCGGCGATCGGGCAGCTGGGGGTGCTGGCCATCAGCTTGAAGCCCGGCGGCAGCGCGGTGACCTTGTCGCCGTGGCTCATCCAGACCTTCAGCATGCCGTGGCCCTCGACGGTGCGGAAATCCTCGATGGCATCGAAGAGTTTCGTGTGGCCGTGGGCGCGGACCTCGGCGTAGCCGAACTCGCGGTGATCACTCCATTCGACCGTGCCGCCGAGCTGCACTGCCATCGTCTGCATGCCGTAGCAGATGCCCAGCACGGGCACGCCCAGGTCCCAGACGAGCTGCGGGGCGCGCAGCTGGTGGTCCTCGTAGGTGCTGGCGTGGCTGCCGCTCAGGATGATCCCGCGCGGGTTGAAGGCGCGGATGAAGTCCTCGGAGACGTCGTTCGGATGGATCTCGCAGTAGACCTGCGCCTCGCGCACGCGCCGGGCGATCAGCTGGGTGACCTGCGAGCCGAAGTCGAGGATGAGGATCTTGTCGTGCATGGTGTGCGTCAGACCGCCGGTGCGGGTTGCAGCGCCTTCTGGCGCCGGAAGTGGAGGAAGGCGATCGTCGCGCCGATGGCCTGCAGCGAGGCGCAGAAGAAGAACGGCAGGCCGATGCCGACGTCACCCCTGGGCAGGTGCGAGACGATGCCCAGCAGCGGCGCGGCGATGACCGGCGCCAGCACCGCCATCAGGCTGGTCAGCGAGGCGACCGATCCAGCCGTCTGGCCCTGCGTCTGCGGGTCGGCCGCATTCGAGACCAGGCTCTGAATCGCCGCCTGGGCCCCGCCGCCCAGCAGCGTGCCGACGACGATGACGACGTAGATCATCCAACCCTGCGTCGACAGGCCGAAGCCGAGATAGGTCAGGGCCGAGCCGACCAGGCCGACGCTGGCGATGGCCTGCGGACTGAAGCGCTTGAGCAGCGGTCGCAGCAGCACGCCCTGCACCAGGAAGGACATCAGGCCGACGACGAACAGCGACCAGCCGTTCTCCGCCGGTCCCCAGCCGAACTTGAAGGTGTTGTGCAGCACCCAGCTCGAGTGCAGCGTGAACTGCGCCAGCGTGGCCAGGCCGATCACGGCGATCAGCGGCCCGACGCCTTCGAGCCGACCGAGCTGGCGCAGCGCCGAGAACGGATGCGCGCGGCGCCAGACGAACCCCCTGCGCTTGTCGGCCGGCAGCGATTCAGGCAGCACGAAGAAACCGTACAGCCAGTTGACGATCGCCAGACCGCCCGCGGCGAAGAAAGGCAGGTGCAGGTCGATCGCGCCGAGCAGGCCGCCCATCATCGGACCGAGGATGAAGCCCAGGCCGAACATCGCACCGAGCAGGCCGAAGCGCCGGGCCCTGTCGGCCGGCGCGGTGATGTCGGCGACGTAGGCATTGGCGACCGCCGCATTGGCCTGCATCGCGCCGCTGAACAGCCGCACCACGATCAGCATCCACAGCGCAGTGGCCAGGCCGGTGACGATGAAGCTGAGCGCCAGGCCACTCATGCCCAGCAGCAGGACAGGCCTGCGGCCGAACCGGTCCGACAGCGCACCGAGTACCGGCGCGGCGAAGAAGTTGGCCAGGCCGAAGGTGAAGGTGACGGCGCCGAACCAGAAGGTCTGCTCCGCAGGAGAGGCCGTGAAGCGGCCGACGATCAGCGGCAACACGGGCACGATCAGACCGATCGCGACCATGTCGAGCAGCACCGTGACGAGGATGAAGGGCATGGCGGCCTGACGGCCGCTGCCCGGCTGGTCTGCCACGCTCATTCCAGCCGGTAGTTCGGCGCTTCCTTGGTGATCTGCACGTCGTGGACGTGGCTCTCGCGGATGCCCGCCGACGTGATCTCGACGAACTCGGCGCGACTGCGCATCTCGTCGGTCGTGGCACAGCCGCAGTAGCCCATCGAGGCGCGGACGCCGCCGGCCATCTGGAACAGGATCGCCACCACCGAGCCCTTGTAGGGCACGCGACCCTCGATGCCTTCGGGCACGAGCTTGTCGGCGTTGGGGTTGGCGTTCTCGTCGTTCTCCTGGAAGTAGCGGTCGGCCGAGCCGGCCTTCATCGCGCCGATCGAGCCCATGCCGCGGTAGCTCTTGTAGCTGCGGCCCTGGTAGAGGATGACCTCGCCCGGTGCTTCCTCGGTGCCGGCGAACATGCCGCCCATCATGACGGTGCTGGCACCGGCGGCGATGGCCTTGGCGATGTCGCCCGAGTAGCGGATGCCGCCGTCGGCGATCAGCGGCACGCCGGTGCCCTGCAGGGCGGTGGCGACGTTGTCGATCGCGGTGATCTGCGGCACGCCCACGCCGGCGACGATGCGGGTGGTGCAGATCGAGCCGGGGCCGATGCCGACCTTGACGCCGTCGGCGCCGGCCTCGACCAGCGCCAGCGCGGCCGCGCCGGTGGCGATGTTGCCGCCGATGACGTCGACCTGCGGGAAGTTGCGCTTGACCCAGCGCACGCGCTCGATGACGCCGGCGCTGTGGCCGTGGGCGGTGTCGACCACGATGGCGTCGACGCCGGCGCGGGCGAGAAGCTCGACACGTTCCTCGGTGCCGTCACCGACGCCGACGGCCGCGCCGACACGCAGCTTGCCGTGGGCATCGCGGGCGGCGTTCGGGAAGTTGGTCTGCTTGGTGATGTCCTTGACGGTGAACAGGCCGCGCAGCTCGCTCTGGTCGTTCAGGACCAGCACGCGTTCGAGCTTGTGCTGGTGCATCAGCGCCTTGGCCTCGGCCAGCGTGGCGCCTTCGCGCACGGTGATCAGGCGCTCGCGCGGGGTCATGATCTCGCGCACGGGGGCGTCGAGGCGGGCCTCGAAACGCAGGTCGCGGCCGGTCACGATGCCCACCACGCGGCCTTCGTCGACGACCGGGAAGCCCGAGATGCCATGCTGGCGCGACAGCTCGATGACGTGGCGCACCGGCACGCCGGGCGAGATGGTGATCGGGTCCTTCAGCAGACCGGATTCGTAGCGCTTGACGCGGGCCACTTCGGCGGCCTGCTGCTTCGGGCTGAGGTTCTTGTGGACGATGCCGATGCCGCCCTCCTGCGCGATCGCGATCGCCAGGCGTGCCTCCGTCACGGTGTCCATCGCCGCCGACACGAGCGGCAGGTTCAGCATGATGTTGCGGGACAGCGGGGTCGCGAGGCTGGTGTCGCGCGGCAGGACCTGCGAGTAGGCTGGCACGAGCAGCACGTCGTCGAAGGTGAGCGCTTTGCCTAGAAGGCGCATGAGGAAAGCTCCAGACGCAAAAGGAGATTATAGAAAACCCGCAACGGCACGGCCGGTACACTCGATTCATGGCCTGCACATACCGCCCCGACGCACTCCGTCTGCTGTTCTGCACCGTCCTGATCAGCACCTTGGCGAGCCTCGCCGCACCGGCGATGGCCCAGTGGAAATGGCGCGATGCCGATGGTCGCGTCCAGTACAGCGACCGCCCGCCGCCACCGGGCATCCCGGCGCGCGACGTGCTGTCGCGGCCGGCTGCAGCGCCGCCTGCCAGCACCCAGCCCCGCAACGCTCCGGCGACCGACCCGGCCGCTTCCGCCGCCACGGCCGCGTCCGCATCGGAGACGTCCGGCACCCGCAACGTCGACCCCGAACTGGCTGCCCGCAAGCGCGCTGCGGAAGCCGCCGAACGCAAGGCCGACGAGGAGCGCCAGGCCCGCGAGCGGCAGGCCAACTGCAGCCGGGCGCGCGACTACCAGCGTGCGCTGGAGAACGGCGTGCCGCTGGCGCGTGTCAACGAGCGCGGCGAGCGCGAGACCGTGCCCGCCGCCGAGCGCGACGCCGAACTGCGCCGGGCGCGCGAGGTCGTCGCGTCGGACTGCCGCTGAGGCGTCCTCGCGGGACTCAGGCCTTCAGCGAGCCCACCTTGCGGCGCACCCGGCCGCGGTCGCCCTGGACCTCGTAACGCAGCCGGCGCGCTTCCTTCGGATCGACCTTCAGCGGGCGCACGATCTCGACGCGGTCGCCGTCGTCGAGCAGGCGATCCGGTGCCGCCGCCCGGCCCCACACCGCGATGGTCAACGCGCCCATCACGCCACTCTCGCCGGACGGCTGCAGCGCCAGTTCGCGCAAGCCCGGATGGGTGACCAGCAGTTCGCTGGCCCGGACCGCATCGGCCACCGTCGAGCCGCTCGGCAAGGCCAGCGTCACCGAGATCGTCTCGCGCGGTGCCGGGCTGGCGACGACGTGGACGGTGATGGTCTCAGCGCTTGCCATGGACCTGCTCGGCCCGGGCCACGAAGGCGTCGACGAAGGTGTTGGCGATGCGGTCGAACACGGGACTGACGACCAGTTCGAGCGGCCGGCTGGAGAAGGCATAACGCAGTTCGAACTCGACCCGGCAGGCCTGCGCGCCGCCACCGGGCGTGGCCGATGCGGGCGTGCCGATCGGCACGAAGCGCCATGCGCCTTCGAGGCTGGAGAACGGCCCGTCGACCAGCGCCATGCCGACCTGTTCGCCCGGCACGTGCGTGTTGCGGGTCGTGAAGGCATGGCGCACGCCGCCGAACGACAGGTGCAGGCGGGCGGTGACACCGTCCTCGGCCTGGCTCAGGACCTCGGCCTTCTGGCACCAGGGCAGGAACTGCGGGTAGGCCGGGACATCGACGACCAGGTCGTACATCTCGCGCGGCGAGTACCAGAGGAGGACGGACTTCTTGACGTGCTTCATACAATCCGCCGATTCTAAGAACGACCCGACCAGAGCCGACGCATCGGCAGGACCGCCATGAGCATCGCCGAGAACAAGAAGGCCTTTTTCAACTACCACATCGAGGAACGCTTCGAGGCCGGCATCGTGTTGTCCGGCTGGGAGATCAAGGCGATCCGATCGGGCCAGGTCCAGCTGACCGACGGCTACGTGGTGATCAAGGACGGCGAGCTGTTCCTGATCGGCGCGCGCATCAACGCGCTGCGCAGCGCGTCGACCCACGTCAAGCCCGAGCCCGACCGGACCAAGAAGCTGCTGATGCACAAGGCCGAGATCCGCCGGCTGATCGGCAAGGTCGAGCAGAAGGGCCACACCCTCGTGCCGCTGAACCTGCACTACAAGGGCGGCCGCGTGAAGGTCGATGTCGCGCTGGCCAAGGGCAAGGCCGAACACGACAAGCGCAACACCATCAAGGATCGCGAGTGGGAGCGCGAGAAGGGTCGCCTGATGCGCTCGAAGGTCTCGTCCAGCGGCAACAAGGACTGAGCCTGATCGGCCGGCTTGGCGGCCGCCGCGTCAGCGCAGCGCGGCCAGCGCCTGCGTCAGGTCGGCGATCAGGTCGTCGACGTTCTCCAGCCCGATGCACAGCCGCACCAGCTGGCCCTTGAAAAGGCTCGGACGCTGGCGCAGCGTCGCCGGGTTGTAGGGCGCCACCAGGCTGACCGGGCCGGCCCAGGACCAGCCGATGCGGAACAGCCTCAGGGCATCGACGAAGGCGTCGACCCGCGCCGAGCCGATCGCCGCATCCACCTCCACCGTCACCAGTCCGGCCGCCTGCGTGCACAACGCGGCCCAGTGGGCATGGCCGGGCGACGTCGGCAGGCTCGGGTGCAGCACCCGCACGAACTCGGGCCGCGTCTGCGCCCAGGCGGCGATGCGGCGCGCGGCCAGGTCCTGCGCGCGGTAGCGCAGTTCCAGCGTCGGCAGGCCACGCAGCACGGCCGAGACATCGTCCGCGCCGACGCCGTAGCCAAGCCGGCTGTGGGTCCACGCCAGCGTGTCGCGCAGCTTCTCGTCGCGGCAGGCGACCGAGCCCATCAGCACGTCACCGCCACCGGACGGGTACTTGGTCAGCGCATGCACGGCGATGTCGACGCCGAAGCCCGGCGCATCCACGCCCGCCTCGCCCAGCTCGAACGGGTTGAACGCCAGGCCCGATCCCCACGTGTGGTCGATCGCGATGCGGGCCTGCGGCGCCTTCGCCCGGGCGGTGCGGATCAGGCCACGCAGATCGGGGAATTCCATCGTCACCGAGCCGGCCGCTTCCAGCCAGACCAGCTTCGTGGCCGGCGTCAGGGCCGATGCCAGCGAAGCCGCATCGAGGGGGTCGTAGAAGCGGTAGGTGATGCCCCAGCGCGCCAGCTCGTGCTGGGCCAGCGACAGGCTCGGGCCGTAGACGTTGTCGGGCAGCAGCAGCTCGTCGCCCGACTTCAGCAAGGCCAGGTCGACCAGCGTGATCGCCGCCAGCCCGCTGGGCACCAGCATGACGTGTTCGGCGCCTTCGATCGTGGCCAGACGCGCCTCCAGCGTGAAGCTGGTCGGCGTGCCCTTCAGGCCGTAGGTGTAGCCGCTCTTGTCGACCCAGCGCCGCTCTCGCAACGCCTTGACGTTCGGGAAGAAGACGGTCGAGGCCTTGTGCACGCCCACCGGGATCGCGTCCCACTCGGCCGGGGCGCGGTAGGGGTGATGGATCAGCGCGGTGCTGAGCGGTGAGGTGGGAAGGTCGCCAGGAACGTCGGGAACGTCCGGAACATCGTGTGGATCGGCCATCGCGCTCGCCTCGCCCGCTTCAGAGCAGTTCGCCGATCAGGTCGTGCCCGGAGGTGCCGACGATCTGCACGCGGGCGAACTCGCCGACCTTCATCGTCTTGGACGCCTTGCTCGGCGGCTGGATCTGCACCGTGCCGTCGATCTCGGGCGCGTCCGCATAGGTGCGGGCAACACCGCCCTTGCGGCCCATCGCCGGCGCGCGGTCGACCAGCACCTGCATGGTCGCGCCGACGCGGCGGGCCAGGCGTTCGGTCGACACCGCCTCGGCCACCGCCATGAAGCGGGCGCGGCGTTCCTCGCGGACCTCGTCGGGCAAGGCGCCGGGCAGTTCGTTGGCCGCCGCGCCGGTCACCGGCGAATACGCGAAACAGCCGGCGCGGTCGATCTGCGCTTCCTGCACGAAGTCCAGCAGCGTCTGGAACTCGGCCTCTGTCTCGCCGGGGAAGCCGGCGATGAAGGTCGATCGCACGACCAGCTCGGGGCAGGCCTCGCGCCACTTCAGCAGCCGCTCCAGGTTGCGCTCGCCGCTGGCCGGGCGCTTCATGCGCTTGAGCACGTCCGGATGGGCATGCTGGAAAGGCACGTCGAGATACGGCAGCACGAGGCCCTCGGCCATCAGCGGCAGCACCTCGTCGACATGCGGGTAGGGATAGACGTAGTGCAGCCGCACCCAGGCGCCGAAGGGCTTGGCGATCTCGCCGAGCTTGGCCACCAGGTCGAGCATGCGGGTCTTGACCGGCTGGCCGTTCCAGAAGCCGGTGCGGTACTTGACGTCGACGCCGTAGGCCGACGTGTCCTGGCTGACCACCAGCAGCTCCTTGACACCGCCCTCGAACAGCCGCTGCGCCTCGGTCAGCACGTCACCGACCGGGCGCGAGACCAGGTCGCCGCGCATGCTGGGGATGATGCAGAAGGTGCAGCGGTGATTGCAGCCCTCGCTGATCTTCAGGTAGGCGTAGTGGCGCGGCGTGAGCTTGATGCCGGCCGGCGGCACCAGGTCGACGAAGGGGTCGTGCGGCTTGGGGACATGCGCGTGCACCGCGTCCATCACCTCCTGCGTCGCATGCGGGCCGGTCACGGCCAGCACCTTCGGATGGACCTTCTGCACCAGGTTCTCGCCACTGTCGGCCGTCTTGGCACCCAGGCAACCGGTGACGATCACCTTGCCGTTCTCGGCCAGTGCCTCGCCGATGGTGTCCAGGCTTTCCTTGACGGCATCGTCGATGAAGCCGCAGGTGTTGACGATCACCAGGTCGGCACCCTGGAAGGTCTTGCTGGTCGTGTAGCCCTCGGCGCTGAGCTGGGTCAGGATCAGCTCGGAGTCCGTCAGGGCCTTCGGGCATCCCAGGCTGACGAAGCCGATCTTGGGGGGGGCGGAAGTCGCGGTGTCACTCATGGGGCGGATTGTCTCAGCCTTGCCGCAAGGGGCGCAGGCGTCGCGATAATCTGGCGATGGACACCGTGACCTTGCCCGAATCGCTCAAGCGGCACCAGCCGGCCATCGCCGCGTTGTGTCGCCAGCACGGGGTCGCGAGCCTCGAATTGTTCGGCTCGGCGGCCATCGGGACCGATGTCGAAGGTCGCAGCGACTACGACTTCCTGGTCCGCTTGGACCCGGATGCGCCAGGCTCACGCGCCATGCGGCTGATCGATCTGGCTGAAGCGCTGGAGACCCTGCTCGGCCGCAGCGTGGATCTCGTCGATCCCGGGTCGATCCGCAACCCTTACTTCGCCGCCGAGGTCGCGCGCACCCGGATCCCGGTCCATGCCTGACCGCCGCCCCGCCCTGTTGTTCGATGCCTTGCAGGCGATCCGGGCAGCACGCCAGTTCACTCAGGACATGGCGTTGGACGGGTACCTGCGGGACCTTCTGGTCAGATCCGCCGTCGAACGACAGCTCGAGATCCTCGGCGAGGCATGCACCAGACTGCAGCGGGAAGACGCCGAGCTGGTCGCCACGATTCCGGGAGCACGACTCGCGATCGGGCTTCGCAACCGGATCATCCATGGCTACGACACCGTCGACGACGTAACCGTGTTCGATACCGTTCGACATGACTTGCCAGATCTGGAGTCCCGATTGGCCGAGGTGCTCGCCAAGCTCGATGCGTCCTCCATCTGAGTTCGAATCGCGCTCGCGTACCCGATGACCGGCCCGTCACGCTCCACCCCCATCACCCCCGCCCGCATCCGCCGCAACGACGCCGGCCTGCCGTTTGCCGATGACTACGGCGATCTCTATCACCCGGCGATCGGTGCGCAGGTGCAGGCGCGGCATGTGTTCCTGGCGGGCAACCAGTTGCCACAGCGCTGGGCCGGGCAGGCGCGACATGTCGTGCTGGAAACCGGTTTCGGGCTGGGCAACAACTTCCTGGCGACCTGGGACACCTGGCGGCGCGATCCGCAGCGCTGCGAACGGCTGGTCTATGTCGCGCTGGACAAGCACCCGCCTTCTGCCGCCGACATGCTGACCTGGCACCGTGACAGCCCGACGCCGGAGCTGGCTGCGGAGTTGGCCGCCGTCTGGCCACCGGCCTCGCCGGACCTGCACGGCATCGACCTGGACGACGGCCGGGTGCAGCTGCTGCTGGCCTGGGGCGACATCGCCGATGTGCTGGACGGCCTGCAGCTGCGCTTCGACACGCTCTGCCTCGACGGCTTCGCGCCGGCCCGCAACCCGGCGATGTGGGACGAGGACGTCTGCCGCCGCGTTGCCCGGCTGGCCGCGCCCGACGCCCGGCTGGCGACCTGGAGCGCCGCCAGCGGCCTGCGCGAGAACCTGTCGCGGCACGGCTTCGAGGTCGGCCTGCAGCCCGGCACCGGTGGCAAGCGCGAGATCGCCGTCGGCCGCTACCACCCCCGCTTCGTGCCGCCCGCACCGCGCGGCTGGGTCACGCCCGATCGCGCAACGCGACGGGCGCTGGTGATCGGTGCCGGCCTGGCCGGTGCGGCCGCCGCCTGGGGCCTGGCGCGGGTCGGCTGGCAGGCGACCGTGCTGGACCGCCACGCGCAGCCGGCGCAGGAAGCCTCGGGCAATGCCGGCGGGCTGGTGCACGCGATCTTCAATGCACCGGACAGCTTGCACGCGCGCTGGTTCCGGGCCGCCGCGCTGGCCACTGCCCGCGCCGCCGCGCTGCCCTTGTCGCGTGGCGACGTGGCCGGCGCGCTCGATGGGTTCCTGCGCCTGGAACCCCGTCTCGACGCGGCCAGGGCCCTGGCGCAGCGCGATGCCGTCGGCCTGCCGCATGGGCTGGTCGACTGGCGGGACGCGCCCGCTGCCGCCGCAATGGCCGGTCTGCCGCTGGCGGCCGGCGCGTGGCTGTTCGAACACGCCGCCGGCTGGCTGGACCCGGCCGGCTGGACGCGCTGGATGCTGGCGCAGGCGGGGGTGGACGCGGCCAGCGGCACGCGCTGGCTCGGCGGTCGTGCCGTCGACCGGCTGGTGCCGCCCGCATCCGATGACGACGTCTGGACCGCCCTGGACGCCGACGGCGCGGTGATCGCCCGCGCCCCGGTCGTCGTGCTGGCCAATGCGCTGGACGCGAACCGGCTGCTGCCCGAAGGCGCGATGCGGCCGAGGCTCTCGGCGGTGCGCGGCCAGGTCACGCGCCTGCCCGGCGACCTGCCCGGCCTGCGTCGACCGGCGCTGCCGCTGTCGGGCCAGGGCTACGGCCTGACCTTGCCGAATGGCGAGGTGCTGGTCGGCGCGACGACGCAACACGAGCCGACCGACGCGGCCGGTCGCGCCTTGCGTCTCGACGACCAGCGCCACAACCTGCAGCGCGCCGCGCAGCTGGGCATCGTGCCGGCCGGTCTCGCGGACGGCGACACGCTGCTGCCGGGCCGCGCCGGCTGGCGGGCGGTGACGCCGGACCGGCTGCCGCTGGTCGGGCCGGTGGTCGACGGGGTCGAGCGGCAACGCCTGCTGGACGGAGGCCGGGCCCGGCTGGACGGCCCGCGTCACCAGCCCCGCCGGGTCGCGGCCGGCAACGGGATCTACCTCTGCACGGGACTGGGGTCGCGTGGCATCACGTCCGCCGTGCTGGCCGGGCGGGTGCTGGCGGCCTGGGTGGCGGCTGAGCCGATGCCGGTCGAGGCGGCCTTGCGCGACGCGCTGGACCCGGCCCGCGACCTGGGCTGATCAGGCCGCCTTGCGGGCCGGCGCCAACCGCTGCGGCAGCCAGGCGCCGAGCCACAGCAGCGTGCCCATCACCCGGAACAGCAACGCCGGCCCGAGCGCGCCGCCCAGCACGCCGAAGACCAGCGGCAACAGCGAGCTAGACAGGTTGATGACGGCCGAACGCAGCGCGATCACCTCGCCTTCCTGGTCCGGCGGCGCGAGCTGGTGCAACGTGCTGAGGATCATCGGCTGCACGATGCCCTGCGCCAGGCCCAGCACGACCGCGCAGCAGGCCATCGCGGCGGCCGTGGTGGCCAGCGGGTAGATCAGGAACACCGCGCCGATCACGACCATCGAGGTGCTCATGACGTGGCGCTCGGTCAGGCGTTCGGCCACCAGCGGGACGATCAGCCGGATGCCCGTCACCGCCATCGCGAACACGCCCAGCACGGTGCCGATGGCCGAGGCACTGAGGCCGTTCTGGTGGCCCATCAGCGGGACGAGAAAGGTGTGCAGGTCCCAGGCGGTCGAGAAGAACCAGTTGGCCAGCAGGATGCCGCCGACGCCCGGCAGCGACAGCAGCGCCAGCACGCCGTGACGGGGCCGGACGACCGGCGGGGGCGAGCGCCCGACCGCCGTCAAGGCTTGGGCCTGGGACTGCGAGCCCGGCGCCAGCGCCACCGGCACCCGGGTCGCGCACAGCAGCGTGCCCAGCGGCAGCAGCGCCATCACCGCGCTGGCACCGGCGAAGCCGATCGCGTCGATCAGGAAGCCGGCCAGCATCGGCCCCAGCACGTTGCTGAGCGACGGCGCCACGCCCAGCCAGCTGAACACGCGCTTGAGCTCGGCGCGGGTCGCCTCGTCGGCCTCGTGCGTGCCGGTCACGCCCGGCGCCCGCCCATACCCGGCCAGCCGCCCGGCGCTGCGCTGGATCGAGATCAGGCCCAGGTTGCTGCCGGTCCCGGCCAGGCTGGCGACCAGACCCAGCAACAGCAGCTGCGCCAGCCCCAGCGCACCGGCCGGATGTGCCTCGCCCCACAGCTGCGGCCACAGCGCCGCCGGCACCGCCAGCAGCCCGCCCAGCATCACCAGCACGACGGCACTGCGCACCGGGCGGTGGTAGCCGCGCCGATCGGCCCAGCGCCCGGCGCGCACGGCGGTCACCACCGGCACGACCGAGAACAGGCCCAGCAGCAGGCCGGCCGCCGCCTCGCCCTGCAGCCACGCCAGGCCGCCCTGGCGCAGCAGCATCAGCGGCAGCGCCATGCGCAGGCCGGCCATCGCGGCGTGCAGGCAGACCTGCCCGATCACCAGCGCGACCAGGATCGGACGGCGGTCCACCGCAGCCTCGGCGGTGGCGGGGCCGGGCAGCGTGTTCATCCCGCCGTGTCCTCCGCGCCCGCGTGGATCGGCTCGTCCAGCCCGTCCATTCCTTGCAGTCCTTCAAGCCCGATCAGCGCCTGCGCCGCGCCGTCCGGCAGGGCCTCGACGCCCTTGAGCCGCCGGCCCATCGCCCGCGTGCGGACCTCCGCCTGATCGAGCGTGTGGTGGGCCTCCTCCAGCTTCTTGCGGGCCTTGGCCAGCACGTCGCCGAACTTGCCGAACTCGGTCTTGACGGCGCCCAGCACGGTCCAGACCTCGGCGCTGCGGCGTTCGATCGCCAGCGTGCGGAAGCCCATCTGCAGGCTGTTGAGCAGCGCCAGCAAGGTGGTCGGACCGGCCAGCGTGACGTGGTGGTCGCGCATCAGCGCCTCGACCAGGCCGGGCCGGCGCAGCAGCTCGGCGTAGAGGCCCTCGGTCGGCACGAACAGCAGCGCGAAGTCGGTCGTGTGCGGCGGGCTGACGTACTTGGCGCGGATGCTGCGCGCCTCGTCGCGGATGCGCCCTTCCAGCGCCCGCGATGCCGCCTCGGCCGCGTCGCGGTCGGCGCGGTCCTGGGCATCGAGCAGGCGCTCGTAGTCCTCGCGCGGGAACTTGGCGTCGATCGGCAGCCAGACCGGCGCCGCGTCGCGCTCGGCCCCGTTGGCGCCCCGGCCGGGCAGGCGCAATGCGAACTCGACCCGCTCGCCGCTGCCCGGCACGGTGGCGACGTTGACGGCGTATTGCTCGGGCGTGAAGACCTGTTCCAGCAGGGCGGCCAGCTGCACCTCGCCGAACACGCCACGGGTCTTGACGTTGCCCAGCACGCGCTTGAGGTCGCCGACACCCTGCGCCAGCGTCTGCATCTCGCCCAGGCCGCGGTGGACCTGCTCCAGCCGCTCGGCGACCTGCCGGAAGCTCTCGCCCAGGCGCTGTTCCAGCGTCGCCTGCAGCTTCTCGTCGACCGTCGCCCGCATCTGTTCGAGCTTGCGTTCGTTGTCGGCCTGCAGCGAAGCCAGCCGCTGCTCCACGCCCGTCTGCATCGCCTGCACGCGGCGGTCCAGGCTGGCACGCAGCTCGCCCAGGCTGGCGACGAGTTCGAGCCGGGTGTCGCGGGCAGAACCCTGCACGGCCTCGCGCAGCTCGCGTTCAAGCCGCTGCTGGCCGTCGGACAGGTCGCGTTGCAGCCGGTCGAGATCGGACTCGATGCGCTGGGCCCAGTCGCTGTCGGACGGGTCGGGCGGCGCGCGCAGCAGCAAGGCCAGCAGCACGGCCAGGTTGGTCGCGCCCAGCAGGGCCAGCAGCAGCCAGGGGAGGGTCAGCAGGTCGGTCATCGTGGGTCTCGTCGGCTCGCAAGGTGGGCGAGCTTGACGTCGCAGTGGCTCAGCACGTGAGCCACCGATGGCCGACCCGGGTCATGCCGCCGGCATCGCCATGGCGCGCAGCGCGTCGGGCAAGGGCACCGACTGGCGCACGCGCTGGTCGACCCACACCAGCCTCGCGCCGCCGCTGGCGTAGACCACGCCGGGCTCGTCGGCCTTCTCCAGCGTCGTGTAGGTCTCCAGGCTGCTGCGGCCGGGGTTGCGCACGTACATGCGGGCGACCACCTCGGCCGGGAATTCGAGCTGCAGGTGGAAGTTGCAGAAGGCGTTGACGATCACCGGGCCGATGCCGTGCGGCTCGACCTGCAGCCCGGTCGACGCGAGCCAGTCGAGCCGGGCGATCTCCAGGTAGCGGAAGTAGACGGTGTTGTTGACATGGCCCATCGCGTCCATGTCGCCCCAGCGCACCGGGAAGCGGCTGGTGTGGACGAGGACCTTGTCCTCGGGAAGGTCGAATCGCATCGGTCTTGACGTCGGGAGCACAGGGAAGGTTCAGGCGTCGTCCAGCGACACGCCCAGCTCGGCCGCCAGCTTGGCGACCTGCGCCCGCAGCCGGGTCAGCTCGGCCTGCATCTGGCGCTGTTCGGCGCGCAGCAGCGCGAGTTCCTCGTCGGCGGCGGCCGAGGATGTTCCGGATGACCCGCCGCCCGCCGCCTGCACCAGCAGCGCCGGGTCGACCGGACCGCACAGCAGATGGGTCCAGCGCGACTCGCGGGCGCCCGGCGCGCGCGCCAGCTTGATGACACGCGGCGGCGTCTTCTCGGCCAGCTCCTCCAGGAAGCCCTCGACCGAGGAGACATCGGCGAAGCGGTGCAGCCGCTCGGCATTGGCACGCAGCTCGGCGGCCGTCTGCGGGCCGCGCAGCATCAGCGTGGCCAGCAGCGCGGCGGCCGCACCGGGCACGCCCAGGCCGCGCGGCAGGTTGTGGTCGTAGCGGACCACGCGGCTGCCGCTGACCTCGCCGACGAGGCTGAGCGACTTCAGCTCGTCCAGCGCGGCCAGGATCTGCGGCTCGGTCAGCGCCATGACCGGCTCGCGCGCGGTCTTCTGGTTGCAGCCCGACTGCAGCGCGTTGAGCGACATCGGGTAGGTGTCGGGCACCGTCGCCTGTTTCTCGACCAGCACGGCCAGCACGCGGGCCTCGACCGGCGTGAGGTCGCGCACCTCGCGTGCGCCGCCTGGCATCGCCATGCTCACAGCCCGAACCCGTCGTCGGCCTGGATCACCGCGCCGTTGACGAAATGGCTTTCGTTGGCGCAGAGCATCAGCAGGCTGGTGTCGAGGTCGGATGGCTTGCCCAGGCGCTTGCGCGGCAGCATGTTGACCAGCTTCTGGCCACCGTCGGTTTCCCAGTGGTGGTGGTTGATCTCGGTGTCGATGTAGCCCGGGCAGATCGCGTTGACGTTGACGCCGAACTTGCCCCATTCCAGCGCCATCGCGCGGGTCATGTGGATCACGGCCGCCTTGCTCATCGCGTAGACGCCGATCTGGCTGATGACGCGCAGGCCGGCCATCGACGCGATGTTGACGATGCGCCCGCCGGTGTAGGTGCCCGGGGCCGCGCCACGGGCCCGAGCCACCATGCGCCGGCCGACTTCCTGGGCGACGAAGAAGGCGCCGCGCACGTTGGTGTCGAACACGAAGTCGAAGTCCTCGGGGCCGACGTCCAGCAGCTTCTGCGTCGTGCTGACGCCGGAGTTGTTGATCAGGATGTCGAGCGTGCCGACCTCGGTCTCGGCATGGGCGACGGCCGAGGCGATGCTCTCGGTGTCGGTCACGTCGAGTTCGACCACGTGGGCATCGCCGCCCTGCCCCTCGATCTCGGCGCGCAAGGTCTTCAGGCGTTCGGTCCGGCGACCGGCCAGGACGACGGCCGCGCCGGCCTTGGCAAGGGTGCGGGCGAACTGTTCGCCCAGGCCGCTGGAGGCGCCGGTGACGAGGGCGACGCGGCCCGACAGGTCGATGCTGTAGCTCATGGTGTGGGTCTGGTGGGAACGACGGAAGGTGCTCGCGGGCGGGGCGGACGGCAGCGCCTGGAAGGGGCTGCCAGCCCCTCGCGAGGGGTCGCGTCACGATAGCAGAAGGCCCCTGTCGGAGGCCTGTCGGAGGCGTGCCGGACGACGCGCCGGACGCTCAGGCCGACGGGTCTGCCGCGACCGTTTCCAGCTGCGCCAGCCACTGGTCGACCGGCATCGGCCGGGCGAAGTGGTAGCCCTGGAATTCCTGCACGCCCAGCTCGCGCAGGGCCTCGAACTGGGCCTGCGTCTCGACCCCCTCGGCCACCGTCGACATGCCCAGTGCCGCGCACAGCTGGACCATGTGCGCCAGCAGCCTGGCCGCACGGCTGTCGTGGTCGATGTCCATCACGAAGCTGCGGTCGATCTTGATCTTGTTGAACGGCAGGTGGCGCAGGTAGCTCAGCGACGAGTAGCCGGTGCCGAAGTCGTCCAGCGCGAGCGTGAAGCCGATCTCGCGCAGGCGCCGCAGCAGCGGCTCGACCACCGCCATGTTGTCGACCAGGGCCGACTCGGTGATCTCCAGCTCGATCTGGTCGGGCGCGATGCCGGCGCGCTGGCAGGCCACCATCAGCTGCTGTTCCAGGCCGCGTTGCAGCAGCTGCTTGGGCGACAGGTTGACGGCGACGGTGAAGCGGTGGCCGCCCTCCTGGCCACGCTTGACCAGCTGCGCGGCGGCGTGCAGCGCGTGGCGGCCCATCAGGCCGATCAGGCCGGTCTTCTCGGCCATCGGGATGAACTCGACCGGCGAGACATTGCCGAAGGCCGGTGTCGACCAGCGCATCAGCAGCTCGACGCCGACCGCCTGACCGTCCCGGTCGACCTTGGGCTGGGCCACGAAGGTGAAGCCGTTGCGCTCGGCATCGGTGCGCAGTGCCGACTGCATGCGCACGCGGCGCTGCACGTCGGTGTCGAGCTCGGGGTCGTAGAAGGCCAGGCCGTTGCGGCCACGTTCCTTGGCGACATACATGGCCGCATCGGCCTTGCGCAGCAGCGTGCCCGGGTCGGCACCGTCGCGTGGCGCCAGCGCGGCGCCGATGCTGGGCGTCACCGTGACCTCATGGCCTTCCAGCGCCACCGGCTGGTTCAAGGCGGCCAGCACGACCTGCGCGACCGCCCGGACTTCGTTGTCGCCCGAACCCGGTCCCAGCACGATCACGAACTCGTCACCGCCCCACCGGCCGACCAGCGCGTCCTGGGGCAGCAACGCGGTCAGGCGCCGCGCCACCGCCCGCAGCAGCTGGTCACCGACGTCATGGCCGAACGAATCGTTGACCTCCTTGAAACCGTCCAGGTCGATGAAGATGACGGCGAAGTTCGACGACGCATCGCCCAGCCGGGCCGCCAGATGCTGCTCGATGGCCGAGCGATTGGGCAGTTCGGTCAGCGCGTCGGCCAGCGCCATGCGGGCCAGCCGGGCCTCGGCGCGGATCTGCTCGCGCAGGTCGGTCAGCGAGACGATGTAGCCGCTGCCGCTGTCGGTGAAGTGCGACAGCGGCGTGATGTTGACCTCGACCGGAATGGCCTCGCCCTGGCGCGACCGCAGTTCGGCCGGGCCGGACCAGCCGCCGCGTTCGAGCAGCTCGGCCTCGACACCGGCCGGCAGTGGCAGCCGGTCACCGACCACCTGGCCCGCCAGTTCGTCGGCGCTCAGGCCGCACAGCGAGCTGTAGGCCTGGTTGGTCTCCTGGATGCGCCAGTCGCCATCGGTCACCGCGATCGCGTCACGGGTGCTGGTGAAGGCCTGGGCCATCAGCCGCAGCGATTCCTCGGCCTCGCGCTGTTCGGTGATGTCCTTGACCGTGCCGGTCACCAGCAGCGCATGGTTCTGGCGGTCACGCTGCACCGCCCGGCCGCGTGCCCGCACCCAGCGCAGGCCTTGCGGCAGGTGCAGCCGGAAGGCGACGTCCAGGTCGTGGCGCAGGCCGCTGGCGTGCATCCGCCAGGTCAGCCGGAAGGTCTCGATGTCCTCGGCATGCACCCGCTCGCCCAGCTCGGTCTTGTTCAGCGCCGGCACCTCGACCCGCGCGCCCTTCTCGTCGACATACGGCTCGATGCGGAACAGCTGGTCGTCCGCCGACCACGACCAGACCGCTTCGCCGCTGGCCCACAAGGCGCGCTGCAGGCGCCGTTCGGACTCGCGACAGCGCTCGATCTCGCCGTGCGCCTGCTCAAGCGCCGCGCGCGCTTCCCGCAGCTGCTCGGCCAACGGGGTCGCGTGCGCTTCCGATCGCAGCGGATCGGGAGACGTCAGCGGTTGGATGCCTGATCGCATGCGGTGAATCGTGAACGTGAGCTGGCGGAAAACCCAAGGGTAGCGGCGCGACGGTCGGATCGATCACACGAAATGCCTCATGAACTGCCAGCTGTCACACCTCGCGGCGCTTTCGGTTCATGCAAAGGCAAGGTCGCGGCAACGCAACCCAAAAAAGCACGACCGTGCTTTTGCTGCACTGCAGCTGATTAGAATCGCGCCGCCGCCGCGTCAACGCAACGCCGCACGCGGTCCCCAGCCCCACCCAGAGACAAGGAAGAACATGCGTCCCGAGGAGATCCTGGCCCAGTTCGGCCCGCGCGAATCGATGGAGTACGACGTCGTGATCGTCGGCGCAGGCCCCGCCGGCCTCGCTGCGGCGATCCGGCTCAAGCAGCGCAACGCCGACCTGTCGGTGGTGGTGCTGGAGAAGGGCTCCGAGCCCGGCGCGCACATCCTGTCGGGTGCGGTGATGGACCCGATCGCGCTCCACGAGCTGATCCCCGACTGGCAGGCCCTCGGTGCGCCGCTGAACCAGCCCGTCACCGGCGACGAGGTGCTGTTCCTCAACGAGAACAGCGCGACGGTGACGCCGCAGGCGCTGATCCCGGACTGCTTCCACAACCACGGCAACTACGTCGTCAGCCTCGCGAACGTCGTGCGCTGGCTGGCCACGCAGGCCGAGGGCCTGGGCGTCGAGATCTTCCCGGGCTTCACCGCCGCCGAGGTCCTGTACGACGCGTCCGGCGCGGTGCGCGGTGTCGCCACCGGCAACATGGGCGTGGGCAAGGACGGCGAACCGACCGACAGCTTCCAGCTCGGCATGGAACTGCTCGGCAAGTACACCTTCTTCGCCGAAGGCGCGCGTGGCCACCTGGGCAAGCAGCTGATCGCGACCTACGCCCTCGACGAGGGCCGCGACCCGCAGAGCTACGGCATCGGCATCAAGGAACTCTGGGAAGTGCCGGCCGACCAGGCGCAGCCCGGCAAGGTGGTGCACACCGCCGGCTGGCCGATGAACGAGCAGACCTATGGCGGCGGCTTCCTCTATCACCTCGAAGGCAACCTGGTGACGCTGGGCTTCGTGGTCGGCCTGGACTACCAGAACCCCTGGCTGAGCCCGTTCGAGGAGATGCAGCGCTGGAAGACCCACCCGGCCATCCGCGCGCACATCGAGGGCGGCAAGCGCATCGGCTACGGCGCCCGCGCGATCGTCGCTGGCGGCCTGCTGAGCCTGCCGAAGCTGACCTTCCCGGGCGGCGCGTTGCTGGGCTGCGACGCCGGCACGCTGAACGCCGCGCGCATCAAGGGCAGCCACGCCGCGATCAAGACCGGCATGCTGGCCGCCGACGCCGCCGCCGACGCGCTGGCCGCCGGCCGCAGCGCCGACGAGCTGGTCGCCTACACCACCGCCTTCGAGTCGAGCTGGCTGCACGCCGAACTGGACCGCAGCCGCAACTTCAAGCAGTGGTTCAAGAAGGGCAACACCATCGGCACCGTGATGACCGGCATCGAGCAGTGGCTGCTGCCCAAGCTGGGCTTCAAGAGCCCGCCGTGGACGATCCACCGCAGCGGTCCGGATCACGCCCGCATGCACGCCGCGTCGGCCTGCGAGCCGATCCGCTACCCGAAGCCGGACGGCAAGCTGACCTTCGACCGCCTCTCCAGCGTCTTCATCAGCAACACCAACCACGAGGAAAACCAGCCGGCGCACCTGACGCTGAAGGACGCCTCGGTGCCGGTGGCGGTGAACCTGGCGAAATACGCCGGCCCGGAAAGCCGGTATTGCCCGGCCGGCGTCTATGAATTCGTCAACCGGGACGGCGCCGACCAGCTGGTGATCAATGCGCAGAACTGCGTGCACTGCAAGACCTGCGACATCAAGGATCCGACCCAGAACATCGTCTGGGTGACGCCCGAAGGTGGCGGCGGACCGAACTACGGCGGCATGTAACGGGATAAGGGGCGCGTCCGTTCGACGGACGTCCCGGCAGGAATCACGGAGGGGACGCGCCACGAGGCCCGTCCCTTCTTCCATTTCAGGGCCACCCAAAATGTGACAAAGGCTCCGACGGGAACTCTGCACGCCGTCGTCAGTACCTCGACTGGGTGATTGCTGGCGTGAAATTGTCAGTTTCGGCGCCGTTTTTCGAGAGATTGATAACCCAAGCCGGCGGGTATCATTCTGTTACGCGGTGGACATTTTGTGGCCGCGATGTGACGCCTGGATTACCGGGCTGGCATGACAGACTCGATCAACCCCCGTTGTAGTGCGATCCATGGCAGATATCCGTCACACCTCCCGAGTTCGACCGCGACGTCTGGCCGCCATCCTGGCCGCCCTGGGCGTGGGAATGGCTCCGCTGCAGGCGACCACGGCCGCCAATGCCGGGCCGTCGCCAATGGTCGGCAACGCGGCGTTGAGCGACATCCAGGTGGCCAACGCGGCCCAGCAGGTGATCGACCAGGCGCTGGCGCAGCCGACCGGCGCCGGAACCCCCGACAGCTCGGTCCGGACCCAGCAGATCCTGCTGCGTGACCTTGGCGTGCAGGCGCCGATCGAGCTGCGCGGCATCGACCAGAGCGTCTACCTGCCACTGTCCGTGCGTCTCGACGAGACGGTCCAGAAGGCCCGTCTGCGGCTGAACTACACCTTCTCGCCCGGCCTGCTGCCGGACCTCTCGCAGATCAAGGTCTTCATCAACGACGAGGTGCTGGGCACCGTGCCGGCCGTCAAGGGCAAGCTTGGCGCGCCGCAGACGATCGACGTCGACCTCGACCCGCGCTACTTCACCGAATACGCCAAGCTGCGGCTGCAGTTCATCGGCCACTACACGCTCGACTGCGAATACCCGTTCCACACCTCGCTGTGGGCCCAGATCAGCAACCAGAGCGTGCTGGAACTGACCACGCGCCGCCTGCCGCTGCGCAACGACCTGTCGCTGCTGCCGACGCCGTTCTTCGACGTGCGCGACTCGTCTCGCCTGCGCCTGCCCTTTGTCATGGCCGGCACGCCGCCGCTGGACGTGGTGCGCAGCGCCGGGGTGCTGAGCAGCTGGTTCGGCGCGATGGCCAGCTACCGCGGCGCCGACTTCCCGGTCTCGGCCAAGCTGCCGTCCGGCCATTCGATCGTGCTGGCGACCAACGAGCACCGCCCCACCGGCATCGACGTGCCGCAGGTCGAGCAGCCGACGCTGAAGATGGTCGACCACCCGGCCGACCCGGGCGCCAAGGTGCTGCTGGTGCTGGGACGCGACGCCGCCCAGCTGGCTCAGGCGGTCGACGCGCTGGTGCTCGGCCAGGCCGCGCTGAGCGGCGAGCAGGCCAGCGTCTCCAAGGTCGAGCTGCCGGCCCGGCTGGCCGCGCACGACGCGCCCAACATCGTCAAGACCGGCGGCCTGGTGAAGCTGGGCCAGCTGGTCGGCGGCGCGCAGTCGCTGCAGGTCACGGGCACCACGCTGCCGGTGATCCGGATGCCGCTGCGCCTGCCGGCCGACACCTTCGCGTGGCGCACCGAGGGCGTGCCCATCGAGCTGCGCTACCGCTACACGCCGCCGGCCCAGCTCGGCACCGCGCGGCTGGCGGTGCAGATCAACGACCAGCTGGTCGAATCGTTCCTGCTGCGCCCGGCCAATGCGCAGAGCTCGCAGTCGCAGCGCATGCTGCTGCCCTTCCTGGAGATCGGCGGCACCTTCGACCGGCAGGAACTGGTCGTGCCGGCGTTCCAGCTGGGCAGTACCAACGAGCTGCAGTTCCGCTTCGAGATCCCGCCGGTCGAGAGCGCACGCTGCCGCGACACCGTGCTGGTGTCGCAGGCCAGCATCGACGCGGACTCGACCATCGACCTGCGCAACCTCGAGCACTACGCGACGCTGCCCAACCTGGCGATGTACGCCAACAGCGGCTTCCCGTTCACCAAGTACGCCGACCTGGCCGAGACCGCGGTGGTGCTGCCCGACCTGCCCGGTCCCGAGGAGATCGAGACCGCGCTGGGCGTGCTGGGCCAGATGGGCGCGGCGACCGGTGTGGCCGGCACGCGGCTGCAGATCGTCGGCGCCAGCCAGGTCAAGACGGTGGCCGACCGCGACCTGCTGGTGATCGCCACCGGCACCGCGCCGGCACCGCTGGACGGCTGGAGCCAGACGCTGCCGACCCACCTCGACGGCGACGCCCGCGGCAACGCGCCGCTGACCCGCTTCAGCGACACCGCCGCCGAGTGGTTCACCGGCGCCCTGCCGCGTCGTTACCCGGGCAAGGCCTGGGCCGAATGGAAGTCGTCCGGCCCGCTGGCCGCGCTGATGGCCTTCGAGTCGCCGCTGTCGGCCGGCCGCAGCGTCGTCGCGCTGCAGGCCACCGATCCGAGCACGCTGGGCGTGATGCGCGCCGCGCTGCTCGACCCCGGCAAGGTCGCGCAGATGCAGGGCGACCTGGTGCTGGTGCGCGGCACGCAGCTCGAATCGTTCCGCGTCGGCGACGTCTACCAGGTCGGCGAGCTGCGCTGGTGGCGCTGGGTCTGGTTCCAGATGCGCGGCCATCCGCTGCTGCTGGTGCTGCTGGTCGGCCTGGTCTCGCTGCTGCTCGCGCTGACCATCTACCGTGCGCTGCGCGCCCGCGCCGAGCGCCGCGTCCAAGGCGAATCCTGAACCGTGTTGCTCCGACGTGACCTGCTGGCCGCGCTGGCGTTCGGGCTGCCCCTGACGTCCTGCGCCCGCCCCTCGACCGGCTGCACCCCTGGCGGTGTGGACGAGTGGACCGACTGGGAAGTGTTCCGGCGCGCGCTGGTGAGCGAGGACGGCCGCGTCATCGACCCGGTCGGCCGCGACGTGACGACCTCCGAAGGCCAGTCCTACGCGCTGTTCTTCGCGCTGGTGGCCGGCCAGCAGGCGGTGTTCGACCGGCTGCTGCGCTGGACCGAGGACAACCTCTGCGGCGGCGACATGGCCAGCCGCCTGCCGGCCTGGCAATGGGGCAGACGCGACGACGGCCGCTGGGACGTGATGGACGCCAACGCCGCCAGCGACGCCGACCTGTGGATCGCCTACACGCTGGCCCAGGCCGGCCGGCTGTGGAAGAACCGCCGCTACGAGGCACTGTCGCAGGTGCTCGGCCGGCGCATCCTGGCCGAGGAGGTGGTCGAGCTCGCAGGGCTCGGTCCGACCCTGCTGCCCGGGCCGAAGGGCTTCCGCCTCGACGAGGACAGCCACAGGCTGAACCCGAGCTACCTGCCGCCGCCGCTGCTGGCGTGGTTCGCCGGCAACCGCCCGGAAGCCGCCTGGAAGGGCCTGCGGGCCTCGTCGCTGCAGATCCTGTCGACCTGCGCGCCGCGCGGGCTGGCGCCGGAATGGACCGTGCACGTGCGCGGCCGTGGCCTGGTGGCAGACCGCCTGCCGGTGGAAGACCGCGTGGGCAGCTACAACGCGATTCGCGTCTACCTGTGGCTGGGCCTGACCCACCCGGACGACCCGGCCCTGCCGGCCCTGCTGCGGCTGTACGCGCCGATGGCAAGGCTGGCCGGCGCGCGTGGCGCCGTGCCCGAGGTGGTCGACCCGGCCACCGGCGAGGCACTGGCGACCAGCCCGGACGGTCCGACCGGCTTCCAGTCGGCGCTGCTGCCGATGCTCGCCCGGCTCGGCGACCGCAGCGTCAGCCAGAAGCTCAAGGCCCGCATCGAGGCGCGGCCGATCCAGGCCCGCCACTACTACGACCAGGTGCTGAACCTGTTCGCGTCGGCCCACCTGGCCGGCCGCTACCAGTTCAGCGCCGGTGGCCACCTGCAGACGAGCTGGGCGCCATGCGACGCCTGAGCTGGCTGCTGCTGGCCCTGGCCTTGCCGGCACCGGTGCTGGCCGCGCCGACACCTGCGCCGGTGTCCGACCCGGCCCGACGCAGCCTCGACGCATTGCTCGACAGCGCCCAGGTCTGGCATGCGCGCAAGCGCCCGGACCTGGCGCGTGGCGTGCTGCAGAAGATGCTGGCGGTGCAGGCCAACGAGCCGCGCGCGCTGCTGATGCTCGGCGAGCTCGACCTGCGCGCGGGCCGCAGCAATGCCGCGCTGGCCCAGCTGGCGCAGTTGCAGTCCAGCCACCCCGACAGCCCCGAGCTGCGCCAGCTGCAGCAGCTTGCGCAGCTGCACACCAACGACCAGCAGCGCCTGACGCGCCTGCTGCAGCTGCGCGAACGTGGCGAGCTGGCCCAGGCCGCCACGCTGGCGCGGCAGATGTTCCCGACCGGCGAGGCGCCCGGCCTGCTGGGCGCCGAGATGGCCGGCCTGATCGCCAGCACGCCTGGCGGCTGGGACATCAGCCGGCGCCAGATCGAGGCCCGCGTCACCCGCAGCGGCACCTCGCTGGACCGGCTCGCGCTGGCCGAGGTGCTGTCGCTGTCGCCGGTCACCCGCAAGCAGGCCTGGGTCCGGCTGCGCGAGCTGGCCGGCGAAGGCGCCTTGCCGCGCGAAACCATCGCCACGAGCTGGCGCCGGGCGATCCGCCTGCAGCCGGACGACGTCGCCGTCGGCCCGCTCTGGGACGACTACCGCCGCGTGATCGGCGAGGCCGGCGATGTCGCCGGCAGCCCGAGCGGCACCGGCCGCGCCGCCGCCGCCGCGGTGCTGACCCCCGTCGACCCGAAGGCGCCTGCAGCCCGGTCGACGCCCACCGAACCGCCCCGAGCCTTGGCAGCGGCCCCTGCGGCGAAGGCCGGTGCGCCGAAATCGGAGCTGAAAGCCGAGCCGAAAGCCGACCCGAAACCCGCACCGGCCCCGGTCCGCACGCCGACACCGGCCGAGCTGGCGATGAACGCCGCCAAGGCCGAGGCCGAGCGCCTGCTCGACCTGAAGACCGACGCGACCGATGCCGAGGCGGCCACGCTGCTGTCGGACGCGCTGGTCCGTCATGGCGACGATGGGCAGGCCTGGGGCCTGTACGGCATCGCCCGCCTGCGCCAGGGCGAACATGCCGCCGCCGTGCCGGCCTTCGACCGCGCCCTGGCGGGCGATCCGGGCGACGCCGCACGCTGGCGCAGCCTGGGCCTGACCGCGCGCTACTGGGCCGGCGTGGCCGAGGCCCGGGCCGCCGCCCAGGCCGGCGACGACGAACGCGTCACCGCCCTGCTCGAACCGCTGCTCGACAGCCAGCCCGAGGCCATCGAGGCGCCGCTGCTGCTGGCCGGCGCCGCCGCCCGGCAAGGCCGCGACGAGGCGGCCCGTCACCTCTATGAACGGGTGCTCGCCCGCTCGCCGGACGAGGCCCGCGCCTGGCGCGGCCTGACCGCGCTGGCGATGCGTCAGGACCCCGAAGGCGCGCTGGCGATGCTGGTGCAGCGCTATGGCGGCAGCGCCGCCACGATCGACCGGCCGGAAGGTGTCAACCCCGGCGTGCCGCTGGCCGATGCCGTCGACACCGGCGCGGTGCGCCGCCATGCCGACCAGCGCCGCGCCGAAGGCCGCCACGGCGCCGCGTTGCGGCTGCTGGAACAGGCCCTCGCCCTGGCGCCGGACGACACCTGGCTGCGCTACGACACGGCACGCCTCTATGCCGACTTCCAGCTGCCGGGCCTGGCCCTGGCGGTGATGGACGAAGGCCTGGCCGGCCCGTCCCGCAACGAACCGGACCTGCTGCAGGCCGCCGCGCTGATCGCGCTGGCCGCCGATGCGCCGCGACGGGCGGTCGAGATCCTCGACGGCCTGCCCGCCGCGCTGGCCGCCGGACCGCAGCGCGACCTGGTCCTGCGAGCCCGCCGCGAACGCGCGCTGACGAGTGCCCGCGAGTCGCTGCTGGCACAGGACATCCCGCACACCCGGGCCTGGCTGGACGAGGCCGAGCAGCTGATCGACCAGCGCGGCCAGGCCCTGCTGGCCAGCAACGCGGGCGCCGCGTCGACCGACGCGGGTCCGGAAACCGCCGCCTTCGACCCCTGGCCCGACCTGCGCGTCGCCCGCATGCGGCTGGCCACCCACGAGACCCGCGCCGCCCGCGACCGCCTGGGTCTGCTGCCGCCGCTGGCCCTGGTGCCGCAGGTGCAGGCGCTGCTCGAATGGGCACGCCTGAACGCCGATGCCGGCCAGCAGGAAACCGCGCTGGACGGGCTGCAGAAGACGCTCGACGCCGCGCCAGCGTCGACCGGCTGGTCGAACGCCGAACGCGCCGAGGTGCTGCTGGCGCACGCCCAGCTGGCGCTCGACCTGGACCTGCCCGGCACCGCCCGGTTCGATGCCGAACGGCTGGCCACGCTGCTGCCCGACGACGCCCGCGATGGCCGCCTGCGCCTGCTGCGCCTGCAACGCCGGATGGGCAACCCGGCGGCGGCACGGACCACGCTGGGCGCCCTGCTGGGGCAGTTGCCGAACGATCCGCTGGTGCGCATCGAGGCGGCCCGCCAGGCCCGTCAGGACGACGACGAGGCCACCGCGCTGGCACATCTGGACGTGGCCCGGCGCCGCGCCCTGCCCGGCAGCGACACGGCGCTGGAAGTCGAACGGGTCCAGGACGCGATCGAGGCCGACAACCAGCCGATCGTCGAGACCGCCCTGCACAGCGGCCGCAACAGCGGCAGCGCCGGCCGGTCCGACCTGGCCAGCCGAGAGCTGACCGCCCGCGTGACGCTGCCGAAGATCGGCCGCGGCCAGTTCTTCGTCCACGTCGACCGGCTGTCGCTGGACGCCGGCACCTTGCCCGCCAACGCCGGCAATGCCGACCTGCTCGGCCGCAGCCGGCTGACCTCGCCAGGCGGACTGGCCGCCGGCTCGCCGCAGTCGTCCGACGGCGCCGCGATCGGCGTCGGCTGGCGCGGCGGCAACCAGGAGATCGACCTCGGTGTCGTCGACCTGCGGGTGCGCAACTGGCTTGGCGGCTGGCGCCTGAGCGGCGAACAGGGCAGCGTGGGCTGGCGCGTCGGCCTGAACCGGCGGCTGGTGACCGGCAGCCTGCTGGCCTGGGGCGGCGCGCGTGACCCGGTCGACGGCCATGTCTGGGGCGGCGTGACGCTGACGGCGGTCAACGCCGCGCTGAGCCGCGACCTCGACGACGCCAACAGCCTCCAGGGCGAACTGCGCGCCGGCGTGCTGCAGGGCAAGGGCGTCGCCAGCAACAGCACCTGGCAGGCCCGTGCCGCCTACACCCATGTGCTGAGCGCCAGCACGACGCAGCGCAGCACGCTGGGCGCCAACCTGAGCGTCTGGTCCTACCGCCGCAACCTGAGCTTCCACACCGATGGCCAGGGCGGCTACTACAGCCCGCAGGCCTATGCCGCGATCGGCGTGCCCTGGGTGTTCGAGGGCATGGACGGCCGGCTGGCCTGGCAGATGCGCCTGAACGCAAGCTACAGCCGCACGCGCGAGGACGACTCGCCCTACTACCCGGCCGACCCGGCCGCCCAGGCCGCCGCCGGCAACCCGATCCATGCGGGCGGGCCGGGTGGCGGCTTCGGCGGCTCGGCACGGGCGATCGTCGAATGGCGCGCGGCACCGAGCTGGGCCGTCGGCACGGCGCTGTCGCTGGAACGGTCGAGCGGCTATTCACCGCACCAGGCCAGCGTCTACCTGCGCCACTGGATGGGCCGCGTGCCGCCGCCGCTGGGCTGGCCGCCGGAGATGCTCGAGTCCTACGTACGCCGCTGAGCGCCGCTGAGCGCCGCTGACCGCCGCCCGGAGCGGCGGTTCAGGGCTGCGCCGGCAGCATCGACCAGCCGCCTTGCGGCGTGCGCAGGTAGGCGTAGGGCCCGCGTTCGAGGTAGATGTGGCCGGCGTTCTCGGCCACCCACTCGACCGGCGGCAGGGCCTGGCCCAGCTCGACCAGGCGCTGCGGCTGCGCCGCTTGCTCGCCCCCGTGGACCAGCGAGGCCACCACCGCGAACAGCGACTGGTAGCTGGCGTTCTGCTGGACGTCGATCGGCGGCGCGTCGGGCGCCCGGGCGGTGCCGAAGTTCAGCAGCATCACGCCGGCCGGCACGTGCGTGATCGTGCGGGTCGGCAGCTCGCGCAGGCCGGACACCTGGCGCGCATCGCCACGCAGCGCGCCGCCGTGTTCGGGCGCCAGCACGACGACGGTCGGGCGGCCGCTCTGCCGGATCAGGTCGACGAAACGGTCGAGGTCGTCGAGCAGCTTGCGGGCCCGCGGCGCATAGGTGTCGAGGCTGGAGACCGAGGCGATGCCCGGCACGCGGTTGCCGTCGTGCAGGCTGATCGTGTTGTAGAGCAGCGCGACGCGACTGGCGCCGGCCGCGCCGGCACGGGCGCGCCACCAGCGCGACAGCACCTCGCCGTCGTCGCGGATCGGGCTGCCGTCGAAGCTGCTCATCGCCACCGGCGCGTCCAGCACCTGTTCGGGCATCGCGGCCAGGCCGCTGTCACGTCGCAGCGTGTCGGTGAAGCTGTCGAAGCGGCCGTCGTGGTTGAGCAGCACGGCCGGCTGGTAGCCGGCCTTTTCGAGCCCGCGCATCAGCAGGCACTCGCCGCGCGCGCCGCCGTACAGCTCGCCCTGCGGCACCAGGCCGCAGTTGCCGTGCAGCAGCCGCAGGACGGCCGGACCGCTGTAGGTCGCGCCGCTGTTGAAGCGGTCGAACACGACGTCGAAGCGGCGCAGGAACGGTGCGTCGCCGAGCTTGACCATGTCGAGGTCGTCCCACGACAGCGAACAGATGCTGAGGATGACCAGGTCGAACGGCGGCGGTCCGCCGTCTTCGGGGAACTTGAGCGTCTTGGCCCGTTCGCCGTCGTGGAACGCGGCCAGCGTGCGGTCGAGCTGGGCCAGCTCGATCGGGCCGTTGCCGCCGCCGTCGCGGGCCGACAGCTGGGCCAGTTCCTCCTGCCGGGCACGCTGGGCCGGCGACGGCCACAGCGCCAGCAGCGCCAGGCCGATGAAGACCCAGACCGACAGGCGCAGCCACGTCGCCAGACCGGCCAGCAACACGCCACAGACCAGCAGCGCGGCCAGCATCGGCGCGTTGATCACGCGCGTGGCCAGCTCGAACAGGTAGGGCAGGCTGAAATCGCTGACCGCCCCCCAGCTGGCCCACAGGCGCGACAGCGGCGGCCAGGGCGACTCGTGGTAGAGCAAGGCCAGCGCCAGCGGCAGGGCCGCCCAGCGCACGACCCGGCGCCAGGTGCCGGTCAGCGGCCAGGCCAGCAGCACGGCCAGTGCCAGGTTGGCCAGCAGCGCCAGCTCGATCAGGCCGGCCATGTGCAGGCCGAACTTCAGCAGGAAATACGTCGCGTAGGCACCCATGATCAGCCCCGCTCCAGCAGCACGCGGCGCAGCCGCGCGGTGCGGTCGCCCAGCCAGTGGCCGGCATCGCTGCGCCAGCCGGCGGCGCCGTCGCGGACATGGCCGATGCCGTTGCGGATCAGCAGCGCGTAGCTGCTCCAGCCGAGCTTGGCGATCTCGATCAGGCCGTGCAGCGCCCGGTCGCTCTCGGGCGCGAGCTGCCAGTTCACCCAGGCGTCCTTGCGGGTGAAGGTGCAGCGGATCAGCGCGGCCTGCTGGTCAAGGTTGAGGCGGCCGAACTTCAGCGCCAGCCGGTCACCCCGGTGGCTCACCACCTGAACCGGCAGCAGCTGCGGGCGGCCCTCGTCGAACAGCCGCAGGCCGAGCGTCTGGCCGGCCGGCAGCGCCAGCTCGCCGGGCACGCCGCGCAGGCCGACGCCCGACAGCGCGTAGTCCTCGGTCTCGCACGGCAGCAGCTCGCCCGACGGCGTCATCAGCTCGGCCCGCAGCCGGCTGTTGACGCGGGTGTTGCGGCGCACCTGGCGACGCTCGCGCGCCACGCCGATCGCCGCACCCAGGGCCAGCAGGTTGTAGACCGTCCAGGCCATGTTCAGCAGGATCGTGCCCCACTCCCACGGGTAGACGATCAGCCGCCCCAGGCCGAACACCAGACCCGCCGCGTTCAGCAGCACCAGCGCGAAGTACGGCCGCGCGATGTGCCAGTCGACATGGGTCTGCTCGATCAGGCCGCCCTTGGCCGTGACGTCGAAGTTGCCGCCACGCGGGTTGATCAGCGCGGCCGTCGTCGGCACCGCGACATACCAGGCCAGCACGGTCTCGTAGAGCTCGGACCAGAAGGTGTGGCGGTGCGGGCCGGCGATGTGGGCGTTGGCGATGTGCGGCAGCACCAGGTGCGGCAGCAGGTACAGCAGCAGCGTGCCGACCTGCGCGTGGATGATGTGGAACTCGAAGAACAGGTAGCCCAGGGGCGCGGTCAGGAAGACCAGCCGGGGCAGCCCGTAGAAGAAGTGCAGCATCGCGTTGGAATAACACAGCCGCTGCATCGGCTTCAGGCCCGGCCCGAGCAGGGGGCAGTCGATCCGGAAGATCTGCGCCATGCCGCGGGCCCAGCGGATGCGCTGGCGCACGTGGCCCGACAGGCTCTCGGTGGCCAGGCCGGCGGCCAGCGTCTCGTTGAGGTAGGCCGTGCGCCAGCCGCGGCGGTGCAGCTTCAGGGCGGTGTGGGCGTCCTCGGTGACGGTCTCCACCGCGATGCCGCCGATCTCGTCGAGCGCCGAACGCCGCAGCACCGCGCAGGAGCCGCAGAAGAAGCTGGCGTTCCAGACGTCGTTGCCGTCCTGCACCAGGCCGTAGAACAGCACGCCCTCGTTGGGCACGCGCCGGAAGGTGTCGAGGTTGCGCTCGAACGGGTCGGGCGAGAAGAAGTGGTGCGGCGTCTGCACCAGCGCGCAGCGCGCGTCGCGCAGCAGCCAGCCCATCGTGTTGACCAGGAAACCGCGCACCGGCATGTGGTCGCAGTCGAAGATGGCGATGTACTCGCCGTCCGTCACCTTCATCGCCGCGTTGAGGTTGCCGGCCTTGGCGTGGCGGTTGTCGCTGCGGGTCAGGTAGTGGACGCCGGCCTCCTCGGCGAAGGCCTTCATCTCGGCGCGGCGGCCGTCGTCGAGCAGGTGGATGCGCAGCCGGTCGGCCGGCCAGTCCATGTCGCGCGCGGCCAGCACGGTCGGGCCGACGACGCTGAGCGGCTCGTTGTAGGTGGGGATGTAGACGTCGACCGTCGGCCACTGGTCGCGCGGCAGCTCGATCGGCACGATCGGCCGCTTCAGCGGTCGCGAGGTCTGCAGGAAGCCCAGCACCATCACCAGCCACGCATAGACCTCGGCCAGCAGCAGGCCGATGCCCAGCACGGTCTCCCAGCCGGGGTTGAAGTCGAGCGATTCGGTGATGCGCCACCAGCCGTAGCGGCACGACGCCAGCATCGCCAGCGAGACCAGCAGCAGCGTCGGCAGGTTGCCGGGGATGCGCCGCACCAGCAGCACCAGCAGCAGCATCGCGACGAAGAACATGAACTGGCTGACGGGGCTCATCGGCGTGCTGGCGGCCAGCCAGAACGCGGCCACGCTGACGAGGCCCAGGCTGATGCGCACCGGCGCGCGGCGCCACACCGGTCGGTCGGACCAGCGTTCGAGCACCTGACCGACCGGCGAGAAGTCGACCCGCTGCCATTGTTCGAGGTAGGCGTCGTACAGACGGCCCGGCGAATACCGGGCCAGGGTCGCGAGCATGCGGCGCCAGCCGGACGGCGGCGGCGAGGCCGTCGGCGTCGCCGGCGTGGCCGCAGCGGGCGCAGCGCCCGGCATCGCCGGCACGGCCGGCCCGGGTTGGCCGAACGACGCGCCGGCGGTGATCTCGGTCCGGCCACCGCTGCCGGAGCGGCGCAGCACGCCGATGCGCTGGCGGCGGATCGGTGCCCCGTCACGGACCTGCGGGGCGGGCGCGGTGTCCGGCACGCGGCGCGCCTGCGTCGGCTGCGGCGTCTGTCGCGTCAGTCGGACCCGGCGACGCTGCGGCGGCAGCACGAACAGGCGCGTGAGCCAGCAGCGCCAGTCATCCGGCCGTTCGACCTGCAGCGCCCGCGCGCATCGTTTGAAGAATCCGACCGTCATCCGCTGTGCCTGGCTCGCCCATGTTGGAAACAAATTGTCACCGAACCTCCAACCCAAGGGTGGCTCATGCGGTGATCCCGAGACGGCCCGAAGGCACGAGGGCCGTCTTCAAGCCATTTTCAAGCCATATTCAAGCGGAAAGCGATAAAACCGAAACGAAGAAAAACGGCCAATCGGGATCAGATGCGCGGCGGACGCTTCTCGATGAAGGCCTGCACACCTTCCAGCGCGGCCTCATCCATCATGTTGCAGGCCATGCTCTGGCCGGCCAGCTGGTAGGCGGCGGCGAGGCCCATCTCGAGCTGGCGGTAGAACTGGTCCTTGCCCATCGCCAGCGCCACGCGCGGCTTGGCGACGATGCGCGCGACCAGCCGCTCGACCTCGGCGTCCAGCGCGTCCATCGGCACGACCCGGTTGACGAGGCCCTGCTCGCGGGCCTCGTCGGCGCTGATGAAGTCGCCGGTGACCAGCATCTCGAACGCCTGCTTGCGGCCGACGTTGCGGCCCAGCGCGACGCTCGGCGTGGCGCAGAACAGGCCCAGGTTGACGCCGCTGACCGCGAAGCGTGCCGTGTCGGCCGCGACGGCCAGGTCGCACTGCGCGACCAGCTGGCAACCGGCCGCCGTGGCGATGCCCTGGACCCGCGCGATCACCGGCACCGGCAGCGCCTGGATCGCCAGCATCACCTTGCTGCAGCGCGCGAACAGCTGCTGGTAATACGCCAGCGACGGCTCGGCGCGCATCTCCTTGAGGTCATGGCCGGCGCAGAAAGCCTTGCCCTGCGCGGCCAGCACGACCACGCGGACCCGTTCGTCGCGGGCGATGGCATCGAACTCGGTCTGCAGCGCGGCCAGCATCGCCTCGCTCAGCGCGTTGAAGGCCTGCGGCCGGTTGAGCGTCAGCGTCAGCACGCCGCGTTCGTCCATCTGGCGCAGCAGCAAGGGGTCGTCGAGGGTCAGCATGGGGATGTCTCCTGTGGGGCCGGCAAGGTGGGCTTGGCGCTCACTCGATCGCCTGGTTCGAGCGCGCCCGCTCGCGCAGCTGGAACTTCTGGATCTTGCCGGTCGACGTCTTCGGGATGGCCTCGAAGCGGATCTCGCGCGGCACCTTGTAGCCCGCCAGCAGCGCCTTGCAATGGGCGATCAGCGCGGCCGCATCGACCTGCGCGCCGGGCGCGAGCTCGACATAGGCCAGCGGCGTCTCGCCCCACTTCGGATCGGGCTTGGCGACGACGGCGGCGGCCATCACGGCGGGGTGGCGGTAGAGGGCGTCCTCGACCTCGATCGAGCTGATGTTCTCGCCGCCCGAGATGATGATGTCCTTGCTGCGGTCCTTGATCTTCACGTAGCGGTCGGGCTCCATGACGGCCAGGTCGCCGGTGTGGAACCAGCCGCCCTCGAAGGCCTTCAGCGTCGCCTTCGGGTTCTTCAGGTAGCCCTTCATGACGATGTTGCCGCGGAACATGATCTCGCCCATCGTCGTGCCGTCGGCCGGCAGCTCGGCCAGCGTCTCGGGGTCGAACACGGCCATGCCTTCCTGCAGCTCGTAGCGCACGCCCTGGCGGCCGTTCAGGCGGGTCTGCTCGGACAGGTCGGCAGCGGCCCATTCAGGCGCCTTGACCGCCACGGACGCGGGGCCGTAGACCTCGGTCAGGCCGTAGACATGGGTGATGTCGAAGCCCAGCCGGGCCATGCCCTCGATCATCGCGGCCGGCGGCGCGGCACCGGCCACCAGGCCACGCACCTTGCCGAGTCCGACACGCAGTTCGGCCGGTGCGTTGATCAGCAGGCTGTGCACGATCGGCGCGGCGCAGTAGTGGTCGACGCCGTGGTCGCGCATCGCCGCCAGGATCGCGCCGGCCTCGACCTTGCGCAGGCAGACATGCGTGCCGCCCAGCAGCGCCACGGTCCACGGGAAGCACCAGCCGTTGCAATGGAACATCGGCAGCGTCCACAGGTAGACCGGGAAGTGCGGCATGGTCCAGGTCACGCTGTTGCTGACCGCGTTCAGGTAGGCGCCGCGGTGGTGCGTGACGACGCCCTTGGGGTCGCCGGTGGTGCCGCTGGTGTAGCTGACCGCGATGGCGTCCCACTCGTCGGCCGGGCCGTCCAGCCGGGCCAAGGGCGCATGCGCCGCCAGCAGAGCTTCGTACTCGTGCGCGCCCAGGCGTTCGTGCGGGC
This sequence comes from Leptothrix mechoopdaensis (SeqCode), assembly GCF_053893855.1. NCBI lineage: Bacteria > Pseudomonadati > Pseudomonadota > Betaproteobacteria > Burkholderiales > Sphaerotilaceae > Leptothrix > Leptothrix mechoopdaensis (SeqCode). The sequence continues at coordinate 2,029,532 of NZ_CM132699.1, forward strand.
CGGCGAACTCGCTGTCGCAGACATCGATGACGACGATCTCGCGGCCGTGCGTGGCCTTCAGCAGCGCCAGCGTCTTGTCGATCAGCGGCGCGAACTCGCTGTCGGTGATCAGCACCATCGCCTCGCAGTGGTTCATCTGCCAGGCCAGCAGTGGCGCATCCAGCCGCGTGTTCAGGGTGTTCAGCACGGCGCCCAGGGCCGGCACGGCGTAGTGGGCCTCGACCATCTCGGGCGTGTTGGGCAGCATCGCGCTGACGGTGCAACCCTTGCCGACACCCAGCGCCTGCAGCGCGGCGGCCAGCCGGGCGCTGCGCTCGCGCACCTGGCCCCAGGTGTAGCGGCGCGCTCCGTGGATCACGGCGGGCCGGTCGCGGTAGACCTCGGCGCTGCGTTCGACGAAGCTGACGGGGCTCAGCGGCACGTGGTTGGCAGCGTTGCGCGGCAGGTCCTGGTCGTAGATGCCAGGGGTCGTCTTGGCAAGATTCGATTGCGTGACGGTGTTCACCGGTAGCCTCCTGAAACTGAGGCTTGCACTCTACCCAAGCCGCCTGTCCCGAGGCTGTCCGCCCCGCACGTACACTGCCGCGCCGCCCGGGCCTGCCGCCCTTTTCCTGCCGTTCCCACCGATGTCCGTTCCCCCTGCCGCGTCGAAACCCGTCCTGACGCGGGCCCTGGTCATGGGCCTGCTGGTCAGTCTGGCCCCGACGCTGGCCGATGCCGCCAGCCACCGCAAGCCGCCCGCCCGCGCCGCCGTCCAGACACCGCCCTACGGGCTGCGCGACGACGTGCAGGCCTACATCCGCGAGGTCCAGGCCGCTCACCCGGAATGGCCGGCCGACTGGGTCGCCCGCACGATCGGGCAGGCCCGCCACCTCCCCCAGGTGCCGCAGCTGATCATGCCGCCGCCGGCCGGCGCGGCGAAGAACTGGGCCGCCTACCGGGCCCGCTTCGTCGAGCCGCGCCGCATCGCCGCCGGTGTCGCGTTCTGGCGTGAACATGGCTCGGCACTGGCCCGCGCCGAAGCCCGCTGGGGCGTACCGGCCGAGGTCATCGTCGGCGTCATCGGCGTCGAGACGCTCTACGGCCAGCACATGGGCCGCATGAAGACGGTCGACGCGCTGGCCACGCTGGCGTTCGACTTCCCCACCGGCCGCAGCGACCGCAGCGCCTTCTTCCGCAGCGAGCTGACCGCCCTGCTCGAACTCGCGATGCGCGACGGCATCGAGCTCGACACGCTGCGCGGCAGCTATGCCGGCGCGCTCGGCTGGCCGCAGTTCATGCCCAGTTCGTGGCTGCGCCATGCGGTCGACTTCGACAGCGACGGCCGCATCGCGCTGCACGAGAGCCCCGTCGACGCGATCGGCAGCGTCGCGAACTTCCTGGCCGCCCACGGCTGGCAGGCCGGCATGCCCAGCACCTACGGCATCACGCCGCCCAGCCAGGCCGATGCGCTGGCCACGCTGATGGCGCCCGACATCAAGCCCAGCTTCGCGCCGCTGGCGATGGCCCAGCTCGGCGCCGCGCTCGACGAGGCCGCGCTCGAACATGGCGGGCCGCTGGCGCTGATCCGGCTCGAGAACGGTGACACGGCCGAGCCCACCTTCATGGCCGGCACGCAGAATTTCTGGGTGCTGACCCGCTACAACTGGTCGGCCTACTACGCCAGCGCCGTGCTCGAACTGGGCCGGGCCATCGCCCAGTCCCGCTGAGGGCGGCCGCGCCTCAGCCGTCACCCGCTCGCCACCACGCCTCGCCGCCCCGTCTCCTTCCTTTCCCGGTCCCCATGCTCCAACTCAAGAACATCACGCTGCGACGCGGCACCAAGGTCGTGCTCGACAGCACCGGCTTCACGCTGCAGCCGGGCGAGAAGGCCAGCCTGGTCGGCCGCAACGGCGCGGGCAAGTCCAGCCTGTTCGCGCTGCTGACCGACCGGCTGCAGGCCGATGCCGGCGAGGTCGAGATGCCGCCGCGCTGGCGCCTGGCCGAGGTCGCGCAGAACATGCCCGAGACCGACATGCCGGCGACCGACTTCGTGCTGGAAGGCGACACGCCGCTGATGGCCGCCCGCGCCGCGCTGGCCGCCGCCGAGGCCGCCGAGGACGGCCACGCGATCGCCGATGCCCACGTCGCGCTGGCCGAGGCCGGCGACTTCGACGCCCGCTCGCGCGGCCAGTCGCTGCTGATGGGCCTGGGCTTCACGATGGCGCAGGTCGACGCGCCGGTGAACAGCTTCTCCGGCGGCTGGCGCATGCGCCTGCAGCTGGCCCGCGCGCTGATGTGCCCGAGCGACCTGCTGCTGCTCGACGAGCCGACCAACCACCTGGACCTCGACGCGCTGGTCTGGCTCGAAGCCTGGCTGCAGCGCTATGAAGGCACGATGCTGGTGATCAGCCACGACCGCGAGTTCCTCGACGCGATCACCCGCGTGACGCTGCATCTGGACGAGTCGAAGCTGACCCGCTACGGCGGCAACTACAGCAGCTTCGAGGTCATGCGCGCCGAGCGCATGGAGCAGCAGCAGTCGGCCTTCTCGCGCCAGCAGGAGAAGGTGGCGCAGCTGCAGCGCTTCATCGACCGCTTCAAGGCCAAGGCCAGCAAGGCCAAGCAGGCGCAGAGCCGCGTCAAGGCCCTGGCCCGGATGGAGAAGCTCGCGCCCATCCTCACCAGCGCCGACTTCGAGTTCGAGTTCCGCGAGCCCGCCAGCCTGCCCAACCCGATGCTCGTGCTGAGCGACCTGCAGGTCGGCTATCGCGGCAGCGACGGCGCGCCGGACGTGCCCATCGTCCACCGCATCAACAAGAGCGTGCTGCCGGGCCAGCGCATCGGCATCCTCGGCGCCAACGGCCAGGGCAAGTCGACGCTGGTCAAGACGCTGGCGCGCACGCTGCCGGCGCTGGACGGCCACATCCAGGAAGGCAAGGGCCTGGCGATCGGCTACTTCGCGCAGCAGGAGATGGACGTGCTGCGGCCGGACGAAGGCCCGCTGCAGCACATGATCCGGCTGGCTCGCGACGTGAGCCCGCAGGCGCGCGAACAGGAGCTGCGCGACTTCCTCGGCCGCTTCCGCTTCGTCGGTGACATGGTCGCCCAGGCGGTCGGCAGCCTGTCGGGTGGCGAGAAGGCGCGGCTGGTGCTGGCGATGCTGGTCTGGCAGCGCCCCAACCTGCTGCTGCTGGACGAACCGACCAACCACCTGGACCTGACCACCCGCGAGGCGCTGAGCCTGGCGCTCAACGAATACGAGGGTTCGGTGATGCTGGTCAGCCACGACCGCGCGCTGCTGCGCGAGGTCTGCGACGAGTTCTGGCTGGTCGCGCACGGCAAGGTCGAACCGTTCGACGGCGATCTGGACGACTACCAGAAGTGGCTGCTCGAACAGAGCCGCGAGACCCAGCGTGCCGCGCGCGAGGCGCAGAACGCCGGCAAGTCCGCCAGCGTCGTGACCGGCAAGACCGCATCGGCCCCGAGCCCGGCACCGACCTCCGCCAACCGCGAGGACCGCAAGGCGGCGGCCGAGGCGCGCCAGAAGCGCGCCGAGCGGGTCCGGCCGATCAAGAAGGAACAGACCGCCGTCGAGGCCCGACTGGCCAAGGCGCAGGCCGAACACGACCAGTTGCTGGCCGGCCTGGGCGACGCCGGCCTGAGCCCGGCCGACCGCGCCGAACAGGGTCGCCGCGTCAAGGCGCTGGCCGACGAGATCGAGACGCTGGAGATGCGCTGGCTGGAACTCGGCGAGGCGCTGGAAGCGATCGACGCCAGCTGATCCGGTGCGGTCGGCATCACAAAAGACTGGATGTTCATACAGTCTTTTGTGGCAGACTGGCACGCCATGAGCCGAGCCAGCCCCCGCCGTGTCCAGCGCGCCCCGGAGCGACGCGCCCCGCGTGTCACCTTGCCGGAGGTGCCGGTCCCAGGGCCAGCGTTGACGCTGTTCGATCTGCCCGAGGCGGGCGCCCCGCCCCGGCGCCGAGGTCGCCCGCCGCAGCACGGTTCGGTCGATGCCGCGGCCGGTGCGGCCGACACGCTGCGCGAACAACCCTGGCCTTTGGCGCGCCGCCGGAGTCCGACCGCAGCTGACGATGACGTCGTGCCGGCCGTCGTCGTCCCCGAGACCTGCCAGAGCCTGCTGCGCGCCAACGATCACCACGACCTGCCCTGCCCGCTGGTCGCCAACGCCTACCGCGTCGAGCCCGCATCGGGCGACAACCCGGCGCGCATCCACGCCAAGGTCAACGCCCCGCAGCGCCTGCGCGAGGCCTTGCGCCGCCCCGGTCTGGTGGCCCGGCCGATCCAGCTCGGCACGCTGGTCGACCCTTACCTGGCCGTCGAACGCGAACAGCGCCTGACCCGCGCGCTGCTCGAAGTGCTGGCCGAGGCGCGTCACCCGGTCGGTCTGGTCAGCGCGTCGCCCGCCATCGTGCGCGACCTGGATCTGCTGGCCGACCTCGCCAGCCGCGATCAGGCCCTGGTGCTGATGCGCATCGCGCCGCAGATCTGCCCGCTCGGACTGGTGACCGACCCGGCCACATCCGAATCCGCGCCGGTGGCCGGTGCGCCCTTGGCAAGAAGGCGCGGACGCAAGCCCGTGGCAGCCGCGCCCGGTGCCACCCAGCGCGAACAGCTGGCGGCCAGCGCCTGGCTGCAGTCGCTGAAGAAGCTGGCGGCGGCCGGTGTCCGGGTCGGCGTGCTGCTCGATCTCGCGGGCGAAGGACACGACCCTGCCGAGCTTCTGGCGCCCGACGCGGATCCGGATCGGCGCGCCGCCTGGCTGGCGCTGTTCGCCCTGCTGCAAGCGGCGGGTGCCCGGCTGTGGCGCTGCACGCTGCCCGGCGATCGCCTGGACGACCGGCTGGCCTTGGCCGATCTGGCCGCGCAGGCAGGCCTGTCCGGCGACCTGCCCGCGCTGGATGCCCGTCCCTTCGTGCCACCCGCACCCTTGCCTGCACCCGCGCCCCGGCAGGTCACGCTGTTCTGACGGGGCTGCGCCGATGTGGCGACCCGGGCACGCAGCGAAAGACCATATTGCGAACGATTAGATTGTGCGCAATGTAAAGTGCGCCACATGACGTCCAGCCCGCAGCAATCGATCGAACCCGCCTTGCCCGACGACGGCCTGCGGCTGGATCAGCAGCTGTGTTTTGCGCTGTATTCCGCCTCGCTGGCGATGACCAAGGTCTACCGCCCGCTGCTGGATGCGATGGGCCTGACCTACCCGCAGTACCTCGTGATGCTGGTGCTCTGGGAACGCGAGGTCGTCTCGGTGGGCGAACTGGGCGAACACCTGAACCTCGATTCCGGCACCTTGACGCCCTTGCTCAAGCGCCTGGAAGCACAGGGTCGCCTGGTCCGCAACCGCAGCGCGAGTGACGAGCGGCGGGTCGAGGTCAGCCTGACCGACGACGGCCGCGCGCTGCGAGCGCAGGCCCGCGAGATCCCGCCGCGCATCCTCGGCGGCCTCGGCTGCACGCTCGACGAACTGGGTTCGCTGACACGCCGGTTGCAGTCGCTGAGACAGACGCTGCAGGACCGCTGACCACCCGCGACAGCCGCGCGCCACCCGAACGAATTCCCGCCCGCCCGTATTCCCACCCGCCCATATTCCCACCCGCCCATGTCCGGGCATTCCACCGAAAGGACCTTCCGATGGCTCTCCAGCAAGTTCTCTACACCGCCCACGCCACCTCGACCGGCGGCCGTGACGGCAGCTCGCAGTCCGACGACGGCCGCCTGTCGGTCAAGCTGTCCGTGCCCAAGGGCCTGGGCGGCGACGACGGCGCCGGCACCAACCCCGAGCAGCTGTTCGCCGCCGGCTATTCGGCCTGCTTCCTGGGCGCGCTGAAGTTCGTCGCCGGTCAGAAGAAGGTCGCCCTGCCGTCGAACGTGACCATCAGCGCCGACATCGGCATCGGCCCGATCCCGAACGGCTTCGGCATCCAGGCCGCGCTGCAGGTCTCGATCCCCGGCATGGACCGTGGCCAGGCCGAAGAGCTGGTGCAGGCCGCCCACATCGTCTGCCCCTACTCGAACGCGACGCGCGGCAACATCGACGTCAACCTGACGACGGTGGTCTGACGCGACACCGGGCTGCTCAGCTGCGCTGCCGGGCGACCAGCAGCTGCAGCAGCAGCTCGACCCGAGCCTGTGCCGGCGTCAGCCCGCCCGCGCTCGGCAGCGTCTCGGCGGCGGCCGGCAGGATCACGCCGGCGCCGTGACGCAAGGCGCGCAGCACCGCGACGCCCTCGCGGCTGGCGCGCATCAGGCTGGACCGCAGTTCCTCGTGCAGCGTGCCGTTGCCGGTGCAGGCCACCACGATGCCCTGCACACCGGCATCGAGCAGCAGGTCGACGATGCGGCCATCGGCACCGCCGTGGCTGACGACGATCTGCACCTCCGGCCAGATCTCGGCCGACAGGACCCCCAGGCCCAAGGCCTCGCCGACCGGCCAGTCACGCAGCTGACGCAGCCGGCCTTCCTCGACAAAGCCGATCGCTCCGGCATCGCCGGCACTGAACGCGTCGGTCCGATAGGGATGCACCTTGCGGACCTCGAGGCCGCTCCACACCGTGCCCGCCACCATCGCCACGACCCCGCGTGCGTTCGGCTGGCGAGCCAGGCCGATCGCCTGACGCAGGTTGGCGGGCCCGTCGGCCTCGGATGAACTCGCCGGCCGCATCGCGGCGGTCAGAACGACCGGCTTGCCAGGCGCCAGCACCCGCTGCAGCAGATAGGCGGTTTCCTCCAGCGTGTCGGTGCCGTGCGTGATGACGACGCCGGCCACCTCGTCACGGGCCAGATGGCTGGCAACCCGCTCGGCGATGCGGCGCCAGACGGCATGGCTCATGTCCTTGCTGTCGATCTGGGCGACCTGTTCGGCCTCCAGCCGCAGGCCGCTGGCCACCCCATCGTCCAGTCCGGGTACGCCGTCGAGCAGGTCCGCCACGCTCACCACCCCGGCGCTGTAGCCGACGTTGTCGCGTGCATGGCCGGCCTTGCCGGAGATGGTGCCGCCGGTGCCGAGCACGACGACCGTTCGCGCCAGCCCCGGTTCGGCCGGCTCGGTGACATTCGCTTGGGTTACTTCGTTCGGATGGCTTGTCATGTCCTGGGAACTGGATAAAAATACAGATACTGGATGAACAGCCAGTGCCCACGCCAACCGGCGCCGGGCGTCCAGCCGGCGAGGCCACGTGAACGACAGCCCCAAATTGACCGCGCGACAGCAGCAGGTGCTCGACCTGATCCAGAGCAGCATCGAGCGCACCGGCGCCCCGCCCACGCGGGCCGAGATCGCCGCCGAACTTGGCTTCAAGTCCGCCAACGCTGCCGAGGAACACCTGCAGGCGCTGGCCCGCAAGGGCGTCATCGAACTGCTGGGCGGCACCTCGCGAGGCATCCGTTTGCAGTCTGACACACTGCGTTCGATCCATGAATCACGCCTGCGCGGCATCGGCCAGCAGTTCAACCTGCCGCTCGCGTCGCTGGCGCAGCTGACCTTGCCGCTGGTCGGTCGCGTCGCCGCCGGTCACCCGATCCTGGCCCAGGAACACGTCGACCAGACCTACACGGTCGAGGCCCACCTGTTCGCCCGCAAGCCCGATTTCCTGCTGAAGGTGCGCGGCATGAGCATGCGCGATGCCGGCATCCTCGATGGCGACCTGCTCGCCGTGCAGCGCGCCAGCGAGGCCAAGAACGGCCAGATCGTCGTGGCGCGGCTGGGTGACGAGGTCACCGTCAAGCGCTTCCGCCGCAGCAAGTCGGGCATCGAGCTGATCCCCGAGAACCCCGACTTCGACATCATCCACGTCGGTGACGGCAGCCCCGAGTTCACGCTCGAGGGCCTGGCCGTCGGGCTGATCCGCAACACGATGCTGATGTAGCCAGGCCCTGCGCCGAAGGAAACCGAGTCCTTCGGCGCAACACGAGGCTTCCCCCGTGACGCAATGCCAGCGACCGGCCCCCGAGCTCAAGGGAGCGAGCTGCGCCGCGCGATCGGATTGCCGATACAACCGACAGACGCGTTCAACAGACGCAACCGACGGCAGCCTGCTGGCAAGCCGCGTGGCAACACGCGGGCGCATGACTTCCGTCCCTCGAGAAACACCCGAGACACCCGACCGGAGTTCGTGATGCAACGTTGGCTACAGCAGTGGATTCTTGACCTGGGCGCCGGCTTCATGCCGCAAGCCGCCCTTCCCGCCATCGACCCGCGTGCGCCCAGCGCCATGGCGGCCCGGGGCCTCGTGCCCCATGCCGCACCGCGCCGCGGCCGGGCCAGGCGTGCGGTCGTCGTGACCAACCGCCCGGCCACCACCGGCATCGGCCGATCGCTCGACCCCGCAGCCGATGCCGACAAGGGCCACCGGGTGCGCCTGAGCGTCGACCCGGCCGATGCCAGCCGCACGCGCATCTGCGGCCGCATGGCAGACGTCTGCGACGCGCTGGACGCGCTGATCGACCGGGAAGCCGCCCAGGCGGCAGCTCTGGCGGTCCGGGCCACCGGCTGGAGCGACTGAGATCGGCTGACCACGCCCGAGGGCACCGGCCGCACGACAATCGCGGCATGAGTCTTCAACGAGTTGCCGTGCCGGACGCCCTCCAGGCATTGGAAAGCTACAGCGCCATCATCGATGTGCGCTCTCCCGCCGAATATGCCGAGGATCACCTGCCCGGCGCCGTCAACTGGCCGGTGCTGGACGACGAGGAGCGCCGCATCGTCGGCACGCTCTACAAGCAGGTCTCGGCCTTCGAGGCCCGCAAGCGCGGCGCGGCGCTGGTGGCCCGCCGGATCGCCGATCACCTCGACCAGTGGGTCGCGCCGGTCGACAAGCACTGGCGTCCGCTGGTGTACTGCTGGCGCGGCGGGGATCGTTCCGGGACGATGTCGTGGTTTCTCGACCGGGTCGGCTTTCGCGCGCAGGTGATCGATGGTGGCTACAAGGCCTATCGCAACCAGGTCCGTGAAGACCTCGAAACCTGGCCCGATCGATTCGAGTGGCGCGTGCTCTGCGGCAAGACCGGCTCGGGCAAGACGCGCCTGCTGCACGAGCTGGCCCGACAGGGCGCCCAGGTGCTCGACCTGGAAGGCCTGGCCGTTCACCGCGGTTCGGTCCTCGGCTTGCCACCGGGCGAGACGCAGCCCAGCCAGAAGATGCTCGACAGCCGGATCTGGCAGGCCCTGCGCGGCTTCGATCCGTCCCGGCCGGTCCACGTCGAGAGCGAGAGCAAGAAGCTCGGCCAGCGCTGGTTGCCCGAGGCCCTGATCGCCCGCATGCGCGCGCACGGTCGCTGCGTGCTGGTCGAGATGTCGGACGACGCGCGACTTCAGCTGCTGCTGGAGGACTACGACCACCTGCACCGTGACCCGGAGAACTTCTGCCGCTTGCTCGACGGACTGGTCGAACTGCGGGGCCGCGAACGGGTCAAGCAGTGGCAGGCCCAGGCCCGCGCCGGCGAGACCGCTGCCGTGTTCCGGGACCTGATGCAGCAGCACTACGACCCGGGCTACATGAGCTCGCTGGCCCAGCACTTCGAGGGCCTGAAGGCGGCTCGGACACTCGTGCTGGCCGATGGCGGCGCGGCGAGCCTGGCGGCTGCGGCGGCGGAGCTGATCGCTGCCGAGGGCTGAAGCAGCCCTGGAACGACAAACGGCGCTGTCCGAGGGCAGCGCCGTTTGTTCTTGATGGATGAGAGCAGTGAAGTCCGTTGACTGCCACCGCCCCCCACGACCGGCCCTGCAGGGCCGGTCGCTTCGTCAGGCAGGAAAGGGTCCTCAGGACCCTTTCCGGTCCTGACTCAGCCCATGTGCAGGCCGCCGTTGCAGCTGAAGTCCGCACCGGTCGTGAAGCCCGAATCGTCGCCGGCCAGCCAGCCAACGATCGAGGCGATCTCCTCCGGCGTACCCAGGCGCTTGACCGGGATCGTCGCGACGATCTTCTCGAGCACTTCCGGCTTGATCGCGCGGACCATGTCGGTGCCGATGTAGCCCGGGCTGACGGTGTTCACGGTGACACCCTTGGCGGCCAGTTCCTGCGCCAGGGCCATCGTGAAGCCGTGCATGCCGGCCTTGGCGGCCGAGTAGTTGGTCTGACCGGCCTGACCCTTCTCGCCGTTGACCGACGAGATCTGGATGATGCGACCGAAGCCGCGCTCGGCCATGTCCGCCACCACCTGCTTGGTGACGTTGAACATCGACGTCAGGTTGGTGCTGATGACGGCTTCCCAGTCTTCCTTGCTCATCTTCAGGAACATGCGGTCGCGCGTGATGCCGGCGTTGTTGACCAGCACGTCGATCGGACCGTGTTCGGCCTTGGCCTTGGCGAACGCCTCGACGGTCGAGTCCCAGTCGGCGACGTTGCCGGCCGATGCGTAGAAGGTGTAGCCAAGGACGCGCTGTTCCTCGATCCACTTGACGTGGTCACGGCTCGGGCCGCAGCCGGCGATGACCTTGAAACCGTCCTTCGCCAGACGCTGGCAGATGGCGGTACCAATGCCACCCATGCCACCCGTCACATACGCCACTTTCTGTGCCATTGCTCTGCTCCTCTGTGCAAGTCGATCCTGGACGGCCGCATCATCGCGCGGCCGGATCGGTTCACGGGTCCGTACTCACCCCGTATCGTTCGCGGCCCGCCTCGTGATGAGGAACAGGCCGGTCTCCTGTCCGGCGCTCGACGGTCAGCGCCGGATTGCTCACGTCGTGGTCCTCAGACCTTCTGCTTCACGTAGCGGCCCGGTGCCGGCTCGATCGCCTTGTACTTGCGGTTGCCCGGCGTCTTCGGTGCGGCCTTGAGCTTGCCGCCGTTGGCCTTGAGCCAGTCGGACCAGTCCGGCCACCAGCTGCCGGCGTTGTCGGTGGCGCCTTCGAGCCACTGGTCGGCGGTCTTGGGCAGCTTGTCGTTGGTCCAGAAGTTGCGCTTCTTCTTGGCCGGCGGGTTGATCACGCCGGCGATGTGGCCGGAGGCACCCAGCACGAACCGCAGCTTGCCCTTGAGGACCTTGGTGTTGAGGTAGGCGGAGTCCCACGGAACGATGTGGTCCTCGCGCGAGGCGTAGATGTAGAACGGCGCCTCGATCTTGCCGAGGTCGACCTTCTCGCCGCAGACCGTGGCGGCGCCTGGCACCTTGAGCTTGTCCTCGAGGTAGGTGTTGCGCAGGTACCAGCAGTACATCGGACCCGGCAGGTTGGTGCTGTCGGAGTTCCAGTACAGCAGGTCGAACGGCGGCGGCGTCTCGCCCTTGAGGTAGTTGCCGACGACGTAGTTCCAGACCAGGTCGTTCGGGCGCAGGAAGCTGAAGGTGGCCGACAGTTCCTTGCCCTTGAGCAAGGCCGGACCCTTCGGGGCCTTCTCGCCGATGGTCATCTCGCGGACCTTGACCATCGCCTCGTCGATGAACAGGTCCAGCACGCCGGTGGCGCTGAAGTCGAGGAAGGTGGTCAGCAGCGTGACGCTGGCCGCCGGTTGTTCGCCGCGCGCGGCCAGCACGGCCAGGGCGGTGCTCAGCAGCGTGCCGCCGACGCAGAAGCCCAGCATGTTGAACTTCTCGCTGCCAGTGATCTCGCCGACCACCGAGATCGCCTTGATGACGGCGTGCTCGATGTAGTCGTCCCAGGTCTTGGCGGCCAGGCTCTCGTCCGGATTGCGCCAGCTGACGACGAACACGCGATGGCCCTGCGCGACCGTGTACCGGATCAGCGAGTTGTCCGGCTGCAAGTCCATGATGTAGAACTTGTTGATGCAGGGCGGCACGAACAGCATCGGGCGCTCATGCACCTGCTCGGTCAGCGGCTTGTATTCGAGCAGCTGGAACAGCTCGTTCTCGAACACCACCGAGCCCTCGGTCGTGGCGACGTTGCGGCCGACCTCGAACAGGCTCTCGTCGGTCTGCGACACATGGCCCTGGCGGATGTCGTTGAGCAGGTGCTGCATGCCCAGCGCGATGCTCTCGCCCTTGGTCTCGATGGCCTTCTTCTGGGCCTCGGGATTGAGTGCCAGATAGTTCGACGGCGCGGCCGCATCGATCCACTGCTGGACCGCGAAACGCACGCGGGCACGGGTCTTGGCGTCACCTTCGACGGCATCGGCCAGCGACATCATCGTGCGGGCGTTCAACAAGTAGACGGCGGCCGAGAAACTCGACAGCGGGTTGCTCTTCCACGCCTCGTTCGAGAAGCGGCGGTCGCCGGCCATGGCCTGGAACGAGCCCGAGATCGCGCCGTTCCACAGTTCGGCGGCGGCGGCCATGTACTCGGTCTGGATGCGGTTGAGATCGCCCGGTGCGATCTTCAGCTGCGAGAAGCCCTTGAGCGAATCACCGAGGCTGGCACCCAGTTCACCCAGTTGCGCACCGGCTTCGCCAAACTGTGGCGCACCGGCCATGGAGAACGCCTGCTTGAGGCTCTCTTCGAGGTTCAGGCCCATCGACCCACCCAAGCCGGGCATCTGCCCGAGGAATCCACTCATCGTCTCCTCCATTGCGACACGAGGCACGGGCCGACCAGGGCCGATGCAGAGAAAATGATTATGGGTCGTGAGCCTTGCATGAAACTGTAGCTGTCGCGCCCGCGACACCCTGCGACACCCTGTAACCCACTGGAAACGCCGATGTATCTCGTTGCCATCGCCTGGCTGTATGTGGCGCTGATGATGGCCGTGGCCGAGGCCATGCACCCCGGCGGCACGCTGCTGGGCGCCTTCTTCACGCTGATGCTCTACGGCATCGGGCCGATCGCGCTGGTGCTCTACCTGCTGGGCACGCCGATGCGGCGCAAGGCACGGCGGCAGGCGGAACAGGCTGCTGCCTCAACGGTTGCCGCGCAACCAGACGAAGCCGGCCATGCGGCCGGTCCGGCGGTCGCGCCGGAACGAGAAGTACCGTGACGGGTCGCCGACGGTGCACCAGCCGGTGCTGCCGTCGTTCCCGCCGATCGCGGTCACGCCCGCCGCAGCCAGCCGCACCCGGGCCAGCCCGGCCAGGTCCGCCCACCACTTGCCGGGATGACCGCCGCGCGGCCTGAAGAACCGGCCAGGCTCATCGGCTGAGCCACCGAAGGCGCGCAGCACGTCCTCGCCGACCTCGAAGGCATCGGGCCCGATGCAGGGTCCGAGCCAGGCCTCGATGCGGTCGGGCGGCACGCCGTGACCGTGCTGAAGTGCCGCCAGCGTCGCCTCCAGCACACCACCGGCCAGGCCGCGCCAGCCCGCGTGTGCGGCGCCGACGGCCTTCCCTTCGCGGTCGGCGAACAGCACCGGCAGGCAATCGGCCACCTGGACCTCGCAGGCGAGCCCCGGGCGGGCACAGGTCGAGGCATCGGCCACCGGCACGGCAGCCTCCTGCTGATCGAACGGCTCGACCGCAGCGACCTGTTCGAGCGCCTGCACCGCCACGCCGTGGACCTGGTCCAGCCGCACCGGGCGGGCGCCGATCCAGTCCTGCACCCGCGCACGGTTGACAGCCACCGACGCTGGGTCGTCGCCAACCTCGGCCTTGAGGTTCAGCGCGTCGAACGGTGCCTGGCTGATGCCGCCGACCCGCGTGCTCATGAAAGCGCCGATGGCCGGATGGCTGAAGACGGGCCAGAGGCCGCGAGCGTCGTGTCGCGTCGACGGTGGCGGCAGCACCCGCATCAGTCCTGGGCGTCCGGACAGGCCGACGGCTGGGCGGCCTGGAAGGCCGGCAGCGCCATGCAGGCCTCGAAGACGCGCATCACGTTCGGAAGGTCATCGAGACGGCAGTCGAAACGCTGGGCGTTGAAGATCTGGGGCACCAGCACGCAGTCGGCCAGTCCGGGCGTGTCGCCGTGGCAGTAGCGGCCGGTCTGCGCCTCCTGGTTCAGGCGACGTTCGACCACTTCAAGCCCGCCTTCGACCCAGTGGCGATACCAGGCGTTCTTGGCGTCCTCGCTGATCGCCAGGTCCTTGACCAGGTAGCGCAGCACGCGCAGGTTGTTCAGCGGGTGGATCTCGCAGGCGATGTCGAGCGCCAGCGAGCGGACCCGCGCCCGCCCGAGCGGATCGGCCGGCAGCAGCGCCGGCTCGGGCCGGGTCTCGTCGAGGTATTCGATGATCGCCAGCGACTGGCTGATCGACTGGTCGCCGTCGACCAGCAGCGGCACCAGGCGCTGGGCCGAGCGGGCGGCGTAGTCGGCGCCCTGCTGCTCGTTGCGAACCAGATGCACGGGCAGGTAGTCGTAGGACAGGCCCTTGAGCGCCAGGGCGATGCGGACCCGGAAAGAGGCCGAGGAACGGTGGTAGTTGTAGAGCTGCATGGTCTTCCTGAAGGCGCTGGAATCATGCCATGCGGACCCTCGCCGCTACACTGGAACGATGCCTCTCACGCCCCGCATCAAGCACTGCCGAGCCTGCGGCACGCCGGTCGAATACCGGGTGCCGGTCGATGACAACCGGGAGCGCGCGGTGTGCCCCGCCTGCGGCGAGATCCACTACGAGAACCCGCTGAACGTGGTCGGCACGGTGCCGCACTGGGAGGACAAGGTCCTGCTGTGCCGCCGCAACATCGAGCCCCAGCGCGGCCTGTGGACCTTGCCCGCCGGCTTCATGGAACTGGGCGAGACGACCGCCGAGGGCGCCGTGCGCGAGACCGTCGAGGAAGCGGGCGCCGCGATCGAGCTGCTGCCGCTCTACACCGTGCTGAACGTGGTCCGCGCCGGTCAGGTCCACCTGTTCTACCGCGCCGCGCTGCAGCACCTGACCTTCGATCCGGGGCCCGAGACGATCGAGGTCGGGCTGTTCAGCGAAGCCGACCTGCCCTGGCACGAGCTGGCCTTCCGCACCGTGCGGGTGACGCTGGAGCACTACTTCGCCGACCGCCGCCGTGGCCAGTACGGCATGCACCACAGCGACATCACCTGAGCCCGGTCACCGCCGGATCACCGGCGCGCCGACCGGGCGACGCCGACCGGCGCACCGCCCCACGCGTTCCGACCGCCCCCCAACGGCCTTCGACATGACCGACGCCGCAGTGCCTCCGCCCTCTTCCGCGCCTGGAACCGAAGCACCGGTCGAGGGGCCGGATCCGGTCATCGCCCGGCTGCGCGAGGACCTGATCCACCCCGATCCGCTGCTCGACTGCCTGATCGAGGTCTGCCGGCTGCACGGCGTCAACGTGTCGCGTGCCGCGCTCAGCGCCGGCCTGCCGCTGGAGGAAGGTCGCCTGACGCTGGAACTGGCCGACCGCGCCGCCGCCCGGGCCGGCATGAGCACGCGGCTGCAACGGCTGCGCCGCACCCGGATCGACCCGGCGACGCTGCCGGCCATCCTGCTGCTCAAGGGCGGCAACGCCTGCGTGCTGCTGGGCTGGACGCCCGAAGGCGACGCCCGCGTGCTGCTGCCCGAGACCGGCCAGGGCGCGATCGTCATGCACCGCAACGAGATGCGCCGGCGCTACACCGGTGTGGTGCTGTTCGTGCGGCCGCACTTCCGCTTCGACGAGCGCACGCCGCAGCCGGCACCGCCCGACACCGGCCACTGGTTCTGGTCGGCCGTCAACAGCCAGCGCGGCGTCTACCGCGACGTGCTGTGGGCGGCGCTGCTGATCAACCTGTTCGCGCTGGCCTTCCCGATCTTCACGATGAACGTCTACGACCGCGTGGTGCCCAACCACGCCACCGAGACGCTCTGGACGCTCGCCGTCGGCCTGCTGATCGTGCTGGGCGCCGACCTCTGGCTGCGATTGCTGCGCAGCCGCTTCGTCGACGAGGCCGGCGCGCGCATCGACCTGCAACTGTCGGCCAGCCTGCTCGAACGGGTGCTGGGCATGAAGCTGGAGAACCGGCCCGCCTCGGTCGGCAGCTACGCGGCCAACCTGCGCGGCTACGAGCAGGTGCGCGACTTCATCGCCGCCTCCACCGTCACGACGCTGATCGACCTGCCCTTCGCGGTGCTGTTCCTGCTGGCGATGACCTGGATCTCCGGCTGGCTGGCCCTGCCGGTGCTGCTGGCCTTTGCCGCGATCCTGTTCATGGGCTGGACGCTGCAGGGCCGCCTGCACCGGCTGGCCAAGTCGACCCACCAGGCCAGCGCCCAGCGCAACGCAACGCTGGTCGAGGCGCTGACGGGGCTGGAGACGCTGAAGACCCAGGCCGCCGAAAGCGTCATCCAGGCCCGCTGGGAGCGCGGCAACCAGTTCCTCGCGCAGGCCCAGGTCGCCATGCGCGGGGTGGCCAACCGGGCCAGCTACGGCACCTCGACGCTGGTGCAGACGGTCTCGCTGCTGATCGTCGTGATCGGCGTCTACCTGATCAACGACCGCCAGCTGACGATGGGCGCGCTGATCGCCTGCACCACGCTGGGCTCGCGCGCGCTGGCGCCGGCCGGCCAGATCGTCGGCCTGCTGATGCAGTACCAGGGCGCGCGCACGGCACTCGATGCGCTCAACGCGGTGATGGCCCAGCCGATCGAGCGCGAGGCCGGCCTGAACTTCCTGCACCGGCGCGAACTGCGCGGCGAGATCGAGCTGCGCAACGTCCACTTCGCCTACCCGGGCCGTGACGACGCGGTGATCGACGGCGTCAGCCTGCGCATCCAGCCGGGCGAGCGGGTCGCGCTGATCGGCAAGGTCGGCTCGGGCAAGAGCACGCTGCAGAAGCTGATGCTGGGCCTCTACCAGCCGCGTTCCGGTGCGGTGCTGCTCGACGGCATCGACCTGCGCCAGCTCGATCCGGCCGACGTGCGCCGCAACCTGGCCTACGTCTCGCAGGACATCACGCTGTTCTACGGCACGCTGCGCGAGAACATCACGCTCGGCATGCCCTACGCGGACGACCAGGCGGTCGCGACCGCCGCCGAGATCGCCTGCCTGACCGAGTTCATCCACCGCCACCCGCGCGGCTACGACCTGCCGGTGGGCGAACGCGGCGAGCTGCTGTCGGGCGGCCAGCGCCAGAGCGTCGGCCTGGCCCGCGCGCTGCTGCACAACGCGCCGCTGCTGCTGCTCGACGAGCCGACCAGCGCGATGGACTTCTCGACCGAGGCGATGGTGACCCGCAAGGTCGCCGAGTTCTCGGTCGGACGCACGGTCGTGCTGGTGACGCACCGCACCTCGATGCTGGCGCTGGTCGACCGCGTGGTGGTGGTCGACGCCGGCCGCATCGTCGCCGACGGCCCGCGCGACGCCGTCCTGGAGGCCCTGCAGTCGGGCCGGATCACGAGGGCCGCATGAGCGCCAACGACACCCCCCGCCCCGACACCGCGCCGGCTGGCCAGACGACGCTGATCGGCTCGGCCGCCTCCGCCGCGCCGGAAGCCGCCACCGAACCCGGCCGCTTCGAGCGCGCCCGCCTGATCGCCCATCGCGTGCTCAGCCAGGTCTTCGGCCGCACCGTCGACGACCTGCCCGATCCGGGCGCCGAGCAGCGCTCGCGCCAGAACCGCTTCAACTACGAATACGAGGCGCTCGACCTGATGAGCCGCGAGCAGACGGCGCGCGCCCAGCGCATCGTCCGCGTCGTCGCGTTGACGGTCGGCGTGCTGCTGCTGTGGGCGGCGGTCGGCCAGATCGACGAGGTCACGCGCGGCGACGGCAAGGTGATCCCGTCGCGCCAGCTGCAGGTGGTGCAGTCGCTCGACGGCGGCGTGGTCTCGGAGATCCTGGTGCGCGAGGGCGACAACGTCGAGGAAGGCCAGCTGCTGCTGCGCATCGACGAGACCCGCGCGACCTCGGGCGTGCGCGAGAGCGCCGCCCAGGTGTTCGCGCTGAAGGTCCGCCAGGCCCGGCTGAAGGCGCTGGCCGAGGGCGCCAGCTTCAACCCGCCGGCGCCGCAGCCGGGCAATGCAGAGGAAGGCCGCATCGTCGACGAGGAGCGCAACCTCTACAACGCCCGCGTCAGCGAGCTGCAGGCGACCCTGTCGGTCAGCGAGCAGCAGCTCAACCAGCGCGAACAGGAACTCGGCGAGGCGCGCGCCCGCCAGTCGGCCGCCCAGCGCGCGCTGGCGATCTCGCGCCAGGAACTGCAGAAGACCCGGCCGCTGCTGGCGACCGGCGCCATCTCCGAGGTCGAGGTGCTGCGGCTGGACCGCGAGGTCAGCCGCAACCGCGGCGACGTCGAGCAGGCCGCCGCCCAGATCGCGCGGGTCCAGGCCGCCATCGGCGAGGCCCGCCGCAAGCGCCAGGAGACCGAACTCCAGTTCCGCAACGAGGCCCGCCGCGAACTGTCGGACGTGCTCGGACGCCTCAGCGCGCTCAACCAGGGCGCCGTGGCGCTGGCCGACAAGGTGAGCAAGGCGCAGGTCAGGTCACCGGTGCGCGGGCGGGTCCAGCGCCTGCTGGCCAACACCGTCGGCGGCGTGCTGCAGCCGGGCAAGGACATCGTCGAGATCGTGCCGCTGGACGACACGCTGGTGCTGGAGGCCCGGGTCGAGCCCAAGGACATCGCCTTCATCCACCCCGGCCAGGCGGCCTCGGTGAAGTTCACCGCCTACGACTTCTCGATCTACGGCGGCCTGGACGGCGTGGTCGAGAACATCAGCCCGGACACGCTGATCGACGAGCGCGGCAACGCCTACTACCTCGTCCGCGTGCGCACGACCCGGCCCGAGTTCGGCGAGGACCAGCCCATCATCCCGGGCATGACCGCGACGGTGGACATCCTGACGGGCAAGAAGTCGGTGCTGTCCTACCTGCTCAAGCCGATCCTGAAGGCCCGCGCCTACGCCTTGCGGGAACGTTGAGCGGCCGGTCGACCGCCGACCTGAACTGAAAATTTCGCGCCCTGCACGGTTCGTGACTTCTGCACGCGTCACATGCACCAGATATGTGTTTCGAGGTGTGTGACGCGTATCAATCCGGCGGTTTCGGAATCGTCGTCCTGCAGTCGAAGCGATATGCTTCAACTCCATACATGGGTCACTTCAACCATTGCTTGAAGTTGGTCAGACTGCCTTCCTTGAGCAGTCTCCGGCGACCCGCTGCAAGCTTGGAGTGCACGACGTCATGGCCGATACAACCGACAACCTGGCTCCCGAGGCCGATCCGGGCGTGGCTGCCGCCGCCGCAGCGGCCGCGAGTGCCGCCTCGGCGCCGCAGGACATCCCGAGCCTGAAGTCGGTCCAGCTGATCCCCGACTACGTCCCGGCCCGCCTGCCCGCCGGCATCGTGCTGGGCATCACCGGCGAGGTGGTGATCCGCACGCCCGACGGCACGCTGCGCCAGCTCAAGGTCGGCGACGAGATCCGCAAGGGCGACATGATCCTGACGTCGCAGGACGGCATCGTCGAGATGAACGCCGAAGGCAGTCGCCTGGCGCGCAGCCCGATGGGCAACGACCTGCTGATCGACCCGCCGTCGGCCGGTATTGGCGACCCGGGTTCGCTGCTGCCGGGCCTGCGCATCGGCCGGATCGAGGAAGCGGTCGGCGGCCAGTCCTGGGACATCGCCGGCGCCGGCGGCGACCAGCGCGGTTTCGGCGAGCTGATCGCGCCCGAGCTGCTCGGCAACGACGTCAACGCCGGCATCGCCACCGTCATCCCGGCGCTGACCATCGCCAGCACGTCGGCCAACGAAGGCGGCGGCACCCTGCCCTTCACGATCACGCTGACCCAGCCGGCCGACCGGCCGCTGGTGATCAACCTCGACACCGGCGGCCCGGCCGACACCGCCACGCCGATCGTCGACTACGGCCAGATCGAGCACTCGCTGGACGGCGTCACCTGGACCACCGGCACCGTCGTGCAGGTGCCCACCGGCACGACCACCATCCAGGTCCGCGTGACGCTGGTGCCCGACAACATCCACGAGCCGACCGAATCGCTGACGCTGATCGGCCGCATCACCGACCCGGCGACCGACCTGCCGGCCGGCGGCGGCAGCGGCGTCGGCTTCATCCTCGATGACGACCCGGTGCCGACCGTCGTCACGGTGACGCCGCGCAACCCGGACACCGTCGGCAACGACAACATCGCCGACGTGCTCGAAGGCACGACCGCGCCGAACACCGTCACCTATGACGTCGTGCTGAGCAACCCGTCCAGCACGCCGACGACCTTCAACGTCGGCCTGGCCGGCCAGGCCAGCGGCGCGACCGGTGCCGCCGATCCGGCGACCGACCTGGGCCTGATGACCGTCACCTACCCGGGCGGCCAGCCGATCGTGGTCAGCGGTGGCTCGATCACCGTGCCGGCCGGCGTCACCGGCTTCACGATCGAGATCCTGACCCAGCCCGACGCGCTCGACGAGAACAACGAGACCTTCGCGCTGACCGTCGGCGGCGTGACGCAGCTGGTGACCATCCTGGACGACGACTCGTCGCCGATCGTGTCGTCATCGGTGATCCAGCCGTTCGAGGAAGGCGCGAACGTCAACCTCGGCCTGACCGCCCCGACCGACCCGGACGCCGGCACGACGCTGACCATCACCGTCACCGGCCTGCCCGTCATCGGCACCGTGCTGATGGCCGACGGCACCCCGGTCACCAACGGCAGCACGATCAGCGCGACCCAGCTGGCCGGCCTGCAGTACCAGCCGCCGGCCGACTACCTGCCCGGCACGCCGGTCGGCAACTTCACCTACAGCGTCAGCGACGGCACCAACGTCACCAATGGCCAGACGGTGATCGACCTGCAGCCCATCAACGACCGCCCGGTCGCCGTCAACGACAGCCTGGCGGCGACCGAGGACGTCGTCGCGAACTTCACCGCCGCGCAGCTGCTGTCCAACGACACCGACGTCGACACGCCGCACGACCAGCTGCGCATCGTCTCGGTCACCAGCGGCACCGGCGGCACCGCCACGCTGAACGCCGATGGCAGCGTGAGCTTCACGCCGACCGCGAACTTCAACGGCCAGGCCAGCTTCACCTACACGATCAGCGACGGCAGCCTGGAGAGCGCCCCGGCCACCGCGACGCTCAACGTCGCCTCGGTCAACGACCTGCCCGTCATCACACTGCCCTCGACGGGCGCGGCCGGCCTGACGACGCTGGAGGACAGCGCCATCGTCTTCACCGGCGCCAACGCGCTGCGGGTGTCCGATGCCGACGGCCCGGACACCTTGCTGTCGGTCACCGTCAACGTCACCCAGGGCACGTTCTCGCTGGGCTCGACGACGACCGGAGGCCTGCAGTCCGTCTCGGACAACGGCACCGGCAGCGTCCACCTGGTCGGCACGGCCGCCGCGATCAATGCGGCGCTGAACGGCTCGACCTTCCTGAACAACCCCGACCAGTACAGCCACGCCAACGGTGTTCCGGCCGCCGGCCAGCCGACGCCGACGCTGAGCCTGTCGGTCAACGACGGCATCGCGACGGTCAACAGCCCGACCTCGAACCTGGTCGTCCAGGCGGTCACCGACATCGTCTCGGCGACCACGCTGACGACCAAGAACACGCCCTTCACGGTCGACCTGACCAACGGCTTCGAGGATCCGGGCGCGACCGTCACGCGCATCAATGGCCAGGCGATCACGATCGGCGGCAGCATCGTGGTCGACCACGGCACCGTCACGCTGCTCGATGCCCATCGCATCACCTACACGCCCGACACCGACTTCATCTCCCCCACCCGGAACGGCCTGCCCGACGGCGTGCTGCAACCCAGCACCTTCGACTTCACGGTCCGGGCCGGCGGCAGCACCGAATCGACCATCTACAACGTGCAGGTGGCCGACACGCCCGCCGCGCCGCTGGCGGTGGCCCAGAGCGCCACGGCACCGACGGCCGACACGCTGACGGGCCTGGCCGGCCACAGCGACGTGTTCGCCTGGAGCCTGGCCGACGCCGGCACCGAGGTCGCACCGCACGCCTGGCAGGTCCAGAACTTCGACACCGCACCGGCAAGCCAGAACGGCGACGTGCTCGACCTGCGCGACCTGCTGGTCGGCGCGACCACCGGCAACATCGGGCAGTACCTGGACTTCGCCCAGGTCGGCGGCAACACCGTCGTGACCGTCAACAACGACGGTCAGGGCGCCGCCAACATGAGCATCACGCTGCAAGGCGTCGACCTGCACGCGGGCCTGGGCCTGGGGGCCGACGCGACCGATGCGCAGATCGTCTCGGCGATGGTCGCGCACGGCAAACTGCTGGCCGACATCACGACCACCTGAGCGCTCAGGGCCGGACCGCCGGTCCGGTCCAGGCGTCGAAGCCGACGTCGCGCACGCTGTCCAGATCTTCCGGACGGGCCACGCCCTCGGCTCCGACCTGCAGCCCCAGCCCGCGCAGCGTCGAGACCAGGCCACGAACGAACTGCTGGCGTGCCGGCTGTTCGGCCAGTTCATGCACCAGCGACGGCGACAGCTTGACGTAGTCGATGCCGGCCTGGGCGGCCAGCGCGAAGTCGGGTACCCGCTCGCCGGCGTGTTCCAGCCCCACCCGCACGCCCAGCGCGCGGACCTGCCGGCCCAGTTCGACCAGCGCATCGGGCTGGCGTGCCACCTGGACGGCATCCACGTCGAAGGACAGCCGCGTGGCCGCCGCACCGGCCGAGCGCAGCCGTGCCAGCAGACGCGGCAGGAAGCCGACCGTCAGCAGGGACACCGGCGAGACGCTGACGCAGCGCGGCCGGCCGTCGGCGGCGATGGCGCGCAGGGCCAGGTCGAGCGCGCACAGGTCGATCTCGGGCATCAGCCCGGTGCGCATCGCGTGGGGCAACCAGTGCGCGGCGACCTCCAGCGGACCGGCCGGCAGCAGCTGCAGGCGCAGCGGACATTCGAGGTGCAGCAGCCGGCCTTCGCGGTCGACCACCGGGAACTCGCCCAGCTGCGCGCGACCTTCGACCACCGCCTGCCGGATCGCCAGCCGCCAGGCCTGCTCGCCGCCGAGCGTGGCGTGGCTGGTCGCGGCGGCACCGAACTCGATCGCGCCGGGTTCGCGCGCCTCGGCCCGGGCCAGCGCGGCGTCGGCGGCGGCCAGCACCTCGGGCATCGGTTGGCCGACCACCAGCGGCTGCACCGCCAGCACCACCGCGACGCCCTCATAGGACTGGAGCCGCTCGACCAGGCGCGTCATCAGCTCGACCGGCACGCCGTCATGCCAGCCGGCCGGGCCGTGCACGACGGCCAGGTCGCTGCCGTTCAGGCGACCGCAGAACAGCGGCGACAGCGTGCCCAGCGGCAGGCGAAGTCGGTCGGCCAGCAGCTTGAGCATCGCGTCGGTGGCCAGGTGACCACGCTGCCGGTTCAGCTCGGCCAGCCCGGTCACCCGCAGCAGCAGCAGATGGCCGGCACCCGGCCCTTCATGGTCCAGGCGGGCCTGCAGCTGGGCCAGGAAATGGCTGCGGTTGGACAGGCCGGTCAGCCCGTCCTCGTTGGCCAGACGGCGCAGGTGTTCCAGCGCGGTCGTCTGCTCGACAAACTGGCTGTGGACCCGCTCGACCATCGTGTTCATCGCCCGGGCCAGCGCCCGCAGCTCGGGGGTCGCCGGCTCCTCGGTGGTGACGTAGCGGCGTTCGCTGAGCGCCTCGGCTTGGGCGACGACGGCGTCCAGCGGACGGCGCAGCCGCAGCACCGCGACGTGCGAGACCACGCCCGCGACGACACCCAGCAGCAGCATCCAGACCGTCGTGCTGAGCGCACCGTTCCACAGGTCGGCATAGGCGAAGACCGGCTGGCTGACGACCTCGACCTGGCCGATCGGGGTCCAGCCCGACGTGACCTCGGCGCGGCCGGGAATGGAGTCGATCGGCACCAGACGCTCGAACCAGACCGGCACGTCCGACAACCGGGGCTCGGCCCGGCGCACGAACAGCTCGCCGCCCTGTGGCGACAGCAGCCGGATCGACTGGTAGTGGCCGATGTCGAACTGCGAGGCGATCGCCAGCTCGATCAGGCTGCGGTCACCGCCCTGCTGGGTCAGCGTCAGCGCCAGCGACTGGGCGTTGTCGCTGTTCTTGAGCGCCAGCTGGGTCTGCAGATAACTGCGCGCCGTCCAGGTCGTCACCAGCACGCTGCCGACCAGTGCAAACAGGATCAGGGTGGCCACCAAGGCGCGCACCTGGCGTATCAGGGACATAAGGCACCCACGGAGTTACAAGACATCACAGAAAACCCTGTTCACGGGCCCGCGCGAGCAAATCACGCCAGCGCGACAGACGCGCCAGCGGATCGCCGGCACCCGGACCCTGGGTTCCGGTCCAGAGCCCTTCGGCGTTGAAACTGAATACCGGCGACAGATCCGGTCGGCGCGATGCCGGGCGAATCTCGGGGACGAGATTGTCCAGAATCGAGGGGTCGCTCGCGCCCGGCACCGGATAGTAGGCGAGCACCATGTGCGCCTGCTGACTGGAGCCGCCCGGGCCGTTCAAGGTCGCCTTCACATACACCAGCCGCAGGCGCGCCGGCTGGACGCCGGCGGCGATCAGGCTGAAGTACTTGGCGATCGCATAGTCCTCGCAATCGCCAGCACCCCGGCCGAGCATCTCGATGGGCGTCGCCCAATAATCGATCTGGCCCCACACGTCGATATCGTCGCGGAACATCACCCGCCGATTGACGAACTGGTTGACCTGCTGGAGCCGGGTCTCGTCGTCCTGCCCGGCCAGCTGGCTGACCAGATCGACCAGCGAGCGCATCGCCTCGGGCGCCTGCCCGCCTTGGCGCAGGGCCGACTGTCGCAGTCGATCCACATCCCAGGCCGACGAATCCCGGCCGGCGAGCAGCAGCGCCAGACCCAGCAACATCAGCAGAAGTCCCGACGACAGGCGCCGCAGATGCAGAGAAAAAATGCCGAAAACCCGCCTTCCGGTCACAAGTTGTGACCCGCTGGCGGTTTGCAGGATCGGCAGGAATCTCGGCATCGCTACCTTATCGGTCGGCAGTCCGGCAAGTTGAGCATGCACCGGCGACACCCAGAAGGCACTGCAAGGCCGAAAAGCCGCCGCTTATCGAACGTCTCGCTTGGGTTGCCTTGCCCAAGCACAGGGCGCTGTGGAATAATGTCCAAAATTAATATCGATGCGGTTCCGCATCTGCCACCACCATGATCAAGCCGTCCTTCCCGATGATTGGAAAACTGGCGCTGGCCTGCCAGATCGCCATGGTTTTCCCGGCCTGGTCGCAGGGTCCTGCGGCCGATCCGCTGAAGGATGCGGCGCAACGCGCGATTTCCACCAACCCGGAAGTCACCGCCCGCCTGAATGCTTTCCGGGCGGCTGTCGAGGAAGTCGGCGTGGCACGCGGCGCGTATTTGCCGCGAGTCGACCTGAGTGCCGATGCGGCACGAATCCGCGACCGCATCGAGAACCGCACGCCGATCAACAGCACGATGAACAGCACCGGCGTGGCCCTGACCGCGACGCAATTGCTGTGGGACGGGCTGAGTACCGTCAACCAGGTCCAGCGACTCGACCACGCGCGTCTAGTTCGGTATTTCGAATTCATCGATGCGAGCGAACAGGCTGCGCTCGAAAGTACCCGCGCCTATTACGACGTGTCACGTGCCCGCAAGCTGGTGCAACTGGCCGAGGACAACTATGTCCAGCACCGCCAGGTGTTCGAGCAGATCCAGTCGCGCGTCAAGGCGGGTGTCGGCCGCGGCGTCGACCTGGAACAGGTCGGCGCGCGTCTGGCGCTGGCCGAATCGAATCTGGCCACCGAGACGGCCAACCTGCATGACGTGACCGAGCGCTACCGCCGCATCGTCGGCGCGCTACCGCCCGCCGACCTGCCGCTGGGCAATGCGCTGGACCGCGGCCTGCCGGTCTCGGCCGGCAAGGCGGTCGAACAGAGCGTCAAGCGCAATGCGCTGGTGGCGGCCGCCGTCGAGAACTACCGTTCGTCGCAGTCGCAGAGCAAGGAGCGCGACGGCCTGTGGCAGCCACGTGTCGAGGCTCGCCTGCGCAGCGGCGCCGGCAACAACTTCGACGGCGTGCCGACGCAGAAGCGCGAGACCACCGCCGGCCTGTATCTCAACTGGAACCTGTTCAACGGCGGTGCCGACCAGTCGCGCATCCGCCAGGCGACCAACCTGCTGAACCAGGCGGCCGACCAGCGTGACAAGGCCTGCCGCGACGCCCGCCAGGCGGCGGCGATCGCCTTCAACGATGTGCGCACGCAGACCGAGCAGATCGGCTATCTCGACCGCAACGTCCAGTCGACCGCCAAGGCCCGCGACGCCTATCGCCAGCAGTTCGACATCGGCCAGCGCAGCCTGCTGGACGTGCTGAACGCCGAGAACGAGCTGTACGTCGCGCGTCGTGCACTGACCTCGGCTGAACATGACCTGTCGATCGCCAAGGCGCGCACGCACGCCTCTTCGAGCATGCTGGTCGCGGTCCTGGAACTGGTGCGTGCCAGCGAGGCCAACGAGGAGCCGGAAGACGGTCGCTTCTGGCAGGCCGACAACGACGCGGCCACGCGTTGCCCGGTCAGCGCCACCGAACTGGCCCTGACGACCAAGTCCGATCTGGACGCCCGTGCCCGTCAGACCGCGCCGTTCGAGGTCTCGGCCGTGACCGCACCGCCCGCCGCCTCACCGGCGCCGGCCGCCCGTTCGCTGCCGCCCGCCCCCGCCGAGGCGCCGGCCGTCTCGTCGGTCTCGCAGCGACTGCTGGACTGGTCGGCGGCCTGGTCCAGCAAGGACGTCACGCGCTACCTGAGCTTCTACGACGCCAAGTTCCAGCCCGCCAAGGTCTCGCGCAAGGCCTGGTTCGACAACCGCACCAAGCTGCTGCGCAAGCCCGGCCCGATCGACCTGCGCATCAGCAATGTCCAGCGCAAGACGATCTCGCCGACCCGCGTCGAGACCCGTTTCGACCAGGACTACAGCTCGGGCACGGTCAAGGACAAGAGCCAGAAGGTGCTGGTCTGGCAACGTCGCGGCACCGAGTGGTACATCGTCTCGGAATCGAGCCGCTAAGGCCCTGCCGCCTCACTTGCGCATCAGGGTGCTCTTGCCGAACAGGCTCTCGACCAGGTCGACGGCCAGTTCGGCGGTCTGGTTGCGCAGGTCGAAGGCGGGGTTGAGCTCGACGACGTCCAGCGAGGCCAGCCGGCCGGTGTCGGCAATCATCTCCATGCACAGCTGGGCTTCCCGGTAGGTCGGACCGCCGGGCACGGTGGTCGCCACGCCCGGCGCGATGCCGGGGTCGAGGAAGTCGACGTCGAAGCTGACGTGCAGGTGGGTGCGATCGTCGAGCGTGGCCAGCGCCAGCTCCATTGCATGGCGCATGCCCATCTCGTCGATGTAGCGCATGTCGAAGACCTCGATGTCCTGCTCGTGCACCAGGCGCTTCTCGCCGGCATCGACGCTGCGGATGCCGATCTGCCGGATCGCCTTCGACGAGATCGCCGGCACCGCCCCCGACATGCTCGTCAACGCGGCCGGACCGAGCCCGCACAGGCATGCGACCGGCATGCCGTGGATGTTGCCGCTGGGGGTGATGGCCGAGGTGTTGAAGTCGGCGTGCGCGTCGAGCCACAGCACCCGCAGCTTGCGGCCGGTCTCGCGGCAGTGGCGCGCCACGGCGCTGATCGAGCCGACGCCCAGGCAATGGTCGCCGCCCAGCATGATGGGCAGGTGACCGGCCTTCAGGCTGGCATGGACGGCGTCGTGCGCCAGCTGGTTCCAGGCCACCACCTCGTCGAGATGGCGATAGCCATCGTTCGGCGGCAGCCACGGATTGGCCGGACCGCTGACGTTGCCGCGGTCGTGCACGACCAGGTCATGGGCCTCCAGGCGCTGCCGGATGCCCGCCACGCGCAAGGCCTCCGGTCCCATCGAGGCCCCCCGGGCCGAGGCACCGACATCGGTCGGAACGCCGATCAGGTCGACGATCCGGGGCGGCTGGCTGCGCGGGTCACTCATCTCAGACATCCTCGGCATGGGCACCGGCCTGCGGCTCGGAGCGGTCCAGGTCGTAATAGGCCGACAGGTGTTCCCAGGCGTCGTCCGCGGTCTCGACGAACTGGAACAGGCGGACATCGTCCGCGCCGATCATGCCGGTCTCGATCAGCAGCTCGAAGTTGATCAGGCGGGTCCAGAACTCGCGCCCGAACAGCAGGATCGGTCGGCGGCGCGACTTGCCGGTCTGGATCAGCGTCAGCGTCTCGAACAGCTCGTCGAGCGTGCCGAAGCCACCGGGGAAACAGACCAGCGCGATGCTGCGCATGACGAAGTGCATCTTGCGCAGCGCGAAGTAGTGGAACTGGAAACACAGTTCCGGCGTGATGTAGGCGTTGGGCTCCTGCTCGTGCGGCAGCACGATGTTCAGGCCGATGCTCTTGCCGCCCACCTCGTGCGCGCCACGGTTGCCGGCCTCCATGATGCCGGGGCCGCCACCGGTGACGACATAGATCGGCGTCTCCAGGCGCCGCGACTGCTCGGTCACGATGCTCGCGAAACGGCGCGCCTCGTCGTAGTAGCGGCTCATCTGCTGCTGCGTGCGGGCACGCGCCAGGGCAGCGGCATCGCCCGCCGCCTCGGCCTCGGCGATGCGCTCGGCCGCCGTCTCCGGCGGCACGATGCGGGCACTGCCGAAGATCACGATGGTCTGCTCGATGCCCTGTTCCTGCTGGACCAGCTCGGGCTTGAGCAGCTCCAGCTGCATGCGCACCGGCCGCAGTTCGTCGCGCAGCAGGAAGGCGTTGTCGGCAAAGGCCAGGCTGTAGGCGCTCTCCGGACCGCTGTAGCGCGACGGCAGCTTCAGGGCCTGCGCCTCTTCCTCGGCGCTGGGGAAGTTGCGCACGGTCGAACGACCGGGCGCGTTCTTGGGGTGATGCTTGTCCATGGACTCAGGATAGCGGCGGACGGTGTCAAGGCAAGGTCAGGACCGGCGCGGTGGCGGTCTCAGTGACGCTTGCCGCAGACCGTGCAGGTGGTGTCGCGGCCGACCCGGATCTCGGTCCATTCGAGCGTGCGGCCATCGAGCATCTGCAGCCGTCCGGCCAGCGAGGTGCCGATGCCGGCGAGCAGCTTGAGCGCCTCGGCCGCCTGCATCGTGCCGATGATGCCCACCAGCGGCGCGAACACGCCCATCGTCGCGCAGCGGACCTCTTCCATGCCGGCATCGGGCGGGAAGACGCAGGCGTAGCAGGGGTGCGCATCGCCCCGGCTGTCCCACACGGAGATCTGGCCATCGAAGCCGATCGCGGCCCCCGACACCAGCGGCTTGCGGTGCGCGACGCAGGCCGCGTTGACCGCGTGCCGGGTCGCGAAGTTGTCGCTGCAGTCCAGCACGACATCGGCCTCGGCCACCCAGGCGTCGAGCAGCGCCGCATCGGCGCGCTGCTGCATCGGGCGGACGGTGACCTCGGGGTTGAGCGCCGCGACGGTCGCGGCCGCCGACGTGACCTTCGGCCAACCCACGCGCGCATCGGTGTGGGCGATCTGGCGTTGCAGGTTGGTCCGGTCGACGGTGTCGTGGTCGGCCAGCGTGATCGTGCCGACGCCGGCACTGGCGAGGTAGAGCAGCGCCGGCGAGCCCAGCCCGCCCGCACCGATCACCAGCGCATGGCCGCGCACGATGCGGCGCTGGCCCTCGACGCCCAGGTCGTCGAGCAGGATGTGACGGCTGTAGCGCAGCAGCTGGTCGTCGTTCAGGTCGTCGCTAGGTTGATCGGTCATGGAGGTGTTCCCGCTGAGGGTCGCAAGGATAGTCAACGAATGCGGCCCCAAACGACGAAGGGGCCCGCAGGCCCCTTCGCATTGGTGCGCCGTGACGCTTCAGTTCGTCGCGGCCTCGCCGGGCTTGCGCTCGACCTGGGTCTTGCTGACCTGGACCGTCTTGCCCTTCAGGCGGTTGAGCGCCTGCTGCAGCTGGAAGTCCTCGTTGGAGCCGAACTCGGGCAGACGCGGCGGCGCCTTGTCCTTGCTGGCCGATGCGTTGGCTTCCTCGAGCTTCTTCAGCGCCTCTTCGCGAGCCTTCTCGCGCGCGGCGTCCTTCTTGGCATCGCTGGCTCCGGCGGCGGCGCCCAGGTGACGGTCAAGGTCGGCCTCGCGCATGCGCAGGACGGCAAACGGGCTGCCCTCGGCGGTCTCGTCGACCAGCACGTCCGGCACGATGCCCTTGGCCTGGATCGACTGGCCGGACGGCGTGTAGTAGCGCGCGGTGGTGATCTTCAGCGACGTGTTGGGCATCGGCAGACGCGTCAGCTCGCTTTGCACCGACCCCTTGCCGAAGGTCTGCGAGCCCATGATGACGGCGCGCTTGTGGTCCTTCAGCGCGCCGGCCACGATCTCGCTGGCCGAGGCCGAGCCCTCGTTGACCAGCACCACCACCGGCACGTTCTTGATCAGCGCCGGGATGCTCGCCAGCACGTCGTTGCCGTCACGCGAGTAGTAGGCCGGCGCCGCACGCAGCGTGCTGCGCGACTCGGCGATCTGGCCGTTGGTCGTCACGACGATCGCGTCGCGCGGCAGGAAGGCCGCCGTCACGCCCACCGCCACGTCGAGCAGGCCGCCCGGGTCGTTGCGCAGGTCGAGCACGAGACCCTTGAGGCTGGGCTCCTGCTTGAGGATGTCCTTGAGCTGCTCGGCGAAGTCGCGCAGCGTCGGTTCCTGGAACTGGTTGATGCGGATCCACGCGTAACCCGGCTCGACCACCCGCGAGCGCACGCTCTTGGTCTTGATCTCCTCGCGCACGATGCTGACCGGGAAGGTGCGGTTCTCGGACTTGCGCAGGATGGTCAGCATCACCTTGGTGTTGCTCGGGCCGCGCATGCGCTTGATGGCCTGGTCCATCGTCAGGCCCTTGACCACCGTGTCGTCGATGCGGGTGATCAGGTCGCCGGTCTTGATGCCGGCGCGGTCGGCGGGCGAGCCCTCGATCGGCGAGACCACCTTGACCAGGCCGTCCTCCATCTCGATCTGGATGCCCACGCCGGTGAACTTGCCGCTGATGCCCTCGTGGAATTCCTTGAAGGCCTGGCCCTCGAAGTAGGCCGAGTGCGGATCCAGCCCGGCCACCATGCCGCCGATCGCGTCGCGGATCAGCTTCTTCTCGTCGACCGGCTCGACGTACGAGCGCTTGACGAGATCGAAGACCGCCGCGAGCTGCTGCATGTCCTCGATGGGGAGCGGCGACATCGCGCTGCGCGCGGTGGCCTGCAACTGCATCGTCGCCAGGGCCCCGGCCACCGCTCCTGCCAGCACCCAGCCCGCCACCTTCAACTTGCTACCCATGATGTCCATCCTCGCCGGGCCTGACATCAGACCCCTTCTGCATGGCACGGGAGTATAGGTGTCGGCCCCGTGACCCAGCAGGCTTGCAGGCCTCTGGAAAGGTCGATCAGCACGGCCTTCCCGGCTGTTTCATGCTGTTTCCGTGGCAATGGTCACCCCCCGGCTGCGGGGGCCGGGGGAAAGGTCACGACATGGTCGACCTGGGCCCGCACGCCGATCCACTCGCCGACGGCATGGTCATGGTGTGACGGCACGTGCGCCAGCACCTGTTCGCCGCTGGCCAGCTGCAGCGTGTAGAGGAACTCCGAGCCGCGGAAGGCCTTGGCCTGGATGCGCGCCTTCACCGGGCTGTCGTCGTCGTGGACGATGTCGTCGGCGCGCAGCAGCACCTCGCAGCGGCCGCTGGCGTCGGGCATCGGGCATTCCTGCGGATCGGCCAGTTCGCCCAGCGGCGTCAGCACCCGCGCGCCGCCGGCGTCGACACGGACCTCGCCGGGCGTGAAGACGCCATGCCCGACGAAGGTCGCGACGAAACGGGTTGCCGGGCGGTGGTAGAGCGCGTACGGCTCGTCCCACTGGTCGAGCTGGCCGTGCTGCATCACGCCGACCTCGTCGGCCACGGCGAAGGCCTCCATCTGGTCGTGGGTGACAAACAGCGCGGTCGTGCCGGTCTGCTTCAGGATCGCGCGGACCTCCTGCGCCAGCCGCTCGCGCAGGTCGACATCGAGGCTGGAGAACGGTTCGTCCATCAGCAGCAGGCGCGGCTGCGGCGCCAGCGCCCGGGCCAGCGCGATGCGCTGCTGCTGGCCGCCCGACAGCTGGTGCGGCAGGCGCCGCGCCGCGCCGCCCAGGCCGACCAGGTCGAGCATCTGCGCAACCCGGTCGCGCTGCTCCGCGCGCGACAGGCCGTGCAGCCCGAATGCGACGTTCTGCGCCGCCGTCATGTGCGGGAACAGCGCGTAGTCCTGGAACACCATGCCGACGCGGCGTTCGCGGGCGTCGAGGTGCAGCCCGCTGGCGGCGTCGCTGACCGGCTGGCCGTCCAGCGAGATCCGGCCCGACTGCAGCCGCTCCAGCCCGGCGACCGCCCGCAGCAGCGTCGTCTTGCCGCAGCCCGACGGCCCCAGCAGCGCGCCGATCCGGCCGCGTGCCAGCCCGAGCGACACGTGGTTCACGGCCGGGCGCGCGCTGCCGGCGTACTGGACGGTGGTCTGGTCGATCTGGAGGTACATGCTGGGGATCACGGACGGGGCCGCCTGGGTGCTCGACCTATCATAGCCAGCGCATGCCAATGACAATCATTCTCGATCGCAGCCGGAGCCCTGCATGAGGCTGGCCGGCACCGCCCTCGGTCTCCTGTGCCTGCTGCTGGCCCTGCCGGTGCTGGCCCTCGCCAGCGCCTGGCTGAGCCTCGACAGCGCCGCGCTCGACGTGCTGCGCCACCAGCTGACCACCGTGCTGCCGGGCTACAGCCGCGGCTCGCTGGTGCTGGCCGTGGCGGTCGGCGTCGGCGTGGCGGTGGTCGGCACCGGTGCGGCCATCGCGGTGACGCTGTTCGACTTCCCCGGCCGCCGCCTGTTCGAGCTGACCCTACTGCTGCCGCTGGCGATGCCGGCCTACGTGCTGGCCTACGTCTACACCGACACGCTGCAGTCCAGCGGCCCGCTGCAGATCTGGCTGCGCGAGCAGACCGGCGCGCGCGGCGCGCTGTGGCCGGACGTGCGCAGCCTGTGGGGCGCCGTCATCCTGTTCGTGCTGGCCCTCTACCCCTACGTCTACCTGCTGACCCGCACGGCGCTGGCCGGCCGGGGCTCGACGCTGCTGGAGGCCGCGCGGCTGCTGGGCGCCGGACTGGTGCGGCGCATCGTCACCATCGCGCTGCCGCTGGCGCGCCCGGCCATCGCCGCCGGCGTCTCGCTGGCGCTGATGGAGACGCTGGCCGACTACGGCGTCGGCGCCTATTTCGGCCTGCAGACCTACACCACCGGCATCTACCGCGCCTGGCTGTCCTTCGGCGACCGGCTGGCCGCCGCGCAGCTGGCGACCGTGCTGCTGGTGATCGTCGGGGCGCTCGCCTGGGCCGAACACCGCGCCCAGGCCCGCCTGCGCTACGCCAGCAGCCGGCCGCTCGGACGCGCTGCCGATGCCCAGCCGCTGCGCCTGACCGGCCTGCCCGCCGCCGTCGCCGTGCTGGCCTGCGCGCTGCCGGTGCTGGCCGGTTTCGTGATCCCCGTGGCCCTGCTGCTGCGGCTGGTCGTGCGCGAGGCGCTGTACGGCGAGTTCGGCCTGCCCTGGGCACGTTTCCTGGCCTGGTCCTGGACGACGCTGCAGCTGGCCGCCAGTGCCGCGCTGCTCGCCGCCGCGCTGGCGCTGGCCCTGTCGCTGGCCTTGCGCTGGCGGCCCGGCCGGCTGCTGCAGGCGGGCGTGCGGGTGGTCTCGCTGGGTTACGCCGTGCCGGGCGCCGTCATCGCGATCGGCCTGTTGCTGCCGGCCGGCTGGCTGCAACAGCGTTTCCCGGAATCGACCTGGGGCACCGTGCTGACCAGCACGACGCTGGGCCTGGTCTACGCCTACCTGGTGCGCTTCTCGGCGGTCGCGCTGCAGTCGGTGCAGGCGGGGCTGTCGCGCCTGCCGACCAGCCTGGACGAGAGCGGCCGCATGCTCGGCGCCGGCCCGCTGCGGCTGTTCCGGCAGGTCCACGGGCCGCTGCTGCTGCCGTCGGTGCTGGGTGCCGCGCTGCTGGTCTTCGTCGACGTGATGAAGGAACTGCCGGCCACGCTGGTGCTGCGCCCGTTCGACAGCGACACGCTCGCCGTGGTCGCCTACCAGCTCGCCCGCGACGAGCGCCTGGCCGAGGCCGCGCTGCCGTCGCTGGCGATCGTGGTGGTCGGCCTGCTGCCGGTGCTGCTGCTGGCGCGCGCCATCCGCCGCGCCGACCGCTGAGGTCCGGCCGGACAGGCTCGCGCGATGGACGACGACCTGGTCGTGCTGCGCCCGCAGGGGCTCTACTGCCCGCCGGGCGACTTCTGGATCGACCCGTGGCGGCGGGTCGACCGGGCCGTCATCACCCATGCCCATGCCGACCACGCCCGCAGCGGACACGGCCATTACCTGGCCACCGCCGTCAGCGCCGGCGTGCTGCGCGCGCGGCTCGGCGACATCCGACTGCAAGGCCTGGCCTATGGCGAGACGGTCGACCACCACGGCGTGCGCATCAGCCTGCACCCGGCCGGCCACGTGCTGGGTTCGGCCCAGGTCCGGCTCGAACACGGCGGACGCGTCTGGGTCGCCTCGGGCGACTACTACCTGCGCGGCGACGCCCCGCCCGGCGAGCCGGCCAACCCGACCTGCGCGCCGTTCGAGCCGGTGCGCTGCGACACCTTCATCACCGAGTCGACCTTCGGCCTGCCGATCTACCGCTGGCGCCCGGAGGCCGAGGTGTTCGGCCAGATCGACACCTGGTGGCGCGACAACGCGGCGGCCGGCCGGCCCAGCCTGCTGCAGGGCTACAGCTTCGGCAAGGCGCAGCGGCTGCTGGCCGGCGTCGATGCGGGCCTCGGCCCGATCGCCGTCCACCCGACCGTCGAGGCCGTCAACCGGGCCTACCGCGACGCCGGCATCGACCTGCCGCCGACCCGCCGCCTGGACGACCTGAGCCCGGCCGAACGCTGCCGCGCCCTGCTGGTCGCCCCGCCGTCGGCGCGCCAGGGCGCGTGGCTAGGCGACACGCCCGAGCCCGCCATCGCCTTCGCCAGCGGCTGGATGCAGGTGCGCTCGGCGCGCCGCCGGCCCGGCCTGGACCGCGGCTTCGTGCTGAGCGACCACGCCGACTGGCCCGGCCTGCAACGTGCCATCCGCGCGACCGGCTGCGAGCGTGTCATCGTCACCCACGGCCAGGAGGCGGTGATGGTGCGCTGGCTGCGCGAACAGGGCCTGGACGCCGGCCGCTTCACGACCCCGTACGGCGACGACCGCCACGAGGCATCCGACAATCCGTGACATGAACGACACGCCCGCCATGCCCCCCCACCACGACCCGGCCGGATCGCCGCTGGGCCAGGTCTCGGCCTACCGCGACACCTACGCGCCCGAGCTGCTGTTCCCGATCCAGCGCCAGCCCAAACGCGACGAGATCGGCGTCGCCCTCGGCGGCAGCGCCCTGCCCTTCATGGGCTGCGACCTGTGGACCGCCTACGAGCTGTCCTGGCTCAACCAGCGCGGCAAGCCGCAGGTGGCGCTGGCGCAGGTGACGGTGCCGTGCGAGTCGCCGGCGATCGTCGAGAGCAAGTCGTTCAAGCTCTACCTCAACAGCTTCAACATGAGCCGCTTCGATTCGGCCGATGCCGTGCGCGAGGTGCTGCAGCGCGACCTCAGCGCCGCCTTCGGCCAGCGCGTTGGCGTGAAGGTCCTGAGCGCACACGACTTCGCGGCCCAGCGCATCGAGGAACTCGACGGCGTCGACCTCGACCGGCTGGACCTCGACTGCGACACCTACACGCCGTCGCCCGAGCTGCTGACCGCCGCCTTCGACCAGAACCCGGTGACCGAGACGCTGACCTCCGGCCTGCTCAAGAGCAACTGCCTGGTGACCGGCCAGCCCGACTGGGGCAGCGTGCAGATCCGCTACAGCGGCCCGCAGATCGACCAGGCCGGGCTGCTGCGCTACCTCGTCAGCTTCCGCCAGCACAACGAGTTCCACGAGCAGTGCGTCGAGCGCATCTACATGGACATCCTGACGCGCTGCAAGCCGGTCCAGCTGCAGGTCTACGCCCGCTACACGCGACGCGGCGGCCTCGACATCAACCCCTGGCGCACCAGCCACCCGGCCACGCCACCGCGCAATGTGCGCACCGCGCGGCAGTGAGCCTTTGCCACGCCCGGCAGGAGACGACACCGTGATCACGCTCTACGGCATCCCCAACTGCGACACCGTCAAGAAGGCCCGTGCCTGGCTGGAGGAGCAGGGCCTGCCCTATGCCTTCCACGACTTCAAGAAGGCCGGCGTCCCCGAACCCGAACTCGACGGCTGGCTCGCGGCCGTCGGCTGGGAGACGCTGGTGAACCGCTCGGGCACCACCTGGCGCAAGCTCGACGAGGCCGTCCGCGCCGCCGTCGTCGACACACCGACCGCCCGCGCCCTGATGCTGGCGCAGTCCAGCGTCATCAAGCGCCCGGTCGTGCGCTGGCCCGACGGCCACACGACGGTCGGCTTCAAGCCCGACGACTGGTCCCGGCACATCGCCAAAGCCCGCTGAGCCGCATCCAACTCTCCCCCTGCCAAGGGGGAGTACGCCAACGGCGGGAGGGGGTGGTTTTCGGGCTCTGGCGCCCTGCCCAACCACCCCAGCACGCCACCGCCCCATTCCCCTCCTCCGGAGGGGTACGCCGTAGGCGAGGGCTGGTGGTTTTCGGGCTGTAGCGCCTTGCCACCAAACCACCCCGTCAGGCTGCGCCTGCCACCCCTCCATAGAGGGGAATGAAGACCCGTTGCCGAAGGCAACGCTGTTGCGCCGTAGGCGGGGGGTTTTCGGGCTGTAGCGCCTGCCCCCAATTCCCCTCCTCCGGAGGGGTACGCCGTAGGCGGGGGGTGGTGGTTTTCGGGCTGTAGCGCCCTGCCACCAAACCACCCCGTCAGGCTGCGCCTGCCACCCCTCCATAGAGGGGAACGAAGACACGTTGCCGAAGGCAACGCTGTTCTCGACATCCACCCCACATTTCGATAAGCTTGGAATCATGGATGAAAAGACCGCCGTCATCGCCCTGGCCGCCCTGGCCCAGGAAGCTCGTCTGCGCGTGTTCCGTGCGCTGGTCGGCGCCGGGCCCGAAGGCATGACGCCGGGGGCGTTGTCGGCGTTGCTGGACATCCCCGGCTCGACGCTGTCCTTCCACCTGAAGGAGCTGGCCAACGCCGGTCTGGTGGAGGTCGAACGCGACGGCCGCAATCTGCATTACCGCCCGGCGCTGGCCGCGATGGACGCCTTGATCGGCTACCTCGGCGACCACTGCTGCATGGGCCAGTCCTGCGCCGCGCCGGCTGCCCGGCGACGCAGCGTCTGCTGAACACCCTCTTGTCCCACGACGATCCGGAGCCCCGCATGAAGCGTTTCCACGTCCACCTGCATGTCGACGACCTGGCGCAGAGCGTCGCCTTCTATTCGCGCCTGTTTGCCGCCGAGCCGACCCGCGTCGAAGGCGACTACGCCAAGTGGATGCTCGATGACCCGCGCCTCAACTTCGCGATCTCCACGCGCGGTGCGAAGGCCGGCATCGACCATCTCGGCTTCCAGACCGACGACACGGCCGAGCTGGCCGAGCTGAAGGCGCGCGCCGAGTCGGCCGACCTGGCGTTGCTCGATGAAGGCCAGACGACCTGCTGCTACGCCCGCAGCGAGAAACACTGGATCACCGACCCGCAGGGCATCGCCTGGGAGCAGTTCCACACGCTGGCCGACATCCCCGTGTTCAACGAGGCTCCCGCGCCTGCAGCGGTCACCCCGGCAGCCGCCTGCTGCACCCCGACAACCCGCGGCAAGCCGATCGGCATCGCGGTGAAGTCGTCCACCGGCTGCTGCTGAGGACGCCCCGCCCATGTCGTCCACGGTCCTTCAGGCGCCCGCCGCCGCCCGCCCCGCGCCGATGAGCGTGTTCGAGCGCTACCTGACCGTCTGGGTCTTCCTGTGCATCGTCATCGGCATCGCGCTGGGCCAGTGGCTCAGCGGGCCGGTGCGTGCGATCGGCCGCATGGAGGTCGCGCAGGTCAACCTGCCGGTCGGGCTGCTGATCTGGATCATGATCATCCCGATGCTGCTGAAGGTCGACTTCGGCTCGCTGTCGCAGGTCCGCCAGCACTGGCGCGGCATCGGCGTCACGCTGTTCGTCAACTGGGCCGTCAAGCCCTTCTCGATGGCGCTGCTGGGCTGGCTCTTCGTGCGCCATGTCTTCGCGCCGTGGCTGCCGGCCGGGCAGTCCGACAGCTACATCGCCGGGCTGATCCTGCTGGCCGCCGCGCCCTGCACCGCGATGGTCTTCGTCTGGAGCCGGCTGACCGGCGGGCATCCGCTGTTCACGCTGTCGCAGGTGGCGCTGAACGACACCATCATGGTGTTCGCCTTCGCGCCGATCGTCGCGCTGCTGCTGGGCCTGTCGGCCATCGTCGTGCCGTGGGCGACGCTGGTGACCTCGGTGCTGCTCTACATCGTCATCCCGGTGCTCATCGCGCAGCTGGCGCGGCGCTGGTTGCTCGGCCGCGGCCAGGCCGCCTTCGATGCGGCGCTCGAGCGCATCGGCCCGTGGTCGATCGCGGCGCTGCTGGCCACGCTGGTGCTGCTGTTCGCGTTCCAGGGCCAGGCCATCCTCGACCAGCCGCTGGTGATCGCGATGCTGGCGGTGCCGATCCTGATCCAGGTCTTCCTCAACGCCGGACTGGCCTACTGGCTCAACCGCCGGCTGGGCGAGTCGCATGCCGTGGCCTGCCCGTCCGCGCTGATCGGCGCGAGCAACTTCTTCGAGCTGGCCGTGGCCGCCGCGATCAGCCTGTTCGGCTTCGAGTCCGGCGCCGCGCTGGCCACCGTGGTCGGCGTGCTGATCGAGGTCCCGGTGATGCTGCTCGTGGTCCGCATCGTCAACGAAAGCAAGGGCTGGTACGAGGCCGGCCTGCACACCCGGAGTCCAGCATGAGCAACAGCAACCGCACCATCACGATCTTCCACAACCCCTCCTGCGGCACCTCGCGCAACACGCTCGCGCTGATCCGCAACAGCGGCGTCGAACCCGAGGTGATCGAGTACCTGAAGACGCCGCCCGGCCGCGACCGGCTGGTCGAGCTGATCGCCGCGCTCGGCATCCCCGTGCGCGCGCTGCTGCGCGAGAAGGGCACGCCCTACGAGGAACTCGGCCTGGCCGACCCGAACTGGAGCGACGACCAGCTGATCGACTTCATGGTCGCGCACCCGATCCTGATGAACCGCCCCATCGTCGTGACGCCGCTGGGCACCCGCCTGTGCCGGCCGTCCGAGGCCGTGCTCGACATCCTGCCGACGCCGCAGCAAGGCGCCTTCACGAAGGAAGACGGCGAGGCGGTGGTCGATGCCAGCGGCCAGCGTGTCCGGCGCTGACAGCAACGGCAACGGCGCCGGTCTGGCGTCGGCACCGGGCTTCCTGACCGATCCGACCCGCCACGTCTTCTTCACCGGCAAGGGCGGCGTCGGCAAGACCTCGCTGTCGACGGCCACCGCGCTGAAGCTGGCCGATGCCGGCCGGCGGGTGCTGCTGGTCAGCACCGACGCGGCATCCAACCTCGACGAGATGCTGGGCATCGAGCTGCGCAACTCGCCCGTGCCGGTGCCCGGCGCGCCGGGGCTGTCGGTCCTCAACATCGACCCGGACCAGGCCGCCGAGTCCTATCGCCAACGTGTGCTGGCGCAGATGGACGGCGGCGCCAGTGCCGAGGAAATCGCGACGGTGCGCGAGCAGCTCTCCGGCGCCTGCACGACCGAGATCGCGTCGTTCGACGAGTTCGCGACGCTGCTGGCCGACCCGGCCGGCGGCTACGACCACGTGGTCTTCGACACCGCCCCGACCGGTCACACCTTGCGGCTGCTGAGCCTGCCCAAGGCCTGGACCGGCTTCCTGGCCGGCAACGACCGTGGCGCATCCTGCCTCGGTCCGCACTCGGGCCTGAAGATGCAGGAGGCCCGCTTCCAGGCCGCGCTCGACGCGCTGGGCGACCCGGCGCGCACGACGGTCGTGCTGGTGGCGCGCCCCGAGCCCGGCGCGATCGCCGAGGTCGCGCGGACGTCGCAAGACCTGCAGGCGCTGGGCCTGCGCAACCAGCGCCTGGCGATCAACGGCGTCTTCCACGCCAGCGACCGCAGCGACGCGGTGGCCTGCGCGATCGAGGCGGTCGGGCAACAGGCGCTCGCCGCCCTGCCCGCCGTGCTGCAGGCCCTGCCGCAGGACCGCGTGCCGCTGCGTCCGTGGGACACCGTCGGCCTGGTTGCCCTGCGCGCCCTGCTCGCCGATGGCGGAAACACCCTGGACAACGAGGGGGACGCGCCGACATCGGCACCCGGCGATCTGCCGGATCTGCCGGATCTGCCGGATCTGCCGGACCTGCCCGGGCTGGCCGCACTGGCCGATGACCTGGGCCAGGCCGGGCACGGGCTCATCATGGTCATGGGCAAGGGCGGCGTGGGCAAGACGACCGTGGCCGCTGCGCTCGCGATCGGGCTGGTCCGGCGCGGCCACTCGGTCCACCTGAGCACCACCGACCCGGCCGCCCACCTGGCGGCCACGCTGGACGGCGAGGTCGAAGGCCTGAAGCTCAGCCGCATCGACCCGAAGGCCGAGACACAGCGCTACATCGACAAGGTCATGGCGGCCCGTTCGCCCGGGCTGGACGAGGCCGCGCGGGCGCTGCTGCTGGAAGACCTGCAGTCGCCCTGCACCGAGGAGGTGGCCGTGTTCCACGCCTTCTCCCGCATCGTCGGCGAGGCCCGCAGCGCCTTCGTCGTGCTCGACACCGCGCCGACGGGGCATTCGATGCTGCTGATGGACGCCACCGGCGCGTACCACCGCCAGATGACGCGCGAATTCGAGGGCCACGGCGCGGCCCGCATCGTCACGCCGCTGATGCGGCTGCAGGACCCGGACTACACCCGGATCATCCTGGTCACGCTGCCCGAGGTGACGCCGGTCTCCCAGGCCGCCGCGCTGCAGGAAGACCTGCGCCGCGCCCGCATCGAGCCGCATGCGTGGGTCATCAACAAGAGCGTGCTGGCCGCGGGAACGCACGATCCGCTGCTGGCCGCCCGGCTGGCCGGCGAACGCCGCCAGATCGCGCGCATCGGCGCCGGCCTGGCCCGGCAGACCTGCATCGTGCCCTGGCTGACGGTGCCACCGGTGGGCGTGGCGGAGCTGGCCCGGCTGGTGACGACGACGCCGCGCTGACCGCTCAGGCCGGCGATCGTTCGCCGGACCGGGCCTCGTCCTGCCCCGACCCCGGCCGCGCCAGTTCCAGCCGCAGCGGCAGGTTCAGCGTCACCAGCCAGCAGGCCAGCAGCATCACGCCCGAGCCGAGCAGCGCAGCCATCAGGCCGCCCCATTGGTAGAGCAGGCCGGACATCAGCGTGCCGAAGAAACGTCCGAGCGCGTTGGCGGCGTAGTAGAAGCCGACGTCCTCGGCGGCCTTCTCGGAGCCGGCGTAGGCCAGCACCAGGTAGGAATGGACCGACGAGTTGACCGCGAAGGCGAAGCCGAACAGGCCCAGTCCGGCCACCACGACCCATTCGAGATGCGACACCTGCAGCGCCACCAGGCCGGCCAGTGCCAGCGGCACGACGGCCAGCAGGGCCGACCAGAGCCGCGCGGCCGGCACCTCGGTGCTCAGGCCGTCGGCGCTGCGCCGCACCAGGGCCGGGGCGCTGGCCTGCACCACGCCGTAGCCGATGGTCCACGCGGCCACGAAGCCGCTGACCATCGTGAAGGTCCAGCCCGATGAATACAGGAACACCGGCACGCCGACGACGAACCAGACGTCGCGCGCGCCGAACAGCGCCACGCGTGCAGCGGCCAGCAGGTTGATGCCCCGGTTCTTGGCGAACAGTTCCTTGGCCGACCCGGACGCCTTGCTCTTGCCCATCAGCGGCGGCACGAAGCCGACCACGCCCACGAAGACCAGCGCCAGCAGGCCCGCCATGATCCACAGGGCGACCTGGAAACCGACCGCCTGCAGCAGCAGCCCGCCCAGGAAGAAGCCGATGCCCTTCATCGCGTTCTTGCTGCCGGTGAAGAAGGCGACCCACTTGAACAGCTGACCCGACGCCTCGCCGGCCGTCGCCTTGATGGCCGACTTGCTCGCGGTCTTGGTCAGGTCCTTGGCGATGCCGCAGATGCCCTGCGCACCGACCACCCACGCGACCGACAGCGCAACCGACCAGGTCGGCGACAGCGCCGACATCAGCAGGAAGCCGGTGATCTCCGTGAACAGGCCGACGCTCAGCATCCGCTTGATGCCGTAGCGCGTGGCGAGCCAGCC
Organism: Leptothrix mechoopdaensis (SeqCode); assembly: GCF_053893855.1. NCBI lineage: Bacteria > Pseudomonadati > Pseudomonadota > Betaproteobacteria > Burkholderiales > Sphaerotilaceae > Leptothrix > Leptothrix mechoopdaensis (SeqCode). The sequence continues at coordinate 2,071,636 of NZ_CM132699.1, forward strand.
GCCCACCAGGTTGGCCACCACGCCCATCGCCTCGTAGAGCAGGAACAGGAAGGCCAGCGTGAACGGCGAGTAGCCCAGCCGGTAGAAGTGCAGCAGCACCAGCATCCGCAATGCGCCGTCGGTGAGCGTGAAGCCCCAATAGGCTGCGGTGACGATCGCGTAGTTCCGTGTTCCCGTGTTCATGAGCGGTGCACCGGTCACAGGCCGCGCTGCTGCAGGTGACAGGCCAGGTCGACCATCCGGCAGGCATAGCCCATCTCGTTGTCGTACCAGGCGTAGACCTTCAGCAGGGTGCCGTCGGTGACCATCGTCGACGGGGCGTCGACGATCGAGCTGCGGGTGTCGCGGGCGTAATCGGCGCTGACCAGCGGGCGCGTCTCGTAGCCCAGGATGCCCGCCAGCGGACCGCGTGCGGCGGCCTCGAACAGCGCGTTGACCTCGTCGACGCTGGTCTCGCGCTTCATCTCGAACACGCAGTCGGTCAGCGAGGCATTGAGCACCGGCGCGCGCACGGCATGGCCGTTGAGCTTGCCCTTCAGCTCGGGGTAGATCAGCGCAATGGCGGTGGCGCTGCCGGTCGTCGTCGGCGCCAGGCTCTGCATCGCGCTGCGGGCGCGGCGCAGGTCCTTGTGGGGCGCGTCGACCACCAGGTTGGTGTTGGTCGGATCGTGGATCGTGGTGATCTGGCCGTGCCGGATGCCGATCGCCTCATGCACGACCTTGACCACCGGCGCGAGGCAGTTGGTGGTGCACGACGCGGCCGTGACGATGCGGTCGCGCGCCGGGTCGTACAGCTCGTGGTTGATGCCCACGACGATGTTGAGCACCCCGCCGACCTTGACCGGCGCGGCCACGATGACCCGCTTGGCGCCCCGGTCGAGGTGGCCCTGCAGCGTCTCGGGCGTCAGGAACCTGCCGGTGCATTCGAGCACCACGTCCACCCCCAGGTCGCCCCACGGGATCTCGGCGGCGCTGGCGTGCGACGAGAACGACAGGCGCCGGTCGTCGATGCGGACCGAGTCCTCGCCCTCGGCGGCGATGTCGGCCCGCCAGCGACCCTGCACGCTGTCGAAGGCCAGCAGGTGGGCGGTGGCCGCCGCGCCGCCCTTCAGCTCGTTGAGGTGCACGACCTCCAGCCGGTTGCCCGCGCGCGGATCGTCGCTGCCGCGCTCGGCTGCGCCCGTCGCGGCGCGCAGCGCCAGTCGGCCGATGCGGCCCATGCCATTGATGCCCACTCGCATGTCGGTTTCCTCGGGGTGCGTCGGACGCACGTTCTAACATTTCTAGATCCATCGAATCTTCCGGGGATTCCATGACAGATTCATGACGACGCCGAGCCACTGCCCCGATCCCACCCCGGTCACGCCGCGACCGGTTCGGCCGGCCCGGTGGAAGGCTCCTGACCATCCGGCCGGAAGCGCGCCCGGCGGGTCCGCCAGACGCGTCCGAAAACCCTCGTCAGATCAAGCACTTGTCGACGCAGCCCCGGACTTACCCGCAGGGCTTGATTTCCGGCATGTCTCTTGAGAACTCTCCATCGGCACACCCGGGAGCGGTGAGCGAGGAGACAAGACGATGGAGACCTTCTACGAGGTGATGCGGCGCCAGGGCATCTCGCGGCGCAGCTTTCTCAAATACTGTTCGCTGACCGCGACGTCGCTGGGGCTGTCGCCGGCCTTCGTGCCGCAGATCGCGCATGCGATGGAGACCAAGCCGCGCACCCCCGTGCTGTGGCTGCACGGGCTGGAATGCACCTGCTGCTCGGAGAGCTTCATCCGCAGCGCGCATCCGCTGGCCAAGGACGTCGTGCTGTCGATGATCTCGCTCGACTACGACGACACCCTCATGGCCGCCGCCGGTCACCAGGCCGAGGCGATCCTCGAGGAGGTGATGACGAAGTACAAGGGCAACTACATCCTGGCCGTCGAGGGCAACCCGCCGCTCAACCAGGATGGCATGAGCTGCATCATCGGCGGGCGCCCGTTCGTCGACCAGCTGCGCCACGTCGCCAAGGACGCCAAGGCCATCATCAGCTGGGGCTCGTGTGCCAGCTGGGGCTGCGTGCAGGCCGCCAAGCCCAACCCGACGCGGGCCACGCCGGTCCATCAGGTGATCACCGACAAGCCCATCATCAAGGTGCCCGGCTGCCCGCCGATCGCCGAGGTGATGACCGGCGTCATCACCTACATGCTGACCTTCGACCGCATCCCCGAGCTGGACCGCCAGGGCCGGCCGAAGATGTTCTACAGCCAGCGCATCCACGACAAGTGCTACCGCCGGCCCCACTTCGACGCGGGCCAGTTCGTCGAGCACTTCGACGACGAGTCGGCGCGGCGCGGCTACTGCCTCTACAAGGTCGGCTGCAAGGGTCCGACCACCTACAACGCCTGTTCGACGGTGATGTGGAACGAGGGCACCAGCTTCCCGATCAAGGCCGGCCACGGCTGCATCGGCTGCAGCGAGGACGGCTTCTGGGACAAGGGCTCGTTCTACGACCGCCTGACCAACATCCACGCCTTCGGCGTCGAGGCCAACGCCGACCAGATCGGCGGCACGGCGGCCGGCGTCGTCGGTGCTGCGGCGGTGGCGCATGCGGCCGTCTCGGCGATCAAGCGGGCCGGCACGAGCCCGGCCGGATCGAGCCCGGCGACCGCCGACACCGCCCGCTGAACCCCATCCATCCAGGAGACACCACGCCATGGGCGCTTACGAGACACAGGGCTTCAAGCTCGACGACACCGGCCGGCGCATCGTCGTCGACCCGGTCACGCGCATCGAGGGCCACATGCGCTGCGAGGTCAACCTCGACAGCAACAACGTCATCCGCAACGCCGTGTCGACCGGCACGATGTGGCGCGGCCTGGAGGTCATCCTCAAGGGCCGCGACCCGCGCGACGCCTGGGCCTTCGTCGAACGCATCTGCGGCGTCTGCACCGGCTGCCACGCGCTGACCTCGGTGCGGGCGGTGGAGGACGCGCTCGGCATCCGCATCCCGAAGAACGCCCACCTCATCCGCGAGATGATGGCCAAGACGCTGCAGGTGCATGACCACGCGGTCCACTTCTATCACCTGCATGCGCTGGACTGGGTCGACGTGGTGTCGGCGCTGAAGGCCGATCCGAAGAAGACCAGCGAGCTGCAGCAGCTGGTCTCGCCGTCGCACCCGCTGTCCTCGCCGGGCTACTTCCGCGACATCCAGAACCGGCTGAAGAAGTTCGTCGAGAGCGGCCAGCTCGGCCCCTTCATGAACGGCTACTGGGGCAACAAGGCCTATGTGCTGCCGCCCGAGGCCAACCTGATGGCGGTGACCCACTACCTGGAGGCGCTCGACCTGCAGAAGGAATGGGTCAAGGTCCACACCATCTTCGGCGGCAAGAACCCGCACCCGAACTACCTCGTCGGCGGCGTGCCCTGCGCGATCAACCTCGATGGCGACGGGGCTGCCGGGGCGCCGATCAACATGGAGCGGCTGAACTTCGTGAAGGCCCGCATCGACGAGATGGTGACGTTCAACAACAACGTCTACATCCCCGACGTGCTCGCGATCGGCACGATCTACAAGCAGGCCGGCTGGCTGCACGGCGGCGGCCTGTCGGCCACCAACGTGGCCGACTACGGCACCTACGAGAAGGTTGCCTACGACCCGAAGACCCAGCAGCTGCCCGGCGGCGTGATCCTGGGCGGCAACTGGGACGAGATCCACCCGATCGACCCGCGCGACCCCGAGCAGGTGCAGGAGTTCGTCAGCCACAGCTGGTATCAGTACGCCGACGAGACCAAGGGCCTGCACCCGTGGGACGGCGTGACGGAACCGCACTACGAGCTGGGCGCCAAGACCAAGGGCACGCGCACCGCCATCGACCAGATCGACGAGAGCGCCAAGTACTCGTGGATCAAGGCCCCGCGCTGGCGCGGCCATGCCGTCGAGGTCGGCCCGCTGTCGCGCTACATCCTGGCCTACGCCCATGCGAAGAAGGGCAACACCTACGCGCAGCGGCCCAAGGAACAGATCGAGCAGTCGGCTGCGGCCATCAACCACGCGATCCCCAAGGCGCTGGGCCTGCCCGAGACCACCTACACCGCCCAGCAGCTGCTGCCCACCACCATCGGCCGCACGCTGGCCCGGGCGCTGGAAAGCCAGTACTGCGCCGAGATGATGGTCGACGACTTCAACGAGCTGGTCGCCAACATCAAGGCCGGTGACCGCGCCACCGCCAACGTCGAGAAGTGGGATCCGAGCACCTGGCCGAAAGAGGCCAAGGGCGTCGGCACCGTGGCCGCGCCGCGCGGCATGCTGGGCCACTGGATCCGCATCAAGGACGGGAAGATCGAGAACTACCAGTGTGTCGTGCCGACCACCTGGAACGGCAGTCCGCGCGATGCCAAGGGCCAGATCGGCGCCTTCGAGGCCAGCCTGATGAACACGCCGATGGTCAATCCCGAGCAGCCGGTGGAGATCCTGCGCACGCTGCACAGCTTCGACCCGTGCCTGGCCTGCTCGACCCACGTGATGAGCCCGGACGGCGCCGAGCTGGCGACCGTCAAGGTGCGCTGAGAAGAACCCCATCAGGAGACACGCATGACACGCAACAAGACCTGGGCCGCCACGATCGGCCTGACGCTGGCGGGCGGCGCCTCGGCGCATGGCGGACATGGTGGGCAAGGCGGGCAAGGGCATGTGCATGACCTGTTCGCCGAGCTGTTCGGCTCGCTGCAGGTCGACCCGTCGCTGACCCTGTGGCTCGCCGTCGGCGCCATCGCCGTCGGCCTGCTGCTGGCCCGTTCGAGCCGCTGAGTGCCATCCACAGGAGGCCCCATGAACCACGCCACCCTGGACACGCCGGCCCGCCGGCTGGCCGATGCCACCGGCATCGACGACGCGGCGGTCGCGGCCGCGCCGTCGATCAAGTCGGTCTATGTCTACGAGGCCCCCGTGCGCCTGTGGCACTGGGTCAACGCGCTGGCCATCACCGTGCTCGCCGTCACCGGCTACTTCATCGGCCGGCCGCTGCCGACCGTGGCCGGCGAGGCCAGCGACCATTTCGTGATGGGCTACATCCGCTTCGCCCACTTCGCCGCCGGCTACGTGCTGGCGGTCGGTCTGCTGGGGCGGATCTACTGGGCGATCGTCGGCAACGCCCATGCCCGCGAGCTGTTCACGCTGCCCCTCTTCAGCCGGGCCTACTGGCGCGAGGTGGTGACGATGCTCAAGTGGTATGCCTTCCTGGTGCCGCAGCCGAACCAGTATGTCGGCCACAACCCGATGGCGCGGCTGGCGATGTTCACGGGCTACTTCCTCGTCACGCTGTTCATGGTCTGCACCGGCTTCGCGCTGTATGGCGAAGGCGCGCAGGCCGGTTCGTGGCAGAGCCGCCTGTTCGGCTGGGTGATCCCGCTGATGGGCCAGAGCCAGGACGTGCACACCTGGCACCGCATGGGCATGTGGTCGCTGGTGATCTTCGTGATCCTGCATGTCTACGCAGCAATCCGCGAGGACATCATGGGCCGCCAGAGCATCGTCAGCACGATGATCTCGGGCTTCCGGACCTTCAAGAGATGAGCGGCGCACCGAACCGCACCACGGTGCTGGGGATCGGCAACGTGCTGTGGGCCGACGAGGGCTTCGGCGTGCGCTGCGTCGAGGCGCTGCAGCAGCGCTGGGACCTGCAGCCCGAGGCGCAACTGATCGACGGTGGCACACAAGGGCTCTACCTGATCCAGCATGTGCAGTCGGCCCGCCACCTGCTGATCTTCGACGCGATCGACTACGGCCTGCCGCCGGGCACGCTCAAGGTCGTCGACGACGACGAGGTGCCGCGCTTCCTGGGGGCCAAGAAGATGAGCCTGCACCAGACCGGCTTCCAGGAGGTGCTGATGCTCGCGCAGCTGACCGGCCACTACCCGCAGCGCATCCGCCTGATCGGCTGCCAGCCCGAAGAGCTGGAGGACTACGGCGGCAGCCTGCGCCCGGTCGTCCGCGCGGCGATGGGGCCGGCGCTCGAACTCGGTCTGCAGACGCTGCGTGACTGGGGCCATGTCGCCGCTGAACGCCGCGCGCCGCTGGCCCAGGACGATGCGGTGACCGTGCCGACCTTGGCCCTGGGCGCCTACGAGGCCGGTCGCCCGCCGGCCGAGCAGGCCTGCCGCGTCGGCGACGACCGCTTCCTGGTGCAGGCGTCGCGCTGACCCCGCGCACGAAGGAAAGCCGCCCATGTGCATCGGACTGCCCCTGCAGGTGCTCGCCACCCGCCCCGGTTACGCCACCGTCGCCGGCCAAGGCCCGCGTGCCGTGCCACGCGAGGTCGGCACGCTGCTGGTCGACCCGCCACGGCCGGGCGACTGGCTGCTGGTCTTCCTCGACCAGGCCCGCGAAGCCATCAGTGCCGAACGGGCCGCCGAGGTCGGTGCCGTGCTGGACCAGCTCGACGCGGTGATGCAGGGCATCGAGCCGGATGCCGCCGACGCCTTCCACCTGCCCTCCGCCATCGACCCCCGCGTGCTGGCCGAGCTGACGGGCCAGACACCGAACTGAAAGCTGACGATGACCACTGACATGCTGGAACCCGTGAATGCGCCCGTGTATGCACCCGTCACCGCATCCACGCCCGCCGTCGACCCCGCCGACGGCAGCGCCCCGCTGGTCGCCCGGCTGGTGACGCAACACGGTGCGCGCTGGGCCAGCGTCGCCACGCTGGACACGCTGCTGGCCTTGCCCGGCGACCAGGTGCTGTTCTTCCACGGCGACCCGGTGCGTTTCCCCGAGGTGCTGGACGTCGCCGTCGTGCTGCCCGAACTTCAGCGCGCGGCGCCCCGGCCCTTCGCCATCGCCGTCGTCAGCCGAGCTGACGAGGACACGCTGGCGCGCCGCTACGCCAGCACGCGCTGGCCGGCGCTGGTGTTCCTGCGCGACGGCCAGTACGTCGGCGTGATCGCCGGCATGCACGACTGGACCGACTACGTCGCCCAGGTGGCTCAGATGCTGAGCCAGCCGACCCGGCGCGTGCCGGGCATCGGCATCCCGCTGGTGTCGGGCACGCCTGCGGCGTCCGGCTGCCACTGAACCATCACCCCTCTGACCAGGAATGCCGATGAACACGCGCTTCCCCGATGCCCGCCCCTTCCCGATCCCGGTCGTGGCCGAGCTGCCGCTCTTCGGCCCCGGCAGTCAGGTCGACGACGAGGACGGCACGCTCGACTACCTCGTGATGCCGCAGGGCATGAGCACCTGGGCACCGCCGCGCCTGCCCGAGCCGGAAGAGCTGGCCGGCCACGACGGCGCGATCCGCGCGCTCGATGCCGTGCTGGCCGCCGCCCGCGCGGCCGCAGCGGGTGCCATCGTCGAACCGGTCGTGCTGCAAGGCCTGCAGGCCGCCGACCTGACGCTGCTGAACCAGGTGCTGGGTGAAGGCGAGGTCAGCGCCCAGGTGCTGGCCGATCCGGACCTGCCGGGCGCACCGGTGGCGCGCATCCAGGAGTCGGTCTTTCCGGGCGTCTGGCGGGTCATCGGCACCGACGCGGCCGGCCAGTCCTACGACCACATCGAGGTCGGCGCCGTGCCGCAGGTGCTGCGCGAGGCCGCCTGGACCGACGGCCTGCGCCCCGCGCCGGTCGAGGTCAGCGCGCCGCCCAGCGTCGTCAACGCCCCGGCGCTGCGGGTCGAGCTGGACGAGCAGCGCGCGCTGCGCACGGGCCTGCCGGCCGACGCGCCGCCCCACGTCGTCAACCTGACGCTGCTGCCGGTCACGCCCGAGGACATCGGCTGGCTGGACCATCACCTGGGCACCGGCCGGGTCGTGATCCTGTCGCGTGGTTACGGCAACTGCCGCATCACCAACTGCCTGGCCGCCGGCACCTGGCGGCTCGTGTACTACAACTCGCAGGACCAGGTCATTCTCAACACCATCGAGGTCGGCCCGCTGCCCGAGGTCGCATGCGCCGCCGCCGACGACCTGCACGACAGCGTCGAGCGCCTGGCCGACGTGCTGCACTGGGTGCGCCAGTCGTGAACCCGTCCGTCGACACCGCACGCTTCGAAGGCAGTTACCTGGGCGACGCCGCCCGGCTGCCGGCCGACGCGCGGCTCGAATGCAAGATCTGCTGGTGGGTCTACGACCCCGCCCAGGGCGATGCCGTCTGGCAGATCGCGCCCGGCACCGCGTTCAGCGACCTCCCCTTGCATTGGCGTTGCCCGACCTGCGACGGCGCCGCCGACCAGTTCATGGTGATCGACACCCACGCCTCCTGAGCAGCCCATGCACCCGGTCCACGCATCCCTCGAAGCCCGCACGTCGCTGCTGCAATCGCGCTTTCGCGCCATCGCGGCCGGGCCGATGCGCGACCTGCCGCTGAACCACCCGGCGCTGCCGGTCGAGGTGATCGGCTTCGAGCCGGACCCGGCCGATCCGGCCTGGGCGGTTGGCGTGCTGCTGACGCCGTGGTGCATGAACCTGGTCCGTCTGCCCCTGCAGGACGACGTCGCCACGCTGCCGGTGGGCCGCCACGCCAGCCGCACGATCGGCGATGGCGAGGTCGCCTTCATCGGCGCGCATGACGAGGCGCTCGGCGGCTACGAGACCTGCTCGCTGTTCTCGCCGATGCAGGCCTTCGCGGACGCCAGCGCCGCCCGCGACACCGCACGCGAGGTGCTGGCGCAGCTGCGTCGCCTGGCCGTTCCCGCACGCGCCGTGGCACCCGAGCGCCAGGCCGCACCGAGCCGTCGCGGCTTCCTGTTCGGCCTGCGCGGAGCCTGAGGCGATGAGTTCACCTGACGTCTTCGGCCAGTTGCGCCTGCGCCCCGGCGTGCCCATGCCCGACGGCATCGTGGGCGGTCGTGCCGACGTCACCGAGCGGCTGTTGCGGGGCCAGACGCCGGCAGCCGCGATCGACCGAGTCGCGCTGCTGCACACGCTCTGCGCAATGGCCCATCGGCAGGTCGCGCGGCGCGCGGTCATGTTGGCCCTGACCGGTCAGGACGCCTCCCCCGACGCCACCACGCTCGACGCCCTGGCCGCTGACATCGCCCGCGAACACGCACGCCGCATCGGCCACGACTGGCCACGGGCCTGGGGTGCGGCATCGCAGGCCAAGGCGCTGGCCGGGTTGCCACGCGCTGCCGATGCGCGGGCGCTGGGCGATTGGCTGACCACTGCCTGGCTGGGCATGTCGCCCGCGCTATGGCTGCAGGACACGACACGGGCGGACGACACGATCGACATCCACGCTGCCCTCGCGGCCTTGCATCGCAGCGCACAAGCATGTCCGGAGGGCATCGCGGCGGCGCTGGCGCAAGCGGTGCAACGTGGCCTCGCGCTGCCCTTCTCGCCCGGCCCGGCCCCGTCGCCCCTGCGCCTGGACGACCCGGCGCAAGCCCGCGCGCTGGGCGATGCCATGAACACGCCCGGCTTCTGCCGCGCCCCGAGCTGGGACGGCGGTGTGCCGGACACGGGGCCCTGGAACCGCTTGGAACGGCCCTTGAAGACAACGTCAGCGGGACTGGCCGAACGCCTGCTGTCGCGCTGGATCGAGCTGCTGCGGCTGGCCTTGCCGGTCGAGACCGGCGGCTGGCGGCCGGCGCACGGTGCGGTGTCGCTGGGCGACGGTCAGGCGCTGGCCTGGGTCGAGACCTCGCGCGGCCTGCTGGCTCATCGCGTGAGCCTGGAAGGTCATGGCGACCACGCCCGCGTGGGCGGCTGGCAGGTGCTGGCGCCGACCGAATGGAACTTCTACCCGCGTGGCACGTTGGCCCATGCGTTGGGCGCCTGGCCGGCCGACCATCCGGACACGCCCGGGGGCGTGCGGCTGCTGGCCTGCGCCTACGATCCGTGCATGGCCTGCGAGATCGAGATGCCCACCGTGGAGAGCGCCCACCATGCATGAGCTGAGCCTGGCGGGCGGCATCCTGCGGCTGGTCGAGCAGACGGCGGAACGCGACCCGTTCGAGCGTGTGCGGCGCCTGCGCCTGAGCGTGCCGGCGCTGGCCGGTGTCGAGGTCCGGGCCTTGCGCTTCGCGCTCGAATCGATCGCACCGGGCACGCTGCTGGACGGCGCAACTGTCGACATCGACGAACCGCCGGGTCAGGCCTGGTGCATGAACTGTTCGACCTCGGTGACGCTGTTGCAGCGCACCGACCCGTGCCCGCAGTGCGGCGGCCATCGGCTGCACGTGACCGGCGGCACCGAGATGAAGCTGGTCGACCTGCAGGTCGATTGAGCCGATCCCTTCCACGACAACATCGACCAACACGACAGGAACCCACCATGTGCGTCGTCTGTGGCTGTGCCGGCGAGATGCGCGGCGATCAACCCGCCGTCGCGGCCAATGGCGACCTGCACTTCGGTGCCGGCGCTGCCCGCGTGTCGGTGCCCGGCATGAGCGCGAGCCGCACCATCGCGCTGGAGGCCGACGTGCTGGGCGAGAACCAGCGCCACGCCGACGCCAACCGGGCCCACTTCGCGGCCCACGGCGTGCGCGCGCTGAACCTGGTCTCCAGCCCCGGCTCGGGCAAGACCACGCTGCTGTGCGCCACCATCGCCGCGCTGCGCCAGCGCGCGCCGCAGCGTGACATCGCGGTCATCGAAGGTGACCAGCAGACCGCCCACGACGCCGACCGCATACGTGCCACCGGCGTGCCGGCCATCCAGGTCAACACCGGCAAGGGCTGCCACCTCGACGCCCCGATGGTCGCAGCGGCGTTCGGGCAGCTGCATCGGCATGAGGTGCATGGGCATCACGCTCACCACCACCATCACCACCACCACCACGATCACGACCACCATCACCACCCTCACGACACCGCCGGCTCGCTGCTGTTCATCGAGAACGTCGGCAACCTCGTCTGCCCCGCGCTGTGGGACCTGGGCGAGGCGGCCAAGGTCGCGATCCTGTCGGTCACCGAAGGCGAGGACAAGCCGCTGAAGTACCCCGACCTGTTCGCGGCCGCGTCGCTGATGGTCATCAACAAGGTCGACCTGCTGCCGCACCTGCAGTTCGACGTCGCGGCCTGCATCGCGGCGGCGCGGCAGGTGAATCCGGCCATCGAGGTGCTGCTGGTCTCGGCCACCACCGGGCAGGGGCTGGACGCCTGGCTGGACTGGTTGCTTGACGAGGACGTCGACAGCGCGACGCCCTCTGCCGCACCCGACCGGAACGCCGCCACCGCCGAGAGCCCCAACGCGCTGCTGGCCCGCATCGCCGTGCTCGAAGCCGAGCTGGCCGCCCTGCGCGCCGGCATCGCCTGAAGCGCCTCGACATGGCCCGCATCCTCGCCTCTGGCGCCTACCTGAAGAACGCCGCCGGCCTGTGGCTGGACGGCCAATGGGCCGCGTCGCCGTCCCATGGCGACCTCGGCACGCCACACGCCTGCCGGGCGCTGGAGGCCTCGCTCGAACAGCTGCTGGCACGGGCCGGCCATCGGCTCGACGCCGTCGCGCACGACCTGCATCCGGACTTCCACAGCACCCGGCTGGCCGAGGCCCTGGCCGATCGGCTGGGCGTGCCGGCCATCGGCGTGCAGCATCACCTGGCGCATGTCGGCGTCGTGCTGGCCGAACAGGCGCTGGCCGGGACACCGGTCGACGGACCGATCATCGGCCTCGTGCTGGACGGCTATGGCCGCGGCGCCGACGGCGGGGCCTGGGGCGGCGAGCTGCTGCGGGTCGACGGCGGGCGCTGGCTGCGGGTCGGTCACCTGGCCCATCTGGCGCTGCCCGGTGGCGACCGCGCCGCCCGCGAGCCCTGGCGCATGGCCAGCGCGGCCTTGCACGCGCTGGGCCGTGGCGACGAGATCGTGCCGCGCCACGCCGGCCATGTCGGCCTGGAACGCGCACATGGCCTGAAGGTGATGCTCGAACGTGGCCTGAACTGCCCGCCGACCTCCAGCGCCGGCCGCTGGTTCGACGCCGCCGCCGCCGCGCTGGGCCTGTGCTGGCAGCAGCAGGACGAGGCCGAGGCGGCGCAGGCGCTGGAGGCGCTGGCCGGTCAGCATGCGCTCGACGATCAGCGGCTCGCGCAGGACCTGTCGCCGGCCCGCGTCGTCGACGGCCGCATCGACCTGTCGCCCGTGCTGGCCGACCTGTTCGACGGCCGCGCCGAGCCGGCCCGGCTGGCGCACCACTTCCACCTCGCGCTGGCCGATGGCCTGGCCCGCGCGGCCGCACAGGCCGCTGCCGACGCCCGCACCACGACCGTCGTGCTGGCCGGCGGCTGCTTCTTCAACCGCCTGCTGTCGCGGGCCCTGACCGCGCGGCTGGCGGACCACGGCCTGCGCGTGCTGCGGCCGGTCGCCCACAGCTGCGGCGACGCGGCCCTGGCGCTCGGCCAGGCCTGGATCGCCGGCCAGCGGCTGTCCGCCGCCAGGCCACGCCCCTTCCCCCTGCCGGAGCCCTACGCATGTGCCTAGCCCTGCCCGCGCGCGTCGTCGCGCTGCTGCCCGAACAGCAGGCCCTGGTCGAACTCGGTGGCGTGCGCAAGACGGTCGACGTCGCGCTGGTCCCCGAGGCCCGCGTCGACGACTTCGTCATCGTCCACGTCGGCCATGCGATCGGCCTGATCGACCCGGAAGAGGCGGCGCGCACGCTGGCGCTGTTTGCCGAGATGGACGCCGGGCTGAATTCCCAGACTGCCGATCACCACGGAGATCCCGCATGAAATACGTCGACGAGTTCCGCGACGGTGAGCTGGCCCGCCGCATCGCCGAGCGCATCGCGGCCGAGGCCGATCCGGCGCGCGACTACCGCTTCATGGAGTTCTGCGGCGGCCACACCCACGCCATCGCCCGCTACGGCATCGCCGAGCTGCTGCCGCCGCAGGTGCGCATGATCCACGGCCCCGGCTGCCCCGTCTGCGTGCTGCCGATCGGCCGGGTCGACCAGGCCATCGACCTGGCGCTGAACCGCGGCGCGATCGTCTGCACCTACGGCGACACGATGCGCGTGCCGGCCTCGGGTGGGCTGTCGATGATCAAGGCCAAGGCCCGTGGCGCCGACATCCGGATGGTCTATTCGCCCGCCGATGCGCTGGCCGTGGCGCGCCAGCATCCGGACCGCGAGGTCGTGTTCTTCGCCATCGGCTTCGAGACCACCACGCCGCCGACCGCGCTGACGCTGCGGCGCGCGCAGGCCGAAGGGCTGGACAACTTCAGCGTGCTGGGCTGCCATGTGCTGACGCCGGCCGCGATCACGCACCTGCTCGATGCGGCCGAGGCGCGCGAGATCCGCGACACGCTCGGCGCCGTCCCGCTGGACGGCTTCGTCGGCCCGGCCCACGTCAGCATCCTGATCGGCTCGCGGCCCTACGAGGGCTTCGCGGCCGACTACCGCAAGCCCGTCGTCATCGCCGGCTTCGAGCCGCTGGACGTGATGCAGGCCATCCTGATGCTGGTGCGCCAGGTCAACGATGGCCGTGGCGTCGTCGAGAACGAGTTCGCCCGGGCCGTCACGCGCGACGGCAACCGGGCGGCCCAGGCGCTGGTGGCCGAGGTGTTCGAGCTGCGCGAGTCGTTCGAATGGCGCGGTCTCGGCGAGGTGCCGGCCAGCGCCCTGAAGCTGCGCCCGGCGCTGGCCCGCTTCGATGCCGAACGGCGCTTCGACCTGCGCTACCAGGCCGTGCCGGACCACAAACAATGCGCCTGCGGCCAGATCCTGCGCGGCGTCAAGAAGCCGACCGACTGCACGCTGTTCGGCAACGTCTGCACGCCCGATCACCCGATCGGCTCGTGCATGGTCTCCAGCGAAGGCGCCTGCGCGGCGCACTACAGCTACGGCCGCTTCCGCGACATCCCGATCCGGGTCGAAGCCGCCGCCGCCTGATCCGGACGCCGGACGCCGAACACCGTACGCAGACCGCACCAGGAGCCACGCACATGGCCTTGAAGCCCGACTACATCCGCCCGCTGGACCTGCGCCACGGCCGCATCGACATGAACCACGGCGCCGGTGGCCGGGCCAGCCTGCAGCTGATCGAGGAGGTCTTCGCGCCCGCCTTCGACAACCCCTGGCTGCGCCAGGGCGACGATGGGGCGCGCCTGCCCGCCTTGCCGGCCGGCCATGAGCTGGTGATGGCCACCGACGGACATGTCATCTCGCCGCTGTTCTTCCCCGGTGGCGACATCGGCTCGCTGGCCGTGCACGGCACCGTCAACGACGTGGCCATGCTGGGCGCGACGCCGCTCTACCTGTCGGCCAGCTTCATCCTGGAGGAAGGCCTGCCGCTGGCCGACCTGGTGAGGATCGTGCGCTCGATGGGCGAGGCCGCCCGCGCGGCCGGCGTGGCCGTCGTCACCGGCGACACCAAGGTGGTCGAACAGGGCAAGGGCGACGGCGTGTTCATCGCCACGACCGGCATCGGCGCGCTGCCGCCGGGCCGGCGCATCGGCGGGGCTCAGGCCCGGCCGGGCGATGTCGTGCTGGTCTCGGGCACGCTGGGCGACCACGGCGTGGCGGTGCTGTCGCTGCGCGAGTCGCTGGCCTTCGAGACCACGATCGAGAGCGACAGCGCCGCGCTGAACGGCCTGGTCGCCGCCTTGCTGGCCAGCGTGCCCGAAGGCGCCGTGCGCACGCTGCGCGACCCGACCCGCGGCGGCCTGGCCAGCACGCTCAACGAGATCGCCCGCCAGTCGCGCGCCGGCATCACGCTGGACGAGGCGGCCCTGCCGATCCGGCCGCAGGTCGAGGCGGCCTGCGAGCTGCTGGGGCTCGATCCGCTCTACATGGCCAACGAGGGCAAGCTGGTGGCGATCGTCGCGCCCGAGGCCGCCGATGCCGCGCTGGCCGCCTTGCGCGCGCACCCGCTGGGGGCGCAGGCCGCGCGCATCGGCACGGTCGGCGTCGACGCCCAGCACTTCGTGCAGATGCAGACCCGCTTCGGCGGCCGGCGCATGGTCGACTGGCTCAGCGGCGAACCCTTGCCGAGGATCTGCTGATGTGCCACGCGGGCCGGGCGCGGAGAATGCGCCGTCGCCCTGCCCACCCCCGATGAAGCCGCCGTACCCCGATCCCGACGAGCTGCCCAGCGTCCTGCTGGTCGACGACGAACCGCGTTCGCTCGACGCGATGCGGCGCACGCTGGACGAGGACTTCCGCGTGCTGACCGCCGGCAGCGCCGCCGAGGCGCGGCGGGTGCTGGAGGCCGAGCCGGTCGACGTCATCCTGTGCGACCAGCGCATGCCCGGCCAGAGCGGCGTCGACTTCCTGAAGGAGGCCCGTGCACGCTGGCCCGAGACGGTGCGCATCGTCATCTCGGGCTACACCGACAGCGAGGACATCATTGCCGGCATCAACGACGCCGGCATCTTCCAGTACCTGCTCAAGCCCTGGGTGCCCGACCACCTGCTGGCCACCGTGCGCCAGGCGGTCGAGGCCCGCACGCTGCGCCACGGGCTGGACCGGCTCGAACTCGACCTGCGCGCCGGCAACCCGGCGCTGCGCGCACGCCGGGCCGAACGCCAGCGCGAGGTCCGCGCCTCGTTCGACTTCCAGCGCATCGAACGCGCGCCGGGCAGTCCGCTGGACGGCCTGTGCGATCTGGCCGCGCGGGTCGCCCGCTACGACCTGCCGGTGCTGGTGCTCGGCGAGTCGGGCACCGGCAAGGAACTGCTGGCCCGCGCGATCCACGTCGCCTCGCCGCGTGCGGCCGGCCCCTTCGTGGTCGAGAACTGCGCCGCGCTGGCCGACACGCTGCTGGAGAGCGAGCTGTTCGGCCACAAGCGCGGCGCCTTCACCGGCGCGTTCGAGGACCACGTCGGTCTGTTCCAGCGCGCCCACGGCGGCACCGTCTTCCTCGACGAGATCGGCGAGACCTCGCCGGCCTTCCAGGTCAAGCTGCTGCGGGTGCTGCAGGAAGGCGAGGTGCGGCCGGTCGGGGCCTCGCGCGCCGTGCCGGTCGACGTCCGGGTGGTCGCGGCCACGCACCGGCAACTGGCCGACGAGGTGCGCGCCGGCCGCTTCCGCCAGGACCTGTACTACCGCATCGCCGGCGTGACGCTGCAGGTGCCGCCGCTGCGCGAACGGCCCGGCGACATCGTGCCGATCGCCACGCGGCTGCTGGCCGCTGTCGGCACCGAGCTGGGCCGCAGCGGACTGAGCTTCGGCCCCGATGCGCTGGCCTGCCTGCTGGCCTATCCGTGGCCCGGCAACATCCGCGAGCTGCGCAACGAGATCGCCCGCGCCATCGCGCTGAGCGACGACGACCGGATCGACGCGCATGCCTTCTCGAGCGCCGTGCTGCACGGCCAGGTCGGGCCGTCCCAGGCCGGTCTGGCCGATGCCCTGCCCGCCAGCGGCACGCTGCAGGAACGCCTCGACGCGATCGAGGCCCGGCTGCTGCGCGAGGCGCTGATCCGCCAGCGCTGGAACAAGACCCGCGTGGCCGACGAGCTGGGGCTGTCGCGGGTCGGCCTGCGCGCCAAGATGCAGCGTTTCGGGCTGGCGGACAAGCCGGGCAAGCCGGGCAACGGCGCCGAGGCCGAGGTGGACGCCGAGGTCGACGCCGACATCGACCTGAAGTCATCGCCTTCTCCTTCGCCCGCCCCATCGCCATGACCCGCCTCAACACCCTCTGGCTGCAATCGGGCGGCTGCGGCGGCTGCAGCATGTCGCTGCTGTGCGCCGACACGCCGGACTTCCAGGCCACGCTGCGGCAGGCCGGCATCGAGCTGCTGTGGCATCCGTCGCTGTCGCTGGACGGCGGCGTCGAGCTGCAGGCGCTGCTGGCCGATTGCCTGTCCGGACGCGTCCGGCTGGACGCCCTGTGCATCGAAGGCGCGCTGCTGCGCGGCCCGCACGGCAGCGGCCGTTTCCACGTGCTGGCCGGCACCGACGTGGCGATGGTCGACTGGGTCCGACAGCTCGCCGGTGTCGCGCAACATGTCGTGGCAATCGGCAGTTGCGCGGCCTGGGGCGGCGTCAGCGCGACCGGCCCCAACCCCACCGACGCCTGCGGCCTGCAGTTCGAGGACGAACACCGCAGCGGCCTGCTGGGCGCGGACTTCATCGCGCGCGGCGGCCTGCCGGTCATCAACGTGGCCGGCTGCCCGACCCATCCGGGCTGGGTCATCGACAGCCTGTCGGCGCTGGCCGCCGGGCTGCTCGGCGCGAACGACCTGGACACGCTGGGCCGGCCGCGCTTCTATGCCGACCAGCTCGTTCACCACGGCTGCACCCGCAACGAGTTCTACGAGTTCAAGGCCAGCGCGGACAAGCCGTCCGACCTCGGCTGCATGATGGAACACATGGGCTGCAAGGGCACCCAGGCCCATGCCGACTGCAACACCCGGCTGTGGAACGGCGAAGGTTCCTGCACCCGTGGCGGCTATGCCTGCGTCAGCTGCACCGAACCCGGTTTCCAGGACCCCGGCCACGCCTTCCACCAGACGCCCAAGCTCGCCGGCATACCCATCGGCCTGCCCACCGACATGCCCAAGGCGTGGTTCGTCGCGCTGGCCTCGCTGTCCAAGAGCGCCACGCCGAAGCGGGTGCGCCAGAACGCCAACGCCGACCATGTCGTGGTGCCGCCGGTGGCCCGCAAAACCCGCTTGAAGTGAAGGCGCCGACATGAGCCGCACGCTGGTCGTCGGACCCTTCAACCGCGTCGAGGGCGACCTGGAGGTGCGCCTGGAGATCGTCGACGGCCGCGTCACCTCGGCCCGCGTCAACGCGCCGATGTACCGCGGCTTCGAGCAGATGCTGGTCGGCCGCGACCCGATGGACGCGCTGTTCATCGTGCCGCGCATCTGCGGCATCTGTTCGGTCTCGCAGAGCGTGGCCGCCGCCCGTGCACTGGCCGATCTGGCCGGCGTGGTGGTGCCGCCCAACGGCCTGATCGCGACCAACCTGATGCTGGCCTGCGAGAACCTGGCCGATCACCTGACCCACTTCCACCTGTTCTTCATGCCCGACTTCGCCCGGCCGGCCCATGCGTCGCAGCCGTGGTTCGCCGAGGTCGAGCGGCGCTTCGCGGCCGGGCGCGGCGAACACGCCCGCAGCGCCACGGCCGCGCGGCAACGCTGGCTGACGCTGATGGGCACGCTCGGTGGCAAGTGGCCGCACACGCAGAGCATCCACCCGGGCGGCAGCAGCCGCGCCATCGACGCGGCCGAGCGGCTGCGCCTGATCGCCAAGGTCCGCGAGCTGCAGGCATGGTGCGAACAGACGCTGTTCGGCGCGCCGCTGGAACTGATCGCCAACCTGGCCGACGAGGACGCGCTGCAGGCCTGGGCCGACGGCCCCGGCGCGGCCAGCGACCTGGCGCTGTTCCTGCGCTGCGCCGACACGCTGGACCTGGCACACGCCGGCATCGGCCCGGGCCGCACCGTGAGCGTGGGCGCCTATCGACGGCCCGATGGTTCGCACCTGCTGGCCGCCGCCACCTGGACGGCTGACGGTGGTGTCCAGCCGCTGGACGCCGCGCGCTACGGCGCCGAACTGACCGAGGACGCCACCCACGCCTGGCTGGCCAACGCGCCTGGCGACGAGCCCCATGCGCCGCCCGCCCGCTCGCCGCGCGTCGGCCATACCCAGCCTCTGCCCGACAAGCCCGGCGCCTACACCTGGAACAAGGCGCCGCGCCTGGCCGGTCAGGTCGTCGAGACCGGCGCGGTGGCGCGCCAGCTCGCCAGCGGCCAGCCGCTGATCGAACGGGCGGTGCGGCGCGACGGCACCAGCGTGCGCACCCGCGTGCTGGCCCGCCTGATCGAGATCGCGCGCGTGCTGCCCGAGATGGTCGGCTGGCTCGCCGCGCTGCGCCCGGGCGAGCCGTGGAGCGTGCCGGTCCAGCTGCCCGAACACGGCCACGGCGTCGGCCTGACGGAAGCCGCACGCGGCGCGCTGGGCCATTGGGCGGAGGTGCGCGACGGCCGCATCGCCCGCTGGCAGATCGTCGCGCCCACCAGCATCAACTTCTCGCCCCGCGACGCGGCCGGCACGCCCGGTGCGCTGGAAGCCGCGCTGGTCGGCGCGGTGGTCGAGCCGGGCGAGACGACGCCCGTGTCGGTCCAGCACATCGTCCGGTCCTTCGACCCGTGCATGGTCTGCACGGTGCATTGATGGCTCCCCCCCTACGCGCTTCGCGCGCCCCCTCAAGGGGGCAACGCCGATGGACCGGCGAAGCCGGATCCACGGCTGATGGCTCGGTCACGCCACATGCCTGAACGCAACAGTTCCCGTTCGCTGCCCCCGCCGATGCCCGCCGGCGCCGAGGGCATCGACGAGTCGACCTGGCTGGACGTGATCCACAAGATGGACGAGGTCTACTCGCAGCTGGTCGCCGACGAGGTCGCGCTGGAGGAAAAGAACGCGCAGCTGGAGCAGTCGCAGCGTTTCATCTTCAGCCTGCTGGCCTCGATGAGCGACGTGCTGCTGGCCTGCAGCGAGGAAGGCCGCATCGAGGAAACCAACGCCGCGCTGTGCACGCTGGTCGGCCGCCATGACGCCGACCTGCGCGGCCGGCCGATGGCCGAGCTGATGTTCAGGCCGGCCGTCTCGGGCGACAGCCACGAGACAACCCCGCCGGAGGCGCGCCTGCGCTCGCTGACGCAGGCGGTGCAGGCCCGACGCGATGCGCTGTCGGTCGAGCTGGAACTGGTCGACGCGAGCGGTGCGCCAGTGCCGGTGGACTTCAACTGCACCGCCCGCTTCGACGCCGGCGGACGGCGCGTCGGCCATGTCTGGGTCGGCCGGCCGATGGGCGAGATCAAGCGGGCCTACCGCGAACTTCAGGAAGCGCATGAAGCCCTGAAGCGCACCCAGCAGCAGCTGCTGCACGCCGAGAAGATGGCCTCGCTCGGCCGGCTGGTCGCGGGGGTCGCGCATGAGCTGAACAACCCGATCAGCTTCGTGCTGGCCAACGTGCACGCGCTGCAGCGCTACAGCGAGCGATTGGGGCGTTACCTCGATGCCGTCCACGCCGGGGCCGATGCCGCCACGCTGGCCGACCAGCGCCGCGCGCTGCGCATCGACCCGATCCTGAAGGACCTGCCCTCGCTGATGGAAGGCACGCTCGAAGGCGCGCAACGCACCGCCGACATCGTGCAGGGCCTGCGCCGCTTCTCGGCCATGGACCGCGAGGAGCGTCAGGCCGTCGACCTGCACGCCGTCATCGAACGGGCGCTGCACTGGGTCGCCAAGGCCAGCCCCAGCCACCTGCGGGTCCACCGCGACCTCGGCCCGCAGGTGACGGTCAGCGGCAGCGCCGGACGCTTGCAGCAGGTGCTGATGAATCTGGTGCAGAACGCGCTGGATGCGGCCACCGCCACGCATCCGGACGCCGCCGATCCGCCCGAACTGTGGATCAGCAGCCGCATCGATCCGAGCACCCGCCAGGTCGAGATCCGCCTGCGCGACAACGGCCCGGGCATCCCGGACGAACACCTGCCGCGTGTCTTCGACCCCTTCTTCACCACCAAGCCGGTCGGCCAGGGCACCGGCCTGGGACTGTCGATCAGCTACGCAATCGTCGAACAGCACGGCGGCGACCTGCGCGCCGAAAACGCGCCGGAGGGCGGCGCGGTGTTCGTGTTGAGGTTGCCGGTGGGGGCCGGCTGAGGCTGGCGGCGGGGTCTACGAATACGACAGCGTCAACGTGGCCGCGCAAGTGACGTCCCCCACCGCAGCTGTCGTCGCGCCGGTGTATCGCTGATATTCCACGTAGAAATAGGCCGGCGTGAATGACGAGGTCGTGGCCGTGCCGATCGTCGTCACCGTGTTGTTGCCGATGGCTGCCGAGGTCGACGCTTGAGTCAGTCGACAACCGGTGTTGGTGGAACCTCCCGCCGCCGAATTCTTGATCACGTTGGCCTCCTGTTCCGTGAAGGTCCAGGTTCCCAGGACGTTGGTATACGCATTCACGTTCGGCGTTTGACAACCCGTTGCCTGGATGGCGATTTTCGTCTTGCCCGCACGTCCGTTGGCATCGAAGTTGGAAGCGTGGACGGTGGGCAGCTTGTAATCGGTGAGCGCAGCAACGGTGCAGGTGATTTCATATGCCGAGATCGAGACATTCTGCGTCAATGGCAACACGGCTCCAACAGTAGCGCCACTGTAGGCCGAGTAACCCCACCAACCCATCGTGCTATCTGACGATCCGACCAAACCGGTCAAAACACCCCCCGTATTGCCAACAGAAAACGATACATTCCAAGTTACCTGTGCAGTACATGTACCAGTACCTGAGGTCACGTAAAGCCGAACCAACGTGTAACGAAGATTAACCACCGGAGCATTCACAGCGCAATTTGTGCCGACAGGTGTTACTGTCAAAGAACTTGTTGCAAAATTAATTCCAGTGGTAACCCCCGATGTTGCAGTCGACGTACCAACCGGAAATAGCAGTTGCACCTTGTTGGTCGCAGAAAACGTCTCAACCGTGCAAGTTACCGACCCCGTCAACGAGATCGTCTTGATGAAACCAGCCGTTCGATTCGCCAGAAGGCTCGAAGAAGCAGGCGCAGCTAGCGCGGTACCGACCGTACAAACCTGAGCAACTGCGGAATCCGCAGTGGCAAACGAACCAATCAAAATCAACAAGGTCAATCTCAGGAACGCGCCAATCGCTGACACGTTAATAATATTGCGTAGACCAATCATCTCTTGAGCCCCTAGATTTGTCGAACCGACGGCGATGTCGCGCATGCGGCTGAAACCCTCGATTATTGACGCAGGGCTCAACGATCCGGATCTTCCATCGCCGAACGCTCGTGGCTCGGCATGAAATGCCGCATCATCGGCACGATCCGTCAAGTCCTCGGAACCCAATCAAACAACTGCTGGCAGACTCGCGGCGAAACCTAGCCGATCGGACCCATCCCAACCGCAGGAAGTCACCCGCTTGGGAATGAGAGATTCAACCCAACCAATATCACAAACACAACTCAAACAACAGTTCGTGCGCCTCCAGCGTCACTTCATGATCAAAACCAAGAACTTCAATACATTTACAAAAACCAGTGAACACCCCTTGTGAAACTTTGCGGCTGCAACCAGAACTGCGTTGCAGATCATCCCTATTCACACGAGGTACAAGATGAACTTCACCCGCAAGAATGCCAAGTCCGCCGTCGCCGCCCTGGCGCTGATCGCCGCCGCTGGTGGCGCGAATGCCGCCAGCCTGACGTTCAGCGGCAAGGTCAGTGCAGCGACCTGCACGATCACCGTCTCCAACTCCGGAACGATCACGCTGCCGACCATCGTCGCCACGGATCTGGGCACCGATGGCGCCACGGCCGGCGACACCCAATTCACCATCAGCGGCGCGACCTGCTCCGGCGGTGCGACCACTGCCACCGTCTATTTCGACGCCCTCGGCAACGCAAGCCTGACCTCGGCCGGCGGTCGCCTGTCCAGCGGCGTCGCCGGTGTCGAACTTGAACTGCTTCAAGGCAGCAACATCGTCGACATCTCGAAGAACACCAGCGCGCAGAACGTGACCGGCGCAACCATCACGTCCAACGCCTTCACGTCCTCCTTCAAGGTTCGATACAAGCGGAACCAGACGGCCGCCATCACCGCCACCGGCGCAATTTCGGTCAGCCTGAACTACATCATCAGCTACGCCTGAGCGACGTCTCACCGTGACGGACCTGACCCACCATTCCATGCCGCATGACCGGGAATGGTCGGTCGGGTTCCATCAAGTCATCAAGGGGATACCGCCCATGTGCAAACATACTCAAATCTTCCGCCTGGCGCTGTTTGCCGCAGCGCTGCTGTCAGGCCACGCGCAAGCAGCTACGCTGACGATGGCGGGCAAGGTTTCGGCCAACTCGTGCACGGTCGCCGTGACGGGCAGTGGAACCATCACGCTGCCCACCATCTCGACGTCCGACCTGGCAAACAACGGCGATACCGCGGGCGAAACCAGCTTCACGATCTCCGGATCAAGCTGCGCGGCTGGCCTCACGTCGGTCATGCCGTATTTCGACGTGAACAGCGCCAACGCCGCCGGACGGTTGGCCACCACCGTGGCTGGACTTGAACTCGAGCTGCGACAAGGCACCACGACCCTGGACCTGTCGAAGAACGCGGGGGCACAGGCTGTCACAGCCAGCGCCATCGGGAGCAACGCCTTCACCTCGCAGTTCAAGGTTCGATACAAGCGGAATCAGTCTGCCGCTTTCAGCTCGACGGGCACCGTGAACGTCACGCTGGTCTATGTCCTGAGTTACTCCTGACCGTGACCTGCACTGATTGACCGATTGCCACGGATTACACCGTGGCAATCGGTCGTCATGCATCGGATCCGAACGCCAGAACCGGACTCAGGAACCTGGGTCGCGCGGAGAGATCATGAAAACCACAAGAATTCTCAAGGCCATCCTGGGTCTCGTGTTGGCGGCCCATTCCTTGTCGGGCCAGGCCGCCATCCAGTTGGGCGCCACACGGCTCATCTACAACGAAGCCAGCGTCAGCGAATCCATCAGCGCGTCGAACCGCAGCGAGGAACGCCCCAGTCTGCTGCAGATCTGGATGGACGACGGCGACATCAAGGCCACGCCCGAGCAGGCTTCGACACCCTTCCATGTCAGCCCGCCGCTCGCCAACGTCGGCCCCAGCGCAAAGCAGGTCATCCGCGTGTCCCTGGTGGACCGCCAGACCTTGCCGCAGGACCGCGAAAGCGTGTTCTGGCTGAACGTACTGGACATTCCCGCCTCCAGCCAGGAACTTGACCCCTCGAATCTGCTCCGGGTGGCCGTGCGGACCCGGATCAAGGTGTTCTATCGGCCCAAGGCCCTGGCTCGCAACGATGTGGCCAGTTCGGTGAATGAGCTGTCCTGGGAAATCACCGGCAAGAACAAGGACGCGGTTGTCGTTCGCAACAAGTCGCCGTATCACATCACGATCAGCGGTCTGAAGATTGCCTACGACAAGAAGGAATACCAACAAAGTCCGGGCAGCCTGATGGTGTCGCCCCGTGACAGCGCCACGATCAACCTCAATCAATGGACGTCCAGCGCATTGACTGCGCCGGCGACAGAACCGAAGGTGCGCGGCAATCTGGTCAACGACCTCGGTGGCGAGGAAGCCTTCTCGATCAGCCTGCGCAAGTGAAGACAGGCGACCATGAACATGCAGTCCAGTCAACGAACACCATGGGTCGGCCTGCTCCTGGTCTTCTTGCCCTTCGCCACATGGGCCACCGAATCCGCACCGGACGCCGTGCAGCCAGCCCGGTACGCCTACAAGTTCGACTACCGGATGCTGTACGGGAAGATGGCCGAAACCGCAGAGACGAATGCACTCGTCCTGCCAGCTGCCAAGTCCGGCACCTACGGACTCGAGATCCGCGTCAATGACCGCCTGATTGGCGTTCACCAGGTGCGACTCACCCACGTGTCAGGCGTCTTTCGCGCATGTCTTGAAGCGGCGGTGATCGAGCGCCTCGGCATCTCCGAGAAGGCCTTGAGCCGCCACGCCCACGACATCCTGGATGGCAGCGCCAGTTGCGTCACCGCCGAGCGCCTGACGGACGGCGCCAAGTTCGTCGTCGATTTCTCGAACCTCAAGCTCGACATCTCGATTCCCCAGGCCAGCCTGGCCATCGCCAACGCCGACTGGCCCATGCCTGATCAATGGGAGTCAGGCGAAACGGCCGGCCGGATTGCCTACAACTCGAACTACTTCGAGGCTCAGAACCCTGCCGGAAAGAACAAGGGAGTCTTCCTCGCGCTGGACATGGGCCTGGACGTTGGCAAGTACCACGTTCGACAGCACGCAAACCTGAGCGCCCAGCAATCCGCTGGCGCGAAGAACTTCACCGCGCGCAATGACTCGATCGTCCTGTTCACGGACATCGAGCAGATCGGCGCCACGGCAACTCTCGGGCAGAGCTACACGCGAGCCCGTTTGTTCGAACCCACCGTCATCCGCGGCCTCAACATCCAGACGGATGACCGCATGCTGGCCCCGGAGTGGCGGTCCCCGAAGCCGGCGATCGAAGGCATCTCGCGCACGGGGTCCCGCATCGAGATCCGGCAATTCGGCGTCCTTCAGTACGAGACCAGCGTTCCGCCCGGGCCGTATCGGCTGACGGACCTGCCCTTGTCGGGCAACGGTTTCGATCTGGACGTCACGGCCATCGAATCCGATGGCGTGATCAGCCGATTCGCCGTTCCGACGGTCACGTCGACTTTCCTGCTGCCCGAAGGCAGCGACTTCGGCAACCTCTCGATCGGCGAGATGCTGAGTTCCGCACGCCGACGCCACGCCATTGCCCAGTTCGAATGGCAAAGCGGTGTCTCGCACGGTTTCACGTTGAACGCCGGACTGACCGGCTTGAAGCGTTACGCCGCCGGCCTGCTGGGGGCTGGCGCCTCCACGCCGCTCGGCGCCGTGTCGCTGAACGTGACCGGATCAAGGTCCGGCGCCGAGACGATGTCCGAGAAGATGCGCGGCGGCAGCATTTCCGGCAGTTTCAGCAAGGGCTTCTCGCGCACCAACACCAACTTCGTGATCGGCGCGATCCGGCTGTCGTCGAGAGGTTATGAAAGCGCGCTCGACAACGTCGACAGAAAGGATCAGGAACTGGGCCGATTCAGCGCTTACTGGCATGCCAAGTTCCGCAGCCGCGTCAACGTGAGCATCGGCCAACGGTTGGGCGATTTCGGCAACCTGACCCTGTCCGCCGCCCGTTCGGTGGCGTGGAATGGCGGGACGCCCAGCGATTCCTTGGCGGCCGCCTACTCGCTGATGTTCCGCAACGGAATGGCCTTGAACACGTCGGTCGCCCGCTCGCAATACGTCGGCAACAAGGCGCAATGGACGGGCACCCTCGGGTTGTCGGTCCCGCTGGGCGGCACGTTCTCGTCGAGCGGCGGCTCCACCGTGACCCTGTCAGGCACCGGCAGCAACTCGGGACCCGGCCAGTACGCCTTGGGCTACAACAATAGCATCGCGCTGTCCGACGGTCGTTCCGTCAGCTACGGCACCAGCGCGAGTTCACAGGTTGGCGCAACGGGCGACCTGTCGGGTTACGCCAACTACAACTCGACGACCACGAATGCCGCGATGCACCTGAGCGGAAACGCCAGCCATCGCCAGTTCTTCGGTTCCGTGAATGGTGCTGCCGTGATTCACCGTGGCGGCATCAACTTCGCGCGCAACCTGGGCGACACGCTGGTGCTGGTGCATGCACCGGGTGCCGAGGGAGCCCGAATTGGAGGCATGAACGAGCAACTGGTGGCGGACAACGGCTACGCGCTGCTGTCATTTGCCAACCCCTATGCGCGCAATGTCATCGACATGGGAACGGCTCAGGACAACATCGGCTATCGCGCGGACGACCCGATCAAGACGATCATCCCGCGCGCCGGCACCGTGACCACCCTCTCGTTCGCTGGATCCTTGCAGGACGTGTTCCTGCTGTCCTTGAACACGCACGGTCTCGGACAACCTTCCTTCGGCGCCGAGATTCGCAGCAGCGAAGGGACGCTGCTCGGGTATGTCGGACAGGGCGGCCGCGCGGAGGTGCGTGTCCCTTCTGACGTCCGATATGTTCAGGTGACCCTGGATGCCAAGAACAAACGCATGTGTCGCAGCGATCTGAACGAAGCGAGAAAGAAGTTCGTTCGGGTTGGCGACATCAAGCAGGCCTCGGTCAGTTGCGTTCCCGCGCAAGAGAGGACCGCTCCGGAGGCCGGTCGGCCTCTGGCGCGGTTGCCATGACGCCAGGGCCTCTGGTGGTCTAGTCGTAGTTCAACAAGAGGACGGTCTGTCCGAGCATGGTGGGCGCTACACCTGCCCGGACCACGCTGGCACTGCCGCAGATGGGCGCATCAGCCGATGGCCCGGTCACGACCGAGGTCTGCGGCAGGACACAGGTCGGCATCACCACCGCGCCCACGAATCGAATCGTCCCGGAGCTGGGTTCCAGTGCGGCAGCCTGGGCATGGACCGCCAGGAGGCCGGCACAGCAGAAGACCGTCCGCCATGGCCAAGAAGTGTTTCTCATACCTATTCCCTACAAGACATATCCCGTTATCGGCGTCTTGCAGATTCACTTGAGTCAGTCTGGCCAGTCTTTTCAGTCATGCGGACATCCTGAATTCGACGCATCAAGCGAGTCCGTACTCGGCTGGCCCACGCCGATCAACACATCCTGGAGGCATACACCTTGACCTCGCCCCAAGCTCATCCCAGTCTGCGCGTCGTCATCGCCGAAGACGAGCCCGCACAACTCCATCACCTGGAAAGCCTGATCCGACGACTGCAGCCCGATTGGCAGATCGTCGCGAAGGTCTCCGATGCATCGGGCGTGCTGGCCGCGATCGATCACGAGATCCCTGATCTGCTGGTGATGGACATTCATCTGGGCCTGACGCCGGAACGTGAATGGCTGGAACGGATCCCGAGCGACATGCTCGTGATCTTCTGCACCGGTGACCCGACGTTTGCGCTGGAAGCGTTCGAGCGCGGCGCGACGGACTACATCCTGAAGCCCGTCACGCCGCGTCGATTGAAGATGGCGCTGGATCGGGCTGCGTCACGTTTGCGCGGCCATCGACAGACCGAACCCGAGCGGCCGCCCGGTAGCGGATGGCTCACGGTCGGCGCCGGGCCCTCCATGCTGCTGGTGCCGTATGCCGAGATCATCTATGTCAAGGCCGATCTGCGTTACACGCGGATCATCTCGACCCGCGGTGAAGGCCTGGCGCGGATGGGCATCAATGAACTGGCGGAGCGACTCCCGTCAACGCAGTTCATCCGCGTGCATCGCGGGGCGCTGGTCAATGCCGAATGGGTGGCCTCGGTCACCCGCAACGAACTGGGCCAGCTGGATGTCAGGATGCGCGGCAGACAGGAAACCCTCCGCGTCAGCCGCACCTACCACGGTGCCTTTCGGCAGAACTAGAACCTCAGTTGTCCGATCGCGCCGACAGCGACTGCGCGATCGCCTCGAAGATCTGCGCCGGCCTGACCGGCTTGTAGAGCAGGCGGATGTGGTCCCGGCCCTCTTCGTCCGGGGCGACCTTGAAATCCAGGTTGCCGGACACGATCACCACCGGCAGATCGGGTTTCTTCAGCGCCGCGCGGACGGCACGCCAGCCCTGGATGCCATCACCGGCCTCGACCAGCTGAAGATCGGTCATCAGCAGATCCGGGTGGAATTCGTTGAGGACGATCCAGCGCAAGGCCTCGTCCACGCTGGTGGCGCCGCGCACCTCGAAGCCACGCACCAGCAGCATGTCCAGGGTTGCCGACAGGATGACCGCGTCATCCTCGACGACCAGGACACGCCGGCCGCCCCC
Organism: Leptothrix mechoopdaensis (SeqCode); assembly: GCF_053893855.1. NCBI lineage: Bacteria > Pseudomonadati > Pseudomonadota > Betaproteobacteria > Burkholderiales > Sphaerotilaceae > Leptothrix > Leptothrix mechoopdaensis (SeqCode). Next base: position 2,099,868 of record NZ_CM132699.1, read on the forward strand.
CAGGTCGCCCCAGCCACTGACCGGATGGGCGGCATCCGTGACATCCGCAGCGCACATCAGCATCGAGGCCGGCAGGTGCAGGGATATGCGGGTGCCGACACCCGGTTGACTGCTCAGGCAGGTACCAAGGCCCAGCAGGCTGGCGACCTGCTGAACCACCGACAGGCCGATGCCCAGCCCCTGCTCCGAATTCGGTACGGCGTCCAGGCGTGTGTAGGGCATGAATATGTCGTGATGCCGATCTGGCGGTATGCCGATACCGGTGTCGGTGACGTGAATCAGCATCGACCCGCCCGGCCCCCACTCGGCCATCAATTCGACGAAGCCGGACGAGGTGAACTTGATCGCGTTGCCCAGCAGATTGCCGATGGCTCGCGCCAGGAGTACCTGGTCGGTCATGGCCGCAACCCGGCTGACGCGCAGATTGATTCGATAACCCAGGCCCTTGCGCGCGGCCGCGTCGGCATGGGTATCGAAGGTTTCCTGCAGCAGATCCTGCAGGATGAAGCGGGTTTCATTCATGCGGACCAGACCCCTGTCGAGACGGGAGATGTCGAGCAGGTTGTGCAGCATCTCGCCGAGCAGCTCCACACGGGCCTGGACCCGCTGGATCCGTTGCCGGTGGCCGTCAACGGAGTCGTTCGGGTCCCAGGCGTCGATCAGCACGCCCAGCGCATGCACCGGCTGCCGCAGGTCGTGGCTGGCGACGGCCAGCAGATCATGGCGCTGACCTTCGAGACGGGCCAGCAGCTCATCCTTCTGCAGCAGCGCTTGCAGGAGCTGCTGCTGGTCTTCCCGGGCGGCGATGCACGCCTGTTCCAGCCGCGCGCGGTTCTGCCGCGCTGACCCGGCGTGCCGGATCGCGGTCGCGACGGCGAGACCGCCTGCCACCGTGATCGCCAGGCACAGCATCCGGGTCGCTCAGCTGGCGGCGGCCACGAGCGGCTGCAGGTCCAGCCGCAGATCGCCGGACGACGGATCCCGGACGACGCGGATCCGCACGTCGGCCAGCGGCGGCTGGGCCCAGCGCTGCAGCGCATCGCGGACGGCCCGAACGGCGCGGATCGTGTCGGTCGGCGGCATGTCGACCTCGAATCGGCAGGTGACCCGGAGGTCGACCACGCCATGTCGATGACCTTGGAGAAACTTCCAGTACGCGACGATCGCGGCTTCGGCTCGTTCGACGATGTCCTGAGGCCGCGCCATTTCCAGCCGGTGGTTCTCGGCGAGATAGTCCGCCAGCGCTTCGATGTCGCGTTGACAGCCTTCATGTCCGGCCACGACCGTCATCAGCCGGCCGAGCGCATTCAGGCAGAGATGTGTATCCAGCGTCGCCTGTGCGGGATACCCGGAAACACCGTCATCATGCGGATTCGAGTATTGAAGCGAGACGCCGGAGATCATCACGGCGTGCGGCGTAGAGTTGTCCATGGAAGGTGATGGGGCTGCGGGTCCTGAATGTCCGAGCCATCGGACCGCCTCCAGATCATGTCCGGAGGGCGAATGGCGACAAGGCTGCGGGAATCCTATCCCCGGCCCTGTGGTGCGAGAACACCCAAGCGGATCGGTGGTTTGAAGATACCGCTCACGCCGAATCACGCAGGGCTGGACTTGCCAGATATCCCGCGAACCGGCAATACCCCATCACGCCAATTCGAAACCCGCCTCGGCCACGGCCTGACCATTGACCTGCACGACGACCCGATGCCAGCCCGGGTGATAGACCCGCGTCGTGATGGGCTTGACCGCGTGGCGCTTGAGCAGCCCGCGCTGCTCGCCGGCGGCCAGGTCGAGCTTCCAGCCCTTGAACACCTTGGGCGAGGTGCTGCCGTTGGCCTTGACGTGGTGGACGACGTAGTCGACCAGCAGCGGCTGCGGCTGCGCCGAGGTCGAGATCAGCGTCAGCGCCAGGTCCAGCGACTCGCCCAGTCGGATCGCGCCGGGCTCGATGCGCAGCAGCGCACGGCCTTGCAGCGGTCGGGCATGGCCCCAGGCGGCCAGCACCGCCGGATCGCCCTGCTTGACCAGCGTGCGGCTGGCGTGGCGCAGCAGCGCGCGCCGTGCTTCGCCGGCCTCGGGCAGGTGGCGCGACAGCCAGGCGGCGACCCGTTGCGGGTGATCCTTGGCGATGTCGTTGAGGTGGTTGGCGACCGAACGGCGCACGTAGGCGCTGCGGTCGTCCTGCAGGGCTTCGAGCAGCGGTTCGGTCGGCGACGGGTCCTGCACCAGCGCCTTGAGCTGCAGGCCCCAGGGCAGACGCGGGCGGCTGCCCTCGCTGACCAGCCGTCGAACATGCGTGTTGCGATCGGATGTCCAGCGCATCAGCGTGTCGAAGACCAGCGCCGGGTGACGGACGATGAAGGGCCGGATCGCGAACTCCGCCGTGAAGCGCTGGGTCATCGCGTGCAATGCCAGCAAGGCCCGTTCGGGCTGCATCTGACCGTGGCGGGCGACGTGTTCGGCCATCGCCCAGACGACCCAGCCGGCCAGACCCCGGTCGTGCGTGCGCAACTCCCCGGGCTCGTCGAAGTCGTGCGGCCCGGCCGGGGCCAGCGCGGCTTCCAGCGTGTCGGCCGCCCGTTCGAAGTCGTCGGGCAAGGCGATCTGCAGGGCATCGGCGAGCTGCATCGCGCGGGCCTTGAACTCGAGCGTGTCCAGGCCCGGCAGTGCTCGGGCCACGAAGGCATCGCGGTCGAAGTCGCGGCTGACCCGGGAGAGGTGCGACGCCATCGCGTCGACGCTGTCGGCGCCAAGCAGGTTCTTGAAGGGTTCGGCCATGGGCGGATTCTGGCAAGGCCCGCCGTCATCGAACCGTCACCGAAGTGTCAAGCACGGGTCACGGGGCGTCGCGATGCTCGCGCTCGTTTCACGACCTCAACAACGATCAGGAGTGCCCCATGGCCAAGGATTTCGACTCGATGGAAGACAGCAACCGCTCGTCCAACCCCAGCATCCACGAGGTGTCCGACCCCTCGCGCCGGCTGGTGCTGCGCGGCGGTCTGGGTGCCCTGATCGGCGGTTCGCTCGGACTGGGTTCGCTGACCGGTTGCGCCAGCATCGGCGGCATGGTCGGCGGCAAGCTGATCGGCTTCGAGAGCGTGCCGATCGGCACTGCCGACACCGTGGCGGTGCCCAAGGGCTACGTGACGCAGGTCATCGCCGCCTGGGGCGAGCCGGTCGGCCTGTCAGGTGAGACGCCGGCCTTCAAGTTCGACGGCAAGAACACCGCCGCCGAACAGGCCGCGCAGCTGGGCATGCACCACGACGGCATCCACTTCTACGCCCAGGAAGGAACGCCCGCCGCGACCAAGAGCGGTCTGCTGGTGCTGAACCATGAATACGTCGATGACGGCCTGCTGCACGCCGACGGCATGGCCACCTGGACGGCCGAGAAGGTGCGCAAGTCGCAGGCCGCGCATGGCGTGTCGGTGATCGAGGTCGAACAGAAGGACGGCCAGTGGACGCTGGTGTCGCCGTCGCCCTGGGCCCGCCGCATCACGGCCACCACGCCGATGGCGGTGGGCGGCCCGGCGGCCGGTCATCGGCTGCTACAGACGGCGGCGGATCCGACCGGCCGGAAGATCCTCGGCACCTTCAACAACTGCGGTTCGGGCAAGACGCCGTGGGGCACCTACCTGACCTGCGAAGAGAACTTCATCAACTACTTCAACGGGCCGGCCAACCCCGATGCGCACCAGAAGCGCTGGGGCCTGCAGAAGGTCGACGCGAAGATGTACCGCTGGCACGAACATGACGAGCGCTTCGACGCCGTCAAGCATCCCAACGAGATCAACCGCCACGGCTGGGTCGTCGAGATCGATCCGTTCGACGCCAGCTCGACGCCGGTCAAGCGCACCGCCCTGGGTCACGCCGCACACGAAGGCGCGACCGTGGCCGTGACGCGCGACCAGCGTGCCGTCGTCTACATGGGCGAGGACTCGCGCTTCGAGTACATCTACAAGTTCGTCAGCCGCGACGCCATCAAGCCCGGTGGCGCGCGCGCCAACGCGACGCTGCTGGACCACGGCACGCTCTACGTCGCCCGCTTCGACGCCGATGGCAAGGGCGCGTGGCTGCCGCTGGTGCATGGCCAGGGCCCGCTGACGGCGGCCAACGGCTTTGCCGACCAGGGCGAGGTGCTGGTCAAGACCCGCCAGGCCAGCGACCTGCTGGGCGCCACCAAGATGGACCGTCCGGAATGGACGGCGGTCGACCAGAAGAACCGCAAGGTCTACTGCACGCTGACCAACAACAGCAACCGCGGCGTGGGCAGCAACCCGGGCGTCGACGCGGCCAACCCGCGCGCCAACAACACGATGGGCAACATCATCGAGTGGACCGATGCCGGCGACTTCGACGGCACCACCTTCGCATGGCGGCACTTCGTGATGGCCGGCGACAAGTCGCTCGAACGCGCCGAGGCCAAGGGCAACGTCCAGGGCGACGCGTTCGCCTGCCCGGACGGCCTGTGGGTCGATGCCCGCGGCCTGCTGTGGATCCAGTGCGACATGTCGACCTCGGCGATGGGCAAGGGTGACCTCGTCAACATGGGCAACAACATGATGCTGGCCGCCGACCCGGCCAGCGGCGAGATCCGCCGCTTCCTGGTCGGTCCGAAGGGTTGCGAGATCACCGGCGTGACGATGACGCCGGACGGCAAGACGATGTTCCTGAACATCCAGCACCCGGGCGAGCCGGCCAGCGAGCGCAGCGATCCGGCCGCCCCGCGTGCCGTGTCGAACTGGCCCGACCAGCGCGCCGACGGCCGTCCGCGTTCGGCGACCGTGGTGGTGCGCAAGGCCGATGGCGGCGTGATCGGGACGTGATCACGCCGGTGCCGCCGGCCCTCACGCCATCAGCGGCACCGCCATGTCCTTGACCAGTTGCGGGGCGACGAGGCTGGGCGTCTGCGCGTAGCCCAGGTCGGCCAGTTCGCGGCCGACCGCCTCGACCAGTTCGGCGAAGGTCAGCGACGGCGCTGCAGCCTTGCGCCGCCCCGCGTCGGCACGGCGGCGTTCGCGTCGCAGTGTCTTGACGAGGCTGTAGGTGAAGGCGCCGTGCGAGATCGGGCCGTGTTCGTACTCGTGCGCGAACTGCTCGTCGCTGCACGCGTAGATCAGCGTCGGCAGGTAGGGCCCGGCATGGCCGCGCGTGGACGAGGTCGACGCCTGGCGCCCGCGTGCCGGCTGGCTGCCCGCACGCAGGTCCATCGCCTGACCAAGCCGGTGGGTGGCGCGCAGCGGCTGGTCACGCGGCCCGCCGGCATCGCGGCTCACGGCCTTGCCGTTGAAGCGCTCGTCATAGGCCTTGCTCGGGGCCTCGAAGCTGCGCGGCAACCACATCTCGCGCGCGGCATCCCAGCGCAGCATGCGGTGGCGGATGTCGTCGGGCGGATTCAGCCCGCGCACCCGTTGGGCCGCCGCACGGGTCATGCCGCCGGCATGGCAGCAGTCGAACATGCAGACCAGCCGCAGGTCATAGGGCAGCTGGCTGTAGAGCTCGTGAAACTGCACGTCGCTGAAGGCCTTGCCGGCGGACCAGTCGAAGTCGTGCAGCACCAGCGATTCGTTGATGCGGTCGACCTTGCCGTCGGCACCGTAGGTCGGCACCTGGGCACCGTGGCCCGAGTAGTAGAAGAAACACGTGTCGCCGCCGCGTGCGTCGTCGAGCAGCCAGTTCATGCGCTCGATCACGCCGGCCGTGGTGGCGCGGTCGTTCAGCACGATGCGGATGTCCTCGGCCGCATAGCCCGACTCCTGCAGCAGTGCGCTGACCAGCCAGACATCGTTGACACAACCTGCCAGGTTGGCGGCAGGGTCGGCGTATTCGTTGATGCCCACCAGCAGCGCGCGCTTGCGGGGTGGCCGCGCGGGCGTTGCCGAGGGCGGCACCGTCTCGATCGAAGCGACCGCCTGGCCGGTCGATCGCGCCTTCGCTGTCGTCGGGCGTGACGGCGATCGCGCCGCCAGCGTCGCCCACACCAGGTCGACCGTCAGGCGGTGCCGCATGTAGGGTTCGACGTCATGGTCGGCCATGCCGGCGATGTCGAACAGCGTGCGCAGCTGCGTGTAGTTGTCGGCATCGGCGCCCAGCAGGCGGATCGGGCCGGTGAAGACCGCGTCCTCCGGGTTGTGCAGGTGATACCAGTGTTCGGCCTGCGGCAGCGGCAGCAGCCGGCCGGCGGCGAACTGGCCCAGCACGAAGGGGTTGCCCATCTGCGAGGCACATGTGACCAGCGTGCGCCCCGCCAGCAGGTCGGCCGTCTTCGGATTCGTGAACGTGTCGTAGGCGACCAGCGTGCCCAGGCTGTGGGCCACGATCACATCGGGCTTGAAGTTCTTGATGCGCCGGGCCAGCGTCGCCCGGGTGGCCTGGCGCAGGGCCGCGTCCTCGACCCATTGCACGACCATGCCGGCGGTCCAGCGCACCCGGTCGACGACGTTGCCGACCCAGCCGCGCTCGCGCGTGGTGGCGCTGCCGAACAGCTGGTCGACCGCACTGCCCATCAGCATCGAGACCGCCTTGCGCGACTGCGCGAAGGTGACCTCGCGGGTGCCGAACTCGGCATCGAGGTGGACGAACTCGATCTGCACCTCCAGCGCCGGCGCCAGCCGTTGCAGGGGCTCGCGGATGGCCGCCGACCAGCTCGTCTCCCAGGTCGCGCCCGGTTCGTGCCGGCCGATGCCGTGGACGCAGAGGATCTTCAGGGTCATGGCGGGCTCCCGGGGTCAGGCGGTGGGCGGATAGACGTGCTGGCCGTCGAAGTCGGGCTTGCCCAGCGGCAGGCCGCGGGCACGGGCGATGGCGTAGGCCATGCCCAGGTGGAAGAAGAAGTTGGGCAGCAGGTGACGCTGCAGGAACTCGCCGGCCGGCAGGTCCAGCTCGGCCTCGCCGGCCCGGCTGCGGATGCGTCGACCCTCGGCCGCAGCGAAGTCCGCCGGCCGCATCGCCGCCAGCTCGGCGCGGATCCGGCCGATGCGCGAGCGCAGGCCGGCCACGCTTCCCGGCGGCTCGCCCGGCAGCACCGGCAGGCCGACCAGCGGACGACAGCCGCGCAGCGCGAAGTTGGCGGCGGTCTCGACCTGCTGGCCCCAGGCGAGCATGTCCGGTGCGAGTCGAGCGCCCAGCCAGTCGGCTTCGGCCTGCGCGGCATCGGGCGATGAGGCACAGGCCCGTTCAACCTTCGCGACGATGCCGTCGAGCCGTTCGAGGAAGTGCAGGAAGACCGGCACGGAGGCCTCGTACAGCGGCGGCACGGTCGGAGTCGAGATCGCAGGCGGCACCCACCCCATCGCCTTCAGGCTCGCCAGCGGCGCGAACAGCGGCTGCGGCAGGGCCTGCCAGTCGAACCACGACCAGGCCTCGCACTTGTCGGGCTCCAGCCGCTGCGGCGTGCCGCCGGGGTGGCGGGCCAGCATCACGACGGTCGCGTAGTGGCGGCCCTCGGCCGCGAAGACGTCGTTGGTGACGGGGCCGCACTGCAGCGCGCCCAGCACCAGCCCGGTCTCCTCGGCCACCTCGCGGCGAGCGCAGTGCTCGAAGGACTCGCCCCATTCCAGATGCCCGCCCGGCGCCGACCAGGTGCCCGCGCCGTGCGCCCCGCGCCGCAGCCCGAGCAGCACCCGGCCGGCATCGTCGAACACCAGCACGCCGACGCCGACGCGCGGATGGCGGTGGTCCGGATGTCGCGCGTCCGACGTCATCGCGGTCTGGCCCCGATCGCGTCAGCGGCCGGCCGGCACGGCGTAGTCGGCACCGTCGACGCAGTCACGCGCCTGGCGTTCGGACTGGAAGTGGTCGATCGTGTAGGTGCCGAATCCGCCACCGTTGACGCCCATCCACAGGTAGGCCAGTTCGCCGGCCTTGGTCTCGATGTCGATGGCCGGGTTGTAGACGCCGGCGATGCCGTCGTTCTTCATCTGGACCTTGTGGGCGCCGGGTTCGATCACCGTGTGCACGAAGGTGTTGGGCTTGACGGTGCCGATGTCGCGACCGTCGACCAGCACGACCGACTTGACGCCGGCGGCCACCAGCATGGCCTTCTCGCGGCAGACGTAGAGACTGGTCTTGCCGGGCACCGGCTGGTAGGCCTTGAGGTCCTTCGCGACGGCCTTGTCGCCGTACTGGATCGAGGCGCAGCCGCTCAGCAGCAGCAGCGCGGCAGCGGCGGAACTCAGGGTGATGCGGGTCATATTCATCGGGATTTCCTCCTGGTGGTTGTCGGGAACCCCGAAGGTTAGCGGCCGGCGTCAGGGTCCGGCCGGGCCGGATCACCGATCATTGAGGCTGCGCACACCGACCCGGTGGCGACCAGACCGAAAGCATCCACCGTGATCGAACTCATCATCCTCGTCGACTACGAGAACGTGCAGCCCGCCGCCGAGGACCTGGCCGATCTGGAGGTCGGCAAGCACCTGCTGAAGGTGTTCCACGGCCCGGGCCAGAACTCGATGCCGATCAAGCTGGCGACCACGCTGATGCCGGTCGGCGCGGCGGTCGAGTTCATCCAGTGCGAGAAGGCCGGCAAGGACGCGCTGGACTTTCACCTGTCCTTCCACTTCGGCCGGCTGTCGGTGCAGCACCCGCAGGCGCAATACGTGATCGTCTCGCGTGACCGCAAGGGCTTCGCGCAGCTGATCGAACACGGCAGCAAGCTCGGCATCAAGGTGACGCTGGTGCCCTCGCTGCGCGACGAGGACATGAACGACGACGGCACGCCGGTGGTGCGGACGGAAGCCGCCGCCCGTGAGACCCGCGAGCCACGTGCGCCGCGCAGCCGCGCCGGCAGCAAGGGCGGCCGCAGTGCAGCCGCGCCGGCCGCACAGGGACCGCGGCGGGGTGGCCGGGACAGCGGCCGCGACAGCGCCCGTCGCGACGAGCAACGTGCATCGCCACGCGCCGAGACCCGTCCGGCGCCGGTGGTCCAGGCTCCGGCTCCGGTCCCCGCTCCCGTCGTTTCGGTGGCCCCGCCCCAGGTCGACGACGACACTCGCGATGCGGTCGAGCAGCTGATGGCCGACATCGTCGCCTCGGACAGCGACGACGCGCCCGAGGTGGCCCCGGCACCTGCGCCCGCACCGGCACCCGCCGCGAAGAAGGCACCGGCCGGCAAGGCAGCGGCGAAGAAGGCCGTCGCCAAGAAGGTCGTGGCCAAGAAGGCCCCCGCGAAGAAGGCGGCAGGCAAGGCGGCGGACAAGGCAACCAGCAAGACCGTTGAAGCGAAGGAAGAGCCGGTCGAAGTGGCGCCGGCTCCGGCCAAGAAGGCCGCGCGGAAATCGGCCGTCAAGACGACTACCAAGACGACCACCAAGACGGCCGACAAGGCCATCGAAGAGGTCAAGGCCGAGGCCCCGGTTGCCGCACCCGCGCCGGCCAAGAAGGCGGCGCGCAAGTCGGCGGCTCGAAAGACGGTGGCAGAGGCCACGCCGGTGGCGGTGGCTGCGCCGGCTCCGGTTCCCGCGCCTCAGACCGCTCCCGCGCCCGCCCCATCCGGCCGCCAGCTGCGCGACGAGCCGATGCCGTCGGACACGCGCAAGGCGCTGGACAGCCTCAAGCGCCTGGGCGACGGCAAGCGGCCGGTCAAGGTCGCGTCGCTGCGCTCGCACCTGCGCTCGCACCTGCGGGCCGACCTGAGCGAGGCCGGCGTCGAGGCGCTGCTCGACCAGATGCGCGCGCAAGGCTGGATCAGCGAGCTGGACCACGGCAAGGTCGGCTACCAGCTGCCCTGAGCACATTCCCCACATCCAGGACCCTGAAGACCCATGTTCACCGGCATCGTCCAGTCCATCGCCCACGTCGTCGCCATCGACGACCGCCCCGGCCTGCGCACCTTCACGCTCGAATTCCCGCCCGGCTTCCTGGACGGCCAGGAGATCGGCGCCAGCGTCGCCTGCGACGGCTGCTGCCTGACCGTCACGCGCCACCAGGGCCCCCAACGCGCCGACTTCGACGTGATGCAGCAGAGCCTGAACCTGACCACGCTGGGCACGCTGCAGGTCGGCAGCCGCATCAACGTCGAACGCGCGGCGCGCGACGGCGTCGAGATCGGCGGGCATCCGATCTCCGGCCACATCGACTGCCAGGCCCGCGTCGAGTCGGTCCGCAACCCGGAGAACAACCACGTGCTGCGCATCTCGGTGCCGCCGGCGTGGATGCGCTACGTCTTCCCGAAGGGCTACATCGCCGTCAACGGGGCGAGCCTGACGGTGGCCGAGGCCGACCGCGCGGCCGGCTGGTTCGAGGTCTGGCTGATCCCCGAGACGCTGCGCCAGACCACCTTCGGCGACAAGCGCGCCGGCGACGCGCTGAACCTCGAGATCGAGCGCGGCACGCAGGTCATGGTCGACACCGTGCGCGACACGATCGACGAACGCCTGGGCCCCCTGCTGCCCGCGCTGGCCACGCTGCTGAGCGAACCCGACATCGCCGCGCGCCTGAAGGCGCGAGGGGTGGACGTCGCCGCAGCCACGGCCATGCTCCAGCTGAAGTGACCTGATGCCCGAACCGACCCCCATCCCCGACGACACGATGAGCGACACCCCTTCCACACCCAGCCCCGAACAGGTCATCGCCGACACCCGGCGCTGGCTCGAACGCGCCGTCATCGGCCTGAACCTGTGCCCGTTCGCCAAGGCCGTGCACGTCAAGGACCAGATCCGCTGGGTCGTCAGCACGGCCACCACGCCCGAGGCGCTGCAGGCCGAACTGGCGCTGGAACTGCACCGGCTGGCCGAATCCGATCCGGCCCAGATCGAGACCACGCTGCTGATGCACCCGCAGGTGCTGGGCGACTTCCTCGACTTCAACGACTTCCTCGAAGTGGCCGATGCCACCGTGGAAGAGCTGGGCTACGAGGGCGAACTGCAGGTCGCGAGCTTCCACCCCGACTACCAGTTCGACGGCACCGAGCCCGACGACATCGACAACGCCAGCAACCGCTCGCCCTGGCCCACGCTGCACCTGCTGCGCGAGGCCAGCATCGAGGCGGCGGTCGAGGCCTTCCCCGACGCGGCCGACATCTACGAACGCAACATCGAGACGCTGCGGCAGCTGGGCGCCGAAGGCTGGCGCAAGCTGCTGACCGATCCGGCCTGACCCTTCAAGACCCAACATGCCCGACGACGACATCGCCACGCTGCGCCGCATCCTCCGGACCTGCCGCACGATCGCGGTGGTCGGGCTGTCGGCCGAATGGCACCGGCCAAGCTACTTCGCCGCGAAGTACATGCAGGGCAAGGGCTACCGCATCGTGCCGGTCAACCCTCGCTACCCGCAGATCCTCGGCGAGACCAGCTATGCGCGGCTGGAGGACATCCCCTTCCCGGTCGACATGGTCGACGTGTTCCGCAAGCCGGCCGACGTGCTGCCGATCGCGCAGAGCGCCGTTGCCATCGGGGCCAGGTGCCTGTGGCAGCAGCTCGGCGTGATCCACCACGAGGCCGACGCGCTGGCCCGTGCCGCCGGGCTGGACAGCGTCATGGACCGCTGCGTGAAGATCGAACACGCGCGCCTGTTCGGCGGTCTGCACTGGGCCGGCGTCAACACCGGCGTGATCTCGGCGCAGCGGCCGGTCTGAGGCTGCTACCCACTTCCACATCGCACCATGGCCGACCACGCCTACAAGCCCGAGACGCTGGCGATCCACGCCGGCCAGATTCCCGACGCCGCGACCGGCTCGCGGGCGCTGCCGATCTACCAGACCACCAGCTTCGTGTTCGACAGCGCCGAACACGCCGCCAGCCTGTTCAACCTGCAGACCTTCGGCAACGTCTACTCGCGCCTGTCCAACCCGACCGTCGCGGCGCTGGAGGAACGGGTCGCCGCGCTCGAACACGGCCGCGCCGCGCTGGCCGTGTCATCAGGCATGGCGGCCGAGGCGACCGCGCTGATGACGCTGCTGCAGGCCGGCGACCATGTCGTCGCCGCCGGTGCGCTGTACGGCGGAACGGTGACGATGCTGGCGGTCAACCTGAAGAAGTTCGGCATCGAGACGACCTTCGTCGACGCGACCGACCCGCAGGCCTTCGCCGCCGCGATGCGGCCCGAGACCCGCGCGGTCTACGCCGAAAGCCTGGGCAACCCGAGCCTGGTGGTGCTGGACATCGCCGCCGTCGCCGACGTGGCCCATGCCCACGGCGTGCCGCTGATCATCGACAACACGGTGCCCTCGCCGGCCCTGTGCAACCCGCTGGACCTGGGCGCGGACATCGTCATCCACAGCGCCACCAAGTACCTCGGCGGCCACGGCACGACGCTGGGCGGCGTGATCGTCGAGGCCGGCCGTTTCCCGTGGGACAACGGCAAGTTCCCGGGCATGACCGAGCCGTCGCCGGGCTACCACGGCGTCAAGTTCTACGAGACCTTCGGCGACTTCGGCTTCTCGATGCGCTGCCGCATGGAGACCCTGCGCGTGCAGGGTGCCGCGCTGGCGCCGACCAGCGCCTGGCAGCTGCTGCAGGGCATCGAGACGCTGCACCTGCGCATGGAGCGCCACAACGCCAACGCGCTGGCGCTGGCGCGTGTCCTGCGCGACGACCCGCGCGTCGCCTGGGTCAACTACCCGGGGCTGGAAGACCACCCGCAGCACGCGCTGATGCAGCGCCAGATGCGCGGCGGCTCGGGCCTGCTCGCGTTCGGCGTGAAGGGCGGCATGGCGGCCGGCATCCGCTTCATCGAGGGGGCCCGGTTCATGAGCCACCTGGTCAACATCGGCGACACCCGCACGCTGATCAGCCACCCGGCCAGCACGACCCACCGCCAGCTCGACGAGGCGCAGCAGCGCACCGCCGGCGTGCTGCCCGACATGGTCAGGATCTCCGTGGGCATCGAGCACATCGACGACATCCTGTGGGACGTCGACCAGGCGCTCGACCAGGCCGCGCGCGGCGGCTGAGGCCTCAGCGGGCCGGTGGCACGCCGGCCAGTTCCGGCGCCACCCAGGGCAGCAGCCCGGCGCTGGCGTTGCGCAGCTGGGCCGAGGCGCTGAAGCCGTCGTGCAGCGCGTTGATGTAGGCGATGCGCAGCTGGTAGTGCTCGTTCTCGGCCGAGATCAGGTCGAACAGCGAGCGGCGGCCCAGCTTGGACCACTGCTCGAAGGTCGCGTTGCGCAGCTGGTCGCTTTCCTGCAGCACGCCGGCGTAGTGGCGCGCACGCAGGTAGGCGCTGCGGGCGGCGTCGTGGAAGGTGCCGATCGCCTTGCTGCGTTCGTTGATGCCCGATTCCATCGCGCGCCGCGTGGCCTCGGCACGTTCGCGGCTGGCGCTGGCGGCGGCGTTCACAGCGCCGCCGTCGTCCAGCACCATGTTGACCGCCACGCCCGCATTCCACGAGCTGGAGTTGACCTGCGCCTGGCGGGCCGAGTTGGCGCCGACCTGCCAGCGCACCTGCGGCGAGCCCTCGGCCGCATTGGCGCGCGACAGCCGGTCGAGCGCCTCGGCCTGCAGCCGCAGCGAACGGATCTCGGGGCTCTCGGGCACCTGGGCCAGCAGCGTATCCAGCGACGGCAGCTCGATCAGCGGCACACCGACGGCGCCCCACGGCGCGACGTTGTCGCCGACCACCTTGCGCAGCCGCGCATCGGCCTGGCGCAGCAGCGCCTGGACCTCGTCGCGCGCGATCTCGGCCTGCCGCACGCCCTTGCGGGCCTGGATCAGCTCGCTGTTGCGGCCCTTGTCGCGGGCGACGATCTGCTCGATCGAACGGGCCAGACAGCTCAGCTTGGCGACCTGCTGGCCGTGAACCTTGAGCTGCAGGCGGAAGCGGTTGCGGTCGATCACGGTCAGCAGCGCCTCGCGCACCGCGCGTTCGCGGGCATTGCCGATGCCCTCGTCGCTGGCCGAGACCAGGCGCTGGCGGTAGTCCTTCAGGGCATCGAGCCGACCGCCGTCGTACAGCGGCGCGGTCGCGTTGACACCGGCACTGCCGACGCCGCCGGCCGACTGGCTGCGCCCGGCGATCGTGCTCTGGCCGACGCCGACGGTGCCGTTGACGGAGATCTGCGGGCTGCTGCCGGCCTCGATCTGCTTGAGGTCCTGGCGTGCCGCGCGACTGCCGTGTTCGGCGCTGCGCACGTCGTAGCTGGCCTGGACGGCCTCGCGCGCCAGCGACGCCAGCTGCGTCATGCCGTCACCCTGGGCCGGACCGTCGAACAGCTCGGAGGCGCTGAAGGCCTGCGTGTCCGGCAGGGCCGGGCGTCCGGCCGGCGCACCGGCGACGGCATCGGCCTCGTCGCAATAGGCCTGCGCCAGCCCCGGCCCCCAGACCCCGATCGTGGCGACCAGGCTGGCGAGCGCCAGACGGCGCAGCGGCCAGCGGGCGGCCGTCGGCGTGGCAAGGTCGGGGTGGGACGGGCGGACTCGGATCGGCATGAACAGGCTCCTGGGCCGCACGAGGCGGCGTTTCGGGGGCGACTGTACGGATTTTCGCCAACCGGTCGGCCCGGAAAAGCGCCGTGAACGCGGCCCGCTTCACGAACCCGGCGGATCAGCGTTCGCGGAACGCCTCGGTGCCCTTCATCATGGGCTTGAGCAGGAAGTGCATCACCGAGCGGTCGCCGGTGCGGATCTCGATGCTGGCGGTCATGCCCGGCAGCACCGGCAGCGGCTGGTCGTCCTTGCCGCGCAGCGTCGCCGAGTCGGTGCGGATGCGGGCGCGGTAGTAGGTGTTGTCCGGCCCGGCCGCACGTTCGTCGCCAAGGGCGTCCGGGCTCAGATATTCGATCGTGCCCTTCAGGCCGCCGTAGGTGTAGTAGTCGTAGGCACTGAGCTTGACCTCGGTCTGGAGCCCGGCGCGGACGAAGCCGATGTCGGCCGGCTTGATGCGGGCCTCGATCAGCACCCGGTCGGTCAGCGGCACGATCTCCAGGATCGGCGCGCCCGGCCCGACGATGCCGCCCAGCGTGCCGATGCGGATGTTCTTGACGATGCCGCGCAGCGGCGAGGTCAGCGTGGTGCGGCGCAGCTGGTCGTCCTTGGCGACCTGCTGCTCACCGAGCTGGGCCAGCTCGGTGCGCACGCGCAGCAGCTCCGTGCTGGCGTCCTGGCGGAAGCGGTTGATGCGCTCCTGCAGCTGCATCTGCAGGTCGTTGCGCTGGCGGCGCAGCCGCATGACCTCGACGTCGGACATCAGGCCCTGGCTGGCCATCGACTCGGAAGTACCCAGCTCGCGATCGATCAGCCCGATGCTGCGGCGGATCACCGAGGCGGCCTCCTCCAGCAAGCGGCGACGGGCCTCGTAGGCCTCGGTCTCGGCGGCGACGACGCCGGGGTCGTTGCGCACGTCGGGCGGGAAGCTCAGCGGGCGGCCGTTGGCCTCGGCCGCCAGCCGCGCCGCCGTGCCACGCAACGCGACCTGACGGGCCTGGCCCTCGTTCTGGACCGCCGCGAAGCGGGTCGGGTCGAGCTGCGCCAGCTCCTGGCCGGCCTCGACCAGGTCACCTTCGCGCACATGCAGCGCACGCAGGATGCCGCCTTCCAGGCTGGCGATGACCTGCTCGCGCGCATCGGGCACGACCTTGCCTTCGGCCCGCGTGATGACGTCAACCTTGGCCAGGCTGGCCCAGGTCAGCGCGCTGGCGACGATCGCCGCCAGCAGCCACAGCGGCCACAGCGCGCCGGGCGTGGCCTCGACCGCGCGGGCGGCCTTCAGGCCCTGCAGGAAATCCTCGTCACCGGGCCGGACGTCGCCGAGGCGGTCCGGGCGGACGTCGTCCTTGTAGTCGCGCTCGGCGCTGTAGGCACCCCAACCGCGTTCGCCGGCACGTGGCATCGCCAGCCCCGGGGTCGCGCCGTCGTCGGACGGCATCGCGGTGCCGGGCGTGCGGCGTTCACCCCGGCGCAGCGCGGCGAGGTCGGCCTCCAGCCCCATCGCGGGCTCCTGTCGGACCTGATCGGTCGCGCGCCGGCCCGGGCCGTTGCGGCGCGTGCCGACCTGCGGGCGCTCGGCCCTGGACGGAGCCGGGGCGGCGTCCTGCGGCCCGGGCTTCGCCACGCCGTCGACCGGCTCGGCCACGACCTTGCGCCGCCACGGCGCACGCTGCGCCAGCGCGGCGAACCAGGCGCCGGGTTGCGGAAGGCTGAGCTTGAGGGCCATGACAGATCAGGTTCTGGGTCAGGGGCTGGGTCAGGGTCAGGGTCAGGACACGACGCTGAACGGCGGCCGGCCGGCGTGCGCAGCCTGGCCCATGCCGCCGGGCGGGCCGACGTAGATGCCGGTGTTCAGCGCCCCGGGCGTGACGCCCTGCGCCGGCAAGGCGGCACCGGGCTTCGGACCGCCGGCCAGGGCCTGCAGCACGGCCTGCTTCGGGCCGTCGATGACGACCTTGCCGCCGTCGACCACGACGATGCGGTCGACCAGTTCGAGCAGCGCCGGCCGGTGCGTCACGACCACCAGCGTGCGGTCGCGCACCAGCGGGCGCAGCTGGGCGATGAACTGCATCTCGCTTTGCGCATCCATCGAGCTGGTCGGCTCGTCCATCAGCAGCACCTTCGGGCTGGTGACCAGGCAACGCGCCAGCGCCACCAGCTGGCGCTGGCCGCCCGACAGCATCCGGCCGCCCTCGCCCACCGGCATCTCGATGCCCTGCGGATGGGCCGCCGCGACGCGGTCCAGCCCCGTCAGGCGCAGCACGTCGGCCAGCGTGGCGGTGCTGGCGTGGGCCCGGCTCAGCAGGATGTTGTCGCGCAGCGAGCCGCGGAACAGCCGCGGCTCCTGGGCCACGAAGCCGACCTGGGCGCGGTAGTCGGCCGGGTCGATCTGGCGCAGGTCGATGCCGTCGACCTCGGTGTAGCCCTCGGTGGGCAGGTAGAGGCCGCCGAGCAGGCGCAGCACCGTGCTCTTGCCGCTGCCGATCTTGCCGAGGATGGCGACACGTTCGCCGGCCTCGATGCGCAGGTTCACGCCCTTGAGCACCGACGGGCCTTGCGTGGTGCCGCCGCTCGCGTTGCTCTGGCTGTAGGCGAAGGCGACGTCGCGCAGGCCGACCTGGCCGGCGATGCGCGCGCGCGGCAGGTAGCCGTGCGCCGGGTCGCGTTCGCTCGGCTGGGCCATCAGCTGGTCGAGCATGCGCAGCGCGGCGCGCGCGCCCTGGTAACGCGAGGCCAGGCTGACCACGCCGCCCAGCGGCGCGACGACCCGGCCGGCGAACATCACCGCCGAGATCAGCGCACCGGCCGTCAGGTGACCGTCGGCGATCAGGTGGACGCCCCAGACCAGCATCACGACGGTGATGATCTGCTGCGACACCATCGTCAGGTTGTTGACCCAGCTCGACAGCGCACGGGCCTTCAGCGCGGCCTGCGCGGCCATCGCGTTGCTTTCCTCGTACTGGCGCTGGAAGTGGCCCTGGGCACTGGCGGCGCGGACCGTCTCGATGCCTTCCATCGACTCGATCACGATGCCCTGCATGTCGGCCTGCTGGCGCTGGTTGGCGGTCGAGGCCTTGCGCAGCACGTGCTGCACGCCCACGGTCAGCGCCAGGATCAGCGGCACGGCCACCAGCAGCACGACCACCAGCGGGCCGCCGACGAACCAGATCATCGCGATGAACAGGAAGATGAACGGCAGGTCGCTGATCGCCGACATCGTCGCGGAGGTCGAGAAGTCGCGCACCACCTCCAGCTGCGCCAGGTGATGGGCGAACGAGCCGGACGACTCGGGCCGGTGCTCCAGCCGCACCGACAGCGCCTTGCGGAACAGGATCGCGCCCAGCGCCAGATCGGCCTTCTTGCCGGCCTGGTCGATCAGGTGGCTGCGCAGCTGGCGCGAGATCAGGTCGAACACGATCGCCAGACCGGCACCGGCGGCCAGCGACCACAGCGTCACGAAGGCCTGGTTGGGGATCACGCGGTCGTAGACGACGGAGGTGAACAGGCCGATGAACAGCATCAGCACGTTGCTCAGCAGCGCCGCCAGCATCGCGCCGCGGTAGTACGGCATGAAGCGGCGCAGCGTGCTCCAGAGCCAATGGCCGCCCGGGTTGATCAGGTCCTCCTCGGCGCGGCGACGGCCGGTCAACGGCGCACCCAGGCGCGGCGTGGCCATCAGCACATGGCCGGAGTACTCGGCCTGCAGCTCGGCCTCGCTGGCCAGCACCTCGACCGGCGCACCGCCGGGCTCGCCGGCCGGCATCAGCATCCGGTAGGCAACCTGCTGGCCGCGCACGACCCGCTCGACCAGCACGCAGGCATCGCCATTGCGCAGCAGCAGGATGGCCGGCAGCAGCAGCGCCAGGATCTGGCGCGGCTCGCGCTCGACCACGCTGGCGTTGAAGCCGGCGGCATCGAGCACCCGCACCGCCAGCGGCGGCGTCAGCGTCTGCGCGATGCCCAGGCCGTCCAGCAGCGACTGCGGGGTGCGCTGCACGCCGTGGTGGCGGCACAGCCAGAGAACCGCGCCCAGCAAGGCGTCGTCTGCGCTGTCGACGGCGGCACCGCCGCCACCGGACGCGTAGGCGTCGGGGACGTGGGCGTGGGCAGCGGCTGAGGTCATCGTGTGCGGTCGCGGATCTCGTCTCGTTCGACGCGCCGGCTTCCAGCCGAGCGCGCCGGGCTCGCCCGATCCGGGTCCGCCATGCCCGACTGTCGCCCAGGGTGCTGCGGCGCAGCGGGTAGAAAAGGGGGTGGCGAGGGGGGCTTCTCGGGGGCGGGGGACAGCGACCGCCATCCGGTCCGCGCCTCGGACCTGCCCGATCAGCCGATCGGTGGCAGTTCGTCGATGTGGGCGAGCAACGCTGGCAAATCCCGCGTCACCGTCGTCCAGACCAGGTCGAGCTGGACCTCGAAATAGCCGTGGGCGATGCGGTTGCGCATCCCGCGCATGGCGCGCCAAGGCCACGCCGGATGATTCGCCACGAAGTCCGGATCACGTTCCATCAACTGCGTGGCGGCCTCACCCAGGATGACCAGGCTCATCAGCACCGCACGCTGCGTGCGCAGGTCGCCATCGAAGGCCGCTCGATCGAGACCGTCCAGGAATCCGCATGCATCCCCTGCTGCCTGGCGCATGTGCGCCAGATGGTCGATCGTGCGGTAGGCCGCACTCACACGGGACGAGCCTCGGAAAGCACCGACGCCCGGAAGCTCTGGGGCAATTCCAGCGGGGTGAGCAGATCGACCTTCAGTCCCAGCATCGTTTCGAGTTCGACCTGGAGAGCCCCAAGATCGAACAGAGAAGCGTCCGGCTGGACGTCGATTAGCAGATCGAGATCGCTGCCTTCGTGGTCGGTTCCATGCACCACCGAGCCGAACACCCTCGGGTTGCTCGCACGATGCCGCGCCACCAGCATGCGCACGGCCACGCGTTGGCGATCAAGGACGTCGGAGGGCTTCATGGCAAGGTGAATCGGACAGCAGGCACGGAGGCATGAAGCATACGCGCCGACCCTCGACCCTGAACAGCACACCGCCGCCCCTCACATCCCCGCCAGCACCTTCTCGATCCCGTCGACCACGCGCGGGTAGCCGGAGTGCTGCATGACGTCGCGCTGGACCGCCTCGATCAGCTTGCGGCGCTGGCTGGCGTGGCGCGGGTTGGCGAAATGGCGGACGCGGTCGTGCAGCTCGTCGGGCGTGGCGTAGCTGATGTCGGCGTGTTCACGGGTCAGTTCGGGCAGGCCGGGACGGCGGTCGGTCAGGCACAGGCCGCCGGCCATGAAGACGTCATGCACGCGGTTGACCACCGCATGGTCGAACTGCAGCGAGCTGATGTTGATGCTGCAGGCGCTGGCGCGGTAGATGCCGTGCACGGCGGCGTCGTCGTAGACCGGCGGTTCGTGGCGGATGCCGTGACCGAGCGTGGCCTGGCGGTCGACCCGGTGCAGGTAGGCCGGATCGCCGCCGTAGACGGTGACATCGGTCATGCCGGCCGCTGCGGCCTGTTCCAGCAGGCGACCGCGGAATGCCATCGTGCGCAGGTTGCACTGGCCGCGCAGCCAATGCACATAGGCCTGGCGCGAGACCGCCACGTCGCTGGCATCGGGCATGCCGCTGAAGGCCGACAGGCTGCGGTCGACCCACGGCAGCAGTGCCGGATGCAGGGCGGTGTCGAGCTGCGCGCTGCGCTGTTCGAGCAGGCCCGACAGCAGCTGTTCGAGCGAGGCATTGGCCATGCGCGGCTGGTAGGACCACGGCAGCGCGTGGCCGACGAAGCTGGCGCCGTGGCGGCACTCGGCGGTGTCCAGCGGCGTGGTCGGCGCGAACTCGCTGGCGTGCGGCACCCAGGCCGCATGGCCGATGCCGACGGCGGCCAGCGCGCTGACGCTGTCGGGCTCGATGCACAGGTGGGCCGAACGGCCGGCGACCCGTTGCCAGGCCCGCAGCCGCGACTGCGCGGCCTCGAAGCTCAGGCCGCCGAGCAGCGCGTCCTGGTGCAGGAACACGAGGCGGCCGGGGAAGTCCTCGAAGAAGTGGCCCGCACGGCCTTCGGCACGTTGCTGGATCACGTTCGAGCCGGCGCTCGACAGGTAGACGGCGCCCGTCTGGCCCTTCAGGAACTCGGGGAAGGTGGTCGTGTTGAAGCCGGCCGGCTTGACCAGCATCACCTCATGCCCGCGCCGCGCCAGTTCCGAGCCGAGCGCCCGGGCGATGCGGGCATAGATCGGCGTGGGGGATTCTTCGAGGTAGATGACGGGCATGGGCGGCGGTGGAACGGTTCGGGTGGGGCCGGGGTCAGGCGTCGTCGAGTGCGTAGTCCTCGCGGGCGACCCGCGCCAGCGTGCGTTCGGCCAGGCTGGTCTCGACCTTGCGCAGCACGATGCGCAACAGGTCCGGCGTGGCCGTCCGGGTCGGCAGGCCCTGCGCATCCAGCGCCAGCACCGCATCGACCGCCAGGCGGTGGCGGAACCAGCCGCTGCGCCAGAAGGCGTCCGTCTGCGCCGCCAGGCGTTCACGCGCCTGGGCGGGGCTCAGGCCGGCCACACGCAGCACCAGCACGCCGCCAGGCTGCAGCAGCGTCAGGGCATGGTCGAAGGTGCGGCGGGTGGCGACCGATGCGTCCAGCACCTGCTCGCCCAGGTCGACCTGCGCATGGCGACCGGCCTCGCGCGCCAGCAGCGCGGCGAGCGCCGCATCGCCGGCCGGATCGGCCGCGAGCGACACCGTCACGTCCGGCCGCCAGGCCGCATCGGCCGACAGGTTGAGCCAGCCGTGGCGATGGCCCTGGTGCGCCATGTCGGCGTTCAGGCGGTCCGGCGCGGCACGCGGGGCGCGGCTGGCCTGCGCCTGGGCGACCTGCTCGACCAGCGCGTCGAAGGCGGACCACTCGGCGCCCAGGTCATGGCGGCGATGCGCGTCCAGCCCGGCCTGCAGGCGCTCGAACAGCGCCGGCTGGTTCCAGTGGCCAGGGCCGAAGACATCGGCGCTGCGATCGGGGCTGACGCACAGCAGCGTCTCGCGCCACAGCGGGTCGATGCGGGTGACGTCCGGCAGTTCGGCGATCACCGGCGTGCCCAGCGCCATCGCGCCCATCGCGATGGCAACGTCCGGGCGGCCGTCGGGTGTCTCCGGCAGCAGCAGCACCGCACGGGCGTTGCGCACCAGCTCGTCGCGCTCGGGCCCGTGCACGGCGGCGTCCATGCGGGCGACGCGCACGCCCAGCGCCTGCAGGGCCTGCAGGCGTTGGACGCGCCAGGGTGTCAGGCGACCGATGTGCAGCAGCTCGATCGCACGGTCCGGCAAGGGCCGATCGGGACGGGCATCGTGGCCGTGCGCCAGCGCCGCGACGGACGGATGCAGCGCCGCGACGCGCCCCACCGCGACCGCCGCGTGCATCGGCAGGTTGGCGGCATCGAGTTCGAGCACCGGCATCTCCTGCAGCAGCCGCAGGTAATGCGGCGACAGCGGCGACACCAGCGAGGCGCCCTGCCCCAGCGGCTCGGCATTGACCAGCACGCAGGCCGCATCGGACCAGGCGGCCGGATCGACCGCGCGGTGCGCGCCGATCACGAGGTTGACCGCGTCGTCGCGCAGCCGGTTCTTGGCCAGCGTGACGGGGCCGCGGCCGGACTGGTGCAGGGCCGCGCGCAGCATCAGTGCGAGGTCCAGGCCAGCGAGGGCCTGCAGTTGTTCGGCTGGTCGGCCGGCGGGCTGGACGACGCAGAGGTGGATGGCGGGCATGCGGGCTCCGGGGCGGACGTTCGGGCGGTCGGTCAGATCAGGCAGCGCGCAGCTCGCGCTTCAGGCGCAGGCGCGCCTCCAGCGTCGCCAGCAGCACATGCACCTCGTCGAAGAAGACCTCGCGCTGGCCGGCGATCCACTGGCGGTAGGGCTCGAAGCGCTGGCTGAGCGTGTCGTAGTCGCGCAGGGCGGTCTCGATGCGGCGCAGCACCAGCGGCACGGCCATCGCCTGGCGCTCGTCGAACTTGAAGCCCGGCGGCAGCGGCAGGTCCTCGTCGAAGGCGGCACTGCCCTGGGTGCCGGTGATGACCACGCAGCCGCACAGCGCGGCCTCACGCGGGATGCGGTCACGGCCCGGGTGCGAGCCGAAGTCGATGTAGACCTTGCTGCGGCCGAGCAGGCTGGCGACCTCCACCGGCGTCATGTTCTGGATCGGCACCCAGCGGAAATGCGCCGGTGCGGCGGCCATCAGCGCGCGGGTGAACTCCAGCCCCTTCTTCGGGTTGAAGGCGACGATGTCTTCCTTGACCGAGCCGCGCACCGCGTTGGCGCGGTCGACCAGTTCGTCGCGGATGTAGTCGGTCAGCATCAGCGCGTCGAGCCCCTGGTCGGTCAGCCAGCGGCGGGCGTATTCGGACTGCGCCACGTGCACGACCTGCTGGGCCGGGTCGAGCACGAAGTCGAACGGGCTGGCCGCGTCCGGTGCCGGCCGGGCCTGTTCGGCGAAGTTGCGGAAGTGGTCGACGCTGAGCCAGCTCAGCACGCGGGTGGCGTGCTGCAGGCCCAGCAGCGCGGGGGCGGTGGTCTCGGCGGCGATGACGACGCTGTCGGGCGTGTCGGCCACGCGCAGCGCGGTGCGCGGCGCGTACATGCGGAACACCGGCGGGGTCGGATCCGGGTGGCCCTCGGGCGCGTAGACCATCGCCATGTCGTAGCCCAGGCGCTGGCCGGCGTCGACCAGCTGATGCAGCGCCTCGGGGCCGCCGGTCACCGTGGTGGCCGGGCAGAGCACGTGGACCTTCATGCGACGGTTTCCTCTTGACGGGACGGGGAGGCGGCGGAGGGCGTGGCCGGCGCCGTCTGCTCATGGGCCAGCTCGGCGATCAGTTCCTCGCACGCATGCAGCGCGGCGGCGACGACCTGGTCCATGTTGTAGTAGCGGTACTGGGCCAGCCGGCCGACGAACAGCACGCCCTTGCCGCCGACCGATTCGGCCTCGGCCATCGCCTGGTACTGCTTGAACAGCGCCTCGTTCTCGGCCGCCGGGATCGGGTAGTACGGGTCGCCCTCGTCGGTCGGGAACTCGCGCACCAGCGACGTGCCGCTGTGCGCCTGGCCGGTCAGGTGGCGGAACTCGGTCTCGCGGGTCCAGGCGTGTTCGTTGGGATGGTTGACCGTGCCCACCGGCAGTTGCAGCGTGTCGACATCGGCCACGTGGCGGTGCTCGAAGCGCAGCGAGCGGTAGGGCAGCTTGCCCAGCACGCAGCCGAAGTACTCGTCGATCGGGCCGCTGTAGACCAGCCGGTCCCAGCCGTCGACGGCGTCGTCCTGACGCAGGTCGCGCCAGTCGGTCGACAGCTGCACGCGGATGCGCGGGTGGTCCAGCAGGCGCTCGAACAGCTTCGTGTAGCCCTCGGCCGGCATGCCCTGGTGGCGGTCGGTGAAGTAGCGGTCGTCGTCGTTGGTGCGGGTCGGGATGCGCGCGGCCACGCCGGCCGACAGCTCGCTCAGGTCGCGGCCCCATTGCTTGCGGGTGTAACCGCGGAAGAACTTGTCGCACAGCTCGCGGCCGACCGAGTTCAGCACCACGTCCTCGCTGCTGCGCATGCTCTCGCGCGGCTCGCGCACGCGCTCCAGGAAGGCGGCGGCGCCGGCCTCGTCGAGGTCCAGGCCGTAGAGCGTGTTCAGCGTCGTCCGGTTGATCGGGATCGGCACCAGCTTGTCGTCCACCGAGGCCAGCACGCGGTGTTCGTAGGCCCGCCATGCGGTGAAGCGCGACAGGTAGTCGAACACCTTGTCGCTGTTGGTGTGGAAGATGTGCGGCCCGTAGCGGTGCACCAGCACGCCGTGTTCGTCCAGGTGGTCGTAGGCATTGCCGGCGATGTGCTCGCGGCGGTCGACCACCCGCACGTCATGACCGGCCTCGGCCAGCTGGCGGGCACAGGTGGCCCCGGCGAATCCGGCTCCGACGACGAGAAAACGCATGCTGAGGCTCCAGGCTGGGACGGTCGATTCAGGTTCGTGGCCCGCACGGCTGGCCGCCGCACGATTCACGCATCACTTTTCACTTTTCACTTTTCTCAGCTGGGACTCTAGGCAGCCCCGCGCGCGGCGAAGGCCCGATATCGGCCCGGTCTGGCCGCCATTTCGGCGCTGGCGGTGGCACGCCGACCGGGAACTGAAGGGCGGCACGCGCCCCGGTGTGTCGATCCGGTCACGCCCGGCGAGCTTTTCGCGCCGGGCGGTTGATCACCATCAAGCGCGTGATCGGCAAGCCGGATCGGGCCTCCTAGACTGCGCCGGTGAACATTCGGATGCGATTCACCGTCTGGCTGACCTGCCTGGCGCTGCTCTGGGGCGGCGCGATGGCGGGCTGGGGTCAGCTCGCGCTGGCCGCACCGGGCGCCTCGATCGACCTGCTGGCCGACTGGTGCGCGAGCCCGGCCGACACGCTGGCAGTCGACACGTTCAAGGCCGACACCCGCATCACCCCGCAGACGCACGGCGGCGAGCTGCAACTGCACGCCAAGGTCCATTGCGACCTGTGCGTGGTCGCCGCCGACCTGCCCAGCCCGCCTGCGCTGAAGGTGCCCTCGCAACTGCCGGCCGTATCGGCGGGCTGGCGTCCGACGGCCGGATCGCCGGTCGCCGGCCTGCTGCCCTGGCAGCGACCACAGTCACGCGGACCTCCGGAACGGGCCTGAAGCCCGCCGTCGTTCGACGGCCCCTTCAGGACGGCGAGCCCGCATGACAGGGCTGGCCGCCCCCCCTGCGCCTTCCGGAGTCCCGACATGAATCACCTACTCGGCCAGCACGGCCTTTCCAGCATCCAGGTCTCGCCCTGGTCGACCCTGGCGCCTGCCGCCGCCACAGCGCACCGCCTGCACGCCTCGCCCCGCCCGGTCGGCCACGGCCCGGTCCTGCCCGCAGCCCTGCCGACCCGCGTGTTCCTGGCCGCGGGTCACGAGCTCGACACCTTCCGCGCCCTCGCCCTGCCCCACGTCGTGTTGTCGGGCGTCGCGCTCAGCCGTCGCCCGTCCGACGCGCCGGAGGACCTGCAGCTGCTGCAACGCGGCGACCTGGTCGGGCTGGACGCCCTGCAGCGGCGCGCCGGCGAACGCCGGATCCATGCGCTGGTCGACTGCGAGCTGGCGCCGCTGCGCCGCATGAACGACGCCGAATGGCGCGAACTGCTGCTGCATGCGCTGCTGCGGCGCGAGTCGCAGCCCGGTCTGGCCAGCCTGCGCGTGGGCACCGTCGGCGAACGGGTGCGGCGGATGCTGCTGCTGCTCGGCGATGCCGTCGAAGGGCCGGCCGTGCTGGAGCTGCCGCCGCTGGCGACGATTGCCGCCGTCACCGCCTCGACCCACGAGACCGCCTGCCGCGTGGTCTCGCACTTCCGCCGCACCGGCCTGATCGAGGACGCCGGCCCGCGCCGGGTCCGGCTGATGCCCGGCCTGCAGCTGTCGGCCGGCGAACTGCCAGGCGGCGTGACCCGCAGCCGGACGCGGTGAACGTCCGCGCGCCGTGATCTTCCTCAAATGAGAAGCAGGGCCGGCTTGACGAAAATGAAAGCGCACCGCGTTCGTCGCGGCCGATTCGACTTGGAGACAACCCACATGGACCGTCGCACCCTGATCCAGACCGCCGCCAGCTCGGCCACCGCAGCCGCCCTGGCCGCCTTCGCCTCGTCGGCGTCGTCACAAGCCAATGACCCGCATGCCCACCACCATCACGGCGGCGGCATGAACGAGTCGCTGATCGCCTCGGCCGTCGCTTGCCTCAGCACCGGCGAGGCCTGCCTGGCTCACTGCCTGATCCTGCTGGGCAATGGCGACAAGGAGATGGCGGCCTGCGCGCAGTCGGTCAACCAGCTGCTGGCGATCTGCAACGCGCTGCACAAGGTCGCGATCCAGCAGGGCAGCGCCCTGAAGGACCTGGCCCGCGTCGCGGCCAAGACCTGCGACGAGTGCGAGAAGGCCTGCCGCAAGCACGCCAGCAAGCACGCCGAATGCAAGGCCTGCGCGGACGCCTGCGCCGACTGCGTGCAGGAATGCAAGGCGGCGATGGCCTGAGGCCCGGCGCCCGGGTTCAATGCCCGGTTCAGTACCCGCTCGGGCGGCGCAGCGCGCCGGACATCGCGTCCTGTGCGCCGCCCAGCTGGCTCTCGCGCCACAGCGCGACCCAGATGGCTTCGAGGTTGCGCGTGTAGCCGTCGATGTCGAGCAGCGCGCTGGTCGGGCGGGCCTCGGCCAGCTTGCGGCGGCAGTCGGCCAGTTCGGCCGGCTGCTGGCCCAGGCGGATCGCCAGCGCCTCGTAGTCGGCCACGCTGTGCGTGACCAGTTCGGGCAGACCGGCCGCGTGCAGCAGGCTGCCCGCCACGCGTGACGGGAAGGACTGGCCGCTGTAGGTCAGCACCGGCAGGCCCGCCAGCAGCGCATCCGACGCGGTGGTGTGGGCGTTGTACGGGTGCGTGTCCAGGAACAGGTCGGCCTGGCGATAACGCGCCAGATGGTCTTCGACGCGCGGCACGCGCTGCGCGAACACCAGCCGGTCCGGCGCGATGCCGGCGGCCTGGGCGGCCGCGCGCAGGTTGTGCTGCGAGGCGGCGCTGCGCGACATCAGCCACAGCACGCTGCCCGGCGTGGCGGCCAGGATGCGCATCCAGGTCGCGAACATCGGCGGCGAGATCTTGTAGTCGTGGTTGAACGAGCAGAACACGACGCCGGTCTCGGGCAGGCCGCATTCGGCGCGCGTCGGCGTGCGCTCGGCGATCTCCAGCCCGGCGGCGGCCGGCAGGTAGTTGTCGGGCAGGTAGACCACCCGCTCGTCGCAATGCTGCTGGTGCTCCGGCGGGATGACGTGGCGGTCGGCCACGATCACGTCGATGTGCGGGTTGCCCAGCGTGCCCGGGTAGCCCAGGAAGTTGACGTGCACGGGCGCGGGCCGCTCCGAGAAGATCTCGTTGCGCGAATCGGCCGTGTAGCCGGCCAGGTCGATCGCGATGTCGACCTCCAGCGCCCGCATCAGCCGGGCGA
This sequence comes from Leptothrix mechoopdaensis (SeqCode), assembly GCF_053893855.1. NCBI lineage: Bacteria > Pseudomonadati > Pseudomonadota > Betaproteobacteria > Burkholderiales > Sphaerotilaceae > Leptothrix > Leptothrix mechoopdaensis (SeqCode). Next base: position 2,127,235 of record NZ_CM132699.1, read on the forward strand.
TCTGCGGCGCGCTGAACGGCCGGGCGTCGATGAAGCGGTCGAAGCTGGCCTGCATCCGGCCACGCAGCCGGCTGCCGTCGTCGATGCCCAGCGAGATCGCGATGGTCTCGAAGCGGCGGCGGTCATGGCGCTCGAACACGCCGGCCATCAGGTGGCCGACCGGGTGCTCGCGCAGGTCCGGCGAGACATAGGCGATGCGGATGCGGTCATGCCGGTAGCGCTCGCCGCGCCACAGCGGCTCGCGGGTCGGGTAACGCTGGCGCGAGAACAGCTGCGCGGCACGCTGGTGATCGGCCGCGTCGTCGGTGACGGCCATCAGAGCGAGCGACTTGCAGGTGCGCTTGCCAGCGCGCAGGCCGTCGACGATCTGCGTCTTCAGCGCGTCGAAGCCGGTCCAGTCGCAGCGGTGCAGGCGCTCGTAGAGCAGCATGCCCGGGCCGTAGTCGTAGTCGGGGTTGATGGCGAGCAGGCGCTCGAACATCGCGGTCGCTTCCTCGCTGCGCTTGAAGTCGGTCAGCAGCACGGCGCAGTTGGCCAGCGCGGTCTCATGCTGCGGCTTGATCGCCAGCACCCGCTCGAAGCGCGCCAGCGCCTCGCCGTGGCGCAGCATCTCGCGCAGCAGCACGCCGGAGTTGATCAGCACCTCGGTGTAGTCCGGCTGCAGCACCAGCGCCCGGTCATAGCTCGCCAGCGCCGCATCGCGCTCACCGGCACCCTGCAGCGCGGTGGCGTGGGCGAACCACAGCGGCGCGTAGGTCGGCACGCGCTGCACGGCCTGTTCCAGCAGGACCCGCGCGGCCGCCATGTCGGGCTTCTTCAGCAGGATCACCGCCAGCGAATACAGCGCGGCCGGATCGGCCGGCTGATCGACCAGATAGGCCTTCAGCAGCGCCTCGGCCTGCTCGACCTGCCCGGCGTTCTGCAGCGTGATCGCCTGGATCAGGCGCTCGCGCGGGTCGGCCTCCGGGGCCGTCTCAGCGGTCTGGGGGCGGGCTTCCAGGGTGTCGGTGTCGGACATGAGAACGCTTCTTTCCAACGCACGACAGGTGCGCCGATCACCCTCGATGTTGGTCCGGCGGGCGACGGCCGAAGCGCGAAAAACGGCTGGGGGTGCGGGCCAGTTCGGTGCTTGGGTCAGGCGTCCGACAACTTCAGGCTGACCAGCCGGTTGAGGCTGACCCCCTGCTCGGCCGCCTGCACGACGAGGCGCCGGTGCTGTTCGGGCGGAATGCGGACCCGGAACTCGCCGCTGTAGTGCCGTTCGGCAAACGGCTGCGGCACGTCCTCGCCCCGCTCGCCCATGTCCGCGACCACCTCGGCCACCAGCCGCCGGATCCCCGCCAGCGCCGCCTCGGGCGTCGCATCCAGCCACGACAGCGACGGGAACTCCGCGCACAGACCGACATGCTCCTGGTCGTCGGCGGACCAGGTCAGGCGGTAGGTGTAGTGGTCAGTGTTCATGGCGATCCTCCTTCAGCTTGTCGATGGCCTGCAGGACCTGCCGGACCTGATAGGCCTTGGCCATGCCCCGGTCGTTCTGGATGTTCACGCGCGGATCGCCCGGCCACGGCGTCCTGAAGACCATGTGGCTCGATCCCGATTGGCGTGGCAGGCCGAAGAAATGGATGCAGACGCGGACGAGATCCGCATGGCGAACGCCGCGAGGCGCGCGCCGCATGTGTTCGATCAGGTCCTTCAAGGCCGGCTCCGATGGTGTCATTAATGGAACCATCTTTCAAGCTGACCGACGCTGCGGCCGACGCGTTGAGCGATGCAGCGCACGGACCCTTCCTGCACGCCGGATCGGACCATCGGCCGACCCCACCAGACCCACCATCCCGCTGAGGTGGGATGCGATACCGGAATCCCCCAGGAAGAACGCCCCCGACCTGACGTTCACGACCCGCCGCCCTCCAGCGGCGCTGGCCCGGTGGGCCGCCGTTGCGCAACCGCGTTGAACGCGCCCGTTGGCCACGACCCCGTCGGACACCCAAGGTGTCCGACCTACCGAACACATCCACGCGCCATTCACCGCACCACGCGCTGCCAACCTTCGGCGCATTTCCGGTAGGTCGGACACGTCCCGTGTCCGACGGGCTGGCGCCGATGGGCCGCCGATCGGCAACCGTGTTGACCGCGCCCATCGGACACCGCAGGCGTCCGATCGGCCGAAGACACCAACACGACCTTCACTGCACCAGATCCCGCCGCCCTCCGGCGGCGCTGGCCCGGTGGCCACCAACGGCGACGCCGCGCCGCCCCTGGCCGGTGCTCCCTTGCGGCGGGCATCGGACCAGGGGACGGGGACGCGGCGTTCGGATGGGCCGCTGCCGGGGGCCGTTCTGTGACGGCCCTCCGGCGGCGGCGGTTCCCTTCGATCGGGTCAGGTCAGGATCAGATCAGCGGCGTGTTGCGCAGCTGGTCGTCCAGGGTGCTGTCGGGCGTGGGCAGGATGACGGCGGCGTGCATGTCGGGCAGCGGCGTGGCGGCGGCGGTGTCGACGGCGGCGGTGGGGCCGCTGTCGGCGTTGCCGGTCGCCGGCTGCTGCAGCAGGGCGTCGGGCGCCTCGACCAGCACGTCCTGCAGGCTGACCGGCACGCTGGTCGACGTGGCGGCGTGGGCCGCCGCGTCGGCGCTGGGGTCGGCGGCGCCGGTCTGCTTGGCGAACCACACGTCGGCCATCTGGTGCGACTGGCCGTCGGCCGTCTGGTAGCTCGACGTCAGGCCCAGCAGGTTGCCGTTGTCGACCGTCTGGCCGGACACCGCATGCAGGTCCATCGAGACGATGCCCAGGTCGGCCAGGCTGCGCAGCTCGCCGGTGTCGGTGACGCCGTCGGCATCGCGGTCGACCCAGACCTTCAGCTCGCCGAAGGCGGCATCGGACTGGCTCAGGCGGCCGTCGTGGTTGCTGTCCAGGTCCGCCATGGCCGCGTAGCCGGTGCCGGCGCGCTGGCCGCTGGCCAGCTGGGTGCCGGCGCCGAACAGCTCGCGGCCGTCGTTGATCTGGCCGTCCGCGTTCAGGTCACGGACCAGCAGGCCGTCGTTGCCGCCGACCCAGCCGGTGCGCTCCACAGTGCCGCTGGCGTCGACGTCGAAGGTCACGCCCTGGGCCGCCGAGACGGTCTGGATGCCGTTGCCGTCGAGGTCCAGCACGATCGGGGTGGCCGCGATCATGGCGTCGATCTGGGCATTGCTCAGCACCGCCACGTCGGTGGTCTCGAAGGCGGCGATCTGCGCCGTCGACATCGCGGCGATGTCGGCGGTCTGCAGCGCGACCACCTGCTCGGTCGTCAGCGCGACGATCGCGTCGGTCGTCAGGTGGCCGATCTGCGTGGTCGTGAAGGCCACGATCTGGTCGGTCGTCAGCGCCTGGATCTGCTCGGTGCTGAAGGCCGCCACGAGGCTGGTGTGCAGGGCGGCGAAATCACCCGTCGTGATCGCGGCGATGTCGGTGGTCTCGAGCGCCTGGAACTGCGTCGTCGACAGCGCGTTGAACTGCGCGGTCGTCAGCGCCACCATGTCGTCGGTGCTCAGGGCCACCAGCTGGTCGGTCGTCAGCAGCGAGACCTGCGTGGTCGACAGGCCGGCGATCTGGGCCGTCGTCAGCGCGTCGATCGCGTCGCTGGTCAGCGCCTGCAGCTGGGTGCTGGTCAGCGCGTTGAGCTGCGCGGTCGTCAGCGCGGCGGCCTGTTCGGTCGTCAGCGCGGCGATGGCGTCGGTGCCGAGGCCGGCCAGCGAGGCGGTCTTGATGGCCGCCAGATCCTGGGCCTCCAGGGCCTGGACCTGGTCGGTCGTCAGCGCGCCGATGGCGGTCGAGCCGAGCGAGCCCACCTGCGTGGTGGTCAGCGCGGCGATGTCGGCGGACTCGATCGCGGCGATCTGGTCGGTGCTCAGGGCCGCCAGCTCGCCGGTGGTCAGCGCGGCGACCTGGCCGGTCGTCAGCGCGGCGATCTGGTCGCTGCTGAGGGCGCCGATCTGCGCGGTCGTGAGGGCACGGATCTCCGCCGTCGTCATCGCGGCGATGTCGTCGGTGGCGATGGCGCCCACCTGGTCGGTCGTCAGCGCGGCCACCTGGGCGGTCGTCAGCGCGGCGATCTGGCTGGTCGTCAGGGCCTCGATGGCATCGGTCGTCAGGCCTTGCAGCGCGCTGGTGCGGATGGCCACGAGGTCGGCCGTCTCGAGCGCCTGGACCTGGTCGGTCGTCAGCGCACCAAGCTGGGTCGAGCTCAGGGCCGCCGCCTCGGCGCTGGTCAGCGCGGCGATCTGGGCGGTGCCGAGGGCGGCCACCTGGTCGCTGCCGAGGGCGGCCACCTGGGTGGTGCTCAGGCCGGCCACCTGGCTGGTCGTCAGCGCGCCGATCTGGTCACTGGACAGGGCGGCCAGCTGGCTGCTGCCCAGGCTGCGGACCTGCGCGGTGCCGAGCGCGGCGATGTCGTCGGTGGCGATGGCCGCCACCTGGGCGGTCGTCAGCGCGCCGACCTGGGCGGCCGTCAGCGCCGCGGCCTGGGCGGTGGTCAGGGCGACCACGCCGTCGGTCGTCAGGCCCTGCAGCGCCGTCGTCTTGATGGCGGCCAGGTCGGCGGTCTCCAGCGCCTGGACCTGGTCGGTCGTCAGCGCGGCCACCTGGGTCGACGTCAGCACGGCGGCCTGCGCACCCGTCAGGGCGGCGATGCCGGCGGTCGACAGCGCGCCGATCTGGTCGGTGCCCAGCGCGACGACCTGGGCGGTCGACAGGCCGGCCACCTGGCTGGTCGTCAGAGCGCCGATCTGGTCGCTGGTCAGGGCGCCAAGCTGGGTCGTGGTCAGGCCACGCAGCTGGGTGCTGGACAAGGCGGCCAGGTCATCGGTCGCGATGGCGGCGACCTGGGTGGTCGTCAGCGCGGCAATCTGGGCCGAGGTCAGCGCGGCGGCCTGGGCGGTGCTCAGGGCCTCGATGCCATCGGTGCTCAGGCCTTGCAGCGCCGCCGTCCGGATCGCGGCGAGGTCGGCGGTCTCGAGCGCCTGGACCTGGTCGGTCGTCAGCGCACCCAGCTGCGTCGAGCTCAGGCCGGCGGTCTGCACCGCCGTCAGCGCGGCGATGTTGGCGGTCGACAGCGCGCCGATCTGGTCGCTGCCGAGAGCGGCCAGCTGGGTCGTGCTGAGGCCCGGGACCTGCGCGGTGGTCAGCGCGGCGATCTGGTCGGTCGACAGGGCACCGAGCTGGGCGGTGGTCAGCGCGCGGATCTGCGCCGAGCCCATCGCGGCCAGGTCGTCGGTGGCGATGGCGGCCACCTGGGTGGTCGTCAGCGCGGCCACCTGGGTGGTCGCCAGCGCGGCCACCTGGGCAGTGGTCAGCGCATCGATCGCGGCGGTGCCGAGAGCCTGCAGCGAGGCGGTGCGGATGGCGCGCAGGTCATCGGTCTCCAGTGCCTGGATCTGGTCGGTGCCGAGGGCGCCCAGCTGCGCGGAGGTCAGCGCCGCTGCCTGCGCCGTGTTCAGCGCGGCGATGTTGGCGGTCGTCAGGGCGGCGACCTGGTCGCTGCCGAGCTGGCCGATCTGGGTGGTGCTGAAGCCGGCCACCTGGGTGGTCGTCAGGGCCGCGATCTGGTCGGTCGACAGGGCGCCAAGCTGCGCGCTGGTGAAGGCCCGCACCTGGGCCGAACCCAGCGCGGCCAGGTCATCGGTCGCGATGGCGGCGACCTGGGCGGTCGTCAGCGCCGCCACCTGGGCCGAGCTGAGCGCTGCTGCCTGGGTGGTCGTCAGGGCGTCGATGGCGGCCGTGCCCAGCGCCTGCAGCGAGGCGGTGCGGATGGCACGCAGGTCGGCGGTCTCCAGCGACTGGACCTGGTCGGTCGTCAGCGCGGCGACCTGGGCCGAGGTCAGCGCCGCCGCCTGCGCGGTGGTCAGCGCGGCGACGTCGGTGCTGCTGATCGAGGCGATCTGGTCGGTCGTCAGCGCGGCCACCTGACCGGTCGTCAGCGCGGCGATCTGGGCCGAGCCGAGGGCGGCGATCACGTCGGTGCGCAGGGCTTGCAGCGCGGCGGTGCGGATGGCGGCCAGGTCGGCGGTCTCGAAGGCCTGGATCTGGTCGCTGGACAACGCGGCCACCTGGGTCGACGTCAGCGCAGCGGCCTGCAGCGAGGTCAGCGCGGCGATGTTGGCGGTGCCGAGCGCGGCGATCTGGTCGGTGCCGAGGGCGGCGACCTGGGCGGTGCCGAGGGCGGCCACCTGGGTGGTCGTCAGGGCGCCGATCTGGTCGGTGCCAAGGGCGCCGAGCTGGGCGGTCCCGAGCGCCCGCACCTGGGTCGCGCTCATGACGGCCAGGTCATCGGTGGCGATGGCGGCGATCTGGGTGGTCGTCAGCGCCGCCACCTGGGCAGAGGTCAGCGCGGCCACCTGGGCGGTCGTCAGCGCGACGATGCCGTCGGTGCCCAGGCCTTGCAGCACGCTGGTGCGCAGGGCCCGCAGGTCGGTGCTCTCGATCGCCTGGACCTGGTCGGTCGTCAGCGCGGCCACCTGGGTCGACGTCAGCGCGGCGGTCTGCGACGAGGTCAGCGCGGCGATGTTGGCGGTCGACAGCGCCGCCACCTGGTCGCTGCCGAGCGCGGCGATCTGGGCGGTGCCGAGGCCGGGGATCTGGCTCGTCGTCAAGGCGCCGACCTGGTCGGTCGTCAGCGCGGCGAGCTGGCCCGTGCTCAGGGCGCGCAGCTGGGCGGTGCCCATCGCGGCGAGGTCATCGGTGGCGATGGCGGCCACCTGGGTGGTCGTCAGCCCGGCCACCTGGGCGCTCGTCAGCGAGGCGACCTGCGCGGTGCTGAGGGCCTCGATCGCATCGGTGCCGAGGGCCGCCAGCGCGGCGGTGCGGATGCCGCGCAGGTCGGTGGTCTCGAGCGCCTGGACCTGGGTGGTCGTGAAGGCGCCGACCTGGTCGGAGCTGAGCGCGGCGGTCTGGGTCGAGGTCAGCGCGGCGATGTTGTCGGTCGTCATCGCGGCGACCTGGTCGGTCGTCAGCGCGGCCACCTGGCGGGTCGTCAGGCTGCCGATCTGGTTGCTGGTCAGCGCGTCGATCTGGCTGGAGCCCAGCGCGGCGATCTGGTCGGTGGTCAGCGCGCGGATCTGCGCGGTGCCCATCGCGGCCAGGTCATCGGTGGCAATGGCGGCGATCTGGGTGGTCGTCAGCGCCGCCACCTGGGCGGAGGTCAGTGCGGCGACCTGGGCGGTCGTCAGCGCGTCGATCGTGTCGGTGCCGAGGGCCTGCAGCACGCTGGTGCGGATGGCACGCAGGTCGGCGGTCTCGAGCGACTGGATCTGGCCGGTGGTCAGCGCGGCAATCTGGCCGGAGGTCAGCGCCGCGGTCTGCGCCGAGGTCAGCGCGGCGATGTGATCGGTGCTCAGCGCGCCGATCTGGTCGCTGCTGAGGGCGGCAACCTGGGTGGTGCTGAGGCCACCGATCTGGCCGGTGGTCAGCGCGCCGATCTGGTCGGTCGACAGGGCGCCGAGCTGGCTGGTGCCAAGGGCGCGGATCTGGGCCGAGCCGAGCACGGCGAGGTCATCGGTGGCGATGGCGCCGACCTGGGTCGACGTCAGCGCAGCCACCTGGGTCGAGCTGAGCGCAGCCGCCTGGGCGGTCGTCAGCGCCTGGATTGCATCGGTGCCGAGCGCCGCCAGCGCGGCGGTGCGCAGCGCCCGCAGGTCGGCGGTCTCGATCGCCTGGACCTGGTCGGTGCTGAGCGCGGCGGCCTGGGCCGAGCCGAGCGCGGCGACCTGGGCCGAGGTCAGCGCGGCGATGTTGCCGGTCGACAGCGCGGCGATCTGGGCGGTGTCGAGCGCGGCCACCTGGCCGGTCGTCATGCCGGCGATCTGGCTGCTGGTCAGCGCGCCGATCTGGTCGGTCGACAAGGCGCCGAGCTGGGCGGTGGTCAGCGCGCGGATCTGGGCCGATCCGAGCACGGCGAGGTCATCGGTGGCGATGGCGCCGACCTGGGTCGACGTCAGCGCCGCCACCTGGGCGGAGGTCAGCGAGGCGGCCTGCGCGGTCGTCAGCGCCTCGATCGCATCGGTGCCGAGGGCCGCCAGCGCGCTGGTGCGGATGGCGCGCAGGTCAGCGGTCTCGATGGCCTGGATCTGGTCGGTGCCGAGGGCGGCCAGCTGGGTCGACGACAGCGCGCCGGCCTGCAGCGAACCGAGCGCGGCGATGTTGTCGGTGCCGAGGGCGGCCAGCTGCGCGGTCGTCAGCGCGCCGATCTGGGCGGTCGTCAGGCCGGCCACCTGGCTGGTGTTCAGGACCGCGATGGCGTCGGTCGACAAGGCCTGCAGCGCGGCGGTGCGGATGGCGCGCAGGTCGGCCGATTCGAGGTGCTGGACCTGGTCGCTGCTCAACGCGGCCACCTGGGCGCTGCTGAGCGCGGCAGCCTGCGACGAGGTCAGCGCGGCGATGTTGTCGGTCTGCAGCGCCTGGATCTGGCCGGTGCCGAGTGCGGCGATCTGGTTGGTGTTCAGGCCGGCCACCTGGCCGCTGGTCAGCGAGGCGACCTGGTCGGTGCCAAGTGCGGCGATCTGGGCGGTGGTCAGCGAACGCACCTGCGTGCTGGTCAGCGCGGCGATGTCGTCGGTGGCGATGGCGGCGACCTGGGTGGTCGTCAGCGCCGCCACCTGGGCGCTGGTCAGCGCGGCGATCTGCGCGGTGGTCAGGGCCTCGATGCCGTCGGTCGTCATGGCCTGCAGCGCGGCCGTGCGGATGGCGCGCAGGTCGGCGGTCTCGAAGGCCTGGACCTGGTCGGTCGTCAGCGCGGCGACCTGGGCGCTGGTCAGCGCGGCGGCCTGGGCACTGGTCAGCGCGGCGATGTTGGCGGTGCCCAGCGCCTGCAGCTGGTCGGTGCCCAGCAGCGCCAGCGCGCGGGTGCTCAGGCCGGCGGCCTGGGCGCTCGACAGGGCGGCCAGCTGGTCGGTGGTCAGCGCGGCGATCTGGCCGGTCGTCAGCGCGTTCAGCTGGGCACTGCCCATCGCGCCGAAGGCGGCGGTGCCGAGCGACTGCAGCTGGCCGGTCGTCAGCGCCGCGACCTGGGCGTTCGACAGGCCGGCGGCCTGGGTCGAGCTGAGCGCGGCGATGCCGTCGGTGCTCAGGGCCTGGATGGCGGTCGAGGACATGCCCCGCAGATCGGCCGACTGCATCGCGGCGATCTGGTCGGTGCCGAGCGCGGCGACCTGGCTGGAATTCAGGGCGGCGACCTGGCGGCTGTTCAGCGCCACGATCTGGTCGGTCGTCAGTGAACCGATCTGGGCGCTGCCGAGCGCGGCAACCTGCTGCGAGCTCATGCCGGCGACCTGCGCCGTGCCGAGCGAGGCGATGCCGTCGGTGCTGAGGGCCTGGACCTGCGAGGTGCTCAGGCCGGCGACCTGGGCGCTGGTCAGCGCGGCGGCCTGGTCGGTCGTCAGCGCGCCGATCGCGGCGGTGCCGAGGTTGCGGACCGAGGCGGTGCGCATGGCCTGCAGGTCTTCGGTGGTCAGGGCCTGGACCTGCGCGCTGCCGAGCGCGGCGGCCTGTGCGGTGGTCAGCGCGGCGGCCTGGTGGGTGCCCAGCGCGGCGATGTCGTCGGTGGCGATGGCGGCGACCTGGGTGGTCGTCAGCGCGCCGATCTGGGCGCTGGTCAGCGCGGCGGCCTGTTCGGTCGTCAGCGCATCGACGCCGGCCGTCTGCAGGCCGCGCAGCGCGGTGGTGTTGAGGGCACGCAGGTCGGCCGTCTCGACCGCCTGGACCTGGTCGGTGGTCAGCGCGGCAATCTGCGCGCTGCTGAGCGCGGCGGCCTGGGCGGTGGTCAGCGCGGCGATGTCGTCGGTCTCGATCGCGGCGACCTGGCTGGTCGACAGCGCGGCAATCTGGCGGGTCGCGAGGTGTTCGACCTGACCGGTCGTCAGCGCGGCGATCTGGTCGGTCGACAGCGCCCGGATCTGGCTCGTCGAGATGGCCTGGATCTGGCTCGTCGTCAGCACCGCGACGTCGTCGGTGCCGATGGCGGCGACCTGCGTGGTCGTCAGGCTGGCGACCTGGCCGGAGGTCAGCGCGGCGACCTGCTCGGTCGTCAGCGCCTCGATGGCCGAAGTGCCCAGACCGCGCAAGGCGGTGGTGCGGATGGCGGCGAGGTCCTGGGTCTCGAAGGCCTGGACCTGCGCCGTGCCCAGCGCGCCGAGCTGGGTCGAGCTGAGCGCGGCGGCCTGGTTGCTGGTCAGCGCGGCGATGTCGTCGGTCTCGATCGCGGCGACCTGGCTGGTCGACAGCGCGGCAATCTGCTGGGTGCGCAGGCTGCCGACCTGTTCGGTGGTCAGCGCCGCGACCTGCGCGGTGCCGAGGGCCGCCAGCTGCGTGGTCGAGATGGCCTGGACCTGCGAGGTGGTCAGCGCGCCGATGTCGTCGGTGGCAATCGCGGCGATCTGCGAGGTGGTCAGCGCGCCGACCTGGCCGGTGGTCAGCGCGGCGACCTGGTCGGAACTCAGCGCGACGATCGCGTCGGTGCCCAGCGAACGCAGCGCGGTGGTGTTGATCGCGGCGAGGTCGGCGGTCTCGATCGCCTGGACCTGGTCGGTGCTCAGCGCGGCCAGCTGCTGGGCCGTCAACGCGGCGGCCTGTGCGGTGGTCAGCGCGGCGATCGCGGCGGTGCCCAGGGCCCCGATCTGCGTGCTGGTCAACGAGGCGATCTGCGCGGTGGTGAAGCCCGCGATCTGGTCGGTGGTCAAGGCGGCGACCTGGCCAGTCGTCAGCGCCTGCATCTGGCGGGTGTTGAGGCCACGCAGGTCCGCCGTCTCCATCGCGGCGATGGCGTCGGTCGTGATCGCCGCGAGGTCAGCGGTCTCGATCGCCGCCACCTGCGTCGACGACAGCGCCGAGATCTGTTCGCTGGTGAACGCAGCCCAGTCCTCGGTCGTCAGGGCGGCGATCGAGCGGGTCGACAGGCCGGCGACCTGGGAAGTGGTGAGTGACGGGACGATGGTGGCCATGGACTTTCCTGCGTTGACTGGGCGGTGAGCGGCTTGCCGAAGATCGGATAAACCTGAGTGCTCGTCGGGATATCGCCTACGGTGCCGGAAACTTGAGGTGGTCCATCGACCGAAATGAGGCACCTCCGACCGGCACTTTCGAGACGGTGCCCTCCCCCTCGATCGGAGGCCTTGCGGCATGTGACATCGGTCACGACCGGCGGCCGTGCCGGCGCCGCTCCGGCGCGGGTTCTGCCGCTTCTGCCGGTTCCACCACTTCCGGAACGGTCGACAGAAGAACCGCCCGCACCGGTCTTTTCGGACCCTGGCGACCCGCCGTCGCCCCTACCCTGACGGGAACGCGCAGGCACCTGGAACCCTTCATCCATGCCCCTTCCCATGTCGTCCCCGACCCCCGAACCCGCCCGCGACGGCCCGAGCGCCGCCGCCCTGCCCTGGCCACGCTGGCAAGGCGCCGACCTGCCGCCGCAACGTGCGCTGCTGATCCTGGCCGGGCCGGATCTGGCCGCCAACCTGGCCAGCGCCGATGCCTTCGCCACGCTGGCGCGGCGCGGCATCCGCGTGCTGCTGCGGCTGGGCACGACGCAGGTCGACTGGCTGTCGCGCGTCTGGGGCGTCTGGGCGGTCTGGCCGACACCGGACGGCGACACGCCCGACGCGCTGCCCGATCCGGCCGACGCGCCGCCCGACCTGATCGCGGCGGTCGATGCCTGGATCCCGCTGGCCGACCTGCCGGCGCTGCTCGAACCGGTCGCCGACGGCCCCTGGCCGCGTCTGCACCTGGGCGCCGCCTACGTCACCAGCCTGCTCGACGAGGCCGATACCCAGGGCCAGCCCGAACGAGCCGACACGCTGTGGATCGGCAGTTGCCTGGCCGACGATGCGGTGGGCGGTCCGGCGATGGACCTGCTCGACGGCCTGGCCGGCCCGCTGAAGCTGGTCGCCTGGCAGTGGCGCGAGCCGGTCGCCGGCCTGGACGACGCGGCGCGCGCCCGGCGCCTGGGTCGCTGGCCGGATCTCGCCGCCGCCGACACCGACCGCCTGCTGCTGGCCCGCCGGATGGCGACGCTGGACCTGCTGATCACCCACCAGCGCGAGGCCGCGACGCTGGCCTGGGCGCTGGGCAAGCCGGTCTGGTGGCTGGTGGCGAGCGGCGACGACGCGGTCGCCAGCCCGCCACCGGCGCTGGGCGACCTGCCGGTCGTCACCTTGCAGGACCTGCCCGGCGCGCTCGCGGCCTGGGCGCCGTCGCGCCGCCATGCCCTGCGCAAGCTGGCACCGGACGACGCGCTGGCCGGCGTGGTCGAGGCCATCAACGCCTGCCAGCAAGGCGCCCTGGACGCCGCCCGCGCCCATGCCGTCCAGCTGCTGATCAGCCACCCGCAACGCCCGGACGCCTGGCGGCTGCTCGGCCTGATCGGCCAGACCACCGGCCAGCTGGCCTGGGCCGAGCGCTGCCATGCCCGCGTCACCGAGGTCGCGCCCGCCTGGCCGGACGGCTGGAAGAGCCTCGGCCTGCTGCGGCTGGAACTCGACCGCCCGGACGCCGCCCGCGAGGCCCTGGCCCGCGCGCTGCCGCTGGCCCCGCAGGACGCGGCGGTGCGCGGCCCGCTGGCGCGCCTGCACGACGAACACGGCGACACCGACGTCGCCATCACGCTGTACCGCGACGGCCTGGGCCACCAGCCGCGCGAGACCGACTGGCAGCTGGCGCTGGCCCGTCTGCTGGTGCGCGCCGGCGAGCCCGATGCCGCGCTGTCCTACCTGGACGCCTGCCTGCGCCAGATGCCCGACGACCACCGCAGCCATCCGCTGGCGCTGCGCCTGTCGGCCCGTGCCCATGCGGCGCTGGGCGACACCGACGCGGCGGCGGCCTGCCTGCGCCGCTGCCTGGAACGTCGCCCGGGCGATGCGGAGGCGGCGGCCGCGCTGGCTCGCCTGTATCGGCTGCGCGGCCAGATGTCCCGTGGCCGCGAGGTGCTGCAGAAGGCCCTGCAGGCGACGCCCGAGACCCCCGACGCGCCGGCCGATCGCGCCCGGCTGAAACTGGAAGCGTGGGCGCAGCTGCGGCTGGCGGATCCGGCGCGGGCGCCGTCCGATGACCTGGCCCGCGAGGCCGCCGCGACGCTGGCCGCAGCCCGCGCCGTCGACCCGCACGATGAAGCGCCCGACACCGCGCTGTGGTGCGCGCTGGCGCCGCTGCTGGACGACCGCACGCGCCGCGCCTTGCGCCCGGCCGCGCGCACCGATCGCGCCGGCCCGGCACCGGAACGCCGTTCGCTCGGCCATCGGCGCCCCCGGCTGGCCTATGTCGGATCGCCGGCCGCGCTGGTGCGCCATCAGGATCGCCTGCGCAGCCTGCTGGCCCGCCACGACCGCAACCGTCACGACGTGCAGGTCTGGCACTGGTCGGCGCCGCAGGACGACGGTCGGGCGCCGACCCCGACCGGCCTGGACGCGGAAGACCTGGGCGCCGCCAGCGACGCCGAACTGGCGCGGCAGGTGCTGAGCCTGGAACCCGATGCGCTGGTCGACCTGGACGGCGACGGCTGCCACGCCCGCCCGGGTCTGTGGTCACGACTGCCCGAAGGTCTGCGCCTGGCCGCCTTCGACCGCTGCGACGTCACCGACGTCAGCCCGTGGCCCTTGACGCTCGCCTGCGCCGGACCGGCCGACGCGCTGCAGTCCGCCAGCCCCATGCGCCCGCGCTGGCGCGAACGCCTGGGCCTGCCGGCCAAGGCACCGGTGCTGGCCTGCCTGGCGCCCGTCTGGACGCTGTCGGGCGAGACGCTGTCGGCGCTGTTCGCGCTGCTGCAGGCCTGCGCGCCGGCCCATCTGTGGCTGGCGCCGGCCGACGATGCCGTGCGCGCGGCGCTGGTCGAGCGCGCCACGGCCGCTGGCGTCGACCCGGTCCGTCTGCATCACCTCGACCCGGACGCGCATGCCCACGCGCTGCGCCACGGCGGGCTGATGGCAGTCGACCTCTACCTGCAGCTCGCACCCGACTGGCACGACGCGCTGCTGCCCGACCCGCTGGCCCAGGCGCTGGCAGCCGCCGTGCCGGTCGTCGCGCTGGCCGAGCCGAGCGGGCGGCTGTCGCGGCTGCTGCAGGCCGCCTCGGACGACGGCGCGCTGCACGCCGATCTGGCCGCCTGGCAACAGGCCGCGCTGGCCGCTTTGCGCCAGCCGCGCGAGCTGCTCGCCGCCCGTCAGGCCGCCATCTCCCGCCACCGCAGCGCCGCGCTGTTCCAGCCCGTCGAACTCGCGCGTCGGCTGCAGGACGCCCTCACGCCGGCCGCACCCGCAGCGCCTGCGAATGCCGCGCGTGACATTTCCGGCAAGCGCCCGTCCCCGCGTCGACAGGCCCACCACAGCCCCGCTTGATCACCCCACCGTTTTCACCCTAGAATCGCGGTCTTTCGCCGAAGCCGGCATAGCTCAGTTGGTAGAGCAGCGCATTCGTAATGCGAAGGTCGGGGGTTCGACTCCTCTTGCCGGCACCAGGATCTGAAGGCCCAGCACCGCAAGGTGCTGGGCCTTTTCGCTTTTGGGCGCCCCGAAAAGGGTGGTTGATCGGAGCCGCGATATACACTCGTACATCGCGCTTTTCTTCCCCGATACGCCATGCCCCGTTCACGGTTCCCGTCGCTGGCAAGCCTGATCATCGGCCTCGTACCCCTGTGCGCAAGCCCGGGTGCCCACGCCGCCGACGTCACCGTCTCGGCCGCTGCCAGCCTGACGAACGCGTTCAAGGACATCGCACCGCTGTATGAGTCCGCATATCCCGGATCGAAGCTGCTGCTGAACTTCGGCGCCTCCGGGGCGCTGTTGCAGCAGATCGCCAAGGGCGCACCGGTCGACGTGTTCGTCAGCGCGGACGAGGAGACGATGGACCAGGCCCAGGCGCAGGGTCTGCTGAAGGCCGGCAGCCGGCGTGACCTGGTGTCGAACACGCTGGTCGTGATCGTGCCGGGCGCGGCGGCGGCGCTGCCGAAGTCGCTGGCGGACCTGACCCAGCCGGCCTACGGGCGCATCGCGATCGGCCTGCCGGCCAGCGTGCCGGTCGGGCGCTACACCCGCGGCGTGCTGGAAGCCGCGAAGCTCTGGGGCGCGATCGAGCCGAAGATGATCGGCGCGACCACCGTGCGTCAGGCGCTCGACTACGTCGCCCGTGCCGAGGTCGACGCCGGTTTCGTCTACGCGACCGATGCCGCCGTGATGCCCGACAAGGTCCGCGTGGCCTTCACCGTGCCGACGCCGAAGCCGGTGCGCTACCCGATCGCCGCGCTGGCCGCTGCGCCCAACCCCGCCGATGCCGCACGTTTCATCGCCTTCCTGCAGACTGCCCCGGCGCAGGCGGTGCTGGCGCGACACGGCTTCGGCAAGCCCTGAACCGGCGGGAGCGTCAACCTTGGACGGTGCCTGGATTGCCCTGCTGCTGACCCTGAAGGTGGCCGGCTGGGCGACCCTGATCAACCTCGTGCTGGGGGTCGGTGCCGGCTACGCGATGGCGCGCTGGCGCTGGCCCGGCCGTGACCTGCTGGACGCCGCGCTGACGCTGCCGATGGTCATGCCGCCGACGGTGCTGGGCTACTACCTGCTGGTCGTCATCGGTACCCAGGGGCCGATCGGCGGCTGGCTGCTGGCGCACTTCGGCATCCGGCTGATCTTCACGTGGCAGGCGGCCGTGATCGCGGCGGCGATCGTCGCCTTCCCGCTGGTGTTCAAGGCCGCACGCGCGGCGTTCGAGAACGTCGAGCCGCAGCTGGAGGACGCCGCCCGCTCGCTCGGCCTCGGCGAAGGCGCGGTGTTCCTGCGGGTCTCGCTGCCGCTGGCCTGGCGCGGCATCCTGGCCGGGCTGCTGCTGGCCTTCGCCCGCGCAATGGGCGAGTTCGGCGCCACGCTGATGGTCGCCGGCAGCATCGCCGGGAAGACGCAGACGCTGTCGATCGCGGTCTACGAGGCGGTGCAGGCCGGGCAGGACGACAGCGCCAGCTTCCTGGTCGCGATCACCTCGGTGACCTGTCTGGCGGTGCTGCTGAGCGCCGGCCGGCTGGTGCCCGGCCGGGTCGTGGCAAGGGGCGGCGCATGACGACCTGGGACCTCGCGCTGCGCAAGCGCCTGCATCCCGGCCCGGGCCACGAGTCGGCACG
The DNA here is from genome assembly GCF_053893855.1 of Leptothrix mechoopdaensis (SeqCode). Classification (NCBI taxonomy): domain Bacteria; kingdom Pseudomonadati; phylum Pseudomonadota; class Betaproteobacteria; order Burkholderiales; family Sphaerotilaceae; genus Leptothrix; species Leptothrix mechoopdaensis (SeqCode). Next base: position 2,143,359 of record NZ_CM132699.1, read on the forward strand.
TTTCGACCTTGACGTCCGGCTGCGCAGCGACGCCAGCCGGGTCGTGCTGTTCGGTCCGTCGGGCGCCGGCAAGAGCCAGACGCTGCGCCTGGTCGCCGGCATCGGCCGGCCCGACGCCGGGCGTGTCGAGGTCGCCGGGCGGGTGCTGAGCGACAGCCAGAGCGGCCTGTGGCTGTCGCCGCAGCAACGCCGGCTGGCACATGTCTACCAGGACTACGCGCTGTTCCCGCACCTCAGCGTGCGGCAGAACATCAGCTTCGCGCGCCGCTGCGGCGGTCTGCGCGGGCTGTTCAATCCGTCGCGACAGGCGCGCGACGCGGTCGCCGAACGCTGGCTGCGCGACTTCCACCTCGAAGCCGTCGCCGACCACCTGCCACACCAGATCTCCGGCGGTCAGCGCCAGCGCACGGCACTGGCCCGGGCGCTGGTGAACGAACCGTGTGCGCTGCTGCTCGACGAGCCCTTCGCCGCGCTGGACCGGGCGCTGCGCCGGCAGCTGCGCCGCGAGCTGAAGGCGCTGCAGCAGGACCTGCGCCTGCCGATGCTGCTGATCACCCACGACGACGAGGACGTGGCCGAGCTGGCCGAGCAGGTCGTGCACCTGCAGCATGGCCGCGTCGTCGAGGCGCCCTTGCCGGCAGACGGGCCCGAACTGGAGCCGCTGCGATGAAGACCGCCCGCCGCCCCACCCCGCCACCACTCGCGCTGAACGGCTCGGTCTGGCTGTCGGTCGGCGACCAGGACCTGGCCGGCGCGGTCCGCATGGGCCTGCTGCGCGCGGTCGACCAGCAGGGCTCGATCACGCAGGCGGCCAAGGCCTACGGCATGAGCTACAAGGCCGCCTGGGACGCGATCGACGCGATGAACACGCTGTCGAGCGCACCGCTGGTCGAGCGCATCAGCGGCGGCAAGGGCGGTGGCCGCACGGCGCTGACGGACCACGGCCGGCGGCTGCTCGACCGCTACGACCAGATCGAGGCCATACATCGCCGCTTCCTCGACCTGCTGGACCTCCGGGCGCTCGACCTGGACCAGGACTTCTCGATCCTCCAGGCCCTCAACATGAAGACCAGCGCACGCAACCAGTGGATCGGCAGCGTCGCGGCGATCCGCGCCGGGGCCGTCAACGACGAGGTGGAGATCGACCTGCCGGGCGGCCAGCGCCTGTCGGTCATCGTCACGCGCCAGAGCACCGAGGCCTTGCAGCTGCGGCTGAAACAGTCGGTGATGGCGCTGGTGAAGTCGTCGGCGGTGATGCTGGCGACCGGCCTTGGCGAGGGTCAGGCCGTCTCGGCCCGCAACCGCCTCGACGGCACCGTCCGAACGATCCATCCCGGCGCGGTCAACGCCGAGGTGACCGTGGCGGCGGGTGCGCTGACGATCGTCGCGATCGTCGAACAGCAGGCCGTTTTCGACCTCGGCCTGCAGCCCGGCTGCGCGGTGTCCGCGCTGATCAAGGCGTCGGACGTGATCCTGGCCGTGGCCGCCTGAAGCGGTCCGGCCCGGTCGTCCTCAGCCCCGTCCGCCCAGCGAACCGAGCAGGCCGCCCAGCGCCGACAGGTCCAGGCCGCCACCCGATCCGCCTTCCGGCAGCTGGCCGTCCGGCGTCAGGTGGTCGATGACCTGCGGCAGCAGCTGCGCCAGCGTGTCCGGCGACAGGCCGAGCTGCTGGACGATGCCCTGCAGCGGGCCGCTGGCGAGCACCGACTGGATCTGCTCGGCCGACACCGGCAGGTTGGCGCCGGTGCCGATCCACGACTGGATCAGGCCGCCCAGGCCCTGGCCTTCGAAGGTCTTCACCAGCCCCGGCAGGCCGCCGACCTCCGGATGGTCCAGCAGGCCGCCGATGGCCTGTGCCAGCCCGGCAGGGCCTGCGCCCTCCCCGGCCCCTTGCGTGACGGCGCCCAGCAGCTGGCCGGCGACGGAATCGAACAGTCCCATGGTTTTCCCTCGGTTGGGTTGAGGGAAGGCTTATAGCAGCCCGCTGTCCGCCTCAGGATGACACCACCCGCCCGGCCTCGGTCGGCGGCGCCAGTTCATCGGCGGGCACCGGCCGGCCGAACAGGTAGCCCTGGAACAGCTCGCAGCCGTGGCGCGCCAGGAAAGCCCGTTGCGCCTGGGTCTCGACGCCCTCGGCGATGACCTCGAAACCCAGCTGCTGGCCCAGCGCGATGACGGTGCGGACGATGGCCGCGTCGTTGGCGTTGTCGGGCAGCCCGCGCACGAAGCCGCGGTCGATCTTGATCTGGTCCAGCGGCAGGCGCTTGAGGTAGGCCAGCGACGAGTAGCCGGTGCCGAAGTCGTCGAGCGAGAAGGTCACGCCCAGCGCCTTCAGCGCCGACATCTTCTGCGCGATGACGTGCAGGTCCTGCGCCAGCACGCTCTCGGTCAGCTCCAGCTTCAGGCGCTTCGGGTTGGCGCCCGACCGGCGCAGTGCGGCGACGACCTGGTTGACGAACTCGGGATGGTGGAACTGCCGCGCGCTGACGTTGACCGCCATCGACAGATCGGCGCGGTCGGGGTCGTGCGACCACGCCGCCAGCTGCGTGCAGGCGGTCTGCAGGATCCACGGCCCGAGCTGCAGGATGTGGCCGCTGCTCTCGGCCAGTGGCACGAACACGGCCGGCGAGACCGGGCCGCGGGTCGGGTGGAACCAGCGCAGCAGGGCCTCGACGCCGATGGTCAGCCCGTCGGCATCGACCTGCGGCTGGAAATGCAGCGCCAGCTCCTGGCGCGCGATGCTCAGGCGCAGGTCGGCTTCCAGCTCGGACAGGTCGACCAGCCGGGCCTGCAGCTGCTGGTCGAAGAAGCGGAAGTCGTCGCGGCCGTCGGCCTTGGCCTGGTACATCGCCGAGTCGGCGCGGCTGAGCAGGTCGTCGGCGCTCATCGGCGCATCGCCGAACAGCGCCACGCCGATGCTGGCCGAGCAGACGTGTTCGCGCTCCTCCAGCAGGAACGGCGCCGACAGCGCCGCCAGCAGCCCGCGGCAGGTGGCCGCGACCCGGTCGGATGCGGCCTGCGGTTCGGCGCCCAGGCCGGTCAGCACGGCGATGAACTCGTCGCCGCCGAGCCGGGCGACGAAGGTGCCTACGGGCAGCGTCGCCACGAGCCGGCGGGCGATCTCGACCAGCAGCTTGTCGCCGCTGCGATGGCCCCAGTTGTCGTTGATGGCCTTGAAGTTGTCGAGGTCGATCAGCAGCGCGGCGCCCAGGTTGCGCCGGGCGTTGGCGTCCTGCAGCGTGGTCGTGACCTCCTCGACGAAGCGGGTCCGGTTCGGGATCTGCGTCAGGCTGTCGAAGTAGGCGAGCTGCTGGACCCGGTGCTGCGCCTCGCGCAGCGAGTTCTCGCTCTCGCGCAGGGCCTGGAAGGCGCGTTCGCGCTCGGTGACGTCGCGGATGATGACCAGGTCGCTGGCCTGACCGCCGGCGTCGAAGGTCGAGATCGAGGCCTCGATCGGGAACACCTCGCCGCTGGCGCGCATCGCCGTCAGGCCCGACAGCGGCCCGATCGAGCGTGGCAGCTCGGGCAGCAGCAGGTCCAGCGGCTGGCCGATCATGTCGGCGGCGGTCCGGCCGAACATCGATTCGGCGGCCGAGTTGAAGACGATCACCCGCTGCGACGCGTCGATGCTGATGATGGCGTCCTTGGCGGTGTCGATCAGGCCGGTCAGACGCCGCTCGCTGGCCGTCAGGGCCGCGTTGTTCTGGCGCGCCTTCACCAGCTGACGGAAGGCGAGCAGGCCCATCGCGCCGACCAGGATCGACAAGGCCAGCGCCGTCATGCCCGAGACCACGGCCTGCTGGCGCAGCTGCGCGTGGCGTTCGAGGGCCATGTCCTTGTGGATCGTGTTGATGTTGAGGATCAGGTCCTGCATCGAGCCGCCCATACCCTCGAGCCCGGCCCGCAGCGAACGCACGCGCAGCTCGTCGAAGGCCGGCCCGTGACCGCCCGGCTCGCCGCCGACGCCGAAGTACGCATCCCCTTCGGCCGCGAAGGCTTCCATGCGCTCGAAGAAGGGCCGGTTCTCGGGCAGGCGGAAGGCCTCGCGCGGGCCGGTGCCCGAACGCATGATCTCGAGCCGGCTGATCAGCACCTCGTAGCGCAGCGCCAGGCTGTCCATCACCTCGGGCTCGCCGTGCGTGAGCAGGGCCTCGTTGAGCTTGGCGAGCATCTTGTAGCGCTCGGCCTGCAGCTGGAACACGTCCCACTCGATGCTGGCGCGGTTCTCGCTGACGGCGGCCTCGAAGCGGTTCCACTGCCAGTACTGCAGCCAGCCGATGCCCAGCACCAGCGCCACGACCAGCGCCGCGCCGGCCCGGAAACGCTCGAATGGCAGGAGGTTCCTCATCGGACCTCGATCGCCTTCAGCTGCCAGATCGACCGGGCGTAGAACGTGTCGTTGCGGGTCCGCTCATCCTCGTCAAACGGAAAGATGAGGAACAGCGGCCCCTTGTCGCGCACCGACAGGACCGAGCCGTCCGCGCGCCGCGCCAGGATCGGATCGTGCACCAGCACCTCCCCCGCCGGCATGCGGACCTGGTAGTCGTTGAGCGCCGTCATCTGCAGCATCTGCCCGCTGGCACCGGCCCGCGTCAGCACCTCGGACAGGGCGGGACCGGAGAAGCTGACGACGCCCTTGTGCCAGGGGGTCCGGGTGCGGATCACCCGGGTCGGCAGGGCGTCGAGCATGTCGGCATCGAACTCGAAACGCCTCGCGCCGTCACCGGCGTTGCCACGCGAGATCGCGCCGCTGACGCTCAGCAGCACACGCCCCCTGGGCGCCTCCATGGCCTGTGCGGGCGCGGCGCCGAACAGGGCGACCAGCGGACTGGCCACCATCCAACGGGACATCTGGCGGCGCGTCAACGCGCCCGGGTACTGCTTGTGCATCGACATGGGGCCAGGGCCAGGACTCGACGTGGACGTGCACCACATGCTGCAACGAACCGTCTGGAAGGGACTGCATGGGATCAACCGACGTCGTGTCTTCGGTCAATGTCGCCCAAACCTTCAGGCCTGTCCCGCCCGTGGCTTGCCCGGGCGTGCGGTATTCACGACGACCGGGGCCGGACCGCTGCACCCCGAGCCGATTCAGGACCGGTTCTTTCAGTTCTCGATCGACTCGTGGAAGGCCGCCGCGCCGGGCTTCCAGTAGGCCGACACGCGCAGCGCCTCACGCGGCAGGCGGTGGTGCGTGACCAGCACCTGCCGCAGCCGGGCCATCGTGGCGGCCTCGCCTGCGGCCCAGGCGTGGCCTTCGCCGGCGGGCAGGTGCAGCCGCCCGACCGCCTGCAGCAGCGTCTCGGCCGAGTCGACCCATTCCAGCTGGACCTCGGCGGCGCTGACCGGCGCGCGGCGGTCGGCCGGGTCCGGCACCCACAGGACGACCTGGGCACGGGCGCCGGCCGGCAGTTCCTCCAGCCGGCGGTGGATCGCCGGCAGCGCGCTCAGGTCGCCGGCCAGCAGGTGCCAGTCGTGGTCGATCGCGATGACCATCGAGCCGCGCGGCCCGCCGATCGTCGCGCGCGTGCCGGGCTGCGCGCGGCGGGCCCAGGCGCTGGCGGCGCCGCCGTCGTGCAGCACGAACTCGACCGTCAGCTCGCGCCGTTCGGCATCGAAGCGGCGCGGCGTGTAGTCGCGCATCAGCGTCTGGCCGTCGGGGCCTTCGACGATCAGCTTCAGGTGATCGTCGAACGACAGCGACGTGAAGCCCGCCAGCGACTCGCCGCCGAAGGTCAAGGCCAGCAGGTGCGGGCTGAGCGGTTCGGTGCGCAGCACCTCGACCTCGCGGCGGACGAGTTCATGGCGGATGCGCTGGACACGCGGCGTGCGCGGGGGCATGAAGGGATCGTGGATGGCGTTCATGTCACGGGCGGCCGGTCAGCCGCCTGAATGGTTGATAATGTCATCCATCATGCGCAAACAAGTTGATCATGTCAACCATTCCGGCAAGTCTGCGGCCGGGTCGGCCACGACCGACGTGCTGGAAGCCGTGCACGGCCTGATGCATGCGGTGCGGGCGCACCAGCACCGCGCCATGCGCGATGGTGGCCATGAGCTGTCGCCGATGGAGGGCAAGCTGCTGGGCCACCTGGCGCGTCATCCGGGCACGGCGCAGAGCGAGCTGGTCACTCACTGGGGCCGTGACAAGGGCCAGATCGCCCGGATGGTCAATGGCCTGAAGGAGCGCGGCCTGGTCGACGCCCTGCCCGATGAGCAGGACCGCCGCATCCAGCGCCTGCACCTGACCGACACCGCCCGCGTGCTGCACGAGGCCGTGCACCGCGAACGCCGCCGGCTGGCTGCGCTGGCGGTGTCCGGTCTGGACGCCGACGAGCGGGCGCAGCTATTGGCGCTGCTGGCGCGGGTGCGCGCGAACCTCGACGCGGCCGGCTGAAGGCGCTGCGGCGGACCTGGCCTCAGCCCGGCTCGCCGAAGCCGAACAGCCGCCGCGGGTTGTCCCACAGCAGGCGGCGACGCGCGACCGGATCCGGCCACCAGCGTTCGACCAGCCGCAGCAGCGGCCCCATGTCGAGCCGTTCCGGGGCGCGCAGGAAGGGCCAGTCGGAGGCCCAGATGCAGTGGTCCGGCCCGTAGGCATCGACCAGCGCACGCACGTAGGGCTCGGCATCGTCGTAGGGCCAGGCCCCGGCCGAGTACTTCTGGTGGCCCGACAGCTTGATGACCGCCCGGCCGCTGCGCGCCAGTGCCAGCACGGCCTGGAAGCCCGGCTGCTGCAGGCCGCGCGAGGGCACCGGCCGGCCGGCATGGTCGACCAGGATGCCCGCACCGCTGTCGAGCAGCAGCGGCACCAGCGGCACCATCTGGTCATCGGTCACCTGGACCTGGATCCACAGGCCCAGGTCGGCCAGGTGCCGCAGCAGCGCAGCGCTGCCGAGGTAGTGCGCGGCGCCGTGGATCGTCGCGTTGAAGGCGACGCCGACGACACCGGCCTGCTGCAGCCGCTGCAGCTCGTCGCGGCCGGCGTCGAGGGGCACCACCGCGATGCCCTTGTAGCGGCCACCGCTGCGGGCCAGCGCATCGAGCAGGCAGCGGTTGTCGAACCCGTAGCCCGAGTTCGGCCCGACCACCAGCGCGTGCCGGATGCCGTAGCTGTCCATCACCAGCCGGTGCTGCGCCTGCGTGCCGATCTCCTGCCCGGCCGGGCGGTAGGCGACGTCGTCGGCGTAGGGGTGCCGGACGGGGTCCAGCACGTGGTTGTGGCAGTCGATCTTAGGCTCGTCAAAGATGTTCATGCGCCCTCCAGCGAGCCCGTCCGTTCGATCGTCACCCGCCTCACTTGCGGCCCAGCGCGGGCAGCACTTCCTTGACCACCTGACCGCCGTTGCGGGCCTCGACCAGGAAGCTCTCGCGGTCCAGGTCGCCGTTGGCGTCGATGCTGACGTCCATGATGACGCCCGGCTCCTTGGCCGCCGAGATGCTCAGGCCATGCAGCGCGGCGGCAACCGCCTTGCGGTCGAACTTGCCGACCTTCTCGATCGCGGCCTTCAGGATGTAGACGCCCGTGTAGCCCTTGATGCCGTTGTGGTCGGTGACGTACTTGTATTCCTTCTGGAACTTGGCGTTGAAGGCCTTCATCGCGGGCGACGGCGCATCCACCGTCAGGCCGACGTGCGCGACCGCGCCGTTGGCGGCCTCGCCGGCCAGCTCGATGACCTTCTGGCCGACCAGCGTGGTCTCGCCGACGATCGGCTTGGTCACGCCCTGCTTGCGCAGTTCGCGCAGCGCGCGGGCCGACTCTTCCTCGTTGGTGTAGACGAACACCACGTCCGCGTTGGCCTGCTTGGCCTTGAGCACCGGCGCCGAGAAGTCGAGCTGGTTCTGGTCGGTCGAGATGTCGGCGGTGATCTTGACGCCCAGCGGCTCCAGCGCGGCCATCAGCGCCTCGCGGCCGCCCTTGCCGTAGTCGTTGTTGACGTAGATGAGCGCGACGGTCTTGGCCTTCAGGTTCTGCGCGATGTAGCGCGCCACCTTGGGCATCGCGGTGTCCTGCGTGAAGCTGGTGCGGAAGATGTACGGGTTGCCCTGCTTGGTGATCGCCGCAGCCTCGCCGCCGGTGAAGTTGGGCACCTCGGCACGGCGCGTCTCGGCCATGCTGACCATGATCGAGCCCGAGAACACCGGCCCGAACACCGCGAAGACATCGTCGTCGACGGCCTTCTGCGCCAGGCCCTTGGCCACGCCCGGGTTGCTCTGGGTGTCCGAGACGGTCGTCTCGATCTTGCGGCCCAGGATGCCGCCGGCCGCGTTGATCTCCTTGACCGCCAGCTCGATGCCGTTCTTGAAGTTGGTGCCCGAGGTCGCGCCCGCGCCGGACAGCTCGACCAGCGCGGCGAGCTTGACGACATCGGCCGCCTGTGCCGGCAGGCCGGACAGCGAGGCGACGGTGGCGGCCACGGCGGCCACGACGGCCTTCAGGCCGGTGCGGCGGGTGGAATGCGTGTTCATGGGCGGGTCTCCTGTGGATGGCCTCTGCGGCCTGGTGTGAAGGCTTGAACGGGGAAGGCGCGGCGCCTCAAGGGGGCCTCAAGGGAGCATCAACGCGGCCGCAGCAGCGTGCGCACCTCGGCGAGGTCGTGCTGCAGCGTCTGCGCCAGCGCCTCGTGGCCGAAGAAGCGCAGGTACTCGGGCACCTGCTGCACCAGCATCTCGAAACCGGCATGGGCGGCGATGCCGCGTTCGGCGCAGGCGCGCAGCAGCGGCGTCGGTTCGCGGCTCATGATGATGTCGACCACGGCCGCGCCGGCATCGATGCGGGCCGGGTCGGTCGGCATCGGGTCGTCGGCCTTCAGGCCTTGCGAGGTGCAGTTGACAACCAGCCCGTAGCCGGCCGGATCGGTGTCGTCGGCCACGCGGATGACGCTGGCCGAGCCAGTCGCGCGGGCCTCGGCCTGCAGCTGCGTCACCAGCGCCTCGGCACGGGCGCGGCTGCGGTTGTGGATCGCGAGTTCGCCGATGCCACGCGACAGCAGCGCGGCGGCGACCGCCTGGCCGCCGCCACCGGCGCCCAGCATCAGCGCGCGCTGGCCGGTGATGGTGATGCCGGCCTGGTCGAGGCCCTTGACGAAGCCGATGCCGTCGAACAGCGCGCCGTCGGTGCTGCCGTCGGCGCAACGCCGCACCGCGTTGACGGCGCCGGCCACGCGGGCCAGCGGGTCGATCCGGTCGACCAGCCCGACCAGCGCGGGCTTGTGCGGGATCGTCGCCCACAGCCCGCCGACGTTCTGCGCCTTCAGCGCATGGCGGACCCAGCCCTGCAGGTCGACCGCCGCCACCCGCATCGGCACCAGCACCGCGTCGATGCCGTGGCGCGCGAACAGCGCGTTGTAGACCTCGGGTGCGCGGACCTGCGAGACCGGGTCGCCGATGATGAAGTAGACCTGGGTGTGGCCGGTGATGCTCATGCGTGATCCTGGGGGGCCGAAGCGGGCGGCACGCAGTCTAGGAGACCGCCCCCCCTTCAGGAAGATGCGTCAAACACGGGGGTGATCGCGCATCGGCATCATGGTTTCCCCGACGATCCGGTCAGAGCGGCGCGGCGCCGTAAGGCGTGAACCAGTCGCTGGCGGCCCAGTCCGCCGTCGTCGCGGTGGTCAGTGCCGCACCCTTGGTGTAGCTGGTCGCGGCATTCACGTCGCCGGAGCCGTCGTACTTCGCGACGGCCGGATAGGGATAGACCGGCCGGGCGCTGGTGACGGCGTTAGCGGTGTCGGTGCGCACGGTGGTGATGGCCTCCGGTGCCGTGCCCTTCTCGACCCAGTCGACCATCTTCGTCACCAGGTCCATGTTGGGATGACCGTCGCCGCCGCCGCAGTGGCCCACGCCGGGCACCAGATAGGTCCGCGAGAAACCGTCGACCAGCGTCTGGCCCATCGTGTTCACCATCGCCTCGCGGTAGGCGACGGTGTAGCTCGGCGAGATGTGCTGATCGGCCCAGCCGTGCCACAGGATCAGCTTGCCGCCGGCGGCCTGGAAGGCCCGCAGGTCGGGGTTGGTCGCGTCGTTGAGCGGATGACGGGTCCGCAGCCGGGCCAGGAAGGCCTCGGTGAACTCGAGCTCGTCGATCGTCGGCGGCGTCGCGTCCGTGAAGATCAGGTTGCGGGCATTGGCGACGATCATGTCGCTGAAGAGGTTGGTGGCCGTGGCGGTGGCGGGCAGGAAGACGCCGGCCCACAGGTTCTCGGAGCCGTATTGCGGGCCGCCGGCCAGGATGCGGCGGTTGCTCACGGGATCACGCGGACCGGCATAGATCCGGGTGGCCGCCGTGACCTCGCTGGCCGTCAGGCAGGTGGAGGTGTCGGTGGCACCGCTGGCGCACTGGATCGTGGCCGGGTCGAAGCTGCAGCGGCGCGGATCCGTCAGCAGGCCATCGGTCTGGCCGTCCAGCGCGTCACAGGCGGCCATCACCGCGTTGTGCAGCACGGTGGCCTTGGCCGGAAGCAGCACGACCGCGCCGGTCGACAGTCCGGTGTCGCGGTTGGAACGCGACAGCCAGGCGTGGTGCAGCGAGTTCTGGATCTGGAAGTGGAAGGCCGGCGCACCGGCAATGATCCCGTTGTAGTCGGCGGGATAACGCTGCGCGGCCATCAGCGCCTCGCGGCCACCGTCCGAGCAGCCGACGAAGTAGCCGTACTTCTGGCTCTGGCCGTAGTAGGCCTGGATCAGCTTCTTGGTCGCCAGCGTCGTGATGTGGACGCCGCGGTAGGCGAAGTCGACACGCTTCTGCGCATCCAGCGTCCAGGCGCTGGAGAAGCCGCTGTGGCCCATGTCGGTGGCCGACAGCACGAAGCCGCCCTGCTGCGCCAGCGGGCAACCCCAGGCCTGGCCGGGCTCGACGGCGGTGCTGACGCTGCCGCACAGCCCTCCGCAGCCCATGTGCAGCGACCGTTGCGTCCAGCTGTCGACCGGCAGGCTCACGCGGAAGCCGACCGTCGGTGCCAGCGTGCCCTGGACGGTGCAGAACTTGACGCTCGCGCCGTTGAGGGTCGACGTCGTCTCGGTGGCCGAGCTGACGACGCTGCCCACCCCGCCGATGTCGGTGAGGTCCAGCGTGGCCAGGCTGGCGCAGGTGGAACTGGGCTTGACGACCGCGAGCGTCGTGTCAGGCACCACGTCGGCTGCGGCGGTGGCGTTGTCGTTGCCACAGGCAGCCAGCACCGTGGCGAGTCCGCACGCGAGCAGCGCGAAGAACCGTTTGCATTTCATGATTTCCATGTTTTCCCCTTGTTTGCGTGGTCGGCTGTCGCTTTCTTGATGCAGCGCAAGCCGTGCGGCGCAGTCTAGAAATGCAAAAAACGCACGTGAAGATCCATCAAAAGCGGGGGTGATATCTCCTGGTTATCATCTTCCGGATGAAGCTGAACTCCCTGCAGGCGCTGGTGGCCGCGGTCGACGAAGGCAGCCTGCGGGCGGCCGCCCGGCGCGTCGGTGTTTCCCAGCCGGCCATGACCAAGATGATTCGGGAACTCGAGGTCGAGCTGGAGACGACGCTGCTGACGCGCTCCATCAAGGGCGTGATCCCCACGCCCCAGGGCACCGTGCTGGTCGAGCAGGCGCGCAAGGCGCTGCGGGAACTCGATGACGCGGTCGTCCGGATCGACCACCTGAACGGCCGCATGGTCGGGGAGCTGGGCATCGCGGCCGTGCCGCTGGCCGTGCTGTTGCTGATCCCCGAGACGCTGCGGACCTTCGGGCGCGAGTTCCCGGACATCCAGCTGCGGATCCGCGAGGAGCTCTACATCGCCGAGCTGCGCGACCTTCGGCAAGGCGAGATCGACGTGGCCCTCGGCCCGATCCCCGAGCCGCTGCCGGCCGGCGAGTTCCATGTCGAGTCGCTGATGCCGATCCAGATGGCCGTCGTGGTCGGACGCGACAGCCCGCTGGCCCAGGCCACGTCGCTGGAGGACCTGCTGCAGGCGCGCTGGGTCTACACCAGCGTCTCAGGCCACACCGGTTATGCGCAGACGCTCTTCACGCGTCACGGCATCCGGCCGCCCGAACCGGCCGCGATGGTCAATTCGACGCTGGCCCTGATGACGCTGATCTGCAGCGGCGAGTTCGTCGGCCTGATGCCGCTGCCGCTGGCGCGCCACCCGGCCGCCGCGCCGTGGCTGTCGGTCGTCCCGATCCTGGAAGGCGAGCTGGAGATGACCCTCGGCGCGATGGTGCGGCAGGAAGCCTTGCTCAAGCCGGTGGTGCGGCAGTTCCTCGCCCACCTGCAGCGGGCGGCCGCTCAGGCCGGCCTGCAGAATCTGCCCGGCACCTGATCGCCCCCCGCCAGCGGACCCACCCATGCCACTCATCACCCCTTGGGCCCTGTCGCAGGTCCAGACCGCCGTCGAGGTGGTCGCCACCGTCGCCTTCGCCCTGTCGGGCGTGATCGAGGGCGCGCGCAAGCGGCTCGATGCCGTCGGCATCTGCGTCGTCGCCGGCCTGTCGGCCTTCGGCGGCGGCACGCTGCGCGACATCCTGCTGGACCGCCGGCCGCTGTTCTGGGTCCAGCACGCCAACTGGATCTGGGCCCTGCTGGCGATCTGTGCGGCGGCGATGCTGTTCATGCGCGCCCGTCACCTCGAACCCACCGAACGCGCGATGCAGTGGCCCGACACGCTGGGCCTGGGCCTGTTCAGCGCCGGCGGCACGCAGATCGCGGTCGATGCGGGCATGCCGGGCATCGTCGCGGTGCTGCTGGGCATGGTCACGGCCGTGTTCGGCGGCGTGCTGCGCGACATCGTCTGCAACGAGATCCCGCGCGCCTTCAGCGACCACCGGCCCTACGCGGTCTGCGCCTTCGCCGGTGGCTGGGTGCTGATCGGCCTGCACCAGGCCGAGGCGCCTCAGTGGCTGGCGCTGCTGGCCTCGGCCGCCACGGCCACGTCGCTGCGGGCGCTGGCGGTGCGGCTGGACTGGCGGCTGCCGGCCTGGCGGGCGGGGGCCTGAAGGAAACGCTCGGCCAGCGCGACCCAGTAGGCCGCGCCGATGGCGATGTTGGCGTCGTCGAAGTCGTAGCCCGGGTTGTGGACCATGCAGGCGCCCGGGCATGGCTCAGCCGATGAGCCACCCGATGCGTCTCGCACGCCGTTGCCGATCAGCAGGTAGCTGCCCGGCACCCGTTCGAGCATGAACGAGAAGTCCTCGCTGCCGCTCAGCGCCGGACCGTCGAGCGTGACCTGCCCCGGGCCGACCAGGTCGAGCGCAACCTCGCGGGCGAAGTCGGTCTCGGCCTTGGTGTTGACCAGCACGGCATAACCCGGCCGCCAGTCGATGCGGGCGGTCACGCCCAGGCTCGCAGCCTGCGCGGTGATCAGCTCCTTGATGCGGCGTTCCAGCAGCGCGCGCACCTCGCGGTCCAGCGCCCGCACGCTCAGTTCGAGCGTCGCCTGCGCCGGGATCACGTTGTTGGCCTGGCCGGCGTGGATCGCGCCGACCGTCACCACCGCCATCTGCAGCGGGTCGACGTTGCGCGAGACCACCGTCTGCAGCGCCATCACGATGCTGGCCGCCGCGACGATCGGGTCGGCCGCGCGGTGCGGCATCGCGCCGTGGCCGCCGGTGCCGTCGAGCGTCACGGTGACGTAGTCGCTCGACGCCATCGCCGGACCGTCGCGGAACACCAGCCGGCCCTGCGGCACGCCTGGCATGTTGTGCATCGCGAAGACGGCATCGCAGGGGTGACGCTCGAACAGGCCGTCGGCCATCATGCGCAGCGCCCCGCCACCGCCCTCCTCGGCCGGCTGGAAGATCATGTTGAGCGTGCCGTCGAAGCGCCCGTCCTCGGCCAGCCGGCGGGCCGCCGCCAGCAGCATCGCCGTGTGGCCGTCATGCCCGCAGGCGTGCATCAGGCCCGGCCGGGTGCTGGACCAGGCCACGCCGCTGGCCTCGTGGATCGGCAGCGCGTCCATGTCGGCGCGCAGGCCCAGGCGCTTCGCACCGGGCGCCGTCGCATCGCCGCGCACCAGCGTGCCGACCACGCCGGTGCCACCGACGCCCCGTTCGACCGTGTAGCCCCAGGCTTCCAGCCGCTGCGCCACCAGCGCGGCGGTGCGGTGCTCGTCGAAGGCCAGTTCCGGATGCTGGTGGATGTCGCGGCGCAGCGTGATGAACTCGCCCGCCCGTGTCGTCATGGCGTCCAGCAGGTAGGCGCCGCCGGTGCTCGTCGTCATGCCCGGCTCACTGCGGCTGCAGGTTGATCGAGGCGGCGATGGCGCGGTAGCGCGCGGTCTCGGCGGCATAGAACTTCGCCGCATCGGCCAGCGACATCGCCGGCGACACCACCTGCGTCTGCGCGGCCAGCTGGCTGCGCACCGTCGGGTCCTGCAGCGTGCGGCCGATCAGCTCGTGCAGCTTCGCCACGATCGGCTCGGGCGTGTTCTTCGGCACCAGGAAACCGGTCCAGATCTTGTACGAGAAGTTCTTCAGCGCCTGGCCCTCCGACACCGTCGGCAGGTTCTTCAGCAGCTCCGAGCGCTGCGCGCCGAGCTGGCCGATCACCTTGAGCTTGCCCTGCTCGGCCAGCGCGCCCATGCCGGCGCTGTAGACCAGCACGGCGAAGTCGACCTGGCCACCGGCGATGTCCTGCAGCAGTGGCGCGTTGCCCTTGTAGGGCACGTGCTGCAGCTTGATGCCGGTGAGCTGCTGCACGTTCTCGAGGATCAGGTGGTAGAGCGAGCCCACGCCGACGCTGCCGTAGTTCAGCGGCCGGTCCGGCGTCTTGCGCGCCAGCGCGATCAGCTCGTCGACGTTGTTGACGCCCAGGTCCTTGCGGGTCACGAACACCATCACCGCATCGGCCACCGGATGGACCAGCCGGAAGTCCTCCGACTTCAGCTTGACCGCCGCGTTGGCCAGCGGCGACAGGATCAGCTCGTTGGGCGATCCCTGGAAGACGTATTGACCGTCAGCCGGCGCCGTCAGCACCTTCTGCGCGGCCAGCGCACCGCTGACGCCGCCGAGGTTCTCCACCAGCAGCTGCTGGCCCAGCGCCTGGCCCAGCGGCGTGGCGACGATGCGCGCGATGGCATCCGACGGCCCGCCCGCCGGGTACGGCACCATCAGGTTGACCGGCTTGCTCGGCCAGGCCTGCGCCAGAGCGCCACCGGCGGCCAGAAGAAGCGTGGCGGCAAGCGCCAGCGAGCGGCGCAGCGGCCGTTGGATGAGGCTGTTCATGTCGTCTCCTGTGCCGTCGTGGCGGCGTGTGTCGTGGTCGATGAAGGCCATGCTATGGATCGCGTCATCACCAGTCCAATGCATTGTTCTTTCCGATAGCATGATCTGGACTCATGACCTGAAACCCCGTCCACCGGAGCCGCACGATGACCCTGGTCCAGCTGCGCCACATGATCTCGCTGGCCGACAGCGGCTCGTTCAGCCGCTCGGCCGAGATGCTGTTCCTGACCCAGCCGGCGCTGAGCCGCAGCATCCGGGCGCTGGAGGACGAGCTCGGCCAGCCGCTGTTCGACCGCATCGGCCGGCGCAACGAGCTGACGCCCTTCGGCCACGAGGTCCTGCAGCGCGCCCGCCAGCTGGTCTTCGAGGCCGACGAGCTCGGCGCCAGCGGACGGCGCATGCGCGAGGGCGTGGCCGGGCGGCTGCGCATCGGCCTGGGTTCGGGCCCGGGCGCGCTGCTGATGTCGCCGCTGCTGCGTCACGTCGCGACCCGGCTGCCACGCCTGAAGCTGGAGATCGCGCGCGGCCAGACGGCGCTGCTGGTCGAGCAGCTGCGCGAGCGCCGGCTCGATGCGCTGGTGGTCGATGCCCGTTCGGTCGAGCCGGCCAGCGACCTGAAGGTCGAGGCGCTGGCCGAACTGCGCGGCGCCTTCCTGGTCCGCCGCGGCCACCCGCTGACACGCCGCCGCCGTGCGCTGACCTTCACCGACCTGCAGGCCTGGCCGATCGCGTCGACGCCGCTGAGCGACGAGGTGGCGCGCATCCTGGTCGAACGTTACGGCCCTGCCGCCCATCCGGCCGAGGCGGTGACGCTGCGCTGCGAGGAGATCGCCAGCCTGGTCGACGTCGTCAGCCACAGCGACGCCGTGCTGCTGGCGGTGCGCAAGGCCGCGCCCGGCCTGGTCGAGCTGACGCTGGACCCGCCACTGGCCACCAGCGCCCGTTTCGGCCTCGTCACCCGGGCCGGCCGCAGCGAGGCGCCGGGCCTGTCGCTGCTGCGCGAGGTGATGGCGGGCCTGTTGCACGACTGACGCCGGCCCAAACTGCGCGCCGAAAAAGAAACCGGGTTTTCGAAAACCCATTGTGAAAACCCATCAGGGGCTTGTATCGCCATGCTCTCGATCGGCATATGCTGACCTCGGACATTGCGAAGTTGACCTCCTGAGGTACGCCGACTCTCGATCACTTCAGTCTTTCAGACCCATCCCGAAGTCATCCGGAGTCGTCAATTGGAACAACGCTACGAGTATTACAACACCATCGTCGACGCGGTCGACGAGACCATCGAACTGATACGCGACCTGCCACTCAAGAAATGTTATGACACCGAGTTTCTTGAGCAAACGTTCATTCCCCGACTCGGACTGAACAACGAAAATCTCAATGAACAGCCGCCGGAGCTTGCACACGCCTTCGGCAAGAGTCTGCACATTTTCCAGTATCCGAATCAGCTGGCGAAATATCTGGTCTGGATGAGCCACAACGCCAGAGAGACGAGAAAGTACATGGAAATCGGCTGCCGCTGGGGCGGCACGTTCATCTTGACGAGCGAATGGCTGAAGAAGATCGGCGCACCGCTGGAATGTTCGATTGCGGTCGATCCGATCCGGATCACGCCCTTCATCGAACGCTACAAGGAATCATCCAGCCATGCCGTGCTCTACATCAACAAGCTGTCGACCGACCCGGATTTCATCCGTCAGTTCAATGTCATCGACCCCGACTACGTATTCGTCGACGGCGATCACTCGATGCGCGGCGTCATGTTTGACCATCTGCTCGTGCGGGGCAACGCCAACATCATCGGGCACCATGACATATCGTCGATCGCCTGTCCGGACAGCACCTTGTTCTGGAGTTATCTGAAACAAGGCGAACCCGGCTTCCGACACAACGAATTCGTCGATCAATACGCGTCGGTCCAGGGCTCGTTCCTGGGTATCGGCGTCCTGAAGCGCAGGACCTGATCCGGCGCCACCTTCGACCGGATCGGCGCGAGTGCCCCGCCCGTCGGCAAGGGCGCGCGACGACGGCCAGAATCGGCGCCACGGCGATCCGTCCGTGTCCCCGAGCCTGCTGCCATGACCGCCTTGCCGACCTTCGCCATCCGACCGTTGTTCGCGGCCCTGCTGGGCGCCTCGGCCCTTGCCGCCCTGCCGGGCACCGCCCTCGCCCAGACGGCCCAGAGCACCCAGAGCGCCACCGCTCCGGCCAGCTGCCCCACCCTGCTCAACCACACCTTCCCGCGCCTGCAGGACGAGAAGGACCAGTCGCTGTGCCAGTACGCCGGCAAGGTGCTGCTGGTCGTCAACACCGCCAGCTTCTGCGGCTTCACCGGCCAGTACGAGGGGCTGGAGGCGCTCTACGCGCGCTACAAGGATCGCGGCCTGGTCGTGCTGGGTTTCCCGTCCAACGACTTCAACCAGGAAGGCGGCGACAACAAGCAGATCGCCGAGTTCTGCACCAACACCTACGCGCTCAAGTTCCCGATGTTCGCCAAGAGCAGCGTCAAGGGCGACCAGGCCTCGCCGTTCTTCCGCCAGCTGGCCGACAAGACCGGCCAGGTGCCGCGCTGGAACTTCTACAAGTACCTGATCGGCCGCAACGGCCAGGCCATCGACAGCTACGGCAGCATGACCGGCCCGGACGACCGCAAGCTGGTCGCGGCGATCGAGAAGCAGCTGGCGGCGCGCTGAGGCGCGGGCGGCCTCAGGTCGACGGCGCCGTCGCCTGTCCGGCCGGCCGTTCGACCTGGTGCCGTGCGAGCCAGGTGTCGAGCTGGTCGGCCGGCATCGGTCGACCGAACAGGTAGCCCTGCAGCGCGGAGCAGCCCAGCGCCCGCAGGAAGGCCAGCTGGCCGGGCGTCTCGATGCCCTCGGCGATGGTGCGGTAGCCCATCGCGTGGGCCATGCTCAGGATCGCGCGGATGATGGCCTCGCTGCGGTCGCTGACGCCGATGTCGCGGATCAGCGATCGGTCGATCTTCAGCTCGTCCATCGGCAGCCGGGTCAGCTGCGACAGGTTCGAGTAGCCGATGCCGAAATCGTCGATCGCCACCCGCACGCCGGCCTGGCGCAAGGTCGTCAGCCGCAGGACGTTCTGTTCGAAGTCGGTCATCGCGATCGACTCGGTGATCTCGATGGACAGCAGGTCCGGCGGCACGCCCTCGCGCGCCAGCAGCGCCAGCAGGTTCGGCACGAAATCGGGTTCGACGAACTGGGACGGCGACACGTTCACCGCCACCGGCCGCCGGATGCCCTGGTCCAGCCAGGCGCGGCACTGCGCCACCGCCAGCACCAGCACGCGGTTGCCCAGCGGCGTCATCAGCCCGCTCTGTTCGGCCACGTCGATGAAGTCGGCCGGCATCCGCAGGCCGCGCTCCGGGTGCTGCCAGCGCACCAGCGCCTCGACACACCCCATCTCCAGCGTCTGCGTGCTGACCTTGGGCTGGTAGTGCAGGACCAGCTCGTCGCGCTGCAGCGCCAGCCGCAGGTCGGCCTCGACGCGGGCGCGCTCGAACAGGGTCTCGCGGATGCGCTTGTCGAAGAACATGCAGCGCGCCTTGCCGGCCTGCTTGGAGCTGTACATCGCCAGGTCGGCGAAGGTCAGCAGCTCGGCCGCGCTGTCGGTGTCGTCCGGGGCGATCGCGATGCCGATGCTGGCGCCGACGACCACGTCCTGGTTCTTGATGCGGAAGGGTTCGCGCAGCGCGTCGATCACCGCTTCACCGATCGCCGCCAGCCGCGTGCGGTCGGTCTGGCCGGGCAGCACGGCGACGAACTCGTCACCGGCGAAACGGGCGAACACGATGTCCTCCGGCAGCCGGTCGCAAGGGTTGCCAAACGGGTCCATGCAGGTGTCCAGCGTCGCCTGCGTGCGGTCCAGCCCGCGTTCGAGGATGCGCCGGCTCGCCTGCCGCAGCAGCTGGTCGCCGCCGTCATGGCCGAGCGTGTCGTTGATGCGCTTGAAGCCGTCGAGGTCGATGAACACGATGGCGGCGCGGAACTGGCCGCGCCGTTCCTCGGCCAGCGCATAGCGCAGCAGGTGGTCGATGACGGTGCGGTTGGGCAGCCCGGTGATCGCGTCGACATGGGCCAGCGCGTTCATGCGCAGGATGTTGGCGTTCAGCCGCGAGGTCATCTGGCGGAAGCTGTGCGCCAGGCCGCCGACCTCGCAGGCGCAGTCGACATCGACCGGCGCGTCGAAGTCGCCGGCGGCGATGGCGTCGGTGCTGCGCTTGAGCGAATCGATCAGGCCGGTCAGCCGACCGGCCATCCAGAAGGTGGCCGCCCCGATCGTCAGCGTCAGCCCGGCCAGCGACAGCCACCACGCCGGATCGGGCCGCCAGGCCTGGTCCAGCAGGCGCTCGCGCAAGGTCACGCCCGCCAGCGTCAGCACGACGCTGGCCAGCGTGAAACGCCAGCGGATGCTGTTGAGTCCTCGTCCGTACATGCCGTACCTTCCGATCCCGGTGCCTGCAGGGGTATCGGTCGGATGGCCGGCGAGTTGAGGGCGACCGGGCGCGGCCCGGGCTTCCGTTCAGGCCAGCACGTCGGCGACCAGTTCCGGCGTGCGGACCTGGGCCAGCGCCCAGGCATGGCCGGCCAGAAACACGCCGAAGGGCAGCAGCACGAGGCACCAGCCCAGGCCGCTGAGGCCCCAGGCGGTCGTCGTCGGGTCGACCCCTTCGGCGACCGCGCCGGTCAGCAGGCCGAAGCGCGACATCAGCAGCCACAGCCCCAGCAGCAGGCCCAGCGTAGCCAGCAGCGGCGCCACCTTGCCGGTGAACACGCCGACCTCGCCCGGGTGGCGGGAGAAGAACGCGACCACGGCCAGGCAGACCAGGATCTCGATCAGCACGATCGACACCACCGCGACGCCGCTGAACCAGAAGAACATGTGCAGCACCGGGTCCAGCCCGGCCAGCGCGAAGGCCGCGATCACCAGCGCGCCGAGCAGCGACGTCAGCCCGGCCGCCGCCGCCGGGGCGCCGTGGCGGTTGACGCGGCTCAGGCTGGCCGGCAGCGCGCCGCCCCGGCTGAGTGCGTAGAAGTAGCGGCTGGCCGAGTTCTGGAACGCCAGCATGCCGGCGAACAGGCTGGACAGCACCAGCAGCCCCATCACCTTGGGCAACCACGGGCCGACGTATTGCCCGGCGAGGCCGAACACGACGGCCGCCGGTTCGGCCAGGGGCACGTTGTCGACGGTCGACATCGCGACCACCTGCTCGCCCACCTTGGACGCGCCGAGGCCCGTCACGACCGCGAACGAGGTCAGCGTGAACAGCAGCGTGATGACGCCCACCGCCAGGTAGGTGGCGCGCGGCACGGCGGTCTTCGGGTCGGTCGATTCCTCGCCGTAGATCGCGGTGGCCTCGAAGCCGATGAAGGACGCGAAGGCGAACGCCAGCGCGATGCCGGCCGAACCCTGCAGGCCACCGGCCAGGATCGCCGACGGGCTGAACGACAGCGCGGGCTGCCAGCCTTCCGGCCCGCCCTGCAGCAGGATCGCCGCCGACAGCACCAGCAGGCTGGCCAGCTCGGCCAGCATCAGCACGCCCAGCAGCCGGGCACCGACGTCGACCTGCGCCAACGACAGCGCGGTGACCAGCGCCCAGGCCGCGAAGGCCCAGCCCCACCACGGCAGCAGGCCGGCCTGCCCGGCCATCAGCGCGCCGAAGAAGCCGTAGAGCGACAGCTGGATCGCCAGGTAGGCCAGGATCGACACGAACGACGAGGCCAGCCCGTGGCGATGGCCCAGCCCGCGTCCGACATAGGCGAAGAAGGCACCGGCGTTGGTGACGCGGTGGCTCATCGCCGCATAGCCGACGCTGAACAGCAGCAGCGTCAGGCCGACCAGCAGGTAGGCGCCGGGCGCGGCGGCCCCGTTGCCCAGCGCGATGGCCGGCGGCAGCGCGCCGGTCATGCCGACCAGCGGCGCGGCGGCGGCCACGACGAAGAAGACGATGGACCAGACGCCGAGCTGGCCCGAGCGCAGTCGGTGGCCGGCATCGGCTGGGCCGTTCGGATCGGCAACCGGATTCGATGTGTTGTTCATGCCTAGTCCCTCCAGGGATGGTGTGCCAAGTGTGGCGGTCAGTGAACGTGTTGGCCCGGCCGGGGGATGCCCAGCCGATCAAGCGCCTCGCGGCACGAGGCAGCCGGGTCGCGCACGTCGAAGGCCACGGCCGGCAGGCCGATGCGCTCGGCGCCCTCGACGTTGCGGCGCTGGTCGTCGACGAACACGCAGGCCTGCGCGGGCAGGCCCAGCGCGTCCAGGCAGGCCTGGTAGGCCCGCGCATCGGGCTTGAGGATGTGGGTGTGGGTCGCGTCGACGATCACGTCGAAGCGGCGCAGCAGCGGCAGGCGGTCGCGGAAGTCGGCGCCGTAGAACAGGTCCAGCTCGTTGGACAGGATCGCCAGCCGGCAGCCGGAGGCCTGCGCGGCCTCGATCAGCGCCACCGTCTCGGGCCGGATCACCGCCTCGACATCGGCACCGCGGGCGCGCTGCACCAGCGTCTCCATGCGGTCCCAGCGTTCGCCCAGCAGCGCGCCGACCTCGCGGGTGCGGGCGAGCCAGTAGTCGCGCTCGCTGATGCGGTCGGCCTGCATGTCGCGCCACAGCACATCGCCGGCCACGTCGAAGGGACCGCGCCAGGTCAGCGTGCCGGGCGGCAGGCCGAGCGCGGCCTCGCTCAGCGGGTGGGTCTCGAACAGGGTGCGGCTGATGACGCCGCCGAAGTCGAGGATCAGGGCTCGGGATGAAGACATGTCAGGCCGCCTCCGCCAGCGTGGCAGCCGGCGCCGGACGCACCACCCGGCCCTGCGCGACCCAGCGGTCGAACACCGCCAGCGCGGCGTCGCAGAAGGCGTCGTCGTTGATGTGGGCGTCGACCGCGACGAACTCGGTCTGCGGCGACAGCCGGCGCGGCAGCTCGTCGCACAGCGCGGCCAGGCCTTCGGGGTCGTGCAGCGCCTCGCCGGGGCGGTCCCATTGCTCGACGCCCCCACGCGGCAGCAGCAGGCAGGCAGGTCCACGCGCCTCGGCCAGCCGCTCGGCGATGGCCGTGGCGACTTCGCGGCGCATCGCCGCATCGACGCAGACCGACGCGATCAGGCGGTTGTGCGCATGCTGCGGCCGGTCGGCCCAGCGCGGCGGCACGGCGCACCAGGCGGCGTAGTCGACCATGTCGGTGGCCCCGGGCGCGACGATCTGCGGCACGCCCGCCAGACCCGCCCCGCGCAGCCGGTCCGGGCCGGCGCTGACGCAGGATCCCGCCAGGTGGTTGACCAGCTCCTGCAGGCTGAAGTCCATCACCGCCGCGAAGTAGCCCTTGGCCGCCAGGTCCTCGAAGGCCCGCCCGCCCATGCCGGTGGTGTGGAACACCGCCAGCTCGTAGCCACGCGCCGCCAGCGCCGGCTGGAGCCGCTTCATGTAGCGCAGCGCGCTGCTGCCCAGCGAGGTCATGCCCACGACCGGACGGGCGACCGGCGCGGCCGTGTGCCCGACCGTATGCCCGACAGTTCGTGCGGCCAGACAGGCCCCCACCGCCGCGCCCGCCGCCTGCGCCAGCGCCGTGCGGCACAACGGGTTCAGGCCGTACAGGCCACCGGCCCACAGCCGCATGATCAGGTCGGGCGGGATGCGGTCCGGCGGGATCAGGTGCGAGTGCGCGATGGTCGACAGCACCACCTTGGGCACCCCCAGCGGCAGCGCGTTGGCCACGTCCAGCGCCAGGTCGGTGCCCATCGTGCCGCCCAGCGCCAGCAGGCCGTCGATGCGGCCGGACGCCTGCAGCTCGACCGCCAGTGCGGCAGCGCCGCGCGCCATCCAGGTCATCGCCTCGTTCTCGTCACCCAGCGCGACGATCGCCGCCAGCGTCGTGCCGGCCGCGTGGGCGACGGCATGGTGGTCGATGTCGGGCACGCAATGGCCACGGCCCAGCACGCCCACGTCCATCAGCAGCGCCCGGCCGCCGCAGGCATCGATGCGCTCGCGCAGGCAGGCGATCTCGTCGCTCTTGGTGTCGACGGTGCCGACCAGCAGGATGACGGGCGCGGCGTTGACAGGGGCATTCATGGCCGCACCGCCTTCGTGTCCACCGCCTCGAACGACGCGATCAGCGTGTCGACCAGGAAGTCGACCTCCTCGCGCGAGATCACCAGCGGCGGCGACAGGATCAGGTTGGGCCCCGAGATGCGCACCATCAGGCCGCGCCGGTAGGCCTCGCGGGCGACCCGCTGCGGCAGGTCGCTGCTGCGCGTCACGGGGGTGCGGGCGGCCTTGTCGCTGACCATCTCGATGCCGGCCATCAGGCCGATGCCGCGCACGTCGCCGACGCAGTCGAAACGTTCGGTGAAGTCGGCCAGGCGCTGCTGCAGATGGGCGCCGACGCGGCCGGCGTGGCCGGGCACATCGAGCTCTTCGAGCAGGTCCAGCGTGGCCAGCGCGGCGGCCGCTGCCACCGGGTGGGCGCTGTAGGTGTAGCCGTGCGAGACCGAGGCCGCGCCGGTCACGTCCGCATCGAAGACCTCGGCCACGCGCTGGCCGATCGCCGTGGCGCCCAGCGGCACATAGCCCGAGCTGATGCCCTTGGCCAGGCACCACAGGTCCGCGTTGACGCCCCACAGCCGGGTGCCGAACATCTCGCCGGTGCGGCCGAAGCCGGTCACCACCTCGTCGGCGATCAGCAGCACGCCGTGGCGGTCGCAGACCTCGCGGATGCGCGGCCAGTAGCTGGCCGGCGGCACGATCACCCCGCCAGCGCCCTGCACCGGCTCGGCGATGAAGGCGGCCACGGTGTCGGGGCCCTGGAACACGATCTCGCGTTCGAGCAGCTCGGCGCAGATGCGGGCCAGCTCGTCCGGATCCTGCGTGTAGGGGTTGTGATAGAGCCACGGCGTGTCGACGTGGAAACAGCCCGGCAGCAGCGGCTCGTAGGGCCGGCGGAAGTTGCTGTTGCCGTTGACGCTCATGCCGCCGAAATGGACGCCGTGATAGCCCTGGCGCAGGCTGATGAACTTGGTCCGGTCGGCCTGGCCGCGCAGCTTCCAGTACTGGCGGGCGATCTTCAGCGCGCCCTCGACCGCGTCGCTGCCGCCGTTCGAGAACAGCACCGCCGCGACCTTCTCCGGCGCCATCAGCCGGACCAGCCGGCTCGACAGCTCGATCGCCCGGACATGCGTGGTGCCGCGGAACACGTTGTAGAAGGGCAGCTCGTCGAGCTGGGCCACGACCGCGTCGCGCACGCGGCGGTTGCTGTGGCCGAGGTTGCTGCTCCACAGGCCGCCGACGCCGTCGAGCATGCGGTGGCCGTCGACGTCCCAGATCCAGCAGCCTTCGCCGCGATGGACGATGTCGGGCGCGTTCTTCTTCATCGCGCCGGGATGCGCCATCGGGTGCCAGAGGTAGCGCGCGTTGTCGCGCCGCAGGGCGTCCGCATCGATGTCGCGCACGGGCGGTTGCAGGTCGTTCATGGGGGTCTCCAGCTCAGCCCGGCAGGCCGACGGTGATGGTCTTGAGTTCGGTGTACGCGAGCAGGCCTTCGGGACCGAGTTCCTGGCCGACGCCGCTGTGTTTCCAGCCGCCGAAGGGCAGCTCGGGCTGCGACACGCCGTAGTGGTTGATGCCGACCATGCCGGCCTCCAGTTCCTCGCCGAGCCGGTGGGCGACGTGCAGGTCGCGCGTCCAGGCATAGGCGCCCAGGCCGTAGGGCAGCGCGTTGGCGGTGGCGATGGCCTCGTCCAGCGTGTCGTAGGGCCGCACCACGGCGATCGGGCCAAAGGGCTCGTCGCGCATCACGCGGGCGCTGTCGGGCGCATCGGCGATGACGGTCGGCGCGAAGAAATACCCCGGTCGGTCCGGCACCGAACCGCCGCACAGCACGCGCGCGCCGTGATCGCGCGCGTCGTCGACGAAGCGGGCCATGTCGTCGAGCCGGCGTGCATGCGTCAGCGGGCCCATCTGCGTGGCCGCGTCCAGCCCCGGGCCGATGCGCAGCGACCGCGCGGCCTCGGTGAACTGTTCCAGGAACTGCGCGTGATGGCGGCGCGCGACCAGGAAGCGGATCGGCGCGGCGCAGACCTGCCCGGCGTTGCGGAACTTGGCCGCCACCGAGGCCTTCAGCGCCTGCATCGGGTCGGCGTCCTCGCAGACGATCACCGGCGCGTGGCCACCGAGTTCGCCGGTGAACTTCTTCAGGTGACGGGCGGCCTGTTCGCCCAGCAGCCGGCCGACCGCGACCGAGCCGGTCAGCGAGACCTTGGCGATGTCCGGATGCGCGATCAGCACGGACGACACCTGCGCCGGATCGCCGCAGACCATGTTCAGCGCATCGGCCGGCACGCCCGCGTCCAGGAAGATCTGCACCAGCAGCTGGCAGGTGCCGGGCGTCTCCTCGTCGGGCTTGATGACCACGCTGCAGCCGGCGGCCAGCGCGCTGGCGATCTTGCGGATCGGCAGGTTGGCCGGGAAGTTCCAGGGCGTGAAGGCGGCCACCGGACCGACCGGCTGGCGCAGCACCGTGTGCGACAGGATGCCCTCGACACGCGGCGCGACGGTGCGACCGTAGACGCGCCGGCCCTCCTCGGCCTGCACCGCCAGGATGTCGGCGCTCAGGCGGACCTCGCGCAGCGCCTCGGCGGTCGGCTTGCCCTGTTCCAGCGTCAGCACATGGGCGATGGCGGCGGCCTGTTCGCGCATCCGGTCGGCGGCGCGGTGCAGCACGGCGGCACGTTCGTCCGGACGCAGCCGGCGCCAGGCCGCGTAGCCCCGGCGCGACGACTCGGCGGCCTGCTGCAACTCGTCGACGCCGGCCAGCGGCAGCATGGCCAGGACCGCGCCGGTGGCGGGGTCGTGCACGGCCCGCTCGCCGCCGCTGGCACGGGTCAGCCAGCGCCCCGCGACATGCAGGGCCAGGGTGGGATAGGACATCTCGGCTCCATCGGCCTGCGCCCGTCGCCGTCGCCCGTCGGGACATCCGGGGCATCGTCGGCAAGGGGTCGTGGACCACGGAGCGAACGGTATTTGCGGGAGATCAAGGCGCGTGATCAGGAAACCGACATGCGCGGATCGGGTTATCCCGGACCGGCGACCGCTGGGTCCCGGCAGGGCCTGCGGGCATGATCGGCGCGCGATGTCCACGCCCCCGCCCGAGTCCTTGTCTGCCGCGTTGTCTGCCGCGTTGCCTGCAGATTCGCCTGCCGCCGAAACGGCCGGCACCGGCTGGCTGCGCGAGTTCCACGCCCGCGACGTCGACGAACTGGCCGGCGCGCAGGTTGACTGGCGGCTGGACTACGCCCAGCTCAGCGGCGGGCGCTACGCCGGATCGGTCCGGCAGGTCGGGCTGGACGGCATCCAGCTGGTGCTGGAGTGCAGCAGCCACGCGGTGCGCCAGCGCGGCCGGCTCGATGCGCAGCACATCGGCATCGCGCTGGGGCTGTCGACGGCATCGGGCGGCGCCGGGCTGTTCCACGGCCAGCGGCTGGCCGACGACACGCTGATGATCGGACGCGGCGACGAGCTGGACCTGGTCACCACCGACACCCACCAGCTGATCGCCATGCTGATCGACGCGACGCTGCTGGGCCGGATCTGGCAGGACCTCTACCAGAAGCCCTGGTCACCGTTCCTGGACCACAAGCTGGCCGTGCCGGCGCGACCCGGCATGGCCGACCATGTGCGCACGGTCCACCTGGCCGCGCTGCAGCGGGTCGTCGCCGATCCGGCCTTGCTGCACGACCCGAAGGCCGCGCGCCTGCTGCGCGACGCGGTGCTGCTGGAATGGCTGGAGGCCATCCCCGAACGGGTCGAGATCGCCGACCTGCGCACGCTGCAGGCCCGCCGCCGGCTGGTCGACCGGGCCTGCGAGCGGGTGCTGGGCGTGCCCGACCAGGCGCTGTCGCTGCTGCAGGTCTGCCAGCATGTCGAAGCCAGCCCGCGCCAGCTCGACCTGGCCTTCCGCGACGTGCTGGACACCACCCCGGCGCGCTACCTGAAGGTGGCCCGCCTGAACGGCGTGCGGCGCCTGCTGCGCCAGCACGCCCAGTTCGCCGCCGAGACGGGGCAGACGCCCCCGACCGTTGCCGACCTGGCCGCTCGCTGGGGCTTCTGGCACCTCGGCGCCTTCGCGGCCGACTACCGCCAGCAGTTTGGCGAGCTGCCGTCGAGCACGCTGGGGCGCAATGGTGTGGCCCGCTGTGCGCAACCCTGACGGACGGCCGGGGATGGACTGCCGCGCCGGCTCAAGGGCCGCCGTGACTCAAGGACGGGGAATCACCAGGACTTGTCCGACACGAATCATGTTCGGGTTGGGCAAATTGTTGCGAGCCTCGATTTCCGGATAACGCATGACGTCGCCCAGCTGGGCGCCGGCGATCCGGGAAAGGGTATCGCCGGTCTTGACCACATGGGAGCCCTCGCCGTTCGCCGCACCTTTTGCCTTGGCAATCTTGTTGCTGCCGAAGTGAAGGCGGATCAGGTCGCCATAGGCTTCACTGGCCCTGACCTTTCGAATCGCCGTGTTGAGCCGATCCAGAAGGTCGCCATCTTCCTTGCGCACACCGATCTTGTACTGCAACCTGGAGTTCGGCAGTTTCGCCGACAGGAATTGCAGTTCAGTACCGCGCAGCTCGGCGACGGCGAATGGGTAGTCATAGACGACCGCATCGACCGAACCACGGGTGATTGCCTTGTTGATCCAGTCGCGCGCGCCGGAACCCGACGTCGAGGCATCGCTGATCTCGACCAGGCGCGCACCCGGAAACTGGCTCTGCATGTAGTTTCGTACATCAGGATCGCCCTTCAGGATGCCGATGCTGGCCTTGCTGACGTCCTGCAAGCTTCGTATCGATCCACTCGCCAAGCCGATGAGCGCGTAGCCGAAGTCATCCACGTACGGAATCGTGTAAGTGACGCCCGGCAGATCACCGTCCGAAAAGGTCAGGCCGTCGATCGCCATGTCGACCACGGGGTGGCCGCGCTGATCCCGCTTGAGGAGGGTTTGAGGGACTTCCTCATAGGTATCCACCCGGAATTCGGTGTTGATGTCGATGGCACCCCGGGTTGACTGGAACTCCGATTGCGCGAACAGCAGTTTCATGAAGTCGACATTGAATCCCTTGCCCTGACCATTCGTCACGGCAAAGAAAGGCTCCGAAGGAGACTGCACGCCAACTCGCACGACCCCTTGCGCCAGCATGGACTTGAGCGTCGCGCCCACCTGCCCGATCTGCGCCGATGGGGCCGATGTCGCCGGCGTCGCGTTGGCTTGCGTCTGCCCTGGCGACGATGAATGGCTTGAGGCAGTCTCGTGACCCGGATCGGCAGTCAGCCGCATGGCGCCATAGACGCCTGCACAGACGACGGCAATGATCAGGATGAGTCGCGGAACGGGTTTGAGCTTCATGATGAAAAGTGGCGGAATGGTGTGATCAGGTCTTGAACCAGTCGATGGACTTGACGGCATCAGCCGATGCCGGGTTGTTCGCGAGGGACGGTTTGGCCGGGATCTCCCTCGCGCCCCCCAGAACGATGGCCTCCGCTCCTTGTTCCCATTGGGTCAGCAGTTCCATCGCTTCAGCCTCATAAATGCCGTTCTGCAAATCGACCGAGCGCATGAAGCCATCCGACACACGGGCAAAGTCGTCGATCTCGCCGATCTTCATGGCGTAGTCAGCGGCCAGGTGTTCATTGGCAAGATCAAACATCTCGCGCGCGTCCGGGTCACCCTTGAGGATGGTTCTGGCAGAAGCGATCGCTGAATGGGCCTGCTTCATCATGTCGCGCTTGCGCTCCTTGAGCTTGATTTCGCTGCGCATGTCCGCGATGAGAAACTGGGCCACCTCCTGATACTTGGTGAGGACACGGTGCAGCAGTCTCAGCTTCTCCAGCAGGTCCTCGTAGGTCAGATTGACCTCCCTGATTCGACCCACCTCGCGTGACGCCAACGCCATTTCCAGCTTGCCGCCCTGCTTGCTGGCGGCGCTCATCATCTTGAGATGCTGGTCGCCCGCTCGCTTGTTCTGCTGGATCTCCTGTTCGCACTCACGGATCATCCCGGCCAGTTTCGTGATGCGTCGGCCCATATCCGCAAGTCGAAACTCCAGATCACCCACATGGTTTTTCAGGATGCCAATCGGATCGATCTCGACAAACACTTGCGTGATGGCGCGCATCGCACTCATGTACAAGTATTTGCCGAGCCGCCAGAACCGCCGGTCGCTGACGATGAAGAGCAAGACGACTGCCACGACACCCAGCAAAGTCGCGTAGATCGTGTTCCTGAGCAAGCCGATGATGAAGGGCAGCGCCTGATAGATGACATAGGCTGCACCCGCCATCATCAGCACACCCAGGATCTGTCCGGTAACCCCTTCAGGCCGCTCCCAGAATGACTTGGGCTTCAGGCCCCCGTTGTTCGCATTGAAAAGATCGTTCATCGTCCGTCCCCGGATCAGGCCGCCAAGTATCGAATCAGCTTCTCGCGCATCTGCTGCAGATTGCCCCGAACCTTCTCGGCCGCCAGATGGAATCGGCGTTCAACACGTTCGATCTCGTGGCGCTTGGCATCCGCTTCAGCCAGCGTTTCAGCAATCATCTGATTGTCCGAAGCGTCAAGCCGGGCCATCTCTGAAAGGCTGGTGGCAAGAGCCTGCCGCAATCGCTCCGCTTCGACGGCCCGGGCCTGCACCTGCGACCTTGTCGATTCGATTGCCTGCATCCGGCGATCAACCTCCTGCTTCATTTGATCTGCGGTTTGAGCAGTGAATGCAGAAATCTGCTGATCAAGCGCACCCAGATGGTCGTGATCAATCGCCTGGATGACCGCCGCCGCATCGAAATCGCCGCCGACCGAGATCGCGCCCTTGTATCGGGCGGCTTCATCCGGGATGAAACTCTCAAGCCGACTGGCGGCCTGCTGCAAGCGGGTATAGGCCGTTGGTTTCGCCGTTGCCAGTTCCGACAGGCGCCGAACCGTGCCTTCCATCTCTTCGGTCCCGCCGATGTCGTTCACCAGTACAGGTGGCGCATTCACCGCGACAACGGGCTGGTTCACATCCGCAACGGTTGCGGGCGGTTCGCCCTCGGACTCGAAAAGCACGCCCTTGATGGCGCCCAAGAAACCTGACGCCATGGGCATCAACTCCTGTCTGAATCATGTTGACCTGATGCCGGAAGGGCATCGCCACAAACTCTGCGGCGCTTGCGCGCCCGGTGCCCCGCCATTCAGGCTGCGAGCGCGCAGGCTCGCCGCTTCAGAAGGTCACGCGCATGCCGCCCTCGATGCCCTTCGAGTCGCCACCGGCCGCCAGACCGCTGCGACCGCCGGGCACCGCATAGGTGGCTGCGCCACGGTTGCCGATGCGCGAGACGGTGCTGTAGAGCACCGCGCGCTTGGACAGGTTGTGGACGTAGCCCAGGCTCAGCTGGGTCGCGCCGTTGGCGTCCAGCGCGGTCGCGCCGACCCGGCCGGAGAAGGAGACGCGGTGGACCGAGGCCTTGACCTCGCCGTCGCCGACCGGCACCCAGGCACCGGCGAGCAGGTGACGTTCGCTCGCGTTCGCCTGCGAGAACTGCCGCACCACGCCCGACAACCGCACCACGCCCAGGTCGACCAGACCGCCGAGCGCCCGGTCCTTGAACTTGCCGGTGGCGGTCAGGTCGTTGCCGGTCTGCTGGAGCGCTGCCGAGACGCTCCAGATGCCCTGGCCGTAGCCCAGCCGCAGGCCGCGCACGTCGTTGAAGCCGTTGGCCGCGGTGTTGTTCTCGCGGCTGGCCCACATCAGGCCGCCTTCGAGGCCCGGCACAAGCGCCGGCAGCAACCACTGGATCGTGCCGTTGGCGCGCACCGTGGTGTTCGCGGCGGCGCCGAAGGCCGACTTGATCGGACCGGTCGGTGTCGCCGAGATCAGCGTGTTGGCGCCGCCGACGCCGACGTAGCCGAACGGGTCGTAGCGGCTCCAGTTGACGTAGGACAGCACCTGGTCACGCCCCAGCCGCACTTCGCCGGCCGACTTGCTGACCAGGCTGACGGTCGCGCGGCGATCCCAGAACTGGGTCGCCGAGACGGCGGTGCCGTTGCCCAGCGTCAGGCCGTGTTCGAGGTGGAAGGCTGCGCCCAGGCCCTCGCCCAGTTCCTCGGTGCCGCGCACGATGAGGCGGCTGGTGGCGTTGCCGCCGTTGGCCATCGACGACTGGGAGCCGCGCCCCTCGTTGTCGACCCAGCGCAGGCCGGCATCGGCGATGCCGCCGACGGTGACGCCGCTGGTCTGGGCCTGCACGCCGGTGGGGCCGGCCAGTGCGAGCACGGCCACGACCGACACGCCCAGGGCGCTGCGGGCGCGTTGACGGGCGGGGGGGACGGAACGGTTGGATCCTGATGTCATGGGATGTCTCCTCGGTTTGGTTCTTCGGTCAGGGGAAAGTCAGTCTCCCAAGACCTCTTCCGCCGGAGACACGCAACAACCTGTTGAAGGTCTACAAACATCTGCGTTTGTGGCCGCCGGCCTGGGGCCGCTCCGAGGGCCGCTCCGAGGGCCTATGACGCGCCGCACAAGCTCGCTTGGGTAGCGGAGAATCCAGCGGAATCCGGTCGCGCACGACCGGGACAGGGATGGATGAATGACGCAAGACCTGCCACGACGCCGGGCCTGCGGTGCACTGGCGATGCTGGCCTTGCTGCCGGCAGGGGCCGTCGCGGCCGTGGCCGACATGGCCGGCCGCCCGCGCCATCTGGTGGTGATCCCCAAGTCCAGCGACCAGCTGTTCTGGGACCTCGTGCGCAGCGGCGTCGAGCAGGCGGTGAGCGAGGCCGAGAAGGCCGGTGCCAAGCTCCTGCTGACCTGGCGCGGCCCGGCCTACAGCGGTGACGCCGAAGCGCAGATCCGCATCCTGCGCAGCTACACCCGTCCCGGCGTCGACGTCATCGTGCTGGCCGCCGCCGATCGCACGCTCCTGCGGGATCCCGTGAAGGCGGCCGTCGCGGCCGGCATTCCGGTGATCGTGGTCGATTCGGCCCTCGACGGCGATGCCCACCTGGCCCAGGTCACGACCGACAACCTGGCCGCCGGCCGGCAGGCGGCCCGCGAGATGGCCCGCCGCCTGTCGGGCAAGGGCGACGTCATGGTGCTGCGCACGCTGCCCGGCAGTGCCTCGACCTTCGATCGCGGCCGGGGCTTCGTCGACGAGCTGCGCGTCATCGCCCCCGGCATCCGCATCGTCGCCGACGCGTTCGGCGGCGGCTCGCCCGGCGACCTGCGGGCCCGGGCCGGCGAGATGCTGCAGGCCCATCCCGCCGTCGACGGCATCTTCACGGTCAACGAATCGTCGACCGACGGCATGCTGCGGGCCTTGCGCAGCGTCGTCCGGCAGGGTCGGCCGGTCTTCATCGGCTTCGACACCACGCCCTTCCTGCTGGAGGCGCTCGGCTCGGGCGAGATCGCCGCGCTCGTCATCCAGGACCCGCGCCGGATGGGCCAACTCGGCGCCCAGCTGGCGCTGCGGCTGATCGCGGGGGAACACCCGTCCAACCTTCAGCCCATCGCCCCGCTGTTGATCGACACCCATCTGGTGACGCGCCAGAACATGGCCGATCCGGCGGTGCGCAAGCTGATGTGCCTGTCATGCTGAGCCGCCGGTCCGGTCTGGCCCGATTCCAGCGGCTGCGCGCCCGGCTGGCCCGGCGTGGCCTGACGGTCGGCATCGTGGCGGGCATCCTGGTCGGGCTGCTGCTGCCGGCGCTGATCGGCGGCGCGATGCTGTCGCGGCTGCGGCTGCAGCAGGTCACGGCCGACGCCGCCGGTCAGCTCGACGAGCGGGCCGCGCTGCTGGCCTCGGCGCTGGCGGTGCCGGCCTGGAACTTCGACCGCAACGGGCTGGACCGGATCGCCTCGGCGGCGATGCTCGACGAGCGCGTCATCCGCATCCACATCCGCGATGCCCAGTCGCTGCCGCTGCTGATGCTCGAACGCCGGCCCGATGACCGGGTGCGCACGCTGCAGACCGACCGGCGCGAGCTGCGCTTCGTCACCAAGGCCCACCAGCCCGGCGAACTGGCCGGCTGGGTCGAGCTGACCGTGGACACGGCCGGCGCACGTCAGCAGGTCGACCAGGAACTGCGCTCGCTCGGTCTCGTGCTGCTGGTGCAGCTGGTCCTGTCGCTGCTGCTGCTGCTGTGGACCTTCCGGGGCCGCGTGCTCAAGCCGCTGTCGGCGCTGAGGCGCTTCTCGGACCAGCTCGCCGGCGGCGACCTCGAGCGTGCCTTGCCGTGGCGGCGCCAGGACGAGATCGGCCAGCTGGCGCGCCAGATGGAACGCATGCGCGGCGACCTGCGGGCCTCGTTCGCGCAGCAGCGCGCGATCCTGGACAACGTCGACGTCGGCATCGTGTTCGAGCAGGACGGTGTCGTCCGGCTGGCCAACCAGCATGCCGAGCGGGTCTACGGGCGGCCACGCGGCATGCTCGACGGCCTGCCCGGCGAGCAGTTGTTCCCGGACGACGCGGGCGGCCGCGAGGCCCGTGCCCGCGCGCTGGCCGACGTCGCCGGACCGACCCGGCAGCACGAGACGGAACTGGAGCTGCGGCGCTCGGACGGCACGCTTTTCTGGGCCCGGCTGCGGGTCGGCCGGCTCGACGGCCAGGCGGCCGAGGCGGGTTGCATCTGGGTGATCGAGGACATCTCGGCGCACAAGGCGGCCGAACGCGAGATCCACCAGCTGGCCTACTTCGACACGCTGACCAGCCTGCCGAACCGGCGCCTGCTGCTGGCCCGGCTGCAGGAGGCGCTGGACATCGCCGCACACGCGCAGCGCCACGGCGCGCTGCTGTTCATCGACCTGGACGACTTCAAGACGCTCAACGACACCCTCGGCCACGAGGTCGGCGATCACCTGCTGGGCCAGGTCGCCGGACGGCTGGGCAACTGCCTGAAGACGCAGGACATCGTGGCCCGCTTCGGCGGCGACGAGTTCGCGGTCGTGCTGGAGCCGACCGCCGCCAGCGCCGCCGAGGCCATCGCGATGGCCGACGCCGTCGGCGCCCGGATGATGCAGGCGCTGGCCCGGCCCTACCCGCTCGGCGAGGTCTCGCGCACCGTCACGCCCAGCATCGGCGTCGCGCCGTTCGGGCCCGGCACCGACACGGTCGACGGCCTGCTGCGCAAGGCCGACCTGGCGATGTACCAGGCCAAGGCTGCCGGCCGCAACACGCTGTGCTTCTTCGACGCCACGATGCAGGCGCAGCTGATCGAGCGCACCGCGCTGGAGGACGACCTGCGCCTGGCGATCGACCGCGGCGAGCTGTCGCTGCACTACCAGCCGCAGGTGCTCGACGACGGCCAGATCACCGGCGCGGAGGTGTTGCTGCGCTGGCAGCACCCGCAGCGCGGCGCGGTCTCGCCGGCCACCTTCATCCCGCTGGCCGAACAGTCCGGCCTGATCCTGGTGCTGGGGGCCTGGGTGCTGCGCCGGGCCTGCACGCAGCTGGCGCGCTGGGGCGGCGACCCGGCGACGGCCGGCCTGGACCTGTCGGTCAACGTCAGCGCGATCCAGTTCCGCCGGCCCGACTTCGCCCAGGGCGTGCTCGACGAGCTGGCCCGCTCCGGCGCCAACCCGCAGCGCCTGAAGATCGAGCTGACCGAGAGCGTGCTGGTCGACGACTTCGACGACATCGTGCCGAAGATGGTGGCGCTGCGTTCGGTGGGCGTGCGCTTCTCGCTCGACGACTTCGGCACCGGCTACTCGTCGCTGGCCTACCTGAAGCGGCTGCCGCTGGACCAGCTCAAGATCGACCGCACCTTCGTCGACCACCTGCTGACCTACGAGGACGACGCGGCGATCGCCAGCACCATCGTGAAGCTGGCCGACACGCTCGGCATCGGCGTGCTGGCCGAGGGGGTCGAACACGAAGCGCAGCGGGTCCGGCTGGTCGCCATGGGCTGTCGGGCGTGGCAGGGCTTCCTGTTCAGCCGGCCGGTGCCTTTGCACGATTTCATGAACCTGCTGGAGCGTCAGACCGCCTGACCCTCGATTCAGGGGGGGGTATGGTCTCAAGTCGCCGCCCGCCACGCCGACAACTTCGACGAAGCTCGACCCGATGAACCCCGCCGACCCGAACCCGCCACCCCGCCAGGAGCCCCACCCGCTCCGGCGCGCGGGTGCGCCCGAGCCGGACAAGGTCTCGCAGGTGCTGCACCTGTTGCTGGGCGTCGGCTCGACCCTGATCGTGCTGGTCTGGCTGATGGAGATCTACCTGGGCGTGATCACGTCGTGGGACCTCTGGATGGAGCCGCTGCTTGCCGTCATCGTCGGCGGCACGGCGCTGGTGATGGTGCGCCGGCCCGAACTCGACGCCCGCCTGCGGCCGGTCCCGGTGACCGCCTTCAACCTCTACCTGATCGCCGCGCTGCACCTGACGCTGCTGAAGAGCCCCGGGCCGGAGCAGTGGTACCAGACGATCACGACGCTCTACTGGGTGCCGCTGGCCTACGGCTGCGCCTTCGTGTTCCTCGGCCTGCGCACCGCGCTGGTGGTCTGCAGCATCACCGCCTCGGCGATCTTCGGGCCGATGCTGCTGTGGTGGAGCCAGGACCAGCTGCCGACCTGGACCTGGGAGTCCGGTCCGCTGCTGGTGGTGATCGCGCTGTCGCACGGCATGTACGTGCTGCTGCTGTGGGCGGTCGTCAAGCTGCGCGACAGCCACGCCGACGCCCGCGCCAACGCCGAACGCATGCGCAGGCTGGCGGCCACCGACGTGCTGACCGGCCTGCCGAACCGCCGCGCCATGCTCGACACGCTGATGCAGTCGCTCGACTCGAACCGGCTCGCCGACCAGCCGCTGGCGATCGCGCTGGTCGACGTCGACCACTTCAAGGACGTCAACGACCAGCACGGCCACGCCACCGGCGACGCGGTCCTGATCCGCCTGGGCATGCAGATGCGGACCCAGTTGCGCAGCACCGACACGCTGGCCCGCTGGGGCGGCGAGGAGTTCCTGATCTGCACCCCCGGCACGCCGAAGGATGCCGCCCGAGAAACCGCCGAACGGGTCCGCGCGGGCGTGGCCGCCTGCCCGATGCCACACGGCCGGCGGCTGACGGTCAGCATCGGCGTGGCCGTCTGCCTGCCCGACGACGACCTCGACAGCCTGCTGCTGCGGGCCGATCAGGCGCTCTACCGCGCCAAGTCGGAGGGTCGCAACCGCGTCGTGGTCGCGGACGTGGACATGGGCGTCTCCGACACGCACACCGCGCCGCTGTTCGACTGAACGGCGGCAGGCGCACACCGATCGAGACCCAAAGCCCCGTCATGAGCCGCGCCTTTCCTGTCGCCCGCGACGCCCTCGACGCCCTCGACGCCTTCTACCGCCACTTCGGCGCCCACCGCGTGGACGGCCGCGGCCGTCACGAGATCGACCGCGTCATCCAGCGCATCGTCATCACCGTCGCGGTCGGGCTGGTCACCTTCTGGCAGGAACCGGGCACCGACCGGCTGGCGCCGATCGTCCCGTTGATGCCGTGGGCAGCGCTCGTCTACGTGCTGCTGTCGCTGGCCTACTGGCGCGTGATCCGGCGCCGGCCCGATGCGGCGGTCGGTGCGCAGTACGCCTTCCTGGTCGTCGACCCGCTGGTGACGGTGCTGGCGCTGATGGCCGCGCCGACGATGCTCGCGCCGCTGAACATGTTCCTGATGGTCCAGATCGTGCGCTGCGGCATCCGCTACGGCGTGCGCACGCTGTGGCTGACCTGGGCGGTCTCGCTGCTCGCCTCGGCGGCGCTGATGCCGCTGTCGAACTTCTGGACGATGGCGCAACCGCTGACGCTGTCGCACATCGCGATGCTCGTGATCACGCCGCTGCTGTTCGCGCCGCTGATCGCCAGCCTGCACCGCGCCACCGACGACCTGCGACAGGCCGCCACGTCCGATCCGCTGACCGGTCTGGCCAACCGCCGGATGCTGGGCACGCACCTGCAGGGAGCCCGCCAGCGCAGCCGGCGCGAACAGACGGCGCTGGCGCTGATCCTGTTCGACCTGGACCGCTTCAAGACCGTCAACGACGCCTACGGCCACGCCAAGGGCGACGAGCTGCTGCTGCGCGTGACGGCGGCGCTGAAAGGCCGGCTTCGCGGCAGCGACTTCCTCGCCCGCATCGGCGGCGACGAGTTCGTGCTGCTGCTTGAAGGCCTGGACGAGACCCACGCCCGCCTGCAGGCCGGCCTGATGGCGCAGAAGATCGTCGGCCTCGTCGAGGCCGTCTCGCGCGAGTGCTGTCCGGATCTGCCGGTCTCGGCCAGCGTGGGCGTGCACACCTGGTCGGCCGACGACCCGGACGGCGGCGACGAGAACGTGCTGATCGACCACGCCGACCGCGCGATGTACGCCGCCAAGCGCGCCGGCAAGGGCCGCGCCGTGCACAGCAGCCTCAGCCCGCTGGATTGAGTCGCGGGCCGGCCGGTCCGGCCTTCAGTCGGCCGCGCCCTCGACCGGATGGCCAAGGCCGCGCCAGCGCAACAACCCGCCCGCCAGGTTGGCCACCCGCGTCAGGCCGGCCTTCTGCAGCAGCACGGCGGCCTGGGCGGAACGGGCACCCGAGCGGCACACGGTCACGACCGGCCGGTCGCGGTCGAGTTCGTCGACACGGCCCGGCAGTTCACCCAGCGGCAACAGGCGCGCGCCGGCGATGTGGCCCAGCGCACCGGCCGGGGCGCCGAACTCGCCCGGCTCGCGCACGTCGACCACCTGGACCCGCGCGCCGAGGTCTTCCAGCACCTCCGGCCGGATCTCCCAGTAGCCGCCGAAGGCCCAGGTCAGCGGCGCCCAGTCCGGATCGGCCGGCGGCTGGTGATCGCCAGCCGGTCGGCCGCACTGCAGGTTGGCGGGCACCGCCAGCGCCATCTGCTTCGGGTGCGGCAACGAGAGGTTGACCATGTGGCCGACGAAGTCGCCCTCGCTGGCATCGCCGCCCAGACGCGGGTTGTGGCGCCGCTCCTCGGCCACGCTGCTGACCGACAGGCCGCGGTAGTCGTGGCCGGGGTAGATGGCGCAGTCCTCCGGCAGGCTCAGCAGCTGCTCGTGGACCGAGCGGTAGAGCCGCTGCGGGCTGCCTTGCTGGAAGTCGGTGCGCCCGCAGCCGCGGATCAGCAGCGCATCGCCGGTGAAGACCCGGCTGCGGTCGTCGAGCACGAAGCTCAGGCAGCCATCGGTGTGGCCGGGCGTCGCGCGAACCTCCAGCCAGCGCGGCCCGAAGGCGATGCGGTCGCCGTGTCGCAACGCCAGGTCCACCCCCTGCGCCTGCGCCACGGCGGCCACGCCGATGCGACTGCCCAGCCGTTCGCGCAGCAGCCAGGCGGCGGTGACATGGTCGGCGTGTACATGGGTCTCGAGCGTGGCGACCAGCCGCAGGCCCAGCTCGCGCAGCAGCGTCGTGTCGCGGCGCAGCTGCTCGAACACCGGATCGATCAGCAGCGCCTCGCCGCTGTCGCGGTCACCCAGCAGGTAGGTGTAGGTCGACGACGTGGCGTCGAAGAGCTGGTGAAAGATCAACATGGCACACCTCCGTCGCGCGATCAGGTCAGGTCGGACCGATCAACCGGTCGTGCAGCAGCATGCCCGCGACCATCGCGATCAGGAAGAGCCAGGCCGACGACAGGCCCGCGCCGGCCGCGACGATGGCCGGGCCGGGGCAGTAGCCGCCGAGGCCCCAGCCGATGCCGAACAGCACGCCGCCGCCGATCAGGCGGGCGTCGATCGCGGTCAGCCCGGGGATCTCGTAGGCATTGCCAGCCCAGGCCTTCTCGCCGGCCCGGCGTCGCCGCACGGCCAGCGCGAAGGCACCCAGGCCGACGGCGATGGCACCGCCCATCACGAAGGCGAGGCTCGGATCCCAGCGGCCGGCGAAGTCCAGGAAGCCCTTGACCTTGGCCGGGTCGGTCATGCCGCCGGCGATCAGGCCCAGGCCGAAGACCAGGCCGGCCAGCAGCGCGAGCGGCAGTCCCAGCCGGCTGCGGCGGGATGCGGGAGAAGAAGACGAATTCATGCGCGGGTCTCCCGGGTTCAGCCGATCAGGTGTCGCACGGCGTAGACCGTCACGCCGCCGGCACCGATGAAGGCCAGCACGTTGACCAGCGAACGCGGCGACAGGCGGCTCAGGCCGCAGACGCCGTGGCCGCTGGTGCAGCCGTTGGCCATGCGCACGCCGACACCGACCAGCAGGCCGGCGACGATCAGCCCGGCGCTGCCGACATCGACCGTCGCGGCCGGCAAGGGCGCGACGGCCTGCCACAGCCAGGGCGCCAGCAGCAGGCCGGCCAGGAAGGCCAGCCGGGTCGCCTCGGGGCCGAATCGCCCACGATCCAGCAGCGTGTTCAAGGGGCTGGCGAGGATGCCCGAGATGCCCGCGATGCGGCCGTTGCCGAGCAGGTAGAGGGCGGTGGCCAGGCCGATCAGCAGGCCGCCGATCAACGAGGCCCACGGGGTGAAGCTGTCCCAGGCGAGGGTCATGCGCAAGGCTCCATGTCGAGAAGCCGACATGATAGGAATGCCCCGGACGGCATCACCCCGGCCGAGGGTTCAGGGCGCTGAAGCTGCCGCCTCCGGCCGGCGAACCTCGTCCGGCCAGCCGTTGACCGAGCCGATGTAGGCCCAGAGCTGGTCGAGCTGGCCGGGCTTGAGCGTGCCGCCCCAGGCCGGCATCGCCCGCAGCCCCTGCGTGACCGAGCGGTCGAAACGCGCGCGGTCATGCGGCGGGAAGGTCCGCAGGTCGAAGCCGATGCCGTTGGTCGCCAGGTGGATGCCGTGGCAACGCTGGCAGGACCTGACGTAGACACGCCGGCCGGCCTCGGCGTCGGTCAGCTCCTGCGCATGGGGCGTCGCGGCGGCCAGGGCCAGCACCGCCGCGACGAAGGGAACGCGCAGGCTCATCGTTGCGGCAGCGCGAAGGTCCAGACCGAGCCGCCGGCCGGCACGTTGGCCGTGTCGGGGTCGCCGGCCAGCGCGCCGTAGACGTGCGCCGAGCCGCTCAGCACGGTCACGTACTGGCGCCCGCCGCGTTCCCACGCGATCGGCAAGCCGGAGATGCCCGAGCCGGTCTGGAACGACCAGAGCTTCTCGCCCGACTTCGCGTCGAAGGCCATGAACTGGCCGTTCTGCGCGCCGGTGAACACCACGCCGCTGGCGGTCGACAGCACGCCCGACCAGTACGGCGACTTGTTCGGCGCGGTCCAGACCGGCTTGGCGGCGACCGGGTCCCAGGCCACCAGCGCGCCGCGGTTGCCGTCGGCCGGGCTGACGAAGCCGCCGAGTTCCAGGCCCAGATACCAGTTCGGTCCGCCCGGCCGTTCCTGCTTGACGTAGCGGACCTTCATGCCCACGTCGATCGTGTTCAGGAAGACCAGCCGGCGCACCGGGTCGTAGCTCATCGGCATCCAGTTCTTGCCGCCGAAGGCGCTCGGCCAGACCTCGACGAAGTCCTTCATCTCCTCGGAGCGGCGCACCTCGGCGGTCATCGGCGTGTCGATCGGACGGCCGGTCTTCAGGTCGATGCCCGAGGCCCAGTTGACCGTGCGGGCGAACTGCGTGGCCGAGATCAGCCGGCCGTTGCTGCGGTCGATGACATAGAAGAAGCCGTTGCGGTTGGCCTGCATCAGCACCTTGGTGGCCTTGCCACCGATCGGCAGGTCGGCCAGCACCAGCTCGTTGACGCCGTCGTAGTCATACGGGTCGCCGGGCGAGAACTGATAGGTCCAGACGATCTCGCCGGTCGACGGCCGCAGTGCCAGCACGCTGTTGATGTGCAGCGAATCGCCGCCGCGCGTGGCCGCATTCCACGGGCCGCCGTTGCCGACGCCCCAGTAGACGAGGTCGAGCTCGGGGTCGTAGCTGCCGGTCAGCCAGGTCGGGCCGCCGCCGGTCTTGTAGGCCTCGCCCTTCCAGG
This sequence comes from Leptothrix mechoopdaensis (SeqCode), assembly GCF_053893855.1. Taxonomy (NCBI): domain Bacteria; kingdom Pseudomonadati; phylum Pseudomonadota; class Betaproteobacteria; order Burkholderiales; family Sphaerotilaceae; genus Leptothrix; species Leptothrix mechoopdaensis (SeqCode). The sequence continues at coordinate 2,184,471 of NZ_CM132699.1, forward strand.
TGTCGCCACCGGGCTCGCCGGGCGCGGCGGTGGTCCAGCGGTGCCACTTCTTGGCGCCGGTCTTCAGGTCCCAGCCGTTGATGAAGCCGCGCGTGCCGTACTCGCCGCCCGAGATGCCGGTGATCAGCTGCCCGCCGGCGATCAGCGGGGCGTGCGTCATCGAATAGCCGTCCTTGTAGTCGGCCGCCTTCTGCTTCCACAGCACCTTGCCGTCGGCCATCGAGAGGGCCAGCACATGCGCGTCGATCGTGGTGCGGTAGAGCACGCCGTCGAGCGCGGCCATGCCACGGGTGTGGATGCCGCAGCACAGGTAGCCGGCGATGTCGGCCGGCAGGTCGATGCCGACCTTCCACTTCTGGCGGCCGGTCACCGCATCGATCGCGACGGTGTGGCTGTGCGAGGCCACGTACATCGTGCCGTCGATCAGCAGCGGCTGGTTCGACGCGTTGGTCGAGTTGTCCAGGCTGAGGTTCCAGACCGGGCTCAGGTTCTTCACGTTGGACGGCGTGATCTGGCCGAGCGTCGAATGGCGCTGCAGCGACCAGCCCATGCCGTAGGTCGTGACATCGCCGGGCGTGGCCGCGTCGTTGCGCAGGTCGGCGAGTCCCTGGGCGCCGGCCAGCGTGGCCGCTGCCGTCAGGCCGCACACGGCCAGGCCGCGTGCAAGGGTCTTCAACATGGCGTCTCCTCTTCGTGGTGTTCGGGATGCGTTCCGGATGTGCAGGACCCGTCTGGATCCCGGACGGTCGGAACGATAGGTCGGGGGTTGCGGCCGGCCACTTGCGGGCAAACCCGGGCCGGCCGACTGTTCCGTCGCGCGACACCTTGCCGCCGCGCGGGCGGTCACCGCACACTGCGCCCCACCCCACGCCACCGCCCGAGCCCCAGCCATGACACGCGGTCCCGACCTGCCTGCCAACCCGTTCTACGCCTCGCCGGAACAGCGCATCGCGCTGGCGCGCCAACGTTTCTTCGAGGACGGCGTGCGGCCCTCGGGCATCGTCAGCGAGGCGGTGATCCAGTCCTGGTCGCGTTGCCTGCGCGCCAACCCGGACCCGACCCGCCCGGCGGTCTTCGAGCCGGTGACGCCCAGCCGCGTCCACAGCACGCTGCGCCAGAACCAGCAGTTGCTGGCGGCGGCGACCGACGAGATGGAACGGCTGAAGCTGACGCTCGCCGGCACCAGCAGCACGGCCATGCTGACCGACGCGCAGGGCGTGATCGTGCGCAGCACCTTCACGCAAGCCCGCAGCCATGAGCGGCTGATGCCGATCACCACGCGGGTCGGCGTCAACCTGTCCGAGGAAGCGGTCGGCACGACCGCGCCGGGCCTCACCGCCCGCACCGCCCAGGCCAGCGTCGTCAGCGGTGCCGAGCACTACTTCGGCAACGCCCAGCTGATGCACTGCGCGGCCGCGCCGATCCTCGACATCCGCGGCCGGCTGGCCGGCGTGCTGGACCTGTCCAGCGAGGGCGTGCCCTTCGGCTTCGACGCCGCCACGGTGGTGGCCCACTACGCCGCCGAGATCGAGAACCGGCTGCTGTGCGCGCAGTCGACCGAACACCTGGTCGTGCGCCTGCAGATCGCGCCCGGCCTGCTCGACACGCCGATGGCCGGCCTGGCCGGCATCACCGGCGACGGCCGCATCGACTGGCTCAACGGCGCGGCCGCCCGCCTGCTGGGCCTGCCCGGCGGCCATGCCCGCCCGACCGCGATCGCGGTCGAGGACCACCTGGGCGTATCCCTGGAAGCCCTGCTGGCCTGCAGCACCCGTGACGGCCCGACGCCGCTGGCGCTGCCCAACGGGCTGCTGCTGTGGGTGCGCTGCGAATGGCGCAGCCCGGACGCTCACCGGGCCGCCCAGGTGGCGGTGCCGATCGGTCCGGGCGCCCCGCCGGCCAGCCCGGCACCCGCCGTCACGGCCGCGCCCCTGCGCGAGACCGAGCACCAGGCCATCGTCCGCGCGGTGGCCGAATGCGGCGGCAACGTGTCGCAGGCCGCCCGCCACCTGGGCATCTCGCGCGGCCGGGTCTACCGGCATCTGCAGGCCGACACCGGCCACGCCGGAGCGGCCAAGAGCTAACTCGCGTTACGTAATTTTCTGGGCTGCTCGGGCTCGGGCCTCGACAGACTTTATTAGCAGACCGTTCCGGCACCCGCCGCTGCCTCGTCGAAAAGCGGATCTCCTGAGAAGACCGACCGCAAGCCGAGCGCCTTGCGGTGGCTGCGCCATGCGGGTTTTCACCAAGCATCGCTAATTTTATTAGCAACACAATCCAGCCTCACGCGCCGACCGCTGTGGCTGGCGCGCCCTGACCCGTCCCGCCCCCTTCGCCGGAGCCCCAGAACCCATGGCCAGCATCGAACTCCAGAACGTCTTCAAGGCCTACGGCGACATGCCGCCGGTGATCCGCCAGGTCGACCTGCAGATCGCGCAAGGCGAGTTCTGCGTCTTCGTCGGCCCCTCGGGCTGCGGCAAGTCGACGCTGCTGCGCATGATTGCCGGGCTGGAGGACATCACCTCCGGCGACCTGCGCATCGGCGGCACGCTGATGAACGAGGTGCCGCCCGCGCACCGCGGCGTGGCGATGGTGTTCCAGACCTACGCGCTGTTCCCGCACATGTCGGTCTACGAGAACATGGCCTTCGGCCTGGGGCTGGCGAAGGTCGACAAGAAGGTCATCGACGAGAAGGTCCGCGCCGCTGCCAAGGTGCTGCAGCTCGAACACCTGCTGGAGCGCAAGCCCAAGGCCCTGTCGGGCGGCCAGCGCCAGCGCGTGGCCATCGGCCGGGCCATCGTGCGCGAGCCGGGCGTGTTCCTGTTCGACGAGCCGCTGTCCAACCTGGACGCTGCCCTGCGCGTGCAGACGCGCTTCGAGATCGCCAAGCTGCACCGCGACTTCGGCCGCGCGAGCACGGTCTACGTCACGCACGACCAGGTCGAGGCGATGACGCTCGCGGACCGCATCCTGCTGCTCAACACCGGTGACGCGGTGGCGCGTGAAGGCTCGGTCGCGCAATGCGGTTCGCCGCTGGAGCTGTACCACCGGCCGCGCAACCTGTTCGTCGCGGGCTTCATCGGCTCGCCGAAGATGAACTTCCTGAAGGCCACGCTGGTCAGCGCCGGGCCGGGCTCGGCGGTCGTCAAGATCAACGGCACGAACGAGCAGCTCGAAGCCCATGTCGACGCGCGCAGCCTGCAACCCGGCACGCCGGTGACGCTGGGCATCCGCCCCGAACACACCGAGCTGGGCACCGCCACGCAGCACATCGTGCGGCCGGTGCAGTGGCAGGAGCGGCTGGGCGAATCGACCTTCCTGTACCTCGATGCCGGCGACGGCGAACACAGCCTGGCCGCCGGTGGCGACGCGCTGGTCGCCAAGGCCCCCGGCCACGCCCACGCGGTCGCCGGCCACCGCATCGCGCTGGCGATGCCCGCCGCGGCCATCCACCTGTTCGACCCGCAAGGCCACGCCCTGCCCCGGCTGATCGCGGACACGGACCTGCTGTTGCCGCAAGCGGCTTGAACGTCTCGAAACCCCTGCCCATGACCGCCATTGCCGTGACCCGCGTGCCCCTGCCCACCGCCCCCGCCCAGTTCATCGCCCTGCATGGCCGCGCCAGCAGCCTGGTGCTCGAAGTCCATGCCGACGAGGCGCCGCTGTGGCGCTACTGGGGCCCGCGCCTGAGCGACGCCGCCGTGCCCGAGATGCCGTTGCGCGACAGCCGGCCCTTGCCCAGCTTCATGCTGGACTTCGACCAGCCACTGACCGTCGTGCCGACCTTCGGCGTCGGCTGGTTCGGCCAGAGCGCGCTGCTGGCGCACCGCGACGGCCAGGACTTTGCCCAGGCCTTCACGCGCTGCGAGGTCGAGTGGCTGGCCGCCGGTGCGTCCGTCCGCCTGAAACTGCACGACGACGTCGCCCGCCTGCGCCTGGACCTGACGCTGAGCCTGGACGACCCGAGCGACGTGCTGGTCGCGCAAAGCGTGCTGCACAACCTGGGCGATGCGCCGCTGGACGTGCAGTGGCTGGCCGCCGCCACGCTGCGCCTGCCCAGCCACTGCGACAGCGTGCGCTCGTACGCCGGCCAGCACGTGCACGAGTTCCTGCCGCAGGTCGACCCGCTGACGCGCAGCCTGTGGCGCAAGGAAAGCCGGCGCGGCCGGACCAGCCACGACTGCTTCCCCGGCGCCATCGCGACGACGCCCGGCACGACGGCCGATGCCGGCCTGTGTTTCGGCGCGCACCTGGCCTGGTCGGGCAACCACCAGCAGACCATCGAGTGGCTGCACGACGGCATCTACCAGTGGCAGATGGGCGAGTGGCTGGCACCCGGCGAAGGCCGCCTGCAGCCGGGCCAGAGCCTGCACACGCCCGAGCTGATCGCGACCTGTTCGAGCGCCGGCCTGAACGGCATCGCCGCCAACTTCCACGCCGAGCTGCGCCGCCGCCTGAACTGGCCGGGCGGCGCGATGAAGCCGCGCCCGGTCCACCTCAACACGTGGGAAGGTTTCTATTTCGACGTCCATCCCGGCCCGGTCAAGGAGCTTGCGACCGCTGCGGCCGAGGTCGGCATCGAGCGCTTCGTGCTGGACGACGGCTGGTTCCACGGCCGTCACCACGACCGCGCCGCGCTGGGCGACTGGTGGCCCGACGAGACCAAGTTCCCGAACGGCCTGGGCGAGCTGATCGCGCACGTCAACGGCCTGGGCATGGAGTTCGGCCTGTGGGTCGAGCCCGAGATGGTCAACCCCGACAGCGACCTGTTCCGCGCCCATCCGGACTGGGCCCTGCAGGTCCACGGCCGGCCGCTGCTGACCGCGCGCAACCAGCTGGTGCTGGACATCGCGCGGCCCGAGGCGGCCGACTACCTGTTCGACAAGATCTCCGCGCTGCTGGCCGCGCACCCGATCGCCTACCTGAAGTGGGACCACAACCGCGACCTCGCGCCGGCCGGTCTGGCCGATGGCCGCGCCGGCTATCGCGCCCAGGTCCACGCGGCCTATGCGCTGATGGCGCGGCTGCGGGCGGCGCATCCGGGCGTCGAGATCGAGAGCTGCTCGGGCGGTGGTGGCCGCATCGACTTCGGCGTGTTGCGCCACACCCACCGCGTCTGGACCAGCGACTGCATCGACGCGCTGTCGCGCATCGAGATCCAGCGTGGCCTGCTGCAGTTCTTCCCGCCCGAGATCATGGGCGCGCACGTCGGCACCGCCCCGTCGCACACGACCGGCCGCAGCCAGACGATGCCCTTCCGCGCCGCCGTCGCGCTGCCCGGTCACCTGGGCGTCGAACTCGACGTGCGCCACCTGTCGGACGACGAGAAGCGTGTGCTGCGCGACTGGATCGCCATCTACAAGCAGCTGCGCGACCGCCTGCACCACGGCCGAGTCTGGCTCGGTGAAGGCGAGGACGAGCTGGTCTGGCAGGCCCACGGCGACGAGGCCGCGCACGACGTCGTGCTGATCGCCTATCGCCCGCAGCCCAGCAGCCTGCGTTATGCGCCCACGCTGCGCCTGCCGATGCTCGATGCGAACGCGCGCTACCGCGTCCGCGAGGTGCTGCCGCCGGGCACCGTGCGGTCGAAGGAACGCCACCACACGGCGGCCTTCTTCGATGCCATCAACACGCCCGACGGCCACGTCGTCGACGGCGCCTGGCTGGCCCATGCCGGCCTGCCGATGCCGCGTGCGCAGGCCGAGACCGCCTTCATCGTGACGCTGCAGAAGGTCGCCTGAGCGGTGACCTTGACCGTGACCAGGGACAACCGCATGACCATCGACGCGCCCGCCTTCGATCCGACCGAACACTCGCACCGCCGCCGCAACCCGCTGACCGGCCAGTGGGTGCTGGTCTCGCCCCACCGCAGCAAGCGGCCGTGGCAAGGCAAGCAGGAAGAGGCCGGCGACGACGACCTGCCCTCGCACGACCCCGGCTGCTACCTGTGCGCCGGCAACACGCGTGTCAGCGGCGACGTCAACCCGGCCTACACCGGCACCTACGTGTTCACCAACGACCACGCCGCGCTGCTGCCGCAGGTGCCCGACGCGCCGGCCTCGGCGGACCCGCTGTTCACGGTCGAATCGGCGCGTGGCACCAGCCGCGTCATCTGCTTCTCGCCCGACCATGCGCGGACCCTGCCCGAGCTGCCCTTGCCGGCGATCGAGGGCGTCATCGAGACCTGGTGTGCGCAGTCCGCCGAACTCGGCCGTGACCACGCGTGGGTGCAGGTGTTCGAGAACAAGGGCGCCATCATGGGCTGCTCGCAGCCGCACCCGCACGGCCAGATCTGGGCCACCGGCCACCTGCCCAACGAGGCTGCCGCCGAACACCGCGAGCAGCGCGACTACCTCGCCCGCCACGGCCGGGCCATGCTGCTGGACTACGTCGAGCGCGAGGCCGCCAGCGGCGAGCGCACGGTGGTGCGCACGGCGCACTGGCTGGCCGTCGTGCCGTACTGGGCGACCTGGCCGTTCGAGACCCTGCTGCTGCCGCGTTTCCCGGTCCAGCGCCTGCCGCAGCTCGGAGCCAACCAGCGCGCCGACCTGGCCGTCGCGCTGAAGGCGCTGACCTCGCGCTACGACAACCTGTTCCGCTGCAGCTTCCCGTATTCGATGGGGTGGCATGGCGCGCCGTTCGACGTGGACGGCCAGCAGGGCGACGACGCGCAGGCCTGGCAGCTGCACGCCCACTTCTACCCGCCGCTGCTGCGCTCGGCCACGGTGCGCAAGTTCATGGTCGGCTTCGAGATGCTGGCCGAGGCCCAGCGCGACCTGACGCCCGAACAGGCCGCCGAGAAGCTGCGCGCGGTCAGCGAACAGCACTACAAGTCCTGAATCCCGAACCCAGAGTCCTGAGGCACACGCGATGTCTTCCCCCTTGCTGACGCGCGTGCTCGCGTCCTTCGCCGACAGCTTCGACGCCGCGCCCAGCATCGTCGTGCACGCGCCCGGCCGGGTCAACCTGATCGGCGAACACACCGACTACAACGACGGTTTCGTGCTGCCCTGCGCGATCGACTACCACACGCTGGTGGCCGCGCAGCCGCTGGCCGAACCGCTGGTGCGGGTGGTCGCCAGCGACTACGGCGACCAGCTCGACGAGTTCCGGCTGGACGCGCCGATCGTGCCGGTCAGCGGCCGGGCCGATCACGCCTGGATCAACTACGTGCGCGGCACCGTCAAGGCCCTGATCGACGACGGCTACACGCTGCGCGGCGCCGAGCTCGCGGTGGCCGGCAACGTGCCGCAAGGCGCCGGGCTGTCGTCGTCGGCTGCGCTGGAAGTCGCCATCGCCCAGGCCTTCAAGTCGCTGCAGGGCCTGGACCTGACGCAGACCCGCATCGCCCAGCTCGCGCAGATCGCCGAGAACCGCTTCGTCGGCTGCAACTGCGGGATCATGGACCAGCTCATTTCCGCCCGCAGCACGGCCGGCCACGCGCTGCTGATCGACTGCCGCAGCCTGGACGTGCAGGCCGTTCACCTGCCCGACGACGTGGCCGTGCTGATCGTGCATTCGCGCGTCAAGCGCGGTCTGGTCGACAGCGAATACAACACCCGCCGCCAGCAGTGCGAGGCCGCTGCCGCGCACTACGGCGTGGCGGCGCTGCGCGACCTCGACGAAGCCGGCCTGCTGGCGCGTCGCGACGGGCTCGATGAGCTCGCCTTCCGGCGCGCCCGCCATGTCGTCACCGAGAACCGCCGCACGCTCGATGCCGCCGGCGCGCTGGCCGCCGGCGACCTTCGGCGCATGGGCGAGCTGATGGCCGAGTCGCATGTCTCGATGCGCGACGACTTCGAGATCACCGTGCCGCCGATCGACCACCTGGTCGAGATCCTGCAGCGGGTCATCGGCGATGCCGGTGGCGCGCGCATGACCGGCGGCGGCTTCGGCGGCTGCGTCGTCGCGCTGCTGCCCGAATCGCGCATCGATGCCGCCCGTCAGGCCATCGCGGCGCAGTACCGCGCGCCGAGCGGCGAAGAGGCCGCCGTCTACGTCTGCCACGCCAGCCCCGGCGCCGGCCCGATCGAACACAAGGCGCACGCCTGACCCCCGCACCGAAGGACACCCGATGACCGACGCGACCTGGCAGAGCGCACCCGACCGCTACGAGCGCCTGCCCTATCGCCGCTGCGGCAACAGCGGGCTTCAGCTCGGTGCGGTCTCGCTGGGGCTGTGGCACAACTTCGGCGACGTCGACCTGATCGACACGATGCGCCAGACCCTGCGTTGCGCCTTCGACCTGGGCGTCACCCACATCGACCTGGCCAACAACTACGGCCCGCCGCCCGGCTCGGCCGAGATCCACTTCGGCCGCCTGCTGCGAGAAGACTTCCGCGGCCTGCGCGACGAGCTGATCGTCTCGACCAAGGCCGGCTACCGCATGGGCCCCGGACCCTATGGCGACGGCGGCTCGCGCAAGTACCTGCTGAGCAGCCTGGACGCCAGCCTGAAGCGCATGGGCCTGGACCACGTCGACATCTTCTATCACCACCGGCCGGATCCGGACACGCCGCTGGAGGAGACGATGGCCGCGCTCGACCACATCGTGCGCAGCGGCCGTGCGCTCTACGTCGGCCTGTCGAACTACCCCGCCGACCGCCTGCGCGAGGCCGCCGCGATCCTGCGCCGGCTCGGCACGCCCTGCCTGATCCACCAGCCGCGCTACAGCATGCTGGACCGCACGATCGAGGCGGGATTGCTGCCCGCACTGGCCGACGAAGGCATCGGCTGCATCGCCTTCTCGCCGCTGGCGCAAGGCCTGCTGACCGACCGCTACCTGGGCGGCCAGGTGCCGACCGATTCACGCGCCGCCAAGGGCGTCGGCTTCCTCAAGCCGGCCGACCTGACCCCGCAACGCCTGCAGACCATCGCCGCGCTGGACGCCATCGCCCGCGCCCGCGGCCAGAAGCTCGCGCAGATGGCCCTGACCTGGGTCCTGCGCCACCCCGCGATGACCAGCGTGCTGATCGGCGCCAGCCGCCCGCAACAGGTCCGCGACGCGGTCGAGGCGGCCTCGGCACCGGCCTTGACGGTGGATGAGCTGGCGGGGATCGAGGCGGCGCTGGGGTGATCGGCTGGTGGGTGGGTGGACTGGCACGGGCGCAAATCCCCCCTGCCCCCCTTTGCAAAGGGGGGAATGCAGCCACCGACACCGCTCCAACCTTCCTGGAACCCCCCTTTGGAAAAGGGGGGCAGGGGGGATTTGGGCTCCCCCGCCCCCCTCCACCCCCTCAAACCGCCAACCGCGTCGCCCGCATCCCGAACCCCTGGTCCGACCCCGGCGCCTTGACCGACCCTGTCGGCCGCGCCACCGCATTCGTGCCCGTCTGCCCCGCCGCCTCGCCCGCCTGCGCCGGCGCCGGTTCCAGCACCACCATGCCGTACCAGCCCAGCCCCTTGTAGGTCTCGTAGCCCGGTGTGCGGGCATAGCCGACATGGGTGCCGTCGTCCTGCACATACGCGCCGATCGCGCGGCCGCGGCGCTGGAAGTCGACGGTTTCCTCCAGCACGCCCACGCCGTCCGAAGCGGCGATGACACGCTGGCGGGCATCGAGCAACAAGGCCCGGGCGCGCGGCTTCTCGTCGTCGGAGAACTTCACGCCGTCGACCACCGCGCGGGCCTGTGTCTGCCAGTCGAAGAAGATGGCCAGCACGCCGATCGGCTCGCCGTCGACCGCCCCGCCGCGCCGGATGGCCGTGCTGTAGGTCGCCACCGGCGCCTCGTCCAGCCACGGGTTGGTCTCGATGTCGGTGGCGATGAAGCTCTGGCCGTCGCGGGTGTGCAGGGCCCGGTCGAACCAGCCCTGGCCCCGCACGCTGGCACCGATCGCGCGCGAGTAGCGCTGGGGTCGGCCGCTCGCCACGACACGGCCCTGCGGGTCGATCACCCACAGGTCGAGGTAGACGGTGTAGCTGTCGAGGATCACGCCCAGCCGCTTCGACGCATGGCGGGCAGAGGCCGCGCCGGGCTGCTCCAGCGCATCGACCACCGCCGCATCGGTCGCCCACCAGCGCACGTCGCAGGAACGTTCGTAGAGGTTGCGGTCGATGATGTCGATCATGTTGAGCGCCAGGTCGGCCAGCCGCTGGCCCTGCTGGGCCTGCAGCGCCGTCATGACCTGGTCGCCCAGCTGCATCAGCCGCGTGATCTGGCCCTGCAGGTCGGCCGCCAGCTCGCGCGACAGGTCGTTGATCTGCGACGAGACCTGCTTGACCTCGCGGGCGACGACGCCGAAGCCGTCGCCGGCGGCACCGGCACGGGAGGCCTCGATCAGCGCGTTCAGCGCCAGGAAGGAGGTCGATCGGTTGATCCTCTGGATCTGCTCGATCTTCTGCTCGGCGATCTCGCCGACACGCCGGGAGGCATCGATGATCTGGTGCGGGTGAACCATGGCAGGGGTCTCGTGGAGCTGCGATGGCGGCAAAGTTACCCTGTCCAGGACAAGCGATTCACTCGATCAACAGGACGTTTTTTCCGTTTCGCACCAAGGCGGGATCTGCGCCGCAGCGGCAGCGCCAGAGTGGTGCGATGCACCGATCGTCGACACGGCCGCGCACCCGATCGGCGGCGGCCGTGCGATCGATGGATCAGGCCGCCAGCTTGGCGTCCTGCGCGTCCAGCACGGCCTCGGGGGCCTCGCCTTCGAGGGTGGTCTCGTGCTTCAGGTGCTGGTCCAGGCGGGCGGTGTCGAGTTCACCGCACCACTTGGCGACGACCAGCGTGGCGACGCCGTTGCCGACCAGGTTGGTCAGCGCGCGGGCCTCGCTCATGAAGCGGTCGATGCCCAGGATCAGCGCCAGGCCGGCGACCGGCACGTGGCCGACCGCGCTCAGCGTCGCGGCCAGCACGATGAAGCCCGAGCCGGTGACGCCCGCCGCGCCCTTGCTGGTCAGCAGCAGCACGGCCAGCAGCGTCAGCTGCTGCATCAGCGACATGGGCGTGTCGGTGGCCTGGGCGATGAAGACGGCGGCCATCGTCAGGTAGATCGAGGTGCCGTCGAGGTTGAAGGAATAGCCGGTCGGCACGACCAGGCCGACCACCGGCTTGCTGGCGCCGAGGTTCTCCAGCTTGGCCATGATGCGCGGCAGCACGCTCTCGCTGCTGCTGGTGCCCAGCACGATCAGCAGCTCTTCCTTGATGTACTTGATGAAGCGCCAGACCGAGAAGCCGTGCAGCCGCGCGATCGCGCCGAGCACGACGAACACGAAGATCAGGCAGGTGGCGTAGAAGGTCGCCATCAGCTGGCCCAGGCTCAGCAGCGAGCCGACGCCGTACTTGCCGATCGTGAAGGCCATCGCGCCGAAGGCACCGATCGGGGCGACCTTCATGATGAAGCCGACGATGCGGAACAGCACGTGCGACGTCTTCTCGATCAGGTCGAACACCAGCGTGCCGCGGCCGCCGAAGGCATGCAGCGCGAAGCCGAACATCACCGAGAACAGCAGCACCTGCAGGATCTCGCCCTTGGCGAAGGCATCGATGACGCTGGTCGGGATGATGTTGAGCAGGAACTCGGTGGTCGACGCCATCTTGCCCGGACCGGTGTAGGCGGCGATCGACTTGGTGTCGAGCGCGGCGGCGTCCACATGCATGCCGCTGCCCGGCTGCACGAGGTTGACGATGACCAGGCCGATCACCAGCGCGATCGAGCTGACGACCTCGAAGTACAGCAGCGCCAGGCCGCCGGTCTTGCCGACCTTCTTCATGTCCTCCATGCCCGCGATGCCGACCACCACGGTGCAGAAGATGATCGGCGCGATGATCATCTTGATCAGCTTGATGAAGGCATCGCCCAGCGGCTTCATCGCCTCGCCGGTGGCCGGCAGGAAGTGGCCCAGCAGGACGCCCACGGCGATGGCGAACAGCACCTGGGCATAGAGCGAGCGGTAGATCGGCGGGCGGGCCGGCACGGCGGCGGCGGGTGTGGACATGGCGGTCCTCCAGTTGGAAAGGCCGCGATCTTGCGAGCCCGACCGCGCCCTGTCGTCCGTACTTCCCACATCCGGCTAGCAGCCAGACCCATCGCCGACCATCGGGTGCAACCCGGACTGATCCAGCGCAAACCGGTTCAGGAACGGGGCGTCCGACCGGCCGCGTCAGACCCGTCGCACCCGCACCGAGTAGTCGCCCACGCCGCTGCGCTGGTTGTAGTGGCGCACCTGCACCCAGTAGCGGCCCGGCAGCAGGGCACGGGCGATGCGCGCGTTGCTGCCCAGGCCGGAATCGTCGTCCTCGGCGATCAGCGCGGTGGGCGAGCCCGGGCCGAACAGCTTCATCACCACGTCGGTCGGCCCCTGGGTGTCGATCACGTGGATGCCGGACTGCGCGACGGTGAAGGTGTAGAGGTCCTCCTCGCCGAACTTGCCGATCGACGCGGCGGTGCGCAGCCGCGCGTTGACCGTCAGCGCGACGGCCGACGCGACGGTCGGGCCCTGCGCCTTCGGGTACATGCGCGCGCCGGCGATGAAGGCCTTGTCGGTCGCCGACAGCACGTGGTTCGCGTGCGTGGCGATGCCGTTGGTGGTCCAGGAGGCCGGGAAGAAATACAACATGATCGAGTCGGGATCGAACTGCGTGCCGTTGATCTGGTCGGCCCGGTAGCGTTCGAGTACGTTGTGGCGCGTCGTCGCCTCGGACCAGTTGTTCGGCGGCCCGCCAAGCTCGCGGATCACCACCGCCTCGTTCCACTGGATGCCGCCGGCCGGGTTCTGGTGCTCGTGCGCCAGGCCGATCGCGTGGCCGAACTCGTGCGCGGCGGTGCCGCCGTCCTCGAAGCCGAGGTTCATCGTCGGCTGGTCGAACGGGATGCCGCGCGCGTCGGTGCCGATGTAGGACCAGGCGCCATCGTCGGGGTTGAAGGCGATGCGGATGTCGGCCTGCGGCGCGTCGTCGAACACGAAGCTCAGGTTGGCCACCGCCTGCCACCAGCCGGCCTGCGTCTGCGCGTTGGCCCGTTCGGCCGGCGTGCCGCCGATGAAGCGCACGTGCAGCGTCGAGCCGTTCATCCAGGTCTTGCCGATCGGCGATATGGCACGTGGGCGGCCGCCGACCTCGCGCGTGTTGGCAGGCACGAACAGCTCGCGCGGCAGGATGCGGTCGAAGCAGACATGGGGACGTGAGGTCATGGAGGGCTCCTGGGCGCGATGTGCGCCGATCTGGAAATCCCGATCTTGAACCGGCAGAGCGCGCAGCGCCAAGACCTTGTTCATGAATCTTTTGTTTGCAGCAAAAGACAAATGAATCAACAATCGAGGCTTCTGACGCCCAACACCGGACCTGCAAGATGCCCAAGAGCCTGCCCGTCGACCCCGCCCGGACCCGCGCCCCCGGTCAGCTGACCGCGCCGGTCATCCCCGTTCACGCCTACGCCCGCCCGCTGGCCGAGGAACGGGCCCGCCGGGGCGACGACGCGCTGCGCGAGGTGCTGCGCCACATGCTGGTCATCCGCGAGTTCGAGACCATGCTGGCGACCTTCAAGGCCAAGGGCGCCTATGCCGACATCGCCTACAACTACAAGGGCCCCGCCCACCTGTCGGTCGGCCAGGAAGGCGCCGCCGTCGGGCAGGCGCTCGGGCTGCAGGTGCAGGACCTGATCATGGGCAGCCACCGCAGCCACGGCGAGTTCATCGCCAAGGGGCTGGCGGCCATCGCCCGGCTGGATGCCGACACGCTGGACAGCGTCATGGCCGCCCACCAGGGCGGCGCGCTGCGGGCCAGCGTGCGCCGGCACCTGGGCGGCGAGACCCTGCGCGACGAGGCCGAGCACTTCCTGCTGCTGGGCCTGCTGGCCGAGATCTTCATGCGCGCCAACGGCTTCAACGGCGGCATGGGCGGCTCGATGCACGCCTTCTTCCCGCCCTTCGGCGCCTACCCGAACAACGCCATCGTCGGCGCGTCGGCCGGCATCGCCACCGGCGTCGCGCTGCGGCTGAAGCTGTCGGGACAAGCCGCCATCGCGGTCGCCAACGCGGGCGACGGCTCGACCGGCTGCGGCCCCGTCTGGGAGGCCATGAACTTCGCCGCCATGGCGCAATGCCGCAGCCTGTGGGATGCGCCGCAGCGCGGCGGCCTGCCGGTGCTGTTCTTCTTCTCGAACAACTTCTACGCGATGGGCGGCCAGACCGCCGGCGAGACGATGGGCTGGGACCGCCTGTCGCGCATCGGCGCGGGCATCAATGCCGAGGCGATGCACGCCGAGACGGTCGACGGCGTCAACCCGCTGGCGGTGGCCGACGCGGTCGAGCGCGCCCGCGCGAAGCTGGTCGCCGGCCAGGGCCCTGCGCTGCTGGACGTCGAGTGCTACCGCTACAGCGGCCACTCCACCAGCGATGCCAACGCCTACCGCACCAAGGAGGAACTGGCGGCCTGGGAAACGCACGACCCGATCGCGACCTACGCGGCGCAGCTGATCGCCGAGGGCCTGCTCGATGCCGACACGCTGGCCGCGATGAAGGCGCGCGTGGCGCAGACGATCCGGGCGGTGACGGCGGCGGCGGTCGACCCGCAGGTCTCGCCGCTGGTCGACATCCCGGCCGACCCGACACTGATCGGGCGGCTGATGTTCTCGGATGCGGTCACCGAACTGCCCGCGACACCGGCGCCGCTGCTGGCCCCGCTGGAGAGCTGCGCCCGGATCCGCCAGGACGCGAAGAAGGCCCGCTTCGGGCTCGATGCGGACGGCAAGAAGCTGTCGCCGATGCGCGCCATCACGCTGCGCGACGGGCTGTTCGAGGCGGTGCTGCACCACATGGTCCACGACGAGCGGCTGATCGCCTACGGCGAGGAGAACCGCGAGTGGGGCGGCGCCTTCGGCGTCTACAAGGGCCTGCACGAGGTGATGCCCTACCACCGGCTGTTCAACTCGCCGATCTCGGAGGCCGCGATCGTCGCCACGGCGGTCGGCCATGCGCTGGCCGGCGGGCGCTCGCTGGTCGAGCTGATGTATGCCGACTTCCTCGGCCGGGCCGGTGACGAGGTCTTCAACCAGATGGCCAAGTGGCACGCGATGTCGGCCGGCGCGCTGCGCCTGCCGGTGGTGCTGCGCTGTTCGGTGGGCAGCAAGTACGGCGCGCAGCACTCGCAGGACTGGACCGCGCTGGTCGCCCACATCCCCGGCCTGAAGGTGGTCTACCCGGCCACGCCGCACGACGCCAAGGGCCTGCTCGCGGCGGCGCTGGCGGGCGACGATCCGGTCGTGTTCTTCGAGAGCCAGCGCCTGTACGACACGGTCGAACAGTTCCGCCCCGACGGCGTGCCCAGCGCCTACTACACGCTGCCGCTGGGCCTGCCCGACATCAAGCGCGAGGGCTCGGACGTGACGGTGCTGACGATCGGCCCGTCGCTCTACCCCGCCATCGCCGCGGCCGATGAGCTGCAGCGCGACTTCGGCCTGTCAGCCGAGGTGATCGACGCCCGCACGCTGGTGCCGTTCGACTACGACACCGTGCTGGCCTCGGTGCGCAAGACGGGCCGGCTGCTGATCGTCTCGGAAGCCTCCGAGCGCGGCAGCTTCCCGATGACGCTGGCCGCCAACATCACGCGCTTCGCCTTCACCGACCTGAAGGCACCGCCGCGCGTGCTGGGCGCGCCCAACTGGATCGTGCCCGGCGCAGACATGGAGTCGACCTACTTCCCGCAGGCCGACGACATCGTCGACGTCGTCACCACCGAGCTGTTCCCCGGCCGTCGCACCACCCGCAAGGGCGTGCGCGACTGGGACGACCAGGCGCTGGCGCGGCGTGCGCTCTGAGCTCGCCTGAACGGCCCTTTTCACCCTTCTCAAGACCCTTCAAGGACACCCCATGGACACCCCCGTCGTCATGCCCCAGCTCGGCAACGAGATCGAGGAAGCGCTGATCCAGCAATGGCACAAGGCCGTCGGCGACACCGTCGCGGCCGGCGAGGCGCTGCTGACCATCGAGACGCCCAAGGTCACCATCGACATCGAGGCCCCGGTGGCCGGCGTGCTGAACGAGATCACCGTGCCGGTCGACGAACTGGCGCCGGTCGGCGCGACGCTCGGCGTCATCCGGGCCGACTGACGCGATGGCGTTGATCAAGCGACTCGGCGGCGACGCCTCGCCCACGGGCGGCGGCACGCTGCTGCTGCACGGCTATGGCTCGGACAGCCTGTCCTGGCTGCTGAACCAGCCCGCGCTGGAACCCCTTGGCGCGCTGCACGCGGTCGACCTGCCGGGGCATGGCAACGCCGATGCGGACGTGGGCGATGGCCGCATCGACACGCTGGCGCAGCGGGTCGCGCAGGCGCTCGATGCGGCCGGCCTGGCGCGTCTGGACGTGGTCGGCCATTCGCTCGGCGGCGCGGTCGCGATGCGGCTGGCGCAGCGTCGCCCGGACCTGGTCGGCTCGCTCGCGCTGATCGCCCCGGCCGGCCTGGGCCAGGGCGTCGATGCAGGCTTTTTGGATGCCTACCCGGAGCTGGACGACGCCGCTGCCGCCACCGCGCTGATGCAGCGCCTGGTGCTGCAGCCGCGCCTGATCGGCCGCGTGCTCGTCGCCCGCGTGCTGGCGCAACTGGCCGAACCCGGACGCCGCGACGCGCTGCGCCGCATCGCCCGGTCCCTGCGCGACGAGGCCGCCGCGATCGAGGCCGACGCCGAGGCCATCGGCCGCACCGATGCAGCCGCCCTGCCGCGCCTGGTGGTCTGGGGCGCGCGGGATGCCATCAACCCGCATGACGCCGATCGACTGGCCCGTTTCGGCGGCCAGACGCACGTGATCGACGAGGCCGGGCACCTGCCGCACATCGAGTCGGCCAAGGCCGTCAACGCCGCACTGGTCGACTTCCTGCAGGCCCGCGCGGCCGGGCGTGCAGGGCCCCCGGCATGACACGCCTGCGACGCGGCAACCCCGTCCCGCTGAGCGACACCGCCACGCTGCGCCTGCGCGCGGCGCGGCTGTACTACCACCACGGCCTGACTCAGAAGGACATCGCCGAACGCCTGGGCCTGGGCCGCAGCACGGTGGTGCGCATGCTCGAAGAGGCGCTGCGCCGGCAGGAGGTCCGCATCTGGATCGACGAGGGCGACGGCGAATGCATCGCGCTGGCGCTGCAGCTCGAACAGGCGCTGGGGCTGGACGAGGCGATCGTCGTGCCCGATGCGCCCGATCCAGCCGACACGTCCAGGGCCGTCGGCCTGGCGCTGGGTCAGTTCCTGTCCGAGGCGCTGGTCGACGGCATGACGATCGGCGTCGGCTGGGGCCGCACGCTGACCGCCTCGCTGGCCAGCTTCCGCCCGCCGCGCCACGAGGGCATGCAGGTGCTGTCGCTGCTGGGCGGCACGGTCGAGACCGAACACGCCAATCCGGTCGAGTTCGCCTGGCGCCTGAGCAGCCTGCTGGACGCCCGCTGCCACCTGTTCCCCGCGCCGGTGCTGGTCGACAGCCCGGCCACGCGCGCGCTGCTGATCGAACACGGCGGGCTGGCCGCGCTCTACCGCATGGCCGAGTCGCTCGACCTGGCCATCGTCAGCGTCGGCGACGTCGGCCCCGAAGCCACCGCGATGGGCAGCCAGCTCGTCACGCCACAAGAACGCGCCGAGCTGAGCGCAGCCGGTGCGGTTGCCGACGTGATGTGCAACTTCATCGATGAACACGGGCAAAGCGTCGATCACCCGGTCAACCAGCGCGTCATGTCGGTCGGCCTGGACGCGGTCTCGCACGCCCGCCACACCCTGATCGCCGCCGGCGGCGCCCACCGCGCCCGCGCCATCCTGGCCGCCCGTGCGCGGATCGGCTGCCATACGCTGGTGACGGATGAGGCGGCGGCGCGGGCGATGCTGGCGTTGAGCCGATGAGCCGATGTGCCGATGTGCCGATGTGCCGATGAGTTGAGCGCTTGACACGAGCCCGTCGGACACGGAACGTGTCCGACCTACCGGTGATCGAGGCCCGGCCCATCACCGCTCCTTCGACAGGACCCACGATGACCCCCACCCGCATCCGCCGACCCCAGGTCTGCATCCTCGGCAGTGCCGAGCCCGGCTCGAAGGCCTACGAGCTGGCCGGGCAGGCCGGCGAGCTGCTGGCGCGGCATGGCGTGACCGTCGTCAGCGGCTGCGGCAGCCCCGCCACGCGCGTGGCTGCCGAGCGGGCCGTGGCGGCGGGCGGGCTGGTGCTGAGCATCGTGCCGCCCGACGAGATGCCGCCCGCGGACTGGCCGGCCACTGTCGTCGTGCCCTGCGGCATGGGTGATGCGCGCAACCTGCTGATGGCGCTGTCGGGCGATGCCTGCCTGGTGATCGGCGGACGCGCCGGCACGATCTCCGAGGTCTGCCTGGCCTGGCTGCACCGCCGCCCGCTGCTGCCGCTGGTCGGCTGCGGGGGCTGGTCGAACGACCTGCCGACCCATCCGCCCGACGAACGCCAGAACTCGCCGATCCTGCCGTGGGCCGACATCGACGCGCTGGCGGCGCAGCTGCGCGGCCTGGGCCTGATCCCGGATCCTGGGGATGACAACACCCGCGCCGGCGCTTGAAATCGGCCCACACCGCGCCTCGCAGCAACACGGCGCTTGACCGAAAGGGACGACGATGGCCGAAGACACGAAGAAGCCCGGGCCTTGGGTCCAGCTCAAGGACCTGTCGTCCTTCCTGCGCGATGCCCTGCTGACGCTGGTGGTGCTGATCTGCATCGTCCACCCGAGCAGCATCAAGGCCTTCCTGACCGAGAGCGGCCTGAGCAAGCTCGGCGCCTTCGGCGTCACGGTCGAGCTCAAGGAGGAGAAGGAGAAGATCGAGGTCGCGCAGTCGAAGGTCAACGCGGCGGTCGTCGGTGATCCGGCCAGGACGTCCGACCAGCCCCCGCCCGAAGCCCAGAACAAGCCCGTCGACCCCGCCTTCAAGCAGGCCGTGCAGGAAGCCCGTAGGGTCGCGCCGCAGCTGCTGCCCGATTCGGGCTGGGTGTTCCTCGGCCGGGTCGACGCGGACCGCAAGCGCTGGGCCGACGGCGCCTCCACGACCACCACCGCCGCCTGGCCGGTGGCGCCCGACGATGTCCTGACCGTCAAGGACGACGTCTACGTGCGCGCCATCACCGGCGACAAGTGGCATTCGAAGGCGCCGGTCACGACGGTCGCGAAGATCGGCGACCGGCTCAAGGTCGTCGAGGTCGACTACACGGCGGCCAAGGCCGGCGGCGCCTTTGTCTGGGTCAAGGTGGCGATCCTGCCGGGCTGAGAAGGCGGGAAGTCACGCAGCGGCCCGGCAGCGGCCGGCCACGAGAATGAGCCGTCACGCCACGCCACGCCCGACGAGATGCGCCACCTTGCCGTCCTGCCCTCCACCCGTTTGCTCGTCCTGTTGCCCGTCCTGCTGCTCGCCCTGCTGAGCGCCTGGCCGGGCCCCGCGTCGGCCCAGATCCACCGCTGCATGATCGACGGCACCGTCACCTTCCAGCGCGTTCCCTGCCCGGTGAAGGACGCACGCCCCGCGCCGACGCCCAACGACCTCAACGCCAACCGGCCGCCCCCGGCCGATCCGGGCTCGCACCGCACCGGGAACTGGGGCAACAAGGCGACGGCCCCGGCGCCGGCCGCTGAACCCGCGAGACCGGCCGCAACGACAGCCGCAACGACAGCCGCAACGACAGCCGCACCGACAGCCGCACCGGCACCCACACCTGCACCCGCAGCCACAGGCAGCTACCGCTGCGACGGGCGCATCTACTGCTCGCAGATGACCTCCTGCGAGGAGGCCCGCTACTTCGTGGCGAACTGCCCCGGCGTCAAGATGGACGGCAACCGCGATGGCAACCCGTGCCAGCGCCAATGGTGCGGTCATTGAACGCGGCCACCGGCCATGACGGGCGGGTGGTGCGGTCGGGGCTAGCATCCCGCCCCTGATCCGCCCCCACCCGCCGTGCACCGACTCGACACCCGCATCCCCGCCCCGTTCATCGCCCTGGCCGCCGGCCTCGTGATGAAGGGATCGGCCGTGCTGGCCGGGCTGCGCATCGATCCGAGCGCGTGGCGCATGCATGTGGGCATTGCCCTGTCGCAGCTGAGCGCGCTGATCGCGGTGGCGGCGCTGGTGACGTTGTGGCGGTCGCGCACGACGATCAACCCGGTCCATCCGGAGCGGGCGCGGCGGCTGGTCACCGGCGGGATCTACCGGGTCTCGCGCAACCCGATGTACCTGAGCCTGCTGCTGCTGCTCTCGGCCTATGCGCTGCGCATCGACGCGTGGGCCGCGTGGCTCGGGCCGCTGGGCTTCTGGGCCTATGTGACGCGCTTCCAGATCCTGCCGGAGGAACGCGTGCTGGCCGACAAGTTCGGCCCCGACTACCGCCGCTACCGCGAACGCACCCGGCGCTGGCTTTGAGCCTGCACCGCAACCGACACCCTCTTCAGAAAGCCGATCCCATGGGACAAGCCCGCCAACGCGGCACGCTGGCACAGCGCCAGCAGGCCGCCATCGACCAGCAGCTCGCGCTGCGTCCGAAGTTCATCACCTGCAACCACTGCCAGGCCACGCTGACCGAGATGGCCGCCGTGGACGTGTCGAAGATGCCCGGCATCACCGCCGCCTTCGAGGCGAGCTGCGCAGCCTGCGGCCACGACACCTACGCGATCAAGGGCGAGCCCGAGGCGGTGGCCCGCCTGCACGCGCTGATCGAGCAGGCGGCTGGCGGGTCGTCCGGTGCCGGCGTGGTACCGGCTGCGAACAAGGGTTGAGACGGGCGGGCGCCAGACCCGCCTGACGGCCTCACAGCTGCACGATCTCACGGCCTCACGGCGTCAAGGCCGCTGCGTCGCGGCCCGCGCCAGCAGCGTCTGGCTGAAACGTTCGGGCGACCAGCCTTCGGCCAGCGCCTGGCGCATCAGCGCCTGCTGGCTCTGCGGGGCCAGACCGCCCAGCGGCGGGTCGAGGTCGAGGTTGGTCGGGAAGGCATAACCCTCGGCACAGGCGGCGATGGCGGCGTCGCAGCCGCGTTCATCGAGCCGGCCTTCGGCACGTTCGGCCTGCAGGGCCGGGTACAGCGCCAAGCTCATCGCGACGCGGTCGACGCTCTCCATCGCCCGGCCATAGGCCGACGAGACCTGCAGCAGGTTGCCGAGCCGGCGGATGTCGCTCGTGTGGTTGCTGCCGGCCGCGTGGATCAGCGCCGGGTTGAAGAACACCGCATCGCCGCGCTGCAGCGGCAGCTGCACATGGGCGCGGGCGAACAGCGCATCGAACTCGGGCCGGTGGGCGACCAGGTAGCCGGCCTCGTACTTGTGCGAATGCGGCAGCAGCAGCGTCGGGCCGCTGGCCAGCGGCATGTCGACATGGGCGACCGCGCCTTGCAGCGTCAGGGCCGGAGAGAGCCGATGAACACGGGCCGGAAAGGCCATCGCCTGCTGCGGCGTGCAGAAGCCGAGGTGGTAGTCGCGGTGCGGATCCTGCGCCGCGCCGCCCGGGTTGACGCAGTTGATCTGCGAGGTGACCTGGTAGGCGGGCCCGAGCCAGGCGGTGCAGACCGCCGCCAGCAGCGGGTTGGCGTAATAGCGCGCGAACAGCGCCGGCTCGCGCAGGCAGAGCTTCTGGGCGGCGTTCCAGACCCGGTCGTTGCTGCCGGCCTTGGCGAAGTGGTCACCGCCCCGGCTGGTCGCGCGTTCGTCGTCGATCAGGCGGTGGAAGGCGGCCGTGACGGCGTCGAGCAGCGGCCGGTCGTCCCAGGCACCCGCCAGCACCAGCACGCCGGCGCCGTCGGCGAAGACCTCGTGCCATTCGGCCATCAGCGCGCGGGCTGCGGCGGCATCGTCCAGCAGCGGGCACAACGCGGCGCTGTCGTAGACCGGCACGCCACGCGCCAGCTCGGCGGCGTGCGCCGGCTTCGGCGTGTCGCGGCCGGCGTCGAGGATGGCCTGCAGGTCGTCGACCCGGCAGGCTTCGGCATCGAGCCAGACGGGGGAAGTCGGTTGGGCGATGGTTCGGCTCATGCAGGTCTCCGGAGATGCGATCGAGTTCTTCGTGATGTCCGAAGCGTAGGCCGCGACGATCGTTCAGCGGGCCGCCGGATCCATCAGGAATCCATCAGGAATTCATCAACAATCCAGCCCATGAGCCGCCCTTTCCTCGTCAAGGACATCGCCCTGCAAGCGGGCGTCAGCACCGCCACGGTCGACCGCGTGCTGAACGGCCGGCCCCACGTGCGGGCACACATGGCGCGGCGGGTCGAACAGGCGATCGCCGCGCTGGAGCGGCAGCGCGGGCAGGTCGGCGTGGTCGGGCGCAAGTTCATGATCGACCTGGTGATGGAGACGCCCGAGCGCTTCGCCACCGAGGTCCGCGACGCCCTCGATGCCGAGATGGCCGCGCTGCGGCCGGTGCTGTTCCGGGCCCGCCACGAGACCCGCGAGGTCTGGTCGCCCGACGGCATCGTCGCGGCGCTCGACCGCATCGGCGAACGCGGCAGCCACGGCGTGCTGCTGAAGGCGCCGGACGTGCCGGCCGTCAACGCGGCGGTGGCTCGTCTCGTGAGCCTGGGCATCCCGGTGCTGACGGTGGCGACCGACCTGCCCGATTCGCGCCGGCTGGCCTATGTCGGGCTGGACCATGCGGTGGCCGGCGAGACGGCGGCCTGGCTGGTCGGCCAGTGGCTGGGCACGGCCCGCCGCGCCGCCGTGCTGGTGTCGATCAGCAGCGTGCGGTTCCAGGGCGAGGCCGTGCGCGGCGCGGCCTTCCGGCAGGCGCTGCAACGTGATCACCCGCGCCTGCGCATCGTCGAGGTCAGCGAAGGCCACGGCCTGCCCGACCGGACCGGCGCGCGGGTGCGGTCGCGGCTGCGAGCCGATGGCGAGATCTGCGCGGTCTATTCGGCCGGTGGCGCGAACACCGCGATCCTCGATTCCTTCGAGCAGGAAGGCCGTCGGCTGCGATGTTTCATCGGCCACGACCTCGACAGCGACAACGTCCGGCTGCTGCGCGAACGGCGCATCCATGCCGTCCTGCACCACGACCTGCGCCACGACATGCGGCGGGCCTGCCTGACCTTGCTGGCGGCCCACGGCGTGACGGGGCTGGAGGCGCCACCGGGCCTGTCACCGGTGCATGTGGTGACGCCGGCCAACCTGCCCGGCTGACGCGAGCGCGCCGGTCATGCGCCGGTCATGCGCCGGTCACGCGTCGGTCACGCGCCGGCCAGCACCTCGACCAGGTCGTCGTCGCCGCCGAACGCGCCCGAGCGGGTCCGGCACGGCACGCCGTCCCACACGCCGCCGACCAGCCGCGCCTGGCCCCAGCCGGCGCGTGACGGCGCCGGCATCGACCGCATCGCCTGCGCGCCGCTGGCCCGGCACAGCGCCAGCAGCGTGTCGCCGCCGACGACGACCAGCGCGGCCGGGCGCGGCAGGCCCCGCACCAGCGCCTCGGCATGGGCATCGAGGCGGCGTTGGGCCTCGTCGGGCGACAGCGTCTCTTGCGCGGCCAGGTCGAAACCGGCGCAGCGGCCAGTCGCGGCAAGGCCGATCAGGCCATCACGCTCGTCGATGCGGCCGGCGCGGGCCAGCGCCCAGTCCGGGCGAACCTGCGCGAGCCGGTCCCACTGGCG
Organism: Leptothrix mechoopdaensis (SeqCode); assembly: GCF_053893855.1. Classification (NCBI taxonomy): domain Bacteria; kingdom Pseudomonadati; phylum Pseudomonadota; class Betaproteobacteria; order Burkholderiales; family Sphaerotilaceae; genus Leptothrix; species Leptothrix mechoopdaensis (SeqCode). Next base: position 2,208,028 of record NZ_CM132699.1, read on the forward strand.
GCGCGAGACGGCGTGGTGGCTGGCGCTGACCAGCACCTGCGGGCCTTCGCGCGTGTCGCCAGCCGGCGGCGCGGCACCGATCGCCACGGGCAGATCGAGTGCGGCGACCAGCGCCTGCGCCAGCCCGGCACTGCCGACCCACAGCCAGCGCTCGTCCGGCCGCCCGGCCTGGCGCTGCAGCACGGCGCGAGCGACCTGGCGCAAGGCCGCGTCGTCGCGGACGTCGGGCAGCCAGATGCCGCTGTCGGACAAGGTCGGGCTGACAGCCCAGCCACGCGCGTGCATCGCCTCGTGCAGCGACACCGCCGTGGGCTCGACCCGGTCGGCGCCGGGCGGGCGGACCCAGAGCCGGCCGTCGCGGGTCTCGCGGCCCTGGCCCGGGAAGGCCGGTGCCAGCAGCACCCGCACGCCGCCCAGCGCGCGGGCGCAGCGGTCGATCTCGTCAAAGGTGTTGCCACGCAGCAGGCTGTCGACCTTCTTGAAAGGCCGCACGCCCGGCGCGCCGAACCAGGGCATGGCCGGCTGAAGCGCCTCGTCCAGCGCCCCGGGCGAGACGTCGCGGGTGGCGGTCGCCAGCACCTCGATCGGGCCCGGCGCAGCCCCGCCCGGCCGCCCGAGCCAGACCGGCACGCCGGCCCCGAAGGCGGCGGCGGTGTCGAGCGCGCCGGTCAGGTCGTCGGCCAGGACGCGCAGCGTCAACGCCGGCATGGCGCGATCGTGACGGTCAGCGACAGCGCGCGCAGGCGTTCCTCGTCGGCCGCGCCGATGCCGTCGTCGGTGATGACCTCGTGCAGCTCGCCCAGCGTGGCGACCTGCATGAAGGCGCGCGGGCGGAACTTCGACGAATCGACCAGCAGGCGCCGGGTCGTCGCCGCGGCCATCAGCGCGCGCTTGGTCGCGGCGACCTCGGCGGAGGTTTCCGACAACACGCCGTCGGTCAGCGCATGGGCGCCCATCAGCAGCACGTCGGCGCAGATCGTGCGCGCCTGTTCGACGAGGCTCTGGCCGGTCACCGTCGGGCTGCCCGGGCGCAGCACGCCGCCGAGCAGGTGGACCTGGATCTGCGCCGAGCTGCCCAGCAGCTGCGCGATCGTCAGGTCGTTGGTCACCGCGATCAGCGGGATGTTGCGGCGCAGGGCCGCGCGGGCGGCTTCGAGCACCGTGCTGCCGCTGTCGAAGATGACGCTCTGGCGCGGCAGCAGGGCCTCGGCGGCGATGCGGCCGATGGCCTCCTTCTCGCGCGGCGACAGCTCGGCGGCGGCGCCGGCATCGGGCTCGAAGGTGCTGTATTCCTGCTGGCGCAGCAGCGCGCCGCCGTGGGTGCGGTCGATCACGCCATCGGCAGCCAGGCCGTCGAGGTCGCGCCGCAGCGTCGAGACCGACACGCCCAGCGCCTGTTCGAGCTGCTGCAGCGTGACGGCGCCGTGGCGGCGCAGGAAATCGACGATGTGCTGGCGGCGCTGGGCGGGCAGCAGCGGGACGACGGTGGGGTCGTTCGACGGGAGTTCAGCGGGCGTGCTCATGGCGAAATCATGGCACAGCACCTGATCGGTTGTGAACTCTATTGACCGTTTGTGAAAGCTTATGGAATATTGCGACCCGTTCAGAGTCAGAAGACGCCACAAGAATCCACAGGCCGCCACACCGGCGACCTTCCTTCAACGGCCCACACAGGAGACAACGCCGTGCAACAACCGACCGAGACCCGTCCGTCCTTCCCCGGCCAGCGCCCCGCAGCCCGCCGCCGCTGGCTCGCCGCGATGGCCGGAGCCACGCTGGCCGGCCTGCTGGCGGGCACGGCGCTGCCGGTGGCGGCGCAAGGCTTCCCGACCAAGCAGATCACCTTCGTCGTGCCCTACCCGGCCGGCGGCGCCAACGACATGCTGGGCCGGCTGATCGGCCAGAAGATGAGCGAGGCGCTGGGCCAGACCGCGCTGGTCGACAACAAGCCCGGCGCCGCCGCGCTGCTGGGTGCCAACGCCGTGGCCAAGGCCGCACCGGACGGCTACACGCTGCTGATCGGCGGCCTGGCCACGCACGCGGCCAGCCCGCACCTGCTGAAGGCCGACTACGACCCGCTGAAGGACTTCGAGTCGATCGGCCTGATCGGCAGCGCGCCGATCATCGCGATCACCTCGCTGGAGTCGCCGTACAAGTCGCTCAAGGAAGTCGTCGATGCCGCCCGCAAGGACCCGCGCGGGGTGATGTACGGCTCGTCGGGCAACGGCTCGCCGCTGCACCTGGCCGGCGAGCTGTTCACGGCCAACGTCGGCGTCGAGATGACGCACGTGCCGTACAAGGGCGGCAACGCGCACATCATGGATCTCATCGGCGGACGCATCCCGGTGATCTTCGACACCGCCACCAACTCGATGCCGCTGCTCAAGGGCGGCAAGGTCCGCGCCCTGGCCATCGGCACGCCGGCCCGCGTGGCCGACCTGCCGGGCACACCGACCTTCGCCGAAGCCGGCTTCCCGCAGTTCCAGTTCACGGCCTGGTACGGCGTGTTCGCGCCGGCCAAGACGCCCAAGGACGTCGTCGCCAAGCTGTCGGGCGCGCTGTCGGCCGCGCTGAAGAATCCGGAGGTGATCAGCAAGCTCAACGGCGTCGGCCTGAGCGTCGCCAGCGGTGATTCGGCCGAACTCGCCAAGCTGGTGCCGGTCGAGTACGAACGCATCGGCAAGCTGATCAAGACGGCCAACATCAAGGCCGACTGATCCGCGCGCCTGGCGCTCGCCACGTCTCCTGACCCTGACCGGCCTGTGCGCCGGTCGATCCGAAAGCTGACCCATGCACGCACCCACCCGACTGGCCTTCACGATGGGCGATCCGGCCGGCATCGGCCCGGAAATCATCGCCCGGGCAACCCGCCGCATGGCCGGGCTGACCCGCGACGGCACGGCCGAGTTCGTCGTGCTGGGCAGCGGCGAGGCCCTGCGGCGCGCCGAACAGGCGCTCGGCCTGCCGGCCTGCGATGACGCCGGCCGGCCGTTCTACCGGCTGGTCGACGTCGGCCCGGTCGATGCGCCGGTGCCCGTCGGCCAGGTCAGCGCCGCCGGCGGCGAATGGGCCTACCGCGCGGTCGCGCGGGCCGCCGCGCTGGTGCAGGCCGGCGAGGCCGACGCGATCGTCACGGGGCCGCTGTCCAAGGAAGCGCTGCACCTGGCCGGCCACCTGTTCGAGGGCCACACCGAGCTGCTGGCCCACCTGACCGGCCAGCGCGACGCGGTGATGATGCTGGCCCACGGCGACCTGCGGGTCACGCACGTCACGACCCATTGCGCGCTGGCCGACGTGCCGCGCCGCATCACGCCGCAGCGGCTGCGACGCGTCTTCGACGTCACGCTCGATGCCCTGCACGCACTGGGCGTCCAAAACCCGCGCATCGGCGTGGCCGGCCTGAACCCGCATTGCGGCGAAGGCGGCATCCTGGGCACCGAGGACGACGCGATCGTCGCGCCGGTCGTGGCCGAGTACGCCGACCGCGGCATCAGCGGCCCGTGGCCCGGCGACACCATCTTCATCAAGCTGCGCGCGCAGCAGTTCGACGCGGTCGTGGCGATGTTCCACGACCAGGGCCACATCCCCATCAAGCTGCTGGGCTTCCATGTCGACCCGGCCACCGGCAAGTGGCAGGCGATCAGCGGCGTCAACATCACGCTGGGCCTGCCGATCCTGCGCACCTCGGTCGACCACGGCACCGCCTTCGACATCGCCGGCAAGGGCCTGGCCAACGAGGACAGCCTGGTCGAGGCGGCCGAATACGCGCTCAAGCTCGTCAGCGGCCAACGCCAGGCCGCCGCGCTGGAGGGCCGATGAACACGATGATCACGACGAACACGAGGAACGCGACAAACGCGCCCGCCGCAGCCGCCCGCACCGACGGCGTGCTGCGCCCGCATGCGGACGACGCTGCCCGGCTCGTGGCAGACCTGCCGGCGCCGTGCGTGCAGGCCCATGCCGCCAACCTGATGGTGCTGGGCGACGGCGCGCTGGGCTGCGTCTGGTTCGGCGGCTCGATGGAAGGCCGCTCGGACATCTCGGTCTACTTCTCACGCCTGGCGCCGGGCTCGTCGACCTGGAGCGCGCCGCAGCAGCTCTCGCACGACCCCGACCGCTCCGAGCAGAACCCCGTGCTGTTCCCGGCACCGGACGGCACCCTGTGGCTGCTGCACACCGCGCAGACCTCCGGCCACCAGGACACCGCCTTCGTGCGCTGCCGCGTCTCGCACGACCACGGCCTGAGCTGGGGCCCCGTGCGCACGCTGTTCGACGCGCCCGGAACCTTCGTGCGCCAGCCCGTGCAGGTGCAGCCCGACGGCGCCTGGCTGGTGCCGGTGTTCCGCTGCCGCACGCAGCCCGGGCTGGCCTGGGACGGTTCGCTCGACGATGCGGCCGTGATGCGCTCGACCGATCAAGGCCGGACCTGGCAGACCATCGCGGTGCCCGACAGCCTCGGCTGTGTCCACATGAACATCGTGCCGGCACGCGACGGGCACACGCTGCTGGCCTTCTTCCGCAGCCGCTGGGCCGACCATGTCTGGCGCACCGAGAGCCCGGACGGCGGCCTGAGCTGGCAGGCGCCGCGGCCGATCGGGCTGCCCAACAACAACTCGTCGATCCAGGCGACGCGGCTGCGCGACGGCCGGCTGGCGATGATCTTCAACGCCTCCAGCGCGGCCGATGCACACGAGCGGCGCGTGTCGCTGTATGACGAACTCGATGACGAAACCGACGGTGCGCCGACGCCGGCCGCGACCCCATCCGCGCCGCCCGAACGCCGCGCCTTCTGGGGCGCCCCGCGTGCGCCGCTGACGTTGGCCTTGTCCGATGACGACGGGCTGAGCTGGCCGCTGCAACGGCACCTGGAAACCGGCGACGGCTACTGCATGACCAACAACTCGGCCGACCGCCAGAACCGCGAGTACTCCTACCCGTCGATCCGCCAGACCGACGACGGCACGCTGCAGCTGGCCTACACGGTGTTCCGCCAGCACATCCGCCATGCGCGGGTGATGCCCGACTGGGTCGCCGCGCCGTCGACCGATGCCGGAGAAGGCCGATGAACACGAACGAAACGCCCGCCACGCTGCTGCAGGCCGGCCGGGTCGTGATCGGCCCGGGCTCGCTGGTCCAGCTGCCCGGCTTGCTGCGCGGCCTGCGCGGGGTTCAAGTCCGCCGCGCCCTGCTGGTCGTCAGCCGCAGCGTGCGGCGCGCCGGCCTGCTGGAGGCGACGCTGGCCGCGCTGGACGAGGCCGGCATCGCCCATGTCATCGTCGACGACACGCCGGCCGAGCCGGATGTGCAGGACGTCGAGCGCACCTTGGCTGCGTCGCGTGAGGCCGGTCCCTGCGATGCCGTGGTCGGCATCGGCGGCGGCAGCGTCATCGACGTCGCCAAGATCGCCGCCGTCGTGCTGGCTCATGACGTGAGCCTGCGCGACCTGCTCGCCAAGCGCGTGGCGGTGCCCGGCCGCGGCCTGCCCACGGTGATGGTGCCGACGACCTCCGGCACCGGCGCGGAGGCCACGCCCAACGCGATCGTGCTGGTGGCCGAGGACGCGCTGAAGGTCGGCATCGTCGACCCGCATCTGGTGCCGGATGCGGTGATCCTGGACGCCCGGCTGACGCTGGGCCTGCCGCCGGATGTCACCGCATCGACCGGCATGGATGCGCTGACCCACGCGATCGAGTGCGTCTGCTCGCGCAAGGGCAACGTCTTCAGCGAGCTCTACGGGCTGGAGGCGATCCGCCTGATCGGCCGCAGCATCCGCCGCGCCGTGGCCGATGGCCGCGACGAACAGGCCCGTGCCGACATGCTGCTGGGCGCCTACTACGGCGGCGTCTGCATCGCCACGTCCAGCACGACGGCGGTGCATGCGCTGGCCTATCCGCTGGGCGGCACCTATCGCATGGCGCACGGGCTGTCCAACGCGATCCTGCTGCCGTCGGTGATGGCCTGGAACCGCATCGGCCAGCAGGCCCGCTTCGCGGCAATGGCCCGCGCGATGGGCGTGCCGGTCGACGGTCTGGACGACGAGGCCGCCTCGCTCGCCTTCGTCGACGCGCTGCGCCAGCTCAATGCCGACCTGGGCGTGCCGGCCGACCTGCGCGGCCTGGGCATCGGTGCGGCCGACCTGGACGCGCTGGTCGAGGGCGCGGCCAAGGTCACCCGTCTGCTCGACAACAACCCCCGGCCGATGACGCGCGACGACCTGCGCGCGATCTACGCCGAGCTGATCCGATGACCCGCATCCCACCCGAGGCGACGCCATGAACTCCCTGCCCGTCAACACCTTCAAGCAGGCGCTCGCCCGCCAGCAGCGCACCATCGGCCTGTGGGTCACGTTTGCCCACCAGCCGATTGCCGAGGTGCTGGCCGATGCCGGCTTCGACTGGCTGCTGTTCGACATGGAACACAGCCCCACCGACCTGCACGACGTCGGAGCGCAGCTGCTGGCGGTGCGCGGCCGGCCGGTCGCGCCGATCGTGCGCATCCCGATCCACGACATGGCCTGGACCAAGCGCGCGCTCGATGCCGGCGCGCCCAACATCATGGTGCCCAACGTGCGCACGGCGGCCGAGGCGCGCGAGGCTGTCGCCTGGACCCGCTTCGCACCCGAGGGCCTGCGCGGCGTCGCCGGCAGCACGCGGGCGGGCAACTACACCCGCTACAAGGACTACATGGCGCGCGCCAACGACGAGATCGGCGTGATCGTGCAGATCGAGTCGCAGCAGGCGCTCGACGAGCTCGACGCGATCTGCCGCGTCGATGGCGTCGATGCCGTGTTCATCGGCCCTTCCGACCTGGCCGCCAGCCTGGGCCACCGCGGCGCGTCGGGGCATCCGGACGTGCAGGCGGCCATCCGCGCCGCCATCGCAACCGCCCGCGCCGCCGGCAAGTCGGTCGGCATCCTGGCGGCCGACGGCAAGGCCGAGCACTACCTCGAAGCCGGCGCCACGATGGTCGGCGTCGGCACCGACCTCCACCTCCTGATCGCCGGCGCGGACGCGGTGGCGCAGCGGTATCGGGTGGGGTGAGGCCACGGACGCGAGACCCGCAGATTCATCGGGCACGAGCCCGTCGGACACCGGAGGTGTCCGACCTACCGAAACACCCTTCAATGGCCGATGTCCCAGCGGTATCCAACCGGTTCTGGCGGCGTCCTGTCGGGCGCCCGAACATGAACGCACCCGCCGCCTTCGTGCCCAACCCACCGACCCGGTAGGTCGGACACCTCCGGTGTCCGACGGGCTCGCGCCAGATGCGCCTGGGCCCGTCGCCCACCGCCCCGATCGCTCAATACTGCAACGTCGCAACCGCCCTCAGCTCCTCGGGCGTCGTGCTCGGGAAGCCGAAGAATTCGAGGTAGGCGGGGATCTGCTCGAACAGCATGTCCGAGCCGATCTGGTAGGGGCAGCCGCGGGCGGCGGCGGCGCTGAGGAAGGCGGTCATCTCGGTCTTCATGACGACCTCGCCGACGAAGGTGGTCGGGGCGATGCGCGAGACGTCCATCGGCATCGGGTCGCCCTCGTTCATGCCCATCGGCGTGGCGTTGACGACGACGTCGTGGCCGGCCGGGTCGTGGCTGCCGGTGACGACCTGGAGCTGCGGGTAATGCGCCTGCAGACGCGCGCCCAGCGCGTCGGCCGATTCGGCGCGGGCGTCGAACAGCGTGATCGCGGCGACGCCGGCGGCGGCCAGCGAAGCGGCGATCGCCGAGCCCACGCCGCCGCAGCCGACCACCAGCACGCGCGCGCCCTTGAGTACGCGGCCCTTGCGCAGCACGCCGCGCACGAAGCCTTCGCCGTCGAACATGTCGCCCTGCAGCCGGCCGTCCGGCAGGCGGCGCACCGCGTTGCAGGCGCCGGCAATCGCGGCGGTCGGCAGCACCTCGTCGATCAGCGACGTGGTGACGACCTTGTGCGGCATCGTGATCAGCGCGCCGCGGATGTTGGCGAGCTGGAAGACCGACCGCAGGAAGGTCGCGTAGTCGTCGCTGCGGCAGCCCATCGGCACGACGATGGCGTTGACACCGGCCTTCTGGAACCACGGGTTGTAGATCATCGGCGCCTTGAAGGCATGGGTCGGGAAGCCGATGTGGGCGACGATCTCGGTGTGGCCGTTGATGATCATGTGCTTGCTCCTGGGTAGCCGTACGGGTCGGCGCGATCGCGCCATTGCGCCATGGCCGCGAGCCGGAACGGTGCGTTGGCGGTGCCGTAGCCGGCATAGCCGCCACGCCGCTCCACCAGCTCGAAATGGAACCGTTCCTCGAACGGCAGCAGGTAGAGCTGCAGGAACTCGGCCCCGCCGGGCTCGCGGTCGTAGAGGATGCCCAGCTCGCGCATCGCGGCGAGCAGGCCGGGTTCGACGTCGTGCTTGGCCAGCACGTCGTCGTAGTAGTTGTCGGGGATCGGCAGCAGCGGCGCGCCCAGCGCCTTCAGGCGGCGCGCGGTGGCGACCAGGTCGGGCACCGCGATGGCGATCTGCTGCAGGCCGGCGCCACGCTGGCGCGAGACGCTGCGGGCGACCGAGGTGTTCTCGCGTTCGGACACCGTCACCGCCAGCCGCACCGCCTTGTCGGCCGACTCGATCTCGCGGCTGCGGATCACGCCGTAGGGGTCGTGCAGCACGACGTTGCGCTCGGGCACCAGGCCCAGCACGGCGCGGCTGAACAGCGTCCAGGGCTCGACCTGGCCGGCCGGCACGGCCTGCACCAGGTGGTCGACGCTGGCACCAGCGCCAAAGGCTCCGGCGACGTCGGCGGCGGGGTCGAGGATGAAGTCGGCCTCGAACGGATGGCGACCGTCCTGCGGCGAGCCGCAGAAGTAGATCAGGCTGCCGTCGGGCGCCCGCACGGCCGGGATCGCCATCTCGTTCTGGCCGATGCGGCCGATGGCGCGCGGGCACAGCAGTGCCTCGGCACGGGCCACCGCGACGGACGGATCGGCACCGGCCAGCGCGACCGCGCAGACCGACGGGCCGTGCATCTCGAAGTGGCTGCGGGCGAACGAATCGGCTTCGAGGTTCAGCACGATGCGGACCTCGCCCTGGCCGTACAGCTCGACCTGCTTGGAGCGGTGCAGGCCCATGCGCACGAAGCCGGCACGGGCCAACCACTGCGCCAGCACGCTGCCGGCGGCCGGGTCGACGGCGAACTCGATGAAGGACCAGCCGTCGAGCCGGGCCGGCGGCGGCGGATCGAACAGCGGCACCTTGTAGGGCGGCGGCGGCACGGCATCGGCGGCGCGGTCCAGCCGCACCTGCTCTTCGAGCCACAGCAGCGAACGCATCGCGTCGACCGCGTTGGAGCGGGCCGGCGCGGCGCGGAACTCGTCGTTGAAGATCTCCAGCGACAGCGGCCCGTTGTAGCCGGCGTCAAGCGCGGCACGGGTGAAGCGCGCGACCTCCATCTCGCCCTGGCCGGGAAAGCAGCGGTAGTGGCGGCTGTGGGTCAGCACGTCGGTGTTGACCCACGGTGCATCGGCCAGCTGGACGAAGAAGATCTTGTCGCCCGGCAGTCGGGCGATGCCGCTCGGGTCATCGCGCAGCGACAGGGTGTGGAAGCTGTCGAGCGCCAGCCCGAGGTGCGGATGGTCGACGCGGCGGACGATCTCCCAGGCCTGCGACCACAGCTTCACCTGGCTGCCCCAGGCCAGTGCCTCGTAGGCGACGCGCATGCCGCGCCGGGCGGCCCGTTCGGCCAGCTGCGCGAACTGTTCGGCCAGCACGGCCGGATCGGCCACGGCGTCGGGCTGCACGTTCGAGCAGACCAGGATCATCTGCGTGCCGAGTTCCTGCATCAGGTCGAACTTGCGTTCGGCGCGTTCGAGGTTGCGGGCCAGCTGCGCGGCGCTCGGCGCATCGAAATCGCGGAAGGGCTGGAACAGGTCGATCGACAGGCCCAGGTCCTCGCAGATCGTGCGCACGTCCTTGGGCGAACCGGGGAACTGCAGCAGGTCGTTCTCGAAGATCTCGACGCCGTCGAAACGCGCGGCGGCCGCGGCCTGCAGCTTCTCGCGCAGCATGCCGGACAGGGAGACGGTCGCGATACCGCGTCGCATGGGGTGTACTCGTGGGGACGGATCCGCACCGGGCGGGCGCGTGGCGCGCTCACCCGATGGCGTCGGATCCGGAGGGGAGGAAGACGGGCCGCGCGTCGCGTCAGGACGGCGCGAGACGGCCCGCGTCGATCACTTGCGCAGGGCGGCCAGGGCGGCCTGCACCTCGGCCACGACCGGGCCGGCCGAGGCGCTGTGCTTGTCGATCACCGGCTTCATCTTCTCGCGCAGCTTGGCCACTTCGGCCGGCGGCAGCGTCGAGACGGTCATGCCGTTCTTCTTCAGCAGCTCGAGGTTGTTGGCCAGCGCGGCGCGCGAGGCCTCGCGCTGGGCCTTGACGGCCTCGTCGGCGGAGTCGTCGATGATCTTGCGTTCGGTGGCGCTCAGCTGGTCCCAGACCTTCTTGCTGAAGATGACCGACTGCGGGTTGTACTGGTGGTTGGTCAGCGCGACATGCTTCTGGACTTCCCAGAACTTGTTGGCCGCGATCACCGAGATCGGGTTCTCCTGGCCGTCGATCGCGCCCTGCTCCAGCGCGGCGTAGACCTCGGGGAACGGCATCGGCGTGGGGTTGGCGCCCAGCGCCTTGACCCAGTCGACGTTGATGGCGTTGGGGATCACGCGCAGCTTCAGGCCGGCGATGTCGTCGACCTTGGTGATCGCGCGCTTGCCGGTGGTGATGTTGCGGAAGCCCAGCTCCCAGTAGGACAGGCCGACGATGCCCTTGTCGGCCAGCGCCGCGTGCATCTTCTGGCCGATCGGGCCGTCGGCAATGGCGTCGGCTTCCTTCTCGTTGTTGAACAGGAAGGGGAAGTCGAAGATCTCGAGCGCCTTGACCTCGCTGGCCAGGATGCCGGAGTTCATGACGGCCATCTCCACCGTGCCGCCCTTGACGGCCGACAGCGTCGCCTGGTCGCTGCCCAGCGTGCCGTTCAGGAACAGCTGGACCTTGATCTTGCCGCCCGACTTGGCCTCGACCGACGCCTGGAACTTCTTCATGCCGGCGACGGCGGGGTGGCCTTCAGGGCCGTTCAGGCCGAACTTGAGCGTGCGCTCGCGGATCTCCTGGGCCGAGACGGCGCCGACGGCGGCCAGGGCCACGCTGGCCAGCAGGGTCTTGAGGAACAGTCGCTTCATGGTTTGTCTCCGTGGAAGGGAACGTGGGTCGGTGGGGGGAACGGGAACTGGATGCGGACGCGTATGCGGATGCGGATGGATCAGTAGAACCAGCGCGCCGGCACCATGACCAGCTGCGGGAACGCGACCATCAGGAACATCGCGACGAACTGCGCAATCATGAAGGGCACGACGCCCTTGGTGACCTCGTCCATCGAGATCTTGCCGGCACCGGCCACCGCGTTCAGCACGGTGCCCACCGGCGGGGTGATCAGGCCGATCGCGTTGTTGATGATGAACAGCACGCCAAAGTAGACCGGATCGATGCCGGCGGCCTTCACGACCGGCATCAGCACGGGGGTCAGCAGCAGGATGGTCGGGGTCATGTCCAGCGCGGTGCCCACGACCATCGTCAGCACCATGATGGCCAGCATCAGCAGGCGCGGGCTGTCCAGCATCGGCTGCAGCAGCTCGACGATCTGGCCCGGCAGGTTGGCCACGGTGATCAGCCAGGCCGACACCATCGCGGCGGCCACGAGGAACATCACGACCGCGCTGGTCTTGGCCGCCGAGATGAACAGCGGCACCAGCTTCTTCACGGTCAGCTCGCGGTAGATCACGGTCGACACGAACAGCGAGTAGACGGCGGCGACGACGGCCGCCTCGGTCGGCGTGAAGATGCCGAACTTCAGGCCGAACACGATGATCAGCGGCAGCACCAGGGCCCAGGCCGCCAGGCGCAGGGCATGCGCGACCTCGACGGCGGTCTTGCGCGGCGGCGGCGTGATCTGTTCCTTGCGGCACAGCCACCACCAGGTCGCCACCAGCGACAGCGCCAGCCACACGCCCGGGAAGATGCCGGCCATGAACAGCTTGGTGATGGACACGCCACCGGCCACGCCGAAGACGACGAAGCCGATCGACGGCGGAATGATCGGGGCGATGATCCCGCCCGATGCGATCAGGCCGGCCGAGCGGGCCTTGTCATGGCCGGCCTGCACCATCATCGGCAGCAGCAGGGCCGTCAGCGCGGCGGCATCGGCCACGGCCGAACCCGACAGCGAGGCCATGATCACGGCCGCCACGATGGTCACGTAGCCCAGGCCGCCCTTGATGTGGCCGACCAGCGCCATCGCGAAGTTCACGATCCGGCGCGACAGGCCTCCGGCGTTCATGATCTCGCCGGCCAGCATGAAGAAGGGCACGGCCAGCAGCGGGAAGCTGTTGGCACCTTCGAGCAGGTTCTGCGCCAGGATCTGGGCATCGAAGTTGCCCAGGTGGACCATCAGCGCCACGCCGCACAGCAGCAGCGCGAAGGCGATGGGGACGCCCAGGGCCATCGCGGCCATCAGGGAGCCCAGGAAGACGATCACGGTCATGTTCTTGCCTCGTTGTCGGGGTGCGGGTCAGGCGCTCAGCGGCCAGCGGCGGGCGCGTCGGGCTCGCCGTGCGGCGCCTCTTCCGACTCCTGGATCAGCATCAGGTGGTCATCGTCGATTTGACCGGTCAGCAGCCGGACGAGGTCCATGACCAGGATCGGCGCACCGAGCACTGCGAAGGCCATGCCGCTGGCGTAGAACCAGCCCATCGAGGCCTCCATGACGGGGCTCTCGGAGTCGACGTTGATCTTGAACTGGTCGAGGCTGCCCTTGAACAGCAGCCACAGCACGTAGAGCATCAGCACCAGCGACAGGCCCATGCAGATGCGCTTGCCGGTCGGACCGAGCTTGCCGACCAGCATGTCGGTGCCGAGGTGGGCGTTCTCGCGCAGCGCGATCACCGCGCCGAGGAAGGTCAGCCAGACGAACAGCCAGCGCGACAGTTCCTCCGACAACGTGAAGCCCGAGTTGAAGCCGTAGCGCATCACCACGTTGCCGAACACCAGCACCACCATCACCGCCATCGCGGCGGCGATCAGGTAGCCGATCAGTCGGCAATAGCCGGCGATCACCTTGTCAATCATCGTTGTCTCCTCGTTGAGATGGGTCGGCGCTCAAGGCGGCGTCGTCGGGGAATCGGGTTCGCGTCTGCGTCGTGTCTGCTGCGCGTCGATGGGAGAACTCTAGGCGTCACCCCAAGCGTCGGCCAGCGGAGAAATCCGCCCGCGATCGATCACCGATCGCTCGGTATCATGGAACGATCACATTAGTGGTTATCCCTAGATCAACCCGGGAAGCTGCATGACCCTGGAACGCCTGCCCGTCGACCGTTCGCTGCTCATCGAAGGCCTCGGCAAGGGCCTGCGCGTGATCGAGGCCTTCAGCGACGACTGGCCGCGCATGACGGCCACCGAATGCGGCGAGCGCACCGGCATGACCCGCACCGCCGCGCGCCGCTACCTGATGAGCCTGGTGCACTACGGCTATGCCGACACCGACGGCAAGCACTACTGGCTGATGCCCAGCGTGCTGCGGCTGGGGCAGAGCTATCTGGAGGCGGCGCGGCTGCCGCGGCTGGTCCAGCCCTTCCTGCAGCGCCTGTCGATGCACACCGGCGAGACCGCCAACTTCAGCGTGCTCGACGGCCACGAGGTCGTCTACCTGGTGCGCAGCAATTCGCCCCGGGTGGTGTCGATCGGCTTCCAGGTCGGCGCGCGCATGCCGGCGCATGCGGTCTCGCCAGGCACCGCCGTGCTGTCGACCTGGAGCCCGGAGGCGCTGGAGGCCTGGCTGTCGGCGCACGACTTCCTGAAGTTCAACGCCAGCACCGTGGCCGATGCCGATCGACTGCGCGAGCGGGTCGAGCGGGCCCGGGCGCAAGGCTGGATCCGCATCGAGCAGCAGGTCGACGTGGGCCTGGGCGGACTCGCGGTGCCGCTGCAGGACCGCAAGGGCCGCTGCGTCGGCGCGCTGAGCATCACCTTCCAGGCCCAGACCTTTCCCGAGGACACCTGCCTGCAGCGTCTGCTGCCACCGCTGCAGGAAGCCGCGCAGCAGCTGCGGCCGATCGTCTGAAACTCCGAATTCCCACCGCGCGCCCGTTCGCGTTTTCAGCATGAGCCACGAACCAACCACCCAAACCCTGCCCGACTGGGACCTCTACCGCGCGCTGCGCGAGCAATGGACCCACGAGGACAACCTGGTCAATCACCGACTGATGTGGCTGATCCTGTCCGAGGGCTTGTTGTTCACCGCCTACGGCACGCTGACCACCGCAAAACTGCACTGGCTGGTCTTCGGGTTTCCGCTGTTCGGCATGGCGGTCGCCGGGGTGATCGGCGTCAGCATTTACGCGGCGCTCGATGCGACCGACGAGATCCAGCACGAATACGAACGCGCCGGCCTGATGCGACTGTGCAGCCTGACGCCCAGCAAGAGCGTCGGCAATCGCGGCCGCTGGGCACCACGGGCCCTGCCCTTCGTGTTCGGCGCCCTCTGGGTGCTGGCCATGGCCGGGGCTTTCGGAAGCTGACGTTCGAGTAAGGGTGAAAAGGTTCACCCAAACAGAAAGGGCCCCGACTCGCGTCGGGGCCCTTGCACTGATTCAGGGTTCGATCAGGCGGTCGGGATCAGGAAATCCTCGATCTTCGCGCCGCCTTCGAGCGCTGCCGTCAGCCACTTCGGCTTCAGGCCACGACCGCTCCAGGTCTCGCCGGTGCTCGGGTGACGGTACTTGGCAGCCACCGTCTTGCCGGTGCGGCCGTCGGTGCCCTTGGCCTTGTTCGGGCCGCGGGTGCGGCGGCCTTCGGCGGCGGCGATGTCCGAAACGGTCAGGCCGTGCTGGGCCATCAGTTCCCGAACCTTGTCGATCGCGCCTTGGCGTTCGGCGTTCTGGAGTTCCTTCAGCGCCTGTTCCAGCGCGGCCTGCTGGGCGGCCAGCGCTTCGCGTTGCTTGATCAGTTCAGAAATGCTCGACATGGCATCCATCCTTCGAATATCAGGGAAGCTAGACCACCACGACGCGGTGGGATTCGGGTACCGCCATCAGTCTGTTGATCAGTCCGCGGCGAAAACTGCTGGAGCGGAGTATAGCGATACCTCAGGACAATGAAACCCGGTCGCGCAACTTTAATCTGGGTGGAACAACACCCGATCCTGAACAGGATCGCATCGAGTTGAACTTGCAGTTCCGGCTGACCGGTCGTGACGAATCGCGCCGGCGCCACGGCCGATCCTTGGCACTTTCCTTCAGGCTTTCGCGGGACTTTCCCCTTGACGGTGCATGGAGCGCATCGTCATTCCCCAGAGCGAATCCCGGCAGGCGGTCGGGTGGATGACAGGACGGCTGCGGGGCGGGTGATGCAACGGTTCTGACAACCCGTCGCCCCGACATTTGTTCACACCTGCAGCGGCCCGCGCCAAGGCGATCCGGCAAGGCCACGGACATACTGCATCCATGCCACGACGCCTTGCCCCGATCACCACTGCCGCACTGGCCACCAGCGCGCTGACCCTCACCCTGCTGACCGCCTGCGCCGCGACGACCGCCGAGACCGCCGAACCGCCGACCCCGGCGGCCGCGCCAGACGAGGCGCCACGCGCCATGCAGGCGCGGCCGGCGGTGCCCGTCACGGTCGCGAAGGAATGCAGCCTGAGCCCGGCCCAGCGCGCCACCCAGCAGGCCATGCTCGACGAGATCAACTACGCGCGGACCCAGCCGGCGCGTTATGCCGCGCTGGTCGAGGCCAACTACGCCGGCCTGGGCGAGGACCGCATCTACCTGCGCGACGGCGTGCGCATCCGCATGACCGAAGGCCTGGGCGCCGTGCGCGAGGCCGTCACCTTCCTGAAGCGGGCCCAGCCGGTGCCGCCGATGCGGGCCTTCGGCTGCCTGTCGGCCGCCGCCCAGGGCCACGTCAAGGACCAGGGCCCGCGCGGGGCCATCGGCCATGCCGGCAGCGACGGCAGTGACCCGGGCAAGCGCGCCACCAAGGCGGTCGGCCGCAAGGTCGCCTGCGGCGAGAACATCAGCTACGGCCCGGAGAACGCCCGCGAGCACGTGGTCGGCCTGCTGGTCGATGACGGCGTGCCCGGCCGCGGTCACCGCGAGAACATCTTCCTGGCCGAATACCGCACCTTCGGCGCCGCCGTCGGACCGCACAAGGTCTATCGCCAGATGGCAGTCCACATGATGTGCCTGGACGACATCCGCGACGAGGCGCCGCCGGCCTCGCGCTGAGCCCGTCTCACGCCGGGGCGGCGTCGCCCTTGACCGACGAGTGGCAGGCCGCGTAGAGCGCGCCCTCGTCCAGCACGAACTGCCGGAACGCCGCGTTGACGCCGCCGAGCTGCGTGTCGCGGCGCTGCACGAAGCACCAGTCGATGTGCTTGGGCATGCCCCGCACGTCCAGCAGCGCCATGCGGCCGGCCTCCAGTTCGACCTGGAAGGTGTGGGCCGACAGGAAGCTGATGCCCATGCCGCACATCACCGCCTGCTTGATGGTCTCGTTGCCGGCCAGCTCCAGCCCGGCGCGGACCTGGATCGACTGCTGCTGCAACAGGTGTTCGAGGAACTGCCGTGTCGCCGAGCCGGCCTCGCGGAAGATGAAGTGCTCGTCGCGCAGGTCGGCCCAGTCGAGGTCGCGACGCCCGACCAGCGGATGCGACGGGTGCGCCACGATGCAGTGCGGATGGCGCGCGAAGCTGGTCGCCTCCAGGTCCGCTTCCGACGGCGGATAGCCGCTGATCGCCAGGTCGAGCCGGTGCTCGTTGAGCATCGCCAGCACCTCGCTGCGCTTGGCCACGGTCAGCTTCAGGCGCACGTCCGGATGGCGCTGGTGGAAGGCATGCATCAGGCGCGGCGCGAAGTAGTGGGCGGTCGAAACGACGCCCAGGTGCAGCAGCCCGCGAAAGCCGCGCGTGGCCCCGCCGGGCTCGTCGGGCGAACCGCGCAGGGCGTCCAGCGCCTCGTCGGCCGCGCGCGCCTGCGCCAGCAGGATGCGCGCGTGCTGCAGCAGCGCCTGGCCGGCGGCGGTCAGGCGCTGGCGTTGCGGGCGCTCGAACAGCGTGGTGTCGAGATCGGTCTCGAGCTGGCGGATCTGCATCGACACCGCCGGCTGGCTCATGCCCAGCAGCTCGGCCGCGCGCGAGAAGCTGCCGCTGGCGACGACGGTCTCGAACAGGTGCAGGTGGCGCAGGTTGAAGTGGGTCGTCATCGGTCGATCGGGTGCGTTGCGGCAGGCAAGGGTCGATCACCGCTGCCGGGCCGGATGCTGCGGCGCGTCATCCGGCCCGGCGCGCACGACTTTCCGGGGACTTTCCCGGATCCGAAGCGAGCTTCCCGAGGGCCAGATGCGGGCCGCTGGCGGTGCTGCGGGGCGAGCGGCGGAGATCGGCCTTCATCATAAGCACAGCCTGATTCGATCCATCAAGCTTCATCAATTGCTCTTGAAGACTCGCGTCACTAACCTGCCGGCCAACGACATCGCGAACCTCACGACACGAAGCCCGAGATCACGCCCATGACCACCACCGCTCCCTTCCCCCGCTGGGACGACGCCCGCGCCGCCACGCTCGACGAGCCCGGCCTGCTGCTGTACCGCTCCAACCTGCTCGGCTCGGACCTGCGCATCACCAACTACGGCGGCGGCAACACGTCGGCCAAGATCTGGCAGAAGGATCCGCTGACCGGCGAGCGCGTCGAGGTGCTGTGGGTCAAGGGCAGCGGCGGCGACGTCGGCTCGATGAAGCTCGACGGGTTCTCGACCCTCTACTTGGACAAGCTGCGCGCGCTCAAGGGCCTGTACCGCGGCCGCGAGCATGAGGACGAGATGGTCGGCTACCTGCCGCACTGCACCTTCAACCTCAACAGCCGCGCCGCGTCGATCGACACGCCGCTGCACTCGTCGCTGCCCTACGCCCACGTCGACCACATGCACCCGGACGCGGTCATCGCGATCGCGGCGATGGCGAACTCCGAGGCCATCACGCAGCAGGTCTTCGAAGGCACCGTCGGCTGGCTGCCGTGGCTGCGCCCGGGCTACGAGCTGGGTCAGCAGCTGGCCGCCCATGACGCCGCCCACCCGGGCCTGCGCGGCATCGTGCTGGGCGGCCACGGCCTGTTCAGCTGGGGCGACACGGCCAAGGCCTGCTACGAGAACACGGTCGACCTGATCGAGCGGGCCCAGTCGTGGCTGGCCAGCGAACGGGCCCGCCGCAACGTGCAGGTCTTCGGCGGCACCGCCTTCAGCGCCCTGCCCGAGGCCGAACGCGACACCACACTCGCCCGCGTGCTGCCGGTGCTGCGTGGCTTGAGCGCCGAAGGCGGCTCCAAGCTGCTGCACCTGAACACGTCGCCCGAGGTGCTCGAGTTCGTCAACTCGAAGGACCTGGCGCCGCTGGCCGCGCTCGGCACGTCCTGCCCGGACCATTTCCTGCGCACCAAAATCCGCCCGCTGGTGGTGCCCGAGTCGGTCTACAGCCTCGATGGCGCCGAGCTGAAATCGAGGCTGGGGGAACTGCTCTCGGCCTACCGCGCCGACTACGCGGCCTACTACGAACGCTGCAAGCGGCCGACCAGCCCGGCGCTGCGCGACCCGAATCCGGTCGTGATCCTGCTGCCGCGCATCGGCATGGTGACGATCGCCAAGGACAAGGCCACCGCCCGCATCGCCGGCGAGTTCTACGTCAACGCGATCAACGTGATGCGCGAGGCCAACGCGGTCGACCGCTACGTCGGCCTGCCCGAACAGGAAGCCTTCGACATCGAGTACTGGCTGCTCGAGGAGGCCAAGCTGCAGCGCATGCCCAAGCCGAAGCCGATGGTCGGCAAGGTCGCGCTGGTGACCGGCGGGGCCGGCGGCATCGGCCAGGCCATCGCCCGGCGCATCCTGGCCGATGGCGGCTGCGTGGTGCTGGCCGACATCGACCAGGAAGCGCTCGACAGCGTCGGCGCGGACCTCGCCAAGACCTACGGCCGCGACCATGTGCGCGGCGTGCGCTGCGACGTGACGGACGAGGCCAGCGTCATCGCCGCCTTCGGCCGCGCGGCGATCGAATACGGCGGCGTCGACATCCTGGTGAGCAACGCCGGCATCGCCTCGGCCGCGCCGATCGAGGACACCACGCTGGCGCTGTGGATGCGCAACCAGAGCATCCTGGCCACCGGCTATTTCCTCGTCGGCCGCGAAGCCTTCAAGCAGATGAAGGCGCAGGGCACCGGCGGCAGCATCGTGATGATCGCCAGCAAGAACGGCATGGTCGCCAGCGCCCAGGCCACCGCCTACTGCGCGGCCAAGGCCGCCGAGATCCAGCTCAGTCGCAGCTTCGCGCTGGAAGGCGCGCCGCTGGGCATCCGCAGCAACGTGGTCAACCCCGATGCCGTGATCCGCGGCTCGAAGATCTGGACGGGCAAGTGGAGCGAGGAACGCGCCGCCGCCAACAAGATCGACGAGCAGGACCTCGAAGCCTTCTACCGCGACCGCTCGATGCTCAAGCGCAGCGTCTTCCCCGAGGACATCGCCGAGGCCACCTACTTCTTCGCCGCCGAACACCTGAGCGCGAAGTCCACCGGAAACATCCTCAACGTCGACGCCGGCAACCTCGCCGCCTTCACCCGTTGAGCCTGGAGCAAGCCATGAACCTGATCGACCGCAGCGTCATCGACGCCCACAACGCCCGCCTGCAACGCGACCTCGACAGCGACTACGCCCATCTCGGCGAGCAGCTGGCGCGGCGTGGCATCGACATCGAGACGGTGCGCGCGCAGGTCGCCGCCTTCGGCGTGGCCATCCCGAGTTGGGGCGTCGGCACCGGTGGCACCCGCTTCGCGCGTTTCCCCGGCCAGGGCGAGCCGCGCCACGTGTTCGACAAGCTGCAGGACTGCGGCGTGATCCAGCAGCTGGCGCGCGCCACGCCGACCGTGTCGCTGCACATCCCCTGGGACAAGTGCTCGGACTGGAACGAGCTGCGCCAGACGGCCACGTCCTGCGGCCTCGCGTTCGACGCGATGAACTCCAACACCTTCTCGGACCAGAAGGGCCAGGCCCACAGCTACAAGTACGGCAGCCTGTCGCACACCGATGCGGCCACCCGCGCCCAGGCGGTCGCCCACAACCTCGAATGCATCGAGATCGGCCAGAAGCTCGGCTCCAAGGCGCTGACCGTGTGGGTCGGCGACGGCAGCAACTTCCCCGGCCAGCAGCACTTCCGCCGCGCCTTCGACCGCTACCTCGACAGCACCGCGCAGATCTACGCCGGCCTGCCGTCGGACTGGCGCATGTTCCTGGAACACAAGATCGCCGAGCCGGCCTTCTACAGCACCGTGATCCAGGACTGGGGCAGCAGCTTCCTGGCCGCCAGCGCGCTGGGGCCGAAGGCGCAGTGCCTCGTCGACCTCGGCCACCACGCGCCGAACGTCAACATCGAGCTGATCGTGGCCCGGCTGATCGCGGCGGGCAAGCTCGCGGGCTTCCACTTCAACGACAGCAAGTACGGCGACGACGACCTCGACGCTGGCAGCGTCTCGCCCTATCGCCTGTTCCTGGTCTTTAACGAGCTGGTCGCCGCCGCCCACGAGGGCGTGCCGTTCGAGCCGGCCTACATGCTCGACCAGAGCCACAACGTGACCGACCCGATCGAGAGCCTGATGACGAGTGCCGTGCAGGTGCTGCGCACCTATGCGCAGGCCCTGCTGGTCGACCGCCATGCGCTCGATGCGGCCCAGGACGGCAACGACGCGATGACCGCGACCCACCTGCTCAAGGCCGGCTTCCAGACCGACGTGACGCCGATCCTGCAGCGCGTGCGCCTGGATGCCGGCGGCGCGATCGACCCGGTCGGCGCCTACCGCGCCAGCGGCTACCGCCAGCGCGTCGGCGCCGAACGCCCTGCCGCCATCGGCGGTGGCGGCGGCATCGTCTGAGCCCCACGCACCTTCAAGTTCTTCAACGCGTTTTCACCCCCCGCCGCACCCCCGCGGCATCACAACCTGCTCGAGGAGACACCCGAGATGACCACCCGCTACAAGCTGATTGCCGCCGCCGCCCTGTCGGTCTGCCTGACCACGCCGGCGCTGGCTGCCGACAAGATCGCCCTGGTCGTGAAGGCCATGGGCATCGGCTTCTTCGACGCGACCCACCAGGGCGCGCTGGAAGCCGCCAAGGAACTGGGCGATGTCGAGATCATCTACACCGGCCCGGCCAAGGCCACGGCCGAAGGCCAGATCGAGATCATCAACTCGCTGATCGCGCAGAACGTCAAGGCCATCGTGATCTCGGCCAATGACCCGGACGCACTGGTGCCCGTGACCAAGAAGGCCATGCAGCGTGGCATCAAGGTCATCTCGTTCGACTCGGGCATCCGCAAGGACGGCCGCCTGCTGCACCTGGCACCGTCGAACAACGCGCTGATCGGCGAGAAGCTGGTCAAGATGTCCGAGCAGGTCGTCGGCAAGACCGGCGAGATCGCCGTGCTGTCGGCCACCGCGCAGGCGACCAACCAGAACACCTGGATCGCCGAGATGAAGAAGGTCCTGGCCCAGCCCGCCTACAGCGGCCTGAAGCTGGTCAGCGTCGTCTACGGCGACGACCAGACCGACAAGAGCTACCGCGAGGCGCTCGGCCTGTTCAAGAGCTACCCGAACCTGAAGGCGATCGTGGCCCCGACGACGGTGGGCATCGCCGCCGCCGGCAAGGCCGTGACCGACGAGAAGAAGACCGGCCAGATCTACGTGACCGGCCTGGGCCTGCCTTCGGAGATGGCCGGCCACGTCAAGAGCGGCGCGGTCAAGTCCTTCGCGATCTGGAACCCGATCGACCTGGGCTACTCGTCCATCCACCTGGCCCACGCGCTGGTCAAGGGCGCCAAGGCGGCCCCCGGCGAGAAGCTGAAGATGGGCCGCGTCGGCACCGCCACGCTGGACAAGGACAACGAGGCCGCGATGGCCGAGCCTTTCACCTACGACGCGTCCAACGTCGAGCAGTTCGCCAAGATCTTCTGAACGAGTTGATCTGAATGCCCGGCCGGCACGCGGCCGGGCCCCTGCATGAAGTCCACGACGGCCCGCATCCCTGCGGGCCGTTGTCCAGAATCCCACCATGACCTCCACCCCCGCAACACCCGCGCTGCTGACGCTGCGTGGCCTGCACAAGCGCTTCGGGCCGACCCATGCGCTGCGCGGCGTCGACCTGGACCTGGTGCCCGGCGAGGCGCTGGCGCTGATCGGCGAGAACGGCGCCGGCAAGTCCACGCTGGTCAAGACGCTGACGGGCGTGTACCAGCCCGACGAGGGCGAGATCCGCATCGACGGCCAGCGCGTGCGTTTCGCGGTCGCGCAGGATGCGCAGGCCGCCGGCATCGTCGCGGTGCACCAGGAAACGGTGATGTTCGAGGAACTCACCGCCGCCGAGAACATCTTCATCGGCCGCCAGCCGATGAAGGGCCCGCCGTGGCTGCGCGTGATCGACTGGGCGCGCATGAACCGCGAGGCCCAGGCGGCGCTGGACCAGGTGGTCGAGCGCGAGGCCGCCGGCTTCACCGCCACCACGCTGGTGCGCCAGCTGAGCCTGGCCCAGCGCCACCTGATCGAGATCGCCCGGGCGCTGTCGCAGCAGGCCCGCGTGGTCATCCTCGATGAGCCGACCGCCGCGCTGTCGCAGGCCGAGATCCGCGACTTCTACGGCATCGTGCGCGGCTTGAAGGCGCAGGGCGTCGCCGTCCTGTTCATCACCCACAAGTTCGACGAGATCATGGCCGTGTGCGACCGCTACGTGGTGCTGCGCGACGGTGCCTCGGTCGGCAGCGGCCGCATCGCCGAGGCGCAGGAGCAGCAGCTCGTCGCGCTGATGGCCGGCCGCGAGATCGCCGACATCTACCCGCCGGTGGTCGACCGGCGCGGCGAGACCGTGCTGCAGGTTCACGCACTGAGCCACCCGACCGAATTCGCCGACGTGAACTTCAGCCTGCGACGGGGCGAGATCCTCGGCTTCTACGGCCTGGTCGGCGCCGGCCGCAGCGAGGTCATGCTGGCGCTGATGGGCCTGAACCCCGATGCGCACGGTGACGTCCGCATCGACGGCAAGCCGGTCGACATCCGCCGGCCCGGCGACGCCATCGCCGCCGGCCTGGCCTACGTGCCCGAGGAACGCCAGCGCCAGGGCGGCATCCTGTCGTTCTCGGTGCGCCACAACATCAGCCTGGCCGGACTGGCCGGACCGCTGAGCGCGCGCGGTGCCATCGGCGCCAGCCTGTCGCGCGGCCCGTGGCTGTCGGCCGAACGCGAACAGGGCCTGGCCGCGCGGCTGATCGAGCGCCTGCGCATCAAGACCGCCAGCCAGGACACGCCGCTGTCGGGCCTGTCGGGCGGCAACCAGCAGAAGGTCGTGATCGCCAAGTGGCTCGGCCTGGAGCCGCGCATCGTCATCCTCGACGAGCCGACCAAGGGCATCGACGTCGGCGCCAAGCAGGCCGTCTACCACCTGATCGCCGAGATGGTCGAACAGGGGCTGGCGGTGATCCTGGTGTCGTCCGAACTGCCCGAGGTGATGCACCTCGCGCACCGCACCATCGTCATGCGGCGCGGCCGTCAGGTGGCCGAGTTCGAGATCGGGCAGGCCGATGCCGAGTCCATCGTCGCGGCCGCGTCGGGCCTGAACCAGACGGCCAACGAGCCGCCTGTCGCCACGTTCCCATCGTCCTTGCCCACGGAGCTCGCCGCATGACGCGCCCCCACCTGAGCCTGCGCCGCGAGTGGATCCTGCTGGCGATCATCGCGGTCATCGCGCTGGCCGTCGGCGCACGCGCGCCGGTGTTCCTGACCGTGCGCAACGCGCTGGACATCGCCAACGACTCGGCCATCCTCGCGATCCTGGTGATCGGCCAGATGCTGGTGCTGCTGACCCGCGGCGTCGACCTGTCGGTGGCCAGCAACCTCGCGCTCACCGGCATGTTGTGCGCGCTGGCCGGCCGGGCCTGGCCGGGCATCCCGCTGGTCGTGCTGCTGGGCATGGCCGCCGCCATCGGCGCGCTGCTGGGGGCGCTGAACGGCTGGCTGATCGTGCGCTTCAACCTGCCCGCGATCGTGGTGACGCTGGGCACGATGTCGGCCTATCGCGGCGCGATCTTCGTGGCCAGCGGCGGCGCGTGGATTTCGGACCACGAGATCCACCCGCTGATCAAGGGCCTGCCGCGCGAGACCTGGGCCGGCCTGCCCGCCCTGCTGTGGTTCGCCGCTGCGGCGCTGCTGTTCGGCGCCTGGCTGCTGCGATGGCGCCGTGAAGGGCGCGAGCTGTATGCCTTCGGCGGACATCCGTCTGCGGCCGTCTATGCCGGCATCCCCGTGCAGCGCCGGCTGCTGATGGCCTACACGCTGTCGGGCCTGCTGGCCGGCATCGCCGGGCTGCTGTGGGTCGGTCGGTACTCGATCGCCTTCACCGAACTCGCCTCGGGCTTCGAGCTGACGGTGATCGCCGCCTGCGTGATCGGCGGGGTCAGCATCGGCGGGGGCGTCGGCACGGTCGGCGGTGCGCTGCTGGGCGTGCTGTTCATCGGCGTGGTCAACGGCGCGCTGCCGGTGATCCAGGTCTCGCCGTTCTGGCAGCAGGCGATTGCCGGCGCGGTCATCCTGGTGTCGGTCGCGCTGAACGCCGGCACCCAGCGCCAGCGCGGCCGGCAGATCCTCGAACGCCATGAACCGACCCCTCAAGGAGCCCGCGCATGAAGGCGCTCGACACCTGGGAGCGCGTGCTGATCGGCCTGATCGCGCTCGTCTACCTCTGCTTCGGCCTGTCGGTCGACAACTTCCTGTCGCCCTACGCGCTGGCCGACAGCACCTACAACTTCAGCGAGAAGGCGCTGATCGCGCTGGCGATGGCGCTGCTGATCGTCGCCGGCGAGATCGACCTGTCGATCGCCGCGACCATGGCGCTGGCCTCGCTGGCGATGGGCTACGCGATGCAGGCCGGCGCCAGCCTGCCGGTGATGCTGCTGGCGGCCGTCGCCACCGGCGTGGCCTGCGGCGCGCTCAACGGCTGGCTGGTGACACGCTGGAAGCTGCCCAGCATCGTGGTGACCATCGGCACGCTGTCGCTGTACCGCGGCCTGGCGCTGGTGCTGCTGGGTGACCAGGCCATCACCGGCTATCCGGAGACCCTCAGCACCTGGGGCAATGGCAGCCTGGGCGACCTGTTCGGGCTGGAGGATCCGACCCGGCTGATCGTGCCGATCGAGTTCGCGGTGATGCTGCTGGCGACGCTCGCGGTGGGCCTGTTCCTGCACCGCAGCGTGATGGGCCGGCGCGTCTACGCGATCGGCGCCAACCCGATTGCCTCGCGTTTCTCGGGCATCGCGGTCGACCGCTACCGCATGGGCCTGTTCATCTTCGCGGGCGTCATGGCCGCGCTCGCCGCGATCCTGCTGACCGGGCGCATCGGCAGCACGCGGCCCAACCTGGCGATGGGCTGGGAACTCGACGCCATCACCATCGTGATCCTGGGCGGCGTGGCCATCGAGGGCGGGCGCGGCAGCATCGTCGGCGTCGCGCTGGCGGCCGTGCTGATGGGCGCCTTCACCTTCGCGCTGGGCATGATGAACGTCGCCGGCATCGTCATGTCGATGATCGTCGGCGCGCTGCTGATCGTCTCGATGGTGCTGCCGCGCTGGCTGCGCCGCCGGCCGTCCACGAAGGCCGCCGCCAAGCCGGCATCGGCCGCAGCCTGAGACCCGGAGGATCACGCGATGAGCCACCCCAACCACGCCGCACCGACCGAGAAGTTCGCCTTCCGCATGTTCCTCAACCCCGGCCAGGTCGACGAGTACCGGCGCCGCCACGACGAGATCTGGCCCGAGCTGGTCGAGCTGCTGAAGGTCAGCGGCATCAGCGACTACAGCATCTACCTGGACCCCGACAGCCACGTGCTGTTCGCGGTGCTGCGGCGCGCCCACGGCCACACGATGGACCACCTGCCCGAACATCCGGTGATGAAGCGCTGGTGGGCCCACATGGCCGACATCATGCGGGCCAACCCGGACGGCTCGCCGGTGGCCGAGCCGCTGGACTGCCTGTTCCACCTCGACTGACGCGGAGCCGCGCATGACCGCCCGCGACGGCCTGACGCTGGTGCTCGACATCGGCAAGAGCAACGCCAAGCTGCTGCTGATCGACGCCGACGGCCATGTGCAGGCGCGCCGCGTGCAAGCCAACGCGAGCGAACCGGCCCGCATCGACGGCCCCGGCTACACCGCGCTGGGCGTGACGGCGCTGCAGGACTGGCTGCTGGCGGTGATCCCGGAAATCTCGGCGATGCCCGGGAAGGCCGATGGACACGCGCAAGCCGCGATCCGGCGCCTCTCGATCACGACCCACGGCGCGGCCTTCTGCGGCATCGATGCCGACGGCCTGGTCCTGCCGGCGATGGACTACGAATGGGACGGCTACGGCGAGCTGCACACGCGCCACGCCGACGCCGTCGACGCCTATGCCGACAGCGGCAGCCCGCGCCTGCCGCAAGGACTGAATGCGGGCATCCAGCTGCACTGGCTGCTGGAACACCACG
The DNA here is from genome assembly GCF_053893855.1 of Leptothrix mechoopdaensis (SeqCode). NCBI lineage: Bacteria > Pseudomonadati > Pseudomonadota > Betaproteobacteria > Burkholderiales > Sphaerotilaceae > Leptothrix > Leptothrix mechoopdaensis (SeqCode). Next base: position 2,234,638 of record NZ_CM132699.1, read on the forward strand.
CGGCGGCCTGCGCGCGGGTGCGGCACTGGTTGCCCTATCCGCAGTACTGGGCCTGGTGGTTCAGCGGCGTCGCGGCCAGCGAACGGTCATCGCTGGGCTGCCACACCGACCTGTGGCGTCCGGCCGATGACCGGCCGAGCGACTGGGCCGTGCGCAGCGGCCTGGCCGCGCGTTTCGCGCCGCTGCGATCGGCCTGGGAGGTGCTGGGCCCCGTCCGCCCCGATCTGGCGCGGCGACTCGGCCTGGCCGATGACGTGCAGGTCCATGTCGGCTCGCACGACAGCAACGCCTGCCTGGCGCGCTACCTGCCGAGCCAGCCGGACGCCACCGTCGTGTCGACCGGCACCTGGTGCGTGCTGATGGCGCCGGGCGCACCGCTGGACCGGCTGGACGCGGCGCGTGACCAGCTCGTCAACGTCGCCGTCGACGGCCGGCCCGTGGCCACCGCACGTTTCATGGGCGGGCGCGAGTTCGCGGCGATCTGCGGCGACGCCGATCCGGCCCGGGCCGACGAGACCGCGCTGGCCGAGGTGCTGGCGCAAGGCTGGCTGGCGCTGCCGGCCTACGCCGAATCGGGCGGCCCCTACGCCGGCCGCTCACCGCAACTGCTGCGCCACGGCCATGTCGTCGACGCGGGCGTGGCGTGTGTGCCGGCGGCGCTGCGGCCGGCACTGGCCGCGCTGTACTGCGCCCAGCTGACCGCCGAACTGGTGCTGCAGCTCGACGGCGGCGGCCCGCCGCGCCCGCTGGTGCTGGAAGGCCCGCTGGCCGGCAATGCGGCATGGCTGCGCGCGCTGGCCGGCCTGTGCCCGGGTCGCCCGCTGCTGCGGCCGGACGACGAGCTGGAAGGCACCGCGCGCGGCGCCTGGCTGCTGACCCGGCCGCTGGATGCGCCGACTGCCGCCGGGCCCGACCCACGTCTGCTGCGCCTGCAACCGCACGGTCAGGACGCGGCGCTGCAGGCCTCGCTGGACCTGGCCCTGCGGGCTCGCCAGAAGGAATGGCAACGCGCGCTGGCCTGAACCGGCCGGCTCAGACGCCTTCGACGTGGTTGGCCACGGCCAGCGCCACGATGACCTCGCGGACCGTCTTGCGCGAGGTGATCGGCAGCTTCAGGTAGAGCTCGAACAGCTCCCGGTCGGCATAGCCGATGCCCTGGTCCCAGGCGGCCTGGCGGGCCTCGATGCGGCCGCGCAGCTCGATGCCGAAGGCGAGTTCCTCCGGCGAGACGCGCAGCCATTCCGACAGCGTCTGCAGCTTCTCGATCGACGGCACCGTCTCGCCCATCAGCCAGCGCCGCACGCCGTGCAGCGTCATCGGCTTGCCCCAGTGGCGGACGTTGAACTCGCGTTCGAGCACGGACGGCCGCGCTTCATAACCCGCCGCCGTCATCGCTTCCTGTAATCGACGCGCAAACCGCGCCCTGGCCTGACTCATGGGCGCACGCTACCCACCTATGGGGGATACGGCGGAACTGGAGGCTGAAGTCAACTGGCTCGCGTGACCAATAATCACGTAACTACCCAAGCGAGTCACGTTCGGCCGGCCGGACGGGCCTGGATCGGGGCCGTGCTGGCGGCCTTCGGTGGACTCGGCAGCGCCGGTTGCGGCGGGGCTGGCGGGCCCGCCGCGCCACCCGTCGACCCGTCACCCGGTCGACCGCCGCTGGCGCTGCTGCTGACCGATCCGGACCTGCCCGCCACGCCGCTGGCCGCCTTGCAGCGGGCGGGCCTGAGCACGCTCGCGCTGGTTGCCGACGGCCTGACCGAGTCCACGCTGCAGGAGGCTGTGCAGCGCGCCTGTGCCAGCCCTTCGATCGACTGCGGCAACGCCGTGCTGGTCGGCCAGGGTCGCGGCGCGGCCTGGGTCGACACGCTGGCGCGGCGCTGGTCGGCTGACCTCGCGACGACCGGCACGGCGGTCACCGAACCTCGCGTCCGGGCCGTGCTGACGGTCGACGCCGGCTACACCCCCCCCGGAAGGGTGATGGACGGGCGCTGGATACGCACCTCGCTGGCCGACACCTCGCGCTGGCAGGTCGCGATGATCCAGAACCGCGCCGACCCGCGCGCCAGCCTCTGCGATGCCGACGGCTGCGGCGTGCTGCCCCTCGCGGTGGCCCACGGCGCCCGCAGCGACCCGGTGCTGAGCGCCTGCCCGACAGCCGCACAGGCCGACCTGGCCAGCCGCGACGCCTGGATCAGCGCCGCCCTGCGGTCGATGCTGGGCACCGGCCCGGCCTTGCCGGTCAACGGCTGCCTGACCGCGCTGGAACGCGAACGGCCGCTGCCGCCCGGGCCGGCACCGATCCGCTGAGCCACAGAGGCGCCGTGGGCCAGGTCCATCGCCCGCCCGGTGCCGGGCCCCGATGAGTCCTTTGACGCCCGTCAACTTCCAGCCGGGGCCGCTGGCCATACTCCGCCGATCCGAACTCGGGGCGTCCGACGCCCTCTCGTCCATGACCGATGTGACTTCCGCTCCTGTCCCGACACCCCCGCTGCCGCTCGCCGGCCGACGCGGCCTCGTGCTAGGCGTCGCCAACGAACACAGCATCGCCTGGGGCTGCGCCCGCGTGCTGAAGGCGCGTGGCGCCGAGGTGCTGATGACCTGCCTGAACGAGAAGGCACGCACCTGGGTGCAGCCGCTGGCCGACTCGATCGGCGCGACGCTGCTGGTCTGCGACATCGAGCAGCCGGGCGCCCTCGAAGCCGCCGTCGCGGCGGCGGCCGGGCCGGACGGCGCGCTGGACTTCGCCGTCCATTCGATCGCCTGGGCGCCGCTGGCCGACCTGCACGGCCGTGTCGTCGACAGCAGCGCCGCCGGCTTCGCCCGTGCGGTGGAGGTGTCCTGCCATTCCTTCGCCGAACTGGCCCGGCTGTGCGAACCGCACCTGGCCGTGCGGGGCGGCGTGCTGGTGACGATGAGCTACCTGGGCGCCGAGGACGCGATCGCGAACTACGGCCTGATGGGGCCGGTCAAGGCGGCGCTCGAATCGATGGTGCGCTACATGGCGCTGGAACTGGGCGGCCGCAACATCCGCGTGCATGCCGTCTCGCCCGGCCCGATGCCCACCCGCGCGGCCTCCGGCCTGGTCGACTTCGACGGCCTGATGGCCCGCACGATCGAGACCGCGCCGCTGCGCCGGCTGGTCACGCTCGACGAGGTCGGCGGCTGCGTCGCCTTCCTGGTCGGCCCGGACGCTGCCGGCATGACCGGCCAGACCCTGTTCGTCGACGGCGGCGCGCACGCGGTGCGCTGATCCGGCCGCCCCTCCAACCTCACGACCGATACCCATGATCGCCCCTGACGACGTCATCGAGAACATCACCTACGACGAGCTGCGCATCGGCCAGAGCGCACAGATGCGCCGCACCATCAGCCGCGACGACATCAACGCCTTCGCGCTGGTCTCGGGCGACGTCAACCCGGCCCACATCGACGACGAGTACGCCGAGGGCACGCGCTTCCACGGCGTCATCGCCCACGGCATGCTGGCTGGCGCGCTGATCTCCAGCGTGCTGGGCACCGAGTTCCCCGGCCCCGGCACGATCTACCTGGACCAGTCGCTGAAGTTCCTGCTGCCGGTGCATGTCGGCGACACGCTGACCGTGCAGATCACCGTGCGCGACAAGTCGGACGCCGGCCAGAAGGTCAAGCTGGACTGCCTGGTGCAGAACCAGAACGGCGAACCGGTGGTCACCGGCGAGGCGGTGGTCAAGGCGCCGTCGGCCCGCATCCGCCGCCGTCGCGCCGCCCTGCCGACGCTGCACCTGTTCGACCCGGAGGCCCGCATCGAGGAATGGCTGGCGACGCTGCGCGGCCACCCCGCCGTGCGCTGCGCCGTGGTCCACCCGTGCGACGAGGCCTCGCTGCGCGGCGCACTCGATTCGGCGGCCGCCGGGCTGATCGTGCCGGTGCTGGTCGCGCCGCAGGCCCGCCTGCAGGCGCTGGCCGCCAGCCTGGGTCTGAGCCTGGACGGCGTCGAGATCGTCGACACCGAACACAGCCACGCCTCGGCCACCACCGCCGCGACGATGGCCGCGCGTGGCGAGGTCGGCATGCTGATGAAGGGGAGCCTGCACACCGACGAGCTGATGGGCGCGGTGCTGGCCGAACGCGGCCTGCGCACCGGCCGGCGCATGTCGCACGTCTTCCGCTTCGAGGTGCCGGCCTACCCGCGCCCGCTGCTGGTGACCGATGCGGCCATCAACATCACCCCGACGCTGGAGGACAAGGCCGACATCGTGCGCAATGCCGTCGACCTGGCCCGCGCGCTGGGCGTGGCGCGGCCCAAGGTCGCGCTGCTGTCGGCCGTCGAGACGGTGACGCCGCGCATCGCCTCGACGCTGGACGCCGCCGCGCTGTGCAAGATGGCCGACCGCGGCCAGATCAGCAACGCCACGCTCGACGGTCCGCTGGCCTTCGACAACGCGATCTCGGCCGAGGCCGCCCGCATCAAGGGCATCGATTCACCGGTGGCCGGCGAGGCCGACATCCTGGTCGTGCCCGACCTGGAGGCCGGCAACATGCTCGCCAAGCAGCTGGAGTACCTGGCCGGCGCGTCGTCCAGCGGCGTGGTGCTGGGCGCGCGGGTGCCGATCGCGCTGACGAGCCGCGCCGACCCGGCCGTCGCCCGCAAGGCCTCGGCCGCGCTGGCCGGCGTGATGGCAAGGGCGCTGCACGCGGCCACGTCGTCGACGCCGGCAGGCTGATCGCAGGGCCCGCACGCCCAGGCACGGCACGGCGCTTGCTGCAGCCCCGTCCATGGACATCGACTTCGAGACCCTGGACGTCTACGCCCGCTACAAGCTGATGGCCAGCCTGATCGTGCCCCGGCCGATCGCGCTGGTCACGACGCTCGGCGCCGACGGCACCATCAACGCCGCGCCCTTCAGCATGTTCAACATGCTCGGCGAGGACCCGCCGACGCTGTTCCTGAGCCTGAACCGCACCGGCAAGACCGGCACGATGAAGGACACCGCCACCAACATCCTGGCCCGGCGCGAGTTCGTCGTGCACCTGTGCGACGAGCCGATCGCCGCCGCGATGCACGCCTGCGGCGACGCGCTGCCGCCGCACCAGAGCGAGCTGCCGCACGCCGGGCTGACGCCCGCACCGTCCCGCAAGGTCGCCCCGCCCCGCATCGCCGAGGCACCGGTGGCCTTCGAATGCCGGCTGGTCGAGACGCTGGAATCACCCAGCCGCTACGTCTTCATCGGCCAGGTCGTGCAACTCTGGGCCCGCGACGGCCTGGTCGACACCGAACGCTGGCGCGTCCACCTGCAGGACTACCACCCGGTCGGCCGCTTCGGCGCGAGCTTCTACACCACCACCCGCGACCGCTTCTCGATCGGCGCCCCGGACGGCGCCGGGCGCAGCACGCCGATCGACGAGATCTGAGGCGCACGAGGGGGGCGGACACGTCCCGTGTCGGCGCCGCCGGAGGGCGACGTGAATCGGCGCCATGAACGTCGGGGCGAGGCCCCCGGTAGGTCGGACACCTCCGGTGTCCGACGGGGTCTCGCACGAAGAGACCGAGCGGGGGCACGAACCCCCTCCCCCTGGCGGGGACTCCCCCTTGGCAGGGGGAGAGTTGGTTGTGCACTGCATCGTCGACGCGCGCTTCATCTTCAACTCTCCCCCTGCCAAGGGGGAGTACCCCGGCCACCGGGGGAGGGGGTCAGCGACCTGTCCAGGCGAACCCTCGCCACTCCCACGCGCATCAAGTCCGTCGCCGGAGGGCGACGTGAAACGGTGCCATGTCCGTTGGATCTAGGCCCCCGGTAGGTCGGACACCGCCGGTGTCCGACGGGCTCTCGCACGAAGAACCGAGCGGGGGCACGAACCCCCTCCCCCTGGCGGGGACTCCCCCTTGGCAGGGGGAGAGTTGACCGAGAACGGCCACCGCGATGAGAGTGCTGCATTCCACTCTCCCCCTGCCAAGGGGGAGTACCCCGGTCCCCGGGGGAGGGGGTCAGCGACCTGTCCCGGCGCACCCACGCCACCACCCACGCCCCAGCCCTCGTCGCCCTCCGGCGACGCACTTGGCGCGCATGCCGGCGCTCAAGCGCGCCGCCCATACGGGCAATGCCCCGGCCTCGGACCGACTTCCGGATGCTTGCGGCAGGTGTCGGGGCGGCGGTCGTAGACGGTGCAGCGGCGGGTCAGCGCGTCGAGCAGCTGGCAGTCGCCATTGGCCCGGCGGGCCAGGGTGTAGATGCCGGAGCCGGCGTGGTAACGCTCGACCTGGCGGGACTTGACCAGGCGGCGGGCGATCAGGCGGGCTTCCTCGTGTTCGGCCTCGAAGGCGTCGACCAGGCCCAGGCGGACGAGGTCGGGCAGGCGGACTTCCACCGGCATCGTGCAGCAGTTGGCGGCGCAGTCGTCGCACAGGCCCTTGCGGTAGCGGGTCCAGGTGACCGGGCGGTCGACGTCGACGATGGAGATGGGCGAGCGCATGGGACAGGCGATGACAAGGGGTTCGGCGCGGGCCGACATCATCGCCGTTCAGTCGATCTCGACGATCACCGGGCGGTGGTCCGACAGCATCGCCGTGTCCGGCCCGTCGGCGATGTGCGCCCTCGGCCGGCGACCGAGCAGCGCGGCGTTGGCCAGTGCGTGGTCCAGGCGCATCGGCGCGGCGTGGGCGGCGTCGCGGTTCCAGGGCGTCGGCACGCTGGTCTGGTCGATGCCGGGTGCGCGCAGTTCGACCAGACCGGCGGCGTGCAGCGCCTGCATCGGTGCGGTGTCGATCTCGCCGTCCGGGCGCAGGAACTTGCGTCGCAGGGCGGCATCGGCCTGCAGCCGGTCTCGCAGGCCGGCGTGGCGGTGCGCCGGCTCGTCCAGCGGCGTCAGCGTGTTGAGGTCGCCGATCAGCAGCAGCGGTGCTTGCAGCGCCGTCGCGGCGCGGGCGATCCAGCGGGCTTCGTCGAGGCGCCGTACGGCGTCGACCGGCGTCAGGTGGGCGACCCAGACGTGCAGGCCACCGATGCGCAGCTGCAGCAGGCTGTGGTGGAACGGCGCGCCGACGGTCTCGGCCGCTTCGATCGGCCGGTGCGACATCACGCCGACCGGGTAGTCGCTGTGCGGCACCGCGCCGATGCGGGACTCGGGCCAGCCCCAGCGGCGCGCGATGGCGTCGATCAACCGTCCGCCGCCTACATCGGGCTGCTGCCAGCCGTTGAGTTCATTGAAGGTGACGACGTCGGCGTGCTGGCCGGCCAGCCAGGCGCCGATGCGGTCGAGCCGGCCGGGGTCGCCGGTGCAGCCGTCGCAGAGGTTCAGGTGGATCACGCGCATCGGCCGATTCTGCGCAAGGAGCCGGCCCCTAGAATCCGCGCCCTTCCGCCTACGCCCTCCCCGGCCGCCCCATGTCCGACACGTCCACGTCCGCCCCCCGCATCGTCATCGACCCCGAGATCCAGGCCTACATCGACCCGCTGACGGCGGACGAACACGACGCGCTGGAACGCAGCCTCGTCACCGAAGGCTGCCGGGATGCCCTGGTGCTGTGGGGCGAGCTGCTGGTCGACGGCCACAACCGCTACGGCATCTGCCAGAAACACGGGCTGCCGTTCCGGACCGTCCAGAACACGCGCTTCCGCTCGGTCGAGGACGTCAAGCTGTGGATGATCGAGCAGCACCTGGGCCGCCGCAGCCTGACCGATTTCCAGCGCGGTGAGCTGGCCCTGCGCCAGCGCCAGATCGTCGCGGCGCGGCGCGAGCGGCAGTTGCAGGAAGCGGCGTCGTCCACATCCGCCGCGGCGGCCGACGAGGCGCCGTGGGACGTCGACGGCGCGCCGCCGGCTGCGGCCGACGCATCGACCGCATCGTCTGCAACCACCGCCGCCCCGATCGCGCCGTCCGCGCTCAAGAGCCGCGAGGAACTCGCCCGAGCCGCACGCTTGAGCACCGCGCAGGTCGCGATGATCGAGAAGATCCACCAGCAGGCCGCCCCCGAGGTGGTCGCCGCCGTGCGCGCGGGCGAGCTGTCGATCAGCGCCGCCGCCGCCGTGGCGACCTTGCCGGCCGAGGAGCAGGTGGCCGCCGCCAGCGGGGGCAAGGATGAGCTCAAGCAGGCCGCCAAGCGCGCCCGCGAGGCCCGCCGCAAGCCGCGCGAGGACGCGGCCGAAACATCCGATGCGGCCGATGCGGCCATGACTGCGCCCGATTCGGTCGAGGTGCTGCGCGCGCGCATCGCCGAGCTGGAATCCGAGAACGCCGCGCTGAAGCAGGAACTGGCGGCGTACCGGTCGGCCTGATCGGCCAGCCTCAGGCGTACGGCTCGGGCTTGCCGGCCAGGGCCGCGATGCGCTCGTCGACCGACGGGTGGCGCGGCACGCCCTGGGCGTCGAGCGGCCGTTCGGCCTTGGCCGAGTAGCGGAACATGGCCGCCTCCCACGGCTTGTGGGCCGGGGCCAGCGGATCGCCCGGGTGCAGGTCGGCCAGGTCGTCGCGCACCTGCACGCCGAGCGCGCGCAGTTCGCCCGCCATCCAGTTCAGCGCGATGTTGGACAGGCCACTCTCCACGCCGGCCGGATAGCCGCCGCCCACGTCGGCATGGGCACCGGGGAACTGGATCTGGACGATGCCCGGGTGACCGGCCTCCCACAGCGACGGCGTGAAGTCGACCCGGCGTTCGCCGCGTGCGACCGCGTGCAGGCCCCGTTCGACCTTGGCGCTGAGGCGGTTGTCGGCGAACTGGTAGCGGTCCTTGCGGGCATCGCCCTGGTAGGCCGGCAGGCCGAGCGCGCCGACGGTGTCCCAGACGGCCACCGCGCGGATCGACGGCACCTCGACGAAGTCCGACGGCTTCAGGTCGTCATGGCTGAAGAAGGCACCGATGTGGGCCACCGACTCGGCCAGCCGGGCGCGCCAGTCCAGGTCGAGGCTGCGGTTCTTGCGGTAGAGGTACCAGGCCTTGGCGCCGGCCTCATAGGCGGCCTCCTTCGGCTCGGTCAGCGCCGGGCGCAGGAGGCCCTGGCCGGCGACCAGACCGGCCAGCGCGCGGGCGGTGTAGGCGCCGCGGCTGAAGCCGACGATGACGATCGCGTCGCCCGGCTGCCAGTGGCGCGACAGGAAGGTGTAGCCGCGCACGATGCGGCCGATCAGCCCGGCGCCGAAGGTGCCGCCGAGCACCGAGGTCACCGGCCCGCCGGCATCGCCGACGCCGTGGATGTAGCGGGCGCGCTGGACCTCGACGCCGTCGACCCGCAGCACCTTCTCCTGCTCCAGCGCCTCCGGGTCGTCGCCGTCGACGGTGTCGCCCGGCAAGGCCTGGTAGAGCTTGAGGACGTTGGTCAGGCCGTCGGACTTGCGTTCGGTCTCGTCGGGCCCCTCCGGGCCGGAGCTGCTCGGGTCGACCGACGCGTGGGCCTTGGGCGCATCGTCGTCGTCGGGTCCGTTCCAGGTGCCATCGGCACAGAACACCAGGGTCTTGGCCATCGGTCGTCCTCCTGTTCGATCGGTCCCGCGCACTGTCGCGCCGGGCCGGTGCCAGCGTCAACACGCGCCGGGGTCGACCGGGTCGCGCCACCGGGCCGGCGGCGCAGGAAGTCACGTCAGGGCGGCCTTCAGACTCGCCTTCAGACCCGCCTTCAGATGGCCAGCAGCACCCGCCAGCCCTTGTAGCGCAGGACGGCCTGGCCGTTGCCGATGCGTTCGAGCAGCAGGCCGGGCTGGATCGCCTCGCCTTCCATGACGATGCCGCCGTTGATGATCAGGCTGCGGCGCGGCGGGTCGTCCATCTGGATCAGGCCGCCGACGTTGAGCGCGGGCAGCTCGCGGCGGACCTCGTCGGGCAGGTCGGCCAGCGCGACCGGGCGGCCGTCGGCCGGCGGTGTGGCAACGGCCGCAACGGGTGTGGCGACCGGGCTGGCGGCGGGCGCTGGCGCCACGGCGGGCGCGGACGCAGCCGGCGCCACGTCCTTCGCGACGGTCGGCGCCGCGTTCGCCTTGACGACCGGCGCCGCGACCACCGGCGCCGCTGCGACCGCAGCAGGGGCTGCGACCGGCGCCGCAACCGGGGCCGCAGGTGCGATCACGACGGCCGCCGCCGGAGCCGCTGGCGTCGCCGGAGCCGTCGACACGCTCGGCGGCGAGGCCGGCTCGGCCGCGTTGACGCCCGACTGCACCCAGCGCCACCAGGCGCCGGCACCGATCACCAGCGCGATCAGCGCCAGCAGCGCGCCAGCGCCGGCCGCGATCCAGCCCCAGGGCACGCCGATGCCGGTCGGCGTCGGCAAGGGCATGGCGGCCGGGGCGGCGGTGCTGTGCAGGCCGGGCACCTCGCCGCGGGCGCGTTCGGCCTCGGCCTTGCGCAGGGCATCCAGGACGATGGACATGGTTCAGCGCCCTCCTGACGCGAGGACTCGTTCGAGCCGCGGTTCGGCGACGCCGGCCGCCTGGTTCAACCGCATCAGCGTGACCGGTCCGGCCTTGCCGTCCGGTTGCAGGCCCTGGGTGACCTGGAAGGCCTGCAGTCGGGCCTGCAGGCGCGCCTCGGGACCGGCATGGGGCGCCACCTCGGCGAGACCGGGCAGGCGTTGCAGCGCACCGTCCAGCCAGGCTTGCACGGCGGTCGACTGCAGGCCGCCGCCGGCCAGGCCGTCGGGCGCCTTCCACAGCGTCAGGTAGTCGCCACGCCACTGCGTCGCCAGCTGGACCAGCGGCAGGCGCACGCGGCCGTCAGGCGTCTGCAGCAGGGCCTGCTGCTCGTCGATGCCCAGCAGCAGCGCCAGGCTGGTCGCGCCGCCGTCGGTCGGCAGGCGGATCAGCGCCGGCCGATCCAGCTGGCGCGCCAGCATCAGGCTGGCGTGGGTGCGGTAACAGGGCAGACCCACCCGGCGGGCGGTCTCGCAGCCTTCGCCGGCTGCCAGTTCGGTGCCCCACTGGCGGGCCAGCTGGCGCAGCGCGGCGGCCTCGTCGGTCCAGCCGACCAGCGCAACACCGGGCGGCAGTTCGCGGACCGGCGCCGCGTTACCGGCGTCCGACGCCTGCGAGCCGGTGGAGGTGGCGGACAGTGCCAGGCCCGGACCGGCCGTCGCCGATGTCGCCGCGTTCGTCGAGGTGACCGAGAGGGCCGACGTCGCCGCCGCCCCGATCGCCAGCTCGCTCCGGCTGGAAGACGCGTGCTGCCAGGCCGACAGCGAGAAGCCGACACCGACCGCGACGACCGCGATGCCCACGCCCCACAGCAGCTGGCGGCGCACGTCGCGGCGTTCGAGCGCGAGCCGCAGGCGACGCTGGTCGAACACCTCCTGGGCCGCGCTGCGCACCACGGTGCCGTCGACCTGGGCCTGGCCGCGCGAATAGGCGCCCAGCAGGGACCGGTCACACAGCAGGTTGATGCGGCGCGGCACGCCGCCGGTGAGCTTGTGGATCTGCACCAGCTGCCGCGCGGTGAACGGCGACGCCGCCCCCAGCCCGGCCACGCGCATGCGGTGCAGCACGTACTGCGCCGTCTCGGTCGCGTTCAGCGGCCCGAGGTGGCAACGCGCGACGATGCGCTGCGCCAGCTGTTCCAGCTCGGGCCGGGCGACCATGTCGCGCAGCTCGGGCTGACCGATCAGGATGATCTGCAGCAGCTTGCGCTCGGCCGTCTCCAGGTTGGTCAGCAGGCGCAGCTGTTCCAGCACCTCGGGTTCGAGGTTCTGCGCCTCGTCGATGATCAGGATGCTCTTGCGTCCCGCTGCATGGGTGGCCAGCAGGTGGCGGTTGAGCGGCTCGACGTAGTCCTGCACCGTCACGCCCGGCGTGCCGGCGGCCGGTGCGGTGATGCCGAACTCATCGCACACGGCCTTCAGCAGCTCGTGCACCGTCAGCTTGGGGTTGAAGATGTAGGCGACCTCGCATTCGGCCGGCACCTGGTCGAGGAAGGCGCGGCAGACGGTCGTCTTGCCCGCCCCGATCTCGCCGGTCAGCAGCACGAAGCCGCCGTTGCCGCGGATGCCGAACATCAGGTGCGCCAGCGCCTCGCGGTGGCGCTCGCTCATGTAGAGGAAGCGCGGATCCGGCGCGATCGAGAAGGGTTCGTGCTGGAGGCCGAAGAAGGACGCGTACATGATCCTGAGAATAACGGCGACCCTGCGGGAAACCTGAGCGAGCGCAGCCTCAGACCTGTGGCGTCTGACCGCTCAGGAGCAAACGCAAGCCGTCCTCGTCCAGCACCGGGATGCCCAGCTCGCGCGCCTTGTCGAGCTTGCTGCCCGCCTCGGCCCCGGCGATGACCCAGCTGGTCTTCTTCGACACCGACCCGGCGACCTTGCCGCCGGCCGCCTCGACCAGGTCCTTGGCCTCGTCGCGGCCGAGGGTCGGCAGGGTGCCGGTCAGCACCAGCGTCTTGCCGGCCAGCGGCAGCATCGAGGCGTCCATCTCGGCGCTGCCATCGTGTTCGTCCCAGCTGATGCCGGCCGCGCGCAGCTGCTCGACCACCTCGCGGTGGTGCGGCTGGTCGAAGAAGGCGCGCAGGCTCTGCGCCACGACCGGGCCGACGTCGCGCACCGCCTGCAGCTGCTCGACGGTGGCGTCCATGATCCGGTCGATCGCGCCGAAGTGCCGCGCCAGATCCTTGGCGGTCGCCTCGCCGACGTGGCGGATGCCCAGCGCGTACAGGAAACGCGCCAGCGTCGTGCGCTTGCTGGCCTCCAGCGCGGCGACCAGGTTCTGCGCGCTCTTCTCGCCGTAGCGGTCCAGCTCGACCAGCTTGGCCACGCCGAGCTTGTAGAGCTCGGGCAAGGTGCGGATCAGGCCGCTGTCGACGAGCTGGTCGACCACCTTGTCGCCCAGGCCCTCGATGTCCATCATCCGCCGCCCGGCCCAGTGCAGCAGCGCCTGCTTGCGCTGTGCCGGACAGGTCAGGCCGCCGCTGCAGCGCCAGTCGACCTCGCCTTCCTCGCGGGCGATCGGGCTGGCGCAGACGGGGCACTTGCCGCCCAGCCGGGCATACAGGTCGAAGGGCTCGCCGACATCGTCGGGCCGGCGTTCCAGCACCACGCCGACCACCTCGGGGATGACATCGCCGGCACGCCGCACGATGACGGTGTCGCCGACCCGCACGTCCTTGCGGCGGGCCTCGTCCTCGTTGTGCAGCGTGGCGTTGCTGACGGTGGTGCCGCCGACGAACACCGGATCAAGCTTGGCCACCGGCGTCATCTTGCCGGTGCGGCCGACCTGGATGTCGATGGCCAGCAGCCGCGTCATCTGCTCCTGCGCCGGGTACTTGTGGGCGACCGCCCAGCGCGGCTCGCGGGTCTTGAAGCCGAGCTGCTGCTGCAGCGCCCGGTCGTCGACCTTGTAGACCACGCCGTCGATGTCGAACGGCAGCGCGTCGCGCTTGGCGCCGATCGCGGCATGGAAGGCGACCAGCCCGTCGGCCCCTTCGGCCACGACCCGGTCGGCGCAGACCGGCAGGCCCATCGCGGCAAAGGCATCGAGCAGGCCGGCATGGGTCGGCGGGATGTCCCAGCCCTGCACGTCGCCCAGGCCGTAGGCGAAGAAGCTCAGCGGGCGCTGCGCCGTCACGGCCGGATCGAGCTGGCGGACCGCGCCGGCGGCGGTGTTGCGCGGGTTGACGTAGGTCTTCTCGCCCTTCTGGCGCTGCGCCTCGTTGAGCCGCTCGAAGTCGTCGCGGCGCATGTAGACCTCGCCGCGGACCTCGACCACCGGCGCGTCGACACCGGTCAAGCGCAGGGGGATCTGGCCGATCGTGCGGATGTTCTGGGTGACGTCCTCGCCGGTCTCGCCGTCACCGCGCGTGGCGGCCTGCACCAGCACGCCGGCCTCGTAGCGCAGGTTGATCGCCAGACCGTCGAACTTCAGCTCGGCGGCGTAACGCACCGGCGGGTCGGCCTCGGTCAGCTTCAGCGCCGAACGCACCCGCTCGTCGAAGGCGATGGCGCCTTGCGAGGTGGTGTCGGTCTCGGTCTCGATCGACAGCATCGGCACGGCATGCCGCACCGGCGCCAGGCCGTCGAGCACCTGGCCGATGACGCGCTGGGTCGGTGAATCGGCGGTGCGCAGCGCGGGGTGTTCGGCCTCCAGCGCCTGCAGTTCCTGGAACAGGCGGTCGTATTCGGCGTCGGGCAGGGTCGGCGCGTCCAGCACGTAATAGGCATGGGCGTGGCGCTGCAGCGTGGCGCGCAGCCAGGCGGCGCGCTCGGCGGGGGACTGGGTCGATTCGGGCATCCCGGAAGTCTATCGACCGGCCGTTACGACTGCTGACAAGCCGCGACGGCGGCTTACACGCAGGGCCTCCAGTCCCGTCCGGCCGCTGCCGAAAACCGATCAACGCAGCCCCGCCGGAGTCCCCGCATGGCCCATGCATCCCGCCCCCACGCCCTGCTGATCTGCCATGCCGGCCTGATCGGACTGTTGCTCGGTGCAGCCACCGGCGTGCGGGCGGAGCTGGCGGGATCCCAGGACGTGGTCGTCGACGCGGGCCCCGCGATGTCGTCGAACGCCGCCGGCTGGCGCATGCACCTCGGCCCGCCGCACCGGCGCGGCATCGAGGTCGGCACGCTGCTGTCGGCCGATGCCGGCCAGGAGCGGCTCTACGCCTATGTCGACCTGCAGGACCGCCTGCCGCTGCCGGTGCGCCGGGTGCTGCGCCAGGCCGACGGCGGCATCACGGTCGAACGCGGCCCGGGCGCGTCGGCCAACCCGCTCGCCACACCGCCCGGACCGCCCGCGCGCACCAGCCTGGGCTCGATGCTGCGCTGGCAGATGTCGGGCGGCACGCAGATGGCGCTGCGCCTGCGGGCCGGCCGTCTGGGCCTGCAGCTGACGGTGCCGTTCTCGCCCTGAGCGGCTGGCGCCGCCTCAGCGGTCCTTCATCAGCACGACGCCCACGCCCCAGCCATTCGGGCTCTCGGGCCCGAGACGGATGACCCGCCCGCCCAGCTGCGTGGCCAGCCGCTGGACGATCGCCAGGCCCAGCCCGCAATGGCCGATCTGGCCGGCATCGGCACCCAGCCGCACGAAGGGTTGCAGCGCCTGGTCGAAGGTCTCGGCCGGGATGCCCGGCCCGCCGTCGTGCACGCTCAGCAGGCAGGTCGACGGGTCGATGCCGACCGGCGCCAGCCGCACCGTCACGGGGCTGCGGCCGTGGTCGATCGCATTGCCGATCAGGTTGTCCAGCACCCGGCCGATCTCGACATCGGGCAGGCGCCAGTCCGACCAGCCGCCGCCGACGATCTCGACGCGGACCTCGGTCCCGGTGTCGCGGTCCGCAAGCGGTGCGGTGCTGTCACGGACCAGTTCGTCGATCGGCCGAAGGCGGCCCAGCGCGGCGGCGCCGTCGCCCTGCGCGTAGGCCAGGAACTGGCGAATGATGTGGGCCAGCGCGTCGAAGTCGCGCGTCATCGCGGCATAGGTGGCCGGCTCGGCCTCGCATTCGGCCCGCAGCCGCAGGCGGGTCAGCGGCGTGCGCAGGTCATGAGACAGGCCGGCCAGCAGGTCGCGCCGGCCGCGTTCCTGGCGGCGCACCGCCTCGACCATCGTGTTGAACGCATGCACGACCTGCTGCAGCTCGCGGCCGGTGGCCGGGTCGTCGTGGATCGGCTCGATCCGGCCGTCCTGCCGCGCCATCGCCTCGGCCATGCGGGCCAGGGGCCGGGTGATCCAGCGCACGCCCATCGCCATCGCCAGCGCCGCCCCACCGCCCAGCAGCGTGAAGACGCCGAGCATCGACAGCAGCGGCGTCAGCGGCGACGGCGGCTCGCCGATCACGTCGGCCCGCCACAGCTGGCCGTCGACCTCGAAGCGGGCCCGCACCAGCGTGTCGGGCGGCCAGCCCGGCGGGACACCCGGGTCGGGTCGAGCACCCGGCTCGGGCGGCGGGTTCCAGGCCAGCGTGATGTCTGCAGGCACCGCCTCGACGAGCGTGCGCATCATCGGCGGCGGGAAGCGGCCGAAATGCCGCGTCAGGTCCTCGCCGCGCGGGTCGGCCGGATCATCGGGCGCCAGTTCCAGCCGGCCACCGCCGAGCGAGCCGGCAATCGCCTCGCGCTGGTCCTCGGGCAGGGCCCGCAGCACGTCGCGGGCGGCGGTCAGGTGCTGCGCGATGCCGGTCGCCATCTCGTCGCCGACCGGCTGCAGCAGCCGGTGCGTGACCCAGGCGCTCTGCAGCAGCCACAGCAGGCTGCCGATCACGACCAGCAGCGTCAGCCGCCGCACGATCGAGAAACGCGGCGTGGCCGCCGGCCCCGTGTTCATCGGCCCCCCGCCGGCACGAACATGTAGCCCAGGCCGCGCACGGTCTGGATGTGGCGCGGCTGCGCCGGCTCGGGTTCGAGCAGCTTGCGCAGCCGCATGATGGCCGCGTCGATCGCCCGCAGCGCCACCGCGTCCTCGCGGCTGTGCGACGCCGCCAGCAGCCGCTCGCGTGACAGCGTCAGCCCCGGATGACCGGTCAGCTCGACCAGCAGCGCGTACTCGACGGTGTTGAGCACACGCAGTTCCTCGCCGCGACGCAGGCTGCGCGTGCCGGGCTCGAAGCACCAGTCGCCGATCTGCACGGCGTCGCGCGCCACCACCGTCGCGCCCGGCGGGTTGACGGCCCGGCGCAGCACCGCATGGATGCGCGCCAGCAGCTCGCGGGCCGAGAACGGCTTGACGAGGTAGTCGTCAGCGCCCATCTCCAGCCCCAGCACGCGGTCGACCTCCTCGCTGCGCGCGGTCAGCAGGATGACCGGCACGCGGTCGCCTTCGGCACGCAGTCGCTGGCAGGCCTGCAGGCCCGACAGGCCGGGCAGGCCGACGTCCAGCACGATCAGGTCCGGGCGCAGCCGGTGGATGCGGTGCAGCATGTCCTCGGCGCTGGGCATGGTCGTGACGACCAGGCCCTGCTTCTCCAGGTAGCCGGCCAGCATGTCGCGCAGCGCGGCATCGTCCTCGACGACATAGAGGTGATAGGGGCGGGAGCTCGTGTTCATCGGGCCAATCAGGGTTCGGGGATCCACGGGTTCGGTGCGGCGCAGGCCGCGAGCATAGGCAAAGTCGACGCAGGTTCCGGGCCATCGGGGGCGCGTTCAGGCCTGTCGCAAGGCCTCGACCGGCGACAGCGCCGCCGCCCGCCGGGCCGGCCAGACGCCCGACAGCAGCCCGGTCGCCGCCGCGACGCCGACCGACAGCGCATAGGCCCAGACCGGCAACACGACCGACATGCCGCCCGCGCGCAGCGCCAGCGCCACGCCGGTGCCCAACGCGACACCGACCGCCGCGCCGCCGATCGACAGCAGCACCGCCTCGACCAGGAACTGCCGCAGCACGTCGGCACGGCGTGCGCCCAGGGCCTTGCGCAGGCCGATCTCGCGGGTCCGTTCGCTGACGCTGACCAGCATGATGTTCATGATCCCGATGCCGCCGACGCCCAGCGAGATGAAGGCGATCGAACCCAGCAGCAGCGACAGCACGCGCGAGGTCGAGGCCAGCGTCTCGCCCAGCGCCGACAGGTCACGCACGCTGAAGTCGTCCTCGGCCCCGCTGGCGATGCGGTGGCGCTGGCGCAGCAGCGACTCGATCTCCGACTGCGTGTAGCCCTTCTGCTGCGGCAGGCGCGACGCCACCACCACCATGCCGGCGCTGCCCGGGAAGGACACGCCCGACAGGCGGCGCTGCGCGGTCGTCACCGGCACCAGCAGCACGTCGTCCTGGTCCTGCCCGCCGAAGCCCTGGCCACGCGCCTTCAGCACGCCGATGACGGTCAGCATCTGGCGCTGCACCCGCAGCGTCGCGCCCAGCGCGGGCGCATCGCCGAACAGGGCCTGGCGGACGGTCGGGCCGATCACGACGACGTTCGCGCCGGTGCGGACCTCGGCCGCATCGAAGGCGCGGCCCTCGGTCAGGTCGACCTGCTGGATCGCGAACCACGCCGGCGTCGTGCCGGTCAGCGTGGTGCTCTTGTTGGCACCGGCGGCGATCACCTGCACGCTGCCCTGCGTGACCGGGGCGGCGGCCTCGACGCTGTAGAGCTCGCCGATCGCGTCGGCATCGGCCAGCGTCAGCGTCGGCATCGCGCCGTCGGCACCGCGCACGCCGCCGCCACGCGGCGCACCGGGCATCACCATCAGCTGGCTCGTGCCGAGCTTGCCGATCGCCCGGGCCACGCTCAGCCGCGAGCCCTCGCCGATGGCCAGCATCATGATCACCGAGGCCACGCCGATGACCACGCCCAGCATCGTCAGCAGCGAGCGCAGCCGGTGCGCCAGCAGGGCGTGCCAGGCCTCGGCCAGCAAGGTGCGCAGGTTCATGACGTGGCCTCCAGCGCGTCGGCCCGCACGGGGTCATCGGCCACCACGCGGCCGTCGGCGCAGCGCACGATCCGGTCGGTGCGGGCGGCCAGCGCCGCGTCGTGCGTGACCATCACGACGGTGCGGCCCTCGTCGCGGCACAGGCCGCGCAGCACGGCCATGACCTCGGCGCCGGTGGCCGAATCGAGCGCGCCGGTCGGCTCGTCGGCCAGGATCAGCGGCGGCGACAGCGCCAGCGCCCGGGCGATCGCGACCCGCTGCTGCTGGCCGCCGCTGAGCTGCGACGGCCGCTTGTCGGCATGGCCGGCCAGGCCGAAGCGCGCCAGCAGTTCCAGCGCACGTGCGCGTCGCCGGGCCGCATCCCAGCCGGCATACAGCATCGGCAGTTCGACGTTGCGGCGCGCGCTGTCGCGGCCCAGCAGCTGGAACTGCTGGAACACGAAGCCGATGCGGCGGTTGCGGCAATCGGCCAGCGCGGCATCGTCCAGGCGGGCCAAGTCGACGCCCTCGATCTCGACCCGGCCGGCGCTCGGCCGGTCCAGCCCGCCGATCAGGTTCAGCAGCGTCGACTTGCCCGAACCGGACGCCCCGGTGATGGCCACGAACTGCCCCGCCGGCACGACCAGGTCGACACCGCGCAAGGCGACGAACTCGGTCTCGCCGATGCGGTAGCGGCGCGACAGGCCGTGGCAGGCGACCAGCGGCGGCGGGTCGGTCTCGTCGAGCTGCAGCGTCGGGCCGAAGTCGGGCTGGCGCGGTTGGCGCGGGTGGCACGGGAACATGGCGGCCTTCACAGCAGCTTCGGCGGCGCGAAGCCGTCGGCCTTCGGCGGCTCGCCGATCACCAGCACATCGCCGGCCTTCAGCGCCAGCCCGGCCGGCTCGCGCACCTCGACCAGCTCGGTCCAGCGGCCATCGCTCAGGCCGGTGCGCACGCGCACGGCCTGCGGCGCGGCGGCACCGGGCGCGAGCAGCCACACGGTCGAGACCGAACGCGGCACGGCCGTGCCGGCCGCACCGGTCGCACCGGTCGCCGCGGCGTTGCCGACCGCCGCCGCGCTCGGCTGATAACGCAGCGCCGCATTCGGCAGGCGCAGCACGGCCTGGCGACGGCCGGCCTCGATGCGCAGGTAGGCGGTCATGCCCGGGCGCAGCAGCAGGGCCTCGTTGCGCGTGCGGATCACCACCGTGTAGGTGACGACGTTCTGCTGCACCGCGTAGTTGTTGCGGACCTGCACGACGCGACCCTCGAAGGTCTCGTCCGGCCAGGCGTCGACCGTGTAGGTGACCGTCTGGCCGGGCTGCACCAGGCCGATGTCGGCCTCGGCCACGCTGGCCTCGATCTGCATCTCGCGCAGGTCCTCGGCGATGCGGAACAGCGTCGGCGCCGCGAACGAGGCCTGCAGCGTCTGGCCGACCGCGATGTCGCGCGACACCACCGTGCCGGCCACCGGCGAGCGGATCTCGGCATGACTGCGGGCGTTGCGGGCCCGCGCCAGCGCCGCCTCCTGCTGGCGCAGCTGGGCCTGGGCGCTGTCGTGCTGCTGGCGGGTCTGGTCGTACTGGCTCTGGCTGATCAGGCCCTGGTCGAGCAGCCAGCGTTCGCGTTCGAGCTGGCTGCGCGCCAGCGTCACGCCGGCCTGCGCGCTGTCGCGGGCGGCGCTGGCCGAGGCCAGGTCGGCATCGAGCGCGGCGGTGTCGATCTCGGCCAGCAGCTGGCCACGCCTGACGGGGCTGTTGTAGTCGACGTGCAGCGCCTTGATCGTGCCCGACACCTGGCTGCCGACCTGCACCAGGTTGACCGCGTTGAGCGTGCCGGTGGCGGTGACGGCGCGCTGCAGGTCGCCGGTCTCGACGGTCTGGGTCATCCAGCGGCTGGTGGTCGGGACGGCGTTCGGCGCGGAGGTCGCCGCCGCCGCATCGCCCTCGGGCCGCAGCACCAGCGCCAGCAGCAGGGCGGCGCCACCGGCGGCCAGCAGCGTCAGCGCCAGCAGGCGGCGGCGCCAGGTGTCGGACGGCGCCGACGGGTCGTGTGAGCTCGGGTTGGGGTTCATGGCGATGTCTTTCTCATGACGGGTTCGGGTCTGCGTCAGGGTCTGGGTCAGGACGGCCGCGTCGCTTCGGCCAGCAGGCCGTCCAGCTCGCCCAGCACCAGCGCCAGCGCGGCCTCGGCGGCGACACGCTCGACCTGGGCGGCTTCATGCAGACTCAGCTTGGCGGCCATGTCGGCCTGCGCGGCCAGCAGGTCGGACAGGTTGCCGGCGCCGGCCTCGTACTGGCGCGCCCGCGCCTCGGCCACCGCGACGGCCGCGCGCCAGGCCTGTTCGCGGGCCTGCAGCGCGTCGACCGCCTGGACGCGGCGCGACCAGCGCTGCCAGGACGACTGGTCCAGGTCGAGCCGCTGCTGCTCGATCGCGATGCGGGCGCTGTCTTCATCGGCCAGCGCCTGACGCAGCCGGGCGTCCTGCGCGCCGCCGTCGCCGAGCGTGCGGCTGGCACTCAGGCTGGCCTCGCTGTGCCAGCGCAGCGCCGTGCCGGCCAGCGCGCTGCCGCCCTGGGCCCGCGGCCCCGTCGACAGGCTGGCCTGCACATTCCAGGCATTGCCCAGCCGCGCCCGTTCGACGGCGGCGCGGGCGGCATCCAGACGCAGGCGGAGTTCGGCCAGCGTCGGGTCGGCCGCTTCGGCGCGGGCGATGGCGATGTCGACCGCCGGCGGCTCGTCGACCAGCCGGATCGCCGGATCGCGACCGGCCAGCAGGCCGACCGGCAGGCGGATCGAACCGATCTGCACCGGCAGGCCCAGCCGCCGCGCCAGCTGGCCTTCGAGGCGCTGGCTGTCGGCCTCGATCTCGCGCACCTGGCGCACCGATTCGGCCAGCGCCGACTCCGCGCTCAGGCGGTCGACACGGGTCGCCAGGCCGGCCTTCAGGCGGGCGTCGACCAGCAGCAGGCTGTTGCGGCTGACCTCGGCCGACAGGCGCGCCGCGTCGAGCCGGACCAGCGCCGACAGCAGCTCGAAGTAGCGCGTCAGCGTCTCGTCGGCCAGGCTGCGGGCGCGCGCCTCGGCGGCCGTGCGTTCGGCCTGGATCTGCAGGTCGCCCTGCGCGACGGCCTGCGCCGTGCGGCCCTGGTCCCAGAGCGTGCGGCTGACCCCGATCGACGGCCACAGCACCCGGCTGTCGCTGCGGGCCAGACCGCCGCCCAGGTCCTGCGTGGCCAGGCCGGAGACACCCAGCTGGGTCGACACGGCGCTGGCGGCGGCAGCCTCGTCGCGGCTGGCACCGGCCCGCGTGACACGGGCCTGCACCGCGCGCAGCTCGGGGCTGTCGCAGAGCGCCCGGGCGACGGCGGCGCGCGGTTCGAGCGGCAGGTCCGTCGGGGTCGAACAGGTGCCGGCGGCGGCGAAGGCGGCCGGCGCGGCGAAGACGAGCGCCAGTGCGCCCGCCAGACGGGCAGGACGGCCGGAACGGCGGCACGGTCGCCCGGAAGACGTGGTGTGAGTCGGCATGACGCCATCGTCGCGGCGCGCCGGCCGGGCTGCAGGGGGCCCGCGTGCGCTGCGGTGACGCCGCGCATGTCCGTGTCACGCGGCGTCACGCGCGGCGCATCGGGCGAAACATGGCGGGGCGGCCGGCTGCCTAGATTGGCGCATCCCCACCCGACGGAGCCGCGATGAACCCCGCCCTGGCCCTGACTGCCACCGCCCTGCCCTACCAGCCGCCCGGCCCGCCGCCGGCCGAGCGCCTGCAGCCGATCCACCGCCACTGGCGCCACGAGCCGCTGATCCTGGTCGACCTGCAGGCCCGTGGCGGCCCGCTGATGTGGCGGGTCGACAGCGCCGAGGCGGTGCGCCTGCGCGGCCTGGCGCCCGGTGACGTCGAACGGCTGGCCGACCTGCTGACCGGCCGCATGCCACCGATCGACGGCGGCTGCTGGCTGGGCGGCGAAGAGATCTGGTCGCTGGCCGAAGCCGACCGGCGCCACAAGGTCCAGCGCGAGGTCGCGGTGCTGCGCCGCAGCGACCGGCTGCGCGCCCACCTGAGCCTGCGCGACAACCTGATGGTCCCGCTGCTGCTGCACCACCTGCCACCGCACGAGGCACTGACCCAGGCCGACGCCGCGCTGGTCCGGCTCGGCCTGGGCGCGCTGGCCGACGTGCAGGCCGCCTTCCTGCCCGGACGCGCCCAGCGGCTGGGGCTGCTGGCGCGCGCGCTGATCCACCGCCCGCGCGTGCTGCTGATCGACCGCCCCGAACACGGTCTGGACGACGACGACGTCAGCCGCGTGCGAGACGCCCTGCACGAGGCGGTTTCCGGCCACGGCGCCGCCCTGCTGGTGGTGACCGAGCACCCGCGCCTGGCCGCGCTGGCCGACGGCGAGTTCACCTGGCCGGCCGGCGCGGCGGCGTGAAACCGTCAGGCAGGGCACGGCCGCGTCGCCTGCGCGACCGACAGGCGCCGGACGAGGTGCTGCAATCCGGGTCAGCCGCCTCGTGAGAAGGCGGCGGGAGCCCCGACATGCTGACCGAACCGTCCCCCCGCACCCGCGACCTGCTCGAACGGCTGAACGCCTTCTACGAGCGCCACATCTACCCGAACGAGGGCCGCTACGCCGCCGAGATCGACGCCGCCCGGCGGGCCGGCAACCCGTGGATCGTCAGCCCGCTGATCGAGGAGCTGAAGCCGCTGGCCCGCGAGGCCGGGCTGTGGAACCTGTTCCTGCCGCACGAGTGGCGTGGCCACGGCGGCATCAGCAACCTGGACTACGCACCGCTGTGCGAGGTGATGGGCCGCGTCACCTGGTCGGCCGAGGTCTTCAACTGCAACGCGCCCGACACCGGCAACATGGAAACGCTGGCGCGCTATGCGACCGAGGCCCAGAAGGAGCGCTGGCTGACGCCGCTGCTCGAAGGCCACATCCGCTCGGCCTTCCTGATGACCGAGCCGGCGGTGGCCTCGTCGGACGCGACCAACATCCAGTGCAGCATCCGCCGCGACGGCGACGACTACGTCATCAACGGCCGCAAGTGGTTCAGCTCCGGTGCCGGCAGCCCGCACTGCGAGATCTTCATCGTGATGGGCAAGACCGACCCGGACGCGGCCCGCCACCAGCAGCAGTCGATGGTGCTGGTGCCACGCGACACGCCGGGCGTGCAGGTGCTGCGTCACCTCAGCGTGTTCGGCTACGACGACGCGCCACACGGCCACATGGAGGTCGTGCTCGACGACGTGCGCGTGCCGGCCTCGAACATCCTGCTCGGCGAAGGCCGCGGCTTCGAGATCGCGCAGGGCCGGCTCGGACCGGGCCGCATCCACCACTGCATGCGCTCGATCGGCGCGGCCGAACGCGGGCTGGAGCTGATGGTCGACCGGCTGCGCAGCCGCATCGCCTTCGGCAAGGCGCTGTCGGAACAGTCGGTCTGGCATGAACGCATCGCCGAGTCGCGCTGCCTGATCGACCAGGCCCGGCTGCTGACGCTGCATGCGGCCTGGAAGATGGACACCGCCGGCAACAAGGCCGCCCGCAGCGAGATCGCGATGATCAAGGTGGTGGCGCCGAACGTGTCCTGCCAGGTGCTGGACTGGGCCATCCAGGCGCATGGCGCGGCCGGTGTCAGCCAGGACTTCTGGCTGGCCGAGTCCTATGCCCACGAACGCACGGTGCGGCTGGTCGACGGCCCGGACGAGGTCCACCGCAGCGCCATCGCCAAGCTGGAGCTGGGCAAGCGGGCCGCCGCGAGCCTCTGACGACCGCGCGCGTCGCCGGCCGGCTCAGTGGCTCAGGTCCTGAGCCACCGGCGACGCGGCCTTGCGCACCACCTTGACCGGCCGCTCGATCGCCGCACGGGCGCGCAGCTGGCCGCAACCGCCGTCGACGTCCTGCCCGGCCGACTGGCGCAGCTTGGTCAGCACGCCGCTCCGGTGCAGGTGGCGGGCGATGGCCGCCGCCTGTTCCCAGTCCGGGCGCTCGAACGGCAGGTCGGGCACGCTGTTGTACGGGATCATGTTCAGCACCGCGTACTTGCCGCGCATCAGCTCGACCAGCGCGTCGAGCTCGTCGGCACCGTCGTTGACGCCGCGCAGCAGCGTCCACTGCACCTGCATCGGGTAGCCGGTGGCCCGCGCGTAGGCCTCGCCACGCGCCAGCAGCTCGGCCGGCTCGTAGCGCGGCGCACGCGGCAGCAGCTGCGCCCGCAGGTCCGCCTTGGTGGTGTGCAGCGACAGCGCCAGCGCCGGCTTGACGGGGCCTTGCGGCAGGCGCTCGAAGACCCGTTCGTCGCCCACCGTCGAGAACACCAGCTCCTTGTGGCCGATGCCGCCGACGGTGCCCAGCAGCTCGATCGCCGCCATCACGTTGTCGAGGTTGTGGGCCGGCTCGCCCATGCCCATGAAGACGACCTTGCGGACCCGCCGCAGCCGCCGCGCCAGCGCCACCTGGGCGACGATCTCGGCGCTGCCGACCTGGCGGATCAGGCCCTCGCGCCCGGTCATGCAGAACACGCAGCCGACCGCGCAGCCGACCTGCGTCGACACGCACAGGCCGTCACGCTGCAGCAGCACGCTCTCGACCTGCTGGCCGTCGGCCAGGTCGACCAGCAGGCGCGCCGAGCCGTCCTCGCCGGGGTGTTGCGAATGCAGCCGCGCCAGAGCGTCCAGCGTCGCCCGCCAGCCGGGCAACGCGTCGCGCACGGCCTGCGGCAGGAAGTGCTCGGGCTTGCTGCGGCCGGCGTCCTCGGGCAGCGCGTTCAGCCAGGTGCGCAGCAGCCGCCGCACGTGCACGGGCTTGGCGCCGCGCTCGATCAGGGGCTGTTCGAGGTCGGAGATCCGGGACGTGAAAGGGGACGAGGTGACAGACGACGGGCGCATGGTCGCGAGTGTAGGAAACCGCCCTGCCCGCAGCGCCGGGCCGCGCCGTTCACTGGCTCAGCCGCGACGCGTAGCAGCTGCGTTGCGGGTCGAACCAGGTCTGCGAGAACTCGGCCACCACGTTGCCGGCGGTCCAGGCGATGCGTTCGATGTGGCCGGCGGCCTCGCCCGCCTGCAGCCCGAACGGCGGCACCGCCCACTCGGGCACCGGCGCGGCGCCCAGGCGGTCCTCGACACGGGCGATCCAGAGCTGGAAACGCTGCTGGTAGAACAGGTACATCGAGTCGCCCAGCTCGTCGGCCTGCAGGTGGTCGCAGCGGACGGCGCTGAACCAGATCTCCTCCAGCGCGACCGGCTCGCCACTCAGGAAACGCAGCCGGCGTACCCGCCAGGCCGTGTCGCCGGTCTCCCCAGCCATCGCCCCGAAGGCCGGCACGCCGGCCGGATGCGGGCAGCGCGCGACGTCCAGGATGCGCGCGGTCGGCAGGCCCGGGCCGGTGTGGCGCAGCTCCAGCCGCAGCAGCTCGTAGAGCCGGCGCCGCCGCGACAGCCGCTTGACGTAGGTGCCCGAACCCTGCACCCGCTCCAGCAGTTCCTGCTCGGCCAGCATCGCCAGCGCCTTGCGCAGCGTGCCCACCGCGACGCCCAGCGTGACGGCCAGTTCGGCCTCCGGCGGCAGCCGTTCGCCCTCGTGCCAGTAGCCGGCGCGGATCTGTCGCGCCAGCAGCTCGGCGACCTGGCGGTAGACCGGCAGGGCGGGCGACGTGGCCGGCGTGACGGGCCTGACGGGGGCATTCGGCATCGCGCCAGTATGGCAAACGGTGTGCTCGGGACTTACCCGTCCCGGCGGCGTCCGGGGGTCTCAGAGGGCCCCAAGTCCTCTACGATTGATTCATGTCCGGAAGATTCAACGAGAGGAGTCGGCGATGAGCATCGTCCCCATCAGAGGCGCCGACATCGACGGCGCGGAGGTGTCCTGGTTCGCGCCGCTGTGTTCGGACGACTACCGCCACCTGGGCGTGCCCGACGGCAGCTTGCGCAGCAGCTGGGCACACACCCGCGACATCGCGCTGCGGGCCGAGGCGCTGGGCTTTCGCAACATCCTCTGCCCGTCGTCCTACCAGGTCGGCCAGGACACGCTGAGCTTCGTCGCCGCGATGGCGCCGCTGACCTCGCGCATGAACCTGCTGGCAGCCATCCGCTGCGGCGAGATGCACCCGGTCATGCTGGCCCGCACCGTGGCCACGCTGGACCACCTGCTGCAGGGCCGGCTGACGCTCAACGTGATCTCGTCGGATTTCCCCGGCCAGCAGGACAGCAGCGAGCTGCGCTACCGGCGTTCGAGCGAGGTCGTGCAGATCCTCAAGCAGGCCTGGACCCGCGACACGATCGACTTCGACGGCACGGTCTACCAGCTCAAGGGCCTGTCGACCGATCCGGCCCGGCCCTATCAGGTCAACGGCGGGCCCTTGCTCTACTTCGGCGGCTACAGCCCGGACGCGCTCGCGCTGTGCGGCGAACACTGCGACACCTACCTGATGTGGCCCGAGCCACGCGAGCTGCTGGCGCAACGCATGAAGGACGTCCACGAGCAGGCGCAGCGCCACGGCCGCGTGCTGGACTACGGCCTGCGCGTCCACATGATCGTGCGCGACACCGAGGCCGAGGCGCGCGAATACGCCCGGGAACTCGTCTCGATGCTGGACGACGAGCAGGGCCGCGCGATCCGCAGCCGCGCGCTCGATGCCACCAGCCTGGGCGTGGCGCTGCAACGCGCCAACCGCGACAAGGCCGATGACGACGGCTATGTCGAGGACCTGCTGTGGACGGGCATCGGCCGCGCCCGCAGCGGCTGCGGCGCGGCGCTGGTCGGCAGCGTCGACCAGGTGCTGACGCGCATCCACGAGTACATGGCGATGGGCATGCGCGCCTTCATCTTCTCGGGCTACCCGCATCTGGACGAGTGCGAGACCTTCGGCACCAAGGTCCTGCCGCAGCTGCGCACCGTCTCGCTGCCGCACGCCTACGGGCGCGTGCCAGCGGGCGTTCCGCCAACCCCCCTGGGGGTCGGCGTGCGGCGCTGATCCTCGCGCGGCCTCAGATCACCTTCAACAGGCCGTTGCTGAGCCATTCGGAAAGCGTGTAGGCCGGGTTGACGCCACTGAGCACGATGGCCTGTGTCGCCGTGCCGCTGTCGGCGCCGTCCAGGTCCACCGTGAAGGTGGTCGCCGAGCTTTCGCTCACCAGCGTCACCCAGTCGGCCAGGTTCGCGCTGCTGGCGTAGCCCTTCAGCAGCGCCGAGATGTCCAGCTTGTCCTGGCCGTTGGTGGTGGTGGTCGAGAAGTCGCTGACCGTGTCCGATCCGGTCTGCGTGGCCAGCCACTTGAAGGTGTCGGCCTCTCCGCGCCCGATCATCCGGTCATTGGCAAAGGTCGCCAGCAGCGTGTCCGCGCCGGTGGTCCCCAGCACCAGCGTCTGCTGGCTGTCGCCGTGCGTGTAGCTGGTCCCGTTGAGCACGACCGCGTCACCGGCGTTCATGTTGATCACCAGCGACGAGCCATTGGTCGCCAGCGCCGCATCGGTCAGCGTGATGGTGTTGTTCGCCCCGTTGGCCGCCCAGACCTGCTCGATGTTCTTCATGCCCGCCGTGAACGCTGCGGTGGGGTTGAAGTTGATCGCACCCGACAGGTACAGCACGTCGCTGCCCGCACCGCCATCGATGCCGACCAGCGACTCGCCCGCATAGGTGATGACATCGGCGTCCGACGACCCGCGCAGGGTCTGGATCGTCGGGATGCTGTTGTCCTTGGACAGGTAGATCGTGAACTCGCTGATCGTCATCTGCTGGAAATAGTTGGCGGTGTCCTGTTCTGCGAGACGCCAGGTGCCGGTCGTGCGGATGCCGCTGCTGGTCAGGTTGCTGTCGCTCGCGATGCGCGTGCCGTCCATGAAGATGGTCTGCGTTGCGTCGACATAGTTCTGGGCTGCATTGCCCGCCGTCGCGTTGTCCCGGTGGGCCTCGAAGATGATGTCGTTGGCCACGTTCTGGAGCACCGTCCCCCCTTGCAGACGACCGCCGTTGGCTTCTGCGAAGTCATAGACGTCCCAGGTGAAACCGGTCAGGTCGGGATAGTGGGAACTCAATCGACCGACGTTGACGTCTCCCAGATTGAACATCGTGCCCGGACTGGTTCCCGTCGACTGCGCCTTCACCGAGATCAGCACGCTGCGCCAGTCCGTCGCAGCCACGCCGGTGGTCACCATGAAGTCGTCGTTGGCACCGTTGGCTGACGTGTTGAAGCTGATGCCCACCGACCCGTCAGCTCGGGTCACCAGAACCCCGTTGTTGACGATCACGCCCTGGCTGCCGGCGGTGGTCTGGGCCATGTCACGGCTGTTGCCCGACTGGTCGTACCACTTCGTGACATAGCCCTTCGACGACGCGCCGGTCCCGACGAATGCCAGCAGTGCGACCCGGTCGAGCCGGCCGTAGACATCGAAACCGATGTCCTGCTCGGTGTTGTCGGAAGAACGCCGCACCCTCACCGCCGCCGTGGCCAGGTTGGTGTTGATGTCCTCCAGGCTGTAGGCCGCCTGCATCCGCGTCGTGTCGATCTCCAGCAACGTCCCGGTTCCATTGCTCTTGAGCAGTGAGCCATTGGTAGCACCAGACAGGTCGATCTGCAGCTTGTCGTTGACTTCCTTGAAGTAGTCGCCGTTGACGGTGAAGGTCACCAGCTTGCTCGTCTCGCCAGCCTCGAAGCTCAATGTCTGGGAGGACGCGCCGCTGTAGTCCGAGCCGGAATGGACGACCGAGATGTTGTCGAGCAAGACGGTGGAGATCATGGCCGATGTGGCATCAGCAAAGGTCAGCGTCGTCGCGGCACTGGTCGCCACGAATGAATAGCTGTTGGTCCCCGCCTTGGAGAAGACCTGTGCGCTCGCAGCGCCCGTCGCCTGGACGCTGACATTCTCCGAGGAGCTCTGATCCCAGTTGACGGTGTAGGTCTGACCGACCACCGTCGTGAACGTCTGCGACAGCGACCCGCCCTGCACCGCCGTGGTATTGCTGAAGAGTGCCGCACCCGCCGAGAAGGTGGGCGCGACACCCGCGCCAGCCGCTGCCGTCCAGCCCGACAGGCTGCCCGACGAGAAGTTGCCATTGACGATCGACACGTTGGCGAGGCTGCGGGCCGAGCTGTTCGCATTGACGGCATACGTCACTGTGCCGGCCGCCGACAGGTCACCGGTCCGCGTGACCAGGAAGGCCATCGTCTTCGTGCCCGACGTGCCCTCGATCACGCTGGCATTCGAGACCGCATAGGTCGACGTGGAGACCGGCACGTTCGACGAGGTTTTGTCCACCGTGTTGCCCGCCGCATCGGTCGCCGTGACCTTGGCATTGGCGGTGTTGCCGTTCACCCAGGTCAGCGTGCCGCTGGTCGGCGTGGCCGTGGCCGTGTTGACCGACCAGTATCCCGACGAATTGGCCGTCACCTGATAGCTGACCTCGTAGCCGTTGGCCACGTTGTTGTCGTTGTCCAGCTGCAAGGTGACCGTCGCATCCGCATCGGTCGTGCCGGAGATGATCGGCTGCGTGGTCACGGCCTCGCCCAGGCTGAACGTGCTGCTGATGCTGTCGTCCAGGCTGTAGCCCTGGCTCAGCGCCGTGCCGGCCTTCGAGGTCGTGCTGTTCTTGACCCGGACCATCATCGTGCTGCTGCCGCTGAGCGTGGCCGAGTGGCTGAAGGACGTGGCGCCCGCCGTCGGCTGGGTCGACACGTTGGCCCAGGTGCTGCCCTTGTTCAGGCTGATCTCGACCACCTCGCCGGTCGCCAGGGCGGCACTCAGCGTTCCGGTGATGGACTGCGACGCCGTCTTCGTGACGAAGTCCGACAGCAAGGCACTGCCGCTCGCCGTGCCGGAGGGCGAGGTGTCCGCACTCAGGCTCAGCGTCGAGATGGTGGCCGTGGGTGCCCCGACCGCATCGACCGACACCGTGTTGCTGCTCGCGGCCACGGCCGGCACGGGCGTCGTGCCTGCGGGCGCATTGCCGGCACGGTCGGTGACATTCGCCAGCGATTGCGCCACCGCCGTGATGCCGCCGCTGTTGTCGAAGTCACCGCTCTGGACGGTGTACAGGAACACCAGGTTGCGGGAGTTGTCGCCGGAGTCGAGCGTGGCGGTCCGGGTCACCCCGCCCACGTCGATCGACAGGGTCGCCGCGCCGCTGGTGCGCAGGGTCTCGTTGCCGGTGACGGTGACCTTGACCTTGTCGCCGACGCCCAAGGCCGTCGTCTTCGCCGAACCGCTGGCGTCGGTGCCGCTGATGACCACGCTGAGCGTGGGCGCTGCGGTGTCGACCTGATAGCTGGGATCGGCCGCTGCGGCCAGATGCGTCAGGGTTGTCGCATTGCCCGCCGGATCCTTGATGGTCCCGCCATTGAGGGCCAGCGTGCTGGCGCCGATGGCGATGCCGGTGCCTTCGGTGTCGCCGGCGGCAATCGTGTACTTGAAGACGAGGCTGGACGAGCCCGAGCCGCTGGCATAGGCGGCCTGCACGGTCGACAGGCCGATGGTCAACGCGATGCGCGGGGTTCCGCCGGTCGCATCGACCACCACGGGCTCGCTGAAGGTGACGGTCACGCTGACCTCGTCATCCGTGTTCAGCCAGGTGCCCATCTGGTTGGTGGCACTG
The DNA here is from genome assembly GCF_053893855.1 of Leptothrix mechoopdaensis (SeqCode). NCBI lineage: Bacteria > Pseudomonadati > Pseudomonadota > Betaproteobacteria > Burkholderiales > Sphaerotilaceae > Leptothrix > Leptothrix mechoopdaensis (SeqCode). Next base: position 2,265,449 of record NZ_CM132699.1, read on the forward strand.
GTGATGCTGACCGAACTGACCGTCGGCGCCGTGGTGTCGTTGACCACGACGATGCTGTTCGCGCCCGAACTCACGACCGGCACGGTCGACGCATCGGCGGTGTTGCCGGCCCGGTCGGTGATGCTCACCCCCGAGGCCAGCGTCACCGTGGCCGCACCTGCAGCGGCCGTGATGCCGCCGCTGGTGTCGGCCTCCGCCGCCGCGATGACGTAGTAGAAGACCAGCGAGCTCGAACCCGACCCCGACTCGTAGGTGGCCTGCCGCGTCGTCCCGCCCACGTCGATCGCGTAGGTGGGCTTGCCGCCCGCCACCAGCAAGGTCTCGCTGCCGGTGAGCGTGACCTTGATCTTGTCGCCGGCAATGAGGTTGCCGGTCTTGGCGTTGTTCGACGAATCGGCGCCGCTGATGGTGACCGTCCTGAAGGTCGGCACGGCCGTGTCCACCGTGCTGGTCGGCGACGGAACAGCCGTGAAGGTCGGGATGCTGGCGGCATTGCCCGCCGTATCCGTGATGCCACTGCCCAGCGCCGTGACCAGCGCCGCGGCGTCGACCGTGATGGTGCCGCTGTCGCTCGCACCGACCGTGTAGGTCAGCAGCAGGTTGTTTCCACTCGTGCTCCAGGTCGCGCCCTTGGCCGTGCCGCCCACCTTGAGGGTGGTCGCGTTGTTGCCGGTGGGCAAGCCGCTCAGACCGCTCGCAGCCTCTCCCAGCGCCACCGTGAGCACGACCTTGTCGCCCTCCTTCAGCCCCGAGCTCTTGACCACGTTCGAACCGTCGGTCGTGCGCAGGCTCAGCGCACCGGCGTCCAGGACCGGCGCGAGCGTGTCGATGCTGACGGACGGCGTCGTGCCCGCCCCGCCACTGTTGCCGGCCGTGTCCGTGTAGTTCGCAGCGGCGACCGTGATGCCGGCCGAACCGCTGGCCAGGCTGGCCGTCGGCGTGAACGTCGCCGTGTAGACCTTGGTGTCGCTCGCGCTGACGGCGAAACCGCTCAACGTGCCGTTCGACAACGCAACGTCGCTCTCGGCAAAGCCCGTGGGCGCCTCGCTGAACGTGAACGTGATCAGTGCTGTCTCGCCCGCCTTCAGCGCAGACTTGCTTGACGAGATGCTGAGCGTCGGCGCGGCCGTGTCGATGGTGATGTTCGGGCTCGTGCCCGCCCCGCCACTGTTGCCGGCCGCGTCCGTGTAGTTCGCAGCCGCTACCGTGATGCCGGCCGTTCCGCTCGCCAGGTTCACCGTGGGCGTGAACGTCGCGGTGTAGACCTTCGTGTCACTCGCGCTGACGGCGAACCCGCTCAACGTACCGTTGGACAAGGCAATGTCGCTCTCGACGAAGCCTGTCGGCGCCTCGCTGAACGTGAAGGTGATCAGCGCTGTCTCACCTGCCTTCAACGTCGACTTGCTCGACGAGATGCTGAGCGTCGGTGCCGCCGTGTCGATGGTGATGGACGGCGTCGTGCCCGCGCCGCCGCTGTTGCCGGCCGTGTCCGTGTAGTTCGCAGCGGCGACCGTGATGCCAGCCGTTCCGCTCGCCAGGTTCACGGAAGGCGTGAACGTCGCCGTGTAGACCTTCGTGTCACTTGCGCTGACCGCAAAGCCGCTCAACGTTCCGTTGCTCAGAGCCACGTCGCTCTCGGCGAACCCGGTCGGTGCCTCGCTGAACGTGAACGTGATCAGCGCGGTCTCACCTGCCTTCAGTGTCGAATTGCTCGACGAGATGCTCAGCGTCGGTGCTGCCGTGTCGATGGTGACGCTCGGGCTCGTGCCTGCCCCACCGCTATTGCCGGCCGTATCCGTGTAGTTCGCAGCCGCCACTGTGATGCTGGCGTTTCCGCTCGCCAGGTTCACGGACGGCGTGAACGTCGCCGTGTAGACCTTGGTGTCGGTCGTGCTGACGGCAAACCCGCTCAACGTTCCGTTGCTCAGGGCCACGTCGCTCTCGACGAACCCGGTAGGTGCTTCGCTGAACGTGAAGGTGATCAGCGCCGTCTCACCTGCCTTCAACGTCGACTTGCTCGACGAGATGCTGAGCGTCGGCGCCGCCGTGTCGATGGTGATGGACGGCGTCGTGCCCGCGCCGCCGCTATTGCCGGCCGTGTCCGTGTAGTTCGCAGCCGCCACCGTGATGCTGGCGTTGCCGCTCGCCAGGCTTACGGACGGTGTGAACGTCGCGGTGTAGACCTTGGTGTCGCTCGCGCTGACCGCAAACCCGCTCAGCGTGCCGTTGGTCAGCGCCACGTCGCTCTCGGCAAAGCCCGTCGGCGCCTCGCTGAACGTGAAAGTGATCAGTGCTGTCTCGCCAGCCTTCAACGCGGACTTGCTCGACGAGATGCTGAGCGTCGGCGCTGCCGTGTCGATGGTGATGGACGGCGACGTGCCCGCGCCGCCGCTGTTGGTCGCCGCGTCCGTGTACGACGCCGCTGCCACTGTAATGCCAGCCGTTCCGCTCGCCAGGTTCACGGACGGCGTGAACGTTGCTGTGTAGACCTTGGCGTCGCTGGCACTCACGGCGAAGCCGCTCAGCGTGCCATTGGTCAGGGCAACGTCGCTCTGGGCAAAGCCCGAAGGCGCCTCGCTGAACGTGAAGGTGATCAGCGCGGTTTCGCCTGCCTTCAATGCCGACTTGCTCGACGAGATGCTCAACGTCGGCGCAACCGTGTCGATGGTGATACCCGGGGTCGTGCCTGCCCCACCACTGTTGCCGGCCGCGTCCGTGTAGTTCGCAGCGGCCACCGTGATACCGGCCGTGCCGCTAGCCAAGTTCACCGTCGGCGTGAACGTCGCCGTGTAGACCTTGGTGTCGGTCGTGCTGACGGCGAAGCCGCTCAACGTACCGTTGGACAAGGCAATGTCGCTCTCGACGAACCCGGTAGGTGCCTCGCTGAACGTGAACGTGATCAGCGCCGTCTCGCCTGCCTTCAACGCCGACTTGCTCGACGAGATGCTGAGCGTCGGCGCCGCCGTGTCGATGGTGATGCTCGGGGTCGCGCCCGCGCCGCCACTGTTGCCAGCCGTGTCCGTGTAGTTCGCGGCTGCCACCGTGATGCCGGCCGTTCCGCTGGCGAGGCTCACGGACGGCGTGAACGTCGCGGTGTAGACCTTGGTGTCGCTCGCGCTAACGGCGAACCCGCTCAGCGTCCCGTTGCTCAAGGCCACGTCGCTCTCGACGAACCCGGTAGGTGCCTCGCTGAACGTGAAGGTGATCAGCGCGGTTTCACCGGCCTTCAACGTCGACTTGCTCGACGAGATGCTCAGCGTCGGTGCCGCCGTGTCGATGGTGATGCTCGGGGTCGCGCCCGCCCCACCACTGTTGCCGGCCGTATCCGTGTAGTTCGCAGCGGCCACCGTGATACCGGCCGTACCGCTAGCCAAGTTCACCGTCGGCGTGAACGTCGCCGTGTAGACCTTGGTGTCGGTCGTGCTGACGGCGAAGCCGCTCAACGTACCGTTGGACAAGGCAATGTCGCTCTCGGCAAAACCCGTCGGCGCCTCGCTGAACGTGAAGGTGATCAGCGCGGTTTCACCGGCCTTCAACGTCGACTTGCTCGACGAGATGCTCAGCGTCGGTGCCGCCGTGTCGACGGTGATGGACGGCGTCGTGCCAGCCCCGCCGCTGTTGGTCGCCGCATCGGTGTACGACGCCGACGCCACCGTGATGCTGGCGTTACCGCTAGCCAGGTTGACCGTCGGCGTGAACGTCGCCGTGTAGACCTTGGTGTCGGTCGTGCTGACGGCGAACCCGCTCAGCGTGCCGTTGGTCAAGGCCACATCGCTCTCGACGAAGCCGGTGGGTGCCTCGCTGAACGTGAAGGTGATCAGCGCCGTCTCACCTGCCTTCAACGTCGACTTGCTCGACGAGATGCTGAGCGTCGGTGCCGCCGTGTCAATGCTGATGCTCGGGCTCGTGCCCGCGCCGCCGCTGTTGGTCGCCGCGTCGGTATAGGACGCCGCCGCCACGGTGATGCCAGCCGTTCCGCTCGCCAGGTTCACGGACGGCGTGAACGTCGCCGTGTAGACCTTGGTGTCGCTCGCGCTGACCGCAAACCCGCTCAACGTCCCGTTGCTCAAGGCCACGTCGCTCTGGGCGAAGCCCGTCGGCGCTTCGCTGAACGTGAACGTGATCAGCGCCGTCTCACCTGCCTTCAACGTCGACTTGCTCGACGAAATGCTCAGCGTCGGTGCTGCCGTGTCGATGGTGATGCTCGGGCTCGTGCCCGCGCCTCCGCTGTTGCCGGCCGTATCCGTGTAGTTTGCAGCTGCCACCGTGATGCTTGCGTTTCCGCTCGCCAGGCTCACGGAAGGCGTGAACGTCGCCGTGTAGACCTTGGTGTCACTCGCGCTGACCGCAAAGCCGCTCAGCGTTCCGTTGCTCAGGGCCACGTCGCTCTCGACGAACCCGGTAGGTGCTTCGCTGAACGTGAACGTGATCAGCGCCGTCTCGCCTGCCTTCAATGCCGACTTGCTCGACGAAATGCTGAGCGTCGGTGCTGCCGTGTCGATGGTGATGCTCGGGGTCGTGCCCGCGCCGCCGCTGTTGGTCGCGGCATCGGTGTACGACGCTGCCGCCACCGAGATACCGGCCGTTCCGCTCGCCAGGTTCACCGTCGGCGTGAACGTCGCCGTGTAGACGTTCGTGTCGCTGGCGCTGACCGCAAAGCCGCTCAGCGTGCCGTTGGTCAGAGACACGTCACTCTCGACGAACCCGGTAGGCGCTTCGCTGAACGTGAAGGTGATGAGAGCCGTCTCGCCTGCCTTCAACGTCGACTTGCTCGACGAGATGCTGAGCGTCGGTGCCGCCGTGTCGATGGTGATGGACGGCGTCGTGCCCGCTCCACCGCTGTTGGTCGCCGCATCGGTGTACGACGCCGCCGCCACCGTGATGCTGGCGTTGCCGCTTGCCAGGCTTACGGAAGGCGTGAACGTCGCCGTATAGACCTTGGTGTCGCTCGCGCTGACCGCAAACCCGCTCAACGTGCCGTTGGTCAAAGCCACGTCGCTCTCGGCAAAGCCCGAAGGTGCCTCGCTGAACGTGAACGTGATGAGTGCCGTCTCACCGGCCTTCAACGTCGACTTGCTCGACGAGATGCTCAGCGTCGGTGCCGCCGTGTCGATGGTGATGCTCGGGCTCGTGCCAGCGCCGCCGCTGTTGGTCGCGGCATCGGTGTACGACGCTGCCGCCACCGAGATACCGGCCGTTCCGCTCGCCAGGTTCACCGTCGGCGTGAACGTCGCCGTGTAGACCTTCGTGTCAGTCGTGCTGACGGCGAAGCCGCTCAGCGTTCCGTTACTCAGGGCCACGTCGCTCTCGACGAACCCGGTAGGTGCCTCGCTGAAGGTGAACGTGATGAGCGCCGTCTCACCTGCCTTCAACGTGGACTTGCTCGACGAGATGCTCAGCGTCGGTGCCGCCGTGTCGATGGTGATGCTCGGGCTCGTGCCCGCACCGCCGCTGTTGGTCGCCGCGTCGGTGTAGGACGCCGCCGCCACGGTGATGCCAGCCGTTCCGCTTGCCAAGTTCACCGTCGGCGTGAACGTCGCGGTGTAGACCTTGGTGTCACTCGCACTGACGGCGAAGCCGCTCAATGTCCCGTTGGACAAGGCAATGTCGCTCTCGGCAAAGCCCGTCGGTGCCTCGCTGAACGTGAACGTGATCAGTGCTGTCTCGCCCGCCTTCAGCGCAGACTTGCTCGTCGAGATGGTGAGCGTCGGCGCCGCCGTGTCAATGCTGATGCTCGGGCTCGTGCCCGCGCCGCCGCTGTTCGTCGCTGCGTCGGTGTAGGACGCCGCTGCCACAGTGATGCCAGCCGTTCCGCTCGCCAGGCTCACGGACGGCGTGAACGTCGCCGTGTAGACCTTGGTGTCGGTCGTGCTGACGGCGAAGCCGCTCAAGGTGCCATTGCTCAGAACAACGTCGCTCTCGGTAAAGCCCGTGGGCGCCTCGCTGAACGTGAAGGTGATCAGCGCGGTTTCGCCTGCCTTCAACGCCGACTTGCTCGACGAGATGCTCAGCGTCGGCGCCACCGTGTCGACGGTGATGTTCGGGCTCGTGCCCGCCCCTCCGCTGTTGCCGGCCGCGTCCGTGTAGTTCGCCGCCGCCACCGTGATGCCGGCCGTTCCGCTTGCCAGGTTGACCGTCGGGGTGAACGTCGCCGTATAGACCTTCGTGTCAGTCGTGCTGACCGCAAACCCGCTCAACGTACCGTTGGACAAGGCAATGTCGCTCTCGACGAACCCGGTCGGTGCCTCGCTGAACGTGAAGGTGATCAGCGCGGTTTCGCCAGCCTTCAACGTCGACTTGCTCGACGAGATGCTAAGCGTCGGCGCCGCCGTGTCGATGGTGATGGACGGCGTCGTGCCCACGCCACCGCTATTGCCGGCCGTATCCGTGTAGTTCGCTGCGGCGACCGTGATGCTGGCGTTTCCGCTTGCCAGGTTAACCGTCGGAGTGAACGTCGCCGTATAGACCTTGGTGTCGCTCGCGCTGACGGCAAACCCGCTCAACGTTCCGTTGGACAAGGCAATGTCGCTCTCGGCAAAGCCCGTGGGTGCTTCGCTGAACGTGAACGTGATGAGCGCTGTCTCACCTGCCTTCAACGTCGACTTGCTCGACGAGATGCTGAGCGTCGGCGCAGCCGTGTCGATGGTGACGTTCGGGCTCGTGCCTGCCCCACCGCTGTTGCCGGCCGTATCCGTGTAGTTTGCAGCTGCCACCGTGATGCTTGCGTTTCCGCTCGCCAGGCTCACAGAAGGCGTAAACGTCGCCGTGTAGACCTTGGTGTCACTCGCGCTGACCGCAAAGCCGCTCAGCGTTCCGTTGCTCAGGGCCACGTCGCTCTCGGCGAAGCCTGTGGGCGCCTCGCTGAACGTGAAAGTGATCAGTGATGTCTCGCCCGCCTTCAGCGCAGACTTGCTCGACGAGATGCTGAGCGTCGGCGCCGCCGTGTCGATGGTGATGCTCGGGCTCGTGCCTGCCCCACCGCTGTTGCCGGCCGCGTCCGTGTAGTTCGCCGCCGCCACCGTGATGCCAGCCGTTCCGCTCGCCAGGTTCACGGACGGCGTAAACGTCGCCGTGTAGACCTTGGTGTCGCTTGCGCTGACCGCAAAGCCGCTCAACGTACCGTTGGACAAGGCAATGTCGCTCTCGACGAACCCGGTAGGTGCCTCGCTGAATGTGAAGGTGATCAGCGCGGTTTCACCGGCCTTCAACGTCGACTTGCTCGACGAGATGCTGAGCGTCGGTGCCGCCGTGTCGATGGTGATGGACGGCGTCGTGCCAGCCCCGCCGCTGTTGGTCGCGGCATCGGTATAGGACGCAGCAGCCACGGTGATGCTCGCGTTGCCGCTCGCCAGGTTGACCGTGGGCGTGAACGTCGCGGTGTAGACCTTGGCGTCGCTGGCACTGACCGCAAAGCCGCTCAGCGTGCCATTGGTCAGGGCAACGTCGCTCTGGGCAAAGCCCGAAGGCGCTTCGCTGAACGTGAAGGTGATGAGCGCCGTCTCGCCTGCCTTCAGCGTGGACTTGCTCGACGAGATGCTCAGCGTCGGTGCCGCCGTATCGATGGTGATGGACGGCGTCGTGCCCGCGCCTCCGCTGTTGGTCGCCGCGTCCGTGTACGACGCCGCTGCCACTGTGATGCCAGCCGTTCCGCTGGCCAGGTTCACGGAAGGCGTGAACGTCGCGGTATAGACCTTCGTGTCGCTGGCGCTGACAGCGAAGCCGCTCAGCGTGCCGTTCGTCAGAGACACGTCGCTTTCCACGAAGCCCGTGGGCGCCTCGCTGAAGGTGAACGTGATGAGCGCCGTCTCACCTGCCTTCAGCGCCGACTTGCTCGACGAGATGCTCAGCGTCGGTGCAGCCGTGTCAATGGTGATGCTCGGGCTCGTGCCCGCGCCACCGCTGTTGGTCGCCGTGTCGGTGTAGGACGCCGCCGCCACCGTGATGCTGGCGTTGCCGCTCGCCAGGTTGACCGTCGGGGTGAACGTCGCAGTGTAGACCTTGGTGTCGCTCGCGCTGACCGCAAACCCGCTCAACGTACCGTTGGACAAGGCAATGTCGCTCTCGACGAACCCGGTAGGTGCCTCGCTGAACGTGAAGGTGATGAGCGCCGTCTCGCCCGCCTTCAACGCCGACTTGCTCGACGAGATGCTGAGCGTCGGCGCCACCGTGTCGATGCTGATGCTCGGGCTCGTGCCCGCTCCGCCGCTGTTGCCAGCCGTGTCCGTGTAGTTCGCAGCAGCCACCGTGATACCGGCCGTGCCGCTCGCCAGGCTCACGGACGGCGTAAACGTGGCCGTGTAGACCTTGGTGTCGCTTGCGCTGACGGCGAATCCACTCAGCGTGCCGTTGGTCAGAGACACGTCGCTCTCGGCGAACCCGGTCGGTGCCTCGCTGAACGTGAACGTGATCAGCGCCGTCTCGCCAGCCTTCAGTGCCGACTTGCTCGACGAGATGCTGAGCGTCGGTGCCGCCGTGTCGATGGTGATGCTCGGGGTCGTGCCCGCGCCGCCACTGTTGCCGGCCGTGTCCGTGTAGTTCGCAGCTGCCACCGTGATGCCGGCCGTTCCGCTCGCCAGGCTCACGGACGGCGTGAACGTTGCCGTGTAGACCTTGGTGTCGGTCGTGCTGACGGCGAAGCCGCTCAACGTGCCGTTCGACAAGGCAACGTCGCTCTCGACGAACCCGGTCGGTGCCTCGCTGAACGTGAATGTGATCAGTGCTGTCTCGCCTGCCTTCAATGCCGACTTGCTCGACGAGATGCTGAGCGTCGGTGCTGCCGTGTCGATGGTGATGGACGGCGTCGTGCCCGCCCCGCCACTGTTGCCAGCCGTGTCCGTGTAGTTCGCAGCGGCGACCGTGATGCCAGCCGTTCCGCTCGCCAGGTTCACGGACGGCGTGAACGTCGCCGTGTAGACCTTGGTGTCGGTCGTGCTGACGGCGAAGCCGCTCAACGTACCGTTGGACAAGGCAATGTCGCTCTCGGCAAAGCCCGTGGGTGCCTCGCTGAACGTGAAAGTGATCAGTGCTGTCTCGCCAGCCTTCAACGCCGACTTGCTTGACGAGATGCTCAGCGTCGGCGCCACCGTGTCGATGGTGATGGACGGCGTAGCGCCCGCCCCGCCACTGTTGCCAGCCGTGTCCGTGTAGTTCGCAGCAGCCACAGTGATACCGGCCGTGCCGCTCGCCAGGCTCACGGAAGGCGTAAACGTGGCCGTGTAGACCTTGGTGTCGCTGGCGCTGACGGCGAAGCCACTCAGCGTGCCGTTGGTCAGAGACACGTCGCTCTCGACGAACCCGGTAGGTGCTTCGCTGAACGTGAACGTGATGAGTGCCGTCTCTCCGGACTTCAGTGCCGACTTGCTGGACGAGATGCTCAGCGTCGGCGCCACCGTGTCGATGCTGATGCTCGGGGTCGCGCCCGCGCCACCGCTGTTGGTCGCTGCATCGGTGTACGACGTCGCCGCCACCGTGATGCTCGCGTTGCCGCTTGCCAGGTTCACCGTCGGCGTAAACGTGGCCGTGTAGACCTTGGTGTCGCTGGCGCTAACGGCAAACCCGCTCAACGTCCCGTTGCTCAATGCCACGTCGCTCTGGGCGAAGCCCGTCGGCGCTTCGCTGAATGTGAATGTGATGAGCGCTGTCTCACCTGCCTTCAGCGCCGACTTGCTCGACGAGATGCTCAGCGTCGGGGCCACCGTGTCGATGCTGATGCTCGGGGTCGCGCCCGCGCCGCCGCTGTTCGTCGCTGCGTCGGTGTAGGACGCCGCCGCCACGGTGATGCCAGCCGTTCCGCTGGACAGGTTCACCGTTGGCGTGAACGTCGCCGTGTAGACCTTGGTGTCGGTCGTGCTGACGGCGAAGCCGCTCAACGTACCGTTGGACAAGGCAATGTCGCTCTCGGCAAAGCCCGTGGGCGCCTCGCTGAACGTGAACGTGATCAGTGCTGTCTCGCCCGCCTTCAGCGCAGACTTGCTCGACGAGATGCTGAGTGTCGGCGCAACCGTGTCGATGGTGATGGACGGCGTCGCGCCGGCGCCGCCACTGTTGCCGGCTGTGTCCGTGTAGTTCGCTGCGGCGACCGTGATGCCAGCCGTTCCGCTCGCCAAGCTCACGGACGGCGTGAACGTTGCCGTGTAGACCTTGTTGTCGGTCGTGCTGACGGCGAAGCCGCTCAACGTGCCGTTCGACAACGCAACGTCGCTCTCGACGAACCCGGTCGGTGCCTCGCTGAACGTGAATGTGATCAGTGCTGTCTCGCCCGCCTTCAATGCCGACTTGCTCGACGTGATGCTGAGCGATGGACCCACCGTGTCGATGGAAATCGCTGGGGTCGTACCTGCGCCGCCACTGTTGCCGGCCGCGTCCGTGTAGTTCGCAGCGGCCACCGTGATGCTGGCGTTGCTGCTCGCCAGGCTTGCTGTCGGCGTGAATGTCGCCGTGTAGACCTTGGTGTCGCTCGCGCTGACGGCAAATCCGCTCAGCGTGCCGTTGGTCAGCGCCACGTCGCTCTCGGCGAAGCCCGTCGGTGCTTCGCTGAACGTGAAGGTGATGAGCGCTGTCTCGCCGGACTTCAGTGCCGACTTGCTTGACGAGATGCTCAGGGTCGGTGCCACCGTGTCGATGCTGATCGACGGCGTCGCGCCCGCCCCGCCACTGTTGCCGGCTACGTCCGTGTAGTTCGCAGCGGCCACCGTGATGCTCGCGTTGCCGCTGGCCATATTCACCGTCGGCGTGAACGTCGCGGTATAGACCTTGGTGTCAGTCGTGCTGACGGCAAACCCGCTCAATGTCCCGTTGCTCAGGGCTACGTCGCTCTCGACGAACCCCGTGGGTGCTTCGCTGAACGTGAAGGTGATGAGCGCCGTCTCGCCAGCCTTCAGTGCCGACTTGCTTGACGAGATGCTCAGCGTCGGTGCCGCCGTGTCGATGCTGATGGACGGCGTCGCGCCCGCCCCTCCGCTATTGCCGGCCGTATCCGTGTAGTTCGCAGCCGCCACCGTGATGCTCGCGTTGCCGCTCGCCAGGCTTGCTGTCGGCGTGAACGTCGCCGTGTAGACCTTCGTGTCGCTCGCGCTGACGGCAAACCCGCTCAGCGTGCCGTTGGTCAGAGACACGTCGCTCTCGACGAAGCCGGTAGGTGCTTCGCTGAACGTGAAGGTGATCAGCGCGGTCTCGCCAGCCTTCAACGCCGACTTGCTCGACGAGATGCTGAGCGTCGGCGCCACCGTGTCGATGGTGATGGACGGCGTCGTGCCCGCCCCGCCACTGTTGCCAGCCGTGTCCGTGTAGTTCGCAGCGGCGACCGTGATGCCAGCCGTTCCGCTCGCCAGGCTCACGGACGGCGTGAACGTCGCCGTATATACCTTGGTGTCGGTCGTGCTGACCGCAAACCCGCTCAACGTGCCGTTGGTCAATGCCACGTCGCTCTGGGCGAAGCCCGTCGGCGGTTCGCTGAATGTGAATGTGATGAGCGCCGTCTCACCTGCCTTCAACGTCGACTTGCTCGACGAGATGCTGAGTGTCGGCGCCGCCGTGTCGATGGTGATGCTCGGGCTCGTGCCCGCGCCGCCGCTGTTGGTCGCCGCGTCGGTGTAGGACGCCGCCGCCACGGTGATGCCAGCCGTTCCGCTCGCCAGATTGACCGTGGGCGTAAACGTTGCGGTATAGACCTTCGTGTCGCTGGCGCTGACGGCGAAGCCGCTCAGCGTGCCGTTGGTCAGAGACACGTCGCTCTCGACGAAGCCCGTGGGCGCTTCGCTGAACGTGAAGGTGATGAGCGCCGTCTCGCCTGCCTTCAGCGTGGACTTGCTCGACGAGATGCTCAGCGTCGGTGCCGCCGTATCGATGGTGATGGACGGCGTCGTGCCCGCGCCGCCACTGTTGCCGGCTGCATCCGTGTAGTTCGCAGCTGCCACCGTGATGCTGGCGTTTCCGCTCGCCAGGCTTACTGACGGTGTGAACGTCGCGGTGTAGACCTTGGTGTCGCTCGCACTGACCGCAAACCCGCTCAACGTTCCGTTGGACAAGGCAATGTCGCTTTCGGCAAAGCCCGTGGGCGCCTCGCTGAACGTGAACGTGATCAGCGCCGTCTCGCCAGCCTTCAGTGCCGACTTGCTTGACGAGATGCTCAGCGTCGGTGCCACCGTGTCGATGCTGATGGACGGCGTCGCGCCCGCCCCTCCGCTATTGCCGGCCGTATCCGTGTAGTTCGCAGCTGCCACCGTGATGCTCGCGTTGCCGCTCGCCAGGCTTGCTGTCGGCGTGAACGTCGCCGTGTAGACCTTCGTGTCGCTCGCGCTGACAGCAAACCCGCTCAGCGTGCCGTTGGTCAGAGACACGTCGCTCTGGGCGAAGCCCGTCGGTGCCTCGCTGAACGTGAAGGTGATCAGCGCCGTCTCGCCCGCCTTCAGCGCCGACTTGCTCGACGAGATGCTGAGCGTCGGCGCCGCCGTGTCGATGCTGATGGACGGCGTCGCGCCCGCCCCTCCGCTATTGCCGGCCGTATCCGTGTAGTTCGCAGCCGCCACCGTGATGCTCGCGTTGCCGCTCGCCAGGCTTGCTGTCGGCGTGAACGTCGCCGTGTAGACCTTCGTGTCGCTCGCGCTGACGGCAAACCCGCTCAGCGTGCCGTTCGTCAGAGACACGTCGCTCTCGACGAAGCCGGTAGGTGCTTCGCTGAACGTGAAGGTGATCAGCGCGGTCTCGCCAGCCTTCAACGTCGACTTGCTCGACGAGATGCTGAGCGTCGGCGCGGCCGTGTCGATGGTGACGCCCGGGGTCGTGCCTGCCCCTCCGCTATTGCCGGCGGCATCCGTGTAGTTCGCAGCTGCCACCGTGATGTTGGCCGTTCCGCTCGCCAGGTTCACGGACGGTGTGAACGTCGCCGTGTAGACCTTCGTGTCGCTCGCGCTGACGGCGAAGCCACTCAGCGTGCCGCTGGTCAGAGACACGTCGCTCTCGACGAACCCGGTAGGTGCTTCGCTGAACGTAAACGTGATCAGTGCTGTCTCGCCAGCCTTCAGCGCCGACTTGCTCGACGAGATGCTGAGCGTCGGCGCCGCCGTGTCGATGCTGATGGACGGCGTCGTGCCGGCCCCACCGCTGTTGTTCGCTGCATCCGTGTACGCCGCCGCCGCCACCGTGATGCTGGCCGTTCCGCTGGCCAAGTTCACCGTCGGCGTGAATGTCGCGGTGTAGACCTTCGTGTCGCTGGCACTGACGGCAAACCCGCTCAGCGTGCCGTTGGACAAGGCAATGTCGCTCTCGGCAAAGCCCGTGGGCGCTTCGCTGAATGTAAAGGTGATAAGCGCCGTCTCGCCGGCCTTCAGCGCAGACTTGCTCGACGAGATGCTGAGCGTGGGCGCGACCGTGTCGATCGAGATTGAAGGCGTCGTACCCGCGCCGCCGCTGTTGCCGGCCGCGTCCGCGTAGTTCGCCGCCGCCACCGTGATGCCCGCCGTCCCGCTGGCCAGACTCACCGTTGGCGTGAACGTTGCCGTGTAGACCTTGGTGTCGCTCGCACTGACCGCAAACCCGCTCAACGTTCCGTTGGACAAGGCAATGTCGCTCTCGGCGAAGCCCGTCGGTGCCTCGCTGAACATGAAGGTGATCAGCGCGGTTTCGCCTGCCTTCAATGCCGACTTGCTCGACGAGATGCTCAGCGTCGGCGCCACCGTGTCGATCGTGATGGATGGCGTCGTGCCAGCGCCGCCGCTGTTGCCGGCTGCATCCGTGTAGTTCGCCGCAGCCACCGAGATGCCGGCCGTTCCGCTTGCCAGGCTCACCGTCGGCGTGAACGTCGCCGTGTAGACCTTGGTGTCGGTCGTGCTGACGGCAAACCCGCTCAACGTTCCGTTGGTCAGAGACACGTCGCTCTCGACGAACCCGGTAGGTGCTTCGCTGAACGTGAACGTGATGAGTGCCGTCTCGCCGGACTTCAGTGCCGACTTGCTGGACGAGATGCTCAGCGTCGGCGCCACCGTGTCGATCGAGATCGAAGGCGTCGCGCCCGCGCCGCCACTGTTTCCCGCTGCGTCTGTGTAATTCGCCGCCGCCACCGTGATGCCGGCCGTTCCGCTCGCCAGGCTCACGGACGGTGTGAACGTCGCCGTGTAGACCTTGGTGTCGCTGGCACTCACTGCAAAGCCGCTCAAGGTGCCATTGCTCAGAACAACGTCGCTCTCGGCAAAGCCCGTGGGTGCCTCGCTGAACGTGAACGTGATGAGTGCGGTTTCGCCGGACTTCAGCGCAGACTTGCTCGACGTAATGTTGAGCGTCGGTGCCAGCGTGTCGATGGAGATCGAAGGCGTCGTACCCGCGCCGCCGCTGTTGCCAGCCGTGTCCGTGTAGTTCGCAGCCGCCACCATGATGCTGGCGTTTCCGCTTGCCAGGCTGATCATTGGCGTGAACGTCGCCGTGTAGACCTTGGGATCCGCGGTCACCGTCAAGCCCGAAAGCGTGCCGTTGGCGACGGTCACGTCGCTGGCTGCAAATCCGGTCGGCGCTTCGCTGAAGGTGAACGTGATCGCTGCGGTTTCACCGGACTTCAGGGCCGGCCTGTCCGACGTGATGAGCAGCGTCGGCGCCAGCGTGTCAAGGGTGATCGTCGGGGACGCGGCGGCCACGCCTTCGTTGCCCGCTGCATCGGCATAGGCGGCGGCGGCTACCGTGATGCTCGCGCTGGCATCGCCCAGGCCCATGGTCGGCGTGAAGATGGCGGTGTAGACCTTCGGGTCTGAAGTCACCGCGAAGTTTGTCAGCACACCGTTGGAGCACTGCACATCGCTTGCGGCGAAGCCGGTGGGCGCTTCGCTGAACGTGAAGGTGATGGCGGCGTCCTCGCCGGCCTTCAGCGTGCCCTTGTCCGATGTGATGGCCAGCGTGGGCGCCACCAGGTCAAGGGTGATGGGGGGCATGGCGCCTGCGTCGCCGTCGTTGCCGGCGGCATCGGTGTAGCTCGCGGCCGCCACGGTGATGCCGGCGCGGCCACTGGCCAGTCCGGGCGTTGGCGTGAAGGTTGCGGCATAGACCTTCGCGTCTGAAGTCACAGCAAAGTTATTCAACGTGCCGTGGGTCACCACGATGTCGTTCGCGGCGAATCCTGTCGGCGCTTCGCTGAACGTGAAGGTGATGACCGCCGTCTCGCCGGCCTTCAGCACGCTCTTGTCGCTGACGATCTCGAGGCTGGGCGCCAGCGTGTCGATCGCGATGGACGGGGTCGCGCCCGCGCCGCCGACGTTGCCGGCCGCATCGGTGTACGACGCCGCCGTGACCGTGATGCTGGCCTTGCCATTGGCCACGCTCCCGGCCGACGTGAAGGTCGCCGTGTAGACCTTGGGGTCTGTCGGGCTCACGCCCAGCCCGGACAGGTGGCCATTGGTGACCGTGACATCGCTCGCGTCGAAGCCCTTCGGCGCTTCACTGAACGTGAACGTGATCAGGGCGGTCTCGCCCGACTTGACGGCGCTGCGGTCGCTCGCGATGGACACGGTCGGCGCGACGGTGTCGATGCCGATGCCCGGCGTGATGCCGGCCCGGCCACTGTTGCCCGCCACGTCGGAATAACTCGCACCGGCCACGGTGATGCTTGCGCTGCCGGCGGCCTGGCCAGCCGTCGGGGTGAACCGCGCGGTGTAGACCCTGGCGTCGCTGCCGTCGACCTGCAGACCGGACAAGGTGCCGTTGAGCACCGTGATGTCTTCCGCCGCAAAACCCTGCGGCGGCTCGCTGAACCGGAAGGTGATCGTGGCGGCGTCGCCCGACTTGACGGTACCGTGGTCCGACGAGATTTCCAACGTGGGCGCCACCGTGTCGACCGGCCGGAGTTTCAGCGGCACCGCCTCGTAGGAAATGCCGATGGCGTCCTGGCGGCTGGCATCCACCTGGATGGTTTCAGAGCCGTTGAAGGCGCCCGCTCTGGCGACATACCGATCAACGCTGCCGTCAACGACCTTCGTGAACTTCGATGCCAAGGCGGCCGCATCGAGGACGGCGCCCGCCACGGTCACCTTGACGACGTCGCCGGTCTTGACCTCGAACCCGGAAGCATGTGCCGCGCTGTCGGCGTCGGCCACCTCGGAAATGGAGACGGCCTTGTCGAAGGTGCTCAGGACATATTGACGGACGGCCTTCACTTTCGAGCCGCCAGCCAGGGTCGCCGTGGACGTGACGGTATAGATGCCGTCCTCGGTTCCCAGGGCATCTCCCCGCACGATCGCGGTCGACCAGTTGCCATCGGCTTGCACGGTGACGTTGTCGAGGGTGCCGACCAGGTCGCCACCGATGCGCCGGATCTCGAGCGCGACCGTCGAATTCGCAGGCGCCTTGCCCGTCAGTTGGAAACCATCGGTTTTCTCGGCCAGGTTGACCAGACCGTCGACCGCGATCGGCGAAATGCTGGAGGAAACATCACTCTGGGCGGCCGCCAGGTTTGTCGTGACGGTCGACACGATGCTGGCGGCCTCGCCCAGTTTGGCCTGGGCGGCCAGGCCGCCCTTGACGACGTCATTCGCGACAACACCCAGCGAGGGTTTGCCACCGGATGTCGCGGTGCTTTTCGTGATCGCGTCGGCCACGTCCTGGATGGTCTTTTCCGAGGCGGTCTGCGTCGAACCGCCCGGCATCGACTGGTTCTTGTCCATGCCGGACAAGGCCGCCAGGACCTTGCCGACATCATTGGCGCCGGCATCCACCGAACCGTCGCTCTTGATGACGGGAACGACGGGCAGGTTGGTCACGTCGCCGCTCAGACCGAAAGCCTTGGCCACGTTGGCATTGACCTGCGCGATCCTGGCCGGATCGAAGGCATCGGGCATGACGATGGTGCCGTTGGACGAATTGAATCCGGCAACCTTGGCCGCAATCGTCGTCAACGGGTTGATGCTCAGGACGGTGGTGCCGGCCTGGATGACGCTGATGGCCATCAGATCGGCGTCGAGATCCTTGCGCGCGCCGGTGCTTTCGTCGAAATAGTCGGCGCCATCACCGCCATCCACCAACTGGATCAGCACCGCTCCGGTATAGGCCCCGACCTCGACCGTGAAACTCCCGTCGGGATTCACCTTGGCCGTGCCGATGGGATTTTTCGGGTCGTCGATCTTGAAGATCCAGACGGTCAGGCCATTGCCGTCGATCACCGGACCCGCCGCGACCCTTCCTGAAATGGTGTTGGATCGGGCCAGCTCGCCCGGCATCACCACCGCCGGCGAATGGCCGCCCATCGAACCGTAGACCGCACCCGACAGCACTGCCAGC
Source organism: Leptothrix mechoopdaensis (SeqCode) (assembly GCF_053893855.1). Taxonomy (NCBI): domain Bacteria; kingdom Pseudomonadati; phylum Pseudomonadota; class Betaproteobacteria; order Burkholderiales; family Sphaerotilaceae; genus Leptothrix; species Leptothrix mechoopdaensis (SeqCode). The sequence goes on from NZ_CM132699.1 coordinate 2,282,702, forward strand.
GGAACGCCGGCGTAGAACGCATCGATTTCATACCAGGGCCTGACCTGCCCGGCGTCCACGATGTGGTCTTCGTTCAAGAAGGGCGCAGCGCCGTCCGCCGCCAAGGCGGATTCGATCGAACCCGAATCGGAGCCGACACCAAACGGGGTTTCCAGCCGGTAGGCCGAGGTCGCCTCGTCGCCACCACCGGCCAGCGCCAGCATCGGCTGAAACAGTTCCAGGGGCCGGGAGGCATCCGAGAAGGCGACCAGATCATTCGGACCCGCCTCCTCCGGGGCCGGCAGACCGCAGACACGAATCGTCTTGCCCGACTTGAGCAACAGCAGCAGATCCCCTTGACTCCATCGCGCGATGGCAATGTCCGCGAATGCGACACCCTTGACCTGGATGATGTTCTGCTTTTGTGCCCGTGCCATTTTCATTCCCTTCAAGAAACTTCGAGATGCACCCCGATGTTTCTTTCTGGAAATTCACGGCCCCGAAACAGATCAACCTGAACTGCAAATCGATGGACGCCAATCATTCCAAACCAGCAAAACCCGCAGTATCAAGTCTGCAGATTCTCCAGGTCAACATCGGAGTAATCGGTCCAGTTTGCTTGAACGAATGTTCTTTGAAATGACCCAAGATCGGCAGGCCACCGACACGAACATGTAGCAATGGCATGGAGGAAAAGAGGACTCAGCGGCCGAAGCGCTCCCAAGCGCTGACCGGATCGTCGTGGCGCGGCAAGGCATCGCCGGGCGGCGAGGCCAGCGGCAGTTCGGCGCCTTCCACCACGAACAGCGGCAGGCAGTCCAGCGGCGCGTCGACCTCGTGCCACTGGCCGGAGACCAGGCGCTGCCGGTCGTGGAAGCCGATCCAGTCGCGCCCGTCCGGCAGCTGCGGCAGGTAGAGGCGGCGGCGACGTTCGCCCTCGTGCACCACGGGCGCGACGAGCAGGTGCTCGCCGAGCATGAACTCGTCGCAGTCCTGCAGGCACTGCGGGTCGTCGGGCCAGTTGAAGAAGGTTGGCCGGATGATGGGAATGTGACGTTCGCAAGCCTGTTCGAAGCAGGCCCACAGGTAGGGCAGCAGTCGGTAGCGCAGCCGGATCGCGGCGATGACCTGCGGGGTGACCTCCGGGTGCATCCACGGCAGGTTGCTGACGTTGCCGGCCTTCCACGAGTTCATGACCATGCGCGGGTTCAGCGCGCAGGCCTGCACCCAGCGCAGGAAGAGCTCGGGGCCGGGCAAGGGGCCGTAGAAGCCGCCGACGTCATGGCCGATGTTGAACAGCCCCGACAGGCCCATCTGCAGGCCGGTGCGGATGTTCCACTTCAGCGTCGCCCAGCTGGTGGTGTTGTCGCCCGACCAGGTCTGCGCATGGCGCTGGATGCCCGGCGGGCCGGCGCGCGAGACGGTGTAGACGGCCTCGTCGATGCCCCGTCCGGCCGCCCAGGCCTGCTGGGCCTCGAAGGTCGCGCGGGTCATCAGCAGCGCGTGCAGCGGCCGGCTGCGGTGCATCGGCAGGGGCTGGTCGCCGCCCTGGCTGTAGGCCTCCTCGGCCTGGATCGCGTATTCGTTGTTGTCGTTCCAGCCGACGTCGATGCCCTTGTCGAGGATCTGCTCGCGCAGCTGCTGCTGCCACCACGCGACGGCCTGCGCGCGGGTGAAGTCGAGGTGCGAGCCCTGGCCGTCCCAATACGGTTCGACGACCGGCTGGCCGCTGGCGCCGTCCTCGATGAAGGCGTGTGCATCGCGCAGCGCCGCATAGGCCGGGTGGTCGTCCAGCAGGCAGGGCTTGAGGTTGGCCACCAGCCGCATGCCGGCGGCCTGGAAGCGGGCGTTGATGCCTTCCGGGTCCGGGAACTTGCTGCGGTTCCAGGTGAAGACGTAGCGCTGCTTGCCGCGGCTCGAATAGCCCGAGCCGTAGTGGAACGACGAGATCGGCACGCCATGCGACTGGCAGGCGTCGATGAAGCTTTCGAGCTGCTGCTGCGCATCGGGCGCATCGGCCAGACCCATCGCGGTCTGCGCATAGCCCAGGCTCCAGCGCGGCGGCAGGTGGGTGCCGCCGATCAGCGCGACGAACTGGGCCACGACCTCGGCGGGCGTGCGGCCCACCATCAGGTAGGCGTCGATGTCGCCGTCGTCGATTTCGACCGTGCGGAACAGGCCGTGGTAGTTGTCGTGTTCGCAGCCCAGGTCGTAGGTGCAGGCCGCCAGCGTGTCGTGGAACAGCCCCGTCCACAGGCCGTCGGGCGTGCGTGTCAGCACGAAGGGCCAGTGCTTGTAGAGCGGGTCACCGGTCTGCGGGTCGTAGCCGATCGAGTCCTGCCCGAGGCAACGCAGCCGCCGCCCGTGCAGGTCCAGCGCGCCGGTCTTGTCGCCCAGGCCGTAATAGCGGTCGCGCGGGTCGCGTTCCAGGCAATGGCGGACCAGGCCGGTGCGGCGCTCGTGCAGGTAGGCGCTGGTGGTGCGATCGGACTGGAAGACGCGCCCGCTCAGCCCGTCGGCCGACGGCTCGCGCCAGACCAGTCGCAGCGGCTGGCCGACTGCGCCGTGCAGCGTGACGGCCAGCGCATCGGTGGCCAGCACCGGGCGGCCTTCGGCGTCGGTGCGGGCCGACACGGTCGGGCGCTCGAAACCGTCGAGGCTGGCGCGTTCACGGCCTTGCCAAGGCACGTCCGGCCGCTTGTTGCCCGATCCCACCGGCGCGATCGACCAGGTGCGCGGCTCGCGGAATCCGCCCGCCGGCTCCCAGGTGATGCGCGCCATCGTGCGCGACAGGAAGACCACGCGCAGCTCGCCGCCGCCGTCCAGCGCGGCCCGTGCATCGGCCTCGGGCTCACCCGTGCGGACCTGCCAACCGGCGGACTTCAGCGGTGTCATCGGTCGCCTCCGGACAGTCGGCGTTCATTCGTGTCGAAGGCATGCCAGCGCTGCGGCTGCGGCGTGATGTGCAGGCGGTCGCCGGCCGCCGTCGCGGTCGAGCCTTCCACCAGCACCTGCACGACCGTGCCGTCATCGAGCTGGCCGTACACCAGGCGCTGGGCGCCGAGGTACTCGCTGCTGGTCACGGTCAACGCAAGGCCATGTTCCTGCGACACCAGCTGCCAGTGTTCGGGCCGCACGCCGACCTGCGCCGCATCGGCCGGCAGGACCGTGCGCAAGGCCGGGTCCTGGCGGGCCTGCGCGGCCGGCATGAAGTTCATGCGCGGGCTGCCGATGAAGCCGGCGACGAAGACGTTGTCGGGCCGGTCGTAGAGCTGTTGCGGCGTGCCGACCTGTTCGATGCGGCCGGCGCGCAGCACGACGATGCGGTCGGCCAGCGTCATGGCCTCGACCTGGTCGTGCGTGACGTAGACCATCGTCGCGCCCAGGCGCTGGTGCAGCGCGCTGAGCTCGGCACGCATCGACACGCGCAGCTCGGCATCGAGGTTGGACAGCGGCTCGTCGAACAGGAACAGCTTCGGGTCGCGCACGATGGCCCGGCCGATCGCCACGCGCTGGCGTTGTCCGCCCGACAGCTGCGTCGGCTTGCGCTGCAGCAGCGCATCGAGCTGCAGCAGCGCGGCGGCGTCACGCACCTGGCGATCGATCTCGGCGCGCGGGGTGCCGATGTTCTCGAGCCCGAAGGCCATGTTGGCGTAGACCGTCATGTGCGGGTAGAGCGCATAGGACTGGAACACCATCGCGCAGCCGCGGTCGGCCGCGCCGATCTCGTTGACCCGCTGGCCGTCGATGCGGATCTCGCCGCCGCTGGGCAGGTCGAGCCCGGCAATCAGCCGCAGCAGCGTCGACTTGCCGCAGCCGGAAGGCCCGACGAACACGACGAACTCGCCCGGTTCCACCGCCAGGTCGATGTGGTGGAGGACCGTGACGGCGTCGAAGGTCTTGGCAATGGCACGCAGTTCGAGGGTGGACACGGCGGAGGGTCCTGACGGGAAGACGTGGAGGAGATGAAGAAGGCGGATGCCGCGTTCACTTCACCCCGGCACTGGCAATGCCGGTGGTGATGTGGCGCTGCAGAAAGGCGAACACCAGCGTGATGGGCAGCAGCGTGATCACGGTCATCGCCAGCAGGTAGTGCCACTGGGTGTTGAGCTCGCCCTGGAAGGCGTTCAGCGCGAGCTGCAGCGTGAACTGCTCGTTGCGCGACAGGACGATCAGCGGCAGCAGGAAATCGTTCCAGCGCCACATCACCGAGAAGATCGCCAGCACCGCCAGCGCCGGCGCCGACAGCGGCAGCACGATGCGCCAATAGATGCGCCATTCGCTGGCGTGGTCCATGCGCGCGGCCTCGATCAGCTCGTCGGGAATCGTCAGCATGTACTGCCGCAGCAGGAACACGCCGGTGGGCGTGGCCACCGCCGGCAGGATCACACCCCACAGGTTGTTGAGCAGCCCGACCTGGTTGATGACCAGGAACACCGGCACCAGGATGATGGTCGGCGGAATCATCAAGGTGCCGATGATCAGCAGGTAGACGGCCTTCTGCCCGGTGAAGCGGTACTTGGACAGGGCGAACGCGGCCATCGAGTTGAACAGCAGCGTCAGCAGCGTGGCCACCACCGTGATGAACACGCTGTTCCACAGGTAGGTGCCGAAGGTGAACTTGCCGAACAGGTCGCCGTAGTTGGACCAGGCGAAAGCCAGCTCGCGCACCGGTTCGCGCTGGCGGATGTTGACCTTGACGGTGTCCTGCGGGTTGGCCGGATCGACCATCGTGGCCTGGATGCCGATGCGGCTGACCTGCGCCATCTCGCGCGTGCGGCCGTCCGGCGTCGTGACGCGGTACAGCGGCAAGGGCTGCGCCTGCCCTTCGACCCGCACCATCTTCTGCGCATACGGCAACAGCGTCGGCGGGAACTGGCCGAGCGCCGATTCGGTCTTGAACGACGACAGCACCAGCCACAGCACCGGCGCGAACAGCGTGAACAGGCCGACCATCAGGTAGGCGTAGCTCAGCACATCGGTCCAGTGAAGGCGGCGCCGACCGCGCGTGCGCAGCAGGAAGTCGGACCAGCGGCCGATGGCCTTCATGCCGATGCCCCGCATGCCGACGCCTTCATGCGCGAGGCTCCTTGCGGCCAGCTTCGGCCGCACGCGTGAGCCGCAGCTGCGCCAGCGTCAGCACCATCAGGAAAGCCGCCAGCGCGAGCGAGGCCGCCGCGGCCAGGCCGTACAGGTGGATCTGCTCGGCAAAGCCGGTCTGGTAGATGAACTGCACGATGAAGGTGGTGGCCGAACCCGGGCCGCCGCCGGTGAGCACGAAGACCTCGTCGAAGACCTGCACCGCCCGGATCGCCGCCAGCACCAGCACCACGATCAGGTTGGGCGCGAGCAGCGGCAGCGTGATCCGCGTGAGCACGCGCCACGGGCTGGCGCGGTCCATCTCGGCGGCCTCGTAGAGATCACGCGGAATGGCCTGCAGACCCGCCAGCAGGATCAGCGTGTAGAAGCCCATGTGGGCCCAGATCGACACGAACACGGTCCAGAAGAAGGCCCAGCCGGCGTCGGTCAGCCAGTCCACCGGCGACATCCCGGCCGATACCAGCACCGCGTTGAAGACGCCCTGGCTTTGCAGCAGCCACTTCCAGATCAGCGCCACGACCACCGGCGACAGCAGCACCGGATAGAAGAACACGCCGCGCCAGAAGCCGCGCCCGATGATCTTGCGGTTCAGCACCAGCGCCGTCACCAGCGACAACAGCACCATCAGGGCCACCTGCAGGACGCTGAACTTCAGCGTGTTGCCGATGGCGCGCCAGAACACGTCCTTGCGGCAGGTGGAGAGGTCGAGGTAGTTGCCGCACTCGAACAGGGTCTGGAAGTTCTCGGCGCCGGTCCACGGCCGCTGCAGCGGCTGCAGGTTGACGCCGCCGGTCAGCGCGTAGACGACGTTGATCAGGATGGGCAGGAAGGTGAACAGCCCGAACACCAGCAGGTTGGGCGCGACGAACAGCCAGCCCAGCCGTGACAGGCCGAGCCAGCGCTGGCCGAGCCGGAACAGCGGCTCGAACAGGTCGAAGAAGAAACGCACCGTGGACCGGACGCAGTGAAGGCAGCCGAGGCGGCGCTTACTTCTGCGCCTGCTTGATCGCGTCCTGCATGTCGGCGGTGATCTTGCCGACCGCCTCGTCCACGCTCATCTCGCCGACGATGGCCTGCGTCACCCGTGCGACCGTCGGCAGCATGATCGCGCGGTTGAACTTGTAGCCCTGGAACTGGTAGGCCACCGGCGCCAGGCTGGCCACGCCCGAGCCGAACACGCCCAGCGCCGCACGGGCAGCGGGCTGCGCTGCGGGGTAGCTGACCTTGCCGGCCAGACCGGCATGGGCGGGGATGTTGGCGGTGCGGCTGGTGAACTCCTGGTAGGACGCCTCCGAGGCCATGAACTCCAGGAACGCCGCCGTCTCCTTGGGCGACTTGGCGGTCTTGAGCGCCACCCAGGCGGCACCGCCCGGGATGCCCGAACAAGCGGCCGGGCCACAGGGGTTGGGCACGGCAATCCAGTCGAACTTGCTGCCCACGTCACGCTGCAGGCGGTTGATCTGCCAGCTGCCCGACAGCACCATCACCACGTTGCCGTTGACGAACTCGCCGATCGAGTCGGCATAGGTCGATCCGCCGGAGCCGGCCCAGACGTCGCGCAGCATCGTGCCGTCCTTGTGCCAGGCGACGAATTTCTGCACGGTGGCCTTGTAGCCGTCGTCGATCACCGGATTGCCCTGCCCATCGAACAGCTTGGCGCCCTGGCTGATGGCCGGTCCGGCGAAGCGGTGGCCGGAGCGGTCCCAGGCCACGGCGGCCTTGGTCTCGGTCGCACGGGCGACCTTGCGGGCGGCCGCCATCCAGTCATCCCACGTGGCCTTCGGGCCGGGCAGCGGCACCTGCGCCTGCTCGAACAGCGTCTTGTTGACGTAGGGGCCCGTCATCGTCAGCTGCGACATGAAGCCGTAGATGCCCTTGTCGGCGGGCGTCGGCCGCAGCCAGGCGGCAGTGGCACCGAACTGGGTGTCGAAGTACTTGCGGTCCTTCAGCTCGCCGGAGATGTCGAGATAGAACTTCGACAGGCCGCCCAGGTCGGTGACACGGGCGATGTCCGGCCCCTGCCCTGCCGCCAGTTGCACCGGCAGCTGCTCGACGATGGTCTTGTAGGGCACGGTGTCGACGATCACCTTGGTGCCCGCGTTGCGCGACTCGAAGCGGCGCGCCAGCTCGTTGGTGACGTCGCACTCGATGCCGTCCTGGTAGCACATGACACGAACCTCGCCCGCATGGGCCAGGTTCGCGAGGGCCAGACCCGCCATCAGCGCGAGGGTCTTCAGATTCATGGCGTGCATCGATGTCTCCAGCGTTTGTCGTTGTTCGGGCCCCGGAACCAGTGGCCAGGATTCGCCAAAAATGTAGGCGCAGCGCCTCGGATCTCGCCCGCTGGTTTACACGAATGATGGAGGACTTCAGGCCGCGAGACGGGCCAGCGAGTAGTCGCCGCAGGTCAGGTCGACCGCCTGCCCGGTGCGCGCCGACTCCTGCGCCGCGAGCCCCATCAGCACGGCCGCGAGACCGTCGCCAAGGCTGACGTCGACGGGCCCCTGCCCGCGAACCGCCGCGACAAAACGCTGGTGCTGCACGAGGGTCGAGCCGTTGTGGTCCCCTGCCGCGAGCGCTACCGGGTCGACCGGCACGACGATCTCGCGCGGGCCCTTGGGCTCACGCGGGCTCAGCACCAGCCGAGGTTCGGGCGCCGGACCGAGATGAGCCGGCCAGAAGCGCCCTGGCCCGGGCACGAAACACTCCACCTTGCCGCGCGGGCCGACGGCCGAGATCTCCTCCTGGTAGCGCGAACCCTCGGCAAACATGCACAGATCGAGGCTGGCCCGCTGACCCCCTGCGAAATCGACCGTCACGAAGGCGTTGTCGATGATGTCGGGGATGCCATCGGCATGACGCTCGTCAAGGTGGTTGTGTGCCACCGACGCCGATGCGTAGATGCGCACCGGTTCGCAGCGCATCAGCAGGCGCATCAGGTCGAAGAAATGACAGCACTTCTCGACCAGCGTGCCGCCGGTGTAGCGGTTGAAGCGGTTCCAGTCACCGACCTTGACCAGGAAGGGAAAGCGGTGTTCGCGGATGGCCAGCATCACCATCGGGCCCAGGTCCTGCTGTGCGTGAACCTGTTCGACCAAGCGCGCCACCGGGGGCATGTAGCGGTATTCCATCGCGACCCAGAGCGGGGCCGGGTAATCGCGCTGCAACGCCGCCAGCGCGAACACATCCGCCAGTGACGTGCAGGCCGGTTTTTCCAGCAGCACCGGCAACGGACGACGCTCGGCGATGTGCTGCAACTGCTCCGCATGGCGAAAGTTCGGGCTGGCGATCAGCAGGCAATCGACGTCCGGCGCCAGCACCACCTCGTCGAGGCTGGCCGCTCGGCAAGCGCCCGGAGCCAGCGCGAGGCTGGCGCGGCACATGGCGTCATCCGGCTCGAAGATCCGGCTCACCGACACCCCCGGCAGCAGTGCGATGTTGCGCAGGTGCTCCTGTCCCATCATCCCGCTGCCGACCAAGCCATAGCGCACCGCGTTGTGCATCGAACGATCTCCTGAACGGGCCGCACCCACGGCGGCGAAACCGGATGTTCGCCGAGCGCCTCACGGATCGTCCTGAGGGTGTTCACGCGGACGACTGCCGCACCAGCTGCGGTCGAAAGAAGGCCGACACCCGACAAACAAATGTCGGATCCAGCCTTCAACCACTCGTTTAGGCCATACAAATTCGCAGATTAGGTGATGGCCTCTCATTTACCCTGGTTACAAAATCACCGCCGGACCCCGTTATTGGCCTCAGAGCAAAAGATTCAGAGTATCCGACGACGATCCGGAATCCATGATTCAGATTGAATGACCCGGACCCATATCGGGTACTGACATCGCAAGCTACGCAATCAACCACGCCGCAATGGACAAGATGACGGAAGCGGCGAATGGCACGACAGCATCCGGTCACGAAACCCGACCCATTGACAAGCGGTCGATCCCGAAATGGGCGATCAGGACCGGAACAGTTCAACAGCAAGCGCCCGCCAAAACCCCAAGGAACAACATCCGTGCCAGCCGACTTCCTCATCTACACCATCATTCTGTATGTCGTCCTGTCGCTTGGCACGCCCTTGCTCCTGGGTCTTTGTCTGAGCCTGTTCTTCGGCCGATCCAGAAAACCGGCACCTGGCTGGCAAAAGGCTGTGGCGCAGAGCCTCGTCGCCTTGGGCTTGGGAATCGCCTACATCCTGGGCAGCAATCAGATCCTGAGTTATCCGGCCAGCCTGATCCTGGGCGCTCTACTCTACGCACCGGGTCTGTTCATGCTGGGATTTCAAGCACGACTGAAAGCATCACCCCAGGAATGAAGTGCATTTTCTCAAGGATTCGGCACGTGGGCCTGGGCATTCTGTTGTCAACGACCGTCCCTGTCCTCGCAAACACTGAATCGGTCGAACCTGCGTGTTTTGAAGAAGCAGGAGCACGCCACGGCATCGCGCCCGTACTTCTGGAGGCGATTGCTCTTCAAGAATCGTCCATGAACGCGAACGCAAGGAACCGCAATCGCGACGGAAGTTGGGATGTCGGCCTGATGCAAATCAACTCTCGGTGGTTTCCCACTCTTGCCCGATACGGAATCAATCCCGATCAACTATGGGATCCATGTGTCAGCGCTCACGTCGGCGCGTGGATACTGGCAGGAAACTTTCAACGACTTGGCACCAATTGGGATGCGGTAGGTGCCTACAACGCCAGAGATCCATTGCTTCGTCGCCGATATGCGCAAGCAATCAGCCGAAAAGTGGAACTCATCTCCATTCAATACCGCCCCAACTAAGGCAGAAACATGAATAAATCGGTTGCATCGGCAATTGAGGATCACACCCCATTGAGGGCCGTGATCGCCGCCTCCATGCTGTTCACGCTTGGCGCGTGTACCACCGGGCCGACACGCCCACCGTTCCGTCCCTCGACGGCCACGGCACCCGCTGCGGCAAAGCCCGTGAACCAGGTCGCAGCCACCAAGCCAGCGCCTAAACAGTCGCCGCAGGTCAAGGTCACACCGCTGCAGCAACCTGCCACGACGAAACAGGATGCTCCGATCGACGAGACCGCCGCGTCAAAACCCGAAACAACCAAACCTCCTCTTTTTACTGCCGCACAGATCGCTGCGAACAATGTCATCCCCGCATCTCGCCCAGAAGTGACGGAAGACGGGGCAAGCAAGAAGACTGACGCCGAAGCCATCACTCCGCTGAAGCCACCTGCCATGGCAGCCCAGACTCAGGACCTCGCGGGCCAGGAAACTGCACGCATGACTCCGGTTTCCGCTGCACCGACATCGCAAATGGATACCAACCAATGCTGGGGTCAGCTCACGATCGTACCGAAATCGACGCGCAAGACTGTTCAACTTGTCACTGAGCAAGCACATACGCGCTACAAGGTGGCCCAAGCGCGATTGCGCAACGAACAATTGCCAGTCGTCGTCAAGGATGCAGCGCAGACCTATAAGCTCGCGGAACCCCAGTACGTTCAGGTAACGGAATCGGTGAAGGTGCAAGAAGAATATACGCGCCTGCGAGTTGATCCTGCCGTTTACAAGACCGACGAAGAGGAAGTGCTCATCGAATCCGCCAGGATCGGCCTGCGGCCATGTGCGGCCGTCGGACCTCGCTTGACCAAGATCGTCACCAACCCCCAGACGAGCGCGCAGTGCTCCTATGAGATTCCTGCACGGTATCGAAAGGTACTCGTGCAGACATTGGTCAAGCCTGAAACCGTACGGGAAGAAGTCGTACCCGCCGTCTACAAGAACATCACCAAGATGGTTCTGGCCGAACCAGCCAAGGTTTCTGCGGTTGACATCCCTGCAAAAACGATTCAGATGCCCTTTTCGAGTGTTGAAACACCATCGGCGGCAACACCTGAAGATGTCAAAGCCGTCACCCTGAAGCTGGATGTGACAGAGCACGAGAAAAAATCTCCGCAAATCACATGGTCTCGCGTCATCTGTGAAGGCGACCTGAATGCAGATCTGATTCGCGATCTGCAGAAGGGCCTGCAACGCGAGGGCAAGATGCCTGGAACCCTCGACGGGAAAATGGGACTCCAGACTCTGCTGGCAGCAAAGGACTATCAGCGCAGCAAGGGAATCGAATCCAACTACATCACCTACCAGATACTGGAGTGGCTGGGCATTCAAACAAACAGCACAAAGTGAGAATGGCGGATTCAAGACTGAAGTGTGACATCTCACCTCCCGGTAAGGCGTGAAGCGGACGTCGGGAGACTGCAACTGCAGCTCGAAGAACACGTGACGCTGGCAACCCTGCGTCAGCCGGGAAACAGTCTGCGTTCGAGTGCCAAGGTACTCGAACGCAGTTCTGTTCCTTCACCTGCGAAAAGGCCCGTCAGGCGGTGCGCCGGTGTATGCGCCACAACCGGCACGGAAGACCGCGTTGGCGCGTCATGCACGTAGCCACCCGTCCCTCCGGTTCTACACTGAAGGCAGCGTGTGGTACTTCGGCCGGATAAACCATAAAAGAATGCCCGATTGACCTACCTGCCCCGTCTAGAGATGGTCCGAGACATCTCCGGACGTGGCCTGTCGGCGTCAGAAGCCGCAGCGCGTGAGGGGGCCGACGCTGCGACAGCGCAAAAGTAGCGGGCTAGCCCCACTGTCGGTGGGGCCGAGAAGTAGGTCGATCCGTTCCCACGGCCGAAGTGGTGGTGATGTCCCAGCGCGTGGTGTAAGTCCACAGCCCGGACAGGCTGGGATGCGCGGGTTACTCAGCGTGCCACTGCAGACAGCCGAGTCGGGACAGTATCACTGAGGGCCTGCAGGCCTTCGAGCTGCATGTAGCGCCGGGTCAGGCTCCACTCGTCGTTCTGCTCGAGCATCATGGCCCCGACCAGTCGAGTGATGGCGTTGTCATTGGGGAAGATGCCCACGACGTTGGTCCTGCGCTTGATCTCCGCGTTGAGCCTCTCCAGCGGGTTGGTGCTGTAGATCTGCTGGCCAATGCGCCCTGGGGAAACCCATGAAGGCCAGCACGTCGTTCTCGGCCTCGTCCATCATGGCGCTGAGCTTGGGCAGCTTCTCGCGGAACTGGTCGGCCACGCTGCGCCATTGCATCCTTGCCGCCTCGGCCGTCTCCTGCACGAACACCGTGCCGATGGCCGCGCTCACCATACGCCGCTGCGTCTTGTTGGCATAGGCCAGGACGTTGCGCATGAAGTGCACGCGGCATCGCTGCCAAGTGGCCTTGAGCGTCTTTGCCGCGGCCGCCTTGATGCCTTCGTGGCTGTCGCTGATGACGAGCTTGACGCCCCGCAGTCCGCGTCGGTTCAGGCTGCGCAAGAACTCGGTCCAGAACGGCTCTGCCTCGCTGGCCCCGACCTTGATGCCCAGCACCTCACGCTGCCCCTCGGTGTTCACGCCCACAGCCACTATCACCGCGACACTCACGATGCGGCCCGCCTCGCGCGTCTTCACGTAGGTGGCGTCGATCCAGAGGTACGGCCAGTCGCCTTCGATCTGCCGGTTCAAGAACGCGCCGACACGCTCGTCGAGTTCGGCGCAAAGGCGCGACACCTGGCTCTTGGACACGCCGCTCATGCCCATGGCCTTGACCAGGTCGTCCACCGAGCGCGTGGAGATGCCCTTGATGTAAGCCTCCTGGATCACCGCCGTGAGCGCCTTCTCGGCGGTTCTGCGCGGCTCCAGGAACTCGGGGAAGTAGCTGCCTTGGCGCAGCTTGGGGATCTTGAGTTCGACACTGCCGGCACGCGTCTCCCAGGTGCGATCCCGGAAGCCGTTGCGGCTGTTCAAACGCTCAGCGCTCTTCTCGTCGTAGCCGGCGCCGCAGCGCCCCTCGACGTCGATCTCCATGAGCCTCTGGGCCATGAACTGCACCATCTGGCGCAGCACATCAACGTCGGCTCCCTTCTCGGCCAGTTCGGCCAATGCCATAGTGGAGGTGGTCATCGTGATTTCCTTTGGACAAGGGTTGGTGGGTCGCACCTCAACCTTATCCGGGACCACGATGGCCACCCTCTACGGGCCGCCTCGCCTAAAAACTTACACCACCTCGCGGGGCATCACCGAAGTGGTCGCCACGTGGCACCGCCAGTTGCTTCTGCAGCCCAACATCGCCTCGTGCACGGGCATATACCAGGCCACCGTCAGCCTCGTGCTGCGACGTGCCGGGATGTCTCGGCTGGGTGACCTGCGTCGGCAAGATCCGGTGCAGAGTTACGAGCGCAAGAGACCCGGCGAGCCGCTGCAAATCGGCACCAACAAGCGCGGGGGCGGATTCAAGTCTGAAGCGCAACTCCCGCTACTTCACTGGAATGTCGCACCGGCTTTCTATGCATCCACCTGCATCAATTGCCTGAGAACCTGGGTAGGCGTCTGCGAGAGTCCAAGTACTTGCGAGGTCGGTCGATGAGCAGACCAGCCATGGAATCAAGGGCTGCCTGAACATGGATCGACAAGTCGGTACCCTTTGCAGGCTGCTGAAGTACCCCCCCCCCGAAGCACGCCAACAGCCCACTTCTGAAGCTTCTGTCTTCATCTCGCCCCGATGTCCACCGCCGCGAGGCCATTTCAGCCCGTCCTGAGGCATTTCCAGGCTGATTTCTCGCCCTCATCGCGCCACTGGACGGACTTCTCCCAAGCTCCACAACCGCACCAGGTTGTAGATCGTCATCGTCATCACGAACAACTGGTCGACCTTGCGGATACCGCGCACCATCATCTGACGGATCGGACCCACGAACTTGGCCCAGTCATATCCTTGTTCGATCAGCTTGCGCTTGCGCTGCGACAGCGCGTAGCCCTCGGTCGAGGCAATCTCGTCGGGCATGGCCAATCGGCGGCCGGACTTGTTTTGCGCGATGTGCGGGGTGACCTTCATGCGATGCAGTTCTTCGACGAACTCGGTCGCGTCATACCCCTTGTCGGCACTCAGCGTGACCTCGGTGTCGGCGTCGCCGACGGCCTGCCGGGCGTCGTGGATCACCACATTGGCGGCTTCGCGTTCGGCGTATCCATCGGCCTGGGTGACCATCGCATGGACGACCAATCCGTGGCGGTTGTCGGTCAGAGTATGGCCTATGAATCGCAACTCGCTGGCGGTCTTGCCCTTGCGAAACAGGCGTGCATCCGGATCGGTCTTCGATTCGTGCGTCTTGTTGCTGCGCGCGGTGCCCCTAAATCCACCCGGCCCACCGCAGTCGTCCGAATCCTTGTCGGCGTCCTTGCGCACGAAACTCTTGTGGCCAGTCCACGCCTGGATCAGCGTGCCGTCGACGCTGAAATGCTCGCCCGACAACCAGTGCTTCTTGTGGGCGGTCTGAATCACTTCATTGAAGAAGACAACGACCACGTCGTGTCCGATCAGGCGCTGACGATTCTTGGTGAAGACCGTGGGTACCCAGACCGGGTCGTCCATCGCCAGGCCAATGAACCAGCGGAAGAGCATGTTGTATTGGATCTGCTCCATCAACTGCCGCTCGGAGCGCACGCTGAACAGGATCTGCAGCAGAATGGCGCGCATCAGCCTCTCGGGCGCAATACTAAGGCGACCGCCCTTGGTGTCGGCCTCATACATGACCGAGAACAACCCGTCCAACTTGGCCAGCGCCTCGTTAGCCATGACGCGGACGCGTCGCTAGGGATGGTTGCCTGGCATAAAGTCATCGAGTCGACACATCGTGAACAAACCTCCGGTGAACGTGTCGGGTCCCCGCATGGGGTGGATCTTTCGAGGTCGTCAGGTGATGCCCATCCGGAGTGTCAGCGGAGGAAGCGGCGGAAGGTACTTCAGCAGCCTGCTAGTGCGGACGGCGCGTGTTTGGGACCTGACGCCGGCGTGCCACCAGCGCCTGGCGCAACTCGCCCTTGGGGTGGGCGTAGAAGGCGTTGTAGATCGTCTCGTGCGAGACAATCTACAACGCACCATCGGCGTACAACTCGGGCGGCGGTCGACTCCGCACCCGACGCGCCAAAGCGGCCTGTCGGGCCGTTTGGGACGCATACCAAGCCGCGCCGACACTGCTGGCCACTTCGCGGCCCAGGGAACCGAGGCTGCGCTCAAGCACCTTGAAAATCGCACGATGGCTATCTACCTGCTGACGAAGACTCGCCAGCCTCACGCGCTGTTCAAGCTGCGGCAGTCGATATCTTGTCATCATCTTCACCCCTTACCGGGTGGTTGAGGTGTTGCGCATCAGACTTGAAACCACTACCGATAAACGAACACCGCTACCCACACCCTAAGGTCGCTCACCCCTGGAACGCGCCCCTAAGCACCACGTTTCAGGCGCAGCGAGGCACTGGATGTCTCTCCGTGTATTGAATTACTTGTCAGGATAACGCTCAGCCGCCAATTTCAACGCATTACCCAAACTCAACTTGCCTCTACCCCAAGTCTGACTGGCGCCCTTGAAATCTGGAATCCCATCGTTATCCATATCCCGATCAGCGGAATCCAGAAGTAGGGAAACAATTTCTTCTGAAGTCAAACTCGGATATTTACCCCGAAGCAAAGCCGCTGCGCCAGCAACCCTTGGAGCAGCAAAGGACGTACCTTGAGCCCACCCATCTCCACCAACAGGCAACGTATCTGAATCGCCAGATGCCCAGAGAAAGCTATTTGCGAGGTACCCGGGCAAGTTTGAGTAAGTAGGAATCTTCTGCGCACGCCCGACACCTTCAAGTGCGCCTACAACTATTGTCGAATTCTTCGAAGTGTCTTGACTCAACATCGCCACAGCCACCAGATTGCAACCAAGTAGATTTTCCACAGCACAAGGCAAACCACTATTCCCCGCAGCCACTGTAATGACTGCATCCACAGCAGTGGCGATAGGAAAATCGCGCACAGCACTCTCAATGACCGCAGTTCGCGTAACAGAAGAGGCTCCGATCTCCGAACCAAGACTCATGTTCACGACGCGAATGGAATGCTGAGGATCAGAGAGCGCATTCGAAAGATGTCCCAAAATGGTACCCAATTGCTGTTTGGCATCCTTCGTGGTACCTAATACAACCGGATACCGTTGCACTGAGGCACCTGAAGCCACACCCGCTGTGGAAGCAATCTTCAATTGCGCTTCAAGTCCGACGCTCAAGGAAGCATAGAATTTGTCGACGCACGAAGGATTGACGGTGTAGTTGGTCAGCGCCAGAGTAACTGCACGAGTCTGCTCGGAACTCTTGCCACCAGATATCTGCTCAACCAGTTCCCCGTGAGTCCACTTGGTACTCCACTCATGCGGCAGAGAACAAGTAGTGGTTGTTGTCGACCCCGAGCTTGTTGATGACGTTGTTGCAGCTTTTGTGACCTTCTGACGAGTGAGCGACGGAAACCTGAAGACTGCATCATGGGTCGTCGTGAAGTCATCTATCACACCAATCCAGACCCCTTTGCCGGTCAAACCAGAGTTTCCTCCTTCATCAGACATAAAGGAGGATGGACCAAGATAAACACTCTGGGACGCCGCAACAAAAGTATCTGACCCAGAAGTGGCCCAAGGAAAACTAAGCGTTGCGTTCGGCACTGCGCCAGAAGGCAACGACGCCCCCACATTCACTCCGTCAGTCGCTTGACCACTCGTCCCGCCGCACCCAGTGACGGCAACAAGTAGCATCACACAAGAAGCCGATAAACAAGATCTATAAATCATCATCATTACCCGCCCCGAAAATCAAATCATCAACCAAAGTCAACGCTGCTCAACCGACGATGCATCGAACACTCGCGCCTGTACTGGAATCACATATCGATGAGAATGCGTCAACACTTGCATATATCCAGGCTGACGATATCTCAAAACCGTCTCACCCACACCCGTGAATGTGTTTTGAACCTCGCCAAGCAACTCAAATTCTCGTTTGTTGGAGATATGGCCAATGAAAAAGTTTTCAGTCTGAGAGAGCAATTCCGAATTCACGGTTGACGGAGACTGGGTCGAATAAACGATTCCTATATGGAACTTCGCACCCTCCTTGGCAAAGCGAGAATATATATCCGTCACCTGCCCCGGCTTGTTCGCCGGAAAAATCATGTGCGCCTCCTCGAAATACAATTGAACAAATCGATTCTTCAGCTGATTGGTCACGAACTTCGCCTCCTGATGACGGAACACTGCAACCGATAAAGTCCGCGAAAAGAACTGAAGAACAACTTGATTGGCGCTTCCGAGGTCAACAATGACAGTCCTACCCTGATCAAGCGAACTAATAATGTCATTCAGGAAATCAGTCGCAAACTCAGAGTGATAGGGAATACACGAAGCCAACATGCGAGGACCGACCCCAAACTCAGGAACAATGAAACGCATAGCGATTTCTTCTTCCTTGTCCATCAGTGGCACACCGCCCTCAACCAGGTTGGGGTCGTTCTGATATGACAAACAGAATCTTGAAAAGATCTCCATTTCACGAGCCATCTCTTTCAGATTGGCTGGCGCGCGAGGAACAGGCTTCCCGACGATCGACTGATACATCGCCATGCGCAATGGCTGGGAAAATCTCGGATTAAAAAGGTCAGCCCGTTTCCATTTGCCTTCAGAGACCTTTACAAGGTTATCTTCCGAGTATGAGAAACCCGCCATGTAAAGTATCGTCCAGAGCAACTGGATGCGCCGCAACAATCGGAGAGTGGCATTGCCCGGCGCATGCGTATTGACGTAGCCCGAGAAACTCGGGAACTCAAGTTGCAAGAAATACCGCAACGTCTCGTTGTTCAAAACACCCGAGTCAAGCAACTCCGTCATCAACGCACCGCATTCGCTGGTGCGCTCATAGAAGTTGTATCGTATATAACGCCGAACCGAGCTGATCTTGTCATCCATATCCCGATGAGCCAAGAAATAGACATCAGTACGATGTTCGTAAGTACTAGCAATCGAACGATTTCCATCCTGCGGGTTATCGTTCGCATATTCACCATTGACGTCGAACACCAGTTGACCAACATCTTGGCTGTGAGCAGTCATTTCCAACATGCCCTGCATCAGCAACTTCACTGCATTCGATTTTCCAAGACGGGTCTTCCCAAACATCGCAGTACGCTTGCCGCGAATGTCGGGCATGTGTATGAACATGGAACTCTGAGTTCGCGGAGACACCATCACGGATTCAGCTTGGCGCAATAATCCGAATTGAATCTTGAATCCTTCACCGAGTGTCCCATTGACAATGAAGTCGAGCAGAGCAGGCGAAGGCATGAACGCAAAATAGTGAGACGCGCCTTGAATCCGCCCAATGTCACGGCTGAAATGCACGCCCGTATGCACCTCAGAAGTCGCAAACATACCGAGCAAAGACAACTTCAAACTCAGCGGAGAATTGAAGGCAACGTCCGACTTCAAACTGGTGAAACCGTCGATTCGGCACACCAAAGCTTGCGGCAACACTTCTGAAATATTTTGTGGCCGAGATGCCACCTCCGGGGTATGCAGCAATACAAGAAAGGCGCCCACCTTCAATTGCGTAGCGACATCAAAATCCAGCGCGACACTGTCAACGGATATCCTCGCCTTGTCATCACTGATTTCTTCAACAGGTGAAAGAAACGCCACAGCGCTGCAGACCGTCTCTTGAAGCGCTGACAGGAAAACTGATTTCAAGATATCACCTGGCCTGACCATTGAGAAAGCGCACGACCCTGATCAGACGAATATCCGCATTGATGCTTGCCTGTACAGGTGCATCGGTCTCCGACAAGGACTTCACCACCAGCCAGACAACATCACGAAAACTCCCCTGCAGATTCATCTCAACCTCGATGGGGTAATCACGAGGAACATCCCATAGCAATTGATAGCCCGCCTCTGATGACCACCTCGCCAGCATGCGCCGGACTGTGCCGTCACTGAATTGAACCGCCCAAGATCTTTCAGTTGCATCTTTCAGCCGCAATGCCGCAAGCACGTCAGGGCCGGCTGCACGATTCGCCTCATCGCCCCAGGGTGACCTGGAAAACGGGGCCGAATGAATCGGCATACGCTTCGAGACATCCCATTCCACCAACACCTCTTCCTTTTCAGGGCTGAGCTGTTGTGCATGAAGACTCGCAGGCCCCATTCCTCCAATCAAGAAGACAAGAGATGCGGAGGCAAGTACAACTTTATTCATGGCGATTCCTTCAACGAGGCAGCGGCAACGGCGGCAGATTTCCCGCATTGGGTGACGAAGACCTGTTTGAACTCACTGCCACGGGTGCTGGCAATCCACTGCTGGCCTTGTTCGCCGTCAAGATCAGGCAGTTCGAATTTTTCAAGCCCAACTTGTTGCAGTTGATCATTCGGCCCTGCGCATCAATACCCAAACCAGCAAGAAGGCCGACCTGCCTCGAATTCAAAGGCAAGCGACTCAACACCACTCCATCACGAAAAACATGGCCGTAAGTCCAAGGCCCCACTTCGATTCGAACCTCATCGGAATATATTGAGTATGAGACACCATCAAGCACCAACTCGGCTTCAATCAACTGATTGACGCCGTAAATGGCACGCAAACTTGGAAGCGCTTGAACCGGGGCAGCAACCATCGGCGGCTCTATCGATCTGGTCGTTGGTTTAGGGACCGGCATCTCTGGCGTGGGACTCTGCTTGTAGGCATCAGTCAAAGACTTGCTGAGTTCCTGCAACTTCACTTGCTTTGCCGTCTCTACAACATCAAGAAGAGATGGTGCCTGGGCCTTGGTGGAGCCGACAAACACAAAGAACAACAAAAACCCCCAACCAAGCAGAAGGGGCAAATCAGAATGTTTTCCCTTTGGCATAGTATTTACCTGTTAATTTGTAATGTTTCACGCCCTTGGCAACTTCAGCCTTGGGGGGCAAATCAATTGAAAGCGTTTCAACCAACACGTAGTCAGGCAAAACGAGCGAATCCATCGACCACAGGGGCAGCTCCATGGACCAGGTGCCGCTCACGACAGGCTTGAAAATCGGAGCAATATCGGTCACCCCCGTTGGAAAAGGAACGGGAGCTGCGACCTGTACCCTTGCATCGATCAGCGAATAATCCTGAAGCCGACTGACGAACTCTGATTGAACTTGCGGAACTCCGGGGAGGGCTTCCCGACGCAACTTGCCAGCAGAAGCAGCGTCAGAATCGGGCACGGCAGCGACAGGATGCCTCGTCTTGAGTTGTGTTCCCTTGACATCACCAGCGATAAAACCATAGTCTGGCTTCTGCTTCACTTCCGGGGGGAGCTTTTCATCGAAGTCTGCAAAGTTTCCGGACTGCCGAGCCCACGTCGCAAGACATTCGCCAGACTGGCAGACCACATTACTCAAACTCCAACCCGCGATCTCTAACGGAATACCTGAGAGTGTTGCGACGAATGCCTTGAGCCCAGGCGTACCCAATCCCTTGATGGATGCGGCCGAAGTTTCATAATTTCGCTCGTACTGGGCGTTCGGATCGTTTTCCCGTTGAAGTCGTTCAGCCTCAGCTTTGGATTCAAAGTATGACCAACCCATCCAGCCCGACAATGCAACCAAACCAAACAGAGCGAGAATGGCAACACGCAAGAATATCTTGCGCATATCAGGAATCGCCTTGACGCGAGGCTGATTTCGATCCAGTCCGGCAAGAGCAGCAGCGAACTCAAAAAATTCCGCTCCACTTAGTATCTCTGCATCACCACAGCGTCGAACCT
The DNA here is from genome assembly GCF_053893855.1 of Leptothrix mechoopdaensis (SeqCode). Taxonomy (NCBI): domain Bacteria; kingdom Pseudomonadati; phylum Pseudomonadota; class Betaproteobacteria; order Burkholderiales; family Sphaerotilaceae; genus Leptothrix; species Leptothrix mechoopdaensis (SeqCode). Next base: position 2,303,415 of record NZ_CM132699.1, read on the forward strand.
CGTTCTTGTGGGGCAGACTCAGATAACTTCGCGCCGCATCAGCGATCATTTCGGGCTGGCCAATGAGATCGAATCCTGGAACAGGCATCGAGTTCTTGAGCGCCACGAGGGCATGTCGCGTCTCGTCCACCCTGAAGACGAAGACTTCGTCACCCCCGAGCGAAACGGTCTCGGAAAGCAACAATGCAGCGGAGTAGATCGGCTTCTTCTCGCGTTGAGATGGTGAGAGCTTCAGGAAACCCATCAGATCAGACTCGAGTCCGATCACAACGTGGGTGTACCCGTCCGCCAGTGCCTTCGACTGCAACTTCTGCCGCTGACCTTCTTGCAGCAACTGCCACGTCAGCTCAAAGGCGACCCAATCGTCATTGTGGGAAAGCAGTACCTTGGATTCTTCAGAGTCAAGCGGTGCGCTCTTGACTCTTGGCTCTTGCTGACGGACGCTTGATGTACCCCGAACTCGGCTCCAGAGCACCCGAAAGGAACTCTCGTTTTTCGAACCTCTACCCGCAGCCCTTGCAGCCGTATCTGACGTCACGGTCATGGCCTCGTTGAACGGAGGCTCGATCCGAGGCGTCGACTTATTTCTTTTCCACCACACCATGTCAAAGATCCGAAATGCGTGGCGTGATCAGGATCACGATGGATTGCTTGTTTCCGTTTCCGGATTTTCCAGTGATGAGTTGACCGTACGGCCCGTTGGTTGTCGATCCTGTGCGGGCCTGGTCGTAACCCATCACGACCATCGTCTGGCCAGATGGAATGGCCATTCGCTGCACCATCGTAAAGGTATCCACATTGGGTAGCTGGATACTTTGCTGACTCGATCCTGTGCCCACATCAAAGCGCGTCAAGTCCTTGAGAGAAGCAATCGAAACCGAACACTGCATGAGTACTTGATTCGATTCCATGATCATGGGAAGCAGCAAGATGTTGGTCCCTGTGGTGACCTGTCCCGGCGTCAATCCTGTGCCCGTGTTTGTAGACGTGGAGCCCGCGCTCACGAAAACTGGGGCGGTCTGCTTCACATACGCCATGGTGTTCGTCACCGAGATCGGAGCCGGTGTTCGATTGGACGTCACCACCACGCCTGAATAGGCACTGCTCACCTGCCCAAAGGTTTGCAAGGCGCGTAGCAGCGCACTCTTTCCGTTGAGTCCTGCAAATTCGATGCTGAATGGCGTGCCCGCAACTGCGGTGGCAGGTGGCGAGGTGTAGGCAATGCTTCCGATGCTCAGATTGGCGACTGCCTGCCAATCGATGCCTGCAGCGTGGGCCTCATTCAGATCAACCGTGACGACCTCGACCTCCAAAGTGATCTGCCTCATCATGAGTTGATTCATTTGGGCAACATACTGCTCGACCATTGTGAGAACTTCGGTTCCATCGGTCACAACCAATATTCCGGCATTCTTGTCGAGATTCATTTTTCCAGAACTTGACAGTATGGCCTTGAGATTGGCTTCCAGACCGGTCCAGAAGTCTGCCTGGTTTTCAGTCTCACCGCCCACTCCACTTCCACCACCTCCGCCGCTCCCCCCACCACCGCCAGCAGCCACCGACGTTGTCAGCTTGAAGGAACCCGGCAGGGTCTTGATGGCGAAGCTCCTCGTCTGTGCTCGATACAACAGCAGTCGGCCATCTTCGTATTTCCAATTCAGGCTCGCCATCGCGCCGATCTTGTCCAACAGACCATCCAGGGGTCCGTCATAACTGAGTTCGAAAGTGCGTTGATAGTCTGTCGAATTGACCACCAATGTCCCGAGTTCAGAACCCCCTGAAAAGGCAGGTGATACGCCCGGCTGTGGAGGTGGGGTCTGGAGTCCGCCAGTTGCCGCCGCTGCGCCGCCTCCCCCGGAACCGGGAGCGAAGCTGCTGGGAGGTTTCAGCGCATCCGGCGACAAGATGATGGGAATGCCGATCTCACGAGAGATCCGCTCAGTCAGAGTTGTCAGCGTCTGACGCCCGGGGAACTTGAACAACACCCGTTTGATGTGGGAAGGAAGTGCAGCATCGCGAGCAAGAGGAACAGATTTGGTGCTGATCACCACCGCCTTGTCGTCGATGACGAAATCGGGCTGTGGCTGCGGTTGTCGAAGCACGGACCACGCCTCACGGGAGCGAGTCACGTTTTCAGTGAATCTCTTGTCATAGGGTTCACTGCTCTGGCTGGCACATCCCGCCAGGGCCAAGGAAACCAACATCGCATGTCCTGCGAAGCTCGTACGGATTGCTTTTCGTACCGACAAACAGACACGAAGACTTGATCTATTTTTCATGATTCACCGGACTGACTGTACTTGGGTACGAAGTGCTGCATTGAGCTGCTGGGTGGTGGCCATGAAGCCGAGCATCATTCCACCCAACACAAAGCCGCAGAACATCAACATGAAGCTGTTGATTCGACCGGCCGACGACTCAATCGAGACGGCAATACGGTCAATCGATCCAACACCGATCTTGACAAACGCCTGAACAGGATCTTGCCGTTCTGAGGCATCTGTTATTCGTTCCTCCAATTCGACGCTCAAGACCCCCGTTGCAAACGCATGGCCGAACCCTGCTGAACTGCTGGCTGAGAGTCGGGTCAGGATTTTCCGGACATGCCACTTCATCCACGGATTCGCGTAAAGGGAAGCCTGCTCCAACGCAGATCTCAGTGAAACGCCTGAACGCATCAAGGATGCCAGTGAAACGATCAGCAAGGCGCCGGAGTAGTCGCGATAGAGGCTGTACGGCAGATAGCGATCCATTCGGACACGCACATTACCCGTCCAGTTGCCAAGCGAATAGAAGAAGATCCCCAACGTGCTCACGAATCCAAGGGCAAGGAAGACGCCATAATTTCGGATCAAAAGTGAAACCGCGTGCAGGGCTTTACCTGCTGCGGGCCACTTGTCGACCGTCATGATCTCTTCCAGGACAGGAACTGCGAAGTATGAGAAGCCTGTGGCGATTGCCGCCATCAGGATCAACAGGAACAACGGGTAGTTGACGGCGCCCCGAATCACCCGAGTCATCCGTTCGGTCTTTTCGACTGTTTCCGAGAGGAAACGAAGGCCCGAGGCAACACTCTCATCCCCGCTGATCTGTGCGGCGTTCAGCACCATCAGTTCGCTAGGCGGGGCCACACCCCGCATCGCATCAGCCAGCGAACCCTTCATGGAGTTGCGCAGGATCTGTCGATACAACAAGGCCAGAGCCGGATCACGCTTGCGAGCCCGGACTTCGTATTTTTTGAGAGTCGAATACAGGGGGATACGGTCTTCCAGCGCCATCGAGAGGTCCAGGTACCAGTCTGCGCGACGTTTGCGCAAGGCACTTCTGGCTCTTGAAATCTGGATGCCTTCCAGGAATTTCACACTCATGTCCGCGCTGCCTTGAGTATGCCTTCAAACCCCATAGGGTACCCGAAGGTATTGACGAAGAAGTAGGGGTCGATGATTCCCTGCGAAACGCCGTAGAGGGCGTGTCCCCAGGCGTCTTTTCCCGTCATGTCGGGAACGTCAAATGCTGCGAGGCGACTTGCCATTCGATATCGGCGCGCCTCGAAGTCGTGGCCTTCGGCGAGCAATTGAAGCAAGTGCATGTCGGGTGGCACCACTTCTGCGGCCACTGTCATGCCAGCAACACCCAGGCGAGACCCTTTTTCGGCATGTTGTTCCATGCCTGGAATTCGGCATTTCGCACAACCCGCGTCGCTGGCACAGAAGAACTTTCTCGGATCGAGTTCGAAAATGCGCTCGAAATCTTGAAGCTCGGCTGCGTCCATGACCTCGGTGGCTGGCGTTCTGCAGTTCATGCAGTTGCGTGGCATCAGGACTTGATAGACCAGTGCCGAGATGAATTCAGGGTTGCAGACCGTCGAGCGGTCAATGCCGATCATTCGTGAACTGAGTCGACCGATGATGCCCAGCGCCGACGTGGCATGGACTGTCGTGAAGATCTTGTGTCCAGTTTCAATAGCCGACTGGGCGATCTCACCCGAGATCCGGTCGCGAATTTCGCCGAACATGCCCACGTCGGGATCCAGTCGCAAGAACGCACGCATGGCACCCATGAACGGGTTGTTTGCCTCGGTGTCGCTCTGGGATCGTTGGATGGACAGATGGGAAACGCCCTTGACCACGTACTCCACGGGATCTTCGATCGACACGATCTTGCGGCCACCTGTTCGAACCAGCATGTCGAGCATCGTGTTGAGCGTGGTCGTCTTGCCTGAGCCGGTGATGCCGGCAATGAAGACGCCGCCCCAGGCGGACGCAATCGACAGCTTCAGTTTCTCGCACTGGTCGGGCAGGTAACCGAGGCGTTCGAGCGATCGAGGTGTGCTCGACTGCGTCAGGTGCAGGATGCGCAGGACGGCGTCGAGACCACCGACGGTCGGGTGGCTCTGGTACCGCAGCGCATAGGCCTTGCCCTTGTGGACCAGCGGAATCATCGCGGCCTGTGCCAGCCTTTGATTGAAGGCTGCATCAGAGCGAGACAGCTCTTCCGCCAGCACCGTGAATGCCGCGCCCAGTGCATCCAGCATCATGTCGCGGGGATATGACTTGTAGTGACGCATGACGCCGTGAAGACGAACCTTCACGGCCGCGAGATCATTTCGCACCTCCAGGTGGACGTCACTGGTGCCAATGTCGATCAACTCACCGATGATCCGCTTGAAATTCCGAACCGGTTCAGAGCCCTGGATCAGTTCGTCAATCGCTGCATTTTCCTTTGACCGAGTTGAGCTTCCGGTACCACCGTAAATGAGTTCCTTCAACAAGCTGCGGTCACCCGTGGCCGCAGAACCGATTTCATAGCCCTGCTTGAGTAGCGTGCTTCGAAACTGAAACCATTCCATTCCACCCGCTGTCTCGCTGTCGGACAACAGAATGAGCAGTTGTGGTGCAATCTCGAGCGCCAGCATTTGCGGTTCAGCGGCCAGCTCGGGCCACTGAAACGCAATGCCCAGGAATGAAGGCACGTCATCCAGGGAAAGCCAATGCTGATCGCTCACTTGTCGGTCTTTTCTCAAGGTCTGCGGATGATCGTCAACGAGACGAGCGAGTTTGCTCCAGCCGTACTGACGTCACAAAAATCGGCAAGATTATTCAATTTCACGTCTGTCTGCCCGGCGTACTTCAATACCTTCATGCCGGTCGGCGCAGGCTTGGGGCCAGTCAACACTCCCAGTTCAACTGAAGGCACCTGCGTGCTGACTCCGTTTTCGCCCACTATCCCAAATGCTGGAGCCGCTTCATTTGCTCCGGTATGAAGCATCATGACAAACTTGGCGCACACATCCCTTGGTACAGCGGTATAGGTGAGCGCGTACGCGTTTTCGACACCGTCGAGGCTCATTGGGGCAACGTAAACATTGCCACTGAAGCCGTTTTTGACGACCGTGACGCCGACGACCGATGTATCGAGGTATGCGGGCGGAATCGAGTTCAACGTTCCGAATATCAAATTGGTGAGCTTTGAATATCGGTCGCCGTTCTGCCCTCTCGCGCTCTCGATATCTTTCAATACACCAACGACCCAGGCGCTTTCATATTGCAGGTGTTTGTATTGAAGATCCGCACTTTCCTTGCGGAGCGCAAGGATGACGCCCACAGAAGCGATTGCCAAAGCAATGGAGAGCTCGAGTAACGACAATCCCAACTGTGATTTCGAAAAACTGATTCGCGGCATCTCTACAGCCTTTTGAAAATCAATGCCAATCCGAAGGCTTTTTCCGACCCAGTTACCGCTTGGCAAGCTTCCGTGATCTGGGTGACTGTCGGCACCTCCGATCTCGCTGCTTTCAGGAGGCTGTATCCGACCGGGAATCCACTTATCTTCCCGTTGATGATCGTGAGTTTAGAACCCGAAGTTCCCCAATCAAGAAAAGATGTCGAAGCAGACGCACCGCCCGGATCCGCAACCACGGCCACCGAATAGGCCAGGGTCATTGCCCGTTGCACAATTGGCACACACGTACCCGCAGGTAGACGTGCATAGTGGAGACCCCAGGCACCATTCCCAAAGGCAACACCCGACAAGGCGCCGAGCGTCATGTTTTGGTTATAGAGATGCGACGCCGTCGCTGAGGCGATCAACGTTTCTCCGGAATATCGCTCGTACTTGATCAGGCCCAGTTGAATAGCCGTCTTCAGCGTCAGGTCTGAGTAGTTGTTTCGGCCGCTATACATGCTTTCAACGTCTTGGATCAGGTACTCCATGCGTTGGCCGAAGCTTTCTGCCCGGTAGTCTGCCCAGACGTATGCGCCGATCGCCACCACCCCCGTGGTAATGACTCCCGCCACGCTGACGGTGATTGCCAGTTCGACTAGCGTGTAGCCGGCGGCGGCTTGCCTGCCAAATCGACGCATGCTACACGCCACGTTTATGTCACTTCCAGTTGACAAAGGTCAGCGCAACGGTTGCCCTGTCCGTGCCGCACCCGGTATTACCCATGGTGCTCGGAATACTCAAGTTTGACATGGACGCATCCATGGCAATTGCGGTTCCTGCAGGAGTCGGCGTCAGTGCTCCGTCGGCAGCCAAGGCCGGCGGGATGATCGGCGCTGCCGTAACCGCAGCTTCAGGGGTAATCATGATCCCGCGAATGCCTGCGCCGGCTGCAGCCGTCACCAGATCGGCACAGACCGTGGTGGGAATGCCCGCGAAGGTCAGCACGTATCCACGGCCTGCACCTGCGGTTGGCAAGTTCGGTGCGACACCAACGAAGATGTTTCGATTGAATTTGCTGGTGACGGCGGTCACCACATTGTTAGAGGCCGGGTTTCGTGTGACCTGCATTCCGTTGAAAACGCCAGCTGCGCCGGCCGCAGCAATGTTGAGTCCGTTGTAGTCCGCCTGATCCGCCCAGATCTTGTCGATCTGCGCCATCGCCTTGATCAGCAAGGTGGTGGTCTCATTCGCACGATTCGTCGTCAGCACCGTCTGAACCAGACCGATTGCCGACACCAGCAGCACGCCGGCGATGGCCACGGCGATCGACAGTTCGACGATCGTGTAACCCGCCTGGGCGGACTTGCGCTTCATGTTGAAAGACGACATTTTGTTGAGCTTCATTTTCGTTCCCATTCTCCAGATCAAGGAGTCTTTACCAGTCTGTAGCGAGGCTGGACCTGCCGGCCACCCCACCCCGAATATCGAAACCACGATTCGCCGACGGATATTCGACATGAACGCCCGCAGGCTCATATCTTCCCGGTGTTTTCGGGTATTCGAGTGACCGCAGTGTCTGCAGCGAGACTGGCATCAACAATTACGCCAATCCAGTAACTGGCTACCTATATTTGTAGAATCAGGGGCATCCAGTTGCGTCTGACGATGGTTTCTGTGCCATATCAAGACGTGCGCCGATTTCTGGCCGCACATAATCTTGTACAGCCTGACAAATACTGGTTGTTGTATTCGGGAAGCCCGTTTTGCCAGCCACACGCGTGCGTGAGGCGCAGACGTACGCACCAGACGATCTGGCGGGTCGACCGCTTGATCAGGCCAGGCGCCACCAGGCCGGCAGCAGCGCTCTCACCTCGGGGCGGCCGTAGCGGTCGTCCAGCAGATGCAGGACGCCTCGGTCCTGGGTCGTGCGGATGACCCGACCGGCCGCCTGCACGACCTTCTGCAGACCTGGGTAGAGGTAGGTGGCGTCCCAGCCGTCGCCGAACAGCGCGTCGAGTCGCTCGCGCATCTGTTCATTGACCGGGTTGACCTGAGGGAGCCCCAGCGTGGCGATGAAGGCGCCGATCAGGCGGTCGCCGGGCAGGTCGATACCTTCGGCGAAGGAGCCGCCGAGCACGGCCAGCGCGATGCCCTGGCCGCCGGCGTCGAAGCCGGCCAGGAAGGCGGCCTGCTCAGGTTCGCTCATGCCGCGACGCTGGGCGCGCAGTGGCAGGTCGGGGTGTTCGCGGGCGAGCGCTTCGTGGACCTGGGCCAGGTAGTCGAAGCTGCTGAAGAAGGCCAGATAGTGGCCCGGCCGCTCGCGGTACTGATCCGCAATGCGTGCGACGACACGCGGCAGCGAGCGCGAGCGGTGCTGCCAGCGGGTCGACACATCCGGCGCGATGTGCACGGCCAGCTGGTCGGACGAGAACGGCGCCGCCACGTCGAGCCAGCCGCTGTCGTCGGGCAGACCCAGCAAGGCCTGGTGATGGGCGGGCGGCTGCAAGGTGGCCGAGAACAGCGTCAGGCTGTGCGCCGCCGCGAGGCGGGCCCGCAGGTGCGGTGCAGGCACGACGTTGCGCAGGGTCAGCCGGACGTCGACCGGCTCGCCACCGCGCCCCTTCACGCGCTCGAGATCGATCAGCGTGTGCGTGCCGAACACTTCCGCGAGCCGGACCCATTGCAGCGCGTCGAAGCCGAACTGGAGCAGCCCCGGGTCGACCGAATCGGGCGCGTCGACCAGCCGGTCGATGACGGCCGTGGCGGCCTGCTGCAAGGCTTCGACCAAGTCCTCGGGCGGCTCGTCCAGCACGAGGTAATCGGCATCCGACAGGGCCGGCGCCTCGACTCCGGCCTTCGTCCTGGCCGCCATCCAGCCATGTGCGACCAGCAGGGCCTTCCAGCGCTTCTGGACCTTGTCCAGCGCCTTGCGCACCGGCCCGGCCGCGTTCAGGCGGGTCCGGCGGATCTGCTCGCCCGACAGGCTGGCGCTGTACATCGCCCGGGCCCGCTCGATCAGGTTGTGGGCCTCGTCGACCAGCAGCGCGACGCGCCAGCCGTCCTGCTGCGTCAGCGCGTGCAGCAGCGCCGTGCCGTCGAAGAAGTGGTTGTAGTCGCCGACGGTGACATCGGCCCAGTGCGCCAGTTCCTGGGCCAGGTAATACGGGCAGACCTGGTGCGCGGCCGCATGGCTGCGCAGCGTCTCGCGGGTCCAGTCCGGCAGGTCGCAGGCGGACGCACGTGCGCCGGGCAGGCGGTCGTGGAAACCACGCGCCAACGGGCAGGATTCGCCGTGGCAGGCCTTGTCGGGGTGCTCGCAGGCCTTGTCGCGGGCGACCAGTTCCAGCACGCGCAGGGGTGTCGATCCGGCCGGGCTGCGAAGACGAGCCAGCGCATCGATCGCCAACGCGCGCCCGGAGGTCTTGGCGGTCAGGAAGAAGACGCGGTCCAGCCCCGCATCGGGCATCGCCCGCAGCAGCGGGAACAGCGTGCCGATGGTCTTGCCGATGCCGGTGGGCGCCTGCGCCAGCAAGGTCCTGCCCCCCTTGGCGCCCTTGTAGACCGCCTCGGCCAGGGCGCGCTGACCGGGCCGGAAGTCGTCGTGCGGGAAGGCCAGCGTCGCCATCGCGGCATCGCGTGCGGCCCGGTGCGCGGCCTCGGCGCGGACCCACGCCAGCGCGCGTTCGCACAGGCCCTCGAAGTGACGGCGCAGCGCGTCGGCCTCGTGGCGTTCGGCCAGCACGGTCTCGGTGCCGTGGTCGACATCGAGGTAGACCAGCGCCAGCTCGATCGCATCGAGCCCTTCGGCCGCGCACAGCATCCAGCCGTAGACCATGGCCTGGGCCCAGTGCAGCGCGCGCTGGCCGGGGTTCTGGCGGGCCAGCTTGCCGCGATGGGTCTTGACCTCTTCCAGGCGGCGCGCGGCCGGATCCCAGCCATCGGCACGCCCGCGCACCAGCAGGTCGCCGTGACGGGCGCTCAGGCCGACCTCGGTCAGGCGCTGGGCGCCACGTCGGCGGGCGATCAGGGCGTGGCCGTCGATGCCTTGTTGCGCGGTCGGTGCAGGCGTGTTGCGCAGGTCGAGGTCACCACGCCGGGCGACCAGTTCGCACAGCGCGCGCACGGCCAGCACGTGCAGTGGGCCGTCGTCGTCCGGATAGGGTCGATCGTGTTCGGTCACGGCAGCCACGAACCTGCGCGAGACCGGCGGCATACGCACTTGGCACAACGTCTGCATGCCTTCGGCCCACCTAGACTGCGCGCCTCGCGTCGACCCCGGAGCCCTGCACGACCATGGACCTGCCCGCCCACCAGCTCACGATGACGGTGCTGATGACGCCCGACACCGCCAACTTCGCCGGCAACGTGCACGGCGGCACGATCCTCAAGCTGCTCGACCAGGTGGCCTATGCCTGCGCCAGCCGCTACGCCGGGCGCTACGTGGTCACGCTCAGCGTCGACCAGGTGATGTTCCGCCAGCCGGTGCATGTGGGCGATCTGGTCAGCTTCCTCGCCAGCGTCAACCACACCGGGCGGACGTCGATGGAGATCGGCATCAAGGTGATCGCCGAGAACATCCGCACGCAGGAGAAGCGCCACGTCAACAGCTGCTTCTTCACGATGGTGGCGGTCGACGACGAGCGCAAGCCGGTCGAAGTGCCGCCGCTGCGGCCGTTCTCGCCGGACGAGCGCCGCCGCCATGCCGCCGCCGAGCTGCGCCGACAGCTGCGGCAGGAGTTCCGCAACCGTTTCGACGCGGTCCGGGCGGCCGGTCACGGTCACGACAAGGCCGACGACCTCAGCTGAACAGCCGCCGCGCCGCCAGCGAGCCGGCGGAGAGGTCGCGTTCGGACAGTTCGGCATAGAGCTGGGCCAGGTCCTCGCCGATCTGCGGGAAGGCGGCCGGGCTGAGCGGCTGGTCCTGGTCGTCGGAGACCTGGGCGTCCAGCGCGATGGCCAGCGCCTGGCCGGCGGCGCACCAGGCGTTGTAGGGCTCGTCGCTGGCGGGCGTCTGCGGCACGTCGAACATCAGCGTGATCTCGCTGACCTGGGCGTCGCGGGCGTTGTCGGCCATGGCGGCCTGGGCGTCGAACTGCAGCGCCAGCATCGGCGGGGCGCCTTCTTCGGACGACGGCAGCACCAGCCGGCCGGCCGTCGCGCCCGGCACGAAGCCGTGGCGGGCGGCGTGCTGGGCCACCCAGCCGATCGGCCAGGCGGCCTTGCGGGCGCGCAGGCGCATCGCCAGCTGGGCGTCGTGGCCGCTGGCGAAGGCGTCGAGTTCGCGGCCGCGGGCGACGACGTCGAGCATGTCGGGGAAATCGGGCACCGCGCCGATCGCGTCGGCAAAGGCCTGGACCTTCTGGACGAACTCGGAGTACTCGATCTCGTTGATCGGCCCGAGCCGGTTGGCCAGTTGCACGCCCGCCTGCACCTCGTCATACCAGGCGTTCAGCTGGGGCGATTCCCATTCGCCGCTGGCGACGTCGCGGGCCTCGATCAGGAAGGGCTTGCCACCGGCACGGCGGGTCGGCGGCAGGTGCTGCAACAGCGTCTCGCCGGACAGGCGGCCCTCGAAGCCGAGGCTGGCGATGCCGTCGATCAGCGCGTCGATGCGCGGCACATAGGCATGGCGGCGCAGCGGCGGCAGGCCGATCTCCGGGTCAAGGCGGGCTGACGTGGCCACGACCGGCGGATTCGGAGGCGTGGCGCCGGGGATCTCGTCGTCGAGCACCGGCAGGGCGATGTCGGGCGGCGTCGCGGTCGGCGAGTCGTCGTCGAAGCGCGGTTCGCGCGGTTCATGGCTGAAGGCCGGCTCGCCAAACGTGGGTTCCTGCGCGACCCGCACCGCCGACGGCGGCACCGGCGCGGCGGGGCCGGCCTCGGGCCAGCGCGCGCCACCGGACGAGGTGCGGCGCGACTGCAAGACGTAGTTGGCGACCAGCGCGATCAACACGAGAGCGCCGACGACACCGAGCCAGAACTGCAGGGTGTTCATCGCTCAGGTCTCCGCCATCGCCAGGGCCGATTCCATGTCGACCGCGACGATGCGCGAGACGCCCTGTTCCTGCATCGTCACGCCCACCAGCTGTTCGGCCATTTCCATCGCGATCTTGTTGTGCGAGATGAAGAGGAACTGCGTGCCGCTGGACATCTTCTTGACCAGCCGCGCGTAGCGTTCGGTGTTGGCGTCGTCCAGCGGCGCGTCGACCTCGTCGAGCAGGCAGAACGGCGCCGGGTTGAGCAGGAAGATGGCGAACACCAGCGCGATCGCGGTCAGCGCCTTCTCGCCACCGGACAGCAGGTGGATGGTGCTGTTCTTCTTTCCCGGCGGCTGGGCCATGACCTGCACGCCCGCGTCGAGGATCTCGTCGCCGGTCATCACCAGCCGGGCCTGGCCGCCGCCGAACAGGCTCGGGAACATCTGGCCGAAACCCTCGTTGACCTGGTCGAAGGTGCCCTTGAGCAGGTCGCGCGTCTCGGCGTCGATCTTGCGGATGGCGTCCTCCAGCGTGGTCATCGCGCGGGTCAGGTCCTCGTTCTGCGCGTCCAGGAAACCCTTGCGCTCGCGCGCGGCGGCGAGCTCGTCCAGCGCGGCCAGGTTGACGGCACCGAGCGCGGCGATCTCGCGGTTGATGCGGTCGATCTCGGTCTGCAGGCCATGCAGCTTGACCGCGTCGGCCTCGATCTGCGCGGCCAGCGCGGCCAGGTCGACCTCGGCGGCGACCAGCTGTTCCATGAACTGCGCGCCGCCCAGTTGCGCAGCCTGTTCCTCCAGCTGCAGACGGGTGATCTCGTCGCGCATCGGCTGCAGGCTGCGCTCGAAGGACATGCGCTGCTCGTCGGCGCGACGCAGCTGGCCCGACAGGTCGTCGTAGCGGCTGCGCGCGGCGCCCAGCGCCTGCTCGCGTTCGAGCCGCAGCGCCAGCGCTTCCTGCAGGCCGCCTTCTGCGGCGGCGTCGTCGAAGCGGGCCAGTTCTTCCTGCAGCTGCTCGGCATTGCGGGCGTTGGCGGCCTGCTGCTGCTCGGCGGTCTCGATGCTGCGTTGCAGCTCGCCACGCCGGGCGGCCATCGCGCGGACCGAGAACTGCGCCTCCTGCGCCTCGCGTTCGGTGCGGCGCAGCTGCTCGCGGGCATCGGCGGCGCGGCGCTCGGCGGCGATCACGGCCTCCTCGAGTTCGGCGTGGGCTTCCTGCTCGGTCGCCAGCGACTGGTCGAGTTCCTCGAAACGGGCCTCGCCGGTCATGCGGCGTTCCTCGATGTCCTCCAGCTGCGCGTCGATCTCGGCCAGCTCGGCATCGAGCTGCTCGCGTCGCTGGCTGGCCTGTTCGGCCTGCTGGCCCAACCGCAGCACCTCGACCTGCAGCTGGTGGGTGCGGGTCTGACCATCCTGGGTCTCGCGGCGCAGACGGGCCAGGCGCAGGCTGGCGTCGGTGTAGGCGGCCTCGGCGCGGACCTGTGCGCCGCGCGCCTCGTCGGCCAGCAGCGCCTGGGCACGGCCCTGGCGGTCCAGGTTCTCGATCTCCTGGGCCCGCGCCAGCATGCCGGCCTGCTCGGAATCGGGCGCGTAGAAGGCCACCGCGTACTGGCTGACGGCATGGCCGGCCGGCGTCATGATGATCTCGCCGTGGGTCAGCCGGCCACGTGCAGCCAGGGCCTCGTCGAGATTGGCGGCGGTGTAGACACCTTCGAGCCAGTCGTTGAGCAGCGCCTTCAGGCCGGCGTCGCCCAGGCGCAGCAACTCGCTCAAGCGCGGCAAGGTCTGGTGGGTGTTGGCGATGGCGCCGTGCGGCGGCGTGTAGAAGGCCAGCCGGGCCGGCGGCGCGTCGTGTTCGAAGGCCTTGACGGTCTCGATGCGACCGACCTCCAGGGCGCCCAGGCGCTCGCGCAGCGCCGCTTCCAGCGCGGTCTCCCAGCCGGCCTCGATGTGGACGCGGGTCCACAGGCCGGTCAGGGCGTCCAGGCCATGCCGGGCCAGCCAGGGCTTGAGCTTGCCTTCGGTCTGGACCTTGTCCTGCAGCGCCCGCAAGGCTTCGAGCCGGGCCTTGATCTGCGCGGCGCGGGCGGTCTCGGCGTTGACGGCCTCCTGCTTCAGGCGGCGTTCGTCTTCCAGCGCCGGCACCTCGGCGGCGAGTTCCTGCAGCTGCGCATCGGACTCGTCACGCAGGGCCTCGGCCTCGGCCAGTTGCTCGCGCAGCGCGGCCAGATGATCGGCATCGGGCGCGACCAGGTTGCGTTTCTCGCCGACCAGTCGATCGCGGCGCTGGTTCAGCTCGCGGCGGCGTTCATCGAGGTTGCGCGACTGCGCCGCCAGCAGCTGGATCTGCTGCTGCACCTCGGCGGCCTTGCCACGCTGCGTGTTGGCGCGCTGCTGGGCCTCGCGCACGGCGTCTTCCCAGCGCGGCAGCTCGGCGGCCTGGTCCTCGGCCTGGGCCGACAGGATCTCGCCCTGCTCGTCGGCTGCGGCGATCTGCTCGGCCAGCTGGTCCAGCTCGTCGTGGGCGGCGGCGGCACGTTCGGTCCACTGCGCGTTCTGCGTCTCCAGATCGGCCAGACGCTGCTGCGCGCGGGCGCGGCCCTCGACGACGTGGCGGATGCGTTCCTCCAGCCGGCTGACCTCCATCGCGGCCTCGGCCAGCGCGCCCTGCGCGGCGTGCAGCTCGTCGTTGGCGGCGTAGTGCTGCTGGCGGACCTCTTCCAGCTCGGCCTCGACGTGGCGCAGCTCGGCGGTGCGCGCCTCCAGCGCGTTGGTCGCCGTCAGCACGGCCTCGTGGGTGCGCTGCTGCTCGGTGCTGGCGTCGCGGTGCTTCAGGAACCACAGCTGGTGCAGCTTGCGCGTGCCGCTGTCCTGCAGGCCCTTGTAGCGGGTGGCGACCTCGGCCTGGCCGACCAGCCGTTCGAGGTTGCTGTCGAGCTCGCGCAGGATGTCGTCGACGCGGGTCAGGTTCTCGCGCGTGTCCTTGAGCCGGTTCTCGGTCTCGCGGCGGCGTTCCTTGTACTTCGAGACGCCGGCGGCCTCTTCCAGGAACAGGCGCAGTTCCTCGGGGCGCGACTCGATGATCCGGCTGATGGTGCCCTGGCCGATGATGGCGTAGGCGCGCGGGCCCAGGCCGGTGCCGAGGAACACGTCCTGCACGTCGCGGCGCCGGACCGGCTGGTTGTTGATGAAGTAGCTGGAGGTGCCGTCGCGCGTCAGCACGCGCTTGACGGCGATCTCGCTGAACTGGTTCCACTGGCCGCCGGCGCGGGCGGTCGTGTTGTCGAACACCAGTTCGACGCTGGCCCGTCCGGCCGGCTTGCGGTTGCCGCTGCCGTTGAAGATGACGTCCTGCATCGACTCGCCGCGCAGCTCGCTGGCCTTGCTCTCGCCGAGCACCCAGCGCACCGCGTCCATGATGTTGGACTTGCCGCAGCCGTTGGGGCCGACCACGCCCACGAGCTGGCCGGGCAGCTGGAAGTGGGTCGGATCGGCAAAGGACTTGAAGCCGGAAAGCTTGATGGAATGCAGTCGCATGGGGCGGTCGGAAGCGGGCCGGATGATAGCGGCGGGGTCCCGCCGGAAGCCCGCCCGGAGCCGGGGGGACGGCGCGACAAGGTGACAACAAGCGACGGGGCCGGACGCGCGGCGCGCCTGGGTCGTGCGGATAATGCCGCCCCATGAATCCGCTCCTCCAGCGCCTGCAGCCCTACCCCTTCGAGCGCCTGCGCGCCCTCGTCAAGGACGTGACGCCCAACCCGGCCCTGCGGCCGATCAGCCTGGGCATCGGCGAACCGCGCCATGCCGCGCCGAAGCTGCTGACCGACACGCTGGCCGCGTCGCTGTCGGGCCTGTCGGCCTACCCCGCAACGGCCGGCCTGCCGGAGATGCGACAGGCCTGTGCCGACTGGGTGCAACGCCGCTACGGCGTGGCCGTCAACCCGGCCACCGAGGTCCTGCCGGTCAACGGCTCGCGCGAGGCGCTGTTCGCGCTGGCGCAGACGGTGATCGACCCGGGCACCCATGCCGAGGCCGGCGGCCCGGTGGTCGTCTGCCCGAACCCGTTCTATCAGATCTACGAGGGCGCGGCCTTCCTGGGCGGGGCGACGCCGGTGTTCGCCAACAGCGACCCGGCGCGCAATTTCGCCGCCGACTGGAAGCAGATCGACGCGGCCACCTGGGCCCGCACCCAGCTGCTCTACGTCTGCTCGCCGGGCAACCCGGCCGGTGCGGTGGTGCCGCAAGACGAGTGGCGCGAGCTGTTCGAGCTGTCCGACCGCTACGGCTTCGTGATCGCCTCGGACGAGTGCTACTCCGAGATCTACTTCCGCGACGAACCGCCGCTGGGCGCGCTGCAGGCCGCGCAGGCGCTGGGCCGCACCGACTGGCGCCGGCTGATCGTGCTGACCAGCCTGTCCAAGCGCTCGAACGTGCCTGGGCTGCGCTCGGGCTTCGTGGCCGGCGACGCCGAGATCCTGAAGAACTTCCTGCTCTACCGCACCTACCACGGCAGTGCCATGAGCACGACGGTGCAGCAGGCCAGCATCGCGGCCTGGAACGACGAGGCCCATGTGGTCGACAACCGGGCCCAGTACCGCGCCAAGTTCGCCCAGGTCACGCCGCTGCTGGCCGAGGTGATGGACGTGGCCCTGCCCGACGCCGGCTTCTACCTGTGGGCGCGTGTGCCCGAACGGGTCTGCGGCGGCTCGGACACCGCCTTCGCCCGCGAACTGCTGCGTCAATACAATGTCGCGGTGCTGCCCGGCAGCTACCTGGCGCGAGAGGCGCACGGCCTGAACCCCGGCGCCGGACGCATCCGGATGGCGCTGGTCGCCGAGGTCGACGAATGCCTCGAAGCCGCGCACCGCATCGTGCGTTTCATCCGCGAGCAGCAGGGCTGAAGCCCGTCCGCCCAGGCGCTGCGGCGCCCGCCTCCACGGATCATCCGATCACCGATTTCCTTCCTCACTCCAAGAGCCTCCACACCATGTCCAGCCAGCTCCAAGCCGTCATCGAAGCCGCGTGGGAAGACCGCGCCAACCTGTCCGTGGCTGCCGCGCCGGCCGAGGTCCGCGACGCCGTCAACCACGCCATTTCCGAGCTGGATGCCGGCCGCCTGCGTGTCGCCGAACGCCAGGGCGTGGGCCAGTGGCAGGTCAACCAGTGGCTCAAGAAGGCCGTGCTGCTGAGCTTCCGCCTGAACGACAACGTGCCGATGGGCAGCGGCGACCTGACCTTCTTCGACAAGGTGCCGACCAAGTACGCCGGCCTGTCGGACGCCGAACTGCGCGCCACCGGCGTGCGCGTGGTGCCGCCGGCCGTCGCGCGTCGCGGCAGCTTCGTCGCCCCGGGCGCGATCCTGATGCCGTCCTACGTGAACATCGGCGCCTACGTCGACTCGGGCACGATGGTCGACACCTGGGCCACCGTCGGCTCGTGCGCCCAGATCGGCAAGAACGTCCACCTGTCGGGCGGCGTCGGCATCGGCGGCGTGCTGGAGCCGCTGCAGGCCAACCCGACCATCATCGAGGACAACTGCTTCATCGGCGCCCGCTCGGAAGTCGTCGAGGGCGTGATCGTCGAGGAGAACTCGGTCATCTCGATGGGCGTCTACATCGGCCAGAGCACGAAGATCTACGACCGCGCCACCGGCGAGGTCAGCTACGGCCGCATCCCCGCCGGCTCGGTCGTCGTCAGCGGCAATCTGCCCTCGTCGGACGGCAAGTACAGCCTGTACTGCGCGGTCATCGTCAAGCGCGTCGACGCCCAGACCCGCGCCAAGACCAGCATCAACGACCTGCTGCGCGGCTGATCGAACCCGGCATGGCCACCTCACCGAGCAGCGGCATGAACCGCAACATGGAACGCATCCTCCGGCTGATGGCCGAGAAGCGCGCATCGGACGTGTTTCTCTCGGCCAACATGCCGGTGCTGATCAAGATCCATGGGCAGATGCTGCAGCTCACGCAGGAACAGCTGACCCCCGTCCAGCCGCGCCAGCTGCTGGCCGAGGTGCTGACGGCCACGCAGCTCGAGGAGCTCGACGACACCGGCGAGCTGAACTGCGCCGTGGCCGTGCCCGGCGTCGCCAGCTACCGGCTGTCGGCCTTCAAGCAGCGCGGCACGGTGGCGGCGGTGTTCCGCTGCATCCCCACCGACATCCCCGAGCTGGACGGCCTGAAGCTGCCGGAGATCCTGCCCTCGCTGGCACTGGCCAAGCGCGGGCTGGTGCTGGTGGTCGGTGCGACCGGCAGCGGCAAGAGCACGACGCTGGCGTCGATGCTGCAGCAGCGCAACCGCACGGTGACGGGCCACATCCTGACGATCGAGGACCCGATCGAGTTCCTGTTCACCAACCAGAAGTCGCTGGTCAACCAGCGCGAGGTCGGCCGCGACACGCAGTCGCTGCAGATCGGCCTGAAGAACGGCATGCGGCAGGCGCCGGACTGCATCTTCATCGGCGAGATCCGCGACCGCGAGACGATGAGTGCGGCGCTGTCCTACGCGCTGTCGGGCCATCTGGTGCTGTCGACGCTGCACGCGAACAACAGCCAGCATGCGCTGAACCGCATCATGAGCTTCTACACGCCGGAGTCGCGTCCGGCGCTGCTGTCGGACCTGGCCTCGGGCCTGAAGGCGATCGTGTCGCAGCGGCTGCTCAAGGCCGTTGCCGGTGGCCGGGTGCCGGCCTGCGAGGTGCTGCTCAACACGCAGCTGATCGCCGAACTGATCGACCAGGGCAACTTCGCGGGCATCAAGGACGCGATGGAACGCTCGATCGCCGAGGGTTCGCAGACCTTCGAGGAAGACCTGGCCCGGCTGCTGGCCGAAGGGCTGGTCACCCGCGAGGAAGCGCTGACCAACGCCGACTCGCCGACCAACCTGCTGTGGCGGCTGCAGAACGAGCAGACCGGCGGACGCCGTCAGGCCGAGGCCGAACCCGAGGCCGAACCCGGCCCGTCCTTCACCGAGATCACGCTGGACGTGCATGCGCAGCAGGCCAACAAGGGCCGCCGCAACCCGGCCCTGCGCCCGGTGCAGACCAAGCCCGGCGGCCTGTCGTCGAGCTGATCGACGCCCGCCGCTGCCGTCCCGGGCGCCTGCCCGGACGTTTGCCACGACCCGAATCCGCCATGTCCCTGAACACCCTCACGCTGCTGGAGGCGCTGATCGCGCGCCGCTCGATCACGCCCGACGACGCCGGCTGCCAGACGCTGATCGGCGACCGGCTGGCGGCGCTGGGCTTCACCTTGCATCACCTGCCGTACGGGCCGGCCGATGGCCGCGTCGACAACCTCTGGGCGGTGCGCGATGGCGGCCTGCCCGGACCGACGCTGGTCTTCGCCGGCCACACCGACGTCGTGCCGACCGGGCCGCTGTCGGCCTGGCACAGCGACCCCTTCGTGCCGACCCACCGCGACGGCCAGCTCTACGGCCGCGGTGCTGCCGACATGAAGGCCTCGCTGGCCGCGATGGTCGTCGCCACCGAAGCCTTCGTCGCCGGGCGGCCGCAGCACGCCGGCCGCATCGCCTTCCTGCTGACCAGCGACGAGGAAGGCCCGTCGGTCGACGGCACCGTCAAGGTCTGCGAGTGGCTGGAAGCGCGAGGCGAGCGGCTGGACGCCTGCATCGTCGGCGAGCCGACGTCCGTCAAGGCGCTCGGCGACATGATCAAGAACGGCCGGCGCGGTTCGCTGTCCGGCCGCCTGACGGTGCAGGGCCTGCAGGGCCACATCGCCTACCCGCACCTGGCGCGCAACCCGATCCACCTGGCCGCGCCGGCACTGGCCGAACTGGCCGCGACGGCCTGGGACGCCGGCAACGACCATTTCCCGCCGACCAGCTGGCAGATGTCGAACATCCACGCCGGCACCGGCGCGACCAACGTCATCCCCGGCGAGCTGGTGGTCGACTTCAACTTCCGCTATTCGACCGAGTCGACGCCCGAATCGCTGCAGCAGCGTGTGCAGGCGGTGCTGGACCGTCACGGCGTGCCGCACCGGATCGACTGGACGCTCGGCGGCCGGCCCTTCCTGACCCGCCCGGGCACGCTGATCGCGGCGCTGGCCGGCGCGATCCGCGAGGTCACCGGCATCGACACCGAGCTGTCGACCACCGGCGGCACCTCCGACGGCCGCTTCATCGCCCGCCTGTGTCCGCAGGTGGTCGAGTTCGGACCGATCAACGCGACGATCCACCAGGTCGACGAACATGGCGCCGTGGCCGACCTGGAGCCGCTGGCCGAGATCTACCGCCGCACCCTGGCGGCCATGCTGCCGGCGGCCTGACACGAGAACCCACTTGACGATGAACAGCCCCGCAAGCAGCACCGACCGCCCGACCCTGGCCCAGGTGGTCGAGCAGATGGCCATCCGGATGACCGCCGCCGGCGTGGTCTTCGGCCACGGCACCCACAACGCCCGCGACGAGGCGATCTGGCTGACGATGTGGCGCCTGGGCCTGCCGCTGGACGGCTACGACGAGCTGGCCTCCGGGCCGGTCTCGGCCGAGCAGCTGGCCGACGTGTCGGCGGTGGTCGACGAACGCATCACCAGCCGCAAGCCGGCCGCCTACATCACCCACGAGGCCTGGCTGCAGGGCGTGCCCTTCTTCGTCGACGAGCGCTGCATCGTGCCGCGTTCCTACATCGCCGAGCTGCTGGGCAATCCCGACTACGGCCACGCGCTCGACACCTGGCTGAGCGACCGCACCCGCCACGTGCTGGACCTGTGCACCGGCAACGGCAGCCTGGCGGTGCTCGCAGCGATGGCCTTCCCGGACGTGCAGGTCGATGCCTCGGACCTGTCGACCGACGCGCTCGACGTGGCGCGCATCAACGTCAACCGGCATCACCTGGGCGAACGCATCTCGCTGATCGCCAGCGACGGACTGGCCGAGGTGCGGGGGCCGTATGACCTGATCCTGTGCAACCCGCCCTATGTGAACGCCCGCTCGATGGCCGCGCTGCCACCCGAGTTCCGCGCCGAGCCCGAGATGGCGCTGGCCGGCGGCCTGGACGGCATGGACTTCATCCGCCACCTGCTGCGCGACGCGCCGGCCCGCCTGAGCGACATCGGCGTGCTGGTGATCGAGGTCGGCCACGAGCGGCCGTACTTCGAGGCCGCCTTCCCGCGCCTGCCGGCGGTCTGGCTCGAGACCAGCGCCGGCCATGACCAGGTGCTGTTGCTGACGCGCGATGCGCTGAACGGAGTCCGATGAGCACGACCGAATTCGCCGTGCGCGGCGACCACATCACGCTCGACGCGCTGCTCAAGGTCTGCGGCCTGGTGCCCAGCGGCGGTGCCGCCAAGACCGCGATCGCCGCTGGCGAGGTCCAGGTCGACGGCGAGGTCGAGCTGCGCAAGACCCGCAAGCTGCGCCCGGGCGCCGAGGTGCGGTTCGCCGGCGAGTGCATCCGGATCGTCGCCGAGGACGCCGGCGCGGAACTTCCGGACCGGCCGTGAATCCGAAGCGACGCAAGGGCAGGCCCTTGCGAGCGAGGCTCATGGCCTCACCTGCACCATTCTTCGAATCAGAACTGAGGAAGACACGATGAAACAAGGCTGGATGGCCGCCCTCGCGGTGGCCGTTGCAATGGGAACCTGGACGGTCGAGGCCGACGCTGCGAAGCGACTGGGCGGCGGCGGTTCCGCCGGCATGCAGCGCAGCCTGCCCGCGCGCTCCCAGCCGGCCGACGTCGGCAGCATGCCGGCCAAGCCGATGCAGAACCAGCAGGCCGCGCCCGCGCAGCAGGCCCAGCCCGGCGCGGCGGCCACCGCCGGTGCGCCGGCTGCCGCTGCCGCGCCGAAGCGCAACTGGCTCGGCCCGATCGCCGGCATCGCCGCCGGCCTGGGTCTGGCCGCGCTGCTGAGCCATTTCGGCATGGGCGAGGCGGTCGCCAACTTCCTGATGATGGCGCTGCTGGCCGTCGCGGTCGTCTTCCTGGTGAGCTGGCTGGTGCGTCGCTTCGCCGGCAAGGGTCAGGCCCAGGGCTCTGCCGGCCGCGAGCCGGCCTACGCCTACGCGGGTTCGCAACCCGCCGCCGAGCCGGCACCGTTCCAGCCGGCCGCCGCGCCTGAACTGCAGCGCAACGCCCTGCCGGGCAGTGCAGCCGACAGCTTCCGGATGGACGGCGGCGCCCCCGTGTCTGCGGCAGCCGCGTCGCCTGCCGCGAACACGTACGCTGCGCCGACCCTGCCGGCCGACTTCGACGCCGCCGCGTTCGAGCGGATCGCCCGGATGATCTTCATCCGCATGCAGACCGCCAACGACCGCGGTGACCTCGATGACCTGCGCCAGTTCACGACGCCGGAGCTGTTCGCCAGCATCCGCCTGGACCTGCAGGACCGGGGCAGCCAGCCGCAGCAGACGGACGTCGAGCAGGTCGCGGCCCAGGTGATCGACTTCGCCCACGAGACCGGACGCGATGTCGTCAGCGTGCGTTTCCACGGCCTGATCCGCGAGGAAGCCGGCGCCGCAGCCACCGGCTTCGACGAGATCTGGCACCTGGTGCGCGAGGCGTCGGCGCCGCAGGTCTGGCGCATCGCCGGCATCCAGCAGACGCACTGACGTCTTCGGGCCCGGCGCAACGCGCCGGATGACCCCAGGAAGCCGCCCGACCGGGCGGCTTCTTTCTTTTCTTGTGCAACGCAACAAGAACCCGAGCGATGCGCTACACTTCGCGCCGCTCGCCCCACCCGTTGGGGCGATGCTGTTTCGTTCATCCCCTCTGACCTTCCTCTTTCCCCTCATCCTCCGGCGGTCGACCTTCACGGTCAGGTCCGCGGGGCTGCAGGCGCGGTCGGCGGCGATGCTGTTCGACCCGGGCGGGCTCCTTCCCCCTTAGAGCTTCTGTACCGCTACCGCGCGTTGTTGGATGCCGCGCGGGCTGTGCTTTTGCCTGCCCAAGACCGATCACCAACCGGTGATGCGGCGACCGAGACGTTCGGCGGCGATCCCTCCGCGCGTCAGAAAGACTGAAGTCATCATGAGTTTTGCAGACCTCGACCTGAACCCGGCCATCCTGGCCGCCCTGACCGACGCCGGCTACACCGAGCCGACCGACGTGCAGGCCCAGACCATCCCCGCCGCGCTGACCGGCTCCGACCTGCGCGTGTGTTCCAACACCGGCAGCGGCAAGACCGCCGCCTTCGTGATTCCCGCCCTGCACCGCGTCCTGGCCGCCCGTCTGGACCCGAACCAGCGCCGTCCGCGTGGCGAAGTCAGCGGCCCGCGCGTGCTGGTGCTGGCCCCCACCCGTGAGCTGGCGCTTCAGGTCGCCAAGGCGGCCTCGAACTACGGCCGTCACATCCCCGGCCTGAAGGTCGCCACCGTCGTCGGCGGCGTGCCTTACGGTGCCCAGCTGGCCGCGCTGCGCAAGCCGCTCGACCTGCTGATCGCGACCCCCGGCCGCCTGATCGACCACCTCGACAGCGGCAAGGCCATCCTGGCCTCGGTCGAGATGCTGGTGCTCGACGAAGCCGATCGCATGCTCGACATGGGCTTCATCGAGGACATCGAGCGCATCGCCGAATCGCTGCCGGCCTCGCGCCAGACGGTGATGGTCAGCGCCACGTTCGCCGGCCAGGTCGGTCGTCTGGCCGACCAGATCCTGAAGCCTGACGCCCAGCGCATCGAGATCGCCAACCACACCGACAGCCACGAGAACATCACCCAGAAGCTGTACTGGGCCGACAGCGTCGAGCACAAGGCCGCGCTGCTGGAGCATCTGCTGACCGACCGCGAGGTCCAGCAGGCCGTCGTCTTCACCAGCACGCAGCGTGACGCTGACGAGCTGGCCGCACACCTCTACGACATCGGCCACGCGGTCGCGCCGCTGCACGGCGGCATGCCGCAAGGCCGTCGCACCCGCACGCTGATGGCGCTGCGCAGCGGCGAGCTGAAGGTGCTGGTCGCCACCGACGTCGCCGCCCGCGGCATCGACGTGCCGACGATCAGCCACGTCATCAACTTCGGCCTGCCGATGAAGGCCGAGGACTACGTGCACCGCATCGGCCGCACCGGCCGCGCCGGTCGTTCGGGCCTGGCGATCACGCTGGCCGAGCGCCGTGACGCCGGCATGATCCGCCGCATCATGCAGTTCACGACGCAGATGATCCCGATCGAGACCATCGTCGGCCTGGAGCCGACCCGCCCGGGTCCGGACCTGAGCGCGCGTCCGGCCCGCCCGGCCTTCGACCGCCGTCCGGGTGGCGCCCCGCGCCGCCATGACGAGCGCGGCGGCCCGCGTGCCGGTGGCTGGAACAACGACCGCGGCGGCCGTCCGGCCCATGCCGGTCACGCCGGTGACCGCCCGCACCACGCCGGTCACGCCCCCGGCTTCGGCCATGCGCCGGAAGCCCGCGTGTTCGACCGCCCGCACGGCGATCGTCCCCCGCACGGCCATGCCCCGCGTCCTGCCGGTGGCGAATGGCGCGGTGCCGCCCCGGCCCGTGGCCCCGGCGGCCCGAACCGCGGCTTCCGCCCGGCCCCGCAAGGCCGTCGCGGCGACCGCTGATCGACGCGGCTGATCGACGCGGCTGATCCGGTCCCCAGGCCGGATCCAATCGCCTGAAACACCAACGGCCACCTTCGGGTGGCCGTTGTGCTTTCGGGACGGGACGTCGATCGGCGTCGACCGGTGTCGCGCGCTTCAGGCCGTGGACCGTGGCCAGCGCACCAGCACCCGCAAGCCGGGTTGCGCCGCCTCGAAAGCCAGCGTGCCGCCATGCGCCTGCGCCACCAGACGACACAAGTAGAGCCCCAGGCCGACACCGCCGCTGTGACGGGTGCGCGCCGCATCGGTCCGGTAGAAGGCCTCGGCCAGGCGTGGCAGATGCTCGGGTGCGACGCCCGGGCCGTGGTCGCGCAGGCTCAGCAGCCAGTCGTCGCCGAAGGCATCGACGCGGATCGCCAGTTCGAGATCCGGCCCCGCCGGGTCAGCCGGATGGGCCGGTCGACCGTGCCGCAAGGCGTTGTCGACCAGGTTGCGCAGCAGCAGACGCCATCGCGACGGGTCGACCGCGACCTGGCTCAAGGACTGAGCCACCTCGGATGCGATGTCCCAGCTCACGCGCGGCGCGACGACATCGGCGGGTGCACCCGCCTGCCAGACCTGCAGCCGGTCGTCGACGACCTGGCGGACCAGCCCGGCCAGGTCGGTCGGCTCGGTCTGCAGCGCGGCGTGGCCAGCGCTCAGGCGCTCGCCTTCGAGCAGGTCGTTGATCAGCGCGCGCATCTCCTCCAAGTCGCGCAGCAGCGCATCGCGCGACGGCCCCTCGTCGACCAGTTCGGCGTTCAGGCGGGCGCGGGTCAGCGGCGAACGCAGCTCGTGGCTGATCGCCAGCAGCAGCGCGCGCTTGGCCTCCAGGCGCTCGCGCAGGCCGTCGGCCATCGCGTTGATCTGGCCGGCCAGCCGGCCCAGTTCATCGGGTCGGCGGATCGGGATGGGCTGCGCGAAATCGCCTTGCCCATAGCGCAAGGCGCCGCGGCCGATGTCGTCGAGCGGACGCAGCAGTCGGCGCATCGCCAGGTAGGCAAGCGCGGTGGCCAGCAGCAGTGCCGCCAGCGTGATCCAGCCGATCACGCGCGGCTGGTGCTGCAGCGGCACCTCGCCCAACGCGAAGGTGATGCGGTGGCCGTCCGGCGTCAGCCGGCTCAGGGCGACCACGCCACGTCCGCCTGGCGGTTCGTCGCGGGCATCGTCGGTATCGTCGCGACGCCAGGGCGGCGGGCCACGGCGCGGACCGCCGTCGGCGTTGGCCTGGTCGTGACGCCAGGGCAGCGGCGGGCCCATGCCCAACCCCATGCCCATGCCCATGCGCGGCCCGTCACGGTCTCGCGGCGGGCGCATCGGCAAGGGCATGGGGTGGCGCGGCAGGCCGTCGGGGTGGGACGTCCAGTTGACCGTCGGGCCCTCGATGCGGATGGCCAGCGGCAGGCGATCGGCCAGCGCCTGGGCCTTGTCGACGTCGGGCGGACTGCCCAGGTCGGCCGCCAGCCGGTCGACGTAGTCGGCCACCAGCGGCCGCACCAGCGCCCGCCAGCCGCCGCCGACGGCGCGCTGCATGCCGGTCATGAAGGCCAGCCCCATGACCAGCGCCAGCACCACGAACAGCAGCACCAGCCGCACGCCCAGGCGCCGATGGCGGGCGACCGGGCGGCTCAGCCAGGCGGTGTCGTCAGCGGCCATCGGTCACTCCGTCAGGCGGGCCGCCGCGAAGGCATAGCCGGCGTTGCGCACGGTCTTGATGCAGTCCAGCGGTTCGAGTTTCTTGCGCAGCCGGCTGACGAGGATGTCGACCGCGCGCGTGTAGAGCTCGGCCTCCTGGCCGCGCAGCCGGGTCAGGATGTCGTCGCGGCTGAAGACCTTCTGCGGCTCGCGCGCGAGCAGGCCCAGCAGCTCGAACTCGGTGCCGGTCAGCTCGACCTCGCGGCCGTGGACCTGCACCTGCCGGCGCTCGAAATGGATCGTCAGGCCGTCGAACGCGAGCTGCACCGGGCCGTGGTCGGCGTCATGCCGATCGGCCCGCTGGCGGCGCAGGATGGTCTGCAGACGGGCCGCCAGTTCGCGCGGCTCGAAGGGCTTGGGCAGGTAGTCGTCGGCGCCCAGTTCGAGGCCGATCACCCGGTCCATCACGTCACCGCGCGCGGTCAGCATCAGGATCGGGATGTCGCTGGTCTTGCGGATCTCGCGGCAGACCGCGAAGCCGTCCATCTCCGGCAGCATCACGTCGAGGATCACCGCGTCATAACGCACCGCCGCCAGCCGTGCCAGACCGGCACTGGGCCGGTCGGCATGGTCCAGCGCCAGGTCATAGCGCTGGAGGTAGGTGGCCAGCGGTGCGGCCAGATGCTGGTCGTCGTCGATCAGGAGCAGTCGGTGCATGGCCGGATGATCCCAGAGCGGCAGGCTCAGCCGCCACGCCCGCCACGGCGGTCACCGTGGCCGTCATGGCCGTCATGACCACCACGGCCCGGACCGCGCGCCAGGAACTCGCGCACCTGGGCCTGCTGCTCGGGCTTCAGGTTGTCGAAGAAGTCGGCGGCGGCGGCGATCACCTCGGGGCTGGACTTCTGGATCGCCTGCGCCTTCGCGTCGGCCTGCTGCTGGGCCTTGGCCTTGTCGAAGCGGTTGCCGGCGATCAGCGCCTGCAGGTCGTCGCGCGGGCTGGCCGGCTTGGCGGCCTCACCCGCCTTCGGCGCGGCGGCCGCCGACGAGCCGGCCGCCTGCAGCGCCTGGCGCTGGGCGTGCAGCGTGTCCAGCAGCTTGCCCAGGCGGGCCTTCTGGGCATCGTCGAGCTTGAGCTGGGTCGTGGCGCGGTCGAGCATGCGGTCGCGCATCTTCTGGTGATCGGCCTCGTTCATCGGGCCGCGATGGCCGTGGCCCATGCCCATCATGCCCATCGGGCCGCCGTCCATGCCCATCGGGGCGGCCAGCACAGGGCCGGCGGCGCCGATCAGGCCGAACGAGAGAGCGGTGGTGGCCAGGACGGTCAGGCTGCGTTGTTTCCAGGTCTTCATGGGGAACATCCTTTCGGGACGGTTGGTGGTCCGGTGCGATCGGCCCGGCGCTGCGTCGCAGCGGCTGCGGTGTGGATCGATGGAAGGGATGTTGCCGACGGGTCGACGTGGCGTCCTTGCAGCGCCGTATCGGCGTGTTTCGTTTCTTTTCACGCCACGAGTCGGGTTCCGTACACTCCGCCGGCCTCTCACCTCACGACCACGATGACCGACCTTGCCGACCAGCTGAAGACCCTGCGCGAGCCGCTGATGCGCTACGCCCGCAAGCAGCTGCGCAACGAGGCCTGGGCCGAGGACGCCGTCTCCGAGACGATGCTGGTGGCGCTGGAGAAACCGCAGTCCTTCAGCGGCCAGAGCCAGCTCAAGACCTGGCTGATCGGCATCCTCAAGCACAAGCTGATCGACCAGATCCGCCGCCACGGCCGCGAGATCTCGTCCACGCGCGAGGACGCGGAAGACCTCGACGAGCTGCTGTTCAAGCCCGACGGCCACTGGCAGGAAGCGCCGGCCGACTGGGGCAACCCGGAGGCCACGCTCGGCCAGCGGCAGTTCTTCGCGGTGCTGGACGCCTGCGTCGAACACCTGCCCGGCCAGCAGGGCCAGGTCTTCCTGATGCGGGAATGGCTGGGCCTGGAGACCGACGAGGTGTGTCAGCAATTGGGCATCAGCTCGACCAACCTGTTCGTGCTGCTGCACCGCGCCCGGCTCCGCCTGCGCGAGTGCCTGCAGTCCAGCTGGTTTGCGACGGCCCCTGCCGGCCGGTGAACGACACCATGCGACTGAAGATCGATTGCCGAGAAGCCACCCGCCTGGTGCTGGCCGCAGAAGACCGCCCGCTGGCGATGGGTGAACGCGTGGGCTTGCGCCTGCACCTGTGGGTCTGTCGGGCCTGCCCGACCTTCGTGCGCCAGACCCGCCTGATGCGCGACGCGATGGACCGCTGGCGGTCCTACCGCGACGCCGGAGACGACCCCGGCGCCGGTCCGGACGCCGATCCCGGCAACGACCGCCGCTGAGTTCAGCCCGCCCGGCCGAGCCGGTCAAGACGCTGGCGCGCCGCCGCGTACTCCTCGGCCAGCTGACGCACCCGCTCGGCCGCCGGCACCACGCGGTCGATCGCGCCGATGCCCTGGCCGCAGCCCCAGATGTCCTTCCACGCCTTCTTCGCGTCGCCACCGAAGTTCATCTTGCTCGGATCGGCCTCGGGCAGCGCGTCCGGATCCATGCCGGCGGCGCGGATGGACGGCTTCAGGTAGTTGCCGTGCACGCCCGTGAACAGGCTGCTGTAGACGATGTCGTCGCTGTTGCTGTCGACGATGCACTGCTTGTAGGCGTCGCTCGCGCGGGCCTCGTCGGTGGCGATGAAGGCCGAGCCGATGTAGGCCAGGTCCGCGCCCATCGCCTGCGCGGCCAGCACCGCGCCGCCGCTGGCGATCGAGCCCGACAGCGCCAGCGGGCCGTCGAACCACTGGCGGATCTCCTGGATCAGCGCGAACGGGCTCTTGGTGCCGGCATGGCCGCCCGCCCCCGCCGCCACGGCGATCAGCCCGTCGGCGCCCTTGTCGATGGCCTTGTGCGCGAAGGCGTTGTTGATGATGTCGTGCATCACCAGCCCGCCCCAGCTGTGCACGGCCCGGTTCAGGTCCTCGCGCGCGCCCAGGCTGGTGATCACCAGCGGCACCTTGTAACGGGCGCAGACCTCCAGGTCCTGTTCGAGGCGGTCGTTGCTCTTGTGGACGATCTGGTTGATCGCGAACGGGGCGGCCGGCGTGTCCGGATGCGCCGCATCCCAGGCCGCCAGCGCCTCGGTGATCTCGGCCAGCCACTCGTCGAGTTGCGAGGCCGGGCGGGCGTTGAGCGCCGGCATCGAACCGATGATGCCGGCCTGGCATTGCGCGATCACCAGCTTCGGGTTGCTGATGATGAAGAGGGGCGAGCCGATGACCGGCAGGCGCAGCTTGTCGAACAGGGCGGGCAGCGACATCAGAAGGCCTCCAGCGACAGGGCGCAGACCGACTCGCCGCCGTCGACCACGCTGTCGCGCAGTCCGGGCACCCGCGTCAGGATGTGGTCGCCATAGAAGCGCGCGGTGGCGATCTTGGCCTGCATGAAGGGCACGTCGTCGCCCTCGTTGATGGCGTCCTCGGCGGCCAGCAGCGCACGGCCCATCTGCCAGCCGGCCATCAGGTTGCCGGCCAGCATCAGGTAGTTG
Organism: Leptothrix mechoopdaensis (SeqCode); assembly: GCF_053893855.1. Lineage (NCBI taxonomy): Bacteria > Pseudomonadati > Pseudomonadota > Betaproteobacteria > Burkholderiales > Sphaerotilaceae > Leptothrix > Leptothrix mechoopdaensis (SeqCode). The sequence goes on from NZ_CM132699.1 coordinate 2,332,787, forward strand.
ACCGAACCGGCGAAGACCTCGTTCGGATGAGCCTTGGTACGACCGGCGACGAAGTCGACCACCTCGACGAAGGCCTCGCGGGCGGCCTTCAGGCGGCGCGCATAGGCCTGCGCCGCCGCGCTCGAATGGGCGGCGAGCGCGGCCTCCGTCACCTCGATCTGGCCGGCGATGGCCTTGGCGGTCTGCCCGCCGTCGCGGGCGGTCTTGCGGCCGATCAGGTCGTTGGCCTGGATGGCGGTCGTGCCCTCGTAGATCGTCAGGATCTTGGCGTCGCGGTAGTACTGCGCCGCGCCGGTCTCCTCGATGAAGCCCATGCCGCCGTGGACCTGCACGCCCAGGCTCGTGACCTCCAGGCTCATCTCGGTGCTGTAGCCCTTCACCAGCGGCACCATGAACTCGTAGAACGCCTGGTTCACGCGGCGCGTGTCGGCATCGGGATGGTGGTGCGCGGCGTCGTAGGCGGCCCCGGCCACCAGCGCCAGCGCGCGGCAGCCCTCGCTGAGCGCGCGCATCGTCATCAGCATGCGGCGCACGTCGGGGTGGTGGATGATCGCGCCGGCCGTCGGCAGCGAGCCGTCGACCGGGCGCGACTGCACGCGGTCACGGGCGTACTGGACGGCCTTCTGATAGGCCCGGTCCGCCACCGCGATGCCCTGGATGCCGACCGCGTAGCGGGCCGCGTTCATCATGATGAACATGTACTCCAGGCCGCGGTTCTCCTGGCCCACCAGGTAGCCGACCGCGCCGCCGTGATCGCCGTACTGCAGCACGGCGGTCGGGCTGGCCTTGATGCCCATCTTGTGTTCGATCGACACGCAATGGACGTCGTTGCGCGCGCCCAGGCTGCCGTCGGCATTCACCATGAACTTGGGCACGATGAACAGGCTGATGCCCTTGACGCCCTCAGGCGCACCGACCACCCGCGCCAGCACGAGGTGGACGATGTTCTCGGCCATGTCGTGTTCGCCGTAGGTGATGAAGATCTTGGTGCCGAAGATCTTGTAGGTGCCGTCGGGCTGCGGCTCGGCGCGACTGCGCACCGCCGCCAGATCGGAGCCGGCCTGCGGCTCGGTGAGGTTCATCGTGCCGGTCCAGCGGCCTTCGATCATCGGCGGGATGTAGGTCGCCTTCTGTTCGTCGGTACCGGCGGTCAGCAGCGCCTCGATCGCGCCGTCGGTCAGCAGCGGGCACAGCGCGAAGCTCAGGTTGGCGCTGTTGAGCATCTCGATGCAGGCCGCGCCAATCGCCTTGGGCAGGCCCTGGCCACCGAACTCCGGCGGGTGCTGCAGTCCCTGCCAACCGCCTTCTGCGAACTGCCGGAAGGCGTCCTTGAAGCCGGGCGTCGTCGTGACCTGGCCGTCCTTGAAGAACGACGGGTTCTTGTCGCCTTCCCAGTTCAGCGGCGCGACGACGTCCTCGTTCAGGCGCGCACTTTCCTCCAGCACGGCCGCAGCCGTTTCCAGGCCGGCCTCCTCGAACGCCGGGATCTTCGTCAGCTGCTCAAGGCCGGCGAGTTCCTTCAGTCCGAACAGGAAATCCTTGACGGGGGCGCGGTAGGTCATGGCACGGTCTCCGGTGCGTTTGGTATGGGATTCGGGAGGGGCGAACCAGCGAGGCTCGCGGATCGAGCTGACAGGGTGCGGACATGAAAGGGGCGCCGCAACGTTGCCGCTGGGCGCCCCGGTGGTGGCCGGTCTCAGGCCACGTCGATCAGAGCGCCTTGACCAGCTCGGGCACGGCCGCGAACAGGTCCGCTTCCAGGCCGTAGTCGGCGACCGAGAAGATCGGCGCTTCCGGATCCTTGTTGATCGCGACGATCACCTTGGAGTCCTTCATGCCCGCCAGATGCTGGATCGCGCCGCTGATGCCGGCGGCGATGTAGAGCTGCGGCGCGACGATCTTGCCGGTCTGGCCGACCTGCCAATCGTTGGGCGCATAGCCCGCATCGACAGCCGCGCGGCTGGCGCCGAGGGCCGCTCCGAGCTTGTCGGCCAGCGGGGTCAGCACTTCATTGAACTTGTCGCTGCTGCCCAGCGCACGGCCACCCGACACGATGATCTTGGCGGCGGTCAGTTCAGGGCGATCGTTCTTGGCGATTTCGCTGCCGATGTAGCTGCTTGACCCCGAGTCGGCCGCAGCAGCCACGGTCTCGATGGCGGCGCTGCCACCGGTCGAGGCGGCCGCATCGAAGGCGGTGCCGCGCACGGTGATCACCTTGACCGCATCGGCGCTCTGCACCGTCGCGATCGCGTTGCCGGCGTAGATCGGGCGCTCGAAGGTGTCGGCGCTGATGACGGCGGTGATGTCGCTGATCTGGGCGACGTCCAGCAAGGCGGCCACGCGCGGCGCGGTGTTCTTGCCGCCCGCCGTGGCCGGGAACAGGATGTGGCTGTAGCCACCGGCCAGGCCGACAACCTGCGGGGCCAGCGACTCGGCCAGCCCGTGCGCCAGACTGGCGCCATCGGCATGGACCACCTTGGCGACGCCAGCGACCTGGCTCGCCTGCTGAGCCACCGCAGCCGCGTTGTGGCCGGCGACCAGGATGTGGACCTCACCCAGCTTCGCGGCGGCGCTGACGACGTTGAGCGTCGCGGGCTTGAGCGTGTTGTTGTCGTGTTCGGCAATGACGAGGACAGCCATCTCAGATCACCTTCGCTTCGTTCTTGAGCTTGTCGACCAGCGCGGCCACGTCGGCCACCTTGATGCCGGCCTTGCGGCCCGCGGGCTCGGCCACCTTCAAGGTCTTCAGCCGCGGCGTGACGTCCACGCCCAGGTCGCCGGGCGTCACCTTGTCCAGCGGCTTCTTCTTCGCCTTCATGATGTTGGGCAGCGTCACGTAGCGCGGCTCGTTCAGGCGCAGGTCGGTCGTGATGACGGCCGGCAGCGACAGGCTCAGCGTCTCCAGGCCGCCGTCGATCTCGCGGGTGACCGTGGCCTTGCCGTCGGCCACTTCCACCTTCGACGCGAACGTGGCTTGCGGCAGGTTCGCCAGCGCGGCCAGCATCTGGCCGGTCTGGTTGCAGTCGTCATCAATGGCTTGCTTGCCGAGGATCACGAGACCGGGCTGTTCCTTGTCGACCAGCGCCTTCAGCAGCTTGGCGACGGCCAGCGGCTGCAGTTCGGCGTCGGTCTCGACGTGGATGGCGCGGTCGGCGCCGATCGCCATCGCGGTGCGCAGCGTTTCCTGGCACTGGGTGACGCCGCAGGAGACGGCGATGACCTCGGTCACGACGCCCTTCTCCTTGAGTCGCACGGCTTCCTCGATCGCGATCTCGTCGAACGGGTTCATGCTCATCTTGACGTTGGCGATGTCCACGCCCGTGCCGTCGCTCTTGACGCGCACCTTGACGTTGTAGTCGACCACCCGCTTGACGGGGACGAGTGCTTTCATCGGTCTCTCTCCAATGGCCTGTGTTGAATCACGGCCGGCATTCTATGAGGCTGCGTCAACGTGTTGTCGCGTTCATGAAACATAAACGAACGATCGTGCTATTTTAGATTGAAAGCCAAGCGATGGGCAAGAAGGGCGGTCCGCCCCATCCCCGATCCGTCGCTTTCCGGCCGGTTGTTAGACTCCGCGCGCCCGCTTCCCTGGACACCCGCACGAGCGCATGAGCCCTGTTTCGCCCGCATCACCCCGCATCGGCGTGTTCGATTCCGGCTTGGGTGGCCTGTCGGTGCTGCGTTGTCTGCGCCAGCTGCGCGACGATGTGCAGTTCGTGTATGTCGCGGATTCCGGACACGCTCCCTATGGCGACAAGCCGGTCGACTTCATCGTCAGGCGCTCGCTGGACATTGCCGACTTCCTGGTCGAACAGCGGATCGACCTGCTCGTCGTCGCCTGCAACACCGCGACCGCCGCCGCCGTTCGCGCGTTGCGGGAGGCGCACCCCGGTCTGCCGATCGTCGGCGTCGAGCCCGGCATCAAGCCGGCCGCCCAACGCAGCCGCCACGGACGCATCGGCGTGCTGGCGACCGAGGCCACGCTGGCCAGCGATCGGTTCCAGTTGCTCGCGCAAGCCCACGCCGACCACGTCGAGCTGACCTTGCAGGCGGGCGTCGGGTTGGCGGCGGCGATCGAGAACCACGCCCTTGACAGCGACGAGGTGCGGCACTGCGTCGAGCGGTGCTGTGCGCCGTTGCGCGAGGCCGGCGTCGACACGGTGGTGCTGGGATGCACGCACTACCCGCTGGTCGCCGACCTGATCGCCCGACAGTTCGAGCCGGACGTCGAGCTGATCGACACCTCGGAGGCCATCGCGAGGCGGACGCTGGATCTGCTGCCTCGGCAGCAGCGCATCTCGAAGGATGACGCTCGCCTGGCGCTCTGGAGCAGCGGGGATCCTCTGCGGCTGACGCAAGCCTGCGATCGCTGGCTGAACGAGCGCCGGGAGGCCAGGCCGTTGCCCGCACGCTGGGCGACGGCCGCAACGCCGTCTGACTGAAACGCTTGACCGCGTGCTGGTGCCCAGGACGGGACTCGAACCCGTACGCCCTGCGAAAGGCCGCGGATTTTAAGTCCGCTGTGTCTACCGGTTTCACCACCCGGGCGGCGGTCCGACAGACCGGAGTATCCCGAAAATCTGCCGCTGAAAAGGCACAAGGCCGTCACACGGACGGCCTTGTCGCACTTTGACTGGAGCGGGAAACGAGACTCGAACTCGCGACCTCAACCTTGGCAAGGTTGCGCTCTACCAACTGAGCTATTCCCGCACAAACTCTTCAACTGATCGCCGAGCCCCTGACCCACAGAGATTCTGGAGGCGCGGAGTGGAGTCGAACCACCCTGGACGGATTTGCAATCCGCTGCATAACCGCTTTGCTACCGCGCCGCGGGCTCGACTGGACAACTTCATCAAGATTCTTCGGCCTCTTGAGCCGTTGAAACCGTGACACTGCCGAAATCTGGAGCGGGAAACGAGACTCGAACTCGCGACCTCAACCTTGGCAAGGTTGCGCTCTACCAACTGAGCTATTCCCGCATTTATCTTCGCCGTTCAGCGCCGCAAGTGATTGCGTTCACTGCACTGCATCGAGACCTAAAGTATAGGAGGAAATCGGCGAGGCGCGCAAGCCCCTCGGCCGATTTTCTTGGCTTCAGTGTTTCGTCGCGTCGGTGACTACCGGCGCGGCGCCGTCGGCGGCCGGCTTGGCGTCCTCGACCTTGACCTCTTCCTCCGGCAGCGCAACCGGCGCACGCGTCAGCGCGATCTCGAGGACCTTGTCGATCCACTTGACCGGCACGATCTCGAGCTGGCTCTTGACGTTGTCCGGGATCTCCGCGAGGTCCTTGGCGTTCTCTTCCGGAATCAGCACCGTCTTGATGCCACCGCGGTGGGCCGCCAGCAGCTTCTCCTTCAGGCCGCCGATCTCGGTGACTTCGCCACGCAGCGTGATCTCGCCGGTCATCGCGACATCGGCCCGGACCGGGATGCCCGTCAGTGCCGACACGAACGCCGTCGTCATCGCGGCACCCGCACTCGGTCCGTCCTTGGGCGTCGCGCCGTCGGGGACGTGAATGTGGATGTCGCGCTTCTCGAACAGTTCGTCCTTGATGCCCAGACGCTGGGCGCGGCTGCGCACCACCGTACGGGCCGCCTCGACCGATTCCTTCATCACGTCGCCCAGCGAGCCGGTGCGGATGATCCCGCCCTTGCCTGGCATGACCGTCGCCTCGATCGTCAGCAGATCACCGCCGACCTCGGTCCAGGCAAGCCCGTTGACCTGCCCGACCTGGTCCTGCTTCTCGGCCTGACCGAAGCTGTAGCGACGCACGCCCAGGAAGTCGCCGATGTTGTCGCCGGTCACCTGCACGGTGCCCACGTACTTCTTCAGCGACAGGCCCTTGACGACCTTGCGGCAGATCTTCGAGATCTCGCGTTCCAGCGACCGCACGCCCGCTTCACGGGTGTAGTAGCGGATGATGGCCCGCACCGCGTCCTCGCTGACATCAAGCTCGGCATCGGCCACGCCGTTGTTCTTGCGCTGCTTCGGCAGCAGGTAGCGCTGTGCGATCGAGACCTTCTCGTCCTCGGTGTAACCCGACAGGCGGATCACCTCCATCCGGTCCAGCAGCGCCGGCGGGATGTTCAGCGAGTTCGAGGTCGCCACGAACATCACGTCCGACAGGTCGAAGTCGACCTCGACGTAGTGGTCCGCAAAGGTGTGGTTCTGCTCGGGATCCAGCACCTCCAGCAGCGCTGACGACGGGTCGCCGCGGAAATCCATGCCCAGCTTGTCGATCTCGTCGAGCAGGAACAGCGGATTGCGCACGCCGACCTTGCCCAGGCTCTGCAGCACCTTGCCCGGCATCGAGCCGATGTACGTGCGGCGGTGGCCGCGGATCTCGGCTTCGTCGCGCACGCCGCCCAGCGCCATGCGGACGAACTTGCGGCCGGTCGCGCGTGCCACGCTCTGGCCGAGCGAGGTCTTGCCCACGCCCGGAGGGCCGACGAGGCACAGGATCGGCGCCTTGACCTTGTCGACGCGCTGCTGCACCGCGAGGTATTCGAGGATGCGTTCCTTGACCTTCTCGAGGCCGTAGTGATCCTCGTTGAGCACCTCCTCGGCCAGCGGCAGGTCGTGCTTGACCTTGCTCTTCTTGGCCCAGGGCAGGTTGACCAGCGTGTCGATGTAGTTGCGCACGACCGTGGCCTCGGCCGACATCGGCGACATCAGCTTGAGCTTCTTCAGCTCGGCATCGGCCTTCTTGCGCGCTTCCTTGGGCATGCGCGCGGAGATCACCTTCTTCTCGAGCTCGTCGAGATCGGCACCTTCCTCGCCCTCGCCCAGCTCCTTCTGGATCGCCTTGACCTGCTCGTTGAGGTAGTACTCGCGCTGGCTCTTCTCCATCTGGCGCTTGACGCGGCCACGGATGCGCTTCTCGACCTGCAGGATGTCGACCTCGTGCTCGAGCAGTTCGAGCAGCTTTTCCAGCCGCTTGGAGACCTCGACCAGGTCGAGGATCGCCTGCTTGCTCTCGAGCTTGAGCGGCAGATGCGCGGCGATGGTGTCGGCCAGACGGCCGGCATCGTCGATGCCCGCGATGGAGGTCAGGATCTCCGGCGGGATCTTCTTGTTGAGCTTGACGTACTGGTCGAACTGCTGCGTCACGGCACGGCGCAGCGCCTCGATCTCGGGCGAACCCTGGTCGGGTGGCGGCACCGGCACCAGGTCGGCGGTGAAGAACTCGCCGGCATCGTCGATCGCGGTGGTGTTGGCGCGCTGCAGGCCCTCGACCAGCACCTTCACGGTGCCGTCGGGCAGCTTCAGCATCTGCAGGATGTTGGAGACACAACCCGTCTCGAACATGTCCTCGGGCTTGGGCTCGTCCTTGCCGGCAGCCTTCTGGGCCACCAGCATGATCTGGCGACCGGCTTCCATCGCGGCTTCCAGCGCCTTGATGGACTTCGGACGCCCGACGAACAGCGGGATGACCATGTGCGGGAAGACGACCACATCACGCAGCGGCAGCAGCGGGAGCTTGATGGGGTCGGCGGGGAGGATGGGGTGACCTGACATCAGAACCTCTCTTTCTGCGTTTCCATGTGGGCGCGCAGACATCATTTGCAAGGGCGGCGATCCGACGGTTCATGACCGCCGGATGCACGCCGTTCAGCCCCTCGGGCCGTTCGTTCCGTTCAGGCGCTGGCCTTCTGTTCGCGGTAGACCAGCAGCGGCTTGGCGTTGTCCTGGATCGTCCCTTCGTCGACCACGACCTTGGCCACGCCGTCCAGCGCGGGCAGCTCGAACATCGTGTCGAGCAGCGCCTGCTCGACGATCGAGCGCAGGCCGCGCGCGCCGGTCTTGCGCTTGAGTGCCTTGGTGGCGATCGCGTTGAGCGCCGACGGGCGGATCTCCAGTTCGACGCCATCCATCGAGAACAGGCGCTGGTACTGCTTGACCAATGCGTTCTTGGGCTCGGTGAGGATCTGCACCAGCGCGTCCTCGGTCAGCTCGCCCAGAGTGGCGATGACCGGCAGACGGCCGACCAGCTCGGGGATGATCCCGAACTTGACCAGATCCTCGGGTTCGATCTCGCGGAAGATCTCCGAGACGCTGCGCTCGCTCTTGCTGCGCACCGCGGCACCGAAGCCGATGCCCGACTTCTCGGAGCGATTGGCGATGACCTTTTCCAGACCGTCGAACGCGCCGCCGCAGATGAACAGGATGTTGGTCGTGTCGATCTGCAGGAAATCCTGGTTCGGATGCTTGCGACCGCCCTGCGGCGGGACGCTCGCCATCGTGCCTTCGACCAGCTTCAGCAGCGCCTGCTGCACGCCCTCGCCCGACACGTCGCGGGTGATGGACGGGTTGTCGGCCTTGCGCGAGATCTTGTCGATCTCGTCGATGTAGACGATGCCGCGCTGGGCCCGCTCGACCTCGTAATTGCAGTTCTGCAGCAGCTTCTGGATGATGTTCTCGACGTCCTCGCCGACGTAGCCGGCTTCCGTCAGCGTGGTCGCATCGGCGATCACGAACGGCACGTTGAGCATCCGCGCCAGCGTTTGCGCCAGCAGCGTCTTGCCCGAGCCGGTCGGGCCGATCAGCAGGATGTTGCTCTTGGCGAGCTCGACGTCATCCTTGGGCTTCTCGCCCATGTGCTTCAGGCGCTTGTAGTGGTTGTAGACGGCCACCGACAGCGCGCGCTTGGCGGAGTCCTGGCCGATCACGTACTGGTCGAGCAGATCCTTGATCTCGCTGGGCACCGGCAGTTCGCCGCGCGCAGCCTTGGCGCCGGCCTCGGTCGGCGGCACCTCGTCGCGGATGATCTCGTTGCACAGCTCGATGCACTCGTCGCAGATGAAGACCGACGGACCGGCGATCAGCTTCTTGACCTCGTGCTGACTCTTCCCGCAGAACGAGCAGTACAGGATCTTGTCGCCGGAGGAGCCTTTTTTGTCGGGCATGGAGGACTGCCTAGTGAAGTGCGAATGGATGATAGGACACGGCCGCTTGGGCCCTGGCGACGCCGCGCCGGGCCAGGCCGGCGGCGGCGCCCCGCACTCAGGCGCGCTTGCTGATGACCTGGTCGATCAGGCCGTAAGTCTGCGCCTCGTCGGCCGACATGAAATAGTCGCGCTCGGTGTCGTTCTGGATCTTTTCCAGCGATTGGCCGCTGCGCTCGGCCAGGATCTTGTTGAGCTGCTCGCGCGTCTTCAGGATCTCGCGGGCGTGGATCTCGATGTCGGTCGCCTGACCCTGGGCGCCGCCCAGCGGCTGGTGGATCATGATCTTGGAGTTCGGCAGCGCAAAACGCTTGCCCTTGGCGCCGGCCGTCAGCAGGAAAGCGCCCATGCTGGCCGCCAGGCCCATGCACAGCGTCGAGACCTGCGGCTTGATGAACTGCATCGTGTCGTAGATCGACATGCCGGCGCTGACGCTGCCGCCGGGCGAGTTGATGTACAGCGAGATGTCCTTGTCCGGGTTCTCGCTTTCGAGAAACAGCAGCTGCGCGACGACCAGGTTGGCGGTCTGGTCGTTGACCGGGCCGACCAGGAAGATCACGCGCTCGCGCAGCAGGCGCGAGTAGATGTCGTAGGACCGCTCGCCGCGGCCGGACTGTTCGACGACGATGGGGACCAGGCCCAGATTGTTCGTATCGAGTGCGCTCATGTTTCTGACCCTGAGGCGGCCGCGGCCGCCGGATTGAATGATGGGGAGGCGCGGCACCCCCGCGTGAACGGCGCGGACGTGTCGCCCGGGGTCCCTGATCCCGGGTGGAGGGGCATCATACGATTGCCCGGAGAGGCCCTCGGTCGATCCCAAGCGCCCCGGATGTGACAAGGGGCGCTGTTCGCGCCCCTTGTCATCCAGGCGGACCGGCCGCAGCGCCGCAGGGCACCGCCGGCCGGATCGCGGCGGGCCGTCAGGCGGCGGCGCCCATCAGCTCGTCGAAGGGCAGCGCGACGTCGTTGACCTTGGCCTTGGCCAGGACGAACTCGGTCACGTTGGCCTCGATCACGACGGCCTCGACCTCGCCCAGACGCTGCTGGTCACCGAAGTACCAGCGCACCACTTCCTCGGGGCGCTCGTAGCTCTGGGCCATCTCGTCGACGTGGGCCTTGATCTGCTCCATCGTGGCCGACAGGTTGTTGGCGCGCACGACCTCGGCGATCGTCAGGCCCAGGCGGACGCGGCGCTCGGCCTGCGGCTGGAACATCTCGGTCGGGATCGGGGCCTTGTCGGCGTCCTTGATGCCACGCTGCTTCAGGTCGTTGCGGGCGCTCTCGACCAGGCGGGCCAGTTCGTTGTCGACCAGCGCCTTGGGCAGGTCGAACGAGGCGGCCTTTTCCAGCGCGGCCATCACGGCCTGCTTGTTGCGGGCGGCGACGCGGAACTTGACCTCGCGCTCGAGGTTCTTCTTGATGTCGGCGCGCAGGCCGTCGACCGTGGCGTCGGCGATGCCCAGCGACTCGGCGAAGGCGGCGTCGACTTCCGGCAGCTTCTGCGCCTCGATCTGGGTCAGCGTGACCAGGAAGTCAGCTTCCTTGCCGGCCACGTCCTGGCCGTGGTAGTCCTCGGGGAAGGCCAGCGGGAAGGTCTTGGACTCGCCCGCCTTCATGCCGCGCACGGCCTTCTCGAAGGCTTCGAGCATGCGGCCTTCGCCCAGGATGAACTGGAAGCCTTCGGCCTTGCCGCCCTCGAACGGCTCGCCGTCGATCTTGCCGGCGAAGTCGATGGTGACGCGGTCGTCGTCGGCCGCAGCCTCGCCCTGGGCGCGGATCGCGAAGGTGCGGCGCTGCTTGCGCAGGATTTCCAGCGTGCGGTCGATCGCGACGTCGGTCACCTCGGTCGAGACACGCTCGATCTCCAGCGTCGACAGGTCGTTCAGGACGACTTCCGGATAGACCTCGAAGGTCGCGTCGAAGGACACCTGGCCATCGGCGGCGCCTTCCTTCTCGGTGATGCGCGGCGTGCCGGCGACACGCAGCTGCGCCTCGCTGGCGGCGGTCGCGAAGGCCTGACCGACCTTGTCGTTCATGACCTCGTACTGGACCGAGTAGCCGTAGCGCTGGGCCACGACGTTCATCGGCACCTTGCCCGGGCGGAAGCCGTCGGCCTTGACGGTGCGGGCCAGCTTCTTGAGGCGGGCATCGACTTCCTTGCCGAGTTCCTCGGCGGACAGGGTCAGGGTGATGCGGCGCTCGAGCTTCTCGAGGGTCTCCACGGTAACGGCCATGTCTTGCTGCTCTTTCGGTTGCTTGTTCGTCGGAAAACTGGTGCGCGGAGCCGGACTCGAACCGGCACGCCCGTGAAGGCGTCAGGACCTAAACCTGGTGCGTCTACCCATTTCGCCACCCGCGCGTGTCCTGATTCGGCTGCCGCGGGGTGACCGGCCTGCTGCCACGCCCGGGGCCTCCGGGGCTTCGACGGATGCACGAGGCGCCGTCGCGGGCGGGGCTTTTCCGGGCGTTGCGAGGTGCGCCCCACGGCGAACCGTGAACCCGCGATTCTAGCCGGCGGCGCGGGCCTGCCCGGACGCCGGCTCACGCCGGACGCGGAACCAGGCCGCGTACATCGCCGGCAGCGCCAGCAGCGTCAGGCCGGTCGCGACGATCAGCCCGCCCATGATGGCCACCGCCATCGGGCCCCAGAAGACGCTGCGCGACAGCGGGATCATCGCCAGCACCGCCGCCGCGGCGGTCAGCACGATCGGGCGGAAGCGGCGCACGGCCGACTCGACGATCGCGTCCCAGGCCGGCACGCCACGGGCCCGGTCGGACTCGATCTGGTCGATCAGGATGACCGAGTTGCGCATGATCATCCCCATCAGCGCGATCACGCCCAGCAGCGCCACGAAGCCGAACGGCCGGTTCAGCAGCAGCAGCGCACCGGCCACGCCGGCGATGCCCATCGGGCCGGTCAGGAACACCAGCAGCGAGCGCGAGAAGCTCTGCAGCTGCAGCATCAGCAGCGTGAAGATGATGAACAGCATGATCGGCACGCCGGTGGCGATCGAGCCCTGACCCTTGCTGCTCTCCTCGGCCGCGCCGGCCAAGTGGATGTCGTAGCCCGGCGGCATCTGCGCCTTGAGCTTCATCAGGTCCGGCCACAGCTGGGTCGACACGGTCGGCCCCTGCACGCCCTCGACGACATCGCCCTGGACGGTGATCGCGTACTGGCGCCCTTCGCGCCAGATCACGCCCGGCTCCCAGGCCGGCTGCAGCCGCGCGACCTGCGTCAGCGGCACGGCCCGGCCGCTGCTGGTGGGCACGTAGGCCGACTCGAGATCGCTCAGCGCGTCGCGCTCGGCCTGCGGCTGACGCATCACCACGTCGATCAGCTTGTCGCCCTCGCGGTACTGGCCCACCGTCGTGCCGCTCAGCAGCATGCGGGTGGCCTGGGCGATCGACTGGCTGGTCACGCCCAGCGCACGCGCCTTGTCCTGGTCGATCTCCAGACGCACGGTCCGGATCGACTCGTTCCAGTTGTCGTTGACGCCGCGCATCGACGGGTTGGTGCGCAGCACCGCCTTGGCCTGGTCGGCCCAGTGGCGCAGCGCCGCGATGTCCGGCCCGGTGACGCGGAACTGCACCGGATACGGCACCGGCGGGCCGTTGGGCAGCAGCTTGACGCGGCCGCGCGCCTCGGGGAACTCGGCCGCCAGGATCGCCGGCAGGCGCTTGCGCAGCGCCTCGCGCTCGGTCAGGTCCTTGGGCAGCACGATCGCCTGGCTGACGTTGGTCTGCGGGAAGACCTGGTCGAGCGGCAGATAGAAGCGCGGCACGCCACTGCCGATCCAGGTCGACACGCTGGCCACGCCGGCCTCCTGCGCCATGCGGGCCTCGAAGCGGCGCGCCAGCGCGTCGCTCTGCTGGATCGTCGATCCTTCGGGCAGCCACAGGTCGACCAGGATCTCCGGCCGGCTCGAATCCGGGAAGAACTGCTGCTGGACCCGGCCCATGCCGGCCAGACCCGCGACGAACACCGCGATCGTCAGGCCGATCGTGATCCAGCGGTGCTGCACGCACCAGTTCACCGTGGCGCGGAAGCGCGTATAGAACGGCGTGTCGAACAGCTCGTGCGGCTGGTCCGGGTCGGCGTGCGGCTTGACCTTCAGCAGCCGCGCGCCGAGGTAGGGCACGAAGTAGACCGAGACGATCCACGAGATCAGCAGCGCCGCCGAGGTCACCGCGAAGATCGCGAAGGTGTATTCGCCGACCGTCGACTTGGCCAGCCCGATCGGCAGGAAACCCGCCGCCGTGATCAGCGTGCCGGTCAGCATTGGCTTGGCGGTCGCGTCGTAGGCATAGGTCGCGGCGTAGACGCGGTCGTAGCCCTCCTCCAGCTTGCGCACCATCATCTCGACCGCAATGATCGCGTCGTCGACCAGCAGGCCCAGCGCGATGATCAGCGAGCCCAGCGAGATCTTGTGCAGCCCGACGCCCCAGTAGTACATGGTGACGAAGGTGATCGCCAGCACCACCGGGATCGTGATGCCCACCACCATGCCGGGCCAGATGTCGATGCGCAGCGGCCGCGTGTGCAGGCCCAGGCTGATGAAGCTCACGGCCAGCACGACCACGACGGCCTCGATCAGCACCTTGACGAACTCGCCGACCGAGCGCTGCACGGCATCCGGCTGGTTCTGGATCTGCGACAGCTCGATGCCGGCCGGCAGCTGCTGGCGGATCTCGCCGGCCTTGGCCTGCAGGGCCTTGCCCAGCGCGATGATGTCGCCGCCCTTGCCCATCGACACGCCGATGGCGATGACCTCGCGGCCCTGGTGGCGCACCTTGACGGCCGGCGGGTCGACGGTGCCGCGCCGGATCGTCGCGACATCGCCGAGCTTGAGCGTGCTGGCCACGCCGGTGACCGGGTTGACGGCCCGGATCGACAGGCGCGACAGCTCGTCGACCGAATTGAACTGGCCGCCCACGCGCAGCTGCACGTTCTGGCTGCCGGCGTTGAGCACGCCCGCGCCCTCGACCGCGTTCTGCGCGCCGATCTGCGCGATGACCTGGTTCAGGTCCAGCCCGAGCTGGGCCAGCCGGCGGCCCGACAGCTCGACGAACAGCTTCTCGGGCTGCACGCCGAACAGCTCGACCTTGGCGACCGACGGCACGCGCAGCAGGTCCTCGCGGACCCGGTCGGCGAACTCGCGCAGCTCTTCCGGCGAGAAGCCGTCGGCCGACAGCGCGAAGATCGTCCCGTAGACATCGCCGAAATCGTCGTTGAAGACCGGCCCGATGACCCCGGCGGGCAGCGTCGCGCGCATGTCGCCGATGCGCTTGCGGACCTGGTACCAGACCTGCGGCACCTCGGCCGGGGCCGAGTTGTCCTTGATCTGCACGATCGTCAGCGACTCGCCCGGCTTGGTGTAGCTGCGGATGATGTCGGGGTAAGGCGCCTCCTGCAGCGTCTTCTCGATCTTGTCGGTGACCTGTTCGGCCATCTGCTGCGCGGTCGCGCCGGGCCAGAAGGCCTGCACGACCATGGCGCGGAAGGTGAACGGCGGGTCCTCGTCCTGGCCGAGCAGGAAGTAGGCGTTGAAGCCCAGCACCGTCAGCACGATCAGCAGGTAACGGGTCAGCGCCGGGTGTTCCAGCGCCCAGCGGGAGATGTTGAAGCCGCCGCCGTGTTCACCGCTGCTGGCGGTCGGCGGGGCGACGTCGGCCTGGTGGCCGGGATGGGGCGTGTGCATGGGGTGTCGCTCCGAGGTGCAGGCTCAGCGGGAAGCGGCAGATGCAGCGGCGGCGACCGGTGCGGCGGCCGGCGTGCCCGGGCGCTTCGGGTCGACGTAACGCACCACCTTCTGCCCCGGCGTCAGCACATGCAGGCCGGCGGTGACGATCTCCTGGCCCGGCTGCAGGCCCCCGGTCACGACGACCTGGTTGCCGTCCGGCGTGCCGGTCGTGACCGGCACCGGCTGGACCGCCATCGACGCGCCGTCCAGCACCCAGACGACGCTGCGGCCGCCCGCTTCGGCGACCGCGCTGAGCGGCAGCCGGCGCACGTCCTCGCGGGTCGGCCGGGCCAGGCTGACGGTGGCGGTCTGGCCCAGGCGGACCTCGCCGGCGTCCTTGCCCAGGCTGGCCTTGGCCAGGAAGGTGCGGCCGACCGGATCGGCCGCCGCCGCGACCTCGCGCAGCGTCGCCGCCAGCGGCGTGCCCTCGGCGCCCCACAGCGTCACGCGCAGCGCGCCGGCCTTGCCGAGCAGGCTGCGCAGCCCGCCGACCTGGTCCTCGGGCACCTGGAAGGCGATGTCGCGCGGGCCGTCCTGGGCCAGCCGGACGACCGGCGTGCCGGCGCCCAGCACCGCGCCGGGTTCGGCCTCGACGGCGGTCACGACGCCCGCGACGTCGGCCACCAGCTTGCTGTAGCGCGCCTGGTTGCCTTGGACTGCCGCCTGTGCCCGCGCCTGTTCCAGCGTCGCCTGCGCCGCGCGCAGCGCGTTCTGGCGCCGTTCGAGATCGGCCGCGCTGATGAAGCCCTGCGCGTGCAGGTCCTCGAAACGCTTGAAGTCCGACGCGGCCTGCTCGGCGTTGACCTGCGCGGCGCGCACGGCGGCCTGCGCCGCCTCGGCGCCCAGCCCCAGGTCGGCCACGTCCAGTTCGGCCAGCAGCTGGCCCTTGCGGACCGTCTGGCCCAGCTCGACCGGGCGGCTGGTCAGCTTGCCGGCGACCCGGAAGCCCAGCCGCGACTCGGTGCGCGCCCGCACCTCGGCGGCGTAGAGCGCCTCGCCGGCCGCCGCATCGCGCCCGACCACCATCGTGCGGACCGCGCGCAGCGGTTCGGCCGCCGGTTCCGGCTTCGAACAGGCGGCCAGCAGCAGCACGCCGCAGAGCGCGACCAGCGTCGGCAGGTGACGGGCGAGATCGTGGGCGGAAGCAGGGAAAGGACGGACGCGCATGGGCACCTCGGAGATTCGTGTTCGTTACTGACTGACCGGTCAGTAATGTACGAGTTCGCTTCGGTTCGTGTCAAACGAACGGAACGGCGGCCCACATAATCCGCGCCGCCATGAACCCGTCGCCGCGCCCCGAGCCCATCGCCCACTACGAGAACTTCCCGGTCGCCTCGATCCTGTGCCCGCCGGCGCTGCGCGCGCCGATCGCCGCGATCTACCACGTCGCCCGCACGGCCGACGACCTGGCCGACGAGGGCGACGCGACGCCCGCGCAACGCCTGGCCGACCTGGCCGCCTACCGCACCGAGCTGCGCGCCACCTTCGCCAGCGGCCACCCGCCGGCCGACGCCCGCTGGCCGCGCATCTGGGCCCCGCTGGCCGAACAGGCCCGCCGCCACGCGCTGCCACAGCCTCTGCTGGAAGCCCTGCTCGACGCCTTCGAGCACGACGTGCGAGAACCGCGCCACGCCAGCCGGGCGTCGCTGCTGGCCTATTGCACGAACTCGGCCAACCCCGTCGGCCGGCTGCTGCTGCACCTCTACGGGGTCGACGACGCGGTCGCCCTGCGCCAGTCCGATGCGGTCTGCACCGCCTTGCAGCTGATCAACTTCTGGCAGGACCTGCGCACCGACCTGCCGCGCGGCCGGCGCTACCTGCCGCTGGACGAATGCGCCGCGCACGGCTTCGATCCGGACGCCGATCCCGCCAGCTGGCAGGCCCCCGAGACCCAGGCCCGCGCCGCCGCGCTGCTGGCCGGCCTGACCGGCTGGACCCGCGCGCTGATGGCCGACGGCGCGCCGCTGGTGCACCGCCTGCCCGGCCGCGTCGGCTGGGAACTGCGCCTGGTGGTGCAAGGCGGGCTGTGCGTGCTCGACCAGATCGAGGCCCTCGGCCCGCGTGTGCTGTGGACACGGCCGCGCCTGCACCCGTGGCATGCGCCGCGCATCCTGTGGCGCGCCGCCCGCATGTGAGCGCTGCCGCACCCCGACAATCCCGCCCCATGACGCCCGAACAGTACGTGCAGGAGAAGGCCGCCGCGAGCGGCTCCAGCTTCTACTACGCCTTCCTCTTCCTGCCGCCGCCCCGCCGCGCGGCCATCACCGCCTTCTATGCCTTCTGCCGCGAGGTCGACGACGTCGTCGACGAGGTCCATGACCTCGGCGTCGCGGCGCAGAAGCTGGCCTGGTGGCGCCAGGAGGTGGCGCAGTCCTTCACCGGCCAGCCGCACCACCCGGCGATGAAGGCGCTGATGCCGCATGTCGGCGACTACGACATCCGCGCCGAACACCTGCTGGCGGTGATCGAAGGCTGCGAGATGGACCTGCAGCAGTCGCGCTACCTCGACTACGCCGGCCTGCAGCGCTATTGCCACCTGGTCGCCGGCGTGGTCGGCGAGGTCGCCTCGGGCATCTTCGGCCGGACCGAGGCCGCGACGGTCGCCTATGCCCACCGGCTCGGGCTGGCGTTCCAGCTCACCAACATCATCCGGGACGTCGGCGACGACGCCCGACGCGGTCGCATCTACCTGCCGGTCTCCGAGCTGCAGCAGTTCGACGTCAAGGCGCACGAGGTGCTCAACCGCGTCTACAGCGACCGTTTCACCGCGCTGATGCGCTACCAGGCCGAACGTGCGCAGCGCTGCTACGACGAGGCGCTGGCGCTGCTGCCCGAGGTCGACCGGCGCAGCCAGAAGCCCGGCCTGATGATGGCCAACATCTACCGCACGCTGCTGACCGAGATCGAGGCCGGCGGCTTCCAGGTGCTGCACCAGCGCATCTCGCTGACGCCGGTGCGCAAGCTCTGGATCGCGATGCGGACCAACTGGCGTGGCCGCTGAGGCACCAGCGAACCGGTTGCGCGTCGCCGTCGTCGGCGGCGGCTGGGCAGGCATCGCCGCCGCGGTTGAGGCGACCTCGCGCGGCCATGCCGTCACCCTCATCGAGATGGCGCCGCAACTCGGCGGCCGGGCCCGCAGCCTGGAGGCGGACCCCGGTGCCGCGCCACTCGACAACGGCCAGCACATCCTGATCGGCGCCTACGTCGCCACGCTGGCGCTGATGCGCCGCGTCGGCGTCGACCCAGACGCCGTGCTGCTGCGCATGCCGCTGACGCTGGTCGACGCCCACGGGCAAGGCCTGCGGCTGGGTCGCGGTCCCGTGCTGCTGGCCTTCACGCGGGCGGTCTGGGCGATGGGCCACTGGCGCTGGCGCGAACGGCTCGCTCTGTCGAACGCGGCGCTGGCCTGGCTGCTGAAGGGCTTCCGCTGCGACGACGGCTGGACCGTCGCGCGCCTGACCCGGTCCTTGCCCGAACGCGTGCGACACGAGTTCATCGACCCGCTGTGTGTCGCCGCCCTCAACACCCCCGCCCGCGACGCCAGCGCCCGCGTCTTCCTGCGTGTGCTGCACGACGCGCTGTTCAGCGGCCCCGGCGCCAGCGACCTGCTGGTGCCGCGCCGCCCGCTGGCCGAACTGCTGCCCGCACCGGCCGCCGACTGGCTGACGCGGCACGGCGCACAGCTGCGGCTCGGTCGACGGGCTCAGTCACTGAGCCACCGCCCGGATGGCCGCAGCGGCTGGTCCGTCGACGGCGAACCCTTCGACCAGGTCGTGCTGGCCTGCAGCGCCCGCGAGGCCGCCCGCCTGACCGCCACGATCTCGCCCGAGTGGTCGCGGCGCGCCAGTGCCTTCAGCTACGAGCCCATCGTCACCGCCTACGTCCAGGCCAATGGTGCCCGGCTGGCCGCGCCGATGGTCGCCCTGCCGGAAGGCCCGATGGCACCGGCCCAGTTCGCCTTCGACCACGGCGCACTCGGCGCCGAACCCGGCCGCTTCGCCTACGTGGTCAGCGGCGCCGCCGCCTGGGTCGAACGTGGTCTGGACGCCACCGGCGAGGCCGCCCTCACCCAGGCCCGCGCGACGCTGCGCGGCATCGCGCCCGGGCAGGTCCGCCTGCTGAAGGTGGTGGCCGAAAAACGCGCCACCTTCCTCTGCCTGCCGGGCCTGCAACGCCCGCCGCAACACATCGCCCCCGCCCTGACCGCCGCCGGCGACCACATCGAAGGCCCCTACCCCGCCACGCTCGAAGGCGCGGTGCGATCGGGCTTGGCGGCGGTCGAGGCCCTGCTCGAACCCCCGCAACGACAAAGCCGGCCCTGAGGCCGGCTTTGCGGGTGCAGCGTGCGGGGCGCAGGGCGCCCCGGCGTGCCGATCGATCAGGCGAAGTTGGCTTCGGCGAACGACCAGTTGACGAGGTTGTTCAGGAAGGTCTCGACGAACTTCGGACGCGCGTTGCGGTAGTCGATGTAGTAGGCGTGTTCCCACACGTCGATCGTCAGCAGGGCCTTGTCGGCGGTGGTCAGCGGGGTGCCGGCGGCGCCCATGTTGACGATGTCGACGCTGCCATCGGCCTTCTTGACCAGCCAGGTCCAGCCCGAACCGAAGTTGCCGACGGCGCTCTTGGTGAAGGCTTCCTTGAAGGCCGCGTAGCTGCCCCACTTGGCATTGATCGCCGCGGCCAGCGCGCCGCTCGGCTCGCCGCCGCCGTTGGGCTTCAGGCAGTTCCAGAAGAAGGTGTGGTTCCAGATCTGGGCGGAGTTGTTGTAGATGCCGCCGCTGGACTTGCGCACGATGTCTTCGAGCGACAGGTTCTCGAACTCGGTGCCCGGGATCAGGTTGTTCAGGTTGGTGACGTAGGCCTGATGGTGCTTGCCGTGGTGGTATTCGAAGGTTTCCTTCGACAGGTGGGGCGCGAGCGCGTCGATGGCGAACGGCAGGGCGGGCAGCGTGTGTTGCATGGTCGTGTCCTCTGGGTGTGGTGTCGTGAACCGGGTCGTCGGCGCGGGGTGCAGGGCCTGGGAGGCCCGCCGCGCCGCAACAAAAATCATTGTAGGCAAGGGTTTTCGGCCCTGCCGTGTCAGGGACTGGCGATCGCCAGCGGATCGGCCGGTGGGGGCTCGGGCGGTGCGGCCGGGTCGATGCGGTCGATGCGGGCCTCGATGCGCCCGTCGGCCAGCACGGCGTCGATGCGCTGACCCGGCGCGAGCTGGGCGACGCTGGTCAGCGCCCGGCCCTGGTCGTCGCTCAGCCACGCATAGCCGCGCTGCAGCACCCGCGTCGGATCGAGCGCCGCATGGCGGGCGGCCAGCAGCGCCAGGCCGTCCTGACGACGCGCCAGCGTGCGCCGGCCGGCGTCCAGCAGGCGCACCTGCAAGCGTTCGAGCCGGTGGCCGTGCAACGTCGCCGCGCGTTGCAGCGACTGCGCATGGCGCTGCGCCAGCAAGGCCAGACGCTGGCGGTGCCGGTGGACGAAATCAGCCGGCCGCGCCAGCCGCAGCGCCAGGTGATCGAGCCGCTGCGCGTCGCGGTCGAGCCGGTGTCCGATGCGCTGGCTCATCCAACGAGCCAGCCCGGCCAGCCGGGCCAGCGCCTCGTCGCGCAGCGGAGCGGCCAGCTCGGCGGCGGCGGTCGGCGTGGGCGCGCGCAGGTCGGCGACGAAATCGGCCAGCGTGAAGTCGCTCTCGTGGCCGACCCCGCTGATGACGGGGATCGGCGAGGCCGCGATCGCCCGCACGACCTGCTCGTCGTTGAAGGCCCACAGGTCTTCCAGCGAGCCCCCGCCGCGCACGACCAGCAGCGTGTCGACCTCGGCGCGCTCGCCGGCCGTCCGGATCGCCTGCACCAGCTGGGCCGGCGCGTCGGCGCCCTGCACGCTGGCCGGGTAGATGCGCAGCGCGACATGCGGCGAGCGGCGCCGCAGCGCGGTCACCACGTCGCGCAGGGCGGCAGCGCCGAGCGAGGTGACGACGCCCAGGGCACGCGGGTGGACGGCGATCTCGCGCTTGCGTTCGGCGTCGAACAGGCCCTCGGCTTCCAGCTTGGCCTTCAGGCGCAGGAACTGCTCCATCAGCGCGCCGGCGCCGGCCGGGCGCATGGCCTCGACGATCAGCTGCAGCTCGCCGCGGGCCTCGTAGACGGCCAGCCGGCCGCGCAGCTCGACCTGCTGGCCGTCGCGCGGCGCGAAGTCCAGCATCGACGCGGCGCGGCGGAACATCGCGCAGCGCAGCCCGGCCTGACCGTCGGCCGACTTGAGGTTGAAGTAGCAGTGGCCGCTGGCCGCCCGGCTGAAGCCGGCCAGCTCGCCACGCACCGCCACGGCACCGAATCGGGCTTGCAGCGTGTCGCCCACCGCCTGCACCAGTGCGGCGACGTCCCAGACCATCGGGCGGGCCCCGTTTTCAGGGGGAAAGGATCGGCTGGACATCGCTTCAACAAGCCCTGAAGCGGTGCATCCCGCTGGGGTCATCCACAGAAGCCGTCAAGCGTGACGCCGTGCACGAAACACCGTCACAGCCCTTTAACATCCGTGCAAGTCGTTGATTCATATGATTTTTTTGGTGCCTCACGGAGTGGCAATCCAGCCTACCCCCAGTGCTGACAGCGATTTAGCGCATTTCGCGCCAGCTTGCCCACAAAGTTATCCACAGTTTCTGGGGATAGACAGAAGGGGCTGCGGCGATGCCGGGCCCAAGCCCAACCGAAGCGGATTCTCGCCCGGCCGGTGCCGCCATAATCCCGACCGTTTTTGGCGCTGCCCGGCGGGCGGTGGCAAGAGGCCGATCCACACCGGGAGACCCCTTGATTTCGATCATTCAAGCCGCTGGCTGGCCGATCTGGCCGCTGATCATCTGTTCCATCGCCGCGCTGGCGCTCATCATCGAGCGGCTGTCGAGCCTGCGCCCGGTGCGGGTCGCGCCGGCCAAGCTGCTCGACGAGGTCCTGATCATCACGCGCCAGAGCCTGCCCAACGACGAGGTGATCCGCAAGCTGGCCGACAACTCGGTGCTGGGTTCGGTGCTGGCCGCCGGCATCCGCGCCGCCTCGCAGGACCATGTGCGTGACGAGGCCCAGCTGCGCCAGAGCTTCGAGGCCGCCGGCCGCGCCGCCGTCCACCAGCTGGAGCGCTACCTGAACGCGCTGGGCACCATCGCCTCGGCGGCACCGCTGCTCGGGCTGCTGGGCACCGTCGTCGGCATGATCGAGATCTTCGGCGCGCAGTCGCCCGCCAGCGGCGCCAACCCCGAACAGCTGGCACACGGCATCTCGGTGGCGCTCTACAACACGGCCTTCGGTCTGATCATCGCGATCCCGTCGCTGATGTTCTACCGCTACTTCCGCGGCCGGGTCGACGAGTTCGTGCTGCAGCTGGAGATGGCCGCCGAACGCCTGCTGCCCAACCTGCTGAGGCACGCCGCATGAACTTCCGCCCGCGACGCCCCGAGGAACCGGAGATCAACCTGATCCCGTTCATCGACGTGCTGCTGGTGGTGCTCATCTTCCTGATGCTGTCGACCACCTACGCCAAGTACACCGAGCTGAAGGTGACGCTGCCGGTGGCCGACGCGAACCGGCTCGACGCACCGCCGCGCGAGATCGTCGTCGCGGTGTCGGCCGAGGGCCGCTACAGCGTCAACCGCCAGCCGGTCGACGCCGGCAACCTGGAAGGCCTGATCGCCGCGATGTCGCAGGCCGCGCAGGGCGACGTCAAGCGCCCGCTGATCGTCTCGGCCGATGCGGCGGCGGCGCACCAGAGCGTGATCCTGGTGCTGGACGCGGCCCGCCGGGTCGGCCTGACCCAGCTGACCTTCGCGGCCCAGAGCGGCCGCAGCGGCAAGCCTTGAGCGAACGCGCGGCCGGCCTGTCGGCGCGGATCGAGCGCAGCTGGCTGGACGGCGGACCGCTGCAGTGGGCGCTGCGCCCGCTCGGCCTGCTGCACCTGGCGCTGGTGAGGCTGCGCCATGCGCTGTACCGCCTGGATGTCCTGACGCGCGCAGCCGCGCCGGTGCCCGTCATCGTGGTCGGCAACCGGCTGGTCGGCGGGGCCGGCAAGACACCGACGACGCTGGCGCTGGTCGCCGCGTTGCGGGCGGCCGGACGCCGGCCGGGCATCGTCTCGCGCGGTCATGGCGCCAGCCGCTCGGACGCACGGCCGGTGACGCCGGACGCCACGGCGGCCGAGGTCGGCGACGAGCCGCTGCTGATGCAACGCCGCGCGGGCGTGCCGGTCTGGGTCGGCCATGACCGCGTGGCCGCCGCGCGCGGACTGTGCGCGGCGCACCCGGAGGTCGACCTGATCGTCTGCGACGACGGCCTGCAGCACCTGCGGCTGCGGCGCGAAGTCGAGGTCATCGTGTTCGACGAACGCGGCGCCGGCAACGGCTGGCTGCTGCCGGCCGGGCCGCTGCGCGAACCGCTCTCGACGGCTTCGGCGGTGCCGCGCCACGTGCTCTACAACGCCGATCGCCCGAGCACCGCGCTGCCCGGCGGCTGCGCCCGTCGCGGTCTGGCCGGCCTGGTCGGCCTGGACGACTGGTGGGAAGGCCGGCCGGCGAGCGCCGAGGCCCTCGACACCTTGCGCGGTCGACAGCAGGCCGACGGCCTCGTCCTGCATGCCAGCGCCGGCATCGGTCAGCCGAACCGCTTCTTCGACGGCCTGCGCGCGCGTGGCCTGGCGATCGAGCCGGTCGCCCTGCCCGATCACCACGACCACGCCACGCTGCCCTGGCCGGCCGCCGCCCGCCACGTCATCGTGACCGAGAAGGACGCCGTCAAGCTGCGCCCGCAACGGCTGCGGCGGGATCGGCCGGAGCTGCAGGTCTGGGTCGCGCCGCTGCGGTTCGAGCTGCCGGACGGCTTCGTCGAATCCCTGCTCGCCGACCTGCCCGCAGCCGGGCGCCCCGCCACCTCACGCTAGGATTCCGACCATGGACACCCGACTGATGGACCTGCTGGTCTGCCCCCTCTGCAAGGGCCCCCTGGGCCACGACCACGCCACCCACGAGCTGGTCTGCGCTGCCGACCGGCTGGCCTTCCCGATCCGCGACGGCATCGCCGTGATGCTGGAGTCGGAGGCCCGCAACCTCGATGCCCCGGCGGCCGGTGCCGCGGCCGGCGACACGAACGTCGGCTGAGGTCCGCATGAGCGCTGCGATCCCCGCCTACACCGTGCTGGTGCCAGCCCGTCTGGCGTCGACCCGCCTGCCGCGCAAGCCGCTGGCCGACATCGCCGGCCTGCCGATGGTCGTGCGCGTGGCGCAGCGCTGCCTGCAGAGCCGCGCCGGCCAGGTCGTCGTGGCGACCGACAGCGACGAGGTCCTGCAGGCCTGCCAGGCCCACGGCGTGCGCGTGCTGATGACCCGCGCCGACCACCCGACCGGCAGCGACCGGCTGGCCGAGGCCTGCGAGCAGCTCGGGCTCGACGGCCGCGACATCGTCGTCAACGTGCAGGGCGACGAGCCGCTGATCGACACCGCGCTGATCGACGCCTGCGCCGCGTTGCTGGCCGAGCGCGGCGACTGCGTGATGAGCACCGCCGCGCACGCGATCGACGACGTCGCCGAATACGGCAACCCGAACGTCGTGAAGGTCGTGACCGACATGGCCGGCCGGGCGCTGTATTTCTCGCGCGCGCCGCTGCCCTGGTGGCGCGACGGCAGTGCCGGCGGCACGCTCGCGCTGCCGCAGCCCGCACCGCTGCGCCACATCGGCATCTACGGCTACAGCGCGGGTTTCCTGCGCCGTTTCCCGACCCTGCCGGTGAGCCCGCTGGAGCAGGTCGAATCGCTCGAACAGCTGCGCGTGCTGTGGCATGGCGAGCGCATCGCCGTGCACGTCAGCCCGGAGCGACCGGGCCCCGGCATCGACACGCCCGAGGACCTCGAGCGCGTGCGCCGGCTGTTCGCCGGCTGACACTCATCCGGGTGATCGACCCGACATTTCCACGCCCGGCCCGGTGCCGGGTTCCGCTGCGATTCACCTGCCCCTTTTCGAGGGCAGATCCGGGCCAGAACCCGGCGGCGGAGGGCCTCTGACGTCAGTTTCGTCACAGGGGCCACGTGATATTCTCGAAAACAGAATGCCTTCTTTAAGGCACTGAATTCTTTCGACACCGCATCGACATCCGAGGAGATCCATGAGACTGATCCTGTTGGGCGCCCCGGGCGCTGGAAAAGGCACCCAGGCCGCGTTCATCTGCCAGAAGTACGGCATTCCTCAGATCTCCACCGGCGACATGCTGCGCGCGGCCGTGAAGGCCGGCACCGAGATGGGCCTGGCGGCCGAGAAGGTGATGGACGCCGGCGGTCTGGTCAGCGACGACATCATCATCGGCCTGGTCAAGGAACGCATCGCGCAGGCCGACTGCGCCAACGGTTTCCTGTTCGACGGCTTCCCCCGCACGATTCCCCAGGCCGAGGCCATGAAGGTGGCCGGCGTCAAGCTGGACTACGTGCTCGAGATCGACGTGCCCGACAGCGCCATCATCGAGCGCATGAGCGGCCGTCGCGTGCATCCGGCCTCGGGCCGCACCTACCACGTCGTCTACAACCCGCCCAAGGTCGCCGGCAAGGACGACGCCACCGGAGAGGACCTGATCCAGCGTGACGACGACAAGGAAGAGACCGTGCGCAAGCGCCTGGAGGTCTACCAGAGCCAGACCCGCCCGCTGGTCGACTACTACTCGAACTGGGCCGCCGCCGACGCGGCCGGCGCACCGCAGTACCGCAAGATCAGCGGCATCGGCACGGTCGACGAGATCACCGGCCGCGCGATGGCCGCGCTGGGCTGATCGCCCGCCGTTCAGCCGGACAGGCCGCCTTCGGGCGGCTTTTTGATGCAGCACAATTGACGTTTACGTCAACGTCAACCAAACACCCGAGGAGCATTCCCATGGACATCCAGGACAAGGTCTTCATCGTCACCGGCGCCGCATCCGGCCTGGGCGAAGGCACCGCGCGCATGCTGGCCGGCGCCGGCGGCCGGGTCGTCATCGCCGACCTGCAGGAAGAGCGCGGCCGCGCCGTGGCCGCCGAGATCGGCGGCGCCTTCGTGCGCTGCGACGTCGCCAGCGAGGACGACGGCCGCGCCGTCGTCGCGCAGGCGGTGTCGATGGGCAAGCTGATGGGCCTGGTGAACTGCGCCGGCATCGCGCCGGCCGCCAAGACGGTCGGCAAGGACGGCGCCCATGCGCTGGCGCTGTTCAGCAAGACGATCACCGTCAACCTGATCGGCAGCTTCAACATGATCCGGCTGGCCGCCGAGGCCATGTGCCGCAACGAGCCCGAGCCGACCGGCGAGCGCGGCGTCTTGATCAACACCGCCAGCGTCGCCGCCTACGACGGCCAGATCGGTCAGGCCGCCTATGCCGCCAGCAAGGGCGGCGTCGTCGGCATGACCCTGCCGATCGCGCGCGACCTGGCCCGCAACGGCATCCGCTGCATGACGATCGCCCCGGGCATCTTCGGCACGCCGATGCTGTTCGGCATGCCCCAGGAGGTACAGGACGCGCTGGCCGCCGGCGTGCCCTTCCCGAGCCGCCTGGGCACGCCGCAGGACTACGCCAAGCTGGTCCACCAGATCGTCACCAACGAGATGCTGAACGGCGAGGTGATCCGCCTGGACGGCGCGATTCGCTTGGGCCCTCGCTGACCCGCCTTGCGGCGCCGGGCCGCGTCGGCAAGACTCCGGGCAACCCTGCAACCGACTTCCTCACGCTGGAGTTCTGCCCATGTTCCATCTTCCCGATGCCGTCCGACGCCGCCCGCTCGCCACGTGCCTGACCAGCCTGGCCGCCGCGCTGCTGCTGGCCAGCTGCGCGCAGGCACCGCGGCTGAACTACCAGCCGCCGGCACAGCCGGACCAGCCCGAGATCGCCTCGGGCATGACCGACAAGCCCGGCTGGGCCACCCGCCAGACCGCCGTGGCCGCCGCCAACCCGCTGGCCACCGACGCCGGCCTGCAGGTGCTGCGCGCCGGCGGCACGGCGGTCGACGCGGCGATCGCCGTTCAGATGGTGCTGACGCTGGTCGAGCCGCAGTCCAGCGGCATCGGCGGCGGCGCCTTCCTGATGCACTTCGACGGCCGCCAGGTGCGGGCCTACGACGGCCGCGAGACGGCGCCTGCCGCCGTCGACGAGAAGCTGTTCCTGAAGCCCGACGGCCAGCCGATGGCCTTCATCGATGCGGTGGTCGGCGGTCGATCGGTCGGCGTGCCGGGCACGCTGCGGCTGCTCGAACGCGCCCACCGCGAACACGGCAAGCTGCCGTGGGCCCAGCTGTTCGCGCCGGCCATCCTGCTGGCCGAACAGGGCTTCCGCGTCAGCCCGCGCCTGGCCACGCTGCTGGCCGCCGAGCCGCACCTGCGCAAGGACCCGGCCGCCGCCGCCTTCTACTACCCGGGCGGCGAGCCGCTGAAGGCCGGCCAGTTGCTGCGCAACCCGGCGCTTGCCGCCGTGTTGCGGCGCGTGGCCCAGGGCGGCGCGGATGCGTTCTACCAGGGGCCGGTGGCCGCCAGCATCGTCGCCAAGGTGACCGCTCACCCGACCAACCCGGGCAAGCTGGCCGAGTCCGACCTGGCGAGCTACCGGCCACGCGTGCGCGACGCGCTGTGCGGCGACTGGCGCGCCTGGCGGCTGTGCGGCTTCCCGCCGCCGTCGTCCGGCCAGGTCGCGATCCTGCAGACGCTCGGCATCCTGGAGGCCGCCGGCGGCAGCCCGCAGCCGCCGCTGGTCGACGGCCTGCCCGGCGTCGAGACGCTGCACCGCTACACCGAGTCGGCCCGGCTGGCCTTCGCCGACCGTGCCCAGTACCTGGGCGACCCCGACTTCGTCGAGGCCCCCGGCGGCCGCTGGACCAGCCTGATCGACGCGGCCTACCTGCGCGAGCGCGCCGGCCTGATCGGCGAGCAGTCGATGAAGACGGCCAAGCCCGGCGTGCCGCCCGGCGCCCGTCCGCTGGCCTGGGCGCCCCAGCCCGATCAGCCCGAGTACGGCACGTCGCACCTGTCCATCGTCGACGCGCAAGGCCATGCGGTGGCGATGACGACGACGATCGAGGACCAGTTCGGCGCCCGCCAGATCTGCGACGGCGGCACCGGCCTGCCGGGCGGTTTCCTGCTCAACAACGAGCTGACCGACTTCTCGTTCGCGCCGGCCGACGCGCAGGGCCGGCCGATCGCCAACCGGGTCCAACCCGGCAAGCGGCCACGTTCGAGCATGAGCCCGACGCTGGTGTTCGACCGCACCAGCGGCGCGCTGCAGATGAGCGCCGGCTCGCCGGGCGGCGCGCTGATCATCCATTTCACCGCCAAGACGCTGCTGGGCACGCTGGCCTGGGGGCTGAACGCACAGCAGGCGATCTCGCTGCCGAACTTCGGCACCCTCAACGGACCGACGCTGCTGGAGGCGCAACGCTTCCCGGCCGCGACGGTCGAGGCGCTGAAGGCGCGCGGTCACGAGGTCCGCGAGCTGCCGATGACCAGCGGCCTGCAGGCCATCGAGCGCACGCCCGGCGGCTGGTTCGGCGGCGCCGACCCGCGTCGCGAGGGGATCGTGCTCGGCGATTGAGTCCGGCCGGGGCTCACGGCGCGCTTGGCTAGACTGCGCGCCGTGATCCCCCAAGGCTTCATCCAGGACCTGCTCGCCCGCGCCGACATCGTCGAGGTGGTGGGCCGCCACGTCACGCTCAAGAAGGCCGGCATCAACTTCAAGGGGCTGTGCCCCTTCCACGGCGAGAAGTCACCCAGCTTCGTCGTCAGCCCGAGCCGCCAGACCTATCACTGCTTCGGCTGCGGCGTGCACGGCAACGCCGTCGGCTTCCTGATGGAACACAGCGGCCTTGGCTTCGTCGAATCGGTGCGCGAGCTGGCCGACAACATGGGCCTGCAGGTCCCTGACGACGACACCACCGCCGAGGAGCGCGAACGCGCCGCCAAGGCCCGCGAGCAACGTCTGAGCCTGACCGACGTGCTGGCCAAGGCGATGGGCCACTACCGCGACCAGCTCAAGCGCAGCGACCGGGCCATCGCCTACCTGAAGAAACGTGGCCTGACCGGCACCATCGCCGCCCGCTTCGGCCTGGGCTATGCGCCCCCCGGCAGCCATGCGCTGGCCAGCGCCTACGCCCGCTACGACGACCCGCAGCTGGTCGAGGCCGGGCTGGTCATCCACAAGCAGGAGGCGGGCGAGGAAGAACGCCGCTACGACCGCTTCCGCGACCGGATCATGTTCCCGATCCGCAACCCGAAGGGCGAGGTGATCGGCTTCGGCGGACGCATCCTCGACAGCGGCGAGCCGAAGTACCTGAACTCGCCGGAGACGCCGGTCTTCGTCAAGGGTCGCGAGCTGTACGGCCTGTACGAGGCCCGCCAGGCGATCCGCGAACGCGGTCACGTCTTGGTCACCGAGGGCTACATGGATGTGGTCGCGCTGGCGCAGCTGGGCGTGCCCAACGCGGTGGCCACGCTGGGCACGGCCTGCACGGCCGACCACATCGCCAAGCTGATGCGCTTCACCGACGCGGTGGTCTTCAGCTTCGACGGCGACGCCGCCGGCCGCCGCGCCGCCGCCCGGGCGCTGGAGGCGGTCCTGCCGCACGCGACCGACACGCGCAGCTTCCGCTTCCTGTTCCTGCCGACCGAACATGACCCGGACTCGTTCATCCGCGCCGAGGGCCGCGAGGCCTTCGAACGCTGCATCGCCGACGCGATCCCGCTGTCGGCCCAGCTGATGGCGGTGGCCGCGGTCGACTGCGACCTGGCCACGCCGGAAGGACGTTCGCGGATGCTGGCCCAGGCCCGCCCGCTGTACGACCAGCTGCCCGACGGCCTGCTGCAGGCCCAGCTGCTGGTCGAGCTGGCCCAGCGCGGCGGGCTGGCCGTCGAGGTGCTGGCCGGTCACTGGCAGCGACCGGTGCCGGGCAAGCGCCCTGCCGGTGACGGCCGAGCCCTGCGACAGGACCCGTCGTCCGACGACCGTCCTCGACAGGGCCCGCCGCCGGACTGGGTCGACGACCCGTCGCAACCACCCGGCCCGCCGCGTCGACAGGGCTGGAGCGGCGGCGATGGCACGCGGCGCTGGAAGGATCGCGACGGCCAGCGCGGCAACTGGCGCGACCGAGGCGGACGGCCGGGCGAGTCGTCGGCCAACTACCGTCGCGTCCCGCCCCGCACCGCGACCCTGCTCGACCGTGCCGCCTGGCTGATGGTGCGCGAGGCCCAGCTCTGGCTGGACCTGCCGCCGGACGAACACGAGCGGCTGGTCCAGCAACCGGCGCCCTACGGCGAGTTCTTCGCCGCGCTGGAACGCCTGCTTCATGACCAGGGCGTGCTGCCGATGTCGACCCTGCTGGCGGACCTGGCGCGCGCCGAAGGCCCGGAAGAGGACAGCTCGCGCACGCTGCTGATCGGCCGCATCCAGGCCTTCCACGAGGTTGGCGACGACGCCAGTGCCCGCGAGGAACTCGCCGCCGTGCTCAAGGCGCTGCACCTGCAGGCGGTCGACGAGGAGATCACCCTGCTGCTGGAGTCGGGCGACCTGTCCGAAGCGGCAACCGCGCGTCGCAATGCCTTGATGGCGCAGCGCGCGGCGCTCAAGGCGCCGGTCGTCGCGGCCGACACCGACGACCGCACCAGCCGCCGACGCTGATCCTTCGCCCCGCAAACAGGGGATAAACCCTGCCGTCTTTGACGGAACCTGACGGATGCGTCGATAATCGAAAGCTTGTTCCGACTCGGCAAGAGTGACTGCAGCGTCTGCCGGCCCCGGCCACCCGCGAAACGGGCACCCCATCAGGCCACCTTCCCCGCCAACGCTGCAACAACCAAGGTCACGCGAGCTTGCCAGCGCCGCAGCCCGGCCCCCCGCCCTGATACCAGGCCACGGAGGGTCGGCTGTTTGCATTGTTGCGATCGACTTTCCGAAAAAAATTTTTCGCAAGGGCCGACGCCAGCGCAGACAGATGCTGCCGCCGCCCGGATCCAGACCGCCTGGCCTTAGCCGCCACGGCCGCCACCTGCCGAGTACCCAGCCGAGGAATCGCATGACCGCGAAAAAGCGCGCCCCCGCCCCTGCCACTGAAGCCGACGAGAGCCTGAACGCCACCCCCGCCGCCGAGGCCGCACCGGCCAAGCCCGCGCGTGCCGCGAAGGCCCCGAAGGCGGCCAAGGCGGTTGTCGAAGCTGCTGAAGCCGGCGACGACGGCGCTGCCGCTCCGGCTGCGGGCGCCAAGCGCGGCCGCAAGCCGAAGGCCGCGAGCGCCGAGCCCGCCGCCAAGAAGGTCGATGCCAAGGGCGCGACCAAGCCGGCCCTGGAAGCCGAGGAAGACTTCACCGACATCGAGGCCGAACTCGAGGTCGAGGCCGAAGTCGAGGTCGAGGCCGAGGTCGAGACCGCTGCCGTCGAGGAAGTCGGCGAGGACAAGCCCAAGGCCAAGCCGCTGCGCATGAAGGTCAGCCGGGCCAAGGAACGCGCGCTGATGCGCGAGTTCGGCCTGGACGAGACGACGCTCACCGAAGAGGAAGTCAACAAGCGCCGCTCGGAGCTCAAGACCCTCATCAAGATGGGCAAGACGCGTGGCTACCTCACGCACCAGGAAATCAACGACCACCTGCCAGAGAAGCTGGTCGAGGCCGAGATCCTCGAGGCCATCGTGTCGATGCTCAATGACATGGGCATCGCCGTGTACGAGCAGGCGCCCGACGCGGCCACGCTGCTGATCTCCGGCAACAACACCAGCACGGCGACCGAAGAGGAAGCCGAGGAAGAGGCCGAAGCCGCGCTGTCCACGGTCGACTCCGAGTTCGGCCGCACGACCGACCCGGTGCGCATGTACATGCGCGAGATGGGCACCGTCGAGCTGCTGACGCGCGAGGGCGAGATCGAGATCGCCAAGCGCATCGAAGGCGGCCTGCAGGCCATGATGCTGGCGATCTCCGCATCGCCGGCGACCATCGCCGAGATCCTCGCGCTGGCCGCGCGCATCCGCTCCGGCGATGACCAGATCTCCAGCGTGGTCGACGGCTTCGTCGCCGCCGACGAGGCCGACGACTACGTCGCCGAGGAAGACTTCGACGAGTTCGACGAAGAGGACGACGACGACGGCAACGGTGGCTCCAAGGCGCTGAC
The DNA here is from genome assembly GCF_053893855.1 of Leptothrix mechoopdaensis (SeqCode). NCBI lineage: Bacteria > Pseudomonadati > Pseudomonadota > Betaproteobacteria > Burkholderiales > Sphaerotilaceae > Leptothrix > Leptothrix mechoopdaensis (SeqCode). The sequence goes on from NZ_CM132699.1 coordinate 2,364,597, forward strand.
CAAGAAGCTCGAGGAGCTGAAGAACCAGGCGCTGGTCAAGTTCGACGCGCTCGAGGCCGACTTCGAGAAGATGCGCCGCGCCTACGAGAAGGACGGCTACAAGTCGCCGGCCTACAACAAGGCGCAGGAGGCGATCAGCACGCAGCTGATGACGATCCGCTTCACCGTCAAGACGATCGAGAAGCTGTGCGACCTGCTGCGTTCGCAGGTCGACGACGTGCGCCGCTACGAGCGCGAGCTGCGCAAGATCCTGGTCGACCGCTGCGGCATGCCGCAGGAGTACTTCATCAAGGTCTTCCCGCCCAACATGCTCAACCTGGCCTGGGCCGAGGGCGAGGTCGCGGCCGGCAAGAACTACAGCGCCATCATGGGCCGCAACCTGCCGGCGGTGCAGGAACTGCAGCAGAAGCTGATCGACCTGCAGGCCAAGGCGGTCGTGCCGATCGAGGATCTCAAGGAGATCAACAAGCGCATGAACGAGGGCGAGGCCAGCTCGCGCGAGGCCAAGCGCGAAATGATCGAGGCCAACCTGCGCCTGGTCATCTCGATCGCCAAGAAGTACACCAACCGCGGCCTGCAGTTCCTGGACCTGATCCAGGAAGGCAACATCGGCCTGATGAAGGCGGTCGACAAGTTCGAATACCGCCGGGGCTACAAGTTCTCGACCTACGCGACGTGGTGGATCCGCCAGGCCATCACCCGCTCGATCGCCGACCAGGCCCGCACCATCCGCATCCCGGTTCACATGATCGAGACGATCAACAAGATGAACCGCATCTCGCGCCAGCACCTGCAGGAGTTCGGCTACGAGCCCGACGCCCCGTCGCTGGCCGAGAAGATGGAGATGCCCGAGGACAAGATCCGCAAGATCATGAAGATCGCCAAGGAGCCGATCTCCATGGAGACGCCGATCGGCGACGACGACGACTCGCACCTGGGCGACTTCATCGAGGACACCAACAACACCGCGCCGATCGAGGCCGCGATGCAGGCCGGCCTGCGCGAGGTCGTGCGCGACATCCTCGACAGCCTGACCCCGCGCGAGGCCAAGGTGCTGCGCATGCGCTTCGGCATCGAGATGAGCACGGACCACACGCTGGAAGAAGTCGGCAAGCAGTTCGACGTGACCCGCGAACGCATCCGCCAGATCGAGGCCAAGGCGATCCGCAAGCTCAAGCACCCGAGCCGTTCGGACAAGCTGCGCACCTACCTCGACAACCTCTGACAGGGCTGTCCGCCGGCGTCGAGCCGGCGCAACTCACCCGTCTGAAAGGCCCGCAAACACGGGCCTTTTTCATTTCAGGGCATGAGGTCGTGCGATGCGTCACGCCGCTGCACGCTAAACTTTGGCGCATGTCGCAGACTGTCTCCTGCACCGTACTTTTCGCCGATCTGCGCGGCAGCACCTCGCTCTACGAGAGCCTCGGCAATGCCGAAGCGGCCTCGGTGGTCACCCACAGCGTGTCTGTGGTCGGGAGGATCATCGAAGGCCAGGGCGGCCGCGTCATCAAGACCCTCGGTGACGGCCTGATGGCCGTCTTTCCCGATCCCCTGCCCGCCGTTCGCGCGGCCGAGGAAGTCCACGAATCGATCGACCGCATCACCGGCTCGTCCAAGCCCGCGAGACGCCCCGCCATGCGGGTGCAGATCGCGATGGTTCACGGCGAGATGATCGAGGTCGCCGGTGACTGCTTCGGCGACGCCGTCAACGTCTCGGCCCGGCTGCTCGATGCGGCCGGCGACAACGAGACGCTGCTGACGACGCAGACCATCGAGCACCTGCCGGTCGACATGCGCGACCGCTTCCGCCGACTGGAGAAACTGCACCTGCGCGGCCGGCTCGAACCGGTCGAGGTCTGGCGCCTGGAGCCGCGCCGGCTGCAGGACGCGGCCTCGACGATGTTCGGCGACTCGGCGCCGGCCAGCGCGCCCGAAGGCATCCGGCTGACCTGCGACGGCGTCTCGCGCATCCACAGCGTGCGCAACCTGCCGGTCATCATCGGCCGCAGCCACGAGGCCAACTACTGCGTCGATGACAGCCGCGTCTCGCGCTCGCATTGCCGCATCGAATGGCACAGCGGCACCTTCCAGCTGACCGACCTGAGCTCGAACGGCACCTATGTGCGCTTCGGCCGGCAGTCGGAAATCATCACGCTGCGACGTGGTTCCTGCACGCTGCACGGCCGGGGCGTGATCTGCATGGGCGTCAGCCCGAACGTGCTGAACGCGCCGACGATCGGCTTCGAGGTCCTGCGCTTCGACGACACCGACCCGCAGCCGCTGCTCTGAGGCGCCGCGCCGGCGGCGTCAGTCCGACAGCAGCCGGTCGGCCAGCACGGCCAGATCCCCGATGACCCAGTGGTGCCCCTGCGGCGCCGACGGATCCACCTCCAACCGCCCGGCCAACGCCGGCTCGCGCCGCAGCCACGCGCTGTGCAGGCCGGCCGCGCGCGCGCCGACGATGTCGGCCGCATGGTCGTCGCCCACGTGCATGACCGCCTCGGGCGGGCAATCGAGCGCCGCGCAGGCCTGCCGGAAGATGCGCGGATCGGGCTTGGCGACACCCGCCTGACGGGCGCTGACCGAGCCCGCGAACCAGGCTGACAGGCCCGTCGCTTCCAGCTCCGCGTTGCCGTTGCTGACGGCCAGAAGACGGAAGCGGGAGGCCAGCCGATCCAGCGCGTCGGCCACCTCGTCGTAGAACACCACCTGCTGGCGATGGGCGAAGAAGCAGTCGAAGGCCGGCTCGGCGAGCGCCGGGTCGTCGCCTGCGGCCGTCAGCGCCTCGACCAGCGAGACGCGGCGCAGCTGGCTCAGGTCATGAGCCAGTGCCGGGTGGCGGCGACCGACGTCGGCGCGCAGCGCGCGCATCGCCTCCACGTCGTGCATCCGGGCCGTGGCGCTCGCGTGTTCGGCCAGCCAGTCGTGCATCGCCCGCTCGGCCCGCAGCAGCGTCGGCAGGAGAGGCCAGAGGGTGTCGTCGAGGTCGAGGGTCAGCGCGCGGATCGTCATCGCCGGATTGTCGGCGCCGATCGGTCGGGGTGAAGCCGCTCGGGGCGAAGCCGCTCGGCGAGAATCCGCGCCGCCATGCCATACGCCACCGAACCCACCTTCCAGCACGGCCGCGCCCCGCGTGTCGGCGTGCTGCTCGTCAACCTCGGTACGCCCGACGCACCGCAGACCGATGCGGTGCGCCGCTACCTGGCCCAGTTCCTGTCCGACCCGCGCGTGGTCGAGATCCCGCGGGCGATCTGGCTGCCGATCCTGCACGGGATCATCCTGCGCACGCGGCCGGCCAAGTCGGCCGCCAAGTACGCCAGCGTGTGGACCCCGGAAGGCTCGCCGCTGGCGGTCTGGACGCGCAAGCAGGCGACATTGCTGCAGGGCTACCTGGGCGAACGCGGCGAGCAGGTCGTCGTGTCCTGGGCGATGCGCTATGGCAAGCCCGACATGGCCGGCGCACTCGACCAGCTCAAGCAGCAGGGCTGCGACCGCATCCTCGTGCTGCCGATGTACCCGCAGTACTCGGGCACGACGACGGCCAGCGTCTGGGATGACCTGAGCGCCTGGGCGGCCACGCAGCGCAACCTGCCCGAGCTGCGCTTCATCAAGCAGTACCACGACGACCCGGCCTACATCGATGCGCTGGCCGAGCGGGTGCAGGACTTCTGGCAGCGCGAGGGCCGCGGCGATCACCTGCTGCTGAGCTTCCACGGCGTGCCCGAGCGCACGCTGCACCTGGGCGATCCCTACCACTGCCAGTGCCTGAAGACCGGCCGCCTGCTGGGTGAACGTCTGGGGCTGTCGCGTGACCAGATGAGCCTGAGCTTCCAGAGCCGCTTCGGCAAGGCCAAGTGGCTGGAGCCTTACACCGAGGCGACCCTCAAGTCGCTGGCCAAGAAGGGTGTGCGCCACCTGCAGGTCTTCTGCCCCGGCTTCCCGGCCGATTGCCTGGAGACGCTGGAGGAGATCGCGATCGAGGGCCGCCACGACTTCCTGCAGGCCGGCGGCCAGCGCTACGAGCACATCCCCTGCCTGAACGACCATCCGGCGTGGATCCGCGCGATGGTGTCGATCGTGCAGCGCCATGCCGCCGGCTGGCCGACCACGCGGGAGGAGCAGCCGCGCCCCGCCGAACTGGAATCGCAGCGCCTGCGCGCCCTGACGCTGGGCGCCCAGGCCTGAGGCTGGCGCCAGAGTCACAGGGGGACGACGATGAAGACCCACCACGCCACCGCCCGCAAGGCCGCCGAGGCCGATCGGCAACAGGAAAGCGCCGGTGTGCGGCTCGACAAGTGGCTGTGGGCGGCGCGCTTCTACAAGACCCGCAGCGTGGCCGGCGAGGCGATCGAGAAGGGCCGCGTGATGGTCAACGACCAGTTCGCCAAGGCCAGCCGCACGGTGCGCGTCGGCGACACGCTGGCGGTGCGCCAGGGCGATTGCCCGCTGGCCCGCCGCATTCTCGTCAAGGGACTGTCGGAGACCCGCGGGCCGGCGCCGGTCGCCCAGGCGCTCTACGAGGAAACCGAGGAAAGCCGCCAGGCCATCGCCACCTGGACCGCCGCCCGCCCCTATCAGGCCGATCCGGCCCAGAGCATCGAACAGGGCCGCCCGACCAAGTCGGACCGGCGCAAGCTGGTCGAGTGGCAGCGCTGGAGCGTGTCGCTGGACGACGAAAACGACAAGGGCTGAAGAACCATCGGTTCCTCAGCCCCCGGGCGACGGAAGCGGTCGCTGCGCGGGATCAGGGCGAGCTGTTCTCGGGCTTGATCTTCAGGGCCGTGATCAAGGCCGGCGAGACGCCAGCGGCGGACCCCAGGGCGCCTTCGACCTCGATCGCCACGCCGTTCGCCCATTGCGTCGCGTTGGCGGCGTCGATGGCGCGGAAGAACGTGTTGGCCTGATAGGTCACCCGGGCGATGGTCCCGCTGACGCCGACCACGTCGAAGGTCCGTGCGCTGGTGTCCAGGTTGGCCACGAAGCCGCGACGTTCGACCACCCCGCCCTGGACCTCGCTGCCACACTGGATCTTCGTCGCGACCAGACCGTCGGAGCGGATCTGGCCCTTGACCTCGACGAAGGTGCCGTCCGGCACGGCCACGCCCGCCGAGCAGCCGACGCCGCTGTAGGTCACGCCCGAAGCCGGCACCGTGACCAGCGTGTCACGCACCTGGAAGGAGGTCGTGCTGGCACCCGCGTTCGACACCGTGCCGATCAGTTCCGCCGGGTCGATCGTGCTGTCGTTGCCGTTGCGGCGCTGGATGCGCGTGGCGATGAAGTTGCCCGATGCGTCGAAGCTGCCGCGGACACGGACGTAGTCGCGGCTGGCCGGTGCGTAGTTGCTCGGGTCGAATCGCGCACCCGACAGGTTGATCGTCAGGCCGTCGATGACGATGGTGCTGCCCGAGACGCTGTCGATGACGCCGCCGAAGTGGTCCGACGTGCCGCTGGAGGAGGCGAGCGTGCGAACGCGCACCGCCTGGGCCGTCAGGGCGTTGCTGCCGCTGGTGTAGGCCGTGGAGCCAGCGAACACCGTCACGAGCTTGCCGTCGGCCAGCGTCGCACCGGCAGGCCGGATGACGGCACTGCCGCGCTGGATCGTCACGTTGCCGATCTTGAAGGTCGTGCCGCTCGATGTCGTGACGATGCCCGTCAGCCGGACATGGTCGGTGCTGGCCTTCTTCTCGACGCGGGTCGCGTCGTAGACCAGGGCGGCGCCAGTGCCACGGCGGATCGCGTGGACCTCGACGACATCACCGGCGGCGATGCCCAGCGAGAAGCCGGACAGCAGCGTCGCCGTCTGGGTCGACGTCGTGGGGATGATGTTGACCGTCTGCCCCAGCAGTCGGAACGAACTGCCGGTGACCGATTCGACCGTGCCGATCAGCGACGGTTCGACCTCGATCCGGCTGGCGGTGCCGCTGGCGTCGTCGTCGCTGCCGTTGTTCTCGACCAGCGTGCGCTGGCCCAGCTTGGCCTCCGTCAGCACGAAGGTGCCGCCCGAGGCGCCCTGTTCGACCTCGACGCGGGCCGAGCGATCGTCGAAGCGGATGCCGTCGACGATCACGCTGCCGAAGCCGTAGACCGTGCCGTTGGACACCCCCGTGCCGTTGGTGCCGACGCCGCCGTCACCGCCGCCGCCGCAGGCCGAGACGATGGCCAGCGCCAGCGTGGCGAGCCCCGCCTGCCAGGCGCGGGCCCGCCGGCGCGACGGTTGGGAAGGTGCGGCGAGGATCGAATCCGGACCGGGTCGGTCAGTCATGGGGTGCTCCGGGGAACCAGGGCGGGACGGTAGGTCGGGGATCTGACAGGCCGGCGACACCCGTCAGGAAGACCGGGACGTGGCGTCCGGCTTGCCGGCGCTGCCCTTGGGCGGCACGGGCTCGTGGTAGTAGTACACGCCAAAGCGCATGCGGAACGGCGTGTCCTCGCGGGCATTGTCGGCGCGCACGCACTCGGTCGCGGCCGCCACCATCCCATCGAATGCGGGGGCCCAGAGGTCGCGGGCGACGTTGGCCAGCTTCAGGCCCGACTCCTCGCTCAGGCCGTTGGCATAGACGCTCTGTTCCAGGAACTTGAAGCCCTGACCGGCCTGCAGGTTGTGGACGGCGGCGGCCAGATGGTCCGAGGCGTTGACGGCCAGCGTCTGGGCCGCGCTCTCGTCTTCCGGACGGCTGACGAAACGCTCGGTGCTGAGGCAGACCTGCTCGCCCTCGACCGTCACGACGCCCAGGCGCTGCAGTTCTTCCAGCAGCGTGCGCGGGTGGACGTCGCTGGACGTCTCGCGCGCCAGCGCCTCGAAGCTGGGCAGGTCGCCGTGGCGCGGCAGGCAGGTGATGACCTTGTGGGTCTCCGGATCGCGGTAGCGGGTGTCTGTCACCCAGCGGGTGAAAAGCACCGATGCCGGCGTCGGCACCAGCGGGGCGGTCGGCAGGGCCTGGGTCGACAGCGCGCGGACGTCCTTGCGGTGCACGCCCGACAGCACGCTCAGCGCCGAATCGGTCACCTTGGTGCCCTTGCGCTGCAGTTCGCTGCGCGCCTCGGCCAGGAAGACCTGCTTGAGCATCTGGGTCAGCGCGCCGTAGTGGACGCCGTGGCGCAACAGCCAGCGCACGACAGGACGCAGGACGACCGCAGCGCCATCCAGGGCCTGCTGGGCCCGGGGGTCATGACCGACGAGAGGACCGGAATCCGCTCCGGGAAGTTCGCTCATAGACTGCTGCTCGGCTGGACGGTACGGGGGTTAACTATGGGATATTTTCCCAGTAGTGTAGCGAATTTTTCCCATCCGAATCGACTGGCAATGTAACGCGACCGCCTGCCTGAATCAGAAATATCAAGCCTCTTGAAATCAGGGACTTGACCGCCAGTTGGCGACGGAACGCCCGCTGAGGCATCCGTCGGACGACACTTTTTCCCCCTCACCATGAACCAGACGCACGCAGAAGATCCCAACGCCCGGTCGATCGAGACCCAGGGCGACAGCCACGAGCAGGTCGACGACCCGATGGCCCGCATCGCCGAGCTGGAAGCCAAGAACCACGAGCTGGCCGACGCCTACCTGCGTGCCAAGGCCGAGGCCGACAACACCCGCCGCCGCGCCGACGACGAGATCGCCAAGTCGCGCAAGTTCGCGCTGGAATCGTTCGCCGACAGCCTGCTGCCGGTCAAGGACAGCCTGGAGGCGGCCATCGCCACGCACCTGAGCGGCCAGGGCACGCCCGAGCAGATGCTCGAGGGCGTGCACGCGACGCTGCGCCAGCTGAGCCAGGCGCTGGAGCGCAACAAGGTGCTGGAGGTCAACCCGCCGGCCGGCACGAAGTTCGATCCGCACCAGCACCAGGCCATCAGCATGGTGCCGGCCGATCAGGACGCCAACACCGTCGTGGCCGTCCTGCAGAAGGGCTACACGATCGCCGAGCGCGTGCTGCGCCCGGCGCTGGTCACGGTGGCCGCGCCGAAGTGAGCCCCACCCCGGCGCCGCGCGGGCTGACCCCTTGAAAGCCCCGGCGCCATCCACAGATCAACGACAACTCAACGCATTCCCCGGAGAACACACATGGGCAAGATCATCGGCATCGACCTCGGCACCACCAACAGCTGCGTCGCCATCATGGAAGGCAACAGCACCAAGGTGATCGAGAACAGCGAGGGCGCGCGCACGACGCCTTCGATCATCGCGTACCAGGAAGACGGCGAGATCCTGGTCGGCGCCTCGGCCAAGCGCCAGGCGGTGACCAACCCGAAGAACACGGTCTACGCCGCCAAGCGCCTGATCGGCCGCAAGTTCACCGAGAAGGAAGTGCAGAAGGACATCGACCTGATGCCCTACAAGATCTCCGCGGCCGACAACGGCGACGCCTGGATCGAGGTGCGCGGCAAGAAGCTGGCCCCGCCGCAGATCAGCGCCGAAGTCCTGCGCAAGATGAAGAAGACCGCCGAGGACTACCTGGGCGAGGAAGTGACCGAGGCCGTCATCACGGTGCCGGCCTACTTCAACGACAGCCAGCGCCAGGCGACCAAGGACGCCGGCCGCATCGCCGGCCTGGACGTCAAGCGCATCATCAACGAGCCGACCGCTGCGGCCCTGGCCTTCGGCCTGGACAAGCACGGCAAGGGCGACCGCAAGATCGCCGTCTATGACCTGGGTGGCGGCACCTTCGACATCTCGATCATCGAGATCGCCGACGTCGACGGCGAGATGCAGTTCGAGGTGCTGTCGACCAACGGCGACACCTTCCTGGGCGGCGAGGACTTCGACCAGCGCATCATCGATTTCATCATCGGCGAGTTCAAGAAGGACCAGGGCGTCGACCTGACCAAGGACGTGCTGGCCCTGCAGCGCCTGAAGGAAGCCGCCGAGAAGGCCAAGATCGAGCTGTCGTCGTCGACCTCCACCGACGTCAACCTGCCCTACATCACGGCCGATGCGACTGGCCCGAAGCACCTCAACGTCAAGCTCAACCGCGCCAAGCTGGAGAGCCTGGTCGAGGAGCTGATCGAGCGCACGATCGCCCCGTGCCGCACCGCGATGAAGGACGCCGGCGTCAGCGCTGCGCAGATCGACGACATCATCCTGGTCGGCGGCATGACCCGCATGCCCAAGGTGCAGGACAAGGTCAAGGAGTTCTTCGGCAAGGAGCCGCGCAAGGACGTCAACCCTGACGAGGCCGTGGCCGTCGGTGCCGCCATCCAGGGCCAGGTCCTGGGCGGCGAGCGCAAGGACGTGCTGCTGCTCGACGTCACCCCGCTGAGCCTGGGCATCGAGACGCTGGGCGGCGTGATGACCAAGATGATCGCCAAGAACACGACCATCCCGACCAAGTTCTCGCAGACCTTCTCGACCGCCGACGACAACCAGCCGGCCGTGACGATCAAGGTCTACCAGGGCGAGCGCGAGATGGCCGCCGGCAACAAGAGCCTGGGCGAGTTCAACCTCGAGGGCATCCCGCCGGCCGCGCGAGGCACGCCGCAGATCGAGGTGACCTTCGACATCGACGCCAACGGCATCCTGCACGTCGGCGCCAAGGACAAGGCGACCGGCAAGGAAAACAAGATCACCATCAAGGCGAACTCGGGCCTGTCGGAAGAAGAGATCCAGAAGATGGTGCGCGACGCCGAGGCCAATGCGGCCGAGGACAAGAAGAAGCTCGAAGTCATCCAGGCGCGCAACCAGGGAGACGCGATGGTGCACTCGGTGCGCAAGTCGCTGACCGAGTACGGCGACAAGCTCGAAGCCGGCGAGAAGGACAAGATCGAGCTGGCGATCAAGGAGCTGGAAGAAGCGCTGAAGGGCGAGGACAAGGACGCCATCGAGTCCCGCACCAACGCGCTGATGACGGCCAGCCAGAAGCTTGGCGAGAAGGTCTACGCCGACATGCAGGCGCAGCAGGCGGCGGCCGGTGGTGCGGCCGAAGGCCAGCCCGCCGGTGCGGCCGGCGGCTCGGCCAAGGCCGATGACGCCGACGTGGTCGACGCCGAGTTCAAGGAAGTCAAGAAGGGCTGACACCGGCCCGGCCCGGCGCCGCCGAGAGGCGGTGACGAGGCCCTGATCCACCGCCGCGTCAGGGCCGCAGACCGTTCTGCGACCCGGCGCGGCGTTCCCGCATCATCGACCCGCTCGACGCCGGCATGACCGGCCCGCAGCGACCAGCAGGCAGCACGCCCATGGCAAAGCGCGACTACTACGAGGTCCTCGGACTGGCCAAGAACGCCACCGAGGACGAGATCAAGAAGGCCTACCGCAAGCTGGCCATGAAGTACCACCCCGACCGCAACCAGGGCGACGGGGCCAAGGAAGCCGAGGAGAAGTTCAAGGAGGTCAAGGAGGCCTACGAGATGCTCTCCGACGCGCAGAAGCGTCAGGCCTACGACCAGTACGGCCACGCCGGTGTCGATCCGAACGCCGGCGGGGCGGGATTCCGCCCGGGCGCGGAAGGCTACGGCGGCTTCGCCGAGGCCTTCGGGGACATCTTTGGCGACATCTTCGGCCAGGGCGGCGGCGGCCGGCGCGGCGGCGGCCAGCAGGTCTACCGCGGCGCGGACCTGTCCTACGCGATGGAGATCACGCTGGAGGAAGCGGCCCACGGCAAGGAAAGCCAGATCCGCATCCCCACCTGGGAGGAATGCGATACCTGCCACGGCAGCGGCGCCAAGCCCGGCACCAGCGCCAAGACCTGCACGACCTGCCACGGCTCGGGCACGGTGCACATGCGCCAGGGCTTCTTCAGCATCCAGCAGACCTGCCCCCATTGCCACGGCAGCGGCAAGATCATCCCGGACCCCTGCACGACCTGCAACGGCGCGGGCAAGCTGAAGAAGCAGAAGACGCTGGAGGTCAAGATCCCCGCCGGCATCAACGAGGGCCAGCGCATCGCCCTGCGCGGCCACGGCGAGCCCGGCACGCATGGCGGTCCGGCCGGCGACCTGTACGTCGAGATCCGCATCAAGCAGCACGACATCTTCGAGCGCGACGGCGACGACCTGCACTGCACCGTGCCGGTGCCGCTGACCACCGTGGCGCTGGGCGGCACGATCGAGGTGCCGACGCTGAACGGCTCGGCCGAGATCGAGCTGCCCGAGGGCACCCAGCACGGCAAGACCTTCCGGCTGCGCGGCAAGGGCATCAAGGGCATCCGCTCCAGCTATCCGGGCGACCTGTACTGCCACATCGCCGCCGAGACGCCGGTCAAGCTGACCGAGCACCAGCGCAAGCTGCTCAAGGAGCTCGACGACTCGTTCCGCAAGGGCGGCGACAAGCACTCGCCCAACGCCAAGAGCTGGACCGACCGGGTCAAGGACCTCTTCAAGTGAGGCCGGCCGGCGCTGCCGGCCCCAGCCGATCGTGAACCAGGCCGCCTCGTGCGGCCTTTTTCATGCGCCGCGCCGGCGATGTGCGGGGATCTGCTCAAGTCGGCAAAGCCGGTGCCGATCTTGCAAGGGCGTGAATGGCGCCTGCGGGCGCCGGCCACACGGGACCACCCAACCGCGACCGCCCCCCCATGACAAGAGCCGACCCCGACCTGCAGACCTGCCGAGCCCTGGTGATCGACGGCAACGTGACGTCCCGGAGCACGCTCGTGGGCATGCTGCGGGAGATGGGCGTGGGCATCGTCAACCAGTGCGGTCGCACGGTCGACGCCCGCCGGCTGCTGGAACACCGCCAGTACGACGTGGTGGTCTGCGAGCAGTTCTTCGACCAGCAGGCGATGAACGGCCAGGAACTGCTCGACGAGCTGCGCCGGGCCCAGCTGCTGCCCTTCTCGACCGTGTTCGTGATGGTCACCGGCGAGGCGACCTACGCCAAGGTGGCCGAGGCGGCCGAATCCGCGCTCGACAGCTACCTGCTCAAGCCGCACAACGCCGAGGCGCTGCGCGAGCGGGTGCGCCAGGCGCGTCACCGCAAGCGGGTGCTCAAGCCGATCTTCGACGCCATCGAGCAGGGCCGGCTGATCGACGCGGCCGGCCATTGCATGACCCGCTTCAACGAACGCGGCGAGTTCTGGCTCTACGCCGCCCGCATCGGCGCCGAGCTGCTGCTGCGCCTGGACCGGCACGACGACGCGCGTGCGGTCTTCGAGGCCATCCGCGCGACCCGCGCGCTGCCGTGGGCCCGCCTGGGCATCGCCCGGGCCGAGATGGAAGGCGGCACGCCGCAGCAGGCCCGCCGCACGCTCGAGAACCTGATCAGCAACAACACCGGCTTTGCCGATGCCTACGACGTGATGGGCCGCGTGCAGGTCGAGCAGGGCGACCTGGTCGAGGCGCTGGCGACCTACCGGCGCGCCTGCGACATCACGCCGGCCAGCATCACGCGGCTGCAGAAATTCGGCACGCTGGGCTTCTACGTCGGCGAGTGGCCCGAGGCCATGAAGGCGCTGGAACGCGCGATGGTGACGGGCCTGTCGAGCAAGATGTTCGACGCCCAGTCGCTGCTGCTGCTGGCGCTGATGCGCTTCGACTCGTCCGACCCGCGGGCCTTCCAGCGCGTGGCCGGCAACCTGGACCACCTGATCGAGAAGAACCCCGGCAGTGCGCGCCTCGAACGCATGCAAGCCGTCGTCAACGTGCTGCGCACGCTGGGCGAGCGGCGCATCGGCGCGGTGGTCGAGCAGGTCCGCGAGCTGGCTGACGGGATCCACGAGGAAGACTTCGACTTCGAGGCCGCCAGCAACCTGATCGCGCTGCTGTCGCTGCTCGGCCGCACCGAGGTGCAGCTGCCGCAGGCCGAGGAATGGGTGCGCGACATCGCCCTGCGCGCCTGTGTCTCGAAGGCCGCCGTCGACCTGCTGTCGGCGGCCACGCGCGGCCATGACGCCTACCGGGGCCTGATCGCGTCGGCCTACCAGGCGGTCTCGGCGGCGGCCGAGAAGGCCATGAACCACAGCATCAAGGGCGATCCGGATGCGGCGGTGCGCACCCTCATCGGCCAGGCCCGCAAGACCCTCAACGCCAAGCTGCTGGAACTGGCCGCCAAGGTGCTGCAACGCTACGAGAGCCGCATCGCGGAGCACGCGGCCTTGCGCGACCAGGTCGACGGCCTGCTCAAGCAGCACTGCGCCAAAGGCACCCGCATCAGCCTGAACGAGAACGGCCGCAGCCCCGGCGGCCTGGCGCTGCGGCTGGACCGGGTCGTCAAGGTGGACGCGGCGCCCGAGGTACCGGCGCTGCCGACGGTGTGACCCGGGCCGGCCGCTCAGAACAGCGCCTGCTGCGGACCGCCCCCGCGACCGGACAGAACGACCGGCCGGCGCGGCGGCACGAAGGCGCTGACGTCGAGCACCGGCGTCTCGCGCACCAGGCCGACCCGCGCGGCGCCCTTCTCGACCCGCTGGCGCAGCAGCGCCGCCCAGGTGCCCTGCCCCTTCATGCGGCTGGCGAAGTTGGCGTCGTAGTCGCGCCCGCCACGCATCTCGCGGATCCGGGCCATGACGCGGTCGGCGCGGTCGGGCAGATGGGCCTGCAGCCAGTCACGGAACAGCGGCGCGACCTCCCACGGCAGGCGCACGACGGTCCAGTGCGCGCTGCGGGCGCCGGCCTCGGCGGCGGCTTCGAGGATCTGCTCGATCTCGGGCTCGTTGACGAACGGGATGATGGGCGCGACGTTGACGCCGACCCAGACCCCCGCCTGCGCCAGCGCCCGGATCGCCGCCAGCCGCCGTGCCGGCGCCGCCGCGCGCGGTTCGAGCCGGGCCGACAGGCGCGCATCCAGCGAGGTCACGCTGACGAACACGATCAGCTGCCGGCGCGCGGCCATGCGCGCCAGCAGATCGAGGTCCCGCACGATGCCGCCGGACTTGGTCACGATCGTGGCCGGGTGGCGGGTCTCGTCGAGCACCTCCAGCAGCGCACGGGTCAGCCGATGGCTGCGCTCGATCGGCTGGTAGGCGTCGGTGGCCGAGCCGATGTTGATCGGGCTGGGCCGATAACCCGGCCGCGCCAGCTCGGCGCGCAGCCGTTCGGCCGCATTCGCCTTGGCGACCAGCTGGGTCTCGAAGTCCAGCCCCGGCGACAGGTTCAGGTAGCTGTGGGTCGGCCGCGCATAGCAGTAGATGCAGCCGTGTTCGCAGCCCCGGTAGGGGTTGGCGGCCTGCTCGAAGGGCACGTCGGGCGAGTCGTTGCGGCTCAGGATGCGGCCGGCCTGCTCGATCCGCACGGTGGTGCGCGGGCCGCGTGGCGGCTCGTCGGTCGTATCGGCCGGCTCGTCATCACCGGGCCAGCCGTCGTCGACCGCCTGGCGCTGGTCGGTCTCGAAGCGGTGGGCGATGCGCCAGCCGGTGCCGCGTCCGCGCACCGGCGGCATCGGGCCGTCTGCGGGCCCGATCGCCGGAACTTCAGGCATCGCGTCGGGATCGGGTGGTTCGGCTTGCATGGCAGGGCTCCGGCGGCTATGGGCTGTATGAATATACAGCTCTCGAAACCGGGTTTCCGGCCGGTCCGGACCGCGCTGGCGCCGACGTGGCGCAGCGCGGTGCGCAATATCCCCGCTGATGGCGACGTGGCTTCCGGCCGCTCGCTTGGGCTGGAACACAATCGACCGAATGAATCATGGACGGCTGCTCCTGAGCCGCAGGGATGGAATCCGGGATGTTGAAGAGGCCTGTCGCCTGGCTGCTGCTGTCGCTGATCGCGAGCACCGTGCTCGCCCTGGGGCTGGTCTGGCGTGCCCGCCCGGGCCTGCATGACGAGCCCCGCGGGATGCCGCTGCGGGTCGGCTATGCGGTCGAGCCGCCCTATGTCGAGATCGACGAGCAGGGCCGCGTCAGCGGCGAAGCGGCCGAGGTGCTGCGCGCCACGCTGCGGGCGCTGGGCGAACCCGAGCCGGTCTGGATCCACGTGCCCTTGCCGAGGCTGATCCACCAGCTCGAACTGGGCCGCATCGACGTCATCGCGTCCGGCCTGTTCATCACCCCCGACCGCAGCCGCCGGGTCGCCTTCAGCCGCCCGACGCTGGCGGTGGGCACCGCCTTGCTGGTGCGGCGCGGCAACCCCGAGCACATCCGCAACCTGGCCGACCTGAGCGGCGACAACGGCCTGAAGATCGCCGTGCTCGAAGGGGCGGCGGAGGCCCGTCAGGCGCGCAGCCACGGGGTCGCCTCGCGCAACCTGGTGACGGTGCAGGACATCGGCGAGGCGCTGGCCGCGCTGCGGTCCGGCGACGTGGCGGCCTTCGCGCTGTCGGCGCCGTCGCTGCGCCACCTGGCGCGGCGGTCCGCAGACGTCGAGGTGATCGAGCCGGCCGATCTCGATCCCGACCGGGACATCGGCCTGCCGGCCTATGGCTGGCGACCGGGCGATCCGCGTCTGCCGGCATTCGACGCCGCGCTGGGACGTTACCTGGGCACGCCGCCCCATCTGCAGCTGGTGCGGGATCTGGGTTACACGCAGGCCGAGGTCACGCTGGCGCGCCGTCATGTCGACGCGGCCGCCCAGGCCAGCGCGCTCGGCCGACGCGACCTGCGCGTGACCGGCGAGCCGGTTGCCGCATCGGACGCCAGTGCGGTCAAGGCCGACCCGACGGCGGGAGAACTGCCTTGAGTGGCCGCCGCCCGTCGAGCTGGCGACGCGCGCTGCTGCAGGCCGGTCTGCGCGTGCCGGTCTGGGCGCTGGTGCTGTGCTGCCTGGCGACCTCGCTGGGCGGCATCGCCTGGGTCCACCAGGCCTGGTCGGACCGCTTCGAGCACATGCATGCGCTGGAAGACGCGCTCGCCGAGACGCTGCGCCATGTCGAGCAGGCCCAGGGCCTGGCACGCGAGAAGGCCGCCGCGCAGCCGACCCGCCCGACCGCGCCGCTGGTGCGGGCCGATGCACCCGCGTCCCATGCCGATGAAGGTGGAACCGGTGGTCGACCGCCGGAGGCCCGTCTGACCCAGGTCGCCGAACTGCAGACCGCGCTGTCGATGCTGGACACCTGGCAGCGCCTGGCCGAACAGGTCAGCCACGATGCCGACACCGCCCGACAGGTTGCCAGTGCCGCACGCCGCTTCCGCGACGGGATCCGCCTGCTGCACCAGCAGCTGACACACGGTCCTTCGGACTGGGTGCTGGGCCCGCAGGCCGTGGCCAGCCAGCGCGAGACGGTGGCGATGGCGATGGAGCTCGAACGGGTCGAGCACCTGGTGCTCGAACGGATCGTGCAGAGCCAGCAGCGTCAGGCCACGCTGGTGCTGCTGCTGGCCGCCCTGTCGGCCGCCACGCTGATCGGCCGCCTGCGGCTGTCGCGCAAGGCCCGGGAAGCGGCCAGCCGCCGCGCCGAGATCGTCGACATCACCCGACCGGCCGACGGTGCCCGCCGGCCCGACCTGATGCAGGACAGCCTGCCGGCGCTGCTCGACCCGCTGGATCCGCAGCCCGACCTGGCGCAGCGCGCCGCCCGGTCGCTGCCGGACCCCTACTGGGTCATCGACGGCGAAGGCCAGCGCCTGGCCGGTCCGGCACGTGACCTGCCGCTCGACCTGGCCGAACGGCCGCTGCGCGAACGCATGGTCGCCACGGTGCGCTCGGCGCTGGCCAGCGGGCGGGTCCAGAGCCTGGCCTACAGCCTCGACACCGAACAGGGACCGCGCTGGTACGAGGCCCGCGTGCAGGCGATGCCGGGCACGGCGATGGTGGTCTGGCAGTCGCGCGACGTCAGCGCCGGACAGGCCGCCGGCCAGCGTGAACAGGACCGTGGCCGGCTGCACCGCTTCAAGAGCCACGTCGACCAGGCGATCGTCTGGGCCCGTTCGGCGCATGAGCTGTTCGACCGCGTCACCCGCGTCGCCATCAGCGAGGCCGGGCTGCAGCTGGCCTGGCTGGTGGAGGCCGGCGGTCCCGGCCGCACGCCTCGCCTGCGCGCCCAGCATGGCGAGGCCGCGTTGATGGACCTGTGTGCCGCCTCGCTGCCGCCGGCCACGCACAGCCACGCCGCCGCGCTGGCCCAGGCGCAGCTCAGCGGCCTGGCGCAATGGCGTCCGGGCTGCGTGCGCACGCCGTCCGGCGAGGCGCTGGACCTGCTGGCCCTGCCGGTGCGCAACGCCGAAGCGGTCGTCGCGGTGCTGATGCTGGCCGGCGCGCGGCTGGACCCGGATGACCCCGACCAGCTCGACGTCGTGCGCGAACTGGGCCTGGACCTGTCGCACGCGCTGGCCCGGCTGAGCCGCGACGCGCGCCTGCAGGAGTCGCTGGCACGGGTGCGCCTGCATGCCGCCGCGCTGGAGAGCACGCAGGACGGCGTGATGGTGACGGACCTGCGCCCGCGCATCGTCTCGGTCAACCGCGCCTACACCGAGATCACCGGCTACACCGAGGCCGACGTGGCCGGGCAGTCGCCCAAGCTGCTGACCTCCGGCCGCCACGATCCGGCGTTCTTCTCGGCGCTGTGGGAAGACCTGCTGACCCACGGGCGCTGGCAGGGCGAGATCCAGAACCGGCGCAAGAACGGCGAGCTCTACACGCAGTGGACGTCGATCAGCACGGTGCGCAACGACCTCGGCGAGCCGACCCACTACGTCACCGTCTTCACCGACATCACCGCGCAGAAGCAGGCCGAGGCGCAGCTGCAGCACATGGCCCATTTCGACCCGCTGACGCAGCTGCCCAACCGGATGCTGGTGCTCAACCGGCTCGACCGGGCGATCGCGGCGGCCGAACGCGCGCAGCGCCGCGTCGCGGTGCTGTTCATCGACCTCGACAACTTCAAGACCGTCAACGACAGCCTGGGCCATGCCGCCGGCGACCGGCTGCTGGAAGCCGTCGCGCAGCGCCTGGTCACGCGCACGCGGCGCGAGGACACGCTCGGCCGGCTCGGCGGCGACGAGTTCATCCTCGTGCTCGAACAGCTGCACGAGGCGCCCGAGGCGGCCCAGGTCGCGCAGGAGCTGCTGGCGCTGCTGGAGGCGCCCTTCCACATCGCCGGTCAGGACGTCTACGTGCAGTCGAGCATCGGCATCAGCCTCTACCCCGAGGACGCGCATGAGGCCGGCGAGCTGGTGCGCGATGCCGACGCCGCGATGTACCAGGCCAAGCGCGCCGGCCGCGGCACCTACCGCTTCTACACCGAGAGCCTGACCGCCGCCGCGCAGAACAAGCTGACGCTCGACACCCGCCTGCGCCGCGCGCTGGAGCAGCGCGAGTTCGAGCTGTTCTACCAGCCGCTCTACCGCATCGCCGACCGCCGCCTGATCGGGCTGGAGGCGCTGGTGCGGCTGAACCAGCCGGGCCTGCCGCCGGTCGGTCCGGCCGAGTTCATCCCGGTGCTGGAGGAGACCGGCCAGATCACCGCGCTGGGCGCCTGGGTGACCCAGGAAGCGTGCCGGCAGGGCCGCGCCTGGCTGGACGAGGGCCTGGACTTCGGCCGCATCGCGATCAACCTGTCGCCGCTGGAGGTCCGGCGCGGCCAGACCGACGAGCGCATCCGCGCCGCGCTGCAGGCCAGCGGCCTGCCGGCCAGCCGGCTGGAGCTGGAGATCACCGAATCCGGCCTGATGGAACAGGGCGAACGCGCCGAGGCCTTCCTGCACAACCTGCGTTCGACCGGCGTGCAGCTGGCGATCGACGACTTCGGCACCGGCTATTCGTCGCTGGCCTACCTGCGGCGCTTCCCGGTCTCCAAGCTCAAGATCGACCGCAGCTTCGTGCGGGACCTGCCGGGTGACATCAGCGGCGCGCAGCTGGTCCAGACCATGGTCGCGATGGGCCGCAACCTCGGCATCTCGGTGGTCGCCGAAGGTGTCGAGACCGAGGAGCAGCTGGCCTACCTGCGCGAGCTGGGCTGCGAGTCGGCGCAGGGCTACCTGTTCAGCAAGCCGCGCCCGGCCTCCGAGGCGCGCGCATGGCTGCCGAAACTGGCCGACGGACCCTCCGCGCAGGTCGGGTCCAAGGGTGAACCCGCACGCGCCGGATGACGCCTTCCTACAATGGCCCGGTGAGCTTCCTCAACGCCGACCTGCACTGCCATTCCACCGTCTCGGACGGCACCCTGAGCCCCGAGGCCCTGGCCGAGCGGGCGGCCGCCAACGGCGTCGAGCTGTGGGCGCTGACGGACCATGACGAGATCGGCGGCCAGCTGCGCGCACGCGATGCTGCCCGGGCTGCCGGCGTCGCCTGGCTCAGCGGCGTCGAGGTCTCGGTCAGCTTCTGCGGCGAGACCGTCCACATCGTCGGCCTGGGCTTCGACCCCGAGGACGCGCAGCTGCAGGCCGGCCTGGGCAGCACCCGCGGCGGACGCGAGGCCCGGGCCCGCGACATGGCCGCCGGGCTCGCGGCGGTCGGCATTCCCGGCGCGTTCGAGGGCGCGCTGAAGTACGTCGGCAACCCCGACCTGATCTCGCGCACGCATTTCGCCCGCTACCTGGTCGAGGCCGGCGTCTGCCACGACACGCCCGAGGTGTTCCGCAAGTTCCTGACCGACGGCAAGCCCGGCTTCGTGCCGCACCGCTGGGCCTCGCTGGGCGACGCCGTGCGCTGGATCACCGAGGCCGGCGGCATCGCCGTCGTCGCCCACCCGGGCCGCTACCGCTTCAGCCCGACCGAGGAATACGCGCTGTTCACCGAGTTCATCGGCCACGGCGGGCGCGGCGTCGAGGTCGTGACCGGCAGTCACACGACGGCCGAATACCAGAAGTACGCCGACCTGGCGCTGGAACTCGACCTGGTCGCCTCGCGCGGCAGCGACTTCCACTCGCCGACCGAAAGCCGCATCGACCTGGGCAAGCTGCCCTGGCTGCCCGGCAGCCTGACGCCGGTCTGGGAAGCCCTCGACGCGCGCATCGTGCGGCCGGTCGCAGCGGCCTGATGAACGCCGAGGCCCGGACCCGCCCGCTGCTGGGCATCTCGCTGCTGCTGCTCGCTACCGTCTGTTTCGCCGGACTGGACAACGCGGTGCGCCACACCGGTCGCTACCTGCCGGTGCTGCTGATCCTGTGGCTGCGCTATGCGACCCAGGCCGGCGTGATGGCGGTCTGGCTGCTGCGCCAGGGCGTGGCCGGGCTGCGCACCGAACACCCGCGTTTCCAGTCGGTCCGGGGCGTGCTGCTGCTGGCCACGTCGGCGCTGAGCTTCACGGCGGTCCAGTTCATGCCGGTGGCCGAGTTCACCGCGATCAACATGCTGACGCCGGTGCTCGTCACGCTGCTGTCGGTCTGGCTGCTGAAGGAGCGCATCAGCGCCGTGCGCTGGGTGCTGGTGCTGGGCGCCTTCGCCGGTGCGCTGATCGTCATGCGCCCCGGCAGCGGCCTGTTCGGCTGGGCCGTGCTGCTGCCGCTGTGCGGCGCCTGCACCTATGCCAGCTTCCAGCTGCTGACCAGCAAGCTGGCGGCGCTGGAGAACCCGTACACGACCCACTTCTACACCGGCCTGGTCGGCGCGGTGCTGCTGCTGCCGGTGGTGCTGGCCAGCCCCTTCGACGTCGACGGCCTGCTGCTGCACGCCACGCCGCTGACCTGGGCGCTGATCGGGCTGATCGGCCTGCTCGGCACCGCCGGACACCTGCTGCTGATCCTGGCGCTGGGCTGCGCACCGGCGTCGCGGCTGGTGCCCTTCCTGTACGTGCAGATCGCCAACGCCGCGCTGATCGGCTGGCTGCTGTTCGGCGACCTGCCCGACTTCTGGGGCTGGGTCGGCATGGCCGTCATCGCGGTCTGCGGCGGCACCACCGCCTGGCTGAACACGCGCCATCGCACGGGCCCGCAGTCGGCGCTGAACGACGATCCGGTCGACGACTGAAGCGCCGGCGCAACGCCCGGCCGCAGCGCGGCGCGACAATCGCGCCATGGCCCAGTTCTTCGACGTCCACCCGGACAACCCGCAGCCGCGACTGCTCAAGCAGGCCGTCGCCATCATCGCCGCCGGTGGCATCGCGGCGATCCCGACGGACTCCAGCTACGCGCTGGTCTGCCACCTCGACGACAAGGCCGCTGCCGACAACCTGCGGCGCATCCGGGGCGTCGACGACAAGCACCACCTGACGCTGCTGTGCCGCGACCTGTCCGAGCTGGCCAGCTACGCCAAGGTCGACAACCGCCAGTTCCGCCTGCTCAAGACCGCCACGCCCGGGCCCTACACCTTCCTGCTGGAAGCGACCAAGGAAGTGCCGCGCCGCGTCTCGCACCCGTCGCGCCGCACCATCGGCCTGCGCGTGCCGGATCACCGCGTCACGCACGACCTGCTTGACCTGCTCGGCCAGCCGCTGCTCGGCACCACGCTGATCCCGCCCGGCGAGAACGAGCCGCTGAACGACTGCGACGAGATCCGCGAACGCTACGAGCGCCTGGTCCAGGTCATCGTCGCCGCCGGACCCTGCCCGGCCGAACCGACCACCGTCGTCGACCTCTGCGGCGGCGACCCGGTGCTGGTGCGCGCCGGCCGGGGCGACCTGGCCACCGTCGGTCTGGAGGGCTGAGGCCGTGGCCAAGAAGGGCACCCACGTCAGCGAGACGCCGGCCACGCAAATGCTGCGGAAAGCCGGCATCAACTTCACCGAACACCCTTACGACTACGTCGATCGCGGCGGCACGGCCGAGTCGGCCCGCCAGCTGGGCGTCGATGAACACGCGGTCGTCAAGACGCTGGTCATGCAGGACCAGGACGCCCGCCCGCTGATCGTGCTGATGCATGGCGACCGGCAGGTCAGCACCAAGAACCTGGCCCGCCAGATCGGTGCCAAGAAGGTCGAGCCCTGCACGCCCGAGGTGGCCCAGCGCCACAGCGGCTACCAGGTCGGCGGCACCAGCCCGTTCGGCCTGCGCAAGCCGATCCCCGTCCACGTCGAGGCCGGCATCCTGCAGCTGCCCGCCATCTACATCAACGGCGGTCGGCGCGGCTACCTGGTGGGCATCGCCCCGCAGGTGCTGACCGAGCTGCTGGACGCCCGGCCGGTCGAGGCGATCAACCCGTCGTCGGCGTCCTGAACCCCGCTCCTTTCCCACGACCCCACAAGAACGAGACATCCCGCCCCATGAACACCGTCCTGCTCACCCTTGCCGTGACCGTCGCGGCCTACCTGATCGGCTCGCTCTCCTTCGCTGTCATCGTCAGCCGCGTGATGGGCCTGAACGACCCGCGCAGCTACGGCTCGGGCAACCCCGGCGCGACCAACGTGCTGCGCTCGGGCAACAAGAAGGCGGCCGTGCTGACGCTGGTCTTCGACCTGCTGAAGGGCCTGATCCCGGTCGTGCTGGTGCTGCAGTTCGGCGAGCCCTGGAACCTGCGCGACAACACCGCCGCGCTGGTCGGCCTGGCGGCCTTCCTGGGTCACCTGTGGCCGGTGTTCTTCCGCTTCCAGGGCGGCAAGGGCGTGGCGACGGCAGCCGGCGTGCTGCTGGGCCTGCATGCCGGCCTGGGCCTGGCGGTGCTGGGCATCTGGCTGCTGGTGGCCTTCACGACGCGCTACTCGTCACTCGCCGCGCTGGTGGCGTCGGTGGCCGCACCGATCGTTCACGTCGTCGTCTGGGGCCCGTCCAGCGCGACGCTGGCGATCGCGGCGATGAGCGGTCTGCTGGTCTGGCGTCACCAGGCCAACATCGCCAAGCTGCTGGCCGGCACCGAGAGCAAGCTGGGCCAGAAGTCGGGCCCGGCCGCTGCGCCGGCAGCGGCCAAGGCCCATGACAAAGGCCATTCAAAGGGCGGCAAGGGCCGCCGCAAGGGTCACTGACCCGGGTCGCGGAAGGTCCAGCGGATCGCGTCGATCTCGGCCAGCACAGCCGCATCGAGCTTCACGTCCCAGGCGTCCAGGTCCTCGTCGAGCTGCGCCACCGAGGTCACGCCGATGATGGTGCTGGCCACGTTCCAGCGGTGGTAGCAGAAGGCCAGCGCCAGCTGCGTCGGGGTCAGGCCGTTGGCCCGCGCCAGCGCGTTGTAGCGGCGCGCGGCATCGAGCGCCTCGATGCGGCCCCAGCGCTGCTTCTTCATGCTGTCGAAGATCGCCAGGCGGCCGGGCTTGGCCGGGTCGTCCAGACCCAGGTCGTCGTACTTGCCGGTCAGCAGGCCGAAGGCCAGCGGTGAATAGGGCAGCAGCGAGACCTGCTCGCGCCACAACACCTCGTCCAGGCCGTTGTCGACCACGCGGTTGATCAGGCCGTACGGGTTCTGCACCGTCGCGATACGCGGCAGGCCGGCCCGCTCGGCGACCTTGACGAACTCGGACACGCCCCACGGCGTCTCGTTGCTCAGGCCGATCGCACGGACCTTGCCGGCCTGCACCAGGCGCTGCATCGCTTCGAGCTGCACCTCCACCGAGCTGCCCGGCCGGTCGCGTGCCGGGTCGAAGTACAGCGCGCCGAACATCGGCACGTTGCGGACCGGCCAGTGGATCTGGTAGAGGTCGATGACGTCGGTGCGCAGCCGCCGCAGGCTGGCCTCGCAGGCCTGCACGATGTCGTCGGCCGTCAGGTCCGCGCTGCCATTGCGGATCCAGTCCATGCCGCGCGACGGGCCGGCCACCTTGGTGGCGATGACCAGCTTCTCGCGCAGGCCCGGCCGTGCGGCCAGCCAGTTGCCGATGATCGATTCGGTCGCGCCGTAGGTCTCGCGGCGCGGCGGCACCGCGTACATCTCGGCGGTGTCGATGAAGTTGATGCCGCGCTCGAACGAGCGGTCCAGGATGCGGTGCGCCAGGTCCTCGCCGACCTGCTCGCCGAAGGTCATGGTGCCGAGGCAGATGGGGGTGACGCGCAGCTCGCTGCGGCCCAGGGTGACGAGGTTCATGCGGAGTCCTTCTATGGGGTAGACAAGCGACGGCGGCGAGTTTGCCGCAAGCCCCGAAGGTCTGCCGCGACGCCACGCAGCGGGCGTCAGGTCACCGCCGCGCGACGCTGGAAGCGGTCCTCGCGCCACTCGCCCGACTCGAGCACGCGGACCAGCTGCTCGACCGCGTCCCAGACGTCGACGAAGCGCAGCATCAGCGGCGTGAAGCCGAAACGCAGGATGCCGGGCTCGCGGTAGTCGCCGACCACGCCGCGTGCGATCAGCGCCTGCACGATGGCGTAGGCGCCCTCGTCACGCCGCAGGCTGACCTGGCTGCCGCGCAGCGCGGGGTCGCGCGGCGTCACCAGCGACAGGCCATGACCGGCGCAGCGCGACTCGACCCGGGCGATGAACAGGTCGGCCAGCGCCAGCGACTTGCGCCGCAGCGCGGCCATGCCGCCGACCGGCTCGGCCGCCAGCACGGTGTCGACGCCACATTCGAGCGCGGCCAGCGCCAGCGGCGACGGCGTGCCGCAGATGAAGCGGCCGATGCCCGGCGCCGGCCGGTAGTCGGGCGTGAAGGCGAACGGCGCGGCATGGCCCAGCCAGCCCGACAGCGGCTGCCAGATGCCCTCGTCGTCCAGCCGCTGCAGATGGCGCGGGTGCAGCCACAGGAAGGCCGGCGCACCCGGCCCGCCGTTGAGGAACTTGTAGCCGCAGCCGACCGCGAAGTCGGCATCGGCGCCCAGCAGGTCGACCGGCAAGGCGCCGGCACTGTGCGCCAGGTCCCACAGCACCCGCGCACCGGCCGCATGGGCCTGCGCGGTCACGGCGGCCATGTCGTGCAGCCGGCCGGTGCGGTAGTGGACCTGGGTCAGCATCAGCACGGCGACCCGCTCGTCGAGCAGCCCGGCGAGCTCGTCGGCCTCGGCCAGCACCAGCTCGAAGCCGAGCTGGCGCGCCAGGCTCTCGGCGATGTAGAGATCGGTCGGGAAGTTGTCGCGCTCCGAGACGATCCGGCGCCGCGTCGACGGCACGCCGGCCTCGTCGCGCAAGGCCAGCTGCAGCGCGACCGCCAGCACCTTGTAGAGGTTGATCGAGGTCGAGTCGGCCGCCAGCACCTGGCCCGGCGCCGCGCCGATCAAGCGCGCGATCTTGTTGCCGACCTGCCCGGGAAGGCCGATCCAGCCGGCCTTGTTCCAGCTCTGGATCAGGTCGACGCCCCACTCCTGGCTCACCACCTGAGCCAGCCGGGCCGGCGTGGCCGAGGGCAGCTGGCCGAGCGAGTTGCCGTCCAGGTAGACCCCCGGCGGCAAGGTGAACTGCGCCCGCAGCGGCGCCAGCGGATCGGCCGCGTCGAGCGCCAGCGCGTCATCGCGGCTGGCCAGGTTCATCGTGTTCATCGCAGGCTCCGTCGATCGGGCGCTCAGCCGCTGGCGTGTTCGGCCAGCCAATGGCAGGCCGCGCTGTCGGCATCCTCGAAGGCGTGGATGGCCGAGAAGTGATGCAGGCCGGGCAATGCATCGGCCTCGACCCGGTTGCCGGCCGCGCGCCACAGCGCGGCGTAGTCGGTCGACTGGCGCGCGAACTCGGCGCTTTCCAGGCCGCCCCAGACCAGCCGCAGCGGCGTCGCGCAGGGCCGCACCGAGCGCACCGGCGACTGCCGCGCGATGGTGCGGTCATCGAGCTGGATGACCGGCTGCAGGTAGCTCCAGCGCAGCGGCTGCAGGTCATAGAGCCCGCTGACCAGCCAGGCGCCGCGCAGCGGGTCGACCGGCAGGCCGTAGTCGCCGGCCCAGTCGGTCTGCAGCGCCATCGCGCCCAGGTGACCACCGGCCGAATGCCCCGCCAGCACGATGCGCTCGCGGTCACCGTTGAAGCTGTCGGCGTGGTGCCAGGTCCAGGCCAGCGCCGCACGCACCTGGCGCACGATCTCGTCGATCGTCACCCATGGGCAGAGCGCGTAGTTGACGACCACCGTGGCAAAGCCGCGCCGCTGCGGGCCGAGCGCGACGCAGCTGAAGTCGCCGGCCGACAGCGCCCGCCAGTAGCCGCCATGCACGAAGACGAACACCGGCGCGCCGGGCCGGTCGGCCGGGAAGATGTCCAGCGTCTCGGCCCGCGTCGGGCCGTAGGGCTGGCTCAGCCGATGAGCCAGCGCCGCCCGCGCCTGCGCGCTGCGTTCGACGTAGTGCCGCATCTCGGCGGCCGGATCGGCCACCTGCAGCGACGGGTTGTACTGGGCGTCGATCTGGGCCTGGCTCTCGAAGGCCCCGTGCAGCGTCGGCATGGCGGTCGCGTCCGGCTCGTGGACCCGTCCGGTCAGGGCACGTACTTCCAGGCGCCGTTCTCGATCTTGACCATCACGCGGGCGCGCTGGTCGAGGCCCAGGTGGTCACCGGGCGACATGTTGAAGATGCCGTGCGCGCCGGGCAGGTCCTTGACCTGTTCGAGCGCGTCGCGCAGCGCGGCGCGGAACTCGGCCGTGCCGGGCTGGGCCTTCTTCAGCGCGGCCGGGACCGCCGCCGCCATCAGCGCGCCGGCGTCCCAGGCATGGGCGCCGAAGGTGCTGACGCTGCCCTTGCCGTTGGCCGCCTCGTAGGCCGCGACATAGGCCTGCGCGCTCTTGCGCACCGGGTGGTTGGCGGGCAGCTGATCGGCCACCAGCACCGGGCCGCTCGGCAGGATGGTGCCGTCGACGTCCTTGCCGCCGACGCGCAGGAAGTCGTTGTTGGCCACGCCGTGGGTCTGGTACTGCTTGCCGTTGTAGCCACGCTCCTTCAGCGTCTTGGCCGGCAGCGCGGCGGGCGTGCCCGAGCCGGCGATCAGCACCGCGTCCGGGTTGGCGGCCTGCAGCTTGAGCACCTGCGCCGTCACCGACGTGTCGTTGCGGGCATAACGCTCGTTGGCGACGATCTGGATGCCCTTGAGCGCGGCGGCCTTGCTGAACTCGTTGAACCAGCCTTCGCCGTAGGCATCGGCAAAGCCGATGAAGCCGACCTTGCGCACGCCGTTGTCGGCCATGTGCGTGGCGATCGCCAGCGACATCATGATGTCGTTCTGCGGCGTCTTGAAGACCCAGCGCTTCTTGTCGTCCATCGGCTCGACGATGCGGGCCGAGGCGGCCATCGAGATCATCGGCACCTTGGCCTCGGCGACCGCGTCGATCATCGCCAGCGAGTTCGGCGTGGTGGTCGAACCCAGCACGATGTCGACCTTGTCCTCGGTGATCAGGCGGCGCGTGTTGGCCACGGCCTTGGTCGTGTCGGAGGCATCGTCCAGCACGATGTACTCGACCGTCTTGCCGCCGATCTTGGTCGGCATCAGCGCGATCGTGTTCTTCTCGGGGATGCCCAGCGAGGCGGCCGGGCCGGTGGCCGAGACGGTCACGCCGACCTTGATCTGGGCCTGCGCGGCGGCAGTGGCCAGACCGAGGACCGCCAGCGTGGCGGTGGCAAGCAGGGTGCGTCGGATCATCATCGTCGTGTCTCCTTGGGGGATCGGGGAAGGGGCGGTGGGTGGCGGAACAGGTCGAAGAACGGGCGACGCGGCTCAGGCCCGCGTAGCATGGGGCTGCGGCTGCAGCGCCTGCAGGCCGCCGACGAACAGGTCGGCCACGACCGGGGCCATGTCGTCGTGCGTCAGCGGGCCGTCGGGCTGCAGCCAGGTGAACATCCAGTTGATCATGCCGAACAGCAGCATCGTCAGCGGCTTGTGCAGCGACGCCGCCGCCAGCGCCGGCCGGACCTGCGCGACCGCATCGGCGAAGGCCGCGACGACCTGGCGCTGGCCTTCGAGCACCACCGCGCGTTCGGCGTCGCCGAGGAAACGCACGTCCTCGGTCAGCACGCGGTGTTCGCCCTGGGCATCGGCATAGGCCCGCACGAAGGCCAGGATCAGCGCACGCAGCAGCGCCTCGCCGACAAGCCCCTGGGCCTGCACGCTGGCGACCAGCGCCTGCAGCCGGGCGATGTGCTGCTGGCAGATCTGCAGCAGCAGCGCTTCCTTGTCGCGCACGTAGTGGTAGAGCGCCGGCTTGGTCAGGCCGCAGGCGGTGGCGACCTCGTTCATCGACGTGCCGGGGTAGCCGCGCGCGGCGAACAGCTCGGCCGCATGCGCGAGGATCGCCTCGTGCTGATCGGCATAGGTGGCGGAGCGGCCGCGTGGCATGTCGAGGCTCAGCCGCGCGGGCGCTTGTCGACCACGCGGCGGGCCTTGCCCACCAGCGTGCGCTCGATGCTGTCGGGCTCGCCGACCACCACGCGGGCGGTCACGCCCACCAGCGTCTTGATGCGGTGCTGCAGCCAGCTGGCCGCTTCCTGCGACACCACACCGGCCGTGCCGGGCAGCCGTTCGCAGCGCACTTCCAGCTCGTCGAGGTGGCCGTCGCGGGTCACGATCAGCTGGTACTGCCCGGCCAGCTGGCCGTGCTGCAGCACGATCTCCTCGATCTGGGTCGGGAAGACGTTGACGCCGCGGATGATCAGCATGTCGTCGCTGCGGCCGACGATCTTGCCGATGCGGCGCATGCTGCGCGAGGTCGGCGGCAGCAGCCGCGTCAGGTCGCGGGTGCGGTAGCGGATGACCGGCAGCGCCTGCTTGGTCAGCGTCGTGAACACCAGCTCGCCTTCACTGCCGTCGGGCAGGACCTCGCCGGTCTCGGGGTCGATGATCTCCGGGTAGAAGTGGTCTTCCCAGATCACCGGGCCGTCCTTGGACTCGATGCACTCGCTGGCCACGCCCGGGCCCATCACCTCGGACAGGCCGTAGATGTCGACGGCATCGAGCCCGGCAGCGGTCTCGATCTCGCGGCGCATCGCCTCGGTCCAGGGCTCGGCGCCGAAGATGCCGACCTTGATCGAGCTGGCCGCCGGGTCCTGGCCCTGGCGCCGCATCTCCTCGACGATCACCTGCATGTAGCTCGGCGTCACCATGATGATGTCGGGCCTGAAGTCGGTGATCAGCTGGACCTGCTTCTCGGTCTGGCCACCCGACATCGGGATGACGGTGCAGCCCAGCCGCTCGGCGCCGTAGTGCGCGCCCAGGCCGCCGGTGAACAGGCCGTAGCCATAGGCCACGTGGACGATGTCGCCGGCCCGGCCACCGGCCGCGCGGATCGAGCGCGCCACCAGGTCGGCCCAGGTGTCGATGTCCTGCTTGGTGTAGCCCACCACGGTCGGCTTGCCGGTCGTGCCCGACGAGGCATGCACGCGCACCACCTGCTCGCGCGGCACCGCGAACAGGCCGAACGGGTAGTGGTCGCGCAGCGTGGCCTTGCCGGTGAACGGGAACTTCGACAGGTCCGCCAGCGAGGTCAGGTCCGACGGATGCACGCCCTTGGCATCGAAGGCCTGGCGGTAGTGCGGCACGTTGTCGTAGGCATGCTGCAGCGTCCACTTCAGGCGCTGCAGCTGCAGGGCCTGAAGCTCGTCGCGGCTGGCGGTCTCGATCGCTTCGAGCTCGCCGGGGGCGGGTTGCTTGACGGGCATGGTGTTGACTCCTGGAATACGAAAGGGCGTGGATCAGGCAGCCTGGACCGGCACGGTCTGGCGGCCCTTCATCGCATAGGACTTGCCGCGAAAGACCGCGATCAACGCGTCCTTCTGGTTGCGCACCTCGATGTCGTAGACGCCCGTGCGGCCGGCGCGCTGGACCTGCCGGGCGCGGGCGATCAGGCGGTCGCCTTCATGCGACGGCGCAACGATGTCGATCGAGAAACCCGACGCCACCGTGGCCTCGTTGCCGGCATTGCAGGCATAGGCGAAGGCGGTGTCGGCCAGCGTCGCGACGATGCCGCCGTGGCAGATCGCGAAGCCGTTGAGCATGTCGGGGCGCACGGTCATCTCGACCGTCGCGCTGTCCGGGCCGATCGCGGTGATCGCCAGGCCCAGGTGCTGCGCGGCGCGGTCGTTGGCATACATGCCGTCGCGCACGTGTTCGGCGGTCTGTTGCGGGGTCATCGAGGTAGACGTCATTCAGCGTTCCGTGAAGGTCGGTGCGCGCTTGGCGAAGAAGGCGGCGACGCCCTCGGCGTAGTCGGCCGCGCGGCCGAGCCGGCGCTGCAGCTGCGCCTCGTGGTCCAGCGCGGTGGGCAGGTCGGATGCCGCGCCGGCATCGATCGCGGCGCGGGTCTCGACCAGCGCCTTGACCGGCATCGCCGCCAGACGCTGCGCCAGCGCGGCCACGGTCGCGGCGAACTCGGCGTCGTCGACACATTGCCAGACCAGCCCCCAGTCGGCCGCCTGCTGCGCGCTCAGCTTGTCGCCCAGCATCGCCAGACCCAGCGCACGCTGACGCGTGGTCAGGCGCGGCAGCAGCCAGGTGCCGCCGCAATCGGGCACCAGCGCGATCTTGGCAAAGGCCTGGATGAAGCTGGCCGAGCGCGCCGCCACCGTCAGGTCGCAACCCAGCGCCAGGTTGGCGCCGGCTCCGGCCGCCACGCCATTGACCGCCGCGACGACCGGCACCGGCATCGAGCGGATGCGCAGCGCCAGCGGGCGGTAGGTCGCCTCGATCAGGTCACCGATGTCGGGCTGCAACGCGCTCGGCGCGAGCTGGCCGTCGACCATCACCGGCGCGACGGCCGGATCCGACAGGTCCTGCCCGGCACAGAAGCCACGCCCCGCACCGGTGATGACGACGCAGCGCACGCCGGCATCGGCCGCGGCGGCTTCCAGCGCCGCCAGCAGCTCGCCGTGCATCGCCGTGGTGAAGCTGTTCAGCGCCTGCGGGCGGTTCAGCGTCAGGGTGCGGACGGCGCCGTCCTGGCTGACCAGGACGAGGGCGCTGGACGGGGGGTTGGGCTGGGGATTGGGCTGGGGATTCGACAAGGACTCTGTCTCCGAAACATTCTTGACCGACCGGTAGGTAAATCGTAGCCTCCGCCTTGATCCACAACAAGGTCAGCGGCCTCGGGGTGAACCCGCAGAGCCGCGGTCGACGCAGATCAAGCCCGCGTCCACGCGACGCCGCCCACGGAGACACGCCCATGCCCTGCTACGCCCTCGACGGCATCCGCCCGGTGGTCGACCCGACCGCCCATGTCCACCCGACCGCCGTGCTGATCGGCGACGTCATCGTCGGCCCCGGCGCCTACATCGGCCCGCTGGCCAGCCTGCGCGGCGACTTCGGCCGCATCGTCATCGAGCGCGGCGCCAACGTGCAGGACACCTGCGTGATGCACGGCTTCCCCGGCAGCGACACGGTGGTCGAGGAAAACGGCCACATCGGCCACGGCGCCGTGCTGCACGGCTGCGTCGTCCAGCGCGACGCGCTGGTCGGCATGAACGCGGTCGTGATGGACGAGGCCGAGGTCGGCGAACAGACCATCGTCGCCGCCTGCGCCTTCGTCCGCGCCGGCCTGAAACTCCCGCCGCGCTCGCTGGTCGCCGGCCTGCCCGCCAAGGTCGTGCGCGAGCTGACCGCCACCGAGATCGCCTGGAAGCGCGAAGGCACCGGCGTCTACCAGGACCTGACCCGCCGCTGCCTGGCCAGCCTGGTCGAATGCGAGCCGCTGGACGCCGTCGAACCCGACCGGGCGCGCATGCCGGCACCGGACGTCAAGCCGCTGGTGGCGACGAAGCGGGAGGGTGGCTGATATGGGGGTGGTGGTAGGGCACGAGACCCCTCACCCTACCCTCTCCCGCAAGGGGAGAGGGAGTCTTGCCCCGTGTGATCGGTTTTGTTGGCGGTGGCTCATTTGATGAGCCACTCAAGACGACACGACGCCTCTTCAGCGCGACACCCTTCCAACCGCGTCCTCCCTCTCCCCTTGCGGGAGAGGGACCGAGGGTGAGGGGTCTCCTGCCCGACGCGCCAGCCCGCCGAACAGCAAATGCGTCGCCGGAGGGCGACGAGGAGTGAACCCCTCACCCTACCCTCTCCCGCAATGGGAGAGGGAGTCTTGCCCCGTGTTGATCGGTGTTCTTGGCAGTGGCTCATTCGACGAGCCACTCAAGACGACACGACGCCTCTTCAGTGCGACACCCTTCCAACCGCGTCCTCCCTTGTATCTTTGAGCCTCGGACCGGCCCGGGATCCCGACATCCCTCAGGGCCCTGAAGTGAAGCCCGTGGGAGAGCACTGGGCACACCCGAGCCGGACCGTCCTTCTCCGCAGCCCGAACGGTTGTTGGAACATGCAGTTCGCATAGACAAGGATGGGAGTGAGAGGACGTGTCCGACTCTGTGTTTGTGGGAATCGATGTATCGAGCCAGACCCTCGAAGTGGCCAGCACGGCCGAATCCAGGACCTGGCAGGTCAGCAATGACGGCGCTGGTATCGAGCAGCTGGTCCAGCAGTTGACGGCCTTGCGCCCTGAACTGGTGGTGCTGGAGGCCACCGGCGGCTACGAGTTCGAGGCCGCTTGTTCGCTGCAGGCCGGCGGCCTGGCCGTGGCGGTGGTCAATCCGCGCACGGCCCGCGACTTCGCGCGTGCGATGGGCGCACTGGCCAAGACCGACGCGCTGGACGCGCGCATGCTGGCCTTGTTCGCCCGCACCTTGCACCAGCGTCCGGATCGCGAGCGCTTCATCAAGCCGCTGGCCGATGCGGAGTTGCAGCGCCTGCAGGCGCTGGTGCTGCGACGGCGCCAGCTCGTGCAGATGCTGACCTCCGAGCGCCAGCGCATGCGGCTGGCGCACGTGGCCGCGCGGCCCAGCATCGAACGCGTCATCGAGTTCCTCAAGCGGGAACTGGGCGACAGCGATGCGGATGTGGCCAGCCATGTCCAACGCCACCACGCCGAGCTGGCTGCTGCGCTCACGAGCGTGCCGGGCATCGGCGCGGCGAGCGTCGCGGTGTTGCTCGCGGAGCTACCCGAACTGGGTCAGCTCGACCGACGTCGCGCGGCCGCGCTGGTGGGCGTGGCACCCCTGAACCGCGACTCCGGCCAGATGCGCGGCCAGCGTGCCATCTGGGGCGGACGCGCCGAAGTGCGCCGCACGCTCTACATGGCCACCCTCGTCGCCGTCCGCCACTGCGCCGTCTTCCGCGTGTTCTACGAACGCCTGCTGGCCAACGGCAAGCGCAAGAAGGTCGCTCTGGTCGCGGCCATGCGCAAGCTGCTGGGCGTGCTCAACGCGATCGCCAAACAGCGTTCCCGCTGGGTGCCGATGCTTCATGACACTTGACCTTCAAGACGGTTGCTCTCCCCTTGCGGGAGAGGGACCGAGGGTGAGGGGTCTCCTGCCCGACGCGCCAGCCCGCCGAACAGCAAATGCGTCGCCGGAGGGCGACGAGGAATGAACCCCTCACCCTACCCTCTCCCGCAAGGGGAGAGGGAGTCTTGCCACGTGTTGATCGGTATTCTTGGCAGTGGCTCATTCGATGAGCCACTCAAGACGACACGACGCCTCTTCAGCGCGACACCCTTCCAACCGCGTCCTCCCTCTCCCCTTGCGGGAGAGGGACCGAGGGTGAGGGGTTCCCCACCCACGCCCCGATCACAACGGAATCGGCACCAGCCTCATCCGCATCCCCGCATCCGTCACCTTGAAGTCACCCGGCTGCAGGCCCAGCAGCTTGATGCCCTCGCGCAGGCGGTCGTCGAAGCGGTGGACCTCGTGGTCCTGCAGCACGTCTTCCACCACGCGCGGGCCGACGCGTTCGACGGCTTCGGCGATGCGGCCGGGCAGGCCGGCGATGCTGAAGGTCTCGCCGCGCACGGCGTCGAGGCGCACGGTGCCGTCGCTGGCCTGGTAGCGCAGGCCGGTCGAGAAGGTCAGGTTGCCGTCGAAGGTGCGGCGGGTGAACAGGGTCTCGTCGACGCCGACGTCGCAGCCGAAGACGAGCTTGTTGTCCGACGGGCGCAGCTTGAGCTTCGGGCGCAGCAGGTGCAGGTCGAAGATCTCGCCGACGCGGCGGGTCAGCGGGAAACGTGGCGCGACGGCGTTCAGCAGGTCGGTCTGGCTGAGGTTCCATTCGCGCTGGAGGCCCGACAGGCCTTGCGCCCCTGCGCTGGCGCAGCCGCCCAGGGCCAGCAGCGGGGCCGAGCCGGCCCAGGCGAGGGCGCGCAGCAGGTGGGTACGGCGGGCCGGGTCGGCGGCTCCGCGACAATCGAGGTCGGTCGGGTTCTTCATGCGGCGATTCTGTCGCCTTGGAGGCCCGGCAGACGGCTCCGGACCCCGCGCTGGAACCACCGGATACACCTCCACACCTGAACTCACGCTCCGCAGACGCACACGATGGACCGCTACGTCATCGCCGGATTCCCGGTCAAGCACAGCCGCTCGCCGGCCATCCACAGCCGCTTCGCCGCCGAGACCGGCGAGCCGGTGCAGTACGACCGGCTCGAGATCAGCCCCGGCGAGTTCGCCACGCAGGTGCGCGCCTTCGCGGCCGCCGGCGGCAAGGGCTGCAACATCACCGTGCCCTACAAGCTCGAGGCCTGGCAGGCGGCGGTCCACCGCACGCCGCGCGCCGAGCTGGCGCATGCGGTCAACACGCTGCGCTTCGACGCCGACGGCTGGTCGGGCGACAACACCGATGGCGCCGGGCTGGTCCACGACATCACCGTCAATGCCGGCGTGGCGCTGCGCGGTGCGCGTGTGCTGCTGATCGGTGCCGGCGGCGCCGGGCTGGGCGCGCTCGGGCCGCTGATCGAGGCCGGCGTCGCCGAGCTGGTGATGGTCAACCGCACCGTTGCCAAGGCCGAGGAAGCGGTCGCCCGCCATGCCGCACTGGCGCGCCAGCACGGCGTGGCATTGCGGGCCGGCGGCCTGGACGAAGCCGGAGTCGGCCATGACGTGGTCGTCAACGCGACGTCGGCCAGCCTGGCCGGTGCCGGCAGCCCCGTGCCGGCCGAGACCCTGCGCCCCGGCTGCCTGGTGCTGGACATGATGTACGGCCCGGCCGCCCGGCCCTTCCTGGCCTGGGCGCGCGAACACGGCGCCGTCACCCGCGACGGCCTGGGCATGCTGGTCGAGCAGGCCGCCGAGGCGTTCCGGTTCTGGCGCGGCAAACGCCCGTCGACCGACGGCATCCTGGCCGCGCTGCGCGCCGAGGTCGACGCCAGCTGAGGCTGCACCGGCCGTCTTGACGCCCCGCCGCGACGCCCACCACAATCCGCGTCGCTCCGGGGTGCCCCCGGTTCGAGCCAGGTCCTGCGAGGCCTGCCGATCCGGGCGCTGAGATGGCCGAACAGGCCGAACCCGCTGTACTTGATCCGGTTCGTACCGGCGGAAGAAGAGCGAAGCGCACGCACCCGAGAGGTCCACCACCCGGTGACCTTCACGGGCGACCTTCGGAGCCCCACACGCTTGCGAAGGACCCGCCCGATGACCCCCGCCCCGTCGACCGAATCCCCACGCCGCATCGGCATCGCCGGTGCCGGCGTGCTCGGCCGTCTGGCTGCGTGGGCCTTGGCGCGGGCCGGTCATGCGGTCGAGGTGTTCGACCCTGCGCCCGGCCCCGGTGCCCGCCACGACGGCCGGGGCGCGGCCGGCCAGACGGCGGCCGGCATGTTGAGCCCGCTGGCTGAGCTGGACAACGCCGGGCCCGAGGTGGCCGCGCTGGGCTGGCGTTCGCTGGACCTGTGGCAGGCCGTCGCCGACCGTCTGGCCGATCACCCCGCTGCCCGCGACGCCGCCGCACAGGCGCGCCACAGCGGCCTCACGCTGGGCCTGCAGGACGAGCCGACGCCCGTGCCCGCCGACACCTTCGGCCCGATCGGCCTGCGCCGCGCCGGCAGCCTGCTGCTGGCCCATGGCAGCGACCTGGGCGCGGCCGAACGGGTGCTGAGCCGCGTGCGCGCCGGTGCCGGTGCGCGCACCGACGGGCCGCAGCCACGGCCGCTGGACCGCGCCAGCCTGCGGGCGCTCGAACCCGCCATCGACCCCGCGCTGCGCGCCTGGCTGCTGCCCGACGAGGGCCAGCTGGTGCCGGCCATGATGCTGGCGGCGCTGGCCGCGCCCGACATCGGCGTCATCGACATCACCTGGCATTGGGGCCAGTCGGTCGACCAGGTCGAGCCCGGCCTGCTGCGCCATGCCGATGGCCGCGTGCATCGCTGCGACCTGGCGCTGGACCTGCGCGGCCTGGGTGCACGCCTGGACCCGCACGCGCGGCTGCAGGACCTGCGCGGCGTGCGTGGCGAGCTGGTCTGGCTGCATGCGCCCGGCCTGCGGCTGGACCGCCCGCTGCGGCTGCTGCACCCGCGCCACCGCGTCTACATCGTGCCGCGACCGGGCGAGCGCGTCGTCATCGGCGCCAGCGAGATCGAGAGCGAGGACCGCTCGCCCGCCAGCCTGCGCAGCGCCGTCGAGCTGATGGCCGCCGCGCACAGCGTGCTGCCGGCGCTGGCCGAGGCCCGCATCGTCCACCTGGAGACCAACCTGCGCCCCGCCCTGCCCGACCACGAACCGCGCATCGACGCACACGACGGCCTGCTGCGCATCAACGGCCTGTTCCGGCATGGCTGGCTGATCGCGCCAGCGCTGCTGCAGGACGGCCTGCGGCGCGTCGGTCTGGGCGCCGCGATGGACACGCTGATCGATGGAACATCCGATGAACACGCCTGAGACCGTGACCGTGACCCCGACCCTGAACCTGACGCTCGACGGCCTGAGCCTGAGCGCACCGGCCGGCACCACGCTGGCCGAGCTGCTGGCGCAACACCCGGCCAGTGCGGCGCTGGCGCCCGAGCGTTACGCCACGGCCGTCAACGGCCAGTTCGTCGCACGGGCTCAGCGCCTGAGCCACCCGCTGCAGGACGGCGATGCCGTCACGCTGTTCCAGGCCATCGTCGGTGGCTGAACCGCACATCGAAGGACACGACATGAACAGGATCCCGTCCCAGCCGTGGACCGCCTACGGCGTCACGCTCGACAGCCGGCTGCTGCTGGGCACCGCCGGCTACCCGTCGCCGCAGGTGCTGCACGACGCCATCGCGGCCAGCGGCACGCAGGTCGTCACCGTCGGGCTGAAGCGCACGCTGGCGGCCGGCGGCGACAACGGCCACATCGCGGCGATCCGGCGTGCGCTGGTCGAACAGGGCGCGCGGCTGTTGCCCAACACCGCCGGCTGCCGCACGGCCGACGAGGCGATCACGCTGGCCCACATGGCGCGCGAGCTGTACGGCACGACCTGGCTGAAGCTGGAGGTCGTCGGCGACGAACACACGCTGCAGCCCGACCCCTGGGGCACCGTGGAAGCGGCCACCACGCTGGTCCGCGACGGCTTCGACGTCTTCCCCTATTGCACCGACGACCTGGTGACCTGCCAGCGCCTGCTTGACGCCGGCTGCCAGGTGCTGATGCCCTGGGGCGCGCCGATCGGCTCGGGCCAGGGCCTGCTGAACCCGTGGGCGCTGCGCACCTTGCGCGAACGCCTGCCCGACACGGTGCTGATCGTCGACGCCGGCATCGGCGCGCCGTCGCATGCGGCGCAGGCGCTGGAACTGGGCTTCGATGCGGTGCTGCTGAACTCGGCCGTCTCGCAGGCCGGCGACCCGGTGCGCATGGCCGCCGCCTTCGGTCAGGCCGTCCGCGCCGGCCGGCTGGCACGCGAGTCCGGCGTGATGGCGCCGCAGGACATGGCGGTGGCCAGCACGCCGGTCGGCGGCCGGCCTTTCCTGATCGGTTGAGGGCATGACCTTGGCACCGTCCCGACCGCAGGCTCAGTCGATGAGCCACCCTGCCCTGCACCTGCCGACGTCCTGGTGCGACGACCCCCGTGTGGCCGAGCTGGCCCGTGCCTGCGACATCGAGGTCGTGGACGACACGGCGATCGACACGCCGCAGATCAACGGCCGCCCGACCGCGCCGCCCGCCTTGTCCGACGATGGGCGTTACCTGCGATTGAACACGCCGCACGCGCAAGGCCGGCTGTGGCTGCCGGCGCCCGTCCACGTTGACGATGCTACGCGCCGCCTCATCGCGACGGCCCATGCCTGCGGCCTGGCACGCGGCTTCGTCGAGGCCGATGCCGCCGTGATCGCCGCGATGGCCTTGCAGGCCGCCGCTTCCGGTGCCGCGTTGCAAGGCTTCCTGCAGGACCCGGCGAACCTGCCGATGCTCGATGGCGCCGACGATGTCGAGCCGCCCGCGCCGCGCGCCGCTCCGCCCTTCGGCCCCGGCCTGTATGCGCTGGCCGATGACGCCGCGCGGGTCGAGCCGATCCTGGCGCAGGCCAGCGACGACCTCTGCGCGCTGCAGCTGCGCATCAAGCGCGAGGCCCATGCCCATCTGGACGATGCCGCGTTCGAGGCCCATGTGCGGGCGCAGGCCACGGTGGCCGCCGATGCGCTGCTGGCGCACCGGGCGGCGGATGCGATCGTGCTGGTCATCAACGACCACTGGCGGGTCGCCGGCCAGCTGATCGCGCTGTGGCAGGGTGATCCGCGCCGCCGGGCCGTGCGCATCGGCGTCCACCTCGGTCAGGAAGACCTGGCCGCGCTGGGCCGCGACGGCCGCGCCGCCTTGCGGGCGCTGCTGCACGCCGATCCGCAGCGGCCGGTCGCCCTGGGGCTCAGCTCGCACAGCCTGTGGGAACTCGCCCGTGCCCGTGCGATGGGCCCGGCGGTGATCGCCTGCGGGCCCGTCTGGCCGACCTTGACCAAGGCGATGCCGTGGCGCCCGCAAGGGCTGGACAACCTGGCCTGGTGGACGGCGGTCGCGGGCGTGCCGGTGGTCGCCATCGGCGGCATCCTGAGCCCCGCGCAGCTGCGCTCGGCGGCGGCCACCGGTGCGCCGGTCGCCTGCCTGGTGCGCGCGCTCAGCGACGAGGGCCTGGCGCAGTGGTCGGCCTGGCAGGACGCCTGGCAGGCCGGCCGGCGCGAGGCCCAGTCCCGCACCGAGGCGCCGGGCTGGCCGCACCCGAGCCTGCCCGGCCCGTTCGAACCCGTCGCCACGCCGCGCCGCAAGGGCATGCCGGCCGATCCGAACAAGTACAAGGTCGAGAACCGGCCCAGTGCGATCGACGGCACCGGCGCCTTCGCCGGCGAGGACATCCCCGCCTACAAGAAGATCGGCGAGATCCGCGGCGAATCGATCAGCGTGCGCGAGGCGCGTCAGCGCGTGAAGGGGCAGGCGCGGATCATGATGGTCGAGATCAGCGACAAGCGCGCGATCGACGCGACGCAGTCGACCGACCCGCTGCGCTACACCAACCACTCCTGCCAGCCCAACACGGTGCTGCGCATCCGCGGCGGCCGGGTCGAGATCTACGCGATGCGCGCCATCGCGGCCGGCGAGGAACTGGTGGCCGACTACGGCGAGACGCACCACGAGGGCCGCCTGACCTGTCGCTGCGGCGTGCCGAACTGCCGGGGCGCGCTGTAGCGTCGGCGCCCCGACGGCTCATTTCATCGGCGAGAACGGCGTCGGCGTGCAGACCCAGGAGGTCATCTTGGTCAGCGACGCCGGGCCGCCCTTGGGCTGGCCAGACGCCTTGCTTGACGGCATCGGCGCGCACCTGCGAGCGCTGCTCCAGGCTGTCGTAGGCCCAGATGTTGAGGAAACGCGGCTGCTCGCCGTCCAGCGCGGTGAAGGCACCGACCAGCGGCGACATCGCGTGGCGCGCCGGCACGGCCTCGCGCCAGGCCTCGATGGTCTGGCCCATCAGGCCCTGGCGCAGCCCGTAGGTGCGGAACTCGTACCAGCGACCCTGCGCGCCGGCCTGTGGCTGCGGCAGGAACGGGAACAGCGCGTAGCTCTCGGAGCGCAGCGACAGCAGCCATTCGGCGCAGCCGAGCGGATCGCTCGACAGCAGCAGCTTCTGGCGCGCGGCCATCAGCGCGTTGGCGTCGTCGAAGGCGCGCAGCACCAGCACGCGGCTCAGCTCGCCGATGTCGGACGCGAAAGCGCCCAGCAGCGTCCCGCCGGCCTCGGGCAAGGCCTTTTCCAGCGCGGCGTAGACGGATGCGTTGCTGAAGACCTTGATCTCCAGCGTGGTCAGTTCGTGGATGACGGTGGGCGTCGACATGAGGGAAGTCCGATCAACAAGGGTGAATTCAGGCCAGGGCCGCCCGGGAGGCCAGCGAACCGTGGCCGTCGTCGTGCTGCAGGAAGTGCGACGCCGGCATGACCGCGAGGTCGGCGGCGATGCGGGGCGTGAAGTCCATCTGGTCGAGCACGTCGCGCTGCAGGTCGATGCCCGGTGCGATCTCGAACAGCTCGACGCCACCGTCGACCAGCCGGAAGCTGGCGCGTTCGGTCAGGTACAGCGCGGTCTGTCCGCGTTGCAGCGCCTGCGGGCCGCTGAAGGTGATCTGCT
The DNA here is from genome assembly GCF_053893855.1 of Leptothrix mechoopdaensis (SeqCode). Lineage (NCBI taxonomy): Bacteria > Pseudomonadati > Pseudomonadota > Betaproteobacteria > Burkholderiales > Sphaerotilaceae > Leptothrix > Leptothrix mechoopdaensis (SeqCode). The sequence goes on from NZ_CM132699.1 coordinate 2,404,470, forward strand.
CGACCGCGCGGACCAGCTTGCGAACCTGGCCCTGGCGGACCACGCGCATCTGGCCGTCGCCGGTCGCGAGCTGCACGCCCTTGGCCGCGAAGGTGCCACAGAACACGACCTTGCGGGCGTTCTGGGCGATGTCGATGAAGCCGCCCGGACCGACCGCCAGACCGCCGAGCTTGGAGACGTTGACGTTGCCCAGCGCATCGAACTCGCCGAATCCCAGGAAGGCCAGCTGCAAGCCGCCACCGCCGTAAAAGTCGAACTGCGTCGGGGCATCCAGCATCGCGCTGGCGTTGCGGGCGTAGCCGAACAGCACGCCGTCGAGCAGGCTGCCGCCATAGGTGCCGTGTTCGATGGTCTGGTGGATGCGGCCGAGTTCACCGCGCCGCACCACCAGCTTGGCGACCGCATCGGGCACGCCCACGCCGTAGTTGACGACCGCGCCGTCGACCAGCTCGCAGGCGGCACGGCGGGCCACCGCCAGGCGTTCGCTGAAGGGCTCGTCGGGCAGGACCTCGGCGACCGCCGCCGCGCGTGCCGCGCCGGTCAGCTCGCCCGACAGGCTGGCGTCGAACGGGATGTCGTAGCTGGTGCGCTGTTCCGGGTCGACCACGATGGCATCGACCCATGACGCCGGGATGCGCACCTCGCGGGCCTTCAGCGCGCCACGCGGCAGGCGTTCGCGGACCTGCACGATGACGCGCCCGCCGCTGTTGCGCGCCGCCAGCGCGATGGCCTGGGCGTCGAGGTTGGCGGCCTCGTGCTCGAAGCTGATGTGGCCGTCCTCGTCGGCGGCCGAGGCCCGCACGATCGCGACGTCGACGCGGTAGGGCTTGTAGCGCAGGTACTCGCGGCCATCGAGCGTGATGACCTCGGCCAGCTCGTCGCGGGCGGCCTCGTTCATGCGCCCGCCGCCGTGGCGCGGATCGCAGACGGTGCCCAGGCCGACGTGCGTGATCAGCCCCGGCTGGCCCGCACCGATCGCACGGAACAGCTGCGACGACACGCCGCCCGGCAGGATGTAGGCCTCGATGCGGTTGTCGCGTGCGAGCTGCTGCATGCGCGGTGACCAGACCCAGTGGCCGCCGATCACCTTGCGCACCAGCCCTTCATGCGCGAAGCAGTTCATGCCGCGCGTGGCCTTGTCGCCGATGCCCAGCGCATGCACCGCCGTCAGGCCGCGCGGCGCGCCGGTCGACAGGAAGCGGCGCTCGATCGCCTGGAAGACGCAGGTCGCCTCCATCAGGCCGCCGCCACCACCCATCAGCGCGACGGTCGCGCCATCGGGGATCAGCGCCGCTGCAGCGTCGGCGCTCATGAACTTGTCGTGCGGGCTCATCGCGTGAGCCTCAGCGGTGGACGTCATGCAGCGCCGCGCCCTTCTTGCCCAGGCTGCGCGCGATGACGGTGCGGTGGATCTCCGAGGTGCCGTCGAAGATGCGGTAGATGCGGGCATCGCGGTAGTAGCGCTCGATCGGCAGCTCCTTGCAGAAGCCCATGCCGCCGAAGACCTGCACGGCGCGGTCGACCACACGGCCGAGCATCTCGGCTGCATGTACCTTGACCATCGCGATGTGGTCGCGTGCATCGATGCCGTTGTCGATCATCCAGGCCGCCTGCCAGACCATCAGCCGCGCGGCGTTGATGTCGATGACGCTGTCGGCCAGCAGCTGCTGGATCATCTGGAAGTCGGCGATGCGCGTGCCGAACTGCTTGCGGTCCTGCGCATAGGCGCTCATCTGCTCCAGCACGTGGCTGGCCTTGCCGACCGCACGGGCGCCGACCTGCGCCAGCCGCACCACGTTCAGCGCGCCCATCGCGAGCTTGAAGCCCTGGCCTTCGGCGCCCAGCAGCGCCAGCGGCTCCAGCACGACCTGGTCGAAGAACAGCTCGACGTGCGGCGTGCCGCGCAGGCCCATCATCTTCTGGTCCTTGCCGATCGTGAAACCCGGCAGGCCCTTGTCGACCATGAACATGCTGATCTCGCGCTCGCCGGTGCGGGCCGAGACCAGGAAGAAGTCGCTCCACAGGCCGTCGCTGATGAAGTGCTTGCCACCGTCGAGAACCCAGTGCCCATCGGCATTGCGGCGCGCCGTCGTGCGGATGCCCTGGGCATCGGAGCCGGCGCCCGGCTCGGTGATCGCGATGGCGCAGGTGCGCCGGCCCTCGATCGCCGGCTTCAGCCAGCGCTCGACCTGTTCGCCGCGACATTCGAGCAAGGGCTCGTAGACATTGCCGAAGGCGCGCCGGATCAGGATGTCGCTGGTGTGGCCGAACTGCTCCTCGCACAGGATGCGGTCCAGCGTCGACAGCCCGCCGCCGCCCAGTTCGGCGGGCATGTTCAGCGCGTAGAGGCCGAGGCTGCGCGACTTCTCGAACACCGCCTTTGCGCTGTCGTGGTCGAGCTCGCCGTCGTCCTCGATGCGCTGCTCCAGCGGCTGGAGTTCCTCGTGGATGAATCGACGCACGGTGTCGATCATCATCTTCTGTTCGTCGTTGAGGGCGAAGTCCATGGGGGTCTGCGTTCAGTCCAGGTAGAAGTCGACGATGCGGTCGCGCACCGCCTCGAACATGCCGATGCCGGTCAACGTGGCGCAGCCACGTGCGCGGGCAGCCTCGATCAGCGGCGGCAGCGCCGGCTGCGTGACGACATCGCTGACGAAGGTCGACGCGGCCAGGCGCGAAACATCGATGGGCAGCGGGTCATCGGCCTTCATGCCCATCGGCGTGGCGTGGGTGACGAGGTCGTAGCCGGTCGGGTCGGCACTGCCGATGCCCAGTGCAAGCGGCGCGGCGCGGCCGGCCGCGTAGCGCCGCAGCTTGTCGGCCAGCGCCTCGCGACGGGCCGCATCGGCCTCATGCAGGTCCAGCGCCGCGACACCCGCGTCGACCAGCGCATGCGCAATCGCCGAACCTGCCCCACCGGCACCGACCAGCAGCGCGCGCCGACCCGTCAGCACCGCACCGGCGGCCTTCATGCCCGCGACATGCCCGTCGCCATCGCACATGTCGCCGAACCAGCCGCCGGTGGGTGCATGGCGACGCATGATGTTCACGGCACCGATCGAGCGGGCGCGCGGGGTCAGATCGTCACACAAGGGCAGCGCCGCGAACTTGTGCGGCACCGTCACGATGATCCCGTCGACGTTGCGCTGCAGACGGATCGCGGCGCTCCAGCCGGCCAGGTCCTGCGGCGCGACATGGGCCGGCACGCAGACCGCGTCGGCGCCGCGTTCGCGCATCAGCGCGGTCACGCCCGACGGCGACTTCACCTGCGCGATCGGGTCGCCGACGATGTAGATCACGCGGGTCGCGCCGCTGTAGCGCGACAGGAAGGGGTCCGGGTTCGAGGCCATGGGGTCGGGTCGATCGCTGGGTCGGTCGTCGGGTCGGTCGTGGCAGTATATTGGACTGAGGTTCAATTGTGGAATAGCATTCCACTTCACAACGAAATCCTGATGACGGAGCCCACATGTCCGGCGTGATGCAACGAACCCTGGCGATCCTGGAACGCCTGGCCACCGAGGTCCAGGGCGTGCCGCTCGCCACCCTGGCCGATGAACTCGACATCCCGCGCAGCGCCGCCCACCGGCTGCTGATGGAGCTGACCGAGTTGGGCTGGGTGCGCCAGTCGCGCGAGCGCGGCGACTACATGCTGACGACCAAGCTGGTGTCGATGGGCATGAACTACCTGAAGGCCTCCGGCGCGATCGACCTGTGCCAGCCCATCCTCGACCGGCTGGCCGAGGCCAGCGGCGAGCTGGTGCGGCTGGGTGTCGTCGACGTCGACCACATCACCTGGGTGTCGCTGTCGCAGGGCACGCGCTCGGGGCTGCGCTACGACCCGGACCAGGGCATCGACGTGCGGCTGTCCTGCACCTCGTCGGGCCTGGCCTGGCTGTCGACGCTGCCCGAGGACGACGCCATCGCGCTGGTCAGCCGTCAGGGCCTGGGCCTGCCGCCGGCCTACGGGCCGAACGCGCCGACGTCGATGCAGCAGGTCCTGAAGCTGGTGCGGCAAGCCCGCAAGCAGGGTTATGCGATGACCTGCGAGACCTATGCGCCCGGACTGAACGCGATGTCGACAGCGCTGGTGCCGGCCGGCAAGGGGGCGGTCGGCGTGCTGGCGATGTCCGGCCCGGCGGTGCGGCTGACCGAGGCCAAGATGACCCAATGGGTGCCCGACCTGCTCGCCGCCGCGCAGGACCTGGCGGCGATCAGCACGGCGTCGCCGCTGTTCAACCGGGCGTACGCACCGACGAATACACCGACGAACGCACCGACGAACGCACCGGCATCGTCATCCGCGTCGACCTGATTGCCCGATGCGCTGCGACCTGCTGGTGATCGGCTCCGGCGCGGGTGCGCTGAGCGCCGCCGTCACCGCCGCCCACCTCGGCCTGAAGGTGATCGTGATCGAGAAGGAGCCGCTGTTCGGCGGCACCACCGCCTGGTCGGGCGGCTGGATGTGGGTGCCACGCAACCCGCTGGCCCGCGCGGCCGGCATCGACGAAAGCCTCGACGGGCCGCGCACCTACCTGCGCCACATCCTGGGCGACCACTACGACGGCGCGCGCATCGAGGCCTTCCTGGCCCATGCCCCGGCGATGGTGCAGTTCCACCTCGACCACACCGCCCTGCGCTTCATCGACGGCAACCGCTTGCCGGACTTCCACGGCCGCGTGCCCGGCGCGCTCGAAGGCGGCCGATCGGTCTGCGCCGCACCGTTCGACGCGGCCCGGCTCGGGCGCACGCTGATGGCGCGGCTGCGTCCGCCGCGCGACATCCTCAGCTGGCTGGGCATGAGCATCGGCAGCGACCTGCGGCACTTCATGCGCGCCAACCGGGCCTGGGACTCGTTCGCCTACGTCAGCGGCCGGCTGCTGCGCCATGCTCGCGACCGGCTGACGCACGGCCAGGGCCGCCTGCGCATGGGCGGCAACGCGCTGGCCGCCGCGCTGCTGGCATCGGCCCGCGAGGCCGGCGTGACGCTGCTGCACGAGCACGCGGCGCGGTCGCTGGTGCGCGACGACAGCGGACGCGTGACCGGCGTGATCGTCCGCAATCCCGATGGGCACGAGCAACTCTTCAAGGCGACACGCGGCGTGGTGCTGGCCACCGGCGGCTTCCCGCACGACGACGCGCGCAAGGCCGCGCTGTTCCGCCACGCCCCGACCGGCCGCGAACACCCCAGCGCCGCGCCGCCCTGCAACACCGGCGACGGCCTGCGCATGGCCGAGGCCATCGGGGCCGCGGTCAACACCGGCGTCGCCCATGCCGGCGCCTGGGCACCGGTGTCGCTGCTGCGGCGATCGAACGGGCGGCTCGATGCCTTCGTGCATCTGGTCGAACGGGGCAAGCCCGGCCTGATCGCGGTCGATGCCAGCGGCCGGCGTTTTGCTGACGAGGCCGGCAACTACCACAGCTTCATGCGCGGCCTGTTCGACCGTCTGGGCGAAGCCAGCGCCCGCCCCGGCCAGCCGCTGCAGGCCTGGCTGATCTGCGACCACCGCTTCCAGCGCCGCTACGGCCTGGGCCACAGCAAGCCGTGGCCCTTCCCGCTGGCACCGTGGCTGCACAACGGCTACCTGCAGCGCGCCGACACGCTGGACGCGCTGGCGCGCCGCTGCGGCATCGACGCGGCCGGCCTGGTCGACGAGGTGGCCGGCTACAACGTGCATGCCCGCGAGGGCCGCGATCCGGCCTGGGGTCGCGGCGAGACCGCCTACGACCGCATGCAGGGCGATGCCGAACACGCCGGACCGAACCCCTGCGTCGCACCGATCGAACACGGCCCCTACTACGCGCTGCGCATCGTGCCCGGCAGCCTGGGCACCTTCGCGGGGCTGGCCGCCGATGCCCATGCCCGCGTGCTCGATGACCGCGGCGAGCCCATCCCCGGCCTCTACACCGCCGGCAACGACATGGCCAGCCTGATGGGCGGCCACTACCCCAGCGGCGGCATCACGCTGGGTCCTGCCATGACCTTCGGCTACGTGCTGGCCCACCACGCGGCCGGCCAACCCTTGTCGATGCCCGATGACGTCCAGAAAGACACGCCATGACGCGATCACGCCCCTATTCGCTTGCCCAGCTGATGGCCCTGCCGCTCGCCCCGGCGCAGATGGTCCGGCTGGCCGCCGCGACCGGCTGCCAGGCCGCCGGCATCCGCCTGCTGCCGACGGCACCCGGCGGCCTGCACCACCCGCTGATGCGCGATGACGCGGCCCGCCGCGAGACGCTGGCCGCCATCCGCGACACCGGCGTGCGCGTGCTGGACCTGGAGGTCGCGCGCCTGGACGCCGACTTCGAACCCGGCCGCTTCGAGGCCTTCCTGGCCTGCGGTGCCGAACTGGGCGCGGCGCACGTGCTGGTCGCCGGGGACGACCCGGACGAGGCCCGCCTGACGGCGTCCTACGCCACCTTCTGCGAGGCCGCCGCCAGCCACGGCCTGAGCGCCGACCTCGAGTTCATGCCGTGGACAGCAGTGCCGACGCTGGCCGCCGCCCAACGCATCGTCGCGGCGGCCGACCAGCCCAACGCGGCCGTGCTGTTCGACGCCCTGCACTTCGCCCGTTCACCCAGCCGCCTGCAGGACCTCGCCGGCTGGCCGCGCCAGCGCCTGCACTACGCCCAGATCTGCGACGGCCTGGTGCCCGGCCCGACAACGGTCGCCGGCCTGATCCACGACGCCCGCTGCGAACGCCTGCTGCCGGGCGAAGGTGGCATCGACCTGGTCGAGATCTTCTCGCGCCTGCCGGCCGACCTGCCCATCAGCATCGAGGTCCCCAGCGAGTCCCGCGCCCCCGCGATGGGCTACGAGGCCTGGGCCCGGCTGGCGATCGAGGCGACCGATCGGGTGCTGGCGCTGGCGGATGCGCGGCGGGTGGCCAGAGAGGCGACGGAAGCCTCAACCGATCGCACCTGAGGCGCGCGGCCGTCAACGCTCGCCAGCCGCCTCGATCGCCCGCTGCAGGGCCTCGCCGACCCACTGGTTGAGGCTCATGCCAGCCGCCTGCGACGCCACCAGCGCCTGCGCATGCACCTGCGGCGACACCCGCAGCAACAGCTTGCCCGACGCGGGCTTCTCGGGGCTCACGCCCTGCGCCGCACAGTCGTCGAGATAGTCCTGCACGGCCGCATGAAAGGCCGTGCGAAGGCCGCCGACGTTGTCGGCATGAAAGCTGATCAGGTGCCAGATCCCCAGCAGACGCCCGACAAAGACGCCGTCGCGGTCATCGAAGTCGATGCGGGCGGTGTAGCCCTGGTGGGTCATGGTGTTCACGGTCGGATTCCTGCGTCGATCAACAACTCCCGCGCTTCGTCGACCTGGTAGCGGCGGGCGTCCTTGCCCGGATGGGGTCGATGGCAACGCCATTGCCGGCCATCCGCCAGGACGAAGCAGACGCGCGAACCCTCGCGTTCGCGCACCTGGGCCCCAATCGCCACGAACAGCGCCTCGATGTCCGCGAACGGAATCGAGACGCGGGTCGGAACGTCGAAAACCGCCTCCAGCGTCCTCCGGTGACGGGAGTTCACGATTGAACGATATCAGTTTCTGATATCGAATCAACGGTCGATTCAGGTGCTTTCTGGGTCAACAAGGCGTGCTCCGGTCAGGAGCCGCCACTGTCCGCGTGACGCGAGCGGAACGGACACCCTCTGAAGGGTGCCTCCGCCTTCAACCCGCCTTCGCGTCACCGCCCGAAACCGGTCAGGCGTGTGTCGGCAGGCGCCCCACGGCATCCCGCGCCGCCAGATAGCCCGCCACCATCCCCGGCCCGATCGTGATGCCGGGGCCGGGGTAGGTGCCGCCCATGATCGACTGGGCGTCGTTGCCGACCGCGTAGAGGCCGGCGATCGGGGTGCCGTGGGTGTCGAGGACGCGGGCGCGGTCGTCGGTCTGCAGGCCGATGGCGGCGCCGATGTCGCCGGGGTAGACCTTGACGGCGTAGAACGGACCGGTCGTGATGGCGCCCAGGTTGGGGTTGCGGCCGGGCCAGGTGGCGTCGCCGATGTTGCGCTGGTAGGCGGTGACGCCGCGGCCGAAGTCGGGGTCGTGGCCGGCCTCGGCGTGGCGGTTGTGGGTGGCCACGGTGGCTTCGAGCGTGGCGGCGTCGATGTCGAGCTGGCGGGCCAGGTCGGCCAGCGTCGCGCCTGTGGTCAGGTAGCCGTCGGCGATGAAGGCGGCCAGGCCGTTGCCGCCCGGGCGGACCATGCCCAGCCCGTAGCGCTTGAGCGCCGTCGCGTCGCAGACGATGTAGGACGGCAGGGCCGCCGCCGCGCCGGGCTCACCGCGGTCGTTGCGGCGCTGCTCGGCCTGCATCGCCAGGCCGTAGCGGTGGTAGGACATGCTCTCGTTGAGGTAGCGCCGGCCGGCCTGGTTGACGGTCAGCATGCCGGGCTTGGCGCGGTCCATGACGAAGTGCGGGAAGACCGCCGTGCTGCCGTCGGCGCGGCGACGCAGGGACACCGGCGCCCAGAAGGTCGGGCTGGCCGCGCCGTCGCCATGACGGGCGCCCAGCTGCAGCGCCAGCGCCTGCGCCTGCCCGGTGTGGCCGGGCGCGCCGGGGCACCAGTTGAGGGGGATGCCGGGCAGCATGCGCGCGCGCCATTCGGGGTCGCGGTTGATGCCGCCGCTGGCCAGCACCAGGCCGCCGCGCACGGTGAGGCGACGGGTCTGGCCGGCGGCTTCCAGCGTGATGGCCTCGATCGCACGGGCGCCGGCGGCATCGGTGCCGGCGTGGATCTCGCGCAGGCGGGTGTCGACCAGCAAGCTCACGTTGGCGCGCTGCGCCAGCGAATGCAGCAGACGTGCGACCAGCGCATTGCCCATCACCAGCCGGGTGCCGCGCGGGTGGCTCAGGCGGTCGCGTGCATGGCGGCCGATGATGGCCAGCGCATGGCGCAAGGAACGCCACGACCGGCCCATCGCCAGCAGGTGGTTGATGTCGGTGCGGTCGACCATCATGCCGCCCAGCACGGTGAACTCGGGGATCGGCGGTCGCAGCAGGCCGAACAGCTCACCGAGCAGGCGACCGTCGAAGGGCAGCGGCTCCAGCGCCCGGCCGCGCAAGGTCGACCCTTCGATGTCGGACTCGTAGTCCGGGTGCAGCGCATAGGGCCGGTAGCGGACGTCGGTGTGCCGCTCGAAGCGTTCGACCGCCTCGGCGCCGTGGGCCAGGAAGGCGCGTCGCAGCGCGGCATCGGCATGGCCGCCGACGACGCGGTCGAGATAGGCCTCGGCCTGCGCCAGGCTGTCCTCGCCCGGCACCGCCTTCGCATGGCGGGTGCACGGGATCCAGGTCGTGCCGGCCGACCAGGCGGTCGTGCCGCCGACCAAGCCGGTGCGTTCGACCACCAGCACCTTCGCACCGTCGATCGCCGCGTGCAGGGCGGTCGACAGGCCGGCGCCGCCTGCGCCGATCACGACCAGGTCGTAGGCGGCTTCGGGCGGCAGGGAGGCGAGGGTCTGGAGCAGAGGCATGGCGGGCGAGGTCTCGATGGATCCAAGGCTCAGAAAGCACAAAACCGGAATCAATTCCAATAGTGGAATGGTATTCCGGTTTTGACGGGAGCGGTAGGACCGGCGGGCTCAGCGCCGGCCGGCGGTCACATCTTGCACAGCGGCGACGGGCCGGGCATCGAGCTGGCAGCGAAGGTCTGTTCGATCACCGGGCGCAGCTGGCCGTCGACCACCTTCGCGCGGCCGACGAAGTTCGGCAGCATCAGCTGGTTGTCGGCCGCCCGCATCTGCACGTTGCCGTAGATCGAGTCGATCTGGGCGCCGCTCAGGGCCTTGCTGACATCGGCCGGCTTGGCGCTCTTGGCCAGCTTCACGCCCTCGAACATGACCTGCGCGCCGTTGTAGGCCTGGCCCTCGTTGTCGGTCGGCAGGCGGTTGAACTTGGCCTTCCACGCGGCCACGAAGGCCTTGTTGCGCGGCGTGTCGATGTCGGGTGTGTAGCCGGTCGTGCCGGGCGTGCCTTCCAGCGACTTGTCGGTCGCGTTGATCATGAAGTTCAGGATCAGCGAATGCCCGACCAGCTTCGTCTGCGGGATCAGGCCGAACTCCTGCGCCTGCTTGACGAAGGCGATGGCGTCGCGGCCGGTCTCGGCAACCCAGATCGCGTCGACCTTGGCCTCCTTCAGCTGGGCGATGAAGGGCGAGAAGTCCTTCGTGCCCAGCGGTGCGTAGAGCTGCAGCTTGACCTCCTTGCCCTGTGCCTTGACGGCCTTGGCGAAGGACTCGGCCGAGTCGCGGCCCCAGACGTAGTCGGCCGCCATCGACGCATAGGTCTTCTCCTTGAAGCCCTTGGCCCACTCGCTGATCATGGCGATGTCCATCGCGTCCGAGTGGTTGGTGCGGAAGACACGCGGCTTGCAGGTGTCGCCGGTGATCTTGTCGCTCTTGCTGGCGACGACGAAATAGGCCGCATCCCAGCGTTCCAGGTTGGGCGCCAGCGCCAGCGAGATCGACGACGGGATCGCGCCGATCAGCAGGTTGTAGCCGTCTCGGGCGAGCTTCTCGGCGACACGCCGGCCGGCATCGGGCGTGCCCTCGTCATCGGCCTCGGCGACCTCGACCTTGCGGCCATCGACGCCGCCCTTGGCATTGGCCTCGTCGATCGCGAACTTGACGGCGCGGATGACCTCCTCGCCCTGTTGCGCGAACACGCCCGACTTCGAGCTGACCAGGCCGACGCGGACGGGGTCCTTGGCCTGGGCCTGCGCGGCAACGGGAATGGCGGCAAGGCCCGTGGCAAACGTGGCCAGGGCGGCCAGGGCAAGTCGGGAAAGCTGGCGGCGGTCGAGGTTCGAGGTCATGGGGGGTCTCCTTCGGTTGTGGTGTGGTGGGGGGCAGGGAAAGACGCGGCGCAGGCGCCAGGGGGCAAGGGTCAGACCATCACGTGCCGGTGCAGCTCGTCCAGGCTGGTCTCGGCGACACGGCCTTGTGCGACGACCGAGCCCTTGGCCATCGCGCAATAACGCTCGGCGACACGGGCAACGAGGGTCATGTTCTGTTCGATCAGCAGCAGCGCGGTGCCCTGGCGGGCGACCTCGTTGAAGATCACGCCGAGCTGGTCGACGATGACCGGCGCCAGGCCTTCGGTCGGCTCGTCCAGCAGGATCAGCGACGGGTTGGCCATCAGCGCGCGACCCACCGCCAGCATCTGCTGCTGGCCGCCGGACAGCGCGGTGCCGGGCGTGTGCGCGCGCTCCTGCAGGATCGGGAACAGCCGGTAGACCTCGGGCACGGTCCAGTGGCCCTTGCGGCCGGTGGCGGCACCGAGCCGGAGGTTCTCCTCGACCGTCAGGTTGGCGACGATGCGGCGGCCCTGCGGCACCACGACCACGCCGCGCTGCGCGGCCATGTAGGTGCGCGGGCGCGGCATCGCGCGGCCGGCCAATGCGACACGGCCGCCGCGCAGCGAGGCCAGGCCCAGCACGGTGTTGACGACGGTGGTCTTGCCCACGCCATTGCGGCCGATCAGCGCGACCCGTTCGCCCGCGTCCACGCGCAGGTCCAGGCCGTGCAGGATGTGGGCCGAGCCGTAGTACGACTGGACGCCTTCGAGTTCGAGCAAGGGGGTGGACATCGGTTTCGCCTCGTCGTGATCGGGGTTGCAGCGGGTCGCGCGGTTCAGGCCGCGCTGCCGAGGTAGGCCTCGCGGACACGCGGATCGGCCCGCACCTGGGCCGGGCTGCCCTGGGCGATGACACGGCCCAGCTCGAACACGGTCACCTGGTCGGAGATGCCGAAGACCACGTCCATGTCGTGTTCGACCAGCAGCACCGAGACATCGCGGCGGGTCGTCAGCGCCTTCAGGTGCTGGGCCAGGTCGAGCGACTCCTGCACCGACAGGCCGGCCATCGGCTCGTCCAGCAGCAGAACGCTCGGCCGGCCGACCAGTGCCAGCGCCAGGTCCAGCCGGCGCTGTTCGCCGTAACCCAGGTCGACCGCCAGCGTGTCGGCCATGGCGTCGAGCGACAGCTCCTGCAGGACATCGTCGGCATCGGCGCCCGGGTCCTCGCTGCCCATCTGGTGCGACGCCAGCTCGACCTGCTGGCGCACCCGCATCTGGCCGAACACGCTGGTGCGCTGGAAGCTGCGCGACAGGCCGCGCTGGCGCCGTTCGACGACGCCCAGCGCGGTCACGTCCTGACCGCCCAGCAGGACCTGGCCGCGGGTCAGCCGGCGGCGGCCGGTGATGGCGTCGATCACGGTCGACTTGCCGGCGCCGTTCGGGCCGATCAGGCCGCGGATCTGGCCACGTTCGAGCGTCAGCGCGACGCCGTCGAGCGCCTTGACGCCGCCATAGTGGATCGCCACGTCGTCGGTCTGCAGCACGTAGTCGGTCATGGTCAGGTCCTCGCGATGCGCGTGTTGATCGGGCCTTCCGCGCGGCGGGCGGTCCGGTCGGGTGACCCGGGCCGGCGTGTCCAGAGCCGCTGGACGAAGCCCGACAGGCCTTCGGGCGCGAACACGATCACCACGATCAGCGCGATGCCGAAGATCGCCATCCAGTGCTGCGCGTGGTCGCCCAGCACGTCCTTGGCCAGGAAGTACACGGCCGCGCCGAGCGCAGGGCCCCACAGCACGCGGGTGCCGCCGACAACGACCATCATCAGCGCCACGCCCGACAGGCTCCAGTGCAGCGACTCGGGCGAGATGAAGCCGGTGTTGAGGGCGGCCAGCACGCCGGCCAGCGAGGTCACGGTCGCCGACAGCGCGTAGACCGCCGCACGCGGCAGCAGCGTGCGGATGCCGATGAAGCGGGCACGTTCCTCGTTGTCGCGCACCGCCTCGGTGATGTCGCCGAAGCGCGAGCGCAGCAGCAGCGCCAGCAGCAGCAGGGCCAGCACCAGCGCGCCCCAGCTGATCAGCAGCAGGCTGGCCGGCCGGGTGACCAGCGAGATCGGCAGGCCGAACAGCGTCGACGGCCAGTCGATCGAACATGCCGTCGGCACCGCCGGTCAGGCCGCGCGAGCGCGACGCCGTCAGGTAGGCCATCTGGCCGACCGCCAGCGTCAGCATGCCGAAGGCGACGCCGGGCACCCGCACGATCACCAGCCCGATCACGAAGGCCAGCACGGTCAGGCCGGCGATGGCGACCAGCACGGCCCATTCGGCCGGCATGGCCTTGAGCTGCAGCAGGATCGCGACGACGTAGCCGGACGCGCCGAAGTACAGCGCATGGCCGAAGCTGACCATGCCGTTCTGGCGCAGCAGCAGGCCCACGCCCAACGCGAAGATCGCGTAGATCGTGGCCTGCGTCAGCAGCGACAGCACGGTGCCGGAGGCCACGCCGAGGGCGACCGCGACACCGACGGCCAGGGCGCCGGCGGCGGACAGGAGGAGTTGCACGGGGGTCATGGACGGTCTTCCGCGGGGGGTCGGTGGGATCGGTGCGCTCAGGTGCGGCTGCCGGCGAAGCCCGCCGGCTTCCACAGCAGGATCGCCACCATCAGCAGGAAGGGCAGCAGCACCGAGGCATCGGGCAGCCAGACCGCGCCGAGCGCCTGCACCAGGCCCAGCGCCATCGCGGCGATGAAGGCGCCGGCGAGGCTGCCGAGGCCGCCGATCACGACGACCACGAAGCTGTCGATGATCACGTCGCTGCTCATCGACGGCGACAGCGACAGGAAGGGCGCGGCGACCACGCCGGCCAGGCCCGCGAGCGCCGTGCCCAGTCCCACCACCATCGCGCTGAGCGCATCGGTGTGCACGCCCTGCATGGCGGTGGTGACCGGGTCGGTGCTGGCGGCGCGCACGAACAGGCCGACGCGCGAGTGGCGCAGCCACAGCGTCAGGCCGATCGCGACAGCCGCGCCGACGACGATCACGCCGATCCGGTAGGCCGGCACCGGCGTGCCCCACAGGTCGACCGAGAAGGCCAGCGCGGCCGGTGCGCTGACCGACAGGTTGCTCTTGCCCCAGACCGTCTGCACGAGGTCCTCGATGACCAGCAGGCCGCCGAAGGTGACCAGCACGACCGACAGCGGATCGCGGTCCTGCAGCAGCCGGAAGCCCCAGCGGTCGATCACCACGCCCAGCACGGCCATCAGCGCCGGCGAGACCAGCAGCGCGACCCAGAAGTTGCTCTGCAGCGCGATCGAATAGCCAAGGTAGGCGCCCAGCATGTAGAGCGAGCCGTGCGCGAAGTTGACGACCCGGCGCAGGCCGTAGATCAGCGCCAGCCCCGAGCACATCACGATCAGCAGCGCGCCGTAGACGAGGCCGTTGAAGAGGTGGATGGTCATCTGCTTGTCTCCTGGTGTCCCGTGTGACCGCTCAGCGGCCCTGCCCGACGACCGGCGGCACGGCCGGAATCGTTCCGCCGTGGGCGGTCCAGCCGCCGTCGACCTTCAGCACCGAGCCGGTGATGTAGCTGGCCGCCGGCGAGGCCAGGAAGGCGATCGCCTCGGCGATCTCGTCCGGCCGGCCCATGCGGCCCATCGGCGTGCGGGCCTCGATGGCATCGGTCTTCAAGGCGCCCTGCCCGACCAGCCGGTCGACCAGCGCGGTGCGCACATAACCCGGCGCCACCGCGTTGACGCGCACGCCGCGCAGGCCCCACTCGACCGCCATCGCCTGCGTCATGCCGACGATGCCGGCCTTCGCCGCGCCGTAGGCATTGCGCCCGGGGATGCCGGCCGACGCGACGATGGACGCGAGGTTGACGATCGCGCCGCCGCCCTGGGCCAGCATCACGCGGCCGACGTCGCGGCTCATCAGGAAGGTGCCGCGCAGATGCACGGCGAGCACGCGGTCGAAGGCCGCCGCGTCCTGGTCGACCGTCGCGCCGGCCTGGTCGCCGATGCCGGCGTTGTTGACCAGCGTGTCGATCCGGCCGAAGGCGGCCAGGATCGCCGCGATGGCCGTGTTGATCGAGGTTTCCTGCGTCACGTCACAGCCCAGACCGAGGTGGGCGGGGCCGAGTGCGGCGGCACGGGCGACCACCTCGTCGCTGCGCAGATCCAGCAGCGCGACATGGTCATGGTCGACCGCCAGGCGCTGCGCGGTGGCCCAGCCGATGCCGTCGGCCGCACCGGTGACAACGGCCACGCTGGCGGCCACGCGAGCCGTCTTCGGATCGGCGCTCATGCACGCGCCCCCGGGGTCCAGGCCTGCAGCAGGGGCAGCTCGGCGCGCCGGATCAGGCGGGTCTCCTGCGCGGTGATCAGGTGGCCCGAGGCCGCCAGGTAGGCCGGGAAGTCGGGGTGCGTGTCGCGGGCGCGGCAACGCGCCTCGTAGTCGGCCAGGCTGTCATAGCCCCACAGGTGGACGAACTGGTTCTGCGGTCCGACCACGCTGGTCCAGAAGCCCAGCGGGTGGCCCAGCGTGGCCATCAGCACCGGCATGGCCAGGCGGTCGAAGACCTCGATGAACTCGGCCATCCGGCGCAGCGTGATGGTGTAGACGCGGTGGTCGACCAGTGGCTTGGCGCTGGCCACGATGGTCGCGGAATGCAGCTCAGCCGGCATGGGCGGCCTCCCGCGCGATGGCCCGGCCGGTCAGCCAGCCGAAGGTCATGTTCGGACCCAGCGTGATGCCGGCGGCCGGGTAGTTGCCGCCCATCAGGCTGGCGCGGTCGTTGCCCACCGCCCAGAGGCCGGGGATGACGTGGCGCTCGGCGTCGAGCACCTCGCCGTGCGGGGTGGTGTCCAGGCCGTCGAAGGTGCCCAGGTCACCCATCACGACCTTGACCGCGTAATACGGCCCGGCCCCGATCGGCGCGACGCAGGGGTTCGGGCAGTTCTCCGGGTCGGCCAGGTAGCGGTTGAAGGTGGTCGTGCCGCGACCGAACTGGCGGTCGACGCCCTCGCGTGCGCCCTCGTTGTATTCGGCCACGGTGGCCTCCAGGCCGGCCGCGTCGATGCCGGCGCGTTCGGCCAGCTCGGCCAGCGTGCTGCCCCGCAGCAGGTAGCCGCGCCGGAGCGGTCCGGCGATCGGCATGGGCGCCGGCTTGACATGGCCCAGGCCGTAGCGCGACAGCGCCTGCTGGTCGCAGACCAGCCACATCGCGGTCTCGGCCTGGCCTTCGCAGGCGCGGATCATCGCGGCGCCGACGTCGTGATAGGACTCTGACTCGTTGCAGAAGCGCCGGCCGTTGCGGGTCACGCCGATGATCCCGGGCTTGTAGCGGTCCAGCAGGTGCGGGAACACGCCGTGGCTGCCGTCTGCATGGGGCACCTTCGAGACCGGCATCCAGGCCGACGTGGCCGGGAAGCGGATCTCCAGCTTCGCGCCGACCGTCTCGGCCAGCCGGATGCCGTCGCCGGTGTTGTGCTCGGGCACCGGCGACAGGTGCTCGCCCCCGCGCCGCAGGTGCGGATAGGCCTGCGCGATGCGCTCGTGGTCATGCGGGAAGCCGCCGCAGGCCAGCACGACGCCGTGCTGCGCCCGCACGGTCACGTCGGCGCCATTACGCCGCAGCAGCGCGCCGACCACGCGGCCGTCCTCGATCAGCAGGCGGCGCGCCGGGCTGTCGGTCCAGATCGGCACGCCCAGGCCGAGCGCCGAATGGGCCAGCCGCGCCGCCAGCGCATTGCCGCTGGTGACCTGCACGCCGCGCCGGTACAGCGCCAGCTCCTTCAGGTGGGTGGCCAGCCGGCGGCAGACGTAGAGGAAGGACGTCAGCGACTTCGTCGCGCGGAAGAAGTGCTTCAGGTCGGCGTTCGACGAGTTGAACATCATCCCGATGAAGGTGATGGTCGCCAGCGGCGGACGCAGCCGCGCCATGTCGGCGCCGAGCTGGCGGATGTCGAACGGCGCGGCCAGGATCGAGCGGCCGATGTCGACGCCACCGGGCACGGTCGGGTGGTAGTCCGGGTAGAGCGTCGGCACGAAGCGCACCGAGGTCTCGCGCTCGAACCAGTCGACCATCTCGGCGGCGTGGTCGAGGAACAGCTCGCAGGCGGCCTCGTCGAACCACTCGCCGGTCTCCTGGCGCAGGTACTCGCGGGCGGCCTCGCGGCTGTCGGCGATGCCGCGTTCGCGGGCGTGGCGGTTGCCGGGGATCCACAGCACGCCGCCGCTGAAGGCGGTGGTGCCACCGAAGACGGGCGCCTTTTCGGCCACGATCACCGACAGTCCGGCCTTGCGTGCGGCCAGCGCCGCCGACAGGCCGCCGGCACCGGAGCCGATCACCAGCACGTCACAGTTCGTCGTGTTCATCGGGGTTCTCTCGTGTCGGCCGGTTCAGGTCAGGGTCACCGACGGGGTCACCAATGGGGTCGTCACCGGGGTCGTCACCGGGGCCGACGGCAGCGCCGCGGTGTCGTTGAAGCCGGGGCGCGGGACCATGTCCATCAACATGCAGTCGAGCCCGCCGTCGACCACCAGCTCGGTGCCGTTGACATAGGCGGCGCGGTCGCTCAGCAGGAACAGCGTCGGATCGGCGATGTCGACCGGCTCGCCGACGCGGCGGCTGGCGGTGACGGCGGCGCGACGGGCCTCGAAGCCCGGCACCTCGTAGAAGCGGGCCGACAGCGCCGTGCGGATCATTCCGGGGCAGATGGCGTTGCTGCGCACGCCCAGCGGGCCCCACTCGGCCGCCAGCTGCTTGTTGAGCAGCAGCACGCCGGCCTTGCTCGCGCTGTAGGCGCCGCTGCGGGTCTGCGGATGCAGCGCCGAGATGCTGGCGATGTGGACGATGCTGCCGTGGCCGGCGGCACGCATGTCGGCACCGAACTCGCGCGCACACAGCAGGTAGCCGGTCAGGTTGACCGACAGCACGGTGTTCCAGTCGGCCAGCGTGACATCGGCCAGCGGACCGGCGCGCAGCAGGCCGGCGTTGTTGACCAGGCCGGCGACGGGCCCGAGTTCGCCGCGCACCCGCTCGGCGGCGGCGCGCACGCCGGCCTCGTCGGCGATGTCGCAGGCGAGGCCCAGCACCTCGCCGCCGGCGGCCCGCAGCGTGGCGGTGGTGGCGTGCACGCCGTCGGCGTCCCGGTCGACCAGCGCGACCTTCGCGCCGGCCTCGCACAGGCCTTCCGCGATCGCACGGCCGATGCCGCTGGCGGCCCCGCTGACGACCACGACACGGCCGGCCAGACCCAGCCAGTGCCGGCTCAGGTCACCAGACTTTTCGGGCTTTCCATGCGGCTGGCGGCCTGCACCATCGGCCGGCCTGGGGGCTGTCGCGTCCACCACATCTCCTTGTTGACGTGGGGCGGATCGTAGGAAGCGGGCCCTCCGGCCTCAATCGACAATCGCGGCAGAGAGTCGGACAATTCGTGCACGAGCTTCTGGGAGAAACCCGCATGAACTCCAGCATCCCGAGCTACGCGCTCTACGGCCACGAGGTCCAGCCGGCCTGGCTGGACATGGTCCATTGCGAGCAGATCCACGTGCGTTCGTCGATGCACGACTACCGCATCGACCCGCATGTGCACGACGGCCTGATCCAGGTGCTCTACCTGACCGATGGCGGTGGCGACGTGCTGATCGACGGCGAGCGCCACACGCTGCGCGCGCCCGCGCTGATCGTGGTGCCGAGCCGGCACGTGCACGGCTTCCAGTGGCTGCGCGACGTGGACGGCCCGGTCGTGACCGCCGCGCAGCGGCCGCTCGAATCGCTGGCGGCGGTGGCCGCGCCGGGGCTGCTGGCGCAGATCCGCAAGCCGCTGGCGATCGGCCTGCTCGACGGCATCGGCGATGCCAGCCGGCATGTCGGCGCGCTGCTGCCACTGTTCCAGGCGCTGGACCGCGAGACCCGCGCGCACCAGAGCGGCGAGGCCAGCGCCGGCATGGCGCTGCTGATGGCGGTGTTCGTGCAGATCGCCCGCATCACCGCCGCGCTGCGCACCGATGCCGACGGCGAGGCCGGCACGCGCAATCGCAAGGCCGCGCAGGTCGAGCGCTTCCGCGCGATGGTCGATGAACGTTTCCGCGAGCGGCTCGCACTGGACGACTACGCCGACCCGCTGGGCATCAGCGCGGGCCAGCTCTCGCGCCTGTGCCGCGAGCTGCTGGGCATCTCGGCGCTGGACGTCATCAACGCCCGCGTGGTGCACGAGGCCGAGCGCGAGCTCGTCTACTCGATCCTCAGCGTGAAGCAGGTGGCCGCGCTGCTGGGCTATGCCGACGAGGCCTACTTCGGCCGCTTCTTCAAGAAGCAGACCGGCCGCACGCCGACCGAGTTCCGCGAGCTGGCGCAGGCGCAGCTCGCACCGGGCCGGCCCACGACGGCCGGCCCGGCGCCGCTCAAAGGACCGTGAAGTCGTTCGCCGACAGCGTCGCCGGCTTGTTGAGCAGCTGCGCGAACAGCACCGCCGAACTGGCGCTGCCCGAGCCGTCGGGGTCATAGCTCACGCTGCCGCTGGTCGCGTCGTACAGGATGCGCGTGGACGCCGTGGCCGCCGCAGGTGCCTGGCACAGCCGCGACGCATCGAGCACGCCGCCGGTCGTGGCGCCCAGCGCGGTGAACACGCTCGACGACAGCTGGAGGTGGTCACTGCCCGACTCGAAGTCCGACACCAGGTCGATGCCCAGGCCCGCCACCTTCAGGTTGGCCGCCATGAAGATGCGACTTGCCGTGAAGTCGACGACGAGCTGGCCGTTGTGGCTGCCCGTGCCGGCGCTGATCGAGTAGTAGCTGCTGATCGTGGCGTAGTCGCTGTCGGCCTTCAGCGCCGTCACCAGCCCGTCGACCGTGCCATCGGCCGACGTGCCGCTCAGGGTCACCAGCGGCGCGTAGGACCGCGTGTCGGGCAGGTAGGGGCCATTGGCCATCGTGATGCTGTCGACCAGCTTGAGCTCGCAGCTCGCCTTCAGGCCGCCACCGACGGTGAGGTAGAACACGCTGCGGTCGCTGGCATCGGCAACGCGCAGACCGTCGATCAGGTAGGGCTCCACGATCGACAGCCCGATGGCCGAGTCGATGACGAAGGTGTCCGCCCCCGCACCACCGGCCAGGATGTCGCGCCCGGCGCGGCCGTTCAGCACGTTGGCGAAGCTGTCGCCGGTCAGGTCGTCGCCGAAGGCCGAGCCCGTCAGGTTCTCGATCTGCCACAGCGTGTCGGTGCCTTCACCGGTGGCCGTGCCGATGGCCTTGCCGGTGGCCTGGTCGACGACGGCACCGCTCGGCGCCAGGCTGGCCGTCACGCCCGCAGCGGACGCCGTGAAGCTCGCGGTGTCCAGGCCGGCGCCGCCGACGTAGATGTCGCTGCCGAGCCCGCCGATCAGCGTGTCGTTGCCGTCACCGCCCTGCAGCGTGTTGTCGACATCGCTGCCGGTCAGCAGGTCGGCACCGGAACCGCCGATCAGGCGCTGGAAGCGTTGCAGCGTGTCGGTCGACCAGCCGGTCGACTGGGCCGTGAGCGACGCCAGCGAGACCGTCAGGTTCACCGTCACGCCGGCATAGGACAGCGTGTTGATGCCGGCACCGCCGTCCAGCACGTTGCTGCCGTTGCCACCCAGCACGGTGTCGTCGCCGCTGCCGCCGACGATGTCGTCGTTGCCGTCTTCGCCGTACAGGACGTTGACGCCGTTGCCCGCCCGCAGCACATCGTTGCCGGCGCCGCCGTGGACGATGTTGTCGCCCTGGCCGACGGTGACGCGGTCGTTGCCGCTGCCGGCGTCGACCAGGTTGTTGCCGTCGCCGGTGGTGATGACGTCGTCGCCGGCACCGCCGATCAGCCGGCTGTTGCCACGGCCGGCGCGGATCGTGTCGCCATTTGCGTTGGCTGCGCCCTTCCATTGCAGCTTTTCACCGCTGCCAACCAGCGTGCCGGCCGTCGCATCTGTCCAGGCGGTGCCGTTCCACTTCTGCAGCGTGCCGGTACTCACCGCTTCGACGCGGAAGCCCACGGAGGCGCTGTCGCTGTCAGCCTCGTCGGCCGCTGCAATCAGTTCCGCGTAGGTGATCTCGCGGAAGGTGTCCTCGGTGAAGCCGGTCAGCGTGGTGATCGTCGTCAGCGTGGGTGCGTCGTTGACGGCCGTGACGCTCGCCTTGACCTGGATGGCCGAGGCCGAGGCCAGCGCGCCATCCCAGGCCGTGACCGTGAACGCGTTCAGTTCGCCGTTGGCGTTGGCTGCGCCCTTCCATTGCAGCTTTTCACCGCTACCAACCAGCGTGCCGGCCGTCGCATCTGTCCAGGCGGTGCCGCTCCACTTCTGCAGCGTGCCGGTGCTGACCGCCTCGATGCGGAAGCCCACTGAGGTGCTGTCGATGTCAGCCTCATCGGCCGCTGCGATCAGGTCCGCGTGAGTGATCTCGCGGAAGGTGTCTTCGGTGAAGCCGGTCAGAGTGGTGATCGTGGTCAGCGTCGGTGCGTCGTTGACGGCCGTGACGCTGGCCTTGACCTGGATGGCAGAGGCCGAGGCCAGCGCGCCGTCCCAGGCCTTGACGGTGAACGCGTTCAGTTCGCCATTAGCGTTGGCTGCGCCCTTCCACTGAAGCTTCTCGCCGAAGGCAACCGTCGTCGTGCCCGCCACTACATCGGACCAAACGCCGCTGACAAACTTCTGCAGCGTGCCCGTGCTGACCGCCTCGATGCGGAAGCCCACGGAGGCGCTGTCGATGTCAGCCTCGTCGGCCGCTGCGATCAGGTCCGCGTAGGTGATCTCGCGGAACGTGTCTTCGGTGAAGCCGGTCAGAGTGGTGACCGTCGTCAGCGTCGGTGCGTCATTGACGGCCGTGACGCTCGCCTTGACCTGGATGGCCGAGGCCGAGGCCAGCGCGCCGTCCCAAGCCGTGACGGTGAATGCGTTGAGCTCGCCGTTGGCGTTGGCTGCGCCCTTCCACTGAAGCTTCTCGCCGCTACCGACGATCGTGCCGGTTGGGGCATCCGACCAGGCGGTGCCGTTCCACTTCTGCAGCGTGCCTGTGCTGACCGCCTCGATGCGGAAGCCCACTGAGGTGCTGTCCACATCGGCCTCGTCGGCCGCCGCGATCAAGTCTGCATAGGTGATCTCGCGGAAGGTGTCCTCGGTGAAGCCGGTGAGCGTGGTGACCGAGGTCAGCGTCGGTGCATCATTGACAGCCGCGACGCTCGCCTTGACCTGGATGGCCGAGGCCGAGGCCAGCGCGCCGTCCCAGGCCTTGACCGTGAACGCGTTTTGCTCACCGTTGGCGTTGAGCGCGCCCTTCCACTGCAGCTTCTCGCCGCTGCCGACGATCGTGCCGGCTGCGGCATCCGACCAGGCGGTGCCGTTCCACTTCTGCAGCGTGCCCGTGCTGACCGCCTCGATGCGGAAGCCCACGGAGGCGCTGTCGATATCGGCCTCGTCGGCCGCTGCAATCAGTTCCGCGTAGGTGATCTCGCGGAAGGTGTCCTCGGTGAAGCCGGTCAGCGTGGTGATCGTCGTCAGCGTGGGTGCGTCGTTGACGGCCGTGACGCTCGCCTTGACCTGGATGGCCGAGGCCGAGGCCAGCGCGCCATCCCAGGCCGTGACCGTGAACGCGTTCAGTTCGCCGTTGGCGTTGGCTGCGCCCTTCCATTGCAGCTTTTCACCGCTACCAACCAGCGTGCCGGCCGTCGCATCTGTCCAGGCGGTGCCGCTCCACTTCTGCAGCGTGCCGGTGCTGACCGCCTCGATGCGGAAGCCCACTGAGGTGCTGTCGATGTCTGCCTCATCACCCGCTGCGATCAGGTCCGCGTAGGTGATCTCGCGGAAGGTGTCTTCGGTGAAGCCGGTGAGCGTCGTGACCGAGGTCAGCGTGGGTGCGTCGTTGACGGCCGTGACGTTCGCCTTGACTTGGATGGCAGAGGCCGAAGCCGCCGCGCCGTCCCATGCCTTGACGGTGAACGCGTTCAGTTCGCCATTGGCGTTGGGCACGCCCTTCCACTGAAGCTTCTCGCCGCTTCCGACGATCGTGCCGGCTGCTGCGTCTGACCAGGCGGTGCCGTTCCACTTCTGCAGCGTGCCCGTGCTGACCGCCTCGATGCGGAAGCCCACGGAGGCGCTGTCGATATCGGCCTCGTCGGCCGCCGCGATCAGATCAGCGTGGGTGATCTCGCGGAAGGTGTCTTCGGTGAAGCCGGTGAGTGTTGTGACCGACGTCAGCGTCGGTGCGTCATTGACCGCCGAGACGTTCGCCTTGACCTGGATTGCCGAGGCTGATGCCGCCGCGCCGTCCCAGGCCTTGACCATGAACGCGTTCAGTTCGCCATTGGCGTTGGCTGCGCCCTTCCATTGCAGCTTTTCACCGCTACCGACCAGCGTGCCGGCCGTCGCATCTGTCCAGGCCGTGCCATTCCACTTCTGCAGCGTGCCTGTGCTGATCGCTTCGATGCGGAAGCTCAGGCCAACGCTGTCGACATCTGCCTCGTCGGCCGCCGCGATCAGGTCCGCGTAGGTGATCTCGCGGAAGGTGTCTTCGGTGAAGCCAGTCAGCGTCGTGACCGAGGTCAGCGTCGGTGCGTCGTTTGCCGTGGCAACGGCTGCTCGGACCTGCACGGATGTGGCCGATGCCGCCGTGCCGTCCCAGGCCTTCACCGTGAAGGCGTTCAGTGTGCCGTTGGCGTCGGGATCACCCTTCCATTGCAGCCTGTCGCCGATGGACACAATCGTCGAACCAGCGGCGATGTCGACCCAGCTCGCACCGTTCCACTTCTGCAACGTGCCACTGCTCACCGATTCGATTCGGAAGCTCAAGGCGTCGCCGTCGAGGTCGGACGCATCAGCCGCGTTTCTGAGCTGCGCGTACGTGATCTCCTGGAAGGCATCTTCCGTGAATCCCGTCAGAGGGCGAATGGCCGACAGCGTCGGCGCATGGTTGGACGCAGCCAGCGTGCTCACCTGCGCTCTGACCTGCACGGGCACGTCCGAGACCAGTGCCCCGTCAAATGCCTTCAGCGTGAAGGCGTCCAGCGATCCATTCGCGCCGGACGGTCCCTTCCATTGCAAGCGGTCGCCTGTCGAGACGATGGTCGCGCCCGGGGTCACGTCAAGCCAGGCACCACCCAGCCACTTCTGCAACGTGCCGCTGCTGACGGACTCGATGCGGAAGCTCAGGGCATCGCCATCGACATCCGACTCGTCCGCCACTGCAGCCAGTTGGGCGTGGCTGATCTCTCGAAAGGTGGCTTCGGTGAAGCCGGTCAACATGCCGACCGTGGTCAACGTCGGCGCATCGTTGACCGTGGCAATGGATGCACGGACCTGCACCTCAGAAGCCGATGCCGCCGCACCGTCCCACGCCTTCACCGTGAAAGCGTCCAGCGTGCCGTTCGCGTTCGCCGCACCCTTCCACTGCAGCTTGTCGCCGCTGCCGACCAGCGCGCCAGCCGTCGCGTCCGTCCAGGCTGTGCCATTCCACTTCTGCAGCGTCCCCGTGCTGACCGCCTCAATGCGGAAGCCTACGGCGGTGCTGTCGACGTCTGCCTCGTCAGCCGCCGCGATCAGGTCCGCGTAGGTGATCTCGCGGAAGGTGTCTTCGGTGAAGCCGGTCAGCGTGGTGACCGAGGTCAGCGTCGGTGCGTCATTGACGGCCGAGACGTTCGCCTTGACCTGGATGGCCGTTGCCGATGCCGCCGCGCCGTCCCAAGCCGTGACGGTGAACGCATTGAGCTCCCCGTTCGCGTTCGCCGCGCCCTTCCACTGCAGCTTCTCACTGCTGCCAACGAGCGTGCCGGACGTCGCGTCCGCCCAGGCTGTGCCATTCCACTTCTGCAACGTGCCCGTGCTGACCAGCTCGATGCGGAAGCCCACTGAGGTGCTCTCGACGTCAGCCTCATCGGCCGCCGCGATCAGGTCCGCGTAGGTGATCTCGCGGAAGGTGTCTTCGGTGAAGCCGGTGAGCGTGGTGATCGTGGTCAGCGTCGGTGCGTCGTTGACGGGCAAGACCGTTGCCTTGACCTGCACCGCCGTGGCCGATGCCAGCGCACCGTCCCACGCCTTCACCGTGAACGCATTGAGCTCCCCGTTCGCGTTCGCCGCGCCCTTCCACTGCAGCTTCTCACCGCTGCCAACGAGCGTGCCAGCCGTCGCGTCCGTCCAGGCGGTGCCGTTCCACTTCTGCAACGTGCCGGTGCTGACCGCCTCGATGCGGAAGCTCAGGCCAACGCCGTCGACGTCTGCCTCGTCGGCCACCGCGATCAGATCCGCGTGGGTGATCTCGTGGAAGGTGTCTTCGGTGAAGCCGGTGAGCGTGGTGACCGAGGTCAGCGTCGGTGCGTCATTGACAGCCGAGACGCTCGCCTTGACCTGGATGGCCGAGGCCGATGCCGCCGCACCATCCCACGCCTTCACCGTGAAAGCGTCCAGCGTGCCGTTGGCGTTGGCGGCGCCCTTCCACTGCAGCTTGTCGCCACTGCCGACCAGCGTGCCAGCCGTCGCGTCCGTCCAGGCTGTGCCGTTCCACTTCTGCAGCGTGCCGGTGGTGATCGATTCGACGCGGAAGCTCAGGCCAACGCTGTCGACGTCTGCCTCGTCAGCCGCCGCGATCAGGTCCGCGTAGGTGATCTCGCGGAAGGTGTCTTCGGTGAAGCCGCCAAGCGTGCTGATCGTGCTCAGCGTCGGTGCGTCGTTGACGGCACTCACCGTGAGAGTCAGTTGCTCCAGGAGCTGGTTGGCGTCGGGCGCGACGCTGCCGCCCGAGTCGGTCACGGTCCACGTGATCGTTCCGCTGCCCGTCGCATCGGGGACGGTCCTGAAGGCCAGGCCCTTCAGGTCCGCGATCGTCAGGCTCGTGCCGGCGAGGACCGCGCTGCCATCGGCCTTGTGCAAGGTCACGAAGCTGGGGATGCCCGTGATGACGCAGGTCAGCGTCTGGCCGGCCTCGTCGCTGCCGCCGCCGTTGCCGTAGGCGATGTCACCCAGTCCGAGGCTGACCGCCATCGCCTGGGCGCTGTCCTCGTCGACGCGGATGGCGTTCAGGCGGCCCGCCGTGCGTGTCGGCGCATCGTTGACGGCCGTCACCGTGACAGCCAGGCTGTCGACGAGTTGATGGACGTGCGGCGCGGTGGTCGCGCCGGAATCGGTCACGGACCAGCGGATGCTGTCGCTGCCGTGACGGTCGGCCACGGTGCGGTAGGTCAGGCCACGAAGCTCATCCAGCGTCAGGACGTCACCCGCGACGACGCGGCGGTCGCCGGCCTTCCAGAGCGTCAGGAAGTCGGGAATGGCCGTCATCGCATAGGTCAGCGTCTGACCGGCTTCTGCCGCGCCGCGGCCGGGCGCGTAGGCCAGCGGGGCCAGCCCGAGATCGTGGCCGGACGTGGCGGCACTGTCTTCCAGCACCGCGTCGAACACGAGGGCCTTGCCGGCCGAGCGCTCGGGCGCGGTGTTGAGCACGACCTCCCCCAGCGCAACCGAAACCGCCACGCGCTGCGACGGGGTCATCGCGTTCTTCTGGTCGGTGCCCAGCGCGCCGGCCTGTTCGGTCGACAGGCGCAGCAGCGTGTCGGTCACCAGCAGCGCGGCCGGGATGTTGGCGATGGCGGTCTTGGGCAGTTGCGCCACTGTCTGCGCGGGAAGGCCGTCCAGCAAGGCCGTCCGGACCGCGCTGTTGGCAGTGGCCAGCGACTCGATGGTCCGCCTGTCGTCGGTCGCGGCGCCCACCAGCAGCAACTGGGTGACCTGCTCGCGGCCGTCCTGCAGCAGGGCGTCGATGACCTGCGAATCGTCGTGACCGGTCGTCGCGCCATAGCTGGACAGGGACGCCAGCACGACCGCCACGGCGTTGACGGGCAGCGTCTTGCCGTGGTCGTCGACCTGGGTCTCGGGCGCCGCGTCAAGTGCCGACACGGCGACACCGAGCTTCAGGGACATCGCCGCCTTGGCACCGACCATCCGCTCTGCCGCATTCGCCGGCAGCTGCACCGACGACTGGCCGCCCTGACCACCGCGGTCGCCCATCACGTGACGCACCAGCGCCTCGCTGAGAACGTTGACGGTGATGCGTGAGGCGTTGGCCGGATCGACCGTCGCCATCGCACGCAGATCGAAGACGGCGCCGGGGGTGGCTGCGGCCGCCTCGGCCCGCGCCATCGCGGACCGGGCCAGCGTGTCGCCGGAGGAGAACCTCACCATCACCGCGCCGCTGTAGTCCACGCCCAGATCGACCTGCATCTGGCCGGAGGCATCGGGCACGAAACGCGCGACATGCAGCAGGCGCTGGCCCTGCGCGTCGTGGATGTCGACCCCGAGATCCGTGCCGGCGGGCACCGCCACCGAGGCCAGCGACAGCGTCAGGCGGGTGGTCTTCGCGGTCGGTGCGGGAGCGGGCGCAGGTGAAGGCGCCGGAGACGGGGCGGCGGCAGAACCGTGACCGCCGCCCACCGCGACCCGCAGCAGCGCCAGACCCGCGCCGACCGTCATCGGCGACAGCAGCTCGAACGGCTCGGTGTACGGATCCGCCTCGTCCAGCGACTCCTCCAGCCCCTCGCCCGCCAGGTCGGCGCCTTCTGGCAGGCCCCCGGAGGCGGCGTCGACGGTCTCGTCGCCCGCCGATCCCGTTGCCGTGTCGTGCGCCTCGACGCTCAGGCCGGACCGGTCCTCGACCGGCACCGGCTCGACCGGAAGCGCCTGGTGGGGATCGCGCTCCGAAGGGGCGGGGCTCAGCAGGTCGATCGATTCGTCGTTCGACTTCTTGGGGCGGCGGGTCAGCTTCATGGGTCGGGCGTCCTGTCCATCACCGCAGCCAGGTGGCGGCGATGCTTGTCTGGCGACCGACGCGAGGCGTGAAGGATGAACAGCTGCATCTACCGCAGCCTGCGAGTCGGCCTCGAAAAGGTCATGCTAGGAGGCGGGGTCGGACACCCAAAGGCCCAAGCGATGCCTAGGCGGGCAGAACAGCCTTTACCTGCAAGGGCACTGCATAGACTTGCCAGCACGAACGGGCAGGACGCATCCCCGGAATGAGCGAAGCCCGGACGCGCCATCACGGCGGGTCCGGGCTTCGGGCTGTGGCGGCAGGTCCGCCGATCAGCGCATCAGGTGCTCGTCATGACGTAGACGCTGCCGGCGCGGCCGGCGTGGCCGCGTGAGCGCCGCCGAGGAACAGGCGTTCGATGTGCGGGTCGTTCAGCAGCTCGTCGGCCGGCTTCTGCAGCACGCGGCGACCCGATTCGAGCGCAATCGCCTCGTCGGAGATCTTCAGCGCGCTCTTGACGTTCTGCTCGACCATCAGCACGGTGGTGCCCTGGTCGGCCAGTTGGCGCAGCAGCTTGAAGACGTCCTGCACGACCAGCGGGCTCAGGCCGATCGACGGTTCGTCGATCAGCAGCACCTTCGGGCGCAGCAGCAGCGCACGGCCGACTTCGAGCTGCTTCTGCTCGCCGCCGGACAGCGCCGCAGCCGGGCTGTTGATGCGTTCCTTGACGCGCGGGAAGCGGTCCAGCACCTCGGGGATGCGCTCGCGCGTGGTCTTCATGCCCAGCGTGATGCCGCCGAGCTCGAGGTTCTCGTAGACGCTGAGCTGGCCGAACAGGTTGCGGCCCTGCGGCACGAAGGCGATGCCGTGCCGGACCAGCAGGTCCTTGGCGCTGGCGCCGGTGATGTCCTGGCCGTCCAGCCGGATGCTGCCCTGGCGCACCTTGAGCAGGCCGAACAGCGTCTTCAGCACGGTCGACTTGCCCGCGCCGTTCGGGCCGATCAGCAGCGTGATCGCGCCGCGTTTCGCCTTGAACGTGAGGTTGTTGAGGATCATGAAGTCGCCATAGCCGGCGACGACGTTGTTGAACTCGATGGCGTGATCGCTCATGTTCAGCTTCCCAGATAAGCGTCGAGAACCTGCTTGTTCGACCGGATCTCCGCCGGCGTGCCGATGGCCATGACCTCGCCTTCGACCATCACCATGATGCGGTGGCACAGGTCCATGACGAAGTCCATGTTGTGCTCGATCACGACGAAGCTGCTGGCCTTCTTCCCAGGTGCGTGCTTCTGGTTGAGCTGCTTGAGCAGCGTGCTGATGCCGCCCACCAGGCTGGGGTTGACGCCGGCACACGGCTCGTCGAGCAGCACCAGGTCGGGCTCGCTCATGAAGGCCATCGCGATGTCGACCAGCTTCTGCTGGCCGTAGCTCAGCTCGCCGGCCTTCTTGTCGGCGACATGGCGGATGCGGAACAGGTCGATCAGCTCGTCGGCCTTGGCGCCCAGGCCCGAATCGGACGGCGCGAACATGCGGCTGAACATGCTGCCGCGGTGTTCCTGCGCGGCCACGATCAGGTTGTCGCGCACGGTCATCTTGCCGAACACCTGCAGGGTCTGGAAGGTGCGGCCGACGCCGCGCCGGTTCAGTTCCAGCGGGCTCAGGTTGGTGATGTCCTGGCCCTTCAGCTCGATGCGGCCGGCGTCCGGCGTGATCTGGCCGAGCACGCTGTTGAACATGGTCGTCTTGCCCGAACCGTTCGGGCCGATGACGCCGAAGATCTCGCCGGGGCGGACCTCGAACTCGACGCCATTGACCGCGCGGATGGCGCCATACGACTTCTTCAGGCCGCTGACCTTCAGCAGCGCGGGTCCGTTGACGGGACTCATGACTGACCTCCTTGCGCCGCCTCGGCGGCGGCGGCGGATGCGGCGCGGGCGGCCGAGGCCTCGCGCGATTGGCGGCGGGCACGGATGCGGTCCGGGATGCTCAGCAGGCCGTCGGGCAGCCACAGCATCAGCAGGATCACGGCCGAGCCGAAGACGAACAGGTACCAGGCCTGCGCGAAGCGCAGCCACTCGGGCAGCAGCACGCCGACTGCCGCACCCAGCACCGGGCCGAAGAAGTAGCCCGAGCCGCCCAGCACGACCATCAGGTACATCATGATCGACGAGCCCACCGTGAACGGCGCCGGCTCGATGAAGCCGACCAGGCTGGCGAACAGCGCGCCGGCCACCCCGGCATAGACCGCGCCGATCGCGAAGGCCAGCAGCGTGTAGGCCTGCACGCTGACACCCAGGCTCTCGGCCCGGATCGGGTTGTCGCGCAGGGCGGTGAAGGCCTTGCCCCAGGGCGAGCGCAGCAGGCCGTACAGCAGCGCGCCGAGCAGCAAGGTCACGGCCAGCACGAAGTAGTAGTAGCGCAGGTTGCTCCCCAGGTCGAAGCCGAACAGCGACGGCCGCGTGATGCCGTTGATGCCGAAGGTGCCGCCGGTCAGCCATTCCTCGTTGCGCATCACCAGCCAGATGGCCGTGTTGAAGCCGAGCGTCGCGAAGGCCAGGTAGATGGTCTGCACGCGCAGCGCCGGGAAGCCGACCAGCAGGCCGATGCCGAAGCAGCCGATCGCCGCCAGCGGCAGGCCGATCCAGAAGCTGACGCCGTGCTGCAGCAGGATCGCGACCGTGTAGGCGCCGATGCCGAAGAACGCGGCATGGCCGAGCGACTTCTGGCCGGCATAGCCGATCGTCAGGTTCAGGCCCATCGTCGCGATGATGAAGACGAGCCAGTAGGAGAACAGGTAGATGCCGTAGTTCTTCAGCATCGGGGGCACCGCGAGCATCACCAGGACGATGACGAGCAGGCCGATCTTGTGCAGGGGTTTCATGGTGGCTTGCTCCTCAGACCTTGCGCATTTCCTTCTTGCCCAGCAGCCCTTGCGGCTTGAACAAGATGACGATCATGAAAAGCACCAGCGCCACGGCGTCCTTGTAGGACGGCGAGATGTAGGCCGCCGCCAGGTTCTCGGCCACGCCGACGATGACGCCGCCCAGCAGCGCCCCGCGGCTGTTGTTGAAGCCGCCGATGATGGCCGCGAAGAAGGCCTTGTTGCCCAGGCCCTCGCCCATGTCGAACTTGGCGAGGTAGACCGGCGTGACCAGCAGCGCGGCGGCGCAGGCCAGCAGCGCGTTGATCGCGAAGGTGTAGAAGATCATGCGCGGCACGTTGATGCCCAGCACGGTCGCGCTCTCGGTGTTCTGCGCCACGGCCTGCATCGCGCGGCCGGTGACGGTGCGGGCCAGGAAGGCCTGCGTGGCCAGCACCAGCGCCAGCGCACAGCCGAGCGTGCCGATGTCGGCCATCGTGATCGTGACGCCGGCAATGTTGAACAGCTGGTCGGCGAACAGGCTCGGGAACGGGTGCGCCTCGGCGCTGTAGCCGGCGCGCACGCCGTTGCGCATGGCGATGGCCAGGCCGATCGTGGCGACGACGATGGGCATCATCCCGAAGCGCAGCAGCGGGTCGGCGATGCCGCGCTTGAAGACCCAGCCGAGCAGGAAGACGGCCAGCACGCAGGTCGCGACAAAGGCCGGCAGCAGCCCCAGTCCGGCGGTCTGGAAGCCCAGCATCATGAAGGCCGGCAGCATGACGAACTCGCCCTGGGCGAAGTTGATCGTGCCGCTGGCCTGCCAGAGCAGCGTGAAGCCCAGCGCCGCCAGCGCATACACGCTGCCGGTGGCGAGGCCGGAGAAGAAGAGCTGGAGAAAGTCGGTCATGGGGCACCGGAAGGTTGGACAGGCTCAGTCGATGAGCCTGTGCGGCCGGACAGGGTCGGACCGGGTCGGACCTGCCTGCGCAGGTCGACCCTCGTGGTGATGACGACCGCTTACTTGGCGGCGCCGAGCGCCGGCAGGATTTCCTTGACGACCTGGCGGCCGTCCTTGACCTCGACCAGGAAGCTGTCGCGGTCCAGGTCGCCGTTGGCGTCGATCGACACGTCGTAGATCACGCCCGGGTTCTTCGCGGCCTTGATGGTCAGGCCGTGCAGCGCGGCGGCGACGGCCTTGCGGTCGACCTTGCCGACCTTCTCGATCGCGGCCTTCAGGATGTACACGCCGGTGTAGCCCTTGATGCCGTTGTGATCGGAGATGGTGTTGTAGTTGGCGAAGAAGTTGCCCTTGAACTTGATCATCTGCGGGTTCGGCGCATCGACCGTCAGGCCGACGTGGGCGGTCGCGCCGGTGGCCGCCGGGCCGGCCAGCTCGATGACCTTCTGGCCGGTCAGCGTGGTCTCGCCGACGATCGGCTTGTCATAGCCCTGCTTGCGCAGCTCGCGCAGCGCACGGGCCGATTCCTCTTCGTTGGTGTAGACGAACAGCGCATCGGCATTGGCCTGCTTGGCCTTCAGCACCGGGGCCGAGAAGTCGACCTGGCCGCTGTCGGTCGAGATGTCGGCGACGACCTTCACGCCGTTGGCTTCGAGCGCCTTGGTGATGGCGTCGCGGCCACCCTTGCCGAAGTCGTTGTTGACGAACAGCACGGCCACCGTCTTCGCCTTCAGGCCCTTGGCGATGTAGCGCGCCACCTTGGGCATCGCGGTCGACTGGGTGAAGCTGGTGCGGAAGATGTAGGGGTTGCCCTTCTGCGTGATCGCCGCAGCCTCGCCGCCGGTGAAGTTGATCACCTCGGCGCGCTGGGTCTCGGCCATGCTGACCATGATCGAGCCGGAGAAGACCGGGCCGAAGACCGCGAACACGTCGTCGTCGACGGCCTTGGCGGCCAGGCCCTTGGCGACGCCCGGGTTGCTCTGGGTGTCGGCGACGCTGTGCTCGATCTTCTTGCCCAGGATGCCGCCGGCGGCGTTGATCTCCTTGACGGCCATGTCCACGCCGTTCTTGAACATCGTGCCGGCGCTGGCACCGGCACCCGACAGCTCGTAGAGGCCGGCGATCTTGATGGTGCTCTGGGCCTGGGCCGCGCCGGTGGCGCAGAGGGCGGACAGCGCGGCGGCGGCGATCAGGTGGCGGCGGTTGAAGGTCATGGTGGGTCTCCGGGGAAGGTCGTCGGGTGGGTCGGGAACGGTGAAACGAAAACGTCGGAAGGGTCGGGAGGATCTGGCTCGGGGGGTCTCAGGCCGCCTGCGGCAGGCGTTCGAGCGGCTCGCTGCGCATCAGCGCGCGCACGGGTGCCAGGTCGGCCTGGGTCGTGCGGGCCAGGGCCTCGAAGCCGAAGAAGCGCAGGTACTCGGGCACCTGCTGGATCAGCATCTCGTGGCCCGGATGGGCGGTGATGCCACGTGCCGCACAGGCCCGCAGCAGCGGCGTCGTGGCGTCCTTCATCAGGATGTCGACCACGGCGGCGCTGCCGTCGAGGCGGCGCACGTCGAAGGGCAAGGGATCGGACTCGCGCAGGCCCAGCGGCGTCGCGTTGATGACGAGGTCGTAGCCGGCCGGATCGGCCACGGCGGGCGTGCTGACCTGCACCGTGCTGATGCTGCGCAGCCGGTCGGCGGCCGCAGCGGCGCGGTTGGCGTCGACGTCGTGGATCGACAGCTCGGCCAGGTCGCGCTGCGCCAGCGCGCAGCCGATCGCGATGCCCGCGCCGCCCGCACCGACGACCAGCACGCGCGCGCCGGTGCAGCCGATGCCGAAGTGGTCCAGCGCCTTGACGAAGCCGATGCCGTCGAACAGCGCACCCTCGATGCTGCCGTCGACATTGCGGCGCACGGCGTTGACTGCCTCGGCGGTGCTGCCGCTCAGGTCGCAGTGGTCGAGCAGGCCGGGCAAGGCGGTCTTGTGCGGGATCGTGACCCACAGGCCGTCGACGTTGCGGGCCTGGAACACGCCGCGCACGAAGGCGTCGAGCTGGCCCGCCGGCACCTGCATCGGCACCAGCACGGCATCGACGCCGGCCTGGGCGAACAGCGGATTGAAGACCTCGGGGGCACGCACCTGGGCGACGGGGTCGCCGAGGATCAGGAAGACGCGGGTGGTGCCGGAGATGTGCATGGTGGGCCGCTTGGGAGTGGCCGAACGATAGGCAGCGTCCCCGCCGGTCACAAGCCGGTTTCATCGCGAGTGCGCGACAATCGCGCACTTGGCGCGATCATCGTGCGATTCCCGGGTTATTCCCGGGCCAACCCTGGAGGCGTCGGATGGAGAACCTGATCGACCGCAAGGACATCATCGACGGCCTGGGCAAGGGCCTGCGCGTGATCGAGGCCTTCGACGACGACCACCCGCGCCTGACGCCCAGCGAAGCCGCCGCCGCCACCGGGCTGACACGCACGGCCGCACGGCGCTACCTGCTGAGCCTCGTCCACTTCGGCTATGCGGACAGCGACGGCAAGCACTTCTGGCTGCTGCCCAAGGTGCTGCGCCTGGGCCAGAGCTACCTCGGCGCGGCGCGCCTGCCCCGGCTGGTGCAGCCCTTCATCCAGCGGCTGTCGCAGGCGGCCGGCGAGACCTTCAACTTCAGCGTGCTGGACGGCCACGAGGTCGTCTACCTGGCCCGCAGCAACAGCCCGCGGGTGATCTCGATCGGCTTCCAGCCCGGTGCGCGGGTGCCGGCGCATGCGGTGACGCCGTCGGTGCCGATCCTGGCGACCTACCCCGACGAGGCGCTGGCCGAATGGATCGACGCGCACGAGTTCACCGCCTTCGGGCCGCAGACGCAGACCGATGCGACCGCCTTCCGCGACGCGGTGCTGGCGTCGCGTCGGCTGAACTTCTGGGTCACCGAGCAGCAGCTTGAACCGGGCCTGCGCGGCATCGCGGTGGCGATCAAGGACCGCAAGGGCGTCTGCCGCGGGGCGATCGGCTCGACGATGCCGATGCAGAACGAGAGCCGCGAGGCGATGGTCGCGCGCATCCTGCCGCTGCTGCAGGACTGCGCGCAGTCGCTGCGGCCGGTGATCTGAAGCCGCAGCGCCTGGGCGCCTCAGCGCTTCAAGGTCATGCGCCCGGGCAGCGGCACCGAGCGGCGCAGCACCTCTTCACCCAGCCATTGCGCCGAACGGTGGGCCCGCTGGGCGACCAGCGGCAGCGGCAGCTGCTGGTAGTCGTCGTTGAAGACCTCGAAGCTGTAGTCGCCGCGATAGCCGATGGCATCGAGCCGGCCGACCAGGTCGGCGACCTGCGCGCTGTGCACGCCCTCGCCCGGGAAGACGCGGAAGTGCCGCGCGGTCGAGATGCGTTCCTCGACCGAGCGGATCTCCTGCCACATGAAATCGGCCAGCTGGACCAGGAAGATGCGGTCGGCGTCGAGCTGATCGAGCTCGTCCAGCGAGGTGTCGGTGGCGAGGATGTGGAACGAGTCGATGCCCAGCCCGAGGTTGGGCGCGTCGGCCCGGCAGACCACCTCCCAGGCGGTCGTGAACTCGCTGACGGTGCGGCCCCAGGACAGGCCCTCGTAGGCGACCTTGATGCCCAGCGGCACCGCCAGCATCGCCAGCTTGCGCAGGTCGCGGGCCAGCGCGTCGATGTCCTGGCTGGCGTGCTGGCTGGTCGACGAACAGGCCAGCAGCACCGGCGCGCCGAGCGCGTGCGCCATCTCCAGCATGGCCTTGGCGATGTCGACCTTGTAGTCGTGCAGGTGGCCGGCCAGGCCTTCGAAGTCGCGCAGGACCTGGAAGCCGGTGACGCGCAGGCCGCTGTCCTTGACCAGCCGCACCGCCGCGTCGACGCCGCCGGGGTGGCCGACGATGTCGTTCGCCTTGAGCATGACCTGGGTGAAGCCGGCGTCGCGGATGGCCCGCAGCTTGGCCTCGAGCGGGCCGGCCAGCGAGATGGTGTCCATCCCGAAATCGTCGATGTAGCCGTGGCGCTGGGTCATCGTCTCGCTCCGCCGGCTCAGGCCGCCGTGCCGGCGTCGGCCGGCAGGTCGTGGTGGACCAGCTCGAACATCACGTCGCCCAGCCAGCTGCGGGTCAGCGCGCCACGCTCGTCGGCGTGGATCTGGCGGCTGGCGACGAACTCGACGCCGCGTGCCCCCAGCGCCGCGACGGCGGCCGGCACGTCCGGCGTGCCCAGGCCCAGGCGCTGCAGCGACTCGCTGCCCTCGATGTCGACGATGCCCGGCTCGGGCTCGATCAGCTGCAGGTAGAAGGTGCGGCAGGGGCTGCGCAGGATCCGGCCCTTGGGCAGGATGCCGAAGCGCTCCTCGTCGGGCAGCTCGGCGAAGCCGAACAGCTCGCGGTAGAACTCGCACCAGTCGGCCATGCGGTCGATGCCGATGTACTGCACCAGCCCGAACCAGTGCAGGCCGGCCAGCGCCGGCGGGTGCTTGTCGACGGTCGGGATCGGCACGAAGTCGACGTCCCAGATCGAGAACTCGCGGAAGCGGTCGACGAAGTAGATGCGGCTGGTGCCCACGCCGTGGATGGCCGGGATGTTCAGCTCCATCACCTCGACATGGGTCGGCACGGCCCAGGCGCCGCGGTCGAGCGCCCGGCGGTAGGCGGCGGCGGCGTCGCGCACCCGCAGCGCGACGGCGGCGATCACCGGGGTCTCGGTCGGCTGCACCGCGCGCGGCGTGCTGCTGGTGTGGGCGTTGATGACGACGTTCATGCCGCCCTGGCGGTAGAGCAGCACCTCGCGCGAGCGGTGCCGGGCGATCGGGCGGAATCCCATCATCTCGAGCACCTGGCCGAGCGCCTGCGGGCGCGTGGTCGCGTACTCGATGAACTCGATGCCTTCCATGCCCAGCGGGTTGGGCCAGTCGCCCAGGTCTTCTCGGTCGGGGCTGTTGTGCATGTCGGGTCGCTCCTCGGTCGTCTGTGCGGGATGTCGGGGTCGATAGGTTAGCCGCTCATGCCACGCCCATGAAAAAGGGCCGCACGAGGCGGCCCTTCGGCGTGCAGGCCACACGGGCCTGCGACGGTGTCGTCGATCAGCGTGCGCCGAGCGGCTTGACGTCGCGACGGGCCGAGCCGGCGAACAGCTGGCGCGGACGGCCGATCTTGTACTCGGGGTCGCCGATCATCTCGTTGAGCTGGGCGATCCAGCCGACCGTGCGGGCCAGCGCGAAGATCGCGGTGAACAGGCTCACGGGGATGCCGATGGCGCGCTGCACGATGCCCGAGTAGAAGTCGACGTTCGGGTAGAGCTTGCGGGCGACGAAGTACTCGTCTTCCAGCGCGATCTTCTCGAGCGCCATGGCCAGCTTGAACAGCGGGTCGTTCTCGAGGCCCAGGGCGCCGAGGACTTCATGGCAGGTCTCGCGCATCAGCTTGGCGCGCGGGTCGTAGTTCTTGTAGACGCGGTGACCGAAGCCCATCAGCTTGACGCCGCTGTTCTTGTCCTTCACCTGGCGGATGAACTCGCCGATCTTCTCGACGCCGCCCATCTGCTGGATCTCGCCGAGCATGTTCAGGCAGGCCTCGTTGGCACCACCGTGCGACGGGCCCCACAGGCAGGCGACGCCCGCCGCGATGGCCGCGAACGGGTTGGTGCCCGACGAACCGCACAGGCGCACGGTCGAGGTCGACGCGTTCTGCTCGTGGTCGGCGTGCAGGATGAAGATGCGGTCGAGCGCGCGCACCAGGACGTCGTTGGGCTCGTAGTCCTCGCACGGCGTCGCGAACATCATGTGCATGAAGTTCGCGGTGTAGCTCAGCTTGTTCTTCGGGTACATGTAGGGCTGGCCAGCCGAATACTTGTACGCCATCGCGACCAGCGTGGGCATCTTGGCGATCAGGCGGATCGCCGCGATCTCGCGGTGCTGCGGGTTGTTGATGTCCGTGCTGTCGTGATAGAAGGCCGACAGGGCACCCACCAGGCCGGTCATGACGGCCATCGGGTGCGCGTCACGGCGGAAGCCCCGCAGGAAGAACTGCATCTGCTCGTTGACCATCGTGTGGTTGGTCACGCGGCTGACGAAGTCGGTCTTCTGCGCCACGTTGGGCAGTTCCCCGTACAGCAGCAGGTGGCAGGTCTCGAGGAAGTCGCAGTTCTCGGCCAGCTGCTCGATCGGGTAGCCGCGATACAGCAGCTCACCCTTGTCGCCGTCGATGTAGGTGATCGCCGAGTTGCACGACGCGGTGCTCAGGAAGCCCGGGTCGTAGGTGAACTTGCCGGTCTGGGCGTACAGCTTGCGGATGTCGATGACATCCGGGCCGATCGTGCCCTTGTAGATCGGCAGGTCCATCGCGGCGCTGCCGTCGGAGAACGATAGCGTCGCCTTCACGTCGGAGGGAGTCATCATGGCTAAATCCTCAGGGGTTCAAAACTCTAGCTCGCGGGGGCATTCTTGTCGGGACGGACAGTGTTCGGCTCGGCCGCTCGGCTCACCTCGTGTCGGGCGGCTCGCGCAGCTGCGCCAGGACCTCGTTCACCTCGGGCCTTGCGAGGTCGCCGTCCGGCTCTCGACGGCGCAGCAGCAGGTCCAGCAGATCGTTGTCGGCCAGGTCCATCAAGGCCTCCAGACCGGCGGCTTGCCGCACGGTCAGGGTGGCCTCGTGGCGCCCGAAGAACCGCTCGATGAACAGGTCGTTCTCGAGCAGGCCACGCCGGCAGCGCCAGCGCAGCTTGCTGAGGGACCGTTCGTCCAGCAGCTCGTTGGAGAGAGTGTCCATCGGGCGACTTGCTGCGGTCTGACCGGCCTCAGACGGCACGGCGGACCATCAGCTCCTTGATCTTGCCGATCGCCTTCGTCGGGTTCAGGCCCTTCGGGCAGACGTCGACGCAGTTCATGATGGTGTGGCAGCGGAACAGGCGGTACGGGTCCTCGAGGTTGTCGAGGCGCTCGCCGGTGGCCTGGTCACGGCTGTCGGCGATGAAGCGGTAGGCCTGCAGCAGGCCGGCCGGGCCGACGAACTTGTCCGGGTTCCACCAGAAGCTCGGGCAGCTCGTCGAGCAGCTCGCGCAGAGGATGCACTCGTACAGGCCGTTGAGCTCGTCACGCTCCTCGGGCGACTGCAGGCGCTCCTTGTCGGGCGCGATGGTGTCGTTGACGAGGTAGGGCTTGATCGAGTTGTACTGCTTGAAGAACTGCGTCATGTCCACGATCAGGTCGCGGATGACCGGCAGACCGGGCAGCGGCTTGAGGACCACCACGCCCGGCAGGTCGCGCATGTTCGTCAGGCAGGCCAGGCCGTTCTTGCCGTTGATGTTCATCGCGTCCGAACCGCACACGCCTTCGCGGCAGGAACGGCGGAAGCTGAGCGTCGGGTCGACCGCCTTGAGCTTGATCAGGGCGTCGAGCAGCATGCGCTCGTTGCCATCGAGTTCGACCTCGATGGACTGCATGTACGGCTTGGCGTCCTTGTCGGGGTCGTAGCGGTAGATCTGGAAGGTGCGCTTCTGTGCTGCCATGTTGTTTCTCCTGCGGGACGCTTAGAAGGTCCGGACCTTCGGGGGCACCGACTCGACCGTCAGCGGGGTCAGGTTGACCGGCTTGTACGACAGGCCGTTGGTGGCGCTGTCCCACAGGGTGTGCTTCATCCAGACCTTGTCGTTGCGGCCGAGCGGGAACTCGGCGTCATCGGCACCACGTTCGTAGTCCTTGACGGTGTGCGCACCACGGCATTCCTGACGGGCCGCCGCCGACGTCATCGTGGCCTGGGCGGCCTCGATGAGGTTGTCGACTTCCAGCGCCTCGATGCGGGCGGTGTTGAACACCTTGGACTTGTCCTTCAGCGTGATCGCCTTGACCCGCTCGCGGATCGCGTTGATCTTGACCACGCCCTCGTCCATCGTGGCCTGGGTGCGGAACACGCCGGCGTGCTGCTGCATGGCCGAACGGATGTCGTTGGCGACGTCCTGCGCGTATTCGCCGTTGCTGCTGCCGTCCAGGCGGGCCAGGCGGGCCAGCGAGAAGTCGGCCGCGTCCTTCGGCAGTTCCTTGTGGGCCTTCGGCGCGTTCTTGATCGCGTCGACGATGTGGTTGCCGGCCGCACGGCCGAACACCAGCAGGTCGAGCAGCGAGTTGGTGCCCAGGCGGTTGGCGCCGTGCACCGACACGCAGGAGCATTCGCCGACCGCATACAGGCCGTTGACGATGCTCTTGTAGTCGTCGCCCTTGGGCACCACGACCTGGCCGTTGATGTTGGTGGGGATGCCACCCATCTGGTAGTGGATCGTCGGCACCACCGGGATCGGTTCCTTGGTGATGTCGACGTTGGCGAAGTTGTGGCCGATCTCGTAGACCGAGGGCAGGCGCTTCAGGATGGTCTCGCCGCCCAGGTGGGTCATGTCGAGCACGACGTGATCCTTGTTGGGACCGCAGCCGCGACCTTCCTTGATCTCCTGGTCCATGCAGCGCGAGACGAAGTCGCGCGGGGCCAGGTCCTTCAGCGTCGGCGCATAACGCTCCATGAAGCGCTCGCCGTTGCTGTTGCGCAGGATCGCGCCTTCGCCACGGCAGCCTTCGGTCAGCAGCACGCCCGCGCCGGCCACGCCGGTCGGGTGGAACTGCCAGAACTCCATGTCCTGCAGCGGGATGTTGGCGCGCGCGGCCATGCCCAGGCCGTCACCGGTGTTGATGAAGGCGTTGGTCGAGGCGGCGTAGATGCGGCCGGCACCACCGGTCGCGAACAGCGTGCACTTGCCTTCGAGGATGTAGACGTCGCCCGTCTCCATCTCGAGCGCGGTCACGCCCAGCACGTCGCCTTCGGCGTCGCGGATGATGTCCAGCGCCATCCACTCGACGAAGAACTGCGTGCGCGATTTCACGTTCTGCTGGTACAGCGTGTGCAGCATCGCGTGGCCGGTGCGGTCGGCCGCCGCGCAGGCGCGCTGGACCGGCTTCTCGCCGTAGTTGGCGGTGTGGCCGCCGAACGGACGCTGGTAGATCGTGCCGTCCGGGTTGCGGTCGAACGGCATGCCGAAGTGTTCGAGCTCGTAGACGACCTTGGGCGCCTCGCGGCACATGAACTCGATCGCGTCCTGGTCGCCGAGCCAGTCGGAACCCTTGACGGTGTCGTAGAAGTGGTAGTGCCAGTTGTCCTCGCTCATGTTGCCGAGCGAGGCACCGATGCCGCCTTGCGCCGCGACGGTGTGCGAGCGGGTCGGGAAGACCTTGGACAGCACGGCCACGTTGAGGCCCGCGCGGGCCAGTTGCAG
This sequence comes from Leptothrix mechoopdaensis (SeqCode), assembly GCF_053893855.1. Taxonomy (NCBI): domain Bacteria; kingdom Pseudomonadati; phylum Pseudomonadota; class Betaproteobacteria; order Burkholderiales; family Sphaerotilaceae; genus Leptothrix; species Leptothrix mechoopdaensis (SeqCode). Next base: position 2,445,067 of record NZ_CM132699.1, read on the forward strand.
GGAAGCGCGCATGCCCGAGCCGCCCGCGCCGACGATGACCACGTCGAACTTGCGACGCGGCAGGTTGTTGACCGATGCCATCAGAGTCTCCAGAGAACTTGGATCGCCCAGCCGGCACAGCCGACGAGCCACACGATCGAGAACACCTGCAGGGCCAGGCGGAGACCGACCGGCTTGATGTAGTCCATCCAGATGTCGCGCACGCCGACCCAGGCGTGAAGGGCCAAGGCGACGATCACCGTGAAGGTCAGGAACTTCATCCACTGCTGGGCAAAGATGCCGGCCCAGCGTTCGTAGCCCAGCGGGCCGCCGAACAGGACCTGCAGCAGCAGGACGACGGTAAAGAGGGCCATCAGCACCGCGGTGACGCGCTGAGACAGCCAGTCGCGGAAGCCATAGTGCGCACCGACGACGATGCGCTTGGATCCATAGTTCTGGGACATGGGGGCAGTGTCCTTGTTGATGTTCTGCGGGGGACGGGAGGGGGAACTCAGAACAGGCCGAACAGCTTGGCGCCGAGCAGCACGGTCAGCACGACGCTGGAGGCCAGCGTGATCACGGCCGAGCGGTGACCCTGCTCCTTCGTGACGCTGTGGGTGGCATCCATCCACAGGTGACGAACGCCGGCGATGAAGTGGTGCAGGTAGGCCCAGATCAGGCCCAGGACGACCAGCTTGACCAGCACGCCCGGCACGAAGCCGATGCCGCCGCTGAAGGCCGCCGTGAAGGATTCGTAGGACACCTCGGAGCTGATGCTGTTGTCGAACAGCCAGATCACCAGCGGCAGCAGCAGGAACATCGCCGCTCCGCTGATGCGGTGCAGGATCGACACGATGCCCGCCGGCGGGAGCCGGTAGCTGACGATGTCGGACACGTGGATGTTGCGGTGGACCGGGCGCTTCTTGGAGGTGTCAGCCATGGTGAGCCTGTTTGTAATGACAAGGAAACCGACGAAGTTTATTGCAACGCAACACGAGCCCGCTGTACTCAAGCGGAGCACTGTGCTGTCAGCTTCAACTCAATTCATTGCGGTAATGATGTTGCGTCGTGTTGTAGAGACCGCGGCGCAGTTCCACCGGTCGATCCCCGTAGGTCAGGGACAGCCGCTCGACGCTCAGCAGCGGCGCACCCTCGTCGACACCGAGCAGCGCGGCGACGCTGCGGTCGGCCGAGATGGCGCGGATCTTCTCCTCGGCGCGGATCATCCGCACGCCGAACTCGGACTCGAACAGGCTGTAGAGAGGTCCGCGGTACTCGGTCAGGCGCTCGGCGGTCAGGCCCTTGAACAGGCTGCCGGGCAGCCAGATGTCGTCAAGCACCACCGGCCTGCCGGCCTGCGACAGCGTGCGGCGCAGCTGCACCACCATGTCGCCGCTGCGCAGGTCGAGTGCCCGCACGATGTCGGCCGGGGCGCGCAGGCGGCGGCAGTCGAGGAACTCGCGCTGCATCGGCTGCGGCGAGCCCTCTTCGGGCTGCAGGCGCAGGAAGCGGTACTGGATCTTCTCTTCGTTGTGGGTCGCGACGTAGGTGCCCTTGCCCTGCCGGCGCACCAGCAGGTTCTCGGCGGCCAGCTCGTCGATGGCCTTGCGCACGGTGCCCTGGCTGACCTTGAAGCGGGCAGCCAGTTCCAGTTCGCTGGGGATGGCCTCGCCGGGCTTCCATTCGCCGCCCTGCAGGCCGCGCATGATGAGCGCCTTGATCTGCTGGTAGAGGGGGCTGAAGGCCGGCGCCACCTCGCCGGCATTGGGCGACGAAGGGGGCACGGGCAGGGACGCGGTCTGCGACATGCCCAGGATTGCAGCACAAGGCGGAAGGGCCGCGCAACCAAATGTCAACAGATGTCTTATATAAGACATAAGATCGTTGACGGTGCGAGGGTCAACCCCTAGACTGCGCGATACTCCACGCCCGCCGGACCCGTCAGCCCCTCCGGACGCCGCCCCTGAAGCGGCCGAAGCAGCCTCCGATGACGACGCCCGCCGGCATGCGCCCCCGGTTTCCCGTTCCATCCCCAGCCTCAGTCCCAGGAGCCCCCGCCATGAGCAAGAGTCCCGTCCGTGTCGCCGTCACCGGCGCAGCCGGCCAGATCGGTTATGCCCTGCTGTTCCGCATCGCCTCCGGCGAGATGCTCGGCAAGGACCAGCCGGTCATCCTGCAGCTGCTCGAGATCCCTGACGAGAAGGCCCAGAACGCGCTCAAGGGCGTGATCATGGAACTGGAAGACTGCGCCTTCCCGCTGCTGGCCGGCGTCGAGGCCCACAGCGATCCGATGACCGCCTTCAAGGACACCGACTACGCCCTGCTCGTCGGCGCCCGCCCGCGCGGCCCCGGCATGGAGCGCGCCGACCTGCTGGCCGCCAATGCCCAGATCTTCACCGCACAGGGCAAGGCCCTGAACGCGGTCGCCTCGCGCAACGTCCGCGTGCTGGTGGTGGGCAACCCCGCCAACACCAACGCCTACATCGCGATGAAGAGCGCGCCGGACCTGCCGCGCAAGAACTTCACCGCCATGCTGCGCCTGGACCACAACCGCGCCGCCAGCCAGATCGCCGCCAAGATGGGCGTCGCCGTCGGTGACATCGAGAAGCTGGCCGTCTGGGGCAACCACTCGCCCACCATGTACGCCGACTACCGCTTCGCCACCGTCAACGGCAAGTCGGTCAAGGACACCATCAACGACCACGACTGGAACGCCAACGTGTTCCTGCCGACCGTCGGCAAGCGCGGCGCGGCCATCATCGCCGCACGCGGCCTGTCGTCGGCCGCCTCGGCCGCCAACGCCGCCATCGACCACATGCGCGACTGGGCCCTGGGCACCAACGGCAAGTGGGTCACGATGGGCGTGCCGTCGAACGGCGAATACGGCATCCCGAAGGACGTCATGTTCGGCTACCCGGTCACCTGCGAAGGCGGCGAGTACAAGCTGGTCGAGGGCCTGCCGATCGATGCGTTCTCGCAGGAATGCATCAACAAGACCCTGGCCGAGCTGCAGGGCGAGCAGGACGGCGTCAAGCACCTGCTGTGATGCCCGCCTGACCGCGTCGACGCCGTTGCGCGCCGACCGCGGATCACAATGAAAGCCGGTCCCTGCGACCGGCTTTTTCACTTCCCGGACGACACCGCCATGACCGCTGCAGCCCGCCCCGCCTCCTCGCCCCGTGTCCACCCGCGCGACGCCCTGTTCGGCTCCGGCGAGATCGCCCCGAGCCTGCCGGTGTGCGACCACTACTGCGGCGTCGAGGTCCGCATGCGCAAGAGCCTGGCGCTGCAGGGTGAACTCGGCCCCTGCTTCGACATCACGCTGGACGCCGAGGACGGCGCGCCGGTCGGCGGCGAGCTCGACCACATCGCGCTGATCGCCGAGCTGGTGAACTCGGCCGAGAACCGCCACGGCCGTGTCGGCGCCCGCGTCCAGGCCGTCGACCATCCGATGTTCGACGCGATGGTCGACGCGCTGGTGCGCGACGCCGGAGCCCGGCTGGCCTACGTCATGCTGCCCAAGCCGCGTGGCCTGGCCGACTTGCAACGGGGCGTCGACGCGATCGACGCGGCCGCGCAACGCCACGGCATCACGCGCACGATCCCGGTGCATGCGCTGGTCGAGACCCACGGCGCGCTGCGCGAGGTGCAGGCGCTGGCCGCGCACCCGCGCATCGAGTCGCTGTCGTTCGGCCTGATGGACTTCGTCTCCGAGCATCGCGGCGCCATCCCGCAGGGCGCGATGGGCGTCAAGGGCCAGTTCGAGCACCCGCTGGTGGTGCGCGCCAAGCTCGAGATCGCCGCCGCCTGCCACGGCTGGGGCAAGACGCCGTCGCACTGCGTCGTGACCGAGTTCAAGCACAAGTCGGCGCTGGAAGCCGCCGCCAGCCGGGCCTGCCGCGAGCTGGGCTACACGCGCATGTGGAGCATCCACCCGGACCAGATCCGGCCGATCGTCGAGGCCTTCTCGCCGACCGTCGCCGAAGTCGACCATGCCGTCGAGATCCTGATGGCCGCCCAGGCCGCCGACTGGGCGCCGATCCGGCACCTGCATGCCGGCCAGGACACGCTGCACGACCGCGCCAGCTTCCGCTACTTCTGGCATGTGCTGGAACGCGCGCACCGCACCTCCGTGGCCGGCGGCGAACAGCTGCCCGGCGAGGTCCGGCGCACGTTCTTCGCCGATTGATGCGGGCTGCGGCAACGCGCAGCCGGCCGAGGATGTTTCCAGACGCTTCCACCGCCCCGTCCCGATCACCGGAACTGGCACTTTTCATGGCTGCATTTGGTGACGTCGGCTTGCCTGGGTACGCGAAGAATCACGACTTGTCGCTTCCCGTATCCGGAGTTCCCAGAATGATGCCGCCCCGTTCCTTCCCCGCCCTGGCCCTGTCGGCCGCCCTGTCCGCCGCCCTCGTGGGCGCCGCCATCCTGACGAGCCTGCCGGTCGCCGCTGCCGAGGCCGCCGCCCCGGTCAAGAAGAAGCCGGCCGCCAAGACCCCTGCCCTGCCCGACCTGAGCGCCGAGCAGCTGGCCAACGCCGAGCGTGTCCTGACGGGTGCGAACGCCTGCGAGTTCGACCAGTCCGTCAGCGTCGACGCCGTCAAGGAAAAGGCCGGCTACTTCAAGGTCGACTACAAGGGCAAGTCCTACGTGATGGTCCCGGAGCCGACCACCACCGGTGCGGTCCGCCTGGAGGACAAGAAGAACGGCCTGGTCTGGCTGCAGATCGCCAACAAGTCGATGCTGATGAACGCCAAGGCCGGTCGCCGCATGGTCGACAACTGCGTCCACCCGAGCCAGAAGACCTGAGCGTCGCGGGCCGGCTGGCCCGGTTCCTGCTGACGCCTGCCATCACGGCCGCCCACCGGGCGGCCGTCTGTCTTTTTGAGGCACGTCAGCCCCTGCCCGGTGCAGGGAAGACTTGGCAAGTCTTATATAAGACATAAAATGTCGGGCAAACCCGAGGAGCAGTGCCCCGGCACTGTGACAAGGTTCTGCCCCCGCCGTTCTCGCCTTTCTCGCCACCCCCGCACGGAGTTCCCTTCATGCTGCAAGCCTATCGCCAACACGTTGCAGAGCGCGCCGCGCTCGGCATCCCGCCGCTGCCGCTCGACGCCAAGCAGGTGGCCGAGCTGATCGAGCTGATCAAGAACCCGCCGGCTGGCGAAGAGGCTTTCCTGCTGGACCTGCTGACCCACCGCGTGCCCCCCGGCGTGGACGATGCCGCCAAGGTCAAGGCCAGCTTCCTGGCCGCCGTCGCGCACGGCGAACTCGCCGTCGGCCTGATCTCCAAGGCCAAGGCCACCGAGCTGCTGGGCACCATGGTGGGCGGCTACAACGTCCATCCGCTGATCGAGCTGCTGGACGATGCGGACGTCGCCGGCGTCGCCGCCGAGGGCCTGAAGAAGACCCTGCTGATGTTCGACTTCTTCAACGACGTGGCCGTCAAGGCCAAGGCCGGCAACGCCAAGGCCCAGGAAGTCATGAAGTCGTGGGCCGACGCCGAGTGGTTCACCTCGCGTCCGGAAGTCGCCCGCAAGATCACCGTCACCGTCTTCAAGGTGCCCGGCGAGACCAACACCGACGACCTGTCGCCGGCCCCGGACGCCTGGAGCCGCCCGGACATCCCCATGCACTACCTGGCGATGTTGAAGAACACGCGCCCGGACGCGGCCTTCAAGCCCGAGGAAGACGGCAAGCGCGGCCCGATGCAGTTCATCGAGGACCTGAAGAAGAAGGGCAACCTCGTGGCCTACGTCGGCGACGTGGTGGGCACGGGTTCGAGCCGCAAGTCGGCCACCAACAGCGTGATCTGGGCCACCGGCCAGGACATCCCCTTCGTGCCGAACAAGCGCTTCGGCGGCGTCACGCTGGGCGGCAAGATCGCCCCGATCTTCTTCAACACCCAGGAAGACTCCGGCTCGCTGCCGATCGAGGTCGACGTCTCCAAGCTGGAGATGGGCGACGTCATCGACGTGCTGCCGTATGACGGCAAGCTGGTGAAGAACGGCGAGACCGTCACCGAGTTCAAGCTCAAGAGCGACGTGCTGTTCGACGAGGTACGTGCCGGCGGCCGCATCAACCTGATCATCGGCCGTTCGCTGACGGCCAAGGCGCGCGAGTTCCTCGGCCTGCCCGCCAGCACCGTGTTCCGCCTGCCCTCGGCCCCGACGGCCACCCAGGCCGGCTTCACGCTGGCCCAGAAGATGGTCGGCCGCGCCGTCGGCCTGCCCGAAGGCCAGGGCGTGCGCCCGGGCACGTATTGCGAACCGAAGATGACCACGGTCGGCTCGCAGGACACCACCGGCCCGATGACCCGCGACGAGCTGAAGGACCTGGCCTGCCTGGGCTTCTCGGCCGACCTGGTGATGCAGTCGTTCTGCCACACCGCCGCCTACCCGAAGCCGGTCGACGCCAAGATGCACCGCGAGCTGCCGCCCTTCATCAGCAGCCGCGGCGGCGTCGCGCTGCGTCCGGGCGACGGCGTGATCCACAGCTGGCTGAACCGCCTGCTGCTGCCCGACACCGTCGGCACCGGCGGCGACAGCCACACCCGTTTCCCGATCGGCATCAGCTTTCCGGCCGGCTCTGGCCTGGTCGCCTTCGGCGCGGCCACCGGCGTGATGCCGCTGGACATGCCCGAGTCGGTGCTGGTGCGCTTCAAGGGCTCGCTGCAGCCGGGCGTCACGCTGCGTGACCTCGTGCATGCGATCCCGCTGTACGCGATCAAGGCCGGCCTGCTGACCGTCGCCAAGGCTGGCAAGAAGAACATCTTCTCGGGCCGCATCCTCGAGATCGAGGGCCTGCCGGACCTGAAGGTCGAACAGGCCTTCGAGCTGTCGGACGCCTCGGCCGAACGCTCGGCCGCCGGCTGCACGATCAAGCTCAATCCGGAGCCGGTGCAGGAGTACCTGCGTTCGAACATCGTCCTGATGAAGAACATGATCGCCGACGGCTACCAGGACGCGAAGACGCTGCAGCGCCGCATCGAGAAGGTCGAGGCCTGGCTGGCCAAGCCCGAGCTGCTCGAAGCCGACAAGGATGCCGAATACGCCGCCGTCATCGAGATCGACCTGGCCGACATCACCGAGCCGATCGTCTGCTGCCCGAACGACCCGGACGACGCCAAGTTCCTGTCCGACGTCGCCGGCACCAAGATCGACGAGGCCTTCATCGGCTCGTGCATGACCAACATCGGCCACTTCCGCGCGGCGGCCACGGTGCTGGGCGGCGCCCGCGACATCCCGGTCAAGCTGTGGATCGCCCCGCCGACCAAGATGGACCAGAGCGAGCTGATCAAGGAAGGCCACTACGCCAACTTCGGCGCCGCCGGTGCCCGCACCGAGATGCCTGGCTGCTCGCTGTGCATGGGCAACCAGGCGCAGGTGCGTGAGGGCGCGACGGTCATCTCGACCTCGACCCGCAACTTCCCGAACCGCCTGGGCAAGAACACCAACGTGTTCCTCGGCTCGGCCGAACTGGCCGCCGTCGCCTCGAAGCTCGGCAAGCTGCCGACCAAGGAAGAGTACCTGGCGGCCACCGGCGTCATCACCGCCAAGTCCGACCAGATCTACAAGTACATGAACTTCGACCAGATCGAGGAATACGCCGAAACCGCCAAGGGCGTTTCGGCCTGATATCCATCCCACCTTCGGGTGAGATGACGGGGCCCGCTTCGGCGGGCCTTTTTCATGGGTGAATGCCGCTTAAGATGGTCTGTTGATTGCCGGAGACGATTCCCATGCCCAGATCCAGGTCGAAGACCTCTCCAACGCCGTCGGCCGCTCTCCCGACGATGATCCGATCGTCAGCGGCGGAATACCTCACGTTCATCGCGGCGAGCGGAACAGGGGGTGTCGAGGCGGTATATGCCAACGAGAACGTCTGGCTGACGCAGAAGATGATGGGACAACTCTACGACGTGGATGTCAGGACCGTCAGCTACCACCTCAAGAATGTCTTCAGCGACCACGAACTGGAAGAGTCTTCAGTTATCCAGTCTTTTCGGATAACTGCTGCAGACGGCAAGACCTACAACACCCAGCATTACAGCCTGGCTGCCGTCATCGCTGTCGGGTACAAGGTCAACTCCGAACGGGCCGTCCAATTCAGGAAATGGGCCACCGGAATCATCGAGTCCTTCACGATCAGGGGTTACGTGATGGACGATGAGCGACTGAAGAACGACGGCTCGGTGCTCTCGAAACGCTATTTCGAGGAGCAGCTCCAGCGAATTCGAGAAATCCGTCTGAGCGAGCGCAAGTTCTACCAAAAGATCACGGACATCTACGCCACGTCAATCGACTACGACATCACCGCTGCTGCGACCAAACGATTCTTTGCGACGGTTCAGAACAAGCTCCATTGGGCCATCCATGGTCAGACGGCAGCTGAGCTCATTCTGAATCGGGCCGACGCGAACAAGGACCACATGGGACTGACGGGCTGGAAGGATGCACCGAACGGGAAAATCCAGAAGTTCGACGTGGTGGTCGCCAAGAACTACCTGACCGAAGGCGAAATGGCTCAGTTGCAGCGGCTGGTGTCAGCCTATCTCGATGTAGCCGAAGACATGGCCCTTCGACAGATTCCCATGACGATGCAGGATTGGGAATCACGACTGAACCGTTTCATCGCCGCGACCGATCGAGAGGTGCTCAGTGACGCGGGCAAAGTGACTGCAGAAATTGCGCAGGCACACGCCGTCAGCGAATTCGAGAAGTATCGGATCGTTCAGGATCGCCTGTACGTCAGTGACTTCGATGCTGCGATTGCTCGATCGGGCGGCGGCGGCGAAAACTGAATACCGGGGCCGGTCGTGGCGACCGGGCGATGCGGACCTGTCGTCAATCGATGGGCACCACCCGCCAGAACGTCGCAAACCTCGGCAACCCCGTGCGCGTCAGCCCGCGATACCGGTAAGTGATGCGCTGACCGATCGGCGGTGGTGAGCCGCGTTGCGCATCCGTCAGGCCGCTGCCGATCGCGAAGTGATGGCCCGCGTCGTCGCGGACCTGCAGGGCGCCGAGGCGGCCGGTATGGCGGCCCTTGCCGGGGAGGTGGGCGACCACCACGGCTTCGGCGTCCGACAGCGGCTTGAGCTTGAGCAGGTGACCGCCGCTGCGGCCGGGCTGGAAGGGTGCGTCGGCGGCGTGCAGCACCAGGCCTTCGCCGCCCTGGGCGACGACCTCGTCGAGCCAGCGGCGCAGCGCGGTCGCGTCGTGCAGCTGGCGTTGTTCGACCGCCTCGATGTGGACACCGGACGCCGCCGCCGGGCCGGCCGACAGCAGTGCCTTCAGCCGCAACTGGCGTCGGGCGAAGGTGCCGTCGGCGCCCGGCAGGTCGAAGACGGCATAACGCAGCTCGGACCAGAGCGGGTCGTCGGCCGCGTCGGTGCGGTGCAGCAGGCCCGACACGGCCTCGAAGCGGCCGCGGCCGAGCCAGAGTTCGCCGTCGAGCGGTTCGTCGGCCGGCAAGGCAGCGAGCCAGTGCGCCGGAGCCGAGATCGCATGGCCGCCCCGGGTCAGCCATCGCGAGCCGGTCCAGAGGGCGCGCACGCCGTCGAGCTTCTCGCTGACCCGGTAGCGTGGCAGGTCGAGCGTGTCGACGGCGGTCGGGTCAAGGTCGCGGGCCAGTTCCAGCGGCACGCCGTCGACCTGGGGATCGGCGCCTCGGGACGCCTGCCGCGTCGGACCGGCTGCAGCGGTACGCATGGCGGGAAACGCGATGGCCAGCACGGCGGACTGGATCAGCCAGCGGCGCCGGCTCGGACGCAGGGCGACGCAGGGATCCAGGGGATCAACGGGGGTCATCGGTACCTCGGCGGGCTGGGGAGTCCGCCAAGGTAGCCAGCGCCGCGCCGCACCCGTCTCCCCCTGAGGGGGGTGTCGTCCCGCCGATGGGGGAAGACGCTGTTGGACCGCCCGTCAGGGCGCGATCTGGTCGGCGTAGTCGTAGAGGGCGCCGAGGATGTCCTGACCGCGTTCGTCGTCGTCGCCGAGCGCCTCGCCGAGCTGGTCGATGCGGTCGTGGAACTGTTCGAGCGTCTGCACGCCGCCCGCGCCCTCGATCAGGCGGGCCTGGCGCAGGGCCTCCCAGCGGGCCTGGTCGGCGTCGTCCAGCGTGGCCGGGAAGTTGCGCGCGCGCCAGCGGAACACCAGCTCGTCGAGCCGCTCGTCCTGGAAGGCCGGGCGCTTGTCGGCCAGCTGGCCAGGGCTCAGGCCGCGCAGCCGCGTCAGGGTGCGGCGGTCGTCGTTGGACAGGAAACCGCCGTAGAGGTCTTCGTCGACATCGACCGGCGTCTGACCGGCGTCGGCCGGCCGGGCATAGACGTCCGGCCAGATGCCGGCCAGGGTCGCGCCCCGCTTCGCGGCGATCTCGGCATGGCTCAGGCACTGAGCCAGGTCGATGCCCCAGTGCAACGCGCGCTCGGGTGTCAGGACCTTGAGATTGCCGATCACCACGGGCGACTTGTTGAGGTGGATGGTCTTGAGCGGCAGCCGCGTGACACCCTCGGGCAGCTCGTCGGCGCGGGTGTAGAGGCGCTGGCGGATGGTCGGCGCGTCCAGCGTCAACAGCTCGGACGGGTCGTGCGCCAGGTCCCAGACGATGACCTCGTTCTTGTTGGTCGGATGCGGCGCCAGCGGCCACACCACCGCCAGCCCGCCCCGTTCGACGCCGTACATGCCGCTGATGTGCAGGAAGGGCCGGCCGATGCCGATCTCCTGCAGCACCGCGTCCTTCTTGCGCAGCTTCAGGCAGAAGTCCCACAGGCGCGGCTGGGCCTGCCGCACCAGCCGGGCCAGCGCGAGGGTGGCGCGCACATCGGACAAGGCATCGTGCGCGGCCTCGTGGCTCAGGCCGTTGGCGGCGGTCAGGTGTTCGAGCTTGAACGACGGCTTGCCCGCCATCGGCCCGTCGCGGTGGGTCGGCCAGGTGATGCCGTCGGGGCGCAGCGCGTGGCAGCAGCGCAGCACGTCCAGCAGGTCCCAGCGACCGCACTGGTCCTTCCATTCGCGGGCATAGGGCTCGATCAGGTTGCGCCAGAACAGGAAGCGCGTGACCTCGTCGTCGAAGCGGATGCTGTTGTAGCCCACGCCGATGGTGCCGGGCCGCGCCAGCTGGGTCTCGACGGCGCTGGCGAAGTCGTTCTCGGGGACGCCCTGGGCCAGGCAGTGCTGCGGCAGGATGCCCGTCAGCAAACAGCTTTCCGGATCGGGCAGGTAGTCGGGCGCGGGCTGGCAATGCAGCATCACCGGGGCGTCGATCTCGTTGAGTTCGAGGTCGGTGCGGATGCCGGCGAACTGGGCCGGCCGGTCACGCCGGGGCGACTTGCCGAAGGTCTCGTAGTCGTGCCAGAAGAAGGTCGGGGCGACGTCGGATGCGGTGGGATTCATGGGCGCGCATCTTGCCCGATGGCCCCGTGCCGGTCACCGCCCCGAAGGGTGTGGCGGAGAAGCGCCAACCGCCGGTCCGCCCGCCCCTTCAGCGCCAGACCAGCTGGCCGCTGCAGCTCGCCACGGTCAGCGCGTAGGCATAGGTGATGGTCACGCCCGGATCGCTGACGCTGCGCGATTCGCGCCGCACGCCGCAGGCCAGCTCGACGTTGCGCAGCGGCAGGTAGCGCACGCCGACGTCCCAGGCTGCGGTGCGGTCCGATGCCGAGGTGATGGCGGTGCCGCTGCTGTTCGTCAGCGCGTTGTCCAGCGTGCGCCGGCTCAGGCTGGTGCCGGCGGCGAGCACGATCTTGGCGGTCAGCTCCCAGCTGGCGCGCAGGGCCAGGCTGGTGCGCAGGCGCGTGTCGCTGGTGTCGAAGGTGAACTGCGGGCTCTCGAAGGCGGTGTTGCCGACGTTGCTGTCGCGGGTCAGCGTGGTGTCGAAGGCCAGCCGGGCGCTGGGCTTCCAGGTCCAGCCGGCGCTGCCGGTCCAGGCCGAGTAGTCGCGTCCGAGCTGCGCCTCGTGCGATTCGCGGGTGCGGCTCAGCCGGGCGTTCAGCGTGCTGGCGCCGCTGGCCTCGATGACGGTGCCCAGGTCCAGGTCGCTGCGGCTGACCCGGTCGCCACGCACGCCGGCGACGACGTACTCGGGGTAGTCGGCCCGCGTGTGGCGCGCGCCCGCACGCAGCTGCAGGCCGCTGGCCGGCCGCATCGTGACGCCGCCGCTGCCGGTCAGCTGGCGCACGTTGCGCGACGGGATGGTGTCGTAGCTGACCCGCGTGCCGGTCAGGCCGGCGTCGAAGGTGTAGCGGGTCGGGCCGCCCAGGCGCACCGTCGTGGCGAAGACGTCGGTGCGCACCAGGTTGCGGCCGGCCGCCGTGCGCGACGCGTTGACGTCGGTGCGGTCCAGCGCCTGGCGGGTCTCGGCCAGCACGTTGCCGGACCACAGGTCGGCGCTGCTCCAGTCCAGCCGGGCGTTCAGCAGGTGGTCGTCGTGGTCGTACTGGCCGTAGCGGCGAAAGGCGTGGTGGTTGAGGTCGACCCGACCCTGCAGGCGCTGGCGGCCGAAGGGCTGGTCCAGGCCGAGGCGCAGGCCGGTGGTGATGTCGGTGTCGGCCTTGACCGGCTGGCCGGCGACACCGGCCGGGGCGCGGTCGAGGTTGCTGTCGTGCGTGACCGCCAGCGACGCGCCGAGCCAGTACGGCGAGGTCTCGGCCCGCGCCGGCAGGCAGGCGACCGCCGCGACGGCCAGCAGCAGGGCAGCGATCCCGTGGGAAGGATGGGTCGGCGTTCGCGTCAGGCTCATGCGCAGGGCTCCGGGCGGGATCGGGGGGCGTCAGGCGCTTGGGTTCAAGGCCGGACGCATTGTCACCGTCCGGCCCCCGCCCCGACACCTCAGGCCGAACAGGTCCGGTTCTTGCCCGTGCGCTTGGCCTCGTAAAGGGCCTCGTCGGCACGTTGCAGCGCCGCTTCCAGCGACTCGCCGCGCCGGAACAGCGTCACGCCGGCCGAGAAGGTCACGAAGGTCTGCTTGTTCTCGTGCATGAACAGCTCGGCCGACATCAGCCGCTGGACCCGCGTCAGCACAGTGCTGGCTTCCTCGACTGCGGTGGCCGGCAGCAGCACGACGAACTCCTCGCCGCCGTAGCGCGCCAGCGTGTCGGTCGGCCGCAGCATCTCGCCGACCCGGCGGGCCAGGAACTTCAGCGCCTCGTCGCCGGTGTGGTGGCCGAGCGTGTCGTTGAGCCGCTTGAAGTTGTCGATGTCGAGCAGGCCCACGGCCAGCGTGATGCCCTCGCGGTCGATGCGCGACTGCTCGACCTCGAACTGCCGCAGCAGGCCGCGCCGGTTGGCGACCTGCGTCAGCTGGTCGGTGCCGACCTCCTGGGACAGCTGGCGCAGCTCGTCCTCGAGCTGGCGCACGCGCTCGGCCATCTCGGTGGCGCGCTCGTGTTCGTCGTGCAGGCGCTGGGTGGTCTGGCTGACGGCCTCGTGCACCGCGCGGGTCTCGTCGACCATCTCGCGCACGATGCCGGCGAGGCTCTCCAGCGACTCGGCCTGCCCGATCACGCTGGCGTAGCGGCCGACGTTGTCGTTGAAACGCCCGGTCTGCACGCCCAGCTCGCCGATGTCCTGCAGCATGCGGTGGATCATCTCCTTGAGGGCATCGCGGGCCTGCCGGCGCTCCTGGCGCAGCTGGACCTGGCGCGCCCGGGTGTTCGCCAGCAGCTGGCTGACGGCGCTGACGCCGCGGCTGCTCAGGCCCATGCCGATGTGCTCGCGCATGGCCAGGCACTGGCCCTCGACCCAGGAATCGTCCTCGGCCAGCTCGCCCAGGCCGTCGGTCAGCTCGCGCACCAGGCCGCCGATCTGGTCGACCAGGTGATGGCGGTGCTGCAGCACCAGGCGGACCTCGTCGCAGGCGTGGTGCAACGCGTCGACCAGTCCGGCCTCGACGCGGGTCTCGGCCCGCAGCGCGCCGGCCACCTCGGCCAGACGGGTGCCGACCTCGCCGGCACGCGGCTCGCCGGGCGGCAGGGCCGATTGCAGCGTCGCCTCCAGCACCTGCACGGCGCGCGGCCAGTGCGGATCGGGCGTGGCGACCGGGGCGACGGGCTGCGGCAGGAATTCGAGCGGCACCGGCTCGGTCGGACGGTCCAGTGCCGACGCCACCGGCACCTGTTCGGCGGCGGCGACGACAGCGGCGATCTGGGCGATGGCCTGGTCGACCGGCACGTCGCGGCCGACCACGGCGGCCAGATCGGCCACGGCCGCCGTCACGGCGGTCAACGCGACCGCGGGTGCAGCCGCCTCAGGGACCGCTTCCGGGGCGTTGTCCTGGGCGACGACTTCGGGCGCCGGCGACTCGACCGGCTCGGCAGCCTCGCCGTCCCAGCTCGCCAGCAGGTTGCCCAGCCGCTGCTGCAGCCGGAACGGGTCGCTGCGGCTGGACTCCAGCACATGCGCCAGGCTGTCGCGGCGGCGGCCGGTCGGCCAGCTCTTGCTGGCACGGGCGACGCCGCGCACGCTGCGGTCGATCAGGGCGGACCACTGCCGGGCCTGCTCGTCCGGGGCCGGCACGCCGGACTCGACCAGCCGGCAGGCCTCCTCCCACTTGCCGCCGATCAGCGCCTTGGCGAGCGCATCACGCCCCTCGCCGGCCGGCAGCAGGCGGCGGACCATCGCGTGGATGGCCGGGCCGGCATCGGCGGCCGGGGCTTCGGGTTCGATCGGGCCGCCTTCCTCGCGCCACGCGCGGGCGAAGTTGCCCGGTGTCGGTTCACGCTTGGACAGGGCCAGACGCCGCAGCGCCGCCTTGGCCAGCTGGGCCGGTTCGATCACGTCCTTCGAGGTCGTCGTCTGCTGCATCGCTCACCTGACAGTTGAGGGCGCCACGTCCGCGACGCCGCAGCAGCCCGGTCAGAACCGCAGACGGCGCATCCAGCCGACCAGTTCATCGGCCGGCATCGGCTGGGCATACAGGAAGCCCTGCATGGTGTGGCAGCCCAGGCGCAACAACACATCGCGCTGTGCCTCGTTTTCGACCCCCTCGGCGACCAACTTGAGACCCAGGCCGCCGGCCAGCGCCACGATGGCCGTGACAACTGCGGAATTTCCGCCAGATTGGTCGAGCCGATGCACGAAGGAGCGGTCGATCTTCAGCTCGCTCAGCGGCAGCTGGGTCAGGTAGCTGAGCGACGAGTAGCCGGTGCCGAAGTCGTCGATCGACAGCCCGACGCCGTGCTGGTTGAGCCGGTGCAGCATCGGGATGACCTCGTCGATGCCCTTCATCAGGCCGGTCTCGGTGATCTCGAGCACCAGCGCGCTGAGCGGCACGTCGTGGGCCGCCGCCGCGCTGTGGATCAGCTCCAGCACATCGCCGCGCTCGAAGCTGCGGCTGGGCAGGTTGACGGCCACCGTCAGCTGCAGGCCGTCGTGGTCGCGCCAGCGGCGGATCTGGCGCGCCGCCTCGCGCAGCGCCCAGTCGCTCAGCGGCACGATCAGGCCGGTCTCCTCGGCCAGCGGGATGAACTCGCCCGGCGGCACCAGTTCGCCGGCGCGCTGCCAGCGCATCAGCGCCTCGACGCCGGTCACGCCGGTGATCACCGTGCGGCCGGCCCGGTCACGTCCGACCTCCACCTTGGGCTGGTAATGCAGCACCAGCTCGCCGCGTTCCAGCGCCTTGTGCAGCGCGCTCTCGAGTTCGAGCTTCTCGCGGTTGCGCCCGCCCATCTGCGAGCGGTAGACGGCCATGTTGTTGCGCCCGCTGCCCTTGACCGAATACATCGCCAGGTCGGCATGGCGCATCAGGTCGACGACGCTGATGCCGTCACGCGGGAACAGCGCCACGCCGACGCTGCCGGTGACGAAGTACTCGTGCCCGCCGAGCAGCACCGGCTGGCGCAGGGCGTCCAGCACCTTCTGGCCGACCGCCCGGGCGGCCGCCTCGTCGGCCACTTCCGGCAGCAGCACGACGAACTCGTCGCCGCCATGCCGGCCGACCGTCTCGAGCACCCGGTGCGAGCGCTGCATGCCGGCGTCCATGTCGGTGTCGGACAGCGAGTCGTGGTAGTTCACGCAGCCGCGCAGCCGGCGCGACATCGCCACCAGCAGCTCGTCGCCGGTGGCGTGGCCGAGCGTGTCGTTGATGTTCTTGAAGCGGTCCAGGTCGATCAGCAGGATCGCGCAGTCGTGGCCCTGGCGGCGGGCATGTTCAAGGGCCCGCTCGGAACGCCAGATCAGCTGGCGCCGGTTCGGCATGCCGGTCAGCGAATCGAAGTTGGCCAGGTGCCGGATGCGGTCCTCGATCATGCGGCGGTCGGTCACGTCCTGGACCACGCCGGTGTAGCCGATCAGGCTGCCGGTCTCGTCGAACTCGGGCTCGGCCTCGATGTGGACGACCCGCTGGCGCCGGTCGGGCATGACGATGCGCACGTCGGTGTCGATCACCGTGCTGTGGCGCACCACCTCGCGCAGCAGGTTGCAGAAGCCGGCCCGTTCCTCGCCGACCAGCGCGCGCAGCAGGGCGCCCAGGCGGAAGGTCTCGTGCGGGCCACGGCCGAACACGCGCAGCGCCTCGGCCTCCAGCACCAGCCCGGTCGCGTTGCCGTGCCACTCGAAGCTGCCCATGCGGGCGAGGTCCTGCGCGCGCGCCAGCTTGGCCCGGCTGCGCAGCAGCTCGAGGTGGATGCGCGCGGTGCGCAGCAGGTAGCGCAGCCGACCGGCCAGCAGGCTCCATTGCGTGCTCTTGACGAAGAAGTCGGTCGCGCCGGCCTCGTAGGCCCGCTCGATCGAGGCGTCGTCGTCCAGCCCCGTCAGCATCAGCACCGGCATCATCTCGAAGCCCGGCAGGCTGCGCAGCTCGATGCAGGTGTCGAAGCCGTCGCGGCCGGGCATCAGCGCGTCCAGCACGATCAGGTCGGGTGTCCAGTCGCCCAGCAGGCGCAGCGCGCGGTCGCCGCTGCTGGCCTCGGTCACCGCGAAACCCCGGTCGCGCAGGGCCGCCGCCGTCAGCAGCAGGCTGACCTCGTCGTCGTCCACCAGCAGGATGCGCGGCTGTCGGGCGGCGTCGCGCTGGGTCGGGTCCTGGTCGTCTCGGAAGAACATGCGGGATCAGGCCGGGCTCGGCTCCAGGTAGGGGATCAGGCCCTGCTGGACCCGCAGCATCTCCAGCTGCAGCTGGTTCAGCCGGTTGCCGAGCTGGCCGATGTCGGCGCCCTGGCGCAGCTGCAGTTCACAGTCGACGCACATCTGCGCCAGCGTCAGCGCGCCCACGCTGTGCGACGAGGACTTGAGGGTGTGCAGCACCTGCCGGACCTGCACGATGTCCCGCGCGGCCTGCCCTTCGGCCAGCTGCGTCAGCATCCGGCCGATCGACTGGTCGAAGGCCTTCAGGACCCGTTCGACCAGCCGGTTCTGGCCACCCGGATCGAGCTCGCGCAAGCGCATCAGCGCCTGCGGGTCCAGTGTCGGCGCCGGACCGGCCGCATCGGCCACAGCCATGTCGCCCGCCACCGATCCGCGCGACGGCCCCGAGGCCATCGGCACCGTCACCGTACCCAGGCCGTCGGGCCGGGTGCTGACGTAACGCGGCTCGGTCACCCAGGTGCCCATGCGGCCGGCCACTGCCGCCGGCAGCAGCGCCTCGAAGCCGACCGGGTCCAGCGAGGTGTCGACGTCGGTGGTGTGCGCCACCAGCGCCGGCAGCAGCCGCTGCATCGTCGACAGCAGCTGGGCCTGGCGGTAGGGCTTGGGCAGGTAGGCATCAAAGCCCAGGCCGAGGAATCGTTCGTCGTCGCCGTCGAGCGCATTGGCCGTCACGGCCACCACCGGCACGTCGGCCGGCGTCAGCAGCGCGAAGCGCGAGGTCCGGCCGCGCCGGATCCAGCTCAGCGCCTCGATGCCGTCCATGCCGGGCATCTGGATGTCCATCAGCACGATGTCGACCGACTGGTCGCACAGCGAGCGCAGCCCGTCGAGCGCATTCGCGGCCACGCGCACGCCGCAGCCCAGGCGGGTCAGCATCTGCGCCATCACCTCCTGGTTGACGGGGTTGTCCTCGATCACCAGCACCTGCGCCCCCAGCGGCGCGGCCGACACCTCGCCGACGCCCAGCTGGCTCACGCCCAGCAGCGCCTGGCGCAGTTCGGCCTTGCGCACCGGCTTGTGGACGAAGCGGTCGAAGCCGACCTGCTGCGCCACCTTGACGTCGTCGGGCGCGCTGGCCGACGACAGCATGATCAGCTTCATGCGCGGCGCCAGCCCCTGCTCGCGGACCGCGCGGGCGAAGCCGATGCCGTCCAGACCCGGCATGCGCCAGTCGACCAGCGCGACATCGAACGGCGGCGCATCGGCCGGCTGGCCGCGCAGCAGCGACAGGGCGTCGTGGCCGTCCGGGCTCAGCGCGACCGACATGCCCCAGGCGCTCAGCAGGTGGTCCAGCACGGTGCGGTTGGTGCTGCTGTCGTCGACCACCAGCACGCGCAGCTGCGGCAGGGCGGCCAGTTCGCCGGCCTGGTGTTCGCTGGCGCTGCCGGGTTCGACCGCCAGCGTGAAGCGGAACTCCGAGCCGATGCCCGGCTGGCTGCCGACGTCGATGCGCCCGCCCATCAGCTCGACCAGCTGGCGCGAGATCGCCAGCCCCAGCCCCGTTCCGCCGTAGCGCCGGCCCATGCCGCCGTGGGCCTGCGAGAAGGCCTGGAACAGGCGCGGCTGCATCTCGGGCTCGATGCCGATCCCCGTGTCGCGGACACGGAACTCCAGCATCAGCGGCGCCTCGCCCGGACTGCCCGGGCGGGCCTTGACGTCGACCGTGACCTCGCCGTGTTCGGTGAACTTGATCGCGTTGGCCACCAGGTTGGTCAGCACCTGGCGCAGCCGCAGCGCATCGGCGACCACGCTGGTCGGCGTCGGGCCGGTCTCGCGCAGGCTCAGCTCCAGGCCCTTCTCGTGGGCGCGCGGCGCGAGCAGGTCCAGCGTGTCCTCGATCAGCGTGCGCAGGTGGAAGTCGGACGGTGCCAGTTCGAGCCGGCCGGCCTCGATCTTCGAGAAGTCGAGCACGTCGTTGATGATCTCGAGCAGGTTCTCGCCCGAGCGGTAGACCGACTGCGCGAAGCGCCGCTGGCGGTCGTCCAGCGGCGTGCCGAGCAGCAGCTCGGTCATGCCCAGGATGCCGTTCATCGGCGTGCGGATCTCGTGGCTCATGCTGGCCATGAACTGGCTCTTGGCCTGGCTGGCGGCCTCGGCCACGTCGCGCGCGGACTGCAGCTGCAGGGCCCGCTCGCGCTCGTCGGTGACGTCGTCAAGCAGCCCGTAGACACGCGCCTCGCCCGCCGGCAGCGCCCGGGTGCGGGTGCGCTGGCGCAACCAGCGCAGGCCGCGGGTCGGGTGCTGGATGCGCAGCGTGACGTCGGTCGCCTCGAGCGCCTCCTCGTGCTCGCGCTGCTGGTCCAGCAGCGCGGCGTCCTCGGGCAGCACCAGCGCGCGCAGGATGTCCGGGTGGTCGCGCCGGTCGGCCGGGTTCAGGCCCAGCATCTCGTAGACACGCGGGCCGATGTAATACCAGGCGTCGCGGGTCGGGTTGCTGATGAACACGCCCTCGTCGATGGTCTCGACCAGCTCGCGGTAGCGCGTCTCGGACTCGCGCAGGCGCTGCTCGTCGCGGCGCTGGCGGGTGACGTCGCGCAGCTGCGAGATCACCAGCCGGCGCGGTCCGTGACGGCCGCGCACGGCGACGTGGCGGGCGCGGATCAGGCGCTGGCCGTCGGCGGTCTCCCAGACGAACTCGTGTTCGACCGCGCTGGGCCGCTTCATGACCTCGCGCAGCTGCGGCAGCATCAGCGTGCTCAGGCCGCGCCCCATCGCTTCGCCCAGCGTCGGCCGGCCGGATGCCGGCGAGATGCCGAACTCCAGCTGCGCATGGCGGTTGAAGGACAGCAGCTCCATCGTCGCCACGTCGACCACCAGCAGGCTGATCGGCAGGTTCTCGGTCAGCGCGCCCAGCAGCTCGCGCTGCTCGTCGACATCGGACTCGCGCGCCTTGCGGGCCGAGATGTCGCTGCACTGGCAGACCAGCTGCAGCCGGCCGCTGGTCTCGTCGAGCACCTGGACGACGTCGACCTCCAGCCAGTAGGCCTGCCCCGGCGTCGCCGACAGCGGTCCCAGCCGGGCCGACAGCTCATGCCGGAAGCTGCCTTTCGAGGCGAAGCGCTCGCGCAGCTGGGCGGCCTCGTCACCCGGTGCCAGGTCACGCGTCAGCACGGCCCACAGCGGCTGGCCGAGCACCGTGTCGGCACCCAGGCCGGTGACCTCGGAGAAGCCGGGGTGGACCCACTCGACCACGCCGAGCACGTCGGTGATCACCGTGGCGCGGCCGGCGCGCACCGCCAGCGTCGCGACCTGCGCGAACTGGGCGTCGCGCTGGCGGGCGAGCGTGCGTTCGCGTTCGCGCGTGGCCACCGCCGACAGCTGCAGGGCGACCAGCGCCAGCAGGTCACGCCCGTTCTGGTCGAGCGTCGGCGCGTCGTGGAACTCGATCGCGGCGACGGTCGGCACCGGCGCGTCGCCGGCCTGGGCCGGGTTGGCTGCGCCGCTCGGCCAGGTCTGCTCGGCCGCACCGGCGGCCCAGCCCGGCACCGGCAGGACGATCACCTGGCGCACGCCATCGGCACGCCAGCCCCAGTCGCGTGTCATCGCCACCGGTTCGGCGCTGCCCTGCTCGACCGTGCCGCCCCGCAAGGCCCGGCCGAGCGGCCCGCCATCGCCGGCCACCACGCTGAGCTGGTCCAGGTCAATCACGTCGTCGCGCAGGTCGGGCGTGGCCCAGGGCTGGACCACGATCGACGCCGGCTGCCACTGCAGCACCTGCAGCACGCCAATGCCCTGGGCGCCCAGCGCACGGGCCAGACGGGGCACGACGATGCCGAGCGCGTCGATCAGCCGATCGCTGCCGGACATGGCCTGGCCCAGCCGCAACAGCAGGCCGGCATCCAGGCTGTCGAGGACTTCCTCGACCCGACGGATCAGTCGCACGCGAGGTCCTCCCGCAGCCGTTTCGCGCTGCGCACTCGTCTTCCCAAGGCCATCATCCGATCTCGACATCCACTCTTCGAGTTGAACCTGAGCATAGGCGCTGGTCCACCCTCCCGAACTCGCGCGAATCGGCCAAACGCGCAAATTCCACACCTGCGGCCCGGACCGGCACGGGCCTGCGCAACGGCACCCGCGGCCGACGGTCGCTCCCTACAATTGTCCCGACACCGACAGCGACACCGAGCAGGACGGACACAACCGCCCGTCACGAAGGGACTTCGAGTTTGAGCGCCACGACCCGATCTGGTAGCGCCTGGCGCATCGCGCTGGCCGGCACGCTGGGCCTGCTGCTGACCGGCACCGCTGCCGTGCTGGCGGGCCTGGCCATCGGGCCGTCCTGGACCGCCGCGGCGGCCTGCGCCGCGCTCGGTCTGGTGGCCCTGGCGGTGGCCGTGAAGGCCCGCCACGGGTTACAGGGAGATACGTCTGTCGCCCCGCCGTTGCCGCTGCAAACCACAGTCGCGGCTTCTTCGTCTCAGGCTTCCCTGAATCACGCCCCGGCAAGCCTGTCGCCGACCGAGGTCCAGTCCCATGAACGCCAGATGCTGCAGCGCCTGCCCGGTCGCAGCCTGCTGCTGCAGCGGGTCGTCGAGGGCCCGCTGACCGACTGGCTGGTGCTCGCCGTGCAGGGCGATGTCGGCACTGGCTCAGCGCCCGAGCCTGTGCCGGGCCGGCCCGAGCTGCTGAGCCACTGGCTCGCGCGCCACCCCGCCTTCCGTCCGGTCGACGTCGTCTCGGCCTTGCAGGACGCCAGCGCCGACACGGCCGGCACCGGTCCGACCGATGCGGCGCACTGGACCGCCCTGCCGCTGGCCGCCGATCGCCATGTGCTGTGGCAGCCGCCGACCGCCACGGCGCCCGCCGCCGCGCCGGTTCCGCCCCCTTCGCCTGCTGCAGCGGAAGACGGTCCGGCGGCCGACAGCGCGCAGGACCGCGAGTCGCTGGTCTACACCGTGACACACGACCTGAAGGCGCCGATCCGCGTGATCGAAGGCTTCACGCGGATCGTGCGCGAGGACTACGGCCACCTGCTCGACCGCATCGGCAACGATCACCTCGACCGCGTGCTGGGTGCCGTCGACCGCATGAAGGGAATGATCGAGGCGCTGCTGGCGCTGTCACGCCTGAGCAATGCGCCGCTGCAGCGCCAGCCGGTCGACCTGTCGGCGATGGCCACGACGATCTTCGAGGAACTGCGGGCCCAGGAGCCGCAACGCCAGGTCCGCGTCGAGCTCGCGCCCGGCCTGGTCGCCCAGGGCGACGCGAACCTGCTGCGCACGGTGCTCGACAACCTGCTGGGCAACGCGTGGAAGTACAGCGGCAAGCGGTCGGTGGCGAGCATCGAGTTCGGCAGCACGCGGCTGAAGGCGCTGCGCCCCGAGACCAGCGACGCCCAGGACCGCCCGGTCTACTACGTGCGCGACAACGGCGCGGGCTTCGACCTGCGTTTCGCCGAGCGCCTGTTCAAGCCCTTCCAGCGCCTGCACAGCGCCAGCGAGTTCGCCGGCAGCGGCGTCGGCCTGGCCTCGGTGCGCCGCATCGTCCAGCGCCACGGCGGCGAGATCTGGGCGCAGGCGGCGGTGGATCAGGGGGCGTGTTTCTTCTTCACGCTGGGGTGATGGGGCCCCTCGTCCGTCGGGTACGACGGACGATCCCCCGAGGGGATGCGGGCCGGCTTGGGGCGGCCCGGCGCTCGGCCCGCTCGCCTCGGCATCGACGTGCCGGATCCCTGCGCCGGCATCGGGCTCAAAGATCCCCCGGCGCCGCCAGCTGCTCCAGCGCCAGCACCATCGCGCGGGCGCTGGCCTCGATCGAGCGGCCTTCGCGGTCGGCCAGCTTGCGCAGCCGGGCCAGCGCGGCGTCGGCGCCGAGCGAGTAGCGGTGCATCAGGATGCCCACCGCCATCGGCACATGCTGTTCCAGCGGGTTGACCGGTGCGGCCGGCGCGGCGGCGGCAGGCGCGGCGGGCGCGGCACCGGCGCGTTCGCGGGCCTGGGCGAAGGCGGCCTCGACGGCCGGGACGATCTGCGCCACGTCCAGCGGCTTGACCAGGTAGGCCAGCGCGCCGAGCGCCTTGATCTGGTTGACGGTCGCCTCGTCCGAGAAGGCCGACAGGAACATGAAGGGGATGCGCAGGTGCTCGCGCAGGTAGGCGGCGACGTCGAAGCCGCTCATGCCGTCCATGCGGATGTCCAGCAGCGCCAGATCGGGCTTGTGCTGGCGCGCCAGCAGGATCGCGTCGTCGCCGTTGTCGGCATCGACGATGTCGAAACCGGCCTGCGCCAGACCGTGCACCAGCGTGGCCAGCACCAGGCGGTCGTCGTCGACGACCAGGATGCGGCCCTTGGCCGAGGCGGGCGTACCGGTTGTCGTGGGGGACTCGTTGGGTGTCACGGTGGCCTTGATCAGGGGCGGTCGGCGAAGTTTAGGACGCGGCCACCGTCAGCGCCGCACCGGTTGCCGCGTCGATGCGGCCCAGCACCGGCGCCGCCAGCGCGACCGTCGCGACCACGCGGCCCTCGCGCTGTTCGAGCGCGAACGAGGCATGGCGACGCGGCAGCAGCGAGCGCACCAGCCCCAGTCCCGACACGGTCGACGGCCGGTGGTCGATGCGCAGGCCGTCGGGCAGGCGGCCGATGTTGGCGATCTCGATGCGCACGCCGTCGCGCTCGCAGACCAGCCGGCATTGCACCGTGCTGCCGGCCGGGCTGTGCTTGATCGCGTTGGTCAGCAGCTCGTTGACGGTCAGCGCGATCGGGATCGACTCGGACTCCGGCAGCGACCAGTCGGTGCCCGGCCGCGCGCCGTCCTCTTCCACCTTCAGCTCGATCTCGCGGCCGAAGGTGCGCTGCACCGACTGCGCGATCGCGCTCATCACGTGGCGCAGCCGCAGCGCACCGAGGTTGCCGACCTGCAGCCCGTAGACGTGCGCGATGGCCTGCACCTGGCCGACCACTTCGGCGATGAAGGGCTGCATCTCGGGCCGCCGCACCGCGATCTGCTGCATCAGGCCGGCGACGCCCTGCAGGTTGTTCTTGATGCGGTGGTGGACCTCCTGCACCAGCATCTCGCGCTGCGCGATGGCGGCCTCCAGCTCGGCCTTCTGGGCCGCGCGCTGGGCGCTGACATCGCTGGCGACCATCAGGATCTGGTCGACCTGGCCGGGCTCGCCGGCACTCGTGCCGCCGCGTGACAGCGGCAGGAAGCGGGCGTCCCAGACCTGCTCGGCCTGGGTGCCCTCGCCGCGCCGCAGCCAGCGGTACTCGCGCTGCGTGACGCGCGACGGATCGGCCAGCGCGGCGCGCAGGTCGGCGCGCAGGCTGGCGGCGGTCTCGGGCGGGAACAGCTGTTCGGGCTGCAGGCCGACCGCCTCGTCGGCCGGCACGCGACACAGCTGCGCGGCGACCCGGTTGAGCTGCAGCACCGCCAGCGTGCCGGCATCGCACAGCGTGATGGCCATCGGCGCGGCCTCGATGATCTGCTGCAGCGACGCCCGCGCCTCGGCGATGCGGGCTTCGGCCTGGCGGCGCTGCTCGATGTCCATCAGCGCGAAGGTCAGCTCGCGCTGGCCCTGCAGCCCGAGCGTGTTGACCGCATTGCCGACGACCCAGAAGGTGCGGCCGTCGCGGCCATGTACGCGGCACTCGAACATGACGGCCTCGCCGTCGCGCAGCGAGCCGGCCATCTCCAGCGTGCGGCGGAACGGGTGCAGCGGGTCGTCGGCCGCGACCGAACCGATCGGTTGGCCGAGGAAGTCGCCCAGGTCACCGCCGAACATGCGCCGGGCCGAGCGGTTGAGCCACGAGATGTCGCCCTGCTCGTTGACCGTGACGATGCCCACCAGCACCGAATCGAGCACCGCGCGCGTGCGGTCGGCCTGCTGGCCCAGCACGTGCGCCAGCTGGGCACGTTCGCCGGCCAGCCGTTCCAGCTCGACCTGCTGCGCCTTCAGGCGCGTGATCTCCGAGACCACCGCGATGGCCTGCGTCACCCCCCCTTCGCTGGCCGGTGCCGGGCCGGTGCGGCGGATGCTCAAGGCGTACCAGTGGCTGCTGCCGTCGTCGGCCAGCACCTCCAGCTCGGCCTCGTACAGCAGGCCCGGGTCGAGCTGTTCGGGCAGTGGCGTCTGCGCATGGGCGGCCAGCACGGCGCGGATGTCGGATCCGACCGCCGAGCCCGGCTGCAGCCGCAACATCCGCTCGAAGCGGCGGTTGCAGTGCATCAGCGTGTAGCCGCGCATCGATGCGATGCCCGCCGGCGAGCTTTCGAGGATGTTGGTCAGCTCGGCCAGCAGCTGCTCGGCCCGCTCGCGCGCGATCTGCTGCTCGGTGATGTCGAGCGTGACGACCGGCGTGCTCAGCCGGCCCGATGCGGTGCGGCCGGGCTCCACCCGCGTGACCAGCCAGCGCAGGCCCAGCTCGGGGTGTTCGATGGCATAGCGCGCCTCGACCCGCTCGCCGCGCGCCAGCGCCTGCTGCAGCCGCTCGAACTCGGGCAAGGACGCCGGCACCACCCAGTCACGCCGGACGCCCTGCACGAACAGGCCCGGCGCCGGGCCGCCGTTCACCGCCGGCAACGCGGTCGACGCCACCGCGCTGCGGCGGATCGGAGCGGCATCGTTGGCCGCCGGCGTGGCACCCGCCAGCGGGCTGCTGACGACGGCGGCGGGGACCGGCGACAGGGACGTCGTGATCGACGTCGACGTGGCCAGCGCGCCGGGCGGTGACGCACCCACGACGCCGTGATCGTCGCCGCCCAGCGTCGTCAGCCCGGCACCGGCGGTGTGCGCCAGCGTGCCCAGCTGCAGCCGCGCCAGGTCACGTTCCTCTTCGGCGGTGCGGTCCTCCAGCATGCACATGATCCGCGCCGGCAGTGGCCGGGGCGGATCGTGCGGGTCGCGGCCGCCGCGCGATTCCTGCGACTCGATGCCGCGCAGCAGCGCCCGCACCCAGCGCGAACGGCCGTCCGACAGCGTCACGCTGCCGTCGCGCGCCCGCCAGCCACCGCTGTCGCCCTCCGCGCCGGAGCCATCGGGCAGCGGCCAGCTGCGCTCCCAGCGTTCGGACCAGCCGAGCAGCGCCTGGACCTCGGCGCTGGCCTCGCGCAGGTCGACCAGCGGCCCGCCGACCAACTGCTCGAACACCGCGTTGGCCCGCAGCACGAGGCCGGACGGATCGAACAGCGCCATGCCCAGCGGCGAGCGGTCGAACCACTGGTCCAGCTCACGCGAATAACGCTCGGCCTGGTCGCGCGCGACGTGTTCGGCGGTCGACTCCTGCATCAGCGTCAGCAGCAGCCGGCGCTGGTCCTGGGTCAGCGTGACGTAGCGGGCCGCCCGCAGCCAGCGCGGCGTGCCCTGGGTGTCGACCAGCCGCTGTTCGACCAGCGCCGGCACATCCGGATGGAAGGGGTCGCGCATCAGCCGCTCGCGGTCGGCCAGTACCTGCGCGCGGTCGGCCTCGGGCTGCAGGTCCAGCGGATCCCGTCCGACCAGCTGCTCGCGGGTGGCCCCGGCCAGCGCGGCGAAGGCCGGGTTGACGTCGAGGATGCGGAAGGCCTCGTCCTGCAGCATCGCCGGGAAGGGCGAGCCCCACAGCATCGTGTGGACGTGGCGCAGCGGCCCATCGGCGATCTGCAGCACCGGCACCGGCGTCAGGTCACGTTGCGGCTCACGCGGGCGTGGCGTGTCGGCCGGCAGGCAGAGCGCCCAGAGCCGCTCGGCAATGCGGTTGACGACCACCCGGGCGCGCGTCGGCACCGCGCCCTCGCCCGCCGGCAGCACGACGTTGCGCCCGCCCGCGATGGCCTGGCTGACGGCGTTCCAGACCGGCGCATCGAGCGCCTCGCGCAGGTCCGCCAGCCGCATCCCCGCCTCGACCGGCAAGGCCCGCAGCGCCGCCGGATTGGCATACCGCAGCGACGTCCCGTCGTCGAACACCAGCACCGGCTCGACCAGCGCGTCGAACAGCGCCTCGGGCAGCATCAGCGTGGCCCTCCGGAGGGCACATCCAGCAACAGGCTTGGGTTCATCGTGCCCGAAGTGTAGGCAAGGCCAGCCCCCCCGCCCCGCATTCGTTCCCCTCCTCCGGAGGGGTGGCAGGCGCAGCCTGACGGGGTGGTTTGGTGGCAGGGCGCTGCAGCCCGAAAAACCAGCGTTGCCTCCGGCAACGTGTCTTCATTCCCCTCCTCCGGAGGGGTGGCAGGCGCAGCCTGACGGGGTGGTTGGTGGCAGGAAGCCACAGCCCGAAAACCCCGCCTTCGGCGTACCAGCGTTGCCTCCGGCAACGTGTCTTCATTCCCCTCCTCCGGAGGGGTGGCAGGCGGAGCCTGACGGGGTGGTTTGGTGGCCAGGCGCTGCAGCCCGAAAACCACCACCCCCCGCCTACGGCGTACCCCTCCGGAGGAGGGGAATGGGCGGGGACGTGCCGAGGGCAACAGCGTTGTCTTCATTCCCCTCCTCCGGAGGGGTGGCAGGCGCAGCCTGACGGGGTGGTTGGTGGCAGGAAGCCACAGCCCGAAAACCACCACCCCCCGCCTACGGCGTACCCCTCCGGAGGAGGGGAATGGGCGACGCCGGGTCAGACCAGCTGGATCGCGCCTGCCAGTGCCTTCAGCAGTGCGCGGTTGACCTCGCGCATGTCCATCAGGGCCTTGTCGGCCATGTCGGTGATGTCGTGGGCGGTGCCGCCTTCGAGGCAGCGCACCAGACCGATCGCGTATTCGTAGGGGCCCTTGCCCTCGACCAGCGCCTGGTAGACCTGGTCGGGCACCGGGATGGTCTTCAGCAGCTCGGCGAAGGGCATCTGGAACATGCGGTCCAGCAGCGAGAAGACGCCGCAGATGAACATCTCGCCACGTGTGTCGGCGCCGGCGCCTTCGGGGGCCAGGGCTTCCATCAGCAGGCCGCGGCGCACGGCCGCGAACATCACCGGGCGCAGGTTGACGTCGTTGCCGGCGGTCACCAGCAGCAGCGCCAGCCAGCGCTTCAGGCGCTGGTAGCCCAGCAGCATGATGGCGTGGCTGAACGACGAGATCTCGACGCTCAGGCCGAACACCGGCGAGTTGATGTAGCGCATCAGCTTGTAGGCCAGCGTCGGATCGCGCTTGAGCGTGGCCTCCAGCTGCGCCAGCGGCACCTCGGCGTCGACCTGGTTGATCAGCTCGATGATGGCCTGCAGGTCCGGCCGCGTGCTGGCCGGCGAGCGGCCCGGGCGGGGCTGTGCGACGTCGTCGATCGGCCAGCCCAGCACCGCCACCGCGTTGCGCTTGAAGGCGCCGTCCATGTCGGCCAGCGTGCGCACGCCGTCCTGGAAGAAGCCGATGTTGCGGCTGATGCCGGCCGGCAGCGGCTGGCCGTCGTAGCGGCGTTCATCGGCCGTGTCGACGATGGCGTACTTGAAGCAGCCCAGCAGTTCGCGCGGCAGCGGCTGGTCCGGACGGCCCGACAGCAGCAGCACGTTGCCGTTGGCCGCCAGCGTCTGGATGGCCTCGCGGTGCAGCGGGTCGCCGGCCATGAACTTGGGCACCTCGACCATCACGTTGGTGGTCGGCTGGATCGCCAGCAGGTCGGCCAGCAGCGACTCGCTGCGCACCGACAGCGCCACGCTCGGGCCGTCGGCCGGCCAGACCTGTCCCACCGCTTCGAGCAGTTCGGCCACCGGCAACGTTCGACCGGGGCGCAGCGGCGTGACGGTCAGGCGCGTGGCCATCACGTTGCGCTGCCGGTCGATGATCGGGCAGTAGCTCAGGGCCACCTGGCCCAGGATGGAAAGGTTCATGGAGGACGCCTGGGGGGTCAATTGCCGATGTAGTTGAAGAGCGAGAGTTTCTGGACCATCGAGTAGGACTGCAGTGCAGCCTGGTAGCTCGACTGCTTGTTGGTGAAGTCCGATGCCGCCTGGACCATGTCGAGATCTTCGGCGTCCGAGCGGGTGGTCTTGGCGGAAAGAATCCGCGCATCCGTGCGATTCGTGAGGCCGTCGATGCGGTTGAGCGTCTCGCCGGCCGTCGAGCGGGCCGACTGGAAGTTGCCGAGCGCCTGGTCGACGTCGCGCAGGCCGCTGTTGACGGCCTGGGTCACGGCGGCGTTGTTGGCCGTCGGGTTCTCCAGCACCGACAGGGCGCGGTCGAGCGCGTCGAAGATGCTGAGGTTGGCGTCCGACGGCTTGATCGTGAACTGGTCGCCCGCCGCCGGCTGGCCGGTCACCGCGACCGCCATGCCCATCACCTGGATGGACCGGCCGCTGGTGTAGGGCAGGCCGCTCATCGGGTTGCCCGAGGCATCGTTGAGGACGGCGCCGCTGGCCGGGTCGACGACGCTGTAGGTGGTCGCGCCGGCCCCGTTGACGCCGAACTGCAGCGCCACGTCGCCGGCCGGCAGGGCCGACGGATCGGTGACCTGGCCGGCGTTGATCCAGGCGCTGCCGGTGTTGCCGGCGACCGGTGCGGTCTCGAACACGCCGTTGCCGCTGCGGGCATGCAGCCAGACCTGTTCGCCGTCGACCGACAGCGGCAGGCGTTCGGTGGTCGAGCCCTCGATCTGGCCGCCGGTCGACGCGAAGGTGACGCCACCGACGGCATCGAGGAACGGCGGCGCCTTGACGCCCTGGCCGCCGAACAGGAAGCCGCCGTTGCCGTCCTGCTGGTTGGCGACGTTGAGCAGCTGCGAACGCACCTCGCGCAGCTGCTGGGCCAGCGCGCGGCGTTCGGCCGGCTGGTAGCTGGCGTTGCCGGCGGCCACCAGCGTCTCGCGGGCCGACTGCAGCAGCTCGGTCGCGTCGCCCAGGGCCGACTCCGACAGCTGCATCGCGTTGCGGCTCGCGTCGGCCACGCGCAGCGTGGTCTCGCCACGGGCCTGTTCGATCAGCGCGCGTTCGGCCCGCGCGGCGGCGGTCGGGTCGTCGCTGGCGCGGTCGATGCGCTTGCCGCTGGTCATCTGCGACTGCGTGCGCGACAACTCCATCTGGCGGCGCTGCAGCGTGTTGACCGAGTTCTCGTAGGTCTGGGCGGTCGAGATTCTCATGGTGTGCTCCGGGGATCGGTCCGCGTTCAGGCGTTGATGGACAGGATGGTGTCGAACACCTTCTGCGCCACCTGCAGCACCTTGGCGGCGGCCTGGTAGCTCTGCTGGTACTGCATCAGCCGGGCGGCTTCCTCGTCGAGGTTGACGCCGGTGCGCGAGCCCAGCTGGTTGGCCGCGTCGTCGGCGGCGGCCGACGAGACGTCCGAGGCGGCCTGCGCGCCCTGCACCCGCACGCCGATGCCCGACAGGGCCTGCGCGTACTGGTTGGTGAAGGACAGGCCCATCGACATCGCCGCATTCGCCAGCCCTTCGAGCGCCAGCGCGTTGCCGTTGCTGGAGGACGCCTGCACGGTCGGGCTGATCGTGAAGGTGTCGCCCGAGGCGGGCACGCCGTCGAGCTTGATCGCGATGCCGTCGTGGCGGATGGGGATGCCGGCGCTCCAGCTGCCGCTGGCGATGAAGTTGCCGCTGCCGTCGTTGAGCACGTAGTCGCGGCCGCCGAGCGCGTTCTGGGCGCCGAAGACCACGCTGAAGGTGCCGTAGGGGCCGGCCGGCGGGCTCTCGATGGTCACGGCGCTGACCGTGCCGGTGCCGGTGTTGGCCGCTGCCGCCACCGCGTTGACCGGGTTGGCCGCCGCGATGCCGCGCGGGTCGGCCAGCGCGACGCCCATGCCCTGCGCGGCGGTGCTGACCGGCTGCAGCAGGAAGCGGTCGCCCGGGGCGCCGCCGCCGGTGATCGTGAAGCCGTCCAGCGTGGCGCCGTTGGCCAGGTTGTTGAAGGTCGCGCCGTCCGAGCGGCGCAGCACGTTGAAGCTGCCGTCGGGGTTGACGCCCAGCTCGTATTCGCTGGCCTGCAGCGCACGGCTGTCGGTCACCGCCAGCGAGATCGAGCCGACCAGGTTGCCGGCCGCATCGGTCGCGTTGGTGCGCGCCGGAATCGCGTTGGCATCGCCGAAACGGAACAGCGCGTTGCCGGGCTGGCCGTCCAAGCCGAGGCCGAAGGACTGCTGGCGGTTGACCTCGCGCGCCAGCGTGCTGGCCAGCAGGCCGAGCTGGTCGCGGGCGTGGGTCAGGTCGTTGTTCTGGAAGCGCACCAGACCCGACAGGCTGCCGCCACCGAGCATGTCCTCGTCGAGCTGGCGTTCGATGCCGCCGATCTGGATGCCGACCCGCACGCGCGACGGGTCGTAGGTGTCGGGCTGCGCCGTCAGCTGGTAGGACGAGGCCCCGAGCACGAGGCTCTGGCCGCCGCCGATGAAGAGGTTGAGCGTGCCGTCGTCCTGCTCCAGCCGCGTCACCTGGACGTGCTGGCTGAGTTCGCTGATGAGCTGGTCGCGCTGGTCGAGCAGGTCGTTGGGCGCCTGGTTGTTGCCGCGTGCGCCGGCGATGTTGTCGTTCAGCGTGGCGATCTGGGTGGCCAGGCTGTTGATGGTGTCGACCGTGTTGCGCACGTCCAGCACGGTGGCCGACTGCAGCGCCTCGATCTGGTCCGAGCTGGCGCGGAAGCGCGAGGTCAGCTCCTCGGCACGGGCCAGCACGACCTGGCGCGCGCTCGGGTCGGCGGGCGAGTTGGCGACGTCGCTGAAGGCGTTGAAGACCTGCGTGGCGGCATAGCCCAGGCCGGCCTCGCCGGTGCCGAAGCTGCCTTCGAGGCGGTTCAGCAGGTCCAGCCGGGTGCTGTCGGCGCTGGCCTGCGAGCGGGTCTGCGCGACCTGGTCGGTCAGGAAGCCGTCGACCGCGCGGGTGACGGTCTGCACCGTCACGCCGCGGCCGAAATAGCCCGCGCCGCTGAAGGTGCCGGCCGCCGTGGTCAGCACGGTCTCCTGGCGCGAATAGCCCGCCACGTTGGCGTTGGAGATGTTGTGGCCGGTCGTCTGCAGCTGGGCCTGGGCCGCGAACATGGCCCGCGTGCCGACGTTCATCAGGCTGGTGGTGCTCATCTCTGTTTCCTCGTCAGGCCGACGTGTTCACGCGTGCCGCCGGCACGGTGTCGACGCGGGCCTGCTGGCCGGCGTCGAGCTGGCGTTGCACCCGGGCGGTGGTGTCGATGACGCGGCCGAGCTTGGCGGCGTACTGCGGATCGGTCGCATAGCCGGCGCGCTGCAGGCTCTGCGCGAACGCGGTGGCGGTCTGCGGGTTGCCGGCGTCACCGGCCTTCAGGCCGGCCATGACGCCCTGGTAGCGCGGGCTGCTGCCGATCAGCCGGGCGTAGTCGCGGAAGCTGTCCTCGGGCGTGGCGTAGGCGCGGAAGCGCGCCTGCACCTTCTGCGGCTGGCCGTTGACGACCTCGGTGGTGGTGGCGACCACGCTCGGACCGGTCCAGCCCGGGCCGGCCTTGATGCCGAACAGGTTGTTCGAGACCGTGCCGTCCTGGCCGACGATCTGCCTGCGGCCCCAGCCGGTCTCGTGCGCGGCCTGGGCCAGCATGAACTGTGCGGGGATGCCGCTGTCGCTGGCGACGGCCTCGGCCGCGTCGCCGTGGGCCTGGATGAATTCGGCCGGCGTGTCGATGCGCGCGGCCGGGTCGAGCTGCGCATAGCGCGATGCCGCCTGGGTGCCCTGGCTGAAGGAGGTCCGGCCCGCGCCGATCGTGTTCGTGTTCGTGTTCGGGCCAGCGCCCTGCAGACCCTGGATCGCCGCCGGCCGGGCCGGCAGCTGGAAGCCGCCGGTCGGCAGCGCGGCACCGGCCCCGTTCGAGAGGCCGGTCTGGCGTTCGAGCTGGCGCGCGATGGCGTCGGCCAGACCGCCGGGGCGGCCGGTCATCTCGCTGGCGTACTGCTGGTCGAGCAGGCCGGTGGCCATCTCGGTGCCGTTGTTGTCGAGCATGCCGCTGCTCTGCGTGGCCGCGCGCATGCTCTTCATCAGTTCCTGCATGAACAGGGCCTCGAACTGCTTGGCGACTTCCTTGATCGCGCCCTTCGGGTCGCTCTTGGCGGCGGCCCGCAAGCCGTCGAGCTGCCCGCCGCCGGCGGCCAGGCGCTGGCTCGCCACCGAGGTGGTCGAGCGGCTGGCGCGCCAGTCCGGGCTGTTGCCGGTGGGCATCGACGGGGTGCTCATGTCAGATCACCTCGAGTTCGGCTTCGAGCGCGCCCGCCGCCTTGATGGCCTGCAGGATCGCCAGCAGGTCGCCCGGCGTGGCACCCAGCGAGTTCAGCGCCTTGACCACGTCGGTCAGCTGCGTGCCGGCGGGCAGCTGGATCAGCGAGCCCGGGTCCTGGTTGATCTTGATGTCGACCTTCTCGGTCACCGTCGTCTGGCCGTTCGAGAACGGCGCGGGCTGGCTGACCTGCGGGGTCGAGGTGATCGTCACCGACAGGTTGCCGTGCGCCACCGCGCAGGGCTTGAGCGTGACGGTCTGGTTCATGACGATCGAGCCGGTGCGCGCGTTCACGATCACCTTGGCCGACGGCGCGGCCAGCGTCAGCGGCAGCTCCTCGAGATCGGCCAGGAAACCGACCCGCTCGTCCGGCGAGGCCGGCATGCGGACCTTGACGGCGCGGCCGTCGAGCGCCTGGGCGGTGCCGGTGCCGTACTTGGCGTTGATGACGCGGCTGACCTCGCGGGCCATGCTGAAGTCCGACGAGCGCAGGTCGAGCTGCAGCGAGTCGCCCTGGTTCAGCGGCGTGGGCACGGCCCGTTCGACCGTCGCGCCTTCGGGGATGCGGCCGGCCGACAGGTGGTTGACCTGGACCTTGCTGCCACCGGCCGAGGCGCCCGCGCCGCCGACGATCACGTTGCCCTGGGCCAGCGCGTAGATGTTGCCGTCGGCACCGCGCAGCGGCGTGGCCACCAGCGTGCCGCCGCGCAGGCTCTTGGAGTTGCCCAGCGACGAGACGGTCACGTCGATCGCCTGGCCGGGCTGCGCGAACGGCGGCAGCGTGGCCGTCACCATCACGGCGGCGACGTTGCGCAGCTGCATGTTGACGCCGGCCGGCACGGTCACGCCGAGCTGCTGCAGCATCGCCTGCAGGCTCTGCGCGGTGAAGGGGGTCTG
Source organism: Leptothrix mechoopdaensis (SeqCode) (assembly GCF_053893855.1). NCBI lineage: Bacteria > Pseudomonadati > Pseudomonadota > Betaproteobacteria > Burkholderiales > Sphaerotilaceae > Leptothrix > Leptothrix mechoopdaensis (SeqCode). The sequence continues at coordinate 2,479,091 of NZ_CM132699.1, forward strand.
GGTGGTCTGGTCGCCGGTGCCGTCCAGACCCACGATCAGGCCATAGCCGACCAGCTGGTTGGTGCGCACGCCCTGGATGCTGGCGACTTCCTTGATGCGCTGGCCGGCCTGGGCGCCGGTGGGCCACCACAGCGCCGCGCTGGCGGCCAGCGCGGCCAGCAGCAGGGCTGCGGGCACCAGCCGGGCGGCGATGCGGCGCATCAGGCTGGCGGCCGGTCGTGCGGCATGGCCGGCGATCCGGGCGCTGCCGTCGTCGAGCGCGTCGTAGACGGCCTCGATCGCGGCCTCATGGCCGGCGATCAGCTGGGAATCTTGGGTGGCTTCGAGCCAGGCAGGCAGCGCGTTCATCCGCGGGTCCGATCCTTTTGGTAGTCGAACCCATTCTGTGGCGGACTTAAATGGGGAGAAGGTTCAAAAAGAAGCGGCTCAGCCAGCCTATCTTCTGCGCATCGGCCTGGCCGCCGCGCCCGCGCTGCTCGACCCGCACGTTGGCGATCTGGGCCGAGGCGACGGAATTGCCCGGCTGGATCGAACGCGGGTCGACCTGGCCGGAGAAGCGCAGCACGTCGGCGTTGTCGTTGACGCCGATCTGCTTCTCGCCGGCGATCACCAGGTGGCCGTTGGGCAGCACCTCGATGACGGTCGCGGTGATGGTGCCGGTGAACTCGTTGGTGTTCTCGGTGCCGCCCTTGCCGGAGAAGGTGTTGCTGCTGCTGCCACCTGCCCCCAGCTTGGCCAGCGCGGTGGAGGCACCCAGCAGCGGCAGGGCCGTCACCGAGGCATCGACCGAGCCTTTCTTCTCGACCGTGCTGGTCGACGAGGCGGTGGCGCTGACCTTCTCGACGATCTGCACCGTCAGCGTGTCGCCGACCAGCCGCGCGCGGTGGTCCTCGAACAGCGGCCGGTACTGCGACGACTGGAAGATCGAGCCGTTGGCGACGACCGGCACGACCAGCGGCTGCGGCCGCATCTGGGTCGGCTCGGCCACGTCGACCTTGGGCGAACTGGGCATCGGGACGGAGGCGCAGGCCGCGAGCGTGGCGGCAACGGCGGCCAGCGCGAGCAGGCGCAGGGGACGGAGCATGGGGGTCATCCTGGCGGTCATCCTGGCAGTCAGGCGGGAAGGCACGGGGCGGTCAGGCCAGCGGGATCAGAGCTGGCCGAGCTTCTGCAGCATCTGGTCCGAGGTCGAGATCGCCTTCGAGTTGAGTTCGTAGGCGCGCTGGGTCTGGATCATCGTCACCAGCTCCTCGACCACGTTGACGTTGGACGTCTCGACGAAGCCCTGGCTCAGCGTGCCCAGCCCGCCGCTGCCCGGCACGCCGCTGTTGGGTGTGCCCGAGGCGGCCGTCTCGGCATAGAGGTTGCCGCCCAGCGCTTCAAGGCCGGCCGGGTTGATGAAGTTGGCGACGGGGATCTGGCCCAGCGTCTGCGGTGCGACCTGGCCGGGCATCGCGACGCTGACGGTGCCGTCCGGCGCGATGGTCACGGTCTGCGCCTGCGCCGGGATCGTGATGCCGGGCTGCACGGCATAGCCGGCGTTGGTCACCAGCTGTCCGGTCGCGCTGACCTGGAAGGCGCCGTCGCGGGTGTAGCCGGTGCTGCCGTCGGGCATCTGGACCTGGAAGAAGCCGCCGCCCTTGATCGCCAGATCCAGCGAATTGCCGGTCTGCTGCAGGTTGCCCTGCGTGAACTGGCGCGAGGTGGCGACCGAGCGCACGCCCAGGCCGACCTGCAGGCCGGTGGGCAGCTGGGTCTGCTCGGAGCTGCTGGCGCCGGGCTGGCGCAGCGTCTGGTACATCAGGTCCTCGAACACCGCATGCGACTTCTTGTAGCCGTTGGTGGCGACGTTGGCGAGGTTGTTCGAGACGACATCCAGCTGGGTCTGCTGGGCTTCCATGCCGGTCTTGGAGATCCACAGGGCGCGCATCATGGCGGTGTTCCTCGGGGTGTGTGTGCGGTGGCGGCGGGGTGTGCGGCCGGTCAGCCGAGCGACAGCAGCTGCGCGGCGGCGCGCTCGTCCTGCTCGGTGGTCTGCATCGACTTCATCTGGGCCTCGAACTGGCGCGCCGCCGAGATCATCGAGACCATCGTCTCGATCGCGCTGACGTTGGAGCCTTCGAGCGCGCCGGACTGCAGCCGCGCGTTCGGATCGGCCGGCAGGTCGCCGCCGGGGGCGCGGAACAGGCCGTCGTCGCCGCGCTGCAGCTTGTCCTGCGGCGAGACGAGCTTGAGCTTGCCGACCGGCGTGTTGCCGCCGGTGGCCGAGCGGGCGGTGATCGAGCCGTCCTGGCCGACCGTCACCTCGGCATTGGCCGGCAGCGTGATCGGGCCACCGTCGCCCAGCACCGGCAGGCCGTTGTGGCCGACCAGCACGCCTTCGCTGTTGACCTGCAAGGAGCCGGCACGCGTGTAGGCCTCGGTGCCGTCGAGCGCCTGCACCGCCAGCCAGCCGTTGCCCTGCAGGGCGACGTCGAGGTTGCGGCCGGTCGTCGTGATCGGGCCTTGCGACGGGTTGTAGCCGGTGGTGGTCTCCAGCGCATAGGCCCGCGTGGTCGCGCCATCGCCGCGCACCGGCACGGCGCGGAAGGCCTGCAGCTCGGCGCGGAAGCCGACCGTGGACACGTTCGCCAGGTTGTTGGCGAGCGTCTCCTGACGCTGCATGGTGGCCTTGGCGCCCCCCATGCTGAGGTAGATGCGACGGTCCATGACGGCTCCTGCTCAGGTCGTGGTCGGACGTCGGATCAACGCAGATTGACGAGGGTCTGCATGATCGAGTCCTCGGTCTTGATGGTCTGCGCGTTGGCCTGGTAGACCCGCTGCGCCGTCATCATGTTGACCAGCTCGGAGGTCAGGTCGACGTTGGATTCCTCCAGCGCGCCCGACTGCAGCATGCCCATGTTGCCGCTGCCGGCGGTGCCCACGATCGGGCCGCCCGAGGCGAAGGTCGAGGTCCAGGCGTTGCCGCCCATCGCCTGCAGGCCCTGCGGGTTGCGGAAGCTCGCCAGCTCCAGCTGGCCGGCCGCCTTGGTCAGGCCGTTCGAGTAGCGCGCCGTGATGATCCCGTTGTTCTCGATGTTCAGGCTGGTGATCTGGCCCGGCGCGTAGCCGGTCTGGGTCACGTCGGTGACGCTGAACAGCGCGCCGTACTGGGTCGCCTTGGTGAAGTCCATGCTGACGCCGGTGATGGGCTCGGTGGTCGAGCCATCGGCCAGCGTGGTCGCCGGGATGTCGAAGGTGAAGGGCGCCGCCGGTGCGACCGGTGCCGCGCCGGTGGTCGGGAACTGCAGCGTCGTCAGCGGTGCCGCGTTGCCCGCGCCGTCGTCGACCACGGACGTGCCGTTGGCCGTCGCGTAGACGTCCCAGGTGTCGGCGCCGGTCTTCTGGAAGTAGTAGGTCATCGCGACCGGCTGGCCCTTGACGTCGTAGGCCGTCAGCGAGGTCGCCTTGTTGTAGGTCTTCGGGTCGTCGAAGTTGATGCCCCCGGCGGCCGGCAGCGTCGGCTGGTTGCGCGAGTCGAGGTTCATCTCCATCTGCACCGAGTCGGTCGCCTTCGGGTCGATGCCGGCGGTCGGCAGGCGCAGGTCGCTGGCCGCCCGCGGGATCACGACGCCCTGGGCATCGGCCGTGTAGCCCATCAGCTTCTGGCCGCCGTTGTTGACGACGTAGCCCTCGCTGTCGAGCTTGAACTGGCCGTTGCGGCTGTAGACGATCGCGCCGGTCGTGTCGTGCAGCTGGAAGAATCCGTTGCCGTTGATCGCCACGTCCAGCGGGTTCTCGGTGGCGCTGATGCTGCCTTGCGTGAACTGCTGCGACACGGCGGCCAGGCGCACGCCGATGCCGATGTTGCTGGTGCCGGTGCTGGCGATGTTGCTGGCGTACATGTCGGCGAACTCGGCCCGCGAGGTCTTGGCGCCGTAGGTGTTGGCGTTGGCGACGTTGTTGCCGATCACCTCCAGGTTCTTGCTGGTGGCGTTCAAGCCGGAAAGGCCTTGCTGGAAGCTCATGGTGATGTCCTCGCGGGAAGGGTGATCGGGAACGGGTTCGGGGTCGGGTCCGGGATGCGGTTCAGGAAGAGGTTCACTCGGCGAAGGCCTTGACGTCGGCATAGGCCATGCGCTTGCCGCTGGCCAGGTCCAGGCTGAGGCTGCCGTTGGCGGTGCTGACGGCGACGATCTCGTCGCGCGTGAGCGGCGTCGCGCCGACCTGCGCGGCGCCGTTGGTGGCGACGACGCGGAAGGTCAGGTTGCTCGTGTCGATCGGGCTCTGGCCCTCGGCCGGCGCCGGCGGCGTCCAGCTGAAGGTGTGGCGACCGCTGGCCTCGGCGCCCATGTCGACCGTGCCGACGACACGGCCGGAAGCCGACAGGACCTCGACCTTGGTGGCGTCCGATGCACCGGCCAGATCGAAGCTGGCGCGGGCGCTGCCGTCGCTGCCGATCGCCAGCTTGTTGCCGTTGACCAGCACGCCCTGCCCGACCAGCTGCGCGCCCTGCATCGCCTGCAGCTGCGTGAACTGCGAGGACATCGACTGGATGCTCTCGTTGACCTTCTCGATGCCCGAGACGGTGTTGATCTGCGCCATCTGGCTGGTGACCTGCGCGTTGTCCATCGGGCTCAGCGGGTCCTGGTTCTGCATCTGCGCGACCAGCAGCTTCAGGAAGCGGTCGGCCGAGGCCTCGGTCGCCGTCTTGGTGCTGCCGCTGCCATTGAGCTGCGAATACAGCGCCGCCGAGCCGCTGGTGGAGGTGGTGCCGGTGGTGGTGGTCATGCGGGGTCAGCCTGTGGGTGGATCGGCGTGGCGGGCGGGCTCAGGAGCCCGAGCCCATCTGCAGGGTCTTGAGCAGCAGCGTCTTGGCCGTGTTCATGACCTCGACGTTGTTCTGGTAGGAGCGCGAGGCGGCCATCATGTTGACCATCTCCTCGACCGCATTGACGTTGCTGTAGGTCACGTAGCCGTCAGCATCGGCCTGCGGGTGCTTCGGGTCATGCACCCGGCGGCCGGGGGTCTGGTCCTCGATGACCTGCGAGACCTTGACGCCGGCGGTGCCCTGCGCGCCCATCGCGACGGTCTGGAACATGACCTGGCGGGCCTTGACGCTCTGGCCGTCCGGACCGGCGACGGTGTCGGCGTTGGCCAGGTTGGTGGCCACGGTGTTGAGCCGCTGGCTCTGCGCGCTGACGGCGCTGCCGGCAACGTTGAAGATGTTCATCATGGACATGGCGCTTCAGCTCCTGTCGTGTCGGTCGTGACGGGCGTGGCGGCCGGGCTCATTGGCCCTTGATGGCCGTCATCAGCGTCGACACCTGGCCGTTGACGAAGCGCAGCGAGGCCTCGTACTTGACGGCGTTGTCGGCGAAGGCGGCGCGCTCGCGGTCCATGTCGACGGTGTTGTTGTCGAGGTTGGTCTGCGCCTGGGTGGCGAACTGCAGCGTGCTGGCCTCGCCGCCGCCGATGCCCACGGGGATGTGCGCGCCGTGCGTGGTCGCCAGCGGCGCCCCGGCGGCACCGCCGATGCGGGCCTCGCCGGTGGCCTGCTTCAGGGCGCTGGCGAAGTCGATGTCCTTGCCGATGTAGCCCGGCGTCTCGGCGTTGGCGATGTTGCTGGCGATCAGGCGCTGCCGCTCCGAGCGCAGCACCAGCGCCTGGGACTGGAAGTCCAGCGAGTCGGTGAGGCGGTTGGTGATCATCGTGCGGCTCCTGCGTCGGGTCGGCCTGTTCCGGGCCCTTGAACGGATTGTTGGACGCGACCCTGCCGAACATGAGCGGGAATAGCGGTGCGGAAGCCCGTCATCTCCAAGCCTGGGCGAGGGCGGCGGCCTCCTAAAGTGCGGCTCACCATGTCGTCCGATCGTCTGCCCCCCACCGACACCGCCCCGCACCGCGAGGCCCTGCCCGGCACCGCCGCGCTGCCGCTGCGCGTGATCGGCGACTACCTGGGCACGATGCTCGCGACGATGGCCGCCGCGCTGCTGCTGACGCTGCTGGGCCTGCCCGGACAGGCCCGGGCCCAGAACGCCGAACCCACCTCCGCCATCCCGCTGGACCAGGTCATCGGCCTGGCCCGCGACCAGGCCGGCGCGCCGCTGGGCGCGCGTGTCGAGGTCGTCCCCGGCCAGCTCGACCCGCGTCTGCGCCTGGCGCCCTGCGACCAGATCCAGCCCTACCTGCCGCCCGGCGCCCGCCCCTGGGGCAAGACCCGCGTCGGCCTGCGCTGCACCCGCGGCCCGGTGGCGTGGAACGTCTACCTGCCCGTCACCGTCAAGGTCTGGGCCCCCGCGCTGGTGACCGCCGTGCCGGTGCCGGCCGACCAGCCGCTGGCGCCCGAACACCTGCAGCTCGCGGTGGTCGACATCGCCGAGCAGGCCAGCCCCGTCTTCAGCCGCAGCGACGAGCTGCTGGGCCGCCGCCTGAGCCGCGCCCAGCCGGCCGGCGCGACGCTGCGCGCCGATGCGCTGCGCGCCCGCATCTGGTTCGCCGCCGGCGACACCGTGCAGGTCGACTCGGTCGGCAACGGTTTCCGCATCAGCGGCGAGGCCGAGGCGCTGAGCCCCGGCGTCGAGGGCCAGCCGGTGCGGCTGCGCTCGGCCAGCGGCAAGCTGCTGTCGGCCTGGCCGGTCGGCGACCGGCGCGCGGAGATCCGGTTGTGAGAAATCATCGCGCCGGAGCCGTCCGGGACCTGCCGCCGCCGCGTCTGCTGGCGCCGCATCCCCCACGTTCGCGGGGCGTGATGCCTGTCACGCGCATCGCGGCCCTCAAGTCCGCCTGGGCAGCTGCCGAAACACACTTCAGCCCCGGGGAACGGACGACACCCTCCTCGACAGGACCTGAACAAGGTCCTCAAGCCCGAGAGGGCGACGCCGATAAACCGGGGGCAGGCCGGAACGAGAAGTCCGGCCGACCGTTGGAACCGTCTCGCGACAGCGGGCCAGGACCGTCAACCCGTCGATGCGGGATGACCGCAACCGGGCTCACAATGGCGCGTCGCGGACCGAAGCCGGCCCCTCCCCGCCAGGAAGGCCACCGGCGCCACAGGAGAACGTCATGAAGATCGGCAACACCTCTGCACCCGCTGGCATCGGCCCGACGGGCGCGGCCACGACCTCGAGCCGCCCGGCGGGCGAGGGCAGCGCCGTTCAAGGCACCGCATCGGCCAAGAAGGCCGACGGCAGTGCGACGGTCGAGTTGTCCAGCACCGCACGAGCCCTCATGGATGCAGCCGACGGGAGTTTCGACGCCCAGAAGGTCGAACAGGTCCGCCAGTCGATTTCCGACGGCACCTACAAGATCAACGCCGACGCGATCGCCGACAAGCTGATCGCCAACGCCCGTGAAGTCCTCGGCAAGGTCGGACCGACCGGCCACTGACGCCGCCCCAGGCCCACGCATGAACGCCCTGCCCCGCGCCCTCGCTCCCGACATGTCCCGCCGACCGGCCGACCTGGAAGGTCTGGTCGAGCGGCTGGAGAACTCGCTGTCCGATCTCGGCCAGTCGCTGCGACTGCGTGATCCGGAGGCGATCGAGGCCCATGCCCAGAGCCTGCACCAGGCCCTGGAACGGGCACTGCAGGGTTTCCAGACGGCCGCACGACAAGGCGGATTGCCGCCCGCGCTGCGCCACCGGCTGATGCGCGCCAGCGGCCAGGTCGCCGCACAACGCGAATCGATGGTCCGCGCCACCGTCGCGCTGGACCGCGCGATGGATGCCCTGATGCCGCGCGACGTCCCGTCGCTGTACGGCAGCCGCGGCTGGAACGGCGCCAGTGGCGGCGGTCAGCTGCTGGGCTGAGGCCCGGTCAACCTGAGGCCGCTCAGGTCTTGGGCAGCGTCACGCCACGCTGGCCCTGGTACTTGCCGCCGCGGTCGGCATAACTGGTCTCGCAGACCTCGTCGCTCTCGAAGAACAGCACCTGCGCACAACCCTCGCCGGCATAGATCTTGGCCGGCAGCGGCGTGGTGTTGCTGAACTCCAGCGTCACGTAGCCTTCCCATTCCGGCTCGAACGGCGTCACGTTGACGATGATCCCGCAGCGCGCGTAGGTGCTCTTGCCCAGGCAGATCGTCAGCACGTTGCGCGGAATGCGGAAGTACTCGACCGTGCGGGCCAGCGCGAAGCTGTTGGGCGGGATGATGCAGACGTCGCTCTCGATGTCGACGAAGCTGCGTTCGTCGAAGTTCTTCGGGTCCACCACGGTGCTGTAGATGTTGGTGAAGACCTTGAATTCGGGCGCGCAACGGATGTCGTAGCCGTAGCTGCTGGTGCCGTAGCTGACGATCTTCTGGCCGTCGGCCGACTGCCGCACCTGGCCCGGCTCGAACGGGTCGATCATGCCGTGCTGCTCGGCCATCCGCCGGATCCACTTGTCGCTCTTGATGCTCATCGTCGGCCTCTCTCAGGGGAGGCGCGATTCTAGGTTCGCGCCTGTCGTGTCAGGATCATGGCCGCAACACGAACCTGCCCTGGAGCAAGCAAGCATGACGAACACGAACACGACGACGATGCAGGCCGCCTGGCTCACCGGCCACGGCGGCAACGAGGTGGTGGCCATCGGCGAACGCGAGCGGCCGGTCCGCGCGCCGGGCGAGATCCTGGTGCGCCTGAAGGCCGCCACGCTCAACCGCGTCGACCTCTACATGCGCGACAGCGGCGCGGGCATCACCCACCCGCTGCCGCTGGTGATGGGCGTCGACGGCGCCGGCGTGGTCGAGGAGGTCGGCCCCGAGGAGACCCAGTGGCAAGCCGGCCAGCGCGTCGTGCTGCAGCCCATCGTCAGCTGCGGCCGCTGCGAGTTCTGCGAGCGCGGCGACACGCCGCTGTGCACCAGCGCCAGCTACCTCGGCGAACACCGCCACGGCACGCTGGCTCAGTTCGTGAGCCTGCCCGCGCGCAACGTCTTCGCGCTGCCCGAAGGCCTGGACTTCGCCGAAGGCGCCGCGCTCGGCGTCAACCATCTGACCGCCTGGCGCATGCTGTTCTCGAAGGCCCGCGTGCAGCCCTGGGAGACGGTGCTGATCTTCGGCATCGGCGGCGGCGTCAGCCTGGCCGCCCTTCAGCTCGTCAAGGCCATCGGCGCCAAGGCCATCGTGACCTCGCGCGACGCGACCAAGCTCGACAAGGCCCGCGCCCTGGGCGCCGACGAGGTCGTGCTGGGCGGTGGCGACGAGATCGCGAAACAGGTCCTGAAGCTGACCGGCGGACGCGGCGTCGACGTGGTGATCGAGAACATCGGCACGGCGGTCTGGAGCGCCGCGCTGAAGTCGCTGGTGCGCGGCGGCCGCCTCGTCACCTGCGGCGCCACCTCCGGCGACCAGCCCGGCGCGGACATCCGCCGCCTGTTCATCCGCCAGCTCCAGGTCATCGGCTCGACCGCCGGCAGCCTGACCGAATTCCGCGACCTGCTCGCCTTCGTCAAGCTGCACGGCCTGAAGCCGGTGATCGACCAGCGCTACCCGCTCACCGACCTGCACGCCGCGCTGGACCACCTGGATTCGTCGCGGCAGTTCGGCAAGGTGGCGGTGGAGATCGACTGAGCCGGTAGCCGCGACGGCCATGCATGCAGTCTCGTAAAATGCATGCATCGCCCCAACCGGAAGGCCCACCATGCCCATGCTGACGGTACGCAACATCCCCGAGGAAGTTCACCGCGCGCTGCGCGTCCGGGCGGCCCGGCACGGCCAGAGCATGGAGGCCGAGGTCCGCGCCATCCTGGCCTCGGCGATCAGCCCGGAAGGCCGCGTGAAGCTGGGCAGCCTGCTCGCCGACATCGGTCGTCAGGCCCGCTTGAACGACGAGGAGTTCGCCGTGTTCGATCAGGTACGGGACCGGTCACCCACCCGCACGCCGGACTTCGGATGATCCTGCTGGACACCAACGTCGTGTCCGAGCCCTTGCGCCAGACACCTGCGGCGGCCGTGATCGAGTGGATCGACGCGCAGCCGATGGAGACCCTCTTCCTGTCGGCGATCACCGTGGCCGAACTGCGTGCCGGCGTGGCGATGCTGGCGGCCGGCAAGCGACGCAGCCACCTGCAGGACAACCTCGAGACACGTGTGCTGCCACTCTTTGCCGGGCGCATCCTGCCGTTCGACATGGCCTGCACGAAGGCCTATGCGGGCATCCTGGCGAAGGCACGCGGCAAGGGCCTGGCCATTGCCACGGCCGATGGCTACATCGCCGCCATCGCGGCCAGCCACGGCTTCACGGTCGCCAGCCGCGACACGGGCCCCTTCGAGGCGGCCGGCGTCGACGTGATCGACCCGTGGCTCACCCCGCCACCACCCGCTCCGCATGCGCGTACACCGACGCGCGGTCGCCGCGCGTGAAGCCGGCGAGGACCAGGCCGGCGGCCTGGGCGGTGCGGGCGGCGAGTGCGGTCGGGGCGGAGATCGCGGCGAGCAGGCCGACGCCGGCGCTGGCGGTCTTGTAGACCATCTCGTAGCTGGCCCGGCTGGTGACGGCGATGAAGCCCTGCGACGGGTCGAGCCCGTCGCGCGCCATGCGGCCGGTGAGCTTGTCGAGCGCGTTGTGGCGGCCAACGTCCTCGCGCACCAGCAGCACCTCGCCGTCCAGGCTGCACCAGGCGGCGGCGTGGGTCGCGCCGGTGCGCTGCTGCAGGCCCTGACCTTCGGCCAGACCGGCCATCGCGCGGCCCAGCGCCGACTGGTGCACGCTGATCTCTGCCGGCGCGCGGCGCACCGGGCGCACCGCCTCGGCCAGGCTTTCGGTGCCACACAGGCCGCAGCCGGTGCGGCCGGCCAGCGTGCGGCGGCGTTCCTTGAGGCGCATGAAGCAGCGCAGCGTGACGCGCAGTTCGAGCGTCAGGCCGTGGGCCGCCGTGATCGTGCCGTCGGCCAGCACGCCCGGCGCCGCTTCGCCATCGGCCTGCATGACCGCCGCGCCGGACAGGTCGCTGACATGGGCCTCGCAGTCGAGCAGGTCGTCGACGCTGTCGATGATCCCTTCGCTGAGCGAGAAGCCGAGCGCGAAGTCCTCGAGATCGGCCGGGCTGGCCAGCATCACCGCGTGCGAGATGCCGTTGTAGACGAGCGCGACGGGCACTTCCTCGGCCAGCACGTCATCGGCGACATGGGCCTCGCCACCGCGCCAGCGCACCACCTCGCGGGTGGAGGCATCGGCCAGCGGGGCGGCATCGGTGAGCAGGTTGAGCAGGTCGGTCGTCATCGCCAAATTGTCCCATCGGCCCCGACGCCCGACCGCATCGTCAGAACAGCGACCCGACGTTGAGCAGGGCCAGGATGCCCAGCAGCGCGAAGATCGCCGCCGACACGCCGTGCACCAGCTTCATCGGCACGGCCCGCGTGACGCGGTCTCCCAGGTACACGGCCGGCACGTTGGCCAGCATCATCCCGAGCGTCGTGCCGGCGACCACACCGACCAGCGCGTCGTAGCGCGCGGCCAGCGCGACGGTGGCGATCTGCGTCTTGTCGCCCATCTCGGCCAGGAAGAAGGCGACCACGGTGGTGCCGAACACGCCCAGGCGCGAGACCTGGCCGTCGAGCGCCTCGTCATCGGCCTGGTCGGGGATCAGCATCCACACGGCCATCGCCAGGAACGACAGGCCCAGGCCCCAGCGCAACACGGTCGGGCCCAGGAAGGCCGCCACCGCATTGCCGACCGCACCGGCCATCGCGTGGTTGGCCAGCGTGGCCACGAGGATGCCCAGCACGATGGGCACCGGCTTCTTGAAGCGCGCGGCCAGCATGAACGCGAGCAGCTGCGTCTTGTCGCCCATTTCGCCCAGGGCGACGACACCGGTGGAGATCAGGAAGGCTTCCATGAGGGATGAGGGATGTGGATGAGGACCGGCCAGGGGGCGCGGATTCTATGGACGGTCCATGAACGGGTCATGGCAGCAGCCGGTACCGCTGGCCAGCCCATCGAGGATGGGGCAATCGGGCCTGTCGTCGCCGTGACAGCCCTGCACCAGCCTGACCAGCGCGTCGCGCATCGCGGCCATCTCGGCCAGGCGCCGGTCGAGGTCGGCGACATGGGCCTGCGCGATGCGCTTGACCTCGGCGCTGGCGCGCTCGCGGTCCTGCCACAGGGCCACCAGCTCGGCGATCTCGGCCATCGAGAAGCCCAGATCGCGCGAACGCCGGATGAAGCGCAGCGTGTGCACCGCCGCGTCGCCATACAGGCGATAGCCCGCCTCGGTGCGTGGCACCGGCGGCAGCAGGCCGAGTGACTCGTAGTGACGGACCATCTTGGCCGACACGCCCGCGCGGGCGGCGGCTTCGCCGATGGTCAGGTGGGCCAGGTCGGACATGCTCAGTCTCCCCTTGCGTGACGCCGCCAGCGCCGCAACAGCAGCGCATTGCTGACGACGCTCAGGCTGCTGAAGGCCATCGCCGCACCGGCCAGCACGGGGCTGAGCAGCCCGGCGGCGGCCAGCGGGATGCCGATCACGTTGTAGGCGAAGGCCCAGAACAGGTTCTGGCGGATCTTGGCCTGCGTGCGCCGGGCGATGTCGATGGCGGCCGGCACCAGCGCCGGATCGCCATGCATCAGCGTGATGCCGGCCGCGTGCATCGCCACGTCGGTGCCGGTGCCCATCGCGATGCCGACCTGCGCGGCGGCCAGCGCCGGGGCATCGTTGATGCCGTCGCCGACCATCGCCACGGTCGCGCCGGCGGCGCGCAGCTCGCCGACGATGCGGGCCTTGTCCTCGGGCAGCACCTCGGCACGCACGTCGGTGATGCCCAACAGCGCGCCCACCGCGTGGGCCGCGCCGCGGTTGTCGCCACTGAGCAGCACCGTGCGCACGCCCAGCGCCTGCAGCTCGCGCACGGCACCGGCGGCACCCGGCTTGAGGCTGTCGCCGAAGCTCAGCAGGCCACGCAGCGTGCTGCCGTCCAGCAGCCACGACACCGTGCGGCCCTGCGCCTGTTCGGCATCGGCCTGCGCCTTCAGGGCCGACAGGTCCGCGCCCAGTTCCTCGGCCCAGCGCGTGCTGCCCAGTTGCAGCAGGCGACCATCGACCGTGCCGGCGACACCGCGCCCGGCAACGGCCCGCAGATCCGCCGGTGCCGTCGCGACCGGCAAGCCCGCCTGCGCGGCCGACTGGCTCACCGCGCGAGCCAGCGGGTGTTCGCTGCCGGCCTGCAGGGCGGCGGCATCGCGAAGCAGGGCCTGCGAATCGCCATCGACCGCCACGCACGCCTGCAGCGTCGGCCGGCCGACCGTCAGCGTGCCGGTCTTGTCGAACGCGACCACGTCGATGCGGTGCGCGAGTTCGAGCACCTCGGCGTCCTTGATCAGCACACCCTGCCGCGCCGCGACGCCCGTGCCGGCCATGATCGCGGCCGGCGTGGCCAGCCCGAGCGCACACGGGCAGGCGATCACCAGCACCGCCACCGCATGCAGGATGGCCGTCTGCCACTGCCCCGTGCCCAGGCCCCAGCCCAGCAGCGTCAGCAGCGACAGGCCCATGACCACCGGCACGAACACCGCGCTGATGCGGTCGACCAGCTTCTGGATCGGCGCCTTGCGGGCCTGCGCGCTCTCGACCAGCCGGACGATGCGCGCCAGCGTCGACTCCGAGCCGACCTTCGTCGTGCGCACCAGCAGCAGCCCTTCGGCATTGACCGAGCCGCCGATCACGGCGTCACCGGCCTGCCGCGCCACCGGCAGGCTCTCGCCGGTCAGCATGGACTCGTCGACATGGCTGATGCCCTCGACGACGCTGCCGTCCACGGCGATGCGCTCGCCCGGTCGCACGACCACCACGTCTCCGGGCTGAACCTCGGCGATGGGTCGATCCCGCTCGCTGCCATCGGGCATCCGGACGCGGGCCGTCTCCGGCCGCAGCCGGTTCAACGCCCGGATCGCCTCGCCGGTCTGGCGCCGTGCGCGCGCTTCCAGCCACTTGCCCAGCAGCACCAGCGTGATGACGACGGCCGAGCCCTCGAAGTACAGCTCGGGCATCGCCGCATCGGGCTGGCCCAGCAGCACCCACAGGCTGAGGCCGTAACCGGCGGAGGTGCCGATCGCCACGAGCAAATCCATGTTGCCGCTGCCCGCCCGCAAGGCCGACCAGCCGGCGCGGTAGAAGCGCGCGCCGAGCCAGAACTGCACGGGGGTCGCCAGCGCCAGCTGCAGCCAGCCGGGCAGCATCCAGTGCGCGCCCCACAGCATCGCCAGCATCGGCAAGGCCAGCGGCAAGGACAGCGCGGCGGCCGTCAGCACCGGCCACAGCGGCGGTCCGGCGGATGTGTCTGATGCGCCGGATGCGGATCCCGACACGGCCCCGTCATCCTTCACATGCCCGTCATAGCCGGCCTTGCGCACGGCGGCCAGCAGCCGGGCCGCATCGACCATCGCCGGCAGCACCGAGACGGTCGCCACCTCGGTGGCCAGGTTGACCTCGGCCGAGCGCACGCCGGGGATGCGCACCAGCGCCTTCTCGACCCGGCCGACGCAGCTCGCGCAGGTCATGCCCTGGATCTGCAGCCGCCATTCGCGCACCGGCACGTCGTAGCCGGCGCGGGTGACGGCGGCGGTCAGCGCCTCCAGCGTCACGCCGGGCGCGGCGTCGATGCTGGCGGTCTCGGTGGCCAGGTTGACGCTGGCCTCGGCCACGCCGTCGACCTTCTTCAAGGCCTTCTCGACCCGGGCGACACACGAGGCGCAGGTCATGCCCTCGATCGCGATCGACCAATGGGCTGCGGGCGATGAAACGGGATGGGGGCGAACGGCGGTGGTGTTCATGGCGGCGGACTTCCGGCAACGCGGACCGGATCGGCCCGATGCCGTGCAGTCTCAACCTTGCCATCATGTCAGGGTCAAGCGCCGCCGCCGTGATCCAGCACAAGCGGCGGGGTCGGCCGCCCCGCCGCTTGACCTTGCCCTCATGGCAAGCTTCAAGCTGAGCGTCTTCCAGAACCCCCTTGCCAGAGGATCCCCATGATCGAGTTCCAGCTCCCCACGATGACCTGCGGCCATTGCGTGAAGGCCGTCACCGGCGCGATCCAGTCGGTCGACGCCCAGGCCCAGGTCCGGATCGACCTGCCGACGCACCAGGTCCAGGTCGAGACGACGGCCGACGCCGCCCGGCTGGTCGAGGCCTTGAAGGAGGCGGGATACGAGCCGGCCTGATGTCGGCGTGTTGCCGGCCCGTCAGACGACGACCGCCGTGCAGCGCGGCGTCTTCAGGCACAGCGTGAACTGCGCCAGCTGCGTCACCAACGGCATGTCGGTGGCCGGCCCCAGCAGCTCGATCGTGTAGGGCCGCGACGGGTCGAGCGGATAACGCGCCGGCACGCCGCTGGCATTGCGCACGGCGGACGTCTCGGTGGCGGCGGGCGCGTCGGGCGACCGTTCGGCCACACACAGCAGCCGCGTCGCCGATGCCGTCAGGCTGCAACGCCACAGCGTCGGCGCACTGACCTCCGGCGCGCCCTGCGCGAAGGCCGGTGCCGGGGCGCCGATCAGATGGGCCACGACACCGAACAGGCCGACGGCCATCCACACCGGCATCGAACGCGGCCGGGCCAAGGCTCGAGCGGCGGCAAGGACAGGCTTCTTCGCGGTAGACAGATTCGGCATGGCGGCACTCCAGGGCAGATGCCGCTCTTTCGGCCACCGCCCCGGCCGGCCTGAGCCCGCACGCCGACAACATCCGCCCAGCCGTGACGATTGCCCGGCGAATCAGGCGCCAGGACGTCCCATCGCCCTCGGTCAGCACCGCCCCTCACGATCCACACGCATCCCGGTAGGTCGGACACACATGTGTCCGACGGGCTCTTGCCAAACGCGCCTTGGCCGAGAGCCCGTCGGACACCGGAGGTGTCCGACCTACCGGTCCGGAACACCGTCCAACGCCCATCAGACCGCGTGCCGATCGCCCTTCAACGCCCCATGTCCCGCCGCCCTCCGGCGGCGCCATTCCGGGCGGCCAGGGCGGCGGTTGCCTCCAGGCGACCGTCCGGCTGCATGCGCAGCGCCAGGGGGGCGCCGAGGCGGGTGGTCAGTTCATCCCAGGGTTCGGCGGGATCGGCGGCAAGCAGGGCCGTGGCCAGGGCGTCGGACCAGGTGGCGTCCGGGCCCAGCACCGTCACGCCGACGGCGCTGTCGACCGGCTGGAGCGTGCGTGCATCCAGCACATGGCCGATCTCGCGGCCGTCGGGCAGGCGGCGGCGGCGTTCGGATTGGGCGGAGGTGATGACGGCCTCGCGCCCTGCGCCTTCGGTCGCCACGTCCAGCGTCGTCACCAGGCCCCCGTCCGGGTCGGGGTGACGGATGCCGATGCGCCAGGGTCGACCGCCGGGCTGGCCCATCGCGGCGAGGTTGCCGCCGAGGTTGACCAGCGCGGCATCGATGCCCGCCGCGCGCAGCGTGTCCAGCGCCCGGTCGGCGGCGTGACCCTTGCCGATCGCGCCGAGGTCGATCTGGACGCGTCGATCGGCGCTCGCCAGCTGCCCGCCCTGCAACCGCAGCGACGCCAGCGACGGCACGCGCTCGCGCAGCGGCGCCAGCAGCGACGCCGGTGCGGCCGGTGCGCCGTCGCGCAGGCGGTCGGCGTGGAAGCCCCAGGCCGCGATGGCCGTGCCAATCGCGACATTGCAGGCGCCCGCGCTGGCCTGTTCGATCTCGCGCGCCTGCCGCAGCAGACCGGCCAGTTCGTCGTCGACCGCCACCCGCCGCCCTGCCCGGATCGCGGCGTTGACGCGCTGCAGCGTGCCGGGCTTCCAGGCGTTCCAGTCGCGGTCGATCTGCGCCAGCCGGGCCCAGGCGGCGGCCAGGGCCGGCACGGCGCGTTCGTCCGGACCGGCGACGACCAGTTCAGCCCAGCTGCCGAACATCGCGCGGCGTTCGCGCCGGAGCGGCCCGGCCGATGCCGCCGAAGCCGCCGAAGCCGCCCACGGCCGGCCGACCGGCGCCAGCACCAGGGCACCCAGCAGCCGGCGCCGGGTCGTGCCGGCGCCCATCAGACGGCCCGCTGCCAACCGGCCTGCAAGGCGGCGCGCACGGCCAGGTGTTCCAGCTCCAGGCGCTCGAACAGCACCGCCGCCGGGGTCAGGCGATCGTGGCGGGCGTGCTGTTCGATCTCGGCGCACAACACCGCCATGCGGCGGGCGCCAAGGTTGTCGGTGACCGACAGCAGCCGGTGCGCACGTGCGGCCAGCGCGGCGGCGTCGCCCAGGTCCAGGGCCAGGCGCAGGGCCTCGACATGGGCCGGCGTCTCGTCCATGAAACGCGCCACCAGCTCGGTCAGCAGCGGGGCGGCGACCTCGTCGTCGTCCAGGCTGCGCAGCTCGGCCAGCCGGGCGCGGTCCAGCACGGGGATGTCGACATCGCGCGGTTCGGCGCGGCGACGCTCGACCGGCGCGGGTGTCTCGGGCGGCACCGGCGCCAGGCCGGCGCTGCGCAGCGCGGCGGCCAGTGCGCCCAGCTCGATCGGCTTGGCGACATAGGCGTCCATGCCCGCCGCAAGACAGGCCTCGCGGTCGCCGGGCATCGCGTTGGCGGTCATCGCGACCAGCCGCGGCCGGTGCCGCGAGCCGCGTCGCTGGGTGATCCAGCGGGCCGCCTGCAGGCCGTCCATCTCGGGCATCTGGATGTCCATCAGCACGACCGCGTAGTCCTGCCGCTCGACCGCGTCGATCGCCTCCAGGCCGTTGCTGACGAGGTCGGCGGCATAGCCCAGCCGCCGCACCAGCTGCTGGGCGACACGCTGGTTGACGTGCTGGTCCTCGGCGATCAGCACGCGGTGCTGCGGCTGCGCCGGCACGGCAGCCCGGCCGGACCGGGTCGGGTCGGGCAGGTCGGCCAGCGTGTGCGCCGGGTCGGCCGGGGCCGAATCGACCCACGGGCCGCGCCAGCCCAGCGGGGCCGGCCGCGACGGCGCATCCGGCCGGCGCCGGCCGGAAGGCTCGCGCAGGGCGGCCTGCAGGGTCTCGAACAGCGGCGCCATCTTCAGCGGCTTGGTCAGCATCGCCGCGACGCCCAGCCGCGCCAGGCTGCCGCCGCTGACCGGTGTGCCGCCCGGCCCGTGGCCCAGCGGCTGACCCGACAGCAGCACGATCGGCAGGTCGGCGGCCGATCCACCGACCTCACGCCGCAGCACCTCGGCCACGCCGACGACGTCGCGGCTGTCGCGGCCCTCGCGGCCCAGGTCGAGGATGGCCAGGTCGTAGCGCTCGCCGTGACGCAGCCGGTCGAGCGCCTCCAGCGCCGACGGGAAGGTCGCCGGCACCAGCCCCCAGTGCAGCGCCCAGCGGGTCAGGATGCGGCGCTGCGTCAGGTTGCCGTCGACGATCAGCACGCGCTTGCCGGCCAGCCCGGGCACGGCGCGGCGCAGGCAGTCCGGCTCGGGCAGGCCGGCTTCCTGCACCGACGCCTGGCGCAGCCGCAGCGTGACGTGGAAGTCGCTGCCGCGCCCCGGTTCGCTGATGACGCCGATGCGCCCGCCCATCAGCTCGGCCAGCCGCTTGCAGATCGCCAGCCCGAGCCCCGTGCCGCCGTACTTGCGGGTGGTCGACGCGTCGACCTGCGAGAACGACTGGAACAGCTGCGGCAGATGCGCCTCGGCGATGCCGATGCCGGTGTCGTGAACGGTCAGGTTCAGCAGACGCTCACCGCCGGACTGGCTGCCGTCCGGGCCGGCCAGCAAGGTGCTGCCGACCGCCACGTGGACCTCGCCCTCGTGCGTGAACTTGACCGCGTTGGACAGCAGGTTGACGAGGATCTGGCGGATCCGCCCGAGGTCGCCGACCAGCCACTCGGGCGTGTCGTCCTCGACCAGGTAGCCCAGGCTCAGGCCCTTCTCGCGGGCCCGCTGCGCGACCACGTCGAGGGCGCCCTCGATGCAGGCGCGCAGCCCGAACACCTGCTGCGCCAGGTCGAGCTTGCCGGCCTCGGCCTTGGAGTAGTCCAGCACGTCGTTGACGATCGCCAGCAGCGCCTCGCCGCTGGCACGGATCGTCGCGGCGCATTCGCGCTGTTCCTGCGACATCGGCGTGTCCATCAGCAGCGTCGTCATGCCGATGACGGCGTTCAGCGGCGTGCGGATCTCGTGGCTCATGTTGGCCAGGAACAGGCTCTTGGCGCGCGCGGCGGCCTCGGCATCGGCCTTGGCCTGGGCCAGCAGGCGGGCCGAGGCGCGGACCTGGCTGACGTCGCGCAGGATGGCGGCGAAGTAGTGCCGCGCGTCGAGCTCGACGTGCGCGATCGAGGCCTCGGCATCGAACAGCCGGCCATCGGCGTGACGGCCCTGGATCTCGCGCCGCTCGGCCATGCGCCGCGCCGGCACGCCCGAACGGGCATAGGCCGCCAGGTGCTGCGCATGGACCGGCCGGGCGGCATCGGGCAGCAGCAGGTCCAGGCTCTGGCCGAGCACCGCCTCGGCCGGGTGGCCGAAGATGCGTTCGGCGCCCTCGTTGAAGACGACCACGCGCTGGCGGTCGTCGCAGACGACCAGCGCGTCATCGGCGATGGCCAGCAGGCGGCCCAGCAGCAGGCCCAGCTCGGCCGGATCAAGCCGGTGCGCCGACAGGCCGTGCGGCGGCCTTGGCGCGCGCGGCGGGGGCTGGAGCGGCGGCGGGGGCATGGCGGTTCCTGGCGCTGTGTGCTCAGCCGGCCTGCAGCTGCAGCCGCGCGACGCCGCCGTAGCTGCCGACCCAGCGGCTGCCGTCCGGGCCGGTGGTCATCGAGAACACGGCGTTGCCGTAGAGCCCGTCGTGGGTCGTCAGCACGTCGAAGCGGGCCGCGCCGGCGGGGCCCGTCGGTGTCATGCGGGCCAGGCCCTGGTCGGTGCCGACCCACAGCACGCCGGCCGGATCGATCTGCAGCATGAAGACGTGGTTGCCGGGCAGGCCGTCGGCCACGGTGTAGTGGCGCCACGACTGGCCGTCGAAACGCGACAGCCCGGCGCCCCAGGTGCCGGCCCAGGCCACGCCCGCGCGGTCGACCGCCAGCGAGACGATGTAGTTCGGGTTGTAGGCGTCCTGGACGTCGCTCAGGCCCATCTCGGCCTTCTGGCGGGCGTGGTGCTGCGAGATGCTGGCCGGGTCGATGCTCGACGCCAGCGAGCCCTTCACCTGCTCATAGGGCGCGCCCAGGCCGTCGGCATGGCGCCAGTGCTGCCACTGGCCGTCGCGGTGCGCGCACAGGCCGCCTTCGGTGGCCAGCCAGAGCGTGCCGTCCGGCCCTTCGGCCAGGCCGTAGACCCAGTCGTTGGGCAGGCCGCCGGCGGTGCTGTCGACGGTGTGCAGGCTCCAGGCGCGGCGGTCGTCCAGCCGGCTGGCACGGATGCGGTTGATGCCCGACCAGGTGGCGATCCACAGGTCGCCGTCGCGGGTCTGCAGGAAGTCGTAGACGAAGGCGTCGCCCAGGCCCTCGGGCACGTTGTAGGTGCGCCAGCGCGGCGGCCGTTCGCGCTCATCCATCAGCAAGGCCAGCCCGCCACCATAGGTGCCCAGCGCGAGCCGGCGGCCGTCGCTGCCCAGGTCGATCCGGCCGACGTGGAAGATGCCGTTCGACAGCAGCCCGGCCTTGGTGTCGTACAGCCGCACCGAGCCGTCGCGCGGGTCATGCCGCACGGCGCCGCCGGAGGTGCCGGCCCACAGCACCTCGCCGTCGAGGAACAGCCGCTTGACGTTCTTGTTGCCGACGCGGAAGTGGTTGAAGTGGCGCACCGCGAGCCTGGCCGGCGCACCCTGGGCCTGAGCCTGCGCCGCCGGCCACATCGCCGCCAGCCCGAGCCCGCCGAGCAGCCCGAGCGCCGCACGCCGATGGCATCCCGTTGCCGTCATGGTCCGACCCTCACGACACCGCCGCGCGTGCCGGCCCAGACGCGCTGGTCCGGCGCCACCGCGATCGCGTAGACATGGCGGTCGGGCAGGCCGTCGGCGGTGCCGAAGGTCTGCCACTCGCCACCGGGCATCCAGCGGCTCAGCCCCTGGTCGGTGCCGAACCACAGCGCGCCGTCGGCGGTCTGCGCCAGCGCGTAGACGATGTTGCCGGCCAGGCCGTCGCGCCGGCCGATCGAGCGCCAGGCCGTGCCGTCCCAGCGCGACGCGCCGCCGCCCCAGGTGCCGGCCCAGATCGAGCCATCGGCCGCCGCCAGCATCGCGAAGACGTAGTTCGGGTTGTAGGTCGCCTGCGTGCCGGCGCTGACCGTCAGGTCGTGGCGGCGGCGCGTGCCCAGGCCGGTGTTGTCCGAGAACGGCAGGCCCTCGTCGTTGGGCCCGCCCAGGCCGTCGGCATGGGTCCACGAGCGCCATTGCCGGCCGTCGAACATCGACACGCCGCCTTCGGTGCCGAACCAGACACGGTCCTGCGCGTCGACCGCCAGGCCGTAGACCCACTCGTTGACGAGTTCCTTCAGGTAGGTCGTGAAGGCACCCGTGCCGGCGTCGACCCGGTTGGCGCCGGCCCACGTGCCGATCCACAGGTCGCCGTTGCGCTGCTGCGCGAAGCAGTAGACCCAGTAGTCGGCCAGCCCGTGCATCGGGAAGAAGGTCTTCCAGCGGCCGTCGCGCCAGCGCGAGACGCCACCCGCGTTGGTGCCGAACCACTTGTTGCCATCGCGCGTGATGCCGATCGCGAAGACGTACTCGTTGGCCAGCCCCTCGGCGCGGGTGAAGGTCTGACGGCGCCGGCCGTCGCGCAGGTCGACCTCGTGGACGCCCGCCGAGGTGCCGACCCAGACGGCGCCGCGCGCGGCCTCGACCGCCAGCGAACGCACGTAGACCGCCGGGCCGACCTCGAAGACGTCCTGCACGCGCAGCTTGACCGACGTGACCGGGGTGGCCGCCCAGCCCAGCAGCGGCAGCGCCGGCAGGCCCGCCAGCACGGCACGGCGTGACAGCAGCGGCGCCGTCATCGCCTCACCTTCAGCGTGCGCAGATGGGCGACCAGGTCGAGCATCTCGCGGTCCTTGAGCTGGCCCTGGTAGGCCGGCATGGCGCCCTGGCCGTCGCGGATCACCGCCAGCAGCGCCAGGTCGGGCTTGAGCAAGGCCGTCGGGCTGCTGAAGTCCGGCGACACCGGCATGACCGGCTGGCCGCGCACACCGTGGCATTGCGCGCACAGGCGCTGGTAGAGCGCGCCGCCGTTGGACGGGTCGGCGGCCTGCGCCAGCCCGGCGCCCAGCAGCAAAGGCAGCAGCCAGGCCACGCAGCCGGCCGGCCGCCAGCCGCGTCGCGCGGAGATCAGGAAGGTCAGGAAGGTCGACAAGGTTCGGGGCATCCGGCGCCGATCTGCGAATCCCGTGCCAGCGGCGTCGGGGTCAGTCCCGAGCGTCCCGAGCGTCCCGAGCGTCCCGAGGGTCCCGGGGTTCGCGGGCCTCGCGGTCGTCCTCCTCCAGCTTGCGGTAGAGGCTCGACAGGCCGATGCCCAGTCGCTGCGCCGCGACGCGGCGGTCGCCGCCGGCCTCGTCGATGGCGCGGCGGATCAGGCCGATCTCGAAACGCCGGACCCGCTCGCGCAGCGTCGCCTCGGGCGGCGGCGCGGGCTCTGCCGCCGCCGGTTCGGCACCGCGGGGCGGCGTGCCGGGCGCGGGCGGCGCGGCGGCGGTCGGGCCCGACAGGGTCGCGCCGCGCACCACCTCGGGCGCCAGGTCGGCCACGGTGATGCAGTCGCCGTCGGCCAGGATCGCCGCCCGGTGCAGCACGTTCTCCAGCTGGCGCAGGTTGCCCGGCCAGGCGTAGGCCAGCAGCAGGTCCTCGGCCTCCGGGTCGATGCCCAGCACCTGGGTCGCGCCCGACGGCTGGGTGCGCTGCGCCAGCAGGTGGCGCAGCAGCGCGGGCAGGTCGGCGCGGCGTTCGCGCAGCGGCGGCATCGGGATCTGGAACACCGACAGGCGGAAGAACAGGTCCTCGCGGAAGGTGCCGGCCTCGACCATCGCCGGCAGGTCGCGGTTGGTCGCCGCGACGATGCGCACGTCGACCTTGCGGCTCTGCTCGGAGCCGAGCGGGCGCACCTCCTTGGCCTCCAGCACGTGCAGCAGCTTGGTCTGCAGGCCCAGCGGCAGCTCGCCGATCTCGTCGAGGAACAGCGTGCCGTGGTCGGCCTGCACGAACAGGCCGCGGCGGGCCTTGTCGGCGCTGGTGAAGGCGCCCTTGGTGTGACCGAACAGCTCGCTCTCGAGCAGGTTGTCGGGGATGGCCGCGCAGTTGACCGGCACGAACGGCCCTTCGCGCCGGGCCGACAGCTCGTGCAGCCGGCGCGCGGTGACGCCCTTGCCGGTGCCGCTCTCGCCGGTGATCAGCACGGTCGAGTCGGTCGGCGCGACGCGGCTGATCAGCCGCTCGGTGGCCAGCATCGCCGGGGCCTGGAAGGTGTAGGGCTGACCGGCCGCGCCGCCCACCAGCACCATCGAGCGCAGCGCCCGGTTCTCCTCGCGCAGGCCGCGCATGGCCTCGATCTGTTCGAGCCGGTGGACGATTTCCTCGCGCCGGACCGGCTTGGTGATGTAGTCCCACGCGCCGGCCTTGATCGCGTCGATCGCCGAGTCGACCGAGCTGAAGGCCGTCACCATGATGAAGGTCGCCGCATGGCCCCGTTCCCGGGCGCGGCGCAGCAGCTCGATGCCGTCCATCACCGGCATGAAGACGTCGCTGAGCACGACGTCGTAGGGGGTCTGGTCGAGCCGGTTCAGCGCCTCCTGGGCACTGGCGGCACTGTCGACGGCATAACCGGCCTTGCCGATGGCCGCGGCCATCACCTGGCGGACGGCGGGCTCGTCGTCGACCACGAGCACCTGCAGCTCGGGCATGGGAACACTCCTGGGATCACGCTGTGGCGCCTTCAGGCTCGACGCCCTCGACGGGAAGCCGCAGCGTAATGCACGGAACCGAAGCGTCATCTTGAGCAAACGCAAGAGTTCCACCCAAGGCCGCCGCCAACGCGGCACAGGTCTGCAGCGCCGGCGGCAGGCCGACACCGGGCAGCGGCAGGCTCAGGCCGACCTGCGGCGGCTCGCCGGGCAGGCGGCTGACGCGGATCGGCACGCTCGCCTGGCCGCTCGCGGCATCCGATCCGGCCCGGGCCGCGATGGCCAGTCCGGCGGCGTCCAGCAGCTGCATCAGCACCTGCTGCAGCCGGGCCGCACTCAGGTTCAGGGCCGGCAGGTCCGCATCGGCGACGACCTCGAAGCGCAGGTGGCGCAGGCGCCGGTCGTGGCCCGTCAGCTCGACCGCCTGGCGCAGCAGCGCGGCCAGGTCCAGCCAGCGCTGGTCGCCTGGCAGCGGCGTGGCCGCCTCGGTCAGGCGGTGCGCGGCCAGCGCGGCGCGGCGGGTCTGCGCGACGATCTCGCGCGCGGCGGTCGCCACGTCAGCGGGATCGGCGCCCGGCTCGTCCGCCAGCTGTTCGGCCAGCCCGCCGATCACCGCCAGCGGGTTGTTGATCTCGTGTGCCACGCCCGACGCCAGCGCGGCCAGCGCGTGCATCTTGTCGTCGTGGGCGCGCCGCTCGCGCTCCAGTTCGAGGTGGCGCTCGCGTTCGGCCAGATCGGCCGCCAGCTGGTTGACCGACACCATCAGCGCGCCGACCTCGTCGCGCCGCGTCACCACCAGCGGCTCGCCACGCCAGCCCCGCACCAGGCCGCGGGCATGGGCCTCCAGCCGGCCGATGTCGCGCGCCAGCCGGCCGGCGTAGAGCAGCACCGGCACGCCCATCAGCAGCAGCCCGGCGACGGCCAGCAGCGCGGTCTCGGCGGTCACCGCATCGAACTGGCGCTGGTAGACCTGGGTCTGCGCCTCGCGCTGCTCGACCAGCCGGTCGTGGCGCGCGCTCAGGTCGTTCTTCAGGTCGGCCAGCGTGGTCCGCAGGGCCTGCCACGCGCCGTCGCTCGGGGCCGTCTTCAGCGTCTGCCAGCGCTGCTCGAACTCGCGGTAGAGCAGCGGATAGCCGGCGTCCCAGGGCTTCAGGTCCTCGAACAGGCGCTCGCAGTTCTCGACATAGACCTCCAGATCCGGCGGCGCCGGCCGGGCCCGGCCCTGCAGCGCGGCGGCCTCGGCGGGGCTCAGCGGATGGACACGCGAGAGGTCCTCGCTGGCATCGAGCCGCGCCGTCTCGACGGCCGCCAGCGCCAGCGCCAGCAGCCGTTCATGCCGGCTGACCGACTGAAGGCCCTGCAGCTGCGTGTCCAGCTGCGCACGCTCGACCGACACGAACAGCGCCGATCCGCCCAGCATCAGCAACAGCGCCAGCAACGCCCAGCCGGCCTGCGCCCGCAACGACCGCCAGCGCGGCCAGCCGGCGGGGTCGACCGCAACGGCCGCTACCGCATCGGGTACACCGCTTGCAACGGCGCTTGTCGTTTCGGAGAGCCCTGTCATGACGTCTGTCGTTCGGTCCGTGGAGCGCGCTGCGCGCGTGGTCGTGATCCTGTCCGGTCTACTGTCGGCCGCCCTGCCCGCCTTCGCCGACGCGCTGGACGACGGCCAGGCCGCCATCCGTCGCAAGGACTAC
This sequence comes from Leptothrix mechoopdaensis (SeqCode), assembly GCF_053893855.1. NCBI lineage: Bacteria > Pseudomonadati > Pseudomonadota > Betaproteobacteria > Burkholderiales > Sphaerotilaceae > Leptothrix > Leptothrix mechoopdaensis (SeqCode). The sequence goes on from NZ_CM132699.1 coordinate 2,504,526, forward strand.
GCCGCCGCCATCAAGCTGCTCGAACCGCTCGCCCGCAACGGCCAGGCCGTCGCGCAGCTGCGTGTCGGCGAGTTGTACTACCACGGCCACGGCGTCGCCGAGAGCAACGACATCGCCTTGACCTGGTTCGAACGCGCCGCACGGCAAGGCCTGGCCGAGGCCCAGTACCACCTCGGCAACATGTATGCCTACGGCCTCGCCGACCCCGGCAACGACCGCGACCCGGCCCGCCTCGCCGCCCAGTGGTACTTCGAGGCCGCCCGCCAGGGCCACGCCAACGCGCAGTACAGCCTCGGCATCCTGTTCCTGACCGGCACCGGCGTGATCCAGGACCCGAAGGAAGCCGAACGCTGGATCCGCAAGGCCGCCGAACAGGGCCACGCCGACGCGGGCCTCTACCTCAAGGGCCGCTGAGCGCGCCGCCACGCCCAGAGTCGGGAAAGGCTTCCCGGATTCGGGAAGAGGCGGTTCCCGACTGTGGGCAAGGGATGGCGCCGCCGGAGGGCGGCGGGTCGTGGTGTGTTGGCGGCTGCAGGGGCGTGTCTCGCCAGGCCGCTGACCCCCTCCCCCCGGTGCCCGGGGTACTCCCCCTTGGCAGGGGGAGAGTTGAAGGCGAGGCGCTCATCGACACGGCAGTTCTCGGTCGACTCTCCCCCTGCCAAGGGGGAGTACGCCAACGGCGGGAGGGGGTCAGCGCCCTCCGCAACTGCGCCGCCCTCCCGTCACGTCACCACCCCAATTCCCCTCCTCCGGAGGGGTACGCCGTAGGCGGGGGGTGGTGGTCTTCGGGCTGTCGCGCCCTGCCACCAAACCACCCCGTCAGGCTCCGCCTGCCACCCCTCCGGAGGAGGGGAACGAAGATCCGTCGCCCTCCGGCGACGCTGTTAGATCGCGCCCTGGTGCGGACTCGTCGACACGAACGGCACGCCGAAGAAGGTCAGGAAGGCGAGCGTGAAGACGACCGACAGGCACAACGCGAAGCGCACGGGCGACGGGCGGAAGGTGACGCGGGCGTGCAGCGTGGCGGCCAGGGCGAGCCAGGTCAGGAAGGCCCACGTCTCGAGCGGGTCCCAGCCCCAGTAGCGGCCCCAGGCGTCCTGGGCCCAGACGGCGCCGACGGTCAGCATCGCGCCCTCGAAGACGAAGGCGAAGGCGGCGCAGCGGTGGGCCAGGGTGTCGCAGTGGCGTTCGCCGGGCAGCGCGGCGGTCCAGCGGCGGCCGGTGGGGCTCAGGCGCAGCAAGGGCACCGAGGCCCAGGCCAGCGCCATCAGCAGCAGGCCCAGGAACAGCTTGCCGACCAGCGTGTGCAGGTAGAGCAGCACCGTCTCGTAGGTCGGCGGCAGATGGCCCGGGCGCGGGTCGGCCAGCAGCAGCCACAGCGCCAGCAGCGCCAGCACCGGCAGGACGGCCGGCCAGAGGCGGCGCAGCGCCGGGCTGATGGCGGCGCCGACGGCGTAGACCAGCGACAGGCTCCACAGGTTGCTGCTGAGGATCTCGTGCATCGTCGTGAACGGCCCGTGCCCGAGCGTGACCCAGCGCAGCAGTAGCGAGACCGTGTGCAGCGCGATCGCCAGCAACGCCAGTGCCTGCGCCATGCGGGGCCATGCTGGATGTGCTGGCTCACTCACTGAGCCACCCCGCGCCGCCGACCGCATCACCGCCCAGACGCCCGGCAAGGCCGACGCCGCATACAGCAGCAGCGCGGCATGCAGCCAGGGCTGGTCGATCAGCGCGGATGCCGTGTTCATCGGGCTTCTTCCGCGACAGGCGCCAGACCGGACGGCCGCGCGAACTGCCGCGCGTAGTGCCAGCCCAGCGATGTCACGGCCAGCAGCGCCAGCCCCAGCAGCCAGGACAGGCTCAGGTCGTAGCTGACGCGGTAGCCCATCCACGTGCGCAGTTCGAGGTAGTCGAGCCGGCCGCCCTGCAGGTCGACCGAACCACCGGGCGACAGCGTCAGGCGCTGCTCGGCGCCGTCGTGCCCGGGCAGGCGCAGCACCAGCGTGCGGTCGTCGGGCAGGCGGAAATGGCCGGCGGTGTCGGGGTCGATCAGGGCTGGGTCGACCGGCAGCTGCAGCCACAGCGGCGGGCCGCCGGGCGGTTGCCAGTCGATCGACTGGCGCAGCGCCTGGGCCGGGAAGCTCGGCAGGTGCAAGGCACCGACCGCCGCCGCGCCGCCGACCGGCGTCCAGCGCAGCAGCGGCGCATAGCCCTTGTTCGGGCTGGTGTAGATGCGGTAGCCGCGCAGCAGCAGCGGGTGGTGGTCGCCGATGACGTCCTCGCGCGGGCGGCCGTCGGCATCGGTCCAGTGGACCCGGTTGCGGGTCGGGCCGCGCTTGAGGCCGGGCGCGTAGTCGATCTCGAAACCGCTGTGCGCGAAGCTCAGCTGCGCCAGCCGGTCGGGGTGCCAGCGGCCGGCCACGCCGTCCATCAGCGTGCCGTCCCAGGGCACTCCCTCGGTCAGCTCGAAGCGGCCGTCCAGCGCGGTCATGCGGCCCAGGCCGGCCGCCACGACCAGCCCGAGCAGCGCCAGGTGGAAGACCAGCAGCGGCACCTGCCGCCGCAGCGTCGGGTGCAGCGCGAGGGCGACCAGCAGGTTCAGCGCCAGGAACAGCAGCGCGACGATCAGACCGACGCCCAGCCAGTCGCTGCGGAAACGCCCGACCAGCACGGCCATGCCCAGCAGCGCCATGCCGGCCAGCGCGGTGCGCAGCGAGCCGAAGTGGGCGACCAGCGGCGGCACGCTCATGGCGGGTTGCTGCAGACGTCCTTCATCCAGTCCTTGCCGCTCAGCGCGCTGTTGCCGTTGGTGCCGAAGGTGGTGGCGGACGCGGCCGAGCCGCAGTTGGTGTCGGACCAGTTGCCGCTGGTCGCGAAGGTGCGGACCTTCAGCTTGGCGTTGAGGTAGTACGGCTCCTGGTTGTAGGCCTGGCCGGGCGCGTTCTCGCGCCATTCCTCGTTGCCGGCCCGGCCGGCCTCGGGGCCGACGTCGTTGAGATTGACGAGGAAGGCCTTGTTCTTCCAGCCGTGCGGCACCGCCGTGTGGCACCAGTCGCAGCGGATGCGGCCGATCTTGTTGGTGTGGAAGGCGTGCAGGTTGCCCTGGTTGCCATTCGAGAAGCCGGTCGTGCCGGCCCCGCCGGTGCTGGCGTAGGTGGCCTCGTTGTGGCACTTGAAGCACAGCGCGTTGGCCGCGCCGCCGCTGCCCACGCCGGTGTTCCACACGCCCTTGAGCAGGAAGGGGTTGGCCGAGCCGTGCGGGCCCCAGGGCGCGCCGTCCTCGCCGCCGTTGGGCACGACGGTGGTGGCCGCCGTGCTGCTGCCGTGGCAGTCGCTGCAGTACATCGTCTGGCTGCCGATCGCGTTGCCCCACGGCGCGCGGAAGGCGCTGGCACTCGGCGCCGAGCGGCCGGTGCCGTCCATCACCGGATGCCACGAGCGGTGGTTGTTGGTCGCGAAGTTGCTGCCCGCGCCCGAGTTGGCCGACGTGGTGTCGCCCTTGTGCGTCAGCGGCGCCTGGAACTCGCGCGCCTGGTTGGTGTAGACGGTCAGGTTGTTGGTGCCCGGCGCCGTGCCGCCCGCGTGACCCAGCGCCGGCCGGCTGCCCAGCGGGTAGGTGTTGTTGTCCGGATAGGCATGGTCCGAGTGGCACTTCAGGCAGACCTGGTACTCGCGCGTCACGTGGGCCGCGCTGACCGCCGTGTCGATGCTGTTGCCCGGGTCGCCGCGCTTGACGGTGTAGCCGCTGGGCAGTTGCTGGAACGAGGTCGAGCCATAGACCGGCTCGACGCCCCAGGTGCCGCGCAGCACGCCCGAGGCGATGTTGGTGTGGGTGTAGCCGGCGGCCTCGTCATGCCGATGCGTGCCGGCCGGATCGGGCGCGCCGGCCAGCCCGCCCAGGCCACCGCTGCCGCCGGTGAACTGGCGTGCCTTGATGACGCGGTGCGGGTTGTGGCAGTCGGTGCATTCGGCGTGGCGGCGCGCCAGCCGGGCGCGGCTCTCGATGAAGTCGGCGCCGCAGCGGTTGGCCGGGCCGTTGCAGTCGACGCCCGGATCGGTGAAGCGCCCGCCGATGTCGTGGACCTCGTCGGGCGCGTTGCCCTGGTCGGCGCTGGTGATGGGCATGCGCACGGCCGAGGCGAAGTCGGTCTCGATGTCGGGCACCTGCAGGTTGCTGGTCAGCACCGAACGGGCCGCGCTGGTGTGGCACTGGTAGCAGGTCTCCTCCAGCGCCGGGTTGCCGCCCTGGCGCGGTGCCAGCGGGTTGGCGGCCGGACGGGGCGCGTCGGTGCCCTCGCGGGTCAGGCGGCGCGCGCCGGGCACCGTGTGGGTGTCGTGGCAGTTCAGGCAGCCGGCCTTCCAGACCGGCAGGCCGGGCGGGAACTCGCGCAGCGCGGCGGCGGCGTCGCGGTAGGTCTCGTCGGCGACGTCGGGCCGGGCATGGGCGGAATAGGCCCAGCTGCCCGAGGCCAGGTTCTTGTCGTGACAGCTCAGGCAGACGATGTCGGTCGCGGCGCTGTGGCTGGCCGAAGGCGCGGCCTCCTGGAAGCGCTGGGCGCGCAGGAACTTCTGGTTGCCCTTGCTGGCGTCCAGCTCGCGGATGTGCGGGTCGTGGCAGGTGGCGCACTGCACCTGCCCGGCGCCGTTGACGCCGGTGGGCTGCAGCGGCATCAGCGGCTTGTAGCCGGGGGCGCGCACCCCCACCACGCTGCCGCTGCCGGCCGGCCAGCGCTGCTGGGCGTCGACGCCACGCAGCTCGCCGTCGCGCAGCGCCAGCGCGCTGTCGAAGGTCAGCGAGATCGGGTGGTCGTTGCGCAGGTCGGTGCCCAGGTTGCGGGTGAAGCCGCTGGTGGTGCCCTCGCCGACCGGCATCGTGCCGCCGGGGCCGGTGCCGGTCATCGGGATGCTGGCGCCGGCCAGGCCATTCAGCACGTTGACGTTGCCCAGCGCCAGCGTGCCGTCGTGGCAGGACAGGCAGAGCTTGCTGCTGCCACCGGGCAGGCCGCTGAAGCCGTCGACGATGGCCGCCGCGTCGAGCGATTCAGACGCATACGGCGTGTAGGTGCTGCCCGCCGGCACGCGCCGGTTCCACAGCGGCGCGCTCAGCGTGGTGCCGCCGGCATCGGTCTGGCTGGCGCCATGCGGGGTGTGGCAGAACACGCAGACCTGGTCGGTGCCCCCGGCGGCGGCGTGGGTCGTGCCGGGGCCGTTGACCGACAGGTTGTGGCGCGTGCCGCGGATGTCGGAGACCCGCTGCGCGCGGGTCGGCCCGACCCAGGCCAGCGCCAGCAGCAAGGCCAGCAGCCCGGCCACGGCGACGCCGCCCAGGCCCGGGCGCCAGGCCCGGCCGGGTCGCGACAGCAGCAGGTCGACGGCCTTCATCGGATCGCTCCGGCGCCGTCCGGCGGCGCCTCGGTGCCGGTCGGGCGCAGGCGCGCCAGCCGGGCGTTGAACATGTCGGCCACCAGCACGTCACCGTCCGGGGCCACCCACACGCCCGAAGGCAGCAGGAAGCGGGCCACCGGCGGCATGGCGGCAGAGGCCGGCCCGATCGGCAGCAGCAGCCGGCCGTCGGCGTCGTAGACCAGCACGGTGTCGTGGTAGGACTCGACCACGTAGACGCGCCCTGCCCCGTCGACCGCCACGCCCTTGGGCCGCACCAGCTGGCCCAGCACCATGCCGCGCGAGCCGATCTGGCGGACCGGCGCGCCGTCATCGGCCCGCAGCACCTGCACGCGGGCGTTGAGGCTGTCGGTGACGTAGAGCAGCCCGCCGGCCAGCGCCAGATGGGTCGGCGCGTTGAAGCGGCCCGGCTCGCTGCCCGGACCGCCGAAGGTGCGTTCGAGCCGCCCGGCCGCGTCGAACACCTTGATGTCGTGGGCGCGGGTGTCGGCGACGTAGAGCCGGCCGGTCGTGGCGTCGCGCGCCAGGCCGGTCGGGCGCTGCAGCTGGCCGCGGCCGATGTCGCCGCGTGGCTCGCCGCGTGGATCGAGCCGGACGACCCGGCCCAGCTCGGCATCGGCGACGTCCAGCCCGCCGTCCGCTGCGGGTGCCAGGCCCACCGGCGAGACCCAGTTCAGGCCCGGGCCGGCACGTTCCCACAGCGCCAGCGTGCCGCCGGCCAGGTCGAAGACGAAGATGGCGCGGCGCCCGGCGTCGCTGACGAACAGCCGGCCACCGGCCGCGCCGTCCCGGCCATCACCGCTGACGGCGCTGGGCCGCTGCAGCTGCAGCGGTGGTTCGTCGGCCCCGTCCAGCCCGGCGATCCAGCGACCGACGCGGCGCCACAGGCCGGTGCCGCCAGCCGGTGCCGGGCGCTGCAGCTCGGCCTCGCCGGTCAGCTGGCCGCCCCAGGCGTAACGGGCCGGCTCGGGCCGTGCCGGCCAGACCAGCGGCGGCGCGCCGGGCGAGCGGTCGACGCCGTCCATCGCGTAGTGCCAGGTGCCGGGCAAGGGCGCGCTGGCGCAGCCGCCGAGCAGTGTCAGCGTCGCCAGGAACGCCGTTGCGGCGACAGCGGCCAGGCGCTTCATCGGCCGCCCTCGATCAGCCGGAACAGCTGCACCGAGCCGAGCCGGTCGGCCACCGCGAGCCAGCCGTCGTCCATCGCCAGGGCGGCCGGCTGCTGCACCCGCAAGTCGGCGGCCGACAGCCATTGCGCCGGCTGGCCGGGCACGTGCAGCCAGACGGCGCGTTGCTGCGCGTCCAGCACGGCGACACGGCCGCGTGCATCGGCGGCCAGCGCAACCGGCTGGCGCAGTTCGCCGTCGCCCAGCACATCGAGCGCTCGGCCGTCGCGCAGGTCGACGCGGCGCACCCGCGCCAGCCGGCGTTCGAGCAGGTAGACGGTGTCGCGGCTGGCCGCGATGGCATCGGCCGCCGCGCCGGGGGCCGGTTCCGACCAGGGCTCGGCCCAGGTCGCGCCGCGCAGTTCGAACCAGCGCCCGCTGCTGTCGTCGGCCACCAGCAGCCGGTTGCCGATGCCGGCCAGCACGAAGCCGACCGGCGAGGCCAGCTCGCCCAGCCCGATGCGGCGGATCAGCTGCCCGCCCGGCGACAGGTTCAGCAGCTGGCGGCCGGGGCCATCGAGCGCCCACAGGCTGGCGTCCGGCCCGATCGCCAGCACCGTGCGCGGCGTGATCGCCAGCCCGGCAATCGGCGGCAGCACCGTCCAGGCCGGCAGGCTGGGGGAGATCCGGACCAGCCGCCCGAGCCCCGCATCGGCCACCAGCAGCTCGCCGGCCCGCAGCGCCAGGGCGACCGGACCGAGCAGCCGCACCGGCGGGCCGCCCTGCGGTGCCGCCAAACCCGGCAAGCCGGGCAAGGTCGGCAAGCCGCCAGCCCCCGGCAGCGCCAGCGGGCCGCTGCTGTAGCTGCGCCAGTGCTGCAGCGTGACCGGGCCGGACGGCAGGGTCGACCCGGGCGGCGGCGCATCGTCGGGCCGGGTCGGTGGGCCGGAACAGGCCGCGAGCCCCAGGCCACCGATCGCGGCTGCGGCGCCGGCCCCGATCAGGCAGCGGCGACGGCTCGGCGAGCTGGGGGAAGTTGGCACGAGCTGGTTCATGTCGACATTCCTCACCACCGCCCCGGGCCGGACGTCTGCGCGCCGCCCTGGATGCCGCTGGACAGGCCCTTCAGCCCCGAGTGGCACAGGTCGCAGCGGTCGGGGCCCCAGGCGACCTGGTTGTTGTGGCAGGCGCCGCAGAACTTGCCGTCGACGATGTCGTTCATGCGGACCTGGTTGGCGCCGGCCCGCATCTCGAAGCCGAGTTCCTGGTGGCAGACCTTGCAGCGGAAGCGGATGCGGTGGAACCAGTGCGGAAAGATCACCGGCCGCACGCCCTCGGCGTCGGAACGCTGGTTCAGCACGACATCGCCGTATTCGGCCTGCGCGGGTGGCGTCAGGCACAGGGCCAGGGCCATCACCCAACCCGCCAAGACGATGGCCCGGCGCGTCATGGCGAGCCTCCTGCCAGCGGCTTGACCGGGCCGACGTCCGGCCGGCCGCGCAGGCTGTCGTTGGGCACGCTGTGGCAGCGGTTGCATTCGGTCAGCGGGAAGGACACGGCGCCGTGGCAGACGCCGCACTGCTCGCCGTCGAGGATGCGCTGCATCGAGAAGCGCGTCGCGCCGGCCTTCTGCGGGAACAGCCGGTCGTGGCAGTTGGCGCAATCGAGCCAGAGCGTGTGCTGGCGGTGCGGGAACAGCACGGCCGGCATCGAGCCGTACTTCGAGATGATCAGGTCCTGGTCGCGCACGCGCACCGGCGTCGACGCGCTCAGGTTGGCACGCGGCTGGATCACGCCCTGGTCGAGCGCCTGGACCCAGCGCACCTGGTTGCCGGCGGTGTCGCGCGGCAGGGCCGCCAGCGCCTCGGCAGGCTGCTGCAGCAGGCCGATGGCCGGGTTGCGCGGATCGTGCAGCCCGTCGTCGGCGAGTGCGGTCCACGGCGACGCCGGCCGGGGCGCCGACGCCGCCACCGCCGCCGGCCGCGCCGGAGAGGTCTGGGCATGCAGCGGCCCGACCGCCATCAGGACGGCCCCGATCAGCGCGAGCCAGCACCGCTTCGTCATGCGCCCTTTCTCATCCGGGGATGTAGACACCGCCGGCGCGGATCGCCCGCACCAGTTCCTTGGTCGAGTTCTCGAGCGTCCGGATCGCCCCGGCGTGATCGCCCGCCTTGGCCTGCGCCTCGGCCTCGCCGCGCAGCGTGGTGGCCTTGTCGACGAAGGGCTGCATCAGTGGCGGCATCGCGCCCTGGGCGTCCTTGCGGTCGGCCAGCAGGACGGTGATCAGCATCTTGTGCGTGTCGTTGCGGTCGATCTCGTAGTCGTATTCCTCGCGCGGCGACGCGAAGTTCAGCGAGCGCACCAGCGTGTCGCCACGCCGCAGCGACTCGATCGACACACGCGCGCTCAGGTAGGCGCGGTCCAGCAGCGGCCGGGCCTCGTCGATGCGGCCCTGGCGCGCCAGCGCCTGCGCCTCGGCCAGCCGGCGCTCGATCTCGCGGGTCGCGTCGCGGGCCTCGCGGGTGACCGGGCGGCTGGTGGCCGACGGCGCGCTGGCGGCCTTCTCGTCGGTGATGCGCTGCTGCGCGGCCAACAGTGCGCGGGTGCTGTCCAGCCGGGCATCGAAGTCGCGCCGGGCCTTCTCGCCGGCAACCTGTTCGGGCTTGGCCAGCCGCACGCCGGCCATCATTTCGCGCGCCGCCTCGTCGAGCAGCCGCAACGCCCGCTCGGCCTCGCCGGCATCGAGCGCCTGGCCGGCCTCGCGGTGGATCAGCCGGGCGTTGTCACGCCGCTCGCGGGCGGCGGCATCGCCGCTGCGGTCGATCTGCTGGGCGGCCGACGAGCGCTCGATCAGGATGCCGATCGACTGCAGCCGGCGCGCCAGCATCGCCGGGTCGTAGGGCTGGGCCGACCGGGGCGGCGGCGGGGCCGAAGTGGCGGACGCGGCGGGGGCGGCGGCCTGCGCGGCCGTCTGCGCCCGCACGGGCGCGGACAACAGCGGCACGGCCAGCCCGACCGACAGGGCAAGGACAACAAGGGCCTTCATGGCGAGTTTCCGGTGGGCGCGGGCGTGGACAGCCCGGCGGTGGACAGGGCGCGCTGGACCTGCAGCACGGCATTGCGCAGGTCGGCGATGGCCTGATCGAGCTCGCCGGCCTGCTGGCGCTGCAACGCCTGGCCCTGCAGCGCCGACGCGGCGGCGGCGTAGCGTTCGACCAGCGCCAGCGCGGACGGCGCGGGCTTGAGGTCGCGCACCGCCAGCGGCAGCAGGTCGGCCAGCGCGTGGTACTGGTTCAGCGCCAGCGCATAGGCCTCGGCCGGCGTCGCGGCGCGCTGGGTGTAGTCGAGCGTCGCGTTCTGCACGCCCCGGTAGTAGCCGGCCAGCAGCAGCTTCTCGGCCCGCGACAGGGCCGCGATGGCGTCGTCGTGACGGCCCTGCGCACCTTGCTGGCGGGCGCTGTCGAGCAAGGCGGTGGCGCTGGCCAGGTCGGCGCTGTCCTGCGCGGACAGCTCGGCCTGACGGCCGCGCCAGGCCTCCACCAGCCGTTCGGTGCTGGCCTGCAGCTCGGCATGGCGGCGCTGTTGCTGGGCCACGCGGGCGGCGTTGTCGGGCACCAGCCGGCGGGCGTTGCCGAGGTGGCGCAAGGCGTCGTCGATCGCCTTGCGGGCCTGCACGAGGTCGCCGCGCGCCAGCAGGTCGGCGGCCAGCGCGTGGTGGACACGGCCTTCGTCGAGGTGCGCCTTGGCCTCGACATGGCCGCTGGCGGCGATGCGCTGGGCGGTCGGCGAATCGGCGATCAGCATGGCGGCCAGGCGCAGCTTCTGTTCGAGCTGGGTGCGCAGCGCGGCGTCGTCCGGGGCGGCCGTCTGCGCCTGCACCGGCAGGACCCCGGCACCGGCCAGCAGACAGGCCGCGGCCATGCGCTGCCAGCCCCAGCCGATGCGGGGGGCGCGGGGCAGCGCGACGGACCGGTCCAGGCTCAAGGCTTGCGCTCCGTCGCCGCCGCGCTGGCGGGCGTCGGCTCGGCCTTCTTCTTCGAGTGGCACAGCCGGCATTCGGACACCGGGAAGGCGACCTTGCCGTGGCAGACGCCGCACTTCTGGCCCAGCAGGATCGCGGCCATGCTGATCTGGTTCGAGCCCTTCTGCGGCATGAAGATCGCCGGGTGGCAGTTCGAGCAGTCGAGCCATTCGGTGTGCTGCTTGTGGGGGTAGACCACATCGGGCATCGAGCCCTTGACCTCGCGCACGATGTTGAGGTCCATGACGACGGCGGCGGCGTCCGGATCGAGCCGGTCCCAGCGCGGCGCGATGGCCTTGCCTTCGAGCGCCTTGACCCAGTCGACGTGGTTGCCCGCCGGGCTCTTGGGCAGTTCGGCGAAGGCGGTGGCCGGCGGCTGCAGCTGCAGCGTCATGTCGTTGGTCGGGTCGTGGATGCCGGAATCGACCGCCGGCCGGTTGTGGCGCGCGGCCGGCTTGAGCAGCCGGTTGAAGGCGTTGACCTCACGCGACGGCGCCGGGTTGGGCACCACCGCCCGGTTGGCCGGCGGCGCGGCGGCGGGCTCGGCGGCGGCGACGGCCACGGGCGCCGCCGCAGGGGCAGGGGCAGGTGCTGCGGCGGCTGCGGGCGCCGGTGCGGGTGCAGCGACCTTCACATCTGCCTTCACATCGGCCTTCACATCGGCCTTCGCCGCCTTGGCCGGCGCCGATGCCGCCGCCGCTGCGGGCTTGGCCGCTGCCGGTGCGGCGGCCGCGTCGGACGGCTGGCTGCCGCCGCTCATCATGTAGGCGACGACGGCGCGCAGCTGGTCGGGCGACAGGTCCGGCCGGCCGCCCTTGGGCGGCATGCCCTTGGCGGTGCCGGCGGTGGCGCTCTTGACCAGGCCGTCGAGGCCACCGGCGGCCTTGGCGCGCGGGGTCCAGTCGGCGGCATTGCCGAACTTCGGCGCGCCCAGCACGCCCGAGGCGTGGCAGCCGGCGCAGATGCCGTCGTAGACCTGCTTGGCGAAGGCGCGGTCGGGCGCCTGGGCGCGGGCCGGCGCGGTCAGGCCGAAAAGGCCGATCAGGCCGATGAGGCCGACAACGGCGGCGAGTGCCAGCGAGGCGGCGCCGAGCCGGCGACGGGTCACGGTGCGGGGGTGGTGGGCGTGCATCGCGGTCGACCTAGCGTTTGGTGGCGGGAGCGGCCGGTGCGGCCGTCGCGGCGGAGGCAGCGTTCGCGGCCGCAGCCGGCGAACTCGGCACGTTGACCCCGAAGCGCTGCAGCGTGCTCTCGTGGACCTGCGTCGGCGTGCCGGGCTTGCCGGCATGGCACAGGTTGCAGTTCTCGGCCGACCAGGCGACCTCGCCGTTGTGGCAGGCGCCGCAGTACTGGCCGTCGATGATCTTCAGCATGTTGATCTGGTTGCCGCCAGCCTTGAACTGGAAGCCCAGGTCGGCATGGCAGACCTTGCAGCGGAAGCGCACGCGGTGGAACCAGTGCGGGAACACGACCGGCCGCATGCCCGCCGCGTCCGAGTAGTTGTTGATGACGATGTCGCCGTATTCGGCGCGCGCCGGTCCGGCCAGGCCCAGCCAGAACGACAGCAGCGCGAGCGCCAGCAGGGACAGCCACCGCGCGCGGCAGATGCTCAAGGGTTTCAAGACGGTCTCCTGCAGGTGGGGATGGGGGTGGGATGCAAGGTCATGGACGGGCCGATGGCAAGGGTTCAGAAGCGCCGCAGCGCCCGCGCGCCGATCAGGCTGACGGGCCGGCCGTCGACCCGCGCGGCACGCGCCAGCAGGCGCAGTTCGAGCTGGCCGACGGTGTGGTCGAGCCGGTTCTCGATCGAGGCGGTGACACGCTCGCGCAGCGCGTCGATGTCGCCGGCCGCGCGGCTCTCGAAGGACTGGCTGTTCACGGTCAGCGTGGCCGTGTAGCGCAGCCGCGGCACGTCGGCCACGCGCAGGTGCTCGTAGCTCAGCGAGCCGCTGTAGAACGGCAGCCAGCCCGGTCCGCCGAGCCGCGTCTGGCCGGTGAAGACGTCGATCTGCGTGGTGTCGCTGCGGCTGCCCTGGGCGGTCAGGTTGCCGTTCCAGCTGCTGTAGCGGCTCAGGCCGGCGCGGCGGCTGAACTGGACGTTGAGGAGCTGGAAGCGACCCCCTGCGCCAGCAGTTGAGCCGGTCACGCCACCGCCCGCGCCGGCCAGCGTGCGCGAGTCGCTGTAGGACGCGCTGGCGTAGCCGTAGGAGGCCGTGTCGCCGCCGCCCGACAGGCCGCCCTGCCAGTACAGGCCGACCGTGTGGGCCAGCGCGCGCACGGTGCTGTCGACCTGGCTGTCGTGCAGGGCGCCCAGGCTCTGGCTGAGCTGCAGCGACAGGCTGCCGCCGTCGTCGCCCAGCCAGTCGCGGCCCAGGCCGTGGTTGAACTGCGCACCCTCGGTGCGGCGGGTGCCAGCCGGTGCCGTGCCGGCGGACGTGGCGACCACGCCGGTGCTGCGGCTCAGGCCCAGGCTGGCCGACACGCCGGGCGTGTAGCGCCAGGCGGTCGCACCGGGTGTCGCGGCATCGCCCAGCAGCACGCCGACCGGCGCCCAGCCGAGCGTGACGTTGCCGGTCTGCACCGTGCTGGCCGTCGACGGCACGACGCCCGGTGCGGCGGCGGAGGCCCCGCTCAGGTCGGTGTCGATGCGGGTGCCCGACCAGCCGCCCGACACGCGCCAGGCCGGCGTCAGCTCGCGTGTCGCGCCGAGCGCGAGGTTGGCGGCGCGCAGCCCGGACCGGCTGCGGCTGTCGATGCCGGCGGCGCGGCTTTCGGTGCCGGTGTCGGCCTCGATCAGCCGGGCGCTGCCGGTCAGCTGCAGCGGCGAGCTGCCGGCGCCGTCGACCTCACGGCCCAACACCGGCCGCCAGCTGGCGAAGCTGGCGATCTGGCGGATGTCGGTCTCGGTGTCCTGCCGGTTGCCGAGCAGGCCGGCATGCAGGCGCACCTCGTTCCAGGTCGCCAGCGTGTCGAGCTGCACGTCGCCCTGCGGCTGCCAGGCGTGGCGGGCGCTCACGTTCGCGTAGCGGCTGCGGTCCTCGCTGTCGCTGCGGGTGTTGCGGCTGAGCTGGCCGCTCCATTCGAAGCGGTGCGCGTCGCGCTGCTGCAGCGCCTGGGCGCGCAGGCTGTCGACCGTGTCGGTGCTGCCCGACAGGTTGCCGGTCAGCGTGTCCAGCGCGCTGTGTTCGAGGTTGATCGCGTAGATGTCGCGGCCGTCCAGCGGGCGCCAGCTCTGGTCGACCTGCAGGCGCCGCATGCGGTAGTCGCTGCCGACGTGGTCGCCGCGCACCCGGCTGTCGCTGACGTCGGCGCGCAGCTCGAACGGGAAGCGGCTCTGCGGGAACACCGACACGGCGACGTTGCCGGTGCCGGCGTGGCTGGTCGCGGTGGTCGAGCCGTCCGACTGGCGCGAGACGTCGCGCGCCACCAAGGCACCGAAGCCGCCGCGCAGCTGGATGAACCACGGCTCCCAGACGTGGGTCGCCCACTGCAGCTCGGCATAGCTCAGGCCCTGGGTGTTGCGGCGGCCGTCCTCCAGCCGCTGGCGGCGCAGGTCGAGCGAGACGCTGCCGCCCAGCCGCACTGGCGCGAAGCCCCAGACGATGTCGCCGGCCGGCGTCGCGTCGCGGCCGGCGGTCGGGCCGCCGTCCTCCAGCGCGCGGGCGGCCGATTCGTCGACCGCGCCGATCACCGGGCCGGGTGCCGGTCCGGGCGTGAACGCCGCCGCGTCGACCGGCGCGGCGCGCAGCATCAGCAGCGCGCTGGCGGCGGCCACCGGCAGCAGTCGACTGGAGCTTCCCCGGCGCATCGCTGACATCCGTGACACGCGGGTCCGTCCGGCCGGCCGGCGCTCAGCCGGCCCGCGCCCTGGGGTCCTGGGCCGGCAATGGCGCATAGACGCTCTCGTCGATCTGGACCGGCGTGGCCGCGCGCAGGCGCTCGATCAGCGCGCGCCAGCGGGCCTCGCCCTGGTCACGCAGCCACAGGTCGACGGCCCGCTCGCGGACCTCCGCCAGCGGCCGTTCGCGGGCCGCGCGGCGGTCGTCCAGGCGGATCAGCGCGACGCCTTCGAGCACCTGCACCGGCGCCGACAGCTGGCCCGGCTGCAGAGCGTCGACGACGCCGTGCAGCGCCTCGGGCAGCATGCCGCGGTGGATGTAGTCGAGCCGGCCGCCATCGGCGGCGGACGCATCGGCCGACTGCAGCCGCGCGGTCTCGGCGAAGTCGGCACCGGCCTTCAGGCGCGTGTGCAGCTCGGCCGCCTCGGCATGGGCGGCGTCCCAGACGGCCTGCTTCGAGCTGGCCTCGACCTTCAGCAGGATCACGCTCAGGCGGACCTGCTCGGGCTCGACGAAGCGGTCGCGGTGTTCGGCATGCCAGGCCCGCAAGGTGGCGTCATCCGGTGCCGCGACGGCCTTGACGCCGGCCTGCAGCCGCTCGATCAGCGCGTCGCCCTCGAACTGCGCGCGCCACGCCGCCAGCATGCGGTCGCGGTGATCGGCATCGAGCCCGGCGGACTGGCTCAGTCGCTGAGCCTGCGGCCGGAGCTGGGCCTCGACCCGCGCCGCATCGGCCTGCAGGCCCTGGCGACGGGCCTCGGCCAGCAGCAGCTGGCGGTCGACCAGCGCCTGGCCGATCTCGCGCTGGAAGGCGGCCACCTCGGCCTCGGGCGGCTTGGCGTGGTAGTACTTCTGGCGCATCGCCACGCCCAGCGCGCGGCGGTAGTCGCCCCGGGTGACGACCAGATCGCCGATGCGGGCGAACGGCTGCGCATCGGCCGCCAGCGCGGCGGCCGACGGCAGGCCGGCGGGGGCGTCCTGTGCCGGCGCCCGGCCCGGCCACGCCAGCAGGGCGGCGCACAGCAGCAGCCCGGGCAGCAGCCCGAGGGGGGTGCCGAGGGGACCGTGCCAGCGCCGTGTCATGCCGCGTTCCTCACTTGACGTGGCAGGTCGTGCAGACCGCACTCGACGCGTTCGAGATGCGCAGGAAGGTCTCGCCGGCCACCTGGCCGGTGCCGGCCGGGCCGGGCTGGCCGCTGGAGACGTGCGGGTCGTGGCAGCTGGCGCACTCGACCAGCGGGCCCAGGCCGCCGGTGGCGCGCTGGTACAGCGGCAGGTCGGTGCGCTGCTTGCCGGCGCCGCCGGTGTCGACCCAGAAGACCTGGTTGCCATTGATGGTCTGGGTCTGCGGCTGGCGGAAGTCGCCGTCGTTGCAGGTGCCCGAGACGGTGGTGCCGCTGCCGCTCAGGCCGCCACCGCAGTACTGGATGCCGATCGGGTGGTCATTGGACAGGTCGGTGCCCAGCAGGCCCGGGCCACCGCTGATGCGGCCGGTCGCGCTGACGCTGCTGCCGGTCCACGTGTAGGCGCGGCCGTCGACGCCGCCACCATCGGCCACCACGCCGCCCGAGCCGGGCGCGTTGATGACGTTGTCCATCGCCTGCGTGCCGTCGTGGCAGGACAGGCAGGCCATCGAGATCGAGCCGACCGGCGCGACCGTGCCGTCCAGCGACGGGGTCTGCAGCGTGTCGTAGGTCTTGTAGGTGCCGCCACCGGCCGGCGCACCCGCCGCGCCCAGGCGCTTGTTCCACAGCGGCGCGGGCGCGTTGACGTCGGCACCGTGCGGCGTGTGGCAGAACACGCAGATCTCGGCCGTGTCGGAGGTCGCGTTGCGACCGGCCAGTCCGGGGCCCGAGCCGAGGTTGTGGCGGGTGTCGGCGATGCCGGCCGAGACGCTGTCGGCCTGCATCACGCCGCTGGCCACCAGCAGCACCGCGCCCAGGCCCGCCAGCAGGCGACGCCAGCCCGGTGCGAGGGTCCTGGCTTTCCGATCGATCACGACGTTGTGCTGCATTCCATGCCTCCGCACGGCCTGCCGCGTCCCCCCGCCCGATCGGGCAAGCCCAGGGCGCGACATGGCACTCCGGTCAGCAGCTTCTGTGCCATTCGTCACGCGCCGTTCACCCTGCCCACAGGCACGCCGTCTTGAGCAAGGCCGGGAATGGGCCGGCCTGCGGCTCCCGCAATCAGGAAGGCGGCTTCCCGAGTTCGGGAAATCGGACGCGTCAGCGCGGCGCCGCCGGACCGGCCAGCAGCCCTGCCCCGGCGGCCAGCGCGGCCGGCCGGTAGATGTCGACCTTGCGATACCACTGGTCGACCAGCACGACCCGGCCGTCCTCGTCGACGGCGATGCCCGAGGGCAGCATGTAGCGGGCGGGCGCGTCGCGCTCGGAGCGTTCGCCGACGAACAGCAGCAGCGTGCCGTCCGGGTCGAAGACCTGGAAGTTGCCGAAGGCCGTGTCGACCACGTAGACGTTGCCGTCGCGGTCGGTCGCGATTTCCTTCGGCCGGGCGAACTGGCCGTACTGCTTGCCGACGCTGCCGAAGTGGCGCAGGAAGCGCCCCTGCGCGTCGAACACGACGACGCGGAAGTTGCCGCCGTCGACGACGTAGAGCCGGCCGTCGCGGCCGATCGCGATGTCGCGCGGCAGGTTGAACTCGCCCTCGCCGCTGCCGCGCCGGCCGATGTCCTGCCGGTGCGCGCCGGTGCGGGCATCGAACACGCGGACCCGGTGCAGCTCGCTGCCGACGCCGCCGATGTCGACCGCCAGCACGCGCTCACCGGCCGCGTCGACCGTCACGCTGGTCAGGCGCGAGAACCACTCGGCCCCGCCGATGCGGCGCAGGAAACGCCGGTCCGGCCCGTAGACCAGGATCGCGCGCGCGCCGATGTCGGCCACGTACAGGCGCCCGGCGGCGTCGACGTCCAGCCCGATCGGCTTGATCAGCTGGCCCTCGCCGTCCTCCTCGCCGATGCGGTGGTGCTGGCCGGCGGCGACGTCGAACACCCGGACATGCCGCGCGACCGTGTCGGACACGAAGATCCGGCCGCGCCAGACCGCCACCGCGTAGGGCTTGACCAGCGGCTCGCCGACCACCTGCTCGCCGGTCACGAAGCGGCGCAGCTCGCTGGCCTTGCTGCCCGGCAGGATGTCGGCGCTGGAGCGGATGCTGCGTTCGAAATAGAAACGCGGCTCGTCCGGCGGCGGCGGGAACACCGGCAGGTCGACCGGCGCGGCAACGGGTGCCTTGGGCGGCAACATGCAGCCGCCCAGGCTGCCGAGCCCGGCCAGTCCGGCCACCGACAGGCCGCCCAGCACGGCGCGGCGCGTGATCGGGAAGGAAGGGGTCGTGTCGATCGGCAGGGTCATCACCGCCTTGCCATGCACACGATGTGCCAGACACCGGCCGGTGCCGACGTGGCAGGCAACTTGCTCGACGCTCCCGCGATGAAACCCACGATGAAGCCCGCCCTCCAGACCCGTCGACGGCCCTTGCACGGGCGCTTCGCTGCCGCGCTGTTGAGCCTCGCCGCGCCGCTGGCCGTCGCCGGCGACCGGGGCGAGCGCCTGCACAGCGGCGCCGACGGCGCGGTGCTCTACCACCACTACTGCTCGGTCTGCCACGGCGACCAGGGCAACGGCCGCAGCCGCGCGACCGCCGCGCTGTCGACGCCGCCGCGCGACTTCACCTCGGCGGCGGCCCGGCGCGACCTGAGCCGCGAGCGGATCATCCGGTCGGTCACCTTCGGCGTGCCCGGCACCGCGATGGTCGGCTGGCGCACGCAGCTGTCGACGGCCGACATCGAGACGCTGGCCGACCACCTGCGCGCCACCTTCATCCAGCCCGATCCGGCCGCCGCCGCAGCGGCTGGCGGCGGCGCCGATGCCATCTCCGGCACCCGCGCCCACGGCGGTCACGCCCTGCCCGGCCCGCTGCCGGCCGGCGCGGCGCCACGGCCCTATCCGGACGGCCTGAAGGGCGACGCCGCCCGGGGCGCCGCCTACTACCGCGTCAACTGCGTCGCCTGCCACGGCGAACGCGGCGACGGCCAGGGCCCGCGCGCCTACTTCATCCGCCCGGTGCCGCGCGACTTCCTGACCCTGCCCGACCCGGCCGGCTGGGACCGCGCCCGCGTCTGGCAGGCCATCGCCGACGGCCGCCTCGGCACCGAGATGCCGGCCTGGCGGCAGGTGCTGGACGCCCAGCAGATCGCCGACCTGGCCGAGCACGTGCTGACGCGCTTCATCCAGTCGCCCCGGGCCGCGAAGGCGCCGTGAGCGGGCTGCTCAAGCGCCTCGCGGTGGCATGGCTGATCGCGACGGCCGGGTCGCTGGCCGTGGCTCAACCAGCCCCGGATCAAGACGCCCGCCACGAACGCGGCCGGCGCCTGTACGACGGCCTGTGTTACTTCTGCCACGGCTATGCCGGCGACGCCCGCACGCTGGCCGCGACGCTGCTGAGCCCGCCCCCGCGCGACTTCACCGCCTCGCCCGGCCTGGACGCCGCCCAGGTGCTGCGCGCGCTGCGCGAGGGCCGGCCCGGCACCGCGATGACCGCGTTCACGTCACGGCTGGACGACGAGGCGATGGCCGTGCTGGCCGACTACGTCGTGCGCGAGTTCGTCCAGCGCCGCGCGCGCCAGTCGCGTTATCACAGCGCAGAGAACGGCTGGCCCGACCACGACCGCCACGCCGCCGCCTTCCCGTTCGCAGAAGGCCGCATCGGCCTGGACGTGCCGCCCGAGACGCTCGGCGAGCGCGAACGCGCCGGCCGCGCGCTGTTCCTGTCGGCCTGCATCAGCTGCCACGACCGCAGCCGCCAGGACGACCCCGGCCCGGTCTGGCAGCCGCGCCCGCTGTCCTACCCGCGCCCGGGCTTCGCGCCCGGCCAGCACGCGATCGCCCCACCGCCGATCGACGCGGCCCGCGACGGCGGAAAAGGCTTCGACGCCATCTCCGCCCCGAGCGCCTACGCCCGCCACGACCGCGCCCCGGTCATCCCCGGCCTGACCCGCCGCGAGCGCCAGGGCGAGGCGCTGTTCCTCGCCAACTGCGCCTTCTGCCACGGCGCCGACGCGACCGGCCGCAACTGGATCGGCCAGTTCATGGAACCCCCGGCCCGCGACCTGACCGCCCTGCCCCCGGCCGCCCGCACCCCCGCCCACCTGCGCCGCGTCATCCGCGACGGCCTGCCCGGCACGTCGATGCCGGCCTGGCGGCAGGTGCTGCAACGGGAGCAGGTGGAGGCGGTGGTGGCCTATCTGCGCAAGCGGCTGAAGTAGCGACTGCCCTGGCGCCTGACGTCGGTCACCGGTCCAGCGCCGGCCGTTTCGGGTCGAAGGTCCAGCCGGGGATCAGGTACTGCATCGCGACCGCGTCGTCGCGGGCGCCGAGGCCGTGTTCGCGGTAGAGCTGGTGGGCGCGGTCGACCTCGGCCATGTCGAGCGTGATGCCCAGGCCGGGCTTCTTCGGCACGTCGACCAGGCCGCCGCGGATCTGCAGCGGCTCGGTCGTCAGGCGCTGGCCGTCCTGCCAGATCCAGTGGGTGTCGATCGCGGTGACGCGGCCCGGTGCGGCGGCGGCGACGTGGGTGAACATGGCCAGCGAGACGTCGAAGTGGTTGTTCGAGTGCGAGCCCCAGGTCAGGCCCCAGTCGCGGCAGGTCTGGGCGACGCGGACCGAGCCGGCCATGGTCCAGAAATGCGGGTCGGCCAGGGGGATGTCGACCGACTGCAGGCTCAGCGCGTGAGCCAGCTGGCGCCAGTCGGTGGCGACCATGTTGGTGGCCGTCGGCAGGCCGGTGGCACGGCGGAACTCGGCCATGACCTCGCGGCCGGAATAGCCGTCCTCGGCGCCGCACGGGTCCTCGGCATAGGCCAGCACGCCGCGCATGTCGCGCATCAGCCGGATGGCTTCCTTCAGGCGCCAGCCGCCGTTCGGGTCGAGCGTGACACGCGCCTTCGGGAAACGCTCGTGCAGCGCGACGATCGCCTCGATCTCCTCGTCGCCGCGCAGCACGCCGCCCTTGAGCTTGAAGTCGTTGAAGCCGTAGCGCTCGTAGGCCGCCTCGGCCAGACGGACCACCGCGTCGGCCGTCAGCGCGGGCTCGCGGCGCAGCCGGGACCAGTCGTCGGCGGCGTCGGGCTCGCGCAGGTAGGGCAGATCGGTCCGGTCCGGATCGGCGACGTAGAACAGGTAGCCCAGCATCTCGACCTGCTCGCGCTGCTGGCCTTCGCCGAGCAGCGCGGCGACCGGCACGCCCAGGTGCTGGCCCAGCAGGTCAAGCAGCGCCGACTCGATCGCGGTGACGGCGTGGATGGTCGTGCGCAGGTCGAAGGTCTGCTGGCCGCGACCGCCGCTGTCGCGGTCGGCGAAGCGGCGCTGGACCTCCTGCAGCAGCCGCTGCTGCGAGCCGAGCGGCTGGCCGACGATCAGCTCGCGCGCGTCCTCCAGGGTCTGGCGGATCTTCTCGCCGCCGGGCACCTCGCCGACGCCGGTGCGGCCGGCGCTGTCGGTCAGGATCAGCAGGTTGCGGGTGAAGAACGGCCCGTGCGCGCCGCTCAGGTTCAGCAGCATGCTGTCGCGGCCGGCGACCGGGATGACGCGCAGCGCGGTGATCAGGGGGGTGTCGATGGTGTGATCGGTGGTGCTCATGCGGCCTCAGTCGGCGGTGATCTTGCGGACCTCGATCACCTTCTTCCAGCGCGCGTATTCCTGCTGCTGGAAGGCGGTGAACTGCTCCGGCGTGTTGGCGACGATCTCCAGGCCGCTGCCGACCAGCTGGGCCTTGATCTGGGCGTCGTTGAGCGCCGCGACGACGGCCTCGTGGAAGCGGCTGCGCACGTCGGCCGGCAGGCCTCGCGGGCCGGCCACGGCCTGCCACGAATAGACGTCGACGTTCTTCACGCCGGCCTCGGCCATCGTCGGCACGTCGGGCAGCACGGCGGCCCGCTTCGCGCCGGTCACGGCCAGCGCACGCAGCTTGCCCGAGCGGATGTGCTGCAGCACCGAGTTGACGTTCTGGAACGAGGCGTCGACCTGCGCGCCGAGCAGGTCCGAGATCGCCGGACCGCCGCCCTTGTAGGGGATGTGCAGGCCGGTGGTGCCGCTCTCCAGCCAGAACAGCTCGACGGTCAGGTGGTCGCTGGAGCCGTTGCCGGACGAGGCGAAGGTCATCTTGTCCGGGTTGGCCTTCTGGAAGGCGATGACGTCGGCCAGCGACTTGTGCGGTGACGCGGCGGGGACGACCAGCACGTTGGGCGCCTGCACGGCCACCGTGATCAGGTCGAAGTCCTTCAGCGCGTCGTACTGAACGCCCTTGATCAGGTGGGGCACGATGACCAGCGGCCCGAGCGAGGTCACCAGGAAGGTGTAGCCGTCGGCCGGCGCCCGCTTGAGCGCCGCCGCGCCGATCGTGCCGGTCGCGCCGGCCTTGTTGTCGATGACGAAGGTCTGGCCCAGGCTCTTCGTCAGCGCCGGGCCGATGGCCCGGGCAATCATGTCGGTCGAGCCGCCGGGCGGGAACGGCACCACCAGCGTCACCGGTTTGGCGGGCCAGGACTGGGCATGCACGGCCGCCGTGAAGGCCAGGGACAGGAACAGGGCCAGGGTCAGGCCCAGGCCCAGCGTCGTCAGGATCTTCCGCATCGTGTGTGTCTCCAATGGTAGCGCTACCCAAAACAGTCCGAAGGGTAGCGCTACCAAGCTTGTGCGGCAAGCCGCGGCGCTTCCGTGTTTACCCGTTCAGACGCTGGCGCGGTCGACGATCGAGAAGCCGATGTCGACGACCCGTTCGGTGACCTCGCGGCCCTCGGCGCGGTCGACGATGAAACGTGCGGCCTGGCGGCCGATGGCGGCGCCGTCGATCAGCACGGTGGTCAGCGCGGGGTTCAGGTCGGCGGCGAAGTCGAGGTCGCCGAAGCCGACGATGCCCAGCCGCGACGGCACGTCGATGCTGCGCGCCTGCGCCTCGGTCATGACGCCGAGCGCGAGCAGGTCCGAGCTGCAGAACACCGCGTCGAGGCCGGCATCGCGCTGCAGCAGCTCGCCCAGCGCGGCCCGGCCGCTGCGCAAGGTGGTCGGCGACGGCACGACGATGACCTGGACCTCCGGCAGCCCGAGCGCGCGGGCGGCGGCGCAGAAGGCGTCGTGGCGGCGCTTCGAGCGTTCGTCGTCGCCGGCCACCACCGCCAGCCGGCGCCGGCCCTTGCCGTGCAGGAAGGCGACCACCGCGCGGCCGACGTCGACGTGCGAGAAGCCGACCAGCATGTCCAGCGGCGTGGGCGTCAGGTCCCAGGTCTCGACCACCGGGATGCCCGAGGCCAGCAGGCGCCGCCGGCCATCGGCCGAATGCAGGATCCCGGTCAGCACGATGCCGTCCGGGCGGCGGCCGATGATGGCTTCGAGCAGCGCGTCCTCGCGCGAATCGACGTAGCCGCTCTGGCCCAGCATCAGCTGGTAGCCCTGCTCGGCCAGCGCCGCCGTCAGCGACTGCACGGTCTGCAGGAAGACCGGCCCGGCGATGGTCGGCACGACCGCCGCGACCAGCTTGCTGCGGGTCGACGCCAGCCCGCCGGCCAGCAGGTTGGGCACGTAGCCGGTGCGGCGCACGGCATCCAGCACCCGTTCGAGCACCTCCGGCGAGACCCGCCCCGGCGTGTTCAGCGCCCGCGACGCCGTGATCGGCGCGACATCGGCCAGCCGCGCGACGTCATGCAGCGTGACGGCACCGCTGCCGCGACGGCTGCGCTTGACGGGGTCGGAGGGCTGATTCATCCGGGGATGGTAGGCGATGGGTAGCGCTACCGGATCCGGCCATCCACCCGTCAGGCGCTCAGCCCGGCAGGTCGAGCCGGTAGCCGACCCCGTAGACGCTGGCGATGCAGTCCGGACCGGGCACGCTGGCCTGCAGCTTGCGGCGCAGGTTCTTGACGTGGCTGTCGACCGCACGGTCGCTGACGTTGCGGAAATCGACGTGGATGGCGTCCAGCAACTGCGCGCGCGAGCACACCCGCCCGGGCGGCTGCAGCAGCGTGCGCAACAGCCGCCATTCGATGGGGGTGAGCGGCAGCACCTGGCCGCGCCAGCCGGCCCGCTGGCCGGCGTCGTCGAGCGAGAAGCCGCCGACCTCCAGGCCGGCCGCGCCCGACAGGCCGGCCAGCCGCCCCTGCGAGCGCCGCAGCAGCGCGCGCACCCGGGCGACCACCTCGCGCGGGCTGTAGGGCTTGCAGAGGTAGTCGTCGGCGCCGATCTCCAGGCCGACGATGCGGTCGATCTCGTCGACCCGCGCGGTCAGCATCAGGATGGGCACGGCCGAGTCGCGGCGGATCTGGCGGCAGACCTCGATGCCGTCGAGGCCCGGCAGGTTCAGGTCCAGCAGCACGGCGGCCGGCGCCTCGCTGGCGAAGGCCAGCAGCGCAGACGGGCCGTCGGCCGCGACGCGCGGTTCGTAGCCGGCGGCGCGCAGGTAGTCGCACAACACGGCGGCCAGCTTGGCCTCGTCCTCGACCACCAGCACCCGGCCCGCGTCGCTCATGGGCGCGGATCCGGTTGCAGCGGCAGCGTGACGCGCACGCGCAGACCGCCCAGCGTCGACGCGCCGGCCTCGATCTCGCCGCCGTGGCTGCACACGATGGCGCGGCAGATCGCCAGCCCCAGGCCGCTGCCACCGCGACGGCGGCTGCGCGACACATCGGCGCGGTAGAGCGGCTCGAACAGCCGGGCGTGGTCGGACAGCGGCACGCCGGGCGCGCTGTCGTCGATGGTCAGCACGAGCCGGCCGGCCGCGTCAGCACGCAGCTGCAGCACGATGCGGCCGGGCGCGTCGGTGTAGCGCAGGCTGTTTTCCAGCAGGTTGGACAGCAGCTGGCCGATGCGCTGCGGGTCCCAGTGCGCGAGTGGCGCTTCAGCCGAGTCTTCGCCCCTGCCGTCGTCATCCAGCACCAGGTCCAGGCCGGCCGCCTGCGCGCGCGGCTGCACGCGGGCCAGCGCCTCGCGCAGCAGGGCCCCCGGCTGCACCGGCACGAAGTGGCAGGGCAGCGCCCGCAGGTCGGACAACGCGAGCTGGTGGAAGTCCTCGACCAGCCGGGTCACGCGGGCGACCTCCTCCTGCAGCGACAGCATGGCGGCGACGCTCAGCGGCCGCACGCCGTCGACCAGCGCCTCGACCTCGCTGCGCAGCACGGCCAGCGGCGTGCGCATCTCGTGCGACAGCTCGGCCATCCAGCGCCGCCGGCTGGCTTCGAGCGTCTGCAGCGACGCGGCCATCGCGTTGATGTCGCGCGCCAGGTCGGTCAGCTCGTCGTTGCCCTGCAGCACCAGGCGCTCGTCGAAGGCGCCTTGCGCGACGCGCCGGGCGGCGTGCTGCACATCGCGCACCGGTCGCAGCCAGCGCCGCCCCGCCCACACGGCACCGGCGACGGCCAGCAGCGACAGCAGCAGCGCGCTGAACACGATGCCGCGGTACTGGCGCGCCAGGAAGGCCGCGTCGACATCGGCCGGCGCGAAGGGCGCGCGTGCCAGCTGCACCCGCGCGACCGTGTGGCCGTCGACGACGATGGGCCGGCTCGATGCCACGTCCTGCGGCGCGATCGGACGTCCGCCCAGCGGCTGGCCTGCCGCATCGACCAGGCTGAGCCGCTCCGGCGTGGGCAGGCCACCGGGGCGCGGCGGGGGGCGATCGGGTCGGTCGGGGCGATCAGGACGGTCATCCCGCCCAGGCCCCGGGCGTGGCGGCGGGCGGTCGGACGGCGCGACCTGCTCGAACAGCGGTCGCAGCAAGGCCGGCGGGCCGGCCAGTGCGGTCAGGCCCCGCTCGGCGACGGCTTCGGCGGCCACCTCGGCGAAACGGTCGAGCCAGTGTTCGTCCTGGGCGCGCAGGTAGTCGCTGAAGCCGGCGCGGAGGTTCCAGGCCACGGCCAGCGCCAGCACCGACACCGCCAGCAGCACGGCGCCCACCTGCATCAGGACGAGCTGGTGGACGAGCGACAGCCGCAGGCGGCGCGGTTCGGTTGGCGACATCCGATCGATGCTAGCGGCCGGCCTGCCGGGCAATGAGGAGGCCGCCTCCACAGTCTCTCCATGCTGGCTGCGCGGCGCGGCGGCAAGGTGGCGACTTCCCCGCTTTCGACGCCCACCCATGACGCCCCATCGAACCCTCCGTTCCCTGCTGGTGCCGGCGAGCCTGCTGGCCACGCTGCTGTCGGCCCTGACCCTGTTGTCGGCCTGCGGCGGCGGCTCGGCCAGCACGACCACCCCGTCGCCCGACGCCAGCGCCGATGCCGTGGCCGAAGCCGCACGCGTGGCCGTGGGCGACCAGCTCTTCCACGACCCGCGCCTGTCGGCCGCCGGCAACCTGGCCTGCGCCAGCTGCCACGTGCAGAGCCGCGGCCATGCCGATGCCGACGGCGTCTTCCTGCCGATGGGCGGACCGGCGCTGGACCGTCAGGGGCTGCGCAGCTCGGCCACGCTCGGCTACCTCAACAGCAACCGCCCGTTCGCGTTCGACGGCCAGGGCCGGCCGTCCGGCGGCTACACCTGGGACGGCAGGGCCGACAACCGCGCCGCGCAGGCCCTGGGCCCGCTGCTGGCCGCCAACGAGATGGCCCACGCCGACACCACGGCGCTGGTCGCGCGCTTGCGCACGCTGGCGTCCTGGCCGCAACTGCAGGCCGCCTCGGCGCTGGACGCCAGCGCCAGCGACGCGCAGGCCCTGCAGGCGCTGCAGCAGGCCTTGCAGTCCTACCAGGCGGGCGACCCGGACTACCAGCCCTACACCAGCAAGTTCGACGCGGTGCAGGACGGCCGCGCCGCCTTCACCGCCCAGGAATCACGCGGGCTCGGCCTTTTCAACGACCCGCAGAAAGGCAATTGCAGCCGCTGCCACAGCAGCACGCCGCCAGCCGGCCAGACGCGCGCGCTGTTCACCAACTTCGGCTACTTCGCGCTCGGCGTGCCGCGCAATCACAGCGTCGCCACCGCCGACCCGACCTTCTTCGACCTGGGCCTGTGCGGCCCGCTGCGGACCGACCTGTCCGCCCGCACCGACCTGTGCGGCAAGTTCAAGGTGCCCACGCTGCGCAACGTCGCGCTGACCGCGCCCTACTTCCACAACGGCGCGGTCACGACGCTGCAGGACGCGGTGTCGTTCTATGCCACCCGCGACATCGATCCGGCGCGCTGGTATCCGCTCGTCAACGGTGCCGTCGACATGTTCAACGACCTGCCGACGGCCTACCGCGCCAACGTCGACCAGCAGCCCCCGTTCGGCCTGCGGCCGGGCCAGCCGCCGCGCCTGAGCGCCCAGGATGTCCTGGACCTGACCGCCTTCCTGCGCACGCTGAGCGACGGCTACACGCCCTAGGCGTCATGCGACCATGCCGGCGTGAACGCACCGCCCCGCCTTGCCCCGGCCCCGTCCCGCCTGACCTGCGCGCGCTGCCTGCGTCCGCAAGCCACCTGCCTGTGCGCGCTGGTGCGCCCGACCGATCACCGCACCGAGGTGCTGGTGCTGCAGCACCCGCAGGAACAGCGTCAGGCCAAGAACAGCGTGGCGCTGCTGCGGCTGTCGCTGGCGCGCTGCGAGGTGGTCGTCAGCGAGCGCTTCGAGCCGGCCGCGCTGCAGGCCCTGCTGCACCGCCCGGGGCAGGACACGCGGCTGCTTTATCCGGACGTGAGCGCGGCACCATCGCCGCCTTCACCGCCGATCACACCCGCACGCCCGGTCCGGCTGGTCGTGATCGACGCGACCTGGCGCAAGAGCCTGCGCATGCTGCTCGAACACCCGGCCCTGGCCGCCCTGCCCCGCCTGTCGCTGGATGCGCCGCCACCGACCCGCTACCGGGCGATCCGGGCGGCGCGCCGGCCCGATCAGGTCTCGACGCTGGAGGCGACGGCCCAGGCGCTGGCGATGCTCGACGGCCCGTCCTTCGACGCCGGGCCGCTGCTCGACGCCTTCGAGGACTTCGTCGCGGCCGTCGCGGCACGCCGGATGCCGGTGCCGCCCGCCGCTTGAGGCGACCGGCCCTTCAGCACTCCACGACGTTGACGGCCAGGCCGCCGCGCGACGTTTCCTTGTACTTCGTCTTCATGTCCGCGCCGGTCTCGCGCATGGTCTTGATGACCTTGTCCAGGCTGACGTGGTGCGTGCCGTCGCCGCGCAGCGCCATGCGCGCCGCGTTGATCGCCTGCACCGAGGCAATGGCGTTGCGCTCGATGCAGGGGATCTGCACCAGCCCGCCGACCGGGTCGCAGGTCAGGCCCAGGTGGTGCTCCATGCCGATCTCGGCGGCGTTCTCGACCTGCTCGGGCGTGCCGCCCATGACGGCGCACAAGGCCGCGGCAGCCATCGAGCAGGCCACGCCGACCTCGCCCTGGCAGCCCACTTCGGCACCGCTGATCGACGCGTTCTCCTTGTAGAGGATCGCGATGGCGCCGGCCGTCAGCAGGAAGTCGACGACGCCGTCCTCGGTCTTCGCCAGCCCCGGGCCGCCCAGGAAACGGACGTAGTAGTGCAGCACGGCGGGCACGATGCCGGCCGCACCGTTGGTCGGCGCGGTGACGACGCGGCCACCGGCGGCGTTCTCCTCGTTGACCGCCAGCGCGTACAGGTTGACCCAGTCCAGCACCTGCAGCGGGTCGCGCAGCGCAGCCTCCGGATGCGCGCACAGCTGGCGATGCAGCTCGGCCGCACGGCGTTTCACCTTGAAGCCGCCGGGCAGCACGCCCTCGGTCGCACAACCCCGTTTCACGCAGCCCTGCATCGCCTGCCAGATCGTCAACAGGCCCGATCGCATCGAGCTTTCGTCGCGCCAGGCCGTCTCGTTGCGGGCCATCACGCCGGCAATCGACAGGCCACTCTCGCGGCAACGTTGCAGCAGCTCGGCACCACTGTGAAAGGGCAGCGCCAGCGGTCGCTTGTCAGCGCCCAGGTGCGGCTGGCCTTGATCATCATGGTTGACGACGAAGCCGCCGCCGACCGAGTAATAGGTCTTCTGCAGCAGCACCCGATCGGCCGCATCGAAGGCGGTCAGCCGCATCCCATTGGGATGAAAGTCCAGCGTCTCGCGCCTCAGGAACAGCAGGTCGGCCTTCTCGTCAAAGGCGACCGGATGACGCCCGGCCAGCAGGATGCGGCCCTCGGCCCGGATCTGCGCCAGCCGGGGCGTGATCTGGTCCGGATCGATGCGATCGGGCTCATGCCCTTCCAGCCCCAGCACCACCGCCTTGTCGGTGCCGTGCCCCTTGCCGGTGGCCCCCAGCGACCCATAAAGCTCACAGCGCACGCGGGTCGTGGCCGACAGCTGTTCCCCCGCCGCCAAGGCCCCTGCAAACAACGCCGCCGCCCGCATCGGCCCGACCGTGTGCGAGCTGCTCGGGCCGATGCCGATCTTGAAGATGTCGAAGACGGAGACGGCCATGTCGGTTTGCGTCTCGTTGGCGGGACGGCTGGTTGTCGCTCTGAAGCGGCATTGCAGCGCGATCGATGGCGGGTGGTGGAGGGTGTTAACCAGCAGGGGGCGGTGGGTGAGACTGGCGCGGGGGGCGAGTTTCGGGGTATCGGCCGGAGGCTGGGGGAGTGGGGTGAAGGGCTTGGGCGGTGAAGTGAGGGGGAGGCTTGGGAATTGGTTATTCGGAGTGGAGGGGGCGGGCGTTGATGATTGGGGGAAAGGGCGTTGTGCAGCGGTTGCTGTCGGTCATGCCTACAACACGGATGTTCGGTGACTGCGTTAGATTGGACATTGAGGAGAGTGCCCCGCCAGATGCAGATCCGGTGCACCGAGATCCCGCGAATACTGTCGTCATTAAGCGTCGCGTCGTGACCGAACAGCAAGAAGGCGCCAGACTGGAAGGCGAGCTTCGCAAGGCGGGCTGGTGAGTACGGAGAGGATGAGAACACGATATAAAGTCATCCGGGCATAGCCCGCCTTCTCACGCGCAGCGACTAGCGCCTACTGGCGCGTCCCAGTTGTCCGCCCAACCCTCACCGAATCCCGGAGCGCCTGCCCTACGCGTACGCTCTTTTCTTGAGCCTGCCCGATCAGGGCAGCCAGGCTAACCCGGCTTTTGTGCCGCACCCGTGTAAGGCTCGATGAACTCTTCAGGTATCGACACGAGCGCATTGCTCACCATGCTGGGTCTGATAGCCGCCGTCTGGGCCGTAGTGCCAAGCACCGCAAGGCTCAGCTTCCGGCTCAGTCTCACATGGTTCGACTGGCTTGTTGTATGGACAGTGCTACTGACCATCCATGGGTTCTTCTTCGAGCCCGTTCTGAAGCAACTCGGCTTCCCTCATCTAGGCCCGTGGCTATGGGGATTTGACAAGAGCGCAACGCAGTACTCGCTGTTCCTGTTGCTGGCGGCCTTCGTCTATTGGCGCTCCAGCAGAACCAAGCTCACGCGCTGGAACATCGGGCTGTTCGACGAGTTGACCACGGCACTGCTCCACTCAGGTAAGCATGAGGAGCTCTCGGACTTGCTGCAGCGACACCTGCGCTCAGCGCTGGACCTTGCGCAAGCTAGAACGGTACGCAGCCAGGTTGCCGACTTTATTAGACCTGCGCGCCCGAACTTCCAAGTGCTGTTTGGGGAGGACGGAACCATCACGTTCGGCACAGGTGGTCCTACGAAGTGGTTGCCGGTCCAGTGGTTCAGTTTACGAGAGTGGTTTGCTGACCTCGTCGGTCCTTCGCGACGTGTGCAACACCGCGCAAGTAGCGTCGTGCGGCGGCTACTTTCGTCACGTCGCCTCGTCGCGCAACTGGCGGCCGCTCGACCTTTCCTCTGCATCGAAGTGATGGAGGCGGCCGTTCGCCTCGAGGAAGGTTTCCAGGACGAGTTCTTCCGAGCACTGCTCGCCAACGATGCCAGCATCTTCTATAGCGAGATCAAGAACAACGATAACCACGAGGGGCGCGGACGCCGCCTGCACCTACCGACGGAGAACAGATTGCTTCGGTTCTACTTCGTCGATGCACAGGTTGCGGGTCGCTTGGGTGTGTATCGGTCTGTTGGAGAGGCTGTCCTCGCACGCATAGAAGGTGACGACGTACTCGAAAGGAGGCTCAATGGTCGTCCACTGACCTTTGACGAGGTCGGTAAGCACACCGACCCGGTCCATACGGGCCTTTGGTTCTTCAGAGTCATGGTCCTCGAGGGCTTGCACCAAAGACTCCCCGACCATCTATGGCTTCACTACATGCCCCACTTTGCAGGTCGCCTAGTAGACCGGGCCCGGGAGATTCGACCCGACGACGAGACGCATGAGTTTCCAACGCCCCTCGCTTATCTGTTGTATGAGGTGGTTGAGACGACGGTGACCTGGGTCAGAGAGGCCGTCGTCCTCACGGCTCCCGGGCAACGGGTAAGCGCCGACCAGCTCGACGGTGACCACGTGTTCATTGCTTTCGAGGCAGCCGAGGCCGTCGGTCGGGTCCTGCACCCGATACTCGCTTCGTCTCGCGTGACATGGCGCCTAAAGTCTGAACTCTTTGGCGTCGCTCTATCTGCCTTGCGGGATCTGGAGCAACTCCGGCACCTTGAACCGCTGGCAACAGTTCTGCGACGTCACTTGATTGAGCCGTATGAATTTCGGGAAACACATGAGCAGCTATCTGTTCTGCAGCAGTGTTTCGCTGATCAAGACCATGTGCTCAGGGGGCACTTAGGACGCTTTGAGGCGGAACTTGATGCGGCCCTGGCCGCGGCTCGTTGAGCACTCATCTTGGCGCAGCTAGCCGCAGCGGTCGAAAGGCCGGTTCTGGCGGCCCGCGACGTTCGCCTTCTCGGAGCGAATGACCGGCCCCAGTCTGTTGCTGCCGGGCACCGGCGGGCGCCCAACTCACGGTCGCAAATCCATCACCTTCATTGACGAGATCCGCCCGATGCCGTCTCGCTGACCGGTTCGGGAGGTGCAGCGGTAGTTGCCGACCCAGAGGGTGGTAAGTCACCTGATCGTCCATAGCCCGACAGGACGAACCGGCCCTACCGACCCACGGCAGACATCTTCGACGAAATTGACTTCCGATTGAAGTCCGTCAGCGTTCGACATGATTGGCGAATGGAAGCGCGGGAATCAATCAGCCTTCAAATCGCAGTCTCCAACGTCCGAAAGAGCAGTTCGAATCTATGTACGCGGCATCTGCATTTCGGCCCTGTACCGGGAGTTGCGTACGAAGACCGGTGCAGGTAAAAGCGGCGCAGAAAAACTGACACTGCCAAGGCGATCATATATGACGACGGTGCACTGGTAATACGTGAACGAGCCACATTCCCCTTGGGGACGTCGACCTCGGCCTCACCAATCACCGTCACGCAGTCTTGCGGATCGCAAATTTTGGCCGAAAAGGAACGAACTCCTTATAGCGACGGGACCAAAGTTCAAGTTCTGTTTCCTGAGCTGCCTTCAAAAGATCAGGATTAACAGTCATTCCGAGTGCGTGAATTTCAAAATCCAACAAAACGGCCTGCGCAAGTTTTTGGAGCCGATCAATGTCGCTGGGGTTCAGATCTGCCATCTTGTCCAACCGGGCCACAGCGTGCGTGATGGCGATGTAAGCCCGAGTGATGGGCGCGGGGTGAGGTTTGGTCGCGTCTGGTGTTTCATGCGACTCTCCCCAAGTAAGATATTCAAACAGTCCTCTGACACCGACTGCGAAAGCCTGCAGATATGTCTCGCGCCGCACCTTCCTAAAAATTTCGCTTGAATGCATGACATGGCCAAGCGCGAACTGGGCGCCGTGTATGTCAGCGTCAATCTCCATGGTTCTCTCTGGTAGCAGCGGATGGAGCTTAGGGTCGAACCAAGGCTCAAACGACGCGAACTTCTCAGTCCAGTCCGGTATAGGCAGCTTGCCGTTCTTCTCCTTATAGTTCAGGTGACCGCATACAACATGCGCTGCTTCGTGCCAGTGCGCCATAAAGATGGCGCAGGTCATGCTCATTCTGTGGAAAAGATCCCGGTCCACATCAAGCATTACGTTATGCCGCTTAATGTATACCTCAATTCCGGGCTCAAGAAATTCAAAGCAAGGCACCAACAAAGCCGGTCTGCTAAGCTTGGCATAGTAGTAATCGTCACCAGGGACCTTGGCGACCTCAGCCAAAACACTCGACTCATCAACAATCGAGGTGGCGAATCGTGCAGGCTTGATCATTCCGTTGACAGCTTCGACTATCAAGGAGTCGTCAGCACAATCGCGCAAGAACTGCTCCTTTGTGAATGGCTGCGGCTTTGCGAGGGCGCTTGCAAGATTGGCTTTTGCTTGAAGAGCTTTTAGCTTGATCTTTCGTATCATATTCATTTGTTTAGCCCGCATTCACGCAAAACCTCAAGCGCCGCGATGCAGCAAAGTTGACCAATAATTTTAGCACGACATAGTCGAAGCAACGTTGACCGTCGCTCATCGACGTCGACTGAGTCATGAAAATGGAAATTTGTTCTGCTGACGCTTACAGCGGCACTTGATTTGCTTCGACAGCAATTTTTACCAATACCAGGCTGCCGAATACTCCCGTGAACGCCCACTCATCCACCACCGTGCGGCTCGGTGATGGGTACGCACCTAGTGAATACAGGTTGACCCGATCCGCTCGCCGAAGTGAGTATTTTTCAGTGTGGAAGGAAGCGGACAGATGAACACTTGTGGCGT
Source organism: Leptothrix mechoopdaensis (SeqCode) (assembly GCF_053893855.1). Taxonomy (NCBI): domain Bacteria; kingdom Pseudomonadati; phylum Pseudomonadota; class Betaproteobacteria; order Burkholderiales; family Sphaerotilaceae; genus Leptothrix; species Leptothrix mechoopdaensis (SeqCode). The sequence continues at coordinate 2,537,541 of NZ_CM132699.1, forward strand.
CGATCTGATAGGCCGGAGGCGCCGACACAGGCATAGTGAGGAGTTCAAGTCGATGGTGTGGAACTGGATCCGACGCAATCGAGTGACTGCTGACAGCAGTGCACCGGCCGGTCGACGACACCGTGCCTGAATGACTGCTTCCCATCGGCGCCGCCGCTCAAGTGGCGCGGCGTGAACGGCTGGACTCAGTCTGTTGCAGTCATCCACCGCCCCCCATATCCCTCAACCACAAACCCAAACGCCAATCAACTACACCACACCCCCCGCAAGCCGCACCCGATCCCCTCGCCTCAGCCCGCCTCAACACCCCTCCCCCGCTCCGCCAGCCTCTCCACAAACCCCCCTCGCCCACTCACCCCGATCACCAGCCGCTGCGTCGCCCGCGTCGCCGCGACGTAGAACAGCCGAGCCTCCTCACGCTCGTCCTCTCCATTCACCGGCATCAGCCCGACACCGGACAGCGCGACGACCGGGAACTCCAGGCCCTTGCTGACCTTCATGGTCATGACCTTCACCGAATCGTGGTTCGGCCGGAAGTCGCCGGACTTCTTGCGGACCTGCATCGGCACGCCCTTGCCGCGCAGCGCGGCGGCGCAGGCGTCCATCGTCGGGTAGTCGCGGCAGAGGATGGCCATGTCGCCCCAGGCGTGGCCTTCCTGGTGGGCGGCGTGCAGGTGGTCGGCGATGGCCCAGGCCTCGTCGCGCAAGGTCGGCAGGCGGATGACGACCGGCTCGTCGCCCTCGCGGCCGTAGCTGATCGGCTTGACCAGCGGCACGCCGTCGTCGTCGCGGTCCTCGGCGGTCAGCAGGTCGGCGGCGACCATGCTGGCGACCTTCAGGATCTGCTTCGTGTTGCGGTAGTTGATCTTGAGGATCGTCGTGCGCCCCTGGGCCTGGATGCCCACGCTCTTGAAGCTGAACTGCCGTGACGTGCGGCGTTCGTAGATGCTCTGCGCGTCGTCGTAGAGCAGCAGCAGGCTGTTGGTGCTGGGGTCGACCATCTGCGTGACGAGCTTGAGCCACTCGGGGCGGAAGTCGTGGCCCTCGTCGATCAGCACGGCCTGGTACTGGCCGGATGGGATCTGCCGCCGTTCGACCGCGCGGATCACGCCGTCGACCATCTCCTCGAACATGCCCGGCCCCTGCGCCGGCAGGGCCTGACCGAACGCGACCAGCTGCTGGCGGCACCACTTGTGGAAGTTGCGGGCGTGCACGCGGTCGGCCAGGCCCTTGGCGGCGAAGGTGGCGTCCAGCTGGGTGGCGAGCGGCTCGTTGAAGCAGAGCACGAGGATGGGCTTGGACGTGGGCGTGAAGGTCCGCGCCAGGTACTCGGCGCGGTAGGCCAGGATCATGGTCTTGCCCGAGCCGGCGACGCCGTGGATGACCCGGTGGCCGTCGCCCAGGCTGCGGGCGAGCTGTTCCTGCTGCAGGTCCATGACGCGCATGACGCTGGGCAGCTCGGCGGCGGGGTCGTCGTCGTCGAACAGGCTGTCCTGCGTCGGCACGCGGACCTCGGGGAACATGATCCAGCGCACCCGGTCGAGCTGCGGCAGGCTCATCACGCCGCCGAAGGCGTGGGCGAACATCTGCCAGAGGCGCTGCTGGAAGGCCTCGGGCTCGGCGGATTCGAGCATCTCGTCGGAGCAGATCACCAGCTCGGGCGCGATCGCCTGGTCCAGCCCGGCGGCCTCGAACTGCTTGCGGGTGATGCGGGTCAGCACGACGCCGTGTCCCCAGGGGAAGGCCAGCTTGCCCTGGTGCGGGCCGGACGGCTGGATCAGCTGCGGGTCGCGCTCCAGCGCGTTGACCACCTGGATGGCGCAATGCCGCGCCTGGGCCAGCGGGTTGATCACCACCTTCACCTGGCCGTCGGGGACGATCTCCCAGGCTTGGCGGCTGGCCTTGTGGATGGTCTCCAGCCGCCAGTCCTTGGTCTCCAGGATCAGCACGCCGCGACGCGGGTGGAGGATCACGAAATCGGGGTGGGACTGCTTCGGGCCGACGGGGACGTCGTACCAGAGCAGGTAGTCGTCGTCGAGCTTCTGCTCCAGTCGCTCGGCAAACCGGCGCTCGCCGGAGGTCATCCGGGAGGCACAGGCCGAGAGCGCGGGGATGAGGGTGGCCATCGCCCGATCTTAGATTTGCCGGATCGGGCCGCCAGGCGCGAACGCTTGAGCGCTTCGCGAACTTCGTCATCCAGTTTGACGACTTCCGTGCCGTGCGGCGGCGGTTTCGGGAGGGCCATTTCCGAAGGCGTCTCAAGCGGGGTCGCTGATGCTCGCCTGGAATCGCCAGATGGCCTGCTTTTCAGCGCCACAAATCAAAACGGGCTAGCTCCTTGTGAGAGCTAACCCGTTGATTTCTTTGGTCGGGGTGGCGGGATTCGAACTCGCGACCCCTTGCACCCCATGCAAGTGCGCTACCAGGCTGCGCTACACCCCGACTGAGCCAAAAAGTATATGTCAGGGGACTTGTGTCTGTCCAGACTCCTGGCGAACTTTCCTCGATCTCGTCGCGGGACGAGACGCGGTTCAGTCGTCCAGGTCGAGCAGGCTGCGGATGGACAGCAGTTCCTCGCGCAGCGACAGGCGTGGGGCGTCGGGCAGGACGACCGTGGTGGCGGCCTCGGCCGGAGGCATCGACAGCGCGGCGCTGGCGTATTGGGGGGCGCGCGGTGCAGACGGCAGCGGCGGCATGCCGATCATCGGCGCGTGCAGGTCGAGATCGTCGTGGGACGGATCGTCGGCCGGACCGGAGGCGCCCATCGGCAGCGACGCACCCGGTGCGGCCACCGCGCCCAGTTCGATCAGGCGGTTGCGGGCGCCGCTGATGGTGAAGCCCTGTTCGTAGAGCAGGTCGCGGATCCGGCGGATCAGCAGCACCTCGTGGTGCTGGTAGTAGCGCCGGTTGCCCCGGCGCTTCATCGGGCGCAGCTGGGTGAACTCCTGTTCCCAGTAGCGCAGCACGTACGGCTTGACGCCACAAAGCTCGCTGACCTCACCGATGGTGAAGTAGCGCTTGGGCGGGATGTCTGGGAGCGAATTTTCCATTGAAATCAATGGGATTCAGGAGTCTCGCAAGACTTTACTCGAACTCTCCAGGCGGCGGTGCCTCGCCTTGCACGATCGCCTTGAGTTTGTGGCTGGCGTGAAACGTGACCACCTTGCGGGCGCGGATCGGGATCGCCTCGCCGGTGCGCGGGTTGCGCCCGGGACGAGGCGCCTTGCGACGGACCTGGAAGTTGCCGAAGCCCGACAGCTTCACGTCCTCGCCGCTGACCAGCGCGTCGTGGACGAACTTGAAGTAGGCCTCGACCATGTCCTTGGACTCGCGCTTGTTCAGCCCGAGCCGCTCGAACAGCAGGTCGGCCAGCTCGGCCTTGGTCAGCGTCGGCGTCTCGAGCGAGATCACGCGGTCCAGGGACTGCGCCTGTTCAGGGGTGTCGGCCATGTCGTTGTGCGCTCTCGGTCAGGATCAGGCACCGCGCAGGCGTGCGCCCAGGCGGTTGGCGACGGTGTCGACGACGGCCTGTATGGCGGCGTCGCTGCGGGCATCGGTCAGCGGGGCGGCGTCGTCCAGCAGTTCCAGGCGGACCGCCAGGCTGCGTTCGCCCGCCGCGAAGCCGGCCACGCCGGCCGCCGGGCGGTAGACGTCGAACAGGCGCGCGGCGCGCACCAGACCGTCGGTCGGCGCGGCCAGGATGGTGTCGATCAGCGCGTCGTGGCTGACGCTCTCGCCGACGATCAGCGCCAGGTCGCGCGTCACGGCCTGCTGGCGGGCGACCGGCACGTAGGCGGGCACGGGACGGCGCAGCAGCGCGGCGGCGTCCAGCTCGAACAGCACCGGGGCGCTCGGCAGCTCGTAGGCCTGACGCCAGCGCGGGTGCAGTTCACCGACATGGCCGATGACGACGCCGTCGAGCACGACGCGGGCGCAGCGGCCCGGGTGCATCGCCGGGTGTTCGGCCGCCTCGAAACGCGGCTGCAGCGGGGCCAGCAGGGCTTCGACATCACCCTTGACGTCGTAGAAGTCGACCGCGCGTTCCTTGGCGCCCCACTGCTGTTCGTCGACGGGGCCCCAGGCCAGGCCGGCGACCCGCAGCGGCTGGTCAACGCCGGCGACGTCCTGTTCGCTGCCCTGCACCGACGGGTCGCGGCGGAAGACACGGCCGAACTCGAACACGCGCACGCGCGGCGACCGGCGCGAGAGGTTGTGGCGCAGCACCTGCACCAGGCTGCCGAGCAGGCTCGAACGCATCACCGACAGCGGCGCGGCGATCGGGTTGAGCAGGCGGATCGGGTCGGCGTTGCCGGCCAGTTCGTGTTCCCAGCGCGCCTCGACGAAGCTGAAGTTGATCGTTTCCTGGTAACCCAGCGCGGCGGCGGCGCGACGCACCGCATGCGGGCTGCGGCGGTCCTCGGTGCGCACGCGGGCGGTGACCGGGGCGTTCGGCGGCGTCAGCGGCAGCTGGTCGAAGCCGATCACGCGGATCACTTCCTCTATCAGGTCTTCCTCGATCTGCAGGTCGAAACGCCAGCTCGGCGGCGTCACGGTCATCACGCCGGGCGCGGACTCGAAGGCCAGGCCGAGGCGCTCGAACACCTGCGCGCACTGCGCCTGCGTCACCGGCATGCCGATCACCTTGGCAGCGCGGTCGACCCGCAGCGCCACCGGGCGACGCTCGGGCAGCCGGGTGGTCTGGTCGTCGATCGGGCCGATGCGGGTGTCGGCGGTGCCGCAGATCTGCACGATCAGCGCGGTGATGCGCTCGATGTGCTCGACCGTCAGCGCCGGGTCGACGCCACGCTCGAAGCGGTGGCCCGCATCGGTCGAGAAGTTGTAGCGGCGCGAACGGCCGGCGACCGCCTCGGGCCACCAGAAGGCGGCCTCGACGTAGACGTTGCGGGTCTCGTCGCCGACCGCCGTGGCGTCGCCGCCCATGATGCCGGCCAGCGATTCGACGGTCTGCGTGCCGCCGTGTTCGTCGACGATGACACCGACCTGGGCGTCGAGCGTGACGGTGTTGCCGTTGAGCAGCTTGAGCGTCTCGCCCTCGCGGCCCCAGCGCACCACCAGGCCACCCTGGATCTTGTCGCGGTCGAAGATGTGGCTGGGCCGGCCGAACTCGAACATCACGTAGTTCGAGATGTCGACCAGCGCGCTGACCGGGCGCTGGCCGCAGCGGGCCAGGCGTTCGACCATCCACGCCGGCGTCTTGGCCTTCGGGTCGATGCCGCGGATGACGCGGCCGGAGAAGCGGCCGCACAGGTCGTCGGCCTCGATGCGCACCGGCAGGCGGTCGTCGGTGGTGACGTTCGCCGGCGCGAACACCGGCCTGGCCAGCGCCGTGCCGGTCAGCGCGGAGACCTCGCGGGCGATGCCGTAGACGCTCAGGCCGTGGCCGAGGTTGGGTGTGAGCTTGAGCGTGAACAGCGTGTCGTCGAGGTTCAGGACCTGGCGGATGTCGGCGCCGATCGGCGTGTCGGCCGGCAGTTCCAGCAGGCCGCCGTGGTCGTCGGACAGCTTGAGCTCGCGGGCCGAACACAACATGCCCTGGCTCTCGACGCCGCGCAGCTTGCCGAGCTTGATCACGAAGGGCTTGCCGTCGTCGCCGGGCGGCAGTTCGGCACCGACCAGCGCCAGCGGCACGCGGATGCCCACCCGCGCGTTGGGCGCACCGCAGACGATCTGCAGCGGGCCGTCCTGGCTGTGCGCGCCCGCATCGACGGTGCACACGCGCAGGCGGTCGGCGTTGGGATGCTGCTCGGCGGTGACGATCTCGGCCACGACGATGCGGCTGAACGGCGGGGCGGCACGCTGCTGCTCCTCGACCTCCATGCCGGACATGGTCAGCAGGCGGGCGAGGCCGTCGCTGTCGAGGGCGGGGTTGCAGAACTCGCGCAACCAGGATTCTGGGAATTGCATGGCTTCAGGAGACGACGGTGATCGGTGGGACGGCGCGGACGCGAGGCTTCACTGGAACTGCGACAGGAAACGCAGGTCGCCTTCGAAGAACAGGCGCAGGTCGTTGACGCCGTAGCGCAGCATGGTCAGGCGGTCCGGACCCATGCCGAAGGCGAAGCCGATGTGGCGTTCCGGGTCGAGGCCGAAGTTGCGCACCACGTTCGGGTGGACCTGGCCGGAGCCGGCGACTTCCAGCCAGCGGCCCTTCAGCGGCCCGCTCGAGAAGGCGATGTCGACCTCGGCGGACGGCTCGGTGAACGGGAAGAAGGACGGCCGGAAGCGCAGCTCGAGGTCGTCGGTCTCGAAGAAGGTCCGGAAGAAGTCGGTGAAGACGGCCTTGAGGTCCTTGAACGACACGTTCTCGCCGATCCACAGGCCTTCGCACTGGTGGAACATCGGCGAGTGGGTCGCGTCGCTGTCGACCCGGTAGGTGCGGCCCGGCGCGATGACGCGGATCTCGGGCATCGGCTCGACGCCGGCGTGGCGGGCGGCGTGCTGGCGCGAGTAGCGCACCTGCATCGGCGAGGTGTGCGGGCGCAGGCACAGCGGGCGGCCGGCCTCGTCGTTCATGTCGACGTAGAAGGTGTCCTGCATCGAACGCGCCGGATGGTTCTCCGGGTTGTTCAGCGCGGTGAAGCTGTGCCAGTCGGTCTCGATCTCCGGGCCGTCGGCGACGTCGAAGCCCATCGACGCGAAGATCTGCTCGATGCGCTCCATCGTGCGCGACACGGGGTGCAGACCACCGCTGCCACGCTGGCGGCCGGGCAGGCTGACGTCGAGCGACTCGGCCTTGAGCTGCGCCTGCATCTCGGCTTCGGCAAGCGCCTGGCGGCGGGCAGTCAGCGCGGACTCGATGCGCTGCTTGGTCTCGTTGATCGCGGCGCCGCGGGTCTTCTTGTCCTCGGGCGACAGCGCGGCCATGCCCTTGAGCAGCTCGGTCACGCGACCGGTCTTGCCGAGGAAACGCGCCTTGGCGTCCTCGAGTTGCGCCGGCGTGCCGGCAGCGGCGAAATCCGCCTCGGCGGCCTGGACCAGGGTATCGAGATCGTTCATCACGGACGGGTCAGCTGGATGGGTCTTGTGCCCGCCACCGATCGGCGGCGGACACAAAAAAGGCCGAACGCGGGGTCGGCCTTGGGGTGCGAGGCACAGGGCGCCGACCGGAGCCGGCGCCATGCTGTCAGGCTCAGGCGAGCTGGGCCTTCACCTTGTCGACGATGCTGCCGAAGGCAGCCGGATCGTTGATGGCCATGTCCGACAGGACCTTGCGGTCGATGCCGATCTGCGCCTTCTTCAGACCCGCCATGAAGCGGCTGTAGGTCAGGCCCAGGGCACGGCTGGCGGCGTTGATGCGCGCGATCCAGAGGCGACGGAATTCGCGCTTCTTGGCACGGCGGTCACGGTAGGCGTACTGGCCCGCCTTCATCACCGCCTGCTTGGCGATGCGATAGACGTTCTTGCGACGACCGCGATAGCCCTTGGCCAGGGCGAGGACCTTCTTGTGACGAGCGCGGGCGGTAACACCACGTTTGACGCGAGGCATGTGTTGACTCCTTCAGTGCGTGGTGGATTACAGACCGGCGAACGGCAGCATCTGCGCCATGTGACCCATGTTGGTCTCATGAACGTTGACGGCTCCGCGCAGGTGGCGCTTGTTCTTGGTGGTCTTCTTGGTCAGGATGTGGCGCTTGAACGCCTGACCGCGCTTGACGGTGCCACCCGGACGAACGCGAAAACGCTTCTTCGCGCTGCTCTTGGTCTTCATCTTGGGCATGACTGCTCCTTCTGGGTTGTTCCCGTGAGGCGCCGCGAAACATCTCCGCGGTCTTGGTTGCCTACGGGCACTGGGACGCTGCGGCGACCAAACCGCAACGACCTCATCTCAATCGATCACTTCTTCTTCTTGGGCGCCAGGACCATGATCATCTGGCGGCCTTCGAGCTTGGGCATGTTCTCGACCAGGCTCACGTCGGTCAGCTCGTCGCGGATCCGCTCGAGCAGGCGCATGCCGATGTCCTGGTGCGTGATTTCCCGACCGCGGAAGCGCAGGGTGACCTTGCCCTTGTCGCCTTCTTCGAGGAAGCGGCGCAGGTTGCGCATCTTGATCTGGTAGTCGCCCTCGTCCGTGCCCGGACGGAACTTGACTTCCTTGATGTCGATGACGTGCTGCTTGGCCTTGGCCTCTGCCGCCTTCTTCTGCTCCTGGTACTTGAACTTGCCGTAGTCCATCAGACGACAGACGGGCGGGTTCGCCGTGGCAGCAATCTCGACCAGATCAACATCGGCTTCGGCCGACAGTCGCAAGGCTTCCTGGATGCTGACGATGCCCAGCGGCTCGTTCTCCGGTCCGTTCAGACGGACCTCCAGGGCAGTGATCTCGCGGTTCAGCCGATGCTTGCGCTCGACGTTGGGCATCCGGCGGTCAAGAAAAGTAGCGATGGTTCGTTTCCTTCGGGGCTTGCGCCCAAGTTGATGAATGCGCCGTCAACCAAGCCGATGGCTCGACCCGGTATCACTGCTCCGGGTTGAGTTCGGCCGAGATCTTCTGGGAGAAGGCCGCCAGGGCCATCACACCGAGGTCCTGGTTGCCTCTGGCGCGCACTGCAACGGTGCCTGCTTCCCTCTCCTTGTCACCGACAACGATCAGGTAAGGCACCTTTTGCAAGGAATGCTCGCGGATTTTATACGTGATCTTTTCGTTGCGCAGGTCCAACGTGACCCTAAGCCCTTGTTTCTGCAGCGCTCCGGCCACTTCCCGGGCGTAATCGGCCTGTCCGTCGGTGATGTTCATGACGCTGACCTGAACCGGCGACAGCCAGGTCGGCAGTGCGCCGGCGTGCTGCTCGATCAGGATGCCGATGAAGCGCTCGAGGCTGCCGACGATCGCGCGGTGCAGCATGATGGGCCGGTGACGGGCGCCGTCCTCGCCGACGAACTCGGCGTCGAGCCGCTCGGGCAGGTTGGGGTCGACCTGGATCGTGCCGCACTGCCAGGGCCGGCCCAGCGCGTCCTTCAGCGTGTACTCGATCTTCGGACCGTAGAACGCGCCCTCGCCCGGCAGGTACTCGAAGTCGCAGCCGGACGCCTTCAGGCCCTCGGCCAGCGCGGTCTCGGCGCGGTCCCAGCTTTCCTCGCTGCCGATGCGCTTCTCGGGCCGGGTCGACAGCTTGTAGATGATGTCGGTGAAGCCGAAGTGGCGGTAGACCTTCTGCAGCAGCGTCGTGAAGGCGATCACCTCGGACTGGATCTGGTCCTCGGTGCAGAAGATGTGGCCGTCGTCCTGCGTGAAGGCGCGCACCCGCATGATCCCGTGCAGGCCGCCGGTCGGCTCGTTGCGGTGGCACTGGCCGAACTCGCCGAAGCGCAGCGGCAGGTCGCGGTAGCTCTTGATGCCCTGCTTGTAGATCAGGATGTGGCCGGGGCAGTTCATCGGCTTGAGCGCGTAGTCGCGCTTCTCCGACTCGGTCACGAACATGTTCTCGCGGTACTTGTCCCAGTGGCCGGTCTTCTCCCACAGGCCCTGGTCGAGGATCTGCGGACCCTTGACCTCCAGGTAGCCGTTGTCGCGGTAGACGCGGCGCATGTACTGCTCGACCTCCTGCCACAGCGTCCAGCCCTTGGGGTGCCAGAACACGGTGCCGGGCGAGTGCTCGTCGATGTGGAACAGGTCGAGTTCGCGGCCGAGCTTGCGGTGGTCGCGCTTCTCGGCCTCCTCCAGCATCGTCAGGTACTTCTGCAGGTCGTCCTTGCTGGCCCAGGCGGTGCCGTAGACACGCTGCAGCATCTCGTTGCGGTGGTCGCCGCGCCAGTAGGCGCCGGCCACCTTCATCAGCTTGAAGAACTTCAGCTTGCCGGTGCTGGGCACGTGCGGGCCGCGGCACAGGTCGGTGAACTTGCCTTCGGTGTAGAGCGAGACGTCCTCGCCGGCCGGGATGCTGGCGATGATCTCGGCCTTGTAGGCCTCGCCGATCGACTTGAAGTAGGCGACCGCCTCGTCGCGCGGCAGCACGCGCCGGGTGACCGGCTCGTCCTTGGCGGCCAGCTCGGTCATCTTCTTCTCGATCGCGGCCAGATCCTCGGGCGTGAACGGGCGCTTGTACGAGAAGTCGTAATAGAAGCCGTGCTCGATGGTCGGGCCGATCGTGACCTGCGCCTCCGGGAACAGCTCCTTGACGGCATAGGCCAGCAGGTGGGCGGTCGAATGGCGGATCAACTCCAGCCCGTCGGTGTCCTTGGCGGTGACGATCGCCAGCGCCGTGTCGGCCTCGATGCGATGGCTCAGGTCGACCAGCCTGGCGGCCTCGCCGCTGCCGACGCGCCCGCCAAGAGCGGCCTTGGCCAGGCCGGCGCCGATCGACGCGGCCACCTCGGCCACCGTGACCGGGCCGTCGAATTCGCGGCGCGAGCCGTCGGGCAATTGGATCGAGACCATCTGGAAAACTCCGTGTGCGACAAGAAAAAAGCGCGGGGTCGCCGCGCTTTCTCGAGGGGGAGAGGGGGGTTGCGGACGGCGACCGGCGATCAGGCCCGGGTGGGGCCGCTGTTCGACGTTCGCGGTGTCATAACCATGGTGCCTTTCCCCGTTCCTTGTCGTGTCCGAAAACCGGCGATTCTAAGCAGAAAGCCCAGGGGATCGCCCTGGGCCTGCGGTCAACGGACCCGCTCAGTTCAGTGGAACTGCTCTTCCTCGGTCGAGCCGGTCAGCGCCTTGACGCTGGACGAGCCGCCCTGGATCACGGTGGTGACGTCGTCGAAGTAGCCGGCGCCGACTTCCTGCTGGTGCGACACGAAGGTGTAGCCCTTCTCGCGGGCGGCGAATTCCTGTTCCTGCACCTGCTCGACGTAGTGCTTCATGCCTTCGCCGCGGGCATAGGCGTGGGCGAACTGGAAGGTGTTGTACCAGTTGATGTGGATGCCCGCGAGGGTGATGAACTGGTACTTGTAGCCCAGCGCCGAGAGGTCTTCCTGGAAGCGCGCGATCTGCTTGTCGTCCAGGTTCTTCTTCCAGTTGAACGACGGCGAGCAGTTGTAGCTCAGCAGCTTGCCCGGGCAGGCGGCGTGCACGGCCTGCGCGAACTCGCGGGCGAAGCCGATGTCGGGCACGCCGGTCTCGCACCACACCAGGTCGGCGTAGGGCGCGTAGGCGACGCCCCGGCTGATGGCCTGCTCCAGGCCGTTCTTGACGCGGTAGAAGCCTTCCTGGGTGCGCTCACCGGTCAGGAAGGGCTGGTCGTTGGCGTCGTGGTTGCTGGTGATCAGGTTGGCGGCTTCCGCGTCGGTGCGGGCCAGCACGATGGTGGGCACGCCCATCACGTCGGCGGCGAAGCGCGCGGCGATCAGCTTCTCGATCGCTTCCTGCGTCGGCACCAGCACCTTGCCACCCATGTGGCCGCACTTCTTGACCGCGGCGAGCTGGTCCTCGAAGTGAACGCCGGCGGCGCCCGAGGCGATCATGTTCTTCATCAGCTCGAAGGCGTTCAGCACGCCGCCGAAGCCGGCTTCCGCGTCAGCCACGATCGGCAGGAAGTAGTCGACGAAGTCCTTGTTGCCCGGCTCGATGCCACGCGACCACTGGATCTCGTCGGCGCGCTTGAAGGTGTTGTTGATGCGGCGGACCATCGTCGGCACCGAGTCGTACGCGTACAGCGACTGGTCGGGGTACATGGTCTCGGAGGTGTTGCCGTCAGCCGCCACCTGCCAGCCCGACAGGTAGACCGCTTCCAGGCCGGCCTTGGCCTGCTGCATCGCCTGGCCGGCGGTGATCGCGCCGAAGGCGTTGACGTAGCCCTTCTTGGCGCCGCCGTTGACGAGATCCCACAGCTTCTCGGCACCACGCTTGGCGAGCGTGTACTCGGGCTGCAGGCTGCCACGCAGGCGGACCACGTCGGCGGCGCTGTAGCCGCGCTTGACGGTCGCCCAACGGGGGTTCTGTTCCCAGTCGGTGATCAGCGCGTCGATCTGTTGCTGGCGGGTCGGTTGGCTCATCGGATGCTCCGGTTCAAGTGACAGGAAAGGAGAAAGGGGGTGACTCGATGGCTCTCAGCTTAACGAGCAGCGGCCCCTTTCGACAAGACTTATGTCTTATATAAGACACATGTCATGAATTCAATGAAATCAACAGCTTGCGTTTGATTTTTTACGATGCGGGACAGGTTTTCTCGTGGCGGAAGATTTTGCGGCGGCGCAGCATGGCGCGCTTTCACGATGCGGAAACGCGATTCATCAGAACGAAATGCCGGCCCGTGCGATCCTGCCGCCCTCGCCGACTGACATCCCAAGCGCCCTGACCGCGCCGCCGTCCGCCATGACCGCCTTCGCCTATCTCAGCAACGACACCTTCCTGAAGGCGCCCGCCGCCGCGCCGCTCGGTGCGGCCGACCCCGCGCCCGAAGCCGCCTACGGCATCGCCGGCATCACCTGGGACGGCGCCGTCACCAACCGTCCGGGCGCGCGCTTCGGGCCGCGCGCGATCCGCGTCGCCAGCCACATGCTGTGCGACGGCATCCACCCGCTGTTCGACAACAGCCCGCTGGGCGAGCCGGGCATGAGCCCGCCGGCCCTCGTCGACCACGGCGACCTGGCGCTGCCCAACACCTCGCTGCAGTCGATGCGCGACGCGCTGGAGCTGCAGGCCGCGCTGCTGATCCGCCAGCGCCACATGGCCTGGCTGGGCGGCGACCACTCGGTGACGCTGTCGCTGCTGCGCGCCTACCGGGCCTGGCTGGGCCGCCCGCTCGGGCTGCTGCACTTCGATGCCCACTGCGACACCTGGACCGACCACTTCGGCGAACCCAGCGGCCACGGCACCTGGGTCTACGAGGCGATCCGCGAAGGCCTGGTCGACCCGGCCGCCTGCGTCCAGATCGGCATCCGCTCGGCCGGCACCCGGGAGGCGCGCGAGTACGTGCGCAGCTGCGGCGGCCAGATCTTCACCGCCCGCGAACTGCGCGGCCTGGACGGCGCCGGCCTGTCGCCGGTGCTGGCCGCCATCCGCCAGCGCTGGCATGAACGTGGCCTGCCACCGCTCTACCTGAGCCTGGACATCGACTGCCTGGACCCCGCCTTCGCGCCCGGCACCGGCACGCCCGAACCCGGCGGCCTGACCAGCAGCCAGGTGATGACGCTGCTGGAATCGCTGGCCGACCAGCCCTGGGTCGGCATGGACTGCGTCGAAGTCGCGCCGGTCTACGACCACGCCGAGCTGACCAGCCTGGCGGCGGCGACCTTCGTCTGGACCTATCTGTGCGGGCGCCTGCACCACGACGCGCAGCAGGCCGCGTCCGCCCCGGGGACGGATTGACGCCACGGCTTGACGCCGCGCAAGCCGCCCCCGCGCGGGCTCCGAACAATGGCTGCATCCCCTTCCAGCCCAGACCGGAACCCGCCATGAACCGCCCGACCCCGCGCACTCCCCAAGACCGTCCCGTCGATATCGTGCCGCTGACGCCGCTGGAGGTGCTCGATGACGAGCATCGCCAGATGGTGCTGATGCTGGCCCGGCTGGACCGCCTGGTCGACCCGGACCTGGGCCTGCCCGAGACCGAGATCCGCGCGCTGGCCCGCGAGGTCCACGCCTTCTTCGGCGAACACGCGCGCCAGCACCACGCGCTGGAGGAACTGCACGTGTTCCCCGGCCTGCTCGCCAGCGCCGACGAGCGCCTGCGCGGCCAGATCGAACGCCTGGTGCAGGACCACGGCTGGCTCGAACAGAACTGGCTGGAGCTGGCGCCCAACGTGTCGGCCATCGCCGACGGCCTGGTCGGCGGAGACATGGACCTGCTGCGCGAGTCGGTGGCGCTGTTCAACGCGCTGTACCACGACCACATCCGCGTCGAGGAGACGTTGGCCTATCCGGAAGCCCGGCGCCGCGAGGCCGAACTGGCCGCCGCCGTCGCCTCGCGGCTGCTGGCCGGCTGACCCTGGCCCGGCCTGATCAGACCTCCAGCGCCGTCGTCTTCTTGACGGTGCGCAGCACCAGCATCGAGTTCGAGCGCACGACGCCGGGCAGGCGGCCGAGCACCTCGGCGTGGAAGCGCTCGAGGTCCTGCGCGTCCTGGTAGGTGTAGCGGATCAGGTAGTCGTTGCTGCCGGCGACGTAGTAGCAGTCGAGGATGGTCGGCTCCTGCCGCACCGCTTCCTCGAAGCGCTTGAGCGTCTCCATCGAGGTGCGCTCGACGTTGACGATCGTGAACGAGGTGCCCGACTGCCCGACCGCACGCGGGTCGAGCAGCGCCACGACCTGGGCGATGACGCCGGTCTCCTCCAGTCGCCGGACCCGCCGCAGACAGGCCGACGGCGACAGGTGGACCCGCTCGGCCAGCTCCACATTGGTCATGCGCGCATCACGCTGCAAGTGGCGAAGAATGGCGCGATCGGTGGGGTCGAGTTGCACGTTTGAGCTCATGGACGCGATCTTATTGCGCCGTCAAGCCAGATCACGCAACGTCATGCCTGAAGGCCGGGCCAGCCCGGTCGCACAACGCAACCCGCTTGCGGCGGCTCTTGCCTAGACTGGCCCGATCCTCACGGAGCCACACTCATGACGCAGCACCCGCACACCGACCTGCCGGCGATGGACGCCTACTGGATGCCGTTCACGGCCAACCGCCAGTTCAAGAAGAACCCGCGCCTGCTGGCCCGCGCCGAAGGCATGCACTACTGGACGGCGGACGGCCGCCAGATCCTCGACGGCGTCGCCGGCCTGTGGTGCGTCAACGCCGGCCACGGCCGCTCGCGCATCTCCCGCGCGATTGCCGAACAGGCCGCCGAGATGGACTACGCACCGCCCTTCCAGATGGGCCATCCGAAGGCCTTCGAGCTGGCCGAACGGGTGGCGGCGCTGGCGCCGGCCGGGCTGAACCGGGTCTTCTTCACCAACTCGGGCTCCGAGTCGGTCGACACCGCCTTGAAGATCGCCCTGGCCTACCACCGCTCGCGCGGCGAGGCCTCGCGGACCCGGCTGATCGGCCGCGAGCGCGGCTACCACGGTGTCAACTTCGGCGGCATCTCGGTCGGCGGCATGGTCGCCAACCGCAAGATGTTCGGCAGCCTGCTGGCCGGCGTCGACCACATCCGCCACACCCACGACCCGGCACGCAACGCCTTCAGCCGCGGCCAGCCGGCCCACGGTGCCGACCTGGCCGACGACATCGAGCGCCTGGTCGCGCTGCATGACGCGTCGACCATCGCCGCCGTCATCGTCGAACCGGTGGCCGGTTCGACCGGCGTGCTGATCCCGCCGGTGGGCTACCTGCAGCGCCTGCGCGAACTCTGCGACAAGCACGGCATCCTGCTGATCTTCGACGAGGTCATCACCGGCTTCGGCCGCACCGGCTCGCCGTTCGGCGCCCAGACCTTCGGCGTCACGCCCGACCTGATGACGCTGGCCAAGGGCATCACCAACGGCTGCGTGCCGATGGGCGCGGTGCTGGCCAGCCAGAAGATCCACGACACCTTCATGAGCGGGCCGGAGCACGTCATCGAGCTGTTCCACGGCTACACCTACTCGGCCCACCCGCTGGCCTGCGCGGCCGGCCTGGCCACGCTGGACACCTATGCCGAGGAGGGCCTGCTGACCCGCGCGGCCGAGATGCAGCCGACCTTCGCCGACGCGCTGTTCACGCTGCGCGATGCGCCCAACGTGATCGACATCCGCACCATCGGCCTGGTCGGCGGCATCGAGCTGGCGCCGCGTCCGGGCGAACCGGGCAAGCGCGCCTTCGATGTCTTCCTGGACTGCTTCGAGCGTGGCCTGCTGATCCGCACCACCGGCGACACGATCGCGCTGTCGCCGCCGCTGATCATCGAGAAGCAGCACATCGGCCAGATCGTCGAAACCCTCGGCGCCGCGCTGCGCCGGGTCGCCTGACACGCCGGGGCGAGCCGATGGGCCGCCTGCTGAACATCGACCGCGACCTGTCGCGCGACTCCTACTACGCCGCCACGGCGACACGCGACCAGCACTGGCCGGCCCTGGCCGCCGACCTGCGCTGCGACGTCGCGGTGGTCGGCGGCGGCCTGGCCGGCCTGTCGGCCGCGCTGGAGCTGGCCGAACGCGGCCATCAGGTCGTGCTGCTGGAGGCGCGTCAGGTCGGCTGGGGCGCGTCGGGCCGCAACGGCGGCCAGGCCATCCACGGTCTGGCCTGCGACCAGACGGTGATCGAGCAGCAGCTCGGCCTGGACGCCGCACGGCAGGTCTGGGCGATGTCGCTGGAGGCCGTCGGCCGGATCCGCGAACAGAGCCGCCGCCACGGCATCGACTGCGACTGGCGCAGCGGCTACCTGGGCGTGGCGACCAGCGCACGCAAGGCCCGCGACCTGAAGGCCTGGACCGGGCGGATGGCCGATGTCTACGGGCATCGCTTCGAATGGCTGGCGCCAGACCGGCTCGGCGACTTCATCCGCAGCCCGCGTTTCCACAGCGGCCTGCACGACCCCGACTCGGGTCACCTGCACCCGCTGAAGTACGCGCTGGGCCTGGCCCGGGCGGCCGCGCGGGCGGGGGTTCGGATCTTCGAGAACACGCCGGTGAGCCGGCTGGAACGCGGCGCGCCGGCGACGCTGCACACCGCCCAGGGCCGCGTGGTGGCCGATCAGGTGCTGCTGGCCGGCAATGTCTACCAGCAGGGCCTGGCGCCCGAGCTGGAGGGCCGGATCATGCCGGTCGGCACCTACATCGTCTGCACCGAGCCGCTGCCGCAGGCGCAGCTCGACGCGCTGCTGCCGCGCGGCACGGCGGTCTGCGACAGCAACTTCGTGCTCGACTACTTCCGGCCGACCGCCGACCGCCGCATCCTCTACGGCGGCCGGGTCAGCTACAGCATGGTCACGCCGCCACGGCTGGCCGAGGCGATGAAGGCGCGCATGGTGCGCACCTTTCCGGCGCTCGCTGACGTGCGCATCGCACACGCCTGGGGCGGCTTCGTCGACATCAGCCTGAACCGCGCGCCCGATTTCGGCCGGCTCGCGGCTGAGCCCGGACAGGCCGCCTCGAACGTCTACTACCTGCAGGGTTTCTCGGGCCACGGCCTGGCGCTGACCGGGCTGGCCGGCCAGCTGGTCGCGCAGGCCATCAGCGGCGACGCCTCGCGCTTCGACGTGTTCGCGCGGCTGAAGCACCGGCCCTTCCCCGGCGGGCCGCTGCTGCGCATGCCCTCCTTGGTGCTGGCGATGGCCTGGTTCCGGTTGCTGGACCTGCTTTGATGAGTCTCCGGACAAGCCCGATGACACCCGCGAAAGGCGTCTGGCACACTCGATGCAACAGTCCACATGACCTTCCGATCAACCGACTGATCCCACATCAGCAAGCCCAGTGCACCGGCTCAACAAGCCGGTCGCAGCAAGCCCAATGAGCCCCTCTCCAGCGCCTCGCGCGCACGCTGCCTCCCGCCAGCCGGTCGTGCTGGTCCCGGCCTGCAACCGCATGATCGGTGCGCATCCCTTCCATGTCGCCGGGCAGAAATACGTCGATGCCGTCAGGCTGGCCGGTGCCCTGCCGCTGGTCGTGCCCTCGGTGACGGCCGACCAGCTCGATGCCCTGCTCGACCTGGCCGACGGCGTGCTGCTGACCGGCTCGCCGTCCAACGTCCACCCCAGCCATTTCGGCGAACCGGTACACGACACCAGCCTGCCGCTGGACCCGGCGCGCGACGACTGGACGCTGCCGCTGATCCCGAAGGTGCTGGCGCGCGGCATGCCGCTGTTCGCGATCTGCCGCGGCTTCCAGGAAGTCAACGTCGCGCTCGGTGGCAGCCTGCACCAGGCCGTGCAGGAAGTGCCCGGCCAGCACGACCACCGCGCGCCGGGCGATGCGCCGGTCGAGGTCCAGTACGGCCCGTCGCACCCGGTCCGCCTGTGTGCCGGCGGCCTGCTCGAACGCCTGCTGGGCGACGTCGCCGATGGCGGTGACATCACCGTCAACAGCGTGCACGGCCAGGGCGTCAAGCGCCTGGCCGACGGCCTGCGCGTCGAGGCCCGCGCGCCCGACGGCCTGGTCGAGGCCTTCACCCGCGAGGGCGATGCCGGCTTCCTGCTCGGCGTGCAATGGCACCCCGAATGGCGCGCCGCCGACAACCCCGTTTCCCTCCAGTTGCTGCAGGCCTTCGGTGCCGCCTGTCAGGACTACCGCGACCTGCATCGCCCACCGAGCCGTTGACCTGTCCTTCCGGACGGGTGATGGCGTCGCAGCCTCGGCGCACGGGCCTTCGAAGGCCTGGCAGCAAATGCGACGCGCAACGGGAATCCACATGGTCACGAGAGACAACTTCACCTTCAGCGAACTCGAGAACTGGCTCAACGAGCGTCGCGTCACCGAAATCGAATGCCTGGTGCCGGACCTGACCGGCGTGGCGCGCGGCAAGATCCTGCCGCGAGAGAAGTTCACCGAAGACCGCGGCATGCGCCTGCCCGAGGCGGTCGTCGCGATGGGCGTCACCGGCGAGTTCCCTGAAGAAGGGCCGTACTACGACGTCATCAACCCCACCGACCGCGACATGCACCTGCGCCCCGATCCGCGCACCGTGCGCATCGTGCCGTGGGCGACCGACCCGACCGCGCAGGTCATCCACGACTGCTACGACAAGGAAGGCCGCATCGTGCCGTTCGCGCCGCGCTCGGTGCTGCGGCGCATCTGCGAGCTCTACGAGGCCGAGGGCTGGAACCCGGTCGTCGCGCCCGAGCTGGAGTTCTACCTGGTCGCGCGCAACACCGATCCGGACATCCCGCTGAAGCCGCCCAAGGGCCGCAGCGGCCGGGCCGAGACCTCGCGCCAGGCCTATTCGATCGACGCGGTCAACGAGTTCGATCCGCTGTTCGAGGACGTCTACTCCTACTGCGAGCAGATGGAGCTGAACGTCGACACGCTGATCCACGAGGTCGGTGCCGGCCAGATGGAGATCAACTTCTTCCACGACCACCCGCTCGGGCTGGCCGACGAGGTGTTCTTCTTCAAGCGCACCGTGCGCGAGGCCGCGATGCGGCACGACATGTTCGCCACCTTCATGGCCAAGCCGATCGCCGGTGAGCCGGGCAGCGCGATGCACGTGCACCAGTCGATCGTCAACCAGGCCAACGGCCGCAACCTGTTCAGCAACGAGGACGGCAGCCCGAGCCGCGAGTTCTACTGGTACATCGGCGGGCTGCAGAAGTACATCCCGGCGGCGATGGCGCTGTTCGCGCCCTACGTCAACAGCTACCGCCGGCTGTCGCGCTTCACGGCCGCGCCGATCAACATCCAGTGGGGCACCGACAACCGCACCGTCGGCATCCGCAGCCCGGTCGCCGGACCGGCCGCGCGGCGGATCGAGAACCGCGTCATCGGCGCCGATGCCAACCCCTATGTCGCGCTGGCCGCCACGCTGGCCTGCGGCTACCTGGGCATCAAGAACCGCATCGAGCCGACGCCCGAATGCAAGGGCGACGCCTACCTGGGCGACTTCCAGCTGCCGCGCAGCCTGGGCGAGGCGCTGGAGCTGCTGCGCCACGAGAAGGACCTGGCCGACGTGCTGGGCCAGGAGTTCGTCACCGTCTACACCGAGGTCAAGGAGATCGAATACGCCGAGTTCATGAAGGTCATCTCACCGTGGGAACGCGAGCACCTGCTGCTGCACGTCTGACCCCCCGCGATGCACCCACCTTCAGGAGAAACCCGATGAACACGACTCAGACGACCCGGACCACGGCCGAATGGCAGGCCGCCGATGCGGCGCATTTCCTGCATCCCTTCACCGACTTCCAGGCGCTGGCCCGCAAGGGCTCGCGCGTCATCACGCACGGCGAGAACGTCTACCTGCGCGACAGCGACGGCCACCGGCTGTTCGACGCGATGAGCGGCCTGTGGTGCGTCAACGTCGGCTACGGCCAGCAGGCCCTGGTCGACGCCGCGACCCGGCAGATGCAGCAGCTGGCCTTCTACAACGCCTTCTTCCAGACCACCACGCAGCCGGCGGTCGAGCTGGCCGAGCTGCTGGCCGAGATCGCGCCGCCGGGCTTCCAGCACGTCTTCTTCTCGGGCTCCGGCTCGGAAGGCAACGACACCGTCGTGCGCATGGTGCGGCGCTACTGGGAGCTGCAGGGCCAGCCCGGCCGCGACGTCATCATCAGCCGCTGGAACGCCTATCACGGCTCGACGATGGCGGGCGCCTCGCTCGGCGGCATGAAGTACATGCATGCCCAGGGCGGCCTGCCGATCCCCGGCATCACCCACATCGACCAGCCCTACTGGATCGAACACGGCCGGGGCATGGACCGGGCCGCCTTCGGCAAGCTCGCCGCAAGCTGGCTGGAGGCCAGGATCCTGGCGGTCGGTCCCGAGCGCGTGGCCGCCTTCATCGGCGAGCCGATCCAGGGCGCCGGCGGCGTCATCGTGCCGCCCGAGACCTACTGGCCCGAGATCCAGCGCATCTGCGACCAGTACGGCATCCTGCTGGTCAGCGACGAGGTCATCTGCGGCTTCGGCCGCACCGGCAACTGGTTCGGCTGCCAGACGGTCGGCAGCCGGCCGGACCTGATCACCTTCGCCAAGGGCGTCACCAGCGGCTACGTGCCGCTCGGCGGCGTGCTGGTCGGCGAACGGGTCGCCAAGGCGCTGATCGAGCAGGGCGGCGAGTTCGAGCACGGCTACACCTACTCGGGCCATCCGGTGGCCTGCGCGGTGGCGCTGGCCAACATCCGGCTGATCCGCGAGCAGCGCCTGGTCGAGCGGGTGCGCGACGAGACCGGCCCCTACCTGGCGCAGCAGTTCGAGGCCCTGCGCGAGCACCCGCTGATCGGCGACACGCAGACCTGCGGCCTGATGGGCGCGATGCTGCTGGCCAAGGCCAAGGGTGGCGCCGAAGGCCCGGTGCTGTTCGATCCGGCACTGGAGGTCGGCATGATGTGCCGGGCCCACTGCTTCGCCAACGGCCTGGTGATGCGCGCGGTCGGCGACCGCATGATCATCGCGCCGCCGCTGGTCCTGACACGCGACCAGGTCGACGAGCTGATGGGGCTGATCCGCCACTGTCTCGACCTGACCTGGCAAGAACTGAAGGCGCGCGGGCTGACCTGATCAGCGCCGCACTGCCCACCCAACACCCGGGAGGGAGCCGGATCGGCGCCAGGCTGGTGCCGATCTTGCAACCCGAGTGGCGTGCCGCAGCCGGCGCAGACCGGCTCGACGCACCGAGGAAACCTGTCGTCGATCCACGAGAACCAGGAGCCGCTCTCATGCCCAACTTGCAGAACCCCCGTCATACCGTCCGCCGCTGGGCGCTGGCCGCACTCGCGGCCTGTGCCCTCGGCCCTGCCGCCGTCCAGGCCCAGGAAGAGGAGAAGGTCCTCAACATCTACAACTGGTCGGACTACATCGCCGAGGACACGATCCGGAACTTCGAGAAGGAGACCGGCATCCGCGTGCGCTACGACAACTTCGACAACAACGAGATCGTCCACGCCAAGCTGGTGGCCGGCAAGACCGGCTACGACATCGTCGTGCCGTCGTCGAACTGGGCCAAGCTGCAGATCGACGCGGGCCTGATCCGCAAGCTCGACAAGGCGCAGATCCCCAACCTGAAGAACCTCGACCCGGCGGTGCAGGCGCAGCTCGCGACCATGGACCCGGGCAACGAGCACATGGTCAACTGGCTGTGGGGCTTCACGACCGTCGGCATCAACGTCGAGAAGGTCAAGGCCGCGCTCGGCGGCATGCCGATGCCCGAGAACGTCTGGGACCTGGTCTTCAAGCCCGAGTACATCAGCAAGCTCAAGAGCTGCGGCGTGTCCTTCCTGGACTCGGCCACCGAGGTCGTGCCGGCCGCGCTGCACTACCTGGGCAAGCCGTCCTTCAGCAAGACGCCGGCCGACTACACCCAGGCGGCGGCGCTGCTCAAGAGCGTGCGGCCCTACGTGACGCTGTTCAGCTCGTCGGGCTACATCAACGACATGGCGGCCGGCGGCATCTGCGTCGCGCTGGGCTGGTCCGGCGACATCAACATCGCCCGCCAGCGCGCCATCGACGGCAAGACCGGCCAGAACCTGCAGGCGCTGATCCCCGTCACCGGCGGGCTGCTGTTCTTCGACTCGATGGTCATCCCCAACGACGCCACGCACCCCGGCAACGCGCACAAGTTCATCAACTACATCCTGCGTCCGGAAGTGCATGCCGGCCTGAGCAACAAGGTCTTCTACGCCAACCCGAACAAGGAATCGATCAAGTTCGTCAAGCCCGAGGTGGCCAACAACCCGACGGTCTTCCTGTCGGCCGCCGACATGGCCCGGATGAAGCCGCCCGGTGCCCTGAACAACGACCTGCGCCGACTGATGACGCGCACCTACACCGGCTTCAAGACCGGCCTCTGAACACGGGAGAACGACATGCAAGACACCCGCATCCAGACCTCGCTCGCCCCGGTCCTGTCGACCGTCGCCGCCGCCGCGCTGCTGGCGCTGGCGCTGCCCGCCGCCGCCCAGTCCAACGAGGAACTGCTGCGCGAGCTGCGCGCGCTGAAGGACCGCGTCAACCAGCTCGAACAGCAGCTGCAGTCGGCCAGGCCGGCGGCGCCTGCAGCCGGCCAGTGGGGCATGACGCCCGAGCAGTCGCAGGAGTTCGCGCGCATCGCCACCAAGGCCGAGGCCCTGGAGGACAACCGCGACGCGATGGGCTTCAAGGGCCTGAAGGTCTCGGGCTACATGGACCCGACCTACATCGTCAACAAGCGCCAGAACACGGCCGGATTCCAGTTCCTCAACGGCGTCGGCGACGACACCTATGCCTACGACAACTCGTACTTCGGCAGCGTCGCGCTGGACATCCTCAAGGAGACCGACAGCGGCACCAAGTACCACCTGACGCTGGTGCCGAATCGCGGCACCGAGTCGGTCATGACCGGCGGCAACCGCATCGTCCAGGAAGCCTCGGTGCAGGTGCCGCTGGGTGATCCGGCCACGCTGCTGATCGCCGGCCACGTGCCCGACTGGTCCGGCTACGAATACGCCCAGCCGACGCTGAACAAGCTGATCACGCACAACCTGCTGTTCGACCTGACGCTGCCGACCGCCTACACCGGCGCGGGCATGCAGGTCACCAGCGGCAAGTGGATCACCAAGGCCATGCTGGCCAACATGAACACCTCGAAGCGTTCGGCCGGCAACAAGGCGCCGGTGCTGACCTACCGGGCCGACTACGCCGCGACCGAATACTTCGGCGTCGGCTTCGCGGGCGTGCACGGCACGGCGGCCAACTTCACCGAGAACGTCGTCGACGGCACCGGTGCGGTGGTCACCCAGCCCGACTCGCGCGTCGACCTGTTCGAGATCGACGCCTTCTACACGCGCGGCGACTGGAACTTCAACGGCCAGTTCTCGGTCGGCCGCCAGGCCAGGGCGGCCATCTCGACGGCCGCGGGCACGACCACGCTCGACCCGGCCGACCTGCGCGAGGCCCAGTGGTGGGGCCTGTCGGCGCTGGCGTCCTACAAGTTCAGCCAGCGGGTCGAGGGCATCGTGCGGGGCGACTACATCCACAACCGCAAGAACGGCGGCGGCCTGCTGACCTATGCGACCAACAACGATCGCAACGGCATCGGCAACGACGGCATCGACACCGAGACCGGCGCCAACCGCTATGCGCTGACCTTCGGCCTGAACTACGCGATCGACCCGACCGTGGTGTTCAAGACCGAGGTGCGCTTCGACGGTGCCGACCGTGCGGTGTTCGCCGACGTCAAGACCGGCGTGGCCGCCAAGTCCAACCAGCTGCTCGCGACCTCGCTGGTCGTGAGCTTCTGAGCATGGCCGGCGCCACCACCCCCGGCAGCAGCCCCGACTGGCACGCCCGTGCCCGCGAGCTGGTCATCGACGGTCGGGCCTGGATCGGCGGCGAGCGTGTCGACGCCGTCTCCGGCGCGACCTTCGACAAGCGCTCGCCGGTCGACGGCCGGCTGCTGGCGGCGGTGGCGCGCGGCGAGGCCGCCGACGTCGACCGCGCGGTGCGGTCGGCCCGCGCGGCCTTCGAGGACGGCCGCTGGTCGCGCCAGCCACCGGCCGCGCGCAAGCGCGTGCTGCAGCGCTGGTCCGAGCTGATCAGCGCCGCACGCGACGAGCTCGCGCTGCTGGAGACGCTCGACATGGGCAAGCCGATCCGCTACGCGCTGAGCGTGGACGTGGCCGCGACCGCCCGCACCATCGCCTGGTACGGCGAGGCGATCGACAAGGTCTACGACGAGATCGCCCCGACCGGCCCGGGCGCGCTGGCCCTGATCACCCGCGAGGCGATGGGCGTGATCGGCTGCATCGTGCCGTGGAACTACCCGATGATCATGGCGGCCTGGAAGCTCGGGCCGGCGCTGGCCACGGGCAACTCGGTCGTCATGAAGCCCAGCGAGAAGTCGCCGCTGACGGCGCTGAAGCTGGCCGAACTCGCGCTGCAGGCCGGCATCCCGCCGGGTGTCTTCAACGTCGTGCCGGGCTACGGCCACGAGGCCGGCGAGGCGCTGGCGCTGCACATGGACGTCGACGCGATCGGCTTCACCGGCTCGACCCGCACCGGCCGTCGCATGCTGGACTACGCCTCGCGCTCGAACCTCAAGCGGGTCTGGAACGAGCTGGGCGGCAAGTCGGCCGTGCTGGTCTTCCCCGACCACCGCGACCCGGCGCAGGCCGCCCGCACCGTCGCCGGCGCGATGTACTTCAACCAGGGCGAGTCGTGCAACGCGCCGTCGCGGCTGCTGGTCCACGAGTCGATCGCCGACGAGGTCGTCGCCGTGCTGGCCGAGGAAGCGCCGAAGTACCGCCCCGGCGACCCGCTCGATGCCGCGACCGTGATGGGCGCGCTGGTCGACGACGGCCAGCTGCGCACGGTGCTGGGCTACATCGAGTCCGGCCGCGCCGAGGGCGCACGCTGCATCAGCGGCGGCGAACAGGCCCGCACCGGCAGCGGCGGGCCTTATGTCGAGCCGACGCTGTTCGACGGCGTCACGCCGCAGATGCGGATCGCCCGCGAGGAGATCTTCGGCCCGGTGCTGTCGGTGATGCGCTTCTCCGACGAGGCCGAGGCCGTCGCGCTCGCCAACGGCACCGACTACGGCCTGCAGGCCAGCGTCTGGAGCCACGACATCAACCGCGCGCATCGCGTGGCACGTGCCTTGCGAGCCGGCACGGTGCACGTCAACCAGTACGACGACGACGACATCACGGTGCCGTTCGGCGGCGTCCGCCAGAGCGGCAACGGCCGCGACAAGTCGCTGCATGCGCTGGAGAAATACACCGAGCTGAAGACCACCTGGCTGCGCATCGACGGCTGACCCGCGACCGATCCGAAGCGTGAAATCCTTGCACCATAATTCGCGCCGCAAAGCGCACCGGTCTCGCCGATCCGACGGGTGGAACCGGGCTGCGACGCAGTGTCTCGAAGACCCGACCCTTTACACCTCACCCGTGCAGGAGCCCTGATGAACACGAAGATCTCTCGCCCCGCGTCGATGCTCAAGACCCTCCTGGCGACCCTCGCGGTTGCCGCCTCCTTCGGCGCGCACGCGCAGGAAGAGAAGGTCCTGAACATCTACAACTGGGCCGACTACATCGCCGAAGACACGATCAAGAACTTCGAGAAGGAAACCGGCATCAAGGTCCGCTACGACAACTTCGACAGCAACGAGGCGCTGCACGCCAAGCTGGTCGCGGGCAAGTCGGGCTATGACATCGTGGTGCCCGGCTCGCACTTCGCCAAGCAGCAGATCGAGGCCGGCCTGCTGATGACGCTCGACAAGAGCAAGCTGCCCAACCTGAAGAACCTCGACCCGGCGATCCAGGCCCAGCTGGCCAAGATGGACCCGGGCAACGAGCACATCGTCGACTGGCTTTGGGGCTACACGACCGTGGGCATCAACGCCGAGCGCGTCAAGAAGGCCCTGGGCGACATGCCGATGCCCGACAACGCCTGGGACCTGGTCTTCAACCCCGAGTACGCCAAGAAGCTCAAGAGCTGCGGCGTGTCCTTCCTCGACACCGCCTCGGAAATCCTGCCGCTCGCGCTGAAGTACATCGGCAAGGAACCGCACAGCAAGAACGCCGAGGACTACAAGGCGGCCGGCGAGATGCTCAAGGCGATCCGTCCCTACGTGACGCGCTTTGCCGGTTCGGGCTCCGACTACATCGACCAGATGGCCACCGGCAAGCTCTGCGCGGTGGTGGGCTGGTCGGGCGACATCATGATCGCCAAGGACAAGTCGGCCAAGGCCAAGAAGCCGCAGCAGCTGGAAGTGCTGCTGCCCAAGACCGGCGGCCTGCTGTTCTTCGACACCATGGCCATCCCGAAGGACGCCAAGCATCCGGACAACGCGCACAAGTTCATCGACTACATCCTGCGCCCCGAGGTGCATGCGTCGCTGACCAACGCGGTGTTCTATGCGAACCCGAACAAGGCGTCGCTGGCCTTCGTGAAGCCGGCCATCGCCAAGGATCCGGCGGTGTTCCCGAGCGAAGCCGCGCTGGCCACGATGATCCCGCCGGGCACGCCCGACAACGCCACGCGCAAGCTGATCACCCGCACCTTCACCAACTTCAAGGCCGGCCGCTGAGCTGAGCCTGGACGGGCCGGCGCGCCGCCTCGCGCGACCGGCCCCCATCGACAAGAGGGAGCCTCATGAGCACTGCCCCGGGCGACAGCGCCTTCCTGCGGATCGAGTCCGTCGTGAAGGACTTCGGTGACTTCCGTGCCGTCGACCAGGTCAGCCTGGACGTCGCGCGTGGCGAGATCTTCGCCCTGCTGGGCTCGTCGGGCTGCGGCAAGAGCACGTTGCTGCGCATGCTGGCCGGCTTCGAGACGCCGACCTCCGGACGCATCGTGCTCAACGGCCAGGACTTGGCCGGCCTGCCGCCCTACCGGCGGCCGGTCAACATGATGTTCCAGTCGTATGCGCTGTTTCCGCACCTGACGGTGTGGGACAACATCGCCTTCGGCCTGCGCCGCGACGGCCTGCCCAAGGCAGAGGTCGAGCAGCGGGTCGAGGAGATGCTGCGCCTGACCCAGCTCGGCAAGTTCGGCAAGCGCAAGCCGCACCAGCTGTCGGGCGGCCAGCAGCAGCGGGTCGCGCTGGCCCGCAGCCTGGCCAAGAAGCCGCAGCTGCTGCTGCTCGATGAACCGCTGGGCGCGCTCGACAAGAAGCTGCGCGAGCAGACCCAGGTCGAGCTGGTCAACATCATCCGCAGCGTCGGCGTGACCTGCGTCATGGTCACGCACGACCAGGAAGAGGCGATGACGATGGCCTCGCGGCTGGCCGTCATGAGCGAAGGCCGCTTCCTGCAGGTCGGCGGCCCGGCCGACATCTACGAGACACCGACCACCCGCTTCGTCGCCGACTTCATCGGCAACGTCAACCTGATGGACGGCACGATCACGCTGGACGAGCCCGACCGCGTCGAGATCGGCTGCCCGGACGTCGTCCACCACGTCGGCCACGGCATCACCGGCTACCTGGGCATGCCCGTCACCGTGGCGGTGCGGCCCGAGAAGATCCACCTCACCCGCGAGCCGCTGGACCAGCCGCACAACCAGACGCGCGGCACCGTGCATGCGGTGTCCTACTTCGGCAGCCACACGCTCTACCACCTGAAGCTCGCCAGCGGCGCCACGCTGAAGGTGATGGTCGAGAACGAGGAGCGCCTGCACAGCGGCAACCCCGTCATGGGCGACGTGGTCTGGGCCAACTGGTCGCCGACCGCCCAGGTCGTGCTGACCCAATGAGCGGGACCCCCTGATGCCCGCCGCCCGCGCCCCCCTCCCGCAGCGCCTGCTCGCGCTGCTGCGTTCGCTCGGCGGACGTGGCAGCGTGCTGGGACTGCCCTACCTGTGGCTGCTGGTCTTCTTCCTGCTGCCCTTCCTGATCGTGCTGCGCATCAGCCTGGCGCAGATGGACGGCGCGCTGGTCAGCGACCTGTTCCACTGGACCGACACCGAGCTCACGCTGACGATCCGGCTCGGCAACTACCAGCTGCTGTTCACCGACGACCTGTACTGGTCGACCTACGGGCTGTCGCTGCTCTATGCCGGCGTCACGACGCTGTTCTGCCTGCTGATCGGCTACCCCTTCGCCTACTTCATGGCGCGTTCGTCGTCGGCGCTGCAGCCGCTGCTGCTGATGGGCGTGATGCTGCCGTTCTGGACCAGCTTCCTGCTGCGCGTCTATGCCTGGAAGGCCCTGCTCGACGCCGACACCGGCTGGGTCGGCACGGCGCTGAAGGCGATCCACGCCGACAAGCTGCTGTTCGCGATCGGGGCGATCCCGGCCGAGGGGCAGTTCATGTACAGCCCGTTCTCGCTGGTCATCGGCATGGTCTACACCTACCTGCCCTTCATGGTGCTGCCGCTGTTCGGCACGCTGTCCAAGCTCGACATCCGCCTGCTCGAAGCCGCGCAGGACCTGGGCGCGACGCCGTGGCAGACCTTCTGGCGCGTGACGGTGCCGCTGTCGCGCGGCGGCATCGTGGCCGGCGCGATGCTGGTCTTCATCCCCTGCGTGGGCGAGTACGTCATCCCCGAACTGCTGGGCGGCCCGCAGACGCTGATGATCGGCCGGGTGCTGTGGGACGAGTTCTTCAGCAACAACGACTGGCCGATGGCCTCCAGCGTCGCGGTGGTCATGATCATGCTGATCCTGGTGCCGCTGGCGATCTTCAACCGGGCCCAGACCGAGGCTGACAAGCGATGATCACGACGCCCACCGCCCGCTGGGTCAGCCGGCTCTGGCTGTTCGCCGGCTTCGCCTTCCTCTACCTGCCGATCGTCTCGCTGGTCGTCTTCAGCTTCACCGAGTCGCCGGTGCCCAACGTCTGGGGCGGCTTCTCGCTGCGCTGGTACGAGAAGCTGGTCGGCGACGAGGACATCCGCGCCGCGCTGTGGCTGAGCCTGCAGGTCGCCGCCGGATCGGCCACCGGCTCGGTCGTGCTTGGCACGCTGGCCGCCTTCGCGCTGGTGCGCTTCGGCAAGTTCCGCGGCCGCACGCTGTTCGCCGGCATGGTCAACGCGCCGCTGGTGATGCCCGAGGTGATCGTCGGCCTGTCGCTGCTGCTGATGCTGGTGTCGGTGCAGCGCGTGTTCGGCTTCCCCGAACGTGGCCTGATGACGATCTGGCTCGGCCACCTGCTGGTCGGCATGGCCTACGCGACGGTGGTCATCGCTGCCCGCCTGCGCGACCTGAATCCGCAGTTCGAGGAAGCCGCCCAGGACCTGGGCGCCCGCCCGGCGCAGGTCTTCTTCCTGGTCACGCTGCCGATGATTGCCCAGAGCATGATGGCCGCCTGGCTGCTGACCTTCACGCTGTCGCTGGACGACGTGGTGATGTCGGCCTTCCTGTCCGGCCCGGGATCGACCACGCTGCCGCTGGTGATCTTCTCGCGCGCCCGGCTCGGCCTGGACCCGACGGTGAACGCGCTGGCGACCGTGGTGATCGCGGTCGTCGCGGTCTTCGTGGTCGTCTCCAGCTACATGATCGCGGCGCGCGAGCGTCGCCTCTACAAGGAACAGCAGGCGGCGCTCAAGGGCTGAGCGCACGCGGCTGGACGACCGCATGGCACAGGCCCTCATCGTCGAGCTCGAACGCCAGGGCGTGCACACGCTGCTGGTGCAGTTCACGGACATCCACGGCGTGCCCAAGGGCAAGCTCGTGCCGGTCGACCAGCTCGAAGCGGTGCTGGTCGACGGCGCCGGATTCGCCGGGCCGTCGATCGCCGGCACCGGCCTGCCGCGCACCGGCCCGCGTGCCGAGTACCACGCCCGCGGCGACCTCGCCACGCTGCAGCCCCTGCCGTGGTGGCCGGGCGTCGCGCGCATCGTCGGCGACGGCCATGTGGCCGGCCAGCCCTTCGACGCCTGCCCGCGCCAGGTGCTGCACCGCCAGATCGCCCGGCTGGCCGGACATGGCTGGCAACTGCAGGTCGGCATCGAGCCCGAGTTCTTCCTGCTGCGCCGCGATGCCGACGGCCGCTGGCAGCCGGCCGATCCGCTCGACCGGCTCGACAAGCCCAGCTACGACCTGCAGAGCCTGCCGCGCCAGGCGCCGCTGCTGCAGGCCTTGCGCGCCGCGCTTGAAGCCGACGGCGCGCTGGTCCAGCAGATCGACCACGAGGACGCGCACGGCCAGTACGAGCTGAACTTCCGCCACGACGGCGTGCTGGCCAGCTGCGACCGCCTGATGCTGTTCAAGCTCGCGGCCCAGCGGCTGGCCGAGGAACACGGCGTCGTCTGCTCCTTCATGCCCAAGCCGTGGGCCAACCAGCCCGGCAGCGGCCTGCATTTCCACGTCTCGCTGTGGGCCGGCGAACAGCCGGTGTTCGAGGACGTCGAAGAAGCCCGCGGCCTGGCCGGCCACTTCATCGCCGGCGTGCTGGCGCACAGCGCGGCGCTGTGCGCGCTGGCCGCGCCGACGGTGAACTCCTACAAGCGGCTGGTGGTCGGCGAGAGCCTGTCGGGCACCAGCTGGGCGCCGGCCTATGTGGCGCACGGCCCGAACAACCGCACCGCGCTGGTCCGCACCCTGCCCGGCCGCTTCGAATGGCGCCTGCCCGATGCCAGCGCCAATCCCTACCTGGCGGCCGCCGGACTGATCGCCGCCGGGCTCGACGGCATCGCGCGCCAGCTCGATCCGGGCCCCGCCGTCACCGACGACCTGTTCGCGCTCGACCTGGCCACGCTGCGCGCGCGCGGCATAGCCGTGCTGCCGCAAAGCCTGGCCGAGGCCGCCGACGCGCTGGCCGCCGACACCGTGCTGGCCGAGGCCCTGGGCGCGACGCTGCACACCCAGCTGCTGGCCTTGCAGCGCGACGAGGCGCTGCAGTACGCGCGCCAGGTCACGGCCTGGGAACTGGCGCGTTATGCCGCGCGCTGACACGACCTTGACCCACGTCCCGTCCCCTTCCGCGACCGCGCCCGCCGCCCACCGCACGCCCTGGCTGTCCTACCTCTGCCTGGCCGCCAGCATGGCGCTGGTGGGCAGTTACGTGGGCCTGTCCAAGAGCCTGGTGGCCGTCTTCCCGGTCTTCCTGCTGGCGGGCCTGCGTTTCCTGATCGCGGCGGTCGCGATGGCCGGCTGGCTGCGCAAGCCCGCCGACGAAGCACCGCTCGGGCCGCGCCAGTGGCGCCTGCTGTTCCTGGAAAGCCTGCTCGGCAACTTCCTGTTCTCGATCTGCATGCTCTACGGCGTGGCGATGAGCACGGCGCTGGCCGCCGGCGTGATCATGGCGGCGCTGCCGGCCGCCGTGGCGCTGCTGTCGCGCATCGTGCTGGGCGAGCGACTGGAGGCGCGCGTGCTGGCCGGCATCGCCTGCGCCGTCGGCGGCATCGCGGTCGTGGCCTTCGTGAAGGCCGGCCCGTCCGGTGTCGCGCCGCTGGATGCCGGCCGGCAGACCTGGGGTCACCTGCTGCTGGTCGGCGCGGTGTTCTGCGAGGCCAGCTACGTGATCATCGGCAAGCAGCTGACCGGCCATGTCGGCGCGCGCCGCATCAGCGCGATCGTCAACCTGTGGGGCCTGGCGCTGGTCAGCCCGCTGGCGATCTGGCAGGCGCTGGGCTACGACTTCGGCGCGGTCGGCGCGGGCACCTGGGGCCTGCTGACCTTCTACGCGCTGGCCGCCAGCACCGCGACGGTGTGGCTCTGGATGACCGGCCTGCGACACGTCAGCGCCGCCCGCGCCGGCGTCTTCACCGTGATGCTGCCGCTGGCCGCTGCCGCCGTCGGCGTCTTCCTGCTCGGCGAGCGGGTCAGCTCACCGCAGCTGGCCGCCTACGCGCTGGCGCTGGCCGGCCTGCTGCTGGCGACCTGGCCGGCCGGGCGCTCAGATCGAGCGGTCGAACAGTGACTCGTTGACCGCGTTCTCGTGCTGCCGGTGCGCGGCCTTCTGCGCGTACATCGCCTGATCGGCATCGTCGAGCACCCCGTCGGCATCGGCATCCTGAGGCCCGAACACGCGCCAGCCCAGGCTGGCCCGGATGCCCTGCTGCAGGTCGCCCATCTCCAGCGGCTGTGACAGCGCGTGGTCGAGCTTGACCACCAGCTGCTGCACGTCCTGCAGCGCGGCCTCGGGCTCGGCGCCCAGGTCCGGGCAGACCACCACGAACTCGTCGCCACCGAGCCGCGCCACCGTGTCGCTCATGCGCACGTGGGCAACCAGCCGGCGGGCGGTCTCGACCAGCACGCGGTCGCCGGCCTCGTGGCCGTGGGCGTCGTTGAGTTCCTTGAAGTGGTCGAGGTCGATGAAGATCAGCGCGCCGTGGCGGCGGTCGCGGCGGGCCCGCACCAGCGCCTGGCCGAGCCGGTCCATCAGCAGCCGGCGATTGGGCAGGCGCGTCAGCGCATCGAGGAAGGCCAGGCTGCGGATCTCCTCCTCCATCGCCTTCTGGCGCGACACGTCGCGGTTGATGCTGGAGGCGCCGACCACGCGCCCGCTCTCGTCGTAGAGCGGCGCCACCGACACCGAGACGTCGACCCGATGGCCATCGCGGTGCAGCCGCACCGTCTCGAACGGCTCGATGACCTCGCCGCGCACGATGCGCGCCATGATCTCGGTCTCTTCCTGCAGCCGCTCCGGCGGCAGCAGCCGGGTGATGGACTGGCCGAGCATCTCCGGCTCCTGCCAGCCGAAGACCGCCTCGGCGCCGGCATTCCAGCTCGTCACGTGGCTGTCCAGCGACTTGCAGATGATGGCGTCGCGCGAGTACTGCACGACCGCCTCGAAGCGCTGTTCGGCCACGCCGATGCGGCGCAGCGACGCGCGGTAGAGCAGCCAGACCAGCACGGTCACGGTCAGCACGGCAACGCCGGCGAGCAGGCCGATCATCGTCAGCTGGCGCTGCCAGTCGGACACGAAGTCGTCGATCGCCAGGCCGACGATGACCACCAGCGGCAGGCCCTTCACGCGCCGCCAGGCGTTGATCCGCTCGATGCCGTCGATGGCGGTGCTGGCGGTGTAGAAGCCTTCGTCGCCGGGGCGGTTCATCTCGTCGCGCAGCTGGCGCGAGACCTCGGTGCCGCCGATCACCTTGTCCTCCTGGGCCGGCCAGGGCTTGCGGTAGACCAGCGCCATGCGCTGGGTGCGCAGCGTCGCGGCGCCACGTTCGCCCAGCTCCAGCCCTTCCACGACGCGGTCGAGCCGGTGGATCGGCAGGTCGGCGACGACCGCGCCGATGAAGCGCCCGGACGGGTCGATCACCGGCCGCATCAGCGTCAGCACCCACTCGCCGCCGGGCGTGTCGCGCCGCGGCCCTTCGACCAGCAGGCGGGCCGGCTTGAGCTGCGCCAGCCGCGCCAGCGCCCCGCCTTCGGCCAGCGCCGGATCGCGCTCGCCGCCGGTCAGCCAGCGGCCTTCGGCATTGGCGATGCGCAGGTCGCGCAGGCTGCTGGCGCGTTCGACCTGCTGCTGCATGGCCGGCGTCAGCGCGGCCTCGCCCTGGGCGCGCCGCGACTCGCGGGCGGCCACGACCATCAGGCTCGCGTCGGCCTGCTCGAACAGGCTGCGCACGTTGGCGTCGATCAGCCGGGCGATGTTCTGCGTCGCCAGGGCCGCACGTTCGCGCTGACGGTCGCGTTCGAGCATCAGCGCCAGCCCGGCCAGCGCCAGCACCAGCAGGACCACCAGGGCAACCG
The DNA here is from genome assembly GCF_053893855.1 of Leptothrix mechoopdaensis (SeqCode). Taxonomy (NCBI): domain Bacteria; kingdom Pseudomonadati; phylum Pseudomonadota; class Betaproteobacteria; order Burkholderiales; family Sphaerotilaceae; genus Leptothrix; species Leptothrix mechoopdaensis (SeqCode). The sequence goes on from NZ_CM132699.1 coordinate 2,571,116, forward strand.
CGAGCAGGTAGGGCCAGCGCGGCGAGGCCGAACGCCGCGACGGCCGGCCCGGCCAGTGACGCCGGTGCGGCGGGCCGAAACTGCGGCTGACGATGGCGGACTCGGGCGTGTCCAGCGGGATCGTCATGCGTTCAGCCCTGCACCGCGTTCGGCGGTGCGACACCCACGGCACCCCGGCCCTGCTGGCGCACCTGCGCCAGCGCCTGTTCGGCGGCCGAGAACAGCCGGTCACATTGCTGCGGCACGGGCACCAGCGCCCGGCCGGGCTGGCACGACACGGCCAGGCAGGCCAGCGGCGTCGCGGTGCCGTCGGCCATTGGCAGGCGCAGGCGGTGGATCGCCAGGTGCAGGCGCTCGGCCAGCGAGCGGGCCTCTTCCTGGGTCGTCTGCGGCAGCAGGATCGCGAAGGTCTCGGTCGTCATCCGGCCGACCTCGTCGGTCGCCCGCAAGCTCTCGGTCAGCAGGTGCGAGACGGCCACCAGCACGCGCTCACCGGCCGGCGCGCCCCAGCGCTCGATCACCGGCCGCAGCGGGTCCAGCTCGACCAGCACCAGGCAGGTCTCGCCGCCGTGGCGCTGTGCCCGCATCAGCTCGCGCTGGATCAGGCGCAGCATCTCGACCCGGTTCCAGACCTGCGTGAGCGGGTCGCGCACGGCCTGCAGCTGCATCTCCTCGGTGCGCTCCTGCAGCTGCAGGCGACAGCTCTGCAGCTCGACCACCAGCGTCTCCTTGAGCACGTGCTTGCGCCAGATCATCAGGCTGACCATGAAGCCCAGCCCGCAGGCGATCAGGCCGTCGATGCGGTTGGCGACCAGCTGGGCACCGTCGCCCTGGGTCAGGCCGATCGCCCAGGCATAGACCAGGAAGGCCAGGCCGTACATCGGCGCCGAACGTTGCGGCCGCAGCAGGAACAGCGCGCCGACCAGCACGCAGCCGATCAGGAAGGACGTGATGCTCGCGCCGACCCACTGGTCGATGCTCGCCACGACGATGGTGAAACCGAACACGCTGCCGACGCCCCAGACCTCCAGCACCTCCTGCAGCCCGCGACGGTGACGCGGCTGGCGACGGGTCCAGACGATCAGCCCGCCGACCAGCGCCAGGTTGCCGGCCATCGCCAGATGCACCAGCACGACCGCCTCGCGCCAGCGCGCCCGCGCCTGGCCGAGTTCGACGTTCGAGCTGCCGACGGTGCTGGCCGCGCCGCCCGACGCCGCCGACGCCGGCCCCGCTCCGGCAAGTCCGAAATGGCGCAGCAGGCCGCTGCCGGAGGTCGGGGCGGCGACCGCGTGGTCGTTCCAGGAGCTGGCGACATGCAACAGGCTCAGCGGCACCAGCAGCGCCGTCAGCCAGATCATCCGGCGCAGGTTCTCGAGCAGCGCCTGGACCGCAATGCGCTCATTGCGAGCCCAGACACTGCGCCATTTCACGACCGCTCCCGACACCACCGCTCCCACCCGTTGTTCGCGTTGATCTTCACCGTCCGGTGCTGCGGGGCGCTGCGCCTCGCGGCGACTCAGCTCGACGCTTGGGAAAGTGTATTCGCCTGGGGTGCAGGCGCCGTGCCCGGTTGGGGCGCCCGTTCGTGCAACAGCGCCGGTGCGACGTCCCGCTGACGGGCGTCAGACCAGAACTGGCGCCAGGCGCGGGCGCCGGCCACGCCGTTCCACAGGCCCAGCGCATGGCGCATCGCCTGGGTCCAGGGCCGGCCGGCCTCGTGGCCGCGTTGCAGGTGCGCGATCCAGGCCGCCTCGACCTCGCGCCGGTCGGCCGCCGGTGCCGGCGTGCCGAAGAAACGCGGGTCCCAGCCGATCATCTGCCAGGGCTCGTGGTACGCCTGCCGGCCGACCATGACGCCGTCGACATGCTGCAGGTGGTGGGCGATCTCGTCGTCGCTGCGGATACCGCCGTTGATGACGATCGTCAGCTGCGGGAACTCGCGCTTGAGCTGGTGCACCAGCTCGTGGCGCAGCGGCGGGATGTCGCGGTTCTCCTTCGGGCTCAGGCCCTGCAGCCAGGCGTTGCGGGCATGCACGATGAAGACCTCGCAGCCGGCCTCGGCCAAGGTGCCGACGAAGTCGCGCACGAAGTCGTAGCGCTCGATGCGGTCGATGCCGATGCGGTGCTTGACGGTGACCGGGATGTCGACCGCGTCGCGCATCGCCTTGACGCCGTCGGCCACCAGCGCCGGCTCGGCCATCAGGCAGGCCCCGAAGGCGCCGCGCTGGACCCGCTCGCTCGGACAGCCGCAGTTGAGGTTGACCTCGTCATAACCCCAGCGCTGCGCCAGCTTCGCGCAGGCCGCCAAGTCGGCCGGTTCGCTGCCACCGAGCTGCAGGGCGACCGGGTGTTCGACCTCGCCGAAGTCCAGGTGCCGGTGCTGGTCGCCGTGCAGCAGCGCGCCGGTCGTGACCATCTCGGTGTACAGCCGCGTGTGGCGTGTCAGCAGGCGGTGGAAGTGGCGGCAGTTCGAGTCGGTCCAGTCCAGCATCGGCGCGACGCTGAGGCGCCACGGGCTGGGGAGGACGGCGGGTTCAGGAGACGGATGCATCGGCAGCGGGGCACAACGGGGCACAACGAGGCACAACGAAGCAGGAAGGCTCTCGGGTCAGCCCGCGATTGTCGGTGCAGACCCGCCCGGCCCCGTCTCACAGGTCGATGCTGAGGAAGCGCGCCGAGGTCAGCAGCACGGCGGCCGATGCGGCGTTGATGAGCGCGGCCTGGCGGATCTCGGCCGGCGCCAGGTGCCGGCGCCCCTCGCGCAGCAGCAGCACGTCGATGCGGTCGATCAGGCTGGTGACGACGCTGCGGTCGAGGTTGTCGACCAGCACGATCAGCGCCTCGCCGGCGATCGGGACGACCGCGTCGTTGCTGCGCAAGCTGCGCGCGAGCGTCTGCATCAGCGACGGCAGGCGCGGCGACGGCAGCGAGCTGTCGAGGCCGTCCGCCGGCCCGCCGACCGGCTCGGGCGGCGCGGTCGCGGCCGCGTGGGCGGGCGTCGACACCAGCCGGCCGATCGGGCCGACGGTCATCATCTCCAGCACCGGCTCGTCGGTCATGCGCTCGGTCTCGTTGCCGGACGACAGGGGCGCCAGGTTGCTGCTGGCACCGGCCGCGCGGTTGACGGGCATGTCGACGTGCAGCCACAGCACCGGCCGATCGGCCTGCGGGCCGCGACCGTAGCCCTGCCGGGCCAGGTGCCATTCGAGCGCCATGACGTTGCGGAAGGTCGGCGCGCCGGAGCGCGGCTCGGCGCGTCCGCGCCCGCCCGTGCCCCGCACGCGCGGCTCGTTCCAGACCATGCCCAGCAGGCCGACGATGCACAGCCGCAGGCACATCAGCAGCAGCACCGCGTAGCCGTCCGGTCCGTCGAACGGCGAGGCGCCGGGGTTCCAGTGATCGATCAGCAGCAGCAGGCCGACCGACAGTCCCGAAGCCAGCGCCGCTCCATAGACCCCGCCCAGCCAGCCGCTCAGGAAGGTGTAGGCCGGCAGCAGCACCATCGCGCCCGGCAGCGGGGCCAGCAAGGCCGCCAAGGCCGCCGCCGTGCCAGCGATGCCCGCCAGCACGCGCGCACCGGGGATCGGCCAGATGTCCCAGCTGAGCAGCGGAACGATCACCAGCACAGACACGCCGCTGGCCAACACCTGGCTCCAGCCGAGCAGCCACAAGGCGGCCCCCGGCTGCGAACCCAGCGCGACGCCGCCCATGACATGCAGCACCAGATGCAGGCCGACCACGCACAGCGCCACCACCACGGCCAGCGGCAGCAGCCGCAGGCCGATCAGGCGCGCGGTCGCGGCCAGACGGCGCAACGGCGGCGGGCGCCGGTCCCTCGCCAGCTCGACCCACATCGCCTCGACATGGCGGGCCGCGATGACCGCCTGGATGGCCAGCAGGTAACCGCAACCGAGGGCCTGCACGATGCGCTCGGGCCAGTCCAGGCCGTGGGGCTGCGCAAGGCGCTGGGCGCCCCCTTCCAGCAGCGCCAGCAGCAGCCCGAGCACGGCGACGCACCGGAGCGATCCGGCCCGCCACCGCATCGCCAGCACCACCGCCGGCCCGGTGGCCAGGGTCACCAGCGGCATGTCGCCCGGCGTGGTGCTGGCCTGCCCGGCACCGAACACCACCAGGGGCAGCAGAAGCGCGGCGAGCGCGCGCATCAGCAGCAGTTGTCGGTCGCCCGGTTGCGGCAGTCCGGCGGCCGCCACCGGCTTGTCGCCGGCGCCGCCTTCCGGTGTCGCCGCGTCGGTGCGCCGGTTCACGTCGCAGCCTCGGCGCCCGCCGCAGCGTCGGGTGCCGAGACGACGACGCGGTTGCGCCCGGCGTGTTTCGCCTCGTAGACGGCCGCATCGGCGCGCTTGAACAGCAGGTCGGCATCGTCGCCCGGCAGCGTCGCGGCCACGCCGATCGACACGGTGATGTGGGCAAAGCCGCCGTCGGTGGGGATCTCCAGCGCCGCGATGGTCTTGCGCATCTCGTCGGCACGGGACGCCGCGAAATCGAGGTCCGAGCCGGGCAGCACGACCACGAACTCCTCGCCGCCGTAGCGGCAGACCACGTCCTCGCTGCGGTGGTTGTCCTGCAGCACACGGGCGATCTGGCGCAGCACCTCGTCGCCACCGGCATGGCCGTAGTGGTCGTTGACGCGCTTGAAGTGGTCGGCGTCGACCACCATCAGCGCCAGCGGGCGGTTCTCGCGCTGGGCCCGGTGCATCTCGCGGCGCAGCGTCGCGTCCAGGTAGCGGCGGTTGAACAGGCCCGTCAGCGGATCGCGCACGCTGGCGTCACGCAGCTTGGACTGCAGCTGCTCGACCTCCTCGATGATCCGGCCGCGCTGGGCCGACAGCAGCGTCAGCTCGATCTCGGCGCGCTTGCGCATGGTGATGTCGATGGCCGCGGCGAACGCGCAGGGCTTGCCCTCGTATTCGACCGCCCGCATCGTTAGCAGCGACCAGTGCGCCGCCTCGGCGCCGACGCCCGGCCGCTCCAGCTCGATGTCGCGCAGGATGCGGCTGCTCTGCAGGCGCTGCATCAGTTCGCCACCCGGGCGCAGCGCCGGCAGGCTGTCGTGGATGCGCAGCTCGGCGGTGCTGCTGGCCAGACCGAGCGCGCCGATCGCGCGTTCGTTGGCATAGGCGACCTGGCCGTCGCGGATGCCGAACATCAGCACCGGGAAGGGCGCGACGTCCATCAGGAACTGGAAGCGCAGGTCGTCGTCGCCCTGTTGCTGACGGGCCGCCTTGAGCTGCTCGATCTCGGCCCGGCCCCGCGCGGCGATGCGCCACAGGCCCCAGACGGTCAGCCACAGCGCCAGCACCAGCCCGCCGAGGGCGAGGCGGATCGGATCGGGCAACAGCGCGACCGACTCGTGCCGCTCCGGTCTCAGCAGGCCCTCCAGCCGGGCGGCGTCATCCCTGCCGGCCAGCCCCAGCCGGACCTGCTCGACCGCCACGCGCTGCCAGTGCGACTGGCTCATGTGGCCCAGCTCGATGTCGTCGCGGCGGCTCAGGCGCTCCATCTCCTGGCCTTCCAGCACCAGCTGCTCGACGCTCTGGTGCGGCGTGTACAGGCGATGGATCAGCATCGCCGTGCCCTCGATGTCGTCGAAGGCAGCCTGCCAGCCTCGCAAGGTCGCGCGACGGAAACGTTCGACCCGCAGCGGCTCGCGCGCCAGCAGGGCCTCGGAGGTGAACAGCACCTCGCTGTAGAAGCCCGGCAGGCGCCGGTCGGGCTCGATGATCCAGTGCGGCACCCCGCGCCAGGCCAGCTCCTGGGCCTCGACCGTGCGGTAGCCCGCCATCAGGTCGAGCTCGCCCTCGGCGAACCGGTCGACCGGATCAGGCGGCAGGACCTGCGGCAGTCGGGCCAGGTCGATGCCCACGGCCGCCAGCGGCACGGCCAGTTCGGCCTGATCGGCCAGGTTGCCGCGCCACATGACGCGCCCGGACGCCAGTTCGGCCAGCTTCGGACCGGTCGGTGGATGGTCGGCCGTGCGGCCGTCGGACGGAGCGCGCCGGGCGATCCAGACCAGTGGCGACTCCTGCAGGATCGCGGCCAGCGCCACGACCGGCTCGCCCTTCATCCGTGCCAGCGCCAGGCCCGAATTGCCGACGCCGAACTGCGCCAGCCCGAGCCGCACGGCGTTGATCGACGAGGCCGAGCCATAACCCCCCGGGCGCAGCTCGACGTCGAAACCTTCCTCGCGGTAGTAGCCGCGCGCCAGCGCGACGTAGTAGCCGGCGAACTGGAACTGGTGCGACCAGCTCAGCTGCACCGACACGGCATCCATCGCCCGGGCCGGGCCGGCCAGCAACGCCCCCAGCGCGAGCACGAGCAGCCATGCCGCCCGGAGGCCCCTGCGCCAGCCTGGCGGTCCGGCGGCCTTCTCGATCATCCTGTCCATCCCTGGTCCCCGATGCGGTTTGACGGTCGGTGTCGCGGTTGTTGTCGTTGCCGTTGCCGTTGTCGTCGTCTGCTACTGCCGGCCGGAGCCTACATGTCCAGACCGCTGCGCATCGCGAGCCGGATCAAGTCGGCGTTGTTGTCCACGCCAAGCTTGCGCATCAGGTTCATCTTGTGGGTGCTGACCGTCTTGGCGCTGAGGAACATCCGGTCGGCGATGTCGCCCAGGCGCACGCCGGCGACGATCAGCGCGAGCACTTCCTTCTCGCGCCGGGTCAGGCGCCATTCGCCGCTCTCGCCCGGACCGTCCAGCACCATGCGCTGCGCCAGCGCGGACTCGACGAAACGCTCGCCGACGGCGAGCTTGCGCACGGCGGTCATCAGCGTCTGGATGTCGGCGCCCTTGCTGAGGAAGCCGCGCGCGCCCTGTTCCAGCGAGCGCTGCACGATCGACGGCGAGCCGTGCATCGTCAGCACCAGCACCGGCAGCGCCGGCCAGGTCTGGCGGATGCGCGCCAGCAGCACTGGCCCGCTCTCGCCGGGCATGTTGAGGTCCAGCAGCAGGACATCGGGCAGGCCACGGCGCAGCAGCTCGAACAGCGCCTCGCCATTGGCGGCCTGGCCGATCACGTCCATGTCCTCCTGACCGGCGAAGAGTTCCGCCAGACCGGCCCGCATGATGGCGTGGTCATCTGCCAGCACGATCCGGATCATGACTGGCCCTCCCCGACGATCGTTCGGCTGGACGCAGGCCACGGCATCTCCAGCCGCACCTTGCAACCCTGGCCGGCCTCGCTGCGCAGCTGGAGCTGCGCGCCGAGGCGCAAGGCCCGCTCCTGCATGCCGAACAGGCCGAAGTGGCCATGCCGGCGGCGCAAGGCCAGGTCGAAGCCGATGCCGTCGTCGACCACCTCGATCACCAGCACGTCGGTGCCGGCGCGCAGCGACACGTTGACCTGACGGGCCTGCGCATGGCGGGTGATGTTGCCGAGCGATTCCTGGACGATGCGGAACAGGTCCTGCGTGCTGTCGTCGTCCAGCGTGGCGCAGCGGCCGGCCGGGTCGTCGATCACCACCTCGCAAGGCAGTTCGGCGCGCAGCCGGAAGTCGTCGGCCAGCCATTCGATGGCGCTGGCCAGACCGAGTTCCAGCGCGGGCGGACGCATCAGCGCGCTGAAGTCGCGGACCATCTCGAGGGCCTCGTCGATCAGCTCGCCGACGGCATCGCTGCCACGGCCCTTCTCGTCGCCGCCAGGGGCCGCGCGGTCGAGCATCTGCACGCGCAGCTTGATCGTGCTGAGCACCTGGCCCAGCCCGTCGTGCAGGTCGGCCGCCATGCGCTTGCGCAGCTGGTCCAGCCGGGATTCGCTCTGCGCCGACAGCTCGCGCAGCTGCGCGCTCAGGTCCGACAGGTCCTGCGCCGCCAGCTGCGATTCGGTGACGTCCTGGACCGTGCCGTGGACCCGGATGACCTGACCGTTGCGGTCGGTCTCGGGTTCGACCCGCACGGCATGCCACTGCATCATCCGTCCGCCGCCGCGGCACGGGCATCGCACGATGATCTGGCCGGAGTGGCCGTCCAGCGCCTTGTCGCGCAAGCCCAGCAGCAGCGGCCGGTCGCGCGGGTCCAGCGCGGTGAGCATGTCCACCATCGTCAGCCGGCCGTCGATCGGCAGGCCGCCCAGCATGCGCAGCAGCTGCGGCGAACAGTGGAAGGTGCCGCTGCGCACGTCGTGTTCGAAGCTGCCGATGCGCGCCAGCGTCTGCGCGGCCTGCAGGTTGGCCTCCGAACGCCCCAGCGCCTGCAGAGCCTGTTCGCGCGCGGACACGGTCGCGAGCCACTCGGAGACGTCGCGCACCAGCATCAGCCGGGCCTCGCGGCCCTGGTAGTGCATCGGCCGCGAGTTCAGGTGCACGAAGAAGGTCGAACCGTCGGCGCGGCGGTGCTGCCACAGCCCGCCGCTGGCCGGCATGCCGCTGCCCAGGCGTTCGAGGTAGGTGTCCATCCGGGCGTGTTCCGCGCCGGTGTGCAGGTCGCCCAGCGACAGGCCGCGCCAGCCCTCGACGCGCCAGCCGTACTGCTCGCACGCGGCCGGGTTGGCCGACAGGATCGCGCGGGTCTCGACATCGACGATCAGCAGCGCCTGCGGATGGGCCAGGAACAGCAGGTCCTGGGCCTCGCGGTCATCGGAGACGAGTTCGGTGCCGTCCTGATCGGGCGTGCGCTCCTGCAGCCGTTGCTGGCATCGCGCCAGCGCCATGCGCAGGTCGTCCAGCGACAGGGCCTGCGCGTGCAAGGTGGCACGTGCGGCGTGCAGCAGTTCCTCGATCAGCGGGGATGCGCCGTCATCGGCGCGGCGGCGGATGCTGCGGGCCAGCGATCGGGCCTCGCGAAGCTGGTCGATCTGACGCCCCAGGCGTTCGATCAGCTGCTGGCTCTCCAGGTCGTGGTCGGGAAACTCGGACATCAAGGGTACGCGGGGAAAACAGGCGCCCGGGCGGCCTTGCCCTCTTCGGGACGGCTCACTGCGGTCAGGCCTGCGGGTGGATCGGTGGGGCGCATGCACGGCCAAGGAACCCGTGACAACCGGGATTGGTTCACACCGCACTGATGTGGGCAATCAGGGAAGCCTGAGCCATTTCAGCCCTGCCCGATGGGCGTTGAACCCGGCTGACCAGACACTGTTCCCGAATCAGAAACCGGATCTGCAACCGGTTTTCAGGCCATACCCAAGACTGCCGTCTCCCATGAGCATGACCCCGACATCCCGGACCGCCTACCGCCTGTGGCAGCGCTGGATGGGCGCCTCGCCGGCACCGGCGCGCCCCGACTTCGAGCGCACGCTGCCCATGCCCCTGCCGATGCGCGTCGCCAGGCGCGGCGGCGACGAGATCGTGACCGTGATCGAACCGCTTCATGGCACCTTGAGCCTGGCTGCGGCGGCGAACGGCGACACCCTGCAGATGTCGGATTGGGAAGATTCGGATGTCATCGATCCGGACGTCGCCGACGAGGGTCGGCCACTGTTGCGGGCCTTGGCCCGCGGCCAGTTCGAGCTGCATTACCAGGCCCAGTTCGATTGCGTCAACCGTCAATTGATTGGCGTCGAAGCCCTGCTTCGTTGGCTGGATCCGACACATGGCCTGCGCATGCCGGGCGAATTCATCGGCGCCGCCGAACGCAGTGGCGCGATCCGGCACCTCGACGCCTGGGCGCTGCGCACCGCCTGCCAGCAGATGCGGCATTGGCAGGACATGGGCATCGCGCCGCCCTTGATGGCCGTCAACGTGTCGGCCCCGCTGTTCGCCCGCGACGACCTGGTCGACCTGGTCGCCGAGGTGCTGCGCGAGACCGGTCTGGACGCGGATTGCCTCGAACTGGAGATCGTCGAGCGCGCGCTGCTGGACCCCGTGCACGCGGCACCGACGATGCGCCGCCTGCGCGCGATGGGCGTGCGGCTGGCGATCGACGACTTCGGCACCGGCTACTCGTCGCTCGGCTACCTGAGCCGCTATCCCGTCAACCGCCTGAAGATCGACCGCTGCTTCGTCGCCGCGATGGGCCGTGACCGCACCAGCGTGGCCATCACCGATGCGGTGGTCGCACTCGGCCTGAGCCTGGGCCTGGACGTCGTGGCCGAAGGTGTCGAGACCGAGGATCAGCTTGAACACCTGCGGCTGCACCTCTGTCCGGCGGCACAGGGCTGGCTGTTCGGCCACCCTCAGCCGGCGGGCACGTTCGCGCACCTGCTGCGGCGCGAAAACCAGCGGCGCTGAATCGAAGGCGTCAGGAAAACACGAGGCGACCAAGGCGATACCCGGGGGAAGTTGGCAGGCCCCGTGGCCTGCCCATCGTCCCTATCGGCTGCCGCCCGAGCGAATTCAGACCCGGTCGGGTATCACCGGCTCGAACATCGTCGAATCCTTGTCGGATGTTCAGCCGACGTACAGGCCGGTCGGACGTTCGACCGTCGCCGACAGCACCTCGCCGACCGGCCGGGCCGCCTCGAAGCCGTGGCGGCGGAAGGTCGCCAGCACGGCGTCCAGCGCGGCGGGCGCGCACGCCACCAGCAGGCCACCGCTGGTCTGCGGGTCGGTCAGCAGCGCGCGGTCGACCGCCGCGAAGCCGGCCGGCAGCGTGACCTCGGCGCCATAGCCGGCCCAGTTGCGGCCGGAAGCGCCGGTCACGCAACCCTGTTCGGCCAGGCCGCGCACGCCGTCCAGCAGCGGCACGGCCGACCAGTCGATCCGAACGGCGCAGCGCGAGCCGCGCGCCAGTTCCAGCGCGTGGCCGGCCAGGCCGAAGCCGGTGACGTCGGTCAGCGCATGCACGCCGTCGATGGCCGCCAGGTCCGGCCCCGGCGTGTTCAGGCGCGTGGTGGTGTCGAGCATCCGGGCGTAGCCGGCGTCGTCCAGCAGGTTCTTCTTCAGCGCGGCCGACTGCACACCCACGCCGATCGGCTTGCCCAGCACCAGCACGTCACCGGGCTGTGCATCGGCGTTGCGCTTGATGCGGTCGGGGTGGACCAGGCCGAGCGCCACCAGCCCGTAGATGGCCTCGACCGAGTCGATCGTGTGGCCGCCGGCGATCGGGATGCCGGCAGCGCGGCAGGCGCTCGCGCCACCTTCGAGGATGCGGCCGATCGTCGCCGTGCCCAGCACGTTGATCGGCATGCCCACCAGCGCCAGCGCGAAGATCGGCCGGCCGCCCATCGCGTAGACGTCGCTGATCGCGTTGGTCGCGGCGATGCGGCCGAAGTCGTGCGGGTCGTCGACGATCGGCATGAAGAAGTCGGTCGTCGCGACCAGCGCCTGCTCGTCGTTGAGGCGGTAGACGGCGGCGTCGTCCGAGGTCTCGATGCCCACCAGCAGTTCCGGCGGCAACGGCATCGCGGCGGTGCCGCGCAGGATCTCGGACAGCACGCCCGGGGCGATCTTGCAGCCGCAGCCGCCGCCATGCGAGAGCGAGGTCAGGCGCGGTTCGGCCGGGCGGGTGTCGGACGTCGAAGGTGTGGCAGGCGTGGCAGGCGTGGCAGACAAGGCAGGACTCCGTCAGGAGCGGGCCGGCTCAGGCCCGCGAGGTCGTTGCGGTCGATGGGGTCGTGGACGTCGATGGGGTCGATGGGGTCGAGGGCCGCACAGGCTCATCGCGTGAGCCCCACAGCGCCAGCGCCTCGTTGATGGCGAGCGCGGCCAGCACCAGCGAGCCGCCGCCGATCACCGCCGGGGTCGGCGATTCGTCCGAGCCCAGCCAGGTCCAGGCGACGCCGAACAGCACCTCCAGCAGGCCCAGCAGCGAGGCCTCGGGCGCCTTCAGCACGGCGCCGACGGCAACCGCCAGCACACACGGGATCGCCAGCTGCACGACGCCCAGCATCACCAGCAGGCCGACGTCATGCCGGCTGGCCTGCAGCGGCCAGGCCAGCGCCAGCATCAGCAGGGCCGACAAGGTGGTGCCGATCAGCACGGCCGGCGTCATGTCGCGGCGGTCGTCCGGATGGGCCCGCGCGTTGACCTGCGCCAGCGTCCACATCGTCGCGCCGGCGATCGGCACGGTCAGCGCGACCAGCGTGCCCCAGAGGTCGGAGGCCGATCCGCCGCCGACCTGCGAGCCGTACATCCACGCGATGCCGATGCCGGCCACGACGACCGCGATCCAGGTCCGCAGCGGCAGGCGCTGGCCCAGCACGATGCGGGCGATCAGCGCGGTGAACACCGGCGCCAGCGACATCGTGATCAGCACGTTGGCGACGGTGGTCATCGTCAGCGCCAGCATGAAGGACGTGAACAGCACGCACCAGCACAGCGCCGACAGGAACATCGTGCGGCCACCCTCGCGGATGCTGCGCCACAGCGTCGCCGGGCCGCGCCACCACGACAGCAGCAGCGCCAGCGCGACGCCGTTGGCGGCGGCGCGCCAGAAGGTCACCTCGAAGGACCGGGCCGAATCGAGGTGGCGCGAGACCACCCCGGCGATGCTCCACAGCAGCGTCACCACCAGCATGGTGGCCACGGCGCGGCGATGGGTCAGCGCGATCATGCCGGCCGGTCGACCTTCAGCGTCGGGACTCAGGCGACGGCCGATTCGCGCGAGGCGCGCTTGCGCTCGTGCTCGGACAGGTGACGCTTGCGCAGGCGCACGCTCTTGGGCGTGATCTCGACCAGCTCGTCGTCCTCGATGAACTCGACGCCGTACTCCAGCGTCAGCTCGATCGGCGGCGTGATCTTGATCGCGTCTTCCTTGCCGCTGACACGGAAGTTGGTCAGCTGCTTGGTGCGGGTCGCGTTGACGACGAGGTCGTTGTCGCGGCTGTGGATGCCCACGATCATGCCCTCGTACACCGGGTCGCCGGCCTTCACGAACATGCGGCCGCGGTCATCGAGCTTGCCCAGCGCGTAGGTGAAGATCTCGCCGGCATCCATCGAGATCAGCACGCCGTTCTTGCGGCTGGCGATGTCGCCCTTGTGCGGCTCGTAGCCGTCGAAGATGTTGCTGATCAGGCCCGAGCCGCGGGTCAGGTTCAGGAACTCGTTGCTGAAGCCGATCAGGCCACGCGCCGGGATGCGGTACTCGAGGCGCACGCGGCCACGGCCGTCCGGCTCCATGTTGACCAGTTCGCCCTTGCGCTCGCCGAGCGCCTGCATGACGCCGCCCTGGTGGGTTTCCTCGACGTCGGCGGTGACCAGCTCGATCGGCTCGCACTTGACGCCGTCGATCTCGCGGAACACCACGCGCGGCTTGCTGACGGCCAGCTCGTAGCCTTCGCGGCGCATGTTCTCCAGCAGGATGGTCAGGTGCAGTTCGCCCCGGCCCATGACCTCGAAGATGCCGTCCTCGTCGGTCTCCTTGACGCGCAGCGCGACGTTGCTCTGCAGTTCCTTCTGCAGGCGGTCCCAGATCTGGCGGCTGGTGACGTACTTGCCTTCACGGCCGGCCAGCGGGCTGGTGTTGACGCAGAAGTTCATCGTCAGCGTCGGCTCGTCGACCTTGAGCATCGGCAGCGGGCTCGGGTTCAGCGGGTCGGTCACGGTCACGCCGATGCCGATCTCGTCGATGCCGTTGATCAGCACGATGTCGCCCGGGCCGGCTTCGGTCACCTGCACGCGGTCCAGACCCTGGAAGGTCAGCACCTGGTTGACGCGGCCCTTGACGGCCTTGCCGTCCGGACCTTCCATGACGACCACGTCCATGCCCGGCTTGACGGTGCCGGCGTTGACGCGGCCGACGCCGATGCGGCCGACGAAGGTCGAGTAGTCCAGCGCCGAGATCTGCAGCTGCAGCGGCGCGGTCGGGTCGCCTTCATGCGACGGCACGTGCTTGAGCACGGTGTTGAACAGGGCCGACATGTCGGGGCCCCACTGCTCGCCCGGTGCACCCTCTTCCAGCGAGGTCCAGCCGTTGATGCCCGAGGCGTAGACGACGGGGAAGTCGAGCTGCTCGTCGGTCGCGCCGAGCTTGTCGAACAGGTCGAAGGCGGCGTTGATGACGGCGTCCGGCTTGGCGCCCGGCTTGTCGACCTTGTTGACGACGACGATGGGCTTGAGGCCCAGCGCCAGCGCCTTCTTGGTCACGAAGCGGGTCTGCGGCATCGGGCCTTCCTGGGCGTCGATCAGCAGCACCACGCCGTCGACCATCGACAGCGCACGTTCGACCTCGCCACCGAAGTCGGCGTGTCCGGGCGTGTCGACGATGTTGATGTGGGTGCCTTCCCAGCTGACGGCGCAGTTCTTGGCCAGGATGGTGATGCCACGCTCGCGTTCGATGGCGTTGCTGTCCATCACGGTGTCGACGACCTTCTCGTGTTCGGCGAAGGTGCCGCTCTGGCGCAGGAGCTGGTCCACCATGGTGGTCTTGCCGTGGTCGACGTGGGCGATGATGGCGATGTTGCGGATTTGCTTGGTCATGGCGTTGAGGCTGCGGCAACGGGCCGCATGGCCTGGATTTCGAGAGGGCTGAGAAGGCGGTCGGCGATCAGTTCGCCTGCTGTGATGTGTGCGCTGCCGAGCAGCGTGCGGCCATCCGGGCCGTAGACACGCACGGCCGCCTGGTCGGGGCCCTGGCCGCGGCGGCGCATGCCGGCCAGGAACCGGGCGGCGTCATCGGCCGCCAGCGTGAGCGCCGGCCAGTCGCGCAGCAGCGCGTCCGGCGGCAGGAGACAGGCCTCGCGGCCGGCCTCGTCGAGTTGCAGGAAATCTTCCAGCGAGATCGCCTGGGCCAGTTGCAGGGGGCCGCTGGCGGTGCGGCGCAGCGCCGACAGGTGGGCACCACAGCCGAGCCGCTCGCCGATGTCCTCGGCCAGCGTGCGGATGTAGGTGCCCTTGCTGCAGCGCACGTCGATCACCAGCTCGTGCGGCGCCGCAGCATCCCACGCGACGATGTCGATGCGGTGAATCGTCACCGCGCGCGGCGTGCGTTCCAGCACGATGCCCTCGCGGGCGTATTCGTAGAGCGCCTTGCCCTGCACCTTCAGCGCCGAATGCATCGGCGGCAGCTGCAGCTGCTCGCCGCTCAGCGCGGCACAGGCGGCCTCGATCGCGGCGCGGTCGCATTGCACCGGGCGTTCGAGCAGCACGGCGCCCTCGCGGTCGCCGCCGACCGTCGTCTGGCCCAGGTGCAGGGTGGCGCGGTAGGCCTTGTCCGATTCGAGGCTGACCTGCGAGAACTTGGTCGCCGCGCCCAGGCAGATCGGCAGCAGGCCGGTGGCCAGCGGGTCGAGCGTGCCGGTGTGGCCGGCCTTCTCGGCGCGCAGCTGGTTCTTGACCTTCTGCAGCGCGTCGTTGCTGGTCCAGCCGACCGGCTTGTCCAGCAGCAGCACGCCATGCACCGGCCGACGCGGCAGGCGCACGCGCGGCGCCGGAGCGGCCGCACCCACGCCCGTGCCGGCGGGGGCACGTGCGGTGTCGGGGGCGGTCAGCAGGTCGGACATCCGTTCAGCTCGGGGTTCAGTGTTGCGGTCAGTCTTCAGAGTCCAGCGCGCGGGTCGAGTTCGCCTGCCGGATCAGCGTGTTGATCTCGGCCGCCCGTTCGGTGGTGCGGTCGAAGTGGAAATGCAGCGTCGGCACGGTGTGGATCTGCAGGCGCTTGAACAGGCCGTTGCGCAGGAAACCGGCCGCCTCGTTGAGCGCCGCCTCGCATTCGGCCGAATCGCCGATCAGCAGCGAGAAATAGACCTGCGCGTGGGCATAGTCCGGCGTGATGTCGACCGAGTTGATCGTCAGCATGCCGATGCGCGGGTCCTTGAGCGTGCGGATCAGCTCGGACAGGTCACGCTGGATCTGGTCCGAGACCCGGAAGCTCCGATTCGGCGCCGCCTTCTTGTGTCGCATGGTTCAGGTCTTTCAAACGAGGAACCCCGCCTAGGCGGGGCTCCCGACGACTGCGGTGCAGCGAGCGGACTCAGAGAGTTCGCGCGACTTCCTTGATCTCGTAGATCTCCAGCACGTCACCTTCGGAGATGTCGCTGTAGTTCTTGAGCTTGATGCCGCACTCGAAGCCTTCCTTGACTTCCTTGACATCGTCCTTGAGTCGACGGACCGATTCGATCTCGCCGGTGTAGATGACGATGTTGTCGCGCAGCAGGCGGAAGCGCGCGTTGCGGCGCACCAGGCCCGAGGTGACCATCGAGCCGGCCACCGTGCCGATCTTCGAAGCCACGAAGACCTGGCGGATCTCGGCGGTGCCGAGCGCCTCTTCGCGCTGCTCCGGCGCCAGCATGCCGGCCATCGCCGCCTTCACCTCGTCGACCGCGTCGTAGATGATGTTGTAGTAGCGCAGGTCGACGCCGTTGCCTTCGGCCAGCTTGCGCGCACCGGCATCGGCCCGCACGTTGAAGCCGATGATGACGCCCTTCGAGGCGATCGCCAGGTTGACGTCCGACTCGCTGATGCCACCGACGGCGGCGTGCACGATCTGCACCTTGACCTCGTCGGTCGACAGCTTGAGCAGCGAAGTCGCCAGCGCTTCCTGCGAACCCTGCACGTCGGCCTTGATGATCAGCGGCAGCATCTGCGCGGCACCCTGACCCATGCTGTCGAACATGTTCTCGAGGTTCGCGGCCTGGCGCTTGTTCAGCGTCACTTCGCGGTACTTGCCCTGACGGAAGGTCGCGATTTCGCGGGCACGGCGTTCGTCGGACAGCACCATGAACTCGTCGCCAGCGGCCGGGACCTCGGTCAGGCCCTGGATCTCGACCGGGATCGACGGACCGGCTTCCTGCGCGTCCTTGCCGTCCTCGTCGAGCATGGCGCGCACGCGGCCATAGCTCTTGCCGGCCAGCACCACGTCGCCACGCTTGAGCGTGCCCGACTGCACCAGCACCGTCGCCACCGGACCGCGGCCCTTGTCGAGCTTGGCTTCGATCACCAGGCCCTTGGCCAGCGCCTCGACCGGCGAGGTCAGCTCCAGCACCTCGGCCTGCAGCAGCACCTGCTCGAGCAGCTCGTCGATGCCCTGGCCGGTCTTGGCCGACACCGGGCAGAACGGCGACTCGCCGCCGAACTCTTCCGGCACGACACCCTCGGCCACCAGCTCGCTGCGCACGCGCTCGAGGTTGGAGTCCGGCTTGTCGATCTTGTTGATCGCGACGACCACCGGCACGCCGGCAGCCTTGGCGTGGGCGATCGCTTCCTTGGTCTGCGGCATCACGCCGTCGTCGGCGGCCACGACCAGGATGACGATGTCGGTCGCCTTCGCACCACGGGCACGCATGGCCGTGAAGGCTTCGTGGCCCGGGGTGTCGAGGAAGGTGATGACGCCACGCGGCGTCTCGACGTGATACGCGCCGATGTGCTGCGTGATGCCGCCGGCTTCGCCCGCCGCCACGCGGGTGGTGCGGATGTAGTCCAGCAGCGAGGTCTTGCCGTGGTCGACGTGACCCATGACGGTGACGACCGGCGGGCGGGCCAGCGCCTCGCCCGAGGCGGCGGCGTGTTCCTCTTCCAGGAAGGCATCCGGGTCGTCGAGCTTGGCCGGGAAGGCCTTGTGACCCATTTCCTCGACCACGATCATCGCGGTCTCCTGGTCGAGCTGCTGGTTGATGGTGACCATCTGGCCCAGCAGCATCAGCTTCTTGATGACCTCGGAGGCCTTGACGCTCATCTTGTGCGCCAGGTCGGCCACCGAGATGGTCTCGGGCACATGGACCTCGTAGACCTGGGCCTCGACCGGGGCCTGGAAGTTCGAGCCGCTGTCGTTGCGGTCGCCACGGCGACCCCCACGGCCACCGGCCGGCGAACGCCAGCCACCGCGGCTGGTGTCCGGACCACGGCCCTTGGCCGGCGCGGCCGGCGTGCCACGCTTCTTGTCATCGGCCCAGCTCGACGAGAGCTTCTCGGACTTGACCGACTTCTTCTCGCCCGGCTTGGCGGTGGCGGCGGCGCCCGGAGCGCCCGGCGCAGCGCCGGTCTTCGGACGGTGGATGGTGCCCTTGATGCCGTCCTTGGGCGTCGCGCCCGGCGCCGGTACGGCCGGCTTCGGCTCTTCCGGCTTCTTGGCGGTCAGCACCTTCTTGGGCGCGGACATCATGGCGCGGATCGCGGCGGCCTCGGCCTCGGCGGCCTTGCGGCGCTTATCGAGCTCGGCGGCCTTCTGGGCTTCGCCGGCGGCGATGTCGGCGGCCTTGACGACACGCAGACCCGACGCGGGGGCGGCGGCCACAGGGGCAGCCGCAGGCGCCACGGCGGGTGCGGCGGCGGGCGCAGCAGCCACCGGCGCGGCCGGCGCGGGTGCCTCGGCCGGCTTGGCGGCGTCGGCCGGCGCACCGGTCGACACCGGGGTCGACACGGCAGCGGCGGCGGCAGCGGCAGCGGCCTCGGCGGCTGCACGTGCAGCGGCTTCGGCGGCGGCGCGCTCGGCGGCCTCGCGCTCGGCCTGCTCGCGGGCTTCACGTTCGCGGCGGGCTTGTTCTTCAGCCTCGCGCTGGCGTTCAGCGGCGGCCTGGGCCTCCTGCTCGCGCTGCAGCTCGGCCTGACGGGCGGCTTCTTCCTCGGCGCGCTGGGCCTCGAGGTCATCGGCCTCGGCCACGGCATCGCCGCCGGTCGAACCGACGTCGTCGCGCTTGACGAACACGCGCTTCTTGCGAACCTCGACCTGGATGGTGCGGGCCTTGCCGGAAGCGTCGGCCTGCTTGATCTCGCTGGTCGACTTCTTCGTCAGCGTGATCTTCTTGCGGTCGGCGCTGTTGGTGCCATGCGAGTTGCGCAGGTAAGCCAGCAGCTTTTCCTTGTCGGACTCGGTCAGCGGATCGCTCGCCGAGGCCTTGCTCACGCCAGCGTGTTGGAGTTGCTCGAGCAGTGTCGACTCCGGGCGATTGAGCTCGGTCGCGAACTGGGCAACGGTGGTCACTGCCATGTGGTGCTTTCCTCGGGGAACGTGCGTGTGCGGCGGTGTAGGGGTCGGTGCGGCGGGGTGGTTCAGGTGGTGAACCAGTGCTCGCGCGCCTTGAGGATCAGGGCCTTGGCGGCCGCGTCGTCGATGCCGGTCATCTCGGTCAGCTCGTCGACGGCCAGATCGGCCAGATCGTCACGGGTGTGGACGCCGCCATCGGACAGGCGGGCGATCAGGTCGGCGGTCAGGCCTTCCAGGTCGCGCAGGTCCTGGGACACCTCCTCGACCTTCTCCTCGCGGACGATTTCCATCGTCAGCAGGGCGTCCTTGGCACGGGTGCGCAGCTCCTGCACCGTTTCCTCGTCGAAGGCCTCGATCTCGAGCATTTCCTGCATCGGGACATAGGCCACCTCTTCGAGGCTGGTGAAGCCCTCGGCGATCAGGATGTCGGCAACTTCCTCGTCGACATCGAGCTTGTCGACGAACAGCGCGCGGATGCCATCGCTTTCCTCGGCCTGCTTGGCGGCCGATTCCTCGGCCGTCATGATGTTGATGCGCCAGCCGGTCAGCTCGGAGGCGAGCCGCACGTTCTGGCCACCGCGGCCGATCGCGATGGCGAGGTTCTCCTCGTCGACCACGACGTCCATCGCGTGCTTCTCCTCGTCGACGACGATGGACTGCACGTTGGCCGGTGCCAGGGCGCCGATGACGAACTGCGCCGGGTCTTCCGACCACAGCACGATGTCGACCCGCTCGCCGGCCAGCTCATTCGTGACCGCGTTGACGCGCGAACCGCGCACGCCGACGCAGGTGCCGATCGGATCGACGCGCTTGTCACGCGACAGCACGGCGATCTTGGCGCGCGAACCGGCATCACGGGCGCAGCTCTTGATCTCCAGCAGGCCCTGCTCGATCTCGGGCACTTCCTGGCGGAACAGCTCGATCATGAAGGACGGCGCCGAACGCGACAGCACGATCTGCGGGCCGCGCAAGGTCGGGTCGACCTCGATGATCATGGCCCGCACGCGGTCGCCGGTGCGCAGGTTTTCCTTGGGGATCAGCTCGTTGCGGCGCAGGCGGCCTTCGACGCGGCCGCTCTCGATGATCATGTCGCCCTTGTCCAGGCGCTTGACGGTGCCCACGAAGATCTTCTCGCCACGCGAGAGGAAGTCGTTGAGCAGCTGCTCGCGCTCGGCGTCACGGATCTTCTGCAGGATGACCTGCTTGGCCGCCTGAGCGCCGATGCGACCGATCGGCACGGACTCGACCGGCTCCTCGATGTAGTCGTCCACATCGATCTCGCCAATCTGTTCCTTGGCCTCGAAATGCAGGATCTCGGCCTCGGGCAGCTGCAGGCCGGCCTCGTCCGGCACGACATGCCAGCGCCGGAAGGTCTCGTAGACGCCGGTCTCGCGATCGATCGACACGCGGATGTCGACCTCGCCCTCGTACAGCTTCTTGGTGGCCGATGCCAGCGCCAGCTCGACGGCGCCAAACACCACATCACGGTCGACGTTCTTCTCGCGCGAGATCGCGTCCACCAGCATCAACAGTTCGCGGTTCATTCTTCGTGACCTCCGGTCTGCTCGGCCGCGCCTTCGGGCGCCACCTCGGTGCGGCGCTTGCGCCCCTTGAAGTCCACCACGGGCACCAGTCGTGCCTCGCGGACCTCGTCGAGCACAAAGCCCAGCACCGTGTCTTCCTTGCCGACCTTGAAGATCAGCTCGTAACTCGTCACCGCATCGGCGACCGGCGCCGTGGCAGCGGTGGCGTCGGTGGACGCCACATCGGGAATGGCGGGAGCGGCCGCGACGAGGCGCAGCACACCCTTGTAGTTCTTGCGGCCCTGGAACGGGACCTTCAGCGTGATCTCGATCTCGAGGCCCTCGAAGCGGGCGTAGTCGGCCGGCTTGCGCAGCGGACGATCGAGACCCGGCGAGGCGACCTCGAGCCGGGCGTAGTCGACGTTCTCGACCTCGAGAACATTGAGCAACTGGCGGGTGACGATCTCGCAGTCCTCGACCAACACGAACTCGCTGGGCCCGGTCGGATAGACGACGCCGGGCACGCGGTCGATGCTGACCTGCAGCAGGCCACGGGCACCCCGCTCGCACTCCACGAGCTCGTAGCCCATCCCGGTCACTGTCTTCTCGACGGCCTGCAGCCAATTCATCAACGTCGTCCCAAACCCCGTGTCACACGCCAGACTTCACTAACCCGCCCGCGCCAGGCGACAACCCGGCAGACGGCACAGCACCACACGACCAAAGGCAGCCCAGGCCGCGCAGCGTCGCAAGACCGGTCGCCTTGCCCGCCATGCAGCCGGCTGCCAGACCCTGGCCTCCAGACGAGACCACCGCGGTGTCTGCCGCAACAGGCCGGTCAGCTCAACGATGACACCCCGAAGGACACCAACACCGCTGCGCCGCCCGACCCGCGCCGGATGTCGCATCAAGACCTCTTGTCGGCGGGATTCGCAGGGCCTCTCCACCAGCAGCGGAGCGACACCCTCACGAACCACACGCGCAAAAAAAATGGGCCGGAAGCTCCGCCCATCCCTTCTGGCACCCGAAACATGTCCTGGCAGCCGGCAACGCCAGCCCCATGATTCCTGTTCCCGGTGACGTCGACCGACTCAACCGGACCCGACCCTTGAACCGGTCCGAAAACCAGCCCGAGGCGTACGCCCGATGCGCCTGCAAAGCCTTCACGCGAAACGCCGATGATAGCCGAGAGCGCCCGAACCGGCAACCAATCGTGAACTTTGCCTCCCTGGCGTGCCACAATCCCGGGCTTTATTCGAACGGAGACTCCATGGGTTTTCTCGCTGGCAAGCGCCTCCTGATCACCGGCCTGTTGTCCAACCGCTCGATTGCCTATGGCATCGCGCGCGCCTGTCACCGTGAGGGGGCCGAACTGGCCTTCAGCTACGTGGGCGAACGCTTCAAGGACCGCATCACCGAATTCGCCGCCGAATTCGACTCCAAGCTGATCTTCGACTGCGACGTCGGCAACGACGAGCAGATCGACCAGATGTTCGCGGACCTCGGCGTCGCCTGGCCGGAAGGCTTCGACGGCTTCGTGCACTCGATCGGGTTCGCGCCGCGCGAGGCCATCGCCGGCGATTTCCTCGATGGCCTGAGCCGCGAGTCCTTCCGCATCGCGCACGACATCTCGGCCTACAGCTTCCCGGCCATGGCCAAGGCTGCCGCGTCGCGCCTGCGCCCGAACGCGGCGCTGCTGACGCTGAGCTACCTTGGCGCCGTGCGCTACGTGCCGTCGTACAACACGATGGGCCTGGCGAAGGCGTCGCTCGAAGCCAGCGTGCGCTACACCGCGTCCAGCCTCGGCCCGAAGGGCATCCGCGTCAACGGCATCTCGGCCGGTCCGATCAAGACGCTGGCCGCGTCGGGCATCAAGGGCTTCGGCAAGATCCTCGACGTGGTCGAGAACCACGCCCCGCTGCGCCGCAACGTCACGATCGAGGACGTCGGCAACGTCGCCGCCTTCATGCTGTCGGACCTGGCCTCGGGCGTCACCGCCGAGATCACCTATGTCGACTGCGGCTTCAGCCAGGTGATGGGCGGCATCGCCGAAGGCGTCGCCTGAATGGCGCCCGGCTCGCAGGCGTGACGCCGACATGACCCACGCCCTGCGCGCCCTGCTGGCAGAGGACGACGCCATCCTGGCGGACGCCCTGTCGGCCAACCTGCGCCAGGCCGGCTTCCAGGTCGAGGTGGCAGAGAACGGCGCGGTCGCCGAGTACCTGCTGACACGGCAGTCGTTCGAGGTCGGCATCATCGACCTCGGCCTGCCGCTGGTCGACGGCCTGACGGTCGTCCAGCGGGTCCGGCAGGCCAAGCCGCAGATGCCGCTGCTGATCCTGACGGCGCTCGATGCGCTCGAACACCGGGTGGCCGGCCTCAACGCCGGCGCGGACGACTACCTCACCAAGCCTTTCGATTTCCCCGAGCTGGAGGCCCGCATCCGCGCGGTGCTGCGCCGTGCCGGGCTGAACGAAGCGGCCTTCGAGGGCGGCTCGACCGCCACCGCCGTCGGCCAGCTGGTCTTCGACCGCGACCTGCGCCGCGCCACGATCGCCGGCCAGTCGATGGAGCTGACGCCGCGCGAATGGCTGCTGCTGGACCTGCTGCTGACGCAGCGGCGCAAGGTCATCACCAAGGAGCAGATCGCCCAGGCCTGGTCCGCCGACCTGTCCGAGAGCGGCGGCCCGAGTTCGCTGGAGGTCTACATCCACCGCCTGCGCCGCAAGCTCGAAGGTTCGGGTGTGGGCATCCGCACGGTGCGCGGGCTGGGTTACCTGCTCGAGACGCAGGACTGACGTCCGCCCGGCCGGCCGATGAACCCGTCGAACCCCCCCGGGTCCAGCCGACTCTTCCAGCGCGTGCCGGTGCTGTCACCGGGACGTCGCTCGCTGCACCGTCACCTGCTGCTGTGGCTGCTGCTGCCGCAGCTGGTGTTGTGGCTGGCCGCCGCCGGCGTCAGCTACAACGTGGCGCTGCGCCACGCCAACCAGGCCAATGACCGCGGGCTCTACCTCGCGTCCCGGGCGCTGGCTCGGCAGGTCAAGCCGACCGGTTCGGGCCTTCGGGTCGACTTCCCGCGTGCGGCCAAGGACATCATCGAGTCCGACCCCGACGACCAGGTCTATTACATGGTCAGCACGCCGCCGGGCCAGTTCATCCTCGGCAACCTGAAGTTGCCGCCGCCGCCGCCAGAGGTTCCGGAGCCGATCGATCAGCCCGTCTTCTACGACGCCGTCATCGAGACCGGTCCGCCGCAGCAGTCGCTGCAGACCGCCGTGCGTGTCGCCGCGATCACGCTGCAGTGGGGCGATCTGGCCGCGCCGCAGCGCATGCGCGTGCAGATTGCCAAGAGCCGCGTCAGCCGCGAGGCGCTGACCCGCACGATCCTGGTCGACACCGCCCTGCCGCTGTCCTTGCTGATGGCGGCGATGTGGCTGCTCGTGAGCGTCGGCGTGCGCACCGGCCTGGCGCCGCTGGCCCGTCTGCGTGACGCGGTCAGCGGACGCGGCCCTGACGACCTCGCGCCGATCGAGCTCGACGCCGCGCCCGAAGAGGTGCGCGACCTCGCCGCCGCGCTGAACACGCTGCTGGCGGCCGTGCGCGACAACGTCGTGCACCAGCGCCGTTTCATCAGCGACGCCGCCCACCAGCTGCGCACACCGCTGGCCGGCCTCAAGAGCCAGACCGAACTGGCACTGCGCGAGACGACCGACCCGGTGCTGCACGCCCGGCTGGCCCGCGTGCACGAGAGCGCCACGCGCAGCGCCCACCTGGTCACGCAGCTGCTGACGCTGGCCCGCGCCGAACCGGAGTCGGCCGCCGCGCAGGCCCGCAGCCGGTTCGACCTGCGGCGTCTCGCCCATGACCTGACCGCCGAACTGGTGCCGCGCGCCCTGAAGGCCGGCATCGACCTCGGCATCGACGAGACCGAAGGCCCGTCACCCGAGACGCCTGAAGCGGACGGCGATGCGCCCGCCGGACCGGTCACGGCGCACTGGGTCGAGGGCAATGCGCTGCTGATCCGCGAAGCACTGAGCAACGTGATCGACAACGCGATCCGCTACAGCGGCCGTGGCGCCGAAGTGAGCGTGCGCTGTCGTGTTGATGGCCCGGACGGCGTGACGGTCGAGGTGGACGACAACGGGCCCGGCATCGCGGCGGCCCTGCAGGGCCAGGTCTTCGACCGCTTCTTCAGGGCCACCGCCGAAGGCACCGGCTGTGGCCTCGGGCTGGCGATCGTCAAGGAGATCGTCGAGCGTCATCACGGCCGCGTCACCATGCAGGGCCTGCAGCCACGCGGCTTGCGCGTGCGCATCACCCTGCCGGCAGCGCCTTCGAGAGCGCCGACATGACGGCAAGGCCCTCACGCACGAAACGCCTGTTGCAGCTGGGCGCGCTCGCCGGCTCGCTGCTGGCGGGGGCGCGCGCCGGAGAGGTGGAGGTCCTGCACTACTGGACCTCCGGTGGCGAGGCCCGCTCGGTCGCGGCGCTGAAGGCCCAGCTCGAGAAACAGGGGCACGCCTGGCGAGATTTCGTCGTCGTCGGCGGCGGGGGCGAGTCGGCCATGTCGGTGCTGAAGGCGCGGGTCCAGTCGGGCAATGCGCCGGCCGCCGCGCAGATCAAGGGGGCGACGATCCAGCAATGGGCCCGCGAAGGGCTGCTGACCCAGCTCGACGACATCGCCAGCCGTGACCGCTGGGACAGCCTGCTGCCGCCGGTGGTGGCCGATGCCATGAAGTTCCAGGGCAAGTACGTCGCCGTGCCGGTCAACGTCCACCGCGTCAACTGGCTGTGGGCCAACCCGGACGCCCTGAAGAAGGCCGGTGCGCGGCTGCCGACGAACTGGGACGAGTTCTTCGTGGCGGCCGACCGGCTGAAGGCGGCCGGCCTGATCCCGGTGGCCCACGGCGGTCAGTCGTGGCAGGAGTTCACGCTGTTCGAGAGCGTCGTGCTCGGCATCGGCGGTGCAGACTTCTATCGCCGCGCCCTGGTCCAGCTCGATCCGCCCACGCTGTATGGCGAGACGATGAAGCAGGCGCTCACCACCTTCCGGCGCATCAAGGATTACACAGACCGCGACGCGCCCGGGCGCGACTGGAACGAGGCGACCGCGATGGTGATCCGCGGCGAAGCCGGCATGCAGCTGATGGGCGACTGGGCCAAGGGCGAGTTCGTCGCAGCGGGCAAGGTGCCGGGCAAGGACTTCCTGTGCGTCGCCGCCCCCGGAACGGCGAAGGCCTACACCTTCAACATCGACTCGTTCGCGATGTTCCAGGTCCAGGGCGAGGAACGCATCCGGGCACAGAAGGACCTGGCGACCGCGATCCTGTCGCCCGAGTTCCAGGAGGTCTTCAACCTCAACAAGGGCTCGATCCCGGTGCGCATGGCGATGAACCTGGCACGTTTCGACGACTGCGCGCGCCTGTCGGCCAGCGACTTCGTCTCGACCGGTCGCAGCGGCACGCTGGTGCCCTCGATCGCCCACGGCATGGCCGTGGCGCCGGCCTTGCAGGACATGCTGCAGGAGATCGTCAGCCAGTTCTGGAACAACGACCGCATCAGCGTCGACCAGGCGACCCGCCGCCTGGCCGCAGCCGCCCGGACGCGCTGAGACGCGGACTGGTTCCCAGCTTGTAACCCGGGCGAGGCTTGGCGCCGCCGATGCCGCGCTACGATGCCCGATGCCTGCGCCGAACGCCCTCCAGGGGCCGCGCACCTTCCCGAATCCCGCCAGAAGAAGACGCCGATGAAGCCCTCCGCACCGCACGCCCCCTACCCCCGACTCGTCGGCGACATTGGCGGCACCAACGCCCGGTTCGGCTGGATCGCCGAGGCCCCGGCCGACGGAGCGGAGCCGCTGATCACCGACGTGCACACGCTGCCGACGGCCGACCATGCCCAGCTGGCCGACGCGGCACGCGCCTACCTCGCCCGCATCGGTCGCGGCCAGCCGGGCTCGATGGCCTTCGGCATCGCCAACCCGATCACTGGTGACGAGGTCCGCATGACCAATCACCACTGGAGCTTCTCGCTGTCGGGCCTGCAGGCAGAACTGGGGCTGCAGCGGCTGGTGGTCATCAACGATTTCACCGCGCTGGCGCTGGCCTTGCCTTCGCTGAAGGCCCACGAGATTCGCCAATTGGGTGGCGGTGCGGCACGTCCGAACGCACCGATCGCGCTTCTGGGTGCGGGCACGGGGCTGGGCGTGTCGGGACTGATCCACAGCGCCGCAGGCTGGACGGCACTGGCGGGAGAAGGCGGTCACGTGACGCTCGCCGCGACCGATGACCGCGAAGCTGCCGTGCTGGAGCACATGCGCCGCGTCTTCGGCCACGTTTCGGCCGAACGGGCCTTGTCGGGCAGCGGGCTGGTCAACCTCTACAACGCGGTGTCGCACCTGCACGCCTCGGCGGCACAGCCGCTGTCGCCGGCCGATGTCACGCAGAAGGCGCTGGACGGCAGCGACGCGGCGTGCGTCGAGGCAGTCGAACACTTCTGCGCCTTCCTGGGCAACGTCGCCGGCAATCTGGCGCTGTCGCTGGGCTCGCTGGGTGGCGTCTACCTGGGCGGCGGCATCGTGCCGCGCCTGGGCGCGTTCTTCGACCGCTCAAAGTTCCGCCAGCGCTTCGAGTCCAAGGGCCGTTTCGAGAGCTACCTTGCCGCGATTCCCGTCTACGTGATCGACGCCAGCGTCTCCCCTGCCCTGGCCGGCGCGGCACGCGCGCTGGGCG
Organism: Leptothrix mechoopdaensis (SeqCode); assembly: GCF_053893855.1. Lineage (NCBI taxonomy): Bacteria > Pseudomonadati > Pseudomonadota > Betaproteobacteria > Burkholderiales > Sphaerotilaceae > Leptothrix > Leptothrix mechoopdaensis (SeqCode). The sequence continues at coordinate 2,598,124 of NZ_CM132699.1, forward strand.
AGGACTGACCGGCGAGAGACAGGGCGTCGTTGCACAGACGGCGCCAGAAACAACAAAGCCGCTGCAGGATTTCCTGAAGCGGCTTTTCCATTGAGATCATCCAATCTGGCTGCAAACCAGATGGCGGAGTGGACGGGACTCGAACCCGCGACCCCCGGCGTGACAGGCCGGTATTCTAACCAACTGAACTACCACTCCGCAGTGGCAAACAAACTCTGGCCGAATCTGCAAAATCGCTAGCACGATTTCCGCCAAATCTCGGCAGATTTGGCGACCCCTAGGGGATTCGAACCCCTGTTACAACCGTGAAAGGGTCGTGTCCTAGGCCTCTAGACGAAGGGGTCAGACGCAATTCGATCACTGAAAAACAAACGGGCCATGATTTGAGCATGACCCGCAAGATACTTGGCGGAGTGGACGGGACTCGAACCCGCGACCCCCGGCGTGACAGGCCGGTATTCTAACCAACTGAACTACCACTCCGCGTCGGTGACGATCAGCAGAACCGCTTTTGGCGATTCCCGCCAAGTCTCGTCAAACTTGGCGACCCCTAGGGGATTCGAACCCCTGTTACAACCGTGAAAGGGTCGTGTCCTAGGCCTCTAGACGAAGGGGTCAAGACCTTTTCGTTCAAACTCGGCGGCACCCAAATTGGTGGAGGTAAGCGGGATCGAACCGCTGACCTCTTGCATGCCATGCAAGCGCTCTCCCAGCTGAGCTATACCCCCGTTGGTGACGTCGCAAACTGCCTTGGATATCTCAGGACATTTCTGTCTTTTGCCATCCGCCGCTGCTTGCTTCATCAAGCGCCGCCTTGTTCAAGCGAGAATGCAATTATGGAGTGGTTTCAAACACGACGCAAGCGTTCGAGCACAATTTTTTTGTCGAACAGCGACAACACGGCATCGACCGACGGCGTCTGTGCACGACCGCACACCGCGACGCGGACCGGCACGGCGAGTTGCGGCATCTTGAGCCGGTACTCGCCCAGCGTGTCCTTGAGCGCCTGGGCGATCGACGCCACGTCCCATGCCGCCAGATCCTCCAGACGCTGCGCCAGCGAGGCAACGGCCGGGCGCACCGCATCGGTCAGGTGCGCGGCACGGTCCTCGTCGCTCGGCTGGACGTCGCGGAAGTAGATCGACAGCCAGTCCGCCAGCTCGACCGTCGTGCTGCAGCGGTCCTTGAACAGCGCGCACAGCGCCGCCAGACGCTCGTCGGCCACCGCGTTCACGCCGATGCGTTCGAGCTGCGTCGCCACCAGATCCGCCAGCACCGCGTTGTCGCAGCGCTTCATGTGCTGGGCGTTGACCCAGCGGAGCTTGGCCTCGTCGAACTGGCCGGCGCTGCGGCCGAGGTGGTCCAGGTCGAACCACTCGATCAGTTGCTCGCGGCTGAAGATCTCGTCGTCGCCGTGGCTCCAACCCAGTCGGGCCAGGTAGTTGACGACCGCATCGGCGAGGTAGCCCTCGTCGCGGTACTGCGTCACCGGCTTGGCGCCGTGGCGCTTGCTCATCTTCTCGCCCTGCTCGTTGAGCACGGTCGGCAGGTGGGCATAGACCGGCGGCTCGTGGCCGAGCGCACGGAAGACGTGGATCTGCCGCGGCGTGTTGTTGACGTGGTCATCGCCGCGGATCACGTGGGTGATCTTCATGTCGATGTCGTCGACCACGACGCAGAAGTTGTAGGTCGGCGTGCCGTCCGGACGCGCCACGACCAGGTCGTCGAGCTCGTCGTTGCTGATCTCGATGCGACCCTTGACCTTGTCGTCCCAGACCACCGAGCCGCCCTTGGGCGTGCGAAAGCGCAGCACCGGCAACACGCCTTCGGGCACCGGCGGCAGCACCTTGCCCTCTTCCGGGCGCCAGGTGCCGTCGTAGCGCGGCTTCTCCTTGGCGGCCATCTGGCGCTCGCGCAGCGCATCGAGTTCGGCCGTGCTCATGTAGCAGGGGTAGACCAGGCCTTGCGCACGCATCTGCGCGAGCACTTCCTTGTAGCGGTCCATGCGCTGCATCTGATAGAACGGACCTTCATCGTGGTCCAGCCCCAGCCAGCGCATGCCCTCGACGATCACGTCGACGGCTTCCTGCGAGGACCGCTCGACATCGGTGTCCTCGATGCGCAGCACGAACACGCCCTTCGTGGCCCGCGCGAAGGCCCACGGGTAGAGGGCCGAGCGGATGTTGCCGAGGTGGATGAAGCCGGTCGGTGACGGCGCGAAGCGGGTGCGGACTTGGGTGACTGGGGGGACTTGCGACATGGGCAGCTTCATTCGGTTCGTGTTCGGGCCGGTCAGATCAGCGCCAGACCGCGCGCGAGATCGGCCTTCAGGTCGTCGATGTGCTCGAGGCCGACGGCCACGCGGATCATGCCCTGCGTGATGCCGGCGGACAGCCGCTGCTCTTCGGTCAGGCGGCCATGCGACGTGCTGGCCGGGTGCGTGATCGTCGTCTTGGTGTCACCCAGGTTGGCGGTGATCGAGCAGATGCGCGTCGCGTCGATGACCGAGAAGGCGTTGGCCCGACCGGCCGTGGCGCCCTCGCCCCGCACGACGAAGCTGACGACCGCGCCGCCGCAGCCGTTCTGCTGCGACATGGCCAGTTCATGCTGCGGATGCGACGGCAGCCCGGGATACCAGACGGCGGCCACCTGCGGCTGCTGTTCGAGCCACTGCGCCAGCGCGAGTGCCGACTCACTCTGCGCGCGCATCCGGATCGCCAGCGTCTCCAGGCCCTTGAGCACGACCCAGGCGTTGAACGGCGACAGGCACATGCCGGCCGAGCGCATCACCGGGACGAACTTGCCTTCGACGATGGCCTCGGGCCCGCAGATCGCGCCGGCCACCACGCGGCCCTGGCCGTCCAGGTACTTGGTGCCCGAATGGATGATCAGGTCGGCGCCCAGCTTCACCGGTTGCTGCAGGGCCGGCGAGCAGAAGCAGTTGTCGACCGCCAGCAGCGCACCGGCGGCATGGGCGATGTCGGCCAGCGCGCGGATGTCGCAGACCTCGGTCAGCGGGTTGCTGGGCGTCTCGGCGAACAGCAGCTTCGTCTCGGGCCGGATCGCGGCACGCCACTCGGCCACGTCGGTCTGCGAGACGAAGGTGGTCTGGACGCCGAACTTGCCGAACTCGCCCTGCAGCAGCTTGATGGTCGAGCCGAACACGCTGCGCGAGCAGACGACGTGGTCGCCGGCCTTCAGCAGGCCCATCACCAGCAGCATGATCGCGGCCATGCCGCTGGACGTGGCGATGCAGGACTCGGTCCCCTCGAGCGCGGCCAGCCGGCGCTCCATCATCATCGTCGTCGGATTGGTGAAGCGGCTGTAGACGAAGGCCTCTTCCTCGTTGGCGAAACGCGCCGCAGCGGTCGCCGCATCGGGGTGGACGAAGCTGCTGGTCAGGAACAGCGCCTCGGAGTTCTCGCCCCAGGGCGTCGCGGGCAGGCCCTCGCGCACGGCCAGCGTGTCCAGCCGCGCATCGGCGGGCAGGTCGACGCGGGGCAGGCGTTTCGGCTCGGTCCTGGATCGGTTCGTGTCGGTCGTCATGTGGCGCTCGTTGCGGGTTCCCGTCTCGGGCCCGGGTTCATTCGCTGGCGTTCTGGAGGGCAAGACGGCCGCGATCGGCAGCGCTTTCCTCGTCCTGGGGCTGGTTGCTGCGCTGGGTCTGCATGGCCTGGAAGTCGGCCGCGCTGACATCGCCGGTGATGTAGACGCCGTCGAAGCACGAGGCCTCGAAGCCCGCCAGCGCCGGGTTCAGTGCAGCCACCGCGCGCTTCATCGCGTCGACGTCCTGGTAGATCAGCGCGTCGCAGCCGATGTAGGCGCGGATCTCCTCCATCGAGCGGTTGTGCGCGATCAGCTCCTCGCTGGTCGGCATGTCGATGCCGTAGACGTTCGGGTAGCGCACCGGCGGCGCGGCCGAGGCCATGTAGACCTTGTTGGCGCCGGCCTCGCGGGCCATCTGCACGATCTCCTTGGAGGTCGTGCCGCGCACGATCGAGTCGTCGACCAGCAGCACGTTGCGGCCCTTGAACTCCATGCCGATCGCGTTGAGCTTCTGGCGCACACTCTTCTTGCGCACCGCCTGGCCCGGCATGATGAAGGTGCGGCCGACGTAGCGGTTCTTGACGAAGCCTTCGCGATACGGCTTGCCCAGCTTCTGCGCCAGCTGCATGGCCGACGGACGGCTCGATTCGGGGATCGGGATGACGACGTCGATGTCCGACGGCGGCATCGTGTTGATCACGCGCTGGGCCAGCGTCTCGCCCATGTTGAGGCGGGCGTGGTAGACCGACACGCCGTCGATCACCGAGTCGGGCCGCGCGAGGTACACGAACTCGAACACGCACGGGTTCAGCGACGGCGAAACGGCGCACTGCTGTGCGTGCAGTTCGCCGTTCATGTCGATGAACACGGCCTCTCCGGGCGCCACGTCGCGCAGCATGCGGAAGCCCGAGCCTTCCAGCGCGACCGATTCGCTGGCCACCATCCACTCGACGCCCTTGGCGCCTTGCTGCGAGCCCAGGCACAGCGGCCGGATGCCGTACGGGTCGCGGAAGGCCAGCAGGCCATAGCCGGCGATCAGCGCGACGACGGCATACGAACCCTTGACGCGCCGATGCACGGCGGCCACGGCCTTGAAGACTTCCACCGGCGACAGCGGCAGGTCCCGCGCGGCCAGTTCCAGCTCGTGCGCGAGGATGTTGATCAGGACCTCGGTGTCGCTCTCGGTGTTGATGTGGCGGCGATCGATGTCGAACAGCTCCTGCTTCAGCGCATGCGCGTTGGTCAGGTTGCCGTTGTGGACCAGCACAACGCCGAACGGCGCGTTGACGTAGAAGGGCTGGGCCTCTTCCTCGCTGTAGGCATTGCCGGCGGTCGGGTAGCGGACCTGGCCCAGGCCCATCGTGCCCGGCAGCGCACGCATGTTGCGGGTGCGGAACACGTCGCGGACCATGCCGCGCGCCTTGTGCATGAAGAACTTGGTGCCCACCGCCGTCACGATGCCGGCGGCATCCTGGCCGCGGTGCTGCAGCAGCAGCAGGGCGTCATAGATCTGTTGATTGACGGGCGAGTTCGACGTCACCCCGACGATGCCACACATCGTTCACTCCGAAAAAAGGGATCCCGCAAGCGCCGCCGTCGAGGGTCGAGGGCCAGCCGCTGCGGGACAACCCGTATTGTCCACGCTCAAGGCGTCACGCGCCGGCCCGAAGGCTGGGTCCAGTCGTCCGGCAGATAGGGCTTGACGCCGGCCAGTGCGGCCTGGGCGGCCGTCACCGAGACCGATTCGCGCCAGAACGGCTTGCGCGCCAGCGGCGTGAAGCCGGCCAGCGTCACCAGCAGCACGACGATCAGCGCGCCGCGCAGCATCCCGAACAGCCCCCCCAGCACGCGGTCGACCGGTGCCAGCACGCTGGCCTTGATGATCTGCGACAGCAGCCAGGACAGGATGCGCCAGACCAGCATCGCCAGCGCTAAGGTCAGCACGAAGCCGATGCCCACGCGCAGGCTGGACCCCGGCGGCGCCCAGCCCAGCCAGTCGCCGACCGGCAAGGCGGCCGAACGGGCCAGCAGCCAGGCGACCAGCCAGCCGAGCACCGACAGCACCTCGTGCACCAGCCCGCGCAGCAGACCGAGCAGCACCGACAGCGCCAGGATCACGACTGCGCCGATGTCGACCCACGAGGCGTCCAGCGTCATCGGGCGGGCCTCATTGCGGCACGATCATGCCGGGCAGGCCGGCGGCGCGCAGCTGGGCAGCGGCCTTGTCGGCCTCCTCGCGCGAGGCATAGGGGCCGACCCGCACGCGTGTACGGGTGCCGCCGGGCGTCTCGACGGTCTGCACGCTCGAACGCAGACCCAGCTTGTCCAGCTTCGCCCGGGTCTCGCGCACCGCATTCGCCTCGGCGAAGGCACCGACCTGGACCACGAAGTGGGCACCGTCGGCCTTGGGCGGCTCGGGTTTGGGGGCGGGCTTCTCGACCGGCTTCTCGACCGGCTTCTCGACCGGTTTCTCGACCGGCTTGACGGGCGGCTTGGTGGGAGGCTTTTCGGAAGGCTTCTCGGCCGGCTTTTCGGTAGGTTTCTCGACAGGCTTGACGACCGGCTTCGGCGGTGTCGGCTCGACCGGTGCGGGCGGCGGTGGCGGGACCGGCGCCGGCTCTGCCGCGACGGGTGCGACCGGTGCGGGGGTCGGTGCGGGGGTCGGCGCAGCGGGCGCCACCGGTGCCGGCGGCGTGGCCGGTGTCGTCGTGTTCGCGGGCGTCGGCTGCACGACCGCGACGGTGCCCGGCTGACCGTCCTGGCGCGCCCCTTCGACGGTCACCGGACCGCTGACGGGCCGGGGCTTGGACTCGAACACCATCGGCAGCAGCACGACGGCCAGCACGACCAGCACGGCGGCGCCGATCAGGCGTCGGCGGGCGCGAACGCGCAGCTGCTCGACGGCGGCATCGTCCTGCGGCACGGCGCCACGTCCGTGGCCGGGAACGGCGCCCGAACGGGCGTCTTGCGGTCGCTGAAGGAAGGAAGGCAGACGCATCAGGCGGAGGGTCCGGGTGGTCCGACGCGATGCGTCGGCGTCGGGTTGGAACGGTCGTCGATCGTCGTGATCGGCCTGGCGCAGGCGCAGGTCCGGTCGCCGGCGGGCATCGGACTCGGACCTCGGTTCACCCGAGGTGCGCGCTGCCCAGCCGCGGCAGTCCGGCCTCGATCACGCCACCCACGGTGTAGAAGGAACCGAAGCAGACGATTCTATCTGCCGGGTCCGCGCCGGCGATGGCCGCCGCCAGGGCGCTGGACGGGTCGGGATGACAGGAAATGGTGACCGCCGGCAACGGCGCCGAGCCGGCCGGATGCGCCGCCCGCGCCGCTTCGACGACCCGGGCCAGCTCGGCCGCCGGTGCCGCACGCGGCGTCGGCAGGTCGGCGCAATGCCACTGGTCGACCAGCGGCAGCAGCGGCTGGATCAGGCCGGCCAGGTCCTTGTCGGCCATCGCACCCAGCACGACATGGGTGCGCGGGTGATAGGCCATCTGGTCGAGGTTGCGCGCCAGCACGGCCGCGGCGTGCGGGTTGTGCGCGACGTCCAGCACCAGCGTCGGCTGGCCCGGCACGATCTGGAACCGACCGGGCAGCTCGACCATCGCCAGACCGTTGCGGACCGCCTGAGCCGGCACCGGCAGTCGCGAGCGCATGGCGTCCAGCGCAGCCAGCACGCCGGAAGCGTTGAGCAGCTGGTTGGCGCCCCGCAGCGCCGGGTAGGCCATGGCGTTGTAGCGCCGGCCCCGACCGCTCCAGGACCACTGCTGGCGATCGCCCGCGTAGTTGAAGTCGCGGCCGAAGCACCACAGGTCGACGCCCAGGTCGGCCGCGTGGGCCAGCAGGCTGGCCGGCGGCTGCGGGTCGGAGACGATGGCCGGGCGGCCGGCGCGCATCACGCCGGCCTTCTCGCGCCCGATCAACTCGCGGTCGGGCCCGAGGAACTCCATGTGGTCCAGGTCGATGCTGGTGATGACGGCGCAGTCGGCGTCGATCACGTTGACCGCGTCCAGCCGGCCGCCGAGGCCGACCTCGAGCACGACCGCATCGAGCGGCAGCGCCGACAGGTGGCGCAGCAAGGCCAGCGTGGTGAACTCGAAGTAGGTCAGCGAGCCGCCTTCGCGGGCCGCCTCGACGGCCTCGAAGTCGGCCAGCAGCGCATCGGCCCGGACGATCTCGCCGTTGACGCGCAGGCGCTCCTCGAAATGCACCAGATGCGGCGAGGTGTAGACGCCGACGCGGTAGCCGGCCTGCGTCAGGATCGCCTCCAGCATCGCGCAGGTCGAACCCTTGCCGTTGGTACCGGCCACGGTGAAGACCGGCACGTCGAAGCGCAGGTCCATGCGGCGGGCGACGCTGGCGACGCGTTCGAGCGTCAGGTCGATCGTGCGCGGGTGCAGGCGTTCGCAGTGCGACAGCCACTCGGCAAGGGTGCGGTACATCGGCAGGAAGGCTCCGGGACGGCGGTATCGGGACAGACCGCCCAAATGGACAGGGGCGCCTCGCGACGCCCCCGATGCGTGCCGGCCGTGGGGCCGGCCCGGTTCAAGCTCAGGCGACCGCGTCGGCGCTCTGGCGCTGCAGCATCGCCAGCACGCGGGCGATGGTCGGACGCAGCTGGCGGCGGTCGACGATCATGTCCAGCGCACCCTTCTCGACCAGGAACTCGCTGCGCTGGAAGCCTTCAGGCAGCTTCTCGCGCACGGTGTTCTCGATCACGCGCGGACCGGCGAAGCCGATCAGCGCCTTGGGCTCGGCCATCACGACGTCGCCCACGAAGGCGAAGCTGGCCGAGACGCCGCCCATCGTCGGGTCGGTCAGCACGCTGACGTAGGGCAGCTTCGCCTTGGCCAGGCGCGTCAGAGCGGCATTGGTCTTGGCCATCTGCATCAGCGACAGCAGGCCTTCCTGCATGCGCGCGCCGCCTGTGGCGGTGAAGCAGACGAACGGCACCTTCTGCTCGATCGCGGTCTCGACGCCGCGCACGAAACGCTCGCCGACCACCGAACCCATCGAGCCGCCCATGAAGTCGAACTCGAAGCAGGCGGCGACCAGCGGGATGCTCATCACCGAGCCGCCCATGACGATCAGGGCATCGGTCTCGCCGGTGGCCTCCATCGCTTCCTTGATGCGGTCGGGGTACTTCTTGCTGTCCTTGAACTTCAGCGGGTCGACCGGCACGACCTCCTGGCCGACCTCGTAGCGGCCCTCGGCATCGAGGAAGGCGTCCAGACGGGCGCGGGCGTCGATGCGGTGGTGGTGCGAGCACTTCGGGCAGACGTTGACGTTCTGCTCCAGGTCGGTGTTGTAGAGCACCGTCTCGCAGGACGGGCACTTGACCCACAGACCCTCGGGCACCGAGCGGCGCTCGGTCGGATTGGTCTGCTGGATCCTCGGCGGCAGCAGCTTGTCGAGCCAACTCATGCGCTTGCTCCTGGCGGAATTTGGAGGGAATCCAGCGCCGCGCGGATCTCGGCGATGAAGCCGGAGGCGGCTGAAACGACCTGCTCGCGCGGGGCGTCCTGGATCAATTGGATGATACGGGAACCGATCACGACGGCATCCGAGACCCGGGCGACGGCGATCGCCGTCTGGGCGTCGCGAATGCCGAAGCCCACCCCCACCGGCACGCGCACGTGCTCGCGGATGCGCGGGACCATCGCGGCGACCGCGTCGGTGTCGAGGTTGCCGGCGCCGGTCACGCCCTTGAGCGACACGTAGTAGACGTAGCCGGTGGCGATGCGGCCGACGTCGGCCATGCGGGCGTCGGTCGAGGTCGGGGCGAGCAGGAAGATCGGGTCCATGCCGGACGCGCGCAGCCGGGTCGCGAAGGCCTCGCATTCCTGCGGCGGGTAGTCGACCACCAGCACGCCGTCGACACCGGCGGCGCGGGCGTCGTCGACGAAGCGGTCCTGGCCGTAACGCTCGATCGGGTTGGCGTAGCCCATCAGCACGACCGGCGTGACGGCATCGCGCTGGCGGAACTCGCGCACCATGTCCAGCACGCGGGCGGTCGTGATGCCCCGTGCCAGCGCGCGTTCGCTGGCGCGCTGGATCACCGGGCCGTCGGCCATCGGGTCCGAGAACGGCACGCCCAGCTCGATCACGTCGGCGCCGGCGGCGGCCATGCCGTGCATCAGGTCGACCGTGACGTCGGCGAACGGATCACCGGCGGTGACGTAGGGAATCAGGGCCTTGCGGCCTTGCGCACGCAGGCGCTCGAAGGTGGCGGCGATGCGGTTCATCGGGCGGCTCCAGAAGTCGTTCCGGTCGTCGATCCACTCGCGCGGCTGAACTCGATGACCTGGTCGGCGGCACCCTGGCCCTTGACGGACTGGCCGCGACAGGACGGTCGACAGTAGAAGTCGGCACCCGACAGGTCGGCGACGGTGCCGATGTCCTTGTCGCCACGGCCGGACAGGTTGACCAGGATGTGCTGGTCGGGCCGCATCGTCGCGGCCAGCTTCATCGCATGGGCGACCGCGTGGCTCGATTCGAGCGCCGGGATGATGCCCTCGGTGCGGCACAGGCGATGGAAGGCGCTGAGCGCCTCGGCATCGGTGATGCCGACGTACTCGGCCCGGCCGATGTCCTTCAGGTAGGCGTGCTCGGGGCCGACGCCGGGGTAGTCCAGGCCGGCCGAGACCGAATGCGTCTCGGTGATCTGGCCATCGGCGTCCTGCAGCACGTAGGTGCGGTTGCCGTGCAACACGCCCGGCGCGCCACGCTGCAGCGAGGCCGAGTGCCGGCCCGATTCCAGGCCCTCGCCCGCCGCCTCGACGCCGATCAGGCGGACCTGCTCGTGCGGGATGTAGGGGTAGAAGATGCCCATCGCGTTGCTGCCACCGCCGACACAGGCGATCACCGCATCGGGCTGGCGGCCGATCATCTCGGGCATCTGCACCAGGCACTCGTCGCCGATGACACGCTGGAAGTCGCGCACCATCGCCGGATACGGGTGTGGGCCGGCCACGGTGCCGATGATGTAGAAGGTGTTCTCGACGTTGGTAACCCAGTCGCGCATGGCCTCGTTCAGCGCGTCCTTCAGCGTCTTGCTGCCGGACTCCACCGGCACGACACGCGCGCCCAGCAGGTGCATGCGGTAGACGTTCGGGCTCTGGCGCTTGACGTCCTCGCTGCCCATGTAGACCACGCATTCGAGGCCGTAACGCGCGCAGATCGTCGCAGTGGCCACGCCGTGCTGGCCGGCGCCGGTCTCGGCGATGACACGCGGCTTGCCCATGCGCTTGGCCAGCAGCGCCTGGCCGATGGTGTTGTTGACCTTGTGCGCGCCGGTGTGGTTCAAGTCCTCGCGCTTCAGGAAGATCTGCGCCCCGCCGATCTCGCGGCTCAGCCGGTCGGCGTGGTAGACCGGGCTCGGGCGGCCGACGAAATGGGCCAGCTCGCGGCGGTATTCGGCCTTGAACTCGGGATCGTCCTTGTAGTGGTCGTAGGCGGCGCGCAGTTCCTCGATGGCCTGGCTGAGCGTCTCGGCGACGAAGCTGCCGCCGTAGATCCCGAAGTGCCCGCGGGCATCGGGTTGCTGGTAATCGAACATGGTGTGTCTCTCGCGGAAGGGCCGCGCCACGGCGGGCACGGCGGGGACCGGTAGGAGCGCCGACGCGGGCGCTCCGGAAGGGGATCAGGCCGGATGTGTCAGACGGTCGGCGGGGTGGCAGCGAGCCGGGCATCGGCCTCGCGGACCGCGTCGCAGAAGCGGCGCATCAGGACAGGGTCCTTGATGCCCTTGCCCACCTCGACGCCGGAGCTGACGTCAACGGCACAGGGCCGGACGCGGGCGATCCCATCGATCACGTTTGCAGGACTCAACCCACCAGACAAAACGACCGGAGCGGGGACGTCGGCGGGAATGAGCGACCAATCGAAGACCTTTCCACCTCCCCCGTATCCCTCGACATGGGCGTCCAGGAGCAGGGCCTGGGCAGCGGGAAAAGTGCGCGCGAAGTTTAACAAGTCGAACCCATGCGAGACCCGCGCGGCGCGCAGGTAGGGTCGTCCTGCGGCATCGCACTGCGACGCCGTCTCGTCGCCGTGGAACTGCAGCAGCAAGGTGGGGATGTGCGCGCAGGCGCGGGCGATCTCGTCGGGCGTGGCGTTGACGAACAGGCCAACCGGCGTCACGAAAGGCGGCAGACGGCGTGCCAGCTCGGCGGCCTGCTCGACCGTCACGGCGCGCGGACTGCGGGCGTAGAAGACGAAGCCGATGGCGTCGGCACCGGCCGCCACGGCGGCATCGACATCTTCGGGCCGGGTCAGGCCGCAGATCTTGATGCGGGTGCGGGCAAAGGGCGGCTTGGACATCGGCAGGAAAGACCACCGGGCAAGCGGCGGCAGGCGGGTCAGAAGGACAGCACGGCGGTGTCCGCCGGCAAGGCATCGAAGGGCGGCGTGCGCTCGGGCAGGCCGAACCCGGCATCGTATCGCGGGCCCAGGAAATGCAACCCGTCGGGCATGAAGGTCGGCGCAGCGAGCTTGCGGTCGCGCGAGGCCAGCACGTCGGCCAGCCAGCCCGGTTCGCGCCGCCCGCTGGCCACCATGATCAGGCAGCCCATGATGTTGCGGACCATGTGGTGCAGGAAGGCCGAGCCCTCGAACTCCAGCCGCCAGATCGCGCCCTGGCGCCGGATCGTGATCTCGCGCAGCTGCTTGACCGGCGACAGCGCCTGGCACTCCGACGAGCGGAAGGCCGAGAAGTCGTGTTCGCCGATCAGCAGGTCGGCCGCCGCGCGCAGACGATGGCCGTCCAGCGGCCGGAAGGTCCAGCCGAGCCGGCCGGCCTCGATCGCGGGCCGCACCGGCGACTCCAGCAGCAGGTAGGCATAACGCCGGCCGCGCGCCCCGTTGCGCGCATGGAAGTGATCCGGCACGTGCCGGCACCACTGCACCGCGATGTCGTCAGGCAGGAAGGTGTTGGTGCCGCGGACCCAGGAGTAGTCCTCGCGCACGCGGTCGGTGTCGAGGTGGACGACTTGGTTGAGCGCGTGCACGCCCGCGTCGGTCCGGCCCGCGCAGACGGTGCGGACCTCACAAGCGGCGAAGCGGCCGAGGGCCGCTTCGAGCGCATCCTGCACCGTGCCACCGCCCGGCTGGCTCTGCCAGCCCTTGTAGGCGGTGCCCCGGTAGCTCAGGCCGAGCGCGACGCGCACGGCACCGAGCCCCTGGTCGGCATGGTCATCGCGGTGACGAGGTCATCGGCCGATCAACCCAGCTTGTCCAGCATGGCCTGGGCCTTGGCCCGCAGCGTGCCGTCGGCGTTGTCGATCACTTCCTGCAGCAGGTCGCGAGCGCCCTCGAAGTCGCCGATCTGGTTGAACTCCTCGGCCAGTTCCAGCTTGCGGGCCAGCGGGTCGGAACCGTCGTCGCCCACGCCACTGTCATAGGCCTCGACGTTCAGCGGGGCCGGGATCGAACCCGGGCGGCTCTGCGGCGCATCGAGGTCGAGCGACAGGTCGGCCAGGTCGATCGTCGGGCTCGGCGAGGCGGCCGGCTTGTTGCGCGGCACGTCATCGAGCTCGAAGTCCAGGCTGGCACTGCCCTGGAAGTCGCCCGTCGCCGGACGGCTGTCGAACGAGGACGGCGCACTGCCGAACGACGAGGGCACGCTCGGGAAGGTGTTCGACACCGACGTGCCGGGCCTCGGATCGTCCATCGCGGCCGGGACCGAGATGTCGAGGTCCACCGCCGCGCTGGGGGTGCCCAGCGGATCGGCGCTCAGGTCGAGGTCGGGCACGCTGTGCTCGAAGCGCGACGGCGACGGCACGATCGACTGCGGCATCGTGCTGGCGCCCAGCGGCTCGCCACCACCGGCTTCCGCCGTGCTGCCGATGCCCGGCGCACCGCCCGGCTCGTACAGCGGATTGTCCGGATCGATCGAGCGACCCAGCTCCTGCGCGCGGGTCCAGTCCTCGCCCTGACCGCCGGTCAGGCCGTAGAGCTCGCCGGCCAGCAGTTCATAGCCCTTGGTGTCGCGGCGCTTGGCGTAGACCTCCAGCAGCTTGGTGCGAATGGCGAGGCGATCCGGGTTGGCGCGCATCGCCTCCTTCAGGATCTCCTCGGCCTGCAGGTCGCGGCCATACGCGAGGTAGACATCGGCCTCGGCGACCGGGTCGACATCGCCGATGGCATCGATCTGGCTGAGCGAGTAGCTCATCGACGACGGCGCACCCGAGGCGTCACGCGTGTCGACGCGCTGGCCACCGCTCGCACCGAAGAACGAGTCGGGCTGCAGGCGGCTCTCCAGGAAGGAGGTCACGCCGGCGTCTTCCTTGTTGCGACCGCGCAGGCGGTAGTAACCCAGACCGACCAGCAGCGCGATCACCACACCGGCGCCCGGCAGGACCCAGGGGTTCTCGGACAGGGTGTCGAGCAGCGACGGCTCCTCGGCCATCGGCGGGGCCGGCGGCGCAGCCGAAGCTGCAGCACTGGCGGCTTCGCCAACGCCGGACATCGCGGCGGAAGCCGCAGCCAGGGCGGCATCGGCGGCAGCGGACGACGAGGCGGCCGCCACGACGACCGGAGCGGACGCAGCCGTCGGCTCGGGTGCAGGAGCCGGCGCGGGCTCAGGCGCCTTGGCGACCGGCAGGGTCGGCGCGGGCAAGGCCGGTGCGGAGGCCACCGCAGGCGTCGGTGCCGGCGCGGCGGCCGTCGACGCGGACGCGGCCTGCAGCTTCTTCAGGTCCTCGACGTTGCGGGCCAGTTCGCTGGCACGGGCACTCGCCTCCTTGGCGGCGCGGTCGGCGGCGATCTTGTCCTCGGGCGACACGGCGGGCGTCTTGCCGGCCACAGCCTTGCCCTTGTCGAGCTTGAGGCGATCCTGCTGGGCGGCCGCCGGCTGCTTCTGGTCCTGGACCTCGGCGGTGACCTTGCCACTGCCCTGTCGCGCCGGTGCGGCATCGCCAGCCGGGGCCGGGACGACGCTGGCCAGCTTCTGGCGGTAGGCGTTGAAGTCGGCGCTCTGGGCCACGATCACGCGACGGGCTTCCTGCGCGTCGATCGCGTTCAGCTGCTCGCCGGCCGGCACGTTCAGGATCACGCCCGAACGCAGGCGGTTCATGTTGTTGCCGACGAAGGCCTGCGGGTTGCCCTGGTAGAGGCCGACCAGCATCTGGTCGAGCGACACGCCGGAGGGCTGCACCTTGCGGGCGATCGACGACAGCGTGTCACCCGGGCGGACCTTGAGTTCGGTCGCGGCCACATCGGAAGCGGCCGGCGCGGGCGCGGCCGGTGCCTCGACCTTCTCGGGCTTCTCGGGCTTCTCAGCCTTGGCCTTGGACTTGCCACGAACGGCGAGGTCGCCCTTGCCCAGCGCAGCTGCGGGCGCGGTCGGAGCCGCCTCGACGGCCGGGGCGGGCGCAGGCTCCGCAGCCGGCGCCGCCGCCACGGCGGGTGCCGGGACAGGAGCGGGAACGGGTGCAGCGGCGACCGGCGCAGGCGCGGGAGCCGGAACCGGCGGAGCCGCTGCGACGGCGGGCGCCGGCGCGGAAGGTGCCTTCGCGGTGGCCGGCGGATCGAACAGCAGCGTGTATTCGCGCAGCAGACGGCCACTCGACCAGGACAGTTCGAGGATCACGTCGACGAACGGCTCCTGCACCGACTGATTGCTCGAGATCCGCAGGAAGGCGGAGCCGTCCGGCCGGCGCTGCAACGCGACGGACGTCTGCGGCAGCACCGGGTTGTAGTCGACACCGGCGATCCGGTAGGCATCCGGCGGTGCGATGCGCACGCGCAGGTTCGAAGCCTCTTCAGGCGTCAGGCTGGTGACGTCGATCTCGGCCCGCAGCCCTTCGCCGAGCGCGGATTGCACGGTCAGACGGCCCAGGCTCAGCGCCCATGCAGAAGGGCTGCCCGCGAGCAATGCGGTCAAGGCGACCGCGGCCGCCACCTGCTTCAGAGCCATGCGACCAGCGCCAGACATATCGGTTTTCAAGGCTTCTCCCATGCCCCAGCTTGGCTTGCGCACAAACCGACGCTTCAGGTCGAGCAAAAGTGCGTCAAACGAACGTAGTTTCAGGATTCAAGCGCCTCGGGACAGACCCTGGACAGACATCTCAAAAATCCTGAAAACACAATAACATCAAGAAGATACAAAGACAAGCTCATGCACTGCCTGATGTTCTGCAGGGTATCGAGGAATGTGCAGGTTGTTGTAACCGCCGTTGCCGGTCGACAACGACGGTTCTATCCCGTCCTGACACGGGTATCTCGCGGCCCGGTGCGCCGTTGCAGCGCCCGGGTATATCCGCGAGAGCAGGAACGCGCGTCAGGCGTCCAGCAGGATGCGCAGCATGCGGCGCAGCGGCTCGGCCGCGCCCCACAGCAGCTGGTCGCCGATCGTGAAGGCGCCGAGATACTCGGGGCCCATCGCCATCTTGCGCAGCCGGCCGACCGGAATCGTCAGCGTGCCGGTCACCGCCACCGGCGTCAGGTCACGGACGGTGGCCTCGCGGGTATTGGGCACCACCTTCACCCAGGCGTTGTCGGCGGCGATCATGGCCTCGATGTCGGCCAGCGGCACGTCGCGCTTGAGCTTGAAGGTCAGCGCCTGGCTGTGGCAGCGCATCGCGCCGATGCGCACGCAGAAGCCGTCGACCGGCACCGCGGGCGCACTGAAGCCTTCGCCCTGGCCCAGGATCTTG
Organism: Leptothrix mechoopdaensis (SeqCode); assembly: GCF_053893855.1. Classification (NCBI taxonomy): domain Bacteria; kingdom Pseudomonadati; phylum Pseudomonadota; class Betaproteobacteria; order Burkholderiales; family Sphaerotilaceae; genus Leptothrix; species Leptothrix mechoopdaensis (SeqCode). The sequence continues at coordinate 2,614,323 of NZ_CM132699.1, forward strand.
TTGGTCTCGGCCATGCCCTTCCACTCTTCGCGGGAGGTGCCGTTGCCCAGGTCCTTGTCGATCCACGGGATCAGCGAGCCGCCCAGCGGCACGCCGAAGTTGGCGGTCTCGGCATCGGTCAGCGAACGCTGCCTGGCGATGATCTTGCGATCGATCTCGAGGATGGCGCTCTTCGGATCGTCCAGCAGCGAACGCACTTCGCTGTTGAGCGTGCCGAACTGCGTCAGCAGCTCGCGCATGTGCTGCGCACCGCCGCCCGACGCCGCCTGGTAGGTCTGCGTGCTCATCCACTCGACCAGACCGGCCTTGTAGAGCGCGCCCACGCCCATCAGCATGCAGCTGACGGTGCAGTTGCCGCCGACCCAGTTGCGGCCGCCCTTGGCCAGCGCGTCCTTGATGACCGGCATGTTGACCGGGTCGAGGATGATGACGGCGTCGTCCTTCATCCGCAGCGTCGAGGCCGCGTCGATCCAGTGGCCGTTCCAGCCCGCCGCGCGCAGCTTCGGGAACACCTCGGAGGTGTAGTCGCCGCCTTGCGCCGTGATGATGATCTCGCAGCGCTTGAGCGCGTCGATGTCGAACGCGTCCTGCAGCTTCGTCTCGTTCTTCGCCATCGACGGGGCCGCGCCGCCGGCGTTGCTGGTCGAGAAGAACATCGGCTCGAACAGGTCGAAGTCGCCTTCGGCCTGCATGCGGTCCATCAAGACGGAGCCGACCATGCCGCGCCAGCCGACCAATCCTACGAGTGCCATGTGTATCGCCTTTCAGTGGTGTGTCCGGACCCCCGTGTTCCCCGGCTCGCTTCGCCGGGGTCCAGGTGTGGGGGCGAGACGATCCGGAGCTGACTAGCTCTTGGTAATCGTGGTGATGGTTTTGCCGCCGGTCTGTCCGACCAGGGCCGCGACGACCGCGTCACCCATCTCGCGCGTGCCGACCCGCTGCGTGCCTTCGGACCAGATGTCGCCGGTGCGCAGACCGGCGGACAGCACCGCACTGACGGCGGATTCGATCCGGTCGGCGGCTTCGGGCTGGTTGAGGGAGTAGCGGAGCATCATGGCAGCGGACAAGATTGTAGCCAGCGGGTTTGCAACACCCTGACCGGCGATGTCCGGCGCGCTGCCGTGGCTGGGTTCATACAGTCCCTGGTTGCGGTCGTTCAGCGAGGCCGACGGCAGCATGCCGATCGAGCCGGTCAGCATCGCCGCCTCGTCCGACAGGATGTCGCCGAACATGTTGCCGGTGACGACCACGTCGAACTTCTTCGGCGCCTTGACCAGCTGCATCGCCGCGTTGTCGACGTACATGTGGTCCAGCGCGACGTCCGGGTACTGCTGGCCGACCTCGATCATGATGTCCTTCCAGAACTGGAAGGTCTCGAGCACGTTGGCCTTGTCGACGCTGGTGACGCGCTTGTTGCGGCGGCGCGCGGCCTGGAAGGCGACGTGGGCGATGCGCTCGACCTCGGGGCGGCTGTAGCGCATCGTGTCGAAGGCTTCCTCGGCGCCCGGGAACAGGCCGTCGACGGCGGTGCGGCGGCCGCGCGGCTGGCCGAAGTAGATGTCGCCGGTCAGCTCGCGGATGATCAGGATGTCCAGCCCCGCGACCAGTTCCGGCTTCAGGCTCGACGCGTGGGTGAGCTGCTCGTAGCAGATCGCCGGACGGAAGTTGGCGAACAGGCCCAGGTTCTTGCGCAGGCCCAGGATGGCCTGCTCCGGCCGCAGCGCACGTTCGAGCTTGTCGTACTTCCAGTCGCCGACGGCGCCGAACAGCACCGCGTCGGCCGCCTTGGCCAGGTTCAGCGTCGACTCGGGCAGCGGGTGGCCATGCGCCTCGTAGGCGGCACCGCCGACCAGCGCGGTCTCCATCTCGAAGCTCAGGTCGAGCACGTTCAGGACCTTGACCGCCTCGGCGACGATCTCGGTGCCGATGCCGTCGCCCGGCAGGATGGCAATCTTCATGGGGATGCTTTCAGACGTTGAAGTGGGATGCGGGTGCCGCCGCGCTCACAGCGAGCGCTGCGCCAGCCAGGGCATGCGGGCCAGCCGCTCGGCCTCGTAGCTGCGGATCTTGTCGGCGTGGCGCAGGGTCAGGCCGATGTCGTCGTAGCCGTTGATCAGGCAGTACTTGCGGAAGGGCTGCACGTCGAAGGCGATCTCGGTGCCGTCGGGCTTGACCACCACCTGGCGCGGCAGGTCGATCGTCAGCTGGTAGCCGACGAAGCCGTGGACCTCGTCGAACAGCCGGGCCACGACCGACTCCGGCAGCACGATCGGCAGCAGGCCGTTCTTGAAGCAGTTGTTGAAGAAGATGTCGGCGTAGCTCGTCGCGATGATGGCGCGGAAGCCGTACTGCTCCAGCGCCCACGGCGCGTGTTCGCGGCTGGAGCCGCAGCCGAAGTTCTCGCGCGCCAGCAGCACCGAGGCGCCCTGGTAGCGCGACTGGTTCAGCACGAAGTCCGGGTTCGGCTTGCGGCTGGCCGGATCCTGGCCGGGCTCGCCCTTGTCCAGGTAGCGCCACTCGTCGAACAGGTTGGGGCCGAAGCCGGTGCGGGCGATCGACTTGAGGAACTGCTTGGGGATGATCGCGTCGGTGTCGACGTTGGCGCGGTCCATCGGGGCGACCAGGCCCTTGAGCACTGTGAAGGCTTGCATGTGGGTCCTCGCGGCGGATCAGGCGATGCGACGGATGTCGACGAAATGGCCGTTCATGGCGGCAGCGGCGGCCATCGCCGGGCTGACCAGGTGGGTGCGCCCACCGTTGCCCTGACGGCCCTCGAAGTTGCGGTTGCTGGTGGAGGCGCAACGCTCGCCCGGCTCCAGCCGGTCGGCGTTCATCGCCAGGCACATCGAACAACCCGGCTCGCGCCATTCGAAGCCGGCGGCGCGGAAGACCTCGTGCAGGCCTTCCGATTCGGCCTGCGCCTTGACCAGGCCCGAGCCCGGCACGACCAGCGCCAGCTTGACGTTGGACGCCACGCGCCCGCCGATGCGGCGCACGACGGCGGCGGCCTCGCGGATGTCCTCGATGCGGCTGTTGGTGCAAGAGCCGATGAAGACCTTGTCGATGCGCACGTCGGCAATCGCCTTGTTCGGCTCCAGCCCCATGTAGGTCAGCGCCCGCTCGATGGCCGAACGCTTGACGTCGTCCTTCTCCTTGTCGGGATCGGGCACGCGCTCGTCGATCGCCAGCACCATCTCCGGGCTGGTGCCCCAGGTGACCTGCGGGCGGATCTGGGCGGCGTCGAGCTCGACCACCGCGTCGAACACTGCATCGGCATCGCTGTGCAGCGTGCGCCAGTGGCTCACGGCCTGATCCCACTCGACGCCCTTGGGCGCGAACGGGCGGCCCTTGACGTAGGCCAGCGTGGTGTCGTCGACGGCGACCAGGCCGGCGCGTGCGCCCGCCTCGATCGCCATGTTGCAGACCGTCATGCGGCCTTCCATGCTGAGCGCGCGGATGGCGCTGCCGCCGAACTCGATCGTGTAGCCGGTGCCGCCGGCCGTGCCGATGCGGCCGATGATGGCCAGCACGATGTCCTTGGCGGTCAGGCCCGGCGAGAGTCGGCCCTCGACCTTGACCAGCATGTTCTTCGCCTTCTTGGCCAGCAGCGTCTGCGTGGCCATGACGTGCTCGACCTCGCTGGTGCCGATGCCGTGCGCCAGCGCGCCGAACGCGCCGTGCGTGCTGGTGTGGCTGTCACCGCAGACGACGGTCATGCCCGGCAGCGTCGCGCCGTTCTCGGGGCCGATGACGTGCACGATGCCCTGGCGCTGGTCCATGAACGGGAAATACGCCGCCGCGCCGAACTCGCGGATGTTGCTGTCCAGCGTCTGGATCTGCAGCTTGCTGATCGGGTCGGCGATGCCGTCGTAGCCCAGCTCCCAGCCGGTGGTCGGCGTGTTGTGGTCGGCCGTGGCGACCACCGAGCTGACGCGCCAGACCTTGCGGCCGGCCAGCCGCAGCCCTTCGAAGGCCTGCGGGCTGGTCACCTCATGGACCAGGTGGCGGTCGATGTACAGCACGGCAGTGCCGTCTTCCTCGGTGTGGACGACGTGTTCGTCCCACAGCTTGTCGTAGAGGGTGCGTCCGGTCATGGCGACTCCAGTCGGGCGGTTCAGGGGGCGGGGGATGAAGGGGATGGGGACACGTTGCCGGCGGGCCCGGACGGCGTCGGCGCGCCCTGGCACAGCAGGTCGACGAAGCGGCGCGTGACGACGGGCAGGACTTCCTGCGCGCGCACCGCGATCAGGTAGTCGCGGCGCGCCCACGGCTCGTCGAGCGCGACCAGCCCGATCGCGCACGAGCGCGACAGCCGCTGCGCGACACCGGTCGGGATGATCGCCACGCCCAGGCCGGCGGCGACCAGCTGCGCGATGGCGTCGAAGCCGCGCACCTGCAGCCGCGCCTTCAGGCTGCGGCCCTGCGCGGCGGCCTCGGCCAGGATGATGTCCTGCGCCGCTGCACCGACATGCAGGCCGACGAAGTCGACGTCGAGCAGTTCGGCCAGCTTCAGCGCCGTGCGGCGCGCCAGCGGGTGGGCCTTCGGCGCGATCACGGTCAGCTCGCCGTGGCGGTACAGGCGGGTCTGCAGGCCGCTCTCGATCACCGGCGGCACGAAGATGCCGACGTCGGCCTGGCCTTGCAGCACCGCGCGCTGCACCTGCGTGCTGGTCTCGTCCTCCAGGCTGACCTGCACGCCCGGATGGGCCTGCGAGAAGGCGGCCAGATCGGGTGGCAGGCATTCGGCGATGGCCGACGAGTTCGCCACCACCCGCAGCGTGCCGCGCAGGCCGTGGGCGTATTCGGCCACCTCGTCCTCCAGCGCGTTCAGGCTGGCGTGCAGCGAGCGGACGTGGCGCACCAGCGCCTGGCCCGCCGAGGTCGGCTCGATGCCGCGCGCGCGGCGCTCGAACAGCTGCACGCCCAGGCGCGACTCCAGGTCGCTCAGGCGCTTGCTCGCCGCGGCCAGCGCGAGATGCTCGCGCTGCGCGCCGCGGGTGATGCTGCGGGTTTCGGCGATGGCCAGCACGAGGTTGAGCGTGACGAGATCGAAGCGCATGGAAGGCTGTCCGGGACCCCGGTCAGCGGCGGGACGTCATCGTCGCACGCAGGCACCGCCGGGCCCATCGGGGGTCGGCAATTGTGCCTTCGCGCGGCGCGAAGGCTCGAAAACCTGATGGCCGTGGACGGATTCAGTCGGCCGGCTTCGGCGGCGGCGACGACGGCTCGGCGTGCCGGTCGGCCACCAGCAGCCCGAGCGCACCCAGGCAGCCGACCGCCCCGCCGATCAGCGCGGTGGTGTGGAAGCTGCCGAACTGGGCGCCGAGCGCGAACACGGCCGAGGCCAGCAGGTCGCCGAACAGCTTCTGGATCGCCAGCAGCGCGCCGGCCGTGCCCGGGCGTTCGTGCAGCAGGTCCTGCAGGTAGGTGATCTGCAGGCTGAAGATCAGCGCCCCGGTCGCGCCGCCCATGAAGGTCAGGCCCCAGACCAGCGGCGACGCCGCCGCGCCCTGCAGCAGCACCAGGTGCAGGCTGTAGAGCAGCCCGCCGGCCACCAGCAGGCGCGAGCGGCTGAAGCCGCGCCCCCACATCGGCAGCGTCAGCATCACCGGCACTTCCCAGCCCGCGACGATGCCCATGTAGAGCGCCGAATCGCCCGGGTTGCGCTCCGGCGTGGCCGCGAAGATCAGCGGCAGCAGCGAGGTGTAGAGCATCGGCACCGAGCTGACCGAGCCCATCATCGCCAGCCGCACCATCACCGGCTTGCGCAGGATCTCGCGGAAGGCCTGCCCCCAGTTGAGGCCCGACGGCGCGTCCTCCCAGTGCGTCTCGCCGTCGCGCGGCCAGCGCAGCACCAGCGCCAGCGTGGTCGCCGCGCTGACGGCGAAGGCGCCCCAGTAGACGTGCAGCAGCGCACCGCCGCCGCCGAGGAACAGCTTCCAGACCAGCATCGCCAGCAGGAAGGTCAGCGACATGCAGGCCCGCAGCGCCGACAGCACCGCCGTGCGCGCCTCCGGCCGGTGCGACAGCGCCAGCCGCGCCAGCGCGTAGTACTGGCCGGCCAGCGCCGCCGTCACCGGCACGGCGAAGCCGTGGCAGAACACGAAGGTGACCGGCCCGGGCGCCACCACCATCAGGCCGAGGCCGAAGGTGCCGACCGACGAGGTCAGGATCGCCAGCATCCGCCGGTTCGCATGCCGGTCGCCCAGCATGCCCAGCAGCACCGAGGCCGTCACCGCCACCGCCGAGGCCAGCACCAGCACGCCCGAGTAGGCCGACGGCGACAGGCCGAACTGCTGGATCGCCATCAGCGACTGGAACGGGTGGACCGATGCCGCGTAGGCGCCCAGGAAGAGCAGCGACAGCGCGGCGACCGGCAGCGCCGGGGTCAGCAGGATCAGCGAGAGGTAGGACATGCAGGCGACGGGTTCGGGGCAGGTGGCGCTACGGCGACGAAGGCCGGCAGTCTCGTCGATCCTCAGCCCGGCGGTGCCGGCGGCGCGAAACGCCCGCCGATCAGCGGACCGGCTTCGAGCCCGAGGTGGCGGCCGTAGCGGAAGCCGACCCAGGCGTGTTCGCGCATCAGCATCTCGACCCGCGCCGACTCGCGCAGCGCCAGCGCCTCGACCACCAGCTGGTGCTGCAGCTGGGCGTGCTGGAGCTTGCGGAACTCGCGGTCGAGCGCCTGCGGGTCGATCACGATCGAGTCGGCCGAGGCAAACGGCAGGTGGTCGTTGCGCGCGATGGCGTCGGCGATGACGCGGCTGGCGCCCGACTCGACCAGCGTGCGGTGGAAACGCTCGTTCAGCGCGCTCCAGCGGCCGATGTCCTCGGGCACCAGCCGGCCCTTGGCGAGCACCGCCTCGCCCTCGTCCAGGCAGGCCTGCAGCACGGCCAGCTCGTCGGCGGTGGCGCCACGTTCGGCCAGGTGGCGGGCGGCCAGGCCTTCGAGCACGCCGCGGACCTCGATCGCGCAGCGCACGTCCGCTTCCGAGATCGCCCGCACCGCATAGCCGCGCGCGCCGGCCTTCTCCAGCAGGCCCTCCTGCTCCAGCGTGCGGAAGGCCAGCCGCACCGGCGTGCGCGACACGCCCAGCGCCTGCGCGACCGGGATCTCGGCCACGCGCAGGCCGGGCGGGTAGTCGCCGTTGATGATCTTCTGGCGCAGCGCGGCGACCACGGTCGGGGTGTCGGATGACGGCGCGTCGGGCGAAGGCAGCGAAGAAGGCAAGTCCGGCATATCGCGGTCGATTGGATCCATCGGGTCTTCCTTCTTTGACATTCGTGACCTTGACCGCTCTAATTCAACCACGATTGGATCCAATCCAGGAGAGAAGGATGTTCATCCGGAACACGTGGTACGTGGCCGCCAGCGCCGACGAGATCGACGGCCAGCCGCTCGGCCGGATGGTCTGCGGCGAGCGCATCGTCTTCCACCGGGGCGCGCAGGGGCAGCCGGTGGCGCTGGAGGACTGGTGCCCGCACCGGGGCGCGCCGCTGTCGCTGGGCCGCGTCGTCGATGGCCTGCTGGTCTGCGGCTACCACGGCCTGACGATGGGTTGCGACGGCCGCACCGTCGCGATGCCGGGCCAGCGCGTGCGCGGCTTCCCGGCCTGCCGCACCTACCCGGTGGTCGAGCGCCACGGCTTCATCTGGGTCTGGCCCGGCGACGCGGCGCAGGCCGACGCGGCGCTGATCCCCGAGCTGGCCTGGGCCAGCGACCCGGCCTGGCGCTACGGCGGCGGGATGTACCACGTGCGCTGCGACCACCGGCTGATGATCGACAACCTGATGGACCTGACACACGAGACCTACGTGCACGCCGGCAGCATCGGCCAGCCCGAGATCGACGAGACGCCGTGCCGGACGACGGTCGACGGCGACACCGCGACGACCGCCCGCTTCATGGACGGGATCCAAGCGCCGCCGTTCTGGCGCATGGCGATGCGCGCCCACGGCCTGGACGACAGCGCGCCGGTCGACCGCTGGCAGGTCTGCCACTTCAGCCCGCCCAGCCACGTGATGATCGAGGTCGGCGTCGCGCTGGCCGGCCAGGGCGGGCGCGCGGCGCCGCTGGCGCAACGCGCGTCGGCCATCGTGGTCGACTTCATCACGCCCGAGACCGAGACCAGCATCTGGTACTTCTGGGGCATGGCGCGCAACTTCCGGCCCGACGACGAGGCGCTGACCGCGCAGATCCGCGAAGGCCAGCGCAAGATCTTCGGCGAGGACCTGGAGATGCTCGAACGCCAGCAGGCCAACCTGCTGAGATGGCCCGAGCGCGAGATGCTCAAGCTCAACATCGACGCCGGCGGCGTGCACGCGCGCAAGGTGATCGCGCGGCGGGTCGAGGCGGAACTCGTGGCCAGGTTGCCGGGGGTGACGCCATGACGCCCTCACCTTCCCGCCCCGCCGACAACGCCGTTGCACCCGAGACGGCCGGCTCGGCTGACCCGTCAGGCCGCTTCGAGGTCGAGCTCGCCAGCTCGGGCCGCGTCATCCCGATCGCGGCGGACGTGACCGTGCTGCAGGCGCTGCGCGCGGCCGGTGTCGACCTGCCCAGCTCCTGCGAACAGGGCATCTGCGGCACCTGCCTGACATCCGTGCTGGCGGGCATCCCCGATCACCGGGACCAGTACCTGGTGCCCGAGGAACAGGCCGCCAACGACTGCTTCCTGCCGTGTTGCTCGCGCTCGAAGACGGCGCGGCTGGTGATCGATCTCTGATCGATCCTAGCCAGCGGCGGCACACGACGAATACAAAAGAGCCCGCCGATGGCGGGCTCTTAAAGGACGGGCTAAGCGGTTGGTTACGCCGCCTTGGCATCGTCGTCAGGGCTGTTAATACGCCACTGCACGTCGTCGTTGAAGTCCATTTCCATGATGATTGGTTCTTCCGATCCGTTGACCCTGTTCCAGTGCATCACATCGAAAGTTAGTTGCACCGCGTCGCCAACCATTTGCTCACGGCGCTGTTGGAACGATCGGTGGGCGATCTTGCGCGGGGCGTCGTCAATGTCGGTCCAGAGCGTGGTCTGTTGACTGCCTTGCCACGTCGTGACGGCAAGATTCACACGATACGGCTTGCCTGTGACTTCATCGCGTCGCACCTCTTCACGTGCCGCAGCCGAGAACTGTTCCGCCAATCGATCCAACGCAGTTTTGGGCTTTGGCAGCGGCCAGCCCATGTTCGCCGCGTACTTGGCGACATCGTGCATGTCAACGGAGGTATGGCCAGTAGCCTCCTTGTAACGCTTAATGATGGCGTGCATTTCTTGTGCCTTCGTTGCCACGACAACCTCCGCTTAAAAATCAATCGAGGCAACATTGCCCCACCCATCGGCAACCGCCCCCGGTGTCACGATTGATCGGATCTTGACCAAGTGGCTTGTGAAGCGGTTGTACTGCCCAGTTCTCCGGCGTAACTGGCCTGCGACTAGCCCCGGATGAATCTTGAGAGTTGCGGCCACGCCAAGGATGTCGCGGTCAGCAAAAGTGGGCGCCTTGCGAGCGATGAAGCTGTCCATCGTCTTTTTGGGCACGCAGAACTCTGCTGCCGCACTGTTGGCGAAGAACTCTTCCTCGGAGACCGCTTCGTCTGACTTTGCGCCTTCGATATCGGTGTCGATGGTAATTTCAGACTTGCCGTGCTGCCGCAGGACATGTTCGAGTTCGTGTCGCAGCACGAACCAGAAGTTGTCGATTCGGTCAAAGCGCATCGAAAGCCCGATCACCGGTGCATTCTCATTGAGCCACAAGCAAACACCATCGATCTTTGCGGATGGCAGTGACTCAACGATCACGAACCTAATGCCGCACTCAGCCAAGATTCGAGGCACTTTTCGGGCCTCCTCGGCTGCAGCGAGCAAGGGTTTCAGCAGTTCAACCGCCCGCAGCCCACTAGCATGCGTGTAGTTTGAGACGAGCATATTTGCGGCGAGTTGCTTGACCCGGTACAGCCACGCTAGCTGAACAGGTGTCGCGTCCGCCGACACAGCTGTACGCTTTGCGGCGTGGGGCATTATCTCGATCTCTTCAACGCTATCGACCCCGAAGAAGGTGGACAAAGCCTTCTCAACCGCTGGCATGTCACGCACGTCTGAGGCATCCAACCAGCCTCGCTTGATCATTTCCGATACAGGCAGGCCGCCGAAGAGGTGCGCGCGGGTGGCGCGCTTTGGATTGGGGCGAGCGACAAGTCGAGCCTTTGCCAAGTCGAAGTCGCGCTGCAGTGCCAAAAACCGACCGGCCTCTACGCCGAACACCTCTTCAAGCGAGATCGCGATCTCTGGAGTGACTGCCTTCTTGTCGGTAATCAGCTTGCTGACGCCGGTCTCATCTGCTTCAAGGACTACAGCTAGAACGCGGTTAGTCCAGCCCCTCTCCTCGAGGAGGGCGGCGATCAGTTGCCCCGGGGTTCTAAACTGCGTGTCGGATTCCATGTTTGCGATTCTATGCCAACTTGCAAAAAATCGCAAACTCTCATTCTTTGGGCTGGCCGCGCTAGGCGCAAGCGGCGGGATCAGCCTGATCGTTGTGGATCAAGGGGCGTTTGCCTCGTCGAGAAATGCGACCTTGATCGAACCTTGATCGTTCAGAACTTGAACGCCAGCCGCAGCCCGCCCCAGTGGCGGCCGCCGACCTGGATCGGCGCGCTGGCCTCCTTCATCAGCACGTACTGGCCGCCGCCCATGTCGCGGCGGTAGGTCTGCAGCAGGAACGGTCGCTGGTTGCGGCCCGAGGCCAGGCCGGTGCGGTCGTTGAAGATGCGGCGGTAGCGGCTGTTGGCGGTGTCCCAGGCCAGGTCGCCGCGCTGCGGGTGGCAGTACTTGCGGTTGTGGGTCGCGACATAGCCGTTGCGGTCGGTCGCGATGCAGAACACGACCTTGTCGCTCCAGCCCAGCATCGGCTCCTGGATCGCCGGCAGCAGCTCGTCGCTCAGCGTCGTGTGGCGCGCGACATGCTGGGCCGGGTTGGTGCCCGCGATCGGCTGGTAGTGCTCGTCGAACAGGTCGGCCATCGAGATGCGGCCCTGCGCGACGGCCTGCTCGAAGGCGGCCGAGACCCGCGCCGCCGCGTCCTGCACGGCCCGGATGTAGGGCGTGTCGACGGTCTCGATGCCACTGCCGGCGAGGTCGTCGATCAGGCTCTCGGACAGCTTCAGGAACTGGTCGCTGCAACCCATCGCCGAGTCCAGGTTGATCATCGCGGCCTGCATCTCGTCACCCAGCCGGTGGGTCTGGTCGCTGACGGCGGCACAGGTGCTGCGGCTGTGGACCGCCGCCTCGTCGATGCGGGCGACACCCGCCTCGACCTGCGCGAACGCGAGGTGGATGCCGCGGGTCGGCTTGCGGTCGGCCTCGACGCGGATGTCCTGCGAGAAGGTCTCGATGCGCTCGTCCAGTTGCTTGAGCGTGCCCATGATGGTCTTGGAGGACGACTCGACGCGGCCGGCCAGGTCCTTGACCGCATCGGCGACGACGCCGAAGCCGCGTCCGGCATCTCCGGCGCGCTTGGCCTCGACCGAGGCGTTGAAGGCGACCAGCCGGGTCTGCAAGGCGATCTGCGTGATGTCGCCGGCGGCATCGGACACCTGCTTGAGCACGTTGACGATGCCGGCCACCTCGTCGGCGACCTGGCGGGCGACCTGGCGGGCGTTGGCGACGGCGGTCAGGCTGGCCTGGGTGGCGCCGCCGATGGCTTCCTGCGACGACTGCACGGCTTCGAGCTGGCGGTTCAGCTCGCTCAGCGCCTCGACCTGGCGGACGACGACCTTCTGGGTGTCCTCGATCGCGCCGCGCGCCTGCGCCGCGTCGCGGCCGATCTGCGAGGCCTGGCCGGACAGCCGGCCGATCAGTTCGGGTTCGAGCGTCGGCATCGCGGGCTCGACCGGCAGGCTGGCGATCGGGTCGTTCGAGGCGCCACGCGGGCGCCCGCGGAGAAAGGCCAGCATCGGCAAGCTCCTGTGAGGGGTTCGTTCAGGCCCTGGGCGAGTTCACCAGGCGCGCAGCTTGGCGCGCAGACGGGCAATCGACTGGCTGTGCAGCTGGCAGACACGCGACTCGGTGACGCCCAGCACGGCGGCGATCTCCTTGAGGTTCATGTCCTGCTCGTAGTACATGCTCATGACGTACTGCTCGCGCTCGGGCAGGTTCTTGATCGCGTCCACCAGCGCCTGGCGCATCCGGTGGTCGTTGAGCTGCGACAGCGGGTCGCCGCTCTCGTCGGCCACGTGGCGGTCGAGGTAGTCGTTGTCGCCGTCGTCGCCGCCGATGTCTTCCAGGTAGATCAGCTGGGTGCCGCGCACCTTGTTGAGCAGGTCCTGGTATTCGGCCAGCGTGACGCCCATCTCCTTGGCGATCTCGCTTTCCTGCGGCGTGCGGCCCAGGCGCTGTTCGAGGCGGTGCACGGCACCCTCGATGTCGCGCTGGTGCTTGCGGTTGCCGCGGCTCATCCAGTCGGCGCCGCGCAGCTCGTCGAGCATGGCGCCGCGGATGCGCTGGGTGGCGAAGGTCTCGAACTGCACGCCCTGGCCGCTGTCGAAGCGGCTCAGCGCATCGGTCAGGCCGATCATGCCGACCTGGATCAGGTCGTCGATCTCGACGTTGGCCGGCAGCTTGGCAATCATCTGGTGGGCCAGTCGACGCACCAGCGGGCTGTACTGCTTGAGCAGCGCGTTGACGTCGAGTTGTCCCTTGGCGGTGTACATGTGGGTCTCCGCGATCAGCTGATCGACAGGCGGGGGGCGGGCAGCGCGCTGCGCAGGCCGGCGTGTTCATGCTCGCTGGCCATCAGCACGGCGGCCGATTGGAGTGAGGCCTCGACCAGCGCCATCAGGCCGCGCGTGGGCACGGCGGTCGGCGGCTCGGCCGGGTCGACCCGCACGCAGCTGTGCTGCACGCCGCCGAGGAACATGTCGGCGCAGTGCGACAGGCGGTCGGCGACGGCCTGGGCACGCGGCGACTCGGGCGGCGCGCACAGCAGCAGGTCGTGGCTGAGCCAGTCGGCGCGCTGGGCAAACACCTTCATCGCGGCGTAGGCATGGGTCATGGCATCGGGCTGGTCGTCGCACAGGACGATCGGGCGGGGCCGGCTCAGGCCCTCGTCGCCACGGCCGAACAGGCGCGCGATCTCGACCGCGCTGGCGTGCACCAGCACGACCTGCGACTGCGGCGCGGCATCGACCACGGCATCGAGGAAGCCGCGGGTCGATCCCCGGCTGTCGACCCAGCGCACCGGCAGGCCACGGGCAGCCAGGTAATGGACACGGGCGGACAGCGGCTCGATGCCCTCGGCCAGATCGAAGCTCGACAGCTCCTCGGGCGGCGCACCGCGCTCGGAGGCGTCGACCAGCAGCGTGTCCAGCTCCATCAGCTCCAGCGCGCTGCACAGGCGTTCGATCAGCACGCCGCCGTGGGCGACGAAGGGGTTGGAGACGACCGGAATGAACCGCAGCGAGCGCTGCGAGAACAGCCGGCGCAGGCCGTCGGCCTGGTCGGCCGGCTGGGTGCGACGGAAGCTCGGCTGGCCGAGCAGCGTGTCGATCGACGGCGGAGCAGCGGGCTTGGACTTGCTGGCCATGGTGCGCGGCATCCCGGGTTCAGGCCTCGCTGCGGCCACTGCGGCCGGCGGACGGCGTGGCAGCGGCCGAGCGGCTGCTGCGACGCGGCGCGGGCGGCGCCGGCGGCGTGGCGAACAGCAGGTTGACGTCGTTGGCATCGAGGCGCCAGGCCTGCGTGCCGCTGTTGCGCAGCGCGCGCTGCATCAGCGCATGGGCGGTCAGGCGGTGCCAGTCTTCCGGCACGCGCTGGCCGTTGGCGACGGCCACGACCTTCAGGCGATGGCGGATCAGCGCGTCCAGCGCCGGGCCGAGCTTGACGGCCTCGTCGACCTTGGACAGCACGATGCCCTTGGCCTGGGTCGCCTTGTAGGCCAGCAGCACGTCCTCGATGGTCTCGCCCTGCGCGGCGGCGTTGACCACCAGCAGGCGCTTGATCGAGCGGTGCGACAGCATCTCCAGCAGCTCGCGGGTGCGCGAGTCGCGCTGGGCCAGGCCGGCGGTGTCGATCAGCACCATCTTCTTGGACGACAGCAGGTCGAGCAGGTCTTCCAGCGCGACACGGTCATGCGCGGTGTGGACCGGCACGCCAAGGATGCGGCCGTAGGCGCGCAGCTGTTCGTGGGCGCCCAGACGATAGGCGTCCAGCGTGATCAGGCCGAGGTTGGCCGCGCCGTGGCGGGTCGCGAAGGCGGCGGCCAGCTTGGCCGTCGAAGTGGTCTTGCCCACGCCGGTCGAGCCGACCAGCGCGAACACGCCGCCCTGGTCCTCGATGGCCGGATCGGCCTCGCCGGTGACCAGGTTGCGTTCGAGGATCTCGGTGGCCCAGGCGGTCTCGTCGGCCACCTCGTCACCGAGGCCGTCGACCAGCTTGCGGATCAGCGCGGGCGAGAAGCCGCAGTCGATCAGGCGGGCCGTCAGCTGGGCCTGCTTCGGGCTCTTCTGCAGGCGCTCCATGAAGGCCAGCGCGCCGAAGCGTTCCTCGATCAGGCCCTTCATCGCGCGCAGCTCGCTCATCATGGCGTGATCGGCTGCGCCGCTGCGGCTGGCGCTGCCGCCACGACGGTCGCTGCCGTGCAGCGCGTCGAGTTCGGCCGGCGTGGTCAGGCCGCTGCCGATGTCGGTGTCCTGCAGCGGCTGGACCGGCCGGCTGCGGCGCGACGGAGCGGCCGCCTGCGGGGCGTGGGCAGGGGCCTGCGCGGCCTGGCGGGCGGTCGTGGCCGACTGCGGCGACACCAGCTCGGCATAGGTCGGCAGATGGCCGGCCGGCGCGTCGCGCTGGGCCAGCCGCTGCTCGATCGCCTCGGGCGACACGGGCACCGGCTTCATCGTCTGGGCGCGCAGCTCGGCCTGGCGCTTCTTGAGCATGCGCTCGCGCACATAGTCCTGGAACGACAGCGTGCTCATCGCGAGCTGGCCGACGTCGTCCTGCACCGGCTGTTCTGGACGCTGCTGCGGCACCTGCTGGGCGGCACGGTCACGCAGCGAGCTGCGGGCCTGGCTGGCAGGGGCCGGGGCAGCGGCGCGCGGAGCCAGCGGCGCCGGGCGGGTCACGCCAGCGGCGACACCTTCACCGAAACGCTCGATCTGCTCGACGCTCTCGGGCGGCATGGCCAGGATCTCGACGCCTTCGGTGCAGGGCTTGGTCGACAGCACCACGGCGTTGTCGCCGAAGGCCTGACGGACCTTCTGCATCGCCTCGCGTGAGTTGCGACCGACGAAACGCTTGACGTTCATGCTGCCTCCTGCCGGGCCGATGCGATGGCCATGTCACGGGCGGTTGGCAGACCGATGGATGCGGGGTGGGTCATGCGTTCGCTCCGATGATCGAGCCGATGCGGATCGAGTGGGTGTCTGGGATCTCGCTGTGCCCCAGCACGCGCAGCCGGGGGGCGGCGCGCTTGAGCAGTCGTGCCACCGGCGAGCGGATCGAGTCCGGCACCAGCAGGCAGGCCGGGTGGCCGAGGTCTTCCTGGCGGCGCGCCGCATCGGCGGCACCGCGCGACAGGTGGTCGGCGACGCCCGGATCGAGCACCGCGCCGTGCGGAGAGTTGAGGGCCTGCGACAGCAGGCGCTCCAGCTCCGGCTCGATGGCGATGACGTCCAGCTCGCGCTGGCTGCCGTAGATCTGCTGCACGATGGCCGGGGCCAGCGCGATGCGCAGGCGGCGGGCCAGCTCGGCCGGGTCGGCGATCTGGCTGGCGTGTTCGGCCAGCGCCTCGATGATCGAGCGCATGTCGCGGATGTGCACGCCCTCTTCCAGCAGCAGCTGGAGGACCTTTTGCAGGGGGGCGATGGCGATCATCTTGGGAACCACGTCTTCGATCAGTTTGGGTGCCAGCTTGGTCACATGCTCGACCAGTGCCTGGGTCTCGGTGCGGCCCAGCAGACGGGCCGCGTGCATTTGCATCAAGTGTGAGAGATGGGTCGCCACGACGGTCGAGGAATCAACCACCGTGTATCCCGCCATTTGGGCGCTTTCGCGCTGGCGGTCATCGATCCAGGTGGCCGGCAATCCGAAGGCAGGATCGGTCGTCGTCGAGCCCTGCAGCGCCAGCGTGGCGTGGCCCGGGTTGATGGCCAGGTGCATGCCGGGGAAGGCCTCGCCCTCGCCGATCACCGCGCCACGCAGCGTGATGCGGTACATGCTGGGCTTGAGTTCGAGGTTGTCGCGGATGTGCACGGCCGGCGGCAGGAAGCCGACCTCCTGCGCGAATTTCTTGCGCACGCCGCGGATGCGGTTGAGCAGGTCGCCGCCACGGCCCTTGTCGACCAGCGCGATCAGGCGGTAGCCGACCTCCATGCCCAGCGTGTCGACCGGCTGGAGATCGTCCCAGCTGGCCTCGGCGTTCGGGTTGGCGGCGGCCGGTGCGGGCTCGGCCGGCGGCGGTTCGGCCTTCTTGCGTTCGGCCTCCTTGAACATCCAGCGCGACAGCAGGGCCAGGCCGCCGCCGATCAGCAGGAAGACCACGTGCGGCATGCCCGGGATGACGCCCAGCAGGCCGATCACGCCGGCCACGATGGCCACCGAATGCGGCGAGCGGAACATCTGGCCGACGATCTGCGTGCCGACGTCCTGGTCCTTGCCCACGCGCGAGACGACCATCGCCGAGGCGACCGAGATCAGCAGCGCCGGGATCTGCGCGACCAGCGCGTCACCGACCGCCAGCAGGATGTAGCTGCTGGCCGCCTCGCCGGCACCCAGGCCGTGCTGGGCCATGCCGATGATGAAGCCGCCGATGATGTTGATGAACAGGATCAGGATGCCGGCGATGGCGTCGCCGCGCACGAACTTGCTGGCACCGTCCATGGAGCCGAAGAACTCGGCCTCTTCCTGGACCTCGACGCGGCGGCGCTTGGCCTCCTTCTCGTCGATGTTGCCGGCGTTCAGGTCGGCATCGATCGCCATCTGCTTGCCGGGCATCGCGTCCAGCGTGAAGCGCGCGCCGACCTCGGCGATGCGCTCGGCGCCCTTGGTGATGACGACGAAGTTGATGACCACCAGGATCGCGAAGACGATCAGGCCGACCGCGAAGTTGCCGCCGATCAGGAAGTGGCCGAAGCTCTCGATCACCGCGCCGGCCGCGCCCGGGCCGGTGTGGCCTTCCATCAGCACGACCCGGCTGGACGCGACGTTCAGCGACAGCCGCAGCAGCGTGGTCAGCAGCAGCACCGTCGGGAAGGCCGCGAAGTCCAGCGGCTTGATCATGTAGGACGCCACCAGCATCACCATCAACGCGGTGGCGATGTTGAAGGTGAAGAACAAGTCGAGCGCGAAGGCCGGCAGCGGCAGCACCATCATCGCCAGCACGAGGATGATCAGCAGCGGCGCGGCCATGCCCTTGATGGCGGCCGTGTTGGCACCGAAGGCCCGCTGCAGCGGGGCCAGGAAAGGCAGGGCGTTGTCGAGCTTCATCAGGCTTGGACAGTCTTGACGTGATGGGGATCGAGCTCAGGCGGCACGGCGATGGCGGGCAGGTCGGACGGCCAGGGCGCCCGGCCGGCCAGCGCGGCACGCAGCTGGAACACGTGGGCCAGCACCTGGGCCACGGCGCTGTAGAGCGCGTACGGGATCTCGCGGTCGAGTTCTCCGTGGGCGTACAGCGCACGCGCCAGCGGCGGGGCCTGCAGCACCGGCACCTTGGCCTCGCGGGCGATGTCGCGGATCTTCATGGCCATCAGGTCGGCACCCTTGGCGACGATGCGCGGGGCGGCCTGCTTGCCGTCCTCGTACTTCAGCGCGACGGCGTAGTGGGTCGGGTTCATCACGACCAGGTCGGCGCTGGGCACGGCGGCCAGCATCCGGCGACGCGAGACCTCGCGCATGCGCTGGCGCAGACGGCCCTTCAGCTCGGGGCTGCCTTCCTGCTGCTTGTGCTCTTCCTTGACCTCCTGCAGGCTCATCTTGAGCTGCGACTGGTGCAGGTGGCGCTGCAGCGGCACGTCGATCGCGGCGAACACGGCCAGCACCAGCAGCAGCAGCCACAGGCCCGAGGCGATGCGGTCACCGGCCGCCGCGAAGGCCGCCGGCAGCGGCATGGCCTGGGTCAGCGCGAAGTCCTCCAGGTGGTTCCAGAGGTAGCTCGCCCCGACGATGCCCAGCACCAGCGCCAGCAGGCAGGCCTTGAGCATGTCGCCGAACTGGGCCTTCGAGAAGATGCGGCCCAGCCCCGCCAGCGGGTTCAGCTTGGAGAACTTGGGCGCCAGCGGCTGGAGGGTGAAGTTCCAGCCGCCCGAGACGACCGCAGCGGCCAGCGCCACCAGCGCGGTGACACCGCCGAGGCCGAAGCCCATCAGCAGCGTCGGGCCGAACATCTGCCCGAGGCGCTCCTGCATCAGGCGCGGCTGCACGACCGAGTTGACGTCGAAGCGCAGGCCGGCGGCCATCAGGTCGCGCAGGAAGTGCGTCATCGACGGCGCACCCAGCAGCACCAGCGACAGTCCGGCGGCGATCACGGCGAAGTGCCCCAGGTCGCGCGAACGGGCGACCTGGCCTTCTTCGCGGGCCTGTTTCAGGCGCCGCTCGGTTGCTGGCAGTTGTTTGTCTTGTGCGCTGTCGGCCATGAACGGTCCACTCCGGGTACCGACCGATTGTTCTCAGCGCAACGGAAAACTTGAGGGCGATAAGCGCCGTGAAAGTGGCGCTTTAGCGAGCTCCTGGCGGGCCCGGACGGCTGTGCCGTCGACCGTCAGCGACGCGGCAGGGCGCCGTCCAGCCACAGGTCGGCCAGCATCTCGGCCTTCCAGCGTTCGGCCGGCTCGACGCCGGTGATGCGGTCGGTGCCACGTGCCAGGTCGATGGTCTCGGGCGGGATCGGCAGGTCCGACTTGCTGGAGAAGAACACCTTGACGCGCGGCATCAGCAGCGAGGCATCGTTCTGTTCCAGCACCACGCCGATGCGGCCCGATTCGAGCCGGACCACCGTGCCGACCGGGTAGATGCCCACCGTCTTGACGAAGGCCTGGAAGATCGCCGGGTCGAAATGGCCCTTCCACTGCGCCATCTGGCGGACCGCCTCGCCCGGGTCCCAGGCGCCCTTGTAGGGCCGCACCGAGGTCACCGCGTCATAGACGTCGCAGACCGAGCCCATGCGCGCATGCACGCTGATCTGCTGAGCCTTGAGGCTCTTCGGATAGCCCGAGCCGTCGACCTTCTCGTGGTGGTGCAGGCAGACGTCCAGCACCATCGACGGCGGCGTGCCGGCGGCCACCAGCATCTCGTGGCCCCAGACCGGGTGCATCTTCATGATGCGGAACTCGTCGTCGGTCAGGCGGCCGTTCTTGTTGAGGATCGCCAGCGGGATGCGGGCCTTGCCCATGTCGTGCAGCAGGCCGGACAGACCGGCGATGCGCACGTCCTCGTCGGACAGCTTGAGGGTGCGCGCCAGCGCGACCATCAACGTGCAGACGGCGACCGAGTGGAGGTAGGTGTATTCGTCCTGGGTCTTGAGCCGCACCAGGCTGCTGAGCGCGGCCTGGTTGCGCGTGACCGATCCGATGATGTCGTCGACCAGCGGCATGCAGCCGTCGACCTGCAGCACGCGGCCCATGCGGGCGTCGGCGTAGAGGCTCTCGACCTGCTGCTTGGCCAGGTCGACGATGCGGGCCGCACGGCCGTATTCGTCGGCCGGACGGCAAGGCGCCAGCGATTCGGGCTCCGGCCGCACGGCCGGCCGCAGCACCTGGGGCGGCAGCTGGATCGGCGCCTCGGCGACCTCTTCCAGTTCGCGCTCGACCTGCACGGCGACCTCGTCCGCGGTCAGGCCGCCGTCGACGTCATGGCCGCGATCGGTGTCAATCCAGACCTCGCCGATGCCGCACTCGCGGACCCGGCGCAGGTCCTCGGGATCCTGCAGCAGGAACTTCTTGCGCCAGAAGGGGTGGTCCATCCAGGAGCCGCACAGCTCGTGGAGGAACATGCCCAGGCGCAGCTGGTCGACGGGGATACGCTTGAGCATCGGCGGGGGATGGGTGCGGCGGCGGACGGCAGGCTCGGGACGTGTTCCTGCCAGTATCGACCGAGGCGGCCCATCCCTGAACCCGGAAATCGAACCGGATCCACCCGTTGTTGACTTTGCCCGCCTTCTGGGCGTGAAAAAGCCCGGACGTGCCGGGCTTGTTCGGATCGCGAGGCGGTCGGCGCTGGTCCGGTCCGCCTTCGGGGATCAGCGGAACTTGGCGTTCTGCTTGACCGACAGCTCGGTCGGCAGCGACGACAGGTACTTCGCGATCGCCTTCAGTTCGGTGTCCTTGAACTGCTTGACCTGACCGCCCATGACCGCGTTGGCGCGGCCGACGTTGGCGTTGCCTTCGGTCTTGTACGAACGCAGGGCGGCGTACAGGTAGTCGGCCGGCTGGCCTGCCAGCTTCGGGATGCTGTTGGGGTCGACCGGCTTGCTGAAGTTGTCGCCGTGGCAGCTCGCGCAGGCGCCCTTGGTCAGCAGCTCGGCCACCGGGCCGGACGGTGCGGCCGCCGGAGCCGGCGTGGCGCCTTCGCCGTGCGAGGCGTAGAACGCGCCGAGGTCGGCCTTGTCCTGATCGGTCAGCGAACCGGCGATGCCGCGCATCGTCGGGTGCTTGCGGTCGCCCTTCTGGTAGGCGGTCAGGGCCGACACGATGTAGCCGGCGCCCTGGCCCGAGATCATCGGCACCTGGTAGACCTCGGGGAAGCTGGCGCGGTAGCCCGGGATGCCGTGGCAGCCGATGCACATGGCCGCCTTGGTCTTGCCGGCAGCCGCGTCACCCTTGATTTCCTGGGCCTGGGCGGTCGAGACACCGCCGACCAGGGTCAGCGTCGCGAAGGTCACGGCCCGCAGGACGGCGTGCGCAGAGAGCAATTGATTCATGGGGTTATCTTGATGCCGGTCATTGATACCAACCCGCAATTATAGGAAGCCGTCCGGACCCGTCACGTCCGGTCCGACACGGCGACGCCCGGGCGATGCCTGGGCACCACAGTGGGGACGACCGGACCGCGCCGGACCAGGGTTGATCCGGGTGCCCGCAAGGCCTGCCGACCGGCTTCGCGGCGGACCCGCAGCGCGTGTTTTTCAGCACAATCGACGCCACCGATCGGATCGGCCCGGCCCATGCAGGCGGACCCTGCATCCGGACATCGCCCTTCCCTGCACGGCACCCACGGCACGAACGAGATGACCCTCACCGAACTGCGCTACATCGTCGCCGTCGCCCGCGAGCGCCACTTCGGGCGCGCCGCCGAAGCCTGCTTCGTCTCGCAGCCGACGCTGTCGGTGGCGATCAAGAAGCTGGAGGAGGAACTCGAGGTCAAGCTCTTCGAGCGCGGCGGCAGCGAGGTCAGCGTGACACCGCTGGGCGAGGAGATCGTCCGGCAGGCCCAGGCCACGCTGGAGAACGCCGCGTCGATCAAGGAGATCGCCCGGCGCGGCAAGGACCCGCTGGCCGGCCCGCTGCGGCTCGGCGTGATCTACACGATCGGCCCCTACCTGCTGCCCGACCTGGTGCGCAAGGCCATCGAGCGGGTGCCGCAAATGCCGCTGATGCTGCAGGAGAACTTCACCGTGCGGCTGCTGGAGATGCTGCGCACCGGCGAGCTGGACTGCGCCATCCTGGCCGAGCCCTTCCCCGACACCGGCCTGGCGATCGCGCCGCTCTACGACGAGCCCTTCGTCATCGCGATGCCCGAGAAACACCCGCTGGCCACGCGCACCTCGATCAGCTCGACCGAGCTGAAGCAGGAGACCATGCTGCTGCTGGGCACCGGCCACTGCTTCCGCGATCACGTGCTGGAGGTCTGCCCCGAGTTCGCCCGCTTCGCCAGCGACGCCGAGGGCATCCGCAAGAGCTTCGAGGGCTCGTCGCTGGAGACGATCAAGCACATGGTCGCCTCGGGCATGGGCATCACCGTGGTGCCGCGGCTGTCGATCCCGCGCAGCGGCCACTCGGACAGCCCGCCGCTGGTGAAGTACGTGCCGTTCAGCGACCCGGTGCCGACGCGCCGGGTCGTGCTGGCCTGGCGCCGCACCTTCACCCGCTACGAGGCCATCGCGGCGCTGCGCAACGCGATCTACGCCTGCGAGCTGGCCGGCGCGAAGCGGCTGACCGACTGAGCCCGGCGCGGCGGCAAGGCATCACGCCGCATGCCGCCGGACGTCGCCGGGCGGCCCCGATTCGTGCCGGAATCGGCAGTTGGCACTCAAGTGCGGCGACGACAGGCCGAAACACCGGTCACGCGCGGCGGCCCTTCATGGCCCGCCGGGTCCAGCATGCCGCCCTCGCTCAAGTCCAGAACCTCCGCCAAGAATTCCAGCGCAGCGCCGTCCAGCCTGCCGCCCGGTGCCGCCACCCGGCCGCCTGGCGGGGTCGAGCGTCGCCGCGTCGAACGCCGCAGCGCCGATCGGCGCCAGCGCCCGCCGCGTCCGGACATCGACCAGCGCGCCAGCGCCGACCTGCTGCGCCAGCGCCAGGTCGATGCGCTGCAGCGCCATCTGCCCGTCGCCATCGGCGCCAGCCTCGTGATCACGCTGCTGCTGGCCGCCTTCGGCCCGCGCGCCGCGATCGACCCGAGCGTCTGGCTCTGGGCCTCGCTGGTGACCGCGCTCGAACTCGCACTGGCGCAGTTCTGGTGGCGCGGCCGGCGCGACCCGCGCCGCAAGGTGTCGGCCGACGCCTTGCGCCGGTTGACCTTCGGTGCCGGTCTCTATGGCCTGCTGTGGGGCCTGCTGCCGGGCTGGATGCTGGTGCAGTCGGGCGGCGACCGCAGCCTGGTCACGGCCGGGCTGATCGGCCTGTGCGCCATCGGTGCGGTCACGCTGGCGAGCCTGCCGGTGGCCGCCCATGCCTACCTGGGCGGCCTGAGCGCCGCGCTGGTGCTGACGCAGCTGCTCTACCCGGGCGCCTTCGACGGCATCGGCCTGCTGCTGTGGGGCGGCTGCATCGCCGTCCTGGCCAGCACGGTGCGCTGGACCTCGGTCAGCCTGCAGGCCCGCGTCCGTGCCGAACACCTGGCCCAGCAGCAGGGCCAGCTGATCAGCCTGCTGCTGCGCGACTTCGAGGACCAGGGCGCCGACGTGCTCTGGGAAATCGACACCTCCGGCCGTCTGCAGCGCGTCACCCGGCGCCTGTCGGGCGCCCTGGGCCTGCCGCTGACGGAGCTGAACCGCCGCCCGCTGCTGGCGGTGATCCAGCAGCTGCAGCGTGACCTGCCGGACGGCGAGCGCGAATCGCGCCTGATGCTGCAGCAATGCATGACCGAAGGCCGGCCGTTCCGCGACCTGCTGCTGCCGCTGATGATCCGCGGCCAGGCCTGCTGGTGGTCGCTGACCGCCAAGCCGCTGATCGACGAGGACGGCACCGCGATGGGCTGGCGCGGCGTCGCCCGCGACGTCACACAGGCGCGGCTGGCCGACCGGCGGCTGTCCTGGCTGGCCCACTTCGACACCCTGACCGGCCTGACCAACCGGGCCCATTTCCGCGTCCTGCTCGAATCGGCGATCCAGCGCCTGCGCCCGGGCGCGACCGGTGGCGCGGTGATGTGCATGGACCTGGACAACTTCAAGCACGTCAACGACACCTACGGCCACCCGGCCGGCGACGCCCTGCTGACGGAGGTCGGCCAGCGTCTTCGGCAGGCACTGCCGCGGGGTGCCGTCGTGGCACGGCTGGGCGGCGACGAGTTCGCCGTGCTGGTTGAAGGCCTGACGGAGACCGGCCCGCTCGACGCGCTGACGCAACGCCTGACCGAGTCGCTGGACGCGCCGATCCTGGTGCAGAACTCGCAGGTCCAGGTCCGCATGAGCATCGGCATCTCGCGCTACCCGGCCGACGGCCTGGCGGTCGACGAGCTGCTGCAGAACGCCGACCTGGCGCTCTACGACGCCAAGTCGCGCGAGCCCGGTTCGGTGCGCTACTACGTGCAGCGCCTGGGCGAGCAGGCGCGGCGGCGCCAGATGATGGAACGCGACCTGCGCGACGCGATCGAGCAGGGCCAGCTGTCGCTGGCGTTCCAGCCCAAGATCGCGCTGGACGGCTGGCGCATCACCGGCTTCGAGGCGCTGATGCGCTGGCGTCACCCGGAGCACGGCAACATCCCGCCGGTCGAGTTCATCCCGATCGCCGAGGACTGCGGGCTGATCCTGACGCTGGGCGAATGGGCCATGCAGGAAGCCTGCCGCTGCGCCGCACGCTGGCCCGGGGACCTGACGCTGGCGGTCAACCTCTCGCCGGTCCAGCTGATGGCGCAGAACGTCGTCGGCATGGTGCAGTCGGCGCTGAAGGACAGCGGCCTGGCGCCGCACCGGCTGGAGCTGGAGATCACCGAATCGGTCTTCCTGCAGGAGAACCGCAGCACGGTCCACCAGCTCGAATCGCTGCAGGGCCTGGGCGTGCGCATCGCGCTGGACGACTTCGGCACCGGCTACTCGTCGCTGGCCTACCTGCGCCGCTTCCCGTTCGACACGCTGAAGATCGACCGCGCCTTCGTGCGCGAGATGCTCATCAGCCGCGACGCCCGCGCGATCGTGCGCAACATCGTCGCGCTGGCCAAGTCGCTGCGCATGACGACGGTGGCCGAAGGCGTCGAGGAGCCGGCCCAGGTGCAGGTGCTGGGCGCGGAAGGCTGCGAGCAGATCCAGGGTTACCTGGCCGCCCGGCCGATGCCGGCGGAGGACATCCGTGCCTTCCTGCGCGGCTGGCGCGACCGCCGGCCGGTGATCAAGGCCGTCGGTGCCGGCCCGGACGGCAAGAAGACGGCGGGCCAGGACGATGCCGAGCCCCCGTCCGGCGCCGACGCCAGCGCGGCGGCTGCGGCCGATAATTTCGCGCCATGGACCTCGCCGCACCGCCCAGCTCCCGCCTTGCCCTCTACCTCGACCTGATCCGCTGGAACCGCCCGGCCGGCTGGCTGCTGCTGCTGTGGCCGACGCTGGCCGCGCTGTGGATCGCCGCCGGCGGCTTCCCCGGCTGGCACCTGCTGGCGGTGTTCACGCTCGGCACGGTCCTGATGCGCAGCGCCGGCTGCTGCATCAACGACGTGGCCGACCGCGAGTTCGACCGCCACGTCAAGCGCACGGCGCAACGCCCGGTCACGCGCGGCGCGCTGTCGGCGCGCGAGGCGCTGGCCGTCGGCGCCGTGCTCGCGCTGCTCGCCTTCGCGCTGGTGCTGACGACCAACGCGGCCACCATCGCCTGGTCGTTCGCGGCGCTGGCCGTCGCGCTGGTCTACCCCTACGCCAAGCGCCACGTCTCGATGCCGCAGGCCGTCCTGGGCGTGGCCTTCAGCTTCGGCATCCCGATGGCCTTCGCCGCCGTGCGCGGCGAGATCCCGCCGCTGGCCTGGGGCCTGCTGCTGGGCAACCTGTTCTGGGTGCTGGCCTACGACACCGAATACGCCATGGTCGACCGCGACGACGACCTGCGCATCGGCATCCAGACCTCGGCGATCACGCTCGGCCGCTACGACGTCGCCGGCGTGATGGCCTTCTACGCCGCCCACCTGCTGGCCTGGGGCTGGCTCGGGCTGTCGCAAGGCCTCGGCGCGGTCTATGTCGCGGGCCTGGCGGTGGCGGCCGGGCAGGCGCTGTGGCACTTCCGGCTGATCCGCGACCGCAGCCGCGACGGCTGCTTCCGCGCCTTCCGCGCCAACCACTGGCTCGGCTTCGCGGTGTTCGCGGGCGTGGCGCTGTCCTACGCGGGCTGAGCGGTCAAGCGCCGGCCAGACGTCGCGCCATGCGCAGCGCGGCGATCAGGCTGGCCGGATCGGCGATGCCGCGCCCGGCGATGTCGAAGGCGGTGCCGTGGTCCGGGCTGGTGCGCACGAAGGGCAGGCCCAGCGTGACGTTGACGCCCTCGTCGAGCCCGAGGTACTTCACCGGGATCAGGCCCTGGTCGTGGTACATCGCCAGCACCAGGTCGAACTCGCCCTGGCGGGCCCGCATGAACACCGTGTCGGGCGCGTGCGGGCCGCGGGCGTCGATGCCCTCGGCACGCGCGGCGGCGATGGCCGGGGCGATGGTCTCGATCTCCTCGCGGCCGAACAGCCCGCCCTCGCCGGCATGCGGATTCAGCCCGGCCACCGCGATGCGCGGCGTCGGCTGACCCCAGGCCGCTGCGCTGCGGTGGGCGATCCGCAAGGTGTCCAGCACGGCGTCGAAGGTGACGCGGTCGATGGCCTCGCGCAAGGCGCAGTGCACCGTCACCAGCACGGTCTTCAGGTGCTCGTTGGCCAGCATCATCCGGACATCGGCCGGGTGGCCCAGCGTGCCGGCCAGCTCGGCCAGCAGCTCGGTGTGGCCGGGGTGATGTTCGCCGGCGGCCGCCAGCGCCTCCTTGTGCAGCGGCGCGGTGACCAGCGCGGCGCCCAGGCCGGCCTGAACGGCGCCCGCCGCCTGGCGCACCGCCTGCGCGGCGGCCCGGCCGGCGTCGGCATGGACCTGGCCGATCGGCAGCGTGGCCAGATCGAGCGGTCCCCCCTGCAGCGGCCAGACCGCCAGCACGCCGGACGGCAGTGACGCCGCGTCGGCGGGCGTGCCGATGACCGCGATCGGCCGGCGCGGGCCGTCATCGCGTCCGCCCCCGCCAGCCCGCCGCACGAAGCCCGCCGCGCGTTGCAGCACGGCCGGGTCTCCCACCACGACCGCATCGTCCAGCTCGCCACGCAATGCGGCGGCGGCGATCGTCTCGGGCCCGATGCCGCACGGATCACCCATCGAGACGAGTAGCGGCAGGTCGGCAGGACGGACGTTGCGCGGGGCGGCGAGGTTCATGTCGGGAGCTTGGGATCGGTACGCTGAAGCCGATTGTCGATGCCCGCGCACGGGACTTGCATGAAGGGTCGGTTGCTACACTGAACCCATGCAATGGCTCGACAACATCACCTGGACCGCCGACGGGCTGGTGCCCGTGATCGCCCAGGAATGGCGCAGCAACGACGTGCTGATGTTCGCCTGGATGAACCGCGAGGCCCTGGCCCTGACCGCCGAACGCGGCGTGGCCGTCTACTTCAGCCGCTCGCGCAACCGGCTCTGGCACAAGGGCGAGGAATCGGGCCACGTGCAGAAGGTCCACGAGATCCGCCTGGACTGCGACAACGACGTCGTGCTGCTGCGCGTCGAGCAGCTCGGCCACGAGCCCGGCATCGCCTGCCACACCGGCCGGCATTCCTGCTTCTACCAGCGCCTGGACGGCCAGCAATGGGTCAGCGTCGACCCGGTGCTGAAGGATCCGGCCACGATCTACCGCGCATGAACACGACCCCGTCCCCCGACGCCGCC
Organism: Leptothrix mechoopdaensis (SeqCode); assembly: GCF_053893855.1. Taxonomy (NCBI): domain Bacteria; kingdom Pseudomonadati; phylum Pseudomonadota; class Betaproteobacteria; order Burkholderiales; family Sphaerotilaceae; genus Leptothrix; species Leptothrix mechoopdaensis (SeqCode). The sequence continues at coordinate 2,641,628 of NZ_CM132699.1, forward strand.
GGCAGCCTCGACACGCTGCGCGCGCTGGCCGACACGATCGCCCAGCGCCGCAGCGCCGATCCGGCCAAGAGCTATGTCGCCAAGCTGGTCCACAAGGGCCTGGACAGCATGCTCAAGAAGATCGGCGAGGAAGCCACCGAGCTGGTCATCGCCGCCAAGGACGCCGACCGCGAGCAGATCGTCTACGAGACCGCCGACCTGTGGTTCCACAGCCTGATCGTGCTGTCGCAGTTCGGCCTCGGCCCCGAGGACGTGCTGGCCGAGCTGCGCCGCCGCGAGGGCCTGTCGGGCCTGCAGGAGTTCGCGCAGCGCAGCCAGCCCGGTCCCGCCGCACAGCCCTGATCCCACCGATCCGAACCCCACCGAACCCGCGATGAGCCACGACCCGAACTGCCTCTTCTGCAAGATCGCCGCCGGCCAGATCCCGTCGGCCAAGGTCCACGAGGACGACGAACTGCTCGCCTTCAAGGACATCCACCCGGCAGCACCGGTGCACCTGCTGGTGATCCCGAAGACCCACATCGCCAGCCTGGCCGATGCCGACGACAGCCACGCCGCGCTGCTGGGCCGCATGCTGGCGCTGGCGCCGAAGCTGGCACGCGAGCAGGGGGCCACCAACGGCTTTCGCACCGTCATCAACACCGGGCCGGACGGCGGGCAGGAGATCTATCACCTGCACCTGCACATCATGGGCGGGCCGCGTCCGTGGAAACACGGCTGAACGGTTGAACCCTTGCGCGGCGTGAGCCTCTGAGACAGGGGCCCAAGCGCCCGCCGCCTAGAATCCTCCTCGAACTGAACCGACCTTCCGGAGCCACACCATGGGCCTGTCGACCACCCACCTGATCATCTTCCTCGTCATCATCGTGCTGATCTTCGGCACCAAGAAGCTCAAGAACATCGGCTCCGACCTCGGTGGCGCCGTCAAGGGCTTCAAGGACGGCATGAAGGACGGCGACAAGTCCGCCGACGCGGCCGCCCCGTCGGCCCAGGTCACCGCCGACGCCACCACCGCCAAGCGCGCCGCCGACGGCCAGACCGTCGACGTCGAGGCCAAGGTCAAGTGACCCCGGACCTGCGTCCGATCCACGTCCTGTTCCCCACCGGCCGCTGCCGGACGGTCCCCGCGACCGCCCCGGCGCGGCCGCGTCGCATCGCCTGATCCATGCTCGACATCGGTGTCACCAAGCTGCTCATCATCGGCGGCATCGCGCTGGTCGTGATCGGCCCCGAGCGCCTGCCGCGCGTCGCCCGCATGGCCGGCACCTTTCTCGGCCGGGCCCAGCGCTACGTCTCGGACGTCAAGGCCGAGGTCAACCGGTCGATCGAGCTGGAAGAGCTCAACAAGATGAAGGCGCAGTTCGATGACGCGGCCCGCGACATCGACCGCAGCGTGCACGACAGCATGAACCAGATCGGTGCAGGCCTCGAAGAGGACGCGCTGTCGGGTTCGACCTCGTCGAGCGACCCCTACGCCGCTGGCACCGGCTGGGAACCGCCGCCGCCCGAGTACCGCCATCCGGGCAAGAAATGGCGCCTGAAGGTCGGCGCCACGCCGCAGTGGTACAAGCACCGCGAAGGCGTCAAGCGCCACGTCCAGTCGGGCGCCGCGCGTGTCAAGCGCCACCGCCCGCGCCCGCTCGGCTGATCCTCGCCAACGCCCTGACCGATCCGGTCCGCCCGCCCCTCGACCGCCCCATGCGCCGCCGCCCGTGAGCCAGACCCCGAACCCCCAAGACGAACTCGCCGGCACCGAGCAGCCCTTCGTCAGCCACCTGATCGAGCTGCGCGACCGCCTGCTCAAGGCCGTCTACGGCATCGGCGTGATCTTCGCGCTGCTGGCGTTCTACCCGGGTCCGTCGCACCTCTACGACCTGCTGGCACACCCGCTGGTCGCCGCCCTGCCGCAGGGTTCCAAGATGATCGCCGTGGGCGTCGTCTCGCCCTTCCTGATCCCGATCAAGGTGACCGCGCTGGCCGCCTTCGGTGCGGCGCTGCCCTGGGTGCTCTACCAGGTCTGGGCCTTCGTCGCGCCGGGCCTCTACAAGCACGAGCAGCGGCTGATCCTGCCGCTGGTGGTGACCAGCACGCTGCTGTTCTACACCGGCGTCGCCTTCTGCTACTTCTTCGTCTTCGGTCAGGCCTTCCCGGCGATCCAGTCGATGGCGCCGACCTCGGTGGCCGTCAGCCCGGACATCGAGGCCTACCTCGACTTCGTCATCACGATGTTCCTCGCCTTCGGCGTGGCCTTCGAGGTGCCGGTGGCGGTCGTGATCCTGGCCCGGTTCGGCATCGTGACGATCGAGCAACTGCGCAGTTTCCGGCGCTACTTCTGGGTCGCGGCCGCGGCCGTCGCGGGCCTCGTGACGCCGCCCGACGCGGTGTCGATGGTCGCGCTGCTGCTGCCGATGGGCCTGCTCTACGAGATCGGCATCTACGCCGCGCAGGTGTTCATCAAGCACACCAAGGCGCCCGAAGAGGCCGACGGCGCGGCCTCCTGAGCCAGCGCTCCTGTCAGGACGGGTGAGGCGACGCCTGTCCGACGTCCGGCATCAACAGGCCGTGGTCGTCCATGAACGACTGCCGCCAAGCCCGCCGCGATGCACTCGGCACATTGACGCCGACAAACTCCTTGATATACCCAGTACTCCGACTGGGTTTCACGCGCAATGCACGCCCCATTTCATCGGGCATCACGAGCGTGCGCAGATACTGAATCAAGACCACCGGCGACAGGTCGAGACAGATCCAATCGACGAACCACAAGCGTGAACCCGACGACCAATCCTGGTCGATCAGGGAAGTGGTGCCCTTGATGTATTTGGCCTCCGTCGCCAGATCAAACCAGGCCCAGGACGCATAGGCAATCGGAATACCCCGCGCATCGCTGACCAGGGCATAGGAACCCCTCTTCAACGCGGACGTCGCGTAAGCGTGGAAGAAGTTCAACGGCGAGTGCACATGCAAGGCCGACCGCAGCCAGCAACTCATGATGTCCGCATAGACGATTCGCAGATCAGGAGTCGCTCGAAGCAGCAAGCCCTTGCCGTCATAAGTCAATTGCATGCCATCCCCTCAAATGACCGACTTGCCAGAATAGGCGGCCAGGTACATCAAGCTGTCGATGTAATCGCCACCGACCCCCAGGCCCTTCAACGAGATGACGCCATCCGAATGGTAGGACTTCAGGCTGTTGTTGACGCCCTGAACCGTCTTGAAGATTTCAGATCCCAGCTCTGGCGCCGTTGAATACAACTTGGCGATCGTGCTGGAGGCTGATGGACCGGAAGCCGAATCAAACGAGACCTTGACGTCCTTCTTCCCTTCCGAGAAATACTTGGCGTCCTTGATCACGATCTCCAGCAGGTTCTGTTCGGCATTGTCCTTCGAAGAGTTGAACAGGCCCCGCAGATCAGCTTCATCGCGCGACCAGCGAATGTCGCTCGAAGCCGCCTCTCCGAAATCGATCATCGACTCGACGCCCCCATCCGAGCCGACATAGACCACCAGTTCGGCGCCTCTCCCGACCGGCGCATTGACCTTCAGGAGGTCCGCATCCTCGGCACGCATCACGACAGTTGCGCCGCCGAAGACGGCAGAGAAGTCAGGACTGGACAGCTTGTCATCCACCTGGAACAGGTCGCTGCCCGTGCCGCCCACCAGGGACAGTCCGTTCAGGCCAAATCGGGCGACGTCATCGCCGACACCGAGGTCAGCAAATCCGGAAAAGTCCTTGAAATAGATGGAATCGTTGCCGCCACCTGCCAGCAGATCGAACTGACCACCCGTCACATCCAGACGATCACTGTTGGGTGTCAGGTAGACCTGCGAAACAAAGTCAACGACGGACGTCGACTTGTTGGAGGCCAGATAGTTGCCATGCTTGAAATCGTAGAACGCGTTGGCACCCGCCACGAGATTGACGTCGGCATTCTTGAACAAGCCGAAGTCCAGCAAGTTGATGCTCCGCGGATTCAGGCCGTAGATGTCGACGCCGGTCGACCCATAATAAGTCTGAACCGCACTCGACACATCCGTACCGATGACCCCGCTCTTGGCCGTCATGGCAAAGAAGTAGTCGTTTCCAGAATGACCCTGCAACTCCTCGAAGCCAACGAGCGACACGTTGAGGAAGGTCTCATCCAGATTCTTCAGGCCCCAACTCCCCCGCGCTCCGCTCTCGGTCCAGACATAGGTCTGATCTGACGAATCGTAGGAACTGTCACCTGCCAAGAGGAATGCATCCGTTCCATTGCCGCCATTTGCAGAGATCTTGACGTTGGCCAGCATATTGGGCTTGCTGGACCCTGCATCGAGGCTGTCGGCCAAGTAGAACTGATCATTGCCAAGACCACCGAAATAACTGCCCGACTTGCCAAGCTTCAACACATCGTCCCCGCCACCAGCGTCGACGTACTCGATCTCATTGCCGGCCTTGACCGTGACGGAAATGATGGCCTCCTTGCCGACACCCCCGTAGATCTTGTTGCTGCCAGAACCACCATCGACCGTCACGCCCAGCGCCGAAGTCGACTGGAAGACATCATCGCCTCCGTTCAGGATATAGGTGGCACCCGAAACATCACCCTGCACCCACTCCGCGTTTTCGCTCAGGTTGAAGGCCTCGATGTTCTTGAAGTCCCCCTCCTTGAGGTGCAGCATGTTGACACCTGGAATATAGGCATAAGGCAATGCATCGAACTTGACGTACTTGAAAATCGACGCGAGCGATCCGTCGTCCTTGCCTATCTTGCCCGGAACGAAGTCGCCGACATACGTATCACTCAAAACAAACTTGTAAGTCGGAAGCACGTTCTCCAAATCAAAAATAGAAGATGGATTAAACGACCTGTCATAAAAGATCTTTTTGCCCGCAGCACCTTGCGCCGCCAGAAAATCTGACAGTTTTATTGCACCAAAATCGACTCCCGAAACACTGCCGATGGCGCCGGCAGTCGGAGCCAAATCACCATAAGCATCCTCCCATGCGGGCGGCACGACGATGAGACCATCGCTATCGGCCGTATAGTTGTACATCCGACCAAAAGCCTTGAGGTATTCGTTGACAATGCCACGATAGATCGGAAGCTTCATGAAATCAGGAGTACTTTCCGCATCATAATATCCCATGAGGCTATAAAACACCAACTGCGACCACGTGTCGATGTGGTCAAAACCAACATAGTCGGTGACTATCTTTGCCAATATTGCCTTTTCAGAAGCATTGCTGGACGCAGCATTCTTTGACGTCACCATCGACCTCTGAGAAATCACAGAAAAGTCGATCACATCAACGCCGGCTCCGCCATCGTAGAAGTCCTTGACCCCGTATTCAAAGACGTTCGCCTTGCTGTTGCCGTAGAACTTGTCCGGGCCTAGGCTGCCGATCACCATCTCGACATTCTTCAATGTATCGGTGATCTTCTCCGAGAATCTCTCGACAAAAATCGACTTGACCTCCCGATAATCGACCTTCTCGGTTCTCTTACCGTACTGGATGTTTTCCGAACTGATGTTGCTGGCATAGATTCTCTGATTCAACAACTCCTTCTGGACCGTGATGTCACCGCTTTCATCGAAACGGAACTCAAGACTGGACAACTTCGAGCGGTCGCTGACCGCACCGTAGTCAACGGTATCCCAGCCATCCCCACCGTCGACAATTGCCTTCGAGATGTTGACCTTCAGATAGTCATTGCCCCCACCCAGATTGAGCCTGGTCGAGACGCTCCACACATCGGGGGAAGACAGATTCAAGGTGCCGATCGAATCGTCGGCGGAAGTCAGATGGAAGCCCACCAGTGTCGAGAGATCGACCGTCGAATTGCTGGCGCCATCGGTGATGTTCCACCCTTCGACCCCGAGAACCTTGATCTTTGAAGCGAACGAGTTCTTGCCGGCGTCGATGCGTTCCTTCTGGTATTTGAGTACCGGCGTGAGCGGCGTCAACAGCATCAGATGTTGCGACGCGGCCGAACTGGAGATATCGATCGTCCGCTTCTCCGTGTCCACCACCAACTTGTCCTCGGCCAGATTCTGGCCGGTGAAGCCCAGGGCTGTCGTATGGCTCAGGGGCAGGAACTCTGTGGTCTTCGTGATGCCAGCCAATTCACGCATCAGCGGATCATCGTGGGTCGTCAAGACGCCAATGACACGATCGACCTTCAGATCAGAATAGGTGGCCGTGAAGAAATCGACGACTTCCTTGTTCTTCACATAGTCCGCAACCTTGGAGATATGCGCGTTCGTGAAGTACTTCAGGAGATCGCCACCGGACTCCTTGAGCATTCGTTCCTTCGCCTTGTCCGCAAAACTCTCCAGCAACGGTTGCTTGACACCTTCGGCGATTCCTGAAATGGTTCCCAGGACGAGTTGAAGGCCGAAGGCAGCGCCGCCTGAAATACCACCCACTGCCGCGCTGTACTCAACGATGACCCCCCCGACGCCTGTGGCGAATTGAACTGCATAGACGGTCACCTCCAGATCGGCACTCGACCGAAGCAGGTCCGCCAGAATCTGGTCGCCGCTGTAGGTGTCTTGACGACCGATCAGATTGGCCAGTTCCTGCATCTTTCCGGCCTGTTCGTATGCCTTGACGATGGCGTAGATGCCTATCGGGTTCAAGGCACCAATCAAGTTCCCCAGGGCGAGCTTCGCAATGGACCCCTTCGAAGCGGCCCCCAGGAATGCGATCTCATTCGAAATGGCCGAGGTGGCCTTGGACGTGGCGATGCCACCGAAAATGTTCAGCGCCAGTTCACTCGCGATGGCGAGCTTTTCTCCGTCAGAAGCGGTGCCTGAGGTCAGACCCGCGACCGAAGACGCGATGCTGGCCAATGCCTGCACGCCGCCGGCCGCTGCGGCGATCTTCTGAAATGCTGACTTGTTCCGGGTCATCGTGTCGGCGAATTCCGAGCTGAACACCGGCCGTGACGTGCCCGGAATGGTAGCCTTGCTCAGATCCTTCGCGCCGATGGCGAATTGCGTCAACGCCAGACTGGAGTTGGCGACCACCCCGGAAATTGCCGCCGTCAAGTCAGCCGTCGCCTTCACGATCGCGATGTCCTTTGCACTTCCTGCGGGCATCTTCGACGTATTGACGATGTCCACGATCGTCGTACCGATGCTGACCAGACGCCCGATGGCCGCGATGGTGAACCCCAGTCCGCCATTGAAGGACTTGACGCCACTCCGGCCCCACTGATCGTTTTCGTTTGCCAAGATGGCGCCATACATGCCGCCACCCCAGATGAAGAGACGACCGAAGGCGAAGATGGAGTTGACGGCCAGCTGAAATCCGGCCTTTATGTCCTCATTGGTGTTTCCGGTGAGCTTGAAGTTATTCAACCTCTGACCAAAGGCGTACATCGTCGCCTGATACCAATCATAGGCAACGAAGTTCCCGACGATGGCCAGCAGCTGCTTGGCAGATTCCGGCCCCGTCAGCGGCTTGCCGTCCACCTTGATGTTGTGTTCAACGTCATAGGTCCACTCCTTGATGCGCCTTTCAGAAGCAGCCTGAAATCCGTAGGCAAACCAATAATTCCGGACAATGAGGGCCCATCGATCCTGGATCACCAGTTCGGTGAGTTCACTGGGGCGGACCGGCAGGATGAGGCTGGGCAGACTGGTGTTGGTGAGCAGGTCACCGATGTTCTTGAAGTAGTCCTCGATTGACTTTGTGCTGCCAGCAAAATCACTCATCTTGGACAGAAACTTCTTCATCTCCGAGATGTCGACCTCGGATGTTCCGCTCAGTGAGCTGGCCTTTTCAACCCGAATCCCGTCCAGCGCAATATATCCACCCTTTGCCGACGCATTGGATTGAATCAGCTTGATCGTGGAGACACCGGCTTTTTCCGGTGCATTGAACTTGATGACGTATCTGCTCCAGTCCCCAGTTCCGACGACGGTGGAACCAACCGACTTGCCATCAATCTCCAGACTCAGCTTGGGCAGAGCCGCCCCGGCCAGGTTGGACGCTGAATAGACAGACAGCTCGTAGCCTTCCCCGGGACGAAAGACAACATCTTTCTCTTGCCACAGGGCCTCGCCAGAATCCGTCGCCCGGTACAGCCCGAATCGGTTGTCACCATCAGCGTCGACCGTCAACTTCAGACCGTTGGCGTCATAGCCACTGACGACCGAATACTCGCCCAGCCGCAATCCATCACCCTTGGCATAGCCGGTTCCAAGTGTTTCATCGACAAAGAACCTGGCGATGAAATATTTCTCGGACTGAACCTTCTTGAACGACGCCAGGGACATGTTCAACCTGAGATCGTCGAGCGCGAAATCATTACCGGAACTTTCCGTGTTGAGATCTCTCAGACCGATCTTCTGGTCTTTGCCGGATTGAGGCGCCGTGAACCCGATCGCATATTCACGCCACTCCTTCCCGGACAACTCAACCGGCTTGCCGATATCCTTGCCATTCAAGGTCAACTGAAGCTTCGCAAACTTCTCAGACGTGCCGCCGGCAGCAAACAGCTTGACGATGTATTCGGTACTCTCCACCAGATTGACGTTGGCGTTGATCTGGATGACCTTCTTGCTCGAGTCGGCCGCCCCATCGGCAATCAAGAAACTGCCATCATCATCAGATGCTCGGCCCAGATCAAAGCCCCACTCCTTGAATTCACCTCGGACTGCATAGGTCCCTGGCCCGGGGAACGCACTGCTGTAGCCGTCAGCAAATTTGGTTGTGGAACCACTGAATCCTTCCCGGATCAGCACAATCTGCCCGAGAGCATTCTGCTTGTCCGGCACAAAGCTGTCGGGCAGCTTGCCCACCCGATCAATGTTGTTCAGCAGATCCGAATTGATCGTTGTGTAAGATATTCTCAGGTTATCAATGGCAAAGTCATTTCCACCCGCCTCGGTGGTGAGATCCCGGAAGCTGATCTTGTCGCCCGCCTTGGTTGGCGCGAACCTGATGACATATTCCTTCCAGCTCGTACCGACAATCTCGATGGACGCACCGACGTCGTCACCATTCACCGTCAACTGCAGTCTTGCCTTGCGTTCATCATTGCCAGTAGCCGCCTGGAATCTCAGTATGTATTCGACGTCAATCGCAAGTCGCCGTGGTGTCGTGATCTTGAGGAAGTGCTTTTCCGAGTTGATCGAGCCATCCACCATGAGAAACTTGCCATCCGAATCGGCCGCACCCGAAAGATTGAATCCCCATTCGTTGAAGGCATTGGTCACCTTGAAGGTGCCTGAACCAGGGAATGTGTCACGATACTCGTCCGAGTAACTTGACGCCGCCCGATTGAATCCTTCACGATAGAACTCGATTTCGACTCTGGAGCCAGATATCGTGGCGTTGTCCAGATAATACTTGACTGATTTGTTCGCAATCCCAACAACCGACGGCGACTGGGCGTACAGAAGACCGGCGTTCAGAAGCTTGTTGGATTCGGGATTGAAAAACGCCGACGGGTTGATCTTCTGCTTGCCGGCATCCGTGTAGATCATCGTGCTGGGCAAGAACTGAAGATACGCATTCAAGTCCTTGACATCCGCCGCCCCGACATCAAGTTCCTGGGGCAGCCTTCCGTCTGCCTGCAGGCCGGAGAGAAAGGCATTCTGAAAATTGACGATCTGCGCAAGCCAGTACTTCAAGGTCTCTTTTGTCGCCACATACAAACCACTGTCATAGCGAGTGACCCCGAGGCCCCAGGTGATCGAATCCTTCTTGACCACACCCTCCGGCGTACAAGCCACAAGAGAGTTGATGACGTCGACGGATTGCCAGTATGAGCCGGCCAAGGGGACCAGAGCGGAGTCCAGGTCATTGACCTTCACCAGATCGAAAACACCGTTGTAGATCTTTCGAATCGCGACAAGCTTGGACTTGGTGTTGTTGTCGGTGACCGCCTGACTGAATTTTTCACCGAGAAACAGCGATGCCGTCTGGTATTGATCCGTCCCTGCAGTCGCCGAAACCCCGGACGCGCCCAGCTGAACGTCGTCGATCGCAAACAGATTTCCGGTTGTCGACCGGTTCGTGTTGATGATCTTGATCGATGCGTTGGTGATCGTCTTGGTGGCGGTCCATGCAATGGATTGAGTGGTCCACTCCAACGTGTTCAGCACCAGGCCACTGGCGACGGTCGCCCCGTCCACATCAACCTTGATCGAAGCCGGATTATCCGAACTGCCCAACCCGCGAAAGGTCAACAGGTAGGTCTTGCCGGCGTAGATCGTGGCCCCGAACTCGTGGATGGGAACGCCTGCGTACGATGATCCCTTGGCAACCAGGAATTTCCCGGCACCCGACACCGGCTTGACTTGAACCGTGTCGATCGTGAAGTTGTCGACGATCGTGAAGTGCCCAGGCTTCAGTCCGTCCTTGGTCGTGCCCTCCGGGTCTCGTTCGTAGTTTCCACCCAGATTGGAGGCCGCCGAGTCGAAGTTCTCGGTTGTGATGTTGGTCGTGTTCTTGTTGAAGTTGCCGAAGTAGGTCTTTCTGTTCTTGATATCGACCGACAACTCCTGCATCCAGAACTTGATCGTCGCTCGCGATGCGTCATATATTTCCCACAACATCGCATTGCTGACGCCCAGGTTGTCAATCAGGGTGTCCTTGTAGACCGTCAGACCGAGCGAGCTGAGCTTGCCCAGGAACGTGATGGAATCGGCTCGGTTGCTTCCCAGGTTCAAGAAGCCGGATGAACTGCTCTGGAGCAGCGCTTCGAGTTGACCGTAGACACTTTCACGCTCGGTCAAGGGCAGCAGATCCTTGAATGTCTTCAGGGACATCACGAGACCCTTGCCGTCGTCGCCGATCCATGACTGCCCGTAAGGCACCAGTTGCGAATGCGATGACAGATCGAACTCGATGTTCGACTTCTTCTCGAGCGCACCTGCAAACGAGTCGCCGAGCAATACACGCCCGTTCGTGATGACCTTGGCGCCAGTTCCGTAATTGCCGGCCGCGTCGATCAGGCGTGTCTGCAAGACGCCTTCGTCGCGGAGCGTGCTGAGCGAAACGGCAGTCCAGCCATCTGAGCCGGGACTCTTCCAGGTGTTGCCGGAATCCGTTGAATATTCCCAGCGATCGCCGGCACTCAATTTGTCCATGATGAGCCGGACGAACGGCGTGCCATTCGTGAACATCAGACCATCAATCTTCCCGGCAAGCTCCACCGGGGCAGCCGTATCGATCTTGACCGTTCTGGAGGAGGACACAGCGGCCGCTCCGGTGGTCCCCAGGACCTTGACCGTGATCGTGCTGCTGGTGGCATCTTGTGGAATATCTGCCGACGCAAAGGTGGATGTCCACTCACCTGTGGCGTTTGCCTTGATGGTCTTGGTACTGGTGCCCCAGACTGACTTCAAGATTGCTGTTCGATTCTGCTGCGCCGTTGACCACGACGCCGGACTTCTTCTCTGCCGCGTTGATTCGATCGTCGCCGCTGACCAGATTGATGATGGGAGAGGTGCCGTAGATCACGTTGCGGCTGGCAGCGCTGATGTTGCCGGCCGCATCGCTGGATTTGACGGTGATGGTGCTCGCCACCGGATCGACAGGAATTTCTGATGACTCGAACTTGAGTGACCAGAATCCGGCGGGATTGACCTTGCTTGACTTGGTGGTCGTTCCCCATTTCACTTCCACGTTGCCGTTGGCCTCCGCCGTGCCATTGAGGGTGACCCCCGCGTTTTTCTCGGACAGGCTGATGCGATCGTCGCCGCTGACTCGGAAAATCACCGGGTCATATGGCATCGTCGTATCCACCGCCACCGAGGATGTATTGAGTGCGCTGATGTTGCCGACCGGGTTCGTGGCCTTGGCGGTCATGACCGTTCTTTCCGAGTCGGCCGGAATTTCCGACGCAGAAAAGACGGTCGTCCAGATGCCGGACTCGTTGGCCGAAACGATGCGGGTGCTCGAACCCCATTTCACTTCGATCTGGTTGTTCGCATCCGCAGTGCCGCTGACCGTGACACCGGCTGCCTTCTCTGCGGCATTGACCCTGTTGTCCGAGCTGACTGCATTGATCTTCGGTGCAGTCGGGGCGGCTGTATCGATCGTTACGCTGCGAACCGCGGTTGCGGTCACATTTCCTGCGTAGTCCCTGGCAGAAGCCATGATCGGCGTCTTCTTGCCATCTGACGGAATGCTGTCCGATGCAAATACAGTCGTCCACAGGCCCGTCGAATTGACGTTGATCAGCTTGGTGCTCGAACCCCACACCACGTCAACCGAGGTGTACGGATCCGAGATGCCGCTGACCGTGACACCTGCGGCCTTCTCTACCGCATTGATCGTGTTGTCCCCGCTGACGGCATTGATCAGGGGCATGATGGGAATGGACGTATCCACCATCACCGTGCCCGTCTCCGTGCTCACGTTGCCGGCGACATCCGTGGCCTTGACCGTGAAGGTGCTTTTCTCGGTGTCAGCGGGTATCTCTGTCGATGCGAAGGCGGTACTCCAGTTTCCCCACGAATTGGCCTTGGCGGTCTTGGTCACTTTTCCCCAACTCACCTCGACGCTGCCATTGGCCTCGGTGACGCCGCTGATCGTCACACCCGCCGCCTTCTCAGCGGCGTTGACCACATTGTTCCCGGCAACCGTGTCGATCGTGGACCAGGCGTACGAATCGATGTTGACCGAGTATTTGCTGGAAACCCACCTTGTATTGCCCGATGCATCTCGCACCTGCGCGGTGAGCGTGTGCAGGCCGTCCGCCAGGGTCGGCGTGGTGTATTGCCACGACGCGCCGGAGATGGCGGCGGTCCCCAGCAAATAGCTGCCGTCGTAGACGCCCAGCGTGTCGCCGCTGTTCATGGTTCCGCGGAAGTCGCCCGTGAGCGTCTGCGAGGTGTCGTTGCTGAGGTAGGTGCGGTCGATGTCCGCATACTGGATGCCCGACCGAAGGGTCATCTTGGCCGGTCCGGCACTGGGGCCCCAATCGCCAGCGACCCAGGCGCCCCGCAGGTCACTGTTGCCAGACGAGACACCGATCAAGTCCTCGGTGATCTGGGCCGCCGAGCGCTGACTGTCCCAGACCTGCACGTTCGCCACCAGCCCGACAAAACTGTTGGCTGCGGCGTAGTGGTTGCCGACCATGATCCCCCAATGTTCGTCAACGTTTGAGGAGGTTCTTCCACCCGTGCGGGATTGTTTCAAGACACCATCGACGTACACCTGCCAGTTGCCCCCGCCATCCGTGGCCAAGGCGTAGTGATGCCACGCCTTGTCCGGCGTGAAGCCTGCGACAGCGATTTCGCCACCCCCATCGCGGCTCCAGGTGATGAGCTTGCCGGCGCGCAGGAACAGTTCCATGCTGGTCACGTGAAACAACTGCTGCGTGGCCGCATCCGTGGGCAGGTCACATTTGAAACTGCCCTCCAACGTCAGTTCGTAGGTCAGATTGGTATCGATGAAGGCCGCATGGGTCGCGTCACCGCGCGTGGCACTGCTGATGCGCACGGCCTGTGATGCACTGACGGTCCATGAATGACCCGCGACGTCATCCTTCGCCGTCAAGAGACGCAAGGTATCCGAGGTGCTCGCCCTGGTTTCGGCCGTGGGAACTGCAGAGGTTGAAACAGCCGCGTAGGTGGCGACGGCGCCGGCAGCGGGTGTCGCCGCACGACCTGCCGCATCGGCCGGTCGGGCGACGACCATGGGCGCAGGCCCGCTTGCATGAGCGTCGGCCGAGGCAGTGGTCACCTGCGCGGCGCCGTGACCGTCGGTTGAACCGGACGAGTTGCTCGCCTCCGACGTCCCATGCATGCCCGCATCGGATGGCGGCATACCCTTGATCGACGGCACGGCGGTTTTCAAGGCCGCGTTGATTTTCCCGTCTGCGACTTGGGTATCGAGACGGCTGGCCATGGCACCCGTCATGTCGAACGGCAGGGCTTTGGAAGTGCGCAGCGTCGTCGCACCCGGGTTTCCCGAAATCGTGTTCGCGGAGATCGTGCCCAGGCCAGGGTCGGTCGGCCATTCATTCGCCGCAAACAGGGCGCTCCAGCTGCCGGTGGCATTGACGGTGACGAATTTCCGGGCGGCGCCCCAGATCACGGCAATCACGCTCCCGGCGGGCGCCGTGCCATTGACCCGCACGCCGTCCATTCTCTTGGCGTTGTGGATGTCGATGTTCTTCGCGATCGCATCAATGCTCAGGTTCGTCATGTTCATCTCCGTCATTTGATATATCAGCCCGCTTAATCCATGCGAATCAAGGCGAAACTCATGTTCGTCGTGACGATCCTAGCGACGTTCCCCTATCAAAAATAGGCGCAGGGATGACGAGTGAATGTCAGAATCTGACTCAAAGATATGATGTGGTTTCTACGATCAATCCCTTTCTAACCGCCCGATCGATTGATTCTTCAGATTCTGCGGATACCACTTACGGATAAACCCGTAACCGATACAAATAAAAAAAGTCCGCCATGGGCGGACTTTCTCGATGGGTGGCGGGTGCGATGCCGTGCGCGGTTTCAGCGCTGTTCGACTGTCGCCTTCTGTTTGGGCCGCTGCGCCACCTTCACCTGCACGTCGATCGCCCGGCCCTCGCGCAGCAGACGGAGGTTGGCGCGGCTGTGCGGCGGCAGGGCGGCCACCTCGTTGAGCAGCTGCGCGGTGCTGGCCACCGGATGCCCGGCCACCTGCTGCACGACATCGCCCGGTCGCACCCCCGCCTGGCTGGCCGGACCGTCGTCGAGCACACCGACGATCAGCACGCCGCGCGTGTCCTGCGCGACCTGGATCGACTGCGCCAGCTCGGGCGTCAGGTCGCGGGGCTGCACGCCGATCCAGCCGCGCGTGACGACGCCGTTGCGGATCAGGCCTTCCATCACCTGACGGGCCGTCGCGACGGGAATCGCGAAGCCGATGCCCATGCTGCCGCCCGAGCGGGAATAGATCGCCGTGTTGATACCGAGCAAACGGCCCTCGACATCGACCAGCGCGCCGCCCGAGTTGCCCGGGTTGATGGCGGCATCGGTCTGGATGAAGCTCTCGAAGGTGTTCAGGCCCAGCCCCGTGCGGCCCAGCGCGCTGACGATGCCGGAGGTGACGGTCTGCCCGACGTTGAACGGGTTGCCGATCGCCAGCACCGCATCGCCGACCTGCAGGGCTTCCGACTGGCCGAAGGCGACCACCGGCAGGCCCTGGGCCTCGACCTTCAGGACCGCGAGGTCGCTCTCCGGATCGGCACCGATGGTGCGCGCCTGCAGGCGGCGACCGTCATTGAGCACCACCTCGATGCGTTCGGCGCCCTCGATGACGTGGTTGTTGGTCAGCAGGTAGCCGTCGGCCGACACGATCACCGCCGAGCCCATGCCGGTGGACGGCGTCGGCGCGTTGCCCTTGTCGCCGAAGAAGCGGCGGAACCAGGGCTCCGAACCCTGCGGGCCGGTCGCGTCCTCGGTGGTCTGGACGCCACCGGTGGTGACCACGCTGACGACCGACGGGGAGGCCCGTCGCGCCGCATGGGCCAGGCTGTTCGGCGCGGCGCCCGGTGCCGTCGCATCAGCCGATCCGCTGGCGGCGGACGTGGCCGCCGCCGCGACGGTCGGAGCCGGCACCGGGCGGCTGGCCTCACCGGCGGGCAACCCCGGCGCCGCGCCGGCCGGCAGCCAGTCGGGCTTGAACGTGGCCAGCACGAAGACGACTGCCACGGCCACCGTGACCGCCTGGGAGAATGTCAGCCAGAGCCTGCGCATCAACATGGAGAACGAGTGTGGTGATCGGTCGCGAGGAATTGGCCGGCGTGTTCGGCAAACTGCTGGAGGCGGACCGTTTCAACGATTATGGGCCGAACGGTCTGCAGGTCGAGGGCCGCGCCGAGGTCCGGCACCTGGTCAGCGGCGTGACCGCGAGCCTCGCATTGATCGAGGCTGCAGCCGATGCGGGGGCCGACGCGATCGTCGTCCACCACGGTCTTTTCTGGCGTGGCCAGGACGGCCGCGTGACCGGCTGGATGAAGCGCAGGCTGGCGGCGCTGCTGGCCCGCGACATCAGCCTCTACGCCTATCACCTGCCGCTGGACGCCCACCCCGAGCTGGGCAACAACGCGCAGCTCGGCCGCATGCTGGGCTGGCAGGCCGATGGCCGTTTCGGTGACAAGGACCTCGGCTGGATCGGCACGCCAGCCGACGGCTCGCCGACCGACGCGCAGTCGATGGCCGCCCACATCGGCGCACGGCTGCAGCGGGCGCCGACCTGCATCCCGGGTGACGGCCGGGTGATCCGGCGCGTGGCCTGGTGCACCGGCGGTGCCCAGGGCTGGTTCGAGCCGGCCATCGCGGCCGGTGCCGACCTCTACCTGACCGGCGAGATCTCCGAGCCGCAAGCCCATCTGGCGCGCGAGACCGGCGTGGCCTTCGTCGCCTGCGGTCACCACGCCACCGAACGCTACGGCGTGCAGGCGCTGGCCGCGCACGTGGCCGGCCAGCACGGCCTGCGCCACACCCACGTCGACATCGACAACCCGGCCTGAGACGGGCCGACCTCGCTCAGGCGTAGGCGTAGGGCCCGCCGCGCTGCAGTGCGCGCTGGTAGGCCGGCCGGGCGTGGATGCGCGCCAGCCACGCCTTCGCATGCGGATGACGGCCGTTCGCGCCCAGCCCGGCGCGGTGTGCGGCGGCTTCGAGCGGGAAGCTCATCATGATGTCGGCGGCGCTGAACTCGGCACCCGCGAACCAGGGCTGGCGGGCCAGTTCGGCCTCGATGAAATCGGCCTGGCGACGCAGGTTCGGGCCGAAGAAGCCCTGCTCGGTTCGGGCCGCGATAGCCTTGGCAATGGGCTTGGCGAAGAACGGCATCGGCGCGGTCGCGATGCGGTCGAACACCAGCTTCATCAGCAGCGGCGTCATCGCCGAACCCTCGGCGAAGTGCAGCCAGTAGCGCCAGGCCAGCAGCTCGGGCGTGCCGGTCGCCGGCTTCAGGCGACCGTCGCCGTGGCGCTCGATCAGGTACTCGACGATCGCGCCGGTCTCGGCCACCGTGACGGTCGAGCCGTCGGCGGCGGTGTCGACGATGACCGGTGACTTGCCCAGCGGGTGCACCGCCAGCAGCTCGGGCGGCGCCAGCAAGGTCTCGCGATCACGCTCGTGGCGCCGGACCTCGTAGGGGAGGCCCAGTTCCTCAAGCAGCCAGAGGACGCGCTGCGAGCGCGAGTTTTCAAGGTGATGGACGGTCAGCATGGCCGGCATCATCGGTCATGCCGGCTGGGCCTCGCCCAGCGCCTCCGCCAGCCGTCCGGCCTGGGGGCCGAAGGCATAGGCGTCCATCGCCAGCATGCCGGCGTCGACGCTGGCGTGGATGCGCACGGCCGGCGACTCGCGGCCACCGGCACCGGCGGCGATGTAATACGGCAGCCAGTGCTCGTCGGTCGGGTGCTGCAGGGCCGCGTGGGGGGCCTGCTGGCGGTAGTCGATCAGGGCATCCCAGTCGCGCGCGGCGCCCTTGCTGCGGACCCATTCCTGGAACTCGGCCACGTCGGGCGAGACCGGCAGTTCGCGGTTGCCCTCGTGTGCATTCGGGCTGCTGAAGAAGCGCCGCAGGTTGTGGGTCAGCGAGCCGCTGCCGATGATCAGCACCCCCGCGTCGGCCCAGCGCGACAGCGCCTCGCCGAGCGCGAACTGGCGCGCCGGGGAGGCGTTGGGCACCAGCGTCAGCGGCAGCACCGGCAGGTCGGCGCCGGGCCAGGCGCGCTTCATCAGCGTCCAGATGCCGTGGTCCAGCCCGCTCGCGGCGACCGACTGCGCGGCCACGCCGGAGCCGGCCAGCGACTGCGCGATCTCGGCGGCCAGCGCCGGGGCGCCGGGCGCGTCGTAGCGCTGTTCGTAGAGCGCCTGCGGGAAGCCGCCGAAGTCGTGGATGGCCTCGTGGCGCAGGCCGCCCAGCAGCATCGTCTCGCGGGTCGACGAGTGCGGCGACACCACCAGCACGGCCTTGGGCCGGCCGAAGGCGGCTTCCACGGCCGGGCCGAGCCGGTCGAGGAACAGGGCGGCGGGCGACTGCTCGAGCGCGATCATCGGCGAGCCGTGCGAGACGTAGAGCGGGGGGAGGCTGTGCTTCATGGTGCCGTGATTGCAGCACGTGACGCCGGGCGTGTCGTTCGGGTCATTTGCACGCTGCGTTCGGCCCGAAACGGCCTTGGTGTAGCGTGCGGCCCATGAGCTCGACGCCCTCGCCCTTGACGCCCCTCCCGCACCTTCCCTTGTCCCAGGCGCCCGGACGCCGCCCGGCCCGCCCCGCCTCCGTGTGGCTGCTGGCGTGGCGTCAGCTGATGCGCGACCTGCGCGCCGGCGAGCTGCGGCTGATGGCTGTGGCGGTCGCGCTGGCGGTCGCCTCGATGTGCGCGGTCGCCTTCTTCGCCGACCGGCTGCAGCAGGGCATGGCACGTGACGCGCTGGCGCTGCTGGGCGGCGACGCCGTCGTCGCCAGCGACCAGCCGCTGCCCGAGTCCTTCGCCCGCAGCGCCGCCGAGATGGGCCTGCTGACCGCCCGCACCGCCGCCTTCCCGAGCATGGCGCGGGCCGACGAGGCGCAGGGCGGCGCCGCCCGGCTGGTGTCGCTGAAGGCCGTTGCACGGGGCTACCCGCTGCGCGGCGCGCTGCAGGTGGCCGACGCGGTCGATGGCCCGGTGCGCACCGTGGCGGACGGTCCGGCCGCCGGCACGGTCTGGGTCGACGCGGCGGTGCTGGACGCGCTGGCGCTGAAGGTCGGCGACGAACTGCTGCTGGGCGACGCCCGGCTGCGCATCGCCCAGGTCATCGTGCAGGAGCCCGACCGGGGCGCCGGCTTCGTCAACTTCGCCCCGCGCGTGCTGATGACCGAGGCCGATCTGGCCGCCACCGGGCTGGTCCAGCCGGCCAGCCGCATCACCTGGCGGCTGGCCGTGGCCGCGCGCGACGGCCGTGGCCGCGACAGCGCCGTCGGCGGCTATGTGCAATGGGCCCAGGACCGCATCGAGCGCGACAAGGTGCGCGGCGCGCGGGTCGAGTCGCTCGACAGCGCCCGGCCCGAGATGCGCCAGACGCTCGACCGCGCCGGCCAGTTCCTGCGCCTGGTCGCCGTGCTGTCGGCGCTGCTGGCGGCCGTCGCGGTCGGCATCGCGGCGCGCGGCTTCGCGGCCCGGCACCTGGACGGCTGCGCGATGCTGCGCGTGCTGGGCCAGCCGCAGCGCCGCATCGCGGCGATCTACGCGCTCGAGATCGGCGCGGTCGGGCTGGCTGCCAGCCTGATCGGTGTCGCGCTGGGCCTGCTCGTGCACCAGGTCTTCGTCTGGCTGCTGGGCGGGCTGGTCAACACCTCCCTGCCGACGCCCAGCGCCTGGCCGGCCGGCTTCGGCATGCTGGTCGGGCTGGTGCTGCTGGCCGCCTTCGGCCTGCCGCCGGTGCTGCAGCTGGCCCGCGTGCCACCGCTGCGGGTGATCCGACGCGAGCTGGGCCAGACCCAGGCCGCCAGCGCCGCCGTGCTGGTCGCGGGCGTGGCCGGTTATGCCGCGCTGCTGCTGGCCGTGGCGGCCGACTGGAAGCTCGGCGGCATCGCGATCGGCGGCTTCGCGGCGGCCTGGGCGCTGTTCGCCGGCCTGTCATGGCTGGCGGTCTGGGCCTTGCGCCGGCTGGTGCCCGAGGCCACCGCGCCGCGCTGGCTGACGCTGGCCACGCGCCAGCTGGGCGCCCGCCCGGCCCTCGTCGTCCTGCAGGTCAGCTCGCTGGCACTGGGCCTGATGGCGCTGGTGCTGCTGGTGCTGCTGCGCACCGACCTGATCGCCAGCTGGCGCGCCGCCACGCCGGCCGATGCGCCGAACCGCTTCGTCATCAACATCCAGCCCGAACAGGGCGACGACTTCCAGGCCGCGCTGCGCCAGGCCGGCGTCGCCCGCTACGACTGGTACCCGATGATCCGCGGCCGGCTGGTCGCGGTGAACGACCGCGAGGTCAAGGTCGACGACTACCCCGACGACCGCGCCCGCCGTCTGGTCGACCGCGAGTTCAACCTCAGCCACGCCGCCGCGCTGCCGTCCCACAACCAGGTCAGCGCCGGCCGCTGGCGCGACGACGAGGCCGATGCCGTCAGCGTCGAACAGGGCCTGGCCGAGACGCTCGGCCTGAAGCTCGGTGACCGGCTGCGCTTCGACGTCGCCGGCCTGCCGATGACCGGCCGCATCACCAGCCTGCGCAAGGTCGACTGGACCTCCATGCGCGTCAACTTCTTCGTCATGGCCCCGGTCGCCGCCCTGCCCGACCTGCCCGCCACCACGATCGCCGCGTTCCGCGCACCCGACGGCCGCAGCTTCGACAGCACGCTGCTCAAGCAGTTTCCGAACCTCACGGTGATCGACGTGTCGGCGCAGATCGCCCAGGTCCAGGGCGTGCTGGACCAGGTCATCGCGGCCGTCGAGTTCCTGTTCCTCTTCACCCTCGCGGCCGGCCTGCTGGTCCTGTTCGCCGCCGTCAGCGCCACCCGCGAAGCCCGCGAGCGCGAATACGCGCTGATGCGCGCCATGGGCGCCCGTCAGGCCCTGCTCGCCACAGTGCAACGCGCCGAACTGCTGGGCACCGGCGCGCTCGCCGGCACGCTGGCCAGCATCGCCGCGCTGGCGGTCGGCTGGGCGCTGGCGAAGTACGCCTTCAACTTCAGCTGGCAAGCCCCCTGGTGGACCATCCCGGCCGGCGGCCTGTCCGGCGCCCTGTTGGCCGGTGCGGCGGGCTGGTACAGCCTGCGCGAGGTGCTGCGCCGGCCGGTGACGGAGACGTTGAGGCGGGCGCAGGAGTGAATCGGCAGGGGGGATTTCCTGAAACTCTCGCCACTGGAATACGCCACTGCTTGAAAACTCGCGACGAATCAACCATGTGTTGTCGATCGGGAGAGCAAGATGGTGGCTCCGAGGATCATCATGAAGCCGACGCCGCCGAGGTAAGTGAGCCGCTCGCCAAGGATGATCATGGAAAACGTGATACCGAAGACGGGCGTGAGATTGAGCAGGAACGCCGAGATGTGAACGGGCACGGTCCGCATCCCGTGGATATAGAGCACGAACGACAGAAAATACGTGATGACGCCAGAGCACAGCGCGACCGGTGCGGGTGCCATCACCAGCTCTGCGCCTTGTCCTTGGAACACGGCAACCACCGCTGTGGCCAGCGTCGCGGCGACGAGTTGCCAGAAGATCAGCAGGACCGGATCGCATTCGTCGCCCACGAGCGACGCGGTGAACGACACATAAAACGCCGCTGCGAGCGTGCCGAGCGCAATCCAGACGACGCCCCATCCATTTGTTTCGGCATCAACATCGGCCAGCATGCTCACTGGCTCGCAGGCCAACACCACGCCGACGACTGCAACACAACCGTAGACCAGGACGCGCAAGGGCGTCGCTTTTCGAAATAGCACAAACGCGACGCCGACAATCATGAATCCTTCAGTCGCCTGCACCATGACGGCCTGCAAGGCAGTCGCTGAGGTGAGTCCGTAAAGCCCGAGCGCGTAGGCCAAGCCCGGTTCCAGGAGACCGAGCCAAGCAAGCCGGCGTTCTTTGTTGGACCACCGGATACGTCCACTGGCGAAAACACCGCACACCACCATGGCGGCGACAAGTTGATGGAATAAGAGCTGGGTTGCGTTGGTTGTGGTTGAAACAGCCAACTTTGCGAGTACCGTGCCGATGCCCCAGCATGCAGTGGCCAGGACGGTGAAGAGGATGCTTGCTCGGGCACTCGATGCGGCTGTCAAGAAATTCTTGGTAGATGAGGTCCGGCGCATTCTTGGCTTTCAGAGGTATCCAGGGGTTGTCGCAATGTTGCAGGCGGGATTTCAATTTCGCCAAGGCAGAAGTACCATTCGTAGCGCGTCGAATGCGTTTGCAGTCTCATCTTGGTAGCCCTCGGCAATCATGAAAGATATTCTTGCTCGGCAAGACATTCCTTGCTCGGAAGGTTTCTTTCAGGCCACGCCAATACACGCGACCCAGTATTGGCGCATCAACCCTGTGTCTAAATGACTGAATCGCACTCGCATCGCCGACGAGACGCCAGTTCAATACAGGGCACCGCGCCAACTATTTATCGAACCGACAACCGCGTCCAGTTCAGACAAACCCGTCGACTCGACTTGTCCAAAACCATCAAGTTGAGTAGTTTCTATTTTCAGGAACTCAGTAGCCCCAGATGCAATCTCGGAAACTGAGCACCAACCCGTCACCTGCGCCCACGGCCCTTGAACGCCGCACCCGGCCGGCTGGGCCGGCGCATTCGCGCGCGGAACCTCGCCCCAAATGACAAAAGCCGCGCCCCTCCCGGGACGCGGCCTGTGTTGACAGCGACGGATCGTGACGCTCAGGCGTGCGCGCCCTCTCGCGTGCGGAACACCTGCACCACCTGGTTCAGCCGCTGAGCCTGCTCGTTGAGGCTCTCGGCCGCCGCGCTGCTCTGTTCGACCAGGGCGGCGTTCTGCTGGGTCATCTGGTCGAGTTGCAGGACCGCGCCGTTGATCTGGCCGAGTTCGCTGCTCTGTTCGCTGGTGGCCGCCGTGATCTCGGCAATGATGTCGTTGACGCGGGCCACGCTGGCGACGATTTCCTGCATCGTCGAGCCGGCGTCGCCGACCAGGCGGGCGCCGCTGTCGACCTTCTCGACGCTGGCGCCGATGAGGCTCTTGATCTCGCGGGCGGCTTCGGCGGAACGGCCGGCCAGGTTGCGGACCTCGCTGGCGACGACCGCGAAGCCGCGGCCCTGTTCGCCGGCACGGGCGGCTTCCACCGCCGCGTTCAGGGCGAGGATGTTGGTCTGGAAGGCGATGCCGTCGATGACGCCGATGATCTCGGCGATCTTGCGGCTGGAGGCGTTGATCTCGTCCATGTTGGCCACCACCTGCGAGACCACCTCGCCGCCGCGCTGGGCGGCCTCGGCGGCGGAGTTGGCGAGCTGGTTGGCGGTGCGCGCGGCATCGGCCGTCTGGCGCACGGAACCGTTGAGCTGCTCCATCGAGCTGGCGGTCTGCTGCAGGCTGCCGGCGGTCTGTTCGGTGCGGCCCGACAGGTCCTGGTTGCCGACCGCGACTTCACGCGAGGCGGTGTGGATCGAGTCGACCGAGACGCGCACCTCCGAGACCGTGCGGCCGAGCGCCGACTGGGTCGCGGCCAGCGCACGCTGCAGGTCGCCGATCTCGTCCGGGCGCGAGGTGTCGAAGGGCTGCGTCAGGTCACCGGCACCCATGCGTTCGGCCTGGCGGCAGACCGACTCGATCGGGCCGCAGATCTTGCGCACCAGCATGGCGCTGGCGATGCCCTGGCCGATCGCGACCAGCGCCATCAGGCCGGTCACCAGCGCCAGCGTCAGCATGCGGCGTTCGCCGGACGACCGCATCAGCGCGGCGGTCGAATCGGACTCCAGCTTGACGATCGCCTGCTGCGCGGCGGCGTAGGCCTGCAGCGCCGGGGTGACCATGTCGCGCAGCGCCTGCGCCGGCACATCGGCCTCGGCGGCCTTGCGGGCCTGGGCGGCCTCGCGGGCGGCGATGTAGGCCTTGCGACGCGTGGCGACCTCGGCCAGCGCGGTCTGCAGTTCGGGGTCGTCGATGCTGGCTTCCAGCTGCTTCTGCAGCGTCGAGATCTCGGCGCTGGTGGCGGCCATCTCGGCCTTCAGCGCGGCGTTCAGCTCTGGATCGCGGCTGACCAGCGCGGCCATCGTGCGGGCCGCGTTCACCTGCGTCAGGCCGGCCCAGCGCAGGCTGGCCTCCAGCATGGCCTCGCGTTCCATGATGCGTTCGGTCGAGCGCGACACGTCGCGGCTGGTCAGGACCCAGGCGACGCTGGCGGCGATCGCCAGCACCAGGCCGATCACGATCGGCGGCAGCCACAGCAGGCGGCGGAGGTTGAGGTTCATGTCCGGGTCTCCGGGGGACTTCAGGGGGAGTGCCCTGTTCAGAAGCGGGTCAGAAGCTGGTCCAGTCGTCGTCCGGGGCGGTGACCGCCGGGGCCAACGGGGCGGCCGGCGTCATCGGGGCGATCGGCGCGGCCTTGGTCACGGGCTTGGTCACGGGCTGGTTTGCGGCCTTGGCCACGACCTTGGCCTTCACCGGCGCGGCCGGTGCCTGGGCGACCTGACGGGGCTGGGTCGGCGGCGTCGATGACGTCCAGGTCTTCGCGGGCGCCGGGACCGCCGTCGATGCGCTCGAGCCATCGATGCGGAACTGGCTGACGACGCTGCTCAGGCGCTGCGCCTGTTCGCGCAGGCTCTCGGCGGCGGCGGCGCTTTCCTCGACCAGCGCGGCGTTCTGCTGCGTCATCTGGTCGAGCTGGTTGACGGCGCTGCTGACCTGGCCGAGTTCGCCGCTCTGTTCGGTCGTCGCGGCGGTGATCTCGCCAATGATGTCGGTGACGCGCTGCACGCTCGACACGATCTCGGTCATCGTGCTGCCGGCGTCATGCACCAGGCGCGCGCCGCTGTCGACCTTCTCGACGCTCGCGCCGATCAGGCCCTTGATCTCGCGGGCGGCGTTGGCGCTGCGCTGGGCCAGGTTGCGGACCTCGCCGGCCACGACCGCGAAGCCGCGGCCCTGTTCGCCGGCACGGGCGGCCTCGACGGCGGCGTTCAGCGCCAGGATGTTGGTCTGGAAGGCGATGCCGTCGATCACGCCGATGATCTCGGCGATGCGGCGGCTGGAGGTGTTGATCTCCTCCATGTTCGTGATGACCTGCGAGACCACGTCGCCACCACGATGCGCCGCATCGGCGGCCGAGCTGGCGAGCTGGTTGGCGGTGCGGGCCGATTCGGCCGTCTGGCGCACCGTGCCGCTGACCTGCTCCATCGAGCTGGCGGCGTGCTGCAGGTTGCTGGCGGTCTGTTCGGTGCGGCCCGACAGGTCCTGGTTGCCGGTCGCGATCTGCGCGCTGGCCACCGAGATCGACTCGGCCGTGTGGCGGATGTTGCCGACGATGCCCTGCAGCGACTGCTGCATCGAACCCAGCGCGCGCATCAGGTCGGCCGGCTCGTCGCGGCCGACGACCTTGAGCTGCACGCTCAGGTCGCCTGCGGCGATGGCATCGGCGAAGCGGCGCGCCTCGTCGATCGGGCCGACGATGCTGTGCGAGTTCAGCAGCGTCAGCGGCGCAACGACCACGATCACCAGCGCCAGCGCCAGGCCGAAGACGGCCAGCGCCTGCTGCGTCGCATCGGTCAGCTCGGCCTGCGTCTGCACGGCCTCGTTCTGGACAATCTGGTCGATCGCCTCGATGTTCTTGACGATGCCGGCCATCAGGATCTTCGAGCGCTCCAGCACCCGGTCGACCGTGCGGTGGCCGTCATAGGCACCGGCCATCGTGTTGTCGACCGCGCGCGTGGTCGTGGCGACGTATTCCTGCAGCCGCTTGAGCGTGTCGCGGGCGATCGGGTTGTCCTCGTCCTCCTCGCCGACCAGCATCTCCTCCAGGCCCTTGCCGAGTCGGGCGTGGGCGGCGTCCCAGGCGGCCTTGTGGACCTTGAGCTGATCGGGCAGGTCGTAGTCGATGACCATGTTCTTCTCGGCGATGCGGATCTCGCCGAGGGTCGCGCGCAGGTCGGCCACATGGCCGGACTCGGCGACCGAGTGGGTCATGAAGTGATGGTTGAGCTGCTGCAGGTGGTGGCCGATCGCGACGCCGACACCGGCGAAGGCGATGAACAGCGCCAGCACCATCGCGATCGCGCCGTTCATGCGGGTGCGGATGGTGAACTGCCGCAGCATTGACTTGAGAGCGTCCATCGAGACTCCGGAAGGACAGGTGCCGACGACCTTGGGGATCGTTCAGTGGCGGGTGCGACGGACCAGCGAACCGGTGTCGAGGATCAGCGCGACGCGACCGTCGCCCATGATGGTGGCGCCCGAGACATCCGGGACGCGGCGGTAGTTGGCTTCGAGGTTCTTGACGACCACCTGCTGCTGGCCGAGCAGTTCGTCGACCAGCAGGGCCACGCGGCCGCCTTCGGCCTCGACGACGACCATGATGGCGGCGACCCGTTCGAAGTCGAACCGCGGCACCTCGAAGACCTTCTCCAGCTCGATCACGGGCATGTACTCGTCGCGCACCTGCACGACGCGGCCGTTGCCGCCGATCGTCTTGATGGTCTTGTCGGTGACCTGGAAGCTCTCGACCACCGAGGCCAGCGGCAGGATGTAGACCTCGTCGGCCACGCCCACGCTCATGCCGTCCATGATGGCCAGCGTCAGCGGCAGGCGCACCTTGACGCTCATGCCGTAGCCCTCGGCCGAGTCGATCTCGACGGTGCCGCCCAGGCTGGTGATGTTCTTCTTGACCACGTCCATGCCCACGCCTCGGCCGGACACGTCGGTGACCTGTTCGGCGGTCGAGAAGCCGGGCGCGAAGATCAGGCCCCAGACCTCGGCGTCGGTCATCGAGTCGGGTGCGTCGATGCCACGTTCGCGGGCCTTGCGGATCAGCTTGTCGCGCGACAGGCCGCGGCCGTCGTCGCGCACCTCGATGACGACCGAGCCGCCCTGGTGCGACGCCGACAGCGTGATCGTGCCGGTCTCGGGCTTGCCGCAGGCCAGCCGGTCGGCCGGCATCTCGCAGCCGTGGTCGCACGAGTTGCGCACCAGGTGGGTCAGCGGGTCGGTGATCTTCTCGATCAGGCCCTTGTCCAGTTCGGTCGCCTCGCCCTGCGTGATCAGCTCGACCTTCTTGCCGAGCTTGGCGGCGAGGTCGCGCAGCATGCGCGGGAAGCGGTTGAAGACCGTCGACATCGGAATCATCCGGATCGACATCACGGCTTCCTGCAGGTCGCGGGTGTTGCGGTCCAGGTCGTTCAGGCCGGCGATCAGGGTCTGGTAGACGACGGGGTCCAGGTCACGGCTGTTCTGCGCCAGCATGGCCTGGGTGATGACGAGTTCACCGACCAGGTTGATGAGCTGGTCGACCTTCTCGACCGACACGCGCAGCGTGCTGGAGTCGAGGCCGCCGCTGGCGGGTTTCTCGTGGCGCACGGTCGCGGACGGCTTGGCGGCGGCCTTGGCATCGCCCTCGTGCGCGGCGGCCACGGGGGCGGCGGCGGGCTTGGGGGCCGGGGCGCTGGCCTGGGCGCCGGGTGCGCCGGGGGCGTCATCAAAGAAGCCGTAGCCCGGGTCGACGGCCGGCGCAGGCGCGGGCGCCTCGGCGCTCGGTGCCGGATCGGTGTCCAGCGGCGCGGCGCCCATCGGCACGCCCGGGTTGCCGGCGTGGAAGCCGTAGCCGGCGCCGAAGGGGCTCAGCTGCACGGCTTCACGGGCGACGTGGAAGGTGAACAGGTCCAGCAGCTCGGCATCGCTGCTGCGGGTCACGACCTTGTAGCGGCGCATGCCGTCGCTGGCCTGGCCCATGTCGAGCGGCTCGATCGTGCCCAAGTCGGTGATCTCGGCGAACAGCTCGATCAGGCTGTCGGCCTGCTTCGGGTCGGCCAGCGGGCCGACGCGCAGGTCCAGCTCGCGCAGCGCGGCGACGACCGGGGCCTGGATGGTCGGGCGGGTCTCGGCCGCCGGGGCCGCAACGGGCGCTGCCGCGACTGGGGCAGCAGCCGGAGGCGGCACCTCGCCGGAGGCCAGCGACTTGATGTGGAACAGCAGCTCGGTGGTGTCGAGCGGATCGGCACCCGAACCCTGATGGCGGCCGAGCTGGTGGGCCAGCGCGTCACCGGCTTCCAGCAGCACGTCGATCATCCGGGCGTGCAGCGCCAGCTCATGGCGGCGCAGCTTGTCGAGCAGCGTCTCCATCTCGTGCGTCAGCGCCGCGACGTCGCTGAAGCCGAAGGTCGCCGCGCCGCCCTTGATCGAGTGGGCACACCGGAAGATAGCGTTCATCGCCTCGTCGTCCGCCGCCTCGACATCGAGCTCCAGCAGCAGCTGCTCCATGCGCTGCAGGTTCTCGCCGGCCTCCTCGAAGAAGACCTGGAAGAACTGGCTGAGATCGATGCCGGCGCCGCCGCCGACGCCGCCCTCGCTGGTCATTTCTGCCATGGTGGAATCCGTTGATCCGTGATGCGATGGAAGTCCGGCACGCCCGTGGGCGACCGGCCGCCCGCGCCAGGGCGCGGGCCCGTGGGGTGCGTCAGCGCACGACCTTCTTGATGACCTCGATCAGCTTGGTCGGGTCGAACGGCTTGACCAGCCAGCCGGTGGCACCGGCGCTGCGGCCGGCCTGCTTCATCTGGTCGCCCGACTCGGTGGTCAGGATCAGGATCGGCGTGGTCTTGAACTGGCTCGTCTCGCGCAGCTTCTTGGTCAGCGTGATGCCGTCCATGCGGGGCATGTTCTGGTCGGTCAGCACGAGGTCGAAGGACCGCGAGCCGGCCTTCTCCCAGGCGTCCTGCCCGTCCACGGCCTCGACCACGTTGTAGCCGGCGCTCTTGAGGGTGAAGGAGACCATCTGGCGCATCGAGGCCGAGTCGTCCACGGCGAGGATTGATTGCATGTCGCGCTCCGGAAAAAGGCTGGGTGACGGATGAGGTTCGGGAAAGACGTTCGAGATCGGCGTTCGACGGGGTGCGGGTCGGCTAGAACAGCTCGACCGAACCGGCATCCATCTCGTCCTGGGTGACAGGGTTGGGCCGCACGGGCGGCGCCTCGACGACGGTTTCGCCCTCGTCGTCACCGCCCATCGCCTCGCGCGCCAGCTGGTCGGCGCAAGATCGCAGGCGATGGTGGGTGTGGTGGATCAGCTGCGAGGCCATGTCCTGGAACTGCAGGGCGGTGACCGCGGCGGCCAGGTTCTGCATCGCGTCATGCAGCGCATGGGTGTCGACATGGGGCAGCGTGGCGGCCTGGTGCAGCAGTCCGCTGAGGCTGCTGTTGGCACCGTAGAACGAGGTCATCAGGGCTTCGCTCGCATCGTTGAGCAGACGCTGGAGTCGTTCCAGGTCGTTGCCAGCGCTCAGCAGATGGTCCTGAAGCTCGGCAGCCAGCAACAGCGGGAACGCGGGTTCCGCATCGGAAATCGGCTGATCGGACATCGGCATGTCGGCTCCGTGGCTGGACGTACGCGGCCTCGCCGTGATTTAGGCAAGCCGCGAGGGTTCGGTCGGCGCCCGGCTTGGGGCATCGATGGGTAGAATTTTTTCGTATGGGGGATTTGTCGTTGGCCGGATGACGCGGTGATTCCAGTCCCTTTTCTCGCCCGCCGCGCGTCTCCCGCCGCCCGTCCACCGTCTTCCGCCGGACCCCGCATGCAACGATCCACCAAGCCACGCCGCCTGCGCGTGCTGCACCTGGAAGACTCGGAGCTGGACCACCAGCTGCTGCTGGCCCACCTGCGGCGCGGCGGCATCGAGCCGGCGATCTTCCGGGTCGACAACGAGGTCGATTTCCTGGCCGCCCTCGGCCGCGACTGGGACATCGTCCTGTCGGACTACAACCTGCCGGGCTTCTCCGGCCTGATCGCGCTGGAGCTGCTGCGCGAGCGCGACCGGCTGATGCCCTTCATCCTGGTGTCGGGCGAGATCGGCGAGGACACCGCCGTCGAGGCGATGCGCAACGGCGCCTCCGACTACCTGCTCAAGAGCAACCTGACCCGGCTGGTGCCGGCCGTGCTTCAAGCGGTCGAGGCCAGCGAGAGCCAGCGCGCCCGGCTGCGCGCCGACGAGGAGCTGGCGCACTCGCGCAAGCGGCTGTCGGAGCTGGCGCAGCACCTGCAGACCAGCATCGAGATGGAGCGCACGGCCATCGCCCGCGAGATCCACGACGACGTCGGCGGCTCCTTGACGGCGGTCAAGTTCGACCTCGCCTGGCTGATCCGCCACGCCAAGGATCCGGCGCTGGTCGAACGCACCCATCAGGCGCTGGAGACGCTCAACCACGCGATCGAGGCGAGCCAGCGGATCATGCACAACCTGCGTCCGGCCATCCTCGAACAGGGCCTGGTCGCGGCGCTGCAGTGGATGACCCAGCGCTTCGAGCGCCGCAGCGGCATCGCGACCACCTTCCGCACCAGCCACGACCACCTGCGCCTGCCGCCCGGCGTGCCGCTGGTGGCCTACCGCACGGCCCAGGAGGCGCTGACCAACATCTCCAAGCACGCCAAGGCCACGCGGGTGCAGGTCGACCTGACGGTGGCCGCCGGGGTGCTGTCGCTGGAGATCAGCGACAACGGGCGCGGCCTGGCCAGCGGTGACCTGGCCAAGGCGCGCTCCTTCGGCATCCGCGGCCTGCACGAGCGGGCCGACACGGTCGGCGGCTGGGTCGAGCTGTCCAGCACGCCGCAGGGCACCACGCTGATCCTGTCGGTGCCGCTCGATCCGCGCGCGGCCAGCCGGCACAGCGGCGACGGCGAGCACGATGGCGACCACCACCACGAGCACGACGCCCAGCCGGTCCGACCGATCGACGGACCGACCAGCAGCGCACACGATCCTTCGACCTGGGGCGAGCTATGACACGGGTGATCCTGTGCGACGACCACGCGCTGATCCGGCGCGGCATCCGCGACACGCTCGCGGAACAACCGGACATGCAGGTGGTGGGCGAGGCCGGCGACTACGGCGAGCTGCGCGCGCTGATGCGCCTGCAGACCTGCGACGTGCTGGTACTCGACATCAACCTGCCCGGCCGCAGCGGCCTGGACGTGCTGCACGCGCTGAAGGAGGAAGGCGCGCCGGTCAAGGTCCTGATCGTCTCGATGTACCCGGAAGACCAGTACGCCTTGCGCGCACTGCGGGCCGGCGCCTACGGCTACGTCAACAAGGGCGGCGACCCGGCCCAGATCGTCGCGGCCGTGCGCATGGTCGCCCAGGGCCGCAAGTACATCACCGCCGAGATGGCGCAGATGCTGGTCGAGAACCTGACCGCGCCGGCCCCTGAAGCGGCCCACGACAAGCTGTCCGACCGCGAACTGCAGACGCTGGTGATGATCGCCTCCGGCAAGCGCCTGTCCGACATCGCCGAGGAACTGACGCTGAGCCCCAAGACCGTCAGCGTCTACCGCGCCCGCGTGCTGGAGAAGCTGGGGCTGGCGAACAACTCGGAGATGACGGTCTACGCCATCCGGAACGGCCTGGTCTAGCGCCAGTCGGGCCGAGCGCCGGGCCGCCCCAAGCCGGCCCGCATCCCCTCGGGGGATCGCCTGGCGTATCCGCCAGGCGAGGGGCAGACGTCAAATCCTGACGGGGATGCCGCGTGCGGCCATGACGGCCTTGGCCTGGGCAACGGTGTATTCGCCGTAGTGAAAGATGCTCGCGGCCAGCACCGCATCGGCCCCGCCGGTCTGCACGCCGTCGGCCAAGTGGTCGAGGTTGCCGACGCCGCCGGAGGCGATGACCGGCACCGGCACCGCGTCGGCGACCGCGCGGGTCAGTTCCAGGTCGAAGCCGCTCTTGGTGCCGTCGCGGTCCATGCTGGTCAGAAGGATCTCGCCGGCGCCCATCTGCGCCATCTGCGACGCCCAGGCCACCGCATCGATGTGCATGTTCTTGCGCCCGCCGTGGGTGTAGACGTCCCAGCCCGGGCCCTTGCTGGCGAGATCCTCGCCAACCCGGCGCTTGGCGTCGATCGCCACGACGATGCACTGCGCGCCGTACTTGTCCGACGCGTCGCGAATGACCTGCGGATTGGCCACCGCCGCCGAGTTGAAGCTGACCTTGTCGGCACCGGCATTGAGCAGCCGCCGCACGTCCTCGACGCTGCGCACGCCCCCGCCGACCGTCAGCGGGATGAACACCTGCGAGGCCACCGCCTCGATGATGTGCAGGATCAGGTCACGCCCGTCGCTGGTCGCGGTGATGTCCAGGAAGGTCAGCTCGTCCGCCCCCTGCTCGTTGTACCGCGCCGCAATCTCCACCGGATCCCCGGCATCGCGCAGTTCGACGAAGTTGACACCCTTGACGACACGGCCGCCGGTGACGTCGAGGCAGGGGATGATGCGTTTGGCGAGCATGGTTCAAGACAGCCGGAGCTGGGTATCAAACAGGGGTCGGCCGTCGGCGCGGATGCGCGCGAGCAGGCCGGGGTCATCGACCTGATCGAGCAGGACGAGGTCGACTTCCTGCGGCAGCAGGAGATCATCAATGGCGTCGGTCAGGCGCATAAGGCCAGCACTGCCAAGTCCAGGTGCGTCGATCGCGAGGTCGATGTCGGAGCCGGGACGGTGCATTCCCCTGGCCCTTGAGCCGAACACCCACACCCGGCTGACACATGGCTCTGCGGCGAGGACCGCTCGCAAGGCGTCGAGCGTGCGAACCGGCAACCCGAAAGACGAATCGGTCGACCTCAGGTCGGCGGCAGGCGACTCAGGCTTCGTCAACATCGGCCAGTTCACCCATGCGCACGGCAAAGGCCCGCAACAGCGTTCCGTAGTGGCCCGTGATGCGCTCGGAGAGGGTCTGGGCCAGCGCACGGTTGTAGGTGTGGCTGGACTGGTTCCGGCTCGCGATCATTTCCATCCAGCCTTCGCCGTCCTCGACCAGACCTGCCGCGAAGGCGGCGCGGGTCGCGTCACGGGAACCGGTCAGGTCGCTGCGGCCCTGGTGATAGAAGAAGTCCTTCATCACCTTCCAGGCCAGTTCGTGCGTGAACTCGAAGGCCTGGATCAGGCCTTGCTGCTCCAGTTCGGACAGCGGCCGCTGCGTCGACAAGGCGATGGCCGATTCGAGCTGTGACAGTGCGCGCTGGTAGTTGCCCAGACGAAGTCGCCAGCGAGGCGCCTCCGGCGTCGAGCCGTCCGGCGAGTCAGTCGCCATTGAGCTCGTCAGCCAGCCGCTGCCCGGCCGCGAAGTCGAGGTCGCCGGTGTAGATCGAGCGGCCGCAGATGACGCCTTCGACGCCTTCGCTTTCGACGCCGCACAGGGCGCGGATGTCCTCGAGGTTGGACAGGCCGCCCGAGGCGATCACCGGGATCGACAGGGCCTGGGCGAGCTTGACGGTGGCCTCGATGTTGATGCCCGAGAGCATGCCGTCGCGGCCGATGTCGGTGTAGATGACGCCTTCGACGCCGTAGTCCTCGAACTTCTTGGCCAGGTCGACGACCTCGTGGCCGGTCAGCTTGGACCAGCCGTCGGTGGCGACCTTGCCGTCCTTGGCGTCGAGGCCGACGATGATGTGCCCGCCAAACGCGGTGCAGGCATCGCGCAGGAAGCCGGGGTTCTTGACCGCGGCGGTGCCGATGATGATGTAGCTCAGGCCGTCGTCGAGGTAGCGCTCGATCGTGTCGAGGTCGCGGATGCCGCCGCCGAGCTGCACGGGGATCTCGTCGCCGACCTCGGCCAGGATCGCCTTGATCGCGCTCTCGTTGACCGGCTTGCCCGCGAAGGCGCCGTTGAGGTCGACCAGGTGCAGGCGCCGCGCGCCGGCGTCGACCCATCGGCGCGCCATCGCGGCCGGGTCCTCGCCAAAGGTGGTGGAGTCGTTCATGTCGCCTTGCTTGAGGCGCACGCACTTGCCGTCTTTGAGGTCGATGGCCGG
The DNA here is from genome assembly GCF_053893855.1 of Leptothrix mechoopdaensis (SeqCode). Lineage (NCBI taxonomy): Bacteria > Pseudomonadati > Pseudomonadota > Betaproteobacteria > Burkholderiales > Sphaerotilaceae > Leptothrix > Leptothrix mechoopdaensis (SeqCode). The sequence goes on from NZ_CM132699.1 coordinate 2,675,025, forward strand.
GATCAGCAGCATGGCTGTGGGTCAGTCAGGAGAGGTCGAGGAAAGGTGGCACCCATCAGCACCGGGCCGCGCGCGGCGGAGGTGCGGGACACCGACGAGGGGGAAATCGAGCGCAGGACCGGGCGGGCGGTCCCATCGGCAGGTTTCACGGCTTCCAGCTGAGGAAGTTGCGATAAAGGGCCAGACCCTGGTCGGCGCTTTTCTCGGGGTGGAACTGGGTTGCAAAAATATTATCCCGCGCCACCGCGCTGGTAAAGCGCTCGCCGTATTCGGTTTCACCCGCACTGTGGGCCTCATCGGTCGGGGTCGCGTAGAAACTGTGGACGAAATAGAACCAGGCGCCGTCGGGCACCCCCGCCCAGACCGGATGCGGTCGCGGCTGGCTGACGCGGTTCCAGCCCATCTGCGGGACCTTGTAGCGGCTGCCGTCGGACTGGATGCGGCCGTCGAGCCGGAAGCGCCGCACGCGCCCCGGGATCAGCCCGAGGCCGGGCGTGTCCTGCTCTTCCGAATGGTCCAGCAGCATCTGCATGCCCACGCAGACGCCCATCAGCGGCTTGCTGGCGGCGGCCTCCAGCACGGCTTCCTTCAGGCCGGACTCCTGCAGCTCGCGCATGCAGTCGCGCATGGCGCCCTGGCCGGGCAGCACGATGCGTTCGGCGGCGCGAACGTCCTCGGGGCGCTGGGTGACGATCACCTCCAGCCCGGAATCCTGCGCGACATGCATCACCGCCTGCGACACGCTGCGCAGGTTGCCCATGCCGTAGTCGACGACCGCGACGGTCCGTGCCATCACAGGCTCCCCTTGGTCGACGGGATCACGCCGGCGCTGCGGGGGTCGAGCGTCAGCGCCATGCGCAGCGCACGGCCGAAGGCCTTGAAGATCGTCTCGCACTGGTGGTGCGCGTTCTGGCCCTTGAGGTTGTCGACGTGCAGGCTGACCAGCGCGTGGTTGACGAAGCCCTGGAAGAACTCGTAGACCAGCTGCGTGTCGAGCTGGCCGATCGAGCCGGCCGTGAAGTGGACATCCATCGCCAGGCCCGGACGGCCGGAGAAATCGACCACCACGCGCGACAGCGCCTCGTCCAGCGGCACGTAGCTGTGGCCGTAGCGGGTCAGGCCCTTCTTGTCGCCCACGGCCTTGGCCACCGCCATGCCCAGCGTGATGCCGACGTCCTCGACGGTGTGGTGGCCGTCGATGTGCAGGTCGCCATCGGCCTGGATGTCCAGGTCGATCAGCCCGTGGCGGGCGATCTGGTCGAGCATGTGGTCGAAGAAGCCGATGCCGGTGGCGAGCTTGGCGACGCCGGTGCCGTCGAGGTTGACGCGCACGGTGATGCGGGTCTCGTTGGTGTTGCGGGTGACCTCGGCGACGCGGGCGTCGGGTACTGGGCTGGCAAACACAGGGCTGGCGGAGGTGCTCACGGCAGGTCTCTCGTCTGGATGTATCGATGCGACAGGGTCAGGGCGACAGCTTCAGAGCGACGCGCGCAGGGCGTCGATCAGGCGGCCATTCTCGTCGGCCGTGCCCACGGTCAGGCGCAGGCAGTTCGCCAGCAGCGGGTGCAGGCCGGCGACGTTCTTGATCAGCACGCCGCGCGACTTCAGCGCCGCGAACGTGGCCGCGCCGTCGGCCACGCGGATCAGGATCATGTTGGCCTGGCTCGGCCAGACCCGCTGCACGCCCGGCATCGAGGCCAGCGCGGCCAGCAGGCGCTGGCGTTCGGCGCGGATCTGAGCAGCCTGGGCGGCGTAGACGTCGGCGTGTTCGAGCGCGAACAGCGCCGCCTCGGCATTGAGCACGCTGACGTTGTAGGGCGGGCGGACCTTGTCGAGCTCGGCGATCAGCGCGGCCGGGCCGCACAGGTAGCCCAGCCGGATGCCGGCCAGGCCGAACTTGCTGAGCGTGCGCATCACCAGCACATGGTCATGGCCGGCGGCCCGCGCCAGCCAGCTGCGCGCGGCGAAGGGCTGGTAGGCCTCGTCGACGACGACCAGGCCGTCCTGCTGCGCCACCGCGTCGACGATGCGGGCCATGTCGGCGTCGTCGAACAGGTTGGCCGTCGGGTTGTTCGGGTAGGCCAGCCAGGTCAGGGCCGGACGGTGTTCGGCGATGGCCGCGAGCATCGCGTCGACGTCCAGCTCGAAGTCGGCCGTCAGCGGCACGCCGACGAAGCGCAGGCCCAGCAGCTGCGCCGACATCGGGTACATCACGAAGCCCGGCAGCGGTGCCAGCACGGTCGCGCCGGGTCGGGCGCAGGCCAGCGCAAGCAGCGAGATCAGCTCGTCCGAGCCGTTGCCCAGCATCAGCGACCAGCCCTCGGGCAGCCCGGCGTGATCGGCCAGTGCGGCCTTCAGCGTGTCGATGCGCTGGCCGGGGTAGCGATTGATCGCGACCGCACCAAGCCGCCGGCCGAGTTCGGCCTGCAGCTCGGGCGACAGCACGTGCGGGTTCTCCATCGCGTCGAGCTTGACCAGCCCGTCGGCCGGCTGCACGACATAGGCGTGCATCGCCTGCACGTCCTCGCGCAGCGTGCGGGCCAGCCGCGTCGGCACGCTCGTGGGCAGCTTGCTCATCGCGGCGTCCGATCCTTCAGACGGAACTCGGCGGCCTGCGCGTGGGCCTGCAGGCCTTCGCCATAGGCCAGCTCGGCGGCGATGGGGCCGAGCACCTGCGCGCCGGCCTCGCTGACCTCGATCAGGCTGCTGCGTTTCTGGAAGTCGTAGACGCCCAGCGGCGAACTGAAACGCGCGGTGCCGCTGGTCGGCAGCACGTGGTTCGGGCCGGCGCAGTAGTCGCCCAGCGATTCGCTCGTGTAGGCGCCCAGGAAGATCGCACCGGCATGGCGCAGCAGCGGTTCCCACCGGTGCGGGTCGGCCGAGCTGACTTCGAGATGCTCGGGCGCGATGCGGTTGCTGATCTCGCAGGCCTCTTCCATCGAGCGCGTACGGATCAGCGCGCCACGGCCTTCGAGCGAGGCGCGGATCACGTTGCGACGCGGCATGGCGCCGATCAGCCGGTCCATCGCGGCATGCACCGCGTCGAGGTAGGCGGCGTCCGGGCACAGCAGGATGCTCTGCGCCAGCTCGTCGTGTTCGGCCTGGCTGAACAGGTCCATCGCGACCCAGTCGGGCGGCGTCGTGCCGTCGGCCAGCACCAGGATCTCGCTCGGGCCGGCAATCATGTCGATGCCGACGAGGCCGAAGACGCGCCGCTTGGCGCTGGCCACGTAGGCATTGCCCGGGCCGGTGATCTTGTCGACCCGCGGGATGCGGGCCGTGCCGTGCGCCAGCGCCCCGACCGCCTGCGCGCCACCGATCGTGAAGGCGCGGCTGACGCCGGCCACGTAGGCGGCGGCCAGCACCAGCGCATTGCGCTCGCCGCCGGGCGTGGGCACGACCATGATGATCTCGCCGACCCCGGCCACATGCGCGGGCAGCGCGTTCATCAGCACGCTCGACGGATAGGCCGCCTTGCCGCCGGGCACGTAGATGCCGACACGGTCCAGCGGCGTGACCTTCTGGCCCAGCAGCGTGCCGTCCTCGTCGCGGTAGCTCCAGCTCAGGCCGCAGGCCTGCAGCTGGCGCTCGTGGTAGCTGCGCACCCGCTGCGCGGCGGTCTGCAGCGCCGCACGCTGGGCCGGCGTGATGGCGTCGAACGCGGCCTTCAGCTCGTCGCGGGTCAGCTCCAGCGCGGCCATGTCGGACACGTCAAGGCGGTCGAACCGCGCCGTGTAGTCCAGCACCGCCGCATCACCACGGGCCTGCACGTCGGCCAGGATGTCGGCCACGCGGGTCTCGATCTCGGCATCGGTCTCGGCCGACCAGTGCAGCACGCGCTGGAAGTCGGCGTCGAACGTGGCGGACGAGGTGTCGAGGTGGCGGACGGCGATGGACATGTCGGCTTCGGAGGTCGGATCGTGGGGAGGTTCAGCCGCGTGCCGCGACCGCCGCCGCGAAGGCGTCGATCATCGGGCGCAGGCGTTCGCGCTTGAGCTTCAGCGCGGCCTGGTTGACGACCAGGCGCGAGGAGATCTCGAGGAAGGGCTCGACCTCGCGCAGCCGGTTCGCCTTCAGCGTGCTGCCGGTCGACACCAGGTCGACGATGGCATCGGCCAGGCCCGTCAGCGGCGCCAGCTCCATCGAGCCGTAGAGCTTGATCAGGTCGACGTGCACGCCCTTGTCGGCGAAGTGGCGGCGGGCGATCTCGGTGTACTTGGTCGCCACGCGAATGCGCGAACCCTGCCGCACGGCGCTGTCGTAGTCGAAGTCGTCGCGCGTGGCCACGCTCATGCGGCAGCGGGCGATCTTCAGGTCGAGCGGCTGGAACAGGCCTTCGCCGCCGTGTTCGAGCAGCACGTCCTTGCCGGCCACGCCCAGGTCGGCGCCGCCGTGCTGGACATAGGTCGGCACGTCGGTGGCGCGCACCAGCACGACGCGCACGTCGGGCCGGTTGGTCGCCAGGATCAGCTTGCGGCTCTTGTCCGGGTCCTCGGTGACCTCGATGCCGGCGGCGGCCAGCAGCGGCAGGGTCTCCTCGAAGATGCGGCCCTTGGACAGGGCCAGCGTGATGGTGTCGTTCATCGCGTTCTCTCGATGTCCGCGCCGATGCCGCGCAGCTTCTCTTCCATGCGGTCATAGCCGCGGTCGAGGTGGTAGATGCGGTCGACGCGGGTCTCGCCCTCGGCCACCAGGCCGGCGATGACCAGGCTGGCCGAGGCGCGCAGGTCGGTCGCCATGACGGTCGCGCCCGACAGGCGCTCGATGCCCTCGACGATCGCCGTGTGCCCGTCCACGGCGATGTGCGCACCCAGGCGCACCAGCTCGTTGACGTGCATGAAGCGGTTCTCGAAGATCGTCTCGGTGACCCGCGAGGTGCCCTGCGCGATGCAGTTCAGCGCCATGAACTGCGCCTGCATGTCGGTCGGGAAGGCCGGGTATTCGCTGGTCCGCAGGTTCACGCCCTTGGGCCGGCCGCTGGAACGAACGCGGATCCAGTCCGGGCCGCATTCCAGCTGCACGCCGGCCTCGCGCAGCTTGTCGAGCACCGCGTCGAGGTGATCGGCGCGGGTGCGGCGCAGCGTCACGTCGCCACCGGCGGCGGCCACCGCGCACAGGAAGGTGCCGGTCTCGATGCGGTCGGCAATGATCTCGTGCGGCTTGGCCGGCGCATGCAGGCGCTCGACGCCCTGGATGCGGATGCGGTGCGTGCCCTGCCCTTCGATGCGCGCGCCCATCGCCACCAGCAGGTCGGCCAGGTCGGTGACCTCGGGCTCCTGCGCGGCGTTCTCGAGCACCGTCTCGCCGTCGGCCAGCGTCGCGGCCATCAGCAGGTTCTCGGTGCCCGTCACGGTGACCATGTCGGTGGTGATGCGCGCGCCCTTCAGGCGCTCGGCGCGGGCGACGATGTAGCCGTGTTCGACGACGATCTGCGCACCCATCGCCTGCAGGCCCTTGATGTGCTGGTCGACCGGCCGCGAGCCGATCGCGCAACCGCCCGGCAGCGACACGCGCGCCTCGCCGAAACGCGCCAGCAGCGGGCCCAGCACGAGGATCGACGCACGCATGGTCTTGACCAGGTCGTAGGGCGCCTCGCGGGTGGTGATCTCGCTCGCGTCGAGCACGACCTGATCGGGCTGCGACTCGCTGCGATCGGCCTTCACGCCCAGGTGGCGCAGCACCTTCAGCGTCGTCGAGACGTCCTGCAGGCGCGGCACGTTGGCCAGCGTCATCGCCTCCGGACAGAGCAGCGCCGCGCAGAGTTCGGGCAGGGCGGCGTTCTTGGCGCCGGAGATGGTGACCTCACCCTGCAGGGTGCGGCCGCCGCGGATCACGAGCTTGTCCATGGGCGTGCGGGGCGTGGGGCGAATCTGGAACGGGAAGCGGATCGGGCAATGACGACGGGCCGGGGCACGACGCTTGCGGCGATGGGCGGGCGGGACTGCGGGGGCTGCGCCGTCGCGGTCGTCGTCGACGCCGCGCCGGAGCGGATCAACCTTGGGTGGTCGACGCGGCGACGGCCCATTCGGCCGGCGTCAGCGTCTTCATCGACAGCGCGTGGATCTCCTCGCGCATGCGATCGCCGAGCACCGCGTACACGGCCTGATGGCGGCGGATGCGGCTCAGGCCCTCGAACTGCGTCGAGACGATGGTGGCGAAGAAATGTCGGCCGTCGCCCTCGACCTGCAGATGCTCGCAGGACATGCCGGCGGCAATGAGGGACTGGACGTGCTGGGGTGTCGGATCGGCCATGGTGGCGAAATTGTACTGGCCGGCCCGACCGCCCCTGGCCTTGCAGGGCCGGGCCGGCTGGACACCGACGCATCCGGGGCGCGGTTCAATGCCGCAGCTTGTACCCGCTCGCCAGCAGCCGCAGGCAGACCGTCGAGACGACCGCCAGGCTGCCGCCGACCACCGACAGGCTGAGCCAGGGCGAGACGTCGCTGACGCCGAAGAAGCCGTGGCGGAAGCCGTCGATCATGTAGAAGAACGGGTTCAGATGGCTGGCCGCCTGCCAGAAGGCGGGCAGGCTGTGGATCGAATAGAAGACGCCGGCCAGGAAGGTCATCGGCATGACGATGAAGTTCTGGAAGGCCGCCATCTGGTCGAACTTCTCGGCCCACAGGCCGGCGATCAGGCCCAGCGTGCCCATCAGCGCCGCGCCCAGGATCGCGAAGACCAGCGCCCAGACCGGCTGCGCCAGGCCGGGCGGCGCGAACCAGACCGTCACCAGCAGCACGCCCGTGCCGACCGCCAGCCCGCGCACGACCGAGGCACCGACGTAGGCGACGAACCAGGCCCAGTGGCTCAGCGGCGTCACCAGCAGGAACACGAGATTGCCGGTGATCTTGCTCTGGATGAGGCTGGACGAGCTGTTGGCGAAGGCGTTCTGCAGCACGCTCATCATCACCAGCCCGGGGATCAGGAAGCTGCTGTAGCCGACCTGGTCGTAGACCTTGACGTGGTCCTCCAGCACGTGGCCGAAGATCAGCAGGTAGAGCATGGCCGTCAGCACCGGTGCGGCCACCGTCTGGAAGCTGACCTTCCAGAAGCGCAGCACCTCCTTGTAGAACAGCGTGCGCGCGCCCGCGAGCCGGCTCATGCGGCCTCCTCGGCGATGGCCGGTCGTGCCGAGCCCGCCCCTTGCATGATCTCCAGGAAGACGTCCTCCAGGTCGGCGCGGCCGATCTCCAGGTCCTCCACCCTGACGCCGGCCGCGCGCAGCCGCGCCAGCACCGACTCGACCGCCGCCGCGTCCGGCGCCTTGACCTGCGCGATGCGCCCGGTCACGCGGGCCTGCGCGGCCAGGTCGGACGGCAGCACGTCGTCGGTCTTGAAGCGCAGCATCGTGCTGGCGGTGCCGGCCAGCAGGTTGCTGGTGCGGTCCAGCGCGACCACGCGACCCTGCTTGAGCATGGCGATGCGGCCGCACAGGGCCTCGGCCTCTTCCAGGTAGTGCGTCGTCAGCAGGACGGTGTGGCCCTCGCGGTTCAGCCGCGCGATGAAGCCCCACAGCGTCTGGCGCAGCTCGACGTCGACGCCCGCGGTCGGCTCGTCCAGCACGATCACCGGCGGGCGGTGCACCAGCGCCTGCGCAACCAGCACCCGCCGCTTCATGCCGCCCGACAGCTGACGCATGTTGGCGCCGGCCTTGTCGGCCAGACCGAGGCCTTCAAGCAGCTCGTCGATCCACGCGTCGTTGCCGCGCACGCCGAAATAGCCGCTCTGGATGCGCAGCGTCTCGCGCACGCTGAAGAAGGGGTCGAACACCAGTTCCTGCGGGACGATGCCCAGCGACTTGCGCGCCGCCGCGTAGTCGTCGACGACATCGTGGCCGTGCACGACGACCCGCCCGCTGCTGGCGCGCGCCAGGCCGGCGAGGATCGAAATCAGCGTCGTCTTGCCCGCGCCGTTCGGCCCGAGCAGGCCGAAGAACTCGCCCGGCTGGATGTCGAAGGCCACATCGGACAGCGCATTCAACGCGCCGCGCGGGGTCTGGAAGGTCTTGTTGACCTGCTGGAAGGAAATGGCCGGGTTCATCGGCGGCGGATTGTAGGCAGCGCACCCGAGCGCGCGGCAGCCCGACGCAAACCCCCATGCGAGCGGCCACATGGCGGTGATAGATTGACCGCGCCCAGCACCACCCGCCCCGCCGATCGATCGCCCTGCGATGACCTCCCGCCCGACCCGCACCGACCCGATGCCGCTCGATGGCGAAGCCCGCAGCGATCGTAAGGCCCCGCGCCGCACGGCCGAACGCATCCTCGACCACAGCCTGGCGCTGTTCAACCGCTACGGCGAACCGCACGTCTCCACCACCGTGATCGCCGCCGAGCTGCACATCAGCCCGGGCAACCTGTACTACCACTACCCCGCCAAGGAAACGCTGGTCAACTCGCTGGTCGACCGCTACGAACGCGCGCTCGACAGCACCCTGGCCGATGCCGGCGACAGCACCGACGCCACCGGCGCCTGGCGCCTGGTCCCCGCGCTGCTGCGCCTGGGCTGGGACTACCGCTTCATCTTCCGCGACCTGAACGACCTGCTGACCCGCAACCGCCAGCTCGAGACCCGCTGCCAGGCCGCCCTCGCCCGCCAGACCGCCGCCGTGCGCGAACGCGTCTCCGCGCTGTGCCACCTCGACGGCCACCCCCTCGACCCCGAAGGCGCCGACGCGCTGGCCACGTCCATCGTCGTGCTGCTGACCTACTGGCTCAGCTACGAATACGTCCGCGCCCCCCGCCAGGCCCTCGAACCCGCCAACGCCGAAGCCGCCATCTCACGCGGCACGCGGCAGGCGATGGCCTTGCTGTGGCCGTATCTGAAGGGCGAGCACCGCGAGATGCTCAGGCGCGCCGAGCCGGCGCCCACGCCCCACGCGGGTTGACGGCCGACGGCCTCAGTCGGTGTTCTGCCCGATGCGCCAAAGCACGCCGGACGGGTCGATGAGGCAGAAGTCCTTCATCCGCCACGGCTGCACTTCCATCTCGGTACACCGCACGCCATACCGGCCGATGACGCCGCTGGCCTGCACATGCGCCCACCAGGCCTCCACGTCCGCCACGAGGATGTGCATCATGAAGTTCTCGGCCAGCCCTTCGGCGCAGTAGTCCTGCAGCAGGAAGCTCACATGCCCGAAGTGGAAATACGCCACGCCGCCGCCTTCGGACGCCATCGTGAAACCGAGGTCGCGATAGAACTGCTTGGAAACCTCGAAGTCCCGTGACGGGACAAACGCCTTGATTTCCGTGACGCGGAGGTTGGTCATGACGAGGTCCGGGGCGACGTTTGGGATGACGTGTGGGATGACGTCTGGGCTGTGGCCGCAGACGGAACCCCGTCCGCCCCCGGCGTCTTCATCACGGGGCTCGCCAGACCCTTGCCGTGCAAGGGCACATCCTTCAGCGCCGCCAACCAGGGCATCGCCGACTCACCCCAGAGCTGCGCCACCGGCACCAGCTGATCACGCTGGTCGACACAACCCAGCCGCAGATTCATGACCTTGGGCTCACCATCCGCCTCGGTCGCATACAACTGCGTTCCACACTCCGGACAGAACGCCTGCACCCGCCGATTGCCACTTTCCGCGACCTTCACGTAGTGCTTGGCCGCCCCCGTCATCACGACATCCCCCACCGGCGTCGGCAACACCGCCCGAAACGGCGCCCCCGACATCGTCTGGCAGTCCGCGCAGTGACACACCAGCACCCGCTTCGGGTCGACGGTGGCCGTGAAGGAGATGGCGCCGCAATGGCATTTGCCGGTGATGTGCATGGTGGGGGTTGGTGAAGTTGCAGATTGAGGCTAGCGGCGCATGCAGGCCGGATGCATGGGGTTTGCCCTCAAGTAGCCACAGTTGGATCAAACGAGGGTCTAGACCGGGGGATGCCCTATCACGCCACGACCGGCCGAGTCACGAAGCGCTATTCAAATCGACTACCCAACTCAAACCACGGATCGGCGTTTGAACGCGCCATTCCGATTAAAGAACGCCATATACCTCGGCAGCTTCAGGGCATCACCCTTGCTCAACACCACCTTCGACTCCAGTCGACCAAAGAAAACACGAGATAAGACAAACCGACTATCTGGAAGATTTTCCTCGCGTTCAAACTGATAGGTTTTGAACAAAACTCGCCTCGCCAAGCCTTTACCCGGGCCATCGTACGACGCAACCACGCACTCCTGCCCAACATGGATGACAGGCAACATCCCGGCCTGAGCGCCCGAAAGATTCAAGTCAAAGAACGCTCCTGCGCCATAGATAAGCTCGTGATCGCGCCCATCAAGGTGAATCATGCGAATGACCATGGAGACACTCCGGTGAAAACGGACCAACGAGAACCATCAACTGCTGCGGGAATGACCGAGAACGCGTGCAATCATCTCAGCCTCATCAAGACACCCGGACACAACCCCGCAAAGAGCTACCTGACGATTTGCATCAATTCCTCGAAACTTGTCACTACGCTATACGCCAAGTTATCAGACGCCAATCGATGATTCACGTCATCAAAGAACTTGGTCGCGCATTTGATCTTCACCCTTTCAATTTCACGCAATTGCATACTCGACATCGAGCCCTTGGTCTCGGCCACAAAGTAGACATGCTTGACGGCACCTTCCTTGAAGGCGATGGCCCAATCAGGGTTGTAGTCGCCTACGGGCGTCGGAATCAAGAATCCGCGCGGCAGTTTCGCGTAGACCACGACGTCTGGACTCGTATCCAACTCAGACACGAACTCGCGTTCAATATTTGAATCCGTCAGAACGTAGTCGTAGACATGTCGCTGAAGCTTCTTGCCGGCCCTGCTGAATTCCTGCTTGGTCGTGCCTGCCGTGAAGATGTCCATGTCGTATCGGTCATCCACCGGGTCATAGGCCAAATGTTCGATGATGACCGTGGCCTTCTGTTCATTGATCAGACGTACAGCCTCTGAAATGAAGCCCTCAGGGCTGGTCTTGAACAACGCAAACACCGCAGCATTCATCCCCTTCAGAATCTCGACCACCGCACGACGGGTGAGTTGAGTTCCCTCCGATATCTTTCCAACCAGATCGTACTTGACGACGGAGCCGACCGAACGATACTCGGATTCGACTTCAGTGACCTTGAGTTCGAACCCCTCACCAGAACGGATGTCGTCGTAGGAAACACGTTCCGTCTGTTCACCGCGCTGGATTGTGTACTGCAAAGGCGTCACTCGCAGACCGGCGTTCTTGTCGTTCAGCGCCGCCACGGCCTTCTGGATCAGTTCTGTCTCGTCAAAGCTGACACTGTAGGCAGCTCTTCGGTTGATGTGTTCCCACAGCGCCCTGAACTCTTGTTTGTGGAAGTTGGCGTTGAGCGGGTTCTTCTTGGGGCGACGGTCGTCGCCGATCTCAGGCAACTGGTTGGCACTGAACACGCTGTCAATCAGTTGGAAGACCTGATCCGCGTAGGGTTTCAGCTCTGCAGGCAACTCAGCCAGTGTCTCGGCCTTTTTCGCGTCGTGATACGCGCCCGAAATGCGATCGGCATCATCGGTGTAGTCGTTCTTGAGCAGATACTTGTAGATCTGCCTAGCCAGATGCGGACTGACCTCCACGTTGCCACTGGACGTCTTCAACACCTTGCCAGTGAAGAATGCTTCGTCTGCCACTTTCGGGCGAGCAGACAGCGAGTCGCTGATGTCCCTCTGCAGCGCCGCAACAAAATCCTTGTAGCTCTCACTCGCCACCACGGTGAGCACATTCACGTCATGGACGATGGCCGGATGATCCATGCGGTCGCCCTGCTGGTTGACCGACAAGCGCAGCCCACGACCGACTTCCTGGCGGCGCGACACCGTGTTGTCGCTGTGCTTGAGAGCGCAGATGACGAACACGTTGGGGTTGTCCCAGCCTTCGCGCAATGCCGAATGCGAAAAGATGAACCGCACCGGTTCCTTCAGCGACAGCAGGCGCTCCTTGTTCTTCAAGATGAGGTCGTAGCCTCAACGTCATTGGACAAGCCGACGTTCTCGCCGCGCTTTTCCATGTCCGGGTCGACATCGCGCTTGGATTTCTTGTCGATGGAAAAATAGCCACTGTGCGTGTTCTCGGCGGCGATGCCCTTGAGGTACGCGACGTAGGAAGTCTCGTCCAGGTCAAGAACCTCGTTCAGATACAGGTTGTATTCCTCTTCGAAGATTCGGGCGTATTCACCTTTCTCATCCGGCCGTCCGTAGTCACGATACTTGGCAACCTCGTCGATGAAGAACAAGGTCAGCACCTTCACACCTTGCTGGAATAAGGCCTGCTCCTTGTCGAAGTGAGCCTTGATCGCCTCACGGATCTGGATGCGCCGCAGTGTTGCCTCGGTCACATCACCTTTCGCATCTCCGACTGTGAGCTGGTCGCCATTCGAGAAACTCAAGGTATCCGTATTGGCATCGATATCCGCCACGACAAAGCCATTGCGATACTGGTCCATGCCGTTCGACAGGTCATACAGGTTGTCACCCTTGGACAGCTTTCTGACGACTCGCTTGATGTTGCCGCCGACCAGCTTTTGCTCAAACTCGACACGGGCCTCCGGCGGCTTCTTGCTGGATATCTCGATGGACTGCAGATAGAGATAACCAGCGGTGCCAGCCAAACCCTTGACCGAGATGCCACGAACGGCGATCTTCTTCACCAGCCTCTGGTTGTAGGCGTCCAGCGCATCCAGCCGGTGAATCTTGTTGTGCGTGGTCTTGTGGGTGGCCGAGTAGCGCAGCACCATCAATGCATTGAACGCTTCCAGGGACTGCAGAGTCTGCGCGCCTTCCATCTTCTGCGGTTCATCCAGGATGAGGATGGGCCGGTTTGCGCTGATGACATCAATTGGACGACGGGACTGGAAATCATCCAGTTCTTCATAGATCCGACGATTGTCCGCGCCACGCGCAGCAAATGCCTGCACGTTGATGACCATGACATTGATGCCGGCATCCGACGAGAAGCTCTCCAGGTGGTGCAGTTGCTTGGAGTTGTAGATGAAGAAGCGCGCCTTTTTCTGGTAGGTCTCCAAGAAATGCTCGGCGGTGATTTGAAGCGACTTGGCCACACCCTCACGGATGGCAATGCTGGGCACCACGATGATGAATTTGCTCCAACCATAGTGGCGGTTCAACTCAAAGATCGTCTTGAGGTAGCAGTAAGTCTTGCCCGTGCCTGTTTCCATTTCCACGTCAAGGTTGACGCGGGCAACCCTGTTCGTCACCAGTGCCTCGGACACCGGCAGGTTCTGCCCGCGTTGCACCAGTTGGATGTTGTCCAGAAGGTCAAGATCGGACAGCTTCAGATCCGCGTTCTTGAACCCGGCATCAGAAAACAAGCCTGCGGAAACATTCTTGCTTTGACCTGGATCGATGCGATAGGTTACAGCCTTGGCTGATGCCGGCGGCTGGCCCTTGAAACAATCCACCACGGCTTGCACCGCCGCAGATTGGTAGGCCTGGGTCTTGAACTTGATTTTCATCGCCAGCCCTTCAGATGCATTTCACGTCGGTAGATGGCGACAACTGCTTGAAGATTTGTTCTACATTGATCTTGACCGCACTGTTCTTGAATCCCGCATCGCGGAACACCACGCGCAGCGGCTGCGTCTTGGCCAGTTCCTTCACGAACGCTTCATCGACTCCGCCATGACCGTCGAAACAGGCAGCCAGCGCATTGCTGTCCACGAAGAACACATCCTTGCCTTGAATGGCCTGCTTGTCGATGGGCAGCGCAAGGTCAACGCCCCAATCGAGCATTACTTGGAACAGCAGGTCTTCAGGAGTCCGATCCGGCTTGATGTTGTCGACGAACATGTCGAGGTTGGGTTTCTCCAACATATCGGGTGAATAGAAGATTTCGGCCATGTTCGATGCATCAATCTTCAATGCCCGAAAGCCGATGTCCCCGGCACCGATGGCACCGCCAGAGGAAATTCTCTTTCCGGCCTCTCGCAGACGCTCTCTTGTGATATCGGCAATCGTCGCGAAGCCTGTACGCCCTGTTTCCTCGGGAATCTGTACCAGGATGAATCGTCGTTTGGACCCCTTCGCCCTGTTAACTTTCATGACCGCATGCCCTGTGCTGCCTGAACCGGCAAAGAAGTCAAGAATGATGTCGTCGGGGTTGGTAACCAGTTCAATCAGCTCGGTCAGGACATCGGTATTCTTCGGGAAAGGAAACCAGCCTTTGCCGACGAGTTCTTCGACTTCAAGCGTCGCGGAACGGCCATCACGGTAGAACACGGACGAGTACGGCTCGCTGTCGATCTCAAACAGGTAGCTTTTGCGTGTCGGGATCGTCGTCTCGTCAGGCCCAAAGTGAATACGCGGTGGTGTCTGCGCAAGGGCCCATTTGGTTTTTTCCTCGTCCCACCGCCAACCTGTTGACGGCTTTTTGCATGACTTTCCGGTGACTGGGTGCAGGATGTCGTGGCGTGGCCGAGACTCACGGCCGTCATCCGGGCCAGCAAAGTTATCTGCGAAGTACAGTCCGCGATCATCAGACCAGTTGTAGTGCTTGTGGGCCTTGCGAGGATCTTCACTCGGAAGTTGCTTGTACCAAGCCTGCATTTCTGCCCGGACGGCCTCGTGGTCGCTTCCTAGGCTGGCTCGCAGCTCTGCATACTTCGCCAGTACGAGATCGGCGCCTTCTTTCGGTCGGCGCCAGGGCCCATTGGCAAGCACCGAGTCCTTGTCCCGGACGTAGCAGAGAATGTACTCGTGGACCTTGGCAATCAGCTTCGAATCGCCCTTCTTGGACCGTTGCCAGACAATCTGGCCCACAAAATTCTCTTCGCCAAACACTTCCCCGCAAACCTTGCGGAGGTTATCCGCCTCGTTGTCGTCGATTGAGATAAGGATTACCCCATCATCCCGAAGCAGATTGCGAGCAAGCTTCAGGCGCGGGTAGATCATGGACAGCCAGTCAGAATGAAAGCGACCGTTAGCCTCGGTATTGGCTACAAGTCTTCCACCCTCTGAATCAGTCTGACCGGAATTTCGAAGGTAGTCGCCAGATTCGGAACTAAAATCATCCCTGTATATAAAGTCTTTCCCAGTGTTGTATGGCGGATCAATGTAAATAAGCTTCACCTTGCCAAGGTAAGATTCTTGGAGCAACTTCAATGCCTCCAGGTTATCGCCTTCGATAAAGAGGTTGCGCGTCGAATCAAACTCAACACTTTCCTTGCGACTGGGACGCAGAGTCTTTGCAATCGGCAAATTAGCCTGAAGTAAAGCTTCCCGCTTACCAGGCCACGTCAGCGAAAATCTTTCCGGCGATCCCTCAACATAAACACCTATCAGTTCACTCCTAAGCCGATCAAAATCCACTAAAAGCTTCAACACCCCATCTTCGCCTTTAGCCTCTGTCACGCAACCCGGAAACAGATCGCGGAGTCGCGCGATGTTTTCTTGAACCAGGTCGAGGGAGTGCATTTTGAGCTTGTCCATGGAAATCCTTCGATTGGCAATCGAATCAATAGATATTTATCGTCCGCCCAGACACATTTGAATCGGCGGCGCTTGATCAGCAAAAAGCGTTCGGCATTCAAGCCAACTCAACCCGACTTGGCCAAGCCCCGAACGTTGACGAGAATCTGCTGAAGCATTTCGGGAACAACGCCTTCGGCCTCCAGCGTTGCTTTGCGATATGCGAGCTGGTTCTTTGATAGGTTGATGCCAGCAGCATCTTCAATGTTCTTGCAGGCAGCGCGCCATTCAGGCCACTCTGTTTCAAGAAACGACTCCAGATGGTCATCAAATACTGCAAAATCGTTCGCCACCTGACCTGGCGGGAAATCCTCAGGGCGACGATCAAAGTACTTCAGCAAGGTGTGATTTGCCGCGACATGCCCCTTTCGCTCGCCTTCGATATCCTTTTTCTTCCCAGCCCGCGGAGGTCGGTCCGCGAAACCTCGATCAGCGTCAAACAAGACATACACAGGAATTCCCATAGAAGTCAGGATGGCGTGGACGAGTGGAATGAATGACTTGCCGTTGGCCGGTACGATGGATACGCCGGACGCCTCTAGCGAACCAAAAGCCTCCCTGTCACCCAGGCCATAGAAGATCGCGCATTCCGTTGTACCTTCAACGACGAATGCGCGATTGGAGAATAGCGCTACAGCCAGTTGATCCGAGAAGACGCCGTCAAGTTGACGTTCGACCTTACCGCCATCCATTACACCATTCAGCTTCTTCTTGACGTCCGCCACGGTGGCATGATGGATGGAAACCGGTGGGTCGCGGTCATAGGATCGTGTCAGGCGTCGGACTTGATGAAAGTAGCGCGGCTCCAGGAAATACGGGCTGTGCGTGGCGTAGGTGATCTGCATGCGCTTCCCGGCGTCCTCAGCAAGTGACCTGAGAACCTTCGCGAACGCCTGGGCCTGGATAGGGTGTTGATAAAGCTCCGGCTCCTCGATCGCCAGACAAATGACCCCTTCAGCAGACGCTGCTCCGGACTGCGCCAGGAGTTGCAGCGCGGATATCAGAATCGTGCGCTGAAAACCATGCCCTTGTCGATCGACGGCCGTCGCGTTCTGCCCATCGATGACGGACACCTCGAAGGTAGTGCGCGGGGCCTTGAGTTCGACCTCTGCCGGGGCGACTGTGATGACGCGTCCCGGCGCGTAGGAACTCACCACTTCATTGAGTTTTGTGGTGATCTCGGAAAGCTGACCGGAGAACTTTTCCTCATAAACCCTTTGCTGCTTGATCCGCGATTCCTCGACGATCCGGGCGATTTCAACATCGGCCGCAGTTCGATCGACAGATCGCTCCAGGATTCTGCCGATGATGCTCGACTTTCCATCGATGGACTCTTCACTTGCGCGGAGGTCCGCAGTGACCAAAACGAAGTCAAACAGACCACTCATCTTGCCGCCACTGTTGAATCCAAAGAAGTTGGTCAACAACGTCTCGGGGGCTTCAGCGAGCGAATCGATGTGACTTGTTTCCCACGCCGTCATCACCTGGCTGGCAGCTTCGGTACTGGTCCACGCAGGCAATCCCAGTTCCGGACTCGAAGCGCGCAGTTCGTTGTACGCAGCCTTTTTTTCACTTGCCGCCGACTTCAAACGAATGGCATTGAACGGGGGATAACTCTTCGAGTTCGCCGACAGACTTTCAGTGCCGTCCGGCTTTCGACACTTCCACGCAGTGAATGTCGAGACTCCTTCCGGAGCATATTTCCCCAGGGCTTCACGATCCTTGGCCGTCAGGTTATCGAAAGTGACTTGCACTTCGATATCCTGGTCCACCGCACCAAATGAACAATCCTTGTCGGTCAACTGCCCGGCCTTGCCATTGAAGAACCAATCGACAGCACGAAGGACGGTCGATTTTCCCGCCCCGTTGGGTCCGATGAAGGTCGTGACCATGTCGAATGGAATGGTCACATCCTTCAATGTGCGAAAGTTCTGAATACGTACAGATTGAATCTTCATTTGATTTCGACTCCCTTGCACTTCAAGATTTCAACTCCTGCAATTCTTCCAACAAGCTCCGCAAGTGGCCATTGATTTCCACCTTCCGATTGAATTGTCTCGTCTGCGCAAGGCGAAATCTAGTCTTGGCGATTTCATTTTCCTTGACGATCACCTGTTCCGCACGGCGCACGAGACAATCTATGGTTTCAAGGGGACGGGCCTCGAGTGGCAGCAAGGTTCTGAGCAATTGCGCGTAGAGGCCACCGAGGTCAAGCGCCAGCGGCAGCGCGGTGCGCGCCTCAGTCACAGCCGACCAAGGCGATTCAAAGTACCGGGAACAAACCCAAGTCAGAACGGCTGTCTCGCCGGGCCGCTTGTATGCGGCGACTGCCCGACTCTTGGCCGTCTCCTCTTGCCCATGGGACAGTTCAAAGATGATGGGGAACTGCACGGCGCCGTCGATGCACCTGAGCACGTCGTGATGCAGTTCAGGCGTCTTCAGTTGGATCGCGAAGACCTGTATTTCCGGCACGCCCGGCTTTGCGGCCAGGTTGATGGTCTCCGGAGCCAGCTTGTAGCGCCAGACGATCTGCTCGACCTGATCCACGAACAAGTCCTTCAGTCTGGAGTTTGCTCCACTGTGTTCGTAGATCTTGTTCTTGGGCAGGACGCGGTCGACTTCGGCTTGCTTGGGGAATGCGAATAGAGCGCTCACTCGGGCTCCTGGATCACCAAGAAGGTGATGAGTTCGAAGTCGTCCAGGCCAGAGATGGTGTTGGTCAGCGCCGTGGTCTTGCCCCCGGTGAACAGGCTGTCCAGGTCCTTCTCTTCCTTCACCTCGATCATGGAGCGGATGGCCTGACCTAGCAGGTCGGAGTACACCTGCATCTGCCGCCCCTCGGCCGTCTCGTCATTGAAGAGCTGGGTTACGTTGGTGATGGGCTTGTCCTGGCCCTTGCAGCAGGTGCGAGCCAAGTCCAGAAGGCGCTTCACCTCGGTATGGTCGTGCACCACATGGCCTGCCCGGTCGATGTAGACAAGGTAGTACGGGTGCAGCCGGTTGTGCTGGTTGATGTTGACGCCCGTGTTGAGATTGCGCAGCGTGAAGATGACACCGGGGTGCAAGCCCATGGCGGGTTTGGCGGGCACCACGGCGTGCATGCCATTGGGCACGTTGCCAAGCTCGCCATGCTCCTTGACGTAGTTGAGCAAGTCCATGCGGAAGTCGTTGAGGCCGAGGTCGGTGATGGACACACCGGTCTTCAAGTCTTCCAGCTCGATGACTTCCTCTTGCAGGCGACGGAGCTGCTCCTTGCGATATGACACGTCGTTCGCCTGGGCGGACAGCACGTTGTCATCGCCCGTGGCGGTCACGTCCGCAATCATCATGCGGCTCTCTACCCGGTCCTTGAGATTGATGTACTCGTCGAGGGTGATGTCGGGCCAGTAGTTGACCAGCTGGATGCTGGTATTGGGCGAACCGATGCGGTCCACACGGCCAAACCGCTGAATGATTCGGACGGGGTTCCAGTGGATGTCGTAGTTGATGAGGTAGTCGCAGTCCTGAAGGTTCTGGCCTTCTGAGATGCAGTCCGTGCCGATCAGCAAATCGACCTCGGCGGGCTCGCTTGGCAGCACAACGGCCTTCTCCTTGGAGTGCGGTGAGAACAGCGTCAGCAGCTCCTGGAAGTCGTAGCCCTTTTTCAGCGTGGACTTTGGTGCGCCCTTGCCGGTCACCTTGGCGGTGTGCAAGCCATGTGCTTCTTGCAGCACGGGGGCGAGGTTGGCATAGAGGTAGTCGGCTGTGTCTGCGAAGGCGGTGAAGATCAGCACCTTCCTATTGCCGGGGTTGATCGGGTTGGCGATCTTTTCCAGCACATGCGCCTTGAGATGTTGAAGCTTGGCGTCGTCCTCGGGCGTGATCTTGTTCATCGAGGCCAACAGTGTGTCGATGAGTTCAAGGTCGCCCTTCAGGTCGCGTTCCCACGAGGGAAGGTCCATGTCTCCGAGACTGATCTTGACCTTGCCACCGATATCTCCGGTGTGGTCGTCGAGGATGGGCAGTTCGTCGTCGTCGCCTTCGAGGTTCGCCAGAACCTCGGTCAAGTCACCCACGCTGGCTGACGCGCCCGAATGGTTGAAGGCGGCGATCTTCGCCAGGGTGCCGTGGTGGTTGCGGCGCAAGGCGTTCAACGTCAGCCGGAACGATTCGACTGAGCTTTCGAGCCGCTTGAGCAGGTTCACCGTCATCAAGGCCTGCAAGCCGGTCTCACGGTCAGCCTGTTTGAAGGTCTGTTTGTTGGCAACCTTGGTGTCGTAAGCCTCTTCGTATTTCTTGAGCCGGCTGGGCAGGATGTAGCTGATCGGTGCGTACACCGCCAGCTTCAGCAAGGACAGCTGGGCAAAGATGTCATTGAAGCCCATCACGTCCGTGCGTGCAGTCAGCGAGGCGTGATAGGTCAAGGGCTTGCGGCGCTCAGGAAACTGGCCGATGTCCTTGGTGTCGTAAAAGGTCTGGATGTGTTTGCGCGAGCGTGCGATGGTCACGCTGTCCAGCAGCTCGAAGAAATCGAAGTCCAGTGAGTCGAGGATGGCGCGCGCAGTGCGCTCTTCAGGGGGCAACTTGGCCCAGTTGTTGAACGCGGTCTGCGCGCCGCGGAAGATTTCTTCGACGCTCTTGTCCGTCTTGAGCTTCTTGCTGAGGATTTCGGAGTCGCCTTCGTAGGCCAGCGCCAGCTGATTGCGTAGGTCTGCAAATCGGTTGTTGACCGGGGTGGCCGACAGCATCAGCACCTTGGTCTTCACGCCCTCCTTGATGACTTTGTTCATCAGCTTCTGGTAGCGCGTCTCCTTGTCCTTGTAGGCGTCGTTGTTGCGGAAGTTGTGGGACTCGTCGATGACCACGAGGTCATAGTTGCCCCAGTTGATCCGGTTCAGCGGTGTGCCGAATGATTCGCCGCTGGTGCGGCTGAGGTCGGTGTGGCAAAGAACGTCGTAGTTGAAACGGTCCTTGGCGAAGATGTTGGTCCTGAGGTTGCGGTTGTAGTTGAGCCAGTTGTCGGCCAACTTCTTGGGGCACAGCACAAGAACCGACTTGTTACGCAGCTCGTAATACTTGACGACAGCCAGCGCGGTGAAGGTTTTTCCCAAGCCTACGCTGTCAGCCAAGATGCAGCCGCTATAGGTTTCCAGCTTGTTGATGATGCCGGTGGCCGCATCCCTCTGGTAGTTGAAGAGCTTCTTCCAGATCAGCGTGTCCTGATAGCCGGTGCGGTCGTTGGGGAGCACGTCCTCGTCGATCTCGTCCAGGAACTCGTTGAAGATGTTGTAGAGCATCAGGAAGTAGATGCTTTCGGGCGAGTTCTCTTGATACACCGAGGCAATGTGTTCGCAAATCTGCGCAGTCACGTCCTCCAGTTTCTCGGGGTCGTTCCAAATCTGGTCGAACAGGCTGAGGTAGGTGGCGGCAAACGCGGGCTCGTCCATCTTGTTGACGAAGTTGGACACCGCGTTGCCTTGCTGGTAGCCCAAGTCCACTGCAGTGAAGCCATGAAGCGGCATGTAGGCCGTGTTTGCGCCATTGGCCTGAACCACGGCGAATGGCTGCATGGGCGCCTTGGTGCAATTGCTTTTGAACCGGGCCTTGCGGCGAATCCAATCGGCGCACTCCTTGGCAATGGCCCGCTGCGTCAGCTTGTTGCGCAGCTGAATCTCAAACTCGCTGCCGTACAGGCTGCGCTCGCGGTCGAGCTTGGGGATGTGGAATTCCCTGCGCTCTTTGCGAATCTTGTCGGTGACCTCGCTGGCCGTGAAAGTGGGTGAGGTGAAGATGAAGCTGAGTTCGTCGATCTTTCCCAGTTCAGCTTTCAAAGCCTCAAAGGCGTACATCGAGAAGCACGAAGCGGCGACCTTCAGCTTTGCCTTCGGCTTCAGCGTTGCCTTGAGGTCGTCTCCCAGCAGACGGGTGATGTTGTCAATCAGTTCCATGACTCTCGATGGTCCTCTCCCTTGACTGGCACTGAGTTCCAGTTTCGCTGTGTCGAGTATGCCAAGGAGCCCTTGAGAATCGATATATCTGCCAACAACATCACGACCGGAACGCCGCCGCCTGCCTCACCCCCTTGTATTGGTTGGCACAAGTTCACGCCCCCTCTACGCCTTCAAGAACTCCATCCTCCCCCCCAACCACCGCCTGATCTGCGCCTGCGCAATCGCCGGCTGTTCGTCCAGCAATTGAGGCGCCACGTCGCGGGCGTGGGAGAGGAGGTCGCCGTCCTGGGCGAGGTCGGCGAAGCGAAGCAGGGCGTCGCCGCTTTGGCGGGCGCCCATGAATTCGCCGGGGCCGCGGATCTCGAGGTCGCGGCGGGCGATCTCGAAGCCGTCGGTGGTGTCGGCCATGGCGCGCAGGCGTTCGCGGCCGGTCTGGGAGAGGGGGCCGGTGTAGAGCAGCACGCAGACGCTGGCCACCGCGCCACGGCCGACGCGGCCGCGCAGCTGGTGGAGCTGGGCGAGGCCGAAGCGCTCGGCGTGTTCGATCACCATGACGCTGGCGTTGGGTACGTCCACGCCGACCTCGATGACGGTCGTGGCGACCAGCACCTGCAGGCGGTTGGCGGTGAACTCGGCCATCACGGTGGCCTTGTCCTGCGCCTTCATGCGGCCGTGCAGCAGGCCCACGCCGATGCCGGGCAGTGCGGCGCAGAGCTGTTCGTGGGTCTCGGTGGCGTTGCGCAGGTCGAGCGCCTCGCTTTCCTCGATCAGCGGCACGACCCAGTAGACCTGGCTGCCCTTGGCGACCTCGTCGCGCACCCGTTCGATGACCTGCTCGCGCCGGTCGGACGAGAACACGCGCGTGACGATGGGCGTGCGCCCGGGTGGCAGTTCGTCGAGCGTCGAGACGTCGAGGTCGGCGAAGTAGGTCATCGCCAGCGTCCGGGGGATGGGCGTGGCGCTCATCATCAGCAGGTGCGGCTCCAGCGGGTGGGCGCTGCCCCGGCCGGCTTCCAGCGCCAGCTTGCGGCGCAGTTCCAGCCGCTGGGCGACGCCGAAGCGGTGCTGTTCGTCGATGACGGCCAGCCCGAGGCGGGCGAACACGACGTCGTCCTGGATCACCGCATGGGTGCCGACGACCAGCTTGGCGGCACCGCTGGCGACCTGTTCGACCATCGCGGCGCGGGCCTTGCCCTTGCGGCTGCCGGTCAGCCAAGCGGTCTCGATGCCCAGCGGCTGCAGCCACTGCACCAGCTTGCGGAAGTGCTGCTCGGCCAGGATCTCGGTGGGCGCCATCAGCGCACATTGCCAGCCGGCGTCCATCGCCACCGCCGCCGCAAGCGCGGCCACCACGGTCTTGCCGGAGCCGACGTCGCCCTGCAGCAGCCGGTGCATCGGCTGCGGCCGGGCCAGGTCGGCGGCGATCTCCTCGGCGACACGGCGTTGCGCGCCGGTCAGCTGGAAGGGCAGCACCGCCAGCAACCGGTCGACCAGCCCGCCGCGCGACGAGGCCAGCGCCGGCGCCCGCAGCCGTGCCCGTTCGCGCTGGGACTGCAGCTGCGAGAGCTGCTGGGCCAGCAGTTCCTCGAACTTGATGCGCAGCCAGGCCGGGTGCTCGCGTTCCTGCAGCGCGTGCAGGCCGATGTCGGGCGTCGGGTGGTGCAGCAGGTGCAGGGCCTCGCGCAGCGTGGGCACGCCACGCGGCAGGATGTCGGCCGGCAGGATCTCGTCGAGCCGGGCACGCGAGAGCCCCGCCGCCACGGCCTTGCGCAGATAGGCCTGCGGCAGCTGCGCGGAGGTCGGGTAGACGGGAGTCAGCGCCTGCGCCATCGGCTCGCCGGGCGCCACGGCGCGGAAGCTCGGGTGGACGATCTCGCGGCCGAAGAAGCCGTGCCGCAGCTCCCCGCGCACCCGCACCCGCGCACCGACGGCCAGCGTCTTCTGGTGCGAGGGATAGAAGTTCACGAAACGCAGGATCAGCCCCTGCAGGCCGGGCTCGCCGTCGTCATCGGGCAGGGCCAGCTTGACGATCAGCTGGCGGCGCGGGCGCAGCTCGATGCGCGACTCGCGCACGATGCCTTCGAGGTGCACGGTGTCGCCCTCGTGCGCGGCCAGCAGCGGCGTCAGGCGGGTCTCGTCCTCGTAGCGCAGCGGCAGGTGCAGCGCGAGGTCGATGTCGCGCGTCAGGCCGAGCTTCTGCAGCGCCCGTTGCGGGGCGCTGAGCGGCTTGGCCGAGGGGGTGGGCGAGTCAGGCGGCACGGTGGTCGATGTTGACGCGCAACCAGGCGGCGAAGTCGGATTCGTCCAGATCGCCGTCGACCACGTCGAGCAGCGTGATGACGCTGGCGGCGTCATCGGCGGTCAGCCGCAGGCCATTGAGGATCAGGAACAGCTCGACCGCGACGAGGGCCGTGCGCTCGTTGCCGTGGCAGAAGGGCTGGCCGCGCGCGATGCCGACGCCATAGGCGGCGGCCAGGTCGGCGGCATCGGGCTGGCCGGCGGCGGCGAGCTGTGGCGGCCGGGCCAGCGCGGCGTCGAAACGTCCGCCCTCACGTTCGCCCGACGCCCCACCGTGCTCGGCGAGCTGCTCGTCGTGGACGGCCCGCAGCACGTTCGCGGCCAGCCAGACCCAGCCCTGCCCGGCGCTGGTCATCGCTTATTTGGCGAGCGCGTGCAGCACGGCCCGGCGCGACTTCATGACCTCTCGGGCGGCCTTCATCTGGGCCTCGAAGACGGGGTCGTGCGGTGTCAGGCGGACACCATCCGGCGCCTCGGTCACATAGACCGTGTCGCCCTTCTCCAGCTTGAGCCGCGCCAGCATCTCCTTGGGCAGGATGACGCCGACCGAGTTGCCGATCTGGGTGAGCTTGAGGGCATGCATGGCGGGGCTCCTGGAGGGGGCGGAACGCGGGTTCCGGGCGGTCGCTCAGGTTATAACGTTTGTTATATTCTGCCGCCCGTCGCCCCTCCGCCGCAAGAGACTTGCCGTGATCGATCCGAACCTGACCCCGAACTTGACCTCGACCCTGACGGTTTCCGACTTCGACTTCGAGCTGCCGCCCGAGCTGATCGCGCAGCACCCGGCCCCCGAGCGCAGTGCGTCGCGGCTGCTGGACGGGCGTGGCGCGGCGCCGGTCGACCGCATCTTCCGCGAGCTGCCCGCACTGCTGTCGCCGGGCGACCTGCTGGTCTTCAACGACACCCAGGTGATCCGCGCCCGGCTGCATGGCGCGAAGGATTCGGGCGGCTCGGTCGAGGCGCTGGTCGAGCGGGTGCTGCCAGTCGGCCCGGCCGGCACGCACGAGGTCTGGGCCCACCTGCGCGCCAGCAAGTCGCCCAAGCCGGGCCAGGGCGTGGTGTTCCGCAGCGATGCGGGTGACACCTTCCGCGCCGAGGTGCTGGGCCGCTGCGGGCCGGAGAACGGGCTGTTCCACCTGCGCTTCCCGTCGGACGTGTTCGCGCTGCTGGAACGCTGCGGCCACATCCCCCTGCCGCCCTACATCACCCATGCGGACGATGCCGAGGACGCGCGCCGCTACCAGACCGTGTTCGCGCGCACGCCCGGCGCGGTGGCCGCGCCGACGGCCGCGCTGCATTTCGACGAGGGCGTGCTGGCCGACCTGGATGCACGTGGCATCGGCCGCGCCAGCGTGACGCTTCATGTCGGCGCGGGCACCTTCCAGCCGGTGCGGGTCGAGCGGATCGCCGAACACCGCATGCACAGCGAATGGTTTGATGTGCCGGCCGCGACGGTGGCCGCCATCGAGGCCACGCGGGCACGCGGCGGCCGGGTCGTCGCGGTCGGCACGACGACGCTGCGGGCGCTCGAATCGGCCGCCCGCGACAGCGCCGAGCAGGGCCTGCCGCTGCAGGCCGGCGCGCGCGAGACGGACATCTTCATCACGCCCGGCTTCCCGTTCCGCGTGGTCGACCGGCTGATCACCAACTTCCACCTGCCGCGCAGCACGCTGCTGATGCTGGTCAGCGCCTTCGCCGGCCATGCGCACATGCACGCGCTCTACGCCCACGCCATCGCGCAGCGCTACCGCTTCTTCAGCTATGGCGACGCGATGCTGCTGGACCGGACGTCCTGACGCATCGACGCCCGGATGGCCCTGTGCCACGCCGCCACAACGCGGCGTTCCAAACTGGTGTTGCAGTGCAGCAGCGACGCGACGAACGCGCGCCCGGCTGCTCCACGTTGACAAAAGGCCCGTCGCACTTGACGCGGCTCAAAGGCGGCCGGCCGACAGGCTTCAAGCTGACGCCATTCCCTTGAAGAACGGAGCGTCAACATGACCACGAATGCCCTGAACCGCCTTGCCATCAACGCCACGCTGCTGCTGGCCGGCGCCACCGCCTTCGCCACTGCGCAGGCCGCCGGCCTGAGCGACGACGCCGCGCACCAGCTCGCCGCCAAGGCTGGCTGCCCCACCTGCCACGCGGTCGAGCGCGGCGCCAAGGGCCCCGAAGGCCTGCCGCCGATCGGTCCGGCCTGGCGTGACGTGGCGCAGAAGTACAAGGGCCAGAAGGGCGCCGAGGACGCGCTGACCAAGGCCGTGCTGCAGGGTTCCAACCCCTATGACAGCCACTGGAAGGGCAAGGCCTCGGGCCTGGCGATGCCGCCGAACGCGGTCGCGATCGGCAAGGACGACGCCCGCAAGCTGGTCGGCTGGATCCTGAAGCTCGACCCGAAGTGAGCCCCGCCAGGGCGGCCCCGCGCGGGTCGCTCTGCGATCATCGGCGCCGCCGATGATCGACCGATTCCTGCCCTTCCTGACCGCCCTGCTGCGGCTGTTGACAGCCCTGACCGTGCTCGCGGCCAGCACCGTCCAGGCCCTGCCCGGCCCGTCGCCATCGGCCTTGTGGCTGAACCAGGCCGTCTTCATCGCCGAAGGACGCCGCAGCACCGAACCCGAGCTGGTCAAGCTGCCCGACACCTGGGGTGCGCGTGGCCTGCGGCCCGACGGGCGGGGCGTCTACCAGCTGCACTTCACGCTGCCCGCCGCGCCGCGCCAGGCGTGGTCGCTGCGCATCGACCGGCTGGCCGACCTGCACGAGATCCGCCTCAACGGCAGCCTGCTGGCCGACACGCTCGGCAGCGAGCCCGGTCGCCATGCCGACGGCGACGGCACGGTCGACCGGCGCGTGCCGCTCAGCCGAGGCGTGCCGATGCTGATGCCGCTGCCGCCCGACCTGCTGCGCATGGGCGACAACGAGCTGCAGGTGCGGGTGCGCCACAGCACGCGCGGGGGGCTGTCGGACATCCGGCTCGGCCCGGCCGCCGAGATCGCGCCCGGCCATCGCGACGAGGTGCTGCTCGAACACACCCTGCCGCTGTTCCTCAACGGCGGCGGCACCGCGCTGGGCCTGTTCATGCTGATGTACGGCTGGCAACGCCGCCGGCAGGACGGCCTGACCGCCGGCTTCGGCCTGCTGTGGCTGCTGATCTCGCTGCGCGGCAGTGCCTACACGCTGTTCTATTCGAGCCAGCCGGGGCTGTGGTTCGACGGGCTGATGTATGTCTCGCAGATCCTCAGCGCGCTGCTGCTGGGCCTGCTGGCGCTGGCGCTGGCCGAGCAGCCGCGGCACCGCTGGCGTCAGGTGCTGCTGGCGCTGAACGTGCCGCTGATGGTGCTGGGCGTGCCGGCCAACGTGTTCGGCTGGACCGACACCTTGCGGGCCTGGACCTACCCGCTGGTGCTGGTGGCGGTGGTGCCGCCGCTGGCGCTGGTCGCGCAGCGGGCCTGGCGGCTGCATTCGACCCGGCGCGCGCTGATGCTGGCCTCGCTGCTGCTGCTGATCGGCTCGGCGCTGCACGACTACCTGGCCTGGCGCGGTGCGCTGTCGGTGATGGCGCACTACTGGATGCCGCTGGCGCTGCCGCTGGTCTTCGCGGTGTTCGCGTCGACGCTGGTGCAGCGGCTGGTGCGCGGGCTCGAACAGGTCGAGCAGGTCAACGCCCTGCTGGAGGAACGCGTGACCGAGCGGACCCGTGCACTCGAACTGGCGCACCAGAGCAAGTCGCGTTTCCTGAGCGCCGCCAGCCACGACCTGCGCCAGCCGGTGGTGACGATCGGCCTGCTGGTCGACCTGCTGCGCGAGCACATCCAGGCGCCAACCCAGCGCCGCATGATCGACCGGGTCCACGATGCGGTCGCCTCGATGGAGACGCTGCTCAAGGGCCTGCTGGACCTCTCGCGGCTGGAGGCCGGCTCGGTCCAGCCGCGGGTCACGACGGTCGAGCTGCAGCGCCTGTTCGACGCCATCGCGCCGCATGCCGGCGAGTCGGCCAGCCGGCGCCGCCTGAAGCTGCGGCTGCGGCCGACCCGGCTGGCGGTGCGCAGCGACGCGGTGATGCTCGAACAGGTGCTGCGCAACCTGGTCGGCAACGCGCTGCGCTACACCGAACGCGGCGGCGTGCTGGTGGCCGCACGGCGGCGCGCCGGCCAGGTCGAGCTGCGCGTGATCGACACCGGCCCGGGCATCGCCGCCGACCAGCAGGAACACATCTTCGAGGAGTTCGTGCAGGGCGGCCATGCCAGCGGCGCGAGCCCGGCTGACGGCCATGCCGGCCTGGGTCTGGGGCTCGCGATCGTGCGGCGCTCGCTGGCGTTGCTGGCTCATCCGCTGAGCCTGCGCTCCGAGCCCGGCCGGGGCAGCAGCTTCAGCATCCGTCTGCCCGAGGCCGCGCCACTGCCGCCGGTTGCGCCGGTCACGCCACCGCCCGGCGAGCCGCTGCGGCACTGGCGCATCGTGCTGGTCGACGACGATGCGCAGGTGCGCTCGGCCGTCACGGCCCGGCTGGCGGCCTGGGGTGCGGCGGTCGAGTCGCACGCCGGCCTGGCCAGCTTCCGGCAGTGGCTGGCGTTGCGCCCGCGCGGCCACAGCGGCATCGACTTCCTGGTGACCGACCAGCGCCTGATCGGCTCGGTCGCGATGGACGTGATCGACGCGCTGCGCAGCTACGCCGGCCCGGTGCCGGTGCTGGTCATCACCGGCGACACCGATGGCCACGAGCTGGCGCGCCTGCAGGCGCAGGGCATCCCCGTGCTGCACAAGCCGTTCCGGGCCGAGGCGCTGCTGGGCATGCTGCTGCAGATCCGCGCCCAGCAGGACGGCCAGGCCGGCAACGTCGCCAACCTCAGTCGAAGGTGATGCCCATGCGCGCGGCGGCCACGATGGCCTGGGTGCGCGAGCCGACGTCGAGCTTGCGGAACAGCGCCAGCAGGTGGGTCTTGACGGTCGACTCGGCCAGATCCAGCTCGCGCGAGATCAGCTTGGTCGAACGCCCGGCCACCAGCAGCCGCAGCACGTCGACCTGACGCGGCGACAGGCCCAGCGCGTCGAGCCGCGCCTCGCGCAGGCGTTGCGGATCGGCGTCGGCGCCGGTCACCGGCACGAGGTCGCGGTAGATGCCGGCCGGCAGGTAGGTGCCGCCGTCCAGCACGATGCGCAAGGCGCCCTCGATCTCGGCCAGCCGGGCGGTCTTGGGCACGAAGCCGGCGGCGCCCTGGTCGATCGCGGCCAGGATGGTCTCGGGCCGCTCGTCGGCCGACATCACCACCAGCGGGACATCGCCGACAGGGGCCTGCAGCCGCTGCAGGCTCGACAGGCCCTGGCTGTCGGGCAGCCCCAGGTCCAGCAGCACCAGCTCGATGTCGGGGTGCGCGGCGAGCGCCTGCAGGGCCTCGGCGATGTCGGCGGCGCCGATCAGCTCGACGGCGGGAAAGCGCTGGGCCATCAGCATCGAGAAGCCGTCGCGGAACAGCGCGTGATCGTCGACCAGCAACGCCTTCATCGCGTCGCCTCCCGACCGGGACTGCGCCCGTGACCCACCGTTCCTGCCCTGCCCGCCTGCATCAACCCGCTCCCGTGGCGCATCGCCATGACCGCCCTCGGGGAACTATAGCGATGCCTGTTGCGACGCCTGTTGCGAGGCCTGTTGCGACGCCTATTGCGACACCTACCGCGAGCCGCCCTCCGGCTGGCTGACGAAGCCGATGCGCGACAGGCCGGCGGCGGCCGCGTCGGCCAGCGTCTCGGCGACATGGCGGTAGGCCACGTCGCGGTCGGCGCTCAGGCGGATCTCGGGCTGCGGCTGCTGCCGTCCGGCCGCATGCAGACGGGCGACGGCCTCGTCGCGGCTGACCGGCTGGCCGTTCCAGTGGCGCCGGCCCTGCACGTCGATCGAGACGTCGATCGCGACGACCTCGGCGGCCTGCGGCTGGCTGCTGGCCTGCGGCAAGCGCAGCCGCACGCTGTGGGTCAGCAGCGGGGCCGAGACGATGAAGACCACGAGCAGCACGAGCAGCACGTCGATCAGCGGGACCATGTTGATGTCGGCCACCGGCGCGCTGGCGCTGCGGCGGTCGAAGCTGGCGAAGGCCATGTCGCGACCCTCCGCTCAGGCCGCCACGGGCCGCACGACCGCGACCGGCACAGTGCCCGGCACGGCGGCCGATCCCGACACGCTTGCCGGCCGGGCCGACACCAGCGTCGAGCCGGTCGACAGGAAGGTCAACAGCTCGAAGGCATAGGCATCCAGCCGGCCGTTGAGCACGCGGTTGCTGCGGCTGAAGGCGTTGTAGGCGACGACCGCCGGGATGGCGACGGCCAGCCCGACGCCGGTCATCACCAGCGCCTCGCCGACCGGTCCGGCAACCTGGTCGAGCGAGCCGGCACCGCCCTGACCGATCGCGATCAGCGCGTGGTAGACGCCCCAGACCGTGCCGAACAGGCCGACGAAGGGGGCGGTGGCGCCGATCGTCGCGAGCAGCGTCAGCCCGTTCTCCAGCCGCGTGCCTTCCTCGTCCAGCACCTTGCGGATCGTGCGGGTGATGAAGTCCTGCAGGCTGCCGGCCTCTTCCAGCCGGGCGGCGCCCTGCCGGGTGTGGTGGTCGCGCGCCTGCAGGGCGTGGGCGGCCAGGTGGCCGAAGGGCTCCTGCACGCCGTGGACCTGCAGCTCGCCCTGAACCGCCTCCAGCGAACGGGCGTTCCAGAAGAAGTCGAGGAAACGCTGGCTGCGACGGCGTTGCAGCACCTGGCCGATCCCCTTGACGAGGATCAGCGCCCAGGAAGCCACCGACATCAGCAGCAGCAGCGCCAGCAGGGTCAGGCCGATGGCATCGGACTGGGCGATGAAGTGGCCGAAGCCCAGCGGGGTCGGGGATGGGGTCAGGGTCGTGATCGGGGTCATGTCGACTTCTCTGGAGGTCAGGGATGCGGGGACGTTCGTGAGGCTCAGAACGTGAACTCGGCCTCGGTGTCGGCGAGGAACTCGATGGGCAGGCCGTCCTGCAGGCGCGGCCGGGCACGCGACTCGCGCGCCTTGGCCAGCGCCTCGGCGTCGAGCGCGGCGTGGCCGGAGCTGCGCAGCAGGCTGACCTGGCGCGGCAGGCCCTGCGCATCGAACTGGATGCGCACGGTGACCACGCCCTGCTCGCGTCGCCGCAGCGACTCGCGCGGATAGGCGTAGACCGGCGCGCGGACCCAGTCGGTCGCGGTCAGCGTGACCCGGCGCGGTGCGGCCGGTGCATGGGGCAAAGCCGTTGCGGCGGCCACGCTGGCGGCGGTCGGCGCGGTCGGCTCCGCGGCGACGGGCTGGGCCACCGGCGCGGCGGCCTGCGCCGATGCCTGCGTCGGCGCCGGTTCAGGCGACGGTGCCGCCGCCAGCAACGGTGCGGGGGCGGGGGCGGGTGCGGGTGCGGGTGCGGGTACTGCGGCGACGGGACGCGTCGGACGGATCGGCACAGGGGCCGGGGCGCGTGTCAAGGGCGTCTGCGGTGTGGCAGCCGGCATCACCCAGTCGACCTGGATCGACGCCAGCTCGGCACGTGGCAGCACCGCGTCACGTTGCAGCCACAGCGCGCCGGCGGCAGCGAGGTGCGCGGCGAATGCGGCCAGCACCAGCGTGGCGCGGCCACGCGGGCCGAGCGGGTCGCTGAAGTCGGCATGAAGGTCGAGGCTCATGTCTCGGCTCAGGTCTGGGCTCATGTCTCGGCCCATAGCCGCAAGAGGTTGTGATACGTCCCGGTCAGCCCGATCACGCCGGCATCGGTCTCGCCGACGCTCTGGCGCAGGTGCATCAGGTGGCGGTCCATGTCGAACAGCAGGCGGCGCTGCTCGTCGCTGCGCACCATGCTCTCGATCCAGAAGAAGCTGGCGATGCGTGTCCCGCGCGTGACCGGCTCGACCCGGTGAACGCTGGTGCCCGGGTAGAGCACCAGGTCGCCGGCCGGCAGCTTGACGCGCTGGCTGCCGTAGGTGTCCTCGATCACCAGCTCGCCGCCGTCGTAGTCGGCCGGGTCGGCCAGGAACAGCGTGCAGCTGACGTCGGTGCGGACCCGCTGGCCCGTCTGCGGCCCGCTGGTGATGAAGCGCACGGCGTTGTCGACGTGGTTGCCGAAGGCGTTGTGCGCACCACCGTAGCGGTTGAACAGCGGCGGAAAGACCTTCTTCGGCAGCGCCGCCGAGAAGAAGGTCACATGCCGGTTCAGGCCGGCCAGCACGAGCTTCTGCAGCGCCTGGGTGGTCGGATGAGCCTGCGGCAGCTGCAGGTTGTTCTTGACCTGGGCGGACTGCACGCCGGCCGTCACGCCGCCGTCGGCCCACGGGGCGTCGAGCAGCAGCGCGCGGGCCTGCGCCAGTTCGTCGGCGCTCAGGACCTGGGGGACATGGAGCAGCATCGGATGCCCTGGTGACGGGTGCGCGGGACGGGCCTCAGAACTTCACGGTGCCGGTGACCTGCAGCGTGCGGCCGGCACCGGGCACGTAGTGGCCGCGGTAGAGGCTGGCGCCGTAGAGCCGGTTGGTGACGTTGGCGAGGTTGGCCTTGACGAGGTAGCGATCGGGCTCAATGGCGTATTCGCCCATCAGCTCCAGCGTGGCGTAGCCCGGCGAGGTGACCGCCGTGGCCGCCTGCTGGTCGGCCGGCGTGCTGGCGCTGCGGAAGTTGACGCCGCTGCCCACGCGCAAGGCGGGTGTCGCCTGCCAGCTGGCCCACATCGAGCCGCTGTGTTTCGGCGTCAGGCCAGGCCGGTCGCCGGCCCGGTTGCCGAAGGTGGTGGCGGTCGGCGCGGCCACGTCGACGCGGGCGTCGGGGATCCACATCCACGACAGGTAGACGCTCCAGTCGCGCGCCAGCCGGCCGGTGACGTCCATGTCCAGCCCCGTGGCGTGACGCCGGCCCGACAGCAGCAGCGCGGTCGCGGCGGTGTCCGGATCGGTGTTGCGCTCGTTGGTCTTGACCGAGCGGAACAGCGCCACGCGGGTCGTGAACAGGCGGTCCTCGCTGTCGATGCGCGCGCCGATCTCGGTGTTGATGCTCTGCTCGGGCGCGGTGTTGGCGCTCAGCGCGTTGTACGAATACGAGTCGCCCGAGGTGTTGTACGAGTTGCCCCACGAGGCGTGGAAGCTGTGCAGCGCGCTCGGCTGCCAGATCACGCCCAGGCGCTGGCTGAACTCGCCGATCGACTGCTGGTAGCGCGTCACCGCGCCGGTGGCGGCGATCTGCTCGAAGTCGCCGCGCATGCGGTCATGGCGCAGGCCGCCGAGCAGCTTCCAGCCAGGGGCCACGGTCACGAGGTCCTGGGCGTAGACGCCGATGTTGTGGTTGACGAAGCCGCTGCCCTTGCGCAGCAGACGGGCGTCCTCGTCGATCCAGGCGCCGTCATCGGGCGTGCCGGCGTTCGTGACCGGCTTGGTCAGGTTGACGCCGGCCGGCGTGCTGGCCGCATAGACGACCTTCTCCTCGCGGGCGACGTCGACGCCGCTGACCCACTCGTGCTTCAGGCCCAGCGCCTCGAAGCGGGTGCTGAAGTCGCTCTGTGCATGCAGCGTGTCGAGGTCCTGGATCTTGAGCTGCGTGCCGCGCGTGAACACGGTCGCGTCGCTGAAGGTGTCGAGCGTGGGCTGCGCCGTCGGGCAGGCCGGGTTGGCGGTCTGCTGGCACAGCCGGATCGTGCTGGCGCGCTGGTCGCGGCTGTAGACGCCGCGCCGCACGGTGGTCTTCAGCGAGGTGTCGGCGTCGAAGCGGTGGCGGTGGTCGAAGGTCGCGGTGCTGGCGTTGCCGTGATTCCGGTCGCTGGCCATGCCGTAGTAGGCGTTCGGGTCGAGCGCGCCGTTCATCGTCCGGTCGGTCGCGGCGGCGCTGGCGCTCGGGCTGATCCACGGCAGGCCGTAGTGGATGCCGTTGCGGTTCTCGAGGTGGTAGAGCGACACGCCGAACTCGTCCGGATGGCCGACGTCCCAGCGGAAGTTGGCGGCCAGACCGCGCTTGTCGAGCCGGTTGCCGGCGCCGTCGCTGTCGGCCTTCGTCGCCATCGCGTTCAGGCGCAGGGCGGCGTCCTGGCCGGTCACGACGTTGAGGTCGCCGACGACGCGGCGGTAGGCGTGGCTGCCCAGCGTCACGTCGACCTGGCCCTCGTCCATCAGGTAGGCCTGCTTGGTGACCTGGTTGGCGGCGCCGCCGGTCGAGCCGCGGCCGAACAGCATCGAGGCCGAACCGCGCAGCACTTCGAGGCGGTCCCAGTTGAAGGAGTCGCGGTCGTAGAAGGCCGGGTCGCGCATGCCGTCGATGAAGATGTCGCCGGTCGCCTGCAGCGAGAAGCCGCGCAGGCGGATGTCCTCCTCGCCGCCTTCGGCCGCCAGGAAGGTGATGCCGGCGGTCTGCGTCAGCGCCTGCTTGAGCGTGTCGAGGTTGCGGTCGTCGATCAGGCGTTCGGTGACGACGCTGATCGACTGCGGCACGTCGCGCAGGTCCTGCTCGGACTTGCCGATGCGGGTGCGCGTCACCTGCAGGCTGTCGCGGCCCTGCACGGGCACGTCCGGGGCGGTGACGGTGACACGCGGCAGCGTGGCCGGTTCGGCCGCCGTGTCGTCGGCGGCAAAGGCCGCGCCGGACAGGCCCAGGCCGCAGGCCAGGGCGCCGAGCGGCATCAGCGGCATCAAGGCGGCGGTGCGGGGGTTGCGGTTGACGCGGTGTTCAGGACGGTTCGAGACGTGATCGGCCGGGGCCATGGGTCAGCTTCCACAAGACGGGTTGACATCCGAAAAGCGGGGTCGACGACCTGGACGGGCCGGCGACACATGACCTGGCGATGGGCTGGGCCGCGAATCTGCGAGTGAGACGTTCAGCGCCGCGACGCGGCGGCGCTCATTTGGTGAGGATCAGCCGTCCGAGCGAGGTGCGGCGCAGGCGGTAGCAGGCACCTTCGTGCTCGATCAGCACCTCGTCGGCGCCTTGCAGCAGATCGACGCTGCGCAGGCGACGCGGGGCGTCGAGTCGGGTGGCCGGACCCGCCGCATGGGGCTGGGCCGAGGCGTCCGGCGAGGGGGTAGGAGGTGCTGCTTCCGACATGCTTTGCAGTCTAATGCGAATTATTCTCAATTGCAAATCATTCTCATCTGGACCGATTACAGTCTGGCTTACACCTGCCCAGGCGGCGGCGCTATCGTCGGCTCATGACACGCCTTGCCGCCCTTGCCGCACCCCTGTTCGCCCTGCTGCTGGGGGCCTGCGCCACGCCGCCGTCCACCCTGAACCTCGACCCGGCGGAGAGCCGCATCTGGCTGGTCGGCGAGGTGCATGACAACGCCGCGCAGCACGCGATGCGGCTGAAGGCGCTGGACGCCCTGCTGGCGCGCGGCGAGCGCCCGGCGCTGCTGATGGAACAACTCGACCTGGACCGGCAAGGCGAGATCGACCGGCTGCGCTCCGGGGGAACGGCCGAACAGGTCGCCGACAGGATCGCCGCCCTCGACGGACCGATGTCCGGCTGGGACTGGGACTTCTACCGGCCCTACATCGAGCGCGCCGTGTCGCACGGCCTGCCGCTGGTGGCCGTCAACGTCTCGCGCGACGCCGCCCGGCGCGTCATCCGCGAAGGTCTGGCCGCGCAAGGCTTTGACGCCGCCGTGCCCGAGCCGCTGCTGGCCGAACAGGCCCGGCTGATCGAGGCCTCGCACTGCGGCATGGTCGACGCGCCGATGGCCCGGCGCATGGCCGCCGCGCAGATCGCCCGCGACCAGGCGATGGCCAGGGCCGTCACGGCGGCGGCCGAGGCGACGCCGCGGATGGTCGTGCTGCTGGCGGGCAACGGCCACGTCCGGCGGGACCTGGGCGTGCCGCGCTGGCTGGCGCCGGCGCTGTCGGCGCAGACGCGCGTCGTCGGGCTGGTCGAGGCCGGCGGCGACGACCCGCCCGGTCCGGCCGGCATGGCGCCCTACGACCGGCGCATCGAGACCCCCCGCCAGCCGCGCGAGGACCCCTGCGCCGGCATGACACCGCCGCGACCTGCGTCAACTGGGGGAACTTCCCCGGCGCCGGGCGCCAGAACGATCGACACGCCGACGCCGTGACGACCGAGAATCGCCGATGTGGCGCGCTACAGTCGCGTGCTGCGCGCAGCGCCCCCTTCGAAGCCCCCTGAAAGCCGGTCCGTCCCTGCGATTTGCCGGCCCATCCCGAGTGTCGACCACCATGAATGCACCTCAAATGCCGTCCACAGGCATGCCCGCCGTCTCCGGCCAGAGTCAACGTGACCAGGGCCGCCACAGCTACAGCCGCGACGAGCTGCTGGCTTGCGGTCGCGGCGAACTGTTCGGCCCGGGCAACGCCCGCCTGCCGCTGCCCAACATGCTCATGATGGATCGCATCGTCCGCATCGACGACACCGGCGGCGAGTTCGGCAAGGGCACGATCGAGGCGGAACTCGACATCGTCCCGGACCTCTGGTTCTTCGGCTGCCACTTCGAGGGTGACCCGGTCATGCCGGGTTGCCTGGGCCTCGATGCCCTGTGGCAACTGGTCGGCTTCTGGCTCGGCTGGCGCGGCAATCCCGGCCGCGGCCGCGCGCTCGGCGCCGGCGAGGTCAAGTTCTTCGGCCAGGTTCTGCCGAGCGTCAAGAAGGTCACCTACCGCCTGGACCTCAAGCGCGTCATCGAACGCAAGCTGGTGATGGGCATTGCCGACGGCCACATGTACGCCGACGGCCGCGAGATCTACACCGCCACCGACCTGAAGGTCGGCCTGTTCACCTCGACGGAAGATTTCTGATGCGCCGCGTCGTCGTCACCGGATACGGCATCGTCTCGAGCATCGGCAACAACGCCGACGAGGTCGCCGCCAGCCTGCGCGAAGGCCGTTCGGGCCTGACCTTCAACCCCGCCTATGCCGAGAAGGGCATGCGCTCGCAGGTCAGCGGCCGGCCGACGCTGGACCTGGAAGCCGCGATCGACCGCCGCACCATGCGCTTCATGGGCGACGCCGCCGCGTATTCCTACGTGGCGATGCAGCAGGCCATCGCGCACGCCGGCCTGACGCCCGAGCAGGTCTCCAACCCGCGCACCGGCCTGGTCGCCGGCTCGGGTGGTGCGTCCAGCCTGAACCAGGTCTGGGCCGCCGACACGCTGCGCGCCAAGGGCATCAAGCGGGTCGGCCCGTTCATGGTCACGAAGACGATGGGCAGCACGGTCTCGGCCTGCCTGGCCACGCCGTTCGGCATCAAGGGCGTGAACTACTCGATCACCTCGGCCTGCTCGACCAGCGCGCACTGCATCGGCCACGCTGGCCAGCTGATCGCCTGGGGCAACCAGGACGTCGTCTTCGCCGGTGGCGGTGAAGAGGAAAGCTGGGAGCTGTCGCTGCTGTTCGACGCGATGGGCGCGATGTCCAGCTCGTACAACGACACGCCGTCCAGCGCCTCGCGAGCCTTCGACGTCAGCCGCGACGGCTTCGTCATCGCCGGTGGCGGCGGCATGCTGGTGCTCGAATCGCTCGAACACGCGCAGGCCCGTGGCGCCAACATCCTGGCCGAGCTGGTCGGCTTCGGTGCCACCTCGGACGGCCACGACATGGTCGCCCCGTCCGGCGAAGGCGCGGTGCGCTGCATGCAGCAGGCACTGGCCAACGTGAAGACGCCGGTCGACTACATCAACGCCCACGGCACCTCGACGCCGGTGGGCGATCTGGCCGAACTCGGCGCGGTCCGGCAGGTCTTCGGCGACAACATCCCGGCGATCAGCTCGACCAAGTCGCTGACCGGCCACTCGCTTGGCGCGGCCGGCGTGCAGGAGGCGATCTACTCGCTGCTGATGCTGCGCGACAACTTCGCCGCCGCCTCGGCCCACATCGAGAACCTGGATCCGGCAGCCGAAGGCATGCCGATCCTGCGCGAACGCCGCGATGCACCGATGAACACGGTGCTGTCCAACAGCTTCGGCTTCGGCGGCACCAACGCGACGCTGGTGTTCTCGCGCTTCAACGGCTGACGCGGGCGTCCGGCGCTCGAACCACGACGGGGCCTGCGGGCCCCGTTCTTCATGGCGCCGCTCAGGTGGCCGACGCGAAGCCGCGCAGCGTCGTCAGCACCTGCCGCACCGCCGCGTCGAGCTGGGCCTCCGGGCGATGCGCCAGCGCCAGTTCGCGCGGCAAGGGCGGGTCCAGCGGGCGCAGCTGCATCGGCAGGTTCGACGGGCTGTGCGCCAGCGGCATGCCGTCCGGGCCGGCCGCCGGTGCGCCGTCGGGCACCCATTCGGCCGGCAGCACGGCCGCGCCGTAGCCGGCCGACACGAGGCTCTTGATCGCCTCGTTGTAGTTCAGCTCGATGCGCGCCCGCGGCTGCAGGCCGGCGCGGGCGAACCAGCCCAGGATCAGCTTCTGCGTCAGCGTCGACGAGCCGTTGGCCACCATCGGCCGGGCCGCCAGCCAGTCGGGCGTGACGACCTCGGGGGCGTCCCAGCCCGGCGGGATGAAGGCCAGCATCAGGTCGCGCCGCCAGTGGCTCATGCGCAGCTCCGGCTCGGCCGGCTGCGGCAGGGCGACGATGCCCAGGTCCAGCGTGCCGGCGCGCAGCCGGGCGACAGTCTCGATCGAGCCCAGGATGCTGACCTCCACATCGATCTCCGGTGCCACCTCGGCCAGCCGCGCCAGCACGTGCGGCAGCAGGTAGACCAGCACGCCGGTGGAAGTCGCCAGGCTGACCTTGCCGGCCAGCCCGTGGGCGCTGCGGCGCACCTGTTCCTCGGCGTCGTCGGCGTCCTTCAGCAGGCGCCGGCCACGGTCGACCAGCAAGGCGCCCGCCGCCGTCGGCACGGCGCCGCGCGGACCACGGTCCAGCAGGCTGGCGCCGAGACGCTGTTCGAGTTCGCGCACATGCAGGCTGACGGTCGGCGGCGCCAGGTGCAGCGCCTGCGAGGCGGCGGCGAAGCTGCCCAGGTCGGCAATCGTCACCAGCGTCTGCAGCTGGTCGAGGTTGAGGTGGCGCATCGGCGGTGCCCGGTCTTGACGTCAGGGAAGCTGATGGTAGACGTCAGATCATTCAACTTTTCAGCAGGCACAAGACCCCTCACCATCGAGGCTCCCGAGACCACTTCACACCGCGACACCCCACCGGAGCCCACGATGACCGCCGCCACCGCCGCCACCGTTGCAACCCTCGCCACCAGCCTGGGCGCCCTGCCCGCCGCTTTGGCCGGCGACACCAGCTCGCGCCAGTTCCGCCGCGCCGGCCGCCACCTGCTGGCCGCAGCCCGGGCGCTGATGGCCGCGCTGGTCAGCCTGCAGGCCGAGGCCGCGCGCCGCCGCGCCGACCGCGACGTGCTGCTGGCGATGGATGCCCACGAGCTGCGCGACCTGGGCATCGGCCGGGGCGAGATCGAGGCCTGGACCTGCACGCGCCGCCGCGTGCGCTGATCGGGCACCGATCCGGCCGGGCGGGCTGAGACAATCCCGCCCATGCTGAATTTCGAACTCCTGGGCACCGAAGGCCACGCCCGACGCGGCCGTCTGACGCTCAACCACGGCGTCGTCGAGACGCCGATCTTCATGCCCGTGGGCACCTACGGCACCGTCAAGGGCGTGATGCCGCGTGACCTGGAAGCGATGGGCGCCCAGATCATCCTGGGCAACACCTTCCACCTCTGGATGCGCCCCGGCCTGGACGTCATGGCCCAGTTCGGCGGCCTGCACCGCTTCGAGACCTGGGAACGGCCGATCCTGACCGACTCCGGCGGTTTCCAGGTCTGGTCGCTGGGCGACATGCGCAAGATCAGCGAGGAAGGCGTGCGCTTCGCCTCTCCCGTCAACGGCGACAAGCTGTTCCTGACCCCCGAGGTCAGCATGCAGATCCAGACCGTGCTCAACAGCGACATCGTCATGCAGTTCGACGAGTGCACGCCCTACTGGCAGGGCGCCAAGGGCGTCGGCCACATCACGACCGAGAAGGAAGCGCGCGAGTCGATGGAGCTGAGCCTGCGCTGGGCCGGCCGCTCCAAGGCCGAGTTCGCGCGGCTGGCCAACCCGAACGCGCTGTTCGGCATCGTGCAGGGCGGCATGTTCGAGAACCTGCGCGAGGCCTCGCTCGCCGCGCTGGTCGAGCTGGACCTGCCCGGCTACGCCATCGGCGGCGTCAGCGTCGGCGAGCCCAAGGACGAGATGCTGCGCATCATGGGCCACACCCCGCACCGCCTGCCGGCCCACAAGCCGCGCTACCTGATGGGCGTGGGCACGCCCGAGGACCTGGTCGACGGCGTGGCCTGCGGCGTCGACATGTTCGACTGCGTCATGCCCACCCGCAACGCGCGCAACGGTCACCTGTTCACCCGCTACGGCGACCTGAAGATCCGCAACGCCCGCCACAAGACCGACGAGCGCCCGATCGACGAGACCTGCGCCTGCCAGGCCTGCGCGGGCACGACCGACGCCTCCGGCCGCAGCACCGGCGGCTTCAGCCGCGCCTACCTGCACCACCTCGACCGCTGCGGCGAGATGCTCGGCCCGATGCTGGCCAGCATCCACAACCTGCACTACTACCTGAACCTGATGCGCGAGGTCCGCCTGGCTCTCGACGAAGGCCGCTTCGAGGCCTTCCGGGCGCAGTTCAAGGCGGATCGGGCGAGAGGGGTCTGAAACTTGACCCGCCCATGATGGTCAAACAGAATGACCAACTTGAATCCGGAGTCAACATGCCCCAGCACTACAACATCGCCCAAGCCAAGGCTCAGCTGTCTGAACTGGTGCAACGTGCGCTTGCCGGCGAGGACATCGTGATCGCACGCGACAACAGACCGTTGTTGCGTCTGACACCGATCGTTCCGGCAAGGGCCGTGCGGCGTCCCGGCAGTGCAGCAACGGAAGTCGTCCAGCTTGCCGACGATTTCGACGCCCCGCTGGACGACTTCAGCGCCTACCGCTGAGCCTCCAAGCTGCGCTGTCCATGCCCGCCGTCCGCCGAACGTTGCTGCTCGACACCCATGCCTTCCTGTGGTGGGTCAGCGACCACCCTTCCCTGTCGGCGACGGCCCGTTCGGCGATCGCGGATGCCGACAACGACTGTCTGTTGAGCGTTGCCAGCTGCTGGGAAATGGCCATCAAGATCAGTCTGGGCAAACTCCAGCTGAGCAGCCGGCTCGATCGTTTCCTTCCCGAGCAACTGGCGGCCAATCAGTTCCGGCTGCACCCCATCGACCTGCGCCACACCCTGCGTGTGGCGCAACTCCCCTGGCACCACCGCGACCCGTTCGACCGCCTGATGCTGGCCCAATGTGCCGAGGACGGGCTGATCCTGGTCAGCGCCGACACGACGCTTCAGGCCTACGGTCTGGATGTTCTGTGGTGACCCGAACCCGAGACCCCCACCATGAAGACCCTGCTCTGCTACGGCGACTCCAACACCTGGGGCAGTGACCCCGTGACCGGTGCGCGGCTGCCGCTGGGCTTGCGCTGGACCGGGCGGCTGGCGGCTGCCCTGGCGCCGACGGTGCGCGTGATCGAGGAAGGCCTGCCCGGGCGGACCACCGTGCTGGAAGACCCGATCGAGGGCATCACCGTGTCGATGTCGGGCGCGAGCTACCTGCGGCCCTGCCTGGCCTCGCACCGGCCGATCGACGCGGTGCTGCTGATGCTGGGCACCAACGACCTGAAGGCGCGGTTCCGGCTGTCGCCGTTCGAGATCGCGCAGGGCATGGCGCAGCTGGTGCGCATGATCCAGGGCAGTGCCAGTGGGCCTGACCGCCAGGCACCGGCCATCGTGCTGGTCTCGCCCACGCCGATCCTGGAGGTTGGCGGCCTGGGCGAGCTGTTCGCTGGCGGGGCCGAGAAGTCGCGCCGGCTGGCCGGCCATGTGGCCGATGTGGCCCATGCGCACGGCTGCACCTACGTCGACGGCGCGGCGCTGTGGTCGGTCAGTCCGGTCGACGGCATCCACTTCGACGCCGACGCGCACGCCGCCTTCGCCGCCGGCATCGAGCCGGTGCTGCGCGGGCTGCCGGCACTGCGCTGAGCGCGTCGACCTCCTTCATTCCGACGCTTCCTTCCACTCCGGCCGCTGCGCCCAACGGACGCAGCGGCCTTTCCTTCCCGACGATGTTCAAGAACCTGCTGATCTACCGCCTGGCCGAGACCTGGCAACCCGACTTCACCGCACTGGAAGCCGCCGCCGACGCGGCCACCTTCATCCCGTGTGGCGCGACGCAGCCGATCTCGGCCGGCTGGGTGGCCCCGCGCGGTCGCGCCCACGGCACGCTGGTCGAATCGATCGGCGGCCATTGGCTGCTGCGGCTGATGGTCGAGCAGAAGGTGCTGCCGGGTTCGGTCGTCAAGCGCCGCATCGACGAGATGGCCGAGCGCATCGAGGCCGACACCGGCCGCAAGCCCGGCAAGAAGCAGCGCAAGGACATGAAGGACCAGGCCCAGCTCGAACTGCTGCCGCAGGCGTTCACCAAGCAGCTCGGCCTGCCGGTCTGGATCGCCCCCGAGCAGGGCCTGCTGATGATCGACGCGGCCAGCACGGCCCGCGCCGACGAGGTCATCACGCTGTTGACCAAGGGCCTGGCGGGCTTCTCGATCGAGCCGATCCACACGGCGCTGTCGCCGTCGACCGTGATGGCCGGCTGGCTGCTGGCGGGCGCGGCGCGGCCCGGCGAGACCGAACTGCCGGAAGCCGCGATCGAGCCGCCGGCCGTCTTCACGGTCGACCGCGACTGCGAGCTGAAGGCGCCCGACGAGTCCAAGGCGGTCGTGCGCTACGCCCGTCACCCGCTCGACACCGACGAGGTGCGCAGCCACATCGAGCAGGGCAAGCGCCCGACCCGCCTGGCGCTGACCTGGAACGGCCGCGTGTCCTTCGTGCTGACCGACCAGATGGTGCTCAAGAAGATCGAGTTCCTCGACGGCGTCTACGAAGGCCAGCCGCCGGGCAACCACCGCGATGCCGACGAGGCCTTCGACGCCGATGCGGCGATTGCCACCGGCGAGCTGATCCAGCTGATCCCCGACCTGCTCGATGCCCTCGGCGGCGAGCAGCAGCCGGGCATGCTCGTGCCGACCGAGCCGGTCGCGACGACCGCACCACGCGCGGTCACCACACCCGCCGGCAACGAGCCGCCGCCCTGGGAATGAACCCGCGCCGAGGTCGGGTCCGGGCCTGACAAGCCCGGAAGGCGTCGGCTACACTGGCCGCCGCCAGGAGAGAGCCGCTGGCCTGCAGGTCCGATCAACACGGGCCCTTCCGCAGGTTGAGGCAGCCGCCGAAGGCGCAGAGACCGGCCGAGCAAGCCGGCCTCGAACGCTCAGGCAAAAGGACTGGCACACGTCTGCGCAACAGACGTCACCTCACTGGAGAGAGACCGCCACGGCCCACGGCCGGCAGGCGGTCCACCGAAGGGGCAAGCGGCGTGGTGGCCCAACCACCGAGCCGTCAATCTCTCAGGTAAAGCGGACAGCGAGGGCACACCCGGCGACCGACAGGTCGGCGGGTCCGGATGGCGCCCCATCCAACGCCCTCGGAGCCTCAGATGTCCGCTGACACGCCCTCTTCTGCCTCTGCCCTGCTGCAGACCCCGCTGCACGACCTGCACCTCGAACTCGGGGCCCGCATGGTCCCCTTCGCCGGCTACGCGATGCCGGTCAACTACCCCGCCGGCATCCTGGCCGAGCACCGCCAGTGCCGCGAGTCGGCCGCGCTGTTCGATGTCTCGCACATGGGCCAGCTGCGGCTGGTCGGCGATGACGCCGCCCGCGCGCTCGAGAGCCTCGTGCCGGTCGACGTCGTCGACCTGGGCGTCGGCCGCCAGCGCTACGGCTTCTTCACCAATCCGTCGGGCGGGCTGCTCGATGACCTGATGATCACGCGCCGCGCCGACGACCTGTTCCTGGTCGTCAACGCCGGCTGCAAGGACGCCGACACGCGCCACCTGATCACGCACATCGGCCACCGCTGCCAGGTCATCCCGATGCCCGAACGCGCGCTGCTGGCGCTGCAGGGTCCGAAGGCGGTCGACGCGCTGGCGCGCATCAACGCGGGCGTCGCCTCGCTGACCTTCATGACCGGCGGCCACTACGCGCTGGCCGGGGCCGACTGCTACGTGACCCGCTCGGGCTACACCGGCGAGGACGGCTTCGAGATCTCGGTGCCAGCCAGCCACGCCATCGCGCTGGCCCGCACGCTGCTGGCCCAGCCGGAGGTCGCGCCGGCCGGCCTGGGCGCCCGCGACACGCTGCGGCTGGAGGCCGGCCTGTGCCTCTACGGCCACGACATCCACGCCGCCACCTCGCCGATCGAGGCCGGCCTCACCTGGGCGATCCAGAAGGTGCGCCGCCCCGGTGGCGCGCGTGCCGGTGGCTACCCCGGCGCCTCGGTCATCGAGGGCCAGCTGACGCAGGGCGCGACGCACAAGCGCGTCGGCCTGGTCGGCCTGGAACGTGCCCCCGTGCGTGAAGGCGCCACGCTGCATGATGCCCACGGCCACAAGCTCGGCACGGTCACCAGCGGCACCACCGGACCGACCGTCAACCAGCCGATCGCGATGGCCTACGTCGCCACCAACCACGCGGCACCTGGCAACACGCTCTACGCCGAAGTCCGCGGCAAGCGCCTGCCGATGAAGGTGACCCCGCTGCCGTTCGCGCCGCACCGATACTTCCGGGGTTGAGCGACGCCCGGGCGGGCCGTCGCTCGGCCCGTTCGCCTCACCCTCCAGACATCCTCGCCATCTGTTTCCAGGAGCCCTACATGCCTCTCCAGTTCACTTCCGACCATGAATGGATCGATGCCGCCGACGCCAGCGCGGCCGTGGTCGGCATCACCGTGCACGCGCAGGACGCGCTCGGTGACGTGGTCTTCGTCGACCTGCCCGCCGTGGGCGCCACCTTCGCCAAGGGCGAGGTCGCCGGGGTCGTCGAATCGGTCAAGGCCGCCGCCGACCTGTACGCGCCGGTCAGCGGCGAGATCGTCGCCGTCAACGAGGCGCTGCGCGACGACCCGTCGCTGGCCAACAGCGATCCGCTGGCCTCGGGCTGGTTCTTCAAGGTCAAGCTGAGCAACCCGGCCGAACTCGCCGACCTGCTCGACCAGACCGGCTACGACGCGCTGCTCAAGACGCTCTGACGCGCCCGCGTCATGACGCTCTCACGCGCCTGACGCCGACCCGGACCGCCC
Source organism: Leptothrix mechoopdaensis (SeqCode) (assembly GCF_053893855.1). NCBI lineage: Bacteria > Pseudomonadati > Pseudomonadota > Betaproteobacteria > Burkholderiales > Sphaerotilaceae > Leptothrix > Leptothrix mechoopdaensis (SeqCode). The sequence goes on from NZ_CM132699.1 coordinate 2,719,887, forward strand.
CGCCCTTGCGGCGCGGTCCGGCCGCACCTCCTTTCATCGCCGCCACCATGCCCGCCCAGCATCCCCACGCCGCACCGGTCAGCCTGACCGCGCTCGAGAACCCCACCGAATTCACCGCCCGCCACATCGGCCCCGATGCCACCGACGAGCAGCACATGCTGTCGGTCATCGGCAGCGCCAGCCGGGCCGCCCTGATCGACGCCATCGTGCCCGCCAGCATCCGCCGCGCCGCCGCGATGGACCTGCCGCCCGCCGCGACCGAAGCTGCCGCGCTGGCCGAGCTGAAGGCGCTGGCCGGCCGCAACCGCGTGCTGCGCAGCTTCATCGGCCAGGGTTACCACGGCACCCACACGCCCGGCGTCATCCTGCGCAACATCCTCGAGAACCCGGCCTGGTACACCGCCTACACGCCCTATCAGGCGGAGATCAGCCAGGGCCGGCTGGAGGCGCTGGTCAACTTCCAGACCCTGGTCTGCGACCTGACCGGCATGGCGATCGCCAACGCGTCGATGCTCGACGAGGCCACCGCCGCCGCCGAGGCCATGACGCTGGCGCGCCGCAGCGCCAAGGCCAAGGGCAACGCCATCGTCGTCGCCGGTGACTGCCACCCGCAGACGATCGAGGTGATCCAGACCCGCGCCCGGCCGCTCGGCCTGGTCGTCAAGCTGGCCAACTCGGCCGCCGAATGGGATGCCGCGCTCGCCGCCGACGACTACTTCGCCGTGCTGGCCCAGTACCCCAGCACCAGCGGTCGCATTGACGACCTGCGCGCCGATGTCGAGCAGGTCCACGCCCGCTCGGCCGCCTTCATCGTCGCGGCCGACATCCTGGCGCTGACGCTGCTGGTGCCGCCGGGCGAATGGGGCGCCGACATCGTCGTGGGCAGCACGCAGCGCCTGGGCATGCCGATGGGCGCGGGCGGTCCGCACGCCGCCTTCATGGCCTGCCGCGACGACTTCAAGCGCTCGATGCCGGGCCGCCTGGTCGGCGTCAGCATCGACAGCCACGGCGCGCCGGCCTACCGGCTGGCGCTGCAGACGCGCGAGCAGCACATCCGGCGCGAGAAGGCGACCTCCAACATCTGCACCGCCCAGGTCCTGCCGGCCGTCGTGGCCAGCATGTACGCGGTCTACCACGGCCCTGCCGGCCTGACGCGCATCGCCACCCGCGTGGCCGCCTACGCCGCCGTGCTGGCACGCGGCCTGGAACAGCTGGGTCACACGCTGAGCCACCCCAGCGCCTTCGACACGCTGTGCCTGCACACCGGTGCACGCACGGCCGAGTTCGCCGCCAAGGCCGTCGCCGCCGGGGCCAACCTGCGCACCTACTGGGGCGACCACCTCTGCATCGCGCTGGACGAGACCACCACGCGTGACGACCTCGCGCTGCTGTGGGGCGTGTTCGCCGCGCCGGGCCAGACGCTGCCCAGCGTCGAGGCGATCGAGCGCGACGGCATCGCCCTGCGCATCCCCGCCGCGCTGCGCCGCACCAGCGCCTTCCTGACGCACCCGGTCTTCAACACGCATCACAGCGAGACCGAGATGCTGCGCTACATCCGCAGCCTGTCGGACAAGGACCTGGCGCTCGACCGCAGCATGATCCCGCTGGGCTCCTGCACGATGAAGCTCAACGCGACGGCCGAGATGATCCCGATCACCTGGCCCGAGTTCGCCCAGGTCCACCCCTATGCGCCGGCCGACCAGCTGGCCGGCTACGCGCAGTTGAACGAGCAGCTCTGCGCCTGGCTGTCGCAGGCCACCGGCTATGCCGGCATCAGCCTGCAGCCCAATGCCGGGTCGCAGGGCGAATACGCCGGCCTTCTGGTGATCCAGGCCTGGCACGCCAGCCGCGGCGAGGCCCATCGCGACATCTGCCTGATCCCCGAATCGGCCCACGGCACCAACCCCGCTTCGGCCCAGATGGCCGGCATGCAGGTGGTGGTGACCAAGTGCGATGCCGAGGGCAACATCGACCTGGCCGACCTGCGCGCCAAGTGCCAGCAGCACCGCGAGCGGCTGGCCGCGATCATGATCACCTACCCGTCGACCTACGGCGTGTTCGACACCCACGTCGGCGAGATCTGCGCGCTGGTGCATGAACACGGCGGCCGGGTCTACGTCGACGGCGCCAACATGAACGCGCTGGTCGGCGTGGCCGCACCGGGCCAGTTCGGCGGCGACGTGAGCCACCTGAACCTGCACAAGACCTTTTGCATCCCGCACGGCGGCGGCGGCCCCGGCGTCGGGCCGGTCTGCGTGGTCGACGACCTGGTGCCCTTCCTGCCGGCGCATCGCAGCGGCGGGCTGGAGACGACGGCACAGGCCATCGGCGCCATCAGCGCCGCACCGCTGGGCAACGCGGCGGTGCTGCCGATCAGCTGGATGTACGTGCGCATGATGGGCGCGGCCGGCCTGCAGGCCGCCACCGAGACGGCCATCCTGAGCGCCAACTATGTGGCCGCGCGGCTGGCCGACCACTACGACATCCACTTCAGCGGCGGCATCGACGGCGTCAAGGGCGGCGGCGTGGCGCACGAGTGCATCCTCGACCTGCGCCCGCTGAAGGACAGCTCCGGCGTCACCGCCGAGGACGTCGCCAAGCGCCTGATCGACTACGGGTTCCACGCCCCGACGCTCAGCTTCCCGGTCGCCGGCACGCTGATGGTCGAGCCCACCGAGAGCGAACCGCGCGCCGAGCTGGACCGCTTCTGCGACGCCATGATCGCCATCCGCGAGGAGATCCGACAGGTCGAACGTGGCCTCTGGCCGCGCGAGGACAACCCGCTCAAGCACGCCCCGCACACGGCGGCCAGCCTGCTGGCCGAAGACTGGCCGCACCCCTACAGCCGCGACATCGCCGCCTACCCGGTCGCCAGCCTGCGCCAGTCCAAGTACTGGTGCCCGGTCGGCCGCGTCGACAACGTGCACGGCGACCGCAACCTGTTCTGCAGCTGCGTGCCGGTGGCGGAGTACGCGTCTGCAGCGGAGAGTTGAGCGATGCCGGTCATCTCGATGAACTGCTCGCCGACTGGCAACTCGCTGCCAGCGGTGAACTGCCCTACAAGATCGACCCCCTGTGAGGTGTCCATGCATTGGGATGTGAAGACCGTCAAGCCACTGGCGAACCACCGGATCCACGTCGAACTGGCGGATGGCCGCCAAGGTTTGTTCGACCTGACGCCCTACCTGGACCACGGCGTGTTCCGGGAGCTGCGGGATCCCGTCTACTTCCGCCGCGTCGGCATCCAGCTCGGTGCGGTGACCTGGCCGAACGGTCAGGACATCGCACCCGAGACGCTGGTCGCGGGATTGGTGTCGTCGGACGCTTCGGCAACGCTGTCGTGAAGCTCCCGTGCCGCCTCATACAACGTCGGTGAAGAAGAAGGCTCTCGCATGACCCAGCAGTTCGCCAGCGACAACTACGCCGGGATGTGCCCGAACGCGGCGCGGTGGTTCCAGGATGCCGGGGCCAGCGGGCATGAGCCGGCCTATGGGGAGGACGGCTGGACGCAGCGGGTGTCGGAGGCGCTGCGCGAGCTGTTCCAGACCGACTGCGACATCTACTTCGTCTTCAACGGCACGGCGGCCAACTCGCTGGCGCTGGCCTCGCTGTGCCAGAGCTACCACTCGGTGATCTGCACGTCGGTGGCGCACATCGAGACCGACGAGTGCGGCGGGCCGGAGTTCTTCTCCAACGGTTCCAAGCTGCTGGTGGCCGATGCCGACAGCGCCGCCGGGCGGCTGGGCAAGCTGACGCCGGACGCCGTCGAGGCGCTGGTGACCCGGCGCCACGACATCCACTACCCGAAGCCCAAGGTCGTCAGCCTGACCCAGGCGACCGAGCTGGGCACCGTGTATTCGGTCGAGGAGGTGCGCGCCATCGCCGCCATCGCCAAGCGCCGGCACCTGAAGGTCCACATGGACGGCGCGCGCTTCGCCAACGCGGTCGCGACGCTGGGTTGCCACCCGAGCGACATCACCTGGCGGGCCGGTGTGGACGTGCTGTGTTTCGGTGGCACCAAGAACGGCCTGCCGGTCGGCGAGGCGGTGGTGTTCTTCGACCGCGACCTGAGCCAGGACTTCGCCTGGCGCGTCAAGCAGGCCGGCCAGCTGGCCTCGAAGATGCGCTACATCTCGGCGCCGTGGCTGGGTCTGCTGGAGAACGACACCTGGCTGTCCAACGCCCGCCAGGCCAACGCGATGGCGCAGCGGCTGCATGCGGCGATCCGGCACCTGCCGGGTGTGCAGGTGCTGCACGAGCCGCAGGCCAACGCGGTGTTCGCGCGCCTGCCGGCGGCGGCGGCCACGGCGCTGCGGGCCAAGGGCTGGCGCTTCTACGAGTTCATCGCCGGCGGCGGCTGCCGCTTCATGTGCGCCTGGGACACCACGCCGGAATCGGTCGACGCATTCGCGGCCGACATCGCCGCCGCCGTGGCGGCTGCCGCTCCGGCCTGAGCCGGCCGACAAACGCAGCATTCAAGCCGGGGCAACGGTGCGGGTCATGACGGGGCTCAGAATCGGCGCCGTCCCGAACCGTTGAAGAACGCCATGACGAACGTCCCGAACACCGCCTCGAACCCCGACCCGCACGCCGCCAACATCGAGCTGCTGCCCGCCGACGGCGCCCCGCGCCAGCTGATGCTGCTGCTGCACGGCGTCGGCGCCAATGCCGCCAACCTGCTGCCCCTGGCGCGGGTGCTGCAAGCCCATTTCCCGCAGGCCGCCGTGCTGTCGCTGCAGGGCTACGACCGGTTCGACGGCATGCCGCACGACGGCTCGGCGCGGCAGTGGTTCTCGATCCGCGGCAACGTCGAGGCCGAACGTCCGGCCCGCGTCGCCGCCGTGCTGCCGCGTCTGGTGGCCGACATCCGCGCGCATCAGGCGCGCCTGGGCGTCGGCGAGGCGGCGACCGCGCTGGTCGGCTTCTCGCAAGGCACGATCCTGTCGCTCGAAGCGATTGCCGCCCACGACGGCCTGGCCGGCCGCGTGCTGGCCTTCAGCGGCCGCTATGCGACGCTGCCGGAACAGGCGCCCAAGCTGACCACGCTGCACTTCTTCCACGGCAGCGCCGACCCGGTGATCCCCGTGCGGCATGCCAAGGACGCGATGCAGCACCTGGCGCAGCTCGAAGGCAGCGACGCCACGATCGACATCGCCGAGGGCGTCGGCCACGAGCTGAACGCCGCGCTGCTGGACTGCGCGCTGCACCGCCTGACGCATCACATCCCGATGCGGACCTGGCAAGCGGCGCTCGGTGGCGTCGCGGCGGCGGCCTCGCCGGCCGGTGGCGACACGCTGCAATGAGCGACTGGGCCGGGCCCCGGCCTTCCCCGGCTGAGAATGCGGTCTTCCTGTAGATCGCGGCCCCTCGCCTTGGCGAGAATGCGCGCCGCACCGTCTCCAGCCAGACCCAACCCAGCCCCCGACCAAAGGTAAACCCGATGCCCGCCTACCGCTCCAAGACCTCCACCGCCGGCCGCAACATGGCGGGCGCGCGCTCGCTGTGGCGCGCCACCGGCATGAAGGACGACGACTTCAGCAAGCCGATCATCGCGATCGCCAACAGCTTCACCCAGTTCGTGCCGGGCCACGTCCACCTGAAGGACCTGGGCCAGCTGGTGGCGCGCGAGATCGAGTCGGTCGGCGGCGTCGCCAAGGAGTTCAACACCATCGCCGTCGACGACGGCATCGCGATGGGTCACGACGGCATGCTGTATTCGCTGCCCAGCCGCGACATCATTGCCGACTCGGTCGAGTACATGGTCAACGCCCACTGCGCCGACGCGCTGGTGTGCATCTCCAACTGCGACAAGATCACCCCCGGGATGCTGATGGCCGCGATGCGCCTGAACATCCCCGTCGTGTTCGTCTCCGGCGGCCCGATGGAAGCCGGCAAGGTGCGCCTGGCGGTGCCGGGCACGCAGACGGTCCAGATCAAGAAGCTCGACCTGATCGACGCGATGGTCATGGCCGCCGACAGCAAGGTCAGCGACGCCGACCTGGCCGAGGTCGAGCGTTCGGCCTGCCCGACCTGCGGCTCCTGCTCGGGCATGTTCACCGCCAACTCGATGAACTGCCTGACCGAGGCGCTCGGCCTGTCGCTGCCGGGCAATGGCACCGTGCTGGCCACCCACTCGGACCGCGAGGCGCTGTTCAAGCGCGCCGGCCGCCTGGCTGTCGACCTCTGCAAGCGCTACTACGAGCAGGACGACGCCAGCATCCTGCCGCGCTCGATCGGCAAGAAGGCCTTCGAGAACGCGATGACGCTGGACATCGCGATGGGCGGCTCGACCAACACCATCCTGCACATCCTGGCCGCCGCGCAGGAAGCCGGCATCGCCTTCGACATGGCCGACATCGACCGCCTGTCGCGCGACGTCCCGCAGCTGTGCAAGGTCGCCCCCAACACGAACAAGTACCACATCGAGGACGTGCACCGCGCCGGCGGGATCATGGCGATCCTGGGCGAGCTGGACCGCGCCGGCAAGCTGCACACCGACGTGCCCACCGTGCACGCGCCGACGATGAAGGACGCGCTGGACGCCTGGGACATCGCCCGCAACCCGTCCGAAGAGGTCCAGACCTTCTACAAGGCCGGCCCGGCCGGCATCCCGACGCAGGTCGCCTTCAGCCAGTCGACCCGCTGGCCGAGCCTGGACACCGACCGCGCCGAAGGCTGCATCCGCTCCTATGAACACGCCTTCTCGAAGGAAGGCGGCCTGGCCGTGCTGCGCGGCAACATCGCGCTGGACGGCTGCGTCGTCAAGACCGCCGGCGTCGACGACAGCCTGCTGGTGTTCGAGGGCCCGGCCCATGTGGTCGAAAGCCAGGACGAGGCCGTCGAGCACGTGCTGAACGACCAGGTCAAGGCCGGCGACGTGGTGGTCGTGCGCTACGAGGGCCCCAAGGGCGGCCCCGGCATGCAGGAGATGCTCTACCCGACCAGCTACATCAAGTCCAAGGGCCTGGGCAAGGCCTGCGCGCTGCTGACCGACGGCCGCTTCTCGGGCGGCACCTCGGGCCTGTCGATCGGCCACTGCTCGCCCGAAGCGGCGGCTGGTGGCGCGATCGGCCTGGTGCGCAACGGCGACCGGATCCGCATCGACATCCCGAACCGCTCCATCGACGTGCTGCTGAGCGACGAGGAACTCGCCCGTCGCCGCGCCGAGCAGGACGCCCTGGGCTGGAAGCCCGCGCAGCCGCGTCCGCGCAAGGTCTCGGCCGCCCTGAAGGCCTACGCCCTGCTGGCCACCAGCGCCGACAAGGGCGCCGTGCGCGACCTGTCGCTGCTGGGGGACTGAGGCCTCACTCGGCCCGCAGGCCGGCGAGGTAGTCGACGATGGCCCGGCGGCGGGCCTCGTCCTTCAGCCCGGGAAAGCTCATGCGCGTCCCGGGCACCAGCGACACCGGGGCCAGCAGGAATCGCCCGAGCGTGTCCTCGTCCCAGCGCACGGCGGCCTGCTTCATGGCCTCCGAGTAGTCGTAGCCCGGCGCAGTGCCCGAGAGACGGCCGACCACGCCCAGCAGCGCCGGCCCGATGCGGTGGCCGGCGTTGGACGAATGGCACGGGCCGCAGGCGCTGTGAAACGCCCTGGCCCCGTCCTGTGAAGGTTCGGGGGCGGCAGCCGACACGAAAGCGGGCGCGCCTGCCAGCGCCAGCGCGGTGCAGCCCCGCACGAGGGACATCAGGCCATGAGTCGCGTGGTGCATCACAGGGCCCAGAGGAAGTAGACGAACAGCGTGTCGTGGTCGGCAGCCTGGCCGGCCTCGCCATCGAAGACGGTGTGGTGCGTGAGCGTGGCACCGACCCGCGTGCGCATGCCCGCGTGCCACGGCGGTGGCGGGAAGAACGGGTTGATGACGTAGGCGTCGAGCTGCACGCCGGCCGTGTCGGGCCGGCCGCTGGCGGTGGTCCAGAACCCGGGGGCGGCCGGGCCGGTGCGGCGGAAGTGGCCCAGTGTCACGGCCTTGTCCTTGCCGTGCAGCCAGGTCGCCGACGCCTTGAGGCTGTCGAACCGGATCGTCGAATCCGCCTGCGTGTCGACGTGCCAGTCCTCGCGCTGTCCCGACAGCCGCAAGGTGCCCTCGTGCGGGCCGTGCGCCTCGTGCCACAGCAGATCGAGCCCCAGCACCCGCACGCGTGCACCGCCAGCTTCCGAGCCACCGGGCGAGTCCAGCCGCGTCGACAGGGCGCTGCCGCCGACGCTCCAGGACCCGGAGGGCAGGCGCATCTCGCGCGCCACCCGCCCCAGGGCCGCCGTGCCGACGATGCGGCGCTGCAGGTCCGGCTCGATGCCCAGCAGGTCCTGCGTCGGCCGGGGGATGCCGCCATAGGCCCCGAGTTCCGCATACCAGGCATCGTCGACGAAGCCGTAGACGCTCGCACCGGCGGCGCGCTGGACCAGCGGCCCTTCGAGCAGCGGCTGATGTTTCGGCACCGGCCCGGCCGTCGTGCGGGCGTAAGGCCAGGACCGGGCTGGCGACGCGTTCCACGGGTCGTGGAAACCGGGGTTGTTGTTCACGGCGATGCCGTACACCAGGTCATGCCCGCCCAGCGCCGTGCTGTCGGCCGCGCGCACGTCGACGTTGCCCAGCCGCAGACGCTCGGCCTGCGGGCTGTAGACCAGCTCGGCGTAGGCCCCCACGTGCGCCGTCAAGGCACCGCCGCTGATGAGCTTGGCGCGCTGCAGCAGCACGTTGTCGTTGCGGCCGAGGTGCGGCCCCAGGTCAGCCCGGTCACGGGCGATGTGGGTGGCGCCCAATTCCAGGTAGCCCGACAGGGGCACGCCCGGCGTGCCACCGGTCATCGTGTAGCCGCCGAGCATGAATTGCCGGCCGAAGGGCGTGAGTTCCGGTGGCGAGGTGTGGCAGGCCGCGCAGGGCTGGCCGGTCTGGCGGGCGAACAGCGGCGTGGCGGCGGCCATCGGGGCCGTCAGCGCCAGCAGCATGGACATGACCATGCCGCCGGCCAGGGCCGTTGCCAGCGTCTCGACCCGCGCTGCCAGTGCGTTGCGGCGCCTCATGCGTCGACCTGATCGAGGCGGAAGCTGGCGCGCAGGTCGGGCTGGTGGTCGCACGCCCTGTATTCACCGGTCGCCGGGTCCTGGACATATCGGCCCGTCTGACCGCCACGCGCGATCACCGCCAGCGCATCGGCGAAGGCATCCACGTCGGCCAGCGTGTTGTACAGGCCGAAGCTGATGCGCACCATGCCGGGCACCTGGCGGTGATCGCCCTGCAGCAGCTCCGTGCGAACCTTGCGGGCAGCGGCGGCATCGAGCCTGAGCAGCTCCAGCAGGTAGGGATGCGCGCAGAAGCAGCCGTGCCGCACGGCAATCGCGAACTCGGTCGACAGGATCGCGGCGACCAGGCCGTGCGGCACCTGATCGACGTTGAAGGCGATGACACCCAGTCGACCGGCCGCCGAGGCCGGGTCGGCCTGACCGTAGACGCGCACGTTCGGCAGTGCCGCCATCCGGGTCAGCGCGTGGGCCGTCAAGGCCGCCTCGTGACGGGCCAGCCGATCCATCCCGTGACGTGACAGGGTCTGAAGGGCCGCCGCCAGCGCCACGGCGCCCACCACGTTGGGCGTGCCGGCCTCGTCGCGATCCGGTGCGGCCGCCCAGGCCACCTCGTCCGGCGAGACGAACAGCACCGTGCCGCCACCACATTGATCCGGCGCACCGCGCTCGAAGGTGTCCCGACGGCCGATCAGCACGCCGGTGCCGAAGGGCGCATACATCTTGTGTCCGGAGATGGCGAGGTAGTCGAGGTGCGCCGGATCCGACAGCGGCCGCATGTCGATCGCACGGTGCGGGGCCAGCTGGGCGCCGTCGACCAGGATGCGTGCGCCGGCCGCGTGGGCCCGGGCCGCGATGCGGTGGATGTCGGGCAGGTGGCCGGTGACGTTCGATCCGCCGGTGATCGCGACCAGCCGGACCCGCCCGGCGTGCGCGTCCAGCAGCGCCTGCAGATGCGACTCGTCCAGCCCGCCGTGTTCATCCGCACGGATGCGAAGGACCTGCGCGCGGGCACGCCACGGCAGGTCGTTGCTGTGGTGCTCCAGCTGCGAGACGAGCACGATGTCGTCGAAGCCGAGATCGAGCCGGGCGGCCAGCTTGTTGATGGCCTCGGTCGTGTTCTTGACGAAGATCGCGACATGCGCATGGGGGTCGGCACCGACGAAATCGAGCACCACCTGGCGGGCATCCTCATAGGCCAGCGACGCCACCTGGCTCTTGTGGCCGGCACCGCGGTGCACCGACGAATACCAGTCCATGAAGCGACGGACCGTCGCCATGACCTCCAGCAGCACGGGCGTGCTGGCCGCGTTGTCGAGGTTCACGGCGCGCCGGAAAGTCCCGTCCAGGACCGGCACCTGACGGTGCTGGCCGACCACCAGCGGCGCGTCGACGAGCGTCTCGGACGTCTCGGGCGCCTCGGATGTCCCGGGCCGCGCCGGCCACTCGCACGCGCCGTGGGCGCAGATCTCGTAGGCGGGATCCTTGCGCGTCCAGCCACGACGCACCAGCAGGCCATGCAGCTCGCAGCCGATGCACAGGCCCAGCACGGCCTCCAGCCACATCAGCACCAGGCAGATCAGGCAGATCGTCATCGGCACGGCGCCCCGCACGCCGGCCTGCGTGACGAGCACCATGGCGGAGGCCATCGCGAGGCCCAGCGTCCAGGCAAAGCGCTTGGGCGTCGCGGACGCCCATTCCGGTGGCTTGCGCCGCATCAGCCAGCGGGCGACCTGGCGCACGGGGCTGTGCTGGAAGCCGAACCACACGCGGACCAGGAACTCGATGAAGAGTCCGGCGCTGATCACCTGCATGGGCCCGTAGGCCCTGACGACGAAGGCGCTGACGAACGCGTAGGCCGCCAGCACCATCGTCACGCCCGCTGCGGCGCGGACCTCGTGTTCATTGAAGACACCCGCTCGCAGCGGCTTGCCGTCGACGCCCAGTCCGAAGATGGACTGGCCGTAACGCGGATTCAGTGTGTGGGTCATGACTTCTCCTTCGGCCCATTGTTCTGAGGCCGTCCGAGCCGGTCCATAAGCCGTTTGGACTAGCCGGGAGACGGGTGATCGCGATAGTCCAAACGTGCTATCGACTCACCTCGGTGCCGCTTCGAGACTCGGCCGGATCGACCGTCAAGGCCTTCCTGCCCTCCTCGCGCCTGCACACCATGCCAATCAACCTGCCCGTCACCCTCGCCCGGCGCCTCGTCCTGCTGGTCGATGACCACGGGCTGTTCCGCGCCGGCCTGAAGCTGCTGCTCGAGCGCCATCCCGCCCTCAACCTGCAGGTGCTCGAAGCCGGCTCGATCGACGAGGCGGTGTCGCTGCTGCGGCTGGAGTCGTCGATCGAACTCGTGCTGCTGGACATCCGGCTGCCGGGCCTGAGTGGCCTGGCGGGCCTGCAGCAGATCCGCCAGGCCCATCCGGCCGCGCGGGTCGCGATGCTGTCAGGAGAGATCAGCCCGCCGATCATTGACGAGGCCCTGAGCCGGGGCGCCGACGGCTTCATCCCGAAGTCATCGCGTCCGGAGGTGGTCCACGCGGCGGTGGCGGCCCTGCTGGAGGGCCGACGCCACTTCCCGATGGTCGAGGGGACCGGCTCGGCCGGCACCCACACGGACAACCTGCGGCTGACGCCGCGACAGCTGGAGGTGCTCCGGCTGCTGGCCGAGGGCCTGACCAACAAGGTGATCGCCCGCCGCCTGGGCCTGTCGGAGAACACCGTCCGGGTCCATGTGGCGGCCACGCTGTCCTGGTTCGGCTGCAGCACCCGGATGGAGGCCGTCCACCTGGCACGACAACGCGGCATCCACTTCGATGTCTGAGCGCCGGCCGGACGACCTGACCGCTGCCGTCAGGGGTGGCTGGCGCCAGATCCGCGACCTGATGTGGCCCGGGCCGGCCACCCCGGACGAACGGCGTGAACAGGTCGCGCTGGTCCGCAGCAACTTCACGATCGCGCTGGCCTGCGCCTGTGGCGGCGCCTGGGTCCTGCTGATCGCGCTGGACCGGCATGGCTCGACCCGCCACTGGATCTGGGGCCTGGCCTACACGCTCTACACGGTCGTGATCGCGCTGCGGGTGCGGGCCTGGGATCACGACGGCGCGCCTGACACCGATCGGCGGGTCCGCTGGCTGCTGCTGCTGATGGCGGGACTGGGCAGCTTCTGGGCCGTCCTCTTCAGCGCCTTGATGACAGCCGGCGAACAGCCGCCCATCCTGGCCGCCGCGCTGATGGTCACCAGCGTCCAGGCCGGTGCCCTGGCGTTCACGGCACCGCTGCTGCGCGTCAACCTGGCCTTCACCTGGCCCACGCTCGGGGCGGCCGGCATCACCTCGACCTGGCAGTTGATCGAAGGCCGGACCGACCCGCTCTTCCCCACCACGATGGCCTGGGGACTGCCGATCTACGTGCTGGCCAACTGGTACTTCGCGGCCAACGCGTATCGCTCGACGCTGCAGGGCATCCGGCTGCGGTTCGAGCGGCAGGACCTGATCCATCAGCTCGCGCACGAGCACCGGCTGTCCGACCAGGCCCGCCGTCAGGCCGAGGACGCCGATCGAGCCAAGAGTGTCTTCCTGGCCGCCGCCAGCCACGACCTGCGCCAGCCGATCCATGCGCTCGGGCTCTACCTCAGCGCGCTGGAGCGGGACGGCCTGGGGGAGCGGCAGCTGCGCACGCTCGAGGGTGTCGACCATGCGCTGGCGGCCAGCCGCGAACTGCTCGATGACCTGCTCGACTACTCGCGCATCGAGGCCGGCGTGGTCCATGCCCGGATGATCCCGATGGGCCTGCAGCACCTGCTGTTCCGGCTGATCGAGGAATACGGCCAGCAGGCCGACCAGCGTGCCCTGGTGCTGCGACTGCGCGACACGCCGGCACAGGTCATGGCCGATCCGATCCTGATCGAGCGCATCGTCCGCAACCTGCTGAGCAACGCCCTGCGCTACACCGCGCGTGGGGGCGTCCTGGTGGCCGTGCGCCGCAGGCTCGGCCGCCCGGGCGGATCGGCAACACCGCCTGGCACGGCAGGCTGGACGATCGAGGTCTGGGACACCGGCGCGGGCATCGGGGCCGCCGATCGCGACGACATCTTCCGGCAGTTCTACCAGCTCGGCCTGCAGGCCCACGACCACCGCAAGGGGCTGGGCCTCGGGCTGGCCATCGTCAAGGGCCTCTGCGAGGCGATGGGCGCGCAGGTCAGCCTGGCCTCGCGCCCGGGACGTGGCAGCGTCTTCCGCGTCCACCTGCTGGCCGCGCCGGCGGGCAGCGAACGCCGGCTGCTGGCGCAGGCGCACCATGCCGCGTCGACCGCCGCGAAGGACCCGCGTTCTCACCGGCTCGCGCGGGACTTGCGCGTGCTGCTGATCGACGACGACGACCAGGTGCGCGCCGCGCTGGTCCTGGCCATCCTTCGCGCCGGGTGGCAGCCGCGCAGTGCCGCGACGATCGACGCCGCCCTGGAGGCGGTGGCCGGCTGGCACCCGCACATCATCGTCTCGGACTACCGGCTCGGCGAGGCACGCCACGGTGGCGACGCGGTGCGGCTGCTGCGCGAACGCCTGGCCGACCCGTTGCTGCCGGCCCTGATCGTCACCGCCGACACCGCACCGGACCGCCTGCGCGATGCCCAGCGCGAACGCGCCGTGCTGCTGCACAAGCCGCTGTCGGCCGCAGCGCTGATCGACGCGATCGATCGCAACACGGTCGGCTGGTTCAGCGCCTGAACCCACCTGAACACGGGGAAGGGTCTACCCCAGGCGCCCGGGTCGGCATGACTCGGATCAAATCCGCCTATGAATCCGGATGCCAAAGTGCGGTCGCTCCAGACGAGACATGACCGATGCGCACGTCCGGATCCCGCAGGACGACGGACGTGTCACAGACCCCCCACTCGCCAGAGGCGCCCGGCGCCGACGAGGCGACCCGGCTGAAGCCGGGCATCCGCCTCGGACATGTCGCGGCCACCGATGCCGCCGAGGCGGTCCGGCTGTTCCATGCCGAGGTGGCGCAGCCCGACGCCGCCCTGGTGCTGTTCTCGTGCACGCCCGACCTCGACACGGCCGTCGTGGCCGCCGAGATGGCGCGCCGCTTCGGCGACACGCTCGTGGTCGGCTGCACCAGCGCCGGCGAGTTCGGCCCGCTGGGCTACGCCACCGGCACCCTGGCCGGCTTCAGCCTGCCGGCCGCGGATTTCTCGGTCGTCAGCCGCTGCCTGGAGCCGCTGGCCGCGTTCGAGCCGGTGCACGGTCGCCTGGCGGTGCAGGAGATGCTGCAGGCGCTGGAGCGGGACGACCCGCACGGCCTGGCCGCCGAACCCGGTTTCGCGCTGCTGCTGGTCGACGGGCTCTCGGGCGCCGAGGAACGCCTGACGCGCATGCTGCAGACCGCCCTGGGGAGCATCCCGCTGGTCGGCGGTTCGGCCGCGGACGGACGGGCATATGGCCGCACCGAGATCTGCGCCGGCGGCCGGTTCGCGTCCGACCGCGCGGTGCTGCTGCTGGTGCGCAGCCGCTGGCCGGTGCAGGCGGTGATGACGCAGCACTTCATGCCCGGAGACCGGCGCGCCGTGGTGACCTCGGCCGACGCGCCCAACCGCATCGTCCACGAGATCGACGGCCTGCCGGCCGCGCAGGCCTATGCGCAGCTGGTCGACGTGCCGGTGGAGGCGCTGGACTCGGCCCGCTTCGCCGCCGCGCCGGTGGCCGTGATGATCGGCGGCCTGACCCACATGCGCTCGATCAGCAAGGCCCTGCCCGGCGGCAGCCTGAAGTTCCATTGCGCGATCGACGAGGGCATCGTGCTGCGCGTGACCCGCAGCGTCGACCTGCTGGGCAAGCTCGAACGCAGCTTCGAGACGCTGGCCGAGCGCCTGGGCGGCCTGCAGCTGGTGATCGGCTTCGACTGCATCCTGCGGCGCCTCGAGATCGAGCAGACCGACCTGGCCGACGGCGTCGGCGAGCTGATGCGGCGCCACCGCGTGGTCGGCTTCAACACCTACGGCGAACAGTTCCGCGGCGTGCATGTCAACCAGACCTTCACCGGCGTGGCGATCGGCGGGGCCGGCCATGCCTGACGATGCAGAGAGCCTGCGGGCCGAGAACCGGCGCCTGCACAGGATCATCGAGGTGCTGATGGACCGGGCCGAGCGGGCCACGGACATCCAGGGCAACGAGTTCAGCCTGTTCGAGACCGCCGTCATGCTCGACGAGCAGGTGCGCCAGCGCACCGCCGACCTGGAGGCCGCGCTGCGCGAGAACGAGCGCATCAACCGGGCGCTGCGCGAATCGGAGTCGCGCTACCGCACGGTGGTCGACCAGTCGCTGGTGGGCATCGCGCTGATCGACGGCGGGCGCTTCGTCTTCACCAATCCCCGCTTCGACGAGATCTTCGGCTACAGCGCCGAGGAGATCCTCGCGAAGGGCCCTTACGACCTGGCCCTGCCGGACGACCATGCCCTGATCGACGCGCAGTTCCAGCGTCGCCTGAGCGGCGAGACCGACCGCGTCCACTACCAGCTGCGCTGTCGCCACAAGGACGGCCATCCGCTGGTCGTCGAGATCCACGGCAGCCTGATGGAAAGCGGCGGCCGGCGCGTGCTGGTCAGCATCGTGCAGGACATCACCGAGCGCACCCGCGCCGAACACGAGGTCCAGGTGCTGCAGGAACGCCTGCGCGAGCAGTCGCTGCGCGACCCGCTGACAGGCCTGTACAACCGCCGCCACCTCGACGCCGCCCTGCCGCAGGCGCTGGCCCAGGCGCGCAAGGCCGGCCAGCCGGTCAGCCTGCTGATGGGCGACCTGGACCACTTCAAGCGCATCAACGACGTGCACGGTCACCCGGCCGGCGACGAGGTGCTGCGCCGCGTCGCCGCCTTGCTGCGCCGGCATGCCCGCAGCAGCGACATCGCCGGGCGGTATGGCGGCGAGGAGTTCCTGCTGATCCTGCCGGGCCTGGCCAAGGCCGATGCCGGTCAGCGCGCGCGCCAGCTGATCGAGGCCATCGCGGCGCTGCTGCTGCCGATCGACGGCCAGACGATCCGCCTGACCTCGTCGATCGGCGTCGCGGCCAGCCCGGACGATGGTGACGACGCCGAGGCGCTGATCGCCGCCGCCGATGCGGCGCTGTACGCGGCCAAGCATGGCGGCCGCAACCGGGTCGAGATGGCTTGAGGCGGCAGACCGGCCACGACCGGACCCGAATTGCGAATTCCGTCTCGCCGCAAGAGGCCTCGTCCACCATCCGATGCTGGCGCGTGGCCCGCGCGGCAGCGCAAGATCGGGCCCCTTCACGGACAGGAGGCCGGACATGCTGCGGATCGACAACCACAGGCTCGTCGGCGAGGGCTGCACGTACAGGGCCACGCCCAACATCGGCGGCCCGCTCAGCCCGCGCTATCTGGTGATGCACTACACGGCTGGGCGCTCGCTGGAGAGCTCGGTCACGTCGCTGTGTACCCAGAAACCCAGCGGCAATGCCTCGGCGCACGTGGTGCTGGGCCGCGACGGCCGGATCGTCCAGCTCGCGCCGTTCAACGTCGTGACCTGGCATGCCGGCCTCAGCGCCTGGAACGGGCTGACCGGCCTGAACACGGCCAGCATCGGCATCGAGATGGACAACGCCGGCGCGCTCGACAAGGTCGGCGACCGCTACGTCGCCTGGTTCGGCGAGGCCTACCCCGACAGCGAGGTCCGCGTCGCCGCCCATCGCCACGGCGGTCCGGTGCGCGGCTGGCATGCCTACACGGCCGCGCAGATCCAGCGCGCGACCGAGCTGGCCGAGCTGCTGGTGTCGACCTACCGGCTGGAGGACGTGCTGGGCCACGAGGACATCGCGCCCGGCCGCAAGACCGATCCGGGGCCGGCCTTCCCGCTGGCCTCCGTGCGCGCCCACGCGCTGGGCCGCGAGGACGACACGCTGCCGCGCCGCTGGGTCGACGCGACCTCGCTGAACATCCGCACCGCGCCGGACGCGCAGGCACCGGCGGTGGCGCCGCCGCTCAAGCGCGGCACCGAACTGC
Source organism: Leptothrix mechoopdaensis (SeqCode) (assembly GCF_053893855.1). NCBI lineage: Bacteria > Pseudomonadati > Pseudomonadota > Betaproteobacteria > Burkholderiales > Sphaerotilaceae > Leptothrix > Leptothrix mechoopdaensis (SeqCode). The sequence continues at coordinate 2,736,929 of NZ_CM132699.1, forward strand.
TGCTGCTCGAAGCCGGCAGCCGCTGGAGCCGCGTCGAGGTGGCCGGCCCGACCGACCTGGAAGGCTGGGTCAACAACAGCTTCCTGGCCGACCACGCACCGCCGGGCAAGACACCCCGTGCGCGCTGAAACCTCCTGATACGGCTGCGCACTGGACAGCGCCCGAAGCGGTGCGCTGTACTCCGACGCCGTCCGGCACGAGGTCGAGGAAACCGCCGCACGCACCCATGACACGACATCCAGAAACGACAGGAGCAGACATGGCACAGGAACAGGTCCCCGCCAAGACGGCGGTTGCGAAAAAGGCCGTTGCGAAGAAGGCCGTTGCGAAGAAGGCGGTCGCCAAGAAGGCCGCCGCGAAGAAGGCCCCCGGCAAGGCGACGACCACGGCGGCGCGCAAGCCGGTCGGCCTGTCGCTGCACATCGGCCTGAACTCGGTCAGCCCGAAGCATTACGGCGGCTGGACCGGTGACCTGGTGGCCTGCGAGGCCGATGCCCGCGACATGGCCGCCGTCGCGACGTCGCGCGGCATCAAGCCGACCCTGCTGCTGACCAAGACCGCCACGCGCGCCCGGGTGCTCGCCGCGATCGACCTGGCCGCCCGGACCCTGGTCGCCGGCGACTACTTCCTGCTGACCTTCTCCGGCCACGGCGGTCAGGTCGACGACGTCAGCAACGAGGAAGACGACAAGCTCGACGAGACCTGGTGCCTCTATGACGCACAGCTGATCGACGACGAGACCTACGTCGCGCTGAGCCGCTTCGCGGCCGGCGTGCGCATCCTCGTGCTGACCGACAGCTGCCACAGCGGCACCTCCGTGCGCGCCGCCCCGCCGATCCCGGGCCTGAGCCCGCTCGGCCCGCGTCCGCGCCAGATGCCCACCGCCATCGCGCGGCGCACCTATGCGGCCCACAAGGACTTCTACGACAAGCTGCAGCGCGGCATCGCCCGCACGGCGGCCGGCCGGGCCGCCAGCGCCGATCCGGATGCCGTGCTGGCCGGCCTGACGATCTCCCCCACCAGCACGCGCCTGCCCGGCATCGTCAGCGCCTTCAAGGCCTCGGTGGTGCTGATCTCGGGCTGCCAGGACAACCAGACCTCGATGGACGGCGACCACAACGGCGCCTTCACCGAACAGGTCCTGAAGGTCTGGAACGGCGGCAAGTTCAAGGGCAACCACCGGCTGTTCCACAGCCGCGTGCGCGCCGGCCTGCCGCCGACGCAGTCGCCCAACCTGTACACCCTGGGCCCGGCCGCGACGCTGCTGGCGCAGGACCCGTTCACGCCCTGATGGACGCCCGCACGTCCCGCCGCCCATGTCCCTGCATGCGCCGATCTGCCTGAGCCACCGCGGCGACGCCGGCGAGCGCGCCGCCCGGCGCCTGCAGGCGGGGCTGCGCGAGCTGTTCGGCGAACCGGTCGTCGATCTGGTCGGGCTGACCGAGGACGAGGTGCCCGCCCAGCTCGGCCCCGGCAGCGTGCTGCTGGTGCTGCTGACGCCCGACTACGCCGACCTGCCGGCCGACCCGGATGCCGACGGCGTCGGCCGACCCGCCGAACCCGTGCGACAGCACCTGCTGGCCGCCCAGAACACCCGCGCCCACCTGCAGGTGCTGCGGATCGACCAGACCGCGCCGCTGATGGCGCACGGCCTTCCGCCCGACCTGGTGACGCTGGCCGCGCAGCCATCCCTGCCGCTGCGCCACGACCACTGGGGCGCCGACCTGGCCGCGCTGGCCGCCGAGCTGGTCACGCTGGGTTTCCTGCCCGATGAACGCGAGGCGCCGCTGCTGGCCGGCCCGTCCGCGCCGGGTGGCCGGCGACATCCGTGGCGCCAGCTGGCCACGGTCGGCGCGCTGGCGCTGGTGCTGGCCGGCGCCGTCCACCTCGGGCTGGAGGCGCTGGACGAGCGCGAGGCCCAGGTCCAGATGACGCTGGCGCAGCAGGCCCAGTTCTCCGTCACGCCCGACCTGGTCGTCGCCCGGCAGGCCTGGGAGAAGGCCCTGCAGGCCCGTCCCGACATCGGCCTGGCCCATTTCCAGCTCGCCCAGCTGCTGCTGCGCCAGCATGAGACCGCCCTGGCGCGCAGCCACCTGTCGGCCGCCCTGCGCGACCACGACGGCCTGCCGCTCGCACGTCGTCAGGAGGCCCTGCGGCTGCTGGCCGTGCTGTCCGACGACGACGAGCCCGGCGCGATCGACCGGCCGATCGACCGGCTGGCGGTCGAGGCCACAGCACCGGCAGCGGCGCTGGCCGACGGCGGGCTGGAGATCCCGGCCGAGCCGACGGCGGCCGGCACCCGTCCCGCCAACCGGCCCGGCGCCAAGGCCACGCGCGACATCGAGGCCGTCGCCGCCCAGGCCGAACGGGCGGCGCTGGCGGCCCTGCGGCCGCAGCCGTCCACCGACCTGCTCTACGGCGCCGACGCCCCGCCGCTGGCGCTGCTGGCCAGCCGGATCGCGCCGACCTCGGAACTGCAACGCGAGCTGGCGCAGCGGCTGGACGCGCTCTACGCGGCCGACCCGCAGGTGCGCTGGAGCGCCGCGAGCGAGCTGGAGGTCGCCAGCCAGCTGCATTCCGACCTGCTGCCGCTCGCGGTCGACCGTGCCGAAGCCAACCTGCTGCACCGCGCCGGCACCGCCGCCGTCACCGATGCCGCCCGCGCCACGCTCGACCTGCTGGTCGACGCCAGCCCGCTGACGCTGGCACTGCACCGCCAGGCCGTGCTGCGCTTCGTCGACGTCGTCGCGATGCTCGGCCCGGCCATGCGCCAGCAGGGCGAACAGGTGCGCGAGCGCATCACCGGCTACACCCGCCTGCCGCAGCCGGTCGTCTACATCCAGCTGGCCGACGAGTCACAGCGCGCGCTGGCGATGCGCCTGGCCACCCGGCTGGCCGACGCCGGCTGGCGCGTGCCCGAGTTCGCGCTGGTCGGCGACCAGGCCCCGAGCCGCACGGAGGTCCGCAGCCAGGGCACCAGCCACCAGGGCCTGGCCCGCTGGATGCGCCGCCTCGCCAGCGACCAGATCGGGCAGACCGCCGATCTCGTCAATCTGCGCCAAGCCCGGCCGGCCGGCGATGTCTACGAACTCTGGCTCGACCGCGACCTGTGCCGCGCGGGTGGACGGGTGGTGAACGGTTGTCCGGGGTGAGGCTTCGAAGGGGAGCCCAAATCCCCCCCACCCCCCTTCACCGCCCCCCCGCCACATCCATCACCGCCCCCGTCACATACGAAGCCGCCGGCGACAGCAGCCAGACGATGGCCTGGGCGATCTCGTCGGCCGTGCCGGGGCGCTGCATCGGGACCTGCGGAGCCAGGCGCCAGGCGCGGTCGGGCTGGCCGCCGCTGGCGTGGATCTCCGTGTCGATGATCCCGGGGCGGACCGCGTTGACGCGCACGCCCTCGTCGGCGACCTCGCGCGACAGGCCGATCGTCCAGGTGTCGAGCGCCGCCTTGGTCGCCGCGTAGTCGACGTACTGGCCGGACGAGCCCAGCCGCGCCGCGACGGACGACACGTTGACGATCGCACCGCCCTTGCCACCGCCTGACCGCCGGCTCAGGCGCCGCACCGCCTCGCGCGAGACGTACATCGCGCCGAGCAGGTTGATGCCGACCATGCGGCGCAGGCGCTCGCCGCTCATCTCGTCGCAACGCTGCGCGCGGTCGACCACGCCGGCGTTGTTGACCAGGCCGCGCCAGGCCAGCCCTTCGGCGTCGGCCCAGGCGTCGATCGCGGCGAAGGTGGCCAGCACCTGGTCCTCGTCGGCCACGTCCAGCCGCCAGGCCCGGGCGCGCACGCCCAGGCCCTGCAGTTGCGCGACGACCGCGTCGGCCGCCGCCGCATCGCTGGCGTAGGTCAGGGCGATCTGCCAGCCGGCCGCAGCCGCCAGCCGGGCGGTCGCCGCCCCGATGCCGCGGCTGCCGCCGGTGACCAGCAACAGCGGGGCGCGACCGTCGTCGTCAGGCGTGGGGGTGAGGATCGAGGGGGTCATGGGCGTCCGGTGCAGGTTGAACTCGCTCGGGTTATTGTTCAACGTTGTCCGGTTCAACGTTGTTCGGCGCATCGCCCAGCCCCAGGAGTCCCGATGTCCGGTCTGCACACCGCCTGGTTCGAAGGCTTCCAGCCCCAGCAGTTCGAGGTCGACGGCCTGCGGCTGTTCGCCCGCATCGGCGGTCGTTCGATCGACGACGAGTCCGCGCCGGTCCTGCTGCTGCTGCACGGCTTCCCGCAGAGCCACGCGATGTGGCACCGCGTCGCGATGCGGCTGGCGCCGCACTTCCGCCTCGTGCTGCCGGACCTGCGCGGCTACGGCGACTCGGACAAGCCGCCCGGCGCGCCCGACCACGCCAACTACAGCAAGCGCGCGATGGCGGCCGACCTGGTCGCGCTGATGGCCTCGCTCGGGCACCGGCGCTTCCACGTCTGCGGCCACGACCGCGGCGCGCGGGTGGCGCACCGGCTGGCGCTGGATCACCCCGAGCGCGTCGAGCGCCTGTGCGTCATCGACATCGTGCCGACGCTGACGATGTACGAACGCACCGACATGGCCTTCGCCTCGGCCTACTACCACTGGTTCCACCTGATCCAGCCGGCACCGCTGCCCGAACGGATGATCGGCGGCAACGCCAGCTACTACCTGCACGCCAAGCTCGGCGGCTGGGGCGCCGGCGGGCTGGACCACATCGAGCCGCCGGCCCTGCTGGACTACGAACGCTGCTTCTGCAACGCCGCCGGCATCCACGCCGCATGCGAGGACTACCGCGCCGCCGCCAGCATCGACCTGGTCCACGACCGGGTCTCGCGCAGTGCCGGCCAGCAGGTCGCCGCCCCGCTGCACGTGCTGTGGGGCGAGCGTGGCGTGGTGCATCGCCTGTTCGATCCGATCGCCGACTGGCAGGCCGCCTGCAGCGGTCCGGTCAGCGGGCAGGCCCTGCCGGCCGGCCACTTCATTCCCGAAGAATTGCCCGAGGAATGCGCCCTTTCCATGAGCCGTTTTTTCCTGGGTGAGTGCTAGCATCGTTTGGGTTTCCCCGGGGAGGATCGAAGGCCATGAAGACCCTGCGCATCGTGATCCTCGACGACGGTGGCGACGCGCCACCGGGCCTGCGCAGCGGCCAGCTGCCCGGCATCGACCTGCGGCAGCTCGAAGGCCTCAGCGGCCACGATGTCGCCGCGCTGCTGCGCGAGCACTCGATGCCGGCGCCCTTCGTCGACACCAACCTCGACAGCCTCGGCGGCCCGCCCACCGACTTCGCCCACAGCGACCTCGAACAGGAACTGCGCAGCGCGCTGCAGACCCAGCACGGACAGCCGGTCGCCCTGCTGCTGGGCCACGCGGAACACGGTCCCGACAGCCCCTTGCAAGCGGCGGGCGGCGGCCTGCCCTTCGAGCGCCTCAACGCCAGCCTGATGCGCGCGCTGCGGCGCCATGAACTCGAAGCGGCGCTGGCCGAGTCCGACAGCCGCCTGCGCCGCATGGGCCTGGCCGACCGCCAGACCGGCCTGCCCAGCCGCGAGCTGTTCCTCGACCGGCTGGAACAGGCGACCGCCTCGGTCATGCGCGGCGGCAATGCCTTCGCGACGCTGGTGATCGGCTTCGAATGGCCGCAAGGCAGCACCGACACGCTCAGCCCGGCCGGTGCCGATGCGTTGATCGAAGCCCTGGCGCGCCGCCTGCAGCGGCTCGGCCGGCGCTCGGACAGCTACGCCCGCATCGGCGGCCACACCTTCGCCGCGCTCCTGCTGGGCAACAACAGCGTCGCCGGATCGACCGCGATGGCGCACAAGATCACCGAACAGCTGGCCCGCCCGGTGATGGCCGACGGCCGCTCGCTGGACCCGAAGGTGCGCGTGGGCATCGCCCTGTGTCCGCAGCACGGCACCGACGCGCGCAGCGTCATGCTGCATGCCCAGGCCGCGATGGAGCAGGCCCAGCACAGCCGCCGCGAGGTGGCGGTCTACGACGCCCGACTCGGCCTGCGCGCCGGCAGCGGCCATGCGCCGACCGCGCTGCGCGCCGATGCCGTGCGCCCGCCGCCGACCGAGGAAGCGCTGGCCGCGCAGTTCGCGCTGGCGCTTGAACACGACGAACTGGGCCTGGTCTTCCAGCCGGTCGTCAACCTGCACCCCGGCGCCGACGGCAGCCTCGACTGGACGCTGCGCCGGCTGGAGGCGCTGACGCGCTGGCACAGCGCCAGCTGGGGTCCGATCGCGCCGTCGACCTTCATCCCGATCGCCGAACACCACGCGCTGATCGCGCAGCTGACCGACCGCATGCTCGACCGCGCCTTGCGCACGGCGACACCGTGGCGCGAACAGGGCCTGGTGCCGGCGCTGTCGATCAACGTGTCGGCCCGCCTGCTGGAGGATCCGGACCTGCCCGAACGCCTGCAGGCCTTGCTGCAGGCCCACCAGTGGCCGGCCGATGCGCTGATGCTGGAACTGCCCGCGACTTCGCTGTCTCAGCCCGGCGAGGTGGCTCAGGGCGTGATCCAGCGGCTCGACCGCATGGGGCTGCGGCTGATCGTCGACGACCTCGGCAGCGGCCTGTCGGCCTACCTGTCGCTGGCCGAACTGGGTGCGTTCGCGGAACTCAAGGTCGACCTGCGCAGCCTCGGCCGCTCACCGGGCCATGCCGCGCCGGCACCGTCACCGGAACGCCTGCACAGCGGACTGGGCGGCCACGCACCGGACCGCGGTGCGGCGGTGCTGAGCTCGCTGCTGACACTGGGGGCAGGCCTCGGCGCCCAGGTCGTCGTCACCGGCGTCGAGGACGCCGAGACCGCCGCCTGGCTGCTGAAGGTCGGCTGCCACGCCGCCCAGGGCTACGCCTGGAGCCGCCCGCTGCCGCCCGAACAGGTCAAGGGCTGGTGCGCCGCCCAGGCGGCGACGCGCGGGCTGAAGCACTGAAAGTGCGTCGCCGGAGGGCGACGTGGAATGAACCCCTCACCCTACCCTCTCCCGCAAGGGGAGAGGGAGTCTTGCCCCGTCGTGATCGGTGTTATTACGATGGCTCATTCGATGAGCCAGTCACGCCGACTCGCCAACGCGACATCCCTGCAACCGCGTCCTCCCTCTCCCCTTGCGGGAGAGGGACCGAGGGTGAGGGGTTTCCCGCCAGGCGCACCAGCCCGCCGTCCAGCAAGTGCGTCGCCGGAGGGCGACGGGGAATGAACCCCTCACCCTACCCTCTACCGCAAGGGGAGAGGGAGTCTTGCCACGTCGTGATCGGTGTTGTTGACGATGGCTCATTCGATGAGCCAGTCACGCCGACTTGTCAGCGCGACGCCCCTGCAACCGCGTCCTCCCTCTCCCCTTGCGGGAGAGGGACCGAGGGTGAGGGGTCTCCCGCCAGGCCCGACAAGGTCACGCCCGGCGTCCCAACTCAGCGGCCGTAGGTTGCCGTGAACGTCGCCTTGCCCAGCAGCTTGTCGCCCAGGCCCTTGTTCAGCACGAACGACATCAGCGAGGCGGTGCCGGTGCGGGGGACGCCTGCAGCGGCGACGACGTCTTCCACGGCCAGCGCGTACAGCGTGAAGTTATAGCGGTGCGGCTTGTCGCCGACCGGCGGGCAGGGGCCGCCCCAGTTGCCGTTGGCGCCGGTCGCGCCGGTGTCCTGGAAGTCGGTGGTGCCGCCGAAGGCCGCGCCGGGCAGCTTGGTGGCGCCGTTGCCGGCGCCGCGCGGCAGGCCGGTGGCGCTGGCGGGGATGTTGTAGACGGTCCAGTGCCAGAAGCCCGCGCCGGTCGGTGCATCCGGGTCATGGACCTGCAGCGACAGCGACTTCGTGCCGGCCGGCAGGTTGCGCCAGACCAGGGCCGGCGAGACGTTGGTGCCCTGGCAGCCGAAGGCGCCGAGCACGTAGTCGTTGCTGAAGGTGCCCGAGGCGAGGTCCGGACTTTCCAGCGTGAAGGCGCCTTGGGCGGCGGCCGGCAGCGTGGCGGCAGACAGGCCGAGGGCCAGGGCGGCGGCCGGCAGGCTGCGAGCGAGGAGCTTCTTCGTTTTCATCGGGATCCCTTTCGTGTCAGCGCCGGGCCGAGTGCCGCACCTGCGGCCCTTCGTCCAGTCCGGCGGGCGGCCATGATGCACGTTTTCGCACTTTCAGGCTGCCAGCGCGGCCGGCTGCAGATGGGCGCTGCGCCACTGCCCCGGCGTCTCGCCGAAGTGGCGGCGGAAGCTCTGGATGAAGTAGCCCGGCGTCGCGTAGCCGCAGGCCCAGGCGATCTCCTTGATCGCCATGTCGGTGTCGGACAGCAGCCGCGCGGCGCGTTCCATGCGTTGGCGGTTGATGTAGGCGACGAGGTGTTCGCCGCTGGCCTGGCGGAAGCGGTGCGACAGGTAGTCGGCGCTGACGCCGCTCTGCTCGGCCAGCCGGCGCACGCTCAGCGCGTGGTCGCCGAGCTGGTTCTGGATCAGCACGCGCAGCCGGGCGATGGCCGTCGGCTCGGCGCGCGCGGCCGGCACGCCAGCCTCGTCGATCACGCGGCGGGCGCAGGCCAGTGCGGCGATGACGAGCGCACGCACCTGCCAGTCGTCGGCATCGGGCACCTCGGCGGCCGCGCCGAGCCAGTCCAGCAGCCGGGCGGCGTGGCCGTGCTGGCGCGAGTCGAGGTAGAGGATGCCGGGCGCGCCCGGCGCGTGTTCATGCGCCAGGTGGCAGGTCAGCACGCTGCCGTCGGCATAGAGCACGACGTTGCTGAACGGCTCGCCGTCGTCACCCGGGCGGACCTGTTCGTGATGCAGAAGCCGCGCCGGCATCAGCAGCGCCTCGCCGGGGCCGACGGTCACCGGGCCGCCCGGCAGGCCGAAACGGGTCCAGCCCGAGACCTGCAGGAACAGCTCGGGCGCGAGGTGGAAATGGCCCTCGCCGCGCGCCACGCCGGACGCACCGGCAGAGGCCGGCCGGTGCAGCGGCCAGCCGCCGCGGCCGAGCCCGTCGGCGAAGGTGTCGAGCTGCTCGCGCAGGCGGCGGGCCAGGGCCGCCTCCAGTTCTGGCGGGCGATCGACCGGGTCGGTGAAGGGCGCCGGGCAGTCGGGGCGGTGATCCAGGATTTTTGACATCGATCGCAGTTTTCTGGCTTCGCTTGCGCTTGAGAGGGGCGGCCTGGCGAATCTATCCTGCCGGCTGTTCATCCCGCAAGCCCGGACATTCCGTGGCACTGCACGACCCTCACCCCCACCTGGAAGACCTTCCGATGAAGTCGAAGATTTCTGTCATCGTCTGGAACGAATACGAACACGAGCAGAGCAACCCGGCGATTGCCGCGATCTACCCCGAGGGCATCCATGGCGCCATCGCCGCCGGCCTGCGCGAGGTGCCCGGCCTGAACCCCGGCGCGCTGCCGGTCGAGGTCACGACCGCCACGCTGGACCAGCCCGAGCACGGCCTGACCGAAGCCCGCCTGGCCGAGTGCGACGTGCTGCTGTGGTGGGGCCACCGGGCCCACGGCAAGGTCGCCGACGCCATCGTCGACCGGGTGCAGAAGCGGGTGCTCGAAGGCATGGGCCTGATCGTGCTGCACTCGGGTCACTTCTCGAAGATCTTCCGCCGCATGCTGGGCACCAACTGCTCGCTGAAGTGGCGCGAGGCCGACGAGAAGGAGCGCCTGTGGGTGGTCGAGCCGTCGCACCCGATCGCGGCCGGCCTGGGCGAGTACTTCGAGCTGCCGTATGAGGAGATGTACGGCGAGCGCTTCGACGTGCCGGCGCCCGACGAGACGGTGTTCATCTCGTGGTTCGAGGGCGGCGAGGTGTTCCGCTCCGGCCTGTGCTGGCAACGTGGCCACGGCCGCATCTTCTACTTCCGCCCGGGTCACGAGGCCTACCCGACCTACTTCGATGCCAACGTGAAACGCGTGCTGGCCAACGCGGTGCAATGGGCCAACCCGCGCGTGCAGATCGTCGACGTCTGCCCGATGAGCCCGGCGCTGGAGCCGATCGCGCCGAAGAACGTCAGCTTCGCCAAGGCCGGCGTGGTGCAGGACAAGAAGGACATCGAATGAGCGACTACCAGAAGCAGGCCGCCGCGCTCACGTCGCCCGGCACCTCGTCGACCCCGGACACCGGCCGCAAGCTGCGCATCGGCGTGATCGGCCTGGGCATCGGCCGCATGCACATCGAGGGATGGCGTCAGCACCCGGGGGTCGAGGTCGTCGCGATCGCCGATCCGGACCCGGCCCGCCTGGCCGCCGTCGGCGACCAGTTCGGCATCGCCGGACGCCACGCCAGCGCCGAGGCGATGCTGGCCGCCGGCGGGCTGGACGTCGTCAGCGTCTGCACGCCCAACAAGTTCCACAAGGACCTGACGCTGGCGGCGCTGGCCGCCGGCTGCCACGTGCTGTGCGAGAAGCCGATGGCGATGAACGCGAGCGAAGGCCGCGAGATGCTGGCCGCCGCCAAGGCCGCCGGCAAGCGCCTGATGATCAACTTCAGCTACCGCTTCAGCGCGCCGTCGCGGGCCCTGAAGGCGCAGGTCGAGACCGGCCAGTTCGGCGACTTCTACTTCGGCCGCACGGTCTGGCATCGGCGTCGCGGCATGCCCGGTTTCGGTGGCTGGTTCGGCACCAAGGCGCTGGCCGGCGGCGGTCCGCTGATCGACCTGGGCGTGCACCGGCTGGACCTGGCGCTGTGGCTGATGGGCTACCCGAAGCCGACCTGGGTGATGGGCGCGACCTACGACCCGATCGCCCGCGAGGCCGCCAAGGCCAGCGGCAAGACCTTCGACGTCGAGGACCTGGCTTCCGCCTACGTCAAGTTCGAGAACGGCGCGACGCTGGTGCTGGAGGCCTCCTGGGCCGCCCACATCCAGGAAGCCGAGCTGATGGAGACGCGCCTGCTGGGCACGAAGGCGGGCCTGCTGCAACGCAATGTCAACGAGGGCTACGAGTTCGAGGCCTACATCTTCAGCGACGGCGGCGGCGCGCAGCTCGACACGCACATCCACGTGCCCAAGACGCCCGCGAAGTCGGCGATGCACGACTACGCCGAGGCCATCCTGACCGACCGGCCGCACCCCGCGTCCGGCGAGGAAGGGCTGGTCGTGATGGAACTGCTCGACGCGGTCTACGAAAGCGCCCGCACCGGCGCGCCGGTGAAACTCTGAGCCCGCCATGACGACACCCGATCCGATGACCCCTGCGCTGCAGGCCACCCTCGACGCCACGCCGGACTCGTCCTCGCTGGCGCAGCGCCTGCGCGCGGCACGCTGGGCCACCCGCACGCTGTTCGCGATGCTGGGCCTGCTCGCCGGCGTCTGGGGTGCGCACATCCCGTCGATCAAGGAACGCTACGGCATCGACGAGGCGGTGCTGTCGGCGGTGCTGTTCAGCGCCGCTGTCGGGGCGGTCGGCTCGGTGTTCTTTGCCGGCCGCTTCATCGGCCACCTGGGCGCGCGGCGCGCCAGCCTGATCACCGGGCTGGTGCTGTGCAGCGCCCTGGGCAGTGCGCTGCTGTGGCCCTCGGTCTACGTGCTGATGGCCACCAGCGTCGCCTTCGGCATGTCGATGAGCGTGTTCGACGTGACCATCAACTCCGAAGGCACCGCCCTCGAACGCGACGGCGGCCAGCCGATCATGGGCAACCTGCATGGCTGCTTCAGCCTGGGCGCGATGGCCGGTGCCGCCGTGGCCGCGTCGATGCTGCGGGCGCAGGTGCCCGCCGCGCTGCAGCTGGGCGGCGCCGCTGTCGTGCTGGCCACGGCACTGGTCATCGCCAACCGCTCGATGCTCGACGCCCGCCCGGCCCCGCCGGCACCGGGCGAGGAGCAGCGCCATTTCGTCTGGCCGCGCGGCCTGCTGCTGCTGATCGGCCTGCTGATCTTCGCGGGCATGACGGCCGAAGGCGTCATGTACGACTGGTGCGTGCTGTTCCTGAAGCAGGAACTGGGCATGCCGCAGGACCAGGCGGCGGCCGGCTATGCGGTCTTCGCCGGTGCGATGGCGGCGGCGCGTTTCGGCGGCGATGTCCTGCGCGCCCGCTTCAGCGAGAAGCTGCTGTTGCGCAGCAGTGCGGCGCTGACGACGGTGTCGATGGCGGTCGTGCTGCTGAGCGGCTCGCCGACGATCGCGCTGATCGGCTATGCGCTGATCGGCGCGGGCCTCGCGCCGATCGTGCCGATCCTGTTCAACGCCGCCAGCCGGGTGCCCGGCAGCAGCAGCGCGGCGGCCATCGCGGCGGTCTCGTCGATCGGCTACAGCGGCTTCCTGGTCGGCCCGCCGCTGATCGGCGTGATCGCCCACAACTGGTCGCTGACGGCCGCGATGGGCGTGGTGGTCGTGGCCGCTGGCGCGCTGGCGATCGGCGCCCGCAAGGTCGACTGACCGACCGGCCCCGGCGGGCCGGGCCGGCCCTTCAGGCCAGCTCGAAGCGGATCATCCGGGCGATGCCACGCGCGCTCGTCAGCGTGTTGGCGTGGCCCCATTGCACGCGCCGCTCATCGCCGACCACGGCGGCGCCGGAGTGGCTCAGCAGGTCGTCGTTCGGGTCGTCGCTCATCAGGCCGAGCGCCTTGGCGACCTTCTCGACGTTGGCCACGCTGCCGGTCACGAAGGTCCAGGCGCCGTCATGACCTTCACGGCCGTCGATGCCGTGCGCGCGCCGGTAGGCCGCCAGTTCGACCGGCGTGTCGGTCAGCGGCGTCAGCGTCAGCGAGATGAAGTGCAGGTCGCGGGTCCGGCTGCCCAGGTGGTGCCGGGCCTCGACCAGCTTGCGCGTGGCCGGTCCGCAGATGTTGCTGCACGAGGTGTACATGACGTTGATGACGACCTGCCGGTCGCGCACCAGGTCGTCGTAGAAGCGGACCGTGCGGCCGTCGTGCGTCAGCAGCGGCACGTTGGGCAGGCGGCGCTGGCGCACCCGCTCGCGCGGGTCGTCGAGCGCCGCGCGCACCGGTGGCGTGGTGCCCATCAGCGCGGCACCGGCGGCCAGCAGGCCGGCGCCGAACAGCGTGCGGCGCAGGGCGCTGTCGGGGGTCGTGGCGAGGGGCGAGGCGAGGGGCATGGCAAGAGTCCTGGCGTTCATGTCGTGGCTCCGGAAGGCTCGATCGGATCGGGGTTGTCGCGCGTCCGGGCTCATGGCCGCGTCTTCCGGTCACCGACGTCGTCGACCGCGAACAGCAGCATCATTCCCTTGTCCTCGTGGACCACGTTGTGGCAGTGCAGCGGGTAGACGCCGGTGTAGTCGGTGGCCTTGACCCAGTACTCGACCTCGTCGCCCTCGCCCAGCCAGATCACGTCCTTGCGGGCGTACTCGGGCGAGCTGGTCGGGATCGGCTTGCCGTTGCGCTTGATGATCCGGCCCTCGACGAAATGGTTGTGGATCGGGTGCGACCAGCCGCCCCCGGTGCGGTGGATCCAGCGCTCCATCGCGCCGCGCTTCATCGTGAAGCGGACCTCGTCGCAGTTGATCGGCAGGCCGTTGCAGACCCAGCCGCCATTGCTGCGGCCCCAGTCGAAGGTCCGCGTGATGACGGGGGTTTCGAGCGGTGGCAGGGAGATCGGCGCGAAGTTCGCGATCTCCGACGGATGCCGGCTCTGGTCGGTCACCGCCGCGCCGATGCGGAACTCCATCAATGCGTTGTCCGGGTTGCCCGGCGGCAGCAGTTCGTTCTCCGGGCCGCGGCCGTTGACCTGCAGCAGGCGGTTCTCCAGCCACAGCCGGGTCGCGCCGGCCGCCGGGCCGCCGGCAGCGGTCAGCTCGCGGAAGTCGATGATCACGTCGGCACGTTCGGCGCAGGACAGCCGCACCGACGTCACCTTCAACGGCTTGGGCAGCAGGTTGCCGTCGCTCGCGACGACCCAGAAGGGGATGACCTGCGACGGCTGGTCGGGGTTGACCAGGAACAGCTGGTGGAAACGCGACGGGCCGACGTTCAACAGGCGAAAGCGGTAGCGCCGCTGGAACACGTCCTTGTAGGGCTGCACCTTGCCGTTGACGAGGTAGCGGTCGCCGACATGGCCGTCGTCATCGAAGACATCGAAGACCGCCTGCTCGGTGCGAGGGTCGAGCCGCAGGTCCGAGAACATCACCGGCACGTCATAGGCCGGGTAGCTCGGCAAGCGCAGGCCGGTGGTCTCGTCGCCGGTGTCGTGCTCGTTGAAGATCAGGTGGAAGCCGCACAGGCCCTTGTAGACGTTCTCCGCCGTGTGGGCCTCGCGGTGGTCGTGATACCAGAGGGTGCCCAGCGTCTCGCGCACGTCGCCATCGGGCATGCCGGGTTGGGTGAAGCCGGCCCGCTTCATGTTGTAGTAGTAGTCGTAGTACTGGCCGGGGAAGAAGAAGCGGCCCTGCGTGAACGGGTCTTCCGACAGGGCCCCCAGGCGCGGATCGCACGGTCCGCCGTCGCTGTCGGGCGCCGAGTGGAAGTTGTGCAGGTGCGTCGAGACCGAGTACTTGCCGAAGCCGCCGGACGGCGGGCCCTTGGGCAGCTCGTTGTAGCGCCGCACCAGGATGGCGGTGTTGGCGCCCGCCTGGTAGCGGCTGACGATGGTCGGCATCGGCGTGGTCGGCGGGTCGGCCTTGAGGTCGGCGCCGCCGAGGTTCGAGCCCCAGAAGTTCACCTGCGGCCGCAGCTGCGGATGGATCGACACCGGCGGCACCGCGCCGTAGCGCTGCGCGTAGAAGAAGCGCGGCGGGTTGCGCTCGCGCAGCTGGTGCGGCTCGCCCCGGCCCTCGTGGGGCAGGCCGGTGGCCGGGTTGACCGCGCGGTTCGGCGCGACCGTCGGCGGCAGCGCGAAGGCCGGGTCCGACAAGGCACGCTGCGGCAGCTCGGGCGGGGTCGGCAGCGGCTCCAGGAACGGCGTGACGCGCGGGCTCGGCTCCGGCTCGGCGGCACGGGCGGGCGTCGCAGCCCCCGCCAGCCACGCGGCCGGCGCTGCGCCCAGGGCGAACTTGAAGGCCTGGCGGCGGCCCTCGACGGGTTCGGACGACGGCGCGAGATCGGACTTCCGGACGGGTGACATGGCTGGATTTCCTCGTGATCGTCGACAAGATGTGTCAAAAGCAGAACTTCAGTGACCATCCGGAAGGACTTCCGTGATGGCCATATGTCCTGGACATACGGCCGGCAAGCCGGATCGGATGCACCGAAGATTTCTTCAGCTCAACTTAAGGTTGCGAATCGTATCGAGTCACGAATTGATAAAAGCCGACTCTTTTCGCCCTGATGGGTGGGGTTATTGGGTTTATTAACCCACATTGACCGGCCATCAACCCACACGGCGTGACTTCTTCACGTCAGAAGGCTGGACACACCGCTGACATGCTGCAGAACCGACCTTGAACAAGGGAACGCTTTCCATTCAGTTTTGGTGAAGGTTTTCTGTCGACCCACTTCACCTGTCCAGGTGCGGGCTCGCGCACCTGGTCACACCCGGTCCCGCGTCTGACATCTGGATGCGAAGACGACACCCGAAGCGGACTTTCGCGCCCCTACATTGGCCAGCCGACCGATGTCCGCCCGCGCGGTGATCGACCGGGACGACCCGGACGACCCGGTCGCGGCAGGCGAAACACAAGACGAGGAGACGCGATGGACTGGCTGGAAGACGTGGCCCGGGTGCTGCACATCGAACCCTGGCCGCCCGACCCGGGGGCGCTGTTCTGGGCCGTGCTGATGCTGCTGGCCGGCGGCCTGCTCGGCGAGCTGGTGGCGCGCTGGACCCGCCTGCCGCGGGTGATGGGCTACACCGCCGCCGGCATCGCGATGGCGCTGTCGGGTCAGGGCCTGACGGGTGCGGCGATGCCCGCCTCGCTCAAGCTGGTGATCGACCTGGCGCTGGCGCTGCTGCTGTTCGAGATCGGCGCGCGGGTGCGGCTGCGCTGGTTGCGCGACAACCCGGCGCTGCTCGCCACCAGCCTGGCCGAGGCGCTGCTGACGCTGCTGACGGTGCATGCCGCGCTGCGCTGGGCCGGGCTGGATCCGGCGCTGGCGCTGGGCTGCGCGGTGCTGGCGGTGCCGGCCTCGGCGGCGGTCGCCGGGCGGGTCTCGCTGGAGCTGGGCGCCGCCGGCCAGGTCACCGAACGGATGATCCTGCTGACCGCCCTGAACACGCTCTACGCCGCCCTCGGGCTGACGCTGCTGCGCGGCTGGCTGAGCGTCGAGACGCTGGGCGACTGGCTGCCCGCGCTGTCCCGGCTGGGCTACAACTTCTTCGGCTCGCTGCTGCTGGCGCTGATGCTCGCCAAGCTGGTCGGCCTGGTCGCACGCCGGCTCGACCTGCGCAACGACCACGCCGTGCTGCTGCTGCTCGGCCTCGTGCTGGTGGCCATCACCGTCGCGCGTTCGCTCGCGCTGTCGACGCTGCTGGTGCCGCTGCTGGCCGGCATGGCGCTGCGCAACCGCCACGACCGGCCGTGGGTCTGGCCGCGCCACTTCGGCACGGCCGGTGGCGTGCTGGTGCTGCTGCTGTTCGTGATCGTCGGCTCGGCCTGGACGGTTGACGCGCTGCGCACCGGCCTGCTGCTGGGCGCCGTGCTGGTCGCTGCGCGGGTGCTGGCCAAGCTGCTGGCGGTGATGGGCTTCGCGCGGCTCAGCGGCCTGGCGCCGCGCCAGGGGCTGGCGCTCGGGCTGTCGCTGGCACCGCTGTCGGCGACTGCGCTGGTGATGCTGGCCGAGCTGACCGCCATCCACCCCGACTACGGCCAGAAGCTCGGCCCGATCGTGCTGAGCGCCATCGCGCTGCTCGAACTGGCCGGCCCGCTGGCCGTCTGCGCCGCGCTGAAGCTGGCCGGCGAGGTCGCCCCGGTGCCGCAGACGCCCAGCCGCGTGCCGGCCGCGACGCCCGGGCGACCGGCGGTGCCGCGAGCGGCATTTCCTGCGTCCTCGTCGGTGGCCGAAACACCCGTCCTGCCGGTGATGCCGGTGATGCCCGCCGTGCCAGCCGCCCTCGTCGGCCACGGCATCGTCCAGGAGATCGGCGGGGTGCTGTCTTGATCCGTCTCGAACCCTTCGCGCGCTCGCGCTCGCTGACCCTCGGCGTCGAGCTGGAGCTGCAGATCGTCAACACCCACGACTACGACCTGGCGCCGTCGGCCAAGGACCTGCTGCGGCTGGTCGACCGCCTGAAGGACACGCTGCCCGGCAGCATCGTCCCGGAGATGACCGACAGCATGATCGAGCTGTCGACCGGCATCTGCGTCGACCACGCCGATGCGCTGTCGCAGCTGGGCCAGCTGCGCGATGCCCTGGTCAGCTGCGCCGACCAGCTCAACCTCGGCCTGTGTGGCGGTGGCACGCACGCCTTCCAGGACTGGAGCCAGCGCCGCATCTTCGACAAGCCGCGTTTCCAGGAGCTGTCGCAGCTGTACGGCTACCTCAGCAAGCAGTTCACGATCTTCGGCCAGCACGTGCACATCGGCTGTCCGGGGCCGGACCAGGCGCTGGTGCTGCTGCACGGCCTGTCGCGCTTCATCCCGCACCTGATCGCGCTGAGCGCGTCGTCGCCCTATGTGCAGGGCACCGACACCGGCTTCGACTCGGCCCGCCTCAACTCGGTGTTCGCCTTCCCGATGTCGGGCCGCGCGCCCTTCGTGACGACCTGGGACGACTTCCAGGTCTACTTCGAGAAGATGACCCGCACGGGGGTGGTCCGCAGCATGAAGGACTTCTACTGGGACATCCGGCCGAAGCCCGAATACGGAACGATCGAGGTGCGTGTGCTCGACACGCCGCTGACGATCGAGAAGGCCGCCGCGATGGCCGGCTTCATCCAGTGCCTGGCCCGCTGGCTGCGCATCGAGCGGCCCTACACGCTGCAGGAGGACGACTACCTGCCCTACACCTACAACCGCTTCCAGGCCTGCCGCTTCGGGCTCGACGGCCTGTTCGTCGACCCGCAGACCGGCGAGCACCGCACGCTGCGCGACGACATCCTGCTGACCTTCTCGGCCCTTGAAGTCCACGCGATGGAGTTGCGCGCCGAGGGCGCCATCACCTATCTGAAAAGCGAGATCGCCCGGCATGGCAACGACGCCGGCTGGATCCGCGACGTGCAGTCGCGCGAGGGCCTGCTGGCCGAAGTGGTGCGCCAGCAATGCACACGCTGGGCCGGTCGCGCGTCTTGAAGCCGGCAGGTCCGGGCTCGGAAGGCTTGCCGCCGTCTCGCCCCTTGCTGATCGGCATGACCGCGCGGCTGATGCACCAGCCGCCGGCCGAACTGGGCTTTCGGGGCAAGACGCTGCAGTACCTGGAACAGTCGCTGGCCCATTGGGTGATGGCCCACGGCGCGATGACGGTGATGGTGCCCACGCTGGGCTTCGATGCCGAGGTGGCGCGCCGCAAGGTCGGCGTGCACCACTACGTCGAACTGCTCGACGGCCTGCTGCTGCAGGGCGGCGCCGATGTCAGCCCCTTGAGCTACGGCCAGCAGCCGATGCACCCGGCCTGGCGCGGCGACGCCGTGCGCGACCGCTACGAGATCGAGCTGATCGAGGGCTTCCTCGCCGCCGGCAAGCCGCTGCTGGGCATCTGCCGCGGCTGCCAGCTGCTCAACGTCGCGCTCGGCGGCACGCTCTACCAGGACATCGCCACGCAGCGCCCGGAGGCCATCCGCCACGTCGACGCCGAGCTGTACGACCAGCACGCACACGCGCTGCGCATCGAGCCGCACAGCCGGCTGGCGAGCCTCTACGGCACGCCGGCCGGTGCGCGGGTCAACAGCATCCACCACCAGGCCATCGACCGTCTCGGCGGCGACCTCGTGATCGAGGCCCGCAGCGCCGACGACGGCATCGTCGAAGCCATCCGCGCCCGCGGCGACCTGTTCGTCGCCGGCGTGCAATGGCACCCCGAGTTCCACCTCACCCGCCCCGACCTGCTGAACGCCGAGCCGCTGATGAATGCCTTCCTGGCGGCGATGCGGGTCAGGCGGGGGCGGTGAGTGGGGTCAGATGACCCTCAGGTTCTGGTTGACCAGCACCTCCAACCCGTTACCCGTGGTGTACGCACTGTAGAGCTCACCACCATACAGGATGTCCGAGACCGTCCGACTCCACACCGGACCATTCGTCACGGCTGAATACAACGCGACCGAGTTCGTGTCATCACCGGTGACGATCAGCTGGTGCTTGTTGACACTCGAAGGCAGGCCGGTCCAGCCATTGCTGCCGTTGAAAAGATTCATGCCGGTCATTTCCAGCACATCGCGCTCAGTCAGCGCCAGCGTGTTGAATTCACCGTGGAGGTCGATCCGTTCAACGCTTTGAATGAGCGCTCCGACCTTGGCATTGCCCAAAGCCACGTTGGCCATGATGGTCAGATCGAATGTCACATTGTCGCAAGCCAGCTGGATCGTATCGATGCCGGCGCCACCGTCGATGCGCGCACGCTGACCGTTGACGACACCACCCGCGAGTTTGTCGAGGTTGTCCTCGTTGAGTACGAAGACGTCGTCACCCAGACCGCCGTACAGCACGTCGGCGCCACCATTGCCCGTCAGGACGTCATTCCCGCGGTTGCCCACCAGCGTCTCGCCGGCGGACGTCCCGACCAGCTTGTCAGGGTTGACCGTGCCGTACTGATCCACGGCGGAGGCGTACTTGACGCCAGACGCACTTCCGAAGAGGACAGTGCTGCTGCCGGTCCGGTTGTTCGCTGCATACTCGCCGACGATCAGGTCAGCAAGGCCGTCACCATTGACATCGCCGGCTGCGCTGACGCTGCGGCCCGCCTGCCCGCCGCTCACCTGGCTGTCAATCGCGAAGCCCGTCTTCTCTTCGTCCACCTTGGACAGGTCGACACTGCCGCCGTCGACCTTGCCGAAGACCACATAGCTTCTGCCATTGCCATCACCATAGCCGTACTGACCGATGATCAAGTCACTCAGGCCGTCCCCGTTCACGTCGCCTGCCGAACTGACGCTGCCACCGGAATAGCCATAGCTGTTGGGGGCCGTGATCGCGAAACCCCCCGTTCCCGCTGCAATATCGGCCAGTTTGATTGGAGACTGAATGGACGTTCCGAAAACCACATAGCTCTTGCCGGTGCTGACATCCTCCACATTGGGTGCACCGATGACCAGGTCCGCGAGCCCATCACCATTGACGTCGCCAGCGCTGCTGACGCTATAGCCGGCGTAATCGCCTTGCGCTTCTCCGAAAATTTCCAACGCATCGCTCGATGAAATGTGTTGCGACAGGTCGATGTACTCCGTCCCAGACTTGCCAAACACCAGATAGCTCTTTCCGTTCGATGCTGCCTGTGGAGCACCCATGATCAGGTCGGCCAGGCCATCTCCGTTGAAGTCTCCCGCGCCGCTGACGCTACTGCCCGCTTCTCCCTTCACGCCGGTCTCGCCGTAGATCGTGAAGCCACCAGAACCGTTGTCCACATTCACCAGATCGTTGAACGATCCGCCACCACCGGCAGTTCCAAAGACCACATAGCTTTTGCCGTCTTGGCTGTTGTCTGCGCTTGCGCCGATGATGAAGTCCACCATTCCGTCACCGTTGACATCGCCTGCACTGCTGACGCTGGCACCGATGCGTTTGGTTCCAGAATCGCTGAAGGACATGCCGACCGAGCTACTCATGGAATCAACGCCGACGTCGAAGCCTGTTTTCTTGCCGTAGACCACATACGCCCGGCCGACTTCACTCAAACTGGCAGGTGCACCGACGATCAGATCGGACAGGCCATCACCATTGAGGTCGCCAGCGGCGCTGACACTGTAGCCAACGCCGAACGTATATCCTGAGGCGCTAAATAACTTGAATCCTGGAGCCGATATGCCGAACATGCCGAATTTGGAGAGATCCACCGATTGTCCATCGGCGTGCCCCCAAATCACGTAGGCACTGCCCACGCCGTTATCGGAATTCGGCGCTCCGACGATCAGATCGTCGAAGCCATCACCATTGACATCACCCGCACCGCTGACACTGAACCCGACCTGTGCACCGGAGCCAGTTCCCACGATGCCGAAACCAGTGGCGGCGACTTCCGCCTTCACCTGAATCGCGGTGGCCGACGCCTCCTTGCCGTCCCAGGCCTTGACCGTGAAGGCATTCAGGGTGCCGCTGGCAGAGGCTTCACTCTGCCATTGCAGCTTCTCGCCCTTGCCGAGCATCGTCGTGCCCGCCGTCACATCCTGCCAGGCCGCACCACTCCACTTCTGCAGCGTTCCGGTACTGACCGCCTCGATCCGGAAGCTCAGCGGGTCGCCATCGACATCGGTCGCATTGCCTGCTGCCAGCAACTGTGCATAGGTGATCTCGGTGAACGCCCCCGGCACAAAACCATTCAAGTCATCGACGCGGGTCAGCGTCGGGGCATCCTGGACGGCACCCACATTCACCTTGACCTGAACCGCCTGATCTGACGCAGCCGCGCCATCCCACGCCTTGACCGTGAACGCGTTCAACGTGCCGTTGGCATTGGCAGCGCCCTTCCATTGCAGCTTGTCGTCCTGGGCGACGATCGTGGTGCCGGCCACCACATCGGCCCAGGCCGAGCCGGTCCACTTCTGGAGCGAGCCGCTGCTGATTGCCTCGATGCGGAACTTCAGCACATCGCCATCCACGTCGGCTGCATCGGCAGCGGCGGCCAGTTGCGCGAAGCTGATCTCGCCGAAGGTGTCTTCGGTGAAGTCAGCAAACGACCTGACCGTCGACAGTGTCGGCTTGTCATTGACCGCACCCACCGTCACCGTGGCGGTGTAGGTGTTGTGGCCGCCATCGCTGTCACTCACCGTGTAGGTGAAGGTGTCGGTGCCGTTGAAGTTGGCATTGGGCGTGTACGTGTAGCTGCCGTCAGCCTTGACCACGACGGCGCCGTGCGTGGCGCTGGTGGCCAGCTTGTAGGTGACGTCGTCGCCATCGACGTCCGTCGCGGTGGGCAGACTGCCTTTCAGCACGACGTCTTCCGTGGCCTCCAGGTCCTTGTCCGCTGCGGTCGGTGCATCGTTGACCACGCCCACCGTCACCTCGACGGAGTACGTGTTGCTGCCGCCGTTGTCGTCGCTCACCGTGTAGCTGAAGGCGTCGGTGCCGTTGTAGTTCGCGTCGGGCGTGTAGGTGTAGCTGCCGTTGGCATAGACCACCACCTTGCCGTGATCGGCGTCGTATTCGAGCGCATAGGTGACGTCGTCGCCGTCGACGTCCGTCGCGGCGGGCAGGTAGCCCTTCGTGATGACGTCTTCCGTTGCCTCGATCGACACGTAGGCCGCCGTCGGCGCGTCATTGACCGCACCCACCGTCACCGTCGCGGTGTAGGTGTTGCTGCCGCCCTTTCCGTCACTCACCGTGTAGGTGAAGGTGTCGGTGCCGTTGAAGTAGGCATTGGGCGTATAGGTGTAGCTGCCGTCCTCGTTGACCGCCACGGTGCCATGCGTGGCGCTGGTGGCCAGCTTGTAGGTCACGTCGTCGCCATCGACGTCCTTCGCAGTCGACAGGCTGCCTTCCAGCGCAACGTTTTCCGTGGCATCCAACTCCTCGTCCGCTCCGGTCGGTGCATCGTTGACCGCGGCCACCGTCACCTCGACGGTATAGGTGTTGCTGCCGCCCTTGCCGTCGCTCACCGTGTAGCTGAAGCTGTCGGCGCCGTTGAAGTTCTTGTCGGGCGTGTAGGTGTAGCTGCCATCGGACTTGATCACCACGAAGCCGGAATCGGGAACCAGGGCGATCGCGTAAGTGACGTCATCGCCGTCGATGTCCGTCGCGGTGGGCAGATAGCCCTTCTTGATGACGTCTTCCGTCATGGCGATCGACACGTCCGCCGCCGTCGGCTTGTCATTGACCGCACTCACCGTCACGCTGGCGGTGTAGGTGTTGCTGCCGCCCTTGCCGTCACTCACCGTGTAGGTGAAGGTGTCGGTGCCGTTGAAGTTGGCATTGGGCGTGTACACGTAGCTGCCGTCAGCGTCGACCGAGACGGCGCCGTGCGTGGCGCTGGTGGCCAGCTTGTAGGTCACGTCGTCGCCATCGACGTCCGTCGCGGTGGGCAGGCTGCCTTTCAACACGACGTCTTCCGTGGCCTTCAATTCCTTGTCCGCTGCGGTCGGCGCATCGTTGACCGCACCCACCTCCACCTCGACGGTGTAGGTGCTGCTGCCGCCCTTGCCGTCGCTCACCACGTAGCTGAAGGTGTCGGTGCCGCTGTAATTCGCGTCAGGCGTGTAGGTGTAGCTGCCGTCGGCATTGATCACGACGAAGCCGTTGTCAGCGTCGGTGTCGAGATCGTAGGTGACGTCGTCGCCGTCGATGTCCATCGCGTTGGGCAGGTAGCCCTTCCTGATGCCGTCTTCCGTCGCATCGATCGACACGTCCGCCGCCGTCGGCGCGTCGTTGACCGCACCCACCGTCACCGTGGCGGTGTAGGTGTTGCTGCCGCCCTTGCCGTCGCTCACCGTGTAGGTGAAGCTGTCGGTGCCGTTGTAGTTGGCATCGGCCGTGTAGCTGTAGCTGCCGTCGGCCTTGACTTCAACCGTGCCGTGAATGGCGTCAGTGGCGAGCTTGTAGGACACGCTGTCGCCATCGACGTCCTTCGCCGTTGCCAGGTTGCCCGTCTTGATGACGTCTTCCTTGGCCGCGAACGTCGAGTCCGCTGCGGTCGGTGCATCGTTGGCCGCAGCCACCGTCACGGTCGCCGTGTAGGTGTTGCTGCCGCCGTTGCTGTCGCTCACCGTGTAGGTGAAGCTGTCGCTGCCGTTGTAGTCGGCGGTGGGCGTGTAGCTGTAGCTGCCGTCGGTCTTGATGACCACCGTGCCATGCGCGGCGTCGGTGACCAGCTTGTACGAGACGCTGTCGCCATCGACGTCCGTCGCAGTGGCCAGCTTGCCCGACTGGATCACGTCCTCGGTCACCGCAATGGCCATGTCGGCCGCCGTCGGCTTGTCATTGACCGCACTCACCGTCACGCTGGCGGTGTAGGTGTTGCTGCCGCCCTTGCCGTCGCTCACCGTGTAGGTGAAGGTGTCGGTGCCGTTGAAGTTGGCATTGGGGGTGTACACGTAGCTGCCGTCAGCGTCGACCGAGACGGCGCCGTGCGTGGCGCTGGTGGCCAGCTTGTAGGTCACGTCGTCGCCATCGACGTCCGTCGCGGTGGGCAGGCTGCCTTTCAACACGACGTCTTCCGTGGCCTTCAATTCCTTGTCCGCTGCGGTCGGCGCATCGTTGACCGCACCCACCTCCACCTCGACGGTGTAGGTGCTGCTGCCGCCCTTGCCGTCGCTCACCACGTAGCTGAAGGTGTCGGTGCCGCTGTAATTCGCGTCAGGCGTGTAGGTGTAGCTGCCGTCGGCATTGATCACGACGAAGCCGTTGTCAGCGTCGGTGTCGAGATCGTAGGTGACGTCGTCGCCGTCGATGTCCGTCGCGGTGGGCAGGTAGCCCTTCCTGATGCCGTCTTCCGTCACATCGATCGACACGTCTGCCGCCATTGGCGCGTCGTTGACCGCACCCACCGTCACCGTGGCGGTGTAGGTGTTGCTGCCGCCCTTGCCGTCGCTCACCGTGTAGGTGAAGCTGTCGGTGCCGTTGTAGTTGGCATCGGCCATGTAGCTGTAGCTGCCGTCGGCCTTGACTTCAACCGTGCCGTGAATGGCGTCAGTGGCGAGCCTGAACGTCACGCTGTCGCCGTCGCTGTCCGTGGCAGTGGCCAGGTTGCCCGATTTGAGGACGTCTTCCTTTGCAGAGATCGTCGTGTCAGCGGCCGTTGGCGCAGCGTTGACGGCGCCCACCGTCACCTCGACGGTGTAGGTGTTGCTGCCGCCCTTGCCGTCGCTCACCTTGTAGGCAAAGCTGTCGCTGCCGCTGTAGTCGGCATGGGACGCGTAGCTGTAGCTGCCGTCGGCCTTGACCTCGACCGTTCCGTGCGCGGCGCCGGTGGCGAGCGCATAGGTGATGTCGTCGCGGTCGACGTCCACGGCGACTGCCAGGCTGCCCGTCTTGATGACGCCCTCCGACGCAGCGATCGACATGTCGGACGCCGTTGGCGCGTCATTGACGGCACCCACCGTCACCGAGGCGGTGTACGTGCTGCTGCCGCCCTTGCCGTCGCTCACGGTGTAGGTGAAGCTGTCTGCGCCGTTGAAGTTGGCATGGGGGTTGTAGGTGTAGCTGCCGTCTGCGTTGACGGTCACATCGCCGTGCGTCGCACTGGTGGCCAGCTTGAAGCTGACGGCGTCACCGTCGACGTCCTTCGCAGTCGCCAGGTTGCCCGTCTTGATGGCGTCTTCCTTGGCCGCGATCGCCGTGTCCGCTGCGGTCGGCGCATCGTTGACTGCGCCCACCGTCACGGTCGCCGTGTAGGTGTTGCTGCCGCCGTTGCTGTCGCTCACGGTGTAGGTGAAGGTGTCGGCGCCGTTGTAGTCGGCCGCTGGGGTGTAGCTGTAGCTGCCGTCGGTCTTGATGACCACCGTGCCGTGCGCAGGACCAGACGCGAGCTTGTAGGACACGCTGTCGCCATCGACGTCCGCTGCTGCGGCCAGTTGGCCGGTCTTGAAGACGTCTTCCGTTGCCACGATCGGCAGGTCGGATGCCGTCGGCGCGTCGTTGACTGCGCCCACGGTCACGCTGGCGGTGTAGCTGTTGCTGCCGCCCTTGCCATCGCTCACCGTGTAGGTGAAGGTGTCGGCGCCATTGAAGTTGGCATGGGCCGTGTAGCTGTAGCTGCCGTCGGCATTGAGTTCAATCGTGCCGTGTGTGGCGCCTGTCGTCAGCCTGAACGTCACGCTGTCGCCATCGACGTCCGTCGCAGTCGCCAGGTTGCCCGTCTTGATGACGTCTTCCTTGACCGCGATCGTCGTGTCTGCAGCGGTCGGTGCGTCGTTGACCGCCCCAATCGTCACGGTTGCCGTATAGGTGTTGCTGCCGCCGTTGTTGTCGCTCACCGTGTAGGTGAACGAGTCACTGCCGTTGTAGTCGGCCGCGGGCGTGTAGCTGTAGCTGCCGTCGGTCTTGATGAGCACCGTGCCGTGTGCAGGACCGGTGGCGAGCTTGTAGGACACGCTGTCGCCGTCGACATCTGACGCAACGGCCAGTTGGCCGGCCTTGAAGACGTCTTCTGTTGCCGCGATCGACAAGTCAGACGCCGTCGGGTTGTCATTGACGGCACCCACCGTCAACGTCGCGGTGTAGGTGTTGCTGCCGCCCTTGCCGTCGCTCACCGTGTAGGTGAAGCTGTCCGCACCGTTGTAGTTGGCCTTGGGCGCGTAGGTGTAGCTGCCGTCGGCCTTGACGTCCACGGTGCCGTGCACAGCGCCGATGGCGAGCGTGTAGGACACGCTGTCGCCTTCGATGTCCGTCGCAGCGGCCAGCTTGCCCGTCTTGATGACGTCTTCGGTCGCTGCAATGGCCGTGTCGGCCGCAGTCGGTGCATCGTTGACCGCCGTGATGCGCGTCGCAAGGCTCACCGTGGTGCTGCTGAAGGCCGTTGAACCGCCGTTCTGGCTCACGTCGACGGTGTCGCCCGAGCCCTTGGCGTTGCCGGAGTTGTCAACCAGGCGAACGGTCAGCGCCCCCGGCTCGCCGGCGTAGTTCGGCGCCGGCATGAAACGCAAGAGAGTGGCACTGGCCAGGTAAAGCGCCGCACCGTCGGACAGACCGTTGACGGCAACCTCCGCCCAGGTCGTCCCATCCTTCGAGAACTGCCACTTTCCCTGCTCGGCTGTCGACGCGTTGGCCGTCACCGCCACAGCCGCGAGCTCGTGGGCGTTGTCGCTGAAGTTCTTGGCGAAGAGGCTGTTCACCGTGGCGCCCGTGGGCGCAGCCACGTCTTCATTCACGGCGGACAGGGTCGCACTGCCACTCGCCTTGGGGGCCTGATTGACCGGAACCTTCGTGACCGACTGGACAAGGGCCCCGACGCTGCCGGCGACTGCGGCGCCCGCCGCCACCTGGGTCATCAGGGAGAGTTGCGAAAGCGAGGACATCGTCGACGCGCCCGATGCGGCCGCCTGACCGACACCCTGGACAACGGACGCCGGAACCGGCGGAGTCGTCGTGGCCGCGATCGAAGAAGGTGACGCCGGCGTGAAGACTGAGTTCTGGGCCAGCACCTCCGTGATCGACCCTGCACCTGGATTCGCCAACGAATCGATCCCTGAATCGAATGCATTCCCCATCCCCGCCACGTCATCGAGATTCGCCTCGATGGGCGACGCGACGGCATCGTCGTCGACTGGCGGGGCCTGAAGCTGCTCGTCCTCGACGCGCCTCGCGCGTGCATCCGTCGCCACCGTCGCGGCGGACGGCTTCTTCATCGGCTTGCCGGACGGGCTGTCCGGTGCTTGCGGTTGAGAAAGGGCGGGAACAGCGGTCTTTTGCGTGTCGTCGTTGACTTGAACGGGCTTCATGGGGCTACCTGGTTGTCGTGATCGGCTGCCGCTGCAACGGAGGGCGTCACAGAACAGTCTGGAAATTCAGGAGCGGATTCTTGAGACCGGTTACGTGACTGCGAATTACCAAAACAAGTTGACTGTGATGCAAGAAGCTCGCATCAGTTGACCGGCTGGCCAGACAACCTTCTGGCGAAGAAATGCGACGACTCGCTGCAGCATCGACACAGGCGCACAGAGACACGCCTCGAGACGGCATCGAGAGGCGGGTAGCAAAGTTCTGTCGACCGGAAGACCCTGGCATCGGCTGCCAGTGCGCGAAAGTTACGTGCGCACACGCAAGCTCGGGCGCGGATGTGAAGCAGCACGATGGCGAGCTTGATGTCGCCCATGCCACAGGCCGGTGCAGGGACCGACCGACTGGCTCATGGTTTGAGCCACTCGGAATCGGACTGACAGGCGGATCCCGGACCTCGGGAGTGGAACGGCGGGTCGCTTGACCGACCTCGTCCGAACGTGAACCGGGAGTCACCCCGAGTTCCACCTCACCCGCCCCGACCTGCTGAACGCCGAGCCGCTGATGAATGCCTTCCTGGCGGCGATGCGGGTCAGGCGGGGGCGGTGAGAGGGGTCAGATGACCGGGTTCACCGACAGGTTCTGGTTGACCAGGACCTGCGTCAGCCCTGAGGTGTAGGCGTGGAAGGTGTTGCCGTCATGGGTGACATCGTCGACGGCACGGGTCCAGCCTGATCCGGCCAGTTGCAGCACGTCGCCCGCATGGCCCTGCACGACCAGCTGGTGCAGGCCGACGCTGGCCGGCAGGCCGGTCCAGCCGTTGCCGGCATGGAAGGTGTTCATGCCGCTCATCTCCAGCACGTCGCGGGCGTCGAGCTTCAGGACGTTGTGGCCGCTGCCGGTCAGGTCGATCACCTCGATGCCCTGCAGTCGCGCGCCGACTCGGAGGTCACCGGCGGCCACGTTCGGCAGGGTGGTCAGGTCGAAGACCAGGCCGGCGCCATCGAGCTGGATCGTGTCGATGCCGCTGCCGCCATCGATCCGTGCCCGCTGACCGTCGACGACACCGCCGGCGAGATGCGCGAGGTTGTCGGCGTTCAGCACGAAGCGGTCGTTGCCGGCACCGCCGTACAGGACATCGGCGCCGCCATGCCCCGTCAGGGTGTCGTTGCCGGCCTGACCCACCAGTGTTTCGCCTGCCGATGTGCCATCCAGCATGTCGTTGCCGGTGCTGCCCATCTGGTCGACGGCGGTGGCATGGCGGCTGCCGGAAGCGCTGCCGAAGACCACCTGGCTGCGGCCGGCGATGCCGTTGGCGCCCGATGCGCCGATCAGCAGGTCTGCCAGGCCATCACCGTTCACATCGCCCGCCGCGCTCACGCTGACGCCGCTGAGATCGAGGGCCGCCCTTCCGTCGACGGCAAAGCCACCGGTGCCGGCGCCGACCGCTGACAGGTCGACGGCGGTGCCATCGGCCTTGCCGTAGACCACGAAGGTCCTGCCCGTGTGGCCATTGACGCCTGAGGCGCCGACGAGCAGGTCGGCCAGACCATCGCCGTTGACGTCGCCCGCGCTGCTGACACTGGCGCCGCTGCCGTCACCGGCGAAGGCGCCGTTGATCGCGAACCCGCCACCGTGTCCGGCGGCCAGTTCACCCAGGCCGACGACCTGGCCGTCCGCCTTGCCGAAGACCACGTAGCTCCTGCCCGCACCGGCGCTGGCACCCCAGGCGCCGACGATCAGGTCGGCCAGGCCGTCGCCATTGACGTCGCCGGCCGCGCTGACGCTGTGACCACTTGCGTCGCCGTCCGCTTCGCCGTCGATCACGAAGCCGCCGATCTCGAGGACGACATCGGACAGGTCGACCCCGGCGCCATCGGCCTTCCCGAAGACCACATAGCTCTTGCCGATGCCGCCGTGGGCCTTGTCCGCCCCGACGATCAGGTCGGCCAGGCCGTCGCCGTTGACGTCGCCTGCGGCGCTGACGCTGCCGCCGACGCCATCGCTGAAGGACTCGCCATAGATCGCGAAGCCGCCATGGCCCGAGTGGATGGCCGATTGATCGACTGGTGCGCCATCGGCCTTGCCGAACACCACGTAGCTCCGGCCTTCCTGGTTCGCGCCGACGATCAGGTCGGCCAGCCCGTCGCCATTGACATCGCCCGCGCCGGAGACGCTGTAGCCGCCGGCACCCGCAAAGGCATCGCCGTTGATCGCGAAACCACCCGTCCCCTGCGAGATGGCCGACAGGTCGACCGCCGCACCATCGGCCTTGCCGAACACGACATAGCTCTTGCCGAAGGTGATGGCCGCGCCAGAGGCGCCGACGATCAGGTCGGCGAGGCCGTCGCCATTGACGTCGCCCGCACCGCCCACGGCGATCCCGGACAGGTCGCCGGAGAGTTCGCCGCGGATCACGAAGCCGCCATGGCCGGCGTCGACGGCCGACAGCTTGACGGACTGGCCATCGGCCTTGCCGAAGACCACATGGCTGCGTCCCTGCCATTGGTCGGCGCCGTGGGCGCCGACGATCACGTCGGCCAGGCCGTCGCCGTTGACGTCGCCCGCCGCGCTGACGCTGGCGCCGCTGCGGTCCTCGGGCCGGTTGCCCAGGATGTCGAAGCCCGCGACAGCTGCGGCCACATCGGCCCTGACCTGGACGGTATTGCCCGATGCGAGCGCACCATCCCAGGCCTTCACCGTGAAGGCGTCGATGCTGCCGCTGGCGTTCGCCGCGCCTTTCCAGCGCAGGGTCTCGCCGCTGGTCACGGTCGTGGTGCCGGCCACGGCGTCCGACCAGGTCGCGCCGTTCCACTTCTGCAGCGTCCCGCTGCTGACCGCGACAACCTGGAAACCCACGGCATCGCCGTCGCGATCGGCCTCGTCGGCCGCCGCGAGCAGGTCGGCGTGGCGGATCACGCGGAAGGTGTCGGACAGGCAGCCCTGCAGCACATCGACCTTCGACAGCGTCGGCGCGTCATTGACGGCGTTGACCTGGAAGGTCATCGCGTAGTCGCTGGCCGAGTGGTCCTTGCCGTCGCTGACGGTGTAGCGCAAGGTGGCCCAGGCACTGCCGTTGGCGTCGGCCTCGGGCGTGTAGCGCAAGCGGCCTGCGGCGATGTCGGCCGCCGACAGGTCCTGCTTGGTGTCGACCGGCTGCCAGCTCTTGCCGTCGTCGTAGGTCAGCAGGCCGCGCTGGGGCAAGACCGTCATGCGCACGCTCTGCAGCTGGTCAGCGGCGTCGGCATCGTGGAAGTGGAAGTCGGCGAGGCTCAGCACCTTGACGGTGTCCTCGTCCATCACGCAGGTCGACGACTCGGCCGTCGGCACCTGGTTGGCGGCCGGCGCGTCGGCCACCCTGCGCAGCCGGACATCGTCAATGCCGAAGTCGTTGCTGCTCGACAGCGTCGAGAAGTCGCGCAGCGCGATCCGGGCGGTGCCCGTCTCGGTCGCGACGAAGGTCAGCAGCTGTTCGCTCCAGCCGGCACCCGCCGGCGGCCGCATCGCCAGACCGACGTCCTGCCCACCGACCTGGAGCTTCAGCAAGACGTTGGCATTGGCATTGACCCAGACGCTGAACTCGTAGGTCGCGCCCTTGACCAGCGCGACGTCCTGGCCCCAGAAGATCCGGTTGGACTGACGGGCGCCGTCGACCATCAGGAAATGGTCACCCTGGCCGCCGTGACCGGTGTTGCTGCCGAGGCCCCAGGCCGGCGGCGCGGTGACCACGGCGGCCGTGCCGGCGCCGTTGGCCTGGTCGTGCACGACGTAGTCGGTCACGAAGGTCTGATTGGCACCGTTGAAGTCGCTGCCGGCCAGCAGGTTGCCGTCGGTCGACGCGGCCCGATCGACCACCTGCAGGCGGATGTCGTCGATGCCGACGTCGTTGTACGCGGCCGCCGTGGCCCGGTCCCGCAGCGCGACGGGCGTGGTGCCCGTGGTCGTCGCCACGAAGCTGACCACCAGCTTCTGCCAGCCGCCACCGGCCATCGGCACCGCCGCGCTGCCGACGTCGATGCCGCCGACCTGCAGCTGCAGCGCCGTGTTGTTGTTCGCGTTGGCCCAGTAGCTGAACTCGTAGGTGTTGCCGGCGACCAGCGCGACGTCCTGGCGCCAGAACGCCTGGGTGGCATCGGTCGCGCCGTCGACCATCAGGAAGCGGTCACCGCTGCCGCCGTGGCCCGTGCGACTGCCCAGGCCCCAGGCCGGCGGTGCCGTCACCACGGCGGCCGTGCCGGCGCCGTGGGCCTGGCCCTGCAGCCGGTAGTCGCTCGAGAAGGTCTGGAAGCTGCTGTTGAAGTCGCCTCCCACGATCAGGCTGTCGGGCGCCGGCACCGGCAGGTCGACCGCCCGCAGGCTGAGGTCGTCGAGGCCGAAGTCGTTCGAGCTGCTGCCGGTGGCCAGGTCGCGCAAGGCGACGCGGGACGTGCCCGATTCGGCCGCGATGAAGCTCACGGTCATCTTCTGCCAACCGGTTCCAGCGGCGGGCACCTGCACCAGGCCGACGTCGCGTCCGCCGACCTGCAGCTGCAGGGCCACGCCGGCATTGGCATTCACCCAGACACCGAACTCGTAGGCCTGGCCCTGGACCAGCGTGATGTCCTGACCCCAGCAGACCTTGCTGGCATCGGTGGCGCCGTCGACCATCAGGAAGCGGTCACCGCTGCCACCGTGGCCGGTGCGGCTGCCCAGTCCCCAGTTCGGTGGGGCCGTCACGACGGCGGCGGTGCCGGCGCCTGCGGCCTGCGAGCGCAGCAGGTAGTCGGTGACGAAGGTCTGTTCGAGGCTGTTGAAGTCGCCGCCGAGGATCAGGTTCGGGCGGGGGGGTGCGAGCGTCATGGCGTCTCCACGTGGGTTGGTCGTGCGGGCGATGCTCGACCGCAAACCCCCGAAGGGTCATGACATGTCCGGGTGGAAAGACTCGAAACGAGGGTGGATGCGGATGCTGCCGATGCCGCAAATGCGGGGGTCAGCGGCGCGCGCCGCAGGACTCGCGCACGACCAGCTCGGGTTCGGTGATGGCGTCGCCGAAGGGCGGGCGCGGCACCTTGCGCAGCTGGGAGACGAGGCTGATGACGGCCTCGTGGCCCTGTTCGATCGGGTGCGTGCGCACCGTCGTCAGCGGCGGGCTGGCGTAGGCGGCCAGCGGGATGTCGTCGAAGCCGACGACGGCGATGTCGTCGGGCACGCGCAGGCCGGCCTCGGTGATGGCGCGCAGCGCGCCGAAGGCGATCGTGTCGTTGCCGGCGAACAGCGCGGTGATGCGGCGCTCGGGCGGCAGGCTCATTTGCTGAGCCAGCAGCTGACGGGTGGCGGCCAGGCCGCTGGCGGCGCTGATGTCGGCGTGGGTCAGCCAGGCGGGATCGGGCGTGATGCCGTCTTCCTCCAGCGCCTCGCGCCAGCTGCCGATGCGCTCGTGCGACGCCAGGATCTCGGGCGGCGCGAAGGCGACATGGCCGATGCGGCGGTGGCCCATGCGCTGAAGGTGCGCCAGCAGGTCGGCGGTGGCGCGGTTGTTCTCGGTCGGCAAGGCCTGGATGTGCTCCAGCCCGCGTGGCGCACGACCCAGCACGACCAGCGGGATGCCGGCCTCGACGATGCGGTGCAGGTGCTCGTAGACGTCGCGGCGCGGGCTGACGATCAGCAGGCCGTCGATGCGTCGGGCCTGCACCAGCTGGATGAATCCGCCGGGCTCGCGGCCTTCGCCTTCGGTCGACTCGATCAGCAGCTTCAGGCCCTCGCGGTGGCAGGTGTCGTTGACGCTGGCCACCATCTGCGAGAGGAAGACGTCGGTGTAGAGATGCGCCGCCTGCGGGATCACCAGCCCGACCGTGCCGCTGCTGCCGCCGGCCAGCTGGCGGGCAGCGGCGTTGGGCGCGTAACCCAGCTCGCGGGCAACGGCCAGCACCCGTTCGCGGGTGGTCTCGCTGATGCCGCGGTTGTCGACGCCATTGAGCACGAAGCTCACCGTCGTGCGCGAGACACCCGCCTGGCGGGCGACCTCGGCACTGGTGGTGGGCGTGCGCAGCGTGTCGGTCACGGACTGAGGAAAGGCTCGGTCGGGTCGGCCGTTCAGCCGTGCAGGTACTCGGGCAGGAAGGGCCGGTGCGCCGCCAGCAGCTCGTCGACCATCGCGCGGATCTGCGACAGGTCGAGCGTCGCGGCGGTGTGCGGGTCCAGCATCGCGGCATGGTAGACGTGCTCGCGGTTCTTCTTCAGCACCGCCGCGACGACCAGTTCCTGCACGTTGACGTTGGTGCGCATCAGCGCGGCCAGCTGGACCGGCAGTTCACCGATCCGTGTGGGCTGCACGCCGTTGTGGTCGACCACGCAGGGCACCTCGACGGCGCAGCCTTGCGGCAGGTTGTCGATCAGCTGGTGGTTCAGGACGTTGCCGTTGATCGTGCAGGGCTGGCCGGTCACGACCGAATGGATGATCGAGCTGCCGTACTCGACGCTGCGCTCGACATGGCGCAGCCCTTCGAGCATGTGCGGCGCGTCCTCGATCGAGCGCTTCATCACGTGGATGCCGGCCGCACGCAGCTGCGCCAGCAACGCGGCCGGGTCCTGCGAGCCGGGCGTCTCCAGCTCGCGCTCGATGTAGGGCCACGCGTGTTCGAAGACCTGGCAGCGGCCCGGGTACTCGTCCAGCGGGATGTTGAACTTCTTCAGCAGGTCCTCGCGGCCCTGCTTGATGAACCACGGCACGTACTCGGCGAAGTGCTCGCTGGACTCGGTCGGGAAATGGCCGAGCTGGTGCAGCATCTCGTAGCGCACGCGGTTCCAGTCGGGCATCGCGCCGGTGCGGTGGATCTCGCGCAGTCGCGGGTAGAGGTCCTGGCCCTGGTGCTCGAAGCGCAGGTAGAAGGACATGTGGTTGATGCCGGCGCAATGGAACTGGATCTCCTCGACGGGGATGCCCAGGTCACGCGCCAGCTCGCCGGCCGTGTGCTGCACGCTGTGGCACAGGCCGACGGTCGGGATGCGGGTGGACGACGCGTTCAGCGCCCACGTGATCATCGCCATCGGGTTGACGTAGTTGAGGTGGATCGCGCCAGGCGCGCAGACCTCCTCCATGTCGCGCAGCATGTCGAGCATCACGGGGATGGTGCGCAGCCCGCGCATGATCCCGCCGATGCCCAGCGTGTCGCCGATGGTCTGTTCGAGGCCGTACTTCTTCGGGATGTCGAAGTCGGTCACGGTCGCCGGCTTGTAGCCGCCGACCTGGATGGTGTTGATGACGAAACGTGCGCCGTCGAGCGCGCGGCGGCGGTCGGTGCTGGCGGTGATGACCGGCTTGGCGCCGAGTGCATCGGCGATGCGGTGTGCGACCTGTTCGGACAGCGACAGACGGTGCGCGTCGATGTCGTGCAGCGCGATCTCGGCGCCGGCCAGTTCCGGCCAGGCCAGGATGTCGCCCAGCAGGTTGCGGGTGAACACGGTGCTGCCGGCACCGATCAGCGTGATCTTCAGGCGGCGGGTCGAGGCGACGTTCGTCATGGTGTGCGGATGAACTTCAGGACGTTGAAAAGACGTGCCGGAGCGAACAGCCCCGGCACGTGAACCCGCGCTGGCGGAGTCCCTGCCGACAGCGCCTCGGAGACATCAGGTCGATCGACCGGACGGGCACGGGCCCGCCCGGTCAGCTCATCACTTGAACAGCGCGTTGACCTGCGTGTTGGCGTCCTTCAGCGCGGTCGCGGCCGGGGCCTTGCCACGCAGCACCGAGTCGATCGCGTTGGCCATCAGCTCGTTGACCTGCGAGCCGTTGTCGGCGATGGGCGCCAGGAAGGTCTTGCCCTTGGCCATCTCCAGGAAGGCCGAGTCGTCGATGCCCTTGGCCTTGTGCACGGCGGTCACCGTGTCAGGCAGGCCCTTGACCGCCGGGAAGACCACGCCGGCCTTGGCGATGACGCTCTGGCAGGCCTCGGAACCCAGGTACTTGACCCACTTCCACGCTTCTTCCTTGACCTTGCTGCCGACCCAGATCGAATCGGCCAGGCCGTTGAACATGGTGGCGCGCGTGCCGGTCGGGCCCTTGGGCAGCGGCACCCAGGCGTAGTTGAACTTCGTGTTGCTGGCGAAGTGGTTGATCATCCACGAGCCCTCCGGAATGATCGCGGCCTTGCCGGCCATGAACATGCCGCCCGAGCCCAGCTTGCTGACGTCCTCGGCCGTGGCCGACACGCCCTTGCCCGGCAGGCCGGCGATGTACTGGATGGTCTCGGCCAGCTTCGGGTCGTCGTAATAGAACTTGCCGGCCCAGGGCTTGTCCTGGAACTTGAAGCCGTTGGAGACGGCGAAGTGGCTCCATTCGGTCTGGCCCATCATGCCGCCCGAACCCGGGTTCTGATAGCCGTAGGTGGCGACCTTGGTCTTGTCGAACTTCGGGCTCAGCGCGTTGTTGCCGTTGGCGTCGATCGTCAGCTTCTTGACGATCTGCTCGAAGCTGCCGCCGTCCTTCGGGTTCCAGGTCATGTTGTTGAGATCGGCCAGCGTCACGCCGGCCTTCTTCGCCACGTCCATGTTGACGATGAAGGCGATGGTGTCCCAGTCCTTGGGCAGGCCGTACTGCTTGCCGTCACGGCCCCAGATGTCGTAGAGGCCGTTCGAATAGATGTCGGTCTTGACGCCGTCGCGCTTGACCAGCGGGGCCAGGTCGACGAGCTGGTTGTTCTTGGCGAACTCGGGGTACTTGGCCAGGTGGTTGGTGAACACGTCCGGCGCGGTGCCCGAGATGAAGCCGGTCGAGATGCCGGTCCAGTACTCGTCCCAGCCCTGCTGGCTGATCTTGATCGAGATGCCGGGGTTGGCCTTCTCGAAGTCGCTCGCGCACTGCTGGTAGGCCGGGCGCTGGCCCGAGTCCCACAGCACGTACTTGACGTCGACGGCGTGGGCGGCACCGGCGGCGGCGAGCAGCGCGGCGGCGGACAGGATGTGACGGCGGATGGTCATGGACAGGTCTCCTCTGGGGTCATGAAAGGCGCCGGTGTGGCGCTGGGGGGAAATGCAGGCCGTTGGCCGGCAATGCGGGGGATTTGGAACGGCAGGAATGGATTTGGTTCACTTGCTGCCGCTGAACTGGACGGACTCGACCACCTTGCGGCCGAAGGCGACCAGCAGCAGCAGCGTGGGCAGGATGGTCAGCGCGGTCGCGGCCATCAGGCCGGTCCAGTCGGGCTGGCCCTGCGGCGTCTGCGACTTGAAGCTCTGCAGGGCGACGGTCAGCACGCGCTTCTCCTCGTCCTTGGCCACCAGGAAGGGCCAGAAGAACTCGTTCCACATGTTGATGCCCTGCAGGATCGCGATGGTCGCGATCGGCGTGGTCGCCAGCGGCAGCACCACGGTCCAGAAGATCCGCAGCGGCGAGGCGCCTTCGAGCATCGCGGCCTCTTCCAGGTCTCGCGGGATCGACATGAAGAACTGGCGCAGGAAGAAGATGCCGAAGGCCGAGAACAGGCAGAACGGCGCGACCATGCCGGCCAGCGTGTTGAGCCAGCCGAGGTCCTTGACCAGGATGAAGTTGGGGATGAAGGTGACGACGCCGGGCACCATCATCGAGGCCACGAACAGCCCGAACAGCACGTCGCGGCCGGGGAAGCGCAGGCGGGCGAAGGCATAGGCGGCCATCGCGCTGGTCAGCACCTGCATGACGACCACGATGCCGGTGAACGCGAGCGAGTTGACCAGCGCGCCGATGAAGTTGATCTGCGCCCCCGAGCCGCCATGCGACATCGCCTCCTCGGGGCTGAGCAGGCCCAGCACGCGCAGGAAGTGCGCGGCGGTCGGGTGATCGGGGAACAGCTGCGCGCTCTGCGTGAACAGGTCGGTGCTCGGCGTGATCGCGGTCTTCAGCACCAGCCACAGCGGCGCCAGCGTGACGAACATCATCAGGCCCAGGATGCCCCAGGCGAGCCAGCGCGAGGCCGACACGCGGCGGGCGCGCACGCTGGCGGATGGGACGACGGGGGTGGGAATGGCTGCAGACATGGCGATGCTCTCTTCGCGTTTCGGGCCGTGTGGATCGGGGTTCCCGCCGATCAGGCCAGGTCGTTCTCGTTGGCCCGCAGGATGCGCATCTGCACCATCGTGTAGGCGATCATGACCAGGCACAGCGTCATCGACATCGCCGAGGCGTAGCCCATCTTGTAGAAGCTGAAGGCGTTCTGGACGATGTAGTGGACGATCACGCGGGTCGAGTCCAGCGGCCCGCCATTGGTCGCCACGGCCACGGTGTCGAAGATCTGGAACGAGCCGGTCACGCTGGTCACCAGCACGAACACCATCACCGGGCGCAGCAGCGGCAGCGTGATGCGGCGGAACATCTGCCATTCGCTCGCGCCTTCGAGCGCGGCGGCCTCGTAGAGGTAGCGCGGGATGTTCTGCAGGCCGGCCAGGAACAGCAGCGCGATCAGGCCCATGTGACGCCAGATGTTGACCGCCGCGACGGTCGCCAGAGACTGGTCCGGACTGGCGAAGAAGGGCTGGCGGTCCAGGCCGGTGGCGGTGATCAGGTGGTTGACGCCGCCCAGCAGCGGGTCGAGCAGCCAGACCCACATCAGCGCGACCAGCACGTTCGACAGCAGGTAGGGCAGCAGCACGACCGACTTGACGAACAGCGAGCGGGTCAGCCGGTCCATCGCGACGGCCAGGAACAGCCCGAGCACGGTCTGCAGGGGGATGTTCAGCAGCACGTAGTACAGCGACAGCTTCATGCCCTGCCAGAAGCGGCCGTCGTCGAGCATCTTGGCGTAGTTGGCCCAGCCGACCGGCTTGGGCGGGCTCAGCAGGTTCCAGTCGGTGAAGCTGATCTCCAGCGCCCGCACCGCCGGCATCGCATAGAACAGCACGAAGCCGATCAGCGCCGGCAGCACCAGCATCAGGCCGGTGACGGTCTCCAGCCGGCGCAGCGGCGAGACGGCGGCACGCAGGTCACGCAGCACGCGGGCAACGCCCTTGAGCGGGACGGGACCTGGGGTGGAAGTGGACATCGCGGCAGACCTGTCGGTGTGGAGCCTGTGCAGGCGGTGAATCGTCGCGTCCAGGCTTCCTGCCGTCTTCCGGCCAGCACCTAACGCGTGTTAGCTCGAAGGATACGCAGCCGGCCGATTCATGATCATGGTGTTTCCACCAATATCAGCAAATTTATTAGCTATCAGCATCCGATCCATGATCGACCCAGAGACCGCCTTGCCCCGCGTGGAGCGCCCGGCCGGACGGCTGGCGGGCGGCACGCGCGCCGGGATCGCGTCGCGCAGCGCCAATAATTCGCAACCGCCGCCGATCGACCTGCCCGAGACGACCGTGACCCCACGCAAGCCCGCCCCTCCTCC
The DNA here is from genome assembly GCF_053893855.1 of Leptothrix mechoopdaensis (SeqCode). Lineage (NCBI taxonomy): Bacteria > Pseudomonadati > Pseudomonadota > Betaproteobacteria > Burkholderiales > Sphaerotilaceae > Leptothrix > Leptothrix mechoopdaensis (SeqCode). Next base: position 2,775,547 of record NZ_CM132699.1, read on the forward strand.
CAGCCGCCGCCCGACCATGACCGATGTCGCCAAGGCGGCCGGCGTGTCGCAATCGACCGTGTCGATGGCGCTCAACAACGTCAGCAGCGCCCGCCTGTCGGACGCCACCCGCGCCAAGGTATTGAGCGCCGCCGTCGAGCTGGGCTACCGCCTGCCGCGCCGCGAAGGCAGCGCCGACGAGGTCCTGCCGGCCGATGCCGCCGGGCCGCGCCGCAACCTGATCGGCTACCTGGTCGACGAGATCTCGACCAGCCCGCACCCGGTCGTCAGCGTCGACGGCGCGCGCGACGCGGCCTGGGAACACGGCTGCGTGCTGAGCGTGTGCGTGACCCGCAGCAACGCCGACCAGGAAGCCGCCGCGATCGCCGCGCTGCGGGCCCATCCGCAGCTGCTGGGCGTCATCTATTCGACGATCTTCACGCGCGCGGCGCAGGTGCCGGAGGCGCTGCACGAGGTGCCCACCGTGCTGCTGAACTGCCACGACGACGGCGGGCGTTTCCCGACCATCGTGCCGGGCGAGGTGGGCGGCGGCCATGCGGCGACGGACCACCTGATCAGCGCCGGCCACACCCGCATCGGCTTCATCAACGGCGAGCCGTGGATGGAGGCCGCCAAGGACCGCCTGAAGGGCTACCGGCGCGCGCTGGCGACGGCCGACCTGCCCTTCGACCCCGCGCTGGTGCGCGACGGCGACTGGATGAACAGCGGCGGCTTCGACGGCACGATGGCGCTGATGGCGCTGCCGCGTCCACCCAGCGCGATCTTCTGCGCCAACGACCTGATGGCGATCGGCGCGCTGGAGGCGCTGGCCCAGCTCGGCAAGAAGGTGCCCGAGGACGTTTCGCTGATCGGCTACGACGACCAGGAGATCTCGCGCCACACCCACCCGCCGCTGACCACGATGGTGCTGCCCAACTACGAGATGGGCCGCGCGGCGGTCGAGGCCCTGCTGGCCGAGAGCGCCACCGCCGAGGCCGGCCCGCGCAACGGCGGCCACCGCCGCGCGCTGACCAAGATCGACTGCCCGCTGGTGGAACGCGAGACGGTGCGGCGACGCTGATCGCCCGCCCGTTGGCGGGGTTTTCGAGGATCGATCGGGGCGGGTTTTCACCAATTATCGCTAATTTTATTAGCACCACAATCAGCCCCATCCCATCGACCCGCGCCGACGCCCGCCGCACCCCCACCCACCATGGCCAGCATCGAACTCCAGAACGTCTTCAAGGCCTACGGCGACATGCCGCCGGTGATCCGCCAGGTCGACCTGCAGATCGCGCAAGGCGAGTTCTGCGTCTTCGTCGGCCCGTCGGGCTGCGGCAAGTCGACGCTGCTGCGCATGATTGCCGGGCTGGAGGACATCACCTCCGGCGACCTGCGCATCGGCGGCACGCTGATGAACGAGGTACCGCCGGCGCATCGCGGCGTCGCGATGGTGTTCCAGACCTACGCGCTGTTCCCGCACATGTCGGTCTACGAGAACATGGCCTTCGGCCTGGGGCTGGCGAAGGTCGACAGGAAGGTGATCGACGAGAAAGTCCGCGCCGCCGCCCGGGTGCTGCAGCTCGAACACCTGCTGGAGCGCAAGCCCAAGGCCCTGTCGGGCGGCCAGCGCCAGCGCGTGGCCATCGGCCGGGCCATCGTGCGCGAGCCGGGCGTGTTCCTGTTCGACGAGCCGCTTTCCAACCTGGACGCCGCGCTGCGCGTGCAGACGCGCTTCGAGATCGCCAAGCTGCACCGCGACTTCGGCCGCGCGTCGACCGTCTACGTCACGCACGACCAGGTCGAGGCGATGACGCTCGCGGACCGCATCCTGCTGCTCAACACCGGCGATGCGGTGGCGCGCGAGGGCTCGGTCGCGCAGTGCGGCTCGCCGCTGGAGCTCTACCACCGGCCGCGCAACCTGTTCGTCGCGGGTTTCATCGGCTCGCCGAAGATGAACTTCCTGAAGGCCACGCTGGTCAGCGCCGGGCCGGGCTCGGCGGTCGTCAAGATCAACGGCACGAACGAGCAGCTCGAAGCGCATGTCGACGCGCGCAGTCTGCAACCCGGCACGCCGGTGACGCTGGGCATCCGCCCCGAACACACCGAGCTGGGCACCGCCACGCAGCACATCGTGCGGCCGGTGCAGTGGCAGGAGCGGCTGGGCGAATCGACCTTCCTGTACCTCGATGCCGGCGACGGCGAACACAGCCTGGCCGCCGGTGGCGACGCGCTGGTCGCCAAGGCCCCCGGCCACGCCCACGCGGTCGCCGGCCACCGCATCGCACTCGCGATGCCAGCCGCCGCCATCCACCTGTTCGACCCGCAAGGCCACGCCCTGCCCCGGCTGATCGCGGACACGGACCTGCTGTTGCCGCAAGCGGCTTGAACGGCGACCTGATCGCCGCCCGAGAACCACGCCCGAACCCTTCCCCGCAGGCTCACGCGATGAGCCTGCGTGGGCCGACCTCACCCTGACGACACCCGACCGTCCATGCAACTCGGCGTCTGCTACTACCCCGAACACTGGCCGCGCGACTGGTGGGCCGACGATGCCCGCCGGATGCGCGAGATGGGCATCACCTGGGTGCGCATCGCCGAGTTCGCCTGGAGCCGCATCGAGCCGACGCCCGGCACCTTCGACTGGTCCTGGCTGGACGAGGCGGTCGAGACCCTGCATGCGCAGGGCCTGAAGATCGTGATGTGCACGCCGACCGCGACGCCGCCGAAGTGGCTGGTCGACGCGATGCCCGACATGCTGGCGATCGACGCCAACGGCCATCCGCGCGGCTACGGCTCGCGCCGCCACTACTGCTTCTCGCACGCCGGCTACCGGGCCGAGTCGCGCCGCATCAGCCGCGCGGTCGCCGAACGTTATGGCCGTCACCCGGCCGTCGCCGCCTGGCAGACCGACAACGAATACGGCTGCCACGACACGGTGCTGAGCTATTCGGACGCCGCCAAGGCCGGCTTCCGGCGCTGGCTGGCGCAACGCCACGGCAGCATCGAGGCGCTGAACCAGGCCTGGGGCACCGTGTTCTGGAGCATGGAATACCGCAGCTTCGACGAGGTCGACGCCCCCGTCGGCACGGTCACCGAAGCCCATCCGGCGCACCGGCTGGACTGGCGCCGCTTCGCGTCGTCCGAGGTCCGCGCCTTCAACCGCGAGCAGTGCGACATCCTGCGCGAGCTGTCGCCCGGCCGGCCGGTGTCCCACAACTACATGGGCTTCTTCACCGAGTTCGATCACCACGAGGTGGCGGCCGATCTCGACATCGCGACCTGGGACAGCTACCCGCTGGGCTTCACGCAGAACTTCTTCCTGCGCGCCGACGAGAAGGCCGCGCTGGCCCGCACGGGTCACCCCGACATCCCCGCCTTCCACCACGACCTCTACCGCGGCATGTGCGCCAGCGTGCGCCCCGGCGCCCCGGGCCATGGCCGCTGGTGGGTGATGGAGCAGCAGCCCGGCCCCGTCAACTGGGCCAGCTGGAACCCGGCCCCGCACGACGGCATGGTGCGGCTGTGGACCTGGCAGGCGCTGGCCCACGGGGCCGAGGTGGTCAGCTACTTCCGCTGGCGACAGGCGCCCTGGGCGCAGGAGCAGATGCACACCGGCCTGCACCGGCCCGATCGCAGCGTCGACCAGGGCGGGCTCGAAGCCGCGCAGGTCGGCGAGGAACTGCGTGCGCTGCCGCAGCTGGCCGAGCTGGCCGCGCCGGGCATCGTCAACCGCGTCGCGCTGGTGTTCGACTACGCCAGCGTCTGGATGGCGCAGATCCAGCCGCAGGGCGCCGACTACAACCCGGTCGAGCTGCACTTCCGCGTCTATGCGGCCTTGCGCGCCCTGGGCCTGGACGTCGACATCGTCTCGCCCGCCGCCCTGGTCAACGCCACGCCAGAGGCCTGGCGCCTGATCGTGCTGCCGGTGCAGATGCACGCCAGCGACGCGCTCGCCGCCGCACTGGCGCGGGCCGCGCAGGCTGGCGCGCAGGTCGTGCTCGGGCCGCGTGCCGGGTCAAAAACGGACATGCTGTCCTTCCCGGCCGAACTGCCGCCCGGCGCGCTGCGGCCGATCGCCGGTGTCGCCGTGCAACGGGTCGCCTCGCTGCCGCCGGGCCTGTCGGTGACGCTGCTGCCGACCGCCGAACTGGCCGGTGGCTGGACCTCCAGCGAGGTCAGCCGCTGGCGCGAGGACCTGGCAGTGACCGAGGGCGTGACGGTCGAGGCCGTCTTCGGCGACGACGGACGGCCGGCCCAGACCCGCCATGCGGTTGGCTCGGGCGCCGTGCGCTACGTCGCCGGCTGGCTCGATGAAGGCGGCTGGCGCGCACTGCTGCAGCGCGCCGCCGAATCGGCCGGTCTGGCGGTCGAACCGCTGCACGACGGCCTGCGCATCAGCCGCTTCGGCGCGCTGACGCTGGCCTGCAATTTCTCCGACGCGACGCTGCACTGGCAGCCGGACGGGTCGGACCACGGATCCACGTCGAGCCGGCCGCTGATCGGCGGCGCGACGCTGGCGCCACGGGGCATCGCCCTGTGGCACACGCAGACGGCGCCGTCCCCATCGGGCGCCGACACCGCACCGCAGGCCTGACGGCCTGCCACAACAGGAGACTGACGATGACGATGCGCAACAAGGCACGACTGAGTGCCCTCGCCCTGGCCGGGCTGGCCTGGGTCAGCGCCCAGGCCGGCACGCTGGTGATCAACACCGATGCGTCCGACCCGGCGCCCAAGGCCGCGTGGGATGCGATGGCCAAGGGCTTCATGGCCGCCAACCCGGACGTGACGGTCAAGATCAACACCTTCGACCATGAAGGCTTCAAGACCTCGATCCGCAACTTCCTGACCGCGGATCCTCCGGACATCGTGACCTGGTACGCCGGCAACCGCATGGCCCCGTTCGTCAACGCCAACCTGTTCGACGACGTGTCCGACGTCTGGGCCAAGGAAGGCCTGAACGACAAGCTGAAGTCGGCCGCCGCGTCGATGACCATCGGCGGCAAGCAGTGGGGCGTGCCCTACACCTACTACCAGTGGGGCATCTACTACCGCAAGGACATCTTCGCGAAGAACGGCATCGCCGTGCCGACCGACTGGAAGCAGCTGGTCGCCGCCTGCGCCAAGCTGAAGTCCGCCGGCGTCACGCCGTTCGCGATCGGCACCAAGGCCCTGTGGCCGACCGGTGGCTGGTTCGACTACCTCAACATGCGCGTCAACGGCTACGAGTTCCACATGGACCTCACCGCCGGCAAGGTGCCCTACACCGACAAGCGCGTGCAGGAAGTCTTCGACCGCTGGGACGAGCTGACCAAGCCGGGCTACTTCCTGGCCAACCACGCCGGCATCGACTGGCAGGACGCCGTGCCCGCCTTCGTCAAGGGCGAGGCCGCGATGTACCTGATGGGCAACTTCGCGGTCGACCCGATGAAGAAGGCCGGCCTGAGCGAGGCGCAGCTGGGCTTCATGCAGTTCCCGAAGATCAACAACGTGCCGATGGCCGAGGACGCCCCGACCGACACGATCCACATCCCCGCCAAGGCCAAGAACAAGGCTGACGCACGTCGCTTCCTGGCCTATGCCGCGAGCGCCAAGGTGCAGTCGGAGGTCAACGCGATCCTGGGTCAGCTGCCGGTCAACAAGGACGCCACGCGCCCGACCGACGTCTACCTCAAGGACGGCTTCGCGATGCTGTCGAACGCCTACGCGCTCGGCCAGTTCTACGACCGCGACGCGCCCGCCGAGATGGCCAAGGCCGGCATGGAAGGCTTCCAGCGCTACATGATCAAGCCCGAGTCGCGCAAGGAAGTGCTCGAACGCCTCGAACAGGTCCGCGGTCGCGTCTACAAGTAAGGCGCAGCGTTGACCCGACGGGCGGCCCCTGAGCCGCCCGCGCCCGGACCGGTCCCCATGCCCGGTCCGGGCGCTGCCAGAAACGGACATGCCGAACCCGGCCGTCCGAAGCTGATTCCCCATTCCCTCGGAACCCTCCACCGCCATGAGCCAGACCCCTGTGCCCCGGCACTTCTCCTGGTGGACCCGCCACCAGCGCGACATCGCGCCGTGGCTGTTCCTCGCGCCCGCCGCGCTGATGTTCACGGTCTACGTGCTGGTGCCGATCGTCGAGTCGATCGCGCTGAGCTTCTACGACTGGGACGGCCTGGGCGCCGCCCGCTGGATCGGCCTGGACAACTACCGCGAGCTGGCCACCGACCCCGACTTCTTCATCGCGCTGAAGAACAACGTGATCTGGCTGGTGGGCTTCCTGCTGGCCGTGCCGATCGGCCTCGGCCTGGCGCTGTTCCTGAACCAGACGGTGTTCGGGATCCGCGCGATCAAGTCGATGTTCTTCTTCCCCTTCGTGATCTCGCAAGGCGTGATCGGCCTGATCTTCACGTGGTTCTACAACCCGGCCAACGGCCTGGTCGGCGAGATCTTCGGCCTGTTCGGCATGCAGCCGATCTCCGTGCTGGCCGATGAACACTGGGTGACCTACGGCATCGTGCTGGCCGGCCTGTATCCCCAGGTGGCCTACTGCATGATCCTGTACCTCACCGGCCTGAACAACCTGCGCCCCGACCTGATCGAGGCCGCGCGCCTGGAGGGCGCCAAGGGCTGGTCGATGCTGCGCCACGTGGTGCTGCCGCAGCTGCGGCCGGCCACCTTCATCGCGGTGGTGGTGACCATCATCGGCTCGCTGCGCAGCTTCGACATGATCTCCATCATGACCTCGGGCGGCCCCTACGGCAGTTCGCGCGTGCTCGCCTACTACATGTACGAGAAGGCGCTGTCCGAATACGGCTACCGCATGGGCTATGGCACCGCGATCGCGACCGTGCTGTTCGCGGTCATGCTGGTCTACATCCTGTTCGTGCTGTGGCGCATCCACCAGCAAGAGAAGGAAACCGCCTGATGTTCCCGACCCCGATCGCCAAGACCTCGGCGCCGACCCGCTGGCTTTATCAGGTGGCCCTGCCGATCGCGCTGATCGTCTGGCTGCTGCCGATCATCGCGGTGGCGCTGACCTCCCTGCGTGGCCAGGGCGACATCGCCAGCGGCAACTACTGGGGCCTGCCCACGCAGTGGCAGGTCATCGAGAACTACACCGCCGTGTTCACCAACACGCCGATCCTGCGCTACATCGGCAACAGCTTCCTGGTGACGCTGCCGACGGTGATCGGCGCGGTCTCGCTGGCCTGCCTGGCGGGCTACGCGCTCGGCGTCTACCGCTTCAAGCTCAACCTGCTGGTCTTCTTCATCTTCGTGGGCGGCAACTTCGTGCCGTTCCAGATCCTGATGGTGCCGGTGCGCGACCTGAGCCTGCGCATGGGGCTGTACGACTCCATCACCGGCCTGGTGCTGTTCCACATCGCCTTCCAGACCGGCTTCTGCACCTTCTTCATGCGCAACTTCATCCGCGACCTGCCGATGGAACTGGTCGAGGCCGCGCGCATCGAGGGCGCCAACGAGTTCCAGATCTTCTGGCGCGTGGTGCTGCCGCTGGTCCGCCCGGCGCTGGCCGCGCTCGCGGTGCTGGTCTTCACCTTCATCTGGAACGACTACTTCTGGTCGACCGTGCTGATCCAGGGCGACCACGCGATGCCGGTCACCGGCGGGCTGAAGTCGCTCAACGGCATGTGGGTGGCGCAGTGGCACCTGGTGTCGGCCGGCTCGATCGTCGCGGCGCTGCCGCCGGTGGCCATCTTCTTCCTGATGCAGAAGCAGTTCATCGCCGGCTTGACGCTCGGCGCCTCGAAAGGCTGACGGACCCGACATGAACATCCTCGTCACCGGCGGGGCCGGCTACATCGGCAGCATCACGACGATCGCGCTGATCGCGGCCGGTCACCGGCCGGTCATCCTCGACAACCTGCACAACGCCAAGGCCGGCGTGATCGACCGCATCGCCGAGGTCGCCGGCAGCCGTCCGGCCTTCGTGCAGGGCGACATCCGCGACCGCGCGCTGCTCGACGACCTGCTGGTGCGCGAGCGCATCGACGCGGTCATCCACTTCGCCGGCCTGAAGGCGGTCGGCGAGTCGGTGGCTCAGCCGCTGAGCTACTTCGACAACAACGTGCACGGCACGCTGGTGCTGCTGGCGGCGATGCAGGCGGCCGGCACGCGCACGCTGGTCTTCAGCTCGTCGGCGACGGTCTACGGCGACGCGCCGGTGCTGCCGCTGCGCGAGGACGCGCCGACCTCGGCCACCAATCCCTACGGCCGCAGCAAGCTGATGGTCGAGCAGGTGCTGGCCGACCTGGCGCGTTCGGACCCGTCGTGGTCGCTGACCGCGCTGCGCTACTTCAACCCGGTCGGCGCGCACCCGAGCGGCCGGCTCGGCGAAGACCCACAAGGCGTGCCGAACAACCTGATGCCCTTCATCGCCCAGGTCGCCGTCGGTCGGCGCGAGTTCCTGAGCGTCTATGGCAACGACTACCCGACGCCCGATGGCACCGGCGTGCGCGACTACATCCACGTGATGGACCTGGCCGAAGGCCACCTGGCCGCGCTCGACCACGGCCACGGCCGCGCCGGCCTGCACGTCTTCAACCTCGGCACCGGCGCCGGTGTCAGCGTGCTGCAGATGCTCGCGGCCTTCGGTGCCGCCTGCGGCCGCGAACTGCCACACCGCATCACCGACCGCCGCCCCGGCGACGTCGCGGCCTGCTGGGCCGATCCGGCGCGGGCGCAGCAGCAGCTCGGCTGGCGCGCCACCCGTGACCTGCGCGCGATGTGCGAGGACACCTGGCGCTGGCAGTCGGCCAACCCCCACGGCTACGGCGACTGACGACCATGCCCGACACGACCCAGTCCCTGACACAGGCGCTGCAGGACCGCGTGCTCGCCTCGTTCAGGACGGCCTACGGCACGGCGCCGACCTGCCTCGTGCAGGCGCCCGGCCGCGTCAACCTGATCGGCGAACACACCGACTACAACGACGGTTTCGTGCTGCCCTGCGCGATCGAGTACCACACGCTGGTGGCGGCCCGCCCGCGCGACGACCTGCAGGTGCGGGTCGTCGCGGCCGACTACAGCGACCGCATCGACACCTTCGGCCTCGATGCGCCGATCACGCATCTCGACGAGCCCGGTCTGGCCTGGTCGAACTACGTGCGCGGCATGGTGCAGGCCCTGCTGGCCGATGGCCTGCCGCTGCGCGGCTGCGACCTGGCGGTGGCCGGCAACGTGCCGCAGGGCGCCGGGCTGTCGTCATCGGCGGCGCTGGAGGTGGCGATCGGCCAGGCCTTCAAGTCGCTGCAAGGGCTGGACGTCGATGCGACGCGCCTGGCGCAGCTGGCGCAGCAGGCCGAGAACCGCTTCGTCGGCATCCAGTGCGGGATCATGGACCAGCTGATCTCGGCGCGCGGTGCCGCCGGCCATGCGCTGCTGATCGACTGCCGCAGCCTGGCCGCGCAAGCCGTGCACCTGCCCGACGACATCGCCGTGCTGATCGCGCATTCGCACGTCCGGCGCGGCCTGGTCGACAGCGAATACAACACCCGGCGCCAGCAATGCGAGGCGGCGGCGCGCCACTACGGCGTCGCCGCGCTGCGCGATGTCGACACCGCCCGGCTGCTGCAGGACAAGGCCGATATGGACGAGCTGACCTTCCGCCGCGCCCGCCACATCGTCACCGAGAACCAGCGCACGCTGGACGCCGCCGCCGCGCTGGCCGCGGGCGACATGGCGAGGGTCGGTGCGCTGATGGCGGCCTCGCATGTGTCGATGCGCGACGACTTCGAGATCACGGTGCCGCCGATCGACCATCTGGTCGAGATCCTGCAGCGTGTCATCGGCCATGCCGGCGGCGCGCGCATGACCGGTGGCGGCTTCGGCGGTTGCGTGGTCGCGCTGCTGCCGGAGTCGCAGGTGCCGCAAGCGCAGGCGGCGCTGGCGGCCGAGTACCGCGCACCGGGCGGCGAGCCGGCGACGGTCTACATCTGCCACCCGAGTGCCGGGGCCGGGCCGCTGGCGTTCGGCACCTGAAACGACCTGACGCGGACAGACGAAAAAAAGCCGACCCTCGGGTCGGCTTTGTCGACGTCGGGAGACGTCCGTTCGTCAGGTCACTGCGCTGCGGAAGCGGCTGCAGCCGGAGCCTTCGGCTCCTCGAACTTGGCGCCGCCGGCGTTGGCCATGTAGACCACGGCGCGGGCGATCTCGTAGTCGCTGAAGTCGCCGCCGCCCTGTGCGCCCATCGCGCCCTTGCCCTTCAGGGCCGAGTTCAGCAGGGCTTCCAGGCCGGTGGCAATGCGCGGGGCCCAGGCACCGGCGTCACCGAACTTGGGCGAGCCCGCCAGGCCAGCGGTGTGGCAGGCGGTGCACTGGGCCTTGAAGACGTCCTCGCCAGTCTTGGCCGGGCCACCTTCGAGCTTGATCGCGACCTGACCGACCGGCGCGATGCGCGCGGCCGTGGCTTCCGGACCCATCGCGTCGACGCCCGCGCCGTCGCGCGCCGTCGAACCCACGTTCTTCACCAGCAGCACGATCACGAAGATCGGGACGATGAAGGCGAAGACGACGGCCGCAATCAGCTGCTTGGGCGTCTTGATCGGGCTTTCGTGTTCGTCGTGGGCGTGTTGAGCGTCGCTCATGGTGTCCTCAGTTGTTGAATCCGCCGCGCACCCGACTGGCGGTGCGCAAAACCGCAGAATTATAGAGGGCCGACAACTGCGCCCGGTGTTGCGTGCAGACACCGCGCATCTTGCTGCTAGACTCTCGTTTTTCGCGCCCGTAGCTCAGTGGATAGAGTATTGGCCTCCGAAGCCAAGGGTCGCTGGTTCGATCCCAGCCGGGCGCGCCAAACCAAGCAGCAAGCAGCAAGTCCCGAGGAGCCTTCCTCGACAACGACGCCGACCTCGAGTCGGCGTTGTCGTTTCCGGGGCGGGTGGACCGCAGCGGTCAGGCGGCGACGCTCACTCGATCACCACCTTCGCATCCTTCACCAGCCTGGCGAACTTCTCGGTCTCGGCCTTGATCTGCTGGGCCATCTGCTCGCTGCTGTTGCCGATCGGCTCGGCGCCGATCTCGTCCATGCGCTTGCGGAAGTCGGCCGACTGGATGATCTTCACCATCTCGGCGTTGAGCCGCGCGACGATGTCGCGGGGCGTCGCCGCCGGTGCCAGCACGCCGAACCAGGTGCCGATGTTGAAGCCCTTGAGGCCGGCCTCGTCGAGCGTCGGCACGTCGGGCAGGGCGGCCGAACGCCTGGCCGTCGTCACCGCCAGCGCCCGCAGCTTGCCGCTGCGGATGTGCGGCAGGACCGGCGTGATGGTGTCGAACGACATCGTGATCTGGCCGCCCAGCAGGTCGGTCGCCAGCGGGCCGCTGCCCTTGTAGGGCACGTGGACCAGGTCGGTGCCAGTGAGGTTCTCGAACTGCGTGCCGATCAGGTGCTGCGCCGTGCCGTTGCCGTTGGACCCGTAGGTCGACCCGCCCGGCCGGGCCTTGGCCAGCGCGACCAGTTCGGCCACGTTCTTCGCCGGTGTCGCGGCATTGACCACCAGCACGTTGGGCACCAGGGCGACCGTGGTGATCGGCGCGAAGTCCTTCTGGAAGTCGTAGGCCAGCTTGCGGTAGACCGCCGGGGCGATGGTGTGGTGGACCGCGCCCATCAGCAGCGTATGGCCGTCGGCCCGGGCCTTGGCGACGTAATCGGCGCCCAGCGTCGAGCCGGCACCCGGCTTGTTCTCGACGATCACCGGCTGGCCCAGGCTCTGCTGCAGCTTCTCGCCCAGCGCACGCGCCAGCACGTCGGTGGTGCCGCCGGCCGGGAACGGCACGATCAGCGTGACGGGCTTGTTCGGCCAGTCCTGCGCCCGGGCACTGCCGGCCGCCAGGCCGATCGCCACGGGCGCGGCAACGGTCCAGGCCAGGGCCTGCAGCAGGCGGCGGCGGTGCGGGTGCCAGGCAGGTGCGGGGCGGGTGTCGTTCATGTCGGTCTCCAGTGGGTGTTCTCTGTGGCGGGATCGGCCTGGGGTCAGGGAGGGGTCAGGCAGGTATCAGGGAGCGAGAGGCCGACCGTCGATGACGATGGCCCGGAAGTCGTTGACGTTGGTGCGGGTCGGCCCGGTCACGACGGCATCGCCCAGGGCCTCGAAGAAGCCGTGGCCGTCGTGTGCATCGAGCCGTTCGCGTGGCCGCAGGCCCAGCGCACGGGCGCGGGCCAGCGTGTCAGGCGCCAGCAGCGCGCCGGCGATGTCGTCCTGGCCGTCGACGCCGTCGGTGTCGCCGGCCAGCGCGTGGATGCCGGGCTCGCCGTCCAGCGCCAGTCCGAGCGCCAGCAGGAACTCGACGTTGCGCCCGCCCCGGCCCGTGCCGGATCGCTCGCCGCGCAGCGTGACCGTCGTCTCGCCGCCCGACAGCAGCACGCACGGCGGCCGGAACGGCTGGCCGCGACGGGCCACCTGGCGGGCGATGCCGGCCAGCGTGGTGGCGACGTCGCGGGACTCGCCCTCGATCGTGTCGCCCAGGATGTGGGCCTCGTAGCCGGCCGCGCGGGCCACGGCGGCGGCGGCTTCGAGCGCCTGCTGCGGCGTGGCGATGAAGCGCGTCTCGATCGCCGGCAGGCGCGGGTCGCCCGGCTTGACCGACTCGCCTGCGCCGCTGGCCAGCGTCTGCCGCACGGCGTCGGGCACGTCGATCGCATGGCGCGCCAGGATCGCCAGCGCATCGGCGCAGGTGCTGGCGTCCGGCACGGTCGGGCCGGAGGCGATGTCGACCGGGTCGTCGCCCGGCACGTCCGACAGCAGCAGGTTGACGACCCGCGCGGGGTGGCAGGCCAGCGCCAGCCGCCCGCCCTGGATCGCCGACACATGCCGGCGCACGGTGTTCATCTCGCCGATGCCGGCCCCGCTGGCCAGCAACGCGCGGTGCAGCGCCTGCAGGTCGGCCAGGCTCAGGCCCGGCAGCGGCAAGGGCAGCAGCGACGAGCCGCCGCCCGACATCAGGCACAGCACGAGGTCATCGGCGCGCAGGCCCTGCACGAGGCCGAACAGCCGCCGCGCGGCGGTCTCGCCGGCGGCATCGGGCACCGGATGGGCCGCCTCGACGACCTCGATGCGCTCGCAGGCCTCGGCATGGCCGTAGCGGGTCACGACCAGGCCCGTCAACGGCCCCGGCCAGTGCTGCTCGACCGCCCGGGCCATCGCGGCGGCGGCCTTGCCGGCGCCGATCACCGTCAGGCGGCGGCCGGCTACATCGACCGGACCGCCCGGTGGCAGCGGCAGGTGCGCCGGCAGGCACTGCGACGGCTGCGCGGCGGCAATGGCCGCATCGAACAGCGCGCGCAGCAGCTGGCGTGGATCGGGTCGTGTCACGCGGGGCTCCGGCTGGCTCGGCGGCTTCAGCGGGTGTTGCCGGCCAGTTCCTGGCAGACCGCCTGCGTGACCTGCGCGGTGGTGGCGCGCCCGCCCAGGTCGCCGGTGTGCAGCGCCGGGTTGGCGGTGACCCGCTCGATCGCCGCCATCAGGGCTTGCGCGGCCTCGGCCTCGCCCAGGTGTTCGAGCAGCATCACGCAGCTCCAGAACGTGCCGATCGGGTTGGCCAGGCCCTTGCCCATGATGTCGAAGGCAGAGCCGTGGATCGGCTCGAACATCGATGGATAACGGCGTTCCGGGTCGATGTTGCCGGTCGGCGCGATGCCCAGGCTGCCGGCCAGCGCGGCGGCCAGGTCGCTGAGGATGTCGGCGTGCAGGTTGGTCGCCACCAGCGTGTCCAGCGAGGCCGGGCGGTTGACCATGCGGGCGGTGCAGGCGTCGACGATCTCCTTGTCCCAGCGCACGTCCGGGAACTCCTGCGAGACCTGCTGCGCGATCTCGTCCCACATCACCATCGCATGACGCTGGGCGTTGCTCTTGGTGACCACCGTCAGCAGCTTGCGCGGCCGGCCCTGCGCCAGCTTGAACGCGAAGCGCATGACCCGCTCGACGCCGGCGCGGGTCATCATCGTCACGTCGGTCGCGGCCTCGATCGGATGGCCCTGGTGGACCCGGCCGCCGACGCCGGAGTACTCGCCTTCCGAGTTCTCGCGCACGATGACCCAGTTCAGGTCCTCCGGCCGGCAGCGCTTCAGCGGCGCGTCGATGCCCGGCAGGATGCGGGTCGGGCGCACGTTGGCGTACTGGTCGAAGCCCTGGCAGATCTTCAGGCGCAGGCCCCACAGCGTGATGTGGTCGGGGATGGCCGGATCGCCGGCCGAACCGAACAGGATCGCGTCCTTGCCGCGCAGCGCCTCCAGGCCGTCGGCCGGCATCATCACGCCGTGACGGCGGTAGTGGTCGCCACCCCAGTCGAAGTCCTCGAACACGAAGCGGAAGCGCTCGCTCGATGCCGCCAGCGCCTCGAGCACCTGGCGCCCGGCCGGCACGACCTCCTGGCCGATGCCGTCACCGGGAATCGTCGCGATCGAATACGTCTTCATGGGCACTCTCCGTCAGTCGTTGCAGGGTTGGGAATGAGCGGACTGTAGGAAGCGGACCGGCCGACGGATCGGCGATAAAGTGAATCCATCGTTTACCTGGATTCAACAATCCGCCGACCCGAAAGCGCCGCCATGACGACCCGCATTCAACCGGCCGACCTGGGCTTCTTCTCGGCGCTGGCGAGTGCCGGCAGCCTGAGCGCCGCCGCCCGCGAGCTGGGCATCACCACGCCGGCGGTCAGCAAGCACCTGGCGCTGATGGAGGCGCGGGTCGGCGTGCCGCTGGTCAACCGCACGACCCGGCGCATGAGCCTGACGCCCGAGGGCGAGCTCTACCTCGAACACGCGCGCCGCATCCTCGGCCAGATCGACGACATGGAGGCCCTGCTGGGCGTCTCCAAGGCCACGCCCAAGGGACTGCTGCGCGTCAACGCGACGCTGGGATTCGGCCGCAGCCACATCGCGCCGCTGATCTCGCGCTTCGTGCGCCAGCACCCGCAGGTCGAGGTGCAGCTGCAGCTGTCGGTCAACCCGCCGCCGCTGACCGACGACACCTTCGACGTCTGCATCCGCTTCGGCGCGCCGCCGGATGCACGGGTCCTCGCCAAGTACCTCGCGCCGAACCGGCGCCTGCTGTGCGCCGCGCCGGCCTACCTGGCCCGCCACGGCACGCCGCGCGTGCCCAACGACCTGACGCGCCACGCCTGCATCGGCATCCGGCAGGGCGAGGAGGCCTATGGCGTCTGGCGCCTGACCAGCGGGCGCGGCCGCCACGCCACGACCGAGGCCGTCAAGACGCGCGGCAGCCTGTCGACCAACGACGGCGAGATCGCGGTCAACTGGGCACTCGACGGCCACGGCATCCTGATGCGGGCCGAATGGGACATCGAACGCCACCTGCGCAGCGGCCGGCTGGTGCAGGTGCTGCCGCAGTGCCACACGCCCGACGCCGACATCCACGCGGTCTACCCGCAGCGCCACCAGCTGGCCGCGCGGGTGCGGGCCTTCGTCGACTTCGTCGCCGCCGCATTCCAGAAACGGACCGCGCCGCCGTGATCGTTTGCACGTGCACATGCCACGCACCCCCATTCAGGCTTTCCTGATCCATATCAGCTTTCACCGCATCACGACGAACATGTCGTGATGAACATGACGAACCTCGTCGCCGCGATGTCGCTGCGGGCCAAGCTGGCCACGTTGAACGCGGCCGTCGCCGCCGCGCTGCTGCTGCTGGCGATGCTGGCGTGGCGAAGTTCTTCTCACCAGGACGAGGCCCAGGCCCGGCAGGTCCGGCTGGCCGAGGCGCTGCACCTGAACAAGCAGGCCGACATGGTCCACGACGCGCTGCGCTCGGACGTGCTGGCCTCGCTGCTGGTCGGGCAGGTGCCGCAGCTGGCTCAGGACGACGTGCTGCGCCATGTCGCCGAAGACGCCCGCGAGCTGGAGGACGCGCTCGACCGGCTGTCGACCTTCGACGAGCTGCCGCCCGCGCTGGTCGCCCGGGTGCGCCAGAACCGCAGCGCCGCACGTGCCTATGGCCAGTCGGCGCTGGAACTGGCCCGCCATGCCGTCGACCACCGCGACGCCGCGCTGCTGGCGCTGCCCGCCTTCGACGAGCAGTTCCGCCACCTCGTCGGCGAACTGGATCAGCAGGGCGAGCAGCTCGCCGACTCGCTGCGCCAGGCCCAGGCCCTGGCCGCCCAGGAGGCCACCACCGCGCGCCAGTCGCTGGTCTGGACCTGCGTGGTCACGATCGCCGTGGCCAGCGCCATCGTCGCGCTGATGACGCTGGCGATCCGGCGCCGCCTGGGCGAGCTGTGCAGCGTCGCCCAGGCCATTGCCGACGGTGACCTGACGCGGCGCGCCAGCACCGGCCGGTCCGACGAGCTGGGCGCCCTCGGCGCGGCGGTCGACCGCATGGCCGGCAGCCTCAACGCGATGATCGACGACATGCGCCGCGAGGCCCGCCTGGCCGCCTTCGGCCAGCGCCTGAGCGACGCGCTGGACATGGCCGACCGCGAGCACCAGGTCTGCACCGTGGCGTCGCGCGCGATGGCCGAGGTCTCGGCCACGCACCCGATGGAGCTGCTGATCTCGGACTCCAGCCGGGCCCAGATGGAACGGGCGGCCGAACACCCGAGCGGCGGCGCGCCGGGCTGCTCGGTGCGTTCGCCCTACGACTGCGTCGCGGTGCGGCGCGGCACCGCCGTCACCTTCGACAGCAGCACCGACCTGCACGCCTGCGAACAGCTGCGCGGTCGTCCGTGCGGGCCGACCTCGGCGGTCTGCGTGCCGATCAGCTTCATGGGCCGGGCGATGGGCGTGCTGCACGCGACCGGCACGGTCGAGCAGCCGCTCAGCCCCGCCCAGGCGCAGCAGGTCGCCGTGCTGGGCGGCCAGCTGGGCATGCGCATCGGCACGGTACGGGCCTTCGAGCGGACCCAGCTGCAGGCCTCGACCGACACGCTGACGGGCCTGCCGAACCGCCGCACCACCGAACAGCGGCTGCGCGCGCTGGCCGCCAGCGGCAAGCCCTACGCGGTCGTGATGTGCGACCTGGACCACTTCAAGCTGCTCAACGACCGCCACGGCCACGCCACCGGCGACGCCGCGCTGCGGGTCTTCGCCGACGTGCTGCGCAGCACGATGGGCGAGGCCGACCTGGCCGGCCGCTGGGGCGGCGAGGAGTTCACGCTGCTGCTGGCCTTTGCCGACGCGGGAGCCGCCGCGCGGGTCGTCGAGAACATCCGCGAGCAACTCGCGATCGCCCTGCGCACCGGCCACGTGCCGGCCTTCAGCGCCAGCTTCGGCATCGCCGACGCCAGCATGTCCAGCCTGCCCGAGGACCTCGTTCACCTGGCCGACGTGGCGCTGTACAAGGCCAAGGCGGCCGGCCGTGACCGCGCCAGCATCGCCGACGCCACCATGCTGGCCGAGCTGGGCACCTTCATGCGCCGGGTCGATCCGCCGGCCGAGCCCGACACCGTCGCGCATCCGGGCGCGGCCGTGGCCGAAACCTGGTGAGGTCGGCTGAGTGCGGGTCAGGCCATCCTCACGATCGATGACGTCCCGGACCGAACTGGCAAAACCGCACGAAACGCGAACCCTGGCGCCGACTTGAGCATTTGCGGCCCGGATCGGGCAGGCGCATGCTTGGGCCGCCTCGCTTCCAGGAGTCGCCATGCCCAGCCGTGCCCTGCCCCTCCGGTCCACCCGCGCTGCCGCTGCACTCGTCCGTCTGGCGTGCATCGGCGCCCTCGCGCTGAGCGCCTGCTCGGACGGCCCGAAGCCCGGCGAGGTGCTGGACGAGGCCCGGCTGGCCGGCCGCAGCGGCGCGTCGTTCACGCATGCGCCGGAGCCCTATTTCCGCGCGATGGACAACGGCGTCGCGCTGACCCCGCAGGAAGAGGCCGGCCGCAACATGTGGCTGGTCTGGAGCGGCGGCAACGACCGCTTCTGGGAGCAGATGACGCGCTACACCTACGGCGCCTTCGACCTGCTGAAGGTCATCAGCTCGCACCCCAGCCTGGGCTATGGCCGGACCAACCGCTGGTCCTACCTGGGCCTCGTCAACGAACCCTGCTTCGAGCCGGCCAGCGCGCCCGATCCGGCCCGCCGCGGCCTGTGGCTGGACCAGCGCCGCCAGGACTGCGCGCCCGATCCGTTCGCCGATGAAGCGAAGTACCCGGGCGTCAAGATCGGCTCGCGCGGCCAGCCGCTGGGCGATGGCAGCGTGCAGCCGGTCGGCTCCTACTACGGCGAGCCGACCGGGATCATGGGCCTGCGGCTGTTCCCGAACCCGGCCTTCGACGCCAAGGCGGCCAAGGAATGGGACGCCGAGCGCTACTACACCGACCCGGCCTACTACAACCGCCAGGACCTCGTGCGGCCCTACCGCGTGGGCATGTCCTGCGGCTTCTGCCATGTCGGCCCGAGCCCGATCCACCCGCCAGCCGACCCCAATCATCCGGAGTTCGCCGACCTGAGTTCCTCGGTCGGCGCGCAGTACATGTGGGTCGACCGGCTGTTCATCCACAACGCCGGCAAGCCCGAGGGCCAGGCCAACTTCATGTACCAGCTGGCCCACACCTACCGGCCCGGCGCGATGGACACCTCGCTGGTCTCGACCGACAGCATCAACAACCCGCGCACGATGAACGCGGTCTACGACTTCGCCTCGCGGCTGGCGGTCGGCAAGCGGCTCTGGCACGAGCAGCTGGCCGGTGGCGAGCTGGACAACCGCCAGTTCAACGACCTGTTCCCGAGCGGCCCGCTGAGCGAGTTCTACGACAAGGACAAGGCCATTGCCCGGACGCCGCACGTGCTCAAGGACGGCGCCGATTCGGTCGGCCTGCTCGGCGCGCTGAACCGCGTCTACCTGAACATCGGCCTGTTCAGCGAGGAATGGCTGCTGCACTTCAACCCGGTGCTGGGCGGCAAGACGATCACGCCGATCCGCATCGCCGACGCGCAGAAGAACTCGTCGTACTGGCAGGCCACCGAGGCCGGCACGCCGGCCACCGCGCTGTTCTTCCTGAAGGCCGCGCAACCCGATCGCCTGAAGGACGCGCCCGGCGGCGCCGCGCTGGCCAAGGCCGACGACGCGACGCTGTCCCGCGGCCAGCAGGTCTTCGCCGACACCTGCGCGCGCTGCCATTCCAGCAAGGCCCCGACACCACCAGCCGAGCTGGCACTGGAGCCGCGCGCCTGCGCCGGGGCGGGCTACCTGGCCTGTTTCCAGCGCTACTGGAAGTGGACCCAGACCGACGACTTCAAGCAGCAGATGCGCCAGATCGTCCGGGCACCCGACTTCCTCAGCGGCAACTACCTGTCGACCGAGGCGCGCATCCCCGTCACGCTGCTGCGCACCAATGCCTGCAGCCCGCTGGCGACCAATGCGCTGGGCGGCAACATCTGGGACAACTTCTCGTCGCACGACTACAAGGCGCTGCCCTCGGTCGGCACGATCACCGTGCAGGACCCGTACACCGGCGAGGCCAGCCCCTACGAGATGCCGGCCGGCGGACGTGGCTACACGCGGGTGCCGTCGCTGATCAGCGTCTGGTCGACCGCGCCGCTGCTGGTCAACAACAGCCTCGGGCCGTTCGACACCGACCCGTCGGTGACCGCCCGGCTGAAGGTCTTCGACGCCTCGATCGAGCAGCTGCTGTGGCCCGAGAAGCGCGAGCGCGACACGCTGCTGGGCGACCGGGTGCCCGGCACGATCGACCGCACGACCCAGCGCAGCCAGATCACGATCCCGTTCGGCTACCTGCCCGAATCGCTGCAACCCTGGCAGGACCGCGCCCGCCACTGGCTGCATGCGCATCTGCCGCAATGGGTCGACGAGACCGGCGGCCTGACGCTCGGGCCGATCCCGGGCGGCGTGCCGGTCAACCTGCTGGCCAACCTGAAGCTGCGGTCGGAGAGCAGCGATCCGGCCGTCATCGCCGCCCACGCGAAGGACGCCGCCGAGCTGGTCATCAAGCTCAAGCTCGACCTGCTGGGCGCACCGCGCGGGGCCGACGATGCCGAGCTGACGCGCCGCATGGCCAACCTCAAGAAGCCGCTGCTGGCGCTGAGCAAGTGCCCCGACTTCGTCGTCAACCGCGGCCACTACTTCGGCACCGCCGAGTTCAACCGCACCGAGGGCCTGAGCGCCGAGGAACGTGCGTGGGGCACCGAGCCGGTGCTGGACGACGCCGACAAGCGCGCGCTGATCGCCTTCCTGAAGACGCTGTGAACGCCGCACCGTGACCGCCACGTTGACCTCCACGCTGACCTCCACCTGGCTGTCCTCGCTGGACACGCGCAGCCCCGGTGCGGGCCAGGAACGCGCCCACGAGAAGGACTGGGACTACGTGGTCGTCGGCTCCGGCGCCGGGGGCGGCACGCTGGCGGCCCGGCTGGTCGAGGGCGGCCAGCGCGTCTTCCTGATCGAGGCCGGCCTGGACCCGGGCCTGTCGCGCGCCGCGCAGGCCGATCCGCGCCTGCCCGACGACTACCTGGTGCCCGGCTTCCATGCCCATGCCAGCGAGAACCCGGCGATGCGCTGGGACTTCCACGTCCGTCACCACGACGATCCGGCGCAGCAGGCGCGCGACCCGAAGTTCGATGCCACGCGCGACGGCGTGCTCTACCCGCGCGCCGCCGCGCTGGGCGGCTGCACGGCGCACAACGCGATGATCTTCATGCTGCCGCACGACTCGGACTGGGACCACATCGCCGAGCTGACCGGCGACACCAGCTGGCGCGCCCGCGCGATGCGCCGCCACGCACGCGCGCTGGAGGCCTGCCACCACCGGCCGGCCTGGCGCTGGCTGCGGCACCTGGGCATCGACCCGACCGGCCACGGCTGGAGCGGCTGGCTGCGCACCGAACGCGCGGTGCCGCTGCAGGCGCTGGGTGATCCGGGCATGGTCGCGCTGGTCGCGAAGACCGCACGCGTGATGCTGGCCGGCTGGCGGGATCCGCTGGCCGCGCTGAGCCATGCGCTGTGGGGTGCCGGTGACCCGAACGCGCGCGGGCCGCGCCTGGGCCGTCGCAGCTTCGAGGGCCTGTGCTACACGCCGCTGTCCACCAACGGCCACCGCCGCACCGGCACGCGCGAGCGGCTGCTGCAGGTCGCCAAGGCCCATCCCGGCCGCCTGCACATCGAGACCGATGCGCTGGCCACGCGGCTGCTGTTCGACGACGAGGGCGCGGCCTGCGGCGTCGAGTACCTGAAGGGCCGCCACCTCTACCGCGCCCATGCCCGGCCCAGCGGCGAGGCCGGCGAATGCCGTCAGGTGCTGGCGCGCCGCGAGGTCGTGCTGTGCGGCGGCGCCTTCAACACGCCGCAGCTGCTGATGCTGTCGGGCATCGGCCCGGCCGAGGAACTGCGCAGCCACGGCATCACCGTGCGCCACGACCTGCCCGGCGTCGGCCGCAACCTGCAGGACCGCTACGAGATCGCCGTCACGCACCGCATGCGCGAGCCCTGGCAGGTGCTGGACGGCTCGCGTTTCCAGCGCGGCGACATCCCCTGGCAGCAATGGCGCTCGCGCCGGTCCAGCCTCTACGACGGCAGCGGCGCGGCACTGGCGGTGATCCGCCGATCGGACCGCCACGAGCCCGAGCCCGACCTGTTCTGCATGGCCCTGCCGACGCTGTTCGAGGGCTACGCGGCCGGCTACTCGCGCCTGATCGAGGCCCACCAGGACCGCCTGACCTGGGCTGTCCTGAAGGCCCACACGCGCAACCGCGCCGGCCGGGTCCGGCTGCGCTCGGCCGACCCGCTGGAGCCGCCGCAGATCGACTTCGGCTATTTCGATGCCGGTGACGACCCGAAGGGCGAGGACCTGCGCGCGCTGGTCGACGCGATCCGCTTCGTGCGCCGGCTGACCGGGCCGCTGCGCGACAGCGGCGTCATCGCCGAGGAGACCTCGCCTGGCCCGGACGTCGAATCCGACGAGGACCTGGCCCGCCATGTGCGCGACACCGCCTGGGGCCACCACGCGTCCTGCACCTGCCCGATCGGCGAACGCGCCGCCGGGGGCGTGCTCGACAGCGCGTTCCGTGTCCACGGCGTGCCCCGGCTGCGGGTGGTGGACGCCTCGGTGTTCCCGCGCATCCCCGGCTTCTTCATCGTCGCGGCCGTCTACATGGTCGGCGAGAAGGCCGCCGAGACCCTGCTGAAACACGGCGCACCGGCCCGCGTGCCGACGCCATCCCCGGCGCCCCTGGCGTCGCAATCCTGAGGAGCAGGCCATGAGCCTCGACGTCACCCAGTTGCTGGCGATGAGCCAGAAGGAACTCGACGACCTCTTCCTGGCCTCGCCGGCCGGCGAGATCCCGAATGGCCAGGCCAAGGGCACGGCCATCATCGCGCCGGGCACCCGCTACACCGAGACGATCGCCCAGCTGATCAACCACTTCGGCTGGCAAGGCAAGGTGTTCGACGCGGCCAAGGGCGTGCTCAAGAACAGCATCCTGGTCTTCCACGTCGAGGCCATCCTGGCGCGGGTCTACAAGGGCGACAGCTGGATGGACGGCAAGGAATGCATCGTGCTGGACTACTCGGAGACCTCGATCGTGGCGCACTACATCCGCGACGAGATCCGCCAGATCGGGCCGGGCTTCTACCTCGGCAAGGTCTACTGGGGCCGCGACCGGCTGATCGACTTCGCGCTGCAGTTCTGACGCGCACGCGGCGGAGCCGGGCATGACGCCGCAAGGCCACTACACCGTCGTCGCGCCGCTGGCCGACGGCCGCGAGGCCGCGCTGCGGCAGTTGCTCGACGGCATGAACCGCGTGCCCGGCGTGGCCGACCCCTTCAACCCGGTGCTGCCCTTCGGCGCCGTGCCGGGGCTGCACTTCGCCCGGCTGGTGCTGATCGACGACGCGCTGCAGGCCGACCTGGACCTGCTGCCGCCCGGCCCTGCGCAGCCTCGCCCGCGCCCGCACCTGCCGACCGCGCTGGTGCTGATGGGCGACTGCGACGGCGTTGGCCGCGACGGCCTGGCCGCGCTGGTCGAACACGCCGACGCCGGCCTGCGCACGCTGTTCGGCCACTGCGCCGGCTTCGATCCCGCCGCCGACGACGCGGCGCTGCTGGCCTGGCTGCTGGCGCACGAGCGGCCGGCCCAGGCGGCCTACGTCAACACGGTCGGCCGCACCGTCCGGCAGATCCGCGAGAACGCCGCGCTGCAGGCCTGGCTGGCACCGCGCATCCCGCGTGTGCCGCTGACGGCACCCGACGGCGCGCGGCGCGCCCACCGCGAACTGTGCGAACAGGTCCGCGCCGCCGTGCAGCGTGGCGAGCTGACGCTGACGCCCGAGGCGCCGACGCCTTGGCGGTGGCGGCTGCGGCAGTGGCTGCACCTGATCGGCATGCCACTCCTGGTCCTGTGGTGCACGGTGCAGTTCGCGCTCTTTCTGTTGCTGGTGTTGCCCTGGCTGCTGTTGCACCTGCGCCAGCTGGAAGAGACCGACCCCGAGATCTGCCCGCGCCCCGACCCCGCGCTGCTGGCGACGCTGCAGGTGCTGGAGGACCGCGACGTCAGCAACCAGTACACCGCCATCGGCCCGGTCAAGCCCGGCCGCTTCCGCGCCGCGCTGCTGGCCGTCGTGCTCGGGGTGATCGACTACACCTGCCGCCACCTCTACACGCGCGGCCACCTCGGGCGCGTGCAGACCATCCACTTCGCCCGCTGGGTCTGCCTAGACGAGGGCTCGCGGGTGCTGTTCATCAGCAACTACGACGGCAGTCACCAGGGCTACATGGACGACTTCATCAACAAGGTCGCCTTCGGTCTCAACGTCGTCTTCAGCAACGGCGTCGGCTGGCCGCGCACCCGCTGGCTGCTGCTCGGCGGGGCCCGGCTCGAACACCGCTTCAAGCCCTACCAGCGCCGCCACCAGGTGCCCACCCAGGTCTGGTTCAAGGCCTACCCGGGCCTGAGCCTGGCCGACCTCGCGCGCCACCAGCGCATCCGCGCCGGCCTGGCGATGACCGACCCCACCGAGGCCCAGGCGCTGGCCTGGCTGCGACTGCCATGAACGCCTGGCCACCCGTCGAGCTGGACGACGTCCAGGGCCTGCTGCGGCGCGGCTACGGCCAGCATGCCGAGTCGGCCTACCTGCTGCTGACGGTGCGTGATCCGGCCGCTGCGCGGCGCTGGCTGGGCCGCGCGCCGGTCGCCACCGCCCGGCGCGACGGCGAGCTGCCGGAGCGTGTCCTGCAGGTCGCCCTGACGGCCCCCGGCCTGCGCGCGCTGGGCCTGGCCGACGACGTGCTGGCCGGCTTCTCGGCCGAGTTCCTGCTCGGCCTCGGGCAGGACGAGAGCCAGGCTCGCCGGCTCGGCGACATCGGTCCGAACGCGCCGTCCGGCTGGGCCTGGGGCCACGGCGAGCGCACGCCGCATGTGCTGCTGGTGCTGCTGGCGCGGCCGGGTCGCCTGGCCGGCTGGGCCGAAGAACTGCAGGTCGACAGCGCCGGCGCCTTCGACACCGTGGCCACGCTGTCGGGCACCGCCCGCGACGGCCGCGAGCCCTTCGGCTTCGCCGACGGCCTGTCGCAGCCCGAGCCGGACTGGGACCGCCGCCGCCCGGTCAGCGATGCCGAACGGCCGGCCTACGACAACGTCGGCTGCCTGGGCGAGTTCCTGCTCGGCTACCCGAACGAATACGGCGGCTACACCGCCCGCCCGCTGCTGGACGCCGCCCGCGATCCGCGCGGCCTGCTGCCCGAGGCCGAGGACGAACCCGGCCGGCGCGACCTGGGCCGCAACGGCAGCTACCTGGTGCTGCGCCAGCTGGCGCAGGACGTGGCCGGCTTCTGGTCGTGCATGACGCGCATGGCCGAGTCGCTGGGCGATCACGACGGCGATGCCGCCGGCCGGCTGGCCGAACGCCTGGTCGGCCGCCGCCGCGACGGCCAGCCGCTGGTCGAGCGCCACGGCCCCGGCGCCGAGGACTTCGACTTCAGCGCCGACCCTGACGGCCTGCGTTGCCCCCTGGGCGCCCACATCCGCCGCAGCAACCCGCGCAATGGCGACCTGCCGCCGGGCGACCACACCGGTCTGACCTGGCTGCTGCGCACGCTCGGGCTGGACGCCGCCGCGCGCGAGCGTGACCGCGTCGCGTCGACCCGCTTCCACCGTCTGCTGCGACGGGGTCGTGCCTACGGGCCCGCCGACGCGCCGCAAGGTCTTGCCTTCGTCGCGCTGAATGCCAGCCTGAGCCGCCAGTTCGAGTTCGTGCAGGCCGCCTGGATTGCGAGCACGCACTTCGACGGCCTGAGCGGCGAGGCCGACCCGCTGCTCGGCCACCGCCTGCCCGACGAGGCCGGCCGCCCGTCCGATGCGATGACCTTGCCGCAGCCCGGCGCGGCACCGCAGCGTCTGCAGGGCCTGCCGCGTTTCGTCACGGTGCGCGGCGGCGCCTACTTCTTCCTGCCCGGCGTGCGGGCGCTGCGCTGGATCGCGGCGCAAGGCGAGCCGGGTCAGCAAGGGCTCACGTCATGAGCCACCCCGAGCCGGCCGGCGCGCTGGAGCGGGCGCTGCACCGCAGCCTCGTCCGGCTGATGCAGCTGGAACGCCGCATCGACCCGTTCTTCCGCCCGGCCGTCGACGCGCTGCTGCGCGAACCGCTGACCCGCGCGGTGCAGGCGCTGATCCGCCGCCAGCCCGGCGTGCTCGATGCGCGGCCGGGCGAGGAAAGCCTGCTGCCCGGCGAAGAAGCGCTGGTCGAGTCCATCGTGGCCGACATGCGCGACTACCTGCAGCGCCACTACCGCCCAGGCGGCGCCGAGCGGGCCGGCAACACCAAGACCCACGGCGTCGTGCGGGCCGAGCTGCGTGTGCATGAAGGCCTGCCCGAGGCGCTGCGCCACGGCGTCTTCGCGATGCCGCGCCGCTACCCGGCGTGGCTGCGCTTCGGCGGCCCCGGGCCGGCCAGCCCGCCCGACATCGACGACGTCGGCGTGCTCAGCCTGGGCCTGAAGGTGATGGACGTGCCCGGCCCGAAGCTGCTCGACGACGAGCGGTCGACGCAGGACTTCACCGCCATCAGCACGCCCGTCTTCACGACCCCGGATGTGCAGGCCAACGCGGCGCTGCAGGCCATGATCCGGCGCGACACGCCGCTGTGGTACTTCCTGCGCGGGCACCTGCTCGACAGCCTGATGCAGGCGCTCTGGTCACGCACCCAGACCAGTCCGCTGGAGACGGCCTACTGGGGCTGCGTGCCCTACCGGCTCGGGCCGCGTCAGGTCATGCAATACAGCTTCCGGCCGCCGGCTGGACAGCGCCCGAGCGCCATCCCCGGGCTGCCGGGCCGGCCGTCGCCGCACTACCTGCGCGAGGCCCTGGCCGCGACGCTGCGCGAGCGCGACGCCCGCTTCGAGCTGTGCGTGCAGTTGCAGACGGACCCGCGCACGATGCCGATCGAGAACGCCTCGGTGCGCTGGTGCGAACGGCGTTCGCCGCCGCTGCCGGTGGCCACGCTGCACATCCCGCAGCAGGTGTTCGACAGCGCCGCGCAGCTGGCCTTCGCGCACCGCCTGTCGATCCACCCGTGGCATGCGCTGGAGGCGCACCGCCCGCTGGGCAACCAGAACCGGGCGCGGCGGCGCATCTACCTCGAACTGTCGCGGCTGCGCCAGCAGATGAACGCGACGCCGCATGTCGAGCCGGACGGCTCGGAGCGGTTTGACGGCTGAGGCTCAGGCCACCTGCGGCGCGTGGCCGTCGTGGGTCGCCATGTAGGACTCGATCTCCGCCTCCAGCTCGGCCATCGCCTCGCCACCGGCCATCAGGTCGGTGATCTGCTCGCGCGTCTTCTCGCCCTTGCGGAAGTCGGCCGCCTTGGCGCCGCGGATCAGCACCGCGAAGTGGTCGCCCACGGTCATCGCGTGCGTCACGTTGTGGGTGATGAAGATCACCGCGATGCCCTTCTTGCGGGCCTGCAGGATGATGCGCAGCACGTGCGCGGCTTCCTTGACGCCCAGCGCGGCGGTCGGCTCGTCGAGGATCAGCACGCTGGCGCCGAAGTGGACCGCGCGGGCAATCGCCAGCGCCTGGCGCTCGCCACCGGACAGGCCGCCGACCAGCCGGTTGCCGTCGTCGATGCGGGTGATGCCGAGTTCGCGCATCTCGCGCACCGCGATCTCGTTGGCGGTCTTGCGGTCGAAGACCTCGAACGGGCCCCACTTTTTCGTCGGCTCGGCGCCGACGAAGAACGAGCGGCCGATGCTCATCAGCGGGAAGGTGCCGCCGAACTGGTGCACGGTCGAGATGCCGTGGTCGCTGGCATCGCGCGGCGAGCCGAACACCAGCGTCTTGCCATTCATCGACATCGTGCCGCTGGTGGGCTGGTGGACGCCCGACAGGATGCGGATCAGCGTGGACTTGCCCGCGCCGTTGTCGCCCAGCAGGCAGAGGACCTCGCCGGCGTTCACCTCCAGCGAGATGTCATGCAGGACATCGACCGGGCCGAAGGACTTGTTGACGCCGTCGAGCTTGAGCAGGGGTGCGTTCATGGTCAGGCCTTCTTGACAGTGGACTTGGCGGCGGACTTCACGGTGGACTTCGAATGCGACAGCGCCTTGGTCCGGAAGGTGTTGTTGAGCAGCACGGCGGCCAGCAGCAGCACGCCGATGATCAGGCTGGCCCAGTTGGCGTCGAAGCCGGTGTAGTAGATGCCCTGGTTCACGATCGCGAAGGTCATCGTGCCCAGCACGATGCCGATCACCGAGCCATAGCCGCCGGTCAGGATCACCCCGCCGATCACCACCGCGATGATCGAGTTGAAGATGAAGGACTGGCCGGCCGAGACCTGCGCGCTGTTGTAGAGGATGGCCTGGCACATGCCCACGAAGGCCGAGCAGAAGCCGCTGCCCATGTAGAGCGCGATGTTGAGCTTGTCGGTCGGGATGCCGGCGTTGCGGGCGCTGACCTTGTCGCCGCCGAGGGCCAGGATCCAGTTGCCGTACTTGGTGTGGCTGAGGATGAAGCCGACCAGCGCGATGGCACCGAGCCACCACAGCAGCACGACCTCGAACTTGCCGTCGATGAAGTCGCCCAGCACGGCCTTGGTGATCGGGTCGGCCTTCAGCGCGACGCTGGTGCTGCCGGCGATCAGGACCGACAGGCCGAGCGTCAGGCCGGCGACCGCGAACAGCGTGGCCAGCGTGACGACGAAGGACGGCAGGTCGGTGCGGATGATCAGGTAGCCGTTGAGCCAGCCGATCGCCAGGCCCAGGCCCAGCGAGGCGGCGATGCCCACGGGCATCGGCAGGCCGAAGTGGCCCGAGACGATCGCCACCGTCATCGAGCTGGCGGGGATCACGCTGCCGACCGACAGGTCGAGGTGGCCGGCAATCATCAGCAGGCCGACCGGCAGGGCGATGATGCCCAGCTCGGCGGCGATGTTGAGCCAGCTGGCCGCGCCGCTGGCCGACAGGAAGGTGTCGCCACCGAAGATCGAGAAGAAGACGAAGACCGAGACGAGGCCGATGAACGAGCCGGTCTCCGGTCGACGCATCAGGTTGCCGAGGTTGAAGGTGGGCATGCGCGGACTCGCGTCGAGAGGAGCCCCGGAAGCCGGAGCGGAGGTGAGGGACGGGTTCATGGCGTGGTCGGGTCAGGCACGGCGGAGGGACTGCAGGGGCCGCCAGCCGCCGTGTGGACGACCGACCCCGCCGGTCAGGCCCGGGATGGGGCCCGGACCCGACCGGCGCAACAGGTTCCGATCAACCGGTGATCAGCGCGCGCCGGCCTTGGCGCCGGCCAGCGTGGCGCCGACGTTCGACGCGTCGACGATGCCGGGGCCCGTCAGCAGCGGCGCGCCCGGCACCTTCAGGCCGTACTGCACGAAGCCGTTGAGCATCGACACGGCCAGGTAGCCCTGCAGATAGGGTTGCTGGTCGATGCAGAACAGCTGCGTGCCGTCCTGGATGCGGGCCAGGTTGGTCGGGTCGATGTCGAAGGTGCCCAGCTTGACCTGCTTGACCAGGCCGGCCTGGCTGATGCCGGTGGCCGCGCTGGTCGCGTCACCAGCGCTGATGGTGATGATCCCGTCGACCGTCTTGTCCTTCTGCAGCGCGGCCTTGACCGCCTGCGCCACCGCCGTCGGGTTGCCGAACGACGAGGCCGGCAGCGGCAGCTGGGTCGACTTGCCACCCGCCTTGGCCATGCCGTCGGCCACGCCCTTGCAACGCGATTCCTGGTTGGTGGAACCCGGCTGCGTGTTCACGCACAGCACGTTCTTGGCGCCGCTCTTGGTGAAGTACTCGCCACCGCCCATGCCGGCGACGTATTCCTCGCTGCCGACGTAGTTCATCGCGCCCAGGCGCTTGGCGGCTTCCATGCCACCGGCGTTGTAGATGATCAGCGGCACGCCGGCGGCGACCACTTCCTTGAAGGCGGCGTCCATCGCCTCGGGCACCCAGTCCGGACCGACGATGGCATCGGGCTTCTGGCTCAGCGCCGTGCGGATCAGCTTGGCGGCGTCCGGGCCGAGGTTGTCGTAGGTCTGCGGGCCGAGCCAGGTGACGCTGCCACCGGCCGCCTTGACGACCAGGCCGGCGTCGTCCGCGCCCTTCTTGACACGCGACCAGAACGGATCGTCAGCCTTGCCGCCGATCACGAAGATGCGCGGGCCGGCGGCCATGGCGCTGGTGGCGGCCACGATCGCGGCGGTGGCGGCGATCAGCTTGAAGGTCTTGCTGAGGAAGGTCATGGTTGTCTCCTGTCGGTCGGAAGGTCTGGGGCCGCCCGCGCATGGCGGCCATCGGGTTGGGAACAGCGCGTGGGGATCGGTGGATCGGTCGGTCGTTGGAAGGGCCGGTCAGCCGGCCTTGCCCGCGTTCATGCGGGCCAGCTTGCGTTCGTAGCGGGCCTGCATCTGGCGGTCGCCGTCCTTGCTGCCGTCGTGCCAGGTGCCCAGCCAGAGGTCCAGCGGGACGAGGCCGTCGCCGCCGAAGTTCACCTCGAAGTGCTTGTGGTGCAGGTAGTGCAGGTAGGCGTGGCTTTGCATCGACTGCTCGCCGCCCAGCTCGATGCGCTCGAAGCCGATGTGGCCGTTGATGGCGCCGAAGCCGGCCGCGTGCAGCTGGAACATCGCCACGATCGGGTTGGACGGGATCACCAGGTGCCACAGCGCGACCGCGTGGTAGAGGAAGCCCTCGACCGGGTGCATGCTCAGCGACGACCACGGGCTCGGGTTGACCGAGTTGTGGTGGATCGAGTGGATCCACCTGTAGAGCGTCGGCGTGTGGATCAGCCGGTGGATGGCGTAGAAGTGGACCTCGTGGATGGCCGGCGACAGCAGCACCAGCAGCGTCAGCCAGACCGGGTGTTCGGCCCACGTCAGCCAGGCGCCGATGCCGTTCGCCCAGCACCACAGGAAGATCACCTGCACCAGCGTCCACAGCGGGATCGAGATCAGGAAGCTGCGCAGGAAGTTGTCGAGGTTCTGGCTCTTGAACCAGAACACGTCCGACGGCGATTCGGACGGGAACTTGTGGTGGTACTTGAAGCGCGAGCCCTGCGCCCGCTGGCGGTACAGCCGCCACTCGAAGGCGCCGTACCAGATCAGGCAGCCGACCCAGTTGGCCGCCAGCAGCAGCGCCGGCCAGCCCCAGCCGAGCGTCTTGAGGGTCTCGACATCGGGCACGACGAAGAACCACCACAGCAGCGCGGTGGCCATGTGGAAGGCATTCCACGGCCAGACATAGCCGGGCAGCCAGGCCAGCACCTTCAGCAGGCGCGGTGGCCAGGCCCACAGCGGCGCGACCTCGCGCCGGGCGTTGGGCGCCCAGTCGCCGCGCTTGTTGCGGGTGCCGTGCAGCGTGTCATCCATGATCATCAGGTCCTGTTTTGCAACCGAGTGCAATGGACTTTATCTGCCACTTGAAAAAATTCTTCTACGTACTTACCCGAAAGGAATCCGGGTTGCACGGGCAGCAGACGCGTCAGGATCCCTTTGCAGACGCCTCATCCTGCAGTGCAGCATGACGGAACAGCGGCTGGATGACCGGACTTGGCCGCGTCGACCTATCGTTTTCCCGAGAACCATCGCTTCGGAAGAGAAAAATCTTTCTGTTCTTGTTGCACCCGAGTGCATCGCTTTCTACACTTCGCTCCGAACCCACTGAAGGATCCCGACGTGAACTCTCCCTTTGTGCTGGCCGCCTGCGCCGAAATGCTGTGGAACGACCGCCCGATGGCCTGGCGCCTGTCTCGCCTGACCGAGATGGGCTACGAGGTCGGCATCTGGAACTGGCCCAACCATGAGCTCTCGATGCTGGAGAAGGCCGCCGCCGCCGGCACGCGCTACTCGTCGATGACCGGCTACCTGCGCGGCCGACTGGCCGACGATGCCGGCGCCGACGAGCTGCTGGCCACCGCCGCCGAGGCCATCGCCATCGGCAAGCGCCTGAACGTGGCGCGCCTGAACCTGCACGGCACCGGCCTGGGCGACCGCGGCCTGCCGGTCACGCCTTGCGAGACCGTCACCGGCGCGATGTGGCTGAAGGCGCGCGACACGCTCAACCGCATCGCCGACCTGGCCGAGCGCGAGGGCGTGACCTTCATGATCGAGAACCTGAACCTGCCGGTCGACCACCCGGGCGTGCCCTTCGCGCTCGCCAAGGACACCCTGGCACTGGTCTCGTCCGTCAACCGGCCGGGCCTGAAGCTCAACCTGGACCTCTATCACGCGCAGATCGGCGAGGGCAACCTGGTCGAGCTGTGCCGCGCCTGCCTGCCGTGGATCGGCGAGGTGCAGGTCGCCGACGTGCCCGGCCGCATGGAGCCCGGCACCGGCGAGGTCAACTACGCCGGCGTCGCCCGCGCGCTGAAGGGCATGGGCTACACCGGCACGGTCTGCATGGAGGCCTACGCCTCGGGCGACCCGGAAGCCGCGCTGGACGCCTTCCGCAGCGCCTTCACGGTCTGACCCTCCACCCTCAGGACATCCGATGACCCTCACCACCAGCACCGCCCGGACGCGCCGCCCCACCGTCGCCGACATGCGCGCCCTGAAGGGCAAGCGCCAGATCTCGATGCTCTACGTCACGACGCCCGAGGAGGCCGCTGCGGCCGATGCGGCCGGCGTCGACATGCTGTCGATCGAGGGCCGATTCTTCAACGCCGAGATGCGCGCCGCCGCCGGCAACTGCTTCGTGCAGGTCGGCCTGCCCTACGGCCCGTACGGCCAGCTGATCACCGCCGAGGACTACCTGCGCGAGGCCTTCCACTTCATGGCCCTGGGCGGCGACTGCTTCTACTGCGCCGCCTCGCTGGCGGTGCAGAAGCGGCTGTGCGACGAGGCCGTGCCGGTCGTCGGCCACGTCGGCCTGATCCCGTCGCAGGCGACCTGGACGGGCGGCTTCAAGGCCGTCGGCAAGACCGCCCCGAGCGCGCTGGCCGTCTGGCAGCACGTGCAGCGTCTCGAAGCCATCGGCGTGTTCGCCGCCGAGCTGGAGGTGGTGCCCGACCGCGTCGCCGCCGAGATCTCGCGCCGCACCTCCGTGCTGATGCTGGGCATGGGTGCCGGCCCCGGCGCCGACGCGCAGTACCTGTTCACCGAGGACGTGCTGGGCCACACCCGCGGCCACAAGCCGCGTCACGCCAAGACCTACCGCAACTTCGCGGTCGAGTTCGAACGCCTGCAGCGCGAGCGCGTCGCCGCCTTCCAGGAATTCGTCGCCGACGTCAACACCGGCGCCTACCCCGCACCCGAACACGTCGTGCCGATCGCGGACGCCGAGTTCGAGCAGTTCCTCGCCAGGCTCACCGACTGAGCCAGCCCGGGATCGGTCAACATCACGTTCCCTTTCCTGTTCCCCGTTTTTCCTGTTCCCCTGACCTCAACACCGGAGTCCCCACCATGATCAACGTCGGATTGCTCGGCGCCGGCCGCATCGGCAACGTTCACGCCAAGAGCATCGCCGCCAACGCGGACAGCCGCCTGGTCGCCGTCTCGGATGTCAACCTCGGCGCGGCCGAGAAGCTGGCTGCGGCCTATGGCGCCAAGGCCTGCAGCTCGCAGGACATCATCAACGACCCGTCGATCCACGCGGTGCTGATCGCCACGTCGACCGACACCCACGCCGGCCTGATCGAGGCCGCTGCCGCCGCCGGCAAGGCCGTGCTGTGCGAGAAGCCGGTCGACCTGAGCCTGGAACGCGCGCTGGCCTGCCAGGCCGCCGTCGCCCAGTCCGGCAAGCCCGTGATGATCGGCTTCAACCGCCGCTTCGACCCGAACTTCGCCGCGCTCAAGCGTGCCTTCGATGGCGGCGAGATCGGCAAGGGCGAGCTGCTGTCGGTGACGTCGTTCGACCCGGCCCCGCCGCCGGTGGCCTACATCAACGTCTCCGGCGGCCTGTTCCGCGACATGGCCATCCACGACTTCGACATGGCCTGCTGGATCTTCGGCGGCGTGCCGGAAGCGGTCACCGCGATCGGCTCGTCGATCGTCGACCCCGCCATCGGCGAGGCCGGTGACGTCGACACCGCCGTCATCACGCTGCACTACGCCGACGGCCGCATCGCCGTCATCAAGAACAGCCGCCGCGCCGTCTACGGCTACGACCAGCGCCTGGAGCTGCTGGGCGCCAGCGGCCTGCTGCAGGCCGGCAACGTGCTCGAGAACACCGTCAACAAGGTGACGACGGCCGGCGCCACCAGCGCCAAGCCGGAGTACTTCTTCCTGGAGCGCTACATGCGCGCCTACGAGGCCGAATGGCGCGCCTTCATCGACGCGGTCAAGGCCGGCACCGGCTACCCGGTGACGCTGCAGGACGGCGTCAACGCGCTGGCCATCGCCGAAGCCGCGACGCTGTCGTGCAAGACCGGCAAGACCGTGCGCCTGAAGGACGGTCGACCGGTGGTCTGAGCCTGATCGAGCCGCCGCCGCCTCAGGCCAGGCGGCGGTGCGACGAACGCAGCACCAGCGTGCCGGGCGCCATCAGCGAACCGGCGTCGACCGCGTCCGCATCGAGGATGCGGCGGATCGCCTCGCCCACCAGGTAGGCGGTCGGCTGGCGGAAGGTGGTCAGCTCATAGGGCGGCGCCGACGCGATCTCGATGTCGTCGAAGCCGACCACCGCGATGCGGTGCGGGTTGCCGCTCAGGTGCAGGGCATCGAGCGCGCCGATGGCCAGGATGTCGCTCTCGCAGAACAGCGCCTCGATGCGCTGTTCGCGGGGGGTCGACTCCAGGTATTTCAGCAGCGCCTGCATGCCCTGTTCACGGCGGTAGTGATCGGTGGTCAGCACGCAGGACAGCGGCACGCCGCAGGCCTGCAGGCGATCGCGGAAACCGTCGAGCCGGCGCAGCTCGGTGCGGGCCGAGGCCGGGCCGGCCATGTGGCCGATGCGGCGATGGCCCTGGGCCAGGAACAGGTCGGCGATCTCGGCACCGGCCGCGTAGCCGTCGGTGGTGACGTAGGGAATGTTGGACAGCGAGCTGTTGCGGCTGACGACCACCAGCGGCACGCGGCGGATCTTCTGCGCCAGTTCGATGAGTTCCTCGTCCAGCGAGGTGCCCATGAACATGATCCCGTCGACCTGGAACTGGTCGGCCAGCCGCAGCGCCGCGGCAGGGCCGTATTCGGGGCTGAGGTTGAGCAGAAGCGAGCTGAAGCCGCGGGCCTGCAGCTGGCGGGTCGCCTCGTTGATCAGGAACAGCTGGTTCGGGTTGCCGAGTTCGTCGACCACGACGGCCACCAGCCGCGTGCTGCGGGTCGACAGGCTGCGCGCCAGCAGGTTGGGCGAGTAGCCCATCTCGGCGGCGGCCTGCAGCACGCGCTCGCGCACGTCGGGGGCGATCGAGGCGCCGTCGGTGAAGGCGCGCGAGACCGTCCACTTGGACACGCCCACCCGTTCGGCGACGTCGCTGGCGGTGATCTTGCGGGAGCTGGAAGGGTCGCGGGCCATGGTGGAGGTGTGGAGCAATCAGGCGCTGCCCAGTGCAGCTTCAAGGACTTTAGCCGCGGCATTCTGGCCGCAGGAGTCGGCAAGCATGGAGAACGTTTCCCTCGACATGCGCGGCGCCCATCCGCCGTCGCGGCTGCTGCTGGAGATGCAGCGCGAACTGCCCGCGCTGAGTCCGAAGCTGGGCCATGTCGCGCGCTTCTGCATCGAGCACGCGGCCACGCTGCACCACCACCGCATCCAGGATGTCGCGCGGGCCAGCGGGACGATTCCGGCCTCGGTCGTGCGGCTGGCCCAGCGCTTCGGGCTGCGCGGCTTCCAGGAACTCAAGTACGCGCTGGTCGACCGGGCCGGGCGCGAAAGGCCCGATCCCGTCGAGCCGCCGGACGACTGGCTGCAACCGGACAGCGCCCGCGCGCTCGAGGACATCGAGGCCAGCGCGCTCGCGATCGGCAGCCTGAAGGGCCTCGTCGCCCGACCCGAATTCCGCCTCGCCGTGCAGGCGCTGCGCGGCGCGCGGCGCCTCCACGTCGTCGCCGCCGGCCCGACCGACGAGGCCATCGCCGCCCACCTGCGCAGCGGCCTGCAGGTGGTCCGCCCCGACCCGACCGTGACAGCCCAGCCGGGCGACTGGCTGGTGCAGGTCGCCGTCTGGCAGGACCTCAGCCCCGAGACCCGGCCACGCGATCCGCGCCCCTACGGCCCCTGCGTGCTGAGCCTCGTGCGCGGCCGCATGAACCGATTCACCGGCCGCGCGCCCGACGGCATCGTCATGCGGCTGGGCACCGACAGCCGGCGCCTGCTCAACGCGCTGGCACTGGGCGAGGCGCTGACCCATGCGCTCCATCCGGACCGCCAGGTCGACGACTGAATCGCCGCTCCGGACCCGTTCATCCACCTTCGTCCCTCCACCTGCCAGCCACTTCCGCCGCGAAAGGAAACCGCCATGTCCACCTGGATCCCCACCGTCTCCTTCGACGCCATCGACGACGAGGACGTCACCCGCTTCGACCACGCCGGACGCACCTTCGCGATCTACCGCGTCGAGGACCGCGCCTATGCCAGCGACGGCCTGTGCACGCACGAGAACGTCCACCTGTGCGATGGCCTGGTGATGGACCACGTCATCGAATGCCCGAAGCACAACGGCCGCTTCGACATCCGCGACGGCCGCCCGCTCGGCGCGCCGGTCTGCGTGGCGCTGAAGACCTACGCCGCCAA
Organism: Leptothrix mechoopdaensis (SeqCode); assembly: GCF_053893855.1. Taxonomy (NCBI): domain Bacteria; kingdom Pseudomonadati; phylum Pseudomonadota; class Betaproteobacteria; order Burkholderiales; family Sphaerotilaceae; genus Leptothrix; species Leptothrix mechoopdaensis (SeqCode). The sequence goes on from NZ_CM132699.1 coordinate 2,811,595, forward strand.
GGTCGAGGCCGGCATCGTCCACATCGAGATCTGAACCCGAGGAACACCGCCATGCGCGCCGCCCACATCCTGACCCTCTCCTGCCCCGACAAGCCCGGCATCGTGCATGCCGTCTCCGGCACGCTGCTGCGCCACGAGGCCAACATCGAGGAAGCCGCCCAGCACCAGGACGTGCGCACGGGCCAGTTCTTCATGCGCGTTCAGTTCAGCTGCCCCGACGAGGCACGCGACGCGCTGGCCGCCGACCTGCACGCGATGGCCGGCGGCTGGGCCATGACCATCGGCCTGTACCCGCACCAGGCCCCCGTGCCGACGGTGATCCTGGTCAGTCAGCACGGCCATTGCCTGAACGACCTGCTGTTCCGCTGGAAGTCGGGCCTGCTGCCGATCACGCCCAAGGCCATCATCTCCAACCACCGCGACTTCTACCGCCTGGCGGCCAGCCATGACGTGCCCTTCCACCACATCCCGGTGACGGCCGCGACCAAGCCCGAGGCCGAGGCGAAGCAGCTGGAGATCATCGAACGCGAAGGCGCCGAGCTCGTCGTGCTCGCGCGCTACATGCAGGTGCTGTCGGACGACATGTGCCGCCGCCTCTCGGGCCGCGCGATCAACATCCACCACAGCTTCCTGCCCAGCTTCAAGGGCGCGCGGCCCTACTACCAGGCCCACGAACGCGGCGTGAAGCTGATCGGCGCAACCGCGCACTACGTGACGGCCGACCTCGATGAAGGCCCGATCATCGAACAGGACGTCGCCCGGGTGGATCACGCGATGAGCCCGGAAGACCTGACCGCCCGCGGCCGCGACACCGAAAGCCAGGTGCTGGCCCGCGCCGTCAAGTGGCACACCGAGCGGCGCGTGCTGCTCAACGGCCACAGCACGGTCGTCTTCAACTGAGTCCGGACCCGCGATGAGCGCCCAACTGATCGACGGCAACGCCCTCTCCCGCCAGCTCCGCGCCGATGTCGCGCAACGCGCCGCCGCGCTGACCGCCCGCGGCATCACGCCCGGCCTGGCCGTGATCCTGGTGGGCGACAACCCCGCCAGCGCCGTCTACGTGCGCAACAAGGTCAAGGCCTGCGCCGACAGCGGCCTGCATTCGGTGCTGGAGAAACACGACGCCTCGATGACCCAGGACGAGCTGCTCGCCCGCATCGACGCGCTGAACCGCGACCCGGCGATCCACGGCATCCTGGTGCAGCTGCCGCTGCCCAGACACATCGACGACCACGCGGTGATCGAGGCCATCTCGCCGGCCAAGGACGTCGACGGCTTCCATGTCGCGAGTGCTGGCGCACTGATGGTGGGCCGAATCGGTGGACCTTCGGGGGGCTTCAAGGCCTGTACGCCCTACGGCTGCATGAAGATGCTGGAGAGCATCGGCATGACCGACCTGCGCGGCCAACACGCCGTCGTCATCGGCCGCAGCAACATCGTCGGCAAGCCGATGGCGATGATGCTGCTGGCGGCGAATGCCACGGTGACGGTCTGCCACAGCGGCACGGCAGACCTGGCGCACCACACCCGTCAGGCCGACATCGTCGTGGCCGCCGTGGGCAAGCGCAACGTGCTGACGGCCGGCATGGTCAAGCCGGGCGCGGTCGTCATCGACGTCGGCATGAACCGCAACGACGAGGGCAAGCTGTGCGGTGATGTCGACTTCGACGGCGTCCGCGACGTCGCCGGCTGGATCACGCCGGTGCCGGGCGGCGTCGGGCCGATGACGATCACGATGCTGCTGGTGAACACGATCGAGGCGGCGGAGCGGGGGTGAGGTCGCGCCTGGTGGGGTGTGCTTGGTGAGAGACCCCTCACCCTCATTCCCTCTCCCGCAAGGGGCGAGGGATGACTCGGTTGGGAGGGTGTCGCGTTGAACAGGTGTCGTGGCGTCTTGACTGGCTCATTACATGAGCCACCACCAGCAACACCGATCAACACGAGGCAAGAACCCCTCTCCCCTTGCGGGAGAGGGATCAAGGGTGAGGGGTCCATCCCCCGTCTGTGCTGGTCCAATCTCCCTGGACACCTCGCTAGGTGGTCAACCCCCGGAGAGGACAGATGAGCAAGAAGGAAAGAAGGACGTTCAGCGCCGAGTTCAAGCTGCAGGTCGTGCAGATGATTCGGGATCAGGGACTGAGCGTGAGCGAGGTCTGCCGAGACATGAAGCTGGGCGAGACGGCTGTGCGTCGCTGGTTGACGCAGGTCGATGAAGAGGCGGCCGGTCGGTCGGGGATCGGCAAGCCGCTGACGGCCGAGCAGCAGCGCATCCGGCAACTTGAGGCCGAGAACAGGCAATTGCGGGGCGATGTGGAGATCCTAAAAAAAGCATCGGCCTTCTTCGTCCGGGAACTGCGATGAGCCACCGGCTCGTCGAGCATCTGCACAAGAAGGCCTACCCCGTCGAGCGGCTTTGCCACGTCCTGGGCGTGAGCCGATCGGGCTACTACGGCGCGCGACATCGACAACGGCAGGCGCCAGCGGCTTGCCTGGTCAGCGCCCAGCTCAAGGCCGAGTTTGTCGCCAACGAGAAGGTCTACGGCAGTCGTCGCCTGGTCTCGGCGCTGCAGGATCTGGGCTTGCGAGTGGGTCGCTACCGCGTGCGCCGCCTGATGCGCGAACACCGTCTGCGCCCCCGGTGGCAACGCAAGTTCATCCACACCACCGACAGCGCGCACTCGCTGCCGGTCTCGGAAAACCTGCTGGCTCGGCGCTTCGATCCGAGCCGGCCTGACCAGGCCTGGGTCAGCGACATCACCTACATCCGCACGCGCAGCGGCTGGCTGTACCTGGCCGTCGTGATGGACCTGTACGCCCGCAAGATCGTGGGCTGGTCGATGGCGCCGAACATGCCCGCCGAACTGGTGTGCTCGGCGCTCCAGATGGCCATTGCCCAACGTCGACCCGCCCCCGGTCTGATCGTGCACTCGGACCGCGGCAGCCAGTACGCCAGCGGCCAGCATCAAGCGCTGCTCGCACGCCATGGCCTGATCGGCAGCATGAGCCGAAAGGGCAACTGCTGGGACAACGCGGTCATGGAGCGCTTCTTCCTGAACCTCAAGATGGAGCGCGTCTGGCATCGCGACTACGCCAACCACGGCGAAGCCACCCAGGACATCGCCGACTACATCGTCGGCTTCTACAACAGCGTGCGCAGGCACTCGAAGCTGGGCAACGTCGCGCCCAACGTCTTTGAGCAACGGCAGGCTGTACAACAACCTATCGGCGTGTCCGTTGGGGCTTGACCAGCACAGTCGCCCTCCGGCGACGCACTTGCTGCCCGGCTGAAACCCCTCACCCCCCAACCACCCGGATCAGCTCATCCACCCGCGCATCCCCACACACCCCGCCCGACATCGCCGGGATCTTGTAGAGCGGCATCTCGTTGGCGAACGCCAGCGCGCCGCGGTCGCCCTTGCGCTTGGCGGTGAGCTGTTCGGGCGTCATGCGGGCGATCTGCTCCGGGTCCTCGGGGATCAGCAGCGCGCCCAGGCCCAGGGCTTGCAGCATCTCGGCGTAGGCTGCGTCGCCGCCCGGGCGGCCGAGGAAGTCCTGGACCATCGAACGCCGCGTCAGGGCCGGGCGCGATGCGCGGCTGGCCTCGATCTCGACGGCCACGGCCAGCGGTAGCTCACGCGATGAGCCACCCGCGCGGATGTCGTAGGTGCCCGGCGTCACGGCCCAGTCGTGCAGGCCGAGGTCGTGGTGCGCGAAGTCGCGGCGGGCCAGCGTAAAGCGCACGGTGGTCGACTCGCCCGGTGCCAGGCTGACCTTGGTGAATCCGCGCAACTCGCGCACCGGCCGCACGACCTTCGGTGCGCGTTCACCGACATAGAGCTGCACGACCTCCTGGCCGGCCCGCGCGCCGCTGTTGCGCAGCGTGACCTCGACAGAGAGCGTGCCGCCACCGTCCACGTCGAAGCGATCGGCACTGGCGCGGATCGCCGTGTAGTCGAAGCGCGTGTAGCTCAGGCCATGCCCGAACGGGAACAGCGGCTGCACGTCGCGCTTGTCGTAGTGGCGGTAGCCGATGAACGGGCCTTCGCCATACCAGGCCACGCCGTCCCGGCCGGGGAAGGACGGCCAGGCGGGCGTCTGCTGCAGCGTGACCGGGAAGGTCTCGCTGAGCTTGCCCGACGGGTTGACGCGGCCGGTCAGCACGTCGGCGATGGCGCCGCCACCGGCCTGTCCGCCCAGCCAGGCCTCGACGATGGCCGGCACACGATCGACCCACGGCATCGCGACGGCCGAGCCGTTGAGCAGCACGACGACGACGTTCGTGTGCACGGCGGCCAGCGCCTCGATCAGGCGGTCCTGGCCGGGCGGCAGGTCGATGTGGCGGCGGTCGAAGCCTTCGGACTCGTAGCTGTCGGGCAGGCCGGCGAAGACCAGCACGACGTCGACGTTCTTCGCGGCGGCGACGGCTTCGGCCACGAGTGCATCGGTCGTCACGCCTTCGCCGTCGCAGCCTTGCGCATGGACGACGCGGTCGGCGCCCAGCAGCGCGACCAGCTCGTCGTGTGCGTTCGAGACCCGCGTCGGGTTGACCTGCGAACTGCCGGCGCCCTGGAAGCGCGGCAGCTTGGCGAAGTCGCCGATCACCGCGACCTTCGCACCGGCCGCGAGCGGCAGGACATCGCCGTCGTTCTTCAGCAGCACGATGCCTTCGGCGCCAACGCGGCGCGACAGCGCGTGGTGGGCCTCGGCATCGAAGGTGCTGCCCGGGCGGTGGCTGGCGTGGGCCAGCAGCATGACCGCGACCAGCTCGGCGGTGATGCGCGCCAGCACCGCCGCATCGAGCCCGCCGCCGCGCACCGCGTCAATGATCTTCTGGCGGTTGTGCGCGCCGCTGCCGGGCATCTCGAGGTTGTTGCCGGCGATGACGGCGGCGACGCGGTCGTGGATGCCGCCCCAGTCGGAGACGACGAAGCCGTCGAAGCCCCAGCGCTCGCGCAGGATGCCGGTCAGCAGCTCGCGGTGTTCGCTGGCGTGCACGCCGTTGACGAGGTTGTAGGAACTCATCACCGACCACGGCCGGGCCTGGGCAATCGCGATCTCGAAGGCCTGCAGGTAGACCTCGTGCAGCGTGCGCTCGTCGACGTCCGAGCTGGTCGCCATGCGCTCGAACTCCTGGTTGTTGACCGCGAAATGCTTCAGCGACGTGCCCACGCCCTCGCCCTGCACGCCCTCGATGTAGGCGGCGGCCATGTGGCCGGTCAGCACCGGGTCTTCCGAGAAGTATTCGAAGTTGCGGCCGCCCAGCGGCGAGCGCTTCATGTTGATGCCCGGGCCGAGCACGATGTGCACGCCGCTGGCCTGCGCCTCGCGGCCCAGCGCCTGGCCGACCTCGCACGCCAGCGCGGTGTTCCAGGTCGCCGCCAGTCCCGGCGCGGTCGGGAAGCAGGTCGCCGGCACGCTGCCGTCCAGCCCGGCGCCCACGACCTTGCGCAGGCCGTGCGGGCCGTCGGAGACGACCATCGGCGCGAGGCCGAGCCGCTCGATGCCGTGGGTCTGCCACCAGCCGTCGCCGGACAGCAGCAGCGCCTGTTCCTCGATGCTCATCTGCGCGACGAGTGCATCGGCGCGGGCGCGGTGTTCGGCCAGGATCGTGGCCGGGCTGGTGGTAGGGGTCTTGCTCATGAGGGGATCTCGTTCAGGGTCAGGGGACGTCGCTCAGGCCAGCGGCTGCAGGTCCAGCACGACGACGCGGGTCCAGTAGGTCTTGCAGGTCGCGACGAAGTGCGCGTGCAGCGGGCAGGCGGTCTGGTAGTGGTCGTGATCGGCCATCGAGCGGAAGTGCAGCGAGGTGGCGTAGTCGAACGAATGGTCGGTCACCGGCGGACGCTCCGGCGTGGCGGCCGGCTTGCCGACGTAGCCGCGTTCGAGATACGGCAGCGTCGCGAGCTGGCGGACCTCGGTGTCGAAAAGCTCCCGCTCGGCGGCGGTCAGGTCGGGGCGGAGCCAGAAAAGGGCGCTGTGGATGAACATGACAGATCGCTTCGGTTCGAACAGGGCGCGAAGGATCGCACGTCCGGGCCGGGCTGTCCTGCCGACCTCACCCCACCATCACCGCCACCAGCCCCGTGAAGCTGAGGAAGGCCAGCGCCGTCGTCACCAGCACGATGCGGGCGATGCGGCCGGCGTCGGCGGCGTAGCGCTCGGCCAGCATCGGCACGTTGCTGGCGCTCGGCAGTGCGGCCAGCAGGGTCAGGACGAGCACGGCGTCGGCGTCCAGCGGCAGGCCCAGCGCGAGGGCGGCGTGGCAGGCCAGCCAGACCAGCAGCGGGTGGACCAGCAGCTTCAGCGCGACGACCAGCGGGACGTCACCTCGCGGATGGCCGGCCAGACGGGCCTCGTGTTCGACCGCATCGGCGGCCTCGGCCCGTGCCTGCGAGCGCGCCAGCACGGCGCCAAGCGTGAACAGCGCGGCGGGCGATGCGGCGTCGGCCAGCATCGAGACCGGCTTCATCAGCAGGTGCGGCAGTTCGCCGCCGCTGGCCGAGACCAGGCAACCCGCGCCGATCGCCCACGGCAGCGGGTTGACCAGCACGCCCTTGAGCGCCTTCATCGCCGCTTCGCCGGCACCGTGCGAGCCGGCCACGCCCAGCCGCGACAGCGCGATGCACAGCGAGGTGGTGACGATCATGTCCACCGACATCGAGACGATGGCCGGCGCCGCCGCGCGCTGGCCGAGCAGGTCGACCAGCAGCGGCACGCCCATGAAGCCCGAGTTCGGGAAGGCCGCGACCAGCGCGCCAAAGGCTGCGTCGTCCCAGCCGATGCGCGGCGAGCCGTCCGGGCCGCGCCTGCGGGCCAGCCAGATGGCCAGCATCACCATGACCAGCGCGCAGGCCAGCCAGGTGCCGATGACGGCGGCATCGAACATCCGCGTGATCGGCGTGGCCGCCGCGAAGCGCAGCAGCATGCACGGCAGCGCGAAGCACAGCACGAACAGGTTCAGGCCGGGGATGGCCTCCAGCGGCAGCCAGCGTCGCCGGGTGGCGAACCAGCCGACCAGCACGAGCGCGAAGAAGGGGAAGGTGACGTCGAGGATCTTCAGCATGTGGGGGCGGTCCGGCGCAAGCCCGGCAGTGTCTCAGGCCGGCGCCGACCGCGCGTTCAGGCCGGCGCCAGCTGCTGCACCAGACGCCAGCCGGCCTCGGCCATCGGCCGCGCCTGCCGGCCCGTGCGTTCGGCGTCGGCGCTGGCCGCACTGCCCTGCCGTGCCCGCGCCAGGATGCCTTGCAGGATCGCGGCCATGCGGAACATGTTGAAGGCCAGGTGGTAGTCCAGGTTCGGCAGGCTGGCGCGACCGCTGCGACGCGCGTAGGCATCGGCATAGGCGGCCTCGCCGGGGATGCCCAGGGCGGCCAGGTCATGGCCCTTCAGGCCGCGGAACTCGTCGGGCGTGACCCGCCAGGTCATCAGGTGATAGGCGAAGTCGACCAGCGGATGGCCCAGCGTCGACAGCTCCCAGTCCAGCACGGCCAGCACGCGCGGCTCGTGCGGGTGAAAGATCAGGTTGTCGATGCGGAAATCGCCGTGCACCAGCGACACCGCCTCGTCGTCCGGGCGATGGGCCTGCAGCCAGTCGATCAGCTGTTCCATCGGCTCGTGGCGCCCGGTCTCGCTGGCGCGGTACTGGCGTGTCCAGCGCTCGATCTGGCGGGCCAGGTAGTTCTGCGGCCGGCCGTAGTCGGACAGGCCCGCAGCGGCCACGTCCACGCCATGCAGCGCGGCGATGACGCGGTTCATCTCGTCGTAGATCGCGCCGCGTTCGGCCGCCGTCATGCCGGGCAGGTCGGGGCTGGCGAAGACGCGGCCGTCGACATGGTCCATGACGTAGAACGGTGAGCCGATCACGCCGGTGTCCTCGCACAGCACGTGCATCGCCGGCACCGGCACGGCGCTGCCGGCCAGCGCTTGCATCACGCGGTACTCGCGCTCGATCGCATGGGCCGAGGCCAGCAGCACGCCGGGCGGCTTGCGGCGCAGCACCCAGCGGTGGTCGCCGGCCTCGACGCGGTAGGTCGGGTTGGACTGCCCGCCCGTCAGCGGCGTGATGCGCACGCCGCCGTGGAAGGGCCGGACATGGCCGCGCAGCCAGTCGGCCAGCACGACGGGATCGGGGGGAGCAAGGGGCGTGGTCATGCGCGGATCGGGGTTCCGGAAGGGTTCACAGGCTGCTGACGAGGTGCCCGCCGTCGACCGCCAGCACGCTGCCGGTGACGAAGGCGCCGGCCTCGCTGGCCAGCAGCAGCAGCGGGCCGTCGAGGTCGTCGAGCCGGCCGAAACGCTGTTGCGGGATGCGCGAACGCAGCCGCTCGCCGGCACCGGAGGCCAGGAAATCCGCGTTCAGCTCGGTCGAGACATAACCCGGCGCCAGTGCGTTGACGCGGATGCCCACCCGCGCCAGCTCCAGCGCCAGCGCCTTGGTCAGCTGGATCAGGCCGGCCTTGGACGCGCAGTACGGCGCGACACCGCCGGCCACGCGCTCGCCGGTGATCGAGGCGATGTTGACGATGCTGCCCGGCCGGTTGGCCGCCACCAGCCGGCGTGCCGCTTCCTGCGCGACCAGCCAGGCGCCCTTCAGGTTGGTGTCGACGACGCCGTCCCAGTCGGCCTCGGTCTGCGCCAGCAACGGCCGCGACACCGCCATGCCGGCGTTGTTGACGACCACGTCGGCGCACAGTCCCTGGGCGGCCAGCACGTCGAAGGCGGCGCGCACGCTGGCCGCGTCGGTCACGTCCATCGCCAGCGCATGGGCCGAACCACCGGCCGCCGCGATCTGCGCGACCGCTTCTTCGAGCCGGTCGGCCCGCCGCGCGGCCAGCACGACCGTCGCGCCGGCCTGCGCCAGCACATGGGCGAAATGGCGGCCCAGGCCGCTGGAGGCACCGGTGACCAGCGCCGTGCGGCCGTCCAGCCGGAAGTCAGGCCCGCCGCTCATCGTGTGCCCTTGACGATGTGCTTGGCCAGGCTCCAACGGTGCACCTCGCTCGGGCCGTCGTAGATGCGGAAGGCGCGCATGTCGGCAAAGATGCGCGCGACCACCGTCTCGCCGGTCACGCCCTGCCCGCCCAGCACCTGCACGCAGCGGTCGACCACGCGCCAGACCGCCTCGGACACGATCACCTTGGCGCGGCTGGACTCCTGCAGCGCCAGATGGCCCTGGTCCAGCACCTCGGCGCAGTGGCGGATCGTCAGCCGCGCGACGTGCAGGTCCATCTCGTTGTCGGCCAGCTGGAAGCCGACGCCCTCGTGCTGGCCGATCGGCTTGCCGAAGGCCATGCGGCTGCGCGCATAGGCGACCGCGATGTCATGGGCCCGGCGGGCCGCGCCGAGCCAGCGCATGCAGTGCGTCAGGCGGGCCGGCGACAGCCGCACCTGGGCGTAGCGGAAGCCCTGCCCGACCTCGCCGAGGATGGCCGAGGCCGGCAGCCGCAGGCCCGTGAACCGCACCACGCCGTGGCCGCCCGGGAAGCAGCGGTCGAGCGTGTCCATGTTGCGTTCCAGCGTGATGCCGGGCGTGTCCATGTCGGCCAGGAACATGGTCGCGCCGACCTCCGGGACCATCGCCATGATGATGCCCAGCCGGGCCCCGTCGGCCCCGGTGATGAACCACTTCAGGCCGTCGATGACGTAGCTTTCCGCCTGGCCATCGGCCCCCGCGACCGGCGTCGCCGTGGTCCGCAGCATCGACGGGTCCGAGCCGGCGCCCGGCGCGGGTTCGGTCATGCAGAAACACGAGCGGATCCGCCCGGCGGCCAGCGGGCGCAGCCAGCGCTCCTTCTGTTCCGGCGTGGCGACGGCCTCCAGCAGGTGCATGTTGCCCTCGTCGGGCGCGAAGACGTTCAGCGCGACCGGGCCGAGCATCGAGTAGCCGGCCTCCTCGAACGCGACGGCACGGCCGACGTGGCTCAGGCCCATGCCGCCGTGCTGGCGCGACGCGTGCGGCGACAGCAGGCCGGCGCGGCGGGCGCGCGCGATCAGCTCCTCGCGCAGGCCCTCGTCGGGGCCGTGCGCGCCGCTGCGCGGGTCGCCTTCCATCGGGATGATCTCGTCGGCGATGAAGGTGCGGATGCGCGCGCGTAGCGCGTCCAGCTCGGGGGGCAGCAAGAGGTCCATGACGGGTTCGAGAAGGTGGAAGGTTGGAGCGGGATCGACCGGCCGGTCAGCCGCGACGCCAGGCCCGTTCGGCCTCGTCCCAGGCGCCCAGCGCCTGCAGGTCGGGCACCCAGGCCAGGCCGGACTTGGCATCCGACGAGGCCGCGTCAGGCGTCACCAGCACGTCGAGCAGCGCCGGCCGGCCATCGGCGACGGCGGCCAGCGCGCGGGCGATGGCCGGGGCCAGGTCCTCGGCCCGTTCGACCCGTTCGCCGTGCAGGCCGAAGGCGCGCGCCATCGCGGCGTGGTCGGCGAACTGCAGCCGCGTGCCGACGACCTTGCCGTGGGTCTCCTGCTGGTCACGCACCTCGATCGCCCAGCTGCCGTTGTTGGCGACGACGATCAGCACCGGCGCCCGGTGGCGCGCGGCGGTGTCGATCTCCATCGCGTTGAAGCCGAACGAGCCGTCGCCGGTGGCGACCACCACCGTGCGGCCCGGGCAGGCCAGGCTGGCGGCGATGCCGAAGGGCGTGCCGATGCCGATGCAGCCGAGCGAGCCGGGGTCGAGGTAGGTCGAGGCCGGCAGGCCGACCCGCGCGAAGCTGAGGAAGTCGCCGCCATCGGCGACCACGATCGCGTCGTGCGGCAAGGCCTCGCGCAGCGCGGCCAGCAGGCGGTTCGGGTGCATCAGGCCGTCCGGCCCCGCCGGTGCCTGGCGCATCGACGTGACCAGCTTGTCGGCCCGCGCCTGGTGCTTCTCGCGCACGCTGCGGGTCCAGTCGCGGTCGACCGCCGGGCGGCGCGCGCCGGCCCGTTCGACCAGCGCGGCCAGCGCAGCGGCCGGCGTGGCCAGCACCTCGGCGACACCGCGCCGGTTGTCGCGCAGCTCGGCGGCGCAGTCGGCGATGCGCACGAAGCGGGCCGCACCGAACACGGCTGGCGAGCCGTAGGCGAGCTGGAAGTCGAGCCGCCGGCCGACGGTCAGGATCAGGTCGGCCTCGGCCATCACCGAGCCCCGCATCGCGGCGACCACCGACGGGTGGTCCTCGGCGACCAGGCCGCGGCTCTCGCCGGTGTCGAGGTAGAGGGCGCCCAGCGCATCCAGCAGCCGCGTCAGCTCGGGCCCGGCCCCACGCGCCCCCCGGCCGGAGATGACCAGCGGCCGCTTCGCCGACCACAGCAGCTCGACGGCGGCGTCGATCGTGGCCGCATCGGGCAGCAGCCGGTGGCGGGCCTTGGGCGCGAACAGCTCGGGCAGCTGCACGGCGGCGCTGACCTCGGCGCGCAGCGTGTCGACCGGGAAGTCCAGGTAGACCGGACCGGGCTCGCCGCCGGCCTCGCCGAGCGCACGGGCGACCGCCTCGTCGAGTTCCTGCAGCACCAGGTCGGGCTCGCGCACGGTGCGGGCGCTGCGCGTCAGCGGCCGGACGAAGTCGGTGTGGACCATGTCCTGCAGCGCGCCGCGGTTCTCTTGCGCCCGCGGCGGCGTGCCGCTCAGCACCAGCACCGGTGCGCGCGCCACATGGGCGTTGGCGATGCCGGTCATCGCGTTGGTGACGCCGGGGCCGGCCGTCACCATCGCCACGCCCAGGCCGCCGGTCAGCTCGGCATGGGCATGGGCCATGTAGACGGCGGCGCGTTCGTCGCGCACGTCGACGATGCGGATGCCTTCGGCGTCCAGCCGCATCCACATCGGCATGATGTGGCCGCCGCACAGCGCGAACACGCGGTCGACGCCACGCGCCTTCAGGAAGCGTGCCACCAGCGCGGCGGCGCTGCGTTCGGAGACCTGCGGGGTGGTCGAGGAGGCAAGGGTCATGCGGAGCATCCGGGCCGGTTGGCGGCCGTGGGTTCAGAGGAAGCCGGTGGACAGCCACGGCACGGCGGCGACCAGCGCCAGCCCGGCGAGCAGCGCCAGCACGTAGCCGACGATCGGGCGCATGCCGTCCTTCGGATCGACCCGGCCGATCGCGCAGGCGGCGTAGTAGCCGACGCCGAACGGCGGCGCGAACAGGCCCACGCCCATCGCCAGCACCACGACCATCGCGTAATGGACCTCGTGGACGCCGACCTGGCGGGCGATCGGGAACAGCAGCGGGCCGAACAGCACGATCGCCGGGATGCCTTCCAGCACGCTGCCCAGGATCACGAAGGCCACGATCGACACGGCCAGGAACATGCCCGCACCGCCCGGCAGCGTCGCCATGGTCTGCGCCAGCGCCCGCGAGAAGCCCGACTGCGTCAGCGACCAGGCCATGCCGGTGGCGGTGCCGATGATGAAGAGGATGGCGCCCGACAGCGCGGCGGTCTCGACCAGCATCGGGCCAAGCCGCGACCAGTCGGTGCGGCGGTAGATCAGCAGCCCCGCCAGCAGCGCATAGGCGATGCCCAGCGTCGACACCTCGGTGGCGGTGGCCACGCCGTTGACGACCGCCGCGCGGATCAGGAAGGGCAGCGCGATGGCCGGCAGCGCGACCCCGAAGGCGCGGCCGATCTCGGCCAGGCGGGCACGCCGGACCTGCGACAGGTCCTCCGTGCGGTAGCGCCAGCCGATCACCGCGCACAGCGCCAGGCCCATCACCAGGCCCGGCAACATGCCGCCGGTGAACAGCGCCGCGATCGACACGCCGGTGACCGAGCCGATCGTGATCAGCACCAGGCTGGGCGGGATGGTCTCGGTCTGCGCACCGCTGGCCGCCAGCAGCGCGACCAGGTCGCCGTCACGTGCGCCACGCTGGCGCATCTCCGGGAACAGCACCGGCGCGACCGCCGCCATGTCGGCGACCTTCGAGCCGGAGATGCCCGAGACCAGATACATCGCCCCCAGCATCACGTACTGCAGGCCGCCAGGCACATGGCCTAGCAGCGCGGCGAGGAAGGCGACCATCGCGCGCGCCATGCCGGTCATCTCGATCAGCAGGCCCAGGAACACGAACAGCGGCACCGACAGCAGGACGATGTGGGACATGCCCTCGTCCATGCGGCCGACGATCACGCCGACCGGCACGTGGGTGGTCAGCGACAGGAAGCCGAAGGTCGCCAGCCCGAAGCCGACCGCGATCGGCACGCCGGCCAGCACGGTGGCGGCGGTGATGCCGACGAAGAAGATCACCAGGTTCAGGTGGCCCAGGCCCTGCAGCAGCGGCTGCGCCAGCCACAGCCCGCCACAGGCCAGCGCGGTGGTCAGCACGGCCGCGCCGATGTGGGCCGGGCGGGCCCGGGCGGCCAGCCGCAGCAGCGACATCAGCGCCATCAGCGCCAGACCGACCGGCAAGGCCGAGACCCGCCAGGCGGCCGAGATGTCGAGTGCCGGCGTGGTGACGATCGCCTCGTCGACCGCGTGTTCCCAGGCCGGCCCGACGTTGAGCGCCAGGAAGGTGATCGACACGACGATCGCCAGCGTGTCGAGAAAGGCCCGTGCCGACGGGCCCAGGCTGGCCACCAGCGCCGTCATGCGCATGTGCTCGCCACGCCGGAAGGCCACCACCGCACCCAGGCAGGCCAGCCACAGGAACAGCAGCGAGGCGGCCTCGTCGGACCAGACCAGCGGCGCGCCGAACAGGTAGCGCGCCAGCACGCCGGCCAGCAGGATCGCGACCTCGGCCACGATCAGCAGCGCGGCGGCGGCTTCGAGTGCCGTGCCGAGCACGCGGTCGAGCGCACCCGCCCAGGCGGCCGGCCGCGAGGACGGGGCCACCGGCAGGGCCGGCTGCGACGAGAGGGTGGCGCTCATCGCGGTCTCAGCCGATCTGGCCGGCGAAGGGCTGCAGCAGCGACCAGGCCTCGGCGCCGAACTTCTCCTTGGCCTGGGCGTAGAAGCCGCCGGCCACCAGCGCCTTCTGGAACGCGCTGTTGTCGACCGCGTTGAAGACCAGGCCCTTGCCTTCGAGCTGCTTCTGCAGGTCGAGGTTGGCGCGCGCGATGTCGTCGCGCTGCTTGCGGGCGGCGGCGTTGACGTGGCGCGTGATGACCTGCTGCAGGTCGGCCGGGATCGACTTCCAGACCTTGCCGCCGGCGACGAACCAGAAGCCGTCCCACGAGTGGTTGGTCAGCGAGCAGTACTTCTGGACCTCGTAGAACTTGGCCGAGTCGATCAGCGCCAGCGGGTTCTCCTGGCCATCGGCGACCTTGGTCTGCAGGGCCTGGTAGGCCTCGGCCAGCGGCAGGCTGACCGGCGCGGCGCCGATGGTCTTGAACATCGACACCCACAGCGGCACGACCGGCACGCGGATCTTGAAGTTCTTCAGGTCGTCGGGCGTGCGGATCGGCCTGGTGCTGGTGGTGATCTGGCGGAAGCCGTTGTCCCACACGGTCGAGAACGGCACCAGGCCGATCTTCTCGATCGAGGCGCGGATGTGGTTGCCCACCGCGCCGTCCATCGCCGCCCAGACCTTGTCGTAGCCGCTGAAGGCGAAGCCCACGCCGGTGATCGCGGTGACCGGGATCAGCGTCGACATCACGGTGCCGGGGAAGGTCGCCAGCTCCAGTGCGCCCGAACGGATCTGCGACATCATGTCCGAGTCGCTGCCCAGCTGGTTGTTGGGAAACAGCTCGATGGCCACGCGACCCTGCGTCTCCGCCGCGATGGCGGCGATGGCTTCCTGCAGCCGCACGTTGACCGAGTGCGTCGCCGGCAGGTCGGTGCCGAGCTTGAGCCGGAACTCGGCCGGCCGGTTGGCCTGCGCCAGTGCCACGCCGCTGCAGGCGGCCAGTCCGGTGGCCGCGCTGCCGGCCAGGAAGTTTCTGCGGGTCAGTTCCATCGTCGTCTCCAGGTTCGAGGTGCGTCGTCACGTGGCGGATGCGCGTCGTCATCGCGATCCGATCGGCGGCAATCGTATTCTGAATTCAGAGTACCAGTCTACGTGGATTCCCGAAGCGAACTCTGAATTCAGAGTTCTAAGATCGGCGCATCACCGTCCTGCGGTGCGTGCGTCCGTGCGCGCGCCTCAGGCCCACCGCCCCACCCGGAGTCAACCGATGAACCACCTGCTCACCGTCGCGGATGCCGTGGCCACCCACGCCCGCCTGCATCCGCACAAGCTCGGCGTCCGCGATTCGCGCCGCGCCCTCACCTACGCGCAATGGCACGCGCGCGCCGCGCGCCTGGCCGCCGGCCTGCAGGGCCTGGGCCTTGTCAAGGGCGACCGGGTCGTGCTGCTGGCCTACAACTGCGTCGAATGGATGGAGCTGTACGCCGGCCTGGCGCGCGCCGGCCTGGTCGCCGTGCCGGTCAACTTCCGCCTGACGGCGCCGGAGATCGCCTACATCGCCGAACACGCCGAGGCCCGCGCGCTGATCGTGCAGGACGACCTGCTCGACCGCGTCACGCCGCTGCGCGGCACGCTGGCGTCGATCACCGCACGCGGCTGGATCCACTTCGGCGGCGACGCCACGCCCGAAGGCTGGCAGGGCTACGAGGCGCTGATCGACTCGGTCGATGCGGCCGTCGCATCCGCCGATCCGGCCGAGGTGCGCCCGGGCGACCCCTGCGCGCTGATGTACACGTCGGGCACCACCGGCCGGCCCAAGGGCGCCATCCGCAGCCATGAGGGCAACACGCTGATCGCCCTGGCCACCGCGCTGGAGATGGGCTTCACGCGCGACGACACCGCGCTGCTGGTGATGCCGATGTGCCACGCCAACTCGCTGTACTTCAGCCACACCTTCACGCACCTGGGCGCGACCTGCGTGATCGACGACCGCAAGAGCTTCGACCCCGAGGCCCTGCTGGCCACGCTGGCCCGCGAGCGCGTCACCTTCACGTCGCTGGTGCCGACCCACTACATCATGATGCTGGCCCTGCCCGCCGAGGTGAAGGCGCGCCACGACGTCAGCGCGGTCGAGAAGCTGATGATCTCGTCGGCCCCGGCCCGGCGCGACACCAAGCTGGCGATCCTCCAGCACTTCCGCAATGGCCGTCTCTACGAGCTGTACGGCTCGACCGAGGCCGGCTGGGTCACGCTGCTGCGGCCCGAGGAACAGATCGAGCGGCTGGGCACCGTCGGCCGCGAATGGGCCGGCTCGGGCGCCATCCGCCTGCTCGATGCCGACGGCCGCGAGGTTCCCGACGGCGAGGTCGGCGAGCTGCATTCGCGCACGCCCTACGTCTTCGACGGCTACTGGCGCAACCCCGAGAAGACCGCCGAGGCCTTCCGCGGCGCCTGGTGCTCGGTCGGCGACATGGCCCTGCGCGACGCCGACGGCTACATCACGCTGGTCGACCGCAAGAGCAACATGATCATCAGCGGCGGCGAGAACATCTATCCGTCCGAGGTCGAGAGCATCCTGGGCGCCCACCCGAAGATCAAGGACGTCGCGGTGATCGGCGTGCCGCACGACAAGTGGGGCGAGGCCGTCGAGGCCGTCGTCGTGCTGCACGAGGGCCAGACCCTCGATGAACACGAGGTCCTGCAGTGGTGCCGCACCCGCCTGGCCGGCTACAAGCGCCCGCAGGCCATCCGCTTCGTGACCGAATCCGAGATGCCCCGCACGGCCACCGGCAAGATCCTGCACCGCGTGCTGCGTGACCGGCTGGCGGTCGGGGCAGGTGCCTGACATCGCCTCGACAGGCCGGGAATCTTGTCAACTTGACAAGATTCCGGCCTATTCTTGTCACGGTGACAAGATTCAAGCCCAGCCCCACGAAGAGCGCCCCACCCCTCACGGCCCGCCATGAGGCCGTGCTGCGCCACGTCCTCGATGCCGCGCAGCCCCTGCCGCCCGGCGAGCTCGCGGAGTCCCTGGGGTTGTCACGCCCGACGCTCAATCGGACCTTGCGGGACCTGGTGGCAGACGGCCTGCTGAGCCGGATCGGAGACGGTCGTTCGACCCGCTACGAAGCCACGCTCGCGGCGCGGCAGGACGCCGAGGTTCGCGGCTGGTGGACACCGGCGGCAGACGAGTTCTCCGTGGCGGCGGGACCTGCGCCACTGGCGTGGTCTGCCGCCGCGCGACCGCTCGTGGCATCGCTGCAGGCGCCGTTGGGCACCCGCAGCCCCGTCGGTCATGACCGCCGCTTCGTGGCCGACTACGTCCCGAACCAGTCCGCGCTGTTGCCACCGACATTGGCAGCGGACCTCTTCAAGGCGGGCCGCAGCCCGGATCAGCAGCCCGCCGGCACCTATGCCCGCGAGGTGCTGGAGCAGTTGCTGATCGACCTTTCATGGTCGTCATCGCGGCTGGAAGGCAACAACCGGAGCCTGCTCGACACGCAGCGGCTGTTCGAGATCGGGGAGCAGCCGGGTCCGCTCGATGCGGATGACCTGATGCTGCTCAACCACAAGGACGCCATCGAGTTCATGGTCGATGCCGTGCCGACCGAGGGCATCACCGTGCCCGTCATCATCGACCTGCAGGCCAAGCTGATGCGCGACCTGCTGAAGGACTCGCGCGACATCGGCAGCATCCGGCGACGGCTGGTCAACATCGACGGATCGGTCTATTCGCCGAGCAACATCCCCTCGCTGCTCGCGGACACGCTGGCCTCGATCGTCGACAAGGCCCGGCAGATCCGCAACCCGGTGGAGGCCGCCTTCTTCCTGTGGATCCAGCTGGCCTATCTGCAGCCCTTCGTGGATGGCAACAAGCGCACCAGCCGTCTGGCGGCCAACCTGCCGCTGATGCTGCACAACTGCGCGCCCCTGTCCTTCCTGGACGTGACACGGGCCGACTACGCGACGGCCATGCTGGGTGTCTACGAACAATGCAACGTGGCAGCTGCGGTGGACCTGTTCGAGTTCATCTACCGACGCTCGATCCGCAAGTACGGCGTGCTGCGCGAGTCGCTGGCCCTGCCGGACCCGTTGCGCACGCGCTACCGGCAGACGCTGAACGAGTTGATGCAGTTCGTCGTCTTCCATCGCCGCACGCTCGCCGACGCGCTGACGGATGTGCCGGTGGACCCGGCCGATCTGGCCGGTCTGCGTGCGGTCGCGGAGACCGAGCTGGACCATCTCACGCCCGGCAACTGCGCCCGCTACAACCTGGCGCGCGGCATGACACAGCGCTGGCTGGATGCCGGTCGGCCCCGCTAGGGCGGCCGACCGGCCAGATGCCTCACGGCGTCTGCAGATAGACCACCTGGGTCTCCATGTACTCGTACAGGCCGTGCTTGCCGTCCGCGCCGCCGATGCCGCTCTTGCGGCGGCCGGCGTGGAAGCCCTGCATGGCCTCGAAGTGCTCGCGGTTGACGTAGGTCTCGCCGAAACGCAGCTCGCGGGTGGCCTTCATGGCCAGGTTGAGGTTGCGGGTGAAGATCGACGAGGTCAGGCCGAACTCGGAGTCGTTGGCCAGCGCCAGCGCCTCGTCGAGCTCGTCGACCACGCGCAGCGGCAGGACCGGGCCGAAGATCTCCTTGGTCATGACGTCCATGTCGTCGGTGCAGCCGACCAGCACGGTGGGCTCGTAGTGGAAGCCCGGACGGTCGGCGACGCGGCCGCCGGTCAGCACCTGGGCGCCCTTCTGGCGGGCGGCGTCGACCAGCGAGGCGACCTTGTTGACGGCGCCCTGGTTCATCAGCGGGCCCATGTGCAGGCCGGCGTCGGTCAGCGGGTTGCCGTAGCGGGCCTCGGCCATCAGGCGGGTCACGCGCTCGGCCAGCGGCTGGGCCACGGCGCGTTGCACGTAGACACGCTCGGCGGCGTTGCAGACCTGGCCGGTGTTGAGCACGCGCGAGTTGAACAGCGCGTTGGCGGTCAGGTCGAGGTCGGCGTCGTCCAGCACGATGGCCGGGGCCTTGCCGCCCAGTTCGAGGTTCACGCGGGTCAGGTTGCGCGCAGCGGCCGACATGATGTTCATGCCGGTGCCGACGCTGCCGGTGAAGGAGATCAGGCCGACGTCTTTGTGCTCGGCCAGGCGGGCACCGGTGTCACGACCGCCGCTGACGAGGTTGAAGACGCCCTTGGGCAGACCGCATTCGGCCAGCAGCTCGGTGAAGTCGAAGGCGTTGAGCGGCGTCTCCTCGCTCGACTTGATCACGATGGTGTTGCCGGCGACGAGGGCCGGCGCCATCTTGCGGGCGATCAGGAAGAACGGGAAGTTCCACGGCAGGATGCCGGCCACCACGCCGATCGGGCGACGGTGCAGGTAGATGGTCTCGCCGGGACGGTCGCTGTTGAGGATCTCGCCCTCGATGCGACGGGCCCATTCGGCCATGTAGTCCATGTAGTTGGCGGTGAAGTCGATCTCGACCTCGGCCAGCGGCAGGATCTTGCCCTGCTCCAGCGAGATGCGGCGCGCCAGGCGGGTCTTGTGCTCGCGCAGCTTGTTGGCCACGTTGCGGATGTGGCCGGCGCGCACGATGGCGGGCAGGCGCTCCCAGGCCGGCTGCGCGGCACGGGCGGCGGCGACGGCGCGGTCGATGTCGGTCGCGTCCGAATCGGGCACGGCGGCAATGCGTTCCAGCGTCGACGGGTTCAGCACGTCGAGGGTGCGGGTCGACGAGGGCGTGACCCACTCGCCGTCGATGTAGTTGCGTTCGAAGCGTTCCATGGTCGATGTCTCCAGTTGACCGTTGGGATGGAACGGGCAGCCACGCCGGGCTGCCCGGGGGTGGCTCACTTGTCGAGCTTGAAGACCATCACGGTGCCGCCTTGCGGAACCGCCTTGGGCTTGCCGGTCAGCGAGTCGATGCCGGCCTGCATGCGCTGGGCGTCGATGCCCCAGCCGGCCTGCACGGCGATGTACTGCTCGCCACCGACCTCGAAGGAAGTCGGCACTGCCGTGACGCCCGAAGGCATGGTGTGCTGCCACAGCACCTTGCCGGTGCTGGCGTCGAAGGCGCGGAACTGGCGGTCGTTGGTGCCGCCGGCAAACAGCAGGTTGCCGCCGGTGGTCAGCAGCGGGGCCCACAGGTGGGTGTCGAACTTGTGGACCCAGGCCATCTTGCCGGTCTTCAGGTCCCAGGCCTGCAGCTCGCCGATGGTCGACGGGGTCTTGCCGTCCTTGTAGCGCAGGCTGCCCAGCACGCCCTCGATCGGGTAGCCGATGTAGAGGTCACCCTTCTTGTACTTGACCGGATCGGCGGCCGGCAGTTCGGCGCACAGGTTGTTGTTGGCGGGGATGTAGAACAGCCCGGTCTTGGGGTTCCACGCTTCCGGCGGCCAGTCCTTGCCGCCCCACAGAGACGGACAGAAGCCCACCGCCTTGCCCATGCCCGGAGTCTTGCTGGCGTCGTAGGTCGGACGGCCGGTCTTCTTGTCGATGCTGGTGAAGACGTTGTTGTGGACGTAGGGGATGGCGTCGATGAAGCCGATCTTGCCGCCGGCCTGGCGCTCCAGCATCCAGAGGTAGCCGTTGCGGCCGGCGTGCACGGCGGCCTTGACCTTGCGGCCCTTGACCTCCGTGTCGATCAGCACCGGCGCGGAGACCTCGTCCCAGTCCCAGGCGTCGTTGTGGTGGTACTGGTGATGGCCCTTGATGGCGCCGGTGTCGACGTCCAGCGCGATCGCCGAGGTGGTGTAGAGGTTGTCGCCCTTGCGGCCTTCGGTCGGCCACGGCGCCGGGTTGCCGGTGCCCCAGTAGGCGAGATTGGTCGCGGCGTCGTAGGTGCCGGTGATCCAGATGCTGCCGCCGCCGTTCTTGTAGGTCTCGCCGGGCCAGGTGTCGCCGCCGGGCTCGCCCGGTGCGGCGGTGGTGTAGGTGCGCCAGGCTTCCTTGCCGGTGTTGGCGTCGAAGGCCGCGACGAAGCCGCGCACGCCGGTCTCGCCACCGGACGAGCCCACCATGATCTTGCCCTTGGCCGCCAGCGGCGCGAGGGTGATGTACTGCAGCGCCTTCGGGTCACCGACGGCCTGGATCCACGCGACCTTGCCGGTGCGGGCGTCGAGCGCGACGAGGTGCGCGTCGACCGTCGCCATGTAGACCTTGTCGCCGTACAGCGCCACGCCGCGGTTGGTCGGG
Organism: Leptothrix mechoopdaensis (SeqCode); assembly: GCF_053893855.1. Classification (NCBI taxonomy): domain Bacteria; kingdom Pseudomonadati; phylum Pseudomonadota; class Betaproteobacteria; order Burkholderiales; family Sphaerotilaceae; genus Leptothrix; species Leptothrix mechoopdaensis (SeqCode). The sequence continues at coordinate 2,832,601 of NZ_CM132699.1, forward strand.
TGCAGCTGCATCAGGTCGGCCGGCAGCTCCTTCTTGTAGCGCCACAGCTCGATGCCGCTGACGGCGTCCAGCGCGATGACCTGCGCGCCGGGCGTGGTCACGTACATGTAGCCGTTGTTGACGATCGGGGGCGACTGGTGGCCCTCGGTCTGGCCGGTGGCCATCGACCACGCGAGCTTGAGCTTGCCGACGTTCTTGTCGTTGATGCGGTCCAGCGGGCTGTAGCCCCAGCCGCCGTAGTTGCCGCGGTACTGCAGCCAGTTGGCCGGCTCGGGGTTGGCCAGCCGGGCATCGGTCACCGGCGTGTAGGGGCCCAGCTCGGTGTCGGCATGGGCGGCCAGCGCGGCCACGGCCAGGGCGGCGGCGGCCAGGGGCTTGAAGGCGTGGTTCATGGGTTCTGTCTCCTCTGGATGGGGTCGGGTCGGGCGGGTGAAAACGTCTTGCGGGTCGGACTCGGGGATCACGCCGGGTTGCCACCCGGCGGCGCGGTGAAGGCCCCGGCGATGACCAGCCGGTCACCGTCGAGCGCCAGGGGAATCGCGGGCAGCGGCCGGTTGGCCGGGCCGCTGGTGACGCTGCCGCCGTCGAGCAGCGCGAACTTCGACGAGTGGCAGTAGCAGATCAGCTGCTTCTCCTTGGCCAGCCACGTCTTCACGTCGCAGCCCTGGTGGGTGCAGATGGCCGAGAAGGCCAGCACGCCACCGGCCGCACGCTGGCGCGAGGCAGCGTTCAGGTCGGCTTCGGCGAAGCGCACCAGCACGATCTTGTTGAGGCGGGTGTCGTCGCGCGGCTTGCCGCCGGCCTTGTCCCAGGGGAAGGCCAGCAGCGGCTTGCCGATCGCGAGGTCGGTGACACGCAGCGGCGCCGGGGCGCCCTCGGCGTCCTCCTCGACCAGCAGGTCACCGGCCAGCGGTTGCGACGGCGCGGCGGCGCGCACCAGCGGCGCGGCCAGGCCGGCGGCGGCCAGGCCGATGACGCGGCGACGCGGCAGGTCGATGGCACGCGCGCCGGCGGCATCGGCCAGCGGCGCGTGTGCGCAGGTGCAGGAACAGCTCGTGGGGGTGGACATGGGCGGATCTCCGGAAGGACTGGCCGGGCGGCGCCACCACATCCAGCGACCCGGCCCGAAGGCATGGACGCCATCCTATTTTTGAATTCAGAGTTCCATAACCAGTGTTATCCCGAGTGCGTTCTGAATTCAGAGTTCTGTGTGTAGAAAGCAGCATCCAGGATGTAGCGGGCTACAGCGCGGCGCTGGCGGACCCTAGAATCGGTCGACGCCTGCCGCCCCATCCCGGGGTGGCCCGACGTACCGGGAGTCCGCGCATGAAGCAACTGACCGCACAGCCCAACCTCGTCGACCAGGTCCGCGACGCGATCCTTCAGGAGATCGCCGCCGGCGCCCTGGCCCCCGGCGAACGGGTGGTGCAGGAACGCATCGCCGAGCAGCTGGGCGTGTCGCGCCAGCCGGTCCAGCAGGCGCTGGCGCTGCTGCTGAGCCAGGGTGTGCTGCGCGATGCGCCGGGGCGCCGGCTGATCGTGGCGCCGCTCGATGCCGACTACGTGCGCCAGATGTACGAGATGCGCGCGGTGATCGAGGGCATGGCCTTCAGCCAGGCCGCGCTGCGCGGTGCGGAACGCGCTGCCAAGCTCGGACCGGCGCTGATCGAGGCCGGCCGCAAGGCCGCGAACACCGGCTCGGTGCCACGCATGATCGCGGCCGACATGAAGTTCCACGCCTTCATCCACGAGCTGTCGGGCAACACGCTGGTCGTGCCGACGCTGGCGCCGCACCTGACCTACATGCAGCGCGTGATGGGCCAGGTGCTGCTGCGCGACGACAAGCCGCGCGACATCTGGGACGAACACGAGCGCATGCTCGACGCGGTCGCACGTGGCGATGCCGCGCAGGCCGAGGCGCTGACACGCGCGCATGTCACGACCGCCGCCGACTTCATGATCGCGCGGCTCGCGGCGGGTGATCAGCCGGTGACCTGAGCCGGTGACCTGAGCTGGCCATGCCCGACTGCGACGTGCTGATCCTGGGTGCCGGCATCGCCGGTGCGTCGCTGGCCTGGACGCTGGCCTCGACACCAGCCCATCACGGCCGCCGCGTCGTTCTGGCCGAACGCGAGGACCAGCCCGGCCGGCACGCCACCGGCCGCTCGGCGGCGATGTTCATGGAGAGCTACGGCCCGCCCGGCGTGCGCGCGCTGACCCGCGCCAGCCGGGCCTTCTACGAACGGCCACCGGCCGGTTTCCTGCCCGAGGACGCCGCACCGCTGCTGACGCCCCGCAGCGTGCTGTACGTCGCCTTCAGCGGCCAGGAGACGCTGCTGGCCACGCTGCGCGACGAGCTGGCCGGCACCGGCCTGGCACTGCAGGTGATCGATGCCGACGCGTGCTGCGCGCGGGTGCCCTGCCTGCGCCGCGACGGCCTGGTCGGCGCGCTGCTCGACCCGTCCGCCGAGGACATCGACGTGCACGCGCTGCACCAGGGTTACCTGCGCGGCCTGAAGCGCCTGGGCGGCGAGCTGCGCACCCGCACGGCGCCGCGCGAGGCCCGCCACGACGGGGCGGCCTGGGTCGTCACCTTCGAGGACGGCCAGGTGCTGCGCGCCGGCTGCATCGTCAATGCCTGCGGGGCCTGGGCCGACGAGGTGGCCGTGTTGTTCGGTGCCACGCCGCTCGGGCTGGAACCGCGCCGCCGCAGCGCCTTCACCTTCGCGGCGCCGGACGGCGCCGACGTGTCGGGCTGGCCGGCCGTCGTCGGTGTCGACGAGGGCTGGTACTTCAAGCCCGATGCCGGCCGGTTGCTGGGCTCGCCGGCCAATGCCGATCCGGCCGTGCCGCATGACGTGCGGCCCGAGGAGCTGGACATCGCGCTGGGCATCCACCGCATCGAGGCGGCGACGACGCTGTCGATCCGCCGCCCCGCCAGCACCTGGGCGGGCCTGCGCACCTTCGCGGCCGATGGCGAGCTGGTGATCGGGCCGGATGCGCACGTGCCGGGCTTCTTCTGGCTGGCCGGCCAGGGCGGCTACGGCATCCAGTCGGCCGCCGGTGCGGCGGCGCTCGCAGCGGCGCTCCTGAACGACAACGCCCTGCCGGCCGTCTTGGCCGATCAGGGCGTCGATCCGGCGCGGTTCGCGCCGGTGAGGTTCGAGGCCGGGCGCAAGCCCTGAGCCTCGATCAGGTCAGGCTCAGGGCCGCGTCAGGTCTGGATCAGGGCTTGACCAGCGCCAGCTTGGCCGGCTCCGCGTCGACCGAGGCCGACACGCCAGAGGCCGCTGCCGGGGCCGCAGCCGCGCCGCCACCCTTGCTCTGCAGCTCCGGGTAGTCCTTGGCCATCGGCGCGCCGTACAGGGGCTTGTGGGCACCCTGGTGGCAGGTCGCGCAGTTGACCTTGGCGACGTCGCCGGTCGGGCCGTGGCGGTGGGCCGGGAAGGTGTCGGTCAGCGGCACCATGAACTCGCGGTTCAGCGTGCGCGCCATCCGGATGCCCTGCCAGGCCGTGACCCGCGGCGGCGAGCTGTTCTCCCACGATCCGAAGGCCCGCGTGTTGTGGCACTGCGTGCAGTTCACGCCCAGCGCGCTGGACATGTGGACCATCAGCCCGTAGGTCCATTCGGCCTGCTTGGTCGACTGCCGGTTGCCACCCGGCAGGGCCTGGTCGCCCTGCACGCGGATCGGCTCGGCATCGAGCAGGAAGGGCGTGAACGGGTCGTTCGGCAAGGACGTCAGCCCGACCACCGGCGCCGGCGCGTTCTGCCCCGCACGGTCACCGGCGAAGTTGTTGGCGCGTGCTTGCGGAGCGGCCTTGAACCAGACCTCGCTGGGCACGTTCTGGCCGCGGTGGCAGGTGTAGCAGGTCACACCGGTGGCGCCGACGTGCGCGCCCCAGTCGGCGTTGACGGTCTGCGTCATCTGCAGCATGCGACGCGCCACCACCTTGGTGTAGAGCTTGTCGTCGGCGAAGTTCTGCGGGTCGTGGCAGTAGACACAACCCTGCTGCGGCGCGACCCAGGCGGTCATCGCGGCCATCGTGCGGGTGAACTGCGCGACGCTGACGTCGCCCAGCACCTTGACGTTCTGGAACACGTCGCGGGCCTTCGGGCCGTCGCTCGATGCCGGCGGTATGGCATCCGGCGCCGCGTTCAGGCTGGCCTGCTGCGCCAGCGTGCGCGGGTTGTAGACCTGTTCCATGCCGGTGCCGCGGTAGCCGCGCTGCACCGTGTTGACGGGCGGACGCTCGCATCCGGCGAGCAGCGTGAGCCCGATCAGGGACACGCCAAGGCTGAACAGCTTCATGCGGACGCTCCCTGAAGGTGAACGGCGGGGGCGAGCGAGGCTCGCGGGGCCTGGGTTCGAACGGGCCGGGTTCATGGCGTGACCCCACCGACCAGGGCCGGATCGGCCACCGCCGGGAACACCGCCGGATAGAGCGGTGCGACGCCATGCTTGACGGCCCACAGGTACCAGTTGTCGACGACGGTGCCGGTCAACAGGATGCCGATGCCACCGCACAGCGGGCACAGCACGGCGAACCACCAGGCCCAGCGGTGGATGGACTCCATCGTCGCGTTGAAGCCCATCGTCCAGCGCCAGAACAGGGCCGCCCGTTCGCTGGCGGTGCCGCGATCGGTGATCTGCTCGATCTCGCGCTCACCACCGTAGCGGCTGACCGCCAGGATGGTCGCCCCGTGCATCGCGAACAGCAGCGTCGAGCCGTACAGGAACGCGATGCTGAGCATGTGGAAGGGGTTGTAGAACAGGTTGCCGTAGCGCAGCGAGAAGGCCGCCGTCCAGTCCAGGTGCGGGAACAGCCCGAACGGCACCGCCTCGCCCCAGCTGCCCATCAGCACCGGGCGGATGAAGCCCAGGACCAGGTAGAGCCAGATGGCCGCCGCGAAGGCCCAGGCCACGTGCGTGCCCATGCCGAGCTTGCGGGCGCGGCGGTACATGCGGGCCCACCACAGCAGGATCGCGGCGGTCAGGAAGAAGCCGGCCAGCAGCCACCAGCCGCCCTGGTTCAGCGGCGGCAGCTTCAGCCCGTAGCCGGGCGGCGGCGGCTCCAGCGCGAGCCAGGGCAGCTGGCGCACGAACTGGATCGGGTCCCAGCCGACCGAGGCCCACATGTTCAGGCCGATGATCTCGAGGGCGATGAAGCCGCACAGCAGCGAGCAGATGCCCAGCCAGCCGAGGTAGATCGGCCCGATCTGCGCGTCGCCGATGCGGCCCAGCAGATGCACGTGCGTGGTGTCGCGGATGCGCTCGTGTTCATCGCGACCCAGCGACACGCCGGGGTAGGACGGCGCCGTGACCTGCACGCTCGTGAAGAGGTTCTGATATTCAGCCATGACCGTGCCTCACTTCCAGACCGGAAGGTTCAACCACCAGCTCCACCACTCGGGCCAGCCGCGTGTCCAGAAGGGCCCGCTGATGACGATGCAGACCGCGCTCCAGAAGCCCGCCGACAGGGCCAGGAACAGACCCAGGCGGTGGATGCCCAGGGTGCCGATCGAATAGCCGATCGTGTCGCGGAAGAAGGTGTTCTCGTGTTCGGCGGTCCTGACCGTCTCGCCCGGTGCCGGGTTGGTCGACGACAGGATCAGCGAGCCGTGCAGGCTCAGCGCGAAGGTGGTGGCGAAGAAGAAGCTCACCGCCAGCATGTGCGCCGGGTTGTAGTGGAAGTGCAGGTACTGGTAGCCCGTGTTGGACACCCAGTCCAGGTGGCTCATGATCCCGTAGGGGAAGCCATGACCCCAGGCACCCATCAGCAGCGGGCGGATCACCACCAGCGTGACGTAGGCCAGGATCGCCACCGAGAAGGCGAAGGGCACGTGCAGGCCGATGCCGAGCTTGCGACAGATCTCGACCTCGCGCAGCGCCCACGACACGAACGAGCCGATCGCGCAGACGGTGATGAGCTGCCACAGCCCGCCTTCCATCAGCGGCGCCAGGCCGAGCCCGTATTTGAGGTCCGGTGGCGCGATGCTGATCTGCCACAGGTTCCAGGTACCGCCCTGGGACGCGCCCCAGACGATGAGCAAGGTGCCGACCAGCGCGAAGAACGCGGTCGTCACACCGAAGAATCCCACGTAGAACGGGCCGACCCAGAAGTCGAACAGGTCGCCTCCCAGCAGGGTGCCCCCGCGCACGCGGTACTTTCTCTCGAAGTTCAGCATGGACATGCTTGCCACCCCCGCGAGGCGCCGCGGATCGGATCCGGACGTCGTCGTCTATGGATTTGGATTGGGTCGAATGGGCGCGCCAGGCATCCAGTGGCCGATGCCCTGAAGCCGGCGCGCCGCGAACGGGCCGTGTCGGCCCGCACCGGTGCCTACTTGGGTGCAGCCGCAGGCATCGACGAGTTCTGGCTCACGGGGGCGCGGGCGCCATCCAGCCAGTTGAACTTGTTGGTACTGAGCAGCACGAAGTGAATCACCAGTGCCAGCACGAACAAGAAGGCGAACAAGGCGACCAGCGCACGGCGCGGGTCGAACAGAAGCCAGATTCTCCACATGCTTTCTTCTCCTAGTTGAGGTGCGACAGGAAGGTGTAGACACCCGCCCGGACACCCTTGATCAGCGATTTCTCGCTCTCTGCGCCGGGGAACCAGCTGCGCCAGCGGACAAACAGCAGCTGCGCTGCGCAAGCCACACAGAACACGACGGCGAAGCTCAGGAGGAACAGTGCCTCGTTGGCCACGGCGTCGTGGAACGTGCGTCCCGACGGGGACAGGGTGTTGGTCTGCTGGGTCATGACGGTTCCTTCAGCGCGTGTTCAACGTCTCAAAACCAGGGACGCCACATCCAAACCAGCACATGGGCCACGACGGCGATCGCCGTGAAGCCGATGAAGCTGGACATGAAGATGCCGTGGAATTCCCGGGCCTCGTTCTCGGTCAGCCCGGTCAACGAGCCTTTCCTTTCCTCAGCCATAGCGATCTCTCCTCGATCAGTGGCCTTGCGGCCGACACCGCGCATCTCCCGCGCGGCAGGGATCACCAGGGCTGATCCCCGGCAAACCTGCAAATCCTTCGGCCCTCAGGCCAGCGTTCCCAGCACCGCTGCCGCCATCTGGCGCGTGCGGCCTTCCAGATGCTTGAGCTGCACGGCGGCCGCGCCCTCGGCGCGTGCGTTCGCCTCGGCCTGGTCGCGCAGACGGCGTGCCGCCGAGATGCGCACCAGCACCGGCTGGGCCTCCAGCAGCTCGTCGAGCAGTTCCCTCGCCTCGTCGGTCCAGACCAGCTCGGGCAGGGCCCGCGCGGGCGTCGGCGCGGCGCGGTCCATGTCGGTGGCCAGCGGCAGGATGTGGAACAGCGCATCGAACAGCGCGTTGCAGAACTCCTGCACCAGATAGGTCGCCCCGGCATAGCCCATGAAGGGCGTGCCGGTGGCGCGTCGGATCAGCGCACCGGGGAAGCTGGCGGGGATCCAGGTCGGCCGCATCGGTCCCTGGCCCGTCATCTCGGCCAGGTACATGCGCTCGTTGACGCTGCCGTAGAGCACCAGCGGCGTGCTGCCGTGGACCAGCTCGCGCACGCTGGCGTGGTCGGTCTTCTCGCCGGGCTTGCGGGCAATCGCGAAACGGCAGGGCAGGCCCAGCTCGTCTTCCAGGAAGTGCCGCACGCCACGCGTGTAGGTCTCGCTGGCGACGATGGCAAAGCTCGCCGTGCCGAAGAAGTCCTGCGTGACCGAGCGCCACAGGTCCCACACCGGCTTGATGGTGGTGTGCTTCTCGCGCTCGATGAACGGTTCCGGGTCCAGGTGCAGCAGCTCGCCGAGCTGGCGCAGGAAGGCGGTCGTGCTGTGCAGGCCGATGGGCGCCTGCAGGTAGGGCCGCTCCAGCGCCTCGCACAGCAGCCGGCCGAACTCGCGGTACAGGCAGATGTTGACGTCGGCATCGGCCAGCTTGGGCACATCGACCAGGTGGCTGCCCAGCGGGAAGACCAGGTTGACCTCGGCGCCGATGCCCTCGACCAGGCGACGGATCTCGTGCACGTCGCTCGGGCCATTGAAGACGCCGTAGCTCGGGCCGATCAGGTTGACACGCGGCTTCTCGCCGGCCGGCCGTTCGGCAAACGGCTTGCGCTTGGGCACATGCCGGCCGGGGCCGTGTTCGGTCCACAGCCACAGCATCGCGCGGTTGGCGCACTGCCACTGGTCCTCGTCGATCGTGCGCGGCAGGAAGCGGGCAATCGTCGTGCCCTCGGGCGTCACGCCGCCGCCGATCATCTCGGCGATCGAGCCGGTCACGACGACGGCCGGCAGGTCCGGGTCGAGCACCGCATGGGCGCGCTTCATGCTGCCCTCGGTGCCTTCGCGGCCCAGCTGTTCCTCGGCCAGCCCGGTCACCACGATGGGCAGCTCGTGCGGCGGCAGCGCGTCGGTGTAGTGCAGCACAGAGGTCACCGGCAGGTTCTCGCAGCCCACCGGGCCGTCGATGACGACCTGCAGGCCCTTGATCGCGGTGAAGACGTAGACGGCACCCCAGTAGCCGCCGGCCCGGTCGTGGTCGATGACCATCAGATCATCTCCTCGGCCTTGCGGCGCTTCTGGATGCGGATGACCTGGCGACGGGTCTCGGCGCGGAACTCGGGGTGCAGCACCGGCGTCTCGGTCCAGACACCGGCCCGGTCGCCCTGGCCGGCCTCACCGAAGAACTCGTGCATCTGCTCGAAGCGGGCGCGGTTGCCGATCGCGGCGTTGATGACCTGTGCCAGCGAACCCGCACCGGCCGGCCCCATCAGCGGACGGGCCGAGATCAGGTTGGTGAAGTACAGCGCCGGCAGCGCACGTTCCTTGGCGTACTGCACCACCGGCGTGGTGCCGATGGCGAGGTCGGGCCGATGCTGCTCGATCGCGGCGATGTCCTGTTCGAGCGTGGCGCGGTACTGCACCTGCACGCCGCGTGCGGCCAGCCAGGCGCGGTCCGGCTCGGACCACGGCGTGTGCGGGCAGGCGGTGCCGACGTAGGGCACCTCGGCGCCGGACTCGATCAGCAGCCGGGCGACCAGCAGCTCGGAACCCTCGTAGCCACTGAGCGTGACGCGGCCGCGGATCGGCGACTTCGCCAGCACCGCGCGGATCACCGGCAGCACGCGCTGCTTGGCCGCGTCGATCAGCGCCTGCGGCACCTCGGCGGCTTCGCCAATGGCTTGCAGCCACGCCTCGGTGCCGTCATGGCCGACCGGTGCGGAGGCCACGATCGGCCGGCCGGCGGCCTGGAACTCGCGCACGCTGGCCGTGTAGAACGGGTGGATCGCGGCGACGACGGCGCCGTCGAGCGCGGTGTAGAGCTCGCGCCATTCGCGTGTCGGCACGGTCGGGCCGACCGCAAGGCCCATCGGTTCGAGCAGCTGGCCGATCACCATCGGGTCGGCCGGGAACAGCTCGCCCAGCAGCGTCACGCTGCGGCGTCCCGGCACCTGCCGTTCACGCCAGCCTTGCGGTGCGGCGACCGGGCCGGCTTCGGCCTCGGCACGGGCATACCGCAGCATCGCGCCGGCCAGCACGTCCTTGGCCTCGGCATGGGTCGGCACGCCGAAGCCCGGCACGTCGATGCCGATGATGCGCACGCCGTTGATCGCCTTGGGCAGCAGCTGCAGCGGCACGCCGCTGGCGCTCGGCACGCACAGGTTGATGACCACCAGCGCATCGAGCCTGGCCGGATCGGCCTGGGCATGGACGGCCTCGCGGATGTCCTCGAACAGCTTGCCGGTCACCAGGCTCTCGCTGTTGAAGGGCACGTAGCCGACGCTGCGGCGCGCGCCGTAGAAGTGCGACGTGAAGGTCAGGCCGTAGACGCAGCAGGCCGAGCCACTGAGGATGGTCTCGGTGCGGCGCATCCGCAGGCCCACGCGCAGCGCGCCGAAGGCCGGGCACATGCTCTGCGGCTGGTCGTGCGGGCCGGTGGCCGCACTCGGGTAGTCGGCCGCGTACTGCGCCAGCAGCTCGCCCTTGCCGGCGGCGGTGGCCGCCGCGCGCAGCGTATCGGCACCGGCGTGACAGCCCAGGCCGTCGACGGGTTCCGTCGGCGCGGCCGTGGCCGTGGCCAGGGTGGGAGCGGTGTCGGTGCTCATCACGCGGCGTCGTAGACGACTTCGAGGCTCGGGCGGATGGCGTCGTGGCGACCGACCATGTCGAAGGTCGTGGCCGGCTCCATCACGAAGTCGCGGCCGGTGGCCTCGGCCGAGAACAGGCTCAGCAGCTGATCCTGCGTCTGCGGCACCGGCCGCATCGGCGGGGCGCTGGCGACGTTGCTGGCGAGCGTCTCGAACAGCGGTGCCCAGGCGGTGCCGGGACGGCCGACGATCTCGTAGCTCGCGCTCTTGCGGCGGATGTCGTCGTTGGCCGGAATCGCGGCCAGCACGGGGATCCCGGCGTTCGCGGCGAAGGCCGCAGCCTCGCCGGTGCCGTCGTCCTTGTTGATCACCATGCCGGCGACGCCGACATTGCCGCCCAGTCGGCGGAAGTACTCGACCGCGCTGCAGACGTTGTTGGCCACGTACAGGCTCTGCAGGTCGTTGGAGCCGACGACGATGACCTTCTGGCACATGTCGCGGGCGATCGGCAGGCCGAAGCCGCCGCACACCACGTCGCCCAGGAAGTCGAGCAGCACGTAGTCGAAGCCCCAGTCGTGGAAGCCGAGCTTCTCCAGCGTCTCGAAGCCGTGGATGATCCCGCGCCCGCCGCAGCCGCGGCCGACCTCGGGGCCGCCGAGTTCCATCGCGAACACGCCGTCGCGCTTGAAGCAGACGTCGCCGATCGACACCGGCTCGCCGGCCAGCTTCTTGCGCGAGCTGGTCTCGATGATGGTCGGGCAGGCCTTGCCGCCGAACAGCAGGCTGGTCGTGTCGCTCTTCGGATCGCAGCCGATCAGCAGGACCTTCTTGCCCTGCTGGGCCATCATGTAGCTGAGGTTGGCGAGCGTGAAGCTCTTGCCGATGCCGCCCTTGCCGTAGATCGCGATGATCTGCGTGGCCTTGGTGACCGGCGCCCCGCTGGGCTGTTCGGGCTCGATCGCGGCTTCGGCGCGCAGCTCGTCGTGACGCAGCTGCACGAAGCGCACCGGCGCCTCGGCCGGAAGGGTCGGGTGGCTCATGAGGCGTGACTCCAGTCAAGGACCATCTTCAGGCAGCCGGCGTCCGTGAACGCCTGCTGGTAGGCCGACCCGGCGTGCGTGGCACGTTCCTGGTGGGTGATCAGGCCGCCCAGGTCCAGCCGGCCGTCCTGCAGCAGTTGCTGCACGGCGAGCAGGTCGGGACGCTTCCATTCGGCGGCGACGCGGATGCGGGCCTCGCGCATGAAGGCTGGCGGAAAGCTCAGGCTCAGCGGCGCGGCATAGAAGCCCGCCAGCACCACCTCGCCACCGGGCGCCAGGCGCGCCACCAGCGTGTCGAGCAGGCCGGCGTCACCGCTGACGTCGTAGATCGCGTGGTAGTCGCGCCGCGGATCGTCCTCGGGCGAGATGACCCGGTAGCCGTGGGCGCCGGACTGGCGCGCGGGCTGGGTCTCCCAGACCGTGAAATCGGTGTAGCCGGCGGCCACGTTCAGGCGCGCCAGCAGGCGGCCCAGCACGCCGTGGCCGACGATCAGGTCGGGGGGCGTGTGCGGCTCGCCGACACCGCCACCGGAGACGCTGTGATAGGCGGTGGCCGCCAGCGCGATCAGCACCGCATCGGCGCCCAGCGCATCGGCCACCGGCACGACCCGCTGGCCGGGCACGACCAGGCGGGAGGCGGAGGCGCCGAACAGGCCGCGGACCTCGCCGAAGCAGCGGGCACCCGGCACGAAGACACGCTGGCCAAGTCGCACGTCGCTGGCCGAGCCGACCTCGATGACGCGGCCGACCGCCTCGTAGCCCGGCACCAGCGGATAGCCCATGCCCGGGAACATCGGCATGCGGCCGGTCCAGATCAGGCGTTCGGTGCCGGTGGAGATGCCGCTCCATTCGACTTCGACGACGACATCTTCCGGCTCGGGCGACGGCAGGTGCAGACGTGCCAGCTGCAGATGCTCCGGGCGGTCGATCACGATGGCCTGGGTGTTCATGCGCCCGCTCCTCGGCGGTTCATGCCCGTCGGCCGGTTGGTGATCGATGTCTCGTCCATGTTTGTCATCGTAGGCTGACGTAACGCAACGTCAAGCCAAATTTACACTTGGTTTTCCCGGGGTATGAACCGCCGGGCCCGCCTCATTCAGGTAGCCCAGCCGACGGTTTCTCGGCGCTCAGGACCTGCACCAGCAGCGGCTGACGGGTCGCGATGCGGCGCACGCGCTGGAAACCGGCCTCGCGCAGCAGCGCTTCCAGGCGCTCGACCGGCCGGGGTCGGCCCTGCCCCATCGCCAGCAGATAGAAGCCGAAATAGGCATCGCCCATCGCATCGGCGCCGGGCGTGCCGGCCATCGGCTCGGCCAGCAGCAACCGGCCGCCCGGTGCCAGGCAGCGCCACACCGCCTGCAGCATCCGGACCACCGCCGCGTCGTCGTGGTCGTGGACGACCCGCAACAGCGTGACCAGATCGGCACCGGCCGGCAGCGGGTCGTGCAGGAAGCTGCCGGCCCAGACGCGGCTGCGCCCGGCCAGCCCGGCTCGCGCCAGACGGGCGCGGGCCCGTTCGGCGACTTCGGGCAGGTCGAACACCTCCACCTGCAGCGACGCCGCGACGGCCGCCGCCTGTTCGGCAAAGGCGCCCTCGCCGCCGCCGACATCCAGCAGACGCCGGTGGCGGCCGATCGGGCAGGCCTGCAGCACCTGCGCCGCGACCATCGGCTGGGTCGCGGCCATCAGCTCGGAATAGGCGCCGGCCGTCGCTTCACCGCCGTCGCGGCCGGGCCGTCCGGCATAGGGCCAGAAGCGCGCCAGTTCACCGGGCGGCGCCTCGCTGCGCAACAGCGCGACGGGGTCGTCCAGATCCCGGTAGAAGCCGGCGTGATGCCGCACCAGCGCGCGCAAGCCGGCATCGGTGGCCAGCGGCAGACCCAGCGGCCCGAGCCCCCAGCGTCCGCCCGAGCGGCGTTCCAGCAGCCCGAGCGAGCGGGCCGCCTGCAGCAGGCGCTCGCAGCCATCCGGCGGCAGGCCCAGCGCCGCGGTCAGCCGCTCGGTCGTCTGCGGCCCTTCGGCCAGCAGGCGTTCGAACAGCCCCAGCCGGACCCCCGCCAGCAGCACCTGCGAATAGACGAAGCCGGCCATCAGGTCGAACACCTGACGGGCGCGGCGGCGCGCGATCCAGCGTGTCAGCGGCAGCGCCTCGGCCCAGCGGCGCACGTCCGGCCGGGCCAGCAGGCGATCACGCCAGAGCGGCCAGGCGTCGCGCCACGGCGGCCACGGCCAGGTGGACATCGGCAGCGGTCCGTGACCGCGTCAGGCGGCGTGGACGCGCAGCACCGTCGTGCTGACTGGACGGCGGACCTCGGCCAGCCCGCTGGGCACCAGCCGGCGGGCCTCGTGGCGGATCAGCGCCCGGAAGCCGGCCGCGCCGGGACAGTCGGGCACGGCGGCCTCGGTCTCGTCCATCAGGCGGCGGAACTCGTCGAGCGCACCGTCGAGCCCCAGCTCGCGCGTCATGCTGGGCCGGTCCAGCGCGATGTCGCGGTGGACCGGCTTGCCCAGCGCCTGCGCATCACCGGCCACGTCGCGGATGTCGTCGGCGACCTGGTAGGCCTGGCCGAGACGCTCGCCCAGGCAGCGCCACGGGTCCGGCGTCGAGCCGGCCGACTGCGCGCCGGCCATCGTCGCCGCCGCGAACAGCGCACCGGTCTTGGCCTGCTGGTAGTCGCGCAGCGTCACCTGCGGCTCGCACTCCCAGGCCTGCCCGGCGACGATGCCCAGCGGCATCCCGACGCCCCGGCAGACCGTCGCCAGCAAGCCCGGCAGGCGGCTGACATGGCGTCCGCAGCTGCGGCCGATGACCTCGAATCCGGCCACGATCAGCGCATCCCCGGCCAGCACCGCCAGCCGTTCGCCGTAGGCCTTCTGGACCGAAGGGCGGCCGCGCCGGGTCGTCGCGTCGTCGAAACACGGCAGGTCATCGTGGACCAGCGACGCGCAGTGCAGCAGCTCGATCGCGACGGCTGCCGCATCGGTCAGCGCCGGGTCGTCCTCGCCGCAGGCATGGGCCACCGCCAGCACCAGCTGCGGCCGGATGCGCGCGCCGCCGGGAAAGACGGCGTGCTGCATCGCGGCGGCCAGACGAGGCGGTCGCCCGGCGCCCTCGAGCGCCTGAAGGCTGGCGTGCAGGGCACGCTCGATCCGGTCCAGATTCGGCATGACGACCTTTCAGGGGCCGGCCCTCCCCGGCACCCCCGACGGGCACCAGACAAAGTGTCAGCTTAGGCTTACATTAGTTTCTGACACCAAGAATAGACACAGGTCAGGAACCCGTCAATGCAGCCGAGCCCAGGGGCCCAGCGCCACACCGGCACCCGTCCCGCCCGCCACACCCCGCAGGTGCTGGTGATCGGTGCCGGCGTCGGCGGCCTGACCGCCGCCGCGCTGCTGGCGCGTCACGGGCTGCGGGTGCGGGTGCTGGAACAGGCCGCGTCGATCGGCGGCAAGCTTGGCGGCATCGAGGTGGGTTCGAGCCGGCCCGGCCCGGACGGCGGCCCGGGCCACGTCACGCTCGACGCCGGGCCGACCGTGCTGACGATGCGCTGGGTGTTCGACGCGCTGTTCGACACGCTCGGCCTGTCCTTCGATCGCAGCGTCTCGCTGCAGCGCTGCGAGGTGCTGGCCCGCCACGCCTGGGGCGAGCAGTGGCTGGATCTGCTGGCCGACCTGGACGCCAGCGTCGACGCCATCGCCCGGCTGGCCGGCCCGGCCGAGGCGGCCCGCTACCGGGTCTTCTGCCAGCGTTCGGAAACCGTCTTCCGGACCCTGGACGGCACCTTCCTGCAGGCCAGCCGCCCCAACCCGCTGTCGCTGACCGCACGGGTCGGCTGGCGCCACCTGCCCGAGCTGCTGGCCATCGCGCCGTTCCGCAGCCTGTGGGACGAACTCGGCCGCCACTTCCACGACCCGCGCCTGCGCCAGCTGTTCGGCCGCTACGCCACCTACTGCGGCAGTTCGCCGTTCACCGCGCCGGCCACGCTGATGCTGGTCGCGCACGTCGAACGCGCGGCGGTCTGGCAGCTGCCGGGCGGCATGCGGTCGCTCGGCCAGGCGCTGCTGCGCGCCGCGCAGTCGCAGGGCGTGCAGGTCAACTGCGGCCAGCGGGTCGCCGAGATCCGCGTCGAGCGCGGCCGTGTCTGCGGCGTGCGGCTGGCCAGCGGCGAACGCATCGACGCCGACGCGGTGCTGTTCAACGGCGACGCCGCCGCGCTGCAGGCCGGCCTGCTCGGCGAGGCGGTGCGCCACGCCACCGGCCACGGCCGGCCGCTGCCGCGTTCGCTGTCGGCGCTGACGTGGCACTTCGAGGGCACGGTCGACGGCGGCCCGCTGTCGCACCACAACGTCTTCTTCAGCCCGCCCGAGCACGACGGCTACCGGCGCGAGTTCGACGCCATCGCCGCCGGCCACCTGCCCGCCAGCCCGACGGTCTACGTCTGCGCCCAGGACCGCCGGGCCCGCGACGACGTCACCCCACCCGACGGCCCCGAACGGCTGATGTGCCTGGTCAACGCGCCCGCCGAAGGCGCCGGCCGGACCCTGGACGAACAGGAGATCTCCGCATGCGAACAGGCGATGTGGCAACAGCTGGCCCGGGCCGGCGTGACGATGACGCCGACCGGGGGCGCACCGCGGATCACCCGTCCGGCCGATCAGGCGCGGCGCCATCCGGGCAGCCAGGGCGCCCTCTACGGCCCGAGCAGCCAGGGCTGGCGCGCGAGCTTCCAGCGCCCGGCCCACAGGACCCGTCTGGCGGGCCTGTGGCTGGCGGGTGGCACGGTCCACCCGGGACCGGGCGTGCCGATGGCGGCGCTGTCCGGTCGACTTGCCGCCCAGCAGATGCTCGCGGACCTGGCTTCGACGTCGCGGTCCCACCCGGTGGTTATGCCTGGTGGTATGTCGACGCCCTGAGCGAGCCGCAGCCCGACGGCAGTCGCCTGGGACTGGCGCTGATCGCCTTCGTCGGCAGCGTCTTCTCGCCCTGGTACGCCGCCCGCCGCCGTCGCCTGGGCGCGGCCGGCGCACCGGCCGAGGCACATTGCGCGGTCAACCTGGCGCTCTACCGGATCGAGCCGCCGGACCGCATCACCCGTTCGCCCGGCCGCGTCCGCCGCCTCTGGAGCATGACCGAACGCAGCGAGCGCACGCTCCAGCGCGACGCCCGCCACCTGTCGATCGGCCCGAGCCGGCTGCGCTGGCAAGGCCCGGACCTGCTCGTCACGCTCGACGAATGGGCCGTGCCCTGGCCCCGCCAGCTGCGCGGCGAGCTGTGCCTGATGCCGGGCCACGGCCCGTCACGCGAGTTCGACCTCGACGCCGCCGGCCACCACCGCTGGCAACCCGTCGCCCCACGCGCGCGCATCGCCGTCCACCTGTCGTCCCCGGCCTGGCGCTGGCAGGGCGACGCCTACCTCGACCACAACCGCGGCGACCGCCCGCTCGAACACGATTTCGCCCACTGGCAATGGCAGCGCCAGCAGGCCCCCGACGGCCTCGGCAGCCGCATCGCCTACGTCACCCAACCCCGCGACGGCCCGCCACGCGCCCTGCACCTGTCGATCACCCGCGACGGCCGCCTGCAGACGCTGGACCCGCCGGCGACCCACGCCCTGCCGGCCACCGCCTGGGGCATCCCCCGCACCGGCCACGGCCCGCAACCCCTGTCGCTCGCCGGCACGCTGGAGAACGGCCCGTTCTACGCCCGCTCGCTGCTGCAGGACGGCGACGGCGGCCTGGCGGTCCACGAAAGCCTGTCACTGGACCGCTTCGACCGGCGCTGGGTGCAGGTGCTGTTGCCGTTCCGGATGCCGAGGTGGGGGTAGGCGGGGGGTGATGGGGCGGGGGAGCGCGCGTCGGAGGGAGCCCAAATCCCCCCTGCCCCCCCTTTTCCAAAGGGGGGGTTCCGAAGCACCGCGCGATGTTCCCGGTCGGGTTCCCCCCTTCTTGAACGGGGGTTCCGAAGCACCGCGCGACGTTGCCTGGCGGGTTCCCCCCTTCTGGAAGGGGGGTCAGGGGGGATTTGGGCTCCCACCCATCACACCCCCATCACACCCCCATCACACCCCTGATCACCCTCCGACGACACCCTCATTCGCGCTCCTGCCGCTCCCGCTCCTTCAGCCACTGCCGGTTCTTCCACCACTCGCGCAGCGCCCAGGCCATCACGACGCCGAAGACCAGCAGCAGTTCCAGCAGGGCGGCCAGGTCAGACGACATCGTGTGATGCGCGTTCAGCGTGCCGCCGTGCGGGGCGTGTCGGTGCCGGATGCGGCCGGATCGGCGGCGGCGAGCAGCCGGCGATAGTGGTCGGCCAGCGTGTCGCGGCCGGTGGCGGGCGTGAGGTCGTCGCGGTAGCGCGCGCTCACCTCGTCCCAGACCAGCATCGATTCGCTGGCGTAGTAGCGGCCGATGCGGGCGTATTCGGCGCGCGCCTCGACCGCCGCGCGCCAGCGGCGTGGGGTGCAGCGGGCGATGGCGTCCAGCAGCGTGGCGATGCCGTCCAGCAGGCCGACCGGCACGGACTTCACGCGCAGCGGCTGGCCGGTCAGTTCGGCCAGCAGCAGGGCCTGGTCCAGCGGCGTCAGCGCGGGGCCGGGGCCGCCGATCGGCAGGATGCGGCGTTGGCGGGACGGGTCGTCCAGGCAGGCGACCAGGTAGGCGGCCAGATCGGCGTCGCTGATCGGCCGGCAGGCGGTGCCGGTGCCGTCGCCGAAGACGCGGAAGGCGCCACCGCGGCGGACCCGGTCGACCTGGCCGGACAGCGACTTGAAGTAGGCCGTCGGCCGCACGATGACCCAGTCCAGCGTGCTGGCCTGCAGCTCGGCCTCGAAAGCCAGCTTGGCGTGCTGGAAGGCCAGCCGGGGCCGCTGCAGGCAGATCGCCGACAGCAGCACGAACTGGGGCACGCCGGCCGCCTGGGCGGCCTGCAGCGCGTGCCGGTGCGCGAGGTGGTCGATCGCCTGCGCCTCGGCCGCCACGCCGGTGCGCGAGGCCAGGCAGCTGAGCACCGTGCGGACCGGCCCGATGCGCGAAAGAACATCAGCGACGACGCCCGGCTCGGCCACGTCGCCCCAGACCAGCGTGACGCCGGGCAAGGCTGCGGCAACCTTGGCCGGGGCGCGATCCGCTGGACGGCGCACCAGCACGACGACGTCATGCCCGGCCAGCCGCAGGGCCCGGGCGGTGGCCCGGCCGATGGTGCCGGTGGCGCCCAGCAGCAGCACCCGGCCGCCGCGCGACCGGGGTGATACGCGGGCGCTCAGGTCAGCCGGCGCCATGGGCATCGCTGCGCAGGAAACACCGTTGCGCCGCATCGGCCCAGGCGGCGTGTTCCTCGCCCTTGCTGTGATGCAGGCCGGCCAGCGCGCCATGCAGCAGCTTGCGGGTCAGCGTGGCCGACAGCAGCTGCAGCACCTCGTCGACCGGCGCGCCCCGGGCCAGCGCGCGGCGGGCGCGTTGCAGTTCCTGCTCGCGCCAGGACTCGCCCCGCGCCAGCACCGACTGCACCAGCGGCACGCTGGCGCGGCGGGCCAGCCAGAGGCGGAAATGGTCGACGCCGGCGTCGACCAGCGACTCGGCGGCCTGGACGGCAGCCAGCCGGCGTTCACCACCCTCGGCAGCCCGGCTGGCCAGGTCGTCGACGGTGTAGAGGTAGACATCGTCCAGCTCGCCGACCTCGGCCTCGATGTCGCGGGGCACGGCCAGGTCGAACATCAGCATCGGACGGCGGCGGCGCAGCCGCAGGGCCCGCTGCACGGCACCCAGGCCGACCAGCGGCAGGCTGCTGGCGGTGCAGCTGACGATCAGGTCGAACTCGTGCAGGCGGCGGTCCAGCCCGACCAGCGGCAGCGCCGTGCCGCCGAGCCGGCCGGCCAGCGCCTCGGCGCGTTCGAGGCTGCGGTTGGCCACGGCGATGGCGGCGGGCGATCGGGCGGCCAGGTGGGTCGCGACGAGGTCGATCATCTCGCCCGCCCCGATGAACAGCACACGTTGCTGGCTCAGGTCGCCGAACAGCTGCACGGCGATGCGCACGGCGGCTGCCGCCAGCGAGACCGGGTGCGCGCCGATCTCGGTGCCGCTGCGCACGGCCTTGGCGACCGCGAAGCTGCGCTGGAACAGCTGCTGCAGCGTGCCGCCCAACATGCCGGCCTCGTCGGCCGTGCGCACCGCCGTCTTGAGCTGGCCGAGGATCTGCGGCTCGCCCAGCACGGCCGAATCCAGCCCGGCGGCGACGCGGAAGGCGTGGCGCGCCACGTCGGCGTCCTGGTGGACATAGCGGTGCGGGCGCAGGTCTTCCGGGCCGGCGCCGCCCTGGGCCGCGAACCACGTCTCGACCGGCGCCAGCAGCTCGGCCGCATCGGGCCCGCCGAGGTAGAGCTCGGTGCGGTTGCAGGTCGACAGCAGCGTCAGCCCGGTGGCCGGCGCGCCACGCGCCAGCAGGTGGTCGCGCAGGTCCTGCAGCGTGGCGGCCAGCCGGTCGACCGGCACCGCGTAGCGGCCACGCAGATCGAGCGGCGCGCTGGCGTGGTTCAGGCCGACGGCGAGCAGGCTGGCCGGCAGGCTGGTGGGCATCGAGGACATCGTCGGGGCGGTCAGGGCCTGGGCGGTCATGCCGTCCTCCGTCTGCTGGAAAGCCGATCGAACAGGTTGATGACGAACTCGGCCGCGCCTTGCGGTGCCGGTCCGGGCTGCTGCGCCACGGCGTCCAGCAGCGGCTGGTTGGCCGGCAATGGCGGCTCGCGCAGCGCGGCGGTCGATGGCCGCAGCGCCACGCTGCCGCGCAGCACCAGCGCCAGCTTGTGGTGGCCGCTGACACGCGCACGCCGGCTCAGGCCATCGCCCCCGGCGGCGCGGACGCGGTGGCCGATGGCGGCGTACATCAGCCGCGCCGCGTTGATGCCGGGCCGGCAGGCCAGCGGCAGGCTGGCGATGCCGGCGGTGGCGCGGGCGTAGAGCCGGTCGGCCTCGTCAAGAAGTCGCAGCACGACAGCCTCGACCCGCGCGTCGCGGCGCGGTGCGGCGCGCCAGGCGGCGATGGCGGCGTCGTCCATGCCGGCCTCGCGCAGCCAGGCCTTGGGCAGGTAGAGGCGGCCCAGCCGCAGGTCGTCGCCGACGTCGCGGGCGATGTTCGACAGCTGCATCGCCACGCCCAGGTCGCAGGCGCGGGCCAGGGCATCGGGCGAGCGGGTCTCCATCAGCAGGCTCATCATGGCGCCGACCGATCCGGCGACCCGCGCGGCATAGGCCTGCAGCTCGGGCCAGGTCTCGTACTCGCGGCCATCGGCATCCCAGGCCAGGCCGTCGAGCAGGAACTCGGGCAGCGCCTTCGGGATGGCGTAGGCGACCACCACGCCAGCGAGCGCACGGTCGGCCGCATGCGGCTCGGGCTGGGCGGCGTAGAGGCGATCGAGCCGGTGCTGCAGGCGTGCGACGGCGGCGCGTTCGGCATGGGCAGAGCCGCTCTCGTCGACGGCGTCGTCGGCCAACCGGCAGAAGCCGTACAGCGCGCTGGCAGGGGCCCGGACCCTTGCAGGCAACAGCAGCGAGGCGGCGTGGAAGGTGCGGCTGTTGTGGCGCAGCAGCGTGCGGCAGGCGGCCACGTCGGACCACCAGTGCTGGGCCAGCGCCGGCTCAAGCGAGGCGATGGGCGGGGTGGCCATGCGGGCTTTCGTGACGGTCATCGCCGCTGGCGGCATCGGGGCGGCGCAGCGCATCGGCGTGCGGCACGATGCGGTCAAGCACCTTGGCCGAACTGAGCACGCCCGGCACGCCCGCACCGGGATGGGTGCCGGCGCCGACGAGGTAGAGCCGGTCGACCTCCTCGCTGCGGTTGTGCGGCCGGAACCACGCGCTCTGCGTCAGCACCGGCTCGAACGAGAAGGCCGCACCGTGAACGCTGCCGAGCCGGTCCTGGAAGTCCTGCGGCGTCATCACCCGCGAGGTGGCGATCTGCGCGCCCAGGCCCGGCAACAGCGTCTCTTCCAGCCGCTGCTGGATCAACTGGCGATAGGGCTCGGCGCGCTGCTGCCAATCGACCTTCGCGCCCAGGTGCGGCACGGGGGCCAGCACGTAGAAGGCATCGCAGCCGGCCGGCGCGAGGCTCGGGTCGGTGGCGGTCGGGCGGTGCAGGTAGAGGCTGAAGTCGTCGGCCAGGTGGCGACGCCGGAAGATGTCGTCCAGCAGCGGCCGGTAGCGCGGCCCGAGCACGATCGAGTGGTGCGCCACGTCCGGGTACTGGCAGCGGGTGCCGAAATACCAGACGAACAGGCTCATCGAATAACGCGCGCGGCTCAGCTTGCGGTCGGTCCAGCGGCGCCGGTGCTGCGCCGGCAGCAGGTCGCGATACGTCGCGGCGGCATCGGCGTTGGAGACGACCACGTCGGCCGCCAGCCGCTCGCCGCTGGCCAGCCGCACGCCGCAGGCCGCGCCGTTCTCGACCAGGATCTCGCGCACCGATTCCTGACAGCGCAGCGCCCCGCCCTGCCCCTCGATCAGGCCGACGAGACCGCGCACCAGCGCGCCGGTGCCGCCCATCGCGAAATGCACGCCCCAGCGCCGCTCCAGGTAGGCGATCAGGCAGTAGACGGCCGTCGTGCTGTAGGGGTTGCCGCCCACCAGCAGCGACTGGAAGGTCAGGATGACGCGCAGCTTCTCGCTGCGGACGTGTTTGGCGGCCAGGCCGTGCACGGTGCGCCAGCCTTCGAGCTTGAGCAGGTCGGGCAGAACCCGCGCCATGTCGCTCCAGCGGTCGAAGGGCACGTCGGCGAGCTGCTCGAAGCCGACCTTGAAGATCGCCTCGCTGGCGCGCACGAAGGCCTCGTAGCCGGCGACGTCGTCGGGCGCGATGCGGGCGACCTCGCGGCGCATCGTCTCGGCGTCGCCGCAGTGGTCGAACACGGTGCCGTCGTCGAAACGGATGCGGTAGAACGGCGTGACCGGCCGCAGCTCGACGTCGTCGGCCAGACGGCGGCCGCACAGCGTCCACAGTTCCTCGAACAGGAAGGGCGCGGTGATGACGGTCGGGCCGGCGTCGAAGGTGTAGCCGTCCTGCCGGTGCACGTAGGCCCGGCCGCCGGGGGCGTCGAGCTGTTCCAGCACGGTGACGCGGTAGCCCCGGGCACCCAGCCGAACGGCGGCGGCCAGACCGCCGAAGCCGCTGCCGATGACGACCGCATGCGGGCGCCGGTCAACGGCCGGGGGTGGCACCGAAGGTGTCGTCGAAGGTGGCACCGCATCTGTCAACATGAATTGATCATATGAATGTAAAGTCAAGTTGACAATGCCGGATCGACCCTTGCTTCCACCCGTTCAGACGGTCCACGCCGCCGGCCTGCGCTGGGGCCTGCGCCGGCTTGGCCGCGGCCCGCGTGTGCTGCTGCTGCACGGCACCGGCTCGTCGGGCGATTCCTGGCTGGCAGTCGCCCAGCGGCTGGCCACCCGCCATGAGGTCTGGTTGCCCGACCTGCCTGGCCACGGCCGCACCGACGCCTTCGCCGACCGCCACGCCAGCCTGCCACGCATGGCCGACGCGCTGGCAAGCCTGCTGACGAGCCACGACGGCGCGCCCGAGTGGGTGGCGGCCCATTCGGCCGGCGCGGCGGTGATGCTGCAGATGGTGCTGGACCGCCGCATCGCGCCGCGCGGCCTGGTGTCGGTCAACGGCGCGCTGGCGCCGCTGCCCGGGCTGGCGGCTGCCGTGTTCCCGCCCCTCGCCCGGCTGATCGGCGCGAGCGACTGGCTGCCGCGCCTGGCTGCCCGTCAGGCCGCCCGGCCGGCCGCACTGGCGCGGCTGATCGCGTCGACCGGCTCGCGCCTCGGCCCGGCGGACGTCGAGCGCTACCGCGCGCTGCTGACCCAGCACAGCCATGTGCGGGGGGCCCTGGACATGATGGGCGCCTGGCAGCTGGACGCGTTGCTGGCCGGCCTGCCGCGTCTGCGGGTGCCCCTGTGGCTGGCCGCCGGCACGCGTGACGGCACGGTGCCGTGCAGCCAGTCGGCCCGGCTGGCCACGCGCATCCCCGTCGCGCGCTACGTGCCGCTGCACGGCCTGGGCCACCTCGCGCACGAGGAAGCGCCCGAGCGCATCGCCGAGCTGCTGCTGGACCTGACGTTGTCCGCGATCGACCCTGACCTTCAGGCCAACGACCGTCAACCCAACGACCTTCAGCCCAGGGACTGCACCGCCGCCGACAGCGCCCGCGCCCGACCCAGCGGCAAGGCCAGGTAGTGCCCGGCCATGGCCTGCGCCAGCGCCCGGGCCGGCGGTTGCGGGCGCGGCGAGGTATCGATCAGCAGGCTGCGCACCCCCGTCTGCGCCAGCTGGCGGGCGGCGTTCAGGGCGTCCTGCATGGCCTGTTCGCGGCCGGGCTGGCCGGCGTGGTCGATGTTGGCGCGGGCGTCGGTCAGGAAGACCAGTTGCGCCTGGCCGGCCTGCCCGGAGGACCCCGCCTGCAGCCGCAGCGCCAGCTCGGTCGCCGCCGCGATGCCTTGCGACAGCGGTGTGCCGCCGCCGCCCGGCAGCGCCGACAGGGCCCGGCGGGCGCGCACCAGCGATCGGGTCGGCGCCAGCAGCGTCTCCGCGCCGGTGCCCCGGAAGGCGATCAGCGCGACCTGGTCGCGCCGCACATAACAGTCGGCCAGCAGCAGCTCGACGGCGCCCTTGGCCTCGGCCAGCCGGTGCAGCGCCTGCGAGCCGGAGGCATCGACGACGAAGACCGTCGTGGTCGGCTGCGGGCGGCGCAGGCGGCGCACGTGCAGGTCGTCGCGGCGCAGCAGCAGGCGGGTCGATGGCGGTGGCAATGCCGCCTGTTCGCGTGCCTCGCGCCGCAGCCGCTGCCACGGCACGGCGGCGCGCAGGGTGGCCAGCAGGTCCAGCCGGGCACCGTCACGCGGCAGGCCGCGCCGCGCGCCGACCGGCCGGCCGCCGCTGCGGCTGGCGACCGACACGCCCTTGCGGCCGGCACCGGCACCGCCACGTCGGCCCTTGCCGGCGGCCAGTCGGGCCAGCAGGTCCGGCGGCAAGGCGGCCAGCGCGGCGGCGATGAGCTGGTCAGGCTGGATGGCGGCGGTCGCGGGTTCGTTCTGCTCGGTCGGCTCCGAAGGCGGTGCCGGATCGGGCTCCGGCGCGTCCAGGTTCTCGGGCGGCGGTGTGTCGGGCGGCGGGGCCTCGGCCGGTTCGCCGGACGGCGGCGGATCTGCCTGGGCGTCCTCGGCCGGCATCTGCGGCAAGGCTCTGGCGCGGGGCGCCAGCACCAGCCGGGCGGCGAACTCGGCATCGTCCTGGCCGACCCGCTCGCGGCCGTCGCAGGCGGCCGACAGGCAGGCCACGCGCCAGGCCTGCCAGGCCGGCCGCATCGAGTCGAGCCCGAGCGCCTGGGCGGCCGTGCACAACGCCTCGACCGCGTCGGCATCGAAGGGGATGCGGGCCAGCGCGGCGCGGGCGTCGGCGGCGTCGAAGGGCTCGTCCGATGCAACGGGATCGGCGGGATCGGACGGGCTGCCCGCCCGTTCGTCCAGCACCTGCTCCAGCACCTGCTCCAACACCAGCACCAGCGCCAGACGTTCGGCCAGCGGGCGGGCCAGCGCCTCGTCGTGAGAGCCGGCGTCCTGGCCTTCATCCAGCGCGATCAGCACGCTGCCCGCTTCGAGCGACGCGGCCAGCCGCGACACCAGCGTCGGGCTGGCGCGTTCGGCCATCGGCAGCAGCATCACGCCGCCCCGGGCCTGCTCGATCAGGCCGATGCCGTGGACCAGCCGGCCGGCGGACAGGCTGGCGGCCAGGTCCAGGCCGCCCAGCAGGCGCTCGTCGTCGATCTGCAGCGGCAGGCGTCGCCACGGTGCATCGGCCGGCCAGGCGGCGCGCAGGCGGGCCAGCACGGCGTCGCGCGCCTCGCCGGCCGGACCACGCAGCCAGACGCCGCCCAGGCCGGACGGGTCGACCGCCAGCAACCGGGCGATGCGGTCCAGGTCCTCGGCCGGCGTGGACATTCAGGCCGGCTCGAACAGTTCGCCGATGGCCCGCTCGATGCGGTCGGCCGAGCCGGTGTCGTCCAGCGGATTGCGGCGCAAGCGGTGGCGCAGCGCAGGCGCGGCGACCTGGCGCAGGTGGGCGTCGGTGACGTGTTCGGCGCCGTCGAGTGCGGCGGCGGCGCGGGCTGCGCGCATCAGGGTCAGCTCGCCGCGCAGGCCGTCGCTGCCGACGGCCTGGCACAGCCGCGCGGCGCGTTCGAGCACCGCGTCGGGCACGGCCAGTTCGGCCAGCCGGGCACGGCCACGT
Source organism: Leptothrix mechoopdaensis (SeqCode) (assembly GCF_053893855.1). Lineage (NCBI taxonomy): Bacteria > Pseudomonadati > Pseudomonadota > Betaproteobacteria > Burkholderiales > Sphaerotilaceae > Leptothrix > Leptothrix mechoopdaensis (SeqCode). Next base: position 2,857,991 of record NZ_CM132699.1, read on the forward strand.
TCGATGCGGCGGCGCACGGCCGCGTCCTCGCGCGACCACTTCGACGCGAAGGCCTCGGGGTCGCGCTCGTAGGCATCGCGGCGCTTGATGATCTCGACCCGCTCGGCGATCGCGGTGGGCGTGCGCACCTCCACCGACAGGCCGAAGCGGTCCAGCAGCTGCGGGCGCAGCTCGCCCTCTTCCGGGTTGCCGCTGCCGACCAGCACGAAGCGGGCGGGGTGGCGCACGCTCAGGCCCTCGCGCTCGACCACGTTCTCGCCGGAGGCGGCGACGTCGATCAGCAGGTCGACCAGGTGGTCCTCCAGCAGGTTGACCTCGTCGATGTAGAGGAAGCCCCGGTTGGCGCGCGCCAGCAGGCCAGGCTCGAAGGCCTTGATGCCCTGGCCGAGCGCCCGTTCGAGGTCGAGCGCCCCGACCACGCGGTCCTCGCTGGCGCCCAGCGGCAGGTCGACCACGGGGACCGGCACACGCTCGACCCGTGCGGGGCGCAGGCGGGCGCAGTCCGTGCAGATCATCCGGCCGGCCGGATCGCAGTGGTAGGCGCAGCCGCGCACCGCACGCATGGTCGGCAGCAGCGCGGCCAGGCCGCGCACCGCCGTCGACTTGCCGGTGCCGCGGTCACCCAGCACCAGCACGCCGCCGATGGCCGGCTCGATCGCGGCGATCAGGATCGCCAGCTTCATCTCCTGCTGGCCGACGATGGCGGAGAACGGATAGGGCACGGACATGGTGTGGGGCCTCGGGCGCGGTCGTGGAAGCTGAGGTGAAAGCTGGCGTCGCAGCGGAACGTTCAGGCCTTCTTGACGAAGGCGCTGCACCAGCCCTTCGCCGAGACCTGCTTGCCGGCGAACAGCGGGCACGGGCCGGACGGTGCGCCGGCCTTGCCCTGGTAGAGCTGGCAGCCGCCGCAGGCCGAGCCGGCGACGTACTTGGGTTGCTTGGCCTTGTCGACCTTGCCGGCATCGGACTGGTAGCCCAGCGACGCGGCGGTGGCGTCCTTCTCGTCGACCATGGCCTGGGCCTGGGCTTGTCCGGCCAGCACGGCGGTGCCCAGCCACGGTACGAGGCGGATGAATTGGCGGCGGTTGTTCATGGCGAGAGTCCTTTCAGGGCATCGGATTCCGTGCCGACCGGGCAGGGGGCGGGCCGGCAGCAAGCCGCAGGCGGACATCGATCAGGTGGGCCAGGCCGGCCACGCCCAGGCAGGCCAGCACGGCCCAGGCGGTCGGCCCGGACGGGTCGCCCGGGCCGGACAGGCTCAGGCGCAGGCCCAGCATCAGGCCCAGGCCGGCGGCCAGGTTGGCCAGCACGGCGCGGCGCGCCGGGCCGGACGGCGCGCGCCACAGCGACCACAGCAGCTCGGCCACGCTGATGGCCAGCGCGACATCGACCAGCAGGCGCAGCGTGGGCGCGTCGATCAGGCTGTTCAGCATGTCGGGCATCCCGTCGGCAGCCGGTGCGGGCTCATCGGTTGAGCCACACCACGCCGGCATTGATGCTCGACGCGTACAGCACCCAGGCGAGGTAGGGCGCCAGCAGCACGCCCGCGCGCCAGGTCGGCGCCTGCCGGACCAGGGCGGCCACGGACAGCGCCAGCAGCGCCACCTCGGCCAGGGCCCAGTCGGGCCGCTTCAACGTGAAGAACAGCAGGCTCCAGCCCAGGTTCAGCGCGGCGTTCAGGCCCAGGCCGATCAGCCAGCGTCGACGCGGCGCACCGGGTGCGGCGGCCTGCCAGCCGAGCACGGCCGACCAGGCCGCGAGCGTGAAGATCAGCGTCCAGGCCGGGCCGAACCAGATATCGGGCGGCTTCCAGGCCGGCTGGCGCAGGGCCGCATACCAGGGGCCGAGATCGGTCGCCAGACCGCCCAGGGCGGCCAGCGTGACGGCCCCCAGCCCCGCCAGCACGCAGGCGCGGCGGTCGGTCGGCAGCCAGGCGCGCCAAGACGACCTCACGCCCGCACGAGACCGAGCCAATGGGCCAGGTCCTTGAAGAAGATGCGCACATGGGCCATCGGACGGCTGCGCACCAGGCGCTTGTTCATGTAGGCGTCGAAGGTGAGCTGCTGCACGTCGCGGTCGCGGCAGATGCTGACGAAGCGTTCGCGGCGGCGGTCGTTGGCATACCAGACCCGCTGCATCAGCCCGAGCACCCAGAACACGCGGCCGTGTTCGCGCATGAAGCGGCGGCGCGCGCGGGCCAGCACGCGCGTGTCGCCGGTGGCGATCAGTTCGTCGATCGACAGGGCGGCCAGCCGCCCGCCCAGCATCGCGTAGTAGATGCCCTCGCCCGAGGCCGGTGCGACGACACCGGCGGCATCGCCGGCCAACACGACATCGCGGCCGTTGTCCCAGCGCGGCAGGGGCTTCATCGGGATCGGCGCGCCTTCGCGGCGCAGCGTGACGGCATCGGCCAGGCCGGCGCGCTGGCGCAGCTCGTCGGTCGCGCGGCGCAGCGAGAAGCCCTTGTCGGCGCTGCCGGTGCCGATGCTGGCGGTGGCGCCGTGCGGGAACACCCAGCCGTAGAAGTCGGGCGACAGCCGGCCGTCGTAGTGGATCTCGCAGCGGCTGCCCAGGTAGCCCGCCGGCCGCTGCTCGGGCACGGCGATGACCTCGTGATAGGCGAACACCCAGCGGCCCCGGTCGGCACCCGGCACGGCCTGCGCGGCGACCTGCGAACGGGCGCCGTCGGCACCGACGACGCTGTGGGTGCGCAGGCGTTGCTCGGGTCCGCCGTGCTCGCCGTGGTCGGCATGTTCGGCACGCCAGACCACCACGGCGACGCCGTCCGGATCGCGTTCGAGCCGCACGAAACGGCCTTCGATCAGGATGGCCCCGGCATCGACCGCGCGGTGGCGCAGCCAGGCGTCGAAGTGTTCGCGGTCGACCATGCCGACGTGGCCGCGCTCGATCGGGATGTCGACCTGCGCGCCCTTGGGCGAGACCATGCGGGCCGAGGTGGCCCGCGCGACGATCTGCTCGGCGGGGATGTCGAAGTCGCGGATCAGCCGCGGCGGGATCGCACCGCCACACGGCTTGATGCGCCCGGCGCGGTCCAGCAGGACGACCTGCCGGCCGGCCTGCGCGAGTTCATGCGCGGCGGTCGCGCCGGCAGGGCCGCCGCCGACGACGACGCAGTCAGGACAGGACAGCGGCTTCATGGGCGGACCTCCGGGTGGCGGGACGCCGCTCGGGCGCCGGGCTGGGATGGGTCGCCGTGGCGGGGTCGTCGTGCTGCACCAGCCGGGCGGCCCAGACGAACATCACGGCTTCAAGCAGGAACACCACCGCGTAGGCCTGGGCGGGGCTGCCAAGGCCCCAGCGCGCCAGGTCGCTCAGGCCGGTGCCGACGACGCCGCCGAGCGCGAAGGCCATCGACTGCGCGGCGCCCCACAGGCCCATGCGCAGGCCTTCGCGGCCGGGGCCGCTGGCGCCGGCCAGCCGCATCATCGAGCCGATCGCGGCGATCGAGAACGCGCCGGTCGCGAGGCCGAGCAGGAACACGTTGGCCTTCAGCGGCCAGCCCGGTCCGACCCAGGCCGACAGGCCGAGGCCAAGCAGCGTCAGCGCGCTGGCCAGGCATCCGCCCCGGGTCCAGCTGCGCAGGCTGCCCCAGTCGCGACCGCCGAAGCGGCTGCCTGCGGCGGCGGCCAGCAACATGCCCACCAGCGTGCCGGCATGCTGGACGCCCGACAGCCGCGTCGAGCCACCCGGCGTCAGGCCGAAGATCAGGCCGACATACGGTTCGAGGATCAGGTCCTGCGCGCTGTAGGCCAGCATCGAGACGAACACGAAGACGGTGAAGCGGCGCGCGACCGGCTCGGACCAGAGCTGGCGCAGCGCGGCGCGGAAGTCGTCCCGGCCGGTGTCCTGCGTCTCAGCCGCCGTCGACCGAGTTGCCGGAATAGCCGATCGCGACGGGCCGGACGCCCGCCCTTCGAGTCCGGCCAGCGCCAGCACGGTCAACGTCAGAGCCGCCGCGCAGACACAGGCGGCGACCTGCAGCAGCCGCAGCGGCGAGTAGGGGTCGAGGAAGTGACCGGCCGTCCCGGCCGTCACGACGAAGCCCGCGATCATCATGATCCAGACGGTGGTGGCCGCCGCCGCGCGGCGTTCGGCCACGACGCGTTGTGCCAGCAGGGCCAGCAGCGAGGTGCCGGCCGCCGCCACGCCCAGCCCGATCAGCACGAAGGCCAGCATCGCCAGCGCGACACCGGCCGCGCGCTGGCTGGCCATCCAGACGGTGGCCAGCGCGGCCAGCACGCCACCGCTCGACAGCATCAGCATGCCGCCCAGGATCCACGGCGTGCGGCGCGGGCTGGCGTCGGAGCCGTGGCCCATGCGCGGGCGGCTGATCTGCACGACGTGGTGCAGCGCCAGCAGCAGGCCGGGCAGCAGCGCCGGCAAGGCCAGCTCGACGACCATCACGCGGTTCAGCGTCGAGGTGGTCAGCACGACGATCGCGCCGATCGCCGCCTGCACCAGGCCGAGCCGCGCAATCGCGCCCCAGCCGAAGGACTTGCCGGTGGTGCTCATGCGCGCCGCTCCTTCATGTGGTCAGCCGTTGCGCCAGTTCACGCAGGGCCAGTGCGCTGGTCAGCATGCCCAGCACGAAGGGCAGCACGCCGGTTGCGCTGTACCAGGTCGCGCGGGCCAGCGGGTCGGCCAGGAAGCGCCGCATCAGCACCAGCTGGATGCCCAGCAGGATGGCCACGACCCCCGCATGTCCGGGCGCCTGCCAGTCCAGCAACAGGCCGACGACGATGGCCTGCGGCGCGGCCATCGCCAGACAGGCCACGCGCGCCGCACCGGTCACGCCCAGGCGCACCGGCAGCGAGCCGATGCCCATGCGGCGGTCGCCCTCGATGGACTTGAAGTCATTGAGCGTCATGATCCCGTGCGCCCCGGCGCTGTAGAGCAGTGCCAGCGCGATCGAGCGGCCCTCGGGCAGGCCGCCCAGGCTCATCACCGCCGCACCGGTCAGCCAGGCCAGACCCTCGTAGCAGAGCGCGCAGGCGCTGTTGCCCCACCAGCCATTACGCTTGAGCCGCACCGGCGGCGCGCTGTAGGCCCAGGCCAGCAGCAGGCCGAACCCGGCGGCGGCCAGCGCGACGCTGCCCAGCGCGGTGGCGAGCAGCAGCGACAGCAAGGTCCAGAACACCGCGATGCCCAGGCCCCAGCGGCCCGGCAGGCGGCCCGACGGGATCGGGCGTTGCGGTTCGTTGATCGCGTCGACATGGCGGTCGAACCAGTCGTTGACCGCCTGGCTGGTGGCGCAGACGAAGGGCCCTGCCAGCAGCACGCCCGCGATGATCAGCGGCCAGCGCCCCTGCGCCGGCAGGCCGGAGGCCACGACGCCGCAGGCAAAGGCCCACATCGGCGGGAACCAGGTGATGGGCTTGAGCAGTTCGGCGATGGCCGAGAAGGCGGGGCGCTGCATGGAACCATTCTGGTCCTCGCCCCTGCCTTGTCAATCAAAATTTACACCGTGGTCTGTCAAGCAAACAGACCCGGATGTTTCAGGCGTCGGGCTCCGTGCCCGCACCCGGTCCTGCGTCCTGGATGCCGTAGCGGCGCAGCTTGACGTAGAGGCTCTGGCGCGAGAGGCCCAGCATCTCGGCGGCCGACGCGCGGTTGTCGCGGGTCAGTTCGAGGGCGGCCTCGATGCACAGGCGCTCGATCAGCTCGGCGGTCTCGCCGACGATGTCCTTCAGCGGCATGCGCCCGACCAGGTTGGTCAGCTGGTCGGCCGAACGGGGCAGCTGGCGGTTGCTGCGGCCGTCGTTCGACAGGCGGCGAGAGACGTCGCGGATCGAGAAGCCCAGGCACGGCGGCTGGGTGTCGGTCACCGCGACGGCCGAGATCTCGATCTGGCCGGGTTCGCCGTAGGTGCTGCGCAGCGTGGTCGGGAACAGGCGCAGCACGCCGTGCTGGCGCAGGTTGCTGATCAGCACGTTCAGGTCGACCGACGAGCGGCCGAGCCAGCGGTCCAGCGGCTGGCCGACGAGGCTCTCGCCAGCGGGCAGCTGCAGCATGTTCGAGAACGCCGGGTTGGCGGCCAGCACGCGGCCCTGCATGTCGGTCAGCACGAAGGCATCGGGCATCGCGTCGACGACCTGGCTGAGCGTCGGGCCGTCGGCCGCACGGGCATCGGCCGCCGCCGGGCTGGCGTCGAGCTGGATCAGGCGCAGCAGCAGCAGCGAGGCGTTGTCCTGCCGGAACAGCGAGGCCACCAGCCGCATCGGCGTGGCCTTGCCGGCCAGCCGCAGCTCGTCGCTCTCGCCACGACCGGCGCTGCGCGCCAGCGTCATCAACGCCTGGGCACCGGCCTGGCTGGGCACGGCGAGGAAGTCGATCACCGGCCGGCCGATGATGCGGCGCGTGCTCTCGCCCAGCAGGCGGGCGGCGGCGGCGTTGTGCTCGAACACGTTCAGCGTCGTCGCGTCGACCACCAGCAGGGCCTCGTCGACGGCCTCGAACAGCAGCCGGTAGCGGGCCTCGGTGTGACGCAGCCGCAGGTAGTCGCGTTCCATCGACTGCTGCGCATCGACCAGGCGCTGCTGCACGGCGGCGATGGCGCCGAGGTTGCGGCCCAGCGCCAGCAGCCGGCCCTGTCGACCCAGCGGCACGACGCGGTAGCTGACCGGCAGTTCGTGTCCACCCGACAGCGGATGGTTGACCTGGCGCTCGACCGGCGCGGGCGATGCGTCGCCGGCGGCCTCGTCCCGGGCGGCGAGGCCGGCGGCATCGATCATCGCGGTGATCTTGCTGCGGCTCTCGACCGAGACGGTCTCGATCCAGCGACGCCCGATCCACAGCCGCAGATCAGCCAGTTCGACCTGTTGCGGTCCGTGGACCGTCAGGTCACGGATGACGCCCAGTCCGTCGATCACCAGCGCGAGATCGGCCGACGCTGCGACGACCGCAGCCATCACGTCGGCTTCCAGGTCTGCAAAGTACAGCTGGGGGTTCTCGGACCAGTGTTCGATCGATGTGCCGACGTTGTGCATCGAGCGCCCTGTGTGAGCTTCGCTGACGTGACCACCGGGCCACGTCCCTGGAGTGGGGGGAGCGAGACGACCAGCTTCCCTGACGTCAGGTCCTGCTGAAAGTCTTCACTGTTCTTGCCGCAAGGACCCGAGCCACTGGTTGGCGGTCGACACGGCCGAGGTGGCATCGCTGGCCATCGCATCGGCGCCGCAGCGCTCGGAAAGGTCCGGAATCCTGGCCATCGCGGGCCCTCCGACCATGACAAACAGGTTCGGGTTCCGGCTGGCGCGACGCAGTTCGAGGATAGCAGAGGCCACTGCAGGGACCGATGTGTCCACGCCTACGGACAAACCGAACATGTCATACCAATCTGACGCCAGGGCTACGCCCAGATCGGACCAGTCCGACTTCGGTTCGTACTGGACAAACCAGCCGTCGCGGGCGAAGAACTCGCTCAGCATCGCGACGCCGAAGGTGTGCTGCGAACCGGGTTCGGCGGCCAGCAGCGCGCGCCGACCCGGCGTCGGGTGACCGCCCAGCCGGAAGCCGCTGCTGTGTTCGTGCAGCACCTGCTGCAGCCGCCACAGGCCGATCGTGACCTCGGAGAAGCTGTAGACGTCGTCGGCCCAGAACTCGCCCATCAGGCGGGCGGCCGGCGACAGCAGCTGCAGGAAGATCTGTTCGAGCGACGCCCCGGCGGCGATCAGCGCCTGGACGAACTGGGCCGTCCGGTCCGGGTCACCGACGACGGCGACATGCGCCAGCGTCTCGACGTGCGCCGCCGTGATCGCGAAGTCCGCCCGCGACGGTGCGCGCGGCGCGGCGACGTCGCCATGCAGCAGCATCAGCCGGGGAATGATCTCGAACTCGACGATGCGCGAGAGCTGCAGCTCGGGCGAGCCGTTGCCGGCCACCAGATGCGGCACGCCGCCCACGGGGCGCGCCGGATCCGGCGCGGTGCGCCAGCGCTGGCGCAGCAGGTCTCTTCCGACACGGGCCATCATGTCTCCCAGCGTCGGTGCCACTTCCCGCAACACGGCGGGATCGAGTTCGGCGCAATGCTCGTCCACAGGCAAGCTCCGAGAGCGACGAATGCCTTGAAGTCGATGTAGGTTCCAGCCTGCCACCTCGGTCTCCTCGGGGGCAGATATACAGCGGCGGCAGTCTTGACGGTCGAGGGTCACAGGCCCCTGGTCGCCACGCCCGTCACGCGTCGGCCGTAGCCGCTGCTTATCAGGTTGTCAACAACATCCGGTGCCAGGTTCTTGTCGTTCGTCAGCTCCAGATCACCTACTGTCGGCTTGACGCTGATGCACGTCAAGCCAAGCGAGTTACTCGTTAACCCCGGGGGCAGGCTGAATGTTCGAAAAAGATGACGTCAACCTCGATTGACACTTCTGGAGGGCGGGCCTAGATTCGTGTCATGCCCAGCGCCCAACCCACCGCGACCTCCGTCGGCGTCCTGATCCGGCAGCGGACCCCGCTGTACACGCCCGAGCAGCGGGTGCGGCGCGACCGGACGCGCTGGACCTGGGTGCAGGGCGTGCTGGCTCCCGTGCAGTTCCTGGCCTTCGCGGTCAGCACGCTGCTGGTGCTGCGTTTCCTGGCGACCGGCGAAGGCGAGACCGCCGCAGTCGTGTCGGTGCTGATCAAGACCGCCCTGCTCTACACGATCATGCTGACCGGCTGCCTGTGGGAGAAGGCGGTGTTCGGCCGCTACCTGTTCGCCCCGGCCTTCTACTGGGAGGACATGGTCAGCATGGCGGTGCTCGCGCTGCACACCGCCTACCTGGCGGCCTGGTGGAACGGCTGGCTCGACGTGCGCCAGCAGATGCTGCTGGCCCTGGCCGCCTACCTGACCTACGCGGTCAACGCCGCCCAGTTCCTGCTGAAGCTGCGCGCGGCCCGGCTCGACCTGAACGGAGCCCGGCGATGAACGCGCGCATCCCCATCCACGCGCTGTCGGGCGACGCCACCTGCGCCGAGCCGCCAGTGCTGCGCGAACGTGGCCAGCGCGAGGTCTTCTGCGGCCTGACCGGCATCGTCTGGCTGCACCGCAAGATGCAGGACGCCTTCTTCCTGGTGGTCGGCTCGCGCACCTGCGCCCACCTGCTGCAGTCGGCGGCCGGCGTGATGATCTTTGCCGAGCCGCGTTTCGCGACCGCCATCATCGACGAGCGTGATCTGGCCGGCCTGGCCGATGTCCACGAGGAACTCGACGGCGTCGTGCAGCGCCTGCTGGCGCGCCGGCCGGACATCCGCGTGCTGTTCCTGGTCGGCTCCTGCCCGTCCGAGGTCATCAAGCTGGACCTGTCGCGGGCGGCCGAACGCCTGAGCCAGATCCACTCGCCGGCCGTGCGGGTGCTGAACTACTCCGGCAGCGGCATCGAGACCACCTTCACCGAGGGCGAGGACGCCTGCCTGGCCGCGCTGGTGCCGCAGATGACCCCCGTCGGCGCGCGCTGCGACGAGCCGGACCTGCTGGTCGTCGGCAGCCTGGCCGACGTGGTCGAGGACCAGTTCCGCCGCCTGTTCGCCGCGATGGGCATCGCCCGGGTCGACTTCCTGCCGTCGCGGCGCGCCAGCGAACTGCCGGCCGTCGGCCCGAACACCCGGATGCTGCTGGCCCAGCCCTTCCTGGCCGCGACCGCCAAGGCGCTGGAAGACCGGGGCGCGCGCCGCATCCCGGCCCCCTACCCGCTCGGCGTCGAAGGCACGCAGGCCTGGCTGATGGCGGCGGCCGAGACGATGGGCGTCGACCCGGCCCGTGCCGAAGCCGCCCTCGCACCGGCCCGCCAGCGCGCCACGCAGGCGCTGGCGGCCGCCCGCACGCGACTGGCCGGCAAGCGGATCTTTTTCTTCCCCGACTCGCAGCTGGAGGTGCCGCTGGCGCGCTTCGTCGCCCGCGAGCTGGGCATGGTGCTGACGGAGGTCGGCAGTCCCTACCTGCACGCCACCCACCTGGACGAGGAACGCGCGCTGCTGCCCCAGGGCACGCAGCTCAGCGAGGGTCAGGACGTCGAACGCCAGCTCGACCGCTGCCGCGCCGCCGCGCCGGACCTGGTGGTCTGCGGACTGGGTCTGGCCAATCCGCTGGAGGCCGAGGGCTACGCGACCAAGTGGTCGATCGAGCTGGTCTTCACCCCCATCCAGGGCTTCGAGCAGGCGGGCGACCTGGCCGCCCTGTTCGACCGTCCGCTGCAGCGCCGCGCGCGGCTGGCGGCCTAGGGAACGACGCACCATGCAGCTCACGCTCTGGACCTACGAAGGCCCGCCGCACGTCGGCGCGATGCGCGTGGCCACGGGCATGCGCTCGCTGCACTACGTGCTGCACGCACCGCAGGGCGACACCTACGCCGACCTGCTGTTCACGATGATCGAGCGGCGCGGCGAACGCCCGCCGGTCACCTACACGACCTTCCAGGCGCGTGACCTGGGCGGCGACACCGCCGAGCGCTTCAAGCAGTCGGTCGCCGAGGCCCACGAGCGCTTCCGCCCGCAGGCCATGATCGTCGGCGCGTCCTGCACGGCCGAGCTGATCCAGGACGATCCGGGCGGACTGGCTCAGGCACTGAGCCTGCCGATCCCGGTGATCCCGCTGGAGCTGCCGGCCTACCAGCGCAAGGAGAACTGGGGCGCGGCCGAGACCTTCTACCAGCTGGTGCGCCGGCTGGCGGTGCGGCCCGACAAGCTGGCCCAGCCGCGTGCGCCGCTGGACGGCAGCCGCCGCGCGCGCTGCAACCTGCTGGGCCCGACCGCCCTGGGCTTCCGCCACCGCGACGACGTGCAGGAGATCACCCGGCTGCTCGACCGCATCGGCGTGGATGTCGCGCTGGTCGCGCCGATGGGGGCCTCGCCGGCCGACCTGGCCCGTCTGGCCGAGGCCGACTTCAACGTCATGCTCTACCCGGAAGTGGCGCAGACCGCCGCCAGCTGGATGAGCCGCCAGCTCGGCCTGCCCTGCACCCGCACCGTGCCGATCGGCGTGGGCGCGACACGCGACTTCATCCGCGAGGTCGCAGCACTGGCCGGCCTCGATGCCGACGCGGCACTCGAAGCCGCCGAACAAGGCTCACGCGCGCCGTGGTACGCCCGCTCGGTCGACAGCAACTACCTGACCGGCAAGCGCGTGTTCATCTTCGGCGATGCGACCCACGCCATCGCGGCGGCCCGCATCGCCTCGCGCGAGCTGGGCTTCGAGGTGGTCGGACTGGGCAGCTACAGCCGCGAGTTCAGCCGTGAGTTGCAGGACGCGGCCAAGGCGCTGGGCCTGACCGCGCTGATCTGCGACGACTACCTGGAGGTCGAGGCCGCCATCGCCGCCGCGACGCCCGAGCTGGTGCTGGGCACGCAGATGGAACGCCATGTCGCCAAGCGCCTGGGCCTGCCCTGCGCGGTGATCTCCGCGCCGGTCCACGTGCAGGACTTCCCGGCGCGGACCTCGCCGCAGATGGGCTTCGAAGGCGCCAACGTGCTGTTCGACACCTGGGTCCAGCCGCTGATGATGGGCCTGGAAGAACACCTGCTGGGCATGTTCCGCGGCGACTTCGAGTTCCATGAGGACGCCGCGCCGTCGCACCTTGGCCGCAGCCAGCCGGGCACCGTGGCGACGCCATCGAGCCGCGCCGCCGAGCCAATCACCGTTCAGACCCCCCTGCCGGCCGCACCGCTGGCCACCACCTGGACCGCCGATGCCGAGCGCGAGCTCGGCAAGGTGCCCTTCTTCGTGCGGGGCAAGGCGCGCCGCAACACCGAACGTTATGCGCTGGACCACGGCCTGAGCGCGATCACCGTGGAGACCCTCTACGATGCCAAGGCCCACTTCAGCCGCTGACCCCGGCGTGCCGATGCGCGTCGTGCTCGTCACGATGGATGCGCACTTGAGCTCGGCCGCCGCGCGCGCCCAGCAGCAGCTGAACCGCCTGCTGCCCGGCGTGCGGCTGGTAGTCCACGCGGCGGCCGACTGGGACAGCCAGCCCGATGCCCTGGCGCGTTGCCGCGCCGACATCGCCAGCGCCGACCTGGTGATCGCGACGATGCTCTTCATGGAAGAGCACTTCCTGCCGGTGATCGACGCCCTGCAGGCTCGCCGCGAGGCCTGCGACGCGATGGTCTGCGCGATGTGCGCCGCACCGGTCATGAAGCTGACCCGCATGGGCCGCTTCTCGATGGACGGCAAGTCCGGCGGCCCGCTGGCGATGCTGCGCAAGCTGCGCGGCAAGGGCGATGCCGACAAGGACGCCGACGGCGAGAAGTCCAAGGCCGGCGCGGGCGCGCAGCAGATGAAGATGCTGCGCCGCCTGCCCAAGATCCTGCGCTTCATCCCCGGCACGGCCCAGGACGTGCGCATCTACCTGCTGGTGCTGCAGTACTGGCTGGCCGGCTCGCAGGAGAACCTGGCCGGCATGGTCCACCTGCTGGTCGACCGCTATGCCGCCGGCCCGCGTGCCGTGCTGCGCGGGCGTTCGACGCCGGCCGCGCCGGTCGAGTACCCCGAACTGGGCCTCTACCACCCGATGCTGGCCGCGCGCATCACCACCGAGGTGGCCGACCTGCCCGCCCGTGGCGGCCCGGCCACCGTCGGCCTGCTGCTGATGCGGTCCTACCTGCTGGCGGGCAACACGGCCCACTACGACGGCGTGATCGCGGCGCTCGAAGCGCGTGGCCTGCGCGTGCTGCCGGCGTTCGCGACGGGGCTGGACGCGCGTCCGGCGGTCGAGCGATTCTTCCTGCGCGACGGCCGTGCGGCGGTCGACGCGGTGGTCTCGCTGACCGGCTTCTCGCTGGTCGGCGGGCCGGCCTACAACGACGCCCATGCGGCCGAGACGCTGCTGGCGCGGCTGGACGTGCCCTACCTGTCGGTGCTGCCGGTCGAGTTCCAGACGCTCGAACAGTGGGGCGGCTCGGACCGCGGCCTGCTGCCGCTGGAGGCCACGATGATGGTCGCCCTGCCCGAGCTGGACGGCGCGACCAGCCCGATGGTCTACGGCGGTCGCAGCGACGGCGCCGGCAAGGCCTGCACCGGCTGTGCCCGCGGCTGCGCCTTCACGGCCAGCGCCAGCGCGCACGACATGCACGGCTGCCCCGACCGCGCCGAGATGCTGGCCGGCCGGGTCGACCGCCTGGTGCAGCTGCGCCGCAGCGAACGGGCCGAACGGCGTGTCGGCCTGGTGCTGTTCAACTTCCCGCCCAATGCCGGCAACACCGGCACCGCCGCGCACCTGAGCGTGTTCGATTCGCTGTACCAGACGCTCGCGCGGCTGCAGCGCGAGGGCTACCGGGTCGAGCTGCCCGCCAGCGTCGACGCGCTGCGCGACCGGCTGCTGGTCGGCAACGCCGCCCGGCTCGGCGCCTGCGCCAACGTGCACGCGCGCATCCCCGTCGGCGAGCATGTCCGGCGCGAACGCTGGCTGCGCGAGATCGAGGCCCACTGGGGTCCGGCACCGGGTCGCCAGCAGAGCGACGGCCAGACGCTGCATGTGCTGGGCGAACGCTTCGGCAATGTCTTCGTCGGCATCCAGCCGGCCTTCGGGCACGAGGGCGATCCGATGAAGCTGCTGTTCGAGCGCGGCTTCGCGCCGACCCATGCCTTCTCGGCCTTCTACCGCTGGCTGCGCGAGGACTTCGGCGCCCATGCGGTGCTGCACTTCGGCACCCACGGCGCGCTCGAGTTCATGCCCGGCAAGCAGGCCGGCCTGTCGGGCGCCTGCTGGCCGGACCGGCTGATCGGCGACCTGCCCAACCTCTACCTGTACGCGGCCAACAACCCGTCCGAAGGCCTGCTGGCCAAGCGCCGCAGCGCCGCCACGCTGATCAGCTACCTGACGCCGCCGCTGTCGCAGGCCGGCCTCTACAAGGGCCTGGTCGAGCTCAAGGACGCGCTGAACCGCTGGCGTGGCCTGGCACCGGGCTGGACGCTCGAACACGCCGCGCTGGCCACGCTGATCCAGGCCCAGGCGCAGGTGCTCGAACTGGTCGGCGCCGATGCCGCCGCCTGGACCGCCGACAACGCGCTGCCCGCCATCGAGCGGCTGCAGGGCGAGCTGCTGGAGCTGGAGCAGACGCTGATCCCCAACGGCCTGCACGTGCTCGGCCGCATCCACACGCAGGCTCAGCGACTGAGCCTGCTGGAAGCCGCCGCCGCTGCGCAGTTCCCGGCCGGACAGGCGCCGAGCGCCGCCGCGCTGCAGGCACTCGCCGAAGGCCGCAGCGCCGCCGAGGCGCTGATGGTCGAGGGCCGTTCGGCCGAACGCGACCGCCTCGCGCCGCTGGAAGCGCTGGCCCGCACCGTGCGCCTGCTGGGCCAGAACCCCGAGCTGGACGCGATCGTGCACGCGCTGGACGGCGGCTACCTGGCGCCCGCCCCCGGTGGCGACCTGCTGCGCAACCCGGACATCCTGCCGACCGGCCGCAACCTGCACGGCTTCGACCCGTCACGCCTGCCCAGCGCCTATGCGGTGCAGGACGGCGCGCGGCAGGCCGAGCGGCTGCTCGAACGCCATCAGGCCGAGGGCTACCGCCTGCCCGAGTCGATCGCGCTGGTGCTGTGGGGCACCGACAACCTCAAGAGCGAAGGCGCGCCGATCGCGCAGGCGCTGGCGCTGCTGGGCGCACGTCCGCGCTTCGACGGCTACGGCCGGCTGGCCGGCGCGACGCTGGTGCCGCTGGCCGAGCTGGGCCGGCCGCGCATCGACGTGATGGTCACGCTGTCGGGCATCTTCCGCGACCTGCTGCCGATGCAGATCCGGCTGCTGGCCGAGGCCGCCTTCCTGGCCGCCAGCGCCGACGAGCCCGAGCACCTGAACTTCGTGCGCAAGCACGCCCTGGCCCATCAGCGCGAACATGGCGGCGACCTGGAGACGGCCGCGCTGCGTGTCTTCGGCAATGCCGAGAGCGCCTACGGGGCCAACCTGGGCAGCCTGATCGACAACGGCGCCTGGGCCGAGACCGACGAGCTGGCCGAGACCTTCGTGCGCCGCAAGGGCTTTGCCTACGGCCGCAGCGGCCGGCCGGTGCAGAAGGCCGCGCTGCTGGCCAGCGTGCTGCAGCAGGTCGAGCTGGCCTACCAGAACCTCGATTCGGTCGAGCTGGGCGTCACCACGGTCGACACCTACTTCGACACCCTCGGCGGCGTCAGCCGCGCGGTGCAGCGCGCCAAGGGCCCGCGCAGCGTGGTGGCGCCGGTCTACATCGGTGACCAGACCGACGGCCAGCACGCGGTGGTGCGCACGCTCGGCGAACAGGTCGCGCTGGAGACCCGCACGCGCATGCTCAACCCGACCTGGTACGAGGGCATGCTCGAACACGGCTACGAGGGCGTGCGCCAGATCGAGGCCCACCTGACCCACACGCTGGGCTGGTCGGCCACCACCGGGCAGGTCGCCCCGTGGGTCTACCGCCAGCTCAGCGAGACCTTCGTGCTCGATGCCGCGATGCGCGAGCGCCTGGCCCGCCTGAACCCCACCGCCTCGGCCCGCATGGCGCAACGCCTGCTCGAAGCGAGCGAACGCGATTACTGGCAACCCGACGAGGCCACCCTCGCCGCGTTGCAACACGCCAGCGACGAGCTGGAAGACCGCCTCGAAGGCGTCACGACCGTCACGACCGAAAAGGCCGCCGCATGAACAGCGTCATCGATCTCCCCGCCAGCATGCGTCGCCGTCTCGACGGCGAAGGCAGCGTCCAGGTCGGGCTCGACCCGGGCGACCGCATCGACACCGCCAAGGTGTTCGCGATCTACGGCAAGGGCGGCATCGGCAAGAGCACGACCTCCAGCAACCTGTCGGCGGCGTTCTCGCGGCTGGGCAAGCGGGTGCTGCAGATCGGCTGCGACCCGAAGCACGACTCCACCTTCACGCTGACCAAGAAGATGCTGCCCACCGTCATCGACGTGCTGGAGACGGTCGACTTCCACGCCGAGGCGCTGCGGCCCGAGGACTTCATGTTCGAGGGCTACAACGGCGTGATGTGCGTCGAGGCCGGCGGCCCGCCCGCCGGCACCGGCTGCGGCGGCTACGTGGTCGGCCAGACCGTCAAGCTGCTGAAGGAACACCACCTGCTCGAAGACACCGACGTGGTGATCTTCGACGTGCTGGGCGACGTCGTCTGCGGCGGTTTCGCCGCGCCGCTGCAGCATGCCGAGCGGGCCATGATCGTCACGGCCAACGACTTCGACTCGATCTTCGCGATGAACCGCATCGTGCAGGCGATCGGCGCGAAGGCCAAGAACTACAAGGTCCGGCTCGGCGGCGTCATCGCCAACCGCAGCGCCGCGACCGACCAGATCGACCGCTACAACGAGCGCATCGGCCTGAAGCTGTCGGCCCATTTCCCCGACCTGGACGTGATCCGCCGCAGCCGGCTGAAGAAGTCCACGCTGTTCGAGATGGAGCCCTCGCCCGAGCTGGAGCGGGTGCAGCAGGAGTACCTGCGCCTGGCCGCCTCGATGTGGCTGGGCGGTGACCCGTGCGAGGCGGTGCCGATGAAGGACCGCGACCTGTTCGACCTGCTGGGCTATGACTGACATGCAAGCCACCGCCACGCCGGGCACCGACACGACCCGCCGCTACGAACGCCGCCGCGACGAGGTCGAGACCTACTTCGACCGCACGGCGGTGCAGGCCTGGGAACGCCTGACCTCGGACGCGCCGGTCGGCCGCATCCGCGCCAGCGTGCGCGCCGGCCGCGACCAGATGCGCGCGACGCTGCTGTCCTGGCTGCCGGCCGACCTGCGCGGCAAGCGCGTGCTCGATGCCGGCTGCGGCACCGGCGCACTGGCGGTCGAGGCGGCCCGGCGCGGTGCCGAGGTCGTCGCGATCGACCTGTCGCCAACGCTGATCGAGCTGGCGCGTTCGCGCGCCCCGGCCATCGACGGCCCCGGCCACATCGACTTCCGCTCCGGCGACATGCTGGACGCGGCCCACGGCCGCTTCGATCACGTCGTCTGCATGGACTCGCTGATCCACTACGAGGCCCGCGACGCGCTGGCCGCGCTGGCCCGGCTGGCGCCGCGCTGCCGCGGCTCGGTGCTGTTCACCTACGCGCCAAGCTCGCCGGTGCTGGTCGCCTTCAAGGCCGTCGGCAAGCTGTTCCCGCGGGGCAACCGCTCACCGTCCATCGTGCCGGTGGCCGGTGCGGCGCTGCACCGCAGCCTGGCCGCCGATCCGGTGCTGGGCGAGCTGCCGGCCGGCCGCACGCGCCGCATCGCCAGCGGCTTCTACACGTCCCAGGCGCTGGAGCTGGTCCGCGCATGAACACGACCGGTGCGCCCACCCCCGCCGGGCTGAATGCCCGGCTGGCACGGCAATGGTCGCGCCTGTCGCCGCACATGCTGCCGTTCGCCGACGCGGTCAGCCCGAACCTGCCGCTGGCCCGGCTGCTGCGGCTGGCGCTGTTCCAGGTCAGCGTGGGCATGGCCGCCGCGCTGCTGGTGGGCACGCTCAACCGCGTGATGATCATCGAGCTGGGCGTGCCGGCCTGGCTGGTTGCGCTGATGGTCGCGCTGCCGCTGCTGGCCGCGCCGTTCCGCGCGCTGATCGGCCATCGCAGCGACACCCACCGCTCGCTGCTGGGCTGGCGCCGCGTGCCCTACCTGTGGATGGGCACGCTGCTGCAGTTCGGCGGGCTGGCGATCCTGCCCTTCAGCCTGCTGCTGCTGTCGCACGACGCCGGCGTGGCCGACGCCGCCCGCTGGACCGGCCTGGCCGCCGCGCTGCTGGCCTTCGTGATGGTCGGCGCGGGCATGCAGACGACCCAGACCGCCGGCCTTGCGCTGGCCACCGACCAGGCCACGCCGGAGACCCGGCCGCGCGTGGTCGCGCTGATGTACGTGATGCTGCTGCTGGGCATGGTCGGCGCCAGCGCGCTGTTCAGCGTCGTGCTGGCCGGCTACACGCCGACGCGGCTGGTCGGCGCGGTGCAGGGCGCGGCCAGCGCCACGCTGCTGCTCAACCTGATCGCGCTGTGGAAGCAGGAGCCGCGCGGCGCCTCGGTGCCACGCGCCGCGCCGGACGCCAAGGCCGACGCCCGCGAGCCCTTCCGCACGGTCTGGCGCCGTTATGCCGACCGGCCGCAGACGCTGCGTTTCCTGGTCACGCTGGCACTCGGCACGGCCGCCTTCAGCATGCAGGACATCGTGCTGGAGCCCTATGGCGCCGAGATCCTGCACCTGAGCGTGTCGGCCACCAGCCTGCTGACGGCCATGATGGCGCTGGGCTCGGTCTGCGCCTTCGCGCTGGCCACCCGCTGGCTGCCGCGTGGCACCGACCCGCACCGCCTGGCCGCCACCGGACTGCTGATCGGCATCGTCGCCTTCTCGGCCGTGGTGTTCGCCGCGCCGCTGGGCTCGGGCGCGCTGTTCCGCATCGGCAACGTGCTGATCGGCCTGGGCAGCGGCCTGTTCTCGGTCTGCACGCTGGTCATCGCGATGGGCATGGCCCGCGACGACGGCGCCGGCCTGGCGCTGGGCGCCTGGGGTGCCGTGCAGGCGACGGCCGGCGGCGTCGCGGTCGCCCTGGGCGGCACGCTGCGCGATGCCGTCCACCTGCTGGCCAGCCAGGGCTGGCTGGGCGAGGCGATGTCCGAGCCGCAGGTCGCCTACAGCGTCGTCTATCACACCGAGCTGGCGTTGCTGTTCGCCACGCTCATCGCCATCGGCCCCCTGGTGCGGCAGTCCGCGCACCAGTCCGATCCGTTGCCCCTCCCGCACCAGCGCCTCGGGCTGGCCGAGTTCCCGGGCTGATCCCAACAGACTCAACAAGTCGGAGACTTCCATGCAAACCGGTGCCATCACGGGCTACATCGACGTGGCGCAGCTCGCGCTCTACGCGTTCTGGATCTTCTTCGCGGGCCTGATCATCTACCTGCATCGCGAGAACAAGCGCGAGGGCTATCCGCTCGAATCGGATCGCTCGGGCTCGATCAAGGTCCAGGGCTTCCCCGCCGTACCCGACCCGGTCAGCTACCGGCTGGCCGACGGCCGCACGGTGCAGGCCCCCAGCGCCCGCCGCGACAACCAGCCGCCGCTGCACGACGGCGCCTGGCGCGGCATGCCGCTGACGCCGACCGGCAACCCGCTGCGCGCCGGCGTCGGTCCGGGCAGCTGGGCTGACCGCGCCGACGTGCCCGACACCCAGGTCGACGGCACGCCGCGCATCGTGCCGCTGCGGGTCGCCGCCGGCTTCGGCGTGGCCAGCCAGGACACCGATCCGCGTGGCCTGCCGGTGCTGGGTGCCGACGGTGTCGAAGGCGGTCGTGTCGTCGACCTGTGGGTTGACCGCGCCGAGATGCTGTTCCGCTACCTCGAGGTCGACGTGGCCGGCACCCGCGTGCTGCTGCCGATGAACTTCGCCCGCATCCAGACGCGCGCCGTGCGGGTCCAGTCGCTGCTGGGCCGCCAGCTGCGCGAGGTGCCCGCCACGCGCCACCCCGAGCAGGTCACGCTGCTGGAGGAGGAAAAGATCATGGCCTGCTACGGCGCCGGAACGCTCTACGCGACGCCGCAACGCCAGGAGCCGCTGCTGTGAAGGCGGTCGACCGGCTGGCGCCCGAGCACGAACACGAGTTCGAGGCCACGCCCGGCCTGCCCGAGCCGCTGCCGGCCGGCGAGACGGTGCTGTGGCAGGGTCGGCCGGCCACCTGGCCGCTGGCCCGGCGCGCGCTCTGGCTCGACCGCATCGCCGTGTACTTCGCCGCGCTGCTGGCCTGGCGCCTGGTCGCCGGCCAGCTCGACGGCGAGGACGCCACGACGACCGCGCTGGCGCTGGCCCGCATGCTGATGCCGATGTCGCTGGCCGGTGGCCTGCTGGCCGGCTTCGGCTGGCTGATGGCGCGCAGCACGCTCTACACGATCACCAGCCGGCGCGTGGTCATGCGCATCGGCGTCGTGCTGGGCATCACCTTCAACCTGCCGCTGGCCCGCATCGCCACCGCCCGCCTGAAGCCGCACCGCGACGGCAGTGGCGACCTCGCGCTGGTGCTGTCCGGCGGTGACCGCATCGCCTACCTGCACCTGTGGCCGCACGTGCGGCCCTGGCACCTGAAGTCGACCGAGCCGATGCTGCGCGGCCTGCCCGACGCCGAGCTGGCCGCCGAACGGCTGACGCAGGCCTGGCAGGCGGTGCAAGCCGGATCGGCGATGTCGGCGGTCGCGTCGACGGTGCGTGTGCCGTCCGGCGTGTCGACGGCACCGGACGTGGTGCATGACGGCCACGGTCTGCTGACCACCTGACGACGCACGTCCGTCAACCGCCACCACCAGGAACGCCGATGTCGACCGATGCCACGCCCTCGATGGGCCACGCCCCCCGGCTGCCGCTGGCCGCCATCGGCGTGCTGCTGCTGAGTGCCGTGCTCGGCACGGCCGCCGTGCGCTGGTCGGGCACCAGCCCGGTCCAGCAGGCCGATGCGGCCACGGTGCGCACGGTCAACCTGCGCTTCGAGGACCGCGACGACGGCGCGATCGTGATCCGCGACGCCGACAGCGGCGCCGTGCGCGGCACCGTCGCACCGGGCACGCAGGGCTTCCTGCGCAGCACGATGCGCGGCCTGGTGCGCGAGCGCCGTCGCCAGGGCCTCGGCCCGGCGACCCCCTTCCAGCTGCTCGGCCGGGCCGACGGACGGCTGACGCTGTTCGATCCGGGCACCGGCCGGCGCATCGACCTTGAATCCTTCGGACCGACCCACGCGGCCGTGTTCGCCCAGCTCATCACGCCCTGACCAGGGCCACGGGAGACGACGATGGAACAGGCACTTGATCTCAGCAGTCCCGAGGACGCCGCCGCACTGGCCAAGCGCAAGAGCCTGCTGACGCCGCGCTTCTACACGACCGACCATGCCGCGATGGACGCGCTCGACGTGTCCGTGCTGCGCCGCGAGTGGGACACGATGCTGGCCGAGTACGAGGGTGACAACAACCACGACCACTTCCAGCGCACGCCCGACTTCGCCGCCGAGGTCGCCACGCTGTCGGCCCGCTGGACACCGCAGCTGCGGCGCGATTTCCACGAGTTCCTGGTCAGCTCGCTGACCAGCGAGTACTCGGGCTGCGTGCTCTACAACGAGATCCAGAAGAACATCCAGAACCCCGACATCAAGACGCTGATGCGCTACATGACGCGCGACGAGTCGCGCCATGCGAGCTTCATCAACCAGTCGCTGAAGGACTTCGGGCTCGGCGTGGACCTGCTGGCGCTGAAGAAGACCAAGGCCTACACCTACTTCAAGCCCAAGTACATCTTCTACGCGACCTACCTGTCCGAGAAGATCGGCTACGCCCGCTACATCACGATCTACCGCCAGCTGGAGCGCCACCCCGAGCTGCGCTTCCATCCGATCTTCCGGTGGTTCGAACGCTGGTGCAACGACGAGTTCCGGCACGGCGAATCGTTCGCGCTGATCCTGCGTTCGCAGCCCCACCTGCTGCGTGGCGGCAACCTGCTGTGGATCCGCTTCTTCCTGCTGGCCGTCTACGCGACGATGTACGTGCGCGACCACACGCGGCCCTGGCTGTGCGAGGCGCTGGGCATGGACGCGACCGAATACGACCACCGCGTCTTCGAGATCACGACGACGATCTCGAAGCAGGTCTTCCCGATCAGCCTGGCCACCGAGGCGCCGGCCTTCCGCGCCGGCCTCGACCGGCTGCTGCACTGGTCGCTGAAGGCCGATGCGGCCAAGGCCCGCGGCGGGCTGATCGGCAAGCTGCAGCAGGGGCTGTGCGCGGTCGCTGCGGCCGCGACCTTCGTCAAGCTCTACCTCCACCCGGTCCATCGCCACGCGCTGCCGGCCGAGATCCGCGTCGCCCCGAGCTGGTGAGCCGGCGATGACGCTGTTCGCCGCTGCCCTCTACACCGTGCTGGTGTGGTGGCTCAGCACGGGCGTCATCCTCTACCTCAACGGCCTGCCGCGCGAACGGCATCCAGCGCTGATGGCGGTGGCCACGCTGCTGCTGGGGGTCGCGCTGGCCGGCATCGCCGCCAGTGCCGGCGACACCGGCGTGGCCGATGCCTACCTCGCCTTCAGCGCCACGATCGCCGTCTGGGGCTGGCAGGAGCTGGGTTTCCTGCTCGGCTACGTGACCGGCCCGCGCCGCATCGCCTGTCCGCCCGAGGCACGCGGCTGGCTGCGGCTGCGCCATGCCCTGGCCGCCATCCTGTACCACGAGCTGGCGCTGCTGCTGCTGGGCGCCTGCGTGCTGGCGCTGACCTGGCAGCAGCCCAACCCGGTCGCGCTGTGGACCTTCATGGTGCTGTGGGTCATGCGGACCTCCGCCAAGCTCAACGTCTACCTGGGCGTGCGCAACCTGTCGGAAAGCTTCCTGCCGGCCCACCTGCGCTACCTCCACAGCTACTTCCGCCAGCGCCCGGGCAACGCGCTGTTCGCCAGCAGCGTGATCGCCTCGACAGCCGCCGCCGTGGCGGTCTGGGACGTCGCCGTCTCGCCCGCCGCGACGCCCTACCAGGCCTGCGGCGCCGCCCTCGTCGCGACGCTGCTGAGCCTGGCCGTGCTCGAACACTGGTTCATGGTGCTGCCGCTGCCCAGCGAATGGCTGTGGCGCTGGGGCCTGCGTTCGCGCGAAGGCCGGACGCCGTCCGCCTGAACATGTCCGCCTGATCAGCTCGGGCGGCTCATTCCCCGCCCGACAAGCCGTGCTTGCGCATCTTGTCGAGCAGCGTGGTCTTGGCCATGCGCAGCGCCTTCGCGGTGCGGGTGACGTGGTGATCCTGGCGGCGCAGCTCGTCGGCGATCAGGCCACGTTCGAAGGCCTCGACCCGTTCGGCCAGTGACGCGCCCTCGGCCACCGATGCGCCGGAAACCCCGTCTGCCACGGCCATCCCGGCCGCCCCCACCGGCTCGTCCGCCAGCAGCGGCTCCTTGATCACGCCCAGCACGAGACACTCGGCCACGTTGCGCAGCTCGCGCACGTTGCCGGGCCAGTCGTGCGCCATCAGGCGGTGCAGCTGCGCGGTGGTCGGGCTGGGCTGCGGGCGGCCGTAGCGGCTGGCGGCCAGCAGCATGAAGTGTTCGAGCAGCAGGGGGATGTCCTCGCGCCGCTCGCGCAGCGGCGGCAGGTCGATCGTGACGACGTTCAGGCGGTAGTACAGGTCGGCGCGGAAGGTGCCCTCGCGGGCCCGCTGCATCAGGTCGTCCTTGGTCGCGGCGACCACGCGCACGTCGACCGGCTGGCCCTGGTTGGCGCCCAGGCGCTCGACCACGCGGTCCTGCAGCACGCGCAGCAGCTTGACCTGCACGGCCAGCGGCATGCTCTCCAGCTCGTCGAGGAACAGCGTGCCGCCGTTGGCGTGTTCGATCTTGCCGATGCGGCGCTTCTGCGCGCCGGTGAAGGCGCCGGCCTCGTGGCCGAACAGCTCGCTGTCGATCAGGTTGTCGGGCAGGCCGCCGCAGTTCAGCGCCACCTGCGGCGCGGCCTTGCGGCGCGAGTGCTCGTGCAGCGCACGCGCCACCACTTCCTTGCCGGTGCCGGTCTCGCCGCGGATCAGCACGTCGACCGGCGTGTCGGCCACCTCCAGCACCATCTGCCGCACCCGCATGATCTGCGGCGAGCGGCCGACCAGCTGGCCGGCCAGGCCCTCGCGCACGCCCAGCGCACGGCGCAGCGCGGCCACTTCCAGCGTCAGCCGGCGCTTGTCCAGCGCACGCTTGACGACCTCGACGAAGACCTCGGGCGAGAACGGCTTCGGGATGAAGTCGTAGGCGCCGCTGCGCATCGCCTCGACCGCCAGGCTGACGTCGCCGTGGCCTGTGATCATGATGACCGGCAGCTCGGCATCGAGCGCATGGCAGTCGCGCACCAGGCTCAGGCCGTCGGCACCGGGCAGGCGCATGTCGGTGACGACCACGCCGGCGAACTCGCCACCCAGTCGCGGCCGCGCCGCCTCGACGCTCGCGACCGCCTGCACCCGCAGGCCGGCCAGTTGCAGGGCCTGGACGCAACCCAGCTGCACATGCGGGTCGTCCTCGATCAGCAGGACGGTCAGCTCGGAACTCATGGGGCGGTGTCGTCGACGGGGTTGGAGGGAGCGGTGGAAGGTGAGGCAGCTGGTGAGGCAGCTGGTGAGGCAGAAGGTGATGCGGCAGACGCCAGCGGCAGGCGGATCACGAAGCAGGCCCCGCCGGCCTCTGGCAGCTGTGCATCGGCAGGGCTGTGCGCCTCGATCTCGCCCCCGCACTCTCGCACGATGTCGCGCGAGATGGCCAGCCCCAGGCCCAGGCCCGCGCCGGCCGGCTTGGTCGTGTAGAACGGCTCGAACAGGTGTTCGGCGGTCGTCGCATCGAAGCCCGGGCCGCTGTCGACGACCTGCAGCAGCAGTTCGGTGCCAACCGCTTCGGCCTCGATGCGCAGCCGGCGCTGATCGCGCGCGGTGTGTTCCTGCATCGCATCCACCGCATTGCCAACCAGGTTGACCAGCACCTGTTCAAGCCGGTTCGGGTCGCACCAGACCGCCGGCAGACCGGCCTCGGGCGTGCAGCGGTTGTCGAGCAGGACACCTTCCTTGCGCAGCCGCTGGTCGTAGAGGAACAGCGCATGGCGCACGGCCACCGACACGTCGGTGGCGGCCGGCTGGGCGGCCGACTTGCGGCCGAAGCTCTTGAGCGGATGGATGATCCCGCCCATCTGGTCGGCCAGTCGCGCGACGATGTCCAGGTTGCCGCCAACGGCGTCCAGATCCCCCCGGCGCAGGAACTCGCTGGCATTGCCCGACAGCGTGCGGATCGCGCCCAGCGGCTGTGTCAGCTCATGGGTGATGCCGGTGGCGAGCTGGCCCAGCACGGCCATCTTGGCGGCGTGCACCAGCTCGTCCTGCGCGGCCCGCAGCGTCTGCTCGGCCTGCTCGCGTTCGGCCACTTCCTTGCGCAGCCGCGTGTTGGTCTCGCTGAGCGCGCGGGTGCGTTTGGCGACCTTCTGCTCCAGCTCGGCATTGACCCGTTCGAGCATCTGCTTGGCCTCCAGCTTCTGACGCAGCAGCCGGCGGCGTTGCAGCAGGTAGAGCAGCAGCAGCTGAACGAAGGCCGCCGCGACGCCGCACAGCAGGCCGTAGCGCATGGCCTGCATGCGCACGCCGCGCAGGTCCGAGAAGATCAGCACGCGCCAGTCCATGCCGTCGAGCGTGCGGCCCAGCACCAGCATCTCGGCACTGCCGCGTGGCAGCACCGCATGGGCGGCCGGCAGCACGCCTTCGACCACCTGGCTTTCCTCGTCGACCGACAGCTGCACCGGCAGCGGGAAACGCTCGATGCGCAGGTCGTCATAGAGGCGGTTGATCTGCAGGTCGACCCTGCGCTCCAGCGGCAGTTCGGCCAGCGCCGTGTAGCGCCATTCGCGCTGCGACGACAGGATCACGACCTGGTTGGTGTCGGCCAGCAGCGCGGGCGCGCCCAGCATCTCCCAGATCTGCTCAATCGGTTCGAGGCTGATCTTGATGGCCGCGACGCCGACCACGCGGGCGCCGTCGCGGATCGGGTGCGAGACGAAATATCCCGGATCGCCACGCCGCGCGCCGATGGCGAAATGGCGCCCGACCCGGCCGGCCAGCGCTTCCAGGAAATAGGGTCGATAGGCCAAATCCGAGCCAACCAGGCTGTCGTCGTTGCGCTCGCCATTGCTGGACGCCAGCACGACGCCGCGCTCGTCCAGCACGAAGACCGCGAGGCTGCCCAGGTGCGCGTTCAGACGCCGCAGGTAGCCGCTGGCATCGGCCACGCGGCGTGGCTCGTCGGGCGCACGCAGCAGCGCCAGCACGTCGGCACTGAGCTGCACCGTGGCGGGCACGTGTTCAAGCCGGCGGATGCGGCCTTCGACCACGGCGGCGAACAGGTCGAGCCGGTGATTGGACTCCTGCCGCAGCGCCGCCATGCCCTGGCGTTCGCTGAGCGTGTAGCCGAGCCAGCAGCCCAGCACGATGGCCGCAACCGCCAGCAGCACCAGCAGCAGGCGCGCGAACGGCCGCCACCACGGCCGTGGCGGTCCGAAACTGGTCGAATCAAGGGGCATGCGCCATTCTCGCGACCCGGGCGGTGATCGCGGGCATCGCTCGGTGTTGAAGGATCAGTGTTGAAGGATCTTCGACAGGAAGTCCTTCGCCCGCGGCGAACGCGCGTCCGGGTTGCCGAAGAACTCGTCCTTGCGGCAGTCCTCGACGATCTTGCCGGCGTCCATGAAGATGACCCGGTGGCTGACCTTCTTGGCGAAGCCCATCTCGTGCGTGACGCACATCATCGTCATGCCCTCGTTGGCCAGCTGCACCATGACGTCGAGCACCTCGCCGACCATCTCGGGGTCGAGCGCGCTGGTCGGCTCGTCGAACAGCATCACGATCGGGTCCATGCTCAGCGCCCGGGCGATCGCCACGCGCTGCTGCTGGCCGCCCGAGAGCTGGCCGGGGAACTTGTCCTTGTGGGCGGAAAGGCCGACGCGATCGAGCATCTTCAGGCCCCGCGCCAGCGCGTCGTCCTTGCTGCGCCCGAGCACCTTGATCTGCGCCAGCGTCAGGTTCTCGGTCACCGACAGGTGCGGGAACAGCTCGAAGTGCTGGAACACCATGCCCACGCGCGAACGCAGCTTGGGCAGGTCGGTGGTCGGCGCGCTGATGCTGATGCCGTCGACGACGATGTCGCCCTTCTGGATCGGCTCCAGCGCGTTGACCGTCTTGATCAGCGTGGACTTGCCCGAGCCCGACGGCCCGCACACGACCACCACTTCGCCCTTCTGGATCTTCGTGGTGCAGTCGGTCAGGACCTGGAAGCTGCCATACCACTTGCTGACGTTCTGGATGTCGATCATGTCGTTCTCAACGGATGATTTGGATCTTGGCCTGCAGACGCTTGACCAACATGGAAAGGCTGAAGCAGATGACGAAGTAGACCCCGGCGGCGACCAGGTAGGTCTCGACCGGACGGTTGAAGTTCTTGCCCGCCACCTCGAAGCCCTTGAGCAGGTCGTAGGCGCCGATCGCGTAGACCAGCGAGGTGTCCTGGAACAGGATGATGGTCTGCGTCAGCAGCACCGGCAGCATGTTGCGGAAGGCCTGCGGCAGCACGATCAGCTGCATGGTCTGGCGGTAGGTCATGCCCACCGCGTAGCCCGCATGAACCTGCCCGCGCGACACGCTCTGGATGCCCGCACGCATGATCTCCGAGTAGTAGGCCGCCTCGAACAGCGTGAAGGTCACGATGGCCGACAGCTCCGCACCCATCGGCCGCCCGATCAGCAGCGGGATCAGCAGGAAGAACCACAGGATGACCATCACCAGCGGCACGCTGCGCATGGTGTTGACGTAGGCCGCCGCGGGCATCACCAGCCAGGGCTTGCCCGACAGGCGCATCAGCGCCAGCAGCGTGCCCAGCACGATGCCGCCGACCATCGCCACCAGCGTCAGCTGGATCGAGAACAGCAGGCCCTTGAGGACGAAGCTGCTGATGACGTCGGACGTGAAGAAGGAGAAGTCGAGGTTCACTTGCCACCTCCGCCGACCATGCCGGGCACGCGCACACGCTGCTCGATGAACTGCGCGATGCGGTTGATCGTGAAGGCGGAGACGAAGTACAGCGCCGTCACCGCGAGGTAGATCTCGATGCCGCGCGAGGTCTCTTCCTGCGCCTGCATCGCGAACATCGTCAGCTCGGCGATGCTGACCGCAAACGCCACCGACGAGTTCTTGATGATGTTCATGCTCTCGCTGGTCAGCGGCGGGATGACGATGCGGAACGCCATCGGCAGGATCACGTGGCGGTAGGTCTGGCCCAGCGTCAGGCCGAGCGCCAGACCGGCATAACGTTGTCCGCGCGGCAGCGTCTGGATGCCGGCCTTGACCTGTTCGGCGATGCGCGCCGAGGTGAAGAAGCCCAGCCCGACGACGACCAGCAGGAAGCTGGGAACGCCCTTGAGCACGGGGAAGATCTGCGGCAGCACGTGGTACCAGAGGAAGATCTGGACCAGCAGCGGGATGTTGCGGAACAGCTCCGTCCAGGCATTGCCGAAGAAGGCCCAGCCCTTGTGCGGGAGGGTGCGCAGGATGCCGATCAAGGACCCCACCACCAGCGCGACCACCAGCGCCAGCAGGGCGACCGACAGCGTCCAGCCCCAGGCGCTCAGCAGCCAGTCGAGGTAGGTGATGTCGCCATCACGGCCAAAGCAGCCGGCGATGACCTCGCCTTCGAGGGTGCTCTTGCAGAAGACTTGCCAATCCCAGTTGGACACTGGTGGCTCCTATGAAAATCGTTTCGGCGCCACCGGCACCGCATGACTCGGTCCAACCCAGCACATCCCGTGGATCCGGCTCTGCCGGTCCACCGGGATGGCCCCCTTGAGGGGGACGCGCGTGAGCGCGTCGGGGGTGGGTCACTTCTTCGCGTAGTCTTCCATCGGCTTGTCGTTCGGGTTCGCCCACGCGGCCTTGGTGGCCTCCGACATCGGCAGGCCGACCTTCGTGTTGGTCGGCGGGATCGGCTGCATGAACCACTTGTCGTAGAGCTTGGCCAGCTCGCCCGACTTGATCTGCGCCTTGATGCTGTCGTCGACGGCCTTCTTGAAGGCGGCGTCATCCTTGCGCAGCATGCAGGCGATCGGCTCGACCGACAGCACGTCGCCGACGATCTTGTAATCGGCCGGGTTCTTCGACTTGCTGATGTTGCCGGCCAGGATCTGGCCGTCCATCACGAAGGCATCGGCACGGCCCGATTCGAGCAGCAGGAAGCTGTCGGCGTGGTCCTTGCCGAAGACTTCCTTGAAGTCGACGCCGGCGGCGCGCTCGTGCTTGCGCAGCGTCTGCACCGAGGTCGTGCCGGTGGTGGTCGCCACCGACTTGCCGTTGAGCTGGTCGATGTTGGTGATGCCCGAGTTGGCCTTCACCGCGATGCGCACTTCCTCGACATAGGTCGTGACCGCGAAGGCCACGTCCTTCTGGCGCGTGGCGTTGTTGGTGGTCGAACCACATTCGAGGTCGACGGTGCCGTTCTGGACCAGCGGGATGCGGTTCTGCGAGGTCACCGGCTGGGTCTTCACCTCCAGCTTGGCGAGTCCCAGCTGCTTTTGCAGGTCGGCCGCGATGCGGTAGGCCATCTCGGTGTGGAAGCCGACGTACTTGCCGTCGCCCAGCGTGTAGGCGAGTGCGCCCGACGACTCGCGCACACCCAGCGTGATGCTGGCGCTGTCCTTGATCTTCTTGAGCGTGTCGGACTGGGCTTGCGCCGCGCCGACGGCCAGCAGGGCGGCGGTCAGGATCAGGGTCTTCTTCATGATGTCTCCAGTGTTCAGGTGGGTCGGGTCGATCGGGTGGTCCATCGGGATGGCCGGTGTTCGCTGAGCTTTCGAGCGGCTCAGTACTCCATGAAGACGCGTTGCAGCGTCTTGCTGTCGGCGCCCTTGGCGAGGGCGACCATGGTCAGGATGCGGGCCTTCTGCGGGTTCAGGTCGTGCGCCACCACCCAGTCGTACTGGTCATCGGGCTGCTCGGCATTGCGCAGCACGAAGCCGCCGCCGACGACACGCGCCGAACGCACGATCTGCAGGCCCTGGGCGCGCAGTTCACGCAGCGCCGGGACGACCTGGCCGGCGACCGAGCCGTTGCCGGTGCCGGCATGCACGATGGCCTTGGCGCCCTTGGCGGCGAAGGCGCGATAGGCCGTGTCGCTGGCATTGCCCGAGCCATAGGCGATGTCGACCTGCGGCAGTGCGGTGATCTGCTCGATGTCGAACTCGGAGTTCACCGTGTGGCGCTTGGCCGGCGCGCGGAACCAGTAGGTCTTGCCCTCGACGACCATGCCCAGCGGGCCCCACGGGCTCTTGAAGGCCTCGGTCTTGATGTTGATGGTCTTGGTGACGTCGCGACCGGTGTGGATCTCGTCGTTCATCACGACCAGCACGCCCTTGCCGCGGCTGGACTTGTCGGCCGCGGTGGTGACCGCGTTCAGCAGGTTCAGCGTGCCGTCGGCCGACAGCGCGGTGCTCGGCCGCATCGAGCCGACCACGACGATCGGCTTGTCGGTGCGCACGGTGAGGTTCAGGAAGTAGGCCGTCTCCTCCAGCGTGTCGGTGCCGTGCGTGATGACGATGCCGTCGACATCGGGCTGCTTGACCAGCGCGGCCACACGCTTGCCCAGCGTCAGCAGGTGCTCGTTGGTGAAGCTCTCGGAGGCGATCTGGAAGACCTGCTCACCGCGCACCTGGGCGACCGCCGACAGCTCGGGCACGCCGGCGATCAGCTTGTCGACCGGCACCTTGGCGGCCTGGTAGGTGGCGCTGTTGGCGGCGCTGGCGCCGGCACCGGCGATGGTGCCGCCGGTGGCCAGCAGGACGACCTGCGGCTTGGCGGTCTGGGCCTGCACGGTGGCGGCCAGGGCCAGCGCGGCCAGACCGGTCGAGAGCTTGACGAGGAAGGACTTCACGGAAGACATCGGAGAGAAAACAGACACGGGAACTCCATCAGACAGATTGCCGCGAGCGGCAGGACAGCGGTGGGACGGGACATCAGGCACGGTGGCCTGGCCGGCGCGTCTAGTCGCGCGGCCGGTCGTTGGGGGATCGGTAGAGCGCGAGCAGCGCCTCGCTGGGCGGCCACGTCAGGTTCAGGCCATTCGGCGGGATCGGGCGCTGGAACCAGCGCTGGTAGATCTTCAGCGCCTCGCCCGACTGCATCAGGCGCGCAAGCCCGTCGTCGACGACGCGCTTGAAGGCAACATCGCCGCGCCGCATCGCGCAGGCGTAGACCTCGGTCGACATCGGCTGGCCGACGACCTCCCAGTCGTCCGGCCGCAGCGCGCGGGCCCGCACGCCGTGCAGCAGCGCGTCGTCCATCATGTAGGCGTCGGCCTCGCCGGTCTCCAGGCGCCGGAACGAGGCGTCGTGGTCCTTGGTGGCCTCGATCGTCAGGGCCATGCCGCGCCGTTCGGCATAGGTGCGCAGCAGGCGCTCGGAGGTCGTGCCGGCGGTCAGCACGACACGCTTGCCGACCAGGTCGGGGAAGTCGCGCACGCGGCTGCCGCGCGGGACCATCAGCCGGGTGCCGATCACGAAGATCGAGTTCGAGAACGCCACCTCGCGTTCGCGGGCGACGTTGTGGGTGGTCGAGCCGCACTCCAGGTCGACGGTGCCGTTCTGCAGCAGGGGGATGCGGTTCTGCGCCGTCACCGGCACCAGCTTGATCGTCAGCGCCGGCAGCTTCAGCTCGGCCTTGATGCTGTCGAGCAAGCGCAGCATCAGCTCATGCGAATAGCCCACCACCTGGCGCCGCGCGTCGTAGTACGAGAACGGCACCGAAGCCTCGCGGTGACCCAGGCTGATCGTGCCGGTCTGGGCGATGCGGTCGAGCGTGCGGTCGGCGTCGGATGCGGCCCGGGACACGATCGGCAGGCACGCCAGCGCGCCGGCCAGCAGGGCGGACGCGGCACGGCGCAACAGGGATCGGGGAGTCGGGCGACACATGTCCGAAGACATTGCACGGCCCGTGCCAGCGGGAATCTGTCCACGTTTCATCGCCAAGTCCTTGATTCGTCTGGAGGGGTCGATGCGGCCCGCGTCCATCCCGGTCGGGAACCCGACCACGGCGACCGCACGGAGCGTTGCGGGCATCCGGATTTCCGACCACGCACGCGTCACGAGTCGCGGCCAGAATCGACCATCTTCAACCGGCCGCCAGCGCCTTCCCCCGGAATCGACATGACGAGCCCCTACTCCGCCCCCGCCCCGCTGTCCTGGGGCCACGGCCCGAAGACGCTGGAAGCCTTCCTGGAGCCGACCTGCCCGTTCTCGGGACGGGCCTTCGGCAAGTTCGACGAGTTGCTGGCGCGTGCCGGGGAAGACCGGCTGACGCTGCACATCCGGCTGCAGTCACAGCCCTGGCACCTGTTCTCGCCGGTGGTGACCCGTGCGGTGGTGGCGGCCTCGACGCTGCCGGGCGGCAAGGCCGATGCGAAGGCCGTGCTGGCCGCCGTCTACGCCCACCGCGACGAGTTCGACCATGTCGACCATGCCAGCGGTCCGAACCTGGACCTGTCGCTGCGCCAGGTCATCGCCCGCATCGAGGGCCACAGCGGCCTGGCGCTGGCCGCCGCGTTCGAGCAGCCGGGCCTGGACCGCGAGCTCAAGCGCCATGCGCGGTACGCGCGCCAGAACGGCATCCACGTCACGCCGACCTTCATGGTCGACGGCCTGGTCGCCAACGACTTCAGCAGCGGCGACAGCGTCGACGCCTGGCTCGACAAGCTGGGGCTGGCATGAGCGGCGCCGACAAGCCCACCCGCGTGCCCGGCTCGCCGCTGGTGATCCAGGCCGACCTCGGCACGCCGGCCACGCCCGGTCAGGCCGGCTCGACCCGCTGCGAAGGCGCTGCGCTGCGCCACACGCTGACCTCGGCCGGCGCGGTGCCGCACTTCGCCGGTCGCGTGCTGACGGGCGACTTCATCGTGACGGCGCGGGTCGCGTCGATCGAGGGTGACGGGAACGTGATGCTCGGCTGGACCGCCCGAGAAGGCCTGCTGGCCGATGCGGCCGGGTTCATTGCCGGTTTCGCCGCCCTGGAGCTGACCGCGCTGGACAGCATCCAGCTGATCCGGCAGGGCGACACCTGGACGGTCTCCTGCGCCGCGCACGGCCAGTCGCTGCAGACCCGGTCGGTCACGGATCTCGCGCTGCCCGACACCCTGCACGTCGGCCTGTTCGTGGCCGGTGGCCGCGCCACCTTCGACAACGTGCGCATCGTGCGCCCGCTGCCGCGCCTGCCCGGCCTCTATCTGCAGCGGCCGATCTGCAGCCGGCTGGAACTGCTGGACGTCGACAGCGGCGTGCGCACCGTCATCCACGAGGACACGCAGCTGTTCGAGGCCCCGAACTGGAGCCGCGACGGCCGCTTCCTGGTGATCAACCAGAACGGCCGGCTGCAGCGTGTCGACCTGGTCGACCGGCTGCTGTCGACCATCGACACCGGCGACGAGGTGCGCAACAACAACGACCACGTGCTGTCGTTCGACGGCCGCCAGATCGCCATCAGCAGCCAGGATCCGGGCGACGGCGAGTCGCGCATCCACGTGCTGCCGATCGACGGCGGCCGGCCGCGCCGCGTCACGCGCCAGGGGCCGTCCTACCTGCACGGCTGGTCGCCGGACGGCGCGCACCTGGTCTACACCGCGCTGCGGCCGGGCAACGATGCCTACGACATCTACCGCATCGACCTGGACGGCCGCAACGAGCTGCGCCTGACCCACACGCCCCGCCTCGACGACGGCCCGGAGTACGCGCCCGACGGTGCCTCGATCTGGTTCTGCTCGGCCCGCGACGGCCACATGCAGGTCTGGCAGATGGGCCCGCTGGGCGAGGATCCGCGCCAGCGCACCGACGACGGCCACGACGACTGGTTCCCGCATGTCAGCCCCGACGGCAGCCGGGTGATCTTTGTGAGCTACCTGCCCGGCGAGGTCGATCCGCAGGAACATCCCGGCGGCCGCCACGTGGCGCTGCGCATGATCCCTGCCGCTGGCGACGGCCCGGTCGAACCGACCGTGTTGGCGCACCTGCACGGCGGCCAGGGCAGCCTGAACGTGCACTCGTGGTCGCCGGACGGCCGCCGCGTCGCCTTCGTCAGCCACACGCTGCCGCTGGACTGAAGAACCCGCGAACGACCCGCAAGGAGACCCGCCGATGTCGCTGATCCGTCAACTCAAGGCCCGCGCTGCGGCTGGTCGTCCGGTCCGGGTGGCCGTGATCGGTGCCGGCAAGTTCGGCTCGATGTACCTGTCGCAGGCGCCGCGCACGCCCGGCATCCACCTGGTCGCCGTGGCCGACCTGTCGCCCGACCGCGCCCGCGCCGCGCTGGCCCGGGTCGGCTGGGAGGCCGCGCGCTACGCCGCCCGCACGCTGGCCGAGGCGGCCCGCGACGGCAGTGCCTGCATCACCGACGACGCGGCGGCGGTGATCGCCAGCGAGCACGTCGACATCGTCATCGACGCGACCGGCAGCCCGGCCGCCGGCATCCGCCACGCGCTGCTGTGCTGCGAGCACCGCAAGCACATCGTGATGGTCAACGTCGAGGCCGACGTGCTGGCCGGCCCGCTGCTGGCACGGCGTGCGGCCGAGGCCGGCATCCTGTACTCGATGGCCTCGGGCGACCAGCCCGCGCTGATCGCCGAGCTGGTCGACTGGGCCCGCACCATCGGCCTGGACGTGGTCTGTGCCGGCAAGGGCACCAAGTACCTGCCGGTCTACCACCAGAGCACGCCCGACACGGTCTGGGGCCACTACGGCTTCAGCGAGGCCCAGGTGGCCGGCGGCGACTTCAACGCGCAGATGTTCAACAGCTTCCTGGACGGCACCAAGTCCGCGCTGGAGATGGCCGCCGTGGCCAACGGCTGCGAGCTCGATCCGCCCGCCGACGGCCTGGCCTTCCCGCCCTGCGGCGTCGATGACCTGCCGCACATCCTGCGGCCGCTGGCCGACGGCGGCACGCTCGCGCGCAAGGGCATGGTCGAGGTGGTGTCGTCGATCGAGCGCGACGGCCGGCCCGTCTTCCGTGACCTGCGCTGGGGCGTCTACGCGGTCTTCGAGGCCTCCAGCGACTACGTGCGCGACTGCTTCGCCCAGTACGGCCTGAAGACCGACGCCAGCGGGCGCTACGCCGCGATGTACAAGCCCTATCACCTGATCGGGCTGGAGCTGGGCATCTCGGTGGCCAGCATCGCCGTGCGCCACGAGGCCACCGGCGCGACCGGCGAATGGCGCGGCGACGTCGCCGCCACGGCCAAGCGCGCGCTCAAGGCCGGCGAGAAGCTCGACGGCGAGGGCGGCTACACCGTCTACGGCCGCCTGATGCCCACGGCCGACTCGCTGCGCCGCCGAGCCCTGCCGATCGGCCTGGCCCACAACATGGTCCTGCTGCGCGACATCGCCGCCGGCGAGGTGGTCAGCTGGGACGACGTGCGCCACGACGCCACGCTGCAGGCCGTGCAAGTGCGGCGCGAACAGGAAGCGCTATTCGGCCGCGAACTGGGGCTCTGAGCCGGCGGATTTCAGTCCGGCTTGATCTTCGCCCGCGCCACGACCGCCTTCCAGCGCTTCTGCTCCAGCTCGATGAAGCGGGCGAACTCGGCCGGCGTGCCGCCCACGCCCAGTGCCGCATCGGCGGCCAGCTTCTCCTGCGACGCCGGCTCGTGCATGGCGGCCGCGCTGGCCTTGGCCAGCCGATCGGCGGCGGCCTGCGGCAGGGTCGACGGCGCCAGCAGGCCGTACCACTGCGTCATCTCGAAGCCCGGGTAACCCTGTTCGGCGACGGTCGGCACGTCCGGCAGCTGCGGGATGCGCTGGCTCGTGCCGGTGGCCAGGCAACGCAGCTTGCCGGCCTTGATGAACTGCATGACCGCCGGTGCGCCGACCGAGGCCAGCTCAAGCCGGCCGGCCAGCAGGTCGGTCAGCTGCGGCCCGGTGCCGCGATAGGGCACGTGCAGCATGAAGGTCTCGCTGGCCATCTTCAGGTACTCCATCGCCAGATGCCCGGCACTGCCGTTGCCGGCCGAGCCGTAGTTCAGCTTGCCCGGGTTCTTCCTCGCGTACGCGATGAGTTCCTTCAGGCTGTTGAACGGCAGGTCCGGGCGGACCAGGTAGAGGCTGGGCACCTTGGCCAGCAGCGAGATCGGCCGGAAGTCCTTGTTCGGGTCGTAGGGCAGCTTGTCGAAGATGTACGGGTTGACCGCCAGCGTGCCGATGTGGCCGAGGATCAGCGTGTGCTGGTCATCGGCACGGGCGACCTCCTGCATCGCGACATTGCCGGCGCCACCGGGCTTGTTCTCGACATAGACCGACTGGCCGAGCTGACGGCCCAGTTCGACGGCGGTGGTGCGGGCCACGATCTCGCTGCTGCCGCCGGGCGCGAAGGGCACGACGAAACGGATCGGCTTGCTCGGCCAGGCCGACGCCGATGCGGTCTGCGCCAGCAGCCCCGGCGCGGTGCAGGCGGCCGAGGCGCCCAGGCCAAGCTGCAGCAGGCGGCGGCGGTCGAGGGTCGAATGGGTCATGTCGAGTCTCCAGGTCTTGTCGGTGCAGGAACAGGCCGCGATGGTGCCGGCCGCAACCTCTCAAATACCTTTCAACGTGGCCACCGGCCGACTTCACAATGCCGGCCATGCGCATCCTGCTGGCAGAAGACGAACACGGCCTGGGCGAGTGGCTCAGCAAGGCCCTGGCGCAGTCGGGCTTCCGGGTCGACTGGGTCGACGACGGCCGGCTGGCCGAACGGGCGCTCGAACAGGTCGACGACTTCGACGCGCTGGTGCTGGACCTGGGCCTGCCGGGCCGCAGCGGCCACCAGCTGCTGCGTGACCTGCGCGCCCGTGCCAGCGGCCTGCCGGTGCTGGTGCTGACGGCACGCGATTCGCTCGCCGAGCGGGTCGGCACGCTCAACGAGGGCGCCGACGACTTCCTGCCCAAGCCCTTCGCGCTGGCCGAGCTGGAGGCGCGCCTGACCGCGCTGATCCGGCGCTCGCGCGGCATCGAGCGCCCCCGGCTGGCCTGCGGTCCGCTGCAGTTCGACACCGTGCTGCGCCAGTTCACCTGCGGCGACGAGCTGATGCAGCTGCCGCCACGCGAACACGTGCTGCTGCGCGCGCTGATCGCCCGCAGCGGCGAGCCGATGTCGCGCCAGCAGCTGACCGAGCGTGTCTTCGCCGACGAGGAGGACATCCAGCCCGGCGCGCTGGACGTCGTCATGCACCGGCTGCGCAAGCGGCTCGACGGCAGCGGCGTGCACATCCAGACCTATCGAGGACTCGGCTATGCGCTGGAACCCCTGGCCCCGCCGAACGCTTAGCGGCCGATTGCTGGGCCTGGTCCTGCCGGGCATGGTGCTGGTGCTGGCGGTCAGCCTTTGGAACACCCGAAACGACGCGATCGCGGCGGCCAACGCGGCCTTCGACCGGTCGCTGCTGGGCGCCCTGAAGGGTCTCGACCTGAACGTGTCGACCGCCTCCGGCGGCCTGGCCGTCGAGCAGCCATACCGCCTGTTCGAGTTCTTCCAGCTGTCCTCAGGCGGCGACGTCCACTACCGCGTCGCCACCGATGACGGACTGGTCGAGATCGGCTCGCCCGACCTGCCGCTGCCCGACCGGCCGTTGCGCGACGGTGAACCGAGCTTCTACGACGCCGTCTACTTCGGCGAACCGGTGCGCGTCGGCGCCTTGCGACGGGACCTGTTGCCGCCGGTGGGCGATGCACGGCAGGTGCTGATCCAGGTCGCCGAAGGGACCGCCTCGCGTGAACGCTTCGCACGCGCCTTCGTGCAGCAGGCGTTGTGGCGCGACGCCTCGGTACTGGGCCTGCTGGCCCTGGCCGTGGCTGGCGTGACGGCCTGGGCGCTGCGACCGGTGCAGCGTCTGGCCGCCGCCACGCGGGCACGCGATGCCGAGGACCTGCGCCCGCTGCAGGCCGATGGCCTGCCCGAGGACCTGCTGCCGCTGGTCGAGGCGATCAACCAGCAGCTGGCGCGCACGCAGGCGCTGGTCGAGCAGCGGCGCCAGTTCCTCGACGACGCCTCGCACCAGCTGCGCACGCCGCTGACCACCTTGCGGGCGCAGCTGGACTACGCCCGGCGCGAGTCCGACGCGACGCGCCTGCACGAGGCGCTGACCGCCTTGTCGACCGAGCTGGACCTGGCCAGCCGCGCAACCAACCAGCTGCTGCAGCTCGCCCGGGCCGATGCGGGGCCGCTGCAGCGCCAGCCCTTCGACCTGGCAGAGCTGGCCCGCGAGGTCGCGCTGCAGCTGCTGCCGCAGGCGCGTGCGCTGGGCGTGGACTTCGGCGTCGACCTGCAACGCTCGCCCGATGACGCCACCGCGCTGCAGGCCGAAGGCGATCGGCTGCTGCTGCGTGAAGCCTGGTTCAACCTGGCCCACAACGCGCTGGTGCACGGCTGCGGCACGGCGGCTGGCGGGCGACGGGTCACCCTCGAGGCCGGACGCCTGGCCGACGGCTGGCGGCTGGGCGTGGTTGATGACGGTGCCGGACTCGATCCGGCGCTGGCCGACCGCATCGGCGAACGCTTCGCGAAAGGCCGCGGCAGCCGGGGGGCCGGGCTGGGGCTGGCGATGGCCCGATCGGTGATCGAGCGGCACGGCGGGCGGCTCGCGGTCGGCCCCGGCGACGATGGACGCGGCCTGCGCGCCGAACTGATCTGGGAGCCGGCATGACGACAAGACGACGCCTGGCACTGCGCCGGCTGCTGCTGCCGCTGGCCGCCGCGATGCCGGCGGTCCGGGCCCAGGGCCTGTCCGGACCCAGCACACCGCAGCCCACCGCCTGCATCGTGCCGGCCAAGCCGGGCGGCGGCTTCGACCTGACCTGCCAGTTCGCGCGACGGGCCTGGCAGGCGGTCGGCGACGAGTTGCCGCTGACGTATCAGCCGGGCGGGATCGGGGCCTGGGTCTACCGCTCGCTGATGCGCGACGGAATGCGCGACACCGGTGCGCACGAACCCGCCGGGCCCGCCGCGAAGGCGCTGGTCGCCTGGTCCAGCGGCACGCTGCTGAACCTGGCGCAGGGCCGCTTCGGGCGCTACGAGCCGGGCAGCCTGCACTGGGTCGCCAGCCTGGCGCTGGATCACGGCGTGGTCGCCGTGCACCGCGATTCGCCGTGGCGGCACCTGGGTGAGCTGCTGCAGGCATTGAAGGCCAGCCCGGCCTCGATCGGCTTCGCGGCCGGCGGCACGATCGGCAGCCAGGACTGGATGAAGGCCGCCCTGCTGGCACGCGCCGCAGGGGTCAGCCACAAGGCCATCCGGGTGGTGGCCTTCGAGGGCGGCGGCGATGCCGTGCAGGCGCTGCGCGGCCGCCATGTGCAGGTGCTGTGTGGCGATGCGGCTGAGCTGACGCAGCAGTTGCGCGACGGCGCGCCGCTGCGGGTCCTGGCCGTGCTTGCACGGCAGCGCCTGGGCGGCGCCCTGGCGTCCGTGCCGACGGCGCGCGAACAGGGTGTCGAGCTGGACTGGCCAATCCTGCGCGGGGTCTATGCCGGACCGGCAACACCGGTCGCGACGGCCACTGCCTGGGGCCAGCGGCTGCTGGCGGGTGCGATGCGCGAGGACGCGGTCATCGCACTGCGCCAGCTGGGCCTGGACCCGCAGCCGCTGGCGGGTGCGGCGCTGGCCACGCGGGTCGAGGACGAGATCGTGCGGTGGCGCCAGCTGGCGCGCGAATTCGGCCTCGTGGCGACGACGCCCTGAGGCGACTCAGGCCGCCGGTGCGGCCACGCGCAGGTCGTCGGCCGTCTTGCCCGCCGCAATCGCGGCCAGGAACCAGTTCGGGCGCTTGCCCACGCCGGTCCAGGTGTGGCCCTGGTCGTCGGCGTACTTGATGACGGACGGGCGCGCGGCCTTGGCCGGCTTGGCGGCCTTGGCGGCCTTTGCGGCCTTCTCCGGCTTGGCCGCCTGGACCGGCGCGGCCTTCTTCGTCGACGTCTTGCGAACGGCCTTGTCGGCCGCCTTGCGGACCGGGACGCGTCGGGCGGCGTTGCCGTCCAGACCGAGGTCGGCGGCGGTCAGGCCGTAGTGCGCGATGGCTTCCTGGATGCGCCCGATGACGTCGGCGACCTCACGCGCCCGGATGGCCTCGGCCTCCTTCTGCAGCTTGTCGATCTGGGCCTGGATCTGGGAGAGCGTCTTCTTGGTCATCGGCGAGTTCTCTGCTGAAGCGATGGAAGTGGACGGTGGCGGCATCGTCCGTTCTGCACGAGGTTCGGGAAGCCGATCACCAGGAGTCCGAAGCATACGGCCAGACCATCGCCGCACCGCTACGGGTTCACCGTGACGTCGCCTGCAGCAGACGGGTCGCCGCCTGCACGAAGGCCGGGTCGGCACTGCCCAGCCGGTTCGAGCGCGCGGCGATGCGGCCGTCGGCATCGAGCAGCAGCAGCACCGTGCTGTGGTTGAACTCGCCATCGGGCAAGGCACGGTACTGGATGCCCAGCGCGGCGGCCAGCCGGCGCACGCTGCGCGCATCGGTGCGGGCCAGCGTCCAGACGGCAGGGTCGAGCCGGCGCTGCTCGGCCGTGCGCTGCAACGCGGCCACGCTGTCACGTGCCGGATCGAAGCTGACGATGGTGACCGGCAGGCGCGCGCGATCCTCGGGCGAGAGCTTCGCGCGGGTGTCGGCCAGCGCCTCGATCAGCATCGGGCAGACGTACTGGCACGAGGTGTAGAACATGCTGACCAGCATCGGCTGGCCGCGCTGGTGGCCCCACGGCTGCGAGCGGCCGTCCTGGCCGGTCAGCACGAGGTCGAGCTGATAGACCGAATCGCCGGGAAGGTCGATGGCCACGGGGTTCGCGGCCGATGCGGCGTGGGCGGACAGCAGCGGCATGAACAGGGCCAGCAGCAGGGCCAGGCGCCGGGCGAACGTCGAGATCGGGATAGTCATGGTGTGCTCCGGAGATTCGGGTTCAGGGCAACGTCACCGGGCGCACGCAGCGAAAGCCGAGGCTGCCGGTGCTGTCCGATGCCTTCAGCGACGACAGCAGCGCGATGCGCATCAGCACGGCGTAGTTCTGGCGGTCCTGCAGGTTGATCGCGCCGGCACCGCAGAACTTGAGCTTGTCGGGGTCGTCACCGGAGCGGCTGTCGGCGTCGACCAGCAGCGCGTTGAAGTCGTCGACCCATTCCCAGACCAGGCCGTGCAGGTCGCGGACCCCGTAGACATCGGCCTCGCCGCCCACGACCGGCAAGGCGGCGGTCGCCGGCCGTGCGTACCAGCCGAGGATGCGGGCCAGCCAGGCCGGGTCGTCGCGGGCATCGCGCCGGGTCGCGTCGGACGCGGCGGCGTACTCCCATTCGGCCCAGGTCGGCAGGCGGCCGCCTTCGCTCTCGTGCTCGCAATAGGCCTGGGCCGCGAACCAGCTGACCTGCGTGACCGGGCGCCGCGCATCGAGCGTGTCATCGGCCGGTGCCGGCTGCAGTGCCGAACGCCAGCCCTGCAGATAGCCGGCATCGGCGTAGGTGCGGGCGATGCGGCCGCGCTGCCACTGCGGGTGGTCCTGCACGAAGCGGCTGAACTCGCCGCGCGTGACCGGCGTGACGCGCATCGCATAGGCCGGCATCGGCTGCGGCGTGCGGTCCGCGTCGGTGGCCAGCACGCTGGCGAGCGTGCCGGCCGGGACGGTCACGTAGGCGGCATCCTCCTCACCGCCCGCCCGTGCCGCGCCGGCCGCCGCAGCCAGCAGCGGGGCGAGCAGCGGGGCGAGCAGCGGGGCGAGAAGCGGGGCGAGCCACCTGCCGGTGCGGTTCATCGTCAATGTCCCGACGTGGTGGCCGCGACCGGCTTGCTGGCGCGGACCTTCCTGACGTCGTCGACGCTGATGCGCCCGCCGCCATTGCCGAAGCTGTTCATCACGTAGCTGAGGATGTTGGCGACCTCGTCGTCGTTGAGCTGGTTCATCGGCGGCATGACCGAGTTGTATTCGCTGCCGTTGACCGTCACCTTGCCCGACAGGCCATGCAGCACGACCGAGATGGCACGCTGCGGATCGGCCGCGAGGTAGTCGCTCTTCGTCAGCGGCGGGAACACGCCGGGCAGGCCGTTGCCGTTGGCCTGGTGGCAGACCGAGCAGGTGCCGGCGAACAGCGCCTGGCCGGCCTTGATCTGGTCCTCGATCGTCAGCTTGCCGCTGGCGGCGGCCTGCGTGGCCGTCGTCACCGCGTTCAGGTTGGGCTGCGAGCGGTCACCGAGGTAGACCGAGTCCAGTTCCTTGCCCGAGTAGATGCTCTTGTCCTCCGGCCCGTTGACCTTGAGGATCGCCAGCGCGCCCTTGTTGAAGGCCCGGAAGATCGAGTGGTCGACCAGCACGTAGCTGCCCGGCACCTTGGTCTTGAACTCGACCACCGCCGCACCGCCGGCCGGGATCAGCGTGGTCTGCACGTTGCGCTGGACGTTGCTGCCGCCCTCGTAGCGCACCTTGTCGAAGATCGCGCCGATGACGTGGAAGCTCGACACCAGGTTCGGCCCGCCATTGCCGACGAACAGGCGCACCGTCTCGCCGGTCTTGGCGGTGATGGCCTTGTCGCCCGTCAGCGCGCCCTCGGCGCCGTTGAACAGCACATAGGTCGGCTGCTCGGCGATGGCCTTCTCCATGTCGAAGGGCTGCTGGCCCTTCTCGCGGTACTTGCCGGTCGTGTAGAAGTCGCCCTGCATCACGTAGTACTCATGGTCGACCTTGGGCATGCCCTCGGGCGGCTCGACCAGGATCAGGCCGTACATGCCGTTGGCCACGTGCATCCCGACCGGCGCGGTGGCGCAGTGGTAGACGTAGATGCCCTCGTTGAGCGCCTTGAAGGAGAACTGCGATTCATGGCCCGGGGCCGTGAAGCTCGACGCCGCACCGCCGCCCGGGCCGGTCACGCCGTGCAGGTCGATGTTGTGCGGCATCTTGCTGCCGGGATGGTTCTTCAGGTGGAACTCGACCGTGTCGCCCTGGCGCACGCGGATGAAGCTGCCGGGCACCGTGCCGCCGAAGGTCCAGAAGGTGTAGGACACGCCTTCGGAGATCTGCATCTCCTTCTCGACCACCTCCAGCTCGACGATCACCTTGGCCGGCGTCTTGCGCGTGATCGGCGGCGGCACGAACGGCGGGCTGGTCAGCACCGCACGGATCGGCGCGCCCTGCGGCGGGCCGAAGTCGCCGGTCGACTTCTGGACCGGCGCGGCGGCCAGCGCCTCGATCGGCGCGGCGGCCAAGCCCAACATCAGGCCGGCGGCGGTGACGGCGCTGGCAAGGATCTGGTTGATTCTGCGGACCACGTTTGACTCCTGTGAGGTGGGTCGACAACACCTAT
Organism: Leptothrix mechoopdaensis (SeqCode); assembly: GCF_053893855.1. Lineage (NCBI taxonomy): Bacteria > Pseudomonadati > Pseudomonadota > Betaproteobacteria > Burkholderiales > Sphaerotilaceae > Leptothrix > Leptothrix mechoopdaensis (SeqCode). Next base: position 2,900,791 of record NZ_CM132699.1, read on the forward strand.
AAGGTGCATTTCATGTGCAGCATTATTGGAAGCGCATCACCACGCCGACTTGAGACAGGTCAAACGCGCAGCCGTCGAACAGGACGCCCTTCGCGGCCGTTCTCGGCCGATCGAGCGGCCCCGCATCGCCAGGCCAGCGCAGAGCCGATCAACACGAGCAGGAACAGCAGCAGCGCGGCCGCATTGAGGGCCGCGCCCCAGCGCCGCAGCGGCAGGTCGGCGATGCCGCCGAACAGCCTCAGCGCGAGCGAGGCGTGCAGCGCCAGCAGCGGCAGTTAGAACCACCATCCAACCTGCAGCTTCACCCGCGCGACCGCCGGCAGGATCACCGGTGCATGCCCCATCACCATGCTGACGATGAAGCCCAGGCCCAGCGCGTGCAGCGCCAGGTCACGCCCGGGGCAACCCAGCGCCAGGCCCATCCAGCCCAGTCCGGCCAGCGCCAGCCAGGCGTAGCCGGCCAGCAGGCTGACGGCCATGTAGCGCGCCAGCCCGTGCGCGAACAGCGTGCGGCGGGCGATGTCGAAGGTGAACAGCCAGAGCGCCAGCGCGATCAGGCCCAGGCCGTAGAGCACCCCGCCCAGCGGCCCGGCCGGCTCGATGGCCGCCGCTGCAGCGCCCATCGCCAGCACGGCCACGATTGCCAGCAGCACCGGCTGCGCGAGGTCGTGCCGGCGCGTGAGGCGGGTCATCTCCAGCCGTTCGGCGGCGATGGTCAGCACCGGCAGCAGGAACCACCACGGCAGCGCCGCCGCGACGTCGAGCCCGGGCACGGCCGCACGCGGATCGACAAGACGGACGACGAGAAGGCCGATCAACACGAGCGAACTGCCCGCCAGCCACGCCAGCGTCGCCGCCAGCAGCAGCCAGGTGTGACCGGCCCGCTGGCGTCGCAGCACGACGACCTGCACGGCCACCGCGACCGCCGCCGCCCCGACGCCCAGCAGGGCCGCCGGCAGCGGCCAGCCGGCCAGCAGCGCGGCACTTCCCAGCCCGGCACCCAGCGGCGCGGCCCAGGCCCAGCGGCGTCGCACGGCGACGGCCCGTTCGATCGAGATGACCATGCCCAGCCAGCCCGGCAGCATCAGCTGCGCATGGGCGGCGGCGGCCGGGCCGATCAGGTGCGGGTCCTGCAGCCAAGGCCAGCCCAGGCCGGCCCGCAGCAGACCGCCCAGGACAGCGCACAGCAGCGACCCGGCGACCAGCGCCAACATGACCAGCGTCACGACACGGGCAAGGGTGACAGGCCCGCGCGGCGGTCGCGTCGGCAGGTCCGGAGCAGGCGTGGTCATCGCTCAGCCCATGAAGCGGCGCGCCGAGGCGCTCATGCGCTCGGGCGTCCAGGCGGGTTCCCGGACCTGCTCGACCTGGATGCGCCAGGCCTCGGGCAGCACCCGGTCCAGCGCCGACTCGACCTCATCGAGGATCACGTCGGCGACCGGGCAGGCGGCCGAGGTCATCGTGATCGACAGCCGCAGTCGCGGGCGGCCTGCGCCCGTGGTGGCATCGGTCTCCTCGTCGATGACGACACCGCACACCAGCCCCAGGTCGACGATCGACAGGGCCAGTTCCGGGTCGACCACGCGGCGCAGCGCGCGGACGACGGCGTCCTGCAGGTCGGTCGGACCTTGCCAGGGAAAGACGGGATCGCTCATGGCGGGCAGGCTCCAGCCCGCCGCACGGGCGCGGGGGCGTGTCAGGTTCGGGTCGGGCGCCGTGACCGGGTCGCCACCTCGGGCTGGGCGACCGGCACCAGCTGCAGCAGCGGCGCCAGCAGCTCGCGGTTGCGGACCAGGTCTTCCAGCGTGTAGCGGTCGAGCACCGCGTAGAACGCGTCGACCGCCTCGCGCAGCACGCCGCGCAGGCGGCAGGCGCGCAGGATGCAGCAGTCCTGCGTGTCGACGCCGAAGCATTCGGCCGGCAGGGCCTCGCCTTCGGTGGCCCGCACCACGCGGCCGATGACCACGTGGCGCGTCTCCATCGCCAGTTCCATCCCACCGCCCTTGCCGCGCACGTTGGCCAGCCAGCCCTGCACCCCGAGGAAATGCACCACCTTGGTCAGGTGATGTTCGGAGATGCCGAAGGTCGAGGCGACCTCCGCGATCGTCGCCCGACGTCCCGGGTCGGTGCCCAGGAAGATGAGCACACGCAGGCTGTAGTCGGTGAAGGCGGTGAGTTTCATGGTCCTAGCGTTGCACCACCGGCGTCGCTGCCCGGCCGGTCTCGGGCTGGCCTGTCGGCCGTCTCAGGAGCCTGAAGGCATAGGCCGCCAGCAGCACGGCACCGATGGCGAACACGATGTCGCCCGGCACACGCAGCCACACCAGCGCCTCCATCACCTTCGAATGCACGATCGCGGGCGAGCGTGCGAACCACATGCCTTCGCTGACGCTGGCCCAGGCCTGGTAGATGCCGGCGGGCAGCAGCGACAGGAAGACCATCATCGCCAGGCCGATGTTCAGGCCCCAGAAGGCGGGCTTGAGCAGGCCGTCGGCGTGCAGGTGGCGAGCGTACAGGCCGCGCAGGCAGAACAGCATCAGGCCGATGCCCAGCATGCCGTAGACGCCGAACAGCGCGGCATGGCCGTGGGCGGGCGTCATGTTCAGGCCCTGGACGTAGTACAGCGAGGCCGGCGGGTTGATCGCGAAGCCGAGCACGCCGGCGCCGACGGTGTTCCAGAAGCCCACGGCGACGAAACACAGGATCGGCCAGCGATAGGCCGCCAGCCACGCCGCGCCCTGGCTGCGGCGCAGCGTCTGCAGGGCTTCCAGGCCGATCATGGCCAGCGGCACCACCTCGAGTGCCGAGAACACCGCCCCCACCGCGATCACCGAGGTCGGCGTGCCGGTGAAGTACAGGTGGTGCAGCGTGCCCAGGATGCCGCCGAACAGGAAGACGATGGTCTCGGCGACGATGGCGCGGTTGGCGCTGGCCGCGCGCACCAGCCCGAGGCGGGTGAAGATCAGCGCGACGACGGCGGTGGCGAAGACCTCGAAGAAGCCTTCGACCCACAGGTGGACCAGCCACCAGCGCCAGTACTCGATCATCGAGTAGTGGGTGTGCTGGCCCCACATCAGGCTGCTGGCGTAGAAGCCGCCGATGCAGGTGGCCGACAGGAAGACCATCGCGATCAGGCCGCGGGTCTCCGACGGCGTGGTCAGCGCCGGCCACAGCGCACGGCCCAGCAGCGTCAGCCAGAACAGCAGGCCGACGAACAGCAGCAGCTGCCAGAGGCGGCCCATGCTGGTGTATTCGAGGCCCTGGTTGCCGATCCAGAAGGCGAAGTCGACGCCCCGGTGCTGCAGCGTGCCGAGCCAGCCGGTCGCGGTCGAGCCGACGACGATGGCAATCAGGGCCCAGAACAGCAGGTCCACGCCGAGCTTCTGGAACTTCGGCTCGCGCCCCGACAGCAGCGGCGCGATGTACAGGCCGGTGGCCAGCCAGGCGGTGGCGATCCAGAACACGCCCACCTGCGTGTGGACCGTGCGGCTGACGACATAGGGCAGGACCTGCGCCAGCGGGATGCCGAAGAAGGCCTCGCCCTCGACGGCGTAGTGGGCGGTGATGGCGCCCATGCCGACCTGCAGCAGGATCAGGCCGATGACGGCGTAGAAGTACTTGCGGGTGGCCAGCATCGACGGCGTCGCGACGACACCCAGGAACGGGTCGGCCTTCGGCAGTTCGGGATCGGCCTCGTGGCGGGCGCTGCCGTGGAACCACAGCATCGCGCCGATGCCGGCGACCAGCAGCACGATGCTGACCATCGACCACATCGCCGCCGTGCCCGACAGCGTGTTGCCCACCAGCGGCTCATGCGGCCAGTTGCTGGTGTACGAGAGACCGCTCTCGCCCGGCCGGTCGGTGCTGGCCGCCCAGGCGGTCCAGAAGAAGAAGGCGCCCAGCGCATGCCGATCGGCCGCCTCGGGCAAGGTGTCGCCCGGCATCGCGTACTGCTCGCGCAATGCGGCCAGCGCCGGCGCGTCGCCGAACAGGGCCTCGAAGTGGGCGGCGGTCTGCTCGATCGCGCGGGCCCGCTCGGCGCTGACGGTCAGCGTGCCGCGCGCGGCGTCGTAGGTGTTGCGGCGCATCTCCTCGCGCAGCGTGGCGGCGATGGCGGCGCGCTCGGCCGTCGTCGGTTCGCCCAGCGTGGTCGTCTGCTGCTGCGTGCGGATCGCCTGCAGCGCCAGCGCCTCGCGGTGCAGCCAGTCGGCCGACCAGTCGGGCGCGACATAGCTGCCGTGGCCCCAGACCGTGCCGAGCTGCTGGCCGCCGGCCGACAGCCAGGCCTGCTGGCCCGCCTGGATCTGCTCGCCGGTGTAGAGGGTGCGGCCGTCGGCGGTGACGACGGCGTTGGGGATCGGGGGTGCGCTGAGGTAGATCTGGTAGCCGATGAAGCCGAGGGCTCCGAACGACAGCACGAAGATCAGCGCCAGCCAGCGCCAGAGCCGGTGGTTGCGGTTCATGGTGAATTCCATCCTGGTGTCGATGTGGGGGGTTGCCGGCGTCATCACCAGGCTTGCGTTGCCGCGTCGTGCCGCAGCTCGCCTTTAAGCTGCATCCGACATGCACCTATGTTGCGAGACCGCCCCGCGCGTCGGCTTGATGCAGCGCAAGGGCGGGCGGCAACGGCCCCTTCAGTTCGACCTTCAGATCGACCTTCAGCGCGGCACGAAGAACGTCGACGGCTCGCGCAAGATCACCTCGGCCACCTCGGCCACCCCACCCCCGGCCCGCGTCGACGCCAGCTGCGTCAGCTCGAACTGCAGCGGCACGGTGCGGCCCTGCAGCGCCTGCACCGACTCGGCCGGCACGTGGACGGCCACCACCAGCGAGCCGATGCCGGCCGGCGCCACGCGCAGCTCGCGGCTGTCGACCACGAGGCCCGGCAGGCCGCTGACGGCCAGCCGGTAGACCTGCTCGCGCTCGCCGCGGTTCATCACCTGCAGGCGGTAGACGTTCTCGACCTGGCCGTCGTCGACCACCCGGGCCAGCGTGCCGCGGTCCTTGATGACATCGAACTGGAAGGGCTGACGCCGCGCGACGCTGATGCCGAAGGCCGTCACCGCGACCGCCAGCAGCGTGGCGTAGACCAGCACGCGCGGTCGCAGCGCGCGGCGGAACATCTGCGCCCGGCTCCAGCCGCCGGCCACGCCGTTCTCGGTCGAGTAGCGGATCAGCCCGCGCGGGCTGCCCATCTTGTCCATCACGCCGTTGCAGACGTCGATGCAGGCGGCGCAGCCGATGCACTCGTTCTGCAGGCCGTTGCGGATGTCGATGCCGGTCGGGCAGACCTGCACGCACAGGGTGCAGTCGATGCAGTCGCCCTGCCCGAGCCCGGCCGCGCTGGCCTTGCGCGACCGCGAGCCGCGCGGCTCGCCGCGCCCCTGGTCATAGGCGATGACGAGCGAGTCGCGGTCGATCAGCGCGCTCTGGAAACGCGCGTACGGGCACATGTACTTGCAGATCTGCTCGCGCAGGTAGCCGGCGTTGCCGTAGGTGGCCAGGCCGTAGAAGGCGATCCAGAACAGGTTCCACGGCGACACCGTCGCGCTGGCCAGCGCCTGGGCCAGTTCGCGGATCGGCGTGAAGTAGCCGACGAAGGTGGCGCCCGTCAGCAGGCCGATCGCGAGCCAGGCGGCCTGCTTGCCGCCCTTGCGCAGCACCTTGCCGGCCGACCACGGGGCGGCATCGAGCCGCATCCGGGCGATGCGGTCGCCCTCGAAGCGGCGCTCGACCCACATGAAGATCTCGGTGTAGACCGTCTGCGGGCAGCTGTAGCCGCACCACAGCCGGCCGGCCACCGCCGTGAACAGGAACAGCGCGAGGGCCGACAGCACCAGCAGCGCGGCCAGGTAGATCAGGTCCTGCGGGTAGAGCACCAGCCCGAGGATGTAGAAGCGCTGCGCCTCCAGGTCGAACAGCAGCGCCTGTCGCCCGCCCCACTGCAGCCACGGCATGCCGTAGAAGAACAGCTGCGTCAGCCAGACGAACAGCCAGCGCCAGCCGGCGAACCAGCCGTGCACGGCACGCGGGTAGATGTCGGCATCCTTCTGGAACAGCGACACCCGGACGGGTTCGGCGGACGGAGGCGGTTTCATCGCGTTCGATAAGTTGCACGGGTCGTGCATCTTATCGAACGCTTCGGTTCACGGTCTCAGGTCGCGAGTCGACGACCGCCCTGGTAGCGGTGTTCGTAGCCGGCGCGCGGGCTCAGGCGCACGGCCTGGCCGATGCGCAGGTCCAGCTCGCCTTCGGCCCGCACGGTGAAGGTGCCGACCTCGCGCACGTCGGCGTAGACGATCGAGTCGGCGCCCAGGTGCTCGATGTGGCGGATCGTCGCCGGCCAGCGGCCCTCGTCGCCGGTCTGGATGTCGATGTGCTCAGGCCGCACGCCGTAGGTCTCGCAGCCCATCTCGCGGGCCAGCGCGCCGTCGAACAGGTTCATGCTGGGAGAGCCCAGGAAGCCGGCCACGAAGGGCGTGGCGGGCTGGCGGTAAAGGTCCATCGGCGAGCCGGCCTGCTCGATGTGGCCCTTGTTGAGCACGACGATCTGGTCGGCCATCGTCATCGCCTCGACCTGGTCGTGGGTGACGTAGATCATGGTCGCGCCGATCTGGCGGTGCAGGTCGGCCAGCTCGACGCGCATCTGCCCGCGCAACGAGGCATCGAGGTTGGACAACGGCTCGTCGAACAGGAAGACCGACGGGTTGCGCACGATCGCGCGGCCGATCGCCACGCGCTGGCGCTGGCCGCCCGACAGCGCCTTGGGCGTGCGCTCCAGCAGGTGGCCCAGCTGCAGCACGTCGGCGGCCTTGCGCACGGCGGCGTCGATCTCGGCCTTGGGCTTGCGGGCGATGGTCAGCGGGAAGCCGATGTTCTCGGCCACCGTCATGTGCGGGTACAGCGCATAGGACTGGAACACCATCGCGATGCCACGTTCGGCCGGTTCGAGCTGCGTCACGTCGCGCCCGCCGATCAGGATCTGGCCGCCGCTGACCGACTCCAGCCCCGCGACCATGCGCAGCAGCGTCGACTTGCCGCAGCCCGACGGGCCGACCAGCACGGTGAAGGAGCCCGCCGGGATCTCCAGGTCCAGCCCGGGGATCACGGTGGTGCCGGAGGTGTACGACTTGCGGATGCCGGAGAGGCGGACGTCATGCATGGAGAAGATCCTCGGGCTTGGGGGAACGGGTCAGGGCAGGCTCACGCGGTGAGCCTCAACCCTTGACACCCGTCGAGGCGATGGAGGCGATGAACGCACGCTGCAGGCTCAGGTAGAACAGCAGCACGGGCACGGTGATGACCGTGAGGTAGGCCATCATTTCGCCCCAGGCGATGTTGAGCTGGAAGAAGTACTGCAGGCCGACCATGATCGGGCGGTAGTCCTCCGACTGGGCCGACATGACCGGCCAGAGGTACTGGTTGTACATGGCCAGGAACTTCAGGATCGCGGCGGTCGCGAACACCGGTCCGGCCAGCGGCACGATCACGCGGCGGTAGATCTGGAAGTAGCTCGCGCCGTCGACCCGGGCGGCCTCGACCAGGTCACGCGGCAGGTCGCGGAAGTACTGGACGAACAGGTAGATCGTCAGCGCATCCGAGATGAACGGGATGATCTGCACGTGGTACGAGTTCAGCCAGCCGATGGTCAGGCCCTCGGCGCCGATCCACGGCAGGTTGTTGACCACCAGCAGCAGCGGGATCGCGATCGACTCGAACGGCACGATGAAGGTCGCCAGCACGACCGCCATCAGCACGTTGCGGCCCGGGAATTCGAGGAACACGAAGGCGAACGCCGCCAGCGAGCAGACCGCCAGCGACAGCACCATCGTGATGCCGGTGACCATCACCGAGTTCAGGATGAAGTGGCCGATCGGCACCCGCTCGAAGGCCGCGCGGTAGTTGTCCAGCGAGATGTCGCCGACCGGCAGGAAGGCCCGCAGCGACGTGGCGTCGCGCAGCAGCTGCAGGTCCGGCTTCAGCGACGAGACGATCATGAAGACGATCGGGAAGATGAAGACCAGCGCGATCCAGCTCAGCAGCACGTAGTTCAGCGCGCGCCGGGCCACGTGGGGCAGCAGGGGGTGGCTCATGTCGTGAGACTCCTTCGATGGCGACGGTGGCCGCTCGATGATTCGACGCCGGGGCTCAATGGCCCTGCGCGGTCTTCTTCTCGCGCGTCAGCCAGCGCTGGCCGAGCGAGATCGCCAGCACGAACAGGAACAGGAAGACGCTGATGGCCGAGCCGCCGGCGATGTCCTGCTTGCCGTAGCCGCGCTGCACCGCCTGGAAGACCAGCGACTGGGTCGAGTCCAGCGGCCCGCCACGCGTCATCACGTCGATCTGCGGATAGAGCGTGAAGGCCTGCATCGTGATGACGACCATGACGAGGATCGCCGTGTTGCGCAGCCCCGGCCAGGTCACGTAGCGGAAGACCTGCCACTTCGACGCGCCTTCGAGCGCGGCGGCCTCGTACAGCGACACGGGGATCGTCTGCAGGCCCGACAGCCACACGATCATGTGGAAGCCCACGCCCTGCCAGACCGACATGGCCATGATGGCCCACAGCGCCGTGCCGGGCTGGCCCAGCCAGTCGACCGGCTGGAAGGCACCGAAGGTCAATTGCTGCAGCAGCGAGTTCAGCAGGCCGCTGTCGCCCGAATAGATGAAGCGCCACAGGAAGGCGACCACCACCATCGAGATCACCACCGGCATGAAGTAGATGGTGCGGAAGACGTTGATGCCGCGCAGCGGCTGGTTGATCAGCATCGCCAGCAGCAGCGCCAGGAAGGCCTGCACCGGCGCCACCACGACGACGAACAGGACCGTGTTGACCAGCGCCTTCATGAAGATGACGTCGCTGGCGAGCACGTAGAGCCGGCTATCGCCGGTCCAGTCCAGATGGAACCACTCGCGCTTGCGGTCCAGATGCGGGTAGTCCGGGTTGCCGCGCGTGTAGTCGCGCAGGCTCGGATAGGTCGGGCTGCCGTCGGCTTCACGCGCGACGGCGCCCTGTGCGTCCTTCTCGGGCGCCAGCACGAGCACGCCCAGCCCCAGCATCTGGCGGTAGTTCTCCAGCCCGACGAACTGCGTCGGGTTGGGCGACACCAGCCGCTGGTTGGTGAACGACATCGCGAAGGCGAGCACGAAGGGCACGATCAGGAACAGCCCCATCAGCAGCATCGCGGGCGAGACCATCAGCAGGCCCGATCGACGCGCGCGGGCGGCGCCGGGGGCACTCGTCGTCGTGGGGATCGGGGTCTGCGTCATGGTCGTCGCCTCGCGGATGCGTGTGCGTGTGCGTGTGGGTGCGGTGCCGCTATCAGCGGTAGTTGTTGTTCTTCTTCAGGTCCGCGTCGATCGCGTCGGCGGCGTTGTCCAGCGCATCGGCCACCTTGCCGCCGTTGGCGATGTCGGCCATGGCCTTCTCGAACTCGCTGGACGCGCCGGCATAACCCGGGGTCGAGGCGCGCAGCGTGGCCTGCTTGGCCGACAGCGCGAAGAACACCTCCAGCGGGCCGCCCTTCTTGTAGTTCTGCGTCAGCGCCGCAGCCGCCGGGGTCGACGGGATCAGGCCGATGCCGTCGGAGAAGGCGGCCAGGTACTTGTCCTTCAGCGCGAAGGCGATGAAGGCGTTGGCACCCTTGGCGTTCTTGGTGGTGGCCGAGACGCCGAACTGCCACGAGGCGGCACCGATCTTCGAGCCCTTGCCGAAGTCGGGCGCCGGCAGGAACACGAGGTCATCGCCGAACTTCTTCAGCGCCGGCAGCGCGGCCCAGTTGCCGTTCCACTGCAGGGCGTACTTGCCGTCCAGGAAGCCGGTCTCGCGCTCGGCGCCGCTCTGCGAGGTGCCGGGGGTCAGCTTGCGGGCGAACAGGCTCTGCCACCAGGTGCCGAACTCGACGCCTGCCTTGCCGTTGAGCGTGCCGTTGGCCTTCGGGGTCGCGGTGTTCAGCAGGTCGCCACCGTGGCTCTGCAGGAAGGGGCCGAAGGCATACGAGTACCACTCGCCCTTCCACGCCATGCCCATGTCGATCGGGTACTCGAACTTGCCGCTCTTCTGCAGCGTCACGAGCGCGGCGTCGAACTCGGCCTTGGTCCAGGGCTTGTCCAGCGTCGGGATGCGGATCTTGTTCTCGGTCAGCACCGACTTGCGGGCAAAGATCGCGCAGGCCGCGTCCCACAGGCCGACCGAGTAGACCTTGCCGTTCCACTTGCCGATCGTGCCGGGCAGGAACTTGTCGATCGCGCCGGCCGGCAGGGCCAGCGGCTGCATGTACTTGGACCAGGCCCAGTTGGGCATCACCGGGCCGTCGACGTCGAGGATGTCGGGCAGCTTGCCGGCCACGGCGGCGGCCACGACGGAGGTGTTGTAGGCCTCCTGCGGGAACTGCTGCAGCTCGACCTTCCATTCCTTCTGGCTGGCGTTGAAGTCCTTGATGATCCCGGCGATCAGCTCCTTCTCGACCGGGTTGCCGGCGCCGTGGTACCACATCGACAGCGTGGTCTGGGCTTGGGCGGCGGTGGCGCCCAGGGCGGCCAGGCCGAGGACGAAGAGACTGCGACGCAGAGGGGACGAGACGGTCATGGCGGGCTCCTGGGTGGATGGTCGGATCGGACTGACTGGCGGATGTCGATGCGCGAATGACAATGTTGTCATGGCGGACCGGACTGTAGATTTCGTGGCGATGCCGTCGGAATCCGGGCAAACCCTTGCCTGAGAGCAAGCCCTAGATGCCAGGCGTGACCCTTATTGATCGGGCTTGTCCCCCGAGCGGCTACCCGGCTTCAGGGATCCGGACGAAGCGACACGAAGCTGCGCTTGACAGGGCCGGACGCTTCCCGGACGATGACCATGTCTCACGTTGTCATGATCGGTCGTCGTGTCCGGCATGATCCGAGCCGCAGCCACCACCGCAGTCCCCCAACCCATGGCCACCATCCACGACGTCGCGCAGCTCGCCGGCGTCTCCATCAAGACCGTCTCGCGGGTCGTCAACCGCGAGCCGCGCATCAGCCCCGAGACCTTCGAGAAGGTGCAGCGCGCGATCGAGATGCTGGGCTACGAACCGCACCGCGGCGCGCGGCTGATGCGTTCGGGCAAGTCCGGGCTGATCGGCTTCATCACCGGGCTGTTCAGCGACATCGACATCGCCAAGACCCGTGCCGGCCTGTCGGACCTGAACATCCTGCGCGGCGCGCAGATGGCCTGCAGCGCGGCCGGCAAGACGATGCTGGCGGCCGACATCGGCGCCGGCCGGGCGGGAGACGCGGCGGCAGTCGCCCGGCTGCTGAAGACCTTCGCGTCGCACCGCGTCGAGGGCGTGATCTACGCCGCGCCGTATCACCAGCAGGTGCTGCTGCCGCCGATCCAGGACACGCCGCTGCTGCTGGTCAACTGCTTCGACCTGGCCGGCACGCCCGCCGTGGTGCCCGACGACGGCCTGGGCCAGGCCCGCGTGGTCGACCACCTGGTCGCGCGTGGCCACCGCCGCATCGGCTACATCGGCATCGACGAGAACATGGTCGCCGGCCGGCTGCGCAAGGCCGCCTTCCTGGACGCCTGCACGCGACACGGCCTGGACCTGCAGCACTGCCCCACGCAGGTCGGCTCGGACATCCGCGAGCGCGACCCCTTCCTGCCGCTGCGCCCGGCCCTGAGCCGGCTGCTGCAGATGCCGCAGCGCCCGACCGCCCTGTGCCTGGGCAACGACGTGATGGCGCTGGAGGCGATCCGCGAGCTCGAAGCCCTGGGCGTCGACGTGCCCGGCCAGATCGCCGTCATCGGCTACGACAACGACGAGGTGATCTGCGAGGCCGCCCGGCCGCGCCTGAGCACCGTCGTGCTGCCCTACTTCGAGATGGGCCAGCTGGCGGTGCAACGCCTGCTCGGCCTGATGGCCGGCGCGAGCACCGGCGCCGACGCGGGCGAGGCCTGGTCACGCGTGCCTGGCGACCTTGTCGTGCGCGACTCGGTGCCGGCGTTGTCACGCATCAAGTCCAGCACAAAGGCCAGCACCAAGGCCGGCCGCAAGGCGGCCTGAGCCTTCGCCCCACACCCTCCGACGACTGTCACCGAGCGCCCCACCCGATGTCGCACCGCCCCGTCTTCCACTACACCGCCCCGTCGAACTGGATCAACGACCCCAACGGTCTGGCCTTCCACGGCGGGCGCTACCACCTCTACTACCAGTACAACCCGAACGCCTCGAAGTGGGGCGACATCCACTGGGGCCACGCCAGCAGCGCCGACCTGGTGACCTGGCGCGACGAGCCGATCGCGCTGGCGCCCACCCCGACCATCGGTCCGGACGGTGCGCAGGGCCCGGACGCGGGCGGCTGCTTCTCGGGCAGCTACGCGGTGGTCGACGGCCAGCCGACCGTCTACTACACCGGCTACACCGCCGAGCGGCAGGTGCAGTGCGCGGCGGTCAGCGACGACCTGCTGCGCTGGACGCTGCAGCCGCAGCGCACGATCGTCGAGCCGCCGCCGGGCGTCGAGCCGCACGACTTCCGCGACCCCTACGTGTTCCGCCACGACGGCCGCTGGTACATGGTGCTGGGCGCGTCGCTGGACCATGAACACGGCCAGGCCCTGCTCTACCGCAGCGACGACGGCGTGAGCTGGGAACATCGCGGCGCGCTCTACACGTCACCCAGCGACCGGCTCGGCCGCATGTGGGAATGCCCGAACTTCTTCCCCGTCGGCGACAAGTGGGTGCTCACGGTGTCGCTGTGGCTGGGCCTGGGCGTGCACGCCTTCGTCGGCCGGTTCGAGAACGAACGTTTCATCCCCGAATGGGACGGCGAGCTCGACGTCGATGCCGGCGCCTTCGCCCACCTGACGATGCGCGCCCCGGACGGCCGCACGCTGCAATGGGCCTGGATGAACGAGCAGCGCGAACAGTCCGCCATCGACGCCGACGGCTGGGCCGGCGCGATGACGGTGCCGCGCGAGCTGTCGATCGACGCCCGGGGCCGCCTGAACCTGCGCCCCATCGCCGAGATCACGCAACTGCGCCGCGACGCCGTGGCGATCCACCGCAGCGGCACCGACACCGGCGTGCGGGCGACCTTCGCGGGCCGCGTGCTCGACATCGAGGCCCGCTTCAGCGGCCGCGACCGCGGCAAGGTCGGCCTGACGCTGCTGAGCTCGGCCGACGGCCGCGAGACCACCCGCATCGTCTACTGGCAGGACGCCCGGCGCCTGAGCATCGAGCGCGAACGCAGCTCGCTGAGTCCGGACGTGCGGCACCAGAACGTCAACGCGCACCTGGCGCTGGCGCCCGACGAGGCGCTCGACCTGCGCGTGCTGCTCGACGGCAGCGTGCTGGAGGTCTACGCCAACGACCGCATCTGCCTGAGCACGCGCCTCTACCCGACCCTGGCCGACAGCGTCCGGGCCAGCGCCTTCAGCGACGGTCCGGCCACGCTGGACCTGTCGGCCTGGACGATGGGCACGATCCACGAGAGCGGCTCGGCCGACGCCCGGCCCGCGCTGATCCATCCGGCTGCAGGCCCCGGTTCACCTACGCCCAGCGTGTCGCGGTGACACTCTCCGGTGGCGTCCGAACCGGGCGCGCCGAGGACGTATCCGGCACATGGACTCACCCGACGACACGCAAACGCGGCTGCTCGACGCCTTCGAGGCCAGCGGCCTGCTGGTTGCGCTGTTCGATCCTCAGGACGTGCTGAGGCACGCCAACCGCGCCTACCTGTCGACCTTCCTGCCGGGTCTGAGCCTGCCGATGCCGTTTGCCGACGTGCTGCGCCACGGCCACCGCGAGCGCATCGGCGTGCGCATCGACAGCGGTGACGTCGAGGGTTTCCTGGTCGACATCCTGAAGCGCCGCCGCAGCCAGCCACATCGCTCGGTCACGACCGACCTGCAGGACGGCCGCTGGATCCTGTTCACCGAGACGCTGCAGCCCGACGGCTGGCTGCTGACGCTGGGCACGGACATCTCGGCGCTCAAGCAGACCGAGGCCAACATCAGCCGGCTGCACGACGAGGCGGTGCAGGCCAGCCAGACCGACGCCCTGACGGGCCTGAGCAGCCGCGCCCACGTGCTGATGCTGGCGGCCGCCGCGCTGGAGTGGTCCGGCAACGGCTCACCCGAAGGCACGGCCCCGCCGCTGAGCCTGGCGCTGATCGACCTCGACCATTTCAAGGCGATCAACGACCAGTACGGTCACCTCGAAGGCGACCGCGTGCTGAAGGCCTTTGCCGACGTCTGCCGCCAGAACGTCCGCCCGGACGACGCGATCGGCCGCCTTGGCGGCGAGGAGTTCCTGATCGTCTTCCGCGGCCTGACCGCCGCCGACAGCGCCGCCGTGATCCAGCGCCTGCGCCAGGAACTCGCCGCCAGCTGGGGCACCGGCCCGGACGCCGCCCACCGCGTCACCTTCTCCTGCGGCATCGCCCAGGTCCGCCCAGGCGAACACCTCGACGACCTGCTGCAACGCGCCGACGTGGCCCTCTACGCCGCCAAGCGCGGCGGGCGGGACAGGAGCGTGTGCAGCGGGTGAGCGAATGAGGGCCTGCAACCTCCGGGCATTGCAGTCGCCATATTCGAATAGGGACACGCATCAAGCCTGCAAGTTTGTGCGATAGATCCCAGCTCCCAGAATGTCAAGACTGCTTGGGTGAACCAAGCAGCAACCGCCAACAAACTGTCCAGCTCGCTCGCTTGCGCCGTCATGGCGCTGACAGGTGTATTGCAGGCCCCGCTGGTGCAGGCCCAGGTCCCGGGCAACCCCATCGCCGTTGACCTGCAACGCGCCGCTGATGCGGATCGTCAAGCACGCGAGCGAGAGCAGCACCAGCAACAAGCCCTGCAGTCCTCACCCGATGTGCGGCTCCCGCTCGATATTCCGGGCCACGACCCACACCGACTCCCCCTGACGAACTGCCCTGCTTTCGAATCGATACCGTCACGCAGCGCAGCAACAGTCAGTCCACCACCGCCCAGGCCAGCGAACTCGGCGGCAAGACAGTGGCCATCCGCAGTGCTGGCGACACCCGCATCCAGGGCTCCAACGTGCTGGCCGACCAGCGACTGGACATCGATGCCGGCGGCGACCTGCGCATCGAGGCCGCGCAGAACACGCGCAGCAGCAGCAACTTCGACGAAACCACGAAGAGCGGCCTGCTCAGCAGCGGCGGCATCGGCTTCAGCATCGGCAGCCAGCGGCAAAGCAGCGCTGCGCAGGACACCCGCACCACCACTGCAGCCAGCACCGTGGGCGCCATCGGTGGCGATGTGATCTTGAGGGCTGGGCGGGCCTACACCCAGACCGGCTCCGACGTGCTCACCCCCGAAGGCAACATCGACATTGCCGCCAAGACCGTCTCCATCACCGAAGCCCGCGAATCCGGCAGCCAGAGCACCGAGCAGAAGTTCAGGCAAAGCGGGCTGACGTTGTCCATCACCAGCCCGGTGCTGTCTGCGCTGCAAACCGCACAAGGCCAGATCCAAGCCGCAGGCAACACCGGCAGCAGCCGCATGCAAGCACTCGCGGGTGCCAATGCGGCGATGAATCTCATGCAAGGGGCGGATGAGTTGAAAGCGGGGCAAAGCGTCAAGGACGGCAACGCCGCGGACAAGGCCGGTGGCGTGGGCATCAGCGTCAGTCTGGGATCGAGCAGCAGCCAGTCCCGACAACGCAGCGGCGCAGACAACGCCCGGGGATCCAGCGTGAATGCGGGCGGCAACATCACGATCAAGGCCACTGGTGATGGACAAAACAGCAACCTGACGGTGCAAGGCAGCGATATCAAGGCGGCGGGCACCACTCGCCTGCAAGCCGACAACGAGGTCAATCTGCTGGCCGCACAAAACACCACCACCGAAAGCAGCAGCACCGATAGCAAGAGCGGCAGCGTGGGCGTGGCGATCCAATTTGGTGCCGGCGGTGGCGGGATGGGATTCACGGCGAGCGCCAGCAAGGCCACGGGCCAGGGTGCGGGCAATGGCGTGAGCTATACCAACACGCATGTGGCGGGCCGAGCGGTGAACATCGAGTCGGGCGGCAACACCACGCTCAAGGGTGCGGTGGTCAAGGCCGACCAGGTCACGGCGAATGTGGGTGGCGACCTGAAGATGGAAAGCCTGCAAGACACCCAGCAATTCCAGGAAAGCAGCAAGAGCGCCGGCGGCTCCATGATGGCAGGCGCAGGCGCCAGCGGCAGCGTGAACGTGGGCCTGAGCAAGATTGACAGCCAATACCGCAGCGTTGCCGAGCAAAGCGCGATCCGGGCGGGGGACGGGGGTTTTCAGGTCAGCGTCAAAGGCAATACCACGCTGACGGGCGCCCAGATCAGCAGTTCGGAAAAGGCCGTGCAGGAAGGCAGGAACAATTTCCAGAGTGGCGGCACGGTGACGACGACCGACCTGCAAAACACCGCCAGCTACGAGGCCAAGAGCCTGAGCGTGGGCATGGGCACCAGCGGCGGCAAGGTATCACCCAGCGGCGCGGGCGTGGGCCGCGACAAGGGCAGCGCGCAAAGCACGACGACATCGGGTATCTCGGGCGTGGCAGGCAACCAGGCGGTCAGGACGGGCGACAAGGAAACCGGCCTGACCGCGATCTTCAACAAAGATCAGGTGAAGGCCGAAGTGAATGCGCAGGTGGCGATCACGAGCGAGTTTGGCAAGCAGGCGAGCAAGGTGGTGGGTGACTATGCGCAGACCAAACTCGCAGAAGCCGAGAAGAACAACGACGCGGCAGGCATGGAAACGTGGAAGGAAGGCGGCGCAAGCCGGGTGGCGCTGCATGCGGTGGTGGGGGGATTGACGGGAGGGGTACAAGGGGCGATGGGGGCAGCCAGCAGCCAAGCCGTGATCAACCAAGCGGGCCAGGCCCTCAAAGAAGCGAATCTACCCACAGAACTCAAACAAGCACTGGTGCTGGCTGCAGGTACCGCAGTGGGCGCAGCCACGGGCGGTACAGCGGGCGCGGCCACAGCCTTCAATGCGACGGCCAACAACTACCTGACCCATGCCCAGCTTCAAAGCAAGCAACAACAATTGGCTGCTTGTACATCCGATGCTTGCAGAAAGAATGTCACCAACACCTGGGACAAGGTAAGCCAATCAGCCAACATCCGAACAGAAGACAAAGTTCTGCAAGGCAGTGAAAGTGCCAACCTCAAGACCATGGAACAGCTGTCGTCAGACATGAACGGGCTGGCCCAATTCAAGAGCGGACTTGAAACCAATCTGCGCAATACCGCAGACCCGATCCAAAGGGCGAACCTTCAACTGCAGATCAACGAAGCTGACAACAGCATGCGGCAGGTGGCCAACTTGGGCAAAGACACGCTGGCGCTGATGTACCAACAAACGGGTAATCCGCAATACCAGACCGCCTATCAAGCGCTTACCGCAGCCACCAGCGGCAACGAGATTGCAGGGGCGTTGACCATGCCCGGGGGTGCTGGTGGCAACTTGAACAAGGCGGTGCGAGAGGCGAAGTCGGGGGCTCAAATTGCCGAGACTGCAAAAATCAATATACTGGCTGATGAGGCAAAAACGGCCAACACCACGTTGAGCAAAACGAACACTGCACCCGCAGATTCAACCTACGTAGCGCCAACGCACACCAGCGAAAACAACTTCCAGACGCATGGACTGCCGACCGAACAAGTGCCTGCAAGCATCAAGAATCAATTGACACAGGACTTGCAGGCGACGTTTGGGGCCGGGGCTCAAGACAAGATGAAAGAGTTGATTAACTCCGGCAGCTCAGTCCCCGTGCCAATACAGGCCACAGCGGAGACGAAGTTGTACAAGTTGGTGCCCGATAGCAGCGCGTATGGGCCGAAATCAGATTCACCTTACTTCGTTGATGGAGCGCAATTGCAACGCATTCGACAAAATCCGTCACTGGCCAACGACATATTGGGCTTGCCTTCGGGCAGCCAAAGCACCGGATTCAAAGTCTATGAAGTGCAGCCCAAACCCGATGCCACACCAACGGTTTACCAGTCTGATGTGGCCACGGCCACCAACAAAGCAGGCCCAACGGCGGTAGGCAATGCCACTCAAAGACTGATTCCCGACCGCAGTCAGTGGACCGAACCCAAACTGACTCCCTTCAAGATTGGAGGCCAGTGATGGCAACACCGTTCAAACTCGACCATGATGAGTTAGCACGTTGTGCATTGGAATTGCGCAACGCAATGCTTGAGTTCAGAGAGAAAGTCATTGGGTATTACGAGCAAGAGATCATCGACCAAGAGCTGAACCATCTCGCACCGATCTTGGATTTGTGCATCGCCAAGGAAATGGAGGAGCCATTTCCGTTAATTGAATACGTCAATCCAAGAATCTTTGGAGATATTTTGGCCTTCCCGGCATTGACAAACCCATACTACGAACTTGCCGGATTTTTGCGTGGGGGCATGACGCATGAGGAGTTCTGGGCATCTGAATACACAAAAGAGCGTCGCCTTCCCCGTCAGATGCGAGAAAACCAACGCCCCGGCACTATCAAGCGCAACCACTGAGGATTTTGAGGGAACGGCGCCATGAATCACCAAACCCACCGCCTGATCTTCAGCAAGCCCAATTTCGCAAGCCCGATTCAACACGTTCTGGCGGCGAATGGGATTGGCAAAAGCATGCACCGAATGACGGTGCGGTGCCAGGGACACAGCAGATGGTTACGTTGCAGCCAGGCACAAAGGTGGATCGCTATGGACCACCAACAGGTACATACCTATCACCTGAAGGTGTACCCTACGATGCAAGAGCATTGCCTCCGGGCTCAAAAGCTGATGGCTACTCCCAGTTCACAGTAATCAAGCCATTCACAGTGGAGAAGGCTGATGTCGCACCAGCTTTTGATAAAACTGGTGGCGGAGTTCAATTTCGCGTTATTACTCCAAGTGGAACCTCCTTGCGCGTAGACGTCGATTACCTTGTTAAAAACGGCTATCTTGTTAAGTGAATTTAATTGAGGATATATGCAATGACTAGTCACACAAACCAAGAGGAAACCGTAAATGCATTTGACGCGCTCCGACGGGCGCTCAAACCTTGGCGAGATTTAAATCCGAATTGCAATATCGCAATGGGAGGGGATTCATATAGTGGCGAATGGAGTTTTGTCAACGAGGGAGATAAATGGTTAGTTTTCGTTGGAGAGCGCGGCGAGCGAATAAATGTATCTACGTTTTCCAACCCTTGGGACGCTGTCTCTTATGCAAGGTATCGGGTTACGTCCGGTCTTAAACCGATTACGCCCTTTCCTGTGATTTATCCGCCGCTTGAACTTTGAAGACACTTCGCAACGACCAAAGCAACGACGCCCATACAAAGCAGACCGTCACCCTGCCCGACGGCAGTCGCACAACCGCGCTGGCGCCCCTGGTCTACCTGGCGCCCAAGGCAGGTGACCTGGCCGCCAACGGTCAGCTCTTCGGCGGCAACGCCGGCAGCGGCCAGACCCGCATCAACGCGGGTGGCAAGGTCACGCTGGGCACCGTGCAGACCGGCATGAGCAGCGATGTGACCCACGACGCGGCCAACGACGCTCGCGTGCAGGAAGGCAAGGAGGTGGGCAGCACCATCAGCGGTGGTGGGTCGGTCGCCATCGCCGCCACGCGGGACGTCGCCATGCGCGCCGCACAGGTCAACGCAAAAGACGCGCTCAGCGTGAGCAGCACCCAGGGCAACGTGACGCTCGAAGCCGGCCAAGACAGCTACGGCATCGCCATGGCCAGCCACGCCCATGCCAGTGGCTTGCTGGGCTCCTCCACCGTCACGCAGCGCAGCAACAGTCAGTCCACCACCGCCCAGGCCAGCGAACTCGGCGGCAAGACGGTGGCCATCCGCAGTGCTGGCGACACCCGCATCCAGGGCTCCAACGTGCTGGCCGACCAGCGACTGGACATCGATGCCGGCGGCGACCTGCGCATCGAGGCCGCTCAGAACACGCGCAGCAGCAGCAACTTCGACGAAACCACGAAGAGCGGCCTGCTCAGCAGCGGCGGCATCAGCTTGAGCATCGGCAGCCAGCGGCAAAGCAGCGCTGCGCAGGACACCCGCACCACCACTGCAGCCAGCACCGTGGGCGCCATCGGTGGCGATGTGAACCTGAGGGGGCGGGCCTACACCCAGACCGGCTCCGACGTGCTTACCCCCGAAGGCAACATCGACATTGCCGCCAAGAACGTCTCCATCACCGAAGCCCGCGAAACCGGCAGCCAGAGCACCGAGCAGAGGTTCAGGCAAAGCGGGCTGAGCGTCGGCCTGAGCGGCGGCTTGCTCGACGGACTGCAGGCCACGGGCCAGGCCCTGAAAGGTGCCACAGGCGGCGGCTCAGACCGCAGCAAGGCGCTCAACGACCAGCACGGTCACCTTGAAGGCGACCGCGTGCTGAAGGCCTTTGCCGACGTCTGCCGCCGCAACGTCCGCCCGGACGACGCGATCGGCCGCCTCGGCGGTGAGGAATTCCTGATCGTGCTGCGCGGCCTGAACGCCGCCGACAGCGCCGCCGTGATCCAGCGCCTGCGCCAGGAACTCGCCGCCAGCTGGGGCACCGGCCCGGACGCCGCCCACCGCGTCACCTTCTCCTGCGGCATCGCCCAGGTCCGCCCAGGCGAACACCTCGACGACCTGCTGCAACGCGCCGACGTGGCCCTCTACGCCGCCAAGCGCGGCGGGCGGGACAGGAGCGTGTGCAGCGGGTGATGGGCGCGTTGCGTGACGGGGGCTGACCCCCTCCCCCCGGTGCCCGGGGTACTCCCCCTTGGCAGGGGGAGGGGGTTCGTGCCTTCGCTCGGTGTCTTCGTGCAAGACCCCGTCGGACACCAGAGGTGTCCGACCTACCGGGGGCCTCGACCTGACGTTCATGGCGCCCATCCACGTCGCCCTCCGGCGACGCATTTGATGCGCGTGGAAGTGGCGAAGGTGTGCCAGGACAGGCCGCTGACCCCCTCCCCCCGGTGCCCGGGGTACTCCCCCTTGGCAGGGGGAGAGTTGAAAGCGCGGCGCTCATCGGCCCGGCAGTCCCCGGTCAACTCTCCCCCTGCCAAGGGGGAGTCCCCGCCAGGGGGAGGGGGTTCGTGCCTTCGCTCGGTGTCTTCGTGCAAGACCCCGTCGGACACCAGAGGTGTCCGACCTACCGGATGGCATCGGGCCAACGTCCAACGCGCCACGCCTCGTCGCCCTCCGGCGACGCACGCCTCAGCGCCGCACCGGCTCCAGCCAATCCGCCGCCAGCGTCACCGCTGCGCGCTGGTGGATCGCGGCGGATGACGAGCCGACGCGGATCTCGAAGGCGCCGGATTCGGCCCACCAGGCGGCGCGGTCGACGTCGTAGGCGGCGAAGGCGCGCATGCCGACGGTCAGGCTGACGGTGCGCGATTCGCCCGGCTGCAGCGTGACCTTGGTGAAGGCCTTCAGCTCCTGCGGCGGGCGCGGCAGGGTGCTGGTGACGTCGTGGACGTAGAGCTGCACCACCTCGCTGCCGGCACGCGCGCCGGTGTTGCGCACGGTGACGGTGGCCGTCAGCGTCTCGCCGGGCTGCAGCGTGCTGCGGTCCAGCGTCAGGCCGGTCTGCTCGAAGGTCGTGTAGCCCAGGCCGTAGCCGAACGGGAACTGCACGGCATGACCGTTGGCCTCGTGATGCCGGTAGCCGATGAAGACGCCCTCGCCGTAGACCACGCGGCCGTCGACGCCCGGGTATTGCAGCGGGTCGCCGTAGGCCACGGTGTCTTCCATCCGCAGCGGCCAGGTCTGGGTCAGGCGACCGCCGGGTTCGGCCGCGCCGGTCAGCACGTCGGCGATGGCGTCGCCGCATTCCTGGCCGGGATACCAGGCCTGCAGCACCGCCGGCACCGCATCCAGCCACGGCAGCAGCAGCGGCGAGCCGCTCTGCAGCACCACGACGGTGTTCGGGTTCGCGGCGACCACGCGGGTGATCAGCTCGTTCTGGCCGTGGGGCAAGGCGATGCCGGGGCGGTCCAGGCCCTCGTTGTCCCACTCGGCGTTCAGGCCGGCGAAGACGATCGCGACGTCGGCCTGGCGGGCCGCCTCGACCGCCTCGGCGATGTCGGACTCGCCCAGCAGCCGGGCCGCGCCGATGCGCAGCACGTGGAAGCCGAGCTGGACCTCGCCGGCCGCCGCCGGGATCGCGGTGCTGTGCTCGACCACCATCTCGACCGACTCGCCCGCGCGCATCGTGCGGGTGTGGACGATCTCGTTGCAGCCCTGCGTGAAGTAGGTGTCACCGGCACGCCAGTCGTCCCAGAAGTCGATCACGCGCTGGCCGTCCAGGCTCATGCGGCAGGGGCCGGCGGCGATCAGCGAGAAGGCGTGCAGGCCGTCGGCCTCGGCGACGTAGCGCTCGGTCACGCGCACCGAGAACGGCTTCAGCTCGGGCAGGCCCGGCGGCAGCGTGCCGATCCATGCCGCCTCGCTGCTGGTCGGCCGGTCGACGCCGACGACCGGGCCGCTGAGGTCCGGCGTGGCGAAGATCTGGCATTCGACCGGGCGTGCCAGCACCGGCACGTAGCGGTGGATGTCGGCGCCGTCGTGGTGCGTGAAGCGCACGCCGGGGCAGGCCTGCGCCAGCGCGTCGGCCGGCACGATGCGGTGGTGCGCGTTCACGTTGGCACTGCCGCCGCCCATGATCTGCGGGACCTTGGCGGCGCGGCCGATCAGCGCGACCTGGCGGCCCGCTTCGAGCTTCAGCGGCAAGGCGGCCGAACCGCCCTGCGCGGCGTTCTTCAGCAGCACCGCACCGGCGCTGCCGAGCTGGCGGATCAGCGCGCGGTGCTCGGGCAGGTTCTCGGCCCGTTCGGCCGGGATCACCGGGTCTTCCCAGCGCCCGAGCCGCTGCGCGAACCGCAGCACGCGGCCGGCGCAGGTGCGCACCGCCTCAGCGCTGATGCGGCCCTCGTGGACGGCGGCGACCAGCTTGGCGCCCCGGCCGCGGGTCGGGCCGGGCATCTCCAGGTCGCAGCCGGCCAGCACGCCCTGGACGGTGTCGTGTTCAGCGAACCAGTCGCTCATCACCAGGCCGTCGAAGCCCCACTCGTCGCGCAGGACCTGCTGGACCAGGCGCACGTGGTCGGCCATGTAGGTGCCGTCCATGCGGTTGTAGCCGGTCATCACCGACATCACGCCGGCTTCCTTGACGGCCCGCTCGAAGGGCACGAGATACAGCTCGCGCAGCGCGCGTTCACCGACCTCGGAGCTGATGGTGAAGCGCTGGTGCTCGCTCTCGTTGCCGGTGTAGTGCTTGATGGTCGCGGCCACGCCGGTCGACTGCAGGCCGCGGACGTAGGCCACCGCCATCTCGGACGACAGCCACGGGTCTTCGGCGTGGCATTCGAAGTTGCGGCCGTTGTAGACCGTGCGGTGCAGGTTGACGGTCGGCGCGAGCAGCGCCTGCGCGCCCTTCTGCTTCGCCTCGACACCCAGCGCGGCGCCGGTGCGCTCGATCAGCGCCGTGTCCCAGGTCGCCGCCAGCGCGATGCCGACGGGGAAACAGGCGGTGCGCGGGCCGTCCTTGAAGATGCCGCCGCGCGCGCCGTTCGGGCCGTCGGTCACCTTGAAGGCGGGCACGCCCAGGCGCGGGATCGGCACGCTGGTCCAGAAGTCGGCGCCGGACAGCAGGCTGACCTGCTCCTCCAGCTTCAGGGCGTCCAGCAGGGCTTCGATGTTCACGGGTTCGGTCATGGGGGTCTCGGTCGGAAAGCTCGATCAGGAAAGGGTTTCAGGCCGGCACGGCCAGCGCCGTCCACGCGGCGTTCGCGCGGCTGCTGGCCAGCACGGCCTCGACGAAGGCGAGGCTGCGCACGCCGTCGTCCAGACCGGGCACGCGCGCTGGCGTGGTGCCGCCGGCGCGGGCGTCGCGCAGGTCTTCGGCGAAGTCGCGGTAGAGGTTGCCGAAGGCTTCGAGGTAGCCCTCGGGATGACCCGGCGGCGTGCGGGTCGCGGCGGCGGCCACGTCGGGCAGGCCGGCCATGCCACGGGTCAGGCGGCGGGCCGGTTCGCCGGCCGGGTGCCAGGTCAGCTCGTTGGGCGTGTCCTGGTCCCAGTGAAGGGCGGCCTTCGTGCCGTAGACGCGCAGGCGCAGGTGGTTCTCTTCGCCGCAGGCGACCTGGCTGGCCCACAGCAGGCCGCGCGCGCCCTGGGCATAACGCAGCTGCACCTGGACGTGGTCATCGACGCGCCGGCCCGGCACGAAGGTCGTGCAGTCGGCGCTGATCTCGGCGGGGGTCAGCCCGCTGACGAACTCGGCGAGTTGCGCCGCATGCGTGCCGATGTCGCCGAGACAGCCGGCCGGACCGGCCAGCGCCGGGTCGGTGCGCCACGCGGCCTGTTTCTGCCCGGTCGCCTCAAGGTCGCCCGCCAGCCAGTCCTGCGCGTACTCGACCTGCACGATGCGCACGCTGCCGAGCTGCCCGGCGGCGACCATCGCGCGGGCCGCGCGGATCAGCGGGTAGGCGCTGTAGTTGTGCGTCAGCGCGAAGCGCACGCCACGCGCCGCCGCCCGCGCGCGCAGGTCCAGCGCATCGGCCAGCGTGGTGGTCAACGGCTTGTCGCAGATGACGTGGATGCCCGCGTCGATGAAGGCGCAGGCGACCGGGTGGTGCAGGTGGTTGGGCGTGACGATCGCGACGGCCTCGATGCCATCGGGCCTGGCGGCCTCGGCCAGCGCCATCGTGCGGAAGTCGGCGTAACACCGGTCGGCGGTGATGCCGAGTTCGGCACCGCTGGCGCGGGCGCGGTCGGCGTCCGATGACAGCGCGCCGGCGACCAGCTCGTATTGACCATCGAGCCGGGCGGCGATGCGGTGCACGGCGCCGATGAAGGCGCCCTGGCCACCGCCGACCATGCCGAGGCGGATCGGGCGCAGCTCGCCGCGCGGGTCGTGTGACTGGCTCATCGCGTGATCCTCCGGTCCTGTTTCAGGCGATGCCGAGCATGCGGCGGTTGGCGGCCTCGTCCGTGCCGGCCGCCGCGAAGTCGTCGAAGGACTTCTCGGCCACGCGGATCAGGTGGTCGCGGATGAAGGGAGCACCTTCGGCCGCACCCTGTTCCGGATGCTTGATGCAGCACTCCCACTCCAGCACCGCCCAGCCCTGGTAGCCGTGCTGGGTCAGCTTGCTGAAGATGGCGGTGAAGTCGACCTGCCCATCACCCAGCGAGCGGAAGCGCCCGGCCCGGTCCTTCCAGCCTTGGAAGCCGCCATAGACACCTTGCCGGCCGGTCGGGTTGAACTCGGCGTCCTTGACGTGGAAGGCCTTGATTCGCTCGTGATAGCAGTCGATGTAGGCCAGGTAGTCGAGCTGCTGCAGCACGAAGTGGCTGGGGTCGTAGAGCAGGTTGGCGCGCGGGTGGTTGCCCACGCGTTCGAGGAACATCTCGAAGCTCGCGCCGTCGCACAGGTCCTCGCCCGGATGGACCTCGTAGCAGACGTCGACACCGGCCGCATCGAAGGCATCGAGGATCGGCCGCCAGCGCCGCGCGAGTTCGTCGAAGGCGGTCTCGACCAGCCCGGCGGGCCGCTGCGGCCACGGGTAGAGATACGGCCAGGCCAGCGCGCCGCTGAAGGTCGCGTGCGCCGTCAGGCCCAGCCGCTGCGAGGCCCGGGCCGCGAGCTTGAGCTGTTCGACCGCCCAGGCCGTGCGTTCGGCCGGCTTGCCACGCAGTGCTTCGGGCGCGAAGCCGTCCATCGGCAGGTCATAGGCCGGATGCACCGCCACCAGCTGGCCCTGCAGATGGGTCGACAGCTCCGTGACCTGCAGGCCGTGCTGGGCCAACGTGCCGCGCACCTCGTCGCAATAGGTCTGGCTCTCGGCGGCCAGCGCCAGGTTGAACAGCCGCGCATCCCAGCTGGGGATCTGCACGCCCGCATAACCGAGCGAGGCGACCCAGCGGCCGATGCTGTCCAGCGAGTTGAAGGGCGCCGCATCGCCAGCGAACTGGGCCAGGAAGATGCCGGGGCCGCGGATCGGGCTCAGGGCCGAATGGCTCGTGTTCATCGGGTCTCTCCTCGATCAGACGCCCAGGTGCTCGCGCAGGCAGGCGCGGCTGCCGCGCAGCGTGGCCTCGAAGTCGACCGGCTTGTCGTGTTCGAACACGAACAGGTCGACCCGCGACTTCAGCGCCGCGAACAGGGCCGGCCAGCCGACGATGCCCTGGCCCAGCACGGTCCAGCCGTCCTCGGCAACCTTGGTGCCGTGCGGCGCGATGTCCTTGGCGTGCACCGCCAGCAGGCGGTCACCGTGGCGGGTGGCCCATTCCAGCGGGTCGGCACCGGCACGGCGCACCCAGCCGAGGTCGGCCTCCCAGCCCAGTTGCGCGGGCGTGGCGGCCGAGAAGATCCAGTCCAGTGCCGGGCGGCCGTCGTAGCTCAGCAGCTCCCATTCGTGGTTGTGATAGGCCACGCGCAGGTCGGGCAGCGCCGCGCGCAGCAGGTCCGACAGGCCGGCCAGCCGCTGGCCCAGCGCGACCCAGCCCGCGCCGGTGGCGGGGCGTTCGCCCATCGGCAGCCACGGCATGATGATCAGCCGGCAGCCGGTCAGCTGGCAGGTCTCGATCAGGCGGGCGCGCTCGGCCTCGCTCTCCAGCAACGCCAGTCCGACGTGCATCGACGAGAGTTTCAGCCCGTGCTGATCGAGCTTGGCGGCGAAGTCCGCTGCCGACAGGCCGTGCGTGGCGACGCTCTCGACCCACTCGAAACCGGTCTGGCGCAGCAGCGCCATCTGGTGGTCGAGGTCGCCGGATTCACGGATGGAATAGATCTGGACCGATGCCTTCATGGTCATCTCCTGTGGGGTCGGGTAGGGGGTGAAGACGGGGCTTCAGAACAGCTTGGTGTCGAGCGGGGCCGGGCGCTCGCAGGTGGTCGCGAGCGTGACGGGGCCGCCCTGGTCGGCCGCCTTCAGCGTGCCTTCCATCACCTCCAGCACGTGCAGGGCCATTTCGGCGCTGCAGCGGTGCGGGCGGTTCTCGGCGATGGCGCGGATCATGTCGACCAGCCCCAGGCCACGCGCATTGGCGTGGTACGGGCGCTTGTCGGCGGCGCGCTGCCAGTCACCGGTCTGGACGTTCCAGCGCACGTTGCCGCCGAACTTGTTCGGGTCCGGGCCGAGCAGCGTGCCGTTGTCGCCGTAGAACTCGAACGGCTCGTGGTCATGCTTCCAGACGTCGAAGCTGCTGGTCAGCACGATCTGCGGGCCGCTGGCGAAGTCGAGGTGGGCGATGACGTGCGTGGCCACGTCGACCGGCAGCTTCTGGCCTGCGCGTTCACCCAGCGGGATGGTGCGCACGGCATGGGTCTTGTGGGCGATGGCCCGCACCGCCTGGATCGGGCCGAAGTGATTCACCAGATGCGTCAGGTGGTAGACGCCGACGTCGAACAGCGGGCCCGCGCCCGGCTGGTAGAAGAAGGCCGGGTTCGGGTGCCAGTGGTCCGGGCCGTGGTTCATGAAGAAGCCGTAGCCGTGCCGCACCGCGCCGATCGTGCCGGCATCGAGCAGCGCCCGCACGGTCTGCGCGCCGGCACCCAGGAAGGTGTCGGGCGCGCAGCCCAGCCGCAGGCCGGCCTTGCGGGCGGTCTCGACCAGTTCGAGGCCCTGCGCAAAGGTCGCGGCCATCGGTTTTTCCGAGAACAGGTGCTTGCCGGCGCCGAGCACCTTCATGCCGATCGCGTGGTGGGCCAGCGGCGGGGTCAGGTTGAGGATGACCTGGGCCTCGCTGGCCAGCAGCTGGTCGACCGTCATGGCGACCAGGCCGAACTCGGTGGCGCGGCGCTGGGCCGCGGCCATGTCGCCGTCGGCCACGCCGACGAGTCGCAGCTTGCCGCTGCGCTGGGCGCGCAGGATGTTGCGCAGGTAGGCCGGGAAGATGTTCCCGGTGCCGATGATGCCGAGGGTGGTGGTCATGGTGGGCTGGTGGTGGAGGGTCGAACGGCCGGAAGGCCGACGGGATCGGGGTTCCTGACGATCACGGGATCGCCAGGCGGGACGGCGTTCAGGGCGAGGGCCCCTGCGGCGGATGGGGACCGGCGGCGACGGTGCCGCGCCAGACCACCTCGGCGAGGTGGCCGCGCTGCACCGGCAGGCCGGCGTCGTAACACTCGTCGAGCAGCAGCCGGCAGCCGTCGGCGCTGACCGCCGCGATCGGCACGCGCACGGTGGTCAGCGGCGGCGCGGTGTAGCGGGCGAAGGCCGAGTCGTCGTAGCCCAGCACCAACACGTCGTCGGGCACGCGCAGGCCGGCCTGGGTCAGACAGCTGATGGCGGCCATGGCCATCAGGTCGTTGGCGACGAACAGCGCGGTGACACGCGGCGCGCCGGCGACCTCGCCGCGCAGCGCCGGCAGCATGCGGCGCGTGGCCTTGTCGCCGGTGGCGAACTCGAAGCTGCCGCCGGCCTGGTGTTCGGGCCGCACGAGGATGTCGTGCCGCGCCAGCTCGGCATAGAAGCCGCGCATGCGCGCGACGTTGTCGGGTGCATCGTCCGGACCGGCAATCGCGGCGATCTCGCGGTGGCCCTGGCTCATCAGCGTGCGGGCGGCCAGGATGCCGGCCAGGCCGTGGTCGACCGAGAAGCAGCGGTCCTCGTGGCCCGCGACGATGCGGTTCAGGATCACCGTGCGCGGCCGGCGCTGCAGCAGGCCGCCGATGTCGTCGTCGGTCAGGCTGTGGCTGGCGATCAGCAGGCCGTCGCAGTCGCGTTCGATCAGGAAGTCGATGCCGTCGAGCGCCTCTTGCCGCAGCGAGCCGTGGCCGCAGCCGTTGGCCGCGATCATGTGACGGCCGGCGGCGCGCAGGACCTCGTCGACGCTCATCAGGATGGCCGAGTAGAAAGCCACGTCAAAGGCCGGCACGTAGACGCCGATGGCGCCCGAGCGCCGCAGCGACAGTGCCCGCGCGATGCTCGACGGGCGGTAGTCCAGCCGCTCGGCGGCGACCCGCACGCGGGCGATCGTCTCCTCGGCCACCGAGCCGTTGCCGGACAGCGCACGCGATGCCGTGGCCACGCCGACGCCCGCGAGCTTGGCGACGTCCCGGATCGTGCTCACGTCAGCCCCTCGCCTGCAGGTCGTGGAGGCTGACCACGCGCAAGCCGTCGACCGGGCCGTCCACGCGGATCTCGCGCGATTCGCCGGCCAGCAGGTCGATGAAGTTGTCGGAGAAGGTGGCGCCGGATGCGTCGAACCAGACGCCCTTGGCGGGGCGCGCGGCCGTGACACGCAGCAGGCCGCCGGCCAGCGTCTCGATGTTCAGCTGCGGATCCTCGACCGGCGCCCAGCGGTGCGGCTCGGGCCAGGCCAACGCACGCGCCTGCAGCCCCGTAGCCGACAGGCTCAGCGCGGCGACGAGTGGCCGGTCACCGCCCTGTCGCCAGCGTTCGGGCACGTTCAGCTCGGTGCTGGCGTTGGCGGGCAGATCGACGATCTGCTCGTGTTGATCGAGGGTCTCGCCCGCCAGTGTCTGCAGCGTCCAGCGCGCCTGGGCCTGCACGGACTGGTCCAGCGACGACATGGCCCAGGCGCTCGCGCCGGACGGGTCGACCGCATCGCGCCGCACCGCGCAGGCCAGCGGCGCCAGCGCGCGGCGGATCACGTGCCAGGCCGGCTTGCGGTGGCCGGCGCTGTCGACGATGGCCCAGCTCGACACCGGCCAGCAGTCGTTGAGCTGCCAGACCAGCGCACCGCCGCAGGCGCGCGCGCCAGGGCGCTGCCAGCGGCGCCGGAAGGCCTCGTAGGCATGGCGCATCGCCTCGGCCTGGACGAACTGCGTGGCCTGCACCTCGGCGGCCAGCGTGGTCACCGGCGGCAGGTTGTCGGCCAGGTAGACGGCCAGCCGGCGATGGCCGTCGGCACCGACCACCGATGAAGCCTTGTTGTGCCACTGCAGCGTGCGGCTGCCAGGGCGGCGCTCGGATTCGTCCGGAATGGCCGCATGCAGCACCGCCAGCGACGGATGCGACTGCAGGCCGAACTCGCTGACGAAACGCGCGCCGACCTCGGCATAACGCTGGTACGGGAGCATCAGCTGGTGCCAGACCTCCCAGCTGTGGCGGTCACCGGCGGTCTTGTCCTGCGAGTTCTGCAGGCCGTCGACCCCCGGCGTGTACGGGCTGCCGGGCCAGTAGGGCCGCTGCGGATCGAGTTCGGCGCACAGCGTGGGCAGCAGCTGCTCGTAGATGCGGCGGGCGTCGAAGCGGACCGTGTCGCTGCCGGGGCCGTGCGCGCCGACCGACTCGGCCAGCGTGTAGTCCTCGTTGTTGCCGCACCAGATCGCCAGGCTGGCGCGGTGGCGCAGCCGGGTGATGGCCGCGCGCGCCTCGGCCTCGACACTGGCGAGGTAGGCGTCGTGGGCCGGGTACAGGCCGCAGGCGAACAGGAAGTCCTGCCAGACCAGCACGCCGAGTTCGTCGCAGGCGTCGTAGAAGGCGTCGTCCTCGTAGATGCCGCCGCCCCACACGCGCAGCATCGTGTGGCCGCCGTCGACGGCGGTCTGCACGCGGTCGCGGTAACGCTCGGGCGTGACGCGTTCGAGCAGCAGGTCGTCGGGGATCCAGTTGGCGCCACCGCAGAAGAAGGCGCGGCCGTTGACCTCGAAGAAGAAGCTCTGGCCCGGCTCGCCGGCCACCGGCTCCTGCACCAGCCGGATGCGGCGCAGCCCGAGGCGGCGCTGCGTGCGGGTCAGCTCGACCTCGCCGTGCAGCAGCCGCGTCGTCAGCGTGTAGAGCGGCTGCGCGCCCTGCCCCGCCGGCCACCAGAGCTGTGGCGCGGCGATGGCCAGGCCGGCGCGGTGGTCGGCCACGGCGGCGCTGCGGTGCGTGGCCACTTCAAGGCCTTGCGGATCGAGCAGGCGGTGTTCGACCTCGATGCCATCGAACGTGCCGCTCAGGCCGAGCACCACGTCGACCCGCGCGCGGTCGAGCGCCTCGCCGAGCCAGACGGGGCTGTGCAGCGACTCGATGCGCACGTCATCGGCCAGCAGCCGCACCGGCTTCCACGGGCCGGCCGTCAGCACCGTCGGGCCCCAGTCCCAGCCGTAGTGGTAGGGCGCCTTGCGCACATAGAGCCGGCTGCTGTCGCCGTTCCACAGCGGCCGCGTGCCCAGCCGGGCCTGCAGCATGCGGCCGTGGCGCAGCGCGCTGTCACAGCGCAGCAGCAGGCGGTGCGGGCCAGGGGCGAGGGTGACGTCGACCTGCAGCGGCACGAACATGTTGTCGCTGCGGGCGATCAGGTGGCCGTCGAGCCAGACCTGCGCGATGGTGTCCAGGCCGTCGAAACACAGCGTCGTGCGGCGGCGGGCCTCGTCGGCCGCGACCTCGAAGTCCAGCCGCCAGAGCCAGTCGCGCTCGGCGACCCACTGCACGTCGGCCTCGTGACGGGCCTCGTAGGGATCGGGAATGCGGCCCGCGTCGATCAGGTCGCGGTAGACCGTGCCGGGCACACGAGCCGGCAGCCAGCCGTCGGCCGAGCCATGCAGCGCGGCCTCGTCGAGGGCCGGATCGACCTCGCGCAACTGCCAGCCGTCGTGCAGCTGTCGTTCGATCGCGGGCAGGGTCTGGGCTTGCATCACCGTCCTCCAGGTCCGACCGGCGGGGCAGTGGAACCGGTTTCTTCGCGAGACCGAGAAAACCCCCTGCGACGACGCCGGGGGGCGTCACCGCGAGGGGGTGCGTCAGATCAGAGCCGGGCTTCGCTGGCGGCGTCGAACATCGACGCGCGTGGCAGGTCGAAGCCGAAGAACACCGGATCGTCGGGCTGGCCCTTCCACTGGTCGTCGACGATGGCCGACAGCGTGTTCTCGCCGACCGTGAACCAGATGATCTGCTGCGGGCCGAGCGGTTCGACCACCGAGATCGTGCCCTGGTGCGGCGTGTCCGGGCTCATCGCGTGAGCCAGCCGGACCTGCTCCGGCCGCACGCCCAGCACGACCTCGCCGGCGGCCGGCGACTGCTGGAACGGGTAGGCCGACACGTCGGTGCTGAAGGCCTGGCTCTCGAAGCGCAGGCCGCCGTTCGTGTTGAGCTTGCCGCGCATGACGTTCATCGTCGGCGAGCCGAGGAAGCCGGCCACGAACAGGTTGACCGGGCGGCTGTAGATCTCGTCGGGCGCGCCGATCTGCTGGATCACGCCGGCCTTCATCACCGCGATGCGGTCGGCCAGCGTCATCGCCTCGACCTGGTCGTGGGTGACGTAGATCATCGTCGCGTCGAGCTGGCGGTGCAGCTGCTTCAACTCGCGGCGCAGCTCGGCGCGCAGCTTGGCGTCGAGGTTGGACAGCGGCTCGTCGAACAGGTAGACCTTGGCGTCGCGCACCACCGCACGGCCGATCGCCACGCGCTGGCGCTGGCCGCCGGAGAGCTGGGCCGGACGGCGCTTGAGCAGCGGCGTCAGGTGCAGCATCTCGGCCGCCTTGTTGACGCGGCGGTCGATCTCGTCCTTGGGGATGCCGGCCACGCGCGGGCCGAAGGACATGTTCTTCTCGACGTTCATCGTCGGGTAGAGCGCGTAGGACTGGAAGACCATGCCGATCTCGCGGTCCTTCGGGTCGGCCCAGGTGACGTCGCGCTCGCCGATGCGGATGCTGCCTTCGGCGACTTCATTGAAGCCGGCGATGGTGTGCAGCAGCGTGGACTTGCCGCAGCCCGAAGGGCCGAGCAGGACCAGGAACTCGCCGTGCGCGATGTCCAGGTTCATGCCCTTGAGGATGGTGTTGCCCCCGAGCACGATGTCGAGGTTGTCGATGGTGACGCTGGCCATGATGTGTGTCGTGTCTGCTTGAGGATGTGGAGGTTCAGCCCTTGACCGCGCCCGCAGCGATGCCGCGCACGAACCAGCGACCGGAGAAGAAGTACACCGCCAGCGGCACCAGCGAGGTCAGGATGGTGGCGGCCATGTCGATGTTGTAGCGACGCTCGCCCAGGGTCGTGTTGACCAGGTTGTTGAGCTGCACCGTCATCGGGTAGTTCTCCTTGCCGGCGAAGATCAGGCCGAACATGAAGTCGTTCCAGATGCCGGTGACCTGCAGGATCACCGCGACGATCAGCATCGGCGTGGCCATCGGCAGCATCAGCTGGAAGAAGATGCGCCAGAAGCCGCCACCGTCGATGCGCGCGGCCTTGAACAGCTCCTGCGGCACGGCGACGTAGTAGTTGCGGAACAGGATGGTCAGCACCGGCATGCCGAAGATGCAGTGCGTCAGCACGATGGCCCAGTAGGTGTTGTAGAAGCCGCCCATGCGGAACCACGTCACCAGCGGGTAGACCATGATCTGGAAGGGCACGAAGGCGCCCAGCAGGATGATCCCGAACAGCAGGTCGCCCCACTTGTTGCGCCAGAAGCTCAGCGCATAGCCGTTGAGCGCACCCAGCATCACCGAGATGATGGTGGCCGGCACGACGATGCGCACCGAGTTCCAGAAGCCGCCCTGGATGCCGTTGCAGGCGATCGAGATGCAGGCGGTCGACCAGGCTTCCACCCAGTTGCCGAACTGCGGGATGGCGGGCCAGCCGAACAGCACGGCCTGGCGGACCTCGGTGGCGGTCTTCAGCGACGTGATCAGCATCACGTACAGCGGCAGCAGGAAGAAGGCCGACACGCTGATCAGGAAGGCATAGATGCCGATGCGTGCGGGCGTGAACAGCGGCTTGCGCGGCCGCTGCGTGCGGGCCGGCGCGGAGGCCATCGCCGGCGTGGACAGGGTCTGCGGGTTGGACGACATGGGGAGCCCTTTCAATGTCCGGCGTTCTGGCGAGCCTCGACACGCGAGCGCCAGTACAGCAGCGGTGCCAGCACCGAGAACACGGTCAGCAGCAGCACCACCGAGGCGGCCGATGCCAGGCCGATGTTGTTGCGGCCGAACAGGTGGTCGATGATGAATTTCGCCGGCACTTCGCTGGCATCACCCGGGCCGCCGCTGGTCATCACCAGCACGATGTCGTAGGTGCGCACCAGCGCCACGGCCAGCAGCACCAGCGCGGTCGCGTAGGCCGGGCCGAGCTGGGGCAGCACGACGCTGAAGTAGTAGCGCGGCTTGGAGACGCCGTCCAGGCGGGCCGCCTTCCATTGCTCCTCGTCCACGCCGCGAAGTGCGGCCAGGATGATCGCCATGGTCGTGCCGCTGCCTTGCCAGACCATCGCCAGACCGATCGCGTAGATCGCTGTCTCCGGTCTCACCGTCCAGTCCAGCCGGAAGCCGGTGAAGCCCAGGCCGACGACGAAGTTCTGCAGGCCCATCGTCGGGTTGAACAGCCACTGCCAGATCAGCCCGGTGACGACGAAGCTCATCGCATAGGGGTAGAGGAAGATGGTGCGGAACCAGCTCTCGGCCTTGACCTGCTGGTCGATGAAGATCGCCATCAGCGTGCCGAGCACGATGACCGCACCGATGTAGACGATCACCAGCACGCCCATGTTCTGGGCCGCCGCCGTCCAGCGGTCGGTCTCCCACAGGCGGGTGTATTGCGCCATGCCGACGAAATCGGACGACGTGAACATCTTGGACGAGGTGAACGAGATCCGGATGCTCCACAGCACCGAACCCACGTAGGCCAGCAGGGCCGTGATGGCCATGGGCAACAGGGCCGCGTGAACGGCCAGGTTCAACCGTCGGGGTCGCTTGCTCGCAGCCATGGCTGGGCACTCCATCGGCAACAGTGAGCCCTCAGGCCGGCCCACATGGGCGCCTGAAGGCAGGAATCAGGGGAGAAAAGCGGACGGCGCGTGAATCACGCGCCGTCCCTCGCCAGAGGCCGGTCGAACGGGTCGACCGGACCTCGGGACTTGCAGGATCAGCGCTTCACAGCGACCTGCATGACCTTCAGGGCGTCGTCGACGGACTGGGTGGAGTTCCAGAACTTGCTGACGGCATCCTCGAACGCGCCGAGCGCGTCAGGCGACAGCAGCTGGCCTTCGCTCTCGACCAGACGACGCTCCTTCAGCGCCTTCACGCCGGTGGCCGCGCAAGCGTCGATCTGCGACAGGTCGACGTCGGTGCGGATCGGGATCGAGCCCTTCTTGTTGTTGAAGGCGACCTGACCTTCCTTCGAGTACATCATCGCGGCCAGCTTGGCCTGGGCTTCCTTGACGCCCGGCTTGTCGCTCTTCGGGAAGACGAACACGTCGCCACCGATCACGTACGGGGTGGTCGGGCCGGCGACCAGGGCGCAGCCGAAGTCCTTGCCCTGCACCTTGCCGGCGTTGATGAACTCGCCCTTGGCCCAGTCACCCATGAACTGGAAAGCGGCCTTGCCCTCGATCACCATGCCGGTGGCCAGGTTCCAGTCGCGGCCCGGCGAACCGGCATCCACATAGCCCTTCAGCTTGCGGAAGTCTTCCAGCGACTTGCGGAATTCCTTGCTCGACAGGTCCTTGTCCTTGTGCACCTTCAGCCACAGGTCCTTGCCGCCATTGGCCAGCAGCACGTCGCGGAACAGGATGTTTTCCTGCCAGCCCTGACCACCCAGCGCCAGCGGGATCACGCCCGGCACCTTGGCCTTGACGGCGTCCATCGCGGCGATGACTTCAGCCAGGTTCTGCGGGTCCTTGGTGATGCCGGCCTTGGCCAGCACGGCCTTGTTGGACCACACCCAGTGCGGCATGTGCAGGTTGACCGGCACGGCGTAGTAGCTGCCGTTGACCTTGATGGAGGTCTTGATCGAGTCCGGCAGGGCGGCGTCCCAGTTTTCCTTCTTCGCCAGGTCGTCCAGGTTGTTCAGCAGGCCGGCCGAGATGGCTTCGCGGTACTGGTTGGAGTAGTTGAACTGGGCAGCGGTGGGGGGATCGCCACCTTGCATGCGGTTGATGATCACGGTGCGGGCCGCACCGCCGCCGCCGCCGGCGACGGGGTTGTCCTGCCAGGAACCACCGAGCTTGTTGTACATGGTGGCGAATTCCTTGATCGCGGCGGCTTCGCCACCGGACGTCCACCAGTGGATGACTTCAGCCTTCTGCGCCTGAGCGGCGCCGACCATGGCGAAGCCCGCGATCAGCGCGGCGACAAGTTGAGTGGGTCGAACGATCATGCTGTCTCCTTTGGGATGGGAACTTGAGCTGCAGATGCAGGACTGGAACCGGTTTACCACGCAGCGTGGAACAAGTGGAACCGTTTCCATCCAATAATTTAATCAGTCTTTAAACGTGCAAGCATCCGAGCAAACCCGAGGTCCGAGGCCCTTCGGGGGTTAACACCGGCGTTTGTCAGCGCAGCGTCAACAACAGGTTACGCACGGTTTCGGGGATCTCCACCGGCCGCTGCGTGGCCCGTTCCACGTAGACGTGGACGAACTCCCCCACCGCCGAAGCCCGATCGGCCTCGCCGCGGAACAAGCCGATTTCATAGCGCACGCTCGATCGCCCGAGGTGCAGCACGCGCAGGCCGGCGTGCACGGTGTCCGGAAAGGCCACCGACGAGAAGTAGTTGCAGCGCGTCTCGACCACCAGACCGATCACCGGACTGCTGGCGACGTCCAGCACGCCCGCCTCGATCAGGTGCCGGTTCACCGCCGTGTCGAACCACGCGTAGTACACGACGTTGTTGACGTGCCCGTAGGCATCGTTGTCGGCCCAGCGGGTCGGGATGGCGCTGAAGTGGCGGTAGCGGGCGCGGTCGGTCGGCTGGGGGCGGGCGGGATCGGTCAAGGCGGCTCGGCTGCGGTGGCGATGAAGGCGACCGCGCGATCTTCCCTGCCCCCGGCGGCCGCCGGCATCCGGGCTGACCTCAGTGCAGCGCGGACAGGAACTGCTGCAGTTCGGGCGTGCGCGGCGCGCCGAACAACTCATCGGGCGACCCCATCTCGTGGATGCGCCCGGCGTGCATGAAGACGACCCGGTCGGCCACCTTGCGGGCGAAGTTCATCTCGTGCGTGACCATCAGCAGCGTCATGCCGTCGTCGGCCAGCGACTCGACGACCTTCAGCACCTCGCCGACCAGTTCGGGGTCCAGCGCCGAGGTGATCTCGTCACACAGCAGCACGGCCGGATCCATCGCCAGCGCCCGCGCGATCGCCACGCGCTGCTGCTGGCCGCCCGACAGCTGGTCCGGCCAGGCGCCGAACTTCTCGCCCAGGCCGACCCGCTCCAGCAGCGCCTGCGCACGCGCCTCGGCCGGCGCCCCGCGACGGCCCTTCACGAGCGCGGGCGCGAGCATCACGTTGTGGCCGACATCGAGGTGCGGGAACAGGTTGAAGCTCTGGAAGATCATGCCGACCTGCTGGCGCAGCGCGCGCATCGCCACCGCGTCGCCATGCCGCAGCGGCTGGCCGGCGACCTGCAGGCTGCCGTCCTGGAACTCCTCCAGGCCGTTGATGCACCTCAGCAGCGTGCTCTTGCCCGAGCCGCTCTTGCCGATGATGGCGATGACCTCGCCGGTCTGCACGGCCAGGTCGATGCCCTGCAGCACCTCGTGCGTGCCGTAGCGCTTGCGCAGCGCGCGGATCTCGACGATGGGGGCCGTCACGGGGGCGGTCGGCTCGGCAGTCTGATCAGCGGCCACGGTGGATCTTCCTTTCAAGCACCCGGCTCCAGGCCGAGATCGGATAACAGAGCAGGAAATACATCAGCGCCACGCAGGCGTAGACGGTGAAGGGCTGGAAGGTGGCGTTGGTGATCATCGTGCCGGCCTTGGTCAGCTCGACGAAGCCGATCACCGAGGCCAGCGCCGTGCCCTTGACCACCTGCACCAGGAAGCCGACGGTCGGCGGCACGGCGATGCGCAGCGCCTGCGGCGCGATGACATGGCGCAGCTGCTCGCCCAGCGTCATCGCCAGGCTGGCGGCGGCCTCCCACTGGCCCTTCGGGATGGCCAGCACGCAGCCGCGCCAGATCTCGACCAGGAAGGCGCTGGTGTAGAGCGTCAGCGCCAGCCCGGCGGCCAGCCAGGCCGGCACATCGAGCCCGAGCATCGCCAGCCCGAAGTAGGACAGGAACAGCTGCATCAGCAGCGGCGTGCCCTGGAAGACCTGCACGTACAGCGCCACGCCCCGTTCGGCACCGCGCACGCGGGCGATCCGCGCGACCAGCAACGCCAGCGCGACCAGCCCGCCGCCGATGAAGGCGACCAGCGACAGCAGGACCGTCCAGCGCGCCGCCAGCAGCAGGTTGCGCACGATGTCCCAGAGACTGAAATCGACCATGGTCCGCGCCCTCCTCAGCGTCCGAACAGGAAACGCGGGCCGGCCCAGCGCAGCAGCTGGCGCAGCCCGACCGCGAGCGCGAGGTACAGCACGGTCACGACGATGTAGGCCTCGAAGGCGCGGAAGTTGCGGCTCTGGATCAGGTTGGCGTAGTACGACAGCTCCTGCGTGGCGATCTGGCCGCAGACCGCCGAGCCCAGCATCACGATGACGATCTGGCTGACCATCGCCGGCCAGACGCGCGACAGCGCCGGCGGCAGCACCACGCGCAGGAACACCTGGCGACGGGTCAGCGCCAGGCTCAGGCCGGCCTCGATCTGGCCGCGCGGCGTGGCCTGCACGCCGGCCCGCACGATCTCGGCGGCATAGGCGCCCAGGTTGATCACCATCGCCAGCACCGACGCCGCCTCCGGGCTCAGCCGCCAGCCCAGGCTGGGCAGGCCGAAGAACACGAAGAACAGCTGGACGATGAAGGGCGTGTTGCGGATCAGCTCGACATAGCCCGACACCAGCACGCCCAGCGGCCGCGGCCCCCACGTGCGCGCCCAGGCGCAGGCGATGCCCAGCGCCAGCCCGAACACCGTGGCCACGGCGGTCAGCACGACGGTGGCACCGATGCCGCGCAGCAGCAGCGGCCACTCGGACAGCACGGCGGCGAAGTCCAGGCTCAGCATGTGAGCCACCCGGGGCAGGGGGTCGCGAAGATCATCGCAGCAGTCATCGCGACGGTCATCGCGGAACGCATGTCGACGCGCCCGCCCACGTCAGTTCGGCAGCTCGCCAGCCGGGCGGCCGAGCCACTTGACGGCCAGCTTGTCGATCTCGCCGGAGGCCTTGGCCGCCGCGATGATCTCGTTGATCTTCAGGCGCAGCTTGTCCTCGCCCTTGGCCACGCCGATGAAGTTGGGCGAGTCCTTGATCAGCAGCTTGTATTCGGCACCCAGCTGCGGGTTGCGCTGCATCATGTTGCCGGCCACCGAGGCGCCGGTCGCGATCACCTGGACCTGGCCGGCGACGAAGGCCGAGACGGTCGCGTTGTTGTCCTCGAAGCGCTTGATGTCGGCGCTGGCCGGCGCGAGCTTGCTCAGCTCCATGTCCTCGATCGCACCGCGCGTCACGCCGACGGTCTTGCCGGCCAGATCGGCAAACGACTTGATCGACAGCGACTTCGCCGCGAACACCGCCTGGAAGAACGGCGAGTAGGCGGCCGTGAAGTCGATGACCTTCTCGCGTTCCGGGTTCTTGCCCAGCGTCGAGATCACCAGCTGCGCCTTGTGGGTCTGCAGGTAGGGGATGCGGTTGGCGCTGGTCACCGGCACGAGCTCGACCTTCACGCCCAGCTTTGCGCCGATCAGGTTGGCCATGTCGACGTCCAGGCCCTGCGGCTTGAGGTCGATGCCGACGAAGCCGTAGGGCGGGAAGTCGGTCGGCACCGCGATGCTGATGGACTTGCGGGCCATGACCTCGTCGAGCGCAGCCTGGGCCTGGGCAGCCAGGGGCATCAGGGCGGCGACCAGGGTGGCGGCGGCCAGCGGAAGGCCAAGGAAGGAACGTCGTTGCATGGCGGGGGCTCCGGGGTGGTGCGCGTCGGCGCGGGGTGGATCGAGGCGGATCGGGGTGGATCATCGGATGCACCGCGTGGGTGCATTCCGCTTGTATGCAAACCGTGTATGCAGGAGGCATGCCAAGGCCGTCCCGGCCGTCCCGGCCGCCCCGACAATCCGCCGATGCCCGCATCACCTTCCCGGAACGACGGCACGACGCCGCACCCCAGCCCCTGGCCCACCGCCCTCGCCGGCCTGCTCTGCCTGGCCACCGCCATGGGCATCGGCCGCTTCGCCTTCACCCCCCTGCTGCCGATGATGCTGGCCGATGGCGTGGTCGACCTGCGCGGCGGCAGCCTGCTGGCGACGGCGAACTACCTGGGCTACTGGCTCGGCGCGCTGGCCTGCGCGATGCAGCCGTGGCTGTGGCGGCGCTTCGGCCGGCAGGCGCCGGTCGTGCCGACCCGGGCGATCCGCATCGGCCTGGTCGCGACGCTGGCGCTGACCGCCGGCATGGCGCTGCCGTGGCCGGCGGCCTGGCCGTGGTGGCGTTTCCTGGCCGGACTGGCCAGCGCGCTGGTGTTCGTCTACACGTCGGGCTGGTGCCTGGCCCGGCTGACGGCACTGGGCGCGCCGGCCCTGGCGGGTGTCATCTACATCGGCCCGGGCCTGGGCATCAGCACCAGCGGGCTGGCCGCCAGCGCGATGGTGGCGCACGGCTGGCAGGCCTGGCAGGGCTGGCTGGCGATGGCGCTGCTGGCCCTGCTGCTGATGGCGCTGGCCTGGCCGCGCCTGCACGGCAGCGTCGGCGTGACGGGCGGCGCGGCGCAGCCTGACGGCCCGCTGCGGCGCCCCGCGCTGGCGGCCTTCGCGCTGGCCTACGGGCTGGCCGGCTTCGGCTACATCGTCACGGCGACCTTCCTGCCGGTGATCGCCCGCCAGGCACTGCCGGGCTCCGTCTGGCTGGACCTGTTCTGGCCGCTGTTCGGCCTGGGCGTGTCGCTCGGCGCGCTGCTGACGCTGCGCCTGCCGATGCACTGGGATCGCCGCCACCTGCTGGCCGGCTGCTACGCGATGCAGGCGGCCGGCGTGCTGCTGAGCGTCTGGCTGCCGACGCTGGCCGGCTTCGCGCTCGGCAGCCTGCTGCTGGGCCTGCCGTTCACCGCCATCACGCTGTTCGCGCTGCAGGAAGCCCGCCGGCTGCGACCGCACGGCGCCTCGGTGCTGATCGGCCTGCTGACCGCCAGCTACGGCCTGGGCCAGATCGCCGGCCCGCTGCTGGTGGCCGCCGTGCTGACCCGCAGCGCGACGCCGCACGACGGCTTCACGACCTCGCTGCTGATCGCCGCCTTCGCGCTGCTGGCCGGGCTGGT
Source organism: Leptothrix mechoopdaensis (SeqCode) (assembly GCF_053893855.1). Classification (NCBI taxonomy): domain Bacteria; kingdom Pseudomonadati; phylum Pseudomonadota; class Betaproteobacteria; order Burkholderiales; family Sphaerotilaceae; genus Leptothrix; species Leptothrix mechoopdaensis (SeqCode). The sequence continues at coordinate 2,941,835 of NZ_CM132699.1, forward strand.
GATCTACCTGCTGCTGGCGCGCCGGCCGGCGGCTGCGGGCAGGCCCTGATCGCCAGGCCGGCCGGCGTCGATAGCATCACCTCGATGCGACCCGTCCTGAATGCCGCGCTGGCCCTGCTGGCGACCTGTCCGATCGCGCCCAGCGGCCACGCCTTCGAGCTGCAAGGTGAGCGCACGCTCACGGCCTATCCCAGAGCCGGCGAGGGCGAGCCGATTCGCCTCGGCCAGATCCGCTTCGAGCCGCAAGGCGATGGGAGCGCCCGCTTCACGCTGGCGCTGGCGCATGCGGTCTTCACCGACCATTTCCTGTCGATGAAGGAGTTCAAGTGCATCGGCGGCGAGGTCGAGCTGGCCTGCCACGTGCCCTACCCCTACGCGCAGCCGGCGACGGTGCGGCCGGGTGACTGGCGCTGGCTGGAGCACAGCCTGCTGTTCCTCTACAAGCAGCCACGCGAGTTCGGCGCCAAGCTCTGGAACGGGCTGTACTACCGCTTCGAGGTCGACGGCGAACGGCTGGTCGGGCGCCCCCAGGCGGTCGACCTGAACCGCATCAGCGCACCGCCGGACCGCCCCGGCGAGCCGCCCTACCGGCCGGCGCTGCGCGACGACATCGCGCCGGGCGCGCGCTGGCTGGACCGGCTGGTGATCGAGTGAGCGAGCGAGCGAGTGATCGCTTGAGGCGGGGCGCCGAGGGCCGGCGCGTCAGCGCTCCAGCGCCTCGTCGAGCATCTCGACCCAGTGCCGCACCGGCGTGTCGGTGCCGGTCTGCAGGTGCTGGATGCAGCCCACGTTGGCGCTGATGATGGCCTGCGGCCGGTGCGCGTCCAGCGTGCCGATCTTGCGGTCGCGCAGCTGGTAGGCCATGTCGGGCTGCAGCACCGAGTAGGTGCCGGCCGAGCCGCAGCACAGGTGCGGGTCCTGGGTGGCGAGGTGGACCTCGTAGCCCAGCTCGGTGAAGGCGGCCTCGACACCGCCGCGCAGCTTCTGGCCGTGCTGCAGCGTGCAGGGCGGGTGATAGGCCAGCTTGCCGCGTGTCGGCGCACCGGGCGGGCGCAGGCCGAGGCGCGACTTCAGCGCCGGCAGCAGGTCCGGCAGCAGCTCGGACAGGTCGCGCGCGACGGCGCTGATGCGCGCGGCCTTGTCGGCATAGGCCGGGTCGTGGCGCAGCGCATGGCCGTATTCCTTGACGGTGACGCCGCAGCCCGAGGCGTTGAAGACGATCGCCTCGACCGGCTGGTTGTCGCCGATGCCCTCGACCAGCGGCCACCAGGCGTCGATGTTGCGGCGCATGTCGGCCAGCGCGCCGTCGTGGTCGTTCAGGTGCGCGCGGATCGCGCCGCAGCAGCCGGCCTCGTCGGACACCAGCGTCTGGATGCCGCAGGCGTCCAGCACGCGGGCGGTCGCCGTGTTGATGTTGGGCGCCAGCGCCGGCTGCACGCAGCCCATCAGCATCAGCACGCGGCGCGGGTGGCTGCGGGTCGGCCAGCGGCGGGCGTGGGCCTGCTGCTCGGCACCGGGCCGGGGCGGCACCTTGTTCTTCAGCGACGACGGCAGCAGCGGCCGGACCATCTGGCCGAGCTTCAGCGCCGGCGCGAACAGCGGCGAGGTCATGCCCTCGCGCAGCGCCGCGCGCACCAGCCGCTCGCCGGCCGGACGCTCGACCTTGGCCTCGACCACCGCGCGGCCGATCTCGACCAGCTGGCCGTACTGCACGCCCGACGGGCAGGTGCTCTCGCAGTTGCGGCAGGTCAGGCAACGGTCCAGGTACTGCTGGGTCTTGCGGGTCGGCGTCTCGCCTTCCAGCACCTGCTTGATCAGGTAGATGCGGCCGCGCGGGCCGTCCAGCTCGTCGCCCAGCAGCTGGTAGGTCGGGCAGGTGGCGGTGCAGAAGCCGCAGTGCACGCACTTGCGCAGGATGGCCTGCGCGGCCTCGCCTTCGGGCGTGCCGGCGTATTCGGGGGCGAGATGGGTTTGCATGAAGGCAGGTGTCGGCGTTCGAGGCTCAGGGGTCGGGGCTCAGAGGTCCGGATACAGCCGGCCCGGGTTGAACACGCGGTCGGGGTCGAAGCTGGTCTTGAGTTCGCGGTGGATGCGGTCCAGCGGCGCGACCAACGGCTCGAACACCGGCGCGCCGGCCAGCAGCGCGGCCTTGTCGCGGGCCCGGTAGAGCGTGGCGTGGCCGCCGGCCCGGGCCGCGACGGCGCGGATGTGCGCGGCCGGCTCGCGGCTGACCCACCAGCGCTGCGCGCCGTGCCACTCGATCAGCTGCTCGCCCTGCAGCGCCAGCGGCGCGGCACCGGCCGGCACGCTGATGCGCCACAGGCCGGCGCCGCCGTCGATCAGGCTGCGGCGGGCCTGGTCGAAGAACTCGTCGGTCTGGTCGCGCAGGCCGTTCCAGAAGCGCTGCGCCAGCGGCGCGTCGATCAGGTCGCCGCCCTGGGCCTGGAAGGCCTGCACGGCCGCGTCGACCGCCGCCTTGGCGCCCCCCAGTCGCAGCACCAGCGCGCCCTGCCACCAGGCGCTGGCCTGCAGCGGCAGCGGCTGGCCGCCCCAGGCCTGCAGGCGCTCGATGGCGTCGGCCTCGGTGCAGTCGAAACGCAGCGTCGCGGTGGCGGGCGCGACCGGCAGCACCTTCAGCGAGACCTCGCAGATCACGCCCAGCATGCCCATCGAGCCGGCCAGCAGCCGCGAGACGTCGTAGCCGGCGACGTTCTTCATGACCTGGCCGCCGAAGCTCAGCAGCTCGGCGCGGCCGTTCAGCAGCGTCGCGCCGAGCACGTAGTCGCGCACGCCGCCGACGCTGGCGCGGCTCGGGCCGGACAGGCCCGCCGCGACCATGCCGCCGACCGTGCCGCCGCGCTGGCCGGGCCGGTCCGGATCGGGGAACCGCGGCGGCTCGAACGGCAGGCACTGGCCACGTTCGGCCAGCGCGGCCTCGACATCGGCCAGCGGCGTGCCGGCGCGGGCGGTCAGCACCAGCTCGCTGGGCTCGTAGCTGCTGATGCCCGACAGCTCGCGCAGGTCGAGCCGGTCGCCGCGTGCGGCCTCGCCGTAGAACGCCTTGCTGCCGGCGCCCTGGATGGCCAGCGGGCGGCGGTCGGCCCGGGCGGCGCGGACGCGCTCGACCAGGCTGTTCAATGCCTTGCTCATCGTGATGTGAAGACCGGATGCGGTGGATGGGTTGCGGGCCGCCGGCTCAGAAGCGCGGCAGCTCGGCGAACGGCAGCAGGCCCTTGCTGACGTGCATGCGGCCGTATTCGGCACAGCGGTGCAGCGTCGGGATGACCTTGCCGGGGTTGAGCAGCCCGCGCGAGTCGAAGGCCCGCTTGACGGCGAACATCTGCTCGCGTTCCTCGGGCGAGAACTGCACGCACATCGAGTTCAGCTTCTCCACGCCCACGCCGTGTTCGCCGGTGACGGTGCCGCCCAGCATCACGCTGGTCTCGAGGATGTCGGCGCCGAACTGCTCGGCCCGGTGCAGCTGGTCCGGGTCGTTGGCATCGAACAGGATCAGCGGGTGCAGGTTGCCGTCGCCGGCATGGAAGACGTTGCAGCAGCCGAGCTGGTACTTCTTCTCCATCTCGGCGATGGCCAGCAGGATCTCGGCCAGCTTCTTGCGCGGGATGGTCGAGTCCATGCACATGTAGTCCGGGCTGATGCGGCCGGACGCCGGGAAGGCGTTCTTGCGCCCGCTCCAGAAGCGCAGCCGCTGGGCCTCGTCGCGGCTGACCTCCAGACGGGTCGCGCCGCAGGCCGACAGCACGGCCTGCATGCGGCCGATCTCTTCCTCGACCTCCTCGGGCGTGCCGTCGCTCTCGCACAGCAGGATCGCGGCGGCGTCGAGGTCGTAGCCGGCATGGACGAAATCCTCGACGGCGGCGGTCATCGGCTTGTCCATCATCTCCAGGCCGGCCGGGATGATGCCGTTGGCGATGATCTGCGCGACCGCCTCGCCGGCGCTCTGCACGGTCGGGAAGCTGGCCATGATGCAGCGCGCCAGCCGCGGCTTCGGGACCAGCTTGACGGTCACCTCGGTGGTGACGGCCAGCATGCCCTCGCTGCCGACGACGATGCTCAGCAGGTCGAGCCCGGGCGCATCCAGCGCCAGGCTGCCGAAGGTCACCGGTTCGCCCTCGATCGTGTAGCCGCGCACCTGCAGCACGTTGTGCAGCGTCAGGCCGTACTTCAGGCAATGCACGCCGCCGGAGTTCTCGGCCACGTTGCCGCCGATCGTGCAGGCGATCTGGCTGGACGGATCGGGCGCGTAGTACAGGCCCAGCGGCGCGGCGGCCTCGCTGATGGCCAGGTTGCGCACGCCGCACTGGACGACCGCCGTGCGGCTGCGCTTGTCGACCGAGACGATGCGGTTGAACTTGGCCAGCGACAGCGTCACGCCCAGCGCGTTGGGCATCGCCCCGCCGGACAGCCCGGTGCCGGCGCCGCGCGCGACCACCGGCACGTTCAGGCGATGACAGGCCTTCAGCACGGCGGCGACCTGGCCCTCGTTCTCCGGCAGCGCGACGACCAGCGGGCGCTCGCGGTAGGCGGTCAGGCCGTCGCACTCGTACGGAACGGTGTCCTCGGACTGCCACAGCAGCGCATGGGCGGGCAGCAGCGGCGTCAGCGCGGCGACCACCTCGGTCTGGCGGCGCTTGCGCGCGGCTGCATCGGGCTGCAGCAGGACTTCGGTCGGCGCGAACTCGGTGGCCGCGTCTCGCGACAGGGGGGCGTTCATCGGGGCGGGGACTCCACTCGCAAGCAGGCAGGAGGTCTGCGGATTCGGGCCGCCACTGTAAACCGGCCCATGGCGTCGACTGTAGGTGCGGCGTCGCACCGGCGACATGAAACCTGAGCGGGCCGGGCTTGAAAAGCTTTCAGCCGACGGCAAGGCCGGGGCTGGCCAGGCTGGCGGTCAGCCAATCCACGAAGGCCGCGCATTCCCAGCGCGCCAGCGCCCCGGGTGCCCAGCACAGGTGATGGCCGTTCGGCGAGGCCACGCTGCGCGGCGACAGCCGGACCAGCCGGCCGCTGTCGAGCCACGCGGCGCCCAGCTGCAGGCGCAGCAGCGCGACGCCGAAGCCGGCCGCCGCCGCATCGAGCACCAGGCCGACGTCGTTGAACTGCGCCCCGACCGCCGGCTCGGCGCGCTCCAGCCCGATGGCGCGGAACCAGGTCGACCAGGGCTCCAGCGGGCTGCGGATCAGGCGCGCCCGGTCGATCTGCCCGGCCTCGTCGAAGCCGTCGAACGGGCCGTGTTCGTGCAGGTAGTCGGGGCTGCAGACGGGGGTGACCTCGTCGCCCATCAGGCAGACCTGCTCGACACCGGCATAGGCGCCGGGGCCGTAGCGGATCTCCAGGTCGGCCTGTTCGGCCGTCACGTCGGCCAGCGGGATGGCGACCTGCAGGATCAGCTCGATGTCCGGATAGGCATGGCGGAAGCTCGGCAGGCGCGGCATCAGCACCTGGCGCGAGAAGGTCGGCGTGACGGCCAGCCGCAGCCGCGTCGGGGCCGGTGCGGAGGCTGGCGCCGAGTCCAGCTGCTGCAGCGCGCGCAGGCCCTCGCGCACCGGGCCGAGCGCGGCCTGGCCATCGGCCGTCAGGCTGAAGTCGCGCCGGAACAGCTGGCGACCGAGCAGGCCTTCGAGCTGGCGGATGCGGTGGCTGACCGCGCTGGGCGTGATGTGCAGCGCCTCGCCAGCGGCCGTGACGCTGCGCAGCCGCGCCAGCGTCTCGAAGGCCAGCAGGCAGTGGATCGGCGGGATCACGGCCGGCGCGTGAACACGGTCAGCACGCCGGTGTAGCCATACAGGTGATGGCGGGCGATCTCGCCTCCGGCGAAGAAACCGACCAGCGGCACGTCGCCCAGCGCATGGCGGATCAGCTCCAGCTCGGCTGACGGGGCACCGAAATGCGCCCCGCCGCGACCGTTGCAGCTGACGTAGATCGCCCCGGCGATGCGCGCGGCCGGATCGTCGGCACTGGCCGACAGGTCGGGCGGCGCGTCCGGGTCGTCGGGGCAGAGTTCCTCGCGGATCTCGGCGCAGATGCGCACCAGGTCGCGCCGCGCCGCCTCGACATGGCGCTGGCAGAAGGCCAGCCGCATGCCGGTGTCGACCCGGTCGGCGACCGCGAAGCCGAGCCGCGCCGGGTCCAGGCCGATCAGGTGGCGCACGCGGGTGTCGGCGCCGAACTGGCCGCCGCGCGACAGGCTCTCGTCGGCCGCATCGCTCAGGCCGGCCAGCGTCGCGCGCAGCACCGGCAAGGCGCGGCGCGGCTCGTCGAGCGTGACACCCAGCTCGCGCAGCAGCACGTCCAGCGCGGGTTCGCCGTCCAGCTCCAGCACGACGTTCTGTTCGCAGGCGGTGATGCGGTGGCTCGGGCCGACCGGCTGGCAACCCTGGGTCACGCGCGAGATCAGCCCGACCCCGGCACCGAAGGCGACGCCCGAGACGCCGCCTTCGTAGACCCCGCCACGCCAGGCCGAACCCGGGGCCGGCGCGCAGAACTGGACCGCCCGGGTGCGCGAGGCCGCCAGCCCGCCGAACAGGTAGCCGCTGGCGGTGCGCCCGGCCAGCTCGTGGATCAGCTCGGCCAGCTCGGGCACATGGCCGTCGGCATGGACCAGCGCAGTGTGGATGTCACCGGCCTGCGCATCGGCCGGCAGGCCGTGTTCGCCGCTGTAGAGCGTGAAGCTGCCCGCCGGCAACGCCGCCAGCATCAGCACCAGCGCCGGCTCGTCGTCGTATTCGACGCCGCTGGCGCAGATCGACACGCCGGTCGTGCCGACCCAGGCCGCCGTCGGCCAGCGCTGCTGCAGCTCGGCCAGCAGCGCCTCGGCCTGCGGCGCGTAGCGGTCGCTCAGGTAGATCCAGCCCAGCGTGGCCCGGCCCAGCCCGGCGCCGGCCTGCGCATCGATCTGCGCGTCGATCTGCGCGGCCGCCAGCGCCAGCGCCATGTGCGGATCGGGATGGGTGGCGTGGGCGTGCCAGAAGGCCGGGACCACGAGCGGTGGTGCGGTGCTCATGTCAGGCCCTCCGGTCCGGTCGGCACATCAACCGGCCGAACGCGGCGTGGCCTTGCGGGGCGCAGCGGCCTTGGGACTCGCAGCGGCCTTGCTGGCCACCTTGCCGGCGGCCTTGGCGCCGGACTTCTTCGCAGGCGCCTTTTCTGAGGCCTTCTCCGTGGACTTTCCCGTGGCCTTGGCCGATGCCGCCTTCACGACCGGCTCGGCCACGGCGGCAGCGGCGGCGGTGGCCGCCTGCATCGCCTGGGCGGTCGCGTCGGTGGTGGCTTCGCTGGCCTGGCGGGCGGCCTCGGTGGCCTGCCGGGCGGCTTCGCCGGTGGCCTGCATCGCCTGGCTGGCCAGTGCGGTGAACTGCTGCGTCAGGGCGCCCCACCACTGCATCGGGTCGATCGCCGGGCCGGCGCCGTCAGCGGCCGGGGCATCGTCGCTGTGTGCGTCGTCGACCGGTGCGGCGGCCTTGGGGGCCGGTGCGGCGGCGGGAGCGGGTGCAGGAGCCGGAGCAGCCTTGGCCGACTCGGCAGCGGCGCTGAAGATGTCGGGCACCTTGACCTTGAGCGCCTCGGTCAGGTCGCCCATCGACACGTTCATGCCCTTGAGCGCCCCCAGCGTCATGCGCTGGACCTCGAGCGCCTGCACGGTCGCACCGATCATGCGGGCGTTCTGTTCGAGCCAGAACTGCACCGTCTTGAGTTCCTCGATGCGCCGTTCGAGCTCTTCCGGATCGAGCGTCGGGGCGATCCACTGGCCCATCGACGGCATCGACTTGCCGGCGTTCTTGACGAGTCCCTGCAGGAACTCGAAGCCGGGTACGAACTTGCCGAAAGCCTCGCTGGCCTGCTGATAGGCCTGGGCGTAGCCGCTGGTGTCGGTCATGGTGTCTCCGTCGTCGGGGTGAACGGTGGGTGGATCGTGTCGATCGATGCTAACGGCCGCCCGCGCCCTTGTGTCGGGCCGCGTGCCGGTCAGGGCGTGGCGGGCGGACGACGCGGATAGCCTTCCCATTGCACCTGGAAGCCCTGCGCCTCCAGCAGCGCGATCACGCCGCCGGTGCCGCTGAGCTGCAGCGCACCGAGCGCCGCGAAGACGCTGGTGCCGCGCCGGTGCATCGACGCGATCTGCTCGGCCAGGCCGGTATTGCGGGCCTCCAGATCGGTCCACAGACGGCGTTCGAACAGGCTCTGGCGACAGTTGCAGCGGCGCTCGAACAGCGTCAGCTCGGACAGCACCGACTCGTCCCAGCCCAGCTGCAGCCGGCGCAGGCTGGCCAGCGTCTCGGGCCGGGCGGCCGCTTCCAGGGTCTGGCGAACGCGGTCGGCGACCTCGGGCAGGCTCTCGCCCAGCAGCGGCGCGATCTGGCGCTCGGGGGTCTCGAGCGCGGCCACCGGCTTGCCGAGCGATTCGGCCAGATCGGCGATCGAGCCTGCAATCGCGTAACCGGGGTCATGACCTTCCGGGCGCATCAGGCCGGTCAGCAACGACAGCGCGCGCATCTCCGGCCGCCAGTCGGCCGGCGGGTCGAGGCAGGCATCGTCGAGCGCCCGCTGCAAGGCCTGCGACAGGGCCTCGGGCAGGACGGGCGGGACCGGCGGGCGGGACGGCGCGCCGCCCAGCGGCAGCCGGGCCATCGCCTGCAGGCTGTCAAACACGGCGGTGTCGCCGATGTCGAGCTCCAGCAGCACCCGCTCGACGGCGGCCACCGCCGCGCTGACCTCCGGCCCCGGCACCATCCACTCGCGCAAGGCCATCGGCGGCAGCGCGTAGAGGTAGGACTCGCGCGGCGGCGCATCGTGCTCGTCGACGTCGGGCGGCGGCGCGCCGCGCACCTCCGGATGCCAGATGCGCAGCAGCACGCCACGGCTGGGCGAGCTGCTGCGCAGCTGCTCGAACTCCTCGTCGCTGAGCGGCGACGGCAGCGCCGGGCAGCCCGCCCGCGCCTGACCTTCCGGCCCGTGCGCGCCGGAATCCACGTTGAGCAGCGAGACCGCCTGCGGCAGCAGCGGCGATGCGGCGACCGGGGCCGCCAGGCCCAGACCGAGACACATCACCCCGCAGGCCGCGAACAGCCAGGCGCGTCGGTCAGCCACGCACGACCACCGACTGCTTGAGCACGCCGAAGACCGGATGGCCCTGCGCATCGGTGGCCTCGACCTCGATGCCGTCGCCATCGGCGAACCAGCGCGGCACGCCGTCCGCTGCAGGCTGCTCGGCCCGGCTGGCGACGCCGGACGCCGCCTCGGCCACGCCGATCGGGCCGCAGCTCAGCACGGTCCCGCTGGCGATCGGACGTTCACGTGCCAGCAGCGCCAGCAGCTGGCCGACATGCCAGTGCTGGCCCTCGCCGGTCGCCAGCTGGGCGACGCGCTGGCCATTGACCTTCAGCGTCACCTTCAGGCCGAGCCTGCCGCGCATCCAGGCGCCGTCCAGCTCGTCGAGCGTCACCAGCGCGGGGGCCCAGCCGGCCGGCAGGCTGGCCGCTGCGCCATCGGCGGTCTCGCGCAGCGCCCAGGCGTTCATCAGGCCGACCAGCCGCACGCCTTCGAGCGCCTGTTCGGGCGTGGCGCCGGCGGCGATGTCGCCGGTCAGCACGGCCCAGTGGATCTCGTGGTCGATGCCACCGTCGAGGTCGCGCACGGCCAGGTCCTGGCGTGGGCCCAGCCCCAGGTCGGCCGGCCGGTCGCGCAGCATCGGCACGCTGCGCAGGGTCTCGGGCACCGGCAGGCCCAGGCCGGCACATTGGCGTTCGCGGGCGGCCGGGTAGGCACCCGCCTGGACCCAGCGCGCCGCCCGCGGCAGCGGCGCCATGCACATCGCCGGATCGAAGGGGAAGGCGTGGCGCGCCTTGCCGTGGTCGAGCGTGTGGGCCAGGTCCTGCAGCTGCGGGGCGAGGAAATTCCAGTCGTCGAGCACCTGCCGAAGGCGGCTGGCGATGCCGCTGGCGTAGAGCGCCTGGGTCAGGTCGCGCGAGACGACGACCAGCTGGCCGTCGCGTGAGCCGTCCTTGTAGCTGGCAAGTTTCATGTGGGGTCAAGGGAGGGGCGAAGGCGGCTCTCATTGTAGATTTCGGGTCCACCCGGACCCTGCCCACGTGAGCCCTGCCCTGCCAAATCCGCCCGCCCCGACCCGCCTGCGTCGCCCCGACCGCCAGGCGCCGCTGCTGTGTCTGCTGGCCGTGCTGGCCCTGCATGGCCTGTTGCTGCGGGATGCCCCCGGCTGGCTGGCCCGACCAGCTGCAGCGGCCACGCCGACGGCTGCGGCCGGTGTGCACAGCATGACGACCCGGATGCTCATGGCCGAGGTCGCGCCGGAGCCCGCACCCGTTGCCGCCGTGGCCGCACCCGCGCCTGTGCCCCGGCCGGTCCGTCGAACGCTGGCCGTCAACGATGCCCCAGCCACCGCCCCCGCCCCCGCCCCCGCCGCCAGCGCCGCAGCGGTGGTCCCGGCGCCCGCGCCGATCCGGCTGGACTACAAGCTGCAGCGCGGCGCGATTGCCGGCGAGGCCCGGCTGGACTGGCGCCATGACGGCCGCCGCTACACGCTCGACCTGGACGGCCAGCTGCCGCTGATCGGCACGCTGATGCACCAGCACAGCGAGGGTGGTTTCGACGCGGCCGGCCTGGCGCCGCTGCGCTACACCGAACGCCGGCTGCGCCGCAGCGAACGGGCGGTCAGCTTCAACCGGCCGGCCGACGGCCAGCCCGGCCGCATCACCTTCTCGGCCAGCACCGCCGACCTGCCGTTGCGGGCCGGTGCGCAGGACCGCGTCAGCTGGATGGTGCAGCTGGCCGCCCGGCTGGCCGGCGTCCAGACCCTGCCGGCCAACGGCAGCCGCATCGAGATGGACGTGGCCGGTGCCGGCGGCGACGTGCAGGACTGGCACTTCGTGCTGCAGGGTCGTGCCGCCGACGGCAGCTGGCACTGGCGGCGCGACACCGGCGAGCCCGATGCCACGCAGGCCGACGTCTGGACCGATCCGGCCAACGGCCACTGGCCGCGCCGCGTGCGTCTGGCCGATCGCCAGGGCGAGCCGATCGAGCTGGTCCTGAAGGGCCACTGAGGGTCGGCAGGAAGTCACGCGCCTGGCGCCCCGGGCTACAGAAATCGCCCGCCAGGCCGATGAACCTGGCAAGCAGCAGGAACCGCCGCAGCCCTACGACAGGCTCCGGCCCCGCCACAGGTCCAGACACAGCTCGCCCCCATCGGAACCGGAGAAGAACCATGCAGATGCTCTACAACTCGGAGAACTATGCGGTTGTCCACTTCGAGGTCGACGTCGACACGCCGACCGGTTTCCCGATGCGCCCGGAGATGGCCGAAGGCATCGCGCTGACGCGTGCCGGCTACGAGATCGTCGACAAGCACGCGCGCCGCGAGATCTTCATCGAGGGCGCCCTGGCCGAACATTTCAAGGAAGGCGTCCAGGCGCTGATCGAGGCCTCGCCCGATGACGCCGATGTCGACGAGTACCTGGCCGGCTACACCGTGCTGGCGCAGCAGCCCGTCGTGCTGCACTGATCGCGGCGGCGCGCGGCGCGTCCAGCCCGTCATCGACCCGGCGGGGCCTTCGGGCCCTTCCTACAATTGACGGATGACCTCCGCCCCACCCGCCCCCGCCTACACCCGAGGTGCCGCCCTGCCGGCCCTGCTTGCCCGACGCATCCTGGTGCTCGACGGGGCGATGGGCACGATGATCCAGCGCTACAAGCTCGATGAGGCCGCCTTCCGCGGCACGCGCTTCGCCGATCACCCGAGCGACCTCAAGGGCAACAACGACCTGCTGGTGCTGACCCGGCCGGACGTGATCGCCGAGATCCACGACCAGTACCTGGCCGCCGGCGCCGACCTGATCGAGACCAACACCTTCGGTGCCACCTCGATCGCCCAGGAAGACTACGGCCTGGGCCACATCGCCTACGAGATGAACGTGGCCGCCGCCCGTCTGGCGCGCGCGAGCTGCGATCGCCACGGCACGCCCGACAAGCCGCGCTTCGTGGCCGGCGCGCTCGGCCCCACGCCCAAGACCGCCAGCATCAGCCCGGACGTCAACGACCCGGGCGCGCGCAACGTCGACTTCGACGCGCTGCGGGCGGCCTACCTCGAACAGGCCCGCGGCCTGCTCGACGGCGGCGTCGACCTGTTCCTGGTCGAAACCATCTTCGACACCCTCAACGCCAAGGCCGCCATCTTCGCGCTCGACGAGCTGATGGAAGAGACCGGCGAGCGCCTGCCGGTGATCATCAGCGGCACCGTGACGGACGCCTCCGGGCGGATCCTGTCGGGGCAGACGGTCGGTGCCTTCTGGCACAGCGTGCGGCATGCCCGGCCGCTGGCCATCGGCCTGAACTGCGCGCTGGGCGCCACGCTGATGCGGCCCTACATCGAGGAGCTGTCGCGCATCGCCGGCGAGACCTTCGTGTCGTGTTATCCGAATGCCGGCCTGCCCAACCCGATGAGCGACACCGGCTTCGACGAGACGCCCGAGGTCACCGGCCGGCTGGTCGAGGAGTTCGCCGCTGCCGGCTTCCTGAACATCGCCGGCGGCTGCTGCGGCACCACGCCGGGCCACATCGCGGAGATCGCGCAGCGCGTCGGCCGCTACCAGCCCCGCTGCGCGCAGCATGCGCCCTTCAGCAGCCTGATCAACGCATGACCGCGACGCCCATGACCGCCCCCCTGCACACCGCCGCCCCGACGTTCAAGGACCGCGCCGCGCCGCCAGCGATGCGCCTGTCCGGCCTGGAGCCGGTCGAGATCGGCACCGGCACGCTGTTCGTCAACATCGGCGAACGCACCAACGTGACCGGCTCGAAGGCCTTCGCCCGCATGATCCTGGAAGGCCGCTTCGAGGACGCCCTGAGCGTCGCGCGCCAGCAGGTCGAGAACGGCGCCCAGGTCATCGACATCAACATGGACGAGGCCATGCTCGACAGCAAGGCCGCGATGGTGCGGTTCCTGAACCTGATCGCCGGCGAGCCCGAGATCGCCAAGGTGCCGATCATGATCGACTCGTCCAAGTGGGACGTGATCGAGGCCGGCCTGAAGTGCATCCAGGGCAAGGGCATCGTCAACTCGATCTCGATGAAGGAAGGCGAGGCCGAGTTCCGTCGTCAGGCCCGGCTGGTGCGGCGCTACGGCGCGGCGGCCGTCGTCATGGCCTTCGACGAACAGGGCCAGGCCGACACCTTCGCGCGCAAGACCGAGATCTGCGCGCGCGCCTACCGCGTGCTGGTCGACGAGGTCGGCTTCCCGCCCGAGGACATCATCTTCGACCCGAACATCTTCGCGATCGCCACCGGCATCGAGGAGCACGACAACTACGCGGTCGACTTCATCGAGGCGACCCGCTGGATCAAGGCCAACCTGCCCGGCGCCAAGGTCTCGGGCGGCGTCTCCAACGTCAGCTTCTCGTTCCGCGGCAACGAGCCGGTGCGCGAGGCGATCCACACCGTGTTCCTCTACCACGCGATCCGCGCGGGCATGGACATGGGCATCGTCAACGCCGGCATGGTGGGCGTCTACGACGACCTCGAACCGGTGCTGCGCGAGCGCGTCGAGGACGTGGTGCTGAACCGCCGCCCGGATGCCGGCGAGCGCCTGATCGAGATCGCCGAGACCGCCAAGGGAGCCGCCCGCGACGAGTCCGCCAAGCTCGCCTGGCGCGGTACCGCCGAGCAGCCGGTGACGGTGGCTCAGCGACTGAGCCATGCGCTGGTGCACGGCATCACCAACTTCATCTCGGTCGACACCGAAGAGGCCTGGCGCGAGATCGAGGCCCGTGGCGGACGTCCGCTGCACGTCATCGAAGGCCCGCTGATGGCCGGCATGAACATCGTCGGCGACCTGTTCGGCGCGGGCAAGATGTTCCTGCCGCAGGTGGTCAAGAGCGCCCGCGTGATGAAGCAGGCCGTGGCCCATCTGCTGCCCTACATCGAGGCCGAGAAGAAGGCCCTCGCGGACGCCGGTGGCGACGTCAAGCCCAAGGGCAAGATCGTCATCGCGACGGTCAAGGGCGACGTGCACGACATCGGCAAGAACATCGTCACCGTCGTCCTCCAGTGCAACAACTTCGAGGTCGTCAACATGGGCGTGATGGTGCCGTGCCAGGACATCCTGGCGCGCGCCAAGGCCGAGGGCGCCGACATCATCGGCCTGTCCGGGCTGATCACGCCGAGCCTGGAGGAGATGCAGCACGTCGCCGCCGAGATGCAGCGCGACCCGTGGTTCCGCGACCGCGCCACGCCGCTGCTGATCGGCGGGGCAACCTGCAGCCGCGTGCACACCGCCGTGAAGATCGCGCCGCACTACGAAGGGCCGGTCGTCTACGTGCCCGATGCCTCGCGCAGCGTGGGCGTGTGCTCGGACCTGCTCAGCGACGAGCGCGCCGCGCGCTACATCGACGAGCTGAAGGCCGACTACGAACAGGTCCGCACGCTGCACGCCAACAAGAAGGCCACGCCGCTGGTGACGCTGGCGCAGGCGCGCGCCAACAAGCACGCGGTCGACTGGTCGGCCTACCAGCCGCCGGTGCCCAAGTTCATCGGCCGGCGCGTGTTCCGCAACCACGACCTGGCCGAGCTGGCCGCGTGCATCGACTGGACGCCCTTCTTCCAGACCTGGGACCTGGCCGGCAAGTACCCGGAGATCCTGCGCGACGAGGTGGTCGGCACCGAGGCCGTGCGGGTCTTCAGCGACGGCAAGCGCATGCTGCAGCGGATCATCGAGGGCCGCTGGCTGCAGGCCAACGGCGTCATCGCGCTGCTGCCGGCCAACACGGTCGACGACGACGTGATCGAGGTCTACGCCGACGAGAGCCGCACCGAGGTGCTGCTGCGCTGGCAGCCGCTGCGCCTGCAGACCGAGCGTCCGGTGATCGACGGCGAGAAGCGGCCGAATCGCTCGCTGGCCGACTTCATCGCGCCCAAGGGCACGAAGGCCGATCACATCGGCCTGTTCGCGGTCACCGCCGGCCTGAACATCGAGAAGAAGGAAGCGCAGTTCCTGGCCGATCACGACGACTACAGCGCCATCATGCTGAAGGCGCTGGCCGACCGTCTGGCCGAGGCCTACGCCGAGCGCCTGCACCAGCGCGTGCGCACCGAGCTGTGGGGCTATGCGGCCGACGAGTCGCTGAGCAACGAGCAGCTGATCGCCGAGGCCTACCGCGGCATCCGCCCGGCACCGGGTTATCCGGCCTGCCCGGACCACGCGGTCAAGCGCGCGATGTTCGAGGTGCTGGCGGCGAACGACATCGGCATGACGCTGACCGAGAGCCTGGCGATGATGCCGGCGGCCAGCGTCAGCGGCTTCTACCTGGCCCATCCGGAGGCGACCTACTTCAACGTCGGCCGCATCGGCGAGGACCAGCTGGCCGACTACGCCGCGCGCGAGAAGCTGGCGCTCGACGAGGCGCGTCGCCGCCTCGCGCCGCAGCTGGGCTGACGGGTCAGGCGAGCACGAGGTTGTCGCGGTGGATCAGCTCGGGCTCGTTGGCATAGCCCAGCAAGCCCTCGATCTGTGACGAGGGCTTGCGCAGGATCAGGCGGGTCTCGCTGGACGCGTAGTTCGCCAGCCCGCGCGCGATCTCGGTGCCGGTGCTCGAACGCACCGCGATGACGTCGCCGCGCACGAAGTCGCCCTGCACGTCGGTCACGCCGATCGGCAACAGGCTCTTGCCCTCGTCGCGCAGCTTGAGCACGGCGCCGTCGTCGACCACCACCGAGCCCTTGAGCTGCAGGTGATCGGCCATCCACTGCTTGCGCGCCGCGACCTTGGCGGTCGTGGCCACCAGCAGCGTGCCGATCGACTCGCCGGCCACCAGCCGCAGCAGCGCGTCGGGCTCGCGGCCCCAGGCGATGACCGTGGACGCGCCACTGCCGGCGGCCCGCTTGGCCGCGAGGATCTTGGTGATCATCCCGCCCTTGCCGATGCTGGAGCCGGCGCCACCGGCCATCTGCTCCAGCTCGGGCGTGCCGGCCACGGCTTCATGGATGAACTTCGCGTCCGGGTCCTTGCGCGGGTCGGCCGAATACAGGCCCTTCTGGTCGGTCAGGATGATCAGCGCGTCGGCATCGACCAGGTTGGCCACCAGCGCGCCGAGCGTGTCGTTGTCGCCGACCTTGATCTCGTCGGTCACGACGGTGTCGTTCTCGTTGATGACCGGCACCACGCCCAGGCCCAGCAGCGTCAGCAGGGTCGAACGGGCGTTCAGGTAGCGCTCGCGATCGGCCAGGTCAGCGTGGGTCAGCAGCACCTGGGCGCTACCCAGCCCCTGCTGGCTCAGCGAGGTCTCGTAAATCTGCGCCAGCCCCATCTGGCCCACGGCAGCAGCGGCCTGCAGCTCGTGCAGTTCCTTCGGCCGCGTGGCCCAGCCCAGCCGCTTCATGCCCTCGGCGATGGCGCCGGAGGACACCATCACCACCTCGCGCCCCTGCCGCACCAGCGCGGCGAGTTGCACGCACCAGGCGTGGATCGCCTCGGCGTCCAGGCCGCGGCCCTCGTTGGTCACCAGGCTGGAGCCGACCTTGACGACGATGCGGCGGGCGTTCTTCAGGACTTCGCTCATGGCAGGACTCGGGCGTTCGGCAGGCAGTCAGGTCAACGGAAGCGGGGATCGTCGGCGTCAGGCTTGTGGGCGGCCTCGCCGACATCGTCGGCCGGCAGGAAGCGCACGTCGACGTCCTCGGGCGGGTGTTCCTGCAGCGACGCCACATGCTGGTAGATCGCCCGGATCAGCGGCTCGCAGCCCTCGCGGGTCAGCGCCGAGATCTCGAAGACGGGGCCCTTCCACTTCATGCGCTTGATGAAGTCCTTGACGCGCGCGGCGCGCTCCTCGGCCGGCACCATGTCCAGCTTGTTGAGCACCAGCCAGCGGGTCTTCTCGTAGAGCGACTCGTCGTACTTCTTCAGTTCCTTGACGATCGCCTTGGCCTGCGCGACCGGGTCGACGTTCTCGTCGAACGGCGCGAAGTCGATCACGTGCAGCAGCAGGCGCGTGCGCTGCAGGTGACGCAGGAACAGGTGGCCGAGGCCGGCGCCTTCCGAAGCGCCCTCGATCAGGCCGGGGATGTCGGCCACGACGAAGCTCTGGCTCGGACCGACCCGCACGACGCCCAGGTTCGGGTGCAGCGTGGTGAAGGGATAGTCGGCGATCTTGGGGCGCGCGTTCGAGATCGCAGCGATCAGCGTCGACTTGCCGGCGTTGGGCATGCCCAGCAGGCCGACATCGGCCAGCACGCGCAGTTCGAGCCGCAGCGACTTGACCTCGCCGGGCCAGCCTGGGGTCTTCTGGCGCGGCGCGCGGTTGGTGCTGGTCTTGAAATGCAGGTTGCCGAAGCCGCCGTCACCGCCCTTGGCGATCAGCACACGTTCGCCGTGCACCAGCAGCTCGGCCAGCTTCTCGCCGGTCTCCGCGTCCAGGATCATGGTGCCCACCGGCATGCGCAGCACGACGTCTTCGCCAGCGGCGCCGAACTGGTCGGAACCCCGGCCAGCCTCGCCGTTGCGGGCTTCATGGCGGCGCGTGTAGCGGAAGTCGACCAGCGTGTTCAGGTTGCGGTCACCGACCGCATAGACGTGGCCGCCGCGGCCGCCATTGCCGCCGTCGGGACCACCGAAGGGGATGAATTTCTCGCGCCGGAAGCTGGCGCAGCCGGCCCCGCCGTTGCCGGCCGTCACGTCGATGGTGACTTCGTCGACGAATTTCATGGATACCCCTTCGTTGGATGGCGTGACGTCGATGCGCCCGGCTCGGCGCCGGGGATCGTCACGCACTCTGCTGCTCGCGCTCGAAGCATCGAACAAGCAAAAAAGCCCCGGCACGCCGGGGCTCTTGTCAGGCGAGAGCGTTTGCTCAGGCCGGCGTCACCGACACCGTCTTGCGGTTCAGCGAGCCCTTCACGTCAAACGTGATGGTGCCGTCGACCAGCGCGAACAGCGTGTGGTCGCGACCCATGCCGACGTTGGTGCCGGCGTGGAAACGCGTGCCGCGCTGGCGCACGATGATCGAACCGGCGCTGACGGCCTGGCCGCCAAACGCCTTGACGCCCAGCATCTTGGGCTGCGAGTCACGGCCGTTCCGCGTGGAACCGCCGCCTTTTTTCTGTGCCATGTTTCAGCTCCTGGATGAGGTGGAACGACCGCTTCAGCCCTGGACCGCGCTGATCTGCAGCTCGGTATAGGTCTGGCGATGGCCCTGGCGCTTCTGGTAGTGCTTGCGACGACGCATCTTGAAGATGCGCACCTTGTCGTGCTTGCCCTGTGCCACGACCGTGGCGGTGACCGTTGCGCCTTCAACCAAGGGCGTGCCCACCTTCAGCTCCGCGCCGCTTCCGAGCGCGAGAACTTCGTTGATCACGATCTCTTGGCCAACTTCCGCAGCAATCTGTTCTACCTTGATCTTCTCGCCGGCAGCAACCTTGTATTGCTTGCCACCGGTTTTTATGACCGCGTACATATCAGCCCTTTCAAATACAAAGAACACCTTCACGAGGCTGCCCGGCGTCTGCTGGATGCTCGCCGCAGGCCTGCAGGACACACCCAAGAAGGCACGCACCCGCTCCACGCGAAGCCCGCGAGTCTAGCACACGGCATGTCGCGCGGATGTGCCACGCTGGACGAGCGATCCCAAGGGATGCGACGCCGTTCATATAATCGCGACCCTCCGCGCCACGCTGGCCGCGTCCCGGGACGCCACGACTGGCGGCTATCCGACCCTCCAACCCGTCCTCCCGTGAGCCTCGCCACCGCACCGAATCCGACCCTGCCAGCGGCCCTGATGGCCGACGAGATGGCACAGGTCGACGCCGTGATCCATCGCCGCCTCGCTTCCGAGGTCGTGCTGATCAACCAGATCTCGAACTACATCGTCAGCGCCGGTGGCAAGCGCATCCGTCCGCTGCTGGTCCTGCTGTTCGCGCGCGCCCTGGGGTTCCAGGGCCACGAACGCTTCGAGATGGCCGCGACGGTCGAGTTCATCCACACCGCGACGCTGCTGCACGACGACGTCGTCGATGAATCGGACCTGCGTCGCGGCCGCAAGACCGCCAACGCGATCTTCGGCAACGCCGCGAGCGTGCTGGTCGGCGACTTCCTCTACTCGCGCTCGTTCCAGATGATGGTGTCGGTCAACAGGATGCGCGTCCTGGACGTGCTGGCCGAGGCCACCAACGTGATCGCCGAAGGCGAGGTCCTGCAGCTGTTGAACATGCACGACCCGGACGTCACCCTCGACGCCTATCTGCGCGTGATCCGCTACAAGACGGCCAAGCTGTTCGAGGCCAGTGCGCGGCTCGGCGCTGTCCTGGCCGGCGTGAACGAATCGGTCGAGGAAAGCTGCGCCGCCTATGGGCGCTGCCTGGGCACTGCCTTCCAGCTGGTCGACGACCTGCTGGACTACGAAGGCGCCACCGCCCAGCTCGGCAAGAACGTCGGCGACGACCTGCGCGAAGGCAAGCCGACGATGCCCCTGCTGCTGGCCATGCAGGCCGGTAGCGAGGAACAGCGCCAGCTGATCCGCCATGCCATCGAGCATGGCGAGGTCGAGCGCATGGGCGAGATCATCTCGATCGTGCGCAGCACGGGTGCCATCGAGGCGACACGCCAGGCCGCGATAGATGAGGCGCGAAAGGCACAGGAGCACATTTCTTCTCTGCCCCCTTCCCAATTCAAGGAAGCTCTCCTATACTTATGTGTTCAGGCTGTAGAGCGAAATTCTTGAGAAAGAAAGCAGCAAAACAGACCAGATCGGGGTGTAGCTTAGCCTGGTAGAGCGCTACGTTCGGGACGTAGAGGCCGGAGGTTCGAATCCTCTCACCCCGACCAGGATTCAGGGATCCAGCATCCCAAGAGACGAGAAAGAGCCGCACGTGTTGCGGCTCTTTTCTTTTCTGGCGCGGATTTGGGGGAAAGCGGTGAAGGCCGGAGAAAGAAGGCCGGTGCAGGCCCTTGCAGCGGCCCCCTGCGGCGCTTGCGACCCTCATGGCGCTCAAGGAGTCAGGGGCGAGGAAGTCTTTCCCAGACGCTGGTCCTGCCCAGCCAGCGCATCCCGATGTAGCCGAGCAGCACTGCCTTGTCCCCCTTCAGGCTGAGTTCGCAGTTGGCGATCGTGCCTTGCCAGGCACCGGGACGCAGGTCGATCACCGTGCCGCCCGTCCAGCCGCGCGTGCCGGGTTTCAGGTCGCGGATGAACTCGATGTCCGTGTAGGCCCGACCCTTCAGATCCCCCAGGCAGTGTTCGCAGGCCGGTGCGATCTCGCGACCGTCGGCATCCAGGGTCCTGACGATGCGCCCGAACAGGCGCCCCTCGCGGCGCTGGATCCGGATGACCGAACGGGTCGACTGCCTGGCGTCCGGATCCGCCGCCAGCCACTCGCCTTCCAGCGGATCAGGTGGAGGCGGCGCAGCCGCGGCGGCCTGGAACGACGCGGCGGCCAGGGCGACGAACGACACCACCATCGGCAGCCATGAGCGCCACGCCTTCACTCGGCCACCGTCGTCGAAGGTGACACGATCCGCGGCAAGGTCAGCAGCACGCGCGTGCCCGGCGACGCATCGCTGACCACGCATCGACCGCCGATCGCGGCGGCACGGTTGGCGAGCCCCGGCAGTCCCTTGCCGTTCCCACCGGCATGTCCGGATGGCCGTGCCAGCAGCCCTCTTCCGTTGTCGACGACCTCGAGCACGAGGTCACCGGATTCGAACGCGAGCCGGACATCCAGGGTGGTCGCCTTTGCATGCTTGATGCAGTTGCTGACCGCCTCCTGCAGGATGCGCAACACGTTGACGCGGACCTCGGGCGCCAGCTGGCAGGGCTCGCCGTCGTCGATGTCGTAGCTGATGCGCAGTTCGCTGCCGTCCAGCTGGGCCTCGAGCTTGAGGCAGTAGTCGAAGACGCAGGACTGGATGTCGCTGTCCTCTTCCTGATGGGCATAAAGGACCAGCCGCATGTCGTCGATGCAGGCCTGCAACTGCGCCTCGACGTCAATCCCCTCGGGCCGCGCCTCGCGCACGCTGTAGAGCGTCGTGATCAGGCGCGAGCCGATGCCGTCGTGCACGTCTTGGTAGATGCGGTCGCGCTCCTGACGGGCCGCCTCGATCTGGGCCAGACGGCGCTGTTCCTCGTGGCTCAGGGCCAGTTCGGCCTCGCGTTCGCGCAGCGCCCGGACCAGGTGCGTGTTGGCCTCACGCACGGCCTCGACATTGCCCTGGTGCTGGACCAGCAGGATGTAGCCCACCACCAGCAGAAGCAGCGGAAGGCCCAGGTGGCTGAGGTAGAAGGGCTCGAATGCCAGCGCATACCAGTGCCACGTGTCGCCCTGCGGCACCAGCCGGACCAGCAGGCCGGTCAGCACACCGTAGTCGTGAAAGCCGAGCACGATGCACAGCAGCGACTGCAGCAGCAGCGCCTTGGCGGCGCCCTGGCCCGGACGCAGCGCCTGGCGCGCGAGCACCGCGCTGGCGTAGACGTAAACCAGCAGCATCGGTCCGGTCCAGAGCCGATCGATCACGTTCTCGGTCGGACTGCCGCCGATCGCGTAGACCAGGGGCGCGATGCAGGCGATGGTGATGAAGACGATCGTGGCGCGTCGGCCTAGCTCGCGTCCGGCGAACGACAGCACGAACATCGACATCAGCATGATCAGGCCTGCCTCTGCGGCGTACAGCAGGCCGCGCCAGAGGCGATGGAAGTCCATCGGCACATGCGACCACAGCGCCAGCGTGAACAGCATGCCCCACAGCACCATCGCGGCCCCCGCCAGCGCGAAGATGCGTTCGCGTGGCGAGGCGACCCAGGCGCCGATCATGAACAGGCCCGCCACCAGGCAGAACAGGTTGGACGCATGTGCCAGCGTGCCGCTGAGAAACCCGATCACGCGCTCGACCCGGGCCAGATCGTCGACCCGGCCGAACATCGGCGGCGAGATCAGCACGTAGGGCTCGTGGGTCGACTGCTCGACCGTCAGCAGGTCGGGATGACCGTCCCGGTTCAGCAGCCGGTGCGGCAACGGGATGAGCAGCGGCTCGTACCAGACGTACCGGTCCTGTGCCGTCGACCGCGGCATGCCGGCGATCCAGTGGCCGTTGAGATAGAAGTCGCCGCCGTTGAGGACTTGAGGAAACAGCACGGCATGGCGCGGCGGCGGGTCGATCTCACGGCCTCCGTCGAGAACGGCGGCACTCCGGCGATCGGCCTCCAGCAGGGCCGCAGATGCACCATCCAGCCGCAGCGCGTAGGCAATCGTCGTGGCCGTGCGCCGTTCGCTGCGCAAGGTGAAGTGAGGCAGCGGCACGGTCTGACCGGCCTCGCCATAGGCCGGCTCGCCATGTGAACCGCCGCGCAGTTCGGCCGTGCGGAGCACGACCAGATCGGGACCTCGTGCCGACCAGAGCCAGCCGATCGCCCAGGCCAGCACGGCCGCCAGCAGCAGGGCCGGCAGGGCCGCACGACGCCAGCTAGTCATCGAGCAGACCGTTGGTGCGGGCGACATGGACCGCCATCGCGCGCGATCGCACCGACAGCTTGCGATAGACCCCGCGCAGGTGCTGGTTGACCGTGTGGGTCGAGATCGAGAGACGGTCGGCGATCGTGACGATCGGCAGCCCCTCGGCCAGCAGCACCAGCACCTCCATCTCGCGCGGCACCAGCCGATAGCGGGCCAGCGCCTCGGCCCGGTCGACGTCGCTGCGCGCATCGATGGCCTGTCCGGCCATGCCCTGAACCAGCACCTTGGCCACCTGCGGACTGACCGGCGAATAGCCGTTGTGGAGCGCGACGATCTTGTCGATCAGCGTGGGCCCGCGCTCGTCCTTCAGCAGGTAGCCGGTGGCCCCTGCCTTCAGGCTGCGGCTGATGTGCTTGGCGTCGCCGAAGGTGCTCAGGACCATGCTCTGGGCCTGGGGACAGCTGTTCTTGATGCTGGCGATCAGGTCGACGCCATCGACGTCGGGCAGGCCCAGGTCGACCAGGTACACGTCCGCCATGTCATCGGCAATCAAGGCCATCGCCTCGGACTTGTTGCGGGCCTTGCCTGCGAGCGTGCAGTGGACCGAACGGAGGATCAGGTCGGACACATGCTGACTGACCAGAGGATCGTCCTCGATGATGGCGACGGAGATGGACATGCCGGTACTCGCTTTGCGGGGGTTCGCCAGGCGAACCCGTGGTTGGCGTCAGAGAGGAGCGTTGACGTAGAGCGTCTTCAGCTCTGCGTAGCTGTTGATGCCCAGGCCGACGTTGTCGATGGCGGCGATGGCCGTGAACACGTTCTGGAACTTGGTCGGCGAGGCGGACATGCTCGTCGTCACCACGTCGCTGCCCAGCAGCAGGCTCAGGTCCTTGTCGGTCAGCAGCCGCTCGGCGGCCGGAATCGCCGCGAAGCTGTCGGCCTTGGCGAGCAGCATCACGTGGTCGACGGCGGTGGCGATGTCCTGGATGCGGCCGACCGACAGGGGATCGCTGCTGGTGCTGGACTTCTGGCCCACGACGTCGTCGAGCAGCTGCAAGGCGTTGTCGGCGAGCGCCGAGAGGCTGTCGAGGCGCCCGTCCTTGGCCATGCCGATCGAGGCGCGCATCCGGGCGTAGTCCTGTGCCGAGGGTGCATCGAAATTCGAGTTCACCGCGGTGCCGTTGGCGTACTGGAGGACCTTGGCATACCCGGTGACCAAGGTCTGAAGGTCCGCCAGGCTGGTGATCGGCGTGTCGCTGCGGGCCACCACGTCGAGCGAGGTCCGCAGCGCGGACATCAGCACGCCGCTGGTGTCGCCGGTGTAGCTGGTGGGCGCCGTCACGCCCATGGTCGTCAGGTCGCTCCAGAACAGCGTGTTGCCGGCCGACACGAGGCCCTGGACCTTGGCGACATCGGCCACGAGCGTGTTGAGCTCGCTGACCGAATCGACGCTGTCGAACCATTGCCGGGACACGATGTCATCGAGCAGGCCGATCGCCCGGTTGACCTGGGTCGTCGACACGAGTTCCAGCGCGCCCAGGCTGACACCCAGGTTGCGGTAGTCGTCGGCGGTCAGCGAGAGCGACGTATCGGTCGGCGTCGGACCGTCGGCGGCGATGCGGACCTTCTCGTAGAGATCGACCACCTTCTGCACCGACGACAGCTGCGGCAGGTCGGTCGACGCGAGGGCCGAGATGGCCGAGTTGACCGCACCGACGTTGACCAGCGTGACACCCACGACACCCGCCGCCTCGTAGGTCGACTTGATCGGCGCGGAACCGGAGCCATCGGCAAAGCTGCGCAAGGCCGTCAGCGCCTCGGCTGGCCCCATCGTGCCCAGCGCCGCGGTCACCAGGGTGCGCAGCTCATCGACCGTGTCGACGTCCACGCCCAGGTCATCGGTCTTGGCAATGTTGGCCCACAGGGTCTGGTAGCGAGAGAGCGCAGCCTGTTCATGGACCGCTGCGGTGATGCCCAGCAGCGAGAGGTCGGAACTGGTGAGCTGCACGCCGGAAGCACCGGAAGCCAGCTTCATGACGTGGTCGACTGCAGCGGCCAGATCGTTGATCTTCTTGACCGTGTCCACACCCGTGGTGCCGGTCGAGCTGCGTCGCCCGACCACGTCGTCGAGCAGCTTCAGGGCATGGTCGGCCAGCGCGGCGCCGCCGGCAGTCGCCTTGGCCGCCAGTCCGATGCTGGCGTTCAGGTCAGCATAGTTCTGCGCCGTCGGGGCGTTGGACGGGTCATCGGCCGTGGCGCCATTGGCGTAGTTCAGGACCTTGTCGCAGCTGCTGACGATGGCCGACAGGCGGGCGACATCGCGAACCGGCGCACTGGTCTTGCCGCCCTCCGCCAGCACCGACTTGATCATCTCGAGGTTGGCCGAAGTGACGTTGTTGACCCCGAGCGAGACGAAGTCCGCGGCGGCCAGCGGCGAGGCCAGGGTCGAGCCGCCGATCGTGTTCATCACCTTCTCGACCGCCAGCACGAGGCCGTTGAGCTTGGTGACGCTGTCGACTTCGCTGGCGGCACGGTTGCCCAGGACATCGCCGAGCAGCTTCAGGTCGACATCGGTGGACTCGAGCGACTTCAGGTTGACGCCCAGCGAGCGGAACTCGGTGGCAGTGAGCGGGCGATCGGCCGTGGTGTCGCCCACGTTCGGCCCATTGGCCTTGCCCAGCACCCGCACATAGGCATCGACGACGGTCTGGACCTTGGCCGCGCTGTCGACGTCGGCACTGTCGAGCGCCAGCACCGAGCTGTTGATGGCATCGAGGTTGGCTCGCGTGACGCCCTTGACGCCAGCCTTCTCGTAGGTCGACAGGGTCGGCGCAGGGGCCGGTGCCGCGGTCGCCGACAGGCCGTTGTCGGCATAGGCCTTGACGGGGTCCAGCGGTGACGATGCCGGACCGGAACTGCCGCCCCACACCGACTGGTAGACACCGTGGGCGCCGAGCGCCGCGCCGGCCCACATCAGGGTGTTGTCGGACAGGCCGTCGATCAGCGTGTCGGCCGGCCGGCCGCCGAGGTACAGCGCGTCATCCACCGGCGGCGTGTCGCCGATCGCGAAGCCCTGCAGGGACACCAGCGGCGAGACATCGGCCAATCGGTAGGTCTGGACGTCACCCGAGGCATCGAGCCCCTGCAGCGCCGGCAACTGGGCCAGTGCGTAATAACCGCGGATCACCACGTCGGGCTGCTCCGACAGTTGGCCATCGAGGTTGATCCAGAGATCGACACCTTCGCGGCGGGTGCGGATCTTGGGGGGACCGAGATTGGTGGCCGACAGCGCCAGCTGGACAGACGCACCGTCACGCACCGACAGCACCACGGCTTCGCCCCGTGCGCCCGCCTGGGGCGACACCGTCAGACGGCTGACCGTCATGCCGCCCCGGATGACTCGAATCGTGTATGCGCTGCTGCTCATTGAGCCTTGCTCCGGTGGATCGTGATCGGGAAGCCGCTTGATCGACTGCCCGAGGGCCATCTGGCCGCCTCATGAAAGGGATGGGTCCTGCATCAATCTCGGACTTTTACACCGAGTTTGAGGAGGGTTCGACTCAGTATAGGAGCGGGTTTTCCGAACCATGAACTACCTAAAAACGCCATCCATCGACCGACATCCATCAGTTATTGGGAATAAATGACTTCAATGTTCCAATTAATCCACAAAATCACCAATCGACTACTTACTTCAACTCCTCCACCAACATATTCAAGTAATTGTTCGACCCGACCTCCACGGCAAGACTCGCCGCCGTCCACCCACATGTCGAGGTCACGTGAAAAAGCGCCAACCAGGCCCGCAACGGCCAGCAGAAAGATGCGACCTGGCGCCGCCCCGAGAGGAGCCGCAGCGCCGCTCCCGCAGCGGCTGGGCGACCGGCCTCGCCTGCAGCGTGCTGCTAGTGATGGCCGTGCCGGCACCCTCCACCGCCGCGCCGGCGGACAGCCCCGCCAACGTCCCGGCCCCTGGACAGCGTCAGGTCCTGACGCTGGACGACGTGATGTCGCAGCCGGCTCCCGTGGACGAAACGCACGACACGTCGACCTGGGGCGAGTCGCTCGGTCAGCACATCGCACGCGCCACCCAGGGTCATGCGTCGATCCTGGAGGCCCGCAGCGCGGTGGCCGGTGCGATGGCCGGGCGCGAGGCTGCCGGCTGGCAGCGGGCACCGACGGCCAGCTTCTCGCGTGAATATGCCGGCAAGTTCGCGACACACCCCTACTCGAATCTGGTGCGGCTCCAGCAACCGCTGTGGACCGGCGGCCTGATCACCTCCGGCATCGACCTGGCCCGCCACCAGGCCACCCGCGCCCGCCACACCTTGCGCGAGACCCAGCGCAACCTCGCGTTGAAGATCACCGCGAACTGGTCCGATTGGGCCCGCGCCGACCTGAAGGTGCGGCAGCTGTCCGCGCTGGTCGAGCAGCAGACCGCCCTGCTGGAGATGATCAGCCGGCGTTATGCACAAGGCTCCGCGACGGTCTCCGACGAGGCGCTCGCGCGCGCCCGGCTCGAGAGCGCACTGGGCGAGCAGGCGCAGGCCCGCATCGACCTGTCCTTCAGCCGTTCCCAGCTCGAACGCAGCAGCGCCGGACCGGTCGACGAAGGGCTGCTCGGCGACCTGGACGGCGCGTTGCCGGCGGTGCCACCGCTGGCCGACCTGCTCGACTCGATCGAGTCGGCGCCGGCGCTGCACCGCGCGACGGTCGACATCGACATCGCCCGCACCGAACTGGCCCAGCGCCGCGCCGGGCTGCACCCTCAGGTTTTCCTGCGGCTCGACCACCAATGGGGCGCCGTCAAGGACGAGAAGATCTCGATCGCGGTGCAGGGATCGACCGGCGCCGGGCTCGGCGGCCTGGCCGCGCTGGACGTGCAGGAGGCGCGCATCCAGTCGGCTCGCCTGGCGGTGGAAACGCTGCGCACCGAACTGCGCGACCAGTACACGCAGGAACACACCCGGCTCGCCTCGGCCGACCAGCGCGCCCGGCTGACGCGCTCCTACGCGCAGACCAGCGCGTCCGTGCTGGCGTCCTACCGGCGCCAGTTCGACGCCGGCAAGCGCGGCTGGCTCGAACTCCTCAACATGGTCCGCGAGGTCCACCAGGCCGACCTCGACGCCGCCAACGCGCTGATCGACCAGCGCGTGTCCACCTTCCGCGTGCTGCTGCTGCTGCGTGCCCCCGATCTCAACAACGACTTCCTCCTCGGCCAGGACATCCCCGAATGACGACAGAACACGAGGCGCTTGGCGCGACGCTGGGCCGCTGGCTGCAGCTCAAGGGCCATGCGCTGCCGCGCGGCCAGATCAAGACGGTGCTGGGGAAGCTGGCGATCCCGTTGCCCGGGCCGGGGGCGGACGACTGGACACCGGGCGTGGCCGAGTCGGCCGGAGAGCTCGATCCCGGCGCCCGCTTCGTGCGGCTGGACCGCCCGGACGTGGCCGCCCTGCCGCTGCTGTGCCGCCACGACGAACACGGCTGGCTGGTGATCCTGTCGCGCGACGCCCACGGGCTGTGGCAGGCCCAGGACGCGCAGGGCAAGCGCCTGAGCCTGCCGCTGGATGGCACGGCCTGCCTGCACCGCATCGTGCTGGACGAGGGCCGCGCCGGCCACGCCACCGCCGCGCAACTGGTGCGCGAGCAGTTCAAGGCCAACCGCAGCGTCTTCATCGAGGCCGGGCTGACCTCGCTGCTGCTGACCGTCATCGCGCTGCTGGTGTCGTTCTACAGCATGCAGGTCTACGACCGCGTGATCCCCTCCCAGGGCTACCAGACGCTCTGGGTGCTGAGCGTCGGCGTCGTCTTCAGCATCCTGCTGGAGTGGTTCGTCAAGGTTGCCCGCGCCCACCTGATCGAGCCGCGCCTGAAGGAGATGGACCTGAACCTGTCGAAGGCCATCTACACCCGCCTGATGGCGGTGCGGCTGGACCAGCGCCCGCCGATGGTCGGCACGCTGGCGTCGCAGCTGCAGGGCTACGAGATGATCCGCGGCGTGCTGTCGGCCTCGACGCTGTTCCTGGCCTTCGACCTGCCGATGGCGCTGATCTTCGTCGTCGTGATCTGGGCCATCGCCGGCCCGCTGATGGCGGCGGTGCCGCTGGTGCTGTTCCCGATCGCCACCTGCGCCGGCCTGATCCAGCGGCGCCGCATGAACCGGCTGGTCGCCGCCAGCGTCGACACCAGCAACCGCAAGACCGGCCTGCTGGTCGAGTCGATCGAGGGCGCCGAGACCATCAAGGGCCTGGGCGCCGGCTGGCGCTTCGAGGGCCGCTGGTCCGGCCTGGTCGAGACCAACGCCAGCCAGTCGCTGCAGATCAAGCACCTGACGGACGCCACCGGCTACCTGGCCGCCGCGTTCCAGCAGATCGGCTACGTCGGCATGGTCGCGCTGGGCGCGACGCTGACGATCCAGGGCCACATCACGCAGGGGGCTCTGATCGCCTGCTCGATCCTGTCGGGCCGCGTGATGGGGCCCTCGGCCATGATCCCCGGCCTGATCGTGCAGCTGGCCCATGCATCGGCGGCGCTGAAGGGGCTGGAAGCCGTCTTCCGGCTCAAGCGCGACAACGACGACATCGAACGCCCGATCGTGCCCGGCCCGGCCCGCGGCGAGTTGCGCTTCGAGGGCGTCGAGTTCGCCTACCCCGGCCGCAACACCGCCGTGAACATCGCGCAGCTGCAGATCGGCGCGGGCGAGCGGGTCGCCCTGATCGGCCCGATCGGCGCCGGCAAGAGCACGCTGCTCGGCCTGGCCAGCGGCCAGTTCCGGCCCAAGAAGGGCACCGTCTACCTCGACGGCCTGGACCTGTCCCAGCTGCACGCCGGCTGGGTCGCCACGCACGTCGCCCACATGCCGCAGACCAGCTGGCTGTGCTCGGGCACGCTGCGCGACAACCTGCTGCTGGGTCAGCCCGACCTCGGCGACGAGGCCGTCATCGACGCCTGCCGCAAGACCGGTCTGTGGCGCCTGATCGGCCAGAGCGCCAAGGGCCTGGAACTGCCGATCTCCGAAGGCGGCAAGGGCCTGTCGGGCGGTCAGCGCCAGCTGGTCGCGCTGACCCGCCACCTGATCGCCGACAAGCGCATCTGGCTGCTCGACGAGCCGACCTCCGGCATGGACGAGGGCATGGAGCAGCACTGCGTTGCCGTGCTGGCCGAGGCCCTGAAGGCCGGCCGCACGATGCTGCTGGTGACGCACCGCCCGGCGCTGCTGGCACTGGTCGACCGCATCGTCGTGATCGATCCGCAGAACGGCGGCGTGCTGCTCGACGGCCCGCGCGATGCCGTGCTGTCGCAGCTGGCGCGCAGCCGTCAGCCTGCTGCACAGCCGAACGCTGCCGCACAGCCCGCCTGAACCGCTCGCCACGCCACCCCGTTCCCCTTCCCCTGAACCAGAAATCGAGCCCCCATGGCCACGAGCAAACGACTCGGTGACAGCGCCTCGCGCCACCGCCATGCCCTGATCGGCACCGCGCTGTTCGGCGCCCTCTTCCTGGGCTGGGCCGCCGTGGCCGAGCTGGAGCAGGTCACGCGCGCGCCCGGCAAGGTCATCGCGACGTCGCGTACCCAGAGCGTCCAGGCGCCCGACGGCGGCGTGGTGCGCGAGATCCTCGTGCGCGAAGGCGAGGCCGTCACCCGCAACCAGCTGCTGGTGCGGCTGGACGACGCCAAGGCGCGTGCCGCGCTGACCGAGACCCAGGGCCGCGCCGCCGCGTTGCGGGCCGCGCTCGCCCGGCTGCGCGCCGAGGTCTACGGCAAGCCGCTGGAGTTCCCGGCCTCGCTGGCCGGCTATGACGCCTTCACGACCAACCAGCGCCAGCTCCACAGCCGCCGCCGCGAGGCGCTGGAGTCCGAGATCCGCGCGCTGACCGAAAGCGAACGGCTGGCCGACCAGGAACTGACGCTGATCCTGCCGCTTGAGAAGACCGGCGACATCAGCGCCTCCGAGGTGCTGCGCCTGCGCCGCACCGTCAACGAGGCCCAGGCGATGGTGACCAAGCTGCGCAACAAGTTCTTCCAGGACGCGCAGACCGACATGGCCAAGGTCGAGGAAGACCTGGCATCGGTCGAGCAGGTGCTGGCCGACCGGTCCGCCCAGCTCGAACACGCCGAGCTGCGCGCACCGACCGACGGCATCGTCAACCTGATCAACCAGACCACCATCGGCGCAGTGCTGCGCCCGGGCGACGAGATCATGCAGGTGCTGCCCACCGGCGACGAGCTGATCGTCGAGGCCAAGGTGCGCGGCTCCGACATCGGCTTCGTGCATGCCGGCCTGCCCGCGACGATCAAGCTCGATGCCTACGACTACAGCATTTACGGCTCGATGGAAGGCAAGGTCGACTACATCAGCCCGGACGCGCTGGTCGAGAAGACCCCGCAAGGCGACCAGGCCTACTACCGCGCGCACATCCGCATCACCGCCAAGCGCTTCAAGGGCGACAAGGCCCGCAAGGTCGAGATCCAGCCCGGCATGACGACGACGGTCGAGGTCATCACCGGCGCCAACACCGTGCTCGGCTACCTGGTCAAGCCGGTCTTCAAGACGGTGTCGGAATCGCTGGTCGAGCGCTGATCAGGCCTGCGTGTAGGCCGTCTTGACGGTCGTGTAGAACTCCGCCGCGTAGCGCCCCTGCTCGCGCGGGCCGTGGCTGCTGCCCTTGCGACCGCCGAAGGGCACGTGGTAGTCGACCCCGGCGGTCGGCAGGTTGACCATCACCATGCCGGCCTGGGCGTGGCGCTTGAAGTGGGTCGCGTGTTTCAGGCTGGTCGTGGCGATGCCGGCGGCCAGGCCGAAGGGCGTGTCGTTGGCCAGCGCCAGCGCCTCGTCGTAGTCGCGCGCGGCGATCACGCTGACGACCGGGCCGAAGATCTCCTCGCGGTTGATGCGCATCTCCGGCGTCGTGTCGACGAACAGCGCCGGGCGCAGGTAGTGGCCGGGCGCGCCGTCGCTGCTGTGGCCGATGGCCTCGCCGCCGAACACCCGCCGCGCGCCTTCGGCCTCGCCAATGGCGATCCAGGCCAGGTCCTGTTCGAGCTGGCCGGCATCGACCACCGGGCCGATCTCGGTCCCGGCCTTGCGGGCATCGTCGACCTTCAGGGCGCGCAGGCGTTCGGTCAGTGCGGCCACGAAGCGGTCATGGATGCCGCGCGTGACGATCAGCCGACTCGATGCCGTGCAGCGCTGGCCGGTGCTGAAGTAGCCCGAGTGGAGGGCGGCCGCGACGGCGACGTCCAGATCGGCGTCGTCGAGCACCACCATCGGGTTCTTGCCGCCCATCTCGAGCTGGAACTTCGCCATCCGCGCGACGCAGGCCTGGGCGATCTTCTGGCCGGTGGCGACGCTGCCGGTGAAGCTGATCGCGTCGACCCGGCGATCCTCCAGCAGCACCGCACCGACCTCGGCGCCACGCCCCATCACCAGGTTGAAGACCCCCGCCGGACAGCCGTGGCGGTGCAGCATGTCGGCAACCGCCCAGGCCGAGGCCGGCACCAGTTCGGCCGGCTTCATGACCACCGTGTTGCCGAAGGCGAGCGCGGGCGCGAGCTTCCAGGCCGGGATCGCGATGGGGAAGTTCCACGGCGTGATCAGGCCGACCACGCCGAGCGCCTCGCGCGTGACCTCCACGCCGATGCCCGGGCGGACCGACGCGATCGACTCGCCGCCGACCCGCAGCGCCTCGCCGGCAAAGAACTTGAAGATGTTGCCGGCGCGGACGACCTCGCCGACCGCCTCGGGCAAGGTCTTGCCCTCCTCCCGCGCCAGCAGGTCACCCAGTTCGGTGCGGCGCGCCAGGATCTCGCCGCCGACGCCGTCCAGCAGGTCGAAGCGCTGCTGCGGCGTGCTCATCGACCAGGCCGGGAAGGCGGCGCGCGCGGCGGCAACCGCCGCACGTGCCTGCGCCGCATCGGCCTGGGCGTATTCGCCGATCAGGTCGCGGGTGTCGGACGGGTTGACGTTGCGGCTGGCGCGCGGGCCCTCGACCCACTCGCCGCCGATCAGGTTCGGGGTCATCGGACGACCTCGCGGCGCGGCACGGCGTTCATGACCGGACTCACTGCGGACCGAGCCGCGCCATCAGCGCGGCGAGCTGCTCGACCTCGGCCGGCTTCAGGTCCGACAGCGGCGGGCGGACCGGGCCGGCGCCGTGGCCGGCCAGCGTCGCGCCGGCCTTCACGATCGACACCGCATAGCCCTCGCCCTGGTTGCGCAGCGCGATGTAGGGCAGGAAGAACTCGCGGATCAGGCGGTTGCAGGTGGCCTCGTCACCGGCCGCATGGGCGTTGTAGAAGTCCATCGCCGTGCGCGGGATGAAGTTGAAGACCGCCGACGAGTAGACCGGGCAGCCCATCGCCTTGTAGGCACCGGCGTAGACCTCGGCCGTGGGCAGGCCGCCGAGATACGCGAAACGGTCGCCCATCGTCTGGCGGATCGCGACGAAGCGCTCGATGTCGCCCAGGCCGTCCTTGAAGCCGACCAGGTTCGGGCAGCGCTCGGCCAGCTGCTGCAGGCTGGCGGGGGTCAGCCGGCAGGCGCCGCGGTTGTAGACGATCACGCCGATGCGCACGCTCGCGCAGACCGCCGCGACGTGCGCCACCAGGCCTTCCTGGCTGGCCTCGGTCAGGTAGTGCGGCAGCAGCAGCACGCCCTGCGCGCCCAGCCGTTCGGCTTCCTGCGCGTACTGGATGGCCAGCGTCGTGCCGCCGCCAGCGCCGCCGACGATCGGGGTGCGGCCGCGGCAGGTGTCGAGCGCGACCCGCATTACCTCGCTGTACTCGGCCGGCGTCAGCGAGAAGAACTCGCCGGTGCCGCCGGCCGCGAACAGCACCGACGCGCCATAGGGCTGCAGCCATTCCAGCCGCTCGGCATACGGACGCGGCGCGAAGCGCAGCTGCGCGTCGAAGTCGGTCAGCGGGAAGGACAGCAGGCCGGCCTGCATGACGTGCTTGAGCTCCTGGGGTGACATGGGACGGTTCTCCTGGCGTGGGTGGGCGCGACGGCGTGACGGTGGAACAGCGGAACGGGACAAATCGCCGACTTGTTGTAGGTCATCGTACAACTAAAACCGGATTCACCGCAACCGCACAAGCGCGCAACCGCACGGACCCGCACGGACCCGCACGCAACAGGCGCCGCCCCCCGCCCGGCTCAACCGGCTTCGGCCTGGGCCCGGCGACGCCGCTCGCGGCTGTTGGCCAGGTGGGTGCGCATGGCCGCGCGGGCCGCGTCCGGATCCTGGTTGACGATCGCGTCGTAGATGCTCTCGTGCTCGCTGTTGACCCGCCGCAGGTACTGCCGCCGATCGTCGTCGAGCGCGTCGACCGCCTCCAGCCGGGCCCGCGGGATGATGCCGCTGCCCAGCGTGCCCATCAGCTCGGTGTAGTGGCTGTTCTGGGTCGCGCGGGCGATCTCGAGGTGGAACTGGAAGTCGGCAACGACCGCGTCGCGCCCCTGCTCGACCGCCCGCGTCACCGCGTCGAGCGCCGCCCGCATCTGCACGAGATTGCCGTCGCTGCGGCGCATCGCGGCCAGCGCGGCCGCCTCGGTCTCGATGCCGATGCGCAGCTCCAGCACCGCGATGACGTCGCGCAGCGTGTTGAACTGCTCCGGCCCGATGCGAAAGCCCGGCGCCTCGCCGACACCGGTCACGAAGGTGCCGATGCCGTGCCGCGTCTCGACCAGCCCGGCCGCCTGCAGCTTGGAGATGGCCTCGCGCACGACGGTCCGGCTGACCGCGAACTCGGCCATGATCGCCGCCTCGGTCGGCAGCTTGTCGCCGGTCGCCAGGCGGCCCTCGCGGATCCGGTCGCCGAGCGATTCGACCAGTTCCAGCGCCAGCGATCGGGGCTTGCGACGGCGCGCCGGATCGGCACCTGCCTGTTGAACGTCGTTGGACATGTTCTTGGTGATATCCCTAGGTCGCCGCAGCCCGCCGGGGGCTACATTCCGCCTCATGTTGTACGACAACCTACGTCGCACAACCTCTGGCGATGCACTGTAGCAAGTCCGCCCACACCGCTCCAGCCCCCTCCCGTCCCTGAACGAACCGCCCGCATCGGCCGCCACATGCCCGCACACCCGACCCCCCTCCGATTCGGCCGACTGCTGCTGACCGGCGCTGCCGGCGGTCTCGGCCAGGCACTGCGCCCGCGCCTGAAGGCCTATTGCGACACGCTGCGGCTGTCGGACATCGCCGACCTCGGCAGCGCCGCCAGCGGCGAGGAGCTGATGCCCGCCGCGCTGGAGGACGCCGCCGCCGTGCTGGCACTGCTCGACGGCGTCGACGCGGTCGTGCACCTGGGCGGCGTGTCGACCGAACAGCCCTGGCAGCCGATCCTGCAGGCCAACATCGTCGGCACCTACCACCTGTACGAGGCCGCCCGCCGCCACGGCGTGCGCCGCATCGTCTTCGCCAGCTCCAACCACGTCACCGGCTTCTACCGCCAGGACGAGGTGATCTCGCCGCAGGACCCCGTCCGGCCGGACGGCCTGTACGGCCTGTCGAAGGCCTTCGGCGAGAACCTCGCCCAGCTCTATTTCGACCGCCACGGCATCGAGACCGTCAGCGTGCGCATCGGCTCGTCCTTCGCGGCGCCGAAGACGCGCCGGATGCTGGCCACCTGGATGAGCTTCGACGACCTCGAACGCCTGGTCATGGCCAGCCTGACCGCGCCGGTGGTCGGCCACACCATCGTCTACGGCATGGGCGACAACACCACCACCTGGTGGGACAACACCTCGGCGCGCCACCTGGGCTGGCGACCGCAGGACAGCTCCGAGCCCTTCCGCCCGGCGCTGGAGGCGGCCGAACCGGTGCTCGACCGCCACGACCCCGCCGTCCTCTACCAGGGCGGCGCCTTCGTGCGCACCGGGCCATTCGACTGACACGGGCCCACCCCAGACGTTCTCGACAGACGTTCTCGACACACGTTCTCGACGCACCCCCACGACGAACCCCCACAGGAGACACGACATGAACCCGATCCGCTCCCTCGGCCGCCTGACCCGGCTGACCGCCGCCACGCTGCTGGCCGTCGCCGGCCTGAACGCGCAGGCGACCGAATTCCGCTCGTCCGACATCCACCCGGACGACTACCCGACCGTGATGGCCGTGCGCCACATGGGCGAGCTGCTGGCCAAGAGCAGCGGCGGCAAGCACAGCATCAAGGTGTTCTCCAAGTCGGCGCTCGGCGGCGAGAAGGACACCATCGAGCAGACCAAGCTCGGCGCGCTGGCGATGACCCGCGTGAACGTCGCGCCGATGAACAACATCTGCCCGGCCACGATGGTGCCGACGATGCCCTTCCTGTTCCGCTCGACCGAGCACATGCGCAAGGTGCTGGACGGCGCGATCGGCGACGAGATCCTGAAGGACTGCGAGGCCCAGGGCTTCATCGGGCTGGCCTTCTACGACTCGGGCGCGCGCTCGATCTACTCGGTCAAGAAGCCGGTCAAGACGGTGGCCGACACCAAGGGCATGAAGATCCGCGTGCAGCAGTCGGACCTGTGGGTCGCGCTGATGGAGGCGATGGGCGCCAACGCCACGCCGATGCCGTTCGGCGAGGTCTACACCGCGCTGAAGACCGGCCTGGTCGATGCCGCCGAGAACAACTACCCGAGCTACGAGAGCACCCGCCACTTCGAGGTCGCGCACTTCTACAACCGCACGGAACACTCGATGGCACCGGAGATCCTGCTGTTCTCCAAGCGCATCTGGGACACGCTGTCGGCCGATGAGCAGAAGCAGATCCGCGCCGCCGCGCGCGAGTCGGTCGTCTACATGCGCAAGCTGTGGGACGAGCGCGAGGAGAAGTCGCTGGCCATCGTCAAGGCCGGTGGCGCGCAGATCATCGACGTCGACAAGGCCAGCTTCCAGACCGCCGCCCGGCCGGTCTACGACAAGTTCCTGAAGGACCCGAAGCTGCAGGACATGGTCCGCCGCATCGGCGAGGTCAAGTAAGCCTGCCCGGAGCCGACCGCGATGAACACGATGCAAACGTCCGTCTCGCCCTACACCCGCTTCTGTGCCGCGATCGCGCGGCTGTGCATGGGCTTCGGCGTGGCCGGCCTGGTGCTGCTGATCGTCGCGGTGCTCTACCAGGTCATCGGCCGCTACATCCTCAACAACACGCCGACCTGGGCCGAAAGCGGCGCCGTGCTGCTGGTGCTCTACGTGACCATGCTCGGCATGGCCGTGGGCGTGCGCGACGCCGGCCACATCGGCCTGGAATCGCTGCTGGTGCTGGCATCCGAGCGGGTGCGCCTGCGCATGGAGTACGTCATCCATGCGCTGGTGCTGGTGTTCGGGCTGACGATGGCCTGGAACTGCAGCCTGCTGGCGCTCAGCGTGTGGGACTACAAGATCCCCACGCTGGGCCTGTCCGAAGCCTTCAAGTACGCGCCGCCGGCCGTCGCCGGCCTGCTGGTGGCGCTGTTCTCGTTCGAGCACATCCTGGCGCTGCGCAACGGCACCGAGATCGAGCCGGCCTGGCACTGACCCGCAACCGAAGAAGAGAGCCTGACCGTCATGGCGCTGACCATCCTCTGCGTGAGCTTCACGCTCCTCCTGCTGCTGGGCGTTCCGGTGGCCTTCTCGATCGGGCTGTCCTCGCTGGCCACGCTGCTCTACGAGGGCCTGCCGCTGGCGGTGGGCTTCCAGCAGATGATTTCCGGGATGAACCCGTTCTCGTTCCTGGCGATCCCGTTCTTCATCTTCGCCGGCGAGATCATGATGTACGGCGGCATCGCCGACCGCATCGTCGCCTTCGCCAAGGCCCTGGCCGGCCATGTGCGCGGGGGGCTGGGCATGAGCAACGTGCTGGCCTGCACGCTGTTCGGCGGCGTCTCCGGCTCGCCGGTGGCCGACGTCTCGGCGATGGGCGCGGTGCTGATCCCGCAGATGAAGAAGGAGGGCTATCACGCCGACTACGCGGTCAACGTGACGACCCACGCCTCGCTGGTCGGCGCGCTGATGCCGACCTCGCACAACCTGATCATCTTCACGCTCGCGGCCAGCGGCAAGGTGAGCGTCGCCGCGCTGATCCTGGCCGGCCTGGTGCCCGCGGCGATCCTGACGGTCTGCAACCTCGTGGCCGCCTACGCGGTGGCGGTCAAGCGCGGCTATCCGGCCGGCACCTTCCCGGGCTGGGCCATCGTCGGCCAGAGCTTCGTGCAGTCGCTGCCGGGCCTGGCGATCGTCGCGATCATCGTCATCGGCATCCTGTCGGGCGCCTTCACGGCGACCGAGTCGGCCTCGGTCGCGGTGGTCTGGGCGCTGTTCCTGTCGGCCGTGGTCTACCGCCGGCTGACCCGCGAGCAGTTCCTCAAGGCGGCCGCCAAGGCGGTCAAGACGACCGGCACGGTGCTGCTGCTGATCGGCATCAGCTCGATGTTCGGCTACCTGATCGGCCTGTACGGCGTGGCCGAGCTGACCGGCAAGATGCTGTCGGGCCTGAGCAGCGAACCGTGGGTGATCTTCCTGTGGGTCAACATCATCCTGTTCGTGCTGGGCACCTTCCTGGACATGGCCGCGACCATCCTGATCTGCACGCCGATCTTCCTGCCGATCTGCCAGCAGTACGGCATGACCACCGAGCAGTTCGGCATCGTCATGCTGATCAACTGCGCGCTCGGCCTGAACACGCCGCCGGTCGGCACGACCCAGTTCGTCGGCTGCACCATCGGCGAGATCTCGGTCGGCGAGGTCATGAAGACCATCTGGCCGTTCTACGGTGCGCTGATCGCCGCGCTGATGCTGGTGACCTACGTGCCCGGCTTCGCGATGTGGCTGCCCAACCTGCTGCTGAAATGAGCTCTGCCCCCGACATGCCCGCACCCACCGGTCCGCTGATCCCCTTCCAGCCGAGCGCGCGTTACCCCGATCCGGCCATCGAGATCCTCGATCCGCGCATGCGCTCGCTGCGGCTGTTCAGTGCC
This sequence comes from Leptothrix mechoopdaensis (SeqCode), assembly GCF_053893855.1. Lineage (NCBI taxonomy): Bacteria > Pseudomonadati > Pseudomonadota > Betaproteobacteria > Burkholderiales > Sphaerotilaceae > Leptothrix > Leptothrix mechoopdaensis (SeqCode). The sequence goes on from NZ_CM132699.1 coordinate 2,980,245, forward strand.
GGTGTCGAGCAGCTCGCCAGCGGGCTGCGCTGGGCCGAAGGGCCGGTGTGGTTCGGCGACGGGCGTTTCCTGCTGCTCAGCGACATCCCCAACGACCGCATCCTGCGCTGGGACGAGACCACCGGCGCGACCAGCGTGTTCCGCCATCCCGCCGGCCATGCGAACGGCCACGCGCGTGACCGGCAGGGCCGGCTGGTCAGCTGCGAACACCTGGGCCGGCGCATCACCCGCACCGAACACGACGGCCGCATCACCGTGCTGGCCGACCGCTTCGACGGCGCGCGGCTGAACTCGCCCAACGACATCACCGTCACGCGCGACGGCGCGGTCTGGTTCACCGACCCGAGCTTCGGCATCGAGAGCGACTGGGAAGGCGAACGCGCCACGCCCGAGCGGCCGCACGCGGTCTACCGCATCGACCCGCAGACGCTCGCGCTGCGCTGCGTGATCGACGACCTGGCGGCGCCCAACGGGCTGGCCTTCTCGCCCGACGAGTCGCTGCTGTACGTGATCGAGAGCCGCGCGACGCCGCGCCGCATCTGGGCCTGGCCGCACCGGCCCGACGGCACGCTGGGCGAGCGGCGCCTGCTGGTGTCGGCCGACGACCACGGCGCGCTCGACGGCATGGCGGTCGACCGCGACGGCAACCTGTGGTGCGGCTACGGCAGCACCGGCGCGGCGAACTCGGATGCCGCCACGCTCGACGGCGTGCGCGTCTACGCCCCCGACGGCACGCCGATCGGCCACGTCCACCTGCCCGAACGCTGCGCCAACGTCTGCTTCGGCGGTGCGCGCCACAACCGCCTGTTCATGGCGGCCAGCCATTCGCTCTACGCGCTGTACGTCAACACGGCCGGCGCAATCTGAGCCCGCCCTGTGCCAGCCCTGGACCCCACGCCATGACCGAGCCCCGCGCGCCGCTGACGCTGCGCATCCACCCGGACGACGACGTCGCGATCGTCGCCAACGACGGCGGCCTGCGCGCCGGCACCGTCCTGCCCGACGGCGTGCCGGGCGCCGGCCTGACCTTGCGCGACCACGTGCCGCAAGGCCACAAGGTCGCGCTGGTCGACCTGGCCGAAGGCGTGGCGGTGCGCCGCTACGGCGTCCCGATCGGCTATGCGCTGCGCGCCATCGCCGCCGGGAGCTGGGTCCACGAACGGCTGCTGCGCATGCCCGAGGCGCGTGGCTTCGACGGCCTGCCGATGGCCAGCGCCCCGCGTGTCGACCTGCCGCCACTGGAGGGCCGCACCTTCGAGGGCTATGTCAACGCCGATGGCAGCGTCGGCACCCGCAACCTGCTGGCGGTGACGACGACGGTGCAGTGCGTGGCCGGCGTGGTCGCCCATGCGGTGCGGCGCATCGAGGCCGAGCTGCTGCCGCTGTTCCCGAACGTCGACGGCGTCGTCGGCCTGGAACACAGCTACGGCTGCGGCGTGGCGATCGACGCGCCCGATGCGGTGATCCCGATCCGCACGCTGCGCCACATCAGCCTGAACCCGAACTTCGGCGGCGAGGTGATGGTCGTCAGCCTGGGCTGCGAGAAGCTGCAGCCCGACCGGCTGCTGCCACCGGGCAGCTTCGGCATCCAGACCGAAGGCAACGCCGCCAGCGGCCCGGACACCGTCTGCCTGCAGGACGCCGCGCACGTCGGCTACATGAGCATGGTCGACGCGATCGTCGCGCGGGCCCGGCCGCATCTCGAACGGCTGGACCGGCGGCGCCGCCAGACCGTGCCGGCCAGCGCGCTGGTGGTGGGCGTGCAGTGCGGCGGCAGCAACGCGTTCTCGGGCGTCACCGCCAACCCGGCGGTCGGCCATGCCGCCGACCTGCTGGTGCGCGCCGGCGCGACGGTCATGTTCAGCGAGAACACCGAGGTGCGCGACGCCGTCGAGCAGCTGACCGCGCGCGCCGCCACGCCCGAGGTCGCCGAGGCGATCGTGCGCGAGCTGTCCTGGTACGACCGCTACCTGGACCGCGGCCGGGTCGACCGCAGCGCCAACACCACGCCGGGCAACAAGGCCGGCGGGCTGTCCAACATCGTCGAGAAGGCGATGGGCTCGGTGATCAAGAGCGGGCGGGCGCCGATCGCCTCGGTGCTGGCACCCGGCGACAAGCTGGCGCCCGGTCAGCGCGGCCTGGTCTACGCCGCCACGCCGGCCAGCGACTTCATCTGCGGCACGCTGCAGCTGGCCGCCGGCATGAACGTGCACGTCTTCACCACCGGCCGTGGCACGCCCTACGGCCTGGCCGCCTGTCCGGTCATCAAGGTCGCCACGCGCAGCGAACTCGCCCGGCGCTGGCATGACCTGATGGACCTGGACGCCGGCGCCATCGCCAGCGGCGAGGCCACGGTCGAGTCGACCGGCGAGGCGCTGTTCGAGCAGATCCTCGCCACGGCCAGCGGCCGCCCGACCTGGGCCGAACGCTGGAAGCTGCACAACGCGCTGGTGCTGTTCAACCCGGCGCCCGTGACCTGAGGCGAACCGGGCCGGACGGGATGACCGTCGGATCGAACAAGGGGGCCGCATCTGCGGCCCTTTCCCATTCCGGAGCCGTTCACGACCGCCTTGAAGCCACCTTGAAGCCAGGCGGCTCCTGCTGGATGGGCCCTGCGAGCCTCATTCACCCTCAATTCATTCACAAGAAAGTTTCCTGAAGACACATCGACAAGGCCGAGGACCTCTCTATACTTCAACACATGGGAAACGTTCCCATCTTTAACGGAGAGACACCATGACCACGCGCCAACTGCCCATCGCCTTCGCCATCGCCGCCTTCGGCTTCGCCAGCACCGTCGCCCAGGCGGCCTACCAACCGGCCGCGCCGGTGAGCTTCAGCGCCGCCCCGGCCGTCGTGGCGGCGGCCGATGCCGGCGCGCCGGTCATGCTGCTGGCCAGCAAGAGCGGCACCTCGTCGTCGGGCGGCTCGTCGAAGAGCTCGTCGTCCTCGTCGTCGGGCGGCTCGTCGTCGGGCAGCAAGTCGTCGTCCTCGTCCAGCAGCTCGTCGAGCAGCTCGTCTTCGGCCAGCGACGACAAGGGCGGCACGCGCGCCAAGGGCGTCTCGGACGACGCCGCTGGCGACGACAAGGGTGGCACGCGCGCCAAGGGCGTCTCGGACGACGCTGCCGGTGACGACAAGGGCGGCACCCGCGCCGCGCCGGCCGGTTCGGGCACCAGCACCGACGACAACCCGAAGGGCGCTGACGACCTGCTGCGCAAGCGCGGCGGCAAGGGCGCCGACGACGTCCGTCGCGGCTGATCGCCCGGCCGGGGGCTGGCGGGTGGTTCCCGCCGCCCGCCCCCGGAACGTGGGGGAACTTACCCACCGTCACCTTTGAATTTGCCGGATCGTGCCGTCTGCACGGGGCCTTTCAGCCATCGATTCCTAGACTGCGGCCACGTGGCCTGGGCCTGGACCCACGCCGCGAGCCCTTCCTGAAGAACGAACTCGAGCTGGAGCCTTGTCGATGAACCCGATCCGCACCCCGAACCCGACCGCCACGCCCGTCGCGGCCCGCAACACCTGGCAAGGCCGCGGCCGCGCCGCCCTGCTGGCCGTCGGGCTGGGGGCGACGCTGCTGGGCCTGTCGGGTCAGGCGGCCGCGCAGACGATCGTCACCTTCGACGACCTCGGCCCGGCGTCGGCCAACCAGCCGATGCCGGCGACCTACGCGACGCTCGGCTGGGCGAACACGCAGTGGTTCTCGATGACCGCACCGAGCGCGCCGAACCAGGTCTTCCTGGCACTGGGCGGCGGCGCCTCGTTCCTGCGCAAGGCCGATGGCAGCGGCTTCTACTTCGACGGCGCCGACTTCTGGAGCCGCCGTGGCCTGGATGCCAACGGCAACTTCTACTTCGTGCTGTCCTACAAGGGCAAGGTCGTCTATGACGGCCGCACCGACAAGAACGGCAAGCTGCGCTTCACCGGCACCAAGGCGCTGCTGCGCCCGAGCTACACCGGTCCGGTCGACTATGTCGCGATCGCCTTCGACAAGCAGGGCCGCGGGGGCGACTGGGACCAGCTGGCGATGGACAACGTGCGCCTGCGCCCGCTCTGACCTGAGTCGTCCGGGCCGCCCGAGGCGATCAGCCCGGCCGCCGCGCCAGCCAGGCCGGCCGCAGCACACCGGTGGCCAGCGCGGTGCCCAGCAGGATCACCGCGCCGCCGCGCCACATCGCGCCGGTCACCGCCTCGCCCAGGAACAGGGCGCCCCAGAGGCTGCCGAACACCGGGATCAGGAAGGTGACGGTCACCGCGCGTGACGCGCCCAGCCGCGCCAGCAGCCGGAAGAACAGCAGGTTGGCCGCCGCCGTGCAAAGCAGCGCCAGCAGCACCGCCGCGCCCCAGGCGCTGGCCGGCGGCATCTCGACCGGCCACAGCCACCAGGCCAGCGGCGCCAGCAGCAGCGCCGACACCGCCTGCGTGCCACCCGCCCCGACCCGCGAGCCGACACCGGCCAGGTGGCGCTTGGCGGTGTTGGCCGCGAAGCCGTAACACAGCGCCGCCGTCAGCAGCGCGACCACCGCCCAGCCACTGCCGCCAGGCCGGAAGTCGGCCTTGTCGGCCGACAGCATCAACACGCCGCCGAATCCGATCGCCAGCCCCAGGCTGCGACTGCGGTCGAGCCGGTCACCGAGCCAGACGGCACCGACCAGCGCTGTGAAGATCGGCGTCGACGCATTGACGATCGCCGCGAAGCCCGCCGTCACCGACAGCGTCGCCCAGGCGATCAGCACGAAGGGCAGGCCCGAGTTGAGGACACCCACCACCGCCACCGGCCGGATCTCGCGCCGCAGTTCGGCCCATTCGCCGTGCCAGCACAGCAGCGGCACCAGCACCAGCGCGGCCAGCGTGACCCGCAGCCAGATCAGCGGCACCGCGCCGAAGGCCGGCGCGGCATGGCGCATGAAGAGGTAGGACGCGCCCCACAGCGCGCCGAGCAGCGTCATCTCGGCGATGTCGCGCGGGCCCATGCGGGCGGCCACGGCCGGGGCGCTCAAGCGGCCACCTCGGTCAGGCTCACCCCGGCCAGGTCCGGCTGACCGCCCTCGAACGCCAGCAGCGCGACCTTGCGGTGCAGCCCGCCGGCATAACCCGTCAGCGCGCCGTTCTGGCCGACCAGCCGATGGCACGGGATCACCAGCGAGATCGGGTTGCGCCCGGTCGCCGCACCCACCGCACGCGACGCCAGCGGCTTGCCCAGCCGCGCCGCCAGTTCGCCATAGCTCAGGCGCTGGCCGTGGCCGATCTCGCACAGGCCGCGCCAGACGGCCCGCTGGAAGGCGGTGCCGGCGGGGGCCAGCGGCAAGGCGAAATCACGTCGCCGGCCAGCGCACCAGTCGTCGAGCTGGCGGGCGGTCTCGCGCAGCAGCGGGTCGGCGTCGTCGCGCCGCCAGGCCGGCTCGGGGCCGTCGAAATGGCGCTGGCCGTCGAACCAGATGCCCGCCAGCCCGGCATCGCCAGCGGCCAGCACCAGCGCGCCGAGCGCGATCTCGTGGCGCGTCCAGCGCAGCGAGCCGGCGGCATCGGCCGGCTTGAATTCGTTCGTGTTCATCGGGGTTCCCGTCAATCCAGGGGTGTCGTGACCAGACTCAGGCAGCGCGGGCCGCCAGGGCCCTGCGCCACAGGTGCAAGGTGGCGTAGCCGCGCCAGGGGCGCCAGGCCTCGGCCTGCGCGTCGGCCGCGCGCACGTCGGTCTGGCCCAGCGCCTGCAGCAGCACGCGGTCGCCGCTGGGCCAGGCATCGGGCCAGCCCAGCGCCTGCAGCGCGATGGTCTGGGCGGTCCAGGCGCCGATGCCGGGCAGGGCCTGCAGGGAGGCGAGTGTCGCCGCGATGTCGGCGCTCGGCGCCAGGCTGATGCGGCCGTCGGCGACCGCCTGCGCCAGCGCGATCACCGCCCGGGCGCGCTGCGCGACGACGCCCTGCGAGGCGATGTCGCCGACCTCGCAGCCGGCCAGCCGCTGCGCCGACGGGAAGACCCGGTCCAGCCCCGGCCACGGCGACTCGACCGGGTCGCCCAGCGCCCGCGCCAGCCGCGCCGCCACCGTGCGGGCGGCCGCGACGCTGACCTGCTGGCCCAGCACGGCGCGCACCGCCATCTCGAACGGGTCGGCCGCACCGGGCAGGCGCAGGCCGGGCGCGCCGTCGGCCAGCGGGCCGAGCACGGCGGCGACGGCCTGCGGGTCACAGGCCAGATCGGCCAGCCGCCGGGCCGCCGCCAGTGCTTGCGGCAAGGCGCCGGCCAGGCTGGGCGACAGCGTCAGGCGCAGCGCCTCGCGCTCCGGCGCGGCGCGTGTCAGCGCGATCCAGCCGAGGTGTTCGCGACCGCGGGCGACGAGCCGGACGGTGCGGGCATAGGTTCGGCGCGAGCCCTGCCCATCCAGCACCTCGACGCCCGGCACGGCCCGCAGCGCCTGGTCGTCCAGCCAGCCCTCCCAGTCGCACGGCGGGCGCCAGGCCAGCTCGAAGTTCCACGGGCCGCTGCCGGTCGACCCGTCGTCAGGGGATGCCGCCGGCGCCGCGTCGCGCGCCTTGCGCAGCTCCTGCGGGGCCAGCCGGTAGCGGCGCTGGAACAGGTCGTTGAAGCGCCGCAGGCTGCCGAAGCCGGCCGCCAGCGCGACCTCGAGCATCGGCAGGTCGGTGTCGGCCAGCAGCCGCTTGGCGTGCAGCAGGCGCTGGGTCTGGGCGTAGTCGATCGGGCTGACGCCCCAGGTGGCCTGGAAGACCCGCCGCAGGTGCCGGTCGGTGATGCCCAGCCGCGCCGCGAGCTGCGGCAGGCCGCCGTCGTCCAGTTCGCCGGCCTCGATGCGCCGGGCCGCCGCCCAGGCCAGCTGCGAGGGCATGTCCAGCGCCGCCAGCCCGGGCGCGAGTTCGGGCCGGCAGCGCAGGCAGGGCCGGTAGCCGGCCGCCTCGGCCGCCGCCGCATGCGGGTAGTAGCGGCAGTTGTCGGCACGCGGCGTGCGGACCCGGCAGACCGGCCGGCAGTAGATCCGGGTCGACCGCACCGCGACGAAGAACTGGCCGTCGAAGCGGGCATCGCGCGCCAGGAAGGCGGCGTAGCAGGCGGCGGTGTCGAGCGGGGCGTCCATGCGAATCGATCATACGCAGCGGCCTGGCGCGGGCTCGCCGTTTCCGGACCTGGATACCGATCCCCTTGGTCTGCCCCGGACCGCCCGCCGCGTGACCAATCTGGCAGAGCCGGCAGAAACACGAGAGCCCGGCGCCAGCACGACCTGCGTCAAGGTTCAGTGCGGCCGGAGGCGGTCGATAAGGGCCTTGTCCTTCCTCATCGGCCCTGCCCGCCTGCCACGTGTCGCCCGTCGAATGCCTCCCCGTCCGCCTGATCCGGCGCATCCCGATCGCCGCCCGCCTGGGTGCCGCCTTCGCGCTCGTGCTGCTGGTGCTGGGCCTCGTGCTGGCGCAGGCGCTGCAGCAGACCACCGCGACGCAGCGGGCGGTCGACACGATCACGCAGGACACGCTGCACCAGGTCATGCTGGCGCAGCGCACGCAGAACAGCGCCCAGGTCGCCGCCGAGCAGCTGTTCGCGCTGTTCGTGGTCGACCGGCCGGAGGCGCGCGAGCGTGTCCGCGCCCAGATCGACGCCAGCGCGCGCGAGCAGCAGATCGCCTACGACGCGCTGGTCGACAGCAGCCTCGGCACGCGCCGGCAGGACGCCGCGCTGGCCCGCGTCACCCAGGCGCGCAGCCGCTACATCGAGACCTTCGACGAGGCGCTGGCCAGCCTGTCGGTCGACACCACGCTGGCCCGCCCGGTGATGGTCGAACGCACGATGCCGGCGCTGCACGAGCTGCAGACGACGCTGGAGACGCTGATCGAGCAGCGCGCCCGCCATGCCGGTGACGACATCGCCCAGCTGCACGCGTTGCACGATGCGGTGCGGCTGCGGCTGCTGGCGATCGGCGCGGCGGCGGTGCTGCTGGCGCTGGCCTCGGCGTGGCTGATCACGCGCTCGATTGCCCGGCCGCTGCACGAGGTCGTCGCGCTGGCCGATGCGATCTCGGCCGGCCGGCTCGACACGCCGCTGCCGCCGGCCGCCGCCGACGAGGTCGGACGCCTGACCCGCGCGATGGACGAGATGCGCCACAGCCTGGCCCGCCGCGAGGCCCGCATCGCCGAGCTGGCCTTCCGCGACGAGCTGACCGGGCTGGCCAACCGCACGCTGTTCGGCAACCGGCTGGAGACCGCGCTGCAGCAGTCGCGCCAGCAGGGCAACGCGCTGTCGGTGCTGGTGCTGAACCTGGACCGCTTCAAGCAGGTCAACGAGGTGCTGGGCCACCGGCTTGGCGACGAGGTGCTCAAGGAGGTGGCGGCGCGGCTGCGCGACACGCTCTCGCGCACCACCGACGCGACCGCCCGGCTCGGCGGCGACGAGTTCGGCGTGCTGCTGCCCACGCGCGACCCGCAGGCCGCGCTGGCGCTCGGCCGGCGGCTGCTGGCCGCGCTGGAGACGCCCGTGCCGGTGCAGGGCCAGCGCGTGGACGTCAGCGCCAGCATCGGCATCGCCTGCGCCGACCGCGACGACCTGAGCCCGGCCCAGCTGATGGCGCGCGCCGACCTGGCGATGAACGAGGCCAAGTCCGCCAACCACGGCGTGCGGCTGTTCGAGGCCGGCATGGAACGCCACGTCGAACACGGCCTGACGCTGCTGAGCGACCTGCGCCGCGCGGCCGAGGCCGACGAGTTCTTCCTGCTGTTCCAGCCCAAGCTGCGCCTGAGCGACGGCCGCTGCGATGCCGCCGAGGTGCTGGTGCGCTGGCGCCATCCGCAACGCGGCGTCGTGCCGCCGGACCGCTTCATCCCGTTTGCCGAGCAGACCGGCGCGATCAAGGCGATCACCCGCTGGGTCCTGCACAGCGCCCTGCAGCAGCTGGCGCAGTGGCACCGCGAGGGCTGGTCCGGTCTGTCGCTGAACGTCAACGTCTCGACCCGCGACCTGATGCAGCCGGACTTCCCGGCCCAGGTCGAACGCGCGCTGCGCCATGCCGGCGTGGCGGCCCGCCACCTGTGCCTGGAGGTGACCGAGAGCGCCATCATGGACGACCCGCTGCTGGCGATGGACTGCCTGCAGGCGCTCAACGCGATGGGCGTGCGGCTGGCGATCGACGACTTCGGCACCGGCTACTCGTCGCTGGCCTACCTGAAGAAGCTGCCGGTGCAGGAGCTGAAGATCGACCGCTCCTTCATCAGCGGCCTGGACCGCGACGAGGCCGACGTGACCATCGTGCGCTCGACCATCGACATGGCCCACCACATGGGCCTGAGCGTGGTCGCCGAGGGCATCGAGACGGAGGCCGTCAGCCAGCGCCTGCGCGCCTTCGGCTGCGACCAGGCCCAGGGCTACCTCTACAGCCGGCCGCTGCCGTCGAACGACTTCGTCGACTGGCTGCGCCAGCACCGCCCGGCGGCCCCGCGGCCGGTGGTCGAGATCAGCGGCTGATCTCGTCCTCGAGCCGGCCCAGGTTCGACGACGCGACGCCACTGCCGCGCAGCCGCGACGGCGCCAGCGCACCGATCGGTTCGAGGATCGGGTAGGCGATCGAGCAGATGTGCGAGTTGATGCGCTTGAGGTCGCTGATCAGGTCCAGGTGCAGCGAGCTGGTCTCGATGCTGGCGGCGGTGTTGTCCTGCAGCCGCAGCAGGTGGCTGGACGCGTAGGCGTGTTCCAGCTCGCGGAAGCGGGCCTTCTCCTCCAGCAGCCGCTGCGCGTCACGCGGGTGACCGTCGAGGAACACCGTCATGCCCAGCCTCAGGTTGGCCAGCAGGCGTTCGCACAGGTGCGTGATCTCGGCCATGCCGGCCTCGGAGAAGCTGCGCTGCTTGCGGATCTTCTTGTCCTCCACGTCCTGCAGCACGCGCTCGATGATGTCGCCGATCTGTTCCATGTTGATCGTGAACGAGACGATCTCGGTCCAGCGCCGGCTCTCGCGTTCGGACAGCGCCGTGCGCGAGACCTGCGTCAGGTAGGTCTTGATGGCCGAGTACAGCGCGTCGACCACCTGCTCCTGTTCGAGCAGCCGGTCGGCCAGTTCGAGGTCGTTGTCGCGGATCACCGGCAGCACGCCGCGCAACATCGTCTCGACCGCGTCGGCCTGACGCAGCGCTTCGCGCGCGGCGCAGCTCAGCGCGATCGACGGCGTGCCCAGCGCGAGCTTGTCGAGATGGCGCGGCGCGCGTTCGTCGCGGGTCGGCTCGGCCGTCATCCAGCGTTCCAGCGCCCGCGCCAGCAGGCCGGTGAAGGCCACGAACAGCAGCGCCTGCGCGGCGTTGAAGGCCAGGTTGAAGATGACGACCTGCATGTGGATGGTGCCCAGCAGCTCCTGCAGCCAGACATGCGCCAGCCCCAGGAAGGGCGCGACCAGCGCGATCGCCAGCACCTTGAACAGCAGCGTGCCGGCCGGCAGGCGGCGGGTGGCGACATCGGCCCGCCAGACCGACAGCAGCGACACCAGCGCGCGCCCCAGGTTGGCGCCCAGCACCAGCCCGAGGGCGACCGGCAGCGGCACGAGGCCCTGGTCGGCCAGCGTGGCGACCAGCAGCACGACGGCCAGGCTGGAGTAGCTGACGACCGCCAGCGTGGCGCCCACCAGCAGCTCGGTCAGCAGCTCGTTGGGCAGCGTCACCAGCAGCGTGCGCACCAGCGGCGACTGCACCAGCGGCCCGGCGGCCGCGACGATCAGCTGCAGCGCCAGCGTGATCAGGCCCAGGCCGATGGCGATCTGGCCGACCCGCCCGGCGCTGCTCTTCTCGCGCGACAGGTGGATCAGCACGCCGCAGAAGATCAGCAGCGGCGACAGCCAGGACAGGTCGAACGAGAACAGCACGGCGGTCAGGCTGGTGCCGACGTCCGCGCCCAGCATCACGACCAGCGCCGGTGCCGTCGCGACCAGGCCGCGGCCGACGAAGGACGAGACGATCAGCGCCGTCGCGGTGCTCGACTGCACCAGGCAGGTGACGCCGATGCCGGCCAGCATCGCCGCCGGCCAGGCGCCCATGCTGGCGGCCAGCATGCGGCGCAGGTTCTCGCCGAACAGCCGCAGCACGCCGGTGCGGACGATCTGGGTGGCCCAGACCAGCAGGGCGATGGCGGCCAGGAGATTGAGCAGGTGGATCACGGTCAACCGATGATGCACCGATCGTGCCGGCCCGATCCAGCCCGCAGCCGCCCGGGCCGGACCGCCAACGTGATCAGCTGCCGCGGTAGGTGCTGTAGCTCCACGGGCTGGCCAGCAGCGGCACGTGGTAGTGGGCGGCGGTGTCGGCGATGCCGAAGTCCAGCGGCACCTCGCCCAGGAAGGGCGGATCGGCCTGTTCGGTGCCGCGCGCGGCGAAGTAGCCGGACACGTCGAAGACCAGCCGGTAGCGGCCGGCCAGCAACGCATCACCTTCCAGCAACGGGCCGTCGGCGCGGCCGTCGTGGTTCAGCGTGATGGCCCGCAGGCGCTGCGCGCTGCCGTCGGGGCGGATCGCGTAGAGCGTCACGGCCATGCCGGCGGCCGGGCAGCCGTGGGCGGTGTCGAGCACGTGGGTGGTGAGTTTTCCCATCGGGTGTCCTGTCGGGTTGGATCGCTTGCGCGGTGGACAAAAGTGTATACACTTGAGCACACACGTCAACCACCGACCCCGCAACCCACCCCGCCACCGCCCCCAACACCGGTCGTCCGCCGTCCACGATGTCCACCGCCCGCAAGCCCCGCAGCAGCCCTGCCGCCGCCCTGGTCGACGAGGGGCTGGCCGACGATGCCGTCGCGCCGGTCAGCGTCACGGACCGGATCGTGCAGTCCATCACCACGGCCATCATCGAGCGCCGGCTGATGCCCGGCACCAAGCTCGCCGAACAGCAGATCGCCGACATCTTCCAGGTCTCGCGCACCCTCGTGCGCCAGGCCCTGAACCAGCTCAGCCGCGACCACCTCGTGACGCTGGAGCCGGCCCGTGGCGCCCATGTCGCCCAGCCCAGCGTCGAGGAAGCCCAGCAGGTCTTCGCGGTGCGCGGGATGCTCGAAGGCGCGATGGTGCGCGAGCTGTGCGCCGTCATCACCGACGCGCAGATCGCCGAGCTGCGCCAGCACCTGCGCGACGAGGCCAGCGCGGTCGTGCGCACCGATGTCTCCGGCCGCACGCGCCTGCTGGCCGACTTCCACGTCAAGCTCGCCCGGCTGCTCGGCAACGAGGTGCTGGCGCAGCTGCTGGGCGACCTGCTGTCGCGCTCGTCGCTGATCTCGCTGATGTACCAGAGCGCCCATTCGGCCGAGCACTCGCAGGCCGAACACGTCGAGATCGTCGATGCGCTCGAGAAACGCGACGCCCGCGCCGCCGTCAAGCTGATGCAGCAGCACCTCGGCAACGTCGAACGCAACCTGCGCCTGAACCCGCGCGTGCCCGACCTGGCCAGCGCCCTGCGGCCTTCGTCCAACCCCCGATCCACGGCAGACCGACCATGACCGACACGAGCACTTCACGTTACCCGCGCGACCTGCGCGGCCACGGCCGCAACCCGCCGCACGCGCAATGGCCGGGCCGCGCCCGCGTGGCCGTCCAGTTCGTCCTGAACTACGAGGAAGGCGGCGAGAACAGCGTGCTGCACGGCGATGCCGGCAGCGAGCAGTTCCTGTCGGAGATGTTCAGCCCGCCGGCCTTCCCGGCCCGCCACCTGTCGATGGAAGGCATCTACGAATACGGCTCGCGCGTGGGCGTCTGGCGCATCCTGCGCGAGTTCGAGAAACGCGGCCTGCCGCTGACGATCTTCGGCGTCTCGATGGCGCTGGAACGCTGCCCCGAGGTCACCCAAGCCTTCGTCGAGCTGGGCCACGAGATCGCCTGCCACGGCTGGCGCTGGATCCACTACCAGAACATCGACGCCGAGACCGAGCGCGCGCACCTGCGCACCGGCATGGACATCATCGAGCGCCTGACCGGCGAGCGCCCGCTCGGCTGGTACACCGGCCGCGACAGCCCCAACACGCGCCGGCTGGTGGCCGACCACGGCGGCTTCGCCTACGACAGCGACTACTACGGCGACGACCTGCCCTTCTGGCTGCAGGTGCGCAAGACCGACGGCGACCTGGCGCCGCACCTGGTCGTGCCCTACACGCTCGACTGCAACGACATGCGCTTCGCGCTGCCGCAGGGCTATTCGCATGGCGACGAGTTCTTCGAGTACCTCAAGGACGCCTTCGACGTGCACTGGGCCGAAGGCGACGAGCGGCCGTCGATGATGTCCATCGGCATGCACTGCCGCCTGCTCGGCCGGCCCGGCCGCATGAAGGCGCTGCAGCGCTTCCTGGACCATGTGCAGTCGCACGACCGCGTCTGGGTGACCCGCCGCATCGACATCGCCAACCACTGGCGCGCCACCCACCCGTTCGACGCGTCGACCGCGTTCATCTGGGAATGAGGCCCGAGCCGACATGCTGACCCTCGACCACCTCAACGGCCTGTCGCAGGCCGACTTCACGCAGGCGCTGGACGGCACCTACGAACACTCGCCGTGGATCGCCGAGGCGGCCTGGGCGCACCGGCCCTTCGCCTCGCTGGCGGCGCTGAAACACGCGATGGTGACGGTGCTGGCGCAGGCCGGCGTCGATGCGCAGCTGCGCCTGATCCGGGCCCACCCGGAACTCGCCGGCAAGGCGATGGTCAGCAAGAGCCTGACGGCCGAGTCCACCAACGAACAGGGCAAGGCCGGCCTGACCGACTGCACGCCGGCCGAGTTCGCGCACATCCAGCAGCTCAATGCCGACTACAACGCGAAGTTCGGCTTCCCCTTCATCCTCGCGGTGCGCGGCCCGCGTGGCCTGGGCCTGAACCGCCACGAGATCATCGCGACCTTCGAACGCCGGCTGCAGCACCCGGTCGACGTCGAACGCGCCGAGGCGCTGCGCAACATCCACCGCATCGCCGAGATCCGCCTGAACGACAAGTTCGGCGTCGAGCCCGTGCTGGGCAACCTGGTGTGGGACTGGGCCGAGAAGCTCGCGCAGCACAGCGACGTCGACGGCGCCCTGACCGTCACCTACCTGACCGACGCGCACCGCGCCTGCGCCCAGCGCCTGTCGCACTGGATGCGCGAGGACTGCGGCTTCGACGAGGTCTCGATCGATGCGGTCGGCAACGTGGTGGGCGTCTACCACGGCACCGATCACGGCAGCGATCCCGCCTCGAAGCGCCTGCTCACCGGCAGCCACTACGACACCGTGCGCAACGGCGGCAAGTACGACGGCCGGCTCGGCATCCTCGTGCCGATGGCCTGCGTGCGCGAGCTGCACCGCGCCGGCCGGCGTCTGCCCTTCGGCTTCGAGGTGATCGGCTTCGCCGAAGAGGAAGGCCAGCGCTACAAGGCCACCTTCCTGGGCTCCAGCGCGGTCACCGGCCACTTCGACACGCGCTGGCTGGACCAGGTCGACGCCGACGGCATCAGCATGCGCGCGGCCATGCAGCACGCCGGCCTGTGCATCGACGACATCCCGAAGCTGGCGCGCGACGTGTCGCGCTACCTCGGCTTCGTCGAGGTCCACATCGAGCAGGGCCCGGTGCTCAACGAGCTGGACCTGCCGCTGGGCATCGTGCGGTCGATCAACGGCAGCGTGCGCTACACCGGCGAGGTCATCGGCATGGCCAGCCACGCCGGCACCACGCCGATGGACCGCCGCCGCGACGCCGCCGTGGCGGTGGCCGAACTGGCGCTCCACGTCGAACGTCGCGCCGCCGCCGTGCCCGACGTGGTCGGCACGATCGGCATGCTGCAGGTGCCGTCCGGCTCGATCAACGTCGTGCCCGGCCGCTGCGCCTTCAGCCTCGACCTGCGCGCGACCACCAACGCCGCCCGCGACGCGCTGGCCGACGACGTGCTGGCCGAACTCGCCCGCATCTGCGAGCGTCGCGGCCTGCAGTACAAGCTGGAAGAGACCATGCGCGCCAGCGCCGCGCCCAGCGCACCCGAGTGGCAGGCCCGCTGGGAAGCCGCCGTCGCCGCCCTCGGCCTGCCGCTGCACCGCATGCCCAGCGGTGCCGGCCATGACGCGATGAAGCTGCACGAGGTCATGCCGCAAGCCATGCTGTTCGTGCGCGGCCTGAACGCCGGCATCAGCCACAACCCGCTCGAATCGAGCACCAACGACGACATCGAACTCAGCGTGCGGGCGATGCAGCACCTGCTCGATCAGCTCGCCTGAACCGTCTCGTCCGAACCGTCTCGTCACGACAACCTCGACCTCACCGCACCGAAAGCCCGACATGAGCGACCCGACCCTGAACGCCGGAACCTACGCCGCCCTCGATCGCTGGATCGACGACCACTTCGACGAACAGGTGCGCTTCCTGCAGGAACTCGTGCGCGTGCCGACCGACACGCCCCCCGGCAACAACGCGCCGCATGCCGAGCGGACCGCCGAGCTGCTGGCCGCGATGGGCCTGGACGCCGAGAAACACGCCGTGCCGGCCGATGCCGTGCGCGCCGCCGGGCTCGAATCGATCACCAACCTGATCGTGCGCCGCCGTTATGCCGAAGGCGGCCCGGTGATCGCGCTGAACGCCCACGGCGACGTGGTGCCCCCGGGCGAAGGCTGGAGCCACGGCCCCTACAGCGGCGACGTCGCCGACGGCAAGCTCTACGGCCGCGCCGCAGCGGTCAGCAAGTGCGACTTCTCGACCTTCACCTTCGCGGTGCGGGCGGTCGAGGCACTGGCTCAGTCGATGAGCCTGCCGGTCAAGGGCGGCGTCGAGCTGCACTTCACCTACGACGAGGAATTCGGCGGCGAACTCGGCCCCGGCTGGCTGCTCGACAAGGGCCTCACCAAGCCCGACTTCGAGATCGCCGCCGGCTTCAGCTACCAGGTCGTGACGGCCCACAACGGCTGCCTGCAGATGGAGGTGACGGTGCACGGCGTGATGGCCCACGCCGCCATTCCCGACAGCGGCGTCGACGCGCTGCAGGGCGCCACCGCCGTGCTGAACGCGCTGTACGCGCAGAACGTGCTCTACAAGCAGGTGCGTTCGTCGGTCAAGGGCATCACCCACCCCTACCTCAACGTCGGCCTGATCCAGGGCGGCACCAACACCAACGTGATCCCCGGCAAGGTCGTGCTCAAGCTTGATCGCCGCATGATCCCCGAGGAGAACCCGCACGAGGTCGAGGCGCAGCTGCACGAGGTCATCCGCCAGGCGGCGGCCAGCGTGCCCGGCGTCAGCGTCGACATCAAGCGGATGCTGATGGCGCACGCGCTCAAGCCGCTGCCCGGCAACCGCCCGCTGGTCGAGGCCCTGCAGCGCCACGGCGAGACCGTCTTCGGCGAGCCCATCCCCGAGTCCGGCACGCCCCTCTACACCGACGTGCGGCTGTACTGCGAGCGTGGCATCCCCGCCGTCATCTACGGTGCCGGCCCGCGCACGGTGCGCGAATCGAACGCCAAGCGCGCCGACGAGCACATCGTGCTGGAAGACCTGCGCCGCGCCACCCAGGTCGTCGCGCGCACCTTGCTGGACCTGCTGCGCTGATGCGGCGCGGCGCGCGCCCCGGCATGCAGCCCGGCGCGTCCGGATGCACCAGCCTGGCGCACCGGTGCTGAGCACGGTTCTTGCGGCCGGGTCGGGATCGCTCCCGACCCCCGCGAGGACACCATGCACACCGATGACCGACCGCAAGCCCTGCCCCGCCGCCACGCGCTGGACCTGGCCATCCGCCTGATCTGCAGCCTGGCCGCAGGCGCGACCCTGGCGCTGGCGAGCCTGCCGACCCTGGCGCAGGAAACCGCCGTGAAGTTCCAGCTCGACTGGCGCTTCGAAGGACCGGCCGCGCTCTTCCTGGTGCCCGCCACCAAGGGCTACTACAAGGCCGAGAAGCTCAACGTCACGGTCGATGCCGGCAACGGCTCGGGCGGCACGGTCACGCGCGTGGCCTCGGGTGCCTACGACATGGGCTTCGCGGACGTGGCCGCGCTGATGGAGTTCCACGCCAACAACCCGACGGTGCCGAACAAGCCGGTCGCCGTCATGATGGTCTACAACAACACGCCGGCGGCGGTGCTGGCGCTGAAGAAGAGCGGCATCAGCAAGCCATCGGACCTCAATGGCAGGAAGCTCGGCGCGCCGGTCTTCGACGCCGGCCGCAAGGCCTGGCCGATCTTCGCCAAGGAGAACCGGATCGCCAACGTGGCCTGGACCGCGATGGACCCGCCGCTGCGCGAGACCATGCTGGTGCGCGGCGACGTCGACGCGATCACGGGTTTCTCGTTCACCTCGCTGCTCAACCTGGAGGCCCGCGGCATCAAGACCGAGGACATCGTCGTGCTGCCCTACCCGCAGTTCGGCGTGAAGCTCTACGGCAACGCCATCATCGTCGGCGAGGACTTCCTCAAGAAGAACCCGGACGCCGTCAAGGCCTTCCTGCGCGCCTTCACCAAGGGCCTGAAGGACGTCATCGCCGACCCGGCCGGCGCGGTCGCCACCGTCAAGGAACGCGACGGCATCGTCAACAGCGAGCTGGAGACGCGCCGCCTGAAGCTCGCGCTCGACGCCACCGTGCTGACGCCGGACGCCAAGGCCGAGGGCTTCGGCGAGGTCAAGGCGCCGCGTCTGGCGCTGATGGCCAGCCAGGTGTCGGACGCCTTCGCCACCAAGGAACGGGTCAACGTCGCCGCGATCTGGAACGGCAGTTTCCTGCCCAGCGCGGCGGAGCGCGACATCTTCGGGGCGAAGAAGAAGTGAGCCGCTTCGTCGATTTCGAGGGCGTCTGGCTGGCCTACGACGACGAGTTGCTGGCCCAGGGCCGCTACGCGGTCGAGGACATCAACCTGCAGGTCGGCGAGGGCGAGTTCATCGCCATCGTCGGTCCTTCGGGCTGTGGCAAGTCCACCTTCATGAAGCTGGCGACCGGGCTGAAGCGGCCCAGCCGCGGCACCGTCGTGATCGACGGCCGCGAGGTCACCGGCCCGCTGAAGATCACCGGCATGGCCTTCCAGGCCCCCAGCCTGCTGCCCTGGCGCACGACGCTGGCCAACGTCATGCTGCCGCTGGAGATCGTCGAGCCCTGGCGCAGCTCGTTTCGCCAGAAGCGCGATGAATACGAGCAAAAGGCGCGCAAGCTGCTGCAGAGCGTCGGCCTCGGCGGCTACGAGGACAAGTACCCGTGGCAGCTCTCCGGCGGCATGCAGCAGCGCGCCTCGATCTGCCGTGCGCTGATCCACGAGCCCAAGATGCTGCTGCTCGACGAGCCCTTCGGCGCGCTCGACGCCTTCACCCGCGAGGAGCTGTGGTGCACGCTGCGCGACCTGCAGGCCGCGCAGAAGTTCAACGTCATCCTGGTCACGCACGACCTGCGCGAGAGCGTCTTCCTGGCCGACACGGTCTACGTCATGAGCAGGAGCCCCGGCCGCTTCGTGGTCCGCCGCGAGATCGACCTGCCGCGTCCGCGTGACCTGGAGCTGACCTACACACCCGCGTTCACCGCCATCGTGCACGAGCTGCGCGGCCACATCGGCGCGATCCGCGGCCAGGCGGCGGGAGTCGCGCCATGAGCACCCGCCAGACACGTCGGGCCCGCCGGCTCGAACAGGCGTCGCCCTGGATCCTGCTGGTGGCCACCGTCGTCCTGTGGCAGCTGCTGTGCAGCGGCCTGGGCGTCTCGGAGTTCATCTTCCCCAGCCCCTGGTCGATTGCGCAGGCGCTGGCCGAACACGGCAAGACCATTGCCGGCCACGCCTGGCGCACCTTCTGGGTCACGATGGCAGGCTTCGGCATCTCCATCGTCGTGGGCGTGCTGCTGGGCTTCCTGATCGGCAGCTCGCGGGTGGCCTACACCGCCGTCTACCCGCTGATGACGGCCTTCAACGCCCTGCCCAAGGCGGCCTTCGTGCCCATCCTGGTGGTCTGGTTCGGCATCGGCGTCGGACCGGCGGTGCTGACCGCCTTCCTGATCAGCTTCTTCCCGATCATGGTCAACATCGCCACCGGCCTGGCGACGCTGGAGCCGGAGCTGGAAGACGTGCTGCGCGTGCTGGGCGCCAGGCGCTGGGACGTGCTGGTCAAGGTCGGCCTGCCGCGTTCGATGCCCTACTTCTACGGCTCGCTGAAGGTCGCGATCACGCTGGCCTTCGTCGGCACCACGGTCTCGGAGATGACCGCCGCGAACGAGGGCATCGGCTACCTGCTGATCAGCGCCGGCAGCTCCATGCAGATGGGCCTGGCCTTCGCCGGCCTGGTCGTCGTCGGCGCGATGGCGATGGCGATGTACGAGCTGTTCTCGGTGGTCGAGAAACGCACGACGCGCTGGGCGCATCGCGGCTCGCAGGGGCATTGAGGACGCGGCCGGGCCGCTCAGCCGGCCCCGACCCGCTCGGCCAGCGCGACCTGCTGCGGCAGGCAGACGCGCTGCAGGTCGTAGCCGTCGACGATGCGCTGGCGGGCGCGAAGGCCGATGCCATCGGCATCGCGCGGCATCGACAGCGCCTGCGTGGCGGCCTCGACCAGCGCGGCGGCGTCGAAGAAGTCGACCAGCCAGCCGGTCTCGCCGTGGGTCAGCACCTCGCGCACCGGCGCGGTGTCGCTGCCGATCACCGGGACGCCGCAGGCCATCGCCTCGAGCAGCGACCAGCTCAGCACGAAGGGGTAGCTCAGGTAGACATGGGCCCGCGCGATGCGGAACAGCGCGATCAGCGACGGGTGCGGCACGCGGCCGACGAAATGCACGCGCGCCAGGCCGTCCGGGCCGAGTGCGTCGCGCACCTCGTCGAGGTAGATCTGCTGGTGGCTGCCCGAGGCCGGCCGCGCGCCGTAGCTGACGTCGTTGCCGCCGACGATCACGACCTGCGCCTGCGGGCGGCGGCGCAGCAGCTCCGGCAGCGCGCGCATGAAGCGGTGGTAGCCGCGGCTGGGCTCGAGGTTGCGGTTGACGAAGCTCAGCACCTCGTCGTCCGCACCCAGGTCCAGCGTCAGGCCGGCCTGGGTCGTGGCGCGGAAACGCACGTGCTGATCGGCCTTCGCGGGGCTCGCGAAGGTGGTGTCGATGCCGTCGTGGATCACCGCGAGCCGCTCGCGCCACGGCGGCGGCACCGTGTCGGCCTGCCAGCGGGTCGGGCTGACGCCGGCATCCATGCCGGCCAGCGCCTGCATCAGCGTCAGGTTCTTGGTCACCAGCCGGCAGCGCATGGCCAGGTCGACCGGGCCGAACTCGGGGTCGAAGCCGACGTCCTGACCTTCGGCGGCATAGAAGAACTCGACGAAGTGCAGCTGGCGCGCCGCCGGCCACAGCTCGCGCAGGAACAGCGCCTCGCCCCAGCCCGGGTGGACGCAGATCAGGTCGGGCCGGAAGCCGGCCGCATCGAGCTTGCCGGCCGCCAACACGCAGGCCTCGCCGCGCAGCACCTTGGTCTCGACGTCCTGCACCCACGGGTGGACGCCGGCGGTGTTGCCGCGCGCGACGCCGTAGCGCAGCGCCTGCACGCCGGGCATCGCGGCGGGCATGGCGGCGGGCATCGGGCTCATCCCGAGCGCCTTGACGTCATGGCCGCGCGCGGCCAGTGCCGGCGCGAGGTGGCGGTACTGGCCAGGAAAGTTCTGGTGCACGAAGAGAATGCGCATCCGATGATTGTCCCCAACCGGCGCGCCTTCCCGCCGCGCCCGACCGAGCGGAGATGCCGATGAACACGCCCACGCCCGTTGAACTGGTCACATGGCTGCGCGCCGCCAACCGCATCGCGGCGGCGTCGCTGGCCCAGGGCCATCACCCCTTCGGCGCGCTGCTGGTCGCCCCCGATGGCGTGACCGTGCTGCTGGAGCAGGGCAACGTCGACAGCGTCAACCACGCCGAGGCCGTGCTGGCCCGCGAGGCCGCCCGGCGCTTCGACGCCGACACGCTCTGGCGCAGCACCCTGGTGACCACCGTCGAGCCCTGCTGCATGTGCGCCGGCACGCAGTACTGGGCCCACATCGGCCGCGTCGTCTACGGCATGAGCGAGGCCCGCCTGCTGGCGCTGACCGGCAACCACGCCGAGAACCCGACGCTGGACCTGCCCTGCCGCGAGGTCTTCGCGCGCGGCCAGAAGGCCATCGGCGTCTGGGGCCCGGTGCCCGAGGTCGAGGACGAGATCGCCGCGCTGCACCGTGACTTCTGGCAAGTTCGGTGAGCCTGCCGACGCCTCATTTGTTCCCGGACTGAAATAAACCCCGGCCGCAGCGCATAAACCGGCTATCCTGCCGCCACAGACATGCACCAAGGCCGTTTCTTCAAGGTCTTGCTCCTCTTCCGCAGTGGTTCACAACCTCTCGCAGGTTGCACCGATCACCGCCGGCCAAGTCTTCCAACTCCCGGTTTGACGTTTCTTGAGTGTTGCTGTCCCCGCTGGCCTTCCGCTGGCGGGTGTTTTTGTATTGATCCGACACACACGAAGGAAACTCCATGAGCACGACTCAACAAGGCACGGTCAAGTGGTTCGACGACGGCAAGGGCTTCGGCTTCATCACGCCGGCTGACGGCTCCAAGGACCTGTTCGCCCACCACAGCGAAATCCGCAACGGCGGCGGCTTCCGCAGCCTGCAGGAAAACCAGAAGGTCGAATTCGAAGTGAAGCAAGGCCCGAAGGGCCTGCAAGCCGCGAACATCAAGCCGATGTGATCCCGTCATCGACGGCCGCCCGCGCAGTGGGTGGCTCAGTCGATGAGCCAGATCCAGGGTCTGCAACATGACCCACCGAAAGCCGCCTTCCGGGGCGGCTTTTTTCATGGGCGATCGGGATGGCCGTTCGCCCGCCGCCTCAGGCCGCGACCGCCTCGATCCGGCCGAGCCACGGCGCGATGCGCACGGCCTGCGCGGCGCGCCGGGCGGCGTGTTCGTCCTGGCCGACATGCCAGTTGCCGACCGGTGGCGGGACCTCCGCCGACAGGTCGTCCGGCCAAGGCCGCGTGCCCGGCAAGGTGAAGCAGCGGTCGTGCACCAGCACGTCGTGGCGCACGCAGCCCCAGACGACGTCGCGCAGGAACCACTGGTCGACGTTGGGCGTCTCCAGCGCGGCGGGCTCGTAGCCATCGAGCATCGCGGCCATGTCCGGCAAGGCCCCGGCGATGCCGCCCCACATGCCGGCCAGCATCAGGTCGGTGTGGGTCCACCAGTCGCGCATGACGTGGAAGGCGCGGTCCGAGGCGATCCACGCCTGCACCGCCCGCTGCTCGCGCAGGTTGACGACCGAGTCGACGTCGCGCACCAGGAAGCGCCCGACCGTCGGGTCGTCGGCCACCTCGAAGCGCCAGCACAGCTTGCGTCGCGTCGGCTGGCCCGGCGGCTGCATCCGCAGGTCCGCGCCCAGTTCGGCCAGCAGCGCCCGCGTCGCGGCCGGCACGCTGTCATCGAGATAGATCCGCGCCTGCCAGCCCGGATACACCTTCGGCAGCTCGACCAGGTTGTGGACCATGCCGCGCAGGTAGCGCGCGCCCGAACCCCACAGCGAGAACGCCACCACGTCGCGGCGTTCCTGCCCGGCGTACCGCAGCCCGGCGCGTTGCAGCCAGGCGGCGGCACCCGCGGGCGGCACGCGCCAGCCGGCCGGTGCCGGGCGCGCCGCCGCGTCCTTGAGCATCAGCGCCCGCGTGCCCGCCGCCCGCGCCTCGTCGTCGCGCCCCAGCTCGCGCAGGCACTTGCACAGCACGTCATGAACGACCGGGTCGTCGGGCCGGATCGCCAGATAGTCACGCGCGCGCTCGACCGCCTGGGCGTCCTGCCCCGAGCGCGACAGGCAGACCGCCAGGTTCAGCAGCAGCTGCGGATCCTGCGGTGCATGCGGGCGCTGCAGTTCGAGGAAGTGCGCCGCCGCCGCCGGATCGCCGAGCAGGAAGAGGTAATACGCCAGCTGCAGCACCATCGCCAGCGGCTTGACCGGCCCGTGCTGGTTGATGGCCACCAGCAGCAGGTCCAGCGCCTGCTGACGCTGCTGCGCCTGCCAAGCCTGATGGGCAGGGGCGTGCCAGCCGGCGAGCGTCGCGCTCACAGCGTCGGCGCGAGTTCCCTGGCCGTCGGGGCCCGCGCGACGACACCCTCACGATGCCCCGCCGCCGCCTTCAGCGCCGGGTGCGCAAACGGCATCTCCGCCAGCGCCTGCAGCCCGCGCGTGCCGCGCAGATCGTGGCCCAGCACGACCCGCACCTGCGAGGCCATCGAGCCGGCCGGCAGCTCGACCAGCTCGGTGCTCAACGGCAGACGGCGCGACACCTCGCGCGCCAGCCGCCCTTCACCCTTCTGATAGAACACCTGCGTCATCGGCCGGTTGTAGGCCTCGGCATTGGCCGTGCGGACCTGCTGGAAGCCACGCTCGCGCAACCAGCCGCGCAAGGCCAGGGCGGCGCCGGTGATGCCGTTGCCGTTGACGAGTTCGACGCGGATGGACTTGAGGTCGACGGCGCTGCGCTGCGGCGCATCGAACGCGCCACCGGCGGATCCGGCCACCGGCGCATCGGCCCAGGCCAGCGCGGCGACCCGCTGGTCGACCGAGCCGGACGACCCGATCGGCGCCAGTGCCACCGCCTGCAGGGCCGGCCCTTCGCGCACGGCGCTGAGGGCGGCGGGCGAAGCCGCTCCGGCCCCTGTCGGTGCGATGGCCAGCAGCGCCTCGACATCACGGGCCGGCGTCGCATCTTTCGCGGCGGTCGGCCGGGCCGCCGCCACGACGTCGACCAGCGCCGGCGCGGGCGACTGTTCCAGCGCCACCGCCACCGCCTCGGCCGGCGTCGGCAGCGAGGCCGGCTCCAGCATCGCCAGGTTGGCCCGCGCGTAGTCGTAGGTCGGATCGGCCAGCAGCGCCTGCTCGAACATCGAGCGCGCCTGTTCGGTCTGACCCTGCAGCTTCAGCGCATGGCCCAGGTTGTTCAACAGGCGCGGCTGGCCCGGCGCCTTCGCGTTGGCCAGCCGCAGCGCGGCAATGCCCTCGGCCAGCTGGCCTTCACGGGCCAGTTGCACGCCCAGCACATGCAGCGCCTCCGGCTCGCCCTTCATGGCCCGGCTGGTCAGATCGGCCTGAGCCAGGGCGGCACGCTCGGCCTCGCTCGGCCCCGCCGCAGCGGTTGCCGCCACCGCCGTCACCGGCACCGGACGCGGACGCGCATCGACCTCGCCCTGCCGCACGACGGTCGGCTGCGGCATGCCGCTGACCTGCGCCGCATCCGAATGCGCGACGCGGTACATCGGCTGCACCCGAACGAGCGGCTGATCCGGCTGCGTCGGCGCCTGCGCACAACCCACCGCCGCAGCCGCAATCGCCACCGACATCACCGACATGCGCAGCGACGCCACGCAATCGAACCCCGACCGCTCCGGCGACGCCTCGGCCTTCACGACGACCGGCTTGGCGTGATCGGGCACATACCGCTTCGGCAACGCCGCCTCGATCGCCTGCTGCCGCGCCCGCCACGCCCGCTCGACGGCGGCGCGGTCGCGCGCCCGTCGTGAGGGCTGTTGCCAGGCGGCTTGTTCGGTGCTGCTGTCCATGTGCGTATCCCGTTGTCCTGCACGCCCGACGGTCGGTCTGGCAGGCGTCGGGATGATCGCAAGGGAATGGGGGGGTTGGGAGTCCCGTGGATGGGTGGGTGCCGTCGACTCCTGCCGATCGACCGACATGGATCCGGAACGGAAAAACGGCCGCCGAGTCACCCCGGCGGCCGTTTCAGTTCAGCTCAACGCGCGTCAGAACACGAAGTCGCTGGCCGTGAGCGTGTACCTGCCCGTCAGGATGATGGTCAGGTCGGGAGTCGTGCCGCCGTTGTTGTCCATCTCGATCACCGTGAAGTCGTCGGTCGTGGTGCCTGCGGTTCCGTTGTTGTCGATGTACCAGTTCACGGAGTTGGCCGTCGTGTTGGTCGTCGAGACAGAGATGAACGCGAATTGCTGGTCATTGCCCTGGTTCGTGTTCGCGTCAATCGCAGCGAGATTGATCACGTCCGTACCTTGAGCAAAGTCCGTGATGCGATCCAGACCGTCGTTGGTCGAGGTGAACACGAAGACGTCGGCACCAGCGCCACCGGTCAAGTTGTCATTGCCGCCACCACCCGTCAGCCTATCGGCACCGGCGCCGCCACTCAGCACGTTGACGTTGTTGTTTCCAGTTAGCGTGTCATCGCCCGCGCCGCCCGTGACATTCTCGATACCCGTGACACTGGTGAAGCCAGATGCCGCATTGCTGCCGAGGTTCACGATCACGTTGTTGCCCGCAGCCGTGTTGGTGTAGTCGAGCGTGTCATTCGCACTGGTTCCACCCAATGTCACGCGTTCGACATTGCTGACCGTCGCGCCGAAGGCGTCGAAGACCAGGTTGCCGCCGAAGGTCACCGCCTGGGTGCCCGAGTAGGACACCGCCAGCAGGTCACCGGTCGCGTTGGCGTTGGCGCCACCATCGATGACATCGGCACCGCTGCCCACCGTGTAGTTGATGGTGTCGTTGCCGCCGCCCGCGTTGATCACGTCTACGTTCGAACTGCCAGTGAGGGTGTCGGCCTGGTTGCTGCCGGTGATCGTGAACGATTCGGTCTGGTTGCTCAGATCGATGGTCACGCCCGCCGCAGCCGTCGACGCCGAGACAAGCTCCACACCGGACAGGTTGGCATTGCTCAAGCCGTTCAGACCCGTCGAGGTCGACGTCAGGTTGATCGTGTCCGCCGTGCCTCCACCCAGGTTGATGGCTGTGAAGCCGGTCAGCTGGGTGCCCGTGGCCGTCAGGCTGTCATCGTTCGCCGAGCCCGTCAGGTTGACGGTTTCGGTGGAGGTCACGGTCGTGGTGCCGGCCGAGATGTTGACCGCGCCACTGAGGTTGACGTTCAGGGTATCGGTGCCATCGCCCAAATTGATGCTGGCGAAGCCACCGTATTGCTGGGCGGTCATCGTCACGGTCTGGGCATAGACGTTGTTACCCGGCCCATCCACGGCGCTGAAGTTCTCCACGTTCAGGATCACGGATGTCGACAGGTTGATCGACGTGTTGTTCACGCCCGTGAACTGCAGCGTGTCGGTGCCAGCAGCGCCGAGATCCACGAACAGCGGAGCGGAGGAGATCTGGACCGTTTGGTCCTGCGACTGCCCAATGCCGTCATACACCTGCACATTGACCGAGGCCGAGCCCGAGTTACCTGCCAGGTCCGCTACGTCGTACGTGAAGCTGTTCCCCGTTGCGCCATCGCCCTGGTAATTCGCCGTCGTGAAGGTGATGTTGCCGGCCGACAGGGTCAGTCCGCTCAAACCACTACTAGCGCTGGAGACCGCTGAAACACCCGACAGGCCGCTGCCCGCGTCAGTGTCATTGCCCAGCAACAAGGCGGCGGGCAAGGAAATCGCTGTGCCGTTGTCGGCGACGTAGATGGTCTCGCCAGCCACGATCGGCGCAGTCGTATCGACCTTGTAGCCGCCGTCGTCCGCCACCGCAGCAAAGTCACGCACCATCGCATTGCCACCCGCGCTGGTGATCGTGCCGCCGGTCAAGCTGTTGGCGTTGATGCTGATGCCGTCGGTGTCGGTCTGGTTGGCCAGGATGGTGTAGGTGAAGACCAAAGCCGTCGAGGTCGATGAACCGGCGGCATAGCTGGCCTGGACCGTCGTGCCACCGATGTTCAGCTCCACGGTCGGGGAGCCCGTCACCGTCACGGCCTCGCTGGTGTTGACCGTCACGGTCACCACGTCGCCAGCATTCACGTAGCTGTTCTGGCGGCCGGTCGCAGAGGTGATGGACACCGAGGCGACCGTTGCAGGGACCGTGTTCACGTTGAAAGCGAAGCCAGCCGACGCCCCCGTATTGCCGGCCAGGTCAGTCTGCGAGACCGTGATCGTCTCGCTACCCTGCCCGATGGTGGCCAGGTTGGACGGGGTCAGTTCGTAGGAGAAGTTGCCGTTGGCATCGGTGATCGCCGTTCCCAAGACGTTGCCTCCGCCGTCCAGGATGCTCACTGTCGAGGTCTTCTCGGCAGTGCCCACAACCAAGTTGTCACCGACTGACAGGGACACGATGCTGTCGCCGCCGCCAATCGACGTGACCAGCACCGTGGGTGCGGTCTTGTCCAGCGTGGTGGCGGCACCGGTGTAGGACGACGAGTTGCCAGCGGCGTCGGTCGCGTTCACGCTCACCGTGATCGGGCCGTCGGCCAAGGCACTGAGGTTCACAAAGCCGTTCGCGCCGGGTGCCGTCAGACCGTTCTTGTCGGTGAAGGTCACCGTCGCGCTGGCGTCGCCGTCCAGACCGTTCAGGGTGTATGCCACCGCCGACTTCTCGGCATTGCTGATCAGGCTGTCGCCGACGGTCACGCTCAGCGGCGTGTCCTTGTCGGCGCTGGTGTCCAGGACCGTGGCCGTGCCCACACCTTCGGCGGTGTTGTTGGCACCGTCGACTGCGGTCACTTTTACCGTGATCGTGCCGTCGACCAGGTCGCTGAGATTGGCGAAGCCGTTGATGCCGAAAGCCTTGTTACCGAGCGAGTCGGTGAAGGTCACCGTCGCGGTGGCGTCGGAGTCGCGACCACTGAGGGTGTAGGCCACGGCGGTCTTCTCGGCATTGCCGACCAGGGTGTCCTGAACGGCGACCGTCAGGTCGCTGCCAAAGTCGGCCGTCGTGTCCAGAGAGGTGCTGGTGCCGTTGCCGATGGCCTTGTTGCCGGCGAGGTCGGTTGCCGAGATCGAGACCGAGATCTCGCCGTCGGCCAAGCCGGACAGGTCGACGACGCCACCGACACCAAACGCCTTGCGGTTGTTGCTGTCGGTGAAAACGACCTCGGCGGTGGCATCCGGATCCAGACCCAGAACCTGGTAGTCGACGTTGGTCTTCTCGGCATTACCGATCAGCGGGTCCGACACGATGACGGTCAGCGGGTCGCCTCGGTCTGCACGGGTGTCCAGCACGATGGTGGTCGGCGGCGGAGAGAACTCGTTGCCGGCCTGGTCGACCACGCTCAGGGTCACCGTGATGTCGCCATCTGCCAGGGTGCTCAGGTTCACCAGGCCGTTGTCGCCGGTGACCGAGTTGTTGCTGCTGTCGGTGAACGTGACGGTCAACGCGGCGTCGCTGTCGAGGCCATTGACCGTATAGGTCACGGCATTCTTCTCGACGTTGTTGACCAGGGTGTCCAGACCGCTGATGTTCAGCGGCGCGTCCTTGTCGGCGCTGGTGTCCAGCGTGAAGGTGATGCTCGACGAGGCCTGATTGCCGGCGGTGTCGGTGTCGATCACGACCACCGTGTGCTGGCCGTCGCCGGTCGGCAGATGGAGGTTGTAGTCGACTCCCGCACCCAGGGACACGTTGTCGACGACGAAGGTGCGTTCCACGAAGTCCGGTTGAGGCACGCCTACCGTCAGGGACGCGTCGTTGGTGAGTTTGTCGAGCGGGGCGCCAGAATCGAACATCAGACTGACCGTCGGCTGATCGATCTGGGTGTCCAGCGTGAACTGGATCGTGGCCGTGGCACTGTTGCCGGCGGTGTCCGTGTCGACGACGGTGACGGTGTAGTCCTGGTTGACCGTCGGCAGGACATAGTCCGCGCTGGTCACACCGTTGACGATGTAGGAGCGCGTCACGTCAGCAGCCTTCGGGCTGATGTCGAGGCGAGGATCGTTGGTGATGTTGTCGAACTCCGCGCCCGAGTTGACGCGCAGGGCAACCGTGACCGGATCGATCAGCGTGTCCACGGTGATGCTGCGGCTGCCGGCCGTGCTCGTGTTGCCTGCCGCATCGATCTGGGTCACCGACAGCGTCTCGCCGCCCTGGCCGAAAGCGTCCACCGCATTGGCCACCGTGATGCTCCAGTTGCCCGCGTTGTCCACCGCCGCCGTCTGGCCGGTGTTGCCCAGCGTGACCGTTGCACCAGCTTCGCCAGTGCCATTGATCACCAGGTTGGTGTACTCCGTGGCATTGACGTAGTTGTCCGTCGCGACCACGTTGATGGCCGGGGCATTCGGTGCCAGCGTGTCCACGCTGATGTCTCGGGTGCCCGCAGCACTGGTGTTGCCCGCCGTGTCGGCCTGGGTCACCGACAGTTGTTCACCGCCTTGTGCGAAGGACCCGGCGGCGTCGGCCACCGTGATGCTCCAGTTGCCTGCGTTGTCCACCAGCGCCGTCTGGCCGGTGTTGCCCAGCGTGACCGTCGCGCCGGCCTCGCCCGTGCCGCTGATCACCAGGTTGGCGTTCTCGGACGCATTGACCACGTCGTTGCCCGCCACCACATCGATGGTCGGCGCGGTCGGTGCCAGCGTGTCCACGCTGATGTCGCGGGTGCCTGCAGCGCTGGTGTTGCCCGCCGTGTCGGCCTGGGTCACCGACAGCTGTTCGCTGCCTTGTGCGAAGGACCCGGCGGCGTCGGCCACCGTGATGCTCCAGTTGCCCGCGTTGTCCACCACCGCCGTCTGGCCGGTGTTGCCCAAAGTGACCGTCGCCCCGGCTTCACCCGTGCCGCTGATCACCAGGTTGGCGTTCTCTGCAGCATTGACCACATCGTTGGTGGCCACGGCATCGATGGTCGGCGCGGTTGGTGCCAGCGTATCCACGTTGATGGCGCGGGTGCCCGCAGCGCTGGTGTTGCCCGCTGCGTCGGTCTGGGTCACCGACAGCGTCTCCCCGCCCTGGCCGAAAGCGTCCACCGCATCGGCCACGGTGAAGGTCCAGTTGCCCGCGTTGTCCACCACCGCCGTCTGACCGGTGTTGCCCAGCGTGACAGTCGCTCCGGCTTCGCCGGTGCCGTTGATCACCAGGTTGGTGTACTCCGCGGCATTGACGAAGTTGTCCGTCGCGACCACGTCGATGGCTGGGGCACTCGGCGCCAGCGTGTCCACGCTGATGTCTCGGGTGCCCGCAGCACTGGTATTGCCCGCCGTGTCGGTCTGCGTCACCGACAGCTGTTCGCTGCCTTGTGCGAAGGAACCGGCGGCATCGGCCACCGTGATGCTCCAGTTGCCTGCGTTATCCACCACAGCCGTCTGGCCGGTGTTGCCCAACGTGACCGTCGCGCCGGCTTCGCCCGTGCCGCTGATCACCAGGTTGGCGTTCTCTGCAGCATTGACCACATCGTTGGTGGCCACGGCATCGATGGTCGGCGCGGTCGGCGCCAGCGTGTCCACGCTGATGTCGCGGGTGCCCGCAGCGCTGGTGTTGCCCGCCGTGTCGGCCTGGGTCACCGACAGCTGTTCGCTGCCTTGTGCGAAGGAACCGGCGGCGTCGGCCACCGTGATGCTCCAGTTGCCAGCGTTGTCCACCACCGCCGTCTGGCCGGTGTTGCCCAACGTGACCGTCGCCCCGGCTTCGCCCGTGCCGCTGATCACCAGGTTGGCGTTCTCGGACGCGTTGACCACGTCGTTGCCCGCCACCACATCGATGGTCGGCGCGGTCGGCGCCAGCGTGTCCACGTTGATGGCGCGGGTGCCCGCAGCGCTGGTGTTGCCCGCTGTGTCGGTCTGGGTCACCGACAGCGTCTCGCCGCCCTGGCCGAAGACGTCTACCGCATCCGCCACAGTGAGGGTCCAGTTGCCCGCGTTGTCCACCACCGCCGTCTGGCCGGTGTTGCCCAGCGTGACCGTCGCTCCAGCTTCACCCGTGCCGCTGATCACCAAATTGGCGTTCTCTGCAGCATTGACCACATCGTTCGTGGCCACGGCATTGATGGTCGGCGCGGTCGGCGCCAGCGTGTCCACGTTGATGGCGCGGGTGCCCGCAGCGCTGGTGTTGCCCGCCGTGTCGGTCTGGGTCACCGACAGTTGTTCACCGCCTTGTGCGAAGGACCCGGCGGCGTCGGCCACCGTGATGCTCCAGTTGCCTGCGTTGTCCACCAGCGCCGTCTGGCCGGTGTTGCCCAGCGTGACCGTCGCGCCGGCCTCGCCCGTGCCGCTGATCACCAGGTTGGCGTTCTCTGCAGCATTGACCACGTCGTTCGTGGCCACGGCATCGATGGTCGGCGCGGTCGGTGCCAGCGTATCCACGCTGATGTCTCGGGTGCCCGCAGCACTGGTATTGCCCGCCGTGTCGGTCTGCGTCACCGACAGCTGTTCGCTGCCTTGTGCGAAGGACCCGGTGGCGTCGGCCACCGTGATGCTCCAGTTGCCCGCGTTGTCCACCACCGCCGTCTGGCCGGTGTTGCCCAAAGTGACCGTCGCCCCGGCTTCACCCGTGCCGCTGATCACCAGGTTGGCGTTCTCTGCAGCATTGACCACATCGTTGGTGGCCACGGCATCGATGGTCGGCGCGGTCGGCGCCAGCGTGTCCACGCTGATGTCGCGGGTGCCCGCAGCGCTGGTGTTGCCCGCCGTGTCGGCCTGGGTCACCGACAGCTGTTCGCTGCCTTGTGCGAAGGAACCGGCGGCGTCGGCCACCGTGATGCTCCAGTTGCCAGCGTTGTCCACCACCGCCGTCTGGCCGGTGTTGCCCAACGTGACCGTCGCCCCGGCTTCGCCCGTGCCGCTGATCACCAGGTTGGCGTTCTCTGCAGCATTGACCACATCGTTCGTGGCCACGGCGTCGATGGTCGGCGCGGTCGGCGCCAGCGTATCCACGCTGATGTCACGAGTGCCCGCAGCACTGGTGTTGCCCGCCGTGTCGGCCTGGGTCACCGACAGTTGTTCGCTGCCTTGTGCGAAGGACCCGGCGGCGTCGGCCACCGTGATGCTCCAGTTGCCTGCGTTGTCCACCAGCGCCGTCTGGCCGGTGTTGCCCAGCGTGACCGTCGCACCGGCTTCACCCGTGCCGCTGATCACCAGGTTGGCGTTCTCTGCAGCATTGACCACATTGTTCGTGGCCACGGCATTGATGGTCGGCGCGGTCGGTGCCAGCGTGTCCACGTTGATGGCGCGGGTGCCCGCAGCGCTGGTGTTGCCCGCTGTGTCGGCCTGGGTCACCGACAGCTGTTCGCTGCCTTGTGCGAAGGAACCGGCGGCGTCGGCCACCGTGATGCTCCAGTTGCCTGCGTTGTCCACCACCGCCGTCTGGCCGGTGTTACCCAGCGTGACCGTCGCGCCAGCTTCACCCTTGCCGCTGATCACCAGGTTGGCGTTCTCGGACGCGTTGACCACGTCGTTGCCCGCCACCACATCGATGGTCGGCGCGGTCGGCGCCAGCGTATCCACGCTGATGTCACGAGTGCCCGCAGCACTGGTGTTGCCCGCTGTGTCGGCCTGGGTCACCGACAGTTGTTCGCTGCCTTGGGCGAAGGAACCGGCGGCGTCGGCCACCGTGATGCTCCAGTTGCCTGCGTTGTCCACCAGCGCCGTCTGGCCGGTGTTGCCCAGCGTGACCGTCGCGCCAGCTTCACCCGTGCCGCTGATCACCAGATTGGCGTTCTCTGCAGCATTGACCACGTCGTTACCCGCCACCACATCGATGGTCGGCGTGGTCGCAGCCAGCGTATCCACGTTGATGGCGCGGGTGCCCGCAGCGCTGGTGTTGCCCGCCGTGTCGGTCTGGGTCACCGACAGTTGTTCGCTGCCTTGGGCGAAGGAACCGGCGGCGTCGGCCACCGTGATGCTCCAGTTGCCCGCGTTGTCCACCAGCGCCGTCTGGCCGGTGTTGCCCAGCGTGACCGTCGCGCCGGCCTCGCCCGTGCCGCTGATCACCAGGTTGGCGTTCTCGGACGCGTTGACCACGTCGTTCGTGGCCACGGCATTGATGGTCGGCGCGGTCGGTGCCAGCGTGTCCACGTTGATGGCGCGGGTGCCCGCAGCGCTGGTGTTGCCCGCTGTGTCGGCCTGGGTCACCGACAGCTGTTCGCTGCCTTGGGCGAAGGAACCGGCGGCGTCGGCCACCGTGATGCTCCAGTTGCCTGCGTTGTCCACCAGCGCCGTCTGGCCGGTGTTGCCCAGCGTGACCGTCGCGCCAGCTTCACCCTTGCCGCTGATCACCAGGTTGGCGTTCTCGGACGCGTTGACCACGTCGTTCGTGGCCACGGCATTGATGGTCGGCGCGGTCGGTGCCAGCGTGTCCACGTTGATGGCGCGGGTGCCCGCAGCGCTGGTGTTGCCCGCTGTGTCGGCCTGGGTCACCGACAGCTGTTCGCTGCCTTGGGCGAAGGAACCGGCGGCGTCGGCCACCGTGATGCTCCAGTTGCCTGCGTTGTCCACCAGCGCCGTCTGGCCGGTGTTGCCCAGCGTGACCGTCGCGCCAGCTTCACCCTTGCCGCTGATCACCAGGTTGGCGTTCTCGGACGCATTGACCACGTCGTTCGTGGCCACGGCGTCGATGGTCGGCGCGGTCGGTGCCAGCGTGTCCACGTTGATGGCGCGGGCGCCCGCAGCGCTGGTGTTGCCCGCTGTGTCGGCCTGGGTCACCGACAGCTGTTCGCTGCCTTGTGCGAAGGAACCGGCGGCGTCGGCCACCGTGATGCTCCAGTTGCCAGCGTTGTCCACCAGCGCCGTCTGGCCGGTGTTGCCCAACGTGACCGTCGCCCCGGCTTCGCCCGTGCCGCTGATCACCAGGTTGACGTTCTCTGCAGCATTGACCACATCGTTCGTGGCCACGGCATCGATGGTCGGCGCGGTCGGCGCCAGCGTGTCCACGTTGATGGCGCGGGTGCCCGCAGCGCTGGTGTTGCCCGCTGTGTCGGTCTGGGTCACCGACAGCGTCTCGCCGCCCTGGCCGAAGACGTCTACCGCATCCGCCACAGTGAGGGTCCAGTTGCCCGCGTTGTCCACCACCGCCGTCTGGCCGGTGTTGCCCAGCGTGACCGTCGCTCCAGCTTCACCCGTGCCGCTGATCACCAAATTGGCGTTCTCTGCAGCATTGACCACATCGTTCGTGGCCACGGCATTGATGGTCGGCGCGGTCGGCGCCAGCGTGTCCACGTTGATGGCGCGGGTGCCCGCAGCGCTGGTGTTGCCCGCCGTGTCGGTCTGGGTCACCGACAGTTGTTCACCGCCTTGTGCGAAGGACCCGGCGGCGTCGGCCACCGTGATGCTCCAGTTGCCTGCGTTGTCCACCAGCGCCGTCTGGCCGGTGTTGCCCAGCGTGACCGTCGCGCCGGCCTCGCCCGTGCCGCTGATCACCAGGTTGGCGTTCTCTGCAGCATTGACCACATTGTTCGTGGCCACGGCATTGATGGTCGGCGCGGTCGGCGCCACCGTGTCGATCGCCTGACTGTTCTCGGTGTGGCCGACGGCCAAGACATTGCCAGGCAGGTCGCTGACGGCACCGGCCGCGAGTTCCAGCGTGATGGAGCCGCTGGGCACGCCGGCGGCGGGCGTGACGATCACGTGCCAGGTCGTGCCGCTGCCGGTGACGTTGGTGATCGTGCCGTTGGTGACGTTGAAGTCGTTGGCGCCCAGGCCGACCACCGGTTCGCTGAAGGTGTAGGTGTAGTCGATCGATCCCGTCGTCAGGTTGGCCGTGCCGGCGACGTTGTCGGTCACCGAGGCGACGGTCGGCGGCGTCGTGTCGACCGACTTGACGGTGATGGCGACCGGCTGGGTCGTCGTCTCGCCCGCCGCGTCGGTGGCTTCGACGCTGAAGCTGTAGCTGGACTTGGTGACGAAGTCGAGGTCACCCGTCTTCAGCGTGACCTTGCCGTTTGCGTCGATGTTCAGGCTGCCGGCATCGGCGCCAGTCAGGCTCCAGGTGATCGAGCCCGGCTCGGCGTCGGTCGCGACGGCCTGGTAGAGCACGTTCTGCTTTTCCAGCACGGTGCCCGAGGTCGACGACGAGAAGACCGGCTTGTCGTTCGTGCCGGTGATGGTCACCGTCAGCGTCTGCGTCGTGCCGTCGATCGTGCGCACGACGATCGAGTCGGTGTAGGTCACGTCCTTGACGAATTCGTCATGGGCCGTGTTCATGGTGTAGGACCAGACGCCGGCCTGCGTGATCGTGAACGTGCCGTGGCCACCCGTACCGGCCTGCGGCACCAGGATGGCCTGGAAGCCCGACTGGCCCGCATCAGGGTCGACGACGGTCAGCGTGCCACCGGTCGACAGCGGCGCATTGGCTTCCACCAGCGACGAGACGGCGCTGCCCGAGATCTGCGGCGCGTCATTGGTGCCACGCACCGTCCATTCCGCATAGGTCGGGTAGTTCACGCCGCCGACCGTGATCGTGTAGGGCACCTTGACGACCATGGTCTGGCCATCGGCCAGGCTCTGGAAGGCGGCATCGGCGGGGTTCAGCGTCAGGACGTTGCCCGACAGCGTGACATAGCTCGGGAGGCCCGTCGGCGGGGTCGTGATCGACGGCGTGACCACCGTGCCGCCGTCCGGATCCTTGGCGGCGCCCAGCATGTTGATCGCGCTCGGGGCCGCATCCTCGTTGACGCTCACCTTGACCGGGCTGATCACCAGGCCGTCGTTGGCACCGCGGATGTTGATGGTCAGGACACGTTCCTGACCGTCGCTGGTCTTGACGTAGACGGTGTCGGCCAGGAAGCCGCCGATGTTGAGCTTGTCGACGTCGGCGTTGCTGTTGTCCAGCGTGTACTTCCAGGTGCCGTCAGCCGCCATCGTGAAGGTGCCGTACTTGGCAGCGGCATGGCCGACGGTGTCGTACGACATCGTCGTGACGCTGTCGGCATCGGCGATGTTGAACTTGCCCGACACCGTCGGCACGCCGGCGAACTGGGCCGTGCGGACGCCGTTGGCATCGGTGATGACGACACCGCTGTCCTCCGTGACGAAGAGCAGCGTCGGGCTGGCCGACACCGTCGCCAGGTCGTCCTTGCCGTTGATGGTGACGGTGATGGTCTGCGTGTTGCCGTCGCTCAGCCGGATCGCGAACGAGTCGGTCAGCGTCTGGCCCTCGGCCAGTGCATTGACGGTCGTGTTCGCGTCATTGAGCGTGTAGCTCCAGGCGCCACCGGTGGTCACCGAATACTGGCCGTACAGCTTGGCGCTGTTCATGGTCGTGCCGACCGGCGTGACCGCCGTGATCGTGACACCCGCCGGGTTGTCGATGTCGGCGCCCACGGTGATGACACCCGATGCGACCTTGCTGCCGGCCACGGCGTTGGCGATGCCGCTGGCCTCGGTCACGGAGCCGCTCGTGACGCCGCTGATCGCGGCGATGTCGTTGACGCCATTCAGCGTCAGGCTCAGCGACTTGCTCGAACTCGCGCCGGTGCTGTCCTTGGCGGTGACGACGAAGCTCTGCAGCACCTGGGCCTGCAGGGCCTCGAT
The DNA here is from genome assembly GCF_053893855.1 of Leptothrix mechoopdaensis (SeqCode). Classification (NCBI taxonomy): domain Bacteria; kingdom Pseudomonadati; phylum Pseudomonadota; class Betaproteobacteria; order Burkholderiales; family Sphaerotilaceae; genus Leptothrix; species Leptothrix mechoopdaensis (SeqCode). The sequence goes on from NZ_CM132699.1 coordinate 3,016,348, forward strand.
GGCGCTGCCGATCGGCGAGAACTGGTAGGCACCCGTGGTCGAGCTGTACAGCAGCGTGCCGTACGTGTTGGTGACCATCTTGTCGAACTGCGTCAGCAGCGGGAAGCCGGTGTTCGCCACCGCGCCGGCCACCGAGTACTGCACCGCCCCGGTGGCACCGGTCACGCCGAAGCTCGACAGCGCGGACATGCCGAAGGTGTCGGCACCGATGGTGTCCTGGTAGGAGATGCCGGTCGGCGTGGAGAGGATGATGGCCATGCTGTTCTACCCTGAATGGGCGACCCGGCAAGCGGGTCGCTGTTGCTGACAAGGACGCTGCTGGTCAGGGAATCCCGATACCGCAGCTCATGAAGTCTGAAGAGCTCGAAAGGATCGTATGGGTGGGGTGCCGTTTCGGGGCACCCCCCTGATCGGTGGCACCCCACGTTCAAGGGGAGAGCCGTCCGATCTGCAGATGACCTGATCGCGAAAAACGCGAGCGGTCCGGAACGTCACGGCCGACACGTCGGCAAGGCTGCGCCCTGCCGGCCGGGAAGGCCGATCAACACGGGGAAAACTTGGAGACGCGGTGGGGCCGGCCGATGCCGGCCTGACCTGGCGCTAGCGGTTCAGCATCGGGCCGAGGGCCGACATGACGTTGAGCGCGGCGGGGCCCATCAGGATCACCATCAGGGCCGGGAAGATGCAGAGGATCAAAGGAATCAGCATCTTCAGACCGATCTTGGAGGCCTTCTCCTCGGCGGTCTGTCGACGCTTGGTGCGCAGCTGGTCGGACAGCACACGCAGCGAAGCCGCGATGCTGGTGCCGAAGCGTTCGGCCTGCAGGATCATCGTGACGAAGCTCTCGACTGCCGGCACACCGGTGCGGCGACCGAGGTTGCGCATCGCCAGCTCGCGATCGGCGCCGGCCCGCAGTTCCAGGTTGACGAGCCGGAGTTCCTCGGACAACACGGGGTACTCGTCGCGCAGGTCATCGGCCACGCGGGTCATCGCCGACTCCAGGCCGAGACCCGCCTCGACGCAGACCGTCATCAGGTCCAGCGCATCGGGGAAGGCCTCGAAGATGTCGCGCTGGCGGTGCTGCGTCATGCGGTTGAGCACGATCGCCGGCACATAGAAGCCTGCGGCCGCCAGCACCAGACAGACCATCAGCAGCGCACTCGATCCGGGCGCGCGGCCACCGAAGGTCATCACCATCAGGCCGAGCACCGGCAGCGAAAAGGTCAGCAGTGCCTTGACGCCGTAGTAGAGGTTCTGCGATTCGGTCTTGCGCAGGCCGGCATGCAGGAACTGCTGCTTGGCCTTGGACAGTTCGGCGGACTCGGTCGGCGCGGCCATGCCGGCCAGCCGGTCCAGCGCACGGCGCCAGCGCGGACGGAAGAGATCCTCGCCGTCGTCGTCTTCCAGCACCGTGGTGTCCAGGCGCGATTCGCCGAACACCGTGTCCAGCCGCGAACGCGTGCGGTCCGGTGCCATTCGCCGTGCCAGCGCGAGCGTGCCGCCCGTGACGAACACGAACACCAGCGCCAGCCAGAGCCATTGCATCCATTCCATCGTGTTCTCCGGTTCAGGCGCGGATCTGGACGATCTGGCGCATCCAGATGGCGCCGACCACCATCAGGAACAGGGCCCCGCCCACGAGGGTCTGACCGACCGGGTCGTGCCACAGCGGGTCCATGAAGCGCGGGTTGACCAGGTTGAGGATCAGGCCGACCAGGAAAGGCAGCAGGCCCATGATCCAGCCCGACAGCCGACCCTCGGCCGACAGCGTCTTGATCTGGCCGCGCAGCTTGAGGCGCTGGCGCACGATCTGGCTGATGTTGTTGAGCAGCTCGGACATGTTGCCGCCCGACTCGCGCTGGATCACCACCGCGACGACGAAGTAGCGGATGTCGGGCACGGGCACCCGTTCGGCCAGCCCCTGCAGTGCGGAGGCGACCGCCACGCCGTAGTTGGTCTCGTCGGCCAGCAGGCGGAACTCGGGACCCAGGGGCGCAGGCATCTCGTCGCCACACAGGCGGATCGCCGACGGCAAGGCCTGACCCGCACGCAGCGAACGCACCATCAGGTCGAGCGCTTCGGGAAACTGTTCCTCAAGACGGTTCAATCGCTTGGTGCGGGCGACCAGCATGCGCCACCACGGCAGCACGAACAGGATCAGCGCCAGGCTGGGGCCGAGCACGGGGGGCAGCCGGAACATCGAGGGCAGCAGGAAACCGCAGGCCGCCATCGCCAGCGACAGGCCCAGCAGGTCGGCGGCCATCAGCCGGCCGCCGGACTGGTCGACCAGACGGATCAGCCGTCGACCCAGGTCGAAGCGGGTCAGCAGCTCCTGCAGCGTCGACAGGTGCGCCACCTCGGTCTGGCGTTCGAGGTTCGGCCGGTCGCCGGCCGCGACACTGGAGGCGACCAGCTCCAGTCGTGCCGAGACGCGCCGCGACTCGGCGCTGTAGCGCGTCACCCAGACGCTGTAGAGGCTCAGCAGCAGCAGCACGACGGCGGCGAAGACGCCGAGTGCCATTCCGATCAGGGCATTCATGCGGGGTTCTCCGTCGCCTGCGCGATCAGACCGGTCGACGGACCGGGTTGAAGGTGGTCTCGGGCAGTTGCACGCCGCGTGCGACCAGCCGCTCCCAGAAGCGCGGACGCACGCCGGTGGCGGCAAAGTAGCCGAGCACGGCGCCGTCGGCGGCCAGTCCGGTCTGCTTGAAGTGGAAGATCTCCTGCGTCGTGATGACGTCGCCTTCCATGCCGGTGACCTCGTGGATCGAGGTGAACTTGCGGCTGCCGTCGCTCAGGCGGCTGGCCTGCACGATCAGGTTGATGGCCGCCGAGATCTGGCCGCGTGCGGCCCGGGTCGGAAGGTCGATGCCGGCCATCGCGATCATGCTTTCGAGCCGGCTCAGCGCGTCTCGCGGCGTGTTGGCGTGGATGGTGGTCATCGAGCCGTCGTGGCCGGTGTTCATGGCCTGCAGCATGTCGACCGCCTCGCCGCCGCGGACCTCGCCCAGGATGATGCGGTCGGGCCGCATCCGCAGCGCATTGCGCACCAGCGCGCGCTGCGGCACCTCGCCCAGTCCTTCGACGTTGGGCGGGCGGGTCTCCAGTCGCACGACGTGCGGCTGCTGCAACTGCAGTTCGGCGGCGTCCTCGATCGTGACGATGCGCTCGCGGTGCGAGATGTAGCCGCTCAGCAGGTTCAGCAGCGTGGTCTTGCCGGCGCCCGTGCCGCCGGAGATCAGGATGTTGATCTTGGCCTCGGCCACCGCACCCAGGCAGGTGGCCATTTCCTCGGACAGGGTCTTGAGCCGGACCAGGTCGTCGATCTTGAGCTTCTTGGCCGGAAAGCGCCGGATCGACATCACCGGGCCATCGATCGCCAGCGGCGGGATGACCACGTTGACGCGCGAGCCATCGGGCAGGCGGGCATCGACCATCGGGCTCGACTCGTCGACCCGGCGGCCGATGCGCGAGACGATCTTGTCGATGATGTTCATCAGGTGGGCATCGTCGACGAAGGTGATGTCGCTCAGTTCGAGCCGGCCCTGGCGTTCGACGTAGACCTGGCGCGAGGTGTTGACCAGGATGTCGGAGACGGTCGGATCGGCCAGCAGCGGTTCGAGCGGGCCCAGCCCCATCAGCTCGTGCTGGATGTCGCGCACGAGGTTGCGGCGCTCCTGCGCGTTCAGCACGAGGTTCTGCTCGGCCAGCAGGCGCTCGACCGCCAGTCGCAGCTCGTCGCGCAGCTGGGCCGGCGGCAGGCTGCTCATGGCCTGCAGGTCCAGCCGGGTCAGGATGGTCTGGTGGACCTGGGCCTTGGTGGCCTGGTAGGCACGGGCGTTCTGGGCCGGTACGTCGGCCAGGTCCTGGAGGGCGCCAAAGGCGGTGGAGGCGGATGCGGACGCACCCAGTCGTTCACGCAAGCTCATCAGCGACGCTCCAGGCTGGCAGGACGGGTCAGCGGCACGGAGTCACCGGCATCGCTGCGGCGCATGCCGGGCAGCAGGCTGCTGAGCCAGCCGCTCGGACGAGCTTCGTCCTTCGGCGGCGGCGCGAGCCGGTCGGCCAGTTCCTGCAGGCTGCGCGTGATCGGGCTGTTGGGTGCGATCTTGGCCACCGGCAGGCCCTGGTTGACCGAGGCGGCGACCGCGTCGTACTGGTTCGGCAGGGCGATGACCTGGCGCAGTTCGAGCGTGCGCTTGAGGTCGTCCAGCGTGATCTGGCTGCGCTTGTCGTGGCGGTTGACGATCCACTGGACCTTGCTGGACTTGTAGCCCAGCGAGGCGAAGACCTGGCGCAGCCGCTTGCCGTCGCGGATGTAGGGCAGCGTCAGCTGCAGCACCGGGAAGACGAACTCGGCCTGGTCCAGCGCGGACAGCGTGACCGAGTTGAGCGCACGGCCGGCATCGATGACGACGTGGTCGAACATCGTGCGTGCGACGTCGATGATGGCCTCGACGTGCTGCGGCGTGACGTCGCTCGCATGGGCGGGATCGTCCGGCGCGGCCAGCACCCACAGGCCCGGGAAGACCTGGGTCATCGCGGCCTTGAGCAGGTCGCGGTCGAGCCGGTCGATGTTGCGGGCGACATCGGCCACGTTGCTGGTGGCGGCCTCGCTGCTGATGAACCAGTGGGCATCGCCGAACTGCAGGTTCAGGTCGATCAGCGCGACGCGGCGCTTGCCGTTCTGCGACAGCATGTGGGCCAGGTTGGCGGCGGTGAACGTGGCGCCACTGCCGCCCTTGCAGCTGATGAAGGCCAGCACCTCGCCATCGGCGGAACCGCCGGCCGGAGCCTTGGTCACCACCCGCTTGCGCGACAGGCGCTGGGCGGCGCCCAGCACCGATTCGGCCGATGCCGGCGCCGGCAGCACCTCACGGATGCCGGCCCGCATCGCACGCACCAGCAGCTCGGGCTTCAGGTCCGGGCTGACCAGCACGAAGTCGACGTCCGGATGGGCATTCGCCAGCGCCTCGATGACGACGAAGTCGGGTTCGTCGACCGCCTCTGCCAGGACCAGGTCAGGCCGGCTGCCATTGACGATGACGTTCACCGAACGCAGCGGCCGGACCACGGTCTCGACCTGGTCGCCGGTCATGCCGAACTTCAACGCGGCGGTCCAGACCTCGGCGTGTTGGGTGTGGGGGCTGATGACTTTGATCTTCATGGCTATGACCCGGAAAGTCGGACCTCAGAGGGGTGCGGCGGACATCGCCTCGCGGCGTGCCGTGGCAGGGAAAGCCGGCAGTCTGACGGACAGCGGAACGATCGACACCACCGAAGTGAAGGTGGCGCCGTTGAGAGAAACGCGCACGAATTTGCAGTTGTCGACGCTGCAGGGCACACCCGGCGTCTCGGGGTCGAGGTACTCGACATCGACGTTCGCGGCCTTGATCGCGCCGAGCGAGAAACGCTCGACGTGGTTCCTGACCTGGTTGGCGGCGGCCGGCTCGTACAGCGCCGCCCAGCGCGCGCCGTCGCGGGTCGCGGCCACCGCGACGTTCCAGGTCCAGACCAGCCGGCCGACCTCCAGCATCGCGAACAGCAGCGTGAAGACGAAGATCAGCACGATCGCGAACTCGATCGTGGCGACGCCGCGGCTGCGGACCTGGCGACGGGGGGCACTCATGGCGTCATCCTCATCACGGCCGAGATCTCGCCGAACGGCACCAGCACGCTGGTGAAGGCGCCCAGGAACATGCCGCGATAGACATAGCCGCGCACGCCCACGCTGGTCAGGTAGATGGCGCCGGCGGTGGCGTCCTCGACGCGCATGGCGGCGCAGCCGCTCAGGCCATCGGGCTGCAGCGGCTCGGACTGCTCGCGCTGCCAGTCGCAGACCTGCACCTGGTCGATCGCGAGGTCGGGTGCGACCGGATCGCCGACACAGGTCGTGACCAGGTCACCGCCATCGAGCACGGTGCTGTAGTCACCGCTGTAGGCGATGCAGCGGGCCTCGGCACGCAGCTGGGTCAGGTTGGAGGCGCTGCCAGTGGAGACATGGCGGACGGCATCGCGCACGCTGCGCGACATCAGCTGGTAGCTCATGACGGCGCGGCCCAGCTCCATCGTGCCGAACATCAGCAGCAGCATCGGAACCAGCAGCAGCGCGAACTCGATGACCGCGACACCGCGGACCATCGGGCGGCAAGGGGTGGCACGCACCGCACGGGTCAGGCGGGTCGTCATGGCGACAGCAAGGCGGGCACCTGGGCGCCGCCTCCTCCGACCCGGCCGGGCACGCCCGCGCCCACGCAAGGGCTGGTCGCGGCCGCCGCGTTGCCCAGGTACTCGACCTGGGAGGTGCTGCCCGCCACGCCGTTCCACGGCGCCAGCAGCAGCACGCAGGCATAGCCGACCACTCGGGCGTTGCCGGCCGAGGCCCAGTCGGCCGAGGACACGACCGGGACCACGGCGGTGCGGCGCGAGGCGCCCAGCGACACGTGCTCGGCCAGCGAGATCGGATCGAACGGCGTGCTGCCGGTGTAGGGCAGGTGCGATGCACGCTGGTCCTGGAAGTTCGGCACGCTGTCCGAGCCTGACCAGGCGTTCGCGCCCGATGTCCAGTTCGTCGTGGTGTAGGCGAAGCCGGTGGTGTCCGGCGGCGACGACGTCTTCTGGAACGGCCGGCCCGCCTCGTAGAGGCCGAACCGGGTGTTGAAGGCGGCACCGGTCACGGCCTCGAAGTCGGCCGCCGCAGGGCTGCGGATCGGCGCCACGCAGCCGTAGGCCGAACCGCTGCAGTCGACCACGCGGGCCGGCCGGTCGCACTTGCCGCCACGGGCGACGAGGCAGGCGGCCTCGTGGTCCTTGTCCATGCCGGCCAGGCCCGAACAGGCCGCGTCGGTGACAGCAGGATCGGGGTCGAACTCGACCCAGCGGAAGTCCGGCGCGCTGGCCGAGTCGGCGGGGCCGAAGTGGACCGTGTACCAGGAGCCGATGCTGTAGCCGAAGTCGATCGGGTCGCCGGTCGACAGCTGGCGCAGGCCCATCGGCAGCGCGCAGGCGGTCTGCGAGGCCATCAGCGTGGCCGTCGAGCTGGCCTGGAAGGTCCGTTCGCCGACACCCACGAGACCCAGCAGCAGCGGCCGCCAGCCGTCGGCCGCGACCACGCAGGTGACACGCGCCGCGCCGGTCGCGGTGCCGTCGGCGGGCGTGTAGGTGATGGCGCTGTCGTCGATCGTCAGCGCGGCCGGGCGGTACGGCACACGATGGCCTTCGACGACCACGCGGGCGACGGCGCGGGCGCGCGCCAGCGCGGTGGCGCCGACATCGCTGCCCGACAGTTCGCCGACGGCGGCCAGCGCGCAGGCATCGGCCGCGTTCTGCAGCTGCGCCTGGCCCATGTAGCCACGCGAGGTGTCGATCGCCAGGCCGATGGCCATGAACAGGAAGACCATCATCAGCGCGAAGAAGATCGTCACCGCGCCGCCGACAGCCGATCGCCCGGGGCGGAGCTGGCCAGCTGCGTGTGTCATCGCCGTCAAGCGCGGATGGCCCGGCAGGTTCACTTGCCGCCGATCGTGCCCACGCCGGACACGCCGGTGGTCGACGGGGTGCGGAAGGTCTCGACCTGGCGGTCGATCGCCTCGCGCACGGTGCGGCCCTCGGTCGGGCCGACCTTGCTGCCGTTGCGCTTGCCGGCCTCCGGATCGATGTGCTGCGAGGCCAGCAGCGCACGGGTGTTGTCGCCGACCGTGGTGTCGTCGACCGAGGCGCAGCCCGGCAGGACGGTGGCCAGCGCCAGCCCGGCAAGGGCGGCCAGCGTGGTGGAGCGGACGTTGAAGAGCGTCATGGTGCGGGCCTCAGTTCTTCGGGGCATCGAAGCCGCCACGGGACTTGTCGACCTGGGGCGGCGAGACCGGGCGGTCGACCTGGCCTTGCAGCAGCCGGTCGGTGCGGGTCGGCGAGGCATGCAGGTCGGTGGGCAGCACGTAGCCCACCGGCAGCGGCTTGACCAGATGCGGCGTGACGACGAAGACCAGCTCGGTCTGGTCGTTCTGGAACTGGCTGCTGCGGAACAGCGCGCCCAGCACGGGGATCTCGCCCAGGAAGGGGAAGGCCTTGACGTTGGTGCTGGTGTTGTTCTTGATCAGGCCGCCGATGGCGAAGCTCTGGCCGTCCATCAGCTGCACCGTGGTCTCGGCCTTGCGCGAGGTCAGCGACGGCAGGATCGCGGTGCCACCACCGGACGAGGCCAGCGTGACGCCTTCGCGGCTCAGCTCGGAGACTTCCGGGCGCACCTTCAGGTTGATGCGGCCACCGCCCAGCACGGTCGGGGTGAACTTCAGCGAGACGCCGAATTCCTTCTCCTCGAGCGTGACCTCGCGACCACCGGCGCTGTTGGTCTGCGAGACCGGGATGAAGATCTTGCCGCCGGCCAGGAAGCTGCCGGTCTGGCCGCTGACGGCCATGATCGACGGCTCGGCCAGCACGCGGACCTGGCCGTCGTCCTTCTGGCCGTCGACGGTGATGTTGCCGCTGAGCTTGCCGGTCAGCGAGCCCAGCAGCGCACCGCTGCCACCGGAGCCGAAGCCCGAGCTGATGCCCGGCGTCCACGAGCCGTTGGTGATGCTGGAGGCGAGGTTGACGCCGAACTTGTCGACCAGGGCCTTGGAGACCTCGGCAACCTTGACGTCGAGCATGACCTGCTGCGGCGCGGCGACCGACAGCATGTTGACGACGCGCGAGCCGCCGCCGTTCCCGTTCCCGTTCCCGTTGCCCGCGTTGTTGCCACCATTGCCCTGCGCACCGCGCACGAAGGCGTTGGCCAGGTCGGTCACGCGGGTCAGGGCCTCGGCGTCGCTGACGCTGCCGCTGAGCACGATGGTGTCGAAGGCCGCGGTGACCTTGATGTCGCGCTCCTCGGGGAGCAGCTGCTCGATCACGCTCTTGAGCGCGACGGTGTCCATGTCGACCACCACGTCGAAGGCGGTGCAACCGCCCTTGCGGTCGATCATCACGACGTTGGTGCTGCCCAGCGACTTGCCGAGCAGGTAGATCTCCGAGCTGCTCAGCAGCAGCACGTCGATGTCGGCCGCGCCGGCGCGGTTGTTGCCGGCCTGCTGGACGTTCATCGCGTGGGTGCCGTTCGCACCGTTCGCGCCGTTGTTGCCGGCCTTGCCTTCCGGCTCGGCCGGACGGCCGGCGCGGGAATGGTCCGGATTGCCCAGCAGGATGCGGGCGACCGGCTCACGCGGCCGCACCACGGTCGACTTGCCGAGCGCCAGCCGCACGATCGGCGCGGAGCCCAGGCTGACGCAGGCGGGATCCTGGGCGCTGGCGCTGCCCGGAGCGAAGGCCAGCATCAGCGCAGCCGACAGCGCAGCGACGATCGCCGGCCGCGCACGCGACGTGGAGGGGAAGACAGGATGGGTTGCCATGGCGTTCGACTCTCGGACTCAGAAGCACTCGGTGGTCTTGCTCATCCCGCGGATGACGTCGACGCAGTCGTTGGCGGCGTTGCGGGCGGCCGAGGCCGTCACCGGCATGGCCGGACCGCTGCGGGTGATTCGCGCGGCGGGCGCGGCCTTGGCGACCGGCGCCGGCGCGGCAGCGGCCTCGCCGGCGGCCGGCTGGCCCAGCACGTCGGCGCGGGTGGCGCCCAGCGTGCCGGCGATCTCGGCCTCGTTCTGGCTGCGCAGCACCAGCGACAGCGTGCCGATGTTGCGGGCCAGGTCCAGCGCCTCGGCCTGTTCGGGCGTGACTTCCAGCGTCACCGCGCCGACGACCTTGGGCTTGGTCGCGTCGCGCTCGACTTCCTGCGCGACGGCCAGCACGAGCATGCGCTCGAGCACGATCTTGGAGATGGTCGCGTCGGTGCCGCGGGCCGCCGGTGCACCGGTGCCGCCCTTGGTGTTGACCAGCACGTCGACATAGTTGCCGGGCACCGCGAAGCCGGACACGCCGACGACCTCGTTGACCTTGACGGTCATCGCGCGCTTGCCGGGCGACAGCAGCGCCGACAGGCCGCCCTTGGCGCCGGGCGGTGCCAGGCGGGCGTCGAGCAGCGGCTCGCCGGCCAGCACGTTCGCCTTGGTGACGCGGCCGGGCAGGGCCTTGGCATCCGTGACGGCACCGCGCGGCACGTTGGCCTGCGGCCAGTCCACGAGCTTGACCATGTCGGCCGTCAGCACGACACCGGGCGCCAGGTCGACCGCCGCCACCGCGATGCGGTTCGACTTGCCGGACTGGCTGCCCAGCCAGCGCGCCGCCATCAGCATGGCCACGAGGCCGGCCAGGACGGCCAGCAGCAATGTCACAACACCACGCGATCGCATCGATCAACCCCTCTCGTGGGCCCTCAGGCCCGGCTGGCCAGCCACAGCTGGCCCCAGGTCCCGGCCGCGATGGCCAGGGCATAAGGAATTCGTACGGCGGAACGCTGCAAGGGGTTCACGCCAGCTGGCACGGGCAGACCGCGCAGCCTCAGCCCGATCGTCGAGCCCATCGCGCGCAGGTTGGCGACGACACGGCGCGCGACCGAAGGCCGGCACAGGAACAGCAGGGACAGCAGGCCCCCCGCGATGGCCGAATACAAGCCCGCCTGCCAGGTCGCCTCGGAGCCCAGGAAGGCCCCGACCATCGCCAGCAGCTTGACGTCGCCAGCCCCGACCGCACGCAGCAGGTAGAGCGGCAGGAACACCGCCAGACCGGTGGCCGCACCCAGCAACGTGACCAGCAGCGCCGCACCGGCGCCCCGCAGGTCCGCCGCCAGCAGGTGCGGCAGCAGGTGACCGATCGTCGCCACCGCCAGGCCCGCCAGCACCATGACGTTCTTGACGCGACGCTCGCGCAGATCGGTCAGGCAGGCGATGACGAGCAGCAGGGAGAGCGCGATGGCCATGGTGTCGGAGGTCTGGTGCCAGGAAGGTGGACTGCGCCGAAGGCTTCAGCAAGCCAGCGGCGCAGTCCGGTCCAGAGGTCCCGTGTCGGGTATCCCGTCGATCAGGGAACGATGCTGCCGGCGATCGTGTCCAGGTCGGTCATCAGCGTGCTGAACAGCTGGGGGATGCGGGTGTCGAGGACGCCACCGACGGTGACCAGGGCGATGGCCACGAAGGCCGCCAGCAGGCCGTACTCGATGGCGACGACGCCCTCTTCGTCACGGGCGAATTGCTTGATCATGTTCACGAGTTGCATGTCGATCTCCAGGGATAGGACCGGTTGCCCGGCAAAGGGGAAGCACCTGGATCCGTCGAGGTCGGATCCGAACCTTGCGGGCCAGTTGGAGGACGCCGGCCTGCGAAACGCGCCTTGAAACGCTAGTTGCCCTGGCCACTGCCGGTCTGCGCGGCCGGCTGGGTCAGACCCAGCTGTTCGCCGACCAGGCTCAGGGCTGCGAACACCACGACGGCCAGCAGGCCCGCCAGCAAGGCGTACTCGACGGCACTGAGCCGCGAGGACTTGCGACGGCCCCGACCGGTGCCAGGCACCGGCTTCGGGCTGCTGTTCGAGGAGGAGGACGCTTCGTGTTCCATGGAGACGAATGTAGGAATCCGTTTCCTTTCGAACATCTGAAGAACAACCACCCGCGAGACCCGCTTGTGGTCCCCCCGTGGCAGGACATCCCTTCCCCCGGGGTCGCGGGGCCACCCCCTCAGGGCGGGGATCCCGTTCCCGAACGTCACCTTGAAAAGCGCTTGCGAACACGAAAAAAAACGAGCCCGCAGGCTCGTCTCGTGATCCAGGGGCAGGAGGGGCTCAGCCGCTGCTCCTGCCCTCTCCGGGCACCAGGCCGTTCTCGGTCGCGAAGACATGCAGCTCCAGCCGGCCGCGCACGCCGAGCTTGCTGTAGATCGTCGTCAGGTGGTTGCGCAGCGTGTGCTCGCTCATGTTGAGGCGCTCGGCCAGCACCAGCTGCTTGGCGCCGGCATTGGCCATCAGGGCGTGGATCACCTCGCGTTCGCGCGGCGTCAGGCTGGCGATGCGGCGGGCATGCGGGTCTTCGGACGTCATGGCCCGGTTGGCGGTGCCCGTCAGCAGGCCCAGGACCTGACCCAGCAGGCTGCGTTCGAGCCAGACCTCGCCGCCATGCACCTTGTCGATCGCGGTGACCAGCGTCGCCGCGCTCTGGCCCTTGTGCAGCACGCCGCGTGCGCCGAGCACGACGGCCTCGCGGTGACGATGCGCGTCGGTGTCGCCGGTCAGCACCAGCACGCGGCCCTTCGGGCACAGGCGCTGCAGCGTGGGCAGCACCGGCACGGTGTTGTCCTCGCCGAGGTCCAGGTCCAGCAGCAGGATGTCGGCCTGCGGCAGGTCCGGATGCGACAGCAGCTCGCCCAGCGTGGTGGCCACGCCGACCACGCGCATGCGCGGCGCGCTGGCCTCGATCAGGCGTTCCAGGCCCCACAGCGTGATGCGATGGTCCTCGGCGATGAAGACGCGGATGGCGTCCGGATCGACCGGCGTGTCGGCCGGCTGGTTCTGCGTCGGGGTCATCGTGCTCATGCGCTCGCCGGGGTCTGGAAGGGGATGTGGATCAGCACTTCGGTGTTCAGCCCGTCCGGCCGGCTGACCACCAGCGAGCCGCCCAGGTCCGCTGCCCGTTCGCTCAGGGAGCGGGGCCGGAACTCGGCGGCGGGTCGGCCGCAGACGCTGCCGGCGTCGTCACGGATGCGCAGCTGGATGGCGCCCTGCACGTCGGTCTGCAGGCTGAGGCGGACCGATCGCGCGGGCGTGTGGCGGCGCACGTTGGACAGCGCCTCGTTGATCATGTGGAACAGCGCACCGGCCAGCTCGCGGCGGATCGACAGGGTCGGCGGCAGGTCCAGCTGCACGTCGATGCCGAACATCTGCGCATAGCGGCGCGACTGGCGACGCACCGCCGGCAGCAGCGCGTTGTCGCCATGCGGTCGACCGTCGCGCATCCCGCCGATCAGCTCGCGCAGCTGCTCGACCTCGGCCTGCACGAGCTGGCCCAGCTGGACCAGATCGTCGCGCAGCGGGTTGTCCGCACGGGCCTTCATCGCCACGCTCTCGACCACGAACTTCAGGCCCAGGTAGGGCTGGATCGCGCTGTCGTGCAGGTCGCGGCCGATGCGGGCACGTTCGTGCGCGGCGGTCTCGTCCTGCAGGCGATCGACCAGCGCGGCCGATTCGAGCAGGCCGCCCATCTCGGCCGCACCGTGGCCCAGCGCATCGACGCTCTTGTCGGAGGCGGCATCCGGGTCGGCGGCCATCAGCAGGTAGCCGATGCGGCGGCCCTGGCGGCTGAACGGGACGACGACCAGCGCATCCTCCTCGAACGAGGCATGCAGCCGGACGACGTCGTCGGTCAGCGGCGGCAGGTTCTCGGCCGCGCTGCGCAGCAGCAGGCTGCCCATGCGGTGGCGCCGGCAGGTGACGGGCTCGTCGGGCCAGGCCTGGAGCGCCGCCTCGATGGCCTGGACACGGTCCTCGTCCAGCGCGCGCACCGCAGCCCCCGGCCGGCCGGCATCGCCGTGCCCATCGGCGATCCAGCCGCTCGCATGGTCGACCGGGCTGGTCAGCACGACCGCCGCGACCCGCACGGGGCTCTCGCGCAGGATGGCCTGCAGCAAGGTCGCGGCGGTGGCGCCCAGGCCGCGGCGCGGGTCGATCTCGGCGTGCAGGCGCTCCATCATCTGGCGACGCTGGTGCAGCACCCCCATCGAACGCGCCAGCAGCGCGGCGGCCGGCACCAGCGCCAGCACCGCCAGCGCCGGCAGCAGGTGGACGTTCTGCAGGTGACGGGCGCCGTGTTCATCGGCGCAGTTGCACCACAGCACGGCACTGGCCGCCGCCACGGCCAGCAGCACGGCCTGGCGCGAACCCCAGCCCACGCTGACCAGCACGGTCGGGTGGACCAGCGTCAGGATCAGCATCTGGCTGGCCCCATCGGTGGCCTGCAGCATCGCGCAGGACCAGGCCGCGTCGAGCCAGAAATGCAGCAGGGTCGGGCCGACCCGCAGGCGCCGCGCGCGGGCCCACAGCAGCACGCCGGCCCACAGGTCGTAGACCATCAGCAGCAGCAGCGCGGCGGGTTGCGGCGCCCTCTCCGCACCCAGCAGCAGCACGGTGCACAGCAGCGCGATGACCACGCGGATGCCGTCGCTGAAGCGCTGCATCTCGAAGGACAGGCCGCCCGCGCCGGACTCGCGCCGCAAGGCGCCGGTGCCTGCGGGCAAGGCCGCTGCGGATCGGCCCTTCCCGGCCTTCGGATCACTGCTGGCGGTGGTCTGCACGGCTTCCCCTGATCGTGTCGGCCGCATCGGTCGCGGGTGTCGGGACACGCCGGCACCGGACTCGCCGGACTTGTTCATCGGCCGGCACAAATCGTAGCGGCATGTATCCGGCGCGAGGGCCGGACACCCGCGAACGGAGGGGCGGACAAGCGGCCGACAAGCAAACGATTTCGCGTTCCACCCCCGCTCTGCGCGGTCGGCCGTTCAGGTGTGGGCATGGCGCCTCAGCGCTCCCGCCCCGCATGGCTGATCACCCGCGTCACCGGGTCCATCAGGTACTGCAGCGGCGTGCGGGTCTCGCCGTGCAGGAAGACCTCGGCGGGCATGCCGGCCTGGAGCTTGGCGTCGTGCTGGCCCTTGACGGCCTGCTTGACGGATTCGGGCGAGACGTCGATGTTGACGACGTAGTACGGCATGCCGTTCTCGCGCTGGACCAGGCGGTCGCCGCCGACGTAGTTGACGGTGCCCTTGACGAGGTCGGTCGTGCGGTAGCTGAAGGCGGTGAAGCGCAGGTCGGCTTCCTGGCCGCGCTGGACGCGGCTGATGTCCTCGGTGCGGATCTGGGCCTCGACGACCAGGCGCGGGTTGGCCGGGACGATCTCGGCGATCGGCTCGCGCGGGGCGATGACGCCGCCGGGGGACGTGACGCGCAGGCCGATCACCTCGCCGTCGACCGGGGCGGTGATGACCTGGCGGCGCGAGGCATCGATGGCCTTGCGCAGCTCCTGCTCGATCTCCTGGACCCGCACCAGCGCGACCTTCAACTGGTCGCTGGCCTGCTGGCGGTAGTCGTTCTCGATCTGGCTCAGGCGCAGCTCGATGTCGCCGGTGCGCTGGTCGGCGCGCGCGAGCTCGGCGGTGCGTTCGGCGATCTTGCTGTTGTAGTCGGCCATCGAGGCCTCCTGCTGCATCACCTGCGACTCCGACACCAGGCCTTCCTTGGCCAGGCTGCGGTTGAGCGCATGGTCACGGCCCTGGGCCGCGATCGACTCCTTGGTGCTGCGGATCTGCGCGTGCAGCGACTCGATCTCCTGGCGGATCTTGCCGCGCTGCTTGACAAGCAGCGCGGTCTGGCTGCTCAGGGCCGTCAGGCGCGCATCGAACAGCGCCTGTTCCTTGTCCATCTGGTTGCTGACGACAGGGTCGGTGCGGGCCGCGTCGACCAGCTCGGGCGGGAAGACCAGCGTCGGGCTGCGCGACTGTTCGGCTTCCAGCCGGGCCACGCCGGCACGTTCGGACATCAGGCGCTGCGCCAGGCGGGTGCGGTCGGCATTGACCGAGACGTCGCCCAGCTCGATCAGCGGCTCGCCGGCCTTCACGTGCTGGCCGTCGCGCACATAGACGGCCCGCACGGTGCCGCCCTCGACGTGCTGGACCACCGCGCGGTTGAGGTCGACCTTGACGTAGCCGCTGGCCACGACGGCCGATGACAACGGCGCGAACGACAGCCAGGCGATCGCCGGCACCAGGCCGCACAGCACGACCAGGCGGCCGCGCCGCACCAGGCCGTTGGCGGTCGACAGGTGGCGGGTCACGAGGTCGGCCTCGGCCGGCATCGCGGGGGCGGGCATCAGGGCGGGCAACAGCGGGGGGATCGGCATGGCGTCAGGCCTTGAAGGATGCGTTCGGGTTGACGACGACGGGCTGATGCGCGGCGTGGTGTGCCGCCTGCTGCCGCGCCGCCTGCTGGGCCGCCTGCTGCGCAGCCGCGGCCATCTGCTGGGTCAGCGGCACGACCTGGCCGGGCGCGCCGCCGCGCATCGCGTTGAGCACTTCCTCGGCGGTGCCGAAATGCAGCTGGCGACCGCCGTCGATCACCAGCATCTTGTTGACGTGCTGGGTCAGCGTCTGGCGGTGGGTCACGACGATCACGGTGGCCTGGCCCTGCAGGCGCTTGAGGGTCTCGGCCAGCGCGAGTTCGCCGGCGCCGTCGAGGTTGGCGTTGGGCTCGTCCAGCACGATCAGCTTGGGGTTGCCGTACAGCGCGCGGGCCAGCGCGATGCGCTGGCGCTGGCCGGGCGACAGCAGCGCGGCGTTCGGGTCGACGCGGGTGTCGTAGCCGTCGGGCAGCGCGAGGATCAGCTCATGCACGCCGGCACGCTTGGCGGCCTCGACGACCTGGGTCGAGTCGACCTCGCCCATGCGGGCGATGTTGTCGGCGACGGTGCCGGCGAACAGCTCGACGTCCTGCGGCATGTAGCCGATGTGCGGGCCGATCTGCTCGCGGGTCCAGCGCGACAGGTCGACGCCGTCGAGCCGCACCTGGCCCTGGGTCGGCGTCCACAGGCCGATCAGCAGGCGCACCAGCGTGCTCTTGCCGGCGCCGCTCGGGCCGATGACGGCCATCGACTCGCCGGGTTCGAGGCGCAGCTGCACGCCGCCGATCAGCACGCGGTCGGTGTTGGGCGGGCGGTAGACCAGGCCGGCGACACTCAGCGCGCCGGTCGGCGCGGGCAGCGGCATCTGCGGGCGGCGGTTCAGCGCCTCGGTCATCAGCGGGTCGAGGCGGCGCCACGCGAGCCGGCCTTCGGCCAGGATCTTCCAGCTGCCGACGATCTGTTCGACCGGCTGCAGCGCACGGCCCAGCAGCATCGACGAGGCAATCATCACGCCGGGCGTGGCCTTGCCTTCAAGCACCAGCCAGGCGCCCAGCGCGGTCATCAGGATCTGCGTGACCTGGCGCGAGATGCGGGTGATGGCCGCCATCGACACCGACTGGCGCGCCACCGGGTCCTGCGTGTTGGCGAGCTGCGCGCTCAGGCCGTTCCAGCGTGCCACCAGCGCGTCGGCCATGCCCATCGCCTGGGCGACCTCGGCGTTGACCATCGCCTGATCGAGGAACCGTTGCGTCGCGCCGGCTTCCTTCTGCAGCTTCTCGATCGCCGACTGCGTCATGCGGTCGTTGAGAAAGGCCAGACCCAGCATCAGCGCGGCACTGAAGAAGGCCGCCAGACCGAGCCAGATGCTGGCCACCGAGATGACGCCGATGAAGACCACCGCCCAGGGCGCGTCCATGATCGCGACCAGGCCCTGCGACGAGAACAGCGCACGCAGCCGGCCGACGTCGCGCAGCGCCTCGTTGGTGAAGGCGCCCTGGCGCTTGGCCGCGACCGCCAGCGACAGGCGCGCGATCTCGGGCGCCATCGCGTCGTTGATGATGTTGCCGAGGACGCCCTGCAGCCGGCCACGCAGATAGTCCAGCACGCCGGCCAGCGCCAGCGCGATCGCCACGCCGATCACCAGCATCAGCAGGGTCTCGCGGCTGCCGCTGCTGAGCACGCGGTCGAAGACCTGCAGGCTGAAGAGGGCCGGGAACAACCACATCAGGTTGATCGCGGCCGAGAAGCCGGCAATGGTTCGGAGCAGGGATTTCATGCTTGCGGATTCGATCGATTCGGCGTCGAGTGCGGCGCACCCGTTCGGCGAGGCGCCAGTGTGGCGGCAGCGGTGCGGTTTCCGAACCCCGCACCCCTGCTCGGGTGGGCCACTTTGTCTCGCTGCGGGGGAGTTCCTTCACTTGACCTCCCCCCCTGTTCGCGGGGGCTGGCGTGGCGGAGCCGTCACAGGCACTGGCTGGCATGGCTCCTGCACGGCTAGTCGCGCACCTTCCGGAGACCCTTGATGCAAGCCAATCTGCCCGTCATCGACCTGGCCCCGAGCTTCGGCACCGACCCGGACGGCCCGCGCGCGGTGGCCCGGCAGATCGACGCGGCCTGCCGTCGCCACGGCTTCTTCTACGTCGTCGGGCATGGCGTGCCGCTGGCGCTGATCAGCCACCTGTTCATGGTCAACCGGCGCTATTTCGAGCTGCCGGAAGCGGTCAAGGACGCCTGCCACATCGACCGGTCCGGCGGCCTGAAGCGGGGCTACGACCCGATCGGCTGGCAGGCGCTGGAAGCCGGTCGTCCGGCCGACCTGAAGGAGAGCTTCTACATCGGCGCCGAACGCGGCCCGGACGACCCGCTGGTGCGCGCCGGCACGCCCAACCACGGCCCGAACCAGTGGCCGGACGAGGCCCATGCGCCCGGCTTCCGGCACGCCTGCGAGACCTACGCGGCGGCGATGGAACGGCTCGGACGCCATCTGATGGGGCTGATCGCGCTCGGGCTGGGCCTGCCGCGCACGCATTTCGAGCCCTTCCTGCGCGACCCGATGCCGGTCCTGCGGCTGCTGCACTACCCGCCGCAGCAGGTCAGCCGGCTGGGCGACCAGATCGGCTCGGGCGCGCACACCGACTGGGGCGGCATCACGCTGCTGGCCCAGGACGATGCCGGCGGCCTGCAGGTGCGCGACGAGTCCGGCCGCTGGCTGGACGCCCGCCCGGTCGAGGGCAGCTTCGTCGTCAACCTGGGTGACCTGATGCAGCGCTGGACCAACGACGCCTACCGGTCGACGCTGCACCGCGTCGTCAACGAACAGAGCGGGCGGGACCGCCACTCGATCGCGTATTTCTTCGACATCGACTACCACGCCCGGGTCGAGGCCCTGCCGACCTGCTGCAGCGCCGACAACCCGGCCCGCCACCCGCCGATCACGGCCGGCGAGCACATCGTCGAGATGTACCGGCGCACCACGCTGGCGACGGCGGCCTGAGCCGACGGCCGACCTGCCTCATTCCCGGGCAACCCAGGGAAAACCCAGCCCTGACAAGCACTTGCAGGCGCCGCCCTGCGCTTGTCCCCAGGCTTGTCCCTGCCCCATGTGGAGGGCGCCGGGCGGCCGATGGCGCGCCGCCGCCATCCACAGGCACGGCGGTTTCAATCGCTCCGGATGACCGCCCAGGGTCATTGACAAATCGGGGCGTGACCTTTTCCAGGACGCGAGAAGGGCCACTGCCCAAAACGGAGGCAATCCGTTGAATGCCCCGTGGCGATCGGCTCTTCCGGCATCTGTCCCGGGTCCTGTCCACATGCTTGTCCCTGTCCGGTGGGGATACGCGCGGCCTGTGGACAAGTTCCGTCCACAGGCCGGATCGGCGGCTTGTCCACAGCCCCCTGTAACCGGTTTCGCGTCATCGACGTAACCCGGTTACAGCGCCGGCAGGCTGGCACGGCGGCTGCCTACACTGCCGGCCCGCGCGCCGAAGCGGTGCACCCCGACGTCTCCCGAAGTCTCCCGAAAGCCCTTGAAAGCCCTTGATGAGCTGGCATGGCCACCTGACGCTGAACTACCGCCTCGATCCGCACCAGGACGGGGCACGCACCATCGCCCATGACCGCCACGACGGCCCGCTGCGGGTGCTGCAGCGGCTCTACCCGGAAGGCGACGCGGTCTGCCACCACGTGCTGGTGCACCCGCCCGGCGGGCTGGTCGGCGGCGACACGCTGGACGTGGCCGTCGACCTGGCCGAAGGAAGCCACGCGCTGATCACCACGCCCGGCGCGACCCGCTACTACCGCAGCGCCGGCGAACCGGCGACGCAGCGCGTGCAGGCCCGACTGGCCGACGGCGCCCGGCTGGAGTGGTTGCCGCTGGAGACCATCGCCTACGACGGCTGCATCGCCCGCAACCAGCTGCGCTTCGAGCTCGCGCCGGGCGCGCAGATGATGGGTTGGGACCTGCTCGCGCTGGGCCTGCCGGCAGCCGACCTGGCCTGGCGGCGCGGCACCTATGAACAGCGCATCGAGCTGCCGGGCGTCTGGCTGGAACAGGCTCGCCTGTCGGCCGACGACACCACGCTGCTCGACGGGCCCCTGGGCTGGGCCGGCCAGCGCGTGCTGGGCACCTTCTGGCTGGCGGCCGGCACGCCGTTCGCGCGGCCGATGCTGGAAGCGCTGCTGGAGGCCGCCCGCGCCGTGCCGGTCGACGCGCCGCTGGCCGTCGGCGTCAGCGCGCCACAGCCGTCCTGCCTGGTCCTGCGGGTGCTGGCGCACCGGGCCGAACCGGCGATGCGGCTGATGACCGCCGTGTGGTCGCGCTGGCGCGAGATCGCCTGGCAACGTGCGGCTTGCCCGCCACGCGTGTGGTCTACCTGAATCCCGGGCCGAAATTGCAAATGGGGCATTTCCCCCTCATTTTCGGGAAGATGCGCGTCACCCCCCAAAGCCTGCGGGCCCATCTGCTCATTGCTGATTCGGGGTTCATCCAGCATTCATTAAGAAGGCTGAACACCCCCTAAAAATGGGAAATCACCCCCTCAATCCGGTGTATCGTCTCTTCACGGTGGCAGGCAATCTCGGGGTCCAGGAAGCGTTCCGATAGCCCGACCCGCCACCCGACCCATTCAAGGGGGTGTTCCAGGGCGCATCGGCAGCCTGCCAGCCAGGAACATTTCCATCCGAGAGAACACCATGAACAACAACCTGAAGTCGTCGCCGCTGAACCTGTCCGCCCTGTGCCGCTGCCTGCTGGTGGCACTGGCCTGCGTGGGCGCCGGCGCGAGCCAGGCGACGACGGTGTCGGCCAGCACCTTCGCGATCGGCGCGGTGAGCGAGCCGACCACCGGTCTGTTCATGGGCCTGCAGGGCGGCACCCAGTGGTTCCACCAGGCCGCCAAGACCGGCGCGCCGGACATGCTGATCTACGGCTCGTCGAGCAACAACCAGAACGGTGTCTACGCGCTGTTCTCGTCGAAGACCGACTTCACGCTGAACTCGCTGACGCTGAACTGGAACGGCGGCCAGAGCCCGAGCCAGAGCGGCTGGCTGGTCTTCATGAACAACGGTGCAACCGTCGCCACCGGTGATCCGGGCGCGAAGAACGGGATCGCATCACTGGCCTGGGCCGTCGGCACCGAGCCGGGCTTCTCGACCTCGTACACGCTCAAGCCGATCCAGGGCCTGACCTACGACTACGTCCAGATCGTCTACGACCGCAAGAGCGCCGCCCCCAACAGCGTCGGCGTGTCGACCTTCGACGTGACGACCGTTGCCGCGCCGAGCCCGATCCCCGAGCCGTCGACCTACGCGATGATGCTGGCCGGCATCGCCGCCGTCGGTTTCATGTCGCGTCGCCGCAAGGTGGGCGGCGAAGGCTGATCCAGCCGTCGCCTCGCACCACGGGAGCCTCCTTCGGGAGGCTCCTGTCGTTTCAGGCCTGACATTTCAGGCCTGTCGTTTCAGACGCCGCTGGACGACGTCGCCGCGAGCCGCTGCGCCAGGTGCGTCGCCGCCCACCGGCCGCTGGCCAGGCAGGCGCTCAGCAGGTAGCCGCCGGTCGGCGCTTCCCAGTCGAGCATCTCGCCGGCCACGCAGACGCCGGGCAGCGCGCGCAGCTGCAACGTCGCGTCGGCGCCGTCCGGGCCGATGCGCACGCCACCGGCCGTGCTGATCGCCTCGTCGATCGGGCGCGGCGCCACGGCCCGCAGCGGCAGACGCTTGATGCGCCGGGCGACCGCCGCCGCGTCCTGCGTCAGGGCGGCCCAGCCGGCTGCGTCCAGGCCCTCTCGCAGCAGCGCGGCGGGTGCGCCGCTCAGGGAAGTCTGTTCCTTCAGGTGGTTGGGCCACGAGCGGCTGCCCCGGCCCTTGGCGAGTGCCTGCGCCAGATCGGCCTCGCGGCGGTGCGGCAGCAGGTCGAGCGTGAAGTCGGCATGGCCGTCGGCCGCGATGCGCTCGCGCAGCAGGCTGCTGGCGGCATAGACCAGCGAGCCTTCCAGGCCGGTGGCCGAGACGACCGCCTCGCCCAGGCGCTCGAAGGCCGGCGTGTCGTCAGATCCGTCATCCGACCGGCCCGGCACGCGCAGCACCACGTTCTTCAGCGGCGCGCCGGCATGGCGCTCGGCCAGGTGGGCGCTCCAGCCGATGTCGAAGCCACAGTTGGACGGCCGCAGCGCCGCGCAGTCGACACCGGCGGCCTGCAGCCACGGCAACCACGCGCCGTCACTGCCCAGCCGCGCCCAGCTTGCGCCACCCAGCGCCAGCAGCACAGCATCGGCCTGCGCGGTGATGCGGCCATCGGCGGTGTCGAAGGCCAGCGACCAGCCCGTGCCGCTCGACGTGATCGAGCCGTCCCAGCGCTGTCGCATGTGGAAGCGCACGCCCGCGACGCGCAGCCGGTGCAGCCAGGCGCGCAGCAGCGGCGCGGCCTTCATCTCCGCCGGGAAGACCTTGCCGGAACTGCCCACGAAGGTCTTGATGCCCAGGCCCGCGGCCCAGGCGCGGATCGCGTCGGCATCGAAGGCCTGCAGCCACGGCTCGACCGCATCGGCGTGTGTGCCGTAGCGGGCGACGAAGTGGGCGGCCGGCTCGGCGTGGGTCAGGTTGAGCCCGCCCTTGCCGGCCAGCAGGAACTTGCGGCCGACCGACGGCATGGCGTCGTGCACGTCGACCTGCAGGCCGGCGGCGGCCAGCACCTCGGCGGCCATCAGGCCGGCCGGGCCGGCGCCGACGACGATCACGCGGGGCGACGACGCGGCGGGCGCATCGGCGGTGGAATGGGGTTCGGGCGACTGGCTCATGAGGCGCGCGAGTCTACGCGCCGCACACCCGGCCGAATCGCGGCAATGCCGATCGGATCGGGATCAGATCGACATCAGCTGGCGCACGCCGTTGGCTTCCATCTCGTCACCGCGACCGCGCGCGATGATCTCGCCGCGTTCCATCACCAGGTACTGGTCGGCCAGCTCGGCGGCGAAGTCGTAGAACTGCTCGACCAGCACGATGGCCATGGTCTTGCGGTCGGCCAGCATGCGGATGACGCGGCCGATGTCCTTGATGATGCTGGGCTGGATGCCCTCGGTCGGCTCGTCCAGGATCAGCAGCTTCGGCCCCGCCGCCAGCGCCCGCGCGATCGCCAGCTGCTGCTGCTGGCCACCGGACAGGTCACCGCCGCGGCGGTAGATCATCTGCTTGAGCACCGGGAACAGCTCGAACAGCTCGGCCGGGATCGGCGTGCTGCCGCTCTTGTAGGCCAGGCCCATGCGCAGGTTGTCCTCGACCGTCAGCCGGCCGAAGATCTCGCGCCCTTGCGGCACGTAGCCGACACCCTTGCGCACCCGCTCGTAGGGCGTGTCGCGCGAGATGTCGCCACCGTCCAGCGCGATCGAGCCGGTCTTGATCGGCACGACCCCCATCAGGCTCTTGAGCAGCGTCGTCTTGCCCACGCCATTGCGCCCGAGCACGACCGTGACCTCGCCCAGCTTCGCCTCGAAGCCCAGCCCGCGCAGGATGTGCGAGCCGCCGTAGTACTGGTTCAAACCTTCAACTTTGAGCATATGGCTACTTCCAGCTCCCCTCTCCCCTTGCGGGAGAGGGGTTGGGGGTGAGGGGTGGGCTCTCTCGCAAGACCGCTCCCCTCACCCCGGCCCTCTCCCGCAAGGGGAGAGGGAGAAATCGATCGGACTCCCCTCCCGGGAAAGGAGCCACTCCTCTTGCTCCCCTCTCCCCTTGCGGGAGAGGGGTTGGGGGTGAGGGGTGGGCTCCCTCGCAAGACCGCTCCCCTCACCCCGACCCTCTCCCGCAAGGGGAGAGAGAGACATCCGTTCGACTCATCGCCCGAGGTAAACCTCGACCACTTTTTCATTGGCCTGGACCTCCGACAGCTTGCCCTCGGCCAGCACGCTGCCCTCGTGCAGCACCGTCACGGTCTTGCGGCCTTCGGTCAGCTGGTCGACGAACTTCATGTCGTGTTCGACGACCACCAGCGAATGCTGGCCTTCGAGCGACAGGAACAGCTCGGCGGTGCGTTCGGTCTCCTCGTCGGTCATGCCGGCCACCGGCTCGTCGAGCAGCAGCAGCTTCGGGTCCTGCATCAGCAGCATGCCGATCTCCAGCCACTGCTTCTGGCCGTGGCTGAGCAGCCCGGCGGTGCGCTGGGCCTCGGTCTTCAAATGGATCAGCGTGATGACCTCGCCGATGCGGTCGAGCTGTTCGCCGCTCAGGCGGTGGAACAGGCTGGCGCGGGCGCGGCGGTCCGCTGCCAGCGCGAGTTCGAGGTTCTCGAACACGCTGAGTTCCTCGTACACCGTGGGCTTCTGGAACTTGCGGCCGATGCCGATCTGGGCGATCTCGTTCTCGCGCAGACGCAGCAGGTCGATGGTCGAGCCGAACGACGCACGTCCCGCATCGGGCCGGGTCTTGCCGGTGATGACGTCCATCATGGTCGTCTTGCCCGCACCGTTCGGGCCGATGATGCAGCGCAGCTCGCCGACGTTGATGCTCAGGCTCAGGCTGTTGAGCGCCTTGAAGCCGTCGAAGCTGACCGTGATGTCGTCCAGGTAGAGCGCCACACCGTGCGTGAAGTCGACCGAGCCGGCGCGGTGCAGCCGGCCATACGAGGCGCTGCGGCCACCGGACTCGGTCCGGCCGGCCGTCGACGCCGCCTTGGCATCGTGTTCGATGCGCGCCTGGGCGCGGTCCTCCATCAGGTCCGGCGTCATGCGCGGCGCTCCTTGATCTTGTTGAACAGGCCGACGATGCCCTGCGGCAGGAACAGCGTCACCGCGATGAACAGCGCGCCCAGGAAGTACAGCCAGAACTCGGGGAAGACCTGCGTGAACCAGCTCTTGGCGCCGTTGACGAAAAAGGCGCCGACGATCGGGCCGATCAGCGTCGCACGCCCGCCGACCGCCGCCCAGATCGCGATCTCGATCGAGGCGGCCGGGCTCATCTCGCCGGGGTTGATGATCCCCACCTGCGGCACGTACAGCGCCCCGGCCACCGCGCACATCACCGCGCTCAGCGTCCATATGCCGAGCTTGTAGGCCAGCGGGTCGTAGCCGGTGAACATCACCCGCGACTCGGCATCGCGGATGGCCTGCAGCACGCGGCCGTACTTGCTGTTGACGATGGCACGCGCCATCAGGAAGAAGCCGATCAGCGTCAGCCCCGTCAGCACGAACAGGAACACCCGCGTGCCGGGCAGCGTGATGGGCACGCCGAGGATGCGCTTGAAGTCGGTGAAGCCGTTGTTGCCGCCGAAGCCGGTCTCGTTGCGGAAGAACAGCAGCATCGCGGCGAAGGTCATCGCCTGCGTGATGATCGAGAAGTAGACGCCCTTGATGCGCGATCGGAACGCGAAGAAGCCGAACACGAAGGCCAGCAGGCCCGGCACCAGCAGCACCAGCAGCAGCTGCGCCAGGAAGCTGTCGCTGAAGGTCCAGTGCCACGGCAGCGCCTTCCAGTCGAGGAAGACCATGAAGTCCGGCAGGTCCGACTGGTAGTTGCCGTCGCGGCCGATCTGGCGCATCAGGTACATGCCCATGCCGTAGCCGCCGAGCGCGAAGAACAGCCCGTGGCCCAGCGACAGGATGCCGGTGTAGCCCCAGATCAGGTCCATCGCCAGCGCGCAGATCGCGTAGCACATGATCTTGCCGACCAGCTGGACATGGAACTCGCTGAGGTGGAACAGGCTGCCCTCGGGCACCACCAGGTTCAGCAAAGGCACCAGCACCACCACGACGATCAGCGCGGCGGCCACGGCCGTCCAGCCTCGCGTGCCCAGCAGCAGGCCGCGTCGCGGTGTCGGCAGGCCCGACGCTGCAGCGGCATCGGAAGGGGTCATCAGGGCAGACATCGTCAGGTTCTCGGGTTCAGGCTCGGGGTCAGGACCGGATTCAGGATTTGCTCGTGTTCATCGGGGCTGTCGCCGATGCGGAGGTCGATCGACGGCTCAGGCCTCGGCCGACCGGCCCTTCATCGCGAACAGGCCTTGCGGGCGCTTCTGGATGAACACCACGATGCACACCAGCACCATGATCTTGGCCAGCACCGCACCGGCATAGCCTTCCAGGAACTTGTTGAGCACGCCCAGGCCGAGGGCCGCGTAGACCGTGCCGGCGAGCTGGCCGACACCGCCGGTGACGACCACCATGAAGGCGTCGACGATGTAGCCCTGGCCCAGGTCCGGGCCGACGTTGCCGACCTGGCTCAGCGCGCAACCGGCCAGACCGGCGATGCCCGCGCCGAGCGAGAACGCATAGGTGTCGATGCGGGCGGTGTTGACGCCCATGCAGGCGGCCATGCGGCGGTTCTGCGTCACGCCACGAACGAACAGGCCGAGGCGGGTGCGCGAGATCATCAGCGCCACGCCACCCAGCACCAGGAAGGCAAACGCCACGATCGCCAGCCGGTTGAACGGCAGGATCAGGTTGGAGGCCACCTGCACGCCGCCCGACAGCCACGACGGGTTCTCGACCGCGACGTTCTGCGCGCCGAACAGCGAACGCACCGCCTGCATCAGCATCAGGCTGATGCCCCAGGTCGCCAGCAGCGTCTCCAGCGGCCGGCCATACAGCCAGCGGATGACGCTGCGTTCGAGCACCGCGCCGACCAGCGCCGCGCTCAGGAAGGACACCGGAATGGCGACCAGCACATAGACATCGAACAGCCCCGGCAGCCAGGCGCGGAAGGCGTTCTGCACCACGAAGGTCGCGTAGGCGCCGATCATCATCAGCTCGCCGTGGGCCATGTTGATGACGCCCATCAGGCCGTAGGTGATGGCCAGTCCCAGGGCCACCAGCAGCAGGATCGAGCCCAGGCTGATGCCGGTGAAGACAACGCCCAGACGCTCGCCCCAGGCCAGCCGCGACTCGACCGACGCGAGCGACTTCAGCAGCGCGGCCCGCACGGCGGGATCGGTCTCGACACCCGCGGCCAGCCGCTCCTGCAACAGGCTCTTGACGCCGGCCTCGGCACTCGCGCCCAGCGCGGTCGCGGCTTCGAGCCGACGGGCCGGGTCGGAGACGCTGACCAGCAGCGTCGCGCGCAGGTTCTCCAGGCGGGCCTTCAGCGCCGGATCCGTCTCGGCCGCATAGGCCTTCTCGATCATCGGCAGCTGCGCCTCGTCCAGCGGATTGCGGGCCAGCTCGGTCAGCGCCGCAGCCCGCACCGTGCGGTCCGGCGAGACCAGCTTGAGCACGCCCAGCGCCGCTTCCAGGGCGCCGCGCATGCGGTTGTTGTTGACGACATCCTCGGCCTCGGCCGGCGGACTCGCCTCGGTGTCGGTGCCGGCGATGTAGCTCTTGCCATCGCGCACCACATAAGCCTGCCTGGCGTCGAACTTGACGCCATCGTCGAGCATCGCCTGAACGAACCCGGCCAGCGCCGCATCCCCTTCAGCCGCCGCCGCATTCAGCGCCGCGATCCGCTCATCGGTCTCCCCCGCCGCGATCGCCAGGGCCTGCTGCGACGTCAGGGCATGCGACACCCCCGACAGGACCAGCCACAGGCTCATCACCTGAGCCACCGACAACAGCTTGCGCAGCACCATGAATCAACCTTGAGCGTCAACGGTTCCGACGCAATGCAAACCAGTCGAAATGCGCGCCGGGCCGAAAGGCCCTGGCGCTCCCGCAACAGAGACGGTGGATCCGGCTCGGCCGGTCCACTCGTCTCGCCCCCCTTGGGGGGCCGCAGCTGCGCTGCGGTAGGGGGGTTACTTCTTTTCCGGCACGTTCTTCTTGCCCTTGTTCTCGGCGATGTAGTCGCTCCACGGATCCGCCTGGACGGGGCCCTTGGTCTTCCACACCACGTTGAACTGGCCGTCAGCCTTCACTTCGCCGATGAACACCGGCTTGTGCAGGTGATGGTTTTCCTTGTCCATCGTCGAGACGAAGCCGCCCGGCGCCTGGAAGGTCTGGCCGGCCATCGCGGCGATGACCTTGTCGGTGTCGGTGGTCTTGGCCTTGGTGACGGCCTGGGCCCACATGTGCAGGCCGATGTAGGTGGCCTCCATCGGGTCATTGGTCAGCGGCTTGTCCTTGTGGCCGGCGATGCCCTTGGCCTTGGCGTAGTCGCTCCACTTCTTGACGAACTCGGTGTTGGCCGGGCTCTTGATGCTCATGAAGTAGTTCCAGGCAGCCAGGTGGCCGACCAGCGGCTTGGTGTCCACGCCGCGCAGCTCTTCCTCACCGACCGAGAAGGCCACCACCGGCACGTCGGTCGCCTTCAGGCCCTGGTTGCCCAGTTCCTTGTAGAAGGGCACGTTCGAGTCGCCGTTGATGGTCGACACGACGGCGGTCTTCTTGCCTTCGGAAGCGAACTTCTTGATCTTGGCAATGATCGACTGGTAGTCGGCGTGGCCGAAGGGGGTGTACTCCTCGATGATGTCCGACTCGGGGATGCCCTTGGCCTTCAGGAAGGCGCGCAGGATCTTGTTGGTCGTGCGCGGGTAGACGTAGTCGGTGCCCAGCAGCACGAAGCGCTTGGCCGAGCCGCCGTCCTTGCTCATCAGGTACTCGACCGCCGGAATGGCCTGCTGGTTCGGCGCCGCGCCCGTGTAGAACACGTTCTTGGACAGCTCTTCACCTTCGTACTGGACGGGGTAGAACAGCAGCGAGTTCTTCTCTTCGAAGACCGGCAGCACCGACTTGCGCGACACCGAGGTCCAGCAGCCGAACACGGCGGCAACCTTGTCCTGGTCGATCAGCTGCTTGGCCTTCTCGGCGAACAGCGGCCAGTTGGAGGCCGGGTCGACGATGACGGGCTCCAGCTTCTTGCCGAGCACGCCGCCCTTGGCGTTGATCTCGTCGATGGTCATCAGCGCGACGTCCTTCAGGACCGTCTCGGAAATGGCCATCGTGCCCGACAGCGAGTGCAGGATGCCGACCTTGATGGTGTCGGCGGCCTGCGCGAACAGCGGCAGGCTCAGGGCGGCGACGCCGAGCGACACAGCGCTGAGCGTCTTGGCGAACGTGCGACGGGTGGTTTGCATGGGAGTGGCTCCGGGTCGTTGAGAGACGTTGAGGGCTGGGGAAACAAGCGGCACCGAGGTCTTCGGCGTCTGGGATGCAGTGTGTCGAGCGTCACGGTTTCGGCCCATACGCCGGATGGCGTAGATGGGCGTAGGCCGGCGTAGATCGGCGTACGGCGGCGCAGGCCCGGCCCGGCCCGGCGCGGCATCGCCTCGCGATGCCGACGGTCGCGCCCGCCGACACCCCGTCGCGTGAGTTCGCGGTCGACCGGTCGGCTGCTAGATTGACCCGATCACGACAGGGAACGAACGATGAAACCGATCTGGATGGTGTTGCTGGGGGCCTTGCTCGGGGCGGTCGTGAACGAAGGGGGCAGCGCCTCTGCCGGTGCGGTCTTCGGCGCGCTGCTGGCCTGGCTGCTGTCGCGCCAGATCGCGCAGGGCCGCGAGATCGAGGCGCTGCGCGAGCGACTCACCGCCACACCGCGTATCGAGCCGGCGCCGCAGGTCGAGGAAACGACGGTGCCCGCCGTGATCGAGCCCGTTGTCACCGAGCCCGCCGTGATCAAGCCCGCTGTCATCGCGCCCGTCCCCCTCGAACCCGTTCCCGCCAAGCCCGTCGCACCGCTGCCGGACGACTGGCTGACCTCGCTGCCACCGGCGCTGCACGCCTGGCTGGTCAGCGGCAACCCGATCCTGAAGATCGGCATCGGCGTGCTGTTCGTCGGCCTCGCCTTCCTGGCCAAGTACGCCAGCGAGCACGTCACCGTGCCCATCGAGCTGCGGCTGGGCGGCATCGCGCTGGTCGCGCTGGGGCTGCTGGCGACCGGCTGGCGGCTGCGCACGAGCCGGCCGGTGCATGCGCAGGTGCTGCAGGGCGGCGCGGTCGCGAC
The DNA here is from genome assembly GCF_053893855.1 of Leptothrix mechoopdaensis (SeqCode). Taxonomy (NCBI): domain Bacteria; kingdom Pseudomonadati; phylum Pseudomonadota; class Betaproteobacteria; order Burkholderiales; family Sphaerotilaceae; genus Leptothrix; species Leptothrix mechoopdaensis (SeqCode). The sequence goes on from NZ_CM132699.1 coordinate 3,046,013, forward strand.
GCTCTACCTGACGATCTACGCCGCCACGCGCTTCTTCGGCCTGATGCCCGCCGGCACGGCCTTCATCGCGATGGTCGCCGTGGCCGCGCTGGCCGCCGGGCTGGCGCTGCGGCAAGGCGCCAGCGCGCTGGCCATCATCGGCGCGCTCGGCGGTTATGCGACGCCGCTGCTGCTGGCGACGGACGGGGGTGATGCGCGGCTGCTGTTCGGCTACTACCTGGTGCTCGACATCGGCCTGGTCGCGGTGGCCTGGCGGCTGCGTTCGCGGGCGCTGAACCTGATCGGCTTCTTCGCCACCTTCGTCATCGCCACGGTCTGGGGCGTGCTGAGCTTCGCGCCTGCCGACCGGCCGTGGGCGCAGGCCTTCCTGATCGCGTATTTCCTGCTGTTCAACGCCGTGGCGCGGCTGACCGCGCTGTCGCCACATGGCCGCACGTCGCAGGCGCACCCGTGGCGGCTGGACGCCCCGCTGGTCTTCGGCCTGTCCGCCATCACGCTGGTGCTGCAGGCCGGCCTGGTGCGCGACCTGTCACATGGCGCTGCCTGGAGTGCGCTCGTGCTGGGCCTGTTCCACCTCGCGCAATGGCGTTGGCTGCGGCGTGCCAGCGCGTCCGGACCCGCCGTGCGCGCGCTGCTGGCACAGGCCGATGCGGCGATCGGCACCGTCTGCCTGACGCTCGCCATCCCGCTGGCCTTCGATGCCAGCCAGACCGCCGGGCTGTGGGCGCTGGAAGGGGCCGGCGCCTTCTGGCTCGGGCTGCGCCAGCAGCGTCGCCTGACGCGCGCCTTCGGCCTGCTGCTGATGGGCCTGTCGGGTGCCGCGCTGCTGCACGCGATCGACGACTCGCCAGCCCCCGACACCGTGCTGAACGCGCTGTTCCTGAACGCCCTGCTGGTGGCGGCCGGTGCGGTCGTGGCGGCGTGGCTGACGTCGCGGCGCGAACCCGGTCCGGCCGAACCGGTCGTCGATGCCGCCATCGAACCCTTGCTGATCGGCTGGGCGACGCTGTGGCTGCTGATCGCCGCCGGGCTGCAGCTGCATCACGTCGTGCCGAACGACGCCAAGCTCGGCGTCGCCCTGGTGGCGCTGGCCGGCATCGCGGCGCTGTGGACCACCCTCGGCCGCTGGCTGGCATGGCCGGGCGCCGCGCGGGTGGCGCTGACCCATGCGCCCGTGCTGGGCCTGCTGGCGCTGGTGACCTGGGCCCTCCACGATGACCCGCGCGACGCGGGCGGCGCGTGGGGCTGGCCGGTCGCGCTGGCGGTGCAGGCCGGGGTGCTGCACCTGCTGTCGCACCTGGGGCTGCAGCGGCCCGCGACGCCCGGCCCGGCATCGGTGCCAGCGTCGATCTGGCAGAACCTGGCCGCCTGGACGCACCGCTGCAGCATCGCCACGCCCGCGCTGCTGGGCGCCGCGCTCGGCCATGCGCTGACCGCGCCGTGGGGCCCTGGCGACAGCGCCTGGCCGTGGCTGGGCTGGGGCATCGCACCGCTGCTGATGCTGGTGCTGCTGAACCTCGAACGCGCCGACCGCTGCTGGCCGATCCGGCTGGACGTGAAGGCCTGCCGCGACGAGGCCGGCGGCGTGCTGGCGCTGGCCGTGCTGCTGTGGACGCTGATGGCCAACGGCGGGTCGACGGGTGCCCTGTCGACCGGTTCCGCCTGGGCGACGCTGCCGCTGCTGAACCCGCTGGATGCCGCCATCGGGCTGGCCTTGTGGGCCAGCTGGAGGCGCCTGGCCACACGCGCGCTGCCGATGCAGATCGGCCCGCTGCCGCTGGTCGGGGGCGCCGTCTTCGTCTGGCTCAACGCCATGCTGCTGCGCGCCTTCCACCACCATGCCGATGTGCCCTACACGCTGCAGGCCTGGGTCGACACGCTGGCGGTGCAGACCGGCCTGACGCTGCTGTGGAGCGCCATCGCGCTGGCCCTGACCTGGATCGCCTCGCGGCGCGGCGAGCGTCAGACCTGGCAGGTCGGCGCGGTGCTGCTGGCGATCGTGATGCTCAAGCTGCTGGTGGTCGACCTGTCGGGCAGCGGCACGGTCACGCGCATCGTGTCCTTCATCGGCGTGGGCGTGCTGATGCTGGTGATCGGCTTCGTCGCGCCCTTGCCGGCGGCGCGCGCCCAGGTCGAACCCTGACCGGTCAACGCCCCAGCTGCGGCACCTTGCCGATCGCCACGGCCGCCGCCGCGTTGCGGGTCTCGACGCCGAGCTTCTCGTAGACGTGTTCGAGGTGCTTCTTCACCGTCGCCGGGCTGGCGCCGAGGATGTCGGCGATGTCGCGGTTGGTCTTGCCGCGACACAGCCACAGCAGCACCTCGGCCTCGCGGCGGGTGACGCCGAAGGCCAGCACCAGTGCCTCCAGCGCGGCGGCGTCGTCGGACTCGCGCAGCACGACCAGCCACTCGCCGTCGCCGGTCGCTTCCTGCAAGGTGCAGCGCAGCCGGCGGGCACCGAGTTCGAGGTCCAGCGGCAGCGCCTGCAGCGTGGCACCGGCCGCATCGGCCTGGCTCACGCGCTGAGCCTCCCGCTGCAGCCAGGCGAGCAGCTCGGCCGGCGCGTGGCGCGGGTCGGCGTCGGCCAGCATCTGGCGCGCCAGCGCGGTCTGCCACAGGATCCGGCCGTCGACCTGCCGCAGCACCAGGCTGGCATGGCCGAAGGCATCGAGCGCGTTGCGCGCCAGCCGCTGTTCGCGGGCGGTGTGCAGGTGGGCGGCGATGCGGGCCAGCACCTCGCGGGCGCGGATCGGCTTGGTGACGTAGTCGCAACCGCCGGCCGCAAACGCCGCGACCACGTGTTCGGTCTCGGTCAGGCCGGTCATGAAGACGATCGGGATGTGGGCGGTGGCCGCATCGGCCTTCAGGCGGCGGGCAACCTCGAAGCCGTCCATACCGGGCATGACGGCGTCCAGCAGCACGACGTGCGGGCGTGCCTGCACGGCCCGCGCGATGGCGTCGGCGCCGTTGGTGGCGACCAGCACGGTGTAGCCGGACTCGTCGAGCGCGTCGTGCAGCACGGCGAGGTTGTCGGGCACGTCGTCGACGATCAGCACGATGTCGCTGGCGTTGCGGTCAAGCACGGCGGGTGTCTTCCAGGTCGGGGGTTGCGGGCGACAGTTCGCGGGCCAGCGCATCGAGCTGGAAGCCGCGCGCCAGGCCGCGCCAGCGTTCGATCGACTCGGCGGCCTGGGGATGGGCCTGGGCCAGCGCGTCGAGCGCCCGCAGCACGCCGCGCGGGTAACCGAGCGAGACGGCCTCGCGCAGGTCGGCGAGATCGGCATCGGCAGGCAGCAGGCCCTTCGGGTTTGTGGCGGGTGGCTCAGCCGGTGAGCCTGTCGGGCGGCCGGCCTCGATCCACTCGATCGCCAGCTGGCGGCCGAGCCAGTCCAGCAGCTCGGGCAGGCGCACCGGCTTGACGAAGAAGTCGGCCGGCGTGATGCCCACGTCGTTGTCGAGCGCCTGGTCGAAGGCATTGGCCGAGACGATCGCGCGGGCCGGCAGCGGCAGGCCGGCCGGCCAGTCGCGCTGCAGCCGGCGCAGCGTCTCCCAGCCGTCGATGCCGGGCATCGCGAGGTCCATGAAGACGGCCTCGGGCAGACCTTCGCCGGGCAGCGATTCCAGCAGCGCCAGCGCCTCCTCGCCACTGGCGGCCTGGCGCAGTTCGAAGCCCAGCGGCGCCAGCATCGACAGCAGCAGGCCGCGGTCAGCTTCCTCGTTGTCGACCACCAGCAGGCGACGCGGCCGGCCGCGCTGGCCGACGCGTTGCGGCGCCTGGCCACGTGGCAGGGCGGCGTCGTCGGCCAGTGCCGGCAGGAACAGCGTCAGCCGGAAGGTGGTGCCTACGCCGGGCGTGCTCTCGACCGTCATCTCGCCGCCCATCAGCGCGGTCAGCATCCGGCTGATCGTCAGGCCCAGGCCGGTGCCGCTGCCCGAAGCGGCGCCGGCCGCCGAGCCGCGCTCGAAGGGCTCGAAGACCCGCTCCAGCTCGGCCGCGTCCATGCCCGGGCCGGAATCGACGATCTCGAAGCGCGCGATCTCGCGGGCGTGGTGGACCCGCAGCACGACCTCGCCCTGCTGGGTGAACTTGACGGCGTTGCCGACCAGGTTGATCAGGATCTGGCGCAGCCGCCGTTCGTCGGCCCGCACGACGGCCGGCAGGCCGGCATCGAACTCGCTGCGGAAGGCGATGCCCTTGGAGGCGGCCTGCAGCTCGAACAGCCGGGCGATCTCGCCCATCGTGTCGGCGAAACGCATCGGCCGGGTCTGCAGCGCGAGCTTGCCGCCCTCGATGCGGGCGAGGTCCAGCGTGCCCTCGATCAGCGACAGCAGGTGGTCGCCGCCTCGCCGGATCACGCTGACCGCCTGGCGCCGGTGCGCCGGCATGGCCTCGTCCTCTTCGAGCAGCTGGGCATAGCCCAGGATCGAGTTCAGCGGCGTGCGCAGCTCGTGGCTGATGGCGGTGATGTAGCGCGTCTTGGCGCCGTTGGCCGCCTCGGCCTGCGCGCGCGCCGCATCGGCCACCGCCTTGGCCGCCTGCAGCGCCAGGTCGGTCTGGTGGTGCGAGGCGATCTCGCGCTGCAGCGCGACGGTCTGCTGGTGCAAGGCCTCGGTCTGGCGGTTCGATTCCTCCTGCGCCACCAGCCGGCTCTGGTGCGCCAGCACCAGCCACCAGGCCACCACGCCGGCGGCCAGCAGCAGGGCGGCATAGGCCTTGATGTAGCCGGCGCGCAGGCCGTCCGTCAGGCCGTCCCACAGGTCCGGTGACAGGCTCATGCCCTGAGCCTGCAGCGTACGCAGCTCCTGGTGGTAGAGCACGCCGAACATCAGCCCGAGCAGCGGCACGACCACCAGCATCAGCAGCACGAAGTGGCCCAGGCCCTTGTCCAGATAGGGCCAGATCGAGCGCGGCAGCAGCCGCTGCAGGGCCGCGCTCCATTGCACCGACAGGCGTGCATGCGGCTTGCACAGGTCGTTGCAGCGGGCGTCCAGCGTGCAGCACAGCGAGCAGATCGGCCCGCCGTAGGCCGGACAGGCGGCCATGTCGTCGCCCTCGTAGGTGCGCTCGCAGATGCTGCAGCGCGCGCTCGCCAGCGGCGCGCCCGGCGTGGCCGCGCCCAGCCGGCGGTAGCGGCCTGCGGCGACGTCCGGCCGGGCGATGTAGTAACGCCCGCGTGTCGCCCAGGCGATCAGCGGCGAGGTGATGCCGGCCGTCACCAGCGCCACGGCCGCCGACCAGGCCTGCGCCCAGGGACCGAACACGCCCAGGTAGGCGGCGACCGACAGCAGCGAGGCCAGCACCATCGCGCCGACGCCGACCGGGTTGATGTCGTAGAGGTAGGCGCGGCGGAACTCGATGCCCGGCGGCGACAGGCCCAGCGGCTTGTTGATGACGAGGTCGGCGACCACCGCCATCAGCCAGCTGATCGCCAGGTTGCTGTAGAGCCCGAGCACGCCGCCGAGGGCCTGGAACACGTCCAGCTCCATCAGCACCAGCGCGATCAGGATGTTGAACAGCATCCAGACCACCCGGCCCGGGTGGCTGTGCGCCACGCGCGAGAAGAAGTTGCTCCACGCCAGCGAGCCGGCATAGGCGTTGGTGACGTTGATCTTGAGCTGCGAGACGACCACGAACAGCGCCGTCGCGGCGACCGCCCAGGCGTAGTTCGGGAACACGTACTCGTAGGCCGCGAGGTACATCTGGTTCGGGTCGACCGCCCGTTCCAGCGGCACCGAATGGCCGATCGCCAGGCTCGCCAGCAGCGCGCCGCCGAGCATCTTCAGCACGCCCGGCACGATCCAGCCGATGCCACCGAACAGCGTGCCGGCCCACCAGCGCAGCCGGTTCTCGCGGGTCCGTTCGGGCATGAAGCGCAGGTAGTCGGCCTGCTCGCCCATCTGCGTGATCAGCGCGATGCCCACCGTCATCGCCGAGCCGAAGGCCAGCCCGCTGAATCCGGGCAGGCCGCTGTCGCCGTCGCCGCCATAGCCGCGCAGCTCGTCGAGCAGGCCAGGGTTGCGCGCGAACACGTAGGCATAGGGCAGCAGCAGCATCACCAGCCAGATCGGCTGGCTCCAGACCTGCAGCCGGCCGATCAGCGTGACGCCGTGCGTGACCAGCGGGATCACCACCACCGCGCAGATCAGGTAGCCCCAGGCTGGCGGGATGTCGAAGGCCAGTTCGAGCGCATAGGCCATGACGGCCGCTTCGAGCGCGAAGAAGATGAAGGTGAAGCTCGCGTAGATCAGCGAGGTCAGCGTCGAGCCGATGTAGCCGAAGCCGGCGCCGCGCGTCAGCAGGTCCATGTCCAGGCCGTGGCGGGCCGCGTAGACGCTGATCGGGATGCCGGCCAGGGCGATCACCAGCGCGGTCGCCAGGATCGCCAGCGCCGCGTTGACGAAGCCGTGCTGCACCAGCAGCGTCGCGCCGACGGCCTCCAGCACCAGGAACGACGCCGCGCCGCCGAAGGCGGTGTTGGCGACCCGCCCGATCGACCAGCGCCGCGCCGCGCGCGGGGTGAAGCGCAGCGCGTAGTCCTCCAGCGTCTCGCTGGCGACCCAGCTGTTGTAGTCGCGCCGGACCTTGATGACGCGCTGAGGCGGGGCCAGCTCCGGATCGGGCATGGCGGGCGGAGTCGGCAGGTCGTGCATGGCAGGTGGAAGACGCGATCCGGAGCTTTAGCAAGTTCCACACCATCGCCGGACCCACCGAACCAGTCCCTCACATGATCTGGTGGGGGCTTTTGCAGGTTCTCGTCAGGAACACCGCCAACGCGATTTCTAGAGTGCGCCGGCGCGGTCCGTCGGGTCGCGCTGTCCACCACCTGTCGAACCCGGAGTCCCCCATGACCCTCACGCAACGCCTGCGTCCGCTGCATCCGCTCCCGCTGTCCATCCTGCTGGCCTTCGGCCTGACCGCCTGCGATGGCGGCGTGTCCACCCCCGCCAGCACGACCTCCGCCACACTGGAAGACGGCCTGGTCGTGAACGCCACCGTCTTCTGCGACGCCAACCAGAACGGCCTGCTCGACAGCGGCGAGGCCAGCACCACCACCAACAGCCTCGGCGTGTTCACCTTCACCAGCGCCTGCAACGCCGACATCGTCTCGGTGGCCGGCACCGGCATCGACACCGACACCGGCACGGCGCCGTCCGGCTCGCTGCGCGCGAAGGCCGGCGCCAAGGTCGTCTCGCCCTTCACCACGCTGGTCGCCGAAGGCAACCTGACGGAGCTGCAGGCCAAGGCCGTCATGGCCGCGATGGGTCTGGGCTCGGTCGATCCGGGCACCACCAGCCTGTCCGGCCTGAGCGACACCAGCCGCAAGAAGGCCCGTGCAGCGATCAAGGTCATGAACGACCTGACGACCGTGCTGGTCAGCACCGGCAGCCATGCCGATGCCAAGACCGCGTTCAAGGCCGTGGCCGGAACACTCGCGACCAGCGTCAAGGTCAGCTCGGCCGGCAACCCCACCTTCGACCTGTTCGCGGGCGACAACCTGGGCAAGGCCCTCAAGGCGGCGATCCCGGCCGGTTTCGACAGAGGCGTCCGGGACCTGGTCGTCGGCACGCTGAACGCGTCCGCCCGCAGCATTGCCGACGCCAGCGACGACGACGCGGCGCGGCGCCTGTTCGCGTCGACCGGCGCGACCGAGTTCATCGAGAAGCACCGCGACAAGCCCTCGGAGGTGACGAACTACCCCGGCGCCGACGACCTGCTGGCGGCCGCGCCACGCCTGGAGTTCACCAGCATCGTGATGACCGCCTCCGGCAGCGCGGCGCAGACGCTGACGGCCGCCGCGGTCAGCGCCGGCACCGCGAAGACGTCGTTCAAGCTGGGTGACCTGGACGTGGTCACCATCCCGCTGAAGGCGGTCAATGTCCGCAAGCTCCCCGCCAGCGTCGCGGTCGCCGTCGAGCTCTCGGAGACCGGCGGCACGCGCAAGCTGCAGTTCGGCATCGACACGGTCCAGCTGAGCAAGGCCAGCAACGACATGGTCAGCGTCACCCTCCCGGCCGGTGCCCGCATGAGCTTCTACGCCCGCACCGCCAGCGGCGTGACGCTGGAGCCGGCCAACTCGATCGAGAACCTGACGGCCAACGCCTACGACGGCCTGGCCATCCCGATCGGCCTGATCAAGGCCAAGCTGCAGGCGGCGATGGGCAACGCGACCGGCGTGTCGGAGGCGTTGGCACTGACCGGCAAGTTCGACATCAAGGTCACCGTCAGCCATTCGGAGATCCGCCCGACCAGCGGCACGGCCCTGCCGGTCTCGACGATCCGCGTCGGCGCCGCTCGCCCGCGTGCCTTCCCGGGCTACACCTACGGCGGCGCGATCACCTTCGGCGCGACCCTGCCCTGACGGCTCGCCCCCCCGCCGATCGGCCGAACTGCGCCCGAAAGCGGCGCTTCCTCGCGGCGCCATCGGCGGGGCCGGGTCCCTAGAGTGGCGGTCACCCTCCACCAGCGCCCTCCGCTGCCGTCACCGCCCCTCCAGGAAAGCCGCCATGAACCGTCTGCACCATCGCCTTCGTCCCGTCGCCCTGTCGCTCCTGCTCGCCTTCGGGCTGACCGCCTGCGGCGGTGGTGGCGGCATCGTCGGCACCAGCGGGACGGGCGCGACGGCGCAGGGCATGCTGGTCGACGACGTGGTGATCGGCGCAACGGTGTTCTGCGACACCAACGGCAACGGCACGCTCGACGCCGGTGAAGCCAGCGCGACGACCGACGACAGCGGCGCCTACAGCATCGCCAGCTGCGACAGCGGCACCCTCACCTCGGTGGCCGGCACCGGCTACGACCGCACCTCGCTGCGCGCGCCCAAGGGCTCGTTCAAGGCCCGTCGCGGCGGCTCGGTGGTGTCGCCCTTCACGACCATGCAGCTGGCCAGCGGGCTGGACGACACCGCCTTCCGCGCCGTGCTGGCCAAGCTCGGGCTGAGCGGCGTCGACGCCCACAGCTATGTGCCCAACGACGACACGCGCGGCCCGAAGGCGGCGGCGGTCGCCAAGATCCTCAACGAGATCGCCGACGCGGTCGAGTCGCTCGGCGGCGATCCGGCCGCCGCCTTCAACGCCGCGATCGCCGCGCTGGTCAGCCAGGTGCGCAACGCGCCGGCCGGCACCGATTTCGTCACCGATGCGGCCGCCCGCAACGCCGCCATCCTGGCCGCCGCCGACGCGGCACTGGCCACGCTGCCCACCGGCACGCTGACGCCGACGGCCCGGTCGCGCGCCGCCGCGCTGCTGGCCGACGGGCTGGAGCGCATCAGCGCCCGGATCGCCGCGAAGGCCCGCTACGACGACATCCGCGACGACTTCAACAACGGCGTCGTGACCTCGATCGTCAGCGCCACCGACCTGGACGACGACACCGCCTACGGCAACGCCCGCAACGAATGCCGCGACGACGAAGGCGTCGGCCGCGCCCGCCACATCGCGGCGGTCGGCGACCGATTCACGCTGGTCGGGCCGACGCTGTCGGGCGGCAGTCGCAGCGTCACGCTGACCGAGTTCGCCAGTGGCGTGAACCTGACCGGCCAGCACCTCGGCGACCTGACCGCGCTGCGCCTGCCGCTGACGGCCGACGTGCGCTCGCTGCCGCGCAACGGTCGCAAGGTCGCGGTGGGCCTGTCGGTGACCGATGTCAACGCGCCCGGCGGCCGCACGATCGAGTTCCTGCTCGACGACCTGCGTCTGTCGCGCAACGCCACCAGCGGCCTGGTGGAGCTGTCGGTCAACGCGCAGTCCGAGCTGTACTTCTACGCCCGCTCCGGCAGCGGCGTGGCCTTCGGCACCGGCCGCAACGGCTTCGAGAACCTCGACGGCACCTTGCTGAGCAACCCCGACGGCGGCGCCTCGCTCGACCTGTCCCGGCTGGCCGCCGGGATGCGCGGTCGCTTCCCGGCCAACGCCACGCTGATCGACCAGATGCTGTCGGCCACCGGCACCTTCGAGGTCAAGCTGGTCATCAGCGAGATCGACCTGCGCCATGCCGACGGCACGCCGTTCGCGCGCGGCAGCGTCGCCGTCCACATCCCCGGCCAGAGCGGCATCGCCCGCCGCGTGCAGGGCACGGCGGTCACCGGCCGCCTGACGTTCTGAACGCGCACCGCCGCACCGGCCCGGTTGCCGTCGCGCTGCTGCTGACGGCGGCCTCCGCGGCCGTGCCGGCGGCGCCGCTCGACGCGCTGGTCCGGGCCGATGGCGGCCCGGCCGGCCTGCAGGTCCAGCTCACCCGCGACGCCGCCAACAGCACGCTCGACGTGCTGGGCTGGCGCGACAAGGCCGGCAAGTCCGGCACGTCGATCGGCGACTACGCCGGCTGGCAAGGCGGCCTGCAGTGGCAGGGCGGACGGCTCGGCCTCGACGCCACCGCCTGGCAGCGCCACATCGACGACGGCGCGCAGACCCAGTCGCTGCGCAGCTGGCGGCTGGGTGGCCAGTGGCGCCTGAATGGCGGCGACGAGCTGAGCGTCGCGGCTGACACCCGTCCGGCCACGTTGTGGGCGGTGCGCGGCTCGGCCTGGGGCAGCGATGCCCGCCGGCTGTCGCGCACGACCCACGCGGCGCTGGTCGCCGGCACGCTCGATTCACGCCTGGGCACGATCAGCGTGGAACGCCCGCGCGACCGCCAGATGCAGGTCGACCTGCTGATGAGCCGGGCGCTCTCGCCGGCCTGGTCCTTCCATGCCGGCCTGGGCGCCGGCCGCAGCCGCGTCGCCAACCGAGCCGTCACCGGCACGGCCGACGTCGGCGGCTGCCCCTACACGCTGGACTTCGGCGCCGAGCAGCTCGTCGCCACGCCGGCCGACAGCTGCAGCCAGGCGCTGATCGTCGCCGTGCCCAACGCGCTGCTGTCCTCGGCCGCGCAGCCCGAGACGAACTACCGCGCGCGTCTGGCCCATCTGGCGCTGGCCGTGCGCCTCGACCAGCCCGGCTGGTCGGCCACGCTCGGTTATGACCGGCTGGCCTGGCGACGCGAGCGCATCGACGCCCTGATCGACGCCCGGGGCGGACGGGCGCTGCGCCACAACCAGACCCTGACGGCGCAGCTGCAGGTCGATCTGACAACCGGCCTGGCCGGACTGCTGCGCGTGCAGGTGATGGACCACGCCTTCCTGGCCGACCTGCCGCTGGCCTACAACACGCAGACCACCAGCTCGTTCGCGCACCGCTACGGGCTGGTCAGCGCCGGGGTCGTGGCGCGCTTCTGAGCCGCTGCCACGGGGTGGCATGGCCCTTGCGCCAGAGCGGCACCGGCCATCCGGCCGCTGTCGCACCGAGCCCCCATGGAACTGACCCCGCGCGAGAAGGACAAGCTCCTGATCTTCACCGCCGCCCTGCTGGCCGAACGCCGCAAGGCGCGTGGCCTCAAGCTCAACTACCCCGAGTCGGTCGCGCTGATCAGCGCGGCCATCATGGAAGGGGCACGTGACGGCAAGACCGTTGCCGAGCTGATGAGCGACGGCAAGCTGGTGCTGTCGCGCCACGAGGTCATGGACGGCGTCGCCGAGATGATCCCGGAGATCCAGATCGAGGCGACCTTCCCCGATGGCACCAAGTTGGTGACGGTGCACCAACCCATTGCATGAACCCGGCGCGTCGACCCGTCGTGGTGCATGGCGCACCGCTCGGCCGTCGATGCCCCGCGAGCCGATCCCCACGAGACACCCCGAGACACCCGTCCTGGAGCCGCGCATGAAAGTCCGCATGACCGCACTGATCCCCGCCCTGATCGCCCTGACCGCCCTGCAGGCGCAGGCCCACGAAGGCCACGGCATGCCCGGCGTCAGCCACTGGCATGCCGGCGACACGTCGCTGTGGCTGGCCGGCATCGCCGTCGCCGCCGGCCTGTGGCTGGCCCGTCGCGGCCGCTGAACACCGTCGACACGAGACCCGCACGATGATCCCCGGCGAACTCTTCACCGACGGTCCCGACCACCCGATCAACACCGGTCGCCGCACGATCACGCTGGTGGTCGAGAACGCGAGCGACCGGCCGATCCAGGTCGGCTCGCACTACCACTTCGCCGAGACCAACGCCGGCCTGCGCTTCGACCGCGCCGCCGCCCACGGCATGCGGCTGAACATCGCCAGCGGCACGGCGGTGCGCTTCGAGCCCGGCCAGCAGCGCACGGTCGAGCTGGTCGACTACGCCGGCGACCGCGAGGTCTGGGGTTTCCGCGGCCTGGTTCAAGGAAAACTGTGATGGCAACCGTCCCGAGAAGAGCCTATGCCGAGATGTTCGGCCCCACCGTCGGCGACCGGCTGCGGCTGGCCGACACGGACCTGATCCTGGAGGTCGAGCAGGACCTGACGCTGCGCGCCGGCCACTACGGCGAGGAAGTGAAGTTCGGCGGCGGCAAGACCATCCGCGACGGCATGGGCCAGAGCCAGCGTCCGAACGGACCCGGCCCGGGTGACGCGGTCGACTGCGTCATCACCAACGCGGTGATCCTGGACCACTGGGGCATCGTCAAGGCCGACATCGGCCTGAAGGGCAACCGCATTGCCGCGATCGGCAAGGCCGGCAATCCGGACGTGCAGCCGGGCGTGGACATCGTCATCGGCCCGGGCACCGAGGTCATCGCCGCCGAAGGGCTGATCGTCACGGCCGGCGCGATCGACACGCACATCCACTGGATCTGCCCGCAGCAGATCGACGAGGCGCTGGCCTCGGGCGTCACGACCATGATCGGCGGCGGCACCGGCCCGGCCACCGGCACCTTCGCGACCACCTGCACGCCCGGGCCCGAGAACATCGCGCGGATGCTGCAGGCCGCCGATGCCTTCCCGATGAACCTGGGCTTCCTCGGCAAGGGCAACGCGAGCAGACCCGAAGCCTTGCGCCAGCAGGTCGAGGCCGGCGCGATCGGCCTGAAGCTGCACGAGGACTGGGGCACCACGCCGGCGGCGATCGACAACTGCCTGAGCGTGGCCGAGGAGAGCGACATCCAGGTCGCGATCCACACCGACACGCTCAACGAGTCCGGTTTCGTCGAGGACACCGTGGCCGCGTTCAAGGGCCGAACGATCCACAGCTTCCACACCGAAGGTGCGGGTGGCGGCCATGCGCCCGACATCATGAAGGTGGTCGGCGAGGCCAACGTGCTGCCGAGCTCGACCAACCCGACGCGGCCCTACACGGTCAACACGCTCGACGAGCACCTGGACATGCTGATGGTCTGCCATCACCTGGACGCGGGCATCGCCGAGGACCTGGCCTTCGCCGAGAGCCGCATCCGGCGCGAGACCATCGCCGCCGAGGACATCCTCCATGACCTGGGCGCGATCAGCATGTTCTCGTCGGACTCGCAGGCGATGGGCCGGGTCGGCGAGGTGGTGATCCGCTGCTGGCAGACGGCCCACAAGATGAAGTCGCAGCGCGGCAAGCTGCCCGGCGACACCGACCGGCACGACAACGCCCGCCTCAAGCGCTACCTCGCCAAGCTGACGATCAACCCGGCACTGGCTCACGGCGTGAGCCACGAGGTCGGCTCGGTCGAGGTCGGCAAATGGGCCGACCTGGTGTTCTGGAAGCCGGCCTTCTTCGGCGTCAAGCCGAGCCTCGTGCTCAAGGGCGGCTTCATCGCGCTGGCCGCGATGGGCGACCCCAACGCCAGCATCCCGACGCCGCAGCCGGTCCACTACCGGCCGATGTTCGGAAGCTTCGGCGGCGCGATCGCCAAGACCTCGCTGACCTTCCTGTCGCAATCGGCCCTGGCCGACGACGTGGCCACCCGCTACGGCCTGCACAAGCACCTGTCGGCCGTGCGCGGCTGCCGCAGCATCAAGAAGGCCGGCATGGTCCACAACAGCTACACGCCGGTGATGGAGATCGACGCCCAGACCTACACGGTCCGCGCCGACGGCCAGCTGCTGACCTGCGAACCCGCGAAGGTGCTGCCGATGGCGCAGCGGTATTTCCTGTTCTGAGGCGGGCGTTGGCGGGGAGGGTCAGCACCCTCCGCAACTGCGCCGCCATCCCGTGTGCTGGTCAAGCCCCAACGGACACGCCGATAGGTTGTTGTGCAGCCTGCCGTTGCTCAAAGACGTTGGGTGCGACGTTGCCCAGCTTCGAGTGCCTGCGCACGCTGTTGTAGAAGCCGACGATGTAGTCGGCGATGTCCTGGGTGGCTTCGCTGTGGTTGGCGTAGTCTCGGTGCCAGACGCGCTCCATCTTGAGGTTCAGGAAGAAGCGCTCCATGACCGCGTTGTCCCAGCAGTTGCCCTTTCGGCTCATGCTGCCGATCAGGCCATGGCGTGCGAGCAGCGCTTGATGCTGGCCGCTGGCGTACTGGCTGCCGCGGTCCGAGTGCACGATCAGACCGGGGGCGGGTCGACGTTGGGCAATGGCCATCTGGAGCGCCGAGCACACCAGTTCGGCGGGCATGTTCGGCGCCATCGACCAGCCCACGATCTTGCGGGCGTACAGGTCCATCACGACGGCCAGGTACAGCCAGCCGCTGCGCGTGCGGATGTAGGTGATGTCGCTGACCCAGGCCTGGTCAGGCCGGCTCGGATCGAAGCGCCGAGCCAGCAGGTTTTCCGAGACCGGCAGCGAGTGCGCGCTGTCGGTGGTGTGGATGAACTTGCGTTGCCACCGGGGGCGCAGACGGTGTTCGCGCATCAGGCGGCGCACGCGGTAGCGCCCCACTCGCAAGCCCAGATCCTGCAGCGCCGAGACCAGGCGACGACTGCCGTAGACCTTCTCGTTGGCGACAAACTCGGCCTTGAGCTGGGCGCTGACCAGGCAAGCCGCTGGCGCCTGCCGTTGTCGATGTCGCGCGCCGTAGTAGCCCGATCGGCTCACGCCCAGGACGTGGCAAAGCCGCTCGACGGGGTAGGCCTTCTTGTGCAGATGCTCGACGAGCCGGTGGCTCATCGCAGTTCCCGGACGAAGAAGGCCGATGCTTTTTTTAGGTTCATCACGGAAGTCCGGGAGGACGATCCAGAACGAGGTAGGGCAGTGACATCCCGCGAGAAGATGGTTGTGCGAAGACACACCGACTCGGGAAAGCACTGCCCCAATGAACAAGGATACAAGCGAGCTCCCGTTCTGGGAGGGCTTCAGCGTGCGCCGCCTGATGCGCGAACACCGTCTGCGCCCCCGGTGGCAACGCAAGTTCATCCACACCACCGACAGCGCGCACGCGCTGCCGGTCTCGGAAAACCTGCTGGCTCGGCGCTTCGATCCGAGCCGGCCTGACCAGGCCTGGGTCAGCGACATCACCTACATCCGCACGCGCAGCGGCTGGCTGTACCTGGCCGTCGTGATGGACCTGTACGCCCGCAAGATCGTGGGCTGGTCGATGGCGCCGAACATGCCCGCCGAACTGGTGTGCTCGGCGCTCCAGATGGCCATTGCCCAACGTCGACCCGCCCCCGGTCTGATCGTGCACTCGGACCGCGGCAGCCAGTACGCCAGCGGCCAGCATCAAGCGCTGCTCGCACGCCATGGCCTGATCGGCAGCATGAGCCGAAAGGGCAACTGCTGGGACAACGCGGTCATGGAGCGCTTCTTCCTGAACCTCAAGATGGAGCGCGTCTGGCATCGCGACTACGCCAACCACGGCGAAGCCACCCAGGACATCGCCGACTACATCGTCGGCTTCTACAACAGCGTGCGCAGGCACTCGAAGCTGGGCAACGTCGCGCCCAACGTCTTTGAGCAACGGCAGGCTGTACAACAACCTATCGGCGTGTCCGTTGGGGCTTGACCAGCACAAGATGAGCAAGAAGGAAAGAAGGACGTTCAGCGCCGAGTTCAAGCTGCAGGTCGTGCAGATGATTCGGGATCAGGGACTGAGCGTGAGCGAGGTCTGCCGAGACATGAAGCTGGGCGAGACGGCGGTACGTCGCTGGTTGACGCAGGTCGATGAAGAGGCGGCCGGTCGGTCGGGGATCGGCAAGCCGCTGACGGCCGAGCAGCAACGCATCCGGCAACTTGAGGCCGAGAACAGGCAGTTGCGGGGCGATGTGGAGATCCTAAAAAAAGCATCGGCCTTCTTCGTCCGGGAACTGCGATGAGCCACCGGCTCGTCGAGCATCTGCACAAGAAGGCCTACCCCGTCGAGCGGCTTTGCCGCGTCCTGGGCGTGAGCCGATCGGGCTACTACGGCGCGCGACATCGACAACGGCAGGCGCCAGCGGCTTGCCTGATCAGCGCGCAACTCAAGGCCGAGTTTGTCGCCAACGAGAAGGTCTACGGCAGTCGTCGCCTGGTCTCGGCGCTGCAGGATCTGGGCTTTCGAGTGGGACGCTACCGCGTGCGCCGCCTGATGCGCGAACACCGTCTGCGCCCCCGGTGGCAACGCAAGTTCATCCACACCACCGACAGCGCGCACGCGCTGCCGGTCTCGGAAAACCTGCTGGCTCGGCGCTTCGATCCGAGCCGGCCTGACCAGGCCTGGGTCAGCGACATCACCTACATCCGCACGCGCAGCGGCTGGCTGTACCTGGCCGTCGTGATGGACCTGTACGCCCGCAAGATCGTGGGCTGGTCGATGGCGCCGAACATGCCCGCCGAACTGGTGTGCTCGGCGCTCCAGATGGCCATTGCCCAACGTCGACCCGCCCCCGGTCTGATCGTGCACTCGGACCGCGGCAGCCAGTACGCCAGCGGCCAGCATCAAGCGCTGCTCGCACGCCATGGCCTGATCGGCAGCATGAGCCGAAAGGGCAACTGCTGGGACAACGCGGTCATGGAGCGCTTCTTCCTGAACCTCAAGATGGAGCGCGTCTGGCACCGAGACTACGCCAACCACAGCGAAGCCACCCAGGACATCGCCGACTACATCGTCGGCTTCTACAACAGCGTGCGCAGGCACTCGAAGCTGGGCAACGTCGCACCCAACGTCTTTGAGCAACGGCAGGCTGCACAACAACCTATCGGCGTGTCCGTTGGGGCTTGACCAGCACAACCAAACCACCCCGTCAGGCTCCGCCTGCCACCCCTCCGGAGGAGGGGAACGAAGACACGTTGCCGAAGGCAACGCTGGTTTGCTGGCTCGGTCGACTCTCCCCCTGCCAAGGGGGAGTACGCCGCAGGCGGGAGGGGGTCAGCACCCTCGCCCGACGCGCCCCCGCGCATACACATCCACCACCCGTCATACACTGGCCGCCCCCTGGCGCTGACCCGCCGTCCTGGAGCCCGCCATGCCGCTGACCGTCCGACTCGATCCTGCGCTCGAACGTGCGCTGGAGGTCTACTGCGCGACCCAGGGGGTCAGCAAGAGCCTGGTGGTGCAGGAATCGCTGGCCAGCTACCTGGTCAAGGCCGGAGTTGCCGGCGCCGGACCGGCCACCAGGACCCGCGCCGCCGCGACCGCCTTGCCGCCCAGCGACCACTGGCTGGCCTTCGAGAAGGCCGGCCTGATCGGCTGCATCGGCCAGGACCTGGGCGGGGCTTCCGGACCTGCCGACAAGGCCGCCGTCCGCGCCCAGGTCAAGTCCAGGGCGAGGCGCCCGGCATGAGCGCCGCGCGCGCGCGAACCGGCGCCAAGGCCGGCTCGCCACGCCAGTCGCCCGACTCGATGCCCACGCTGCTGGACACCGGCATTCTGGTGAGCCTGTTCAACCGAGACGACCCTTGGCATGCCCGTGTCAACCGTTGGCTGGCGGGGTTCCGGGGCGAGCTGCACACGGTCGAGGCGGTGCTGACCGAAGCCTCGTTCTTCCTGGCTGCGCACCAGCGGGCGCGGCTGGCCGACATCGCGGCCGGGCCGATGTTCAAGGTCCACGCGCCCGACGCCGCCGGCCATCGGCGCATGGCCACGCTGATGACCAAGTACGCCGACCTCGACCCGGACTGGGCCGACGTCTCGCTGGTCTGGCTGGCCGAGGCCTCCGGCATCGACCACATCGCCACCGTCGATCAGCGCGACTTCGGCCTCTACCGCATCGACGGCCGGCGCAAGTTCCGCCTTGCCTTGATCTGAGACACGGCGTCCGCATCTGGGCGTCTTCGGGGCGTGGTAAACACCGCGCCTGTCAACCGAGACAAGGAACCCCGCCCATGCTGCGCCGCCTGCTTTCCACCCTGATCGCCACGCTCGCCCTGCTCGGCCTGACGGGCTGTGGCTACAACGATTTCCAGCGCCTGGACGAGCAGGTCAAGGCCTCGTGGGCCGAGGTGCTGAGCCAGTACCAGCGGCGTGCGGACCTGATCCCGAACATCGTCAACACGGTCAAGGGCGAGGCCAACTTCGAGCAGGAGACGCTGACCAAGGTGATCGAGGCGCGCTCGCGCGCCACGGCCATCCAGGTCACGCCCGAGCTGCTGAACAACCCCGAGGCGCTGCAGAAGTTCCAGGCCGCGCAAGGCGAGCTGTCCGGCGCGCTGAGCCGGCTGCTGGTGGTGACGGAGAACTACCCGAACCTGAAGGCCAACCAGGGCTTCCAGGACCTGCGCGTGCAGCTGGAAGGCACCGAGAACCGCATCACGGTCGCGCGCAACCGCTACATCAAGGCCGTCACGGACTACAACGTGCTGGCACGCAGCTTTCCGAGCAACCTGACGGCGATGGTGATGGGCTACGCCGTCAAGCCGAGCTTCACGGTCGCCAACGAGGCCGCGATCTCGACCGCGCCGGTGGTCGACTTCGGCGGCAAGGCGGCCTCGAAGTGAGCCTGCGCCGCATCGGTCGCTGGTGGGGGATGCTGGCGGTGCTGGCGATCCTGGCGTCGGCCCTGTGGCTGCCCGGGCTCGCACGGGCCCAGCAGGCCGTGCCGGCGCTGAGCGACCGGGTGATCGATGCGGCCGGCTGGCTGCAGCCGGCGCAGCACGACGCGCTGGTCGCGCAGCTGGCCGGACTGGAGCAGCGGCTGGGCACGCAGATGGTCATCCTGATCGTGCCCACGACCGCGCCCGAGGACATCGCCGCCTATGCGCAGCGGGTCGGCGACAGCTGGAAGATCGGCCGGCGCGACGTCGGCGACGGCCTGCTGCTGGTGGTCGCCACGCAGGACCGCAAGCTGCGCATCGAAGTCGCCAAGACGCTGGAGGGCGCCATCCCCGACCTGGCCGCCCGACGCATCATCGACGAGGCCCTGACGCCCGCGTTCCGGCGCGGTGAACCGGCCGCCGGGCTGGCCGAGGCGATCCGGCGGGTCGAGGCGCTGGTCCAGGGCGAAGGCCTGCCGGCACCGGACGCGCAGGCCGCCCGCCACGACGGCGAGACCGACTGGACCGCGCTCGGGATGATCGCGCTGGTCGGCATTCCGATCATCGCCCGGGTGCTGACGCAGCTGGCCGGGCGTGGCTTCGGCGCGCTGGCGACGTCGGCCGCAGCGGGCTGGATCGTCTGGGACTTCAGCGCCAGCCTCGCGCTGGCTGCCATCGCCGCCGGCCTGGGGCTGGTGGTCGCGCTGGTGGTGGGCGCCTTGAGCGCGATGGGCGTGTTCGATGCACTCGCGTCGGCCAGCCGCTCACGCGGTCATCACGGCGGCTGGGGTGGCGGCGGGTTCGGCGGGGGTCGCGGCGGGTTCGGTGGCGGCGGCGGCTTCAGCTCCGGCGGCGGTGGTGATTTCGGCGGCGGTGGCGCCTCGGGAGGCTGGTGACATGGCTGACGTGAAGAAGCGGACCCTGTTCGCCCGCGCGGCCCGGCTGCTGCGGCACCTGCTGGCCGACCCGCGCCGGATCGGGCGCACGCTCGGCCCCGGCGTGCTCGAACGCCTGACCGCGCGTGTCCAGGCCAGCGAGGCGCATCACGCCGGCGAGCTGCGCCTGTGCATCGAGGCCGGCCTGCCGCTGTCCTACCTGCGCCGTGGCGCCAGCCCGCGCGAACGGGCGGTGATGATGTTCGGCAAGCTGCGCGTCTGGGACACCGAGGCCAACACCGGCGTGCTGATCTACCTGCTGCTGGCCGACCGGGCCATCGAGATCGTGGCCGACCGCGGCCTGAACCCGCACGTCAGCCCGGCGCAGTGGCAGGCCATCGTCGCGGCGATGCAGCCGGCGCTGGCCGCCGGGCAGTACGAGCAGGGACTGGCCCGCGCGATCGATGCGGTCGACGCGCTGCTGCGCCAGCACTGCCCGCGCATCGCCGGACAGGCCGATCGCAACGAGCTGAGCGACGCGCCGGACCTGCGCTGACGGCGGCCGGCCAGCCGGCACGGGCATGGTTCCTGCGGGAGAATTCCGCCTTTCCCGAACCTGCGGCGCCCTGCCCCGCCGCCTGCCGTCATGCTGACCGTCAACAAGCTGATCCCCCAGGGCCGCGGCCTTGCCAACGTGCTGCTCAAGCGCGCCGCCAGCGTCGAGCTGGACTGGGACACGCGCCAGAAAAGCCGCTTCGATGCCCATGACAGCGCCGGCCGCCACATCGGCGTGTTCCTGCCGCGCGGCCAGGTGGTGCGCGGCGGCGATGTGCTGGTGGTCGAGGACGGCAGCCTGGTGCGCGTCATCGCCGCGCCGCAGACGGTGCTGGTGGTGCGCGCCTGCGCCGACCACGGCAGCCCCTTCGACCTGCTGCGCGCGGCCTATCACCTGGGCAACCGCCACGTGCAGCTGGAGCTGCAGCCCGATCACCTGAAGCTCGAACCCGACCACGTGCTGGCCGACATGCTGCGGCAGATGCACCTGATCGTCGGCGAGGAGGCCAGCGCCTTCGAGCCCGAAGGTGGCGCGTATGCGGCGGGGGGGCATGGGCACGGGCATTCACACGGCCATGACCACGGGCACGAACACGCCCATGACCACGGGCATGACCATGCACACGACCACGCCCCGGCCCCCGCCCGCGGCAAGCCGCTGAACATCCCCGTCCAGGCCGCCGCCGTGCCGCACGTGCACGGGCCGGGCTGTGGCCATGACCACGGGCATGACCACGGTCATGGGCATGACCACGGTCACGGCCACGATCACAAGCACGCATGACCACGTCGGACGCGCTGCTCAAGCTGATCTGGCTGGCCTCGCCGGTGCTGCCGGTGGGCGGCTTCAGCTACTCGGAAGGGCTGGAAGCCGCCGTCGACGCCGGCCATGTGCGCGACGAGGCGCAGGCCCGGCGCTGGCTGGTCGACCAGCTGCGGCTGGCACTGGCGCGATCGGACCTGCCGGTGGTGGCCGAGGCGATCCGCGCCTGGCGCGGCGGGCAGGACGATGCCGAGCCGGCCGAGGGCCGACGCGCCGACCTGGCCCGCATCGAGGCCCTGAACGACTGGGTCCGCACGACCCGCGAGACCCAGGAGCTGCGCCAGCAGTCCGAGCAGATGGGCCGCTCGCTGCACGAGTGGCTGCGCATCCAGCAGGCCGGTGCGCCCGGGAAGGCCGATGAACACGGCGATCGCGTCGATGACGACGAACGTGTCGGCCAGCTGGGCGCGCTGAAGCCGGCACCGACCTGGCCGGTCGCCCACGCGCTGGCGCTGGCCCGCAGCGGTGCGCCGCTGCAGCAGGCGCTGCTGGCGCACGGCTTCGGCTGGGCCGAGAACATGGTCCAGGCCGCCTTGAAGGCCGTGCCGCTGGGCCAGAGCGCCGGTCAGCGCATCCTGGCCGCGCTGGTCGAGGCCCTGCCCGCCGCCGTCGAGCAGGCGATGACGCTGGACGACACGACCCGCCAGGCGCATGCGCCGATGCTGGCGATCCTGTCGGCGCGGCACGAGGCGCAGTACTCGCGCCTGTTCCGCTCGTGAGCGCGTTGCCCGCGCCTGCGCCCACACCTTCGGGCGGCATCGCCGAACTCTGGTCCATCCGCCCCTACCGCCGCTTCTGGCTGACCCGCGTCGCCACCCAGACCGCCAGCCAGATGATGATGGTGGCGCTGGGCTGGCAGATGTACGAGCTGACCGGCAGTGCCTGGGACCTCGGCCTGGTCGGGCTGGCGCAGTTCGCGCCGGCGCTGGTGTTCACGCTGCCGGCCGGCTCGCTGGCCGACCGGCACCGGCGCTCGCGCATCCTGCAGGCCACCACGGTGATGCAGTCGCTGATCGCGCTGGCGCTGGTGCTGGGCAGCCTGGCGGGCGGTCAGATGGGCCCCCTGGGCGGCTGGCTGCACCGCGACGCGGTGCTGGTGCTGTCGGTGCTGCTGGGCATCGCCCGGGCCTTCCAGACGCCCGCCACGCAGGCCCTGCCGGCCTTGCTGGTGCCACCGGACCGGCTGGCTCGGGCGGTCGCGCTGAGTTCCAGCGGCATGCAGATCGCGGTGATCGGCGGACCGGCGCTCGGCGGCGTGCTGTTCGCGTTCGGCGCGGCCGTCGTGCACGGTGTCTGCGTGCTGCTGCTGCTGACCGCCTTCGTGTTCTCGCTGGGCGTCGTGCATGCCGCCCCGAGGCCCGATCCGGACCAGAAGGGCTGGGGCGCGGTCTGGGCCGGCGTCCACTACCTGCGCGGCCAGCCGGTGCTGCTGGGCGCCATCTCGCTGGACCTGTTCGCCGTGCTGCTGGGCGGCGCGACGGCGCTGCTGCCGATCTTCGCCAAGGACATCCTGCACGTCGGCCCCTGGGGCCTCGGCCTGCTGCGCGCCGCCCCGGCGGTCGGTGCGCTGACGATGTCGATCTGGCTGGCACGCCGACCCAGCCTGCAACACGCCGGCCCGGTGCTGTTCGGCGCGGTCGCCTTCTACGGCCTGTGCATGGTCGGCTTCGCGCTGTCGACCTGGTTCTGGCTGTCGCTGGCGGTGCTGGCCCTGTCCGGCGCGGCCGACATGATCAGCGTGGTGGTGCGCCAGACGCTGGTGCAGCTCGAAACCCCGGACGCCATGCGCGGCCGCGTCAGCGCGGTCAACTCGGTCTTCATCGGCGCAAGCAACCAGCTCGGCGAATTCGAGTCCGGCGCCACCGCCGCCGCCTTCGGCCCGGTCGGCTCGGTGCTGCTGGGCGGCATCGGCGTGCTGGCGGTGGCGGGGCTGTGGACGCGGCTGTTTCCAGCGCTGTGGCGGCGCGGGGCGCTGGAGCGGCACGGGCGCCCTCCGGGATGACACGGACTCCAGCGCGCGCCCTTTTCTCCCACGCGCACGTTGAAGCCGGCTGTGCCGCCGTCGCTCACCTTGGTGCCTTGCAGAAGCTGGTCACGGCTGACAACGGAGGATTGCAATGTCAGTCTTCGATGAAATGAAACTCTGGAACCTTGAATCCGTTGGTGCCTGGGGGTGGGCGACGGAAGTCGGCTCGCGCTTTCATAAATTCAGCAATCGACATCTCTCCAATAGGGCCGCGCAGAGGATATGCACGGGCCGCATCAAAGAATGCTTCATTTCCCAGATGGGCCTGAACCTGTAGTCGCACAGCGTGGAAACTGGCGTAATCAGTCTCTAAATCAGAAAGGTTTGGTGTGAGCTGGATGTAAACCGCCGAATCATTCAACCTTTCCACTTTGAACGCTGGCGCCGATAGTAAGCGCTCCACGCCGAACATCCGTATATAGGCATCACCAAAAACAGTTGCCCATGACAAAGCGGGTAGCCAATGTTGCAAGCTCGGAAAGACAAACTCAGACCCCGCATTGGCTCCCTGCATATCGAATTTGCACTCCTCATCACGCAGAGTTTCTTCTTCCGGTGTTACCCAATGCACTTGGGCAATGTCGGCATCAAATTGAATAGAGCATTTTTTTATATATTCAAGCGAACAATTAACATCCAAATCACACAACTCAGCCACCAAGGATATTTCTGAATGACTGGCACTGAGAATGCTATTTCTGCCTCGATTGCCCACACGGAAATAACCTTCGGCACAGGGTTTTTTTCGTCGCCGCCAATAAATGTTGTCAGCATCGCCAAATCGGTCGGGCGGAAGATAGTTTTCGTAATGAGACAAGTCCCACGGTTTACTCACGGGGTCTGTCCAGTTGAATACAGATGGCTTGAGTTGGGGCAGGTTGGTTTCATAGAATTGCAAGAATTCCAAGAACTTTGCAGGGCGCAACAGAATGCGCCTAGAACAAACCTGAATGTTGACGGGTTGAGTCAATTTCATTTCGAGCACCAGGCCTTACTTGAAGATCCTGCATGCGTCGGTGCGCACACCGTCACGCACCCTTGGAACTGAGTCAAGCTCCAGTAGATGTTGACAAAGCCAGCTTCGGTTTGATTGGCTCACTGGGCTCCACCGTAAGGTGTTCTCGGGCAGTGCGTCCACTCAACCGTCCCATCTGGGTGTTCATAGCGCCAAACGGATTCGGCCGGGCCGTGGTCGCCGTAAAACCATACATACATATCGTTCCCAGTGTCACGAACACTGGGGTTGGCTGGCGCGTGGCCCAGGCCAAGTTGCAGTTCAGCCGATCTAGCTCCAAGCGAGAGTGCTGCGGGCCAGGCTGAGCTTTTCACGGACTCAGAGCCACAAACAAAGCTCTTCTCTAAATTGATCTAGCGCTTCCTGTATGGATTTTTCATCGCCCGTTGTAAATCGAAGTAGTTCAAGTTGATTTTCATGGTTCTGTAGCAATGATCTAAGGCTTTTCTCCTCTATTGAAACGATCTCGTTCTCAGCCTTGAATACATTGGCTTGATAAATTTCAAGGCTGATACTTTTTGCCTTGAAATCATCGACTGCAACCAACAACGCATTAATTGTTTCTTTGTAAATTGACTTGTTCATTTTTAAGATCCTCTGCGCAATACGGTGACAACAATTTTACCACCATTTTCTGTAACCACACCGACGTTTCCGCTCCAGTGAACGGTGCGTTGAATACCCTCAGCAGTTGTGGTGACAGTTCTCTCTCCTGTTCGGATTACGTAATCCACAATGTTTGGGGAAATATTGCGCCCGGGGGCATCTGCACCAACTGGAATACCCAAGCCTGAGGGTTGCATCCTATCGACTGCATGCTGCGAATAAAGCCTGTCTCCCACTTGGGCATATTGGCCTCCATTCGATGTGACCTTGGGATAATCCTTCCAGGAGCCCCAAACAATGTTTGTACCAAACGCACTACCTCTTGCTTCAAGATTTTTCGTGAGGTCAGCTGCTTTTGACTGAATCCATTTGCTACCCGATTTGACCGCCTTAACCCCATAACGACCGATGTTACCGATGATGATACCAGTGACGTATTCCTCACCCTTTTCTTGCGTTACCTGCTGCACGGTCTTGGTGCCGTCTCGGATAGCGGCTACATCTTGGCTCACCTCATACGCCGTCCACGCCTTATCGGCCAACCAAGCCAAACCAATCAGAGCCGGGACAAGGGCATTATTTTGGACCGCTGTTTCAGCCGTGGTGATGGCCGTTTGAGCGTTACCGCCCGCATATGCGCTGGTTGCACCGGCCACCAATTTGCTCAATGCCAAGACATTGTTTTTCTCACTTTCGCTGTAGGCGATGCCGTTCTTGGGAGGCATGAGCTGGGCCACGATCTCACCGACAGCGGCACCAATCGCCCCGTCTTTGCACGCGCCGCCAGCCGCCGCCCCCGCTGCACACCCGGCCAGGGCATGGGCCAACTTATGCGCCAGATAGTCCGCTTCGAGTCCCTTGATCTGGCTGGCCACCTGCCCATGCGCCGTATCCACAATGCCGCCAATGAGCGCTTGCTTCAAAGTGTCTTCCAAACTGCCGCCATTGATGGCCGTGTTGGTCAGAGCTCGGCCTGTGGCGTTGATGAGGTTGTAGGTCAGCTTGTCTGAGAAGCCTGTCTTGCTTGACAGCTCTTTCATGGTGCTGGTTGCCCCCAGCTTGTCCAACACACCCGCCGTGAGCGCTGCCGCGATGGTGGCTTTGACGGTTTGGCTGCTTCCCAGTTCTTTGAGCGTCTTGCCGATGTCGCCCTTGTTGTTGATGAGGGTGATGCTGGCTTGCGCGGCCAAGCTGCTGAACGCCGCGTTGGCCATGGCGCTGGTGGTCGAACCCGTGGTGCCCAGCACGCCCGCACCCATGCCCCCCGTGGCCCATGCCACTGCCACGGCCACCAGGGCAGCGCCTGCCGGTGTCAGGCCCGACTGCTGGTAGTTCCACTGGTCATGCGCGAGTTTGACCGGCTGCCAATTCACATCGCTGCGCGCTGTCAGCTCGTTCAAGTAACCCATGCCCGGCTGCTGGCTGAGCGTGGCGATCTGGCTCTTGAACTCGCCTGCCGGGATCTGCACGCTGATGCCGCCGGGGGCTCTGAAAGGCGTGTTGACGGTGCCGGTGAAACTGGGCAGCGTCAGGGTTTCGGTGCGGCTGCCCTGGTTGAGTTGCTTTTGCCAGACAACGTAGTTGGACTCTTTGGTGCGCGTTTGCGTGATGCGGTTCTTGATGCCCTCCAAGATGATTCTGTCGTCGACTCGGGCTTTCTCATCAATGCCGCCGTAGCTCACGCGAGTAGGTGCACACTCAATTGTGATTTCATGCGTCGGACTTGGACTCATTCACCTTGCGCCGAAAGCCAACCACCCACCAAGCCGCAAGAACAGCTGAAATGATTTTGGCCAAACCCACCCACATGGCATCCACGCCAAGACCCAACAACCATTGGTTAGGAAAGATGGCAAACACCAGCAAGAAGGCCAGCACCCCCATCACATTGCGAATGACTGTGCGCCACATGGTCAGCTTTCCTTTCCTGTGAATTGCTTGCTCAGCCATGCCTTCCAGCCATAGCGATTAGCGTGTGTGCTTGGCCCGTTGGGTCGCAGCAAGTCACCCGGATAGTGCTCATGCCCAAGGCAAAGCGAATCATCCAAGCCAAAGGCTTTGACAGCGGCGACCGCTTCGACACACCAGCGCCCGAAGTAACTGCCTTTTTCCATCGGGTTGATCTCCGGGTCACCGTAGTCGTACCACCAGATGCGTTTTCCGAATGGCCTCTTGAGTTCTTTATACCAGTTATCCACAAAGTCCTTGAGCAGGGCCGCTTGTAGCTCAGGCTTGGCATTTACAGCCTTGAGCAAGCGGGCGTAGGGTTTTTTGTGAAGCAGCTTGTCGCCTATTCGTCGGTTGGGCTGGCGTGTGGCCATGATGCGGTCGAGCAATTCGTCCTCGCCTTCACCACCGATCAACGCATTCAAACGCTGCCACTGATCGTCGGGAATATCGAAGACCAGTGCCAAGCCCACCAGCCAGAAGCACCAGTTGTAGTGCTCCAGATAGTCCAGTCGGAATTCCCAGGCTCGGATGTGCCCCGGGTTGTACGCACGCTCTATGAATTCCGCCTCGCGGTTGGACAACTCCCAGGCATCGAGCACCTTGGGGAAGGGGTTGTACAAAACTGCAATCGCATCACCTCGGGAGTATTGGGTGAGGGTTTGGCGGGGGTGATCCTGGGTCAGCCCCCACAAGTACTCGGCTCGATACGTCGGCGCACCTGCTGGTTTTTTGATTTGCTCTTCCGCCATTGAGATGGAGTTCCAGCCATTTTTAACGGCCTTTTCCCAGTAGCCCCGATCTCCCATAGGCGCCCGGATCATGGCTGAATCCCCTTGTTCAGATTGCTGGAAATGCGCTGCACCAAGTCCAATTTGGACTGCGTAATGGGTAAGGATTTGCCGTTGGCATCGAGCAACTTCACATTGGTGCGGCCATCTGGCAGGGTCTGTATCAGCAGTGTTTCAGTGCGGC
Source organism: Leptothrix mechoopdaensis (SeqCode) (assembly GCF_053893855.1). Lineage (NCBI taxonomy): Bacteria > Pseudomonadati > Pseudomonadota > Betaproteobacteria > Burkholderiales > Sphaerotilaceae > Leptothrix > Leptothrix mechoopdaensis (SeqCode). Next base: position 3,073,499 of record NZ_CM132699.1, read on the forward strand.
CAGTTTCTGCCGCTGTGCGGACGCTCTGCCCTAGTTGACGGCCAACGGCATTTTCAATTCGATTACCGCCGGTTACCCAACCAGTGGACCCCTGCAACCCATCATTGGTCATGCTCTGCCGCGAGGTGTTGTACTTGTATTCCACAAACAAATAATCCACGTCTTTAGAGTCCACCTTGTACACCGCATCCAAGCCCTTGTCGCCCAGCTTGGCTCCACCCACATATTGGGCGTCTTTGAACAGGGTCTGCATCGTGGCACTGCCAAACAAGTCGCCCGTGGCTTCTTTCAGACTCGTCAAGCCGCCCGGTTGTTTGGCCAATTCTTGCAGGGTCAACGATGGTTTGCCCGTGGTTGGATCGATGGAGCCAGCCTCACGAATCATGTTCTGCACAGCCAAGGTCTTGGTGGTATCGCTCACCGCTTTGGGCGCGTTGACCACAATGTTGCGCACCTGCCCCACGCCCACCGGCGAGAACACCACGCCCGTCACTTTACCTGCACCAATCAACATGGCGCGGGTATCCGGACTCAGGTTGTTCCATTGCGTGCTGACCACACGCCCAGTCCTGTCATCCACGTAGGTGACGGCTGCGTCCACTTGTTGACCAGCCGCGGACAGCAAATTGAGCACCGCGCGGGTTTCTGCTGGATATTGGCTCATCGACAGCGTCACTGCCGCTTGCGTGCCATTGGCAATGGCTTTGCCCAAAGGGTCGTTGCCGTTGCCAATTTCTTTCAGTCCTTCGGCTGGGTTGCCACCGCCCACGCCTGTGGTGTAAGCGCCAGCGGCAACGGCGAGCAACTTGACCAGCGGCAGCACAAAAAACGCGTTGTTGGTCACCGCCACTTCAGCGGTGGTGATAGCCGTTTGCGCGTTGCCACCCGAGTAGGCGCTGACCGCGCCGCCCACCAGCTTGGTGATGGCCAGCACGTTGCGCTTTTCTTCTTCGGTGTAGAACATGCCGTTCTTGGGCTTGAGCAAACCACCCGGTCCGGCAATGATCTCGCCGATGGCAGCACCAATGGCCCCGTCTTTGCAAGTGCCCTGCGCCGCCGCCCCCGCTACACACCCGGCCAGCGCATGCGCCAGTTTGTGCGCCAGATACTGCCCCTCCAACACCTTGATCTGGCTGGCCACCTGCCCATGCGCCGTATCCACAATGCCGCCAATGAGCGCTTGCTTCAAAGTGTCTTCCAAACTGCCGCCATTGATGGCCGTGTTGGTCAGAGCTCGGCCTGTGGCGTTGATGAGGTTGTAGGTCAGCTTGTCTGAGAAGCCTGTCTTGCTTGACAGCTCTTTCATGGTGCTGGTTGCCCCCAGCTTGTCCAACACACCCGCCGTGAGCGCTGCCGCGATGGTGGCTTTGACGGTTTGGCTGCTTCCCAGTTCTTTGAGCGTCTTTTCGATGTCGCCCTTGTTGTTGATGAGGGTGATGCTGGCTTGCGCGGCCAAGCTGCTGAACGCCGCGTTGGCCATGGCGCTGGTGGTCGAACCCGTGGTGCCCAGCACGCCCGCACCCATGCCCCCCGTGGCCCATGCCACTGCCACGGCCACCAGGGCAGCGCCTGCCGGTGTCAGGCCCGACTGCTGGTAGTTCCACTGGTCATGCGCGAGTTTGACCGGCTGCCAATTCACATCGCTGCGCGCTGTCAGCTCGTTCAAGTAACCCATGCCCGGCTGCTGGCTGAGCGTGGCGATCTGGCTCTTGAACTCGCCTGCCGGGATCTGCACGCTGATGCCGCCGGGGGCTCTGAAAGGCGTGTTGACGGTGCCGGTGAAACTGGGCAGCGTCAGGGTTTCGGTGCGGCCGCCCTGGTTGAGTTGCTTTTGCCAGACGACGTAGTTGGACTCTTTGGTGCGCTGCTGGAACACCTCAGTCTTGACGCCTTCCAAGATGATGCGGGCGTCGGCTCGGGCGCGCTCGCCTACACCGGCTTGAATGTCGCGGCTGTAGTAATTGACATCCGTGCCTTGGAACAACTGATCCCCGCCGCTGTAGCTGGTGAGGTTGCCGTTGGTGGCGTACAGGTGACTCACCACGGGTGTGCTGATGCGCGTGGTGTTGTGCTCGGTGGATTTGTCGTAGCGGATGCCGATCCAGCTTTCGCGCTTTTGGGTGGTGTCTTGGTGGTCGGTTTCGTTGCGCACAGCGAAGTAGAGCGCTTGGTCACCGGCTTCGATGCGCAGGTTGTTGCTGGCACTCAGCCGCGTGGCATGAGTCTCCACGTTGTTGCCGGCTTTGATGTTGATGTCGCGGGCATTCACATTCACGGCGTTGACGTTGCGCCAGGCGCGGTCGTGGTAGGTGGTCCAGGTAGTTTTTTTGCCGTACCAGGTTCTGTTCCAACCCGTCGATGTAGCCGCATGAACCACATCGGTCATCACGGCCTCCAGCCGCACATGGCCCAAGGCTTGGAGGGTGGCCGTGCCGCTGCCACCGTTCACGTTGGTGCCATTGATGCGCAGGTGTCCGCCCATGGCACCTAGGTTGACCCCTAGGTTGCCCGTGATGCTGGTGTAGTCGACCCATTCTTCATCTTGGTACCAGCCGTTGTAGCTGCTGCCCGCGCTGGGGCGGTTGTCCACTTGCCAGCGATTGACCTTGCCCGAGGTGGTGAGGTTGCCGCCAGACTGGAAGTTGGCCCGGCCCCAGGTGTGTGCATACACCCCGTTAAGTTGCATGTCACTGGCTGCGCGCGCATCAATGCCGGTTGAGGCAACCAGTTGGGCTTGATCCCAATAGGTGTTGGTAAAGCCCGCACTGTAATGACTGGCCTTGTTGGCTTCTACGGTGAGGCTTCCATTGGTGGCTGTGAGGTTGATCGCACCACCGTTGGCGCGCAATTGGCTGCCTTGCAGGTGTATGTTGTTGGCAAACAAGGTCAGGCTACCGGGCGTGGTCATGACCACGCGTTGACTGCTGCCGTAGCCGTTGCTGCCATCGGCCCCGTTGAGTGTCATGTTGCCGTTGCGCGTGCCCATCGTGAGGTTTCTGCCATATACGAGCTGGCTGAGCGCGAAGGTGCCGCGTCCCCAGGTGCTGGGGTTGATGGTGATGTCCCCCTGGCCCTGGATGATGGACAGGTCGGTGGTGCCCACCAAAACCGAGGAGGCATCCAGGCCCAGCGTGCCACCCGATTCGATGCTGATTTGGCCGCTGACGGTGCCAAGGCTTGCTGTCGTGGTGCCCTCCGCCCGCATTCGGATGCTGTTCAGGGCCAGGTGGCCGGTTTCGTTGAAGACTGTGGCTGCACCACCGCTGTAGTAGCCGCTGGCGTGGGTTTGTGCGCCCTTGCTGGCCAAGCTCAGTACGTCTTTAGCGACCAGATAGGCACCCGTGCTGTTGATTTGGCCCGTGGCACTGGTGCTGGACAGACCGCCTCCCGCAATGGCCTCGGTGTACCAGTGGGTCAGGTTGCCATTGGCATGCAGGGCAATGTTGCCTGTGCTGTTGAATTGGCTTCGATAGCCCGTGTTGACATTGAACAGGGCATTGCCACTGGTGGCGGTGACGGTGATGTCACCGGATTTGGCCGTGGTGGATTTGTTTCCGTTGGTGCGGATGTCTGCTGCATCGGTTTGCACGCTGCCACCTTGGATGGCCACGCTGCCTGCGGTGATGCTGCTGCGGGCAGGACTGGCGACACCGTCGACGGCATCAGTAGCGGCGGTGATGAGGGCCACGCCGTTGGAGAGAATTCGGGCTTGCCCTGCTGCGTTGAGGCTGGAGGCCACCACTTGCACTTGACTGCTGGCCCCGGCGGTGGTGTTGATGCTGCCCACCGTGAGGTCTTCACGGGCAGTGAGCGTGCTGGCCACGGCTTGCGTGTTGCTACCGCTCCGCACGGTGGCATTGGCCACGCTGGCGGTGGCGTTGCTCACCAGGTTGATGTTTTGTCCGCTCGCTTGCAGGCCTGTGGCGTACAGACTGCCTTTGAACACCGAGACGTTGACGTCTTTGCCTGCGCTCAGATTGATTTTGTCCACACTGGTGCCGCCAGCGTTTGAAAGGGCGTGCAAGTTGGCGTTGCCATCATTGGCTTCAATGCTCATGTCTTGCCCAGCGCTCAAGTTAGAGCCGGTGGCGATGACGCTGTTGCCAGACAACAGCATGTTGCCTGTGGCACTCAGGTTCACTTTCTGGCCATTGGTGGCGGTGGTGCCGCTGGTCGCGCGCAAGTTCAGGGTGGTGCCAGCCATGACACTCATGTGCTGACCGGCTGTGACGGTGCTGCCAGCAGTTAAGTCAACGGCTTGGGTGGCCTGGATGTGGACATTGCCTGCGCTGCTCACAGCGGTGCTGCCCGCGCTGGATACCAGGATGCTGTCGGTGGCCAACAGGGTGGTTTGGGTAACGCCACGCACATTGCCGCCCGTGACCGTCAACGATGCGGCGGTGTCTTTGAAGGCCGCGCCAGTTTCCAAATGCACTTGCTGGCCGGTGATAGTGCTGCTGGACACGCCCATGCCTGCCCCAGCCAAAGCAGTGACATTACCTGTGCTGGAGGTGATGCTGGCCCCAGTTGCCAAGACCATGGCATCGCTGCTCAGTTGCACATCTTTGTCAGCGGCAATGGAGGTGCCGCTGTTGACGTTGATGTTTTGCCCTGCGCTGATGCTCACTTGACCGCCACTGGCGGTGCTGGCCACTTGGGCTGCGCCATAGCTGGCGTTGTTGTAGAGATTGACCGCACCCTTGGCACTGATGACAACGGCACTGCCTGCGGTTTGCTTGAGGCCTGCGCCAAAGAGGCCGGCATCACCGCCTGCGCTCATCACGACCGCTTGCGAGCCTTGAATGGAGCCTGAGTTCTCGATATTTCCTTTGACGGTGGCCAGGCTGGCCACATTTGCAGAGACCGTGCCCAAGTTTTGCAGCAAGCCGTCTGCCGTGACCACAATCTGTCCACCCGTGGCCTGCCATGTTCCAAGATTTCGCACGCCCAAGCCTGCTTCAGTGGCCAAGATGCTGATGTTGCCCGCATACATGCCGCCCAGCGCGGCGGTATCAATAGTCAGCGCCCCTGCGGCGTAGGTGTTGGTGTCTTGGTTGCTGATGAGGCCGGTGGAATAGTCCACAGTTTGCAGACCTGTGGTAATACCCAGGTTTTGCGCCCGTAAAGCACCGGTCAGGGTGACTGCGCGGCTCATGATGTCGGTGTAGGGTGTGGCGCTGTTATTCAGCCCGCCTGAACCGATGGTGACCCCGCCGCCGCGAATGCTGAAACCCGTCAATGCCCCATTGGTCAATTCAGCGGTGCCGGTGGTCAGTGTGGCTCGACTGGCGTTGATGAAACTACCCCCGTTGACGGTGATGCCGCTGGGGTTGGCCACGATCACCTGGGCGGCAGCGCCATTGACGGTGATGGCACCGTTGATGTAGCTCTGGGCGGTGGAGTTGACCTCGTTCAAAATCGTCTTGGCCAACACCCCATTGGACAACCACGGGTTACTGGCAGAGTTGTTGAGCACGATGCCACTGGTAGGCACGTCGAACTGTTTGTAGCTGTTGCGACTCAGGCCCGCTGCGCTGGGCGTCTGGATGTTGACCAGTGGACGACCGGCACTATCACTGAGCACAGTAGGACGCTGATTGGCCGCGGCCGTAGGGTCTGCAATGATTTGCGACCAAGCCATGGGCAGTGCGCCCACCGCAAGCCACATGGCCACGGCGACTTTGGAGGCGACCGAACCACATTGCCCAAACAGGCTTGCCCGCTTTGCTGAACCGACTGAACTCTCCCCAGCGGCAGTCTTGCCGCCCGCCTGCGCGTTTTCGGCCACAGCCATGAGTTGGCTTCGGCATTTGTTGAAGACGATGCGGTGAAGGTTGCAATTCATGGGGTCTCCTCCTTGGAAAGGTTCAGGTGTTCAATAGACTTCTAGTATTCGGCCCGCAAGGCAAAGCCCGCAGTTTGCCGCGCAGTCGCGAATCCGTCAGGATGTGACAAGGGCTTGCCTACAAAAATATCCCATTGAAGTGGGTAAGCCTCATTTACCTTGTGGGAGTGCCGAAAGCCCAAGGCGATGCCCGAGATGAGGTAGGCACTTTGTTGTCCAGGGCTGCTGGCACGGCCTGCATCGATGGCGACATAGACTTGTATATCTTTGGCAAAGCCCAGATTTTCTTGAAATGCCGTGGGAAAGCCTGTTGCCAGCTCTTGCCGCCAGAGTTGCCCCCTGTCCCCACACAAGGTTTGCTGGCCATCAAAGCCACGCACTGCGGCACGGCTGCCCAGACAAAATCGGTCTTGCGGCGTGAGGTCCGTTTGCGCCCATTGCCACTGCACTTGGGTGCTGTACTGCCCAGCGTGGCCACCGGTGTTGAGCGGCATGACCCATTGCAAAAACCCAGTGGTCAAACGAATACGGTCAATTGTTTGACCTGAACCGCCTTCAGCCTCTGGAGTGCCCGCACTGGCATTGCCTTGGCGGTGGGCCATTTGAGCGTTCAAGGTGCCCGATTCAAAATAGTTCAGGTGCTGCAAGCCGGCTTCCCAGCCTGTGGTGCGGCGGCGCTGCACCAGTACTTCCAGGTCGGCGATGTAGTTGTTGGACTGACGCTCAAAGCGCTTGAGGCTGGCCGTGGTCTTGCTGGTGGCATTGCGGTGCAAGACACGCGACAAGGACAACTCTTGGTGGCTGGAGGTGCCACTGTACAAATAGGATTCGTACGGGCCGTATATTGTCTGGCGGAATTGGTTATCGCTGAGCGCTGCGCCCAGCAACCAATACCCCCATGGCACGCTGTAATGCACGATCTGGTTGCGACTGCCCCGTGGTCCGCTGTCTTTGTCGCCCAGCTCTTGGCCTTTGGTGAAATAGAGCAAGTCACCCAGACCCACCGGGTTGTCCCAGCTCAGGGTGGCATTGCCTTGCAGCTTGCCGCTGGTTTTCAAGCCCCCGTCGTCTACCGACAGTGCCAGTCGCAGTGGGTGAGTGACCTGCAGTTCCACGGCCAAATCACTTGTGCCCGGCGCATCACCGGGTTCAATCTGGATTTTGGATTTGAGGCTCGGTAGACGCTGTAGGTTGTCGGACGATTGTTCGATGTCACGTAGATTGAGAATGCGGCCTGCGCGCACAGCCCACACCAAGACGGGCAATGTTGTATCGACTTCAGCATCCGCGGATTTGCCATGGCTTTGGGTGATGCGACCAACGCGCCCCTCAGAGATTTGCAGCACCAATTCGCCACTGTTCAGGTCTTGCTCGGGCACATGCACATGGCTTGTGATGAAACCTTGTTCCACCAAGGCTTGCTGCACACGCTTGATGAGCAGGGTGACGCCTTGACTGCCTAAGCAGCGCCCAATTGGCGGATCATCGCCATTGACACCACTGAGCGCCTTTTGCATTGCCTCAGAATACAAAACGCCCTGAATGGCCACACGGGAGATCAGGGCGCAAGGCCGCTCTTCCTGGATTAGTTGTTGCGAAGGAATCTGGGCAGTCAGGCCAGAAGGAGACCACGGTTGAAGCTCAATGCGTTCACGCAGTTCATGGCGTTGCCGGTCTTGGCGCATGAGTTCTTGGGACGGGTCAGCGATGCCCGACTGTGCGGCCACAGACGCACTCATGCACGATGCAAAAGCGCGTACTAAGCGTCTGAGCATGTATACCCCGAGGTGGATTTGCGCATCATGAATCCGTGCCACACCAAATACAACGCTGGACAGATATGATTGGGACTGCGGATGACTTTTTGGACTACTTGAAGAGGTGTTTTGTCCACCCATACGAATGTCGGCTTCGCGCCGTGCAGCGCTACATCAAGCTCGGGAGGCGGGGCGGCCTGACGATCTACCAGCCAGCAGGCTGCCAAATTGCCTCCCATCTCCGCCCCCGCTGACACTCCCGATGCGGACGCACTGTCAGCCTTGGAAGTTCCGGCCCATGCACGAACCAGATTCGCTCAACGAAGCCCTGTTCACCATGCGTCGGATCGTCGACTTCGTGCCGGCCCATCATCCCTTGCGACGCATCCGCGTCATGGCAAACGTGGCGCTGACCAAGCCGGATGGGTTGTTTTCGGCCACGTACGAGGCCGACATCAAGTGCGTTCAGCCGAGCATTGCGCCCGAGAAGCCGATGCGCGCCATGTTGCTGCCGCCCGTTCCCGCGATACTCCGCATGATGGTTATCACCCAGAACACCACGAAATCCGTCATCATGGAACCCCTGTCAATCTCAATATCATCCCGCACCACCATTCACCTCACAATAAATCTTGCAACACCACGCGGGACATGGAGCGGCAAACTGATGTATTGATTCCATTTTTTTGCTCATCTTCATGATCAGTCATACCACAAAAGCCTCAACGATATTCTTTATTGATCAATCAAGCACGAATACTTCAAACAACTCAGGCAGAGCCGAATTGAAAACAATAGGTTATTGGCTTGTTTGAAGTTCCATGAAGCGCAGGCGACTGATGTGTGGCAAGCCAGGGAAGAGCAAGATGCTGCACCGCACCATCCAAGGCACAATCCGAACCGGCCCTGCCGGCCTGCGGGTGCGGGACGGCCTTCCGATCACCTCCCGACCGAAAGACCTCCGATGCGCCGTGTCGTGTTCAACCAGAAGGGTGGCGTGGGCAAGTCCACGATCACCAGCAACCTGGCCGCCATCAGCGCCAGCCAGGGCCTGCGCACCCTCGTGCTCGACCTCGATGCGCAAGGCAACACCACGCGCTACCTGCTGGGAGACGGCGCGGATGCGCTGGAGACCTCGGTGGCCGAGTTCTTCAACCAGACGCTGAGCTTCGCGTTCGATCCGAAGAAGTCGGCCGGCTACATCTACGAGACGCCGTTCGAGAACCTGCACCTGATGCCCTCCAGCCCGGCGCTGGAGGAACTGCACGGCAAGCTGGAGTCGCGCTACAAGATCTACAAGCTGCGCGACGCGCTCGATGCGCTGGCGGCCGACTACGACCGCATCTACATCGACACGCCGCCAGCGCTGAACTTCTACACGCGCAGCGCGCTGATCGCCGCGCAGCGCTGCCTGATCCCGTTCGACTGCGACGACTTCTCGCGCCGCGCGCTGTACGCGCTGCTCGACAACGTCAAGGAGATCCAGGCCGACCACAACCCCGACCTGCAGGTCGAGGGCATCGTGGTCAACCAGTTCCAGCCGCGTGCCAGCCTGCCGCAGAAGGTCGTGCAGGAACTGATCGACGAGGGCCTGCCCGTCCTGCAGCCCTACCTGTCGGCCTCGGTGAAGATCAAGGAGTCACACGAGCAGTCGCGCCCGATGATCCACCTCGATCCGCGCCACAAGCTCACGCAGGAGTTCGTGGCGCTGCACGACGGGCTGGGCGGCTGAGCCCGAGGGTCACTGGAAGGTGACCGCGCCGTTGACCACCACCGTGGTCGGATAGACCGCCGGCGATACGGTCGGCACGCTCAGGTTGGCACCCGAGGCCACGCCGCCGACGGTGATCGCCGACGTGCCGCCGGCCCCCTGGAAGTCGACCTGCGAGATCGGCGACAGCGCCAGCGCAGCGCTCACGGTCAGGTTGGGCACGCTGCAGTTCTGCGTGATCGTGAAATCGCTCAGGTTGACCGTGTAGCTCGTCGCCGCTGCGGCCGTGGGCGTCATGACCTTCGCGAGCTTGATGTTGCAGGCACCGCTGCCCGCCGTGTAGAACTTCCCGAGCGTCAGCATGACCAGGAACTTGTTGGTCGCGCCGCTGGTGAACCACTCCGGGTTCTGACCGAACTTGAAGGTCATGCTGGTCTGGTTGGTCAGCTGCAGCCCGGCGGTGTCGGCGGTTGCGCTCAGGCCGGTCGTCAGCCCCGGGGCCTGCAGGAAGATGCCGGCAAACAGGGCCGTGGCGGGGGTGCTCGTCTGGTAGTAGTAATAGAAGCCGGTATCGGCCGCCGCGACCGTGTCGGTGAAGCTGCCACCGCCGCCGCAATGCTCCGGCAGACCGTCACAGCCGAAGTTGTCGAGGTTGCTGCCGCCATAGCCGCCGTAGGCACCGCCCTGGACCGTGCGGCCGGCGGCGGCGAAGCCGCTGGAGAAGATCAGCGCCGTCGGGGTCGTGCCGCCGCCGGAACCACCGGAACCGCCCGCTGCGGCGGTGTACTTGAGTTCGTCGAAGTAGAAGGTCTCGTCCGCCGTGGGCGAGACGCCGAAGTCGCCGAACACGCTGACCATGTTGTAGGTGTAGGCCGCGTTGAACGCGGCCGTGCCCGATGCGGGGTTGCTGAAGTTGAAGGTCAGCGTCTCCCAGGCATGGGCCTGCGTCGTGACCGCATCGGTCTCGATCGAGCGGGTCGGATCGCCCTGGGTCTCGAACTTCAGCCGGATGGTCTTGCCGGCCGCCGGCGAGTACACGCGCAGCGTGACCGTCTTGCCGGCCGACAGGTCCGCCGGCGTGATGGCCACGTTCTGGCCGTTCGGGAACACGGTGACGCCGGCCCAGGTCTCGGCGCCGGTGGCCTTGATGAGCTTGAAGACCTTGTTGCTGGCCGACACCGGGTCATCGACCTGCGAGCCCGTGGCGTTGCCGAAACCGCCGTAGACGATGGATGCGCTGGTGAAGTCGATGCAGGGTGCCGCCGTGCAGGTGCCGGTGTTGCCCGAGGCCACTGCCGCGCGGGTGTCGTAGGCCTGCGTGGCCGTGACGGCGACCGTGCTGGCATTGCCGGCCGCATCGGCAAACGCGCCGGCCGCGACGGTCACGGTGATCGTGCCGGTGGTGCTGGCGGTCGGGCTGACGACCAGCGTCGCGCGGGTCGGGCTGACCAGCGTGAAGGTGCCCTTCGTGCCGCCGCTGACGCTGACATCGGAGGCGGTGAAGGTGCTGCCGATGTCCTCGCTGAACGTGAACGCGAAGGTGACATCGCCGGTGGCATTGGCGTCGGCGACGCTGTCGGTGATCGACAGGCCCGGCGGCGTGGTGTCGACCGAGCCGGCCGGTGGCGTGGCCGTGCCGCCGCCACAGGCGGCGAGAAGGCAGGCGGCAAACAAGGTCGAGAGGTTCCGGACGTGAGCAGGCAGGTGATGGGTCATGACTGACTTTCTGATGTGTTGGAGGGACGGAGGAAAACGTCGGGTCGAACGCGCCCGGAACGGGTCGCGGGCCCGGGGGCTCGGCTGGTTCAGCGGCTGCGCGCCAGCGAGCGGGGTGGCACCTGCAGCGTGGTGCCGTCGGTGAAGCGCACGGTGATCGGCGTGGCGCCGGCGTTGAAGGCCAGGTGCGTGCGCTGGCCGTCGGCCTGCCGGAAGACCGAATACAGGGCGGTGTCGGCATGCACGGAAAGATCCGGCGGGCCCATCGCCTTCAGGCTCAGCAGCCAGTGCAAGGCGTGGCTGCGGGTGTCGCCGAGTTCGACCGAGCCCCAGCGATCCCAGGCCTTCAGGCCGGCAGCCGGATCGGCCAGCGCGAGGTACTTCGCGAAGATGTCCTGCCAGATGTCGGGCGGATCGGCCCGCTTGCCACGCGCCCGGAAGACCTCCGTGTCGCGCGGCAACGTGGCCAGGCTGCGGGCGACGAAGGCCGGGTCGCGGCCCATGTAGGTCGACGCGGTCGTCAGCGGCAGCAGGTTGATGCCCTTGATCTGGCGCGGCTCGTCGGTCCACCAGGTGTTGTGCGCGACCTTCGCGCCGAACAGCATGCTGACCTCGACATGCGGGTATTCGGGCGCGAACACGAGGCCGTGCAGATCGAACCAGTAGTGCTCGATGGCCTGCACCTCGCTCGCGTAGAGGTAGATGCCGAGATCGCGCAGCGCCGTGTCGCCCGTGACCTCGGCCCACTGGATCAGCGCGGCCCAGGCGTTGACGGCCTCGGAGGACGACTCCTGGTTGTTGCCGGTCGAGCCCAGGCCGATGCCCGATGCCCAGGAATGGCCCTCGTAGACGTCGAAGTTGCGCAGGTAGGGGAAGTCGGCCTGACCGCGCTGCGCATGGGCGATGTCGGCGATCAGCAGGTCGACCAGGCCGCCCCAGCGGTCCTTCGCGGCCCAGGCCGGGTCGCGCAGCGCGATGTCGGCCATCGCGCGGATCCAGTAGCCGTAGTGGAAGTGGTGGTCGTTCAGCTGCGCGACGCTGAAGTACTCCTCCGGATACGCGAGCAGCGTGCCCAGCGTGCGGTCGTGGTGGAAGTAGGTCTTGGCGCTGTTGCCCGAGAACCAGTCCTCGACGCGGCCCTTGAGCAGCTTGAGCAGTTGCTCGCTCGCCGCCGCATCGCCCTGCTGCTCGACCACGTCCAGCAGCTTGGTGATGCGCTGCAGGCCCTTGCCCTGCCAGTAGGGGCCGTTGCCGATCTCCAGCATCAGCCGGCGCGCGTTGCGCACGTCGGTCTTCATGACCTCGCGCAGCGCGGGAAGCCCGTGTTCATCGGCCACGGCGGGCCAGTGGGGCACGAACCCGTCGTAGGCCGAACGGGTCGTGAAGCGCGATGCGGCGAGCAGCTTGAGGGGGCCGCGGATCGTGTCGAAGGCCGGCCCCAATCGACCGGCGAGCGAGGCGTTGTCGTGCCAATGGTGCGGATAGAGGGCCACCAGCGGCCCGGCATCCGGTCCTTCCATCGTGCGGGTGTTCAGCTGGAAGGTGGTCTCGACACGCCCCTGCGCCAGCTCGACCCGCCAGTCGGCCCGGGTGTCGGTGATGAAGGCATAGGCATGACGCGCGAACAGCGCCAGCGTGGCCGGCTCGCGATCGGGCAAGGCGGCAGCGGCGAGGTAGCCCTTGCCCTCGGGCAGGCGGGCGATCCAGTCGTGGACGCCGGCCGATTCCCAGCGCACGCCGGTCGGGCCGAACAAGGCGTAGCGACGCGGGCCGGACTGCACGACCAGCACACGCGCGTCGGCCAACCCCTCGATGCGTTCGGCGCCGGCGGGCAGGCGCACGCGTACGTCACCCCGGCTGATCTGCATCGAGACAAACGGACTGCCGTGCGCCACGGTGTAGAGCAGCTCGTCGGCACCGCGCGACATGGCGATGTCGATGGCCCAGTCGCTGGCCCGCGCCAGCTGCGCCGGCCCGGGTTCGAAGGCGACCGGCGCGAGCAGAAGCGGATCCGCGTGCGGGTAGTGGATCTCGACATCGCGCCGCTCGGTCGGCACCACCTGCCGGATCGGCAGGGCCATCTCCAGGCCGGCGGCTGTCGCCTTGACCGACAGCGGCTGCGCGTAGAGCGCCTCCGGCGTGGCGCTGAAGACCAGGGCCGAGTACCACTGGTTGGTCGGCGCGGCGCGGCGCGCCATCTCGGCCGTTCGGTGGGGCGCGGCCGGCGGCTGCGCATCGCCGCCCTTGGGCGTCAGGAAGTACGTGGCGGCGCCCGCCTTCACCGGCTGCGCATAGGCCGCCGGCAGGGTCAGCATCGTCAGGCCGACCAGCCACGCCAATGCCAGGAAGCAAGTGCTCAACGCACGCATGTCCGTCCTTGAATCCGGCCCCATTGACCGTCGGGCCGGATCTTATTGAAAGCGCTTTCATGCGTCATAGGCAGGTTTACCCGAACGTCGCGTAGCCAAGCGGTGACGACGGACCCGGAAGCATCGACTCGACCCTTGATCGCTCGGGATGGCCGTGGCCATCGGCACTTCCGCGTCAAGGGAAAACACGGGGCGGCTTCACGTTGACGTCCGACGGATACCCTCGGTATTCTTTGAAAGCGCTTTCACATTTCTCTCAAAAAGACTCAGGAAACCCATGGTCATCGCCCCCTTGCCGCACCGGCCGGTGCGCGCCGCACGCTATGCCGCCTGTGGCGCAGGCCTCTTGCTGGGCGCATCGGTCGCCCACGCGCTCGACCTCGGTCCGTTCACGCTCAGCGGCTTCGCCAAGATCGAGTCGCAGACCGGCAGCAATCAGTGCCCCGACTGCCAGCGTTTTCCCGCCGAGGACAAGCAGCGCTTCTGGGCCGACGAGCTGGTCGCCGGCAAGCCCTACGGGCGCCACACGCAGACGACCACGCTGCTCCAGCCCTATCTGGGCGCGAAGTTCGACCTCGGCGGCGGCTATCGGCTGCAGGGCCTGCTGAGCCAGCGCTGGCGCGACGGCAAGGCCGACATCCCCGGCTTCTGGTACGAGAAGAACGCGGCGATCAGTCACGAGGACCTCGGCAGCCTGCGCGTCGGCGCGATGACCACGCGGACCTGGAGCGTGGCCGACTACCCCTATGGCAGCAACGTCGGCGTGGCCGATGCCTGGGGCTCGGCCGGGGCCGGCTATGGCCTGCTGACGAAGGCGGTGCGCTACACCACGCGGCCGTTCGACGTGCTCGACGGCGACCTCGTGCTGGAGGCCACCTGGGACCGCGGCAACACCGGCTTCAAGGTCAACAAGCCGCGTTTCCTGGAGTTCTACGGCCAGTACCGACACGGCGACCTGGTCGTCGACGCGATGGCGCAGGACACCCGCAACGGCACGCCGTCGGCCTGGAGCCACGGCCCGTTCACCGGCCTGACGCCCAACGCCGACGATGACGCCAAGCTCGGCGGCTCGGGCCAGAGCATCGCGATGGCGATGGCGCGCTACCAGGTCGACAGCCGGCTGGAAGTCTCCGGCGGCGTGCGCCGCAACCGCTGGAGTGGCGCCTATGCCGTCATCACGAAGACAGGGCCACCGGCGCAGTGGAACAACATGTTCAACGTCGACTGGAACGGCAGCCTGAACGGCGTGGCCAACCCCGGCTACCCGGCCACCTCGGTCGACCTGATGGCCGGCCTGCGCTACCGCATCGGCCCGTGGATCGGCTCGACCGGTCTGGTCCATCTCGGCAAGGCCAGCACCGACAACCCCAGCGAGCGGGGTCAGTCCAACTCGGCGCTGATCAACGCCTATGGCCTGCAGTACGAGTTCGGCGGCGGCCTCGCCGTCTACGGCCTGGCGGGCTGGGTGCGCTACGGCCGGCTCGGCCTGGCGCCGATGTCGATGCCGGGCAATGCCTCCTTCACCAACGTCGACTCGCGGGTCGCGCGCAGCGGCAACTGGATGGGTCTGGGGGTCGTCTATGCGCAGTGACGCCCACGTGCCGCCGGACCTTGTCAAGCCGATCTCGAACGGAACCTCTTCCATGACCCACACCCTCGTGGCCCGCAGCGTGCGGATGCTGTCCCTGAGCCTGTCTGCGGCCCTGCTCGTCGTCGCCTGCGGCGGTGGCGGCACGGTGCCGTCGACCGGCGTGTCGGTGCGCCCGCTGGGCGCGGAGTTCACCGGCCGCAAGGCGGTCGCCTATTCGCCCTACCGCACCGCCGTCAACGATGCCGGCCGCGCCAACGAGACCATCACGGCGGCGATGGTCAAGCAGGACCTCGACCTGCTGATCGCCGGCGGCTTCAAGCTGATCCGGCTGTTCGACAGCTCGGACAAGGTCGCCAAGCTGACGCTGGAGGTGATCCGCGACCACGCGCTCGACGTGAAGGTGATGCTCGGCATCTACGTCCAGAACGGCAATCCGGCCTTCAACGACGCCGAGATCGCGCGTGGCATCGCGCTGGCCAACACCCATCGGAACACCGTGCTGGCGGTCAGCGTCGGCAACGAGACGCTGGTGAACTGGTCGTTCAACAAGTTCACGTCGGCCCAGATCGCGGCCTACGTGAAGACGGTGCGCGACGCCATCACCCAGCCCGTCACCACCGACGACAACTGGGCCTTCTACGCCAATGCCTCCGGCGAGCCGAACGACCCGAAGGCGGTGCTCGACCAGATCGACTTCGTGTCGATGCACACCTACCCGCTGCTCGACACGATCCCGCCGGCCATCTCGCCGTGGGACTGGGAACAGCAGTCGGCTGCGGCCGGCGCGCCACGTGCAACGGCCATGATGGACGCGGCCATCGCCTCGGCACGCCGCGAACACGACAAGGTGCGCGCCCATCTCGACAGCCGTGGCCGCACCGACCTGCCGATCGTCATCGGCGAGACCGGCTGGAAGGCCTCGCCCTCGGCCGGCGAGTTCTTCCGCGCCCATCCGGTCAACCAGAAGATGTACTTCGATCGCCTCAACGCCTGGCGCGACGGCGCCCGCGCGAGTGGCTCGGGGCCGCGCGCGATCGTCTACTTCGAGGCCTTCGACGAACCCTGGAAAGGCCGCGACGACAAGTGGGGCCTGTTCAACGTCGCACGCCAGGCCCGCTGCCAGGTGCAGGATCTCTACGCCAACGTGCCCGGCGTCGTCGCCGAGCCGGGCAGCTGCGCGGCGGCAGACGCCGTGTCGGCGCCGACGGTGGTGCAGTCGACCATCAGCCAGTCGCGCTACGTCGTCTACGCCAATGCCAGCATCGCCGACGAGGCCCGCGCCGGCACGCTGCAATGGATCGGCTTCGGCGGCGACGGCGGCAATGGCGGCGCCGACACGTCCTTCTCGGGCGAGATCCCCGTCGGCACCGATGTCAACGCGCCCTACCGCGAGATCGCACCGGCACCGGCCAGCTACGGCTGGGGCCACTTCGCGCTGTCCAGCTCGGCGTCCGGCTCTTCGGAAGTGGCGGACCTGAGCCTGTTCGAGGCCACCGGCCGCCTGAACTTCAAGCTCCGCTCGACCTACCCCGGCAAGCTCGAGGTCGGCTTCATGACCGGCAGCGGCGCCAGCGCCTACGACGTCTACCTGACCCTCAGCAACACCAATGCCGATGGCTACGGCTACGTCAACGACGGCCAGTGGCACACGCTGTCGATCCCGATCGCGGCGATCAAGGCGGCCGGCGCCCCGGCCTTCGGCACCTCGGCGCCGACCTCGCGGTTCGACCTCACCAAGGTGACCCACCCGTTCTCGATCGGCGACCGCTACGGCAACACCGGCAACGCCGGCGGTGCGGCGGTGGGCAGCCGCGTCAAGGTCTATGTCGACGAGGTCTGGTGGTCGCGCAACTGACGCCAAGCGACCACGCGACGAGGCAAGAGAAAGGGACCCGAGAGGGTCCCTTTTGTCATGTTGAGTCGACGTCAGGTCAGGACAAGCAGCGACCCTGATCGTCAAAGCCCAGCGCCCAGGCACTGTCGGGCACCAGTCCCACGGTCTGACCGGCGCAGACCTTCGAATGAACGGCCGCGACCTTGGCACTGAGCAGCTCCGCCACGCCGGCCACGCGCAGGTGGACGATCGAGACATCGCCGAGATGCTCGGCCAGCACGACCTCGGCGGGCACGCCCTCGCCGGCCGGGCGCAGGTGCAGGTGCTCGGGGCGCAGGCCGATGCGACGGGCCTTGGCGACGCCCGTCGTGCCGGCACCGGTCAGCGCAGCCCACAGCTGCTGGTGCGCCGCCGCCGCATCAGCCACCGCCTCAGCCGCCGGCCGGTCGATCAGGTTGATGCGGGGCGCCCCGAGGAAGGTCGCGACAAAGGTGTTGGCCGGCCGGTTGTAGAGGTCCAGCGGCGCGCCGAGCTGTTCGACGATGCCCTGGTTGAACACGGCGATGCGGTCGCCCATCGTCATGGCCTCGACCTGGTCATGGGTCACGTAGATCATCGTGCTGCCCAGTTCGGCATGCAGCCGCGACAGCTCGATGCGCATGTTCACGCGCAGGGCGGCATCGAGGTTGGACAGCGGCTCGTCGAACAGGAAGACCTTGGGCTTGCGCACGATCGCGCGGCCGATGGCCACGCGCTGGCGCTGGCCGCCGGACAGTTCCTTGGGGTAGCGCGCGAGCAGGTCCGTCATGCGCAGGATCTCGGCCGCGCGGCCCACCGACGCCGCACGTTCGGCCTTGGACACACCGGCCATGCGCAGCGAGAAGCCCATGTTCTCGGCCACGGTCATGTGCGGATAGAGGGCGTAGCTCTGGAACACCATCGCCGCGCCGCGATCGGCCGGGTGGCGGTCGTTGGCACGCTCGCCGTCGATCAGCAGATCGCCGGTGGTGATGCTCTCCAGGCCCGCGATCATGCGCAGCGTGGTGGACTTGCCGCAGCCCGAAGGCCCGACGAACACGAGGAACTCGCCGTCCCGCACGTCCAGGTCGATGCCCTTGATGACCTCGGTCTTGTCGTAGCTCTTGCGGATGCCGCGCAGCGTCACCTGGCCCATGTCAGTCTCCCGTCGAGTTCGCCGCCGCGCGCGAGCGCAGGGCCTGTTGCTGTTGCAGGAAGTGGCGATACCAGTGCGCGCTGGCCTTGGGTGTGCGCACCTGGGTCGCGTAGTCGACATGCACGATGCCGAAGCGCTTGGCGTAGCCCGAAGCCCACTCGAAGTTGTCGAGCAGGCTCCAGACGAAGTAGCCGTTGACGGGCACGCCCTGACGCATCGCCTCCGCGACGGCATCGATGTGATCGCGCAGGTAGACGGTGCGGTCGTGGTCGGCGACCTGCCCGTCGACGCAGCGGTCGGGAAAGGCGCCGCCGTTCTCGGTGATCGTCAGCGGCGGCACGGGGTAATCGCGGGCCAGGCGCACCAGCAGGTCGGTGAGGCTGGGCGCGTGGATCTCCCAGCCCATGTCGGTCAACGGAAGGCCGCTGCTGCCGGGCACCCACGCGGCACTGGCGCTGGCGACGCTGCGGGTGTAGTAGTTGATGCCGAGGAAGTCGATCGGCACGGCAATCTCGTCGAGGTCACCCGGCTCGATGACCGGTGCCTGCGGCCCCAGGTCGGCCAGCACGTCGGCCGGATAACAGCGGCGGAACAGCGGGTCCATGTACCAGCGCAGAAGCCGGCCGTCCTCCAGCACTGCACGCGCCTGGTCGGCCTCGCTGTCGGTCGCCGGCACGGTCGGCGACAGGTTCAGCACGATGCCCATCGGCACGCTGCACCCCGCCTCGCGCATGGCCCGCACCGCGCGGCCGTGGCTCAGCAGCAGGTGATGCGAGACCTGCGCCGCGACACCCCGGTCGCGGATGCCGGGCGCGAAGATGCCGGCGTCGTGGCCGAGCACGGCCACGACCCAGGGTTCGTTGTGCGTGGTGATGGCCGCCACGCGTTCGCCGTAGCGGGCGGCGATGCCCAGCGCGTACTCGACGAAGCGGTCGACCGTCGCGCGTGCGGCCCAGCCGCCGGCGGCCTGCAGGGCTTCGGGCAGGTCCCAGTGGTTCAGCGTCAGGTGGGGCCGGATGCCACGCGCCAGCAGGCCGTCGATCAGCCGGTCGTAGAACGCCAGGCCCGCCTCGTTCCATGCGCCCGCGCCGGTCGGCCGCACGCGTGGCCAGGCGATCGAGAAGCGGTAGGCGTCGACGCCCAGGCTGGCGATCAGGTCGAGGTCGGCCTCCAGCCGGTGGTAGTGCTCGCAGGCCCGCGTGCCATCGCTGCCATCGGCGATGACGCCGGGTCGGCGGCAGAAGGTGTCCCAGATCGACGGCCCCTTGCCGTCGGCATCGGCGGCGCCCTCGATCTGGAAGGCGCTGGTGGCCACGCCCCATTGGAAGCGGGCAGGAAACGGCTGCGCCGGCAACGGGACCGGCGGTGCGTACGCGTGGGTGGGCATGGGATGTCGGCCCGGGGGGGCCGGGTTCAGGTTGGGAACGGGGGCCGGTGGCACGCCACCGGCTGCGTCACTTGACGGCGCCGGTGGTCAGCCCGGAAATCAGCTGCCGCGAGGACAGCGCGAACAGCACCAGCAGCGGCAGCGTGGCAATGGCCGAGCCGGCCATCAGCGCGCCCCACTCGGTGTTGACGGGGCTCTGCATGCTGCGCAGGGCCAGCGGCAGCGTGTACATCTCGGGGCTGCGCATGACGATCAGCGGGCCGATGAAGTTGTTCCAGCTGGCGATGAAGGTGATCAGGCCGAGCGTGCCGAGCGCCGGCCCCAGCAGCGGCAGCACGATGCGCCAGTAGATGCCGAACTCGCCGCAGCCGTCCATGCGCGCGGCCTCGACGAGTTCGCGCGGGATCGACGAGCCGACGAACTGCCGCATCAGGAAGATGCCGAAGGCGCTGGCCGCACCGGGGATGTAGAGCGCGCGCGGCTGGTCGATCCAGCCGAAGGCGTCCATGATCATGAAGGTCGGGATCATCCCGAGGAAGGACGGCAGCAGCATGGTGGCCATCACCAGCGTGAACAGCGGCTGCTTGAAGCGGAACTCGAACAGCGCGAAGGCATAGCCGCCCATCGAACAGAACAGCAGCGTCAGCGCGGTGCTGGCCAGCGCCACGTAGAGGCTCAGGCCGAGGTTGCGCCAGAACGGGATCCTGCCGGTCAGCAGCTCGATGTTGTGCGCCAGCGCGTCACCGAAGAACAGCGGCGGCGGCAGGCTGAAGATCTCGGTGCGCGAGTGGCTCGCGAACACGAACATGAAGTAGAACGGCGCGAGCATGATCAGCGCGCCGATGCCCACCAGCACGTAGGCGGCCCACGGGGCCATGCGGTCGGAGGTGAACGTCATCGGAAGGTCCGGCTTGGGGGATGGACAGGGCCTGGCACCGCGAGCGGCTCAGGCCGCCGACGGCCCGCGCGGCTTGAAGGCCCGGTTGGTGAGCCAGGTCAGCACCGCGACGAAGGCGAACAGCAGCCAGGACATCGCGCTGGCCGCACCGAAGTCGTTGAACTCGAAGGCGGTGCGGTACATGTACATGGCCGTGGTCATGCCGCTCTGGTCGGTGCCGCCGCGCGCACCGACGAGGATGAAGGGCTCCTCGAACAGCTGCAGCCCGCCGATGACGCTGAGCGTGACGCCGAAATAGATCATCGGCCGCAGGCTGGGCAGCGTGATGAAGACGAACTGCTGGAAGCGCCCGGCACCGTCCATCGTCGCGGCCTCGTAGAGGTCCTTGGGGATGGTCTGCAGGGCGGCGAGGTAGAGCACCACGTTGAAGCCCACATAGCGCCAGAACACCACCAGCGAGATGGCCGGCTTGACGTTTTCGGCCCTGTTCAGCCAGTCCACCGGCGCAACGCCTGCCAGCCAGCCCAGGCCCTGGTTGATCAGGCCGTAGTCGGTCGAGAACAGCGTCGAGAACATCATCGAGATCGCGACCGTCGACGTGATGTAGGGCAGGAAGTAGGCCCCGACCACGCCGTTGCGCAGGCGCCTGAAGCTGGTGTGGATGAAGTAGGCCAGCGGGATCGCCACGATGTGCTGCGGCACGCCCGACACGAAGGCCAGCCAGCCGGTGTTGGACAGCGACTTCCAGAACCACTCGTCCTGCAGCGCGAAGACGAAGTTCTCGAAGCCGACGAACTTCATCGACGCCAGCCCTGCCGTCGGCTCCCAGGACTGGAAGGCCAGGTAGAGCGAGAACGACAGCGGGAACACGCCGAACACCGCGAACAGCACCAGGAACGGGCTGATGAACACGTAGGGGGCCCAGGCCGGGGGCAGGCGGAGTCGGCGTGTGGAGGTCATCGCAAGGCTCGCGGTCAGGTCGTCATCAACGGCGCGCGCGGCGTTCCAGCAGCTTGCGGGCGTCGGCCAGGGCGGTCTTGATGTCCTTGCCCTGGTCGAGCACCTTGTCGAGTTCGGTGTTGACGATCTCCTCGGCGATCGGGTCGAACTTGTTGACGTCCAGCGCGTTGATGCGGGTCGTCGCCTCGCGCCAGATCACGCGGGCCTTCTGGCCGCCGAGGAACTCGATCGGCTGGTCGAAGAAGGCGTCCTTGTGGGTTTCGAGCAGCGCCGGGAAGGCGTCCTGCGACTTGAACGCGGCCTGCTGGATGGCCGCATTCAGCGTCATCATCTGGACGAACTCCCAGGCCAGCGCCTTGTTGGCGGCATTCGCGCCCTTGGGCAAGGCGTAGAAGCTGCCGCCGTAGGACGCCCAGGCGCCTTCGGGCAACTGGGCCGCACGCCACTGGCCCTTGGTGTTGGGTGCCAGCCAGTTGCTGAGGTGGCCGGCCAGCCAGGCGCCCATCATCTGGGTGCCGATGGTGCCGCGCTTGAAGCCCTCGGACCACTCGTTGGACCAGGCGCCGATCTTGCCGTCGAGCTTCTGGTCACGCACCGACTTGGCCAGCTCGAAGGCCCGCACGAAGCGGGGTCCGTCGACCAGGATGTTGCCCTTGTCGTCGAAGTAGAGGCCCTCGCCGGCCTTGACGTTGGCGCGGATCGCGATGTCCTTGATGTCGCGTGCGTGGGCCAGCAGATAGGCGCCGGTGGCGGCCTTGAGCTTGACGCCCGAGGCGATGTAGCTGTCCCACGACCGGGTCAGGTCGGCCTCGGTCAGGCCGGCCTTCTGCAGCAGGTCGCTGCGGTAGAGCAAGGTGCCCGGGCCGATGTCGGCCGGCGCGGCGACGACCGCGCCGTTGTCGGCGGTCGCCTGCCGGTAGGCATAGGAGACGAAGCGGCCCTTGCTGGCGCCGATGTTGTAGGGCGCCTTGGCCAGGTCCTCCAGACCGCCGCCTTCGGCGAAACGGCCGACGAAGCCGAACTCGAGCGCCATCACGTCGTGCAGGTTCGACGAGGTCGACAAGGCCGTCGTCATCGCCGTGTGGTGGTCGCCGAACTGGCGGCTGACGACCTTGATCTCGACATTGGGATGGGTCTGCTTCCAGACCGGGATCGCGGCCTTGACGATCTCGTCGAGCGCCGGGAAGGCGGCCACCGTGAGCGTCTGGGTCTGGGCTTGGGCCTGGGCCTGGAAGGCGCCGCACGCCAGCAGTCCGAGCAGGGACAGGCGGGTCAGCGCCATGCGACGCGGCGACGGTGCGGGAAAGGGGCGATGGGTGCGTGACATGGCGGTCTCCTGCAGGGGTGGAAGGCGGCCCGCTCAGGAGCCTGACGGCGCTTTCACGAATCGGCTGAAAGCGCTTTCACGAACTGTAGAGGCGTGCGAAAGCGACTGTCAACCGAGGGATTGCCTGGGGCAGGCGAGGCGCCCGGCTCGACGCCGGGAGGGGGCGAGACGCTGGCGCTCAGCCCTTGAGGCTGCGGGTCGACTCGCGCACGATCAGGCGCGGCGGTGCCAGCTGCTGGGTCGGCTTGACGCCCGACAGCAGCGACAGCATGGCCTGTGCGGCCGTCTGCCCGAGCTCGTAGCCGGCGTGGTGCACGGTGGTCAGCGGCGGGGTGGCGAACTGGGCCACGGCCAGGTTGTCGTAGCCGATCAGCGAGATGTCATCGGGCACCCGCAGGCCCCGGCGATGCAGCGCCAGCAGGCCACCGAGCGCCATCTGGTCGTTGGCCGAGAAGATCGCCGTGAAGCGCCGGCCGCCTTGCAGCAGCCGCTCGACCGCCTGCTGGCCACCGGCCTCGTGGTAGTCGCCTTGCAGGATCAGCGCCGGGTCGGGCGTGATGCCGGCGTCCTGCAGCGCCGCGAGGTGACCGCGCTTGCGCGCCTCGGCATCGGGATGTGCGGCATCGCCGGCGATGAAGGCGATGCGCCGGTGGCCAAGGTCCAGCAGATGCTGCGTGGCCAGCCGCGCACCGGCCTCGTCGTCGCCGGCCAGCGCACACAGGCCCGGTGCCTTGAGCGTGCGCCCGGTGACGACCAGCGGCAGCGAGCGGGCCTGCGCCCGCAGGGCGGTGTCGCTCAGACGGCCGGTCAGCACGATGATCCCGTCGACCCGCCGGGCCTTGAGCAGCTCGATGCAGCGCAGTTCCTCGTCGACGTTCCAGTGGCCGCTGACGAACAGCGGGCTGTAGCCGGCGCGGCCGAGTTCGTCCTCGATGCCGCGCATGGCCACGCCGTAGAACGGGCTGTCGATCGACAGCGCGACGACCCCCACGCTCAGCGTACGTCCGCCAGCCAGGCCGCGCGCGACCGGGTTGGGCACGAAGCCGAGCGCGGCGATGGCCTCGTCAACGGCCTGCTTCTTGGCCGCGCTGACCACCGCCGTGCCGTTGAGGATGCGCGAGACGGTGCTGGGCGACACGCCAGCCGCCTGGGCGACCATCTCCAGGGTCACCGGTCCGGCATGAACGGTCGAGCGTGTGCGGGCGCGGGGCGCTGCGGTCTTGGCAACCGGCTTGGTGGTCATGGGGAAACGCCTTGCGGAAGGTCAACGTTCTTCCCGGCCAGGAAGTACATGGAAATGAGGGTTGTGAGGCAGCCCGCACATTTCAACAGAAGACACATCGCAGTCCCCGCAGCGACAGCTCTGCCGGCTCACCCGGCCCGGTGATACCCCTTGCGGCCGATCGCCCGCGCCAGCGGGCTGCGCAGGTCGCCGGTGGCTTCCAGGCGGGCCAGTGCGCTGGCGAAGTCGACCTTCGGTTGCCAGCCCAGTTGCTCGCGGGCGGCGCGGTTGTCGTACACGCGGTCCAGCGTGTCGGGCGCCGACCAGCCGTGGCGGGCGTAGACGGCCTCCCAGCCCGGCACGCGCTGGCGCAGCACGGCGGCGGTGTCATGGCCCAGCGCGGCGCAGTCGTCGCGGTGGAAGGGGGTCGTCGCGCTGACGATGTAGCGGCCCCAGCCGATCCGGCCGGCCTCGCGCAAGGCAACGCGGTGGGCCTCGACGACGTCCTCGACGTCGACGCGCCGGTGCAGCAGCTCGTTGGCCTGCAGGTTGTCCGGCGACCAGCGCTGGCGGGCCTGCGGCTCGTCGTCGTCCTCGGGGAAGAAGCGGCTGGTGCGCAGCACGATCACCGGCAATCGCTTCAGCCGGTGCATCAGCTCGCACAGGTCCTCGGCCGCCGTCTTGGTCGCGCCGTAGATGTTGCGCACGACCGGCGCCAGCGTCTCGTCGACCCACACCGCCGGCGCGCCCGGCGGCGGGCGCAGCGCGGCGCCGAAGGCGCTGGTGGTGCTGGTGAAGACGAAGGCCGACACGCCCTCGGCGGCGGCGGCGGCGGCTTCGAGCAGGTTCAGCGTGCCGGTGATGTTGGTGTCGACGAAGGCCTGGCGCGGGTGCGACTCGACATGCGGCTTGTGCAGCGTGGCGGTGTGCAGCACCTGGGTGATGCCGGCCATCGCACCGCGCACGAAGGCCGGATCGGCGATGTCACCGACCTGGTCGGTCCACGGTGACGGCAGGCGGTCGATGCCGCGCACCGCCTGCCCTTCGGCACGCAGCGTGCGCATCAGCGCCTCGCCGAGATGGCCGGCACTGCCGGTGACCAGCGTGATCATGTCGCCTTGCCCGACATCACCCCGGGTGGCTCACAGGCTGACCCAGCCGCCCTGCCGCTCGCTGGCATACAGCGCATCGATGATGCGCATGTTCTGCACCGCGTCGTCGACGCCGTAGGGCAGCGGGATGTCGCCACGCACCGCCGCCGAGAAGGCCTCGCCCTGCAGCTGGTACTGGTCGCTCTCGGCAACGTTCTGGGTGTTGATGCCGGCACCGTCGAGCGCGCGGCCGTCGTCCAGCCGGATCTGCGTGCTGGCGCCCTGCGGCGCGTTGAACGGGATGACGATCTCGATGCGGCCGTGTTCGCCGATCAGCTGGATGCGCTGGTAGGGCACCGTCTGCATCGCGACGCTGAAGTTCAGCTGGCGGCCGGCGCCGAAGTCCAGCAGCGCGCTGAACAGGCGGTCGGTGCCGAAGGCCGGATCGCGGTCGGCCAGCGCGACCACGCGCAGCGGTTCGCTCTCGAAGAACCAGCGGCCCGCGACGACCGGGTAGCAGCCGATGTCGTAGAGCGCGCCGCCGCCGATGTCGGCCTGGTTGCGGATGTTGGCCGGGTCGTTGTTGAAGTAGGAGAACCACACCTGGATGCCGGTCAGCCGGCCGATGCGGCCAGTGCGCACCAGCTCGCGGGCGCGGATCCATTGCGGGTGGAAGCGCACCATGAAGGCTTCCATGATGTGGACCTGGCCGGCGACCTCGCGCAGCTGCGCGGCCTCGTCGGCATTCAGCGCGATCGGCTTCTCGCACAGCACATGCTTGCCGGCCCGCGCTGCGGCCAACGTCAGCGGCACGTGCAGGTGGTTGGGCAAGGGGTTGTAGACGGCCTCGATGGCCGCGTCGGCCAGCAGGTCCTCGTAGCTGCCGTAGGCGACCGGGATGCCCAGCTTCGCGGCCGCATCCTGCGCGGACGCGAGGTTGCGCGACGCCAGCGCGCGGATCTCGAGCTGATCGCTCTTGAGCATGCCGGGCAGGACCTTGGTGGTGCCGATGCGGGCGGTGCTCAGCACGCCCCAGACGACCTTGCGCATGGTGTTGTCTCGCTCTCTTGTCGTGGTTTGAAGGACAGGACTCAGGCGCCCGGCCGCAGGTCCCGAAGGACACGCGCCAGGTCGGCCGGATCGACCGAACGCGCCGCACCGAAGCCGGCGACATGGCGCACGGCGGTCGGCATCAGCGCGACGAACTGGAAGTCGGGCAGCTGCGTCATCAGCTCGGACTGCGGAAAACGCGCCAGGTAGGCCGCGCTGGCCCGCGCATGCCGGTCGGTGCCGGGCTCGACGAAGCTCGCCGTGGCCGACAGGCTCACGCGGGGCAGCGCCTGCGGCGTGTCGGCGGCGTCCTCGCTGGCGGTGACCAGCAGGGCGACGCGCGGCTCCTGACGCATCTGGCGGGTGTGGGCGGCCAGCTCGCTGACATGCAGGATCAGCGCGAGCTCACCACCCACCTCGTCGGCATGCCCGATCAGCACGGCAAACGGCACCATCGACAGCGACGGCGCGCCGGCCTCGTCCAGCGTGCCCAGCGCGGCCACGTGGCGCTCGGTGAACAGCGACCGCAGGTCGCGCTCGGAACGGGACAGGCGCGAGTCGGCGTTCATGGCGTTCTCCGTCGAGGCTCGTCGATGGCGCGTGCTCAATGTGCTTCATCCCAGTTGTGGCCGACACCGACCTCGGCCACCAGCGGCACGCGGAGGTCGGCGACGCCGGCCATCAGGCGCGGCAGGGCCTCGCGGGCCCAGGCCAGTTCGGCGTCGGGCACTTCGAGCACGAGTTCGTCGTGGACCTGCATGATCATCCGGCTGGCCCGGCCCTCGCGGTCGAGCGTGTCCTGCACCGCCACCATCGCCAGCTTGATCAGGTCGGCCGCCGTGCCCTGCATCGGCGCGTTGATGGCCTGGCGTTCGGCACCGGCCTTGCGCGGGCCGTTGCCGCCGTTGATCTCGGGCAGGTAGATGCGCCGGCCGTAGAGCGTCTCGACGTAGCCGAGTGCCTTGGCCGACGCCTTGGTGTCGTCCATGTAGCGGCGCACGTCCGGGTAGCGGGCGAAGTAGCGGTCGATGTAGTCGCGCGCGGCCTTCTGCTCGATGCCCAGCGACTGCGCCAGCCCGAACGCGCCCATGCCGTAGATCAGCCCGAAGTTGATGGTCTTGGCGTAGCGGCGCTGTTCGGAGCTGACCTGGTCGACCGCGATGCCGAAGACCTCGGCGGCGGTCGCGCGGTGGACGTCCAGCCCGTCGGCAAAGGCCTTGAGCAGGTTGGCGTCGCCGCTGATGTGGGCCATCAGGCGCAGCTCGATCTGCGAGTAGTCGGCGCTGACGATGTGCCAGCCCTCGGGTGGCACGAAGGCCTCGCGCACGCGCCGGCCCTCGGCCGTGCGGATGGGGATGTTCTGCAGGTTCGGGTCGTTGCTGGACAGCCGCCCGGTGATCGCCACGGCCTGCGCGTAGTTCGTGTGCACGCGCCCGGTGGCCGGGTTGACCATCTGCGGCAGCTTGTCGGTGTAGGTGCCCTTGAGCTTGGCCAGGCTGCGGTGTTCGAGGATGCGCTGCGGCAGCGGGTAGTCGGCGGCCAGTTCCTGCAGCACGTCCTCGTCGGTGCTGGGCGCGCCGGTGGCGGTCTTCTTGCGCACCGGCAGGCCGAGCTTGACGAACAGGATCTCGCCGATCTGCTTCGGGCTGCCCATGTTGAAGGGCTGGCCGGCGATGGCGTGCGCTTCCTGTTCGAGCGTCATCATGCGCTGGGCCAGCTGGTGGCTCTGGCGCGCCAGCACGCCGGCGTCGATGCGCACCCCCGTGCGCTCGATGTGCGCCAGCACCTCGCAGGCCGGCATCTCGATGTGCGTGTACAGCTCGCGCAGCTTCGGCTCGGCCTGCAGCTGCGGCCACAGGGTCTCGTGGACCTGCAGCGTCATCTCGCTGTCCTCGCCGGAATAGGTCGTCGCCTGGTCGACCGCGACATGGCTGAAGGGGATCTGGCTGGCGCCCTTGCCGCACAGGTCCTCGTAGGCGATGCCGCTGCGGCCCAGGTGGCGTTCGGCCAGGCTGGACAGGCCATGCGGCTTGTGCGCTTCCAGCACATAGCTCTGCAGCATCGTGTCGTGGGCATAACCCCGCACGGTGATGCCGTGGTTGGCGAAGACGTGGCGGTCGTACTTGATGTTCTGGCCGACCTTCAGCGCGTTGGCGTCCTCCAGCCACGGCCGCAGCCGCGCCAGCACGTCGTCCAGCGCCAGCTGCTCGGGCGCGCCGGGGTAGTCGTGGCCGACCGGCACATAGGCGGCCTCGTAGGGCTGCACCGCGAAGCTGATGCCGACGATGCGGGCGCGCATCGCGTCGAGCGAGTCGGTCTCGGTGTCGACCGCCACCAGCGGCGCGGCGCGCAGCCGGGCGATCCAGCTGTCGAGCGCATCGAGCGTGGTGATGCAGTCGTAGCGCTTCTCGGGCGCCGGGCCGGCGGGTGCGGCGGGCATGGCTGCTGCCGATGTCGCCGCCACTGGCTCATCCGATGAGCCATCGAGCGACAGCTGCGCGCCGATCTGCGCCTCCAGGTCGCGCCGCCAGGTCTTGAAGCCGTTGCGCGTGTAGAAGGCCAGCAGCCGCTCGCGGTCGATCTCGCGCAGCGCCAGCGCCTCCAGCGCGGGCCAGCCGTCGACGTGGCCGCTCAGGTCGCAGTCGGTCTTGACGGTGACGAGCTGGCGGCCCATCGGCAGCCAGTCCAGCGCCTTGCGCAGGTTCTCGCCGGCAACGCCCTTGATCGACGCGGCGTTGGCCACCACGCCGTCGAGCGAGCCGTGTTCGGCGATCCACTTGGCGGCTGTCTTCGGGCCGACCTTCTCGACGCCGGGCACGTTGTCGACCGTGTCGCCCATCAGCGTCAGGTAGTCGACGATGCGATCGGGCGGCACGCCGAACTTGGCCATGACGCCGTCGACGTCCAGCGACTCGCGGCTCATCGTGTTGATCAGCGTGACATGCGGCGTGACCAGCTGCGCCAGGTCCTTGTCGCCGGTCGAGATCAGCACGCGATGGCCGCTGGCCTCGGCGAGGCGGGCGAGCGTGCCGATGGCGTCGTCGGCCTCGATGCCGGGGACCTCCAGCACCGGCCAGCCGAGCAGCCGCACGACCTCGTGGATCGGCTCGATCTGGGCCCGCAGGTCGTCGGGCATCGGCGCGCGCTGGGCCTTGTATTCGGGGTACCAGGCATCGCGGAAGGTCGGTCCCTTGGCGTCGAAGACGCAGGCCGCGTGTTCGGCCTTGAACTGGCCGCGCAGCTGGGTCAGCATGGCCACCAGGCCGTGCACCGCGCCGGTCGGCTGGCCGTCCGGGCCGCGCAGGTCGGGCATCGCGTGGTAGGCGCGGTAGAGGTAGCTGGAGCCGTCGATCAGCAGCAGCAGCGGGCGCTGTGCCGGGGCGGCGGCGTGGGTCTTGTCGTCCGGGGTCTGGCTCATCCGGACATTGTGCGACGGGTGGGGTCGGCAGCCCCCCGCCTAGAATCCCGGGCATGTCATCCCGCCACGCCTCCGCCCTCGCGGCGATCGCGCTCTGCGCCCTGCTGCAGCCGGTCGCGGCCCAGACCGCCGCCCTGCGTCCCGACGCGCCCGACGTGCTCGCCGGACGCCCCGAGCCCCGCGTCGAGCGGGTCGTCATCGACGAGGGTGGCCAGGCCACGCGGATCGAGGAAGAACACGTCCGCGGCGAGGTCCGCAGCATCCACGTGCAGCCGCGCGGCGTCGTCCGCAAGGGCTACGAGATCATGTCCGCCAGCGGTGGCCGCGACCCGTCCGATGCGCTGACGCGCGGCGTGGTCGGCCAGCGGCTGTGGTCGGTGCTGAGCTTCTGAGGCGGCGATGGCAGTCTTCACCGACGTGACGGCCGGCGACGCCGGCGAGCTGAGCGCGCGCCTGGGCCTGGGCCGCGTGGTGGCGCTGCGGGGGATCACCTCCGGCATCGAGAACACCAACTACTTCCTGACCACCGACCGCGACGACGGCCAGGGCGCGCATGAATGGGTGCTGACGCTGTTCGAGCGCCTGACCGCCGAGCAGCTGCCCTTCTACCTGCACCTGATGAAGCACCTGGCCGGCCACGGCATCCCCGTGCCGGACCCCCAGGCCGATGCGTCCGGCGAGATCCTGCACACGCTGTGCGGCAAGCCCGCCGCCGTGGTCGACAAGCTGTCGGGCGGTCACCAGCTCGCGCCGTCGGTCTGGCACTGCCAGCAGGTCGGCCAGATGCTCGCCCGCATGCACGTCGCCGGGCGCGATTTCCCGATGCACCAGCCCAACCTGCGCGGCCTGGCCTGGTGGCAGGAGACCGTGCCGGTGGTGCTGCCCTTCATGACCGCGCCGCAGCGCGCGCTGATCGAGCAGGAACTGGCCTTCCAGACCGAGCTGGCGCACAGCGCCGCCTACGCCGCGCTGCCGCGCGGGCCGGTCCACGCCGACCTGTTCCGCGACAACGTCATGTTCGACGGCCTGCCCGGTCACGAGAAGCTGACCGGCTTCTTCGATTTCTACTTCGCCGGCGTCGACACCTGGCTGTTCGACCTGGCGGTGTGCCTGAACGACTGGTGCATCGCGCTGGACACCGGCCGGCTGGATGAGGAACGCGCCCACGCCTTCGTCAGCGCCTACGACCGCGAACGTGCCCTCGGCCACGACGAGATCCGCCTGCTGCCGGCGATGCTGCGGGCCGGCGCGCTGCGCTTCTGGACCTCGCGCCTGTGGGACTTCCACCTGCCGCGCGAGGCCTCGATGCTCAAGGCCCACGACCCGACCCACTTCGAGCGCGTGCTGCGTGAACGGGTCGACAACCCGTGGCACTGGCTGCGCAGCGACGGTCGGCCGGACTGACGGGCCGACGACGATGAAACTGCGCAACACCCGCGCCCGCGACGGGCTGGCCTGGACCCTCGACGGCCTGCGCTGGATCCGCCACCAGCCGCTCCATCTGACGGGCCTGTTCGGCGTGATGCTGTTCAGCCTGGCCCTGCTGTCGCGCCTGCCGCTGATCGGCGCCGTGCTGGTCACCGCGCTGCTGCCGGCGATGACCGCCGGCTGGGTCCACGTGGTCGACCAGATCCGCCGCCACGACGCCAAGGCCACGCCCGGCCTGCTGTTCGCGCCGCTGCTGGAAAGCGGCCCCAACCGCGTCACGCTGCTGAAGGTCGGCCTGGCCCACGGCCTGTGCATGTTGCTGGTGCTGGCCCTGGTCGACCTGGTCGACCCGAGCTTCGGTCAGGCCTGGCAGGACATCGCCGACGCCACCACCGACGAGGCCACCAACCGCGCGATGCAGGAGCTGCAGATCGGCATGTTGTGGCGGCAGGTCATCGTCGTGCCGATCGCGCTGGTGTTCTGGCACGCGCCGGTGCTCGTCCACCGCGACGGCATGGGCCTGGGCAAGGCGCTGTTCGGCAGCGCCCTGGCGACGCTGCGCAACCTCGGCGCCTTCGTGGTCTACGGCGCCTCGTGGCTGGCGCTCTCCGGCCTGGTCGTCGGCGTGCTGGCCCTGTTCGGCAGCCCGCAACTGGTGCTGCTGATCGCCGTGCCGCTGGCGATGGTGATGTCCGCCGGCTTCTACGCCTCGCTGCACGCCACCGTGCATGGCTGCATCGACTTCGGAGCGGATGACGGGCCGGCGTGACGACGCCCCCCTCACCCCCAACCCCTCTCCCGCAAGGGGCGAGGGGAGTCAGAAGGATGCCTCACGCCGATGCTGCATGGCTCCCGCAAGGGGCGAGGGGAGTCAGAAGGATGCCTCACGCCATTGCTGCATGGCTCCCTCTCCCCTTGCGGGAGAGGGCTGGGGTGAGGGGTTGGCCCCTCAGAACGTCAACGTCCTGACGCCTTCGGCCGTCCCCAGCAGGCACACCGCCGCCTTGTGGCGCGCGAAGATCCCCACGCAGACGACGCCCGGCCACTGGTTGACCTCGGTCTCCATCGCCAGCGGGTCGGTGATCTTCAGGCCGCGCACGTCCAGGATCGGGTTGCCGTTGTCGGTCGTCACGCCGGCGCGGATCGTGGCCTGCACGCCCGGCATCGCGTTGAAGCGGCGGGCGATCTGCGCGGCGGCCATCGGGATGACCTCGACCGGCAGCGGGAAGTTGCCCATCACGTCGACCAGCTTGCTGGCGTCGGCGATGCAGATGAAACGCTCGGCCAGGTCGGCGACGATCTTCTCGCGCGTCAGCGCCGCGCCGCCGCCCTTGATCATGTGACCGCCGTGGTCGATCTCGTCGGCACCGTCGATGTAGACGGGGATGCGCTCGACCTCGGCCGCGTCGAACACGTGGATGCCCAGCGCCTGTAGGCGCTCGGTGCTGCGGATCGAGCTGGAGACGGCGCCGCGGATGCGCTCGCGGACGGGCCCCAGCGCGTCGATGAAGCAGTTGACCGTCGAGCCGGTGCCAACCCCCACGATCGCGCCATCGGGCACATAGGCCACGGCGGCCTGGCCGACGAGGGCCTTGAGCTGGTCTTGGGTCATCGGGGCGGCGGGAGTCGTCATGGCAGCGGTCTGGACAGGGGTCGGAAAGGCTTCGGGGAGAATCCGAAATTATGGCCCTGGTCCCCTACGCACTCACCCGTCCCTTCCTGTTCGGACTCGATCCGGAAGCGGCCCATGAACTCACGCTCGACGGCATCGCCCGCCTGCAGAACACGCCGCTGCAATGCCTGTGGGCGCAGTCCCGCGTGGCCGATCCGGTGACCATCGCCGGCCTGCGGTTCCCCAACCGCATCGGCCTGGCCGCCGGGCTGGACAAGAACGGCCGCTGCATCGACGGCCTCGGCGCGATGGGCTTCGGCTTCATCGAGGTCGGCACCGTCACCCCGCTCGGCCAGCCCGGCAACCCGAAGCCGCGCATGTTCCGCCTGCCCGCCAAGAACGCGCTGATCAACCGGCTCGGCTTCAACAACGAGGGCCTGGACAGCTTCCTGGCCAACGTGCGCCGCGCCACCTCGTTCCGCCGTGCCGGTGGCCTGGTCGGCCTGAACATCGGCAAGAACGCCGCCACGCCGATCGAGCGCGCGGCCGACGACTACCTGATCGCGCTGGCCGGCGTCTACCCGCACGCCGACTACGTGACGGTCAACATCTCCAGCCCCAACACCAAGAACCTGCGTGCGCTGCAGAGCGACGAGGCGCTCGACGCCCTGCTCGGCGCGCTGCAGCAGCGCCGCCAGCAGCTGGCCACCGAACACGGTCGCCACGTGCCGATGTTCGTGAAGATCGCGCCCGACCTCGACGAGACCCAGGTCGGCGTGATCGCCGCCACGCTGCGCGCCAACGGCATCGACGGCGTCATCGCCACCAACACCACGCTGGCCCGCGACGCCGTCGCCGGCCTGCCCCATGCCGACGAGGCCGGCGGCCTGTCCGGCGCGCCCGTCCTCGAGGCCAGCAACCGCGTCATCGCCCAGCTGCGCGCCGCCCTGGGTCCGGCCTACCCGATCATCGGCGTCGGCGGCGTCCTCAGCGGCGCCGACGCCCGCGCCAAGCGCGCAGCCGGCGCCGACCTCGTGCAGGTCTACACCGGCCTGATCTACCGGGGGCCGGCGCTGGTGCCGGAATGTGCAAGGGCCTTGCGGGGCTGAGCCGGTGGGCCGCGAGCCGGTGAGGCCGCCTCAGGCCAGGATCACCCGCTCGTCGCGCAGCGCCATCAGGTCCGCGTTCAGACCGCCGCTGCGCCAGCCCTTGTCCAGCGTGATCGTCTGATCGGCCGCATCGAACAGCCCGCCGCCCTTCAGGCTGACCTTCAACACCGCGTCATCGCCCACCTGGAACAGCTTCAGGTACTGGCCCGCGCTGCCCGGTGACGACCAGTCGATCGCCACGCCCTGCAGCAGGCGCGTCAGGTCGATCTGGTCCCCTTCCAGGGCCGAGAAATCGGTGATCCGGTCCGCGCCCGTCTCCTTCGACTGGAAGGCGAAGACATCGGCGCCGGCACCGCCGGACAGGACGTCGTTGCCCGCGCCGCCGAACAGGCTGTCGGCCCCGGCGCCGCCGACGATCTGGTCATCCCCCGCCAGACCGTCCAGCCGGTTCGCCCCGCCGTCGCCCATCAGGTAATCCCGCAGGTTCGAGCCGATGGCGTTCTCGATCGAGGCCAGCCGGTCGGGTATGCCGTCGTAATACTGCGCGCCGTAGCGATACCGCCAGGCCTTGCCCGCCGCCAGGTCGACCCAGACGCCCCCCGTACCGCCAAACCCGCCATAGGTGCGGCCACCGTCATAGTTCCGCACGCTGTAGTCGACCGTGTCGATGCCGCTGCCGCCGTCATACGTGTTCTGTTCCCAGCCGAGATTCGTGCGGATCAGGTCATCTCCGTCGCCGCCGTAGACCTCGTCATTGCCGTCGCCGTCATAGAACACGTCATCGCCCGCACCGCCGGACAACACATTCCGCGCCGAATTGCCACGCAGGATGTTGCCGAGGTCGTTGCCGGCGCCGTCGATCGCGGCGCGGCCGGTCAAGGTCAGGTTCTCGAACTGGGCACCCAGCGTGTAGCCGATGGTGGCTTCCACGGTGTCCACGCCCTCCGCCTCATATTCGATCAGCACCGCCTCGTTGCCGTCGACGACATAGGTGTCGTTGCCCGCGCCACCCAGCAGCGTGTCGGCGCCCATGCCGCCCATCAGCCGGTCATCGCCGGCCAGACCTTCCAGCCGGTTCGCCCCGGCGTCGCCAACCAGGAAATCTCGCAGGTTCGATCCGATGGCGTTCTCGATCGACGCCAGGCTGTCCGGAATGCCGTCGTAATACTGCGCGCCATACCGATACCGCCAGGCCTTGCCAGCGGCCAGATCGACCCAGACACCCCCCACACCGCAAAACCCGCCATAGGTGCGCCCGCCGTCGTAGGCCCGCACGCTGTAATCCACCGTGTCGATGCCGCTGCCGCCGTCGTAGGTGTTCTGTTCCCAGCCCAGGTTCGTGCGGATCAGGTCATTTCCGGCGCCGCCGTAGACGGTGTCGTTGCCGTCCCCATCCAGGAACGTGTTGTTGGCGGAATTCCCGGTGAGCACGTTGTTCAGGGCATTGCCACTGGCGTTGATCGCGGCATCGCCCATCAGCACCAGGTTCTCGACGTGGTTCGCCAGCGCATGACTGACCGTTGCATAGACCGTGTCGACTCCGCCGCCCGCCTGTTCCACCACCGCATCGGCCGCGTCGTTCACGAGATACCGATCGCCGGCCATGCTGCCGACCAGTTCATCGGCACCCTCGGTCCCCATGTGGCTCGCGGCCGCGAGTTGCCCCAATTCGTTGACCGACCACGTCTGACCGTCCGCGAAAATGAATCGCTCGATGCGCGCAAGCCCATCCTCGGCAAACTGCCCGCGGATGGCGACATAGTCGGCGCCACCCCAGTTCAGGATCAGGTCGTTGCCTTCACGTGAG
The DNA here is from genome assembly GCF_053893855.1 of Leptothrix mechoopdaensis (SeqCode). Classification (NCBI taxonomy): domain Bacteria; kingdom Pseudomonadati; phylum Pseudomonadota; class Betaproteobacteria; order Burkholderiales; family Sphaerotilaceae; genus Leptothrix; species Leptothrix mechoopdaensis (SeqCode). Next base: position 3,108,805 of record NZ_CM132699.1, read on the forward strand.
GCGAAGGCATACGCCGCCAGCAGGCCCGAGCCGAACTGCAACACGTCGGTGCCCGAACCGTCTTCCGAAACATCGGAAATCGTGTCGACCCCATCGCCCGCCTTGAAGACATAGGTATCGCTGCCACGGCCGCCGTGCAGGATGTCGTTGCCGGCGCCACCGACGAGGGTATCGTCACCCGAACCGCCGATCAGCCAGTCGTCGCCCGCCGCCTTGGCCGGATCCGCTTGGTAACGCTGTTGCCACGCATTGAGAATGCCGATGCGGTATCGCGTCAGATACAGGTCGCGGTCCTCGCCGGCCGCGCTGGCATAGATGTAGGCCCCGGTCGGCCGGTGCTCGGCGTCCGCCAGATCACCCATCAAGAAGTCGTTGCCGGCACCGCCGTCCAGGATGTCGCCGCCCTCGTCGCCGACCAGCACATCATCGCCGTCGTCACCCTGGACATAGTCGTCACCGCCACCGGCATACACCGTGTCGTTGCCGTCGCCCGCCACGATCGCGTCATCGCCGTGGACTGTCAGGGTCGTCAGCGCATCATCACCCCAGATGCGGTCATTCCCCGCGCCACCAATCAGGACATCGTCGCCACCGTTGCCAAAGATCTGGTCGTTTCCATCGCCGCCCTCCACATAATCATCGCCATGCTGGAGCGCAGGCGTGCTCAAGGTCAGGTCATCACCACTGAGAATGTCATCGCCCTCGTCCCCGTGAATCTCGTCGTTGCCGGCACCGCCGTAGGCAACATCGTCACCGGTCCCGCCCTTCAGGTTGTCGATGCCCTTGTTGCCCCACAGCCAGTCATTCCCATCACCGCCCAGGTAGGTATCGCTGGAATCCACATCGGCGCGCAGCGTGCCGGGCAGGACGTGCATCAGGATGCCGGTGTCATCGAGCTTGACTTCCTTGCGCGGGAATGACTCCGCAAACGACGTGATCGTCAACCACCGACTGGTGTTCCAGTCCCAGATCGTCTTGGTGACATAACTGATCGACAGCCCATCGGCCAGCTGATCATTGCCAGCCCCACCCTCGCCATAGTTGTTCCCGGCCAGCGCGAAGAAATAGTCGTCACCCCCCTGGCCATAGAACAAGTCCCCGCCCCCCTTGGACTCGACCAGATCATTCCCCTCGCCCATCGTGAAACTCTCGGTCGCGAAGGTTTCCCTGACGGTCGAACCGGCGATGCGCTTGCTGTCCCAGATGTCGTCGGGGAAGGTATCGGTACCAACATAAGCGATGGTCGCGACCCCAGGCGTCGGGACATCGCCCGACAGGGAAATCCCCAGGTATCCATCCGCCAAGGCGCTCTGCTTGTACGCGCCCTGCAAGGTGATGCGTTCGGACTTCACCTCCACGATCAGGTCGTCACCCTTGCGGGTATAGACCTCGCCAGCAACGCCTTGCCACATGTGCTCACCGACATGCTTGGTCGCCAGGCTGATTCGTATACCTCCCAGCGTCACATGACCTCTTCCGTCGCTGTCGATGATGGTGTCGCCATCACCGGCGAGATACTCATCATCGCCCTCGCCACCGACCAGCGTGTCCGCGCCGGCGCCACCGTCGAGGGTATCGTTGCCAATACCTCCTTCGAGGCGATCGTTGCCACCCAGGCCGTTGAGGGTGTCGTTGCCCGCGCCGCCAAACAAGGAGTCGTTCCTTCCTCCGCCACTGAGACTGTTGTCCGAGGCATCACCAAAGCGCACATTGCGCAGCTGATCGGTGCTGGCGGCGCCCACTTTGATGTTTTTGCCGCTGCCCAGATCCTCGTAATAGGCGCTCAGGGTGGTCGGTTTGCCAATGATGATCCCCATGTTGTCGGTGATGTTGGCCTGCAGCAACCAGGCTTGCATGGCGCTGCGCTCAGTCAGCCATGCATCGCTGAAGTTGTCCGCGAGGCTTTGCCATTGGCTGGCCACGTCAGCCCGCACGGCCAGCAATTTGGCTTGCGCAGCGTTGTCGCTGCAGCTGACGCTGAGGGGGCTCAGGTCATACAAGCACAGGAACTGCGCGAAGTCGGTCGTGGCCGCGATGGCAGATACAGCGTCTACTGAAAGGGTTAACTTGCCTGCCATCGCCTTGAATGTGGCGTTGTTCTGCAAGGCGTCAATGTTTGCGTGATAGTTTGCCCTGCTGCTTGCGTTGTCACCCGTATCGCCAACCTGTGTCTTACGGATGTCAGAACCTTGCACTATTCGACGGACAGCATCGAGCACTGACTCGTAACTCGCCTTCATGTCATTCGAACCCGCCTGCACGATACGGTTGAACGCATCCAACGTCAGGTCATTGTCCAGTTTCGATAATGCTGTTCCGAGGACAAGATAGTCGGTCAGCTTGAACATCGAGTGATTCGCAATCAGCCCATCCGCCAAGGTATCCTCTTGGTAGAGCGCCACCTTCCGACCGTATTGATTGAATCCAATTGCCCAATAAGGCACCTCCCCCCAGCTGTTGGTCGTAAAATTTTGACCGCTTTCAGCGCGGTAGTTCGTTTGCTTCACGCCCGCCGCATCAAAGCTACCCATGCCCAGGGCGCCGATACCCAGAATAGTCTCAATCCTTTTAAATTCGCTTTGGATGTTGTTACCCATCAAGTCGCTGAAACCAGCACTATTGAAGGTATTGACCTCACCCACGCCGGCACCGAACAGGCGCGTAAACGCCGTCGCCAAGTAACCACCCAAACTGTGGCCATTGACAGCGGCGATCGAATTAGCCTGACCATACAGTTCGCCCGTGGCGGCCACCGGGGTGTCTTCAACGAAGGTATTGAAGGTAATCTTGGCCTTGACGCTGATTTCCACCTTGATCTGCTTGACCACGTCCCCGGGCTTGGCAGTCGCTCTCATCCACCAGTTGGCCATATCTCGCACCTGGTTATACGGCACACCGCGCCCGGAAAGAGCGAGGTCATCATTAATGTCCTGCAGGCCTTGCGTACCTCGCATGGAAACATAAACCTGACCCGCGTAGTCTGTGCCGCTCTTGCCTTTCCAGACCACCGCATCAAACCCACCCGTGGGCGAGAGGGTTTGCGTGAGGATATCGAAGTTGGCTAGCAGGTAGTCGGCCTGGGGTTGGGTGAGGCGGGCGGTGAGGTTGTTGCGGATGGTGTCTGCAGGCAGCAACTGCTTCTTATCTGTATCCCACAGAGTCAGATACGAGGCATCAGCCAGAAGCGCATTGGCATAAGAAGCTTGAATCGTATTCATGATGGCATCTCCAATTTAAAGATTTGGGCGAGGCTCTGAGGTGAGCTCCAACAACTTGAGGGCTTCTTGATATTTAGGGAAAGACCAAACTGCACCAGGACAACTCTCTGGCAGGAGTAGCGGCATGGATGTACCACTCGAACCAGCAGGGGACCCAAGAAATCCGGCCGAGAAAAATAATCTCATGCGCCGAATTACAGGCCGCCTTGTGCCACTAAGAACTGACGAAGCCTTCTCAACCCTGACCCTGATATTAAAGCCGACGGTTTGCTCATCTCTAGAATATTCATCGTAGTACGTCAACACCCCGCCCTTGACCGAGGAGTCATACCAAAACGCTTCTTCAGCTTGCTTGCACAATGCATACGCTTGCGGAATGGCGATGACTTCATCGATCACTGGCACAAAGAACACCAACGGCACAAACAGTATTGCCCATGCAATATTGAGTCCAAACCATTTGGGCAACTCGCACCCGAGGTAGAGAGCAATCATTAGCCACAGACCGATGGCACCGAAAAACAATAATCCGATCATGCTGCGGCCTTCCAATATGATTGGTTCGCCGCCTTGTGTTTAGCGTGATTGATCTGCATGAATTCGCCCCTCAATATTGCCCATATCCAGGACACAGTTGACTATCAAGTCGCTAAAACCAGCAATATTGAAGGTAATCTTGGACTTGACGTTGATTTCCACCTTGATTTGCCTGACCCCATCCCCTGGCTTGGCAGTAGCTCTCATCCATCTATTGAAAGCCCCACCCCTATGCGGGCAATCGACCTCAAGGATTACTTATTAACCTCACGCCCGGCAGTAGCAGCACTTACTCAGAAACAGTGGAATCCAAATATGAAGAGTGCTCCCGCGAGGCATCCCGCCCGTGCCTCTTTACCAACCAAACCAAAGTGGGAACCGCAACCCAGACCAACCAGAATCTCAGCGATTTCGCATACAACTGCAAAGCCTGATTGAGTGTCAAATGTGAAGTCCAAATCACCGAATGATCACCCGATGCATACATCAACACCCCTGCCTGTCTGTAGAAATGCGGCAACCAGACGTGTAGACCATAGCTAAAACAAACCTTTATCTCTCTACCTTTCAATAAATCCAACCGACCAGTTTCCATCTCTCGAAACCCGCCCTGATAGAAATCATATTCAACACCATCCGCACCCGCAAGAGTCCCAGATGCCATGCCCTTTCTTGGCCGACTGACGTGAGTGAGGATTCCCGATTGACAAGGCAATTCATCCCATGACGAGCGTCCCTCAATGACAGGTATTCAATAACAATACCGCTCGCAGAAATCGTGGACAAGAAAAACAGAAACAATAGGACGCAACCACCAGCCGTTCTCCTAGCACAGATGTACAGCCAAGCAACCCAATGCAGCTTGAGGCGGGAGGCAATCCCCTCCGACGCAGACTTAATAAAGGTTGCCCTCTTGAGATCACCCGTGATGACAAATCGCTTTCGTTGATCAATTTCTTGCAATACCCTGCGGGGACGCAATTCCGTTTGACCCATTCAGCCAACACCATCCAAGCCACTTCTCGCGGAAGCGAGCCAATTGGATCAGCGGACTAGCCATGCCAACTGAATAAACATCACCAACGAAATCGCGTCGACTATCAGCACCCACTTCAGTAAAGTCAACTCAAGGCATACGCTTAGCATAAATCAAACGAAAACCATAGATTCAGGTGATCGAAACTGCGACATGTTTGTCGTGTCCAACCTTATCGAGGACCAAATGCCTACGCGATGGACAACTTCTTTCCGATCATGCGGACAGCATCGTGAAATGGCCCGGACGAGAGGGCTTGTTTGAAAATCTCACAGCCACTATTCGCTTGTAGTGAACATATAACTCATGATCAATCCTCCCTGAGGATGGAATCAGATAAATACTGTTGAAGAGCTCTCAGAGCGGGGACAACGCTCGGAAGAAGCGCCGTGGAATGATGGATGCGCGCAGCGCCACCTTTGAAATCGAAGCTATCAGCCTCGACATCACACGGGAAGGTTCGCGTACCAATGTCCAATTGCTCCAGTTCGGCGATGGTCATGGCACCTATTGGAAACTCAACCTCGTGTGACCAGCAATTAACATATCTCGGAGTGAGCCCGTCACGACGCGGCCAATCAACAAAAATAAGCCGAGAATCGTTGACCTTTGGATTTCGAACCGGCTCCAGCCACATTTCCAGCCCCGGATAGGCCTTGAGCCTCACGATCTGGTGCGCAGGCCAAGTTGACGGCAGGGACGGCGACCGGTAATTGGGATCCGGGCACTTCGTCGGATCAAAGTGTGCCTTGCAAGCTTTGCCCAATCGCCGGTTTCCCAGCTTGGCAGCCACGCTCAACAAGCGCCAGTGCGCCGGAAGTTCCTGCATCTTGAGATTCATGTAGGAATAGCCTGGCATGTCCACCAACGGCACTTCAGCCGCCGTGACGATCTTTTTTCCGGTCCAATAGAACTCCGCCGAAAATCCGATTGCGCCACATTCGCCGTCATCCTTGATGGACGTTTGCGGCACGAAGAAGGAAAACCTCGTGGCGTCAATTTCACCGCCACCGATGATGGGCACGCGGCGCTTGCCCACCATTGAATCCGAACAGGCCTGCTCGCGCTGGCGATGATCGGCCATGCGCTCGCCTGTCTCGTCGAGCTTGCAGCCTGCCATGCCCAAGACTGCGCACAGGCAAATCGCCCTCAGAATGGACTTGACCGCTCCGTTTGCAATATTCATGTTCACGTTCAATTTCTATCGAAGTGTCCGCATCAACGCCTTTCGGAAGCGCTCCCGCATCAGTTTCCGAATTGGAAATCCAGCGCGCAAGTACCGCAAATCAAAACGAAGCCACCGCCATTTATTCTTTACATCACGACCACAGAACTTGAATATGCAACTCGCTCTCGCCACGCCTCCCCGCCATGCCTCTTGAGCAACCAAACAGAAGCAGGCAACGCAATCCAAAGGAAAAAGAATTTCACCTCTCCCTCATATGACATCAGCGCCTGATTAAAATTCCCCCTTGAAGTCCAAGTGACCCTGCGATCGCCCAAAGAGTAGCTTACTATTCTCGCTCGCTTATAAATCAACAGAGACAAGATGTTCATCTCATAGTTGAAGCAAATTTTGATTTCTTCGCCCTTCAACAATATCAAATGCTCGACCTTCAGAGATCGAAATGCACCGTCGTCAAATTTGTGCTCACCCCCTTCAGCGTCGACAATCACCACAGACGACATGCCTTTTCTTGGGCGACTGAAATTAGTAAACAACCCAGTTTGACATGGCAAATCATCATATGACGAGTATTGTCGCAATGACAGGCACCCAAAGAGCGCATGACTTCCGACGATGGTAGAAAACCCGAATAAAACCATGAGAACGCATCCACCGACTGTTCTTGTTGCACAAACATAGAACCAAGCAACCCAGGTCAGCTTGAGTCGATGCTTGACCGCCTCCCTCGCGGATCCAAAAATCGCAAATCTCTTGACTTCACTCATGATATTGACGCGCTTCTAATTGATTAATGCGACCCACCTTCAGACGGTACAAAATTCGTTTAATCCATTCAGCAACCGTCACCCAGGCCACCTCTCGAAAACCGATCCGAATGCATCAGCGGACCATCTATGCCGATTGAAAGCAGAGTCACCCACGAATTCCGGCCGACTATCAGGAGCCGCCTCATCGAAATCAACTCAAGGCATACCCTTGGCACAAATCAATGGAAAACCAGAGATTCATGTGGTGAAACTCCGAAGCCTTGATGGCGTCGGCAGGTTTCGTTCTGGTGTGACGCCCGCGCACCGGTCGGCGGTGCCGGGGTTGCTGGACGAAAGCGCCCCCTTCCACCGCTTGATCCACCGTTCGGCACGGGACGACGCTGCTCAGAATCCAGCGGCATGAGTACCCTCGCCGCCCCTCAACCCCAGCCTGACGTGACTGCGCAGCCGATCGATGCGGCGGCGCCTGAGGGTGCGGGTGCCGCGCCGCCGGTCGACCCGGCTGCGGAAGCGGCGGCGCTGGAGGCGGCCGAGCGGGAGGCGCAACTGGCGCGCTTGATGCAGCGGATGCAGAAGACGGCCGACTTCCCGGCGTTGAAGGATTCGATCCGGGGCATCCAGAAGATCTCGCGTTCGGACACCGCGCACCTGCGCGCGCTGAGCGACGAGGTGCTGGGTGATGTCGGGCTGACCAACAAGCTGCTGCGGCTGATCAACACGGCGTTCTACAGCTCGGTGGGCGGTGGCGGGATCACCAGCATCAAGCGGGCGATCGCGCTGATGGGGTTCCAGTCGATCGGGATGCTGGCGGCGTCGCTGGCCCTGTTCGAGAAACTGCCCAAGGGCCCGGACGGCGAGCGGGTGCGGGCCGAGTTCCGGCGTTCGCTGCTGGCGGGGATGCTGGCCAGCGAGCTGTGTCCGGGTTTCAAGCACCAGGAGCTGGCCTATCTGAGCGCGCTGTTCCAGAACCTCGGCACGATGCTGAGCTGGATGCATTTCAAGGACGAGGCGACCGAGATCGAGGCCAAGCTGGCCGAGCTGCGCGCGGCGGCCGGGGCCGAGCAGGATGCCGCCGATGCGGCCGCCGAGAGCCATCCGGACCCCCACCACGCGACGGTCCAGCAGACCGCCCGCGAGGTGCTGGGCATCGGCTACGAGGACCTGGGCGTCGAGGTGGCGCGCCAGTGGGGCTGGCCGGAGGACCTGCAACTGGCGCTGCGCCGGCTGCATCCGCGCGACCCTGAACAGCCCGCCGGCAGCGAGGAGCGCCTGCGGGTGGCCTGCACCGCCGCCAACCTGCTGGCGGCGAAGCTCGAGAACCTGCACGACCCCGAACAGATCGAGGGCTGTCTGGCCGAGTTCCTGCCGGCCTGGGCCGTGCCGCTGGGCATCGACGCAGAGATGCTCGCCGGCATGGTCGAGCGCGCCCGCGGCGAATGGATCGAGATGGCGACGATGCTGGGCCTGCCGGTGCCGCAGGGCGCGCCGGGCAAGGGCGGCAAGCCGGCGCCTGCCAAGCCGGCGTCGAGTGCCGGCAACGGGCCGGAGCTGATCAAGCCGAGAGCGTCGAACGCAACAGGAGGCACCGCAACGGCACGGCCCGTGCCGCCCAAGGTGCCCGTGCCCGCCGCCGTCGGTCAGGCCCTCGGGCGGGCGCTGGAGGCGGTCAGCGAACTGGCGATGTCCGATGCGCCGCTGGGGGTCGTGCTGCAGGCGCTGATGACGCAGATCCAGCAGGCGCTGCAGCTGCAGCGCATCGTGGTGTGCCTGCGCGAGCCGGCCAGCGGCGACCTGGTCGGGCGCATCGGGCTGGGTGACCGCGCGACCACGCTGGCGCCGCAGTTCCGCATCGCGCTGAGCCCGCCGAACTGCCTGTTCGGGCTGCTGTGCGCGAAGAACGCCGACACGCTGATCTCGGACGCGGCCGACCCGGTGATCGCCCAGCGCCTGCCGGGCTGGTACGCGAAACAGGTGCAGGCGCCGACCTTCCTGCTGTTGCCGCTGAAGCTGGGCGACAAGCCGCTCGGGCTGATCTACGGGGACCGCGCGCGAGCCCATTCGTTGCAGGTCGGCGACGCCGAACTGACGCAGCTCAAGGCCATGCGCAACCAGCTGATCATGGCCATGCGGATGCGCGGTGCGGCGGGCTGACAGGCGCTGGGTCTCCGTTCACACTGTCACTGGCGGACGTCACCGGCGTGTCTTGAAGTCGGCGGTTTTGCGCTAATCTGAAGTCACTCCCGGATCCACCATGTCCACCCTGATGCGCATCCTGTTCCGACTCGTCCTGGTCCTGGCGGCCACGGTCTTCATGGCCAGCCTGGCCGTCGCCGGGGTCATCCTGGCGCTGGGTTATGCACTGTGGTGCCTGGTGCAAGGCCGTCGCCCGCAGTGGCCGACCATCTTCATGGGCCCGCTGCGTCACATGCGTCGCCACGGCACCGGCTTCCCGGGCAACCGCACGGGTACCAGCGGCCCGATGCCGGGCTGGCGCCGCAGCGGTCACCCGGCCGACGCCGGCGTGATCGAGGGCAACGCCCGCGAGCTGTGATCGGCGGGGTCGACCTGACCCTGCCCTGACGTCCCGCCCGCGTCGCGTGGGCGTCACCCAGGTGGCTGCGGCGCGGCACGCGCGCCCTTAGCATCGTTGCTCCACGATCCGAGGAGACCCACGATGTTCCGCGCCATCCTGTTGCAACGGGCTGAAGACAAGTCCACGCTGGCCAGCCTGCAGACGCTCGACGAGAGCCAGTTGCCCGACCGCGACGTCAGCATCGCCGTCGAGTGGTCCACCCTCAACTTCAAGGACGGCCTGGCCCTGACCGGCCGCGGCGCCGTCGTGCGCCAATGGCCGCTGGTGCCCGGCATCGACCTGGCCGGCACGGTGACCGCCAGTCGCAGCCCGCAGTGGCAGCCCGGCCAGCGCGTCGTCGTCACCGGCTGGGGACTGGGCGAGTCGTACTGGGGCGGCCTGTCCGAACAGGCCCGCGTCGACGCCGGCTGGGCGCTCGCCCTGCCCGACTCGATGAGCACGCGCGACGCGATGTCGCTCGGCACGGCCGGCTTCACCGCCGCGCTGTGCGTCATGGCGCTGCGTGACAAGCACGGCCTGAAGCCGGGTGACGGCGAGGTGCTGGTGACCGGCTCGGCCGGTGGCGTCGGCTCGATCGCCATCGCGCTGCTGGGCAGCCTGGGCTACCGCGTGATCGCCTCGACCGGCCGGCCGCAGGAGCGCGACTACCTCGTCAGCCTCGGCGCCGCCGACATCCTCGACCGCAACACCCTGAGCGCCGCCGGCAAGCCGCTGCAGACCGAACGCTGGGCCGGCGTGGTCGACACGGTCGGCAGCCACACGCTGGCCAACGCCTGCGCACAGACCCGCTTCCACGGCGCCGTCGCCGCCTGCGGCCTGGCCCAGGGCGGCGACTTCCCGTCGACCGTCATGCCCTTCATCCTGCGCGGCGTGACGCTCTACGGCATCAACAGCGTGCTGACCCCCAACGACGAACGCGCCCGCGCCTGGCAACTGCTGGCCGACCATGTCTCGCGCGACCAGCTCGCCCGCATGACCCAGGAAATCGCCCTCAGCGAGGCCATCGCCTTCGCGCCCAACGTGATCGACGGCAAGGTGCGCGGGCGGACGGTGGTGGATGTGAGGCGGTGAGGCCGCGCAGCGCGTATTCGGCTTCGACGCGGTGGCGCTGACGGCACAGCGGCAAGCCGAGGGCAGGCGCTCGGCTTCGCCTTTCAGGCGCTCGACGAAGTTGCTCACCGCCTGGCCACTGCGGGCCAGCAGCTGGGTGGAGATGTGATGCCACAGCACGTTGCGCGACCAGCCGTGCGCGATGGCCCCCCGGGCGTACCAGATGCGCTCTTCGCGTGATTTCAGCTTGCTCATCAGCAGGAGGTTCTGGCCCCAAGGCAATCGTCCAACAAGCTGTTGGACGATTGCCTCGTCGGGCCCGGGCAACGACCGCCTTGGCATAGTGTCTCAACTTCACGTTGCCACACCCCCCTCGCATGACCTCAAGCACCTCCGAACCGCGCTGGCACATCTGGATCGACCGCGGCGGCACGTTCACCGATGTGGTGGGGCGTGGACCGGATGGGGCGTTGCGCACGGTCAAGCTGCTGTCGGAGGCGCCGGGCCAGTACGAGGATGCGGCGGTCGAGGGGATCCGGCGGCTGGTCGGGCTGGGGCCGGATGAGCCGATCACGCCGGAGCGTGTCGCTGTCGTGAAGATGGGCACCACGGTCGCCACCAATGCGCTGCTGGAGCGGCGTGGCGAGCCGACCTTGCTGGTGGTGACGGCGGGGATGCGCGACGGGCTGCGGATCGGCACGCAGCATCGGCCGAAGCTGTTCGCGCGGCAGATCGTCCGGGCCGAGCCGTTGGCGGCGACGGTGCTGGAGGCCGACGAGCGCATCGGCGCCGATGGCCGGGTCGTCCGGCCGCTCGACGAGGACGCCCTGCGCGACGGCCTGGCGCGCCACCACGCGGCCGGGCTGCGGGCCTGCGCCATCGTATTCCTGCACGGCTGGCGGCACCCGCAGCACGAGGCCCGGGCGGCCGAGATCGCCGCCGGGCTGGGCTACACGCAGGTGTCGGTCTCGCACCGCGTCAGCCCGCTGATGAAGTGGGTGCCGCGGGGCGACACCACCGTCGTCGACGCCTACCTGTCGCCGGTGCTGCGCCGCCATGTCGACCGGGTCGCGGCGCAGATGCCGGGCGTGCCGCTGCTGTTCATGCAGTCGTCCGGCGGGCTGGCCGAAGCCGGCCACGTCGCCGGCAAGGACGCCGTGCTGTCGGGCCCGGCCGGCGGCATCGTCGGCATGGTGCGGACCGCCCGGGCCGGCGGCCATGCGCGCGTGATCGGCTTCGACATGGGCGGCACCTCGACCGACGTGTCGCACTACGCCGGCGAACACGAGCGGGCCTTCGACACCGAGGTGGCCGGCGTGCGCATCCGCGTGCCGATGCTGGCGATCCACACGGTCGCGGCCGGTGGCGGCTCGGTGATCGGCTACGACGGCGCGCGGCTGCGTGTCGGCCCCGCCTCGGCCGGCGCCGACCCCGGTCCGGCCAGCTACGGCCGGGGCGGTCCGCTGGCGGTGACCGATGCCAACGTGCTGCTCGGCCGGCTGCAGCCCGGCCACGTCCCCGCCGTGTTCGGGCCGGACGGCCACCAGCCGCTCGACCTGGCCGTCGTGCAAGGGCGTTTCGCGGCGCTGGCCGACGAGGTCGCGGCGACGTCCGGCGTGCCGGTCAGCGCCGACGAGGTCGCCGCCGGTTGCCTGGCCATCGCGGTCGCGCACATGGCGCACGCGGTCAAGAAGATCTCGGTGGCGCGCGGCCGTGACGTCAGCGGCTACACGCTGCAGTGTTTCGGCGGGGCCGGCGGCCAGCACGCCTGCGCGGTCGCCGATGCGCTGGGCATGTCGACGGTGCTGATCCACCCGCTGGCCGGCGTGCTGTCGGCCTACGGCATGGGCCTGGCCGACCAGAGCGCAAACCGGCAGGCGGCGCTGGAAGCCACGCTGGACGACGCCGGCCTGGCCGCCGCACACGCGCTGGCCGACCGGCTGCGCGCCGAGGCCCGCGACGAGCTGGCTGCGCAGCATGTCGACGCCGCGACGATCGTCTACGAGGTCCGCCTGCACCTGCGCTACGACGGCACCGACACCGCGCTGGCCGTGCCGATCGGCGCGCCGGACGCCGTCGAGGCGGCCTTCGAGGCGGCCTACCGCCAGCGCTACGCCTTCCTGATGCCGGGCCGCGCGCGCGTGATCGAGTCGGTCTCGGTCGAGGCCATCGCCCGCGCCGAACCGGTCGACGAGCCGATGCACCCGGCCACGCCGCACACACCCGAGCCGGCCGCCCGCATCCGCCTGCATGCCGACGGCCGCTGGCACGACGGCGCCGGCCTGCACCGGCGCGAGGACCTGCGCCACGGCGCCCGCATCGACGGCCCGGCCGTCATTGCCGAGCGCCATGCGACCACCGTGGTCGAGCCCGGCTGGCAGGCCGAGCTGACCGGTCAGGACCACCTGGTGCTGCGCCGCGTGTTGCCGCTCGCCGCAGGGCTGTCGCGCGGGAAGGCCGATGAACACGGGGCCCACGCGTCGGGCGTCGATCCGGTCCGGCTGGAGATCTACAACCAGCGCTTCATGGCGATGGCCGAGCAGATGGGGCTGCGGCTGCAGAACACCGCGACGTCCGTGAACATCAAGGAGCGGCTGGACTTCTCGTGCGCCGTCTTCGACGGCAGCGGCGCGCTGATCGCCAATGCGCCGCACATCCCCGTCCACCTGGGGGCGATGAGCGACTCGGTGCGCCACGTCATCGCCCACAACCCGGACCTGCGGCCGGGTGACGTCGTGATGCTCAACGACCCGTACCACGGCGGCACCCACCTGCCGGACGTGACGGTGGTGACGCCGGTGTTTGCCGAGGACGCCGATGCCGGGTCGGTGGGCACCGCCGACGCGCTGTTCTTCGTCGCCTCGCGCGGGCACCACGCCGACATCGGCGGCATCACGCCGGGCTCGATGCCGCCGTTCTCGCGCCACATCGACGAGGAAGGCGTGCGGATCGACAACTTCCGCCTGGTCTCGCGCGGCGTGCTGCGCGAGGACGCCCTTCGCACGCTGCTGGCCAGCGGCCCACACCCGGCCCGCAACCCGTCGCAGAACCTGGCCGACCTGCGTGCCCAGGTCGCCGCCAACGCGCGCGGCGTGCAGGAGCTGCAGGCGCTGGTCCGGCAGGACGGCCTGGCCACCGTGCAGGCCTGGATGGGCCATGTGCAGGACCATGCCGAGGCCTGCGTGCGCCAGGCCATCCGCCGGCTCGATCCGGCGCTGGCACCGGACGGCGGGCGTTTCGAGGTCCGGCTGGATAACGCGGCGGTGGTCGCCGTGGCGATCACGCTGGACCGCGAACAGGGCAGCGCCCGCATCGACTTCACCGGCACCTCGGCGCAGCAGCCGCACAACTTCAACGCGCCGCGCGCGGTCACGCTGTCGGCGCTGCTGTACGTGTTCCGCACGCTGGTCGACGACGACATCCCGCTGAATGCCGGCTGTCTGCGGCCCCTGCAGCTGGTGATGCCCGAAGGCTGCCTGCTCGACCCGCAGCCGCCCGCCGCCGTGGTGGCCGGCAATGTCGAGACCTCGACCGCCGTCACGCACGCGCTCTATGGCGCGCTGGGGCTGCAGGCCAGTGCCCAGCCGACCATGAACAACATCACCTTCGGCAACGGCCGGGTGCAGTACTACGAGACCGTGGCGGGCGGCTCGGGCGCAGGCATCCGGCTCGGGGCCGGCCCGGCGCCGTGGCCCGACGAGGCCGGCTTCGACGGCTGCGACGTCGTCCAGACCCACATGACCAACTCGCGCCTGACCGACCCGGAGGTGCTGGAGTGGCGCTACCCGGTGCGGCTCGAACGCTTCGAGATCCGCACCGGCTCGGGCGGCGCGGGCCGCTGGAAGGGCGGCGACGGCGCACGTCGCGTGATCCGCTTCGACGAGCCGATGACGCTGTCGGTGCTGGCCAATGGCCGCATCCACCCGGCCTTCGGCCTGCAGGGTGGCTCAGCCGGTGAGCCAGGCCGCAACCATGTCGTGCGGGCCGATGGCCGCATCGAGGTGCTCGGCCACATCGGTCAGGTCGAGGTGTTGCCGGGCGACCGGCTGGTGCTGGAGACGCCCGGCGGCGGCGGGTATGGCAGCGATCAGGCCAGCGTCGAGACCGACAGCCGGCGGGCGCCGTCTTCGGCCGACGCATAACCGACCTGCCGCTGCAGGCCGTGTTTCTGCATGCGGTAGCGCAGCGCGTCACGGCTCATGTCCAGGGCCTGGGCCGTGCGCGTGACGTTCCAGTTGCAGCGCGCCAGCGCGTCCAGCAGGGCCGCGCGTTCGGCGTCGGCACGGTCGCCGGGCTGCAGCGCCCCGATGCCCAACGACGGTTCGCCACCGGCCCAGGGCATCGCCGTGCGGCGCACGTAGTCGATCCGCACGGGCTCCAGGTCGACGAGATTGAACAGCGTGCCGGTCAGCATCGGCTCGCGGTTCAGCAGCAGGGCCGCCTCGACCGCGTTGCGCAGCTCGCGCACGTTGCCCGGCCAGCCATGCGCCTGAAGTCGCCGCACCGCCGAACGGGCCAGGGCGGGCGGCCGCCGCGACAAGCGGCGCGAGATGTCGGCGACGAAGTGCGTGGCGAGGGCTTCCAGGTCGTCCAGACGCTGGCGCAGTGACGGCAGCTCGATCCGGAAGACGCCCAGCTGGAAGGCCAGGTCGGCGCGGAACTCGCCGTCCTGGACAAGATCCTGCAGGGCATGACGGGTGGTCGAGATCACCCGAACCCCCGCCGTGCCGGCTTCGGCCCAGGCATTGAGCTGGCGAACCAGCAGGGCCTGGACCTCGTGCGACAGCTCGGCCACCTCGTCGAGCAGCAGCGTGCTGCCGGGGTGCAGGCCGACGGGATCGTCGTCGTCCTCGTCGTCGATCAGCACGTTGGCATCCGGTGCCGGCTGGCAAGCCTGTTCGAAGGCCTCACGCGACAGGCCGGCACAGCGCAGCACCCGCCAGGGTCGCATCCGGCGTGGGCCGTCGAGGTGCAGGGCTCGCGCCACGGTCTTCTTGCCGGTGCCGGTCTCGCCGACCAGCAACAGCGGCGGTGGCAGATGACCGCCTTGGCGGTGCAGGTCGCGTTCGGCGGCCAGCAACTGGTGCATCGCCTGCCGCACCAAGACCGTGCTGGCAGCGTGACCGATCCACTGGTCGATGGCACCAGGCTCGTCCTGCTGGACGGGCCACCTCTCGAACATGGAAACGTCGTTCATTTCGGCCTCTTTTCCTGGTCCTACCCCCCACAGCCGGGGACCTCTTTGACGTGACTTTTCCCGCAGTCGTGACGAACATCAATCAGCCTTATCTGATTCGCATCGGCATAGCCGGACTGGACGTCTGTCCAGGTCACGCCTTGAGCCAGGCGGCCTATAGCCTTCGATTCACCGCTGCATCCGCAGCCTTGATGAAGGAATCGCGATGACCCCGTCCGCCCACAGCACCCAGCTCATCCTCACGCCGCTGCGCGCGGCCACGCCCATCGAGGGCGGTGTCACCGAGGTCCTGATCCGCCTGCAGGCACCCGACGCGCCGGCCGTCCGCGCCGCTCGCCCGAAGCTGCGTCTGGCGCTGGTGATCGACCGCTCCGGCAGCATGGAAGGCGAACCGCTGGCCGAAGCCCTGCGCTGCGCCCGGGACCTGATCGAACGCCTGCAGCCGACCGATGAGGTGGCGGTGGTTGTCTATGACAACCTGGTCGAGGTGCCGATCCCCCTGCAGCCCGTCGCCAGCGCGGCCGACACCGCAGCCGCGCTGGGCAATATTCACAGTCGCGGGTCGACGGCGCTGCACGCGGGCTGGTTGGCCGGCCTGTCGCAGCTTGGCGACAGTCAGCCCGACGCCATCAGCCGTGTCGTGCTGCTGTCGGACGGGCAGGCCAACATCGGCCCGTCGACGCTGGAAGCCTTCACCGCCGACCTGAACGCCGCCCGCAGCCGTGGCCTCACGACAACCACCGTCGGACTGGGCGCCGGCTTCAACGAGGACCTGATGATCGGCATCGCCCGCCTGGGCGGCGGCCAGTCCTACTACGGCCAGACCGCCGCCGACCTGGCCGACCCGTTCAACGAGGAATTCGCGCTGCTGGAAGCGCTCTGCGCCCGCCACCTGCGCCTGCACCTGACGGCAGCCCCGGGCGTTCAATGGGACCTGCTCGGCGACCTGACCGCCGACACCGCCGCCGGCACCATCACGCTGCCCGATCTGGCCTACGGCGCCGAGGCCTGGGCCGTGGTCCGCCTGCACCTGTCGCCCGCCACCGGCCGCGAGATCGACCACCGCCACCTGCTGACCGTGCGTGTCAGCGGCACGGCGCTGTCGACCGAGATCGTGCTCGACGCCCTGCCGGTCCGCCTCGACCTGCCCGGCCTCCCGGCCGCGATGGTCGACGCCCTTGCGCCCGACCCCCTGGTCGTCTCCCGCAGCAGCGAAGCCCGCTTCGCCCAGGCGATGTCCGCCGTTCACGTCGCGCTGCGCAGCGGCTCGCGCACGGCGATCGACCAGGCCCTGGCCGTCGCGACCGAACTCGCCGCCGGCCAACCCTGGCTCGAAGCCAAGCTCGCCAGCCTGAAGGCGCTGGCCGACGCCGACCGCGAGATGGCCAGCAAGGAGGCCCGCTACACCTCGCGCAAGCTGTCGGCCCGCTTGGCGGCGAAGGAGGAAAGCAACATGGCGGCCTGCTGGTCCGACCTGTCGCAGCTGTCGATCGACCCGTCGGCGCCGGCTGACCCAACTGACCCGACTGCCCCGATGCCGTCAGTACCGGCCTTCCTGAGGCGGAAGGTGAGCGAAGGGAAGCGCTGAGCCACGAGGAGGGGCAACCCTCCGGCCCGCGTTCAGCCGGTGCGCGATGCGTCGGCGGTGGCAGAGGATGGGCGGAGCTGTTCGAACAGGAAACCGATGACGGCGGCCATGTCGCGCATCGTCTTCCGCCCGGTGATCGTGACTGCGGCCATCCACCTCGATCACCACACCTCTTTCGGCGCAGTAGAAGTCAACGATGTAGTTGCCGATGATCTTCTGCCGATCAAAGTCCAACCCGCCGAGCTGACCCTTCTTCAGCTGATTCCAGAGCAAGGCCTCGGACAGGTTTCCCGCCCGTCGCAAGGCCTTTGCCCTGTCCTTCAGCTGCGGATTGAACGGCAAAGCCCGATAGGTCCGGGTGAACCGAGGTGAGCCGCCTCCGCCAGATGTTGCGCACATGCCTGCATCGTCCTTCTCATCCCGCTGGGCCGGTAGCCCTCTTGAGGGGGGCGAAGGCGGTGGGGGGATGGTGGTATCCGGGCTCTGGCGCCCTGCCCCCAACCACCCCGTCAGGCTGCGCCTGCCACCCCTCCGGAGGAGGGGAACGAAGAACTCTCCCCCTGCCAAGGGGGAGTACGCCAACGGCGCGAGGGGGTGGTTTTCGGGCTGTAGCGCCCTGCCCCCAACCACCCCGTCAGGCTGCGCCTGCCACCCCTCCGGAGGAGGGGAATGAAGACACGTTGCCGAAGGCAACGCTGGTGTTTGCCGGTCCACGTCGGAAAGCAATCCATTGCACGTGCAAATCGCACGCCCCATCTTGCTGCACGTGGACTACGCTGGCCCCTTCAGCCCGGTGCGGAGACAGCACGGCGATGCAGCGTGAACTGAATGTCCAGATCCTCGCCGGCGAGGGCCCCGGGCCGGCGCCGACGGTGGTGTTGGCGCATGGCTATGGCTGCGACCAGACCTTGTGGCGGGACGTGGCCGGCGCGCTGCCGATGGCGCGACGGGTGCTGTTCGACTGGCCGGGCGCCGGTGGCGCGGATCCTGCCGCCTATGACGCCGAGCGACATGCGCGGCTGGATGGCTATGCCAACGACCTGCTGGCGCTGCTGGACGAGCTGGACCTGCGCGATGCCGTCGTGGTGGGCCATTCGGTGGCGTCGACGATCGCGGCGCTGGCCGCCGTGCGGGATCCGCGGCGGTTCGGGTTGCTGGTGATGGTGGCGCCGTCGCCGTGTTTCATGAACGATCCGCCGGACTACGCGGGCGGCTTCGACCGGGCGCAGCTGGAGGCGCTGATCGACGGGCTTGCGGATGGCCAGGCCGCCTGGTCGCGGGCCGTCGCGCCCGTCTTGATGGGCAATCCCGGGCGACCCGAACTGTCCGGCCGGCTGGCGGACAGCTTCTGCGCGATGGATCCGGACATCGCCCTGCGCTGGGCCCGGGCGACCTTCCTGAGCGACATCCGCGCGCTGGTGCCGCACGTGCCGGTGCCCTGTCTGCTGCTGCAGTGCCAGGCTGACGCGCTGGCGCCGCTGGCCGTCGGCGACTGGCTGCACGCGCATCTGCCCAGTAGCCGTCTGGTGAGGCTGCAAGCCACCGGCCACTGCCCCCATGTCAGCGCGCCCGCCGAGGTTGCCGAGGTCTTGCGCGAAGGGATGAGCTGGCGTGGCTGAACACGACACCTCCGCCGCCCGCGCCACCGCCGTCCAGCCGGGCACCGCGCCGCCCGATCTGGCGCTGCTGGCGCGGCACTGGTTGCGGGTCGACGCGGACGGCCGCGTGCTGGCGCTGAGTCCGGCGCTGGCCGCGACCTTGTCGACGAGCCTGCCTGCCGTCGTCGGTCAGCCCTTCGCCAACGCGCTGATGCCGGCCTCGCAGCTGCTGTGGGCCGTGCAGCAATGGCCGGCGCTGAAGATGCAGGGTGCCCTGCAGGAGACGCTGCTGGAGCTGGTCGGACACGGGCCGGACCGGGCGCCCTGGCCGGTGATGTCGACCTGGTGTGTCGAACCGGGTTCGGCACCGCCGACCTACATCGGGATGCTGACGCCCGGCCACGAGCGCCAGCGCCTGATGGCGGACCTGAAACGCGCCCGCAGCAGCCTGGACGCGATCCCCGGCGCGCTGCTGCAGGTCGAGTTGCAGCCCGACCGGTCGCTGCGTTTCCCATATGCCAGCAGCACGCTGCTGGAGCTGCTGGGCGTGACGCCGACGCAGGCCGCATCGAACTCGCAGCTGATGCTCAAGGTCTTCACGCCCGAGAGTCAGCGCGCACTCACCGACACGCTGCTGGAGGCGACGGCCTCGGGCGCGTCGACCTGGAAGGTCGTGCTGACGCTGCAGCGCCAGGCCCGGCGACGGCTGGAGCTGGTCGCGCGGCGTTCGACGACGGATCTGGTCTGGCACGGCCTGGTCACCGACGTGAGTGAGCGCGAACAGCTTCAGCACGAGCTGCGCGAACAGGCCGAGACCGATCCGCTGACCCGCCTGCCGAACCGCCCGGCGCTGATGGCGCTGATGCGCAGCCGTCTGCTGGCCGGCCAGCCCTTCGCGGTGCTGTTCATGGATTGCGACCGCTTCAAGCAGGTCAACGACAGCCTCGGCCACGATGCCGGCGATGACCTGCTGCGGCAGATGGCGCGCCGGCTGCGCCACGGCTTGCGGCCGGTCGACGACCTGACCAACCTCGCGCCTCCGGCGGGGTCGGCCTATCCCGTCACCCCCGTCACTCCCGTCAGCCCCGCCGGCCCGGCCGCCACGTCGACCGGCGGCGCCTTGACGGCGGTGGCCGCACGGCTGGGCGGTGACGAGTTCGTCGTGCTGGCCGATGGCATCAGCGATGCCGCCGCCGTGGCCGCGCTGGCCGACCGGCTGGTTCACCGGATGGCCCGGCCCTACAAGCTGCAGGGGCTGGAGCTGGTGGCGACCGTCAGCATGGGCGTCGTGCTGACGCAGCCCGACAGCACCGCCGAGGACCTGCTGCGCAACGCCGACACGGCGATGTACGAGGCCAAGCAGCGCGCGCGTGGCCAATGGGTGCTGTTCGAGCCCGACATGCATGCGCGCGCCGTGGCCGCGCTGGCGCTGGAGAGCGACCTGCGCACGGCGCTGCGGACGCGCCAGCTGCGGGTGGCCTACCAGCCGATCATCGAGATCGCGACCGGCCGCGTCGTCGGGATGGAGGCGCTGGCGCGCTGGCGGCATCCGCAGAAGGGCGAGATATCGCCGGCCGCGTTCATCCCGATCGCCGAGGCGTCCGGGCTCATCAGCGAGCTGGGCGAGACCATCCTGGTCAACGCCTGCCAGCAGTTCGCGGACTGGCGGCGACTGGGGCTGGCGGTGCCGCCGCGCCTGTCGGTCAACCTGAGCAGCGCGCAGCTGGCCGACCTGGGCCTGCCCGAGAGGATCCGGCTGATGCTGGAGGAAACGGGCCTGCCGGGCAGTTCGCTGCAACTGGAGATCACCGAGAGCCTGGCGATGAGCGGCATGCGCGTCGAACAGTCGCTGGCGGCCCTGCGCGGGCTGGGCATCCAGCTGGCGCTGGACGATTTCGGCACGGGTCATTCGTCGCTGGCGTCGCTGCAGCAGCTGCCGGTCGGGCAGGTCAAGATCGACCGCGCCTTCGTCTCCGACATCGAACACAGCGCCTATCACCGCGCGCTGGTGCAGGCGGTCGTGAAGGTGGCTCACGCGCTGAGCCTGGAGGTCGTCGCCGAGGGCGTCGAGACGGTCGACCAGGCCCGCATGCTGTCCGAGCTGGGCTGCCCCAGGGCACAAGGCTGGCTGTATGCACGGGCGCTCGAAGCGGCGGCGGTGCCGGATTTCCTGGGCACGCCAAGCCTGCAGGTGCTCGACCCGCAGCCGACGAGCCGCGAGTTCCCGGTGGTGGCGCATCGCGGCTTCCAGGTCGTCGTGACCGACCCGCAAGGGCGCACGGTGCACGTCAACACCGCCTTCAGCATCAACACCGGCTACACGCTCAGCGAGATGCTGGGCCGCACGCCGGGATCGGTGCTGCAGCGGGCCGACTCGGACCCGGAGTCGATACGCCGGCTCGGCGAGGCGCTGCGCAGCGGCCAGGGCTGCATCGGCGTCGAGATCGTCAACTACCGCAAGGACGGCACGGCGTTCGATTCGCTGATCGACATCGAGCCGGTGCGCGACGCCGACGGGCGCATCGTCCAGTTCGTCAGCGTGCAGACCGAGATCAGCGAACTGCGCCGTCACCAGCGCGAACTGAGCGACCTGCGCCAGCGGCTGGAAGACGTGCGCACGCTCGGCCTGATCGGCTTCCTCGAACGCGACCTGGTGACCGGCCGCAGCCTGGCCGACGCCAACGTGCTGACCATGTTCGGCCTGTCCGCCGACCGCGCCGCCCCGACTTGGGACGACCTGCGCGCAGCCGTCCACCCCGACTCCCACGCCGAGTTCGACCGCTACGTCGACGCGGTGCGCGGCGGCATCGAACAGGGCGTGATCCGCTTCCAGGTGTCACCCGATCCAACCGCCCCGCGCCACCTCCAACTCCACTGGACCCGCCGCGGCCAGCGGCTGCTGGAGACGCTGGTGGATATGGGGGTGACGGGGGCGGGTTGAGGGGGCCCCGCCCGGGGACATGCGCAGGCATTCCCGACCAAACGGGGCATGGGGATCCGGAATGGAAAAAGCCCCGTGAATCGAGATTCACGGGGCTTGATCTGGTGGGCGGTGCAGGGTTCGAACCTGCGACCCCTGCCGTGTGAAGGCAGTGCTCTACCGCTGAGCTAACCGCCCGAAATCTGGGGGCCGGGGGACCGGCTGGCCTGCTTCGGGGTTCTTGGCATTGCTGCCGCGAAGACCGCAATTATGCCAAGGAGACGACTGGTTGCGCCAGCCCCGGGCGTGATTTTTTTCCTCAGGGCGTGGCTTCAGCGGCCGGGTTCAGGTCGGGGTGACGGCGCCAGACGGTCTTGCCGCCGCTGGACTTGTCGAGCTCGGCCAGCACGGCGGCGTGGGCGGAGGTCTCGGCCTCGCTGGCGGTGATCACGGGCAGGCGGAAGGTGGACAGGTCGACCTGCATCAGCGCCTCGTCGACTCCGCCGGCGTCGTCCTGCGTGTCGTCGTGGCCGCTGTCGATGCCCAGTGCGTTCTGGCCGCGGGTCAGGCGGATGTAGACCTCGGCCAGCAGCTCGGCGTCCATCAGCGCGCCGTGCAGCGTGCGGTGGGAGTTGTCGACTTCCAGGCGTCGGCACAGCGCGTCCAGCGAGTTGGCCTTGCCGGGGTATTGCTCGCGCGCCATCAGCAGGGTGTCGACCACGCCGCTGACCAGCTCGGACATCGGCGGCAGGCCGACGCGCTTCAGCTCGGCATTGAGGAAGCCGATGTCGAAGGCCGCGTTGTGGATGACGACCTCGGCGCCGCGCACGTAGTCGACGAAGGCCTGCGAGACGGCCTTGAACACCGGCTTGTCGGCCAGGAAGGCGTCGGTCAGGCCGTGGACCTTGATCGCCTCCTCGTTGCCTGGCCGCTCGGGGTTCAGGTACTCGTGGAAGTGGCGGCCGGTCAGGCGCCGGTTGACCATCTCGACGCAGCCGATCTCGACGATGCGGTCGCCGGTCTCGGGGTTCAGGCCGGTGGTTTCGGTGTCGAGGAAGATCTGGCGCATCGCGGGGCTCCGGCGGTCGGTCAGTGATTCTCGCGGGCGTGGTTGATCGTGTAGCGCGGGATCTCCACGACCAGGTCGGCGCGGGCGACGATCGCCTGGCAGCTCAGGCGCGAGTCGGCTTCCAGGCCCCAGGCACGGTCGAGCAGGTCTTCCTCGGTCTCGTCCATCTCGTTGAGCGACGCAAAGCCCTTGCGCACGATGACGTGGCAGGTGGTGCAGGCGCAGCTCATGTCGCAGGCGTGTTCGATCTCGATGCCGTTCTCGAGCAGGGCCTCGCAGACGGACGTGCCGGGCGCCGCCTCGATGGTCTTGCCCTCGGGGCAGAGGGCGGCGTGGGGAAGGATCTGGATGGTGGGCATCGTGGGGGTGCGCGGTGGCTCAGACGTCTTCGATGCGGCGGCCGGTCAGGGCCTGGCGGATGCCGCGGTTCATGCGGGCGGCGGCGAAGGCCTCGGTGCCTTCGGTCAGGGCGCGGGTGGCGGCCTCGATCGCGGCGGTGTCGTCGCCGCGGTTGGCGTTGCGCACGCCGGCCACCAGCGTCTCGATGGCGGCGCGTTCGGCGGCCGACAGCAGGTTGCCGTCGGCGGCCAGTGCGCTGTCGGTGGCCAGCGCCAGGCGCTCGCCCTCGACGCGGGCCTCGTTCAGGGCGCGGCGGGCAATGTCGGCCTCGGCCTCGGAGAAGCCTTCCTTGAGCATCGAGGCGACCTGGTCATCGCTCAGGCCATAGCTGGGCTTGACGGTGATGGCCGCTTCGACGCCGGAGGTGAGTTCGCGCGCGCTGACCGACAGCAGCCCGTCGGCATCGACCTGGAAGGTGACGCGGATGCGCGCCGCGCCAGCGACCAGCGGCGGCAGGCCGCGCAGCTCGAAGCGGGCCAGCGAGCGGCAGTCGGCCACCAGCTCGCGCTCGCCCTGCACGACGTGGATGGCCATCGCGGTCTGGCCGTCCTTGTAGGTGGTGAAGTCCTGCGCCTTGGCCACCGGCAGGGTCGAGTTGCGTTCGATCACGCGCTCGACCAGCCCGCCCATGGTCTCGATGCCGAGCGACAGCGGGGTGACGTCCAGCAGCAGCATGTCGCCGTCGCGGGCGTTGCCGGCCAGCGCATGGGCCTGCACGGCCGCGCCGAGCGCGACGACCTCGTCGGGGTTCAGGTTGACCAGCGGCTCGCGGCCGCACAGGCGGGCGACGGCCTCGCGCACGGCCGGCATCCGGGTCGAGCCGCCGACCATCACGGTGCCCTGCACCTCGTCGACCTTGACCTTGGCGTCGCGCAGCACACGCTTCATCAGCGTGATGGTGCGGTCGGTCAGGTCGGCGGTCGCGGCCTCGAACTCGGCGCGGCGGACGGTCAGCGCGACATCACGGCCCGACAGCGGCAGGGTCACGTCGGCCTCGGTCTCGCTGGACAGCCGTTCCTTGACGCGGCGGGCCTGGACCAGCACGGCGCGCTGGGTCTGGGCGTCGAGCGCCCGCAGCCCGCCGGTCTGGCCGGCGCGTTCGAGCATGTGGTTGGCGAGCCGGGCGTCGTAGTCGTCGCCGCCCAGGGCCGAATCGCCACCGACGGCGACGACCTCGAACACGCCCTTGGACAGGCGCAGCAACGAGATGTCGAAGGTGCCGCCGCCCAGGTCGTAGACGGCGTAGAGGCCTTCGACGGCGTTGTCCAGCCCGTAGGCGATGGCCGCGGCGGTCGGCTCGTTGAGCAGGCGCAGCACGTTCAGGCCGGCCAGCTGGGCGGCGTCCTTGGTGGCCTGGCGCTGGGCATCGTCGAAGTAGGCCGGCACGGTGATGACGGCGCCGTGCAGCTCGTCGGTGTCGAAGCTGTCCTCGGCACGCTGGCGCAGCGTCGCGAGGATCTCGGCCGAGACCTCGACCGGCGACTTGATGCCGGCGCGGGTCTCGATGGCGACCATGCCCGGCTGGTCGACGAAGCGGTAGGGCAGTTCGGCGGCGCCGGCGATGTCGGCCAGGCTGCGGCCGATGAAGCGCTTGACCGACACCAGCGTGTTGTGCGGATCGTCGGCCTGCGCGGCCAGCGCCGAGGCACCGATCGAGCGCTTGCCGCCTTCGAGATAACGCACCGCCGACGGCAGGATGACGCGGCCGGCGCTGTCGGGCAGGCACTCGGGCACGCCGTGGCGGATCGCGGCGACCAGCGAATGGGTGGTGCCCAGGTCGATGCCGACCGCGATGCGGCGCTGGTGCGGGTCCGGTGTCTGGCCGGGTTCGGAGATCTGCAGGAGGGCCATGTCAGCTCGGATGTCGGGGGCGGTCGGCGGGGTTGGCGGCGAATGCGGCGACGGGGGTGGCGACGGAAAGGGGCGTCATTGTCCCAGCGCGTCCAGGCGCCGGTCGACGTCGGCGGCGAAGCGCGCCACGAACATCAGCGCACGGACGCGGGCGGCGGCGGCGGGCCAGTCGGCGTGCTGGTCGATCAGGTCGACCAGGCTGGCGTGCAGGCGGCGCTCCTCGGCGGCGACCTCGTCGGCCAGCGCCTCCACATCGGCCAGCGTCGCGGCCTCGTCGAGCGCCTCGCGCCAGGCCATCTGGCGCATCAGGAAGTCGGCCGGCATCGCCGTGTTGTTCTCGGCCTCGATCGGCGCGCCGTTCAGCTCGCACAGGTAGGCGGCGCGGCTCAGCGGCTGCTTCAGCCGGCGGTAGGCCTCGTTGACACGCACGGCCCACTGCATCGACACGCGCTGCGCGGCGGCGCCCTGGGCCGCGAAGCGGTCGGGGTGGACCTCGCCCTGCAGCGCCTTCCAGCGCGCGTCGAGCTCGGCCACGTCCAGCGCCTGGCGGCGGGGCAGGTCGAACAGCGTGAAGTCGTCGTCTTGGAGGTTCATGCGCAACATGACAAAGCGCGGCCGGAGCCGCGCTTGGGTGATGGTGGCGGGCGACCGTGTCGACGCCCGCCCAGGCTCAGACCCGGAAGGATTCGCCGCAGCCGCAGCGGTCCTTCTCGCGCGGGTTGTGGAACTTGAAGCCCTCGTTGAGGCCTTCGCGCACGAAGTCGAGCTCGGTGCCATCAAGGTAGGGCAGGCTCTTCGGGTCGATCAGGACCTTGACGCCGCGGTCCTCGAAGACATGGTCCTCGGGGGCGATGTCATCGGCGTATTCGAGCTTGTAGGCCAGGCCGGAACAGCCGGTGGTCTTGACGCCCAGGCGCACGCCCACGCCCTTGCCGCGTCGGGCGAGGTAGCGGGTGACGTGCCGCGCGGCGGCTTCGCTGAGGGTGACGGACATGGCGGTGGGCGCGGCTTACTGGGTCTGGCCGTGACGGGCCTTGTAGTCGTCGACGGCCGCCTTGATGGCGTCCTCGGCCAGGATCGAGCAATGGATCTTGACCGGCGGCAGCGCCAGTTCCTCGGCGATGTGGGTGTTCTTGATCGTCAGCGCCTCGTCGAGCGTCTTGCCCTTGACCCACTCGGTGACGAGCGAGCTGGAGGCGATCGCCGAGCCGCAGCCGTAAGTCTTGAAGCGCGCGTCCTCGATCTTGCCGGTGGCCGGGTCGACCTTGATCTGCAGCTTCATGACGTCGCCGCAGGCCGGCGCGCCGACCATGCCGGTGCCGACGTCCTCGTCGCCCTTGTCGAAGGCGCCCACGTTGCGGGGGTTCTCGTAGTGGTCGATGACCTTGTCGCTGTATGCCATGACTATCTCCTTGTCGTTGCCTTCACCTCGGGGCCAGCGCCGGGCCGCCCCAAGCGGCCCCGCACCCCCTCGGGGGTGGCTGCGGCAGGCCGCAGCCGGGGGCACCATCAATGTGCCGCCCACTGGATCGTGCTGATGTCGATGCCGTCCTTGTACATGTCCCACAGCGGCGAAAGCTCGCGAAGCTTGGCGACACGATCCTTCAGGGTGCTGACGGCGTAGTCGATTTCCTCGGCGGTGGTGAAGCGGCCGATCGTCATCCGCAGGCTCGAATGCGCCAGCTCGTCGCTGCGGCCGAGGGCGCGCAGCACGTAGCTGGGCTCCAGGCTGGCCGAGGTGCAGGCCGAGCCGGACGAGACCGCCAGGCCCTTGACGCCCATGATCAGCGACTCGCCCTCGACGAAGTTGAAGGACGCGTTGATGTTGTGCGGCACGCGGCGCACCAGGTCGCCATTGAAGAACACCTGCTCGATGTCCTTCAGGCCGTTGACCAGGCGCTGGTGCAGGCCGCGGATGCGCTCGATCTCGTCGGCCATCTCGACGCGGGCGATGCGGAAGGCCTCGCCCATGCCGACACACTGGTGGGTCGGCAGGGTGCCCGAGCGCATGCCGCGCTCATGGCCGCCACCGTGCATCTGCGCTTCCAGGCGCACGCGCGGCTTGCGGCGCACGTACAGCGCGCCGATGCCCTTGGGGCCGTAGGTCTTGTGCGAGGCCAGGCTCAGCAGGTCGATCGGCAGCGTGGCCATGTCCAGCGGCATCTTGCCGGTGGCCTGGGCCGCGTCGACGTGGAAGATGATCCCGCGCTCGCGGCAGAGGTTGCCGATCGCCACGAGGTCCTGGATCACGCCGATCTCGTTGTTGACGGCCATGACCGACACCAGGATGGTGTCCGGGCGCAGCGCGTCCTTGAACCGGTCGAGGTCGAGCAGGCCGTCCGCCTGCACGTCCAGATAGGTGGCGTCGAAGCCCTGGCGCTCCAGCTCGCGCACCGTGTCTAGCACGGCCTTGTGCTCGGTCTTGACGGTGACGATGTGCTTGCCGCGGGTCTTGTAGAACTGCGCCGCGCCCTTGATGGCGAGGTTGTTCGACTCGGTCGCGCCGGAGGTCCAGACGATCTCGCGCGGGTCGGCGCCGATCAGCTCGGCGACCTGCACGCGGGCCTTCTCGACGGCTTCCTCGGCTTCCCAGCCCCACGCATGGCTGCGCGACGCCGGGTTGCCGAAGTGCTCCCGCAGCCACGGCACCATCGCGTCGACCACACGGGGGTCGCAGGGCGTGGTCGCGCCGTAGTCCATGTAGATGGGGAAGTGCGGGGTCATGTCCATGATGCGGGCCGGTGGTCCGGCGTGTCGTGGTTGGGAACTTCGGGATCGACCTGCCGTGCAAGGCAGCGGCTCGGCCGGTCTCGGCCGGGCCGGGTCGTCTTCCGTGGAACCGGGTTACTTGGAGAGCGCGCTGCCCAGGGCGAAGACCGAGTTCGGCGCGGTGACCTTGATCGGCTTGACCACCGGCACGCTCGAGATCGCGCGCTTGATCGGCGCCTCCTCGACCGAGATGCCCTTGGCGAGCTGGTCCTCGACGAGGCTGCGCAGCGAGATCGAGTGCAGGTACTCCAGCATCTTCGCGTTCAGGCTGGTCCACAGGTCGTGCGTCATGCAGCGCCCGGTGTCGTCGCCCATGCAGTTCTCGCCGCCGCCGCAGCCGGTGGCGTCGATCGCCTCGTCGACCGCGACGATGATGTCGGCGACGGTGATGTCCTCGGCCTTGCGGCCCAGCGAGTAACCCCCGCCCGGACCGCGCGTGCTCTCGACGAGTTCGTGGCGGCGCAGCTTGCCGAACAGCTGCTCGAGGTAGGACAGCGAGATCTGCTGGCGCGAGCTGATGGCCGCCAGGGCCACCGGCCCGGTGTGCTCACGCAGCGCCAGGTCGATCATGGCGGTCACTGCAAAACGGCCCTTGGTTGTCAATCGCATAGCGGTGTACTCCTGGAACTCGCGAACATCGGGAACGCCGGGTTGGCGCACCCGGGGCTGCAAGCTGGTTGACCCTCGCCCTCTATCCCGAGTGTTTTACTCGATTATAGAGCGGTCACCGGAAGACCGCAGGAAGCGTGAGGTCGGCACGCCAGCTGCATGCCCGTTCGTCGGATCACCGCCGGGCCGCTCAGGTTCCGTCGTTCTTCAGGCGTTCGACCAGGCCCAGGCAGGCCGCCTCGATCAGGTCCAGTGCCCATTCGAAGTTGGCCGGACCGCCGTAGTACGGATCCGGCACCGCCCGGGGCGCGCCGGCTGGGGCGCAGCTCATCAGCAGGTGCAGCCGGTCGGACCGCTCGGGCGGGCACAGCCCGCGCAGGCTGTCGAGGTTGTCGTCGTCCATCCCCAGGACCAGGTCGAAGCGGTCGAAATCGGCCGCCTTGACGCGCCGCGACTGCAGCCCGGCGAGGTCGTAGCCGCGCCGCGCCGCATGGGCGACCGAGCGCGGATCGGCCGGCGCCCGGGAGGTCGAGCTGGCGTGGGTGCCGGCCGAATCGACCACCAGCCGGCTCGACAGCCCGGCCATGTCGGCGTGATGGCGCAGCACCGCCTCGGCGGTCGGCGAGCGGCAGATGTTGCCCATGCAGACCATCAGGACACGCAGCGGCGCGCGTTCGTCGAAGGCCGGGATGACCAGCGCCGGCGTCTGGCGCCCCGTCATCGGCCGGCTCATGCCGCCCCCTTGCCCGCCGCCGGCACCAGCGGATGGTCCGACACCGCCGCGCCGAAGGCCTGCTCGCGCAGGTGGGCCAGCTGGTCGCGCAGGCGGGCGGCCTGCTCGAATTCGAGGTTGCGGGCGTGTTCGAGCATCTGCTTCTCCAGCTGCTTGATGCGCTTGCCGAGATCCTTCTCGGACAGCGCCTCGACCTCCGCCGTCTGGCGGTCCGTCGGCACCGCGTCGCGGCCGGACTTCTCGCCGTAGACGCCGTCGATCAGTTCCTTGATCTGCTTGCGGATGCCGCGCGGCGTGATGCCGTGTTCGGCGTTGAAGGCGACCTGGCGGGCGCGCCGCCGCTCGGTCTCGCCGATGGCCTTGCGCATCGACTCGGTGATGCGGTCGGCATAGAGGATCGCCTTGCCGTTGACGTTGCGCGCCGCCCGGCCGATGGTCTGGATCAGGCTGCGCTCGGCCCGCAGGAAGCCTTCCTTGTCGGCATCGAGGATGGCCACCAGCGACACCTCCGGGATGTCCAGCCCCTCGCGCAGCAGGTTGATGCCCACCAGCACGTCGAAGGTGCCCAGGCGCAGGTCGCGCAGGATCTCGACCCGCTCGACCGTGTCGATGTCCGAGTGCAGGTAGCGCACCTTGACGCCGTTCTCCGACAGGTAGTCGGTCAGCTGCTCGGCCATGCGCTTGGTCAGCGTGGTGATCAGCACGCGCTCGTGGATGACGACGCGCTGGCGAATCTCCTGCAGCACGTCGTCGACCTGGTGCGTGGCCGGCCGGACCTCCACCGTCGGGTCGACCAGCCCGGTCGGGCGCACGACCTGCTCGACCACCTGGCCGGCGTTGCGGTTCTCGTAGTCGGCCGGCGTGGCCGAGACGAACACCGCCTGGCGCATCTTGCGTTCGAACTCCTCGAAGCGCAGCGGCCGGTTGTCCATCGCGCTGGGCAGGCGGAAGCCGTATTCGACCAGCGTGGTCTTGCGCGCCCGGTCGCCGTTGTACATGCCGCCCAGCTGGCCGATCAGCACGTGGCTCTCGTCCAGGAACATCAGCGCGTCGGGCGGCAGGTAGTCGACCAGCGTCGGCGGCGGCTCGCCCGGCTGCGCGCCCGACAGGTGGCGGCTGTAGTTCTCGATGCCCTTGCAGTGGCCGACCTCCTGGAGCATCTCCAGATCGAAGCGGGTGCGCTGCTCGATGCGCTGGGCCTCGACCAGCTTGCCGGCGGCGACGAACTCGGCCAGCCGTTCGCGCAGCTCGTTCTTGATGCCGTCGATCGCCGCCAGCACCCGCTCGCGCGGCGTCACGTAGTGGCTGGACGGGTAGATCGTGAAGCGCGGCACCTTCTGGCGGACCTTGCCGGTCAGCGGGTCGAACAGCTGCAGCGACTCGATCTCGTCGTCGAACATCTCGATGCGCACGGCCAGTTCCGAGTGTTCGGCCGGGAAGATGTCGATCGTGTCGCCGCGCACGCGGAAGGCGCCGCGCGAGAAGTCGGTGTCGTTGCGCGTGTACTGCATCCGGATCAGCTGCGCGATGGCGTCGCGCTGGCCGATGCGGTCGCCCACGCGCACGATGAAGCGCATCTGGGTGTAGTCCTCGGGCTTGCCGATGCCGTAGATCGCGCTGACGGTCGCGACGATCACCGTGTCGCGGCGCTCCAGCACGCTCTTGGTGGCCGACAGCCGCATCTGCTCGATGTGCTCGTTGATCGAGCTGTCCTTCTCGATGAACAGGTCGCGCTGCGGGACGTAGGCCTCGGGCTGGTAGTAGTCGTAGTAGCTGACGAAGTACTCGATCGCGTTGTGCGGGAAGAACTCGCGGAACTCGGCGTAGAGCTGCGCGGCCAGCGTCTTGTTGGGCGCGAAGACGATCGCCGGGCGGCCCATCCGCGCGATGGTGTTGGCCATCGTGTAGGTCTTGCCCGAGCCGGTCACGCCCAGCAGCGTCTGGAAGGTCAGGCCGTCGGAGATGCCCTCGCACAGCGCGTCGATCGCCGCGGGCTGGTCGCCGGCCGGCGGGTACGGCTGGTAGAGCTCGAAGGGCGAACCCTCGTAGCGCACGAAGGTGCCCTGCCCGGGCGGCGCGTCGGTGGCCTCCGCCGGGTGGGCGACCGGCAGGTCGGTGCCCCGGGCTGCGCTCATGCGTTCACTCATGCTGAACCTGTCCTCACCGCTAAAATTTCGACAACCGCTCAGGGTAACTCAGGGCGTTTTCTCCCTCCAACTCCTGCCGACAGGCCAGACCATGTCCCTCTTCACCTCCGTCGAGATGGCGCCGCGTGACCCGATCCTCGGGTTGAACGAACAATTCGGTGCCGACACCAACCCCGCCAAGGTCAACCTGGGCGTGGGCGTCTACTTCGACGAGAACGGCAAGCTGCCGCTGCTCCAGTGCGTCATCGCGGCCGAGCGCCAGATGATGGAAGCGCCCAAGGCGCGCGGCTACCTGCCGATCGACGGCATCGCCGCCTACGACAAGGCCGTGCAGGGCCTCGTCTTCGGCGCCGACAGCGCCGTCGTCAAGGGCGGCCGGGTTGCCACGGTGCAGGCCATCGGCGGCACCGGCGGCCTGAAGATCGGCGCGGATTTCCTCAAGCGCGTCAACCCGGGCGCGAAGGTGCTGATCTCCGACCCGAGCTGGGAGAACCACCGTGCGCTGTTCACCAACGCGGGCTTCGAGGTCGGCACCTACCCGTACTACGACGCCGCCGCCAAGGGCGTGAACTTCGACGCCATGATCGGCGCGCTGCGTTCGGCCGCCGCCGGCACCGTGGTCGTGCTGCACGCCTGCTGCCACAACCCGACCGGCTACGACATCACGCCGGCCCAGTGGGACCAGGTC
The DNA here is from genome assembly GCF_053893855.1 of Leptothrix mechoopdaensis (SeqCode). NCBI lineage: Bacteria > Pseudomonadati > Pseudomonadota > Betaproteobacteria > Burkholderiales > Sphaerotilaceae > Leptothrix > Leptothrix mechoopdaensis (SeqCode). The sequence continues at coordinate 3,140,763 of NZ_CM132699.1, forward strand.
GTCGACGCGGTCCAGTCGCGCAACCTCGTCGCCTTCCTCGACATGGCCTACCAGGGCTTCGGCGACGGCATCACCGAGGACGGCGCGGCCGTCCAGAAGTTCCTCGCCGCCGGCATCGAGTTCTTCGTCTCGACCTCGTTCTCGAAGAGCTTCTCGCTCTACGGCGAACGGGTCGGCGCGCTCAGCGTCGTCTGCGGCAGCCAGGAAGAGGCCGGCCGCGTGCTGTCGCAGCTGAAGATCGTCATCCGCACCAACTACTCCAACCCGCCGACGCATGGCGCGCAAGTCGTCGCCACCGTGCTGACCACGCCGGAACTGCGCCAGCAGTGGGAGAACGAACTGGCCGGCATGCGCACCCGCATCCGCCAGATGCGCACCGCGCTGGTCGAGCGCCTGAAGGCCGCCGGCGTCAACCGCGACTTCAGCTTCATCGCCCAGCAGAAGGGCATGTTCAGCTACTCGGGCCTGACCAAGGACCAGATGCTCCGCCTGCGCGACGAGTTCGGCGTCTACGGCGTCGACTCGGGCCGCATCTGCGTGGCCGCGCTCAACGACCAGAACCTCGGCTACGTGGTCGACTCGATCGCCAAGGTGCTGTGACCGGCTGACGCCGCCCTGCCCCGCAGACAGCACAAAGCCCGGCCAAGGCCGGGCTTTTTCATGTCCGGCGCTGGCCGGATGCCGGACGGCGCAGGCCGCTCAGCTGGTGCTGCAGGCGTAGCTCGCCGCGCTGCGCAGGTCGCCCGAACCCTTGTACTTCGGGTAGGCCGGGTGCTGGCAGAGCGGCCGCGTGAACTGCACCGTGCCGTCGCTGCCGAGCTTCGACGCGGTGGGCGTGCCCGGGTCCGTGCCGTGTTCGACCCAGGCCATCGTCGGCGTCAGCAGGTCGAAGGTGTCGGCCCCGTCGCCACCGCCGCAGTGGTTCACGCCCGAGGCGATGTACAGCCGCGCGTTCTGCGCCGCCGCACCGGCCGCGTCCGCCACCGGCTGCCAGGTGCGGATGGTCTCGCGGTGCGACAGCAGCGAGTCGTCCGAGCCGTGCCAGATCACGATCTTCTTGCCGGCCATCAGGAAGCTGGCCAGCCCGCCGGTCGAGGCGCTGAAGCCGTAGCCGCCGGTCACGCTGTCGATCGCCGCGTAGTCGCCGTCGACCGAGAACGTCGCCGGGTTCCAGTTCGCGTCGCTGCGCACGACGTTCTTCATGTGACCGATGCCGAGCGCGGCGTACATGGGGCCCCACTGCAGCAGGTCGCCATAGCCGATGCCCGAATAGATCGTGGTGCCGTTGGCCAGCTTCAGGTCGGTCATCAGCGTGCGGATCGCGGCGGCCTGGACCGCCGTCACGCCCGCCGAGGCCGGCAGGTCGACGGTCGGATCGAAGCGGCAGGCCGCCCCGTTCGAGATGATCCCGTCGGTCGCGCCGTCCAGCGCGTCGCACTTCTGCACCGCCGCCGCATGGATGGCGCTCAGCTTGTCGGCCGGCGGCAGGCTCAGCTGGGTCGCGCGGGTCCATTGCTCGACCAGACCGGGCAGGTTCTTGTTCGGGGCACCGGCGATGACCGCGTCGAACTGCGAGCCGTACTTGTCGGCCGCGTTGAAGGCCCCCCGACCCCCGTTCGAACAGCCTTCGAAGTAGGCGTAGCTCGGGTTGCGGCCGTAGTAGCGCGCCGTCACGGCCTTGCCGAATGCCGTGCCGTAGCCGATCGCGGTGTGCGCGTAGAGCTGGATCCGGGCCGGGTTGTGGAGGAAACCGGCGCCGCTCGGATCACGATGCCCGCCATTGGTCGCGCCCTGGACGGCGTGCAGGCTCAGCGCCGTGTTGTTCGTGCCGACCGCCGGAATCGAGCCGTCGAAGCCGGCGCCGCCCTGCTGGACATAGCGCTGCGTCCAGGTGTCGGGCAGACGGATTTCCAGGTCCAGCTCGGTGCCGGTCCGTGTGCCGTTGACCTTGCAATAGGCCGGCAGCGTCGCCGTCTGCGGCACCGGGACGGCGGAGGTCACCAGGACCTCGGCGACGGTCTGCCCGGCCAGCGCCGCGCAGGCCATGACGGGGTTGACCGAGGCCGTGCGGCTCGGTTCGACCGCGGTCAGCGCGGCGCTGTCGCTGCCCCCGCAGGCGGCGACGGCGCTGGCGACGCTGGCGGCCAGCAGGCAAAGGCCGAACGTGCGTGACGGGGCCGGGGCCGGAGTGGTCGACGGGTTCAGGCTCGAAGGTGATGGACGCAAGGTGTCTCCTGTGGGTGGTGGGATCGTGCAATGTCCACCATATTAGTAAGACATCTGACCTCTTATGAAGCGGGTTTTCCCATCGCATGGACAGGTCAGTGAACAGGTCGACCCGGGCCTTGCCGCAACGTCCGGACCCGGACGTTGCCGCCCCGTTCCGTGATCAGAGCCCGCCGACGCAGAGGTACTTGGTCTGCAGGTAGTCGTCGATGCCGTACTTCGAGCCCTCGCGGCCCATGCCCGACTGCTTGACGCCGCCGAAGGGCGCGACCGCCGTGCTGATGACGCCGCTGTTGATGCCCACCATGCCGTAGGCCAGCGCACCGGCGACGCGCCAGACGCGGCGGTGGCTCTGCGTGTAGAAGTAGGCGGCCAGGCCGAACTCGGTGTCGTTGGCCATCGCGATCGCCTGCTCGTCATCGTGGAAGCGGAACAGCGGCGCCACCGGGCCGAAGATCTCCTCGCGCGCGACCTTCATCGACGCGGTGACATCGGTCAGGACGGTCGGTTCGTAGAAGGTGCCGCCCCGCGCGTGGCGGCGCCCGCCGGTGACGACCCGGCCGCCCTGCGCGACCACATCGGCGACCAGTTCCTCGACCTTGGCCAGCGCCTTGGCGTCGATCAGCGGCCCCTGCAGCACGCCGGGCTCGGTGCCGGCGCCGACCTGGAGCTTCGTGACGGCAGCGGCGAGCTTCTCGGCGAAGGCCTCGTAGACGCCGTCCTGCACCAGCAGGCGATTGGTGCAGACGCAGGTCTGGCCGGTGTTGCGGTACTTGGAGGCGATGGCGCCCTCGACCGCCGCGTCCAGGTCGGCGTCGTCGAAGACGATGAAGGGCGCGTTGCCGCCCAGCTCCATCGACAGCTTCTTCAGGCTCGGCGCGCTCTGCGCGGCCAGCACGCGGCCGACCTCGGTCGAGCCGGTGAAGGTCAGCTTGCGCACCGCCGGGTTGGCGGTCAGCTCGCCGCCGACCGCCGAGGCCCGCCCGGTCACGACGCCGATGACGCCCGCCGGGATGCCGGCCCGTTCGGCCAGCACCGCCAGCGCCAGGGCAGACAGCGGCGTCTGCGAGGCTGGCTTGACGACGATGGTGCAGCCCGCCGCCAGGGCCGGTGCGACCTTGCGCGTGATCATCGCGGCGGGGAAGTTCCACGGCGTGATCGCGGCGCAGACGCCGACCGGCTCCTTCAGCACCACGATGCGCTTGTCGGCCCAGGGCGACGGCAAGACGTCGCCATAGAGCCGGCGCGCCTCTTCCGCATACCACTCGATGTAGGACGCGGCATAGGCGATCTCGCCACGCGCCTCGGCCAGCGGCTTGCCCTGCTCGCGGGTCATGATCAGCGCGAGGTCGTCCTGATGCTGCATCAGCAGCTCGAACCAGCGCCGCAGCAGCCGCGCGCGGTCCTCGGCGGTGCGCTCGCGCCAGGCCGGCAAGGCCCGCTCGGCGGCCTCGATGGCGCGGCGCGTCTCGGCCGCGCCGGCATCGGGCACCTGCGCCAGCCATTCGCCGCTGGCCGGGTCGCGGACCTCGATCGTGCCGAGCGCATCGGCATCGACCCACTGGCCGTCGATCAGGCATTGCTGGCGCAACAGGCTGGCATCGCGCAAGGCGATCGAAGACATCGTCGTGTTCATCGCCCTTCCCTTCAATCGAGCTTGAGCTGCAGCTCGCTGATCAGCGCGCCCCAGCGTTCACGCTCGGCCTTGGCGAAGCGGTTCATCTGCTCGGGCGTGCCGGGCATCGCCTCGACGCCCAGGGCCTGGAAACGCGCCTTGACCATCGTCGACTCCAGCGCCGCCTGCAGCGCCTTGCTCAGGCGCGCGACGTTGGCGGGCGAGGCTCCGGCCGGCACCGACAGGCCCTGCCAGGCGAAGGCCTCGAAGCCGGCCACGCCCTGCTCCTGCAGCGTCGGCACGTCCGGCAGGGTCGCCATGCGCCGGGCCGTGCCCACCGCCAGTGCGCGCAGCTTGCCGGACTGGATCAGCGGCATGCCGCCGGCCGACTCGACCAGCATGTAGGGCACCTGGCCGCCGATGACGTCCTGCAGCGCCGGGGCCGCGCCGCGATACGGGATGTGCGAACCCTTCAGGCCGACCTTGCGCAGCAGCAGCTCGGTGGCCAGGTGGTGCGGCGTGCCGGCGCCGGGCGAGGCATAGCTCGCCGGGTCCTTCTGCGCCTTGATCCAGGCCACCAGGTCCTTGAAGCTGCGGGCCGGATGTTCCGGCGACACCACCACGATCAGCGGGAATCGCACCAGCATGCCGACGCTGCCGAGGTCGCGTTCGGCGTTGTAGCTGAGCTTGCCGTACAGCCACGGGTTGGACGCCAGCGTCGCGAAGTCGCCGGTCAGCAGCACGTTGTCGACGTCGCGCGCCTTGGCAACGTAGTCGGCGGCGATGTTGGTCGCCGCACCGGGCTTGTTGACGACCACGATGTTGCGGCCGAGCTGCTTGCCCATCGCCTCGGCGACGGTGCGGGCCACGACATCCGAGCCACCGCCGGCGGCCATGCCGACGACCCACTCGATCGGCCGGTCGTCCTGCGCCAGGGCTGCCAGCGGACTGCCCAGGGCCAGGGCTGCGGCGCTGCCGAGCAGGTGTCGGCGGCTGAGGACGTTCTGGAAGGAAGGCTTGTTCATCGGGGTCTCCGGTCTGGAATGGAATGAGGTGATGCAGGGACGAGTCCGCCCGCCAGCCGTGACCCGCAAGGTCTCGGCTGGTGGACGGGGGAGGGAAAGGTGTCGGGCCGGCGCGCCGTTCAGCGCGTCAGTAGGGGCCGGTCGGCGGAAGGTCCGATGGCAACGGGGCTGTTGGCAAGGTGCCACCCGGCCGGAAGCGCTGGCGCAGCTCACGCGCCGCCTTGACCAGCAGGCTGGTGTCAACACCGACGGCGACGAACAGCGCGCCCGCATCGAGGTAGCGCTGCGCCGCCAGCGGGTCCGCACTCAGGATGCCCGCGGCCTTGCCGGCCGCGCGCACCGTGGCGATGCCGTCGAGGATCACGCGCTGCACGTCCGCATGGTTGGGCTGGCCGCGCAGGCCCATCGAGGCAGACAGGTCGGCCGGGCCGAAGAACACGCCGTCGACGCCGTCGACCTCGGCGATGTCGCGCAGGTTGGCGATGGCCAAGGGGCTCTCGGCCTGCACCAGCAGGCACATCTGGTCGTTGGCCTGGTTCAGGTAGTCGTCGACCTGGTTCCAGCGCGAGGCCCGCGCCAGCGCCGCGCCCATGCCGCGGATGCCCTCGGGCGCGTAGCGCATCGCCCGCACCATCAACGCGGCGTGTTCGGCCGTGTCGACCATCGGCACCAGCAGCGTCTGCGCGCCGATGTCGAGGTACTGCTTGACCAGCGCGACGTCGCCCTGCACCGGCCGCACCACCGCCTGTACGGGATAGGGCGCGATGGCGCGCAGCTGGTCGAGCACCGTGCGCGGGTCGTTGGGCGCGTGTTCGCCGTCCAGCAGCAGCCAGTCGTAGCCGGTGCAGGCCAGCGCCTCGGCCGCGTTGGCATCGGCCAGTCCGACCCACAGGCCGATCTGGGGGCGGCCGGCACGCAGCGCGTCGCGGAAGGTGTTGGTGGGGATGGGCAACATGGCGAACTCGGCTGTCAGGCGCGGTAGCCCGGGTCGATGCGGTCGATCAGCCGCTGCATCGCGGCGAAGGCGTCCTGTCCGGCGCCGAAGCGCGGGTCGAAGTTCAGCGAGTCGCGCACGCAGCCTTCCAGCACCGGCACGGGTATCGCCCGCAGCGGCCCGAGCGCCTGCGACGCGACCTGCACCTCGCAGGCCCGCTGCACCAGCCACATCAGGCTGAAGGCCTGGGCCAGGCTGTGGCCGATCACCACCGGGCCGTGGTTGCGCAGCAGCAGCACCGGCTTGCCGGCGGCGCTGGCGAGGATGCGCCGGCCCTCGTCGAGGTGGACGGTGATGCCCTCGAAGTCGTGGTACGCGACCTGGCCCCAGAGCTGCGCGGCGTAGAAGTTGGTGTAGCTCAGGCCCTCCTGCGTGCAGCACACCGCCAGCGTCGGCGTGGTGTGCACGTGCATGACGCAATGCGCGTCGGGCAAGGTCGCATGGATGGCGCCGTGGAAGGTGAAGCCGGCCGGGTTGATCGGCCAGTCGCTGTGGCCGACGATGCGCCCCGCCGTGTCGACCTTGACCAGGTTGGAGGCCGTGACCTCGCTGTAGTGCAGGCCGAAGGGGTTGACCAGGAAGTGCGATTCACCGTCTTCGCCGCCACTCACGCGCAGCGAGATGTGGTTGTAGATCAGCTCGGACCAGCCCAGGTGGGCAAAGATCCGGTAGCAGGCCGCAAGCTGGACGCGGGCCGCCCATTCCTCGGCACTGAAGCGGGCCGGACGCACGTGGGGATCGGACATGTCGGGACTCCAGACCGTCAGACGAAGCGGAACGACACCGAGCCCAGCGGCCCGTAGTCGGCATGCAGGCTGTCGCCCTTGACGGCCGGTGTCGGCCGCGTGAACGAGCCGGCCAGCACAACGTCACCGGCCCGCAGGCCCTCGTCGTAGGGGGCGATCTTGTTGGCCAGCCAGGCCACGCCGGTGGCCGGGTGGCCCAGCACGCCGGCGGCCAGGCCGGTCTCCTCGATGACGCCGTTCTTGTGCAGCATCGCGCCGACCCAGCGCAGGTCGACATCCAGCGGCCGCACCGGCCGGCCGCCCAGCACGATGCCGGCGTTGGCGGCGAAGTCGCTGATGGTGTCGAAGACCTTGCGCATGGCCCGCGTCTCGCGGTCGAACTGCTCGATGCGTGAGTCGATGATCTCCAGCGCCGGCACGACATAGTCGGTCGCCGACAGCACGTCGAAGATCGTCACGCCCGGGCCCTTCAGCGGCTTGCCCAGGATGAAGGCCAGCTCGACCTCGACCCGTGGCGCGATGAAGCGGTCGACCGGGATGTCGCCACCGGACTCGAAGAACATGTCGTCCATCAGCGGCGCGTAGTCGGGCTCGGTGATCTGGCTGGACAGCTGCATCGCACGCGAGGTCAGGCCGATCTTGCGGCCCTTGATCGTGCGGCCGGCGGCCAGCTCCAGCCGCACCCAGGCGCGCTGGATGGCGTAGCCGTCCTCGATCGTCATCTCCGGGTACTGGCGCGAGAACTGGCGCAGCGGCGTGCGGGTCTTGCGGGCCTGGCTCAGCTGCTGAGCCAGTTGTTCGATCAGGTCGGGTGCGAGCATGGCCTCAGGCTTTCGGTGTGGTGCCGGCAGGTGTCTGGAACAGCGGGTGCAGCGTGCTGGTCTTGGCGTCGAAGACCTCCGGGCCTTCGTCGACCTGCAGCGTGATGCCGATGTGGCGCGCGGCCAGCAGTGGCGCGAAGTGGGCGCGGGTCCGGGCCGTCAAGGCCTCGCCCACCTGCTGGTGGACGGCCGCGCTGCGACCGCGTGCCATTCGAAGGTTCAGGTAGACGAAGTCGTAGACACCGTCGCCACCGGCCGCGCGACCGGCCGCACCCCCGTCCGACACGGCGTGGTGCGCCGCCGGGTAGGCCAGCACGCGCACGCCGCCGAGCGGGAAGACGGTCTTGCCGGCCTCGTCACGCTGCTCGACCATCGTGTCGGCCAGCGCGCGGCACAGCGCCGTCATGTCGGTGCCGCCCTGCCCGGCCGGACGGTCCAGCGTGGCGGTGTAGAGGATCACGAGATGGGGCATGGCGTCGACCCTTTCCTCACAGACGCGAGATGTCGCGGTAGCCGGTGGCCCGCGAGGCCTGCGGCGCCGGCACCTGCGCGCCGGTCTGCGGCGTGACCGGGAAGATCGCGTTGATCTGGCCCGTGCCCGAGGCACCGAAGTACGGCGTGACGACTTCGGCGCGGCCGTCGTAGCCGCTCCAGCCCAGGGCGCCCAACAGCATCGCGGTGTCGTGCATGAAGCCTTCGCCGTGGCCCTTGCTGGCGTACTCGGGCAGCATCTCGCAGAAGGCCGGCCACTCGGCGTTCTCCCACATCTGCACCACGCGCCGGTCGAGCGTCTCCAGGAAGGGGCTCCAGACCTTGAAGCCGAACTCGGGCGCCAGGCCGTTCTGCGCGAAGCGGTGGCTGAGCGAGCCGCTGGCGAGGAAGGCCACGCGGCCGTCGTACTCGCGCTCGATCGCCTCACGCATCGCCCAGCCCAGCCGCGCGCTGTCGTTGAGGTAGTGGACGGTGCACATGGCCGAGACCGAGATCACCTTGAAGTGCTGATCGGCGTTCATGTAGCGCAGCGGCACCAGCGTGCCGTATTCCGGGTCCAGCGTGGTCGCGTGATGCGCCAGCGTCTCGACGCCCTGCGCCGTGCAGGCCCGCGCCAGCAGCTGCCCCAGCTCGGGGTTGCCCGGCGACTCGAAGGCCATGTTGGCGATGAAGTGCGGCAGCTCGTTGCTGGTGTAGCTGCCCTTGAAATGCGGCGCGCAGTTGATGTGGTAGTTCGCGTTGACGAGCCAGTGCGTGTCGAACACGACCAGCGTGTCGACGCCCAGTGCCTTGCAGCGTCGAGCGATTTCGCGGTGGCCGTCGATCGCGTCCTGACGCGTGCCGTGGCGTTCGCCAGGCAGTTCGCTCAGGTACATCGACGGGACGTGGGTGATCTTGGCGGCGAGTGCGACGTGGCCCATGTCAGGACTCCTGAAGGGCCGCCCCGAAGGTGGCCTGCGCCCCCTCGGGGGGCAGTGAACGAAGTGAACGTGGGGGCGTCATGTCATGCTCCCCAATGCGGAATGTGATGCGAGCCCATCGACACCGCAACGTTCTTCGGTTCGAGGAACACCTCGTAGCTCCACGTGCCACCTTCACGGCCGGTGCCGCTGGCCTTGGTGCCGCCGAAGGGCTGGCGCAGGTCGCGCACGTTCTGGCTGTTGACGAAGCACATGCCGGCCTCGATCGCGGCGGCCACGCGATGCGCGCGGCCGATGTTCTCGGTCCAGACGTAGCTGGACAGGCCGTATTGAATGTCGTTGGCGATGCGGATCGCATCGGCCTCGTCGTCGAACGGGATCAGGCAGGCGACCGGGCCGAAGATCTCGTCCTGCGCGATCTTCATGCGGTTGTCGACATCGGCGAAGACGGTCGGGCGCACGAAGTTGCCACGTTGCAGATGGGCCGGCAGCTCGGGTGCATCGAGTCCGCCGCACAGCAGCGTCGCGCCTTCCTTCGGGCCCAGCTCGATGTAGCGGCGCACCTTCTCCAGATGGGCCGCGCTGATCATCGGTCCGATGATGGTCTTCTCGTCCATCGGGTCGCCCACGACGATGCGGCGGGCGCGGGCGGCGAACTTCTCGGCGAAGTCGGCATAGATGCGGCGCTCGACCAGGATGCGGCTGCCGGCCGTGCAACGCTCGCCGTTGTTGCTGAAGATCATGAAGATCGCGGCATCGAGCGCGCGGTCCAGGTCCGCATCGGCGAAGACGACAAACGGGCTCTTGCCGCCCAGCTCCATGCTGAACTTCTTCAGGCCCGCGCTCTGGACGATGCGGTTGCCCGTCACGGTCGAGCCGGTGAAGGAGATGGCGCGCACGTCCGGGTGCGACACCAGCGGCTCGCCGACCTCGCCGCCAAAGCCGTGCACGACGTTGAGCACGCCGGCGGGGATGCCCGCTTCCAGCGCCAGCTCGCCCAGCCGCGCGGCGGTCAGCGGGCTCAGCTCGCTCATCTTCAGCACGGCGGTGTTGCCGAAGGCCAGGCAGGGCGCGACCTTCCACGTCGATGTCATGAAGGGCACGTTCCACGGGCTGATCAACGCACACACGCCGACCGCATGGAACAGCGTGTAGTTCAGGTGCGTCGGCGTCGGGTAGGTGTGGCCGTCGACGCGCGTGCACATCTCGGCGAAGTAGTTGAAGTTGTCGGCCGCCCGCGGCACCAGCTGCTTGCCGGTCTGCGAGATCGTCTGGCCGGTGTCCTGCGTCTCGGTGCGCGACAGCTCGGGCACGTGTTTCGTGATCAGCTCGCCGAGCTTGCGCATCAACGCGGCGCGTTCGGTGGCCGGGCGCGCGGCCCAGGCCGGGAAGGCGTCCTTGGCGGCCTGCACGGCGGCATGGACCTCGGCCTCGCCGCCACGGGCGACCTCGGCGAGGACCTCCTGCGTCGCCGGGTTGACGGTCTCGAAGGTGGCGGTGCTGTCGACGGGACGTCCGCCGATCAGGTGCTGGATGCGCATGTCTGTCTCCGGAAAGGGTGCGAGGTTCAGCGGCCGAACACGGCGTCGCCGACGATGTGGTTGACGAGCCGGCCGATGCCGTCGATCTCGGTGACGACCTCGTCACCTTCGTCGACATTGACGACGCCATCGGGCGTGCCGGTGAGGATCACGTCGCCGGCCTGCAGCGTCATGAAATCGCTCAGATAGGCGATCAGCGCGGGGATGTCGTGGATCATCTGCGCCGTGCTGCCCTGCTGCGTCACGCGGCCGTTGACCAGCGTGCGCAAGGCCAGCGCATGCGGATCGGGCACGTCGGCGGCCTCGACGAACCACGGGCCGAGCACGGTCGCGCCGTCGCGGTTCTTGACCCGCAGGTTGGGGCGATACCAGTTCTCGAGGTGGTCGCGGATCGCGTAGTCGTTGCAGACGGTGTAGCCCCAGACATGGTCCATTGCCCGCTCGCGCGAGACACGCCGGGCGGTCTTGCCGATCACCACGGCCAGCTCGCATTCGTAGTGCATGAAGGTGACGCCGGCCGGGCGGCGCGTCACGCCCCGATGGCCCAGCAGGCTGCCGGCGCTCTTCAGGAAGACCAGTGGCTCATCGGCTGAGCCTATCGTCAGTTCCTGGCTGAGTTCCTTGACGTGGTCTGCGTAGTTCAGGCCCAGCGCGATGACGCTGCCGACCTCGAACGGCGGCAACCAGACGACCTGGTCCTCGGCCAGCACGCGGCCATCGGCCAGCTGCAGGCCGGCCGGATGCGGATGGGCGGTGTGGATCGCGCCCGCGTAGGCGACACGTGCGGTCTTCATGCGCGACTCCCGGCTTCCGGCACCAGCTCGAAGGCCAGGGTGCCGATGCCCTCGATGGACACGGTGACGGCATCGCCCGCGTGCGCGACCGGCGCGCCGTGCGGCTCGCCCAGCAGCAGCAGGTCGCCGGGCTGCAGCGTCATGAACTCGGTGACGTCGGCGATCAGCTGCGCGACGCCGCGCAAGCGGTCGGCGGTGTCGGTGGACTGCGCGGTGGTGCCGCCGATGTCGACCGTCACGGCCAGGGCGTCGGGCGTGGCGATGCGTGCGGCCGGCACGACCACCGGGCCGATCACGCAGGAGCCGTCGCGGGCGCGCAGCCGGACGGCCGGCCGGTAGTGGCTGTCGTGCGGCACGGACAGGTCGACCGCGATCGTGTAGCCGGCGACATGGGCGAGCGCCCCGGCCGCATCGACACGGCAGGCGGTGCGGCCGATGACGATGGCCAGCGACGCGCCGACGCTCAGGCCTTGCGCACCGGCCTCGACACGGGCGCCCGGCCCTGTCAGCGTGTGGCGCGGCCGGACCGCCAGCACCGGCGCGCGGGCCGGCGCCTTGTAGGGCGGCAGGTTCACGGCCTCGCCGAGCGCCGTCCATTGCGGGACATGGTTCAGCAGCGCCGCGATCACCGTGCCGCTGAGGCGCCAGGGTGCGACATCCAGGTCCGGCAAGGCCGGTGCAGCAGTCAGGGGGGACATGGCCAGAGCGTTCTCGCGGTGCGATTCACTAATGTGTTAGCAATGTATTCGCTAAGATCTGAGCATGTCAACCGACCCAAAACCATCAGTGCGCCAGCGCACCGTCAAGGTCCGCGAGACAGGCCTGCGCCACCGCAACCTGCCGCTGCTGCTGCTGCATGCGCGCGAAAGCGTCATCTCGCAGTTCCGGCCGGTGCTCAACGAACACGGCGTGACCGAACAGCAGTGGCGCATCGTGCGGGCGCTGCTGGAGCGCGGGCCGCTGGAGCCGCGCCAGATCGTCGACGTCTGCCGCATCTCCAGCCCCAGCCTGGCAGGCGTGCTGGCGCGCATGGACGACCTTGGCCTGGTGCGCCGCGAACGTCATGCCAACGACGCGCGGCGCGTGGAGGTGTCGCTGACCGACCGCAGCCGCGAGCTGGCCGCCACGATGGCGCCGCAGATCGAGGCGATCTACCAGACCATCGAGGCCCACATCGGCCGCGAGTTCATCGATCGCTTCTACGCCACGCTGGACGAGCTGATCGAGCTGATGGAGGGCTTGCCCGCGTCGGGCGAGGAGTGAACCCGCGCCGGCTGGCGGGCGCGTTCAGTGTTCGACCTGCCGGTCCCACGGCGGGGTGTCGCCGCCCAGGCGTTCGGCCAGGAAGTCGACCAGCAGGCGCTGCGCCAGCGGCTGGTGCTGGCGCGACAGGAAGACCGCGTGGATGCCCAGCGGCTCGGGCTCGCAGGCCGGCAGCAGGTGGACCAGCCGGCCGGCATGCAGGTCATCGGCGATCAGGTAGGTCGGCAGGATGGCCACGCCACTGCCCTCGACCGCCGCACGCCGCAGCACGGCGGTGTCGTTGGTCGACAGGGTCTCGACCACCGGCGGCTCGACCCACGCCCCGTCCAGCCGCAGCCGGAACTGGGTCGCGCTGACCAGCGCATGCACGAGACAGCGGTGGGCCGCCAGGTCCTCGACCCGCGTCGGCGTGCCATGCCGCGCCAGATAGCCGGGTGAGGCGCAGACGACCGATCGACAGACCGACAGCCGGCGCGCGATCAAGGTCGGTTCAAGCGCGTTGGTGGTGCGCACGGCCAGGTCGATGCGCTCGGCCGCCAGGTCGGTGCTGCGGTCGGTCGCCAGCAGCGTCACGCTGACCTGCGGATGGCGCCGCTGGAACTCGGCCAGCGCCGGCGCCAGCTGCGATTCCGCGAACGACGCCGAGCTGGTGATGCGCAGGCGTCCGCTCGGCACCCGGCTGCTCTCGGCAGCCTGGTGGCGCACGTCCTCGGCCAGGTCCAGCAGCTGGCGACACGACATCAGCGCGGCCTGGCCGGCGTCGGTCAGGCTGATGCGGCGGGTGGTCCGGTGCAGCAGCCGCGCGCCGAGCCACGTTTCCATCGCCGCAAGGTAGCGGCTGACCATCGCCGTCGACATGTCCAGCTGGTCGGCCGCCTGGGTCAGGCTGCCCTGTTCGACGACGGTGACGAACACCCGCGTGGCGGTCAGGCGATCCATGGCGGACCTTTCATTGCATCGAAATGAGCAATGAACATTGTATCGAGATGCCGTTTTTCTACTGGATTGCAATCAATACAGTCACGTCATCGCAACCGAAACCGAGAGATGCAGATGACCTCCACCCGAACCCTCCGTCCGATCCTGGCCTTGCTGGCCCCCGTCCTGGCCCTGGGCATCGTCGCCAGCGACCCGGCGGCGGCACAGACCCCCGGCGCCACGACCGCAGCCGCCGCCAACCGCGTCGCGCCGCTCAACATCAAGGTCTACAACGCCGACGCCAACAGCTTCCACGTCAACGCCGTCGTGCTCAGCGGCGCCACCGAAGCCGCCGTGATCGACAGCGGCTTCACCCGCGCCGATGCCCTGCGCATCGCCGCCGACGTGCTCGACGCCGGCAAGCCCTTGAAGACCATCTTCATCAGCAACGCCGATCCGGACTTCTACTTCGGCGCCGAGACCCTGAAGAGCCTGTTCCCGCAGGCGCAGGTGCTGACCTCGCCTGCGGTGCGCGAGAAGCTGCAGGCCAGGCTGGCCGGCAAGGTCGCGTTCTGGGGTCCGAAGATGGGCGTCAACGCACCCACGAAGCCGATCGTGCCCGACACGATCGCCGGCAACTCGTTCAGCGTCGACGGCCAGACCGTCGAGGTTCGCGGCACCAGCGGCGTGCTGGCACACCGCCCGTGGCTGTGGATCCCGTCGCAGCGGGTCATCGCCGGCAACATCGCGATCCTCGGCAACCTGCACGCCTGGACCGCCGACACCCAGCAGCCGGCCGAGCGCCAGGCCTGGATCGCCCAGCTCGACGAGATGCTGGCGCTGCACCCCACGCTGGTCGTGCCGGGTCACATGCAGGCGGGGACGAAGCTCGACGACTCGTCGATCCGGTTCACGCGCGACTACCTGATCCGCTACGAGCAGGAACTGTCCCGCGCGACGAAGTCCGCCGACCTGATCGACGCCATGCAGAAGGCCTACCCGACCGCCGGTCTGGGCTTTGCACTGGACCTGGGCGCGAAGGTCAACAAGGGCGAGATGAAGTGGTGATCACGTCGCGCTGAGGCGCGTCGCCGGAAGAGCATCCGGAACCAGAAACAGAACCGGCAACAAGACCGGCAACAAATCTGGCGACCCAAAAGGAAACGGGCCAGCTCCTTGTGGAAGCTGGCCCGTCATTTTCTTTGGTGCGGCTGGCAGGATTCGAACCCACGACCCCTTGGTTCGTAGCCAAGTACTCTATCCAACTGAGCTACAGCCGCACTGCAATCAAGACCGCTACTATAACAATCGGAATTCCGATTCGTCAACTCTTTTCAGGAAAATTGTGCGGCCTCGCGGTAGCAGCGCTGCGCCTGGGCCTCGTCGCCCTCGCGGTCGGCGATGCGGCCGAGCCAGCGCCAGGCGTCCTGGCGCTGGGCCGGTTCGGCGCTCGCGCTCTGGGCGACGGTCTCCAGCAGGCGACGCGCGCGGCCCCAGAGCTGGCGTTCGGCCATCGCACGACCGACCGCATGGGCCAGCGGCATGTCGCCCGGCTGCGCCGAGACGGCCTCTTCGAGCAAGGGCAGCCAGTCGACCGGCAGGCCAGGCAGGACGTCGACGAAGGCCTTCAGCACGGCGGCGCGCTCGCGTTCGCCAAGCTTGGGCAGTTCGTTCCAGTGCGGGCGCAGCCAGCTGCGGCCGTCGGGGATGCAGTCCAGCTCGACCGAGCGGCTGGCGGCACGCGCCGTCACCACCGGATCGCGCCGGTCCGCCGCATCCAGCTGCGACCAGATCCGGCGCAGCTGGTCGGCGTCGCGGGCGGTGTCCAGCACCTCGATGGCCAGCGTGCGCAGGATGCCGTGCGCGGCCACCGGCGCGATGCCCTGGTGCTTGGCCAGCAGACGCGCGGTGCGCAGGGCCTCCAGCGGTTGACGCGCCAGACGGGCGGCCTGCAGGCGCAGGCGCAGGGCCTGGGTGCGGCGGGCGACACCGGCGGGCAGCAGCGCGAGCTGCTCGAGCGCCCGTTCGGCCTCGCGGTCGTCGATCGCCCATTCGGCGGCCAGCAGGCGCGCGCCTTCGGCCACCGGCAGGTGCGCCGCCTTCGGTCCCAGCGCGGTCAGCGCACGACCGAGCTGGTCGTCGCGCCGCGCGCGGTCCTGCAGTCGGTGCAGGCTGCTGGCAGCCAGCAGATGGGCCAGCGTCGCGAACTCGGCGTCGGCGGTCAGTTCGGGCGTCAGCGCCTGGATCTCCAGCGCGCGCTGCGCCGCCTTGTGGGCCCTGCTGTAGCGACCGGCGTAGAGCAGGCCGATGGCCTCGCGCAGGGCGGTCTGGGCGGCCCGTTCACGCCGCTGCAGGCGCCAGGCGCGGGCGCGCTCGGGCAGGCCGATCAGGCGATTGAGGGTGCCGACGGCGAAGTAGGACAAGGCGCCGGTGACGACGATGCCGGCCAGGAACAGGTTGAGCGACAGGTCGACCCGCCACGGCGACCAGTAGATCGACACGATGCCGTCGTTGCTGCCGAGCGTGCCGGCGGCCAGCGCGGCGACGACGAAGAGGAGGACCAGCCAGATGACCCAGCGCATCGCGGGCGGTCCTTCAGCGGCCGGCCACGGCGGCGGCCGTGGCGGCGAGGGTCTCGTCCGGACGCGGCACGCCGATCAGGCGCGTCTGCTGTCCGACCTGGCGGATCAGGTCCAGCGCCAGCTGCGACTTGCGCGACTGCAGGTCGAAGTAGCGACGGATCGCCGCATCGGCCCCTTGCAGGTCGGAACTGGCGGATTCGAGCTGGCGCGACAGCACCGACAGCCGCGCGTTCAGCAAGCGCAGCTTGAGGTTCTCGCGCAGCAGCACGCCTTGTTCGGGCGCCAGCAGCATGGCCTCCGGCTGGTCGATGCGCGTGACCCGCACGAGGCTGCGCAGTTCGTCGGCCACCAGGCCGACCGACGACGCCCAGGCCAGCTTCAGGCGCGGCAGCACAAGGGCACCGACGCCGGGCGCGGCGGAGGCACCGGACGCCGCTGCGCTGGCCGCCTTCGCGCCGGCCACGGCGCCCGACGATGCGGCGCCCCCCGACCGCGACGCGGCGGCGGCCGGTGCATCCGCCACGGCCCCTGGCCTCGCGGCCTCGACCGTCAACGGCATCTCGTCGGCCAGACGCACGGTCTCGTCGAGCTTGATCAGCAGCGCGCCGATGTCGGGCACGCCGACCGCGCGGACGCGGTCGAGATCACGGGCGATCGCACGGCGCACGCGCTCCAGGCGCGGCTGGTTGATGCGCACCAGCCGCTCGTCGGCAGAACGCAGCGCGGCGACCAGCGGTTCGGCGCTGCCCGTCAGCGTGCTCTGCTGCAGGGCGACGCGGATCGCGGCATCGATGTCGGCGATGGCGTTCTCGTCCCGCGAACGCGAGAGCGACTGCAGCAGGTCGTCGAGCTGGCCGCGCTGCAACGCGACCTCGGCCAGCTTGGCGTCGAGCAGCGCGGTCTTGGCGGCGGTGTCGCGCGAGACGTCGCGCGCCTCGCTCGCCAGCACGCGCGCCTCGGCCGACTGGTCGGTGCTGGTCTGCTGGCGCCGGACCAGCTCGCGTTCGAGATCGGCCAGCTGGCTGCGGGTGTTCCAGGCCAGCGTGCCGGCGACCAGCGCCAGCACGACGCCGGCGAGGCCGATGCCGACAGCCAGCTTCGAAGGGCCGGCGCCCGCCGGCGCGACGGCGCCCGGACGGGGCGCGTCGAGCAGGCCGATGTCGGGCAGGGGTTCGGTCGATGGCGACGAAGCGGCCTCGGGAGGCAGGGCCGCGTCAGCGGGTGGGGTGGCAGCCGGATCGGCGCCGCGCTCGGGGGGTGATGCTGATGACACGGTTGAGGCGTTGCGCACCGGGATGGGGTCGAAACCATTGTATCGACGGGACTTCCGAGGGCCGCCCTCCGGGCAGCGTCAAGACGGTGTCAATCGGCAAGTCGATGGACGCCCAGCGCCTGCAGCGCCGCGACGACCTGCGCCGGGTCGGGCGCCACGTCGAGCACCTGTTGCCAGCCGGCCTCGCGCGCCGTCTGCGCGATGCGCGGGTGGGTGGCCAGTGCCGGAGCGGCCAGCAGCCCGGTCGGCGGCACCGGTCGCGACGCCATCCAGCCGGCCAGGTGCCGCACCGCCTCGGAGCTGCTGAACTGCCAGGCGAACCGCGCCGGGCTGGCGTCGATGCGGGCCAGCAGCGCCTCGGTCGACGCGTCCCAGGCCGGCGGTGCGCGGCGGTAGGCGGCGAGCAGGTCGACCGTCGCGCCGGCCGATCTCAGCGTCTGCGCCAGCCAGTCGCGGCCGTCCTCGCCGCGCACGATCAGCGCGCGCTGCCCCGTCCAGCGGATGTGGGCCAGCCGTTGCTGCCACAGCGTATCGGCGTCGAACTGCGCCGCGTCGGCGCGCGGGCTCAGGATCTGCGCCTCGTCCAGACCCCGCGCGCGCACCGCGGCCACGGTGCCGGGCCCCGTCGCGGCGGCCAGCGTGTCAGCCGGCCACTGCGCGCCAGCGGGGGCCTGCGCGAAGAACTGCAGCACCGCGTTCGGGCTGACGAACATCACCAGCCGACAGGTCGCCAAGGAGTCCCAGGCCTGCCGGACCGATACGGCGAAGGCCGGTTGCGGCTCGATCACCAGCAGTGGCAGGGCCTGCGCCGGGCAACCCAGCGCGGCGAGCCGGCCGACCCACTCATCGGCCTGCGGTTGCGGGCGCGTGACGAGCAGCGTCGGGAGGTTCACGCCTCGGCCAGCGCCGCCAGCAAGGCGTCACCGCCCGCGGCGCGAAGCTGGGCGACGACCGCCAGACCGAGCGCCTCGGCGTCGACGGTGGCGTCCAGCGTGCGCTGGATCGTGGCCGCCGCCTGCGCGACCACCAGCGGCTGGCTGGCGTCGAGCGGATGGCCCAGCCGCGCCTCGATCACCATCGTGTCGCCCTGCCAGTGCGCATAGGCCGCCAGCGGCATGCTGCAGCTGCCGCCGAGCGCGCGCGAGACGGCGCGTTCGGCGTGTACCGACAACCAGGTCTCGACGTCGACATGTTCAGCCAGCAACGCGCGCAACGCGGTCGCGTCCTGCCGGACCTCGATGCCCAGCGCGCCCTGACCGGCCGCCGGCAGCATCACCGACGGTTCGATGACGGCGCGGATGCGGTCGGCCAGGCCCAGCCGCTTCAGGCCGGCGGCAGCCAGCACGATGCCGTCGTACTGGCCCTCGTCGAGCTTGCGCAGACGGGTGTCGAGATTGCCGCGCAGCGGCTGGATGTCCAGGTCGGGACGGATCGCCTTGAGCTGCACGACCCGCCGCAGGCTGGAGGTGCCGACCCGCGCGCCCTGAGGCAGTGCATGGATGTCGGCATGGTGCGGCGAGACCCAGGCGTCGCGCGGGTCCTCGCGTTCGAGCACGGCGGCCAGCACGAAGCCGTCGGGCAGCACCATCGGCACGTCCTTCAGCGAGTGCACGGCCAGGTGGGCGCGGCCGTCTTCCAGCGCGACTTCCAGCTCCTTGACGAACAGGCCCTTGCCGCCGACCTTGGACAGCGCGCGGTCGAGGATCTGATCGCCGCGGGTCGTCATGCCCAGCAACTCGACCGCCAACCCGTGTCGTCGGGCGAGCAGGTCTCGGACATGTTCGGCCTGCCAGAGGGCGAGCCGGCTTTCGCGGGTGGCGATGGTGCAGGGGGTGGGCAGCGTGGCGGTCATGGCCGGATTGTCGACCAAGGCAGGGGCTCGAACGTTGTCGCGGGTCGTCGCTTGGGCGCCGCACGGGAAGCGCCTGCAAACGTTTTGGCCCCGTTCTTGCGTTCAGGCGGCGGAAGGGCGGTGATACCATCGACCTGTAACTTTGTTACCACTTTTTGAACACCGAGGTTTCAATGCCGCGCGCTGCCGCAAACCCCCGCTCCGACCGAGCCGCACGACCGACGAAGAAGGCCGCGACGCCTGCCGAAGGGGCCGCAGCCAAGCGCCCGAAAGTTCTCTCCGCTGCCGATGCCGCCGAGAAGAACCGCCCGCTGGTCGAGGACATCCGCCTGCTGGGCCGCATCCTCGGCGACACGATCCGCGAGCAGGAAGGCCAGGACGCCTATGACCTGATCGAGCGGGTGCGCCAGCTGTCGGTGGCCTTCCGCCTGAAGCAGGACGCGACCGCCGGCAAGGCGCTGGACCGGCTGCTGAAGAACCTGACGATCGACCAGACCGTCAGCGTCATCCGCGCCTTCAGCTACTTCTCGCACCTGGCCAACATCGCCGAGGACCGCCACCATGTGCGCCGCCGCGAGGTCCACGAGCGCGCCGGCCACCTGCAGGAAGGCTCGCTGGCGATGACCTTCGATCGCCTGGCCGAGGCCGACATCCGCGCCGACCAGATCGCGAAGACGCTGCAGCACGCCTACATCTCGCCGGTGCTGACGGCCCACCCGACCGAGGTCCAGCGCAAGAGCATCCTGGACGCCGAACGCGCCGTGGCCGAGCTGATCGGCGCCCGCGACGACCTGCACACCGACCAGCAGCGCGCCGAGAACGAGGCCCTGCTGCGCGCCCGCGTGACCCAGCTGTGGCAGACCCGCATGCTGCGCTACACCAAGCTGACCGTCGCCGACGAGATCGAGAACGCGCTCAGCTACTACCACAGCACCTTCCTGCGCCAGATCCCGCGCATGTACCAGGCGGTCGAGCAAGCCCTGCCCGGCCACGACATCGCGAGCTTCTTCCGGATGGGCAACTGGATCGGCGGCGACCGCGACGGCAACCCGTTCGTGACCGCCGAGACGCTGCGCCGGGCCCTGTCGCGCCAGAGCGAGACCGTCCTGCGCCACTACCTGACCGAGGTCCACGGGCTCGGCGGCGAGCTGTCGATGTCCAACCTGCTGGCGCCGGTGACGGCCGAGATGCAGGCGCTGGCCGCACGTTCGCCCGACCAGAGCGCGCACCGCGAGGACGAGCCCTACCGCCGCGCCCTGATCGGCATGTACGCCCGCCTGGCCGCCACGCTGCACGAGTTCACCGGCACCGAGGCGCTGCGCCATGCCGTGCCGCCGCAGAACCCGTACACCGACGCGTCGCAGTTCATGGCCGACCTGAAGGTGATCGAGGCCTCGCTGCGCCACCACCACGCCCAGGCGCTGATCGCCCCGCGCCTGGCGCCGCTGATGCGCGCGGTGCAGGTGTTCGGCTTCCACCTCGCCACGGTCGACCTGCGCCAGAGTTCGGACAAGCACGAGGCGGTCGTCGCCGAGCTGCTGAAGATCGCCCGCGTCGAGGCCGACTACTCCGCGCTGGACGAGCCGGCGCGCCGCGAGCTGCTGGTGCGCCTGCTCAACGAGACCCGGCCGCTGCGCGTCACCGGCCACACCTACTCGGAACACGCGAGCAACGAGCTGGCGATCTTCGAGACCGCCCGCGAGATGCTCGGCCGCTACGGCCGCAGCGCCATCCGCCACTACATCATCAGCCACACCGAGGACGTCAGCGACCTGCTCGAGGTGCTGCTGCTGCAGAAGGAGACCGGCCTGCTGCGCGGCACGCTCGACGACGACGCGACCAACGCGCTGATCGTCGTGCCGCTGTTCGAGACCATCGGCGACCTGCGCAACGCCGCGCCGATCATGCGGGCCTTCTACGAGCTGCCCGGCATCACCGGCATGGTCGTGCGTTCGGGCATCGACGGCCCGGGCGAGCAGGACATCATGCTGGGCTACAGCGACAGCAACAAGGACGGCGGCTTCTTCACCAGCAACTGGGAGCTCTACGACGCCGAGCTCGCGCTGGTCGACCTGTTCGAGCAGCTGGGCCGCGAACACGGCATCAAGCTGCGCCTGTTCCACGGCCGCGGCGGCACCGTCGGCCGGGGCGGCGGTCCGAGCTACCAGGCCATCCTGGCGCAGCCCCCGGGCACCGTGAACGGCCAGATCCGCCTGACCGAACAGGGCGAGGTGATCGCCTCGAAGTACGCCAACCCGGAGATCGGCCTGCGCAACCTCGAGACGCTGGTCGCCGCGACCCTCGAAGCCACGCTGCTGCACCCGACGCAGAGCGCGCCCAGGAGCTTCCTGGAGGCCGCCGCCGAGCTGTCCAACGCCAGCATGGCGGCCTACCGCAAGCTGGTGTACGAGACCGACGGCTTCACCGACTACTTCTTCAGCGCCACGCCGATCCGCGAGATCGCCGAGCTGAACATCGGCTCGCGGCCGGCCTCGCGCAAGGCGACCCGTGCGATCGAGGACCTGCGCGCGATTCCCTGGGGCTTCAGCTGGGGCCAGTGCCGCGTCGCGCTGCCGGGCTGGTGCGGCTTCGGCTCGGCGGTCGAGACCTTCCTGAACGCCCAGGGCGAGGACAAGCGCAAGTCGCGCCTGGCGCTGCTGCAACGCATGTTCAAGCAGTGGCCGTTCTTCCGTACGCTGATGTCCAACCTGGACATGGTGCTGGCCAAGACCGACCTGGCGATCGCCGCGCGTTACGTCGACCTGGTCGAGGACCGCAAGCTGGGCAAGCGGATCTTCGCGGCCATCGAGGCCGAGTGGACCCGCACCCAGCAGGCCCTGACCGCCATCACCGGCGAGCAGCAGCGCCTGGCCAGCAACCCGACGCTGGCGCGCTCGATCGAGCACCGCTTCCCCTACCTCGATCCGCTCAACCACCTGCAGGTCGAGCTGATGCGCCGCTACCGCAACCGCCAGGACGGCGACGCCGTCAACGAGCGGCTGCAGCGCGGCATCCACATCTCGATCAACGGCGTCGCTGCCGGCCTGCGCAACACGGGCTGACGCGGGGTGGCCTGCTAGTTTTTTCCCTGTAAGTATCGGGTTATGACCCGCCAGCGCCGGCGGGTTTCTAGACTCTCTCCAATCGCAACACGAATCTCTGCAAAGAGTTCATGAGCGCCCCCGGGCAACCCGGTCGGGCTGGAGAGTCATTCATCATGAGAAACCTGATCCCCATGTTCTGCGCTGCCGCCGCTGCAGTGTTCATGGGAACGGCGCAGGCCGGCGTCGACGCCGTCCGGGCCAAGGCGCTCGCGACCGAGAACGCCTGCCTCGCCTGCCATGCCGTGACGATGCGCGTGGTCGGCCCGGCCTTCTCCGAAGTGGTGGGCCGCTATGGCAAGGACCAAGGCGACGCGCTGGTCACCCAGCTCGCCGATCGCATCCGCTCGGGCGGCTCGGGGAAATGGGGCACGCTGGAAATGCCGGCGCAGTCCCGCCTGACCCCGGCCGACGCCCGGCTGCTGGCCGAATGGATCTTGTCGGGCAGCCCCTGAACCGGTTCCCAGATATTCCCGCTGTCATTCCGGGCGAATGACAGGGTAACGCCCACCGAATTCAAGAACAAAATTCCGACTGGTTTAAATACCGGCTGGATAACCTGTTCCTCAACCTTTTCCAGACCTTTCCATCTCGGCCTGGACATGAATCAGGAGACACGACCCGTGAAAACCTTCCCGATCTCCCAGGAAGCCGCGCAAGCCGGCCCCGTCGCGGCGAAGAACCTGCCACTGACGCGACGTCATCTGCTCAAGGGCAGTGGCGTGCTGATGGGCACGCTGCTGGCCGGCAGTCCGCTGGCGCTGCTGGCGCCCTCGCAGGCGTGGGCGGTGGAACTCAAGGTCCTGAACCAGACCCAGGGCGACACGCTGCTGCAGATGGGGCGGGTGCTGTTCCCGCACGCCAAGCTGCCCGATGCGGTCTACGCGCTGCTGGCCAAGGACCTCGACGCCGGCGCGGCCGGGGACGCCGCGACCGCCGCGCTGCTGCGCGACGGCCTGCAGAGCCTCGACCACCTGGCCGGCGGCAGTTTCCTGAAGGCCAGCGCGGAACGCCGGCTGGAGGCCGTCAAGTCGATGGAAGGCCAGGCCTTCTTCAACAAGGTGCGCGGCCAGTGCATCACCTCGCTCTACGACAACGAGATGGCCTACGCGACCTTCGGCTATCCCGGTTCGTCCTGGGAAAAGGGCGGCTACCTGATGCGCGGCTTCCAGGACCTGAAGTGGCTGCCCGACCCGTCCGAGGAAGCCAGCCCGCCGCCCTTCCTGGGCTGAGGCGCGACGGCATCCGGATCCGCGTTCGCATCCACATCCAGAACAGAACGACACCCATCAAGGCGTGCCGGCCACGGGCCGCGTGCGTGACAGGAGACAGACATGGCTGAATTCGACTTCAAGGACGACTCGGTGGTCGTCATCATCGGCTCGGGCGCCGGCGGCGGCACGCTGGCCAACGAGCTGTGCCAGAAGGGCATCAAGGTGGTCGTGCTCGAAGCCGGCGGCAAGCAGTCCAACGCCAGCTTCATCAACGACGAATGGAAGTCCTTCAGCCAGCTGGCCTGGCTGGACAAGCGCACCACCTCGGGCAGCTGGCGCGTCGCCAAGGACTTCGCCGGTCTGCCGGCCTGGATCTGCAAGACCGTCGGCGGCACGACCACGCACTGGGCCGGCGCGTCGCTGCGCTTCCAGGAGCACGAGTTCAAGACCCGCAGCCACTACGGCGAGGTCAAGGGCGCCAACCTGCTCGACTGGCCGCTGACCTACAAGGATCTCGAGCCCTACTACGCCCGGGCCGAGAACAAGATGGGCGTGACGCGCACCAACGGCATCCCCGGCCTGCCCGGCAACAACAACTTCAAGGTGATGCACAACGGCGCCACCAAGCTGGGCTACAAGGAGGTGCACACCGGCAACATGGCGATCAACAGCCGGCCGCGCGACAACCGCAGCCGCTGCCTGCAGCTGGGCTTCTGCTTCCAGGGCTGCAAGAGTGGCGCCAAGTGGTCGACGCTCTACACCGAGCTGCCGGCCGCCGATGCCACCGGCAACTTCGAGCTGCGCACCCAGGCCCACGTGACCCGCATCGAGCACAACGCCGCCGGCCGCGTCAACGGTGTCGTCTACATCGACAAGGACGGCAAGGAACAGCGCCAGAAGGCCCGCATCGTCTGCGTCGCGGGCAATGCGATCGAGACGCCGCGCCTGCTGCTGCTGTCGGCCTCGAACATGTTCAAGGACGGCCTGGCCAACTCGTCGGGCCAGGTCGGCCGCAACTACATGCGCCACATGACCGGCTCGGTCTACGCCGCCTTCAAGGACCCCGTCCACATGTACCGCGGCACCACGATGGCCGGCATCGTGCGTGACGAGGCCCGCCACGACACCCGTCGCGGCTTCGTCGGCGGCTACGAGCTGGAGACGCTGTCGCTGGGTCTGCCCTTCATGGCCGCCTTCCTGAATCCGGGCGCCTGGGGTGCCGACTTCTCGTGGTGGATGGACCACTACACCAACCTGGCCGGCATGTGGCTGGTGGGCGAGGACATGCCGCGCGAAAGCAACCGCGTGACGCTCAACACCAACGTCAAGGACCAGTACGGCAACTACGTGCCCAACGTGCATTTCGACGATCACGACAACGACATCGCGATGCGCAACCACGCCTTCACGCAGGCCGAGCGCATCTACGGTGCCAGCGGCGCGATCCGGACCTTCCGCACGCCGCCCTACCCGTCGACCCACAACCTCGGCACCGCCCGCATGAGCGCGCGGGCCCAGGACGGCGTCTGCAACAAGTGGGGCCAGACGCACGACATCCCCAACCTGTTCATCAGCGACGGCAGCCAGTTCACGACCGGCGGTGCGGAGAACCCGACGCTGACCATCGTGACGCTCGCCATCCGGCAGGCCGAATACATCGCCGCGCAGATGACCCAGCGCGCGCTCTGACGGTCACCGCGCCGGTCGCCCTTCCGACACGCCAGAGATCCCGATGTGTGAATTCTTCGTCGCCGCCGATCCGATGTCCTACGAATCGCGCACCCGCCGGGTGCGCATCCACGGCGTCGCGACCAGCATCCGGATGGAGAACTTCGTCTGGGACACGCTGACCCGCCTGGCGGCCGAGGAAGGGCTGACGACCAACGCGCTGATCGTGCAGTTCCACGGCGAGATCCTGCAGCAGCGCGGCGAGGTCCAGAACTTCACCTCGTTCCTGCGGGTCGCCTGCCTGCGCTACCTGCGGCGCAAGTGCGATCAGCTCGAAAGCGCCCAGGCCGGACGACCCCTGGCGGAGGCCTTGCCGGTGCTGCCGACGACGCCTCCGACCCGAACCACCCATTGAGCCCCGCTCAACCCCACCTCGACCCCACATGGCCAAGATCATTCACACCATGATCCGCGTGCGCGACCTCGACGCCTCGCTGACGTTCTACCGCGAGGTCTTCAACCTCACGCCGTCCCACCGGCTCGACTTCCCCGACTTCTCGCTGGTCTACCTGCGCAACGACGAGAACGACGCCGAGATCGAGCTGACCTGGAACAAGGGCCGCGCCGAGCCCTACACCCACGGCGACGGCTACGGCCATGTCGGTGTGGTGGTCGACGACGTGCCGGCCCGCCATGCCGAGCTGGTGCAGGCCGGCTACCAACCGCTGCCGGTCAAGGAGTTCAAGGCCGGTGACGAGCTGCTGGCGCGCTTCTTCTTCATCCTCGACCCCGACGGCTACAAGATCGAGATCCTGGAGAAACACGGCCACTACCGTTGACGGCGGCGCTGACCCACCGCCACGGAAGGGCCGCATGGTTCCCCATCTCGTCACGGCCCTGAACGGCCCGATCGGTGCGCTGGAACGGCGTTTCCTCGACGCCGCCCCGCAGATCGAGCACTGGCTGGCGCAGCAGTGGCGCTCGCACGCGCCGCCGATCCATGTCTCGGTGGACGTGCGCCACGCCGGCTTCAAGGTCGCGCCGGTCGACACCAACCTCTACCCCGGCGGCTGGAACAACCTGACGGCCGCGATGCTGCCGCTGGCGGCGCAGGCCGCGCGCGACGCCATCGAGCGCCTGCGCCCCGGTGCCCGCCGCTTGCTGCTGGTGCCCGAGAACCACACGCGCAACCTGTTCTACCTGACCAACGTGGCGCGGCTGCAGGCCATCTTCCGGCAGGCCGGGCTGAGCGTGCGCCTGGGCACCTTCAACCCCGACATCCCGGCACCGACGACCTTCGATCTGCCCGACGGTGGCCGGATCACGCTGGAGCCGCTGGTCCGGCGCGGGCGACGCCTCGGGCTGGACGGCTTCGAGCCGTGCGTGGTCCTGCTCAACAACGACCTCAGCGCCGGCGTGCCGGCCGTGCTGGATGGGCTTGGTGGGCTCGACGGCCCCTGCCTCGTGCCCCCGCTGCACGCTGGCTGGCACGTGCGTCGCAAGAGCCGGCACTTCGAGGCCTATGACGCGGTGGCTCATCGACTGAGCCAGCTGATCGACATCGACCCGTGGCTGCTGAACCCGCTGTTCGACCGCTGCAGCAACGTCCGCTTTGCCGATGGCACCGGGCTGGATCGCCTGCAGGAGCAGGTCGACGCGCTGCTCGGCCGGATCCGTCGCCGGTACGCCGAACACGGCATCGACGCCGCGCCCTTCGTCATCGTCAAGGCCGACAACGGGACCTATGGCATGGGCATCATGACCGTGCGCGATGCCGCCGAGCTGGCCGCCCTGAACCGCCGCACGCGCAACAAGATGGACGTCATCAAGGACGGCCAGCAGGTGTCGGACGTGCTGATCCAGGAAGGCGTGCCGACGGTCGAGCGCATCGGCGGCGCGGTCGCCGAGCCGGTGGTCTACCTGATGGACCGGCAGGTGGTCGGCGGCTTCTACCGCGTCAACGCCGGCCGCGGCATCGACGAGAACCTCAACGCACCCGGCGCGCGATTCGAGCCGCTGGCCTTCGAGCCGGATGCCGGTGCGCCCAACCGCTACTACATGCACGGCGTCATCGGCCGGCTGGCCAGCCTGGCCGCCGCACACGAGCTGGAGAGCGCCGCATCCGAGCGGTTGCAGCCCTTGGTCTTCGCCTGATCCCGTCCCTGTTCATGACCCTCGACACCACATCAGCCTGGCCCGCACCGCGCGTGGTCGCGCGCCTGACCGGCTCGCTGCCGATGGGCGGCGCCGTTGCCGCGACGCCCGTCCACGCCTTAAGCGCGACGCCACCGGGTCTGGCGCTCGGGTCGCAGCCGCAGCTCCGGCAACAGGGCCATCAGATCGACCTGGGCGGGCTGCTCGCCTTCGGGGTCGAGGACGTGGTCAGCCCGGCAGAGGCCGACCGGATCGTCGCCGCGAGCGAGCACTTCGGCTTCCGCGACGAGGCGCCGGGCATCATGACGCCGCCCGGCATGCGCCTGAACAAGTCGGTCCACTGGGTCGCCGACGAGGCGCTGCTCGGGCCGATCTTCGAGCGCATCCGGCCCTGGCTGCCCGCGTGGCTCGACGGCGCGCCGCTGCACGGTCGCTTGAGCCACCGGCTCAACATGTACCGCTACGACGACCAGGATGTCTTCAACCGCCACACCGATGGCGACTGGCCCGGCTACGGCCTGAGCCCGGATCGCACAGCGATGGTCGAGTGGCCCGGCCTGCGTTCCGGCCTGACGATGCTGCTCTACCTGAACGGCCCGGAGGATGGCGTCGAAGGCGGTTGCACCCGCCTGCATGGCGCGAACGGCCGGGTGGTGGATGTCACGCCGCGCAAGGGCAGCGCGCTGTTCTTCCGGCACGGCTTCGGGCCGGGTTCGGTGATGCACGAGGGCCGCTAGGTGTACGGCCCGGTGCCGAAGTACGTCGCACGCATCAACGTGCTGTATGACCTGAGCGGCCTGAACGATCTGGACGGCCGCACCGCCTGACCTCGCGTCAGGCGGCGGGCCGGCGTCGGTTCACTCGCCCAGGTAGGCGGCGCGGACCTTCGGGTCGTCGAGCAGCGCGCGGCCTTCGCCGCTCATCGTGACCTCGCCCGACTCCATCACGTAGCCACGGTCGGCAATCGCCAGCGCGCGGCTGGCGTTCTGCTCGACCAGCAGCATGGTGACGCCCTGCTTGTGGATGTCGCCGACGACCTCGAAGATCTTGTCGACCATGATCGGCGACAGGCCCATCGACGGCTCGTCGAGCAGCAGCACCTTGGGCCGCGCCATCAGCGCTCGGCCCATCGCGAGCATCTGCTGCTCGCCGCCGGACATCGTGCCGGCGAGCTGGTCGCGGCGTTCCTTCAGGCGCGGGAAGATGCCGAAGACCTTCTCGATGTCGGCATCGATCTCCTTGTCGTTGCGCGTGTAGGCGCCCATCTGGAGGTTCTCGGTGATGGTCATGCGCGTGAAGGTGCCGCGCCCTTCCGGGATCATCACCAGGCCCTGCTTGGCCAGGTCCCAGGCACCCTGGCCGCGGATGCTGCGGCCGAGGTAATGCACATCGCCATCGGCGATCGGCTGGATGCCGGTGACGGCCTTCAGCGTGGTCGTCTTGCCGGCGCCGTTGGCACCGATCAGGCTGACGAGCTCGCCCTCGCGCACCTCGATCGAGGCGCCCTTGACGGCCTGGATGCCGCCATAGGCGACCTTGAGGCCGCGCACTTCGAGCAGCACCTGCTTGTTGTCTTGGGTCATGTCTCTATGCTCCGCTCGCTGCGCTCAATGGGCCTTGTGACCGGCGCCCAGATAGGCCTCGATCACCTTCTCGTTGCGCTGCACGTCGTGCGGCGTGCCTTCGGCGATCTGCTTGCCGTAGTCAAGCACGGTGACGCGATCGCACAGGCCCATGACGAGCTTCACGTCGTGCTCGATCAGCAGGATGGTGCGGCCGTCCTGGCGGATGCGGTCGATCAGCTCGCGCAGCACGACCTTCTCGGTCGCGTTCATGCCGGCGGCGGGTTCGTCCAGCGCGATCAGCTTCGGATCGGTCGCCAGCGCGCGGGCGATCTCGAGCCGGCGCTGGTCGCCGTAGCTCAGCGTGCGGGCCTTGAACTCGGCGTACTTGCCGATGCCGACGTAGTCGAGCAGCTCCTGGGCGCGTGCGGCGATGGCGGCTTCCTCGGCCTTGAAGCCGGCGGTGCGGAAGATCGCGCCGACCAGGCCCGAGCCGGTGCGCACGTGGCGGCCGACCATCACGTTCTCCAGTGCCGTCATCTCGGGGAAGAGACGGATGTTCTGGAAGGTGCGGGCGATGCCGGCTGCAGCGACCTGGTGCACGGCCTGCGGCGTGTAGGGCGCGCCGCCGAGCTGGAAGGTGCCGCCGTCGGGCGTGTACAGCCCGGTGATGACGTTGAAGAAGGTGGTCTTGCCGGCGCCGTTGGGGCCGATCAGGCCATAGACCTGGCCCTTGCGGATCGTGATGCCGACGTCGCTGAGGGCCTGCAGGCCGCCAAAGCGCTTGGAGACGCCCTTGACCTCGAGAACGGTGTCATTCATGTGCGTGCTCCTCACTTCACGACGGCCGGGGCCGCCTTGCCATGCTCCGGCGCGGGCCACAGGCCTCGCGGACGCAGCAGCATCACCGCGATCATCGCCAGCGCGATCAGCAGCTGGCGCAGGATGGCCGCATCGATGCGGCCGCCGGTCATCGACTGCACGTCACCGGCGACGTAGCGCAGCACCTCGGGCAGGGCCGAGAGCATCACCGCACCCAGGATCACGCCGGGAATGTGGCCGATGCCGCCCAGCACCACCATCGCGACGATCATCACCGACTCCATCAGCGTGAACGACTCGGGCGAGATGAAGCCCTGGAAGGCCGCGAACATCGCGCCGGACACGCCGCCGAAGGTGGCGCCCATGCCGAAGGCCAGCAGCTTCAGGTTGCGGGTGTTCAGGCCCATCGCCTTGGCGGCGATCTCGTCCTCGCGGATGGCCATCCAGGCGCGGCCGATGCGCGAGTTCTCGAGCCGGTGGCAGATCACCACGCTGCCGACCACCAGGGCCAGGAACAGGTAGTAGTACAGCGCGACCGACGGGATCGAGTAGGTGCCGATCACCAGCGGCTTGCCGAAGCTGAAGCCGAAGAAGGTCATCGGGTCGATCTGGCTGATGCCACGCGGACCGTTGGTGATGTTGAGCGGATGCTCCAGGTTGTTCATGAACACCCGGATGATCTCGCCGAAGCCCAGCGTGACGATGGCCAGGTAGTCACCGCGCAGCTTCAGGGTCGGTGCGCCCAGCAGCATGCCGGCCAGTGCCGCGATGACCGCGGCGACCGGGATCACCATCCAGATCGGGAAGTGCAAGCCGTTCGGAAACGCGGCCTTGAAGGACGCGAAGTTCATCGACAGGTGCGGCGAGGCCACCAGCGCGAACAGGTAGGCCCCGATCGCGTAGAAGGCCACGTAGCCCAGGTCGAGCAGGCCGGCATAGCCGACCACGATGTTGAGGCCCAGCGCCAGCAGCACGTACAGCAGCGCCAGCGCCATGATGCGCACCCAGCCCTGGCCGAACTGCGCGGCGATCAGCGGCATCGCCAGCAGGGCGATGGCCGCGATCAGGATGACGAGGAGTCGGTTCTTCGGATTCATCGCGAGGTCTCCGGGTTCAGGCGCGATCGGCCACGCGTTCGCCCATCAGGCCGCTCGGTCGCAGCGTGAGGACCAGGATCAGCACCAGGAAGGCGAAGATCTCGACGTAGTGGCTGCCGAAGACGTCACCGGTCAGCTGGCCCAGGTAGCCCGCGCCGATGGCCTCGATCAGGCCCAGCAGCACGCCACCGACCATCGCGCCGGTGAGGTTGCCGATGCCGCCGAACACGGCCGCCGTGAAGGCCTTCAGGCCGGGCATGAAGCCCATGCTGTGCTGCAGGGTGCCGTAGTTGGCCGCCCACATGATCCCGGCGATGGCGGCCAGCGCCGCGCCGATGATGAAGGTGGCGCTGATGATGTGGTCGGGGCGCACGCCCATCAGGCCGGCCACGCGCGGGTTCTCGGCGGTGGCACGCATCGCGCGGCCCAGCTTGGTCTTGTTGACCAGCCACAGCAGCAGGCTCAGCACCACGCCGGTGACGACCAGGATCAGCACCTGGGTCAGCGTGATGACGGGGCCGTCCTCCCACAGGAAGTACACCTCGGCCGGGATCAGCTGCGGATACGGCTTCGGGTTCGGCTTCCAGATGATCATCGCCAGCGTCTGCAGCAGCAGGCTCATGCCCATCGCGGTGATCAGCGGAGCCAGGCGCGGCGCGTTGCGCAGCGGCCGGTACGCGATCTTCTCGATCGAGTAGTTGAGCAGCGAGCAGACGACGATGGCGGCCACCATCGAGATCAGCAGGATGACCCAGCCCGGCCAGTGGATGCCGGCGGACTGGAAGGCCGAAGCCACGGTCCAGCTGACCATGGCGCCGACCATCAGGACCTCGCCGTGGGCGAAGTTGATGAGGCTGATGATGCCGTAGACCATCGTGTAGCCCAGTGCCACGAGCGCATACATGCTGCCCAGCACCAGACCGTTGATGATCTGCTGTACGAAGGTGTCCATCGAGAGGTCTCCAGGATGCGGTGCCCTTAGCCCGCTTGTCGTTCTTGATGCGGCGGGTTCATGGCCTGCCGCTCGATCACGCAACGACCGTGCCCGTTGTGGCGGTGCGGGCCTTCCCGATGCTGCCGGGAGACGGCCAGGTCGGCGTCAAGCGGCGCGGATTGTATGGCTGGCCCACCCTGCGAAAGATTCGTGTTTTCCGCAAATCTCACCGCCTCCGATGCGGTGTGAACGCGGCTTCAACGAGACTTCTTCGCCTGCTCGTCGAGCTCGCGCAATCGGGCCAGTTTCTCGGCGATCTTGATCTCGAGTCCGCGTGGCACCGGCTGGTAGAACGCCGGCGGCGGATCGAGCGCCTCGGGGAAGTAGTGCTCGCCAGCCGCGTAGCCATCGGCCTCGTCGTGGGCGTAGCGGTAGTCGCGGCCGAAGTCGAGCTTCTTCATCGGCGCGGTCGGCGCATTGCGCAGGTGCAGCGGCACCGGTCGGGTGCCGTCCTGCGCGACAAAGGCCTTGGCGGCCTTGTAGGCCGTGTAGACGGCGTTCGACTTCGGCGCGACCGCCAGGTAGATCACCGCATTGGCCAGCGCCAGTTCGCCCTCGGGCGAGCCCAGGCGCTCGTAGGTCTCGCTGGCATCGAGGCACAGGCGCAGCGCGCGCGGGTCGGCCAGGCCGATGTCCTCGGTCGCCATGCGGATCAGCCGGCGCGCGATGTAGCGTGCATCGACACCACCATCGAGCATGCGCACGAACCAATACAGGGCACCGTCCGGGTTGCTGCCCCGCACGGACTTGTGCAGCGCCGAGATGGTGTCGTAGAACTGGTCGCCGCCCTTGTCGTAGCGGCGCAGCTGCGCACCCAGGCAGCGTTCGAGCACGGCCTCGTCGACGACAGTCGACGGACCCACCATGCGCACGACGTTCTCGAAGGTGTTGAGCAGCCGGCGCGCGTCGCCATCGGCATAGGCGATCAGCCGCAGCGCGGCGGCCGGCTCGGGCGCGACGGCGCAGAGGGCCTCGCAGGCGCGCGCCAGCAGGGCCTGCTGGTCGGCCTCTCCGATGGGCTTGAGGACATGCACCGTGGCACGCGACAGCAGCGCCGAGTTGACCTCGAACGACGGGTTCTCGGTGGTCGCGCCGATGAAGGTGAACAGGCCCGATTCGACATGCGGCAGGAAGGCGTCCTGCTGGGCCTTGTTGAAGCGGTGGACCTCGTCGACGAAGACGATGCAGCGCCGCCCCTGGGCCTGCGCGACGCGGGCTTGCTCGACCGCCTCGCGGATCTCCTTGACGCCGCCGAGCACGGCCGAGATCTGCACGAAGACGGCCTCGAAGGCATCGGCCATCAGCCGCGCCAGCGTGGTCTTGCCGACCCCCGGCGGACCCCACAGGATCATCGAGTGAGGCTGCCCCGACTCGAACGCCACCCGCAGCGGCTTGCCGGCATCGAGCAGGTCGTGCTGGCCGATGACCTCGTCGATGTGGCGCGGCCGCAGGCGCTCGGCCAAGGGGATGGCGCCGGGCGCCGTCGAACCCGCCGGCCGCTCGGCGCGGGCGGTCGTCGCGGGCGGCGGCTCGGCGCCGTCGAACAGGTCGCTCACGTTGGTCCGCTCAGCGCGGCGGCCTCACTGCTGCAGCACGTCCGCGCCGGCCGGTGGCACGAAGCGGAAGCGGGTCGCGGGGATCGCCGGGTTGGTCTCGACGCGGCTGAAGTCCAGACGCGAGCGCTGGCCGAAGGCGTCGGTGATCTCGAAGGCCGCGAGCTCCTTGCCCTTGAAGGCGACGCGGACCTTGCGGATGCTGCCCTCGGCGTTCTTCGGCTCGGCCAGCACCCATTGCAGACCGGCCTCGTCGGGCTGGTTGGACAGCGTGAAGTCGCGCTCGATCGAGCCACCCGCCAGCAGCGCTGCCGGCGTGCTGCCGAGCGCCTGGTCGTAGGGCCGCACGGTGACCTGGTTGAGGTCCTGGTCGTGCAGCCAGACCTTGGCGCCGTCCGAGACGATCAGCTGCTCGTAGGGCTTGGCGTAGTCGAAGCGGAAGCGGTTCGGGCGCAGGAACTCGAAGGTGCCGGATGACGGCTTCTTGCGCGCGCCGTCGGCACCGGTCACGGCCTGGCTGAAGCTGGCGCGGCCGGACTGGACCTCGCGGACGAAATCGCGCAGGGCCCCGATGGCATCGGCCTTCGCGGCGATCGGCCAGAGCGGCAGCAGCAGCGAGAGACCGACCGTGGCAAGCCAGCGGCGACGGAACAGGGGCAGGTTCTGGGACATGGATTCGATGCGCCGGAGACCGGTCGGAAGAGGTTGTCAGTCGCCCTGGCGCGGCGGCACCAGGATGTCGCGGTTGCCGTTGGTCGCCATGCTGGAGACCACGCCGGACTGCTCCATCTGTTCGAGCAGGCGGGCGGCGCGGTTGTAGCCGATGCGCAGGTGGCGCTGCACCAGCGAGATCGACGCGCGGCGGTGCTGCAGCACGATCGCGACGGCCTGGTCGTACATCGGGTCGGCCTCGCCGGAAGGTCCGCCGGCCGCATCGCCGGGCTCGCCGCCTTCACCGTCGAGCACGCCCCCTTCGAGGATGCCCTCGATGTAGTCGGGCTCGCCCTGGGTCTTGAGGTAGCTGACGACGCGGTGCACCTCGTCGTCGCTGACGAAGGCGCCGTGCACCCGCACCGGCAGGCCGCCGCCGGGCGTCAGGTAGAGCATGTCGCCCTGGCCGAGCAGCGCCTCGGCGCCCATCTGGTCAAGGATGGTGCGGCTGTCGATCTTGCTGGAGACCTGGAAGGCGATGCGGGTCGGGATGTTGGCCTTGATCAGGCCGGTGATGACGTCCACGCTGGGCCGCTGCGTGGCCAGGATCAGGTGGATGCCCGAGGCCCGCGCCTTCTGCGCCAGGCGGGCGATCAGCTCCTCGATCTTCTTGCCCACCACCATCATCAGGTCGGCGAGTTCGTCGATCACCACGACGATGTGCGGCAGGCGGCCAAGTGGCTCGGGCGCGTCGGGTGTCAGGCTGAAGGGGTTGGGGATCAGCTCGCCGCGATCGGTCGCCTCGCCGATCTTCTTGTTGTAGCCGGCCAGGTTGCGCACGCCCATCTTGCTGAGCAGCTTGTAGCGCCGCTCCATCTCGGCCACGCACCAGTTGAGCGCGTTGCCGGCCTGCTTCATGTCGGTGACGACCGGGGCGAGCAGGTGCGGGATGCCTTCGTAGACGCTCATCTCGAGCATCTTCGGGTCGATCAGGATCAGCCGCACATCGCGTGCCTCGGCCTTGTAGAGCAGGCTCAGGATCATCGCGTTGATGCCCACCGACTTGCCCGAGCCGGTGGTGCCGGCGACCAGCACGTGCGGCATCTTGGCCAGGTCGGCGACGACCGGCGTGCCGATGATGTCCATGCCCAGGCCGATGGTCAGCTGCGAGGCTGCGCCGTTGTAGACCTGCGAGCCGAGGATCTCGGCCAGCCGGATCGTCAGCCGGCGCGCGTTGGGCAGCTCCAGCGCCATGAAGGTCTTGCCGGGGATGGTCTCGACCACGCGGATCGACACCAGGCTCAGCGAACGAGCCAGGTCCTTGGCCAGGTTGACGACCTGCGAGCCCTTCACGCCGGTGGCCGGCTCGATCTCGTAGCGGGTGATGACCGGGCCGGGCTGCGCGGCGACGACGCGAACCTCGACGCCGAAGTCCTTGAGCTTCTTCTCGATCAGCCGGCTGGTCATCTCCAGCGTTTCCGGCGTGACGGTCTCGACGCGGATCGACGGCGCGGCGTCGAGCAGGTCGACCTGCGGCAGCTTGCCGTTGTCGAGCTCCTGGAACAGCGGCTGCTGACGCTCCTTGACCACCCGCTCGGACGGCGGCACGGCCGGCGGCGGCACCTCGATCACCAGCGGCGGCTGCACTTCCTCGATCTGGCGCTCGACCTCGACGAGGTGCTCGCGCTCGCGCTGGGCACGCTGGCCGATGCGCTCGTCCTCGGCTCGCTCGCGGCGCTCCTCGCGGCGCTCGCGCAGGCCTTCGGCGGCCGCGCCGATGCGCTCGGCGATCACGACCCACGAGAAGCGGAAGGCCCACGACAGGCCGATCAGCATCACGACGATCCAGGCGACGCCACTGCCGGCAAAACCGAGCACCTTCATGCTCAGCGGGCCGAGCATGGCCCCGAGCATGCCGCCGGCCTGGGCACCGGCCAGGGCATCCTCATGACGGTAGAGACGGGTCCATTCGAGCGAGCAGCTGGCGGCCATCAGCAGCAGCAGACCGATCCAGGCCAGCCCGTCCGGCCGCCAGGCGCCGGCGCGCTCGTCGGGGTTGTCGGCAAGGCTGCGCAGCGAACGTGCCAGCAGCGCCAGCCAGCCACGCGCCAGGAACAGCGGCAGCCACCAGACCGACAGGCCGAACAGCACGATCGACAGATCGGCCCACCAGGCACCGAACGAGCCGACCCAGTTGCGCACGGCCGCGCCGTCGCCGGAGGTCGAGAAGGCGCGGTCGCCCGGATGCTGGCTCAGCAGCGCCATCACCCACAGCACGAACACGATCGCACCGAGCGCGATGGCCGCCTGCAGGCGCCAGGACGGCGCGCCGCGACCGGCGCGGGCGGGGGTGCCGGAAGGGCTGTTGAAGGGAGAGGAAGCGGGGTCGCCCGAGGACGACGACCGCAGCGAGCCGAGCGGATACGTCATGCGCCGGATTGTCGGCGATCGAACGCGGCCGGCTGGCGGCCGCGGCGCACGCTCACTGGGTCGTCAGGCGATCGGTCAGCACGACCCAGCCGTTTTCCTGGGTCTCGATCAGGCCGCGCTCTTCCAGGTCCTTCATGACCCGGCTGACCATCTCGCGGGAGGCGCCCACGACCTTGGCCAGATCCTGGCGCGAGACCTTGCTGCGGATCATGCGCTGGCCGTCCTCGTCGGTGGCCATGTCCAGCAGCGCGCGGGCGACGCGGCCGTAGACGTCCAGCAGCGCCAGCGACTCGATCTGGCGGTCGGCGTTGCGCAGCCGGCCGACCAGGCCGCGCAGGATCGCGTAGGACAGGCTGGAGTTCTCCGGCAGGCAGGCAGCGAACTCGCCGCGGCCCAGCACCAGCACGTCGGTCTGGACCTCTGCGCGCACGGTGGCCGAATGCGGCTCGTTGTCGATCAGGCTCATCTCGCCGAGATAGTCACCCGGCTCCAGCACGGCCAGGATGACCTCGCGACCACGCGAGTCGGACGTCACCACGCGGGCCCGGCCACTCAGCAGAATGAACAGCGCATCGGACTTGCGACCCTGCTCGACGATGATCTCGCCCCGGCGGTAGCGACGCTTGATCACCCCGTCGGCCACCGTCTGGGCCTGTTCGTTGGTGAGCATCGAGAAAAGGGGAACGCGCCGGATCAGATCGAGATTCGAGAGCATGGCCATCGAGGCACTCCTGCTTGAGTTGGTTCTATCGTGTTCATGGTCGGCCTACCGGCGCGCCACAGCAGGTCGTTCATACAATCCCTCGATCCTCCTGCAGCGTCCGTGACCGGCGTCGCCGGGGTGAGCAGAGCCCGCCGGCAGCCAGTTTCTTCACGCATGTGTGACGCCTCTCTCACTCTAACCGAAGCATTGCCGGAATGAACAGCGCCGACGCCCCGAATTGATACCCGGTTGCAGCTCCGGACCTTGAACTTCCACCACCCGACGCCACGCTAGAAACATGAGCACTTCCAACTTGCACGCCCAAGTCCTGATCCTCGGCTCGGGCCCCGCCGGGTATACCGCCGCCATCTATGCGGCACGCGCCAATCTCAAGCCCGTGCTCGTCACCGGCATGGCCCAGGGCGGCCAGCTGATGACGACCACCGAGGTCGACAACTGGCCGGCCGATGTCGCCGGTGTCCTCGGCCCGGACCTGATGCAGCGTTTCCAGCAGCACGCCGAGCGCTTCAACACGCAGATGGTGTTCGACCACATCAACGCGGTGGACTTCTCGCAGCGCCCGTTCAAGCTCACAGGTGATGCAGGTTCTTACACCTGTGACGCACTCATCATCGCCACCGGCGCCAGCGCGAAGTACCTGGGCCTGCCGTCCGAGCAGACCTTCATGGGCCGTGGCGTCAGCGGCTGCGCCACCTGCGACGGCTTCTTCTATCGCGGCGACGAGGTCTGCGTGGTCGGCGGCGGCAACACGGCGGTCGAGGAAGCGCTGTACCTGTCGAACATCGCCAGCAAGGTCCACCTGATCCACCGCCGCGACAAGTTCCGCGCCGAGGCCATCATGGTCGACAAGCTGCACGAGAAGGTCGCCGCCGGGAAGATGGAACTGCACGTGTTCCAGACCCTGGACGAGGTGCTGGGCGATGCCTCCGGCGTGACCGGCGTGCGCCTGCGCAGCACCACCGACGGCAGCACCCGCGACCTGACCGTGCGTGGCTGCTTCATCGCCATCGGCCACCACCCGAACACCGACATCTTCCAGGGCCAGCTGGAGATGAAGGACGGGTACATCGTCACCCGCACCGGCCTGAACGGCTTCGCGACGATGACCAGCGTGCCCGGCGTCTTCGCCGCCGGCGACGTGCAGGACCACATCTACCGCCAGGCCATCACCAGCGCCGGCACCGGCTGCATGGCCGCGCTGGACGCCCAGCGCTTCCTCGAACAGGGCGGCGCGCACTGAGCCACTGGCGGCCGACCCTCGGGTTTGTCTATAATCTTCGTTTTGCCGTCCTGAGACCCGGCCTTCAAGAGGCCGGAGGGGCAAACATCAAGCCGGGGCCCGGCGCCGAGCGGGCAGATCGTTCACACGAGCTGCCTGCCGCCCGAGCCTCCAGAGCCGCCGCCCGGTGTGTCCTCACCCGGTCGTCCGGCCCAGCGGCTGGCTTGCGCTGTTTGCCGTGTTGAAACACAGTCTGGAGAAGCGTCATGGCACGCGTCTGTCAAGTCACGGGCAAGCGCCCGATGGTGGGGAACAACGTGTCCCACGCCAACAACAAAACGAAGCGTCGCTTCCTGCCGAACCTGCAGTACCGCCGCTTCTGGCTGGAAACGGAAAACCGTTGGGTGCGCCTGCGCATCAGCAACGCAGCACTGCGTCTGATCGACAAGGTGGGCATCGAGCAGGTCGTCGCTGACCTGCGTGCCCGCGGCGAACTCTGAACCGCGAGGTAATACACCATGGCATCCAAAGGCGGACGCGAAAAGATCAAGCTGGAATCCACTGCGGGTACCGGCCACTTCTACACCACGGCCAAGAACAAGAAGACGACGCCCGAAAAGCTCGAATTCATGAAGTTCGACCCGAAGGCACGCAAGCACGTGCTGTACAAGGAAGTGAAGCTCAAGTGAGTTCCAGCCCGTCGACCTGATCGATGGGCGAACCACCGGAGTCGGCCCCAGCGGCCAGCCTTCCTGATCACCCCTGAGGTGATCCACGACCCGCCCGGATGCGTCCCGGCGGGTCTTGTCGTTTCTGGGTCGAGATATCCCGTGCCGACCGGTGCGCGGCACCACTCCCCCCATCCGCCGACACCCCCGAAAGGGCGCCCCCTTTGGTGCGATCGACCGGCGCAGCACCGTCTCCTAGATTGGCCTGATCCCACGTGCCTCTCGACGGAGCCCCCGATGCATCGCTGCCGACGCCTGTTCCCCGCCTTTCCGCTGGTGCTGCTGACAGGCCTGACCGTCCTTTGTCAAACACCGGCGTTCGCCCAGACCCTCGTCCCGGGCGATCACCACCTTCGCCTGGGTGAGCCGCCTCTGCTGACGCTGCGGGTGCGCCTGCCGGAAGGCGAGGACACCGCCGGCGTGCTGCCGTCGCGTTGCCTGAGTGCCAGCCTGCAGCCGCTCGACCCGCATGAAGGCAGCAGCCTCGCGCTCGACTGGCAGGACGCCCAGCGCGACGTCGACGGCAGCACCTGGGTCACGTTCGGCCACCCTGCCCCGCTGAGGCTGATGCGCATGCTGCTGCGGGCGACGCTGCACTGCGGGCCGACCTACACGCGGCTGCAACAGCTTCAGGCGGATCTCGCCACGCCGGCCGATCCGATCCAGGAACTGCAGCCAGCTCTCGCGACCCGGCCGCCCGCTTCGATCGCCGCGAGCCTGCCCTTGCCGATCCCGCCACGGCCGGCACCCAGGGCACCGGGTCGATCACCCGCCAGACCACCACCGGTCGAGGCGCCGA
This sequence comes from Leptothrix mechoopdaensis (SeqCode), assembly GCF_053893855.1. Taxonomy (NCBI): domain Bacteria; kingdom Pseudomonadati; phylum Pseudomonadota; class Betaproteobacteria; order Burkholderiales; family Sphaerotilaceae; genus Leptothrix; species Leptothrix mechoopdaensis (SeqCode). The sequence goes on from NZ_CM132699.1 coordinate 3,180,541, forward strand.
CGCCCTCTCCGCCTGCCCCGCCGCTGCATCGGCCTGCAGAGGCCGGCAGTTCAGCCAGCAGTTCAGCCAGTCACTTTTCAGCCAGCAGTTCGGCCAGCCCGCTCACCGACGCCTTCGTCCAGACCTGGCAGAAGGACCTGCACGCGCTGCGCGACGAGTTGCAGCCCTTGCGGACGAAACTGGAACGCCAGGATCAGCGCCTGCTCGCCCAGGAAGACCAGTTGCGCGCCGGGCTGGGTGGCCTGTTCGCGCTGGGGGCGGGCTTCGGGCTGGTGGGGATCGGCTCGCGCGCCTGGCAGGAGCGGCGGCTGCGGCGCTTCCAGTCCGATGCGATCGTCCCGGACACATCCAGCCGATCGTCGACCGCCTTCGGATCGTCCGTGCATGACGAACTGGAGGACCTCTGGATCGGGACCGCCCACACGCGCGCCGAACCGCCGGCATCGACCGCCACGCCCCGCGCGACGCTCGATGAGACTGGCCATCAGGCACTCTACGACGAGGTCGACGCCCTCCGCAGCACCGGTTGCTTCGACGCCGCCGTGGCGTTGCTGGAAGCCGCCACGCAGGGCGAGGTGGAGCAGCCGCCCGGCCTGCTGCTGCGATGCCTGGACCTGTACCGTCGACTCGATCAGCGCGAGTCGCACCAGCAGGCCGCCGGTCTCATGGCGCGGCTCTACGCCGTCGACATCCCCGACATCGACCGCTGCGTGCTGGTCGAGGAACTCGACCCTTCAGGGGAGCGCGCGCGCCTGCTGGCCTGCAGACCGACGCTGGCGGGACTGTCGAATGCCGACATCCGCCAGCGCCTCGCCGCCGTGCTGTTGGCCGATGCCGATCCGGACAGGCCGCGACTCGGCTGGCAGCCTTTCCAGACCGCGCTGGCCTGGCATGCCGAACTGGCCGCCGGCCGCGGCGATCAGACCAGCACGCGCTCGATGCCGCCGCTGTTGGCCTGCTGCACGTAGTCGGGCATCCAGTTCTCGCCGAGGATCTGGCGCGCCATCTCGACCACGATGTAGTCGGCTTCGAGCAGGCCGTTGCTCAGGTCGTCCTGGTAGCGGCTCAGGCCCTGCAGGCAGGCGGGGCAGGACGTCAGGATCTTCATGTCGCCCTGGTGGCCGGCAGCACGCAGCTGGGCCTCGCCCTTGCGGATCTCCTCTTCCTTGCGGAAGCGGATCTGGGTCGAGATGTCCGGGCGGTTCAGCGCCAGCGTGCCGGCCTCGCCGCAGCAGCGGTCGCTCTTGACCACGCCATCGCCCAGCAGCGCCTTGACCGTCTTCATCGGGTCCTGCAGCTTCATCGGCGTGTGGCAGGGGTCGTGGTACAGGAACCCGCCCTGGCCCTGCAGCGTGATGCCCTTCTCCAGCAGGAACTCGTGGATGTCGATGATCCGGCAGCCCGGGAAGATCTTGTCGAACTGGTAGCCCTGCAGCTGGTCGTAGCAGGTGCCGCAGCTGACCACGACGGTCTTGATGTCGAGGTAGTTCAGCGTATTGGCGACGCGGTGGAAGAGCACCCGGTTGTCGGTGATCATCTTCTCGGCCTTGTCGAACTGGCCGCTGCCGCGCTGCGGGTAGCCGCAGCACAGGTAGCCAGGCGGCAGCACGGTCTGCACGCCGGCGTGCCAGAGCATGGCCTGCGTGGCCAGGCCGACCTGGCTGAACAGGCGCTCGGAGCCACAGCCGGGGAAATAGAACACCGCCTCGCTGTCGACCGTCGTCGCCATCGGGTCCCGGATGATCGGGACGTAGTTCTTGTCCTCGATGTCCAGCAGCGCGCGGGCCGTCTTCTTCGGCAGGCCGCCCGGCAGCTTCTTGTTGATGAAGTGGATGACCTGTTCCTTGATCGGCGCGGCACCGACCGAGGCCGGCGGCGCGCTGGTCTGCTTGCGGGCCACGACCTTCAGGACATCGTTGGCGACGCGCTGCATCTTCATGCCCACGCCGACCATCGCGCCACGGACCAGCTTGATGGTCTCGGGGTTGGTCGCATTCAGCATGAACATCGCCGCCGCGCCGGCCGGGCGGAAGCTCTTCTGGCCCATCTTGCGCAGCAGGTTGCGCATGGCCATCGAGACATCGCCGAAGTCGATCTTGACCGGGCACGGGCTCAGGCACTTGTGGCAGACCGTGCAGTGGTCGGCCACGTCCTCGAACTCTTCCCAGTGCTTGATGCTGACGCCGCGCCGGGTCTGTTCCTCGTACAGGAAGGCCTCGATCAGCAGCGAGGTCGCGAGGATCTTGTTGCGCGGCGAATAGAGCAGGTTGGCACGTGGCACATGGGTGGCGCAGACCGGCTTGCACTTGCCGCAGCGCAGGCAGTCCTTGATGCTGGCGCTGATGTCGCCGATGTCGCTGCGCTGCATGATCAGCGACTCGTGCCCCATCAGCCCGAAGCTGGGCGTGTAGGCCTCGCTCAGGTCGGCCGAGCGGGTGTCATCGCCCAGGGCCGCCGTGCGGTCGGCCTTGCGCAGCAGCTTGCCCTTGTTGAAGCGGCCTTCCGGGTCGACGCGGGCCTTGTAGGCGGCGAAGTTGGCGATCTCGTCGTCGGTCAGGAACTCGAGCTTGGTGATGCCGATGCCGTGTTCGCCGGAGATCACGCCGTCCAGGCTGCGCGCCAGCGTCATGATGCGGGCGACCGCCTCGTGGGCCGTCTGCAGCATCTCGTAGTTGTCGCTGTTCACGGGGATGTTGGTGTGCACGTTGCCATCGCCGGCATGCATGTGCAGGGCCACCCAGACGCGCCCGCGCAGCACCGTCTGGTGGATCTGGCGGCAGGCCTCGACGATCGGCTCGAAGGCCGCGCCCGCGAAGATGCGCTGCTGGAAGGGCTTGAGGATCTGCGCACGCCACGAGGCCCGCAGGCTGTGGTCCTGCAGCTGGTCGAAGAAGCTGCGGCCGGCGCTGACCTCGTCGTGCTGGGCGACGTCCAGGCCGTCCTTCCAGCCCTGCCACAGCGCACGCACCTCGGCCAGCAGCGCCAGGGCCTGCTGGACGCGGTCGCCCAGCAGCTCGGCGCTCGGGATCTCGCTGGCGTCGTCGGTCTTGCCCAGCGGCAGCGAGTCGGTGGTGAAGAACGCCGCCAGGCGGTCGATCAGCTCCAGCTTGTTGCGCAGCGACAGCTCGATGTTGATGCGCTCGATGCCCAGCGTGTACTCGCCCATGCGTTCGAGCGGGATCACCACGTCCTCGTTGACCTTGAAGGCGTTGGTGTGACGGCTGATGGCCGCCGTGCGCTTGCGGTCGAGCCAGAAGGTCTTGCGCGCGTCGGCGCTGACGGCCACGAAGCCTTCGCCCGAACGGCCGTTGGCCAGCCGGATGACCTCGCTGGTGGCGCGCGCCACGGCGTTCTCGTCGTCACCGACGATGTCGCCGATCAGCACCATCTTCGGCAGGCCGCCGCGCTTGCTCTTGGTCGTGTAGCCCACCGCCTTCAGGTAGCGGTCGTCGAGGTGCTCCAGGCCCGCCAGGATGGCGCCACCGGGGCGCTTCATCTCGGCAAACATGAAGTCCTTGATGTCGACGATCGACGGCACGCAGTCCTTCGGGTTGCCGAAGAATTCGAGGCAGACCGTGCGCACGTGTTTCGGCATGCGGTGGACGACCCAGCGGGCGCTGGTGATCAGGCCGTCGCAGCCTTCCTTCTGGATGCCGGGCAGGCCGGCGAGGAACTTGTCGGTGACGTCCTTGCCCAGGCCTTCCTTGCGGAACACGCGGCCGGGGATGTCCAGGCGCTCGGTGCGCTCCAGCGTCTTGCCGCTGGCGTCGTAGTAGCGCAACTCGAAGCTGGCGGTCTCGACGTCGTGGATCTTGCCCAGGTTGTGGCCGATGCGGGTCACCTCCAGCCACTTCGCCTCGGGCGTGACCATGCGCCAGCTCGCGAGGTTGTCCAGCGCGGTGCCCCACAGCACGGCCTTCTTGCCGCCCGCGTTCATCGCGATGTTGCCGCCGATGCAGCTGGCCTCGGCCGATGTCGGGTCGACCGCGAAGACGAAGCCGGCGCGTTCGGCCGCATCGGCCACGCGCTGCGTGACCACGCCCGCACCGGTCCAGATCGTCGCCACCGGCGAGGCCAGACCGGGCAGCGAGACGTGCTCGACCTCGGTCATCTGTTCGAGCTTCTCGGTGTTGATGACCGCGCTGCGCCAGGTCAGCGGCACGGCCCCGCCGGTGTAGCCGGTGCCACCGCCGCGCGGGATGATGGTCAGGCCGAGCTCGACGCAGCCGGCGACCAGCGCGGCCATCTCGGCCTCGGTGTCCGGGGTCAGCACGACGAAGGGGTACTCGACGCGCCAGTCGGTCGCGTCGGTGACGTGCGAGACGCGCGACAGGCCGTCGAACTTGACGTTGTCGCGGGCGGTGTGACGGCCCAGCACCTTGCGGGCGCGGGCACGCAGGTCGTGCACGGTGCGGAAGCGGGCCGAGAACTGCTCGACCGCCACGCGGGCCGCCGCCAGCAGTTCGCCGACCGCCGCGTCGCGTTCGCCGTCCTCGGCCGGGCGACGGCGCTTCTCGATCTCGTGCAGACGGTGGTTCAGCGCATCGACCAGCAGCGCACGGCGCTTCGGGTTGTCGATCAGGTCGTCTTCGAGATACGGGTTGCGCTGGACCACCCAGATGTCGCCCAGCACCTCGTAGAGCATGCGGGCCGAGCGGCCGGTGCGGCGCTCGGCGCGCAGGCGTTCGAGCAGGCTCCAGGCGTGCTGGCCGAGCAGGCGCTGGACGATCTCGCGATCGGACAGGGACGTGTAGTTGTAGGGAATCTCGCGCAGGCGCGGTGCGGTGGCGACGGTATCGACATCGGCCGCCAGGGCAGCGGGCGTCAGGGGAAGCGGAGCATTCATGGGCTGAGGACCGCGGGCGCAGGCAGCGCGCGAGAGATGCGCGGCGGGCAGGTTTCCCGCCGCTGGATACGGGGCTCGGAGACCGCCAAAGGCAGGCCTGAGCGCGATCGCAGATGGTAGCGCAGGGGCGTATTTTCCCTGGGTGGAAGGCCCTTGCCGGCCCTTCCGCTTCGTGACACAAACCTGACGTCCGCCGCGACGCCATCAAACGGTCACGCACCTGACCGAAGCTCGCGGCTTCTTCCCTGATCGTCGACCCCTCCGGAGCTTCCCCGATGAACAAGTCCGTCGCCCACCTCAGCCTGGCACTGGCCGGCCTGGTCGCCAGCTTTGCCAGCCAGGCCCAGACCGAGATCCAGTGGTGGCACTCGATGACCGCCGTCAACGGCGAGTGGGTCAACGACCTGGCCGCGCAGTTCAACGCCAGCCAGTCCGACTACAAGGTCGTGCCCACCTACAAGGGCAGCTACGACGAGTCGATGACCGGCGCGATCGCCGCGTTCCGCGCCGGCAACGCGCCGCACATCCTGCAGGTCTTCGAGGTCGGCACCGCCACGATGATGGCCAGCAAGGGCGCCGTGGTGCCGGTCGGTCAGGTCATGAAGGACGCCGGCCTGAAGTTCGATCCTGCCGCCTACATCCCCGCCGTGGCCGGCTACTACACCGCCCCGAACGGGCAGATGCTGAGCTTCCCGTTCAACTCGTCGACGACGGTCTTCTACTTCAACAAGGACGCCTTCAAGGCCGCCGGCCTGAACCCCGACAAGGCCCCGGCGACCTGGCCCGAGGTGGCGCTGGCCGCCGCCAAGCTCAAGGCCAGCGGCCACAAGTGCCCGCTGTCGATCGCCTGGCAGGGCTGGACGCAGCTCGAGAGCTTCTCGGCCTGGCACAACACCGAATACGCGACCAAGTCCAACGGCCTGGCCGGCCTGGACGCGCGGCTGAAGATCAACTCGCCGCTGCACGTGCGCCACATCGAGAACCTGGCCAACATGGCCCAGCAGGGCCTGTTCGTCTACAAGGGCCGCGCCAACGTGCCCGAGGCCAGCTTCATCTCCGGCGAGTGCGCCATGATGACGACGTCCTCGGGCTTCTACGGCAACGTCAAGAAGAACGCCAAGTTCGCCTACGGCCTGTCGCCGCTGCCCTACTACCCCGACGTCACCGGCGCGCCGCAGAACACCGTCATCGGCGGTGCCAGCCTGTGGGTGCTGTCGGGCAAGAAGCCGGCCGAGTACAAGGGCGTGGCGAAGTTCTTCGACTTCCTGTCCAACGCCGAGGTCCAGTCGGCCAGCCACAAGCGCACCGGCTACCTGCCGATCACGCTGGCGGCCTTCAAGCTGACCGACCAGTCCGGCTTCTACAAGGACAACCCGGGCACCGACGTGGCCGTCAACCAGATGGTGCGCAAGGTGACCGACAAGTCGCGCGGCATCCGGCTGGGCAACTACCTGCAGATCCGCACCATCGAGGACGAGGAACTCGAACAGGTCTGGGCCGGCAAGAAGACCGCCAAGGAAGCGCTCGACAGCGTCGTCGCACGTGGCAACGAGCTGCTCGAACGCTTCGAGAAGGCCAACCGCTGAACACGCGCCGGCCTGATCCGTGTCCGCCGACAAGCGCGTCGTCTTCCGGTCCCGCTGGCTGCCCTGGCTGCTGCTCGCGCCGCAGCTGGCGGTGATCGGGGCGTTCTTCTTCTGGCCGGCCGGTCAGGCGCTGCTGCAGTCGCTGCAGCAGAGTGACGCCTTCGGCACCTCGGTCGAATGGGTCGGGCTGGAGAACTTCCGCAACCTCTGGAACGACCCGCTCTACCTCGCGTCGTTCAAGACGACCGCCGTGTTCTCGGTGCTGGTGGCGGGGCTGGGCCTCACGCTGTCGCTGCTGCTGGCGGTGTTCGCCGACCGGGTCGTGCGGGGCGCCACGTTCTACCGCACGCTGCTGATCTGGCCCTATGCCGTCGCGCCGGCGATTGCCGGGGTGCTGTGGCTGTTCCTGTTCTCGCCCGGCATGGGCGTGGTCGCGCACGCGCTGCGCTTCGTCGGCATCGACTGGAACCACCTGCTGCGCGGCGACCACGCGATGGCGCTGGTCGTCATCGCGGCGGTCTGGAAGCAGATCTCCTACAACGTGCTGTTCTTCATCGCCGGGCTGCAGTCGATCCCGGCCTCGCTGATCGAGGCCGCCGCGATCGACGGCGCGCGACCGTGGCGGCGCTTCTGGACCATCCAGCTGCCGCTGCTGTCGCCAACGACCTTCTTCCTGCTGGTCATCAACATCGTCTACGCCTTCTTCGACACCTTCGCGATCGTCGATGCGGCCACGCAGGGCGGGCCGGGCAAGGACACCTCGATCCTCGTCTACAAGGTCTACCACGACGGCTTCAAGGCGCTGGACCTGGGCGGCTCGGCGGCGCAGTCGGTCGTGCTGATGGTGATCGTGGTCGGGCTGACCGTCCTGCAGTTCCGCTTCGTCGAGAAGAAGGTCACCTACTGATGACGAATCGAGTCGCCCGATGATGGTCGAACGCCGTCCCTGGCTGGACCTGCTGGCCCATGCCGTGCTGCTGCTGGGCGTGCTGGTGGTGGCCTTCCCGGTCTACGTGACCTTCGTGGCATCGACCCACACGGCACAGGACGTCGTGCAGTCGCCGATGCCGCTGCTGCCCGGCGGTCATTTCGTCGACAACTACCTGACCGCCCTGGCCGGCACGCGCGAGGGCACCGGCTCCAAGGCCGCCGTCGGCCACATGATGGCCGTCAGCCTGGTCATGGCGCTGGGCATCGCGCTGGGCAAGATCGCGATCTCGCTGCTGTCGGCCTTCGCGATCGTCTACTTCCGCTTCCCGCTGCGCCGGCTGTGCTTCTGGGCCATCTTCGTCACGCTGATGCTGCCGGTGGAGGTCCGCATCGCGCCGACCTACAAGGTCGTCTCGGACCTCGGCATGCTCAACAGCTACGCCGGCCTGACGATCCCGCTGATCGCCTCGGCCACCGCGACCTTCCTGTTCCGGCAGTTCTTCCTGAGCGTGCCCGACGAGCTTGCCGAGGCCGCCCGCATCGACGGCGCCGGGCCGATGCGCTTCTTCAAGGACGTGCTGCTGCCGCTGTCGGCCACCAGCATGGCCGCGCTGTTCGTCATCCAGTTCATCTACGGCTGGAACCAGTACCTCTGGCCACTGCTGGTGACCACCGACGAGCGCATGTACCCCGTCGTCATCGGCATCAAGCGGATGATTGCCGGCGGCGACGCGCAGATCGAATGGAACATCGTGATGGCCACCGCCATCCTGGCGATGCTGCCGCCGGCGCTGGTCGTCGTGCTGATGCAGAAGTGGTTCGTCAAGGGCCTGGTCGACACCGAGAAATAACGTCAGGCATCCAGTTCAAGGACCACCCCGTGGCAGCTCTCTCCCTGCGTCAGGTCATCAAGCGGTACGGCTTCGGCAAGTCCGCCCAACAGGTCGTGCACGGCGTCGATGCCGAGATTGCCGACGGCGAGTTCATCGTCATCGTCGGGCCCTCGGGGTGCGGCAAGTCGACGCTGCTGCGCATGGTCGCGGGGCTGGAGGAGATCAGCGCCGGCCAGATCGCCTTCCGCAACGCGGCCGGCGAGCGCATCGTCAACGACCTGGAGCCGGCCGAACGCGACATCGCGATGGTCTTCCAGAACTACGCGCTCTACCCCCACATGAGCGTGTACGACAACATGGCCTACGGCCTGAAGATCGCCGGTCTGGACAAGGCCGAGATCCGCCGCCGGGTCGACAAGGCTGCGGCCATCCTCGAACTCGGCGCGCTGCTGGAACGCCGGCCGCGCCAGCTGTCGGGCGGCCAGCGCCAGCGCGTCGCGATGGGCCGCGCGATCGTGCGCGAGCCGCAGGTCTTCCTGTTCGACGAGCCGCTGTCCAACCTCGATGCCAAGCTGCGCGCGCAGACCCGGCTGGAGATCCGCCGGCTGCACGCCGAGCTGGGCATCACCTCGCTGTTCGTCACGCACGACCAGGTCGAGGCGATGACGCTGGCGCAGCGCATGATCGTCATGAACGCCGGCCGCATCGAGCAGATCGGCACGCCCGAGGCGGTCTATGCCGAGCCGGCGACGCCGTTCGTCGCGACCTTCATCGGCTCGCCGCCGATGAACCTGGTCGAGACCCGCGTCGAGCCCGGCCGTCAGGCGCGCTGCGCCGGTCTGGCGCTGGCCCTGCCCGGCGACCTGCCCTTCGCGCTGCCGGCACCCGGCGCGCCGCTGCTGCTGGGCGTGCGGCCCGAACACCTGGACATCGCCCCGCCGGATGCGGCCGGCTGGCCCGCCGTCGTCGAGATGGTCGAGATGCTCGGCGCCGAACGGCTGGTGCACGCCCGCCTGGCGACGCCCGAACCGCAGGCCGCGCCGCTGCTGACCGCCCGCATCGACGCGGCCCGGCCGGCACCGGTCATCGGCCAGCCGGTGTCGCTGGTCTGCGCCCACGAGAACCTGCACGGCTACGACCCGCAGACGCAGAGACGGCTGCCGCGCGCCTGAAAATCGGCGTCTTTCCGACCCGTGGCCCCCGGGCCCGAACCACCATGTCCGCTGCCCGCCTGACCCCCTGGCCCTACCCGCGCTGGATCGCGCACCGCGGCGCCGGCAAGCGCGCGCCCGAGAACACGCTGGCCTCGTTCCGCCACGGCGCCGCGCTCGGCTGGACCAGCTACGAATGCGACGTCAAGCTGAGCGCCGACGGCGAGCTGTTCCTGCTGCACGACGACACGCTCGATCGCACCAGCAACGGCCACGGCGTGGCCGGCGCGCAGGACTGGTCGGCCCTGTCGCGGCTGGACGCCGGCGCCTGGCACGGCCGGGCCTACGCGGGCGAGCCGCTGCCCCGGCTGGAGGCCATCGCCCGGCATTGCCTGGCGCGTGGCCACACGCTCAACATCGAGATCAAGCCGACCACCGGCACCGATGCGCCGACCGGCCGGGCCGTCGCGCTGGCCGCACGCGAGCTGTGGCGCGAGGCGGTCGAGGCCGGCCGCAGCCCGTGGCCGCTGCTCAGCAGCTTCCGCCCCGACGCGCTGGCCGCCGCCCGCATCGCCGCGCCCGAGCTGCCGCGTGCGCTGCTGCTCGACAGCCTGCAGGCCGACAGCTGGCAACGCGCCGACGAGCTGGGCTGCGTCGCGGTGGTGCTGAACCACCGCCTGATCGACGGCCCCGAGCTGATCGCGCATCGCCATGCCGACGGCCTGCGCGTGCTGGTCTACACCGTCAACGACGCAGCCCGCGCCCGCGAGCTGTTCGACTGGGGGCTGGACGGCGTCATCAGCGACGCGGTCGACGACATCCGCGAACAGGTCGGCGCGTTGCCCGAGCTCGCGCCATGACCGGTTCGGCTGACGTGATGCGGCCGCTCGCCACGCTGAAGGTCGTCGAGTTCGAGGGCCTGGGCCCCGGCCCGCTGGCGGGCTGGATGCTGGTCGGGCTGGGCGCGCAGGTCACGCTGGTGCGGCGTCCGGGCGGCAACCCGATGGCCGATCAGCTGGGCGGCCCGCACGGCACGCGGCTGGTCGACGGCAAGCGCCACGTCACGCTGGACCTCAAGCGCGCCGAAGGCCTGGCCGCCGCGCGCGAGCTGATCGCCACGCACGACGCGCTGATCGAGGGCAACCGCCCCGGCGTGATGGAGCGCCTGGGCCTGGGCCCGGCCGACGTCGCCGCGCTCAACCCGAAGCTGGTCTACGGCCGCATGACCGGCTGGGGCCAGACCGGGCCGCTGGCGCAGGCGGCCGGGCATGACCTGAACTACGTTGCGTTGAGCGGCATGTTGTCGCTGGGCGCGCGTCGTGATGGCGAGCCGCCGATCGTGCCGCCGACCGTGCTGGGCGATGCCGGCGGCGCGCTCGGCCTGGCGCTGGGCATCGTCAGCGGCGTGCTGGCGGCGCGTCAGCCGGACGGGTGGGGTTGCGTGGTCGACGCGGCGATCGTCGACGTCGTCGCGATGCTCGGCACGCTGGCGCTGTGGATCCACGGCGGCGGCCAGCTGGCCGGCCCGCGCGCCGACAGCCCCTTCCACGACTCGCCGTTCTACGAGGTCTACCGCTGCGCCGACGGCGGCTGCATCAGCCTGGCTGCGCTGGAGCCGGCGTTCTGGGCCATCGCGCTGCAGCGGCTGGGGCTGGACGACATCGCCCCGGACGGCCAGTACGACGTGCGGACCTGGCCGGCGCTGAAGGCGCGCCTGACCACGCTGTTCGCGAGCCAGCCGCGCTCACACTGGGATGCGCGCCTGGAAGGCAGCGACGCCTGCTACGCCCCGGTGCTGGGTCTGGCCGAAGCCGCCGCCCATCCGCACAACGCCGCGCGCGGCACGCTGCGGGTCGACCCGGTGACGGGGCAGATCCATGCCGCGATGGCGCCGAGGTTCTCGGCGCTGGATCAGGACCGGTGATCGGGACCGAAGATCAAGACCGGTGATCAAGACCGGTAATCGGCGTTGATCTTCACGTAGTCGTACGACAGGTCGCAGGTCCAGACGGTCGCCCGCGCGTTGCCGCGGTGCAGGTCGACGCGCACGGTGATCTCGGCCTGCTTCATGACACGCGCGCCGTCTTCCTCGCGGTAGTCGGGGTGGCGGCCACCCTGGCGGGCGACATGCACGTCGTCGAGGAACAGGTCGATGGTCGACTGGTCCAGGTCGGCGATGCCGGCGTAGCCCACCGCCGCGAGGATGCGGCCGAGGTTGGGGTCGCTGGCGAAGAAGGCGGTCTTGACCAGCGGCGAATGGGCGATGGCGTAGGCCACCTGGCGGCACTCTTCCTTGGTCCGGCCGCCCTCGACGCGCACGGTGATGAACTTGGTCGCGCCTTCGCCGTCGCGCACGATGGCCTGGGCCAGCTGCTGCGAGACCTCGATGACCGCCTGGCGCAGCAGCGCGCCGTCGGGCGATTCCAGCTGCTCGATCGGCGCGTGGCCGGCCTGGTGGGTCGCGATCAGCAGGAAGCTGTCGTTGGTCGACGTGTCGCCGTCGATCGTGATGCGGTTGAAGCTGCGGTCGGCGGCCTCGCGCACCAGTTCCTGCATCAGGTGCGGCGCCACGACCGCGTCGGTGGCGACGTAGCCCAGCATCGTCGCCATGTTCGGCCGGATCATCCCGGCGCCCTTGCTGATGCCGGTCACCGTGACCGTGCGCCCGCCGATCTGCACCTGCCGCGACGCCGCCTTCGGCAACGTGTCGGTGGTCATGATGGCCTCGGCGGCCAGTGCCCAGTTGTCTTCCTTGCGATCGGCCAGCGCCGCCGGCAGACCGGCCTGGATGCGGTCGTTGGGCAGCGTCTCCATGATCACGCCGGTCGAGAACGGCAGGACGTCCTCGGGCGCCAGGTCCAGGTGCTGGGCCAGCGCGATGCAGACGGCGCGGGCGCGCGCCAGGCCGTCCTCACCGGTGCCGGCGTTGGCATTGCCGGTGTTGATGACGATGGCGCGCTTGGCCGGGCCGGCGGCCAGGTGCTCGCGGCAGATCTGCACCGGCGCTGCGCAGAAGCGGTTGCTCGTGAAGACGCCCGCGACGCTGCTGCCCGGTGCCAGCGTGATGACCGTCAGGTCACGTCGGTTGGCCTTGCGCACGCCGGCCATCGCCACGCCGAGTTCGACGCCGGCGACCGGGTGGAGTTCTTCAGGCAGGGGGGCGCGCAGGTTGACGGGCATGGCGGCGGCTTCGGGGTGGGGTGGACGGATCGGGAGACGGTTCGACAGACGGTTCGGCTCAGCTCAGCTTGCCGTGGCAGGCCTTGAACTTCTTGCCGCTGCCGCACGGGCACGGATCGTTGCGGCCGGCGCGCATCGCCTGGGCCAGCGGCTGGCCTTCGGCCGGCGCGGCGTCCTGCGAGACGCTGCCGTCCTCGTTCGGATGCGTGTAGGTCACGTTCTCGATGTGTTCGGCGCGCGCCTCGATCGCCTCGGCGGCCTGCTCGGCCTCCTCGCGGGTCTGGATGCGCACGGTCATCAGCACGCGCGTGACCTCCAGCTTGGTGCGGTCCAGCAGCTGGCTGAACAGCTCGAAGGCCTCGCGCTTGTATTCCTGCTTCGGGTTCTTCTGGGCGTAGCCGCGCAGGTGGATGCCCTGGCGCAGGTAGTCCAGCGCGGCCAGGTGCTCGCGCCAGTGCGAGTCGATGTGCTGCAGCAGCACCATGCGCTCGAAGCCGGCGAACTGCTCGCGGCCGACCAGCGCGACCTTGGTCTCGAAGGCCTCGTCGGCCGCCTTCACGACCGCCTCGACGATCTCCTCGTCGGTGACCGCATCGCTCTTCTCGACCATCGCGCGCAGCGCGACGTCGACGTGCCAGTCGTCCTTCAGCACCTTCTCCAGCGCCGCCAGCTCCCACTGCTCCTCGACCGACTCGGCCGGCACGTGCAGGCGCACGATGTCGGTCATCGCGCCACGGCGCAGGTGGGCGATCTGGGCGTGGACGTCGGTCTGCTCCAGCAGCTCGTTGCGCTGCGCATAGATGACCTTGCGCTGGTCGTTGGAGACGTCGTCGTACTCCAGCAGCTGCTTGCGCATGTCGAAGTTGCGGGCCTCGACCTTGCGTTGCGCGCTCTCGATGCTGCGGGTGACGATGCCGGCCTCGATCGCCTCGCCGTCGGGCATCTTCAGGCGTTCCATGATCGCCTTGACGCGGTCGCCCGCGAAGATGCGCATCAGCGAGTCTTCCAGAGACAGGTAGAAGCGCGAGCTGCCCGGGTCACCCTGGCGACCGGCGCGGCCGCGCAGCTGGTTGTCGATGCGGCGGCTCTCGTGGCGTTCGGTGGCGATGATGCGCAGGCCGCCGAGCGACTTGACCTGCTCGTGCAGGCCCTGCCATTCGCTCTTGAGCTGCGCGATGCGCACGGCCTTCTCCTCGTCCGACAGGGCCGCGTCGGCCTCGACGAACTGGACCTGCTTCTCGACGTTGCCGCCCAGCACGATGTCGGTGCCGCGACCGGCCATGTTGGTGGCGATCGTGACCATGCCCGGCCGGCCGGCCTGGGCAATGATCTCGGCCTCGCGGGCATGCTGCTTGGCGTTGAGCACCTGGTGCGGCAGGCCGGCGGCGGTCAGCATCTTGGCGACCAGCTCGGAGTTCTCGATCGAGGTCGTGCCCACCAGCACCGGCTGGCCACGCTCGTGGCACTCGCGGATGTCGGCGACGACCGCCTCGTACTTCTCGCGGTCGGTCTTGTAGACGAGGTCCAGCTCGTCCTTGCGGATGGTCGGCCGGTTCGGCGGGATCACCACGGTCTCGAGGCCGTAGATCTCCTGGAACTCGTAGGCCTCGGTGTCGGCCGTCCCGGTCATGCCGCCGAGCTTGCCGTACATGCGGAAGTAGTTCTGGAAGGTGATCGAGGCGAGCGTCTGGTTCTCGGCCTGGATCTGCACGCCTTCCTTGGCCTCGACGGCCTGGTGCAGGCCGTCGCTCCAGCGCCGGCCGGTCATCAGGCGGCCGGTGAACTCGTCGACGATCGTGACCTCGCCGTTCTGCACCACGTAATGCTGGTCGCGGTGGAACAGGTGATGCGCCCGCAGCGACGCGTAGAGGTGGTGCACCAGCGTGATGTTGGCCGCGTCGTACAGCGACGCACCCTCGGCCAGCAGGCCGGCCTGGGCCAGCAGCGCCTCGGCCTTCTCGTGGCCTTCCTCGGTCAGGAAGACCTGGTGGCTCTTCTCGTCGGCGGTGAAGTCGCCCGGCTCGATGACGCCTTCGCCGGTGCGCGGATCGGCCTCGCCGATCTGCTTCTTCATGTGGGGCACGACCGCGTTGATCGCCACGTACATCGAGGTCTGGTCCTCGGCCTGGCCGCTGATGATCAGCGGCGTGCGGGCCTCGTCGATCAGGATCGAGTCGACCTCGTCGACGATCGCGTACTGCAGCGGGCGCTGCACGCGGTCGACGACCTCGTAGACCATGTTGTCGCGCAGGTAGTCGAAGCCGTATTCGTTGTTGGTGCCGTAGGTGATGTCGGCGGCGTAGGCGGCCTGCTTCTCCTCGCGCGGCATGTTCGGCAGGTTGATGCCGGTGGTCATGCCGAGGAAGCCGTAGAGGCGCCCCATCCACTCGGCGTCGCGGCGCGCGAGGTAGTCGTTGACGGTCACCACGTGCACGCCCTTGCCGGGCAGCGCATTGAGGTAGACCGGCAGCGTGGCCATCAGCGTCTTGCCTTCGCCGGTGCGCATCTCGGCGATCTTGCCGTTGTGAAGCACCATCCCGCCGATCAGCTGGACGTCGAAGTGACGCATCTTCAGGACCCGCTTGCTGCCTTCGCGCACGGTGGCGAAGGCTTCGGGCAGCAGGTCGTCGAGGCTCGTTCCCTGAGCCAGCCGCTGACGGAACTCGGCGGTCTTGCCGCGCAGCTCGTCGTCGGTGAGCTTCTCGAACTGGGGCTCGAGCGCATTGATGCGCTCGACCACGCGTCGGTACTGCTTGAGCAGGCGCTCATTGCGGCTGCCAAAAATGGACGTCAGGAGCTTGGGCAACATGGACGGGACAAACGTGACGGCCCTGGCGCGAGGGCACCCGCCAGGGCCGGTGTGATGGGCTTCGTCGTCGACGTGTCAGGCGACGGGAAGGAGACCGGAGCAGGCCTGCAGATCAGGCCGGAACGTCACCTTGCAAGGACCCCGGGAAGAGCCCTTTCCCCGTGTCGCCGACGGTGCGGGTCGACGCAGAAAAATCGCGTGAGTCTATCACCGGGCCCCGGGGGCTCCAGGCTGTGCGGCAGCCCGGGCCTCGGGGCGGTCACCCTTCAGCGACAGGCTCTCGCCACGGGCCAGGAACCGCGCCGGGTTCTGCGGCACGCCATTGAGCAGCACCTCGAAATGCAGGTGCGAGCCGGTCGAGCGACCGGTGTTGCCGATCTGCGCGATGGCCTGCCCACGACGCACCAGCTCGCCCGGCTTGACCATCATCTTCGAGGTGTGGGCGTAGCGGGTGATCAGGCCGTTGCCGTGGTCGACCTCGATCATCTGGCCGTAGGCGCCGGACATCTCGGCAGTCAGGACCACCCCTGCGGCGGCCGAGCGGATCGCCGTGCCGACCGGGCCGGGGAAGTCCAGCCCGGTGTGCAGCGCCGGGCGCGAGGTGAACGGGTCGATGCGGAAGCCGAAGCCCGAGCCGACCGGGCCGACCACTGGCGGCGCGCTCGGCACCATCATCAGTTCGAGGCGCCGTTCGAGCAGCCGCGACTCGATCAGCGTGAAGACGTCGCCGCTGCGGCCGGCCTTGGCGTCGAGCGAGTCGACCAGCTCGTTGAGGTGGGCCATCGAGGGCGTCTCGGCAGCCGGCGTCACCGGCAGGTAGGGACCGCCCGCGCCGCCCTTGGCCACCGGCAGGTTCTTCCCATCCAGCGTCGACGGCGCAGCCTCGGCGGCGCGGATCTCCTCGGGCTTGATGCCGGCCAGACCGGCGACGCGCTCGCCCATCGCTTCCAGCCGGACGACCTTGGCCTGCATCTCGCCGACCTTCTGGGCGATGGCGTCGAGGTTCTCGCGCAGGAAACGGTCGCGCTGCTCGGTGTCGTCGGTGACGACCAGCCCGGCCAGGTCGCCGACGATGGGCCAGCCGGCCCGCGCCGCCTTCAGCACGACCATGTGGTAGATCACGCCGGAAAGCAGCATCAAGGCCAGCAGCAGGCCGACGACGGCGGTCACCAGGCCAGCGGGGCTCACGTGAAAGGAACGCGTGCGAGCCAGGCCGCCGTGGGTGATCAAGATGTCCATCGTCACTAAACTCCTGGTGTGAAACACAGCCCGCCCGCCGTTCCCGACGCACTGGCCATGGGTCAGGCGCTCGCCCGTTGCGAGCCCCTGCTGAGCCTGCAGCGGCGCCTGGCCGAAGCCGACGCGCGCATGCAGGCCATCCGGCCTCTGCTCCCCCCAGGTATGTTGGTTTCGGTGTCCTCGGGCCCGACCGAAGCCGATGGCTCGGGCTGGACCCTGCTGGCCGCCAATCCTGGTGTGGCCGCCAAGCTGCGCCAGCTGCTGCCCCGATTCGAGGCGGCGCTGCAAGATCGAGGCCTGCAGGCTAGCCCAATCCGGATACGCGTTCAATCGACCCGACGGCCCTGACCGTTGTGCCATCCCCCGCCCGCAGGGGCCGGATCCAGCGGGGCTGACAGCTGCGATTCATGCCGCCCCAGTCGAGCGTGACCTGAACCACGAAACCCTCGCCGGACATGTCAGGAGACGTGTTCAGGCCCTCGCGGCGCGCAACGTGCGCGCGAATTCCGCCAGTGCCGCGATGCCACTCTCCTCGGCACGTCGGCACCAGGCCTGCAGGTCCTGGACGAGTTGGTCGGCCGACACGTTGGTGCGGGTCCAGAGCGCGCGCAGTTCCTCGCGCATCGCCACCAGCTTGGCCAGCGCGGCACTCTCGTGGCAGGCCTGCGCGACCTCGCCCTGCAGCTCGGCAGGGATCTTGTCGGCGTCACGGTGCAGCCAGCGGGCGGCCAGGCGCATGCGGCGCCAGGCGTCGGTGCCCTGCATGCCCTGCGTGCGCAGGCGCTCGAGTTCCTCGGCCACGACGCTGCGCAGGCCGCCGGCGTACTGGGCCATCACCTCGTAGCGGTTGGCGATCAACGCTTCGAGCGTCTGGTTGTCGGCCACCGGCTTGACGGTGCCCAGGCGCAGCTGCGGCGGGGTCTTGCGGACCTTGGCCAGACCGACCAGCTCCATCGCGCGGATGTAGCCCCAGGCGATGTCGAACTCGTAGGGCTTGACCGACAGCTTGGCCGAGGTCGGGTAGGTGTGGTGGTTGTTGTGCAGTTCCTCGCCGCCGATCAGGATGCCCCAGGGCGAGACGTTGGTCGACGCGTCGACCGCCTCGAAGTTGCGGTAGCCCCACCAGTGGCCGATGCCATTGATGATGCCGGCGGCGGTGATCGGGATCCACAGCATCTGGACGGCCCAGACGGTCGCGCCGATGGCGCCGAACAGCAGCAGGTCGATGACCATCATCAGGCTGACGCCCAGCGCGCTGTAGCGGGTGTAGACGTGGCGCTCGATCCAGTCGTCCGGCGTGTTGTGGCCGTACTTGCGCAGCGTTTCCTGGTTCTTCGCCTCGCTGCGGTAGAGCTCCGAGCCGGTCAGCAGCACGGTGCGGATGCCGCGCGTCACGGGGCTGTGCGGGTCATCGACCGTCTCGCACTTGGCGTGGTGCTTGCGGTGGATCGCGACCCACTCCTTCGTGACCATGCCGGTGGTCATCCAGAGCCAGAAGCGGAAGAAGTGCGACGGGATCGCATGGAGGTCCAGCGCACGGTGCGCCTGGCTGCGGTGCAGGAAGATCGTCACGGCGGCGATCGTGATGTGCGTCACGACCAGCGTGTAGGCCACGATCTGCCAGCCGCTGGCGTTCAGCAGGCCGTCGGAGAACAGGTCGAGCAGGGCGCTCGCAATCTGGGAAAACTCGGGCATCGGGGTCCTTCGGGGTCACGGTCGGACGGGTCGGTCCGACCGCCGATTGTATTGGGGGGGTCCCGAAAGCCCGAAACCCGGGCAACCCCGTTCGAGGGATACCCTGATGCCGACCCGATTCGGTCCTGACCTGCGTCAAGCCCGCGTTCACGCCGGCCGATGCCGGGGAACTTTCAGCGCCGCTGCCAGACCGCCGCGAAGAAACCGTCGGTGCCGTGCCGATACGGCCACAGGCGCAGGTGGCCGGCGTCGACCAGCTCGGCCGCGTTGGCCACGCCCTGGCGCGTCAGCACCTCGGTCACGTCGACCGGGATGAAGTCGGGGTGCGCGGCGCTGAAGGCGTCGGCAATCTCCTCGTTCTCGGCCCGCAGCAGGCTGCAGGTGGCGTAGACGAGCCGCCCGCCCGACTTCACCAGCCGCGCCGCGCTGGCCAGGATCGCGCCCTGCTTGGCGGTCATCTCGGCGATGGCCTCGGGGCCCTGGCGCCACTTCAGGTCCGGGTTGCGGCGCAGCGTGCCCAGGCCCGAACACGGCGCGTCGACCAGCACCCGGTCGATCTTGCCGGCCAGCCGCTTGACGCGTTCGTCGCGCTCGTGGGCGATGCCGGCCGGGTAGACGTTGGACAGGCCGCTGCGCGCCAGACGCGGCTTCAGCGCCGCGAGCCGGTGCGCCGAGACGTCGAAGGCGTAGAGCCGGCCGGTGTTGCGCATCATCGCGCCCAGCGCCAGCGTCTTGCCGCCGGCACCGGCGCAGAAGTCGACCACCATCTCGCCGCGCTTGGCCTCGGTCAGCAAGGCCAGCAGCTGGCTGCCCTCGTCCTGCACCTCCATGTCGCCCCGCAGGAAGGCGTTGCTGCGGTTCAGCGGCGGCTTGCCCAGCGCGCGCAGGCCCCACGGCGACCACGGCGTCGGCGTGGTGTGGATGCCTTCCTCGGCCAGCGCGGCCTGGGCCAGTTCGCGCTTGGACTTCAGCAGGTTGACGCGCAGGTCCAGCCCGGCGGGCTGACGCAGGCTCTCGACCAGCGGCCAGAAGCCGTCGCCGACCTGGTCCTTGAGCGGCGCGGCCAGCCATTCCGGCAGGTTGTGGCGCAGGCTGTCGGGCTGCTTGTCGAGGCTCAGCAGGCGGGCCGTCGTCAGCCACTTGAGTTCCTCGGGCGTGGCGGCGGCGCGCAGGAAGGCCTCGGTGCCTTGCCAGGCCAGCAGGCTCAGGCGGCGTTCGAGCGAACCCTTGCCCGACTTGGCCAGGTACTGCAGCCGGATCTTGTCGCGCAGCACCGCGTAGACCGTCTCGGCCAGCGCGTGGCGCTCGCGCATGCCCAGCGACTTCTCGCGCCGGAAGAAGGACGAGACGACCGAGTCGGCCGGCTGCGTGAAACGCAGCACCTCGTGCAGCAGTTCGTCGCACAGCGCGAACAGGGCTTTGGGATTCATGTCGTGTCCTTGCCACCGGCCACGTCGGCCAGCAGGTGTTGAGCGGCGGCGCCGGTGTGGCGCACGCGCAGGCCGTCGAGCGCCAGTTCGCCAAGGACGAACCAGCGCACCGCCATCGGGTAGAGGCGATGTTCCTGGACCAGCACGCGGCTGGCCAATGTCGGGGCGTCGTCGCCGTCCAGCACCGGCACGACCGCCTGGGCGACGATCGGGCCGTGGTCGAGTTCGGCGGTGACGAAATGGACCGTCGCGCCGGCCACGCGGCAACCCGCGTCGATCGCGCGCCGGTGCGTGTCCAGGCCGGAAAACGCTGGCAGCAGCGACGGGTGGATGTTGAGCATGCGGCCTTCGTAGCGCGCCACGAAAGCCGGCGTCAGGATGCGCATGAAGCCGGCCAGCACGACCAGGTCGGGCTGGTGGCGGTCGATCTCGGCGGCCAGCGCGTCGTCGAAGGCGGCACGGTCGGCGTGCGCGCGGTGGTCGAGACCGATGGCCTCGATGCCCTGTCCGCGGGCCCAGTCGAGGCCGGCGGCGGCGGGCTTGTTGCTCAGCACCGCGACGATCCTGGCCGGCCAGCCTTCGCTCAGGCAGGCCTGCTGGATCGCCTGGAGGTTCGAGCCGGTGCCGGAAATCAGGACGACGATGCGCTTCATGAGGGGGGCGAGTGTAGCGAGGGCCTCCCGCGCGGCCGGCCGCGACGGGTCGCCTGCCTACAATCCGCCCTCCCCGCGACAGGCCCGATCACCACGGGTCCGGCGGCCGATCCGGGCCGCGCGCCGCAGCCGTCCACCACCCTTCCAGACACGACCCCGCCACCATGTCCAACCGCGTCCTCACCGGCATCACCACCACCGGCACCCCGCACCTGGGCAACTACGTCGGCGCGATCCGGCCGGCGATCACCGCCAGCCGCGAGCCGGGCGTCGAGAGCTTCTTCTTCCTGGCCGACTACCACGCGCTGATCAAATGCGACGACCCGGCCCGCATCGAACGCTCGCGGCTGGAAATCGCCGCTGCCTGGCTGGCCGCCGGGCTGGATCCGGCCCGCGTCACCTTCTACCGCCAGAGCGACATCCCCGAGATCCCCGAGCTGACCTGGCTGCTGACCTGCGTCACCGCCAAGGGCCAGATGAACCGGGCGCACGCCTACAAGGCCGCCGCCGACGCCAACGTCGCGGCTGGCGAGGACACCGACGCCGGCATCACGATGGGGCTCTACAGCTACCCGATCCTGATGGCCGCCGACATCCTGATGTTCAACGCCCACCGCGTGCCGGTCGGCCGTGACCAGATCCAGCACATCGAGATGGCGCGCGACGTCGCCCAGCGCTTCAACCACCTGTTCGGCGCCGGCCGCGAGCTGTTCGTGCTGCCGCAGGCCGAGGTCGAGGAAAGCGTCGCGACGCTGCCGGGGCTGGACGGCCGCAAGATGTCCAAGAGCTACGACAACACCATCCCGCTGTTCGACGGTGGCGCCAAGGCGCTGCGCGAGGCGGTCGCGCGCATCGTCACCGACTCGCGCCTGCCGGGCGAGCCCAAGGAGCCCGAAGGCACCGCGCTGGTGACGATCTTCGACGCCTTCGCCGATGCCGACGAACGTGCCGCCTTCCGCGCCGCGCTGGTCGGCGGCCTGGGCTGGGGCGAGGCCAAGCAGCGGCTGGTCGACCAGATCGAACGCAGCGTCGCGCCGATGCGGGAACGCTACGAGGCGCTGATCGCCCATCCGGAGCGGATCGAGGAGACGCTGCAGGCCGGCGCCGCCAAGGCCCGAGCGATCGCCCGCCCGCTGCTCGACGAACTGCGCCACGCCGTCGGCCTGCGCCGCATGCAGCCGCGCGCCGCAGCCGCCGTCGACACCAAGGGCGGCACCAAGGCGAACGCCGCCGCGCTGGCCCAGTTCAAGCAGTACCGCGAGGGTGATGGCCGCTTCCACTTCAAGCTGGTCGCGGCCGACGGCTCGGTGCTGATCCAGAGCGAGGGTCTGGCCGAAGGCCGCGAGGCCGGCCGCTGGGTCCAGCAGCTGAAGAACGGCGACGCCGCCGCGCTGGACGCCGCGCCGATCGAACGCGGCACCGGCTACGACCGCTCGGCCGCGCTGGCGGCGATCGAGGCGATCGCCCGGGCCGCCGCCGAACAGCAAGCGAGCAAGGGCTGAGCGCCGCCCGCCACGAGCACGCCATGCCGGCGCTGCACCTGACCGACATCGAGGCCGCCATCAACTGGTGGCGCGAACGCCGCCCGACCCCGGACGGCGCGCCCCTGTGCCCGGAGCTGACCGCGCTGGCCGAGGTCTACGCGCTGATGGTCTATCACCGCGAACGGACCTGCGACGAGGCGACGATGCCGGCCACCGCGCGCGAGGCCTGGCTGGCCTGGTACGCGACGACGCCCGACGCGCCCTGCATCGCGATCTGCTCGACCACCCAGGGTGACGCCGTCTGCAAGGGTTGCGGCCGGACCTGGGACGAGGTCCAGCACTGGCCGGCGATGGGTCCGGCTGCCAAGCGCGAGGTCTGGCACCGCATCACCGCAGAGGGCACCGCCTGGCGCTTCAACCGCTACGCCGAGCGGGCACGCGGCCACGACGGGCAGGCGCCGATCTGAGCCAGGGCCGCCGGTTCAGTCGGCGGGGATCTTGGCGACCATCGCCTCGACCCGATCGATCAGTTCGAGCGGGCTGAAGGGCTTGACCAGATAGGCATCGGCGCCCGACTGCTCGCCGGCACTGACGTCGCTGCTCTGGCCGCGAGCGGTGAGCATCACGACCAGCGTCGCGCTGAGCTCTGCATCGCCCTTGATGGCGCGGCAGACCTGAAAGCCGTCGAGGCGGCCCGGCATCATGACGTCGAGCAGCATCAGGTGCGGACGCATCTTGCGAGCCAGCGCCAGGCCGGTCTCGCCGTCGGGGGCCTCGTGGAGTTCGAAGTCGCTGAATTCCAGCGTCATGCGGATCAGCTTGCGGATGTCCGCCTGGTCTTCAACGATAAGGATGCGGTGGGTCATGGCGGATCTGACCTGTTCGGTTGGGAGCGCGGCGCATCGTCACGCGGGAATTTCGCTTGGGTTCGGTCTGGTGAGACTGTAACGGCAGGCGCTGCAGCGGTCATCACCGTTGTCCGATGCCCGGGGCACGGGCAATCGGGCACCGGTGTCCGGGACGGCGTCAGGCCTGCAGATCGCGGTGGGGCGATCGACCCAGTCGCGCCAGCTCGCTTTCGGCCCAGCTGCGCACGGCCATGCCGGGCACCGGCTGGTGCATCACGCGGACCCGATCCGGCAGACCGCCACGTTCGGCAATCTGCTGCGGCGACTGGGCGGTGATCGCCAGCACGCGCAGGTTCGAGTAGTCGTGAAGGCCGGCCAGCGTCAGCAGCATCGCGTAGCCGTCGATGTCGGGCATCGACAGGTCGGTGATCAGCAGATCTGGCGTTTTTCGTCCGAGCTGAAGTAACCCGGTGTAACCATTGTTAGCCCCACGCAGCGTGATGCTGCCGTAGAGCGGCTGCAGCGCCTCCTGCCAGACCTGCAGCTGGTCGACGCTGGCGGCGACCAGGAGGACGTCCAGCGGCGCCATCGCGGGCTGCAGCATCTGGGTCGTCTGGGCGGCGGCCCGCAGGCCGCTGCGCTGGGCCAGGGCCTCGACGGCCGACAGGCGGATGCGGCGATGACCGCCGGGCGTGCGCCCGGCTGGAAGCGTTCCCGCCTCCACCCAGAGCTGAACGGTACGCAGGGAGACGCCCAGCCGCATCGCCGCTTCGCGGGTCGTCAGCAAGGGGTCGAGAGGGTCGGGCGCAAAATGCGGACGGGACATGGCGGGGGTCCTCATGGAGGTGGCGGGCAAGCTCAGGACGTTCAAGATCGCGTGACTCCGGTGCTTGATCAGAAGTGCGAGTTCTTGTGTCTTCGGCTGCCGTGTCCCTGAACTGAAGTGCCGAGTTTACAAAATGTGACATTCACCACAACCTGAGCACGAAATCTGCAGTTCAGCGCTTGGATTCCGCCGGCCTCTCCAACGGTGCCAGGCCGCTGATTGCCGACCGGACAAGACGACCGATGAGCAAGGCCTTCACCAAAGAGAACGATGCCGACGACGACGAGGACCAGGCCGGGGGCCTGCCGCCTCTGCCGGCGGGGACGCGCAACTACCTGACGCCCGAGGGATATCGACGCCTGCGCGACGAACTGTTGGGGCTCATCGACGTCGAGCGCCCGAAGATCGTGGAAGTCGTCTCATGGGCCGCGAAGAACGGCGACCGCTCGGAGAACGGCGACTACCTCTACGGCAAGAAGCGGCTGCGCGAGATCGACCGCCGCATCCGCTTCCTCACGAAGCGGCTGGACATCGCCGAGGTGGTCGACCCGTCCGCGCATCACGGCAGCGACCAGGTCTTCTTCGGCGCGACCGTGACCTACGCGAACGCCGATGGCAGCGAGCGCACGATCACGATCAAGGGGATCGACGAGGCCGACAACCTCGCCGGCGACGTCAGCTGGGTCTCGCCGATCGCCCGGGCGCTGATCAAGTCGCGCGAAGGCGACGAGGTCCAGCTGATGACCCCCGGCGGGTTGACCCGGCTGGAGGTGATCGAGGTGCGCTACCCGGCACCGGGCGGGCCGCTCAGCCCTTGATCCGGGCGACCTTCTCGACCGCCGGGGCGCGCCGCACGACACGCAGCACGTCGGCCAGGTGCTGGCGGTCGCGCACGGCCAGCAACAGCCGCAGCTCGGAGGTCTCGCCCGACTGCGCCGCGTCCATCTCGATGTGGGCGATGTCCGCCTCGGCCCGGCTGACCGCCTGGGCCACTTCGGCCAGCACGCCCTTGCCGTTGTTGACCAGCACGGCGACGGCGCTCTGGAACAGGCGCTTGGGCTGCTCGGCCCATTCAACCGCCAGCCAGCGTTCCGGGTCGCGCTCGTGCAGCTTGCGCCCGACGGCGCAATCGGCGGTGTGGACCGTCAGGCCTTCGCCGCGACCCAGGTAGCCGACGATGTCGTCGCCCGGGATCGGGTGGCAGCAGTTGCCAAGCTGGACCGTCGCGTTCTCGCTGCCGTCGATCACGACGGTGCCCTGCGTCGGCGCCTCGCTGTCGGACGCGTAGCGGCCCAGGCTCAGCGTGACGGCATCCGGGCGCCGGCCGGCCTCGGCCATCTGGCTGGCCAGGCGCTTGGCGACGATCGTCGCGATCTTGCGGCCCAGGCCGATGTCGACCAGCAGCTCGCGGCGGTGGCGGTTGCCGCTCCAGCGCACCAGCGACTGCCACAGCGCGACATCCGCATCGGGCGCGTCGTCGCCATGCGCGGGCATCTGCAAGCCCTCGGCGCGCAGCGCCTGCGCCAGCAGCTTGTGGCCGAGCTCGTAGGACTCGTCGGCCTCCATGTTCTTCAGGAAGTGCCGGATCTTGGAACGCGCCTTGCCGGTGCGCACGAAGTTCAGCCAGGCCGGGTTCGGCCGGGCGGACGCCGCCGTGACGATCTCGACCACGTCGCCCGAACGCAGTTCGGTGCGCAGCGCGACGGCCTCGCCGTTGACCTTGGCGGCGACGCAGTGGTCGCCCACGCGCGAGTGGATCGCGTAGGCGAAGTCGATCGCGGTTGCGCCACGCGGCAACGCCAGGATCTTGCTCTTGGGGGTGAAGACGTAGACCGACTCGGGGAACAGGTCGATCTTGACGTGCTCCAGGAACTCGGCCGAGTCGCGCGTCTCGCTCTGGATGTCGATCAGCGACTGCAGCCACATCGTGCCGAGGTTCTCGGCCTCGGGCACATCGGTGCC
Source organism: Leptothrix mechoopdaensis (SeqCode) (assembly GCF_053893855.1). Lineage (NCBI taxonomy): Bacteria > Pseudomonadati > Pseudomonadota > Betaproteobacteria > Burkholderiales > Sphaerotilaceae > Leptothrix > Leptothrix mechoopdaensis (SeqCode). Next base: position 3,206,013 of record NZ_CM132699.1, read on the forward strand.
CGACTTCACCTTGTAGATCCAGTGCGCCGCGACGCCGGCCTCGGCCACCGCGTGCATGGTCTCGGTGCGGATCTGGAACTCGACCGCCGTGCCGACCGGGCTGACCACGGTCGTGTGCAGGCTCTTGTAGCCGTTCGCCTTCGGGATCGCGATGTAGTCCTTGAAGCGCCCCGGCACCGGCTTGTAGAGCTGGTGCAGCACGCCGAGCGCGAGGTAACACTCGGGCAGCGTCGCCACCACGATGCGGAAGCCGAAGATGTCGCTGACCTGGGCAAAGCTGAGGTGCTTCTCCTGCATCTTCGAGTAGATCGAGTGGATCGTCTTCTCGCGCCCGTAGACCTGCGCCGGCACCGTCGCCTGCGCCATGGCGTCCTCGACCTCCTGGCGAACCCGGTCGACCACGTCGCGCCGGTTGCCACGCGCCTTGTGGACGGCCTTGGACAGCACGCCGTGGCGCCACGGCCGGAGGTACTGGAACGACAGCTCCTGCAGCTCGCGGTAGGTCTGGTTCAGGCCCAGTCGATGGGCGATCGGCGCGTAGATCTCGAGCGTCTCGCGGGCGATGCGGCCCCGCTTGGAGGCGGCCATCGAGTCCATCGTCCGCATGTTGTGCAGGCGGTCGGCCAGCTTGACGAGGATGACGCGCAGGTCGCGCGCCATCGCCAGCAGCATCTTGCGGAAGGACTCGGCCTGGGACTCCTCGCGGGTCGAGAACTGGAGCTTGTCGAGCTTGGTCAGGCCGTCGACCAGTTCGGCGGTCTGGGCGCCGAAGCGCTCGACCAGCTCGGTCTTGGTGATGCCGCAATCCTCCATCGCGTCGTGCATCAGCGCGGCCATGATGGCCTGCGCATCGAGCCGCCAGTCGGCACACAGGCCGGCCACCGCGATCGGATGGGTGATGTAGGGCTCGCCGCTGGCGCGGAACTGGCCGAGGTGGGCCTCGTCGGCGAATCGGTAGGCCTCGCGCACGCGCTTGAGGTCGGCGGCGTCGAGGTAGTCGAGCTTCTCGGTCAGCGCCGCGAAGGACGAGGCGCTGACCCCGTGCGCGCCGGGCGTCGGACCGCGCACCGGCGCGGCGATCGCCGCCCCGCCCTGGTCGTCATCAGGCGCAAGCCGCGCCGCCCCCCGTCCGACCCAGGGAGTGAAGAACACACGTCGAAGGACATCGGCAGCACGAGACACCATGCTGTCACTCTACCCTGCTTGGCGTGGGCATGGCAGGCTGGCGGGCTTGGCCGCACCGCCCGGGTGCGGGTGCGCCACGATCAGGGGCGCGAAGAAGCCGCAAGACAGGCCGATCCCGACACTTCAGGCCGGCCCAGAAACGAAAAATCCGGCTCGAGGCCGGATCCTTCAGCGAGCGCGCGGACCGATCAGCCCGGCACCTTGCGCAGCATCTCCAGACCGACCTCGCCAGCGGCGATCTCGCGCAGCGCGGTCACGCCGGGCTTGTTCTTGGTCTCGACCTTCGGCGCGTGACCCTGGCTCAGCATGCGTGCGCGGTAGGTTGCGGCAAGCACCAGCTGGAAGCGGTTCGGGATCTTGTTCAGGCAGTCTTCGACGGTGATGCGGGCCATGTGATTTCCATCCAGCGGCATGAGGAGCCAGCCCGGCGGGCTGCCCCCTGTGGCGGCGTCAGTTCAGTTGAAGGGCGTCGAACACAGCCGACCGGCTGCGACGCTGAGCCGCCCATTTTAGCCGCTGCGCGTGGACGATCGCCTTCAGGTCGAACAAGGCGGTCTCGAACAGGGCATTGACCACGACGTAATCGAAGTGCCGGGCCTGCGCGACCTCATGGCGCGCGTTGACCATGCGCTGCTCGATGACCTCGCCGGCGTCCTCGCCACGGCGCAGCAGGCGCTGACGCAGTTCGTCCCAGGACGGCGGCAGGATGAAGATCAGCACCGCCGTCGGGAAGATCTGCTTGATCTGCAACGCGCCCTGGTAGTCGATCTCGAGCACGACGTCCTCACCCTGGCTGAGGCGGGCCTCCATCGCGGCGCGCGAGGTGCCGTAGAGGTTGCCGTGCACCTCGGCCCACTCGAAGAAGTCGCCGCGATCGATCATGGCGCGGAACTCGTCCTTGCCGATGAACCAGTACTCGCGGCCGTGGCGCTCCTGGCCGCGCGGCGAACGTGTCGTGTGGGAGACCGACACCATCAGGCGCGAATCGAGTTCCAGCAGCGCCTTGACCAGGCTGGACTTGCCGGCTCCGGAAGGGGCGGCGACGACGTAGAGATTGCCGGGGTATTCCATCTCTGTCACTCCGTTCACTCGACGTTCTGGACCTGTTCGTCGAGTTGACGCCTAAGCCGTTGTTCTTGCACCTGTTTTGCCTCGACTTATCGCCCGAACCCCACAACTCACCCCACAGGGGTCAGCTGCACGATGTTCAGCGACGGAACCAGAGAATGTCAGCAGGGCAGAACTGTAGCTTGAGCGTGCGCCGAGGAACATCGAGCGGGAGATGCAGACTTCCGAAACGGGCGGCCTGGGCTGTCTAGCCGGCCCACTCCTCGGCCCGGACGCACCGAATCTTTTGAAATGACTGTCAACCCGGTCGAGTCCTACCGCACCAGTTCGAGGATCAGACGCTGCGGCGAGCCCACGCCCATGAAGCCACCGATCATCAGCGTGACGCCGTCAGGTATTGCCTCGACATGCCCCGCGACGGCCAAGCCGCCGAGCGCATCAGCCATTCCAACTTCACTGACTCCGCCTACTGGACGGTGGCGCAGCTCGTGGCGCATCACACTGTGAACGGCCGCGCGCCGTCCAACGGCGACTTGTTCGGCATCAACAGGTTGCCGGACGGACGCATCATCGTCGGTGTCGATTTCAAGGGAGTGAAGGAACGGGCTTCCTACATAACGCCCGTGCTTGACAGCGTCAGGCCGATGGCGGTGATGACATTGATGGTCTACACGCTGAGCTCGGCGGAGCGGGCGGCGACAGCAGTTCACTAGGTCCTCGGCGTCGGAGATGGCAGCACTTTTCGAAGCAGCGAAATCTCACGCGCGGCCACCTCCGCCGCACTCTCACCGCTCAGCGGGTATTCGATCGCCCACGGCGCCGCAACCGGAAGACAACGAAGCACCGAGCGCCAAGGCGCGGCCGAATCTTCCGGCATGACCGCGACCCACCGGTCAGGACGGCGCTGCACGCCCTTGACGTGCACGTACTGGACACGATGTGCCAAGGCCTCGGCCGCCAGCCGCGGGCAAGGTACAGAAATACGACAAAGCGTCAGCACCGCACCGAGCGACGCCTCGGTCCTTTGAAGACTACGCCAAGGCGTTGGACATGACCTCGCCGACCTGCTGGAGGCGTCCACCCCAAGCTGCGGCAGTCAGAAGGCCGCAAGTATTCGATTGGCCTGCAGGACTCAACCACGGTACGACACGAACGCGATACTCCGGCTGTCCGGCGCCCACGAGTTGACGTTCATCGTGCCCTGCCCGCCGAACAGCTGGACCAGGGCTCGGCTCTCGCCACCCTCGGCAGGCACGAGGCGGATCTCGACCTGGCGGTCGGGCGGGTGGTCGCCCGGGGCGACGTCGTCACGGCCATAGGCCACGTAGACGACCCAGCGGCCGTCGGGCGAGACGTGCGGGAACCAGCTGTTGCGGTCCTCCTGGACCATGTGGGTCGGCTCGCTGCCGTCCGCGCCCATGCGCCAGACCTGCATCAGGCCGCTGCGGGTCGAATTGAACCAGATGTGGCGGCCGTCGGGCGAATACTCCGGCCCGTCGTCCAGCCCGGGCGTGTCGGTCAGGCGCGTTTCCGGGCCACCGTCGATGTCGATGGTGTGGATGTCGTACTGCCCGCCCCGCTCGGCGCAATAGGCCAGTCGACGGCCGTCGGGCGACCAGCCGTGCAGGTAGCTCGGGCCACGCTCGGTCACCAGTCGCGGCTCGCCACCACCGATGGGCACGCATGTAGATGCGCGAGGCGCCGTCCTCGTGCGCGAAGTGGCTGATGGCCAGTTCCGTGTTGTCCGGTGACATCACGTGGTCGTTGTTGCAGTCGACCGCGTAGCCAGTGTCGATGCGGCGCACCTCGCCGCTGGCCAGCTCGTAGGCGTACATGCCGCCCTGGCTGTTGTAGACCAGCGTGCGGCCATCGGCCGTCCAGTTCGGCGCCTCGATGACGACGTCGAAGACCTTCAGCACGGTGCGCTCGCCGCTGAAGACATCCAGTGTCTCCAGCACGCTGGTCGAGGCCCGCCGCGCCAGCAGGGCGCGCAGTTCGGTGAGGGTGAGCTTCTGGCTCATGGTTCAGCGCATCTCGTCGAGGGGCTGTGCCGCGCCGCTCAGCAGCGCCTGCATCAGCAAGGTGTGGTCGGCTGCATGATTGACGCTGAGCTCAAGCCCGAGCGCCGCCTTCGAGTCGACATAGCTGTAGGACCCGCCCGGCCAGTAGCCCACGTGGTACGGCAGGCCCACGCCGATCTCGCCGAGCGTCTGCTGGAAGGCCCTTCGGTCATCCACCTTCAGGCAGACGAGGAAGACACCCGGCCCATGCCGATCGAGGTGATCGCGCCACGGGCTGGGGCCGGGACCTGGCTGCATCAGCTCCAGCACGAGGTGACCGAGGTCGTACTTGGCGACCTGCAGGTCGGTGTAGTCGGCCGGCCGTGCGTCTGGTGCACGATGCCGCCGGCGAATAGGGTCTCCACCGGCGCCTCGGGCCGGCCGAGCACGCGGGACCAGTGGGCGCTGGCCAGGTGGGCGTCGGGGACGACGAGGCAGATCTGGAAGATGTCGGGCGAGGAAGGCATGGCAGAGGGTCCTGGTGGAACACCATGATCCCACCGATGACGCGAAGCTCGCGCATCGGTGAGTCGGTCCGGTTCAGACCCGCTCGACGACGACTGCGATCCCCTGCCCCACGCCGATGCACATGGTGCACAGCGCGTAGCGTCCGCCGATGCGGTGCAGCTGGTTGACGGCGGTGGTCACCAACCGCGCACCGCTGGCACCCAGCGGGTGGCCGAGCGCGATGGCGCCGCCGTTCGGGTTGACGCGGGCGTCGTCGTCGGCGAGGCCGAGGTCGCGCAGCACCGCGAGACCCTGGGCGGCGAAGGCCTCGTTCAGCTCGATCACGTCCATCTGATCAAGCCGAAGCCCGGTCAGCGCGAGCACCTTGCGTGTCGCCGGGGCCGGGCCGAAGCCCATGATGCGCGGGGCCAGTCCGGCCGTGGCCATGCCGACCACACGGGCTCGCGGCGTGAGCCCGTGACGCGCCGCGCTCGCCTCATCGGCCAGCAGCAGCGCGCAGGCGCCGTCGTTGACGCCCGACGCGTTGCCAGCGGTCACGGTGCCGTCCGGGCGCACGACGCCCTTCAGCTTGGCCAGCGCTTCGAGGCTGGTTTCGCGTGGATGCTCGTCCAGGCTGACAACCACCGCATCGCCCTTCTTTTGAGGGATGGTGACCGGGCAGATCTCGGCCGCGAACACGCCGGCCTTCTGCGCCGCCACGGCCTTGAGCTGCGAGGCCAGCGCCATGCGGTCCTGCGAGGCCCGGTCGATGCCGAAGTCGGTGGCGACGTTCTCGGCCGTCTCGGGCATCGAGTCCACGCCGTACTGCGCCTTCATCAGCTTGTTGACAAAGCGCCAGCCTATCGTCGTGTCGTAGACCGCGTTGCTGCGCGAGAAGGCCGATTCTGCCTTGGGCATGACGAAAGGCGCGCGGCTCATGCTCTCGACGCCACCGGCGATCATCAGCCCGGCCTCGCCGGCCTTGATGGCGCGCGCGGCCGAGCCGATGGCGTCCATGCCCGAGCCGCACAGGCGGTTGATGGTCGCGCCGGGCACGTCCATCGGCAGGCCCGCCAGCAATGCGCTCATGCGGGCGACGTTGCGGTTGTCCTCGCCGGCCTGGTTGGCGCAGCCGTAGAGCACGTCGGTTACGGCCGACCAGTCGACGTTCGGGTTGCGTTCCATCAGCGCACGGATGGGGATGGCGCCGAGGTCATCGGCACGCACCGACGACAGCGCGCCGCCGTAGCGGCCGAAGGGGGTGCGAATGGCGTCGCAGATGTAGGCGAGGGTCATGGGCAGCAGGCGTCCGTTCAATCCACCAGCAGGGCGCCGGTCATGCCCTGCAGCGTGGCCCGGTCGAGGCCGTCGACCCGGTCGATCACGCGCAGGCCGCCGGGCACGACGTCGAGCACGGCCAGGTCGGTGTAGATGCGGCTGACGCAGGCCAGCCCCGTCAGCGGGTAGGTGCAGCGGTCGACGATCTTGGGCTCGCCGGACTTGGTGACGTGGTCGGTCATGACCCAGGTCTGGCGCGCGCCGACGGCCAGGTCCATCGCGCCGCCCACCGCCGGAATCGCGTCGGCCGCACCGGTGTGCCAGTTGGCCAGGTCGCCACCGCCGGAGACCTGGAAGGCGCCGAGCACGCAGATGTCGAGGTGGCCGCCGCGCATCATCGCGAAGCTGTCGGCATGGTGGAAATAGCAGCCGCCCGGCAGCAGCGTCACCGGTTGCTTGCCGGCGTTGATGAGGTCGTAGTCCTCCTCGCCCTCGGCCGGCGCGGGGCCGAAGCCGATCACGCCGTTCTCGCTGTGCATCATCAGTTCGCGTTCTGGCGGGATGTGGTTGGCCACCAGCGTGGGCAAGCCGATGCCGAGGTTCACCACGGCGCCATCGGGGATATCGCGCGCCACGCGCTGCGCGATCTCGTCTCGGGTCCAGCGTTTCATGGGCATGTCTCCTTCAGGCCGCCGCCTTGAATCCGCCGGCCGCCGTGACGGCCCGCTCGATTGGCACGACCCGCTGCACGAACAGGCCGGGGGTCACGACCGCCTCGGGATCGAGCGCACCGAGCTCGACCACCTCGTGCACCGTCGCGATCGTGCAGCGCGCGGCCATGGCCATCACCGGCCCGAAGTTGCGCGCGGTCTTGCGATAAACCAGGTTGCCCCAGCGGTCGCCGCGTTCGGCCTTGATCAGCGCGACGTCGGCATGGATGGGCGACTCCAGCACATGCATCTGGCCGTCGATCTCGCGCGTCTCCTTGTCGGCGGCCAGCGGCGTGCCGTAGCCGGTGCGGGTGTAGAAGCCGCCGATGCCGGCACCCGCTGCGCGGATGCGCTCGGCCAGGTTGCCCTGTGGCACCAGTTCCAGCTCGATGCGGCCTTCGCGGTAGAGCCGGTCGAAGTGCCAGGAGTCGGCCTGGCGCGGGAAGCTGCAGATGATCTTGCGCACCCGCCCGGCACCGAGCAGCGCGGCCAGCCCGGTATCGCCGTTGCCGGCGTTGTTGTTGACGATGGTCAGCTCGCGCGCGCCCTGGTCGATCAGGGCGTGCACCAGCTCGTTGGGCAGGCCGGCGGTGCCGAAGCCGCCGACCATCACGGTGGCGCCATCGGCGATGTCGGCCACGGCGGCGGCCAGCGTGGGCATCAGCTTGTCGATCATTCGGGGATCTCGAAGTCCAGCACGTGGCGCTCGCGGCGCAGCGGTCCGATGCGCTGGCTCACCGCCTGATGCTGGGGGTGTTGAAGGTAGGCCTCGAGCGCGGCCCGGTCGTTGAACCACGCCACCAGCGCCACGTCGACGTTGCCGGGCAGGTCGTCCCGGGCTAGGCCGACGTCGTAGCGGCGGGTGCCGGCAACGATCGAGCGGCAGCTCAGGAGTTCGGCCTGAAAGGTCACGGCGTCGCGCGGGTCGTGCAGCCGCCAGAGCACGCTGTGGCAGATCACGGCGCCTCGGCCGCGACGGGGTTGAGCACGAAGGTGTGGCGCAGCGCATGCCGGCCTGAAGCCTGCATCGGCATGTCGGCCACCAGCGAGCTGCGCACGCCGAAGACGACGTCGCTGTCGAGGTGATCCGAGCCTTCGCGGAAGATGTGGGTCACCAGCGTCTCATGCCCCGCCGCGCGGATCAGGAAGTGCACATGCGCCGGTCGCCACGGATGCCGGCCGGTGGCCAGCAGCAGCTGGCCGACCGGACCGTCGGTCGGCACCGGATAGGGCGTGGGCAGCAGCGCGGTGAATCGGGCCCGGCCCTGCGCATCGGTGCGCAGTACGCCACGGGCTCGGCGCTCCGGCAGGTCGGCATGCTGGACGTCGTAGAGCCCGTCCGCGTCGGCCTCCCAGACATCGACCTCGGCATCGGCCAGCGGCCGGCCGTCGAGCGAGCGGACCTCGATCTCGACGTCCAGTGGCTCACCGGGTGCGCCACCGCGCAGGTCGGCGCCGTCGGCCAGCTGCGGCGCGTCCTCGGTGTGGAAGGGCCCGAACACGGTCGCCTCGGTGCAGCCGGCCGGCTTGTCGTGGTTCTGCGCCACCAGCAGCATGGACAGGCCCAGCACGTCCGACAGCAGGATGAACTCTTGGCGCGTAGCGCTGCAGGTCTGCCCGGTCGCGGTGAGAAACTGGATGCCGGCCATCCACTCGTCCTCGGTCAATTCGACCTCGCGGGCGAAGTCGTGCAGGTGGGTGACCAGTGCGCCGATGACCTGCTTCAGGCGCGGGCTGCCGCAGCCCTCGATGCGCTGCAGGAAGGCGGGCGTGATGGTCTGGGCGTCGATGTTGCGCATGGTGGGTCCGGGTCAGAGCCGCAGCGTGCGGCGGGTCGGGAACAGGCTCAGGCCCCAGCGCTGGTGCAGCCAGCCGGCCAGGCCCTGCTTGAAGCGCAGCGTCATGACGATGGCCAGCAGGCCCAGGCCGAGCAGGTAGGCGCTGCCCCAGTCGCTGAAGGCCTTGTTGAGGCCCCAGAAAACCAGCGCGCCGATCAGCGGGCCCTCGATGCGGCCGATGCCGCCGATGACGACCATGAAGATCGCGAAGGCACTCCAGTTGACGCTGAAGGCCGCGTCCGGGCTGATGCGCAGGTTGCCGACGAAGTAGAGGCCGCCGGCCAGCGCCGCGCCGGCCGAGGCGACCACGTAGACCGCCAGCTTCATGCGGCCCACGGCGATGCCCTGGCTCTCGGCGGCAACCTCGTTGTCGCGGATGGCCTGCAGCGCCAGGCCCTGGCGGCTGCGCAGGAACAGGTAGACGCCGGCCAGTGCCAGCACCACGCAGGCCAGCGCGGTCCAGAAGGTCAGGCTCTCGCGGGTGGCCTTCGGGATGCCGCGCAGCGCCGTCAGGCTGGTGCCGGACCCGCCGCCGACCAGGGCCAGGTTGGCGAAGCCGAGGCGGAAGACCTCGGCGATGACCCAGGTGCCGATCGCGAAGTAGCCGCCCTGCAGCCGGAAGGCGATGCGCGAGACCGGCACCGCGACCGCCGCAGCGACGACCGCCCCCAGCCCGATCGCGACGAAGGGCTTGACGCCGCCGAAGTTGGCCAGCATCAGCATCACGTAGCCGCCCAGGCCGAAATAGGCCTGCTGGCCGATCGACACCATGCCGCCGTAGCCGGCCAGCAGGTTCCACATCAGCGCGAACAGGAAGTAGCAGGCGATCTCGACGAACTCGCGCATCCAGCTCGGTTCACCCCAGGCCGGCAGCGTGGCGGCCAGCACGACCAGCGCCAGGCCGACCCACAGGGCGATCCGGCTGGCACGCGTGGCGCGGATGACCTCGACGGTCTCGGCGGCCGGCCCGGCAGGCATCACAGGAACTACGACGGCAGCAGTCATCTCGGCTCAAGCCTTGGTCTTGGGAAACAGGCCCTGCGGACGCACCACGAGCACCGCGAGGAAGACGATATGGCCGACCCAGATGCCCCAGCCGGGGTCGAGCCGGAAGCCGACCTGCTGGGTCACGCCCAGCAGCAGCGCCCCCAACCAGGTGCCCCAGAACGAGCCCATGCCGCCGATGATCACGGCCTCGAAGGCGAACAGCAGCAGCAGCGGGCCGTCGGACGGCGAGACCGTCGTGCGCATGGCCTGCAGCACGCCGGCCAGCGCGATCAGCGTGAAGGCAATGGCGGTCGCCAGCGCATAGACGTGGCGGGCGTCCAGGCCCATGGTCTCGGCGATCTCGCGGTCGTCCGAGACGGCGCGGAAGGCCCGGCCCAGCGCCGTGTGGCCGAACAGCCATTGCAGGCCGGCGGTGGCCAGCAGCGCGACGGCCGCGATCAGCAGCGGCAACACGCCGACCGAGCGTTCATCGGCCAGCACGATGGCCTGCGTGGCCAGCGCCCCGACGTCGATCGAGCGCGGGTCGGCCGAATAGACCGCCAGCAGGCCGTTCTGGATCACGATGGCCAGCCCGAAGGTCACCACCAGCGAGGGCAGCGGATCACTGCGCACCCCGCTGGCCAGCGTGCTGTTGAGGACCTGGCGCTGCAGCAGGTAGCCGGCCGCGAAGGCCAGCGGCAACAGCAACAGCAGCGCCAGCAGCACGGCCAGCAGGCCGCCGGCGGCGCCCATCAGCGGCGCGACCAGCGAGATGGCGGCAAAGGCGCCCAGCACGATGAAGTCGCCCTGGGCGGTGTTGGTCAGGCGCATGACGCCGAACATCAGCGACTGGCCCAGCGCGAACAGCGCGTACAGGCTGCCCAGCAGCAGGCCGGGGATGAGGATGTCGAAGATCGCTTGCATGGTCCTGGCCTCAGGCGGGCTCGATGCCGAAATAGGCCGCGCTGACCTGCTCGCGGGTGACCGACAGGCTGGCGCCGGTCAGCGACACGCGGCCCTCCTGGAAGCAGTAGAGGCGGTCCGACACGCGCTGCGCGGTGCCGACGTCCTGTTCGACGACGACCACGCTCAGGCCCTCGGCCACCAGCTTCGGCAGGGCGTCGTAGATCTCCTTGATGACGATGGGCGCCAGGCCCAGCGACAGCTCGTCGCACAGCAGCACCTGCGGGTTGCTCATCAGCGCCCGGCCGATGGCGACCATCTGCTGCTGGCCGCCCGACAGCGCGGTGCCCGGGTTGCGGCGTTTCTCGGCCAGCACGGGGAACATCGCGTACAGGCGGTCCAACGACCAGGGTCCGGGTCGGCCGGCCTGTGCGCCCATCAGCAGGTTCTCCTCGACCGTCAGGCTGGGGAACAGCCGCCGGCCCTCCGGCACCATCGCGATGCCACGGCGCACGATGCGTGCGGGCGAGTGGCCGCCGATGGCAGCGCCTTCGTGGCGGAACTGTTCGGCCGCCACCGGCACCAGCCCGGTCAGCGCCTTGAGGAAGGTGCTCTTGCCGGCGCCGTTGGCGCCGATGATGGCGACGACCTCGCCGGCCGCGAGCCGGAAGTCGATGCCAAACAGGGCCTGCGCGTCACCGTAGGACGCACACAGGCCGCGGGTCTCGATCAGGGGTGCGTGAGGGTTGGCCGTGCTCATGCCTCGATCCCCATGTAGACCCGGCGCACGTCCGGGTCGGCCATGACGTCCTGCGGCTTGCCCTCGGCCAGCGCTCGGCCGAAGTTGATGACGAAGAGCCGGTCGGCGATGGCCAGCAGCGCATGCACCACGTGCTCGATCCAGACCATGGTGACGCCCTGGGCCTTGATGCGGCCGAGTTCCTCGACCAGCTCGTGGGCCTCGTGTTCGGTCAGCCCGCCGGCGATCTCGTCGAGCAGGAGCAGCTTCGGGTCGGTGGCCAGCGCGCGGGCCAGTTCGAGGCGCTTGCGGTTGAGCAGCGTCAGGCTGCCGGCCAGGCGGTTGGCCTGGGCCTTCAGGCCGGTCTGTTCCAGAACCTCGGCCGCACGCTGCCAGGCCGCCTTCTCGCTCAGGCCAGCGCCGAAGACCGCGGCGGTGACGAGGTTCTCGAACACCGTCATGTGGCCGAAGGGCTGCGGCACCTGGTAGCTGCGGCCGATGCCGGCGCGGCAGCGCTGGTGCGGCTGCAGGGTGCCGATGTCGCGGCCGTCGTAGCGGATGCGGCCGCTGTCGGCCCGCACGTCGCCCGAGATCAGGTTGAACAGCGTGGTCTTGCCGGCGCCGTTGGGGCCGAGGATGCCGAGCGTCTCGCCCGGCGCGACTGACAGCGAGATGCCGTCGGTCACCTTCAGCGCCCCGTAGGACTTGCAGACCTGGTCGAGCACGAGCAGCGACATGGCGGACTTCGGGGCGCGCGCCGCTCAGAGCAGCGACAGCTTGCCGCCGGCCGGCACCTTGGGCGCCGCCGCGTTGTTGACCACCACCAGCTCGACCTTGTTCTTCGAGCCGGCCGGCGTCTTGACCCACTGGCCCAGCACCAGCGGCGTCTTGCTGACGTTCTTGAACGGCCCCTGCCCGCCCCAGGCCACCGGGCCGACGACGGTGTCGAGCTTGGACGCCGCGACCGCGTCGCGCACATCGGCCGCCTTCAGCGACTTGCTGCGCCGCAGGGCATCGGAGGCCACCTCGAACAGCGCATGGGCGAAGCCGATCGGCTGGGTCCACTGCTTCTTCGTGCCGGCTTCGTAGGCCTCGGCCAGCGCCTTGGCCGACTGCTTCGTCAGGCTGGAGGCAAAGGGATGCGACGGCGTCCACCAGACCTCGGTGCTGAGGCCGTGGCCCAGGTCGCCGAGCGCCTCGATCGCGCCGGGGAACAGCAGCGCCTTGCCGAGCGTGATGACCTTGGGCTTGAAGCCCTGCTGACGCGCCTGGGTCAGGAAGGTCTTGGCATCGGGCGGGATGACCACGCCGGTGACGATCTCGACGCCGTCCTTCTTGAACGCGGCGATCTGGGCGCTGAAGTCCTGCGTGCCGTTCTGGAAGCGGCCCGGGTCGGTCAGCGTGTAGCCCATGCCGGCCAGCGGCTTGGGGAAGCCCAGCTCCTTGTCGCCCCACGCATTGCCATCACCGTCGTTGGGAAACAGGCCGCCAACCTTCTTGTTGGTGGCCACGCTGTTCCAGCCGTTGGTGAAGTTGGCGATGACGTCCTCCAGGCCCCAGAAGAGGTGGTAGGTCCAGTCGAAGCCGGTGGCCGGGTTGCCCTTGCGGCCGAAGAACCACGGCTGCCACGGCACGACCGAGCTGATGCAGGGGATCTCGTTGAGCTCGCAGGCATCGCTGACCGGGTTGGCGGTCTCGGGCGTGCCCGCCGTCAGCACCAGCGCGACCTTGTCCTTGAGGATCAGGTCATTGGCCACCTCGCCGGCGCGGTTGGGGCTGGACTGGCTGTCCTTCAGCACGATCTGCACCTCGTGCTTCTTGCCGCCGATGACGAGGCCGTCCTTGAACGCGGCCTTCATCTGCTCGATGACCCACTTGTCGGCCTCGCCGAACGGAGCCAGCGGGCCGGTCTGCGGCGACACATAGCCGATCTTGACCACGTCGGCTGCCCACAGCACGGGCGTGACGGTGGAGGCGGTCAGGGCGGCGGTGCCCTGGACAAAGTGGCGGCGGTTCATGGTCATGGCGGTCTCCGTGCTTGTTGGGGAATCGATCGTTCAGGACGCGGGTGTCGTGCCGTCCTGGGCCCGCTGCAGCAGCTCGCGCAAGGCGTCGCGCACGAGCGGTCGTGGGTTCGGGTAGGGCGTGCTCACCGCCAGGTCGGCCACCCGGTCCAGGCCGTCCTCGGGCATGCCGATGGCGGCCAGCGTGGTGGGGGCGCCGACGCGGCGCGCCAGGGCCTGCAGCGCGATGGCGGCATCGACCGGCCGGTCGCCGACCTGCGCCTCGCCGGCAGCCCGCAAGGCCCGCGCGATGCGGGCCATGGCCGGCGCGGCGGCCTCGGCGTTGTAGGCCAGCGCGTGCGGCAGGACGACGGTGTGGACCTCGGCATGCGGCAGGTTGAAGCTGCCGCCCAGCGTGTGGCAGAGCTTGTGGTGCAGGCCCATCGCGACCGCACCGAGCACGCTGCCGGCCAGCCAGGCGCCATACAGCGCATCGTGGCGTGCGGCCAGGTCCTGCGGGTTGCGCAGCAGGCCGCCCATCGCGGCGGCACTGGCCCGGATGGCCTCCTCGGCCATCAGCGCGACGACCGGGTTGCCGTCGTGCGCGTAGAGCCCTTCGGCCGCATGGGCGATCGCGTTCATCGCGCTGGTCAGGCTCATCGCCAGCGGCAGGGTCAGTGTCAGCAGCGGGTCATAGAGGACCGTGCGCGGCAGCACGCGGGCGTCGCGCCCGGTCTTCTTCACGCCGTCCTCGGTGATGCCCCAGATCGAGGTCATCTCGCTGCCCGCGTAGGTGGTCGGGATCGCGAGGATGGGCAGGCTGGATTCCAGCGCAATGGCCTTGCCCAGGCCGGTGGTCGAGCCGCCGCCGATGGCCACGGCGCAGTCGGCGCCCAGCCGTTCGGCCTCGCCGCGGGCGGCCCGTGCGGACTCGATCGGCACGTGCATCACCGCCTTCGGGTGAATGCCGGCACAGCGGTCGCCCAGATGGCGGGCCACCCGCTCGGCACTGTCGACCTGTTCGGGTGTGCACAGCACCAGCGCACGGCTCGCGCCCAGTTGCGCGACCTCGGCCCCAACCTGCTCCAGGCTGCCGGCGCCGAACACCACGCGCTGCGGGTGGCTGGTGTAGACGAAGGGGGACATGCCGGTCACCGCAGATACCAAGGGGCGATTTGCGCATCGACGTTGACCCAGACGCTCTTGACCTGGGTGTACTCGCGCATGGCCTCGAAGCCCATCTCGCGGCCGTAGCCGCTCTGGCCCACGCCACCGAAGGGCGAGCCGGGGTTGACCCGCTTGTAGCTGTTGATCCAGACCATGCCGGCCTTGATCTCGCGGGCAAAGCGGTGGGCGCGCTGCAGCTGGCCCGTCCACAGGCCGCTGCCCAGGCCGTAGTCGGTGCTGTTGGCGATCTGCAGGGCCTCGGCATCGTCCTTGAAGGTCAGCACCGTCACGAAGGGGCCGAAGACCTCTTCCTGCGCGATGCGGTCGGCCGCGCTGAGGGCCCGCACCACCGTCGGCTCGACATAGCAGCCAGCGGCCAGGTCACCGCCCGGCGCACGCCCGCCGAGCAGCACCTCGCCGCCCTGCTCGCGCGCCACGTCGACATAGCCGAGCACGCGGTCGCGATGCTGGCGGCTGGTCAGCGGGCCCATCTCGGTCTGCGGGTCCATCGGGTTGCCGACCCGGATCGTGCTGGCCAGCGCGGTGAAGCGTTCGAGGAACTCGTCGGCGATGCGCTCGTGCAGCATCAGCCGGCTGCCGGCGATGCAGGCCTGGCCCTGGTTGTGGAAGATGGCCCAGGCGCTGCCGTTGACCGCCGCGGTCAGGTTGGCGTCGTCGAAGACGATGTTGGCGCCCTTGCCGCCCAGCTCCAGCTGCACCTTCTTGAGGTTGCCCGCGCTGGCCTGCACGATGCGCCGGCCGGTGGCGGTGCTGCCGGTGAAGGCGATCTTGCCGATGCCCGGGTGTTCGGCGATCAGCTGCCCGGCGACGTGGCCGAGGCCCGGCACGATGTTGACGACGCCGTCGGGCAGGCCGGCCTGGCTCATCAGCTCGGCGATCTTCAGGCTGGTCAGCGGCGTGATCTCGGCCGGCTTCATGACGATGCAGTTGCCGGCGGCCAGCGCCGGGGCCATCTTCCAGCTGGTGAACATCAGCGGGAAGTTCCACGGCACGACCTGGCCGATCACGCCGATGGGCTCGCGCTGCACGTAGTTCAGGAAGCCCGCCTCGACGGGAATCACGTCGCCCTGGAACTTGTCGGCCATGCCGCCGAAGTAGCGGTAACAGGCGGCGGTGCGCGGCACGTCCAGCGCGCGGCTGTCCTTGATCGGATGCCCGGTGTCGAGCGACTCCAGCCGCGCCAGTTCCTCGGCATTCGCCTCGATGAGATCGGCCAGGCGCAGCAAGATGCGCCCCCGGTCGGCCGCCGCCATGCGGCTCCAGCCCGCAAACGCCCGCTGCGCCGCCGCGACCGCCCGGTTGATGTCGGCCGCCCCCGCCATCGCCACGTCGGCAATGACCGAGTTGTCATGCGGGTTCAGCGTCGCCAGCGTCTGCCCGTCGAGCGCGTCGACGAACTGCCCATCAATGAAAAGCTGGTGCCGTATGGGCGTGCGCAAGCCCACCGCAGCCTCGATATCCGCGAGATTCATAACGCATCCAAAGAATGAGGAGGGCCGCCACCAGGCGCCCGACACCCCAGCACGCACGGTGGATCCGGCTCCGCCGGTCCACCCGTGCGCCCCCCCGGGGGGGTGCGGCGTCAGCCGCTCCGGGGGGGGTTCAGAACTTCACAGGCACTTCGGGCGACTCGCCCTTCTGGATCTCGTAGACCAGGCTCGGCGAGCCGTTCTCCCAGACCAGCAGCATCGAACGCTTCGGGCTGTAGCCCTGGTGGCGGCAGTAGGCCGGCATGGCAGCCATGTCACCGGCCTTCATGATCACGCGGGCCAGCGGCTTGCCGGTGTGCTTGTCGGCGCAGTCCCAGTGGATCTCGTCGGTCATCTGGAAGAACCACTCGACCCGGTCGTTGGCGTGGATGATGGGCAGGATGTGCTCTTCCGTCGTCGGGCACATGTAGCTGTACTTGACCACGCTGGTGAAGCTCGGATTCCAGGTCACCTGGCTGCGCGACAGGAAGCCGAACAGGTTGAAGGCGTGCACCTCGTTCTCGAAGCCCGGCTCGGGATGCAGCTCGGGCTGCTCCTGCGGCACGTCGGCAAAGCCTCGGTTGACGGGCGCGCCACGCTCGTCGCTGCGCAGGTTCAGGTCGCCCTTCAGGCCGACGCAGCGGGTCGCCAGTTCACGGGCGCGGGTGATGGCCGCCGTGTTGTTGCCGCTCTTGCGGCCATAGGGCGAGCCGGTTTCCTGCGGTGCGCCGAAGGGGTCGAAGCCGGCGTTGGTCCAGTCGTCGAGGATGGCGAAGAAGGTCGCGCCGATCTGCTCGGTCGGGAAGTTCTCGAGCCGGTCGACGCCGGCGTCCTTCATCGTGCCGTTGAAGCTGCCGCAGTACAGGTCGACCGTCTTGTAGTGGTTGGTCGTGCCCAGCACGTGATCGAAGTTGACGCCACCGTAGAAGAAGCCCCAGGCCACGTCGCGCATCAGCGCCCGCAGGAAGTTGCCGATATCCATGGTGTGCGAGAGCGGGCGGCCGTCGCGGGTGGTCCAGTTGATGTGGGCGAAGTACTCGTCGCGGCGGAAGCGGAAGCCGCCCAGCTCGAAGGCCTTGTAGCCGAGCGTCGGGTCGGGCTGGCTGGCGATCACGTGGGCGATGTCGGCGGGTGCGTTCATGGGGAACTCCTGGAAGCGTCGGTGGGCGTCGTGTCGGGTCGGTCAGGCCGTCTGGCAGATCTCTGCCCAGCGTTCGATCGACAGCTCGCCCTTGCAGGTCTGCAGCACCAGCACGCCGGGGCTGGCCGAGCGGAACTGGTAGGCGGTGTTCTTGGGCAGCAGGCCCTGGTGGCCGCGCTTCAGGCGCATCCAGCCCATGCGGGCACCGCGCGGTTCGCCCTGCACCAGCACCGCGCCGTTCTTCTCGGTGTCTGCCACGCGCTGCGCGGCATCGAGCTGGATCAGGTGGACCTCGACGTCGCCGTCCATGCACAGCGCGAACTCGTCGTGCGCACAGGTGAACCACGGCGAGCTGCCGTCGGCGCGCAGCGTCTCTAGCACGTAGATCTGGTTCTGGCCGAAGACCACCTTCTCGTAGGGCCGCGATTTGTTCGCGATTTCAAAGCAATTGGAGAAGGCGTAGTTCTTGACGTCGTCGTCGATGGCCTGGACACCACCCTTCTCGTAGGACGAGATCGAGCCGAACTGGGTGACGTACTGAAGGTCTTGCATCGTGAGTCTCCTGGGGTCTGCCGCTCGCAGCGCGGTCTTCACCGTCTGCGCTTGGCGCCAGTCTAGGAGCCGGCCCTAGGGATCACTAGCGGGCAGTGTTCGACCGCTTTGTTCGGAACAACCGAACAATCACAGGGGAAAACCCTGTTCCTTCAGTCGACCAGACGGGCGTCGATCAGGCCGGCGGCGAGCAGCGCCTGATCCCAGGGCGGCTCGCCGCCGTGGAAGCTCTCGTTGAGCATCTCGAGGAAGAAGCGCAGCTTGAGCGAGCTGCGCATCAGGGCCGGGTAGAAGACGCTGAGCCAGAAGGAACTGAGCTGCCATTGCGGCAGCACCAGCGAGAGCTTGCCGGCCAGCACCGGCTCGCCCGCCACCAGCGTGGGCAGGCAGACGATGCCGGCGTGTTCCTCGGCGTATTCGCGCAGCAGGTGCACGCTGTTGGTCAGCATGACCGGCGCCAGTTCGGTCGCATAGGGCCCGTCCGGCCCGTGGAAGACCACCCGTTCGCGGGTCGGATAGCCCGAATACCAGCCGATGCGATGCGCCTGCATCTCGCGCGGATGCAGCGGCCGGCCATGCTGCTCCAGGTAGGCGGGCGTGGCACAGAAGACCCGCCGGACCGGGAACAGGCGCCGCGAGACCAGTTCCTCCGAACGCGGCGGGAAGATCTGCAGGGCGCAGTCGAAGCCTTCCTTGACCGGGTCGATGGCGGCGTCGTTGACGACCATCTCCAGCGACACCTGCGGGTAGCGCGACTGGAACTCGCGCAGCACGCCGGCCAGATGGCCCAGCACGAAGCCCGGCAGCGCGTGGACGCGCAGCTTGCCCACCGGCGCGGTGCCGGCGCCGCGCATCTGGTCGACCACCTCGTTGGTGCGGCCGACCAGGTCGACGCACTCGCGCAAGAAGGCCTGGCCGAGGTCCGACAGCCGCACGCTGCGGGTGTTGCGGTGGAACAGCGGCGCGCCGATGAAGGCCTCGAGCTGCTGGATACGCTCGGTGATGACCGAGCGCGAGACCCGCATCTGGCGCGCGGCGGCGGCGAAGCTCTGGGCTTCGGCGACGCGGACGAAGGCGTCGATGGCTTGAAAGCGATCCATGGAAGAGGTGGCTACCTGCGCGAGGCCATCAGCAAGCCCATCATTCTGCAGGGCCCGCCTGGCCAGCGGCTGCCCACACGGCGCATCGGGTCACGCAGATGGCCCCCCCCAAGACTCTGAATGGTGCGGCGGGGGGCAGGGACGGGAACATGGGGCGAGGCGATCACGCAGTCACACGACCGATTGGTCGTCTTGCGCAAGCCATGCCTAGATGGCTGGCTCGCTGCCTTGTCGCCTCGGCCGACAGCTTCGGCGTTGAGCTCCGCCGCATCCGGTTGCCGGGATAGAACAGCCGGTCACCCCGCAGCACGAGCACCCCGTCAATGTTCGAAACGGATGTCATGGCAACCTCCTGAAGTCACGGACGGGCGGATTGCACTGAACGTCGCGGCTGAAGATCGGACAAGGCCCGAGAGGACATGCGCAGGTGAGCTCGCACCTCGTCGGCCACCGTGTCGAGACGCTCCCGATAGAACCTCGCCGCCTGGCTCTCGCCACGGGCCAGCAAGTTCGTCAGGTGGCGCAGGTCACGGCCGAGGCTGGACATCTCGGCGTTCGAGGCGGTGAGCGCCGCGAGACTCCCCAGCCGGTCGCCTTCACCGCCCAGCGCCGCCACACCCTCGAGTAGGCCGGCCACGTGGTCGCCCAGGCTCAAGCCCGCTCGACGGGCCGCGTCGTTCAAGGCCAGCACGTGAACCGGCCGCATGCGCAGCGACACCCGCTGGACGGCGCCGCGCGAACGCCGCGAGCCACGGGGCCGGTCGGATCGGTGGCCAATTGGTTGAGCGGCCAATGCATCGGCCAGCACACGGCGCACGACGTCCGACGGCGACACGCCCATCTCGTCGGCACGCTTCAAGAGCGCCGCCTTCAGGCCCTGCAGGTCGACGCTGATCCGGTCTCGCGCGGTCGGGTTCATCTCGGACTCCTGAGCTCGGAGAGCAGGTCGGACCGTGTCCGACAACTGGCGCCAATGCGCCTATCTCTGCACTCACCAACGCCTTCAGTCTGATCTCGAATCGAAGCCTTTTGGGCGATGACTTCGAGGTCAAATTCATCGATGGGAACGGGCCGAATCGAAGAGAGGCACAGCCAAAGCGGAACACGACCGGAACACGACCGGAACACAACCGGAACGCGACCGGAACAAATCCGGAACACAAGCGGAACAAGACCGGCACAAAAGCGGAACAGATTCCCCCGTCGAATCGATCTGCCGACGTGCAGTTGTCAAACCGTTTGACAACTCACCCGCACCGCCCAAGAAAAAGGGGCGCCACCTGGGCGCCCCGATCGATGGTGTGCGAGCGGCTTCAATCGACCATGAATCCCAGCAGCGCCAGTCCTTCCACGGCCACCAGCAGCGGCTCTGGGCCGCCTATCCGCCGGATGTACATGTGGCCCGGTTCGGCGGGATGCACGTCGACCACCAGCTCGAAGCGCTCGCCGGCCTTTTCGACCATCAGCTTGACGGGTCCTGGCGTCGTTGGTCGTCCCTGGTCGGCCCGAGCCGCGACATTGCTGTTCATCAGGTCGAACTCCAACTGTGCGGGGCTGTTCGATATCAACGCTGTCGGCCCAATTGCCGGCTGCATGACCTCGATCCCTGGCATTCGAGCTTCGGTCGACGGATCCGACAGACTTGCCCGAAGTTCGTCAATCCGACGTCGAGTGATCTCGGGCTGCGCGGCTAGCCAGGTCTCCAGCTGCTGCGGGTGACTCTCGTGAAGCTTCCGCAGCTCATGCAGCTCCAGAAGTCCCCGGCACCGTCCTTCGCGGTAGGCCTGCAGCAACCAGTCCGGTGGATCGATCATGGCCGTCACCAGGGTGACCCACTGCCGGCTCTTGCCCAGCTGCCGCGCGATCTCGGCCTGGCTCTCGCCGAGCTGCAACCGCTTCTGCACGAACATCGCCAGCTCGAGTGGACGCAGGCCCTCGCGCTGCTCGTTCTCGATGACCTGGTCGTATCGATCGGCCGTGGTGTCGACGAAGACCGGGATCTGCTGCAAGCCGGCCAGTCGTGCCGCTCGCAGTCGCCGGGCGCCGAAGTTCAGCACCCAGCGGCCCGGCGGGGTCGTGCTCGGGCGAACCGACACCGGCTGACGAACGCCTCGCGCGCGGATGGTGTCAGCCAGCTCGTGCAACGAGCCTTCATCGAACTCCCGGCGCGGCTGGTCCGGGTCCTCGTCGATCGCATCCAGGTCCACCAGCAGCGGCGTGCCACTGGTGTGCGGCACGGGCGCATCCAGCGCCACCAGGTCAGCCAATAGCAGCGTCATGGCGCGCCTCCTGGGTGATGGTCGACGCCGTGCTCGTGATCGGCGAGGTCAGGTCATTGGAGAGCAGGGTCGCGACGGCAGACTTGCCGACACCGCCCTTCTGGTTGCACAGGACCAGGGTCTTCATGGGAACACTCCAGCTGCAGGGGATGAAGCCGGGTCGGCGGGTGTTCGAGCCCGTGGCACCGGCGCTGGCGCGTGTGCATCGTGCGGTGGTTGCAGGGCACGGAGGCTGCCCGGCGCCCGGTCCTCGATGGATCGGCGACGGGCCTCGCGAGCCGGCCGTCACGCGGACGGCGAGCCGTTTTTGAACCCCCTGCCCTGCGCCCCAAACAACGAACGCGCGCTGGCTCAACGATGGAGCCAGCGCGCGGGCTTGGGGGCGATGAATCCGGGGGCAGATCCATCACCGGGGCGGTTCTGGCGCCCCGGATGTCCTCGGATCAGGTCTTCAGCTTGCGCATCTCCTCGGCCAGGATCCACAGCGCGCGGTTGAGGCTGACGCTGCGGTCGATGCTGCCAACCGGCCGCGTCTCGATGCGGCGGCCCTGCGCGCTGCGGCCCGGCAGGCCGCCCCGCAACGCGTTCTCCTGGACCCGCTGGAAGGTGTGCCACAGGCTCGGGCCGATGTCCTCGAAGCGGCGCGGCATCGTCAGCTGCTCGACGGTGACCGGCGCAGGGTGCTGGCCGTCGACGGACTCGCCGAAGCGCAGGGCCAGGGCGGCCGTCGCGAAGGCACGTTCCTCACTCTCTTCCATCCGGATGGCCTTCATCTGCGCGGTCGACTCGTTGACGGCGCCGAAGTCTTCCAGCACGCGGTAGGCGCCCTCGATGACGTCGTGCTCGATGTGGCCCTTGTGCGGGATGCGGATGTCGCGTGCGACCTGACCAACCACCAGGCCGTTGCAGCACACGAAACGGAAGACCCCGGCCAGCATCTGGTAGGCGCTGGCGCCGTCGTGGCTTCTATGAGGATTCTTCTGTCAATGCCGCCTTCACGGCGGCCGTGGCGGTGCGCAGTTCGATCGTGGGTCGGAGACCTTGAATGGTCCGAGGCTGAGCTCGATCCAACTTCTATCCGTGTGGGCATCGACCCACACCACATGCCGCATGCGCGCCAGTTGCGCTGGCAAGTCTCCAGTTACCGATGCGCCCCTTCTGTTTGATCGGCCAATGTCGAGCAGTGACCCGCCACGACGCCGGGCGCATCGACCCGAAATCAAGTTGCTGCGAAGGACCACGTGAAGCCATCCATTCAGCGTCTGAAGTTTGGAAAGGATGTGGCCGCTACGAAGTTGGCGTCACCAACTTCAGACGAGCCCCCAGCGGTATCTCACCGTTCTGGAGAAACCGCCACATGGCGACGGCCAGGCGGCGCGCAAGGGCCACGATTCCGACGCGGCGCATGCGGGCGCCAGCGTTTGCGAATCGTCGATTGAACCAATGTGTCAATCCACTGTCTGGTTGGCGTCGTAGCCAGCCCCAAGCCAGTTCCACGAGCAAGGCACGGACGCGTTTGTTGCCCACCTTGCTGATGCCCTGCTCCGTTTCGCTGCTACCGCTGGCGTAGGGAGTGGGGGCCAGTCCGAGGCAGCCAGCAAGCTCTCGACGATTTGAGAATCGTCGCCAGCCAAACACCTCGTGCACAAGCACCCAGGCGCCCTTCGGACCGATCGCACCCAGACGTGCAAGCTGCGCGACCATCGGATGTTGACCCTTGGCCAGTTCGCGCCGGCGCTCCAGTTCAATCGCCCGCACCTGGTCCTTCACCAGCTTGAGGCGAGCAATCTCACGCTCGATCTCTTCGCGTAGCTTCGGAGCGACCTGTTCGCCATACTCTTGCCACCAGGCCGGCCAGTCACGTCCAGCGATGCTGACGTCGGGTCGCAGGTTGTGAAGCACGAGCAGCGCGCGAATGCGGTTCATGTGCGAGGTTCGCTCGTGCATGAGTCGATGCAACTCGCGGTGCACACGGCGCGCGTCCTCGTCCATCTCCGTCGGCTCGCGCAGCACCGACCACACATGTTCTCCACCGTGTTGGCGTACGAGCATCGTTCGCAGCTTCTCTGCGTCGAGGCGGTCGGTCTTGGCCCGGCGTGCCCGCCGGTTGACCTCAATGCTCGAAGCGTCAACCACGATGCTGTCCACGCCCAACGCCACAAGCCTCCGGTGCAGCCACCATCCGTCGCGACCCGCCTCGTAGCAGCTATGTACCGCAGCGTCGTGCGGCGCCTTCAGTCGCGAGCGGGTCGTCTCAATACAGGTGACGACGGCCTCCACGTCACCGGCTGGGACGTCGTAGCGGCTCGCGCGATGCCGAACGTCGCCGATGCTCAACTTCCACCGCTTGTCGCCGAGCTCCAGGCTCATGAACAGGTCATCTCGCAGCGCCACATGCTCGTCGCGAGGCAATGAATCGATCGATGTCATTTCCAGGCTCCTTCCGGGTCTGAGTTGGCGAGAGATACGTTGTAGTCCAAACAGGACCGTGGGCGGCAGCATGGCCTCGCGAGGGCATCAAGTGCTGGTTCGGCCCGGCTGTCGACGCCGGATGTGATGTTCAGCCTCCATAGCATCTGTTGATCAGGATGATCTCGTTGGCCTCGCTGTCGCGGCCGCGTGCCTGGACCTGGCCGGCGTGACGCATGCGGATCAGGTGCTTGGTGTACGCGGTCTTGCCCTCGGTGCGGCTCTGGCTCTGCGCGACCATGTAGGGCTCGAAGCCTTCGCGACGCAAGCCGCGCAGAACCTCGATGGTCGGGATGTAGGTGTACCTTTCCGAACGGCTCGCGTGCTTGCCCTCGGCAAAGATGGACGGCGCTGCGGCGCGCATCTGTTCGTCGTCGATCGGCGTGTCGCTGCGATGAACACGGGTGTTGCGCGCTAATCGGGTGGCGAGTTGCGGGCGGGTCGACGGCGTCGCCAGGGGCTGGTTGAACGGGTGCATGGTCATCTCCTGCGGGTGCGGTGGAGGAACCGGGCCGGCCTGGCCGACCCGGTCGAGTCGGGACGGATCAGGCGGCGCTGTGGCTGGGCTGGAGGTCGCTGCGCGGCTTGTGGCTCGGACGGGTGCGGCTCTGGTGCGCGCTGGCAGCGGTGGCCGGCGTGCGGGCGTCGGTGTCGTCGATGCCTTCCGCGTGGCCGTCGCGTTCGCGGCGGGCTTCGGACTCGGCGCGGCTGTCGAGGTAGTCGACCTCGTCGGCCGTGAAGGTCAGCGTGTGGACCGTCTCGCCGTCCTTCTCGTACCGGTGATTCCGGACCCGGCCGATGATGTTCACGTGCGAGCCCTTGCCCAGGTAGCGCGCGGCGTTCTCGGCCTGGGCACCCCACAGGGTCCACTGGATGGCGGTGGCTTCCTCGTTGCGGTTGTCGCCGGATCCGCGCCGGTTGTTGCTGATCGCGGTGAGCACCGCGCGGGCGATCGGGCCTTCGCGGCCGTTGACGGTGTCGAGCTTGACGGCGCCGGCCAGGTGGGCGTGGCGCTGGGTGACGTGGACGTGGGCCATGACGGACTCCTTGCGTGAGCGCATCGGCCGGGCCCCGATCCGGGTGTCCCTGGAAACCGATCCTCTCGCTTGGGCCTTCCTCGCACCCGCCCACGGGCGGGCGGGGGGTGGGCAGGGCCCCTTCCCTCACGGGAAGGGGTGGGGGATGGGTGGTGTGTCCTGCAGCCGGTGCGGTGCGCCAGTCTCCTGGCCCACCGCTGAAAGATCCCCCACAAGTCCCCCTCGCCCAAAGGACGGGGGCTTGTGGGGGGAGCGCGGTGGGCCGGTCTGGTGCAGGGCTGCCTCCCGCCTGCGGGCGGCGAAGAGCATCGAAGTCGACCGCGATGACCCGAACCCCGGCGCCTCTGCGGCCGACGTGCCACCAAGGCAGCGTCAGCGGACGACTGGCGCGGCGGGCGAGACGGGGTGAGCCAGATCGGCTGTTCGGATTGCCGTCGCGCGGCCCGGCATCGGGCGTGGCGGGTGAACGGTGAGGTCGATCAGCCGGAAGGCACGCGAGGCGGGACGGGCGGCTGTTCGGCCAGCGGGCCAGCGTGGGCGGCGCAGCCGCTCAGGCGGACAGGACCGCGATCACCGGGCACGGGAAAGAGCCGCGCTTCCACATGCCGCCGCCTGGGCCGGCCCGGCTGGATTGCGTGAGGGACGGCCGCCCGGCAGGGGCGAGACACCGGACACTGGCCGGAGGCTCGACGCGCAGCGCAACGGCCCGACCCCGCGCAGCGGGGGACGCCCAAGCTCGCTGGGACATGGCTCGGGTATCGGACAAGTGGCTAACCCGACATCACGCCAGCCAAGGTGGGCCTCTACGACCGCAACGCCACCCGAACTCTTTCCGTCGCGGTCGAACCAGGGGGGTGCCGAAGAACTTCATCGGCGTCTTCGCGCGGCTGCTGACGGTGGAACTGGGCCTTACGATGGCTCAGACAAGGCAAGGCGATGGACCAGACGGTCGGGCGGTCGGCACAGATCGCACGGGTTCATTCTGCAAAGTCTTGAGGGGTCAACTCACCCTGCCTTGAATCAGCCGATGTCTTCAGCACATAGCCGAGCAGGCGATAGCCCTTCTGACGCCGCTCCCACATCCGCTCGAGCATCGGATGGCCAAGGTCGACCACGTCGACCACGCGAACGTCCGACTTGCCGGCATGCGTGCGGTGAAGGCGCCCGACATACTGCTGCAAGGTGCCCTTCCAGGATATGGGCATCGCCAGGATCAGCGTGTCGAGTGGCGGGTGATCAAATCCTTCGCCGACCAGCTTCCCTGTGGCCAGAAGGACACGTGGCACATCGGGCGGCAAGGCATCGAGTTGGGCCAGCACGGCGGCGCGCTGCTTGCTGGACATCCGGCCCTGCATGACAAACACCGGCGTGGCGCGACCTGCCAGCAACTGGGCGATGGCCGCCAGATGCTCGGTCCGCTCCGTGAGCACCAGCACCTTGCGTCCCGCCGCGACAGCGGCGACGACTTCCTCGACGACCTCCGCCGTTCGATCTGCATCGCTGGCCAGGTGCTGGAAGAGGCTTTGCACGGGCACATCGCTGGCCAGCCCGATCGACCGCGACATGAACCGCGGAACGACCACCAGGTCGCTCGGCGCACCGATGGGACGACCCGCCTGGTGCCGGATCGGACCGCACTGCATGAAGATGATGGGCTGCTGGCCATCCCGACGAATCGGCGTGGCGGTCAGGCCGACAACAAATCGCGCCTTGACCGTCCTGAGGATGGCGTCGAATGACGTCGCGCCGATGTGGTGGCACTCATCGACGATGACCTGGCCGTACTGCTCGACCCTTGCATCCACCTCGCCCTTGCGTGACAGGGACTGCATGACGGCAACGTCGATGATTCCCGTCGGCCTGTCCTTGCCGCCCCCGATGACGCCGACGTTCCTGCCGTCGACGCCGAGGAATGCTTCGAGACTCTGCCGCCACTGCCTCAGCAGCTCGGTCCGGTGGACCAGGACCAGCGTGCTGACGGCGCGCCTGGCGATGATGGCCGAGGCAACCACTGTCTTGCCAAACGCGGTCGGCGCGCACAGGACACCCGAATCTGACGGAAGCAAGGCCTCGGCGGCATTCGACTGATCTTCACGCAGGACGCCAGCGAAGCGCACATGGATCGGCTGACCACGGGTGCGCTCGTCACGCACGTTGGCTGCGATGTCATTGCCGCGCAGGAGTTCCAGCGCGGGCTCGAGGCAGCCCCTGGGCAGGCCGATGTGATGCGGGAAATTCTCGGCGCAGCCGATCACCCTCGGCTTGTCCCAGACCGACATCCGCAGGGCCTGGGCCTTGTAGAAGTCCGGGTTCTGGAACGCCGCCAGCCGAACAAGCCGGTCTGGCCAGCGCCTGCGGCAGCTGGGCCTTCTCGAAGTACACCAGGTTCGACAGCGTGATGTCCAAGGAGCTTGGCAAGGTCTCCTTCAGTCGGTCGTCGTCGACTGAGCGGCGCCGCCATGGCTCCCGCAGGTCTTCTTCCTCGACGAACGTGACATCCAGGGGATGGCCTCCTGCCGTGGCTCGCAGCACCGTCGGCTCGATGTCCGGTATCGCCATGCGCGCCACGCCCGCCAGGTAGGTCCACTGATCGTCGTAGGGTCGCCAGTCCGGGTCGACGAAGACGCTGTTGCCAGCCTCGCGGGGTGTCTTCTGCAACGGCAGCGCGATGAGGTTGCCGAAGCCGCCCTTGGGCATCGTGTCCTGGTTCGGAAACAGGCGGTCGTACGAGGTCAAGGCCAGCTGACGGGTCGCCGCGCACGCATGGCTGATCACGGCCGTGGCCAGACGACGAGCCTCCCGCGCGGAGACCCGGCCGGAGAAGAAGATCCATGCATGAGCGCCGTTGCCGGACCGGGACACCTCGATCGAGACCGGCACACCCAGCGCGTCACAACTGCGCCGGAAGGCCTGGGCATCCGACCGCCAGTCCTCGTCGTCGAAATCCACCGCCACCAGATGGCAGCTGTCGTCCGGCAGCAGGGGGTACAGACCAGCGGTCAGCTCGCCGGCGAGGTGGCGGTAGAGCACGGCGTCCGTCAGCGGGATCAGCTCGCGACGGTTGCACTCGGAACACTTGATGCGCGGCTTCTCGCACACGCCCGGCCGCCATTCGTTGGCGCAGGCCGGCGCGTAGCCTGACTTGCCGGAGGTCTTGCTCTCCCAGCGCACCGGGAAGACGTCGGTCCGGCCCTGGAAGAGCCGACCGAACAGGGCGACCTTCTCGCCGGGACTCAGCCGGACCGGCGGCGGTTGTGGCGACGACGCTACCGCCTTCGGCAACGGCAGGTCAGCGCCGCGCTGGTCAGCGGCGACGCCCGGCAGGACACGCTCGCGCCATTCGATGCCGTGAGCATCGAGCAGCTTGATCAGTCGCGCGTTTTCTGCGCGCAGGGCGGGTGCTTCGTCAGGATCGGCCAAGCCTGTCGACCTCGGCATGGCCTGCCATCTGCTCGGGTGTCGAGCGTCGCAGGCGGGGGTGGGGGTTGGGGTTGGGGGTGGCAAGGGTTCGAGCGGCGGACTGCCCGTCGATCCGGCGAACAATGTCAGATACTTTAGTACACTTCTGACTTCCAGAGCATGCCACCCAGCCTACCCATGTCCGCAGCCACCATGAGCCTGCCCGAACAAATCGTCCAGCAAGCCAGGTCGCTGCCGGAAGGCGGCGTGCTGTCGCCCAAGGAGTTCCTGCATCTGGGCAGCCGGGCGGCCGTGGACCAGGCCTTCTCGCGCCTGGTCAAGGCCGGCAGCCTGCTTCGCGTGGCGCGGGGCAGCTACACGCTCCCGGTGGCCAGTCGCTTCGGGACCCGGGCGCCCGCGCCGCAAAAAGTCGTCGAATCGCTGGCGGCAGCCAGCGGCGAGACGGTGGTTCCGCATGGCGCCGCCGCCGCGAACGCGCTGGGCCTGACCCAGCAGGTGCCGATCCGCGAGGCCTACCTGACCACCGGGCGCACGCGCAAGCTCAAGCTAGGCCGCTCTGAAGTCATCGTGAAGCAGGCACCGCGATGGATGTTCGTGCTGGGTTCGCAGCCTGCAGGCGCCGCCATCCGGGCGCTGGCCTGGCTGGGGCGCGAGCACGCCCAGGCGTCGCTGCGAAAGCTCCATCGCAGCCTGCCGCCGGCCGAGTGGCAAGCCTTGACGAGCCACCGCGCCAGCCTGCCCTCCTGGATGGCCGAAGCCATCGGGCGAGAAGCACTTCGTGGCTGATGCCTTCTTCGCGCTGAGCGACGCGGACCGGCGTGATGTGCTGGAAGTGGCTCGCGAGTGCAGCGGCCGCCCGACGCACCTGCTCGAGAAGGACGTCTGGGTCGTCTGGACGCTCGCCGCCCTCTTCGACTCGCCCGTTGCCGACCAGTTGACGTTCAAGGGTGGCACATCGCTGTCCAAGGCCTACCGCATCATCGAGCGCTTTTCCGAGGACATCGACCTGACGGTCGACATCCGCCGCCTGATCCCGGATCTGGCCGGCGAAGGCCGGGAACTGCCGGCCAGCCGCAGCCAGGCCGACAAGTGGACCCGCGCCGTGCGCGACAGCCTGCCGGGCTGGGTCGATGCCCAGGTGCGCCCGTGGCTCGCGCAGCGCCTCGCCGAGAGTGGCATCGCAGCGGAGTTGCACGTTGCCGGCAAGGAGAACGAGCAACTGCAGCTGCACTACCCAGCACTGAGCGGGGGAACCGGTTATGTCGCGCCTGTGGTGACCCTCGAATTCGGAGGCAGGGCAACCGGCGAGCCTCATCAGACGATGCCGATTGCCTGCGACATGGACGGCCATGTCGAGGGCGTCGAGTTCCCCACGGCAGCACCCCAGGTGATGAGCGTCAGCCGCACGTTCTGGGAAAAAGCCACCGCAGCGCACGTCTACTGCGCGCAGGCGCGGTTGCGCGGTGAGCGGTTCGCCCGGCATTGGCACGACCTGGCCGCCATCGCGCGGTCGACCCACTTCGACCAGGTCGTCGCCGACCGTGCCGTCGCCCAGACGGTGGCGGACCACAAGTCGTGCTTCTTCGCCGAGAAGGATGCGACGGGGTCCTGGATCGACTATGGCCTGGCGACGCGTGGTGGCCTTCAGATCGTGCCGGCGGGCGCGGCGCGCGAGGTGCTGGCCGCAGACTATGCGGCCATGGTCGCCGACGAGGTGATGCTGGGTAGCGCCGTGCCGTTCGACGCGCTCATGCGAGCCTGTGAGGACCTGCAGGACCGGGCGAATCAGGTGTGAAGGCTCGAATGCCTCGTCGAAGACTCTGAACGGTCGGACGATCACTCGGGGTGCCGGGCATCGTGCCGACCAGCTTCACCGGGGTCGGGGCCCACGACGTCGGCCTTCGCCGGTCGATCAAGGCGGGCAGGACGATGTCCAGGTTGGCGACTTGCCGACGGCTCTCCAGCGACCGGGTCAGGAGGTACCGAACGAAGCACCGACGGACGGGGCTGGCTTCGCGATGGAAAGTGCCTCTTGCCACCAATGCGAGACGCACTTGTCGGATCCGACAACCGCTCACCGCGCTCGATGCGGGCCAGCAGTCGTGACCACACGCCCAGCGCGGCAGCCCGTTCCGCAAAGTAATCGTGCCGGTCGTAGATGCCTTCGACATGGCCGAGCTTGTGGTTCAGGGACCGCTCCGCGACGAAGCGGTCCACCCCCAGACCGGCCAGATGCGTCCGCGCCGTCCGCCGCATGTCGTGCACCGTGAAGTGCTCGATGTCGAGCACATTCAGGCGCTTGAGCGCCACGTTCAAGGTGTCGGGCCCGACGTGGTCGAAACGGTTCGATCGCACCACACCCATGCGGAGTCGTATCAGCCGACGGGCCGGGAAGACGTACGGGCTGCCACACGCGTAGATCCTGGCCTCCTCCAGCCATCCGATGACAGGTTTCGTGAGCGGGATGCGGATGGAGGTCCGTGTCTTGGTGCTGTCCCGGCTCAGGGTCCAGACCCCGGCCTCGAAGTCGAACGCATCCCAACGGGCCGACAACAGCTCCATCTTCCGGACACACAAGGCCAGCAGCAGCCAGACGGAGAGCTCGTTCTCGCGCCCGAAGTTCGGGGTGGTGCGCATGGCCAGCGCCAGTTGCTGGAGCTCCTTCTGGGTCAGCCAGCGATCGCGCGAGGATTCGGTGCCACCCGCATCCTGCAGGTCGAACTCCGCTGCCGGGTTGCGGTCGATCCAGTGGTTGCGCACACCCATCCGGAACATGCGGCACATGTAGCGCAGGGCATCGTTCGCGACGGTCGGCGCCCCGGCGGCCACGATGCGCGTGAGCACGCGGTCGACGTGGACGGGCAGCACGTCAGCGGGTGCCACGTTGCCGATGACCGGATTGATGTGAAGGCGCAGCACGCGCTCGACGACGTCCGGGTGCTTGTACCGGGGCAGGATGTAGCGCGCGAACCAGATCTCGCCCAGGCGCTGCACCGTCGGCACCTGGAGCTCCAGGACCTTCTCGGCCTGCTTGATGGCGGCGACGTCGACACCGCGCTCGATCTGCTCCCGGTCCTTGCGGACCCGCTCGCGGGCGTCCTTCAGCGAGATCTCGGGGTAGCGACCGAGGACCTTCTCCTTGGACCGGCCGTTCAGCCGGTAGCGGAGGATCCATGACGCCTTGCCGGCCCGGGCTGCGGCGGCGCTGGCCACGAAGGTCAGGCCTTCACCGATGCCACGGTCCACCGGGCCGGCGGCCAGCCAGGCGCGAAGGGCCCGGTCCGTGATGGGTCGATGCTGTTCGTTCATGTCCCGTTGCTCCTGTGAAGCTGTGGGGTCTTTTGTCGGATGAGCACGCCAAGGGAAGCGCTCGCCCCGAAAAACCCCACAATAAACCCCACAGGTTGAGCGCGCTGCGCTGACATCACCCGGGACAGCCTGGGACAGGCCGAGACAAAAAACCCTTACAGAACAACGGGTTGTAGAACATTCCGGGACCCTTGCGGATCGCCTGAATCGTCATTCCAAATTTTGGACCTGTTCGCGCAGCTGCTCGATCGCGACCTTCATCTCGACCGAGATCTGGGTCAGCTCCAGCGCCGCCGATTTCGAGCCGAGCGTGTTGGCCTCGCGGTGCAGTTCCTGGATCAGGAAGTCGAGCCGCTTGCCGACCTCGCCGCCGGCCTTCAGCAGGCGCTCGATCTCGTCGAGGTGGGCGCCCAGGCGGGACAGTTCCTCGGCGACGTCGATGCGCAGCGCATAGGCCGTGGCTTCGGCCAGCGCCCGCTCGGCCAGGGTCTGCGTGGGCAGGTTGGCGGCTGCCCCGGCGGCCTGCAGGGCCTCGTTCCAGCGGTCGATGAAACGCTGCTGCTGGCGCGCCACGACCTGCGGCACCAGCGGCACCGCCTGGGTCGCCAGCCGACGCAGCGTGTCGATGCGCTCGGCCATGATCTTGACCAGCCGATCACCCTCGCGGGCACGAGCGTCACGCAGACGTTCGATGCACTGCTGGACCGCCGCGATCACCTCGGCGTCATCGGGCGGCGAGTCGGACTGGTTGCGGCACCAGTGCAGCACCTCCTGCACCGACAGCGCCGCGGCTTGCGGCAACTGGTCACGGACGAGGCGATCGACCTGCGCGAGCTGCTCCAGCTGCTCGCGTCGGGGCATCGGCGCGATGCCTTCGGACTGGCGTTCGCTGCTGAGCCGGAGCTCGATCTTGCCGCGCTTGAAGGCGGCCCCGACACGCTCGCGCAGCTGGGGTTCCAGACCGCGCCATTCGTCGGGCAGACGCAGTGCCAGATCGAGGAAACGGCTGTTCACCGAACGCAGCTCAACCCCGATGGACACGGAGGTTCCGGCCCCTTGCGCCCCCGACTGTGGCGCCTGTGCCGACAGGCCGGCCGCAACGCTTGCAAAGCCGGTCATGCTGTAAACTGCCATGGCGGATACCGCTAACCAAAACACGATTATGTCAAAGCCAAAACCTGCCCCGTTGCCCGCTGGCACAGTGGTAGGCGGCTATCAAATCGTTCGCAAACTGGCGGCAGGGGGTTTCGGCGTGGTTTACCTCGCCGAAGACGCCGAGCGACGATTGGTGGCCCTCAAGGAATACCTGCCTTCGTCGCTGGCCGAGCGGGCTGTCGGCGAGCTGATCCCGGTGGTCAAGGCAGAGAAGCAGCCGCTGTACCGGCTGGGCCTCAAGAGTTTCTTCGAAGAAGGCCGCTCCCTCGCGCAGATCTCGCACCCGAGCGTCGTCTCGGTGCTGAACTTCTTCCGCGAGAACGAGACCGTCTACATGGTGATGAACTACCTGCAGGGCGACACGCTGCAGGACTTCATCGTCACCGCGCGCGACCTCAAGCGCGACAAGGTGTTCCGCGAAAGCACGATCCGCTCGCTGTTCGACGAGATCCTGCGCGGCCTGCGCATCGTGCACCAGCACAAGATGCTGCACCTGGACATCAAGCCGGCGAACATCTTCATCACCAACGACAACAAGGCGGTGATGCTCGACTTCGGTGCCGCCCGCGAGGTGCTGTCCAAGGAAGGCAACTTCATCCGCCCGATGTACACGCCCGGCTTCGCCGCGCCCGAGATGTACCGGCGCGACGGCACGCTCGGCCCGTGGACCGACATCTACGCGATCGGCGCCTGCATCTACGCCTGCATGCAGGGCTACCCGCCCAACGACGCGCCGCAGCGCATCGAGAAGGACCGCCTGAGCCTGTCGCTGTCCCGGCTGCGCAATGTGTATTCGGACAACCTCATCGAGGTGACCGAGTGGTGCATGTCGCTCGACCCGCTGGCCCGTCCGCAGAGCGTGTTCGCGCTGCAGAAGGAACTGGCGCGCGAGACCGAGCGGCGCTACACCAAGCTCAGCTTCAGCGAACGGCTGAAGCTGCAGCTCGAGAACATCAAGAGCGGCGCCAAGGCCTGAGCGGCCGGCCGCTCCTGCCTGCCTCCTTCCCCTCCGCACACGCCTCCCCTCGCCCATGCGTTTCTCCGTCTACCAGATCAGCCGTCGCGGCGGACGCGAGAAGAATGAGGACCGGATGGGCTACTGCTACACCCGCGAGTCCGGCCTGTTCGCGCTGGCCGACGGGATGGGCGGCCACCCGGAAGGCGAGGTCGCCTCGCAGCTGTCGCTGCAGACGCTGGCGGTGATGTTCCAGCGCGATGCCAAGCCGACGCTGAAGGACCCGCGCCGCTTCCTGACCGAAGGCATCCTCGCCGGCCACCACCAGCTGATCCGCTACGCGACCGAACGCGCGCTGCTGGACACCCCGCGCACGACCATCGTCGCGGCGATCCTGCAGGGCCGCGAGGCCTACTGGGCCCACTGCGGCGACTCGCGGCTTTACCTGGTGCGCGGCGGCAAGCTGCAGGCCCGCACGCGTGACCATTCCTATTCCGAGCTGCAGGAGACGCTGGCCGGCGTCGTGCCGATCGGCGAACGCGTGAACCGCAACGTGCTGTTCACCTGCCTGGGCAGCCCCGGCAAGCCGGTGATCGACCTGATCGGCCCGCTGACGCTGCAGCCGGGCGACAAGATCCTGCTGTGCTCGGACGGCCTGTGGGGCGCGATCGACGACGACACGATCACCGACCACCTGACCCGCAGCCCGATCACCGACGCCGTGCCCGACCTGGTCGAGCTGGCCTTGCGGGTGGCCGGCGAGAAGAGCGACAACGTCACCGTCATCGCCGTCGAGTGGGAATCCGCCGAGGACGAGGAAACCACGCCCGGCATCGAGACCGACGACCTCGGCAGCGACGTCTTCGCCTCGACCATCCAGGCCAGCGTCGGCCCCGGCAACCCGGACGACCTGCTCGACGAGGCCGAGATCGAACGCTCGATCCGCGAGATCAACGAGGCGATCAAGCGCAGCGCACAGAAACGTGGCTGACCACGGCTGAGCCTGCCCGGCGATGCCCCTGCAGCGGCCCTGGTGGCCGCTTTTTTCACGACCTTCCTTCCCGAGAATCCGCCCATGACCTCCACCCGTCCGAACGGCCGCGCGGCCGACGCGCTGCGCCCGGTGCGCATCACCCGCAGCTACACGAAACATGCCGAGGGCTCGGTGCTGATCGAGTTCGGCGACACCCGCGTGCTGTGCACCGCCAGCGTCGAGGAACGTGTGCCGCCGCACAAGAAAGGCAGCGGCGAAGGCTGGGTGACGGCCGAGTACGGCATGCTGCCGCGCGCCACCCACACGCGCAGCCAGCGCGAGGCCGCCAAGGGCAAGCAGACCGGCCGCACGCAGGAGATCCAGCGCCTGATCGGCCGCTCGCTGCGCGCGGTGTTCGACCTGGCCGCCCTGGGCGAACGCACGATCACGCTGGACTGCGACGTGCTGCAGGCCGACGGCGGCACCCGCACCGCCGCGATCACCGGCGCCTTCGTGGCCGCGCACGACGCGGTCGAGACCCTGCTGGCCGCCGGCAAGCTGGCCGCCAGCCCCATCCGCGACCACGTCGCCGCGATCTCGGTCGGCCTGCTGGACGGCGTCGCGCTGCTGGACCTGGAGTACGTCGAGGACTCGGCCTGCGACACCGACATGAACGTCGTGATGACCGGCGCCGGCGGCTTCGTCGAGCTGCAGGGCACGGCCGAGGGTGTGCCCTTCACGCGCGAGCAGATGGACACGCTGGTCGAGCTGGCCCGCGCGGGCATCGTCGACCTGGTGCAGGCGCAGAAGCGCGCGCTGGGGCTCTGATGACGATGCGGGTCGTGCTGGCGTCGAACAACGCCAAGAAGCTCAAGGAACTCGGTGCGCTGCTGGCGCCGGCCGGCGTCGAGCTGGTCACGCAGGGCTCGCTGGGCATCGCCGAGGCCGACGAGCCGCACCACACCTTCCTGGAGAACGCGCTGGCCAAGGCCCGCCACGCGGCGGCCGCGAGTGGCCTGCCGGCGCTGGCCGACGATTCCGGCCTGTGTGTCGACGCGCTCGGCGGCGCGCCGGGCGTGTATTCGGCCCACTACGCGACGCAGGATGACGCCGACCTCGCCGGCCTGGACCGCGAATCGCTGCGGACCCGTCAGGACGCCGCCAACAACGCCAGGCTGCTGCAGGCGCTGGCCGACCGCCGCACGCCGGCCGGGCGCAGCGCGCGTTTCGTCTGCACGCTGGTGGCCGTGCGCAGCGCCGACGATCCGGAGCCGCTGGTCGCCTTCGGCCGCTGGCCCGGCCAGATCCTCGAAGCCGCACGCGGCGAGGGCGGCTTCGGCTACGACCCGCTGATGTGGATCCCGGCGCTGGGCGCCAGCGCGGCGGAACTCGACGCCGCCGTCAAGAACGCCCACAGCCACCGCGCGCTGGCCGCCGCCGAGATGCTGCGCCAGCTCGACGCGGCCTGGTCGCACCTGCTCTGACCATGTCCAACACCCCGCTGAACGCCGCCGCCGCCGACCGTTTCCTGCGCGCCGGCACGCTGAACCTGACGGCGCAGCCGCCGCTGTCGCTCTACGTGCACCTGCCGTGGTGCCTGAAGAAGTGCCCGTACTGCGACTTCAACTCGCACGAGAACGGCGGCCAGGCGCTGCCCGAGGCGCAGCAGCGGCGCTACCTCGACGCGCTGGTCGCCGACCTGGAGGCCGCGCTGCCGCTGGTCTGGGGCCGGCCGGTGGTGTCGGTCTTCATCGGCGGGGGCACGCCCAGCCTGTTCCCGCCCGAGGCGATCGCGCGGCTGGTCAGCGACATCCGCGCCCGCCTGCCGCTGATCCCGGACGCCGAGGTGACGCTGGAGGCCAACCCCGGCACCTTCGAGCGCGAACGCTTCCGTGCCTACCGGGCCGCTGGCGTGACCCGGCTGTCGATCGGCATCCAGAGCTTCAACGACCGCCACCTGAAGGCGCTCGGCCGGGTCCACGACCGGGCCCAGGCGCTGGCGGCGGCCGAGGAAGCCGCCGCGTCGTTCGAGACCTTCAACCTCGACCTGATGTACGCCCTGCCCGGGCAGACGCTGGCCGAGCAGGCCGAGGACCTGGCGACCGCGCTGGCGCTGCAGCCGCCGCACCTGTCGGTCTACCACCTGACGATCGAGCCGAACACGCGCTTCGCGATCGACCCGCCGAACGTGCCCGACGACGACCAGGCCGCCGAGATGCTCGACCAGATCAGCGCGATGACCGGCGCGGCCGGCCTGCAGCGCTACGAGGTGTCGGCCTACGCCAAACCCGGGCACCGCTGCGCGCACAACCTGAACTACTGGTCGTTCGGCGACTACCTGGGCATCGGCGCGGGCGCACACGGCAAGCTGAGCTTCCCGCACCGCGTGCTGCGGCAGGTGAAGTGGCGCGAGCCGGCGCGTTACATGGACGAGGCGCTGCGCGGCACCGCCACGTCCAACGAACACGAGGTCGCGCGCCAGGACCTGCCGTTCGAGTTCATGCTGAACGTGCTGCGCCTGCGCGACGGTTTCCCGCTGACGCTGCTGGCCGAACGCACGGGCTTGCCGATGTCGGCGATCGAGGCCGGCCTGGCGCGGGCCGAGCAGCACGGCCTGATCACGCGCGACTGGGCCCAGGTGCAGCCGACCGCTCGCGGCTTCGACTTCCTGAGCGACCTCCAGGAGATGTTCCTGGCCTGACCCCGTTCAGACCCGCGACAGCGCCACGCCCGAGGTCGAGCGCAGGTGCTCCATCAGGTAGGGGCCGATGCGCTTGAGCGGCAGCACCTCGTGGCAGGCGCCGGCGGCGATGGCCTCGCGCGGCATGCCGAAGACGACGCAGCTGGCCTCGTCCTGCGCCACGTTGTGGGCACCGGCATCGCGCATGACCTTCATCGCCCGGGCGCCGTCCGCGCCCATGCCGGTCAGCATCACGCCGATCGCGTTGCGGCCGGCCACGCGGGCGGCCGACAGGAACAGCACCTCGACGCTGGGCCGGTGGCGGTTGACGGGTTCCTCGCTGGTGACGCGGGCCACGTAGTTCGCGCCCGAGCGTTCGATCGACAGGTGGAAGCCCCCGGGCGCCAGGTAGGCGTGGCCCGGCAGCACCCGTTCACCGTCGACCGCCTCCTTCACCGCGATGCGGCACAGGCTGTCCAGCCGGGCCGCATAGCTCTTCGTGAAGCCGGGCGGCATGTGCTGGGTGATCAGCACCGCCGGCGCGTCGGCGGGCATCGCCATCAGCACCTCGCGGGTCGCCTCGGTGCCGCCGGTGGAGGCGCCGATGAAGATCAGTTTCTCGGTCGACAGCCGCCCCAGCGCGGCCACCGGCGCCGCACTCTCGCCGGCCGCAGGCGCGTGGCCCTCGGGCGTCGGCGGGGCCGAGACATGGCGGGCGACCTTGGCCTTGGCGGCCACGCGGATCTTGTCGGTGATCTCCTGGGCCAGCTGGCGGATGCCGTCGGTGATGCCGATCTTGGGCTTGGCGACGAAGTCGACCGCGCCCAGTTCGAGCGCCCGCAGCGTGACCTCGGCGCCGCGTTCGGTCAGCGTCGAGACCATCACCACCGGCATCGGCCGCAACCGCATCAGCTTGGACAGGAAGTCCAGCCCGTCCATCCGCGGCATCTCGACGTCCAGCGTGATGACGTCCGGATCGAGGTTGCGGATCATCTCGCGCGCCGCATACGGGTCGGCCGCCGCGCCGACGCAGGTCATGTCCGGCTGCCGGTTGATGATCTCCGCCAGGATGCTGCGGACCAGGGCCGAGTCGTCGACCACCACCACGCGCGTCTTCGACGTGTTCGGCATGTTCGGCATGGTCTCTCCTTGTCGCTTGTCGTCTTGTGGTGCTGAGCTCAGAACAGGTCGACGCTGCCGCCGGCGCTGGTCGTCGTGCGGGCCTTCTGGGCCGCGTCGCGGTCGGTCGCCGCAATCGCCTCGACGCTGGTCGGCGCCAGGCGCTTGACCATCGCCTTGCCGCTGGCCGGGAAGAAACACACCTTGCGGGGGTAGATCTCCAGCACGTCCTTGGAGACCACCGGGATGCGCTCGGTCGACAGGTAGTCCAGCACGAAGGCGGTGTTGCGCTCGCCGACGTTGAGGCTGCTCATGCCGCTCATGACCGCGCCGCCGCCGAACACCTTGGCCTCCAGCGTGCCGCGCGACGCACCGCGCTTGAGCAGCTCGTTGATCAGCAGTTCCATCGCGTAGGAGCCGTAGCGCCCGCCATCGGTCGCGCCCAGGCCGGCGTCCGGCAGCATGAAGTGGTTCATGCCGCCGACACGCGCATTGCGGTCCCACAGGCAGGCGGCGATGCACGAGCCCAGCGTGGTCATGATCAGCAGGTCCTCGTCGTGCACGAAGTACTCGCCGGGCAGGACCTTGACGGCATCGGCCTTGAAGAAGGCGTCGTAGAAGAAGAACGAGGCCTCGCCCGGCTTGCGCGGCTGGCCGCGCAGCTGCTCGATGCGGCTGCTGCGCGGGGGTGAGGGACGTGCCGGCGCGGAGGAAGAGGGGGTCATCGGGAGGCCTGCTGGATACGACGGAGGAGGCTTGGCGGCCGTGACCGCGCTGGCGTGGGTGGCCATGGTGTTCAGGCCCTCTGGTAGACCGTCTTGCCGCGCAGCTGGAACAGGTCGCGCGAGTCGGTGAAGTTCTCGGAGTGGCCGACGAACAGGTGGCCGCGCGGCTTCATCACCGCATGCATGCGCTCCAGCACGCGGCGTTGGGTCGGGGCGTCGAAATAGATCATCACGTTGCGGCAGAACACGATGTCGAACGGCTCTCCGAGGGCCCAGTTCGGGCTCATCAGGTTGAAGGGCCGGAACTCGATCAGCTTGCCCAGCTCGGGCCGCACGCGGATGTAGCCGGCGTTGTTGCCGGTGCCGCGCATGAAGTGGCGCTTGAGGCGCTCGGGGCTC
Organism: Leptothrix mechoopdaensis (SeqCode); assembly: GCF_053893855.1. Lineage (NCBI taxonomy): Bacteria > Pseudomonadati > Pseudomonadota > Betaproteobacteria > Burkholderiales > Sphaerotilaceae > Leptothrix > Leptothrix mechoopdaensis (SeqCode). Next base: position 3,245,201 of record NZ_CM132699.1, read on the forward strand.
AGGCCGCGCGAGTCGTGGGCGTAGACGCCGCGCCGCGCGGTCTCGAGCACCTGGGTGTCGATGTCGCTGGCGACGATGCTCAGCGCCGGGTTGTTGCCCAGCGCTTCCAGCGCGCACATCGCGATCGAATACGGTTCCTCGCCGGTCGACGCGGCGCTGCACCAGATGCGCACCGGCGTGCGCGGGCCGATCGCGCGCAGCACCTCGGTCAGCACCGGGAAGTGGTGTTCCTCGCGGAAGAACGAGGTCAGGTTGGTCGTCAGGCAGTTGACGAACTGCTGCCACTCGCGCTCGCCGGCATCGCCGCTGGCGCTCTCCAGCCATTGCAGGTAGGACGAGAAGCTGCGGTGGCCGGTCTCGCGCAGGCGGCGCGACAGGCGGCTGTAGACCATCGCCTGCTTGTGCTCGTGCAGGCTGATGCCGGCACGCTGGTGGATCAGCTCGCGCACCCGCTGGAAGTCCCGCGTGTCGAAGGAGAACTCGCGTCCCTGGACATCCAGGGACATGTCCGGGGCAAGGATCGGGTCGGAGAGGGACATGGCGTGGAGGAGTGGCGAACAGGGACGGCTCATCGGGCGGACGCCACGACGCAACGGTTCCAGTGTGTCGGCCCGGCCCCCTGCGCCACGCCCGGAGTTGAGGCGCCAAACACGGCCATTTCCATTTCGGGCGCAAATCGGGCTCGCTGTAGACTGAACCCAACCGCAATGGAGGGGCGAGGCCGCCCTGCCGAGCGCCCCACGCCCACCAGCCGCCGTCCACGTGAACGACCAGCGCACGTCCCCCGGATTCCTCGATGCCCGCGGCACCGCCCACGAAGGCGGCGACAGCGTGCTCGGCGCGTTCGACTACCCGACCGGCTACGGCGACTTCGACGCCCACACCAGTCCCCTGTCGACCCCGCCGATCGGCGTGACCGGCGGGATGCTGCAGCTCGACCTGGCGCTGCGCCTGCTCGAACGCAGCGGCCACCGCTTCCCGGTCGACGCGCAGGTCGGCTCGCAGGCCTGGATGCAGAGCCTGGTCGACGGGCTGTGCAACCTGTCCAGCCGCGACCCGCTGACCGGTCTGCCGAACCGGCGCGAGTTCGAGTCCGCGCTCGAACAGCAGGTCGACCGCGTCGCCCGTTCGGGCGAACCGGCCGTGCTGCTGCTGTTCGACATCGACCACTTCAAGCGCATCAACGACACCTGGGGCCATGCCGTCGGCGACCTGGTGATCCAGGCCATCGCACGCGGCCTGCAGGACAGCGTGCGGCCGATGGACAGCGTGGCCCGGCTGGGCGGCGAGGAGTTCGCCGCCGTGCTGCCGAACTGCCCGCCGACCTTCGGCCACATGGTGGCCGAGCGGGTGCGCCGCAACATCGAGTCGATGAAGATCCCCATCGGCCAGGACCGCCATGTCCAGGTCACCGTCAGCGTGGGCGGTGCCTACGCGCCGCGCTGGGTGCGCTCGTCGCGCACGATCTGGCTCGAAAGGGCCGACCAGCAGCTCTACCGGGCCAAGGGCGAGGGCCGCAACCGGACCTGCCTCGAGACCCCTCTGCAGACCGATGTGAGCGCAGCCGAACGCGGCATGTTGCTGGGCGCGTCGCCGTCAACCTACCCGCCCGAATCCGAGACCTCCGCGCCATGACCGCCCCGACCCCGAACCCCTCGCCGGCCAGTCCGCCGAACCCTTCGCCGCTGGCCACCGCGGCGGCCTCGGCCAACGCGGCCAACCGCACGCTGGCGCGCATCACCGCCGTCACCAGCGGCAAGGGCGGCGTGGGCAAGACGATGGTCTCCGCCAACCTGGCCGCCGCGCTCGCCCGCCGTGGCGAGCGTGTGCTGGTGATCGATGCCGACCTCGGCCTGGCCAACCTGGACGTGGTCCTGAACCTGCAACCGCGCGCCACGCTGCACGACGTCTTCACCGGCAAGGTCGCGCTCGAGGCCGCGCTGGTCGAGGCCCCGGGCGGCTTCCACGTGCTGCTGGCCGGCTCCGGCCTGGTCGAGTATTCGCACCTGACGCCCGAGGTGCGCGAGCAGCTGGTGGCCGTGCTGGCCAAGGTCCGGCCGCGTTATGACCGGGTGCTGCTCGACACCGGCGCCGGCATCTCGGACGTCGTGCTGTTCGCGGTCTCGCTGGCCGACGAGGTGCTGGTCATCGCGACCCCCGAACCGACCGCGATGGCCGATGCCTACGCGACGATCAAGGTGCTGGCGATCCAGCAGGGCCGCGATGTCGTGCAGCTGGTCGTCAACCAGACCCAGCGCCTGGGCGAGGGCCGCAACGTCGCCCAGCAGCTGCAGACCGTCATCGACCGCTTCGTGCAGCGCCCCGACGGCCAGCCGGTGCGGCTGAACTACGTCGGCGAGATCCCGTCGGACAACTCGGTGCGCCATGCGGTGCAGCGCCGCCAGCTGATGGTGGCGACCTACCCGGGATGCCCCGCCGCGCTGGCCATCACGCAGGTTGCGGGCAAACTCCCGGCCCTTGCCCAGCGCTGATGGGCCTTGCCGGACCTGCCCACCTGACCCGATGACCGACGCCGCTTCCGACCCGAACAACGACTCCGACACCACCCGCCCCGCCACCGCCTTCGACTGGGTCGGCGGCGAAGCCAAGGTCCGCGCGCTGGTCGACCGCTTCTATGACCTGATGGACCTGGAGCCCGGCTACCGCGAGCTTCGGGCCACCCACGGCACCACGCTGGACGATGCCCGCGACAAGCTGTTCTGGTTCCTGTGCGGCTGGCTCGGCGGCCCGCAGCACTACGTCGAGCGCTTCGGCCACCCGCGCCTGCGGGCCCGTCACCTGCCCTTCGCGATCGGCCTGCGCGAGCGCGACCAGTGGCTCGCCTGCATGCACCAGGCGATGAACGAGACGGCGCTCGATCCGGCCCTGATCGCCCGGCTCGACGAGAGCTTCTTCGGCACGGCCGACTGGATGCGCAACAAGGGCGGCTGAGGGCGGCTGAGACCGGCGACCGGCTCAGCCCGGCGCCGGGTCGCCCCGCTCCACGCGTTCCACCCGCGCCGCCTCGGCCCGCCGCCGCTGCTCGCGCTGGCCGCGTCCCAGCGAGCCGGCCAGCAGCACGATCAGCGCGCCGGCACCGCCGTCCGGTCCACGTGCCTGCGTGAAGGCCAGCACCTCCTGGCGCTGCACCAGCCAGCTGCGCACCTTGCCCTTGAGCACTGGCTCGCGGCCCGGTGAACCCAGCCCCTTGCCGTGGACCACGCGCACGCAGCGCCAGCCGCGCTTGCCGGCGTCGGACAGGAAATTCGCCAGCGCCTCGCGGGCGTGGTCGCGGGTCAGGCCGTGCAGGTCGATCTGGCCCTGCACCGTCCAGCGGCCCAGGCGCAGCTTCTTCAGCACGTCCGGGCCCAGTTCGAGGCGCCGGAACGACAGCTGGTCGTCGGTCTCCATCAGCGTCTCGGGATCGAACTCGTCGGACAGCGACGCGCGCAGCACCTGGCGGTCGTCGAGCTCGCGCTGCAGCGGCTCGGGCGCGGGCCGCGGACGCTCGATCGCCGCCAGATCGCTGGGCGGCAGCGGCGTGACGTTGCCGAGCGTGTCGCGCAGCGTGTGCAGGAACAGCGCCTGTTCGCGCCGGCGCGCTTCCTCGCGCTGGCGGGCCAGCTCGGCGGCGCGCTCCTCGGCCTCGCGGCGCGCCTGCGCCTCCTTCATCAGGCCCTTCAGGTCGGCCAGATCGCGCCAGCCGCCGCCCTGGCGCGGGCCCGGTCGCGGCGATCTCACATCAGCCCCCGCTCGGCGAAGCTCAGGACCTGCGCGCCGCCCACGATGAAGTGGTCCAGCACCCGCACGTCGACCAGCGCCAGCGCGTCGGTCAAGCGGCGCGTCAGCACCTCGTCGGCGCGTGACGGCTCGACCTGGCCGGACGGGTGGTTGTGCGCCAGGATCACCGCCGAGGCGTTCAGCGCCAGCGCCCGCTTGACGACCTCGCGCGGGTAGACGCTGGTCTGCGCGACGGTGCCGCGGAACATCGGCTCGTAGGCCAGCAGGCGGTGGCCGGTGTCGAGGAACATCACGCCGAAGACCTCGTGCTCGTGGGCGCCGAGCTGCAGCCGCAGGAAGTCGCGGACCTTGTCGGGGCTGTCGAAGACCGGCTGGCCGGCCATCTCGGCACGCACCGCGCGCCGCGCCAGTTCCAGCACCGCCTGCAGTTCGGCCCGCCGGGCGGGGCCCAGGCCCTTGACGCCCTTGAGCGCCTGGTTGTCGGTGCCGATCAGGCCGGACAGGCCGCCGAAGCGGGTCAGCAGCTCGCCGGCCCACTCCATCACGCCGGTGCCCTTCAGGCCGGTGCGCAGCAGCAGCGCCAGCAGTTCGACGTCGGCCAGGGCGGCAGGCCCCATCGCCAGGAGCTTCTCGCGCGGTCGCAGCGTGGCGGGCAGGTCATTCATCGGGGTTCCAGTCCGTCGGCGCGGGCCGCGCACCTAAAATCAAGGTCAGTCTACCGAACACAGGATCACCGCGTGCCTCAGGTCCAACCGGGTTCTTTCCTCACCCTGCACTATCGATTGGCCGGCCCTGACGGGGCCGACATCGTCAACACCTTCGACGAGAAGCCCGCCACGCTGTCGCTGGGCACCGGCGAGCTCGCGCCCGCGATCGAGGCACAGCTGCTGGGCCTGGAGGAAGGCACCCACACCACGCTGACGCTCGACCCGGGCGTCGCCTTCGGCCAGCGCAACCCCGAGCTGCTGCAGCGGGTCAAGCTGGCGTTGCTGCGTGACCTGGGCGACCCGGACGCCGAGTACCACGTCGGCGACGTCGTCCAGTTCCCGACGCCGGACGGCCAGGGCAGCTACGCCGGGGTCGTGCGCGAGGTCAGCCCGCCCGAGGACGACTGGGCGCTGTTCGACTTCAACCACCCGCTGGCCGGCCAGGCCGTGACCTTCGAGGTCAAGCTGATCGGGGTGCTGTGATGGCCTCGAACGAAGGTGCTGTCCGGACCATCGCGCTGCAGGAAGTGGTGCTGGCGCAGCCGCGCGGCTTCTGCGCCGGCGTCGACCGCGCGATCGAGATCGTCGAGCGCGCGCTGACCCTCTACGGCGCGCCGATCTACGTGCGCCACGAGATCGTGCACAACACCTTCGTCGTCGCCGACCTGAAGGCCAAGGGCGCGATCTTCATCGAGGACCTGGCCGACGTGCCGGCTGGCGCGACGCTGGTCTTCAGCGCCCACGGCGTCAGCCAGGCGGTGCGCCTGGAGGCCGCGCAGCGCGGCTTCCAGATCTTCGACGCCACCTGCCCGCTGGTCACGAAGGTCCATGTCGAGGTCGCCAAGCTGCGCCGCGAGGGCTACGAATTCATCATGATCGGCCACAAGGGCCACCCGGAAGTCGAGGGCACGATGGGCCAGCTCGACGACGGCATCTACCTGGTCGAGGACGTCGAGGACGTCCTGCGGGTGCAGGTGCGCCAGCCCGAAAGGCTGGCCGTGGTGACGCAGACCACGCTGAGCGTGGACGACGCCTCCAGCATCCTGGCCGCCGTCAAGGCCCGGTTCCCGCTGGTGCGCGAGCCCAAGAAGCAGGACATCTGCTACGCCACCCAGAACCGGCAGGACGCCGTCAAGCTGCTGAGCGCGGAGGTCGACATCCTGATCGTCGTCGGCAGCCCGACCAGCTCGAACAGCAACCGGCTGCGCGAGGTCGCCGAGCGGCGCGAGATCGCCGCCTACATGGTCGACAACGCCAGCGAGCTGAAGGCCGAGTGGTTCGAGGGCCGCCAGCGCGTCGGCCTGACCGCCGGTGCCTCGGCGCCCGAGCTGCTGGTGCAGCAGGTGATCGAACGCCTGCGTGCGCTGGGCGCGACCAGCGTGCGGACGATGCCCGGTGTCGAGGAGACGATCGAGTTCCCGCTGCCGCTGGGCCTGGGCGACCGCTCGATGGCGGCCGCCGCCGCGTCCCGATCCTGACGCTGCTCCGCGCCCATCGATCGAACGCCCGCGGCCCGCAAGCGCCTTCACGGGCCCACCACCGACACGACGGCACCGAACGCCCCGAAGGCGTCGGCGCCGAGCTGATCCAGAAAGACCTCCCATGCTCGACATCACCCTGCTGCGCCGCGATCTCGACGCCGTGCTCGAACGCCTGGCCACGCGCAAGAACCCGCAACCCTTCCTCGATGCGGACCGCTTCCGCACGCTCGAAGGCGAGCGCAAGACCATCCAGACCCGCACCGAGGAGCTGCAGGCCCGCCGCAACGCGCTGAGCAAGCAGATCGGCGCCGTCAAGGGCAAGGGCGGCGACGCCAGCGCGCTGATGGCGGAAGTCGGCGGCCTGGCCGACGAACTGAAGGCCGGCGCCGAGCGGCTCGACCAGATCCAGTCCGAGCTGTCGGACATGCTGATGCACGTCCCCAACCTGCCGCAGGCCGGCGTTCCGGTCGGTGCCGACGAGAGCGCCAACGTCGAGGTCCGCCGCGTCGGCACGCCCAGGACCTACGACTTCCCGGTCAAGGACCACGTCGACCTGGGCGGCCCGCTCGGGCTGGATTTCGAGACCGGCACCAAGCTGGCCGGCTCGCGCTTCTCGTTCCTGAAGGGCCCGGTCGCGCGGCTGCACCGGGCGCTCGCCCAGTTCATGCTGGACCTGCAGTCGGGCGAACACGGCTACACCGAGTGCTACACGCCCTACATCGTCAACCGCGAGGTGCTCGAAGGCACCGGGCAGTTGCCCAAGTTCAAGGAAGACATGTTCTGGGTCTCGCGTGGCGGGGATGAAAGCCAGCCCGAGCAGTACCTGATCTCGACCTCGGAAATCTCGCTGACCAACAGCGTGCGCGAACAGGTCCTGGCCGCCGATGCGCTGCCGATCAAGCTGACCGCCCACAGCCCCTGCTTCCGCTCGGAAGCCGGCTCGGCCGGTCGCGACACGCGCGGCATGATCCGCCAGCACCAGTTCGACAAGGTCGAGATGGTCCAGATCACCACCGCCGAGCAGAGCGATGCGGCGCTGGAGGAGATGGTCGGCCACGCCGAGGCGGTCCTGCGCAAGCTTGAACTGCCCTACCGCGTCGTGCTGCTGTCGACCGGCGACATGGGCTTCGGCGCGGCGCGCACCTATGACCTGGAGGTCTGGCTGCCGGCCCAGGACACCTACCGCGAGATCAGCTCGTGCAGCAACTGCGAGGCCTTCCAGGCCCGTCGGATGCAGACGCGCTACAAGAACGCGCAGGGCAAGAACGAGTTCGTGCACACGCTCAACGGCTCGGGCCTGGCGGTCGGCCGCGCCCTCGTCGCGGTGCTGGAGAACCACCAGAACGCCGACGGCAGCATCACCATCCCGGCGGCGCTGCGCCCCTACCTCGGCGGCCAGGAACGCCTCGCGGCGGGCTGAAAGACGAACCGAACCGGTTGATCGACGCCGTTTTCGTCGTCTATACTCCGGCCTCTTTGCGGTAGAGACCCACCGCAAGGAGCCCACCGAAGCCCTGTCAGCAGGTCGACGGCCGGAGCGAACACCAGGAGAGGTGGCAGAGTGGTCGAATGCGCCGGACTCGAAATCCGGTATACGGTACCCCCGTATCGAGGGTTCGAATCCCTCCTTCTCCGCCAAGACAAAGCCCAAGTGATTGATTCACTTGGGCTTTTTTCTTGGGCGCGAGCTTGCCCCATCTCATGCCGCACCCGGCCAGAGGCGCCCGTCGCTGGGTGAACGTGAACGACAGCAGCGATCGGGCGACGATGCTTCGGTTTAAAGTCTCTCGATGGAGATGCCATCCGTGGCCGCTGCACGCCGGACGCTCGATCCCTCTTCGAGCCTGAAAGATCGGGTGTGAGCGGGCGGCCATCCAGACCATGAACATGCCCAGCCTCGATCGACGACTCTTCTGCCTGGGCCTGCCAGCCTGCATGACGGTGCCGGCACGCGCCGCGCAGACGCTGCGTGTCCTGGCCTGGCCGGGTTACGCCGACCCGGACGTCGTCGAAGGCTTCGAGCGGCGCCGGCAGGTCAAGGTCGAGGTCACCTTCATCGACTCCGACGAGGCCCTGTGGCAGAAGATCGGCCAGAACGAGGGCCGCGATTTCGATGTCTTCGCGGTGAACACCGCCGAGCTGCAGCGCTACATCGCCCAGGGGCGGGCGTCGCCGATCGACACGACGGCCATCCCCAACCTCGGTCGCCAGCTGCCTCGCTTCCGGGAACTGACCGCGATACCCGGACTGGTCCATGGCAACGCGACGTACGGCATCCCCTACACCTACTCGGAGATGGGGCTGATCTACGACCGCCGCCAATGGCCGAAGGCACCGGCGTCGATCGCCGAGCTGTGGAACGAAGGCTACCGGGGCAAGGTCATTGCCTATGACGGGGGCGTGCACAACTTCTCCCTGGCGGCGCAGGCGCTCGGGCTGGCCACGCCGTTCAGGCTGGGCGAGCGGGACTGGCCCCGGGCCGTCGACCGCCTGATCGCGCTGCGACGCAACGTCGCGTCGTTCTATACCCAGCCGGAAGAATCGGTGGCCCTGTTCCGCCAGCACAAGGCCGCGCTGATGTTCGCGAACTACGGCACGCAGCAGCTGCACGCCGTCAAGGCCGCCGGCATCGACGTCGGCTATTCGATCCCCAAGGAAGGGGCGCTGGCCTGGCTGGACTGCTGGGCGATCACGCGCGCCGTCCGGGACCGGGGGCTGGCCAACGCCTGGATCGACTACATGCTGGGGGAAGGTCCCGGCCAGGCGCTGGTGACGCGGCAGGGGCTGGCCAACACCGCCGTCACGCCGGAGTCCTTGCGGCAGGCGGCCAACCTGGTCTGGCTGCAGCCGGTCGAGAGCGAGGATCGCCGCAACCAGATGTGGTCGCGCATCATTGCCGGTGACCGTGCCAGCAAGGTGCTGATGCCTTGAAGCTCGGGATCGCGTTCAAGCTGTCGGTCCTGCTGGCGCTGGTGGGGGTGCTGGCCGCCGGCCTCACGGGCTTCTATGCCAACAACGCCAGCCAGGACCTGTTGGTGAATGCAGCCAAGAACCAGCTGCTGACGTCCACCCAGGTGCTGGCCCGGCGCATCACCCTGACGCGCGAGGAGATCGCCCGCAACCTGCAGGTGCTGGCCGATCACCCCGCTGCGCTGGCCACGATCGAGACGGCCGACGCCACGCACGCCGACCAGGTCGCGACGCTGTTCAACCTGATGATGCAGGCCAACTCGGCCTACACGCAGATCCGGCTGATCTCGGCCAGCGACCACGGCCTGGAGCGGGTCCGGGTTGACCGGGCGGGCGGCAGGACCGTCCGCGTGCAGGAGGACGATCTGCAGGAGAAGGGCCACTTTGCCTACGTGTCCCAGGCGCTGAAGCTGCGCGCCGGCGAGGTCTACCTGTCGCGGATCTCCGTCACGCACGAGCGCGGCACGAACGACGGCATCGACCGCCCTGCCCTGCAGCTGGCGATGCCGGTGACTCATGCCGACGCGCCGGCGATCGGTGTGGTGGTCATCACCGTGGACCTCGACAGCATGTTCGAACTGCTGGCGACCGACCTGCCCAGCGACTTCAAGCTCTACCTGGCCAACGGCAGCGGCGACGTGCTGATCCACCCGGACCCCAGCAAGACCTTCGGCTTCGACAAGGGGCGGCGGGTGGAGATCCAGGACGAGTTCGGCCCGGTCAACGAGATCGTCGCGGGCCAGCAGAAGGAAGTGGTCTTCGACACGGGCAAGTCAGGTGACAGCGAGACCGGGATGGTGGCGGCCTTCACGAGCCAGGCGATCGAGGGCCCGTCGGAGGACGGTCGCCTGATCCTGGGGCTGGCCCGGCCGCTCGAGAACCTTCTGGAACAGACCCGCAAGCTCGGCACCACCATGCTCCAGATCGTCTTCGGTCTCTGCGTGGCCTTCATCCTGCTGGCGATTCCGCTGGCGCGTGCGGTGATCCGCCCGATCGATGCCATCGGCAGGGCCGCCGATCGCCTGTCCTCGGGCTTGCCGCCCACCGAGCTGCCGCTGCATCGCGAGGACGAGATCGGCGCCCTGGCGCGGAGCTTCCGGGACATGCAGGACCAGCTGTCGCGGCAGCTGACCGCGCTGCTGTCCAGTCAGGCGCAGCTCGAACATCTGGCCCAGCACGACACCCTGACGGGACTGCCCAACCGGTATCTGCTGCTCGAGCGCCTCAAGCGTGCGGTGGCCGACAGCGCGCGCAGCGGCAAGCATGGCGCCCTGCTGTTTCTCGATCTGGACAACTTCAAGACGCTCAACGACACGCTCGGTCACGACGTGGGTGACCAGCTGCTGCAGCAGGTGGGCCGCCTGCTGACCGAGCAGGTGCGCGGCTCCGACACCGTCGCGCGGCTCGGTGGCGACGAGTTCGTGGTGGTGCTGGAAGACCTGGACCCGTCCGCGGACGAGGCGCTGGTGCAGACATCGAACGTGGGACGCAAGCTGCTGGCCACGCTGAACCGTGCGTTCCAGTTCGGGACCTATGCCCACCACAGCACGGGAAGCATCGGCGCGACGCTGTTTGTCGGCGACCAACGGCCGCCGGACGAACTGCTCAAGCAGGCCGACCTCGCGATGTACCAGGCCAAGACGGCTGGCCGGAACGCGCTGCGCTTCTTCGATCCGGAGATGGAGACGCTGGTGCAGGCGCGCATGGCGCTCGAAGCGGACCTGCGCCTGGCCATCCAGGGCGAGCAGTTTCAGCTGCACTACCAGGTCCAGGTCGATGCCGACGGCCGCGCGCTGGGTGTCGAGGCCCTGCTGCGCTGGCAGCATCCGCGACACGGGATGGTGCAGCCGACGTCGTTCATCCCGGTGGCCGAGGACACGGGCCTCATCCTGCCCATCGGTCAATGGGTGATCGAGGCCGCCTGCCGGCAGCTGGTGCGGTGGGCCGAGGATCCCGTCATGTCCGGGCTGACCGTGGCGATCAACCTGAGCGCCCGACAGCTCCGGCAACCGGACTTCGTGGCCTCGGTGGCGACGGCCCTGGAGCGTTCGGGCGCCCGGCCCGGGATGCTCAAGCTGGAGCTCACCGAAAGCGTGCTGGTCGAGGACGTCGAGCAGGCGATCGAGAAGATGACCCGGCTCCGGGCGCTCGGCATCCTGTTCTCGCTCGACGACTTCGGCATGGGCTATTCGTCGCTGGCCTACCTCAAGCGCCTGCCGATCGACGAACTGAAGATCGACCGGAGCTTCGTCAGGGACATCCTGACCGACGTCAACGATGCGGCCATTGCGCGGATGGTCGTGGTCCTGGCCGACAGCCTCGGATTGCGGGTGGTCGCCGAAGGCGTGGAAGACCAGGCCCAGATCGACATGCTGACGAAGATCGGCTGCCGGATCTACCAGGGCTACCTGTTCGGTCAGCCGATGCCGCCGGAAGCGGTCGCCGCGCTCGTCAAGCGGGTCGCGGCCACGCCGGCCTGAAGTCGACCGGCCTGATGACGACCGGCCAGAAGACCGCTTGACCTGCGCTCAGGGCGTCGACAGCTTCCACACCGTCAGCTTCGCGCCCGCCGGGACGACGAGGTAGCCCTCGCCGAAGCCCATGCCGGTGTAGGGCACCGCGACGTTGTGTTCGTCGGTCGCGGACATGCCCGTGCCGGCGCTGCCGGTCCAGAGCAGCGCACCGGTGGTGGTGTCGAGGGCATGCACGGTCCCGTCGCTGGCGCCGATGAACACGATGTTGTTGACCATCAGCGGCGCCGAGACCAGCGCGGCGGAAGCGGCGTAGCTCCAGGCGGCGAGCGAGGTGTCGAGATCGATGCGACGCAAGGTGCCGCCCTGCAGCACGTAGGCCTTGCCATCGGCCAGCACGGGGATCGCGGTGCTCGGGACCGAACCGAGCAGCTGGCCGGTGCTGGTGGCACGGACCTGCCCATCGTTGAAGACAGAAGGGTCGCGCACGAAGATCCGGGCGCCGTCGGCCGCCACGGTGCGGCCGCCACCGCCACTGCAGCCGCCGCTGACCCACCAGATCGTCTGGCCGGTCAGCGGGTCGAACTTGTAGATCTGGCAGGGATAGGACACGTAGACGCCGTCGGCCGTGACCGCCGGCGAGCTGTGGTCGCCGTTGGCCACCGGGCTGGACCAGAGCAGCGCGCCGTTCAAGGCATCGACCGCATAGACGGTGCCGCCGGACCCCGCCCCGCTGACGTAGACGAGGCCGTTGACGGCCGTCGGCGGCGAACTGAACAGGTACTGCACCGGCAGCTGGGACGACCACAGCGACGCACCGGTCGCCGCATCGAAGGCCCGCAGCAGGCCGTCGGAGTTCAACACGAAGACCCGCCCGTTGTCGTAGGCGTGGCCGGTCCACGGAAAGGTGCCCGCCAGCGACACCGGTCCCCAGGCCAGCTGGCCGGTCAGCTGGTCGTAGGCGCGCAGCTCGCGTCCGATCAACCCGGATGCGTTCGACACCGCCGTCACGAACACCTTGCCGGCGGCGATCAACGGGTAGGAGACCTCGCCGGTCAGCGTCACCGACCAGCTCGGCGACGCCGGCAAGGTCAGCGCGCCGGGCCAGGTGGCGCGCCCGCTGTGCGCCGGGTCGACCTGGAAGGTGACCGACTGCGACAGCGGCGGCGTCGGCGACGGCGTGACCTGGAAGACGTTGACCGGGAGCTGCGCACTGACCGCCCCCAGCGTGGCGTTGACGACGGCGGCGCCACGCGCCACGGCCAGCACCAGGCCGGCGTTGTCGACCGAGACGACGCCGGGCGCCTGGCTGGTCCAGGTCACCTGGCTGGTGATGTCCTGACGCGAGCCATCGGACCAGACGCCGGTGGCGGTCAGCTGACGTGTCGCCCCGGGCGCAAGCGTGATCCGAGTCGGCGCCAGCTCGATCAGACCCAAGGTCGGGACCGGCGGTGGCGGGCCGACCACCGTCACGTGCGTCTGCTGGAAGGCGTTGATGATGAAGAAGGAGTCCGGGTCGGCCTGGGCAACCGGCAGCAGGCGGCCCAGTCCGGTGATCAGCGTCGTCGGCCCGACGGGCAGACTGCCGGCCGGGAACACCGCATTGCGCTCCGACGCCCCCAGGAAGGCGAACCCGCCCGTCGGCCAGATCAACTGCCCGTTCACGTCGACGGCGCCAACGAGGTGATAGCCGCCGACACCGGCGCCGGCGTCCTGCCAGACCATCACGAGGTCGTTCGCGTTGATCCAGGTCGTGCCGGTCGCCGGCACCAGGATGGTCGGAAACGCGGGAAACGCGACAACGTCCGGGGCGTAGACCTTCCCACCCAACCGGACGGAGAACGTCACGGGATCGCCCGCGCGGATCGTGACGCCGCTGGCGTAGCTCTCGAACTGAGGGTCGTAGCTCAGCGCCGAGCCGTTCAGGGTGACGACGGCGTTGCCGATGGCGGCGCCAGTGGCGCGGTCGCGGACCTCGACGCTGATCACCGCGTTGTAGCCGGCCGGCAACGCACCGGGTGGTGCGTCGGTCGACTCGAAGCCGTACATCGTCGCGAGGATGACGGGGGCGCCACTGCCACCACCGCCTCCACCGCCACCGCAGGCACCGAGACTCATGGCCAGCAGCATCACCAGCAGGCCGAACAGCCTGCGGATTCCCCGTCCCGCGATCAACACCTCATCCCCCTCGACCCATGATGCTTGGGTTTATGGGGCGAGTGTGACATCGGTCACGGGTGACGATCCAGGGGTCGGACCCAGGGCCGACCGGGTCGCGCGGACCCGGTCTTCGAGCGGGATCAGCCGCCCAGGTACTCGACCTCGAACACCAGCGTCGCGTTCGGCGGGATGACGCCGCCGGCGCCACGGGCGCCGTAACCGAGTTCAGCAGGGATCTGCAGCACGCGGGTGCCGCCGACCTGCATGCCGGCCACGCCTTCGTCCCAGCCGCGGATCACCATGCCGGCACCGAGGTGGAAGCGGAAGGGCTGACCGCGGTCCTTGCTGGAGTCGAACTTGCGGCCACGGCCGTCGGCCTTGGTCGGGTCGTGCAGCCAGCCGGTGTAGTGCACGGTCACTTGCTGACCGGCGGTCGCGGTGCTGCCGCTGCCGACGACGGTGTCTTCGTACTGCAGGCCACTGGCGGTGGTGATCATGGGGCGCCCTTCATCGCTGAAAAAAGAGGGCGCGATGATGCCACCGTGCCTCGCTGTAACCGCTGCGTGCGAACACGCAGGATTCAGTCGGGCCAACGGGCGTCACGCCAGGCCTGCACGGCGGCGGCGAGCGTCTGCGCCACGCCGCTGGCCGGGACCAGGTCGAGCCGCAACCCGAGCACGCCGGCGGCCTGCTGCAGCGCCCGGGCCGGATCGGCCAGGTCGAGCGGCGCGGCGCCGTTCTGCTTCGACAGCTTCGCGCCGTCGGCCGCCAGCACCAGCGGCGTGTGCAGGTAACGCGGCGTCGGCAGACCCAGCGCGCGCTGCAGCAGGATCTGGCGCGCGGTGTTGTCGGCCAGGTCCTCGCCCCGCACGACATCGGTGATGCCCTGCTCGGCATCGTCGACGACCACCGCCAGCTGGTAGGCCCAGAGGCCATCGGCGCGTTTCAGCACGAAGTCACCGACCGCCGCCTCGACCGCCTGTTGTTGCGGGCCGAGCCGGCGATCGGTCCAGGAGACCGGCGCGGTGCCACCGGCCCGGCCGGTGTGCAGCCGCCAGGCCCGCGCCGCCCGTCCGGCCAGTCCGCCCCGTTCCGGTCGGCAGGTGCCGGGATAGGGGCGATCGCCGTGGCGTTCGTGGACACGGCCCGCGCGGGCGGCGGCGGCTTCGATGTCCTTGCGGGTGCAGGCGCAGGGATAGGCCAGCCCGGCATCGACCAGCCGCGCCAGGGCGGCGGCATAGGCCGGATCGCGGCGCGACTGCCAGAGCGGCGGGTCATCGCTGACCAGCCCGCAGGTGGCCAGCTGGCGCAGGATCTCCTCGGCCCACGCCGGGCTGCAGCGCGGCAGGTCGACGTCCTCGATGCGGACGATCCACCGACCGCCCCGGGCCCGCACATCCAGCCAGGACGCCAGCGCCGCGACCAGCGAACCCGCGTGCAGCGGTCCGGTCGGCGACGGCGCGAAGCGGCCCCGCACGGGCCCGCCTGGCGGCGTCACAGCACCAGGCCGGCGTGCTGCTCGAGCAGCGCCTTTCGGGTCGCCGGGCGTTCCAGCTGGGTCAGCCACCAGGTCAGGCCGCGGCCTTGCGCGGCGCTGCGGCGCCAGGCGTAGTGCAGCTGCACCTCGCGGGCCGGGTCGTCGGTCTCCAGCACGACCAGGCGACCGGCCTCGGCGTGGCGGCGCACCAGGTTCTCGGGCAGGCGGCCACAACCCAGGCCACGCAGCTGGGCCTCGACCTTGGCGGCCAGCGACGGCACGGTCAGCACGTCCTGGCCGGCCTGCACGCCGACGGTGACCGGCTCGAAGCGCTGGGCCGTATCGGCGATGGCGATGATGCGGTGGCGCGCGATGGTCTCGGAACTGAGCGGCTGCGGCTCGCGCGCCAGCGGGTGGTGCGGCGCGACCGCCAGCACCATGTGCAGCTGGCCAAGCGGCGCGGTCTGGATGTCGTCGATCGCGGTGGCCTTGGGCGCGACGCCAATGGCCAGGTCGGCCTGGCCGGTCACCAGCGCCTCCCAGGTGCCGGCCAGCACCTCGCTGCGCAGGCGCATGCGGGTCGGCGGACAGGTCGACAGCGGTGCCGAGGCAGCGCCGGCATGGGGCGGCTGGGCGTCGCGCATCGGCTCGATCGACTGGGCGTAGAACGCGTCGATCAGGTCGAACAGCGCGGCCGGCGCGATGATGTTGTCGACGGCGATCGCGAGTTCGGCCTCCCAGCCGGTGGCCACGCGCTGGACCCGGTTGGCGACCGCGTCGATCTGCTGCAGCAGGCGCCGGCCCTCGCGCAGCAGCTCGTGGCCTGCGGGCGTCAGCTGGGCCTGGCGCGAGCGGCGGTCGAACAGCAGCGCGTCGAGCGACTCCTCAAGTTGACGCACGCTGTAGGTCAGCGCGGACGGCACCTTGCCCAGCTCCCGCGCCGCTGCGGCGAAGCTGCCGGTGCGGGCGATGGTGTCCATCATCTCGAGGGCTTCGGGGGTCAGCGCAAGGCGACGTTGAGGCGAGGTCACGTGGGGAATGGGCTGAGTCTTGGCGGGGTTCGGTCGGCCGGAACGACAGGCGAGCCGGGGCTCACTTCAAGCCGCTTGAATGATGCCATCACGCCGGCTCAGACCTGGGCGAGGGCAAGCCCGCCATCATCTGGGGACCCACTGGAGAGCCTCATGTTCGCCCTGCATCGATCCGAACAACGCGGCCTGGCCGATCACGGCTGGCTGCGCAGCCAGCACAGCTTCTCGTTCGCCGACTACTTCGACCCGGCCCGCATGGGCTGGGGCAACCTGCGTGTGCTCAACGAGGACCGCATCGCGCCGGGCACCGGTTTCGGCACCCACGGCCACCGCGACATGGAGATCGTCAGCTACGTGCTGTCGGGCGAGCTGGCGCACCGCGACAGCATGGGCAACGGCGCCGCGATCCGCCCCGGCGAGGTCCAGCGCATGACCGCCGGCACCGGCGTGCGGCACAGCGAGTTCAACCACGCGCCGCAGGCGAGCACGCACTTCCTGCAGATCTGGCTGCTGCCGTCGCGGGCCGGTCTGGCACCGGGCTACGACCAGCGCGAGTTCCCGGCCGAACAGCGCCGCGGCCAGCTGCGCCTGGCCGCCGCGCCGGCCGACAGCGCCGACGCCCGGGTCGACGGCGTCATCGGCCTGCATGCCGACGCGCGGCTCTGGGTCGGCCTGTTCGACGGCGACGAGTCGGCCACGCTGGCACTCGACCCGGCGCGCAAGGGCTACGTCTTCCTGGCCCGCGGCGAGCTGGACGTGAGCGGCCACTCGCTGCGCGCCGGTGACGCGCTGGCCATCGACGGCGAAGCAGCGCTGCAGCTGTCGGGCGGGCGTGATGCCGAGGTGCTGGTGTTCGACCTGGCGCCCTGAAACGGGGGCCGTCGGACGCGTCGGCCGCTGGCGTGTCGATTGATAAAGTGAGCGCATGCCCGCCTCGTTCACCCTCTTCGACTTCCTGCCGCTGGCCGACTGGCTGGCCCTCGCGTGGTTCTTCGCCTGCTGGATCGGCTACGTGCAGTTCGCGCGTCGCCGCGCCCTGATCGACGGTTCGCTGCTGGCCGCGTCCGACGCCTTCCGGCACCGCTGGATGTACCAGACCGCCGTGCGCGAGAACCGCGTGTTCGACGGCGTCGTGCTGCAGAACCTGTCGAGCGCGCCGTCCTTTTTTGCCTCGACCACGATCTTCATCATCGGCGGCCTGATCGCCGCGCTGGGCACCTCGGACAAGGCCAGCGACCTGGTGCGCGAACTGCCCTTCGCGGCGCGCACGACCGCGCTGGTGTTCGAGCTCAAGCTGCTGCTGCTGACGGGCATCTTCGTCAGCGCCTTCTTCCGCTTCACCTGGGCGATGCGGCAATACGGTTTTGTCGCGCTGGTGATCGCATCGGCGCAGGAGCGCGAGGTCTACCAGGCCGACGAGGCCTTGCGGCAGGGCTTCGCGCAACGCGCCGGACGCATCGTCGCGCTGGCCGCCGACACCTTCAACAACGGCCTGCGGTCGATCTACCTGAGCTTCGCCGCCGTGCTGTGGTTCGTCTCGCCACTGGCGTTCGCGCTGGGCAGTGCGGCGGTCATCTGGGTGCTCTACCAGCGCGAGTTCCACTCGGACATCCGCGCCCTGCTGAAGGACGCGGCGCAGTCGCGCTGACAGGCGACCGGTGCGGTCAGCCGAGCAGGTTGGCCAGCGACATCAGCGCCAGCAGCAGCATCCACAGCACGACCGAGCGCCACACCAGGCCGACGACCGAGCGCAGGTGCGAGAACTGCGGCGTCGCGCCCGGCGTGCTGCCGTCGGACAACACGGCCTCGGCGCCGGCCTCGAGCGTGCGAGCGGTCTCGGCGGCCTGGCCGCCGGAACCCGGTGCAGACGCACCGCCCAGCGACAGGCCGACAGCACCGGCCGCCGCCGCCAGCAGCACGCCATCGTTGGCGTGGGTCCACAGGCTCGCATGGCGTCGCCAGCAGTCGACCGCATCCTCGAAGTTGCCGACGATCGCGAAGCCGGCGGCGGTCAGGCGGGTCGGCACATGGTCGATCACCGCAAAGGCCTGCTGCGAGCGCAGCGCCAGGCGCTCGTTGGTCGGCGCGCCCAGCACGCGGCTCTTGTAGGCCCAGTAGCGCGCGCAGAAGGCCGACATGCGGTAGACCACCGCCCCCATCGGGCCGAGCCCGAGCGCCGAACCCAGCACGAACCAGAAGAACACGCCGAAGACGTGGCGGTGCGCGGCGATCAGCGCGTGTTCGATGACGTGGCGCAGCAGCTCGGTGCGCGGCAGCTCGCTGGCATCGAGATGGCGCCAGGCCTGCAGCAGCTCGCGGGCGCGGTCCTCATGGCCCGCCTCGAGCGCGTCACGGATGTCGGTGAAGTAGTGGCTGAACTGGCGGAAGCCGAGCGTCACATAGAGCACCAGCAGGTCCCACGCCAGCGCCAGCAGCAGGCTGAATTCCGACAAGCCCCAGTGCACCAGGAAGACCAGCGCGGCCGGCACGAACACCGTCACGGCCCAGACGACCCAGGCGTGGTGTTCCCGTCCGGCATCGAAGTTGCGCCCGGTCCAGCGGGACCAGGCCACCAGCGCCTCATGCACCGGGTTGCCCTGCGGCAAGGGGCGCAGTTGTTCGATGACGAGGGCAAGCAAGACCGCTAGGAAACTCATCCTTCGATGATACCGGCGGCCTCCGGCGGGTCCCCGGTCGCGGCTCAGGCCGACAGCAGGTGATAGAAGTTGCGCAGCATCGCCGCCGTGGCGCCCCAGATGAAGTATTCGCGCGGCCGGCCCTGGGCATCGAGTCCCTGCCACGGCATCGACAGGAACTGGCGCGAGATGCCGTCGGCCTCGTAGCGGTGGCGGCGGTGATGCGCCGGCGTCATCAGGAAGGACAGCGGCACCTCGAAGGCTTCGGCGACCTCCTGCGGGTCGATGCGCAGCTCGAACGGCGGACGGACCAGCGCGACCACCGGCGTGACGATGAAGGACGTCACCGTGTGGTAGGGCGGCATCCGGCCGATGACCTCGACATGGCGGGCCTGCAGCCCGACTTCCTCCTCGGCCTCGCGCAAGGCCGTCACCACGGCATCGAGTTCACCCGGCTCGGTGCGGCCGCCTGGGAAGCTGATCTGCCCGGCGTGGTCCTTCAGGTGATCGGTCCGGCGCGTGAGCAGCACGTGCAGCCCGTCGTCGCGTTCGACCAGCGGGACCAGCACGGCGGCATGGGCCGGCTCGCGCGTCAGGCCCAGGCGTGCGGCGTCGCCGGCGAAGGCGGGCGTCCAGGGCGGCGGTGCGGCCAGCCGGCGGCGCAGGGCGTCGGCACTCAGGTGCTCAGGGCTGACCGGGGGCAGGTGATCGTCATGGCCGATGACGGGAATGCCGCGCGGATCGCGGATCAGGCCGGGTGGCTGGGAAGACATCCCGTCAGCTTAGGCCGGAAACGACAAGACCGCCCGGAGGCGGTCTTGGTGGTGTGGCGGCGCCGTGCGGACGGCACGTGCGCAACGCACATCGCGGAGACACCGGTCGAGTCGACCGGCGCTGGCTCAGGCCAGCTTTTCCTTGATGCGCGCCGACTTGCCGCTGCGCTGGCGCAGGTAGTACAGCTTGGCGCGGCGGACGTCACCGCGACGCTTGACCTCGATCGACGAGATCAGCGGGCTGTAGAGCTGGAAAGTCCGCTCGACGCCTTCACCGCTCGACACCTTGCGAACGATGAAGTTGCTGTTCAGGCCGCGGTTGCGACGGGCGATCACGACACCTTCGTAGGCCTGCACGCGCTTGCGGGTGCCTTCGACGACGTTCACGCTGACGATCACCGTGTCGCCGGGGGCGAAGTCGGGGATGCTCTTGTTCAGGCGAGCAATCTCTTCTTGCTCGAGTTGGCGGATCAGATCCATGGGTTCACTCCAGACGATCATGCCGACACAAGGGGCCGCAGCTTGCGAATCCGGACCCGGTCCGGAACCCGCCAACCTTCGAGCGGCACGCCCCGGGATCGGGACGGAAAGCTCGGCAGAGGATCAAAGCCAAAAATTATAACCCGTTCTCGCGCAGCCAGCGCTCATCGGCTGCACTCAGGGCGCCTGCAGCGCGGGCGGAGGCGATCATCTCGGGGCGGCGACGGGCGGTGATCAGCAACTGCTGCTCACGCCGCCAGCGGGCGATGCGGCCGTGGTGACCGGACATCAGCACCTCGGGAACCGCGTCGTCGCCCAGCATCTCGGGACGGCTGTAGTGCGGGCAGTCGAGCAGGCCGTCGGAGAAGCTGTCCTGCTGGTGCGAGGCCGCGTCGTTGAGCACGCCCGGCTGCAGCCGCGTGACCGCATCGAGCAGCGCCAGCGCCGGCAGTTCGCCGCCGGACAGCACGAAGTCGCCGAGGCTGATCTCCTCGTCGACATGGCGCTCGATGAAGCGGTGGTCGATGCCCTCGTAGCGCCCGCACAGCAGCACCGCGCCCGGCCCTTCGGCCAGCTGGCGCACGCGCGCCTGGGTCATCGGCACGCCGGCCGGGCTGAAGTGGATGACGGGCAGACGTCGGGACGATTCGCCCTGATCGGCGCGGACGGCGGCCAGCGCGCGTTCCAGCGGCTCGACCAGCATCACCATGCCCGGGCCACCGCCGTAGGGCCGGTCGTCGACGCGGCGGTAGTTGTCCTCGGCGTAGTCGCGCAGTTGCCACAGCCGCACGTCGACCTGCCGGCTCTCGTAGGCACGGCGGGTCACGCCATTGCGCAGGAACGGCTCGAACAGCTCGGGGAACAGCGTGAAGACGTCGAAGCGCATGGCTTGGCGGGCGGCGCCCCGTGGTCGGGAGGACTCAGTAGTCCAGGCCCCAGTCGACCAGGATGCGCTTGTTGGCGATCTCCACGGCGTCGACGTAGGCAGCCACGAACGGGATCAGGCGCTCGCCGTCGGCCGGCTCGCCCTTCTCGTCGGTGGACGGATAGCGCAGACGCAGCACGCTGTGCGGACCGGTGTCGAGCAGGTCGGCGACCGTGCCCAGCGATTCGCCCTGGCGGTTCACCACGTCCAGGCCGATCAGGTCGATCCAGTAGTACTCGCCATCGCGGGCGGTGGGGAAGCTCGAGCGCGACACGAAGATGCGAGCGCCCTTCAGGGCCTCGGCCGCGTTGCGGTCGGGCACTTCCTCGGCGCTGGCGACGATGCCTTCGCCGTGCTCGCGAACCTGCGTGATCTTCAGCAGGCCGGGCAGCGGCGGACCGTCACGGCGCACCGGCTTGCCCTCGGGCGGCTCCAGGAACCAGCGGCGCGAGGAGAACACCGCCTCCGGATCGGCCGCATAGGTCTGGACGCGGAACGCGCCCTTGATGCCCCAGGCATCGATCACCCGGGCGACCTCGACGAGGTCGTCCGGGCGGGAGGTGTCGTCGACCTGCGTCATGGCGTCAGCACGGATGGCCAGAGCGGGCGCAGGGCGACGGCGCGCCGATCAGGCGGCAGCCGGAGCGGCCTTGGCCTTGGCTTCCTTGACCAGGCGGGCGACCGTGGGCGACAGCTGGGCGCCGTGGGCGACCCAGTGATCCACGCGGTCCAGCGCGATGCGCAGGGCTTCGGTGCCTTCCGGCGCGACCGGGTTGTAGAAACCCACGCGCTCCAGGAAACGGCCGTCACGGCGGTTGGCGCTGTTGGCGGCGACCAGGTTGTAGAACGGGCGACGCTTGGAGCCGCCGCGAGAGAGTCGAATCACGACCATGGTGTATTCCAGACTGTCAGTGACCGGCTGCAGGCTTCGGAGCGACAAGGGCTGCACAGGCAGCCTGCAGGGTCTACATGGAGTGATCCGCCCGACCGGGAGACACGCGGGCCAGCAGATCATCGATCGGGCTCGGCGGGCGGTTCCCCGTCGCGCGTCACCCGTGCGTTCGTGCGTCTCGTCTCCGGCCCCGTCAGATACGTGCTGCGTCGATCCTGTCTGCACGACACGATCCGATCAGCCGTCACCGGAAAACCCGAGATTATAAACTGCCTGCAGAACCCATCCACCGATCGCTCACCCAAGTTGCTCATGACCCCGACCAAGTCCAAGACCCTCGCCACCTGGATCGCCGTGATCGGCGGGCCAATCGGCCTGCACCGCTTCTACCTGCACGGCCTGCGCGACCCGTGGGGCTGGGTTCACGCGCTGCTGACCTTCCTCGGCGCGATGGGGGCGCAACGGGTGCTGGACCTGGGGCAGGACGACCGCCTGGCCTGGGCGCTGATGCCGCTGGCCGGCCTGTCGGTGGTGGCGGCGATGGGCGCCGCCATCTTCCACGGCCTGCGCGCCGACGAGGCCTGGAATGCGGTGCACAACACGGATGCGCCCGCCTCGCCGCCGACCGGGTGGGCAACGGTGCTGGGTGTCGTCGCGGCGCTGCTGATCGGCGCGACCGCGCTGCTGTCGGTCATCAGCTTCAGCCTGCAGCGCTACTTCGAGATCGACCTCGACGCGACCCGCGCCGCCGAGATGGCCGATCCGGCCCGCAAATGACGCTTCAGAAGAACCGGAAGCTGACCAGGTAGGCGCCCGAGGCCACCGCCGCCGAGGCCGGGATCGTGAAGATCCAGGCCCAGACGATGTTGCCGGCCACGCCCCAGCGCACCGCCGAGGCCCGCTGGGTCGAGCCGACGCCGACGATCGCGCCGGTGATCGTGTGGGTGGTCGACACCGGCACGCCCATCGCGGTGGCGATGAACAGCGTCATCGCCCCGCCGGTCTCGGCGCAGAAGCCGCCGACCGGCTTGAGCTTGGTGATCTTCTGGCCCATGGTCTTGACGATGCGCCAGCCGCCGAACATCGTGCCCGCGCCGATCGCCAGGTAACACGACCAGATCACCCAGGACGGCGGCATCTTGTCGGCCGCCGAGGCATAGCCGGTCGCCAGCAGCAGCATCCAGATGATGCCGATCGTCTTCTGCGCGTCATTGCCGCCGTGGCCCAGGCTGTACAGGCCGGCCGACACCAGCTGCAGGCGACGGAACCACTTGTCGATGCGCTTGGGCGGCATGCGCCGGAACAGCCACGACACCGCCACCATCAGCAGCGAGCCGAGCAGGAAGCCGAGCGTCGGCGAGAGAAAGATGAACAGCACCGTCTTCCAGATGCCGGCGCCGATCAGCGCCGCCGCGCCCGCCTTGGCGACGACCGCCCCGACGATGCCGCCGATCAGCGCGTGCGACGAGCTCGACGGGATGCCGTACCACCAGGTCACGATGTTCCAGACGATCGCGCCGATCAGGGCGCCGAAGACGACGTGCTGGTCGACGATGCCCGGCTCGACGATGCCCTTGCCGATCGTGGCGGCCACCTTGAGCTGGAAGATCATGATCGCGACGACGTTGAAGAACGCCGCGAACAGCACCGCCTGCTGGGGCTTGAGCACCCCCGTGGACACGACGGTCGCGATCGAGTTCGCGGCGTCGTGGAAGCCGTTCATGAAGTCGAAGGCGATGGCCAGCAGGACCAGCACCGCCACGACCCAGAACCCGGTCTGGACTGCTTCCATGACAGCCCGCCGCTCAGGAGTTCTCGAGGACGATGCCCTCGATCAGGTTGGCGACGTCCTCGCACTTGTCGGAGATCGATTCGAGCTGCTCGTAGATCGCCTTGAGCTTGATCAGCTCGCGGATGTCCTGCTCCTCGCGGAACAGCTTGGACATGGCCGCGCGCATGACCCGGTCGGCATCCGACTCGAGGCGGTCGATCTCCTCGCAGGTCTTGATGGTGGCCTCGGCCACGCCGTTCTTGGACAGCTGCGGCAGCAGGCTCACCGCATGGGCGACACGTTCGCAGCACTTGGCGGAGATGTCGCCCAGCCGGATCACCTCCTCGGTGATGCGGCGCACGTCGTACAGCGACAGCGTCTCGGTGGTGTCCTGCAGCAGGTCGAGGATGTCGTCCATCGCGTTGATCAGCGAGTGGATCTGCTCGCGGTCGATCGGCGTGATGAAGGTCTTGTGCAGCAGGCGGTTGACCTCGGCCGTGATCTTGTCGGCGGCGTGTTCGGCACCGTCGACCTCGGCCGCGAACTTCTCGCGCAGGATCGGGTCACCGTAGTCCTGCAGCATGGCCTGGAAGGAACGCGCGCCCGAGACGATCGCCCGGCCATGCTCGTTGAACATCTCGAAGAAGTTGCCCTCTCGGGGCAGCAGTTTGCCGAACAGCATGGGGGCTCCGTGGGTCCAGGCGTGCCGTCCGGCACCGACGGCGAGTCGGTCAAACGGTCACGGAAAAGTCATTTTTGTGGCGGGCGCGAGTGTATCCGGACCTGCTTCGGTGACCGGAACAAGCGAAGCACAGAAGCGCGTGACGTCGGTGTGACGGGACCGTGACGGTACGGTGACGCCACGTTGAAGTTCCGACAGCGGCTGCGTGTCGCAGGCGCCGTCAGCCGAGCCGCTCGATGGCCTGGTCGGCGACGGCGCCGAGGTGGTCGCGCGCCAGCCCGAGGCCCGGCAGGACCAGATCGGGCGCCAGGTCCAGCAACGGTCGCAGCACGAAGGCCCGCTGGTGCAGACGCGGATGCGGCACGGTCAGGACCGGATCGTCGATGACCCGCTCGCCCCACAGCAGCAGGTCGAGGTCAAGGGTGCGCGGCGCGTTGCGGTAGGGCCGCTCGCGGCCGTGGCGCCGTTCGATGGCCTGCAGCGCGGCCAGCAGTTGCCAGGGCGCGCGCGGGTCCTCGTCGACGACATCAAGCGCGACGACGGCGTTCAGGTATTCGGGACCGGACGAGTCGATCGGCGCCGTCCGGTAGCGAGCCGAAGCGCCGACCCAGCGGCAGCCGGGCAGTTCGCGCAAGGCCGCGTAGGCCGCGTCGAGCGTCGCGTGGACGTCGCCCAGGTTGGCACCCAGCGCGACATGGCAGCGCACGGTCCGGGTCACGCGGGCCTCCCGGGCGGGATCAGGCGTCGGCGCCCTGCTCGCCTGCAGCAGGCGCGCCATCCGGGCCGGCCGAACCGGCGCCGTTGGGCTTGCGACGACGCCGGCGTTTGCGGGCCGGCGCACCGGCTGCGGCCGGGCTGGCCGCGCCGCCCGCCGCCGCGCCGCTGCGGCGCGCCTGGTCTTCCTGGCGCGCCAGGTCGAGCAGTTCGGTGCGCTGCTCGTCGTCGGCCAGCGAGTAGTCCTCCCACCAGCCGGCGAGCGAGTCATCGACCTCGCCGGCATCGGCGCGCAGGCGCAGGAAGTCGAAGCCGGCGCGGAAGCGCGGCTGGGCCACCAGTCCGGCGGCGGTCGACGGCGTGCGGCGCTCGAAACGCGGCTGCATCAGCCAGATCTCGCGCATGTCGGCGGCCAGCTTGCCGCGCCCGGAGATGTCGCCGATGCGGGCGTCGAAGACCGCGTCGATGGCCTGCTGCAGCGCCGGCAGCGGGCCTTCGCCCCGGTGGCGCAGCGCGTCGGCGCGCTTGACCACCTCGTGCCACAGCATGCAGGCCAGCATGAAGCTGGGCGCCACCGGCTTGCCCTCGCCGACGCGGCGGTCGGTATCGGCCAGCGCCATGTGGATGAACTTCTCGTGGCCGTCGTGGCGGTGCGCGTCGTCCAGCACGGCGTCGAGGATCGGGAACACGCCGCGGTGCAGGCCCTGCTTGCGCAGCTCTTCCAGGCTGGCCAGCGAGTGGCCGGTCTGCAGCAGCTTGATCATCTCGTCGAACAGCCGCGAGGCCGGCACGTTGGCCAGCAGGTCGGCCATGCGCAGGATCGGCGTGCGGG
Organism: Leptothrix mechoopdaensis (SeqCode); assembly: GCF_053893855.1. Taxonomy (NCBI): domain Bacteria; kingdom Pseudomonadati; phylum Pseudomonadota; class Betaproteobacteria; order Burkholderiales; family Sphaerotilaceae; genus Leptothrix; species Leptothrix mechoopdaensis (SeqCode). Next base: position 3,270,944 of record NZ_CM132699.1, read on the forward strand.
TCGCGGGCTCGATCTCGAAGCCCAGCTTGGCGGCGAAGCGCACCACCCGGACGATTCGCACCGGGTCTTCGCGGTAGCGCGTCTCCGGGTCGCCGATCATGCGCAGCACGCGGCGGCGGGCATCGGCGATGCCGTCGTGGTAGTCGACGACGATCTCGCGGCGCGGGTCGTAATACAGCGCGTTGACGGTGAAGTCGCGCCGCGCGGCGTCCTCGGTCTGCGAACCCCAGACGTTGTCGCGCAGCACCCGCCCGCTGGCGTCGACCGCATGGCTGCGGCCCTGCAGCTCGGCGCGCGAGGTCTTCTCGTTGCCCTCGACCGCCTCGGAAGCGCTGGCGTCGACCAGCGCGCGGAAGGTCGACACCTCGATGACCTCGTGCTCGCGGCCACGGCCATGCACGACGTGAACGATGCGGAAGCGCCGGCCGATGATGAAGGCGCGCTTGAACTGCGACTTGACCTGTTCGGGCGTCGCGTTGGTGGCGACGTCGAAGTCTTTCGGGCGGTGGCCCAGCAGCAGGTCGCGCACCGCGCCGCCGACGATGTAGGCCTCGTAGCCGGCGTCCTGCAGCGTCGTCACGACCTTGATGGCGCGCGGGTCGATCAGGCCGGGGTCGATGCCGTGTTCGGCGCGGCCGACCTCGACACGCTGACCCGCCGGGACACGCGCCGGCGCCGGGCGCTGCTCGCGTTCGCTCTTGCCGAGCAGCTTCTGGATGAGGTTCTTGATCATGAAAAGAGCCGCAGGATGCGCCAGCCGCGTTCGACGGCGATGGCTTCGAGCGCGGGACTCGGGTTGGTGGCCACCGCATCGGTGGCGATCTCGAGCAGCGCGAGGTCGTTGGGTGAATCGCTGTAGACGCTGACGCTGGCGAAATCCCCGAGCGTCAGGCCCTGCGCGGCGAGCCAGTCGTGCACGCGCACGACCTTGCCCTCGCGGAAGGTGGGTGTACCACGGATGCGGCCGAGCCAATCGCCGGAGCCGGTGCGCTCCAGGTCGACCGCCAGCAGGTGCTCGACGCTGAAGGCGCGGGCGATCGGCGTGGTCACGAAGGCGTTGGTCGCGGTGACGATGGCCACCAGATCGCCGCGCTGCTGGTGAAAGGCGACCAGTTCGCGCGCGGCCGGCCGGATCTGCGGCGTGATGACCTCGGCCATGTAGCGCGCATGGGCCGCCTCGGCCTCGGCCAGCGGGCGGTGACGCCAGGCCGAGGTCGCGAAGTCGATGTAGGCCGGCAGGTCGAGCGTGCCGGCCTGGTACTGGGCGAAGAAAGCGTCGTTGCGGCGCCGGAACTCGTCGCCGTCGGCCCAGCCGATGGCGACCATGAACTCGCCGAAGGCGTGGTCCGAATCGATCGGCAGCAGCGTGCCGTCGAGGTCGAACAGGCAGAGGTGGCGCGGTTCGGCCGGGGTCGGGGCGGGATTCAAGCGGTCTCCGGTTCGTTGAGCACCTCGCGCAGCAGCGGCAGCGTGACCGCGCGCTGGGTCGACAGCGCATGGCGGTCGATCCGGTCGAGCAGGTGCATCAGGTGGCTCAGGTCGCGGGCGCAGCGCTTGAGCAGGTAGTCGATCACGTCGTCGTTGAGCAGCACGCCGCGGCGGTCGCCCTCGCGGCGCAGCAGCGCGCGGACCTGTTCCTCGCTGGGCGGCACGAGTTCGTAGACGAGACCCCAGCCCAGCCGCGTGCGCAGGTCCTCGCGCAGCGTCAGGTCGATCGGCGGCAGGCGGCCGGCGGCCAGCACGGGCACGCCGTAGGTGCTGGCCTGCACGAACAACGCGAAGGCGGCGCGCTGACGTTCGGCGTCGTAGCGGTCGCAGTCGTCGAGCAGCAGCAGGCCGCACTGCTCGTCGAACTCCCACGGCAGCGGCGACTGCAGATCGTGCGCCGCGACCATCAGGCCACGTTCCTGGGCCAGCGTGGCGGCCGCGCGCAGCAGGTGGCTCTTGCCACAGCCGGCGGGCCCCCACAGGTACAGCGGCGTGGCCGGTTGCGGCGTCAGCAGCGCGGCCTGCACCTGCGGCCACTGGGTGTTGGCGCCGGGCACGAAGGTGTCGAGCCGCCAGGCGGGTTCGGGCACCAGGGCCAGCGGCACCTGGCGCATCGGGTTCGGGTTGGAGGAAGGTTGTCGGTCGACCATGTCGGCAGTCGCGCTCAGCGCAGGTACAGCGGGCTGGCCAGGTAGGCGCTGCGCACGCGTCGCAGCGCGACCAGCGTCAGCGCCCCCGCCGGCAGCGCGATCAGCACGCCGACGAAGCCGAACAGATGGCCGAAGGCCAGCAGTGCGAAGATCACCGCGATCGGGTGCAGGCCGATGCGCTCGCCGACCAGGCGCGGCGTCAGCAGGAAGCTCTCCAGCAACTGGCCGACGCCGTAGATCAGCAGCACCGCCAGCAGCCCGTACAGGTTGGCGAACTGCAGCAGCGCGGCCAGCATGGCCAGCAGCGCGCCGAGTCCGAAGCCGAGGTAGGGCACGAAGATGCCCAGGCCGGTGAAGACGCCGATCGGCAGGGCCAGGTCGAAGCCGGCCAGCGCCAGCGCCACCGTGTAGTAGGCGGCCAGCACGCCCATCACCATGATCTGGCCGCGCAGGTACTGGCCGAGCACCTCGTCGCACTCGTCGAGGAAACCCCGCACCCGGGCCGACTGGCGCGGCGGCACCAGCTCATGCAGCCAGGCGATCAGGCGCGGCCAGTCCAGCAGCAGGTAGAACAGCACGACCGGCAGCAGCACGAGGTTGCCGACCACCGCCAGCACGAAGCTGCCGCCGATGCGCGCCGAGCTGACCAGCGCGGCCAGGCTGTCGTCGACGTTGGCGTTGAGGTACTTGAGCACGAAGGCCTTGACGCTGGCCGTGTCCAGGCTGACCTGGATGCCCCAGCCGCGCAGCATCGGCACGACGCTCTCGTTGATGCGCGCGGCCAGCAGCGGGATCTGCTCGCGCAGCAGCGGCAGTTCGCGCGACAGGATCGGCACCACCAGCAGCAGCACGCCCAGCACCAGCGCCAGGGCGACCAGTTCGACGGCGATGACCGCCAGCAGGCGCGGCCAGCGCCGCCTTGCCAGCCGGTCGACCGCAGGCGCCAGCACATAGGCCAGCACGGCCGCCGTGACGAACGGCATCAGCACCGGCGACAGCAGCCACACCAGGCCCAGGCAGCCCAGCGCCAGGCCCAGCCAGGCCAGCGCCATGCGTTGTGCGGGGTGAAGGTTCATGTCGGTGCGATCACGCTTGCCGCGGTGCGGCAAAAGCCCGCGATTCTAGGAAAAGCCGGCCAGCGCCCCCGACCGATGACCGGCTCAGTGCCAGCGCGGCGGCCCGGACTCGCGCAGCGCCTCGAGCTGCGCCTGCACGTGCGCGCGGTCACGTCCGCCACGCTGGTGGCGCAGGTAGCAGCTCAGGTCCTCGATCGCGGCGGCGTTCTGGCCCAGGCGCGCCAGCGTCTGGCCACGTTCGCGGCGCCAGCTCCAGTCGTCGGGCAGCAGCGTCACGAGACGCTGCTGGACCTGCAGCAGGCGCGACCAGTCCTCCTGGCTGCGGAACAGCGCCTCGAGGTTGCGCAACATGCGCGAGACGATCTCGCGCGGCTCGGTCGGTTCGATGAAGGGCGACAGCCAGTCGGCCGGCATGCCGCCGCCTTCGAGGCCCCAGTCGCGATGCTCGCGGCTGCGCTGCGCATAGGGCTCGACCAGCGATTCCAGCTCCTGACGCGACAGCGACCGGCCGTTCAGCGGGTCGATCAGCGCGTCGCCCAGCGGCAGTCGCAGGCGGACCAGGAAGTGGCCGGGGAAGGACACGCCGCGCGCGTCCAGCCCGATCTGTCCGGCGAGTTCCAGGTAGATCACCGCCAGCGAGATCGGGATGCCGCGGCGCGTGCGCAGCACCTCGTGCAGGTAGCTGTTGGCGGGGCTGTAGAAGTCGTTGACGTTGCCGGCCAGCCCCATCTCGACGTAGAGGTACTGGTGCAGCGCCCGGACCCGCTCCAGCGGTTCGGCGTCGGCCGACAGGTGCTGGCGGGCGGCCTGGGCATGCGCGTCGAGCGTCGCCAGCACGGCCTGGGTGTCAAGCGCCGGATCCGCGTCCTGGGCCAGCGAGACGGCAGCCTCGGTCAGCGCGAACTGGTCGTCGTCCGCCACGAGCGAGGCGAAGTAGTCGAGCGGTGTGGGCGCGGTCCAGAGCATGGAACGAGTGTATCGAGGCCGGCCCGCTCGTTTCGGTCTTTGGAGAACCGGCTCAGGCCCGCCGCGCGAACTGGCGCAGGTCGACGCCGACCAGGCGCAGCGTGCCGAAGTAGGCCAGCGCCGCCGCCGTCAGCACGCCGGCCAGCACGGCCACGCGCAGACCCGGCGTCGCGCCCAGCGCGATCCAGTCCCAGTGCCGCACGGCGGCGAGCAGCAGCGCCGTCATCGCCGTGCAGCCGGCCAGCACCTGCAGGCCGAAGCGCCGCCAGCCCGCCAGCGGCCGGTAGCTGCCGCGACGGCGCAGGCCGGTCAGCAGCCAGGTCGCGTTGACCATCGCCGCCAGCCCGATCGACAGCGCCAGCCCGGCGTGGCCCAGCAGCGGCACCAGCGCCAGGTTGAACAGCTGCGTCAGCACCAGCACGGTGATGGCGATGCGCACCGGCGTGCGGATGTCCTGCCGCGCGTAGTAACCCGGCGCCAGCACCTTGATGGCGATCAGGCCCAGCAGGCCGGCGCCGTAGCCCATCAGCGCGGAGACGGTCTGGTGCACGTCGACCGCCTGGAACCGGCCGTAGTGATACAGCACGGTGACCAGCGGCTCGGCGAACACCAGCAGCGCCAGCGCGCACGGCAGCGCCAGCATCAGCACCAGGCGCAGGCCCCAGTCGAGCAGCGCGGAATAGCGTTCGGTGTCGCCCCCTGCCTGGGCCGACGACAGCTGCGGCAGCAGCACCACGCCCAGCGCGACACCCAGCAACGCGGTCGGGAACTCCATCAGGCGATCGGCATAGGTCAGCCACGACACCGAGCCGGCCGGAAGATGCGAGGCAATCTGCGTGTTGACCAGCAGCGACAGCTGCGCGACCGACACGCCCAGCAGCGCCGGCGCCATCTGCCGGAGGATGCGGTGCACGCCGTCGTGATGCCAAGCGGCCCGCACCTGGCCCAGTCTGGCACCGATGCGCGGCAGCAGGCCGACCCGGTGCAGCGCCGGCACCTGGATCGCCAGCTGCAGCACGCCGCCGATCATCACGCCCACCGCCAGCGCCTCGACCGGCGGGCGGCCGGCACGTTCGAACACCGGCGCCAGCCACCACGCGGCGGCGATCACGCTGAGGTTGAGCAGCACCGGCGTGGCCGCCGGCACCGCGAAGCGCTTCCAGGTGTTGAGGATGCCGGCCGACAGCGCCACCATCGACATGCAGCCGATGTACGGGAACATCCAGCGCGTCATCGTGACGGCCTCGGCCTGTGCGCCATCGGGCAGACCCGACGCCATCAGCCAGACCAGCACCGGCGCACCGACCACGCCCAGCAGGCAGACCAGCACCAGCACCCAGGCCAGCACGGTCGCCACCGCGTCGACCAGCGCGTGGGTCGCCTCATCGCCGTTCTGGGTCCGGCTGGCGGCCAGGATCGGCACGAAGGCCTGCGAGAACGCGCCCTCGGCGAACAGCCGCCGCAGCAGGTTCGGGATCCGGAAGGCGACCTGGTAGGCGTCGGTCGAGCTGCTGGCACCGAACGCGGTGGCGATCAGCTGCTCGCGGACCAGACCGGTGATGCGCGACAGCAGCGTGAAGGCCGAGACGACGGAAGCGGAGCGCAACAGGCTCATGAGAGGGCAGACCCAGGGACGGAGCGGCGGATTATCGGGGTCGCCCGACCGCCCGAAGCCGCCTTCGGCAGAGCGGGCATGGACGACCCCGGATGCCAGTGCTATACTTTGAGGCTTTCCACCCGGACTCCAAACACCATGGCCACCGCTTCCAAAGCCAAGAAAAAGACGGTCCGCATCGCGTCGGGCCGCAAGCGCGCCCGTCAGGACGTCAAGCTCAACGCCGCCAACACCGCCCTGCGCTCGCGCTTCCGCACCGCCGTCAAGAGCGTGCTGAAGGCTGTCGCCACCGGTGACAAGGCCAAGGCCGGCGATACCTTCAAGGCTGCCCAGGGCGTGATCGACTCGATCGCCGACAAGGGCATCTTCCACAAGAACAAGGCCGCCCGTCTGAAGAGCCGCCTGTCCGCCAAGGTCAAGGCCCTGGCCCCCGCGGCCTGAAGCTTCTCCGGGTGGACGCCTCAAGGGGCCCGCAACAGCGGGCCCTTTGTCATTGGGGCCCCGCTCCCGTCAGGCAACGTGCTTGTCGGCCTCGCTGGTGAAGGCATCGGCGTAGAAGGATTCCTCGGGCAGACCGGCCTGCGACACGAAATCGCGCTTGGCCGACTCGACCATGATCGGCACCCCGCAGGCATAGACCTCGTGACCTGACAGGTCCGGCAGGTCGGCCAGCACCGCACGGTGCACGAAACCGGTCCGGCCGTTCCAGCCCTCGCCCTCGCCCGCCTCCGACAGCACCGGCACGTAGCTCAGCCACGGCAGTTCGGCGGCGGCCTGGACGGCCCAGTCGTGCAGGTAGAGATCGGCCGCGCGCCGCGCGCCCCAGTACAGCGTCGCCGGGCGACCGGTGATGCCCTTGGCGCGCATGTGCTCGATCAGCGCCTTGATCGGCGCGAAGCCGGTGCCCGAAGCCAGCAGCACGATCGGCCGCTCGCTGTCCTCGCGCAGGTAGAAGCTGCCGTACGGCCCTTCGAGCCGCAGGATCTCCTTCTCCTTCATCGCGCCGAAGACGTGGTCGGTGAACTTGCCGCCCGGCATGTGGCGGATGTGCAGCTCGATCGACGTCGGCAGGTCGTCCGGCGCATTGGCCATCGAGTAGCTGCGCCGCGAGCCGTCGCGCAGGATGAACTCGACGTACTGGCCGGCGTGGTAGCGGAACACCTGGTTGGCCGGCAGTTGCAGCGTCACGACCATCACGTCGGGCGCCACCTTCTGCAGCGTCGACACGCGCGAAGGCATCTTCAGGATCGGGAACTGCCCCACCGCCGTGACCTGGCGCTGCTCGATCGTGCAGTCGGTCTGCGGCGTGGCGCAGCAGGTCAGGATCAGGCCGGCCTCTTCCTCGGCCACGCTGAGCGCCTTGAGCTGGTGGGCGCCGTGGATCACCCGGCCTTCGAGCAGCCGGCTCTTGCAGGACCCGCAGGCGCCGTCCTTGCAGCCATAGGGCAGGCCGATGCCCTGCCGGATCGCGGCGGGCAGGATGGCCTCGTCGCGCATCACCTCGAAAGTACGGCCGGCGGGCTGCACGGTCACGGTCAGGTTCATCTCGTTATCCTCGGCTGACAGGTCGTCGACAAGGGCGGAATTGTGCCCCGCGAGCCTGATCCGACCCTTCACCACCGTCCTGCCGATGAACCGTTCCGAGTCCCCCGCCGCCTCGCCGGCCCGTGCCCCCCTCGGCGCCCTGCCGCGCCGGATGCGCCGCAGCCGCCTGCTGATCGTCGGCTGCGGTGATGTCGGCCTGCGGGTCGCGCGGCAGAACCCCGGTGGCGAGGCCGGCCCGCGGCTGCTGGCGCTGACGTCGCAAGCCGGCCGCCGCGACGAGCTGCGCGCCCTCGGCATCACCCCGCTGCTCGGCAACCTCGACGATCCCGCCAGCCTGCGCCGGCTGGCCGCGCTGGCCGGCCGCGTGCTGCACCTGGCGCCGCCTCCCGGCCACGGTGACGGCGATCCGCGCACGCTGGCGCTGCTGCGCAGCCTGGCCCGAAGTGGCGCGGTGCAGCGGCTGGTCTACGCCAGCACCACCGGTGTCTACGGCGATGCCGGCGGTATCCGCTTCGACGAGACCCGCGCCACCGCGCCGGCCAGTGCGCGGGGCCAGCGACGGGTCGTGGCGGAACACCAGATCCGCGCCTGGGCGCTGCGCCACGGCGTCTGCGCGTCGGTGCTGCGCATCCCCGGCATCTACGCGCTCGACCGCCCGGGCGGCCACCCGCGCGAGCGCCTGCTGCGCGGCACGCCGGTGCTGCGTGACGAGGACGACGTCCACACCAACCACATCCACGCCGACGACCTGGCGCGCGCCTGCCGCGCCGCCTTGTGGCGCGGCGCGCCGCAGCGCGTTTACCACGCCTGCGACGACTCGGCGCTGAAGATGGGCGAGTACTTCGACCTCGCCGCCGACCTGTGCGGCCTGCCGCGCCCGCCACGCATCAGCCGCGCCGACGCGCAGACGCAGCTGTCGCCGATGCTGCTGAGCTTCATGTCGGAATCGCGCCAGCTGGACAACCGGCGCCTCAAGCGCGAATTGCGGGTGACGCTGCGTCACCCGCACGTGCGCACCGGCCTGCTGGCCTGACGCCGGGCCGGGCTCAGATCCCGGTGGCGCGCTTGAGCGTCATCTGCCGGTCGACCGCGTGCAGCACCAGCCGGACGATCTCGCCGTCGCGGTTGACCTCGACCTGCACGTCGCGCTCGGCATCGCCGCCCTGCCAGATGCGGCGATAGAAGCCGGGCAGGTCCTCGACGCTGGCGCCGTCGATGCGCACGATGCGGTCGCCCTCGCGCACGCCGGCGCGCTCGGCCGGGCTGTCGCGGCTGACGCGCATCACCGTCAGGCGGCCGTCGGACTCGTCGCAGTTCAGGCCCAGCCAGGCGCGCTGGCTGGCCTGCGAGCGACCGCGCTGGCGCAGCTCGTCGACGATCGGCTTGAGCAGGTTGATCGGCACGAACAGGTTGCCGGGCACACGCCCCGAAGGCGACGCATCGGACCCACCATCCTGGCGCAGCCACGCACCAGGCTGACGCAGGCTGGCACGCGCATCGCGCAGCACCAGCGAGCCGATGCCGACCAGTTCGCCGTGCCGGTTGTAGAGCCCGGCGCCGCTGTGATCGGGCCGGGCCGGCGCGGTGAACAAGGCGCCGTCGATCAGGTATTCCCAATAGCCGGCGAACTGGCCGCGGGCCATCAACCGGGCCGGGCTGACCGCCCCGCCGCTGCCACCGCTGACGAACATCAGCGTCTCGTCCGGGCCGATGGCCGCCGAATCGCCCAGCGGCACCGGCAGCATCGGCAAGGGCAGCAGCGCCTGCACCAGGCCGAAGCCGGTCGCGACGTCATAGGCCAGCGGGCGGGCGGGCACGACGCGACCGTCGTCCAGCACCAGGTCGACCTGCTCGGCCTCGAGGATCAGGTAGCCGATCGTCAGCACGACGCCGTCGTCGCCGATCACCACGCCGGAGCCCTTGCGCACGGCGCCGAGCGTCTCGGCCGACACCGACCCGTCGACGACACGGACCATCAGGCCGATCGAGGCGTCGCTGGCGCGCTGCAGCGCCTCGCCCATCGCGCGGCGCTCGTCCTCGGTCGTGGGGATCAGGCGTGGATCGGCCGGCCCGATGACCGGGACGGTGTTCGACGAGCCGCCGGGCGTGGCCGCCTCGACGGGTGTCCACATCGCCGCTCCCAGCGACAACGCGACGACCGCCAGCCAGGCCCAGCGCCAGACGTCGGGCGCGACCGTGCGCCACGACCACTGCGCACGCCACCAGCGGTGGACGGGATCGGAGCAGACAACCAGCTTCATGGTGCACCCCTTCCGGATCTTGATGCCCGGAAACCCAAGCATGAACCGGACCCGAGCCCCCAGTGGAACTGGGGACTTTTCATCGGGTGGGAAGTGCCCTGGAAGGGGCTGCGGAAGGCGCCTCGGCGTCGCCGAGGCATTCGCCCCGTTCAGCGCCGTCGGCGCGGCGGGAACGGCGGCTGGCCGCGCCAGAAACGGATCATCAGCCAGCCCCCGAGCATGCCGCCGAGGTGCGCGAAGTGCGCCACGCCGCCATAGGGGCTGGCGAAGCCGAACAGCAGTTCGAGGCCGCCGAAGACGGCGACGAAGACCTTCGCCTTCATCGGGATGGGTGGGAACAGCGGCATGATGGTCCGCTCCGGGAACATCATCCCGAAGGCCAGCAGCAGGCCGAACAGGGCGCCCGAAGCGCCCAGCGTCGGGCCGAGCTGGCCGATCAGCGCGGTGAAGACCAGCTGGGTCAGGCCACCGGCGATCGAGCTGGCCGCGAGGTACTGCATGAAGCGGCGCCGGCCCCACATCAGCTCGATCTCGGCGCCGAACATGTAGAGGCCGAACATGTTGAAGAACAGGTGCAGCGGCTCGCCATGCAGGAAGGCGTAGGTGAACAGCTGCCACGGCATGAAATGGCCGCTGGCCACCGGCCACAGCGCGAACCAGCCCTCCAGCCAGGGCCCCATCAGCAGCTGGACGCAGAACACGGCCGTGCAGAACAGCATCAGCGCCTTGGTGACCGGAGGAAGCTGGGGCATCGCGTTGGGGTGCTGGAAAAACGAAGCCGCTCAAGGCGGCGCGGAGGGGGCAGGCAAGGCCCTGGAAGCGGGCCGCCGGACGACATCGACCGCAGGCTGGTGCCGGAGGCCGGACTCGAACCGGCACACCTTGCGGCGGGGGATTTTGAGTCCCCTGCGTCTACCGATTTCGCCACTCCGGCTGCGTCGGTCGATGCGTCAAAGAGCGGCGGATTATGGCATGCACCCCCCTGGGGACCCGGCCACGAACGTGCCACGCGGCAGGGCGCCACGCCTGCTGCGACAATTTCGGCAGGAGAAGCCATGAGCCTGCACAACGACTACCCGACCATCGAAGACGTCATCGGCCGCACGCCCCTGGTGCGGCTGCAGCGGGTGCCCGGCGCGGCCTGCGATGCCCGCGGCAACGTGATCCTCGGCAAGCTCGAGGGCAACAACCCGGCCGGCTCGGTCAAGGACCGCCCCGCGATCAGCATGATCCGGCGCGCCGAGGAGCGCGGCGACATCCGGCCGGGCGACACGCTGATCGAGGCGACGTCGGGCAACACCGGCATCGCGCTGGCGATGGCCGCGGCGATCAAGGGCTACCGGATGGTCCTGATCATGCCGGAGGACCTCTCGATCGAGCGGGCCCAGACCATGAAGGCGTTCGGCGCCGAACTGGTGCTGACGCCCAAGTCCGGCGGCATGGAATACGCCCGTGACCTGGCCGACCAGATGGCCCGCGAAGGCAAGGGCCGCGTGCTCGACCAGTTCGCCAACGCCGACAACCCGCGCATCCACTACGAGACCACCGGTCCGGAGATCTGGAACGACACGCGCGGCCGCGTCACCCACTTCGTCTCGGCGATGGGCACCACCGGCACCATCACCGGCGTGTCGCGCTACCTGAAGGAACGCAACCCGGCGATCCGCATCGTCGGCGCGCAGCCGTCCGAAGGCTCGCGCATCCCGGGCATCCGCAAGTGGCCGACCGAGTACCTGCCGCGCATCTACGACCCGGCCGGCGTCGACGAGCTGGTGCTGGTCGACCAGAACGATGCCGAGGACATGGCGCGCCGGCTGGCCCGCGACGAAGGCCTGTTCGGCGGCATCTCGGCGGCCGGCGCCTGCTGGGTCGCGCTGCAGCTGGCCCAGCGGCTGGAGAACGCGACGATCGTCTTCATCGTCTGCGACCGCGGCGACCGCTACCTGTCGACCGGCGTCTTTCCGGCCTGACCCGGCCAGACTCCGGCCCCGCCCTTGAGCACCACCGCCCCCGTCTGGCGCCACTGCCCGCTGTGCGCCAGCGCGCTGGAATGGCGCGCCGAGCTGGAGGACGGCGGCCCGACCCGGCGCCTGCGCTGCAGCGCCTGCGAGTTCACGCACTGGAACAACCCGACGCCGGTGCTGGCGGCGATCGTCCAGTGCACCGACCGCGACGGCCGCATCCTGCTGGCCCGCAACGCGGCCTGGAGCCGGCCCTTCCACGGCCTGATCACCGGGTTCATGGAAGCCGGCGAGAGCCCGGAGGACGGCATCCGCCGCGAGATCGCCGAGGAGACCTCGCTGCAGGTCGAGGCGCTGACGCTGGTGGGCGTGCACGACTTCCAGCGCATGAACCAGGTGCTGATCACCTACCACGCGCTGGCGCATGGCGAGGTCCGGCTGTCGCCCGAGCTGGTCGACTACAAGCTCGTCGCCCCGGCCGACCTGCTGTGCTGGCCGGCCGGAACCGGACAGGCACTGGCGCTGTGGTTGCGCGGCCAGGGCATCGAACCGCGCTGGATGGAATAGCGGAACCGGCAGCAGGTGGCTCATTCGATGAGCCACTCACGCACGCTTCCAGTGCATCCGGACCGGCGCCGATGCACCACTTCGGATCACGCACCATCGCGTGGCCTGCGGCCTTGCAGCCGGCCGCCCAGGCTCAGCCCTTGAGCCCGTGACGCCATGGCTCGCCGTGCCGGATCGGCCGCGCGGTGCGCAGGAAGTGGCAAGTCACGCCAGTTCCCGTCGCCCATCCCCTTCAAGTGCGGGATAGGGCTGCGCCCCGATTCGTTGACGTGCCCGCACCGCGCTGCCTACCGTGACCGCAGTGCCTCGACATGCCGCCACGGCGGCCGTCGGGGCTCCGATCACCCCACGTCCACGACACCATGAACGACCTCATCAACCTTGCCTGGGTGGCGCTGTGCACCGCCTTGGTGTTCTTCATGCAAGCCGGCTTCGCACTGGTCGAGGGCGGCTTCGCGCGCGCCAAGAACTCGATCAACGTGATCATGAAGATCTACCTGGGCACCTGCTTCATCGGCGTGTGCTTCTGGGTGCTGGGCTACGGCCTGGCCTTCGGCCAGAGTGCCGGCGGCCTCTACGGCACCACCGGCTTCATGCTGCTGCAGCTCGACAGCCTGCCGGCCATCGGCCTGCTCTACCAGATGATGTTCTGCACCACCGCCGTGACCATCGTCTCGGGCGCCGTCGCCGAACGCATGCGCTACGGCGCCTACCTGGCCTTCGCGGTCGTGATGGCGCTGGTCATCTACCCGGTCTATGCCCACTGGGCCTGGAACCCGGACGGCTGGCTCAAGCAGCTCGGCTTCGTCGACTTCGCCGGTGACGGCGCCGTCCACTCGGTGGGCGCCTGGTGTTCGCTGGCCGGCCTGCTGGTCGTCGGTCCGCGCCTGGGCCGCTACAGCAAGCAGGGCGAGGTGCGCGACATCCCCGGCCACAACCTGCCGATGGTCGCGCTGGGCGGCTTCATCCTGTGGCTGGGCTGGTTCGGCTTCAACGGCGGCAGCGTCAGCGGCCTGGACAGCGCCAACCTCGGCATGGTCCTGATCAACACCTACCTCGGCGCCTGCGCCGGCGGCCTCGGTGCCCTGGCCTTCATGAAGCTCGGGCGCAAGCCGGTGCTGCTCAGCGCGTCGATCAACGGCAGCCTGTGCGGCCTGGTCTCGATCACCGGCGGCGCCGGCACGATGAACCCGGCCACGGCCATGGCGGCCGGCGCCATCGGCGGCATGTTGTGTACCTGGGGCGCCGAGAAGATCCGCCAGTGGCGGGTCGACGACGCGGTCGACGCGATCGCCGTGCACGGCATCGGCGGGGTCTGGGGCCTGATCGCCGCCGGCCTGTTCTTCGAGGGCGACCTGTTCAACCCGCACCGCGTGATGGTGCAGCTGCTCGGCGCCGCGACCGCCTTCCTGTGGGCCTTCCCGACCGCCTGGGCGGCCTTCAAGCTGATCGACCGTCTGCTGGTGGCGCGCGCCCCGACGCTCAACGAACAACGTGGCCTGGACTACACCGAGCACCACGAGATCGCCTATCCCGAGTTCCAGGACTCGCCCGGCCAGCTGAGCATGGGTGCCCGCACGGAGGCCCGCGATGTCGCTTGATCCCGCCGCCCACCGCCGCCGCGCCGCGCTGGCCACCTTCACGCCCGTGCTGGGCGAGGACGCCCTGATGGACGCGCTGTGGATGCTGCAGGACAGCCTGCACGGCCAGAGCGCGCGCGAGATCATCTCGGCGGTCGACCGCGTGGCCGCGCGCCACGGGATCGACGCCCCGACCTGCAAGCGTCTCTACGAACAGTTCTACCGCGCGCTCAGCCTGCCCGACGACCAGCTGCCGCTGGACCCGTGGCCGGTGATGCAGAGCCTGCGCCCGGCCTCGGCCGCGCCGATGCGTCCGGCCGCCGTGGCCTGGCCGGCACCCGCACCCATGACTGCACCGATGGTGGCCCCTGCCTACGCCGCGCCGGTCATGCCGCCGCCGGTCGCCGCACCGGTGCCCGCCCCTGCCCCCGCGCTGCCGGATGCGCCGCCCGCCGTGCTGGTGTTCGAGGCGCTGATCACCGCCGCGCTGGCCGAGGTCCGGCTGCGGCACCCGGGCGAGCTGGCCGACCTGCGCGACAGCTCCGTGTCCGGTCTGGACGGTTCGCGCCTGGGCGCCAGCTCACGCAACCTGGTGCGCAACGCCTGGCAGCATCAGGCCGAACCGGGCGCCTGGCGCCTGGTGCTGCCGACGCCGGAACTGGGCGAGCTGGTGCACCTGTTCTACGTCGCACTGTGCGAGGCGCTCGGCCCGGTCGACGCCGATCAGGTGCTGACGCGCGCCGTGCGCGAGGCCGAGCAGGTGCCGGCGGCGCAGCGGCATTCGCCGCGCCTGTTCCTCTGATGCCGGACGCCCTGGGCAAACACGCTCAGGGCGCACACGCTCAGGGCGCGTCCTTGTGCAGCGTCACCGGCTTGGGCGACATCCGGCTGCGTAGCCGGATGTTGATCATCTCCACGATCACCGAGAAGGCCATCGCGAAGTAGATGTAGCCCTTGGGCACGTGGGTGTCGAGGCCCTCGGCGATCAGCGTGACGCCCACCAGCACGAGGAAGGACAGCGCCAGCATCTTGATGGTCGGATGGCGGTCGACGAACTCGCCGATCGACTTGGCGGCGAACATCATCACGGCCACCGAGATCAGGATCGCCAGCACCATCACCGAGATCTGGTCGGCCAGGCCGACGGCGGTGATCACCGAGTCGAGCGAGAACACGATGTCGATGATGGCGATCTGCACCAGCACGCCCGAGAAGGTCGCCACGGCCGGGGTCCTGGCCTCGCCATCGCCCTCGCCATGACCGCCTTCGAGCGAGGCGTGGATCTCGTGCACGCTCTTCCACAACAGGAACAGGCCACCGCCCAGCAGGATCAGGTCGCGGCCTGAAATCTCGTTGCCCATCACCGTGAACAGCGGGTTCGTCAACCGCATGATCCAGGCCAGCGACATCAGCAGCGCGATGCGCGAACCCATCGCCAGCGACAGGCCGAGCCGGCGGGCGCGATCGCGCTGGGCTTCGGGCAGGCGGCCGACCAGGATCGAGATGAAGATGATGTTGTCGATGCCGAGCACGATCTCGAGCGCGGTCAGGGTCGCGAGCGCGATCCAGGCATTGGGGTCGGCGAACCAGTCGAACATGGGTTTCCCTCGGGGTTGCGTGATCTGAACGTCAAAAGGCCGGTGCCTCTCGGCACCGGCCCATTCTTGTCGAAGCGCGCTCGGATCCGGCCTCGCCGCCGAAAGTTCCCGGCTCAGAGTTCCCGGCTCAGACCTCGATCTGGATCTGGATCTGCCCGTCGGCGATGCGCGCCGGCCAGGTCTTCAGCTTGACGCACACCGGCGCCCCCAGCGGGCGGCCGTCGCGGATGTCGAAGCGGCCGTTGTGCTTCGGGCATTCGATGACGTGTTCCATCACCAGCCCGTCGCACAGGTGGACCTTCTCGTGCGTGCACAGGCCGTCGCTGGCGTAGACCTGGCCGTCGTAGCGGTAGACCGCGTAGGTCCGGCCGCCGTGGTCGAAGCGCATGACGTCCTCGTCGTCGAGGTCGTCCAGTGCGCAGACGTTCACCCAATCGCTCATCGCGGGTCTCCTGCTTTCCGGTTCAAGTGTTGTCGTGTGGAAAACGCCGGGCTCAGCCTTGCGGCGCGGCTGCAGGCATCGGTCGCTGCACGAAGTGGCCGGGCTCGCGGCGCTGGCGCAGCACGGCGGGGATGATCTCGCGGTAGGCCTCGACGGTGCTGCGGTAGGCGGGCGGGCAATCGGCCCGGATCGCCTCGTGCAGCCGGGGCAGCGCGTGGTACGGGACCATCGGGAACATGTGATGTTCGACGTGGTAGTTCATGTTCCAGTAGAGGAAGCGGAACACCGGGTTCATGTGGACCGTGCGGCAGTTGCGGCGATGGTCGGTCACGTTCTCCGGCAGGCCGGCGTGCTGCGTGAAGCCGAAGAAGTTGAACAGCCACGCACCGGCAAACGACGGCAGGCCGATGAAGAACAGCGGCAGCCAACTCTCGGTGGCGACGGCGGTGGCGACGACCGCCGCGTAGACCAGCAGCCAGACGCGCGCCTCGCGGACCATCTTCGGCCACTCCGTCTCGGGCACGAAGGTCTTCTCTTCCTCGTCCAGCCGGCCGAAGGCATTGGCGACGACCCGTGCCAGCTCGCGCGGACCGCCCTTCAGCTGGAACAGGTTCAGCAGCGTCGAGACGACATCGGTCGGCACCGGCACCGCGATCTCCGGGTCGCGGCCGGTCACCAGCGTGTCGGTGTGGTGGCGCGCATGGCTCCAGCGCCAGCGGGTCGGGCGGCGCAGCACCATGAAGCTGGCGACCTGGTAGAGCGCGTCGCTCATCCAGCGGGTCTTGAACGGCGTGCCGTGGCCGGCCTCGTGCCAGCGCGAATCGGCCGGACCGCAGTACAGCGTCGCGTAGACGAAGAAGGCCAGCGCGAACCAGGCCGTGCCCCAGCTGGCCGCCATCGCCGCACCGGCCAGCGCGATGACGCCGAACCAGATCAGCGTGTCGCGGATGGCGGGCCCGTCGCTGCGCTTCATCAGGTCCTTCATCAGCGCGCGCGGCACCTCGCAGCGGTACCACTCGGCGTTGACCAGGCCGGCGGCCTGCGCGCGTTCGCCGGCACCGCCGATCAGGGCGTAGTCGGACCGCGTCGGCTGCGGGCCGCGGATGGGGGCTGGGGGGGCCGGGGCGGCCAGCGTGGCCAGGGTTGGGGGGGATGCGCTCATGTCTCTCGTCACCTGCTGCTCGTGTGGCCGCGATGCTAGGCAGGCCGTCGGCGGGGCACAATGAAAATCCATCATTTCCCATCAGAAGCCATCAAGCATGGCGCAACGCATCATGTCATTCCCATCATTTGATTCAGGAGCAGCGACATGGGCCAGCGCGCGACCCTGACCGACGTGGCCCGCGCGGCCGGCGTCAGCAGCGCCACGGTCGACCGGGTGCTCAACAGCCGGCTGCCGGTCAAGGAGGCGACCGCCCTGCGGGTGATCGAGGCGGCCGAGCGGCTGGGCCACCACGGCGCACGCCTGATGCGCGAGCGCCTGCGCGAGCACACGGACCTGCGCTCCTTCGGCTTCTGCCTGCAGAAGCGCCACGCCTCGTTCTATCGCCGCTTCGCCGAAGACCTCAACGCCGCCGTCGCTGCACCGGGACAGGCGCGTGCGGTGGCGGTGATCGAGTACATCGACGCGCTCGATCCGGCCGAGATCGCCCGCCACATCCTGGACGTCGGCCGGCAGGTCGACGCGCTGGCGCTGGTGTCCATCGAGCACCCGCACGTCAGCGAGGCGATCCGCACGCTGCACGCCGAGGACCGGCCCTGCTGGACGCTGCTGTCGGACCTGAGCGTGCCCGAGCGCGCCGGCCATGTCGGCGTGGACGGCCGCAAGAGCGGTCGCACCGCCGCCTGGACCATCAGCCGCATGGCCCGCACCCCGGGCCCGGTGGCGGTGTTCGTGGGCAGCTACCGCTACCTCGGGCAGGAGGCCTGCGAGATGAGCTTTCGCGCCTACCTGCGCGAGCACGCGCCGCAGTTCCGCGTGCTCGACACCTTCGTGAACCTCGAGGACGACCAGCTGGCCTACGAGACCACGCTGGACCTGCTGCGCCGCCATCCGGACCTGGTCGGTCTGTACGCGGCCGGCGGCGGCGCGGCCGGGGTGATCCGCGCGCTGCGCGAACGCCCGGTGCCGGGCCCGCACGTCGTCACCGTGTGCAACGAGCTGACCCCGGAACATCGCGCCGGCCTGGCCGACGGCCTGGTCGACCTGGTGCTGGGCACGCCCACCCGGCGCATCGCCCGCACCGTCGTCGACGCCATGCACGCGGCGCTCGACCGGCGCACGTCGACCAGCGCCGCCGCCACACCCCACCCGCTGGCCGTCCCGATGACGCTGTCGGCGGAGCTGCATGTGGCGGAGAACCTGTGAGCGAAAAAAGAGGCAGACCGCTTGGCGCCGGTCTGCCTCTCATGCCCTCGAACCTCTGGCCGAGGCCGATCAGCTGCGGCGCTTGCGCTGGCGGTACTGGTCGGCCACGACGGCCGCCACGATGATGGCGCCCTTGACCATCTCCTGGTAGTACGCGTCGATGCGGATGAAGGTGAAGCCCGAGGTCATGACGCCCAGGATCAGCACCCCGATCACCGTGCCGGTGATGCGGCCCAGGCCGCCCGACAGCGAGGTGCCGCCGATGACGACCGCCGCGATGGCGTCCAGCTCGTACATCACGCCCATGCCGGACTGGCCGGAGATGGCGCGGGCGGCGGTCACCGTGCCGGCGATGCCGCTGAGCACGCCGGCCACCGCGTAGATCCAGATCAGGTGGCGGTTGACGTTGATGCCCGAGACGACGGCCGCCTGGCGGTTCGCGCCGATGGCATAGGTGAACTTGCCGAAGCGGGTGTAGCGCAGCACCACGTGGAAGATCGCCGCGACGATCAGGAAGATGAAGACCGGCACGGCGCCCGAGCCGATCCAGGCGAAGTCGTCGGTCAGCATCGACACCGGCATGCCGCCGGTGAACCACTTGGCGAAACCGCGCGCCGCGACCATCGTGCCGAGCGTGGCGATGAAGGGCGGGATGGCGGTGAAGGCAATCAGCGAGCCGTTGATGACGCCGATCACCAGCCCGGCGAACACGCCCGCGAGGATCGGGTAGATCGCCGGCAGGTCGGTCAGCTGCGGGAACACCGCGCGGGGGAAGTCCGAGACCTGCGCCAGGCTGGCCGCGACCACGGCAGATGCCGCCACGACCGAGCCGGACGACAGGTCGATGCCGCTCGTGATGATCACCAGGTTGACGCCCACCGCGATGATCCCGATCACCGCCATCTGCAGGATGATGATCTGCAGCCGCTCCGGGTTCATCAGGAAGCTCTGGCCGTTGACCCACCAGCCCAGTGCCTCGAAGAACAGGCTGATGCCCACCAGCACCAGCAGGATGCCGAGCTCGGGCGGCAGCTTGCGGCGCGGCGGCTTGAAGGTCATGGACTGCGCGCCCACGCTTGCGTTGAGTTGGTTCATGCTTGCCTCGAAATCAAAGTCTTCACTGCGACGCCAGTTCCATGATGCGGACCTGGTCGGCCTCGGCCCGGTCGACGATGCCGGTCATGTGGCCCTCGTGCATGACCATCACGCGGTCGCTCATGCCCAGCACCTCGGGCATCTCGGAGGAAATCATCAGCACCGCCACGCCCTGGCCGGCCAACTGCGTCACGAGCTTGTGGATCTCGGCCTTGGCGCCGACGTCGATGCCGCGGGTCGGCTCGTCCAGGATCAGGATCTTGGGGTTGGTCAGCAGCCAGCGGCCGATCAGCACCTTCTGCTGGTTGCCGCCTGACAGGTTCTGGATCACCTCGGCCAGGTTGGGCGTCTTCACGCGCAGCTTGGCGCTCATGGCCTCGCAGTCGCGCTTGAGCTCACCCTCCTGCACGAAGCCGAACTTGACGTAGCGCTGGCTCAGCACCGCCGCATCCATGTTGGCCAGGATGTCGAGCAGCAGGAAACAGCCGGTGTCCTTGCGGTCCTCGGTCAGGAAGGCCATGCCGGCGCGCATCGCCTGGGCCGGGTTGCGGATGTCGACCGGCTGGCCGTCGATGCGGATCTCGCCGGTCGTCGCCGGCACGACGCCGAACAGCGCCTCGGCCACGTTCGAGCGGCCCGAGCCGACAAGCCCCGCCAGGCCGAGGATCTCGCCGGCGCGCAGGTCGAAGCTGACGCCGCTGAAGATGCCCGCGACGCCCAGGTCGCGCACCGACAGCACGACCTCGCCGATCGGCACGGTCTCCTTCGGGAACATCTGCGTGACCTCGCGGCCGACCATCATCTTGATGATGTCGTCGCGCGTGACCTCGGTCGACGCGCGGGTGTCGATGTACTTGCCGTCACGGAACACCGACACCTCGTCGGCGATCTCGAACAGCTCGTTCATCTTGTGCGTGATGTAGACGATGCCTTTGCCCTGCGAGCGCAGCTGCTTGATGATGCGGAACAGGTGGGCGACTTCCTTGTCGGTCAGCGCGGAGGTCGGCTCGTCCATGATCAGCACGTCCGAGTCGAACGACACGGCCTTGGCGATCTCCACCATCTGGCGGCTGGCGATGGACAGGCTGCGGACCTCGGCCTCGGGGTCGATGTCGATGACCAGCCGGTCGAACAGGGCCTGGGTGCGGCGGCGCAGCTCGGCGTGGTCGACGAAGCCGAGCCGGTTCTTCGGCTCGCGGCGGATCCAGATGTTCTCGGCCACCGTCATGTAGGGCATCAGGTTGAGCTCCTGATGGATCATGGCGATGCCGTTGTTGAGCGCATCAAGGGGGCCTTGCAGCGTCAGGGGACGGCCCTTGACGCGCAGCTCGCCCTGATCGGGGATGTAGACGCCGGCGATGATCTTCATCAGCGTCGACTTGCCCGCGCCGTTCTCGCCCATCAGGGCATGCACGGTGCCGGCGCGCAGCTTGAAGCGCACGTCGTCGAGCGCGACGACGCCGGGAAAGGCCTTGCGCACGCCTTCGATCTCGAGCAGCGGGGGCTCGACGGCGGCAGCGGGGGCGGTGAGGGACATGCGACAACCTCTCGTACAACGAAAGGAGCGCCTGACGACCCGAAGGCCGGCAGGCGCTCCGGCACCGATCAGTTCTTGCCGGTGTACTTGCTCAGGTTGGCCGGGGTGACCAGCTCGAACGGCACGTTGACGAAGCGCTCGACCTTCTGCTTCTTGATCAGCTTCAGCGCGGCGTCGATGGCGCCCGAACCCTGGCCGGCGGCGTTCTGGAACACGGTGACCTTCAGGTCGCCCGCCTTCATCGAGGCCAGCGCGTCAGGCGTCGCGTCGATGCCGGCGACGATCGAGTTCGGCGTCCACTTCTTGGCGGCCTTCAGCGCGTTGATCGCGCCCAGCGCCATCTCGTCGTTGTTGGCGATGATGGCGTCGAACTTCACGCCCGAGGACAGCCAGTTGGTCGTGATGTCCTGGCCCTGGGTGCGGTCCCACTTGCCTTCACGCTTGTCGGCGATCTTGATGCCCGAGCATTCCTTGGTCGCGACGACTTCTTCGATGTCCTTGGTGCGGGTGCGCGCAGCTTCGTTGGACAGCTCGCCCATCAGCACCAGCACGTCGCCCTTGCCCTTGAGCAGGCGGCAGACTTCCTGGGTCTGCAGCGTGCCCGACACCTTCTCGTCGGAGGCCACGAAGGCGACGCCGGCGGGCAGCTTGTCGAAGTCGACCGGCTTGCGGTTGACGTAGACCAGCGGGATCTTGGCGTCGGTCACCATCTTGGTGATCTTCGGGGTCGCGTCGGTGTCGACCGGGTTGACGATGATGGCGTCGACCTTCTGCGCGATCAGGTTCTGGATCTGGCTGAGCTGCTTGCCCACGTCGTTGCCAGCGTCCTCGACCTGCACGGTCGCGCCAGCCTTCTTGCCGGCTTCGAGCGTGCCGTTCTTCAGGATGGTCAGGAAGGTGTCGAGCTGGGCCATCGCCAGGCCGACCTTCTGTGCGTGGGCCAGCGGGGTGGCCAGGGTGCCGGCAACAGCAACGGCAAGCAGGATCTTCTTCATGGTCAGTCTCCTCGGTTCGGAACGTTCGGGGTCGGACGTGTGGGCAGGTCGACACCCGGGTTGGGCACCGCGTCGGCGTCCGGGTGGCGCCTTCGCGATTTCGGTGTCGCCCCCCATGGACGGCACCGCTTTCGGGCTGCTGCACTGACGGGGATCAGCGTCTCAGCACGGCGCCAATGTAGTTCCGCCGCCCGTTTTTTTGGAAATGAATTTCTGCGGAGTTACCCCTAGCGAAGTTCATTTCGCTTGTTCTAGACTCGGCGCCCATCGCCTCGGCTACCCGAGGTTTCCCTTCCCGCAGCCCCATCCGATGGCGCCCCGCAGCGGGCGAAAGCGTCAGAAAGCGTCTCCATGAGTGCCTTCAACTTCCCTTCCGGCCGCCGCATCGACCTGGCCTGTCTCGGCCGCGTCGCGGTCGATCTCTACGCCCAGCAGTTCGGCAGCCGACTGGAAGACGCCCGCAGCCTGCAGATGTACCTGGGCGGCTCGTCGGGCAACCTGGCCTTCGGCGTGGCGCGGCTGGGCCTGAAGAGCGCCATGATTTCGCGCGTCGGCAACGAGCAGATGGGCCGTTTCCTGCGCGAGACGCTCGAACAGGAAGGCTGCGACGTCAGCCAGCTGCAGACCGATCCGGAACGCCTGACCGCGCTGGTGCTGCTGGGCCTGAAGGACCGCGACACCTTCCCGCTGCTGTTCGTCCGCGAGAACTGCGCCGACATGGCGGTCGACGCCGCGCTGATCGACGAGAACTTCATCGCCCAGTGCCGCGCGCTGGCCTTGACGGGCACCCACCTGTCGACGCCGACGACGCGCCGCGCCGCCACCGCCGCGCTGACCGCCGCGCGTCGCCACGGTGTCGTGCGCGTGCTCGACATCGACTACCGCCCGGTGCTGTGGGGCCTGACCTCGCGCGGGGCGGGCGAGAACCGCTACGTCGCCGATGCCAACGTGACGCTGCAGCTGCAGCAGATGCTCGGCCACTTCGACCTGCTGGTGGGCACCGAGGAGGAGTTCCTGATCGCCGGCGGCGTCAGCGACGACCTGATGGCCTCGCTGCGCGCCGTGCGCGACGTGTCGGCCGCGACGCTGGTGGTCAAGCGCGGGGCGCTGGGCTGCTGCGTCATCGAGGGCGCCATTCCGGCCGCGATCGACGACGCGCCGACCTACAAGGGCGAGCGCGTCGAGGTGCTCAACGTGCTGGGCGCCGGCGACGCCTTCCTGTCAGGCCTGATGACCGGTCTGTTGCAGGGCAAGGACTGGGCCGGCGCGACGCAGATGGCCAACGCCTGCGGCGCAATCGTGGTGTCGCGCCACGCCTGCTCGGCCGCGATGCCCACGCCGGCCGAACTGGCGCACTGGTTCGGCGGCAGCCGCAACCCGAAGGTCGATGCCGACGAGCAGCTGGCCCACCTGCACCGCGTCAGCGCCGCCCGGCCGGACTGGTCCGAGCTGTGCGTCATGGCCTTCGACCACCGCAGCCAGTTCTTCGACCTGGCCCGCGAGGCCGGTGCCGACGAGGCCCGCATCCCGAAGCTCAAGCAGCTGCTGGTCGGCGCGGCCGAACAGGTCGAGCAGAGCCACCGGCTGCAAGGCCACATGGGCGTGCTGATCGACGGCGGCGACTACGGCCGCGACGCGCTGGCCGCCGCCACCGGGCGCGGCTGGTGGGTCGGCCGGCCGGTCGAGCTGCCGGGCTCGCGCCCGCTGCGTTTCGACGGCACCCGCTCGATCGGCAGTGCGCTGATCCACTGGCCGACCGAGCAGGTCGTCAAGTGCCTCGTCCACTACCACCCGGACGACGATTTCCAACTGCGCCTGGCGCAGGAACAGACCGTGCTGGAGCTGTGGGAAGCCACCCGCGAGAGCGGCAACGAACTGCTGCTGGAGGTCATCCCGCCCAAGGCGATGACGCCCGCCGGCACCGAGGACGAGGCGGTGCTGCGCGCCGTCAAGCGCTTCTACAACCTGGGCGTGAAGCCCGAGTGGTGGAAGCTCGCGCCGATGCAGCCGGCCGGCTGGACCGCGCTGGAAGCGCTGGTCGCCGAACGTGACCCGCATTGCCGCGGCGCCGTGATCCTGGGCCTGAACCAGCCGCTGCAGTACCTGGCCGACAGCTTCGCGCAGGCGACCAACCCGATCGTCAAGGGCTTCATGGTCGGCCGCACGCTGTGGGTCGAGCCGTCGCTGAAGTGGCTGCGTGGCGAGATCGACGACGCCGCCTTCCAGCAGCAGGTCGGCCGCAACTTTGCCGTGCTGATCGAGGCCTGGCAGAACCGCCGTGGCGGCCAGCGCGCCGCCGCCTGATCCGACACGCCCGCCCCTTCAGCTTCATCGAGGCACGAGCCATGAACACGATCCGTCTCACGATGTCCCAGGCGCTGGTGCGCCACCTCGCCGCGCTGCGTGTCGAGGTCACCACCGCCGACGGCCGCACCGAGCTGCTGCCCTACTGCGGCGGCGCCTTCGCCATCTTCGGCCACGGCAACGTCGCCGCGCTCGGCGAGGCGCTGTACGCGCAGCGCGACGTGCTGCCGACCTGGCGCGCCCACAACGAACAGGGCATGGCGCTGGCCGCCGTCGCCTATGCCAAGGCCAACTTCCGCCAGCGCATCCTGGCCGTCAGCAGCTCGATCGGACCGGGTGCCACCAACATGGTGACGGCCGCTGCCGTGGCGCACGTCAACCGCATCCCGATGCTGCTGCTGCCCGGCGACACCTTCGCCAACCGCGCGCCGGACCCGGTGCTGCAGCAGATCGAGAACTTCGGCCAGGGCGATGTCAGCGCCAACGACTGCTTCCGCCCGGTCACGCGCTACTTCGACCGCATCACCCGGCCCGAGCAGATCCTGACGGCGCTGCCGCGCGCGATCCAGGTCATGACCGACCCGGCCAGCTGCGGCCCCGTCTGCCTGGCCCTGCCGCAGGACGTGCAGGCCGAGGCCTTCGACTGCCCCGAGTCCTTCCTGAAGCCGGACGTGATCCGCTGGCGTCGCCCGCCGGCCGATGCCGGTGAACTCGAACGCGCCGTCGCGCTGCTGAAGACCGCCCGCCGGCCGCTGATCGTGGCCGGTGGCGGCGTGCTCTACAGCCAGGCCTGGGACGCCCTGCGCGCCTTCGCCGACACGCACGGCGTGCCGGTGGTCGAGTCGCACGGCGGCAAGAGCGCGCTGCCCTGGGACCACCCGCTCAACCTCGGCGCGATCGGCGTCGACGGCGTCACCGTCGCCAACCAGATGGCCCGCCAGGCCGATGTCGTGCTGGCCGTCGGCACCCGCCTGCAGGACTTCACCACCGGCTCGCACGCGCTGTTCGCGCAGGCCCGGCTGCTGAGCCTGAACGTGCAGCCCTACGACGCCGGCAAGTGGAGCGGCACCGGCCTGGTCGCCGATGCGCGTCTCGGCCTGCAAGGCCTGAGCGCCGGGCTGGCCGGCTGGTCGGCCGATGCCGGCTGGACCGCGCAGGCCCGTGAACAGGCCGCTGCCGGCCAGGCCTGGATCCAGCAGATCACCACCGCCGCGCCGCAACCCGGCGTGCTGCCCTATGACGCCGAGGTAATCGGCGCGGTGCGCGACTCGCTCAACGACGCCGGTGGCGACAGCGGCGCGAAGGACATCGTGGTCTGCGCCGCCGGCACGCTGCCGGCCGAGCTGCACAAGCTCTGGCGCGCCCGTGCGCCGGGCGGCTATCACATGGAATACGGCTACTCGTGCATGGGCTACGAGATCGCCGGCGGCCTGGGCGCCAAGATCGCCGCGCCCGAGCGCGAGGTCATCGTGATGGTCGGCGACGGCTCCTACATGATGATGAACTCCGAGCTGGCGACCTCCGTGCTGCTGGGCCGCAAGCTGATCGTGGTCGTGCTGGACAACCGCGGCTACGGCTGCATCGAGCGGCTGCAGCGCGCCTCGGGCGTGCCGGGCTTCAACAACATGCTCGACGACTGCACCGCCGAGGGCGGCGAACGCAGCACGCTGGACTTCGCGCTGCATGCCCGCGCGATGGGCGCCGACGCTGTCCACGTCGCCAACGTCGCCGAGCTGAAGGCGGCGATGGTCAAGGCCCGCGCCGCGACCAAGTCACAGGTCATCGTGATCGACACCACCCACACCCGCACCTCGCCGGGCGGCTGCTGGTGGGAGGTCGCCATCCCCGAGGTCTCGCCGCGCGGCGATGTCGAGGCCGCGCACGGCCGCTACGTCGACGGCAAGCAGGGCCAGCGGCTCTGAATGGCTTTCACCATCCCCGACACTCCTTCCCCTTCTCTTCAAGACTGAGCACCGACATGAGCTGGAACGTCCGCATCGGCATCAACCCCATTTCCTGGATGAACGACGACCTGCCCTCGCTGGGCGGCGAAACCCCGCTGGAGACGGCGCTGCGCGAAGGCGCCGAGATCGGCTACGTCGGCTTCGAGCTGGGCAACAAGTTCCCGAAGGACGGCCCGTCGCTGAAGGCCAAGCTCGACGAGTTCGGCGTGGTCTGCGTCTCGGGCTGGTACTCGGGCTTCCTGGCCGAGGTCGCCCCCGGCCAGACGAACGAGGCGGCCGTCGCCGCCGAGATCGAGCGCTGCGCCGCCCACATGGCCAAGCTGCAGTTCAACGGCTGCAACGTGGTCGTCTACGGCGAGTGCGCCGGCACGATCCAGGGCCAGATCGACACCCCCGTCGGCAAGCGCCCGCGCTTTGCCAGCGCCGCCCTGTGGCAGGCCTATGCGGAGCGCCTGAACGCCTTCGGTGAACACCTGCTCAAGACCTACGGCATCCGGCTGGCCTACCACCACCACATGGGCGCCTACGTCGAGTCGCCGGCCGACATCGACCAGCTGATGGCGCTGACCGATCCGGCCAAGGTCTTCCTGCTGTTCGACACCGGCCACGCCTGGTACGGCGGCGCCGCCGACCCGGTCGCCACGCTGAAGAAGCACCTCTCGCGCGTGGTCCACGTGCATTGCAAGGACGTGCGCCCGAGCGTCATCGGCCAGGCCCGCAACGACGGCTGGAGCTTCCTGACCGGCGTCATCAACGGCACCTTCACGGTGCCCGGCGACGGCGTGATCGACTTCGACGGCGTGCTCAGCACGCTGCACGCCGCCGGCTACGAAGGCTGGCTGGTGGTCGAGGCCGAACAGGATCCGGCCGTCGCCCCCAGCTACCAGTACGCCCAGAAGGGCTACCGCACGCTCAAGGCGATCGTGGACCGGCTCGGCGCCTGAGCCACACCCGGCCCCACCTGAAGTCCCGCAGTCCCGCAGTCCCGCAGTCCCGGAGTTCGCACCATGTCCCTGCTCGTCAAGGCCCGCCCGGGCCGCGAGATCTGTGAAGTCACCCCCGCCTCGGCCGGCTGGAAACACGTCGGCTTCAAGGCCCTGCGCCTGGCCCCCGGCGATCGTGAAGGCCTGTCCACCGGCGAGCGCGAGCTGTGCATCGTCGTGCTGACCGGCACGGTCGACGTGGTGGTCGACGGCGAAACGCACACGGGCCTGGGCACGCGCGACAGCGTCTTCGACGGTCCGCCCGATGCGATCTACGTGCCCGGCGGCAAGGCGGTCGAGATCGTCGCCAGCCGCGCCGCCGAGGTCGCGCTGTGCACGGCGCCGTACAAGGGCGCGAACGGTGGTCACCCCGTCAAGCGCATCGACGGCAGCGCGATGCGGCTGAGTTCGCGCGGCAAGGGCAGCAACACGCGCCACGTCTGCGACATCCTGCCGCAGGACGATCCGTCGGCCGACCACCTGCTGGTCGTCGAGGTGATCACCCCGGGCGGCAACTCCAGCAGCTACCCGCCGCACAAGCACGACCGCGATGTGCCCCCCGAGGAAACCCTGCTGGAGGAGACCTATTACCACCGCATCAACCCGCCGCAGGGCTTCGCGTTCCAGCGCGTCTACACGGACGACCGCAGCATCGACGAGTCGTGCGCGGTCGAGGACCATGATGTCGTCATGGTTCCCAAGGGTTATCACCCATGTGTGGCACCCCACGGTTACGACCTTTATTACCTGAACGTGATGGCGGGCCCCGGCCGGCTCTGGCATTTCAAGAATGACCCAGCTCATGAATGGATGCTCAAACCGACCTGATCCGGCAAAGTCAACGTACCGTCGCGTAACTGAGACACCAACCCAACCGGGGTTTACACCCAAGCATCACGCTTGATTTCCCGCAACCGATTGCGCCCCGGGAACCCCTGTCAGGCGCACGCCCCAGGACGCTGCAGCGCACAAATCATGTGCATGCAAAGTAACCCGCTGAAATCTTGCGGTGCAGCACGCACACGATGCGTGGAAGAAACTGGTGCGGCACAAAATGACATCCAGTTTGCAGAGTGGCTTCCACGCAACGACTCGATTGCCGAAAAGCCAGCCGCAGATACAGTTCACCCCGAACTTGGATTTAACCCCGTTCACCCACGGCCGGCTCGCGGCCAATTTCGCAACCCGAGAGGAGAAACTCGAATGCAACGTTTCATCAAGCTGAGCGCCGTCATGGCCGCCGTCATCGCTGCTCCGGCCTTCGCTGCCCCGACCCTGGACGCGAACCTGGAACTGGACAACAAGGCGCAAGGCCAAGGCCGTGGCATGAGCCAAGGCGGTCGCGTCGAGTTCAACGTCGCTGGCAAGGCCGGTGACGACAACGGCTTCGTGGCCGGCCGTGGCACGCTGCTGCTGAAGAGCGACGGCACCACCGGTACCGACGACATGTGGGGCCAGATCGGCACCAAGATGGCCGACGTCAAGTTCGGTCGCTTCGAAGCCGCTGACCTGTTCCCGGCTGGCAAGGACGTCTACGTCGACAGCGCCGGTGCCGCTTCGGGCTACCGCGCCAACAAGCTGCGTGGCCGTTTCGATGGCAACCCCGCTCACTTCGCCCTGACCGTGAACGCCGGCGCCGCCGCGTTCGAACTGGGCCTGGCTGACTCGAAGGTCGCTGGCGAAGTCAAGGGCGTCCGCCCGGTCGTGTCGTTCAACGCCGGCCCCGCCGCTGTGAAGCTGGGTCTGGAAAGCGTGACCACCGTCGGTGGCGCCAAGTACGACGGCTTCGGCGCGACGGTCGGCCTGGCTGTCGGTGGCGGCAACGTCAACCTGAACGCTGCCAACGGCAAGAACAAGACCACGAACGTCAAGGACAGCAGCATTGGCGTGAACGCCGTGTTCGGCCCGGCTGGCATCGCCTACGTGCAAGACAAGACCGGCTCGGTCAAGCAGAACACCATCTACGCTGCTTACTCGCTGCCCCTGTTCGCCACCGGCGCGACCATCACCCCGGCCGTGTCGAGCAGCTCGTCGAGCGGCTTCCAGACCAAGTCGGGCGTCGCTGTCCGCGTGAACTACGCCTTCTGATGACCGGGCTGCCAGCCGCAAGGCCGGCAGCCTGAGGATGGGGTGACCCTTCCTCGACTCAGACCCCAAGGGCCGGCTTATGCCGGCCCTTGGTCTTTCTGGCATCGATCTTCTCGAAGCCCCTCCACATGAACGCTCCCTTGCAGGTCGCCCTGATCGGCCACGGCTACGTCGGCCGCACCTTCCACGCCCCGCTGATCGCGGCGACGCCCGGCCTGCGGCTGGCGCTGATCGCCTCGTCCGGCGACGCCGCCGCGCTGCGCTCGCAATGGCCGGGCGTGCGGGTCGAGCCGGACTACGTCGCCGCCGCGACCGCCGACGGCATCGACCTGGTCGTCATCGCCACGCCCAACGACCGCCACCACCCGCTGGCGCGCGCCGCGCTGCTGGCCGGCAAGGCCGTGGTGATCGACAAGCCCTTCACCGTCACGCTGGATGAGGCCGAAGACCTGGTGACGCTGGCACGCCAACGCGGCCAGCTGCTGTCGGTCTTCCACAACCGGCGCTGGGATGGCGATTTCCTGACGCTGCAGGCGCAGATTGCCGCCGGCACGCTCGGCGAGGTGCGCGAGTTCGTCTCGCGCTTCGACCGCTACGACCCGATCCCGCGTGACCGCTGGCGCGAGCGCGCCGGGCCGGGCGCGGGGCTCTGGTATGACCTAGGGCCCCACCTGGTCGACCAGGCGCTGTGCCTGTTCGGCGCGCCCGACACCGTCACCGGCGACATGACCCGCCTGCGCGACGGCAGCGAGGCGGTCGACTACGCCCAGGTCACCCTCGGCTACACGGCACCGCAGCGCCGCGTGACGCTGCATTGCACCCGCCTGGCAGCCCTGCCCGCCCCGCGTTTCGAGATCCACGGCCAGCTCGGCAGCGTCGTGTGCGAAGGCCTGGACGTGCAGGAAGACCAGCTCAAGGCCGGCCTCGTGCCCGGCGCGCCCGGCTGGGGCGAAGACCCGCGCCCGCTGCGCTGGATGGACTGGCGCGACGCCGCGCCGCACCTGCCGCAGCCGGCCAACACCCGCGCGCCGCGCGATGCCGTCGCCCTGCCCCGCCTGCCAGGGCGTTACCCGGCCTACTACGCCGGCATCCGCGACGCGCTGGCGCACGGCGCCGCCAACCCGGTCACGGCCGAGTCGGCGTTGCGCACGATGCAGGTGATGGACGTCGCGATGCGCAGCGCCGAGCAGGGCCGCACGCTCGCGTTCGCGCCGGCCTGAGCCGGCGCCACGGTCAGCGCCAGGGTCGGCGCCCAGATCAGCGCGAGGACAGCTCCACCGCGTCGGCCTGCTGTTCCAGCGAGCCTTCGCGGGCGACCGCCGCCAGCCACGGACGGGCGGCCTCGCGCTTGCCGACCTCGATCAGCGCACGCGCCAGGTCCAGCTTCAGGGCGGCCTGATCGCGCAGACGGGCGTCCTGCGTGCGGGCCTCGGCGTCGCCCGTCGGTGCGGCGACGCTGGCCGAGACGATCTCGCCGTCGGCCCCGCGCACCAGCTGCGCGGCCGGTTCCAGCGTCTCGACCGCACGCGCCAGGTCGGCCGCCGCGTTCGAGATGTCCAGCACCTTCGGGCGCCGCCGCCGGGTCACGCCCTGCTCGTCGACGAAGGTGGACGGCAGCGCGTCCTCGTTGACACGACGCGGCCGGCGCATGCCCCACCACAGGCCACCGGCCAGGCCGACCAGCAGCACGGCCATGCCGTAGGGCAGCCAGCGGGTCAGGCCATCGGTCGTGACCGGCCGGGGCGCCGGGGCGGGCGCGGCCGAGGCGGGTGCGGGGGCGGAAGCGGGTTCGGGCGCCGACGCGACCGGGGCCGGTTCGGGGGCCGAAGCCGGTGCCGGCGCAGGCTCCGGAGCAGGTGCCGGAGGCGGCGTCACCGGTGCCGGTGCGGGAGCCGGCGCAGGGGCCGGCTCGGGCGCCGGTGCCGGCTTCGGCACGATCGCCAGCGGCGTCAGCGCCGGCACGGCCTTGCCCTGGTTGAGCGCGTCGAGGTGGATGTCCACCAGCGCGGCGGCACGGCCGGCCGGCTCGGCGCGGACCGCGTCCAGATCGGGGATCTGCAGCGTCACGCCCTTGCGCAGCCGGTGCATGTTGCCGCCCTGGAAGGCGTCCGGGTTGGCGCGCAGGATCGCCACCATGACCTGCGGGCGGCTCGGCGTGTTGCCGCTGACCACCGTGCCGGCGATGGCCCACAGCGTGTCGTTGCTGACCGTGACACGGCTGCCGGCCGCGGACGCCGCCGCAGCGGGTGCCGCGGCCACCGTGTTCGCGCCCTGCTGGGCCCCGGCCGCCAGCGGCACCGAGGTCCAGCCGGCGCAGGCCGCCATCAGCAGCACGGCCAATGGCCGGAGGGTCGGAGTCGTCATCGTCGTGGGCTTCCGGAGGTTGTGGGCCTCAGACCTTCAGGGTGTCCATCAGGTCGATCATGAACTCGGTGGCTTCGGCTTCCTGGGCCATGAAGCCTTCGAGGCCGAGCGCCTGCAGCACCGCGCCGCCGTCCGAGCCGGGCGCGTCCATCGCCGGCAGCAGCTCGCGCAGCGGCGCCACCAGATGGGCCGCGCGCGGGCCGGCCAGCAGCACGTGGCGCACGTCGCCGATGTCGCTGGTGACGAGCGGGCGCAGCTGGCGGCGGATCACAGGGCTCAGGCCGTTGTAGGCGCGGGCCAGGAAGAAGCCGGCGTCGGCCTTGCCCTGCACCAGCTGCTTGGCCACCAGCACGTAGGAGCCGACGGTCGCGTTCGTGGTGTTGCCGGCGTTCAGGTCGGCGCTGGCCAGCGTGATCATCCCGAGCAGGTTGACCACCGGGTCGCTGGTGACGGCCAAACGGGCGCCGCCACGCAGGTCCTCGACCCGCTGCACCGGCGAGTCCACCGGCACGGCGATGACGACCTCGTCGGGCAGGTTGCGCGGCGCGGCCAGCGCGACGAAGCCCTTCTGGCGCACCAGCATCGCGGCGTCGTACGGGTTGGCGTAGATCAGGTCGACGCGGTCGGCGTCGATCGCCGCGCGCTGCGACTCGAAGTTCTCGAACAGTTCGAGGTGGATGCGTTCGCCCAGCCGGCGCTGCAGCCACGTGTTGAACACGTACCAGCCGGCGATGTGGTCGGGCGAGAAGTCGGGGCTGACGGTGAGCTGGAGGGTCATGTCGCGAGCTCCTCGGCTCGCATCCGCGCGTACTCGGCGGTGTGGGCCTCGACCTGGGTGCGCGAGGGCTTGCGCCGCACCGAGGTGTAGCCCACCACGACGCCGTCGCGGATGTTGGGGATCACGGTCGCCAGCACCCAGTAATGGGCGCCGTCCTTGCGCAGGTTCTTGACGTGGCCCTGCCACGTCTGGCCGCGCTGCACCGTCTGCCACAGGTCGCGGTAGGCGGCCGCGGGCATGTCCGGGTGTCGCAGGATGCAGTGCGGCTGGCCGATCAGCTCGTCGCGTTCGTAGCCCGACATCTCGACGAACGCGGGGTTCGCGTGCGTGATGACGCCGGCCGTGTCGGTGCGCGAGACGATCAGCTTGCCGTCCGGGAACGGCACCTCGTGTTCCACCGTCCAGACGGTGCGTTCGAAGCCGTCGTGATGGCGCAGCCGGTGCTCGCGCCGTTCGGGCGCGCCGGGCAGCAGCCAGGCTTCCTGGAAGTCGGTCATGGTGCGGGTCCTGGCCTCTTGCGTCAGATGACCTTGCTGATCGAGTCGGCGGCGCGCTTGACGTCCAGGAAGATCAGGCCGAGGCGGGCGTTCGGCTTGCACAGCGCGGTCAGCACGGCGTCGTTGCCGGCGTGGGTCATCAGCACGTAGCCGCGATGGCCCTTGACCAGCACCTGCTCCAGCTCGCCGCGGGCCAGCTCGCGCGAGGTCCGGTCACCCAGCGACAGCATGGCCGCGCTCATCGCGCCGACGCGGTCCTCGTCCATGCCGGCGGGCAGCATGGAGGCCATCATCAGGCCGTCGGTCGACAGCACGGCCGAGGCCTCGATGTCGGCGGTCGAGCCATTGAGTTCGCTCAGGATGGAGTTCAGTAGTTCTGCGCGCATGGCGGGTTCCTTTTCGTGGGGTTCGTGGGTGGAGTCGGGGTGCGGATCGGATCGAATCGCGACGGATCGGCCTGGGTCAGGCCGCGCCGCCGTAGCGCACGCCGAGGGTCCAGATCAGCGTGGTGTAGGCCTCCTGGTTGAAGCGCGGTTGCCCGCCCACGACCAGGATGAAGTAGTCGTCGCCGAAGTACAGCGGCCAGAAGCCGAGTTCGCTGTAGCCACCGGCGTTCATGAAGCCCCAGCCGTCGCCGCGCAAACGCATGTTCCCGTGCAGCAGCTGGGCATGGCGTTCCTGCACCGAGGCCAGGTCGGCGCCGAGCGCGGCGAGTTCCTCGGACTGCTCGTGCGCGAAGCCGGCGGTGCCCAGGTAGAGACCGCGCTTCTCGGCCAGGATCGCCTTGCCCTCGTCGGACAGCTGCGCCAGCACCGGCGGCAGCAGCGCCTCGATGCGCTCGGGCGGCACCTCGACCTGCACCGGCAGGCCCTGGATGAAGCCCGAGGACTGCATGCGGTAGACGAACTCGAGCGCGTCGTGTTCGTTCAGGCCGGTCCACTGCGCGATCAGGCCGGGGCTCAGGCGCGGCGTGGCCGGCTCGCGCAGCAGGCGCTGCAGGAAGCTGCGCGCCGGATCGCGGTCCGGCCGGCTGGCGGCGTAGTAGGCGCCGGCCGGGGTCGGGTGCAGGTAGTACTCGCCGGTGAGGGTGTAGTGGTCCATGGTGGCGCGGGGTCTCGCTGGAAGGGCGGCTGGACCGGTCTCAGATGACCGGGTCGATCGACAGCAGCATGGCCTGGATCAGCGAGGACACGTCCTCGCGGCGGCGGGCGTCGACCTCGAAGATCGGCGCGTCGATGTCCAGCTCCTTCATCTGCCGCACGTAGTCGTCGATCGTGGGCGACGAGCGCGTGTCCATCTGCGTGATGCCGATGACCAGGCGGGTGCTGGAGATGAACTCGTGGAAGGCCTTGACGTAGAACTTCATGTCCTCGAAGGGCGTCGGGCGGGTGTTGTCCAGCAGCAGGACCAGGCCGATGCCGCCCTGCGTCAGGATCTCCCACATGAAGTCGAAGCGCTCCTGGCCGGGCGTGCCGTACAGGTGGACCTTCTCGGTCGGGCCGAGCCGGATCATTCCGTAGTCCATCGCCACGGTCGTCGCCGGCTTGCGGCGCGTCGTCATGTCGGACGCCTGCTCGTCGGTGCGGATCGGCTCGATGTCGCTGATCGAGGCGATCGCCGTGGTCTTGCCCGCGCCCACCGGGCCGGTGAAGATGATCTTGTGGTCTTTGTGAGCCATGGTGTGCGCAAGGCGGCTGGCCTGCGTGGAGGTGTCGGGGTGGCGTCGGACGGGACGGCGGGTGCGGACGGTCGCGCGGCGCTCAGGCCTGCAGCCAGCCCAGCAGGCGGGTCAGCAGGCCACGGTTGCGGGCGCCGCGACGCTGGGCCCGCTTGACCGAGCTGCCGTCCTCGGTGACGAGGTCGGACGCGGCGGCCGCGCAATAGAAGGCGAACACGTGGCGCTGCGGGATCTTCAGCAGCTCGGCGGTCTCGATCAGGCCGGCGCCCCGGGTCGCCCACAGCGCGGCCACGCGCATCGCGTGGGGCGTGCGCTGCACGCGGGTCAGGTTGGGCCAGTGCTTCAGGTAGACCGGGCGCTTCAGGTCGACACCGGTCGGCAGGCGGCCCTGCGACTGCAGCAGGCCGGCGCGCCACAGCAGGCGGTCGAGCGGCTGCCAGGCCTCGCCCTCGCGCAGCTGCAGCGCGGCCTGCTCGTGGCGGTTCAGCGCCAGCGTCTTGATGCGTTCGGGGCCACGCGCCAGCAGCTCGGCCAGGCGGTCGGCCTCGAAACCGAGCAGCACGCGGTTGCGCGGCGCATCGACGATGACGCGGCCGGCGCTGAACTCGAACTGCGTCGGCACCTGCCACTTGCGGCCGATCAGGTAGGCCTCGGTCAGCGCGGCGACCAGCGACTGGCCCGGATCGAAGCGCAGCGAGCGGTCGGCCTGCAACGCCTCGGCCGTCGCATCGGCGCGGCTGCCGCAGTAGGTCAGCTCGTCGGCCTGGTCGGTCGGGCTGGACAGTCCGCGCCAGACGACGGCCGGACGGGCGACGGCCTCGTCGCCGCTGGCATTGGCGTTGTCGTTGGCGTTCGCGGCGTCGTTCGATGCGGCTTCGGCGGCATCGTCCTGCGACGTAGCCTCGGCGGTCGCGTCGGCGGCGGGTTCGCCATAGGGCTCGATGCGCACCACCGGCTCGGCCTCGAGCGTGATCACCGGCGAGGCGGTGCCGGCATCGCCGACCGGGCCGTCGTTGGCGGCCGGCGTGGCGACGCGGGCGCCGGTCTCGGCGGCGTCGGGTCCGGTCTCGTCGAGATCGTGTTCGTCGCGGTCGTCGTCATCGCCGTGATCGGCGTGATCCGTCGAGGCGGCCTGACCGCCGTCGCGCGCACCGTGCAGCACGACGCCGTTCGGGTCGACCCAGCGCGTCGGACCCTTGCGACCGCGCTTGCGCACATGGGTCTTGTTGAGCGGCACCACCACCGGGCGAGCCGCCGGCACGGCCGGACTGACGCTGGCGGTGCCGAGGACGACCGGCTCGGGCGCGACCGTCTCACGCACCGCGTCGGCGACCGGCTCACGCACGGGCTCACGTACCGGCTCACGCACCGACCCTGCCGCCGCCGGGTAGGTCGTGCGGGCGACGGCCGGACGCGCGGCGGCCTGGGCCGGCTGTGGCGCGGCCGGCGCGCCGAACAGGCGCTTGAGAAAGCCGCCGATGCCGGCCGGCCGAGGATCCGGCTGACGCGCCGGGCGCGGTTCGTGGCGCAGCGGCTCACGCGGCGCCGGGCGGGGTGCTGAAACGGGTGCGGCAACAGATGCGGCAACGGGTGCGGCAACGGGTTCGGCGATCGGCGCCGCCACCGGCGCGACAGCCGCCACGACAGGTGCCGGAGCCGGTGCCGCCTCGGCCTCGACCACCGGCGTGATCTCCGGAACGACGACCGGAACGACGACCGGCTCGGCGACCTGGGCCACGACGGGGACCACGACCGGCTCGGGCACCACGACCGGGGCCGGTGCCGGGGCAGGTGCCTGGACCACCGGCGCCGCCGCCTGCATCGGCTGCCAGCGCATCGCCCCCAGTTCGGCGGCGGCCTGCAGCAGCGCGGCCGGCGTGATGGGCTTGCGCACCCAGACCGTGCCGGGCAGTTCCTGCGGCTGGATCGACATCGCGATGCCGGGTCGACCGGTGCCGGCGTGCCAGCTCTCCCAGTGCTGGCGCGAGGCCAGCGTGTCGACGTCGAAGATCGCGGCGTGGGCCTGCTCGGGGTCGGTGACCGAGAAGCTGCTGCGACCGGTGCTGGAGAAGAAGTAGTCCAGCACGGCCTGGGTCCGCGGCGGCAGCGACAGCAGCACCACGTTCAGGCGGGAAGGCGGCTTGAGGTGATCCACGGGGTCCGGGCTCGGCTAGGGGAAATCGGTGACGGGTGGCGAGGCGAGTGCGCCTCAGGCCCAGCCCGCCGGCAACTGGCCGTATCGGGCCAGGAGGCGTTCTGCCATCGCGGTCTTCGCCGCGTCGTCCCGGCTGTGCCGGTAGATGCCCAGCAGCTCGCGCTGCACGTCGGCGTCGGTCGGGTCGTCCAGCAGGCCCTGTT
This sequence comes from Leptothrix mechoopdaensis (SeqCode), assembly GCF_053893855.1. Taxonomy (NCBI): domain Bacteria; kingdom Pseudomonadati; phylum Pseudomonadota; class Betaproteobacteria; order Burkholderiales; family Sphaerotilaceae; genus Leptothrix; species Leptothrix mechoopdaensis (SeqCode). The sequence goes on from NZ_CM132699.1 coordinate 3,307,702, forward strand.
CCAGCAGCGCGCGGGCGGCATCGAGGTTGCCCTCGTCGAGCATCGCGGCGGCCTGCTGGTGCAGCGTCTGCACGGCGGCGGCGACGCGCTGGTGGCTCACCATCTGAGCCATGCCGACGATGGCCGGGTGGAACAGCGAACCCGGTGCCGACGGCAGGGCCACGCCCCGGTTCAGGCCGACGTCGAGGTAGGCACGCAGGAAATGCGCGTCCTCGGGTGCCAGCCAGGCTTCGGCCTGGTCCAGCAGCCGGCCGCGCAGCGCACGGCCACGCGGGCCCAGCGCCAGGAACAGGTCGACCAGCGCGCCGAAGGCGAGGTCGGTCAGCGGTGCCACGCAGGCCAGCTGCACGCGCCGCACATGGGCTTCCAGGTCGAGCGGGTCGCGGGCAATGGCCGCGCCCAGGTGACGCCACTGTTCGCGCGCATCCCCCTGGTCGAGTGGCGCCAGGCTGCCCGGACGGTGGCGCGAGAACACCGGGTGCAGCGTCAGCCCGTCCGGGCCGGCTGCGGCGGCGAGCGTGGCGTCCAGGCTCACGCTGCGGCTCCGGCCTGCTTGTTCTTGACCAGGTGGCCGGTGATCTCGGCACCGGCCTGCATCTCGAGCGCGTCGTAGTGGACGTCGCCGGCGATGCGGGCATTGGCGCGCAGGTCGACCAGGCCGGTGGCGTAGATCGTGCCGACGATCTCGCCGTAGACGATCACGTGGGAGACGCGCACGTCGCCCTCGATGCGGCCGCCGTCGCCGATCACCAGCGTGCCGGCCTTGACGTCCGAGACGGTCACGTCACCGCGGATCGCGCCGTCGATGCGCAGGCCGCCGGTGAACACGAGGTCGCCCTCGATGCTGGTGCCCGGGCCGATCAGGCAGTCGATGCGTTCCTGCAGCGGATCGCCCTTCTTCTGCTTGCCGCCGAAGAAGGAACGCACGCCCTGGTTGGGTGCGGGAAGGGACTGGCGCTGGGTGCTCATGAGGGGTTCCGATCTGGCCCGGTGCGGGGCCGAAAAGGCGGATCTGGAAGACTTGGACCGACCTGATCGATCGGTTCCGGGAATGGAATTCATGGTAGCCACGGGCCCCCCGTGAACCGTGTCTGAAGCGTCCCCATCCCCTCGAACGAGGGTGCCGCCGCACCCCAAAAAATCCCGCTCCGACGGGCCTTCCGGCCGATCGGTGCGGCGGGCGTCAATAAGTCACACCCGCCAGGGGGCCTGGCTCATGACACGACCCTTTCCGGCTGGACTGGCTCATCGACTGAGCCACCCGGGGCGGTATCGGACGCGACATCCGGGCCACGACCGGCGCCCCGAACCGGCAAAAGAAAACCCGCCGGCGGCGGGTTCGGGGGGTGATCCGGCAGAGCCGGCGGCGGGCTGCGCCGTCGCGTCAGGTCTCGACCAGGCTGCGCACCTCGTCGAGCGAGATCTGGCCGGCCACCATCTTGTCGAGCGCGTCCTGGCGCAGGCTGTGCAGGCCCTCGTGGGCGGCCTGGCGCTGCAGGTTCCAGCCCGGCGCGCCGGCCCGCACGAGGCGGCGCAGGTCGCGGCTGAGCGTCAGCAGCTCATGCACCGCGATGCGCCCGCGCAGGCCGGTGTGACCGCAGCGTTCGCAGCCCTGGCTCTGGTAGCGGCGCAGGCGGCCGTCGCGGCCGTGGCGTTCGGTCCATGTCTTCAGCAGGGCCTCGCGGTCGGCCTGGGCGTCCTCGACGGCGCCGCCGTGGAAGTAGCCGTCGACCCAGTCGTCGATCTCGTTGTCCTTGGCGGTGCGGCTCATGCGGCAGGCGTTGCACAGGCGGCGCAGCAGGCGCTGGCTGTGCACGCCCAGCAGCGCGTCGGCCAGGTCCCAGGCCGGCACGCCCTGGTCGATCAGGCGCATCACCGCATCACCGGCGTTGCGCGCGGTCATGCCGGCGATGACCAGCCGGCCACGCAGCGCGGCTTCCACCGCCAGCCGCGCGGTCGCGGCATCGCCGACATGGCCGACCATGATCACGTCGGCATCGGTGTTCATCAGCGAGCGCAGCGCCAGCTCCATGCTCTGGCCGTCCTCGGCGCGCACCTCCATCTGGCGCAGGCCGGTCTGCAGGCGCTCGATGCGTTCTTCCAGCGTCCAGATGCGGCGCTCCGGGCGGTTCAGGTGCGACAGCATCGCGTGCAGCGTGGTCGTGCGGCCCGAGCGGGCCGGGCCGGCGCACAGGATCAGGCCGGCCGGCCGGTCGAGCAGCTGGCGCAGCCGCGCCAGGTCGTCGCCGGGCATGCCGATGGCGTCGAGCGCATAGGGCTTGAGCCGCGCCGGCAGTCCCAGCACGACGTCCTCCAGCCCGTCGTGGGTGGGCAGCGTCAGCACGCGCAGGTCGATGGCGTGCTGCGGCACCAGCCGGGCGAACGACAGGCGACCTTCCTGCGGCTTGCGGTTCTCGCTGATGTCGAGATCGGCCAGCGCCTTGATGCGCGCCAGCATCGGGCTGCGCCAGGCGGCCGGCAGCTCGCTGTGGACCTCCAGCCGGCCGTGCCGGCGCAGGCGCACCTGCAGCTTGTCGTCCACCCCCATCGCCTCGATCTGGACGCTGCTGGCGCCGCGCGCGAGCGCGTCCAGCACGATGTTGGACAAGGTCTGCAGCAAGGGGCTCTCGTGCCGCGAGGCGGCCGCCCGGGCGCGCTGCGACAGCTCGGCCGGATCGGTCGGCTCCGGGGCCGGGGGTTCGGCGGAAGCGGCCGGCTCGGGGTCCTGCAGAACCGCTGGAGCGGGCAAAGCGGCGGGAACGGGAACGGGAACGGGAGCGGGCAATGGAGCGGTCTCCGGCGCCGGCAGGTCCAGCGCGATGTCCAGCGACGGCACCTCGATGCCGGAGTCGATGACCCGTTCGGGCGAGGCCTTCGGCGGCTCGACCGGCCGGGCCGGGGACACCGCGCCCAGGCCCATCGGCGCGGTCACCTGGCGCTGCGGCGCGGGCGTGGCCGCCGCCACCGCTCGCGCCGCCGCCGCTGGCAAGGCGCGCTTGATGACCTTGGCCGTCTCGCGGTCGCTGGCCTTGAGCTCGAACGGGATCGCGTCGACGCCCGTGCCGTAGGCCCGCTCGATCGCCAGCTGGAGCGAGCCGCTGCCGGCCAGCGTCGGCGCGACATGGGTCTGGGTGATGCGTTCGACCTCGGACACCAGCTCGTGCTGGCTGGCGTCGAGCATGGCCACGACCAACCGGCCGCCGCGCCGCATCAGCGGCAGGACCTGCAGGCGGCGGGCATCGGCCAGCGGCAGCAGCGCGGTCACGCTGGCATCGACCGGGAAGTGATCGACGTCGACGACCGGATAGCCCAGCTTGCGGGCCAGCGCGATGCGCAGGTGCTGCACGTCGACCACGCCCCGCAGCAGCAGCAGTTCGCCCAGCGGCTGGGCCCGTTCGGAACGCTGCACGTCCAGCGCCTGCTGCAGCTGGCCTTCGGAGATGAAACCGAGCTGCACCAGCGCCTCGCCGAGCCGCACGGTGGGCATGCGGGCCTGGGCATCGAGCGCGGTGGTCAGCTGTTCGGGCGTGACCAGCTGGCGCGACAGCAGCTGCTCGCCCAGCTTGCGGTTGCGCTGCACCTGCTGTTCGGTCAGCGCCTGCTCCAGCTCGTCGGAGGTGGTGGCCATCTGCTCGACCAGCATCTGGCCCAGCGGGTCACCGATGCTCTGCTGCACCAGCATCGCGCGCGGCACGAAGATGCGCTGGACCGAGCCGAGCGCGTCGACCGGCGCGAACAGGAACAGGCCGGACGGCAGGTCCAGGTGACCGACCGTGCGGCCACTGAGCCGCCCGCCGTCCTGCAGGTGGACGGTGTAGGTCAGGCTGCGGCGGTGCCCCAGCACCTGGCCGACCGCGTCGCCGCTGGCGTCGGCCACCATCGCCGCACTGAGCGGCGACAGGCTGCGCTTGAGCGTGATGCGGCGGATCTGGCTGAAGCGCAGCGCCACCGGCACCTTGTCGGGCGGCAGCAGCACGCGGGCCTGGCCTTCATCGGTGTCGAAGGCGACCAGCGTGCCCATCATCAGCTGACCGCCGCGGGCCTCGACCTCGCAGGGTTCGGGCTCCAGCGACGGCGTCGGCTGCGGGTAGGCCGCCAGCGGCGGCGTCGGCCAGGCGTAGGGTGTCCAGCCGGTCGACGTCGGGTTGGCCGACGTGACGGGCGGCGAGCCGGAGGGCGCGGCAGGCGAGGCGGCGGCCGAGGTCGTCGAGCTCTGGATCGTGGCGGGTGGGGACATCGGGGGCCTCGTGGACTGCGGTGCGCCACTGCGGCGCCCTGCCCTGGCACGGACCAGGGGGTATCACGATCCTAGGCAGGCCACCCGGCCCCCAAACAACCGAAAAGCGGTCGGAAGCGGGGGCAGGTCGTCAGTTCGACGCCGCCGGCGCCACGCGGGCCGGCTCGTCACCGGTCATCGGGATGGCGACGATGCGCACCTCCAGCGACTCGGTGCCCTTCAGGTCCGCGGCCTGCACGGCGCGGCTGCGCGGGTCGAGCGCGGACTTGGGCACGCCGGCCACGCGCATCAGCTGATTGCGCACGGCGGTGACGCGGTAATAGGCCATGCGCGAGGACTCGCTCAGGCCTTCGACGTAGTCGGTCGTGATCGTGTAGCGCTGGCCGCGCGCGAACTGCTCGCCGAACTGCTTGCGGAAATGCTGCGCCAGCCGCTGCGCCTCGTCGGCGTCCAGGTCGAGTGCGCCGGGGATGAAACGCACGGTGATCGAGGTCGGGCCGAGCGCGAACTCGTGCACGCCGCGGCTCTTGGGGACCGGGCGCGACAAGGTGCCATCGGTCTTCTCCTCGCCCTTGCCGTCGACGGTCTCGACGGTCTCGCGGGCCTTCGGCGAACTGAGCACCGGCTTGTACTTCTGCTCGGCCAGGTAGAGCTTCTTCTGCAGCGTCTCGACGGTCTTGGTCAGGTCCTCGATCGACGGCTGGCGCGGCTTCTGGTCGGACTGGCCGGTGCGCGGCTGCTGCTCCTTCGCATAGGTCGGCGGCAGGGTCTCCGGGACCTTGGGTTTGATATCCGAAGGCTGCACCGGGATCGCCTCGGCGGACGGGTCCGGGAACTTCGCCTCGAAGGTCTTGGACGGGTCGGGCTGGGGCGCCTGACTGGCCTCGACCCGGGCCCGGGCGGAGAAGAAGATCACCGCCATCGACAGGATCACGATCAGCAGGATCAGGAACATGACCATGTTGACGAGGGTGTCGACGTAGCCGGGCCAGAAGTTCTGGTCGTCGTCGAGGGAAGAAGCAGCTGCAGCCATGAGGTCACCGATCTGAGGTGTTGGGGGTGGACGGGGGCTTGGACGGGGGGGACGGCAGGACCAGCGTGGAGCCGGCCGTGATGTGGACGAGGACGTTGGCCTGGTCGCCCGGCACGAAGGTGTCGGGCTTGCGCGGGCGTCCGCCCTTGAGGCCGTTCAGGCGCGCGGCCTTGGACTTCGCGGCCGAGCGGGACTGGCCGCCGATGCGGCCGATCGCGGCCATCCATTCGGGGCTGTGGTTGTCGGCCTGATCGCCGTCGCGCTCGGCCCGGTCACGCGCGGCGTCGTGCGACGGCAGGCCCGGATCGGCCGGACGGGTGGTCGACAGCAGCTCCTGCAGCGTCGGCATCGCGGGGTTCGCCGGCTTGGCGGGGTGGGCCGGCGTCGAGAGTTCATCGCGGTCGCGGAACAGGCCGTCGAGCGTCAGGTCTTGCTTGTGCATGGGCTTGTGCATGGGTCGCCTCCTCAGGTCATCGGGACGTGGACGGAGGCCCGTGGGTGCTTGCCGGAGCTGCAGGTTCGGATCACGCGTCCACGTGGCGAAACCGCCTTCGTGTCGCATGGCCCGCAGGGATCGACGTCCCCGCATGCCTGCCCCGGGATCACCGTGTTGATCGGACCTTCCGGCCGCCTCCAGGTGGTGGCGGTGGGGGTCGCGGGGGCACGGGCCTTGGGTGTCGGGCAGTCTCAAATAGCCCCTGAGTGGCTTCAATGACACGTATGGGTAGATCCGAAGCGATGAAATCGGTCACCGGTCACCGGTCCATCGGCCGCCAGGGCCGATGGACACGGTGACTCGGCGAGCCGGCCTCACAGCACCTTCAGCAGGCCGGCATCGGCCCACTGCTGCGCGCTGGTGTAGGCCGTGGTCACGCCGGTCAGCACGATGGTCTGCGAGACGCTGCCGGCGCCGCTGCCGTCGAGGTCGATGCGCAAGGTCGTGTCGACGCCGTCGTCGCCCACCTCGATCCAGTTCGACAGCACCGCACCCGCGACGTAGCCACGCAGCAGCGCGGCGACATCGAGCCGGTTGCCGTTGGCGATGTCGAAGGCGTCGATGCGGTCGCGGCCGGACTGGTTGACCAGCCACTGGAAGGTGTCGACGCCGCCCCGCCCGATCAGGTGATCGTTCAGGCCGGTGGCCTTCAGCACGTCGTTGCCGGTGGTGCCGAGGAAGACGGTCTGCGTGTCGGTCGTGTCGTGCGGCAGGTTGACGCCGTTGAACACGACCTTGTCGCCGGCATCCATGACCACCAGCAGGGTCGAGTTGTCGATCGCCAGCGCCGCATCGTCGAACGTCACCGTGTTGGCCGCGCCGTTGACGGCCCAGACCTGCTCGACGTTACGCACCCCGCTGGTCAGCGAGGTCGCGTCCAGCGCGGTGCCGCCCTGCAGGAAGAGCACGTCGTAGCCGTAGCCGGCATCGAGTCCCTTCAGCACCGACTCGCCCGACCAGGTCAGCACGTCGTTGCCCGAACTGCCGCGCAGCGTCGTCACCGTCGGCGACGCGTAGCTGCCCGGCGACGTGCTGGTGTCGCCCAGGAAGACCGAGAACTCCGAGTAGGTCACGCTCTGGTAGTAGCCGCCCGAGCCGACGCCCTGACGGGCGAGTTCCCAGGTCGCGCTGGTCGAGAACGGCACCGTCGTCGCGTCGCTGGCCACGCGCACGCCGTCCATGAAGATGGACTGCGCCGCATCGATGTGGTTCAGCGACGGCGTGCCCGCGCTGCCGGCGTTGCGGTGGACCTCGTAGACGATGTCGTTGGCGACACCCTGGCTGACGACGCCGCCCATCAGGCGGCCGTCGCCGGTGCCGGCGACGTAGTTGCCCTCGTCGAACACGAACACGTAGACGCCGCCCTGCCACTCGCCGAAGTGCGAGCTGAGGCGGTCGCGGTCACCCGCCCCGAGCTGGAACAGCGTGCCCGAGCCGGTGCCGGCCCAGTTCGACTGCACCTTCACGGAGATCACCGCATCGGTCCAGCCGGTGCCGGCCAGGCCGTTGGTCAGCAGCATCGAGTCGTCCATGCCCGAGGTCGTCGGCAGGCCGCCGGGGGCCGCAGCCACCAGCGTGCCGCCGTTCAGGCCGCTGTTGAAGCTGATGCCGTAGGAGCCGTCCGAGCGCGTGACGATGGCGCCGTTGTAGACCAGCACGCCCTGGCTGGACGCCAGCGTCTGGCCCATGTCGCGGCCGTTGCCGGACTGGTCGTACCACTTGCTGACATAGCCGTGCGCGTTCGTGCCGGTGCCGACGAAGGCCGACAGCGCGGCGGTGTCGAGCCGGCCGTAGGCGTCGAAGCCGATGTCCTGCTCGGTGTTGTCCAGGCTGCGCCGCACCCGCACCGCTGCGGTGACGAGGTTCGGGTTGACGTCGACCAGGCTGTAGATGGCCTGCATGCGCGTCGCGTCGACCTCCTGGATCACGCCGGTGCCCACGCCATCGGCGAGCACGCCGCCGACCGGTGCGCCAAGGTTGATCTGCAGCTTGTCGTTGACCTCCTTGTAGTAGTCGCCGTTGACGCCGAAGGTGATGAAGCGCGTGGTCTCGCCGGCCGCGAAGTCCAGCGTGCCCGCCGTGGCGCCCGTGTAGTCGCTGCTGGCGCCCAGCGTGCCCGGCACCTTGATGTTGTCCAGGCTGACGCTGGTGCCGATCGCCGTGGTGGCGTCCTTGAAGGTCAGCGTCGTCGTCGCCGCCGAGGCGGTGAAGGTGAAGCTGCGGGCGCCCGCAGCGGCCGAGACGACATTGGTGGCCGCCGTGTTGTTGACCGCGACGTTGACCGCCGCCGCACTGCCCTGGTCCCAGCTGACGGTGTAGGTCTGGCCGCTGACCGTGTTGAGGACCTGCGACAGCGTGCCGCCCTGCGTCGCCGTGGCATTGCCGAACTGCGCCGCACCGGCGCCCCAGGTCGGGGCCGTGCCGCCACTGGGCGCGGCCGTCCAGCCGAACAGGCTGCCGGCGGCGAAGTCGCCGTTGGCCACGCCGGTGTTCCTGACCGAGCTGAGCGCCGTGTCGACCGACCAGCCCACCGAGCCCGGCACCGACAGGTCGCCGGCCCGCGTGACCAGGTAGGCCAGCGTGCGGCTGCCGGTGTTGCCCTCGATCACGTTGGCGTTGGAGATCGAGTAGGTCGAGGCCGCCACCGGCGCGGTCGACATCACCTGCGAGCTGTTGCCGGCCCGGTCGGTGGCGGTGACCCGCGCCGTCGTCGTCGTGCCGATCGACAGGCCGCCGAAGCTGCCGCTGACCGGCGTCGCCGCGGCGGTGTTGACCGACCAGTAGCCGAGCGCATCGGTGCTGGTCGCCCAGCTTGCCTCGTAGCTGGCGGGGCTGCCATCCGTGTCGAGCTCGACCGTGATCAGGCCGTTCGGCTCGGCTGTGCCGGACAGGACCGGCTGGCTGACCACGTTGGTGCCCAGGCTGAACGCATTGGCCTGCAGCGTGGTGTCCAGCAGGTAGGGCTGGGCCAGCGTGGCGCTGGCCTTGGTCCCGGCCGCGTTCGCCACGCGGGCCTGGAAGGTGCCCGAGGCCGCCAGCGTCACGCCGGCCTGCGAGAAGGTCGTGCCACCGACCGTCGGCGGCGCGGACACGGTCTGCCAGGTGGTGCCGTTGTTGAGGCTGACCTGCACCACCTCGCCGGCCGCCAGCCCCTTGCTGAGGCTGCCCAGCAAGGTCTGGCTGGCCACGCTGGTGACGAAGTCGGTCAGCATCGGGCTGCCCGCGACGCTGCCGGCCGGTGCGGTGTCCGCGCTCAGTCGCAGGCCGCTGACCGTCGTCGCCGGCACGCCGGTGGTGTCCACCGACACCGGAACCGCCACGCCGAGGTTGCCCGTGTAGGTCGTGTCGAACGGGTTGCCGGCGCTGTCGGTCAGACCGGTGCCCTGGATGGCCACGAAGTAGATCGCGCCGCTGGGCGCCGTGTCACCGGCGGCGATGGCGTACTGGTAGACCAGGCTTCTGCTGCCCGAGCCGGACAGGTAGGTCGCCGTCCGGGCGCCGTTGCCGATCTTGATCGACAGCGTGGGCGTGCCCGTCACCGTCACGGCTTCGCTGGTCGTGAAGGTGATGCGCAGCCGGTCACCGACCGTCAGGGCGCCGGTCTTGGGCACGCCGACGCTGTTGAAGGTGGTGAGGATCGCGCCCTCCGCGACGATCGCCGGCACCGCCGTGTCGACCCGGAAGGCCGGGTTGTCGGCCACGGCGGCGAATTCGAGCACGGCGGCATTGCCCGCCAGGTCGCGGATCGCGCCGCCGTTGAGGTCCAGCGCGGTGGCTGGCGTACCGGACACCGGGATGGCGATGCCGTCGGCATCGTTCAGCCCGGCCGTCACGGTGTAGCGGAACCGCAGCGAGCTGCTGCCGCTGCCGCCAAGGTAGTCGGCCAGCACCGAGGTACCGCCCGCCGCACCGGCCAGCGAGCCGATGTCCAGCGCCAGCTTCGGCACGCCGGTGACGACCACCGGCTCGCTGAAGTCGACCTGCACGACGACCGTGTCGTCCGGGTTCAACAGGTTGTTCTGCTTGCCGGTCGCGCTCTGCAGGGAGACCGACGACACGGTGGCCGCGGTCGTGTCGGCAACGAGGTTGCCGGTCCGCACCGACACGTCGGTGACCACCTGGCCGGACGCATCCTGCAGGCCGGCCACGAGGCTGGCGGCGACGCTGATCGCGCCGTTGTCGGCCGGGGAGGCGCTGGCGATCGTGTAGGTCCAGCTGCGCGTCGCCCCGGTCGTGATGACGGGGGTCAGCGCCAGACCGGTCTCGGCGCCGATGGTCAGCGTCGGCAGACTGGCGAGCGTGCCAGTCACCGGTTCCGAGTAACTGGCGGTCACGGCCACGAGGTCACCGGCCATCAGCCGCGCCGCGCCGGACAGCGGATTGCCGGCCCGTGTCGCGCTGCAGGCCACGCCGGTCAGCACCGGCAGGCCGAACAGCAGGTGGCCGACGGCAGGGCCGGCGGGCACGTTCGACAGCGTCAGCGCGTAGGTCGTGGCGCCCACGCCGGCGCCGTCGAGGTCGAGCACGAGCGTGGTGTCCCGGCCGCTGCCGGTGGACGTCGCGCCGACCACGAAGGACGACAGGCTGGCCGGGTTGACGGCCTGGCCCTGGATCGCGACGAGGTCGGTGCCCGGCGTGAAGTCGGCGACGCTGGCCGACAGGCCGCTGGCCATGCCGTAGGCGCCGACCAGGACGGTGTCCTGGCCGTCACCGGTCCGCACGGTCGCCGCAGCGGTCTGGCCGAGCGGGATCACGTCGTTGCCGGCGCCGCCGCTGACGTCACCCATCGCCTGGCCGGCCCAGAACCAGCCCAGGGTCTGGTGCGACAGCGTGCGGGTGGCGCCGGTGGCCCGGCTGCTGGCGGTGATCGTGACGTCGTCGTGGAAGCCCGGCGCGACGCTGCTGCCCGGGATCGTCAGCGCGTAGCGGACGGTGCCGCCCGCGTCGGTGGTGGTGTCGCCGAAGGCGAGCAGCCGGCCGCCGATGCTGACGGTCACCAGCGCTGCCTGGTCCAGCGTGCCGCTGAACTTCAGGCCGTGCTGGATGCCGCCGCTGACGCCGGTCGAGGTCCGCGTGTCGGTGACCGAGGCATAGGCCGTGGTCGAGCCGTTCAGCGCGACCGGCACCCCTTCGGTGACGACCGACAGCTGCTGCGCCCAGGCGTTGACCTGGACCTGGCCGAAGACCGGCGCGGCCGAGGCCGACTGGATCGCCACGCGGACGCCGGCCGCATCGACCTTCGTGCCGGCGGTGTCGCGGTAGCGCGCCACGATGTCGTGCGTGCCGGTGCCCAGCGCCGTCCGGACGTCGAGCGCCAGCGTCCGGTCACCGCTGCCGAGGTCGGCGGCGACCAGCGTGCGCGAGCCGAGCAGCGTGCTGCCCTCGAACAGCGAGATCACGTCGCCGATCGCCGCCTTGCCGGCGTCGTAGGTGACGTCGATCGTCGGCGTGGTGTCCTCGTCCGCCAGTTCCTGGGCATAGACGATGCGCAGGTTGGCCAGCGTGTGGGCCGACGGATCGGGTGAGCCGCGGGTGCCCTTGAGCTGCAGCGTCGCGGCATGGGCGGCCGGATCGGCCTGCAGTTGGTACAGGTCGACGTCCGGCGCCAGCACGTTGGGGTTCGCGCCGCCGGCACCGTCGTTCTCGAGGCCCTGGATCGACAGCACCGAAGCGGAGGTCGCCACCAGGCCGAGGCCGGCCGACTTCACCGCCGCGCCGTCCTGCACCCGCAGGTCCACCGCCGTGCCCGACAGCGCACCGCCCGGCAGGCTGGCCACGCCCGTGGCCACGCCGGCGACATCCGCCGACACGCCGCGGATGGCCGCCAGGAAGCCGGTCGCGTTGCCGGCGTAGGCGGCCGGCAAGGCCGGGTTGCCCGACTCGCCCGGCATCAGTTGATGCGGGTCGCCGGTGCCCCACAGGTCACCCAGGTTGCCCAGCATCCGCCACGACATCTGCCGCGTGCCCGCCTGGGCGGCGGCCGACAGCGTGGCCGGCGCGGTGGCGTCCACCACCAGCGTCGCGCTGACCGAGCCGGCATTGCCGGCCAGGTCGGTCAGCGTGACCGTGGCGACACGGTTGCCCGAGGCCACGCCGGTGGCGTTGCGCAAGCCGACCGCGCCGACCAGGGCCTGCACGTTGGCGGCCGTCAGCGCGCTGCCGTCGGTCTTGCCGATCGTCAGCGTGCGGGTTGCCGCGTCATAGCCGTAGCTCAGGCCGCCCACGCCGGCCACGGTCCTGCGGTCGACGGTCGCCAGCGAGGCGGCGAGGCCGACCGGTGCGTCCAGCCACAGCGTGTCGCGGGCGGTATCCATGCCGCTGCCCGACAGGGTCCAGCCGATCGAGCGCACATCGCCCGCCACGACCGTGGCGAGCTTGGCGGCATCGACGAAGGCGACGCCCGAGGCGCCCGCCACGGCCGCGCCGGAGACGATCCGGGTCGACGCCAGCTGCGTGCCGGCCATGCCGGCGTCCAGGTCCAGCTGCGGCGCCTGGGTGTCGAAGGACAGCACGGCGGTCGAGGCCGGGCCGATGTTCGCGCCGTTCAGCAGGCGGAACTCGAACACGCGCTCGCCTTCCTGCGGCGTCGCCCAGCTGTCCTTCAGCCGGATCGCCTCGACGATGGCCTTGACCTGGGCCGCGCCCAGACCGGCCTTGCCGATCGTCAGCGTGCGGGTCGAGGCGTCATAGCCATAGCTCAGCCCGGTCACGCCGCCGACGGTCTTGCCGGTGACCGGCGCGAAGGTGGTCGCGAGGCTGACGTCGCCGTCCAGCACCAGCTTGTCGTAGCGGGCATCGAGCCCGGCACCGGACAGCTTGAGCTGGAGCCCCGTCAACGTCGACGCGGCCGGTGCGGCCACGTTCGACAGCACGGCCGCACCGGCGGCCAGCGTGGCCGGCGCGAGCTGGCGCAGCGGCTGGCTGAACTGGGTGCCGGCCAGGGCCGCGTCCAGGTCCAGCGACAGCAGCGCGCTGGCGACGCGCACGCCGCCGGACGTGACCGTCTCGACCGTGCCGCCCGCATCGGTGCCGCTGGCCTGGACGGTCAGGATCCGGTCGACCTGGTCGGACGTGACGAGGTAGCTCGCGCCGGTCGCGCCGAGGATGTCGACGCCGTTGGACTTCCAGCGGTAGGTGTAGGCGGCGGGATTGCCGTCCGGGTCGGACAGGCCGCGGGTGTCGGCCGTCAGCGTCTCGCCGGGCGACGCGCCGCCGCCGATCACGAGGCTGCCGGTGGGCAGGTCGTTGACCGCCGTGACGACCAGGCTGCGGCTGGCCGTCTCGGTGCCGCCGGCCGCGTTGGTGGCCGAGAACGTGATGGTCCGCGCGGCCGTCGACGGTGCATCGGACAGGTTGAGGTACTGCACCGCCGCAGCGGCCGCCTGCAGCTGGGCGGGCGTGAACGCGCCGGTGCTGGTGAAGGTCAGCGTGCCGCTGCCGGCGTTCCAGCTCGCGCCGGTGATCGGGCCCATCGTCGCGAAGTCGGCGATGAAGTCCAGCCGGTCCTGACCGGCGACGTAGCCGGCGCTGATCGAGACCGCCGCTGCGGTCAGCCGGCCGCCCGTGTCGGTGACCGTCAGCGAGGCATCGACGGCGGTGGCCGGCGCGTTCTCGGTGTAGGCCAGCGGACGGCTGTCCAGCGTCAGCGTCGGCAGATGGGTGTCGACCACGATGGCGCGGGCGCCGCCGAGGTTGGCCGTGCCGGTCGGCAGCGCCGTGCCGGTCATCGTGTTGCCGGCGATGTCGCGGGGCCGCTGGACGCCGCCCGCCCCACCCGGCACATAGCTGCGCACCGTCAGGTCGGCGCTGTCCTGGCCGGCGGCGACGGTGTAGGTGCCGCGCAGCAGCGTCGCGACGCTGGCGTCACGGCTCAGCACCACGGTCGCGCCCGTGTCGAGCGTGACGCTGACCTGGGCGCCGGGCTGCAGGGCCTCGGCGCTGGTGGCGGTCAGCACGATCGCGGCGTCGCGGGCATAGGTGCCGTCGGGCGACGTGGCCGAGAACGACAGCAGGGTCGGCGCGACGAGGTCGCGCATCAGCGTCGGGTTGGCGATGCTCGACGACGTGACGTTGCCGGCCGCATCGAACAGCCGGACCGAGACCATGCCGCCGTTGCCGATCGCCGCCTGCAGCTCGGCCGGCGTCGGCGTGCCGTCGCTGGTCGTGTAGGTGACGGTGGTGTCGCCGGCCGCGATGGCGGTGTCGCTGCCGATCCGCGTGGCGCCGACGTAGAACTCGGCCTTGCCGCCGGTGGCCTCGCCGGCCTTGATCGTGGCCGACAGCGCCAGCGCGGTGCTGGTCATGTTGAGCGTGTTGGCGACGACGGTGCCGCCGCTCGGCGTCAGCGTCAGCGCCGTCGGGGCGGCCGGCGCGATGACGTCGCGTTGCAGCATCGCGTTGCCGCCGGCGGACAGCGCGCTGTTGCCGGCCGCATCGAACAGCTTGACCGAGACGACACCGCCGGCCGTGATGGCGGCCTGCAGTTCCGCCGGGGTCGGCGTGCCGTCGCTGGTCGTGTAGCGGACCGCCGTGTCACCGGCGGCGATGTCGCTGTCGGTGCCCAGCAGCGTGCTGCCGATGTAGAAGTCGGCCTTGCCACCGGTCGCCTGACCGGCCGCGATGAATGCCGACAGCTCAAGCGCGGTGTTGGTGCCATTGAGCGTGTCGGCCACGACGTTGCCGCCCACCGGCTGCAGCGTCATGCCGATCGGCGCTGGCGGCGCGGTCGTGTCGACCCGCACGTCCAGCACCACCGAGGCCGCGCTGACGTTGCCCGCCAGGTCGGTCTGCACGGCGGTGTAGGCGTGCGAGGCGCTGCCGTGGCCGTCGAGGTTGACCAGCACGGCGCCCGGCTGGGCGACGGTCGTGCCGGCCCGGCCGCCGGACATGGCATCGGCCATGACCTGGGCCGCGCCGCTGTTGCTGCGCATCCAGGCGCCGGCCGGCACCTGCTCGGGCTGGCTGGCGAAGACGCCCGGCGTGGCCGAGGCCTCCCAGTACCACTCGGCCGTGCTGCCGTCGCCACGGGTCAGGTGGTAGCCGCTGCCCTCGCGGGCCCAGACGTACCAGGCGCCGCTGTCGTCACCCAGCCGGTAGACCGGCCGGCTGGCGTCCAGCACGCTCGCGCCGGACGGTGCGTAGGCATCGCTGAAGGCCGGCAGGCCGATCAGCGTGGTGGCGACCTCGGCCGAGGTCAGCAGCTGGTAGCTGCCGTTGGCGCTGCTGGCCTCGCCGGCACCGTTCATCAGGCCGCGGACCAGCAGGCGCGCCGGGACCTGCAGCGACCAGCTGCCGTCCAGCGTCGACGCGGTCACGCTGCCGACCGTCGTGCTGCCGTTGAGGACCGTCACCGTGGCGCCCTTCTCGGCATTGCCGCCGAGCGTGAAGCCGCTGCTGATGACGAGGCCGTCGCCGTTCGGATCCCCGGCCGTCACGCGCAGGCCGTCCGGTGCCGACACCACGGTGTCGACGTGGATGGCGCGCTGCACGCTGGCCGCCGCGCTGCCGTCGTTCGGCGTCGCGGTGATCTTCAGGACAGGATCGGGCCGGCTTTCACCCGCCGGGAAGGCGCTGCCCGCGATGCGCGCGGTGTAGCGGCCGGTGGCGGCGTCGTAGCTCGCGCCGACCAGCGCCACGTCGGTGCCGTCCAGTCGCGCGGTGTAGCGGCTGGCGTCGAACAGCGTGCGGCTGCCGGCATCGTTGACCTGCAGGTCGATGACGATCGGCCCGCCCCGTTCGGCCAGGTTGACGGTGTTGTCGCTGCCCGCCACGTCGGCCAGCGTCAGGTTGGACGCGGTGGTGGTGAAGTCGTAGCCGGTCGCGTCGCTGCTGCCGGTCAGGCCTTCGAACGGGTTGCCCGACAGGTCGGTCACCGCGCCCGCCGGCAGGGTCAGCACGTAATGGGCCAGCCGGGCCAGCGGACGGGCCGGCTGGATGACCAGCTGCTGGCCGTTGATGCTGACCTGGCTGCGGTCGGCAAGGTCGATGACGACGTCGGTGCCGTCGGCATACCGGGCGTCGTTGCGCACGATGGCCACGCGCGAGCGCAGCGTGTTGGCGCCCTCCACCAGCCGCACGCCCCTGGCGATCCAGGTGCTGCCGGTGCCGTCGGCCAGCACTTCCTCCAGGCCGGCCGGACGTGACCAGGTCTTGCCCGCATCGGTCGAGAACTCGATCCGCTCGTTGACCTCCAGCCGGTGGTTCAGGCTGATGCGCACGTCCTGCGCCACGAGGTTGGTGACGCCATCGTCGGCGCTGCCGTAGGCCTGCTCGGCGCCCAGCGGACTGGCGTCATCGCGGCGGGCGAAGAACGAGTCGCGGCCCGGCTCCAGCGCCACGCCGGTCACGGCGGTGCTCGGGCGGACGGTGTCGACGGCGATCGCATCGCGGCTGTCGAGCCCGGAGAAGACCTGGGCCTGGCGGCTGTTGCCGGCCGAGTCGGTGGTCGTGACGACACCGCCACTGACGCTGGAGACGGCGCTGCCGAGCACCGCGAGCGCGTCGTCGGTGATGCGCAGGCGGGCCTGGCCGGTCGAGTCCAGACGGGCCTCGGCCACGGTCACGGTGCTGCCGTTGAGGGTCAGCTGCAGCGTCGCCACGGTGCCGGCCGAGCCGCTGACGACCAGCGCGCCGTCGCGCAGCTCGTCGATGTCCAGCGTCACGCCGGCCTTCTCGCCACGGGCGGTCACGTCCGGCCGGGTCAGCGCGATCTGGTTGTCCTGGATGTAGGACACCAGCGTCAGGCCGGCATCGGCGCCGGGCAGCGGCACGGTGGCGGCCGCCTCGAACAGGCGGTCCTGGACGGTGTTGGCGTCGACCGCCGCGTTGCCGACGGTGCGCCAGATCAGGCGCGCCTCCTGGCCCGGCTGCTCGCTGTAGTTCAGCGTCGCGGCCAGCAGGTCGAGGGTCTCGTCGTGCGTGGCCTTGTCGGTGCCGGTGGCCTGCAGGGCCGAGACCAGCGCGAGCGCCAGGCCATAACCCTGCTCGCGGCGCGACAGGGCCGTGAAGGCCGCGTTGGTGGCCTCGCCGTCGTTGATCGTGACCGGCGAGGTGGTCAGCAGGTCGGGGATCGAGAACAGCGCCGCGATGGCGTTGTTGGCCTTCTGGATCGCCACCAGCGCAGCCGCCTTGCCGTCCGGCGCGGCCGACTGGCCGACCGCGTCGGCGATCAGGTCACGTGCCGTGCCGCCCGGGGCGACACCGGCCTTGCGCACCGCCAGCTCGGTCAGCGCGGTCACGTGCATGACGTGCGCACCGCCGCCGACCTCGCCGATCGCGCGCAGGTCACCGCCCATGTCCATCGCCTGGCCGGTGGCCTCGTCGGTGTAGTTGGTGCCCGCGCCGTTGTCGTGGACGACCACGGTCACCAGGCCCTTGTAGCCGGCGAACTTCGTGTCGAACTCGACCCGGTAGCTGCCGCCTTCACCCAGCGCGACCGCCTTGCCGCCCTTGTTGAGCAGCTGGCCCTGGTCGTTGTAGACCATCACCTCGGCATCGCTGAGCGTGCCCAGCGCGGCCTTGCCGGAGACGCTGGCGACCGTCGCCGTCATCGGCTCGGCGGTCAGCGCGCTGTCGTGGCTGCCGCGTTTGTGGGTGGCCACCAGCAAGGCACCCAGCACGGCCGCCAGCGTCGGCCAGGCCACGCTCCAGTTGTCGGTCTTGCGCGAGCTGACGTTGACCTCGGTGTCGCCGACCTGCTTCTGGGCGCTGGACTGGCCGTCCAGCTGGCCGGGCACCGCGGAGGCGCCCTTGGGCACGTCCTGCACCGGGCCCTTGCCCGGCTCGCGCTGATCGACCGGACCGGCCTTGTCGACCGGGTCGGAGCGGGCGGGCACCTCGTCCTCGGCATCGGCCATCGGCCGCTTCACGATCGCGTTGTTGCGGTTGTAGCGGGTGATGCCGTCGGAGCTGACGGTCAGGTTCGCTTCCGGCGACAGGCTGATCTCGTCGATCTTGCCGAACAGCTGGCCGAGGGTCAGCCGGCCGTCGCTGAACTGCAGCAGCAGCTCAGGCTGCGTCAGCGCCGCCACGGCACCGCCGCTGAGGATGACGCGGTCGCCGTTGGCCATCACCAGCAACATGTCCACGTCGAGCGCCCGGATGTCGCGGATGTTCTGGATCGACAGCTTCTTGAGCAGTTCGGAGGCGTCTTTGATCTGGACTGCGTTCGTGGTCATGTCTGGTTCCGTGAGAGAGGGTTCGGTCCGGGCGGCCTGTGCGCGCCCGGACGCTGGGAATCACGCGAGGACGCGGAAGGCCTGGTAGGCCAGCGACGTGCGGTCATCCTGGGAAATCGATTCGTGGCTGGCGGCGTACTGGAGGTGCGACGGCGAGGCGAGGTCACCGCCGGTCGCCGTCCAGAAGCCGGTGCTGCCGTCGGACGGCACCTGCCAGTCCGCCGGGATGGCCGCCTTGACCGTCCATTGCGACTGCGTCAGCAGGGCGCCGAACTTGCCGCCCGCCAGCGCCAGCCCGACGCCCTGGGCGTTGGGCACGAGGTTGCGGATGTAGGCGGTCTTGTCGGCCAGGCCGATGACGCCGTCGCCGTTGACGTCGAGCACGTAGTCGGCAAAGCCCGAGCCCTGGTGCGACAGGATCAGGCGCGCCTGCGCGGCCGGCGCGGAGGTGCCGTTGGAGAACGCGATCGCGTTGCCCAGGCCCAGCGTCGTGTTCGACTCGATCAGCTCGCTCGGTGCGGACAGCACCTCGGAGCTGACGTTGCGCAGGTCGGTCAGCCCGAGCTTGACGCTGACCTGGTGGCCCAGGTCGGCCGCCGTGGTCAGGTAGGTGCGCGCGGCCGTGCCGGAAAGCGGCCCGGTGACCGCCTCCTGGTCGCGGTACCAGGTGTAGTTGCGCGAACCGTCGAGCACGCCGTCCTGGTCGGTCACGCGGTCGACGAAGGCGAGCAGCTCGCCGACGCGGGTCACGCCCTTGACGACGATGTCGCCGTTGACCGGGCGGTTGGGCACCAGCACCGACAGCGCCAGCGTCGCGACCGGATCGGCCGTCGTGGCGTCGCCGTCACCGGCGCTGACGGTCAGCACGTCCGCGCCCTTGTCGGCCGTCGAGCGCTGCAGCACGGTCTCGTTGGGGGTGTAGGTCAGCGAATCCAGCACGGCCTGCAAGGCCGGCTGCGCGCCCTTGAGCACCAGCGTCCCGCTGCCCTGCCCCGTCAGCTCGACACCGCTGGCGGCGCCTGCGACGACGGCCAGCTTGCCGTGCGCGACCGACACCGTGACCGATGCCAGCGCGCCTGCGCCGATGTCGACGTCCTCGGCCTTCACGCCCGGCAGGGCATGGACGACGTTGAGGATCAGGTCCGACGGCGCGACCGGCAGCGTGATGACCGGCGCGTCGCCGATGCTGCGCACGTGGACCGTGAACTCGGCGTCCGAGACCAGCCCGGAACCGTCGACCGCCCGCATCTGCACGACGCGGTCGCCGTGGGCGTTCAGCACGTCGCGGTAGGTCAGGCTGGCGAGCGCCGCGTTGACGACCTCGACCGTGCCGCCGAGCGACAGCAGCTGCGGGCCCGGCCCGGTGTCGGCCGGCGCCAGCGGGGTCGTCGCTGCCGACAGGACCGGCTTGCCCGCCAGCGTCGCGCCGAGCGTGCCGGCCGCGACGGTGAGGTCGACCCGCACCAGCGCGCTCTCGCTGCCGGCCGGGTCGGGATCGGTCACGCTGACGCCGTCCAGGCCGAGCGGCACGCTGGTGGTGTCCTCGTCGACCAGCAGGCCGCCGGTCTGCAGCGCGGCGGCCAGCGTCAGCATCGGTGCCGCGAACGGACGCGGCGCGACCGGCACGGCCAGGCTGCCGCTGGTCAGCGCGCCCTCGGCATCGGTGACCAGCAGCGTCAGCGTGTCGGTCGTGAAGGTCGGGTGCAGCGCGAGGTAGTCGCCATCGCCGGTGTAGGTCAGGCTGGCCAGCGCCGTCTGCACGGCGGTCGGCGCGCCCTGCAGGCGCAGCGTCGAGCCGCCGCCGGTCGTGGCGGTGGCCGTCACGACCGCGCCGGACGCACCGGCCAGCGCGGACAGCCGGCCGTGCTGCACGCCCAGGTCGACCGTGACGCTGGCGCTGTCGACGTCGATCACGGTGATGCCCGTCATCGGCGCGGCACTGCCGGCCACGAAGCCGTTGCCGGGGCTGGTCCCCAGCTGCAGCACCGGCGCGTCGTTGACCGCACCGACCTGGATCGCCAGCGTCACCGTCTGGCTCTTGGCGCTGCGGTCCGAGACCGTCGCCACGAGCGTGTCGGCGCCGTTGAAGTCGGCCGCGCCGAGGTAGCTCAGCGAGGCCAGCGCGTCGTTGAGCTGGCGGACCGTGCCGTACAGCTCCAGCTGCGCGGAGTTGTTGCCGATCACCTGGCCGGCCCGGCCGGCATCGACCGTCAGCGAGCCGGAGCCGCGCACCGCGTCGCGGTTCAGCGTCAGCACGATGCGGTCGATCGCGCTGGCGCTGTCGGCCGCATCGGCGTCGCCCACCGTCAGCGCGGTCGCCCCGCTGGTGACGCTGGTGGCGAGCAGCGGCAGGCGCATGTCCTCGCTGACCAGCAGGCGGGCGTCGGCCACGGTCCACGGCAGCGGCAGGGTCAGCACCGGCGCGGCGGCCGTGTCGACCCGCAGCGGCAGCGTGGTGCCCACGCCCGGGTTGCCGTTCTGGTCGAAGACCGAGCTGCTCGCCACGCGGATCGTCGTGTCGGCCACGATGCTGACGGCCGGCGTGAACTCGGCGGTCCACTGCAGCGGGTTGCCGGCAACCGGCGCGAACTTCGCGAGCCGGCCCACGGCGTCGCCGCCGTAGACGCTGATGTCGTCCGGCGTGAAGCCGGTGATGGCCTCGGACGCGGTGAAGGTCAGCGTGCGCACGTCCATCGCGCCACGGCCGTCGACCGAGATCGCGATCGTCGGCGGCGTCTGGTCGGGCATGCCTTCGAGCCGGAACAGCGACGCCGGGTTGGCGTTGCCGTACTGGTCGCGGAACAGGCCGGCGGTGGCGCCGAGCGTGAACTGGCTGACACCGGTGCCGTCGGCGCTCAGCGTGGCGGTCGCCCGCCAGACCGGGATCGTGCCGTCGAGCTGCTGCGTGATCGGGCCGAGCGGGCTCAGCGTGGCGTGGCCGCCGAGATCGGTGCGCACCAGCCGCGCCAGGTCGAAGCCGAAGGGCTGCTCGTTGAACGTGAAGGTCAGCGTCGACGAGGTGTTCGGCGCCAGCACGAAACGGTCGGAGGCGATGACCAGCCCGGGTCCGGTGCGGTCGATCGTCAGGCCGTCGGCCGGCATGCCCTCGACCAGCGACGCGGCGCTCTGCCGGCCGCCCTGGATCTGGTAGGTCATCAGGCGCGTGTAGATGCCTTCCGGTGCCGGCTTCGGCGCCTTCAGCACGACCTCCGGGCCGCCGTCGACGTAGTCGATCGCGTCACCGGTGCCGCCGCGCTGGCCGAGCATCACGTCGTTGCCGTCGAAGACGTCGTTGCGGTTGCGGTCGTCGAACACGACGATGCGGGCGCCGTCGGCATAGGTGGCGGGCCGCACGGTGAACGACAGCGTCGCGGCCGAGCCGGAGACCTGGCCTTCCTTGAAGGCGATCGAGACCGGGTCCGGCGTGACCGGGATGATGCGCAGCGCCGGTGCCGGCGACGAGGCCTGCGACGCCATCACGTTGGTGGCGCTGGCCTGGATCACGCGGATGTCGGTGTAGGTGCCCTCGCCCAGCGCCTCAGCCGCGCTGACGCTGACCGAACGGACCGTGTCGCTGATCTCGGCGCTGCCGAGGAAGCGGTCACCCGCCGCCAGGTCGTAGTGGCCGTCCTTGTTCTTGTCCATGAACAGGATGGCGGTGTTGCCGCTGGTGCCGCCCTTGAAGTTGAACTTCGGCGTCGAGATGTAGGTGTAGTGGTCGACCGGCGCCATGCCCTCGCCGGCCAGGCCGCGCGCGTCCATCACCGGGTCGAAATCGAGCCCGGTCAGCACGTCGGGCTGGGCGGTCGAGATGGTCAGCGTGCCGATGTCGGGCGCGCCCTTGACGGTCTGCGCCCGGCTGACGTTGCCGGCCGCATCGACCTGCACGACCCGCAGCGTGGTGTAGTCGCCCGGCGCCAGCGCCGCGCCGACCGTCAGCTGGCCGCGCACCGAGGCGGCGCCGTCGGCATCGCCGAGCTTGACCCGGCCGAGCACCGGCCGGCCATCGGGGCGACCGGTCGCCGCCGGATCGTCGAACAGCAGCACCGTCGCGCCACCTTCGCCGACCAGCGTGAAGGTGGGCGTGTCGTCGCTGGTCTTGCCGTCGTTCTGCACGCCGCTGTCGCTGTCGGCGCTCAGGTAGGCCTGCTCGACCAGCGCCGGCGCGATCGTGTCGATGCGGTGCGGCATCGCCCCGGCGGGCACCGGCGCGCTGGTGATGACCAGCGGGTTGCCGGCCAGGTCGGTCAGCGTGCCGCCGTTCAGCGACATCGCGTTCGGCTCCAGCGTGACGCCGGCGCTGTTGTCGCCGCTGCGCACGACGTAGGAGAAGGTCAGCACCGGGGTGCCCAGGCCGCTGGTCAGCTGCGCATCGACGCTGGCGGTCGGCGACAGGTTCAGGCGCACCGACGGCACCATGCCCGGCGGCACGCCGGCAGCGGGCGCGTAGTAGGCCGCACGGCCGAAGGTCGCGGTGACGCGGATGACCTCGCCGACGGGATCCCAGGCCTGACCGACGGGCGGCGCCAGCAGGTCCAGCCGGGGCGGGGAGGCATCGGGCAGCATCACCTGGATGGGCGCCAGGACGATCGACGGGCTGCGGTTGTCGGCCACGTCGGAGAGCATCGCGGTCAGGCGCAGCACGCCTTCGGGCAGCGGTGCGGCACCGCTGGCCAGCGCGACGTCGAGGTAGCCCTGGCCGACGCCCAGCGCGGGCGCGTTGGCGAGTCCCGAACCGGTCGGGCGCACCAGCGTGCCGGACCCGTAGACCAGCTCGCCGCCATCGAAGCGGCCATTGGCGTTGGCATCGGCGAACAGGGTCACGCGGGTGTCGACCTCGCCGGTGACGCGCACCGACGGCACCGCCTTGCCGGTCACGCCATCGACCGCCGACAGGCCGGAGTCATCGCTCGCCAGCAGCGCCGCCTGCGGGCGCAGCGGCGCGTAGGTGTCGATGCGCATGTTGATCGTGTCGGCCAGCGCGTTGACGCGGCTGTTGTTGCCGGCCGCGTCATAGGCGATCGGCAGCAGCGCATAGGCCCTGCCGGCCGGCGCCGCCGCGTCGCCACCGGTCAAGCCGGCCACGGCGGTGCCGTCGGCCAGCTGGCCGACCGTCAGCACGCCGACACCTTCGGGCGACAGGCGCACCGAGCCCATCAGCGTGCCGGCGGCGTCCTTCAGCTCGACGCGCGTCAGCGCCTCGCCACGGACGTCGAACGCCGGTCGTGTCAGCGAGGTCACCAGGTCGCCGGCCTTGCCGGTGTCGAAGGCCGGCTGCAGCGCCAGCACCGGCGCCTTCGGCGGCTCGGCATCGACGCCCTGGCGGGTGTTGGTCAGGGCGGTGTCGACCAGCAGCGAGAACAGCGTGGGCAGCGCGCCGCCCGAGATGTCGTGGATCGTGCTCGACCCGTTCGGCGCGTGCAGCGCGTCCTTCGGGATGCTCAGGTTGCCGGTCAGGCCCAGGTCCTGGCGGACCGCGTAGCGGAACTCCAGCAGGAAGCCGCCATTGGCGCCGACCGGATCGACCAGCGTCGCTTAGGTCGGCACCGGACTGCCGAAGTCCAGCCGCAGCTGCGGCGCGTTGGTCGTCACGTCGACCGAGCCGTCGGCCTTCCGGAAGCCCCAGTTCACCGGCGTCGGCAGCAGGACCTTGACGCGGATCTCCTCGCCGACGCGGTAGCGGTTGTTGCCGAAGGCGTTGATCTCCGGAACGCTGGTGATCGCCACCGGCCGGTGGTCGAAGTTCATGCGGATCGCCGGCAGCACGAAGTCCGGCGCGGCATTGGCACCGGGCTCGATCGACAGGTCGTAGCGGCTGACGACGTCGGCCGGCACGGCACCCGGCTTGAGCGCCAGCGTGTTGCCGCTGGCATCGGGCCGCACGACGATGCCCTGGTCACGCGCGAACAGCGGCAGGGTCACCAGCAGCGGCGTCGGCGTCGACGAGCCCGCCGAGGTCGAGGCGGCCGTCTCCATCGTGTAGACGTAGGTGTAGTCCAGCGAGCGGCCTTCCACGCCCAGCGGGTGGAAACGCAGCAGGTAGCTGGTGCCCTTGGTCGCGCCCTTGGCCGGTGTGATCTGCAGCGTCAGGCCATCGGCCAGGCTGGTGTAGGCGATGGTGTTGGTGGTCGGGTCGATCTGCTCGCCGACCGTGGGCATGGCGGGGCTGCGCGCCACCACGGCGACCTTGGCCAGCGCCGACTGGATGTTCGAGCTGACCAGCGCGCTCTGGAAGTAGGTGTCGCCGGTCAGGTCCAGCTCGGTCTTCGCGGCGCTGCGCAGCACCGGCTTGATCGGGTCGCCACCGGCCGCCGCGACCAGGTTGTCCTGCAGGAAGGTGATGACGCCGTCGAGCCCCGGCGTGCGCTCGCTGGAGGCCATGTAGGACAGGATGCCGAGCGCCTTGCCATACGCGTTCGGCGCGGCCGAATCGGCGTTCACCGGCACGGGCGTGCTGTTGACGAGGTCGAAGGCGCCCAGCTCGCTGAACTGGTCGGCGATGGCCCGGTGGACCGCCGTGATCGCCTGGTCGGCCAGGGCCGGCGTGGCGAACAGCGCCGGGTCCGACAGCATCAGCTGGTCGATGTAGTGGGCCGCTGCGGTGGTCAGCGGCGAGACCGTCATCACCTTCGGCGACGCGGTCGTCTGGGTCGAGTCGTTGGACGCGCCCGGCGCCCGGCCGACCCAGGCCGACAGCACCGTCTCGCCCAGGCCGGTGTCGAAGGCGGCGCCGGCCGGGTTGGGCGTGTGCTCGTCATCGAAGTTGGGCGCCTCGCCATTGCCGTCGCGCACCTCGATGCGGACCGGCTCGCCACTGGCCAGGGCGCCGAAGCGGGCGATCCGGAAACGGATCTCGCCAGTGCGGGCATCGACCGTCATCGCCGCCGGATCGATGTCGCGGAACTCGCCCCGGATGTCGAGCACGCGCACCTTCAGGCCGGTCATGCGGCCGGCCATCGGCGTGACGCGGAAGGTGTAGTAGTCCGCTGCGGACGACGCCACCACCGGCACGGCGGCCGGCGATGACGACTTGCCACCCAGCGAGGCCAGCACCGCCAGACCGGCCGCGCCGCCGCCGAGCAGCACGCCCGTGCCGGTGTACCAGGGCTGGTCGTTCGACTCCGGGCCGTCCGCATCGGCATCGGCCGACGGATCGGAGGCCCAGCGCGACGCGGCCTCCGCTGCTTCCGCCGCCGCACCACGCGGCACGGCATCGCGCATCAGCTCCTCGCCCAGGTTGACGGGAGCCGCTTCACCGACCGCGTCGGCCGGTGCCGGCGCCACGAGATCGGCCTCGTCGTCCTCCGGACGCCGCGCCGCCGTCCGACCCGGACCCGTCACGCGCTCGGGACGTGGTGCCGCTGCAGGGGCATGCGGTGCCAGGGTCCCCGCAGGAACGGACAACCCGTCCAGGGCGGCAGCAGCAGGGTTCACGGGCGTCTTGGAATTCGAAGGCATGGCGATGGGTCGACTCAGGTGCGTCGCGTGCGACAGGAGAGGTCAGTGGCCAGGTGGCCACGGCGATGTCGGCGTCGGGGCGGCGGCCGGCAAGGCCGCCGCGGGGAGTCCGTCAGCCCGGTGACCGAGGGGCCTCGGCGGCCGGGTCACCCAGCAGGTCGTCCAGCAGGTCGTCGAGCTTGCGGTGCAGCTGCGCGATCTCGTGGCGCACGGCGATCTGCTCGCCCTGCTGGCCGGCGTCGAGGCGCGCCACCAGCTCCAGCAGCTGCGGCTGGACCCGGTCGGCCAGTTCCCGCAGCAGGCCGTCGAGCCCTTGCAGCGAACGGTGGGTCTCCACGGCATGGGCATCGATCCGGGCCAGCTGGCCGGTCTGCTCGGCCAGTTCGCGCGAGGTCTCGGCGACGGCGCCCAGCACGGCGGTCAGTTCGCGGTGCACGCCACCACGCAGCTCCAGATGCAGCTGCGACGACTGTTCGCGCGACTGGGCCGCCAGATCGACGATCGAGCTGCGGGTCGCCATCAGCTCGCGCAAGGCGGTGCCGTGGTGGTCCGAGATCAGCTGGGTCTGGCGCGAGATGTCCACCAGCGCCTGCGTGCCCGTCTCCGCCGAATCCACCAGCAGGCCCTGGCCCTTCTGCAGGCCATCGAGTCGGCAGGTGACGAGGTCCAGACGCTGCGTCAGCGCGTTCATCGCGGCCGCGAACTGGGCCCGCACATCCTCGGCGTCCGGACGGGCCTTCAGCGTGGCCGCGACGCCTTGCAGGGCCTCGCAGGCCAGGCGCACCTTCGACGACGACAGCACGATCGCGTCGGACTGCCGGGCCAGGTCGCCCCGCATGCCGATGAAGGCTTCGAGCTGCAGCCGCACCAGCCGGTCATCGGTCAGCTGGACCGTGCCGATCGGCTGAGCCGCCGCATCGGCGTCATCCGCAGACGCGCTCGAACATGGCATCGGCGATGCCGTGGAAGGCCGACTCGGCCGCCGCCGAGGTCTCGGACTGGACCCGGCGCAGCGTCAGCATCTGCAGGCCGTTGACCATCGAGCCGCCCAGGCCGAACAGCGAGGCGACGAACGCTTCACCCATGCCGGCGAGCGGTCCGCTCATCTGCATGAAGAAGCGGTTCATCGTGTCGGCCGAATCGCCCTGACCCGACGACGCCATGACGCCGATGAGCCCGGCCACGTCCTTGAGCGTGACGATCAGGCCGAGGAAGGTGCCGAACAGGCCAAGTCCGATGAGGGTGTTGGCGATGTGTCCCGGCACGATCAGCCGGCGCGCGGTGCTGGCATGGAACACGGCGATGCGGGCTTCGAGCACCGCCGCATCGGGCGTCGGGCTGGCCTGCAGCGTGCCGAACAGCTCGACCACGTCGATCGGCGCATCGGCCCGTGCCAGGGCACGGCCCAGGTTCTCGCGCCGGACGTCGACCAGCGCGCCGCGCGGATCCGACAGGACCATGCGCAGCTGCTCGACGAAGCGGCTGTCCCGCACCAGTCGAAACGCCTGTGCGATGGCCACGGCCTGGCCGGTCACCGTCGTCACGAGGATGAAGATCGCGAAACGCGGGTTGGCGGAACTGCTGATCAGCCGCGCGATGCTCTCGTAGAGCCAGACGTTGCCCAGCACGTAGCCGATCGACACCGCCACACAGGCAACGAGTGCCCACGGACGCGATCGGCCGGTGGCCGCCGCAAGACGAGACCGAACCGTTTTCAAGCTCATGATTGCTTTCATGTGGAAGTAGTGGGAAGTCGCCGCCATCGCAGGACTGCCCGCGGCTGAACGTGTCGATGGCGCGGGGTCCGCGGACGATTCGGTGACCCGTGCGCAAGTGATGGCGAGTCTCGGGAATGGGCCCCGGGCCTTCAATGACGACTAGAAGCCAGTGCCAGCACTTGTCCTCACATGAACTTGTATGAATCAGCGCGAATGCGTCATCGGCGACGTGATTGGCGGAAGGTCCAGGTGTTCATCGAACCCGAATCGGCAGACCTGAAACCGAGGGGCCGATCGCCGGCGCTGCCGTGCGGGAGGTCCCCCTGCCCCCTCGTGAACCCAGGCGACCCGACCGGCTGACCGGCACTGCTGCCGCCATTGACAGGCGCACCGCTCTGGCTGCGCTCACGGGCCCAGAGGTGGGCTTCGCGGTAGATCGAGGGCAGGGCCTGGGACAGGCCCGGATAGATCGCCAGCGGCCCTGGCAGCCAGCCGGCGGGCTGGCGGAACTGGCTGCGCGAGAACTCCAGCAAGGAGCCCAGCAGCCCGCCCCGGACGCTGGCGTCGGCGTCGCGGTGCTGGATGCCCAGCGTGGTGCTGACGTGGTGTCGCAGGCCGAGCATGAAGGCCTCGTCGGCCAGCGCGAGATCCTGGGGCGCGACACGGCGCGCCAGGACCTTCATCAGGCGCGCCTGCACCAGCCCGGTGTAGGTCCAGGCACGGTCGACCGGTCCGGCGTCGACAGCTTCGAGCACCATCAGCCAGGCCTGCAGGACCGCACGCGGCACGTCACCGGCCAGCTCGGACAGACGCGCCGGCCGCACCGACGACCGGGCCCGGACGCCCTCCTGCTCGACCAGCTGGCCGATGCGCATCACCGTGGCCGGATCGCTGGCCAGCGCGGTCGCGAGCGACTCGCAGGAGGCGCCGTGCTGCAGCAGCAGCCGCGTCCGCCGCAGCACGAGCGGCATGCAGGCCGGCAAGCCGGGCGCCTGGATGACATCGGGCACCGCGACGGCATAGCCCTGGGCCAGGTCGAAGCCCATCGCGCGCGCCATCTCCAGATCGGACGCCCGCTCGACCTTCTCGGCCAGCAGGCGCACGCCGTGGCGTCGCGCCAGCGCCATCATCTGCGCCAGCTCGTCGCGCCGTGCGCGTTGCCAGTCGATCTTCACGACCTCGACGTCGGCGATCAGGGCCCAGCGGCTGTCGTCGAGCGTCTCGATGTCATCGAGTGCGAAGCGCATGCCGCGCTGTCGCAGCTCGCGGACCCGCCGCACGACCGCCGGCGAGGCGACGACGCTCTCGAGCAGTTCGACGATGCCCCAGCCCGGGGTGATCGCCTCGACGATCGGGCTCATCAGCACCTGTTGATCGACGTTGACGAAGAACGAGAGTCCGTCGGTCTTGCGCGGCAAGCCCAGATCCAGCACCGCGGTGGCCAGCACCTCGCAGGTGGCCAGCAGGTCGTCGGTGATGGTGCCGGCCGCCGCGCCGCCCGCCGGTCGATACAGCAGCTCGTAGCCCAGCGCCATGCCCTGCATGTCGGCGATGACCTGCAGGCCGACACAACGGGCCTGGACGGCGGGGGCCGCCGTCGGACCGCCAGCCTCCGGACGCCACGCGGCTGGCTGCGAGCGGGACAGCGGCGTGCCGGACGGCACCAGCGGGCGGCGCATGCCGGTGGCCCAGGCGGTCGAGGCATCGTGGGCATCGGCCTCGAAGGGACGGGTGTGCATCGGCAAGGTCGTTTGCATGGTGTGGGGCTCGGGGTGACCGACCTGGCGAAGGTCGAGGGCGGGGGCTGCGGCTGGAACGGGGGGTGGGCGAGCGCCGGATCGGTCTCGTCCGGGATCGCCCGGGGCCGCCCGGGATCGCGCTCAGCCGCGCAGGGATTCGGAGACGGCGATGTCGGCCAGCGGTTGCTCGCGGACCATGCGTCCGGCGATGTCGAACAGCTCGGACATGCCACCGGCCGCCGAACTGGACGCGCTGGCGTCGAACATCAGCCGCAGGCCGATGTCGAGCACGGCACCGAGCAGGCATTGCCGGTGCAGCCAGGCGTCCTCGATCGCGGGCGCGGCCAGGGGCATCGCCGGGTGGCTGACCATCCGGGACGGCAGCGTGTGCCGGAAGTACGCGAGCTGCCCGAGCAGCGTGGCCTGGCGCTGCAGCTCGTGGCGCTCGGGGGACAGGCGCTCGATCAGCAGGCGCAGGAAGGTCGACAGGTGGCGCGCCTCGGCGGCCCAGACGGGTCGACGGCAGGCCTGGTTCTGGCGGGCCTCGTGCTCGAACACCTGCAGCCAGGCGGCACCGGTGGGGCTGCGCAGCCGCGCCACCATGTCCTCGATGGAACCGGGACGTGTCGGTGCGCCGCACAGGCCGTCACACGCCAGCAGCATCACCCGCAGCGCCAAGGCGGGATCGCGCTCGATCAGGATTGCCAGCTCGGCATCGTCGGCGCCCTGGACCATGCGCACGTGCAGCCGTTCGACCGCGACCGGATCGCAGGCCGGCAGCTGGTCGGCGGTCCAGGTGACCGGTGCGGCGAGCAGCGGACCGGAGAAGGCGTGGACACCCTGGGAGCGGTACTCGCGGAAGACATCGAGCCGGTCGATCCCGCGCAGGTGCAGCGGCCGACCGCGCAGTTCGGGCCACAGCCCCGCGAGGTTGCCGCGATCGTGCGTGCCGATGTCGAGGTGGTAGCTGTCGACCTGCCCGTCGAGCTGCTGGAGCCGCGCCGCCGTCGCGCCATTGCAGGACAGCGACACCGACAGGCCGCGCTCGCGCAGACCCTGCAGGCGTTCGAGCAGTGCCGGTGTGCCCAGGACCTGGGTCGGCAACTGGATCACGGCCCAGCGCGGCGACAGGACATCGACCAGCGAGGACGTCATCACATCCTCGCGAACCCCGATGAACACGGGCTGGTCTTCACCGAACACGCGCAGGCCGACCGACAGGACGAGGTGGCACAGACCGTCGATCCAGCCGCTCAGGTCCGTCTGGCTTGCCACGCTGCCGTGCCGCGAGAAGGCATCGTGCAGGGGCATGAGCTGGAGGGCGACCTCCTGGCCCAACGCGTTGACAACCTTGGCGGTGCGCACGCCGACCTGCGGAAGGTCCAGCACATCTGCGGCGGCCGGGAGCGAGGCCGTTGAGCGCGTGCCGGGTGTGGCCGCAGCGGCGGCGGCGGTGGCGGCGGTGTAGGGCGCGGCATCGTCGTCGGTACGGGCCGCCGGATCGGCCCTGGAGGAAGCCTCTGGCGAGGTCGACGTCGCGCCACCGTGGGCGTGGAAAGGCAGGACCGGACGGGAGGTCCGGCGCGCGGGAACCTCGTTCGGCACGGGGTTCCCGCGGATCAGGTCCGCGCTTCGGGGCTGAGGTGCAGTGGGCATGTCTGGACTCCTCGTCGGCACCGGTTTCTTCCCGGTGTGATCGACTGTCCGGCCAGTGTGCGAATCGCACCCCGGCACGCCCACTACCTATTGCCACTGTTCTCCAAAAGGGCCCTACAGCTTGAAGTTGGCCCCTTCTTGTACTGAAAAAACCGGCGCCCTCCGGAGGCCTCAAACGACCGTTTCGACCTGCCCGCTGTGCAGCGATCGGGTGATCGCCAGACCGATGCGCGTGGCCTCCATCGCGTCCGAAAGCGTCAGGTCCAGCGGCGCCACGCCGCGACAGGCAGCGACGAAGGCGTTGATCTCGCGCGTGAAGGCGCCTTCGAAGCGGGCGTGGAAATCAGGCAGGACGGCATGGCCGACACCACGCGCATCGCTGCGGATCACGCGGTCCAGCGCGGCGTGTTCGCCGACCAGCAGCTTGCCGGCCGTGCCGATCACCTCGGTGGTCGTCTCATGGCCATGCGCGAAGGTGCGCGAGGCATAGAAGACCGCGCGCGCACCGCCCTCGAACTCGACGATCGCCAGGCCGTTGTCGACGTCGTTGCACTCGGCCAGACCGGGGTGCAGCGCGATCGTGCCGCTGGCGAAGGCCCGCAGCGCCTTCGGTCGGCCGAGCATCCAGCGCGCCAGGTCGATGTCGTGCACGCTGCAGTCCATGTAGATGCCGCCGGAGGTCGGCGCGAAGCGCACGAAGAAGCCATCGGGGTCGTTCTGGTCGCAGGTCTGCGAGCGCACGAGGAAGGGCCGGCCGATGTCACCGGCGGTGATCGCCGCATGGGCGTTCTGGTAGCTGGCATCGAAGCGCCGCACGAAGCCGACCATCGCGATCTGGCCGGGATGCTGCTCGGCCACGGCCAGCACGCGCTCGCAGTCGGGCACGTTCAGCGCCAGCGGCTTCTCGACGAACACGTGCTTGCCGGCCTTCAGCGCCGCGATGGTCTGGTCCGCATGCAAGGTGGTCGGCGTGACCAGCACGACCGCGTCGACGTCCGGGTCGGCGATGAAGGCATCGAAGTCGGCGTGAACGCGCGACACGCCCAGCACGTCACGCGCATGGTCGCGTTCGGCCTCGACCGGGCTGCAGGCCGAGACCAGCTGGACATGGCGGGTCGAGAACGCCAGCGCCTCGGCATGGCGGCGGCCCAGCCGGCCCAGGCCGGCGATGCCCACGCGCAAGGGCGTGCTGCGAACGGTGGAAGAGGTCATGGGAACAGTCCTGGCGCGGGCGTGGATGGGGAAGACGGCTCAGAGCCTGACCGGCTGGCCGCTGTTGGCGCTTTCGGTCGCCGCATCGGCCAGGATCTGCGCCTTGACGCCGTCGGCCACCGTCGTGCGGAAGGCCGCGCCGGTCTGCAGGCAGTCGAAGAAGTGGGCGATCTCGGCCTTGTAGGCGGCCGCGTAGCGCTGCAGGAAGAAGGCCTCGGGCTTGTCGGCGCGCACGCCGCTGGCGTCCCATTGCACGACCTGGCTGGGCGTCTGGTTGCCGCACTGGAGCATGCCCGTCGAGCCCAGCACCTCGAAGCGCTGGTCGTAGCCGTAGGCGGCGCGGCGGCTGGTGTTGATCTGGCAGAGACGGCCCTTCTTCGTGCGGATCGTGACGGCGGTGCTGTCGTAGTCGCCCAGGCCGGCGATGGCCGGGTCGGTCAGCACCGAGCCGGAGGCGCTCAGCCAGTCGGCCTCGTCGCCGTCGGCGCAGAGGATCCAGCGGAACACGTCCAGGTCGTGGATCAGCATGTCGCGGAAGATGCCGCCCGAGGCCTTGATGTACTCGGCCGGCGGCGCGCCCGGGTCGCGGCTGGTGATGATCAGCATCTCGGGGTTGCCGATCTCGCCCTTGTCCATGCGGGTGCGGGCCTCGTTGAAGGTCGGGTCGAAGCGGCGCTGGAAACCGATCATGCAGGCCACGCCGGCTGCCTTGACGGCCTCGCCGCAGGCGATGGCACGCGGCACCGACAGGTCGACCGGCTTCTCGCAGAAGATGTGCTTGCCGGCCGCCGCCGCACGCGTGATCAGGTCCGAGTGGGTCGTCGTCGGCGAGGTGATCGCGACGGCGTCGATGCTCTTGTCGGCCAGAACGGCCTCGATCGTCGAGACCTCGGCGCCGAGCTGCTGCGACAGCTGCGCGGCGCTGTCGCCCATCGGGTCGCAGATGGACTTGAGCCGGACGCCCGGCAGCGCGGCCAGGTTGGTGGCGTGGATGCGGCCGATGCGGCCAGCGCCAAAGACGGCGACGTTCTTCATGGGTGACTCCTCGACGGGACGGGTGTTCGATAGGCGGTGCGGACTATAGCCAGACCGCCTTCTTTTTTGGAATTTTTTTTCTGAAACTGACGGTCATTGAATAATGCGTACCCGGCGTGTGACCGATCTGCGCCGAGGCCACTCCTAGGGGAAACACCGAGGAGCGGCCCGGCGACCCGGTCCGGAGACCCGTCCGATTGACCATAAAAGGTCAAGGTCCATCCGGACGCATCCGCGCCGCCGACCTAGAGTCGATGCCCATCGCACCGATCCGGATGCCGCCCCAGGAGACCCCATGTCCGCCCTTCGTTTCTGCCTGAACCGCATGTCCGCCCCGCGCATGGGCTTCGAGGCCTACGCCGCCATGACCCGCCGGCTGGGCGTGCAGGCGATCGAGATCCGCAACGACCTGGGCGGCGTCGAGATCACCGACGGCACGCCGGCCGCGACCATCGGCGCCATCGCGCGCGACCACGGCCTGGTGATCCGCTCGATCAACGCGCTGCAGCGCTTCGAGCAGTTCACGCCCGAACGCGAGGCCGAAGCCGTCGAGCTGGCCCGTTATGCCCGCGACTGCGGCGCCCAGGCGCTGGTGCTCTGCCCGACCAACAGCCGCGCCGATGCCCGTTCGGCCGACGCGCGCCACGCCGCGCTGGTCCATGCGCTGAAGGCGCTGCGGCCGATCCTGGCCGACCACGGCATCGTCGGCCTGGTCGAGCCGCTGGGCTTCGAGGAATGCGCCGTGCGCCGCAAGTCGCAGGCCGTGCGCGCGTTCGAGGAGATCGGCGCCGACGCGACCTTCCGGCTGGTCCACGACACCTTCCACCACCACCTGGCCGGCGAAGGCCTGTTCTTCCCGCAGTGGACCGGGCTGATCCACATCTCCGGCGTCGAGGACTCGGCCGTGACCGTGCCCGACATGCGCGACGGCCACCGCGTGCTGGTCGGCTCGGCAGACCGACTGGGCAACCCGGCGCAGATCCGCCGCCTGCTCGATGCGGGTTATGCCGGCTATGTGTCGTTCGAGCCCTTCGCCGAATCGGTCGCCGCGTCGGCCTCGATCGAGGCCGAGCTGGCCGCCAGCATGGCCTGGCTGGATGCGGCCGTCGCCGACGCGCAACCGGCCTGATCGGGCCAGGGCCTGAACGTGTCGATGCCAGCCCCAGCCGCGCAGGTCCGGCGCAAGCGGTCGGCCCGCTTCGTCGAGATCGCCAGCGCGGCCGGCGTCAGCGTGTCGACCGTCAACCGCGTGCTCAACGAACGCGGCAGCGTCTCGGCCGAGACCCGCGCCCGGGTCGTCGCCGCCGCCAAGCAGCTCGGCGTGCCACGCGTGCTGCCCGACCCGCGCCACGGCCTGACCCGCTACGACGTGATCCTGGCGGCCAGCCCGACGCCCTACTTCAGCCGCCTGGAACTGGCCCTGCAGCGCAGCGCGCAGATGCTGGACGCCCGCATCGTGATCCACCGCCACCGCGTCGACGCGGCCGACGAGGCCGCGCTGCAGCAGGCCATCGGCCAGCCGCGCCACCGGCGTGACGGCCTGATGGTCGCCCTGCACGACAGCCCGCTGGTGCGCGAGGCGCTGCACGGCCAGCGCGAGCGCGGCATCCCGGTGGTGACGCTGATGAGCGCGATCGGCGGCCCTGGCGAGATCGAGGGCCTGCGTTACGCCGGCATCGACAACCTGCGTGCCGGCCGCACCGCCGGGCATTTCATCGGCCGCATGACGCCGCCCGAGCCCGGCCCCGGCCCGGGCCGCGTGCTGCTGCTGACCCATCGGCTGAGCTACCGCGCCCACGCCGAGCGCATCGCCGGTTGCCAGCAGGCGCTGGCCGAACACGCGCCGCACCTGCAGGCCGGCCCGCCGGTCGAATGCCTGGACGATGCCGACCGGGTCCGGATCGCCGTGCAGCAGGCGCTGCAGGACAGCCGGCGCGACGGTGTGCCGCTGGCGGCCGTCTACCACAGCGGTGCCGGCACGGCCGGGGTCGCCAGGGCGTTGCAACAGGCCCGCGAGCTGCTGCCCCGGCGCATCACCTGGATCGGCCACGAGCTGAGCGACGACCACCGCCGCTGGCTGCGCGAGGGCCTGCTGGACCTCGTCATCGACCAGGATCCGGACGGCCAGATCGTCGCCGGGCTGCACCACCTGCTGCACGCCAGCGGCTACGTCGACGAGGCCCCGCGCGACGAGCCCAACGACTTCCGGCTGTTCTGCGCCGAGAACCTGCGCGACCTGCCGCCCTACCTGGATGGACCGCTCAATGCGCCGCTCGAGAAGATCGTGCGCTGAGGCGCGGGCCGTCGCACGGCCGGCGGCCCGATCAGCTGGTCGTGTCGCGCGTCTCGCGTGCAGCGGCCGTCGTGGTCGGCCGGTACGGCAGTTCGAGCCGGTAGGCCAGCGCGATGAACAGGCTCTGCGCCAGGCCCATCGTGCTGGTCAGCGAGCGGAAGCCGAAGGTCGAGTTGTCCTGCACCACCAGCGCGACCTGCGCGTCGCGCGCCAGCGGGCTCATGCGGCTGTCGGTGATCGCGATCAGCCGCGCGCCGCGCTGCACCGCCTGCTGGGCCACCGTCACGGTCTCCTCGGCATAGGGCGAGAACGAGATCGCGATGATCACGTCGCCCGCGCGCACCGAGCGCGTCTGGCCCTCGTGCATGCTGCCCATCGCGCTGACCAGCATGATCCGCTTGTCGGTGTGCTGCAGCGCGTAGTCGAGGTAGACGGCGACCGAGAAGCTGCGCCGCGAGCCGCAGATCCAGATCACGTCGGTCTCGGCCAGCAGGTCAACGGCCTGCTTGAAGGCCGGGCCGCTGAGGTCGTTCTGCAGCTCCTGCATGCCGGCGATGCTGCCGCCGAGGAACTCGTGCGCGATCTCGACCGACGACAGGCTGCCCGCGCCCGAGTCGATCACCTCGCGGATGCGGGCCTTGTAGTTGCGGCTCGGCGCGATCTGCTGGCTCAGGCCGTCGCGGAAGATGCGCTGCAGCTCGGTGTAGCCGCTGAAGCCGAAATGCTTGGCGAAACGCACGACCGCCGAAGGCTGCACGCCGCATTGCGCCGCCACTTCCTGGATGCCTTCGAGCCCGAGGTGGTCGCGGTGCTGTTCGACATGGCGGGCAATCAGCTTGAGCTGCTTGCTGAGGCTCTCGTACTCCTGCGAGATGCGCTTGAGCAGCTGCTCGACGCTGAGCTTCTGGGGGGCGATGTCGGACATGGGAGGCGCGGCGGTGCAGGCCCGTTGGGTGGCGTTGACGGTCGATTGTACGAAGCCGGTTTTCGTTCCTCCGCCACGGTGGAACCACGTTTTCCCCTAGCTCAAAAAATAGAAATCCATTTGCAGACGCGGGGGTCGATTCCTAGAATCGTTCCATTCCGGGCCTCTTTTCTGGCTCCCCAGGCTCCCCTGGCTCCTGCCCCGGCCCCCCGAACCCCTCTGCGAGCGCGCCATGCCCCACAACCTTGAACCCGCGATGGTGATCGTCGGCGCCGGCCATGTCGGCGGCCGCGCGGCCCAGCACCTGCGCGACGCCGGCTGGACCGGCGAGATCGTGCTGATCGGTGCCGAGACCGCCCTGCCCTACGAGCGCCCGCCGCTGTCCAAGGGCATCCTGACCGGCGAACAGACGCTGGCGCAGACGGCGATCCTGACGCCCGAGGCCTGTGACAGCGCCCGCATCACGCACTGGACCGGCACGGTCGCCTCGATCCACCCGATGGCCCGCCAGGTCATGCTGACCGACGGCCGCAGCCTCGCCTACCAGGCCCTGCTGCTGGCCACCGGCGGCCATGCCCGCGTGCTGGCCATCCCCGGTGCCGACCACCCCGCCGTGCAGGCGCTGCGGACCCAGGACGACGCGCTCGCGCTGGCGCCGCGCCTGAAGGCCGGCGCGCATGTCGTGCTGGTGGGCGGCGGCTTCATCGGGCTGGAGGTCGCCGCCTCGGCCCGCAAGCTCGGTTGCACCGTGACGCTGCTCGAAGGCGCCCCGCGCCTGATGGGCCGGGCCGTGCCGGCCAGCGTCGCCGAACGTGTGCTGGCGCTGCACCGCCGCCACGGCGTCGACGTGCGCCTGGGCGTGGTGCCGAAGTCCTTCGAGCCGGCCGGCGCCGGCCTGATCGTCCACCTGACCGACGGCGAGCCGCTGCAGGCCGACGCGGTCGTCGTCGGCATCGGCATCGAGCCGGCGACCGAGCTGGCGCGCGCTGCCGGGCTGCGCATCGAACGCGGCATCGTCGTCGACCGCCGGCTGGCGACCTCCGCGGCCGGTGTCTACGCGGCCGGCGACGTGGCCGAATTCCCGAGCCCGCTGTCGGGCCAGCCGATCCGCCAGGAGACCTGGCACAACGCCGAGACCCAGGCCCGCGTCGCGGCGCTGAACATGCTCGGCGGCGACGCCAGCTACACCAGCACCGCCTGGTTCTGGTCCGACCAGTTCGACTGGCAGCTGCAGGTCAGCGGCGAACCCGCGCTGGGCGTCACCGCCGTGCAGCGTCCGCTCGGCGACATCGATGCCGAGCTGAACCTCTACCTCGACGGCAACGGCCGCATCGTCGGCGTCAGCGGCTGCGGCCCGACCACGGCGGTCGCCAAGGAACTCAAGCTCGCCCGCACGCTGGTCGAACGCGGCGTGCACGCCACCGCCGAGCAACTGGCCGATCCGGCCGTGAAGCTCAAGAGCCTGTTGACGACCTGACCCTTCCCCGGAGACACCATGAAGAAGCCCCAACGTCCGACCATCGCCGACCTGCAGGCCCAAAAGGGTCGCCGGCAGCTGAGCATGTTGCGGGTCGAGACGCTGGACGAGGCCGCCGCCGCGCAGCAGGCCGGCGTCGACATGGTGTCGGTGCCGCCCGCGCTGCTCGGCCCGGCCTTCCGCGAGGCGGCGCCGACGATCTTCGCGATCCCCGGCCTCGAATACGGCGACTTCATCACCGCCGAGGACTACCTGCGCGCCGCCTTCGCCGCGATGCGGGCCGGCGGTGATGCCGTCTACTGCGCCGCCAGCATGGGCATCGTGCGACGGCTGCGCGACGAGGGCATCCCCGTGTGCGGCCACAGCGGCCTGATCCCGTCGCAATGCACGTGGACCGGCGGCTTCAAGGCGGTCGGCAAGACGCTCGACAGCGCGCTGCTGGTCTGGCGCCAGGTCCAGGCGCTCGAAGCGGCCGGCGCCTTCGCCGCCGAGATCGAGGTCGTGCCGGCCGAGGTCGCGACGCTGATCTCGCAGCGCACGAAGCTGCTGCTGATCTCGATGGGCGCGGGAGCCGGCTGCGACGCGCAGTACCTGTTCGCCAGCGACGTGCTCGGCTTCAACCGCGGCCATGTGCCGCGCCACGCGAAGCAGTACCGCAACTTCGCCGCCGAACTCGACCGTCTGCAGGCCGAACGGGTCGCCGCCTTCCGCGAGTACCAGGCCGACGTGGCCAGCGGCACCTACCCCGAGAAGCGCCACGAGGTGGCCGTCGCGCCAGACGTGCTGGCGCAGT
The DNA here is from genome assembly GCF_053893855.1 of Leptothrix mechoopdaensis (SeqCode). Taxonomy (NCBI): domain Bacteria; kingdom Pseudomonadati; phylum Pseudomonadota; class Betaproteobacteria; order Burkholderiales; family Sphaerotilaceae; genus Leptothrix; species Leptothrix mechoopdaensis (SeqCode). The sequence continues at coordinate 3,345,950 of NZ_CM132699.1, forward strand.
TCGCCGACGCGCTCGAACGCGCCTGAGCCGGAGCCCCCGGCGACCGGCGCTTCCCCTTTACCCACTGCTTCAGAGCCCTCGTCCTGCCGGTCCGACCGGCCGGTGGGGCGCAGCCTTGTCCCTCCACACGAGTACCCGCCATGAGCCCGACCTACGTCCTCACGCTTTCCTGTCCTGACCAGCCCGGCATCGTGCACGGCGTCGCGGGCCTGCTGTATTCGCTCGGCGGCAACATCACCGAGGCGGCGCAGTTCAACGACGCGCAGACCGGCCTGTTCTTCATGCGCGTGCAGTTCGCCTGCGAGCAGACGCCGCAGGCCGGCCTGGAGAACGCGCTGGCCGAGCTGGCCGCGCAATGGCGCATGAGCACCGAGCTGACACGCGCCGACACGAAGATGTCGACGGTCATCCTGGTCAGCCAGCACGGCCATTGCCTCAACGACCTGCTGTTCCGTTTCAAGAGCGGCCTGCTGCCGATCGACATCCGCGCGATCGTCTCGAACCACCGCGACTTCTACCAGCTGGCCGCCAGCTACAACATCCCGTTCCACCACATCCCGGTGACGGCGGCGAGCAAGGCCGATGCCGAGGCGCGCCAGCTCGACATCATCCGCAACGAGGCCGCCGAGCTGGTCGTGCTCGCGCGCTACATGCAGGTCCTGAGCGACCCGATGTGCCGCGCGCTGGCGGGCAAGGCGATCAACATCCACCACAGCTTCCTGCCCAGCTTCAAGGGCGCGCGGCCCTACTACCAGGCGCTGGACCGCGGTGTGAAGCTGATCGGCGCGACGGCGCATTACGTGACGGCCGATCTGGATGAAGGACCCATCATCGAGCAGGACGTCGCCCGCGTGGACCACAGCCTGACGGTCGACGACCTGACCGCCATCGGCCGCGACACCGAGAGCCAGGTGCTGGCCCGCGCCGTCAAGTGGCACAGCGAACACCGCGTGCTGCTCAACGGGCACAAGACCGTCATCTTCAAGTGAGCATGACTGGCTCATCGAATGAGCCTGTGCCGGCAGCGCCGATCGCGCCGCTGCGGGTCGGCATCAACATCGACGGCGTGCTGCTGCACGACGGCATCCGCACGCCGCAACCCGCGACGCGCTACGCCTGGGTGCGGCACAGCGGCGCGTTCGACTACGTCGAGAAGAACATCGATCCGGGCGAGGACTTCTCGCCCTGGTTCGACCTGGTCGAGCGCCACGGCATCCCCATCGGCGTGTTCGGCGGCATCTTCTGCGCCGGCCGCGACGAGGCCCGGATGCGCTGGGGCCTCGCCACCGGCGGCCGGCTCGGCGCGACGCTGTTCAACCTGCAGCTGTACGCGCGCCATGCCGGCGGCCGGCCGATCACCGACCAGCAGGTCGCGGACTTCTATGCCGAGGCGCTCGAACACGGCGAACCGGTCGGATGCCTGCCGACGCTGGAGGTCCACGTCGACATGTGGAGCGAGGACTTCCACCGCGTCGAACGCGTGGCCGAGCTGCTGGCGCGCCGCCACCTGCCGATGCGCCTGACGCTCGACCATTCGCACCTGATCTTCAAGATCGGCCATGCCGCCGAACTGGCGCTGAGCGGCCTGTCCGACCAGCCCGACGGCGCCCGCGCGCTGCTGTCACCCGACAGCGACCTGGCGCTCTACGCGATGTGGCTGCGCGAAGGCTGGGTGGCCCACGCGCATGCCCGCAGCGTCGCGCCCGGCATCCCGCACAACGCAGCGATGAACCGCCAGCGCGGCCTGCCGGGACGGGCCATCCAGTACCCCTTCATCGCGCCACCGCCGGGCACCTTCCACGCCGAATGGCGCGAGGACGCGCTGCGCCCGTGGAAGGACGCGGTGATCGCGCTGCTCGACTGGATGCGCCAGCACCCGGACCGCGCGCCCCGGCAGATCAGCTGCGAGTTCATCCCCTTCGCCGACTACGGCGGGGGCGGGCGGTATTCGATCTGGGACAACAACCTCGCGTGCGCGGCGTGGTTGCGGGGCGTGTGGGCGGGAGCGTGTCGGTGAGGCTGCAAATCCCCCCTGCCCCCCTTTTTCAAAGGGGGGTTCAACGCGCGGTCGGGACAGTGAGTTCCGATTGCAAGAGCTGGATTCAACGCGCGGTCGGAACAGTGAGTTCCGATTGCAAGAGCTGGATTCAACGCGCGGGCGGGACAGTGAGTTCCCCCCTTTGCAAAAGGGGGGCCAGGGGGGATTTGGGCTCCCCCAACCAGCACCCCAACCACCCGCCAGCCAGCCCTACCCCCCAGCCGCCTGACCCGCCTCGGCGGTGACTTCAGCGGCTTCGACCGCCCCACCATCGGCCGTCTCGGCCCCGTCCACCGCAGCCTCCGCGACGACTTCCGCCTCGGCCGCCGCAGCCTCCGCCACCGCCTGCGCCGCCTCGGCGCGCGCCTGCTCCACCAGATAGCTCACCGCCGCCATCACGAGGTTGGCGACGCGGTGCGGCGGGTTGGCATAGAACTCGGTCCAGGCCTGCGCGCGGTGTTCGTTGTAGTCGGCCGCGACATGGCCGACGCGGCGTTCCTGCCAGCCCAGGCGGACGGCGATGCCGATCAGCACGTCCATCACCAGCCAGCTGCCCAGCCGCAGGTCCGCGTTGGCGCGGAAGATGTCGCTGAGCGCGAGCAGCGCCTCGATCGTCAGCTGGCGGTACTCGGGTGCCTGGATCTTCTCGAGCAGTTCCTCGACCTGCAGCGCGAAGCCGCGTTCGCCCGGCGTGCTGTCGGCACGGGCCAGCGTGCTGTCGAGCCGGTTGCGGGCGTCGAGCTGGTCACCGATGACGAGGCCCGGCACCTGGCGCAGCAGCGCCCAGATGCGTTCGTGGAAGTCGCCGGGCACACGCGTCAGCACGCCGCTGAGCTCGCGCCACGCCAGCCAGCCGGGCACGTCGTCGGGCAGCACCGGGTCGTGCGAGGCCGAGAAGTCGACCGCCACCAGCGCGGTCTCGCCGTCGCCGGTCTCGTGCACGCGCAGCGACTGCAGGCGCACGAGGTCGCGGCCCATCTCCTGCTCGCGGGCGATGACCTCGCGCAGCCGCGCCATCAGCGCCTGCGGGCTGCAGTCGAGCAGGTGGTCGAAGGCCTCCGCCTGGCTGATCGCATGTTCCAGCGCCAGCCGGCCGGTGATCAGCAGCAGCAGGTACCACGGCCGCAGCGTCAGCGTGCCCTTGAACAGGCCTGGGTCGGCCTTGATCATGGTGCCCAGCAGCAGCACCAGTTCCTGGATCAGCAACCGCGCCCGGGCGTCGTCACCGCCGAAGCGGCGCAGCCGCTCGAACAGCTCGGCATTGCCCAGCGGCGAGGAAATGATGGCCTGGACGTCGTAGGCGCGGCCGAGCGAGACCTGCTTGCCGCGGCCGACGATCTGCGAGACGGCGTCCTCCAGCGTCTCGTCCTGGATGTCCAGCACCGCCGCTGCACGGCGCAGCACGCCCCAGCGGCGTTCGGCGCCGGCGCGGGCGTAGATCGCCTCGGCCAGCTCGCGCACGGTGCCGCCGAGCGACGAACGCGCATCCAGCCCCCAGCGCTGCGACAGCAGCGACAGCACCTCGATCTGCTCGTAGGGGTTACGGCTGCGGGCCAGCAGGCGCTGGTGGAAGGACGGGTCGTGCTCGCGCTCCAGCGTGGCCGCGCGGGCGGGACTGAGCGCGCGCGTGGCGGCCTCTTCCCAGTGCAGCACGGCGGCGGCGACGGCGCCGGTGTCGGGCGCCGAACGTGGTTGCGGCGGCAGCGGCGGCAAGTGGTCGATGGTGCACACCGCCGTCTGCGGCAGCAGCTCGGCCAGCGTCGCGGTCGTCAGGCTGCGCAGCCACGCCAGCAGGGCGTCGGCGCCACGCGTGTCCAGCATCGGCTGGGTGATCAGCACGGCCATCAGCGGCCGTGACGGGCGACGCTCGCGGCGGTGCGGGAGCATCGGCGTGGCGTCGTCGGCGGCCACGCGGGCGTCGACCGCCCACGGCAGGTGGCGGGCATGGCGGCCCAGCCACGCGATCTCGGCCTGCATCTCGTCGATCAGCAGGCCGTTGTCCAGCCCGAGATAGAAGCCCTGGCGGTTGAACAGCGACGGCAGGAAGACCGTCGTGCGCCCGCCCTGGCGGTAGACCTTGCTGGTGGCCAGGGCGCCCAGGCGCTGGGCCGGGCGGCCGCTCAGGCCCAGGTCGTCCCAGCGGCCCAGGTGGGTCAGCGTGGCTTCCAGCTCGTCGGCATATCGGACCTCGGCCAGCGGCCGGACCTCGGCCAGCGTCTGCGCCCGGATGCCGTGCACGGCCAGCCGCGCCTGCACCAGCGGATCGGTCGCCAGCAGGGTCAGCTGCACGGTGGCATCGGCCGGACTCGACGCGGCAACGCCCTTGAGCGGCTCCAGCGTCCGTTGCCGGTTCAGCGGGTCGAGCTGTTCAGGCCGCACCCAGCCTTCCTGCAGCAGCGCGCCGACGAGGTAGAGGCTCTGGGCCCACACCAGCGGCACGTTGTCGTTGGGCTCGCGGTCCTGGCTGTGCGGCTGCTCGCGCTCGGCGTCGATCCGGTCAGCCGGCACGATGTACAGCTCGGGCAGCAGGCGCTGGCCATCGCGCTCGACCATCAGCGATTCGAGCCGCTCGCGGTAGTCGGCCGCGCCGGCCGTGTCCTCGCGCAGGCGGGCGTCGATCAGCAGATAGGTGAAGAACAGCGGCCACTCGCTCTCGATGCGGCGGAAGCGCTGCAGCTCGCCCTGTTCGTAGTGCAGCCGGCTGTGGTCCTCGACGACGGTCTGGTGGCCGTCGCGCAGGAAGCGCTTGCAGCCGTAGCGGCCCTGCAGCTTGGCGACGATGCGCGTGCGCGTGGCCTCGATCAGCGCCGGGTCGTCGACCGCGAAGGCCGGGTAGCCGATCACCGACAGCAGCGCGCCGTCGGTCTCCTTGCTCTCGGACTCGCGCGGCAGCAGCGCGGCCAGCGTGCTGCGGGCATGTGCGATGTCGTCGCCCTGGACGAGGATGCGCGGCGCCCGGCCGGGCAGCAGGTCGGCGTCGGCGATGGCTTCGAGCGCGGCCTTGGCCATGCCCACCGAGCTGGCGTTGATCTCGGCCCGGCCCTGGTTCTGCTTGTGGCCACGCTCCCAGATGCCGTAGTCGGGCGTGCGGTGGGCGCGGGCGAGGTAGTGGACGAGGTTCTGCACGAACGCGACCTCGTGCGGCTCGCGCACGATCGACAGGCCGCTGGCGCTCATCTGCGCCAGCTGCAGCAGGAAGATCGCGGTCGCGTCGATCTGCAGGTGGCCCCATTCCGCGTCACCCACGACCGGGTCGCCGGTGGTCGTCGCGTACTTGGCGTGCAGGGCGTCCAGCGGGTGCTGGGTGTGCTTGAAGCGCTCGACCTTGTGGGCCTGCTTGAGCATCGCCGCCAGCAGGCCGCGCATCAGCGCCTCGACCCGCTCGCGCAACTCGGCCGACAGGGCGGGATCGCGCTCGCGGTGGGCCAGTTCCAGCGCCCAGATGGCGAGGATGCTGTAGACGTTGTCGCGCACCCAGGCGTGGGTGTAGTCGCCATGCACCGTGATCGCGGTGCTCGCCGGCAGCAGGCCGGTGGCCGCGTCCTGGCGCGACAGGATGATCTGGCGGGCCTGCTCGACCCAGCCGGAGAGACGGTCGGTGGCGGGGGTGCCTTCGATGGGAAGGTCGGCCTGGCGGGCCGCAGCCTGCGTCGGAGGGGTCATGGTGTTCTCCCGTGACTCAAGGGTTAACCCTCATTCTGCGGGACGCCACGTCCTTCCAGTTACAGGTGGGGTTCGAAACTGCAAGCGCGTGAACGATCGCAGGCCCGTGCCCGGACCCATGCAAGCCACGGGCCCGGCGGGTGCGTCCGCTTCAGCCCGCGTCGACCACGAACATCACGGTCGCCAGCGGCGGGATGGTCAGCGACAGCGACTGCGCGCAGCCGTGCTGGCCGACCGCCTCGGTCGGGCGCACGGGGTTGTGCACGCCGCTGCCGCCGTAGACCGCCGCGTCGCTGTTGATCAGCTCGCGGTAGGCGCCGGCCTGCGGCACGCCGATGCGGTAGTTCTCGCGCACCACCGGGGTGAAGTTGCAGACCACGACGACGTGCGTGCCGTCGTCGCCCCAGCGCACGAAGGACAGCACCGAGTTCTCGGCGTCGTCATGGCTGAGCCACTGGAAGCCGTCGGGCGTGACGTCGCGCTGGTGCAGCGCGCCGTGGTGGCGGTAGACGCGGTTGAGGTCGCGCACCCAGCGCTGCACGCCCTGGTGCGCCGGGTAGTCCAGCATGTGCCACGGCAGGGCGGTGTTGGCGTTCCACTCGGTGCCCTGGCCGAACTCGCAGCCCATGAACAGCAGCTTCTTGCCCGGGTGGCCCCACATGAAGCCGTAATAGGCCCGCAGGTTGGCGAAGCGCTGCCATTCGTCGCCGGGCATGCGCGCGAGGATCGAGCCCTTGCCGTGCACCACCTCGTCGTGCGAGAGCGGCAGCATGAAGTTCTCGCTGAAGGCGTAGACCAGGCCGAAGGTCATCTGGCCGTGGTGGTACTTGCGGTGCACCGGATCCTGCTGCATGTAGCGCAGCGTGTCGTTCATCCAGCCCATGTTCCACTTGAAGTGGAAGCCCAGGCCGCCGGCCTGCAGGTCCGGACTCGGCGGGCGCGAGACGCCGGGGAAGGCGGTCGATTCCTCGGCCACGGTCATGGCGCCGTCGCGCTGGGTGCCGACGATGTGGTTCATGCGGCGCATGAAGTCGATCGCCTCCAGGTTCTCGCGGCCACCCCAGCGGTTCGGGATCCACTCGCCGTCCTTGCGGCTGTAGTCGCGGTAGAGCATCGAAGCGACCGCATCCACGCGCAGGCCGTCGACGCCGTAGCGCTCCAGCCAGTACAGCGCGTTGCCGACCAGGAAGTTGCGCACCTCCGTGCGGCCGTAGTTGTAGATCAGCGTCTGCCAGTCCTGATGGAAGCCCTCGCGCGGGTCGGCGTGTTCGTACAGGTGGCTGCCGTCGAACCGGCCCAGGCCGTGGGCGTCGGTCGGGAAGTGGCCCGGCACCCAGTCGAGGATCACGCCGATGCCGGCCTCATGGGCCTTGGCGACAAAGTAGCGGAAGTCCTCCGGCGAGCCGAAACGCGAGGTCGGCGCGTACAGGCCCGTCGGCTGGTAGCCCCAGGAGCCGTCGAACGGGTGCTCGTGGACCGGCAGCAGCTCCAGGTGGGTGAAGCCCATGTCCTGCGCGTAGGGCACGAGCTGGTCGGCGATCTCGCGGTAGGTCAGCCACTCGCCGCGTTCGTTGCTGCGCCAGGAGCCGAGGTGGACCTCGTAGACCGAGATCGGCGCCTTCATCGAGTTGGCCTCGCGGCGGGCCGGATCGGCCGGCACGACCGGCGGCAGGCCGTGGATCATCGAGGCGGTCTGCGGCCGCATCTCGGCGCGGAAGCCGACCGGATCGGACTTGACGTGCAACTGCCCGTCGGCGCCCTTGATCTCGATCTTGTAGAGGTCGCCCGGGCCGGCGTGCGGCACGAAGATCTCCCAGACGCCGCACTCGCGGCGCAGCCGCATCATGTGGCGGCGGCCGTCCCAGTTGTTGAAGCCGCCGACGATCGAGACGCGCCGGGCGCTCGGCGCCCAGACCGCGAAGCGCGTTCCGGCCACGCCGCCGATCTCGACCGGATGCGCGCCCAGCTGCTCGTAGGGCCGGTGGTGCGTGCCCTCGGCCAGCAGCCACAGGTCGGTGTCGCCCAGCAGCGTCGAGAAGCGGTAGGCGTCCTCCATCACGTGGCGATGGGTGCCCCAGTCGACGTCGAGCACGTAGACCTCGCGCTCGGCGCTCGGCGGCAGGGTCGCCTCGAACACGTCCGAGCCGGGGATGCGCGGCAGTTCGGCCAGCACGGCACCGCCGTCGCGGCGCAGCGCCCGCACGCCGGCGGCGCCTGGCAGCAGCACCCGCAGGACCCAGCCGGCGCTGGCCGGATCGCCCCCCAGCGGGTGCAGGCCGAGCACCGAGAACGGATCGCCGTGATCGCCCTGCATCAGGGCGGCAAGGGTGGCGGCATCGAGCATGGCAGTCTCCGGCGGTGGTCTGTGCGAGTGGTCTGTGCGGGCGCGCAGTATGGGTTCAGGTCAGCGGGTGCGGGCGAACAAGCGGCGAACAGGAATCGCGCGGTCCGCCAGCGGCCTCAGGCGCGGCGGCAGTCCAGCCAGACCATCTGGTAGGGCGCCAGCGTCAGGTCGCTGCGCAGGTCGTGGCCGTTCTGCGCGATCAGGTCGGCGGCCGCGCCCGGCATGCCCGAGAGCACACGTGCCGCGACGACCTGTTCCTTCTCGCTGAAGTTGGCCAGCACGAGGATGTTGCCGCCGCCGGCCTGGCCTTCGCCATTGCGCAGGAAACCCAGCACGGCCGGGTTGCCCGACCAGAACGGGGTCAGCCGGCCACCGGCGAAGGACGGCAGGTGCTGGCGCACGCGGATCATGTGCGACAGCCCCGCAAAGATGCGCCCGGCATCGGTCGACGGGTCGAGCCGCTGCTCCCAGCGCGCCACGTCGCGGGCCGGCCGGTGGACCCAGCGGCTGTCGCCGGCCTTGCCCGGGTCCTGCAGGTAGCCGTGGTCGTTGAGCGCGCCGAACTCGTCGCCCAGGTAGATCAGCGGGATGCCGCCCGAGGACAGCGCCACGCCGTACAGCAGCAGCATGCGCGCGACCGCGTGCGGGTCGCCCTGCTCCAGCCCGCACAGCGACGCGGCCGTGCCACTGATGCGGCAGTCGCCGGTGGCCGGGTTGTCCTGGAAGGGCACGCCGCGCGCGAAGCTGCCGGGGAACCGGTTGACGAAGAAGCGGTTCAGGAAGGTGCGGTGGTCGAAGCCGTGGATGCCCAGCTGGATCGCGTCCTCGTCGGCGAAGGTCCAGCCGATGTCATCGTGGCTGCGCACGTAGTTGACCCAGGCGGTGTGCTGCGGCAGGTGGTGGCGTTCGGCCAGCGCCTTCTGCAGCATGTTGACCTCGCGCGTGGCCAGCGTGTTCCACAGCAGCGCCATCTGCAGCGGGTTGTACGAGATCTGGCACTCGGCCGGATCGATGTACTTGACGACGTCGTCCGGGTGGACGATCGCCTCGCTCTTGAACAGCATGGCCGGCGCGGCGATGCGGGCGACCGCGTTGTAGGCCCGCAGCAGCTTGTGCGCCTCGGGCAGGTTCTCGCAGCTGGTGCCCAGGCGCTTCCAGATGAAGGCCACGGCGTCCATGCGCAGGAACTCGACGCCCAGGTTGGCGATGTGCAGCATCTCGCCGGCCATCGCGTCGAACACGTCCGGGTTGCCGTAGTTCAGGTCCCACTGGTAGCTGTGGAAGGTGGTCCAGACCCAGCGGTTGTCGGGCAGCGGGCTGAAGGCGCCCGGGTGCTCGTCGGGGAAGATCTCGCGCAGCGTGCGCTCGTAGGCATCGGGCTGCTCGCGGCCCTCGAAGATGTAGAAGAAGTCCTTGTGGCGCGGGTCGCCGGCCAGCGCGGCACGGGCCCACTCGTGTTCATCGCTGGTGTGGTTGAAGACGAAGTCCAGCACCAGCGAGATGCCCTCGTCGCGCAGCTTCTGCGCCAGCCGGCGCAGGTCGTCGATGTGGCCCAGGCTGGGCTTGACGTCGCGGTAGCTGCTGACCGCATAGCCGCCGTCGTTGTGCGGCTCGGGGCACAGGAAGGGCGGCATCAGGTGCAGGTAGGTCAGCCCGAGCGACTTGAAGTAGGGAATCTGCGCCTCGATGCCACGCAGGTTGCCGCCGTACAGGTCGGCATAACAGACGCCGCCGACCATGCGGTGCGACTGGAACCAGTCGGGCTCGGCCTCGCGGCGGCCGTCCAGCGCGCGCAGGTCGGCCGGGCGCGAGGTCCACGACTTCCAGCAGGTCTGCAGCAGCCGGGTCAGGAAGGCCTCGAAGTCGGGCCGGTGGCCATAGAGCGGCGCGAGCTCGCCGACCAGCGTGGTCAGGTGCTGCTGCAGCCGGGCAGCGAAGGCCGGCCACAGCGGGTCGCGGGCGTGCGCACCGGCGACGGCGGCATGGGCCCGCTGCACGCGGGCATCGGCATGGTCGAAGGCCGCGACGGTGGCGGCGGGGCTGGATGAGGTGTTCGAGGCCACGGTGGGTCCTTCCTTCATCGATGGGATCGGGGTGGTCGTTGTCGGGTTCAGCAAGCCGGGCTCAGCCGAGCAGCCGGATCACGCGGGCTTCCCACGGCCGCATCGGCAGCGCGTGCAGGTCGGCCCCGGCCGGCGTCTCGATGTTGGCGATGACGGTCTCCCAGCGTGCGGCCGGGATGTCGGTGGGCAGCTCGAACAGCTGCTCGTCGGCGCTGAAGTTGCACACCACCAGCCAGCGTTCGGCACCCAGCGTGCGGGTGTAGGCGTAGAGCGCCGGATGCTCGGCCAGCAGCAGGTCGTGGCGGCCGTCGACGACGATCGGATGCGCCTTGCGCAGCGCGATCAGCCGGCGGTAGTAGTGATAGACCGAGCCCGCATCGGCCACCGCCTGCGCGGCGTTGACCTGCGGCCAGCTCGGGTTGAGCTTGAGCCACGGCGTGCCGGTCGTGAAGCCTGCGTTCGGGCCGTCGTTCCACGGCATCGGCGTGCGGGCGTTGTCGCGGCCCTTGGCATGGATCGCGCGCATCACCTCGGCAGGGTCCTCGCCCCGTTCGGTCGTCGCGACGCGGTACATGTTGCGCGTCTCGATGTCCTGGTAGTCGTCGATGGTCGGGAAGCGCACGTTGCCCAGGCCCAGTTCCTCGCCCTGGTAGACATAGGGCGTGCCCTGGTGCAGGTGCAGCCAGGTGCCGAGCATCTGGGCCGAACGGACGCGGTGCTCGCCGTCATCGCCGAAACGCGAGACCGGCCGCGGCTGGTCGTGGTTGCTCAGGTAGAGGCTGTTCCAGCCGCAGCCGTGCAGCTCGTCCTGCCAGCGTGCCATCGTGCGCTTGAGGTCGCGCAGGTCCAGCGGCTTCAGCGCCCACTTGCCACGCGGATCGCCGGGCAGGCTGTCGAGGTCCATGTGCTCGAACTGGAACAGCATGTTGAGCGCGCCATCGACCGGGTCCGAGATCTCGCGGCCCTGCCGGGTGGTCGCCATCGGCGCCTCGCCCACCGTCAGCGTGTCGTGGTGGTCGAGCACCTCGTGGCGCATCTCGCGAAGGTATTCCAGCAGGCGCGGGCCGTTGCAGGTCAGCGCGAAGCCGGGCTGCAGGAAGCCGTCGCGCACGACCGGCGCGTCGGGCAGGCTGCCGTCCTCGCGCCACGGCTTGGAGATCATGTTGATGACGTCCATGCGGAAGCCGTCGACGCCGCGTTCGAGCCAGAAGCGCATCAGCGCATAGACCTCCTGGCGCAGGGCCGGGTTCTCCCAGTTCAGGTCCGGCTGCTTGCGGCTGAACATGTGCAGGTAGTACTCGCCGGTCGGCTCGTTCCATTCCCACACCGAGCCCGAGAAGGCCGCTTCCCAGTTGGTCGGTGGCGAGCCATCGGCCTTCGGCTCGCGCCAGATGTAGTGGTCGTGGTACGGGTTGTCGCGGCTGCTGCGGGCCTGCTGGAACCACGCGTGTTCATCGGAGCTGTGGTTGACCACCAGGTCCATCACCAGCTTGATGCCACGCGCGTGCATGGCCGCCAGCATCTCGTCGAAGTCGGCCAGCGTGCCGAACTCGGGCGCGATGTCGCGGTAGTCGCTGATGTCGTAGCCGTTGTCGTCCTGCGGCGAGCGGTAGACCGGCGACAGCCAGACCACGTCGACGCCCAGCGCCTGCAGGTGGTCCAGCTTCGAGGTGATGCCACGCAGGTCGCCGATGCCGTCGCCGTTGCTGTCGCAGAAGCTGCGCGGGTAGATCTGGTAGACGACGCTGGTTTTCCACCAGGGTGTGTTCATGACGGCATTTCCTGCTGAACGACGGGGACGCGAACGCACACACGGGCCGGCCGGCGGCCCGTGCGGGTTCGGGGTCGAGGGCCGCGGACGGGGCCCGGGGTCAGGCGCGGATCAGGCCCGGATCAGGCCGGCAATTGGACCGTGCGGCGGAAGGCCTGGCCGCCGGCATCGAACACGTGGCAATGCTCGGCCCGCACGCGCAGCGTGATGCGGTCGCCGGCGTTGGCACCGGAATGGCCTTCGACACGCAGCGTGGCCATCGGCGCGTCGGCGGCGATGTCCAGGTAGAGCATCGACGAGTCACCCAGCCGTTCGAGCTGGCGCACCGACGCATGCAGCGACGCACCGACGCCTTCGTCGCCGGCCAGCAGGTGCTCGGGGCGGATGCCCAGCGAGACCTTGTCGCCCGGCTTGGCGGCACGGGCGTCGACGGCGGCGGTGATCTGCTCGCCATGCACCTCGACGACCGCGTGGTCGGCCTCGGCACGCACCAGCTTGCCGGGCAGCACGTTCATCTTCGGGCTGCCGATGAACTCGGCCACGAACAGGTTCTGCGGCCGGTGGTACAGGTCCATCGGCGTGCCGAACTGGGCCACGCTGCCCTCTTCCTCGACCGCCTTGCCGGCACGCAGCAGCACGATCTTGTCGGCCAGCGTCATGGCCTCGACCTGGTCGTGCGTCACGTAGATCATGCTGGCGGTGCCGATGTCGTGGTGAAGCTTGGCAATCTCCAGACGGGTCTGCACGCGCAGCGCGGCGTCCAGGTTGGACAGCGGCTCGTCGAACAGGAAGACCTCGGGCTCCTTGACGATCGCGCGGCCGATCGCCACGCGCTGGCGCTGGCCGCCCGACAGGGCCTTGGGCAGGCGGTCGAGCAGGTGGGTCAGCTGCAGGATCTCGGCCGCGCGCTTGACCTTCTTCTCGATCGCGATCTTGTCGGAGCCCAGCACGCGCAGGCCGAAGGCCATGTTCTCGGCCACCGTCATGTGCGGGTACAGGGCATAGCTCTGGAACACCATCGCCACGCCACGCTGCGCCGGTTCGAGGTCGTTGACACGACGCCCGCCGATGGCCAGGTCACCGGAGGTGATGTCCTCCAGGCCCGCGACCATGCGCAGCAGCGTCGACTTGCCGCAGCCCGAAGGCCCGACGAAGACGCAGAACTCGCCCTTCTCGATGGTGAGGTTGGCGTTGTTGATGGTCAGCGGCAGGCCGGGGGCATAACGCTTGCAGATCTGCTTGAAGTCGATGCGTGACATGGCGAGCGTGGTGGGTTGGACGAGAGGTTTGGAAGATCAGCCGGCCGGTCAGGCCAGTCGGGCGAAGAACACGCCGAAGGGCTCGAAGGCCACCGTCGTGCCGTCGAGCGTGGCGCCACGCGCACCGCTGTCGGACAGGACGTCGGCCACGGCCATCGTGGCATCGAGGGGGAGCGCGGCCGTCGTCGGGCTCAGGTTGAAGGCGCACAGCACGCGCTCGCCGGCGTGCTCGCGCACGAAGGCCAGCACCTGGGCGTCTTCACCGACCAGCGTCAACGAGCCCTTGAGCAGCGCCGGCTGCGTCTTGCGCCAGGCCAGCAGGCGGCGGTAGGCGTTCAGCGTCGAGGCCGGATCGGCTTCCTGCCGGTCGACCGCCAGGGCCTGGTGGTCCGGGCTGACCGGCAGCCATGGCTTGACGCTTGCACCGGCCGGGCTGAAGCCCAGGTCCTGACCGTCGGCTTCCCACGGGAACGGCGTGCGACAGCCGTCGCGGCCCTTGAAGTCCGGCCACATCGTGATGCCGTACGGGTCCTGCAGGTCCTCATAGGCGATGACCGCTTCGGGCAGGCCGAGCTCGTCGCCCTGGTAGATGCAGACGCTGCCGCGCAGGCTCAGCTGCAGCGCGGCGGCGGCACGCACCATCGCGGCCTGGGTCTGCGCGTCGAAGCCGGTGTTCCAGCGCGAGGCCAGGCGCACGCAGTCGTGGTTGGACAGGGCCCAGCAGGCCCAGCCCTTGTCGGCCGTCGGCGCGACACGCTCGAACTTGGCGATGACACCACGCACGTACGCCGCGCTGCCGTCGGGCGACAGCAGGTCGAAGCAGTAGCCCATGTGCAGCTTGTCGAAGTCGGCGGTGTACTGCGCCACCATCAACATGCCGGACTCGTCACCGATCTCGCCGACCATCGTCGTGTCGGGGTACTGGTCGACCAGCGCGCGGATGCGCTGCAGGAAGCCCAGTGCGTCAGGCCGGCTGCGGTCGTAGATGTGCTGCTGCCAGGCGTACGGGTTGGTCGAGGCGACCGTCGGGTTCGACGCGTCGGGTTCGCCGATGCCGGGGTTGCTGCGCAGCTCGGCGTCGTGGAAGCAGAAGTTGATCGCGTCGAGCCGGTAGCCGTCGACACCGAAGTCGAGCCAGAACTTCACCGATGCGAGCAGCGCTTCCTGCACCTCGGGATTGTGGAAGTTCAGGTCCGGCTGGCTGGCCAGGAAGTTGTGCAGGTAGTACTGGCGACGCCGGGTGTCCCATTGCCACGAGCTGCCGCCGAACACGCTGAGCCAGTTGTTGGGCGGCGTGCCGTCGTCCTTCGCGTCGGCCCAGACGAACCAGTCGGCCTTCGGGTTGTCGCGGCTGGAGCGGCTTTCCTTGAACCACGGGTGCTGGTCCGAGCAGTGCGACAGGACCTGGTCGATGATGACCTTCAGGCCCAGCGCATGGGCGCGGTCGACCAGCGCCTTGAAGTCGGCCAGCGTGCCGAACATCGGGTCGATGTCGTTGTAGTCGCTGACGTCGTAGCCGAAGTCCTTCATCGGCGACTTGAAGATCGGCGACAGCCAGATGGCCTCGGCGCCGAGCTTGGCGACATGCTCCAGCCGGCGCGTGATGCCCGGCAGGTCGCCGATGCCGTCGCCGTTGCTGTCCTGCCAGCTGCGCGGGTAGATCTGGTAGATGACGCCGCTGCGCCACCACTCGTTGTTCGGGGCCTTGGTGGCGACGGCGGAGGAGGTACTGCTGCTCATGGTGTGTCTTCGGGTGATGTCAGGTCAGGCGCGGGCCAGCTGTGCAAACAGCACGCCCCAAGGTTCGAAGGCGACCACGTCGCCCTGCACGGCCGCACCGTGCACGCCGCTGCCAGCAAGGACCGGGCCGATGCGCATGGCGGCACCGTCCGCCGCTGCGGGCGACCAGCGCACCGCCGTGTCGGACAGGTTGAAGGCGCACAGCACGCGCTCGCCGTCGTGCTCGCGCACATAGGCCAGCACCTGCGGGTGCACGGCCAGCAGCGTCATGTCGCCGTGGATCAGCGCCGGCACGCCGCGCCGCCACGCCAGCAGCGCGCGGTAGGTCTCGTAGACCGAGCCGGCCTGGCCGCGCTGGCGGTCGGCCGCCAAGGCGCGGTGCGGCTCGGCCACCGGCAGCCACGGCTTGACGGTTGAACCCGCTGCACCAAAGCCCAGGTCGGCCGCATCGGCCTCCCAGGCCATCGGCGTGCGGCAGCCGTCGCGGCCCTTGTAGTCCGGCCACATCGTGATGCCGTACGGGTCCTGCAGGTCCTCGAAGGCGATGTCGGCCTCCGGCAGGCCGAGTTCGTCGCCCTGGTAGAGGCAGGCGGTGCCACGCAGGCTCAGCTGCAGCGCGGCGGCGGCCTTCAGCAGGCCGACCGGCGGGTGGGCGCCGCCCCAGCGCGTGGCCACGCGCGGGATGTCGTGGTTGGTGATGGCCCAGCACGGCCAGCCCTGGCCGACGATCTGGTTGAAGCGCGTGAACACGCCGTGCAGGTAGGTCGACCCGTGCGGCTCGCCGAGCAGGTCGAAGCAGTAGGCCATGTGCAGCATCGGCAGGCCGTCCGGACCGGGCGCGGTGTACTGCGCCACGCGGGCCAGGCCGTCGTCGTCGCCGATCTCGCCGACCATCGTCGTGTCCGGGTACTGGTCGACCAGCGCACGCAGGCGCTGCAGGAACCGCAGGTTCTCCGGCTGGCTCTTGTCGAAGTGGTGCCACTGCCAGGCGTACGGGTTGACCGGGCTGACCGCCGGGTCGCTGCCATCGGGCATGCCGCGGCCCGGGTTGGGGCGCAGCTGCTGGTCGTGGAAGTAGAAGTTGACGACGTCGAGCCGGTAGCCGTCGACGCCGAAGTCGAGCCAGAACTTCACCGAGTCCAGCACGGCCTGCTGGACCTCGGGGTGGTGGAAGTTCAGGTCCGGCTGGCTGGTCAGGAAGTTGTGCAGGAAGTACTGGCGCCGGCGCGTGTCCCATTGCCAGGCGCTGCCGCCGAAGATGCTCAGCCAGTTGTTGGGCGGCGTGCCATCGGCCTTCGCGTCGGCCCAGACATACCAGTCGGCCTTGGCGTTCTCGCGGCTGGATCGGCTCTCCTTGAACCACGGGTGCTGGTCGCTGGTGTGCGAATACACCTGGTCGATCATGACCTTCAGGCCCAGTGCATGGGCCCGCTCGACCAGCGCCTTGAAGTCGGCCAGCGTGCCGAACATCGGGTCGACATCGCAGTAGTCGCTGATGTCGTAGCCGAAGTCCTTCATCGGCGACTTGAAGAACGGCGACAGCCAGATGCCGTCGGCACCCAGCGCGGCGATGTGGTCCAGCCGGCGCGTGATGCCGGGCAGGTCGCCGATGCCGTCGCCGTTGCTGTCCTGGAAGCTGCGGGGGTAGATCTGGTAGATCACCCCACCGCGCCACCAGCCGCTGTTGCTGGCCTTCATCGTGTCAGCCCTTGACGGCGCCAGCGGTCAGGCCCGAGACGATCTTCTGCTGGAACACCAGCACGAGCACCACCAGCGGCACGGTCACGATGACCGAGGCGGCCATGATCGAGCCCCACGGGATCTCGTAGGCGGTGGCGCCCGAGATCATCGAGATGCCCACCGGCACGGTGCGGCGGAAGTCGTCGGTCACGAAGGTCAGCGCGAACAGGAACTCGTTCCACGCGCCGATGAAGGCCAGCAGGCCGGTCGACACGAGGGCCGGCGCGAGCAGCGGCATGAAGACCTCGAAGATGATCCGCATGGGGCCGCAGCCGTCCATGATCGCGGCCTCTTCCAGCTCCTTGGGCAGACCGCGCATGAAGGTGGTCAGCATCCAGACGGTGAAGGGCAGCGTGAACACGGTGTAGGGCACGACCAGGCCGATGGCGCGGTTGTACAGGCCGAGCGACTGCATCAGCTCGAACATGCCCGACAGCACGGCCACCTGCGGGAACATCGACACCGCCAGGATCGCCAGCAGCAGCGTGCTCTTGCCCTTGAAGTTGATGCGGCCCAGCGCGTAGGCCGCCGTGATCGCCATGAACATCGAGATCACCACCGTGATGGTGGCGACCATGATCGAGTTGCCCAGCTGCGTGCCGAAGGGCTGCTTGCCCTGGAACAGCGTGATGTAGTTCTGGATGGTCGGCGACTCCGGTAGCAGGCTGGTGCTGAACAGCGCGGTGCCGGTCTTGAGCGAGGTCGTGACGGTGTACAGGAAGGGATAGACCGAGATGACGACGACGAGGAACGCGAAGAAGTAGATCGCGATCGAGCCCCACAGAGGACGCTTGTTCATCAGTTGGACTCCTCGTTGAGCTTGACCCGCGCGGCGCGCATGAACAGCACGGCGGTCAGGAAGATGATGAACGTCAGCGATGTCGAGGCGGCCGAGCCGGAGCCCAGGTTGCCGTTGTCGACCATGTCGCGGCGCACGTAGCCCGACATGCTGATGGTGCTGCCGCTGTTGGACGTCAGCACGAAGATGAGGTCGAACACGCGCAGCGCGTCGAGCAGGCGGAAGATCACCGCGACCATCAGCGGATGCTTGATCAGCGGCAGCGTCACCTTCCAGAACAGGCGCAGCGGGTGCACGCCATCGACGCGGGCGGCCTCGTAGCAGTCCTTGGGCAGGGTCTGCAACGCGGCCAGGCACAGCAGTGCCATGAAGGGAGTCGTCTTCCAGACGTCGACCGCCACGACCGTCCACAGCGCATAGGCCGGATCGGCGGTGAACGCGATCTTGGTCGTGATGAAGCCGAAGTCGACCAGCAGCTGGTTGATCAGCCCGAACTGGTCATGCAGGATCCAGCCCCACATCTTGGCCGACACGATGGTCGGGATCGCCCAGGGCACCAGCACGGCGGTGCGCACCAGCGCACGGCCCTTGAACTCCTGGTTCAGCAGCATCGCCACGCCCAGGCCGGCCAGCGTCTCCAGCGCCACCGACACGATCGAGAACTGGAAGGTGTTCTTGATCGACACACCCCAGTCGGTCTCCCAGAACTCCTTGGAGAACACCGAGTTGCCGAACAGCCCGTACTCCGAGAAGTAGTTGTCGAAGCCGATGTAGCTGTATTCGGAGATGTTGTTGATGTTGGTGTCGGTGAAGCTGAACCAGATGGAACGAGCCAGCGGCCAGCCGGCCACCAGGACCATCAGGACCAGCATCGGGATCAGGAAGGTCCAGGCGATGCGCGCGCGGTTTTTCATGGGAGGGTCCCGACTGCAAAGACAGGAACGGGGCGCGACCGGTGAAGGAAGGCGCCCCGTCGGAGCTGCGCCCCGAGGGGCGCAACGTCACTCAACAGATCACCACTTGTTCTTCTTGATCTGCTTGAGCTTGGCTTCGAGCTTCTTGACGGACTCGGCGCCGGTCGACTTCTTCGACAGCACTTCGTGGGTCGCGTCCCAGAACGCTTGCGAGACTTCCGGGTACTTCAGGCCGGTCGCGGTGGCCGGACGGGCCGCAGCGTTGGTGAAGACGTCCAGCAGCTCGACCATGAACGGGTTCGCCTTGGCGATGTCGGCGTCCTTGTACAGGGCCGGGATCGTCGGGTTGTACGAACCACCGACGGCGCGCTTCTTCTGGATCTCGGCGCTGGCCATGTACAGGGCCAGCGAGGCGGCGGCGTCAACGTTCTTGGAGTACTTGTTGACGGCCAGCTGCCAGCCACCCAGCGTGGCGGCCTTCTTGGCACCCGGGCCGGAGCCGGCGGGCAGGGCGGCGACGCCGATCTTGTCCTTGATCGGGCTGTCAGCGGCCTGACCCAGCGACCAGGCGTACGGCCAGTTGCGCATGAACGCAGCCTTGCCGTTCTGCCACACGCCGCGGGCGTCTTCCTCGCCGTAGTTCAGCACGCCGCTCGGAGCGATGTTGCCGATCCACGAGGCGGCGGTGTCGAGCGCCTTGGCAGCCTGCGGGTTGTTGATGGTGATGTTGCCCTTGTCGTCGATGATGGTGCCGCCGCCGTGGCTGACGACCCACTCGAGCGCGTCGCAGGTCAGGCCTTCATAGGCCTTGGCCTGGAACACGAAGCCCTGGAAGTCCGGGGTGGCAGCGCGTTCGGCGTCCTGGATCTTCTTGGCGCCAGCGGCCAGCTCTTCCCAGGTGCCCGGAACCTTCACGCCGTGCTTGGCCAGCAGGTCCTTGCGATAGAACAGCAGGCCGGCGTCGGTGAACCAGGGGATGCCCAGCAGCTTGCCGTCGACGGTGTTGTTGGCCACGATCGCCGGGAAGTGCTCCTTCTCGACGCCCTTGCTGTACTTCTTCAGGTCGACCAGGTGGTCCTTGATGACGCCCGGCCAGACCACGTCGATCATGATGACGTCGAGGTCGGACGACTTGGCGGCGAACTGCTGACGCAGCAGGGCCAGGTTGTCGGTCGTGCTCGCCGGCGGCGTGTACATCTTGACGGTGTGGCCGTTCTTCTTGCCCCACTCTTCCGCGAACTTGCCGCAGAACTCGACGTCGGCAGCGTTGTTGCCGCAGGAGATGGTCAGCGTGGCGGCTTGAGCGCCGGCCAGGCCGCCGAAAGCCAGGGCGAGCCCGGCGACGATGTGCTTGTAGGTGATCGACATGGAAGGTGTCTCCGCAAAAAGGGGTGGCAAAAGCCGCCACGCCGCCAATGTAATTTCCATACATCGATCTCCGAATCAGGGTAAACACTGAAGTTTGGAAGGTCGTCACTCAACCGCAATCACGTTTTTGTCCAGGACAATGGACTTTCGCAATCGATTGCGAGTTGCCGATCCGAACAAACACGGATTTCCATGCGGGCCTGACCACTTCCGGGTTACAACGTAATTTCATTACACTGATTCCCATGAGCTCCCCCGAGTTGACGGTCGTGTACCCCGATGGCCTGCGGCTGCTGGCCGACGTTGGCGCCTCCAACGTGCGCTTCGCGCTCGAGTGCGCCCCGGACCAGTACAGCGCCTCGGACGTCCTGCCCTGCGCCGCCTTCGAGTCGCTGGAAGAGGCGGTGCGCAACTTCCTGGCCAGCCAGGGCAACCCGGCCGTGCGCCATGCCGCGTTCTCGCTGCCCAACCCGATCTCGGGCGACCACGTCCAGCTGACCAACCACCCGTGGTCGTTCTCGGTCGAGGGCATGCGCCGCGGGCTGGGCCTGAAGACGCTGCTGGCGGTCAACGACTACAGCGCGCTGGCGATGGGCCTGACCCGGCTCGAACCGTCCGAGCAGGTCCAGGTCGGCGGCGGTGAGCCGTCACCCGGTGGCGTGCAGGGCGTGATCGGTCCGGGCAGCGGCCTGGGCGTGTCGGCGCTGATTCCCGTGCAGGACCGCTACGTGACGCTGCCCAGCGAGGGCGGCCATGCCAGCTATGCGCCGCAGGACGCGCAGGAGGCGCTGGTGGTGGCCGCCGCGCAGGCGCGTCACGGCCATGCCTCGGGCGAACGGCTGATCTCGGCCAGCGGGCTGGAGCTGATCTACGAGACGCTGGCCGCGCGCACCGGCGGCAGCGTGCCGGCCACGCTGGCCGCGCCGGAGGTGTCGGCCCGCGCACTGGCCGAGCCGCATTGCCCGGTCGCACGCGAGGCGCTGTCGATGTTCTGCGCGATGCTCGGCACCGTCGCCGGCAACCTCGCGCTGACGCTGGGCAGCACCGGCGGCATCTACATCGGCGGCGGCATCGTGCCGAAGATCCTGCCCTTCTTCATGCAGTCCGCGTTTCGCGCCCGCTTCGAGCAGAAGGGCCGTTTCACGCGCTGGCTGCAGGCCATCCCGACGTGGGTCGTGGTGGCGCCGCGTTCGGCGCTGCGCGGCGCCTCGGCCTTCCTGGAAGACCATCTGACGGCCGACCACGGCGCCGAGCCGCTGCTCGACGATGTGCGCGCGGCGCTGCAGAAGCTGTCGACCTCCGAGCGACTGGTCGCCAACGACCTGCTGTCGGCGCCACGTGCCTGGATGAGCGACCCGATCGCCCGCATCGCCGACCGCTGCGGCGTCAGCACGCCGACCGTGCTGCGCTTCTGCCGCTCGATGGGCTTCAAGGGCCTGGCCGACTTCAAGCTGCGGCTGGGTGCCGGCCTGTCGGGCACGACCAAGGTCACGCACCGCGGTGTCAGCCCCGAAGCGCCCACGGCCGAGCGCATGGCGACCATCCTCAACAACTCGATCTCGGCGATGGTGGCGCTGCGCGACCGGCTGCATCCGGAAGCCTTCGAGCAGGCCGTGACCCTGCTCGCGAACGCCGGTCACATCGAGGTCTACGGCGTCGGCACGGCCGCGCTGGTGGCCGAGGAGGCGCAGCACAAGTTCGGCCGCGTCGGCCTGCGCGCGGTGGCCCGCACCGACGCGCAGCTGCAGAGCATCACGGCGGCCTTCCTGGGCGGCGACGACGTGCTGCTGGTGATCTCGAACTCGGGCGCCATCGAGCCGATCAACGAGGCCGTCACACGCGCCCGTCGCGGCGCCGCCAAGGTCATCGCGATGTGCCCGCAACGCAGCGACCTGGCCCGCCTGGCCGATGTCGTCCTGCCGGTCGACCACCCGGAAGACCGCCAGGCCCTGGTGCCGATGGTCTCGCGCCTGATGCAGACGGTGATCCTCGACGTCCTCGTCTCCGACCTCGCCCTCCAGCGCCGCGACCTGATCGCCCGCCAGCTCGCCCGCCAGGACGACCTGCGCTACGAGACCCTCAGCTCGCACAGCCGTTGAGTCGGCGCATCGGCACGACCGCGTCGGACGCCGCAATGGGGTGCGTGAACGACGTGGACCGCCGTGATTTCGCAATCCCTGGATGGTCGACCCGGCAGGCTGGATGCCTTGATGGTCATCTGGCCACGTCCATCCACGGCCGGAAACAGGAATGCAGCCCCTGCCCGAGCTGCATCGTGTGTAGGCGTTGTATACGGGCTTGGGCAGAGCCACTCCTCGCTTCCACGCGAACATTGTGCCCTTCGCCAACACGCACGATTTCACCGATGCGAACGCCGGCAAGAAGGTCCTGTCGTCCAGGCGCATGCTGATGCGGCACGGCGACATGCCGCGTTTCAGCGACCGCGTGACGGGCCGTGCAAAAGCCGGTTGAACGGTGTTGAAAGAAGGCTGGACACGCCGACTTCGCGCGTGACGCGCCTTGGCCCAGAGCCCGTCGGACACCGAAGGTGTCCGACCTACCAGAACGCCATTCAACGCCCCACATCCCGCCGCCCTCCGGCGGCGCCATTGGGGGTGGCCGGGCACGACCGTGTCCGACCTACCGGTGTGGGCGATGGCGGATTGAACGGGGTTCGGGCGGCATTCCGAACGGTTGCCGAACGCATTCCACGCGGCTCCCCATGACCCCCCGGTAGGTCGGACACCTCCGGTGTCCGACGGGCTCGTGCCCATCGAACCCAGGGCCGAGCGCCGGGCCGCCCCAAGCCGGCCCGGTCCCCTCGGGGGACCGACCGGTGTACTCACCGGGCGAGGGGCTGACATCCTTCCGGCCCGGTGTCCCCACGGGGGACCGCCCGGCGTACCCGCCGGGCGAGGGGCCTACATCACTTCGCCGTCGGCATCGTGAACTCGGCGCCCTTGGCGATGCTGGCGGGCCAGCGTTGCATGATCGACTTCTGCTTGGTGTAGAAGCGCACGCCCTCTTCGCCGTAGGCGTGCATGTCGCCGAACAGGCTCTTCTTCCAGCCGCCGAAGCCGTGCCAGGCCATCGGCACGGGGATCGGCACGTTGATGCCGACCATGCCGACCTGGATGTGGCGGGCGAACTCGCGGGCGACGTTGCCGTCGCTCGTGTAGCAGGCCACGCCGTTGCCGTACTCGTGGGCGTTGACCAGCTCGACCGCGCTGGCGAAGTCGGGCACGCGCACGCAGGACAGCACCGGGCCGAAGATCTCTTCCTGGTAGATGCGCATCGACGGCGTGACGTGGTCGAACAGCGTGCCGCCGGTGAAGAAGCCGCCCTCGAAGCCGGGCACCTTGAAGTTGCGGCCGTCGACGACCAGCTGGGCGCCCTCTTCCACGCCGATGCCGATGTAGCCCTCGATGCGGTCACGCGCCTGGGCCGTGACGATCGGGCCCATCTCGGCGTCCAGCTCCATGCCGTTCTTGACCTTCAGCGTGCGGGCACGCTCGGCCACGCGTTCGACGACGCGGTCGGCGATGTCGCCGACCAGCACGGCCACCGAGATCGCCATGCAGCGTTCGCCGGCCGAGCCGTAGGCCGCGCCGATCAGCGCGTCGACGACCTGGTCGACGTCGGCATCGGGCATCACGACCATGTGGTTCTTCGCGCCGCCGAGCGCCTGCACGCGCTTGCCGTGGTGCGCGCCGGTCTCGTAGATGTACTGCGCGATCGGGGTCGAGCCGACGAAGGACAGCGCCTTCACGTCGACGTGCGTCAACAGCGTGTCGACGGCGACCTTGTCGCCCTGGACGACGTTGAACACGCCCGCCGGCAGGCCCGCCTGGGCCAGCAGGTCGGCCATGAACAGGGCGGCCGACGGGTCACGCTCGCTGGGCTTGAGCACGAAGGTGTTGCCGCAGGCGATGGCCACCGGGAACATCCAGCACGGGACCATGCACGGGAAGTTGAACGGCGTGATGCCGGCGACGACGCCGAGCGCCTGGCGCATCGTCCAGTTGTCGATGCCGGTGGAGACCTGCTCGGTGTAGTCGCCCTTGAGCAGCTGCGGGATGCCGCAGGCGAACTCGACGATCTCGATGCCGCGCGTCACCTCGCCCTGGGCGTCGGTGAAGACCTTGCCGTGTTCGGCCACGATGATCGCGGCCAGCTCGTCGCGGTGCTGGTTCAGCAGCGCGAGGAACTTGTCCATCACGCGGGCACGGCGGATCGCCGGGGTCTGCGACCAGGCCGGGAAGGCGGCCTTGGCGGCGGCGACGGCGGCGTTGACCTCGTCGACCGAGGCCAGCGCGACCTGGCGGGCGACCTGGCCGGTGGCCGGGTTGAACACGGCCTGCGAACGGCCGCTGGTGCTGGCGACGACCTGGCCGCCGATGTAGTGGCCCACGTCGGCCGTGGAAGTGAATGCGTCGGGTGCGCCCATGTCGGTCTCCTGGAGGTGGGCAGACCGCCGAAGCGCAGGCTGCCGGGTTCATGTGCTGAACGTGAGGCCAGTCTAGGCAGCGGTGTCACGCCGAAAAAGGGCCGGGGCCTGACTACACTGTTCGCGGCCACGAACAATCCTCCGTGAAAAACCGGAACAAAGCCGGAGCGAAGCCGGAGCAAAGCCGGAACAACGCTCCCCCAACCCGGGACCGAACATGGACACACGCCGCGTCGACGGACTCTGGTCCCACATCCATTGGCTGGGCGTGCTGGGCGCGCTGGGCAGCTACACGGCCGCCGCGCAGCGGCTGGGGGTCAGCAAGGCGGCGATGAGCCAGCGCATCGCCGAACTGGAACGTGCCGCCGGCGTGCCGCTGGTGCGCCGCACCACCCGCAGCGTGCGCCTGACCGAGGCCGGCCAGCAGCTGGCCGACAGCACGCGCGACGCCTACTCGCAGATCGAGCGCGAGCTGGCACAGGTCAAGGACCTGGCCGCCGCCCCGAGCGGCCTGCTGCGCGTGACGGCACCGGTCGCCCTCGGACGCCAGCAGATCGTGCCGCGCCTGGCGAGCTTCCTGCGCGAGGTGCCCGAGGTCCGCGTCGAGCTGGTGCTGACCGACCAGCTGCTGTCGCTGGCCCAGGAAGGCTTCGACCTGGCGATCCGCCACACCGCCCGCCCGCCCGAGACCCACGTCGCCTGGACGCTGTGCGAGACCCGCTCCTGCCTGGTCGCCAGCGCCGACTACCTGGCCCGGCGCGGCACGCCTGCCGATCCGGCCGAGCTGGCGGCCGACCTGGGCCGCCACGACTGCCTGTCCTACGCCCGGCCGGGCGAGACGCCGACGTGGCAGTTCCAGCCGGTGCTGCCGGCCGGCGACAGCGCGGACGCTGGCACGCCGCCGCCACCGCTGACCGTCGCGATCCGCGGCCCGTTCAGCGCCAACAACAGCGAGGCGCTGCGCGAGGCGGCGGTCGACGGCCTGGGCATCGCGCTGCTGCCCGACTTCAGCGCCCAGTCCGCCTTGCGCGCCGGCACGCTGCAGGCGCTGCTGCCGGGCTGGCGGCCGGTCGGGAGCTTCGGCGAATCGCTGTTCGCGATCCGCCCCTACAGCCCCTACGTGCCGCGCGCCGTGAACGCGCTGGTCGCCTTCCTGCGCGAGAGCCTGAAGGACGGCTTCCAGCCCTGATCAGCGCGCGCGCGCCGGCAGGTCGTAGCGGTCGGCCTCCATCACCTTGACCCAGGCGCGGACGAAGTCGCGCACGAACGCGGCCTCGCCGTCGGCAGCGGCATGAACCTCGGCCAGCGCGCGCAGCTGCGCGTTCGAGCCGAACACCAGGTCGACCACCGTCGCCGTCCAGCGCCGTTCGCCGCTCTGGCGGTCACGGCCCTCGAACACGCCTTCGGCCTTGGACGACGGCTGCCAGGCGGTGCGCATGTCGAGCAGGTGGACGAAGAAGTCGTGGCTCAGCGTGCCGGGGCGATCGGTGAAGACGCCGTGTGCGCCGGCATCCGCGTGGGTGTTCGCGTGGGTGTTCGCACTGACACCCAGCACCCGCAGCCCGCCGACCAGCACGGTCATCTCCGGCGCGCTCAGGCCCAGCTGCTGCGCCTTGTCGACCAGCAGGTGGGCGGCGACGCCGGACAGCCCGTCGCGGGCGAAGTTGCGGAAGCCGTCGGCCGCCGGCTCCAGCACCGCGAAGGACGCCGCGTCGGTCTGCTCGGCCGTCGCATCGGTGCGGCCGGGCGTGAACGGCACCGTCACGTCATGACCGCCCCGGCGCGCCGCCGCCTCGATCGCGGCACCGCCGGCCAGCACGATCAGGTCGGCCAGCGAGACCCGCTTGCCGCCGATCTGGGCCGCGTCGAAGGCCCGCCGGATGGCGTCCAGCCGGTCCAGCACCCGGGCCAGCTCGTCGGGCCGGTTGACGGCCCAGTCCTTCTGCGGCGCCAGCCGGATGCGCGCGCCGTTGGCGCCGCCACGCTTGTCGCTGCCACGGAAGGTCGAGGCCGAGGCCCAGGCCGTGCGCACCAGCTCGGCGACATCCAGACCCGAGGCCAGCACCTGCGCCTTCAGCGCGGCCACGTCGGCCGCGTCGACCAGCGGGTGATCGACCGGCGGCACCGGGTCCTGCCAGATCAGTTCTTGCTGCGGCACCAGCGGGCCGAGGTAACGCGAGCGCGGGCCCATGTCGCGGTGGGTCAGCTTGAACCAGGCCCGGGCGAAGGCGTCGGCGAAGGCGGCCGGATCCTGGTGGAAGCGGCGGGCGATCTTCTCGAACGCCGGGTCCATGCGCAGCGACAGGTCGGCCGTCGTCATCATCGGCGGATGGCGGCGCGCCGGGTCGTGCGCGTCCGGGATCAGGTGCTCGGGCCGGACATCGCGCGGCGTCCACTGGTGCGCGCCGGCCGGGCTGCGGGTCAGCGCCCACTCGTAGCCGAACAGCATGTCGAAATAGCCGTTGTCCCAGGTCGTCGGGTTGGGCTTCCAGGCGCCCTCGATACCGCTGGTGGTCGTGTGCACGCCCTTGCCGCTGCCGAAGGTGTTGTGCCAGCCGAGGCCCTGCTGCTCGACCGGTGCGCCTTCCGGTGCGGCGCCGACGAGGGCCGGGTCACCGGCGCCGTGGGCCTTGCCGAAGGTGTGGCCACCGGCGATCAGCGCGACGGTCTCCTCGTCGTCCATCGCCATGCGGGCGAAGGTCTCGCGCACGTCGCGGCCCGACGCCACCGGGTCGGGCACGCCGTTCGGGCCTTCCGGGTTCACGTAGATCAGGCCCATCTGGACGGCGGCCAGCGGCCGGGCCAGTTCACGCTCGCCGCTGTGGCGCTGGTCACCCAGCCAGGTCGACTCGGGACCCCAGTCGATCTCGTCTTCCGGCGCCCAGATGTCGGGCCGGCCACCGGCGTAGCCGAAGGTCCGCAAGCCCATCGACTCCAGCGCGACGTTGCCGGCCAGCACGAGCAGGTCGGCCCACGACAGGTTGCGGCCGTACTTCTGCTTGATCGGCCAGAGCAGCCGGCGCGCCTTGTCGAGGTTGCCGTTGTCGGGCCAGCTGTTGAGCGGCGCGAAGCGCTGGTTGCCGGTGCCGGCGCCGCCCCGGCCGTCGTGGATCCGGTAGGTGCCGGCCGCGTGCCACGTCATGCGCACGAACAGGCCGCCGTAGTGGCCCCAGTCGGCCGGCCACCAGTCCTGCGAGTCGGTCATCAGTGCCTTCAGGTCGGCGATGACGGCGTGCAGGTCGAGCGAGCGGAAGGCCGCCGCGTAGTCGAAGTCCGGCGCCAGCGGGCTGGCCTGCGGGCCGTGCTGGTGGAGGATCGACAGGTTCAGCTGCTCGGGCCACCAGCGGGCATTGCCCGGGGCACCCTGGCGGGTGCGGGCACCGTGGGTCGAATGGAACGGGCATCGGGCTTCCTGGCTCATCGTCTTCTCCTGGGTTGAGGCGGTACGCGAGTCGATAGTTTTTGTCGATCGACAAAAGACTTCCATTTGCCAGATCCAATATCCGACTTAGAGAGGATGCATCGCCTTCGACGGACTTTCCGTGCGCGGGGCCACGAACCGCGCCGGTTGCCACCGGGCTTGCTCGCATGCGCGGGGCTGGGGCCGCTCCTAGCATGGACCGACAGGTCCCACCTGGAGCGAGACGATGACAACAAGACTGCGCCTGCTGGCCGGCCCTGCCGTGCTGGCCTGGATGGCCGTGGCCGGAACGGTGTCCGCCGCACCGGCCGCTCCGGCCGCATCAGCCCGGTCCGTCACGGACGAGACCGAGATCCGCCTGCCCAGCTGCGTCTCCGGCAGTGCGCCGCTGGCGCTGCCGGTATCGGTCGAGCAGGCCACCCTCGACCTGGCCGACCGGCGCCGCTTCCAGGCCGCCGCCGAGCAGCGCTACCCGCTCTACCAGCGCGGCGGCGGCGCCCCGGCCCAGGTGCTGCTGGTGCGGCGCGGCGGGCGCTGGGTCTACGTGACGCTGTGGTCGCAAGGGCACAGCGGCACCTGCGTGGCGGCGCTGTTCGCGGCCGAGCGCTTCGACTTCACGCCCGGCTGGCTGGCCAAGTACCAGCCGCGACCGCTGGACCGGCTGGACTGAGCGCCGAGGCTGCGGGCTTGCACCGTGCCAACGCGGCACGGCGTGTCGGCCTGTTCTCAGGGCTAACCAGCGCCCGGGAACTTTTCCCTAGGTGACGTGGCAGGCGGTGCTTACGGTGACGGCATGAAACCCGTCACCCCGCCCATGAACACCTTCGTCCACACCCCGATCGCGGCCGCGCTGCTGAGCCTGGCCGCGCTGTCGTCGGCCCCGCTGGCCCGCGCCCAGCAGGGCTCGGAACCGCAGCGGCTCGACCGCGTCGAGATCGTCGGTACCACGCCGCTGCCCGGTGCCGGCGTGTCGCGCGACCAGGTGCCGTCCAACGTGCAGGGCCTCGGCGCCGCCCGCATCGACGAGATCGGCGCGGCCAACCTGCCCGAGCTGCTCGACCGCGGGCTGGGCAGCGTCAGCGTCGTCGGCACGCAGGGCAACCCGTACCAGATGGAGGTGAACTTCCGCGGCTACACCGCCAGCCCGCTGCTGGGCCAGCCGCAGGGGCTGTCGGTGTTCCTCGACGGCGTGCGCATCAACGAGGGCTTCGGCGACATCGTCAACTGGGACCTGCTGCCGCGCAACGCGCTGGCCAGCCTGACGCTGGTGCCGGGCTCCAACCCGACCTTCGGCCTGAACACGCTGGGCGGCGCGCTGGCGCTGGCCACCCGCAGCGGCGACACGCACCCGGGCACCGAGGCCGAGGTCTCGCTGGCCTCCTTCGGCCGCCGCGACCTGGAGCTGTCGCACGGCCGCAAGGTCGGCGAGGACACCTACCTCTTCGTCGCCACCGACCTGTTCCGCGAGGACGGCTGGCGCGAGCACTCGCCGTCCGAGGTGCGCCAGCTGTTCGTCAAGCTCAACGGCGACAGCGGCCCGCTCGACTGGGCGCTGTCCTTCAACGGCGCGGACAACCGGCTGATCGGCAACGGCCTGCTGCCGACCTCGATGCTGGAGACCTCCCGCACGCAGGTCTACACGCGCCCGGACGAGACCCGCAACCGGCTCGCCGCGCTGACGCTGCGGGCCGGCTACGACCTGGGCGACGGCGAGAAGCTGGAAGCGCTGGCCTACCGCCGCCAGCTGGACGCCCGCACCGTCAACGGCGACGTCAACGAGGCCTACGACCCGGCCAATCCGGACCCGACGCTGGTGGTGCTGGAATCCGGTGTCGAGAACCGCACCCGCGCCCGCCAGCGCGGCGACGGCGTCGCGCTGCAATGGAACCGCCAGCGCGAGACCGGCCTCGTGACGCTGGGCGCCTCGATCGACCGCAGCCACACCCGCTTCTCGCAGACCGAGGCCGAAGGGCTGCTCGACGCCAGCCGCGCCGTCGAGGTCACCAACCCCGAGGCGACCAACGCCAGCATCCGCGGCCGCAGCCGCACCAGCAGCCTGCACGCCAGCCTGTCGGAAGCCGTCGCGCCGGGCCTCACGCTGAGCGCCTCGGGCCGTTACAACCAGACCCGCGTCAGCACGGTCGATGTCGGCCGCGCCGACCTGGGCCTGGCCACGCAGCTCGACGCCGACCAGACCTTCCACGCCTTCAACCCCGCCGTCGGCGCGACCTGGGTGCTGGACCCGGCGCTGACCGCCTATGGCGGCTACAGCCAGGGCAACCGCGCGCCGAGCCCGATCGAGCTCGGCTGCTCGGACCCCGCCACCCCCTGTGTGCTGCCCAACGCGCTGCAGGCCGACCCGCCGCTGCGGCAGGTCATCGCCCGGACCTTCGAAGCCGGCCTGCGCGGCAAGCTCGACGGCGGCTGGCGCTGGAACGTCGGCGCCTTCCGCAGCGTCAACCACGACGACATCCTGTTCGTCAGCAACGGCCGCGCCGCCGGCTACTTCGCCAACGTCGGCCAGACCCGCCGGCAAGGTCTGGAAGCCGGTCTGCAGGGCCGCAGCGGGCCGTTCGACCTGGCCGTGAACATCACCCAGCTGGCGGCCACCTACCGGACCGGCCATTGCCAGGTCGCCGCCTCCAACAGCAGCGCCAACACCAGCGCCGCCTGCGCTGGCAGCGACGAGATCGAGGTCCGCGCGGGCGACCGCCTGCCCGGCCTGCCCGACCGGGTGTTCAAGCTCGACCTGGGCTGGCGGCCGATCGCCGGCCTGCGCCTGTCGGCCAACGTGCAGGCGCAGTCGGGCAGCACGCTGCGCGGCAACGACAACGGCCAGCACCAGCCCGATGGCGTCAACTTCTTCGGCGACGGCCGGGTGCCCGGCTACGCGCTGCTGAACCTGCAGGCGCAGTGGAAGCTGGGGTCGGGCTGGGCGCTGATCGGCAAGGTCAACAACGCGCTCGACCGCCGCTACGCCAGCGGCGGCGCGCTGGCCGAGAACGCCTTCGACGCCGGCGGCGCGCTGCAGGCGCCGGCCGACTGGCGCCATGAGGCCTTCGTCGCGCCGGGCGCGCCGCGTTCGTTCGCGCTGGCGCTGCAGTGGCAGTTCAAGGACTGAACCCGGCGCTTCCGTGATCGAGCTGACAGACGCCAGCCGGATCGCCCGGCAACATGGCGTCATGACGCTCGACCCCCGCGCCCCGCCCACCCGCGCCTACGCCGGCGGCCCGACCCTCGCCGGCGAGCCGGTGCTGCTGTGGATCCGCTCCAACCACCCCAGCGACCGCAGCCAGGACCGGCTCGTCACCGTGCGCCCGGGCGAGTCGCATGACGGCCTGAGCTACGAGCACATCGCCGCCTCGTTGCAGTCGCACGGCTGGGTCGACCTGCCGCGCGCCGCGCCGGCCAGCGTGGCGGCGGCGCCCGGCTTCGATGCCGTGCGCGCCGCCTATGTCGCGCGCTTCCCGGGCGTGAAGGTGCCCCGGCCGTTCGCGATCGACGACGACGAGGTCGCCCGCGTGATGCAGGCCGCGCTCGACGCCGGCCGGCCGGTGCCCGAGGACCACGACTGGTGGTGGTTCGTGCCCACCGACGACAGCCGGCCCGCCTCGGTGTAGACCCGGGGCTGCGCGGCGCAGCCTTCCTGCGCATGCTGGTCGGGCGATGAACACCGACCCCTCCCTTGCCGACTGGCGCGACCTGGCGCTGACCCTCGAACGCGAGGTCGCGCAGGCCGTCATCGGCCAGGCGCCGACCTTGCGGCTGATCACCGTGGCGATCTTCGCGCGCGGCCATGTGCTGCTCGAAGGCGACGTCGGCGTCGGCAAGACCACCGTGCTGCGGGCCTTCGCGCGCGGCATCGGCGGCGAGTTCGAGCGGGTCGAGGGCACCGTCGACCTGATGCCCGGCGACCTCGTCTATCACACGCAGGTCGACAGCGCCGGCAAGCCGCGCATCGACCCGGGGCCGCTGCTGCGCCACGGCGAGCGGCTGACGACCTTCTTCTTCAACGAGATCAACCGGGCCCGTCCGCAGGTGCAGTCGCTGCTGCTGCGGGCGATGGCCGAACGGTCGGTGACGGCCTTCGGCGCCGAACACCGCTTCCCGCACATGACGGTGTTCGCCGACCGCAACCGGATCGAGAAGGAAGAGACCTTCGAGCTGGCCTCGGCCGCCCGTGACCGCTTCATGTTCGAGCTGGGCATGGCCACGCCGGTCGACCGCGAGGTGCGCCGCGCGCTGGTCTTCGACACCGCCTTCCACGATGCCGACCGGCTGATCGAGCAGGTCACGCCCGGGCTGCTGCCGTGGCAGCGGCTCAACGAGATCGGCGCGCTGATCCAGCGTTCGGTGCGCAGCAGCGCGACGCTGGAGCGCTACGTGCTCGACCTGTGGGACGCCAGCGAACACCCGCAGCGCCACGGCGTGCAGCTCGACGGCGTCGACATGGACAGGCTGGTGCTGGCCGGCGCCAGCCCGCGTGGCATGAGCGCGCTGCTGCGGGCCGCGCGGGTGGTCGCCTGGCTGGCCGGCCGCACCCACCTGCTGCCCGACGACGTGCAGGCGGTGCTGCCAGCGGTGCTGGGGCACCGCATCTTCTTCACCCCCGTCCACGAGCTGCGCCGCGCCGAGCTGGCGCCCGCGCTGGTGCGGGCGATCCTGGAACGGGTCGCGGCGCCCTGAGCGGCGGCTGTCCCTGACGTGAGCGGCGCGCCCGACTTCCACTACCGCCTGCCCGGCAGCGTCGGCGGCCTGCGCCCGGGCGCGCACGCCGGCCGCAGCCTGGGCACCGGGCTTGCGTTCGCGGCGCACCGGCGCCTGCTCGATCACCCGGACCCGCGCCGGCTCGACCTGCGTGCCAGCCTGCGCGACCCACGCGGCGACTGGCTGGTGCGCATCCAGCGCCAGCGTGCGGCGGTGCCGGTGCAGGTGGTGGTGGACGTGTCGGCGTCGATGGCCTTCGGTGCCGCGCGGCCCAAGCTGAACGTCGTCGCCGACTTCGTCGAGGCGCTCGGCCGGAGCGCCTTTCGCAGCGGCGACGCGCTGGGCCTGCGGGCGCACGACCACGCGCCGCGCGACGACCTGTTCCAGCCACCCCGGCACAGCCGCGGTGCCGGCCTGCTGCTCGCCGACGCGTTGCGGCGCTGCGCCGATGCACCGGCGTCCGGCACCGCGTCGACCGCCCCGCCCACGTCACCCCGCCAGACCGCCGATGCGCTGGCGCAGACGCTCGCGCCGCTGGCCGGCCGCGACGGGCTGGTCTTCGTGGTGTCGGACTTCCACTGGCCGCTCGACACGCTGGGCGCCGCGCTGGCCCGGCTGGCGCCGGCCTGCGTCGTGCCGATCGTGGTCTGGGACCGCGCCGAGACCGAACCGCCCGACGGCCGCGCGCTGCTGGCCGTGCGCGATGCCGAGACCGGTGAGCGCCGCACGCTGTGGCTGGCCGAACCGCTGCGACGGCGCTGGCGCGACGCCGTCACCGAACGCCGCGAGACGCTGCACGCGCTGTTCGCCGCCCTCGGCCTGGCGCCCTTCCACCTGGGCGAACGCTTCGATGCCGAAGCCCTGACGCGGCATTTCCTGGAGCGGGTCGCATGACGTGGGCACGCCCGGTCCGGATCGCCGTGGCAACCGCCTTGCTGGGCCTGGCCGCCTTCGCGGTGCCGGCCGCCGAAGACCCGCCCGTGCCGGCGGCGGTGGTCCGGCAACCGCGCGCCTTCGGCCATGTGCTGGGTGACGTGCTGACGCAGCGGATCCTGCTGGACGACGCGGCCGTGCCGGTGGCGCCGCCCGCCGACCGCGTCGGCCTGTGGCTGGAACGCCGCGCGCCGCGTCTGGAGGTCGATGCCGAAGGCCGGCGCTGGCTGGCGCTGGATCACCAGGTCATCAACGCGCCGCGCACCTTGACCGAGACCCGCCTGCCGGCGCTGACGCTGGTGATCGCGCCCGGGCGGCGGGTCGCGGTGCCGGCCTGGCCGATCCGGATCGGCCCCATCACGCCGGCTGATACGCCGGTTGATACGCCGGCCGACACGCGGGGCTCGGGCGCTGCCGATGAACTCGCCGCGCTGAGGCCGGACCGCCTGGCCGCCCTGCCCGCCGCCGCGCCGCTGCGCCGCCAGCTGATGGGCTCGGCCGCGCTGCTGGGCGCGGTCCTGCTGGCGTGGGCCGGCTGGTGGGCCTGGCGCGAGGCCCGCGACGCCCGCCAGCTGCCGTTCGCGCAGGCCTGGCGGCAGATCCGCCGGCTGCGCCGCTCGAACCCGTCGCGCGACGACGCCCCGGAGGCCTGGCGCGCGCTGCACCACGCGCTGAACGCCAGCGCCGGCCGGGCGGTGCAGGGCTCGACGCTGGACCGGCTGCTCGACGCCGCGCCGCACCTGCAGCCGCTGCGCCAGCCGCTGACGGACTTCTTCCGCGCCTCGGACGACCGTTTCTTCGCCGCCGTCGACGACCCGGCCGCCGCTGACCACGTCCCCGACTCGCGCCCGCCCTACCCGCTGTTGTCGCTGGCCCGCGCCCTGCGCGACGCCGAGCGGCGCCAGCAAGGCTGAACCCGCCCCGCCATGGTCGACGACTTCGCCCAACCCGCCTGGCTGCTGCTGCTGCCACTCGCGCTGCTGCCGCTGCTGCGCCGGCGCACCGACACGCTGGTGCTGGCGTCGATCGCCTGGCTGCCGCACGACCGCACCGGCCGGCTGGTCGGCCTGCTGTGGCGCGCCTGCGCGGTGCTGGCGATGGCCGGCATCGTCGTCGGCCTGGCCGGACCTGGCCGCAGCGGCACGCAGGTGCTGCGCACCGGGCGCGGCGCCGAGGTGCTGATCCTGATGGACCGCAGCGCCAGCATGGACGCCAACACGCTGCAGAAGGACGTCAAGTCCGGCGGCCAGTTCAACGCCAGCCGGCCGACCAAGAACGCGGTGGTGCGCGGCCTGCTGAGCGAGTTCGTCGCCAGGCGGCCCGACGACCGCTTCGCGCTGATGACCTTCAGCACCAGCCCGATGGTGGTCGCCCCGTTCACCGAGGACCACGCCACGATCCAGGCCGGCCTGCAGGCCACCGCCGTCGGCCGCGGCCTGCCCGACACGCTGATGGGCCGCGCGCTGCTGGCGGCGATCGACCAGTTCGAGGGCCGACCGTATTCGGGCAGCCGCATCGTCATCGTCGTGTCCGACGGCGGCGCGCGGCTCGACGACCTGCAGCGCGAGCGCATCGCCGCCGGGCTGGCGCGGCTGAAAATCGGGCTGTACTGGATCTACATCCGCAGCAGCCCGAACTCGCCCGACCTGACCACCGACGCGGTCGGCACGCTGGATTCCGAGGAGGAACGGGCGCTGCACACCTACTTCCGCAGCCTCGCCACGCCCTACCGGCTCTACCAGACCGACGACGCCGAGGCGATGGCCTCGGCAATGGCCGAGATCGACCGCCAGCAGAACCTGCCGCTGTCCTTCCTGGAACGGGTCGCGCGGGTCGACCACGGCCCGGCGTGTTTCCTGGTCGCGCTGGCCGGCTGCCTGGGCCTGCTGGCCTGCCGCGCGCTGCAGCTGACACGCTGGCCCGGAGCGGCACGATGAGGCGGCGCACGATGCACGCCGCCTTCGCGCTGGCGACGCTGGCCGCGGGCGCGCTGGTGGCCGTCCAGGGCACGCGGCTGTGGCGCCTGCAGCGGCTGCAGGCGGCGGTGGCCGAAGCGGCCTCGGCCCCTGCGACAGCCACCGACGACATGCTGCGCGACGCGCCGCGAGCCGTCCGCCTGGCCCGCGCGACCGCGCTGGCGCAGGCCGGCGCTGCCGATGCCGCCGTGCGGCTCTACGGCGGCCTGATCGAGCCCGGCCGGGTCGACGCGATCGGCCGCGATGCGCTGTTCGACCTCGGCAACCTCTACCTGCGTCAGGGCCTGGGTCTGGGCCGGGACCCGAAGGCCGATGCCGCCGCCGCCGGCCCGCTGGTCGAACTGGCCAAGCAGCGTTACCGCGACCTGCTGCGCGCCGACCCGGGCGACTGGGACGCGCGCCACAACCTCGAGCGCGCGCTGCGCCTGGCGCCCGAGGAACACGAGGCCGTCGTCGAGGCCGACAGCGAGCCGGTCGAGCGCCGCCAGGTCCAGCTGCGCGGCATGACACCGGGCGACCTGCCGTGAGGCGCTGGCGGGCCGTGCTGCAGGCCCACGGCGTCTTCTTCGCGGCGGCGCTGCTGCTGGCCGCCGCGACCTGGATGCCGCCGGTGACGCTGCAGCGGCCGACCTTCAGCTACCTCGTCACCTTCGACATCACGCAGAGCATGGACGTGCCCGACCAGCAGGTCGACGGCACCCCCGCCAGCCGGCTGGCGCTGGCCCGGGCGGCCAGCCGCGAGGCGCTGCGGCGGCTGCCCTGCGGTTCGCGCATCGGCTGGGCCGTGTTCACCGACTACCGCGTGATGCTGCTGACGATGCCGGTGGAGGTCTGCGCCCACTACGACGGCCTGCTGGCCACGCTCGACGGCATCGACGGCCGGATGCGCTGGGCCCAGGCCAGCAAGGTCGGCAAGGGCGCCAGCTGGGTGGTGCGCACGGCGCAGAAGATCGGGCCGGACACGCGTGTGGTGTTCTTCACCGACGGCCAGGAATCGCCGCCGCTGCGCACGGCCGGCGAGACGCCGCCGATCCAGGACATCACGCCCGGCGAGGTGCGCGGCTGGCTGATCGGCGTCGGCGGCGACACGCCCGCGCCAATCCCGCGCAGCGACGCCGAAGGCCGCCCGATCGGCCACTGGGCCGCCAGCGACGTGGTCCAGCGCTTCGGCCCCGGCACGCCGGGGAGTCCGCACGAACACCTGTCGGAGCTGCGCGAGCCGCACCTGAAGGGGCTGGGCGAGCTGATGGGCCTGGGCTACCGCCGGCTGGTGACGCCGCAGTCGCTGGTCGACGCGATGCTCGACCCGGCGCTGGCCAGCCCCGCCCCGGTCGTCACCGACCTGCGCTGGCTGCCGGCGCTGCTGGCGCTGGCGCTGCTGGCCTGGCGCTTCCGGCCGGACCTGCCGGGTCTGCCAGCCACACGCCTGCGGCGCAAGGCCTGAGCGGCGACACTCGCCGCCCATGCAAGCCCTGCTCGACGCCATCGCCACGATGGCCCTGCCCACCGACGCCACGCGCGTCTTCCACGGCCGCGGCGGCCGGCATCCGGGCTGCGAACACTGGACCCTCGACGCCTGGCCGCCGGTCCTCGTGCTGACCAGCTTCCAGCCGGTCGACGCGGTCGAGGTCGATGCGGTCGGCCAGGCGCTGGCGCGGCGCTGGGCCGACGTCGCGCCGGCCGGCGAGCCGCTCAACTGGGTCTTCCAGCAGCGCCAGCCCGGCGGTCGCGTCGAGACCCGGCTGATGGCCGGCGCGGTGCCCGATCCGCATGTCGTGACCGAGGACGGCACGTCCTACCTGGTGCATGTGCTGAAGGGCCAGAACCACGGCCTGTTCCTGGACATGGCGGCCGGCCGACGCTGGGTGCGCGCGCATGTCGCGCAGTGGCCCGGCATGAAGGTGCTGAACCTGTTCGCCTACACCTGCGCCTTCTCGGTCGTGGCGATGCAGGCCGGCGCGCGCGGCGTCGTCAACCTGGACATGGCCGACGGCGCGCTGGCGATCGGGCGGCGCAACCACCAGCTCAACGGCCTGCCCGCCAGCGCGGCGGCCGGGGTCAGCTTCCTGGCCCATGACCTGTTCAGCTCCTGGGGCAAGGTCGGCCGCGCCGGGCCCTACGACCTGGTGATCGTCGACCCGCCGAGCTACCAGAAGGGCAGTTTCGTGGCGACCAAGGACTACGCCCGCCTGATGCGCCGACTGCCCGACCTGCTGGCGCCCGACGGCCATGTGCTGCTGTGCCTGAACGCGCCCGAGCTGGGCCTGGCCTTCCTGCAGGAGCAGATGGCCGAGCTGGCGCCGACGCTGCGATTCGTCGAACGGGTCGCGAATCCGGACACGTTTGCAGACGTGTCGACGGAACGCGCGCTGAAGGTGCTGGTCTACGTGGCTCCTGAACCTGGAGCCCCTGCATGACCCGATCGATCTCCCAGCGCCTGCGCGAGGCCGCCGAATCGCTGTCCACCGAGCGCGTGTCCGTCGCCACGCTGGCCGACGCCCACGGTCCGGCGCTGCACGGCAGCCTGCTGCTGCTGATGGCCGTGCCCAGCCTGCTGCCGGTGCCCGGCGCCGGCACCGTCATGGGCCTGGGCATCGCGGCGCTGGCGCTGGCGATGCTGCAGGGCCGCGACGACGCCCCGCTGCCGCGCCGCGTCGCCGAGCTGGAGATGTCGCAGCACTGGGCCCGCCGCGTGCTGGGCCTGATGGCGACGATCTACGGCCTGGCCGAACGCTGGTCGTGCGAACGGCTCGCGCACCTGGCCCCCGTCCGCCCGACCGCCTGGCTGGCGCTGGTGCTGGCCGTGATGGCCGCGATCCTGGTGTTGCCGATCCCCTTCGGCAACATCCTGCCGGCCCTCGCGGTGGCGACCATCGGCCTGGGCCTGGCCTTCCGCGACGGCCTGGTCGTCGTCGTCGGCACCGTCATGGCCGGCCTGACGCTGCTGCTGACCTCGGCCGCGCTGTTCGCGCTGGCCACGCAGCTGCAGGTCTGGGTCGTCGACTGGATGTCCTGATCGGCCGCCTTCCATCCCAACCTTCCCCTGACCTGAGCACCCTGCCCATGACCCTCCTCGACCACCCCATCACCCGCCGCTGGCCCGCTCAGCACCCGGACCGTTTGCAGCTGTACTCGCTGCCCACGCCCAACGGCGTCAAGGTGTCGATCGCGCTGGAGGAGACCGGCCTGGCCTACGAGCCGCACCTGGTCCGCTTCGACACCAACGACCAGATGACGCCGGAGTTCCTGGCGCTCAACCCGAACAACAAGATCCCCGCGATCCTCGATCCGGACGGCCCGGGCGGCCGGCCGCTGGCGCTGTTCGAGTCCGGCGCGATCCTGGTCTACCTGGCCGACAAGACCGGCCAGCTGATGCCGACGGACCCGGCGCTGCGCTACGAGACGCTGCAGTGGCTGATGTTCCAGATGGGCGGCATCGGGCCGATGTTTGGCCAGCTCGGCTTCTTCCACAAGTTCGCCGGCAAGGACTACGAGGACAAGCGCCCGCGTGACCGCTACGTGGCCGAGTCGCGCCGCCTGCTGGGCGTGCTGGACCAGCGCCTGCGTGGCCGCGCCTGGGTGATGGGCGACGACTACTCGGTGGCCGACATCGCCATCCTCCCGTGGGTCAACAACCTGGTCGGCTTCTACGGCGCGGGCGAGCTGGTCGGCTGGCCGGACTTCACCGAGGTCCAGCGCGTGCTGGCCGCCTTCCTGGCCCGCCCGGCGGTGCAGCGCGGCTTGAACATCCCGGCCCGGCCCGCAACATGAACTATCTTGCCTATAAGGCACCTTGATGCATTAAAGTTCAGGTCATCCATTCCCGAGGAACCGCGATGACCGAACTTCTCCCCAACCACGTCCACGGCAGCCGGGTTACCGGCACCGGCCCCGGCACCCTGCTGACCGACCCGGTGACCGGCGCCGAGCTGGTGCGGGTCTCCAGCGCCGGCCTGGACCTGCCGCGCGCCTTCGCCCACGCCCGCGAACAGGGCGGCGCGGCGCTGCGCGCGCTCACCTTCGGCCAGCGGGCCGAGAAGCTGGCGGCGGTCGCCAAGCTGCTGCAGGCGAACCGCGAGGCCTACCACGCCATCGCGCTGGCCAACTCGGGCACGACGGCCGCCGACACCGCCGTCGACGTCGACGGCGGCATCTACACGCTCGGCCAGTACGCCCGCTGGGGCGCGAAGCTCGGCGACGCGCAGGCGCTGCTGGACGGCGGCGCGGTGCCGATGAGCAAGGACGGGCTGTTCCAGTCCCAGCACCTGCTGGTGCCCACGCGCGGCGTGGCGCTGTTCATCAACGCCTTCAACTTCCCGAGCTGGGGCCTGTGGGAGAAGGCCGCGCCGGCCCTGCTCGCCGGCGTGCCGGTGATCGTCAAGCCGGCCACCGCGACGGCCTGGCTGACCCAGCGCATGGTCACCGACGTGGTCGACAGCGGCCTGTTGCCCGAAGGCGCGCTGTCGGTCATCTGCGGCAGCTCGGCCGGGCTGCTGGATCAGCTCCAGCCCTTCGACGTGCTGAGCTTCACCGGCTCGGCCGGGACGGCTGAAGTGATCCGCTCGCATCCGGTCGTCGTGAAGAACGCCGTGCGCCTGAACATCGAGGCCGACAGCCTGAACGCCGCCGTGCTGATGCCCGACGCCAGCGCCGAGGCCGTCGCGCTGTTCGTGCGCGAGGTGGTGCGCGAGATGACGGTCAAGTCCGGCCAGAAATGCACCGCCATCCGCCGCGCGCTGGTGCCGCAGGCGCTGTACGAGACGGTCGGCGCGGCCATCGCCGCCAAGCTCGCCGGCATCACGGTCGGCAACCCGCGCGACGCCTCGGTGCGCATGGGCGCGCTGGTCAACCGCGAGCAGTTCGACGGCGTGCTCGGCGGCATCGAGCAACTCGCCGCGCTGCCGCACATGCGCTTGATGTTCGACGGCCGCCGCCAGCCGCTGGTCGACGCCGACCCGGCCGTGGCCGCCTGCCTGGGCCCGACGCTGCTGGGCTGTGACGACCCGGACGGCACCGCCGCCGTCCACCGCATCGAGGTCTTCGGCCCGGTCGCCACGCTGATGCCCTACCGCGACATCGCCCACGCCCGCGCCCTGGTCGCGCGCGGCGAAGGGTCGCTGGTGTGTTCGCTCTACGGCGACACGACACCCGAAGGCAGCGCCGCGCTGGCGGCGACCGCCACCGACCTGGCCGCCTGCCACGGCCGCGTCCACATCGTCAGCCCGTCGGTGGGCAGCACGCAGACGGGCCACGGCAACGTCATGCCGCAGTCCCTGCACGGCGGCCCCGGCCGCGCCGGCGGCGGCGAGGAACTCGGCGGCCTGCGCGCGCTGGGCTTCTACCTGCGGCGCAGCGCGATCCAGGCGGATGGCGCGGTGCTGGCAGGGCTGGGGGCGGTGGCGCTGGGGGTCTAGCCCTCCACCTCCAGCCGATACCCCACCCCATAGATCGACCGGATCGCCTCCACCCCCGGCCGGATCTGCTCGATCTTGCGGCGCAGGTTCTTGACGTGGCTGTCGACCGTGCGGTCGTTCAGCGCGCGGCTGTCGTCGTGCAGGCGGTCCAGCAGCTGGTCGCGTGACCAGACGCGGCCGGGCGTGCTGGCCAGGGCCTTGAGCAGGCGGAACTCGACCGGCGTCAGGTCCAGCGGCAGGCCGGACAGCGTGGCGAGGTGGCGCTCGTCGTCCAGCAGCAGGCCACCCGCTGACGCCGACGGCGGCGCGCCGGCACCCGCCAGCAGGCGCCGCTCGCGGCGCAGCAGCGCGTGGATGCGGGCGACCAGTTCGCGCGGGCTGAAGGGCTTGCAGACGTAGTCGTCGGCGCCGGCCTCCAGGCCGATCAGGCGGTCGACCTCCTCGACCCGCGCGGTCAGCATGACGATCGGCACGGCGCGGTTGCCGTGCGGGTTGGCGCGCAGGTCGCGGCACAGCGTCAGGCCGTCGCGGCCGGGCAGCATCAGGTCCAGCACGATCACGTCGGGCATGCGCGCCTGCACCGCCGGCATCACCGCCAGGCCGTGGTCGACGATGCGGGTGCGGTGGCCGGCCGCCGTCAGGTAGTCGCTGACCAGCCGGGCCAGGCGCGGCTCGTCCTCGACGATCAGGATGTCGGCCGGGTCGATCGCGGCGGGCGTGCTCATCGTTCGACGCCCGGGCCGATCGCCGCGTCCGCCGCGCTGGTCAGCAGCGGCAAGCGCACCTCGATCGCCACGCCGCCCAGCGGCGACGGCCGCGCGCCGATGTCGCCGCCGTGCGCCTGCACGATGCTGCGGCAGATCGCCAGCCCCAGCCCGCTGCCGCCGCCGGCCCGGCCGCGCGAGGACTCGACGCGGTAGAAGCGCTCGAACAGGCGCGGCAGCTGCTCGGCCGGCACGCCCGGTGCGCTGTCGGCGATGTCGATGACGGCCAGGCCGCCTTCGGCCGCCACGCGGATGCGCAGCGTGCCGCCCGGGTCGGTGTAGCGCACCGCGTTGTCCAGCAGGTTGTGCAGAAGCTGGCGCAGCCGGTCCGGGTCGGCCTGGACCGTGAGAGGCAAAGGCGCCGCGCCGGTGTCGACCTGCAGCGCCAGGCCGCGCTCGGCGCAGCGGGTGGCGAACTGCGCGGCCTCGCGCGCGACCAGCTCGGCGAGGTCCAGCGGCACCTTGCGATAGCGCAGCGCGCCGACATCGGCCAGCGCGAGTTCGTGCAGGTCGTTGACCAGCTGGGTCAGCGCGTTGACCTCGCCCTTGAGCACGCCGAGGCTGTCGGGCGTCAGCGGGTGGATGCCGTCCTCCATCGCCTCGATCTCGCCGCGCAGCACGGCCAGCGGCGTGCGCAGCTCGTGCGAGATGTCGGCCATGTAGTCGCGCCGGATGCGCTCGTTGCGGTCCAGCGTCAGCGCCAGCTGGTTGAAGTCGCGCGCCAGCTGGCCGACCTCGTCGTCGCCCTGCACCGGCACGCGCGTGTCGTGATGCCCGGCGGCCAGCCGGTGGGTCGCGGCGGCCACGGCCCTCACGGGAGCCAGCAGCGCGCGGGCGATCCACCAGGCGACCAGCGCGGCGAGCAGCAGCGACAGCGCGCCCATCGCCAGGCTGGCGCGCCACTGGCCGTCGCGGAAACGCACCGAGGCCTCGTCGGTGACCGACTGGATCGGCGCCAGCGCGATCCAGCCGACGGTGCGGCCGTCGACGACGATCTCGCGCTGTTCGGAGTCGGGGTAGAGGTTCGGGTAGCCGATGACGCGCTCGCGCTGCGCGTCCAGCAGCGTCAGGCGCCGGCCCAGGCCCAGCAGGTGCGGCGCGAGCAGGTCCGGATCGGCGTCCCACGGGCCGCTCAGGTCGGTGCCCACCTCCGCCTCGATCAGCCGGAACCAGATGCCCGGCCGGCCGCGCATGAACGCCCAGCTGTCGCCGTGGCCGACATAGGCCTCGCGCAGGCGCGGCAGCGCGGCGTCCATGCGCTGGACCGCCTGTTCGTTGAGGTAGCCGATGAAGCCGCGGCTGAGGCTCAGCTGCGTGGCCAGCCCCATCGCCAGCGCGACGACGGTGGCGGTGGCCAGCACGGCCAGGAACAGGCGCAGGGTGATGCTCGGGCGGGTCATGTCGAAGCGGTCATGTCGGACCGGATTGGCGCATCGGCCGGCCGCGCTGGCAAGCCTGCCGGTCAAGCCGCTGGCGCGCGAGCGGGCTTCCAAAGTTCCTGCACATTTGCCGCGCAAGCTGACGGCCATCGAAGCTCAAGCGGCCCCACGAAGGCCGCACACGACCATGACCTCGCACCGTCTCTTGCGCGCGCTCGTCGCCACGCTCGCGCTCTTCACCGGCCTGTGGCTGCTGGCCGAACCGCAGCTGCCGCAGCCGCTGACCTGGTTCTCGTTTCGCGCCGTGTTCATGCAATACAGCGGCATCGTCGCGATCGGCGTGATGAGCGTGGCGATGCTGCTGGCGCTGCGCCCGACCTGGCTGGAGCCGCACCTCGACGGGCTCGACAAGATGTACCGCCTGCACAAGTGGCTGGGCATCACCGCGCTGGTCGTGTCGGTGCTGCACTGGTGGATGGCCCAGGGCACCAAGTGGATGGTCGGCTGGGGCTGGCTGACGCGCCCGGTGCGCGGGCCGCGTCCGGCTGCGGTCGACAAGGGCCTGATCGAGGGCCTGCTCGGCGCCCAGCGCGGGCTGGCCGAATCGGTCGGCGAATGGGCCTTCTACGCCGCCGCCGTGCTGCTGGTGCTGGCGCTGGTCAAGCGCTTCCCGTACCGGCTGTTCGCCAAGACGCACACCTGGCTGGCGGCGATCTACCTGGTGCTGGTCTTCCACTCGGTCGTGCTGGTCAAGTTCCCGTACTGGGGCCAGCCGGTGGGCTGGCTGATGGCGCCGCTGCTGGCCGCCGGCAGCGTGGCCGCCGTGCTCGTGCTGATCGGCCGTGTCGGCGCGCGCCGCAAGGTGCAGGGCGCGATCCACGCACTGCAGCACTACCCGGCGCTCGACGTGCTGGAGACCCGCATCACGCTGCAGGACGGCTGGCGCGGCCATGCGGCCGGGCAGTTCGCCTTCGTCACCGCCGACCCGAAGGAAGGCGCGCACCCGTACACCATCGCCTCGGCCTGGGACCCGGCCACGCGCGAGATCACCGTCATCACCAAGGCACTGGGCGACCACACGCGCCGCCTGCCCGAGCTGCTCAAGCCCGGCATGGCCGTGACGGTCGAAGGCCCGTATGGCCGCTTCGACTTCCAGGACGGCAAGCCGCGCCAGATCTGGGTCGGCGCGGGCATCGGCATCACGCCGTTCATCGCCCGCCTGAAGCAGCTGGCCGGTGACCCCGCTGCGGCCGGCGTCGCCCGCATCGACCTGTTCCACG
Organism: Leptothrix mechoopdaensis (SeqCode); assembly: GCF_053893855.1. Lineage (NCBI taxonomy): Bacteria > Pseudomonadati > Pseudomonadota > Betaproteobacteria > Burkholderiales > Sphaerotilaceae > Leptothrix > Leptothrix mechoopdaensis (SeqCode). Next base: position 3,389,970 of record NZ_CM132699.1, read on the forward strand.
CCACCGCCGTCGAGGACCCGGTCGCCCTCGACAAGCTGCGCGCCGACGCCCTGGCCGCCGGCGTGCGCCTGCACGTGCTGGTCGACGCCCGCGACGGCCTGCTCGACGGCGAGCGCATCCGCGCGCTGGTGCCCGACTGGCAACAGGCCAGCCTCTGGTTCTGCGGCCCGACGCCGTTCGGCCACAGCCTCCTGCGCGACTTCATCCGCCGCGGGCTGCCGCGGTCGGTGATGCATCAGGAGCTGTTCCAGATGAGGTGAGGGGCGGTGGGCGGGACCGCCTCACCCCCCCAACCCCTTCGCGTGATGCCTCAGGTGGTCCTCCACGAAGCTCGCGATGAAGTAGTAGCCGTGGTCATACCCGGCCTGCCGCCGCAGCGTCAGCGGTTGCCCGATGGACGCGCAGGCGGCTTCGAGGGCCTCGGGGTGGAGCTGCTCGGCGAGGAACTTGTCGGCCAGCCCCTGGTCGACCAGGATCCCGCCGGGATAGGGCACCGAGGTCTGTGCCGCCATCAGCAGGCTCGCGTCGTGAGCCACCCAGGTCGACTCGTCCTGGCCGAGGTAGCCGGTGAAGGCCTTGCGGCCCCACGGGCAGCGGGTCGGCGCGCAGATCGGCGCGAAGGCCGACAGGCTGCGGAACATCCCCGGGTGACGCAGCGCCAGCGTCAGCGCGCCGTGGCCGCCCATCGAATGGCCCGTCAGGCCGAGCCGGTCGCCGTCCAGCCCGAACTGGGCGACGACGGCCGGGATCAGCTCCTGCACGAGGTAGCTCTCCATGCGCCAGTGGCCAGCCCACGGCGCGTGTTCGGCGTCGAGGTAGAAGCCCGCGCCGACGCCGAAGTCCCAGTGGTGGTCCTCACCGTCGATGCCGGCGCCGCGCGGGCTGGTGTCGGGCATCAGCAGGGCCAGACCGAGTTCGGCGGCCACCCGCTGCGCACCGGCCTTCATCGTCGCGGTCTCCTCCGTGCAGGTCAGGCCGGCCAGGTAGGTCAGCAGCGGCACCTTCTGGCCGGCGAGGGCCTGCGGCGGCAGGTAGAGCGCGAACCTCATCGGCAGGCCGATGACGCCCGATGCGTGCTTGAAGAACCGTTGCACGCCGCCGAAGCAGCCGTGTTCGTTGACGAGTTCGAGGCGGTCGAAGTGGGCGGCGCTCATCGGATCAGAACTCCACCACCGCCCGGATCGAATCGCCGCGCTTCATCAGCGCGAAGCCCTCGTTGATGTCGGCCAGCTTGAGCTTGTGGGTGATCAGGTCGTCGATGTTGATCTTGCCGTCCATGTACCAGTCGACGATCTTCGGCACATCGGTGCGACCGCGTGCGCCGCCGAAGGCCGAACCCTCCCACTTGCGGCCCGTCACCAGCTGGAACGGCCGCGTGCTGATCTCCGCGCCCGCCTCGGCCACGCCGATGATGATGCTGCGGCCCCAGCCCTTGTGCGTGCACTCCAGCGCGTCGCGCATGACCTTGGTGTTGCCGATGCATTCGAAGCTGTAGTCCGCGCCGCCATCGGTCAATTGCACGATCGCGTCGACCAGGTTGCCGCCCGCTGCGGCCACGTCCTTCGGGTTCAGGAAGTGGGTCATGCCGAACTGGCGCGCCATCGCCTCGCGACCGGGGTTCAGGTCGACGCCGATGATCTTGTTGGCGCCGACCATCTTGGCGCCCTGGATCACGTTCAGCCCGATGCCGCCGAGGCCGAAGACCACGACGTTCGCGCCCGCTTCCACCTTGGCCGTGAAGATCACCGCGCCGATGCCGGTCGTCACGCCGCAGCCGATGTAGCAGACCTTGTCGAACGGCGCATCCGGCCGGATCTTGGCCAGCGCGATCTCCGGCACCACCGTGTGATTCGCGAAGGTGCTGGTGCCCATGTAGTGAAAGATCGGCTTGCCGTCGAGGCTGAAGCGGCTGGTCGCATCGGGCATCAGGCCCTTGCCCTGCGTGCCGCGAATGAGCTGGCACAGGTTGGTCTTGCGGCTCAGGCAGAACTTGCACTGGCGGCATTCGGGCGTGTAGAGCGGGATGACGTGGTCGCCCTTCTTCAGCGTCGTCACGCCCGGTCCGACATCGACCACGATGCCCGCGCCTTCATGGCCCAGGATGGCCGGGAAGATGCCTTCCGGGTCCGCGCCCGACAGCGTGTAGTAGTCGGTGTGGCAGATGCCGGTGGCCTTGATCTCGACCAGCACCTCGCCGAAGCGCGGGCCGTCCAGATCGACCGTCTCGATGGTCAGGGGTTCGCCGGCTTTCCAGGCGACGGCGGCTTGGGTCTTCATGTCTTCCTCCTTGTTCGGATCGTGTGGACCGGGCGGGCGCGCACGGTTGGGATCGGATCGATTGTGCCCAGGCCGCCCGGTTCACCCGGCCCGGGCATGCGAGAGGTCGCGCCCTAGCCCTCGACCCGCTCCAGCGCATGCGGCCCCGCCTTCAGCCGCTCGACCAGGAAGGCCAGGCAGGCCTTCAGCCGCACGGTCTGATCCAGCCGGGCGGCGGTGACGGCCCAGACGTCGGCGCTCTGGTGGTATTGCGGCAGCACGCGCACCAGCTCGCCGCCGCGCAGCTGCTCGGCCACGTCCCAGCCGGCCAGCAGGATGATCCCGCGGCCGTCCAGCGCCCAGTTGCGCACGATGTCGCTGTGGTTCGAGCCCATCGGCCCGGTGACGCGCACGGAGGCCGGGCCGTCCGGCCCCTGCAGGCGCCAGACGCCGAAGGTCTGGTGGCGTTCGCGGTAGAGCAGGCAGTCGTGGCCGGCCAGCTCGGCCAGCGTCTGCGGCAGGCCGCGCCGGGCGATGTAGGACGGCGCGGCGCACAGCACGCGGGCGTTGCGCACGATCGGGTGGGCGATCAGGTGCGGCTCGGTGACCTCGCCCATGCGGATGTCGATGTCGAAGCCTTCGGCCAGCAGGTCGACGCGGCGGTCCAGCAGCTCCAGCCAGATCTCCAGCCCCGGGTGACGCGCCTGCAGCTCGGCCAGGATCGGCGAGACATGGTGGCGACCCAGCCGCAGGCTGGTGCTGATGCGCAGCGGGCCGCTCAGCGCCAGCGCGTCGCCGGGCGCATCGGCCGTCCGCGCGACGCTGTCCTGCAGCCGGTCGACGGCCTCCAGCACCTGCCGCGCCCAGCCCAGCGCGGCCTCGCCGGCCTCGCTGATCAGCACGCGCCGGGTGGTGCGGTGGAACAGCGCGACGCCGAGTGCCCGTTCCAGCTCGGCCACCCGCTTGCTGACATAGGCCGGCGACATGCCCAGCTCGGTCGCCGCCGCGACGAAGCTGGCGCGGCGCGCGACCAGCGCGAAGACACGCAGGTGGTCGAGGTCCCAGGCTGTGTTGGGGCGCGGGTTCATTGATGACAAGCCGTGAATTGAGACGCGACGGAAGCCCCGATTACAAGCCAGTTCGTGCGCATTAACGTCACCGTCCCGGCTTCCTACCGTCAGGACTTCCCATGACCACCGTCACGGTGCGCAATGAGCGCACGGCCCGCCCCCCCCGGACCCGCATCGCCGTCGCCGGCGCCGGCTACATCGGCCTGGCCCACCTCGACGCCATCGCCCAGTGGCCCGACCGCGCCGAGCTGTCGGCCATCGTCGACCCGTCACCCGCCGCCCGCGCGGTGGCCGACCAGCGCGGCGTGCCGCTGTACGCGTCGCTCGACGAGCTGATCACCCGCGACCGCCCCGACGGCGTCGTGCTGGCCACCCCCAACGCGCTGCACGTGCCGCAGGCGCTGAGGTGCATCGACGCCGGCCTGCCCATCCTGCTGGAAAAGCCCGTCGCCCCGACCGTGGCCGAGGCCGAGACGCTGGTCCGCGAGGTCGAATCACGCGGCGCACGCGTGCTGATCGGCCATCACCGCGCCCACAGCCCCATCATGGCCAGCGCCCGCGAGGTCATCACCTCAGGCCGACTCGGCCGCCTGGTCGGCGTGATGGGCAGCGCGACCTTCTACAAGCCGGCCGAATACTTCGAAGCCGGCCCCTGGCGCCGCGAGCCGGGCGGCGGGCCGATCCTGCTCAACCTGATCCACGAGATCCACAACCTCCGCATGCTCTGCGGCGAGATCGTCGCGGTGCAGGCGTTCTCCTCGAACGCGGTGCGCGGCCATGCCGTCGAAGACACCGTCGCCATCAACTTCCGCTTCGCCAGCGGCGCCCTGGGCACCTTCCTGCTGAGCGACACCGCCGCCTGCCCGCGCAGCTGGGAACAGACCAGCCACGAGAACAAGGCCTACGACCACCACCCCGACGAGGACTGCTACGTCATCACCGGCACCACCGGCAGCCTGTCCGTCCCCAACCTGCGCCTGAAGACCTACCCCCGCCCGGAAGACCGCTCCTGGTGGAAACCGCTCGACGCCACCACGATCCCCCTGCTCCGCGACGACCCGATCCGCCTCCAGATGTCCCACTTCATCGACGTCGTGCGCGGCGAGGCCGCACCGCTGGTCAGTGCGCGGGATGGGTTGAGCAATTTGAGGGTGACGGAGGCGGTGGTGGAGGCGGCGGGGAGTGGGGGGGGTTGTGGGGGTTGGGTGAAGGGAGGACACATCGAGGGACGGATGCTGACGTTCGGGAACTGATTTGCGAATCACAAGAACAAGCTCACAGCCGTCTAATCACGGCACCGATTTCTCGACTTCAATCCCTCAATCAACCCTTAAACCGACACAGCAACCGCGGCTTGGCACCGGACCTACAGAACTGCGAATAAATAACTCCAGCAAATGTGGCCAGCGCCCACTCGTCAAGAGTCGAGTCAAGCCAAACGCCTTGAGGCGCCAGCCATCATGACCAATTTACGACCTTTTGCACCAAGGTTTCCGCGCCAGCCTCATGAAGTCCTTGCGCTCGCAAGAAAGCACGCAGGGACTCTTGAGAATAACCATTGAACCAAAGTCGAACTGCTTCACCTTCAAGTTCAGCGATAAGCTGAGCCTGAGTCCTGAAAGTTCTAGTGGGTTTCGAAGCAGTGTCTGCGTTTGACTTTGGCTTGGATTCCGATTGCTTGTTATTCTCAGGAGACGCTGGAGCAGCGCGGCGTGTAGCCGAACGACCGATTGCCCTATCGTACTCTTTCCGACGCGACTCATCACCGAGTACATCCCACGCCTGATTGATGATCTTCATGACGCGCTCAGCGTCTGATGATGAGTTCCGATCTGGATGGTACTTCTGTGCCAACACCTTGAATGAAGCCTTAATCACTTCGATGGGTGCATTGGGTGTGACGAACAAGTTATCGTAATGTGAATGTTGAACTTCCATGCGCGCAAATGGTTGATTTTTGAAAGTTTGGCTATCGAGCGAAGCAGGTGCTCGCCGCGCCCCACAAAAACACGGCCGGCGGAGCTCTGGAGTTATCCATCAGACTTGGAATGGAAATCGGCCCATTGCGCCCTAAACGAGCGCAAGGTTGAACTAAGGATGCTCTGCACAACTCCCACCCCACCATGCTTGCCCCAACGGCCAGCCCTTGAGACGATCGCTGCATGAAACAAGCAAGCCTCGGCCTGGGTCAGTCGACCAAACGTACGCGCCGCCGCGAGTTCCTGGGTGAGATGGAACAGGTGGTGCCTTGGGCAAGCCTTGTGGCGCTGGTGTCGCCCTATTTGCCGGAAGGCCGTCGAGGCCGTCCGCCGTTTCCGGCCGAAGCGATGCTGCGTATCCACTTCATGCAGCAGTGGTTCAACCTGTCGGACCCGGCGATGGAAGATGCGCTGCACGACGTGCCGCTTTTCCGTGAGTTCGCGGGGCTGGGTGGCTGGGACGACCGCCTGCCCGATGAATCGACCATCCTTCGTTTCAGGCACGCGCTGGAGAAGCACAAGCTGGCTGATCAGATTCTCCAGACCATCAACGAACTGCTGACGTCCAAAGGCCTGCTGCTCAAGAGCGGCACGGTGGTCGATGCCACGTTGATCGCCGCGCCGAGCTCGACCAAGAACGCCAGCGGCGAACGCGATCCGGAGATGAAGCAGAGCAAGAAGGGCAACCAGTGGTATTTCGGGATGAAGTGCCACATCGGCGCAGATGCCGAATCGGGACTCGTGCATACCGTGCGCGGCACGACCGGCAGTGTGAATGACGTGGTCGAGGCCAACCGCCTGCTGCACGGTGAAGAAGCCGAAGCCTTCGGAGATGCGGGCTACCAAGGTGCGCACAAGCGCATCGACGCCAAACCGGGGGTGACGTGGCATGTGGCGATGCGGCCGGGCAAGCGCAAGTTGCTCGATCTGACCCAGCCAATCGACGCCCTGACCGAGCGGATCGAGAAACTCAAGGCGAGCATCCGAGCAAAGGTGGAACACCCGTTCCGGGTGATCAAGCGGCAGTTTGGATACGTCAAGGTTCGCTATCGCGGCCTGGCCAAGAACACGGCCCAGCTCGTCACGCTGTTTGCGTTGTCCAACATGTGGATGGCGCGCGGGAAACTGTCGGGCGCACGGGGATGAGTGCGCCTGAAAACCGGGCGCAGGGTGCCTGGCACCCGGTTTTCGGTGCTGGTTTGCGGCGCTGCGAGTCGAATTCAGGGTTTGGCGCGTCATTGGACGGCGAAGTCAGGTTGCCGAAGGGTGGGCTGGCGGGTTGTGCAGAGCATCCCTAAGTGAGCAAGTCACGGATCACCTCGCTGCGGATCTGCGGATGTACTGATTTGGTTGCTTCTATGGGCAAACACGTGATCTGCAAAACACCTCCGGACGGACATCTTTCCAGAGAAAGTCGTGATGAAGCTAGCCTGATCCTAGCGTGAACTTTCCGGTAGTTCTGCACTTGCGGCATTTCCAACGGACGACGCTTGCATGCTCAACTCGGTCGATTATTCCGCCGCAGGCGGGATGCCTTGGCAGATCAGCTTCGGCGGCAGCCATGTGCTCTTGATGTTGTTTTTTTTGTTGCCGTGCCTCCTCTTGTAATCGCAACGAGTCCTCGCGAGCGCGTAGCGTCTTCTCATCCCTCATCGATTGAACACGAAGTTCAATATAACGCGCCGCCGCCTTTACTTGATCCATCTTGCAATCCGATAAAGCTCTAGCCCACAGACCATCTCGGCGAAGACCATTTTCAATCTCGCGCAGCGCGTCTGCGTAGAGCGCCTCATCCGACAAACGGGATTCCGCAGCCTTAGCCTTGTTGAAGTCAAAGATTCCCATCAGATGCCCCCATCAATACAAACCGACCTTCGCTCGAACAGCAGCGAATCACCTGAACACAAGGATAAGTCCCAAATTGTGGCTCACCAAATGCCTAGGTCGGCGATGACGAAGTCGTTCAGCGAAGCGTTCGCCGACCGCCGTCTGCGCTCAAAAACGCCAACCCTTTTGCCAACCCGACCGCCCCCGCAACCCCTTGTCACGCCTCACTTTTCCGCCATTTCCCCGATCACTTTTGCCAGCCTTTTTGCCAACCTTTTTGCTAACCTTTTTGCCAACCCGATCACCCCCCAAACACCCCCGCCAGGAACCCCAGCGCCTCCCCCCAGGCCGCGTCCGTGCAGGCCGGGTCGAACCTCGGACCCTCGTCGCGCATGAAGGCGTGTTCGGCCGGGTGCAGGCGCTGGGTGTAGCGGGTGCCGGCGGCGTCCAGGGCGGATGAGAGGGTGGCGCGGCCTTCGGGGGGGATGTGGGGGTCGTGTTCGCCCCAGACCAGCAGCAGCTCGCCGGTGATGCGGGGGATTGCGGCGAGGGTGCCGGCGTCTGCGTCCTGGCCGAGCTTGCCGTTGTGGACGCCGGTGGCGTAGAAGCAGACGGTGGCGCGGACGTCCGGTTGCAGGGCGGCGCGCAGGGCCAGGTGGCCGCCGATGCAGAAGCCGGCGGCGCCGAGTGCGCCGGGGGTGACGGCGGGGTGGCGGGCGAGCCAGTCGAGCGCGTCGCGGCAGTCGGCGTCGAAGGCGGCGACCGGCGTGCGCAGGGCGTTGTCGAGGCCGCGGGTGCGGCCGTCGTCGTCGAAGGGGATGGCGGTGCCGGGGGCCTCGATGCGGCGGTAGATGTCCGGCGCCAGCACGGTGTAGCCGTGGCCGGCCAGGCGGGCGCAGGCGCGGCGCATCGGGCCGGTGATCTGGAAGATGTCCGAGTAGAAGACGATGCCCGGCCAGCGGCCCGGGGCGTTCGGGCGGGTCAGCAGGCAGCGCATCGACGCGCCATCGGCAGTCGGGATGTCGACGGTTTCGGTGGTGATGATCATGGCGGGCGGACGGGTTGGCGACGAGGCGCGAGGCCGAGGTGAGGCCTCGATGAAGGCCGCGAGTTTGCCGTCTGGACGGGTACAGGCCACTGCCAGAATCGCCCAACCCAAGCTGTTCGAGGAGCCCCGCCCCATGCGCGTCCTGCTGGTCGAAGACGACACGATGATCGGCGAGAGCCTGCGTGAATCCCTGCGCCGACAGGGCATGGCGGCCGACTGGGTGCGCGATGGCGACGCGGCCGATGCGGCGCTCAGCACCGAGCAGTTCGACGCCGTGCTGCTGGACCTGGGCCTGCCGCGCCGCGACGGCCTGAGCGTGCTGCGCGCGCTGCGCGAACGGGGCGACACGACGCCGGTGATCGTGCTGACGGCGCGCGACGCGCTGCCCGACAAGGTCGCCGGGCTGGACGCCGGAGCCGACGACTACCTGGCCAAGCCCTTCGAGCTCGACGAGCTGCTGGCCCGGCTGCGCGCGCTGCGGCGCCGCCACGAGGGCCGCGCGCGCACCGTCCTGCAGGTCGCCGACCTGCGGCTCGACCCGGCCACGCACGAGGTCAGCCGCAGCGGCCGGCCGGTGCTGCTGTCGGCGCGCGAGTTCTCGCTGCTGCAGCTGCTGATGGAACGCCCGGGCGCGATCGTCTCGCGCGCCCAGCTGGAGGACCGCCTGTACGGCTGGGGCGAGGAGGTCGAGAGCAACGCGATCAGCGTCTACATGCACCAGCTGCGCAAGAAGCTCGGCGACGACCTGCTGCACACCGTGCGCGGGCTGGGCTACTACTGCGGTCCGGCCAAGGACGGCACGGCCTGATGGCGCTGTTCGACACGCTGCGCGGCCGGCTGTTCGCCTTCCTGTTGACGCTGGCGACGCTGACGGCGCTCGGCGTCGGCGGTGGCACCTGGCTGAGCGTGCGGGCCGAGGCCGACGAGCTGTTCGACTACCAGCTGCAGCAGATGGCGCTGTCGCTGCGCGATCAGGGCGGCGTCACCGATGCCGAGTCGGCCGCCCTGGCCAACCCCGAGTTCGACTACGTGGTGCAGGTCTGGACCGTCGAGGGCCTGGTGCTCTACAGCAGCCGCCCGCCCGGTCACACCGAGGCGCTGCCGAGCCGCGCGGTGCTGGGCTTCAGCGACCAGCTGATCGGCGGCGAGACCTGGCGGGCCTATGGCGCGGCCACGCCGCTGCGGGTGATCCAGGTGTCGCAGCCGCTGTCGGTGCGACGCCGGCTGGCGACCCGCGCGGCGCTGCGCAGCACCTTGCCGATCGGGCTGGCCGCGCCGCTGGTGGCCGGGCTGATGTGGTGGCTGATCGGCCTGTCGCTGGCGCCGCTGCAGCGGGTCGTGCAGGCCGCCGGCGCCCGCGACGCGGCCAGCCTGGACGCCCTGCCCGACCAGGGCCTGCCCGGCGAGCTGCGCCCGCTGGTCGGCGCCTTCAACAGCCTGCTGGCCCGGCTGGCGACGGCCTTCGCGCAGCAGCGCACCTTCGTGGCCGATGCCGCGCACGAGCTGCGCACGCCGCTGACCGCGCTGAAGCTGCAGCTGGGCCTGCTGCAGGGCGCCGCGCCCGGGCCGGAACAGGACGCCGCGATCCAGCGCCTGCGCGCCGGCATCGACCGCGCCGCCCACCTGGTCGAGCAGCTGCTCGCGCTGGCCCGCGCCGAACCGGGCGCCGCTGCGCCGCTGCAGCCGCTCGACCTGGCCGAGATCGCCCGCCTGGCGCTGGCCGACGCGGCCGTGCTGGCCGAACGGCGCGGCGTCGCCATCACCTGCGACGCGGCCACGCCGGTGCCGCTGCAGGGCGACGCCCAGGCGCTGCGCAGCGCCATCCGCAACCTGCTGGACAACGCGGCCAAGTACGGCGCGCGGCAGGTCCGCGTGGCCGTGCTGACCGAGGCCGGCCGGCCGCTGCTGCGGGTCGACGACGACGGCCCGGGCATCCCGCCCGACCAGCGCGCGCGTGTGTTCGACCGCTTCCAGCGCGGCGAATCGGCCGTCGCGGGCCAGACCGAAGGCAGCGGCCTGGGCCTGGCGATCGTGCAGGCGGTGGCGCGCCGGCATGGCGCGGAGGTGGTGCTGGGGGAATCGGCGACCGGCGGGTTGCGGGTGGAGCTGCGCTGGGGGTGAGGCGGGCTTGTCCACCCCCCTTCACCTCCACCTCACCCTCCACTCACCCTCCCCTCACCCTCGGTTTCCAGAATGCCCTTCAGGTCGACGCGATCCCCGTGTCGACGGCAGACAGGAGCACCGCAGATGTCCACGCACACGAACCGCAAGCTCACCGCCACCGCGCTGGCGTCGCTGTTGATGGTGATCACGCTCGGGGCGGGCGCCGCCGATGGCTGGTCCTTGCCGGGCTGGCTGAACAAGGACAAGCCGGCCGCCACGGCCACCGCCACCGCGTCGACCGGCACCACGACCAACGCGCCGCCGGTGCTGCCGGCCGCGCAGGTGCCGAACTACCGCGCCATCGTCCAGACCCAGGGCCCGGCGGTTGTCGGCGTCACCGTCGCCGGGCTGCGGCAGGCCAGCGATGACGCGGGCAACGATGCCGCGCCGTCCGCCGACGACCCGTTCTTCCGCTTCTTCCGTGGCGTGCCCGGACTGCGCATGCCGCCGCAGGGCGCGCAGCCCTTCCGCGGCCAGGGGTCCGGCTTCATCGTCAGCGCCGACGGCCTGGTGCTGACCAACGCCCACGTGGTGCGCGACGCCCGCCAGGTCACCGTGAAGCTGTCGGACCGGCGCGAGTTCTCGGCCAAGGTGCTGGGCAGCGATCCGGCCACCGACATCGCGGTGCTGAAGATCGACGCGACCGGCCTGCCGACCGTCGCGCTGGGTGACCCGCAGCGGGCCCAGGTCGGCGACTGGGTGCTGGCGATCGGCGCGCCCTACGGCTTCGAGCAGACCGCCTCGCAGGGCATCGTCAGCGCCAAGGGCCGTTCGCTGCCGGGCGAGAACGTGGTGCCCTTCATCCAGACCGATGCGGCGATCAACCCGGGCAACTCGGGCGGTCCGCTGTTCGACGCCGAAGGCCGCGTGATCGGCGTCAACGCGCAGATCTACTCGCGCAGCGGCGGCTTCCAGGGCCTGGCCTTCTCGATCCCGATCGACGTGGCGATGCAGGTCAAGGACCAGATCGTCAAGACCGGCAAGGTCGAACATGCCCGCCTGGGCGTGACGCTGCAGGACCTGTCGGCGCCGCTGGCCGCGTCCTTCGGGCTGAAGGCGCCGGACGGCGCGCTGGTCGCCAGCGTGATGCCCGGCAGCGCGGCCGACAAGGCGGGCCTGAAGGCCGGCGACGTCATCACCGCCGTCGACGGCCGCCCCGTGCAGGTGGCCGGTGACGTGTCGACCCGCGTGGGCATGGCGCGCCCGGGTGACCGCATGAAGCTGGCTCTCTGGCGCGACAAGGCGGGCGAGGACCTGAGCGTGACGCTGGGCCGTGCCGAGCCGGACCGCGACAGCGCGGCGGCTGCGCCGGAACATGGGGCCCTGGGCCTGGCGATCCGCCCGCTCGACCGCCAGGAACTGAAACGCGCCGGGCTGGATCACGGGCTGCTGATCGAGCAGGTCTCGGGCCCGTCGCAGCTCGCCGGCATCGAGCCGGGTGACGTGCTGCTGGCGCTCAACGGCAAGCCGGTCGACCGGCTGGAGCAGGTCCAGGCGGTGCTGAAGCAGCATCCGCGGCAGGTCGCGCTGCTGGTCGTGCGCGACGGTCAGCAGCTGTTCGTGCCGGTGCAGCTGGGCTGATCAGCCTGGCGGATCACCCCGGCGCGTGGGCCCCATACACCAGCCGCTCGTCGATCGACAGGTGGGCGTGGTGCAGGCCCATCGCGCCGCCGATCGCGCAGGCGTCGGTGCCCAGGGTCGAGACCTCGATCAAGGGCAGTTCGTGCGGGGTGACCAGGTGCTTGTCGATCGACGCCAGCACCTCCCCCCGCACCGGCTCGAACAGCGCGGCGACCGGGCCGCCCAGCAGGATGCGGCCCGGGTCCAGCACGCTGATCAGCGAGGCCAGCCCGCGGCCCATCCACCAGGCCCATTCGGCCATCGTGCGCAACGCGGCCGGCGTCTGCGCGCCGAGTGCGGCGATGACGTCGTCGAGCGTGTCGGCCACACCGCCGTGATGCCGCAGGCGCGCCAGCACGGCCTCGCGGGCGACGTAGCTCTCGAACGAACCCTGCACCGCCGTGCGCGACTCGTAGCCGTGTTCGCCCAGGTGGATGTGGCCGATCTCGCCGGCCTGGCCACGCTGTCCGCGCAGCAGTCGGCCGGCGCTGGCGATGCCGCCGCCGACCCCCGCGTCGAGGTAGACGAACAGCGCCTCCGCGCCCGGTGAGCCGTGGCAGCCGAACAGCTCGGCGGCGGCGAAGGCGTTGGCATCGTTCTCGGCGGTGATCGGGCCTTGCCAGCGCAATCGTTCGGCCATCCGCTGCCGCAGCGGCACCTGCTGCCAGCCCAGGGCCGGCGCGCGCACGACCACGCCGGACGGGTCGACCAGGCCCGGCGCGATCAGGCTCAGGCCCAGCACCGGCTGGTCGGACGGCAGTTGCGCGAGCAGGCCTTCGACCAGCCCGGCGAGCCGGTCGATCACCGGTTCGACCTCGCCGTAGCCGGCCTGGAACGCGACCGTGCGGCTGTGCACGATGGCGCCGGCGAGATCGAGCGCGACCACCGACAGATGGCCCACGCCCACATCGGCGCCGATGAAGGCGGCATGACCGGCGTTGAGCTGCACGCCCTGGCCCGGGCGGCCGGTGCGGCCGGCGACGCTCGGGCTGCCATCGGTCGTCTCGCGCACCAGCCCCTGTTCGATCAGCCCGGCGATCAGGTTGCCGGCGGTCGAGCGCATCAGGCCCAGGTCTCGCGCCAGATCGGCGCGGCTGGCGGTGCCCTGGCGGTAGAGCCGGTCGAGCACGCGGACCTCGTTGATGTGCCGCACGGCACGGGGCATGGACATGGGCAGATGCTCGGGAAGGCCGATGAATGCGGGGGTTCAGGCCGGCAGGACCAGCGAGGCCGCGCCCACCAGCCCGGCGTTCGGGCCGAGCGCGGCCGGCACCACCGGCACGTCGCGGAACGACGGGATCGCGCGGCGCGCGATCTGCGCGGCGATGCCCGGCTGCAGCAGGTCGAAGCCGGCCGATACGCCACCGCCGATCAGCACCTTCTGCGGGCTGAAGATGTGCAGCAGGCTGACGATGCCGATGCCCAGCTCCTCGGCTTCCTGCGCGACCAGTTCGAGCGCCAGCGCATCACCGGCCCGCGCCGCGTCCATCACGTGGCCGCCGTGCAGGTCGGGGCCGATGGCGGCCAGCGCGCTGTCGGGCCGCAAGGCGGCGCGGCGGCGGGCGCGCTGGACCAGCGTGGTGCCCGAGGCCTGCGCCTCCCAGCAGCCCTGGTTGCCGCAGCTGCAGGTCTCGCCCTGCGGCTGGGTCGTCATGTGGCCCAGGTGCGCGGCCATGCCACGACGGCCGCGCAGCACCCGCCCGTCGGCGATCACGCCGCCGCCGATGCCGGTGCTGACGGTCACGTAGACCAGATCGGTCAGGCCGCGACCGGCCCCGAAACGCCATTCGCCGATGGCGGCGCTGACGGCGTCGTTGTCGAGCCGGACCGGCCGGCCGAGCGCCTCGGTCAGCCAGGCGACCAGCGGGATGTCGAGCCAGCCCGGCATCGTCGAGATGCTCAGCACCACGCCGGTGTCAATGTCCAGCGGGCCGGGCGAGCTGACGCCCACGCCGGCGATGCGGTCGGCGGCAACGCCCTGCGTCACCTGGTCGACCAGCCGGCGGATCTGCTCGACCACCGCGCGCGGACCACCGGCCAGATCGGTGCGGTCGGCCGCGCGCGCCAGCAGCTCGCCATCGGCCCGCATCAGCGCCGTGCGGACCTGCGTGCCGCCCAGGTCGACGCCCACGGCCAACGGCCCGACCGCGCCGCTCATTGCGCCGCCAGCCACGCCATGCGGGCGTCCAGGTCGGCATCGCCGAAGGCCAGCGAGCCCAGCACGACACCTTCGGCACCGGCCGCACGCAGCAGCGGCACGGTCTCGTGACGGATGCCGCCGTCGGCGATGACGCGGATGCGGCCGTCCAGCCCGGCCGCCTTGACCATCGCGCGGGCCTCGCGCAGGCGGTCCAGCGCGTCCTCGTGCAGGCCCTTGCCCTTGACGCCGATGGCGGTGCCCAGCAGCGTGATGAACTGGATCTGTTCCAGGTAGGGCTTGAGCGTCGCCACCGGCGTCTCGACCCGCAGCACCAGGCCAGGGATGCAGCCGCGGCGGCGGATGTGGTCCAGCGCGCCGGTCGCCACGCTGGCGCATTCGGCATGCACGGTGATGACGTCGGCGCCGGCATCGGCGAACTGGTCGATCTGCGCGGCCAGGATGCTGTCCTCGACCATCAGGTGGACATGCACCGGCACGTCGCTGGCGGCCCGCACGCGCGCCAGCAGGTCGGGGAAGAACAGGAAGGCCGGCGCGAAATGGCCGTCGGCGACGTCGATGTGCAGCAGGTCGGCGTGGGCGTCGATGCGCTGAAGGTCCCGGCCGATGTTCAGCAGGTCGGCCGACCAGACCGAGAACTCGGCGATCGGGCGGGTCGTTGGCAGGCGGTCGAACCAGCCAGTTTGGGGATGGGGCATCAGGTGGGTCTCCGCAGGGGTTGTGGACGGTGGAATCAGGGTTGACCTTGCAGGTGCAGTCGCAACGCGGCATGCAGGTCGTGGACATGGGCGGCCTTGTCGACCGCCTTCGGGGTGATCTCGACCAGCCGCGCGTGTGGCATCAAGGCGGCCAGCGCGCGGGCATGGGCCATCGGGTGGATGGCGTCGCGCTCGTGGCCGATGACGCTGACCGGCACGCGGATCGCGCGGACCTCGTCGTCGCTGACGCCGGGGCCGTCGGCGGGGATGCGGCTGAGCAGCTCGACGGTCTCGGCGATCGGCTGGCGCGAGAAGAAGCCGCGCAGCGAGGCCAGGTTGTCGGGCGCGACCTCCGCCAGCCGGCGCGCGGTCGAACTCGCCTCGAAGGCTGCCAGCGCCCGCTCGGGCTGCATTCGCGAGAGCCAGTCGCCGACCTCCAGGTTGGGCCGGCCGTTCTCCGGCGCCGGCCCGGTCACCCAGGCCGGCCGCACCAGCACCAGGCTGCGCACGAGTGCGGGCCGACGCACGGCCAGGCGCAGCGCGATGGCCGCGCCCATCGAGATGCCGCCGATGTCGACCGGGCCGCAGCCGCTGCGGTCGATGACCTGCTCGATCAGCGCGGCCACGTCGTCGGCCAGCGTCGCGATCGACAGCGCCTCGGGCGGGCCCAGCGGAGAAGGCCCGTGGCCACGGCATTCCAGCGTCAGCAGGCGCAGATCGCCGTCCTGATCGAGGTGATCCGGGCAGGCCTCGGCCGTCTGCGCCACGCTGCCGCACAGGCCGTGCTGGAACACGAAGGGCCGGCCGCTGACGGCGTCGTGCACGGCCAGGTCCAGGCCGTCGCGCGGGAGCACGCCGCGCTGCAGGCGGTCGAGCTTCATGCAGTGACCTCGGCCAGCGCCGTGCGCAGGAACACGGCGACGCCAGCGGCTTCGTCGGCCGCCAGCCCGTGCGTGATCAAGGGGCCGCTGAAGCCCACCCGCTTCAGGCAGGCGAGGTAGTGCGGATAGTCGAGCACACCGGTGCCCGCCGTCGCGAAACGGCCGTCGGCATGGCGGTCCTTGGCATGACCCATGACGATGCGGTCGGCCAGCAGGTCGATCGCGGTCGACACGGTGCGGCGCTGCTCGTCGAGCGTCGCCACCTCGAACAGGTTGGCGGGGTCCAGCACGATGCGCAGCCGGTCGCTGCCAAGCTGGTCGATCAGCGCGCGGGCCCGCGGTGCCGAGTCCACGACGTTGGCCAGCTCGGGCTCGATGCCCAGGAAGATGTCGTGCTGATCGGCAATCCCGATCGCCGTCTCCATCGACGCGAGCAGGTCGCGCCAGGCCTCGGGCGTGGTGTTGTCCGGGTGAGCGCGCCACTGGTCCTGCGCATCGCGCGTGCCGGTGCACAGCGTGATGACGCGCGTGCCCAGCGCCGCGCACGACGCCGCCAGCGTCGCCAGCCGCGCATGGCCGGCCGCACGCACGGCCGGATCGGGGTGGATCATGTTGTAGGTGCCCGAGACGGCCGTCATCGACACGCCCAGGTCACCTGCTGCCTGCGCAACCGCCCGTGCGGCAACAACCTCGATGGCATCGGGCATCGCGGCCAGGCCGGAGCAGGCCATGTTGTATTGCGTGGCCGTGTAGCCGGCCGCGCGCACGGCGGCCAGCACGGTCTGCGGATCGCTTCCGGGAAAGGTCTTGGCGAAGATGCCCAGCTGGATCGATGCCGGCATCACAGGCCCCCTTCGACATCGGCCAGCCGCACCGGCTTGCCGCTCTCGGCGCTGCGGGCGATGGCCACCATCGCGCGCACCGACTCGACGCCGTCGCGCACGTTGGCGCCGTTCATCGGCACGCCCTTGAGGATCACGTCGGCGAAGCCCTCGACCTGGCGGCGGTAGAAGTGCCCGTCGGCACCGAGCGGGCGGCGCGTGGTGGCGTCGCGCTCATGGAAGATCTCGACGTCGCTGCTCTTGTAGTACCAGGGGTTGTAGGTCTTGCCGATCACGCTGCCGTTCTGGCCGTAGATCTGGAAGCCCTCGTGCCAGTCCATGCGCACCGCGACGGTCAGGTCCATGTGGCCGAGCGTGCCGTTGGCGAACTCGGTCTCGACGAACCAGCAGCGCGCGCCGAAACGTTCCGACAGGCGGGCGTGGACCGACACGATGTCGCCCGCGAAGTAGCGCGCCGTGTCGACCAGATGGCAGCCGTGCGCCAGCATCAGGTAGCGCCGCATGTCGGCCTTCGGGTCCTGCGCCGGCTTCTTGCGCGCCGCGCTGGTCACCATCAGCGGCTGCACCGCATCGGTCATCGTGTAGCGGTGGGTCGAGTCGCAGTACCAGACCTTCAGCGCCAGCAGCTGGCCCATCTCGCCGTCGATGAAGGCCTTGGCGGCCTGCAGGCCCTCGTCGAAACGTTTCATGTGGCCGACCTGCAGGATGCGCCCGCTGGCCTCGACGGCGCGCTGCAGTTCCAGCGTCTCCTCTACCGTGATGCCCAGCGGCTTCTCGCACAGCACGTGCTTGCCCGCCTCCAGCGCCTGGATCGCGGCCGGCACGTGGAAGGGGTCGGACGTCGCGACGATGACCGCCTCGACCTCCGGATCGGCCAGCATGGCCGCGTAGTCGCTGAACTGCTTCTTCGGCGCATGCGTGGCCGCCATGCGCTCGCGCAGGTCGTCGGCGACGTCGCAGATCGCGTGCAGTTCGGCATTGCGCGCCTTGGTGCAGCTCTCGAAATGCGCGGCCTGCGCAATCGGGCCGCAACCCAGCACGCCGATGCGCAGCAGGCGTTCTTCCTTGTTGATGGGCATGGGGATCGGTCCTTGGCAGTCGGAGAAGTGGCGCGGGCGCTGACGCCGGAGGGTCAGCGGGGCAATGTTGGGTTGGCGAACAAATTAGAGAGTGCTTGGGTTTGTTTGGCATCGATGCAAACCCTGAGGGGGGCGATCCGGGGGGGGTGAGCGTAGTTGTGGGAGCCCAAATCCCCCCTAGCCCCCCTTTTGCAAAGGGGGGAACCGATCCGGCAACACCGCGCGGTCTTCCTGGAACCCCCCTTTGAAAAAGGCTCATCACGGATTCCTGTGCTGGTCAAGCCCCAACGGACACGCCGATAGGTTGTTGTACAGCCTGCCGTTGCTCAAAGACGTTGGGCGCGACGTTGCCCAGCTTCGAGTGCCTGCGCACGCTGTTGTAGAAGCCGACGATGTAGTCGGCGATGTCCTGGGTGGCTTCGCCGTGGTTGGCGTAGTCGCGATGCCAGACGCGCTCCATCTTGAGGTTCAGGAAGAAGCGCTCCATGACCGCGTTGTCCCAGCAGTTGCCCTTTCGGCTCATGCTGCCGATCAGGCCATGGCGTGCGAGCAGCGCTTGATGCTGGCCGCTGGCGTACTGGCTGCCGCGGTCCGAGTGCACGATCAGACCGGGGGCGGGTCGACGTTGGGCAATGGCCATCTGGAGCGCCGAGCACACCAGTTCGGCGGGCATGTTCGGCGCCATCGACCAGCCCACGATCTTGCGGGCGTACAGGTCCATCACGACGGCCAGGTACAGCCAGCCGCTGCGCGTGCGGATGTAGGTGATGTCGCTGACCCAGGCCTGGTCAGGCCGGCTCGGATCGAAGCGCCGAGCCAGCAGGTTTTCCGAGACCGGCAGCGCGTGCGCGCTGTCGGTGGTGTGGATGAACTTGCGTTGCCACCGGGGGCGCAGACGGTGTTCGCGCATCAGGCGGCGCACGCGGTAGCGTCCCACTCGAAAGCCCAGATCCTGCAGCGCCGAGACCAGGCGACGACTGCCGTAGACCTTCTCGTTGGCGACAAACTCGGCCTTGAGTTGCGCGCTGATCAGGCAAGCCGCTGGCGCCTGCCGTTGTCGATGTCGCGCGCCGTAGTAGCCCGATCGGCTCACGCCCAGGACGCGGCAAAGCCGCTCGACGGGGTAGGCCTTCTTGTGCAGATGCTCGACGAGCCGGTGGCTCATCGCAGTTCCCGGACGAAGAAGGCCGATGCTTTTTTTAGGATCTCCACATCGCCCCGCAACTGCCTGTTCTCGGCCTCAAGTTGCCGGATGCGTTGCTGCTCGGCCGTCAGCGGCTTGCCGATCCCCGACCGACCGGCCGCCTCTTCATCGACCTGCGTCAACCAGCGACGTACCGCCGTCTCGCCCAGCTTCATGTCTCGGCAGACCTCGCTCACGCTCAGTCCCTGATCCCGAATCATCTGCACGACCTGCAGCTTGAACTCGGCGCTGAACGTCCTTCTTTCCTTCTTGCTCATCTGTCCTCTCCGGGGGTTGACCACCTAGCGAGGTGTCCAGGGAGATTGGACCAGCACAGGGGGGATTTGCAGTCCATCCCACCGCGCCTCCCATCACCCCATCACCCCATCACCCTCCCCGCCGCCCCCAACACTCCCCTCGATCACCGCCATCACCCCATCCAACTCCATCAGCACCTGCCGGTTGTCGAACCGCAGCACCCGCAGGCCCAGCGCCTCCAGCGTCCGGGTGCGCCGCTGGTCGTAAGCCTGGGCATCTGCCTCGAAGTGCTGCGAGCCGTCGAGTTCGATCACCAGACGTTCGGCCGCGCAGTAGAAATCGACGATGTAGCCGGCGATCGGCTTCTGGCGGTTGAACCGCAAGCCCTTCACCTGCTCGCGCCGCAGACGTGACCACAGGCGCTGCTCGGCGTCCGTCGACTGGCCGCGCAGGTCACGCGCCAGGGTCTTGAGTCGGGGCTGGTAGGGCAACACCACGATCGGCTCGGCGTCGCCGCCTCACCCCCACTGCAGGCACCGCATGCTCAGCGTGCCTTCCTGGAAGCCCTCGAACACGTGCCGGACCCGTTCGCCGGTCTGCGCCGCACCCAGCGCGACCAGCATCGGGTGGTAGTGGTCCGGGAAGGGGACGGCGGCGCGGGCCTGCGGGCCGAGGCGCTGGTAGTCGGACAGCGCCGTGGTGTCGCCGGCGTCGAGCGCGGCGCGCACGGACTGGTCGAAGCCGTCGGCCCAGTCGGTCTGGCCGCGCGGGCTCTCGGTCTGGTCGACCATCACGGCGCGCAGGTTGTGGACGATGTTGCCGCTGCCCACGATCAGCACGCCCTCGGCGCGCAGGGCGGCCAGGCGGCGGCCGACGGCGAGCTGATAGGGACCGGCCTGGGTGATGTCGATCGACAGCTGGAAGACCGGCACGTCGGCAGCCGGGTAGAGGTGCTTGAGCACCGTCCAGGCGCCGTGGTCAAGCCCGCGGCTGGCGTCGATGCCGACGGGGCGCGGGGCCAGCGCGGCGGCGCTGCGGCGGGCTGGTTCCGGGGCGCCGGGGGCCGGGTAGCGCTGTTCGTGGAGGGCCTTCGGGAAGCCGCCGAAGTCGTGGATCAGCTCGGGCTGCGCGGTGGTGCTGACCTGCAGCGTGTCGCGCGTCAGCCAGTGGGCCGACACCATCAGGATCGCGCGCGGCCGGCCCAGTTCGCGGCCCCAGGCCTGCACGCGGCGCGACCAGGCGGTCTCGCGCACGACGTTCATGGGGCTGCCGTGGCCGATGAAGATCGTGGGCGCGGGGCCCTTCATCGCGGGCAGGGCTGACGCGTTGACGGCGTCGGCCGCGCGGGCCGGGTCACTCGCCAGCCAGGCCGACAGGCCGGCCAGCGCGGTGCCCAGGCCGCCGACGGCGGCGACCTTCATCAGCCGGCGTCGCGAAGGTGAAGCGTGTTCAGGGGTCATGGCTAGCCAGCATAGCGAGCGCCCCCGCGCCGCCGCTATCGTCTCGGCCCCCGCACCCCGCTGCCACGCCCCTGCCGAGAAGGACTTCCCGATGTCTACGTCCACGCTGTCGTCCCTGCGCCTCGCACCCTTCCACCTCGACGACGCGGGCATCGCCTGGGTCGAGGGCCTGCTGCGCACGCTGTCGACCGAGGACAAGGTGCGCCAGCTGTTCAACCTGGCCTGCCACGGCGACGACGACGCCACGATCGACCGGCTGGCCAGCCTGCGCATCGGCGGCGTGACGCGCTTTGCCGGCACCGACCTGGCGACCAGCTGGCGCGCCACGCGCGCGCTGCTCGAACGCAGCGAGATCCCGCCGCTGATCAGCGGGGACATCGAGGGCGGCGCGATCTCGATCCCGTTCGGCACGCAGCTGCCCAACCAGCTCGGCCTGGCCGCCACCGGCTCGACGGCGCTGGCCGAGGAGGCCGTGACGGTGCTGGCGCGCGAGGCCCGCGCGCTCGGCTACAACTGGACCTTCACGCCGGTGGTCGACATCAACGCGGCCTTCCGCAGCGCGATCGTCGCGACCCGCTCGTATGGCAGCGACCCGGCGACGATCCTCGAACAGGCCCGCGTCAACGTGCGGACCTTCCAGCGCCACGGCATCGCCGCGACCGCCAAGCACTGGCCCGGCGAGGGCTACGACGACCGCGACCAGCACCTCGTCACCACCATCAACCCGCTGTCGCCCGAGGACTGGCACGCGCGCTACGGCCACGTCTACCGCGGCCTGATCGACGACGGCCTGATGACGGTGATGTCGGCCCACATCGCCCTGCCCGCCTACGCGCAGCAGCACGGCGTGACGGGGCTGGAGACCTGCCGGCCGGCCTGCATCTCTGCGCTGCTCAACGAGACGCTGCTGCGCGGCGAGCTGGGCTTCAACGGCCTGATCGTGTCGGACGCCTGCGCGATGGCCGGCCTGGGCAGCTGGGCCGACCGGGCCACCTTCGCGCCCGAGGTCATCGCCAACGGCTGCGACGTGTTCCTGTTCCCGGCCCCGTTCGAGGTCGACTTCCCGCATGTGATGAAGGCGCTGTCGGACGGCCGGCTGAGCGAGGAACGTGTCGAGCAGGCCGTCACCCGCGTGCTCGGCCTGAAGGCTGCGCTGGGCCTGCACCGCATGACGCTGGACGAGCGCCTGCCGCCGCTGGAAGACGCCCGCGCGACGGTGCGCGCGCCGCAGCATGTCGAGGTCGAGGCGCGTGTGGCCGGCGCCAGCGTCACGAAGGTCAAGGACGTGAACGGCATCCTGCCGCTGTCACCGGACCGGCACCGCCGCGTCGTCGTGCTGACCGACCCGGCGCGCGGCGGCTTCGCCGGCCAGCCGGCCTTCCCGCTGACGCTGGCCGACGACCTGCGCGCGCGCGGCTTCGAGGTGCGCGCCTTCGACCCCGAACACCCGCCGACGCCGGCCGACACCGACCTGCTGGTCTACCTGCTGGCGCAGGAGTCGCTGCTGGTGCGCTCGCACATCTACCTGGACTGGGCCACGCTGCACGGCGACTGGCGCCTGGGCATGCGGCGCTTCTGGCACGACATCCCGACCGTGCTGGTCTCCTACGGACAGCCCTACTACCTGTACGACGCGCCACGCATGCCCTGCGTGGTCAACGCCTACACCGCCAACGCGCCGATGCAGGCCGCCGTGCTGCAGCGCCTGCTGGGCGAGGCGCCGTTCACCGGCGTCAGCCCGGTGGATGCGTTCTGCGGTCTGCCGGATGCGCGGTACTGAACGAGGACGTGAGCGACGACGAGAGCGAGGAAGAGAGCGAGGACGAGGACGCCTCACCGGCACCTGACAGGCTCAGCGCCTGAGCCACCGCCCGCGCCAGCTCGGCGCGGGTCAGCGGCTTGGCCACGCGCACGGTGATGCCGGCGGCGGCCGCGCGTTCATCGAGCTGCGGGCCGCCGTAGCCGCTGGCCAGCACGATCGGCAGGTCGGGGCGACGGGCGCGGATCTCGCACGCCAGCGCGGTGCCGCACAGGCCGGGCATCAGCTCGTCGGTCAGCACCAGGTCGAAGCGGTCGGGCGCGGCATCGAAGCGGGCCAGCGCCAGCGCGCTGTCGCTCAGGCCGGCCGGCTCGTAGCCGAGCTCGGCCAGCATCTCCTCGGCCAGCTCGACCAGCGCGGGCTCGTCGTCGACCACCAGCACGACCTGGCCGTTGCCACGCGGCAGGTCGGCCTCGCGTCCGGTCGGCTCGGGCGCGGCCGGCTGCGCGTCGACACACGGGAAGTAGAGCGAGAAGGTGGCGCCCTGGCCGGCGCGGCTGCTGACGTCGATCGCGCCGCCCAGGTCGGCCATGACGCTGTGGACGACCGCCAGCCCCAGCCCGGTGCCGCGCAGCGCCGAGCGGGTCGTGAAGAAGGGTTCGAACAGCCGGCCCATGACCTCGGGCTCGATGCCGGGGCCGCTGTCGCTGACGCTCAGGCGCGCGTAGCGGCCCGGCTTGAGCGTGCTGGCGTGCAGCAGGCGCGGCCGGCTGAGCGTCTCGACGTCGAGCGTCACGCGCAGGCGGCCACCGTCGGGCATGGCCTGGACCGCGTTGGTGCACAGGTTCATCGCGGCCTCGTGGATCAGCGTCGCGTCGCCGTCGACCGCCGCCTGCGGCGCCTGCAGCTGGCGCGCCAGCACGATCGAGGCCGGCAACGAGGCCTCGATCATGCGCAGCGCCTCGTCGACCAGCGGCTGCAGCCAGAGCGTGTCGTGGCGGCGCGGCGTGCCGCGGCTGAAGGACAGGATGCGCTCCACCATCGACTTGCCACGCTGGCCGGCCTGCAGCACCTGGTCGAGCTGACGCGCCTGGGTCGAGCCCTCGGGTGCCTGCGTGCGGGCCAGCTCGCCCCAGCCGATCACGGCGGCCAGCACGTTGTTGAAGTCGTGTGCGACGCCACCGGCCAGCGTGCCCAGGGCCTCCAGCTTGCGGGCCCGCTGCGCACGGTCCTGTTCGGCCGCCCAGGCGGCCTCGGAGGCCCGCCGCAGCGCCACCTCGCGGGCATGGCGCAGCGTCATCAGCGTGGTGACCAGCAGGGCGGATGCGGCGAAGGCGCCGATGACGCTGGCCAGCGCGGTCCAGTCGGCCAGCGCGACGTCCTGGTCGCGGCCCAGCACGACCAGCACCGGGTGATGCGCCAGCGGCTGCACGGCCACCAGCCGCTGACGGCCGTCGCGGGCGGCGTAGCGCAGGCCCTGCGACGCGTCGGGGTCGTCCCACAGGGTGTTCAGGACCTCGACCGGCATCGGCGCGATGTCCGGCGCCACGGCATCGACCGGCTGCGAGACCCGCGTGCCGTCGCGCCGGTACAGCGCCACGGCGATGTCGGGCGACGGCATCACGGAGGCGTAGCCGCCGTCGAGGAAATCGGGTTGCGTGACCAGCACGACGACGCCGCGGAAGCGGTTCTCGCGGTCGCGCCAGTCCATCGCCAGGCCGATCGACACGTCGCCGTCGTCGTAACGGCTGCGGAAGGGCTGGCCGATGTAGAGGCCGCCCGGCCCGTTGCGTTGCGCCCCGACGTAGAAGTCGCGCCGCGCCAGCGACACCGGCGCGGCCGACACGGTCGGCGCAGCGACATCGCGCGAGGTCGCCACCACGCGGCCCTGCTCGTCCAGCACGGACAAGGCCCGCGCCCGGGGCAGCGCCGCGACGCGCGCGCGCAGCAGCTCGTGCAGGTTGGCATGGCCGGGCGAGACCAGGCCGTCGCTCAGCTCGGTGCGGGTCGCGCGCAGCACCGTGTCGGCGGTGACCAGCGTGGTGTCGGCCTGCGCGGCCACCGCATCGGCGAGCGCGCCGAGCGTGCGCAGCTCGGCCTCGATCGTCTGCGCCCGCAGCGTCCACAGGCCGGCCACCACCAGCAGCGCCACCGCCGCCTCGCCGACCAGCACGGCCAGCACGCTGCGGGTGCGCAGCAGGTCGCGCCAGCGTGGCGTGGCCCAGGGCGTGGGTGGGTCGGACAGGGCCGGATCGGGGCGGGTCGGGGCATTCATGGCGTCGGCGAGCCTAGCGCGTTCATGCCGATCGCGCCGGCAACGGTGCCTGCTTACCATCCGCGCCTTCTTCTGGAGGAAGCGCAATGCAAGGCTCGGGCGTGTTCACGCAACTCATGTCTCATGTCGTCGCCGCGATCGGCCACGTCGCGATCCGCTGGCGGCGCCTGCAGGGCACCGTCGAACGGCAGGCGTTCGGCGCGCAACCCAGCATCCCGCCGGCCCGTCCGCAGGGCATCCTGCCGACGCTGAAGATGCCCACCGCACGCGGCTGGGCGCCGGGCACGAAGCCGGTCGCCGCCGCCGGCCTGAAGGTCAACGCCTTTGCCAGCGGGCTGGACCACCCGCGCTGGATGCTGGTGCTGCCCAACGGCGACGTCACGGTCGCCGAGGCCTGCTTCCTGCCCGGCACGATCAATTCGCTGTTCGACTACGCGATGGTCAGCACGATGGCCCGCGCCGCCGCCACCGGCCAGAGCGCCAACCGCATCACGCTGCTGCGCGATGCCGATGGCGACGGCGTGGCCGAGATCCAGCAGACCTTCCTGAAGGACCTCAGCCAGCCCTTCGGCATGGCGCTGCTGGACGGCACCTTCTACGTCGGCAACACCGACGGCCTGGTCGCCTTCCCCTATCAGGACGGCCAGACCCGCATCGACGCGGCCGGCACGAAGCTGGCCGACTTCAAGCCCGGCGGCCACTGGACCCGCAGCATCCTGCCGAGCGCGGACGGCAAGCGGCTCTACATCGGCGTCGGCTCGCTCAGCAACATCGGCGACGACGGCATGGCGGCCGAGGAAGGCCGCGCCTGCATCTGGGAATTCGACCGCGAGACCGGCCGCGCGCGGCTGTTCGCCGAAGGCCTGCGCAACCCCGTCGGCCTGGCCTGGGAGCCCGTCACCGGCGCGCTCTGGACGGTGGTCAACGAACGCGACGGCCTGGGCGACGAGACGCCGCCGGACTACCTGACCTCCGTGCGCGATGGCGGCTTCTACGGCTGGCCCTACTGCTACTGGGGCCGCACGGTCGACGACCGCGTGCCGCAGGACGCCGCCCGCGTCGCCAGCGCCCTGCAGCCCGACTACGCGCTGGGCGGCCACACCGCCTCGCTGGGCCTGTGCTGGATGCCGGCGGGCACGCTGCCGGGTTATCCGGACGGCATGGTGATCGGCCAGCACGGCTCGTGGAACCGCAGCACGCTGAGTGGCTACAAGGTCATCTTCGTGCCCTTCGTCGACGGCGAGCCCTCGGGCCCGTCACGCGACATCCTGAGCGGTTTCCTGGCACCGGACGAGAGCGAGTCCTGGGGCCGCCCGGTCGGCGTGACGATCGGCCCGGACGGTCGTTCGCTGCTGGTCGCCGATGACGTCGGCAACGTGATCTGGCGCGTCACGGCGGCGTGATCCCGATACGTGACGGCCGGTTGATGACATCCGGCGTCACACGATGACATCGGTCATCGCGGCGGGGTTGCAGGCGCAACGCCCGCCGCCGGACTTGCAGCTCAGGGGTAACCCTCGGGTCCGACAGTGGAGTCACCGCAAGCCACACAGGCCAGCGGATCTGCCACTCACCTGCAAGGACACATCATGACCACCCGCCTCCATCGCATCGCCGCCGCTGCCGCCCTCCTGACCAGCCTGTTCACCGCCGGTGCGGCCCATGCCGGCGGCGCCGTCGGCGTCACCGAATCGGACCGCCAGCTGGCCGAGAAGGTCCAGGCCGCCGTGCTGGCCGCCGCACCGTTCCAGGACGCCAAGACCGACCTGACCATCCGCGCCGACCAGGGCAAGGTCGAGATCAGCGGCTGGGTCGCCTATGACAACGACATCGCGCCGGCCCGCAACATCGCCCGTCAGGTCGCCGGCGTGCAATCGGTCTCGACGCAGATCCGCGCCTGGTCGACCGAGAGCGACTACCGCGTCGGCCTGGCCAACCCCGAGCTCTACAGCGCCCCGACGGCTGCAGGTCCGATGAGCACGGGCAACGTGGCCGATGACGGCCTGGCCGCCAGCGTGCGCAGCGCGCTGCTCGGCACGGGCGCCTTCACGTTGCAGAACACCGAGCTGAAGGTCAACGCCAGCGGAGGCCGCATCGAACTGACCGGCTGGCTCGCGAATGCCGGCGACGAGGACACCGTCTACCAGGCCGCCCGCCAGGTGCCGGGCGTGACCCGGGTGGTGACCCACTTCCATTCGTGGGCGAGCGAATGAGTGCGGTCCGGCGCGGACCGGTTCGCCGGCCCGCGCCACCCGTGCTTCATCTGTCATGAACGGCAAGCCCGGATCGGCTGCGGGGTCGTCGAGGACACCGCTACATTGACCGGGCCTGAGCCGCGAGCCCCATCCGGAGCCACCTGGCGCCAGGTGGAGTACCTCGCGTGAACACCTATCCGCACAGGCCCCCGGCGCTGCCGGTCGTGGCCTCGCCCCTGACGATGATGCCGATGAACACGGGCTACCCGCCGCTCCAGCCACCCGGCGATGCCGGCCCGCTCGGCCAGCCCGCCGACGAACCCGTGATCCCCGCCGGCGCCGCCCACATCCTGGTCGTCGACGACGACCCGTCGCTGCGCGAGCTGCTGCAGGACTACCTCGGCGACCACGGCCTGCGCGTCAGCGCCGTGGCCGATGGCCGCGCGATGATGAGCCGCTTCGACCAGGACGCGATCGATCTGGTCGTGCTCGACCTGCGCCTGCCCGGCGAGGACGGCCTGCAGCTCGCGCGCCTGCTGCGCCAGCGTGTGCCCAACCTGCCCATCGTGCTGCTGACCGGCGTGGCCGAGGAGGCCGACCGCGTCATGGGCCTCGAACTCGGCGCCGACGACTACGTCACCAAGCCCTTCAGCCCGCGCGAACTGCTGGCCCGCATCCGCGCCGTGTTGCGCCGGGCCCAGCCACAGGCGGGCCTGATGGCACCGGCCGCCGCGCCCGGCACGCTGGCCTCCCCGCTGCCCAGCGGCGCCGTCGCGGTCCGCGAGGACCCGCGCCGCGCCTGCCGCTTCGCCGGCTGGGAGCTGAACCTGCGCACCCGCCGCCTGAGCGCACCCGACGGCCGCAAGCTCGAACTGAGCAACGGCGAATTCAGCCTGCTGCTGGCCTTCTGCAGCGCGCCCCAGCGCGTGCTGAGCCGCGACCAGCTGCTGACGCTCTCGCGCCTGCACAACGCCGAGGTCTACGACCGCACCGTCGACGTCCAGGTACTGCGCCTGCGCCGCAAGATCGAGGCCGATCCCTTCCACCCCACCCTGATCGTGACCGAACGCGGCGCAGGCTACCGCTTCGATGCGGCGGTGGAGACGCTGTACTGAGGAGGAGAGGCAAGGCCGCCGGCTAGGTCGACGGCATCGCAATCCCGGTTCAAGGACAGCCAGATCCGCGTCATCACGTCGATCCGTTGCGACGCCCATTCGTGGTTCCACACCCGGATGATCTGGAAGCCTTGCTCGCTCAGCCACGCATCTCGCGCAAGGTCATGGGGTCGCTGTTCCGAATGCTGGCCACCATCCAGTTCAACGATCAGCCGGGCGCTGAAACAAACGAAGTCCGCCACGTATCGGCCGATCGGGACCTGCCGCCGAAACTTGAACCTGGCCAGCCGCCGCGACCGCAGGCATCGCCAGAGTTCCATCTCCTGCGGCGTCTGTTCACGTCGCAACGATCGAGCGCGATCGGCGATCCATGCCGTGAAGTCTTCAGCTTCTTCCATGTCGGCTCCCCAGGTCGATGATCGTGTGGATCATCGCGCATCAGGGCGGGCCACGGGTCTGGCGCTGGGGGTTGTGGGGCAGTGTGGGACGAAACCCCTCACCCTACCCTCTCCCGCAAGGGGAGAGGGGTTCGTGCCTCGTGTTGATCGGTTTTGTTGGCAGTGGCTCAGTCGATGAGCCAGTCACCAGACTACGTCAACGCGACACCCTTCCAACCGCGTCCTCCCTCTCCCCTTGCGGGAGAGGGACCGAGGGTGAGAGGTTTCTTACCAGCCGCGCCAGCCTCCCGTCCATCATTTGCGTCGCCGGAGGGCGACGGGGAATGGACCCCTCACCCTACCCTCTCCCGCAAGGGGAGAGGGGTTCTTGCCTCGTTTTGATCGGTGTTGTTGGCAATGGCTCAGTCGATGAGCCAGTCATCAGACTACGTCAACGCGACACCCTCCCAACCGCGTCCTCCCTCTCCCCTTGCGGGAGAGGGACCGAGGGTGAGGGGTCTCCCGCCAGCCGCTTCCCCATCACCCCTTCAGCAACCGCCTCATCACCACCACCAGCCCCCACGCCAGCAGACCGCCGGCGAGGATGGCCAGGGGGATGCCCCAGCGGGCGTCGAGGCGGCCGCCGAGCAGGGCGAGGCA
This sequence comes from Leptothrix mechoopdaensis (SeqCode), assembly GCF_053893855.1. Taxonomy (NCBI): domain Bacteria; kingdom Pseudomonadati; phylum Pseudomonadota; class Betaproteobacteria; order Burkholderiales; family Sphaerotilaceae; genus Leptothrix; species Leptothrix mechoopdaensis (SeqCode). The sequence goes on from NZ_CM132699.1 coordinate 3,418,873, forward strand.
GTTGCTGCCCGTATCCGGCGAGGTCGCGGCCGAGGCCAGCGCAGGGAGCGCGAGCAGGAGGCGGACGAGGAATCGAGGCATGGCGGACCAGGGGCGTATCGGGTGGGCAGGGTCGTCGATCGACCCTGATGCCAGTCTGCGCCGCTGCCGCTGCGGGTGCGTTGCGCGCGCGCCCTGTCCGTGTGACGAATGAAACCGTCGATCGCGCAGGCTCAGCCGGTGTTCAGGCGCGGGCGTCGAACTGCAGGATCGCCCGGCCGATCTGTTCGAGCGGCAGGATGTCGTCGACCGCGTGCAGCTTGATCGCTTCCTTGGGCATGCCGAAGACCACGCAGGTCTCCTCGTTCTGCGCCACGGTGCGGGCGCCGGCCTCGTGCATCTGCAGCATGCCGCGGGCACCGTCGTCGCCCATGCCGGTCATGATGATGCCCAGCGCGTTCGGGCCGGCGCATTCGGCCACCGAGCGGAACAGCACGTCGACCGACGGCTTGTGCCGGTTGACCGGCGGACCGTCGCTGACGACGGCGTAGTACTGGCCGCCGGACTTGCGCAGCTGCATGTGGCGGCCGCCCGGCGCGATCAGGGCGACGCCGCGTTCGAGGCGGTCGCCGTCGCGGGCCTCACGCACGTTCATCGCGCAGAAGCCGTCCAGGCGCTGCGCATACAGCGCCGTGAAGCGCTCCGGCATGTGCTGGGTGATGGCGATGCCGGGCGCGTCGGCCGGCATCTGGCGCAGCACCCATTCGATCGCCTGCGTGCCGCCGGTCGAGCTGCCGATCACCACCGGCTTGTTGATGGCCAGCGCATGCACGCCTGCGGCCCGGGCCCCGTGCAGCGGCGTGGGCACCGGCTCGCTGGACGCCACTTCCGCCGTGCGACGGCGCGGCCGCGAGCGGGCCGCCGCCTTGAGCGTCTGGATCAGCTCCAGCCGGCTTTCCTGCAGGTGCTGCTTGAGCCCGAGCTTGGGCTTGCCCAGCACGGCCACGGCGCCGGCGGCCAGCGCTTCGAGCGCGACCTTGCCGCCCTCGTGGGTCAGCGTCGAGCAGATCACGGTCGGGATCGGGTTGCTGACCATCAGCTGGCGCAGGAAGGTCAGGCCGTCCATGCCGGGCATCTCGATGTCGAGCAGCAGCACGTCGGGCTTCAGGCGGCGCAGCGCCTCGGTCGCGATCAGCGGGTTGGGGGCGCTGCCGACGAGTTCGATGTCGGCCAGGCCGCTGAGCAGGTGGGCAACGGTCTGTCGGACGACGGCCGAATCGTCGACCACATAGACCTGGATGGACGGCATGGGAACCTTCTTCGTGTGAGCGGGAGCGTGGGCTGGAGCCGGCTTCAGGCAGGTGCCTGCGAATCGACGACGCGGCAGACCGGCGCATCCGGTCCGACCCGCCAGCTGAGCTTGCGGTAGCCGGTGCCGCCGACGTTCTGCTCCAGCACGCGGATGCCGCCGGCTGTCAGCAGTTCCAGCACGCGCTGGACATTGCGCAGGCCGACATGCTCGGCGTACTGGCGCGGGAACATGTTGGCGCCGCCGTAGACCCGCGCCAGGCACAGCCGGGGCGTGATGCCGCGGGCCAGCAGCCCGTCGGCCATGGCCTGCAGCGCGTCGCGGGCGTGGTGGGTGTCGGGCGGTCGGCGCGGGTCGCTGTCGCTGGCATGCACGACATGGCACATCGCGCCGACCGTCCCGCGCGGGTCGACCAGCGTGACGGCCACGCACGAGCCCAGCAGCGTGTCGAGCCGGTCGCCGCTGTTGACCACGCGCACGTCGCCCGGGTTGAGCACATGCACGCGCGGCGGCGTGTAGACATCGGCCAGCGTGGCGGGTGCGGTCAGGGAGGGCATGTCGACACCTTCGGCGGTACGGCGGGGCCGGCTCAGCGTTTCGCCGGCTTGCGGAAGGCGCCCGGCACGACCGGCTCCAGGCCGGCCTCGGCATGGGCACGGCCTTCGGCGGTGCCCATGAACAGGATGCCGCCGGGCTTGAGCGTGGTCAGCACGCGGTCGATGACCTGGCGCTTGGTCTCGGTGTCGAAGTAGATGAGCACGTTGCGCAGGAAGACGAAGTCGAACGGCCCGATGCCGTGGATCGGCTTGCACAGGTTGAGCTGGCCGAAGCGGACCCGCTCGCGCAGTTCCGGCTTGACCATCACCTGCCCTTCGGCCGGGCCTTCGCCCCGCAGGCAATGGCGTTTCAGGCGATCGGGGCTGACGTGGCGCAACCGGTCGACCGGGTAGACGCCCTGCTTGGCCGACAGCAGCACGCGGTGGCTGATGTCGGTGGCGAGGATCTCCCAGTCCGGTCCGATCTGGCCGGACTTCTGCAGTTCGGACAGCAGCATCGCGGTGCTGTAGGCCTCGTCGCCAAACGACGCCGCCGCGCTCCACAGCGCCAGCGGCGCACGGCTGCGGCGGCCGACCAGCTCGCGTTCGAGCAGCTCGAAGTGGTGCGGCTCGCGGAAGAAGTAGGTCTCGTTGGTGGTCAGCAGGTCGACCGCCATCTGGAACTCGGCGGCCTCGTGTTCATCGAGCAGCAGCGCCAGGTAGTCGTCGTAGCCTCGCAGCCCGAGGCGCTGGATGCGCGGGGCCAGGCGAGACGCCACCAGCGACTTCTTCGACGCGTTCATCGACAGCCCCACCGTCTCGTACATGAGCGCGGTGATGCGGTTGAAGGTGCGGTCGGAGAAGTCGTTGACGGTCGGCTGCGGCGGCAGGGTCGCCAGCAGCGCGGCCGAGGTCGATTCAAGGGTCATGGTCTGCACACGCCGGCGGCCCGTCTCAGGCCGCCAGGCGCTCCTGTTCCTCGTCGCACAAGGAGGCCAGGGCCTCGATGTCGAGTGCGTGGTCGGTGTCCAGCAGCGTCACGAAACGCTCCTGCCGCCGCACCACGCCGCGGATGAACTCGCGCCCGATGGCGCTGCCGAACTGTGGGGGCGGCTCGACCTGGGCCGGGTCGATGTCGATGACCTCGGCCACTGCATCGACCATCAGGCCCAGCTCGACACGCTCGACATGCGTGCCGTCGAGCCGGCGGGCCTCGAAGATCACGATGCAGGTCTTCTCGCCGACCTCGGCCACGCCCCGGCCCAGCCGGGCCTGCAGGTCGATGACCGGCACGACGGCGCCACGCAGGTTGATGACGCCGCGCACGAAGGTCGGCGTGCGCGGGACCAGCGTCATCTGGCCGTACTGGATGATCTCGCGCACCGCCTCGATGCCGACGGCGAAGACACGCTCGCCGAGCCAGAAGGTCAGGTGCTGTGCGTGGCCTTCATCGGCCTCGTCCGGGACGCCGCTCATCGCCGGCTCCTCAGTAGGGGCGGAAGTTGGCCGCGCCGAGCGTGCCGGTGGCGCGGGTCGCCGTGCCGCCGCTGGCCGGACGGGCGTTCGCCACCGGGGCCGGACGGCGACGCGCGCCGCCGTCGAAGTCCACCACCGTGCGACGGCCGGCATCGGCGCCACCGCTGTGGAAGAACGAGATCGCCTGCTGCAGCTGCTCGGCCTGGCCGGACAGCTCCTCGCTGGTCGCCGCCAGTTCCTCGGAAGCCGACGCGTTCTGCTGCGTCGCCTTGCTGAGCTGGCCCATCGCGCCGCCGATCTGCGTCACCGACGAGCTCTGCTCCTCGGACGCGGCGGAGATTTCCTGCACCAGGTCGGAGGTCTTCTTGATCGACGGCACGATCTCGTCGAGCAGCTTGCCGGCGCGCTCGGCAGTCGACACGCTGTTGGACGCCAGGTCGCCGATCTCCTTGGCCGCTTCCTGGCTGCGTTCGGCCAGCTTGCGGACCTCGGCGGCGACGACCGCGAAGCCCTTGCCGTGTTCACCGGCCCGCGCCGCCTCGATGGCCGCGTTCAGCGCCAGCAGGTTGGTCTGGTAGGCGATGTCGTTGACGATGCTGATCTTGGCCGCGATCTGCTTCATGGCCTTGACCGTCAGCGTGACGGCCTGGCCGCCCTCCTCGGCTTCCTTGGAGGCCTTGGCGGCCATGCCGTCGGTGACCTTGGCGTTGTCGCTGTTCTGCGAGATCGACGCCGACATCTGCTCGATCGACGCGGTGGTCTCCTCGACCGACGCGGCCTGTTCGCTGGCGGCCTGCGACAGCGACTGCGCCGTGGCGCTGACCTGGCCCGATGCGCTGGTCAGCTGGTCGGCCGCGCCGCGCACCTCCTCGATGATCCCGGCGAGCTTCTCGCTGGTCGAGTTGGCGTCCTGCTTGACCTGCTCGAAGATGCCCTGGGCCTCGCGCACGATGCGCTGGCTGAGGTCGCCGGAGGCCAGGCCGGAGAAGACCCGGCCGACGTCCTCGATGATGGCCGCCAGCGTCTCGCTGGTCGCGTTGGCATCGGCCTTGAGCTGGCCGAAGGTGCCGGCGTAGTCGGCGGTGATGCGCTGCGACAGGTCGCCGTTGGCCAGTGCGGACAGCACGCGGCCGACGTCGGCGGAGATGACCGAGGTCGTCTCCATCAGCGCGTTGACGCCGCTGCACAGGTCGGCGATCGGGCCGGTCTTGCCTTCGAGCGGGATGCGGCGCGTCAGGTCGCCGGCGGCGGCGGCCTGGGTCACGGCCTGAGCCTGTTCGACGGCCAGCGTCAGCATCTGGCGCGAGCGGACCTCGGCGCTGACGTCGGTGGCGATCTTGACGACCTTGTTGACGCGGCCCATCTCGTCGCGCACCGGCGCGTAGACGGCCTGGATCCAGACCTCCGTGCCGGACTTGGTGACGCGCTTGAAGACCTCGCTGTGCGGCTTGCCCTCGTTGAGGTCACGCCAGAACTGCTCGTAGGCCGGGCTGACCGCATAGGTCGGCTCGACGAACATGCGGTGGTGGCGGCCGACCACCTCGTCCTCGCGATAGCCCATCAGATCGAGGAAATTCGCGTTCGCCTTGAGCACATGGCCCTTCAGGTCGAACTCGATGTAGGCATAGGACAGGTCGATCGCACCCAGGATGCCGCGCGCGTTGTGGCGCTCCAGCTCGGCCTCGGTGATGTCGTAGCGCACGCCCAGGTACTTCTCGGGCTTGCCGTTGGCACCCAGGATCGGCGCGACCACCGCGTCGACGTAATACGGCGTGCCGTCCTTCGCGCGGTTCTTGATGACGCCGCGGAAGATCTCGCCGCGACCGATGGTCTGCCACAGCGACTTGAAGGTCTCCTTGGGCATGTCCGGGTGGCGGGTCGTGTTGTGCGGATGGCCGATCAGCTCGTTGCGACCGTACTTCGAGACCTCCATGAACTTGTCGTTGATCGACAGGATGTCGCCCTTCTTGTCCGACCACGAGACGATGCTCGTGACGTTCATGATGTCGGTGCGGACCTTCAACTCGGACTCGGCGGCGGCCAGGCGGGTCAGCAGCTCGGCCTTCTCGGCCTTCTCGGCTTCGGCGGCCGCCTCGGCCTCGGCGCGGGCACTCTCGGTGGCGGCGCGGGCGCGTTCGGCTTCGGCACGGGCCCGTTCGCTGTCCAGGCGGGCCTGCTCGGTGCGCTGCACCGTCTCGGCGGCGTCACGCAGCGCGGCTCCGGCGAACAGCCGGGCGATCCAGGGGGTTTGGTTCGGGTTCATGTGGTCTGTCCTTCGGTGTTCGGGCGAGCGGATTCGGGGAAGAGCGGGGTCACGGTGGCGGTCGGACGTCGTCGGCCGCCGGGCGGCGACGCGGCCCGTTCGGCCAGCTGGCCCAGGGCCTGGACGTCGAGGATCAGCGCGACCTCGCCGTTGCCCAGGATGGAAGAGCCGGAGATGCCGCGCAGCGACCGGAAGATCGGTCCGAGCGGCTTGATGACGGTCTGGTGCTGGCCCATCAGCGCGTCGACGACGATGCCGTAGGGGCCGGCATGGCCCTTCACGACGACGATGCTGGGCAGTTCGGCGGGCGGCGCCTCCAGGTCGTAGAGCGTGCGCAGGTCGATCACCGGCAGCAGCTCGCCGCGCAGCTCGACGCAGCGCCGGCCGCTGTCGAACGCGTCGGCGTCGCTGCGGTCGATGCAGGCACGCCGGCCCTCGATGACCTCGACGACCGAGGCCAGCGGCAGCACGAAGCGCGACTGGGCGGCGCTGACGAGGAAGCCGTCGATGATGGCCAGCGTCAGCGGCAGGCGGATCTGGATCTGCGTGCCGCGACCTTCGACGCTGTGGACCGTGACGCTGCCACGCAGCGCCTCGATGTTGCGCTTGACCACGTCCATGCCGACACCGCGGCCGGACAGGTTGGTGACCTGCTCGGCGGTCGAGAAGCCCGGCGCGAAGATCAGGTGGAGGATCTCGGCATCGGCCGGCGTCACGCCCGGCTCGACCAGGCCGCGTTGCCAGGCACGTTGCAGCACCTTGTCGCGCGAGATGCCGCGGCCGTCGTCCTCGATCGTGATCAGGATCGAGCCCGACTCGTGGCGCGCGCTCAGCATCAGCGTGCCGGTGCCGGCCTTGCCCGCCGCGACGCGTTCGTCGGCCGGCTCCAGGCCGTGGTCCAGGCTGTTGCGGACCAAGTGCATCAGCGGGTCGACGATGCGTTCGACCATCGACTTGTCGAGTTCGGTCTCGCCGCCCAGGATCTCCAGCGCGACTTCCTTGCCCAGCTGCGCGGCGGTGTCGCGCACGACCCGGCGGAAGCGGCTGAAGGTCTCGCCGATCGGCACCATGCGCAGCTGCAGCGTGCCGTTGCGGATCTCCTCGATCAGCCGGCCCATGTGCAGGTGGGCCTCGATCAGGCTGCCCTGGCGGGTCTGGCGCGACAGCATCGCCGCACCGGCGCCGGCCGTGACCAGCTCGCCGAGCAGGTTGATGACGGCATCGAGCCGGTCGGCCTGCACGCGGATGTAGCGGTGCTCGTCGGCCGACGCACCCTCGCGCTCCTTGCCGCCCTTGCGTTCGGTCCGCTCTGTCTTGTCAGCCGCCGCCGACGCCATCTGGCCCTGCTTCTCGATGGCCGCATCGATGACCTTCGGGTCCAGTCCGGTGCGGGCCTGCAGCACCTCGCCCAGGCGCGGCGCCTCCGTCGACGAGCGGGCCTTCAGGGTGGCCTGCTCGGCCAGGCAATGGTCCAGGTCCTCTCGCGTGACAGCCCCGATCGCCACGAGGATCTCGCCCAGCCGAGGCCGGTCGGGCATGGCGTCGATCATGGCCTTGTAATGCGAGGCCGGCGTGCCCGGCGCGGTCAGCCGCAGCGTGCAGTCGTCACGCACGAAGGCGAAGGCGGCCTCGATCTCCTCGCGGCTGGCCGTCGTGTCCAGCGTGAACTGGAAGGCGCCGTGGCAGCTCTCCGGATCGATCCGGTCGAGCGGCGGCACGGCCTCGGTGTCGCAGCAGATGCCATGCACCTCGCCGAGCGTGTCCAGGTAGGCCAGCACCGACAGCGGATCCATGCCGTTGCGGAAGGTGTCGGGGCCGAAGGCCGCGCACAGGTGCCAGCGCGGCACGGCGGTCGACACGGGCTCGGCCGGCGCGACGGCGGCCGGCGCTGCGGCGGCGCCGTCGAGAGCCGCCAGCATCGCCTTCAGCCGGGTCGACAGGTCGGCGCGGTGGTCGCGCTGATCGGGCGTCTCGGCCTGCGCATCGGCGGCCTGGGCGATCAGCAGGCGGATCTGGTCGTTGCATTGCAGCAGCAGCGTGCTGACCTGCAGGTCGAGTTCGATGCGGCCGTCGCGCAGCCGGTCCAGCAGCGTCTCGACGTCGTGCGTGAAGGCGACGATGCGGTCGAGCCCGAAGATGCCGGCCGAGCCCTTGACGGTGTGGGCGCAGCGGAACAGCGCGTCGAGCTTGTCGCGGTCGCCCGGGTGCTCTTCGAGTTCCAGCAGCAGCTGCTCGATCTGTTCGACCTGCTCGGTGGCTTCCTGGATGAAGGTCGGCAGCGCGTCGGCCACGAAGCCGAGGTCGATCTCGCGGGATTTCCTCGTGCTCATCGTGTTTCCTCGGTGGTGACCGTGGTGGTGGCCGTGTTTGTGGCCGTGGCCGCATGGCGCTCCAGCCACGTCGTCAGGCCCAGCACCTGGCAGGCGCGGACCAGCGCATCCGTGGGCGACTGCAGTCGCCAGGCGCGTTCGTCGCGTTCGCACAGGCGCGACAGCGACACCAGCAGCTGCACGCCGGCGCCGTCGACATCGACCACCTCGGCGGCATCGACCTGCAGCGTCGTGTCGGCATCGGTGATGGCGGCCAGCGCGGCCAGCAGCGCGTCGCGCGTCTCGGTGGCCGTGAAGATGGTCAGCTCGGCCGGCAGCACGACATTCGTGGCGGCGCTGTTCATGGCAGCACCAGCTTGGCCACCGCGTCCAGCAGCACCGGCGGGTTGAAGGGCTTGACGATCCACGCCTTGGCGCCCGCCACCTTGCCCTGCTGCATGCGGTCACCACCGTTCTCGGTGGTCAGCATGATCACGGGGGTGAACTTGTAGCGGGCGTTCGCCTTCATCTGCGTGACGAAGGTGATGCCGTCCATGCGGGGCATGTTGACGTCGCTGACGACCAGGTTGATCTTGCGGCCGTCCAGCTTGGTCAGCGCGTCCATGCCGTCGCCGGCCTCGATCACCTCGTAGCCGGCGCGCGTCAGCGCGATGGAGACGACCTGGCGCAGCGAAGCGGAGTCGTCGACGATCAGGATGGTCTTGCTCATGGTCGGAGGGTCATCGGTGGGGGACGTCGGGGGACAGGGGCGACGGCGGTGTCGGCGTCAGAAGAACACCGCACCCGCACTGGCGTGGTTGGCCTGGGTCGGGTCGAGGCTCAGGTCCTTCTGCTCGGCGGTCGTGTAGCCGGCCGACAGCAGGGCATCCCATTCCTCGGCCGCCGGCAGCCGGCCGGTCTCGGCGGCTTCCAGCAGGCAGGCCCGCGTCGCGGTCATGGAGTGGGTGATCTGGTCGAGGATCTGCTGCACGCGGTCCTGGAACTGGAAGGCCACGAGCAGCTGCTCGACCTGGACGCGCACTTCCTCGCTGCGACGGGCCAGGTCGACGGTGCGGGCGTTCAGCACCTCGACGGTGTGGTCGACCCGCTCGATGACGGAGGTGATGGTCTGCTCGGACTTCTCGAACAGCTGCTGGTCGTCCTTGACCTGATCGGTGGCCTGGGCGAGCGTCTGGCGCACCTGTTCGCCGAAGGTGCGGACCTGTTCGCCGATGCGCCGGCCGGTCTCGCCGGAGGCGGTCGACAGGCGCCGGACCTCGGCCGCGACGACGCTGAAGCCGCGTCCGGCCGGACCGGCACGGGCGGCCTCGATGGCGGCGTTGATGGACAGCAGGTTGGTCTGGCGCGCCAGGCCGTCGACGTCCTCGGCCATGTCGCGCAGGCCGCTGGAGGCGCGGTCCAGGCCGCGCACGGTGCCCAGGATCTGGTCACGCGACTTGACGAAGGCGCCGAAGCTCAGCACCAGGTCGCGCAGCTCGCGGTCGCACTGCGACAGCATGTTGACGCGCAGCACGAGGTCGGAGTGGTCGACCGGTTCGGCGCTGACCGGCGTGATGTCGTCGAGCTGTTCGAGGATGACGCGGAAGCCGCCGATGAGCTGGTCGGTCGCGTCCCGCATCTGGGCCTGCACGCCTTCGATGTGCTGGGTCCAGAGCTGCGTGGCGGCCTCGATGCGCTGGGCCGCCTCCTGGGCCGACAGCGCCACGCTGGCGGATACCGGCGCATCGGCCGGGCCGGTGGTCTGTTCGCCAGCGCGCCAGGCCTGCCAGCGTCGCGGCAGGCCCAAGGCCCAGATGGCCAGCAGGGCGCCGGAGAGCCAGCGGGCCCATTCAAGCTGCAGGAGGCCGGCGGTGAGCCAGCCGAGCAGCCACAGGGCGGGCCAGAGGATCGAGGTGGGAGAGAACATGGGCGACAGCGGCGTCAGGACACGTTGGGGGGTGTCGTGACTCTCGCCGCTGGGTCGCCTGCGGATTTCCTGATGAAAGGGGTGTTTTCAGCCCAGAAAGGTGCCCACCCGGGTATGTCCTGGACAAACCCCGAGCGGATCGCCCGGGGCGTGCCGGACCGTCAGCCGAACAGCTTGGTCGCGATCGTCGCGACGTGGCGGCCCTGGAAGCTGGCCATGCCGAGTTCCTGCTCGCTGGGCATGCGCTCGCCGTTGCTGCCGGTGATCGTCGAGGCGCCGTAGGGGCTGCCGCCCTTGATCTCGTCCAGGCCGGTCTGGCGCTGTTCGGCATAGGGCAGGCCGACGTAGACCATGCCGTGGTGCAGCAGGGTCGGGATGAAGGTCAGGATGGTGCTTTCCTGGCCGCCGTGCTGGGTCGCGCTGGACGCGAACACCGAGCCGACCTTGCCGACCAGCGCGCCGGTCGCCCACAGGCCGCCGGTCTGGTCGAGGAAGTTGCGCATCTGGGCGGTCATGTTGCCGAAGCGGGTGCCGGTGCCGAAGATGATCGCGTCGTAGTTCGCCAGCTCGGCCGGCTGGGCGATCGGGGCGGCCTGGTCGGCCTTGCCGTGGGCGGCGGCAAAGATGTCGGCCGGCACGGTCTCGGGCACGCGCTTGACGTCCACCTGGGCACCGGCCACCTCGCGCGCACCGGCGGCGACGGCGTGGGCCATCGCTTCGACGTGACCGTAGAAGCTGTGATAGAGAACGAGAACCTTGGCCATGGATGACTCCTGCGCTGACGGGTGGATGGAAAGAGGGAACGAAGGGAGAGCTGCCGCGCAGGACCGGTCGACCGGAACCCAGGCGGTGGACGGATTGTGGGAAGTCCGCCTGCCACGATGACCGGATGGTTTTGATCCTTGCGTTCAATCGCGGCGAACGATAGGCGGCGACAAACAGACCCGTCCGGGCGCCGCTTCTCCGCCCACCGGCCGACGACCGGCCGGCCTAGGCTGGTGGATCGAATCGACCTCCACCGGAGCCGCCCTTGCAGTCCCATCCTTCCGCGCACCACGCCACGTCCGGCGAACCGGCCAATCAGGCCATCGGCGTCCGCGCCGACCTCATCCTGCTGGCGACGCTGGCCGCCAGTGCCGTGGCGGCCCTCGCCATCGGCAACCACTACGGCGGCATCGGCCTGGCCCTGATCGCCTCGGCCGTGCTGCTCGCCCTCGGCGGCGCCGCAGTCGGCCTGGCGCGCGGCACGCTGCTGTCGCGGCTGGTGCTGTCGGCCACGCTGGCGGCCTCGGTCGCGCTGCACATCCAGCTGGGCCAGGGCACGACCGAATTCCACTTCGGCGTGTTCGCGCTGCTGGCGCTGCTGCTGGTCTACCAGGACTGGCGCCCGATCGTCTTCACCGCCGCGCTGTTCGCCGTCCACCACCTTGTCTTCGACCGCCTGCAGGCGGCCGGGCTGGGCGTGTACTGCATCACCGCACCGAGCCTGCCGGCCGTCATCCTGCATGCCACCTACGTGGTGCTGCAGACGGCGCTGGAGGTCAGCATCGCGGTCACGATGCGCCAGCAGACCCGCCAGGGCAACGAGCTGGGCCACCTGGTCCGCCAACTGGTGCGCGACGGCCGCATCGACCTGGGCGCCGCCACCGTCGACGCCCGTACACAGGCCGGCTCGGCACTGGGCGACGCGCTGGCGCAGATCCGCGAGGCGATGCGGTCGCTGCGGGTGTCGGCCGTGCAGGTCGAGCAGTCCAGCGCCGAGATCGCGCAGGGCAACCAGGACCTGTCCAACCGCACCGAAAGCGCGGCATCCAGCCTGCAGCAGACGGCGGCCTCGATGGCGCAGATCGCCGGCACGGTGCAGCAATCGGCCGCCTCGACCCGGCTGGCCAATGAACTCGCGGATTCAGCCGCCGACGTGGCCCGGCGCGGCGGCGCGGTGGTCGGCGAGGTGATCGGCACGATGCAGCAGATCGAGACCAGCTCGCGCAAGATCGGCGACATCATCGGCGTGATCGACGGCATCGCCTTCCAGACCAACATCCTGGCGCTCAACGCCGCCGTCGAGGCGGCGCGTGCCGGCGAACAGGGCCGCGGCTTCGCGGTCGTCGCCAGCGAGGTCCGCAGCCTGGCCGGCCGTTCGGCCGAGGCCGCGCGCGAGATCAAGTCGCTGATCGGCAATTCGATGACCCAGGTCGAGGCCGGATCCGCCCATGTCCAGCGGGCCGGCGCGACGATGCAGGAGATCGTCTCGGCGGTGCAGCGCCTGACCGACACGCTGGCCGAGATCAGCGCGGTCTCGGCGGCGCAGTCGGGCGACATCGCCCAGGTCAACGGTGCGGTCGAACAGCTCGATCACATGACCCAGCAGAACGCCGCGCTGGTCGAACAATCGGCCGCAGCAGCCGCCAGCCTGCGCGAACAGGCGGCCCGGCTGACGGCGGTGCTGGACGGCTTCGGGCTGGAAGAACGGAGCTGAGGCGTGCTCAGGCCGTCATCGTCTTGACGATCTGCGCCGGCGTCGGTGCCGGCCAGCCGGCTTCCTGGCAGACCCGCACCATCGCCTCGTTGGTGTCGAAGTAGACCTGCCAGTAGTGGTCGGTGTGGCAATACGGGCGCACCGAGATGACGCAGCCGACCAGGTTGACGTCGAGCAGGTTGACCTCCGGCGCCGGGCTGGTCGCGACGTTCGGGATCTGCGCGATGGCGGCCTTGAAGCGGGCGATGGCGTCCAGCGGATCGACCCCGCCGGCCAGCTGCGCGGTGCGTTCGACGCGGCGCACCGGGCGGGCCGAGTAGTTGACGATGTTCTCGGCAAAGATCTTGGTGTTGCCGATCAGGGTCAGCACGTTGTCGGGCGTGATGATGGCCGTGCCGAACAGGCCCAGCTCGTGGATCGTGCCAACGGTGCCGCCGATCTGCACGAAGTCGCCGACCTTGAACGGCCGCAGCACCAGCATGAAGGCACCGGCCGCGAAGTTGCCGAGCATGCCGCTCCAGGCCGCGCCGATCGCCACGCCGGCACCGGCCAGCATCGCCGCGAACGAGGTCGTCTGGATGCCGAAGTAGCCCAGGATGCCCAGCACCAGCGTGATGTTCAGCGCGATGGCGACGATCGAGCCGAGGTACTTGGTCAGGGTCGGATCGACCGCGCTGCGGTTCATCGCCGCCTGCATCACCGACACCACCTTGCCGATCAGCCACCGGCCGATGATCCAGAACGCGATCGCCGCGGCGATCTTGATGGCGAGCTCGGTCAGCGTCGTGCTGAGGAAGTTCTCGATCGACTGCATGTTCATCTCGTGGCCCTCGAAGTGGTCCCGGCCGCGTCAGGACGCGCGGCTCGGTGCAAACGATTCTGCCGATTCGGGGTTACAACCCAAGCAGAATCTGAGGCGGGGCTCAGGGATGCGGCGAGGACGCGACAAGGGCGGCATCGGCGTCGGTCGGCGGGAGGGCCGGTTCAAGGCGCGCGGGAAGGGGTTGTCCATCGGCACGAGCCCGTCGGACACGGGGTGTCCGACCTACCGTGGCGAGGTGGACGACGTGGACGAGCGATGCCGATCGCCCCGGCATGGCACCGCGCGTTCCGCGCCGATCACGCGACTGGACAACCGGTCCGGGCCTGCCTGCGGTAGGTCGGACACCCCGTGTCCGACGGGCTCTTGCACATGCGCTGCCGCCCCGCTCACCCCTCCGCCAACGCCCTCGCGATGCGCTGGCGGTTGACGCGGGTCTTGGGGACGTGGAAGTCGAACCACTGGCGCACGTCCTCTTCCAGCCCGATGCCGTGCATGTAGTTGTAGAGCGCCTTGCGCAGGCCCACGCCGAGGGCGTCGTGGTCGACGCCGGTGGGGTCGTCGAAGCCGATGTCGTTGCGGGCGAAGACACGGCCCGGCGGGGGTTCGGGCAGCGGGCGCAAGGTCACGCCGTAGGCCGCCGGTTCGAGGCCGACGGGTGAGTGAACGGTGCAGGCGAAGCGGTGGAAGTAGCCCGACTGGATGCAGCCCTCGGCGAACAGCTGGCGGACGTATTCGAGTGCGTCGACGGTGTCCTGCACGGTCTGGGTCGGGAAGCCGTACATCAGGTAGGCGTGGACCAGGATGCCGGCCTCGGTGAAGGCCCGCGTGACGCGCGCGACCTGGTCGACCGAGACGCCCTTCTTCATCAACGCGAGCAAGCGGTCGGAGGCAACCTCCAGCCCGCCGGAAATGGCGATGCAGCCGCTGTCGGCGAGCTGCTCGCACAGCTCGCGGCTGTAGCTCTTCTCGAAGCGCACGTTGCCCCACCAGCTGATCGCGGTGCCGCGCCGTTGCAGCTCGGCGGCCAGCGCCTTGAGCGACTTGGGCGGCGCGGCCTCGTCGACGAAGTGGAAGCCGGTCTGGCCGGTCTCGGCCACGATCTGCTCGATGCGGTCGACCAGCACCTCGGCGCTGGCGGCGTCGTAGCGGCCGATGTAGTCCAGCCCGACGTCGCAGAAGCTGCACTTCTTCCAGTAGCAGCCGTGCGCCACCGTCAGCTTGTTCCAGCGCCCGTCGCTCCACAGCCGGTGCATGGGGTTGAGCATGTCCAGCAGCGACAGGTAGCGGTCGGTCGGCAGGCCGTCCCAGGTGGGGGTGCCGACCTGCTCGAAGGGGACGTCCGGCTCGACGAAGTTGATGTAGCGGACGCGGCCTTCCGGGCGCTCCGCATCTGCATCCGCATCCGCATCGTCACGCACGAAGGTGCGCACCAGCCGGCTGCGGCCACGCTGGCCGGCGAGGTGTTCGAGCAGCGCCAGCAACGGGCGTTCGCCGCCGTCGAGCGTGACGGCGTCGAAGAAGTCGAACACGCGGGCATCGTCGAGCGTGCGCAGCTCGGTGTTGACGTAGCCGCCGCCCAGCACGAGCACGGTGCCGGGCGCGTGCGCCTTGATCGTCTGCGCGATCCGGAAGGCCGCGTAGACAGCGCCCGGGAAGGGCACCGAGACCAGCACGACCTCGGGCCGGTGGCGCTCGAAGGTGTCCAGCGTCAGGCCGTGCAGCAACGCGTCGACCAGCGTGGGCGGCGCAGCCAGCGCCTGCGCCAGCGGGTCGAAGGTGGGCTGGCTCATCGCCAGGCTCTCGGCGTAGCGGACGAACTCGAAGCGCGGGTCGATGGCCTCGCGCACCACGTCGGCCAGATCGTTGAGGTACAGCGTCGCCAGGTGCCGCGCACGGTCCTGCTGGCCGAGCGCGCCGAAGGCCCAGGCCAGCGGGTCGCCGCCGTCCGGATCGTCGGGATCCTCGTAGGCATCGAGGCTCGCGAAGCGCGGGCCCTCGGGCAGGAAGGTCCGCCCGACGATGCGGTGGGCGATCGTGCTGTCGCGTCCCTGAAGGAAGGCGATGGCCGGGCCGATGGTCGACAGGTAACGCGCAGCCTCGTCCAGGAAGCCCTGCGCGAGCGGCCCGCGCCGGTCGGCCGGCACGGCCTCGATGCGCGCGCGGATCTCGTCCAGACCCTGCCGCGACAGCAGCCGCAAGGCCAGCGCCAGCGCCAGGTCTTCCTGGACCGCGTGATGGCCGCGCGAGCGCAGGAAGCCGGTCAGGTAGGCGCTCGACGGGTAGGGCGTGTTCAGCTGCGTCATCGGCGCGATGACGCTGAGGATGCGCGGCGTGGCGCCGAGATTCGTGGGCAAGGGCATGGCGGGCGGGATTGTCCGGCAGCCGCTACGCTGGCGGCATGAGCGCCCCTGACAGCCCTGCCCTGACCTCGTTCCCGCCCGGCTTCCACGCCCTCGTGACCGGCGCCAGCGGCGCCATCGGCGCGGCGCTGGTCGACCACCTGCAAGCCCTGCCGCAGGCGCCGCGCGTGCGGGCGATCAGCCGCCAGGGCGATCCACCGCTGGACCTGTGCGACGAGGCCGGCATCGCCGCCGCCGCCCAGGTGCTGGCGGCGGAGGTCGGTGAACACGGGCCGTTCCAGCTGGTCATCCATGCCGGCGGGGTGCTGCACACGCCCGGCTTCATGCCCGAGAAGCGGCTGGCCGACCTGAACCTGGCGCAGCTGCAGCAGACCTTCGCGGTCAACACCTTCGGCCCGGCGCTGCTGATCCGCCACCTGAGCCCGCTGCTGGACCGCCAGCGCGCGGTGTTCGCGCTGCTGTCGGCCAAGGTCGGCAGCATCGGCGACAACCGGCTCGGCGGCTGGACCGCCTACCGGGCCTCGAAGGCGGCGCTGAACATGGTCATCAAGACCGCCTCGATCGAGCTGCGCCGCAGCCAGCCCCGCACCACGCTGGTCGCGCTGCACCCGGGCACCGTCCAGTCCGCCCTGTCACGCCCCTTCCGCGGCGGCGAACTCGGCCGGCCACCGGCGCAGGCGGCGTGCGACCTGCTGCACGTCATCGACGGCCTGACGCCGGAGGACAGCGGCGAGTTCTTCAGCTGGGATGGCAGCCGGCTGCCGTGGTGAGGGTGCGCAGCTCCCGGTCGGGTCCAGGCGCATCCGGCGCGAGCCCGTCGGACACCCAGGTGTCCGACCTACCGGAACACCGGGCCCCTTGACCGGACGGCTCCGTCAGCCCGAATGCATTCTTGGGCCGGTCGGACGCGCTATTCGGTCAGTCACGTTATTCGGTCGGACGCGCTCTTCGGTCGGTCGCACCCTTCAGTAGGTCGCGCTCTTCGGTCGGTCGCGCACTTCGGTAGGTCGGACACCTGGGTGTCCGACGGGCTCTTGGCCGAAGAGGCAACACGAATGGCTTGGGAACCATCGTTCACGGCCGAGAGGCACGCGCCCTGGCGCCCCTGGCAAGCTCACATCACCTTGCCCGGATTCATGATCCCCAGCGGGTCCAGCGCGTTCTTCAGCGACGCCTGCAAGGCCCTTTCCACGGGGCTCTTGTAGCGCGCCGCCTCGTCGCGGCGCAGCACGCCGAGTCCGTGTTCGGCGGAGATCGAACCGCCGCGGGCGGCGACGGCGTCGTGGACCAGGCGGTTCAGGTCGGCCTCGTGGGCCAGGAACCAGGCGGCGTCGGCCGAGCCGGGCGGGCCGCAGCGGTCGGCGGGGGGCGAGACGTTGTAGTGCAGGTTGCCGTCGCCCAGATGCCCGAAGGTGACGAGCCGCAGCGTCGGCCAGCGCGCGGCGATCGCGGCGTCGGTCGTGGCGATGAACTCGGCCAGGCGCGAGATCGGCAGCGCGATGTCGTGCTTGATCGTGCGGCCCTCGGCGCCCTGCGCCTCGGAGACGTTCTCGCGCAGCGCCCACAGGGCCTCGAACTGCGCCAGCGAGGTCGACACGGCGGCGTCCTGCACCAGGCCGGCGTCGATCGCCTCGCCCAGCAGCGCTTCAAGCGCGGCCATCGCGTCGGCCTCGTCGCGCGGCTCGCCGAGTTCGATCAGCACATGCCACGGCGAGCGCTGCGCCAGCGGCGAGCGGCAGGCCGGCATGTGGCGTTCGACCAGGCGCAGACAGGTCTCGCTGACCAGCTCGCAGGCGGTCAGGCGCGGCCCCAGGGCGGCCTGGGCGCGCTGCAGCAGCTCGACCGCATCGGCAGGGCTCGCGACGGCGACGAAGGCGGCCACCTGGGCGGCCGGCGGCGGCACCAGCTTCAGCACGGCGGCGGTGATGACGCCGAGCGTGCCTTCGCTGCCGATGTAGAGGTCGCGCAGGTCGTAGCCGGTGTTGTCCTTGCGCAGCCCGCGCAGGCCGGACCAGAGTTCGCCCTCGGCCGTGACGACCTCCAGCCCCAGGCACAGCTCGCGCGCGTTGCCATGCCGCAGCACCTGCACGCCGCCGGCATTGGTCGCCAGGTTGCCGCCGATGGTGCAGCTGCCTTCGGCGGCCAGGCTGAGCGGGAACAGCCTGCCGGCCGCCTGCGCGGTCTGCTGCGCCTCCAGCAGCGTCAGGCCGGCCTCGACCGTCATCGTGTTGTTGAGCGGATCGACCTCGCGCACGCGCCGCAGACGTCGCAGCGACAGCACCAGCGCGGCGCCGGAATCGTCCGGCGTCGCGCCGCCCGACAGGCCCGTGTTGCCGCCTTGGGGCACGACCGGCACACGATGCCGATGGCACCAGCGCACGATCTCGGCGACCTGTTCGGCCGTCTCGGGCTGGGCGACCGCCAGCGCGCGGCCGGTCCATTTGCCGCGCCAGTCGGTCAGGTAGGGCGCCATGTCGGCCGGATCGGTCAGCAGCCGGGCGCCGCTGGCCTGTTGCAGCGAGGCGATCTGGATGGCGTCGGTCATGGCAGCGTCGGTCATGCGCCCTCCCCGTCCTGCCAGCGCACGCCGTCGAACAGCGCGCGCACCACCTCGGCGGCCGGCACGGCGCGGCAGCCGCTGGCGTTCTGGCCGGACCACAGCGGCGTGAAGTCGGCGCAGCCGACCGCCTCGGCCGCCGCACGCAAGGGTGCGAGCGCGGCGGTGGCGAGCGGAAAGGCCGGTGCGATCGGCCGTCGCGGGTCGATCGGTCCGAGCTCACGCATCAGCCGCGTCACCAGGCCGCGGGCCGGGCGGCCGGTGTAGAGGTTCGTCAGCGCCGTCCGGTCGGCCGCCGTGCCACGCAAGGCGGCGCGGTGCAGGTCGCTGGTCGTCGCCTCGTCGCAGCACAGGAAGGCGGTGCCGACCTGCACCGCGCTGGCGCCCAGCGCGAAGGCGGCGCGCACGCCGGCCGCGTCGGCCATGCCCCCGGCGGCGATGACCGGCACGCGGACCGCGCGCACGACCTGCGGCAGCAGCGCGAACAGGCCCGGCTGCGTGGCCATCGCGGCCAGCGGTTCGAAGGGCGTGGCGCGCACGGTGGCGATGTCGGCGCGGAACAGATCGATGCCGTCGGGCAGGAAGGTGCCGCGATGCCCGCCGGCCTCCAGCCCCTGGGCGATGACCGCGTCGACGCCCTGGCGTTCGAGCCAGACGGCCTCGTCCAGCGTCGTGGCCGAGGCGATCACCCGCGCGCCCATCGCCCGCACGGCATCGAGCAACTCGGGCTCGGGCAGGCCGAAGTGGAAGCTGACGACCTCCGGCCGGAACGGCGCCAGCGCGGCGGCCATCGCGGCATCGAAGGGCGCACGGCCCGGTCCGGCGGGGATCGTGGCGGCGTCGATGCCCCATTCGGCGTGGTACGGCGCCAGCGCGGCGCGCCAGGCGGCTTCGCGGGACGCATCCGGCGCGGGCGGCACGTGGCAGAAGAAGTTGACGTTGACCGGCCCGTCGTGCGCGGCGCGCAGGCCGGTCAGCTGGGAGCGCAGCGTCTCGGGCGTCAGCATCGCGGCGGGCAGCGAGGCCAGCGCGCCGGCCGCACCGGCCGCCGCTGCCAGCCGGTGGTCCTGCACGCCGGCCATCGGCGCCTGGATCAGCGGCAGGCGGGTGCCGACCTGGCGGGTCCATCGGTTCATGTCGTCTGCTTCCGGTCAGGGGGACAAGGCGCGACAGTTTGCCCGCAGCCGGCCGCTGAGGTGTTGCGTCGCCGCTGTCGCCAGCGTCGGGAAGCGGGTCGCGCCGCGATACTTGGCGACATGAACGCCCACCGCTTCCACCGTGCCGCCGCCGCGCTCTGCGTGGCCTCGTCCGCCCTGCTGCTGGCCGCCGGCCTGACCGGCTGCGTGACCACCCCGCCGCCGCCGGTGCGGGTGAAGGTGCTGGCGATCAACGACTTCCACGGCAACCTGAAGCCGCCGCTGGGCGGGATCCGGCTGGCCGATCCGGCCGATCCGCAGAAGTCGGTCTCAGTGCCGGCCGGCGGCTCGGAATACCTGGCCACGGCCGTGAAGACGGCGCGGGCGAAGAACCCGAACCACGTCTTCGTCGCCGCCGGAGACCTGGTGGGCGCCAGCCCGCTGCTGTCGGCGCTGTTCCACGACGAGCCGACGATCGAGGCGCTCGGCATGATGGGCCTGGACGCCAGCGCCGTCGGCAACCACGAGTTCGACCACGGCACCGCCGAACTGCTGCGGCTGCAGCGCGGCGGCTGTCACCCGAAGGACGGCTGCCGCGGCCCGGTCGCCGCCTGGCCGGGCGCGAAGTTCCCCTACCTGGCCGCCAGCACGATCGACACGGCCACCGGCAAGACGCTGTTTCCGCCCTACGTCGTCAAGCGCTTCGAGGGCATCCCGGTGGCCTTCATCGGCCTGACGCTGAAGGACACGCCGATGATCGTGTCGCCCAGCGGCGTGGCCGGTCTCGAGTTCCGCGACGAGGTCACGACCGTCAACGCGCTGGTGCCCGAGCTGCGCGCCCAGGGCATCGAGGCCATCGTGGTGCTGATCCACGAGGGCGGCTTCCCGAGCGGCGGGCCGAACGAATGCCCGTCGATCTCGGGCCCGATCGTCAAGATCGTCGAGGGCTTCGATCCTGCCGTCGACGTGGTCGTCAGCGGCCACACCCACCGCGCCTACAACTGCCGCATCGCCGGCCGGCTGGTCACCAGCGCCGACAAGTACGGCACGGTGCTGACGGAGATCGACCTGGCGATCGACCGGCGCACCCGCGACATCGTCGAGGCGAGCGCCGACAACGTCGTCGTGCGCCATGACGTGTACGCCCGCGACGCCGCGCAGACCCGCCTGATCGCCACCTGGGAACCGCTGGCCGCCCCGCTGGCGCGCCGCATCGTCGGCATCCTGAGCGCGCCGCTGACGCGCGACGAGAGCCCCGCTGGCGAGAGCACGCTCGGGCAGGTCGTGGCCGACTCGCAGCTGAGCGCGACCGAACACCCGTTCGAGCGGCGGCGCCCAGCTCGCGCTGATGAACCCGGGCGGCCTGCGCGCCGATCTCAAGCCGGGCGGCGACGGCCAGGTCCGCTACGAAGACGTGTTCGCCGTCCAGCCGTTCTACAACAACCTCGTCACGCTGAGCCTGACCGGCGAGCAGCTGGTGCAGGTGCTGGAGCAGCAGTGGCTGAACCAGCCCAAGCCGCGCATGCTGCAGGTCTCGCGCACGCTGCGCTACCAGTGGCGCGCCAGCGCCCCGGTCGGCCAGCGGGTGGTGCCGGGCAGCGTGATGCTCAACGGCGTGCCGATCGAGCCGCAGCGGCGCTACCGCGTCACCGTCAACAGCTTCCTGGCCTCCGGCGGCGACGGCTTCACCGTGCTGGCGCAAGGCCAGGAACGCCACACCGGGCTGATGGACCTCGACGCGATCGAGGTCTGGTTCCGCGGCAACGACCGCATCCAGCCCGGCAGGCTCGACCGCATCCAGCGGCTGGACTGAGCGCCCGTTTGGGTATCCTCGACCGTTACCCCTGCGCCTGACCGCACCGAACCACCCCTCCCCTTCCGTCCCAGGAGAGCCCCGGCATGACCCGCGTCTTCAACTTCAGCTCCGGCCCCGCCGTCCTGCCCGAGAGCGTGCTGCGGCAGGCCGCCGAGGAGATGCTCGACTGGCACGGCTCGGGCATGTCGGTGATGGAGATGAGCCACCGCGGCCCGCAGTTCATGGCCATCCTGGACGAGGCGCAGTCGCTGTTCCGTGAGCTGCTGGGCGTGCCGGACGACTACCGCACGCTGTTCCTGCAGGGCGGCGCGATCGGCGAGATGGCGATCGTGCCGATGAACCTGCTGGGCGCGAAGACCGGCATCGACTTCGTCAACACCGGCACCTGGTCGAGCAAGGCGATGAGCGAGGCCGGCCGCTACGCCCGCATCAACGAGGTCGCCAGCTCGGCGGCGACCAAGTTCGACCGCATCCCGGCCTTCGAGACCTGGAAGCTGGACCCGGACGCGGCCTACGTCCACATCTGCTCGAACGAGACCATCGGCGGCGTCGAATACCACTGGACGCCCGACACCGGCGACGTGCCGCTGGTGGCCGATGTCTCCAGCAACATCCTGTCGGCGCCGATCGACGTCTCGAAGTTCGGCCTGCTCTACGGCGGCGCGCAGAAGAACGTCGGCCCGGCCGGCCTGACGCTGGTGGTGGTGCGCGACGACCTGCTCGGCCGCGCGTTGCCGATCACGCCCTGCGCCTTCGACTTCGCCCAGCAGTCGGACAACGGCTCGATGCTCAACACGCCGCCGACCTATGCGATCTACATCGCCGGGCTGGTGTTCCGCTGGCTCAAGGCCCAGGGCGGGCTGGTCGCGATCGAGGCGCTGAACCGCCGCAAGGCCGGCCTGCTGTACGACACCATCGACAGCAGCGGCGGCTTCTACGTCAACCCGGTGGCGGTGCCGGATCGCTCGCTGATGAACGTGCCGTTCCGGCTGCCGGACGCCCGCCTGGACGCGCCTTTCCTGGCCGAGGCGGAAGCCGCCGGCATGGTCCAGCTCAAGGGCCACCGTTCGGTCGGCGGCATGCGCGCGTCGATCTACAACGCCATGCCGGTCGAGGGCGTGCAGCGCCTGGTCGACCACATGCGCGACTTCGCCCGCCGCCACGGCTGACCAGCAGGCAAGCCGCGACGATGCCCGCAGCCGCCCGTCACGCCCACGCTCCTGAGCGCCGTCGCTGGTTGCGGCTGGCCTGTCAGGCAGGCGCGCTGGGCCTGCTGGCGCCGGCATTGACGACGCTGCCGGGCTGCGCCCGGGCCGAACCGCAGCTGCGTGTGGGCAGCAACATCTGGCCGGGGTATGCGCTGCTGCACGCGGCAGAGGAACTGGGCCAGCTCGATCCGGCCCAGGTCCGGATGATCGAGATGCCGGCGGCCTCGGACGTGCTGCAGGCGCTGGCCGCCGGGACGATCGAGGCCGGCGGGCTGACGCTGGACGAGCTGCTGACCGCCCGCGCCGACGGGCTGGACCTGGTCGCCGTGCTGGTGTTCGACGAATCTCGCGGTGGCGACGCGGTGGTGGCGCGGTCGAACGTCCGGGACCTGCAGGACCTGGCGGGACGGCGCATCGGCGTCGAGCAGAGCGCCGTCGGCGCGCTGGTGCTGCAGGCCGCCCTGCGCAGCGCCGGACTGCGGCTGGACCAGGTCGAACCGGTGGTGCTGACGGCGGCCGAACATGTCGACGCCTGGCAGGACCGGCGCATCGACGCGCTGGTGACCTTCGAGCCCACCGTCAGCCTGCTGCAGGCCCAGGGCGGACGGCGCCTGTTCGACAGCCGCTCGATGCCGGGCGCGATCCTGGACGTGCTCGCCGTCCACCGCCCGGTGCTGGAACGCCACCCGCAGGGCCTGCGCAAGCTCGCGGCGGCGCACCTCGGACTGCTGGCGCAATGGCAGAAGGAGCCAGCCCGGCTGGAACCGGTGCTGGGCCGGCAGCTCGGCCTGTCACCGACCGAGCTGCGGCAAGCCTACGACGGCCTGTCTCTGCCGGACCTGGATGCCAACCGGAACTGGCTGGGCGGCCAGACGCCGATGCTGGCGACCAGCGCCAACGCGCTGGTCGACGTGATGACGATGGGCCGCATGCTGCCGCGCCGCCCGCCGCTGGAAGGTCTGACCAGCACGCTGGCCCTGCCGGCCGGAGCGCCGACATGAGCCGGCCGCTGTCGCTGCGCGTGGCGCTGCCGGTGGTGGTTGCGCTCGCCTTGCTGGGCACGGCCGGCGCGAGCCTCTGGAGCGCCTGGCGATCGTCGATCGACCGGCTGGAGCAAAGCTCGCGCAGCCAGATCCGCGCCGAGATGCACCGCCTCGTGCGCATCGGCACCGACGGCAACAACGACGGGGAAGCCCTCGACGCCGAACGCATCTGGCGCGAGATCAGCCACCTGATGACGTCGCCCCTGGTGCGCGAGGTCGCGCTGATCGACGCCAGCGGCAAGGTCCTGCATGCCCACCGGCGCAGCTGGGTCGGGCGGTCGGCGACCGAGGTCATCCAGGACTGGGATCCCGCCTGGCTGCAGGCCAGCCTGCAGACCCGACAGCCGCAGGTGCACAGCCACCACGGCGGCGAGCACCTGTCGGGTTTCCAGAGCTTCCTGGGCCGCACGCTCGACCTGGCGCAACCGCGTCAGCTGGCCGCGACGGTCGTCTACCTCGGCATGGACCTGACCCCCGCACACGACGACCTGGCGCTGCGGGAAGTGCGCGAGCGTGCCCCCGAACTGCTCGCGCAGCTGGCCGTGATCCTGCTCGTGGCCGGCGTCGCCCAGCTGGCGATCGCCCGCCCGATCGGTCGCCTGCAGGCCATCGGCGCACGCTGGGGCCGCGGTGACCTGGACCTGCAGGCGCCGGTCAGCGGCCCGGCCGAGATCGCCGACCTGGCCACCACCTTCAACCAGATGGTCGACACGCTGCGACGCCAGCGCGACGACCTGGTCGCCAGCGAGGACCGCCTGTCGACGGTGCTGTACTCGACCGGCGACGCGCTGCTGGCGACCGACGCGCGGCAGCACATCACGCTGCTCAACCCGGCCGCCGAGAAGCTGACCGGCTGGCGCGAGCACGAGGCCTGCGGCCGGCTGGTCGACGAAGTCTTCCGGATCGAACATGCCCACACCGGACAGCCGGCCGAGATCCCCGTCCAGCGCGTGCTGGAGACGGGTCTGGTGGTCGGCCTGGCCAACCACACGGTGCTGGTCTCGCGCCACGGCAAGCGCACCCACATCGCCGATAGCGCCGCGCCGCTGCGCAACGCGCGCGGCGAACTGCGTGGCGTCGTGCTGGTGTTCCGTGACGTGACCGATTCCTACCGGCTCGAACAGGCGCTGGCCGAGAGCGAGCTGCACTACCGCGCGCTGGCCAATGCGGGCCACGCGCTGATCCTGACGACCGACAGCCGCGGTCGCAGCGTCTGGAGCAACGAGCCCTGGCGCGAATGGACCGGGCAGCGGGAGTCGCAGCTCGGCGAGGTCGACTGGCTGACCCTCGTCCACCCGGAGGACCTGGACACGGCCTGGCTGGACTGGCGCCGCGCGGTCGCCCAGGCCACCGCCTTCGAGCAGGAACTGCGCCTGCGCCGCACCGATGGCGGCCACGCCTGGGTGCTGGTCAAGGCGGTGCCCCGGCGCAACGGCGACGGCCGCTTCATGGGCCATGTGCTGCAGGCCATCGACACCAGCCGCGAGCGCGAGACCCATCAGCGCATGGCCAGCCAGCTCGACGAACTGCGGCGCTGGCAGGCCGGCGTGATCGGGCGCGAGGAGCGGGTGGCCGAACTGAAGTCCGAGGTCAATGAATTGCGCACGCGGCTGGGCCTGCCGTCGCGTTACGAGGTCGGTGCGCCGGCTACGATTTCCGCTCCGAACGATCTCGACAGGAACACGTGAGCGATCCGGCTCGTGCCGCGGCAGGTGCCGCACTCGTCTTCGCGGCCAACATCTGCCTGGCGGCGCTGGGTGCCGTCGACCTGAAGGACATCGGTGCGACGTCCTGGCTGCAGGCCGGCGGCTCCGCGCTGCTGACCGGCGCGCTGATCCTGCTGGCGCTGCGCGGACGGCAACACGCGCGCGACGAACAGGCGCGCCTGAACGAGCTCATCGAGATGGCCGACGTCGGCATGTGCCTGACCGAGGCCGACGGCCGGCTGGCGAGCTTCAACCGGCGCTACCTGGAGATCGTGGGCTGGGACGCGACGACCCTGGTCAAGATGCGCTTCCAGGACTTCACGCACCCCGACGACCTGGCGGCCGACCAGCACCAGATGGATGCGCTGACCAGCGGCCGCATCAGTCGCTACCGGATGCAGAAGCGCTACCTGCGCCAGGACGGCAGCGTGGTCTGGGCCCTGCTGACGGTCAGCCGGGCGGGGCCGGGCGACGGTCAGGTCGCGGCCGACCAGTACATCGCCACCATCCAGGACGTCAGCGAGCTGCACGACGTGCGCGAGGCGCTGCAGCTGCAGCGCGCCCAGCTCGAACAGATCATCCGCAGCATCCCCGACTGCATCGCGGTGCGCGACGTCGAAGGCCGCTACCAGCTGATCAACCCGGCGGCCGAGCGGCTGGTCGGACAGCCCGCCGCCGAGGTCATCGGCCGGCGGCCCGAGGACGTCTACCGCGACGGCGTGCTCAGCGACACCCGCGAGGTCGACCGCCAGGTGCTCGACCGCGGCGAGCCGATCCGGCGCGAGGCCGTGCTGACCGGCGAGTCCGGGGCCCAGGCCATCGTCGACCTGGTGATCTCGCCGCTGCTGGGGCCCGACGAGCGACCGCTCGGCGTCATCTCGGTCGGTCGCGACGTGACCCGCGAGCGCCACAACCTGCGCCTGCTCGAACAGGCCGGCCAGCGCAACCGCGAGCTGCTGGTCGAGGCCGAACGTTCACGCCTGGCGCTGCTGTCGTTGCTGGAGGACCAGCGCGAGGCGCAGGCCGCCCTGGCCGCCAGCGCCCGCCAGCTGCAGGCGGTCGTCTCGGCACTGCCCGACCTGATCTTCCTGTTCGACGCCGACACCCGGCTGGTCGACATCTGGACCAGCAACGAGCAGAACCTGCTCGGCCCGCGCGAGTCCTTCATCGGCAAGCGACCGCACGAGTACCTGCCGCCGGAGCTGGCCACGAAAGGCGTGTCGAGCATCCTCGGTACCCTCGCCGGCGAGCAGCCCGAGCCATTCGAGTACAGCCTGGCGCTGCCCAGCGGCACACGCTGGTTCGAGATGCGCACGGCCCGCGCCGGCGAACAGGTGGTGCTGGGCATCGCCCGCGACATCACCGGCGAGCACAACGCGCGGCAGGCGCAGCGCCGCACCGAGGAAAGCCTGCTGCTGGCCATCGACGGCACCGGCGACGGCCTGTGGGACTGGGACCTGCTGACCGGCCAGGGCAGCTACTCCGGCAGCTGCGAGCGGCTGCTGCGCTACACCGGCAGCGAGCCATTCGCCAGCGTGATCCGGCCCAAGGACCGGCTGCACCCTGAAGACCGCGACCGCACGCTGGCGGCGGTGCGTGAGGCGATCGACCGCGGCAACCGCTTCGACGCCACCTTCCGGCTGCTCTGCTACGACGGCGAGCACCGCTGGTTCCACGGCCGCGGCATGTGCCACCGCGACGCGCAAGGCAAGCCGATGCGCTTCTCGGGCGTGCTGTCCGACCTGACCGACCGGCTGCGCGACGAGGAACGCCTGCGCCTGGCCGCCCAGGTGCTCGACAGCACGCAGGAAGGCGTGATGATCACCGACGCCCAGCGCCGCATCGTCTCGGTCAACCGGGCCTTCACGACGCTGCTGGGCTACACCGAGGAAGAGGTGCTCGGCCGCAAGCCGCGCATGCTGAGCTCGGGCCGGCACGAGGCCAGCTTCTACGACTCGATGTGGCAGCAGCTGGCGCAGACCGGCCAGTGGAAGGGTGAGATCTGGAACCGCCGCAAGGACGGCGAGCTGGTGCCCGAGCTGCTGTCGATCAGCGCGGTGCGCGACGTCAGCGGCGCGATCTCGCACTACGTCGGCGTGTTCGCGGACATCTCGCTGATGAAGGATTCGGAGGCGCGGCTGGAATTCCTGGCCCACCACGATCCGCTGACCCGGCTGCCGAACCGGCTGCTGTTCAACCAGCAGATCGAGCAGGCGCTGCACCAGGCCCAGCGCGAGAAGCGTCGCCTGGCCGTGCTGCTGCTGGACCTGGACCGCTTCAAGGACATCAACGACAGCTACGGCCACCTGGCCGGCGACGAGCTGCTGCAGCACGTCGCGCAGCGCCTGACCGGGCGGCTGCGCCAGTCCGACACGCTGGCCCGGCTGGGCGGCGACGAGTTCGCGCTGCTGATGCATGACCTGCGCTACGACGACGACGCCGCACGGCTGGCCAGCGAGCTGCTGGCCGCGCTGTCGCAGCCCTGGCGCAGCAGCGACGGCGTGGAGGTCAACGTCGGCGTCAGCATCGGCATCTGCATCTACCCCGACCACGGCCAGAGTTCGCAGGCGCTGCTGCAGGGCGCCGATGCCGCGCTCTACCGCGCCAAGGGTGACGGCCGCGGCGTCTACCGCTACTTCGCCGACGAGATGACGCAGTCCGCGCGCGAGCGCCTGCACCTGGAGACCCGGCTGCGCCGCGCGCTGCAGGACAACCAGCTGCTGCTGCACTACCAGCCGCAGGTGGAGCTGCACAGCGGGCGCATCGTCGGCGCCGAGGCGCTGGTGCGCTGGATGGACCCGGACCACGGCCTGATCCAGCCCGGCCGCTTCATCCCGGTGGCCGAGACCACCGGCCTGATCGGCGACATCGGCGCCTGGGTGCTGGCCGAGGCCTGCCGTCAGGGCAAGGCCTGGCTGGACGAAGGCCTGCCGCCGCTGACGCTGGCGGTGAACGTCTCGCCGCGCCAGTTCCGCCATGCCGACCTGGCCGCGCAGGTCATGCAGACGCTGATCGAGACCGGTCTGCCGGCCGAGCAGCTGGAGCTCGAACTGACCGAAGGCGCGCTGATGGAGCGCGAGCAGGAAGCCCTGCACGTGCTGCAGCGGCTGCGCGCGATCGGCGTGGGCATCGCGATCGACGACTTCGGCACCGGCTATTCATCGCTGGCCTACCTGAAGCGCTTCCCGCTGGACGTGCTGAAGATCGACCGCAGCTTCATCGCCGACATCCCCAACGACCCGGACGACATGGAGATCGCCGCCGCGGTCATCGCGATGGGCCACAGCCTGGGCATCCGCGTGCTGGCCGAGGGCGTCGAGACGGTCGACCAGCTGGCCTTCCTGCGCTTCAAGAACTGTGACCGCTACCAGGGCTTCCTGTGCAGCCGCCCGGTCCCACCGGACGAGTTCGCCGCGCTGCTGCGGGCGCAGGGCGAGCGCGGGGCGGGGTGAAGGACTGTCGGGCTGAAGAACCGAAAGGCTGAAGGGGTCAAGGCCCGAACGGCCGTCCGGACCACCCCGATCCCCAGTGGCTCATCCGATGAGCCCGCCCGCCCGACCCTCTCGGAACCCCCCTTTGCAAAAGGGGGGCAGGGGGGATTTGGGCTCTCGGAGAGGCGCGCCGGTCAGCACCGCAAATCCCCCCTCACCCCCCTTTGCAAAGGGGGGAATGCTGCGCGGGCAGGTTGCCCGTCAGCGAAGTGATCAGCTCAGTGGCCAGCTCACTTGCGCGGCCGCTTCTTGGCGGCAGCTTTCGCAGCGGCGGCCGCTGCGGCGGCGGCCACTTCCGGCGGGGGGGCGGTGAAGAGCTTGGCGGCGCGGCCCTTCAGTTCGAGCAGTTCGGTCGGGGTGATCGAGTACTTGCGGCCGACCACGTCGACCTCGATGCGGAACTCGACTTCCTTGTTGCCGTTGCGCAGGATGCCGCAGGTGAACTCGTAGTCCCCGGACTCGGCCGGGAAGCCGTCGGCCTCCAGGTCGTGTTCCAGGTACTTCACGTCGCGGATCTCGCCGCTGGCCAGGTCCAGCATGCCGGTGGACTCGATGACGTCGTCACTGAGTTCGTCGTTGATGGTGATCGGCAGCTTCAGGTCCATGGTGCGGGGGCGGTGTGAGTTGGAAGGCCGCGCCAGACGCTCGGGTTCCGGCGCGGGGCGCGGATCATGCCACGCCGGTCTGTGCGCGGCGTCGCGGCAAGGGCACATCCAGGTTGCGCTGGATCACCTGCTGCAGGCCTTCGGGCGACAGCTGCTCGGGGGCGATCGGCGGGTCGACCAGCACCTCGACGCGGCTGAAGAAGCCGCGCCGGAACGGCCGCACCATCGCCTGGCCGCCCTCGATGCGCGAGAAGGTCGAGCCCCACAGGTTGCGCAGCGACACCGGCACGACCGGCGCCGGGTGGCTGGCGACGATCTTCATGATCCCGCCCTTGAAGGGCTGCAGCCGGCCGTCGCGGGTGATGCCGCCTTCCGGGAAGATGCCCAGCAGGTCGCCGTCGGCCAGCACCGCGCGGGCCTGCTCGAAGGCGCGCTCGTAGGCCACCGGATCGTCCTTCTGCGGCGCCACCGGGATCGCCTTGGCGAGCCGGAACAGCCAGCCCAGCACCGGCACCGCGAAGATGCGGTGGTCCATCAGGAAGCGGATCGGCCGCGGGCTGATCGCCATCAGGATGACCGCGTCGACGTAGCTGACGTGGTTGGCCGCGACGATCGCCGCGCCCTGCACCGGCAGGTGCGCATCGCCGCGCAGCCGGACCCGGTAGACGACGTGGGTCATCACGAAGGCGATGAAGCGCAGCAGGTACTCGGGCACCAGCAGGAAGATGTAGCCGGCCACCAGCACGTTGGCCAGACCGGTCGCGAGGAAGACCTGCGGGATGCTCGCGCCCGAAGACAGCAGCAGCCCCGCCAGCAGCGAGCTGGCGATCATGAACAGGGCGTTGAGGATGTTGTTGGCCGCGATGATCCGGGCCCGGTGGCTGGCCGGCGAGCGCAGCTGGATCAGCGCGTACATCGGCACGCTGTAGAGCCCCGCCGACAGCGCCAGCAGCGCCAGGTCGGCCATCAGGCGCCAGTGGGCCGGCTGGGCCAGGAAGCTCGCCAGCGTGTGGCTGGCCATGCCGGCCGGCGGCGGCAGGCCGCGGCTGGCGAAGTAGAGGTCGATCGAGAACACGCTCATGCCGATCGCGCCCAGCGGCACCAGGCCGATCTCGACGTGGCGGCGCGACAGCACCTCGCACAGCAGCGAGCCGATGCCGATGCCGATCGAGAACACCACCAGCAGCAGCGAGGCCACACGCTCGTCGCCATGCAGGACCTCCTTGGCGAAGGCCGGGAACTGGCTCAGGAACACCGCGCCGAAGAACCACATCCACGAGATGCCCAGCAGCGAACGGAACACGACCAGGTCGCGGTGGGCCAGCGTCAGGTTGGCCCAGGTCTCGGTGAACGGGTTGAAGTTGATGCGCAGGTTCGGGTCGGTCGCGGGCGTGTCGGGCACACGTTGCACCACCAGGCGGCCGGCCAGCGCCACGGCGAGGCAGGCGATGGCCACGGTGGTCGCGCCGATCTGCGGCAGCGAGATCAGCAGCCCGCCGGCGACATTGCCCAGCAGGATCGCCACGAAGGTGCCCATCTCCACCATGCCGTTGCCGCCGGTGAGTTCCTGCTCGCGCAGGTGCTGCGGCAGGTAGGCGAACTTGACCGGTCCGAACAGCGTCGAGTGCAGCCCCATCAGGAAGACGCAGCCCAGCAGGACGCTGACCTTGAGCCCGGCGTCATCGAGCAGGAAGCCCCAGGCGGCCAGCGCCATGATGGCGACCTCGAGGTTCTTGACCGCGCGCATGACGCGCGCCTTGTCGTACTTGTCGGCCAGCTGGCCGCTGGTGGCCGACATCAGCACGAAGGGCAGGATGAACAGCGCGCCGATCGCCAGCCCGGCCAGCGACGGCGGCAGCCACGCGACCTGCAGCTGGTAGGTCACCAGCACGGTGAAGGCGAACTTGAACAGGTTGTCGTTGGCCGCGCCGAGGAACTGGGTCCAGAAGAACGGCGCGAAGCGGCGCTGGCGCAGCAGGTCGAACTGGCTGGGTTCGTGCGATTCAGGGCGCATGTCGGACTCGGGTTGGCGGCAGGGGTTCGCGTCGATTGTGGTGCAGCGCGGTGACGGGCTGGCGGCAGGTCCGGCGCTCATCGCAGCACCTGCATCGGGGCGCCCAGGCCACGTCCTGCCACGAAGCCGAACACCGATTCGACCGTCACGGTGGCGATGCGGTCGCCGTAGCGGTCGGCGTCCGGGTGGTCGTCGAAGGCGATGTGGGCGGTGCCCACCCGCGCGCCCAGCCGCTTCATCGGGCCGATGCGCAGGACGGTCGGCTGGTAGCCCTTGAAGCGCAGCCAGGCCTGCGCGCCGGTGCGGTCGGCGATGGCGGGCTCGGCGGCCATCGCCAGCATCTCCAGCGCCCACTGGTTGGACTGCTGGTAGCGGGTCGCCCAGGGGTAGGCGACCATGTTGTAGGGCCGGTGCTGCAGCGCGGCCACGCGGACATCGTCCTGCAGCAGCGGCAGAAGCGCGGCCTGCAGCGCGGGGGTGGGCACGACCACGCCGGCCTCGAAGCGGTAGACGTCGTCGAGGAAGAACAGCCCCAGGCCCTGGCGGTACAGGTTGCCCGTCGCCGTGCCGCAGGCGTTGAGCTTGTGGACGACGCGCCAGCCGCAGGCCGCGTCGTCTCGGTAGGCCAGACCCAGGTGCGACCAGCGCAAGCCCCATTCGTCGAGGTTGCGGCCGGCGCGCGCCAGCAGCACGACCCGCGCGCCGGTGGCGTCGAGCGCGTCGCCGACGCGGCTCGCGAGTTCGAGCGCCTGGGCGGCCGATTCGGTCCGCAGCGGGCGGGCCTCGCAGTTCTGGCCGGCGTAGGCCGGTGCGGCGACGGCACCGATCACCGCCAAGGTCAGGGCGGCCAGGGCGGTCGAGGCGGTTTGCAGCGTCTTCTTCAGCTTGGGCATGGTGGGCTCCCGGGATTCAGCGGATTCAGCGGATTCAGTCGGTTCACCAGGTCAGGCGCTGGTCGTGCATCAGCGCGCTGGCTTCGGGCCGGGGCACGAAGCAGATCAGCTCGCCGGAGGCCGACAGCAGCGTGCCGGCGGCGACGCTGGTGACGCTCAGCGCCGTGCCCGCGCCGATCGCCGCGCCCCGTGCCATCCGACCGGAGAAGCGCAGCACGACACGGGCGCCGTCGGAGGCCCGCTCCAGCACCCAGACCGTGCCGGTGGCGGAGGCCTGCACGGCCACGACGGTCAGCACCGCCGCGCCGCCCAGCACGACGAAGCCGGTCGACGCGACGACCGCGACCGGCAGGCTCAGGGCGGCCGAGGAGGCGGCACTGGCGTCGGTCACCGCGTCGTGCTGCGCCCGGGCCGGCGCCGCGCCCAGCAGCGTCGCGCAGAGGGTCAGCGCCAGCAGGCGGCGCAGGGCGTTCGGGAGCGGAAAGGTCTTCATGGCGATGTCCTCGTGTTGGCGTCGCCCGGAAGTGGGTGACGAGGACCTCATCGTGCGAGGGCCGACCCCAAGGTGCAACGAGAAGGCACGACATATCATCGAAGCGCACCATCGGTATCGAATTGCAATACCGATGACCCACCGGAGCGTTCCACGATGTCGACCACCGCCGACCTGATCACCGTCCTGAAGCGCGAGCTGAAGACCGCCGGCATCACCTATGCACAGCTGGCCGTGGCGCTGGGCATGGCCGAATCCAGCGTCAAGCGCATGCTGTCGCAGGGCGACATGCCGCTGACGCGCGTCGACGCGATCTGCCAGGTGCTGCGCACCGATTTCGCCGAGCTGGCCCGCCGGGTGGCCGAGCAGCAGCCAGCCCGCCACGAGCTGACGCTGGAACAGGAACGCGCCGTCGTGGCCGACCACAAGCTGCTGCTGGCGGCGATCTGCTGCCTGAGCCAGTGGACCTTCGAGCAGGTGCTGGCCAGCTACCGCTACGACGAGGCCGAGCTGGTGCGCTACTTCGTGCAGCTCGACCGGCTGGGCGTCATCGAGCTCAAGCCGCTGAACCGCTACCGCCTGCGCCTGGCCAAGACCTTCCGCTGGCGGCCGATGGGCCCGGTGATGGACTTCTTCCGCCGCACCGTCGTGCCCGACTACTACGCCGGCGGTTTCGACGGCGACGGCGAGCTGCTGACGCTGGTGCACGGCGAGATCGGCCACGCCCAGGCCAGCGCCTTCCACGAACGCCTGTCACGCGTCGCCCAGGACTTCGCCCAGCAGCACCTGGCCGACCAGCGCCTGGCGGAGGCGCACAAGCGGCCCTACACGCTTGTGATCGGGATGCGCTCGTGGCTGTTCGGGCCGTTTGCCGCCTTGAAGCGCCCATGAAAAACGCCCCGCAGGGCGGGGCGTTTCAGGTCAGGCCAAGAGCCGCTCGCGGGACGAGCGCCGGGCCGCCCCAAGCCGGCCCGCGCAGCCCCCTTGGGGGGCGGCCCTGCGTATCCGCAGGGCAGGGGCCGACACGTTCAATAGTTCTGACCGAGCTGTCCGAGGATCGCCGGGTTCTCCAGCGTGCTGGTGTCCTGGGTGATCGTCTCGCCCTTGGCGATCGAGCGCAGCAGGCGGCGCATGATCTTGCCGGAGCGGGTTTTGGGCAGGTTCTCGCCGAAGCGGATGTCCTTGGGCTTGGCGATCGGGCCGATCTCCTTGCCGACGTGGTCGCGCAACTGCTTGGCGATGGCCTTGGCCTCGTCGCCGACCGGCAGCGGGCGCTTGAGCACGACGAAGGCGCAGATGGCCTCGCCGGTGGTGTCGTCCGGACGGCCGACCACGGCGGCCTCGGCGACCAGCTCGGTGCAGCTGACCAGCGCCGACTCGATCTCCATCGTGCCCATGCGGTGACCGGAGACGTTCAGCACGTCGTCGATGCGGCCGGTGATGGTGAAGTAGCCGGTCTTGGCGTCACGGATCGCGCCGTCGCCCGCCAGGTACAGCTGGCCCTTGAAGTCCTCGGGGTAGTAGGACTTCTTGAAGCGCTCCGGGTCACCCCAGATCGTGCGGATCATCGACGGCCACGGCTTCTTGACGACGAGGATGCCGCCCTGGCCCCACGGCACTTCCTTGCCGGTCTCGTCGACGACGGTGGCCTGGATGCCCGGGAAGGGCAGCGTGCAGGAGCCCGGCACCAGCGGCGTCGCGCCGGGCAGCGGGGTGATCATGTGACCGCCGGTCTCCGTCTGCCAGAAGGTGTCGACGATCGGGCACTTGCCGCCGCCAACGTGCTGGTGGTACCACTCCCAGGCGGCCGGGTTGATCGGCTCGCCGACGGAGCCCAGCAGGCGCAGGCTGCTCAGGTCGTAGCTCTTCGGGTGGACGGCGTCGTTGGCCTCGGCGGCCTTGATCAGCGAGCGGATCGCCGTCGGCGCGGTGTAGAAGATCGAGACCTTGTGGTCCTGGATCATCTTCCAGAAGCGGCCGGCGTCCGGGTAGGTGGGCACGCCCTCGAACACGATCTCGGTGCCGCCCAGGGCCAGCGGGCCGTAGGTGATGTAGGTGTGGCCGGTGACCCAGCCGATGTCGGCGGTGCACCAGAACACGTCGTCGGCCTTCAGGTCGAAGGTCCACTTGGTGGTCAGCGCGGCGTGCAGCAGGTAGCCGCCGGTGCTGTGCTGGACGCCCTTGGGCTTGCCGGTCGAGCCGGAGGTGTACAGCAGGAACAGCGGGTGTTCAGCCTCGACCCAGGTCGGCTCGCAGGTGGTCGACTGGCCGGCGACGAGGTCGTCCATCCAGAGGTCGCGGCCGGCGGTCATGCTGATCGGCGCGCCGGTGCGCTTGACGACGATGACGTTCTTGACCGAGTCGCAGCCGCCCAGCGTGATCGCCTCGTCGACGATGCTCTTGAGCGCCAGCTGCTTGCCGCCGCGGACCTGGAAGTCGGCGGTGATGACGGCCTTGGCGCCGGTGTCCTCGATGCGGTCGCGCAGCGACTGGGCCGAGAAGCCGCCGAAGACGACCGAGTGGGTCGCGCCGATGCGGGCGCAGGCCTGCATGGCCGCGACGCCGTCGATCGACATCGAGATGTAGATGACGACGCGGTCACCCTTGGTGACGCCCAGGCTCTTCAGGCCGTTGGCGATCTGGCTGGTCTTGGCCAGCAGCTCGCTGTAGGAGGCCTTGGTGACCTCGCCGCCGTCGGCCTCGAAGATGATCGCGGTCTTGTCGCCCAGGCCACGCTCGATGTTGCGGTCCAGGCAGTTGTAGGACGCGTTCAGCGTGCCGTCCTCGAACCACTTGAAGAACGGCGAGTTCTCGCTGTTCAGCACCTTCGTGAACGGGGTCTTCCACGACAGCAGCTCGCGCGCCAGACGGGCCCAGTAGCCCTCGTAGTCGCGCTCGGCCTCGTCGACCAGCGCCTGGTAGGCGGCCATGCCGGACACATGGGCGGCGGCCTGGACCGCAGCGCTCGGGTTGTACAGCTTGATCTCGGCTTCGCTCATGTGCTTGTCTCCGACAGGTCGATGGGTCTGGATGGCGGGAAGGGAATTGCCCGCACCTTAGAAAGGGGCTCTTACGAGCCCCTGACTCTCCGATGCAGCTTCGTGGCTGGGCGGTCCGGAGGCGCCGGAAGGTGACCCGATCCTGACACGGCCCCAAACCTAGAATCGCCCCGCTCTCTCGATGCTGCCGGACCGGCGGCGCCCTTTCCACCGATCGCAAACCCCTGGTTGAGCCCGATGAAGGACCCTGCACAAGTGAAGCTTGCCCCGCTGCCCAACCTGATCTTCGCCAGCCGCTGGCTGCAGCTGCCGCTGTACCTGGGCCTGATCCTGGCGCAGGCGGTCTACGTGTTCCATTTCTGGGTGGAACTGGTCCACCTGATCGAGGCCGCCTTCGGCAACCAGCACGCGCTGGAACAGCTGATCCGGAGCATCGGCTACAAGAACGACGCGGCGGTCACGGCGCTGAACGAGACCATCATCATGCTGGTGGTGCTGGCGCTGATCGACGTGGTGATGATCTCCAACCTGCTGATCATGGTCATCGTCGGCGGCTACGAGACCTTCGTCTCGCGGCTGCGGCTGGAAGACCACCCCGACCAGCCCGAGTGGCTCAGCCACGTCAACGCCTCGGTGCTGAAGGTCAAGCTGGCCACCGCGATCATCGGCATCAGCTCGATCCACCTGCTGAAGACCTTCATCAACGCCGACAACTACACCGAGAAGGTGCTGCTGTGGCAGACCACGATCCACGCGGTCTTCCTGCTGTCGGCGCTGGCCATCGCGCTGACCGACCGGATCATGACGCCGCCGCCGGCCAAGGACGGCGCGGCGCACTGATCCGCGATGCACTGATCCATCGCGGCACGGGGTTGCTTCAGGACGCCACAGCCGTTGTCAGGCTGTGGCGAGGATGGGCTGGCTAAACTGACCGCCCTGCCTGCTCACCCCCCCGTGACCGCCATGACCACCATCCGCCAAGCCGACCTCGTCGAGAGCGTCGCCGCCGCGCTGCAGTACATCAGCTACTACCACCCGGCCGACTACATCGCCCACCTGGCCCGCGCCTACGAGCGCGAGGAATCGCCCGCCGCCAAGGACGCGATCGCCCAGATCCTGACCAACAGCCGCATGTGCGCCGAAGGTCGCCGGCCGATCTGCCAGGACACCGGCATCGTCAACGTCTTCCTGAAGATCGGCATGGACGTGCGCTGGGAGGGCTTCACCGGCTCGATCGACGACGCCGTCAACGCCGGCGTGCGCCAGGGCTACCTGAACCCGGACAACGTGCTGCGCGCCTCGGTGCTGGACGACCCGATCTTTGCCCGCAAGAACACCAGGGACAACACGCCCGCCGTGATCCAGATGGAGGTCGTGCCGGGCGACACCGTCGAGGTGACGGTGGCCGCCAAGGGCGGTGGCAGCGAGAACAAGTCGAAGATGTACATGCTCAACCCGGGCGACAACATCGTCGAC
Source organism: Leptothrix mechoopdaensis (SeqCode) (assembly GCF_053893855.1). Classification (NCBI taxonomy): domain Bacteria; kingdom Pseudomonadati; phylum Pseudomonadota; class Betaproteobacteria; order Burkholderiales; family Sphaerotilaceae; genus Leptothrix; species Leptothrix mechoopdaensis (SeqCode). The sequence goes on from NZ_CM132699.1 coordinate 3,455,771, forward strand.
TGGGTGCTCAAGACGGTGCCGACGATGGGCGCCGGCTGGTGCCCGCCGGGCATGCTGGGCATCGGCGTCGGCGGCACGGCCGAGAAGGCCGTCCTGATGGCCAAGCAGGCGCTGATGGACGACATCGACATGTACGAGCTGCTGCAGCGCGGCCCCAGCAACAAGCTGGAGGAGCTGCGCATCGAGCTGTACGAGAAGGTCAACGCGCTGGGCATCGGCGCGCAGGGCCTGGGCGGGCTGACGACCGTGCTGGACGTCAAGATCAAGACGTACCCGACGCACGCGGCCAGCAAGCCGATCGCGATGATCCCGAACTGCGCCGCGACGCGCCATGCGCACTTCGTGCTGGACGGCTCCGGCCCGGCCTACCTGGAGCCGCCGAGCCTGGACCTGTGGCCGAACGTCCACTGGGCGCCCGACTACAACAAGAGCAAGCGCGTCGACCTGAACGCGCTGACGCCCGCCGAGGTCGCCAGCTGGAAGCCCGGCGACACGCTGCTGCTCAACGGCAAGATGCTGACCGGCCGCGACGCCGCCCACAAGCGCATCGCCGACATGCTGGCCAAGGGCGAGGCGCTGCCGGTGGACTTCACCAACCGCGTCATCTACTACGTCGGCCCGGTCGACCCGGTGCGCGACGAGGTGGTCGGCCCGGCCGGCCCCACCACCGCCACCCGGATGGACGGCTTCACCCGCATGATGCTGGAGCAGACCGGCCTGATCGCGATGGTCGGCAAGGCCGAGCGCGGCCCGGTCGCCATCCAGGCGATCAAGGACAACAAGAGCGCCTACCTGATGGCCGTGGGCGGCAGCGCCTACCTCGTCAGCAAGGCGATCAAGGCGGCCAAGGTGGTCGGTTTCGCCGACCTGGGCATGGAAGCGATCTACGAGTTCGACGTGGTCGACATGCCGGTGACGGTCGCCGTCGATGCCGGCGGCACCAGCGCCCACATCGAGGGCCCGAAGATCTGGCAGGCGAAGATCGGCAAGATCCCGGTCGTCGAGGCCTGACCGGGTCCTGCGCCCGCTCGATCACGCCCGCGGGATCTCCACCCCGCGTTCACGCAGCAGCGCCAGCACCAGCAGGTTGACGTCGGACTGCACGTTGCCCTGGCCATTGTCCGGATCGGCGATCCAGAAGTGGATCGCCAGCTCCAGGCCGATGTTGGCGAAGCTGCGCAAGTGGACCGCCGGGCCGGGATCGGCCAGCACGCGCGGCACGGTCGCGATGCGCTCGCACAGCTCGGGGATCAGCGTCGCCACATCGGTGCCGTGGGCCACGATCACGCTGGTCGACAGCAGCAGGCGCGAATCGGCCAGCGACAGGTTCTGCACCGTCGTGGTGATCAGGACCTCGTTGGGCACGATCGCCTCGCGACCGGTGACGGCGCGGATCACCGTGTAGCGGGTCGTGATGTCGGTGATGCGGCCCTCGAAGTCCGACACCTTGACCAGGTCGCCGATGCGCACCGACCGCTCGGCCAGGATCACGAAGCCCGAGACGTAGTTGGCCGCCAGCTTCTGCAGGCCGAAGCCGATGCCCACGCCCAGCGCGCCGCCGATGACGCTGAAGGCGGTCAGGTCGATGCCCACCGCGCTGAGCGCGACCAGCAGGCCGACGAACATCAGCATCGCCCGCAGCGCGTTCGCAGCGGCCTTGCGCAGCGACAGCTGCTCGCCCTGGGCGCCGGCCAGCAGCCGGGCCTCCAGCGCCGCCGAGATCCACAGCGAGACCATCAGCACGAAGCCGGCCGACAGCGTGCCCTCGATCAGCGTGCGCAGGCTGATCGCGTGGCTGCCCATCTTCCAGCGGATCTCGTCGAGCCCGTCCATCACCGCCGGCAGCACGCCGGTGACCCACAGCACCACGGCCGCCCAGGCCAGCCACGAGATGGTCCGCTCGACCAGCCGCATCGCCCGCGATTCGGGGAAGGCGACCGTCAGCACCCGCACGCTCAGGCGGATCAGCGCCAGGCTCAGCAGCACCGGAATCGCGACCTTGAAGACCGCCAGCGGCACGCCCGCGTCGCGCAGCAGGTGGCGTGCGAGGTAGGCCAGCGCCAGCGCCAGCGTCGGGAACAGCACGCCGTCGACCAGCGCCTGCCCGAACCAGATCGACGCCAGCGGCGCCTCCTGGCCGGCCAGCCGGCGGGCGGCCAGCACGCGCTGGCGCAACAGGGCCACCAGGCCACCGCTGACCAGCAGCGTGAGCGCCAGCACGACGGCCTCGACCAGCGCGTCGCGGCGGGTCAGGGCGGTGAGCAGCTGATCGAGTTCGGGAGCGGCAGGCAGCATCGGATCGTTTCGGCGCGGGTTCGGTGGAGCGGCTTCCCGCGCCGCAGCGGGCCCGGGAAGCGCGGCATTGTGGTCCAGCCCGTCGCCATCCTTCTGTGGCAAGGTGTACCCCGATGTCACCGCCGCCGCTGCCCCCGCTGACCCGCATCCCGCCCGAACTCGTCGGCGCGCCGCTCGTCGTGCTGCACCAGGACGAGCACCTGCTGGTGTTCGACAAGCCCGCCGGCCTGCCCTCGGTGCCCGGCCGCGGCGAGAGCCTGCAGGACTGCCTGAGCGCGCGCGCCCAGGCGATCTGGCCGGATGCGCGCATCGTCCACCGCCTCGACATGGCGACCTCCGGCGTGCTGGTGATGGCGCGCGGGGCTGATGCCCTGCGCACCCTCAGCCTGGCCTTCGAGCAGCGCCGCGTGCGCAAGGGCTACGAGGCGATCGTCGCGGGCGAGCCGGCCGAGCCGGGCGGCACCGTCGACCTGCCGCTGATCTGCGACTGGCCGAACCGGCCGCGCCAGATCGTCGACCGGCAGGCCGGCAAGCCCTCGCGCACGCACTGGCAGCGCATCGGTCCCACCGCCCTGCCCGGCACCTGCCGGGTCGCGCTGGAGCCCGTCACCGGCCGCACGCACCAGCTGCGGGTCCACCTGCTGGCGCTCGGCCACCCGATCGTCGGCGATGCGCTCTACGCGCCGCCCGAGGTGCTGGCGCTGTCGCCGCGGCTGCTGCTGCATGCCTGCCGGCTGGAACTGCCCCATCCCGACGACGGCAGGGCCATGAACTTCGCCAGCGCGGCCCCGTTCTGAGTCAGGAATCGCCGGAATGCCGAACTCCAAAATCCGCGCGTGCGGGATTTCGCGGAATGCGGCGGCAATCGGCTCCGCACGAACTCGGCCCTCTTTCCATCAGGTGTAATCCCGCTTGAATCGTCAAACTCGTTCCAAAGGAAGAAGCAGCATGACCATCGTCGCCGTCGTCGGTCTCGGCTATGTCGGATTGCCCCTCGCAGTCGAATTCGGCAAGAACTACCGCACCATCGGACTCGACATGTCCGCCGAGAAGATCGCGGCCTACAAGCGTCATGTCGATCCGACCGGCGAGGTGAGCGGCGACGAGCTGCGCGCAGCCGCCCAGCTGCAGCCGACCACCGATGCGGCCGACCTGCGCGAGGCCGACTTCATCGTCGTGGCCGTGCCCACGCCGGTCGACGAGGCCCACAAGCCCGACTTCTCGCCGCTGGTCGGCGCCAGCACCTCGGTGGGCCGCAACCTCAAGCCCGGCGCCATCGTGGTCTATGAATCGACCGTCTACCCCGGTGCCACCGAGGAAGTCTGCATCCCGATCCTCGAACGCGAGTCGGGCCTGAAGTGGAAGAAGGACTTCCATGTCGGCTACTCGCCCGAGCGCATCAACCCGGGCGACAAGCTGCACACGCTGACCAGGATCGTCAAGGTCGTCTCCGGCGACACGCCCGAGACGCTCGACAAGGTCGCCGAGGTCTACGGCAGCATCATCACCGCCGGCGTGCACCGCGCCAGCAGCATCAAGGTGGCCGAGGCTGCCAAGGTGATCGAGAACACGCAGCGCGACCTGAACATCGCGCTGGTCAACGAGCTGTCGCTGATCTTCCACCGCATCGGCATCGACACCACCGAGGTCCTGCAGGCGGCCGGCACGAAGTGGAACTTCCTGCCCTTCCGTCCGGGCCTGGTCGGCGGCCACTGCATCGGCGTGGACCCGTACTACCTGACCGACAAGGCCGAGCGCGTGGGCTATCACCCGCAGGTCATCCTGGCCGGTCGCCGCATCAACGACGGCATGGGCAAGTTCATCGCCGAGCAGACCGTCAAGGAACTGATCAAGCACGGCTCGCCGGTCAAGGGCGCGCACGTCATCGTGCTGGGCCTGACCTTCAAGGAGAACTGCCCGGACCTGCGCAACAGCAAGGTGATCGACGTGATCCGCGAGCTGGAGAGCTACGGCATCACCGTGCACGTGCATGACCCGGTGGCCGAGTCGGCCGAGGCGATGCACGAATACGGCGTCGAGCTGCGCGAGTGGCAGCACCTGCCGCGCGCCAACGCGATCGTCGCGGCCGTCGCGCACAAGGAATTCGTCTCCCGTCCGCTCGACGAGACGCTCGGCAAGCTCGCCGCCGGCGGCGTCTACGTCGACGTCAAGTGCCAGGCCGACCAGGCCGCGCTGGAAGCCCGCGGCGTGCACGTCTGGCGCCTGTGATGTGGCAGCTCCCGTCTGACCTCGCGGCCACGCTGGCCGCACGTCCGCAGCGCTGGCTGGTCACCGGCAGTGCCGGCTTCATCGGCTCGCACCTGCTGGAGACCCTGCTGCGCCACGGCCAGACCGTGACCAGCCTGGACAACTTCGCCACCGGCCACCGCCACAACCTCGAAGCCGTGCGCCTGGCCGTGGGCGACGAGGCCTGGGCCCGCCACACCTTCATCGAGGGCAGCATCGCCGACCCGGCGGTCTGCGAGCAGGCCTGTGCCGGCGCCGACCGGGTGCTGCACCAGGCCGCGCTCGGCTCGGTGCCGCGTTCGCTGAAGGACCCGCAGACGACGCACCTGGCCAACGCCACCGGCTTCCTGAACATGCTGGTCGCCGCCCGCGATGCCGGCGCGCAGCGCTTCGTCTACGCCGCGTCCAGCTCGACCTACGGCGACTCGCCGACCCTTCCCAAGGTCGAGGACGTGATCGGCCGGCCGCTGTCGCCGTATGCCGTCACCAAGTACCTCAACGAGCTGTACGCCGACGTGTTCGGCCGCTGCTACGGCATGCAGACCATCGGCCTGCGCTACTTCAACGTCTTCGGCCCGCGCCAGGACCCGGACGGCGCCTATGCGGCGGTGATCCCGCGCTGGATCGCCGGCATGCTCAAGGGCCAGCGCTGCACCATCAACGGCGACGGCGAGACCTCGCGCGACTTCTGCTACATCGCCAACACCGTGCAGGCCAACCTGCGCGCGGCGCTGGCGACCGACGAGGCCGCGATCAACCAGGTCTACAACATCGCCGTCGGCGACCGCACCACGCTGAACCAGCTGCACGCCGCGCTGGCCAGCGGCGTGATGCGCGAGCGCCCCGAGCTGACGGTGGCCGAGCCGGACTACGCCGACTTCCGTGCCGGCGACGTGCGCCACTCGCTGGCCGATGTCGCCAAGGCCCGCGAGCGCCTCGGCTACCAGCCGACGCACAACGTCTACCAGGGTCTCGAAGAGGCGATCGCCTGGTACGTGGCGAATGTCCGTTGAAGCACCTCGCATGACGGTCGACGCCGGGCTGACCAGCGTCGCGATGGTCGTCTACAACGGCCAGCAGGACATCCGCGCGGCCATCGACAGCGTGCTGGCGCAGCGCCACGTGCGCTTCGAGCTGGTCGTCGTCGACGACGGATCGACCGACGGCACCTGGGACATCCTGCAGAGTTACGGCGACCGGCTGCGGCCGGTGCGCCAGCCCAACGGCGGCCTGCCGGTGGCGCGCAACACCGCGCTGGCGAACTGCCGCGGCGATGTCATCGCGCTGATGGACCACGACGACCTGTGCCACCCGGACCGGCTGGCCTGCCAGCGCGCGGTGCTGGACAGGTTTCCCGAGGTCGGCCTGGTCAGCTCGGACTTCAGCGCCTTCGATGCCAACGGCCGCATCGACGATTCCCACATCGCCCACTACTACTCGCAGTGCAGCCCGGACGCTGGCGGCGTCGCGGCGCTCTACCCGGTGCAGGAGCGGATCGACCTGTCGGCCCTGCTCGACGAGCCGCGCATCGACGCCCGCTCGGTCGAGCTGCTGCACGGCCAGGTCTACACCTCGCTGGCGGCCGGCAACTTCGTCCATCCGCCGACCGTCATGGTGCGCCGCTCGGTGGTCGACCAGGCCGGCGTGTTCGATCCGGCGATGCGCACGATGTGCGACTGGGACTGGCTGGTGCGGGTTTCGCGCGTGACCTCGCTGGCCTACCTTGGCGCGCCGCTGCTGGACTACCGGCGCTCGGACCGCCAGATGTCGTCGCAGGCGCTCAAGCCACGCAGCAGCGTCGATGCACTGAACGTCGCGATGCACATCTGCTCGCGCGACCCGGGGCTGTTCCATGCCAGCGAACGGCTGCTGGCCCAGCTCGGCGAACTGCATGCCAGCGCGGCCTATGCGAATGGCGAACTGCAACCGCTGCTGGCACTCACGCTGATGGCCAACGCGGTGCTGCGCTACCGCTATCACGGCAAGCTGCTGCTGCCGACGATCGTGCGTTCGCTGATGCCCGGCTGGCTGCTCGATGCGCTGCGCAGCCTCAAGCAGAGGCGCTCGGCCTGAGACCGGCCGATCCCGCTTCTGCATGACGAAGGGCGCCCGAGGGCGCCCTTGTTGCTGGTCGGCCCGGAAACGCTCAGCGCCCGCTGCGCGCGCCTTCCAGCTGGCGGCCGAGCAGCAGGTCGAGCACGCCCTTGAAGGGCTGGAACATCGCGTGGATCGGGTTGGTGTGCGTCACGCCGTCGATCACGCCGAAGACCAGCTCCTCCTTCTTCTTCGGCAGGTAGAGCGTGCCGAAGGCCCAGTCCCAGATGTTGAAGAAGAAGCCGAGGTTCTTGCCGTAGTGGACCGGGTCGACGCTGTGGTGGATCTGGTGCAGCGCCGGCGAGCCGATCAGCCAGCCCAGCCAGCCCGGGAACGTGACCCAGACATGCGAATGGCGCAGGTTGGCCGCCAGCAGGTTGAACAGCTTCTGGAACATCCAGATGTTGATGAACACGTAGCCGGTGTTGAGGAAGCTCAGGTCGAACCAGATGCCCAGCAGGCCCATCGTGGTGCCGGTGATGGAGACGATCAGCAGGCTCTCGGTGATGACCTCGACCGGATGGACGCGGTACAGCGTGAACGGGTTGAGGTGCTCGGCCGAATGGTGGACGCGGTGGAACTCCCACAGCAGCGCGCTCTTGTGCAGCAGCCAGTGGTTGAAGAACGCCGCGAAGTCCTTGGCCGCGAACAGCACCAGGCCCAGCGCGACCTGGACCGGGAAGGACGCCGTCCACTGGCCGACGCCGACGTAGGGGCTGATGACGGCCTGCATGCCCTGCGCGAAGGCCAGGATGGTCAGCGCCTCGGTCAGCCAGTAGACCGGGCTGATGGTGTGGTTCAACAGGGTCAGGCCCATGTCGACCGCGAAGCTGCGGTGCAGGTACACGCGGGCCGGGAACAGCCAGGCGAAGAAGCCGCGCACGGTCTTGCGCACCTGTTCGGCCTCGCGCAGGTAGACCCAGGCCGCGAAGACGCAGCCCGACAGCAGGTAGAGCCAGAAGGTCCGTCCGCGCGAGTAGCTGACGATGTAGTGAAGGTCGGAGATCCGGTGGACGATGTCGTCGAAGATGCCTGTCATGCCTGGCCTCGGGAAAAGAAGAAGTCGACCGTCGTTCTCTCAGAGCGTGAACAGCTCCATCAGGCCCCAGTCCTGCAGCTGGGAGATGACGAGAAGAAGGATGTGGAGGAGCCGGACGCGGGTGCGCGCGAAGACGGGTCGCTTCGTCGGCACCGGCGTGCGCGTGTTGATCGGATCGGGGCCGGCGGCGCGGGCCGGCGTGGCCGCGTCAACGAAGCGGTGCAGCAGCCGCAGGCGACCGTTGCGCTGTCCGGACTGGTCCGGATCGGGCGCGTAGCCCAGCCGCTGGTAGAGCGCGATGGCGGCGGCGTTGTCGTGGCGGACCGTCAGCCCGATCTCGTCGAGCCCGCGATCACGGGCCTGCTTGCCGGCCCACGTGACCAGCAGCTCGCCGAGCCGGCGGCCGCGCTGCCGTGCGTCGACGGCCAGCATGTCGATCCAGAGCCGGTCGGCCGGCAGCCAGTGGGCGGTCTGCGCGTCCGGCTCCCGCAGCGTCACGATGCCGACGACGCGGCGATCGGGACCGCGGACCACGCCGGTCAGGCCCGGGCTGGAACACAGCGCCCGGCGCAGCTCCTGCAGGTCGATGTCCGGAAAGCTCGCCTGCAGCACACGCCGCGCCGACGGCCAGTCGCGCAGGCGCAGGCGCTGCACCGACGGGCTGGTGGGAACGAGCGGCGCGGGGTCCATCGTCAGGCTGTTTTCGGCAGGCGGCCGCGCTTCTTCAGCACGTGCTTGACCGAGCGCGCCAGCACGACCGGCATCAGCCGGCCGTGGCGGCGCTGCAGTTCGTGGGTCCAGGTGGGCACCTGGGCGGTCGACCAGTCGGTCTTGTGGCGTGTCACGCCCGACGAGGCCCGCATGCCCGACAGGTCCATCTCGCGCAGGCCCGTGCCACACAGCTCGCGCACGATCTCGGCCTGCAGCGTGACGCCGGGCGACAGCGCCGCGTGGGCGGGTGCGTAGGTGACGTGGCGCGAATGCGCGATCTCGCCATGCGTGAGGATCAGCTTGGCGCCGATGTCCTCGCCCGCATGGTGCAGGAAGTAGAACGACACCTGCGCCGGCCCCAGCCGCTTCAGCAGGTCGGCATAGAAATGGCGATGACGCTCGTTGCGACCGATGCCGATGCCGGCATCGGCCTTCCAGCTCAGGCGTTCGATGGCGACGAAGCGGTCGAGCGTGGCCTCGACCTCGTCGGCCGTCGGCCGGACATGGTCGACCACCGCCACCGGGGCCTGCTCGAACAGCTTGCGCCAGCGGCGCCGCCAGTTCTGCCGGACGCCCGAGGGCAGGCTCTCGATGTAGCGCTCGAACGGCAGGTCGAGCCGGATGGCGTGGAACTCGGAATCGGGCACCACCTGCGACTGGACCAGGCGCCGCAGCGACTTCGGCAGCGGCAGGTCGGCCGGTTGTTCGCGCAGCCGCAGCAGGTCCCAGCGCGAGCGCTGGCGCGCCAGCTCGTCGCCGACCAGCGCCCAGGCCTGCGCCTTCGGCAGCGTCGTCAGCAGGCCGGGGCGATCGCCTTCCCACATCGCGATCCACTCGAGAACACGGGCGGGGATGCGGTGGATCACGTCACGGCCGATGCGCAACGGCGCCAGCGCCACCAGGCGGCCGGCCTGGCGCACGACGACGATGAACAGCCGGTCGGCGTCGGTCGCGAAATGGCGCCAGCTGCTGGCGACGAACGCATGGGTGTCGAACAGCGTCGCGTCGGGCACCCGGGCCTCCAGCGCCTGCCATTCGTCGGCCAGCGCGGCGAGATCCTCGGGGCGGTCGAGCACGCTGACCTCGAACCGCGCCGCGTCCAGCAGCGGCTGCGCAGCCTCGCGCCGCACGGCCAGGGGGTCGGGCGTGACGGGGACGGGCAGTTCGGAAACGGTCATGACGGCGATCGGAAGAAGGCACGTGGAGGGCGTGCCGGAGCAATGGACGGGATTGTCCGCACGACCGGCCCGGCTCGGACCCATCGGCTCGGGGGGCAGGCGGGAGAAAACCGGGGGCTGCGGCAATTTCTCACCGCACCGCGCAGCGACTTGACCGGCGTCAGCGTGCGGCCGCCAGGCCGTCTTCGGCCGGTGCGTCGGCCGGGGAGGCGGCGCGGGCACGGCGGCGGCGAACCCAGTCGGTGGCGATATCTTCCAGCCGGAAACGCAGCCGCGGGCGCTGCAGCACGACCCAGTGCATCTCGCCGGCCAGCGTCGAGAGCTGGCGCTTGTAGCGGTGCTCGCCGGCCAGGAAGTCGTAGACCCGGTAGCCGGCCGCCGCGCACAGCGCGACCGCCTCGGCGTGGCAGACCAGCCCGGGGCTGTCGGAGCCGTCGACCAGCGTGTAGTCGATGCCGCTCTGGTAGTTGCCGACCTCGCCGTTGAAGACGAAGTTGTAGAGCACGCCGAGCGTGCGCTCGCCGACCTTGATCTCGATGAACTGCACCTCGCCACGCGGCCAGGCCGTCGTGATCAGGCGGCGGTGGAATTCCTGCGAGTAGTCGTTGCCGAAGGCGCCGGGCTGGCCGCGCGCCTGCCAGTAGGGCTGGTGCAGGCCCTGCAGCCGGCCGAACATCGCCAGCGCGTCGTCCAGGCTGTCGGCCGCCCGCGCGGTCACGGCACCCAGCTTGGCGTAGGCCTTGCCCGACTTGCGGACCTGGTAGCGCGGCTTCTCCTTGAGCAGCGGCAGGTAGCCGCCGGTGTGGGCCCGCACCGCGTCGAGGTCGACGCCGAAGACCGGCCGCGTGCGCGTCTGCGCCGTCACGCGGCCCAGGCCGGCCTGCAGCAGGTCATAGCCCTTGACGAAGCCCGGCAGCACCAGCTCGTCCCAGCCCGGGGCCGAGCCGACCAGCCAGCGTGCCAGCGCCTGCTGGGCGGCGGCCTCGAAGCCGCGCCGGGCCAGCAGGCCGTTGTATTCGATCGTGACGTCGTCGTGCAGCTCGTGGCCGTCGCCATTGAGGTGGAGCCGCCGGCTGATGACGAAGCCGCGCCGGCGTTGCGTGCGCCGGCCGACCACCACCATCGCGACGGTCTCGCCGCCCTGCGTCATCGTCAGGACCGGCGGGCGCTCGGCCGCCGGCATGGCACCGAGCCAGGCGCCGATCCACGTCCAGGAGGTGAAGAAGGAACCCTCGGCCTGCGCCTCGGCCGCGCGCCAGCGGGCCCCGAGCACGTCGAGGTCCGGGCACGCTGCGAGCGTGCAGATGAGTTCAGGCTGATCCATCGATTCCCTTGCGGCGCAGCTGCGCCAGTTGATGCTTCGCGCTGCGCAGGCAACCCTGCGTCAGCAGGGCCAGGTCGCCGCGCCGCGACACGCTCAGCACGAGCGTGGCGACACGGCGCCGATCCGGCCAGAGTGCGGTGATGAAGGAGTCGGCGGTCGAGCCGCTGTCGAACACGTCGATGCCGGGCAGGGCCTCGCGCACCGCGAGCAGGAAGCCGATCTCGCCGAGGATGCCGGGCGACAGCTTGGCGTGGCCCGGGTCGAAGCCGACCTTGAAGGCGAAGCCGCCGCGGCCGTCGATCAGGTTGCTGCTGCTGTGGATCACCCGGTCGCCCAGCAGCAGCTCGACCATCACGGCGCGGTCGGCCGCCGCGCTGCCACTCATCAGGTCGCGGAAGAACGCTTCCTCTTCCGGATGCGAGCGCATCGAGGTGCCCTGCTCGCCCTTCCAGCCGGCATGTTCGAGCGCGAGGTGACGCTCGATCGCGTCGGCGTCGATCTCCACGCCGCGCAGCACCCGCAGGCTGACACGCTGGGCCGGATCGGCCTTGCGCGTCGCCGACAGGTAACGCTTGGTCTGCGACGGCAGACGGGCGCAGACGGCCTCGTGGGTCTGCGCAGGCGGCGCCATCGTGGCGCGGTCGAAGGAGTCGAGCGTGCCGCTGCGGCGGCCGAGCGCCTGCACCGCATCGACCAGCGCCCGGCTGCTCGCGTCGTCGACGGCGCACAGGCGCAGCACCACGGCCGGCAGGCCGGCGCGGCGCCAGCCGTCGACCATCGCGGCGGCCGCAGCGGCCAGCGCAGCGCCGTCCAGCAGCACGCCGCCCAGGAAGCTGTGACGCGACAGGTAGCCCTCGGCATGGCCCAGCGGCACATGGCGATCGGGCGTGCGGGACTGCAGGGCCACGAGACCCTGCAGGCGCCACAGGCCGGCGTCATCACGCTGTTCGACCAGATGGATGGCAGGCGACTGGCCCGCATCGAGATGGCGCATCGCCGGCAGCATGAACTGCGGCGCCAGATAGGCATTCGGGTTCGCGGCGCGCGACACCAGATCGGCCCAGTTGTCGATGTCGCACGGTGTCAGCCGGTCGGCGGGCACGATCCGGCTGCGCCAGCCGGCGCCATGTGCGGGAGCGTGAGTCGTTCCGGTTTCGATACTGATGAATCGGTTCACGCGCAGGCAGGTCGTCGTAGGGAGGAGGCGCCGCTCAGGGCGTGAGAACAGGGAAGAAGACGGGGCCGATGACCGAGGATCCGGTCAGCTCGGGTTCAGATCGGCCGCCAGTTTAGTGAGCGCCCCCCGAGGTTCAGCGTGCATAAGCAACACCCGGGACGACTGCGTCGAGCGAGTCGACAGCCCCCCCGGAATCGGGTGGTGCGGGTGTCGCACGGTCGGGCCGACAGCAGGACTTTCGGCACACGAGCGGCGCCTGTCGAGCCCCCGACCCCTGCTGGAGCGCCAATTGCGCGGAGGACCTCACGCCGCGCGAAAAGTCGCTTCACAGGGCGATGACAGAATCTCTTCGGGTCTTCCCGGTGTCTGAACCGGAGGCCTGCGGCGCACGGCCCGAAGCCGTCCGACGACCGCATCCCGACCATCCCGGCGGGCCCGCACGACAGCCGTCGCGCCGGTCCCGACCTGTTTCCCCAGGGGAGTCCACTCTTGCCCATCCTCACGTCCATCGGCGTGCTTGTCCTGCTCGTGGCAGCGCTGCTGTTCGCGATCCTGCGCAGCCGCAACATGCACATCTGGATCAAGGACTACGTGTTCGGCAGCTGGCGCCGGCCGGCCTCGGCGCGCCAGGGTCCGACCCATGTGCTGTTCTGCTTCGTCGACCACTACGAGCCCGGCTGGAAGCGGCCCGACTACGACACCGAATGCCGCCGCGTGCAGCGCTGGGTCGACGACTACCCCAAGCTCTGCGAAGGCCACCGCGATGCCGACGGCCGCGCGCCGCAGCACACCTTCTTCTATCCGGAAGAGGAGTACCGGCCCGAGCACATCGACCAGATCGTCAAGCTCTGCCAGCAGGGCTACGGCGAGATCGAGGTCCACCTGCACCACGACAACGACACCGAGGCCGGCCTGCGCGAGAAGCTGCGCCGCTTCGTCGACACGCTGGCCGAGCGCCACCGCGCGCTGCCGGTCGATCCGGCCACCGGCAAGCCGATGTGGTCCTTCATCCACGGCAACTGGGCGCTCGACAACTCGCGTCCGGACGGCCGCTGGTGCGGTGTCAACAACGAGCTGATCGTGCTGCGCGACGAGGGCTGCTACGCCGACTTCACGATGCCCAGCGCACCGTCGGACACGCAGACGAGCACCATCAACCGCGTCTACTACGCCGAGGACGACCCCTGCCACCCGAAGTCGCACGACCACGGCGTGCGGGTGCGCGTGGGCGGCAAGCCCAGCGGCGACCTGATGCTGATCCAGGGCCCGCTGGGGCTGCTGTGGGGCTCGCGCAAGTTCGGCCTGATTCCGCGCATCGAGGCCGGCGACATCACCACCAAGAACCCGCCGACGCGCGAGCGTGTCGACGTCTGGGTCGAGACCGGCGTTCACGTCGAGGGCCGGCCGGACTGGGTGTTCGTCAAGATCCACACCCACGGCACGCAGGAACGCGACATGGACACGCTGCTCGGCCAGCCCGTCAGCGACATGTTCAGCTACCTGGAGAGCCGCTACAACGACGGCCAGAAGCACGTGCTGCACTACGTCAACGCCCGCGAGATGTACAACATCGCGAAGGCCGCCGAACAGGGCCTGTCGGGCAACCCGAACCAGTACCGCGACCACGTCGTGCCTCGCCCGGGCTTCCTGCATGACGCCTGACCTGCTGCTCGCCACGCTGTTCTGGGGCGCCTGGCTGCTGGTGGTCTATGCCCACGGCCTGTACCCGATCCTGCTGCTGCTGCTGACCCGCGGCCGCGTCGCGGCCATGCCGAAGTCGCGCCCCGACCTGTCGACCGATGACCTGGAGGCCCCGCGCGTGGCCTGCATCGTCGCGGCCTACAACGAGGAACGCCACGTCGCCGCGCGGGTCCGCAACCTGCTGACGCAGCAGTACCCGGCCGACCGCCTGCGCGTGCACATCGGCTCGGACGGCAGTTCGGACCGCACCGCCGAGCTGCTCGGCGCGATCGACGATCCGCGCGTCGATGCCGCCGTGTTCAGCGTCAACCGCGGCAAGGCCAGCGTGCTCAACGACCTGGTCGCGCGCGCCGCCGATGCCGACATCCTCGTGCTGAGCGATGCCAACACGCTGTTCGAGCCGGACGTGGTGGCTCGTCTCGTGAGCCACTTCCGCGACCCGACGGTGGGCGCGGTCTGCGGCGAGCTGCGGCTGCTCGATGCGCGCGGCAGCAACCAGGACAGCGTGTACTGGCGGGTCGAGCAGGCGCTCAAGCGCAGCGAGGCCTCGATCGGCGGCCTGCTCGGGGCCAACGGCGCGATCTACGCGATCCGCCGCGAGCTCTACGAGCCGCTGGCGGCCGACACCATCGTCGACGACTTCTGCGTCGCGATGGCGGTCGTCGCGCGCGGTCACCGGCTGGTCTACGACGCCGATGCGGTCGCACTGGAGGACACGCCCGACGACATCGCCGACGAGTACCGCCGCCGCGTGCGCATCGGCATCGGCAACTACCAGGCCTTCTTCCGTCACCCCGAATACCTGACCCGCACCAACGCGGCCACGCGCCTGACCTATGTCTCGCACAAGGTGCTGCGCTGGTTCACGCCGCAGCTGCTGGGCGTGGCGCTGCTGGCCAGCCTCGTGCTGGGCCTCCTGGGCTCGACCTTCTACGGCGCGCTGGCGCTGGCGCAGGCCGCGCTGTATGGCGGCGTGACGCTGTGGCAGCGCCTGCCCAGCCCCCCGCGCCTGCCGAAGCTGGTCAACCTCGTCGTGTTCTTCCTGGCCCTCAACGGGGCCTTCCTCGTCGCCTTCTGGCGCTACCTCACCGGCCAGTACTCGGGCTCGTGGCGTCGCACCGAACGCGGCTAACCCTCGGATCCCCAAGATGACTTTGAGAATCGGCATCGTGGGCTGCGGCAAGATCGCCGACAGCCATGTCGAGCAGGTGCGCGCCGTCGGCGGCGCGGAGGTGGTGGCGGTCTGCGACCGCGAGCCGCTGATGGCCGAACAGCTGGCCGCCCGCATGGGCATCCCGGCGACCCATTCCGACGTGATCGAGATGATCACGCGCGAGAAGCTCGACGTCGTCCACATCGCGACGCCGCCGGACTCGCACCGCGCGCTCGCCACGCTGGCGATGCGGGCCGGCGCGCACGTCTTCCTGGAGAAGCCGGTGGCGCTGGACGGCGCGCAGACGCGCGACATCGTCGCGGTGGCGCGCGAGACCGGCCGCAAGCTGAGCGTCAACTACCTCTACAACTTCGAGGCCCCGTCGCTGGAGCTGCGCGAGTGGCTGGCGGCCGACAAGCTCGGCCGCATCGTGCATGTCGACGCGACCTACGGCTACGACCTGGCCGGCGACTACGGCGTGGCCGTGCTGTCGGACGCCGGCCACTGGGTCCACCGCCTGCCCGGCAAGCTGTTCCACAACGTGCTGGACCACCTGGTCTGCAAGCTCGCGATGGTCGTGCCCAACGTGCCGGCGCAGGCCCAGTGCGTGGCCTACCGCTCGCGCCCTGCCGTCGGCAACCCCGTCATCGACGCGCTGCCCGACGAGCTGCGCGTGACGCTCAAGGCCGGTGACGTGACCGCCACCGCGCTGGTCAGCGCCCATGCCCGCCCGGTCGGCCACACGATGCGCGTGTTCGGCAGCCGCGACTCGGTGGCGATGGACTTCGTCGGCCGCACGCTGGTGCCGGTCGCCCGCCAGACCCAGCCCAGCGCGCTCGGCCGGCTGTTCCCGGCTTTCGTGCAGGCCAAGGCCTTCGCCAGCGCCGGCAAGCGCAACGTCGGCCGCTTCCGCCGCCACGAGTTCCACTTCTTCCAGGGCATGCGCCTGCTGCTGGACGGCTTCTACCGCTCGATCCGCGAGGACAGCGCGCCGCCGATCCCGTACGACGAGATCCTCTGGTCGGTCGACACGATCGACCGCATCGTCGAGGCGATCGCCGCCAGCGCGGCCGTCCCCACCGTCACGCCCGTCACGCCGGACACGGCCCCCCAAGCATGAAGATCCTCGTCACCGGCGCCGGCGGTTTCCTCGGCGCCCGCATCGTGCGCAGCCTGCTGGCCATGGGCCAGAAGGACCTGCGCTGCCAGATCCGCGAAGGCCGCGGCGCCGACAAGCTCGCCGCCCTGGCGCGCGAACACCACGGCGCGCAGGTCGAGGTCGTGGCCTGCAACCTGCTGTCGCCCGCCGACACCGTCGCGCTGCTGCAGGGCGTCGACCTGATCGTGCATGCCGCCGCCGGCACGCGCGGCGCGGCCGCCGACATGATGCTCAACACCGTCGTGGCGACGCGCAACCTGCTCGACGCGATGGTCGAGCAGAAGGTCCGCCGCCTTGCCGTCGTCAGCTCGTTCGCGGTCTACAACACCGAGGTGCTGGCCGACGGCGCGCTGCTCGACGAACGCTCGCCGACCGAGGCGCAGGGCGTCGCCAAGGGCGCCTATGCCTACTCGAAGGTGCGCCAGGAACAGCTGGTGCTGGACTACCAGCGCCGCCACGGCTTCGAGCACGTCTTCATCCGCCCCGGCGTGATCTACGGCGACGGCGGCTCGCCGTTCTCGTCGCGCGTGGGCATCCGTGCGCTCGGCTGGTTCTTCAGCCTGGGCGGCTCGGTGCTGCTGCCGCTGACCCATGTCGACAACTGCGCCGACGCGGTCGCCGTGGCCGCGCTGAACGGCGAACCGGGCGGCATCTTCAACGCCGTCGACGACGACCTGCCGACCTGCCGCCACTACCTCGACCGCTACCGCCGCGAGGTCCAGAAGCTGCGTGTCTTCCCGATGCCCTACGCGATGCTGGCCTGGGGCGCCAAGCAGCTGCTGGCCTACAACCAGCGTTCCAAGGGCCAGCTGCCGGCCGTCCTGACGCCCTACGTGGTGCGCTCGATGTACCGCCCGCTGCGCTACGACAACGGCGCGCTCAAGCGCATCGGCTGGCGTCAGGCGGTCAGCACGAAGGAAGGCCTGGACATGACGATGCGGGCGCTGAAGGCGCAGCTCGAGCGCCTCGCCCGTGGCTGATCTGGCCGGCCGCCCGCCGCGACGCCTGCTGCACCGGCTCGTCCTGGTGCTGGCGGCCGTCGGGCTGGGCATCCTGCTGGCCTGCGGCGGTGGCTCGAACGACAGCGTCGTCGATGCCCTGCCGGCCGCGACGGTCGGCGCCCACCCGCGCATCCTGCTGACGCCGGCCAAACTGGCGCAGCTGCGCGCGGCCAGCACGACGACCGAATACGCCGACTTCCGCAACCTGATCGACAACCGGCTGGCCGATCCGGCCGGCTACAGCGACGTCGGCATCTGGCCGGTGGCGCTGCTGGGCGCGCTGACCGGTGACGCGCGCTACTGCGCCGAGGCGATCCGGCTGGCCGATGCGGTCGTGCTGGGCGACGCCGACCTGTCGACCTTCGCCAGCGACACCTCGCTGCGCGGCGGCGAGATCCTGGAGGACGTGCTGCTGACGCAGGACTGGTGCCATGCGCAGGTCAGCGCCACGCAGAAGGCGCGCTGGTCCGACTACGCGGCCCGTGGCGTCGACCGCATGTGGAGCGACAACGACACCACCTGGCCGTTCGACGACCCTCACAACAACTACTGGTACAACGACCTCGAAGGCACGCTGCTGGCCGGTGTCGTGACCGAAGGCGACCACCCGCGCGCGGCCGAGTTCCGGCGCCTGTTCGCCAGCAAGTTCGTCAACGTGATGGCGCCGGCCTGGCGGGCACCGGCCTGGGCCGGACCGGGCGGCAAGGAAGGCAGCCACTACGACAAGTGGCACCGCAGGGTCTGGAAGCTGTTCGGCTGGTGGCGCGACGCGACCGGGCAGGACCTGTTCGCCCGCATCACGCCGCAGATCCCCGAGCAGCTGAACTTCTGGATGCACCAGATCACGCCCGGCCGGAACCACCTCTACCAATGGGGCGACGAGGCGCAGGACTCGACCGGCACGCTCAACAACGCCGGTCGCGAACTGATGCTGACGATGATCGGCCTGGCGCCCGGCTCGGTCGAGGCCAGCCACGCCCAGGACCTGCTCGCCAACTCGGCCTGGGCCGACTTCGACCGCCGCGCCGACCGGCCGCTGAACTTCCTGCTCAAGGCCAGCGGCGTCACGCCACGCGCGATCAGCGCCAAGCCCGACCTCTACCTCTACACCGAGCCGCGCTACGCCGGGAAGGCCTTCATCCGTTCGTCCTGGGACACCGGCGCCAGCGGCCTGAGCTACAGCTACCGCGCCCGCTGGGGCAACGCGAGCGACCACGACCACGTCGACAAGCCCGGCTTCCAGTGGTTCGCCAACGGCGAGTTCGTCGTGATCGACCCGGGCTTCTACTCGGCCTCGGGCCTGCCCGGCCGGGCCAACCAGGCCGGCGCGCAGGTGGCCAACATCGTCCGGCTGGCCGGCATCGACGCCGACACGGAGACGCAGAGCCCGCCGGTCATGCGCGCGGCCATCGCACCGGCGAACGCGGCGACCTGCACGGCCGGTGCGCTCGACTGCTTCTACTACCACGCGATCGACGCGACGACGATCTGGCCGCAGGCCACGCTGTACCGGCGCGACTACCTGCACTTCGGGCCGGACGTGCTGATCGTGTTCGACCACGTCAGCACGCCCGGTGCGATCGACAAGTCCTGGCAGATCAACACCACCGCGCTGCCGGCCGTGGCGGGCAACCAGGCCACCGTGACGACCGCCGCGAACACCTTGCGCGTGGCCAACCTGTGGCCGACCACCGCGACCGCCGCGGTGCGCGACTGGCGCACCAGCCCGACCGCCGGCGAGACCTACAGCGGCGGCTTCCGGCTGAGCTACACCGACAGCGCCAGCGACGGCTGGAGCCTGAAGGTGCTGGACATCGGCAAGCCCGCCGCTGCGGTCAACCTGGCCGGTTCGAGCTGCGCACGGGCGGGCAACACCTTGAGCTGCACGATCGTCGTGCACGGCCAGACCCGCCGCATCACCTACCCCGCCGACGCGAGCACGCCGGCCGTCATCCAGTGAAACAGGATCCTCCCTTGCCCGTGCCCTCCCCCTCCGCGCTGCGCCCGGTCGTGCTGGGCCGCAACTCGCGCGTCTGGGCCGCCGTGAAGCCGCACCTGGCCGATGGCGGCGCGCACTGGCAGGCGCTCGGTCATGCCGAGCTGGACGGCTTCGCGTTCACGCCGGCCGACCGCGTCTGGGTGCTGTCGTACTCGCGCGATCCGGCCGAGAACCGCGCGCTGCTGCAGCGCCTGGCGGCGGCTGGCGTCGCCGAGATCGTCTACCTGTCGTCCAGCTCGACGATCGTCGACGGCCGCACCCGCTGCTACGAATACCCGCGCGTCAAGGCCCTTGCCGAGGCCGAGGCGCTGGCGCTGCCCAACGGCCGCGCGCTGGTCGTCGGCCTGATGCACGACCGGCTCGACGAGCTGCCGGCCGGCCTGAACATCGCCACCCGCCATGCCGACCTGGCCGCCTTCATGGCGCGGCCGGACTGGGGCCCCGACAACGCCCGCCGCCGAACGCTGTTCGAGCCGGTCCGGCGCGACTGGCGCAGCCCGGCCGAACGCACCGCCCATGCCGTCTATGCCGGCCTGATGCGCCTGACCGGCCCGTGGCCCTGCCTGCTGCGCCCGCTCGACCTGCTGCTGCGCCTGGCCGGCTGGCGCTGGTATGGCTACACCCACCTCGCGAACCGTCTATGGATGTCGAAGATCTCGTGATCGGATCGGGCCTTGCCGCGCTGGGCGCGGTGATCGGCCTGGAACACAGCCCGTCGGTGCTGGTGCTGGCCGGCCCGGCCGAAGGCCGCCATGCCCACTACGACGAACGCGCCACGGTGCCGTGCGCCTACCTCGGCCAGGGGGGCCTGGGCAACGACTGGCACGGCGTCATCCCGACCGGCTGGCGGCGCAATTTCAACGACGCCAGCGCGGACGAGTTCAGCGCGCTGTTCGCCCGCTTCTACCCGCACACGCCGGTGCGCGAGCGGCTCGGCCAGCCTTCGCTGTTCGTGCCGTGGAAGGCGATCCGGCCGCGCCCCGAACTGGCCCGGTTGCTGGCCGAACGCGGGCCGCAGCGGCTGCGCGTCGTGCCCGCGCTGGCCGAGCGTTTCACGCGTGTGCCCGGTGGTGTCGAGGTCGAGGCCGGCGGCCAGCGCTGGCGCGCCCGCCGGCTCTGGCTGGCCGCCGGTGCGCTGCACACGCCCGAGCTGGTCGACCGTTCGCTGGGCCTGCGCGTCAGCCGCGAGACCGCGTCGGACCACATCACCTGCTACGTCGGGATGACCACCGGCGCGCCGCGCCCGGCCGTGCAGCGGCACCGCGAAGGGCTGATGTTCCCGGCCCGCTACGGCGCCCGTGAAGTCGCGCTCTACACGCTGCGACCGGCCCATTTCGAGTTCGCCCGGCTGGACCATGCGATCGAGGCCCGCGCGGTGTTCGGCATGCCGACCGGCAACGCGGTCGCCAAGATCGTCCGGCGCGCCTCGCCGGGCCTGCTGGCCGAGGCCTTCTACAACCGCTTCGGCCTGTTCGCCTCGGCGCGCGCCTACAGCGTCATGGCGCAGACGCCGCTGGTCGACGGCTACCACCGCACCGGCGACGCCGCCCGGCCGCTGGCGCCGCTGGAGCCGGCCTTCGCCCGCGCGGTCGAGGCCGTGCGCGCGGACCTGCCGCTGGACGGCGTGCAGCTGTCGCGCCGACCGGACATCCGCATCCCCGGCATCCACCTGCACCACACGCTGGACCGCGAGGCGCTGCAGGCCCACGACCTGGACCATCCCGGCTCGCCGGTGCAGGTCGTCGACGCCTCGACGCTGCGCGACATCGGCCCCGATCACCACAGCTTCAAGATGATGATCGGCGCCGTGCGCCGGGCCCGCGCCGCCGTGCCGGCGCAAGGCTGAGGCCGGCCCGATGCGGCGGCGCACGCTGCTGGGCCTTGTCCTGCCCGCCCTGTCACCGACCGTGACGCGGGCCGGTGCCACCGGCCAGACCGGCTTCACCGCCCGGCCCTACCTGTTCAAGCCCGACGAGGCACGGCTGCGGGCCTCGCGCGCGGCGCGCGATCCGGAAGCGATCGGGGCGACCAGCAACGACCGCGGCCGGCCGATCGGCTTCCTGTCGCTGGCCGCCGAGGCGCTGGTCCGGCGCCGCGACCTGGACGACCTTCCGACCTGGCATCTGGCCGTCGCCGGCTGGATCGACGAACGCCCCGCGCTGGTCGACCTGGCCTTGCGCGAGGCGCTGCAGATCGTGCTGGACGCACCCGGCGGCGACCGTGGCCGCAGCGACCGCTTCCAGCACGTCGAGGCCCGCATGTTCGACGTCGCCGCGACGATCGACCTGGCGCTCGCCGTGTCGCCCGAGCGTGTCAGCCCGGCCCAGCTTCGCCTGGCCGCCGCCTGGGTCAACGGCACGCTGGAGAACTGGAACCGCGAGAACCGCGCCTACTGGCCGCTCGACAACCCCCTCAACAACTACTGGCACAACGGCTTCCTGGCCCATGCCGTGGCCGGCCTGGCCAGCGAGGGCTGGAACCCGCAGGCATCGACCTGGCGCGCCCGTTTCGTCGAGATGGCGCGCCGCTACGCCGAGGCGACCACGCCGCCGCGCTGGCACGGCCCGGTGCAGTCCGAAGGCCACTACTACGGCGCCTATGTCAGCCATGCGCTGTGGGCGATGGCCCTGCACGACGCCGTGCTCGGCACCCGGCTGATCGACGAGGCCCAGGTGTCGTGGACCGAGCAGATCAAGCTGGTGCTGTATCAGCTGCGACCGCACCTGCAGCAGTTCTTCCTGGTCGGCTCGGAGGCCAGCGACAGCACCGCGCCGCACACGCCGGTGACCTGGTCGCATGCGCTGCAGCTGGTCCACGCCGCACGCGGCACGCCCGAGGCCGCGCTGGCGCGGCAGGTGCTGCTGCGGGTCGATGCCGAGCAGACGCTGCCGCGTGCCGAACGGGCCTGGTCGGGCTACTACTGGAACCTGCAGCGCGGCCACGAAGGCGTCAGCCCGGCGCAGCTGCCGTCGCTCTTCGTCGCGCCCACGCCGGGCGCCGGCCTGATCGGCCTGCGCTCGAAGGCCGGCTTCGAACCGCGCGATGACGCCCGCGCCGCGCTGGTCTTCGCCAACCGCTTCGACAGCAGCCCGGCCTGGAGCCACGCCAACCCGGACGCGCCCGGCTTCCAGTGGGCCGTCGGCAGCGACTGGCTGGTGACCGATCCGGAACAGGCCGGCCGCAGCGGCATCCTCGGCGAGGCCGGCGGACGGGCGCAGAGCGACATCTCCAACATCGTCACCCTCGACGGCCAGCGCAGCAGCGAGCGGGGCGGCCACCCGCGCATCCTGCGCGCCGAGGCGCTCGATGCGGCGGCTGGCGCCTGCCATGTCGTGCAGGTCGATGCGCAGCCGTACTGGACGGCGGCGTCGGTCTACCGGCGCGACTACGTCTGGCTCGACGACCTGCGCAGCGTGCTGGTGTTCGACCGCATCAGCTCGCCGATGGCGCGGACCTGGCGGCTGCACCTGCCGGTCGAACCGGTGATCGGCGGCAGCACGGCGACCTGCCGCATCGGCCGGCGCAGCCTGCAGGTCCACGACCTGATGCCGGTCGAAGGCCAGCCCTGGCAGGCCGTCAACCTGGCCGGGCAACTCACGGAACGCGAGGTCTGGCGGCTGTCACGCACGGAGCCGCGCGCCGGCCTGCGGCCCGACTACCGCGCGCTGGTGCTGTGCAGCCTGGACGGCCACGCGCGCCCGGCGGGTCTGCAGTCGGTCGACGGCACGCACGAGGTCCGGCTGATGCTCGGTGCGAAGGAGATCGTGGTGCGGCTGCACGACGACGGCCGACGGCCGGTGATCGCGGCGGCGGCGGCGCGCTGAGCCGGCCGCACGTTGCGGCGCAGGCTCACGCGATGAGCCTGTCAGGCCTCGGCCGGGTCCGGGTCGCCGTGGAAGCGGTCTTCGAGCCGCTGGATGCGCGCACGGGTCGCCTCCGAGCGCAGTCCCAGGCGCGCCAGCACGGCGGTCAGCAGCTGGAAGTCGGCCCGTTGCCAGGCCCGCAGCACGGTGGTCAGCAGCAGGCCGAGCAGCAGCACGATGACCGCGCCGATCAGGCCGCCCCAGCGTTCGGGCAGCAGCGCATAGGGCAGCGCGCCAACCAACGTCGCCAGCGCGAAGGCCACGCCCATGCGGATGCAGGGCTTCAGGTCGATGCGGATGGTCGCGCCGCGCAGGAAGTAGACGACCTGCACGGCGGCACCGCCGACCCGCGTGATCGCGAAGGTCAGCGACGCGCCGATCAGGCCCAGCCAGGGCACCAGCGCGAAGGCGCAGATCAGGTTGATCAGCAGCATCCAGCCGGTGGTGCGGACGCGGTCGTCCTGGCGGTCCTGCGTGGCCAGGAAGGCGCCGACGACCGATGAGGTCAGCGCCAGTCCGGCACCCGCGAGGGTCAGCTGCACCGCGAAGATCGCCGGCGCGTAGGGTTCGCCGTAGACCAGCAGCACGACCGGTCGCGAGGCGAAGAAGCCGGCGGCGGCGACCACCAGGCCGATGAACCAGTAGTAGCGCAGCGCCGTGTTGACGATCGGCGCCATGCCACGCGGGCCTTCACGTCCGGTGGCGTGGGCCATGACCGGCATCAGCGTGGACTGCAGGCCGGCGGTCAGGATGTCGACGGCGCCCTTGGTCAGCGTGCCGGCGATGGCGAAGAAGCCGATCTCGGCCACGGTGCCGAAGTCGCTCAGCACGAAGGTCTCGATCGTGCGGTTGGCGGCCATGCCCAGCACGACCATCGCCGCCGTCAGCCACAGGTGCTTCATGACGCGGCGGAGTTCGTCCGGCGCGATCGGGCCGGCCTTGGGCGACAGGCCGCCCCGTTGCAACAGCACGGCCACGAACAGGTAGCTCAGCACGCAGGTCAGCGCATAGCCGCCCAGGAAGCCCAGTGCATCGGGTCTCTCGCGCTGCACGACCAGCGACACCGCCAGGTAGATCAGCGCCGACACCACCGGCGCGCTGGCCGCGTAGTCGTAGCGCTGGTGACCCAGTGCGTTGGCATGCAGGAAGGTGAAGCGGGCCTTGGCCGCCACGCTGACCGCGATCAGCACGACAAAGGCGACCGGCGCATCGGCCCACTGGTCCGGCCGGATCAGTGCCGTCGCGATGGCCAGCACGGTCAGCACGATCAGCACGCCGGCCAGCTGGATCATGCCGAGCCGTGCGGCGATGGCACGTGCCAGCGCCGGGTCGTCCTTGCCGCAGGCCTCGGCCACGAAGCGGATCGCCGACATCGACGAGCCGTGATTGCCGGTGAAGAACAGCGTGCCGCTGAGCCAGATCGCGAAGCTGAAGAGTCCGAACTCGGTCGGCCCCAAGGTGCGCGCGATGACGATGCTGACCACCAATCCGATCGCGTACTCCGCCAAGTTTGCAACCGTATACAGCAGGGCGTTGCCCAGGGCGGCCAGTCTTCGACTCATCTTCGTCTACTCTCGTCTCGATGCTCAGATCAATCAGGAATTCTGCGTGATGCGACTGCTCCACATCGTCGAGTCACTCGACCGAGGCGGCCTCGAACGTGTAGTTTGTGACCTTGCCGCCGAACAATTTCGACGTGGCCATCAGGTCGAGGTGCTGTGCCTGTTCACACGCGGCGAGTTCGCCGAGGAACTCGCTGCCACCGGGGTCCGCGTCCATCAGGCCGGCAAGCGACAGGGCCTGGACTGGGCCACGCTGGCGACGCTGCGCCGCACCGTTCGGGCGGGTGGCCACGAGCTGATCCACACCCACAACCCGGTCGCCAACTACTACGCCGCGCTGGCCGAACTGACGAGCTGGCGCTCGCTGCCGATCGTCAACACGCGCCACAACATGGGCGCGCGCAACCCGAAGGACCGGCGCGAGAAGCTGTTCCGGCTGTCGGTCGCGCGCACCGCGAAGGTCGCGATGGTGAGCCAGCAGGTCAGCCAGAAGTTCATCGACACCGGCGTGGTACCGGCCTCGAAGGCGGCGGTCGTGATGAACGGCATCCCGCTGCAGCGTTATCACGTGGCCGATGCGGCGCAGCGGGCCGCTGCCCGCGCAGCGCTGGGCCTGCCGGCCGATGCGCTGGTGATCGGCACGGTCGGCCGGCTGGTCGGCGTCAAGAACCATGCGCTGCTGCTGCAGGCGGTGGCACCGCTGAAGGCGCGTCACCCGGGCCTCGTCGTCGCGATGATCGGTGACGGTCCGCTGCGTGGCGAACTGGCGGCACTGGCTCAGTCGCTGAGCCTGGGCGACGCGGTGTGTTTCATCGGCGAGCGGCCGGACGTGCCGCAGGTGATCGGCGCCTACGACGTGTTCGCGATGCCGTCGCTGTCCGAAGGCCACTCCATTGCCCTGCTGGAAGCCGCCAGCAGCGGCCTGGCCATCGTCGCCACCGCCGTCGGCGGCAACCCCGAGATCGTGCAGGACGGCCGCAACGGCCTGCTGGTGCCCAGCCAGGATGCACCGGCGCTGACCGCCGCGCTCGACCGGCTGCTGGGCGACGCCACGCTGCGGGCCCGGCTCGGCGGCGCGGCCCGGCAATGGGCCGTCGACGAGGTCTCGCTCGACGCCATGACCGATCGCTACGAGGCGCTTTACCGTGCCGCCACGCGGCGTTGAAGCGGCGAAATTCCTCTCAAGTCCCCGCGCCGTAGTCCGATAACCTCGGATCCGGCACCATCCACGCCCTGCGCGACCGTCCGTCGCGCAATTTTTTGTCCACAATAGAAGTCAGATATCAGACATGTCAGTTTCCGTTGCCATCATCGAAGACGACTCCCGGGTCCGCGATCACGTCGCTGGCCTGATCCGGGCATCGAACCTCTGCACCCTCGCGGGAACTGCGCGTGACCATGCCGAAGGCATGGCGCTGATCGCCGACAACCAGGCCGATGTCTACCTGGTGGACCTCGGCCTGCCGGACGGCGACGGGGTCGACCTCATCGCCGCCATCCGGACCCATTGCCAGCCCGCCCACAGCATGGTGCTGAGCGCCTTCGGCGACCCGCGCCACATCGGCCGCAGCATGAAGGCCGGCGCCACGGGCTACCTGCTGAAGGACGAACGCGCGCCCGCGCTGATCGATGCCATCGTGGCGCTGCACAACGGCGAATCGCCGATCAGCCCGCAGGTCGCGCGGGTGCTGGTGCAGCACGTCGCCAACCAGGGCCTGCCGGAAGTCCCGGTCGACCGCAGCGAGGCCCGCAGCCGTTTCGGGCTTCAGCCACGCGAGATGGAGGTGCTGAGCCTGCTCGGCGCCGGTCTGCCGCTGATGCTGATCGCCGACCGCATGGGCATCTCGCACCACACCGTCAACCAGCACCTGCGCGGCGTCTACCGCAAGCTGTCGGTGCGCTCACGGGCAATGGCGGTGCATGTCGCGGGCAACCACGGCCTGCTGGACGACTAGGTCGACGCCCGGCCGGCAACACCGTGCGGCTGCGGCATCCGGGCCCGCGCGCGCTCGCAGACCGCGAGCGTCTGCCGGGCCACGTCGGCCCAGCTGCGACCGAAGCGCGCGGCCAGTGCGGCGGCCGGGTAATGACCGGCCTGCACGCCGTCGAGCACCCGGCCCAGCGCGGCGGCCAGGCCGTCGACATCGCGCGGCTGGATCAGCTCGCCCGAGTCCGCATCGACGATCTCGCGCGTGCCACCGACGTCGGTCGCCACCACCGGCACGCCACTGGCCAGCGACTCGACGACCACGTTCGGGTAGCCCTCGCTGTAGCTCGGCAAGGTCATGACGTCCGAGGCCGACAGCCACAGCGCGACGTCCTGCGGCTGCACCGCGCCGGGCCGGTGGACCCGGTCGGTCAGGCCGAGCGCGGCGATCTGCGCGTCCAGCGCGTCGCGGTAGACGCCGTCGCCGACCACCGCCAGGCGTGTCTTCGGCCGTTCGGCGGCGATGCGGGCAAAGGCCTGCACCAGCTCGTCCACGCCCTTGGCCTGCACGAGGCGGCCGACGTAGGTGATCAGCGTCGCGTCGTCCGGCACGCCCAGGCCGGCGCGCACGGCGGCGCGTTCGCGCGGGTGGAACAGCGCCGTGTTGCAGCCGTTGACGAGGGTCGTGACACGCGCGGGCTCGGCGCCGTAGCGCTCGATGGCCTGCTGGCGCAGTTCCTCGCTGACGGTCAGCACCTCGGTGGCCTCTCGCAGCGCGCGGCCGGTGTAGTGGCTGGAGATGCGGTCGCGCACGCGGATGTCCGAGCCGCGCGAGCCGATCACGCACGGCTTGCCCAGACCCTGCGCGACCCGCAGCGCGGCATAGCCTTCGGGGTAGATCCAGTAGGCCAGCACGACATCCGGATCGAACGCGGCCAGGCGCGGACGCAGGCCGAACTGGGCGATCCAGCCGTTGAACGGCCGCGACACCAGCGGCAGCGCCGGGTAGTCGAAGGCCTGCATGCGCACGCCCGGCAGGCTGTAGTCGGGCGGGAAGGTGCCGTAGATGTAGCCGCGCGGCTGCAGCCGCGGGTGGCGCGGGTAGCGGGCGGTGGTGAAGAAGACCTCGACGTCGGCGATCTCGCCCAGCGCCTTGGCGGTCTCGAACACCGGGCGGCCGCGGGTCAGGTCCCACGGCACCGGGAAGACCGAGGTGACGAAGGCGATGCGGGTCGGCCGGCTCATTTGAACCACTCGGGCAGCGCCAGCATGGCGCGGAAGTAGTCGCGCGTGGTGTCGCGTTCGATCGACTGGCGCAGCAGGCCCAGCGGGTGGACGGCACCGCCCCAGTTGGTGCCGGCGTCGTAGGCCGCGCCGATCGAATAGCCGCTCAAGGCGACCTGCACCAGCGCCTCCTGGCTCACCGCATGAGCCCGTCCGGCCGGGTAGGCGATCGACAGGCAGGGCCGCTGCAGCTGGTTCTCGATCTCGCGGCGCGAAGCCTCCAGCTCGAAGCGCAGCTCGTCGGCATCGAGCCGGGCGATCAGCGCGTGGTTGACGGTGTGCGAGCCGAACTCGATGCCGCCGTCGGCCATCTCGCGGATCTGGTCCCAGCTCATCGTGCGCACCAGCGCCTGGTCCTCGGCCCGCAGCGAGGCGGCGTGTTCCTCGCGCAGCCGCCGCACCGTCGCCATCAGCTCGGCATGCGGGCGGCGCTTGAGGTAGCCCAGCAGCCGGCCGCCGGCGGCGCGGCGCTGCGCGCGGCTGTCGTCCGGGCGCAGTTCGAGCTCGCCGTCCAGCGTCGGGATCACGCCTTCGCGGGCGCGCAGCACCACGTTGGGCGCGGCGTCGTGCCAGAACGGCTCGTCGCCGCCGATGTAGCCGGTGGCGATGAAGACCGTTGCCGGGATGCCGTGTTTCTTCAGGATCGGATAGGCGTGCTGGTAGTTGTCGGCATAGCCGTCGTCGAAGGTGACGATGACCGGCCGGCGCGGCAGCTTCTTTCGGCCACGGAGGTACAGGCCCAGGTCGGACAGCGAGATCGGGTCGTACTCGCGCCGCACCAGTGCCATCTGCCAGTCGAACTCCTCCGGCGTGGCGCTGACCAGGCCGAGGTCGTAGGGATGGGTGGCCTCGTCGACCTCGGGCAGGACGCGGTGGTAGGCCAGGATCACGATCGACGTGCGGCCGCGGTCATGGGCCAGGTTCAGCGCACCCAGTGCGCCGATGCCGGCCAGTCGCGTGCCCAGCTGGACTCGGTTCATCTTGGATCCTTCAACGGTTCAGAGCGGGTTGGCCGGCAGCGCATCCAGGCGCAAGCCCTGCGCGCGCCACTGCGGCAGCAGCCGGTCCAGCGCGGGTGCCGCGCCGGCCGAGTCGTCGTGGAACAGCAGGATGTCGCCGGCCTTCGGCGGGTCCGCCTCGAAGCCCTGCACGATCTGCTCGGCGGTCCACTTGAAGTCGTAGCTGTCGCGGGTCCACATGACGATGCGCCGGCCCAGGCCGAGCGCCTGGCGGATCAGGCCGAACGACGCATAGCCGTAGGGCGGCCGGAACCAGCCGCCGTCATAGGCCGGTTGCCAGGCCGCCATGACCCGGTCCAGGCCCTCGATCTCGAGCCGCCGGGCCGGTGCGGACATGCGGTCCATGCGCGGGTGGATCAGCGAGTGGTTGCCGATGCGGTGGCCGCGCCGCACCACCTCGTCGACCAGCTCGGGATGGGCATGCACGTCGCGGCCGACCATGAAGAAGGTGGCGCGTGCGCCGTGGCGATCGAGCACGTCCAGCACCGCACGGGTGTGGCCGGCGTTCGGGCCGTCGTCGAAGGTCAGGTAGACGGTGTCGGGCGAGGGCAGGCGGTAGAGCACGCGGCCGGGCAGCAGGAGCTTGGCGAGCAGCGTCTTCAGGGAAGGCATGGGCAGCGGAGGGGGTCGGAAGTTCGGGTCGGGACCAGGGTGCGAGGCGCGGGCGGACGGCCCGTCACATCAGCAGGCGCGTGGCGGTGTAGAGAAGCAGGATGCTGGCCAGCGTGGCGGCCAGCAGGCGCTGCCACAGGTCGCCGAAGCGCACCGGCGAGAGGTCCGGCTCGCGATGCCGCGCCAGCTGGTAGACCGCGACGATCAGCGCCATCTCGACGTAGACCACGACCACGTAGGTGCGCGACAGGAAGAAGCAGCACACCAGCACGGCGACATAGCTGTAGAGCAGCGCGCGCGCCAGGCGCTGGGTCTCCTGCCAGACCTGCCGGCGCGCGTGAACGGCTGCGGTGGCGGCCTCGGCGGCCTCGTCGACCGGCAGCATCGCGCTGGCCGGCGCCACGTCCATCGTGCGGTCGACCGGCGGTTCGGCCTTCGGCAGGTCGACGGGCCAGTGGCGCACCACCCGCAGCAGCATGATCAGCGTCAGCAGCACGCCCGAGAACCAGACGAAGTAGCCCACCACGCCCAGCTCGGCCAGCGCCAGCATGAAGGAGTTGTGCGCGGTCAGCAGGTTGTGTTCGGTGAACAGGCCCTTGCCGATGCCGAACAGCGGGTTCGAGCGCAGCATCTGGAAGCCCTCGTACCAGGCGTCGATGCGGCCGGCGGCGGACTCCTCGTCGGCCGACATGTTGGCCAGACGACCCGGCGCGGCGGCGATCAGGCCCAGGCCCAGCACCGGCAGCAGCATCAGGCCGCGCTTGAGACCGTAGCGCCACACGAAGTACGCGAACAGGATGCCGCCCAGTGCCAGCAGGGCACCGCGCGAGTTGGTCAGGAACACGCCGTAGACGATCACGCCGGCCATGGCGCGCCAGAACCAGCGCAGCAGGAAGCCGGTGCCGCCGCCGCCCAGGTACATCGCCATCGGCAGCGACATCAGCATCGACATCGCCAGGTCGTTCGGATCGTTCAGGAAGCCCAGGTAGGTGATGCGCTCGTCGATCGTCTTGGCGCCGGTCCAGCCGATGCCCGCGTTGGCCATCTGGTCGGCACCGTGCAGGCTCATCAGCACGGAGGCCAGCACCAGCAGGCCGAACACGGCCTTGAACTTGGCCTCGCGGTCCAGCGAGGTCGCGAGCATGAAGAACAGGATCACGACCGGCGAGAACTCGGTCAGCACGGTGACCGCACCACCGCCCCAGCCGACCAGCAACAGCGACAGGCTCATCAGCAGCATCTGCAGCGGCAGCAGCCGGAACTGCGGCGCGCCGAGGTCCTTGCTCTGGCGCAGCAGCCAGAACACCGCCGCGCCGACCAGCAGCACCGGCAGCACCGGCACGCCCTGGAAGCTCGGCAGGTATTCGTGCGGACGCACGTACAGCACGGCCAGGTAGGCCAGCAGGTAGAGGAAGGGCTGGAAGGGACTGAACATCGGCAGGTCTCAGCGGCGGGCGACGGGAGCCGGACGCGCACGCCAGGCCTGCAGGACCCGGTCGAGCGTGGCGCGCACACGTGCTTCCCAGCTCATGTCCTTGACGGCGGCCATGCGCGCGGCGGCCCGCGCGTCGGCATCGGGCCCCCGGCCCTCGGCCAGCGCAGCCTCGATCTGGGCCAGGTAGGACTCGCGGCCATCGGCGATGCGCACGACCTCGCCGAAGCGCTCGACCTCGGGCGTGTGCACGGTCACCACCGGCTTGCCGGTGGCCAGGTACTCGCGCAGCTTCAGCGGGTTGGCGTTGAGCACCTGCCGGTTCAGGCGGTACGGAATGATCGCCACGTCGAAGGCCTTGGCCCAGCCGGGCAGGCTCTCGTAGGGCTGCGGCCCGACCATCGTGACGTTGGGCAGGCGCGCCAGCGCGCTGACGTCGACATGCGGATGGCCCACCAGCAGCCACTGCCATTGCGGGCGCTGCTGCGCCAGCCACTCGATCAGCTCGATGTCGGTCCAGGCGGCGATCAGGCCGAAGTAGCCAATCACCGGCGCCTGGCCCTCCTTCAGCCGCGCGGCCTGCGGCGGCACGACGGTGGCGGCGGCGCGGGCGCGGGCGAACAGCTCGACGTCGACGCCGTGCGGCGAGAACGTGGTCTGCGGATTGATCGCCTGCTTGGCCGCGACGAGGTTGGGCGGCGCGACGAAGACGAGGTCGCACTGGCGCGTCAGCAGGTCGTCGCACGCGGCGATGCGCTCGACGTCCACGCCCGGATGCGCGGCGTAGTCGTCGATGCAGTAGTAGACCGCCAGCTCGTGCGGCACCGCCGCCAGCATCTGCGCCGGATGCGGCACGACGAACCACAGGATCGGCCGGGTGATGCCGGCATGGCGCATCGCGCGGCGCACCGCCCAGGCACCGAAGTGGCGGCTCAGCCAGGCGACGCCCGGCACGCGCCGCCACGGCAGTTGCGGCACCGTGCAATGCCACAGGCCGTCGCTGACCTGGACCGGCCGACGCAGCGTCTGCGCCAGCTTGCGCCACAGCCGCGACAGGTCGCGGCCGCTGGCCTTGGGTGGGCGCATGCCCGGTGAATCGACATACAGCACCGGCACCTGCGCGCCCAGGCGGCGGGCGATGTGGTGGCTGCTGGTGCGGTTCTCGGCATACCACTCGTTGCCGAAGTAGACGACGCCGACACCCGGCTCCCGGCTCAGTTCATGGGTCATGGCTTGCTCATCGGCGCGGGCATCTCACCAGCGCGCCTGGTAGGAATCGGGGCGGAAGCGTGCGTCGCGGGTGACGGCCGACAGGTCGACGAACTCGAAGGCCTCGGCCCGCAGGGTCTTGAGCTGGCGGAGGGTCGCCTCCTGCCACTGCGCCGACGGGTCGCCCTGAACGAACAGGTCACTGCCGATGTCGGCCACGTAGAGGCCGTGCTCGCGCATCGCGCGGGCCAGCGCGCGGGCCTGCACCGTCCAGTCGGCAGGGATCACGAAGTCGGCCTTCAGCCGCATCAGCGCACCGAACGGCACGCCACCGGGCGTCGGCCGGCCGGCGACGTGGCGGGCCGGCCAGACCGCCTTCTTGTCGAGGATGGCGTCGCGCAGCGTCACGCGCAGCGCATGCCGGACGGCGCCGGCGCTGGCCTCGTCGACCCGCGCCAGCAGCGGCAGGATCGGCAGGCCGGCGGCATCGGCCGAGGTCCAGCCGTCCGGCCGCATGGCCATCGAGCGCAGGTCCCAGCTGGCCGTCGCGTAGCTGCTCCAGACGCCGTCGATGCGGTAGGAGAAGAAGCTCTCCCAGAGTCGGCAGGCGCCCTGGTCGACAACCAGCACATGACGGTCGCCGCAGCGCGAAGGGTCTTCGCAATGGCCGTGTTCGATCTTCTGGCCTTCGGCGAACGGGAAGCGCCGCTGGGCCGGCTCGACCCGGTCGCAGCCCTGCACCACGCGCACCGCGCCGGCCTCGAGCACGGCGCAGTCGCTTTCGGAGGGGTAGCCCTTGCCATTGCCGTCACGGGCGTCGGTGATCTCGTAGGACAGCACCGGCCAGTCGGCTTCGGTCGGCGACAGCGTCACCAGGTTCCACGGGATGCCGTAGTAGTCGTCCGGGCGGCGCGGGTCGTCCTGGCGCCCCCAGTCCGGATGCAAGCGGCGGCTGGCGCCGATCGACTGGATCCAGCGCGCACTGTCCGGATGAACCGGGAACCGCGCCGTGTCGTCGATGCGCAGGTTGAAGACGGCCTCGTCCGGAAAGACCGGGCAGCGACCCAGCATCGGGGCCGCCGAGGCGCTGCCGAGGGCCAGCGCGCAGGCGGCCAGCAGAAGTCGGGCGGAGGTGGGGAACAGCATCCGTCGTGGGGTTGGTTCGGGGCGCTCAAGGGCCACACGAAAGGGTAGGAAACCTGCCGAAAACGTGCCTTGACAGACGCTCCGACAGAGCCGGCAGACCTTAACACGGCACCCGTGAAGGGCCTTCCGGGGTGACGTGACGGACTTCACTCAGACCCGGTCGGGGCTGCGCGGCCCGCCGCGGTTACATCTTCTCGACGGCTTGTAAGCCGGATGTTTCGGCGTGACCCGCCGGCATCCCCCGAATCCGGCGGAGGCGAGCCGGCGGCGATCACCCAGGCGTGTATTCCGTCACGGTCGAGGGGACGAAAAACCGGCGAATGTGAAACCGCCCGGTCGCGAACTTGCAAATCGCGCCAATCCCGCAACGGGCACTTACATCCGAAATGGGCAGGAAATGTCGAGCTTTTGCTTACCTGGCCTTCCGGGGCCTCGCCGACATTCCACCCACGGCCTCGGCGAAACCGGACGGGAACCCGGCCAGCCGCCCGCAAGGGCCACTCCAGACAAACCGACAAGGGATATCCAGATGAACGACAACCACGCCCGCTACCTGCGCACGCTGTTCGCGCTGTCGGCCACCGCCTCGATGCTGGCGGCCTGCGGCGGCGGAAGTTCAGGCTCCTCCACCGACACCGGCACCACCACGCTGAGCTCGGCCGATCAACAGATGGCCGAGGTCCTGCGCCGCCGTCGCACCACCCCGCCGGCTCCGGCACCCGCTCCGGCGCCGGCGCCGGCTCCGGCTCCTACCCCTGCTCCGGCACCGGCTCCGGCCCCCGCTCCTGCGCCGGCTCCCGCTCCGGCGCCGGCCCCCGCTCCTGCGCCGGCTCCCGCTCCGGCGCCTGCACCGGCACCCGCTCCGGCCCCGGGCAGCACCGCCGGCTCGATCACCAACCCGATCCTGTTCGTCACCCAGGTGCCGCCGTCGGCCGACTTCGCGACCCGCACGTCGACCTTCGCCAACCACCTCAGCGACATCGAGAGCGTGCCGCGCGGCGGCGACCTGATGATCCGCTACCCCGACGGCACGCTGCGCAACCTGACCCGCGAGGCCGGCTTCGGCATGGACGGCCTGCAGGGCGCCAACGCCATCGCGGTGCGCGAGCCGACGGTCCACTGGAGCGGCACCAAGGCGGTCTTCAGCATGGTCGTGGGCGCCCCGACGGCGCAGTACAGCCAGAGCAAGACCTACTGGCAGATCTACGAGGTGACCGGCCTGGCCAAGGGCCAGACGGCGACCGTCACCCGCGTGGCGACGCAACCGGCGACCTACAACAACCTGTCGCCGCTGTACGGCACCGACGACCGGATCCTGTTCACCTCCGACCGGCCGCGCGGCGGCGAGGCCCACCTCTACCCGCAGCTCGACGAGTACGAGAGCACGCCGACCAACACCGGCATCTGGAGCCTGAACGCCGCCAGCGGCGACCTGCGCCTGCTCAACCACACCGTCAGCGGCGCGTTCTCGCCGTTCATCGACAGCTTCGGCCGGGTCATCTTCACCCGCTGGGATCACCTGCAGACCGACCAGCAGGCCGAGGACAACAGCGCCGGCGCACTGAACTACGTCAGCGAGGCGGCCGGCGCGGCCACCTCGGCCAAGGCGGAGGTCTTCCCGGAATCGCGCGTCGGCTCGACCAGCGTCTACGGCACCGTCAACCCGCTGCGCTTCAACCTGTTCACGCCGTGGCAGATCAACCAGGACGGCACCAACGAGGAAACCGTCAACCATGTCGGCCGGCAGGAACTCCAGCCGGGTTATCAGACGGCATCCTTCGCAAACGACAGCGCACTCCAGAGTTATTCCAATCCGGGCTTCACGTCGAATGGCCTGCTGATTCGTGATGACGGCGGCCTGTTCCAGCTGAAGGAAGATCCGCGCAGCCCCGGCAGTTATTTCGGGATCCTCACCAGCGAGTTCTATACCTATACCTCGGGAGCGATCGTGAGATTCAACGGCGGCACCGCCGTGAATCCCGAGGCGATGGCCTTCACGAGCGTCACGAACGCCAACATGACCGGCGGGCGCTTCCGCAACCCGCTGCCGCTGTCGGACGGCCAGATGATCGCGTCGCACACGCCGAGCACGACCATCGGCACGCCGACGTCGACCGAGTTCACGCTCAAGCAGCTGAGCTACGACGCCACGCTCAAGCAGTACACGGCCGGCGCCTCGCTGACCGGTGGCATCACCAAGACGATCTCCTGGTGGAACCCCGACACCAAGATCACCTTCACCGGCAAGCTCTGGGAGATGGAAGCCGTCGAGGTGGTCGCCCGCACCCGCCCGGTGGCTGCCGCCCAGGCCGCGCTGGACACGCCGGAGAAGGCCATCCTGACCGAGGAAGGCATCGACGAGACGGCCCTGCGCAACTGGCTCAGCGCCAACAACCTGGCGCTGATCGTGACCCGCAACCACACCAGCCGTGACCGCGCCGACAAGCAGCAGCCGTTCAACCTGCAGGTGCCCGGCGGCGTCAAGACGGCGGTCGGCACCGGCAAGGTCTACGACATCGCCAACTACCAGATCTTCGAGGCCAGCTCGGTGCGCGGCTACAGCAGCCGGCCGGGTCGCCGCCCGATCGCCCAGCCCAGCGGCACGGTGTCGGCCAAGAACCCGGCCAACGCGGCCGGCCCGATCGCCAGCGTGAAGATCGCCGCCGACGGCTCGACCGCCGCCTTCGTGCCGGCCCGCCGTGCGCTGGCCTGGCAGACCACCGATGCCGGTGGCAACGCGGTGGTCCGCGAACGTGTCTGGGTGACCTTCCAGCCGGGCGAGGTGCGGGTCTGCGCGTCCTGCCACGGTGTCAACAAGGCCGACCAGGCCGGCAACCCGGCACCGACCAACAAGCCCGAAGCGCTGCGCACGCTGATGCGCTACTGGGCCACGCTGCCGAAGTGACCTAGAAGCCGGCCCGCTCCAGCGCCAGTCGCACGGCGGCCAGCTGGCGGCGTGACACCGCCAGCCATTCACCTTCCGGGTCGACACAGACGGCCCAGCCCTCACCGGCCTCGTGGACCTCGGTCCCGGGGCCGGTTTTCCGTTGCAGCGACCGCACCGCGCGGACCGCGACGATGGCGTTGCGGTGGATGCGCACGAAGCCGGCGCCCAGCCGCGGCTCCAGCTCGGCCAGCGACTCGTCGAGCACCAGCGTGCGGCTGGCGGTGCGCACCGTGACGTACTTCAGCTCGGCCTTGAGCACCAGCACCTCGGCCAGCGGCAGGCGCTGGCGGCTGCCGCGGTCGGCGATCCAGAGCATTGGTGCATCGGCCGCCGGGTCGAGCGGCGCCGGCGCCGTCAAGGCCTGCGGATGGGTGTCGCCGCCGATCCGCGCGACCCGCGCCAGCGCCTCCTGCAGACGGGCGCGGCGCACCGGCTTGGTCAGGTAGTCGAGCGCCTGGACCTCGAAGGCCTGCAGCGCGTGTTCGGCATGGGCGGTCACGAAGACGACCGCCGGCGGGTGGTCCAGGTGACGCAGCCGGGCGGCCAGTTGCAGGCCGTCCAGCCCGGGCATGTGGATGTCCAGCAGCAGCAGGTCGCAGCGGTGCGCGGCCAGCCAGGCCAGCGCGGCCGAGGCGCTGCCGAGTTCGGCCACCACCTCGGCCGGAGGCGCGAGGCAGTCGCCCAGCAGCGTGCGCAGCCGCAGCCGGGCCAGCGGCTCGTCGTCGACGATCGCCACCTTCAGCGCCGGTCCGAAGGCCGCAGCGGTCGTGTTCATCGCGCCCCTTCCCGTCAACGATCGGCCAGCGGCACGGCGATGCGCACGCGGTAGCGGTCGCTGGCGACGACGCCGGCCTCGAAGCGCATCGTCAGGTCGTGCAGCAGCATCAGGCGCTCGCGCACGTTGCGCAGCGCCATGCCCTGGCCACGCGCCCGGTCGCCGCGCGCACCGGCCGCCGCGCGGGTCTCGGCCGCGCCGGGCAGGGTGTTGGTGACGCTGATCAGCGCCTGGCCCTTGTGGGCCTGCGTGCGCACATGCACGGTGCCGCCGTCGGCCGCCGGCTCGATGCCGTGCTTGACGGCGTTCTCGACCAGCGGCTGCAGCAGCAGCGACGGCACGCGCGCCGCATCGGTCGCAGCGTCGATCTGCCAGACCACCTGCAGGCGCTTGCCGAAACGCACCTGCTCGATGGCCAGGTAGCGGCGCGCCAGCTCGACCTCCTCGCCCAGCGTGGTCTGGTCACCCGAGCCGACCAGCGCGGCGCGGAACAGCTCGGAGAGGTCTTCCAGCACGTCCTCGGCCTTGGCCGGATCGACCCGCACCAGCGCGATCGCGCTGTTCAGCGCGTTGAACAGGAAATGCGGCCGGATGCGCGACTGCAGCTCGGCCAGCCGCGCCACGGTCGTCGCCGGCAGGCGCAGCCGGGCGCGCAGCTGCAGGCCCTGGAACAGCGTGGCGGCCAGCGCCGCACCGGTCGCCAGCGGCGCCAGCGCGCCCAGGCCGGACGGCATCAGCAGGCCGAGCTGGACGATGAAGGCCCACGGCAACACGGCGCAGAGCCCCCCCAGGCCGGCCATCGCCAGCCACTGGCCCGGCAGCGGCAGAGCCTCCCAGCGCGCCCGCAGCGCGCAGACCAACGCCAGCCACAGCAGCGTCGCGGGCAAGGCCATCGCGGTCATCAGGGCGCTGCGGGCCAGCCAGTCGGCCCAGCCGCCGGCGACATGGGCCAGCCCGAGCGCCAGCACGCCATGCACCGCCAGCAGCGCGCGCAGCACGACGCCGGCCTGGCAGACGTCGAACACCGAGGCGGGTGCGGCCGTGGCCGCCGGACGCGCCGGACGGACCGTGCCGGCGTCGGGCGCGCGGCCCCGGCTGGCCGCATCGTCGAGCCGGCCGTGACCGGTCGACAGCCCGGTCAGCCCGGCCGGCGAGGTGTGATCGCCGCCCTGCGCCAGCACGTCGTCCAGCCAGGTGGTGGGGCCGACATCGACGTCGTCGCGTGGCGGTGCCGAGGGCCGGGGCGGCGGCACCCCGGCCGGGCGGGAGGCGGGCGGATCGGGCAGATCGGGCATCGGAAGGCGCTCCCTACAATCCCGCCATTCTCCCAAAAGCACCCTTGACGCCCCATGAGCACGCACCAACTCGACACCAAGTCCCAGGCCTGGTCGGCCCTGTTCTCCGAGCCGATGAGCGAGCTGGTCAAGCGCTACACCGCCAGCGTGTTCTTCGACAAGCGGCTCTGGCAGGCCGACATCGACGGCAGCCTCGCGCACGCCGAGATGCTGGCCGCGCAGGGAATCATCGGCGCGCAGGACCTGGCCGACATCCAGCGCGGCATGGCGCAGATCCGCGCCGAGATCGTCGCCGGCACCTTCACGTGGAAGCTCGAACTGGAGGACGTCCACCTCAACATCGAGGCCCGCCTGACCCAGCTCGTCGGTGACGCCGGCAAGCGCCTGCACACCGGCCGCAGCCGCAACGACCAGGTCGCCACCGACGTGCGCCTGTGGCTGCGCGGCGAGATCGACGCCATCGCCCTGCTGCTGACCGACATGCAGCGCGCGCTGGTGCATGTGGCGAGCCAGAACGTCGACGCGATCCTGCCGGGCTTCACGCACCTGCAGGTGGCTCAGCCGGTGAGCTTCGCGCACCACCTGCTGGCCTACGTCGAGATGTTCGCGCGTGACGCCGAACGGCTGTCGGACCTGCGCCGCCGCGTCAACCGCCTGCCGCTGGGCTCGGCCGCGCTGGCCGGCACCAGCTACCCGCTGGACCGCGAGCGCGTGGCCCGCACGCTGGGCTTCGAGGGCGTCTGCCAGAACAGCCTGGATGCCGTCAGCGACCGCGACTTCGCGATCGAGTTCAGCAGCTTCGCGACGCTGGTGATGGTCCACGTCTCGCGGCTGGCCGAGGAGATCGTGATCTGGATGAGCCAGAACTTCGGCTTCATCGACCTGTCGGACCGCTACTGCACCGGCTCGTCAATCATGCCGCAGAAGCGCAACCCGGACGTCGCCGAGCTGGCACGTGGCAAGAGCGGCCGCGTGGTCGGCCACCTGATGGGCCTGATCACGCTGATGAAGGGCCAGCCGCTGGCCTACAACAAGGACAACCAGGAA
Organism: Leptothrix mechoopdaensis (SeqCode); assembly: GCF_053893855.1. Taxonomy (NCBI): domain Bacteria; kingdom Pseudomonadati; phylum Pseudomonadota; class Betaproteobacteria; order Burkholderiales; family Sphaerotilaceae; genus Leptothrix; species Leptothrix mechoopdaensis (SeqCode). Next base: position 3,494,967 of record NZ_CM132699.1, read on the forward strand.
GACAAGGAACCGCTGTTCGACACGGTCGACACGGTCAAGGACACGCTGCGCATCATGGCCGAGATGATCGGCGGCGAGGTTGCCGCCGACGGCACCCGCAGCGCCGGCCTGAAGGTGAAGCGCGACGCGATGGAACGGGCCGCGCTGCGCGGCTACGCGACCGCCACCGACCTGGCCGACTACCTCGTCAAGAAGGGCCTGCCGTTCCGCGACGCGCACGAGGTCGTCGCCCATGCGGTCAAGACCGCCATCGGCCTGGGCCAGGACCTGTCGGAGCTGCCGCTGGCGACGCTGCAGGGCTTCGACGCCCGCATCGAGGCCGACGTGGCCGAGGCCCTGACGCTGGCCGGCTCGCTCAACGCCCGCAACACGCTGGGCGGCACCGCGCCGTCGCAGGTGCAGGCGCAGATCGCGCGCCACCAGGCCCGTCTGGCCTGAGTCCGAACCCACCCGCCACGATGACCGCCGACGCCACCGAGCGCCTCGCGGTCATCGCCACCGACCCGGGCGCCTCAGCCTCGCTGGTTCAGGCCCTGAAGGCCGCAACGGCCGCGAATGCCGCGAATGCCGATCAGCACGGGCTTCCCGACGACCTGCTCGATGCGGCACCGCTCGCGCAAGCGGTGCTCGCCGGCCACCTGCCCGCCTGGCCGGCCGACGTCTTCCTCGTGCTGATCGGGGCCGCCGACGGTCGTGCCGACCCGGCCACCGCGACCTTGCGCACCGCGCTGTTCGCGGCCGGCGTCGACCACGCCGTCGTCAGCGGCCCGCTTGACCAGCAGCTCGCCGCCACCCGTTCCACCTGGCAGACCCGCCAGTCCGCGCGTCGCCTCGACCGCGCCGGCCTGGCCGCACGCGGCCCGAAGTGGCGCCATGCCTGCGGGCGCTGTGGGGATGGGGACTGCGAGGCGCGGCTGTTCGAGGCGGTCAGACGCGCCCGACCGACCGCGTGAGGGCGCGGCCTCGCGACAGGTCGTCGAAGGACCGGCGGGCGTGATCCCTGATGGGCTGCCCGTTCACGGCAAGGTCGCGACGCTGCGCACGCCGTAGGCGCCCATGCCGATGGTCGGCGCAGCGGCCGCGTAGCCGGCCAGCAGCAGTTGACGCTTGCCCGAATTGCCTTCGAGCAGGTGCGAGAGCGCCATGCCGTTGATCGTCTGCCCCTTGAAGGCGCACAGGTCGGCGGTGTCGAACGTCAACGTCGCATCGAACAGGTTCTTGCCCGAGGCCCGAGGCGTCAACTTGCCACTGAACGGGCAACCACCGGCCATCGAACCCGTGATGACCCCGGCGGTCGACACCGACAGGGTCAGGGCCTCGGCAGGCGCTCCCGCGTTGTTGTAGCTGTCGAGTGTCCAGGTGCCGGCGACATCCGCCAGCTTGGCAGCCTTGTGGTAGTCGATGAGGGTCGCCGAAAGCTCCGCGCCCTTCACGCTCACACCGCCGTATTGGCCGGACCAGGTCCACGCATTGGTGTCATAGGTCGCCGTCAGGGCCTGCGCGGCCGGGCCGGCCACGCCGTAGTCGATCAGGTCGGTGGCGCTGTAGGCACCATCCTTGTACGAGCCCTTGGCATGGAGGAAGCCCTGCATCGTGAAACCGGTCGAGCCGTTGCCGCCATAGAGGCCCCACAACTGACCGTCTTCCAGCAACAGCAGACGGACCGTGCTGGCGGTCGCCCCGGTGGCCGTGCGGGTGCCGCCGTAGACGCCTTCGGGTGATGCGGGCGGGGTCGCCGAGGTCGAGCCACTGCCGTTGCCGCTGCCGCCGCCACACGCCGCGAGGCTGGTGATCGCCACGAGGGCCACGACGGCCAGGCAGGTCTTGAGGGAGTCGATCTTGTCGGTCATGGGCACGTCCCGGGACGGTTGTGAGGGTGAGCGGAATTCTTCGATTCCGGCCCGCGGCCGTCTGTAATCCAGATGGACTACCCCGCCTCACGACACCTGGACGGGCTCACGTCTGCCCTGGGCGGGCGCCGATCACGCGCTCGCGTTCGCACTCGCACTCGCACTCGCACTCGCACTCGCACTCGCGTTCGCGATGCGCGAGCCCATCCCCGTCACAGGCTCACCTCTTGAGCCACCCCGCGCTCAGGCCGCCCGCCCCAGCGGCTCGCGTTCGGCCAGGCTGCTGCGGCTGTAGGGCTCGTCGCGGACGCGGGCGACGGCGTAGAGCCAGACGGCGTCGCGGAAGGCGGCCAGCGACAGGGGCGTGTGGAAGCTCGGGCGGCGGATCACCGCCGCCAGCAGCGCGGCGACGCCGTGGGCGTGCCAGGCGTCGCGGATCGCCGGCCAGATGTCGGGGTGCTGTTCGAGCGGGGCGCCCTCGTAACCATCGGCGTCGCCGAGGTCGGCGCGGACGTTGTAGTGCATGCACAGCTCGCCCAGCACGCGCTCGACGTTGGCTGGCTGACCGAGCTGGCGGTAGTGGTCCAGCAGACGCAGGTAGATGCCGGGGCTGCGGCCGATGCGGCCCTTCAGAGCGCCTTCCAGCAGCGTCGCGCTGGCGGCGGGTGCGCCTTCGGCGGCGATGGCGTCGATCTTCTCGAGCAGCAGCGCATGGCGGGTGTCGTCGAGGCCGTCGGGGTCGAACTCGGCCTCCTCGGGCGGCAGGACCTGGGGCACCGGCATGTAGGCGCGGGTCGAGACCTTCGGGCGCGGCGGCATGTCGGGGGCGACACGCGGGCGCTCGGGCGGCGCCTCGGTGTTCGGGCTGGCGGCCTCGCGCGGCGGGTAGGCATCGCGGCCCCAGGCGGAGTGGGCGACCGAGACGCTCCAGCGCGACGGCGCGACGGCCGCGTCGACCTGGGCCTCGGCCTCTTCCTCGAACAGCTCGAAGCGGGTGTCGCGGCCGATCGCCTCGGGCTTGCGACGGCGCCGGTTGATCGCGTAGCGCACCAGCAGCCAGGCGAAGCCGAGCACGCGCGGCAGCACCAGCAGGCCCAGTCCGCCGCCCACGACGAGCAGGGCGACACGCATCCAGCCGGCGCTTTCGCCAACGCGGTCGCGTTCCTGCTCGGTCTGGTCCAGGCGCTCGCGCAGCGCGGCCAGCGTTTCCTGCGAACGACGTTGCTCGTCGCGCATCGATTCGAGCTGCTGGTAGAGGCGCTCGACGGCCGCCGTCATCTCGGCCGCGGCCTGCGATGAGGCGACCGAAGGCGCGACCGCCGCAGCGGCCGGCGCGGGGGCCTGGGCGGCGCGCACCTTCGGGGCGGGCGCGACGGCCGGGGCCTGCGCGGCCTTCGGCGAACGGGCACGCGGCGCGACCTTCAGGCTGGCGTTGCCGCCTGCGGCCGAAGCCGCCGCGTCGACCGTGCCCGGGCCGGGCAAGGCGGTGCCGGTGGCGATGCCGGCGTCGCCGCCGTCACGGGCCAGGCCGGGGGCGTCCAGCGGCGGATCGACCAGCAGCGTGAACTCGCGCGTGTAACGGGCGCCGCAGACCAGCGCCGTGCGCACCCGCACGACCGGTTCGCGGACCGATTCCTCGTCGCGCAGCGTCACCCACAGCTCGCCGTCGGCCGCCGTGCTGGACTGGACGACGCGCAGCAGCGACACCGCGCCGGCGTCCTGGCCGTGGAACACGGTGGCCTGCACGCAACGCGACAGCGAGGCGCCGGGCTCGATGTCGGTGGCGCGCACGCGCAGCACGACCTCGATCGGCGCGCCGACACGGGCCCGCACCTGGGCCACGTCGATGGATTGCGCCTGGGCCAGCCCGACCTGGAGCCAGCAGACGGCCCAAGCCACGCGCGTGAGCCGTCGGGCTGCGCGCGGGAGGCTGTCGTGCCATCGAACCGATCCGACCATGGGTTGCCGCCTTCGCTTGGGATAGCCGACAGTTTCCATTGTTTACATGCGCGGTGGTGTGCAACCAACGCACCTGAGGGGTCCCTGCCGGGAAAAAGGATCACGAGGTTGTCATGCTGCGACGCCTTTCACGCACTGCCTCCCCCGGAATGCGGGGGAGGCGCCGGAACCCTGTAACAGGGGCTCACAGCCCCCTTCGCTTGGGATCGACATACTTGGCGCGATGTCCTCCCCTGCGTCTTCTGTCCTCCCCTCGTCACCCGCCCGGCTGCCCCGGCGTCGCGCCGTGCAGCTGCTGGGCACCGCCCTGCTGCCGGGCTGGCTGTCCGGCGCGGTGCTCGCCGCCGATGCGCCGGCCGACGGCGCGCCGGCCGGCTCGCCCGATGGGGCGGCGGCCCGGCTGATCGACGCCCAGCTGTCGCCGCACCAGGCGGCGCTGGACCTCGGCCCGGTGCCCGACGCGGTGCTGACCGGCTACGTCGCCGGGGTCACCGCCGCGCTGCAGCGCACGCTGACGCGCACCGACCTGACGCTGGCCACGCGGGTGCTGCGCGCCCATCACCTGCAGGCCTACGCCTACCCGGCCGGCACGATCGGGCTGAGCCGCGGCATGGTGCTGGCGCTGCGTGACGAGTCCGAGCTGGCCGCGCTGATCGCCCTGCAGGCGGCCCATGCCGAGCTGCGCCAGATGACGCTGCCGCCCGGCGCGCGCGATGCCAAGCAGGCGGTGGTGACCCAGGCGGTCGCCGCCAGCCAGGCCTCGGCCTGGTCGCCGGCCCTGGGCATCGACGGCCGGCTGGGCACCAGCACGCTGCTGCCGGTGCGCACCGAGGCGCAGGCCCGCGAGGCCGACACCCGCGCGATGCAGATGCTGGCCGACAGCGGCTACCCGGCGATGGCGCTGTCGACCACGCTGCAGCGGCTGGCCGAGCTGCGGCGCGGTCAGCCCGGGCTGTTCGCGGCCTTCGATCTGGGCCAGCCGGGGCTCGACGCCCGCGCCGCCAGCACCCGCCTGGCGGCCGAACAGCGCCACGCCGCCACGCGCGGCCGACCGGTGCGGCGCGAGCGCTTCATCGCCGGCACCGCCGGCCTGCTGCCGGCCCAGGTCGCGATCGTCGACGCGCAGACCGCCGAGCAGGCGATGCTGCGCCAGGAATGGCCGTTCGCGCTGGAGCGGCTGCAGACCGCGCTGGGCCAGCAGCCGCGCGACTACGGCCTGCTGATGCGCAACGCGCAGTGCCTGCAGGCGATGGGCCGGCTGCGCGAAGCCCGCGGCCATGTCGCCGCCGCCCGCGAGGTCGATCCGGACGGCGCGCTGGCCTGCAAGCTGGGCGCGACGCTGGCGCTGTCGCAGCGCGATCCGGCCCATGCGTGGCTGGAACTGGAGTCACACGACCGGCTGCTGCCGGGCGATCCGGCGGTCGTCTTCCTGAAGGGCCTGACGCTGGAAGCGCTGGGCCAGGCGGCCAAGGCGGCCGAGCATTACCGCGCCTACCTGGGCTACACGACCCAAGGCCAGGCGGCCCAGTACGCCAGCGCCCACCTGAAGCTGCTGGGGCGCTGAGCCGGTCATGCCGGCTGGCTAAGATCGTCGCCGACCACCCCCGGCCCGTAGGCCAGGATGGCCTGGAACCCCAGCAGACACGGAGCAATTCCCATGGCGATGGACGTGATCGACTACGAGATCAAGGGCGCCGAGATGCAGTTCGTCGAGGTCGAGCTCGACCCTGGCGAAGCGGCGATCGGCGAGGCCGGCAGCATGATGTTCATGGACGCCGGCATCGGCATGGACACCGTCTTCGGCGACGGCAGCCAGCAGCAGGGCGGCGGCTTCTTCGGCAAGCTGCTGGGCGCCGGCAAGCGGCTGGTGACGGGCGAGTCGCTGTTCACCACGGTCTACACCAATCACGCGGCCGGCAAGCAGCGTGTCGCCTTCGCGGCGCCCTACCCCGGCAAGATCCTGCCGATGGACCTGCGCCAGCTCGGCGGCACGCTGATCTGCCAGAAGGACGCCTTCCTGTGCGCCGCGCGCGGCGTGTCGCTGGGCATCGCGATCCAGCAGAAGCTGTCGACCGGGTTCTTTGGCGGCGAGGGCTTCATCATGCAGAAGCTCGATGGCGACGGCCTTGCCTTCGTGCACGCCGGCGGCACGGTGGTGCGGCGCGAGCTGAAGCCCGGTCAGGTGCTGCTGGTCGACACCGGCTGCGTGGTCGCCTACACGCCCGGCGTGAGCTTCGAGATCCAGTACGTCGGCAAGATCAAGACGGCGCTGTTCGGCGGCGAGGGCCTGTTCTTCGCCAAGCTGACCGGCCCGGGCACGATCTGGCTGCAGAGCCTGCCGTTCTCGCGCCTGGCCAGCCGCATCTTCGCGGCCGCACCGCAGACCGGTGGCGGCGGGCGCGAGGAAGGTTCGATGCTGGGTGGCCTGGCCGCCGGCGGATTGCTCGGCGGCCTGCTCGGCGGCGACGACGACTGAGTCGCGCGCCCCGCCCCGCTCAGCGGACCACCAGCACCGGCACGGTGCCGTGTGTCAGCACCTTCTGGGTCTCGCTGCCCAGCAGCAGCGCGGCGACGCCACGGCGGCCGTGCGAGGCCATGACGATCAGGTCGCTGGCCTGGCTCTTGCCGAAGTCGAGGATGGCCTCCCACGGATGCAGCGCCTCGATCGACGCGGCCGTGCAGGCCACGCCGGCCGCCGCGCAGGCGTCCTTGACGACCTGCAGGTGCTTGACCGCGATGCGCTCCTGCGTGTCGTAGAACTCCTGCGGCGGCACCGGCTGCATCTCGGTGATGGCGCTGTACGGGAAGGGTTCCTTGACCGCCAGCGTGGCGATCTCGGCACCGGTCAGCCGGGCGAGCCCGATCGCGGTGGCGACGGCCTTGTCGGTGATGTCGGAACCATCGGTGGGAACGAGGATGCGCTTGTACATGTGACCTCCAGGGGGCGGCGTGAAAGGTGCCGCGACGAGGTCATCATGCGCCGTTGGATGCCGGGCGTCTTGACGGCGGTCAAGCCTCTCCACGCGCCAGCGGGCGCTGCGGCTGGCTGCACCATTCGCTCCAGGAGCCGGCATACAGGCGCGAGCCCGGCAGGCCGGCGATCGTCATCGCCAGCAGGTTGTGGCAGGCGGTGACGCCCGAGCCGCACTGGTGCACGACCTCCCCCGGCGAGCGGCCGGCCAGCAGCGTGTCGAAGGCCGCCCGCAGCGCCTCGGCCGGCAGGAAACGCCCGTGGCCATCGAGGTTCTGCGCGAACGGCCGGTTCAGCGCGCCGGGGATGTGGCCGGCCACCGGGTCGAGCGGCTCGACCTCGCCGCGATAGCGCTCGGGCGCGCGGGCGTCGATCAGCACGCCCTGGCCGATGCGGGCCTGCACCGTGTCGGCGTCGACCCAGGCCATGCCGGGTTCGGCCGGCAGCGGGTAGGCGCCCCGGTCGGCCACGGTCGCGGCCGGGCCGGCCTCCAGCGCGCCACCGGCGGCCTGCCAGGCCGCGAGGCCGCCATCGAGCACGAACACCGGGCCGTGGCCCAGCCACTTCAGCATCCACCAGGCCCGCGCGGCATACATGCCGCCGTGGGCGTCGTAGAGCACCACCGCCGTGTCGGGCGCCACACCGTGGCGGCCGAAGGTCGCCGCCGTGCGGGCCATCGACGGCAGGGGGTGCCGGCCGCCGCACAGCGCCGTGGCATCGCCCTTGGCGCCGAGGTCATGGTCGAGGTGCAGGTAGCCGGCCGACGGGATGTGGCCGGCCGCGAAGGCCTCCTGTCCGGCATCGGGCCGCATCAGGTCGAAGCGGCAGTCGAACAGGCGCAGCGGCGGCGCGCCTTCAGCGGCCAGCAGGGCCTGCAGTTCGGGCGCGGAGATCAGCGGGGTGGTCGGCAGGTTCATGGGCGTCGGGGCGTCGGGGCGTCGGAAAAGGGCTGGAAGGTCGATGGGCACGGGCGTTCACTCGATCTCGGGGACCAGCGTGTCGGGCCCGCGATCGGTCTTCTGGCGATCATGGCGCAAGCGCGCGGCGGCGATGCCGGCGGCCACGACCAGCAGCATGCCGGCGACCGACAGCAGGTGGACCGGGTCACCGAACAGCAGCACGCTGTAGACGAACGCGAAGGCGATGCCCAGGTACTGCAGGCTGGCGTTGACCAGCGGCTTGCCGATCGCGTAGGCCCGCGTCATCAGCAGCTGCGCGCTGGTCGCGAACAGGCCCACCGCCAGCAGCGCCAGCGCGCCCTTCGGGGTGTGGCCGTGGAAGCCGTCGTTGAAGGCGGTCAGCACCGCGCCGGCCAGCAGGCCGCCGAGCGAGAAGTAGAAGACCACGCGCGTCTCGGGCTCGCCAGCCCGGCCGAGCGCGCTGACCTGCAGGTAGGCCATCGCCGAGAGCATCCCCGACAGCAGGCCGATGACGCCGTGCCACAGCTGCGAGGCCTCGATCGTCGGCCGCAGGATCGCGGCCACGCCGCAGAAGCCGGCCAGCGCGGTCAGCACGAGGCGGCCGTCGATGCGGCTGCCGCCGAGCATCACCGAGCCGCCGATCAGGAACAGCGCCATCCAGACCGAGGACATGTAGTTCAGCGTCATCGCGGTGGCCAGCGGCAGGCCGGTGATCGCGTAGAACCACATCAGCAGCGAGCTGACGCCGCTCAGCCCGCGCCAGAAATGCATCGCCGGCACGGGGGTGCGCCACGACGTGCGCTGGCGCCGCATCAGCAGCAGCATCAGCAGCAGGCCGACGATGCCGCGGTACATCACGATCTCGGTGCTCGGGTACCAGGCCGAGGCGATCTTGACGGCCACGCCCATGCTGGCGAAGAGGAAGGCCGCGCCGATCATCATCAGCGTCGGCGACTGGAAACGTCGGAGCATCGGTCGAGTGTCGGCGCAAGGCCGTGAAGGAAACAAGGCCGCCCTGCGGGAACAGGACGGCCTTGTGGTCAGGCGGGGCAGGCGGTGTCAGGCGGTGTCAGGCGGCGTCAGTCGCCCAGCGCATCGCCCATCTGGCGCCGGTACCACTCGTGGAAGTGCTGCATGCCGTCCTCCATCGGGCTCTGGTACGGGCCGACCTCGTTGTCGCCACGCCGCATCAGGGCCTTGCGGCCGGCATCCATGCGCTCGGCGATCTCGTCGTCCTCGATGCAGGTCTCCATGTACGCGGCGCGCTGCGCCTCGACATAGTCGCGCTCGAAGGCGGCGATCTCCTCGGGGTAGTAGAACTCCACCGTGTTGAGCGTCTGCTCCGGGCTGATCGGGTGCAGCGTCGAGACCGTCAGCACGTTGGGATACCACTCGACCATGATGTGCGGGTAGTAGGTCAGCCAGATCGCGCCGTGCTTCGGGGCCACGCCGTCCTGGAAGCGCATGACCTGGTCGTGCCAGCGCTCGTAGACCTTCGAGCCCGGCTTGCCGAGCGCCTTGCCCGCGCCCTGGGCCACGCCGACCGTCTGCACCGAGTACTCGCGGCCCATCTCCCAGCGCAGGTCGTCGCAGGTGACGAAGTTGCCCAGGCCGGGGTGGAAGGGACCGACGTGGTAGTCCTCCAGGTAGACCTCGATGAAGGTCTTCCAGTTGTAGTGGCAGAGGTGCTGCTCGACATGGTCGAACACGTAGCCGTCGAAGCTCAGTTCCGCGCGCGGCCCGATGTGGCCGAGGTCGGCCTCGATGTCGCGGCCGTTGTCCTCGAAGACCATGCCGTTCCACGTGCGCACCGGGTAGTTGCGCAGGTTCAGGCAGGGGTCCTCGCGGAAATGCGGCGCGCCGATCAGCTGGCCGTCCAGACCATAGGTCCAGCGGTGCAGCGGGCAGACGATGTTCGAGCCGGTCTGGCCCCGGCCCTTGAGCATCACGGCCTGGCGATGGCGGCAGACGTTGGAGATCAGCTCCACGCCCCGATCGGTGCGGACCAGCGCACGGCCTTCGCCCTCGTGGGCCAGCGCGTGGTAGTCGCCAACCCGGGGCACCATCAGCTCATGCCCCAGGTAGCGCGGGGCGGAGGGAAAGATCTGTCGCATCTCCTTGTCGAAAAGTGCCTGGTCAAAGTAGGCCGTGACCGGCAGTTGCGTGCGACTTCTTTGTAGAGCTTCCAGTGTGATGCTCAGGTCGGACATGATCCCCAGGATCTCCAAGTGCATGTCGAACCACCACCCCGATCGGCCCAGGCTTGGACGGTATCGACGCGCTGGACACGATCAACCCGCCGGAAGCCACCGCTCGGGTGTTTCGGGCCAGTCAGAACGGACAGCGCGGGGGGCCGGGGTGGGCGGACGCCCAAGGCCAGCCGCGAATTCTAGCCGGGGGGTCGCGCAGCGGGTCGCCGCCTACAATCCCAAGCTTTCCAGACCCCTCCGAGCCCCATGACCCAGAGCGCGCCTCCGTCGTCCGAACCGGCCCACTACGAGGCCGCGCTGCAGGAGCTCGAACAGCTCGTCGCGCGCATGGAAGGCGCCCAGATGCCGCTGGACCAGTTGCTCGAGAGTTACCAGCGCGGCGCCGTGCTGCTGAACTTCTGCAAGACCCGGCTCGAAGCCGTCGAGCAGCAGGTGCAGGTCCTGGAGGCCGGCCAGCTCAAGCCCTGGAGCGACGCCGCATGAACGCGCCGGACTTCGACGCCTGGATGCAGGCCTGCCTGGCGGAGGTCGAGACCGAGCTGGGCCGCCACGTGCAGGCCGATGCACCGGCCGGCCTCGGCCAGGCGATGCGCTATGGCGTGCTCGACGGCGGCAAGCGCCTGCGCCCGCTGCTGGTGCTGGCCGCCGCCCGCAGCGTCGGCGGTGACCCCGTCGCCGCGATGCTGGCGGCCTGTTCGGTCGAGCTGATCCACGCCTATTCGCTGATCCACGACGACATGCCCTGCATGGACAACGACGTGCTGCGGCGCGGCAAGCCGACCGTCCACGTCCAGTTCGGCGAAGCCCAGGCCATGCTGGCCGGCGACGCGATGCAGGCGCTCGCCTTCGAGGTCTTGACCCCCGAGGGCGGCCGCGTCGCCCCGGTCCTGCAGGCGCGCCTGTGCGGCCTGCTGGCGCGCGCCTCCGGCGTGCAGGGCATGGCCGGCGGGCAGGCGATCGACCTGGCCCACGTCGGCAAGCCGATGGACGAGGCCGCGCTGCAGGACATGCATGCCCGCAAGACCGGTGCCCTGCTACAGGCCAGCGTGCTGATGGGCGCCGCCTGCGGCGAGACCACGCCGGCGCAATGGCAGGCCTTGTCGGACTACGGTGCGGCGATCGGCCTGGCCTTCCAGGTGGTCGACGACATCCTGGACGTGACCCAGGCCTCCGAGACCCTGGGCAAGACCGCCGGCAAGGACGCCGACCAGAACAAGCCGACCTATGTCTCGCTGCTGGGACTGGAAGGCGCACGTGCTCGCGCCCGGGCGCTGCATGCCCAGGCCCGCGCCGCGCTGGATCGCGCCGGCCTGATCGACCCGGCCCTGCTGCGCTGCCTCGCCGACCGGCTGGTCGACCGCGAGACCTGAGACCTGACGCCCCCGCCACCGCACCCGCACACGATGACCGAACCCTACCCGCTGCTCGCCCGCATCCAGTCGCCGCGTGACCTGCGCGCACTCGGCCGTGCCGAGCTGCCGCAGCTGGCGCTGGAACTGCGCGAATTCATCCTGCAGAGCGTCTCGCGCACCGGCGGGCACCTGTCGTCCAACCTCGGCACGGTCGAGCTGACGATCGCGCTGCACTACGTGTTCGACACGCCCGAGGACCGGCTGGTCTGGGACGTCGGTCACCAGACCTATCCGCACAAGGTCCTGACCGGCCGGCGCGACCGCATGACCACGCTGCGCCAGCTCGGCGGCCTGAGCGGCTTCCCGCGGCGCGACGAGAGCGAGTACGACACCTTCGGCACGGCGCACTCGTCGACCTCGATCTCGGCCGCGCTGGGCATGGCGCTGGGCGCGCAGCAGAAGGGCGAGAAGCGCCATGCCGTGGCCATCATCGGCGACGGCGCGATGACCGCCGGCATGGCCTTCGAGGCGCTCAACAACGGCGGCATGCCCCATGCCGGCCGGGTGCCCAACCTGCTGGTCGTGCTCAACGACAACGACATGTCGATCAGCCCGCCGGTCGGTGCGCTGAACAAGTACCTGGCGCGGCTGATGAGCGGCAAGTTCTACGCCGCCGCCCGCGAAGGCGCCAAGCAGGTGCTGAAGAACGCACCGCCGCTGTTCGAGCTGGCCCGCCGCTTCGAGGAACACGCCAAGGGCATGGTCGTGCCCGGCACGATCTTCGAGGAGTTCGGCTTCAACTACGTCGGCCCGATCGACGGCCATGACCTGGACGCGCTGATCCCCACGCTGGAGAACCTGCGCGACAAGCCGGGCGCGCAGTTCCTGCACGTCGTCACCAAGAAGGGCTACGGCTACAAGCTCGCCGAGGCCGACCCGATCGCCTACCACGGCCCCGGCAAGTTCGACCCGCAGATCGGCCTGGTCAAACCGGCCGCCGTGCCCAAGCCGACCTTCACCCAGGTCTTCGGCCAGTGGCTGTGCGACATGGCCGCCGTCGACCCGCGCCTGGTGGCGATCACGCCGGCGATGCGCGAAGGCTCGGGCATGGTCGAGTTCCACAAGCGCTACCCGGCCCGCTACCACGACGTCGGCATCGCCGAGCAGCACGCCGTCACCTTCGCCGCCGGCCTGGCCTGCGAGGGGCTCAAGCCGGTCGTGGCGATCTATTCGACCTTCCTGCAGCGGGCCTACGACCAGCTGATCCACGACGTCGCGCTGCAGAACCTGCCGATGGTGTTCGCGCTCGACCGCGCCGGCCTGGTCGGCGCCGACGGGGCCACGCACGCGGGGGCCTACGACATCGCCTATGTGCGCTGCATCCCCAACCTGTCGATGCTGACGCCGGCCGACGAGGCCGAGACGCGCCGCGCGCTGAGCACCGCCCACGCCCACGACGGTCCCGTCGCCGTGCGTTACCCGCGTGGCAGTGGCGCCGGCGTGGCGACCTCGCCGGACCTGGACACGATGCCGTGGGGACAGGGCGAGATGCGGCGTGAATCGTCTGCGGCGGGCGCCCAGGCGGGCCAGCCGCGCATCGCCATCCTGGCCTTCGGCACGCTGCTCTACCCGGCGCTCGAGGCGGCCGACAAGCTCGATGCGAGCGTGGCCAACATGCGCTTCGTCAAGCCGCTGGACCAGGCGCTGGTCGAGCGCCTGGCGCGCAGCCACGACGCGCTGGTGACGGTCGAGGAAGGTTGCCTCCCCGGAGGTGCCGGCAGTGCCGTGCTGGAAGCCCTGCAGGCCGCCGGCATCCAGGTGCCGGTGCTGACGCTGGGCCTGCCCGACCGCTTCATCGAACACGGCGATCCTGCCGTGCTGCTGGCCCGCTGCGGGCTCGATGCGGCCGGCATCGAGGCGTCGATCCGCGAGCGCTTCGTCAGCACCGCCGCGCCGCTACGTCACGTCGCCAACGGCTGACGCGGCTCGGTCAGCCTCCGGGCCTCCCGGCGTCAGCGCGCCAGTTCGGCGTCGCGCTGCGCCTTGGGCAAGGCGGCCAGCCGGCGCACCTCGGCATAGAAGGCCGGCCAGTCGCGGCCGACGCGCTCGAACAGGCGCTCGAACTCGGGCACCTGCGCGTTGTAGGCCGCCAGCACGCCCAGCTGCGCGTTGTTGACCCCGGCGAACCACTCGTCGTAGCCGGCAAAGCCGCGCCACGGGCCGTCGTCCGACGCCTTCAGCGCCGCATGTCCGTCCCGCAACGCGGCCAGCGCACGGGCCTTGCCGGCGCGCTTGTCGGCCTCGCTGGCATCGCTGCGGTAGAGCGCCAGGAGCTGCTCGCGCGTGGCCATCGTCAGGCGACGGAAATCGTTGCGGCGGGCCTCGGCCGCAGCCTCGGCGCGTTCGATGCGCGCACGCAGCTCGGGGCTGGCTTCCTCGGCCAGCCACTGGCGGCTGCCGATGCGTTCGACCGCCGTCGCGTAGGACTCGTTGAAGACCGTGTCGCCCTCGGCAAACGCCAGCTGGTGCGACAGCTCGTGGATGATCAGCCGCGCCAGTTCGAGCTCGCTGTAGCGCGTCACGAAGGTGTTCAGCAGCGGGTCGGCCAGCCAGCCGTGCTGCGGCACCTTGCCCAGCGTCGAATAGGCCGGCACGCCGTAGACGAAGGTGTCCAGGCCCTGCGCCTTCAGCTGCTCGGCCTCGGCCTTCGCCTCGGCCGGGTCGTAGTAGCCGCGATAGCCGACGCAGCCCACCACGACGAAGCACCAGGTGTGCAGGTCCAGGCTCAGCTCGGGCGCGGCAACGACGTTCCAGACGGCCGCCGGCCGGCCCAGGTCGGCATAACGCCGGTAGCTGCCGTTGTCGGGCAGATGCAGCCGGCGCACCGCGTAGTCGCGGATCTTCTGGCTGAAGACCAGCCGCTCGCGCAAGTCGGTCGACAGGTCCGGCCGGGCCAGCACACGCTCGACCGGCTCGGCGGCGTTGAGGATCTTCACGTGCCCCGCCGTCGACTGCCAGTAGTAGCCCAGCGTGCCGCAGCCGCTGATGCCCGCAGCGGTGGCCACGGCCAGCGCGACGGCGCCCAGCCCCAGCGCCAGGCGGCGTGGCCGGCTCATGCGGCCTCCACCTCGACCAGCACGTCGTAGAAACACGGCGCGTTGCCCATGTCGGTCAGGCGCTGGTGGGTGACCTCGTTGACGTTGGTGCCACGCAGGCCGAGCTTGCGCCACCAGATGCCCAGGCCGTTGACGACACCCGGCCGGGCCCGCGTGCTCAGGCGCGCGGTCGCGTGGTAGCTGCCGCGGTCGTTGTGGACCCGCACCAGCGCGCCGTCGGCCAGCCCGCGCGCGGCGGCGTCGTCGGGGTGGATCTCGACGATCGGCTCGGCCTCGATGTCGCGCAGGCTCTTGACGTTGACGAAGCTGGAGTTGAGGAAATGCCGCGCCGGCGGCGAGATCATCGCCAGCGGATAACGCGCCGCCAGCGCCGGGTCGGACTCGGCGCTTTCCCACGGCGCGACATGGTCGGGCAGGCCCCAGCCCAGGGCCGGCGCGCTGATGCGCACGCGGCCGTCGGGGGTCGGGAATCCGCCGTCGGCAAAGGGCGCGTCGGGCAGCGGCAGGCGCTGCCAGCCGTCGCGGCGCAGCGTGTCGAAGTCGATCGGGGCCTTGAAGGCGACCCGCGCGAGCTGCTCGTCGTCATCGCGGAAACAGGGCTCGTCGTAGCCCATCGCGGCGGCCAGGCGGCGGAAGATCTCGGTGTTCGGCAAGGCCTCGCCGAGCGGCGCGATGGCCGGCTCGTTGATCAGCACGTCGGTGTGGCCGTAGCTGGTGTGCACGTCCAGGTGTTCGAGCTGCGTGGTGGCCGGCAGGACGATGTCGGCGTGGTCGGCGGTGTCGGTCAGGAAATGCTCCAGCACGACCGTGTAGAGGTCCTCGCGCCGGAAGCCCGCGACCACCTCGGGCGACTGCGGTGCGACCGCGACCGGGTTGCTGTTGTAGACGATGACCGCCTCGATGCGCGGACCGAAGTCCGGTGATGCCGGCCGCAGCAGGTCCGCACCGATCGTGCTCATGTTGATGACACGCGGTTGGCGTCCGGCCAGCAGGTCCGGGCGCTGCAGGGCGGCGTCGTCGCGCACGGCCGCGTAGCTGCCCGAACTCGACAGCAGCAGGCCGCCGACCGCGCCGTCCGGCGTCGGCCGCCAGGCGCCGATCAGGCAGGGCAGCAGCGCGATCAGCCGCACCGCGTTGCCGCCGCCGCGCACCCGCTGCATGCCGTAGTTCAGGCGGATGGCGGCCGGGCGGGCGTCGGCGTAGTCGCGGGCCAGCGTGCGGATCACCTCGGCGTCGATGCCGCAGACGGCCGCCGCACGTTCGGGCGGCCACTGCAGCGCGCGCTCGCGCAGTCCGTCCCAGCCGTCCGGGCCGGTCTGCACATGGCGGGCGATGTAGTCGTGGTCGAGCCGGTCGTGCACGATCAGCTCATGCATCAGCGCCAGCGCCAGCGCGCCGTCGCTGCCGGGTCGCAGGGCGATGTGCTGGTGGCACTTGTCGGCCGTCTCGGTGCGGCGCGGGTCGATGCAGACCAGCTTGGCGCCGGCCCGCTTGGCCTGCTGCGCATAGGTCCAGAAGTGCAGGTTGGAGGCAATCGAGTTGCTGCCCCAGATCACGATGAGCTTCGCCCGCGCGTACTGCTGCACCCGCATCCCGACCTTGCCGCCATAGGTCAGCGCCAGCGCCGCGCCACCGGCCGAGGCGCAGATCGTGCGGTCCAGCCGCGAGGCGCCGAGCCGGTGGAAGAAGCGCCCGGCCATGCTCTCGCCCTGGATCATCCCCATCGTGCCGGCGTAGCTGTAGGGCAGCACCGCCTGCGGGTCGCGTGCGGCGATGGCCGATAGCCGCGTGGCGATCTCGCGCAACGCCTGGTCCCACGAGATGCGCTCGAACTGGCCACTGCCCTTGGGGCCGACACGCTTGAGCGGGTGCAGCACGCGTTCGGGGTGATGGGTGCGCTCGGCATAACGCGAGACCTTGGTGCACAGCGCGCCGTGGGTGGTCTCGTGTTCGGCCCAGCCCTGCACATGGACGACCCGTTCGGCGCCGGGTTCGCCCTGCACGGTGACCTTCAGGGCGCAGGTGTCGGGGCAGTCGTGCGGGCAGGCGCCATGCACCACGCGGGTCGGTGCGGCGGCGGCGGAAAGGGGCGTTGCAGCAGTCATCCACGGATCATGGCATGGCCCGGAAGGGCCGATTTCGACGGCCTGCAGAGCGGCCGGGAGCCACGGCTAAGATCGAACGGCAGGCCGGCCGGAGCCTCAACAGGAGCCCTTCCACCATGTCCCCGAGAGAACCCCGACTGATCGACGCCATCGTGGACGACGCCCCTGCGCTGGCCGAGATCCGGCGCGACATCCACGCCCATCCGGAGCTGTGCTTCGAGGAAGAACGCACCAGCGACCTGGTCGCGCGCTGTCTGGGCGAATGGGGCATCGAGCACCACCGCGGCCTGGGCCGGACCGGCGTGGTCGGCATCATCCGCAACGGCACCTCGGACCGCGCGATCGGCCTGCGCGCCGACATGGACGCGCTGCCGATGACCGAGCACAACCGCTTCGCGCACGCCAGCCGCCACGCCGGGAAGATGCACGCCTGCGGCCACGACGGCCACACCGCGATGCTGCTGGCGGCGGCCAAGCACCTGTCGCGTCAACGTGATTTCGACGGCACCGTCTACCTCGTCTTCCAGCCGGCCGAAGAGGGCGGCGGCGGGGCCCGCGAGATGATCCGCGACGGCCTGTTCGAGCGCTTCCCGATGCAGGCGATCTTCGGCATGCACAACTGGCCCGGCATGGGCGCGGGCACCTTCGGCGTCTGCCCCGGGCCGATCATGGCGTCGAGCAACGAGTTCCGCATCACCATCACCGGCAAGGGCTGCCACGCCGCGCTGCCGCACAACGGCATCGACCCGGTGCCCGTGGCCTGCCAGATGGTGCAGGCCTTCCAGACCATCGTGACGCGCAACAAGCGGCCGATCGACGCGGCGGTGATCTCGGTGACGATGATCCACACCGGCGAGGCGACCAACGTGGTGCCCGACTCGTGCGAGATCCAGGGCACGGTGCGGACCTTCTCGCTGGACGTGCTCGACCTGATCGAGCGCCGCATGCGCGAGGTCGCCGAACACACCGGCGCGGCCTACGGCGCCAGCGTCGCCTTCGAGTTCCACCGCAACTACCCGCCGACCGTGAACCACCCGGCCGAGGCCGAGTTCGTGCGTGGCGTGATGGCCGAACTGGTCGGGGCCGAGCAGGTCATCGCCTTCGAGCCGACGATGGGCGCCGAGGACTTCAGCTACTTCCTGCTGGAGAAGCCCGGCGCCTATTTCATGATCGGCAACGGCGACGGCGGCCACCGCGACCACGGCCACGGCCTGGGCCCCTGCAACCTGCACAACCCGACCTACGACTTCAACGACCGGCTGATCCCGCTGGGCGCGAGCTTCTGGGTCCGGCTGGTCGAACGCTGGCTGGCCAAGGCCTGAGGTGATGACTGGCCTGACCGGTTCAGGCGGTCACGCCGGACAGGTCCGTTTTTGACCGCCTCCGGTCCGCTGACGGCCTCGCCGCCGGCCCGCTCCGCGACGACGATGAAGGCCTTGCAACCCACCCGCCGACGCACCATGACCACCGCCCTGCTCCTGATCGATGTCCAGGCCTCCTTCCCCGCCCGCCCCTACTGGGACGAGCGCGAGGCACCGGCCTTCCTGGCCGCCTGCAACACGCTGATCGACGGCTGCGTCGAACGGGGCGTGCCGATCGTGCAGGTCTTCCACACCGACGGCCCGGACGAGCCCGCCAACCCGTTCGCACCGAGCAGCGGCCTGATCCGCCCGCTCGACGGCCTGCGCGGCTACCCGCCGGCGCTGACGGTCCACAAGCACCGCCACAGCGCGCTGGTCGGCACGGGGCTGGCGATCTGGCTGCACCAGCAGGGCATCCGCCGGCTGATCGTCGCGGGCATCCGCACCGAACAGTGCTGCGAGACGACCGCCCGCCATGCCAGCGACGAGGGCTGGGAGGTCGACTACGTGCTCGACGCCACGCTGACCTTCGACATGCGCACGCCCGACGGCGCGCTGCTGTCGGCCGCCGCGATCAAGGAACGCACCGCCACCGTGCTGGCCGGCCGCTTCGCGACGATCTGCTCGGTGCAGCAGGCGCTGTCGCGCGCTGCGGCGTGAGTGGCATGAGCGGCATGAGTGGGGCGATCGGGGTGAGCGTCGTGGACGTCCTGTTCATCGTCCTGCCCGACACCCTGCTGCTGGACCTGGCCGGCCCGGCCGAGGCCTTCCGGCTGGCCAACCAGAACCTGGCCCGGCAGGGCCACGCGCCGCTGTTCCGGCTGCGCCATGCCGGGCCGCTGGCGCAGACCACGTCGTCGGTCGGCCTGCAGCTGGCCGGCATCGAGCCGCTGCCCGATACGCTGGAGCGGCCGACCTGGGTCGTGCTGATGGGCCGCCCCGGCGAGGCCGCTCAGGTCGTGCGGCGGCAGCGGCCCTGGCTGGACACGCGGCAGTGGCTGGCCCGCGTGGTCGCACCGCAGCTGGACATGCCGGGCACGCCGCACCGGCTGCTGACGGTCTGTTCCGGCGCGCTGCTGGCGGCCGATGCCGGCCTGATCGGCACGCGCGCAGCCACCACCCACCACGAGCTGCTGGCCGACCTGGCCCGGCTGGCGCCGGCCGCGCAGGTGCGCGCGAACCGTGTGTTCATCGAGGACGGCCCGCTGCTGACCAGCGCGGGCATCACCGCCGGCATCGACCTGGCGCTGCACTGCATCGCCCGGCAAGGCGGCGAGGCGCTGGCCGCCGCCGTCGCGCAGGTCATGGTGGTGTTCCACCGCCGCGCGCCGGACGACCCGGAACGCTCGCCGCTGCTGGCCTGCCGCAGCCACCTGCATCCCGCCGTTCACCGGGTCCAGAACGCGGTCGCCGAGGAACCGGCAAGGGCCTGGACGCTGGCCGACCTGGCCGAGGCGGCGCACGTCACGCCGCGCCATCTCGCGCGCCTGTTCCTGGCCCATGCCGGCGTGACGCCGCGCGACTACGTCGAGCAGGTCCGGCTGGCCTGGTGCCACGAGGCGATGGCCGCCGGCCGGCCGCTCAAGCAGGCGCGCGAGCTGGCCGGCTTCAGCTCGGAACGCCAGTGGCGACGGGCGCGCCAGCGGGCCCGCAGCCAGACCCCGCCCGGCGCAGGGCCGGAAGCGGCCGAGGCTGGTCAGGCGTCGGCCCACGCGTGAACATCGGCCCCGGTCGCCCGCCCCGAGGTGCCCGAGGAGAACCGACATGACCCTGCCCATCCCGCGCCGCTGGCCCCTGGCCGCCGCCCTCATCGCCCTGTTCGCCCTGCTCGCCGGCCTCGTTCCGGCCTACGCCGCCGACATGCCCAGCACCGCCAGCCCGGCCGACAGCCGCACCGAGCTGGCCCCTGCCCGCCGCGCGATCGACAAGGCCGACTGGGCCGGCGCGATCCGCGAACTCGACAAGGCGCTGGCCCGCAACGAGCGCCAGCCCGAGGCCCACACGCTGATGGGCCTGGCGCTGCGCAAGAGCGGCCAGCCGGAACGGGCACTGAAGTCCTACGAACGGGCGCTGCAGCTCGATCCGCGCAGCCAGGGCGCGCACGAGTACATCGGCGAGGCCTACCTGATGCTGCGCCAGCCCGAACAGGCGCGGGCTCATCTCGTGAGCCTGAAGCAGCTGTGCGGGGAACAGTGCGAGGCCTACCGCGACCTGTCGCAGGCCATCGCGGCCTACAAGCCCTGAGCGGACCGGTTCAGGCTGGCAGGCCGAACGCGGCCAGTTCGCGCGCCGCCTGGGCGGCGTTCTCGAACAGCACGGCGTGCAGGCCGAGCGCGCGGGCCGCGTCGACGTTGGCGACGTGGTCGTCGAGGAACACGGTGTCCTCGGCCGCGATGCCGAAGCGGTCCAGCGCCAGCCGGAAGATCGCCGCGTCAGGCTTGGCCAGCTGGACGCGGCCGGAGAACACGCCGTCCTCGAACTGGCCGAGAAAGGCGTGCGTGGCCTGCAGGTGGTCGGCGAACGGCGCCGGCATGTTCGACAGGTAGAACAGCCGGTGGCCGGCCTGGTGCAGGCGGCCGATCCACGCGACCGTGTCGGGCAGCGGCTCCAGCGCCGACGGGATGGTGTCGACCAGCCGCTGCAGCTCGCGCGCCGGCAGGCCGGTCTGTGCGGCCAGTGCCTCGACCAGTTCGGGGATCTCGATCGTGCCGTGGTCGAAGCGGCCCCAAGGCCCGGTGTAGCCGCGGAAGATCCGGTCGGCCAGCGCCCGCGCCGCGTCGGCATCGGGCGCGTGTTCGGGCAGGACCTGCTGCAGCAGGTCGACCGGCTGCCAGCGGAAGACCACCGCGCCGAAGTCGAAGATCAGGTGCCGCGTCATGCCAGCAGGCGCGACAGCAGCGCGGCGGTCGAGCCGTCCAGCCCCGCCGTGTCGCCGCTGGTGAAACGCGGCAGCAGCTGGTTGCACAGCGCCTTGCCGAGTTCCACGCCCCACTGGTCGAAGCTGTTGATGCCCCACAGCGCGCCGCTGGTCCAGACGCGGTGTTCGTACAGCGCGATCAGCGCGCCGAGCGATGCCGGCGTCAGCGCCTCCAGCACGAAGGTCGAGCTCGGCCGGTTGCCGGGGAAGGTGCGGTGGCGCGCGACGGTCTGCGCGTCCAGCGCGGCGCTGGCGGTCGGGGCCTTCTCGCCCAGCGCCTCGGCGGTCGACTTGCCCAGCATCAGCGCCTGGCTCTGCGCCAGGCAGTTGGCCAGCAGCTTGACGTGCTGGTCGGCCAGGCCGGCCTTCAGCACCTCGGGCACGTCCGGGCCGTGGTTGGGCGTCTTGACCGCGATGAACTCCACCGGGATCACGTCGGTGCCCTGGTGCAGCATCTGGAAGTAGGCGTGCTGGCCGTTGGTGCCGGCCTCGCCCCAGACCACCGGGCAGGTCGCATACGGCAGCGGCTGGCCGTCGAGGTCGACGCACTTGCCGTTGCTCTCCATCTCCAGCTGCTGCAGGTAGGCCGGCAGGCGGCGCAACCCCTGGTGATAGGGCGCGATGCTGCGGCTGGTGTAGCCCAGGAAGTTGCGATACCAGACGTCCAGCAGCCCGAGCTGGATCGGCAGGTTCGACGCCAGCGGCGCGGTCGCGAAGTGGCGGTCCATCGCGTGGGCGCCGGCCAGCAGGTCGCGGAAATGGGCCGCGCCGATCGCCAGCGCGATCGGCAGGCCGATGGCGCTCCACAGCGAATAACGGCCGCCGACCCAGTCCCAGAAGCCGAAGGTGGTGGTGATGCCGAACCTGGCCGCCGCCTCGACGTTGGTCGTCGTGGCCGCGAAGTGCTTCGCGATGGCCGCCTCGCCGCCGTCGCCGTAGCCGGCCAGGAACCAGGCCCGCGCGACCTGGGCGTTGGCCATGGTCTCCTGGGTCGTGAAGGTCTTGGAGGCGACGATCACCAGCGTCTCGCGCGGGTCCAGCCGGCGCAGCACCGGGGCGATGTCGTGGCCGTCGACGTTGGAGACGAAATGCAGCGTCAGCGAGCGGCTGGCGTAGGCGTCCAGCGCCGGCACGACCATCTGCGGGCCCAGGTCCGAGCCGCCGATGCCGATGTTGACGACATGGCGGATGCCGCTGCGCGCGGTGTCGCGGACCTGCTCGACCCAGTCGAGCATGCGGTCGAGCACGCCATGCACGTCGTCGGAGAACGGCGCCACGCCGCGCGGCGCGCGCAGCGCCGTGTGCAGCACCGCGCGGCCTTCCGTGTGGTTGATCGGCTCGCCGGCCAGCATCGCGTCGCGGCGCGATTCGAGCTGGCAGTCGCGCGCCAGCTGTTCCAGCAGGCCGCGCACCGTCGTGTCCCAGTGGTTCTTGGACAGGTCGGCGTGGATCTCCGGCGCGTCGAGGCTGAAGGCCGCCGTCCGGCCCGCGTCGCCGGCAAAGGCGTTGCGCAGGTCGAAGGCACGGCCGGCACCGGCGTGGTGGTCGGCCAGGGCGGCCCAGGCGGGCGACTGGTCACAGCGGGTCACGGACATGGGTCGGTCTCCTCGTGGGCTTGGGGTCAGATCGCGAGGATCATCTGGTCGAGCTTGCCGGCGTCGACCGCGAAGGCGCGGATGCCCTCGGCGAGCTTCTCGGTGGCCATCGCGTCGGCGTTCAGCGCGTAGCGGAAGGCGGCCTCGTCGAGGCGGACCCGCTCGATCGCGGCGTCGCGCGCGGCGGCGGCATCGAGCGCGGCGGTGATCGGGGCCTCGCTGGCCTGCAGCTGGGCCAGCAGGTCGGGGCTGATGGTCAGCAGGTCGCAACCGGCCAGCGCGGTGATCTGGCCGACGTTGCGGAAGCTCGCGCCCATCACCTCGGTCGCGATGCCGAACTTCTTGTAGTAGGTGTAGATCTGGCTGACCGAACGCACGCCCGGGTCGTTCGCACCGGCGTGGGCGGCCTCGTCCCAGGCCGCGCCGGCCGACTTCTTGTACCAGTCGTAGATCCGGCCGACGAAGGGCGAGATCAGCTGCACGCCGGCATCGCCGCAGGCCACCGCCTGGCAGAACGCGAACAGCAGCGTCAGGTTGCAGTGGATGCCCTCGCGCTCCAGCTCGGCGGCGGCCTGGATGCCTTCCCAGGTCGAGGCAATCTTGATCAGCACCCGGTCGCGGCCGATGCCGGCGGCCTCGTACAGGCCGATGAGGCGGTGCGCGCGGGCGACGGTCGCGGCGCGGTCGAAGCTCAGGCGGGCGTCGACCTCGGTCGAGACGCGGCCGGGCACGACCTTCAGGATCTCCAGCCCGAAACGGACCAGCACGCGGTCGACCACCTCGTCGAGCGGCAGGCCGCGGTGGGCCTTGACCGTGTCGGCCAGCAGTGGCGCGTATTCGGGCTGCTGCACCGCCTTGAGGATCAGCGACGGGTTGGTCGTCGCGTCGCGCGGGGCGAACTGGGCGAGCTGCAGGAAGTTGCCGGTGTCGGCGACGACGGTGGTGTGGCGCTTGAGCTGATCGAGCTGGTTCATGGCGTTGGGGGTGCTGCGGCTGGGAAGGCCGGAATTAGACCGCATGAGTGGTCCGCTTGAGTTCAAGCGAGTTACGGCCGCGACAGACCGTCCGGTCGGTCATCGAACGACCGTTCGTCATGGGAGAAACGGCCTGCGGCGGCGTCCGGCCCCGGTCCCGGATTGACCTCGAAAAGAAACTCATGCATCATCGTTTCTGAAACAAAGTTACACCGCCAGCGCCGACACAGCGAACCGCCTGACGGCCCGGTGTGACCCGGCAATCGACTCCACTCGAAAAGGTCCACATGTCCTTCGACCTCGTTCTCTTTGGCGGCACCGGCGACCTCACCTGGCGCAAGCTCATGCCGGCCCTGTTCCAGGCCTTCCGCCACGGCAAGCTGCCCGGCGGCGGGCGGATCCTGGCGGTGGCCCGCGACGAGCGCAGCGATGCGGACTACCGCAAGTTCATCAAGGACCGCTTCGTCGAGGTCGAAAGCTCCAAGCGCCCGAACGAGGAAGAGTTCGCCCGCTTCGCCGAGCTGCTGCACTACCGCCGCATGGACCTGTCGCAGCCGGCCGACTACGCCGGCCTGAAGCAGTGGCTGGACGAACGTGGCGCCGACACCGTCGTGCTCTACCTGGCCACCAGCCCGCACCTGTTCACCGCGATCACCGAGCAGCTCGGCGCGGCCGGCCTGAACGCGCCGCACATCCGCGTCGTGCTGGAAAAGCCGCTGGGCCATGACCTGGCCAGCGCGCAGGAGATCAACCAGGTCGTGCGTTCGGTCTTCACCGAGCGGCAGGCCTTTCGGATCGACCACTACCTCGGCAAGCCCTCGGTCCAGAACCTGATGGCGCTGCGCTTCGGCAACGCGCTGTTCGAGCCG
Organism: Leptothrix mechoopdaensis (SeqCode); assembly: GCF_053893855.1. Lineage (NCBI taxonomy): Bacteria > Pseudomonadati > Pseudomonadota > Betaproteobacteria > Burkholderiales > Sphaerotilaceae > Leptothrix > Leptothrix mechoopdaensis (SeqCode). The sequence continues at coordinate 3,519,166 of NZ_CM132699.1, forward strand.
CTGTGGCGCCGCGAGAGCATCGCCAACATCCAGATCACGCTGGCCGAATCGCTCGGCGTGGGCACGCGCGGCGACTTCTACGACCGCACCGGCGCGCTGCGCGACATGGTCCAGAACCACGCGCTGCAGCTGCTGACGATGATCGCGATGGAGCCGCCGTCGACCAGCGACGCCGACGCGATCCGCGACGAGAAGCTCAAGGTGCTGAAGTCGCTCAAGCCGTTCACGGCCGAGAGCGTCAACCGCGACGTCGTGCGCGGCCAGTACCGCGCCGGCAACGTCGACGGCAAGAAGGTCCCGGGCTACCTCGACGAGGTCAAGGTGCCGAACGGCAGCCACTGCGAGACCTTCGTGGCGATCCGCACCGAGGTGCAGAACTGGCGCTGGGCCGGCGTGCCGTTCTACCTGCGCACCGGGAAGCGCCTGGCCGCGCGCGACGCGCAGATCGTCGTCAACTTCCGCCCGGTCCCGCACCCGATCTTCTCGGGCGTGCACCGCGCCAACAAGCTGGTGATCAAGCTGCAGCCGGAAGACGGCCTGGAGCTGCACCTGCTGGCCGCCAAGGGCACGGGCGTGGGCGACATGCTCGCGCCGGTCTCGCTGGACCTGGACTTCGACAAGGCCTTCCAGAGCGACCGCGTCGGCGCCTACGAGCGCCTGCTGCTGGACGCCATCGCCGGCCGCCTGAACCTGTTCGTGCGCAGCGACGAGCAGGAAGAGGCCTGGCGCTGGGTCGAGCCGGTGCTCGACACCTGGGCGCGCGAGCACAGCGGCGGTGGCGAAGGCCCGCGCGGCTATGCCGCCGGCAGCTGGGGCCCGGCGGCGGCCAGCGCGCTGGTCGCCCGCGACGGCAACGCCTGGAGCGAAGAGCAATGATCTGGCCGCTGCCGCCCTCCTCGACGCCCGCGTCCCCGTCGTCGGGGTTGCCGGGCGGCAGTTCGTCGTCGGGCCTGGGCCCCGGCGCATCCACCCCCTCATCCCTGGTGGATGACGGTCGAACGGCCAACGTGACACGATCGGCCCCCACCATGCTCGACCGCATCCGCGCCTCCCTCCCCGCCCTGTCGCCGGCCGAACAGCGGGTCGGCAAGCTGGTGCTGGCGGACCCGCGCAGCTTCTCCAGCCTGCCGGTGGCCGAACTGGCCGACCGCTCCCACGTCAGCAAGCCGACGGTGGTGCGGTTCTGCCGCAGCGTCGGCTATGACGGCCTGGCCGACTTCAAGCTGAAGCTCGCCGGCACGGTCAACGAGGGCGTGCCCTTCGTGCACCGCGCGGTCGACGAGGACGACAAGCCGAACGACCTGATCGTCAAGGTCATCGACAACGCGGTCAGCGCGCTGCTGAAGTACCGCGGCGACGTCGCGGCGCACGCGATGGAACGGGCGATCGAGGCGCTGACGGCCTCGGCGCGCGACGGTCGGCGGATCCAGTTCTACGGTGTCGGCAACTCGGGCATCGTGGCGCAGGACGCGCAGCACAAGTTCTTCCGGTTGGGCGTCAACGCGGTCGCCTTCAGCGACGGTCACGTCCAGGTGATGGCCGCGACGATGCTGCAGCCGGGCGATTGCGCCGTGATGATCTCGAACTCGGGCCGCACCCGCGACCTGCTCGACGCCGCCGAGATCGCGCGCCGCAAGGGCGCCCAGACCATCGTGATCAGCTGCAGCGGTTCGCCGCTGGCGCATCAGGCGCAGATCCTGCTGGCGGTGGATCACCCCGAGGACTACGACCGCTACAGCCCGATGGTCAGCCGCCTGCTGCACCTGACGGTGATCGACATCCTGACAACGGCAGTGGCGCTGCGCCTCGGCCCGGACCTGCGGCCGACGCTGCAGGAGATCAAGCGCAACCTGCGCGCCAAGCGCTACGCCTCGCCGGAATGACGGCGACCCGGCGCGCGGCCGGGTCGGTCAGAGAGATCGTTCAGAGGGTTCGTTCAAAGGCAGTTGGCCAGGCCGTAGAGGCCGGCCAGGCGCACCAGGCGCGCCGGCAGCGACTGGGTCGCGAAGGTGCGACCCTGCGCCAGCGCGTGGCGCTTGCAGCTCAGCAGCACGCCCAGTGCGCTGGAGTCGAAGCGGCTGAGCTGCTGGCCGTCGATCACGACGGGCGTGCCGGAAGGCAGCGCATCCATCTGCTCGTGCAGGGTCTTCAGCGCCGGAGGCGTCTCGACGTGGGTCAGTCGTTCAGGCAGGCTCAGCATGGGACGGACATTCGACTCGTGTTGACGCTTCGGGGATCGGTAGCCGACAGGGCCGGTTTCACTTGGCCGACGAGGACTTGTTGCGCTCGGCCAGCTTCGTGATCAAGCCATCGATTCCTGACGCGGAGATTTCCTGGTTGAAGCTCGACCGGTAGGTTTCCACCAACCACACGCCGAGCACGTTGACGTCGTAGATCTTCCAGCTGTCGCCGTCCTTCTCCAGGCGGTAGTCGAGCTGAATCGGCTCACCCTTGCCCTTGACCTCCGTGCGCACCAGCACCTCGGTGTCCTCGGGCTTGGCGCGCAGCGGCTTGACCGACACCGACTGGTCCTTCACCTGCGTCAGCGCACCCGCGTAGGTGCGCACCAGCAGGGTCTTGAACTCGTCCTGCAGACGGCCTTGCTGATCGGGCGTGGCGGCGCGCCAGTGGCGGCCCATCGCCAGCGCGGTCATGCGCTGGAAGTTCACGTGCGGCAGCACCTTGTTGTCGACCAGCGCCACGATCTTCTTGAGATCGCCGGCCTGGATGCCCTTGTCGGACTTCACGGTCTCGATCACCTCGGTCGACACCTGCTTGACCAGCGCGTCGGGCGCGACGGCCTCGGCCCGGGCGGCCGACGAGCCCAGCAGGGCGGCGGTGACGAACAGGGTGGACCACAGACGCTTGAACATCGATTTCCTTTCGGTGGCAGCCGGATCGCTGCCTGCTAGCAACGGCTGCGCCGTTGCGGCGGTGGACAGGGGGGTTTCTCGATCAGGGCCGGCTGGCGGCAGGCGCCGCAGGGGCCGGACGAGGTGCAGAGGTCGGCGCAGAGGCCGGCGCGGCGGCCGGCGCCGGCTCCTCGTCGTCCCGATACGGATTGGCGCCGCTGGGCACGTCCTCGTCACCGCCGTCATCGGGCGGGTTGCCGTTGAAGACGAGGCTGCGGCGACGCTGCAGGTAGGCATCGCGGGTGAACGTGTACTTGTCCAGCGCGATGGTGTCGAGCAGGTTGGTCGCCTGCAGCAGGTCGGCGCGCAGGTTGATGAAGCGCGTGGAGGTCACGCCCAGCGCCGCCGAGGTCGGCGAGACCAGGCTGGCCGGGCTGACGGCGATCGAGCCGGGGATGTCGAAGCTGTCGCGCAGCGTCGACGGGCCGAGCAGCGGCCAGACCACGTAGGCGCCCTGCGGGACGCCCCAGACACCCAGCGTCTGGCCGAAGTCCTCGCCGTGTTTCTCGAAGCCCAGTTCGCTGGCGACGTCGAAGAAACCCAGCACGCCGAAGACGGTGTTGGTGCCGAAGCGGCCCAGGTCGGACAGGCCGTCGCCGAAGCGCCCCTGCAGGACCAGGTTGGTGGCCGACCACAGGTCGCCGAAGTTGCCGAAGAAGTTGCTGATGCCGTGGCGCAGCGGCTGCGGCAGCACGTCGCGCCAGACCGTCGCGACCGGCTTGACCACCGCCTCGTCGACCGTGTCGTTGAAGGCGAACACGCCGCGGTTCCACGGCTCCAGCGGATCGGGCTGCTGCGCCGTCGCGCAGGCCGTCAGCAGCGCGCACAGGCCCAGCGCGAGCCAGCTGGCGACGCGGCGCATCACTTCTTCTCGCCCCCGCTGGCGTCAGCGGCCTTGTTGTAGAGGAACTGGCTGATGAGCGTCTCCAGCACCACCGCCGACTGGGTCTGCGTGATCTGGCTGCCGGCGGCCAGGTTGACCGTGTCGCCGCCGGGTTCGAGGCCGATGTACTGCTCGCCCAGCAGGCCGGCGGTCAGGATCTTGGCCGAGCTGTCCTTCGGGAAGACGAAGCGCTTCTCGAGTTCGAGCTCGACGCTGGCCTGGTAGGTCTTGTCGTCGAAGCCGATGCGCGCGACCCGACCGACCACCACGCCGGCACTCTTGACCGCCGCGCGCGGCTTGAGGCCGCCGATGTTGTCGAAGCGGGCGACCACCGTGTAGGTGGGCTCGAACGAGATGGCCAGCAGGTTGCCGGCCTTCAGGGCCAGGAACAGCAGCGCGGCGGCGCCGATCGAGACGAACAGGCCGACCCACAGGTCGTGACGGGATTTCTGCATGAGGACGGTCCGATCAGATCGAGAACATCAGCGCGGTGAGCACGAAGTCGAGCGCCAGCACGGCCAGCGACGACACCACCACGGTGCGGGTCGTCGCGCGGGCCACGCCCTCGGGCGTGGGCTGGCACTCGTGGCCCTGGTGCAGCGCGACGAAGGTGACGGTGAGGGCGAAGACGACGCTCTTGATGACGCCGTTGCCGACGTCCTTGAACACGTCCACGCCGGCCTGCATCTGCGACCAGAATGAGCCGGCGTCGACGCCGATCAGCACCACGCCGACCAGCCAGCCGCCGATGATGCCGACCGCGCTGAAGACGGCGGCCAGCAGCGGCATCGCGATCAGGCCGCCCAGGAAACGCGGTGCCAGCACCCGCTGGATCGGGTCGACGGCCATCATCTCCATCGCGGCGAGCTGCTCGCCGGACTTCATCAGGCCGATCTCGGCGGTCAGCGAGGTGCCGGCCCGGCCCGCGAACAGCAGCGCGGTCACGACCGGCCCGAGTTCACGCACCAGCGACAGCGCGACCAGCAGGCCGAGCGCCTCGGCCGAGCCGTAGCGCTGCAGCGTGTAATAACCCTGCAGGCCCAGCACGAAGCCGACGAACAGGCCGGACACGCCGATGATGGCCAGCGAATGGTTGCCCAGGAAATGCACCTGGTCGATCACGAGCCGGAAGCGGCGCAAGGCCACCGGCACCAGCACCAGCAGGCGGGCCAACAGGCGCGTGGCCAGGCCGATGTCGGCGAGCGTCTGACGGGTGCCGGCACCCAGGGCGATGAGGGCGCGCTTCATCGGCGGGCCTCCAGGCCGTAGTCCTGCGCGGCCGTGGCGGCCGGGTAGTGGAAGCGCACCGGACCGTCCGGCGCGGCGTCGACGAACTGGCGCACCAGCGGGTCTTCGGAGGCCCGCATCTGCGCGGGCGTGCCTTGTGCGGCAATGCCGCCATTGGCGATGAACACGACGTGATCGGCGATCAGGAAGGTCTCCTCGACATCGTGCGAGACGACGATGCTGGTCACGCCCAGCGCGTCGTTGAGGGCCCGGATCAGCCGCGCGGCCACGCCCATCGAGATCGGGTCGAGGCCGGCGAAGGGCTCGTCGTAGAGGATCAGGTCCGGGTCCAGCGCGATGGCGCGGGCCAGTGCCACGCGCCGGGCCATGCCGCCCGAGACCTGGCTGGGCATCAGATCGCGCGCGCCACGCAGGCCGACCGCATCGAGCTTCATCAGCACCAGGTCGCGGATCAGCTCTTCGCTCAGCCTCGTGTGCTCGCGCAGCGGGAAGGCCACGTTGTCGAACACCGAGAGGTCGGTGAACAGGGCACCGAACTGGAACAGCATGCCCATCCGCCGACGCGCGTCGTGCAGGCCGCGACGGTCGAGCGTGGCGAGATCCTGGCCATCGAACAGCACCTGGCCCGACAGCGGCGAGAGCTGGCGGCCGATCAGCCGCAGCACGGTGGTCTTGCCGCCGCCGGAGGTGCCCATCAGCGCGACCACGGAGCCGCGCGGGACCGTCAGGTCGACATCGCGCAGGATGATGCGGTCACCGTAGCCGCAGGTCACCGAACGCAGTTCGACCAGCGGGGACGACAAGGTGGAGTCGGGCGAGGCGGCAGTCAACGGGGGATGGATTCCGGCAGGTGCGTCCCTGGAGGCGGGATGCAGGTGGCACGTCGGCGGGCGGGTCAAAGGCGAGAAATGATAGGGGAAAGCCCCAGTTCAGTTCAGGCAAGGCCGAATCGTGCCCGAAAAGCATCAAGCCGCAACGCGCCGATGGCAACGGCGTGATGCGGCTTGGTGCGGCATGCGGGGAAGGCGTGACAGGCCGCAACAGCCTGTCGACGCGCTCAGCGCGGCAGCGTGGTCGAACCCATCAGGAATTCGTCGACGGCGCGGGCGGCCTGGCGACCTTCGCGGATCGCCCACACCACCAGCGACTGGCCGCGACGCATGTCACCGGCGGCGAACACCTTGGCGACGTTCGTCTTGTAGCCACCGACGACGTCGACGCCCGCCTTGGCGTTGCCACGCGGGTCCTTCTCGACGCCGAAGGCTTCCAGCACCGTGTTGACCGGGTTGACGAAGCCCATCGCCAGCAGCACCAGGTCGGCCTTGTAGGTCTTCTCGGTGCCGGCGACCTCGACCAGCTTGCCGTCCTTGAACTCGACGTTGACGGTCTGCAGGCCGGTGACCTTGCCCTTGTCGCCCAGGATGGCCTTGGTCGAGATCGCGAACTCGCGCGTGCAGCCCTCTTCATGGCTGGACGAGGTGCGCAGCTTCAGCGGCCAGTACGGCCACACCAGCGGCTTGTTCTCCTTCTCGGGCGGCTGCGGCATCACCTCGAACTGCGTGACGCTGGCGGCGCCGTGGCGGTTGCTGGTGCCCACGCAGTCGCTGCCGGTGTCGCCGCCACCGATCACGATGACGTGCTTGCCGTCGGCGCGCAGCTGGTTCTTCAGCTTGTCGCCGGCGTTGACCTTGTTCTGCTGCGGCAGGAACTCCATCGCGAAATGGACACCGTCGAGCTCGCGGCCCGGCACCGGCAGGTCACGGCTCTGCTCGGAGCCGCCGCACAGCACGACCGCGTCGAAGTCGGCCTTCAGCTGCTCGGCCGAGATGACTTCCTTGGCGTCGTTGGTGACCTTGCTGCCCTCGGGCATCGCGCCGATCAGCACGCCGGTGCGGAAGGTCACGCCTTCGGCCTGCATCTGCGCGACACGGCGGTCGATGTGCGACTTCTCCATCTTGAAGTCGGGGATGCCGTAGCGCAGCAGACCACCGATGCGGCTGTTCTTCTCGAACACCGTGACGTCGTGGCCGGCCCGCGCGAGCTGCTGGGCTGCCGCCAGGCCGGACGGGCCGGAGCCCACCACCGCGACCTTCTTGCCGGTCTTGACCTTCGGCGGCTGCGGCACGACCCAGCCCTCTTCCCAGGCCTTGTCGATGATGGCGTGCTCGATCGACTTGATGCCCACCGCGTCGTTGTTGACGTTGAGGGTGCAAGCCGCCTCGCACGGCGCCGGGCAGATGCGGCCGGTGAACTCCGGGAAGTTGTTGGTGCTGTGCAGGACGGTGATGGCATTGCGCCAGTCCTGCCGGAACACCAGGTCGTTGAAGTCCGGAATGATGTTGTTGACCGGGCAGCCGTTGTTGCAGAACGGCGTGCCGCAGTCCATGCAGCGCGCGCCCTGCACCTTCGCCTCGTCGGCCTTCAGGCCGATGACGAATTCCTTGTAGTTCTTCAGTCGCTTCTCGACCGGTTCGTAACCCTCTTCGAGGCGTTCGAACTCGAGAAAGCCGGTGACCTTACCCATGATGTGCCTTCAGTGTTCTGTGCTGTGACGTGCCGTGGCTCAAGACGTTCCGCTCACTTGGCGGGAACGGTCTTGCTGCCCTTCTTGTCGCCCTTGTCGCTGCCCTTGGCCTTGGCGATCGTGGCGTCGGTGGCCTGCTGCGCACCCATCTCGCCGAGGGCGCGGCGGTACTCGTGCGGGAACACCTTGACGAAGCGGCCACGCGATTCGCTCCAGTTGTCGAGGATGTCGCGGGCCCGCAGCGAGCCGGTCCAGCGGTGGTGGTCCTCGATCAGCTTCTTGAGCAGGGCCTCGTCGGTCTGACCCTTGTGCCAGATCGGCAACTCGATGGTCTGTTCCTGCTCGGCCGACGTGAGCACCTTCTCCAGGGCGACCTGGGCGGTGTTGCAGCGACCGGCAAAGCTGCCGTCCTCGTCGTAGACGTAGGCGATGCCGCCGGACATGCCGGCCGCGAAGTTGCGGCCCGTCTTGCCCAGCACGACCACCGTGCCGCCGGTCATGTATTCGCAGCCGTGGTCACCGGTGCCTTCGACGACCGCCGTCGCGCCCGACAGGCGCACCGCGAAGCGCTCGCCAGCCACGCCACGGAAGAAGGCCTCGCCGCTGGTCGCACCGTACAGCACGGTGTTGCCGACGATGATGTTCTTGGTCGCGTCACCGCGGAACTCGATCGACGGACGCACCACCACGCGGCCGCCGGACAAGCCCTTGCCGGTGTAGTCGTTGGCCTCGCCGATCAGGTAGAGCGTGATGCCCTGGGCCAGGAACGCCGCGAAGCTCTGGCCGCCGGTGCCTTCCATCTGGATGAAGATGGTCTGGTCGGGCAGGCCTTCCGGACGGTGCTTGATCAGCTCGCCCGACAGCATCGCGCCGACCGAGCGGTTGACGTTGCGCGCGTCCTCCATGAACTGCACCTTCTCGCCACGTTCGATGGCGGGGCGGCACTTCTCGATCAGGCGCACGTCCAGGGCCTTGGCCAGACCGTGGTCCTGTTCCTCGATGTGGCGGCGCGAGACCGAGGCCGGCACCGCCGGCTGGTGGAACACGCGACCGAAGTCGAGGCCCTTGGCCTTCCAGTGGCTGATGGCCTTCTTCGTGTCGAGCAGGTCGGCGCGGCCGACCAGTTCGTCGAAGGTGCGGATGCCCAGCTGCGCCATGATCTGGCGCGCTTCCTCGGCGACGAAGAAGAAGTAGTTGACGACGTGCTCGGGCTTGCCGGTGAACTTGGCACGCAGCACCGGATCCTGCGTGGCCACGCCGACCGGGCAGGTGTTGAGGTGGCACTTGCGCATCATGATGCAGCCCTCGACGACCAGCGGCGCGGTCGCGAAGCCGAACTCGTCGGCGCCCAGCAGCGCGCCGATCACCACGTCGCGGCCGGTCTTCATCTGGCCGTCGGCCTGCACGCGGATGCGGCTGCGCAGGCGGTTGAGCACCAGCGTCTGCTGGGTCTCGGCCAGGCCGAGTTCCCACGGCGTGCCGGCATGCTTGATCGACGACCACGGCGACGCGCCGGTGCCGCCGTCGTGGCCGGCGATCACGACGTGATCGGCCTTGCACTTGGCCACGCCCGCAGCGATCGTGCCCACGCCCACTTCCGAGACCAGCTTGACGCTGACCGAGGCACGCGGGTTGGCGTTCTTCAGGTCGTGGATCAGCTGGGCCAGATCCTCGATCGAGTAGATGTCGTGGTGCGGCGGCGGGCTGATGAGGCCGACGCCCGGCACCGAGTAACGCAGGAAGCCGATGTACTCGGAGACCTTGCCACCCGGCAGCTGGCCGCCCTCGCCGGGCTTGGCGCCCTGGGCCATCTTGATCTGGATCTGGTCGGCCGAGACGAGGTACTCGGTCGTGACGCCGAAGCGGCCCGAAGCCACCTGCTTGATCTTCGAGCGCAGGCTGTCGCCGTCCTTCATCTCGTAGTCGGCGGCGATGACCTTGCTGCCGATGACGTCCGAGACCTTGGTGCCGGCGGTGATCTTGATGCCCTTGAGCTCGTTGCGGTAACGCGCCGGGTCCTCGCCGCCTTCACCGGTGTTGCTCTTGCCGCCGATGCGGTTCATGGCCAGCGCCAGCGTCGAGTGCGCCTCGGTGCTGATCGAGCCCAGCGACATCGCGCCGGTCGCGAAGCGCTTGACGATGTCGGCGGCCGATTCGACCTCCTCGACCGGGATCGCCTTGGACGGATCGATCTTGAACTCGAACAGGCCGCGCAGCGTCAGGTGACGGCGGTTCTGGTCGTTGATGATCTGGGCGTATTCCTTGTAGGTGTCGAACTTGCCCGAGCGCGTGCTGTGCTGCAGCTTGGCGATGGCGTCCGGCGTCCACATGTGCTCCTCGCCACGGGCGCGCCAGGCGTACTCGCCGCCGGCATCGAGCATCGTCGCCAGCACCGGGTCGTCACCGAAGGCGGCGCGGTGGTTGCGGATGGCCTCCTCGGCCACCTCGAACACGCCGATGCCCTCGACCTGCGTCGGGGTGCCGCGGAAGTACTTCTCGATCAGGTCGCGGTTCAGGCCGATGGCCTCGAAGATCTGGGCGCCGCAGTACGACATGTACGTGCTGATGCCCATCTTCGACATGATCTTCGAGAGACCCTTGCCGATCGCCTTGACGTAGTTGTAGATCGCCTTGTCGGCCGACAGCGCGCCGCCGAGTTCCTGGTGCATCGCGGCGATGGTCTCCATCGCCAGGTAGGGGTGCACGGCCTCGGCGCCATAGCCGGCCAGCACGGCGAAGTGGTGGACCTCGCGCGCCGATGCCGTCTCGACCACCAGGCCGGCGGTCGTGCGCAGGCCTTCGCGGACCAGGTGATGGTGGATCGCCGACAGCGCCAGCAGCGCCGGGATCGCCACGTGGGCGCGGTCCATCGCGCGGTCCGAGATGATCAGGATGTTGTGGCCGCTCTTGATCGCGTCCACCGCCTCGGCGCACAGCGACGCGAGCTTGGCCTCCACGCCCTCATGGCCCCAGGCCAGCGGGTAGGTGATGTTCAGCTCGTAGGTCTTGAACTTGCCACCGGTGTGACCGGCGATGCCGCGCAGGCGCGCCATGTCCTCGAAGTCGAGGATGGGCTGCGCCACCTCCAGCCGCATCGGCGGGTTGACCGCGTTGATGTCGAGCAGGTTGGGCTTCGGGCCGATGAAGCTGTTCAGCGACATCACGATCGCTTCGCGGATCGGGTCGATCGGCGGGTTCGTGACCTGCGCGAACAGCTGCTTGAAGTAGCTGAACAGCGGCTTGTTCTTGTCGGACAGGACCGCCAGCGGCGAGTCGTTGCCCATCGAGCCGATGCCTTCTTCACCGTTCGCGGCCATCGGCGCGAGCAGGAACTTCAGGTCTTCCTGCGTGTAGCCGAAGGCCTGCTGGCGGTCCAGCAGCGACTCGGTCGGCGCCGGCACGGCGGGCGCGCCCTCGGCCGGGATCGCGTCGAGCTTGATGCGGACGTTCTCGATCCACTGGCGATAGGGCTTGGCCGAGGCGAACTGGTTCTTCAGTTCCTCGTCATCGATGATGCGGCCCTGCTCGAAGTCGATCAGGAACATCTTGCCCGGCTGCAGGCGCCACTTCTTGACGATCTTGTTCTCGGGGATCGGCAGCGTGCCGGCTTCCGAGGCCATCACGACCAGGTCGTCGTCGGTGACGATGTAGCGGGCCGGGCGCAGGCCGTTGCGGTCCAGCGTGGCGCCGATCTGCTTGCCGTCGGTGAACACCATCGAGGCGGGGCCGTCCCACGGCTCGATCATCGCGGCGTGGTACTCGTAGAAGGCGCGACGGCGCTCGTCCATCAGCGTGTGCTGCTCCCAGGCCTCCGGGATCATCATCATCGCGGCGTGCGCGAGCGGGTAGCCGCTCATCGTCAGCAGTTCGAGCGCGTTGTCGAACGTAGCCGTGTCGGACTGACCCTCGAAGCTGATCGGGTAGAGCTTCTTCAGGTCCTCGCCCAGCACCGGCGACTTCATGACGCCTTCGCGGGCGCGCATCCAGTTGAAGTTGCCCTTGACGGTGTTGATCTCGCCGTTGTGCGCCACCATCCGGTACGGGTGGGCCAGCGGCCACTCGGGGAAGGTGTTGGTCGAGAAGCGCTGGTGCACCAGCGCCAGCGCCGAGGTGCAGGCCGGGTTCTGCAGGTCGAGGTAGTACTTGCCGACCTGGTCGGCCAGCAGCAGACCCTTGTAGATGATCGTGCGGCAGCTCATGCTGGGCACGTAGTACTCGCGGCTGTGGGTCAGCTTGAGCTTCTGGATCGCCGCCGAGGCGGTCTTGCGGATCACGTAGAGCTTGCGTTCCAGCGCGTCCGGCACGATGACGTCGTCACCGCGACCGATGAAGATCTGGCGGATCACAGGCTCGGTGGTGCGCACCGTCGGCGACATCGGCATGTCGGCGTCGACCGGCACGTCGCGCCAGCCCAGCAGCACCTGGCCTTCGGCCTTGACCGCACGCTCCAGCTCCTGCTCGCAGGCCAGACGGGAGGCGTGTTCCTTGGGCAGGAAGATCATGCCCACGCCGTATTCGCCCGGGGGCGGCAGCACGACGCCTTGCGCGGCCATCTCGGCGCGGAAGAAGTCGTCGGGGATCTGGATCAGGATGCCCGCACCGTCGCCCATCAGCGCGTCCGCGCCGACCGCGCCGCGGTGATCGAGGTTCTCCAGGATCTTCAGGCCCTGCTCGACGATGGCGTGCGCCTTCTGGCCCTTGATGTGCGCGACGAAACCGACGCCGCAGGCGTCATGTTCGTTGGCGGGGTCGTACAGACCGCCCTGGGCGAGCGTCCGGATGTCGGACGGGGTGACGATCGTGGAATCGGTCTGCGGTTCGGTCTGGGACGTCAATCCCGAGGCGGCCTGGTTCATGGCGCACTCCTGGCGATGGAAGAAAACGGCGTGAAATTTACTGCAGTGCAGCGTGAGCCTCAATCCCAAATAAATGGGGTCAGACTCGTTAAAGAATCGCCTCGGTTACGCTGAGGAGATAAATGGGGACAGATTAATGCGCGGGTCACGCACCGGCAGCGTTCAGCGTTCGCTGTCGCCGCCCTGCCTTGGTGCGCGAGGCGGTCGCCCGCGGGGCCTGGGAGCCAGCGGACGGTCGGTCGAGCCGCCGAGATGGGCAAGAAACGCGCCCGATCCGAGTGGCCAGCCCTTCACCAGCGCGTCCTCGACCTGTTGCAGCTGCGCCACCGGGAGCGGCTCGTCGAGCAACCGCTGCCACGCCAGCTCGCGTTCGAAGGGCGTGTTGCCCAGCCCCCAGAACAGCGGGTGGGCACTCACGACCGGGTCGCGGGCGCGGCCCAGGTGGTGACCGGCGCTGGACCAGGTCCAGTCCGACGCCCGCATCACCAGCCCGGCGCGCTGGGGTGATTGCTCGATCGACCGGGCGGCGGTCAGCAGCCACGGTTCCGGCTCGATGACGGTGGCGCGGTAGCGCCCGTCCCACAGCGTGCCGGCGCGGCCGTGGCGACGGTTGTGTGCGCTCACGTAGCGTCGGCCGACGGCCTGCATCAGCTTGCTCAAGGCATCGGCGCTGGGCGGCGTCAGCAGCAGGCGGACCTGGTCGTCGAGCAGCGCGTAGGCATGCACGACGACCTTGAGGTTGGCCGATGCCTCGTGCAGCGCAGCCAGGTAGGCGCGGCGATCGTCGGCATCGGCGAAGACCGGCGGGTGCGCCAGCCCGCGCTGCAGCACGAGGTGCGGCAGGCCGGCGAGCGCGAGACGGGGCAGACGGGCCATCGGGAAGGGGCTGAAGTGACCGTCTCCAGACGGCCGACACGGCATTGTCCCGCCCCTCCAACCCCAGCCTCATGCGACAGAATCGAAGCGCCGCGTCCCGCATCCGGCGGGACCGCAGTTCCGGAGATTTCGCCACCATGCGCGCAGACAACGTCCTGGCCACCATCGGCCACACCCCGCACATCCGCATCAACCGCCTGTACGGCGCCGGCGCCCAGGTCTGGATAAAGTCCGAACGCAGCAACCCGGGCGGCTCGATCAAGGACCGCATCGCGCTGGCGATGGTCGAGGACGCCGAGGCCAGCGGCGCGCTGAAGCCCGGCGGCACGATCGTCGAGCCGACCTCCGGCAACACCGGCATCGGCCTGGCGATGGTCGCGGCCGTCAAGGGCTACGCGCTGGTCCTGGTGATGCCCGAGAGCATGAGCATCGAACGCCGCCGGCTGATGCTGGCCTATGGCGCGCAGTTCGTGCTGACCCCGCGCGAGAAGGGCATGAAGGGCGCGATCGAGAAGGCCCAGGAGCTGGTCGCGTCGACCCCGGGCGCCTGGATCCCGCAGCAGTTCGAGAACCCCGCCAACATCGCGGTGCATGTGCGCACGACGGCGCAGGAGATCCTGGCCGACTTCCCCGACGGCCTGGACGCGCTGATCACCGGCGTGGGCACCGGCGGCCACATCAGCGGCTGCGCGCAGGTGCTGAAGGCGGCGTGGCCGAAGCTGAAGGTGTTCGCGGTCGAGCCGGCCGCCTCGCCGGTCATCAGCGGTGGCAAGCCGTCGCCGCACCCGATCCAGGGCATCGGCGCGGGCTTCATCCCGCGCAACCTGCAGACCGAGCTGCTCGACGGCGTCATCACCGTCGAGGCCGACGTGGCCAAGGACTACGCCCGCCGCAGCGCCCGCGAGGAAGGCCTGCTGGTGGGCATCTCCAGCGGCGCGACGCTGGCCGCGATCGCGCAGAAGCTGCCGGAACTGGGCGCAGGCGCCCGCGTGCTGGGCTTCAACTACGACACCGGCGAGCGTTACCTGTCGACCGCCGACTTCCTGCCGCAGGAAGCCTGAAGCCGCTGGACCGGCGCCGGGCGCTTCAGCCCGGCGCGCGGAACAGCCGCCGCCCGGTCAGCCGCTCATGCTCGCGGATCGCGTAGCGGTCGGTCATGCCGGCGATGTAGTCGGCCACCGCCCGATGCAGCAGCGGCGAGCCGGCGAAATCGTCCGGCATCTCCTGCGGCCGTTCGACGTAGATCGCGAACAGCTCGGTGACGATGCGCTGCGCCGTCTCGGTCGTCTCCATCACCGCCGGATGGCGGTACAGCGCCTTGAACAGCAGCCGCTTCAGCTCGGTGCTGGCCGCGCGCATGGCGGGGCTGAAGCGGACCAGCGGCGCCATCGCGCGGGCCGCGTCGGCATCGGCCGGACGGGCCGCGTCGAGCGCCGCGCGGGTCGCGTCGATGACGTCGTAGACCTGGGCCGACAGCACGCGCCGCAGGATCTCGAACAGCAGCCGGCGCGGCCGGGCCTGTCGCAGCGACGGGTGTTCGCGCAAGGCCGCCTCGCGGTGCTCGCCCAGCAGCGGCAGCTCGCAGACCTGGTCGAGCGTGATCAGGCCCGAGCGCACGCCGTCGTCGACGTCGTGGGCGTTGTAGGCGATCTCGTCGGCGAGGTTGGCGAGTTGCGCCTCCAGCCCGGGCTGGCTGCGCTCGATGAAGCGCCGGCCGATGCCGCCGGGCTCATGGCGCTCGATCCAGCGCGCCACCCGCAAGGGGCAATGCTTGAGGATGCCCTCGCGCGTCTCGAAGCTCAGGTTCAGGCCGTCGAAGTCGGGGTAGCGCTGCTCCAGCACGTCGACCACGCGCAGGCTCTGCAGGTTGTGCTCGAAGCCGCCATGCGGCGCCATGCAGGCGTGCAGCGCGTCCTGGCCGGCATGGCCGAAGGGCGTGTGGCCGAGGTCATGGGCCAGCGCGATGGCCTCGACGAGATCCTCGTGCAGGCCGAGCGATCGGGCGATCGAGCGGCCCAGCTGCGCGACTTCCAGCGTGTGCGTCAGCCGGGTCCGGAACAGGTCGCCTTCGTGGTTCAGGAAGACCTGGGTCTTGTAGACCAGCCGCCGGAACGCGGTGCTGTGGACGATGCGGTCGCGGTCGCGCTGGAAGGCGTTGCGCGTGGGCGCCGCCGGCTCGGCGTGGCGGCGGCCACGGCTGTGGCTCGGGTCGCTGGCCCAGGGCGACAGGCGCTGGCCGGGGCCCGTCGAGCCGCGTGTGCCGCGGCGGTCGGCCCGGTCAGGCACAGGCCGCCGCGATGACCTCGCGCACCAGCGTCTCGGGCGCGCCCTGCATGCGGGCGTGGCCCATGCGGTCGATGACGACGAAGCGGATCTCGCCGCCTTCGGCCTTCTTGTCGACCTGCATCAGCGCCAGGTAACGCTCGGCGCCCAGATCGGGCGCGCGCACCGGCAGGCCGGCACGTTCGCAGATGTGGCGCATGCGCGCGACGAACCCGGCCGGCATCAGCCCGAGCCGCGCCGACAGGTCGGCGGCCATGACCATGCCGCAGCCGACGGCCTCGCCGTGCAGCCACTCGCCATAGCCCATGCCGGCCTCGATCGCGTGGCCGAAGGTGTGGCCGAAGTTGAGGATGGCGCGGTTGCCGCTCTCGCGTTCGTCGCCGCCGACGACCTCTGCCTTGATCTCGCACGAGCGCGCCACGGCACGCGCCAGCGCGGTCTTGTCGCGTGCCATCAGCGCCGGCAGCTCGGCCTCGATCCAGTCGAGGAAGGCGGCATCGGCGATCGGGCCGTACTTGATGACCTCGGCCAGACCGGCCGACAGCTCGCGCGGCGGCAGGGTGTCGAGCGTGTCGAGGTCGCAGATCACGCGCACCGGCTGGTAGAACGCGCCGATCATGTTCTTGCCCAGCGGGTGGTTGACGGCGGTCTTGCCGCCCACCGACGAGTCGACCTGCGCCAGCAGCGTCGTGGGCACCTGCACGAAGGGCACGCCGCGCATGTAGCAGGCGGCGGCGAAGCCGGTCATGTCGCCGACCACCCCGCCGCCCAGCGCGACCAGCACGGTCTTGCGGTCGCAGGTCGCGCCCAGCAGGGCGTCGAAGATCAGGTTGAGCGTCTGCCAGTCCTTGTGCGCCTCGCCGTCCGGCAGTTCGACGGTCAGCACGCGCCTGTAATGGGCCGACAGGCCGCGCCGGACCGTCTCGGCGTACAGCGGCGCGACGGTGGTGTTGGTGACGATCACGGCGGTGCTGGCCGCCGGCAGGCCTTGCCAGGTGCTGGCCGCGCCGAGCAGGCCGGCGCCGATCAGGATGTCGTAGCTGCGCTCGTCGAGCGAGACGCGCACGGTGGCGTGGAGCTTGGAATCGGTCGTCATGGGCGTGGGGAACGGGGCAGGACGCTGGACGGCACGCGCAGCGGATCGACCAGGCCTGCCAGCTCCAGCTGCATCAGCACCATGTTGATCAGCGTGGCGACCGAAGGCCGGCCGGTCTCGATGATGAAGTGGGCCGTCTCGCGGTAGAGCGGATCACGGTCGCGGAAGAGTTCACGCAGCTTGCGCAGCGGATCGGCGACCTGCAGCAGCGGCCGCTGGGTGTCGTGGCGCAGCCGGCGGAACAGCTCCTCGGGCGTGGCCCGCAGGTAGACGACGGTGCTGCCGTCGCGCAGCGTCTGCCGGTTGGCCTCGCGCAGCACGGCGCCGCCGCCGGTGGCGATGATCTGCGGCGGCTGCGCGACGATGTCGGCGATGACCTGCTGTTCGATGTCGCGGAAGGCGGCCTCGCCCTCGCGTTCGAAGAAGGCGCGGATCGAACAGCCCAGGCGCTGCTCGATGACGTGGTCCGCGTCGACGAAGGACACGCCCAGCGCATGCGCCAGATGACGGCCGGCCGTCGACTTGCCCGCGCCCGGCATGGCCACGAGGCTGAGCGAACGCTGCAGGGCTTCGCCGGCAGGGGCCGGCGCGAGGGCGGCGAGGGGATCGTGTCGGGGGTCCAAGCGGATGGGCGCGAGAGAGGCAGGTGGGCGATTGTCCACCGGCCGCAGGTCGCGGCGGCTGGCCTGGCGGCGGACCCGGTCGATCAGCGCGTCAGCGCCGAGTTCCGGTCGGTGATCACCTTGGGCGTCAGGAAGATCAGCAGCTCGGTCTTGTTGGCCACCCGCGTCTTGTTGCGGAACAGCGCGCCGACGTAGGGCAGGTCACCCAGCAGCGGCACCTTGTTGATGGTGTCGGTCTCGGTGGTCTCGAAGATGCCGCCGATCACGACCGTGCCGCCGTTCTCGACCAGCACCTGCGTCTTGACGTGCTTGGTGTTGATCGCGAAACCCGCCGAGGTCTGCTGGCCGACGCTGTCCTTGTTGACGTCGACGTCCATGATGATGTTGCCCTCGGGCGTGATCTGCGGCGTGACCTCCAGCTTCAGCGTCGCCTTGCGGAAGGCGATCGACGGCGCGGTGTTCTGGTTGCCGCCGGTCTGGTAGGGCAGTTCGGTGCCCTGCTCGATCAGCGCCTTGACCTGGTCGGCCGTGACGACGCGCGGGCTGGAGACCAGCTTGCCCTTGCCTTCGGCTTCCAGTGCCGACAGTTCCAGGTTCAGGAAGCGGTTCGAACTGGCGCCGAACAGCGACAGCGCGAAGGTCGCCGCCGAGGCGCCGCCCAGCGAGCTGGTGTTGGCCGGCAGGTTCACGAACTGCGAGTTGTTGTAGATCGTGCCGGTCGCCGTCTGCAGCGTCGTGTCGCCGATCGACGCGTAGTTGCCGCCGACGGCCACGCGGGTGTTGCCGCCGAAGCCCGGCGAGCCCACTCCGTTGATGCCGCGCAGGTCGGTCGCCCCGAGCTTGACGCCCAGCGTGCGGCCGAAGGTGTCGACCGCCTCGACGATGCGCGCCTCGATCATCACCTGACGCACCGGCACGTCGATCTTGGTGATCAGCTGGGCGACCTCTTCGAGCTTGGACGGGATGTCGGTGACGAACAGCTGGTTGGTGCGGGTCTCGAACACCACGCTGCCGCGGTTCGATAGGATGCGGGTCACGCCACCGGTCTGCTGGCTGGACGAGCTGCCGGCCTGCTGGCCGGTCAGGCCCTTGGCCACTTCCTCGGACTTGGTGTAGTTGAGCTGGAAGCTCTGGGTGCGCAGCGGCTCCAGGTCGGCGATCTGCTTGCGCGACTCCAGCTCCTGCTTCTCCTTGGCGGCCAGCTCGTCCTTTGGCGCGATCCACAGCACGTTGCCGGTCTTCTTCACGCCCAGGCCCTTGGCCTGCAGGATGATGTCCAGCGCCTGGTCCCACGGCACGTCCTTCAGCCGCAGCGTGACGTTGCCGGTGACGGTGTCGCTGGTCACGACGTTGAAGTTGGTGAAGTCGGCGATGACCTGCAGCAGCGAGCGGACCTCGATGCTCTGGAAGTTCAGCGACAGCTTGTCGCCGTTGAAGCCCGGGCCGTTGGTGAGCTTCTGCGGGTCGGCCTTCTGCGGCCGGACCTCCAGCACGAACTGGTTGTCGGTCTGGTAGGCGCTGTGTTCCCAGTTGCCACGCGGCTCGACCACCAGGCGCACCCGGTCACCGGTCTGGCTGGCGGAGTAGGCCTGCACCGGCGTGCCGAAGTCGGTCACGTCCAGGCGCTTGACGAGGTTGTCGGGCACGGTCGAACGCAGGAACTCGACGACCAGGTTCTGGCCCTGCTGGCGGATGTCGACGCCGACCTGGTTGCTCGGCAGGTCGACCACGACGCGGCCCGAGCCGTCACGGCCGCGGCGGAAGTCGATGTCGCGGATGCGCTCGGGCGCGGCGTTCTGGCTGTCGGCGAAATGGACCGCCTCGCCGGCCTTCGGCGCAGCGGCGGCCACCAGCGGCGCGGCGGCCGTGGTCGAGGCGAGGTTGGCGGCCAGCGGCACCGGCTCCAGCGTCACCAGCAGCGTCTTGCCGACCTGCTCGGTGCGGTAGCGGGTCGGCTGGCGCAGGTTCAGCACCAGCCGCGTGCGGTCACCGGCCAGCGCCAGCGCATAGGAGCGCAGGTTGCCGAGGTTGACCTCCTGCGTGGCGCGCACGGTGCTGCCGTTGACGACGCCCAGCAGGTCCAGCGCGATGCGGGCGGGCGACTGCAGCACGAAGCCGCGCGGCGGGTTCAGCAGCGGCTCGTCGAGCTCGATGCGCAAGGTCTCGCCGCCGCCCTGCTGGCTGCTGGTGATGGACTGGATGACGGTCTGCGCCTGGGCCGAAGGGGCCAGCGCCAGCGCTGCCAGCGTCGCGACGGTGGTGGCGATGCCCGCCAGCAGGGCCCGGCCGCGGGTACGCCACGGCTTGGTCCGCGTATGGGTTGCGACGGTCATCATCGACTTCTCTCCTGGGCGCGTTCCTGCAGCGTGAGGGTGCTCATGCGTTCGACCCACTCGCCGAGCGGGTCCTGCACGATCTCACGCAAGGTGATCTCTGTTTCGGTGATGCGGGTGATGCGGCCGTAGTTCTGGCCGATGTAGTCACCCACCTTGATCTGGTAGAGCAGGTTGTCGGCCCGCAGCAGTGCATACGGCCGGCCGCTGCGCACGACGCTGCCGACCATCGACAGGTTGTCCAGCGGATAGGCCTCCAGCGGCTCGCGGCGCCGGTTCATCTCGGCCGCCAGCAGCGAGTTGGGCTGGCGGGTCTCCTGCTTGAGCGCGACCTGCAGCTTCTGGATGCTGAAGGGTTCGACGTCGCGCACGGCCATGTAGGGCTGTGGATCGAACTTGCGCGGCGGCAGCAGCGGCGGCACGCGCGGCTTGGCCTCGCGGCGCTGCTGGTCCATCCAGTCCTGCAGCTCCTGGTGCGGATCACCGCAGGCGCTCAGCAGCAACGAACAGCCCAGCACGGCCAGCAGGGCCAGCGACAGGCCACGCTGCGGTCGGCGTGCGGCCGTCGGACGATCGGTCGTCGGGCGGGCGTGCATCACTTGGCACCTCCGGCCTTCTTGGCCTCGGCGGCACCCTTGCGGCGCTGCTCGACCTCGGCCGGGTCGAGGTAGCGATAGGTGCGCGCGGTGGCCTCCATCGCCAGCTGCCCGCCCGCCGCACCCGGCGCCGACGGCGTCGTCGTGCCCGGCTGGACCGGCGAGCTGATGTTCAGGTTGTGCAGCGTGACGATGCGCGAGAGGTTGGCGATGTCGGCCGCGAAGGCGCCGATGTCGTGGTAGCGGCCGGTGACGCGCAAGGCGATCGGCAGCTCGGCGTAGTAGTCCTTGATGACCACCGACCCCGGCCGGAACAGCTCGAACTGCAGGCCGCGGCCGAGGCCCGCCTGGTTGATGTCCGACAGCAGCGCGTCCATCTCGGCCTTGCCCGGCAGCTGGCGTTCCAGCTGGGTCACGTATTCCTGGACCTGCAGCTTCTGCTTGCGCAGCTCGTCGAGGTTGATCGCCTGGGCGAGCTTGCCCTTGAACTCGTCCTTGAGCTGCTGCTCGCGGGCGTTCTCGGCCGACAGCTCGTCCATGACGCCCGACAGCATCGAGAACCAGATCAGCGCCAGGACGAACAGCGCGACGATGACGCCAGCGGCGATCTTGGGCAGTGCCGGCCACTGGCCCGGCTCGTTGAGGTTGAGGCCGCGGAACTGCGAGCGGACCTGCGCGAGCGTGCTCTCGAGGTCGAAGTTGAGGTTCTGGCGCGAGGTGGCCATGTCTGTGTCTCCCTCAGGACGCCGAGGCCGCACGGGCCGGCGCCGAAGCCGCCTCGCCGGCACGCGGGACCGCATCGAGGTCCTGCGGCCGCTTGAGGGTCAGGCGGATCGCGAAGTCGAACAGGCGCTTCGGGTCGCGCACGCCGGCCGCCTGGGCGCTGGCGCGGATCTCGACCAGCTCGGGCCGCTCCAGCCAGGCCGAGTTGTAGGCCGTGTTGCGCAGGAACTCCGAGACCCGCTCGTTGGTCTGGGCCACGCCGGTCACCGCGACGGCCTGCCCTTCCTGCCGCACCGAGGTCAGGTAGACGCCCTCGGGGGTGCGGCCGGCCAGCTCGTTGAGCAGGTGCACGGGCATGTTGCGGTCGATCTGGAAGTCCTCGACGACCTTCTGGCGCGCCTTCAGCGCCTCGATCTCGGACTTCAGCGACGCGATGTCCTTGATCTGCACCTCCAGCCGCCGGATCTCGGTCTGCAGGAACTCGTTGCGGGACTGCTGGGCCCGCATCATCTCCATCAGCGCGAGATACCAGATGCCCGCCATCAGCAGGCCGACGATGCCCGCCAGGACCATGCCGGCGTAGAAGGCCTGCTTGCGGCGCCGCCGCCGCTCTTCGCGGTGGGGCAGGAGGTTGATGAGGATCATTGCAGGAACCTCCGCATGGCCAGCCCGCATGCGGTCAGGTAGGCAGGCGACTCGCGCCGGAGCTTGGACTCGCGAACGGAGCCGCCGAGCTTCATGCCCTCGAAGGGGTTGACCACCATCGACGCGAAGCCGGTCAGCTCGGTGACGCGGTCCTTCAGGCCGGGCAGCGTGGCCGTGCCGCCCGACAGCATCACGTAGTGGACGCGGTGGTGCGGCGTGCTGGTGAAGAAGTACTGCAGCGCCCGGCCGATCTCCTGCGACAGGCTGTCGACGAAGGGGGCGAGCAGCGAGCTCTCGTAGTCCTCGGGCAGGTCGCCGGCCAGCTTCTTGGTCTCGGCCTCCTCGAAGGACAGGCCGTACTGGCGCGAGATCAGCTGCGTCAGCTGGGCACCACCGAAGGCCTGGTCGCGGTCGTAGAGGATCTCGTTGTCGCGCAGCACCTTCAGGCTGGTGGTGTCGGCGCCGATCTCGAACAGCGCGACCAGCGCGTCACGGCCCTCGTTGGGGAGCGCCGCGATGACCCGGCCGATCGCCATGCGCGAGGCGTTCGACTCGATGTCGAGCACCACCGGCTTGAGCCCGGCCGCCTCGGCCAGACCCTGGCGGTCCTGCACGCGGTCCTTGCGCGATGCGGCGATCAGCACCTCGACATCGCCGACCTGGTCGGGACTCGGGCCGATCACGCAGAAATCGAGGCTGACCTCGTCGAGAGAGAACGGGATGTACTGGTTCGCCTCGGCCTCGACCTGGATCTCCATCTCCTCTTCCCGCAGACCGCCGGGCAGGATGATCTTCTTGGTGATCACCGAGGACTGCGGCATCGCCATCGCGACGTTCTTGGTCTTGGTGCCGCTCTTGAGAACGACGCGGCGAACCGCCTCGGCGATCTCGTCGAACTTCTCGATCTGGCCGTCGGTGATCCAGCCCTTCTCGAAAGATTCGCTGGCAAAACGTTCGACCACATATTCGCCGGAGGCGGTCTGCCCCAGCTCGACGAGCTTGACGCCTGAAGAGCTGATGTCCAGTCCGATCAGCGACGCATGCTTGCGACCCAAAAGGATGTCGAGAACACTCACGCGCTTCCCCAATGACGGCACATCCACCTGTGGCGGACTGTTAATAACTTACTTCAATGCTATCAACAAAGTAGTTGACGCACAAAGATTTTTCCGGTTTTCGGGTCTGTCCCGAGTTGCGCCACACCGACGCCACCGAGCCAACCCAAGCGGTGTGAAGATTGTCACGTCCTGCCCACGAAACCAAGCGTGAGAAGCGTATCGCGACACGGTCAATTCGGGGCTTGACCGCTTCCTATAATCGCGCTCCCCTGCCAGTCCAGCCCCTTTCCGGGGCGCCTCCATGAGCGAATCCGCGCCTGCCTCGTCGTCCGCCAACGCAGCCCCGGCGGGCGTGCGCCGAGGCTCCACCTGGAGCCTGCCGCTGCGCGTGCTGGCCTGGACGGCCGGCCTGATCGGCGGCGGCGCGCTGGTCGTGGCGATGCTGCTGGGCATCGCGCTGGCCACGGCCTACCCGAACCTGCCCGAGATCCGCAGCCTGGTCGATTACCGGCCGAAACTGCCGATGCGCATCTACTCGGTCGAAGGCACGCTGCTCGGCGAGTTCGGCGAGGAGCGCCGCAGCTACCTGACGATCGACGAGATCCCGAAGGTGATGCAGGACGCGGTGCTGTCGATCGAGGACTCGCGCTTCTACGAACACGGCGGCATCGACTACCGGGGCGCGCTGCGGGCGGCGATCGGCAACCTGCGCGAGGTCCGCAGCCAGGGCGCCTCGACCATCACGATGCAGGTCGCGCGCAACTTCTACCTGTCGACCGAGAAGACGCTGACGCGCAAGATCTACGAGATCCTGCTGTCGTTCAAGATCGAGGCGGCGCTGAGCAAGCGCCAGATCCTCGAGGTCTACATGAACCAGATCTACCTCGGTCACCGCGCCTACGGCTTCGCGGCGGCCAGCGAGATCTACTTCGGCAAGCCGCTCAAGGACGTGACGATCGCCGAGGCCGCGATGCTGGCCGGCCTGCCCAAGGCGCCGTCGGCCTACAACCCGCTGAGCAACCGCCAGCGCGCCGAGCAGCGTCAGCGCTACATCGTCGAGCGCATGCGCGAGAACGGCTACATCACCGACGCCCAGCGCGAGCAGGCACTGGCCCAGGTGCTGCGCTACCACGCCCCGCGCGACAGCACCTCGCACGCCGAATACGTCGCCGAGGCGGCCCGTCAGCTGGTCCACGCCCAGTACGGCGACGACGCCTACACCCGCGGCCTGAACGTCTACCTGTCGATCCGGGCCGGCGACCAGAACGCGGCCTACAAGGCGCTGCGCCGGACCATCCTGGACTTCGAGCGCCGCAAGCCCTATCGCGGCCCGGAGGCGACCGTCGACCTGCCGTCCGACAAGCGTTCGCTCGATACCCGCGTGGCCGAGGCGCTGGAAGACCATCCGGACAACGACGACCTGCTGGCCGCCGTCGTGATCGAGGCCAGCACGAAGAAGGTCGTGGCGATGCTGCAGACCGGCGACACGATCGAGGTCACCGGCGAAGGCCTGCGCAACGTCGCCGGTGCACTGGGCAGCAACGCGCAGCCGCAGGTCCAGATCCGCCCGGGCGCGGTGATCCGGGTCATGCAGGACGCCAAGAAGGCCTGGTCGATCGGCCAGCTGCCGCAGGTCGAAGGCGCCTTCGTGTCGATCGACCCGAACACCGGCGAGATCCGGGCGATGGTCGGCGGCTTCGACTACCTCAAGAACAAGTTCAACCACGTGACGCAGGCCTGGCGCCAGCCGGGGTCGAGCTTCAAGCCGTTCATCTACTCGGCCGCGCTGGAAAAGGGGATCGGTCCGAGCACCATCGTCGACGACGCCCCGCTGTTCTTCGACGCCGACGCCACCGGCAGCCAGCCCTGGGAGCCGAAGAACTACGACGGCACGTTCGAAGGCCCGATGCCGCTGCGCAAGGCGCTGGCCAAGTCGAAGAACATGGTCTCGATCCGCGTGCTGCAGGCGATCGGCCCGGACTACGCGCAGCAGTGGATCAGCCGGTTCGGCTTCGAGGCCGAGAAACATCCGGCCTACCTGACGATGGCGCTCGGTTCGGGCACGGTCACGCCACTGCAGCTGGCCTCGGGCTATTCGGTCTTCGCCAACGGCGGCTACCGGGTCGCGCCGATGCTGATCAACCGCATCACCGACAACCGCGGCAAGGTCCTGAGCCAGACCCAGCCGGTACCGCTGGACGAGTCGATGCGGGCAATCGACGCCCGCAACGCCTTCATGATGAGCAGCCTGCTGCAGGAGGTGACGCGCAGCGGCACGGCGGCACGCGCCCAGGCCACGCTGAAGCGGCCCGACCTGTACGGCAAGACCGGCACGACCAACGACTCGAACGACGCCTGGTTCGCCGGCTACCAGCCCGGCCTGGTGGCGGTGGTGTGGATCGGCTACGACCAGCCGCGCAAGCTGGGCGACCGCGAGACCGGTGGCGGCCTGGCCCTGCCGGCCTGGATCGACTACATGTCCTACGCACTGCGCAACGTGCCGGTCGCCGAGATCGCGCCGACGCCGGGCCTGTTGCAGTTCAACGGCGACTGGGCCTACGAGGAGAACGGGGCCACCGTGAACCGCCTCGAGGACGGCCCGCACAGCGCAGGAGCCGCAGCGTCCGAAGAGCGCCGCAGCATCCTGGACCTGTTCCGCAACTGAGTCAGGCCGGCTCGAAGCGCAGCGCCTTGCCGGCCTGCGCGCTGGCCTGGATCGACAGCAGCTCGAAGAACTCGGCGCCCGTGCGGGTGTCGAGCCAGCGGCCGTCGACATGGCGGAAGTGGTAGCCACCGGCCCGCGCCGCCAGCCAGATCTCCTGCAGCGGCGGCTGGGTGTTGATGACCAGCTTGCTGCCGCCCGGCATGGCCAGTTCGAGCAGGCCGCCGGTGCGATGGGCGTCGATGTCGACCACGTCCTCGTCCAGCCAGCGATCGACGCAAGCCTCGATCGCCGCGAGCACGGCGGCCGATCGGCTGCGGTAGTCGGCATCGCTCAGCGGCGTGGCGGCAGGGACGGTCGGCAAGGTCATGGTCGGTAGAATTCCGTTGATGTTTTCAAGACGTCGAACAAGGCTTCAGACGAGTTTAGCGCCGGGGTTCCGGGGCTCGATTCGCCCCGCCGGACTGCCCCTGGCGACCGTGTTGGCAGCCGTCGCGCTGCTCGCCGGCTGCGGCCAGAAGGGCCCGCTGCAACGGCCTTCGGACGCGGCAGCCGCTGCGGCCGCCGCAGCCTCCACCCCCACCCGATCCAACGCTCCCCGATCCGCACCATGACCCTCCCCGGCGCTCCCTACCTGTCCCGTCGCGACGGCCAGCTCCAGCTTGAGGACGTCGCGCTCGACGCGCTGGCACGCGAGTTCGGCACGCCCCTCTACGTCTATTCGCAGGCCTCGATGCTGGGGGCGCTGGCGGGCTACCAGCGCGCGCTGGCGGGCCGTCCGCACCTGGTCTGCTACGCGATGAAGGCCAACTCGAACCTGGCCGTGCTGCAGACCTTCGCGCGCGCCGGCTGCGGCTTCGACATCGTCTCCGGCGGCGAACTGCAGCGCGTGATCGCGGCCGGTGGCGACGTCGGCAAGGTCGTGTTCTCGGGCGTCGGCAAGACCCGCGCCGAGATGAAGCTGGCGCTGGAAGCCGGCGTGCGCTGCTTCAACGTCGAGAGCGAGCCGGAGCTGGACGCGCTGTCGGCCGTGGCCGTTTCGCTCGGCCGCGTCGCGCCGGTCAGCCTGCGCGTCAACCCGGACGTCGACGCCGGCACGCACCCCTACATCTCCACCGGCCTGAAGGGCAACAAGTTTGGCGTGGCGCACCAGCGCGCCGTCGAGGTCTACCGCCACGCGGCCTCGTTGCCCGGCCTGGCGGTGCGCGGCATCGACTGCCACATCGGCTCGCAGCTGACCGAGGTCGCGCCCTTCATCGACGCGCTCGATCGTGTGCTGGACCTGGTCGAGGCGATCGAGGCCGCCGGCATCCCCATCCACCACCTGGACCTCGGTGGCGGCCTGGGCATCACCTACACCGACGAGACGCCGCCGACGGCCGATGCGCTGCTGGGCGCGCTGCTCGCGCGCATCGACGCGCGCGGCCACGGCCACCGCGAACTGGTGTTCGAGCCGGGCCGCTCGCTGGTCGGCAATGCCGGCGTGCTGCTGACCGAGGTGCTGTACCTGAAGCCGGGCGAGACCAAGAACTTCTGCATCGTCGACGCCGCCATGAACGACCTAGCGCGACCGGCGATGTACGAGGCCTGGATGGGCATCGTGCCCTGCGTCGAACGCGCCGGTGCCGAGGCGCCGACCTGGGACGTCGTCGGACCGGTCTGCGAATCCGGCGACTGGCTCGGCCGTGACCGCGCGCTGGCGGTGCAACCCGGCGACACGCTGGCGATCGTCTCGGCCGGTGCCTACGGCATGTCGATGGCCAGCAACTACAACACCCGCGGCCGCGCCGCCGAGGTGATCGTCAGGGGCGGTCAGGCCCGACTGGTGCGCGAGCGGGAAACCGCCGCCCAGCAGTTCGCTGGCGAGCGGCTGCTCGAGGACTGACGTTCGGCAAACCCGTCAGAACAGTGGCTGGCCCTTCGGGCCGGTCAGCCGGATCGGGCCGTACCAGGCCTCGCTGCGGCTCTGGGTGTTGTCGGCGTCGGTCATGACGGCCACGCCGATCAGCGCGCCGGGCTCCTCGCCATAGAGGCGGCGGTAGTCGGCGGCGACGTCGCGCTGGTACTCCAGCCAGCGCTTCAGGCGCGACGGGCCGGATTCCAGCACCAGCTTGCGCACGCGGTCGGTACGCGCCGCGTGGATCACGCTGTCGACCGGCGCGCGGTTGTCCCACACGTACATCAGCGTCGCGTAGGGCGGGCGTTCGCCGGTGAGTGTCTCGGCCAGATCGAACAGCATGCGGTCGCGCATGCCGAGCCGGGTGTGGTCGCCGTCGAAGGCCAGCACGATGCGCACCGGTGCGTCCTCGGCATCGCGGTCGCTCAGGTCGGCGTCGGTGATCAGGCCGGGCACCTTCCAGCTGAAGCGCAACTGGCCCAGGTCCGCCGGCGCCACATGGACCTTGCGTCGCCACATGCTGGCCGAGCGGTCGGCGCTGGCATGCAGGCAGGCGCGGCCGGCGTCGTCGGCAGGCACATAACGGGTGACACGCTTGCCGGGCAGCGGCACGCCTTGCCAGTCCGGCCCGAAGCCTGCCGCCAGCGCGGCGTCGACCGTCACGGGCGCTTCGGTCACGTCCCGCCCGACGGGAGGGGTCGACGCGCAGCCCGTGAGGAAGGCGGCCAGCAGTCCGGTGGCGACAACGGACACCGGGCGGCGTTGCGCCGGAAACAAGGACCAGAAATGGGGCAAGGACAAGGACAAGGCGGATCCGGTGCGTAGGTTCGTCGGGCGCGAGCATCGGGCAGGCGCAGCGACACCGCCAACGGGGCAGAACCCGAAGACGTCGACATGGCGCGACAAAAAGGGCCGCACGAGGCGGCCCTGGTTCAGGCGGCGGTCACGGCGACCACCGGTTCGAAGGATCAGAAACGATGGCGCACGCCGATCGCGACGTTGTTCGAATCCGTGCCGGCCGTCTTCGTGAAACCACCCAGGAAGCCGGCGCCGCCAGGAGCGGCCTGCGCCAGCGGCTTGTTGTTGAAGCGCGCGAGCACGAGGTTGACGTCGGTGCGCTTGGACAGCGCATAGGTCCAGGCCACGCCGTAGGACGTGGTGTCGGCGTCCGCCGCGCGGCGGTCGTCCATCAGGCTGTAGGACACCACCGAGGTCAGCTGGCCGACGGTCAGCGTGTAGCCGACGTTGAAGAGCCTCGCATCCTGCTTCAGCGCGGTGATGAAGGCACCCTGCACCAGCGCGGCCTGGCCGGCGGTCGCGCCACCGGCGATCAGGGCGGCGGGGATGGTCGACAGGCCGCTCGGGTGCTCGTCCTTGATGGACCCGGTCATGCCCGACAGCGTGCCCGGGCCGACGGCCAGCGTCCCGCCAAACACGGCGGTCTTCAGGCTGGTCTCGCCCAGTTCGTTGTTGCGCACGTTGTAGCCACCGCCGACGGACCATCCGTCGGCCTTGTAGATCGCGTTGATCGCCTTGAGCCGGTTGGCGTTCGACGGCGTGGCGCCATCGAAGGTGACCATCGCCGCAGCGGACAGGCCGTCAAGCTGGATGCGGTAGGCCACGGCGTTGTCGACCCGGATGTCGACGCCGGACGGCACCGCGCTGACCTGGCCGGCCGACAGGCTGGACTGGGTCTTGAGCGCGTCGAAGGTGGCGAACACCTCGTAGGCCGGCGTGTACTGGCGACCGGCCAGGATGCCGCCCACCGGGGTCACGAGGCCGATGAAGGCCTGGCGATCCCAGAAGCCGTTGCGCAGGTTCACGCCGATGGTCGACCCGACGGTGCTGGCCACGCCGGTGACGGCACCCTGAAGGGCGCCCGGCAGGCCGAGCAGTGCCGCGTCGCTGAGCCGGTCCGGCGCCTGCGAGCCCGATTGCGGCCGGTTGCTGACGGTGCCGTTGTTGGCCTCCAGCCGGCTCTCCAGCACGAACAGGGTGCGCCAGCCGCCGCCGATGTCCTCGTTGCCGCGCACACCCAGGCGCGAACCGTCCATCACCCCGCTGACCAGACGGGTGTTGCCCGACTTGATCCCGCTGACGTAGTTCAGGCCGGCATCGACCACGCCGTAGAGTTCAACCGACGAGGTCGCCGGGGTCTGCGCCGATGCGGCACCGCAGGCGCCGGCCAGCGCGGTCAGGGCGAGGATCTTCTTGGACATCCGAGTCTCCGGGTTTGAATAGAACGACCGTACTATTTTGTACAGGCCTGAGGCACTTGGATCGGCCTCGTTGTCGCGCGGACACGCAGGCTTTCCCTAGCGGCACGCCCGAACATGAAAAAAGCCGCCCCGAGGGGCGGCTTCCGATTCAGCTCAGGCCGAAGCCGTGATCGACAGGTCGATCAGAACTTGTGCCAGATGCCGATGTCGGCGGTCGGCTTGCGAGCGGCCGTGCCTTCAGCAGCGGTGGCCGTCAGCTTGTTGGTCACTTCGATGTCCGAACCGCTGGTCTTGCCGATGCTGGTGTAGAACTGGGTGCGCTTGGACAGGTTGTATTCCAGACCCACGCCGACCTTCTTGGCGCTGCCGGTGGCGGCGGCGTCGTCACGGTTCATGATGCGATAGCCGACCTTGTAGGTCACGTCGCCCACGGGGATGCGCGCGCTGAACGTCAGGCGCTTGTCCTTCGTGCCGGCGGCGTTGGTGTCGCTGCGCTCGTACTGGGTGAACAGCAGAGCCGCGCCCAGGTCGTACTTGGCGTACAGGCCGGTGGTCTTCTTGTCGTTGTCGTTGCGGTCCGTGGCGGCACCGACGGCGGCCGGGCCGAAGGTGTAGACAGCGCCGAAGCCACGCGGGGCGACGGTGTTGGTCTGGTTGGTGTCACCCAGGCGGCGAGCTTGCGCAGCGTGGATCACCAGGCCACCCAGGCTGGCCGAGCGAACGTAGATCGCCTGGTTCGAGCGCAGGTTGGCTTGCGCCGGGTTCGCGCCACGGCCGTCAGCGTGGACAGCGGCCGCGCCGTCGCCACCGCTCCAGGCTTCGAAGCCACCGTTGATTTCCTGGTCGGGCATCAGGATGCGGCCCAGACGGACGTCGCCGATGTCGTTGTTCTTCAGGCCCAGGAAGGCATTGCGATAGAACTGCTGGCCGTTCACGTCGTCGCTGGCGTTGCCAACGGTCGTGGTGTTGGCGCCGTTCTGGGTGCCGCTCTGGATGTTGAAGCGGTGGTTCAGCGTGAAGAACGCGCTGTTGCCGTTGCCCAGGTCTTCAACGCCCGAGAAGGTCAGGGCGTTGCGCGACGAACCTGCACCCTTCAGACCGGTGACACCAGCGGTACGGTTCAGGCCGGCGTCCAGGGAGCCCGACAGGGTCACCGACGACTGGGCCGAAGCCACACCAGCAAACGCGCTCAGCACGGCGAGGGCGATCAGGGACTTTTTCATCAAGAATCTCCTAGGGGGACAGGATTGAGGAACCGCAATGCTTCAGGGTTGAAACTTCTTTACCTTCAGCGGCTGCGGCGAACCTCCTTGTTGGAAGGTGTCATGATTCCAACAGACGCTGGAACGCCTTGCCAAGCCGTAGTCTCCACAAGCAGGGACTTGCGTTGCCCGAGTGCAACACGCGATTTCATCACGCCGTGGGTCCGACTCAAATAGGCCGCGCGCAAGATGACTCCTTGATGTAACCCACCGCATAAGCTCATTCACGATGCAAACAAGCGACACCCTGGATCGCGTCCTCGCGACGGTCGACATCGGCCTGCGCACGGTGTGGGGTCATCACCACGCGCAACGTGCCCGCCCGCAGCCGGATGTCGTTTCCGAAGCATCGGGAAACGAGCCGGAGACGATGACCGAGGCCGAGCGCGCGCTCGCCGGTGCGCTGATGCGCGTCAACCATGTCGGCGAGGTCTGCGCCCAGGCGCTCTACAACGCCCAGGCACTGGCCACGTCGGATCGTGAGTTGCGGGACCACTTCGACGCGGCGGCGGCCGACGAGGTCGATCACCTGGCCTGGACCGAGCAGCGCATCCGCGAACTCGGCACGCGGCCATCGGTGCTGAACCCGCTCTGGTATGCCGGCGCCTTCGCGATCGGGCTGGCGGCCGGGCGCATGGGCCGCCGCGCCAGCCTGGGCTTCGTGATCGAGACCGAACGCCAGGTCGAACAGCACCTGCAGAGTCACCTCGACCGCCTGCCCGCCCAGGACCTCAGCTCGCAGGCGATCGTCACGCAGATGCGCGACGACGAGGCGCGTCATGCCACCGAAGCAGCCGACGCCGGCGGTCTGCGCCCGCCCCCGCCGGTGCGCTGGCTGATGCGGGCGGCCGCGAAGGTCATGACGACGGCCGCGCACCGCATCTGAACGGGACGACCTCGGCTCCGGTCAGGCCTCGTTGACGACCTCGACCTTGACCTCGATCTCGGCCGTCCTGGCCAGCATCGCGGTCGCCGAGCAGTACTTGTCGTGCGACATCTGGACGGCCCGCTGCACGGCGGTCTCGGGCAGGTTCCTGCCGGTCACGATGAAGGTCATGACGATGCGGGTGAAGACCTTCGGGTCGACCTCGGCCCGATCGGCCTGGACCTGCACCTTGCAGCCGCTGATGGCATGACGGCCACGCTTGAGGATCAGCACGACGTCATAGGCCGCGCAGGCTCCGGCGCCGGCCAGCAGCGTCTCCATCGGCCGCGGCGCCAGGTTGCGGCCGCCGCCCTCGGGCGCGCCGTCCATCGTCAGCAGGTGTCCGCTGCCGGTTTCGGCGGAAAAGGCCATGCCGTTGGACGGCATCCAGTTGATCGTGCATTCCATGGTGGTCGGTCGGCGACGGGCGCCAAGCATCGGTTGATCGGTCAGGGCGGCGGATTGTCACTCCGTCACATCGTTGTCTAACCCATACGGGCGGACCGTGCCGGACGTCATGTCTTGCGCGTCGATCAGGCAAGGGAATTCGTCGTTCTACGTTGCAACGCACCATGACGCCCGCATAGAATCGATCCCAAGGAAAAGAAGCGGCCAGTCACCAAAAAGTCAATCAAGTACTGCCCGCATGTCGGCTCGTCCCGACAGGTTCCACAAGTTGTCTCCTCCACCCTCCTCAAAAGGTGGATTAAGCCCAAGACCCCCGGTCTTGGGCTTTTTTTATGTCTGTTCGTGCCCATGATCCGGTCAGCAGGGCGCGGAAGGGGGTCACTTATGATCATCGCCCCCCTAGATCCGCCGCTGCCCCGCCCATGCCTTCCGCGCGCAAGACCCCTGCCTCAAAGACCCCCGCTCCGTCCGCCAAGGTGAGGTCCGCCAAGGAAACGCCCGCCAAAGAATCGCCCGCCAAGGCCCAGGCCGCCAAGGTCGCGCTGGCCAGCACCTACCTGCAGCGCATCCTGAACGCGAAGGTCTACGACGTCGCGCACGAGACCGAGCTGATGCCGGCGCAGAACCTGTCCGCGCGACTCGGCAACCGCGTGCTGCTCAAGCGCGAGGACAACCAGCCGGTCTTCAGCTTCAAGCTGCGCGGGGCCTACAACAAGATGGCCCACCTGACGCCCGAGCAGCTCGCGCGCGGCGTGATCTGCGCCTCGGCCGGCAACCACGCCCAGGGCGTCGCGCTCGGCGGCCAGCGGCTGGGCTGCCGCGCGGTCATCGTCATGCCGACGACCACGCCGACCGTCAAGGTCGACGCGGTGCGCGCACGTGGCGGCGAGGTCGTGCTGCACGGCGAAAGCTACTCCGACGCCTACGACCACGCGCTGGGCGTGGCGCGCGAGCAGGGCCTGACCTTCGTGCACCCGTTCGATGACCCGGACGTCATCGCCGGCCAGGGCACCATCGGCATGGAGATCCTGCGCCAGCATCAGGGCCCCATCCACGCGGTCTTCGTGGCGATTGGCGGCGGCGGCCTGATCTCGGGCGTGGCGGCCTACCTGAAGGCGGTGCGCCCGGAGATCAAGGTGATCGGCGTGCACACGCACGACTCCGACGCGATGGCCCGCTCGGTCGAGGCCGGCAAGCGGGTCCGGCTGGCCGATGTCGGCCTGTTCGCCGACGGCACCGCCGTCAAGCAGGTCGGCGAGGAGACCTTCCGGCTCGCCCGCGTGCTGGTCGACGACTACATCCGGGTCGACACCGACGCGGTCTGCGCCGCGATGAAGGACGTGTTCCAGGACACCCGCTCGGTGCTGGAACCCTCCGGCGCGCTGGGCGTGGCGGCGGTCAAGCAGTACGTCGAGCGCACCGGCATCCGCGGCGAGACGCTGGTGGCCATCACCTGCGGCGCCAACATGAACTTCGACCGCCTGCGCTTCGTCGCCGAGCGGGCCGAGTTCGGCGAAGCCCGCGAGGCACTGTTCGCCGTGACGATCCCCGAGGAACGTGGCTCGTTCAAGCGCTTCTGCGAGCTGATCGGCCCGCGCAGCGTGACCGAGTTCAACTACCGCATCTCGGACGAGCGCCAGGCCCACATCTTCGTCGGCCTGAGCCTGAGCAAGCCGGGCGAGTCGGCCGAGATCGCCACGCTGTTCGCGCGCAATGGCTTCAGCGCGATCGACCTGAGCCACGACGAGCTGGCGGCCGACCACATCCGCCACCTCGTCGGCGGTCACTCGCCGCTGGCGGCCGACGAGCGGCTGTTCCGCTTCGTCTTCCCCGAGCGTCCGGGCGCGCTGATGCGCTTCCTGTCCAGCATGCACCCGGGCTGGAACATCAGCCTGTTCCACTACCGCAACCAGGGCGCCGACTACGGCCGGATCCTGGTGGGCATCCAGGTGCCGAAGTCGGACCGGACAAAGTTCCGCCAATTCCTGGACACCCTCGCCTATCCCTGCGTCGAGGAAACCGACAACCCGGTGTACCGTCTCTTTCTGCGCTGATCCGGCCGCTCCGGGCCGCCCGCGCACCGGTCGCGGCCCGTCGCGATCCGACCTGTCGACCCGAGACGAGCCATGTTCACCGAGACCCCGCCGCTGGTCGCTCCCACCACGCGACCCTCGCTGCAGCAGGCGTTGCAGCTGAGGCTGCAGCGCCGTTCGGCGCTGGGCGGGCACATGGGCGAACTCGAACCGCTGGCGATCCGGCTGGGCCTGATCCAGAACGCGCTGCGGCCTCGGCTGCGCCAGCCGCAGCTGGTGGTGTTCGCCGGTGATCACGGGCTGGCGGTCGACGTCTCGTCGCCGCAGCACCGCAGCACGGCGCAGACCGTCGACGACATCGTCAGCAACCGCGTCCCGCTGCCGGTGCTGGCACATCGACAGGGGCTGACGCTGACGCTGGTCGACAGCGGCCTGAGCACGCCGCTGCGGGTCCAGCCCGGCGTGCTGGCGCGCAAGATCGCGCACGGCACGCGCAACTGCCGGGTCGCCCAGGCGATGACGCTGGAGCAGCTGCATTCGGCCATCCGCGCCGGCATGGAGATCGCCGACGCGCTGCCGGGCAACGTGCTCGGCTGTGCCGGCATCGGCATCGGGTCGGTCGAGGCGGCCGGGCTGCTGATCTCGCGCATCACGGGCCTGCAGCTGCGCACCATCCTCAACGCCGGCGACCGCATGCCGTCGATGACGCTGGAACACCTGATGGTGGTGCTGCAGGCGGCCCAGACCCGGCACAGCCAGGTCGAGGATCCGGTCGAGGCACTGGCGGCCTACGGCGGCTTCGAGACCGCGATGATGGTCGGCGCGCTGCTGAAGGCGGCCGAGAAGCGTCACCTGATCCTGATCGACGGCATCGTGGCCTGCGCCGCGCTGATCGTCGCGACGCACATCGCCGGGCCGGTGGCCGACTACTGCGTGTTCTGCCGCAGCACCGACCACGCCGGGCTGGATGCCGTGCTCGGCGGCTTCAAGAGCACCGCGCTGCTGACGTTGGGCATGGACAGCATCGACGGCACCGGCATCGCGGTGAGCTGGCCGCTGGTGGCCAGCGCGGCCTCGTTGCTGTGCGATGTCGCCGATGGCCCGGAACCGGTCGTGCTGACCGACGAGGCGCCGGATTCGGCGCGCGACTTCATCCACCTGCCCGAACGCTGAGTGCCGGGCCTGGACCCGGCCTCAGCGCAGGGTGGCCGGCGGCGGTTCGTTGACCGGCTGGGCGGCCTGGCCTTCGAGTTGCGGCACCACCGGCGGCGCCGGGTTGAATCCCGGCTGCGGGGCCTGCATCGCCGGCGCGAGCGGCGCGGCCGGGTTGAATGCCGGCTGCGCAGCGGGTACGGCCGCACCGGCAGGCGGTGACAGCTGACCGGTCTGCGGCGCGTTCGGCAAGGGCAGGTCGAGCACCGCGACGGGCGCGCCGCCGGCCGGGCCGACCTCGACCTGGCGCTGGCTCACCGACTTGACCACCCAGCCCGGCGCCACCTCGCCACCGACGGCGATCATGCGGGCCGGCAGGCCGTCGACCGACAGCATGGCCCAGCCACGATCGGCGCCACTGGCCCCGGCGACCACGCCGAGCAGCCGCAGCCGGCTCGCCGCTGCCGTCTGCTGCGGGGCTGCCGTGCCGTCGGGTTCGGACGGATTTGCAAACAATCGCAAGATGTCGCCGCGCGCGGACTGGTCCGCGCCGACGGTCCGCACCTGGTCGGGCAGGCCTTGAGGCTGCACGCCGAGACGCAAACCCCAGAAAACGAGGCTGCCCGCGAGGAGCGCCCAGACCAGCCAAGCCGTGGTACGTGCTGCCATGATCCGACCATTATGATGGACGGCTCCCCAGACGACGGACCCACCCGAACGCCGCGATGACAGCCCCGCTCCAGAAGTTCACGACCGCCCGCCACGCCATCCGGCGCGGCTTCACCCTGATCGAGCTGATGGTGGTGCTGGTCATCATCGGCGTGCTGGCCGCGCTGGTCGTGCCCAACGTGCTGGACCGCGCCGACGACGCCCGCGTCACGGCCGCTCGCACCGACATCGGCAACCTGATGCAGGCACTCAAGCTCTACAAGCTCGACAACCAGCGCTACCCGACCGGCGAACAGGGCCTGCAGGCGCTCGTGGCACGTCCGTCGGCCGGTCCCAATCCGCCGAACTGGAAGCCGTATCTGGAGAAGCTGCCCAACGACCCGTGGGGCCGCCCCTACCAGTTCGCCAACCCCGGCGTGAAGGGCGAGATCGACGTGTTCTCCCTCGGCGCCGACGGTCAGCCCGGCGGCGAAGGCAAGGATGCCGACCTCGGCTCCTGGCAGTGATCGCCCGTCGATGAGCCTTCGGCCGTGAGCCCCCTCGGCGCGACGCCGCGCGCGAAGGCGAGCCACGGCTTCACCCTGCTGGAACTGCTGATCGTGGTCGCGCTGATCGCGGTCGCCAGCGCGGTCGCCAGCCTCGCCCTGCCCGACCCGGCCAGCACGCGGCTCGAACAGGAAGCCGCCCGGCTGGCGACGCTGCTCGAAGCCGGACGGGCCCAGTCGCGGGCCCTCGGCCTGCCGGTGCGATGGGCCCCCGGGCCGGCGCCGGGCCGCGAGCCGAGGGTCTCGGCCGCCGACCTCGCCGCGCCGCCCGACGCCTTCCACTTCGAAGGCCTGCCCGACAACCACGGCCTGCCGCTGCGCTGGATGACGGCTGGCGCCGATGCGCCGCAGGTCGAGCTGCCCGAAGGCCGCACGTCGATCCCGCTCGGCCCCGAGCCGGTGATCGGCGTCCAGCGCGTGGTGCTGCACCTCGGCGATCGCCGCGCCCTGGTCGCCAGCGACGGCATCGGCCCCTTCCGCGTGATCCACGACGATGTCGCGAAACCCTGAACGCGCCACCTCGCGTCCGGCCGCTCGGGGCCTGACGCTGATCGAGGTGCTGGTCGCGCTCGCGATCGTCGCGATCACGCTGGCGGCCGGCCTGAAGGCATCGGCCGCGCTGACCGCCAACACGCAGCGCCTGGCCGACGTGCTGGCCGCGCAGTGGTGCGCCGACAACCTGCTGACCGAGCTGCGCCTGACGCGCCAGTTCCCCGCCGTGGGCGACACCGACTTCGTCTGCGAACAGCTGGGCGAGGGCTACCGCGGCCAGCTGGTGGTGCGGCCCACACCCAACCCGAACTTCCGCCGCGTCGACGCGCGCGTGGCCGACCTGCAGGGCCAGCCGATCCTGCAGCTGACGACCATCCTGCCGAGGCAATGACGATGCAGCGCCGGTCCCTCACGCCTCGATCACTGCGTCGATCACCACCCCGAACCCCGCCCCGCGGCTTCACGCTGGTCGAGGTGCTGGTCTCGCTGTTCATCCTCGCGCTGATGGCGGGCATGGCCTGGCAGGGCGTCGACATGGTCATGCGCAGCCGCGAGACCGTGCAGGCGCGCATGGACGGCCTGTTGCGGCTGCAGTCGGTGATGGGCCAGTGGGAGGCTGACCTCGGCAACGTGCTCGACACCCAGCAGGTGCCGGGCCTGAACTTCGACGGCGCGACGCTGCGGCTGACCCGCCGCAACGACGACGGCGTGCAGGTGGTCGCCTGGACGCTGCGCGGCGGCAAGCTGGTGCGCTGGACCACGCCGACGCTGCGCGACGCCGACGCGCTGCAGGACGGCTGGCTGCGCAGCTACCAGCTGCTCGGCAACGAGGCCGGCACGCTGACGATGTTCGAGCGGGTCTCGCGCTGGCAGGTGCATGTCTTCCTCAACAGCAGCAACGCCTGGAGCAACGCGCAGTCCAGCGGCGACGTCGCCAGCGACAAGGCCGACAAGCCCGAAAAACCCGACAAGCCCAAGAGCAGCCTCGTCGCCGGACAGCGCGAGACGCTGCCCGACGGCGTGCGGCTGATGCTGACCTTCGGCGACGGCGCGGCCCATGCCGGCACGCTGCAACGCGACCTGCGGCTGGTGCATCCATGAACGCGTCGATTCGACCGGCTCCGCAGCCTCAACGTCAACGTGGTGCCGCCCTGCTGACCGCGATGATCATCGTCACGCTGATCGCGACGCTGGCCGCCGGCATGGTCTGGCAGCAATGGGTTGCCGTGCAGGTCGAGGCGGCCGAGCGCAGTCAGGCACAGGCGCGCTGGATCCTCAACGGCGCGCTGGACTGGGCCCGGCTGATCCTGCGCGAGGACCAGCGCACCAGCGACGTCGACCACCTCGGCGAGCCCTGGTCGGTGCCGCTGGCCGAGGCCAAGCTGTCGACCTTCCTGGCCGCCGACCGCAACAACAACGCCGACGACGGCAGTGCGCCGGAGGCCTATCTGTCGGGTGTCATCCGCGACGCCCAGGGCCGCTACAACCTGCGCAACCTGGTGCGCGAAGGCAAGGTGCAGCCGGTCGAGCTGAAGACGCTCGAACGGCTGTGCCAGCTGCTGGGACTGCCGGCCTCGCTGGGTCTGCAGATCGGCGACGCGATGCGCCAGGCGATGCCGGGCACGACGGTCGAGATCACCGGCATGGAGGACAACCGCCGCCGCACCCCGCTGCTGCCCGCCGGCGTCGAGGATCTCGGCTGGCTGGGCCTGAACCCGGCCACCGTCCAGCGGCTGGCGCCCTTCGTCAGCTGGCTGCCGGTCAACACGCCCGTCAATCTCAACACCGCGCCGCGCGAGGTCATCGCCGCCGTGGTGCCGGGCGTCGACCTGGCCGGCGCCGAGCGGCTGACCCAGGCCCGCCTGCGCAAGCACCTGCAGACGGTCGAGGATGCCCGCGAGATCCTCGGCCCGGAGGCCGCGCTGGACACCCAGCGCATGAGCGTCAACACCCGTTTCTTCGAGGTCGACGGCACGATGCGGCTGGACACGCTGGTGGTCAGCCAGCGCTCGCTGCTGGAGCGCAACGCGCAGACCCGCGACGTGCGCGTGCTGCGCTCGGTGCGCATCGATCCGGCAACAGTTCGCACGTCACTCCAGCAATGAAGCGCAACCCCCTGATTCAGCGGGACTTCCGGACCTCGGCACCTACAATCGAACGACGTTTTTCCAGATCCCCATGAGCCTGCTGATCCTTCCCCTGCCTCCGAGGGCCCGCCTGCTGGCCGGGGCCACCTCGGGCCATGCGGAAGGTCACCAAAACCCAGGCGAAGGCTGGCGCTACCTGCTGAGCCCGGACGCCCGCAGCGTCGGCGCCGAAGGCCGTGCCCCGACCGCCCTGCTGCCGGCGGCCACCAGCACGGTGCTGGTGTGTGCGCCGGGCGATGTCAGCTTCCACCGCATCACCGTGCCGCGTGCGCCGGCCGCCCGCATGGACGGCGCCTTGCGCGGGCTGCTGGAAGAGCGGGTGCTCGACGACATCGACGGCCTGCATCTCGCGCTCGAACCCGGTGCCCAGCCGGGCGCCGAGGCCTGGGTCGCGGTGCTGGACGCCGCCACGCTGAAGTCCGCGATCGAGCAGCTCGAATCGGCCGGCCGTCCGGTCGACCGGGTGGTGCCGGCGCAAGTGCCTTCACGCGATGCGGCCGACGTCGCGACGCTCGACGTCGCCAGCATCCACACCGGCCTCGACGACGGTGCCGACCGCCACGACGGCCGCGCCTGGGTCACCCTTGACCATGCCGGCGGCCTGCTCGCCTGGCCCTGGAACGCGGCGGCCGGCAAGCCCGGCGCGCTGACCCAGGCGCTGCTGCCCGATCCGCTGCCCGCCGACCTGACCTGCAGCGCCAGCCCGTCGCTGGTGCAGGCCACCGAGGCCTGGCTCGGCCGCGCGGTCGCCGTGCGCACGCCGGCCCAGCGCCTGCTCGCCGCCGTCCAGGGCGACTGGAACCTGCGCCAGTTCGCGCTGGCACCGCGCCACCGTGGCGCCACCGTGCTGCGTGACGCCCTGACCCGCCTGCGCAGCCCCGCCTGGCGCCCGGTCCGCTGGGGGCTGGCCGGTCTGATCGGCGTGCAGCTGCTCGGCCTGAACGCCTGGGCCTGGCAGCAGCGCAGCGAGCTGGCCGATCGCAAGGAACGCATGACCCAGCTGCTGCGCAGCGCCCACCCGCAGGTCCGCGCGATCCTGGATGCGCCGGTCCAGATGCGGCGCGAGAACGAGACGCTGCGGGCCGCTGCCGGCAAGGCCGGTGACACCGACCTCGA
The DNA here is from genome assembly GCF_053893855.1 of Leptothrix mechoopdaensis (SeqCode). Taxonomy (NCBI): domain Bacteria; kingdom Pseudomonadati; phylum Pseudomonadota; class Betaproteobacteria; order Burkholderiales; family Sphaerotilaceae; genus Leptothrix; species Leptothrix mechoopdaensis (SeqCode). The sequence continues at coordinate 3,559,349 of NZ_CM132699.1, forward strand.
ACCGATGCTGCAGGCCGTCGCCAGCGCCTGGCCCGACAAGGTGCCGGTCCAGACGCTGCGCTTCGAGAACGCCCGCCTGACGCTGGCCGCCCCGCAGCTGGGCGACGACGAGATCGCGCAGATCCGCAACCGCCTGCAGCCGGCCGGCTGGCGGCTCGAAGGCAATGCCGGTGCGCTGAGCCTGACCCGCGCGCCCGCAGGAACCGCACCATGAGCCGCCCGATCAGCCGCCCCACCAGCCACCCGATGAACCGCGACGCCATGCAAGCGACCCGGCTGGCGCCGCTCACCGCCGCCCTGGCCCCCCATCTGGTGCCGCTGCAGGCCCGCTGGGCCGGCCTGGCGCCACGCGAGCGCCGGATGCTCGGATGGGCCGCTGCCGCTGTCGCCCTGCTGGTGGTCTGGCAGATCGCGATCCAGCCGGCGATCCGCACGCTGAACACCGTGCCGGCCCAGCGTGCCGCGCTGGATGCCCAGCTGGCCGAGATGCAGCTGCTGGCGCAGGAAGCCCGCGAGCTGCGGGCCCTGCCGCCCGTCTCGCCCGAACAGGCCGAAGCCGCCTTGCGTGCCGCCGTGACGCGCCTGGGCGCCAACGCCCGTCTGCAGATGACCGGCGACCGCGCCACCGTCGCGCTGACCGGCATCGACCCGGCCACGCTGACCGGCTGGCTGGCCGAGGTTCGCGGCGCCGCCCGCGCCCGCGTCGTCGAACTGCAGCTCAGCCGGACCGGCGGCCTGTACGGCGGCAGCGTCGTGCTGGCGCTGGGTCGACCGGCCTGACGCCGCCACGGCAAAGACACGACATGGCGCGCCCGTCCACCTCTTCCTCGCTGTCGCAACGGGCCCTGCGCGCGTTGCGTCGCCAGCCGACGGCGGCGATGGCCGGCCTGCCGTCGGCCTTCGGCGTCGCGGCTCCGGGGCATCGCCTGGCCGCCCTGAAACGCGAGCGGGAAGCCGCCGCCGCCGAACGCCAGCCGCGCCGCTGGGCGATCTGGGGGGCGGTCTGCGGCACCTTGCTGACGGCCGTGGCCTTCGCGCCGGCGCGCTGGCTGGCCGACGCGGTCGCACTGGCCACGCGCGATCAGGTCCAGTTGGCCGACGCACGCGGCACGGTCTGGTCCGGTGACGCGATGCTGGTGCTGGGCGCCGGTGCCGGCAGTCGCGAAGCCCGCGCCCTGCCTGGCCGGCTGGCCTGGACGCTGCGCCCGACGCTGGCCGACGGCGCCGGCCTGGCGCTGGACCTGCAACAGGACTGCTGCATCCACGGCATCGCGCAGCTGCGCGTGCTGCCCGGCTGGGGCCGCCTGCGGGTGCAGGTGCTGGGCCTGGACACGCGCGGCGCGCCGGCCGCGCCCGAGCCCGACGGCACGACCTGGCTGGCCCAATGGCCGGCCGCCTGGCTGGTCGGCCTGGGCACGCCCTGGAACACCCTGCAACCCGGCGGCGCCTTGCGCCTCAGCACCCGCGGGCTGCGGCTCGAATGGGCGGCCGGCCGCTTCTCGATGGAAGGCCAGGCCACCGTCGAGCTGCGCGACTTCTCGTCCCGGCTCACCACGCTGCCGCGCCTGGGCAGCTACCGCGTCGACGTCAGCGCCGACCCGGCCCAGGCCGGCACCGCCCAGGTCGGCCTGAGCACGATCGACGGCGCACTGCTGCTGTCCGGACAAGGCAGCTGGAGCGCCAGCGGCCTGCGCCTGCGTGGCGAGGCCCGTGCGGCCGAAGCCGACCAGGACGCGCTCAGCAACCTGCTCAACATCATCGGACGGCGCGACGGCGCACGCTCCCTGCTCTCGATCGGATGACCATGACGCTGCGTCCCGCTCCGGCCGCAAACCGCCCGACCCGGCGGACCTCCTTGCCACGTCCGATGCCGGCCTTGTGCGCGACGCTGCTGGCGCTCGCGCAACTCGCTCCGGCGCTGATGCCGCTGGCCGCCGCGCAGGCCAAGAAGCCGCCCGCAGCCGTCGGCAATGCCGCCACGCTGGGCGCACCGGCATCGGCCGCCGCCGCCGCGCCCCCTGCGGCCGGGACCGAAGGCCCGTTCAAGTGCCGCGCCTCGGCGCCGAACCGCTATTGCCTGAACTTCCCGAACGCCGAGATCGACGACATCTCGCGCGCGCTGGCCTCGATCCTCAAGCGCCAGATCGTGGTCGACCCACGCGTCAAGGGCACGATGCGGCTCTACAGCGACCAGGAGCTGACCCAGCGCGAGGTCTTCCTGAACTACCTGTCGGCGCTGCGCGGCATGGGCTTCGCGGTGGTCGAGTCGGGTGGCCTGCTCAAGGTCGTCCCGGAGGCCGAGGCCAAGCTGCAGAGCGGCACCGTCTCGGTCGGCTCGGTGGTCGGTCGCGGTGACCAGATCCTGACCCAGGTCTTCCGCATCCAGCACGAGAACGCCAACAACCTGGTGACGGTGCTGCGCCCGCTGATCACGCCGAACAACACGATCAACGCCAACCCGGGCAACAACAGCCTTGTCATCACCGACTACGCCGACAACCTGCAGCGGCTGGCCAAGATCATCTCGGCGCTCGATGTGCCGGCGCACACCGGGCTGGAGGTCTTCCCGCTGCAGCACGCGCTGGCGTCCGACCTGGCGCCGATCGTGCAGCGCTTCGCCGATGGCGGCGGCGCGGCAGGAGCCGCTGGCGCGCCGGGCACGACCGGCGTGTCGGTGGTGGCCGATCCGCGCACCAACGCGCTGCTGATCCGCGCCCCCAACCCGGCCCGGCTGGCCGCCGTGATCGCGGTGATCGACAAGCTCGACCGTCCGTCGGCCACGGGCGGCCCGGCCGGCAACATCTATGTCGTCTACCTGAAGAACGCCGATGCGGTGAAGCTGGCCCAGGTGCTGCGCGCGGCCTACGGCGCCGGCGCCGGTACGGGGGCAGGCGGTGGCGGCGGCGCAGCGGGTGGCACGGGCGCGGCCCTGCCGGGTCAGGGCCAGACGCTGGCGACGGCCGGTGGCAACAACGCCGCCTCGCCGCAGGCCACCTCACCGGTCGCGGCGGCGGCCAGCCCGTCGACCGGCGGCTTCATCCAGGCCGACCCGGCCACCAACTCGCTGATCATCAGCGCGCCCGAACCGGTCTACCGCCAGCTGCGCGGCGTGATCGACCAGCTCGATGCCCGCCGCGCGCAGGTCTATGTCGAGTCGATGATCGTCAAGATGGACGCGACCCAGGCGGCCGAGTTCGGCTTCCAGTGGCAGACGCTGCTGGGCAGCAAGGGCGACAAGTACGGCGTGGCCGTCGGCACCAACTACTCGGCCACGGCCGGGGCCGGCTCGAACATCGTCAACCTGTCGCTGGCGGCGGCCACCAACACGACGCCGTCGCTCGGCACCGGCCTGAACGTGGGCCTGTTCAAGGCCATCAACGGCGTCTACACGCTCGGCGCGCTGGCCCGTTTCCTGGAGTCCAACACCGGCGCCAACATCCTGTCGACGCCCAACCTGGTCTCGCTGGACAACGAGGAAGCCAAGATCGTCATCGGCCAGAACGTGCCCTTCGTGACCGGCACCTTCACCAACACCGGCACCGGCACCGGCGCGACCAACCCGTTCCAGACCATCGAGCGCAAGGACGTCGGCCTGACGCTGCGGGTCAAGCCGCAGATCGGCGAGAACGGCACCGTGCGCATGGTGATCTTCCAGGAGAACTCGACCGTCACCTCGGTCTCGTCGACCGCCGGCCCGACCACCGACAAGAGCTCGATCGAGACCACCGTCGTGGTCGACGACGGCCAGATCATGGTGCTCGGCGGCCTGCTGAAGGACGACTTCGGCGACAACGAGGAAAAGGTGCCCGGCCTGGCCAGCATCCCGCTGATCGGCAACCTGTTCCGCTCCGAGAAGCGCCAGCGCACCAAGAGCAACCTGCTGGTGTTCCTGCGCCCGGTCGTGATGCGGACCCAGGAGGACGCCAACGCGCTGACGCTCGACCGCTACGACGCGATCCGGGCCCAGCAGCAGAACGGCCAGCCCAAGCCGTCGGTGATCGGTGACGTCAACGACTCGGTGGTGATCCCCGAGATCCGCCGCCCCGGCGCCGCCGGCAGTGCGCCGGCCGCCCCCGCCACGCCGGCCCCGGCCGACTGGGGCAAGCCGGCCACCGGCCGCTGAGCGGGGCCGCGACATGCGCCACCCGCTGCCCTACGCCTGGGCCAAGGCCCAGCGCATCCTGCTGGAAGACGACGGCGAGCGCCTGGTGCTGTGGGCAGATGCGGCGGTCGACCGCAGCGCGCTGGCCGAGGTCCAGCGCCTCTACGCGATCGACGCGCTCGAGCTGGAGCCGCCCGAGTCGCTGGCCCGGCGCATCGCGGCGGCCTATGCCGGCGGCGAGTCGAGCGCGGCGGCGGTCGTCGGCGAGGTCGAGAGCGCCGTCGACCTGAGCCGCATGCTGCAGGACCTGCCGGCGGTCGAGGACCTGCTCGAAGCGAGCAACGACGCGCCCATCATCCGGATGCTCAACGCGCTGCTGACGCAGGCCGCCAAGGACGGCGCCAGCGACATCCACATCGAGCCCTACGAACGCAGCAGCGCCGTGCGCTTCCGCGTCGACGGCACGCTGCGCGAGGTGGTGCAGCCCAACAAGGCGCTGCACGCCGCGCTGATCTCGCGCCTGAAGATCATGGCCGAGCTGGACATCGCCGAGAAACGCCTGCCGCAGGACGGCCGCATCTCGCTGCGGATCGGCGGCCGCGCCATCGACGTGCGGGTGTCGACCCTGCCCGGCGTGCACGGCGAACGCGCGGTGCTGCGCCTGCTGGACAAGGGCGAGGCCAAGTTCTCGCTGGCCGGCCTGGGCATGGAAGGTGACACGCTGGCGCGTTTCCAGCGCCTGATCGCCCAGCCGCACGGCATCGTGCTGGTGACCGGCCCGACCGGCTCGGGCAAGACGACCACGCTTTACGCCGGCCTGGCCGAGGTCGACACCAGCACGACCAACGTGCTGACGGTCGAGGACCCGGTCGAATACGAGCTGCCCGGCATCGGCCAGACCCAGGTCAACGCCCGCATCGACCTGACCTTCGCCAAGGCCCTGCGCGCCATCCTGCGGCAGGACCCGGACGTCATCATGATCGGCGAGATCCGCGACCACGAGACCGCGCAGATCGCGGTGCAGGCCTCGCTGACCGGTCACCTGGTGCTCGCCACGCTGCACACCAACGACGCGCCGAGCGCCGTCACGCGGCTGACCGACATGGGCATCGAGCCCTTCCTGCTCAGCTCCAGCCTGATCGGCGTGCTGGCCCAGCGGCTGGTGCGCAAGCTGTGCACCGATTGCCGCCGCCAGGACGACCGCGGCCGCTGGCACGCGGTCGGCTGCGAGGCCTGCGGCCGCACCGGCTACCGTGGCCGGACCGGCATCTACGAGCTGATGGTGGCCGACGACAAGGTGCGCGCGCTGGTCCACAACCGGGCGGCCGAATCGCAGCTGTTCGTCGCCGCCGAACAGGGCGGCATGAAGACGATGCGCGAGGACGGCATGCGGCTGGTCGAAGCCGGCATCACGTCGAGCGAAGAACTTCTGCGCGTCACGCGGGAATGACCGACTGAGCCATGCCCGCCTACCGCTTTGAAGCCCTCGACGCTGACGGCAAGACCCAGACCGGCCTGCTGGACGGCGACAACGCCAAGGCGGTGCGCTCGATGCTGCGCGCCCGTGCGCTGGTGCCGATGGACGTGCAGCCGGTCGCCGGCCAGGAAGGCTCGGGCGCGCAAGGTGGCGCGGCGCTGGGTGGCAAGCGGGTGTTCACGTCGACCACGCTGGCGATCTGGACCCGCCAGCTCGCCGGCCTGGTCGCCGCCGGGCTGCCGCTCGAACGGGCCCTGACCGCGCTGGCCGACGAGGCCGAGGAACCGCGCCAGGCCGAGCTGCTCGCGCACCTGCGCGCCGAGGTCAACGCCGGTTCGACCTTCGCCCGCGCGCTGGCCACCGCGCCGCGCGAGTTCGACGACATCTACCGCGCCGTCGTCTCGGCCGGCGAACAGACCGGCCAGCTCGGCCTGGTGCTGGAGAAGCTGGCCGATGACCTCGAAGAACGCCAGGCGCTGAAGGCCAAGCTGATCGGCGCGGCGCTCTACCCGGCGATCGTCTCGCTGGTCGCCATCGTCATCGTCGTCTTCCTGGTCACCTACGTGGTGCCGCAGGTCGCCCAGGTCTTCGTCGGCGGCAAGCGGGCGCTGCCGTGGCTGACCAGCGCGATGCTGGGCATCAGCGCCTTCCTGCGCAGCTGGGGCTGGCTGCTGCTGCTGGCCGTCGGTGGCGCGGTCGGCCTGCTCGGCGTGATGCGCCGCAACCCGGCCACGCGCGAACGGCTCGATGCCGGCTTCCTGACCCTGCCGCTGCTGGGCAAGCTCGCGCGCGGCTACAACGCGGCCCGCTTCGCCGGCACGCTGGCGATGCTGGCCGGCGCGGGCGTGCCCATCCTCAAGGCCCTGCAGGCCGCCGCCGAGACGCTGTCCAACGAGGCCATGCGCGCCGATGCGCTCGACGCGCTGGCGCAGGTCCGCGAAGGCGCGCCGCTGGCCTCCGCGCTGGCCGCCAAGAAGCGTTTCCCCGGCCTGCTGTCGATGTTCGCCCGCCTGGGCGAACAGACCGGCGAGCTGCCGCAGATGCTGCAGCGCGCCGCGACCCAGCTCGGCAACGAGGTCCAGCGCCGCGCGATGCAGACGGCCACCATCCTGGAGCCGCTGCTGATCGTGGTGATGGGCCTGGCCGTGATGCTGATCGTGCTGGCGGTGCTGCTGCCGATCATCCAGCTCAACACCTGGGTGAAGTGATCATCACCCGCCGCTCAGCGCCTGCACGATGTGCACCGGCACGCCCGGATCGAGCCGCCGGCCGAGGTCGTGGACCGGCTGGGCCTCGATGAACACGCGCATGTGCGGCCGCAGCCGGTCCTGCTCGTCGACCATGCGGAAGCGCAGCCCCGGGTACTGACGGTCGAGGTCGCGCAGCAGCGCATCGAGCGTCGCGCCGTCGGCGTCGACCCACATGCGCTTCGTGTAGGACAGCAAGGACGACGGGATCAGCACCTTCACGACGACACCTTCACGTCAGGCCGCCCGCCAAGCGGCCTCGACCGAATAGATCTCGGGCAGGTGCCGGGCGATGCAGCGCCAGCTCTCGCCCTCGTCGGCGCTGGCCCAGAGTTCGCCTTGCGTGGTGCCGACATAGAGACCGACGCGGGCGCAGTCGTCGCGGGTCATCGCCTGGCGCTTGATCGTCCACCAGGCCTGCTCGGGCGGGAAGCCCTGGTCCTGGCGCTGCCACGTGCGCCCGCCGTTGCGGGTCACGTAGGCGGCCGGCTTGCCACCCGGCGCGGTGCGCGGCCAGACGTCGGTGCCGTCCATCGGGAAGACCCAGGCGGTGTCGTCCTCGCGCGGGTGGACCACGATCGGGAAACCGATGTCGCCGACCTTCTTCGGCATCTTCGTGCCGACCCGCTGCCAGGTCGTGCCGGGCCGGTCGAGGCGGTAGATGCCGCAGTGGTTCTGCTGCCAGAGACGGTCCGGGTTGCTGGGCGAGAGGCGCACGCAATGCGGGTCGTGGAAGGTCGGGTTGCCGACGTCGAAGCCGCCGACGACCTGCATGCCGTCGAGCAGCGGACGCCAGGTCTCGCCGCCATCGGTCGACTCGTGGAAGCCGCCGCCGGACATGCCGAAGTACAGGTGCCGGCGGTCGCGCGGGTCGAGCAGGATCGAGTGCAGCTTCGGGCCGTCGGGCGTGCCGTCCTGGACCGTGCCCATCCACGGCCGCATCGTCAGGTTGTCGTTGACGCCGGGCAGGCCGCGCCAGGTCTTGCCACCGTCGTCGCTGCGGAACAGGCCCTGCGGGGAGGTGCCGGCATACCAGCTGCCGGGCTCGTCGGCCGGGCCGGGCACGAGGTGGAAGGTGTGGTCGACGCTGCGACCGGCCTGGCCCTCGGGCGCCTTGTCGAAGGCGGGCGGGCGCTCGGCCTCGGTCCATTTCCGGCCGAAGTTGGTCGAGCGGAAGATGGTCGGCCCGAGGTGGCCCGTCTTGGCCGAGGCCAGCAGCGTGCGGCCGTCGCGCGGGTCGAGCACGAGGTGCTGGATGACGTGGCCGTGGAAGTGCGGCCCCTCCAGCGCCCAGGTCTTGCGCCGGGCGTCACCGCGCAGGATCCACGCGCCCTTGCGGGTCGCGACCAGCAGGACCAGCTCGCGCGGCGGGGCCTTGGGGGTCTTCGCTGCCTTCGGGGGTGTGGCAGTCTTGGCGGGCGTGGCGGGTGTCTTCTTCGATGCCATCGTGTCTCCTCGTGGTGCACCGGTCGGGCGCCGGCGTGGCGCAGTGTCACGCCATGACCCTGGCTCGTCCAGAGCTTGTCGAGGCCAGGAAAGCCCCGTGGTCATCGGCACGCGCATTGCTAATCCTTCACGCGAGCGGCACGTGATGTCGTCGGGAACCTCCGGATTGAGGGGCCTTCCGGGGTGACATCCGGGCCACGCCTGCTGCATGCTTTGCTGCAATGAACCACGTGTTCCCGAGCTGGAGGTCCGCATGATCCCGTCCTCGTCCACCGACCTGGTTGCCGCCCCGTCCAAGGCGATCCCGATCGCCCAGATGCGGCATGTCTACCGCCTCGACGACGTCGAGAAACGGCTGACCAAGCTGCCGCAGAAGGAACACGAGAACCTGCGCGCGACCTACGAGCGCATGCTCGAGAAAGGCCCCGAGCGCTTCCAGGTCAAGCCGTCGTCGCTGCCGGCGATGGACCACCTCTACGACACGCTGCCCAACTTCCACGAGGTGCTCGACGACGTCCGCCGCCAGCTCGCGCTGTGCGAGGACAGCCGCGACGCGCTCGAGATCACGCCGATGCTGCTGCTCGGCCCGCCCGGCGTCGGCAAGACCCATTTCGCGCGCGAGATCTCTCAGCTGCTGGGCACCGGCATGGGCTTCATCTCGATGAGCTCGCTGACCGCCGGCTGGGTGCTGTCGGGTGCCAGCTCGCAGTGGAAGGGCGCGCGGCCGGGCAAGGTCTTCGAGACCCTGGTCGACGGCTCCTACGCCAACCCGGTGATGGTGGTCGACGAGATCGACAAGGCCGGCGGCGAACACGCCTACGACCCGCTCGGCGCGCTCTATGGCCTGCTCGAACACGATACCGCCCACACCTTCATCGACGAGTTCGCCGAGGTCGCGATCGACGCCAGCCAGGTCATCTGGGTGGCCACCGCCAACGACGGCCGCGCAATCCCCGAGCCGATCCTCAACCGGATGAACGTCTACGAGGTGCAGATGCCCGACCGCGACGCCGCGCGCCGCATCGCGCTGCGCCTGTACCAGGGCATCCGCGCCGGCCACGACTGGGGCCGCCGCTTCGAGGAACAACCCGGCGACGACGTGCTCGACGCGATGGCCGACCTCGCCCCGCGCGAGATGCGCCGCGCCTGGATGACCGCCTTCGGCAACGCCAAGCTCGCCCGCCGCGAACGCATCATCCCCGCCGACCTGCCCGACGGCAGCGCCGGCAAGCGACCGAGCATCGGGTTCATGAACTAGGGCAGGCGCCCTTCGGCCGCGTCGCTGGCCGACCGTGTGCCCGACGCAGCCTCCGACGGTGCGCCCGTCAGCGGGACACGCTCGGCCGGGACGCGATCGACGAGGTCGGCGGCCAGCCTTCAGGCCGCCCGACGCCCCACCACCCGCCTCAGCCCGGCCAGATCCAGCACCCGCACGCCGCCGTATTCGATCCGGATCAGGCCTTGCTGCTGCAGCGAGCGCAGCGCCTCGTTGACGCGCTGGCGGGACAGGCCGACCAGGTAGGCGAGTTCCTGCTGGGTGATGCGCAGCACCTCGCCGACGCCGGGGTAGAGGACCGGGTGGAACAGCGCGGCCAGGCTGCGCGCGACCTTGGTGTCCGGGTCGTTCATGCGGTCGATCTCGCGTGCGGCGATGAACTGGCCGAGGCGCTCGTTGAGCTGGTTCATCACGTAGCGGTTGAAGCCGATGCTGCGGCCGAGCAGCCACTCGAAGGTCGTCACCGGCAGGCCGGCCACCACGCTCTTGCGCAAGGCCTCGATGTTGTAGCGGTAGACCTCGTGCTTGAGCAGCGTGCCCTCGCCGAACCACGCGCCGGGCGGCACGCCGGTGAAGGTGATGGCGGCGCCTTGCGAGCTGTCGTTGCTCATCTTCAGCAGGCCGTCGACGACGCCGAACCAGAAGCCGGCCGGGCGGCCGATCTTGCAGACGTAGTCGCCGACCGCCGCGTCGGCCACCTGCAGGTCGGCGCTGACGCGGGCACGTTCGTCGGGGGTCAGCAAGCGCAGCCACGGGACCATGTCGAGCTCGGCCGGCAGGGCCGGGCGGGCGCGCTGGCGCAGCGGCGTGCGGGTGGCGGCGTGCAGCGGCTCGCTCGATTCGTCCGGCTCGATCGCGTTGCTCATCGGAAGGCTCCTGATCCTCGCTGTCGGGACGCTGACAGGACCGCCCCGGGAAAGTCCTGCCCCGGGAAGTCCCGCAAATTGTCGTCGGGCCGACAACATGGCGTCAAACCTCCGGCCTAGGATCCGCTCCCGAGTGACATCGCTGCGTGGCCCCGCCCGGGCCCGCCGACCCCGAGGAGACCCGTGGTGACCGACACGTTCCCGCGCCTGCTGCTGGCGCATGCGAAGCAGCGCCCCGATGCGCCCGCGCTGCGCGAGAAGGAATACGGCATCTGGCAGACCTGGACCTGGCGCCATCTGGCCGAACAGGTCCGTGCGCTGGCCAGCGGCCTGGCCCAGGCCGGGCTGCAGCCGGGCCAGCACATCGTGGTGGTCGGTGACAACCGGCCGCGCCTGTACGCCACGATGCTGGCCGCGCAGTCGATCGGCGCGATCCCCGTGCCGCTCTACCAGGACGCGGTGGCCGCCGAGTTCGTCTTCCCGCTCAACAACGCCGAGGTCACCTGCGCGGTGGTCGAGGACCAGGAACAGGTCGACAAGCTGCTGGAGATCCGCGAGCAGTGCCCGCAGCTCTCGCACATCTGGTTCGACGACCCGCGCGGCCTGCGCAAGTACGACGAGCCCGGCCTGGCCTCGCTGGACAGCCTGGTCGAGTCCGGACAGGCTCATGCGCTGAGCCACCCCGGCTTCCTGGAAGCCGCGATCGACAAGACCCGCACGGCCGACGTCGCGGCGATGTTCTTCACCTCCGGCACGACCGGCAACCCGAAGGGCGTCGTGCACACGCACGCCTCGCTGATCGACCGGGCCGGCGCCGGTGCCCGCTTCGACAAGCTGAGCAGCGCCGAGGAGGTGCTGGCCTACCTGCCGCCGGCATGGATCGGCCAGAACTGCTTCAGCTACGCGCAGTGGCTGGTCTGCGGCTACGTCGTCAACTGCCCCGAGTCGGGCGCGACGGTGACGATCGACCTCAAGGAGATCGGCCCGACCTACTACTTCGCCCCGCCGCGCGTGTTCGAGGGCCTGCTGACCAGCGTGATGATCCGCATGGAGGACGCCAGCGCGATCAAGCGTGGCCTGTTCCACCACTACATGGCGCTGGCCCGCCGCATCGGCCCGGCGCTGATGGACGGCAAGGCGGTCAGCGCGCTGGACCGCATGCGCTACCGGCTCGGCGACCTGCTGGTCTACGGCCCCTTGCGCAACACGCTGGGCTTCAGCCGCGTGCGCGTGGCCTACACGGCCGGCGAGGCGATCGGGCCGGACCTGTTCACGTTCTACCGCTCGATCGGCATCAACCTCAAGCAGCTCTACGGCTCGACCGAGACCGCCGTGTTCGTCTGCCTGCAGCCGGACCACGAGGCCCGCGCCGACACGGTCGGCGTGCCGATCGAGGGCGTGCAGATCAAGCTGGCCGACAACGGCGAGATCCTCGTCAAGAGCGGCGGCCTGCTCAAGGAGTACTACAAGAACCCGGCCGCCACGGCCGAGGTGCTGGGCGCCGATGGCTGGTACCACACCAGCGACGCCGGCTTCATCGACGGCCACGGCCATCTGAAGATCATCGACCGCGTCAAGGACGTCGGCCGGCTGCGTGGCGGCGCCAACGACGGCGCGATGTTTGCGCCCAAGTACGTCGAGAACAAGCTGAAGTTCTTCCCCTACATCAAGGAGGCGGTGGCCTTCGGCGACGGTCGCGAGAAGGTCTGCGCCTTCGTCAACATCGACGTCGAGGCGGTCGGCAACTGGGCCGAGAAGCGCAACCTGCCCTATGCCGGCTACACCGACCTGGCGCAGAAGCCCGAGGTCTACGAGCTGATCCGCCAGTGCGTCGAGCAGGTCAACGCCGACCTGGCGCAGGACGACAAGCTCGCCGGCAGCCAGATCAGCCGCTTCCTCGTGCTGCACAAGGAACTCGATGCCGACGACGGCGAGATGACGCGCACCCGCAAGGTCAAGCGCGGCTTCATCAACGACAAGTACCAGGTGCTGGTCGAGGCGCTCTACGGCGGCAGGACCGAGCAATTCATCGAGACGGCGGTGAAGTTCGAGGACGGCCGCAGCGGCAGCGTCTCGGCCACGCTGAAGATCGTCGACGCCAAGACCTATCCGGCCGCGAGGAGGGCCGCGTGATGACCGGACAGAACCCCCTGGCCGAGACCGGCACCAAGGTCATCGGCGACGTCGTGCTCGACGTGCGCAACATCAGCCTGCGCTTCGGCGGCGTGAAGGCGCTGACCGACATCAGCTTCAACGTCCGCGAGCACGAGGTGCGCGCCATCATCGGCCCGAACGGCGCGGGCAAGAGCTCGATGCTCAACTGCATCAACGGCGTCTACACGCCGCAGGAAGGCCAGATCACCTTCCGCGGCCAGACCTTCAGCCACATGAACTCGCGCCAGGTCGCGGAGATGGGCGTCGCGCGCACCTTCCAGAACCTGGCCCTGTTCAAGGGCATGAGCGTGATCGACAACATCATGACCGGCCGCAACCTGAAGATGCGGACCAACCTGTTCCAGCAGGCCTTCCACCTCGGACCGGCCCGCCGCGAGGAGGCCGAACACCGCGCGCACGTCGAACGCATCATCGACTTCCTGGAGATCCAGGCCTTCCGCAAGACGCCCGTCGGCCGCCTGCCCTACGGCCTGCAGAAGCGTGTCGACCTGGGCCGCGCGTTGGCGATGGAGCCGCAGGTGCTGCTGCTCGACGAGCCGATGGCCGGCATGAACGTCGAGGAGAAGCAGGACATGTGTCGCTTCATCCTCGACGTCAACGACGAGTTCGGCACCACTATCGTGCTGATCGAGCACGACATGGGCGTGGTGATGGACATCTCCGACCGCGTCGTCGTGCTGGACTACGGCAAGAAGATCGGCGACGGCACGCCCGAGGAAGTCCGCAACAACGAGGACGTCATCTCGGCGTACCTCGGCACGAGCCACTGAGGCAGGAGCAACAAGATGGGTTTCTTCCTCGAAACGCTCTTCGGCGGCCTGATGGCGGGCATGCTGTATTCGCTGATCGCGCTGGGCTTCGTGCTGATCTTCAAGGCCAGCGGCGTCTTCAACTTCGCGCAGGGCGCGATGGTCCTGTTCGCCGCGCTGGCGATGGCCCGCTTCTCGGAATGGGCGCCCAAGCTGATGGGCTTCGACCACAAGATCCTGGCGAACCTGGTCGGCTTCGTGCTGGCGATGGTCGCGATGATCGCGGTGGCCTGGATCATCGAGCGGCTGGTGCTGGGCAAGCTGGTCAACCAGGAAGGCATCACGCTGCTGATGGCCACGCTGGGCATCACCTACTTCCTCGACGGCTTCGGCCAGACCGTGTTCGGCAGCGACATCTACAAGATCGACGTCGGCCTGCCCAAGGACCCGATCTTCCTGTTCGAGAGCACCTTCCAGGGCGGCGTGCTGATCAGCCAGGAAGACCTCTACGCCGCGCTGATCGCCGCTGCGCTGGTGGCCGCACTCAGCCTGTTCTTCCAGAAGACGGCCACCGGCCGGGCGCTGCGGGCGGTCGCCGATGACCACCAGGCGGCGCAGTCGATCGGCATTCCGCTGAACCGCATCTGGGTCATCGTCTGGTCGGTCGCGGGCTTCGTCGCGCTGGTCGCCGGGATCATCTGGGGCAGCAAGCTGGGCGTGCAGTTCTCGCTGTCGCTGGTCGCCCTGAAGGCCCTGCCGGTGGTGATCCTCGGCGGCCTGACCAGCGTGCCCGGCGCCATCATCGGCGGGCTGATCATCGGCGTGGGCGAGAAGCTCAGCGAGGTCTACATCGGCCCGAAGGTCGGTGGCGGCATCGAGATCTGGTTCGCCTACGTGCTCGCGCTGATCTTCCTGCTGGTGCGTCCGCAGGGCCTGTTCGGCGAAAAGATCATCGATCGCGTCTGACGCGGCCACAGAAGAACAACGGAGTCATCCCATGCTCTACCGTGAGAACGGCCAGTTCAAGACGAGTTACCCGGCGGACCAGCAGATCTTCCCGATCCGGCAGGACCGCATCGCCATCGGCCTGCTGCTGGCCTTCGCGGTGTTCGTGGTGCCGATGGTGGCGCCCGAGTACCTGTTCCGCGCGGTGCTGATCCCCTTCCTGATCCTGTCGCTGGCGGCCCTCGGGCTCAACATCCTGGTCGGCTACTGCGGCCAGATCTCGCTGGGCACCGGCGCCTTCATGGCGGTGGGCGCCTACGCGGCCTACAACTTCGCGGTCCGCATCGAGGGCATGCCGCTGATCGGCTCGCTGTTGATGGGCGGTGTCTGCGCCACCGGCATCGGCGTGCTGTTCGGCATCCCGTCGCTGCGCATCAAGGGCCTCTACCTTGCGGTGGCGACGCTGGCCGCGCAGTTCTTCGTCGACTGGGCCTTCCTGCGCATCAAGTGGTTCACCAACGACTCGTCGTCGGGCTCGGTCAGCGTGGCCGGCCTGAAGGTGCTGGGCCTGCCGATCGAGACGCCGGTGCAGAAGTACCTGTTCTGCCTGGCCTTCCTGTGCGTCTTCGGCGTGCTGGCCAAGAACCTGGTGCGCAGCAACATCGGCCGCGAGTGGATGGCCATGCGCGACATGGACGTGGCGGCCGCCGTCATCGGCATCCGGCCGGTCTACGCCAAGCTGACCGCCTTCGCGGTGTCGAGCTTCATCGTCGGCGTGGCCGGCGCGCTGTGGGGCTTCGTGCACCTCGGCTCGTGGGAGCCGGCGGCCTTCAACATCAACCGATCGTTCGACCTGCTCTTCATGGTCATCATCGGCGGCCTGGGTTCGATCATGGGCAGCTTCTTCGGCGCCGCCTTCATCGTGATCGTGCCCATCATCCTCGACAACGTGACGGTGACGCTGGGCCTGTCGACCGCCACGGCAGCGCACCTGACCTCGATGATCTTCGGCGCGCTGATCGTCTTCTTCCTGATCGTCGAACCGCACGGGCTTGCCCGCCTGTGGTCGATCGCCAAGGAGAAGCTGC
This sequence comes from Leptothrix mechoopdaensis (SeqCode), assembly GCF_053893855.1. Taxonomy (NCBI): domain Bacteria; kingdom Pseudomonadati; phylum Pseudomonadota; class Betaproteobacteria; order Burkholderiales; family Sphaerotilaceae; genus Leptothrix; species Leptothrix mechoopdaensis (SeqCode). The sequence goes on from NZ_CM132699.1 coordinate 3,574,720, forward strand.
GCCTCTGGCCCTTCCCGCATTGATCTCGCCGACCCACCCCATCCAACCCAGGAGACGACCATGAAACTGAAGTCCCTCGCCCTCGTCGCGGCCCTGACCGCGAGCACCGTGGCCAGCCTGCTGACCGCCACGGCCGCACAGGCTCAGGCCAAGGAACAGTATTTCCCGGTGCTGGTCTACCGCACCGGCGCCTACGCGCCCAACGGCATTCCCTGGGCCAACGGCTATGTCGACTACATCAAGCTGGTCAACGCCAACGGCGGCCTGAACGGCGTCAAGATCAGCTACGAGGAATGCGAGACCGGCTACGCGACCGACAAGGGCGTGGAGTGCTACGAGCGCCTCAAGGGCAAGGGCGCGACCGTGTTCCAGCCGCTGTCGACCGGCATCACCTTCGCGCTGACCGAGAAGGCCCCGGCCGACAAGATCCCGCTGATCACCGCCGGCTACGGCCGCAGCGAGTCGCAGGACGGCGGCGTCTTCAAGTGGAACTTCCCGCTGCTGGGCACCTACTGGATCAACGCCGACGTGCTGGTCCAGCATGTCGGCAAGAAGGAAGGCGGCCTCGACAAGCTCAAGGGCAAGAAGGTCGCGCTGGTCTATCACGACTCGCCGTTCGGCAAGGAGCCGATCCCCCTGCTGCAGGAGCGCGCCAAGATGCACGGCTTCGAGCTGCAGCTGCTGCCGGTCACCGCGCCGGGCGTGGAGCAGAAGTCGACCTGGCTGCAGATCCGCCAGAGCCGCCCGGACTACGTCTTCCTGTGGGGCTGGGGCGTGATGAACTCGACCGCCCTGAAGGAAGCCGTGGCCACCGGCTACCCGCGCGACAAGATGTACGGCGTGTGGTGGGCCGGCGCCGAGCCGGACGTCAAGGACGTCGGTGATGCCGCCAAGGGCTACAACGCCGCGGCCATGCAGCACGGCGCGCAGCCCGATGCCAAGGTGGTGCAGGACATCATCGCCAAGGTCCACGGCAAGGGTCAGGGCACGGGTCCGAAGGAAGAGGTCGGCTCGGTGCTCTACATGCGCGGCATGATCTCCGCGATGCTGGCCGTCGAGGGCGTCAAGCGCGCCCAGGAGAAGTACGGCAAGGGCAAGGTCATGACCGGCGAACAGGTCCGCTGGGGCCTGGAGAACCTGGCGCTGGACCAGAAGAAGCTCGACGGCCTGGGCTTCTCCGGCGTGATGCGCCCGGTCTCGACCAGCTGCGTCGACCACGTCGGCGCGGGCTGGGTCCGCGTCCACACCTGGGACGGCGCCAAGTGGAACTTCACCTCCGACTGGCTGCAGGCCGACGAGCAGATCATCAAGCCGATGGTCAAGAGCGCCGCCGACAAGTACGCCGCCGAGAAGAAGCTCGACCGCCGCACCCCGGCGGATTGCCAGGGCTGAGTCCGGACACAGGGAGCCACCTGCGTGGCTCCCTGTGCCTGACGAAGCGATCCGGCCTGCAGGCCGGATCGTGGGGGAGTGGTGGCAGACCACCATCTCCCTCGAAGCCTCCCGACAGCAGTCCACCGACCTTGAACGAGACAAGGGTCATCCCATGAGCCAGCAGTCCAACATCCTCCTGAACGTCAATGGCATCGAGGTCATCTACAACCACGTCATCCTGGTGCTCAAGGGCGTGAGCCTGCAGGTGCCCGAGGGCAAGGTCGTGGCGCTGCTGGGCGGCAACGGGGCCGGCAAGACGACGACGCTGCGGGCGGTCAGCAACCTGCTGGCGGGCGAGCGCGGCGACGTCACCAAGGGCAGCATCGAGCTGCGTGGCGAGCGCATCGAGAAGCTCAGCACGTCCGACATGGTCGAGCGTGGCGTCGTGCAGGTGATGGAAGGCCGTCACTGCTTCGCGCACCTCTCGATCGAGGAAAACCTGATGACCGGCGCCTACACCCGCCGCGACGGCAAGGCCGCCGTGGCGCAGACGCTGGAGAAGGTCTACAACTACTTTCCCCGCCTGAAGACGCGCCGCAACAGCCAGGCGGCCTACACCTCGGGCGGCGAGCAGCAGATGTGCGCGATCGGCCGCGCGCTGATGGCCAACCCGAAGATGGTGCTGCTCGACGAGCCCTCGATGGGCCTCGCGCCGCAGATCGTCGAGGAGGTCTTCGAGATCGTGAAGGACCTCAACACCCGCGAGGGCGTGACCTTCCTGCTGGCCGAACAGAACACCAACATCGCGCTGCGTTATGCCGACTACGGCTACATCCTGGAGAACGGCCGCATCGTGATGGACGGCGCCGCGAAGGACCTGCGCGAGAACGAGGACGTCAAGGAGTTCTACCTCGGCATGGGCGGCGGCGACCGCAAGAGCTTCAAGGACGTCAAGTCCTACAAGCGCCGCAAGCGTTGGCTGGCTTAGGCCCCCCCTACGGCCTTCGGCCGCCGGTCACTGGGCCCACCCCCTACGGCCTTCGGCCGCCCCCTCAAGGGGGCCGTCCTGGTGGACCGGCGGAGCCGGATCCACGGGACGAACTTGAAGAAGTCCTACTTTGACTGCGCAGAGGTTGGCATGACGGAAGAGTGGGGCTTTGCCGCGCCGGCGTTCAAGGTCGATGAGGCCCTGGTGCGATTGCGGCGCGACTTGAAGGAGGCCGGGCTGGTCGAGCGCGCGGGCGTGTTCGAGCGGCGCGGGACGGCGATTGCCAAGGTGGCAGCGGGTGATGGCGTCGTCGATGCGGCGATCGTCGAGCGGCCGTCGCGGCGCAGTCCGCAGTGGCGGGCGCGGCCGCTGAAGTCGGGTGCGGACGTGCGCGACTTCGTCAACCTCGTGAAGAAACAACTGGGCGCGTGGAGCCAAGACGATGAGTGAGCATCTCGACACCCTGGAGACCCGGGACCCGGTCGATCGCGAAGCGGCGCTGATGTCCGCGCTGCCCGGCCAGGTGGCCCATGCGCAGCGACATGCACCGGCGTTCGCGCAGATCCTCGCGGGCGTCGACGCGGCGCACGTCAACAGCCGTGCGGCCCTGGCGAGCCTGCCGGTCACGCGCAAGAGCGAACTGCTCGAACGCCAGAAGGCGCTGCGCGCCAGCGACGTCTTCGGCGGCCATTCGGCGATCGGCTGGATCGGCCAGCCGGGCCTGCACCGCACGCGCCGGGTGTTCCAGTCGCCCGGCCCGATCTACGAACCCGAAGGCGAGGCACGCGACTACTGGCGCATGTCGCGCGCGATCCATGCCGCCGGCTTCCGCGCCGGAGAGCTGATCCACAACAGCTTCAGCTACCACCTGACCCCCGCCGGCTCGATGATGGAGACGGGCGCGCACGCACTGGGTTGCGCCGTCTTCCCCGGTGGCGTGGGCAACACCGAGCTGCAGTTGCAGGCGATGGCCGAGCTGCGGCCGGCCGGCTACATCGGCACGCCGAGCTTCCTGAAGATCCTGGTCGAGAAAGCCGCCGAGACCGGCGTGGCCATCGCCAGCGTGCGCAAGGCGCTGGTCAGCGGCGAGGCCTTCCCGCCCAGCCTGCGCGACTGGCTGATCGAACGCGGCATCGCCGGCTACCAGTGTTATGCGACCGCCGACCTGGGCCTGATCGCCTATGAGACCTCGGCCCGCGAGGGGCTGGTGATCGACGAGGGCGTGATCGTCGAGATCGTCCGCCCGGGCACCGGCGAGCCGGTCGCCGAGGGCGAGGTCGGCGAGCTGGTCGTGACCTCGCTGAACCCGGACTACCCGCTGATCCGCTTCGGCACCGGCGACCTGTCGGCGGTGCTGCCGGGCCGTTGCCCGACCGGCCGGACCAACGCCCGCATCAAGGGCTGGATGGGCCGGGCCGACCAGACCACCAAGGTGCGCGGCATGTTCGTCCACCCCGGCCAGGTCGAGCAGGTGCGGCGCCGCCACAGCGAGCTGCTGCGCGCCCGGCTGGTCGTCAGCGGCGAGATGGCCGATGACCGCATGACGCTGCAGGTCGAGGTGGCCGGCACGCCCGACGGGCTGGTCGCCCGCATCGCCGACAGCGTGCGCGACGTCACGAAGCTGCGGGCCGAGGTCGTGCTGGTGGCACCCGGCAGCCTGCCCAACGACGGCAAGGTGATCGAGGACGCGCGCAGCTATCGCTGAGGGCCGGCGCGTCAGCCTGTCGGCGCCGATTACGTGTTTCCCGACATGGCATCACGCCCGGGCGAACCTACGATCCCGGCACCGATCCTCCACACCCAGGAGCCCCTGATGAAACACCTGATGCTGGGCGCGATTGCCGCGCTGACCGCCGCTTCCGCGATGGCCCAGGGCTACCCCGAGAAGCCCGTCACGATCGTCGTGCCCTTCACGGCAGGCGGCCCGACCGACAAGGTCGCGCGCGACTTCGCCGAGGCCCTGCGCAAGCACCTCAACAACCAGTCGGTCGTGATCGACAACGTCGGCGGCGCCGGGGGCACGCTGGGCGCCGCCAAGACCGCCAAGGCGGCGCCGGACGGCTACACGCTGCTGCTGCATCACATCGGCATGGCGACCTCGCCGGCGCTGTACCGCAACATGCCCTACAAGACGCTCGAGGACTTCGAGTACGTCGGCATGATCAACGAGGTGCCGATGACGGTGGTCGGCCGCAGCACGCTGCCGGCCAACAACTTCGCCGAGCTGCAGAAGTGGCTCGACGCGAACAAGGGCAAGATCAACCTGGCCAACGCGGGCCTGGGTTCGGCCTCGCACCTGTGCGGCCTGCTGTTCCAGCAGAGCCTGAAGATCGACATGACGACCGTGCCGTACAAGGGCACTGCGCCGGCCATGAACGACCTGCTCGGCGGCCAGGTCGACATCATGTGCGACCAGACCACCAACACCACGTCGCAGGTCGAGGGCGGCAAGGTCAAGGCCTATGCGGTGACGACGACCAAGCGCCTGACCACCCCCGCCTACGCCAAGCTGCCGACGCTGGACGAGGCCGGCCTGAAGGGCGTCAACGTCAGCATCTGGCACGGCCTGTATGCCCCCAAGGGCACGCCCAAGCCGGTGCTGGACAAGCTCAACGCGGCGCTGAAGTCCGCGCTGGCCGATGCCGACTTCGCCAAGCGCCAGGAAGCGCTGGGCGCGGTCATCATCCACGACGCACGCAACAACCCGGCCGACCACAAGAAGTTCGTCGAGGCCGAGATCAACAAGTGGGGCCCGGTCATCAAGGCCGCCGGCCAGTACGCCGACTGATCGCTGAGCGCCTCACGGCAACAGGCCGCAACCCGTCAGGGCTGCGGCCTTTTTCGTGGCCGGCTCAGATCAGGTCGTCGACGTCGCCGCTGCGCGCCTCGACGTCGGACGGCAGCAGCTGGATCGAGGCCCGCAGGCCCGGCACCGCGCTCATCAGCGCCTGCTCGACCGACGCCCGCAAGGCGGCTGCGCGACCGAGCGACCAGCCCGCCGGCATGTGCATGTGCAGGTCGACGAAGTTGCGCGCACCGGCGCGGCGGGTGCTGACGTGGTCGAACCGGATGGTCGGGTGGTCGAACTCCTTCAGCACCGCCTGGATGCGGTCCTGGATCTCGGGCTCGACGGCGTGGTCCATCAGGCCCTCCGCCGAACGCCAGACCAGCGAGCCGCCCTCGCGCAGGATGTTGAGCGCCACCGCGATCGCGATCAGCGGGTCGAGCCAGAACCAGCCGGTGAACTGCACCGCGATCAGCCCGCCGACCACGCCGATGGAGGTCCAGACGTCGGTCAGCAGATGACGGGCATCCCCTTCGAGCGCCATCGAGCGGTGTTCACGGGCCTTGCGCAGCATCGCCCAGGCCAGCGCGCCGTTCAGCCCCGAACTGATCACCGACAGCGCCAGACCCAGACCGAGCGCCTCCAGCGGCTGCGGATTCAGCCAGCGCTGGATGGCCGCGACGATGATCGCCAGCGCGGCCACGAAGATCAGCAGGCCCTCGAAGCCTGACGAGAAGTACTCGGCCTTGTGGTGGCCGTACGGGTGTTTGTCGTCCGGAGGCAACGCCGCGATCGTGACCATGGCCAACGCGAACATCGCGCCGGCCAAATTCACGAGGGATTCCACCGCGTCCGACAACAAGCTGACGGAACCGGTGGTCCACCACGCGGCGGTCTTGAGTACGATCGTGACCAGGGCCACCAACACCGACAACTTGAGATAGCTGCTGACTTGCATCGCATGATTGTCGGGGGAACGCGGGGCAGCGATCGAAGTCCGCCCCGTTCCGCACCGCACGCAAAACGCACCCATGCACATCCTGCTGCTCGAAGACGACATCGACCTGGGCCAGGCGGTCTGTGACCACCTTGAAGCCGCCGGTCACGAGGTGTACTGGTGCAAGCTGATCGCCCAGGCACGCGGCGTGACCTGCGACATGGCGCTGTTCGATCTCAACCTGCCCGACGGAGACGCCACCGACCTGCTGCGCGACTGGCGCAGCCAGGGCATCCAGACGCCGGTGCTGGCCCTGACCGCGCGCGATCAGGTCAGCGACCGGATCCGCGGCCTGCAGGCCGGCGCGGACGACTACCTCGTCAAGCCCTTCGACCTCGACGAACTGCTCGCGCGGGTCGAGGCGGTGCGCCGCCGCAGCACGCCGTCGCCGCGCCTGAAGGTGCGCGACAACGAGATCGACCTCGAACACCGCACCGTCCTGCGCGGCGGGCTGGTGCTGGACCTGACGGCGCTCGAATGGGCGATCCTGCGCTGCCTGGCCAACCGGCCTGGCCGCATCCACAGCCGCGCCGAGATCGAGTCCGAGATCTCGGCCGGCGGCCTGCACAGCGGCGACAGCAACACGCTGGAAGTGATCATCAGCCGGTTGCGCAAGAAGATGGGCACCGAGACCATCAGCACGCACCGCGGCCTGGGCTACCGGCTCGATGTCTGAGACGACGCGGCGCTACAGCCTCGAAGGGCTGCTGCGCAACCGCGTGCTGCTGCTCATCGGGGTGCTCTGGCTGGTGGCGTCGCTGGCCGCCTTCTACGGGCTGCGCGAGAAGGCCAAGATCCTGCTCGACGACACCCTGCTCGAAGCCGCCGAGCAGCTGCTGGCGATGCCCGATGCCGCGCTCGGCCAGGGCGAGGCGCCGCCCCGGGTGCTGGAGATCGGCGGCGACGAGACCGACATCGTCTATCAGGTCTTCGATGGTGCCGGCCACCTGCGGCTGCGCTCGCACGCCGCGCCCAAGGCACCGCTGGTCCAGACCGAAGAGCAGGGCCTGGTCGAGTCGGCGGACTGGTATGCGCTGGTCGTGAGCCATCCGGACCGCACCCGCCGCGTCATCGTGGCGCAGGCCCGCGCCGAACGACAGGCCACGCTGTGGAGCGTCTACGCCTGGCTGCTCGGCCCCGTGCTGCTGGTGCTGCCGCTGGCGGCCTGGACGCTGCATCACGTGCTGCGGCGCAGCTTCCTGACGCTGGAGCCGATCCGCAAGGACCTGTCGACGCGGGCGCCGCACCAGCTCCATCCGGTCGCGCACACGCAGCTGCCCGACGAACTGCAGCCGATGCTGGAGACGGTCAACAGCCTGATGGCGCGGGTCAGCAAGCTGGTCGAGGCCGAGCGTGCCTTCGCCGCCCACACCGCCCACGAGCTGCGCACCCCGCTGGCGGCGGCACGGGCCCAGGCGCAGCGGCTGGCGCACGAGGCGCTGGAGAACGGCGCGCCTCGACTGGCCGAACGCACGCAGGCGCTGGTGCGCCAGCTGGACCGGCTGACGCGCCTGGCGAGCCGCTTGCTGCAGCTCGCCCGGATCGACTCGGGCGTCGCGCTGCGCCGCGAGGCCATCGACCTGAGCCAGCTGGCCGGCCTGGTGATGGACGAGTTCGGCGAGGCGCGCGCCAGCGGGCAGCTCGACATCCATGTCGAGTCACAGCCGCTGGAGCCGATCGAAGGCGACATCGATGCGCTGGGCATCGCGTTGCGCAACCTGATCGACAACGCGCTGAAGCACGGCGGCGCAAGGTCCCGCGTGCGCATCTGTGTCGGGCCGGGGCGGCTTGCGGTGCAGGACAACGGCCCCGGCATCCCGGCCGATCAGGTCGACCGGCTGGCCCTGCCCTTCGAGCGTGGCTCGACCTTCGCCGAGGGTTCCGGCCTGGGCCTGACGATGGTGCAGACGGTCGCCCGGCAATCGGGCGCGACGCTGGCCTTCACCACGCTCGACGGCACCGATCCGGTCTGGCGTTTCGAGGTCAGCCTGAACTTCCCGGTCCAGGTCCAGGTCCGGGAACAGGACGCGGCCGGACCCGCCTGATCAGCCCAGTTCGACCCGAGCGAACTTCCGCTTGCCGACCTGGACGACATAGCTGCCGGCGGCCAGCTTCAGGCCCTTGTCCGACACGACGCTGCCGTCGACACGAACGCCGCCCTGCTCGATCAGGCGGTTGGCCTCGCTCGACGATGGCGCGAGGTTGGCCTGGCGCAGCAGCGCGCCGATGCCCAGCGGGGCGCCGGACAACGTCACCGTCGGGATGTCGTCGGGCACGCCACCGCGGGCGCGGTTCTCGAAATCCTGCTCGGCCGCATCGGCCGCTGCCGCACCGTGGAAGCGGGCGGTGATCTCGCGGGCCAGCTGCACCTTGGCGTCCTTCGGGTTGCGACCGCCGGCCACCTCGGACTTCAGCGCGGCGATGTCGGCCTCGCTGCGGAAGCTCAGCAGCGTGTAGTAGGTCCACATCAGGTCATCGCTGACCGACAGGATCTTGGCGTACATCGCGTTCGCGGGCTCGCTGATGCCGATGTAGTTGCCCTTGGACTTGGACATCTTGTCCACGCCGTCCAGACCGACCAGCAACGGCATCGTCAGGATGCACTGCGGCTCCTGGCCGTACTCCTGCTGCAGGTGACGGCCCATCAGCAGGTTGAACTTCTGGTCGGTGCCGCCGAGCTCGAGGTCGCTGCGCAGCGCCACCGAGTCGTAGCCCTGCATCAGCGGGTAGAGGAACTCGTGCACCGAGATCGGCGTGCCGGCCTTGTAGCGCTTGGTGAAGTCGTCGCGCTCCATCATCCGGGCAACGGTGTAGCGCGAGGCCAGCGAGATCAGGCCACGCGCGCCGAGCGGATCGCTCCATTCGGAGTTGTAGCGAATCTCGGTGCGGGCCGGATCGAGCACCAGGCTGGCCTGCCGGTAGTAGGTCTCGGCGTTGGCCTTGATCTGCTCGGGCGTCAGCGGCGGACGGGTGGTGTTGCGCCCGGACGGGTCGCCGATCATCGACGTGAAGTCGCCAATCAGGAAGATCACCGTGTGACCGATGTCCTGCAGCTGGCGCAGCTTGTTGAGCACCACGGTGTGGCCGAGGTGGATGTCCGGCGCGGTCGGGTCCAGCCCGAGCTTGATGCGCAAGGGCTGGCCGCTGGCCTCCGAACGCTGCAGCTTGCGGATCCAGTCGGCCTCCGGCAACAGCTCCTCGCAGCCCCGGCGGGTGACCTGGAGGGCGGCCTGGACCGCATCGGACAGGGGCTCCCGCGCGGGGGTCTCGGACGTGCGTTCAGGCTGGCTCGACATGAAAGATCGCTACGGGTTATTACAAATTTCACGGTGGTACGCGTCGGTATACTGATTTGACGCGTTCGGCGGCCCTGGATTCTAGGCGTCGCCCACCCCGCATCCGACGGGCAGGCCACCCGCCTTCCCGACCCGACATGGCCCGCCACGCGGGCACTCATCTGGTGACATCGGTTGAAGATTCGAAGCGAACACGTGCGCCTGTGCATGGCACGTGCCGAACTGGCATTGCGCCAGCATCCCCGGGTCCTGAGCGGCGCCGCCCTGACGCTGCTGCTGGGCAGCGCGGTGACGGCCTTCGGCGTCGCACCGCTGACGCCGATCGACACCACGCCGGTCAGCACCCGCATCATCACCGAGACGCTCTCGGTGCCGGATCTTGCGCAACAGGCTTCGTCGCTCGACGATCTGGCACTCGCCCTGCACCGCAACGATGTGACCCGCGCCGGCGACACCGCCGATTCGTTGCTGGCACGCCTGGGCATCCAGGATCTCGAAGCGGCCAGCTTCCTGCGTCGTGATCGCACGGCACAGCGCATCCTGACCGGCCGTACCGGCAAACGCGTGCAGGCCACCAGCCAGGCCGGCGCCAACGGGCAGCTCCGGGAACTGATCGTGCGCGGTCCCGCCCTCGACAGCTCGCGCGCACTGACCCACTTCTCGCGGGTGACGATCCAGCGAGAAGGCCGCGGTTTCAACATCCACGAGGAAGACGTGGCCCTGGGCGTCGACGTGCGCAGCAGCGCCGGAACGATCCAGTCCAGCCTGTTCGCCGCCGCCGACCAGGCTGGTCTGCCCGACTCGGTCACCGCGCAGATGGCCGAGATCTTCGGCAGCGACATCGACTTCCGTCGCGAACTTCGCAAGGGCGACACCTTCGCGGTGATCTACGAGTCGCTGTCGGCAGACGGTCAACCGCTGACCTGGGGCGCCAACGTCGGACGCGTGCTGTCGGCCCGCTTCGTCAACGACGGCCATGTGCTGGACGCTGTCTGGTTCCAGGAAGGTGATCAGCGCGGCGGTTACTACAGCGCCGACGGCAAGAGCAAGGCGCGTGTCTTCCTCGCCTCGCCGCTGGCGTTCTCGCGGGTAACGTCCGGCTTCTCGATGCGTTTCCACCCGATCCTGCAACAGTGGCGCGCCCACCTCGGCGTCGACTACGCGGCGCCCACGGGCACGCCCGTGCGCAGCATCGGTGACGGCACCGTCGAGTTCGCAGGGGTCCAGAACGGCTACGGCAACGTGGTGATCGTCCGCCACGGCGGCGAACACAGCACCGTCTATGCCCACCTGAGCCGGATCGGCGTGCGGGTGGGCCAGAAGATCGGCCAGGGCGAAACGCTCGGCGCGGTCGGCAGTACCGGCTGGGCAACCGGCCCGCATCTGCATTTCGAGTTCAAGCAGGGTGGCCGCCAGGTCGATCCGATCAAGGTGGCCCGAAGCTCCGAGGCCGTCAGCCTGAGCACCGCCGCACTGGGTCGCTTCCGCAGCATGGCTGCGCTTGAGCAGGATCGCCTCGCCGGCGCCATCGCCTCCGCCTCTGCGGTCGCCCAGATGGAGTGAGCGGCGCACGGCCGCGACGATGATCCGCTGCATCGGCCTGATGTCGGGCACGTCGATGGACGGCGTCGACGGCGTCGTCGCCCGATGGGATGACGACGGCCGCTGGCTCGGCGTGGATGCACACGCGCAATTGCCCTTCTCTGCGGAGTTGCGTGCCGGGCTGATGGCCCTGCAGGCCAGCGGCCCCGACGAACTCCACCGCAGTGCCCTGGCCGCCCATTCACTGGCGGAGGTCTATGCGGCCACGGTCGCGCGGCTCCTGTCCGACACGGGCCTGCAGCCGCAGGACATCAGCGCCGTCGGTGCCCACGGTCAGACCGTGCGTCACCAGCCCGGCCTGCACGACGGCATCGGCTACACCTGCCAGATCAACAGCCCGGCGTTGCTGGCCGAACGTTGCGGCATCGACGTGATCGCCGACTTCCGCAGCCGCGACGTCGCCGCAGGTGGACAGGGCGCGCCGCTGGTTCCACCGTTTCACGGCGCCGTGTTCGGACGCACCGATGCCACGCTCGGAGTCGTCAACATCGGCGGCATCGCCAACCTGACCGTGCTGGTGCCTGGCCAGCCTCCACGCGGCTGGGACACCGGTCCGGGCAATGTGCTGATGGATGGCTGGATCGCCCGGCACCAGGGACTCCCCTACGACAACGCTGGCCGCTGGGCCGCGCAAGGCCGGGTGGACAGCGGGCTGCTGGCCGCACTTCTGTCCGAGCCCTACCTGAGCCTGCCACCGCCCAAGAGCACGGGGCGGGACCTGTTCCACGCCGACTGGTTGCAGCACCGGCTGTCGGCGGCCGGTTGCATCGGCTTGAACGCCGTCGACGTCCAGGCGACGCTCTGCGAGTTCACGGCCGCGTCGATCGCCCAAGCCATCCAGCGCGCCGCGCCAACCGCGCGCGAACTGCTCGTCTGTGGCGGCGGCGCCTACAACGATGACCTGATGCGGCGCCTGAAGATCGCCCTCCCAGGCATGCGCGTGTGTGGCTCCGATCAGGCTGGCTTGCCGCCGATGCAGGTCGAAGCCGCCGCCTTTGCCTGGCTGGCGCACCAGCATCTCCTCGGTCGGGCCGGGAACGAGCCAGCGGTGACCGGAGCGCGCGGGCCGCGCATCCTCGGCGCCCGCTACCCGGCCTGATCTCGCTCCAGGCGTCGTCTGCGGACATGAAAAAGCCGCCCGGAGGCGGCTGATCGCGGCGTGACCGGGCGGTCAGACCGAGAAGCTCGATCCGCAACCGCAGGTGGTCGTCGCGTTCGGGTTCTTGATGACGAACTGGGCGCCCTGGAGGTCTTCCTTGTAGTCGATCTCGGCGCCGACGAGATACTGCAGGCTCATGGCATCGATCAGCAGCGTGACGCCGTTCTTGGCCATCTGCGTGTCGTCGTCGTTGACGATCTCGTCGAACGTGAAGCCGTACTGGAAGCCGGAGCAGCCACCACCCTGCACGAAGACGCGCAGCTTCAGGTCCGGGTTGCCTTCCTCGGCCACCAGATCAGCCACCTTGGCGGCGGCGCTGTCGGTGAAGATGATGGGCGCGGGCATCTCGGTCTGGACGTTTTCCGCAACGGCGCTCATGGGCGACTCCTGATTTCTGCTCGAAGGAACCCGAGGCTGCGAGGAGCCCCGGCTGGGTGGATCAATTCGTGTCGTTGCCGGTGGCCAGCAGCTTCAGCGAAGGCTTGTCGTCGATGACGGCGCCGGGGAGAACCCCGCCGCTCATGCGCTGGAGCGCTCCATCGATCGACGCGCCCTGGTGCATCTCGAGCGACTCGTAACGAACTTCGCCTTCGATGCGTGCCTTGGGCTGCAGCTCAAGCAGGTGAGTCGACTCGACCGGCCCGATCACGGTGCCGTTGATGATGACATGGCCGGCCTTGACCGTGCCCACGACCCTGGCTTTCTCGCTGATCACGAGGATGCTGGTGTCATCGGCGCTGGCGACCACATCACCCTGGACTTCGCCGTCGATGCGCAGGCCGCCGCTGAAGCGAAGAAGGCCCTGCACGACGGTGCCTTCACCGACGAGGCTGCGGATCGCAGGCTGCTTTTTCGAACCGAACATGGACTTTTCCTGGAGAACAGTGGATGAGCGAGTGGACGACGTGCAGCGCGCGCTGACGCGTCAGAGGCGTGCGGTGTCGGAGGTCTGAACCTTGCCGGCCGCATCGTAGACCTTGATTTCCACTATTTTCACAACGGCAGCTGACGGGTAGTCGGCCGCACCTTCCAGACGCTGATACTGCTTCAGATTCACGCTCTGCGTGGGCTCACGCAGCACGTGCGACCAGGCCTTGCCGTCGAGCGTGCCACTGAGCGCCAGCTCGTAGCGACCCTGGAACACCGCCGTGCGGCCGCTGGCCTGCATCAGCAGACCCTGATAGCGCAGGCGCCCGGGCGCCTCGATCTCGACCTGCAGGCCGCGCAGGTTCAGCACCCGGTTGCCGCCGGTCGAGGGCATCAGGCGCTCGAAGAAGGCCAGGTCACGGGTCAGCGCAAGGTTCTCGGCCTCGAGTGACTTCACGCGGGCGGCGAGGCTGTCCTGTGTCGCGCGCTCGGTCTTCAGCAGCGTGTCGGCCGAGTTGGCGACCGAGACGGCGCGGTCATGTTCGCCGCGCAGCCGGGAGATCTCGTCACGCAGCCGGACCAGCTCTTCCTGGGCACCACGGTCGATGCCCGCGATGTCCTTGCCGAACTCGTAGGCCCAGAGTCCGAGCGCTGCGCAGAACCCCAGCATCAAGGCGAACGCGGCCCAGCGCAGGGGCCAGGGCAGGCGGCTGCGCACGGCGACCCGTGGCGCACTGACCGACAGACGACGACGGAGTAGCTTCCAGCGCATGGAGAGGAGCAATGGGGAACCGGAGAGATGCATGGCCGGGCTCGGCAGCGCCCGCACCATACACGAAGGGCCACCCACGGTGGCCCTTCGTCTTGTGAACAGGGTTGCACCCTGTTCCAGTCCGCAGCGGACACCACCTGAAAGGGTGGTGCCGGCTGGCGCTGTCGATCAGCGCTTGCTGAACTGCTTGCGGCGGCGAGCGCCGTGCAGACCGACCTTCTTGCGCTCAACTTCGCGCGCGTCACGCGTCACGAAGCCGGCGTTGCTCAGCTCGGGCTTGAGCGCGGCGTCGTAGTCGATCAGCGCGCGCGTCACACCGTGACGCACCGCACCGGCCTGACCCGACTCGCCACCGCCGTGCACGTTGACCTTGATGTCGAACGCTTCCGCGTTGTTGGTCAGCAGCAGCGGCTGCTTGCAGATCATGATCGAGGTCTGACGGCCGAAATACTCTTCGACAGCCTTGCCATTGACCGTGATCTTGCCGGTGCCCTTCTTGATGAAGACACGCGCCACCGACGACTTGCGACGGCCCGTGCCGTAGTTCCATTCACCGATCATCGCGGCTCCTTAGATGTCCAGCGTCTTGGGCTGCTGAGCGGCGTGCGGGTGCTCACCACCGGCATAGACCTTCAGCTTCTTGATCATCGCGTAGCCCAGCGGACCCTTGGGCAGCATGCCCTTGACCGCCTTCTGGAGCGCGCGGCCGGGGTGCTTGGCCTGCAGGTCACGGAAGTTGGTCTCGTAGATCCCGCCCGGGAAGCCCGAATGGCGGTAGTACTTCTTGTCGAGCGACTTCGTGCCGGTCACGCGGAGCTTTTCCGCGTTGACGACGACGATGAAATCACCGGTATCCACGTGAGGCGTGTAAATGGCCTTGTGTTTGCCGCGCAGGCGGAGGGCGACTTCGCTGGCCACCCGTCCGAGGACCTTGTCGGTCGCGTCAATCACAAACCACTCATGCACGACCTCGGCCGGCTTGGCGCTGAAGGTCTTCATGGCAAATCTTTCATTTGCGGGTTGAGGTGCTACTGGCATCCCGGCGCATCGGTGCCGCTTGTCGGTGCGGCCTCTCAGGTCGGGCTTCGAAAGCCTGTCCGGCTTGACGCCGGATGACTTCCTGTCTTTCCGCGTAGCTGAAACGGAAAAGCCCGCGAGTATAGCGCATGCGCACACTCGCGGGCCTGGCCTGTGACCCGGGAAGCCCCGGGTCAGGCGTGCGGCATCACTTGCCGGTCGGGACCTTGCCTTCGACGCCCTTGACGTAGAAGTTGATGCCGCCCATGAACTTGTCGTCGGCGACCTCGTCCTTCTTCAGGACTTCCTTGCCGTCCTGACCCACGATCGGGCCCTTCCAGACAGCGAAGCTGCCGTCGGCCAGGCCGGCCTTGGCCTTCTCGACCTTCGCCTTCAGGTCGGCCGGAACCTTGTCGCTGATCGAGACGATGTCGATCGCGCCTTCCTTGACGCCCCACCAGACGCCGCCCGTCTGCCAGGAGCCTTCCAGCGCGTCCTTGACGGCCTTCTTGTAGTACGGCGCCCAGTTGATGATGGCCGACGCCAGGTGCGCGTTGGCCGCGTACTTGCTCATGTCGGAGTCCCAGCCGAAGGCGAACTTGCCCTTCTCCTCGGCCTTCTGCAGCACCGCGCTGGAGTCGGTGTTCTGGAACAGCACGTCGGCGCCGCCCGAGATCAGGCTCTGCGCGCCTTCGCCTTCCTTCGGCGGATCGAACCACTTGTTGACCCACACCACCTTGGTCTTGACCTTGGGGTTGACGCTCTGGGCGCCCAGGGTGAACGAGTTGATGTTGCGGATCACCTCGGGGATGGGGATCGAGCCGACCACGCCCAGCACGTTGGACTTGGTCATGCCGCCGGCGATCACGCCCGCAAGGTAGGCACCCTCGTAGGTGCGGCTGTCGTAGGTGCGCAGGTTCGGCGCGGTCTTGTAGCCGGTGGCGTGCTCGAACTTGACGTCCGGCGTGTCGGCGGCGACCTTCAGCATCGGCTCCATGTAGCCGAAGGTGGTGCCGAAGATCAGCTTGTTGCCCTGGCCGACCAGGTCGCGCATGACGCGCTCGGCGTCGGCCGACTCGGGCACGTTCTCGACGAAGCTGGTGACGATCTTGTCGCCGAACTCGGCCTCGACGGCCTTGCGGGCGTTGTCGTGGGCGAAGGTCCAGCCGGCGTCGCCGACCGGGCCGACGTAGGCGAAGGCGACCTTCAGCGGTTCGGGCTTGGCGGGTGCCGCGGCGGCCGAGGCCGGTGCGGCGGCGGGCGCGGCCGGAGCCGCCTCTTCCTTCTTGCCGCAACCCACCAGCGCGGCGGTGGCGGCCAGCGCGGCCCAGCTGGTGGCCTTGAGGATCGTTCGCTTCGAGAGCTTGGTCATGCGTTCTCCAGATGTCGTGAGAGTGACGGTCGACTGCGGGGTGAAATTATGGGGGGGCTCAGGAGCCCGGGAAGAAGGGCTTGCCGATCGAGGCCGGCATGTTGATGCGTATCCACGTCGGATTGCGCGAGATCAGCACCAGGACGACCACCGTGGCGAGGTAGGGCAGCATGGTCAGCCATTGGCTGGGAATCTGCACGCCCTCGCCCTGGAGGTGGAACTGCAGCATCGTGACGCCGCCGAACAGGTAGGCCCCGAGCAAGACCCGGGCCGGGCGCCAGGTCGCGAAGGTCGTCAGCGCGAGCGCGATCCAGCCCTTGCCGGCCGTCATGCCCTCGACCCACAGCGGCGTGTAGATGACCGACAGGTAGGCCCCCGCGACACCGCACAGCGCCCCGCCAGCCAGCACGGCGGCGAAGCGGATGCGGCGCACCGGATAGCCCAGCGCATGGGCCGATTCGGGCGATTCGCCGATCGCGCGCAGCACCAGTCCGGCACGCGAGCGGTAGAGGAACCAGGCCAGCGCGAGCATGAACAGCACGGTCAGGTAGACCATCGGGTGATGCTTGAAGAAGGCCGGGCCGATGAAGGGGATGTCGGCCAGCACGGGCACCTCGAAGCGCGGCCGCTCGGCCAGCTTGGCCTGCGTGTAGCTGATGCCCAGGAAGGCCGAGAAGCCGCCGCCGAACAGGCTCAGCGCCAGGCCGGAGGCGTACTGGTTGGTGTTCAGCCAGATCACCAGCACGCCGAAGATGGCGGCCATCGCGGCACCGGCGAGCGCACCGGCACCAAAGGCGAGCCAGTCGTTGCCGGTGTGCACCGAGGTGGCGAATCCGGCGATCGCGGCGACCAGCATCATCCCCTCGGCGCCGAGGTTGAGGATGCCGGCCCGCTCGTTGATCAGCAGGCCCAGCGCGGCGATGGCCAGCACGGTGCCGGCACTCAGGGTGGCGGCCAGCAGCAAGGCGATTTCGTTCATGGCATGGGGTTCCGATGAGGGTGTCGGGGCGCCGGCATCAGGCCGTGCGAGCCTGGCTGGTGGCCGTCTTGGCGGTCGTGGCCGGGGCTGCCGGCGCCTTGCGCGCGACCCAGCGCAGCCGGTAGACGATCAGCGTGTCGCAGGCCAGCAGCGAGAACAGCAGCAGGCCCTGGAACACGCCCGTGATGGACTTGGGCAGACCCATGCGCGACTGCGCCAGCTCGCCGCCGATGTAGAACATGCTCATCAGCACGGCCGAGAACACGATGCCCACCGGATGCAGCCGGCCGACGAAGGCCACGATGATGGCCGCGAAGCCGTAGCCGGCCGGCACGTACGGCGTCAGCTGGCCGAGCGGTCCGGCCGCCTCCAGCGCACCGGCCAGGCCGGCCATGCCGCCCGACACCAGCAGCGCCGTCCACAGCGCCGCGCGTGACGAGAAGCCGGCATAACGCGACGCCGCCGGCGCCAGCCCGCCGACCTGCAGCGCATAGCCGCGGTAGGTGCGGAACAGGAACACCGTGAAGGCCACCACCAGCGCCAGCGCGACCAGCACGCCGATGTTGGCGCGCAGCCCGGTGAACAGCTTGGGGATGCGGGTGATCGCGTCGAAGGTGACGGTCTGCGGGAAGTTGTAGCCCTGCGGATCCTTCCAGGGGCCGTAGACGAGGTAGCTCAGCACCATCTCGGCGACGTAGACCAGCATCAGGCTGACCAGGATCTCGCTGGCGTTGAAGCGGTCGCGCAGCAGCGCCACCACGCCGGCCCAGACCATGCCGCCGAGCACGCCGGCCAGCAGGACCACGACGACGATGCCGCGCCCCATCCAGGCCCAGCCCGAATCGGGTCCGACCTGCAGCGCGACCCAGCCACCGGCCAGCGCGCCGAAGATGTACTGGCCCTCGGCGCCGATGTTCCACAGGTTCGAGCGGAAGCACACCGCCAGACCCAGCGCGATCAGCACCAGCGGCACCGCCTTCACACTCAGTTCCGACAGCGCGTAGGCGTTCTTGATCGGCTCGTGGAAGAACACCTGCAGGCCCTTCACCGGGTCCTTGCCCAGCATCACGAACAGCGTGATGCCGATCAGCACGGTGATGACCAGCGCCAGCAGCGGCGAGGCCAGCGACATCCACTGCGAGGGCTGGGCCCTGGGTTCGAGCTTGAACATGTCGGTTCCTTGGTTCTCTCTCGTGCGCGGCCGTGGCCGGCTCAGGCGTGGCCGGGGACGGCGGCGGCGTCCTTCGCGTCCCACAGGCCCGACATCCATTCGCCGATGCGTTCGATGGTCGCCTGCGCCGTCGGGATCGACGGCGAGACGCGGCCCTGCGCGATGACGACCATGCGGTCGCAGATCTCGAACAGCTCGTCAAGCTCCTCGCTGACCACCAGCACCGCGCCGCCCGCGTCACGCAACGCCAGCAGCTCGCCGCGGATCTGCGCGGCCGCGCCGACGTCCACGCCCCAGGTCGGCTGGCTGATGATCAGCAGCTTCGGCTGGGCGTCGATCTCCCGGCCGACGATGAACTTCTGCAGGTTGCCGCCCGACAGCGACTTGGCCGCCGCGTCCGGCCCGCCGGCCTTGACCTTGAAGCGCTCGATCAGGCCGGCGGCCTGCGCGCGGATCGCGGCCATCTTCAGCCAGCCACCGGCGCCGACGCCTTCGGTGCGCGTCAGCAGCACGTTGTGCGCGAGCGAGAGCGTCGGCACGGCGCCGCGACCCAGCCGTTCCTCGGGCACGAAATGCAGTCCCAGCTTGCGACGCCGGCGCGGCGACGCGCGCGAGACGTCGTGGCCGAACAGCGCCAGGCTGCCGGGCGCGGCGCGCGGGTCCTCGCCGGACAGCGCGGCCATCAGTTCCTGCTGGCCGTTGCCCGACACCCCGGCGATGCCGACGATCTCGCCGCAGCGCACGTCCAGCGCGATGTCGGCCAGGTTCATGCCGAACGGATCCTGCTTGGCCAGGTTCAGGCCCTTGACCGCCAGCGCGACCTCGCCCGGCCGGCTCGGCCGGTGCTGCAGCGCCGGCGGCTCGGCGCCGATCATCAGGCGCGACAGCGACGCGTTGGTCTCCTGCGTCGGGTCGACCTCGCCGGTGACCTTGCCGCCGCGCAGCACCGTGCAGTGGTGGCACAGCGCGCGGATCTCGTCGAGCTTGTGGCTGATGTAGAGGATCGCGCAGCCCTCGTCGGCCAGCTGGCGCAGCGTCACGAACAGCTTGTCGACCGCCTGCGGCGTCAGCACCGAGGTCGGCTCGTCGAGGATCAGCAGCTGCGGCCGCGTCAGCAGCGCCCGCACGATCTCGACCCGCTGGCGCTCGCCGACGCTGAGCGTGTGGACCGGCCGCAGCGGGTCGACGTCCAGGCCGTAGACCCCGGCAACCTCGCGGATGCGGGCGGTGACATCGGCCAGGCTCATCGACTTGTCCAGGCCCAGCCAGACGTTCTCGGCCGCCGTCAGCGTGTCGAACAGCGAGAAGTGCTGGTAGACCATGCTGATGCCCAGCGTGCGCGCCTGCGCCGGGCTGGCGATGCGAACGGTCTGGCCGTTCCAGCGGATCTCGCCGGCATCGGGCTGCACCGCGCCGTAGATCATCTTCATCATGGTCGACTTGCCGGCGCCGTTCTCGCCCAGCACGGCATGGATCTGGCCGGGCATCACCGTCAGGCTGACGTCGTCGTTGGCGCGCACCGCCGGGTACTGCTTGGTGATGCCGCTGAGTTGCAGGCGAGGAACAGGGCTCATCGGTGGGCTCCAGGTCAGGCGGTCGGCCGGGCACGGCCGGCAATCCAGGTCTCGCGCAGGTTGCGCTCGTCGCTCAGCATCAGCCAGGCGAACAGGCGCTCGTGCAAGCTGCGCGCCAGCGCGTCGCGGTGCGTCGCGACCGGGCCGGCGGCCCAGTCCCAGACGCACAGGTCGGCCGTGCAGCCGGGCTCGAACGAGCCGATCTCATGGGCCAGCCCGAGCGCCTCGGCGCCGCCGCGCGTGGCCGCATGCAGGGCCTTGTAGGCCGACAGCCGCACGCCCTGCATCGCCTGCATCTTGTAGGCATCGGACAGCGTGCGCTGGATCGACAGGCTGGTGCCACCGCCCACGTCGCTGGCGATGCTGACGCGCGCGCCGGCCGCCTCCAGCGCCTGCCAGCCGAACAGGCCGCTGCCCAGGAACAGGTTGCTGCTCGGGCTGTGCGCGATCTGCGCGCCGGTGTCGGCCAGCAAGGCACGGTCGGTGTCGTCGAGCCAGATGCCGTGGGCCAGCACCGCACGCTCGTTGAGCAGGCCGGCGCGGTGGTAGACGTCCAGGTAGCTGCGCGCCTCGGGGAACAGCTCGGCGACCCAGGCCACCTCGGCGCGGTTCTCGGCCACATGGGTCTGCATGTACAGGCCCGGGATCTCGGCCAGCAGGCGGCCGGCCATCGCCAGCTGCGCGGGCGTGCTGGTCGGCGCGAAACGCACCGTCAGCGCATACGACAGGCGACCGGTGCCATGCCAGCGGGCGATCAGCTCGCGGCTGTCGGCCTCGGCGCCGACAACGTCGTCGCGCAGGCCGTCGGGCGCGTGGCGGTCCATCAGCACCTTGCCGGCGATCAGCCGCATGCCGCGCTCGTGCGCCGCCGCCAGCAGCGCATCGGCCGAGACCTTGTGGACGGTGGGGAACACCACTGCCGTGGTCGTGCCGTGCGCCAGCAGCGCGTCCAGGAAACCCGCCGCGCCGGCCCGCGCGACGGCCGGATCGGCATAACGCCGCTCGGCCGGAAAGGTGTAGGTCTCCAGCCAGTCCAGCAGCTCGGTGCCGTAGCTGGTGATCACGTCCAGCTGCGGGCTGTGCACGTGGGTGTCGATGAAGCCGGGCAGGATCAGCTGGCCGGTGCGGACCTCGCGCTGCCAGTCCGGTCCCGGGGCCTCGGCCTGCACCGTGACGATGCGGCCGTCCTCGATCAGCAGCCAGTGGCCGGGCCGATGGCGCACGCCGGGATGGCCGTCCTGCGGCGCCGACCAGCCCGGATCGGCGGTGAAGTCGAGCAGGTCGCCCTGCAGCGCGATGCGGCGCGGCGCGGTCATGACGGCTTCCCGTTGGACACGTTCGAAACGTTCGACACGTTGGTCACGCCGGGCGCGTGGGTCGTGCGGGCGCTGCCCAGCGTGCGGGCCACGTCGCGCACGGTCTCGCGCAGCCAGCGCAGGGAAGCGGCGTTGTGGCTGACGTCGTGCCACAGCTGGTAGTAGGTCATGCTCGGGAAGTTGACGGGACAGCGCACGATGCGCAGCGGCAGGCTGTCGAGGTAGCGCTGGCAGAACAGCCGGCCGGTCGTCAGCACCAGCTGGGTCTGCGCCAGCATCAGCGGCATCAGCGCGAAGTGCGGGCTGCGCACGACGATGCGGCGCTGCTTGCCCAGCCGCTGCAGGTGTTCGTCGATCACGCCGACCGCGCCGGCATGCAGGGCCGTCGGCGCGATGTGTTCGGCGTCGAGGTAGCGCTCGAGCGTCCAGCTGCGCGGGTTGCGCACGGCCGGGTGGTCCTGCGCGACGAGGCAGACGACCTCGTCGGCGAACAGCCGCCCCAGGTGCAGCTCGCCGGGCGGTTCAAGCCAGTTGCCGATCACCAGGTCGACCTCGCCGCGCGCCAGCCGGGCGCGGTAGTCGTAGTCGGCCGACAGCGGGTGGATGGTCAGGTGGGCCAGCGGCGCCTGCTGCTTGACGCGCGCCACCAGCGCGGGCAAGAAACTCGGGTCGAGGTAGTCGCTCGCCGCGATGCGGAACTCGACCGCCTGCGACTGCGGCGAGAAGGCCCGGAACGCGCGGTCGCCGAACTTGCCGCCGAACAGCTGCTCGGCACTGCGCAGCAGCGCCTCGGCCGGTGCCATCAGCTGCAACGCGACCTCGGTGGGCACCATGCCGGTGCCCGCACGCACCAGCAAGGCGTCACCGGTGAGGGCGCGCAGCCGCTTGAGCTGGGCGCTCACGGCGGGCTGGGTGGAGGCCAGGCGCATCGCGGCTCGCGAGACGCTGCGTTCGGTGATCACGGTATGGAGGACCCTGACGAGATGAAGCTCGATCTTGTCAAAGTCGACACGGCTGTTCATACGGCTTCGAGCATAGCAACCATCATTCCCGACGTATACCGCTCACAGACGAACGGAGTATCTTGCGGGTAACTCCCGATCCCGTTCCACCCGTTGCAGACGCACCCACGACGACCAAGATGACCACGATGACCATGCCCCGGCCCATCCGCTTCATCCACCGCGGCGAGATCACCCAGCCCGGCGCCGTGCCGACGACCCGCAGCCTGCTCGACTGGCTGCGCGAGGACGCCCGCGGCTGCGGCACCAAGGAAGGCTGCAACGAAGGCGACTGCGGCGCCTGCACCGTGCTGGTCGCGGAACTCGCCAGCGAGCAGGACCGCGCCACGCCCGGCGCCACGCTGATCGGCTCGGGCGACGACACCCTGCGGCTGCGCAACGTCAACGCCTGCCTGGCCTTCCTGCCCACGCTGGACGGCAAGGCCGTCATCCCGGTCGAGGACCTGCCACGCGCCTGCGGCCTGCCGCCCGGCACGCTGCACCCGGCCCAGCAGGCGCTGGTCGACTGCCACGGCTCGCAATGCGGCTTCTGCACCCCCGGCTTCGTGATGACGATGGCGGCGGTCCACGAACGCCAGTGCGCCGCCGGCGGCCCGGCCGACCGCGCGACGCTGGCCGATGACCTGGCCGGCAACCTGTGCCGCTGCACCGGCTACCGGCCGATCCTCGATGCGGCCGGGCAACTCGGCCGGCCCGGCAGCGCGCGGATCGACGCCGCCGCACTGGCCACACAGCTGCGCACGCTGGCACAGGACCCGCCGCTGCACCACGCCGCCGCGCATCCCGCCCGGCCCGATCGCATCGAGCATTTCCACGCCCCGCGCAGCCTGGACGCCGCCGCCGCGCTGAAGGCCGCCGAGCCGGATGCCCGCCTGCTGGCCGGTGCCACCGACATCGGCCTGTGGGTCAACAAGCAGTTCCGAGACCTGGGCACGCTGATCTACCTGGGCGAGGTCGCCGAGCTCAAGCGCATCGACCGCCACGACGGCCTCTTGCGCATCGGCGCGGCCGTCAACCTGGAGGACGCCTGGGCCGCGCTGGCCACGCTGGACGGTGAGCTGGTCGACGCCTGGAAGCGCTTCGCGTCCCCGCCGGTGCGCCATGCCGGCACGCTCGGCGGCAACATCGCCAACGGCTCGCCGATCGGCGACGGCCCGCCGACGCTGCTGGCGCTCGACGCCACGCTGCAGCTGCGCCTCGGCGACGTCAGCCGTGCCCTGCCGATCGACCAGTTCTACCTGCGCTACGGCGTCAACGCGCTGCAAGCCGGCGAGCTGCTGGTCGCGATGGACGTGCCGCTGCCCGCGCCCGGCACGGCGCTGCGCGGCTGGAAGGTCTCCAAGCGCATCGACAGCGACATCTCCACCGTCTACGGCGCCTTCGCCTTGCGGCTCGATGCGGCCGGCGTCGTCGCGCATGTCCGGCTGGCCTGGGGCGGCCTGGCCGCGACGCCGAAGCGCGCCGCACAGGCCGAGGCCGCGATGCTCGGCCAGCCCTGGAACGCCGCGACGCTGGCGGCCGCACAGGCCGCGCTGGCGGCCGAGTTCCAGCCGCTGACGGACCTGCGCGCGAGTGCCGGCTACCGCCAGCGCATCGCCGCCAACCTGCTGCACCGGCTGTGGCTGGAGACCCGACCGGACGACCCGCTCGATCCGTCGCGGACCCGTCTGCGCCTGGCCGGCAAGACCCTCGACACCCCGGAGGCCGCATGAACGCCCCGACCTCGCTCGCCGCCGTCACCACCGCCCGGGACCCGCGCCGCGTCGGCGTGGCCCGCGCGCATGAATCGGCCCATCTGCACGTGCAGGGCAGCGCGCCCTACATCGACGACATCCCCGAAATGGCCGGCACGCTGCACGCAGCGCTCGGCCTGTCGCCGATCGCGCACGGCACGCTGACGGGCCTTGACCTGGACGTGATCCGCGCCCAGCCCGGCGTTGTCGCGGTCTACACCGCCAGCGACTTCCCCGGCCCGAACCAGTGCGGGCCGATCGTGCATGACGACCCCATCCTGTGCGACGGCACGCTGCGCCATGTCGGCCAGCCGGTCTTCCTGGTGGTGGCACGCACGCGTGAGCTGGCTCGCCGCGCCGCCGCCAAGGCCCGGCAGGTGATCCGCGCCGAGCCCCTGCCCGCCGTGCTGACCGCCCGCGAGGCCCATGCGCTGGGCCAGTACGTGGTCCCGCCGATGGTGCTGGACCGTGGCGACGCCGACGCCGCACTGGACGCCGCGCCGCATCGCCTGGCCGGCAGCTTCAGCCTGGGCGGACAGGAACAGTTCTACCTGGAAGGCCAGATCTCCTACGCCATCCCGCAGGAGGACGGCGGCCTGCTGGTGCACTGCTCCACGCAACACCCCAGCGAGATGCAGCACATGGTGGCTCACGCGCTGAGCCTGTCCTCGCACCGCGTGCAGGTGCAGTGCCGGCGCATGGGCGGCGGCTTCGGCGGCAAGGAATCGCAGTCCGCGCTGTTCGCCTGCTGCGCCGCGCTGGCGGCCAGCCGGCTCGGTCGGCCGGTCAAGCTCCGGCCCGATCGCGACGACGACTTCGCCATCACCGGCCGCCGCCACGGCTTCGAGTTCGACTACGAGGTCGGCTTCGACGACGCCGGCCGCGTGCTCGGCGTGCGCGTGGACATGATCTCCAACGCCGGCCATTCCGCCGACCTGTCGCCGCCGGTGATGACCCGCGCGCTGTGCCATTTCGACAATGCCTACTGGCTGCCGGCGGTGCGCATGCGCGGCTACTGCGCCCGCACCAACACGCAGAGCAACACCGCCTTCCGCGGCTTCGGCGGACCGCAGGGCGCGCTGGCCATCGAGGTCATCCTCGACGAGATCGCGCGCCAGCTCGGGCGCGATGCGCTGGCCGTGCGGCAGGCCAACTTCTACGGCACCGACATGCACAACGTCACGCCCTACGAGCAGGTGGTCGAGGACAACGTGATCGAGCCGCTGGTGCGCCAGCTGGCCGAGAAGGCCGATCACGACGGGCGTCGCGCCGCCATCGCCGCCTTCAACGCCGACAGCCCGATCCTGAAGAAGGGCCTGGCGCTCACGCCGATCAAGTTCGGCATCAGCTTCAACGTCGCCCACTTCAACCAGGCCGGCGCGCTGGTGCACATCTACACCGACGGCTCGATCCTGGTGAACCACGGCGGCACCGAGATGGGCCAGGGCCTCAACACCAAGGTCGCGATGGTCGTCGCACACGAGCTGGGCGTCGGCTTCGAGCAGGTCCGTGTGACGGCGACCGACACGCAGAAGATTGCCAACACCTCCGCCACGGCGGCCTCCACCGGCAGCGACCTGAACGGCAAGGCCGCGCAGGACGCGGCCCGCCAGATCCGCGCCCGGCTGGCCGAGTTCATCGCCGCGCGCTGGCAGGTCGACGCCGCCGGCATCACCTTCGGCAACGATGTCGTCGCGCATCCGGCTGGCCACGCCATCGGCTGGAGCGAGCTGATCGGGCAGGCCTACATGGCCCGCGTCCAGCTCTGGAGCGACGGCTTCTACGCCACGCCCGGCCTGCACTGGGACCGCACGCGGCTCAAGGGCAAGCCGTTCTTCTACTTCGCCTACGGGGCCGCGCTCAGCGAGGTCATCGTCGACACGCTGACCGGCGACTGGAAGCTGCTGCGCGCGGACCTGCTGCACGACGTCGGCGCGTCGCTGAACCCTGCGCTGGACATCGGCCAGGTCGAGGGCGCCTTCGTGCAGGGCATGGGCTGGCTGACCACCGAGGAACTCTGGTGGCAGCCGATGAACGGCTCGCCCAACGCCGGCCGGCTGATGACCCACGCGCCCAGCACCTACAAGATCCCGACCGCCAACGACGTGCCGGCCGCGCTGCACACGACCCTGTTCGAGAACCGCAACGTGGCCGACAGCATCCACCGCAGCAAGGCCGTCGGCGAGCCGCCGCTGCTGCTGCCCTTCAGCGTCTTCCTGGCCATCCGCGATGCGGTCTCGTCGGTCGGCGATCACCGCGTGCAACCGCCGCTGCGCGCACCGGCGACCGGCGAGGCGATCCTCGATGCGGTCGACGCGGTCCGGGCGGCACTGCAGGCCATCGGCCCATGAACACGGCCCACGCCACGCCGCCCGAGCTGGTGCTGCACGCCACCGCGCAGCAGTGGCTGGCGGCCGGGCGCGTCGCCATCGACGTCTGCATCAGCGCCCATCGCGGCTCGGTGCCACGCGAGACCGGCACGCACATGCTGGTCTCGGCCACGCAGGTGCTGGGCACGATCGGCGGCGGTCACCTGGAGCTGCAGGCGATCGACGCGGCCCGTGCGCTGCTGGCGCAAGGCCCGGATGCGCTCGCCGCGCTGGCCGCCGCACCCCGCATCTGGCCCATCGCCCTGGGCCCGTCGCTCGGCCAGTGCTGCGGCGGCCACGTCACGCTGACGCTGCGCCCGCTCGACAGCACCGCGCTGGCGGGCTGGCACCTCAGGCCGCCGCTGCTGCACCTGCAACTGCACGGCGCCGGCCACGTCGGCCGCGCCATCGTGCGGCTGCTGGCCGATCTCCACGTGTCGGTGCAATGGGTCGACACGCGCGAGAGCGAGTTCCCGCCGCTGGCCGCGCACGAGACCGCCCACATCGAACGCCTGTGCAGCGACAGCCCCGAAGCCGAGGTCGCCAGCGCCCCGCCGGGCGCGTTCTTCCTCGTGCTGACGCACAGCCACGACCTCGACCTGCGCATCACCGAGGCCATCCTGCGGCGCGGCGACTTCGCCTGGTGCGGCCTGATCGGCAGCCAGACCAAGCGCGCCCGCTTCCTGCACCGCCACGAGGCCCGCGGCATCAGCGCCGCAACCCTGTCCCGCCTGACCTGCCCGATCGGCCTGCCCGGCATCCCCGGCAAGGAACCCGAAATCCTCGCCATCGCGGTGGTGGCGCAGTTGCTGCAGGTGGCGCAAGCGAGGTTGGCCACGACGTCCATCCCGACGGAAAGCATCCCCCGGTAGGTCGGACACCTCCGGTGTCCGACGGGCTCGTGGCGCGTGATGCGTGGGGTTGCATCAGCGAACCGACCGGGCGATGCGACGGGTGCGTTCAACGAGGTTGTGGGGCGGTGGCCCATTGGCACCAGCCCGTCGGACACGTCCCGTGTCCGACCTACCGAATGTGCGTCGGCCGATGGCGACGTTTCATTGCGTATCACACGTGGATCGAATGCTGTCCGGTGGCGAAATCCCACCGCGCATCCACCCTGTATCGAAATCCGTGGTAGGTCGGACACCTCCGGTGTCCGACGGGCTCGTGCCGCGTGATGCGTGGGGTTGCATCAGCGAACCGACCGGGCGATGCGACGGGTGCGTTCGACAAGGTCGTGCATCGGTGGCCTATCGGCGCGAGCCCGTCGGACACGTGCCGTGTCCGACCTACCGAAGGTGCGCCGGCCGATGGGCGGCGTTTCAATGCGCATCAAATCTGGTTCGAATGCTGTCCGATGGCGTCGTCTTGCCGCGCCTCAACCCTTCATCAATCGCCGTCCGGTAGGTCGGACACCTCCGGTGTCCGACGGGCTGACTCAATCCGCCAGCACCCCTGGCACCGTGTTGCGGGCCGCCGCCGTGTGCAGGGCTTCGGTGAAGTCCTCGGCCGACATGGGTTCGCCGAACAGGAAGCCCTGGAAGCGGCTGCAGCCGAAGGTGCGCAGCATCTCGCCCTGGGCGGCGAGTTCGACGCCCTCGGCGACGACGCTCAGGCCGAGGCTGGCGGCCAGGGCGACGATCGCGCGGGACAGGTGGGCGTCGACGTTGTCGTCGAGGATGTCGCGCACGAAGCTGCGGTCG
Source organism: Leptothrix mechoopdaensis (SeqCode) (assembly GCF_053893855.1). NCBI lineage: Bacteria > Pseudomonadati > Pseudomonadota > Betaproteobacteria > Burkholderiales > Sphaerotilaceae > Leptothrix > Leptothrix mechoopdaensis (SeqCode). The sequence goes on from NZ_CM132699.1 coordinate 3,602,816, forward strand.
ATCTTGAGCTGGTCGAAGGGCAGGCGCTTGAGGTAGGCCAGCGACGAGAAGCCGGTGCCGAAATCGTCAAGCGAGAAGCCCACGCCGTGCTGGCGCAGCCGGTGCATGCGTGCGGCGATGTCGTCGACGTCGCCGAGCAGCGCGCTCTCGGTCAGCTCCAGCTTCAGGCGCGACGTCGGCACGCCGGTGCGCTGCAGGATCTCGATCACGGCCTCGACGAAATCGGGCTCGCCCATCTCGCGGGCGCTGATGTTGAAGCTGACCGTGATGTCGCGCATCTGCGGGTCCTCGGACCAGCTCACCAGCTGGCGGCAGACCCGCTCCAGCAGGGCTCGGCCCATCGGCACGATCAGGCCGGTTTCCTCGGCCAGCGCGATGAACTCGTTCGGGCCGATCAGGCCGCGTCGCGGGTGCTGCCAGCGCACCAGCGCCTCGGCGCCGAGCGCGTGTTCGCCCTCGCCGACCTGCAGCTGGTAGACCAGCCGGAACTGCCATTCCGACAGCGCCACGCGCAGTTCGGCCTCCAGCCGCGAACGGGCCTCGACGGCCGCCTGCATGGCCGGATCGAAGCTGCGCAGACAGCCCCGGCCGGCGTGCTTGGCCGCGTACAGCGCGATGTCGGCCCACTTCAGCAACTGCTCGGCCTGCTGGGCCTGGTCGGCATCGACCGCCACCACGCCGATGCTGGCCAGGCAGTGGTGCTGGCGGCCGTCGATCCGGTAGGGCTGCGCCAGCACGCGCAGCAGCCGCTCGCCGACGCTCTGGCCGACCGACTGCGCCAGCTCGATCGAGCGCTTCTCGTGCAGCAGCAGCACCGCGAACTCGTCGCCGCCCATGCGCGCGACGATGTCGCCACGCGCCACCGACGCGCGCAGCCGCTCGGCCACCTCGCGCAGCAGCTGGTCGCCGGTGTCGTGGCCGTGGGCATCGTTGATCAGCTTGAAGTGGTCCAGGTCGATCAGGTACAGCGTCGCGCCGCTGCGGCCCAGCAGGTCGCCTTCCAGGCTCTGGCTCAGCAGCTCGACCAGCTTGCGGCGGTTGGGCAGGTCGGTGACCGGGTCGTAGAAGGTCAGGCTCTGGGCCTGCGCCTCGGCGTCCTTGCGGCGCGAGATGTCGGTCAGCGTGCCGATCATGCGCAGCGGCTCGCCATTGGCGTCGTGTGCCACGACCCGGCCGACCTCGTGGACCCAGACCTCGCTGCCGTCACCGCAACGCAAGCGATGCTCGCTTTCGTAACCGCTGGCAATGCCGCGCCGGTGCCGTTCCAGGCGGCGCTGGGCGGCGCTGGCGTCGTCCGGGTGGATGCGCTCGCGCCAGTCGGCGAAAGGCACCGCCGCGCCAGCCTCGGCCGGCAGGCCGGCCAGCAGACGGCATTGCGGCGACAGCGTCACCAGGCCGCTGCCCAGGTCCCAGTCCCAGACGCCCTGCTCGGCGCCCTCGACGGCGCGGATCCAGCGTGCGTCGCTCTGGCGCTGCTGCTCCTGCGGTTCGCGCAGGTGCAGCACGTTGGCGATGCGCGCGCGCACCACGCTGGCCCGCAGCGGCCGCGTCAGGAAGTCGGTCGCGCCCAGCTGCAGCGCGCGGTCCTCGAAGACCTCGTCGGGCTCGCCGCACAGCACGACCACGGGCAGGTGGCGCCAGGCCGGCTCGGCACGCACGCGCTGCAGCAGCGCCAGCGCCTCGTCGCGGTCGTCCAGGCCCAGCAGCAGCGCGTCATGGCGGCCCTTGTGCAGGGCCGCCAGGCCGGCCGCCGCGCCGGGCGCGGTCTCCAGCAGATAGAGCGCCTGCAGGGCGGCGCCCAGGGTTTGAACGACCTGCGGGTCAGGGGTGACCAGCAGCAGCCGCATCCAGCTCGACATCTTGGTGGGATCCGTTTCTTGGAGGTCCTGACTCGGGGTCGGGGACCGTATCCGAAGCAGTATGCCCGCGCCGTTCCGAGCCCGAAACTGAAGAATATGAAACGACGCAACAGCCCGACACAAGGTGACGCTTTGCGGCGCCGACACTTTCAATTCCGGCACGGGGCGTCAGCAGGTGTCTGATTCGCAACCGGCTGAAACACCGTGAACGATTGGCGGTCCGACACCACGTCCACCCCGTTTGAGGTGCCAGACTTGGACTTCGCGCCACACCAGGGTCGGCCTTCAACGGCTATCTTGGTGACCCATCAGCACTCGCGCACCCTGGACATCACGTGGACGGCCCGACCGACAGCAGCACCCCCGCCGCCCCCCCGAGCCCCGAGGCTCCGACACCCGGCGATCCCCCCCGCGTCCGGACGACGCGACTGCGGTGGTTCGCCCGCGTGCTGCGCTGGAGCCTGCCCGCCGCAGCGGTCGGCGCGGTCGGCGCGGCCGGCCTGCACGAGCTGCAGCACTCGCGCCTGCAGGCCTGGCTGCTGAGCGGCTTCACCAGCGAGCTGCACCACGTCGTCGAGGCCGGCCCGAGCCCCGCCATCCGCTTCCCCGGCGACGGCCCGTATGACGAGCGGCTGGGCTACCACCGCCTGCCCGACTGGACCCGCTCGCTGGCCAGCCAGGGCTACCGCGTCAGCGCCCAGGCCCGCATGAGCGAGACCCAGCTCGGCCTGATCGACACGGGCCTGTTCGCCATCTACCCCGAGAAGGACCAGGCCGGCCTGGACGTCAGCGACTGCGCCGGCGAACCGCTGTTCACGTCGCGCTACCCGCGCCGCGTCTATGGCCGCTGGGAGGACATCCCGCCGCTGCTGGTCGACGCGCTGCTGTTCATCGAGAACCGCGAGCTGCTCGACCCCGAGCGGCCGCGCATGAACCCGGCGATCGAGTGGGTGCGGCTGGGCAAGGCGGTCGGCGAACAGGCGCTGCGGCTGATCGGCGACGACAGCCGCGCGCCCGGCGGCAGCACGCTGGCCACGCAGATCGAGAAGTACCGCCACTCGCCCGACGGCCGCACCGACGGCGCCGGCGAGAAGCTGCGCCAGATGGCCTCGGCCTCGCTGCGCGCCTACACCGGCGGCGAGCTGACGATGCCGCGCCGGCGCGAGATCGTGCGCACCTACCTCAACACCGTGCCGCTGGCCGCCCGGCCCGGCTGGGGCGAGGTCCACGGCATCGGCGACGGCCTGTGGGCCTGGTATGGCCAGGACTTCGACGAGCTCAACGACCTGCTGCGCGCGCCGCCGGCCGACCCGCCCGCCGATGCCGCATCGCCGCCCGCCCCCGAGGTTGCCGACGCCGCCGAACGCCGCGCCGCCGCCTTCAAGCAGGCCCTGTCGCTGATGGTCGCGCAGCGCCGGCCGTCGTTCTACCTGGGCCCGAACCAGGACCGCGCGCTGGCCGACCTGACCGACAGCTACCTGCGCGTGATGGCCGATGCCGGCGTCATCCCGGCGACGCTGCGCGACCGCGCGCTGGCGATCCCGCTGCGCCGCAGCGCCAGCCCGCCGCGCGAGCCGCAGCCGCCCTTCAGCGAACGCAAGGCCGCGACGGCACTGCGCACCCGCCTGCAGTCGCTGCTGGCGGTGCCGCGCGCCTATGACCTCGACCGGCTCGACCTGCGCGCCGACAGCACGCTCGACGCCCGGCTGCAACTGGCCGTCACGCAGACGCTGCGCAGCCTGCGTTCGGTCGACGCCGCGCGCGCCGCCGGCCTGTACGGCTTCCGGCTGCTGCAGGACGGCGACGATCCGCAGCACCTGCAATTCAGCTTCACGCTCTACGAACGCGGCGAACACGCCAACCTGCTGCGGGTGCAGACCGACAACGTCGACCAGCCCTTCGACATCAACGAGGGCGCGCGGCTGGACCTGGGCTCGACCGCCAAGCTGCGCACCCTCGTCAGCTACCTGGAGGTGATCGCCGAGCTGCACGCGCGCTGGTCCGGCCAGGACCGCGACGCGCTGAAGGCGCTGCCGCTGTCGCCCAACGACGTGCTGTCGCGCTGGACCCGCGACCAGCTGCTGGCCGCGCCCGAGCCGATGGCGCTGGAGGCGCTGCTCGATGCCGCGATGCGGCGCAGCTACTCGGCCAGCCCGCACGAAATCTTCTACACCGGCGGCGGCCAGCACACCTTCTCCAACTTCGACCCGCTCGACGACGGCCGCACGATGGACCTGCGCGAGGCGCTGCGGCGTTCGGTCAACCTCGTCTTCATCCGGCTGATGCGCGACGTCGTCCGCCACCACGCCCACCAGGGCCCGGCCGCGCCGCTGCTGCGCGAGGAGACGGGGCCCGAGGCCGAGGCGCTGCGGCGCGTCTACCTCGAACGTTTCATCGAGCACGAGGGCCGCGAGTTCCATGCGCGCTTCCACGCGCGCTACCGCAACCTGACGCCCGAGGCGGTCGAGGACCGGCTGGTCGACACGATCCGCGGCACCCCCGGCCCGGAGCGCCTGGCCGCCGCCTTCGGCGCGCTGCAGCCCGATGCCGATGCCGCCGCGCTGACCGCCTTCATCGTCCGCCAGAACCAGCGCAGCACGGCGCAGAACGGCGTCGCGCTGCCGACGCCGACGCCCGAACAGGTCGAGCGCCTGCTCAAGCGCCACGGTGGCGCCTCCCGGCAGACGCTGGAGACCCGCGCGCTGCTGACCGGCCTGCACCCGATCGAGCTGTGGACCGCCGCCGAGCTGCGCCGCGACGGCCGCCTGCGCCTGTCCGACCTGATCGCCAGCGGCGCCGAGGCCCGCCGCATGGCCGGCGCCTGGCTGCTGTCGCCCGGCAAGCGCGGCGCGCAGGAGGTCCGCATCCGCCAGATGATCGAGGACGAGTCCTTCGCCGAACTGCACCGCCGCTGGCAGCGCCTGGGCTACCCGTTCGATGCGCTGACACCGTCCTACGCGACGGCGCTGGGTGCCTCCGGTGACCGTCCGGCGGCGCTGGCCGAGCTGATGGGCATCCTCGTCAACGACGGCGAACGGCGGCCGTCGAGCCGGCTCGACCACCTCGCCTTCGCGATCGGCACGCCCTACGAGACCCACCTGCAACGCCAGGTCGAACCGGCCCGCCGCGTGCTGCCCGAGGCGCTCGCCAAGGTCGTGCGCACCGCCCTGGTCGACGTGGTCGACAACGGCACCGCCTCGCGCCTGAAGGGCAGCCTGAAAGACGCCGCCGGCGCGGTCATCCCGATCGGCGGCAAGACCGGCACCGGCGACCACCGCTACGAGGTCTACGGCCGCAACGGCCAGCTGACCTCGGCACGGGTCGTCAGCCGTTCGGGCACCTTCGTGTTCCTGATCGGCGATCGCTACTTCGGCACCATGATGGTCTACGCCGCCGCCCCCCATGCCGAGGGCTACACCTTCACCAGCGCCCTGCCCACGCAGGCCCTGAAGACCATCATGCCGGCGCTGCAGCCGCTGCTGCAGAAGGGCCTGTGCCAATCGGATGCCCAGCGGTCCACGACACCGCCCGCGCCGGTGCAGGCGGCGGGCAAGGCGGGCGGTCCGGGCTGAGTCGGAGGGTGGCGGGCCGAGCGGCCTGAAGCCGTGCCTCTATGATCGACCGGTTGGTGCTCGCGCCCTGCATCCGTGCAGGCGCAGTTCAACGGGAATCAGGACGGGCCGGCGCCAGCACGGACCAGCCCCAACCTGAGCTGCCCCCGCAACGGTAAGCGGACGGGGATCGGATCGATCCCCAGCTCGTGTCGAATCCACTGGAAAGCCTGGCTTTCCGGGAAGGGCACACGGGTCGTCTTCGCCAGCCCGGATACCGGCCAACGAAGTGGTGCGTCGCGCAAGCGGCACGCCTGATGGCGCCGGGCTGCGGGGAAGCGGCCGGGCGCGTTTTCGCTTCGGTCCTTCACATGTTCCCCAAGTCCTACCGCCTGCGGGCCACCCCGCATGGGCGCGCCGTGTTCGCGCGCCTGTCCGGCACCTTCGTCCTTTCCTTCGTTTCACTCTGCACCGCCGTCTCGGCGTATCCGTCCGTGCAGGACCCGCCCCGACCGCCCGTCACCACGCTCGAACGCGTGGTCATCACGGCCAACCGGACCCCGCAACCCCTGTCGACCGTGCTGGCCGATGTCTCCACGCTCGATCGCGACGACATCCAGCGCAGCGGCGCCATCGGCGTGGCCGACCTGCTGGCCCGCCTGCCGGGCATCGAATTCGCCCGCAACGGCGGACCCGGCACGTCCACCAGCCTGCTCGTGCGCGGCAGCGAGAGCCGCCACACCGCCGTCTACATCGACGGCGTGCGGGTCGACTCGCAGTCCACCGGCGGCGCCTCCTGGGAGCAGATCCCGCTCGACATGATCGACCACATCGAGGTGCTGCGCGGCCCCGCCGCTGCGGTGTATGGCTCGGACGCCGTCGCCGGCGTGGTGCAGCTGTTCACCCGTCGCGGCAAGGGCGAGGCCCGCACGACCGCATCGGCGAGCGTGGGTTCGCACGGCACCGCGCAGGCGCAAGCCGGCATCAGCGGTTCGGCCGATGCGCTGGACTACGCGCTGTCGGCCGGCCAGGGCCACAGCGCGGGCTTCGATGCCCGGACCGCCGCCGCCAGCGGCCACAACCCCGATCGCGACGGCTGGAAGCGCCAGTCGGCGCAGGCGCGGGTGGGCTGGCAGGTCGAGCCGGGGCACCGCCTGGACGCGTCCTGGCTGTCCAGCCGGCTGCGTTCCGGCTACGACGGTTCGGCCACCGCCGACGACGAGAACCGGCACACGCTGACGACCGGCAACCTGGCCTGGACCGGCCGCTGGCACGCGGATGCGACCACCCGGGCGCAGCTCGGCCAGACCGGCAGCAGCTATGCGACGCAGCCGAGCATCTACCGCACCGAGACCACGCTGCGCAACGCCACGCTGCAGCATGAGCAGCGCCTCGGCGGCCAATGGCTGTCGGGCACGCTGGAGCGCCGCGACGACCGGCTCGACAACGCCGCCACGAGCTATGCCGCCCGGCTGCAGGGCGACCGTCATCAGGACGCCATCGGCCTGGGCTGGCGGGGCACCTTCGACGACCACGGGCTGCAGGCCCACATCCGGCATGACGACGACAGCGAGTTCGGCGGCAAGAACACCGGCAGCCTGGCCTGGGGCTGGGCCTTCGTGCCGGACTGGCGCGTGATGGCGTCGACCGCCACCTCGTTCCGCGTGCCCACGCTCTACCAGCGCTACAGCTCGTACGGCAACGCGGCCCTGCAGCCGGAAACCGGCCGCCATGTCGAGGCAGCGCTGCGCTGGACCGCCGCAGGCGACGAGGCCAGCCTGACGGCCTGGCACAACCGCGTCAGCCAGCTGATCAGCTTCGGCGCACCCGGACCTTGCGCTGACCGCTCGGGCTGTTACGTCAACGTCGGCCGTGCCGACCTGAAGGGCGTGACGCTGGCCGGTCGCACGTCGTGGCGCACGGTCGCGTGGCGCGGTTCCGTCGACTGGCACGACCCGCGCAATGCCGACACCGACAAGGTGCTGGTCCGCCGGGCCCGGCGACTGGCCAGCGTCGGGGCCGACACCGGCATCGGCAGCTGGACGGCGGGCGCCGAGTTGCAGGCCGCCGGCCTGCGGTTCGACGACGCCGCCAACACCCGGCGCCTGGGCGGCTACGGCCTGCTGAACCTGCACGCCGGCACCGAGCTGAGCCCCGGCCTGGCGCTGGACGCCCGCATCGACAACCTCGCCGACAAGGCCCACGAGCTGGCGCGCGCCTACGCCACCGCCGGACGCCAGCTGCAGCTGACGCTGCGCTGGGCGACGCCCTGATCGGTGACAACTCCCACCACCGCAAAGCCCATGCAGATCGAATCCCCACCCACCTCGCGCGAGGACCGCCCGCCCCCGGCCGAACGGCGCGGCCTCGTCATCGTCCACACCGGCGACGGCAAGGGCAAGAGCACGGCCGCGTTCGGCCTGGCGCTGCGCGCCCACGGCCGCGGCAAGGCCGTTCACGTGCTCCAGTTCATGAAGGTGCCGTCGGCGCGCTTCGGCGAACACCGCCTGTTCGCGCAACTCGGCGTGCCGATCGAGGGCCTGGGCGACGGCTTCAGCTGGAAGAGCCGCGACCTGGACCACTCCGCGCAACTGGCCCGCGACGGCTGGGCCCGCGCCGACGCACTGATCCGCGCCGGCGAGCACTTCCTGGTCGTGCTCGACGAGATCACCTACCCGCTGCGCTATGGCTGGGTGCCGCTGGATTCCGTGCTGGCCTGCCTGCGCGAACGGCCTGCCCATGTCCACGTGGTGCTGACCGGCCGACAGGCTCCCGCCGAACTGATCGACCTGGCCGACACGGTCACCGAGATGCGCCTGGTCAAGCACCACTTCCAGGCCGGCATACCGGCCCAGCGCGGCATCGAGGACTGAGCCGGTGACGGCGAGAACGCCCGCACCATGGGCGTTCTCGTCTGAACCGACGGCCGGCCGCACGATGCGACGGGTGCGTTCAACGAGGTCGTGGGGCGGTGGCCCATCGGCACCAGCCCGTCGGACACGTCCCGTGTCCGACCTACCTAAGGTCGCCGGCCGATGACGGCGTTTCATGGCGCATCACACGTGGATCGAATGCATCGGTAGGTCGGACATCTCCGATGTCCGACGGGGCTCGTGCCGGTCGACACATTGGGTTGGATCAGCACGCACACCGCACGATGCGACGGGTGCGTTCAACGCGGTTGTGGATCGGTGGCCCATCGGCGCCAGCCCGTCGGACACGTCGCGTGTCCGACCTACCGAAGGTGCGCCGGCCGATGGCGGCGTTTCATCGCACATCAAACCTGGTTCGAACGCCTTGGTAGGTCGGACACCTCCGGTGTCCGACGGGCTCGTGCCGGTCGACACGTTGGGTTGGATCAGCACACACACCGCACGATGCGACGGGTGCGTTCAACGCGGTCGTGGGGCGGTGGCCCATCGGCGCCAGCCCGTCGGACACGTCCCGTGTCCGACCTACCGAAGGTGCGCCGGCCGATGGCGGCGTTTCATGGCGCGTCAAACCTGGTTCGAACGTCTTGGTAGGTCGGACACCTCCGGTGTCCGACGGGCTCGTGCTGGTCGACACGTTGGGTTGGATCAGCACACACACCGCACGATGCGACGGGTGCGTTCAACGCGGTCGTGGGGCGGTGGCCCGTCGGCACCAGCCCGTCGGACACGTCCCGTGTCCGACCTACAGAAGGTGCGCCGGCCGATGGCGGCGTTTCATGGCGCATCAAACCTGGTTCGAACGCCTTGGTAGGTCGGACACCTCCGGTGTCCGACGGGCTCGTGCCGGTCGACACGTTGGGTTGGATCAGCACACACACCGCACGATGCGACGGGTGCGTTCAACGCGGTCGTGGGGCGGTGGCCCATCGGCGCCAGCCCGTCGGACACGTCCCGTGTCCGACCTACCGAAGGTGCGCCGGCCGATGGCGGCGTTTCATGGCGCGTCAAACCTGGTTCGAACGTCTTGGTAGGTCGGACACCTCCGGTGTCCGACGGGCTCGTGCTGGTCGACACGTTGGGTTGGATCAGCACACACACCGCACGATGCGACGGGTGCGTTCAACGCGGTCGTGGGGCGGTGGCCCGTCGGCACCAGCCCGTCGGACACGTCCCGTGTCCGACCTACCGAAGGTGCGCCGGCCGATGGCGGCGTTTCATGGCGCGTCAAACCTGGTTCGAACGTCTTGGTAGGTCGGACACCTCCGGTGTCCGACGGGCTCGTGGCGGTCGACACGTTGGGTTGGATCGGCACGTGTAGCGGGCGATGTGCCGGGTGCGTTCAATGCCGTTGTGGGGCGGTGGCCCATCGGCACCAGCCCGTCGGACACGTCGCGTGTCCGACCTACCGAAGGCGCGCCGGCCGGTGGCGGCGTTTCATGGCGCATCACACGTGGATCGAATGCATCGGTAGGTCGGACACCTCCGGTGTCCGACGGGCTCGTGCCGGTCGACATTTTGGGTTGGATCGGCAGACGTACCGGGCGATGTGCCGGGTGCGTTCAATGACGTTGTGGGCCGGTGGCCCATCGGCACCAGCCCGTCGGACACGTCCCGTGTCCGACCTACCGAAGGTGCGCCGGCCGATGGCGGCGTTTCATGGCGCATCACACGTGGATCGAATGCATCGGTAGGTCGGACACCTCCGGTGTCCGACGGGCTCGTGCCGGTCGACATGTGGTGATGTCCCAGCGCGTGGTGTAAGTCCACAGCCCGGACAGGCTGGGATGCGCGGGTTACTCAGCGTGCCACTGCAGACAGCCGAGTCGGGACAGTATCACTGAGGGCCTGCAGGCCTTCGAGCTGCATGTAGCGCCGGGTCAGGCTCCACTCGTCGTTCTGCTCGAGCATCATGGCCCCGACCAGTCGAGTGATGGCGTTGTCATTGGGGAAGATGCCCACGACGTTGGTCCTGCGCTTGATCTCCGCGTTGAGCCTCTCCAGCGGGTTGGTGCTGTAGATCTGTGGCCAATGCGCCCTGGGGAAACCCATGAAGGCCAGCACGTCGTTCTCGGCCTCGTCCATCATGGCGCTGAGCTTGGGCAGCTTCTCGCGGAACTGGTCGGCCACGCTGCGCCATTGCATCCTTGCCGCCTCGGCCGTCTCCTGCACGAACACCGTGCCGATGGCCGCGCTCACCATACGCCGCTGCGTCTTGTTGGCATAGGCCAGGACGTTGCGCATGAAGTGCACGCGGCATCGCTGCCAAGTGGCCTTGAGCGTCTTTGCCGCGGCCGCCTTGATGCCTTCGTGGCTGTCGCTGATGACGAGCTTGACGCCCCGCAGTCCGCGTCGGTTCAGGCTGCGCAAGAACTCGGTCCAGAACGGCTCTGCCTCGCTGGCCCCGACCTTGATGCCCAGCACCTCACGCTGCCCCTCGGTGTTCACGCCCACAGCCACTATCACCGCGACACTCACGATGCGGCCCGCCTCGCGCGTCTTCACGTAGGTGGCGTCGATCCAGAGGTACGGCCAGTCGCCTTCGATCTGCCGGTTCAAGAACGCGCCGACACGCTCGTCGAGTTCGGCGCAAAGGCGCGACACCTGGCTCTTGGACACGCCGCTCATGCCCATGGCCTTGACCAGGTCGTCCACCGAGCGCGTGGAGATGCCCTTGATGTAAGCCTCCTGGATCACCGCCGTGAGCGCCTTCTCGGCGGTTCTGCGCGGCTCCAGGAACTCGGGGAAGTAGCTGCCTTGGCGCAGCTTGGGGATATTGAGTTCGACACTGCCGGCACGCGTCTCCCAGGTGCGATCCCGGAAGCCGTTGCGGCTGTTCAAACGCTCAGCGCTCTTCTCGTCGTAGCCGGCGCCGCAGCGCCCCTCGACGTCGATCTCCATGAGCCTCTGGGCCATGAACTGCACCATCTGGCGCAGCACATCAACGTCGGCTCCCTTCTCGGCCAGTTCGGCCAATGCCATAGTGGAGGTGGTCATCGTGATTTCCTTTGGACAAGGGTTGGTGGGTCGCACCTCAACCTTATCCGGGACCACGATGGCCACCCTCTACGGGCCGCCTCGCCTAAAAACTTACACCACCTCGCGGGGCATCACCCTTTGATGAGCGCCTCTTCTTCCACTCTCCCCCTGCCAAGGGGGAGTACCCCGGGCACCGGGGGGAGGGGGTCAGCGACCGTCGCAACCGCCAGCGTTGGCCGGACCGTCAGACGATCTTGTGTCGCCGCAGGAAGCCGTCGACCAGGCCGAGGCGGGCGAGCGGGTCGGGCAGGGCCATGAGCTTGTGGCGTGTGGCCAGCGGGATCGGGAGGATCTCGCACCAGCGGTTGGCGACCCAGCCGGCGTCGTCGTAGCGCAAGGGGTGCTTGAACGGCGCGCCGCCGCGGTCGTCCAGGGCGATGACGGCGCGTTGCAGCGCGGTGACCGAGCCGGCGTGTTCGGGCAGCGGGGCGACCGGGTCGTCTGCCGTGATCAGCGTGGCGCGCGCGGCGACCCAGAGGCCGTCGGGGCGCTGGCTGGCGCCGTCGAGTTCGAAGCGGCGGCCGCCGTGGCAGCGCACCTGCAGGATGCCGGGCTGGTCGGCGTCGCATTCGGCGATGCTGGCCAGGCAGCCCACCGCCTCGAAGCGGACCGGGTCCTGCGCGGTGCCGCGCACCTCGCCGCCCTGGATCAGCGTGACGATGCCGAAGCCGGTGCCCTCGCGCAGGCACTGGCCGATCAGGTCGAGGTAACGCGCCTCGAACACCTTCAGCGCCAGCACGCCGTCCGGGAACAGCACGGTGCCGAGCGGGAACAGCGGCAGGGCGTGCAGCGGCAGGTCGGGTGGGGCGGTGGTCGTCACGTGTGGGGCCGGCCGCTCAGAGGCTGGTGTCCTTGGCTTCGAGTTCGCGGTGCCGGATGAGGGTCGGGATGCGCTCGCGGAAGCGCGCCGCCAGCGTCTCGACGCCGTAGACCGAGCGGTGCTGGCCGCCGGTGCAGCCCAGCGCCACCGTCAGGTAGCTGCGCTGGTCCATGCCGTAGGACGGCAGCCAGCGATCGAGGAAAGCCTCGATCTGGTCGAGCATCTCGGCCGCCTCGGGCTGCGCCTTCATGAACTCGACGACGCCCGCATCACGCCCGGTCAGCGCTCGCAGCTCGCGCACGTAATGCGGGTTGGGCAGCACGCGCAGGTCGTAGACCAGGTCGGCGTCGCGAGGCACGCCCTGCTTGAAGGCGAACGACTCCAGCACCAGCGTCAGCGCGCTGTGCGAGGCCCCCACCAGCTGGCGCACCCACGAGCGCAGCTGCGCCGGGCGCAGGTCGCTGGTGTCGATCACCGTGGCAATCGCGTGGACGTCGGCCAGCAGCGCCCTTTCGGTCTCGATCGCCTCGAACAGCGCCGTGTAGGACGTGCCCTGGCTGTCCTGCCGGGTCGACAGCGGGTGGCGGCGGCGGGTCTCCGAGAAGCGCTTGACCAGCGTGTCGGTGCGCGACTCCAGGAAGATCGGCAGCACCCGCGTGCCTTCGCGGCGCAGCTGGTCGACCAGCGGCAGCAGGCGAGGCAGCGAGGCGGCGTTGCGCACGTCAACCGCGACGGCGATGTGGCTGACCTCGCGCTGGCGCTGCAGCCGGATGAACTCGGGCAGCAGCTCGGGCGGCAGGTTGTCGACGCAGAAATAGCCGGCGTCTTCCAGCGCGGCCAGCGCGACCGACTTGCCGGAACCCGAGATGCCCGAGATCAGGATGACCGGCTCGGGCAGGCGCATGTTGGCGGAGGGACGGGTCGGGGACTTCATGGGGCGGACGGCTCGGGACTGCAGAAGGTGGAGGGCGACGTCGTCACGACGCTCGCGCGGCCGCGCTGAGCATCTCCTGCGCATGGGCCAGGCCCGCGCCGGACAGCTGCTGGCCGCCCAGCATGCGGGCGATCTCGGCCACGCGGGCCTCGCCGGCGACCGGCGCGATGCGGCTGAGCGTGCGCCCGTCGCGGGCGGCCTTGCTGACGACCAGGTGCTGCTGCGCGCAGGCGGCGACCTGGGCCAGGTGCGTGACAGCCAGCACCTGACGCTGCGCGCCGAGCTGGCGCATCAGCCGGCCGACCGTCTCGGCGACCGCGCCGCCGACGCCCGAATCGATCTCGTCGAAGATCAGCGTGCCGGCCGCCTCGCCCTGGTCCATGCGCAGCTGGCTGGTCGTCACCGCGATGGCCAGCGCGATGCGCGACAGCTCGCCGCCCGAGGCCACCTTGCCCAGCGGGCGCGGCGTGCTACCGGCATGACCGGCGACGCGGAACTCGGCCGCTTCCAGGCCATGCGCCTGCACCTCGGCCAGCGGCTCCAGCACGACCTCGAAGCGGCCGCCGGACATGCCCAGCGTCTGCATCGCCGCGCTGACGGCGTCCGACAGCTTCGGCGCGGCCTGCCGGCGCAGTGCGGTGATGGCGCGGGCTTCCGCCAGCACGCGGGCGTGGCTGCGCTCGGCGGCCTGCGTCAGCGCGTCCAGGTCGGAAGCGGCGTCGAGCTGCGCCAGCTCGGCCTGCCAGCCGGCCAGCGTCGCGGCCAGTTCCTCGGGCGGGCGGCGGTAGCGGCGCGCCAGGCCCATCCAGGCCGACATGCGGGCATCGACCTCGGCCAGCCGTTCCGGGTCGAGTTCGGTGCGGCGCAGCGCCGCGTTCAGGCTGTGGGCCGCGTCCGACAGCTGGTCGCGCACGCCGCGCAGCACTTCGAGCGCGTTGCCCAGCGTGGCGTCGTAGCCGGAGACGCCTTCCAGCGCGTCGACCGCCCGGTCGACCAGCGTGCCGGCGCTCTCGTCGGCCTCGCTGCACAGCTGCAGCGCCAGCTGGGCGGCGTCCAGGATGCCCTGGGCATGGGCCAGGCGCTGGTGTTCGCCGTTCAGCTCGGGCCACTCGTCCTCGCCGGGCGCCAGCCGGGCCAGCTCGCCGATCTGCCAGGCCAGCCGCTCGCGCTCGCGCGCCAGCTCGTCGCCGCGGGCCCGGGCGGCGTCCAGCAGGCCCTGCTGCTGACGCCATTCGGCCCAGGCCTTGCCGAGCGCGGTCGTGTCGGCACCGGCGTAGGCATCGAGCAGCGCACGCACCGAGGCCGGCCGGGTCAGGCTCTGCCAGGCGTGCTGGCCGTGGATGTCGACCAGGTGTTCGCCCAGCTCGCGCAGCTGCGTCAGCGTCGCGGGGCTGCCGTTGATCCAGGCGCGGCTCTTGCCCTGCGCGTCGACGGTGCGGCGCAGCAGCAGCGCGCCGTCGTCGGCCAGCTCGCCGGACTGGAAGCCGGCCTCGTCCAGCCAGGCATGCAGCGTGGCCGGCACGGGCTCGAACTCGGCGCCGATCTCCGTGCGGGCGGCGCCTTCGCGCACCACGCCGGCGTCACCGCGCCCGCCGAGCGCCAGCTGGAGCGCGTCGATCAGGATCGACTTGCCCGCGCCGGTCTCGCCGGTCAGCACGCAGAAGCCGGTGCCGAAATCCACTTCGAGCGCGTCGACGATGACGAAGTCGCGCAGGGTCAGTCGCTTGAGCATGGGGAGTCGCGAGAAGGGTGAGGGGCCGGATCAGCCCGGCGCGCCGCCGTCGTGGCTGGCGGGCATGGCGCCTTCGTTCCAGTGCAGCTTGCGGCGCAGCGTCGCGTAGTAGTTCCAGCCGGGCGGATGCAGGAAGCGGACCCGGTGCGCCGAGCGCCGCACGCTGATGCGGTCGCCGTGCAGCAGGCTGGCCAGCGACTGCATGTCGAAGTTGGCGCTGGGTTCGCGGCCGGCGACGATGTCGATCGTCACCTCGCCGCTGTCGGGCAGCACGATCGGCCGGTTCGACAGCATGTGAGAGGCGATCGGCACCAGCAGCCAGCCGGCCACGCCCGGGTGCAGGATGGGGCCGCCGGCCGACAGCGCATAGGCGGTCGAGCCGGTCGGCGACGCCAGGATCAGGCCGTCGGCGCGGAAGTTGGCGACGAACTGGCCATCGACCGCCACGCGCAGTTCCAGCATCGCGGTGGCGCCGCTGCGCAGCACCACGTCGTTCATCGCGACGGCCTCGTAGATCGACTCGCCGCCACGCAGCACGCGGCCCTGCAGCATCGCGCGGGACTCTTCCTCGAAGTCGCCCGACAGCACCGCGTTGATCGCGTGGCGCAGCTGCTGCACCGGCACGTCGGTGATGAAGCCCAGCCGGCCCTGGTTGATGCCGACCATCGGCACGCCGTAGCGGGCCAGGTGGCGGGCGATGCCGAGCATCGTGCCGTCGCCGCCGACGACGATCGCCAGGTCGCAGCTGCGGCCCAGGTCATCGGCCGAGAGGGCCTGATAACCGGTGATGCCGGTGGCCTGCGCGGTGGCCTGCTCGACCGACACCTCCAGCCCGCGACGGGTCAGGATGTGGGCGATTTCCTCAAGCATCGGCCGCATGCCGTGCGATTGGTACTTGCCCACGAGCGCGGCATGACGGAAGCGGGAGGTCATCGGGAAATTACACCACAGGGTCCGCGACGGACCGGCTTCCGAAAGGGCTTCTGGCGGCGTGTTCCACCCCCATCGGAACCGGTGTCCTGCCGCCGACCCCGCGCGCCGCCGCGCTCCTAAAATCGGGCCATGCTCGACGACCGCGCCAAGATGTTGCTCAAGACCCTGGTGGAGCGGTACATCGCCGACGGCCAGCCGGTGGGTTCGCGCACCCTGTCCAAGACCTCGGGGCTCGAACTCTCGCCGGCCACCATCCGCAACGTGATGTCCGACCTCGAGGAACTCGGCCTGATCGCCAGCCCGCACACCTCGGCCGGGCGGATCCCGACCGCGCGCGGCTACCGCATCTTCGTCGACACCATGCTGACCACCCGGCGCGCGGCGGTGACCGGTGCCAATGCGGCCATCCCCGGCGGCGTCATGCTCGACGAGGCGCTGCAGCCCGATCAGCCCAAGAGGGTCATCGCGCACGCCGCGCAGATGCTGTCCAACCTGAGCCAGTTCGTCGGCGTCGTGACGGCCCCGCGCAAGGCCAGCGTGTTCCGCCACATGGAGTTCCTGCGCCTGGGCGAGCGCCGCGTGCTGCTGATCCTCGTCTCGCCCGATGGCGACGTGCAGAACCGCGTGCTGTTCACCGCGCACGACTACACCCAGGGCCAGCTGGTGGAGGCCACCAACTACCTCAACGCCCACTACGCCGGCCAGAGCATCGAGGCCGTGCGCGAGCGGCTCAAGACCGAGGTCGACGCCCTGCGCGGCGAGATCGGCGTGCTGATGCAGGCCGCTGTCCAGGCCGGCAGCGACGCGGTCCACGAGGACGCCGACCAGGTCATCGTCTCGGGCGAGCGCAAGCTGCTGGACGTGCAGGACTTCAGCACCGACCTCGGCTCGATCCGCAAGATGTTCGACCTGTTCGAGCACAAGACCCAGCTGCTGCGCCTGCTCGACGGTTCCAGCCGCGCCGAGGGCGTCAGCATCTACATCGGCGGCGAGAGCGGCGTGGTGCCGATCGAGGAGCTGTCGATCGTCTCGGCGCCCTACGAGATCGACGGCCAGATCGTCGGCACGCTCGGTGTCATCGGCCCGACCCGCATGGCCTACGACCGCATGATCCAGATCGTCGACATCACCTCGCGTCTGGTGGGCAACGCGCTGAGCCAGAAGCAGGGCTGACGCCCGCGCTTGCAGGCCGCTTCAGGTGATGCGGTAGAAGTCCAGCATCACCCGGCTCGCCTCGCGCTGGCCGACCGCCAGCGCCATCACCCGGTTCAGGTGCCGCCAGGCCGGCGCGCCGGTGGTGAAGCGCACGAGGGTGCGGAAGAAGTACGCGTCACGTTCGACCGGCTCGCCGCGCGCCAGCCGCGCCATGACCTCGTCCGGACCGTGGCGCAGGCCATCGCTCTGGACCTCGATCAGGCCGCCGTCATCGGCCCGGATGACGTAGTGCGCCGCGATCTCCAGCACCCCGTCGGCGCGCAGGATCTGCCAGTCGACGCCGCCTTCGACCAGCGTGCCGTTGAGCTCCGGCCCGCGCACCGACCCGCCGCCCAGCGGCACGTAGCGGCGTTCGCCGTGCTTGGCCGGGCCGAGCGTGACCAGCGGCTGCACCTCGCAGACCACCTGGGTCATCGGCTGCAGGACGGGGGGCGGGGGCAGGGTGTGCATCGGGCGAGGGTCAGTCAGGATGGACAGCAGGGGAGGGGCGCTGGGCATCATGCCGCCGCGCCCCGCCGTCGCACAGCCCGGCGCGGTCATCCGAGAGGATGACGCCGTCCGGCCCGGCCGCCCTGAACCCTTGTACCCCCGCACGCCACGCCACGCCACGCCCCACCATGACCGTCCTGCCCCTCGAACCCCGCACCGGCACGGCCTGGGCCGCCGGCTTCGGCGACGTGGTCGGCGCCATCGGCGAGGCCGACTTCGCCGAACGTGCGCTGGGTGCCCTCAACGCCGTGGAGCTGCGCGCCGCCTCATGGTCGGTCTACCAGGTCGGCCGCCAGCAGCCACCGGTGCTGCACCTGTCGGCCAGCCTGGGCGTGGCCGACACCACGCGGCACTGCTTCGCCGCCTACCGCGCCGGCCTGTACCGCGCCGATCGCAGCTTCGACGCCGTCCGCCCCGGCCATGCAGCCGTGCTGCGCATGCATGCCGACGAGGCCCCAAGCGCCGACCACCGCGAGGCCATCTACCGCCGCCACGGCGTGCTCGAACGCCTGTCGGTCGTGACCCGCCAGAGCAGCCCGTCGGGCGACGACCAGGTCTTCGCCGTCAACCTCTACCACCACGAACACCAGGGCCGCTTCAGCCCCGGCGAGATCGAGGGCTTCGCCGCCGTCGCCCCGCTGCTGCTGGCCTGCGTCCAGCGCCATGTGCGGCTGTGCCCGGCCACGCCGGCAGAAGACGGCCAGACCCCGCGCGCCCGGCTGCTGGCCCGCTGCCCCGCCCTGACCGACCGCGAGCTTGACGTCTGCGAGCGCCTGCTGCGGGGCTGGAGCTACGACGGCATCGCCGCCGATCTCGGCCTGTCGCTGGCCACCGTCAAGACCTACCGCGCCCGTGCCTTCGAGCGCCTGGGCATGCACTTCAAGAGCGAGCTGTTCGCCGCCTTCCTGCCGCGTCAGTGACGCCGCAGCGTGCCCGCGTTGTCCTCCTCTGGGATGACAGGTGGTCGCCCCCTCGGCCGGCACACTGCTCCGCATCACGACAGGAGACTGCCCCATGCGCACCCGCCGTCTTGCCCTGCTGGCCATGCTCGCCGCCAGCGCCGCCGCCCTGGGTGTGCCGACCGGCGCTGCAGCCCAGACCTACCCGGACCGCCAGGTCAAGCTCGTGGTCGGCTTCCCGCCCGGCAGCGGCCCGGACGTCGTCGCCCGCCATCTCGGCCAGAAGCTCGGTGACCTGCTGAAGCAGCAGGTCGTGGTCGACAACCGCGCCGGCGCCGGCGGCCAGATCGCCGCACAGGCCGTGGCCCGTTCGCCGGCCGACGGCTACACGCTGCTGCTCGGCGAGGTCGGCTCCATCAGCATCTCGCCGGCCGCCTACGGCAAGCTCCCCTACGACCCCGCCAAGGACCTGCAGGGCGTCGCCGAGGTGGTCCGCTCCGACTTCGTGCTGGTCGTGCCCACCAGCTCGCCGGCCCGCTCCGTCGCCGACTTCGTCAGCGCGGCCAGGGCCCAGAAGGACAAGGTCAACTTCGGCACCTTCGGCGCCGGCACGCCCGGGCACTTCGGCGCTGAAGTCTTCGGCGACCTCGCCGGCTTCGGCGTCGAGCCGATCCACTACCGCGCCACCGGCGACGCCGTCACCGCCATCGTCAGCGGCGACGTCAAGGGCGCCTTCGTCTCGACCGCGCTGGCGATGGCCCAGGTCAAGGGCGGCAAGATGCGCGCGCTGGCCACGACCGCACCCGAACGCTCGCCGCTGCTGCCCGACGTGCCCACGTTTGGCGAGTCCGGCTACCCCAAGGCCGACTTCTCCGCCTGGTTCGCCATCCTCGTCCCCGCCGGCACACCCGCCGCCGTGCTCGACACCCTGAACCGCCAGACCGTCGCGGCGGTGCAGTCCGCCGAGGTCCGCCAGAAGCTCCAGGAAGCCGGCTTCACCGTCATCGGCAGCAGCCGCGCCGACACCGAACGCATGCTCAAGTCCGAAGCCACCCGCTGGTCCGCCGTCGTCAAGGCCACCGGCTTCAAGGCCGACTGACCGCCCCCGCCACCCTCGTACACTCCGCGCCGCGGGCCTCTAGCTCATGCTTGGTTAGAGCAGCGGACTCATAATCCGTTGGTGCCGGGTTCGACTCCCGGGGGGCCTACCAGGACCCGGTTTCACAATGGTTTGATTCGACGGCTCGGTGCGCAGGCATCGGGCCGTTGGTGTTTGTGGGGTCGATGTTGATGTTCCTTGATCGCGGCTTTGCCGCAGCCTGGATGGGCGTGTCTGTCTCCTGATCCGAGATGGTTTCGTTCAGGTACCGGTCGCGCCAGGATACCCACGCAGGAATACGTGGACCAAGTCAACCGTTGCATCATTCAAGAGAGCCGTCTGTGCCCCGCAGCGAGAGCAAGGTCCAGGGAGCTGGAAGCGGGCACCAACCGGAATCCTTTCATCGTTGTCTGGGTGATCGAGCAGAACTGAGCCACTCGAATCGAAGTTGATGGACCTGGCTTGCCGCCCAGCCTGCCGAGCAGAGAGCATGTACAAGATCTTGATGGCCTTGGTCGCCTTTTTCGTCTCCGGCTTAGAGGCTGAAGCTGCGCCACTTGAAAGAGATGAGCGCGAGATCATTCGGAGTGCGCATGTCTTCCACATCATGGGGGCTAGCCTCGAATCAATGCAGACGCTTCGTGCGCAACTGACGGCTGTGCCGGAGGATCAACTGCTGGGTGAGTTCACAAGGCTGGCGCGCGAGAAAAGCTCAGATGTCGGCTCTGCGTCTTCCGGTGGTGACCTGGGTCTTGTCGTCGAGGGCTCGATGGACGAACAGTTCGAGTCTGCCGTTTTCTCACTGCAGCCGATGCGCATTTCGTCGCCCCACCGGTCCGCGTATGGATGGCATCTGGTGATGGTGGCTTCCGTCCAGCAGCAATCTGTTCGTGATGTCTGCGTGCGGTCTCTCCAGGAGGCTCAGAAGACTGCTCCGATCACCCCGGATGCCCTGTATCGGTTTTCGATCGAAAGGCAGTCGCCGGCAAGTCTGCACCCCGATGCCCTGCAATTCATTGGAGAAGGTTGGGGTCCCCCATTGAACTGGAAAGACAACCTCGCCTACTGGCGGGTCGAGTCCGATCCTGATCCCGGCATGACCCGACTCGTCATCCATTCTGAAATGCCATTCGCCATCTTGGGCTCTTCTCCACGTGGCTGTCGACGTTCAGAACGAGACGTTTTTCTGGTTGACTGTGCCGCAAGAACGGTTGCCTTGATCTCGCATGCGGAATATGAAGGCCGTGGTGCGGCGGGGAGACGCCTCATGAACACCGTATTCGGCCCGGACAAGCGAACGTTCCAGCCAGCGAATGCCGGGTTTCTTGCGCAGGTCGAAAGACAAGCGTGCATGAATGTCACGGTTGCGAGTTCCATGCCGTAGGTTGCAGGCGATCGAGAAGAGCTGCTGGCGAGCGATGCGGAACCCGCCGCCTCGGCAAGGCCCGAACCGCACGCACCGTTCCGCTCCGAGTCGTCCTAGCCTGCCTCTGCCATCACGCGGATGAAGGTGCGGTGACCGCCACCGGCCGTCGGGGTGTCCTTCACCTCGAACACGCCGCTCGCCACGATGGCCTCCTTCAGCGTCGGATGCCCGTAGCGCTTGGAAAGGTGTTTCATCTCCTTGGCCTGATCGGCCCACAGGTGCTGGTCGACTTCGGAGAGGTCGATCCAGCCGTCGTCCTCGCCACGCGACCGGGCGAACCGTCGTGCGGCTTCGATCAGCGGGCTGCACGCGAGAAACGCCTGTTCCATCTGGCGCTCACCCTCTGGTGACGCCATCCACTCGGCAAGCGTCTGCCGAGCCTTCCAGTCAGCCTTCAACGTTTCACGGAGAGGCTGCGCCTGCCGGTGCTGCTGATCCAGCCAAACAAGGGCGTCGCGCGTGCTGTCTGCGGATGCAGGATTCCAGCGCGACAGGAAATGGTGGACCAGTTCATTCCTGGCCTGTCGCACGGCCTCGATCTCGTTTCGCAGCCAACCATCCTCATCATCGATCGTGTAGCGGAAACCGTAGACCTTGCGGTCGCTCGGCTGGGCATCTTCCTCGTCGGCGCGAGTCGACAGCACGTCCGTCACCACCCGCTGCGCCACCTGACCCAAGGTCTGAGAACGAATCGCTTCCAGTCGCTACGCAGGCTGTCTGGCGATGTCTTCAAGGCTGCCTGCCAGTTGAGAGGCCAACCACAGATCCTTCAGTCTGGCCTCGATCTCCAGATAGAGCATCACGTTGCGCCCGATGCGCCGCAGCACCTCGTCCGCATCACCCTTCCCAGCCCCTTCAATCCCCACGCTCACCCCCACTCTTCCCATCCTCCGCCGCCGCCTCCATCCGCGCCGCCAGCTTGTCCAGGATGTTCGGGATCAGCTTCTCCGAGAACCCCGCGACGAAGGACCAGAGCAGGGCCTTGGCGGCGTCGAGGCTGCTGGCCGGGACGATGCGGAAGACGCTGGAGAAGCTGATGTAGGGCGCGTCGGCGCCCGCGAAGGCCGGGAACAGCGGGCCTTGCAGCATGCCCGTCAGGAAGAAGGCGTAGCAGACCCAGCCGAGCAGGCCGGCGATCACCGGGCTGACGTAGATCTGCAGGATCGCGTTGGCCTCCAGGTGTTCCGGGGCGATGTTCTTCAGGCGGAAGTAGGTGCTGATGACGCCGCCGCCCGCGCCGATCAGGAAGATCGCCAGCGTCAGCGGGATGTCGTCGCGGTTGGCGCTGAACCACAGGCCCTTGGCCAGCACCAGGAAGATCACGAGAGGGGGCATGCAGGCATGCACGAAGGGGCTGCGGGGCATGAGCTTCATGGTCGATCTCCGGGCGTCGGGGCGTGGGCGCGTGCGTGTCGGATGACGGCACGATTCTGATCCCGCGCCACCGCCGCCCGCCATGTCCGCAGCCGCCCGGGCGGCAGGTTTCCTCGCTGCGATCGGCCTTGTGGCGCGGATGGGTCACCAACGAAGGTTCGGGGAAACCGAACGCCGACTCCGCTCCGGCCTGCTGGGACCGATGAGCGCGCGCCGCCACACTCGCCCACCGAAGCCCACTGCAGGAGTCTGTCCATGCCCTACGCCCTCGTCTGGTCCGTCGTCCTGATCCTTCTGGCGCTCTGGTCGCTGACGGCCTGGGTGCTGCACGCCGCCAGCGTCTGGGCGGTCACGCATGCCGGCGGACTCGGCGACGTCGCCACCGGCATCGGTGCCGTTCGCCCGCCCGAGTGGCTGGCCCTCTGGGTGCCCGCCGAACTGCTCGATCTCCTGCCCGCGATGCTGGCCGACCTCGGCCCCTTCGTGCAGTCGCTGCTGGAAGCCGCGCCCGCCCTGTCGGGTGGCCTCACCGTGCTGGCCTGGGCCATCTGGGCCATTGGCGGCCTGATGCTGATCGGCGCCGGCGTGGCCGGTCATCTCGGCCTGCTGGCCTGGCGCCGTCGCACCACCCAGCCGGCCATGGCGCCGCGCCGTGTCGCGATCGTCGACTGAGCCCGCCGCGCCACCCGTTCACCCGACCCTCCGTTCCTTCTCGCCACCCACTCGCCTCATGGACACCGGCACGCTGCTTTTCGGCCTCATGACCCTGACCTTCGTCGGCGTCACCCACCACGCCTGGAGGCTGGGCAACGACCGACGCGACGTCGTGCTGCTCGGTTCGATCGGCGCGCTCTGCGGGGTCGGGGCGGTGGTGACGGCGGTTTTGTGAGGCGGGCCTCAGAACCCCTTCACGCAGCGCACGGAGCCGCTGTCCTGGCTGATCAAACCAGCACCCGGGATCGCCGCTGCGGGGTTCACCCCACCGCGAGCCCCGTGGCGATCGCCCCCATCGCCCGCGCCACATAACTCTCCTTCTCCCCCACCGGCGCCACGTAATGCAGCGCGCTGCGGGCGGCGTCTGCGCCCTTCAGGCGGGCGATGACCCAGGCGGCGAGGTAGGGCGAGGCCAGGCAGCCGCCGGCGGTGGCGACGTTGCCGCGGGCGAAGAAGGGCTGGTCCAGCACCTCGACGCCGGCTTCCTGGACCCACGGCCTGGTCAGCAGGTCGGTGCAGGCGGGCACGCCGTCGACCATGCCGAGCCGGGCCAGCAGCAGCGTGCCGGAACACTGCGCGCCGATCAGCTGGCGTTGCGGGTCCAGCGCCAGACGGCCCATCAACACGGGGTCTGCGGCAATGTCGCGGGTCTTCATGCCGCTGCCGACGATCACCGCATCGGCCTGCGCCGCATCCTCCAGCGTGGCCTGCGCATGCACGGTGACGCCGTTCATCGACGTCACCGTCGGCGTCGGACAAGCCAGGCTGACGCGCCAGCCCGGCTCCTTCACGCGGTTGAGGACGCCCAGGGCGATCAGCGAATCGAGTTCGTTGAAGCCGTCGAAGGTGAGGATGGTGATGTGCATGGCGGCGACTTTACGGGCGCCCGCCGGCTGTCGCATCCGGGCACGCAAGCCCGGCTAAGCGCCGAATCTCCATCACTTCAGGTGATCCGGGTTCGCGCGCGCGCGTGGGACCGTCGACGGTCCTGTCCACGTGACAACCCTTTCGTCTCACCTCTCTGGATCACCCGAGGCAAACCATGAGCACAACCCCCATCAAGGCGGCCACCGCCGGCACCACCCGCATCGCCACCCCCACGCTCCGTCTGGCCAGCGACAGCGGCAGCAGCAGCACGGATGGCATCACCAACGGCAAGACCATCAACGTGGACGGTCTGCAGGCCGGGGCCAGCTGGGAATACAGCCTGGACGGCGGCAGCACCTGGATCACCGGCACCCGAAACTATTTCGACTTGCCCGCGACCGTCATCGACACGGGCAAGGTCTACGCCAAGGACGCCGTGCAGGTCCGGCAGACCGATGCCACCGGCACCAGCGCCATCGGCAAGAACAGCGCAGCCTGGACCTTCGATACCCGCATCGCCACCCCCACGCTCAGCCTGGCCAGCGATACCGGCAGCAGCAGCACCGACGGCATCACGAAAAGCAGGACCGTCAACGTGGGAGGTTTGGAAGCAGGGGCCAGCTGGCAATACAGCCAGGACGGCGGCAGCACCTGGAAGACCGGCAGTGGCAGCTCGTTCGAACTGAGTGCCGACAAGACCAAGCGACTCAAGCTCGCCGATGTGACGGCCAGTTCGGTCGCCGCAACACTGGGCGGCGGCTGGGTTGAATCGAGAGAGGCCGCCACGCTCACCGATTTCCGCGTCGTCGGCGCCACCAAGACCGCCTGGATGATCGTGGAGGACGTCGGGTATACCAAGGGCGTCAAGCTGGAGTTCTCGTCAGACGCCAGCGGCAATCTGCAGGTCATGGCCGTGGATGCGGCTTTTGCCTGGGGCTCGCATATCCGTGACTGGACCAGCACGCGACTCACGACCACGGTGATGACGAACTCGGACTCGACTGCCGGATACGGGATCCAGGCCTTGAAGATCGGCGATGTGGCCGTGGCGGGCAGCGGGTATCTGGCGGGTTACTGGAGCTACAGCGTCGACGGTCTGACGGATGCGCCCGAAGGCACCACCTATACCTACGCCGTGCGTCAGACGGATGCCGCCGGCAATGTGGCGACCAGCACGCTGAAGACCTACACGCTGGACCCCCGCATCGCCACCCCCACGCTCAGCCTGGCCACCGACAGCGGCAAGAGCAGCACCGATGGCATCACCAACAAGAAGACCGTCAACGTGGGCGGGCTGGAAGCTGGGGCCGCGTGGCAATACAGCCTGGACAGCGGCGGCACCTGGAAGACCGGCAGCGGCAGCTCGTTTGAGCTGAACGATGACGTCAGGAAAATGAGACTCTCCGATGTCACCGCCAGTTCTGTCGAGGCAAGACTGGGCGGCGGCTGGACGTCATCGAGAGCATTCGGCGTGGCTGCTGACTTCCGGGTCGTGGGAGCCACCAAGACGGTTTGGATGCTCGTGGAATGCATGGGGAATACACAGGGCGTCAAGCTCGAGTTTTCGGACGACGCCAGCGGCCGACTTCAGGTCAAGGCGGTGGCGGCGGCTTCTGCCGTCGATCTGCATTTCAGTGATTGGGCGAGTGCGCGCCAGTGGCCTACCAAACTGGCGGATAACGAGGCTGCTGACGGGCTCGGGATCTGGTCCGTGAAGGTTGCCGGTCTCTCCGTGGCGAGCGACGGGTATCTGGCGGGTGCCCGGAACTACACCGTCGACGGCATGTTCATTTCGACCGAATCCACCACCTGCCTCGTGCGCCAGACGGATACGGCCGGCAATACCGCCACCAGTGCGGCGGCCAAGTACACGCTGGACACCGCCATCGGCACTCCCACGTTCAGCCTGGCCAACGACACTGGCAGCAGCAACACGGACCGCATCACCAATGCCAATGGCGTGAAGGTGAGCGGCCTGGATTCCGGAACCAACTGGCAATACCAGGTCGATGGCGGCACCTGGACGACGCTCGGGAAACTCAGGCTGGCGGACCTGAAGGCTGAACACATCCGCGGTGTCGTCGATGGCGCCATCTGGCTGGCACCACAGCCCGCCACAGCGACCGATTTGCGCACCGTCGGCTCGATCAAGACCGTCTGGATGGTGGTCGAGGAAAAGGGCAGCCTGAAGGGCGTCAAGCTCGAGTTCTCCGAGGATGCCGGCGGTCATCTGCAGGTCAAGGCGATCGATGCCGCCGTGGCCGGGGGAACGGTCGTCAGCGAATGGAGTTCGTTGTATCAGACCACCATGCCCCTGGGTTTCTCGGACGATGCCGCTGGCTACGGCGTCAAGGCCATCCAGATCGGGACGGCGTCGGTGGCCAATGGCAACTATCTGAAGGCCGACAGCCATACGGCGGTCGACACCTTGAACCTTCTCCTGACGGAAGGCACCCACAGCTATGCGGTGCGCCAGACCGACACCGCCGGCAACACGGCCACCAGCGCCACGGCGAGTTACACGCTGGATAACACGGCCCCCGCCCGTGTCAGCCTGTCGGCCGTGAACATCAGGTGGACGGACGGCGTGTCGTTCGGGGAAATCTTGAATCCCTATATCGACGTGAATGGCCTGACGCCCGGCAGGGCTTGGGAATACAGCATTGACGATGGCAATTCCTGGAATACCGGCAGTGGGAAGACATTCGATCTGCCGCGGAAGAACCTCCTTCAGAACGGCGACTTCAACGACGGGTACAACAAGTTCACGACCAACTACGCCAAGGGTGTCATGCGGCCGGGCGGCATCCTCCAGACGACCTCTTTCAATGACAAGGGCGATGTCTGGTCGGGTCAGGGCGGTGATGGCGGTGGCTTCCTTTATGTGGACGGTGCCGCACTCGGTGGGTTCTGGCATCAGCGCGTCTACATGGAGGAGGGCACCATGTATGACTTCTCGTACTACCGCAGGGCGACGGTGGACTGTCGGGCGTATGGCGTGCCCACCGTGGAGTTGACCGTCAATTGGGCGGGTAAAGGGTCGAGCGATTGGCGAGTCATCCTGCCGGGTCAGAAAGATACCTTCAGCGCCACCGGTTGGTCGCGAGTCACGCGGACGTTCACGGCCAAGGCCTCGGGCTACAGCACGCTGGCCTTGCAGGATACGAATGCGTCGGGCGATGCCAATGATTTCGGCATCGACAGCATTTCCTTGGCGAAACACGCATTCTGGGAAGGACTGGCCCGTGTCCGGGAAACCGACGCGGCGGGCAACGAGACCATCACGCGGTCGCCGACCATCACCCCCATCGCCCTCGACCTCGATGCCAGCGGCGCGATCGAGACGGTCGGGCTGGCCCATTCCGCCGGCACCTTCGACCTGAAGAACGACGGCCAGGCCGTGCATTCGGCCTGGATCGGCAAGGGCGATGCCTGGCTGGCGGCCGACGACAACGGCAACGGCAAGATCGACAGGCTCGACGAACTGTTTGGCGGACTGGGTGCGCGCGATGCCTTCATCAAGCTGGCCGGGTATGACAGCAATGGCGATGGCGTCGTGGATGCGGCCGATGCCGGGTTTGGCCAGTTGCGGATCTGGCGCGACGCCAACGGCGATCACCAGAGCCAGCCCGACGAGTTGCTGACCTTGCTGGCGGCCGGCGTGAAGAGCCTGAAGGTGCGGGCCGACACCCAGCACTGGACGGTCGACGCGCAGGGCGTGACGCACGGCGATACCGCCACGGCCACGCTGGCCAACGGGCGGGAAGTGGTGCTGACCGACCTGTGGCTGCCCACGGGTGCGTCCGATCCGGTGGCCGCGCAGCTGGCGGTGCCCGCCGTCCTGCCATTCCCCGAACTGCAGCCGGTGCCTTCGGCGGTGCTGGCCTGACGGGAAACTCGCGCGTCTCGCGCGGGTTTTGAGCAGGGTGGGTCCGAGCCCGGATGGGTTGATCCGGGCTCGGGCTGGCAAACCGGTCGGTCGGCTTTTGCCATCACGGCATTGCGTTGTACCTGCACCTTTTTTGGTGATGGGAGCGTCGACGGGTTCATGGGACTGTCGGCGGCCTTGGCCGGGAATCGCCCAGCCTGTCCGTCGACCGCCCACCATGCCCTTCCACACGATCCAGCCCGGCGCTGCCGAAACCCTCAGCGCCGATCTGAAGGCCGACAACCTGGCGCGTCTGCGCGCGCTGTTCCCTGAACTCGCCACCGAAGGCCCGGGCGGTCCGGCCTTGGATGTCGACGTGCTGCGCGCGTTGATCGGTGATGCGGCGGTGGGGGAGGGCGTCGAAAAATACGGCCTGTCCTGGCACGGCAAACGCGCCGCCCGCCGCCTCGCCCTGACCCCCAGCAGCGCCACGCTGCGCCCGTGTCGCGCCGACAGTGTCGACTGGGACTCCACCCGCAACCTGATGATCGAGGGCGACAACCTCGAAGTCCTGAAACTGCTGCAGCGAAGTTATGCGGGCAAGGTCAAGCTGATCTACATCGATCCGCCCTACAACACCGGCAAGGATTTTGTCTACCCCGACAATTTCCAGGACAGCATCCGCAACTACCTCGAACTGACCGGTCAACTCGACGGCGGCCGCAAGATCACCACCAACTCCGAGTCCAGCGGCCGGTTCCACACCGACTGGCTGAACATGATGTACCCGCGCCTGAAGCTGGCGCATTCGTTGTTGAAGGATGACGGCGTGATTTTCGTCAGCATCGCCGACCACGAGGTTCACAACCTGCGGTCGGTGATGGATGAGATTTTCGGTGGCGAGAATTTCATTGCATCGGTGATCTGGCAGAAGGTTTACGCGCCGAAAAGTTCAGCGCGGCACTTTTCGGAGGATCACGACTATTTGCTCGTTTATGCGAAGAATTCGGATGAATGGGTGCCGAACCTGTTGCCGAGAACTGCTGAGCAAGATTCCATCTTCAAGAACATGGATAACGATTCTCGGGGTGCTTGGCGTGCTAACAACATGGCGGCCAGAAACTATTACAGCAAGGGAACCTATCCGATTCGGTGTCCGGGTGGTCGGGTGATTGATGGCCCGCCGCGCGGCTCATACTGGCGAATCTCTGAAGAGAAGTTCAAGGAGTTGGATCGTGACAAGCGAATCTGGTGGGGATTGGATGGAAACAATGTTCCAGCGCCCAAGATCTTTCTTAGTGAGGTGATGGATGGGCGCGTGCCGCAAACACTCTGGACTTACCAGGAAGTTGGGCACACTCAGGAGGCGAAGCGGGAATTGTTGTCGCAGGTCGAGTTTTCAAATTCCGATGTTGTTTTTGAGACGCCAAAGCCGACTCGGCTGATTAAGCGAATACTGCAGTTGGCTACCAAGGCAACTGAAGCGGATCTCGTCTTGGACTTCTTTGCAGGCACTGGCACCACGATGGATGCCGTCTATGCGCAGAACGCTGAGGATGGTGGCAATCGTCGATGCATCTTGGTTCAACTGCCGGAAGCCGTCGAAGGGATGAATGAGCAGAACTGGCGATCGGTTGCCGACATCACCCGTGCGCGCATCAAGGCCGCCGGGCAGCGGCAGAAGGACGGGGATCCGCTGTTCACCGGCGATGTCGGCTTCAAGGCCTTCCGCCTCGACACGTCGAACTTCACCGCCTGGAATCCGAAGGTGGAGGCGTTGGGGGAGAGCCTGTTCGAGCAGGTCGAACATGTCGTCGCCGGGCGCAGTGAGGATGACCTGTTGCATGAGGTGCTGCTCAAGCATGGACACGACCTCTGCGAGCCCGTGCGGGCGCGGGAGCTTGGGGGGAAGGTGGTGCAGCGGGTCGGTGGCAAGTTCGTCTGCTTGGCCGCGCACATCGGCCGGGACGATGCCGAGCCGGTGGCGTTGGGGATCGTGGAATGGCTGCGCGACGAGCCGGAAGAGGGCGAGCGCAGTGCGCTGTTCCGGGATGGGGCGTTCGAGGATGACGTGGCCAAGGCCAACCTGGCCGCGATCCTGGAGCAGCACGGGCTCAAGCGGATGTTCAGCCTGTGAGCGGGGGCGCGTCATGAAACTCCACTTCGACCCCGACCTCCCCCACCAGCAGGCCGCCATCGAGGCCGTCTGCGACCTGTTCCGCGGCCAGGAGGTCAGCCGCCACGAGTTCAGCGTGCTGGCCGGTGCGCAGGCCGGGGCGCAGCAGGCGCTGGTCGATGCCGAGCTGGGGGGCATCGGCAACCGGCTGGTGCTGGACGACGCGGCGATCCTGGCGAACCTGCAGGCGGTGCAGCAGCGCCACGGCCTGCCGGTCAGCGAGCGGCTGACGCCCGACTTCACTGTCGAGATGGAGACGGGCACCGGCAAGACCTATGTCTACCTGCGCACGATGTTCGAGCTGCAGCGCCGCCACGGTCACAGCAAGTTCGTGATCGTGGTGCCGTCGGTGGCGATCCGCGAGGGCGTGTTCAAGACGCTGCAGGTCACGCGCGAGCACTTCGAGTCGCTCTACCCCGGCGCCAAGGGCTATGCCTTCTTCACCTACGACGCGGCCCGGCTCGGCCAGGTGCGGCAGTTCGCGACCAGCGCGCAGCTGCAGGTGATGGTGATCAGCGTCGGCGCGATCAACAAGTTCGGCGATGCCGAGGCGGCCGAGGCCGAGGAACACGACGAGGCGCTGCGCCGCGAGCGCAGCCGCAACGTGATGTACCGCAGCAGCGAGAAGACCGGAGGCGAGCGGCCGATCGACCTGGTGCGGGCGACCCGGCCGATCGTCATCGTCGACGAGCCGCAGAGCGTCGACGGCGGCATCGACGGCCGCGGCCGGCAGGCGCTCGCGCGCATGGCGCCGCTGTGTACCTTGCGCTATTCGGCCACCCACGTGGACACGCACAACCCCGTCTACCGGCTCGATGCGGTCGAGGCCTTCGAGCGCCGGCTGGTCAAGCAGATCGAGGTCGCGTCGGCCAGCGTCGAGCAGGCCCACAACCGGCCGCATGTGCGGCTGCTGCGCATCGCGCGGCGCGGCGCCCAGATCGTCGCCAGCGTCGAGCTGGACCTGCTCGGCAAGGCCGGCCACGTGCTGCGCCAGACCGTGTCGGTGCAGGACGGCGACGACCTGCAGCGGGTCACGCAGCGCGAGCTGTACGCGGGCCTGCGGATCGGCGCGCTGCGCATCGGCGTGGCTGGCAGCGGAACCGGCAGCACCCGGCAGCCCGCCCAGGACGCGCTGCTCGAACTGCAGGTGCCCGGCAACGTCGTCCACCTGCGCGAGGGCGAGGAACACGGCGGCATCGACCCGCTGGTGCTGGCGCGGCAGATGATCCGCCGCACGATCCGCGAACACCTCGTCAAGCAGCGCCGGCTGCGCCCGCTGGGCGTCAAGGTGCTGAGCCTGTTCTTCGTCGACGCGGTCGCGCGCTACCGGCTGCACGACGAACACGGCGAGCCGCAGCCGGGGCCCTACGCGACGATCTTCGAGGAGGAATACGGCCGCTGGGCGCAGCACCCGGATTTTGTCGACCTGTTCGACAAGGCCGATGAACACGGGCATCCCGGCCGACCGGAGGTGCGCGAGATCCACGCCGGCTACTTCTCGGTCGACCGCCGCCGCGTCGGCAGCCGGATGGTCGAGCTGGCCCGCGACACCAGCGGCAGCAGCGCCGCCGACGACGACACCTACCAGCTCATCATGCGCGACAAGGAGAAGCTGCTGGGCTTCGCCTCGCCGCTCGCCTTCATCTTCAGCCACTCGGCGCTGAAGGAGGGTTGGGACAACCCGAACGTGTTCCAGATCTGCCAGTTCAGCACCCGCCAGACCGACCGCTGGCGCCGCCAGACCATCGGCCGCGGCCTGCGGCTGTGTGTCGACCAGAGCGGCGCGCGGGTGCGCGGGGCCGAGGTCAACACGCTGACCGTGATCGCCCACGAGGGCTACCGCGCCTTTGCCGACGCGCTGCAGAAGGAGTTCGAGGCGGAAGGCCATGCCTTCGGCGGCCCGCGCCGGCAGGTCGAGATCCGCGACGCCGACGACCGCCGGCCGGTGCCGGTGCGCCGGGCCGTGCTGGACAGCCCCGAGTTCAAGGCGCTGTGGGAGCGCATCAAGCACAAGACGACCTACCGCGTCGCCTTCGACCCGCAGCGGCTGGTCGAGGCCTGCATCGACGCGGTGCGGCGCGCCGCGCCGATCGGCCGGGCGCGGCTGCACTGGCGCCAGGCCGGGCTGCTGATCGGCGCGTCCGGCGTCGAGGCCGACGAACGCGGTGGCGCCGAACTGCTGGCGCTGGACGAGGCCGGGCTGGCCTTGCCCGACCTGCTGACCGACCTGCAGGACCGCACCCAGCTGACGCGCCGCAGCCTGGCGCGCATCCTGGTCGACAGCGGCCGGCTGGACGACTTCCGCCGCAACCCGCAGCGTTACATCGAGACCGTCGCCGACGCCATCAACCGCTGCAAGCGGCTCGCGCTGGTCGACGGCATCCGCTACCAGCGCCTGGGCGACGAGGCCTACTACGCGCAGGAGCTGTTCGAGCAGCACGAGCTGAGCGGCTACATGAGCGACATGCTGTGCGACACGCGCCGATCGGTCCACGAACACGTGCTGGTCGACTCGGAGGTCGAACGCGCCTTTGCTGCGCAGCTCGAACGCAACGACGCGATCCGGGTCTACGCCAAGCTGCCGAAGTGGTTCCAGGTGCCCACGCCGCTGGGGGCCTACAACCCCGACTGGGCCGTGCTGGTCAACACGCCCGACGGCGAGCGGCTGTACTTCGTCGCCGAGACCAAGGGCAGCCTGATCGAGGGCGACCTGCGCGAGACCGAGGGCGGCAAGATCGGCTACGGCCGGGCCCACTTCAAGGCCCTGGCCGAGTCACTGGCACCGGACCTGCCGGCCGGCGAACAGGCGGCCCGCTACGGCGTCTGCACGGACGTCGCCGGGCTGGTCGAGCTGGCCCACGCGGCGACCGAATCCGGCGCGACCTGACCGTGCCCCCACGCCGCACCCCACACCGCACCCCACACCGGACCGCGCCCCATTCACGCCCCCTTCATCGAGCCCGTGCCAAGCTGCCGCGTCCATCGGCCTGGCGCCGCACGACGGCTCGCCGATTTCCCACCCACCGCCCCAGAGGCTTCAACATGTCCCTGCAACTTGCGACCCGCTCCCAACGCTACGACCTGCCCAGCATGGTCTTCCACTGGCTCACGGCCATCGTCGTGACGATCACCTTCATCCTCGGCCCGGGCGGCTTCGGCCGGCTGATGCACGAGGGCGTCGACCCGGCCACGCGCCTGGACATCGTCTGGCACGAGACCCTCGGCCTGTCGATCTTCGGCCTGACGCTGCTGCGCCTGCTGTGGGTCGCCATGCGCCCGGCCGCCCCGCGCTTTCCGGCCAGCCCGGTCATGGCGCTGGCCGCCAAGGCCGGTCACCTGGGCCTGTGGACGCTGCTGCTGGTGCTGCCGCTGACGGCGCTGCTGGCACTGGGCAGCGAAGGCCACCCGCTGACGCTGCTGGGCGGCGTGCGCCTCGACAAGATCCCCTTCTTCGGCTCCACCCCGCTGGGCGAGATGGCCGACTGGGGCGAGGTCCACGAACTGCTCGGCGACGCCATCATGTGGATCGCCGGCCTGCACGCGGCGGCGGCGATCTTCCACCACGTCATCCTGAAGGACGGGGTGCTGCGGTCGATGTTGCCGCGCTGAGGATCACCCCGGTGGCGATCCGCGGCGGCTTCGGCGAGGATCTCCCGCTGCGGCCGGTCGCGGGGATCGGCTCTCCACCGCAAGGGCATCGCATGAACAAGAACCGCCTGGAGGCCTTCAGCGACGGCGTCATCGCCATCATCATTACGATCATGGTGCTGGAGTTCAAGGTGCCGCATGGCGAGACCTGGCAGGACCTGCTGCCGCTGTGGCCGGTGTTCCTGAGCTACGTGCTGAGCTTCGTCAACGTCGGCATCTACTGGAACAACCACCACCACCTGCTGCACGCGGTGCGCCGCGTCGACGGGCGCATCCTGTGGGCCAACCTGCACCTGCTGTTCTGGCTCTCGCTGATGCCCTTCGCGACCGCCTGGATGGGCGAGAACCACTTTGCCGCCCTGCCAGTGGCCGTCTACGCGATCGACCTGACGCTGTGCGCGCTGGCCTACACGCTGCTGCAGGTCCAGATCATCCGACTGCACGGCCGCGACTCGCTGCTCGCCAGCGCCGTCGGCAGCGACCGCAAGGGCAAGCTCTCGCTGGCGTCCTACCTGCTGTCGGTGCCGCTGGCCTTCGCCGGCCTGCCGTGGCTGTCCGGCCTGCTGATCGCGGCCGTGGCGTGCATGTGGCTGGTGCCGGACCGGCGCATCGAGCAGCGGCTGAGTGCGTCGCCGAAGGGCGACGGGAAATGAACCCCTCACCCTTGATCCCTCTCCCGCAAGGGGAGAGGGGGTCTTGCATCGTGTTGATCGGTCTTTCTGATGGTGGCTCATTCGATGAGCCAGTCTCAAAACCACATCAGCGCGACACCCTCCCAACCGCGTCCTCCCTCTCCCCTTGCGGGAGAGGGAATGAGGGTGAGGGGTCTGTCGCCAGCCGCGCCAGCCTGCCGTCCGGCAAGTGCGTCGCCGGAGGGCGACGGGTCATGGCGCTCTGCCGCCAACCACCCCGTCAGGCTGCGCCTGCCACCCCTCCGGAGGAGGGGAATGAAGACACGTTGCCGACGGCAACGCTGATGTCCTGCGGGTATTGACGCGCCAGCGTCACTTCTTCGGCTGCGCCACGATCACCGGGTCGATGCGGAACAGGTTGGCCGAGGTTGGGTCGACCGTCACCTTGACCCAGTGCAGGCTCGGGCTGCCGAAGGTCTGCAGGCGGGTGAAGTTGGTCAGCATGTTGTTCGGCGCGTGCAGCGGCTTGTCGATCTTGAAGGCGTGGGTGTCGCCGTGGACGAACAGCACCTGGCCGTCGAAGGCTTCGGTGAGCTTGGCGATTTCGGACATGAAGTTGCGATAGCCGCTGACGGCCGGTTGCGTGCTCTCGTCGAGGTCCTCGGTCTCGGGCAGGTCGAAGCCCGGGTCGGCCTGGATGACCAGCACGATGCCGCGTGCCTTCTCGGTGCGGGCCTGTTCGAAGGTCTGCTTCAGCCAGACGATGTTGGCGGCGTCGCGTTCGAGGTATTCGGCATTGGACGCATCGCAGTCGGCGGCCTTGCGGGCGCTCTTGGCGGTGCATTCCTTGGCGTTGAGGATCACGTTGTTGTTGCTGCCCGGCACGTTCAGGCCGGCGAACACGACCGGGCCGCGGCTGAAGCGCACGTTCTCGATGTACTTGTCGCCGGCGGCCTTGCCCTGGTGGACCAGCGGCATCGTCGTCGCGCCCAGGCTGTCGAGCGTCGGGAACATCACGCGGCGCAGGTGGGCCAGGCGTTCGAGCGCGTCGTAGCCGCCGTTGTTGGTGCGGTGGCAGTCGGTCCACTCGTTGTCGCCGGGGATGTAGACGACCGGCTGCTTCATGCCGCCGAACATCTTCAGTGCATCGGTGTAGATGGCGTCGTCGCAGCGCGAGCTGCCGTCCTTGATGTCGCCGTCGTAGATCGAGAAGGCGATGTCCGAGGCGTTGATGCTGGCCAGCACCGCCGGCAGCCGGCTGTCGTCGCCGGCCTTCTTGTAGGGCATGTCGCCCCACAGGCCAAAGGTGTAGGCGCCGGTGGCGGCCGATGCGCCGTGGTGCCGGGCGTGGCGTTCGGCCATGCCGGCGCAGCCGGCGAGGCCGGCCAGCAGCAGCGGCGCGGCGAGCGTGGCAAGGCGCCAGGACAGGCGGGGGCGGTTCGTGTTCATGAGCGGTCCTTGAAAGGCAGAACGGCCCGTGTCCATCGACACGGGCCGCAAGAGCGACAGGGTTCGGATCAGCCGTTGATCAGAAGGTGTAGCGCACGCCGACGCCCAGGGCGCGCGGGTCCTTGCCGGCGGCCGAGGCGGCCGGGAAGTTGTCCGAGGCGACCAGGGTGCCGCGGGCGTTCGCGTCGTTGCTCAGCTTGGTCACGTAGCTGTAGAAGGTGACCTGCTTGTCGAAGGCGTAGTTGGCTTCGAAGGCCATGCCCTTGATGCCGTCGTTGGCGCCGCTGCTCGACTCGCCCGACGTGCCCAGGCTGGCCTTCAGGGTCAGCGCGCTGTCCAGCGCGTAGGCGCCCGTCAGCACGGCGTTGCTGGTTTCCTTGCCGTTGCTGTTGTCGAGCTTGCTGATGGCGATGCCGGCCGAGACGGGGCCCAGGGCGGTGCCGAGCGTGAACTTGGTGGCCTTCATGGCCTTGCCGGCGGCGATGGCGTCCTTCTGGTTCTCGATCGCGACGCCACCGTTGAAGGTGCCGTCGTTGTATTCGACCGAGGCGCCGAAGACGGTCTTGTTCAGCGCGGTGGTCTTGGCCTCATCGGGCGAATAGGCGACCTTGGCGACGATGTTGGCGAACTTCGGGCTGGCGTAGTGCAGCACGTTGGTCTTGCGGGTGTGCACGTTCTGGAAGTTGGCGTTGCCGATGGCGACGCGGCTGCCCTTGCCGTGGACCAGGATCTCGATCAGGTCGCCCTGGCCCCACAGGCCACCGGCGGTGCCTTCCAGCGCCTTCAGCGGCATGTCGTAGGTGCCGACCAGCACGGTGCCGGCGGCGGCGGTCTTCAGGCCGACGAAGCTGTTGCGGTTGGCGAAGGTCTTGCTGTTGGCGGTGTCGTCCGGGGCGACGCCGGTCTCGACCTGGAAGATGGCGCTCAGGTCGGCGTTGAGCTTGTGCTCGCCCTTGATGCCCAGGCGCGACGCGAAGTTGCTGGCCATGACGCGCGAGACGGCGCCGTCGTTGGTGCTTTCGAGGCCGAGGTCGACGCGGCCGTACCAGGTGAACTCGGTCGACTGGGCCGAGGCGGCACCGGCCAGCGACAGCAGGGCGGCGGCGGCGAGGATCTTGCGGGTGTGTTGCATGGTGAGGTCTGGCCTTCGGTGATGGGTTGCGGATGGCGTGGTGAAGCGCGTTCCACATGGTCGTCAGCGCATGTGGCAGATCCGTGAATACCCCGATGAACACGGGGATCGCGGCGCAGGCGCGACATTCCGAAGGGCGGCAAGGCCTGTCACGCGACGGTCATGTGACGGGGCTATTCGCGCGCCGGGCGAAGGGCTACAGAATCGCGCCATGAACACCTCCCAGCCCCCTGTCTCCGCCACCGTTTCCGCCACCGTTTCCGTCCCGGTCTCCGATCAGCCCGTCGCCGTCGTCACCGGCGGCGCGCGCGGCATCGGGTTGGCCATTGCCCGCTGGTTCCTCGACCGCGGCCATCGGGTCGCGCTGTGGGACATCGACGCCGAGACGCTCGGTCGCACCGCCGCCGAACTGGCGCTGCCCGAACGGGTGCTGGCGATCCATGTCGACGTCTCGCAGCCCGACCAGGTCCAGGCCGCGACCGACCGTGTCGTGGCCGCCTTCGGCCGCATCGACGCGCTGGTCAACAACGCCGGCGTGGCCGTGTTCAAGCCGGTCGGGCAGACCACCTGGGACGACTGGCGCACGGTGCTGTCGACCAACCTCGACGGCGCCTTCCTGTGCACGCAGGCGGTGGCGCCGGTGATGCAGCGGGGCGGGCGGGGTGGGGCGATCGTCAACATCGCGTCGATCTCGGGGCTGCGCGCGAGCACGCTGCGGGTGGCCTATGGCACCAGCAAGGCGGCGCTGATCCACCTGACCAAGCAGCACGCGACCGAGCTCGGCACGGTCGGCATCCGCGTCAACGCGGTGGCACCGGGGCCGGTCGAGACCGAGATGGCCAAGCTGGTCCACAGCGTGGCGATCCGGGCCGACTACCACGACGTCATCCCGCTCGAACGCTACGGCACGACCGAGGAAATCGCCCAGGTGGTCGGCTTCCTGTGCAGCGATGCGGCCAGCTACGTCAACGGCCAGGTCATCGCGGCCGACGGCGGTTTCGAGGCGGCCGGCGTGGGCCTGCCGACGCTGCGCCGCATGGCGCGTGGCGGCTGAGCGCCGATCCCGTCAGAGGCCCGGCCCGATGCGCGCGCCCCGCCAGATCGTCCACCCCGGCCCGTCGCGCCGCGAGGCCAGCGTGCTGCCGGTGCGGCTGGCCACGCATGATCTGAGGCTAGGCACCGGCACGAGCTTCCTGGATGCCGTCGACACGGCGGTGCGCGCGGCTTGCGGCGGCCCGGCCAGCGGTGTGCTGCACCTGAAGGGCGGGCGCTGCGAGCCGTGGCCCTATGTGCTGCCGGCGCTGTCGCGCACGCCCGAACACGCGGTGTATTTCAGCGAACGCCACGAGGCGGTCGGCGCGGTCGAGCTGGTCGAGGCGACCGTGACGCTGGGCCTGCGCGCCGATGGCCGGCCCTGGCTGCACAGCCACGTCGACTGGATCGAGGCCGACGGCACCCGCGGTTGCGGCCACGTGCTGCCCGAACAGGCCCGGCTGGCCGATGCGCCGCTGCAGGCGACGTTCTGGCAGATGCGCGATGCCGACTACACCGTGCAGGCCGACGAGGAGACGCGCTTCTCGCTGTTCAAGCCGGCGAGCAAGTCGACGCCTTCCCCCGATGCGATCGGCCATGCCGGCCGTCCGGCGCTGGCCGTGCGACTGGCACCGAACCAGGATGTCTGCGAGGCGATCGAGTCGATCTGCGCGGCGCATGGCATCGGCCGCGCGGTCGTGCGTGGCGGCGTCGGCAGCACGGTCGGGGCGGTGTTCGACGACGGCCGCGTGGTCGAGCCCTTCGTGACCGAGACGCTGATCCGCCACGGCACGGTCGAGCCCGATGAACACGGCCGGCCGCGTGCCGCCCTCGACATCACGATGATCGACTTCCACGGCGGTCGCCACCAGGGCCGGCTGGCCCGGGGCGAGAACCCGGTGCTGGTGACCTTCGAGCTGGTGCTGGACGTGCTGGACGTGCGGGACTGAGCGGCTTGCGCTGCGGCCGCCTCAGAGCACGGCCGTCGAGATCGCCGGCACCGCCGCGATGATGACCATGCCCCCGATCAGCGCGACGATGTAGGGCCAGATCGCGCCCATCGCCTCGTCCGGCGAGACGTTGCCGATGCGGCAGGCGATGTAGAAGCCCACGCCGACCGGCGGCATCATCAGGCCGATGTTCATGGCCACGACCACGACCATCGCGTAGTGGACGTCGTGCACGCCCATCGCCCGCGCGATCGGGAACATCAGCGGCGCCATCAGCAGCAGCGCGGGCAGGCCTTCCAGCACGCAGCCCAGCACCAGGAAGATCAGCATGGTCACGGCCAGGAAGCCGGCCACGCCGCCGGGCAGCGTCTTCATGAACTGCGCCAGCTGCTGGGCCACGCCGGACTGCGTGATGACCCAGGCCATCGCCAGCGCGGTGCCCAGGATCATCAGCACCGCGCCGCTGAGCGCGGCGGTCTCGACCAGCATGTCGTAGATCTTGCGGGCGCCGATGCCGCCGTACATCACCATGCCGATCAGCATTGCGTAGAGCACGGCCAGCGTCGACACCTCGGTGGCGGTGGCCACGCCGCCGCCGACCGCGCCGCGGATCAGGAAAGGCAGCACCAGCGCGGGGCCGGCGATCAGCAGCGTGCGGCCGACGGTCGCCAGCGAGGCGCGCCGGACCTGCTGCATGACCTCGTGGCGGGCCTTCCAGCGCGCCAGCACGGCCAGCGCGAGCAGCAGCACCATCGCGACCGTCACGCCGGCCTGGAACAGCCCGGCGATCGACACGCCGGCGACCGAGCCGAGCACGATCAGCACGATGCTGGGCGGCACGGTGTCGGCCATCGCGGCACCGGTGGACAGCAGCGCGATCATCTCGCTGGGCTTCTGGCCGCGCCGCTTCATCTCGGGGAACAGGGCCGGCGCGACGGTGGCCATGTCCGACACCTTCGAGCCCGAGATGCCCGAGACGATGAACAGCGAGCCGAGCAGCACGTAGGACATGCCGCCCTTGACGTGGCCGATCAGAGAGGCGAGGAAATCGATGATGGCCTTGCCCATGCCGGTGGCATCGAGCACGCAGCCCAGCAGCACGAACACCGGCACGGAGACCAGCACCAGGCTGGACATGCCCTCGTCCATGCGGCCGATCATCACGCCCACCGGCACATGGGTCGTGAAGGCCAGGTAGCTGAGCGCGCCGATGCCGAAGCAGAAGGCGATCGGCACGCCGGCCAGCAGGCAGACCAGCACGAAGCCGATCAGGAAGATGACGATGTTCAGGTGGCCCAGCGTGGCCAGCGTGGGCATGCCGGTCCAGCACAGGCCGGCG
The DNA here is from genome assembly GCF_053893855.1 of Leptothrix mechoopdaensis (SeqCode). Classification (NCBI taxonomy): domain Bacteria; kingdom Pseudomonadati; phylum Pseudomonadota; class Betaproteobacteria; order Burkholderiales; family Sphaerotilaceae; genus Leptothrix; species Leptothrix mechoopdaensis (SeqCode). Next base: position 3,642,923 of record NZ_CM132699.1, read on the forward strand.
ACCGCCGCGACCACGCCCGTGCCGACCGCCAGCTGCGCCACGCTGCAGGTGCGCCAGGCGTTCAGCAGCAGCACGAACAGCATCGCGACGATGCCGAAGGCGATGGCCGCGACACGCCAGCTGTTGGGCAGCTCCAGCGCCGGCGTGGTGACGAAGGCCTCGGACTCGACGTAGTCGAACGCCGGCTTGACCAGCGCCAGCAGGAAGGCCGCCGTCACCATCAGCCCGAAGGCCTGCACATGGCCTTGCAGGCGCTGCGGCAGGGCCGTCAGCACGACGGTCAGCCGCAGGTGTTCGCTGCGGTGGATGGCGATGGCCGAGCCCAGCATGGCCAGCCACAGGAAGGCGATCGAGACCGCCTCGTCGACCCACACCAGCGGCGCGGCCAGCAGGTAGCGCGAGGCCACGCCGGCCAGCAGCATCAGCGTGATCGCGGCCATCAGCGCGGCCGACACCACCTCGATGGGCAGCATCAGCCGCGAGCGGGCCTGCACGGCCTGCAGCTCGTCGGGCAGGGCGAAGGATTCCGGCGAGGCCGGCGAGTCGACGGAGGCGGTCATGGGTGCGTCTGCGGGCGGTGGGTCAGATCAGCTTGCCGGTGTACTTTTCCAGCAGCGCCCAGGCTTCCTCGCCGAACTTCTTGTGCCACTCGGCATAGAAGCCGGCGGCGCGCAGCTTGGCGCGGAACAGCTCGGCATCGGTCGTGTTGAAGGTCATGCCCTTGCCCTTCAGATCGGTCATCAGGCTGTCGTTGAGCTTCTTGACGTCGTCACGTTCGAGCTGCGCGGCCTTGTTGATGTGGCGCGTCACGATCTCCTGCAGGTCGGCCGGCAGGCGCGCGAAGCTCTGCTTGTTGGCCAGGAACCAGAAGCCGTCCCACATGTGGTTGGTGATCGAGCAGAACGGCTGGACCTCGTTGAGCTTGGCCGTCGCGATGATGGCCAGCGGGTTCTCCTGGCCGTCGACCACCTTGGTCTGCAGGGCGGTGTAGACCTCGGCGAAGTTGATGGTGGCCGGAGAGGCCTCGAAGGCCTTGAACATCGAGACCCAGAAGGGGCTCGGCGGCACGCGCATCTTCATGCCCTTGAGGTCGTCGGGCTTGGTGATCGGGCGGGCGCTGGAGGTCATCTGGCGGTAGCCGTTGTCCCAGATCTTCTCGAACGCGAACATGCTCGACTTGGCCGCGATCTCGCGGCGCACGTGGGCGCCGAGTTCGCCGTCCATCGCGGCCCAGACCTGGGTGTAGTCCTTGAACGCGAAGCCCACGCCGCTGATCTGCGCCGACGGCACCAGGTTGCCCAGGATCAGCGGCGACAGCGTGAAGAAGTCGACCGCGCCCTGGCGCACCTGGCTCAGCGTGTCGGTGTCGTTGCCGAGCTGGCTGCTGGGGAACACCTTGATCTCGACCCGGCCCTTGGACTCGGCCAGGATCTCGGCGGCCATCTCGTTGGCGCGCACGTTCATCGGGTGCGTGACCGGCAGGTTGTTGGCGTACTTCAGCGAGAACTCGGGCGGCTTGCCCTGGGCCAGCGCGCGGGTAGCGACACCGGGCAGCGCAAGGGCGCCGGTGCCGGCGAGCAGGGTGCGGCGATCGATCTTCATGGACTTGTCTCCTGTCGGTGGGGTGATGCGGGTTCGGGTCGGGATGACGGGGCCGTGGCCTCAGTCGGCCTCGACGGGCTGGATCTCGCCGCGCCGCAGCAGCTCGGCGCGCACGTCCTTCTTGGTGATCTTTCCGTAGCCGGACTTGGGCAGTGCGTCCCAGAAGAAGAACTGGCGCGGCCAGCGGTAGCGCGCGAGTCTGCCGTCGAGGTGGGCCAGCAGGCCATCCGCATCGACCGCAGGTGCGTGGCCTGCACGCCGCACCACGACGGCCACGCCGACCTCGCCCCAGTGGCGATCGGGCACGCCGAGCACGGCCACCTCGGCCACGCCGGGGTGGGTCAGCAGCAACTCCTCGCACTCGCGCGGGTAGACGTTCGAGCCGCCCGAGATGTACATGTCCGACTCGCGGCCGGTGATGTGGAGCAGCCCGCGGGCATCGAGCCGGCCGAGGTCGCCGGTGTGGAACCAGCCGCCGCGCAGCGCCTTGGCGGTCGCCTCCGGATTGCCGTGATAGCCGGCGAACACGGCAGGGCCGCGCACGCAGATCTCGCCGATCTCGCCGGTCGGCAGCGGGTGCAGGTCGGCATCGAGGATCGCCACCTCCATGCCGGTGCGCGGCCGGCCGCAGGAGCCGATGTTCGCGTTCGGGTCGGCATCGTCGGCGCTGTGCAGGTGGGCCGGCAGCACGCTGATGCAGCCGGTCACCTCGCCCAGGCCGAAGTACTGCACCAGCACGCGGCCGAGTTTCTGCAAGGCCAGGCGCTGGTCGGCCCGGTACATCGGCGCGCCGGCATAGATCACGTGGCGCAGGCTGGTGTGGTCGTGCTGGTCGACGGCCGGGTGTTCGACCAGCTGCTTGACGATGGTCGGCACGGTGAACAGGTTGCTGACGCGGTGCTGCTCGATCAGCGCCCAGACCACGGCCGGATCGAGCTTCTCGCCCGGCAGCAGCACGGTGGCCGCGCCCCGCGCGACGTTCAGCAGCATGTGGACGCCGGCCCCGTGCGACAGCGGCGCGACCGCGATCGAGCGGTCCGCCTCGGTCGTGCCGGGGATCAGGTCGGCCAGGTGGTTGGTGACCACGAAGGCCATCTGGCCATGCGTCAGGATGCCCGCTTTGGGGTGGCCGGTGGTGCCCGAGGTGTAGAAGAACCACAGCGGATCGTCGTGCGCGACGACCGCCTCGTCCGCCGCCGCGCCGGCATGCTCGGCCAGCAGCGCGTCATGGGTCGTGTCGCCGGGAAGGCCGTGGCCATCGGGCTTCGCGCCGATCCAGACGACCTGGCGCAAGGCCGGCGAGGCGGCACGCACCGCGTCGGCATGGGCGCCGAAGAGGCCTTCGGCCAGCATCACGGTGGCACCGCTGGATGCGCCCATGTAGGCGATCTCCGGCGGGGTCAGGCGGAAGTTGGTCGGCACCCAGACGCAGCCCATGCGGAAGGCGGCCCAGGCGCTCTCGAACATCGCGACGTTGTTGCGCGACTGGACCAGGATGCGCTCGCCGCGCTGCACGCCCAGCGCCTTCAGGCCGGCGACCAGCGCGTCGACGCGGCGGTCCAGCTCGGCCCAGGTCCACTGCCGCTCGGCGTGGATCAGGCCGACGTGGTCGGGGAACAGCCGTGCGGTCTGGCTCAGCAGCTGAGCCAGGTTGCAGGTCTGCGCGGCGTTCACGCGTGGCCCTCGGCGGCTTCGAGGATGCTGAGGTAGTTGGCCACCGCCGCGCCGCCCATGTTGAAGACGGCACCGCGCGCCGCGCCGGCCAGCTGCATGTCGCCGGCGCTGCCGCTGAGCTGCATCGCGGCCATGACGTGCTGCGACACGCCGGTCGCGCCGATCGGATGGCCGCGCGACTTCAGCCCGCCCGACGGGTTGACCGGCAACGCGCCGTCGAAGGCGCTGACGCCGTCGTCGATCACCCGCGCGCCCTGGCCTTGCGGGGCCAGGCCCATCGCCTCGTACTCCAGCAGCTCGGCGACGGTGAAGCAGTCGTGGGTCTCGACGAAGTGCAGGTCGGCCAGCGTGCAGCCGGCGTCCGCCAGGCCACGTTGCCAGGCCAGCGCGGCCCCTTCGAAGCGGGTCGGGTCGCGGCGCGACAGCGGCAGGAAGTCGTTGACCTGCGTGCGCGAACGCCAGCGCACCGCCGGTTGCGCGGCACCGCGCAGCGCTTCGTCGGACAACACGAGTGCGGCAGCGCCGTCGCTGACCAGCGAGCAGTCCGACCGCTTCAGCGGCCCGGCCACGAACGGGTTCTTGTCCGAGGGCGTGCGGCAGAAGTCGTAGCCCAGGTCGCGGCGCAGATGGGCATACGGGTTGCGCACGCCGTTGGCGTGGTTCTTCGCGGCGATGCGGGCCAGCGCGTCGCTCGGGTCACCGTGACGTTCGGCATAGGTGCTGGCGATGCGGCCGAACACGCCCGCGAAGCCGCCCGGCGTGTCGCCCTCTTCGCGCACGTAGGAACAGCGCAGCAGGATCTCGCCGATCTGCGCGTTCGGCAGCGTGTTCATCTTCTCCAGGCCGACCACCAGCACGCGCTTCATGCGGCCGGCGGCAAGGGCGTCCAGCGCCGCCCAGATGGCGGCCGAGCCGGTCGCGCAGGCGTTCTCCAGCCGCACCGACGGGACATGGCGCAAGGCGGGCACGGCCAGTGCCGCGAGCGCGCCGCTGAAGTCCTGACGCACGAAGCCGCCGTTGAAGTGGCCGACGAAGACGCCGTCGATGTCCTCCGGCGTCAACCCGGCGCTCTCGATCGCCGGGCCGGCAACGGCGGCGAACAGCGCTTCCGTGTCGAGCGCATCGAGCTTGCCGAAGGGCGTGTGGGCCCAGCCGACGATGTGGGGAATGGCGGCCATCGCGGTCTCCTGCGGGACTGCCGCCCGTGGAGGGGCGGTCTACCATGTGAACCAACTGTCGACCGGGCCGGGGCGAGCGTCCGCAATCGACTCGCTGGATGCTAGGTTTTCCGCAGGAAGATCCGGCCCTGTCGACGGCGCTGTCAGCAGAAATCGGTTCACGATGTGGACCAGGAGATCGGGGTAAATGCGGAGTTTCGAGTCCGATGACCGTGCGGCAGTCGCCGACGGCCTGCCCGGCGAACGCGCCGACACCGCCGGCGCGCAGACGCTGCGGCGCGGCCTGGCGGTGCTGCGGCTGCTGACGCGGGTGGGCCCCGGCGGCTTGCGCATGAACGAGATCGGCCGCCGCCTGGGCCTGAACAAGTCGACCGCGATCCGCCTGACACGCACGCTGGTCGACGAGGGTTTCGTGCTGCACGACCCGCAGTCGGGCGCCTACCGGCTCGGCCCCGAGGCCTTCGCGGTCGGCCTGGCCGCCGAGCCGAGTTATGCGCTGCAACGGCTGGCCGCGCCGCTGATGCGGGCGCTGGCGCTGGAGTCCGGCGACACGGTGTTCTTCACGGTGTTGCACGGCATCGAGAGCATCTGCCTGTCGCGCACCGAAGGCGATTTCCCGATCCGCAACCAGCTCGTCAAGGCCGGCGACCGCTGGCCGCTGGGCGTGGGCGCGGGCAGCTGCGCGATGCTGGCGGCGCTGTCGGACGCGGCCGTCGACGACATCCTGCGCCGCAACGCGGCCGAGCGCCTGGCCCGCTACCCCGGCTGCACCGACGCGGCCATCCGCACGCTGGTGGCGCAGACCCGCGCCCAGGGCTATTGCGTCAACCCCGGCCTGGTGCTGGAAGGCAGCTGGGCGATCGGCGTACCGGTCCACGACCGCGACGCCCGCCCGGTCGCCTCGATCAGCCTCGCCGCCCTCGAATCCCGCCTCGCCCCCGCCCGCCGCGCCGCCCTCGGCAACCGCCTGCGCGTGGCCAGCGAGGAACTGCAGCGCCTGCAACGCGAGGAAGCCGGCATGACGATGGGCGGCGGGGCGATCTGAAGGGTGTCGGCGGAGGATGGCTGTCTTGGAGCTCCGTTCGCCAGCCCGTCGGACACCGGAGGTGTCCGACCTACCGATGCATTCGATCCACGATGGATGCGCGACGAAACGCCGCCACCGGCCGGCGCACCTTCGGTAGGTCGGACACGGGACGTGTCCGACGGGCTGGTGCCGATGGGCCACCGGCCCCCAACGTCATTGAACGCACCCGGCACATCGCCCGGTACGTCTGCCGATCCAACCCAACATGTCGACCGGCACGAGCCCGTCGGACACCGGAGGTGTCCGACGTTCCAAAGACGTTCGATCCACGTGTGATGCGCCATGAAAAGCCGCCACCGGGCGGCGCACCTTCGGTAGGTCGGACACGGGACGTGTCCGACGGGCTGGTGCCGATGGGCCACCGGCCCACAACGTCATTGAACGCACCCGGCACATCGCCCGGTACGTCTGCCGATCCAACACAACATGTCGGGTGATGCCCCGCGAGGTGGTGTAAGTTTTTAGGCGAGGCGGCCCGTAGAGGGTGGCCATCGTGGTCCCGGATAAGGTTGAGGTGCGACCCACCAACCCTTGTCCAAAGGAAATCACGATGACCACCTCCACTATGGCATTGGCCGAACTGGCCGAGAAGGGAGCCGACGTTGATGTGCTGCGCCAGATGGTGCAGTTCATGGCCCAGAGGCTCATGGAGATCGACGTCGAGGGGCGCTGCGGCGCCGGCTACGACGAGAAGAGCGCTGAGCGTTTGAACAGCCGCAACGGCTTCCGGGATCGCACCTGGGAGACGCGTGCCGGCAGTGTCGAACTCAAGATCCCCAAGCTGCGCCAAGGCAGCTACTTCCCCGAGTTCCTGGAGCCGCGCAGAACCGCCGAGAAGGCGCTCACGGCGGTGATCCAGGAGGCTTACATCAAGGGCATCTCCACGCGCTCGGTGGACGACCTGGTCAAGGCCATGGGCATGAGCGGCGTGTCCAAGAGCCAGGTGTCGCGCCTTTGCGCCGAACTCGACGAGCGTGTCGGCGCGTTCTTGAACCGGCAGATCGAAGGCGACTGGCCGTACCTCTGGATCGACGCCACCTACGTGAAGACGCGCGAGGCGGGCCGCATCGTGAGTGTCGCGGTGATAGTGGCTGTGGGCGTGAACACCGAGGGGCAGCGTGAGGTGCTGGGCATCAAGGTCGGGGCCAGCGAGGCAGAGCCGTTCTGGACCGAGTTCTTGCGCAGCCTGAACCGACGCGGACTGCGGGGCGTCAAGCTCGTCATCAGCGACAGCCACGAAGGCATCAAGGCGGCCGCGGCAAAGACGCTCAAGGCCACTTGGCAGCGATGCCGCGTGCACTTCATGCGCAACGTCCTGGCCTATGCCAACAAGACGCAGCGGCGTATGGTGAGCGCGGCCATCGGCACGGTGTTCGTGCAGGAGACGGCCGAGGCGGCAAGGATGCAATGGCGCAGCGTGGCCGACCAGTTCCGCGAGAAGCTGCCCAAGCTCAGCGCCATGATGGACGAGGCCGAGAACGACGTGCTGGCCTTCATGGGTTTCCCCAGGGCGCATTGGCCACAGATCTACAGCACCAACCCGCTGGAGAGGCTCAACGCGGAGATCAAGCGCAGGACCAACGTCGTGGGCATCTTCCCCAATGACAACGCCATCACTCGACTGGTCGGGGCCATGATGCTCGAGCAGAACGACGAGTGGAGCCTGACCCGGCGCTACATGCAGCTCGAAGGCCTGCAGGCCCTCAGTGATACTGTCCCGACTCGGCTGTCTGCAGTGGCACGCTGAGTAACCCGCGCATCCCAGCCTGTCCGGGCTGTGGACTTACACCACGCGCTGGGACATCACCCATCAAAGTGGCAGTCCGCAGCCAACTCTCCCCCTGCCAAGGGGGAGTACGCCAACGGCGGGAGGGGGTTGAAGCGCAGGCCAACGCTGGCGGGTTGCGAACATCGCTGACCCCCTCCCCCCGGTGCCCGGGGTACTCCCCCTTGGCAGGGGGAGAGTTGGAAGAGCGGCGCGAGCGTCAGCGCGGTTCTTCAAGCCCCTAGCAGCGCCTTCGCGATCGGGGCGGGGAGGCCGAGGGTGGCGAGTTCGGTGCGGCTGAACCAGCGGCCCGGGCCCAGCGCGGCGCTCGGGTCGAACGGGGTGGGCAGGGTCAGGCGCAGCGGGTGCAGGGTCCAGTCGAGGTGGGTCAGCACGTGCTTGAAGGACGGCAGGGACTGCGCCGTCGCGCCGGACCCGGGCTTCGCGAGCAGCGTGTCGAGGGCCGCTTCGCGCGCCGGTGCGTCGTCGAACAGCGGCCAGGTCCACAGGCCCGCCCAGATGCCGCTGTGCGGGCGCTGCTGCAGCCAGACCTGCGCGGCGTCGCCGCTGCCGGCCTGCAGCCACAGGCACCAGCTCTCGCGGCGGCTGCGCTTCAGGCGCTTTTCCTTGACCGGGAAATCGGCCTGCCGACCGGCCGCGCGGGCGGCGCACGACGCCGTCAGCGGGCAGACCAGGCATTGCGGCTTGCGCGGGGTGCAGACGGTGGCGCCGAGGTCCATGACGCCCTGGGTCCAGGCCGGCATGTCGGACGGCGCCTCGGGCAGGAGCTGCTCGGCGATGCGCCAGAGCGTGCGGGTCGGTCCGGGCTGGCCGATGTCGCCGTCGAAGGCGAGCACGCGCGCCAGCACGCGCTTGACGTTGCCGTCGAGGATCGCGACGCGCTCGTCGAAGCAGAAGCTGGCGATGGCGGCTGCGGTCGACGGGCCGATGCCCGGCAGGGTTGCGAGCTGCGCGGCGTTGTCGGGGAAACGCCCGCCGTGATCGGCCACGACGGCCTGGGCGCAGCGGTGCAGGTTGCGGGCGCGGCTGTAGTAGCCCAGTCCGCTCCACTGGCCGAGCACGTCGTCGAGCGGCGCGGCGGCCAGCGCGGCGACGTCGGGCCAGCGTTCGAGGAAACGCGCGTAGTAGCCGAGCACGGTCGTGACCTGGGTCTGCTGCAGCATGACCTCGGACAGCCAGACGCGGTAGGGGTCGCGGGTGTGCTGCCACGGCAGGCCATGACGACCCTGCGCGCGCTGCCAGCGCACCAGATCGTCGGCGATGCGGGGCAGCGCGGGGTCGCGGGGCGCGGCCGGAGCCGGGCTGCGCGGGCTCAAGCCGGGCGGGCCTGGACCGCCGGCGCGGCCTGCACGGCCGAGCCTGCGAAGGCCTGGTCGATGCCCAGCGTGGGCACGCTCTCGGGCGCGACCCGCAGCGGCGCGGGCGGCACCTCGCCGGAGGCGATGTCGCGGCGCGTGGCCGCCGTGCGCGCGCCGTCGAACAGCGCGTTCAGGCGCGACTCGATGCGCGCCAGTCGCTCGTCCTGCTGTTCCAGCTCGGACAGGCGGACCTCCAGCTCGGCGGAGGCCTGCTGGATGCGTTCGAGCGATTCGCGCCGGCGCTTGAAAGCGCGGCGGCGTTCGCGCAGCTGGCCGTCGACCTGGGCCGAAGCCGTGCGGTTCCACAGCTCGATCTCGCTGGCCGCGCTCTCGAACACCACGCGCAGGCGCGACATCAGCATGCGCCGGAACTGTTCGAGGAAACGCGGCTGCGCCAGCCGCATCGCCTGGGTCAGGCCGAGGTACTGGATGTAGTTGCGCTCGATCAGCGCGAGGTCGTCGCGGAAACGGGTCAGGTCGGTGGTCTGGCCCAGCACGAGGCTGAAGCCGAACTCGGTGTTCAGGCGCGTGAACGAGGCCGACAGCATGTCGCGGATGTCGTGCTCGCGCTGGTGGGTCTCGTCGAGCACGCGGCGCAGTTCGGCGAACAGCTGCGTGAACGAGCGCTTGGCGCCGAGCTTGAGCAGCGAGTCGCGGATCGAGCGGATCATCGTGTCGACATGGACCCGCAGCGGCTCGCCCGACAGCGCCACCAGCAGGTCCTTGAGCATGCGCGTGTGGACCGCGCGCATGGCCTGCAGCTGGGTCGTGCAGCTCTCGAACTCGGCCGTCTCGGCCGAGACGCGGTGGAGCATCAGCGCGATCTTGCTGCTGTTCTTGCCGCGCAGCCCGCGCAGCTCGGAGATCTGTTCGGCGAGGTGGCGGCGCAGGTCCGTCAGGTTGCGGCTGGTGCTCTGCTGGACCACCGACAGCGCTTCGAGCGTCAGCTGCTCGAACACCGCCCGGCGCTGCGGCAACAGCTGCTGCGCCAGTGCCTGTTCGAGCGCCAGCAGGCGGCTGTCGACCAGCAGGCGCGCATTGCCCTCGACCCGCGCCTCCAGCGCCTGGCGGGCCGACAGCGGGAAGACACGCGCGCTCGGCATCTCCAGCGTGCGGGCGACCGAAGCGCACTGGGCGGCAATCTGGGCCTCGTTCTGCTCGACGCTGGACAGCGGGTCGTGCAGCGCGTCGATCTTGTTGAGCACGACGTAGCGGGTCAGCGCCTGCGAGGACAGGTGGTCACGCCAGATCGCCAGGTCGGAACGGGTCACGCCGGTATCGGCACCCAGCACGAACACGACCACGTGCGCGCTCGGCAGCAGGCCGACGGTCAGCTCGGGTTCGGCGCCGATGGCGTTCAGGCCGGGCGTGTCGATGACGACCAGACCGCGCTTGAGCAGCGGGTGCGGCACGTTGATCAGGGCATGGCGCCACAGCGGGATCTCGACCTGACCGTCATCGGTCATCGGCGGGTTGTCCTCGGGCAGGTCATCGCTCCAGAAGCCCAGCGCACGGGCCTCGTCGATGCTGGCGCTGCGGGTGCCCATGACGGCCTTGAGCGCATCGGCGAAGGACTCCGGATCCTTCACGTCGATGATGCGCTGCTCCCAGGCGCGCGGCTGGCTGCGCAGCTCGGACAGCGAGGCGCCGTCCAGCCGCGTCTCGATCGGCAGCAGCGACAGGCCCGGCGGGTCTTCCGGCTCCCAGCGCAGCTCGACCGGGCACATCGTGGTGCGGCCCGGCGTGGCCGGCATGATCCGGCGGCCGGCGTCGGCGAAGAAGATCGCGTTGATCAGCTCGGACTTGCCGCGCGAGAACTCGGCCACGAAGGCCACCACCAGCTTCTCGCCGGCCAGCCGCTGGCGCAGCGAGTCGAGCAGGTCGTGCGCCGCCTCGTCGAGCAGGCCGTGCTCACGCAGGAAACGCACCAGCTCGCGCACGCGCTCTTCAAGGTCTGCCCGCCACTGGCCCATGGCGTCCAGACTGCGGACAAAGGGCTCGTTCGGGGTGTCGATGGGGATGTCGATCATGGGCATGCCAGGCCGGGGAGGAAGGTCAGCCTCGAACCATCTTAATCCACGGTTCTTCTCGCCTGGGTTGACCTGGGCGCACATCTCGGCAGGAACCGGCAGCATCCCCGCGAACCCGGGGTGGACACGGCCTCCGACCGGCGTTCAACGCTTCTGGCAGACGGGGCAGAAGTAGGTCGCGCGCTGGCCCTGGACGATGCGGCGGATCGGCGTGGCGCAGCGCAGGCAGGGCAGCCCCGCGCGGTCGTAGACGCGGGCGTGGTCCTGGAAGGCGCCGCCCATGCCGTGGGCGTCGTGGAAGTCGCGCAGCGTCGAGCCGCCGGTCGCGACGGCCTGGCGCAGCACCTGGCGGATCGCGTCGACCAGCCGTTCGCAGCGCCGCGGACCCACGCGTGAAGCCGGCGTGCGCGGGTCGATGCCGGCGCCGAACAGGGCCTCGGAGCAGTAGATGTTGCCGACGCCGACGACCACGTCGCCGGCCAGCAGCGCCTGCTTGATCGCGACCCGGCGGCCGCGCAGGCCCTCGTGCAGCACCGAGGCGCTGAAGCCGGCTTCGAGCGGCTCGACGCCGAGCTTCTCCAGCAGGGCGCGGGCCGGCGGCAGGTCCGGGGCGGCCGACCAGACCACCGCGCCGAAGCGTCGCGGGTCGGTCAGGCGCAGCACGCCACGGTCGGTCTGCAGCTCGACATGGTCGTGTGGACCGGGCGGCGGCAGGCTGGCCTCGAAACGCAGCGCGCCGGACATGCCCAGGTGCCACAGCAGCCCGCCAGGCGGCGTGGCGTCGGCCGTCGGTGCGGCCAGCGGCATCCACAGGTACTTGCCGCGCCGCACCAGCCGGCCGATGCGCAGACCGCCGAAGCCGGCCGGATCGCGGCCCAGCGGCCAGCGCAGCGGCTTGCCCAGCCGCATCGAGACGATCGTGGCCTGGTCGAGCCGATCGACCAGGCTCAGGCGGGTGACTTCGACTTCGGGCAGTTCGGGCATGACGGGATTATCGAATCGCGACCCGGCCCGCCGGAGGCCCCCGCCTAGAATGAATCGATGCCTGGAGTCCGATCGATGCGCATCCTGTTCCGCCCCGCCACCACCGCACCGAACGGTGCCCGGACCCTTGCGATGAGGCCGTCGCGGTCGCCCCTGCGGCAGCGCTGGACGGCGCTGGCGATGGCCGCGTCGCTGGCGCTGATCGGGGCCGATGCGCTGGCCGGTCAGACGCCGCTCGCCCAGGCCGGCAAGACCGCCGCGAAGAAGACCTCGCCGCGCACCGACGGCAACTCGTCGCTCGATGCGCAGACCTTCTACCAGCTGCTGATCGCCGAGCTGGAGCTGCGCAACGGCGAGTCCGGCGTGGCCTATCAGGTGCTGCTGGACGCGGCCCGCCGGACCCGCGACGAGGCCCTGTTCAAGCGCAGCGTCGACATCGCGATCGAGGGCCGCGCGGCCGAGCAGGCGCTGGCCGGCCTGAAGGCCTGGCGCCAGTCGCTGCCGAAGTCCCACAACGCCGCCGCGATGCAGGCCCAGGTGCTGATGGCGCTGGGCCAGCAGCAGGAAGCGCTGGAGCCGATGCGCGCGACGATCGAGCTGGCCCCGGTGGCCGACCGCCCCGGCGTGATCGAGGCGCTGTCCGGTCTGGTGCTGCGCGGCGAACAGGCAGCGGCGGGGGCGGCGGTGCTCGACAAGGCGGTCGAGCCCTGGAAGGAACAGAGCGCTACGCGCGCCGCCGCGCTGCTGGCATCGGCACGCGGCTGGCTGGCGGCCGGCGAGACGCGCCGCCCGCTGGAGCTGGCGCAACAGGTCCAGCAGCTCGACCCGGGCAGCGACGGCGCTGCGCTGATCGGCCTGGAACTGTTCGGCAAGGACCCGCGCGCCGAAGCGCTGGCCGAGACCTACAACCGCGCGCCGAAGGCCAGCGCGCCGATCCGGCTGATCTACGCCCGTCGCCTGACGGCCGCGCAGCGCTACCGCGAGGCGCTGGCCGTCACCACCGACCTCGTCACCTACCAGCCCGACCACGCACCGGCCTGGCTGATGCGGGGCGCACTGCAGATCGAGCTGTCCGAGCCGGAGGCGGCGCGGACCTCGCTGGTGCGTTTCCTGGACCTGAAGGAAACGGCCCGTCCGGCCGACAAGGGCGATGGCAACGATGAAGGCGACGACGACGCCAGCAACGACGAGGCCGATGCGGCCCACGCTGCCGCAGCCGACCAGGAGCGCAACCAGGCCATCCTGATGCTGTCGCAGGTCAGCGAGCAGCTGAAGGACTTCGAGGGCGCGCAGCGCTGGCTCGAACGCCTGAGCGGCAACGACGACGCGTCGGCCGTGACGCTGCGGCGCGCCTCGCTGCTGGCGCGCACCGGCAAGCTCGACGAGGGGCGCGCGCTGATCCGCGGCCTGCCCGAGCGCAACGCCGACGACCGCCGTGCCAAGGTCATGAGCGAGACGCAGCTGCTGCGCGACGCGCGCCAGTGGCAGGCCGCCTACGACCTGCTGACGCGCGCCAACCAGGCCCAGCCCGACGATCCGGACCTGCTCTACGAACAGGCCCTGCTGGCCGAGAAGCTGCGCCGCCACGACGAGATGGAGAAGCTGCTGCGCCGGGTCATCCAGATCAAGCCCGACCAGCAGCACGCCTACAACGCGCTCGGCTACAGCCTGGCCGATCGCGGCGTGCGCCTCGAGGAGGCTCGCACGCTGATCCGCAAGGCGCTGGAGCTGGCACCCGGCGATCCGTTCATCGGCGACAGCCTGGGCTGGGTCGAGTTCCGCCTGGGCCGCCGCGAAGAGGCTGCACGCATCCTGCAGGAGGCCTACAAGCAGCGGCCGGACGTCGAGATCGGCGCCCACCTGGGCGAGGTGCTGTGGTCGCTCGGCCGCCACGACGAGGCGATGCAGATCTGGCGTGCCGGCCAGCAGCGCGACGCTGCCAACGACGTGCTGGCCGAGACGCTGACGCGGCTCAAGGTCCGCCTGTGACCTCCGGCTTGACGCGCAGGGCCGTCCTGGCCCTGCTGACGGCGACCTGCGCCTGGATCGCCGGCTGCCAGAACCTGGCCCCCGCCGTGCGCCCGGAAGGTGCCAGCCACACCGGCCGGCTCGCGGTCCAGGTCGACGGCGACGCGTCGCGTTCCTTCAGCGCCAGCTTCGAGCTGCACGGCCGCCCCGAAGCCGGCTGGATCGCGCTGGCCAACCCGCTCGGCGCGCAGATCGGCGTGGCCGAGTGGTCTCCGGCACAGGCGGTGCGGCTGCGCACGCCGGACGAATCGCGCCGCTATCCGAGCCTGGAGGCGATGGCCGCCGACCTGACCGGCCAGAGCCTGCCGATCGCCGCGCTGTTCGACTGGCTGGAAGGCCGGCCCTGGTCGTCGCGTCCGCATCAGGACATCGGCGCCGACCGCTTCGAGCAACTCGGCTGGAACGTGCGCACCGACCGCATCGCCGACGGACTGCTGGTGGCGGTGCGCGAACAACCGGCACCACGGGTGACGGTGCGCGCCAAGCTGGACGGCCACTGACCATGATCGACGCGCTGTTCGACCTGCCCGCCCCGGCCAAGCTCAACCTGTTCCTGCACGTCACCGGTCGCCGGGCTGACGGCTATCACCTGCTGCAGTCGGCCTTCTGCCTGATCGACTGGTGCGACACGCTGCACCTGCTGCGCCGCGACGACGGCTCGATCGCCCGCATCGACCTGGGCCCGGAACTGCCGCCAGACGACCTCTGCACGCGCGCCGCACGGGCGCTGCAGGCGGCGTCGGGGACGCGGCTCGGCGTGGAGATCCGCATCGACAAGCAGGTGCCCTGGGGCGCCGGGCTGGGCGGCGGCAGCTCGGACGCGGCCACCGTGCTGATCGGCCTGAACCGGCTCTGGGGCCTGGGCTGGCCGCGCGCCCGGCTGGCCGAGCTGGGCCTGACGCTGGGCGCGGACGTGCCGTTCTTCATCGGCGGACACAACGCCTGGGTCGAAGGCATCGGCGAACAGCTCACGCCGATCGACCTGCCCGAGCACCGGTTCGGCATCGTCAAGCCCGCGGTCTCGATCCCCACGGCCGCGATTTTTGGCAGCCCCCTCTTGTCACGCTCCACACCGCCCGCTATAGTGGCGGACTTTCTTGCAGACACCCTGACGTTTGGCAGAAATGACCTGCAGCCGTGTGCCGAGGCATACAGCGAACAGGTCGGCAAAGCGGTCAGGTTGCTGGAGCGCCATGTGGGCACAAGCCGCATGAGCGGATCAGGCAGCGCGGTGTTTGCAGGTCAACGAACAGAGTGCGCGGGGCAAGGCCCCGGCGCCATCGGCGAACCGACAGGTTGGCGGCAGGTTCTGGCGACCCTGCCCGATGACTGGATCGCACGGTGGTGTCGCAGTCTGCCGAGTCATCCGCTCAGCGGCTGGCTGGACGACTGAGGCGCTGGTTGGTTGCAAGGTTACGGTTCAAGGTCTGCTCGTCAGAGCGGTCCTGTGTAGGGGAGTCGCCAAGTTGGTCAAGGCATCGGATTTTGATTCCGACATGCGAGGGTTCGAGTCCTTCCTCCCCTGCCAAACCATCCATCAGGCGCCCGTCGGTCTCCGGCGAGGCGCCTGTTTCTTGATGTCGCCACATCACGCGGCCTCGCCCGCACCGGGATCACGCGCATGCTCGCCGACACCGTCCTCTTCACCGGCAACGCCAATCCGACGCTCGCGCAGGAGATCGCAGACGATCTGCGCATCGAGCTCGGCAAGGCCTCGGTCGGCCGCTTCTCCGATGGCGAAGTCACCATCGAGATCCAGCAGAACGTGCGCGCCCGCGACGTCTTCGTGGTCCAGCCCACCTGCGCGCCGACCAACGAGAACCTGATGGAGCTGCTGCTGATGGTCGACGCGCTCAAGCGTGCCTCGGCCCGGCGCATCACCGCGGTGATCCCCTACTTCGGCTACGCCCGCCAGGACCGCCGCCCGCGCTCGACCCGCGTGCCGATCAGCGCCAAGGTCGTCGCCAACATGCTGGAGGCCGCCGGCGTCAACCGGGTCCTGACGATGGACCTGCACGCCGACCAGATCCAGGGCTTCTTCGACATCCCGGTCGACAACATCTACGCCTCGCCGGTGCTGCTGTCGGACCTGCAGGGCAAGCGCTACGAGGACCTCGTGGTGGTGTCGCCCGACGTCGGCGGCGTGGTTCGCGCCCGTGCGCTGGCCAAGCAGCTGGGTTGCGACCTGGCCATCATCGACAAGCGTCGCCCGAAGGCGAACGTGTCGGAGGTGATGCACGTCATCGGCGAGATCGACAAGCGCAACTGCGTGATCATGGACGACATGATCGACACCGCCGGCACCCTCGTGAAGGCCGCCGAGGTGCTCAAGGAACGTGGCGCCAAGAGCGTGTTCGCCTACTGCACGCACCCGGTCTTCTCGGGCCCGGCGCTGGAGCGCATCGGCAACTCGCACCTCGACGAGGTCGTGATCACCAACACCATCCCGCTGCACGGCGACGCCAAGGCCATCCCGAAGGTGCGCCAGCTGTCGGTCGCCTTCCTGTTCGCCGAGACCATCCGGCGCATCTCGGACGGCGAATCGGTGACCTCGCTGTTCTCCGAGCAGAACAACAACTTCTGATCGATCTCGAGGCCGCGTCCATCCCGGACGCGACCTGTTCCGGCGGACTTCCGCCAACCTCGGGCGCCTGGTCGCGGGCACCCTTCCAAGTCTGGAGAAAACCATGAAATTCGTCGCTTACGCGCGTGAACTGCAGGGGACCGGAGCGAGCCGCCGCCTGCGCGTCTCGGGCAAGGTTCCGGGCATCGTCTACGGTGCCGGCCAGCCTGCCCAGATCGAGCTGGACCACAACGCGCTGTTCCATGCGCTGAAGAAGGAAGCCTTCCATTCCTCCGTGCTGGAGATGGACCTGGCCGGCAAGACCGAGAAGGTCGTGCTGCGTGACGTGCAGATGCACGCCTTCAAGCCGCTGGTCCTGCACGTGGACTTCCAGCGCGTGGACGCCACCACCCGCATCCACAAGAAGGTGCCGCTGCACTTCATCAACGAAGCCGAGTCGCAGGCCGTCAAGTTCGACAAGTGCCTGATCACCCACGTGATCGCATCGGTCGAGATCGAGTGCCTGGCCGAGAAGCTGCCCGAGTTCCTGACCGTCGACCTGGGCGGCCTGGCCAAGGGCCAGTCGCTGCACGTCGATGACATCAAGCTCGACGCCGGCGTCAAGATCATCACCCACGGCAAGAAGAACCCGGTCGTCGCGACGGTGGTGCCGATCGTCGAGGAAGAGATCGTCGTCGCCGCCGCGCCCGCGCCCGCCAAGGGCAAGGCCGCCAAGGGCAAGAAGTAAGCTGTCGACCGGCCGCCCCGTGCGGCCAGCCGATCAAACCCCGCTGCGGCGGGGTTTTGTCTTTCCGGAGCCATCGCCATGATTCGACTCTTCGTCGGCCTGGGCAATCCCGGCCCTGAATACGAGGCCACGCGGCACAACGCCGGCTTCTGGTGGATCGACGCGCTGGCCCGGCGCTGGAACTGCCACCTGCAGCCGGACCGCGCCTACCACGGGCTGGTCGCGCGCACGACGGTCGGCGGCCAGGCGGTCTGGCTGCTGCAGCCGATGACCTACATGAACCTCTCGGGCAAGTCGGTGGCGGCGCTGGCGCGGTTCTTCAAGGTCGAGCCGGCCGAGATCCTGGTCGTGCACGACGAACTCGACCTGCTGCCCGGCCAGATGAAGCTCAAGCAGGGCGGGGGCGCTGCCGGTCACAACGGGCTGAAGGACATCCAGGCCCAGCTCGGCTCACCCGACACCTGGCGGCTGCGCCTGGGCATCGGGCACCCGGGCGTGCGCTCGGAGGTGGCCGCCTTCGTGCTGCGCAAGCCGCCGGCGGCCGAACGCGAGGCGATCGAGGGCTGCATCGCCAAGTCGCTCGACCATGTCGAGCTGATGCAGCGTGGCGAGCTGGTCGCCGCCCAGCAGAAGCTGCATGCGCAGCCGCCCCGGCCCAAGCCGCCCAAGCCCGTGAAGACGGAATCGTCGAATCAGCCGGATCAGCCGCCCGACGTCACCTGAGCCGCCAGCGCCTCGGCCTGCAGCACCTCGTACTTGTGCTGCAGCTGGGCCGGCGTCTCGACGTGTTCGGGGTTCACCGGGATGCATTCGACCGGGCAGACCTGCACACATTGCGGCTCGCCGAAATGGCCGACACATTCGGTGCAGCGGGCCGGGTCGATGACGTAGTAGTCCGCGCCCATCGAGATCGCCTGGTTCGGGCACTCGGGCTCGCAGACATCGCAGTTGATGCACTCCGCCGTGATCATCAGGGCCATGGGGGGATCGTCCTCAACCTTCGGCCTGGCGGGCCGCGACGCGGCGCTTCAGGCGTTCGAGCACCGAAGGTGCCACGAACTTGGAGACATCACCGCCGAGCACGGCAATCTCGCGCACGAAGGTGCCGCTGATGAACTGGTACTGGTCGCTGGGCGTCAGGAACAGCGTCTCGACCTCGGGCATCAGCTGGCGGTTCATGCCGGCCATCTGGAACTCGTATTCGAAGTCGCTGACCGCCCGCAGCCCGCGCACCACGACCTTGCCGCCATGCGCGACGACGAAGTCGCGCAGCAGGCCGCGGAAGGCCACCACCTCGACGTTCGGATGCTGCGCGGCCAGCTCCTGCGCGATCTCCAGCCGTTCCTCGACGCTGAACATCGTGCGCTTGTGATGCCCCGCCGCGACCGCGACGATCAGGCGGCTGAACAGCCGGCTGGCGCGCCGCATCAGGTCCTGGTGTCCCAGCGTCATCGGGTCGAAGGTGCCCGGGTAGATGGCCGTGAGTTGGTGGGTCACCGGGGTCAAGACAGGCTCCTCGCGCGCATGGCGCCGCTCGGGTTACGGGGGGTTGCAGTTTACCGGCGCCCCCTCGGGGCTCAGGCCGCCAGCAAGGGCGTCAGCAGGTGGAAGTGGACCAGCCCGGCGCGACCGTTGCGGTGCAGCCTCAGGCCGAGCGCGGTGGCCGTCGCCTCGTCCAGCGGCTGGCCCGATTCCAGGTAGATCCAGCCGTCGTCGCGGACGATGCGGCGCGCGGCCTGCAGCGCCGGGCCGTCCAGGCCGAGGCCGAACGGCGGATCGAGCAGCACGAGGTCCCAGGACCGCTCGGGCTGGCCGCGCAGCCAGGCCTGGGCATCGGCGCGCTGGACCTGCACCCGGTCGAGCGCGCCCAGGCGCTGCGCGGCGGCGGCGAGCGTGTGGATCAGCGCGACATCCTGCTCGACCAGCACGACCCGTGACGCGCCGCGCGACGCCGCCTCGAAGCCCAGCGCGCCGCTGCCCGCGTAGGCATCGACGACCTGCCAGCCCGACAGGTCCTGGCCCAGCCAGTTGT
Source organism: Leptothrix mechoopdaensis (SeqCode) (assembly GCF_053893855.1). Taxonomy (NCBI): domain Bacteria; kingdom Pseudomonadati; phylum Pseudomonadota; class Betaproteobacteria; order Burkholderiales; family Sphaerotilaceae; genus Leptothrix; species Leptothrix mechoopdaensis (SeqCode). The sequence continues at coordinate 3,661,993 of NZ_CM132699.1, forward strand.
AGAGCGTCTCGCGCACGCGATCCGGCGTCGGACGCAGGCCCGGCCGGTCGGGCACCAGCAGCTTGCTGCGCTTCCACTGGCCGCCGATCAGGCGAACCTCGCCGGCGGGGCGCGATGCGGGACGTGTGCTGGAACGGGGGGACGTGGTCATCGACAGATTGTAGGAAGCCGCCCTGCCTACAATTTCCCCTTCCCATCCAACCACGTGACCGGACCGGCGGGCCCCTCCCGCACCACGACGGATACGTCGCGGTCCCGCGCCCGACCATGTTCAGTTTCCTGCGCCGCAAGGCGACCCCGGCGAACACGCCGGCCCCCGCCCCGGCCACCAGCCCGGCCGCGACTTCCACGCCCCAGACACCGGCCGCGACAGCCGGCTGGCTGGACCGCCTGAAGGCCGGCCTGCGCCGCACCGGCTCGTCGATTGCCCAGGTCTTCACCGGCACCCAGATCGACGAGGCGCTCTACGAGGACCTCGAAGCCGCGCTGCTGATGGCCGACGCCGGTGTCGGCGCCACCCAGCACCTGCTGACCGAGCTGAAGCGGCGCGTCAAGGAAACCAAGGCGACCGATCCGCAGGCCGTCAAGGCGCTGCTGGTCGAGGTGCTGACCGAGCTGCTGCAGCCGCTCGAAGCCGCCTTGCAGGTCGACGCCCACACGCCCACCGTGATGATGGTCGCGGGCGTCAACGGCGCCGGCAAGACGACCACCATCGGCAAGCTGACCCGGCATCTGGCCGAGGCCCAGTGCAAGGTGCTGCTGGCCGCCGCCGACACCTTCCGCGCCGCCGCGCGCGAGCAGCTGTCGGTCTGGGCCGACCGCAACCAGGTCGAGATCGTCAGCCAGGAAGGCGGCGATCCGGCCGCCGTCTGCTTCGATGCCGTCAAGGCCGGGCAGGCGCGTGGCTGCGACGTGGTGATCGCCGACACCGCCGGCCGGCTGGCGACGCAGACGCACCTGATGGAGGAACTGCGCAAGGTCCACCGCACGCTCGGCCGGGCGATGGAAGGCGCGCCGCACGAGGTCGTGCTGGTGGTCGACGGCAACACCGGCCAGAACGCGCTGGCACAGGTCAAGGCCTTCGACGCGATGCTGGGCCTGACCGGCCTGGTCGTGACCAAGCTCGACGGCACCGCCAAGGGCGGCGTGCTGGCCGCCATCGCGCTGTGGGGCCGTGAACGTGCCGCACAGGGCAAGGGCGTGGTGCCGGTCTACTTCATCGGCGTCGGCGAAGGCCTGGCCGACCTGCAGCCCTTCGATGCGCGCGAGTTCGCGCAGGCACTGCTGAACTGAACCGGGGCTCGGGCCTCGACCTGAGGCCCCGAGTTCAGGCTTCGGCTTCGGCGGCGGCCGCAGCAGCCGCAGCCGCCACGGTCTCGCGCAGCGAAGCCGCCGCCTGGACCTCCGCCAGCTGGCGGGCCCGCCAGGCGCGCACCCGCGCCAGCACCGCCTCGACCGCACCGCCCTCGCCGGCCGGCAGCTCGCGCGACAGCTCGCGTTCGGTCGGCGCGGGTTGTGCCGCCAGCCAGGCCGACAGCGCGTCGCGCTGGTCGGCGCCCAGGCGTTCCGGCGCCGGGCCGGATTCGCGCAGCAGCGGCAGCTCGACATGGGCATCGCCCACCCAGGCCAGCGCCGGCACGCCGAGCAGCTCGGCCGCATCGGCCATCACCTGACCGGGGTCGACCACGGCCCAGCGCGCGCCGCGCAGCATGCTCAGCTGGTCGGGCAGCGACTCGACCTCGCGGCACAGCACGCGGGCCTGCGCGATGCGCTCGCGCTCGTCGTCGCCGCGCGGGCCGTCACCTTCGACCAGCACGACGCGCGTGGCCAGGTCGGCGTGTTCGGCCAGCCGCATGCGCAGGGCCTGGATGCCGGCACGGTCCATCAGCCAGACGATCTTGTCGGTCTGCGGCAGCGACAGCAGCCGGGTCACCGACGCGACGACGGCATGGCTGTCGTGAACGTCGAAGTGGTGCGTGGCCAGGCCGTAGGACGTCTCGGTGCCGAACTGGGTTGCCCAGCTCGGGTCGAGGTCGAACGGCAGGCCCAGGCGCATCAGCGCGCCGCGCAGGCTGCTGACCTCGGACCAGACCGCCGACAGCGCATCCACGCGCAGCTGGCCGGGGATGCTGACGACGCGCTCGGCGTCCACGCCCAGGCGGCGCAGCGCACGCAGCGGCGCCGGACGGGCCGGCGCCAGCAGCAGGTCCGACAGCGGCTCGATCAGGCTGTTGCGGGCCGGCGCATCCTGGCCGGCCTCCAGCCGGACCAGCGGCAGGCCACGACGCTGCGCGCACAGCGCCAGCGCCTGCAGCGCCTCGGTCGAACCGAGCAGCAGCACGGCGGTCGGACGCAGTTCATCGATCACGCGGCCCATGCGCTCGAAGGCCGGCACCAGCAGGCGTTCGAAGCTGGCATCGGCCGGCAGACCCAGGTGCAGCGCCGCCTCGGGCGCCGGCAGCAGGCGTTCCATCTGTTCCCAAGGCCAGACCGTCGCGCGGGTGCCGGGGTTGACCAGCACCAGGCGCGGCGCGTCGGCCTGTGCGGCCATGCCCTTGGCCAGCGCGGCCAGCTTCAAGGCGGCGCTCTCGGTGTCGGCCAGACACAGCAGGACCTCGGCACGGCGACGCGCGCCCATGCGGTCGGTGCGTTCGACCGGCGCGACCTTCAGCGGCGCCTCGGCCGGCGTCGGCGACAGCACGCGCGCGGAGATCGCGTGCATGTCCAGCTCGGCGTCGTCGCGCACCTGCGCCTCGATCGCCTCCAGGTGCCGGGCCGATGCGGCCAGCAGCGCGTCGACGTCGTCGAGCAGTTCTTCGCTCGGCGGCTCGGGCAGCGTGGCGGTCAGGTTGGCGAGCGGGTCGAGTTCGTCGGCGACCGATGCCATCGCCTCGTCGAACGTCGGCGCGGCAAGGGCAGCCGGCGACACGGCCGGCGACCCCGCCGTTGCGGCAGCGGCGGCGGCATCCTGCGCCGCCTCGGCGGCCACCAGCGCGGACAGGCTGCGCGCCGGCACGATCACCGGGGTGAAGTCGTTCTCGCCGATCTCCTGGCGCAGCTCCTCGGCTGTGCGCTCGACCAGCGCGCCGTCGACGTGGTTGCGGCCGTCCAGGAAGGCGGCCAGCAGCACGCGGTTGCACAGCCGGTTCAGGCGACGCGGCACGCCGCCGGTCCAGCGGTAGAGGCTGTCGAAGGCGTCCAGCGCGAAGGTCGGCCGGTCGGTCCAGCCGACGTGCTTCAGGCGGTGCTCGACGTAGCCCTGGGTCTCCTCGAAGCCCAGCGGGCCGAGGTGGTAGGACGCGGTCACGCGCTGGCGCAGCTGCTCCATCGACGGCGATTCGAGGATGCGGCGCAGCTCCGGCTGGCCGACCAGGAAGCTCTGCAGCAGCGCCTTGTTGCCGAGCTGGAAGTTCGACAGCATGCGCAGTTCCTCGACCGCCCGCGGGTCCAGGTTCTGGGCCTCGTCGACGATCAGCAGCGCGTGGCGGCCCTGCGCGGCCAGTGCCGTCAGGAAGGCTTCCAGCGTGGCGATCAGGTGCGGCTTGGAGTTGCCGCTGGAGGGGATGCCGAAGGCCGTGATGATGGCCTGCAGCAGCTCGCCCGATTCCAGCTGCGTGCTGACGATCTGCGCGGGCAGCACCTTCTGGCGGTCCAGCCCTTCGAGCAGCATGCGCAGCAGCGTCGTCTTGCCCGCACCGATCTCGCCGGTGATGACGATGAAGCCCTCGGACTGCGTGACGCCGTATTGCAGGTAGGCCAGCGCCCGTCCGTGACCCCGGCTGTTGAAGTAGAACGCCGGGTCGGGGTTGAGCTGGAAGGGCTGGCCGTGGAAGCCGAAATGGGACTCGTACATCGAGGTTCCGTCAGAAGCGGTGGAGCAGACCGAAGGAGATCGACGTCTGGTTGGCGTCGGCGAGCAGGGTCGAGTTGACCCAGAGGCGGTTCAGCGAGATCGACCCGGTCGTGCGCGGCGAGAACGACTCGCTCAGGCCCAGGCGCACGTTGTTCGTCTCGGTCTGGGTACCGGCGTTGGTGCCGAGCCCGACGGTCAGGGTGCGGCCGAGCGAGAAGTCGGCGGTGGTCTCCGGCCTCAGCCGGCGGCTCAGGCCCAGAGTGCTGCCCATCTGCCGGGCGTTGCTGGACACCAGCGGCGGCAGGTCCTTGCCGAGCAGGTCCTCGATGCGGCTGTAGAACATGCGCAGCGTGACGGTGTGGCGCACGCCGAGCAGGGCCACCGACAGGTCGCCGCCCTTCTGCAGCTGCGCGGTGGTCGAGTACAGGTTGAGCGGACTGCCCAGCGTGGTCGGCAGGTTGCGCTGCGCGATCAGCTGCTCGACCGCTGCGGCGCGATCGGCCGGGTTCGGGATGCGCGTGGCGAGCATCGAGTCGAGCAGCGCGACCAGGTCGGCGCCGGCCGGCAGGGCCGCCACCTGGGCCGCGTAGGTCGTGGCGCCCTGGCGCAGGCTGCCGTTGACCGCCATGAACGGCGAGCGGTGCGTGAAGTTGACGTTCCAGCCGGTGCCGAAGAAGCGCTTCTCGGCCAGCGCATCCAGCCGCGTGCGCTCGCTGGGGGTCCAGATGAAGCCCCCGCCACGCAGGGTCTCGGTCAGGTCGTTGCTGCCGAACTTGCCGTGGTCCCGGCCGCCGCTGACGATCAGCAGCAGCTGCTGCGGCACGGCCGCGTAGAGCAGCGAACCGCGCGCGGTCTCGAAGGTCACGTCCGACACGGCCGAGCCGCTGAAGGACGAGGCCTGGCGCTGGCCGTCCACGCGCAGGCCCAGCGGCTGCGGGCGCAGCTCGTAGAGGCCGGTCTGCTGCGACAGCGTTGCATTGCCCAGCTGTCCGGCGCTGGCCGGGTTCTGGACCCAGCTGTGGTCGGTGCGCAGCTCGATGCGGCCGTCGGTGCCGAGCTCGCGGGTGACGTACGGGCTGATGCGCTCGCGCGTCGTCGTGCCACGCGTGTAGACGGTCTGCGACGGCACGTCGAGCAGGCCGAAAGGCGTCGGCGTGCTGCTGTCGGCGCTCAGCGTCGCGTCGAGGAACAGCAGGCGCTCGGCCAGCTGCACGGTGGTGTCGGCACGGGCGTTGGGCAGGATCCGGTCGGCGCGGCTGCGGCCGACGTAGGTCACCAGGTCGGAGGCCAGCGCGGCGTCGACCTTCAGGCCGGGGCGGTTGATCCGCACGTCCAGCCGGGGCGTCGCCACCACGACCGTGTCGGCGCGGGCGGCCGAACCGGTGCTCAGCGAGATGTTGTTGGTCGTGGTGCTGCGCAGCTGCACCGACGGCCGCACCTTCACGGACTGCGACACGCCCGCGGGCGTCGGCGCGTCGACCGCCAGTGCCGGATCGAACGGCAGGCCGTCGCGGCCGAGGGTGCCGGGCGCGGGGGTGCGGTTCTGCTGCTGGCCCGTCACCTGGGCCTGCGCCGGTGCCAGGACGCAGCCCAGCAGCAGCAGGCCGGTGACCAGCCCGCTGCGGCGACGGGCCTCAGCTCGCGTAGTAGTAGCCATAGCCATTGCCGTTCCCCTTGCTGTGGCATTTGTTGAGCACGGACAGCACGACGGGGCATTCGGCCACGGCGGCGTAGGCCTGCGTCACCTGCGCATGGGTGGTCTTCTCGGCTTCGACCACCATCACGACCTGGCCCATGTGGGTGGCCAGCACACGCGATTCGGTCGTGGGGATCAGCGGCGGCGCATCGAACACGACGATGCGGTCCGAGTACTTGGACGCCAGCTCGTCGAGCAGCTCGTCCATCGCGGTGCTCGCCAGCAGCTCGGTCGAGTTCTTGTTGGCGGCGCCGGCCGGCAGCAGGCTGAGCTTGTCGATGTTGGTGCGCAGCAGCACGTCCGACAGCGACAGGTCCTTGTTCTGCAGCACGTCGAGCAGGCCCCGCGCAGGCTCGACGCCCAGGCGACCCAGCACGGACGGGCGCAGCACGTCGGCGTCGACCAGCAGCACGTGGTGGTCGACCTCCATCGCGATGCTCATCGCCAGGTTGATCGCGAAGAAGGTCTTGCCTTCCTCGGGCATGGCGCTGGCAACCTGGATCAGGTTGGGCCGGGCGATCTTCTGGCCACCGTCGCCGCGCGCATTGGCCAGCAGCGGGCGCTTGACGATGCGCATCTGCTCGGCAAGCTGCGAGCGCACCTGCGACGGCACGAGGTAACCCTCGCGCTCCAGCCGGGCCACGTCGATCGTGACCTCGCGCGAGCGCCGCACCGGTTCGGCCGGCGCGGCCGGTGCCGGCATCGCCACGGCGGCGGCCACGGCGGCGTGCTGGTCGGGTCGCAGCGGCACGGCGGCCGGACGGGGCGCCGCAGCCGGCGGCAGGGGCATGTCGGGCACCTGGATGCCCGCGCGCTTGAGTTCTTCAAGCCGCTTGTTGGCTTGTTCGATGAGGCTCATCGTGTGCGTCCTTGGGCGTCGTGTTCAGGTGCCGGAATGGATCGCCACGAAGGTGATCCAGCCGATGTGGCCTAGCAGGAAGAGACCCGCCACGCCGGCGACCCGCAGGCGCTCCTGGCGGGCCAGCGCGAGGGCCGGACCTTCGATGATCCGGGTCAGGCCGCCCAGCACGGGGCGCTTGGTGAACTCGCGCAGCTCGCGTTCGTTCGAGAAGGTCGGCTTGATGATGGTCATCGCCCAGGCCGTGCCGATGCCGGCCAGCAGCGACAGCAGCATCATCGCCATCGCCAGCTGGATGCGGCTGGGGAAGACCGGCTGCGGCATGACGCGCGGCGGCTCGATCAGGCGGAAGTCGGCGATCGAGCCGGTCTGGTCGATCTTGACGCCCAGCGAGGCGGCCTCGCGGCGCGACACCAGCTGCTCGTAGTTCTTGCGGATGATGTCGTAGTCGCGGTTGAGCTGGGCCAGCTCGGCCTCGGCCTGCGGCATGCGGCCGGCCTGGGCGCGGATCTCCTCCAGCCGGCTGTTCTGCGTGCCGAGCTGGGCGCGCAGCGACGCGACGTTGGCCTCGGCCTCCGTCAGGCTGATGCGCAGGCGCTGGTAGACGGGGTTGGTTGCCGCGCCCACCGCCTTCGGACGGTTGCTCTCGATCCGCGCCTTGGCGTCGTGCTCGACGCGGCGCTGCTCCTCCAGCTGCGAGATGGTGCGGCGCACGGTGATCACGTCCGGGTGGGCGTCGGTGTAGCGGCGCAGCAGGTCATCGAGCTGGCGGCGCTGGACATCCAGGCGCGCGTCCAGGTCGGGCGTCAGCGACGACGGCGCCGAAGCCGCGTCGACCGGCAGCTGCGGCAGCTCGGCGGCCAGTTCCCGCTTGATCGCGTCACGCGACTGCTCGGCCGCGCCGAGCTGCGAGCGCAGCCGGTTGATCTCGTCGGTGATGGCGCCCATGCGCGCGAAATAGTCCTGGTTGGTCGTCGAGGCGACCGTCAGGTTGCGCAGCTTGAAGTCCTTGAGCCGGTTCTCGGCCTCGACCAGCTTGGTCTCGTAGTCCTTGATCTGCTCGTCGATGAAGCGGCTGGCCTCCTCGGAGTCCTTGCGCTTGCCCTCGGTGCCCGAGGACATGAACATGCTCACGAGGGCCTCGACCAGGCGCAGCGCGCGGGCACTGTCCGGGTCGCGGTAGCTCAGCGAATACAGGTTCGGCCCGCCGGTGTTCTCGACCTTGATCGATTTCATCAGCAGCTCGATCGTCGCCTCGTCCTCTTCCTGCTTGCCGGTCGACAGCCCGATCGCCGGGTTCTTGACCAGCAGTTCGACGTTCGGCCGCGAGATCAGCGTGCGGCCCAGCATGCGGACCTGCTGGTCGATGTCGGGCTGGAACGCCAGCCCCGCCATCAGCGGCTTGAGCACGGTCTGGGTGTCGACGTAGACGCGCGCGGTCGCCGCGAAACGCTCGGGCACCAGCCAGACGATCGCCGCGCCGACCAGGGCGAAGGCCCAGGTGACGGTCACGGCCAGCCAGCGGTAGCGCCAGACACCGCGCGCGATCTGCGCAGCCTGTCTGTAAATCTCGTTCATTCCTGAATTCATGCGAGCTCTTGGCCGTTGGGCAGGATGCTGCAGACAGGGCCGCGTTCCGGAACGGACGGCCCCTGCGGGAGACAGAGCGGCGGGCGGGCCCGGCGGCGCGCCCGGAGGTTCGTCAGAACCAGCTCTGCGGGACGATGATGATGTCGCCCGGCTTGACGTCGACGTTGGCCGAGATGTCGCCGCGCTTGAGCAGGTCCTTCAGCCGGACGCTGTACTGCTTGCCAGCCTCGGAGCCGCGCACCAGCACGGCGCCGTTGCCGTCGGCGAAGTCGGTCAGGCCGCCGGCCTGGATCATCACGTCGAGGATGGTCATGTTCTGGCGGAACGACACGGCCTGCGGGCGCGTGGCCTCGCCGACGATGCGGATCTGCTCGGCATAGGCGCCCTGGAAGCCGCTGACCACGACGGTCACGACCGGATCGCGGATCACGCGGGAGAGCGACTGCTCGATCTCGCGGGCCAGGTCGGCCGGGTTCTTGCCGGCAGCCAGGACGTCGTCGACCAGCGGGGTCGAGATGCGGCCGTCCGGGCGCACGGTCACGTTGGCCGACAGCTCGGGGTTGCGCCAGACGACGATGCTCAGGCCGTCGAGCGGTCCGATCTTGTAGCGATGGCCGACCGTCTCGGCCGAACGCGGCGCGGGCGGAAAGCCGTTGCCCAGGCTGCCGCAGCCAGACAGGCTGGTCAGGGCACTGACGGCGGCCAGCGCCAGGGCGGCACCGCGAAGGGCGCGTCGGGTGGTCGAGAACGGTCTCATGTGCATACCTCTGTTGATGGGGTGGGCCTGACTGCAAGCACGCCGGGAATCCTAGCGTGGCTCGCTTGGGAAACCCGGGCTTTCCCCCTGCTCACAGGGCCACGCGTGCACTATGAACGAGGGATAGGACGCACTTTCCCGCCCGGTTTGGGGGACCAGACCCGATCTGGAAAAGAAAAAGGCGCATCGAACGATGCGCCTTTTCTTTTCCGGACTGCCGGTGGCAGCGCCCCGGGCCGAGCGCCGGGCCGCCCCAAGCCGGCCCGACCCCTCGGGGGTTGGCTGCGGTCATCCGCAGCCGGGGCTCACATCAGTGGGCACCTTCGCGGAACAGCACGACCGAAACGGTCTCGATCAGCACCTGCAGGTCCAGCAGCAGCGAGTTGTTCTTGACGTAGTACAGGTCGAACTGGTGCTTGCGGCGGGCGTCCTCGATCGACGCGCCGTACGAGAAGCGCACCTGGGCCCAGCCGGTCAGGCCCGGCTTGACGGTGTGACGCAGGTCGTAGAACGGGATCTGCTCGCGCAGCTGGGCCACGAACGACGGACGCTCCGGGCGCGGGCCGACCATCGACATCTCGCCACGCAGCACGCTGATCAGCTGCGGCAGCTCGTCGATGCGGGTCTTGCGGATGAACGCGCCGATGCGGGTGATGCGGTTGTCGTTCTTGGTCGCCCAGCGCGCCACGCCATCCTTCTCGGCGTCGGTGCGCATGCTGCGGAACTTGATGCACTGGAAGGTCTGGCCGCCCAGGCCGACACGCTCCTGGCGATACAGCGCAGGGCCGCGGCTGTCGAGCTTGATCAGCACGGCGGTCACCAGCATCAGCGGCGAGGCCAGCGTCAGCAGCGTGGCCGAGCTGACGATGTCGAAGGTGCGCTTGGTGAACTCGCGCAGGCGACCCTGCACGAAGCCTTCGCCGTAGACCAGCCAGCTCGACTTCAGGCTGTCGACCGGCACCTCGGCCTTGGTGCGCTCGTAGAAGCCGGCCAGGTCGAGGATCGGCACGCCGGCGATGCGGCAGTCCAGCAGCTGGTCCATCGGGACGCCACCGCCACGTTGCTCGCGGACCGCGACGATGATCTCGCTGACGCGGTGCTCGCTGACCAGGTCGGTCATGCGGCGACGGCCGTCGAACATCGGCACGCCACCCTCGATGGTGCTGCCGGCCTCGGCGGTCTCCTTGGCAGACGGGAAGATGCCGACCACCTCGTAGCCCTGCCACTGCTCGGCCGAACGCAGGTCGGCACAGACCTGGGCGGCCTCGGCGCCGCTGCCGACGATCATCACGCGGCGGGTGCCGACGGCGCGACGGACCATGAAGGCGGTGCCGCGGTACAGGGCCATGCCGCCCATCAGGTACATCAGCGAGTAGCCGGTCAGGCGGCTGGCATAGCCGTCGTAGGCGAGGAACTTGACGCTCAGGTAGGTGATGTAGCCACCGACCAGGAACACGAAGACGATCCGCAGCACGACCGGCACGAAGCCCAGGTTGCGGTGCCGGTACAGGCCGACGAAGGAGTACATCAGCGCCATCACCAGCGCGAAGACCAGCGCCGACAGGATCACGTCGGGCGTGCCGATCGAGGCCAGCGCGGCACCGCCGATCGCGACGTTGGACAGGGTCATGGCCGCCAGCAGGGTGGCGACGAAGCACAGCAGGCCATCGGCCAGGAGTTCGACGAAATGCGTGCCGGACGTGCGGTGCTGAAAGACTCGGAACATTCAGGAATCCCCCTGTGTCGGTGCCTTCCCGGAAATCCGGGGGCTTCTTTGACACGATGAAAGGGATTTTCGGCACACCCCCGCCCCGGACAACCCTCCATCCACGTGTTGGAGGCCCTTGTTGCAAGCAACAGGCAGGAAGCGTGAAGGAGTGGCGCCCCGTTGCAACGCACCGGCAACGCAAATGTTCATTTCGGGCCGTGTTTTGCGCCCGAAATGCAAATCGCGCCGGACAGGCCGGCGCGACGATGAAACAACGCTTCAGGCCCTGGCCATCAGAAGCGGGGCATCAGGAACGGTGCATCAGCACTTGAGTCCGACATGCAGCGCCACGACGCCGGCCGACAGGTTGTGCACGTCGACATGGCCGAAGCCGGCCGACTTCATCATCCGCTTGAGCTCGGCCTGCGGCGGGTGCATGCGGATCGACTCGGCCAGGTACTGGTAGCTCTGCGCATCGCCAGCGATGAGCTGACCCATGCGCGGCAGCACCTTGAAGGAGTACCAGTCGTAGACCTTGCGCAGCGGCGCGGCGACCTGCGAGAACTCCAGCACCAGCAGCTTGCCGCCGGGCTTGAGCACACGCGCCATCTCGGCCAGCGCGATGTCCTTGTGGGTCATGTTGCGCAGGCCGAAGGCGACGCTGACGATGTCGAAGCGGGCATCCGGGAACGGCAGCTTCTCGGCATCGCAGCAGGCCGCCGGCAGGCTCATGCCGTCGTCGAGCAGGCGGTCGCGGCCAGTGCGCAGCATGGCCTCGTTGATGTCGGTGTGGACCACCAGGCCGGTCGGGCCGACCTTGCGCGCGAACTGCTGCGTCAGGTCGCCGGTGCCGGCGGCGATGTCGAGCACCTGCTGGCCTTCGCGGGCACCCGACACGGCGATCGTGTAGGCCTTCCAGACGCGGTGCAGGCCCATCGACATGACGTCGTTCATGACGTCGTAGCGCGAGGCCACGGAATCGAAGACGCCCCGCACCAGCCGGGCCTTCTCGCGTTCGTCGACGGTCTTGAAGCCGAAGTGGGTGTCGCTCATCGTGGGGCCTCAGTGACTGGCGCAGGCGCTGCCGGACTTCGGCGGCATCGGGGCGTCGCGCTCGACGCCGGCGGCCTGCAGGCGGGCCTCGTAGTCGGCCCACAGCTCGGCCTGGCGCGCGCCCAGCTCGTACAGGTAGTCCCAGGTGAAGATGCCGCTGTCGTGGCCGTCGCTGAAGTGCGGCTGGATGGCGTAGTGGCCGACCGGCTCGACCGCGTCGACGTTGACCAGCCGCTTGCCGGTCTGCAGCGTCTCCTGGCCCGGGCCGTGGCCCTGCACCTCGGCCGATGGCGAGTACACGCGCATCAGCTCGAACGGGATGCTGAAGCTCGCGCCGTCGGCGAACTCGATGGCCAGCAGGCGGCTCTGCTGGTGCAGCGTCAGCGCGGTCGGCTGGGCCTTGGGGGTGTGGCGCGAACTCATCGCGGCCTCAGGCCTTGCCCTGGTTGGCGACGGCCGCCGCGGCCTTGGCGACGGCATCGGCATCGCCCAGGTAGTAGCTGCGGATCGGCTTCAGGTCGGCGTCCAGCTCGTAGACCAGCGGCACGCCGTTGGGGATGTTGACGCCCACGATGTCGGCATCGGCGATGTTGTCGAGGTACTTGACCAGCGCGCGGATCGAGTTGCCGTGCGCGGCGATCAGCACCCGCTTGCCCGAGCGGATCGTCGGCGCGATCGACTCGTTCCAGAACGGCAGCACGCGCGCCACGGTGTCCTTCAGACATTCGGTCAGCGGGATGTCGTCGGCGGCCAGCCTGGCGTAGCGCACGTCGGCACGCTGGCCGCGCGGGTCGCCGGCTTCCAGCGCGGGCGGCGGGGTGTCGTAGCTGCGGCGCCAGATCAGCACCTGCTCGTCACCGAACTCCTTGGCCATGTCGGCCTTGTTGAGGCCCTGCAGCGCGCCGTAGTGGCGTTCGTTGAGGCGCCAGCTGTGGGTGACCGGCAGCCACGTGCGGTCCATCTGGTCCAGCGCGTGCCAGAGGGTCCAGATCGCGCGCTTGAGAACGGAGGTGTAGGCCAGGTCGAACTCGTAGCCACCCGCCTTCAGCAGCCGTCCGGCTTCCTTGGCCTGCTCCACGCCGGTCGGCGTCAGTTCGACGTCGGTCCAGCCGGTGAAGCGGTTCTCGAGGTTCCAGGTGGATTCGCCGTGGCGGATCAGGACGAGCTTGTACATGGTGGTCGGGCCGGTTCGTTGGGGCCGCGAATTCTATAATCCGCCCCCTTCTTCCAGAGACCCGCCCACAAGCGGCCGCCCCCACGTGAGCTTCCTCATCGACAACTGGTACTGGCTCGCAGCAGCCGTGGTTTCCGGCATCGCGCTGTTCGTGCCCGCCCTCTCCGGCGGCAAGGCCGGCATCGCCGTGCAGGACGCCGTCCGGCTGATCAACCGCGAGAAGGCCGTCGTGATCGACGTCTGCACGAGCGTGGAATACGCCGGCGGCCACATCGCCGGCTCGCGCAACATCCCGCTGGACCAGCTCGAAGGTGCCAAGGGCCTGCCGTCCAACAAGGCCCAGCCGCTGGTGGTCGTCTGCGCCTCGGGCAAGCGCGCCAGCCGCGCCGCCGCCCAGCTCGCCAAGCTCGGTCACGAGAACGTCAACGTGCTGGCCGGTGGCCTGGCGGCGTGGCGCGAAGCCAACCTGCCGGTCGAGAAGTCGGCCTGATCGTCGAGACATTCGACCTGCTGGCGGCGGGGACGCGCCGACCGCCGGCTGCAGGGCGATGACGGCGCGATGACAATCGGATCCGTCCCGCAGCGCCCCTCGCGCCGCGATCCGCCCTCCCTGGCCCGATGCTTGCGAAGTCGCCCGCCATGAACCACGTCAAGATGTACACCACGCAGGTCTGCCCGTTCTGCCTGCGCGCCAAGGCCCTGCTCAAGCAGCGCGGGGTCGAGCAGATCGAGGAGATCCGCATCGACCTCGACCCGCAGCAGCGCGACGCGATGATGTCGCTGACCGGTCGCCGCACGGTGCCGCAGATCTTCATCGGCGACACCCACGTCGGCGGCTGCGACGACCTGATCGCGCTCGACCAGCGCGGCGGCCTCCAGCCCCTGCTTCAGGCCGCCTGACGTGAAGGGCTGGCGCCGCGTGGCGCCAGCGTCACGCCGGGGCTGTTCCGGCGGCAAGGCCCGGGCGCACAATCGCGCTCCCCGCCACACCGGTCGATCCTGGATCGCCCCCGCTTCGTGAGCCACGCCTCATCCCAACACGTCAGCGCGCGCGCGCTGGCCGGACTGACCCTCGGCGCCCTGGGGGTGGTCTACGGCGACATCGGCACCAGCCCGCTGTACGCCCTCAAGGAAGTCTTCCACGCCGGTCACGTGCCGGCCACGCCCGACAACATCCTCGGGGTCCTGTCGCTGATCTTCTGGACCATGACGATCGTGGTCTCGCTGAAGTACGTGCTGCTGATCCTGCGCGCGGACAACAACGGCGAAGGCGGCCTGATCGCGATGCTGGCGCTGGCCACCCACGCGGTGCGCGAGCGGCCCCGGCTGCGCGACACGCTGATGGTGGTCGGCCTGTTCGGCACGGCGGTGTTCTACGGCGACGGCGTGATCACGCCGGCCATCTCGGTGCTGTCGGCCGTCGAGGGCCTGGAGGTCGTCGCCCCGCAGCTGCACCAGGTCGTGCTGCCGATCACGCTGGTGGTGCTCACCGGCCTGTTCGCGGTGCAGCGTTTCGGCACCGGCGGCATCGGCAAGTTCTTCGGGCCGATCACGCTGGTCTGGTTCTTCGTGCTGATCGCCCTGGGCCTGCCGCACGTGTTCGAGAACCCGGCCGTGCTGGTCGCGCTGAGCCCCGGCCACGCGATCCACTTCTTCGCCGAGAACACGCTGGTGGCCTTCATCGCGCTCGGCGCGGTGGTCCTGTGCGTGACCGGCGGCGAGGCGCTCTATGCCGACATGGGCCACTTCGGCAAGCTGCCGATCCGGCTGGCCTGGTACGGCCTCGTGATGCCCGCGCTCGTCGTCAACTACTTCGGCCAGGGCGCCATGCTGCTGGCCACGCCGGAGGCGATCGAGAACCCATTCTTCCTGATGGCCCCGGGCTGGTCGCGGCTGCCGCTGGTCATCCTGTCGACCGCCGCGACGGTGATCGCCTCGCAGGCGCTGATCTCGGCGGCCTTCTCGGTCACCAAGCAGGCGATCCAGCTGGGCATCCTGCCGCGCATGGTGATCAAGCACACCTCCGTGCGCGACACCGGCCAGATCTACGTGCCCTTCATCAACTGGGGCCTGTACGTCTTCATCGTGCTGGCGGTGGCGCTGTTCAAGAGCTCGTCGAACCTGGCCTCGGCCTACGGCATCGCGGTGACGCTGGACATGACCATCACGACGGTCATGACCTTCTACGTGATCCGCTACGGCTGGCGCTATCCGCTGTGGCTGTGCCTGGCGGCGACCGGCTTCTTCTTCGTCATCGACGTCACCTTCTTCGCCTCGAACATGCTCAAGCTGTTCGGCGGCGGCTGGTTCCCGCTGGTCATCGGCATCGGCATGTTCACGCTGATGCTGACCTGGAAGCAGGGCCGCGCGCTGATGAGCGAACGCCTGCGCGACGACGCGATCGACCTGAAGAGCTTCCTCGACGCCGTCTTCATCAGCCCGCCGACGCGGGTCGAGGGCACCGCGGTGTTCCTGGCCGCCGAGCCCGGCATCACGCCCAACGCGCTGCTGCACAACCTCAAGCACAACAAGGTGCTGCACGAGCACAACCTGTTCGTGACGGTGCGCCACCACGACATCCCGTGGATCGGCTTCGACCAGCGCATCCAGATGGAGCCGCTGGGCCATGACTGCTGGCAGGTGATGCTCAACTTCGGCTTCAAGAACGACCCGGACGTGCCCGAGGCGCTCAAGCTGCTCGAAGGCCGCGGCGTGCCGCTCGACGAGATGGACACAAGCTACTTCCTGTCGCGCGACATCGTCATCCCGACGATCGGCGAAGGCATGTCGATCTGGCGCGAGAAGCTGTTCGCCAACATGCACCGCAACTCGGCGGCGGCGGCGGACTTCCTGAACCTGCCGTCGAACCGGATCGTCGAGCTGGGCGCGAAGGTCGAGATCTGAGTGTGGGCGGGCGGGGTCGTCAGACCCGCGCCAGCCGGACCACCAGCAGCGCCAGCAGCGCGCCCCAGAACACCCCGGCGGCATGGGCCAGCGGGGCGATCACGATGTCCCAGCCGGCCACCCGGTTCAACGGCGCCTCCCAGGCCCGCTCCAGCAGCAGCTTGACCAGCAGCCCGACGGCCAGCGCCTGACCGAGGCGACGCTCGCCGCGCACGCCGCCCCGGCCGTCGCTGCGGCTCCAGAGCCAGACCGCGCAGACCGCGACGCCCGCGTGCAGCACGCCCGACAGCCCGCCGTAGCGCTGCAGGCCGGGTTGCAGCAGCAGGCTCAGGTGGGTCAGCGGCCAGGCCAGCGCCCAGGCCCACGCCATCTGGCGTGACGGCTGCAGCAGCCAGCCGAGTGCGGCCACCAGCGTCGCGCCCGCCAGGTTGGCCAGCAGGTGGGTGGCGCTCAGGTGCATCCAGGCGGCGCTCCACCAGCGCCACGGCTCGCTGAAGGCCCGGTCAGGGCGCCAGGCCAGCACCTCGCGGCCAAGTGCGTCGGCCGGTCCTGACAGCATCGCCGGCACCACCAGCACGCAGAGCATCACCAGCCAGGCGACCTGGCCGGCGCTCCAGCGGCGCGGGCGCAGCAGCAGCTTCCAGCTCATGGCCAGGCCCGTGTCGACAGCCGGGCGCCGTCGCGCTCGCTCAGGCCGGGAAGACGTGGGACCACAGCGCCAGCACGGCCTCGCGGTGGGCGGCCATCGCGCCCAGGTCGTCGAGCGGCAGACGCGTGGCGGCCTCGTCCAGGCGGGCCCGGTGCTGGGCCCGGCGCATCTCGCGGTAGGCATCGGCCGCCGCGTGGCCCATGCCCGTCGTCAGCAGGCCGGCGTCCTCGGCACGTTGCAGCAGCGCGATGTTGCCGGCGTTGTCCTGCAGCGCCGGCACGGCCGCACTGTGGCTGAGCACGAGGTGCTGGACGACGAACTCGACGTCCATCATCCCGCCCGGGCTGTGCTTGAGGTCGAACTCGCCGTCCGGCACGGCATGCGCGGCGCGGACCTTCTCGCGCATCGCGCGGATCTCCTCGCGCAGCGCGGCCTCGTCACGCGGCGCGCACAGCACCGCGCGGCGGGTGGCCTCGAAGGGCGCCGCCAGCTCGGTGGCGCCGGCACACCAGCGCGCCCGCGTGATGGCCTGGTGTTCCCAGGTCCAGGCGGTGTTGCTGCCGCGGCCCTGCTGGTAGCGCTCGAACGAGGCCAGCGAGGTCACCAGCAGCCCCGAGTTGCCGTTCGGCCGCAGGGCGGTGTCGATGTCGAACAGCGCGCCAGCCGAGGTCCGCAGCGACAGCCACGGGATCAGCTTGCGGGCGAAGGCGGCATAGACCTCCGGCGCGCGCTCGTCCTCGTCGTCGAACAGGAAGACGATGTCCAGGTCGCTGCCGTAGCCCAGCTCCTTGCCACCCAGCTTGCCGTAGGCGATGACGGCGAAGCGCGGGCTGTCGCGGTGGCGCTGGCGCAGGTGCTGCCAGGCCCAGCGCAGCGTGCAGTCCAGCGTCGCGTCGGCCAGCAATGACAGGTCATCGGCAACCTGCTCGACGCTGATCTCGCCTTCGACGTCTCGCACCAGCGTCCGGAAGGTCTCGGCATGGTGGGCGCGGCGCAGCGTGTCGAGCAGCGATTCCTCGTCGGCCTGGCCGGAACGGACCCAGGCCGAATGGCGCTCCTCCAGGTCCTGGCGGAAGCCGGCCGCATCGAAGCGCGCGTGCGCCAGACGGGCATCGGCCAGCTCGTCGATGACGCCCGGGTGCTGCATCAGGTAGCGCATCGGCCAGCGCGCCAGCGCCAGCAGCTTCAGCAGCCGGCCCAGCACCTGCGGTCGTTCGGCCAGCAGCGCGAGGTAGCTGTCGCGGCGCAGCAGCGGTTCGACCCAGTCGATGAAGCGCAGCAGCGCCTCGTCACGCTGGCGCGGCGTCAGACCCTCGTGTTCATCGATGATCCGGCGCGAGCGCACGAACAGGTGGGTCAGGCGCTGGCGGGCCTCGTCGCGGAGCATGACCACGCGCGGATGCTCGACGAAGCGCTGCACCCGCGCAGCCACCTCGGCGCTCAGGCCGACCAGCAGCGCCGGGCTGTCGAGCGTCATCGGCTCGCCGCCGCAGCCCTTGCAGCCGCTGCCGCCACGGGCCGGCGGGCGGCCGTCGTGCAGCAGCGCGTCGAACTCGGTCGCGACGGTCTCGCGGTGGTCGCAGAGCTGCTCGATCAGCTCGCAGGTCTCGGCCTGGCAGACGAGGCCCAGCGACCGCGCGATCCACGCCAGGTCACCATCGGCCGTCGGCAGCTGGTGGGTCTGCTGGTCGTCCAGGTACTGGATGCGGTGCTCGACCCGGCGCAGGAAGGTGTAGGCCCGCGCCAGCTTGTCAGCGATCTCCGGCTTGATCAGCCCGACGGCCGCCAGCCGCGGCAGCGCCTTGAGCGTCTGGCGCGTGCGGATCTCGGGGAACTGGCCGCCGCGCACGACCTGCAGCAGCTGGACGATGAACTCGATCTCGCGGATGCCGCCGCGCGAGAGCTTGACGTCGTTGGCTCGCTCGGGCCGGCCGGCGGCGCGGCGGTTGGCCTCGTCGCGGATCTTGCGATGCAGCTGGCGCAGGCCCTCGAACACGCCGTAATCGAGGTAGCGGCGGTAGACGAAGGGCGCGACGACATCGCCCAGCGGCCTGGCGCGGCCGGTCTCGACGGCCGAACGCGGCGCGACGACGCGGCTCTTGAGCCAGGCGAAACGCTCCCACTCGCGGCCCTGGACGAGGAAATACTCCTCCAGCATCGCCAGGCTGACGACCGGCGGGCCGGCATTGCCGTTCGGGCGCAGCGCCAGGTCCATGCGGAAGACGAAGCCGTCCTCGGTCGCCTCGCCGATCAGCGACTGCAGCGAACGCGCCAGCCGCGCGAAGTACTCGTGGGCGGTGATGACGCCGCGGCCGTCGGGCTGGCCGGTGGTCTGGCCCTCTTCCTCGTAGACGTAGACCAGGTCGATGTCGGACGACACGTTCAGCTCGCGCGCGCCGAGCTTGCCCATGCCGATGATCCAGAAGTCGATGTCGCCGCCGGCCTCGTTGCGCGGCGCGCCGTGCAGGGCGTCGAGCTCGGACCGTGCATGGGCCAGTGCCGCATCGAGCGTGACCTCGGCCAGCTCGGTCATCGCCAGGGTCACGACCGGCATCGGCGCCTGCTGCTCGACGTCCAGCACGACCAGGCGCTCCATCACCATCTGCCGGACCAGGCGCAGCGCCGAGGGCAGCGGGCGGTGCTTCAGGCTGGCCAGCGCGGCCTCGATGGTCGCGCGGCAGGGAGGGCCCGGCAGCAGCAGCGCGAGCTTGTCGCCCAGGACCCGGCGCACCCGCTGGACATAGCGGCTGTGGGCCGCATCGGCCAGTGGCAGGGCCTGCGGGCCCGTCGGGATCGTCACGTGTTCAGTCAAGTCCTCGCCCTCGCATGTCCGGTCCGACCGGGTCGGTTCCGGCTCTGTCGGGGTGCTCGCCCGGCCGGGCTGTGCAGCAGAAACGGCGCGAGTATCGTCGTCGTGCCGTGGCTGACGGAGCAATGGGGATTCTCCCCCGCCGCTTCAGAATCGCCTGGGCACGGACCGTCCGGCGGTCCGCCTCGTGAACTTTGAGCAGGACTTCCGACATGACTTCGAGCCTCGCCGTCGCCGCGATCCAGATGGTCTCCAGCCCCGATGTGGCCGGCAACCTCGCCCGGGCCGGCGAGCTGATCGCCCAGGCCGCCGAGGCCGGCGCCGAGCTGGTCGCGCTGCCCGAGTACTTCTGCCTGATGGGCCACCGGGATCGCGACAAGCTCGTGGTGGCCGAACATCCCGGCGACGGGCCGATCCAGGCGGCGCTGGCCGGCTGGGCCGCGCGGCACCGCATCTGGCTGGTCGGCGGCACGCTGCCGCTGCGCATCGACGGCGATGCGGACCACGCCAGCAACACCTGTCTCGCCTATGCGCCCGACGGCTCGCTGGCGGCCCGCTACGACAAGATCCACCTGTTCCGCTACGACGACGGCGAGCGCCGCTACGACGAGGCCGCGACGCTCTGCGCCGGCACGCAGCCGGTCGCCTTCGACGTCACCACACGCGACGGCGGGCGTTGCCGCGTCGGCCTGTCGACCTGCTACGACCTGCGCTTCCCCGAGCTCTACCGCGCGCTGATGTCGCCAGAACCCTGCGACCTGTTCGTGATGGGCGCGGCCTTCACCTGGCCGACCGGGCAGGCGCACTGGGAGGTGCTGCTGCGCGCCCGCGCGATCGAGAACCAGTGCCATGTGCTGGCCAGCGCACAAGGCGGCACGCATGCCAACGGCCGGCGCACGTGGGGGCACAGCCTGTCGATCGACCCGTGGGGCGTCGTGCAGGCGGTGCAGGCCGAAGGCGAAGGCGTGGTGATGGGGCGCGTCGATGCGGCGCGTCAGGCGGACGTCCGCCGCCAGCTGCCGGCGCTGACCCATCGGGTGATGTGACGGCCCGGTCCGTGATCAGCGCGAGCCGAACATCATCCGCCGCGCGACCTGCGACTTGACCGGCCCGAGCCGCTCCAGCACCGCCAGCCCGACACCACGCAAGGTACTGAGCCCAGGCGCATCCCAGGTGAAGCTGCGGGCCAGGAAATCGGTGGTGGCGATCAGCGTCCAGCGGTCGGGCGCGCGGCGCAACGCGGCACGCGACAGCGCGGCGCCCACGTCGGCGACCGGGTCGCGCACGGCGGCCAGCGATTCGAGCAGCACATGCGCATCGCGCAGACCCAGGTTCAGGCCCTGGCCGGCAACCGGATGCAGCGTCTGCGCCGCGTTGCCGATGCGCACGGTGCGGCCCTGCACGAGGCTGCGTTCGGCGTTCAGGCCGAGCGGAAAACACTTCAGCGGCCCGATGCCCACCAGCTTGCCGACGCGGCGCGGCAGCTGGTCGGCCAGCACCATCAGGCGCTGGCGGTCGTCCAGGTCCTTGACCGGGTCGTCATCGGTCGGCACGCACCAGACCAGCGCGGCGCGGGCGCGGCCGTCTCGCGGCGGCAAGGGCAACATCGCCAGCGGGCCCTGCGGCGTGAAGCGTTCGTAGGCGGTGCCGGGCTCGCCGCCCTCCACCTCCACCGTGCCGACCCAGGCCGACTGGTGGTAGTCGCGGTGCACGGCCTTGCGCGACTGGTCGGCGAATACGCCGCCTTCGGCGATCACCGCGACGTCGTGCGCGTCGGTCACGCCGGCATCGATCTCGACCTCGTCGCCGCGCGTCACGATCCCGGCGACCTTGGTGCCCCAGCGGGCCGACAGGCGATCGGGTTCCTCGGCACAGGCGGCCAGCCAGGCCTCGCGCATCGGCGCGACCAGGTGGCCGTAGGCGATCACCGCGCCGAGCTGCGGCAGGCCTTCGCTCTCGGCCCGGATCAGCACCTCGGGTTCGCCGAAGCGGCGCCGGCCGGGCAGCGGCAACAGGTCCAGCAAGGCCGGCTGCTGCTGCGAGACATGGACCGCCCGGATCGGCTCGGCCTGCGCCGCGATCACGCCATCCCACAAGCCGAGCCGGCGCAGGTCCAGCACGGAGCCTTGCGCAAGCGCCAGCGTGCGGGCGTCCCGCGAGACATCGTGTTCGGGCGGCAGGGCGTCGTGAACCGTGATGCGGGCCAGCGGCAACGCCCGGCGCGCCTGCAGCGCCAGCGCGAGCCCGACCGGGCCGGCGCCGACGATGGCCAGCCGCAGCGGGCGTCCGGTCGAGGGGGCAGAGGAGGTGTCGGTCATGGCGAGCCTTCTTGCTGGGTGGACAGGGCCGGTCGGAGCGGCGGATTTTCAGGGGCGCGGATGGCGTCGAGGCCGGACGCGATCAAGTGCCGCTGCCGTCTGCAGGGCTTCAGATCGCCAGCGGGTCGACATCGACGGCCCAGCGCAACACCCGCGTCGCGGCCTGGCGCGACGCGTCCTGGCAAGCCGGCAGCCAGGCGGCGAGGAAACGCTGCAGCGCCGGCCGCGATGGCGACTCGACCAGCATCTGCGCCCGTTCGACATTGGCCACGCGTTGCACCGACGGCGGCACCGGCGGGTAGACCAGGATGTCGGCCCAGGCCGGCTGCTGCGCCTGCAGGTCGGCGGCATGGCGGGCGGCCTGGGCCAGGAAACCGGTGGCGGTCTCCTGCGTGCGGGCCTCGCAGCGCAGCAGTGCCAGATGCGCGAACGGCGGCAGGCCGGCCTGCTGGCGTTCGTGCAACTGCCCGGTGGCGAAGGCGACGTAGTCATGCGCCATCAGCGCCGCATACAGCGGATGCTGCGGATGCCAGGTCTGGATCCACAGCTCGCTGCGTGCGGCCTGCGCGGCATCGCGTCCGGCCCGGCCGCCGGCCTGCATCAGCAGGGCAAACAGCCGTTCCGGCGCGCGGAAGTCGCTGCTGAACAGCGCCGCGTCGGCCTGCAGCGCGGCGACCAGCGTGATGCGGCGGAAGTCGTGGCCCTTGGCGACCATCTGCGTGCCGACCAGCACATCGATGTCGCCGTCATGCACCTGCGCGAGCTGCGCCTCCAGGCTGCCCTTGCCGCGCGTGGTGTCGGCATCGATGCGGCCGATGCGGGCGCCGGGCAAGGCGGTGGCGAGCTGCTCTTCCAGCCGCTCGGTGCCACGTCCGACCGGCTGGATGTCCGGGTCGCCACAGGCCGGGCAGGCACGCGGCACCCGCTCGGAAAAGCCGCAGTGGTGGCAGCGCAAGGTGCGGTCGAGCTTGTGGAAGACGCGCCAGGCGCTGCAGTGCGGGCAGTCGCTCTTCCAGCCGCAACCGGGGCAGTGCAGCACCGGCGCATAGCCGCGGCGGTTCAGCAGCACGAGGCTCTGTTCGCCGCGTTCCAGCCGTTCCCGCAAGGCGGCCAGCAGCGGCGGCGCGAAGGGCTGTTCGCGCAGCATCTGGCGGCCGAACTGTTCCTGCAGCCGCGTCAGGTCGACCAGCCGGACCTGCGGCAGCGCGCCGGCACCGATCCGCGACGGCATGCCCAGGCGCCGGTAGCGCCCCGGCCCCTCGGGCGCCGGCAGCGCGTTGTGCCAGGTCTCCAGCGACGGCGTGGCCGAGCCCAGGATCACCGCGATGCCTTCGTTGCGGGCGCGCCAGACGGCCAGGTCCCGGGCCGAATAACGCGCGCCTTCCTGCTGCTTGTAGGACGGGTCATGTTCCTCGTCGACCACGATCAGCCCGAGCCGCGGCAAGGACGCGAACACCGCCATGCGCGTGCCCAGCACCACGTCAGCCCAGCCCAGGTGCGCGGCCAGCCAGTTCTGCAAGCGCTCGGCCGGGCCCAGGCCGCTGTGCATCGCGACGACGACACGGCCGGGGAAACGCGCCCGGACGCGCGCCTCCAGCTGCGGTGTCAGGTTGATCTCGGGCACCAGCAGCAGGGCCTGCCGGCCGGCGTCCAGCACGGCGGCGACGCGGCGCAGGTAGACCTCGGTCTTGCCGCTGCCGGTCGCGCCGTGCAGCAGCACCGGCTCGGCGCCGCTGGCGGCCAGGGCGTCGAGCGCGGTTCGTTGTTCGTCGCTCAGTTCGGGAAGGACGGGAGGTTCAGGCGCCTCCGGCTGGGCCGGCTCGGCGACGCTGGCAGCCTCGACCTGCACCGCCACACCACGCCGCTTCTTGGGCGCCGCTGGCGGGGTGCGGCCCAGGCGCTTCTCCAGCCGGCGCAGCCGACGTTGCAGCGCCGGGCCGTCGAGCTCGCGCAGATCGGCCGGCAGGACCGACAAGGCCAGTTCTCCGGGTGCGCGCTGGTAGTAGGCCGCCGCGAACGTCACCAGCTCGCGCCAGCCCTCGCCCAGCGGCGGCAGGGCCTGCAGCACCTCGGCGACGTCGCGCAGCGGTGCGGCGGTGTCGTCCGCCAAGGTCTCGTCGCCCCATGCGATGCCGCAGACCAGGCGCCGGCCAAGCGGGACGCGCAGCAACTGGCCGGGTGCGGCGGGCGCTTCGATCCGGTAGCTCAGCGTGCCGTCCAGGCCCGCATGTTTCGGTAGCTCAACCAGAACCGCCACACCATGCCCGGTTTGCGGGGGAGTGGGGTCGTCATGCGGCATTCATTTAGCCCCTGGAGTTCGCGCGCGTTCGAGATTGAGGCCGCAAGTCCCTGATCGAAAAGGCTTTTCCCGATCTGTCCACCAGTCCTGTGGATAACTTTGTGGGTAAGCTGCGAAAACGGCGCGCAAGCCCTTGCAGATCAAGCCTCAGCCTTGGATTGCGCAATTGGAAGGCAGCCCCAAAGCTTTTCCAGATCAAGGACTTAGCACCTGCCTTGTGCATCCCGATGTGCCATTGCAGCAAGCTTGACATCAACCGGGTTCTTCATCCGTTCTGGGGACAACTGCCGTCGACACCCCCCAGGAACCGCCCCTTGACACCCCCCTGGAAGGCCTGCAACGCAGGCTCCAGAGGAGCGCGGCAGATGTCACGCCGATGGCGATTGGCGCATCTGGCGCGAATGGGCGTGCACCGCCTCGACCAGCGCCGTGACGGCCTCCGGCGGCGTGTGCTGGCTGATGCCGTGGCCCAGGTTGAAGACATGGCCCGGGTGGTTGCCGTAGCTGTCGAGCACCGCACGGGCCTCGGCGGCGATCTGCTCGGGGCCTGCGAACAGCACGTTCGGGTCCAGGTTGCCCTGCAGCGCAACCTTGTGGCCGACCCGCTCGCGCGCACGGCCCAGGTTCACGGTCCAGTCCAGCCCGATCGCGTCGGTGTCCAGTCCGGCGATCTCGTCGATCCACAGGCCGCCGCCCTTGGTGAAGACGATGCGCGGGATGTGCTGGCCGTCATGGGTGCGATGGAGCTGGTCCAGCACGCGCCGGGTGTAGGCCAGGCTGAAGGCCTGGAAGGCGCCGTCGGCGAGCACGCCGCCCCAGCTGTCGAACACCATCACGGCCTGCGCGCCGGCCTCGATCTGGGCGTTCAGGTAGGCCGCGACCGCATCGGCGTTGACAGCCAGGATGCGGTGCATCAGGTCCGGGCGCCGGTACATCAGCGACTTGACCAGCCGGTAGTCGTCGCTGCCGCCGCCTTCGACCATGTAGCAGGCCAGCGTCCACGGGCTGCCCGAGAAGCCGATCAGCGGCACGCGGCCGTTCAGGGCCTTGCGGATCGACGTGACCGCGTCGAACACGTAGCGCAGCTTGGCCATGTCGGGCACGGCGAGTTCGGCGACGGCGGCCTCGTCACGCACGACCTTCGCGAACTTCGGGCCCTCGCCCTGCGCGAAGCTCAGGCCCAGGCCCATCGCGTCGGGCACGGTCAGGATGTCGGAGAACAGGATCGCCGCGTCCAGCGCATAGCGGTCGAGCGGCTGCAGCGTGACCTCGGTGGCGTACTGCACGTTGGTCGCCAGCCCCATGAAGCTGCCGGCCTTCGCGCGCGTCGCGCAGTACTCCGGCAGGTAGCGTCCGGCCTGGCGCATCAGCCAGACGGGCGTGTGGTCGGTCGGCTGGCGGCGCAGGGCGCGCAGGAAGGTGTCGTTGAGCAGTGGGGCGTTCATCGTGCGATTGTAGGAAGCGCCCCGCTGTCGAGGCTGCCGCAGAAACGACAACGCCCGCTGGTGGGCGGGCGTTGCAGGGGTGTGACGCGCGGACGTGCCGGCGTCGTGCCGGTCACTTCTTGCGGAAGCGGCGCACGGCGGCGATCTGCGCGGCCATGGCCGCGAATTCGCTCTGTGCGCGGGCCAGGTCGAGATCGCTCTTGGCGTTCTTGATGGCCTCTTCGGCGACACGCTTGGCCTCTTCGGCCTTGGCCTCGTCCAGGTCGTGACCGCGGATGGCGGTGTCGGCCAGCACGGTCACGCGGTCCGGCTGGACCTCGAGGATGCCGCCGGCGACGAAGACGAACTCTTCCTCGCCGTTGTCGGCGCGCTCGATGCGCACCGCACCCGGCTTGATCCGCGTGATCAGCGGCGTGTGCTTGGGCAGGATGCCCAGCTCGCCGTTCTCGCCCGGCAGCGCGACGAACTTGGCCTCGCCCGAGAAGATCTGAGCTTCAGCGGAGACGACGTCGACGTGAATCGTTGCCATGGTTCTCTTTCTTTCGCGATGGAAGAAGGTTCAGGAAGCAAGCGGAAGACGCCCGGTCACCCGGGCATCGTCCCAGCCGCTTACTGGATCTTCTTCGCCTTTTCGAAGGCTTCGTCGATCGTGCCGACCATGTAGAAGGCCTGCTCCGGCAGGTGATCGCACTCGCCGGCCACGATCATCTTGAAGCCGCGGATCGTCTCGCTCAGCGGCACGTACTTGCCCGGCGAACCCGTGAACACTTCGGCCACGTGGAACGGCTGCGACAGGAAGCGCTGGATCTTGCGAGCGCGCGACACGGCCAGCTTGTCTTCCGGCGCCAGTTCGTCCATGCCCAGGATGGCGATGATGTCGCGCAGTTCCTTGTAGCGCTGCAGGATGGCCTGCACCGCACGGGTGGTCGAGTAGTGCTCTTCGCCGACCACGTTCGGGTCGACCTGGCGCGAGGTCGAGTCCAGCGGGTCCACGGCCGGGTAGATGCCCAGCGCGGCGATGTCACGCGACAGCACGACGGTGGCGTCCAGGTGGGCGAAGGTCGTGGCAGGCGACGGGTCGGTCAGGTCGTCCGCAGGGACGTACACGGCCTGGATCGAGGTGATCGAGCCGACCTTGGTCGACGTGATCCGCTCTTGCAGACGGCCCATTTCCTCGGCCAACGTCGGCTGGTAGCCCACGGCGGAAGGCATGCGGCCCAGCAGTGCCGACACTTCGGTACCGGCCAGCGTGTAGCGGTAGATGTTGTCGACGAAGAACAGCACGTCACGGCCTTCGTCGCGGAACGACTCGGCGATGGTCAGGCCGGTCAGCGCGACGCGCAGACGGTTGCCCGGAGGCTCGTTCATCTGGCCGTAGACCATCGACACCTTGGACTCGCCCAGGTTCTCGAGGTTCACGACGCCGGAGTCGGCCATCTCGTGATAGAAGTCGTTGCCTTCGCGGGTGCGCTCACCGACGCCGGCGAACACGGACAGACCCGAGTGCGCCTTGGCGATGTTGTTGATGAGCTCCATCATGTTGACGGTCTTGCCCACGCCGGCACCGCCGAACAGGCCGACCTTGCCGCCCTTGGCGAACGGGCAGATCAGGTCGATCACCTTGATGCCGGTTTCCAGCAGTTCCTGCGACGGGCTCAGCTCGTCGTAGGCCGGGGCCTTGCGGTGGATCGAGGCCGACAGCTCCATGCTGACGGGGCCGCGTTCGTCGATCGGGTTGCCCAGCACGTCCATGATGCGGCCGAGCGTCGCGGGGCCGACCGGCACCGTGATCGGGGCGCCCGTGTTGGTCACCTCGAGACCGCGGCGCAGACCGTCCGACGAGCCCAGCGCGATGGTGCGGACCACGCCGTCACCCAGCTGCTGCTGGACTTCGAGGGTCAGCGCCGTGCCTTCGAGCTTGAGCGCGTCGTAGATCTTCGGCATGTTGCTGCGCGGGAACTCCACGTCCACCACGGCACCGATGCACTGAACGATCTTGCCGACCGCCTGAGTCGTGTTTGCCATTTTTCGTTCCTTCAATCTTGATTCGTTGCGTCGTCCGGCCTGTGGCCCGGATCAGCCCACGGCGGCAGCGCCACCGACGATTTCCGACAGTTCCTTCGTGATGCCGGCCTGGCGGGTCTTGTTGTAGACCAGCTTGAGTTCGGCGATCAGGTTGCCGGCGTTGTCGGTCGCCGCCTTCATCGCGACCATGCGCGCGGACTGCTCGGACGCCATGTTCTCGGCCACACCCTGGTAGACCAGGGCTTCGGCGTATCGCACCATCAGGTTGTCGATGACCGACGGCGCATCCGGCTCATAGATGTAGTCCCAGCCGTGCGACTTCTGCTCTTCGGACGACTGCGCGAGGCGCTCGTCCGTCAGCGGCAGCAGCTGCTCGACCTGCGGCTCCTGCTTCATCGTGTTGATGAAACGCGTGTAGCAGAAGTAGACCGCGTCGAGCTTGCCTTCGGCGTACTGGTCCAGCAGCACCTTGACCGGCCCGATGAGCTTGTCGAGGTGCGGCGTGTCGCCCAGTTGCGTGGCCTGCGAGACCACCTTCGCGCCGATGCGATTGAGGAAGCCCAGGCCCTTGTTGCCGATGGCAACGGCCTGGATCTTCACGCCCGCCGCGTCGAGCTCGCGCATCTTGGTCGTGACCGCGCGCAGCACGTTGGTGTTCATGCCGCCGCACAGACCCTTGTCGGTCGTGACGACGATCATGCCCACGGCCCCGGTGCCGTTGTTCTTCACCACGAACGGGTGACGGTACTCGGGCGTCGCACGCGACAGGTTGGCCGTGATGTTGCGGATCTTGTCCGCATACGGGCGGGCTGCCCGCATGCGTTCCTGCGCCTTGCGCATCTTGGACGCGGCGACCATTTCCATGGCCTTGGTGATCTTCTTGGTGTTCTCCACCGATTTGATCTTGCCGCGGATTTCCTTTCCTGCCGCCATGACGGTGCTCCTAGTGGGTCAACCGTGGGGGGATCAGGCGAAGGACTTCTTGAACGAGGAGATCGCGCCTTGCAGCTCGGCTTCCGCGTCCTTGTCCATGGCCTTGGCGTCCTCGAGCTTCTTCAGCAGCGCGGCGTGGCTGGTCTTCAGGTACTGGTGCAGGCCGCTCTCGAAGGCCAGGACCTTCTTGACGTCGACGTTGTCCAGGAAGCCCTTGTTCGCGGCGTACAGCGAAGCGCCCATCAGGCTGATCGGCAGCGGCTGGTACTGGGCCTGCTTGAGCAGCTCGGTCACGCGGGCACCGCGGTCGAGCTGCTTGCGGGTGGCTTCGTCCAGGTCCGATGCGAACTGCGCGAAGGCAGCCAGTTCACGGTACTGCGCCAGGTCGGTACGGATACCGCCGGACAGGCCCTTGATCAGCTTGGTCTGGGCGGCACCACCGACGCGGGACACCGAGATACCGGCGTTGATGGCGGGGCGGACACCGGCGTTGAACAGGCTGGTTTCCAGGAAGATCTGACCGTCGGTGATCGAGATCACGTTGGTCGGAACGAAGGCGGAAACGTCACCGGCTTGCGTCTCGATGATCGGCAGCGCGGTCAGCGAGCCGGTCTGGCCCTTGACCTCGCCCTTGGTGAACGCTTCGACGTAGTCGGCGTTCACGCGGGCAGCACGTTCGAGCAGACGGCTGTGGAGATAGAACACGTCGCCGGGGAATGCTTCGCGGCCCGGGGGACGGCGCAGCAGCAGCGAGACCTGACGGTAGGCGACGGCCTGCTTGGACAGGTCGTCATAGACGATCAGCGCGTCCTGGCCGCGGTCGCGGAAGTACTCGCCCATCGTGCAGCCGGTGTAGGCCGAGATGTACTGCATGGCGGCCGATTCGGAGGCCGACGCGGCGACGACGATGGTGTAGTCCATCGCGCCGTTCTGTTCCAGGGCGCGCACCACGTTCTTGATCGACGAAGCCTTCTGGCCGATCGCGACGTAGATGCAGGTCATGTTCTGACCCTTCTGGTTGATGATCGCGTCGATCGCCACGGCGGTCTTGCCGGTCTGGCGGTCGCCGATGATCAGCTCGCGCTGGCCACGGCCGACGGGCACCATCGCGTCGATCGACTTCAGGCCGGTCTGCACAGGCTGGTCGACCGACTTGCGGGCGATCACGCCCGGGGCGACCTTCTCGATCACGTCCGTCATCTTGGCGTTGATCGGGCCCTTGCCGTCGATCGGCTGACCCAGCGCGTTGACGACACGGCCGACCAGTTCGGGGCCGACGGGGACTTCCAGGATGCGGCCGGTGCACTTGACCGTGTCGCCCTCGGAGATGCCCTCGTATTCGCCCAGGATCACGGCGCCGACGGAGTCGCGCTCGAGGTTGAGCGCGAGACCGAAGACATTGCCCGGGAACTCGAGCATTTCACCGGCCATGACGTCGCTCAGACCGTGGACACGCACGATGCCATCCGTCACGGACACGACGGTGCCCTGATTGCGGATGTCAGCGTTCGCGCCAAGGCCCTCGATGCGGCTCTTGATCAGTTCGGAAATTTCTGCGGGATTCAGTTGCATAGCTTGCTCCCAGTCTGGTCAATCGGCCTCATCGCTGAGTGGCGTCGCTTGACTCGGGGATGTGGGGATGTGCTCGGTGCCTCAGGCACCCAGCGCCACCTTCATGCGTTCGAGACGGGCCTTCACCGAGGTGTCGAGCACCTCGTCGCCAACCACCACGCGGACACCACCGATCAACTCGGGGGCCTCGACGACGGTGGCTGCGAGCTTGCGTCCGAAACGCTGCTCGAGTGCCGACACGACTTCAGCCAGTTGCTGGGCATCGATCGGGAAGGCACTGTGAATGACCGCGTCAGAAACGCCCGTGGCCGCGTTGACCAGCGCATGGAACTGTTCAACCGCTTGCGGCAGGACAGTCAGGCGCCCGTTGTCGATCACGGTGCGCAGGAAGTTCTGCACGCCAGGAAGCAGCTCGGACTGCACCGCGCCGGTCACCACCTCGTAGACCTGTTCAGAGGTCACCTTGGGGTTGCCGGCGAGCTGGCGCACGCCTTCGTGAGCTGCCACCTCGGCCAGGGCCTGCAATTGCCGGCCCCAGTCCGAGACGTTGCCTTGGCGCGCGACCTGGTACAGCGCTTCCGCATAGGGACGCGCGATGGTTGCGAGCTCGGCCATGCTCAGAGCTCCGTCTTCAGACGCGCAAGCAGTTCTGCATGCACGGCGGCGTTGACTTCGCGCTTGAGGATCTGCTCGGCGCCCTTGACGGCAAGGCCGGCGACCTGTTCACGCAGAGCTTCACGAGCCTGGATGGACTGTTGCTCGGCTTCGGCCTTGGCGGCGGCGACGATCTTCGCGCCCTCCTCCTCGGCACGGCGCTTCGCCTCGTCGACGATGGCCTGGGCGCGCTTCTCGGCGTCAGCCAGGAGCTTGGCCGTCTCGTTGCGCGACTGGACCAGCTGCTCTTCGACGCGCTTGTTGGCCGTCGCCAGCTCGGACTTGGCCTTGTCGGCAGCCGCGAGGCCGTCGGCAATCTTCTGCGCGCGTTCGTCCAGCGCCTTGGTCAGCGGCGGCCAGATGAAGCGCATCGAGAACCAGACAAGGATCGCAAAGACGATCGCCTGCAGGATCAGGGTTGCGTTGATGTTCACGGCTCGATCCTTTCGCTCGTGAAAGGGTCGTGAGGAATCAGGCCGCGATGACGAACGGGTTCGCGAAGGCGAACAGCAGGGCGATGGCCACGCCGATCAGGAAGGCCGCGTCGATCAGGCCGGCCAGGATGAACATCTTGGTCTGCAGTTCGTTGATCAGCTCAGGCTGGCGAGCCGACGACTCGAGGAACTTGCCACCCATCAGGGCGATGCCGATCGAAGCGCCGATGGCGCCCAGACCCACGATCAGACCGCAAGCCAGAGCGACGAAGCCGAGGACGTTTTCCATGAAGTTCTCCTGTTGGATTGGAAGGTAAGGGTGAGGAAAAGGGAGAGAGCGATGAGGGCCGGACGACGCCTCGGACTCAGTGCGCGTCGTGCGCCTGACCCACGTAGATCAGCGTCAGCATCATGAAGATGAAGGCTTGAAGCGTGATCACGAGGATGTGGAACAGCGTCCAGACCGTGCCGGCGATCAGATGACCGATCGCCAGGCCGATGCCCGTGGCGCTGAGGGTGAAGGCACCGCCCATCAGGGCGATCAGCATGAACACGAGTTCGCCGGCGAACATGTTGCCGAACAGCCGCATGCCGTGCGAGACGGTCTTGGCCAAGAACTCGATCATCTGCATCAGGAAGTTGATCGGGTAGAGCACGACCTTGTCGCCGAACGGTGCCGCGACCAGTTCATGCGCCCAGCCGCCCAGGCCCTTGATCTTGATGTTGTAGAAGATGCAGACGAGCAGCACGCTGGTCGACAGGCCGAGCGTCGTCGACAGGTCGGCGGTCGGCACGACGCGCATGTAGTCCTTGAAGCCCAGGGCAGGACCGGCGGAGTGCCAGATCTGGGGGATCAGGTCGACCGGCAGCATGTCCATGAAGTTCATCAGGAAGATCCAGACGAACACGGTCAGCGCCAGCGGCGAGACGAGCTTGCGGCTCTTGGCGTTGTGGATCACGCCCTTGGCCTGGTTCTCGACCATTTCCGCCAGGATCTCGACCGCAGCCTGGAAGCGCCCCGGGACACCGGAGGTCGCGTTGCGCGCCGCGCGCCACAGCAGGAAGCAGCCGATGACACCCAGCAGGACCGAGTACACCAGGGAGTCGAAATTGAAGACGCTGAAGTCGACGATCGACGTCTGCTTCACGCTCTGGAAGTCAAAGTTCTTCTGCAGGTGCTGCAGGTGATGAACGATGTACTCGCCCGCCTTCGGGGCATGGTGTTCCGCAACTTGTCCTTCAGCAGCCATCGTGGGTACTCGAACGCTGGTCCGGAGACCGTTTGATCTTCCAGCCCTGCAGCAGCAAGGCCAGCCAATTCACCTTGAGGCACACGACCACGGCCGCCAGCAATGCTGGCCAGCTCAGATCGGGCACAACCTTCACCGCCGCCGCCAGCATGGCGACGGTCAATGCGACTTTCGCGAACTCCCAGACCATGAAGCCGAACGCCGCAGCGCTCGCCCTCTCCACCGGGAGGCGGCCCATCCCGCGCGCCATCAAGGCGTTGGGCAGAACCACGGCGGCCGAACCATACAGCGCGGACCACACAGCTTCCTGACGACCCACCAGCAGCCATCCCAGGATGACCACCAGCGCCCCTGCCGCAGCCTGCACCGCCACCACCCGCCAGGGAGACAACAGCGGGAGCCGGGACCGCAGTGCCTGGACCTCTTCCCGGGTCCAGACCCTGACGGGCTGCTCAGCATCGTGTTCAGCATCAAGGGGATCGACCTGACTGTCGCGCCACGCCTTTTCAGGCTCGCCGTCGGGTTCTCGTGAAACCGTGGCCATGGCGTTGTTCCGGTCGGGTCCAGCAAAGCCGGCGAATTGTACGTGGAAACCCCCACACTTCCAGCCACTTCCGAAGCGGCGAAACACCACTCCGGGGCGGACGCACCTGGAGCGTGCGCAGAAAACAACAGCACAAGGAAGTCACGCGGAATGCCCTTTCGATGCCATCGGACATCGCTTGCATCCGCGTCGTACGTCGCGTCCGACCGGTGGATCAGGCGCGGGCGAAGTGCACCGGAAGGCCCGGCACGTCGACCCGCATCTGCAGCACGCAGCCGGCCCAAGGCTGTTCGGCGAGTTCGGCTTCCGGCCGGTTCTCGCGGGCGGTGGTGATGAAGAGCGTGCGCAGGTCGGCACCACCAAAACACGGCATCGTCGGACAACGCACCGGCAGGCGGACCTCGCGGACGATGCGCCCTTCCGGCGAGATGCGCAGCAGGCGCTGGCCCTCGAACATCGCGGCCCAGTAGCAACCTTCGCTGTCGACCGCCGCGCCGTCCGGGCGACCGCCGTAGGTCGACAGGTCCTGGCCCGCCTGCTTGACCGGGAAGTCCATGAAGACACGCTCGCCGCTCAGGCTGCCGTCGGCGGGATCGAAATCGAAGGCGCGGATCCGGTGCGACTTGGTGTCGGACCAGTACATCGTCCGCCCGTCCGGGCTCCAGCCCAGGCCGTTGCTGGTGGTGATGCCGCCGGCGACCCGATCGAGCGAGCCCGGCTGGAAGCGGTACAGCGCGGCCTCGGGCTGGCGGGGTTCATGGATGGTGCCGACCCAGAAGCGCCCTTGCGGATCGCACTTGCCGTCGTTGAAGCGCTCGGTGGCGACGTCATAGGGCGGCTCGACCAGCCGGGCGCGCCCGGCGGTGCGCGGGTCGAAGCGCCAGATGCCGTCGCGCATGCCCAGCAGCAGGCCGCCGCCAAGCACCGGTGCGCAGCAGGCCGGTTCGACCGGGAAGTCCCAGCGCTGCGTCGCGCCGGTGACCGGATCCAGCCGATGAAGCCGCTTGCCGGGGATGTCACACCAGTACAGCACCTGCTCGATCGGGTGCCACATCGGCGATTCGCCGAGCAGGGCCGGTTCGGTCACCGGTCGGATGTCTTCGTCGAGGTGCATGGGCGCGGTCTCCGGTTTCGGGGCGGCGCGATGCTAAGGCCGTACCGCGCGGTAACCGCAGCGGCTCGTCAGGCGTCAGTAGCGCGTGACGCCACCGATCAGGTCCGCGCGCAGGTAGTGCGCCCCGGGCAAGGGGTTGTAGTAATACGGTGGAACCTCGACGAAACCGAGCGAGGCGTAGAGCTCGCGCGCGGCCTCCATGTCGTCGAGCGTGTCGAGGTACATCGACGAATAGCCGGCCTCGCGGGCGCGGTCCAGCAGGTGTTCGGCGATCAGCCTGCCGAAGCCGAAGCGCCGGAAGGCACGGCGCACGAACAGCCGCTTCATCTCGCAGGCATTGGGCTCGTCGGCATCGGGCAAAGGGCGGAAGGCGCCGCAGCCGGCCACCTCGCCGTCGACCATCGCCAGCAGCAGCAGGCCGCGCGGTTCGGCGTAGTCGCCGGGCAGACCGGCCAGCTCGTCGTCGAAGCCCTGGAAACACAGGTCGATGCCGAGGCTCTCGGCGTACTCGCGGAAGGTCGCGCGGATCGCGTCGATCGACTCCGGGGATTCGGCCCGGACCAGCATCAGCTCCGGAGTCGCCGCGTCCATTCAGGCCCCGAAGGAGTTCACCCAGACCGCCAGCGCGGCGCAGCCCGCGCCGATCAGCAGCGCCAGCACGCGGCGCAGCGGCGTGTCGCCGGTGTCGGGCGCATCGACCTCGACCAGCTTGTCGCCGTGCAGCATCGGCCCGATCAGGTCGATGCGCTTGCGCAGCCGGTAGAACAGGATCGCCGCGACGTGCAGCCCGACCAGGCCGAAGATCAGCCACTGGCCGCCGGTCTTGTGCCAGGCGGTCGCGGCGCTCGACACCGCGCCGGTCACCAGGCTGATCAGCGGGCCGGTGTTGGCGATCTCGTCGTCGGCCACGAGGCCGGTGGCCACCTGCACCGACAGGATGCCCAGCAGGCCGAAGACCGACAGGCTGCCCAGGGGGTTGTGGCCGATCTCGAAGTGCTCGCCCGGACGCGGCTGGCCACGCAGGTAGCGCAGCATCGCGCCGGGGCCGTAGAGGAAGGACGTGAAGCGCGACCAGCGTCCGCCGACGAGGCCCCAGACCAGCCGGAAGGTGATCAGCGCCAGCGTCGCCAGGCCCAGCCGGAAATGCCAGGCGGTCGCGTTGCCGCCGACCTTGGCGGTCACGATGGCACCGCTGACGCAGGCCAGAAGCGACCAGTGGAACAGCCGCGTCGGCAGGTCCCAGACGCGCACGCGGCGCACGGAGGAAGGTGGGGTGTCAGCGCTCATCACGGCCGGCATCGTAGCGATCCCTTCACGGTTTCAGTCATCGTCGCGTCGTGTGGCCGGCCTGCAGAAGCGCCGTTCAGGAACGCTGTTGCGCGCGACTCACGAGGATGAAGTGCGGCTTAAATTCACGGAACCGAAGCGTACACTGAGTCAGCTTCTGGACAGGTCTTGACTTGGCTCAGAACGCCCCCTTCCACAACACCTCATGCATGCACCGGAGTCAACGTCGATGAAACGCCTCACCCTCGCCCTGAGCGCCTCCCTCGGCCTGTTGCTGGCCCTGCCGGCCGCCGCGCAGTTCCAGAAGCCTGAAGACGCAATCAAGTACCGCAAGGCCGCCTTCACGGTCATGGCTTCGCACTTCGGCCGCCTCGGCCCGATGGTGCAGGGCAAGGTGCCCTTCGATGCCAAGGTCGCCGCCGACAACATCGCGATCGCCACGACCCTGTCGACCCTGCCGTTCGCCGGCTTCGTCCCGGACAGCGACAAGGGCGACACCAAGGCCAAGCCGGAAATCTGGTCCGACCAGGCCAAGTTCAACGCCGCCGCCAAGAAGATGCAGGACGCGATGGCCGCGCTGAACGTCGCCGCCAAGTCCGGCAACGCCGACCAGTTCAAGGCCGCCTTCGGCGACACCGGCAAGACCTGCAAGGGCTGCCACGACGATTTCCGCAAGGAGTGATCGCGACGGGCTCCGGCCCGTTTCGCCTCCTGCACAAGGCCCGTCCTCGACGGGCCTTTTTTCATGGCCGCTGCTCAGCCGGCGCTGCGCAGCACCACCTCGCCCAGCGGGGTGTCGAAGGTGGCCGAGAGGGCCGGCGCCTCGGCGCCGTCCTCGCCCTGCACGCCACGCAGGCGCATGACGTCGCGGGCACGGGCGGGCAGGCCACGCACGGCCAGCCGCCGCAGCCGAACGGGGCTGTCGGGCAGGTGGTCGCAGGGGTGACCGGTCATCCACTGGATCAGCACCGGCACGGCGCCGCCCAGCAGCGTCGTGCCGTCGTCGCGCAGCACGATCTGCCAGCGCAGCGGCGTGGCCGAACCGGGTACCGCACGTTCGGTGGCCACGGTGGTGCCGGGTTGCAGCCCGACGGTGATCAGGCCCCAGCGGTGCATGTCGATCTGCGGCGAGCGGCCGACCCACGCGACCAGCTCGGGCGCGTCGGCCAGCCGCGCCTGCAGCGCCGCGTCGTCGAGCCCGAACCAGCGCGGGCGGGACGGCGGCGGCGCGTCCGGGTCGATGGCGATCAGTTCGAGGCAACACCGCGCGTGGCTCGGCGAGCTGACCTGCAGCAGCCGGTTGTGCGTGCCCATGAAGGCATGCCGGCCGCCTGCGACGGGTTCGGCGCCAAGGCGCTCGGCCAGCCAGCGCGCGCCGCTGTCGAGATCGCGGCAGGCCAGGACCAGGTGATCGGGTTCGACGTGCATGGCCTGCGCTTCAGGTGAGCCGGACGGTGCCGGCGATCAGGCCGCAGACATCGCCGCCGATCCAGACCACGTCGCCGTCGGCACCGCCTTCGGCCTCGACATGGATGCGGCCATCGCGGCCCAGCGCACGACCTTGTCCGGCCACGTAGCGCGTCGGCGCGATGCCCGCGCCGATCAGCCATTGCGCGATGCCGGCGTTCAGGCTGCCGGTGACCGGGTCCTCGGGCACGCCCAGTTCGGGCACGAAGGCGCGCACCTCGAAGTCGAGTTCGCCGCCCGGCGGGTAGGCGCCGACGACGCCCAGTTCCAGGCCACGCATGTGCAGCGGATCGGGCCGCAGCGCGTTCACCGCCGCGGCGTCGTGCAGCAGCGCGGCGATCCAGGGCGGGCCGTTGTCGACCCACTGCACCGCGCGCACCGCCTCGGCCGGCAACTGCAAAGCGGCCAGCACCTGCGCATGCACGGCGGCATCGACAGGACCGCTGCGGCGCAGCGGCGGTGCGGCGAAGGCGAGCCGCGTGCCACCGTCCGCACGCGTCTGGCGGCGGATGCGCACCAGCCCGACGCCGCACTGCTGGACGATCTCGCCGTCACGTTGGGGCACGCCGCCGTGGTCCAGCCAGACCTGGCAGCTGCCCAGCGTCGGGTGGCCGGCGAACGGCAGCTCGCGGCCGGGCGTGAAGATGCGCACCCGGTAGTCGGCCGCCGGATCGGTCGGCGGCAGCAGGAAGGTGGTCTCGCTCAGCTGGGTCCAGCGGGCGAAGGCCTGCATCGTGGCCTCGTCCAGGCCCTCGCCGTCGACGACCACCGCGAGCGGGTTGCCGAGCATCGGCCGGGCGCTGAAGACGTCGACCTGGGCGTAGCGGCGCGTCACGTTCGTCATGGTCTCGGGCTCCTGGCTCAGCGTTCGAGATGGCGGCGCAGCACGCCGCCCAGCAACGACACCGCCGCCTCGATCTGCTCGGGGCTCAGCGTCACGAAGGACAGGCGCACGGTGCGCGCGTCGGCATGGTCGGCATAGAAGGCCGCGCCGGGCACGTAGGCCACGCCGGCCTCGACCGCCTGCGGCAGCAGCGCGATGGCGTCGCAGCCCTCGGGCAGCGTCAGCCAGAAGAACATGCCGCCCTGCGGCTGGCTCCAGCGCGTGCCGGCCGGCAGGTGGCGGACCAGCGCCTGCTGCATCGCGTCGCGCTGGGCCTTGTAGCGGGCCCGCACGGTCGGCAGGTGGCGGTCCAGGAAACCGTCGGCGATGACGGTGTGGACGATGCGCTGGTTGTAGCCCGGCGTGTGCAGGTCGGCGGCCTGCTTGGCCTGCAGCAGCTTCGGGTAGAGCGTCGGCGGCGCCACGACATAGCCCAGCCGCAGGCCGGGCGCCAGCACCTTCGAGAACGAGCCCAGGTAGATCGAGCCGTCGGCCCAGCGGCCGGTCAGCGCGGGCGGCGGCGGCGCGTCATACCAGAGGTCGCCGTAGGGGTTGTCCTCGACCAGCGGCACGCCGGATTGCTGCGCCGCCTCGACCAGCGCGGCGCGGCGGGCCTCGCCCATCACGCGGCCGGTGGGGTTCTGGTAGTTGGGCAACACGTAGAAGAAGCGGCCGGCCGGCGCGTGCATCGACAGCGCACGCAGCGACTCGGGCCGGGCGCCTTCCTCGTCGCTGTCGACCGAGATGAAGCGCGGCTCGAACGGCGAGAAGGCCTGCAGCGCGCCGAGGTAGGTCGGCGTCTCGACGGCCACCGGCGCCCCCGGGTCGACCAGCACCTTGGCGACCAGGTCCAGGCCCTGCTGCGAGCCGGTCGTGATCAGCACCTGGCTGGCCTGCACGTCCATGCCCTGGGTCTTCAGGTGGTGGGCGACCCAGTCGCGCAGCGGGCCGTAGCCCTCGCTGGCGGCGTACTGCAGCGCCTCGCGCGGGTGGTCACGCAGCACGCGCTCGCTGGCCTCGCGCATGGCCTCGATCGGGAAGGCGTCGGGCGACGGCAGACCGCCGGCCAGCGACAGGATGCCCGGCTGCTCGGTGACCTTCAGGATCTCGCGGATGACCGACGGGTTGAGCCGTGCGGCGCGCTGCGCCAGGTGCCAGGGCGGGGTCGGGAGGGACGTGTTCGTGGTCATGGCGAGCTCCGGCGAGCCGGGTTCCGTGGTGGGGACGAGATCAGGGGCGGGATTGTCAGCGCGACGGTGTGGCGGCCCGCACCGGCGCGCGCTTGCCGATCAGCACCAGCGCCATCACCGCCAGCGCGTAGCCGAGCGTGACGGCATCGAGCGGCTCGCCGAGCACCGGCACGGCCATCAGCAGCGCGAGGAAGGGCTGCACCAGCTGCACCTGGCTGACCCGCACCATGCCGCCGAGCACCAGCGCGCGGTACCAGGCGAAGAAGCCGAGCCACATCGAGAAGACGCTCAGGTAACCCAGGGCGGCCCAGGATGCGGCGCGGGCCGGCGCCTCGGGCCAGGCCAGCAGCGCGGCGGGCAGCGTCAGCGGCAGCGAACAGGCCAGCACCCAGCCGATGACCTGTTCGGCCGGCCGACGCGCCGACAGCTGCGCGCCCGACACATAGCCCATGGCCGCGCTGGCCACCGCCAGCAGCAGCCACAGGTCGGCCAGCACCAGCGTGCCGCCGCCGGCCTGCCACGCGAAGGACAGCACCAGCGCGCAACCGCCGACCGCGCAGAGCCAGAAGGCCGGCGAAGGGCGCTGGCGCAGCCGGAACGCGGCCAGCGCAGCGGTCGCCAGCGGCAGCACGCCGGTGATGACGGCGGCGTGCATCGCCGGCACCTGGCGCAGCGCCAGCGCGATGAACAGCGGGAAGCCCAGCACGGTGCCCAGCGCGCTGACGGCCAGCGGCGCCCATTCCTCGCGACGCGGCCGGCTCGCGCCCTGCCAGCGCAACCACGCCGCGCTCAGCAGGCCGGCACCGGCGGCACGCGCGGCGGTGACGAAGAACGGCGGCAGCTGCGGCGCGTCCTGCGGGCCGACCGCCAGCCGGGTCATCGGGAAGGTCAGCGCGAAGATCAGCACGCCCAGCAGGCCCAGCCACAGGCCGCGGGTCTCGTCGTGTCGGGTGGGGGTGTTCATGTCGTCGCCCTCAGCCACGCAGCGCGCCACCGAGCGCCAGCCACAGCGCAGTCAGCGCCAGCAGCGTCGCCATCGCCCGGTTGAAGACCAGCAGCCGCCGGCCCTGCGCCAGCCAGTGCCGCAGCAACGCGCCGACCAGCGCATAGCTGAAGTTGCTGGCGAAGGCGTAGAACATCATCGTCGGCACGACCACCAGCAGGCGCTCGCCGAGCGGCCCGGGCAGCACCCAGCCGGCGCTGACGGTCAGCGCCGCCATCCACGCCTTGATGTTGACGAACTGCAGCGCGACGCCCTCGCGGAAGCCGACGTCGAGCTGCGCGGCATCGGCCTCGGACATCTGGCGCGAGCGCCACAGCCGCGACGCCAGCAGCACCATGTAGCCCAGCCCGATCGCCTGGATCGCCCAGCCCAGCGGCGGCCAGGCCCGCACCGCGCCGGCCACGCCCAGGCTGGCCCCGAGCAGCAGCAGCAGCCAGCCGACCGGCACCGCCAGCACGAAACGCATCGCGCGGCGCAGCCCCAGGTTGGCCGCCAAGGCGGTCGACAGCGTGGTGTTCGGGCCGGGGGTGAAGGCCATCGCCGTGATCATCGCCAGCAGCGCAAGGTAGTCGGCAAGCGGCATGGCGAACTCGGGTTGGGGCGACAGGGTGGAAGGCATGCGCCACAGTCTAGGCGCGACGAACGACACACAAGCAGTACAGTTGGACCGATCACAGCGGTGATCTGTATGGCCGATCCTGGCGATACACCCCATCCGCCGGAGCCTGGACATGACCACCGCACTGCCATTGTCGGCCGCGCCCCTGACCCGCCACAGCGGCCAGACCCTGAGCGAACAGCTCGCCGGCCAGGTGGCCGAACGGATCCGCCAGCGCCTGCTGGCCCCCGGCGCGCGCCTGCCGTCGGTGCGCGACGCGGCGCGCCGACACGGCGTCAGCCCGCACACCGTCGTCGCGGCCTACGACCAGCTGCTGGCGCAAGGCCTGGTCGAGGCCCGCAAGCAGCGCGGCTTCTTCGTGCGCGGCCCGCAGGCCGATCCGGCGGCCGCCCGCAGCGGTCCGGCGGTGGCGGGGTCCGGTGCGGCCGGCGAGCCTGGGGCGTCCGGCCCGGCCGGCCCGCAGGTCGCCCCGATCGACGCGACCGCGCTGATCCGCGGCATGTTCCAGGCCAGCGGCGGCAAGCCCGGCCCCGGCCTCGGCACCCTGCCCGCCGCCTGGCTGGACCTGCCGCTGCTGCATGGCGCCCTGCGCCGCGTGATGGCCGATGACCGCCACGCCGGCGCGGCCGCCTCGTCGCTGCTCTATGGCGAGGCGGCCGGCGACCGGCGCCTGCGCGAGGCGCTGTCGCACCGCCTGCAGGACCTGGGCATCCCGGCCGCGCCGGAGCGCATCGTCACCGCCGTCGGCGCGACCCATGCGCTGGAGCTGATCTCGCGCACCCTGCTCGCCCCCGGCGACGCGGTGCTGATCGACGACCCGGGCTGGGCGGTCGAATCGGCCCGCCTGTCGCGACAGGGCCTGCGCCTGCTGCCGGTGCCGCGCGGCGCCGACGGCCCCGATCTGGACGTGATGGACGCGCTGGCCCGCGAGCATCGGCCGCGCCTGTACGTGACGGTGTCGGTGCTGCACAACCCGACCGGCCACACGCTGGGCCTGAACACGGCGCACCGGCTGCTGCAGCTGGCGCAGGCGCACGATTTCCTGATCGCCGAGGACGACACCTACGCCTACCTCGCGCCGCCCCACGCGCCCCGGCTGGCCGCCCTGGACGGCCTGCAGCGCACGATCTACGTCAGCGGCTTCTCGAAGATCCTGGCGCCGAGCTGGCGGGTCGGCTACCTGGCCGCGCCGGCCGGGCTGGTCGACCGGCTGGTCGACACCAAGATGCTGGGCACGCTGACCAGTCCGGCGCTGTTCGAGCAGGCCGTGGCGATCTGCCTCGAACAGGGCCTGCTGCGCCGCCACGCCGAGCGGGTCGGCACCTTGCTGGCCGCCGCCCGGACCCGCAGCGTGCGGCTGGCCGAGTCAGCCGGCTGCCGCTTCCTGACGCCGCCGCAAGGCCTGTTCGGCTGGGTCGAGACCGGCGTGGACACCGAACGGCTGGCCTTGCCGCTGCTCGACGCCGGCTGGCTGATCGCGCCGGGCACGCTGTTCCACGCCAACCGGCGTCCGAGCACCGCCATGCGCATCAACTTCGCCAGCTCGCAGGACAGCGCGTTCTGGAAAGCCTTCTCGGCCGCGCGCATGAAAAACGCCGGCTCGAAGCCGGCGTGATCGTGGGGGGAAGTCGGCCGACGCGCGTTCAGGCGTGTTCGACCAGCGCCTTGCGCATCTTCTTCATCGCGGCCACCTCGATCTGGCGGATGCGCTCGGCGCTGACGCCGTATTCGGCCGCCAGCTCGTGCAGCGTCATGCCGCCGGAGCCGTCGTCGTTCACCTGCAGCCAGCGCTGCTCGACGATGCGACGGCTGCGGGCGTCGAGCACGTCCAGCGCGCGGATCAGGCCAGGGCCGGCCAGCTCGTCGCGGTGACGGGCTTCGAGCGCACGGGTCGGCTCCTGGCGCTCGTCGGCGAGGTAGGCGATCGGCGCGTAGCTCTCGTCGTCCTCGTTCGCACCCGGCTCCAGCGCGACGTCGCCGCCGGCGAAGCGGGCCTCCATCTCGATGACCTCCTCGCGCTTGACGTTGAGTTCACGCGCGACGGTGTCGATCTCGGCGTCGGTCAGGGTGGTGCGGTGGGTCGAACCGTCCTGCGCCTCGGCGGCCTCGCCCTTGAGCTGGCGCTTCATCGAACGCAGGTTGAAGAACAGCTTGCGCTGCGCCTTGGTGGTCGCGAGCTTCACGACGCGCCAGTTCTTCAGGATGTACTCGTGGATCTCGGCCTTGATCCAGTGCATCGCGTAGCTGACCAGACGCACGCCCTGTTCCGGGTCGAAGCGCTTGACGGCCTTCATCAGGCCGACGTTGCCTTCCTGGATCAGGTCGCCTTGCGGCAGGCCGTAGCCGACGTACTGGCGCGCCACCGAGACGACCAGCCGCAGGTGCGACAGGACGAGTCGACCGGCGGCTTCGACGTTCTGCTCGTCGCGCAGCTGGCGGGCGAAGCGCACTTCTTCCTCCGGCGTCAGCAGCGGCAGCCGGTTGACGGCGCTGATGTAGGCATCGAGGTTGCCAAGCGACGGCAGCAGCGACCACGGATCGCGGACGATGACGGCGTTGCTGGCAGTGGAAGCAGACAGGTTCATGGTGGACATAGACGGGTCTGGGCTCCTGGAGTTCCTCGATGTTAGCAGTCGCACCCCGAGAGTGCTAAGCGCCGGACTTCGTCCCTTCCGGCCGAAAATGAACAAGCCATGACCACCGGAGCCTCCACCGTGAACAAGGTCTCGCCGCACCGATCCGCTGCCCTGCAGGCCCTGATGGACCGCGAGCGCGCCGCCTATGTCGCGCGACAGCCGCGGTCGAGGGCGCAGGCCGCGCGCGCGGCCGCTCACCTGATGTTCGGCGTGCCGCTGCACTGGATGCAGGACTGGGGCACGCCCTTCCCGCTGCAGATCGACCGGGCCGAGGGCGCCCGCGTGGTCGACCTGGACGGCCACGAGCGCGCCGACTTCTGCCTGGGCGACACCGGCGCGATGTTCGGCCACGCGCCGCCGGCGGTCGTGCAGGCGCTGGCACGCCAGGCCGCGCGTGGCAGCACGGCGATGCTGGCCGGCGAGGACGCGGCCGTCGTCGGCGAGCTGCTGGCCGCCCGGTTCGGCCTGCCGCAATGGCAGTTCGCGATGAGCGCC
Source organism: Leptothrix mechoopdaensis (SeqCode) (assembly GCF_053893855.1). NCBI lineage: Bacteria > Pseudomonadati > Pseudomonadota > Betaproteobacteria > Burkholderiales > Sphaerotilaceae > Leptothrix > Leptothrix mechoopdaensis (SeqCode). The sequence goes on from NZ_CM132699.1 coordinate 3,705,213, forward strand.
AGCGACGCCAACCGCTACGTCATCCGCTGGCTGCGCGCGGCCAGCGGGCGGCCGAAGGTGCTGGTGTTCGACGGCTGCTACCACGGCACCGTCGACGACGTCTTCGTCGACCTGGTCGACGGCCGGCCGGTGCAGCGCCCGAGCCTGCTCGGTCAGGTCCACGACCTGCGGTTGCACACCGTCGTCGTGCCCTTCAACGACCTCGACGCGCTGGACGCCGCGCTGGCCGGTGGCGACGTCGCCTGCGTGCTGGCCGAGCCGGCGATGACCAACGTCGGCATGGTGCTGCCCGACCCGGGCTACTGGCCGGCCGCGCGCGCGCTGATCCGCCGCGCCGGCACCGCCCTGGTCGCCGACGAGACCCACACGCTCAGCGTCGGCCCGGGCGGCATGGCCGGCGCGATCGGGCTGGACCCGGACGCGCTGGTGGTCGGCAAGGCGATCGGCGCGGGCATGCCCTGCGCGGCCTACGGCTTCAGCGCCGAATGGGCCGAACGGGCGATGCGGGCCAAGCGCGACGCGCCGCCCGGCCATTCCGGCATCGGCACGACCTTGAGCGGCAACCTGCTGGCGATGGCCGCGATGCGCGCCACGCTGGAGACGCTGCTGACCGACGCCGTCTACGCGCCGATGCTGACCCGCTCGGGCGAACTGGCCGCCGGCCTGCGCAGCCTGATCGCCCGCCACGGCCTGCCCTGGTGCGTGACGCAGCTGGGCGCGCGCTGCGAGTTCCAGTTCTGCCCCACGCCACCCCGCAGCGGCGCCGAGGCCGAGGCGGCGATGGACCCGGCGCTGGAGGCGCTGATCCACCTGGCGCTGCTCAACCGCGACGTGCTGATCACGCCCTTCCACAACATGCTGCTGTGCTGCCCGGCCACCGGCGACGACGACGTGCGGCGGCTGCTCGACGGGCTGGACACGATCCTGGCCGAGATCGTGGCCTGATCAACGGCCAGCGCGTTCCTCGTAGGGCTCGACCTTGACGGCGTCGAGGTGGTAGCCGCTGACGCCCATCGCCGACTCGTCGCGCCGGACCTTCAGCGTGCCGCTGGCCCAGACCGGCACCATGCCCTTGATGCCCTTGACCGGCTTGATCGGCTCGACGTGGATGATCTGGTTGGCCGGCGGCGGCGGCGTGTGGATGCAGGCGCCGAAGTAGGGCACCAGCAGGAACTCGCGCAGTTCGCCCTTGCTCTCTTCGAGCGGCACCACGTAGCCGGCGATGCGGATGCTGCGGCCGTCCAGCTCGGGCACCGTCGGCGCCTTGTCCCAGGCCGCGCGCAGCTCGTCCATCAGCGCCTGCGTCTTCGGGTCGCCGTCCATCAGGCCCTGGAAGTTGCGGCCCTTGAAGCCCTTCATCGGGTCCCAGTTCTTGGGCATCAGCGCGTCCCAGGGGAGCTCTTTCGGCGCGTCCTTCGGCTCGGCCGCCAGGCTCCACGGCGACGACACGGCCAGGCCGGTCGCGACGGCGACGTGCAGCAGGTGACGGCGGTTCAGCACGCGGACGTGACTCATGAGGGGGCTCCGGAAAGTCGTGATCTTCGGGGATCGGTGCGGACGTTCAAAGCCGGGGCGAAAGACCATCGGCCAGCGACAGCCGGTAGGCGCGCCAGCCGGGCAGCAGGCTGGCGGTCCAGCCACCCAGCAGCACCGCACCGACCCAGCGCCATTCGTCGGCGGCGGGCCAACCCAGGCTCGGGCGCAGGCCCGTGTGCTGCTGGACCAGGTCGGCGCCCAGCACCAGCAGCAGCGCGCCGGCCAGCAGGCCCAGCACGACGCCGGCCAGCGTGACCAGCGCACCTTCGAGCGCCAGCAGGCCCAGCAGCGTGCGCGGACCGCAGCCGACCGCGCGCAGGATCGCCAGCTCGCGCCGACGCTGCGCCAGCCCGGCCAGGATCACCGCGACCAGCCCCGCCAGGCTGACGACCGAGACCAGCGCGCCGACCGCCAGCAGGCCCCGTTCGCCGATGCCGATGACCTCCCACAGCTCGTCCAGCGCGACGCCGGGCAGCACGGCCAGCAGCGGCTCGGCGCGGTGGTTGGCGATCTGGCGCTGGACCGAGAACACCGCCGCGCGCGACTTCAGCCCGACCAGCACGGCGGTGACGCTGCGTGGCGTCAGGTCCTGCTGCGCCAGCTGGTCGAGCGGTACCGCCATCGACGCGACCGGCACGCCGGCCTGCCAGTCGATGTGCAGCGCCTCGATCGCCTCCAGCGAGACGTGCAGCGAACGGTCGACCGGCGTGCCGGTGGGCGCCAGGATGCCGACCACCTTGAAGGGCTTGTCGGCATGGTCGTTGGCCGCGATGGCGCCGTCGCCGTGGCTCAGCACGACGCGCTGGCCCAGGCCGTAGCCGAGCCGGCGCGCGACCTCCGAACCGATCACGACATCGAACACGCCGTCGATGCCGTCGACGAAGGGCCGGCCCTCGCGCAGCTGCAGCGCCTGTTTCTCGCCGTAGCGGAAACGTTCGAAATAGGCCGCCCGGGTGCCGACGACGGCGTAGCCGCGGTGGCTGTCGCCCAGCGCGATCGGCAGGGTCCAGGCGACGGCGCGGTGCTGTTCGAGCATCTGCACGGATGCCCAGCCGATGTTGTTGGTTGCGCTGCCGATGCGAAAGACCGCATACAGCATCAGCTGGACCGGCCCGGTGCGCGCGCCGACGATCAGGTCGGTGCCCGAGACGGCCTGCGAGAAGTTGTCGCGCACCTCGTGGCGGATCCGCTCGATGCCCACCAGCAGCAGCGTCGACAGCGCGATCGACGCCACCACCAGCGCCAGCACGCCGCGCCGGTTCCAGGCGCTGCGCAGCGCCAGCGAGAACATCGCGGCGTTCATGCCGGATCCTCGGCCAGCAGGTCACCGCCGACGTCCGCGCGGTTGATCAACGTCAGGTCGATCACGCGGTCGAAACGCGGCGCCAGCCGGGCATCGTGGCTGACGAAGACCAGCGTGCTGCCGGCCTCGGCGCAGGCGCCCAGCAGCAGGTCCATGAAGGCGTCGCGACGGGCCTCGTCGAGCGCCGAGGTCGGCTCGTCGGCCAGCACCAGCTCGGGCGCGCCGATCAGCGCGCGGGCGGCGGCCACGCGCTGCTGCTGGCCCACGCTGAGGCGGTCGGCCCGGCGCGTGGCCAGCTCGCCGCGCAGGCCCACGCGGTCGAGCAGCGCGCGGGCGGCGCGTTCACGCGCGCGCGCATCGGCACCGGCCCGGCGCGCCCGCAGCGCCGACAGGCGGCAGGGCAGCAGCACGTTGTCGAGCACCGACAGGTAGGGCAGCAGGTTGAACTGCTGGAACACGATGCCGATGTGATCGGCCCGGCGCCGGTCGCAGGCCGAGGCCGGCAACGCGGCCCAGTCCTGGCCCAGCAGCTCGACCCGTCCGGCGCGGGCGCGCTGCACCCCCGCGATCACCGCCAGCAGCGTGCTCTTGCCGCAGCCGCTGGGACCGCGCACGAAGGCGGTCTGGCCGGCGGGCAGGTCGAGCGTGTCGATGTCGAGCACGTCGCGCGGCTCGCCCGGCCAGCCGTGGCGCAGCGCCGCGATGCGCAACAGTGACGCGGGCGGCGGCGCGGGCGGCGGGATCGGTGCGCCCGTCATTCAGCGGCCCCAGCGCAACACGGTGGCCGGGCGCTTCAGCTCGGCCTTGAACTGGCCTTGCGGACCGGCGATCTGGCCGCTGACGCGGGCGATGCGCGGGGCGGCCTTCAGCAGCCCGTCCAGGTCGAGGCTGCGCAAGGCGACCGGGTTGGCGCACGTCCACGTCCAGGTCGCCTCCAGGTCGGCATGGCCGTCGGATGACGCGGTGCCGCCCGCTTCCAGCACGCCGGGTTCGATCTCGAACGCGCCGGGCGTGCAGCCGGCGGCGGCGTCCGGCCTGAACAGCCCTGCCGGCGTGCGCAGACGGCTCAGCAGCGTCTGCGCGGTCTGCTTCTGGGCGGCGGTGCGGGGCGCGTGTTCGAAGCCCACCAGACTGTCCAGCGGCGCCTCAAGCTGCACGGTCAGCGTGGCGGCCTCGATGCCGATCGACAGGGCGATGGCGCCGTGCTGATGGGCATGGGTCTGCGCCTGCACGGCACCGTGCCAGGCCAGCAGCGGCAGCAGCCAGGTCAGCCCGGCACGCGCGGGTCGTCCGAAGGGTTGATCGGTGACATCGGTCATGTGCGTTCTCCAGGGGTTCCAGGCATCGGGGCGCCGAGTGCCTCGGCCAGGGCGCGGGTGTTGTGCGACATCAGCGCCAGCCAGCTGTCGGCCTCGCCGCCGGGCCGCGTCAGCGCGTCGCCGTGCAGGCGCTTGCGGGCGACCACCGCGCCGCTGTCCTGCGCGATCTGGCGCATCAGGCGCTCGTCGCGCAGCGCGTCGACGAAGACCGCGCGCACGCCGGTCTTGCGCAGCAGCGTGACCAGCCGCGCGACGGCCGCCGCCGAAGGCTCCAGGTCGGCGCCGGACGCGGCCAGCGGCGTGACCATGTCCAGCCCGTAGGACGCCGCGAGATAGGCGTAGCCGCCATGCGGCGTGTAGAAGCGCCGCTGGCCTTCGGGCAGGTCCTGCAGGCGGCGACGCGCGTCGGCATCGACCCGGTCGAGCCGGACCAGGAAATCGGCCAGCCGCTCGCGCAGCAGACCGGCGCGGTCCGGCACGCGGCGCTGCAGCGACTGGCTCAGCAGCTGAGCCACCTGGCGCACCCGCGCCGGGTCGTGCCACAGGTGCGGATCGGGCAGCGGCCCGCGCCGCAGCGGCTCGATCGCGTCGGCCGCCGTGACCATCGGCAGCGACGCCGATGCGGCCTCGCGCAGACGCGGCAACCAGCCCTCGAAGCCCAGGCCGTTGACGAACAGCAGGTCGGCATCGACCAGCCGCCGCGCATCGGCCGGCGTGGGCGAGTAGGCGTGGGTGTCGGCCTCGGGTCCGACCAGCGCGCTGACCTCGGCCTGTGGCGGCGCCAGTTCGCGCACCAGGTCGGCCAGGATCGAGAAGCTGGCGACCAGGCGCAGGGGTCGACCGGATGACGATGCCGCACGGGCCATCGGCAACGACTGCACCGACAGCACAGGCAGCACGGACGCGCCCGCCGCCAGCAGCCATGCGCGACGCGTGCGCCCGGACCGATCGACCGCCGTCATGGCTGCACCGCCGTTCCCAGCGGACCGTAGGCGCGCCGGTTGCGCCAGACGCCGTCGACCCGCCCGAACAGCAGCGAGCCGACATAGGCCAGACCGGCCAGCAGCACGATCGCGGGGCCGGACGGCAGTTCGGCATGGAAGGACAGCAGCAGCCCGCCGACACCGGACAGCGTGCCGATCGCCCAGGCGCCCAGCACCATGCCGGTCAGGCTGCGGCTCCAGAAACGCGCGGCCAGCGCCGGCAGCATCAGCTGGCCGATCGCCATCAACGCACCCAGCGCCTGCAGCGCGCCGACCAGGTGCAGCACCAGCAGCGCCAGCAGCAGCGCGTGGCCCCAGCGGCCGGCCCGCGTGCCGCCCGTGCCTGAACTGGCACGCAGGAAGGCCGGGTCCAGGCTGTCGAACACAAGCACGCGCCAGCCGGCGGCCAGCGCCAGCAGCATCAGGCTGGACAGGGCCGCCAGCGCGAGCAGCGCGGTCGCATCGACCGCCAGCACGCTGCCGAACAGCAGGTGGAGCAGGTCAGGCCCGCCACTGCCGCGCGCCATCAGCAGCACGCCGGCGGCCAGGGCGATCAGGTAGAAGGCCGAGAAGCCGGCGTCCTCATGCTGGCGGGTGTGGCGGCTGGCCAGTCCGGCCACGCAGGCCACCAGCGCCGCGGCGACCAGGCTGCCGGCGGTCATCGCCAGCAGCGACAACCCCGCCAACGCATGGCCCACGGCGGCACCGGGCAGCAGCGCGTGGGCCACGGCCTCGCCCACCAGGCTCATGCGGCGCAGCACCAGCAGGCAGCCGAGCGGCGCGGCGGTCAGGGTCAGCGCCAGCGTGGCAAGCAGCGCGCGGCGCATGAAGCCGTAGTCGGCGAACGGCTCGATCAGCCCGGCACCGGCAAGGCTGAGGCTGGCGGTCTCGATCCAGGTGTTCATCGGCTTGCGGGATCGGCTCAGGCCGCGCAGGGCCAGGGTGACCGCCCGGGCGCGACCTGCGGCGAGCGAGCCCGCACCGGTCCCCAGGATGCGCAGCGCGACACGCCGCTGTCCGGGCCGGTGCCTGGCGGGCCAGGCTGCAGCAGCAGGGCCTCGTCGAACAGCGCGGGCAACGGGTGACGCTCGTGCAGCACGGCCACCACCGTGCGGCCTTGCGCAAGGGCCTGTCGCAGCAGCTCGTCCAGCCGCTCGGCCGAGGCCTGGTCCAGGGCGGTATGGGGCTCATCGAGCAGCAGCAGGTCGGCGTCCTGCAGCCAGACGCGCGCCAGCCGGGCGCGTTGCCACTGCCCGGCCGACAGCTCGGCCAGCGGCACGTCGGCCAGCGCGACGAGGTCGAAGCGCGCCAGCACGGCATCCAGCGCGCGACGCTCGGCCGCACCCATGCCGCGCCACGCGCCCAGGCGCGGCCACAGGCCGGTGGCGACATAGCCGCGCAGGTCGATCGGGAAACGGCGGTCGACCGCATCGGCCTGGGTCAGCTCGGCCAGCCGGCCATCGGCAGGGCGTTCGATGCGCCCGGCGCTGGGCCGCAGACGCCCGGCCAGCGCCGCGAGCAGCGTGCTCTTGCCGATGCCGTTGGGGCCCAGCACGGCCGTGGCGCTGCCGCGCGGGAAACGCCCGGACAGGCCGGCCAGCACGGTCCGGCCGGCAGGGGCCAGCGCCAGCTCGTGCAGCGTCAGGGCCGCAGGCGGAAGGACGGTATGCATGGTCCGCCTCAGGACGACCAGACCACGCCGGCCCACAGCGGCACCAGCACGGCGGCGGCGGCCAGCAGGCGCAGCGCGACGGACCAGTCTGCCGGGTCGGTCCGGACGCGGCCGGCGCGGCTGGCCGTCATGCCGGGGCTCCGGGGACGGGGTCGGCAGCGGCAGGGGCCGCCGCACAGTCGCCGCACAGGCCGTGCAGCGTCAGCTCATGGCGTTCGACGACGAAGCCGGCCGGGGCGATCTGCTCGATCTGGCCGGGGCAGCCGTCGAGCGGGTAGACGCGGTTGCAGCGCTGGCAGTGGAAGTGGTGCAGGTGCGCCTGCACGATCCACTCGTAACGCACCGGCTGGCCGGGCAGTTCGAGCGTGCGCACCCGGGCGTCGACCTGCAGGGCCTTGAGATGGCGGTAGACGGTGGCGATGCCCAGCCCGGGCACCGTCGCCTGCGCGGCGGCCAGCAGCTCGGGCGCCGTCAGCGGCCGACCGGCGGCCAGCAGGCTGGCCTGGACGGCGCCACGCTGTCGCGTGCTGCGGGCACCGGCTGGCCGTTCGGAATGTGCGTGGGCAGGGACATGACCGGAGGACATGCCCAGATGATACGGTCCTCTCAATATTAATGAGAACGCCGTATCAACAGCAGGGGAATCCGCCCGTGGATCGGGCGCGGTCCGGCCTCAGCCCTGCAGCGGGCGCAGCGTCTTGCCCTCGACCTTGACGCGCGCGCCGACGGCCGGGGCGGTGGCCTGTTCGACCGTGCGCAGCTCACCGCCTTCGGTGCGGACCTTGACAACGTAGACCGTCTTGGCCTTGACCTGCTTCTCGACCTCGTGGCCGGCGACAGCACCGCCGATGGCGCCCAGCACCGTCATCGCGGTGCGGCCGTCGCCCTTGCCGAACTGGTTGCCGACGGCACCGCCGACAACGGTGCCGGCGACCGCGCCGACGCCGCTGCCTTCACCCTTGCGCTTGACGGCGGTGACCGACTCGACGACGCCGCAGTCGGCGCAGGCCGGCGCAGCGGACTCCACCCGGTCGGACCGCTCGGCCGGCGCCTTGGCGTTGTGCACGGCCTTGCCGGCCGGCTCGACCGCAGCGGCCTCGACCGGCGCGGCGGGCGACTGGCGGCCAGCGAAGTAGGCACCGCCACCGACGGCGAGCAGCGCGATGACGCCGCCGACGATCCAGCCGGTCGGCAGCGAACGTGCGGCGGGGGCGACGGTGGTGGGGTCGAGGGTCTGGGCCATGAGGGAACTCCGATCTGCAGGAACTTCAAGAAACACAAGTACAGGTGATTGGCTTGCGACGCTGACAAACGCAAGCCAGGACGAAGCAACGGCCGCGATTGAAGCGCGGACGACAAGGGCAGGCCAGAAAGAGGGGGAACAGTTGTAAGCGGCTGTCAATCCGGCATGGCCACACTGACATCACGTCACGCTCATGGCCTGATCCAGCGCAGCCCGTCGCCAGCCGATCGGTCGTCTGATCGCTCTGGGCGACAATTCGCCCCGTCCGCCCGCGCTCGGCGGCCAACCCAGCCCACAGAGGAGCCCCATGAACAAAGCCGAACTGATCGAGAAACTGGCCGCCGACCATGGCCTGACCAAGGCCGCCGCCGGCCGCATCATCGCCACCGTGCTGGACACCGTGGTGACGACCGTCAAGAAGGGTGGCAGCGTCACGCTGCCCGGCTTCGGCACGTTCAAGCAGCACGCGCGCGCAGCCCGCAACGGCGTCAACCCCGGCACCGGCGACAAGATCAAGATCGCCGCCGTCAAGCTGCCCAAGTTCACCCCGGGCACCGCCTTCAAGGCCGCCGTCGACCCGAAGGCCGCCGCCCGCAAGGCCGCCAAGGCAGCAGGCGCCAAGCCGGCCGCGAAGGCACCGGCCAAGAAGGCCGCCGCCAAGAAGAAGTGATCAGCCGGTGATCCGGTGATCCGGACCTGACGGTCCAACGACAAGAGGCCCCGAGGGGCCTCTTGTCGTTTCGGGGCCGTGCGGTTCGGCCCGTGTTGATCGGCCTTCCCGCCGATCAGCCCCGCTTGGTGACCAGCGTCAGGATGTCGTAGCTCGCCACCAGTTCACCGTGCTGGTTGGTCACCTCGACGTCCCACGCCACGACGCCCTGGCCGACGCCCTTGGCATCGGTGCGGTTGCGGTCGATCTTGCGCTTGGCGGTCAGGCGGGCCTGGATCGTGTCGCCGATCGGCACCGGCTTGACGAAGCGCAGCGTGTCCAGGCCGTAGTTGGCCAGCACCGGGCCGGGTGCCGGGCTGACGAACAGGCCGGCGGCGGCCGACAGCACGAAGTAGCCGTGCGCGATGCGCTGGCCGAACTGCGTGTCCTGCGCGGCAATCGCGTCGAAGTGCATGTAGAAATAGTCGCCCGAGACGCCGCCGAAGTTGACGATGTCGGCCTCGGTCACGGTACGCCGGTGCGTCAGCAGGCTCTCGCCGATGCGCAGGTCCTCGAAGTGACGACGGAAGGGGTGCACCTCCGTCTCGATGACCTTGGCACCGCGCACGTGTTCGCCGGTGACGGCCGCCAGCATGGTCGGCGAACCCTGGATCGCCGCGCGCTGCAGGTAGTGCTTGACGGCGCGGATGCCACCCAGTTCCTCGCCGCCGCCGGCCCGGCCCGGGCCGCCGTGCTTGAGCATCGGCAGCGGCGAGCCGTGGCCGGTCGATTCGGCGGCGGCCTCGCGGTCGAGGATCAGCATGCGGCCGTGGTGCGCCGCCACCTGCGGGATCACGCGGGCGGCCACCGCCGGGTCGCGCGTCACCAGCGTGCCGACCAGGCTGCCGCGGCCACGCGCGGCCAGCGCCATCGCCTCGTCGAGGTCGTCGTAGGCCATCAGCGTGCTGACCGGACCGAAGGCCTCGAGGTCATGGACCGCGTCGTGCTGCAGCGGCGCGCGGCTGAGCAGCAGCGTCGGCGCGAAGAAGGCGCCCTCGGCCACGCCCTCGCCTTGCGGCGCGAAGCCGTCGGCGGCGCTGCAGACGGTCTCGGCACCCTGCTGCAACAGGGCGACACGCTCGGCCACGTCGGCCAGCTGCGCATGCGAGGCCAGCGCGCCCATGCGCACGGCGGCCAGCGACGGATCGCCCACCACCGTCTTGGCCAGCCGCGCACGCAGCGCTTGAGCGACCGCATCGAGGTGCTGGCGCGGCACGATCGCGCGGCGGATCGCGGTGCACTTCTGGCCCGCCTTGACGGTCATCTCGCGGGCGACTTCCTTGACGTAGAGGTCGAACTCCTCGTCGTCGGGCGACACGTCCGGGGCCAGGATGGCGCAGTTCAGCGAGTCGGCCTCGGCATTGAACGGGATCGACTGGCGCACGATGTTCGGATGCGTGCGCAGCTTCGCGGCCGTGTCGGCCGAGCCGGTGAACGTGACCACGTCGCGGCCGTCGAGCCGGTCGAGCAGGTCGCCGGTGCCGCCGATCACCAGTTGCATCGCGCCGGGCGGCAGGATGCCGCTGGCATCGACCAGCCGCGCCATCGCCTCGGTCACGTAACTGGTCGCGGTGGCGGGCTTGCCGATGCACGGCATGCCGGCCAGGAAACACGGCGCGAACTTCTCCAGCAGTCCCCAGATGGGGAAGTTGAAGGCGTTGATGTGGACCGCGATGCCCTGGCGCGGCACCAGGATGTGGCTGCCGGCGAAGCGGTTGGTCTTGCCCAGCTGCGTGGCCGGGCCTTCGTGGATCAGGTTGCCCGAGGGCAGCTCGTTGCCGCCCATGCTGGCGTACGAGAACAGCGTGCCGGTGCCGCCCTCGATGTCGATGGCGCTGTCCACGCGCGTGGCGCCGGTGTGGGCCGAGATCGCGTAGAGCGTCTCCTTGTGTTCCAGCAGGTACTTGGCCAGCGCCTTCAGGCGCTGGGCGCGCTGCTGGAAGTCCAGCGCCAGCAGGGCCGGACCGCCGACGCGGCGGGCGAAGTCGACCGCCTCGCCGAAGTCGATCGCATCGGCATGGGTGCGCGCGACCGGCTGGCCGTTGACGGCGCTGCGCAGCACGGCGCCGGGCTCGGCGCCGAACCAGCGTCCGGCGATGTGGCTCTGGAGTTGGACGATCGGGGCAAGGGTCACGGCTTCGGGTCTCCGGAAGGAATGGGGTCGGCAGGTTCGGCGGGATCGACGGTGATCGTCCGCGGTGCAGGCGGCTGCACGCACGGCACGCCCTGGATGAACAGTTCGGCCACGATCGGCGCGAGCGTGGCGTGGCTCAGGCTGCCGTCCGGGCGCAGCCATGTGAAGAGCCAATTGACCATGCCGAACAGCAGCATCGTCAGCGGCTTGACGAGTCCGGCCTCGGACAGCGCCGGCTGCCAGCGCGCGATCGCGCCGGCCAGCCGCGACACCAGCTCGCGCTGGCGCTGCGCCAGCCGGGCCTGCTCGTCGGGTTCGAGGTAACGCACCTCGTCGGTCAGCACGCGCAACGCATCGGCCTGGCCGGCATAGCGGGTGACCAGGCACTCGATCAGCGCGCGCACCAGCGCCCGCTCGGGTGGCTCATCGGCTGAGCCTGCGGGGACGGCGCCGGATTCAGCACCGGCTTCGGCGCCAGATTCAGCCTGGGCGATGACCTCGTCGACGCTCGCATGCAGCGCATCGACCTGCGCATGCGCGATCTCGCGCAGCAGCTGCTGCTTGTCGGCGACGTAGTGGTACAGCGCGGCCTTGGACAGCCCGGCCGCCGCCGCGACCTGGGCCATCGTCGTGCTCGGGTAGCCCTGGGCCGCGAACAGCGCCGCCGCGTGGCCGAGGATGGCCTCGCGCTGGTCGTCGTGGCCGGGGGCGCGGGGACGGGCCATCGTGCGGCAGATCAGCGCGCGTCGAAGCTCAGCACCACGCGCTCGGTCAGCGGGTGGGCCTGGCAGCACAGCACGTGGCCGGCGGCAACCTCGGCCTTGTCGAGCGCGAAGTTGCGCTCCATGCGGACCTCGCCTTCCATCACCTTGGCGCGGCAGGTGCCGCACACGCCGGAGGTGCACGAGAACGGCAGCTCCATGCCGGCCGCGCTGGCGGCATCCAGGATGCTGGGCTGGTCGCGCCGGAACAGGATCTCGCGGCTCAGGCCGTCGCGGATCAGCGTGACGCGCGACTGCTCCGCATCGCCCGGCTGCGGTTCGTGCACCACCGCGCCGACCGGGGTGGCCGCGCCACCGGCCGGCTGCGCGATGCCGAAGCGCTCGATGTGGATGCGCGCCTCGTCGACGCCCGCAGCCAGCAGCGCCGCCTCGGCCTCGTCGTTCATCTGGAACGGCCCGCACACATAGGCGTGGTCGATGCCCGCGGCCGGCACCAGCGCGCCGAGGAACTCGCCGAGCTTGTCGCGGTTCATCAGGCCGTGGTTGATGGCCGAATCCGTTTGTTCGTCGGAGAAGACGTGGTGCAGCACCAGGCGGGTCAGGTAGCGGTTCTTGAGGTCTTCGAGCGCCTCCTTGAACATGGTCGACTGCAGCGAGCGGTTGCCGTAGATCAGCGTGCAGCGGCTGTTCGGCTCGCGCGCCAGCACCGTCTTCAGGATCGACAGGATCGGCGTGATGCCGCTGCCGCCGGCGATGCCGAGATGGTGGCGGCGCGAGGCCGGCTCGATCGGCACGAAGAAACGGCCTTGCGGGGCCATGACCTGCAGCGTGTCGCCGACCTTCAGCTCGGCGTTGATCCAGTTCGAGAACACGCCGCCGCGCACCTTGCGCACGCCCACGCGCAGCAGGCTGTGCTGCTCGACGTCGTCGACGCCCTCGCAGACCGAATACGAGCGGCGCAGGTCCTGGCCGTCGACCGTGTGGCGCAGCGTCAGGTACTGGCCCTGCGTGAAGGCGAAGGTCTCGCGCAGCTCGGGCGGCACCGCGAAGGTGACGACGACGGCCTCGGCGGTGTCGGGCTCGATGGCGCGCACCTGCAGCGGGTGGAACAGAACGCTCATGGTCGGTCCTCGTGAGGAGGCGGATGGACGGGAATGCCGATCAGATCGGCTTGAAATGCTCGAACGGCTCGCGGCAGGCACGGCAGCGCCACAGCGCCTTGCAGGCGGTCGAGCCGAAGGCCGACAGGCGTTCGGTGTCGCGACTGCCGCAGCGCGGGCAGGCCAGCGCCTGCGGCGCACGCGGCACGAACCGCAACACGGCGGTGCCGGGTTCGAGCGGGCCGTGATCGGCCGGACCTGGCGGGGCGATGCCGTAGGCGCGCAGCTTGTCGCGGCCTTCGGCGCTGATCCAGTCGGTGGTCCAGGCCGGGTCGCGCCGCAGCGTCGTGCGGACCGGGCCAAGGCCGGCCTGTTCGAGCGCCTCGCGCACGCTGGCCTCGATGACCTCGGTGGCCGGGCAGCCGGAATAGGTCGGCGTCAGCACGACGTCCAGCCCGCCGCCGCGTGTCTCGTCGGCTTCGAGCACCTCGCGCACGATGCCCAGGTCGATCACCGAGACGGCAGGCACCTCCGGGTCGGGCACGCCGTGCAGGACCTGCCAGGCCCGGTCGACGCGGCTGGCGAGCGTGCTCACCACGCGCCGCCCGGGTAGGTGCGTTGCAGCACCTGCATCTCGGCCAGCAGCGGGCCCATGTGTTCGCTGTGCAGGCCGCGCTTGCCGGTGCTGCGGAAGGCGGACTCGGCCGGCGCGGCCAGCTGCGCGGCGGCCAGCAGCGCGTTCATCTCGTCCAGCCAGGGCTGGCGCAGTGCGGAGGCGGCCGGGCCGAGGCCGGTGGCCTGGGCGTGCTGGTCGAGCGCGTCGTCCTCGAACAGCTCGGCGGCGTAGCGCCACTGCGCTTCCAGCGCGCGGGCCAGCCGCTGGGCCGATTCGGCCGTGCCGTCGCCCAGGCGCACGACCCAGTCGGCCGCGTGCTGCTGGTGGTAGCGGGCTTCCTTGACGGCCTTGGCGGCGATGGCGGCCAGCTCGCTGTCGGACGAGCCTTGCAGGCGCTCCCACAGCAGCCGCAGCCAGGTCGCCATCATCGCGTTGCGCAGCACGGTGAAGGCGAAGTCGCGGCCACCGCCGGCCATCGCGCCATAGGGGCCGTTGGGCAGCTCGACCAGCGTCGGGTTGAGGTAGTCGCGTTCCTCGCGCAGGAAGGCGAGCTGGTCCTCGTCCAGCGGCGCGGCGCCGGGGGCGGCCGCGAGCTGGCCGGCGCGGGTCAGCAGGCCGCGGGCCTGGCCGATCAGGTCGAGCGACATGTTGGTCAGCGCGATGTCCTCTTCGAGGATGGGCGCATGGCCGCACCACTCGCCCAGCCGCTGGGCCAGGATCAGGCAGGTGTCGCCCAGGCGCAGCACGTATTGCGCGGATGGGTCGGCGGGGCGGGCAATGGAGGCTTGCATGGCGGTCGTCTCGTTCCGGCCGGTCACATGTGGTCCACGGACTTCGGCAGTTGGTAGAAGGTCGGGTGGCGGTAGACCTTGTCTTCCATCGGGTCGAAGTACATGTCCTTGTCGGACGGGTCGCTGGCGACGATGTCGCTGCTGCGCACGACCCAGACGCTGGTGCCTTCCTGGCGCCGCGTGTAGACGTCGCGCGCCAGCTGGATCGCCATCGCGGAGTCGGCCGCGTGCAGGCTGCCGCAGTGCTTGTGGTCCAGGCCGGCCTTGCTGCGGACGAAGACTTCCCACAGCGGCCATTCGTTGGCGGTGGCGGTCTGGGTGGTCGGGGCGTTGGTGTTGCTCATGCGGGGACCTCCGGAAGGTCGATGCGGTCGATCGGTAAGGGCGTCTCGGGCGTCTCGGGCGATGCGGTCAGGGCGGCGCTGAGGCTCAGGCCGCGCGGCCCTGCGCGGCTGCGTCGCGTTCGGCCTGCTTGCGGGCATGGGCCAAGGCGGCCTCGCGCACCCAGGCGCCGTCGTCCCAGGCCCGCACGCGGGTGGCCAGCCGTTCGCGGTTGCACGGGCCGTCGCCGCCAACCACGCGCCAGAACTCGGCCCAGTCGATCGGGCCGTGGTCGTGGTGGCCGCGGGCCTCGTTCCATTTCAGGTCCGGGTCGGGCAGCGTGACGCCCAGCACCTCGGCCTGCGGCACGGTGGCGTCGATGAACTTCTGGCGCAGGTCGTCGTTGGAGACGCGCTTGATGCCCCAGCGCATGCTCTGCGCGCTGTTGGGGCTCTGGTCGTCGGGCGGGCCGAACATCATGATCGACGGCCACCACCAGCGGTTGACCGCGTCCTGGACCATCGCGCGCTGGGCGTCGGTGCCGTCCTTCATCATCGTCAGCAGCGCGTCGTAGCCCTGGCGCTGGTGGAAGGATTCCTCGCGGCAGATGCGCACCATCGCCCGCGCATACGGCGCATACGAGCAGCGGCAGATCGGCACCTGGTTCATGATCGCCGCGCCGTCGACCAGCCAGCCGATCACGCCCACGTCGGCCCACGTCAGCGTGGGGTAGTTGAAGATCGAGCTGTACTTGGCCTTGCCGGTGTGCAGCGCGTCGAGCAGCTGGTCGCGGCTCTGGCCCAGCGTCTCGGCGGCGGCGTAGAGGTAGAGGCCGTGGCCGCCCTCGTCCTGCACCTTGGCCAGCAGGATCGCCTTGCGCTTGAGCGTCGGCGCGCGGCTGATCCAGTTGCCCTCGGGCAGCATGCCGACGATCTCGCTGTGGGCGTGCTGGCTGATCTGGCGAGTCAGCGTCTTTCGGTAGTTCTCGGGCATCCAGTCCTTGGCCTCGATGAAGCCGCCGGCGTCGATGCGCTCGTCGAAACGGGCCTGCAGCGCCACTTCCTCGGCGCTGCGCAGCGCCTTCGGAGCCTCGGCGGCGCCGTCCTTGCCCATCGTGTCCATCGCCTGCGTGTACATGCCTGACCTCGCTCGTTCGTGCCCCCGGCTGAGGGCGTTCATTCATTGACCGTCCGGTCGGTAAATTATTCGAGACTTGACCGGACACTGCAAGATGTAGGGGACAGGGTTTGCCCGCAGACCGGGTCCAGACCCGGGGCGCCGCTATGCTCCCGGCCCATGTTGACCGTGATGAATGCCTGCTGGCGCGCCGCCGCCTACTGTCTGCACCCGCGCGTGATCGTGCTGTCGCTGATGCCCGTGGTGGTGGCCGGCGCGGCCGCCTTCGGCCTCGCGTGGTTCTTCTGGGAGCCCGCGATCGACGCGGTCCGGCTGTGGATCGACAGCATCGCGTGGCTGGCCCCCCTGTCGGGCTGGTTCAACGAGATCAGCGGCGGGCGCTTCCGCAGCGTCATCGGCCCGCTGGTGGTGGTGGCGCTGTCGATCCCGGTGCTGCTGATCGCCTCGCTGCTGCTGGTCTCCGTCTTCATGAGCAGCGCGATCGTCGACCTGGTCGCGCGGCGGCGTTTCCCCGACCTGGCCCGCAAGCGCGGTGGCCACTGGCTGGGCTCGCTGGCCGGCTCGCTGTTCAACACGCTGCTGGCGCTGCTGATGCTGGTCGCGTCGATGCCACTGTGGCTGATCCCGCCGCTGGCGCTGGTGCTGCCGCCGCTGATCTGGGGCTGGCTGGCGATGCGGCTGATGAGCTACGACGCGCTGGCCGACCACGCCAGCCGCGAGGAGCGGGTGCTGCTGATGCACCAGCACCGCCTGCCACTGCTGGCGATCGGCCTGATCACCGGCTACCTGGGCGCGGCGCCGTCGCTGATCTGGGCCACCGGCGCGATGGCGCTGCCGATGATGCCGCTGCTGCTGCCGGCCTTCGTCTGGCTCTACACGCTGGTGTTCGCGTTCGCCTCGGCCTGGTTCGCGCACTACGCGCTGGCCGCGCTGGCCGACCTGCGCACGCGCAGCTTCCCGGAGATCGTGCCGCCCTCGCCTGCGGCGTCTGCCGCATCCAACCCGCGCCCCGTCGACGACCTGCCGCCGCTGCCCGCACTGGCGGCCGATCCGCCGGTCGCGCTGCCGCCGCCCCCTGCCTCCAACCCGAACAGCCCCACGCCCGCACCATGAACTTCGGACTCATCATCGTCGGCGACGAGATCCTCTCCGGCAAGCGCCAAGACAAGCACCTCGCCAAGGTCATCGAGCTGCTGTCGGCACGTGGCCTGGCGCTGGCCTGGTCGCACTACGTCGGCGACGACCCGGCGCGCATCACCGCGATCCTGCGCACCGCGTTCGACAGCGGCGACGTGGTCTTCAGCTGCGGCGGCATCGGCGCCACGCCCGACGACCACACCCGCCAGTGCGCCGCCGCCGCGCTCGGCCGGCCGCTGGCGCTGCACCCCGAGGCACGCGAGCTGATCATGGCCCGCGTGCGCCTGATGGCCGCCGAGAAGGGCTGGCCGGACGATCCGGATCACCCCGACACGGTCCACCGCCTGAACATGGGCGTGTTCCCCGAGGGCGCGACGATCATCGCCAACCCCTACAACCAGATCCCCGGCTTCTCGGTCGGCCACGTCCACTTCGTGCCGGGCTTCCCGGTGATGGCGCACCCGATGATCGAGGCGCTGCTGGACGGCCCCTACGCCCACCTGCACGGCGGCGCTGCCCAGGTCGAGCGTTCGGTGGTCGTCTACGGTTCGATGGAGGCCAGCCTGACGCCGCTGATGATCGAGCTGGAGGCGCGCTTTCCGCCGGTCAAGGTGTTCAGCCTGCCGAGCGTCGACCATCCGGTCCACGGCCGCCACATCGAGCTGGGCGTCAAGGGCCGCGACGGCGAGACGCTGTCGGCCGCCTACGTCGCGCTGATCGACGGCCTGCGACGCTTCGGCGCCGAACTGGGCCCCGAAATGGTGCGACCCTGATTCACCATGTCGGTGCATTTGATTGCCCATTTCTGGTGCGCAATCCGGGCATCCGACACGACCTGCCGCGTGAAGCCGACACCTGGGCGCCGACGGGCATCCGGGCATTGCACCGGACTCGGGCGCGGGCACGCTTTCTGCTAAATTTCCCCGCCGTCTCGGCGCTCGCGCCCAGATCGACCGCACATTACCCCGTCACTTCCATCTCTTCCATCTCGCTAGGAGCCTCCTGATGGCCAAGACCGTCGCCGACGTGATGTCGATGGTGAAGGAAAACGAAGTCAAGTTCGTCGACTTCCGTTTCACCGACACCCGCGGCAAGGAACAACACGTTTCCGTGCCCGTTTCTGCTTTTGACGAAGACAAGTTCACCTCGGGCCACGCCTTCGACGGCTCCTCGATCGCCGGCTGGAAGGGCATCGAAGCGTCGGACATGCAGCTGATGCCCGACCCGAACACCGCCAACATCGACCCCTTCTTCGAAGAGTCGACGCTGATCCTGACCTGCGACGTCATCGATCCGGCCGACGGCAAGCCCTACGAGCGCGACCCGCGCTCGCTGGCCAAGCGCGCCGAGGCCTACATGAAGTCGACCGGCCTGGGCGACACCGCCTACTTCGGTCCGGAACCCGAGTTCTTCGTGTTCGACAGCGTGCGCTGGGGCGCCGACATGTCCGGTTCCTTCTGCTCGATCGAAGCCGAGGAAGCCGCCTGGAACACCGGCAAGGACTACGAGCACGGCAACAAGGGCTTCCGTCCCTCCGTCAAGGGCGGCTACTTCCCGGTGCCCCCGGTCGACAGCGGCCAGGACATGCGCTCGGAGATGTGCCTGATCCTGGAATCGGTCGGCATCCCCGTCGAAGTCCACCACCACGAGGTCGCGAACGCCGGCCAGATGGAGATCGGCACCAAGTTCAGCACGCTGATCCAGCGCGCCGACTGGGTCCAGCTGCAGAAGTACATCATCCACAACGTGGCCGCCGCCTACGGCAAGACCGCCACGTTCATGCCCAAGCCGATCGTCGGCGACAACGGCAGCGGCATGCACGTTCACCAGTCGGTCTGGAAGGACGGCAAGAACCTGTTCGCCGGTGACGGCTACGCCGGCCTGAGCGACTTCGCGCTGTACTACATCGGCGGCATCATCAAGCACGCCCGCGCGCTGAACGCGATCACCAACCCCGGCACCAACAGCTACAAGCGCCTGGTCCCGGGCTACGAAGCCCCGGTGAAGCTGGCCTACTCGGCCAAGAACCGCTCGGCCTCGATCCGCATCCCCTACGTCGCGAACCCGAAGGGCCGTCGCGTCGAGGCGCGTTTCCCGGACCCGCTGATGAACCCGTACCTGGGCTTCGCCGCGCTGCTGATGGCCGGCCTGGACGGCGTCGAGAACAAGATCCACCCGGGCGAAGCCGCCACGAAGGATCTGTACCACCTGCCGCCGGAAGAGGACGCGAAGATCCCGACCGTGTGCTCGAGCCTGGAAATGGCCCTCGAGTACCTGGACAAGGGCCGCGGCTTCCTGACCAAGGGTGGCGTGTTCACCGACTCCTACATCGACGCCTACATCGACCTGAAGATGCAGGAAGTCCAGCGCATGCGCATGACCACGCATCCGATCGAGTTCGACATGTACTACACGCTGTGATGCCGCCCGGCGGCCCTGCGGCCCCGGCAGCTCACGCGCCATGACATGCGCACGGACGGCCCTTCGGGGCCGTCTTTTTTTTGCCCGGATGGCTGGGCGATACTGCCCCGCGATGCCTTCCATGACCCGAATTCGGCCCTCCGTGACCCCCTGGTTCGTGCCCCTGGTGCTGGCCTGCGGGAGCGGCTTTCCCGTCGCGCCGGCGCAGGCCCAGGACCGCTCGGTCTACCGCTGCCCGGGCAACCTCTACACCGACCAGATCAGCGTGCGCGAGGCCGCCGAGCGCGGCTGCAAGACGCTGGAAGGCGCGGCCGTGACCGTCGTGCAGACCCGTCGTCCGGAAGCGCCGAAGGCGGCCGCATCGGGCGGTGCCGCCGCATCCGGCACCGCAGCGGCGCCGGCAGCCCGAAGCGGCGGCAACGAGGGCGCCCGCATCGATCCGGCCGAACAGCGCGCGCGCGACACCGACGCGCGCCGCATCCTCGACGGCGAGCTGCGCCGCGAGGAAGAACGGCTGGCGCAGCTGCAGAAGGACCTGAAGGACGCCGCCACCGCGCCGGCCGAGCGCCAGAACGAGCTGCGGGCCGCCGTCTCGCGCAAGGAAGCGGACGTCGCCGCGATCCGGCGTGAACTCGCCAAGCTGGGAGCAGCCACGCCATGAGCCTTCTGCGCGGACCGGGCTACGACGCCTTCGATCACCTCGCCACCATGGTCGCCGTGCTGCGCGCGGACGGCCGCTGCGTGTTCGTCAACGCGGCCTTCGAGGCCACGCTGGGCCTGCCCCGGCGCACGCTGCAGAAGTCGCGCATCTTCGACTGGTTCATCGACCCCTCGCTGCTGCAGAGCACCTTCCGGTCGGTGGTCGACAACGAATACGCCACCGGCCGGCTGGAAGCCCAGATGCGCCGCAGCGCCACCGGCGGCGAGCCGCTGCCGGTCCACGCGATCCTGACCCAGATCGGCCACGGCGAGCAGGTGCTGCTGGAGCTGGTCGAGATCGAGCAGCAGGCCCGTCAGGACCGCGAGAGCCGCACGCTCGACCAGGCCCGGATGACCAAGGAGCTGATCCGCAACCTGGCCCACGAGATCAAGAACCCGCTGGGCGGGATCCGCGGCGCGGCGCAGCTGCTGGAGATGGAGCTCGACAACAAGTCGCTGACCGAATACACGGGCGTCATCATCCACGAGGCCGACCGGCTGCAGGCCCTGGTCGACCGGCTGCTGGCACCGCACCGGCGGCCGCGCGTGGTCGCCGACGTCAACATCCACGAGGTGCTGGAGCGGGTCCGCTCGCTGGTGCTGGCCGAGCACTCGAAGGGGCTGGAGATCGTGCGCGACTACGACATCTCGCTGCCCGAGTTCCGCGGCGACCGCGAGCAGCTGATCCAGGCGGTCCTCAACATCACGCAGAACGCCGCCCAGGCGCTGGCCGGGGAGATCGCCGACGGCAAGGCGCGCATCGTCTTGCGCACGCGGGCCTCGCGCCAGGTCACGATCGGCCGGACCCGCTATCGACTGGCACTGGACTTGCATATCGAGGACAACGGACCCGGCGTGCCCGCCGAGATCCGCGATCGCATCTTCTTCCCGCTGGTCACCGGACGTGACGGCGGTTCGGGCCTCGGACTGACGCTGGCGCAGGACGTCGTGCAGCAGCACCAGGGCCTGATCGAATGCGAGAGCGAACCGGGGCGCACGGTGTTCAAGATTCAGATCCCTCTGCCGTGACGGGCCTGCGTGGTCCGTCGCCCGGAGTGGCTCAGCCAGGACAGCCCACGCATGAAACCCATCTGGATCGTTGACGACGACCAATCCATCCGCTTCGTTCTGGAGAAGGCCCTGGCGCGCGAGGAGCTGCCGGTGCGCAGCTTCACCAACCCGCGCGACGTGCTGGCCGCGCTCGAGGACGACGAGCCGCAGGTGCTGGTCAGCGACATCCGCATGCCCGGCGGTTCGGGCTTCGACCTGCTCGCCAAGGTCAAGGAGCGCCTGCCCGGCCTGCCGGTCATCATCATGACGGCCTACTCCGACCTGGACAGCGCCGTGTCGGCCTTCCAGGGCGGCGCCTTCGAGTACCTGCCCAAGCCCTTCGACCTGCCCAAGGCGGTCGAGCTGATCCGGCGTGCGGTCGACGAGAGCCAGCGCGAGGAGAGCGTCGACGAACACGCCAGCGAAGTGCCCGAGATGCTCGGCCAGGCGCCGGCGATGCAGGACGTGTTCCGCGCCATCGGCCGCCTCAGCCAGAGCAACGTCACGGTGCTGATCACCGGCGAGTCCGGCGCCGGCAAGGAACTCGTCGCGCGGGCGCTGCACAAGCACAGCCCGCGTCAGGGCGGGCCCTTCGTCGCGATCAACACGGCGGCGATCCCGAAGGACCTGCTCGAGAGCGAGCTGTTCGGCCACGAGCGCGGCGCCTTCACCGGCGCGCAGGCGACCCGGCGCGGGCGCTTCGAGCAGGCCGAGGGCGGCACGCTGTTCCTCGACGAGATCGGCGACATGCCCTTCGACCTGCAGACCCGGCTGCTGCGGGTGCTGTCGGACGGCCAGTTCTACCGCGTCGGTGGCCATGCGCCGCTGAAGTCCAACGTCCGCGTGATCGCGGCAACGCACCAGAACCTGGAAGAACGGGTGCGCGACGGCGCGTTCCGGGAAGACCTGTTCCACCGCCTCAACGTGATCCGGCTGCGCCTGCCGGCGCTGCGTGAGCGGCGCGAGGACATCCCCTCGCTGACCCGCCACTTCCTGCAGCGCAGCGCCAAGGAACTGGGCGTCGAGACCAAGAAGCTGTCGGACGCGGCGATGGCGCTGGTCGTCGGCTTCGAGTTCCCCGGCAACGTGCGCCAGCTGGAGAACCTCTGCCACTGGCTGACGGTGATGGCGCCGGCCCAGACGGTCGACCCGAAGGACCTGCCGCCGGAAGTGCTGGGCGCCCTGCCCTCGCAGGGTCACGGCCTGGGCGGCTTGTCGTCGGCACCGATCGGTCACGGCACGCCGTCCGGCCACGTGGCGGCAACGGTGTCGTCGGTCGAGGCCCATCGCAGCGCCCCGGCGCCGGTGATGCTCGGCAGTGGCTGGCTGGCCGACCTGGAGCAGGAAGCCCGTTCGCTGCTGGAAAGCGGCCAGCCCGAGGTCTGGGACCACCTGACGCGGCTGTTCGAGGGCCGCCTGATCACGACCGCGCTGGCCATCACCAAGGGCCGCCGCATCGAGGCCGCGCACAAGCTCGGCATCGGTCGCAACACCATCACGCGCAAGATCCAGGAACTCGGCCTGGATTGAACGAACGCGAAGAGCGGGGACGGACATCCCCCGGGCACGCAGGGCTGTCCTGAACCGGGGTTGACCTGCCTCAAGCGCCATGGCGTGCGGCTGCCGCACATTCGACCAGAAGCGGTTCGCTGAACCGTCTTGTCGAATCACCCGCTAGCTCATGGTTGTGCAGCTCTTGGACACCACTCCTCCGATCACCCGGGCCCCGCGCGCGGTACACCTGCCCAAGCCCCGGCGTCGCCTCGCGGCCGCGCCGCCGGCACCGGCCGATCCGACGCCGTGGCTGATCGCCTTCGGCGCCCCGCCGCTGGGATCGGGCGAGATCGCGGTGCTGCAGCAGATCGCCATCCGCCGTCCGGTCGCCGCCGGCGAGTCGGTCTTCCGCGACGGCCAGGCCGCACGCACGCTGGTGCTGCTGCTGTCGGGCGACGCGGTGCTCGGCTCACGCGCCGCCGACGGCAGCCTGCGCACCGAACGCAGCGTCGCCGGGCCGTCCTGGCTGGACGGCCACTCGGCCTGGCTGGGCGAACCGCATGCGATGGAGGCGCTGGCGCTGTCGGACGTCGTCGTCGCCGAACTGCCCATCGAGATGCTGCGGCTGCACCTGACCAACATGCCGCTGCTGGGGCTGCGCTTCTGCGCCAACCTGGCCCGCGAGGTTCGCTCGCTGACCGATGCGTCGCGCAACCTGCTGCACAACGACGCGCCGGCCCGTTTCGCGCGCTGGCTGGTGCAGCGCTGTCCCGGTCATGGCGACCGCTGCGAGCTGCGCCTGCAGGAGCGCAAGCGCGACATCGCCCAGCAGCTGGCGATGACGCCCGAGACGCTGTCGCGCCTGATGCGCAGCTTCGAGTCGCGCGGCGTCTTCAGCGTGCGGGGCTACAACGTCACCGTGCACGACCTGGTGGCCCTGCGGCACATGGCCGGCGAGGACCACTGAGCCGCAGCGGCGTCAGTGCGCGTGGCCGTGCGCCACGCCGCTGATCAGCGCGATCAGGCCGATGCCCGCGCCCATCCAGCCCAGCTGCAGCAGGGTGTCGCGCCAGTCCAGCCGCTTCTGCAGCTGCGGGATCAGGTCGGCCACGGCGATGTAGATCAGCGTGCTGGCCGCCACCATCAGCATGTAGGGCAAGGCCGTCTGGAACGGCGCCAGCGCGACATAGCTCAGCACGCCGCCCAGCACCGAGGCCAGCCCGGTGATGCAGTTGAAGACCAGCGCCCGGCGCTTGGTGAAGCCGGCGTGCAGCAGCACGATGAAGGCGCTCAGCTCGTGCGGGATCTCGTGCACGCCGACCGCCAGCGCGGTCAGCCAGCCCAGCGCCGGATCGGCCAGGAAGGCCGCGCCGATCAGCACGCCATCGCAGAAGTTGTGCGTCGCGTCGCCGACCAGCACGCTCCAGCCGCCCCGGCCGGCCTGCTCGGCATCGAAGCCGTGGTGGTGGTGGTGGTGCGGGTCGTCGCCCTCGTGGTGGTGGTTGTGGCGGTAGAGCTCGACCTTCTCCAGCAGGAAGAAGAACAGCAGCCCGCCCAGCAGCGTCGCGAACAGCGCCTGCGGCTCGGCGGCGGCGACGCCCTCGTGGGCCTCGAAGGCCTCCGGCAGGATGTCCAGCAGCGCGGCGGCCAGCATCACCCCGGTCGACAGGCTGACCATGTGCGGCAGCATGCGCGCCAGCAGCGGCAGCGCCAGCCAGCCGGCCAGCAGCACCGACAGCACGCCGCTGGCAAAGGTCGCGATCAGGATGGAGACGAGGATCATCCGGCGGCCTCAGGCGATGCCGTGGCGGCCGAGCCAGTCGACGCAGCGGCGCCAGCCGTCCTGCGCGTCGGCCTGGCGGTAGCTCGGGCGGTAGTCGGCGTGGAAGGCATGCGGCGCCTCCGGGTAGACGACGAACTGCGAGGCCTGCGCGGCCGGCGCCCGAGCCGAAGCGGCCGTCAGCGCGGCCTTCATCTGCTCGACCGCCGTCAGCGGGATGCCGCCGTCCTGACCGCCATACAGGCCCAGCACCGGCGCCTTCAGCTCGGCGGCGATGTCCACCGGATGACGCGGGTTCTGCGGCGTGACCGGCCCGGTCAGCCGGCCATACCAGGCCACCCCCGCCTTCACCGCCGGGTTGTGCGCGGCATAGAGCCAGGTGATGCGGCCGCCCCAGCAGAAGCCGGTGACACCCAGCCGCCGCGTGTCGCCGCCCTGACGCGCGGCCCAGGCCACGCAGGCGTCCAGATCGGCCATGACCTGCGCATCGGGCGTCAGGCGGATCACCTCGGCCATCAGCTTCTCGATCTCGCCGTACGACGACGGATCGCCCTGGCGCACGAACAGCTCGGGCGCGATCGCCAGATAGCCCAGCTTGGCGAAGCGCCGCGCCACGTCGGCGATGTGCTCGTGCACGCCGAAGATCTCGCTGACCACCAGGATCACCGGCAGGCCGGTCTTGCCGGCCGGTGCGGCGCGGTAGGCCGGCAGCGGGAAGCCGCCCACGTCGATCATGACCTCGCCGACCTCCAGCCCGACGCTGTCGGTGCGGACCTCGGTCTGCGCCGTCACCGGCAGCACGGCCGCCGCGAAGCCGGTGCCGATGGCCGTGCGCAGGAAGTCGCGGCGGCTGTCGCTGCCCGCCGGGTCGACGGCGGTGTCAGGAAGGGTGGCGTGTTCGGTCATCTGGCTCTCCCGGCCTGACGTCGCGTCAGGGAAAGCCGGCGATTCTAGGCACCCGTCAACGCCTTGCCAGCAGCGCGGCAACCCCGTCGCGATCGGGCATCGCGTCGATCGCGCCGCGTCCGGTGACGGCCAGCGCCGCCGCCGCGTTGGCCTGCCGCATCGCCTCGGGCAGGCTCAGTCCGCGAGCCAGTGCCGCCGCCAGCGCGCCGGTGCAGGTGTCGCCCGCGCCGATGGTGTCGAGCACCTCGACCGACCAGCCGGGCTCGTGCAGCGGCGCCTGGCCGGGCCGGAACAGCCGCACGCCATCGGCTCCACAGGTCACCATGACCGCGCCGGCACCGCGCCCGAGCAGCTGCTGCGCGGCGGCCTCCAGCGGCGCGTCGTCGCCCAGGCCGGCCAGCGCCAGCAGCTCGCCCTCGTTGGGCGTCATCAGGTCGCACAGGGCCACCAGGCGGTCCGGCAGGGGCCGGGCCGGCGCCGGGTTCAGCACGGTGGTGACGCCGTGGCGACGGGCCAGCGCGAAGGCCGCCTCGGTCGCCTCGATCGGCACCTCGCACGGCGCCATCACGACACGGGCCGCCGCGATCGTCGTGGCGGCCGCCTCGACATGGCGCGGCCCCAGCCCGGCACCGGCGCCAGGGTAGACCGCGATGCTGTTGTCGCCGCCGTCGTAGACCCAGATCTGCGCGACGCCGCTGCGCTCGCCGTCGACCACCTCGACATGGCGCGTGGCGATGCCCTCGCGTTGCCACAGGTCCAGCGCCATGCGGCCGAAGTCGTCGGCGCCAATGCGCGCCAGCACCGCCACGCGGGCACCCTGTCGCGCCGCCGCGACCGAGGCATTGCTGCCCTTGCCGCCCGGGCTGACCTCGAAGGCGCTGGCCATCAGCGTCTCGCCACGGGCCAGCGGACGGGGCACGCGCGAGACCAGGTCGGCGTTCCAGCTGGCCAGGCAGACCACGTCGGCCGCGAGGGTGCCGGTGTCGTTCATCGCGTCGTTCATCGGCTGGCTCATCACTTGACCCCGTAGCCCATCGTCTGCGGCAGCCACAGCACGAGCTGCGGGAACAGCGTCAGCGCCAGCAGCAACAGCAGCAGCATGACGATGAAGGGCCAGCCCTCCTTCATCATTTCGCCGATGGGGATGCCGGTCAGCGCCTTGGTGACGAACAGCAGCATGCCGAAGGGCGGGTGGATCATGCCGATCATCATGTTCAGCACCACCAGCACGCCGAAGTGGACCAGGTCGATGCCCAGCGCGTTGACCGCCGGCAGCAGCATCGGCACGAACACCAGCAGCAGCACCGAGACGTCCAGGAAGCAGCCCAGCACGAGGAACATCACGTTGACCAGCAGCAGGAAGGGCACGCGGCCCAGCTGCATCGCGTCGACCCACTGCGCCATCGCCTGCGGCACGCCTTCGGCGGTGAAGGCGTAGTTCAGCAGGAAGGAGCCGGCGAGGATCATCGTGATGACCGCGCTCGAACGGGCCGACTCCAGCAACACGCCGGCCAGCTGACGCAGGTTCAGCGCGCGGTAGATGACGGTCGACAGGATCAGCGCATGGCAGGCCGCGACGGCCGCCGCCTCGGTCGGCGTGAAGGCACCCGAGTAGATGCCGCCCAGCAGCACCACCGGCATCGACAGCGGCAGGGCGCCGCGGAAGATCACCGCCGGCCATTCGGACCACGGCACCGGGGCCTCGCGCGGCATGTCGCGCCGCACGGCGATGACGTGGACGACGGCCATCATCGACAGCGCCATCAGCACGCCGGGCAGCACGCCGCCCAGGAACAGCGCGCCGACCGAGGCGCCCGACACCAGGCCGTAGATCACCATCGGGATCGACGGCGGGATGATGGGTCCGAGCGTCGCGCTGGCCACCACCACCGCACCCGCGAAGCCGCGGCTGTATTCGGGCTTCCTGAGCATCTGGCGGATCGTCACCAGGCCCGGCCCGGCCGCATCGGCGATGGCGCTGCCGCTCATGCCCGAGAAGATCACGCTGACGAGGATGTCGACCTGCGCGAGACCGCCGCGCATGCGGCCGACCAGGATGCGGCAGAAGTCGAACAGCCGTTCGCTGACGGTGCCGGCGTTCATCAGGTTGGCGGCCAGCACGAACATCGGCACGGCCAGCAGCACATAGCTGTTGTAGAGGCCGTTGCCGATCTGCTCGGCGACCAGTCCGAGGTCCTGCTGCTTGACGCTCAGGTAGGCGATGCCCGAGGCGATCATCGCGAAGCCGATCGGCAGGCGCATCAGCATGCCGCCGAGCAGCACGCCGCCGAGGGCGAGAAGGGCAAGGTTCATGTCGTCCTCAGGCGGAGGGAATGGCAGCGTCGTCGAGGTCCAGCCCGCGCCACGCCCGCACGACGGCGATCGTGCTGCGCACGATCAGCGCGACCATCAGCAGCACGAACGGCGCGAACACCAGCATGAAGGGCACGCCCAGCACCGGCGTGCCTTCACGGGCCATGAAGTGGACGTAGTCCCACGTGGCCGGCAGGGCCCAGGCGCACAGGGCGCCCAGCAGGCCGTGGCCGACGATGCGCAGGACCTGGCGCGTGCGGCGTCCGACCGCGTTCCAGACCAGGTCGAACATGACGTGCTCGCGTTCGGGCACGACCACGGCCGCGCACCACAGGATCACCCAGACGTACAGCATCACCGCGACCTCGTCGGTCCACGGCAGCGGCTTGTGGAAGACGAACCGCGCCACGACCTGGACGATGAAGACCAGGAACAGCGCGGTGAACAGGGCAATGGCGACGCCATCGGCCAGTCGCTTCGGCAGGGTGCGCATCGTGCGGCGTCCGGCGGCTTACTTGGTCGCGTTGATGCGTTCGAGCATGCCCTTGGGCCAGCTCTTGGCCATCTCGCTGGTGGCGTAGGCGGCCTGCACCTGGCGGCGGAAGGCCTCGACGTCCGGCGTCGTCACGGTCAGGCCCTGCTGCTTGAAGAAGTCGATGATGGCGGCCTCCTCCTTGATGCGGTTCTCGTTGTTGAACGCGGCCGCCGCGTTGGCTGCGGCCTGCACCTTCTGCTGCTGGGCCGGCGTCATCGCCTTCCAGGCCTTGTCGGAGATCGCGATGAAGATGCCGTCGACCAGGTGGCTGGTCAGCACGAGCTGCTTGGTGACCTCGTAGAACTTGGCCGCGCGCACGGTCGGCAGCGGGTTGTCCTGGCCGTCGATCGTGCCGGTCTTCAGGCCCAGGTAGACCTCGCCGAAGGCCAGCGGCGTGGCGGTCGCGCCGAGCGCCTCGCCGAGGAACAGCCACTCCTTGCTGCCGGGCATGCGCAGCTTGACGCCCTTCAGGTCGGCCGGCGTCTTGACGTCACGCACGTCGCGCAGGTTGACCTGGCGGGTGCCGAGGTAGATGGGGGTCAGCAGCGTGACGTCCATCTTCTCGGTCGCGAGCTTGAACAGCTCCTGGCCGACCGGACCGGCGAAGACCTTGGCCTGGTGCTGCGGGTCGCGGATCACGTAGCCGGCGGTGAAGATGCTGAACTCCGGCACCTGCTTGGCGATGTCGAAGGCCGAGATCGACGACAGCTCCAGATTGCCGCGCGCCATGGCCGCCGGCTCGGTGCCCTGCTTGAACAGTGTCGCGTTGAGGTTGATCTGGACGTCGAACTCGCCCGGCGCGGACTTGTCGAGCGTGTCCTTGAAGACCGTCCACATCTTGCCGTGCCAGTCGTCCGGCACGGCCGGCGTCGAGATGCGCAGCAGCACCTTGGACTGGGCCTGGGCCAGCGGGCTCAGCAGCGTGCCCAGGCCGATCACGGCGGCGGCGGCAAGGGTCGAGAGGCTGCGGCGGCGCAGCGAGGTGGTGGTCGTCATGGTGGGTCTCCTCGTTGGATCGGGTTCAAGCCGCGTGCGGCTGGAGGTGCGCTTTGTCGTCGGCCAGCGCCGGGCCGTCAATCGGGTCGCTGCGGATGTCCGACCGCTGCCAGCGCGGCCTGCAGGCGCGGCAGGTCCTCGGGCGTCAGCGCCTGCAGCGGCGCGCGCACCGGCAGCCAGCCGAGGTCGTTGTCGCGCAAGGCCAGGATGCCCTTGAAGGCCGGCACCAGCGCATAGCCGCCGAGTGCGCCGAGCAGCGCCTGGACGAAGGCGAGGTCGTCCGGCGTGGTCGCCGCATCCGGCTGGCGAACCAGCCGGTGCACCGTGCGCGGGATGAAGTTGGCCAGCCCGCTGACGGCGCCCGTGCTGCCGCGCCGGCCCAGCTCGGGCAGGTCGGGCTCGTTGCCCACGTGGACCATCAGCTGCGGCCCGAAGGCCTCCAGCAGGCTCAGCGAATGAGCCAGCTGGCACTGGCTGTCCTTGACGCCCACGATGATGTCGGCGTGGCGCGCCAGCAGGGTGCGGATCACGCCATGTGTCAGCCCGATGCCGGCGACCTGGGGGATGTGATAGAGCATCAGGCGCAGCGGCTGCGCCGTGTCCGATGTGGCATCCAGCCCGGCGTGAACCGCCCGAGCCTGCGCGATGACCTGTTCGTAGACCGACACCACGCCCGCGTCGGACATGCCCTTGAAGAAGAACGGCGGCATCAGCATCGTGCCCCAGGCGCCGATGCGGGTGGCGTGGGTGGTCAGCGCGACCAGGTCGGTCAGCGCGCAGGCGCTGGTCGACACCAGCAGGCGCGCAGCCGGGATGCCGCCGGCCACCAGCGCATCGACCGCCGCGATGCGTTCGGCGACGCTGAAGGACGGGCCTTCACCGGTCGTGCCAAACGGCGTCAGACCGCCGCAGCCGGCGTCCAGCAATGCCCGGCCGTGGCGCACGAAGCGGTCGTGGTCGATCGAGCCGTCGGGCTTCAGCGGCGTCAGCATGGCCGGCCAGATGCCGGGCAGGCGGTCGACGGTGGGCGTGGTCATGGGAGGGGTCCTTGGAGAGGTGGAGAGGCGGGCTCAGGCCGAGGGCTCGGTCGATCCGTCGATCGGCAAGGGCGGCCGGGCCAGGCCCAGCACGCGCCGGTGGGCGCTGTCGATGTGATGGCCCAGCCGCGCCAGCACGGCAGCGGCGTCGCGGCGGCGCAGGGCGTCGATGAACCAGAGGTGCTCTTCCATCGCCGGCAGCAGCGCGTCGGCCGACAGCAGCGAGCCTTCGAGCCGGATCAGCCGCACCCGCAGGCTGTTGATGCGGTAGGTCTGCGAGACCAGCGCATTGCCCAGCGCGTCGACCATGCGGTCGTGCAGGCCCCAGTCGACGGCGGTGGCGTCGTTGAGCAGCGCGTCATCGATCGGCCCGCTGCGGGCGCGTTCGACGATCGCGCGATGGGCCGCCTCGACCGCGTCCAGCTCGGCGTCCGAGACCGTCTCGGCGTAGCGCCGCGCGGCCTCCAGCTCGATCAGGCGGCGCAGGCCGAAGGCGTTGTTCACCAGCGTGATGTCGGCCTGCACGATCTGCAGCCCGCGCTGCGGCACGGTGCGCAGCAGGCCTTCGGCCTCCAGCCGCGGGATCAGTTCGCGCACGGCGCCCAGCGGCATGTCGAGCAGTTGCATCAGCTCGCGCTGCGACACGAACTGGCCCGGGCGGATGTTGGCGTCGACGATCTGCTGCTGGAAGTTCTCGTAGGCGCGCTCGCGCAGGGACGTCATGGCGGGCCCTCGCGGGAGGGCGACATGGCGGGTCGGCGCTGGACTGGAATCACACTGACATGTTAGTCAGCAACCAGCAGCCGTCACGCGAGAAAACCCGGACGGCACGGCGCGGTGCCGAGGCAGGCGCTCAGGGGGCGCTGACTAGAATCCGCCGCCAAAGGAGCTGCTGATGGATGCCCACAAGGAACTCGACACGCGCGGTCTGACCTGCCCGCTGCCCATCCTCAAGACCAAGAAGGCCCTGGCCGACATGGCCGCCGGCGAGACGCTGAGGGTGCTGTCGACCGACCCGGGTTCGGTCCGCGACTTCCAGGCCTTCGCCCGCCAGACCGGTCACCTGCTGGTCGAGCAGGAGAACCTGCCGAACAACGAGTTCCTGCACGTGCTGCGGCACCGCTGACGTCGCAGGGCCCGGGCCGAGCGCCGGGCCGCCCCAAACCGGTCGAGGGGCTTGATCTATACCTTGAGGTCGCGCAGGAAACTGCGGAAGCTCTCGCCGACCTCCGGGTGGCCCAGTGCCAGTTCGACGTTGGCCTGCAGGAAGCCTTCCTTGCTGCCGCAGTCGTAGCGCTTGCCCTCGTAGCGGTAGGCAAAGACCTTCTCGCGGCGCAGCAGCGCGGCGATGCCGTCGGTGAGCTGGATCTCGCCGCCCACGCCGCGCGGTTGCGTGGCGATCTCGTGGAACACGCCCGGCGTCAGGATGTAGCGGCCGGCCACGCCCCAGCGCGACGGTGCGGTCTCGGGTGACGGCTTCTCGACGATCTTGGTGATGTCCATCAGCCGGTCGTTGACCAGCGTGCCGGCCACGATGCCGTAGCGCTTGGTGTGTTCGGCCGGCACTTCCTGGACCGCCAGGATCGAGGCGCGCCATTCGTTGAACTGCTCGACCATCTGCGCCAGCACCGGCGGCTGGCCGATCATCAGGTCGTCGGCCAGCAGCACCGCGAAGGGCTCGTTGCCGACCAGGCGCTGGCCGCACAGCACGGCATGGCCCAGGCCCAGCGCCTGAGCCTGGCGCACGTAGATGCATTCCATGTCCTTGGGCTTGACGCTGCGCACGACCTCCAGCAGTTCGAGCTTGCTGGCCTGCTCCAGCGCCACTTCCAGCTCGAAGGTCATGTCGAAGTGGTCCTCGATCGGACGCTTGTGGCGGCCGGTCACGAAGATCATCTCGCGCACCCCGGCGGCATAAGCTTCCTCGACGGCGTACTGGATCAGCGGCTTGTCGACCACCGGCAGCATCTCCTTCGGCTGGGCCTTGGTGGCCGGCAGGAAACGGGTGCCGAGACCGGCCACGGGAAAGATCGCCTTGTTGACTTTCATGTCCTGCCTGAAGGTGTTCATGGGGGTTGACGAGGTCTGGATCTGGACAATCGAAATGATTCTGGCATGCACACATGACCCCCCGGCCCCTGTTCGAGGGGGACTTCCCGGGCCTCCTGCTACCTACCATCGGAAGTCACCAAATACTGCCTGCCTGACCGCCCCCGCGCATGGACCTGCTGATCGCCGAACCGCTCGAAGCCGAGGTGCTGCAATGGCTCGATGCCCGCCATGAGCTGTTCTATGCACCCCGGCTGTCGCAGGACCGGCGGGTCTTCCTGGATGCCCTGTCGCAGGCGCGCGGCGTGCTGCTGCCACCGCACCTGTCGATCGACCAGCGCGTGCTGGCGCAGTCGCCCCGGCTGCGGGTGATCGGGCGCATCGTCGGCGGCCACGAGAACATCGACCTGAGCGCCTGCACCCGTGCCGGCGTCGAGGTGGTGCGCTGCATCGACGCCGCCGCGCCGGCCGAGGCCGAGTTCATCCTCGGGGCGCTGCTGGCGCTGCTGCGGCCGAGTCCGGAGGAGATGGGCCGTGTCGCCGGCCGCGAGCTGGGCACCAGCACGGTCGGCCTGATCGGCATGAACGCCACCGCCCGCACGGTCGCCAGGATGGTCCAGCCGATGGGCACCCGGGTGGTCGGCTACGACCCCTCGCTGCACGCCAGCGACGGCAACTGGCCGCGCTGGGGCATCCAGCCGCTGGGGCTGCGCGAGCTGTTCGAGGTCTGCGACGCGGTCTGCGTCCAGATGACCTACTTCAGCCGCTACCGCGGCCTGCTCGGCGAGCGGGCGCTGGGCGGCGCCAAGACCGGGCAGGTGCTGGTCAGCGTCTCGCCGCTGGAGCTGTTCGACGAGGACGTGCTGGCGCAGGCACTGGGCAGCGGCCAGCTGACCGCCGCCTGGATGGACAACATCAACCCGGTCGCGCTCGAACCCGGCCAGCCGCTGGCCGGCGCCCGCGGCCTGCTGGCCACGCCGCGCCTGGCGGCCTACACGCGCGAAGCCCGGGTGCGCAGCGCCTGGGGGGTCGCCAAGCAGGTCGACGAGGTGCTGCGCACGGCGCCCCAGGCCCCGCGCCCGGGCACGCGCCGCAGCTCCGCAGCGGCCGATTCGGCCCGGCGCGCGGCCGGTGTGGATGCCCACACGGCCACGCCGGCGCCGGGCTTCAGGCCATCCGCGCCAGCTGATCTCGCAGCTTGACCAGCGTGGCGCCGAAGTCGGCCATGCGCTGACGTTCCTGCGCGACCACGGCGGCCGGGGCGCGCGCGACGAAGCTCTCGTTGCCCAGCTTGGCCTCGGCCTTGGCGATCTCGCCGCTCAGGCGGGCGATCTCCTTGCCCAGGCGCTCGCGTTCGGCGGCGATGTCGATCTCGACCTTCAGCGCCAGCCGCACCTCGCCCTGCACCAGCACCGGCGCCATCTGCGTGGCGGCCGCGAAGGCGGCCTCGTCGTCGAAGCGCTGGACATCGCTGACCTTGGCCAGCGCCTTGAGCAGCGGCGCGGCCACGTCGATGAAGGCGGCGTCGCCCAGCGTCATCAGCGGCACGCGTTCGGCCGGTGACAGGCCCATCTCGCTGCGCAGCGCGCGGCAGGCGCCGACCAGGCTCTTGAGCTGAGCCACCCACGCATCGGCCGCCGGGTCGATGCGGTCGGGCTCGGCCTTCGGGTAGGCCGCCGTGACGATGCCGTCGGTCGAGCCCGGCTGCTTGCGGCCGGCCACCGGCGCGACCACCTCCCACAGCTCGGCGGTGATGAAGGGCGTGATCGGGTGCAGCAGGCGCAGGATGGTCTCGAGCACCCGGATCAGCGTGCGCCGCGTGGCGCGCGCGCTGGCCTCGTCACCGGCGGCCTTGGCCTCGGCGATCTGGACCTTGGCGATCTCGAGATACCAGTCGCAGTACTCGTCCCAGACGCACTGGTAGATGGCGTTGGCGACCTGGTCGAGCCGGTAGTCGGCATAGCCCTGTTCGACGGCCTGCTCGACACGCTGGATCTCGCTGCTGATCCAGCGGTCGGCCGCGCTGAAGCGCATGTAGCCGTGGGCCGCGCCGCCGACCGCGCACTCGGCCTTGGTGTGCGGCATCAGGCCGCAGTCCTCGCCCTCGGTGTTCATCAGCACGAAGCGGGTGGCGTTCCAGAGCTTGTTGCAGAAGTTCCGGTAGCCCTCGCAGCGCTTGCTGTCGAAGTTGACGCTGCGGCCCAGGCTGGCCATCGCCGCGAAGGTGAAGCGCAGCGCGTCGGCGCCGTAGGCCGGGATGCCGTCCGGGAACTCCTTCTCGGTGGCCTTGCGGACCTTCGGCGCGGTCTCGGGCTTGCGCAGACCCTGCGTGCGCTTGTCGAGCAGCTCGGGCAGGGCGATGCCGTCGATCAGGTCGACCGGATCGAGCACGTTGCCTTCGGACTTGCTCATCTTCTTGCCCTGCGCATCGAGCACCAGGCCGTGGATGTAGACGTGGCGGAACGGCACGCGGCCGGTAAAGTGCTTCGTCATCATGATCATCCGGGCGACCCAGAAGAAGATGATGTCGTAGCCGGTCACCAGCACGCTGCTGGGCAGGAACAGGTCCTGCTCGAGGGTCTGCTCGGGCCAGCCCAGCGTGCTGAAGGGCACCAGCGCGGACGAGTACCAGGTGTCGAGCACGTCCTCGTCGCGGGTCAGCTCGCCGGCATAGCCGGCCGCATCGGCCTTGGCGCGGGCCTCGGCCTCGCTGCGGGCGACGAACAGCTCGCCGCCGCTGCCGTACCACGCCGGGATCTGGTGGCCCCACCAGAGCTGGCGGCTGATGCACCAGTCCTGGATGTTCTTCATCCACTGGTTGTAGGTGTTGACCCAGTTCTCGGGCACGAACTTGACGTCGCCGGAGTCGACCGCCTCGATCGCTTCCTGGGCGATCGACTTGCCGTTGTGGCCCGGCTTGGTCATCGCCACGAACCACTGGTCGGTCAGCATCGGCTCGATGATCTGGCCGGTGCGGGCGCAGCGCGGGACCATCAGCTTGTGCTTCTTGACCTCCACCAGCAGGCCCTGCGCGTCGAGCGTCGCGACGATCTGCTTGCGGGCCACGAAGCGGTCCAGCCCGCGCAGCTCGGCGGGGATCTCGTCGATCGTGTCGACCACCTTCGCGTCGAGCGAGAAGATCGTGATCATCGGCAGGCCGTGACGCAGGCCGACCTGGTAGTCGTTGGTGTCATGGGCCGGCGTGACCTTGACGACGCCGGTGCCGAAGGCCTTGTCGACGTAGTCGTCGGCGATCACCGGCACGAGCCGGCCGGTGATGGGCAGGCGCACCGAACGGCCGATCAGGTGGGCATAACGCTCGTCCTCGGGATGCACCATCACGGCGGTGTCGCCGAGCATCGTCTCAGGCCGCGTGGTGGCCACGACCAGCGACTCGTCGCTGCCGTCGACCGGGTAGCGGATGTGCCACAGCGAGCCGTCCTCCTCCTCGCTCTCGACCTCCAGGTCGGAGACGGCCGACTTCAGGATCGGGTCCCAGCTGACCAGCCGCTTGCCGCGGTAGATCAGGCCTTCCTCGTGCAGCCGCACGAAGGTCTCGGTGACGACCTTCGACAGCTTCTCGTCCATCGTGAAGTACTCATGCGCCCAGCTCACGCTGTCGCCCATGCGGCGCATCTGGCGCGTGATGGTCGAGCCGCTCTGCTCCTTCCATTCCCAGACCCGGGCGACGAAGTTCTTGCGGCCGAGGTCGTGGCGGCTGATGCCCTGGCCCTGCAGCTGGCGCTCCACCACGATCTGCGTGGCGATGCCGGCGTGGTCGGTGCCCGGCACCCACAGCGTGTTGTGGCCGCGCATGCGGTGGTAGCGGGTCAGCGCGTCCATGATGGTCTGGTTGAACGCGTGGCCCATGTGCAGCGTGCCGGTCACGTTGGGCGGCGGCAGCTGGATCGAGAAGCTCGGGCGCGACGCGTCGAGCGTCGGTGCGTAGGCGCCGCTGGCCTCCCAGGCCGGGCCCCACTTGGCTTCGATCGGGGCGGGTTCAAAGGATTTGGTCAGGGCGTCGCTCATGGCTCTTCTGGGGTGGCGGCTCGGGCCGTTCGACGGCGGCGAGTGGTGGGGTCACCACACTCGCGGCCGGGCCGCAGGATCGGAGGGGCGGATTTTATGGAGTGGCGCGCGACCCGCCCGCCAGCACCGTCACGGCCGGCAGGTCCGGGCGGCAGAATGCGGCGCAACCCGCCTGTACCCCCCTTCCCACGGAGCATTCCCATGAGCATCCAGACCGTCGGCATCATCGGCGCCGGCACGATGGGCAACGGCATCGCGCAGGCCTGCGCGGTGGTCGGCCTGAACGTGGTCATGATCGACGTCGCCGAGGCCGCGCTGGCCAAGGGCGTCGCGACCATCGCCGGCAGCCTCGACCGCCTGATCAAGAAGGACAAGCTGACCGCCGCGCAGAAGGATGCGGCGCTGGCGCTGATCACCACGTCCACCGACCATGCCGCGCTGGCCGGCGCGCAGATCGTCATCGAGGCCGCGACCGAGAACGAGGCGCTGAAGGTCAGGATCCTGCAGCAGCTCGACGGCCTGCTGGCGCCCGAGGTGATCGTGGCCAGCAACACCAGCTCGATCTCGATCACCAAGCTGGCCGCCGCGACGCAGCGCGCCGACCGCTTCATCGGCATGCACTTCTTCAACCCGGTGCCGCTGATGGCGCTGGTCGAGATCATCCGCGGCCTGCAGACCAGCGACGCCACGCACGCCGCCGTCAAGGCGCTGGCCGAACGCCTGGGCAAGACGCCGGTCACCGTGAAGAACGCGCCGGGCTTCGTCGTCAACCGCATCCTGGTGCCGATGATCAACGAGGCCTTCTTCGTGCTGGCCGAGGGCATCGCCACGGCCGAGGACATCGACGCGGGCATGAAGCTCGGCACCAACCAGCCGATCGGCCCGCTGGCCCTCGCCGACATGATCGGGCTGGACGTCTGCCTGGCCGTCATGAACGTCTACATGGCCGAATACAACGACAGCAAGTACCGCCCCGCCCCCCTGCTCAAGGAGATGGTCGCGGCCGGCTGGCTGGGCCGCAAGACCGGTCGCGGCGTCTACACCTACTGACCGCACGACCTCGCCGCCACGCGCGCCGCCAGCGATGTCCGTCCCTCCGTCGAGCCAGCCTGCGGGCGTCGTGATGCTCAACCGCCATGCCGATGGCGGGCAGGCACTGGCGCTGC
Organism: Leptothrix mechoopdaensis (SeqCode); assembly: GCF_053893855.1. Lineage (NCBI taxonomy): Bacteria > Pseudomonadati > Pseudomonadota > Betaproteobacteria > Burkholderiales > Sphaerotilaceae > Leptothrix > Leptothrix mechoopdaensis (SeqCode). The sequence goes on from NZ_CM132699.1 coordinate 3,742,411, forward strand.
GCCGGCCGATCGAGTCGTGGCTCGCGAAGCACGCGCCGGGTGTCGCGCTGCTGGTGCCCGACAGCCCCGATGCGGCGCTGGCCACGCTGGCGATCCTGGCGGTGCGCACGCGTGTCGTGCTGGTCGGCGGCGACGGCACCTTGCAGCGCATGCTGCCCGCGCTGATGCGCTGCGGCCACCGCGTCGGGCTGATCGCCGCCGGGCGCCACAACGACATCGCCCGCGCCCTCGGCGTCGCCGGCCTGACCTGGCGCGAGGCCCTGCCCTATGCGCTGTACGCGCCAACCGCTGCGGTCGACCTGGGCCAGTACGAGACCGAGTCCGACACGCGCCATTTCGTCGGTCGCCTGAGCGCCGGCCTGGCCGCCCGGCACGACCTGCTGGCCAGCCGCCTGCCGCGCTGGTGGCCGCTGGCCGTGCGCCAGCTCGGCAGCGGACTGGCCGCGCGCGCGACCAGCCAGCCGCAGGCGCTGAAGATCTGGGTCAACGGCCAGCTCGAACACGACGGTCCGGCCTGGAGCGTGTCGGCCTGCAACGCCTCCGGTGCGCTGGGCGGCCTGGAGCCGGCGCCGCACGCGCGGCTGGACGACCACCGGCTCGACACCCTCGTGCTGGCCGAGGCCGGCCCGGGCGTGCTGTGGCGCATGCGGCGCGGCCAGCACGTCCGGCCGCCGCTGGTCAGCCTGCACAACACCCGCAAGCTGCTGGTCGACGCGGCCGAGCCGCTGCCCATCACGATCGACGGCGAGCCTCAGCCGCCCGCCACCCGCTTCAGCGTGCGCGTGCTGCCCCGTGCGCTGCACCTGGTCGGCGCCCACATGCTCGGCGCGCCGACCGCCGAACGTGGCACCGACGGATCGCGCCAGCGCCCGCTCGGCCATGGCCTGCCGCTGGAGCCGGTTGCCACGCCCGCCCCGGTGCCCGAACCGCCGCCGTCGACCTACCCGATGCCGCTGGCCGAGGACGAGGCCCGCACCTGAGTTCAGGTCGGACGCCAGTCCAGGTCGATGCGGCCGTCGACGATGCCGATGCGGCGATCGGCCACCGACGCGAAGCGGCTCTCGTGCGTCACCGCCACCACCGTCTTGCCCATCTCGCGCGTCAGCTCGCGCAGCAGGTCGCGCACGTTGGCGCTGGCGGCCGAATCGAGGTTGCCGGTCGGCTCGTCGGCCAGGATCACCAGCGGGTCGTTGGCCAGCGCCCGGGCAATCGCCACGCGCTGGCGCTGACCGCCCGACAGCTGGCTCGGATGCTTGTGCGCATGGGCCTTCAGCCCGAAGCGGTCGAGCAGCGACAGGCCGCGTTCGACGGCCACCTCGTCACGCAGCCGTCCAAGCTTGCGGATCGGCAGCAGCACGTTGTCGAGCGCGCTGAACTCGGCCAGCAGGAAGTGGAACTGGAAGACGAAGCCGAGCCGCGCCAGCCGCAGGTCGGTGACCGCGTCCTCGTCGAGCGTGTCGGTGCGCTGACCGGCGATCCAGATGCGGCCTTCGCTCGGCACGTCCAGCAGCCCCAGCAGGTAGAGCAGCGACGACTTGCCCGAGCCGCTCGGTCCCATGATGCAGACGAACTCGCCGCGTTCGATGCGCAGGTCCACGCCGTCGATCAGCGTGACCGGCACCTCGCCGTCCAGCCGCTTGTGCAGGCCCTGGGCGGCGATGGCGGCGGTGGTCGGGTCGCCGACGATGTCGCCAACGATGCCGCCGGGCACGGCGCTCATGCCGCCCCCCGCAGGATGTCGACCGGATGGACCCGCCCGGCGCGCCTGGCCGGCAGCCACGAGGCCGCGACGCACGACACCAGCGCGAACGCCGCCGCCAGCAGGAACTGGTCGGCGCCCCACCACAGCGGCAGGTGGACGGTCTCCTGCACGCCCGGCGGCTTGATCTCGACGATGCCCAGCAGCCGCATCAGCCCGATGCCCAGCAGCACGCCGGCGGCACTGCCGAGCAGGCCGACGATCGCGCCTTCGAGCAGGAAGATGCGGCGGATGTCGCGGGCGTGGAAGCCCATCGACTTCATGATCGCGATGTCGCGTGTCTTCTCCATCACGATGGTCGAGATGGTGTTGTAGATGCCGAAGGACGCCACCACCAGGATCGCGGCGACCACGCTGTACATGATCAGGTTGCGCACCAGCAGCAGGCTCAGGAAGTCCTCGGAGGCCTCGATCCACGAGACGCTCGTGTAGCCGGTGGCCGCCTCGATCGCGAGGGCGACGTCGCGGGCGCGGTAGGCGTCGTCGAGCTGGATCACGAAGCGGTTGACCCGGTTCTCGCGCCCCAGCAGGCTCTGCGCGCGCTTGAGCAGCACGAAGGCCTGGCCCTCGTCGTAGCCGGCATTGCCGGTGCGGAAGATGCCCACCACCCGCAGCGTGCGGGCCTGGCCGTCGGCACCGGCCACGCTGATGGCGCTGCCCAGGCGCAGCCCGAACTTGTCGATCAGGCCCTGGCCGACGATCACGCCGTTCGAGTCGGCCGACAGGGCATCCATCGAACCCTGGCGCATCTTCTGCTCCAGCGTGCTGACCTCCTTCATGCGCGCGGGCACCACGCCGCTGAGCGCGACGCCCTGCTGGCGCCCGGCGAAGGTCAGCACCGCCGAGCCCGACAGCACCGGCGCGACCCGCACGCCCGGCAGCGACTCGACCTGCGCCAGCCGTTCGCGCCAGCCGCGAATGCCGCGGGTCTCGCGCTGCGGCTTGACGTGCGCGACCGTCACGGCGGCATCCGGAAAGGCCAGCTCGGCCGGCTGCACCGGCGCGCGGCGGTACTCGTCGTAGACGGTGATGTGCGGGCTGTTGTCGACCAGCCGGCTGAGGAAGTCGGCCTCCGAGCCGCGCATCAGCGACGACACGGCCAGGAAGAACGCCACGCCCAGCACGACGCCGGTCAGCGACACGAGGGTCTGGCGGCGCCGGCTCGTCAGGTGCGCCAGCGCGATGTCGAGGGCGATCGCCATGGGCGGCTGCGACCCCGTCTCAGCGCACCGGCACCGGCGCCGCCGACGGCACGCTGCGCACCTGGCGACCCTCGCGCAGCCCGGCGCCGTGTTCGACCGCCGCGACCACCAGCGTGTCGCCTTCGGCCAGCCCGGCGATGACCTCGGCGCGTTCGCCGCCGGTCACGCCGAGCGTCACCAGCGGGCGTCGCAGCCGGCCCTGGGCATCGACGACCCAGACGGGCACCTGTCGGGTGGAGGCCGGCGCGGGGGCGGTGGCCTCGGATGCGGCAGAAGCGGCGACCGGCGCCGCAACAGGCGCGACCGCCGTCTGCACCGTCGCCGCGCCCTTCTCCGGCGCCAGCCCCGGCACGGTCAGCGCCCGGCTCGGCATCAACAGCACGTCGTCGCGGCGCGAGATGACGATGTTGGCGTCCATCGTCATGCCGGCGCGGGCACCGGCGGCTTCCAGCACGGCCGCCTCGCGCGGGCGGATGCGGACCCGCCAGCTGCGCGCCACCGGGTCACCCTTGGGCGTGATGTCGGCCACCTCGGCCTCGAAGACACGGCCGGGCAGGGCCTCGCTGCGCAGCAGCACGCGCTGGCCGCGCCGGACCCGCACGATGTCTTCCTCGTCGACCTCGGCGGCCACCCGCAGCGGCGCGCAGCAGGCCAGCGTGTAGAGCGTCTGGCCGGCCGCGACGACCTGGCCGGCTTCGCCGTCGCGGCGCAGCACGGTGCCGTCGGCGGGCGCGCGCAGCTCCATGTCGTCGCGCTGGGCCTGGGCGCGGCGCGAGGCGGCCTCGGCGGCGGCGAGTTCGGTCTGGACCCGGTCCAGCTCGGCCTTCGACAGGAACTGGTCCTTGACCAGCGCCTGCGTGCGATCCAGCTGGATCCGGGCCAGCTTCTCGCGCGCGCCCAGCTCCTGCACGGTCTGGTCGAGCTCGACGGCCTGCAGCCGCGCCAGCACCTGGCCGCGCCGGACCTTGGCGCCTTCCTCGACCAGCCACTGCACCAGCCGACCGCCGGTGCGCGGCGCCACCGGCATCTGCACCGTCGGCTCGACCAGGCCGGTGGCGTAGACCGCCTCGACCGCCGGGCCACGTCCGACCCGCGCGGTCGTGACGTCCAGCGGCGAATGGCGCCACCACCACGTCCCGCCGCCCAGCACCGCCGCCATCAGCACGCCGGCGATCAGCCAGCCCTTGTATCGACGCACGTCCAGTCCCCGCTCCGCATGAAGTGCAACACGCATGATGGCATGCAGGATCCGGCCCTCGGCGACACTGGCGACACCGATCGCCGCGAACACGATGAACCTCAAGCAGCTCGAATATTTCGTTCAGGTCGCCGAGCTGGGCAGCTTCAGCAAGGCCGCCGTCGTGCTGGACATCGCCCAGCCGGCGCTGAGCCGCCAGGTGCGCGCGCTCGAGATCGAGCTGCGCGAAACGCTGCTGACCCGCAACGGCCGCGGCGTCGAGATGACCGAGGCCGGCCGGCGCTGGTTCGACCACTGCGTGACCATCCTGCAGCAGGTCGCGCAGGCCCGCGAGGACATGGGCGCCAGCCGCGACGCGCCGGTCGGCCGCGTCAACATCGGCCTGCCGCCGACGATCGGCCGCCAGCTGACGCTGCCGCTGATCGACGCCTTCCGGCGCCGCCTGCCGCAGGCCCGGCTGGCCATCGTCGAGGGCATGTCCACGCACGTCAGCGAATGGATCGCCACCGGCCGCGTCGACCTCGGCCTGCTCTACAACCCCGAGGCCCAGCCGGCGCTGCAGATCAGCCCGCTGCTGCAGGAGTCGCTCTGCCTCGTCAGCCCGTCCGGCCCGGACGCCAGCCGCGCCCCGCTGCCGCTGCGCGAGCTGGCCGGCTACGACCTCGTCCTGCCCGAGCGCCAGCACGTCATCCGCCGCCTGCTCGACAGCCAGGCGACGCTGGCGGGGCTGCAACTGTCGATCGCCTGGGAGGTCTCCAGCATCGCCGCCATCATCGACCTGGTCGCCGCCGGCCACGGCCACGCCGTGCTGACCGCCAGCGCCGTGCAGGCCAGCGGCCAGGCCGACCGCCTGACCGTGCGGGCGCTGGTCGACCCGGGCCTGAGCAGCGTCCTCTGCCTCGCCGTCCCCGCCCACAAGCGCCCCAGCGCCCTGGTCCGCCACAGCTGCCAGGTGCTGCGCGAACTGGTCACGAGCCTGCCGCAGAACGAGGCGGCGGGGTCGTTGCCGGGGTGATGGGACGGCGCTGCGGGCGCCGCGCCTCAACCAGACAGGGTGCGCAGGCGCGCCAGCACGATCGATGACCGATCCGGGTCCGCCAGCAGCCCCGGCAACACGTTCGCGAAATCCGGGTCAGCGAGCAACTGACGAAATGCTTCGGCGATGGCCTGGCGCAGATCGGCGGGGGCCGAGGCAACCTCGGTCAGCAGCTGCTCGCGGCCGTCGACGATGTTGAGCACGTCCTCCAGATCGTGACTGGTCAGGAAATCACCTCCCCCTCGGCTCGCAAAGGCCACCAGCTTGGTCGCCACGAAGGCCTCTGCCCGGGCGACCCGGATCGCGAGGCCGTCACCCAGGTCCACCCCCATGGCCGTCCGCTCCGTGTAGGCATACCAGGGGTTGGTGAAGCCCAGCACGTCCGGCTCGACCGGCATGAGGTCGAACATCACCCCGGACGGCCGATGCACCCAACGGCAGATCACGTCGCCGCTGGCGTCGGGCATGAAGCCGCAGGTCGACAACCTCGCCTCGATGAGGTGAAACGTGGCGCGTCCGGCGTCCACGATGGCGTCCACGTCCCGGGTCGCCCGGACACTGCTGGCCAGCGGATCGGTGATCAGCAGACCTGCGACGGCGCCGCCCAGGAAGACCACTTGCTCACGCAGTTCGCCCAGCGCCGAGGCGATCTGGCGCAGGTCGGGCAGGTTGGGGTCATCGGCTCGCATCGAGCGCCTCGGTCTCCGGGCGCTGCAGGGCATCCGTCATCAGTCCTGCTGCCAGCTGGCGCTCACGCAAGCGGCCCGCCCGCAAGGCGTCCAGCAAGGACAGCAACCGGTGCAGCGCCGGATCCGCCAGCGCGGCCTGCGGGGCGGTGCGGTAGAGGGGCGACCACGTCGGCCCCTTGGCCGATCCCTTCGGGTCAGCCCAGACGGGCGCCTCGCCCGGCGCCACCTTCAACAGGCTGGCAAGTGGCTCGGCCCCGATCGCGGTCGGAACGCCGCGCTTGACCGGCCCGACGGCGGCGGGCCAGACATAGCGCACGCCATGCAGCACGAACTCCAGCAGATGGGGCCGCACGGGCTCCCATTCGCCCCGCGCCGTGACGACGGCCAGCCCAGCTGCCACCGCGCGCCTGACGCAGGCATGCGACTCCGAAACACTGAGCGACAACGCCTCGCCCAGCGCGGCATACGTCCATCGACGAGATGGATGAGCCGCCACCTTCAGCAGCACGAGCAAGTCTTGAGGCCTGAGTTCCATGACCGGCATTCGCTATTCGGGAATCGCGAATATGGCCCGGTGGTGGGAACTGGTCAAGAGGTGCTGGGCCACGGCCTTGATCTGCTCGATCGGGCAAGGCGCCTCGCAAGGCTTGTGCAGGGCCGTCGCCCACGAAGTACTCCCTAAACACCATCAAAGTCAGATAATTTCTTCCTTATGAAGAAATCCGCCAGTCTCCATCGCCTGCCCTTCGAGGCCGAGGACGTCCTGCTGGCGCTCGCCGCGCGCGTGCGGGTGGTGCGCCGGGCGCGGTCGTTGACGCAGGCGGACCTGGCCGTGAAGGCCGGCATCAGCATGACCACGATGGTGGCCATCGAGAAGGGCGCGCCCACCGTCCAGATGGGCTACTGGCTGTCGACGCTGTGGGCGCTTGACCTGCTGGAAGGGCTTGCTGCGCAGCTGGCAACGCTCGGGCGCGAAGACGGCGACGTGGCGTTGCTGGAGGCGCAGTTGCCCCAGCGGGTTCGGGGGCCGCGATGACCCGCAAGCCGGTCTGGGTGTGGCTGCCCGGCCAGTACGAGCCCGTCCGCTGCGGTGAGTTCTCGCTTGACCAGGGCGTCGGCCGCTTCATCTACGACCCGACCTACCGCGCCCGGTCGGATGCGGTGGCGCTCGATCCGATGAACCTGCCGTTCACGCGATCGAGCCGAGGCGCCACCGAAACCCGGCAAGGCGGGCTGTTCGGCGTCCTGCGAGACGCCAGCCCGGAAGGCTTCGGGCTGGCCCTGCTCGAACAGATGCGCGGCCAGTCGCTCGATGACGTGCTGGTCCGGCTGGAACTCGCCGAAGGCGACGCCGTCGGCGCCCTGGCCGTCTGCGAGGACATCGCGCCGAAGCTGGCCTTTGCAGCGCCCGGCTCGGGGCTGCTGCTCGACACCCTGGCCGCGCTGCCGCCGGAACGGCCGAGCAGCCAGGCGGCCCGCACGGTCAAGGACCTGGCCGGCACCAGCCTGGGCGGCGAACGTCCCAAGCTCACGGTCCTGCATCGGGGTCAACTGTGGATCGCCAAGCTGCAGGATCGAGGCGACCCGCCCCATGCACCGCTGCGCGAGTTCGTCAGCATGCGCCTCGCACGACGGTGTGGCATCCGGACCGCCGAGGTCGAGTTCCTGCAGGTCGGCGGGCGCGAGCTGGTGCTGGTGCGCCGATTCGACCGATCGATCGACGACGCCGGGCGGACCACGCGACGGCTCTATGCCAGCGCCCACACGGTGCTGCGGCTGGACAGCCCGACGCGCGGCGAACGCAGCCGGTCCTATGTGGCCTTTGCGCACGAGCTGCAGCGCTGGTGCGGGCGGTCTGCGGTCGACGTCGTCGCGATGCAGCGCGAGCTGTGGCGGCGCATGGCCTTCAATGCCATCTGCGGCAACGGTGACGACCACCCGCGCAACCATGGCGTGATCTTCCAGGACGGCCAGTGGCGCCTGGCCGATGCCTTCGACATCGCCCCGTACACCACCTTCTCGGGCACCCTGGCCATGGCGGTGACACGCGATGGAAACATGGCCGCGACGACGGCCAACATGCTCAGGGACTGCGAACGGTTCGGCTATCCGGCCGAAGAAGGCCGGCGCTACATCGAGGACTGCCGGGACGAAATCGCCCGATCCTGGCCCTTGGAAGTCCAGGCCTGCGGCCTGCCTGCAGAGGACCTGCCGGTGCCGTCGATGACGTGGCTGGGCAGCTAGCTAACCATGCCATCCCGCTATACCTGCTAGTCCCCAACCCCCCGTTGCCGGCATGGCTGCAGGTTCCCACAATCGCGCCACGCTGAACCGGGGTCGGACGATCGCCGGGGCGGCCCGTGAAACCTGCACCCCGGAGCACCGCGATGATCATCGACGTCCATGGCCACTACACGACCGCGCCGGCTGCCCTCGGCGCCTGGCGTGATCTGCAGATTGCGGCGCTGAAGGACCCGAGCAAGACGCCCGATCCGTCGTCGCTGAAGATCAGCGACGACGAGCTGCGCGAGTCGATCGAGACCAACCAGCTCAAGCTGATGAAGCAGCGCGGCAGCGACCTGACGATCTTCAGCCCGCGGGCCAGCTTCATGGCGCATCACATCGGCGACTTCCAGACCTCGTCGACCTGGGCGGCGATCTGCAACGAGCTGTGCTTCCGGGTCAGCGAGCTGTTCCCGGACCACTTCATCGGCGCGGCGATGCTGCCGCAGTCGCCCGGCGTGGACCCGGCCAGCTGCATCCCCGAGCTGGAGCGCTGCGTCAAGGACTACGGCTTCGTGGGCATCAACCTGAACCCCGATCCGTCCGGCGGCCACTGGACCAGCCCGCCGCTGACCGACCGGCACTGGTACCCCGTCTACGAGAAGATGGTCGAGCACGACATCCCCGCCATGATCCACGTGAGCACGAGCTGCAACGCGTGTTTCCACACCACCGGGGCGCACTACCTCAACGCCGACACGACGGCCTTCATGCAGTGCCTGACGGGCGACCTGTTCAAGGACTTCCCGACGCTGAAGTTCCTGATCCCGCACGGCGGCGGCGCGGTGCCCTACCACTGGGGCCGTTTCCGCGGCCTGGCCCAGGAGCTGAAGAAGCCGCTGCTGGACGAGCACCTGCTCAACAACATCTTCTTCGACACCTGCGTCTACCACCAGCCCGGCATCGACCTGCTGACCGACGTGATCCCGGTGAAGAACATCCTGTTCGCCAGCGAAATGATCGGCGCGGTGCGTGGCATCGACCCGACCACCGGCCACTACTACGACGACACGAAGCGCTACGTCGAGGCGACCGCCAACCTCAGCGACGAGGAACGCCACCTGGTGTTCGAAGGCAATGCCCGCCGCGTGTTCTCGCGCCTCGACGCCGCCCTGAAGGCCAAGGGCCTCTGAGCCCCACAAGGAGACATGACCATGTACGAACTCGGAGTCGTCTACCGCAACATCACCCGCGCCGACCGCGCCGCTGCAGACGGTCTGGCCGCGCTGGGCTCGGCCACGGTGCACGAGGCGATGGGCCGTGTCGGCCTGTTGAAGCCCTACATGCGGCCGATCTACCCGGGCTGCCAGGTCTCGGGCACGGCGGTCACGGTGCTGCTGCAACCCGGTGACAACTGGATGATGCATGTGGCGGCCGAGCAGATCCAGCCGGGCGACGTGGTCGTCGCGGCGGTCACCGCCGAGTGCACCGACGGCTATTTCGGTGACCTGCTGGCGACCAGCTTCCAGGCCCGTGGCGCGCGCGCGCTGATCATCGATGCCGGCGTGCGCGACGTGAAGGTGCTGCAGGAGATGGGCTTCCCGGTCTGGAGCCGCGCCATCAGCAGCAAGGGCACGATCAAGGCGACGCTGGGCTCGGTGAACATCCCCGTGGTCTGTGCCGGCATGCTGGTCACGCCCGGCGATGTCATCGTGGCCGACGACGACGGCGTGGTCTGCGTGCCGGCCGCGCGGGCGGCGCAGACGCTCGAAGCCGCGATCAAGCGCGAGAGCTTCGAAGGCGAGAAGCGCGCCAAGCTGGCCAGCGGCGTGCTGGGCCTGGACATGTACAAGATGCGCGAGCCGCTGGCGGCTGCGGGCCTGAAGTACATCGACTGAGTCACCTCGACCGAATCAACGCACCCACAACCAAGAGACAAGACCCATGACCACGACCCGCCAAGCCGCCAAGCGGCACACCCTGCGCCAGATCGGCCTCGCCACGCTGGCCAGTGCCGCGCTGCTGGCCGGCCTGCCCGCACAGGCCGAGGACTTCCCGAGCAAGCCCGTGCGCATCATCACGCCCTTCCCGGCCGGCGCCGGTCCGGAAGCCGTGCTGCGCGTGCTGGCCGAGAAGCTGCAGAAGAAGTGGGGCAAGCCGGTCGTGGTCGAGAACAAGCCCGGTGGCAACGGCTTCATCGCGATCGACGCCTTCAAGCGCGGCGCTACCGATGGGCATGACCTGATCCAGCTCGACAACGTCCACCTGGTCGCCTATCCGCACCTGTTCAAGAAGCTGCCGTACGACCCGGTGAAGGACTTCGACGTCGTCGCGCCGCTGTTCCGCACCTACTTCTTCGTCGGCGTGGCCTCGACCAGCCCGTACCGCACCGTCGGCGACATCCTGGCCGATGCCAAGGCCCATCCGGGCAAGCTGAACTACGGTTCGTGGAGCGTGGGCAACCCCGTCCACCTGGGCTCGGCGCTGCTGGAGTCGATGACCGGCACGGAGATGCAGCACATCATCTACAAGGAAACGTCGATGCTCTACACCGGCGTGGCCAACGGCGAACTGAACTGGTCGCTCGGCTCGCTGGCCACGGCCGGCCCGCTGCAGCGCACCGGCAAGCTCAAGTTCATCGCCGTGACCGCGCCGAAGCGGCATCCGGCCTTCCCGGACGTGCCCACCGTGGCCGAGTCGGGCGGCCCGGCCGGCTACGAGGTGACCGGCTGGACGGCGGTCGCCGCGCCCAAGGGCCTGCCCAAGGCGGTCGCCGACAAGATCCAGAAGGACATCAACGAGGCGCTGGCCGAGCCCGACATCGCGCAGCGTTACGCGACCTTCGGCTACGAGCAGTTCCCGGTCACGCGCGATCAGTTCAACGCCTTCATCGGCAGCGAATCGACCAAGTGGGCCGGCGTGGTCCAGCGCGCCAAGGCCTCGCTGGACTGAGGCCGACATGGCACACGACGGCATCGTCAAGCGCGTCGGCATCGTCGGCGTCCTCGGCTATGGCGAGGTCGGCCGCATCCTGGCCGAGGACCTGCGCGCACAGGGCGTGGCGGTCTGCGCCTTCGACCTGAAGCTGGCCCGCACGGCGGATATGGCCACGCGCGCCCCGCTGGTCGCGCATGCACAGGCTCACGGCGTGAGCCTGGCCGACAGCCATGCGGCGCTGGCCGCACAGGCCGACCTGATCCTGAGCGCGGTGACCGCCAGCCAGGCGGTGCCGGTGGCGCAGGCCTGCGCGCCGGGCGTGCGCAACGGTGCCTTCTTCCTGGACTTCAACTCGGCCTCGCCCGGCGCCAAGCAGCGCGCCGCCGCGCTGATCGACGCGGCCGGCGGCCGTTATGTCGAAGGCGCGGTGATGACCAGCATCCCGCCCTACCGCATCCGCGTGCCGCTGCTGCTGGGCGGCGCATCGGCCGACGCGCTGCTGCCGGTGCTGGCCGCCCTCGGCTTCGCGCCGAAGGTGTCGAGCACGACGCTGGGCGTGGCATCGGCCACCAAGATGTGCCGCAGCGTGATGATCAAGGGCCTGGAGGCGATGGTCATCGAGAGCTTCACGGCGGCGCGCTTCCACGGCGTCGAGGACGCGGTGATCGCGTCGCTGCACGAGACCTTCCCCGGCATCGACTGGGAGAAGCAGGCGAGCTACTTCTTCCAGCGCGTGATCGAACACGGCCGGCGCCGCAGCGAGGAAGTGCGCGAGGTCGCCGAGACCGTGCGCGAGGCCGGCCTGACGCCCTGGTCGGCCAGCGGCACCGCCGACCGGCAGGCCTGGGTTGCCGACCTGGCCGACGACGGCCTGTTCGGCCCCAAGGGCACGCCCGGCTTCGCCCGCAGCGCCGACTGGCGCACCGAGGCCGACCGCATCCTGGCTGCCGTCCAACCCCACAAGGAATGACCTCCATGAGCAAGCCCACCACGGGTGACTTCACCAAGACCGCCGGCTGGATGGACTGGTACACCGGCCCGGCCAAGCCGCGCTTTGCGTTGCCGGCCGGCGCGGTCGACGCGCACTGCCACGTCTTCGGACCCGGTGCCGAGTTCCCCTACGCCCCCGAGCGCAAGTACACGCCCTGCGACGCCAGCAAGCACCAGCTCTACGCCCTGCGCGACCACCTGGGCTTCGCGCGCAACGTGGTCGTGCAGGCCACCTGCCACGGCGCCGACAACCGCGCGATGGTCGATGCCCTCGTGAACAGCGGCGGCAAGGCACGTGGCGTGGCCACCGTGCGGCGCAGCGTCAGCGATGCCGAGCTGCAGGCCATGCACGACGCGGGCGTGCGCGGCGTGCGCTTCAACTTCGTCAAGCGCCTGGTCGACTTCACGCCCAAGGACGAGCTGCTGGAGATCGCCGGCCGCATCGCGAAGTGGGGCTGGCACGTCGTCATCTACTTCGAGGCGGTCGACCTGCCCGAGCTGTGGGACTTCTTCACCGCCCTGCCCACCACCGTCGTGGTCGACCACATGGGCCGCCCGGACGTCAGCAAGCCGATCGACGGCCCCGAGTTCGAGCTGTTCCTGAAGTTCATGCGCGAGCACCCGAACGTCTGGAGCAAGGTCAGCTGCCCGGAGCGCCTGTCGGTCACCGGCCCGAAGGCGCTGGACGGCGAACAGGCCGCCTACCGCGACGTCGTGCCCTTCGCCCGCCGCGTGGTCGAGGCCTTCCCGGACCGCGTGCTGTGGGGCACCGACTGGCCGCACCCGAACCTGAAGGACCACATGCCCGATGACGGCCTGCTGGTCGACTTCATCCCGCACATCGCGCCGACGGCCGAGCTGCAGAAGAAGCTGCTGGTCGACAACCCGATGCGGTTGTACTGGCCCGAAGAAGCCTGACGCGGAAGACGCCGTGACGAGCCTGCGCCTGACCCTCATTGCCGGTGCCGCGCTGCTGGCGAGCTGCAGCAGCCTGCAGCCCGCCACGAAGCCGCTGGCCTGCGAGGCGCTGCCGGCGGCGCTGGCGACGCTGTCGTCGCCGCCCGCGCTGCAGTCGGTGCGGCTGACGCTGGCCCGCCAGGTCGCGGCCGATGCCCAAGGCAACCCGGCCCATTGCCTGGTGCAGGGCGAGGCCAACCCGCGCACCGGCCTCGACGGCCGGCCCTACGCGATCGGCTTCGAGATGCGCCTGCCCGACGACTGGAGCCGGCGCTTCGTGCACCAGGTCAACGGCGGCAACGACGGCAAGGTGGTGCCGGCCCTGGGCGCCCTGGGCATCCAGCAGCGTCACGCGCTGCAACGCGGCGACGCGGTGATCAGCTCGGATGCGGGCCACAGCGAGGACTCGCCCGCCAACGCCGCCGCCGGCCTGGCGCGTGGCAACGTCTTCGGCGAGGACCCGCAGGCGCGGCGCGACTATGGCTACGCCGCCAACGACACCGTCTACCGCATCGCGCAGGCGCTGATGGCCGGTCGCTACGGGCAGAAACCGCAGCGCAGCTACATGCTGGGCTGCTCCAACGGTGGCCGTCATGGGCTGGTCGCGGCCAGCCGCTACGGTGACCGCTACGACGGCATCCTGGCCGGCGCACCGGGCTTCAACCTGCCGCGCGCGGCGGTCCAGCATGCCTGGGACGTGCAGAGCTGGCAGCAGGCCGATGCCGACATCCGCCGCGCCTTCAGCCCGGCCGACATGCGGCTGGTGGCCGACCACGTGCTGGCGCGCTGCGATGCGCTGGACGGCTTGGCCGACGGCATCGTCGCGGACCTGGCGGCCTGCCAGCCGCGCGTGAATCTGGCCGAGCTGACGTGCCCTGGCGCCAAGACCGCCCAGTGCCTGAGCGCCGCGCAGGTCGGTGCCCTGCAGCGTTCGCTGGCAGGGCCACGCAACAGCCGCGGCGAGGCGCTCTACAGCGACTGGCCGTGGGATGCCGGCATGGGCGCGGGCAACTGGCGCTTCTGGAAGCTCGAAAGCCAGATTCCGCCGTGGGACCGCCTGCCGCTGATCGCGACGATGGGCGCCGGCTCGCTGGCCCATGTCTTCACGACACCGCCGACCGCCATGCCCGGCACGCCGGCCGCGCTGCTGGCCTACCTGAGCCGCTTCGACTTCGACCGCGACGCGCCGGGCATCCTCGCCACGTCGGGCGCGTACAGCGAGTCGGCGATGGCCTTCATGACGCCGCCCGATGTCGACGACCCGAAGCTCGCGACCTTCCGCGCCCGGGGCGGCAAGCTGCTGGTCTATCACGGCCACAGCGACGCGGTGTTCTCGGTCCACGACACGCGCCGCTGGGTCGAGCGGCTGCAGGCCAACGGCGGCGCCGATGCGGTGCGCCACTACGGCGTGCCCGGCATGGCGCATTGCAGCGGCGGCCCGGCGACCGACCAGTTCGATGCCTACGGCGCGCTGGTCGACTGGGTCGAGCAGGGCCGCGCCCCGGCCGCCCTCGTCGCCACGGTCAACCCGGCCAACCCCGAGCTGCCGGCCGGCTGGTCGAAGCAGCGCAGCCGGCTGCTGTGCCCCCATCCCCAGGTTGCCCGCTACCTCAGCGGCAACCCCGAATCGGCCGCCAGCTTCCGCTGCCTGGCGCCCTGAAGAACCGTTCCAGGAGACCCGACCCATGGCCCTCGACAAGCCCTACCAGGACGTGCCCGGCACGACCATCTTCGACGCCGAGCAGTCCCGCAAGGGCTACTGGCTGAACCAGTTCTGCATGTCGCTGATGAAGGCCGAGAACCGCGAGCGGTTCAAGGCCGACGAACGCGCCTACCTCGACCAGTGGCCGATGACCGAGGAGCAGAAGCAGGGCGTGCTGACGCGCGACCTGAACCGCTGCATCGCGGCCGGCGGGAACATCTACTTCCTGGCCAAGATCGGCGCCACCGACGGCAAGAGCTTCCAGTTCATGGCCGCCAGCATGACGGGCATGACCCAGGAGGAGTACATGGCCATGATGCTGGCCGGCGGCCGCTCGGCCGAAGGCAACCGCCACCTTGGCGAGGACGGCGACGCGCAGCCCCACCGGCAGCCGCAAGGCAAGGCCAACCAGAAGAAGGAGGCCTGACATGGCCCGCATCACCGCATCCGTCTACACCTCCCACGTGCCGGCCATCGGCGCGGCGCTCGACCTGGGCAAGACCGCCGAGCCGTACTGGCAGCCGGTGTTCGCCGGCTACGAGCCGAGCAAGCAGTGGATGAAGGACAACAGGCCCGACGTGATCTTCCTGGTCTACAACGACCACGCGACGGCCTTCAGCCTGGAGATGATCCCGACCTTCGCGATCGGCTGCGCGGCCGAGTTCCAGCCGGCCGACGAAGGCTGGGGCCCGCGCCCGGTGCCCAAGGTGATCGGCCATCCGGACCTGGCCGCGCACATCGCGCAGAGCGTGATCCAGGACGACTTCGACCTGACCATCGTCAACAGGATGGACGTCGACCACGGCCTGACCGTGCCGCTGAGCCTGATGTGCGGCCAGCAAAGCCCGACCGACGGCGCCTGGCCCTGCCCGGTCATCCCGTTCGCGGTCAACGTGGTGCAGTACCCGGTGCCCAACGGCCGGCGTTGCTACAACCTCGGCCGCGCGATCCGCAAGGCGATCGAGAGCTACGACGAGCCGCTGAACGTGCACATCTGGGGCACCGGCGGCATGAGCCACCAGCTGCAGGGCGCGCGCGCCGGCCTGATCAACCGCGAGTGGGACAACGCCTGGCTGGACCAGCTGATCGCCGACCCCGAGGCCGCCGCCGCGACGCCGCACATCGACTACGTGCGCGAGGCCGGCAGCGAGGGCATTGAACTGGTCATGTGGCTGATCGCGCGCGGCGCGATGGCCGATGCCGACGGGGGTCCGAAGCCCACGCTGCGTCACCGCTTCTATCACGTGCCCGCCTCGAACACGGCGGTCGGACACGTCATCCTCGAGAACAACGTCTAAGGAACGAACGACATGAGCGACAAGACGATCAAGGTGGCCCTGGCAGGCGCCGGCGCCTTCGGCATCAAGCACCTGGACGGCATCCGCAACATCGACGGCGTCGAGGTGGTCTCGCTGATCAGCCGTGACCTGGAGAAGACCCGCGAGGTCGCCGCCAAGTACGGCATCGGCCACGTCACCACCGAGCTGGACGACAGCCTGTCGCTGCCCGAGGTCGACGCCGTCATCCTCTGCACCCCCACGCAGATGCACGCCAGCCAGACGCTGGCCTGCCTGAAGGCCGGCAAGCACGTGCAGGTCGAGATTCCGCTGTGCGACGTCTACCGCGAGGGCCAGGAGGTGCTGGCGCTGCAGCGCCAGACCGGCCTGGTCGCGATGGTCGGCCACACCCGCCGCTTCAACCCGAGCCACCAGTACGTCAACGGCAAGATCAGGGCCGGCGAGTTCAACATCCAGCAGATGGATGTGCAGACCTACTTCTTCCGCCGCACCAACATGAACGCGCTGGGCCAGCCGCGCAGCTGGACCGACCACCTGCTGTGGCACCACGCCGCGCACACGGTCGACCTGTTCGCCTACCAGTGCGGCTCGCCGATCGTGAAGGCGAACGCGATCCAGGGCCCGATCCACCCGACGCTGGGCATCGCGATGGACATGAGCATCCAGCTGAAGGCCGCCAACGGCGCGATCTGCACGCTGAGCCTGTCCTTCAACAACGACGGCCCGCTCGGCACCTTCTTCCGCTACATCGGCGACAGTGCGACCTACATCGCGCGCTACGACGACCTTTACACCGGCAAGGAAGAGAAGATCGACGTCTCCGGCGTGGCCGTGTCGATGAACGGCATCGAGCTGCAGGACCGCGAGTTCTTCGCCGCGATCCGCGAGGGCCGCGAGCCCAACAGCAGCGTGGCCGGCGTGATGGACTGCTACCGCGTCCTGCACGAGCTCGAACAGCAGCTCAACGGCTGAGCCAGCCCTTGCGCTTCATCCTCTCGGTCACCGTCCCGATCTACCTGCTGATCGGGGTGGGCTGGCTCGCCGTGCGCGGGGGCCTGTTCCAGAAGGCCGAGATGCGCGTGCTGGGCCGCTTCGTCGTCAACTTCTGCCTGCCGGCGCTGGTGTTCACGGCGCTGTCGCAGCGCCGCATCGCCGAGGTGCTGCACCCGGTCTACCTGCTGGCCTATGCGGCCGGATCGCTGCTGATGCAGCTCGGCGGACTCTGGTACGCGCGCCGCGTGCGCGGCCTGCCGCTGTCGCCGGCCGCGCTGCGCGGGCTGGGCATGTCGGCGTCCAACAGCGGCTTCGTCGGCCTGCCGATCGCGCAGCAGGTGATCGGCCCGATCGCCGGCGTCGTGCTGGCGCTCAACATGATCGTGGAGAACCTGCTGGTGCTGCCGCTGGCGATGGCGCTGGCCGACAGCGGCGCGCAGCAGCGCAGCCGCATGTGGCCGGCGCTGGCCGTGTCGCTGCGCGGGCTGCTGCGCAACCCGCTGATCCTGTCGATCCTGGCCGGCCTGCTGTGCGCGCTGACCGGCCTGCGCCTGCCCGAGCCGGTGGCCCGCACCGTCGCGCTGGTGTCGACCGCATCGAGCCCGCTGGCCCTGTTCCTGATCGGCGGCACGCTGGTCGGGCTGCGCCTGCAGGGCATGTTCGGCGCGGTGCTGGAGGTCGTCTTCGGCAAGCTGGTGCTGATGCCGCTGACGATGGCCGCGCTGCTCTGGCTGCTGCCGCCGGTCGACCCGCTGCTGCGCACCGGCGCCGTGCTGTTCGCGGCGATGCCGATGCTGAGCGTCTACCCGGTGCTGGCGCAGAAGCACCACGACGAGGACTTCTGCGCCGCCGCGCTGCTGGCCGCGACGGTGGCCTCGTTCTTCACGATCAGCGCGCTGATCTGGGGCCTGGGCGAGCTCGACGGCTGGCTGCCGTGAGCGGCTCGCCCGGTCGTTCAGAGTTCCAGATCGGTCGCCTGGGTCGGGCCGGTCTCGCCTGAGGCTTCGGCGGCGATCTGGCGCAGCGCGGCGACGAAGACCTCCGGCGGCTGGCCGCCCTCGATCAGGTGGGTGTCGTTGACGATGAAGGCCGGCACCGACTGGATGCCCAGCTCCTGCCAGTACTGCTCGCGCTCGCGCACCGCGTCGGCATGGGCGTCACCGGTCAGGATCACGGCGGCCTCGTTCGGGTCCAGCCCGACCGCATCGGCCAGCCGGATCAGCAGGCCCGGATCCCCCGGGTCGCGGCCATCGGTGAAGTGCGCGCTCAGCAGCGCCCGCTTGAGCGCCAGCTGGCGGTCGCCGCCGTCGGTCTCGTCGACCTCGCCGGCCCAGTGCAGCAGCCGGTGGGCGTCGAAGGTGTTGTAGGTGCGGCTGCGCTTGTCCATCGAGAAGGCGAAGCCGACTGCGGCACCGCGCTCGGCGATCTTGGCGTGCATCTGCTCGATCTGGGCCGGCGAGGAGCCGTACTTGCGGCTCAGGTAGTCGACGATGTCGGCGCCACCGGGGCCGAGCGTCGGGTTCAGCTCGAAGGGCTCGAACCGGATGCGCGGGGCCAGTTCGCCCTCCAGCTGTTCAAGCGCCCGCATCAGCGAGCTGACGCCCACGGCGCACCAGGGGCAGACCACGTCGGAGACCACCTCGATGGTCATGGGCTTGTGCTGCGCGTTCATCTCGACACCTGCTGACCCGCCTCGCCGGCGACACCCATCGCCCGGGCGTCGGGCCCTGAGGGAGCGAAGTCTAGGACGGTCGGAGCATCCGCACCGGCATCGGCCTACAGTCGCGCGATGGACCGCATCACCAGCGTTCAGCTCTACATCCGCGTGGTCGAGACCGGCAGCTTCAGCCGCGCCGCGGTCGAGCTCGGCATCACCCAGCCCACGGCCACCAAGGCGGTCGCCGCGATGGAACAGCGGCTCGGCGCGCGGCTGCTGCACCGCTCCTCGCGCGGGGTCACGCCCACCGAGGTCGGCGCGATCTACTACGACAAGTGCAAGCGCATCGCGCACGAGATCGACGAGGCCGACAACCTCGCCACGCTGCTGCAGAGCCGCGTCGGCGGCACGCTGCGCGTCAGCACCTCGGTCGCCTTCGGCCGGCGCGTGCTGGTGCCGCGCGCGCTGCGCTACATGGCGCTGCACCCGGGCGTGACGATCGACCTGAGCTTCGAGGACCGCTACGTCGACCTGGTCCAGCAGGGCGTGGACCTGGCGATCCGGATGGGCCGGCTGGCCGATTCATCGCTCGGCGCGCGTTACCTGGGCGACAACCCGTGGGTCATGGTCGCCTCGCCCGACTACCTCGCACGGCGCGGCCGGCCGCAGGGGCTGGACGACCTGGCGCGGCACGACTGCCTGGTCTACAGCAGCGTGCAGGGCGACGACCGCTGGAGCGTCGGCGCACCGGGCGGCACGCCACCGCAGTCGATCGCCGTGCGCGGCCCCCTGCGCTCGAACAACCTGTCGGCCGTGCTGGCCGCCGCACGCGGCGGGCTGGGGCTGGCGATGCTGCCGTGGTACGTGGCGCGCGAGTCGGTCGAGAACGGCCGCGTGATGCCGGTGCTGACCGACCACACGCTGCCGTCGCAGGAGATCCACGCCGTCTTCCCGTCGCCCAAGCTGGTGCCCTCGAAGGTCACCAGCTTCATCGCCCACCTGCAGGAGTCGCTGCAGGGGCGGTGGTGGGAGATGGCCGATCCGGGCTGATCAGCTCCGGATCAGGTGGTCGAACGCGCCGAGCGCCGCCTTGGCGCCCTCGCCGACCGCGATGACGATCTGCTTGAACGGCACGGTCGTCACGTCGCCGGCGGCGTAGATGCCGGGCACGCTGGTCTGGCACTTGGCGTCGATGATGATCTCGCCGAAGCGGCTCAGCTCGACCGTGCCGCGCAGGAACTCGGTGTTGGGCACCAGGCCGATCTGCACGAACACGCCGGCCAGTTCGAGCGTGTGCTCGGCACCGGAGACGCGGTCCTTGTAGCGCAGGCCAGTCATCTTCTGGCCGTCGCCGATGACCTCGGTGGTCTGCGCGTTCACGTGCACCGTCACGTTGGACAGGCTGCGCAGCTTGTTGACCAGCACCTGGTCGGCCTTGAGCTGGTCGGCGAACTCCAGCAGCGTGACGCTGCGGACCACGCCGGCCAGGTCGATGGCGGCCTCGACACCCGAGTTGCCGCCGCCGATCACCGCGACGTCCTTGCCCTTGAACAGCGGGCCGTCGCAGTGCGGGCAGTAGGCCACGCCCTTGGTCTTGTAGGTGTCCTCGCCGGGCACGTTCATGTTGCGCCAGCGCGCGCCGGTGGCCAGGATCACCGTGCGGGCCTTCAGCTCGGCGCCGTTCGCCAGCTGGACCGAGGCCAGCGCGCCGGGCGCCGAGGCCGGCACCAGCGCCTGCACGCGCTGCAGCGTCATCACGTCGACGTCATAGGCCTTGACGTGGGCCTCCAGCGCGGCGGCGAACTTCGGGCCGTCGGTCTCCTGGACCGAGATGAAGTTCTCGATCGCCATCGTGTCCATCGTCTGGCCGCCGAAGCGTTCGGCCACGATGCCGGTGCGGATGCCCTTGCGGGCCGCATAGACCGCCGCCGCCGCGCCGGCCGGGCCGCCGCCGACGATCAGCACGTCATAGGGCGCCTTCTCGCTGAGCTTGAGCGCCTCGCGCGCCGCCGCGCCGGTGTCGATCCTGGCGAGGATCTCGCCGAGCTCGATGCGGCCGCTGGAGAAGTCGGCGCCGTTCAGCTCGGTCTTGGGCACGGCCATGATCTGGCGCGCCTCGACCTCGGCCTGGAACAGCCCGCCGTCGATCGCGACGTGGCGCACACGCGGGTTCAGCACGGCCATCAGGTTGAGCGCCTGCACGACGTCCGGGCAGTTGTGGCAGGTCAGGCTCATCCAGGTCGTGAAGCTGAAGTCGCCCTGCAGCGCGCGGATCTGCTCGACCACGGCCGCCTCGACCTTCGGCGGATGACCGCCGGCCCACAGCAGCGCCAGCAGCAGCGAGGTGAACTCGTGGCCCATCGGCAGGGCGGCGAAGTGCACGCCCATGTCGTGGCCGACGCGGGTGATCTGGAACGAGGGACGGCGCTCGTGGCGACCGTCGAAGCGGGTGGCGATCTTCTGCGGCGCGATCGCGGCGATCTCGGTGATCAGCTCGCGGATGTCGGCGGCGCCCTGCGAGTCGTCGAGGCTGGCGATCAGCTCGATCGGCTGCGTGATCTTCTCGAAGTAGGCGGCCAGTTGGCCCTTGGTGGTGTCGTCCAGCATGGTGCGGTCCTTTCGGTGACGTGTCGCGGGGGCGAGTCGATTCCCGGCCCAGTTGAAAGCACGCCGGCCTCGGCCGTCACATGCTTTCAACTGCTCCGCAGCAAACTTTCTCGCATCGCTCGGTGCATCGTCTTCATCCAGCGCAGACGGTGGATCCGGCTTGGCCGGTCCACCCGTCTGGCCCCCCTTGAGGGGGGAGCGGCATCAAGCCGCTCCGGGGGGTGGGCCAGGAATCAGATCTTGCCGACGAGGTCGATGGAGGGAGCCAGCGTCTTCGCGCCTTCCTTCCACTTGGCCGGGCAGACCTGGCCGGGGTTGGCGGCGGTGTACTGGGCAGCCTTCAGCTTGCGCAGCGTTTCCGACACGTCACGGGCGATCTCGTTGGAGTGGATCTCGGCGGTCTTGATGACGCCGTCCGGGTTGATCACGAAGGTGCCGCGCAGCGCCAGGCCTTCTTCGGCGATGTGAACGCCGAACGCGTTGGTCAGCGTGTGGGTCGGGTCGCCGACCAGCGGGAACTTGGCCTTGCCGACGGCCGGCGAGGTCTCGTGCCACACCTTGTGCGAGAAGTGCGTGTCGGTCGTGACGATGTAGACCTCGGCACCGGCGGCCTGGAAGGCGGCGTAGTTGTCGGCGGCGTCCTCGATCTCGGTCGGGCAGTTGAAGGTGAAGGCGGCCGGCATGAAGATCAGGACCGACCACTTGCCCTTCAGGCTCTCGTCCGACACGGTGATGAACTTGCCGTTGTGGAAGGCCTGGGTCTTGAACGGCTGGACTTGGGTGTTGATGATGGACATCGTGTTTCCTCGGGTTGTGGAGAGGGGTGGTGAAGAATCTATAGCCTGAATGCTATCGACGTTTCATGTGCGATTGCATCAACGATCTCAATCACCCTCGTTAACCCGCCGCTATCGACCTCCGCTCATCCGTTGTCTGCGCAAGCCTGCGCCGCTGGCGCCGCCTCAGTCCGGCGCGCCCATCAGCGAACGCGAGTTCTTCGGGTCGCGGAACACCAGCGGGCGTTCGACCACCCGGCCGGCGTCGGCCGCCTGGACCGCCTTCATCACCTCGGCGTGGTGCGGGCTCTTCGGGCAGACCGGGTCGGCGGCGGTCGGGTCGTTGGCCAGCAGGAAGGCCTGGCAGCGGCAGCCGCCGAGGTCCTTTTCCTTGTCCGGGCAGGACACGCAAGGCTCCTTCATCCAGCCGGTGCCGCGGTAGCGGTTGAAGCCCTCGCTGTCGCGCCAGATGTGGGCGATGCCGTGATCGCGCACGTTCGGGAAGCTCAGGCCCGGCAGCATCTTGGCGGTGTGACAGGGCAGCGCGGTGCCGTCCGGCGTGACGGTCAGGAAGACGTTGCCCCAGCCGTTCATGCACTTCTTGGGCTGGCCCTCGTGGTAGTCCGGCGCGACGAAGAACAGCCGCATCCGGCCTTCGAGCTTCTGCCGCCACGCGTCGGTGACGGCCTCGGCGCGGCGGATCTGGTCGGAGGTCGGCAGCAGCTGGTCGCGGTTGAGGTGGGCCCAGCTGTAGTACTGCGAGTTGGCCAGTTCGAGGTACTCGGCCCCGAGCGCCTCGGCCATCGCGATGATGCGGTCGATGTGGTCGATGTTCAGGCGATGCAGCACCACGTTCATCACCATCGGCCAGCCGTTGGCCTTGATGCGCTCGCCGACCTGCTGCTTCAGGCCGAAGGTCTTGGTGTGGCTCAGGAAATCGTTGAGCTCGCGGGTCGAGTCCTGGAAGCTCAGCTGGACATGGTCCAGCCCGGCCGCCTTCAGCGCGGCGGCGCGGGCGTCGGTCAGGCCGACGCCGGAGGTCAGCAGGTTGGTGTAGTAGCCCAGCCGGTGCGCCTCGGCGATCAGCAGCTCCAGGTCGTCGCGTTCGAGCGGCTCGCCGCCCGAGAAGCCGCATTGCACGGCACCCAGTTCACGGGCCTCGCGCAGCACGCGCAGCCAGTCCTCGGTGGACAGTTCCTGCGCCTTGCCGGTGGCCGCGAAGTCGAGCGGGTTGTAGCAAAACACGCAGTGCAGCGGGCAGCGGTAGGTGACCTCCGCGAGCAGCCAAAGCGGCGGGCCGATCGGCGGGTTGACGGGTGCCGCGCTCATGACCAGCGCACCCAGCCCTGTTGCCGCGCCATCTGCAGGAAGGCGATCACGTCGGCGCGCAGGCCCTGCGCACCGAAGGCCGATTCCAGCTGGCTCACCAGCTGAGCCACCGAGACGACGCCGTCGCAGCGGCTCAGGATCTCGCCGGCGCTGCGGTTGAGCTTGACCATGCCCTCGGGGTAGAGCAGCACGTGGTTGCCCTGGGCCTGCTCCCACTGCAGGCGGAAGCCGGCGGCGACGGCGGGCACGCTGTCGTCGTGCAGGTCGATCGTCGGGCTCATGCGTTCACCCCGTAGCGCTGCGCCATCGCGTCGTTCATGGCCCACAGGATGTCGAGCTTGAACTGCAGGATCGTCAGCGCGCGTTCCTGCTGCGCGCGGGTGCGGAAGTGCGCCAGCGTCACGGCCAGTCCCTGTTCGACATCGCGCCGCGCCTGGCTGACGCGGTTGCGGAAGTAGCTCAGGCCCTCGGTCTCGATCCACGGATAGTGCTCGGGCCAGGTGGCCAGGCGCTGCTTGTGGATCTCGGGCGCGAACAGCTCGGTCAGCGACGAGCAGACCGCCTCCTGCCACGGCGCCTCGCGGGCGAAGTGGATGTAGGCATCGACCGCGAACTTCACCGCCGGCACGACATGGCGCAGGTCGGTGATCTCCTCGCGGCTCAGGCCGGTCGCCGTGCCCAGGCGGATCCAGGCCTCGATGCCGCCAGCATCCTTGACCTCGCCGATCTCGAAGCCGTCGTGGTCCAGGATGCGCTGGATCCAGCCGCGCCGCACCTCGCGATCGGGGCAGTTGGACAGCACGGCGGCGTCCTTCACCGGAATGGCGATCTGGTAATAGAACCGGTTGGCGACCCAGCCGCGGATCTGCTCGGGGCTCGCGCGGCCGGTGTTGAGCATCACGTTGAACGGGTGGTGGATGTGATAGCTGCGGCCACGCTCGCGCAGCTTCTGCTCGAAGGTGACGGCGTCCCAGGCGGGCGCGTCGGCCAGCGCGGCGGCGGCCTCGGGGCTCAGGGGCGGCAGGGTGGCGTGGTTCATGGCGGGGCCTCTTGCGGGGTCAGAACATCAGTTCGAGGCCGTCATGCGTGACCTCGACCCCGTGGGCCTCGACGGTGCGGCGCTCGGGCGAGGCCTCGTCGAGGATCGGGTTGGTGTTGTTGATGTGGATGAGCAGCTTGCGGGTGCGCGCCGGCAGGCGGCCCAGCACCTCCAGCATCCCGCCGGGGCCGGACTGCGGCAGGTGGCCGATGTCGCGGGCGGTCTTGCGCGAGAAGCCGAGCTGGATCATCTCGTCGTCGGTCCAGAAGGTGCCGTCGACCATCACGGCGTCGACGCTGTTCATGGCCTCCCACACGGCCGCGCTGATCGCGCCCAGGCCGGGGGCGTAGAAGACCCGCCCGCCGGTGGCCGTGTTCTCCAGGATCAGGCCGACGTTGTCGCCGTCGACCGGCGACTCGCGGTGCGGCGAATACGGCGCCGGCTTGCTGTCCAGCGGCAGCGCGGTGATGCGCAGGTGGGCCAGCCCGGGCGTGCCCGGCGCGGTCGGGAGCGTGACGGGCGTGCCGTCGATCGGCAGCTCGTGCCAGTCGACACCGCAGTAGTGGCCCAGCACGCGCAGGATCGGGTTGCCCTGGCTCAGGTCCTCATGGGCCGGCCGGGTGCTCCACAGCGGCAGCGGCGTGCCGCGTTCACGCAGCATGAACAGGCCGGTGCTGTGGTCGATCTGGCCGTCGCACAGCAGCACGGCGGCGATGCCGGTGTCGCGCAGCGCACGGGCCGGCTGCAGCGCCGGGCTGCGCTGCAGCTGGGTCAGGATGTCGGGCGATGCGTTGACCAGCAGCCAGTCGTCCGGGCCGCCGACGGCGATCGACGACTGGGTGCGGGCGCGGTGGTGCGGCGAGCCGGCGCGCACCGCCGCGCACTGGCGGCAGTTGCAGTTCCACTGCGGGAAACCACCGCCGGCGGCGGAGCCCAGCACGCGCACGGTCAGGGCTTGCGGGGCGAGGGTCGGGGAGTCGGTCACGGGGGCGGTCACAGGGCGGTCTCGGCAGCAGTCTCGAGGACGTCAGACGCGACACGGCCCGGCGTCGGAACGAGTCCGGGCCGGGCCGTGGCGGCTCGCAAGGGGACGTGGTGTCGCGGTGCCCGCTCAGCGGGCGGCGACGTACATCGTGATCTCGAAGCCGAAGCGGAAGTCGATCGCGGCGGGGGTTTCCCAGGTCATGGCAGTCTCCAGTTCAAGTGTCGAAGGGGGTTCGGAAGCACCGGTGGTGTTCCGATGCGTAGCCAGTGTCGGCAATCGACGCGGCGCTGTCGTCGCTCGGACCATGAGCCGGGGCTCATGAAAATCGCCATTCGGCGGGCGGGTAGTCCCCAGCCTCCGGGGCGCCGCCAGGCCGCCGCGACGCCGGGACAATCGCGTCATGGCCAGCATCACCGCCCATTCCGAACCCGTTGCCGACGCCAGCATCGCCACCGCGCGCACCAGCCGCCGCAGCCTGCGCTTCAAGGTCCAGGTGCTGCTGGCCGTGCTGATGGCGGGGTTCGTCGCGGCGCTGCTGCTGCTGCAGATCTTCGCGACCCGCAGCAGCGTCCACGAGGAGATCGTCGCCGGCAACCGCGTGGCCGCGCAGATGCTGCAGCGGGTCGGCTGGGTCTACCGCCTGTCCGGGCCGGACGGCATGCTCGATTTCCTGCGCCAGCTCGGCCGGGTGCGCGCCAACGAGATCACGCTGGTCGACCGCGAGGGGCGGCCGATCTACCGCTCGCCGCCGTCGGTCTACAAGCAGGGCCGCGAGGCTCCGGCCTGGTTCACCGACTGGATCGCGCCGCCGCCGCAGCGCCAGATCATCGAGCTGCCCGGCGGCGGCAAGCTGACGGTCGAGGCCGATGCCTCCCGCGCGGTGCTGGACGGCTGGGACGACCTGCAGCGCCTGGCCGCGCTCGGCGGCGTGGCGCTGTTGCTGATCAACGCGCTGGTGTTCTGGTTCGTCGGCGTCACGCTGCGACCGTTCGCGACCATTCTGGAAGGCCTCGGCCGGCTTGAACGCGGCGACTATGCGGCCCGCCTGCCGGCCCTGCCGGGGCGCGAGGCCGGCTCGATCGGCACGGCCATCAACCGCATGGCCGCCGCCGTCGAGGACCAGCTGCAGGCCCGACTGGCCGCCTACGAGGCCCAGCGTTCGCTGGCCGAGAGCCGCGAGATCGCCCATCAGGTCGAGCTGCACACCGAACGCGAGCGGCGCGAGATCGCCCGCGAGCTGCACGACGAGCTGGGCCAGTCGGTCACCGCGATGCGCAGCCTGGCGATGTCGCTGTCCAACCGGCTGGCCACGCGCGACTCGGCTGGTCAGGCCACCGCGACGCTGATCGCCGACGAGGCCGGCCGGCTCTATTCCGTCATGCACGGCCTGATCCCGCGCCTGACGCCGCTGGCGCTCGACAGCCTGGGCCTGGCCGACGCGCTGGCCGACCTGGCCGGCGGCGCGCGCCAGCACCCGGGCGCACCCCGCATCGAGCTGACGGTCACGCCGTTGCCGGCCGACCTGGACGGCGACCTGGCGCTGGCCGCCTACCGGGTCGTGCAGGAGGCCCTCAACAACGCGCTGCGCCACAGCGGCGCGACGCTGCTGCACATTGCCGTCCAGCTCGATGACCTGCCCGGCCAGCCGCGCCTGCGGGTGCGGGTCGACGACAACGGCTGCGGCCTGCCGGCCGACTGGCAGCGGCCCGGCCACTACGGCCTGCGCGGCCTGCGCGAGCGGGTCCGCAGCCTCGGCGGCACGCTGGCGGTCGAGGCGGCCCAGCCGGGCGGCGAACGACCGGGCGTGCGGATCGAGGCCGATCTGCCGATCCTGGCTGCCGGGGCGATCGGCACGGGAGCCGGCCGATGATCCGCGTCATGCTGGTCGACGACCACACCATCGTCCGGATGGGCTTCAAGATGCTGCTGGAGTCGGCCGATGCCGGCATCGAGGTGGTCGCCGAGGCGGCGTCCGGCGACGAGGCGCTGGCGCTGGTCGAGCGGGTCCGGCCCGACCTGCTGGTGCTGGACCTGTCGATGCCCGGCATGACCGGCCTGGAGCTGCTGCGCCGGCTGCGCGCCCGCGACGACACGCTGCGCGTGCTGGTGCTGTCGGCCCACGAGGACACCGCCCACCCGCGCCGCGTGCTGGCCGCCGGCGCGCAGGGCTACCTGAGCAAGCGCGGCGCGCCCGAGGCCCTGGTCGACGCGATCCGCCGCGTCGCCGCCGGCCAGCGCTACATCGACCCGGCCATCGCCCAGAAGCTCGCGCTGGCGCAGCTCGGCAACGAGCCCAACCCGGTCGACGCGCTGTCCGAGCGCGAGTTCGAGGTCTTCGTGATGCTGGCCCGCGGCGCCAGCGTGGCCGACATCGCCAGCCGCCTGAAGCTCAGCGCCAGCACCGTCGGCACCCACCTCTACAACGTCAAGCAGAAGCTCGGCGCGGCCAACCAGGCCGAGCTCACGCTGCTCGCGCTGCGCTGGGGCCTGCTGGAGGCATGAGCGGTCGCGAGGGGCCACGGGCCGAGCGCCGGGCCGCCCCAAGCCGGCCCGCATCCCCCCGGGGGATCGACGGGCGTATTCGCCCGGCGAGGGGCCCACATCACACCTGCACCCGAGTGCCCAGCTCCACCACCGCGTTGTCGGGCAGTCGGAAGTAGGCGGCGACGTCGCTGGCGTGGCGGCTCATGACCGCGAACAGCGCCGCGCGCCAGGCCGCCATGCCGGGGTCGGCGGCCGGCACCACGGTCTCGCGGCTCAGGAAGTAGCTGGTTTCGAACACCGGCACGCGCAGCCCGTGCGTGGCCGCCAGCGTCAGCGCCTGCGGCACGTCGGGCGTGTTCATGAAACCGTAGTGCAGGGTGACGCGCCAGAAGCCGTGGCCGAGCGGCTCGACCTCGATGCGCTCGGTCATCGGCACCCACGGCACCGGCTCGAACACGACCGTCAGGATCACGTTGCTGCGGTGCAGGACCTGGTTGTGCTTGAGGTTGTGCAGCAGCGCCTGCGGCACCGTCGCCGGGTCGGCCACCGGGTAGACCGCCGTGCGGTCGGCGCGGCAGATGCCGGTGGTGTCGAGCGCGTCGACGAAGGGCCGCAGGTCCAGCCCTTCCTGGCGGATGCCCGCCAGCAGCCGGCTGCGGCCACGCGCCCAGGTGCTCATCGCGACGAACAGCAGCAGGCCCAGCGCCAGCGGGAACCAGCCGCCGTCGAGGAACTTGACCGCGCAGCCGGCCACCAGCAACAGGTCCAGCACGAGGAAGAAGGCGGTCGCGCCGATCGCCAGCGGCGCCGGCACGCGCCAGGCGCGCCGCACCACGAACCAGGTCAGCAGCGTGGTGATCAGCATCGTCAGCGTCACCGCGATGCCGTAGGCCGCCGCGAGCGCGGACGAGCTGCCGAAGTGCAGCACCGCCGCCACCACGCCGGCCAGCAGCACGGCATTGACGGCCGGCATGTAGATCTGGCCGGCCTCGCGGGCGGAGGTGTGGCGCACCCGCATGCGCGGCAGGAAGCCGAGCTGGATGGCCTGCTGCGTCATCGAGTAGGCGCCCGAGATCACCGCCTGCGACGCGATGATGGCCGCCGCCGTCGCCAGCACGACGGCCGGCAGCACCCAGGCGTCGGGGAAGAGGCGGTAGAACGGGTTCTCGATGGCGCCCGGATCGGCCATCAGCAGGGCCCCCTGGCCCAGGTAGTTCAGCGCCAGCGACGGCAGCACCAGGCCGGTCCAGGCCAGCTGGATCGGCCGGCGGCCGAAGTGGCCCATGTCGGCGTAGAGCGCCTCGGCGCCGGTCAGCGCCAGCACGATCGCACCGAGCGCGGCGAAGACGTGCCAGCCCCGCGCCAGCAGGAAGTCGAGCGCGTGCACCGGGTTCAGCGCCGCGAGGATGGCCGGCGACTCGGCGATGTGGAACAGGCCCGACACGCCCAGCGTGACGAACCACAGCACGATCACCGGCCCGAACCAGCGCCCGACCGCCGCCGTGCCGTGGCGCTGCATCGCGAACAGGCCGATCAGCACGAGCACCGCCAGCGGCACGACCCAGGCGTCCAGTGCCGGCGTGACCAGCTGCAGGCCCTCGATGGCACCGAGCACCGAGATGGCCGGCGTGATCACGCTGTCGCCGTAGAACAGCGTCGCGCCGAACACGCCCAGAAGCAGCAGGCCGTGGCGCAGCCGGGGCTGCTCGCGCACCGCCTGCGCGGCCAGCGCCGTCAGCGCCAGCCCGCCGCCTTCGCCGTGGTTGTCGGCGCGCAGGATCAGCACGACGTACTTCAGCGTCACCACCAGCATCAGCGCCCAGAAGATGACCGAGACCGCGCCGATCAGGTTGGCCGCGTCCAGCGGCACGCCGTTGGCGGGCGAGAAGACTTCCTTCATCGTGTAGAGCGGGCTGGTGCCGATGTCGCCGTAGACGACGCCGATGGCGCCCAGCGTCAGCGCGGCCAGGCCCTGGCGGCGATGGGACGACGGCTGTGCGGCGTCGTGGCTGTTGCCGTTGCTGTTGCCGTTGTCGGTCGGGTGACGCGACGTGGGCAGGTCGGCACTGGCGGAACGGGATTCGGGCATGGACATGACCCTGGAAACTGCGAGGCCCCGAGCGTGCCGCCGCTCGCATCAGGATCGCATCAGGACGCCGTCAGCCACGCATCACGACCCAGGCCGCTCCGGATCGGCCAGCCGGTAGCCGATGCCCGGCTCTGTCAGCAGCAGCCGCGGATCACCCGGCGTGGCTTCCAGCTTGGCGCGCAGCTGGCCCATGTAGAGCCGCAGGTACTGGGTCTGGTCGACGTGTTCGGCGCCCCAGACATCGGCCAGCAGCTGGCGGTGCGTGACCACCTGGCCGGCCTGCCGCACCAGCCGCGCCAGCAGCTTGAACTCGGTCGGCGTCAGGTGGACCTCGACGCCGTCGCAGCAGACCCGGTGGGCCGGCAGGTCGACGCAAAGGCCACCGGCCTCGTAACGGGTCTGGGCTGGCGCGACGACCGCGCCGCGATGACGCCAGGCCACGCGCATGCGCGCCAGCAGCTCGGCCAGGCTGAACGGCTTGACGAGGTAGTCGTCGGCACCGGCATCGAGCAGCGCGACCTTGCCGGCCTCCTCGCCACGCGCCGAGATCACGATCAGCGGCAGCGATGCGCGGCTGCGCAGCTCGGTGACCAGTTCGGTGCCGTCGCCGTCCGGCAGGCCCAGGTCCAGCAGCACCAGGTCCAGACCGTGCGTGGCCAGCGCCTGGCGGGCCTGCGCCCGGGCGTCGGCCAGGCTGGCGGCGGCCAGCACGCGGTGACCTTCGACGCTGAGCGCCTCGCGCAGCGTGGTGCGCAGCTCGCGGTCGTCCTCGACCAGCAGCACGGTGCGGCTCATGTCGGCGCTTCCATCGGCAACGAGAGTTCGAAGCTCGAGCCGCCGTGGCCGCGCGGGCGCAGCACCAGCTCGCCGCCGTGCACGCGCGCGATCGAGCGGCACAGCGCGAGCCCGAGTCCGGCGCCGTGGCGGCCGTCGCCGGCCGGATCACCGCGCCCGGCATCGCCACGGGCATAGGGCTCGAAGATGCGGCCGCGCAGCGCCGGTGGCACGCCCGGACCGCGGTCGCGCACGGCGATGACGACCCGTTCGGCGGCGACCCGCGCCAGCACCTCGACCGGCCGGTGCGGCCCGCCGTGCCGCAGCGCGTTGTCGAGCAGGTTGTCGAGCAGCTGGACCAGCAGCACCGCGTCGACCCGCAGCAGCGGCAGCGGGCCGATCAGGCGGGACCGCAGCGGCGCTTCCGGGTGGCGGGCGCGGACCCGTCTCAAGGCCGTGCCGACCAGTTCCTCGACCGATTCCCAGTCGCGCCGCAAGGCCAGGCCGGGCGCGTCGAGCCGGGCCAGCTGCAGCGTGTTGTCGGTCAGGCGGGCCAGCTGCGTGGCCTCGTCGACGATGGTCGCCGCCAGCCGGCGCCGCTGCGCCGCGTCGAGCCGCTCGCCCTGGTCGTGCAAGGACGACGCCGCGCCGAGGATGGTCGCCAGCGGCGTGCGGTGGTCGTGTGCGATGGCCGCCAGCAGCGTGTTGCGCAGCCGCTGGGCCTGCGCGGCCGCGTCAGCCTGACGCGCCGCCTCGCGGGTGGCGGCCCGGTCCAGCGCCGCGCCCATCAGGTCGCACAGCGCCTGGGCCTGGTCACGGGCCGGCATGGGCCAGGGCTCGGCGTCATCGCTCACGCCGGGCAGGCGCAGCAGCGCGACGCCGTGCACCGCCGAAGGCCCGCGCAGCGGCAGGTACCAGGCCGGCTGTTCCTCGTGCCGGCCGGTGCCGGGGCCCATCGGCCGGCCGGTGTCGCGGCACAGCACCAGCCCGGCGATCTCGTCGGCGCTGCAACCGGGCGGCGGCGCATCGGGCGGCGGCGCGTCAGGCCCGATCTCGATCGCCACGACGACCGACTGCACGAACCCGGCAGCCTCGGCCAGCTCGGTGCGCAGCCGCGGCAGCAGCGACGGCAGGTCCGCCGCGTCGCGCAGGGCCTCGCCGAAGCGGCGCAGCTGTTCGGACCGGCGCTCGCCCGCCCGCGCCGCATCGGCCAGCGCGCGCTGTCGGGCGACCAGCAGCGTGACGATCCAGCTGACCACGAGCACGGTGACCAGCAGCAGCACGTGCTGGTGCAGGGCCACCTGCCAGGTGCCGCGCGGCGGCACGAAGGCGAGGTCGAAGGCCAGCACGGCCAGCCCGCTGGCGACCAGCGTCCGGCCCGGCGACCCCCACGGCGAGGCCAGCGCCGACCCCAGCACCAGCAGCAGCGCACCGGTGGCCAGCTCGATGTGGCGGTCGAGCAGGAACAGCAGCCCGAAGGTGGCCGCCCAGACCGCCAGCGCGGGCCAGCCGCGCCGCCCGTCGCGCCATCCTGAAGACCGTGAGTTCATGGCGACGAAGCTAGCACGGCCGGCCTCAGGATCGCGTCAGGACGGGGCGGCGGCGACACTTCACGCCATGCTCTTCAGCCCTCTCGAACGCCGTCTGCTGCCCTACATCGCGGTGCAGGCCGGCGTGTCCACGCTGGTCGGCTTCGGCGCCGTGCTGGTCCATGCCGAAGGCGGCATCGTCGCCACGGTCACCTACACGCTGGTGATGCTCAGCGCGGTCATGGCCGGGCTGTCGCTGGTCTATGCCAGCGGCGCGCTGTGGCGGGTCGACAGCCGGCGCATGAGCCGGGCGGCGATGCTGCTAGCCGCCGGGCTGCTGCCGTTCGCGCATCGGCATCCGGGCCTGCTGGCCCTGGCGGTCGGCGGCTTCATCGGCCTGGCCTGGGCCGGCCGGCACTGGATCGAGCTGCGCCAGGTCGAGGATGCCGAGCGCGACAGCTACGCCTCGCACGTCACCGTCACGTCGGTGGTCGTCAGCCTGGTGGTGATGGCACTCGCCAGCCTGTGGCTGACCTGGGCCGGCGACGGACCGGACGCCACGCGCGGCCTCTACCGGGGCTATGCCGCGCTGGCGGCGTTCGGCGCGCTGGCCACCGTGCACCGCCTGCCGGACACGCCGCCGGTGCGCCTGCATCGGCCCTGGGCGCTGGTGCGGCAGGCGGGCTGGCGGGCGTCGATGCGGCTGTACGGGCTGTCGTCGGTGATGTTCGCGGTCGGCACGGTGATGAGCGCCAGCGGCGCCATGCAGGCGCTCGGCAAGGCCAGCCACTACGGCTGGGTCGCGACGCTGGCGACGCTGGCCGGCGCGTTCGGCCTGTGGGCGCTGCGGCACCGCCGCCATGCCGGCAACCGGGTCCGGACCATGGCCCTGTCGACGCTGGGCCTGGCCACCGCCCACCTGCTGCTGGGTGCCAGTGCCTGGGTACCGGCCCTCTACGTGCTGCACCTGGTCATGCAGGCCGGCATCAGCCCGTTCTGGCAGGCCAGCGAACAGGTGCTGCACCAGCGCGCGATGGACTTCCACGGCTCGCTGGCCGACCGCATCGCGATGCGCGAAGCGGGGCTGTGGCTGTTCCGGATGATCGCGCTGGGCGGTTTCTGGACGGTGATGCACGACGCGACGCCGGCCACCATCCTGGCCAGCGGCGCCGGCCTGATGGCGCTGGCGACGACGCTGGAGTTCCTGATCGGCCGGGCCTGGTTGCGCCGTGCCGATCAGGCCGACGGGACGGGTCTAGGCGCCTGACGCCGGCGTGATCGGCGTGCCAGGCGCGACGGGCGGCTCGCTGGCCATGCCGTGTTCGCGCCGCCAGGCGATCGCGGCATGCACCGCCAGCTGCTGCGCCTCGGTCATGCGCGACCAGCCGGCGATCTCGTCGAGGCGGCGCAGGCAGCCGGTGCAATGGCGCTGGGCGGCGTCCAGCCGGCAGACGTTGATGCAGGGGCTCGGCACGCGCCCGGGCGGCGTGGCCTGGGGGCGGGCGGTCGTCATGGTGTGCCCGCCGCAGCCGGTGCGACGCCCTCCACGACATCCCGCACCGGCGCGTCGCCACACAGCCGGGCCAGCTCGGCCGGGCTGAGCGGGAAGACCGCGCACGGATGGCCGGCCGCCGCCCAGATGACCGGGAAGCGCCCCAGCGAGGCATCGACCAGCACCAGCGGCGCGTTCAGGTGGCCGACCGGCGACACGCCGCCGATCGAGAAGCCGGTCTGCGCCTTGATGTAGGCCGCATCGGCACGGCCGATCGGGCCGGCATGGGCGACCACGCGGGCCTCGTCGACGCGGCGGTCGCCGGCCGTCACGACCAGCACGGCGACGTCGTCGGCGCGGCGCCGGAAGATCACGCTCTTGGCGATCTGGCCGAGCGACACGCCCAGCGCGTCGGCCGCTTCCTGCGCGGTGCGGGCCGGCACGTCCAGCCAGTGGACCGGGTGGCCGTGGCCCCGGGACGCCAGCTCGGCGACGACGCGGCGGACCGGCTCGGGGCGGTCGGGGTCGTCGACGCGGACGAGGGAGGTGGACGCCAGCGGGCGGTCGATCGGATCGGTCATGGGGCACGCGTTCAACGGGGAAGGCGCGATTGTCCAGCGCCCGGGATAGGCCGCAGCGGCGCTAGGCGATGTCGTCGACCAGACCGTCCGGGCCCAGCTCGGCGGCGAGGCCCGAACGCTGGATCAGCGAGCGGGCCTGCGCCTGCGGGGCCGCCAGCACCAGCGCGATGCCGGCGCGGCCCAACTGGCGGTGCAGCTGGCGCAGCGCGTCGACGCCGGAGGTGTCGATCCAGATCAGCCGGTCCAGGTCCAGCACCAGCCGGGTCGTGCCGGCCGGCAGGCGTGTCTCCAGCCCTTCGAGCTTGCCGACCGCGCCGAAGAACAGGGCGCCCTGCAGGCGCTGCAGCACGGTGCCTTCGGGCAGATCCGCCAGATCGGGCCGGTCGACCGGCTCGACGCTGAACAGCTGGCTCATGCGCCAGATGAAGAAGCCGCAGGCCAGCAGCAGGCCGACCTCGACGGCGACCGTCAGGTCGAACACCACCGTCAGCACGAAGGTGCCCAGCAGCGTCGTGCGGTAGGGCAGGTTGAACTGGCGCAGATGCGCGAAGGCGCGCCACTCGCCCATGTTCCAGGCCACGAACAGCAGGATGCCGGCCAGCGCGGCCAGCGGCACGTGCTGCGCCAGCGGCGCGGCGACCAGCATCACGACCAGGATCGCGGCCGCGTGGACCATGCCGGCGACCGGCGTGCGGGCGCCGGCGCGCACGTTGGTGACGGTGCGGGCGATGGTGCCGGTGGCCGGGATGCCGCCGAACAGCGGCGTCACGAGGTTGGCCACGCCCTGCGCCATCAGCTCCTGGTTCGGATCGTGGCGCGGGTGGTCGGCCAGGTTGTCGGCCACGCGGGCACACAGCAGCGACTCGATCGCGCCGAGCAGGGCGATGGTCACCGTCGGGATCAGCAGCAGCTTGGCGCTGGCCCAGCTCAGCGCCGGCAGCTCGATCGGCGGCAGGCCCTGCGGGATGGCGCCGAAGCGCGAGCCGATGGTCTCGACCGGCAGGTGCAGCCACGCGGTCGCGGCGGTCGAGGCGACCAGCACGACCAGCGTGCCGGGCAGGTGCGCGGCGATGCGGCCGATGCGGGCCCGCCAACCCTGCGGCGCGACGTCCATGCGGTAGGACTTGGGCCACAGCACGACCACCGCGAGGCTGGCCAGGCCGATCAGCAGCGCCAGCGGATCGAGCCGCGGCAAGGCGCCGGCCAGCACGCCGAGCTGGGTCAGGAAGTCGGCCGGCAGCTTGTCGATCGGCAGCCCCAGCAGGTCCTTGACCTGCGACAGGCCGATCAGCACCGCGATGCCGTTGGTGAAGCCGGTGACGATGCTGACGGGGATGTAGCGCACCAGCGCGCCGAGACGGAACCAGCCCATCAGCAGCAGCAGCACGCCGGCCAGCATCGTGGCGATCAGCAGGTTCGCCAGGCCGAAGCGCTCGACGATCCCGTAGACGATGACGATGAAGGCGCCGGCCGGCCCGCCGATCTGGACCTGCGAGCCGCCCAGCGCCGAGATCAGGAAGCCCGCGACGATCGCGGTGACCAGACCTTGTTCGGGCTTGACGCCCGAGGCGATGGCGAAGGCCATCGCGAGCGGCAACGCCACCACCCCGACCGTGAGTCCCGCAGCCGCGTCGGCCGCGAACGTCCGTCGGTCATAGCCGCGCCAGGCGTCGAGCAGGCGCGGGTGGAAGCGGTGGAGTGGCGGCAGGGTCTCAGGAGCCGGAGGCGGCCGAGGCGGCCGGAGCGGCGGCCGGTTCCGAGGCGGCGGCCGATGCGGCGCCGGAGGCGGCCGGGGCGGCCTCATGCGTCTCGGTGCCGTGCTTCTCGCCGCTCATGTCGATGTCGCCACCCTTGCTGAGGACGAACAGCGCCAGGGCTGCGAACAGGATGAAACCAACGACGAGCTTCCACATGACGGATGTTCCTTGGGTCTTGAGAGATGGGGAAAAGGTGCGGCCCGATCCTGTGCCGCGAGGTGGCCATGATGCGGTCGGGCACTGACGCACCGCTTGCGCTGCGCCAAACGACGACGCCCGGCACGGGGCCGGGCGTCAAGAGGGTGCCGACCCGACCGATGCGCGTGGCATCGGCCGGTCTGCGCGGGACTGGGATCAGTCGCCGGCGTAGATGTCGACGTCCTTGGTTTCCTTCACGAACAGCAGACCGATCACCAGGGTGATGGCAGCGATCGTGATGGGGTACCAGAGGCCGTAGTACATGTTGCCGTTCTGGGCCACCATCGCGAAGGCGATCGTGGGCATCAGGCCGCCGAACCAGCCGTTGCCGATGTGGTACGGCAGGCTCATCGAGGTGTAGCGGATGCGGGTCGGGAACATCTCGACCAGCATGGCGGCGATCGGGCCGTAGACCATCGTCACGTAGATCACCAGGATCGACAGGATCAGGATGACCTTGACCTTGTCCAGCTTGGCCGGGTCAGCCTTGGCCGGGTAGCCGGCTTCCTTCAGCGAACCCGTCAGTTCCTTCTTGAACGCGGCGATGGCCTTGCCCGACTCGTCGTCGAACTTGTGACCGCCGGCGGTCAGGACGCCGGTCGGAACCGCCAGTTCCTTGTCGCCGATCTTGACGATCGTCGGGGTACCGGGCGCCACGGCTTCGTTCACGTAGCTGGCCGAGTTCTGGGCCAGGGCACGCTTGGCGATGTCGCAGGGGTTCGTGAAGTCGACTTCACGGGCGATCGGGCTGCCCTGGAACGAGCAGGTCTTCGGGTCAGCCTTGACCGAGATCTGGGCGGTGGCTTGCGCCTTGGCCAGGTCCGGGTTGGCGGCTTCCGTCAGCGCCTTGAACAGCGGGAAGAAGGTCAGGATCGCGAGCAGCAGGCCGGCCATGATGATCGGCTTGCGGCCGATCTTGTCCGACAGGGTGCCGAAGACCACGAAGAACGGGGTGCCGATGATCAGCGACGCGGCGACCAGCAGGTTGGCGGTGGAACCGTCGACCTTCAGCACGCTGGTCAGGAAGAACAGCGCGTAGAACTGACCCGTGTACCAGACCACGGCCTGACCGGCGACCAGGCCGAACAGGGCCAGCAGCACGATCTTCAGGTTCTTCCACTGGCCGAACGACTCGGACAGCGGGGCCTTCGAGGTCTTGCCCTCTTCCTTCATCTTCTTGAAGGCGGGCGACTCGTTCATGCTCAGGCGGATCCACACCGAGATGGCCAGCAGCATGATCGAGACGATGAACGGCACGCGCCAGCCCCAGTCGGCGAAGGCTTCCTCGCCGACGATGGTGCGGGTCGACAGGATGACGATCAGCGACAGGAACAGACCCAGCGTCGCGGTGGTCTGGATCCAGGCGGTGTAGGCACCGCGACGGCCGTGCGGCGCGTGCTCGGCGACGTAGGTCGCGGCACCACCGTACTCGCCGCCCAGGGCCAGGCCCTGCAGCATGCGCAGGCTGATCAGGATGACCGGAGCGGCCACGCCGATCGACGCGTAGTTGGGCAGCACACCGACGATGAAGGTGGCCAGACCCATGATCAGGATCGTCACCAGGAAGGTGTACTTGCGGCCGATCATGTCGCCCAGACGACCGAACACCAGCGCGCCGAACGGACGCACGATGAAGCCGGCGGCAAACGCGAGCAGCGCGAAGATGAAGGCGGCGGACGGATCCAGGCCGCTGAAGAACTGCTTGGCGATGATCGCTGCGAGCGAGCCGTACAGATAGAAGTCGTACCACTCGAACACCGTGCCCAGCGAGGAGGCGAAGATCACCTTCTTTTCCTCGGCGGTCATCGGAGTTGCGGCGGCCGGTGCATTGGCGGTGGTGCTGGCCATGAAATCTCCTGGGAAGAAACTTGAGACGCTGCGGGTGCGGCGCTTGGGGCGGACTGTCAAAGGAGCCACTGACCAAGTCCTGACGCCCTTCCAACACAAGCTGACAACCCACGGGTTAACCCGCGCGTGATTTTTTGCATGGCGAGATTTCACGGACATCTCGACACCTGTCGAGGGTTAGTCCCACCTAGGAACAGTCCCGAGCCTCGTCAGGAAAGCCACGCCAGGACAGCCAGCCACAGCGGTGCGCTGAAAGCGAACAGCACGGTCGACACCACGATGACCGCGCTGGCCTCGCCTTCGC
Source organism: Leptothrix mechoopdaensis (SeqCode) (assembly GCF_053893855.1). Taxonomy (NCBI): domain Bacteria; kingdom Pseudomonadati; phylum Pseudomonadota; class Betaproteobacteria; order Burkholderiales; family Sphaerotilaceae; genus Leptothrix; species Leptothrix mechoopdaensis (SeqCode). The sequence goes on from NZ_CM132699.1 coordinate 3,780,844, forward strand.
GGGTGCGGTAGCGCTGCGCGAACAGCAGCGCGTTGCTGCCGATCGGCAGCGCGGCGGCCATCACCAGCACCGACAGCGGCAGACCGCGCAGGCCGAAGATCCACCAGCCCGCCGCGCCGATCAGCGCCGGCAGCAGCAGCAGCTTGAGCAGCACCCGGCCCAGCAGCGCCCGGGGGTCGGTGGCCAGGCCGTGCTGTGCCAGCGAGGCGCCGATCAGGATCAGGCACAGCGGCACGCCGGCCTGCCCGAGCGTCACCAGCATGTTGTCGACAACCGGGTGCAGCGTCAGGCCGGCGAGCCGCCAGCCCATGCCCAGCAGCACCGGCAGCACGACCGGGTGCAGCAGGCTCTGGCGCAGGATGCCCGCCAGCATCGGCAGCAGCGCGGCGCCCTGGCCCTGGCGGGCGGCGGCGCGCGCCAGGTCCACCTCGGCCAGCACGGTGATCAGGCTCAGGATGCCCAGCGCATGCAGCGCGACGATGGCCAGGTGCAGCTGCAGGCCGGCCTCGCCGAACAGCGCCGCCGCGAACGGCAGGCCGACCTGGACCGAGTTGCCGAAGGTCAGCCCGACCGAGCGCACCGCCGGATCGGCCGGATGGGCATCGGCGACGTCATGCGCCGCCGCGCGCCGGCGTTCCCACCACCAGACCGCCAGCGCCCACAGCGACAGCGGGCCGAAGAAGGCCAGCAGCAGCGGGCCGGGCAGGTGCGACAGGTCCAGCACCGCCATGGTCCGGAACAGCAGCGCGGGCAGGAAGATCCCGAAGGCGGCACCGGCCAGCGCACGCTGGCCCTCGGCACCGCCGAGCAGGCCGCGACGGGTGGCGATCCAGCCGATCGCGATCATCGCGAAGAGCGCCAGCAGCTTGAAGGCAAGGTCCCAGGTCATGGCCGCAGTGTCGCGGCTGACGGCCTGCGTCCGTCTCAGCCCAGCGGGTCGGGATCGTGGAAGCGCAGGCGCAGCGCCTCGAAGGTGTCGACCTCGGCCATCAGGGCCTCGACGATGCCGGCATCGAGCCGGCCGCGGCTGGCCAGCCGGCGCAGCTCGGCCAGCGTGGTCTCGACCGGCCAGGCCGGCTTGTAGGGCCGCTCGCTGCGCAGCGCGTCGTAGATGTCGGCGACCGCGACGAGGCGGGCCGCAGCCGGCACCTCGTCGCCCTTGAGACCGCGCGGATAGCCGCTGCCATCGAGGCATTCGTGATGCGCCGCGACGATCTGGCGCAGCACCTGCACGCCCGGCAGGTGCTCCAGGCCGAAGGTGCTGACCATCTCCTCGACGATCTGTTCGCCCTTGGTGACGTGGGTGGTCATCTCGGCCCATTCGTGCGGTTCGAGCCGGCCGGGCTTGAGCAGGATCTCGTCGGGCACGCCGACCTTGCCGATGTCGTGCAGCGGCGAGAACAGGAAGACGTGTTCGATGAACTCGTCGTCCCAGCCACGTTCGGCCGCCAGCCGGCGCGCCATCAGGCGGGCGTAGGCCGAGATGCGGCTCAGGTGGCTGCCGGTCTCGATGTCGCGCAGGTTGGCGAAGGCCTGCGCCAGCTTGATCGAGCCGACCAGCATGCGCATGGTGGTCAGCTCCTGGCTCAGCAGCAGCGCGACCAGGTTGGCATAGGGGCGCAGCCGTTCGCACACCAGCGCGCTGAAGGCGCCGGGCGTCAGGGCGTCGAAGAACAGCAGGCCGAGCAGGCGGTCATGCTCGAACAGCGGGATCGTGTAGGAGCTGCGATAGCCCTGTTCGACCAGCCAGCGCGTGTGGGCATGTTCGTGGCTGGCGCCTTGCAGGTCGACGCCGATGTCGTCGATGACCCGTTCGCCGCGCCGGGCCACCAGCTCGCTCAGCGGCTGGCTGTCGGCGAGCCGGAAGCGGTAGGCCCGCAACGGTTGTGCCGACACCGTGCTGTGGACGAAGGTGACCAGCTCGTCGCCATCGGCCTCGTAGAGCGCGCAGGCGATGCGGTCGACCGCCGGCACGGCCCGCCGGACCTGGGCGTGCAGGCTGGCCAGGCGTTCGGTGAGGCTGTCATGACTGCGCGCCCCCACTTCGAGCAGGTGCAGTGCATCAGGCTGTGTCATGGGCTGGTCCAGCGGTGCGGCGGATCGCCGTCAGACCGAGGACAGCGCGCAACTTTACTCGCGCGCTTTCAGGCCGAACCATGAAAAAGGCCCGCTGCAGCGGGCCTTCCAGACGATCGGTGTGGCGCGGATGGCTCAGGCCGGATCGCTTTTCGCAGTCCGGGCCGCCTTCTTGGCCGGCACCCGCGCGGCACGCGGCTCGAACTCGAAGACAACCTTGCCTTCCTTCTTGTCATAGCTCAAGAAGGCCTTGAACTTGCGCCGCGTCTTGTTGGAGACGAAGCCGTCGAGCAGGTCGGTCTTCCCGCCGGCCAGCAGCTTGCGCACCTGCTCGTGCGTGACCGGCTGCTGCAGGATGATCGCGCCGGTCTTGAAGTCGCAGGTCTGGTGCGCACCGACCGCGTGCTCGCAGACGTAGTTGGTGCCATGTTCGTAGACATGGCCGGCGCACTTCGGGCAGGCGCCCAGGCTCTCGGCGCCGCTGAAGTCGACCGGCTCGCCGTCCTCCTGGGCCTTCTTCTCGTCCTCGCCGAAGTCGAACTCGAGCTTCCAGTTGTGGATCTCGTCGTCGCGCACCAGCTTCAGCTCGGCGGTGAAGGGCCAGCCGGCCTTGGAGCGGAAGCCCTCCAGCGGGCCGATGCGGTGGTCGCGCAGGAAGGCGTCGGCCTCGTGCAGCTCGAAGCTGCGGCCGGCGGGGATCTTGGTGATCGAGAAGCCGCAGCCGGCGCCTTCGGCCACGTCGGTGGCCTCGGCTGTCTTGCCGACACACGCAAAGCGGCGGTAGTTCTCTTTCACGGTGCCGCCGCAGTTCGGGCAGGGCGCGGACAAGGTCGCGTAGTCGCCGGGGATCGTGTCGCGGTCGTATTCCTTGGCCTTGCGCACGATGCGCTGGGCCATGTCGGCAATGCCGGCCATGAACTCGTCGCGGCTGAGCTTGCCCTTCTCCATCTGCGCGAGCTGGTGCTCCCACTGGCCGGTCAGCTCGGGCTTGGTCAGGTCCTCGACGGCCAGGCCGCGCAGCAGCGTCATCAGCTGGAAGGCCTTGGCGGTCGGCACGAGGTCGCGGCCGTCGCGGTACATGTACTTCTCGAGGATCAGCCCTTCGATGACCTGCGCGCGCGTGGCCGGCGTGCCCAGGCCCTTCTCCTGCATCGCGGCCTTCAGCTCCTCGTCGTCGATCAGCTTGCCGGCGCCTTCCATCGCGCTCAGCAGCGTGGCCTCGTTGTAGCGGGCCGGCGGACGGGTCTTTAGCGCGGCGATGCGCAGTTCCTCGGCCGACACGCGCTCGTCGGGCTGCACCGGCACGAGGTTGGCGTCCTCGTCCTGCGCTTCCTTGCCGTAGACGGCCAGCCAGCCCGGGTTGACCAGCACCTTGCCGTTGGTCTGGAAGCTCAGCGTGCCGCCCACCGCCTTGGCCAGATCGGCCGGCAGGCCGTTGCCTGCGGACACCTCGGTGATCCGGGTCGTGACCATGAACTCGGCCGACGGGTAGAACACCGCGATGAAGCGCTTGACCACCATGTCGTAGAGCTTGGCCTCGATCTCGGTCAGCGCACGCGGTGCCTGCAGCGTCGGGATGATGGCGAAGTGGTCCGAGATCTTGGTGTTGTCGAAGATCCGCTTGCTCGGCTTGACGTAGCCGTCGTTGAGCGCCTTGCGGGCATGCTGGGCCAGCTCGCGCAGCGGGCCGGGCAGGTCCTCGTCGGCAATCATGCCCAGCGTCTGTTTCGCCACCGGCAGGTAGTCCTCGGGCAGCGCGCGCGCGTCGGTCCGGGGGTAGGTCAGGACCTTGTGCTTCTCGTACAGCGCCTGCGCGATCGACAGCGTGGTCTTGGCCGAGAAGCCGAAACGCGAGTTGGCCTCGCGCTGCAGCGTCGTCAGGTCATACAGCAGCGGGCTGGCCTGGTTGCTGGGCTTGGCCTCCTCGCGGACCCGGCCGTGCTGGCCGCGCACCGCCGCGGCGATGGCCTCGGCATCGGCCGCGTTCCACAGCCGGTCGGCGCGACGTTCGGCGTCATCGTCCTTCTTGAACTTCGGGTCGAACCACTTGCCTTCGTAGAGGCCGGCGGCGGCGCCGAAGTCGGCCCGGACTTCCCAATAGGGACGCGAGACGTGCTTGCGGATCTTCTCCTCGCGTTCGACCACGATCGACAGCGTGGGCGTCTGGACCCGGCCGACGGTGGTCAGGAAGAAGCCGCCGTCGCGCGAGTTGAACGCGGTCATCGCGCGGGTGCCGTTGATGCCGACCAGCCAGTCGGCCTCGCTGCGGCTGCGTGCGGCCTGCGCCAGGCCCTGCATCTCGGCATCGCCGCGCAGCTTGGCGAAGCCGTCGCGGATCGCCTGCGGCGTCATGCTCTGCAGCCACAGCCGCTGCACCGGCTTGCTGCCGGCCTTCGCGCCGAGCGCGTACTGCTCGATCAGCCGGAAGATCAGCTCGCCCTCGCGCCCCGCGTCACAGGCGTTGATCAGGCGGGTCACGTCCTTGCGCTTGATCAGCTTGACGACCGCGCTGAGGCGGCCCTTGCTCTTGTCGATCGGCTCCAGATCGAAGTGGGGCGGCAGCACCGGCAGGTTGGCGAAGCTCCACTTGCCGCGCTTGACGTCATAGGCCTCGGGCGCCTTGATCTCCACCAGGTGACCGACCGCCGAGGTGACGACGTAGTCGTCGCTCTCGAAGTGCTCGGCGAATTTTTCGAACTTGCCCGAGGTCGACGTCAGCGCGCGGACGATGTCCTGCGCGACCGACGGCTTCTCGGCGATGACCAGTGCTTTGCTCATGTCTTGTGACCTTGTCGGCCCCGGCAGTGCCCGGGGCGCTCCATACAATCCGGCTCTCTCGCGCGCACGCACACACATGTACGCATGTGCACGCGCGCACCCACACCCTCAATCTAACCAATTCCGAAACCCACATGCCCACGCGCCGAGCCCGCCCTGCCGCCCCCGCCCCGGTCGTGAGCCAGGACACCCGGCGCATCCAGGTCCGGCGTTCGGGGGTCCACGGCAAGGGCGTGTTCGCGCTCAAGCCGCTGGCCGAGGGCGAGACGCTGATCGAATACAAGGGCGAGGTGATCGACTGGCCCGAAGCGCTGCGCCGTCATCCGCACGACCCGAGCCAGCCCAATCACACCTTCTACTTCCACGTCGACGAGGAACACGTCATCGACGGCGCCGTCAATGGCAATGCGGCACGCTGGATCAACCACGCCTGCGAGCCCAACTGCGAGGCCGAGGAAGACAACGGCCGCATCTTCATCAAGGCGCTGCGCGAGATCGCTCCCGGCGAGGAGCTGTTCTTCGACTACCGCCTGGTGATCGACGAGCGCTACACGCCCAAGCTGAAGAAGGAATACGCCTGCTGGTGCGGCGCGAAGACCTGCCGCGGCACGATGCTCGCGCCCAAGCGCGGCGGCCGATGAACACGGGGATGTCCGCGAGCCCGACCCTGAACTGGCGCGCCGAGGACCTGTGGCTTGCGCTGCAGGCCGAGGTGCCGGGGCTGTCCATTGAGGTTCTGCCCGTGGTCGGCTCGACCAACACCGCGCTGCTGGACCGCATCCGCCATGGCGACCACGGCCCGGCGATGCTGGTGGCCGAACGGCAGGTGGCCGGACGTGGCCGTCTGGGCCGGCCCTGGAGCGCGGCGCACGGCGCGTCGCTGACCGTGTCGGTCGGCCTGACGATGGCGCCGAAGGACTGGTCCGGCCTGTCGCTCGCGGTCGGGCTGGCACTGGCCGAGGCGCTGCATCCGCGCATCGGCCTGAAGTGGCCCAACGACCTGTGGCTGCGCGACGAGGACCGCAAGCTCGGCGGCATCCTGATCGAGACGGTCAGTGGCTCGGCGGGTGAGCCTGCCGGCGCGGCCCGGTCGGTCGTCATCGGCATCGGCCTGAACATCGCCGCGCTGCCGCCGCAGGCCGATGCGTCGGGCGCGGCGCCGGTCTACGGCAGCGGCTATGCCGGGCTGGCCGAGCTGATCCCGGGGATCGACGCACCGGCCGCGCTGCACCGCATCGCACGGCCGCTCTGGCGGGCGCTGCAGGCCTACGAACGCGACGGCCTGGCGCCGCTGCTGGCGGCCTGGTCGGCGCGCGACGTGCTGGCCGGCCGGGCGGTGCAGGCCGGCGCGCTGCAGGGCGTCGCGCAAGGCATCGCGGCCGACGGCTCGCTGCGCATCGGGCGTGGCGACGGCACGGTCGAGACGGTCCACAGCGGCGAGGTCAGCGTGCGCCCGCAGGCGCCCCGACAGGCCAATGCCGACGACGGAAACGCCGCCGCCACCGGGGGCACACGATGATGCTGCGCCGCCTGTTCGTGCTGCTGCTGCTGGCCAACGCGGGCCTGGCCGCGCATCAGGCCGGCTGGCTCGACGGCCTGCTGGGAACGGCTGCCGGTGCGCACGAACGCGAGCCGCAGCGCCTGGAAGCCCAGGTCGCGCCGGAGGCCCTGCAGGTGCTGTCGCCGGCCGCGCTGGCCCGCCGCATCCCGCCGCCGGTCTGCCTGGAGATCGGCCCGCTGGCCGCCAGCGAACTGCCGCAGGCCGAGGCCGCGCTGCGCCAGCTGATGCCCGAGGGCGGCTGGTCGCAGATCAGCCGCGAGCGCCCGGGCAGCTGGATGGTCTACATGGGGCGTTACGCGTCGCGCGTGACGATGGAGAAGCGGGCCGACGACCTGCGCAAGCACGAGGTCGCGTTCGAGGAAGTGCGCGGCCTGCCCGACTACGAGCCCGGCTTCCTGTTCGGTCGTTATGCCAGCGAGGCCGATGCCAACGCGGCGCGCGACCGCCTGCAGTCGCAGAAGGTGCGCCAGGCCCGTGTGGTCCGGCTGGAACCGCCGACGACCTCGCACGTTTTGCGGATCCAGAAAGCAGACGCCGAGCTGCAGCAGAAGGCTGCTGCGCTCGGCGAGCTGGTCAAGGGTCGGGCGCTGCACGCCTGCCCTCGGTGAGGCGACACATCCCCATCGCGGGGATGTGCCGGTGGCGGCATCAGGCGGCGACGACGCGCACCATCTCGAGCACCTTGTTCGAGTAGCCCCACTCGTTGTCGTACCAGGACACGACCTTCACGAAGGTCTTGTCCAGCGCGATGCCGGCTTCGGCGTCGAACACCGAGGTGCAGACCTCGCCGCGGAAGTCGGTCGCGACGACCTTGTCCTCGGTGTAGCCCAGCACGCCCTTGAGCGCGCCCTGGCTCTGGGCCTTCATCTCGGCGCAGATCTCGGCGTAGCTGGCCTCGCTGTTGAGCTCGACGGTCAGGTCGACCACCGACACGTCGGAGGTCGGCACGCGGAAGGCCATGCCGGTCAGCTTCTTGTTCAGCTCGGGGATCACCACGCCCACGGCCTTGGCGGCACCGGTGCTCGACGGGATGATGTTCTCGAGGATGCCGCGGCCGCCGCGCCAGTCCTTGTTCGACGGGCCGTCGACGGTCTTCTGCGTCGCGGTGGCGGCGTGCACGGTGGTCATCAGGCCACGCTTGATGCCCCACTTGTCGTTCAGCACCTTGGCGACCGGTGCCAGGCAGTTGGTGGTGCACGACGCGTTGGAGATGATGGCCTGACCGGCGTAGGTCTTGTCGTTGACGCCGTAGACGAACATCGGCGTGTCGTCCTTGGACGGCGCGCTCATGATGACCTTCTTGGCGCCGGCCTTCAGGTGGGCTTCGGCGGTTTCCTTGGTCAGGAACAGGCCGGTCGACTCGACGACGACATCGGCGCCGACCTCGTCCCACTTCAGCTCGGCGGGGTTCTTCACGGCGGTCAGGCGGATGCGCTTGCCGTTGACGATCAGCGTGTTGCCGTCGACCGAGACCTCGCCCTTGAAGCGGCCGTGCACGCTGTCGTAGGTCAGCATGTAGGCCAGGTAGTCGGGTTCGAGCAGGTCGTTGATGCCGACGATCTCGACGTCCTTGAAGTTCTGCACCGCGGCGCGGAACACCATGCGGCCGATGCGGCCGAATCCATTGATACCGATCTTGATGGTCATGTCTGACTCCTGGAGGTGACTGGAACGGGGGGACCGTGCCGCGCGGGGCTGGACAGGGGATGTCTAGTGTGGCGCGACGACGGTTACGGCGCGAGTACGAACTCCGCTCAGCGGCCCAGCACCGTGCGCACGGTGGCGACGACGTTGTCCGCGGTGAAGCCGAAATGCTTGAACAGCACGCCGGCCGGAGCCGACTCGCCATAGGTGTCGAGGCCGATCACCGCAGCGCAGCCGTACTTCCACCAGAAGCCGGTGACACCGGCCTCGATGGCAATGCGGGGCAGCTTCGCGGGCAGCACTTCCTTCTGGTACTTCGGGTCCTGGCGGTCGAACACGGTGGTGCTGGGCATCGACACCACGCGGACCGGAATCTTCATCTTGGCCAGCTCGGCCTGCGCGTGCAGCGCGAGCTGGACCTCCGAGCCGGTGGCCACGAGCACGGCCACGGGCTTCTTCTTCAGGCCGACCTCGGCGGGCTCGGCCAGGATGTAGGCGCCCTTGGTGATGACGTCGGCATCGGTCTTCGGCGCATACGGCAGGTTCTGGCGGCTCAGCAGCAGCGCGCTCGGGCGGTGCTTGTTGGCCAGCGCCATGGTCCAGGCGACCGCCGTCTCGGCGGTGTCGGCCGGACGCCAGACGTCCAGGCCCGGGATCAGGCGCAGCACGGCGGCGTGTTCGACCGACTGGTGGGTCGGGCCGTCCTCGCCCAGGCCGATCGAGTCGTGCGTGAAGACGTGGATGACACGCTGCTTCATCAGCGCGGCCATGCGGATGGCGTTGCGGCTGTAGTCGCTGAAGGTCAGGAAGGTGCCGCCGTAGGGGATGAAGCCACCGTGCAGCGCGACGCCGTTCATGATCGCGGCCATGCCGAACTCGCGCACGCCGTAGTTGATGTGGCGGCCGATCTGGCCGGCCTCGTTGAGCACCACGCTGCCATCGGCGGCCACGCGCAGGGCGGGCGTGCTCTTGGTGTTGGTGAGGTTCGAGCCGGTCAGGTCGGCGCTGCCGCCGAGCAGCTCGGGCAGCGCGGCGGTGAAGTGCTCCAGCGCGATCTGGCTGGCCTTGCGGGTCGCGACGGTCTCGGCCTTCTCGTGCGCGGCGGCCACGGCGGCGACGGCGATCTCGGCGAAGTTGTCGGGCAGGTCACCGGCCATGCGGCGCTCGAAGTCGACCGCCAGCGCGGGGTAGTCGCGCACGTACAGCGAGTAGCGGTCTTCCCAGTCGGACTGGGCGGCGGCACCGGCGGCGCGGCAGTCCCAGGCGGCGGCGATGTCGGCGGGGATCTCGAACGGCGCGTGCGGCCAGCCGATCGCCGCGCGGGTCAGCGCGATCTCCTCGGCGCCGAGCGCCTCGCCGTGCGCCTTGGCAGTGCCGGCGCGGTTGGGCGAGCCCTTGCCGATGCTGGTCTTGCAGACGATCAGCGTGGGCTTGTCGGCGCTGGTCTTCGCCTGCGCGATGGCGGCGTCGACGGCGTCGACGTCATGGCCGTCGACCGGGCCGATCACGTTCCAGCCATAGGCCTTGAAGCGGGCCGGCGTGTCGTCGATGAACCAGGGGGCGACCTGGCCGTCGATCGAGATGCCGTTGTCGTCGTACAGCGCGATCAGCTTGTTGAGCTTCCAGGCACCGGCCAGCGCGCAGGCCTCGTGGCTGATGCCTTCCATCAGGCAGCCGTCGCCCAGGAAGGCGTAGGTCCGGTGGTCGACGACGGCATGGCCGTCGCGGTTGAACTCGGCCGCCAGCAGCTTCTCGGCCAGCGCCATGCCGACCGCGTTGGTGATGCCCTGGCCGAGCGGGCCGGTGGTGGTCTCCACGCCCGGGGTGATGCCGACTTCCGGGTGGCCCGGCGTCTTGCTGTGCATCTGGCGGAAGGCCTTCAGGTCGTCGATCGACAGCTCGTAGCCGCTCAGGTGCAGCAGCGCGTAGATCAGCATCGAGCCGTGGCCGTTGCTGAGCACGAAGCGGTCACGGTCGACCCACATCGGATCGGCCGGGTTGTGCTTGAGGTGACGCTTCCACAGCGCGACGGCGATGTCGGCCATGCCCATCGGAGCGCCGGGGTGGCCGGAGTTGGCCTGCTGGACGGCATCCATGGCCAGCGCCCGGATGGCATTGGCGAGCTGGGCGGGGGAGGTGTCGAGGGTGTCGGCCATGCGCACGGAGTCCGGAAAGTGGGTGACTGAAACTGGGACGAAACCGCAGATTTTACCGAGCGTTTCCGGCCCGCCGATCACCGACGGCAGGCCCGGCCGACAGGCGCAGCCACCCGTCCGACACTTGAGTCAGGTCAAGTCGCGCAGGCCCGGCGGCTGCGACGCTGGCGACCTTGCAGCCGGTCATCCCGAACACCCGGCGCACCCGACCAACGGAGCCCGCCCCATGAACCACGCCGCCCTGCGCATCATCCGCGCCGAACACGAGGCGCTCGCCGCCATGCTGCAGTCGATGACGCTGCTGCTGGCGCACTACCGCCGCGACCGCCTCGAACCCGACTTCGAGCTGCTGCGGGCGATGCTGTTCTACATCGACGAATTCCCCGAGCGGCTGCACCACCGCAAGGAGACGCAGCTGCTGTTCCCGATCCTGCGCGAACGCGGCGCGCCGTGTGTCGACACGCTCGACAAGCTCGACCGCGACCACGCCGCCGGCGAACGCGCGATCCGCTCGCTCGAACACGCGCTGCTGGCCTGGGAGATGCTCGGCGAGCCGCGCCGCGAGACCTTCGAGGTCGCGCTGACCAACTACATCGACTTCTACCGCGCCCACATGCGCGCCGAGGAGGACGTGGTCCTGCCGGCCGCGCTGGCCACGCTCGACGAGGGCGACTGGCGCCTGCTCGACGCCGCCTTCGCCGAGAACGCCGATCCGCTGACCGGCCACGCGCCGGATGCCGTCTACGAATCGCTGTTCCGGCGCATCGTCAACAGGGCGCCGGCCCCGATCGGGCTGGGCTGACGACGCCGGCGGGCGGTCCCTAAACTGGCCGGATGAACCCGGCCGACCACCCGACCCAACCGTCTCACCCGTCCCACCCGCCCTTGCGCGCCATCGTCCTGGCCGCCGGGCGCGGCGAGCGCATGCGCCCGCTGACCGACCACACGCCCAAGCCGCTGCTGCCGGTGGCCGGCCGGCCGCTGATCGAATGGCAGCTGCTGGCGCTGGCCCGTGACGGCGTGCGCGAGGCGGTCATCAACACCGCCTGGCTGGAAGACCAGTTCCCCGCCGCGCTGGGCGACGGCAGCCGGCTTGGACTGGGCCTGCGCTACTCGCACGAAGGCGCCCGCTTCGGGCAGGCGCTGGAGACCGCCGGCGGCATCGCCGAGGTGCAGGACTGGCTCTGCGAGGACGGCCGGCCGGCCTTCTGGGTCGTCTCGGCCGACATCTGGTCGCCCGACTTCCGCTTCGATGCCGCGCTGGCCGACCGCTTCGTCGCCAGCGGCCTGGACGCCCACCTGTGGATGGTGCCCAACCCGCCCTTCCACCCGCGCGGCGATTTCGCCCTCGGCCCGGTCCGCGCCGACATCGCGCCGGACGTCCATCTGGCCGTGCCGATCACGCCCGACCAGCCCGGCGCGACCTACGCCAATCTGGCATTGCTGCGCCCGGCGTTGTGCGCACACGTCGGCCGGGGCCGCCGCGAGGCCCTCGGTCCCCACCTGCATCGGGGGGTCGGTGACGCTCGGATTTCGGTCTCGATGTATCAAGGGCGCTGGGAGAACGTCGGCACCCCCGCGCAATGGGAGGCGCTGCAGCCGTCCTGATGGACCGGGTGACCGGCCTGGCGGCCCCCCTGTCGTCGAGGAGCGTCACCGTGAACCCTGTCCTGCTGGCCTGGCCCGAGGCCGCCGCGCTGTTGCGCGGCACGGGCATCCTGCTGATCGCGCTGGGCGCCGTGCTGGCGCTCGAACAGGCCCTCGCCGGGGTGCTGCGCGCGCTGGCACTCAAGCGCGAGCCGCTGGTCTCGGACGGCCACCGGCTGGCGAGCTACCAGCAATCGATCTGGACCTGGTCGGCGCCGGAAGTCCGCGCGCTGTGGCTGGGCCTGCTGGCCTGCGCGATCTGCCTGCGCATGGTCGGCCTGCACGACCCGCTGTGGGCGCTGCCGGCCGGCGTGCTGTTCCTGCTGTCGCTGGCCTGGGACCTGGAGCGCTGGACCTTCGTGGCCGTCAGCCGCTGGCAGATCGCCTGGCGCTGCGGCTGGCGCGGCCGCATCCGGCGCGTGCCGACGGCGCAGCTCGCGCGCGTCCACCGCATCGAGACCCCCGCATGGCCGGCCCGCCGCAAGCCGCGTCGCGACCAGCCGCTGCGGCGCGTCTGGCATCGCCTGACCGGCAGCGGCCAGCTCGGGCTGGAACTGCACAACGGCCACGCCGTGCGCCTGCCCGCCACCGACCTGCTGGTCGGCCGTCCGGCGTTGCGCGCGATGGCCGCGATCCTCAAGGCCCGTCAGGTCGAGGCGATGGCGCAGCGCCAGGAAGACCGCCGGCATCACCAGGCCTACCAGCGCCAGCAGGCCGAGCGGCGCCGTCTGGCGCGCCAGCAGGTCCGCCACGTGGCGCGGCGTCTGGCGCTCGCGCAGGACAGCCAGCCGGGCGCCCTGACGGCGGCCGCCGCCGAGGCCGCGCCGTCGCACGGCCTGGTCAACGCGCCCCCGCCACTGACCGACGGCAGCGCCGCGCTGCAACGCCAGGTCGCGCTGCTGCGCGATGCCCGCGCACGCAGCCGGCAAGGCCGCACCGATGACGCGCCGGCCGGTCGCACCGACCTGCACGACCTGCCCCCGGCCGACCCGACGCGGCCGGCCCCGGACACGCTGATGATGGGTTGAGCCCGCGCCCGTCCCCGCACGGTGGCGCGGGGGAGGGCAAACACAGTCGTTTCGCACGCCGGGCCTTGGGGGCTGACCCCTAGAATTCGCGGCTTTCGCCCTCTGCACCTTGCGGGCTGTCGCGGCCCGCCCGCCACCATGCTGACCTTCCAGCACATCATCCTGCGCCTGCAAGACTACTGGGACCGCCAGGGCTGCGCCCTGCTGCAACCCTACGACATGGAAGTCGGCGCCGGCACCAGCCACACCGCCACCTTCCTGCGGGCCCTCGGCCCCGAACCCTGGAAGGCCGCCTACGTCCAGCCCAGCCGCCGCCCGAAGGACGGCCGCTACGGCGACAACCCGAACCGCCTGCAGCACTACTACCAGTACCAGGTCGTGCTGAAGCCCGCGCCGGCCAACATCCTGGACCTCTACCTCGGCTCGCTCGAAGCCCTCGGCTTCGACCTGAAGAAGAACGACATCCGCTTCGTCGAGGACGACTGGGAGAACCCGACGCTGGGCGCCTGGGGCCTGGGCTGGGAGGTCTGGCTCAACGGCATGGAAGTGACCCAGTTCACCTACTTCCAGCAGGTCGGCGGCATCGACTGCAAGCCCATCACCGGCGAGATCACCTACGGCCTCGAACGCCTGGCGATGTACCTGCAGGGCGTCGAGAACGTCTATGACCTGGTCTATGCGGACGGCCTCAAGTACGGCGACGTGTTCCACCAGAACGAGGTCGAGCAGTCGACCTACAACTTCGAGCACAGCAACGTCGAGTTCCTGCTGACCGCCTTCGGCGCGCACGAGGGCAACGCCCAGCACCTGATCGCCAGCCAGCTCGCGCTGCCGGCCTACGAGCAGGTGCTGAAGGCCGCCCACACCTTCAACCTGCTGGACGCGCGCGGCGCCATCAGCGTCACCGAACGCGCCGCCTACATCGGCCGCATCCGCAACCTGGCCCGCAGCGTCGCGGCCAGCTACCTGGACAGCCGCAAGCGCCTGGGCTTCCCGATGGCCCCGAAGGCCTGGGCCGACGAGGTCGTCGCCAAGCTCGATGCCGAGGCCGCCAAGGCCGCCGCCGCGAAGAACAACGACAAGAAGGCCGCCTGAACATGACCGTCGACACGAAGAACCTGCTCGTCGAACTGTTCGTCGAGGAACTGCCGCCCAAGGCGCTGAAGAAGCTGGGCGAGTCGTTCGCCGGCACGCTGGCCGCCAGCCTGAAGGCCCAGGGCCTGGCCGGTGCCGATGCCGCCGTGACGGCCCATGCCTCGCCGCGTCGCCTGGCCGTTCAGGTCGCCGGCGTGGCCGCCCGTGCCGCCGACAAGGCCCAGCAGACCAAGCTGATGCCGGTCGCCGTCGCGCTCGATGCCGCTGGCAACGCCACGCCCGCGCTGCTCAAGAAGCTGGCCGCCGTCGGCGCCGATGCCAGCGTCGTCCCGAGCCTGAAGCGCCTGCCCGACGGCAAGGCCGAGGCCCTGTTCCTCGACAGCATCGTGCCCGGCGTGAGCCTGGCCGACGGCCTGCAGAAGGCACTCGACGAGGCGCTCGCCAAGCTGCCGATCCCGAAGGTGATGGGCTACCAGCTGGCCGACGGCTGGTTGACCGTGCAGTTCGTGCGCCCGGCCCACGGCCTCGTCGCGCTGCATGGCGCGGACGTGGTGCCGGTCAGCACGCTCGGCCTGAACGCCGGCCGCACGACCACCGGCCACCGCTTCGAGGCCGCGCAGGCGGTCGTCACGCTGCGTGATGCCGACAGCTACGCCGACCAGCTGCGCGACGAGGGCGCCGTGATCGCGAACTTCGACGCCCGCCGCGCCGAGATCGTCCGCCAGCTGACCGAGGCCGCCGGCCGCGAAGGCCTCAAGCCGATCGACGACGAGGCCCTGCTCGACGAGGTCACCGCGCTGGTCGAACGCCCGAACGTGCTGACCTGCCAGTTCGAGCCCGAGTTCCTGGCCGTGCCGCAGGAATGCCTGATCCTGACGATGAAGGCCAACCAGAAGTACTTCCCGCTGCTGGACGGCCACGGCAAGCTGACCCACAAGTTCCTGATCGTCAGCAACATCCGCCCGGCCGATGCCAGCGCGGTGATCGGCGGCAACGAACGGGTCGTGCGCCCGCGCCTGGCCGACGCCAAGTTCTTCTTCGACCAGGACCGCAAGAAGACGCTGGAATCGCGCGTGGCGGGCCTCGCCAAGGTCGTCTACCACGGCAAGCTCGGCACCCAGGGCGACCGCGCCGAGCGGGTGCGCGCCATCGCCCACGCCATCGTCAACCAGCTGCGCATGGCCACCGTGCCCTACACGGTCGAGGCGCAGGACGAGTTCGCGGTGCTCGACAGCAAGGTCCAGCAGGCCGCCCGCCTGGCCAAGACCGACCTGCTGACCGACATGGTCGGCGAGTTCCCCGAGCTGCAGGGGATCATGGGCGCCTACTACGCCCGCCACGAGGGCCTGCGCGACGGTGTCGCCATCGCCATCGAGGACCACTACAAGCCGCGTTATGCCGGCGACGCGCTGCCGCGCAACCACACCGGCACGGTGCTGGCGCTGGCCGACAAGCTGGAGACCCTGGTCGGCCTGTTCGGCATCGGCCAGCTGCCCACCGGCGACAAGGACCCGTTCGCGCTTCGCCGCCATGCGCTGGGCGTGATCCGCATCCTGACCGAGAAGAACCTGCCGCTCGAACTGCCGGCGCTGATCGCCGCGGCCGTGCCGCCGTTCGGCGAGCTGGTGACCGACCCGAGCGCCGCGCTGCTGGGCTTCATGCACGACCGCCAGGCGGTCTCCCTGCGCGACCAGGGCTACAGCGCCCAGGAGGTCGACGCGGTGCTGGCGCTGGCCCCCAGCCGCCTGGGCGACGTGCCGCGCCGGCTGGCCGCCGTGCGTGCCTTCGCCGCGCTGCCCGAGGCCGCCGCGCTGGCCGCCGCCAACAAGCGCATCGGGAACATCCTGAAGAAGGTCGAGGGCCCGGCGGTCGAGGCGCGCGTCGACCATGCGCTGCTGAAGGAAGCCGCCGAGCAGCAGCTCGCCACCGCGCTGGAGACGGTCGGCCCGCAGGCCGATCGCCTGTTCGAGCAGGGCGAGCACACCGCCAGCCTGCAGGCCCTGGCCGCGCTGCGCGCGCCGGTCGACGCCTTCTTCGACGGCGTGATGGTCAACGCCGACGACCCGGCGCTGCGCACCAACCGGCTCGGCCTGCTGGCCTCGCTGCACGCGGCGATGAACCGCGTCGCCGACCTGTCACGGCTGGCCTCCTGAGACGCCACGCGATGCCCGAACGCGCCCCCACCCGACTGGTGATCGTCGACCGCGACGGCACGCTCAACGAGCCGCGCGACGACCACGTCAAGACGCCCGAGGAATGGGCGCCGCTGCCGGGCGCACTGGAGGCCGTCGCCCGTCTCAACCAGGCTGGCTGGCACGTGGTGATCGCCACCAACCAGTCCGGACTGGGCCGCGGCCTGCTGGACATGTCGTCGATGAACGCGGTCCACCAGGTCATGAACGCGAAGCTCGCGCAGCTCGGCGGCCGCATCGACGCGGTGTTCTTCTGCCCGCACGCGCCGGAAGACCAGTGCCGCTGCCGCAAGCCGTTGCCCGGCCTGTTCGAGGACATCGCCGAGCGCATGGGCGTCGACCTCGACGAGGTCTACGCGGTCGGCGACAACATCCGCCACCTGCAGGCCGCGCAGGCCGCCGGCTGCCGCACCCACCTCGTGCGCACCGGCCGCTCGGCCGGGCTCGACGACGCCGGCCTGGCCGCGCTGCTGGCGCAGGTCGGCGGCACGGTCGGCGTGCACGACGACCTGCCGGCCTTCGCCGAACAGCTGCTGGGCGCCGAGCGCAAGCGCATCCAGGACGCCAGGCGTCCTGCTTCCAACTAGATCCCCGACATGCTGAACCTGCTGCGCTCCGCGCTCTACCTCGCCTGGCTGACCGTCACCGTGATCCCGTGGGCGCTGCTCGCGGTGATCCTGTCGCCGGTGCTGCCACGCACGAAGCTCTACTGGTTCTGCGTCGGCTGGCTCAGCCTGTCGATCAAGGCCGCGACGTGGATCTGCGGCGTCCGGTACCGCGTCCAGGGCCTCGAGAACGTGCCCGATGCGCGCGACGGCAAGGCCGCCGTGCTGCTGGCCCCGAAGCACCAGTCGACCTGGGAGACCTTCGCGATGCCGGCGATCATGCCGCACCCCCTCGCCTACGTGTTCAAGCGCGAGCTGCTGTGGATCCCGTTCTTCGGCTGGGCCATCGGCCGGCTCGACATGGTCCACATCGACCGCAGCCGCCGCGCCGAAGCCTGGCGCAAGGTCCAGGAACAGGGCCAGCGGCTGATGGCGCAGGGCAACTGGGTGATCATGTTCCCCGAAGGCACGCGCACGCCGCGCGGTGGCCAGGGCAGCTACAAGACCGGCGCGTCGCGGCTGGCGATCGCCACCGGCACGCCGATCGTGCCGATCGCGGTGACGTCCGCGAAGTGCTGGCCGCGCAAGAGCTTCCTGCTCAAGCCCGGCACGATCGATGTCTCGATCGGCAAGCCCATCCCGGTGCAGGGTCGCCAGGCCGACGAGCTGATGGCCGAGGTCGAGGCCTGGATCGAGGCCGAGATGCGCCGCCTCGACCCCGAGGCCTACGCCGGTCAGGCGGAAGCTGCGGTTTCCGCCACATCCGGCACGAAGCAGGCGTCCTGAAATCGTCTGCGCGCGGTCCGGACACCCGTCGGCACTGCCCCCGCCGCAAGCCCTGTTCTAGACTTGCCGCCCATGAAAAACCGGCGCGTCGCAGCCCGTTCGGACACCGCAATGCCCCAGCTTGAACTGCCGCTGTTCGAGCTTGATGAGCTGCTTCCGACACACGCTGCCGCCGGCACCTCCGCCGTCACCCCGCCGCCCGTGCCCGTCACCCCCGCCAGCCCGCCGATGTCGCTGCGCGTGGCCGACACCCCGCAAGGCGAATCGGCCCTGTGGCGTCACCCGCGCGGCAACCGCGAGATCCGGCTCGGCGGCCAGACCGTCTCCTACGAGCTCAAGCGCGCGCGCCGCCGCACCATCGGTTTCGTCATCGGCGCCGAAGGCCTGGTCGTCAGCGCGCCGCGCTGGGTCGGCCAACCCGAGATCGACGCCGCGCTGCAGAGCAAGACCCGCTGGGTGCTGCGCAAGCTGGCCGACCAGCACGAGCGCATCGAACGCATCGCCGCCGCCCGCGTCAGCTGGCGCGACGGCACCAGCCTGCCCTACCTCGGCGAGCCGCTGCTGATCGTGCTGGACGCCCGCGTCGCCGGCGCCGAACTGCGCGACGGCCGCAGCCAGCAAGCCTGCGCCGACGGCATCGCCGCGCCCAGCCCGCAGGCCGGCCTGGACGGCATGGCGCAGCGCACGCTGCACATCGGCCTGCCGCAAAGCGCCGACGCGACCCAGATCCGCGACGCCGTGCAAAGCTGGCTGCAACGCCAGGCCATCGCCCTGTTCGAGACCCGCTGCCGCCACTACGCCGCCCAGCTCGGCGTGCGCGTCACCCGCTTGCGCCTGAGCTCCGCCCAGACCCGCTGGGGCAGCGCCAGCGCCGACGGCACCGTGCGGCTGAACTGGCGCCTGATCCACTTCAGCCTCGCCAGCATCGACTACGTGGTCGCCCACGAACTCGCCCACCTGCGCGAGATGAACCACAGCGCCGCCTTCTGGGACGTGGTCCGCTCGGTCATGCCCGACTACGAAAGCCGGCGCGGGCAGCTCAAGGATGGGCAGGTGCCGGTGTTTGACTGACGGGCTCCCGTCAGGACAGCGGATTCGCCGCCAGCCACGCCGATTCGGCGTTGTTCCACAGCCGCGTGCGGGTGCCGGGGCCTGGTGGTTCGCCCACGTCACCACACGTCCCGGGCAAGGCTGGCGAGGTATCCCAGGCGTTTGAGAAGATGCGGGCCGCCATCCCAACCGGCACGCCCTGACCACGACACATGACGATCAAGAAGTCCGACCTCTATTCCAAGCTCTGGGCATCGTGCGACGAACTGCGCGGCGGCATGGACGCCAGCCAGTACAAGGACTACGTGCTGGTCCTGTTGTTCATCAAGTACGTCAGCGACAAGTACGCCGGCCAGCCCTTCGCGCCCATCCAGATCCCTGCGGGCGCCAGCTTCGCGGACATGGTGGCGCTCAAGGGCAGGAGCGACATCGGCGACCAGATCAACAAGCGCATCGTCCGCCCGCTGGAAGAGGCGAACCGCCTGCGCATCAAGGCCGACTTCAACGACGACGCACTGCTCGGCCAGGGCAAGGAGAAGGTCGACAAGCTGACCAACCTGATCGGCATCTTCGAATCGCGGGACCTGGACTTCTCGAAGCACCGCGCCGATGGCGACGACATCCTGGGCGACGCCTACGAGTACCTGATGCGCCACTTCGCCACCGAGAGTGGCAAGAGCAAGGGCCAGTTCTACACGCCGGCCGAGGTCAGCCGCGTGATGGCCCAGGTGCTGGGCATCGCCAAAGCCAGAACCAGCCCCGACACCACCGTGTACGACCCGACCTGCGGCTCGGGCTCGCTGCTGCTGAAGGTGGCCGAGGCCGCGCCCACGCCGGTCAGCGTCTACGGCCAGGAGAAGGAAGAGGTCACGAGCGGCCTGGCCCGCATGAACATGATCCTGCACCACAACCCCGGCGCGGTGATCGAGCAGGGCAACACGCTGGCCGACCCCAAGTTCCTGGACGGCGGCCAGCTCAAGACCTTCGACTACGTGGTGGCCAACCCGCCGTTCTCCGACAAGCGCTGGAGCAACGGCCTGGTGGGCGACGCCTACGGCCGCTTCGACGGCTTCGGCACGCCGCCCGACAAGCAGGGCGACTACGCCTATCTGCTGCACATCATCCGCTCGCTCAAGAGCACCGGCCGGGCCGCCTGCATCCTGCCGCACGGCGTGCTGTTCCGCGGCCATGCCGAGGCCGAGATCCGCAAGAGCCTGGTGCGGCGCGGCCTCATCCTGGCCATCATCGGCCTGCCGGCCAACCTGTTCTACGGCACCGGCATCCCGGCCTGCATCCTCGTCATCGACAAGGCCGGTGCGGCTGCGCGCAAGGGCATCTTCATGATCGACGCCGCCCAGGGCTACATGAAGGACGGCCCCAAGAACCGGCTGCGCGAGCGCGACATCCACCGCATCGTCGACGCCTTCACCACGCTGGACGGCAGCGATCCGCGTTACGCCCGCATGGTGGGGTTCGATGAGATCGAGAAGAACGACTTCAACCTCAACCTGCCGCGCTACATCGACAGCAGCACGCCGGAAGACCAGCAGGACATCGATGCCCACCTCAACGGCGGCATCCCCGAGGCCGACGTGCAGGCGCTCGGCCGCTACTGGGCCGTCTGCCCGCAGCTGCGCGCCGCCCTCTTCAAGCCCCGGCGGCCCGGCTACCTGGACCTGGCCGTGGCACCGGCCGCCATCAAGTCCACCATTCACCAGCACCCGGAGTTCCAGGCCTACATGGCCGCCATGAACGCGCACTTCGACCAATGGCGCGCGCCAGCGGCGGCGCGGCTCAAGTCGCTGGACAAGGGCGGGTTCCATCCGAAGGACCTGATCCGGGGTGCCGAAGGTCTGCTGGACCACTACGAGCACCAGCCGACCGCTGCGGGCGGGGCCGCCAGGCTGATCGACCCCTATGCCGTCTACCAGCACCTGATGGACTACTGGGCCCAGACCCTGCAGGACGACGCCTACCTGATCGCCGAAGACGGCTGGAAGGCCACGCCCTACCGCGTGCTGGAGACCAGGAAGAACAAGGACGGCTCTTCGGGCAAGACGGTCGAAAAGGGCTGGGCCTGCGACCTGGTGCCCAAGTCCCTGCTGGTGCAGCACCACTTTGCCGCCGACCAGGCCGAGCTGGACCGCCTGTCCGCCGAGCTGGAAGGCACGCTGGCGACGCAGACCGAGCTGGAGGAAGAACACGGCGGAGACGACGCCGTGTTCGGCGGCTTCGACAAGATCAACGACAAGGAAGTGAAGTCCCGCATCAAGGAGATCGGGGGCGATGCTGCCGCCGACGCAGATTCGGCCGATGAACTGGCCGTGTTGAAGCAGTGGCTGGCCTTGTCAGAGCGGGCCAGCAGCCTGAAGAAGCGCATCAAGACCCTGGACGCCGAACTCGACACCCAGGCCCTGGCCCGCTACGCCACGCTGACTCCCGACGAGGTGAAGGCGCTGGTCGTGGACCACAAATGGATGGCCGCATTGGGTGCGGCCGTGCACGGCGAACTGGACCGCGTGAGCCAGGCGCTGACCGGGCGGGTGAAGGAACTGGCCGACCGCTACGGCCAAACAATGCCGGAACTGGCGCAACAGGCGGACGACCTGGAGGCCCGGGTGGCGGGGCATTTGGCGAGGATGGGGTTTGTATGGGAATAGGCTCGACAGCCGTGAAGGCAATACTTCCGGTTGGTTGGCGACAGGCTCGCGTGATCGACATCGCGGCGAAGCGAGCGAATGCCACAGTAGGCGGCCCGTTTGGGTCGGATCTAGTTGCCAAGGACTATGTCGATTCTGGAGTGCCCGTCATTCGCGGGCAGAATATGGGGCAGCGCTTTGTCTCAGGGGAGTTCGCTTTCGTCACCTCAGCGAAAGCCAGAGCATTGCAGGCGAACGTTGCCAAGCCCTCAGACCTCGTATTTACACAACGAGGAACCTTGGGTCAAGTGGCCCTAGTACCGGCCGCCCCATATGAGGAGTACCTGATTTCGCAGAGTCAGATGAAACTGACCGTTGATTTCAAAGTCGCAGCTCCGGGGTATATCTACCAGTACTTCGCAAGTGCGCTAGGCCAGAAGCAAATTCTTAATAGTGCGATTCAAACCGGTGTACCACACACGAACCTCGGCATATTGCGGAGCTACGCAATTCCACTGCCGCGAAGGTTGGCAGAGCAAGAAGCGATTGCATCAGCCCTCACCGACGCAGACGCCCTGATCGACTCACTGGAGCAACTGCTGACCAAGAAGCGCCAGGTCAAGCAAGGGGCCATGCAGGAGTTGCTGACTGGGAGGCGGAGGTTGCTTCAGGGCGAGGCAGCTTGGCGTCGAACGCCGCTTGGCAGCCTGGGCAAATGGTCGGGAGGCATGACTCCATCGATGGCAAGGATCGATTATTGGTCTCCTGCACAAGTGCCATGGCTTTCTTCTGGAGACCTGAAGACGACTCAACTTTCCGAGTCTGCAAAGTTCGTATCGAAGGCCGCCGTCAGGGATGGAGCGACAACGGTCGTGCCTGCAAAGTCGGTTGTTTTCGTGATGAGAAGCGGCATCCTCCGCAAGTATTTGCCGGTCGGCATCACGCTCAATCCGATGGCGATAAACCAAGATCTGAAGGCGATTCAGCCGACCACGGAAGTCGCCGCTGAGTTCCTCCTACATGCCTTGGCGTATTGGGGGGAGCGCATCTTGGCGACCTGCTTGAAGGCTGGCACCACGGTCGAGAGTCTCGAACCCCGCTGGCTCAAGGCGTTCACGATTGAACTGCCATCGCTGTTGGAACAAATGGCGATCGCTGGTGTGCTATCCGACATCGACACCGAAATCACCGCCCTCGAATCCCGCCTCACCAAAGCCCGCGCCCTCAAGCATGCGATGGCTCAGGCGCTGTTGACCGGGCGGATACGACTGGTGGAGCCTGCCGAGTGAACCCGCTCGACGAAGGCTGGATCCGGGTGTGCCGTAGCAGAATCGGCGCCTGTTCGCCTCTCTCACCATGACCGGAGCGCCCACCATGCCTCGCATCCCTGTTCTGGACGAAGCATCCATGCAGTCCGCCGAGTCGCAGATTCCGCAGTTGGCCCATCGGGCCGGGCTGGCGGCGCACCGGCGTGCGGTGAGCAGCCATGTCACCACCCTGGTCATGAAGGCCCCCAGCGGCGACCTGGTGGCGCGCCAGAGCAGCGGTCTGGAGGTGGTCCTCAAGAAGCTGCCCGCCGCCACGCCCGTGCGCGCGGGCACGGTGCTCAAGCGGGCTGCCCAGCGCGCCGCCAAGACCGGCGGACGGTGAAGGCAGCGGTGGCCGCCGCACAGCCTCGTCTGCGTGTGTTCGCCGGACCGAACGGGTCGGGCAAGAGCACCATCCACGAGATCTTGAAACCCGAGTGGATCGGCGTCTACGTCAACGCCGACGAGATCGAGAAACAGCTGCGCCACACCGGTTCGCTGGACTTGAACAGCCTTGAACTGACGGCAACGGCTGACGTGCTGCAAGCACGCATCCGCACGCATCTGGCGGCCTCGGAACTGTTGGCCAAGCACGGGTTGTCGCAGGTGGCCCAGGCCGTGTCCGTCAGCCCGGATCGCCACTTGCACCTGCCGCCGGAATCGGCCAATTCCTATGTGGCCGCAGTGCTGGCCGACGCCCTGCGCCGCGCCTTGCTGGCCCAGGGCAGCACCTTCACGTTCGAGACGGTGATGTCGTCGCGCGACAAGATCGACTTCATGCGCGAGGCTCAGTCGCTCGGCTACCGGACCTACCTGTACTTCGTCGCCACGGACGACCCCGAGATCAACATCTCGCGGGTGCAGCTGCGGGTCAGCCAGGGTGGCCATGACGTGCCCGAAGACCTGATCCGCTCACGCTACGTGCGCTCGATCGGCCTGCTGGACGATGCCTGCGCGGCCGCCAATCGGGCCTACATCTTCGACAACTCGGGCGACGCGCACCAATGCATCGCAGAGGTTCGAGACGGCTCGGAAATGACCGTGCAGGTGGACGCGCTCCCGGCCTGGTTCACGGGCACCACGCTGTGGCGATCATTCAACTCGGGCGACGATCTGCCCCCTGACGAGCCAGGGTAGGCCGGGCATCGCCACACGTCGGACAGGTAGCCCGCAAGCCCGGTACAGGGCACGGATCGACCCCACAACTGCGCCCAGGGAGGGCGGCATGAGCGACAGCATCACCAAGCCAGAACGCGCCACGCAGGAGCGCGTCATCGCACTGTTCGTCCAAGGACTGGGCTACCGCTACCTGGGCGACTGGTCAGCACGCGAGGGCAACCACTGCATCGAGGACGTGCTTCTGACGGCCCATCTGGCAGGCCAGGGCTACAGCCCCGTGCACATCAGCGCGGCCCTGCACCGGCTGCGCGCCGAGGCCCTGCTGCACGGGCGCACGCTCCATGCCGCCAACCAGGCCGTGTACCAGCTGCTGCGCTACGGCGTGTCGGTGAAGGTGGCCGCGGGCGAGGTGAGCGAGACCGTTCATCTGGTGAACTGGGACCAGCCCGCCAGCAACGACTTCGCGATCGCCGAAGAGGTGACGCTCAAGGGCGGCGGCATGTCGGGACATGAGCGCCGGCCCGACATCGTGCTGTACCTCAACGGCATCGCGGTGGGCGTGCTGGAGCTCAAGAACAGCCGGGTGGGCCTGGGCGAGGGCATCCGCCAGTGCCTGTCCAACCAGCAGCCGGAGTTCAACGACTGGTTCTTCAGCACCCTGCAGCTGGTGCTGGCCGGCAACGACTCGGAAGGCCTGCGCTACGGAACCATCGGAACGCAGGAGAAGTACTTCCTGACCTGGAAGGAAGACGAGGCCGACAACGCCGGCTACAAGCTCGACAAGTACCTCGTCAAGCTGTGCGGCAAGCAGCGCCTGCTGGAGTTGATGCACGACTTCGTGCTGTTCGACGGCGGCGTGAAGAAGCTGCCTCGTGTGCACCAGTACTTCGGCATCAAGGCCGCACAGACGCATGTGCAGCAGCGGCGCGGCGGCATCATCTGGCACACCCAGGGGGCGGGCAAGAGCATCCTGATGGTGCTGCTGGCCCGGTGGATCCTGGAGAACAGGCCCGCCGCGCGCGTGGCCATCATCACCGACCGGGATGAGCTGGACCGGCAGATCGCGCGTGTCTTCCAGGATGCCGGCGAAACCATCCACCGCAGCCAGAGCGGCCGTGACCTCATGGCGCAGCTGGCACAACCCCATCCGCGCCTGCTGTGCTCGCTGGTTCACAAGTTCGGCCGTCGGGGAGTTGCCGCCGGTGAGGACGACTTCGAGGCCTTCCTGCGTGATCTGGCCGCGCAGCCCAGCCGGACGCAGGGCGAGATCGTCGTCTTCGTGGACGAATGCCACCGCACCCAGGGCGGCAAGCTGCACCGGCTGATGAAGGCCATGATGCCCAACGCGGTGTTCATCGGCTTCACCGGCACGCCGCTGCTCAAGAGCGATGCCCAGACCAGCCTGGAGGTGTTCGGCGGCTACATCCACACCTACAAGTTCGCCGAAGCGGTGGAAGACAAGGTGGTGCTCGATCTCGTCTACGAAGCCCGGGACATCGACCAGAAGCTGGGCAACACCCAACAGATCGATCAGTGGTTCGAGGCCAAGACCAGGGGCCTGAACGACTGGCAGAGGGACGAGCTGAAGAAGCAATGGGGCACGATGCAGAACGTGCTCAGCTCGCGCGCCCGCATGGACCGGGTGGTCGCCGACATCGTGTTCGACTTCGCCGTGAAACCACGCCTGTCGAGCGAGCGCGGCAACGCCATCCTGGTGGCCTCCAGCATCTACGAGGCCTGCAAGTACTTCGTGCTGTTTCGCAAGACGGTGTTCAAGGGACGCTGTGCGGTGGTCACGTCCTACAACCCGCAGGCCTCGGACGTCAGCAAGGAAGAGACCGGCGCCAACTCCGACACCGACAAGCAGTTCATCTTCAACACCTACACCGAGCTGCTGAAGGACGTGGTGCCCGAGCCCGGCAAGACCAGGACCGAGACCTACGAGCAACTGGCGAAAGACCGCTTCATCAAGGCCCCCGCGCAGATGAAGCTGCTGATCGTGGTGGACAAGCTGCTGACCGGCTTTGACGCCCCGCCCTGCACCTACCTCTACATCGACAAGTCCATGCAGGACCACGGCCTGTTCCAGGCCATCTGCCGCACCAACCGGCTGGACGGCGATGACAAGGACTTCGGCTACATCGTCGACTACAAGGACCTGTTCAAGAAGGTCGAGAAGGCCATCGCCGTCTACACCGCCGAGCTGGACCACAGCGCCGCCGGCGGCGACCCGGAGATCCTGGTGAAGGACCGGCTGGAGGCCGGCCGCGAACGCCTGGACGATGCCGTGGAGGCCTTGGCCCTGCTGTGCGAGCCGGTGCAGCCGCCCAAGGGTGACCTGGAGCACATCCGCTACTTCTGCGGCAACACCGAGATCGCCGACGACCTGAAGGCGCGCGAGCCGCACCGCGTGGCGCTCTACAAGGCCGTGGTGGCCCTGGTTCGCGCCCATGCCAACCTGGCCGACGAGCTGGAGGCGGCCGGCTACACGCCCGCCCAGATCGATCACCTGAAGGCACTGCAGGCGCACTACCTGAACCTGCGCGAGATCATCCGCAAGGCGTCCGGCGAGACGCTGGACCTGAAGCCCTACGAGGCGGACATGCGCCACCTCATCGACACCTACATCGAAGCCCAGGCACCGCGCAAGATTTCGCCGTTCGACGGCATCGGCCTGCTGGACCTGATCGTCAAGACCGGCATCGCCGACGCGATCGCCGAGCGACTGGCCGACATGAAGGGCAACCAGGAGTCGATTGCCGAGACGATCGAGAACAACGTCCGCAGCAAGATCCTGAAGGAGCAGCTGACCGACCCGGCCTACTTCGCACAGATGTCGGCGCTGCTCGACGAGATCATCCGCCTGCGCAAGGAAAAGGCGATCGAGTACGAGGACTACCTCGCCCGCATCGCCGACGTGGTCAGGAAGGCGAGCGCCGGCAAGTCCGACGACATGCCGATGCAGTTGAAGTCGGACGGCCAGCGGGCGCTGTACAACAACCTGAAGGACCATGTCTCCACCGACACGGCACAGGAGCCCGCCGCACCCTACGCCGGCAGGACAGTGGCGCTGGAAACGGCGCTGAAGCTGGACGCCACCATCAAGGCCAGAAGACCCGACGGCTGGCGCGGTGTGGTCGCCAAGGAGCAGATGGTCAAGCAGGCCATGTTCGACGTGCTGCAGGACATCCAGGAAGTGAACCGCCTCTACCCCATCGTCTTCGCGCAGAAGGAGTACTGAACCATGCGCGACATGCTCGACCTGGGCGAGCTGCACGCGGAGGTCACCCGCAAGGCGATCAAGCACGTGCACCTGAGCGTGCTGCCACCGGCGGGCAAGGTCCGCGTGGCCGCGCCCCAGTCCATGCCGCTGGACACGATCCGCCTGTTCGTCGTGTCCAAGCTGGGCTGGATCCGCTCACAGCAGCGCAAGCTGCAGGCCCAGGAGCGCGAGACGCCGCGCGAGTTCCTGAACAAGGAAAGTCACTACCTGTGGGGCAAGCGCTACCTGCTGGAAATCATCCATGCCGACGCCGCCCCCATGGTCAGCCTGAGCCCCCGCAAGCTGCACCTGCAGGTGCGCCCGGATGCCGATCAGGCCCGTTGCGAAGAGGTTCTGGACGCCTGGTATCGGCAACAGGTGCGCGATGCCATGCCCGCACTGCTCGACAAGTGGCAGCCCCTGCTGGGCGTGACCGCCCACCGCGTCTTCGTGCAACGCATGAAGACCAAGTGGGGCAACTGCACGCCCGAGTCAGGCCACATCCGGCTCAACACCGACCTGGCCAAGAAGCCACCGGAATGCCTGGAGTACATCGTGGTGCATGAGCTGGTCCATCTGCTGGAGCCGACGCACAACGCACGGTTCTTGGCGTTGATGGATTTGTATTTGCCGCATTGGCAGCAGTTGAGGAGGCGACTTAATGGGTTGCCTGTGAGGCATGAGGAGTGGGGGTATTAAATCCCTGATTCCTCAACCACGAAATCGTTACTACCACGGCGGAATCCCGCCAACTTAGAAGATTGGTCTACAAAATAATCGTGAACAAATGAGACGATTTCAATACGATCGTCATAGATGATATGCAGCTGGTTGCTGTAGTGCTCAGACCTTGGGAACACACGCCAATGGACAGGCTCACCCATTATGACTTCAAACCGACCATCACTCCGAATAACAACCAATCTGTCATCGAATTCCAAAACCGTTCCGAAAGGCGCAGTACCTGTTGCAATTACCGATCCGGGATCGAAGTCTAGCGACACCCTCCCGTGCTGAGAAAACTGCGTAGTATCGTGTAGACTGCTGGCTTTAGCCTTCGATCTTCTCGCGGGCATGTGCGCGTAATTCGTGACCTCAAGACCGGTTGAGGTAATGCGGTACATTTTCTCCCTACAGCCCCAAACAAGACCTTTTGACCCCTCCGGATCGAAGAGAGAGTCTTGAAAGATTTCTTGCGCATTGACGATGCGATCGAATACCCTAGAAAACCTCTTGCTCGAAGGGTCCTTTTCTTGTCGGAAGCTTGCCAAGAATGCGCTTTGAACAGTCCAACCCATTACGCTTTGGAAAGCCCAATCACACGAACTGCATGGCCGGCCTACAAGGCGTCGTTCGTTGTCAAGCACATTTGACTCGGATTTTTTGAAGGCGAACTCAAAGAGTCCATCGTCACCAGCTGCCGCAGCGACTGCGGTGAAGTGATCCGAAGCTTTTACCTGGAGGATCTTTGCGTCGTGGTGCTTCTGGACTTTTTTTCCGAACGGCCGTCCAGCACCTACGCCACTCCTGGGAGCCGAAAAAAGCCCTGAGTTGCCCGCTGCGAATATATTGTTGTAGTAAACGTCGGTATCGGTGGGAAGAAAATCAAAGGGCGTATCCTCGACTTTCCAATTGTCACCCCAATCTCGACGAGCAGCCTGAAGACTCAATCCTGCCAACTGGGAGAGTTGCGCCTTGATTGGCACTTCTATCTGGGGGTCGCATAAGATCTTTCTTACCTTCTGATTGTAAAAAAGATCACTATCCGAGAATGCAACACGGATCGCCGTTTGAACGGACGGATTTTTGTCGGCTATTGAATCGACGACGCCACGCCAATCGATACGATGAACTGCGCCATCCGCGTCGAAAAGAAGCATTTCTCCCGAGTAAATCTGGGAATCCCAGTAGACACCGTCAATAGTGAGTTTCACAGGCTGCATCGCTTACCCCTGTGAATCTTAGCCATGGTCGGTCGACTAATAAAACCGGAGTTATGCCAAGCCTGCAAGACTGGCGCATCCGGCTTATCAAAGGGGGACAACCAGTGCGCAACAGGATAACCATGCCAGTTACCCACGGCATCACCCACAAATTTCGCAATCTGCAATGGATATTGATCGGGCAATGGCGAAACGCCCAACTTCACAGGCACCTGCGTGGGAGCGTGAAGCCCCCAATAAAAACCACAGCATGTCCACCCATTGGCTTCAGCGGTCTGATAGCAGACATGCTCGTCGTTTACAGCAATAGACCACTGTGACTTTACGGTAGCAAACGCAGCACTTCTGTGTTGCGGGTGCGGCGTGTATGGCATTTCACCCCCTCGGTAAGTCCGCCACGTCCATCTCAAGCTCTAAGACTCGATTGGTTATTCTCGCTCAGCTTTGGCGACACATCAAACACGTCCGGCGCGGCCGACCTTCAACCACGTCTATAACTTCATTGCGGCGTCTACGACTCTATTGCGCTGTCTACGACTTTATTGGCACGGAACACTCACGCCCCTCCCGCCCCCCTCACTCCACCGTCACCGACTTCGCCAGATTCCGCGGCTTGTCCACGTCCGTGCCGCGTGCGCAGGCCGTGTGGTAGGCCAGCAACTGCAGCGGGACGACGTGGAGGATGGGGCTGAGGGCGCCGTAGTGTTCGGGCATGCGGATGACGTGGACGCCGCTCTCGCTCTCGATGCGGGTGTCGCCGTCGGCGAAGACGTAGAGCTGGCCGCCGCGAGCGCGGACTTCCTGCATGTTGCTCTTGAGCTTTTCCAGCAGCGCGTCGTTAGGGGCCACCGTCACCACCGGCATCGCGCTGGTGACGAGGGCCAGCGGGCCGTGCTTGAGTTCGCCGGCGGGGTAGGCCTCGGCGTGGATGTAGCTGATTTCCTTGAGCTTGAGCGCGCCTTCCAGCGCGATCGGGTAGTGCAGGCCGCGGCCCAGGAACAGCGCGTTTTCCTTGCTGGCGAAGTCCTCGGCCCAGGCGATGACCTGCGGCTCCAGCGCCAGCACGGCCTGCAGCGCGACGGGCAGGTGGCGCATGGCCTTGAGGTGGTCGGCTTCCTGGTCGGCGCTCAGGTGGCCGCGCACCTTGGCCAGCGTCAGCGTCAGCAGGAACAGGCCGGCCAGCTGGGTCGTGAAGGCCTTGGTCGAGGCCACGCCGATCTCGGCGCCGGCGCGGGTGATGTAGGCCAGCTTGCACTCGCGCACCATCGCGCTGGTGCTGACGTTGCACACCGTCAGGGTGTTCGTCATGCCCAGGCTGCGGGCGTGCTTGAGGGCGGCCAGCGTGTCGGCCGTCTCGCCGCTCTGGCTGATGGTGACGATCAGCGTGCGCGGGTCGGGCACGCTGTCGCGGTAGCGGTATTCGCTGGCGATCTCGACCTGGGCGGGGATCTTGGCGATCGACTCCAGCCAGTACTTGGCGGTCATGCCGCTGTAGGAGCTGGTGCCGCAGGCCAGGATCAGCACCTTGTCGACGGCGGCGAAGACCTCCGCCGCGCCGTCGCCGAACAGCTCGGGCGTGATGCCCTCGATGCCTTCGAGCGTGTCGCCGATGGCGCGCGGCTGCTCGAAGATCTCCTTCTGCATGTAGTGGCGGTACGGGCCCAGCTCGGCCGCGCCGCTGTGGGCGTGCACGGTCTTGACCGGACGCTCGACGCGGCTGCGCGCCGCGCCGGCCTCGCCCTTGGCGGTGATCCAGTACTTGCCCTGCTGCAGGTCGACGACGTCGCCCTCTTCGAGGTAGACGATCTGGTCGGTCACGCCGGCCAGCGCCATGGCGTCGGAGGCGAGGAAGTTCTCGCCCTGGCCCACGCCCAGCACCAGCGGCGAGCCTTCGCGGGCGCCGATCACGCGCAGCGGCTCGTCGCGGCAGAACACGGCGATGGCGTAGGCGCCCTTGAGGTGGGCGATGGCGCGCTCGACCGCGTCGAACAGGTCGCCGTCGTAGAGGGAATCGACCAGGTGGGCGATGACCTCCGTGTCGGTCTGGCTGGTGAACTCGTAGCCGCGCGCCTTCAGGTCGGCACGCAGCTCGTCGTGGTTCTCGATGATGCCGTTGTGGACCAGCGCGATGCGCCCGGCCTTGGCCGACTTGGCCTCGGTGCCGGTGCCGTGGCTGAAGTGCGGGTGGGCGTTGTGCACCGCCGGCACGCCGTGGGTGGCCCAGCGGGTGTGGGCGATGCCGACCAGACCTTCGACGCCGTCGACCGCGACCATCTCGTTGAGCTCGGCCACGCGCGAGGTGCTGCGCGCCCGGCGCAGTTCGCCGCCCTGGTGGACGGCCACGCCGCAGGAGTCATAGCCCCGGTATTCGAGCCGCTGCAGGCCCTGGATCAGGATGGGGACGATGTTGCGTTGACTGACCGCGCCGACGATGCCGCACATGGAGGGGAATCCTTGTTCAGGTTGCAGGGTGGACTGCCGAAAACCCGGATGGCTGGCAGCGATGGCGCGATCCTAGCGATCGGGCCAAGAAATGAATCGCCATAATTCACGGTTCTTCGCAACAATAGATCAACAGCTTGTATCGTCGAAATAAATGCTCGACGAATCGATTCTTCTTGATCAATGATTGCACCGTGACGCCCACCCGCCCTCAAGAATCTGCCACCACCGTGACATCGGCCACGCCCGCCGAGCCGCTGGCGCTGGACACCATCGACCTGCGCCTGCTGGACGCGCTGCAGCGCGACGCGTCGCGCTCGAACCAGGCGCTGGCCGAGGCGATCCATGTCTCGCCGGCGACCAGCCTGCGACGTCAGCGTCGGCTGGAAGAGGCCGGCGTGATCGAGCGGACCGTCGCGGTGCTGTCGCCCGAGGCGCTGGGGCACGGGCTGACCGCGATCGTCGAGATCACGCTGGACGTGCAGGGCGCCGAACGCATCGCCGCCTTCGAGGCCCGCGCCGCCGCCGATGCCGGCGTGCAGCAGTGCTACCGCACCAGCGGCGGGCCGGACTTCGTGCTGATCGTGCAGGTGGCCGACATGGCGGCCTACCAGGCGCTGGCGCAGCGCCTGTTCAACAGCGACGCGAACGTGCGCAACGTGCGCTGCTTCTTCAGCGTCCACCGCGCCAAGGCCAGCCTGGCGGTCAGCCTGCCGGCCGCCTGACGGCGACTCAACCGAGCAGCCAGGCCAGCACCGCGATCGCGGTCAGGCCGACCACGATCGACACGCCCTTGTGGACGCGCGCGCTGTGCATCCAGGCGACCCAGCCGGAGCTGCCGGCCGCCGACGTCAGCGTGTGCCGGTGCTCGGCCAGCCAGCGGTCGTAGACGGCGCGCCGCACCGGGTCGGACAAGACGTCATGCGCCAGCTCGCGTTGCCGCGCCCGGACCTGCGGCGTTTCCAGCGCCGAGCCTTGCGGCCACGGCAGGGCGTTCAGCGTGGCCGCGCGCAGGGCCGTGTGGCCTTCTGCATCGCTGCCGGGCGGGCGCAGGCGCTGCCAGGCGGCGGCGATCTCGGCGGCGCTGGCCGTCTCGGTGACGCCCAGGCGGGCGTAGTGCGTCGGCGTGACCAGCGCGGCCGGGAACGGCAACAGGGCATCGTCACCGCCACCGCGTTCGGCCAGCACCGCGACGTCGACGCGGTCGACCTCCGGTGGCGCCGACGCTGCCGGATGCGGCACCGGCCGGCGCACCGGCGCACCCGGCGGACGCTCGCCGGTCTCGCTGCGGGGACGCGCCGGCTCGGCCGGACGGGCCGGCGCGACGCGGTTGACGGGATCGATGCCCAGGGTCATGTCCGGTGAGGTCGTGGGGTCGATGAACTGGCCGACGCCAGGCGCCGGTCAGGCCTTCTTCTGCTTGACCGGACGCTTCCAGCCGGCCAGCGCGACCTGCTTGCCGCGGCCGATC
The DNA here is from genome assembly GCF_053893855.1 of Leptothrix mechoopdaensis (SeqCode). NCBI lineage: Bacteria > Pseudomonadati > Pseudomonadota > Betaproteobacteria > Burkholderiales > Sphaerotilaceae > Leptothrix > Leptothrix mechoopdaensis (SeqCode). The sequence continues at coordinate 3,813,645 of NZ_CM132699.1, forward strand.
GCCAGCGCGCCGGCTTCGACGTCCTTGGTGATGGTCGAGCCGCCACCGATCGTCGCACCGGCGCCCAGCGTCACCGGCGCGACCAGCACGCAGTTGCTGCCGACGTGCACGTCCGCGCCGATGGTCGTGCGGTGCTTGTTGGCGCCGTCGTAGTTGGCGGTGATGCTGCCGGCGCCGTAGTTGACACGCTCGCCGACCGTCGCGTCGCCCAGGTAGGCCAGGTGATTGGCCTTGGCGCCGTCGGCCAGCGTGCTGTTCTTGACCTCGACGAAGTTGCCGATGTGGACCTCGCGGCCCAGCGTCGCGCCCGGGCGCAGCCGCGCGAACGGCCCGACCAGCGCGCCTTCGCCGACCTGCACGCCGGCCGCTTCGCCGTCGATGTGGGTGAAGGGGTGGATGACCGCGCCGGCGGCGATGCGGGCGTTGCGGATGACGCAGTTGGCGCCGATCTGGACCTCGTCGCCGAGTTCGACCGAGCCCTCGAAGACGCAGTTGACGTCGATGGCGACGTCGCGGCCGGTCTTCAGCGTGCCGCGCAGGTCGAAGCGGGCCGGATCCATCAGGCGCACGCCGGCTTCCATCAGCGTGTCGGCCTGCTGGCGCTGGAAGCGCCGTTCCAGTTCGGACAGCTGCAGCGGGCTGTTGACGCCCAGCACCTCGGTTTCGCTGGTGGCCTGGGCGGCGACGACCGGCACGCCGTCGGCGGCGGCCATCGCGACGATGTCGGTCAGGTAGTACTCACCTTGCGCGTTGTCGTTGCGCAGCGCGGCCAGCCAGCGCTTCAGGTGGGCGGTGGGCACGGCCATCATGCCGGTGTAGCCCTCGGTGATCGCGCGCTGTTCGGCGCTGGCGTCCTTGTGTTCGACGATGGCGAGCACCCGCTCACGGTCGGCGGCGTCGCGCACGATGCGGCCGTAGCCGGTCGGGTCGGCCAGCACGACGGTCAGCAGTGCCAGGCGCTCGCCGGCGCAGGCGGCGACCAGCGCGCGGGCGGTCTCGGCGCGCACCAGCGGCACGTCGCCGTTGAGGATCAGCGTGGTGCCGCTGTCGGCCAGTTCGGGCACGGCCTGCTGCACGGCGTGGCCGGTGCCGAGCTGCGGCTCCTGGCGCACGAAGGCCAGCGGCGCCTCGGGCAGCGCGGCGCGCATGGCCGTCTCGACCTGCTCGGCGCCGTGGCCGGTGATGGTGATGAGGCGATCGGCACCCAGGCCGGCACCCATCGCGAGGACATGCTGCAATAGGGGTCGCCCCGCCAGCGGGTGCAGCACCTTCGGGCGCGCCGACTTCATCCGTGTGCCTTTGCCGGCAGCCATGATCACGACTTCGAGCCTCATGCGTCCTTCCTGTTGCTGCGGTGCGATCCGCGAATCTCGCATTATCAGGACGCTGCGGCGCCTGACCGGGGGGTGGGCGGGTCACGGACCGGCGCGTGTCGTGACCCTCGTCGCGCTGATGCTCGCCGCGTTGTCCACCGCCGGCTGCAGCACCCTGCGGCTGGCCTACGGCCAGGGTCCGACGCTGACCTACTGGTGGATCGACCGCCATGTCGACTTCGACGCCAGCCAGGCGCCACGGGTGCGCGCCGCGCTCGACCAGTGGTTCGACTGGCACCGCCGCGAGCCGCTGGCCGACCTGGTGGGGCTGCTGGAACAGGCCGCCGCCGATGTCCGCCAGGACCTGACCCCGGCCCAGGCCTGCGTCTGGTGGCAGCGGCTGGAAGAACGCCGCGACCGCTACCTGCTGCGCTACGCGGCACCGATGGCCGAGATCGCCGCGACGCTGTCGCCCGAGCAGATCGCCCACGTCCGCGCCCGCTTCGACAAGGTCAATGCCGAATGGCGTGAAGAGATGATCGACGGCGACGCCCGCCGCCGCGCGCAGGCCTCGGTCGAGCGGGTGATCGACCGTTCGGAGCGCCTCTACGGCCGACTTGACCGCAGCCAGAAGGACTGGGTGGCCGACTGGATGCGCCGCTCGCCGTGGGACCCGCAGCGCTGGCTCGACGAGCGCGAGGCCGATCAGCGCGACACGATCGCGCTGCTCAACGAGCTGAGCGTGCACACCGGCCTGGGTGGCCAGAACCTGACCCAGGCGCAGCGGCTGGAGAAGGTGCGGGCGTGGATGCGCCGGGTGTTCGACCCGTCCAGCGAGGTCAGCCGGGCGCAGCAGGAACGGGTGCTGGAGAACCAGTGCGCCTTTGCCGCCGCGCTGCAGTCGCGCACGACGCCGGCCCAGCGCGAACACGCCGCCGCGACCTTGCGCGGCTGGGCCGACGACCTGCGCAGCCACCAGCTGCCGGCACTTCCGGCCGGCAACGCGCTCGGGATCAGCGCCCCGGCAGCGCGACCGTGACGGTGCGTTCGCCCGCCGGCAGGTCGGGGAAGCCGTCCAGCGCGGCGTCGAACAGCGCCTGCAGGACATCGTCGCCGAGGCCGTAGCGGCTCTCGTGGCGGGTCTGAACCTCGACCAGCACCTTGCGGCTGGACCGGTCGATCAGCAGCAGCCCCATCTCGCGCAGCTCGCGCACGCGGTCGGCGTACCACGGGTGACTGCCCATGCCGAAGCCGACGCCGCCGTGACGGCCGATCGGCGTGCCGATGCCGAAGCCGAAGCTCACGCGCGGCGGCGGGTCGATGACCTGGGCCTGGCGGGCACCGAACTGCACCAGCACGTCCGCATGTTCGGCATCCGGCGCGGCGCTGAAGCCGATGCGTTCCAGTGCGGCCGACGCGGCCGACTCCAGCGCTGCCCGGCGGTCGACCGACGCCTCCTGCGACGGCAGGCGGTCGAAGGCGTAGCTGCCGGGCTTGCGGCCTTCGGGCCAGCTGCCGAAGGTGCGCACCTCGACGTTGACCGAGGTGATCGCCGCGCAGCCGGCCAGCCCGAGGCTGGCCACGGCACCGAAGGCGGCGGCGAGGACGATCAGGCGGCGGCGGGCGGGACGCGACATGGCAAGGCTCCGGTTCAGGCCGGTCGGGACTTCGAGACCGGCATCGCGACGGTGGCGACCGCCGGCAGGGCCGAGGCGGCCGCAGTGGCTGATGTGCCGGCCGGCGTGGCGCAACCCTCGTCGTCGCCATCGTCCTCGTCGAAGGCCTTGTCGCCGGCCGCATCGGGCACGCCGGTCGGCTGGATCGTCCCGAACGGGAAGAGTTTCCGGTCCATCAGGTGCGAGGGCACGACCTGCGAGAAGGCGCGGTGCAGGTTGTCGATGCGGCCGGGGAAGTTGCGGTCCCACTCGCGCAGCATCTTCTTCATCTGCACGCGCTGCAGGTTCTCCTGGCTGCCGCACAGCGAGCACGGGATGATCGGGAACTGCCGGTGCTCGGCCCAGCGCTCCAGATCGGTCTCGGCCACGTAGGCCAGCGGCCGGATGACGGTGTGGCGGCCGTCGTCGCTGACCAGCTTGGGCGGCATGCCCTTGAGCTTGCCGCCGAAGAACATGTTGAGAAAGATCGTGCCGAGGAAGTCGTCGCGGTGATGGCCCAGCGCGATCTTGGTCGCGCCCAGCTCGCCGGCGACGCGGTACAGGATGCCGCGCCGCAGCCGCGAACACAGGCTGCACATCGTCTGGCCCTCGGGGATCAGGCGCTTGACGATCGAGTAGGTGTCCTGGTTCTCGATGTGGAACTCGACGCCCCGGCTCTTCAGGTAGGCCGGCAGGATCTCGGCCGGGAAGCCCGGCTGCTTCTGGTCGAGGTTGACCGCGACGATGCTGAAGCGGATCGGCGCGCGCTGCTGCAGCCCGAGCAGGATGTCGAGCAGGCCGTAGCTGTCCTTGCCGCCGGACAGGCAGACCATCACGCGGTCGCCGTCCTCGATCATGTTGAAGTCGGTGATCGCCTGGCCGACCTGGCGGTGCAGGCGTTTGCTGAGCTTGTTGATCTCGAAGGCGGCCTTCTTTTCGGCTGTCTTCTCGGCGGCCTTGTCGGCCGCGTGGTCGACGGCAGCCGTCGTCTCGGTGGTCGTGTTCATGGCGTCGTCGTCTTCATGCGGAACACCTCGACGCCGACGCTGCGGCAATCGGGGTAGACATCGGGCTTCTGGGTCGAGACGCGCACCGCGCGCACCTTGGGGTGGGCCAGCATCAGCGTCACCACGTCGTCGACCAGCGTTTCCTGCAGGTGGATGTGGCCGCGCGCGACCCGCTCGGAGATGCTGCGGCGCATGAAATCGTAGTCGACGACCTCGTCGAGCTCGTCCTTGGTCGGCGTGCTCTCGCCGATCGGCACGTACAGGTCGACGTTGATCAGCACGCGCTGCTCGCCGCGTTTCTCGAAGTCGTGCACGCCGATGTTGATCCAGACCTCGTAGTCGGACAGGAAGAGGCGGCGGCAGTCCATCAGCGAGGGATGGGCGAGTTGGCTGATCATGAAGTCGGCTTTCAGGACGATGCGCCGCCGGCCGTGGCCTGCTGCTGCACCAGGAACAGGACGTCGCGCGGCTGGCCCAGCAGGTGCTGGCCGCCGTCGACCATTAGGGTCGAGCCGGTCACGGCCGGCGACTCGATCGCGTAGCGCACCGCGCGGGCGACGTCCTCGGGGGTCGAGGAACGGCCCAGCGGCGTCAGGCGGTGGGCGGCGGCGAACTCGCCCTCGCTCATCGGCCCGGACACCAGCGTGACCCCGGGCGACACGCCGACCACGCGCACCAGCGGTGCCAGCGCCAGCGCCTGCATCTGCGTGGCGGCCTGCAGCGCGGCCTTGGACAGCGTGTACGAGAAGTAGTCGGGGTTGAGGTTGGCCAGCTTCTGGTCGAGCAGGTTGACGACACAACCCTGCGCATGCGCCTCGCCGGCCGCGCGGCGGGCGGCCAGCTGGCCGTGCAGCGCCTGCGCCAGCAGGATGGCCGGCGCGGTGTTGGCGCGCAGATGGCGCTCCAGCGCGGCCTGCGTGAAGGTCTCGGGCGCGTCGTACTCGAAGGTCGAGGCGTTGTTGACGACCGCGTCCAGCGGCCGGCCCTGCGCGGCCAGCACCTGCGGCACCAGCGCGCGGCAGGCGGCCTCGTCGGCCAGGTCGGCGGCGTGCAGCGTGACGTTCGCACCGAGCGCGCGCAGCTCGGCGGCGGTCGCCTCGGCCTCGTCACGCGAACGGCCGGCGGCGCTGCGGTGGTGCAGCGCGATGTCGTGGCCGGCGCGTGCCAGCGTCAGCGCGATCACGCGGCCGACACGGCGCGCACCGCCGGTGACCAGCGTCAGCGGGCGGCGGGCATCGGAAGGCAGGGCGGCGGTGGGCATGGGCGTCGGCGTAGGGAAGCTGGAAGGGAGCTGGAGCGAGCAGGAGCAAGCGCTGGGACGGATCGGCGCGGTCCGGGCCAGTCCGGACAGGCGGGCCACCGTGAGGGCCGGACCCGCTTCCTACAATCGTCCGGTGACCCCGAACGTACCGCCCCGCGACCCGGCCGGCAGTGTAGCCAGCCCCCCCCAACCGACGCCCGCGTCGGGCTTGCCCGGCCCGGGCGCCTCGCCGGACTCGATCGCGCTGCTGCACCGCATCGCCAGCGTCATCGAGGACGCGGGCGGCTGGATCGGCTTCGAGCGCTACATGGCGCTGGCCCTCTACAGCCCCGGCCTGGGCTACTACAGCCGCGGTGACCGCCAGTTCGGCGCCCTGCCCGCCAGCGGCAGCGACTTCATCACCGCGCCCGAGCTGAGCCGGTTCTACGGCCGCGCGCTGGCCCGGCAGGTGGCCCAGGCGCTGCGCGCCCTGCCGGCCGGCACGCCGCGCGAGGTCTGGGAGTTCGGCGCCGGCTCCGGCGCACTGGCCGCCCAGCTGCTGGCCGGTCTGGCCGACGAAGGCGTGCCGGTCGAGCGCTACACCATCGTCGACCTGTCGGGCGCGCTGCGCGAGCGCCAGCGCCTGACGGTCGCCGAACAGGTGCCGATGCAGGCCGGCAAGGTCCGCTGGATCGGCCAGCTGCCGGCCACCTTCGACGGCGTGGTCGTCGCCAACGAGCTGCTCGACGCCATCCCGGTGGTGCTGCTGCATTTCGACGGCCACGGCTGGTTCGAACGCGGCGTCGCGCTGCGGCCGGGTTCGGTCGCGGCCGGTGCGCCGGCGCTGGTCTGGGCCGACCGGCCGACCGAGCTGCGCCCGCCCGTCGACGACGTGCCCTGGCCGCCCGGCACCGTGATCGAGCTGCCGCGCCAGGCCGAGGCGTGGGTGCGCACGCTGGCCGCGTCGCTGCGTTGCGGCGCCGCCTTCCTGGTCGACTACGGCTTCCCGGCGCACGAGTTCTATCACCCGCAACGCCACGCCGGCACGCTGGTCTGCCACCGCGCCCACCAGGTCGATGCCGACCCGCTGGAGGCGCCCGGCGACAAGGACATCACCGCCCACGTCGACTTCACCGCCATCGCGCTGGCCGCGCAGGACGCCGGCCTGGACGTGCTGGGCTACACCAGCCAGGCGCGCTTCCTGATCAACTGCGGCCTGATCGGCGACCTCGCCGAAGCCGACCTGCGCGAACGCGCGGCGGCGCAGAAGCTGATCACCGAACACGAGATGGGCGAGCTGTTCAAGGTCCTCGCGCTGGCCAGCGCCGGCCTGCCGCTCGACCCGATCGGCTTCATCGCGGGCGACCGCAGCCACACGCTCTGAGGGCCGGACGACATGCGCTGGCTCATCACGCTGATCGCCGCCTTCATCATCTTCAACAGCCTTCAAGGCTGGCTGCGCCGCATCGGCCTGGGCCGCCTGCCGGGCGACCTGGAATTCCGCGTGCGCGGCCGCGTCTGGACCTTCCCGTTCGGCTCGACCGTGCTGCTGATGCTGATCGCCTGGGTGATCGGGCGGCTGATCTGAAGGTGCCCGTGCTGTTCTTCCCCCCTTTGCGAAGGGGGGCCAGGGGGGATTTGCGGTGGTGGCGGATGCTCTGTTCAAGAGCCCAAATCCCCCCAGCCCCCCTTTTGCAAAGGGGGGAGTCAGAGGGGTGAACTGGCCGGCGAGTCGTTCACCGCCGCGACCCGCGCGGCATGCAGGACGCCGCCCAGCGCCGGGCCCTTGAGGCCGCGCGACTGGGCCTCGGCGACCACGGCGCGGCAGTCGATCGCCTGGGTGATCGGGCGGCTGATCTGAGGGTGCTCAGCCCTGTGCCCCGTACGCGAAGGTGCCAGTGCGGTTGTTCCCCCCTTTGCGAAGGGGGGCCAGGGGGGATTTGCAGTGGTGGCGGATGCTCTGTTCAAGAGCCCAAATCCCCCCAGCCCCCCTTTTGCAAAGGGGGGAGTCAGAGGGGTGAACTGGCCGGCGAGTCGTTCACCGCCGCGATCCGCGCGGCATGCAGGACGCCGCCCAGCGCCGGGCCCTTGAGGCCGCGCGACTGGGCCTCGGCGACCACGGCGCGGCCGTCGATCGCCTGGGCGGCGGCGAGCGCGGCGCGCAGGCGCGGGGCCTGGGGGTAGTCGCGGTCCTCGAGGCCGAGTCGGCCGCGGGCGTCGGCCTCGCAGGCCTGCAGCATCTGCTCGAAGCGCTCGGGGCGGCGCCAGGCGTCGCAGCGATCCATCAGGCGGACCTGGGCGGCGGCGTCGAAGCTGGCGCTGGCATGCACGTTGCCGTGTTCGCGCGCGACCAGGTCGGCCAGCTCGCGGCAGTCGACCGGCACGCGCAGGCGTTCGCACAGCGGCTTGAGCAGCGCGGCGCTGCGGCCCTCGTGGCCGATGTGGCGCGGCAGGATGTCGGCCGGCGTGGTGCCCTTGCCCAGGTCATGCGTCAGCGCGGCGAAGCGCGCGGCCAGCGACAGGCCCAGGCGCGCAGCCTGGTCCAGCACCATCTCGACGTGCACGCCGGTGTCGACCTCGGGGTGGTAGTCGGCCCGTTGCGGCACGCCGTAGAGGCGGTCGACCTCGGGCAGCAGGCGCGCCAGCGCGCCGGCCTCGCGCAGCACCTGCAGCATCCGCGACGGGCGCGGCGACATCAGCCCGCGGGACAGTTCCTGCCAGACCCGCTCGGCGACCAGCGCGTCGACCTCGCCGGCGGCGGTCATCTGGCGGCACAGCGCCATCGTCTCGGGCGCGACGCGGAAGTCGGGCCAGCGGGCGGCGAAGCGGGCCAGCCGCAGGATGCGCACGGGGTCCTCGGCGAAGGCCGGGCCGACATGGCGCAGCACCCGCGCGGCCAGGTCGGCCCGGCCGCCCCAGGGGTCGATGACGGTGACGCCGTCGGCATCGAGCGCCATCGCGTTGACGGTCAGGTCGCGCCGCGCCAGGTCCTGTTCGAGCGTGACGTCCGCGCCGGTGTGGAAGACGAAGCCGTGATAGCCGTGACCGGACTTGCGCTCGGTGCGGGCCAGCGCGTGTTCTTCCTGCGTGCGGGGGTGCAGGAAGACCGGGAAGTCGAGCCCGACCGGGCGGAAGCCGGCGGCGGTCATCTGTTCGGGCGTGGTGCCGACGACGACCCAGTCGCGGTCGCCTTCGGCCACGCCCATCAGCCGGTCACGCACCGCGCCGCCGACCAGGTGGACGCGGGCGCCGGGCGGCAGGATCGGGTCGTCGGTGCTCACGGCGCCTGTCGATACGGTTCCTCGAAATCGAGGAAGTCGTGTTCGGCCAGCGCATCGGCGATCCACGCGGCCACGCCGGGGCTGGCGCTCAGGCGCTCGATGTAGTCGGCCACCGCCGCATGGACCGGCAGGCCGTAGGTGCGCAGGCGCATTGCCACCGGGGCGTAGTAGGCATCGACGATGCCGAGCCGGTCGCCCATCAGCCACGGGCCGCCGTGGGCGTCCAGGCAGCCGGTCCACATGGCCTCGATGCGTGCCAGGTCGGCGCGCACGCCAGGCTGTTCGGCCATGATGCGCTGGCCGACCTCGGGCAGGTGGGCCTCGATGTTCATCGGGCAGTGGCTGCGCAGCGCCGTGAAGCCGCTGTGCATCTCCGCGCACAGGCTGCGCGCCAGCGCGCGGCGGCGCGCATCGGCGGGCCAGAGCTGGCGCTCGGGGTGACGCTCGGCCAGCGTCTCGGCGATGGCCAGGGTGTCCCAGACCACCTGCGGCGCCCGGCCGGGCTGGTCGTCGATCGCCAGCGCCGGCACCTTGCCGGTCGGCACCAGGTCGCCCATCGTGCGCTTGAAGCTCGACTCCGGCGCGAAGCTGTCGAAGCGGACCTTGACCTCCTCGAACGCGATGTCGGCGGCCTTCATCAGCACCCACGGGCGCATCGACCAGGACGAGTAGTTCTTGTTGCCGATGTAGAGCTTGAGCATGGCGGTTCCTTCGAGACGATGTGCCCGCGATGCTATCGGCGCGCCGCCAGCCGGGCGGTGAGAACGGCGCATCGCTGTGATGCGCCGGGGGGCCAACAGCTCAGGTCTTGTCGTCCGAGCGCATGTCCAGGCGCTCCAAGCGATAGCGCAGCGTGTCGCGCGACACACCCAGCAGCCGTGCGGCGGCGCTGACGTTCTGCTTGGTCTTCTCCAGCGCACGCTGGATCAGGCGGCGCTCCATGCGTTCGAGGTGCAGGTCGTCGTCGTTGATCGGGATCTCGTGCATCTGCGTGGCCAGGCCGCTCAGGCGCAGGTGGCGCACGCCGACCTCGTTGCCTTCGAGCACCAGCACGGCCTGCTCCATCACGTTGCGCAGCTCGCGGATGTTGCCGGGCCAGCTGTACTGCAGCAGCGCCTGGCGGGCATCCGGGCCCAGCACCAGGCCGGTCTTGCGGTAGCGCTGGCCGTGCAGCTGCAGGAAATGCTCGGCCAGCATGATGATGTCCGAGCCGCGCTCGCGCAGCGGCGGCACGCGGATCTCGACGATGCGCAGGCGGAAGAACAGGTCGGCGCGGAACGAGCCGTCGCGCACCATCTGCTCCAGCGGCCGGTTGGTGGCGCTGATGACACGCGCATGCACCTGCAGCTCGCGCAGACCGCCCAGGCGGCGCATGCGCTTCTCTTCCAGCAGCTTCAGCAGCTTGACCTGCGTGCTCAGCTCGGCCTCGCCGATCTCGTCGAGGAAGACGGTGCCGTTCTCGGCCGTCTCGACCAGACCGGCCTTGCGGGCGCGGGCGTCGGTGAAGGCGCCCTTCTCGTAGCCGAACAGCTCGGCCTCGATCAGCTGCGCCGGCATCGCGCCGCAGTTGATCTCGACGAAGGGCTCGGTGCGGCGCGGGCCGCCGAAGTGCAGCGCGCGCGCCACCAATTCCTTGCCGGTGCCGGTCTCGCCGACGATCAGCACGGCCGGCGGGTCGCGGTCGGACAGGCGCGATTCGGAGTCCAGCAGCGTCGAGATGGTGTGGCGCAGCTGGCGCACCGCCTCGGACTCGCCGACGATCTTGTCGAGCCCGCTGTCCTGCGCATCGCGCTGGGCGTAGTAGTCGACCGTGCTGGCGAGCTTGCCCTGCACGCTGAGGCGGTCCAGCACGATCTTGAGTTCGCTCAGCACGAGCGGCTTGGTCATGAAGTCGGAGGCGCCGGCCTTCATCGCCTCGACCGCCAGCTCGGTGCTGCCGTAGCCGGTGACCATGATGATGCGGGCATCGGTGTCGATGGCACGGATGCGCGACAGCGCCTCCAGGCCGGTCATCCCCGGCAGGTTGTGATCGAGGATGACGATGTCGGGCCGCCAGGTCTCCAGCAGCGTCAGGCCGTCCTCGGCGCGTCCGGCGATGCGGACCTCGTCGCCCAGGCGCTCCAGGTACATGGCCAGGTTGCGCGCGAGCGTGGTTTCGTCTTCGATGATCAGGATGGCTCTTGCCATGGGCTTCCCTGGGTGGAACGCGGAAATTATCGGTGGCCGTGGCGCGGGCGGACGGGGTGTCGGATCAAGCCGACGCCCGCTTGAGCGGTTCGACCGGAATCGCGTGCGCAACCGGCAGGTGCAGCGTCACGGTGGTGCCGTCGCCGGGCCGGCTGTCGATGCGGACCGAGCCGCCGAGCCGGTCCAGCACGCGCTTGACCAGCGCCAGCCCCATGCCCAGGCCACGCGGCTTGGTCGTGAAGAAGGGCTTGAAGACGTTGGCCAGCGTCTCGGCCGGCATGCCTTCGCCGCGGTCCTGGACCTGGATGCGCACCATGTCGCCCTGCGTGTCGGCGCGCACCGTGACGGTGGCCTGCGGGCCGCTCGCCTCCAGCGCGTTCGACAGCAGGGAGTTCAGCACCTGCTGCAGCAGCACGACGTCGCCGCGCACGGTCGGCAGGCGCCCGGTCCAGTCCAGCACCAGGTGCTTGTTCTGGCCGTCGAAGGCCGGCCGGTAGTGCTCGGCGGCGCCGCGCAGGATCTCGCCCGGGTCGGCCTCGCCCAGCACCTCGGCCGGGTCGCGGGTGTAGGTCAGCAGCGTGCGCACCAGGCGCTCGATGCGGTCGACGTGGACGATGGTCTCGTTGCACATCTCGGGCGGCATCGCGCCGATCTCGCGCTGCAGCTCGGCGGTCGAGCGGATCGACGCCAGCGGGTTGCGGATGCTGTGCGCGGTCGCCGCCGCGATCTCGCCGACCAGCGCCAGCGCGTCGGCCTCGACCAGCCGGCGGCGCTGTTCGTGCATCAGCGCGCTGGCCTTGCGCACCAGCCCGAGCGTCGACAGGTAGAGCACGGTGCCGCCCAGCAGCGAGCAGATCCAGACCAGCGCCGTGCCCATGCGCAGCGTCTCGTTGAGGTGGCTGGGCACGCGGTAGAGCTCGACCACGCCGACCTGGCGGCGCAGCTCGCCTTCGCCCAGGAACACCGGCAGGTAGTTCTCGACGAAGAAGTTGGCGTGCGCCCCGCCCAGCCGGACGTGTTCGCCCTTCATCGGCGAACCATCGTGCTCGGCCACGCCGCGTTCCCAGACCAGCTCGCCGCGCAGCGCGGTCTCGAGCTCGTCGTTGCGGTCGAAGTAGCGCCCGATCAGCGCCGGGTCGCTCGACCACAGCACGCGCCGGTCCAGGCCGTAGACGTTCGAGCGCAGCACGTCGTTCATCGTCGCGACGTGCTGGAAGAACTCGGCGAAGGCCGCGCTGCGCACCGAGTCGCCGCCGGTCAGGAAGTCGTTGCCGACGTTCTGCGTCTCGACGATGTTCTGCACGAAGTCGCGGCTCAGCTCGGCGTCATGGTCGAGCAGGCGGTTCTCCAGGAAGCTCGCCAGCACCAGCGCCATCGACACGCTGACGACCGTGACCGCCAGCAGGCTGACGAGCGAGAACCAGCGCAGCAGCGGAAAGTCGTCGCTCGCGTCGCCCCTGACCAGCTTCAGCCACTGCATCGTGCCGTCCTCCCGTGATGCGTCCATCGCCGCAGCGGGATGCGGCGGCGTGCGGATTGTCGGGTGCCCGGACCGGGCCGGCATTCAGGGTCTGCGCCGTTCGGCCGGGCAGAGCCGGCCGCAGCGTGACGGATCAACGCCCGGCGAGCCGGCGCAGCCGGTCCGGCAGGCTCAGGCCGGGCGCCAGGTGGGGCGCCATGACGTCGGCCATGCGGGTCGGACGCAGGCCCAGTTCGGCCAGACCGGGGTGGGTGCCGGTGGCGACGTTGGGCAGCCGCATCGACGCCAGGTTGTCGGCCGACATCAGCGGCTCGCCGGGCAGCAGGCCCAGCGCGGCGGCCTGCAGGCGGCCGGCCCAGTCGGGCAAGGCGACGATCGGGCGGCGCCGGCCGCTCCAGCGTCCGGCCCGGCGGACCAGTTGCGCCAGCGTCAGCACCTCGGGCCCGGCGGCCTCGAAGACACGCCCGACGCTGCGGACCGGTTCGCGCAGCGCGACGACCATCGCGCGCGCCACGTCCTCGACCCAGACCGGCTGGAAGCGCGCCGTCGCGCCGGCCAGTGCCATCACCGGCGCGACCGCCTGCAGCGCGGCGAACAGGTTGATGAAGCGGTCACCGGTGCCGAAGATGACGCTCGGCCGCAGCACCGTCAGGTCGATCGCGCCGGCCGCCTCGGCCTCGCGCAGCAGCCGCTCGCCGCGGGTCTTGCTGGCCAGGTAGAGGGAAGGCGCGAGCGCCGCCGGATCGCCCGGCCCGTCCTGCACCCCCAGCGCGCTGACATGCAGCACGCGCCGCACGCCGGTCTCGGCGCAGGCCGCCAGCAGGCGGCGCGGCAGCTCGACGTGGACCTTCTCGAAACGCGCCGCGTCGCCGTGCAGCACGGCCACCAGGTTGACCACCGCGTCGCAGCCGGCCAGCAGCCCGCGCAACGCGGCCGGGTCGTGCACGTCGGCGGCCAGCAGCTCGACGCTGGGCAGCATCGCCAGCGCCTTGGCGCGGGCCGGCCGGCGGCTCGGCACGACCAGGGTCGCGTCCATGCCGGACTGGCGCCAGGCGGCGGCGAAGGAGCGGCCGACGAAGCCGGTGCCGCCCAGCACGAGGATGCGGCGCGGCGGGGCGCAGGCCAGGAGAGCGGTCACGGCAGGTCCTTGTTCTCGGGTGGCGCAGTGGCCGGGCGGGGCGCGATCGGCGGGCCCAGCCGGGTGCGCAGCGGCACCACGCTGTTGCCGCCCAGCAGCGCACCGTAGTAGCTGGCGTTGGACAGCACCTTCTTGACGTAGTCGCGGGTCTCGTTGAAGGGGATGCCCTCGGCCCAGGCGGCCACCTCCAGCGGCGGGCCGTCACGCCAGCGGCGCAGCCGGCTCGGGCCGGCGTTGTAGGCGGCAGCGGCCATCGGCAGCGAACCTTCGACGTCGTCGAGCACCAGCTTCAGGTAGCCCACGCCCAGGCGCAGGTTGACCTGGCGGTCGGTGATCTGCTCGGGCTTGAAGTCCAGGCCCAGCTTGCGCGCGGTCCAGCGCGCGGTCGCGGGCATCAGCTGCATCAGGCCGGACGCGCCCACGCTGGATTTCGCGTCCAGGATGAAGCGCGACTCCTGCCGGATCAGGCCGTAGACGTTGGCCGGGTCGACCCCCAGCTCCTGCGCGGCGGCGACGACGTCGGCGCGGAAGGGCGTCGGGAAGCGCTGCGCCACGTCGATCTCGGCGCGGGTGCGTTCGCTGGTGTGGATGCAGCGGTCCCAGACCTCGCGGTCGCAGGCGCGCTGCGCGGCGGCCAGCAGCTCGCGGTCGCCCAGGCCGACGACCGAGTAGTTCCACTCGCGCACGCCCTCGGGCCGCAGGCCCAGCGCCAGCAGCGCCAGCGCCCGGTTCAGGCCCGGGTTCTGGTCGGCCGCGCGGCGCTCCTCGGCGGTCGGCGGGGCCGGACGAGGCGGCAGCGCCTGGGTCCGGCCGAGCGCCTCGCTGGCCAGCTTGCCGTAGAAGCTGACGTGTCCGGCGATGCGCTCGAACAGCACCGACGCGCCGGTGCGCTGGCCGTCGCCGTCCGGGCCGGGCGCCGCCAGCGCGGTCAGCGCGCGGGCCTTCCAGTAGACCCAGGTCGGCTCGGCCTGGACCGGTGCGCTCATCGCGTCGATGGCGCTGCGCACGCGCGCCCAGCGGCCGTCGTCGGTCGCCCGCAGCGCGACGCGCGCCCGCCAGGCCAGCGTCTCGTCGCTCCAGTCGACATCGCGGGCCTGCGGCACGGCCAGCGCGCGCTGGAACCAGGCGTCGGCCTCGGGCATGACCTTCCAGGCCGCCTGCTTGGCGATGGCCGCCCAGGTCCAGGCGGCGGCATCGGGCGCCAGCGCGGCCTGCCAGCGGTCGTCCAGCAGCGTCGCGGCGGTCTGCGGGTCGGTGGTGGCCAGCCGCACCAGCGCCAGCACGACCAGTTCGGCGCCCTGGCGGGTGCCGGCGTCGGCCTTCTTCTGCAGGTAGCGCTGCGGCTGTTCCCACAGCTCGTTGAGCGGCGCGGCGGGCTTGTCGACCAGCTTCTCGTCGATCAGCGCGACGGCCTCGCGCGCCAGCACGCGCCGGCCGGCCTCGGCGCTCAGGCGCGCCTTGGCCCAGGCGTCGGCGCTGCCCAGGCGACGGGCCTCGAACAGCGTCGAGGCCATCAGCGCGCAGCCGGGCAAGGGCTCGCGCTGGGTCAGCCACAGGCTGCGGGCGGTGGCGCGCACGTCCTCGCCGGCCAGGTGGCGCACGACCTGCTGGTAGCAGTCGACCTGGCGGTCATCGGCCAGCTTGAAGCGCGGCTGTTCGGCCGCGAAGCCGCGCCAGTCGCGCCGCAGCCCGAGTTCGAGCAGCCAGTCGTTGCGCAAGCGGTCTTCCAGGTAGCTGCCGGGCCAGCGGGCGTAGAAGGCGTCCAGGTCGGCCTGCCCGACCTCACCCAGGCGCAGCCCGATTTCCCAGTAGTCGACCCAGATCGCGAGCGGGTGACGACCGGCGGTCAGCTCGTCGCGCAGCGCGGCCAGCCGCGCGCGGTCGCGCTTGCGCAGGGCCTCGCGGGCGTCGAGGAAACGGCCGTCGAGCGGATGCGCCGTCGTCACGACGCCGGCCGCACCGGCTGCGGCGGCGGGCGCTGCGGGGTTCGGGGTGCTGGCGGATGACGGAGCGGCCGGCTGGGCCGGCTGGGCCTGCAACGGCAGACACGGGAGCGCCAGCGCCAGGACGGCGCCGGCCAGCGAGATCGGGAACGCGGCGCGGCGGCCGGTGATGCGGGTCAAGGAGAGTCCTCAGGCGGCCCCGGGTCCGGGGCAGTTGACGAAGCGGTGCCACGAAGGCGTCAGCCGGGTTTGTAGCGCAGCGACCGGTGCGTGGCTGCAGCGGGGTTGTCGCGCCGGCCTGCGGGCGTGAGAACGTGGACGGGGGCTCATCGGCTTGTCCTGCTCAGGCGCCGGGCACCCGCGCCCGCACGTCGGCCGCCTGCGCCAGCAGCCAGTCGCGCAGCTGGCGGACCTCCGGCCGTTCGCCCGAGGCCGGCGCGACCAGCAGCCAGTAGCTGCAGGGCACCGGTTCGCGCGCCGCCGCATCGAAGGGTTCGACCAGCTCGCCGCGCGCCAGCGCATCGGCGATCAGCGGCAGGCGGCCCAGCACCACGCCCTGGCCGGCCTGGGCCGCCTGGACGCGCTGGTGGTCGTAGTTGAAGGACAGCCAGTTGCGCGGCTGCAGCGTGCCCAGCCCGCGCCGGCCGAGCCAGTGATGCCAGCCGCGCCAGGCGGTGCTGGGTGTCGCCGGCGGGTCGTCGATCTCCAGCAGCGTGTGGCCGCCCAGGTCGGCCGGCTGGCGCAGCGCCGGGGCCTCGCCGCGCCGGGCCCGGTCGAGCAGCCACGGGCTGACGATCGGCGCCAGCACGTCGCCGAACAGCGTGGTGGCCTCGGCCGGCCGGTCGGCATCGCGGCCGTAGCGCAGCGCGAGGTCGATCTCGCGGCCTTCCAGGTCGTCGAGCGTGTCGGTCGCGGCGATGCGGATGTCCAGCGCCGGATGGGCGCGCTGGAAGGCCTCCAGCCGGGGGATCAGCCACAGCGTCGCGAACGACGCGAAGGTGGTGATGGCCACGCGCGGCCGGGCGCTGGCGCTGCGGATCTGGCGCACTGAGCCGTCCAGCCGCTCCAGCATCGGCTGGACTGCGCGCAGCAGCGTCGCGCCGGCCTGGGTCAGCGCGACCTGGCGGGTGTCGCGCTCGAACAGCTGCGCGCCGAGCTCGTCCTCCAGCCCCTTGATCTGGCGGCTGATGGCCGACTGGGTCAGGAACAGCTCCTCGCCGGCCAGCCGGAAGCTCAGCAGCCGGGCGACCGCCTCGAAGGCGCGCAGGAAGGTCAGCGACAGGGGGCGGGAACGCGGGTTCATCGGGCAGGTTCCGGAGCGGTCAGCTCATGCATGGATCGCAACAATCCGGCCGCTCGATCTCATTGGACGGAACGGCCTGACGCCCCGAGGATACGCCCATCGTCAGCGCAACAGGAGTCCGCCATGACCGACCGCTTCATGCCCCGATCGCATCAATCCCGCCAGCCCGACCGGCCCTGGACGGTGCCCGCCGAAGGTTGCCTGCAGGTCGACGCCGGGCCGCTCTGGGTGACCCGCGACGGCGACCCGGACGACCACATCCTGGCGCCCGGCGACCGGCTGGCCCTGCGTCGCGGCGACCGCATCGTGGCCGGCGCGTGGCTGCCCGACCGGCCGGTGGCGTGGCACTACGTGGGCGGACGGACGACCTTCCGGGCGACCTTCCTGACCACCTGGCGCGCCACCTTCTTCGCCGCCCTGGCCGATGCCTTCGACGCCGTCGCCGCCCGTGCCCGCAGCGCGGCGGCCAGTGCCAGCCGGGCCCAGGGCTGCATCAGCATCGGCGACTCGATGGCCTCGTCGGGCGGGCTGAAGTAGCTCAGCGTGCCGCTGTGGCCGTCCTTGTCGACGTAGACGAAGGGGCTGCAGGCGGCCCGCTCGAAGGCCGGGCGGGATTCGGCGTCGACCTTCAGGAACAGCCGCTCGTCGTAGACGATGGCGATGAACAGGTCCTCGACATAGATGCCGTGCCCGCCAAAGAAGCGCCGCACGCGCAGGCTGCCCAAGGGTTCGAGCAGTTCGAGGCAGTGGTTCACGAAATCGGGGCTGTTGGACATGCGGGGCTCCTGACGGGCTTCATTGTTCCGACCCGGTCGGGCCCGCACAATCCGGATTCCGTCCCGCACCTGCCGCCCCGAGCGCCCCGCCGCATGTCCACGACCCCGTTCAAGCTGCCCGAACCGCCCCGCGACAAGGCCACGCTGCGCAAGCAGCTGCAGGCCGAACGCATGGGGATGAGCGACCGCCACCAGCGCTCGGTGCACCTGCAGGAAGTCCTGATGGTGTGGCTGCTGACGCGCCGCGAGAAGACCATCGGCGCCTACTGGGCGATCAAGGGCGAGTTCGACGCGCTGCCCGCGCTGTACCGCTGGAGCGAGGGCCACGCCGACCGCCGCATCGGCCTGCCGGTGATGGACCGCAAGACCAAGGAGCTGCGCTTCCACGTCTGGTACCCCGGCTGCCCGATGGAGGAGGACGCCTTCGGCATCCTCAAGCCCAAGGATACCGAGGCTTTCCACCCGCAGCTGCTGCTGGCGCCCTGCGTCGGCTTCGGCCCGAAGGGCATCCGGCTGGGCTATGGCGGCGGCTTCTACGACCGCACGCTGGCCAAGCTCGACCCGATGCCCTACACGGCCGGCATCGGCTATTCGCACGGCTTCATCCCGTGGCTGGAGGCCGAGCCGCATGACGTGCCGCTCGATGCGATGCTGACCGAGGAAGGCACGATCTGGGACAAGGACGCCTGAGGGGCGTCCGGGCTCCCCTTAGCCGTTCAGCCGCCGCACGATCTCCAGCACCGTCGCGCTGGCGTTCATCGTGTAGAAGTGCAGGCCCGGCGCGCCGGCGGTGCGCAGCTGGTCGCACAGGTCGGTGACCACGTCCAGGCCGAAGGCCTTGATGCTCTCGACGTCGTCGCCGTAGCTCTGCAGGCGCAGCCGGATCCAGCGCGGCACCTCTGCGCCGCAGCCGTCGGCGAAGCGCAGGATGCCGCTGGCGTTGGTGATCGGCATGATCCCCGGCACCACCGGGATGTCGGCGCCCAGCGCGGCCGCGTCATCGACGAAGCGGAAGTAGGCGTCGCTGTTGAAGAAGAACTGCGTGATGGCCGAGTCCGCGCCCGCCTTCACCTTGGTCGCGTAGGCCTGCAGGTCGGCCTGCGGGCTCTTGGCCTGCGGGTGCATCTCCGGGTAGGCGGCGACCTCGATATGGAAGTGCTGGCCGGTCTCCTCGCGGATGAAGCTGACCAGGTCGCTGGCATGGCGGAACTCGCCGAACGGGCCGTAGCCGCTGGGCAGGTCGCCGCGCAGCGCGACGATGCGGGTCAGGCCCATCGACTTGAACAGCGCCAGCTTCTCGCGCACCGAGTCACGCGTCGCGCCGATGCAGGTGAAGTGCGAGGCGCCGTCGTGGCCCTCGTCGAGGATGGCCTGCACGGTCTGCAGCGTGCCGTCCTGGGTCGAGCCGCCGGCGCCGTAGGTGACCGAGCAGAACACCGGCTGGAGCGCATACAGCTGCTGGCGCACGGTGGCGAGCTTGGTCACGCCCTCGGGCGTCTTGGGCGGGAAGAACTCCAGGCTCAGCGGCAGGCCGGTCGACGGTTGGTGCGTGGCGGTCATGGGCTTGTCTTCTGCGAGTAGGGGTCGTCAGGGATCACGGGATCACGGGATCGGGGATCACGGATCAGGGGTGGACGGCGCGGCCGGCTCAGGCCGCCGGATGCCGCACCCACATGAAGAATTCGGTGTTGCCGTTGCCGCCGGTGATGGGGCTCTGGAAGTAGGCGTGGACCTTCATCGGCCGGTCGCGCGCGCATTGCCGCACGCGGGTCTCGACGTCCTGGAACAGCGCCTTGTCGCGCACGATGCCGCCCTTGCCGATCTGGTGCGGCTGCAGCTCGAACTGCGGCTTGACCAGCACCAGCAGGTCGCCGTCCGGCGCGAGGTGGTCGAACAGCGTGGGCAGCACGTGGGTCAGCGAGATGAAGGACACGTCGGCGGTGATGAAGCCGAAGCGCCCGGCGCCATCGGCCGGCCAGTCCTGCGCGAAGGCGCTGCCGGCGACGTCGCGGGCATTGACGCCCTCGTAGCAGACCACGCGCGGATCGGCCTTGAGCTTGGCCGCAAGCTGGTCGCGGCCGACGTCGATGCCGACCACCTTCACGGCGCCCTGCTGCAGCAGCAGGTCGGTGAAGCCGCCGGTGCTCTGGCCCACGTCCAGGCACAGGCGGCCCTGCACGTTGATGCCGCACTTGGCCAGCGCGCCTTCGAGCTTGAGGCCACCGCGCGAGACGAAGCGCAGCTCCGCGTCGTCGGTGACCTCGACCTGCGCATCGGCCGGCACGTCCTCGCCGGCCTTCGACGGCAACACCCAACCCTTCGGGCCGAGCCAGCGCACGGCCTTGCGCTCGATCAGCCGCTGGGCCGCCGAACGGGTGGGGGCCAGTCCGGCCTGGAGGATGAGTTGGTCGATGCGCATGGGGTCCGATCAGTAGCGGTAGGTGTCGGGCTTGTAGGGGCCGACCTTGGGCACGCCGATGTAGGCGGCCTGCTCGTCGCTGAGTTCGGTCAGCTTGGCGCCGATCTTCTTCAGGTGCAGGCGGGCGACCTTCTCGTCGAGGTGCTTGGGCAGCACGTAGACCTTGCCCTGCTCGTAGAAGTCGCTGTGCGTGAACAGCTCGATCTGGGCGATGGTCTGGTTGGCGAACGACGAGCTCATCACGAAGCTCGGGTGGCCGGTGCCGCAGCCCAGGTTCACCAGCCGGCCCTTGGCCAGCAGGATGATCCGCTTGCCGTCCGGGAAGATGACGTGGTCGACCTGCGGCTTGATCTCCTCCCACTGGCACTTCGCCTCGATCGACGCGACGTCGATCTCGTTGTCGAAGTGGCCGATGTTGCAGACGATCGCCTGGTCCTTCATGCGCGCCATGTGCTCGTAGGTGATGACGCTCTTGTTGCCGGTGGCCGTCACGAAGATGTCGCCCATCGAGCAGGCCTCGTCCATCGTCACGACGCGATAGCCTTCCATCGCCGCCTGCAGCGCGTTGATCGGGTCGATCTCGGTGACCCAGACCTGCGCGGACAGCGCGCGCAGTGCCTGCGCCGAACCCTTGCCCACGTCGCCATAGCCGGCCACGACGGCGATCTTGCCGGCCACCATCACGTCGGTCGCGCGCTTGATGCCGTCGACCAGCGACTCGCGGCAGCCGTAGAGGTTGTCGAACTTGCTCTTGGTGACCGAGTCGTTGACGTTGATGGCCCGGAACATCAGCGTGCCCTTGGCGCTCATCTCCTTCAGGCGATGCACGCCGGTGGTGGTCTCCTCGGTCACGCCGATGATCTCGGCCGACTTGCGGCTGTACCAGGTCGGATCGACCGCGAGCTTGGCCTTGATGGCGTTGAACAGGCAGATCTCTTCCTCGCTGCCCGGGTTGGCCAGCACCGACAGATCCTTCTCGGCGCGCTTGCCCAGGTGCATCAGCAGCGTGGCGTCGCCGCCGTCGTCCAGGATCATGTTCGGGCCTTCACCGGGGGTGCCGGCGGCGCCGAAGTCGAAGATGCGGTGGGTGTAGTCCCAGTAGTCGACCAGCGTCTCGCCCTTGTAGGCGAACACCGGCGTGCCCTCGGCGACCAGCGCGGCGGCGGCGTGGTCCTGGGTGCTGAAGATGTTGCACGAGGCCCAGCGCACCTCGGCGCCGAGCGCCTGCAGCGTCTCGACCAGCACGGCGGTCTGGATCGTCATGTGCAGCGAGCCGGTGACGCGCGCGCCCTTGAGCGGCTGCTTCGCGGCGAACTCCTCGCGGATCGCCATCAGACCGGGCATCTCGGTCTCGGCGATCTTGATTTCCTTGCGGCCCCAGGCGGCCAGCGACAGGTCGGCGACGACGTGGTCGACGGCGGGGACGGGTTTGACAACAGCGTTCATCGAAAGACTCCGGTGGGTCCGTCGCAGGCTGCGGTCTCGCGGGGAAGAAGGGGCCGCGCATCCGGTGCGGACCGGACGCGATGCAACTCACCCAGGAGACTCGCAGGAGGTGCGAGCGGGTGAGCGCCGTTGGCCATTCAAGGGTCTTCGAGCCTGGGGCGGATCGGTGTCGACCGGCCTTGCAACGCTCCTCGAAAACGGGCGCGATTCTAGCCACCCCATGCTTGGGGGGGGTGCCGGGCGGGGTGATCGGGGGCGCGGCGGAGGGGGCGGGCGTGAAGTCGTGCCGATCCGGAGGCGCCAACGGGCATCGACGCCTAGACTGCCCCGACGATGCCGCCCGACACCCTCGCCCTTCCGCCCCGGCCCACGGAGCCCCACCCCGCCGACCTGCTCACCGCCCTCGGCCTGGCGCTCGCCGCTGCCGTGTCGCTGGGCCTCGCGCGGTTTGCCTACGGGCTGGTGTTGCCGGCGATGCGGGCGGAGCTGGGGTGGAGCTATTTCCTGGCCGGGGCGATGAACACGGCCAATGCGGCCGGGTATCTGGCCGGTGCGCTGCTGATGCCGCGGCTGCTGGTGCGGCACGACGCGCGGGCGCTGCTGCTGTGGGGCGGCTGGGGGGCGGCCGCCCTGTTGGCCGCCCATGCGCTGACCCGCAGCGACGCGCTGCTGTTCGTGCTGCGCTTCCTGTGCGGCACGGCCAGCGCGTCGAGCTTCGTCTGTGGCGGGTTGCTGGCCGCGCGGCTGGCGACCGGGGCGGCGCCGGCGGGCGGGTCGGCGCGCCATGCGGGGCTGATCCTGGGGCTGTATTACGGCGGCGTCGGGCTGGGGATCATCGCGGCGTCGCTGGGCGTGCCGGCGCTGGTCGGAGCCGAACCCGCCCCGCCGTGGACCGGCTGGCCCGGTGCCTGGCTGCTGCTGGGCGCGCTGGCCGCGCTGTTCACCGCGCTGACGGCCCGGCTGACCCGCCACCTGCACGCGCCGCCCGCCATCGGCGCGGCCACGACCCGCGCCAGCGCCGCCTGGTGGCCGATGGGCTGGCTGCTGGCCGGCTACCTGATGTTCGGGCTGGGCTACATCGGCTACATGACCTTCGTCGTCACGCTGCTGCGCGAACAGGGCCGCAGCACGGGCGAGATCGTGGCCTTCTACAGCCTGCTGGGCGCCGGCGTGTGCGCCTCGTCCTGGCTCTGGGCGGGATTGCTGCAGCGCCACCGCGACGGCCAGCCGCTGGCGCGGCTCAACGGCCTGCTCGGCGTGGCCACCGCGCTGCCGGTGCTGGCGGCCTGGGCCGGCGGGGCGTCGCTGCTGGTCTGGCTGTCGGGGCTGCTGTTCGGCGCGGTGTTCCTGAGCGTCGTCGCATCGACCACCGCCTTCGTGCGCCACAACCTGCCGCCCGCCGCCTGGCCGGCCGGCATCAGCGCCTTCACCATCCTGTTCGCGGCCGGGCAGATCGTCGGGCCCGGCCTGACCGGCAAGGTCGCGGACGCGGCCGGCGGCGGCGTCGCCGGGCTGATGCGCGGCCTGGCCGTGTCGGCCGCGACGCTGCTGTTCGGCGCCTGGCTGGCCAGCCGCCAGCGCGCGCTGATCCCACCTGAAGGAGACCCCGCATGAGCTCACCCGACCTGCGCACCCCGCCCGACCAGCCGGCGCGCCGCGACGGCCTGCGCCTCGGCACCGGCCTGGCGCTGCTGGCGATGCCGGCGCTGTGGCTGACCTCCAAGGCCCAGGACACGCCGCCGCTGCGGCCGACCGTGTCGCAGTCCGAAGGTCCGTTCTACCCGGTACGTTTGCCCGCCGACGGCGATGCCGACCTGATGCGCAACGGCGCGCTGACACCCCGGCGCGGTCAGCCGGTGCAGCTCGACGGCCGGCTGGTCGACCTGCGCGGCAGGCCGCTGGCCGGGCTGACGGTAGAGATCTGGCAGTGCGACGCCGACGGCCATTACCACCACCCGGGCGACGGCGACCGGGCCGATCCGGGCTTCCAGGGCTGGGGCCGCGCAACCGCCGACGGTGACGGGCGCTGGCGCTTCCGCACGCTCAGGCCGGCGCCCTACACGGGCCGCACGCCGCACATCCACGTCAAGGTCAAGGACGGCGCGCGCGAGCTGCTGACGACCCAGCTCTACGTCGCCGGAGACCCGGGCAACGAGCGCGACGGGCTGTTCCGATCGATCCGCGATCCGCGCGACCGGGCCGCGCTGACGGTGGCCTTCGAGGCCGGTCCGCAGGGCCTGGCCGGGCAGGCTCGGCTGGTGCTGGACACCTGACGCGGCGCGCGGGCCCGGCTGGCCCGACAATCGCGGCCTCGTTTCCTGCCGAACGGCCATTTCCGAGCCGCCGCGCCATGTCCATCGACCCGACCCAAGACCCGACCCAACCCGCTGCCACCGAGGCCCCGCCGGCCCAGCTCCCCGCCGAGGCTGACGTGGCCGCAGCGCCTGCAGCGGCCAGCGCCGATGCGCCCACCGAGGTCGAAGCCGTGGCCGACGCGGTCGCCGATCCCGCCGAACCCGCCGATCCCGCCGATCCCGCCGAACCTGCCGAACCTGCCGACCCCGCCAAGCCCGGCCTGTCGCCCGCCGACTGCGCCCGCGAACTGGCGCAACGGTTCCCCGCGCTGTTCGACGGCCCGGCCAAGCCGCTGAAGCTGCGCATCCAGGCCGACATCCAGGCGCGTGCGCCGGGCGTCTTCAGCCGCTCGGTGCTGTCGGCCTTCCTGCGCCGGCTGACCGGCAGCACGGCCTACCTGAACGCGCTGAGCCGCGCCCCGCAACGGATCGACCTGGACGGCCAGCCGGCCGGCGAGATCAGCGACGAGCACCGCCAGATCGCGCTGGAAGAGCTGGCCCGCCGCCGCGCGCTGCGCCAGGAACGCCGCGTCGCCGAGGGTGGCGCACAGCCGCCGCGCGGTGGCCGCGGTCCGCGCCCGCCTGCCGCCGAAGGTGCCGCGCCCGAAGGTGGCGCACCGGCCGCCCCGGGCGCCGCCCGCCCGCCGCGTGGCCCGCGCCCGCCGCGTGATGGCGCACCGCGTGAAGGCGCACCGCGTGGCGAACGCCGCGACCGGCCGCCGCGTCCGGAAGGCGCTCGTCCGGAAGGCGTCCGTCCGGAAGGTGCCCGTGCCGATGCCCCGCGCCGCGACGGTCGGGGTCCGCGTCCGGAAGGTCGTCCGCAGGGCCGTCCGGAAGGTCGACCCGAAGGTCGCCCGGAAGGCCGTGGCGACCGCCGCCCGAACGACCGGCCCGGCAACCGCCCGTCACAGCAGGCCGGTGACCGGCCGCGCCTGGACCGTCGCCCGGACCCGCGCGCCGAGCAGCGTCCTGACGCCGCCGAGGCCCGCATCGAGGACCCGGAACGCCGCCATCGCGCCCGTCTGCTGCGCGAGTGGGAGAGCACCTCGCTGACACGCGCCAACTTCTGCGTGCTGCGCGGCGTGCCCGAGGCGCAGTTCGACGCACTGCTGGCGCAGGCCCGCGCCGAAGCCGGCGAACGCGGCCCCAAGTCGCGCGGCTGAACACCACCAACGGCAGCTGAACTGCCGCGTCGCAAGGGCGCTTATCGGCCCATTGCGACGGCAGCGCGGAACTAGTCTCGGAAGATCGTCGCCTCATGCCGCGCAGTCCAGGCTGCGCGGGATCGGGGCGTCCCTTCCATCCAGGCCCGACAGGGCCGAGGCTGACCGCGATGCCCAGCGATCCTTCGTCCCCACCGACGCCTGAAACGGACGGCCGAACGCCCTGCCCGGGGCCAGTCGCCGTGCCGATCAGCGGGCCCGCGCCGCGCGCCAAGGCCGATGCGGCGCTTCAGGAAGCCTTGCGCCAGGTCGCCTGGCACGCCGGCATGCTGGCCCGCACCGAGGCGCTGAGCCGCTCCGGTTCGTTCGAGGTCGAATGGCCGTCGGGCCGCATCACGCCATCGCTGGGCCTGCGCACGTTGCTGGGCGATTGCGAGGCGGTCGAGCTCGGCAACGTCGTGGCGAACGACAACGGCAGCGGCGGCCGCGGCCTCGACCAGGCGATCAACCCCTGTCGCAGCCTGAACCTGGCACCGGGCTGCACCCGCGACTGCGGTCAGTCGCAGGAGTTCATGGCGGTCGATGCGCTGGCCTGGGTACCGGCCGAGGAGCGGGCCTACGTGGCCGGGATCTGGCGCAACGCCGAGCTGAACGAGCCCTTCGAGTTCCAGCACCGCGTGATCTGCCGCGACGGCAGCCGCCTGGTCGTGCTGCACCGGGGCGTGCGCGACGCCACCCACGGCGTCGCCCTGCTGCATGACCTGACGGCGCAGCGCGAGGCCGAGCAGCGCATCCAGCACCTGGCCCACCACGACGAGATCACCGGCCTGGCGAACCGCGCCGCGCTGCTCGACCACATCGATGCCGCGCTGCATGCGGCGCGCTGGAGCGGCAGCGATCTGGCGCTGCTGGCGATCGAGGTGCCGCGCATCGCCGAGATCAAGGCCGGCATGGGCTACGGCGCCGGTGACACGCTGGCGATGGCACTGGCCGCCCGGCTGAAGGAACACTGCGGCGAAGGCGCCGAGATCGCCCGCATCGGCGACACCGAATTTGCCTGGCTGATCGAGATGCCGGCGACCGGCACCCCGGCCTTCGCCACCCAGCCCGCCGATCCGGCCGATGCCAGCCGCGCCGAAGCCCGGGTGCGCGAACAGGCCGAATCGCTGCTGAACTGCCTGCGCGCCTCTGTCCGGCTGGGCAGCACCGAGGTCTACCCGCAGGTCGGCATCGGCATCGCCACCTTCCCGTCCGACGCCGACAGCCCGGCCGGCCTGATCGAGTCGGCCCAGGCCGCCCGGCTGGACCTGACCGGCGGCACCGGCGTCGCCCGTTTCCACCAGGCCGTGGCGGACCGGGCGCGGCGCGACATGCACGTCGAGTCGGCCCTGCGCCACGCCATCGAGCAGGACGAGCTGAGCCTCGTCTACCAGCCCCAGGTCGAGCTGGGCGGCGGCACCGTCTGCGGCGCCGAGGCGCTGCTGCGCTGGAATTCGGCGCAGCTCGGCGTCGTCTCGCCGGCCGAGTTCATCCCGATCGCCGAACGTTCCGGCCTGATCGGCTCGATCGGCGACTGGGTGCTGCGGCGCGCCTGCGAGCAGATCGTGGTCTGGCGCCGCGCCGGCATGCCGGCGCTGCGCATCTCGGTCAACCTGTCGCCGATCCAGCTGCAGCGGCCCGACTTCGCCCGTCATGTCCAGAGCGTGCTGGAGGAGACCGGCGCGACGCCCGAGCTGCTGGCCGTCGAGCTGACCGAGAGCACGCTGCTGCACGACCTCGACGGCGCCACCAGCGCGCTGCACGCGATCAAGGCGCTGGGCGTGGAGATCGCGCTGGACGACTTCGGCACCGGCTACTCCAGCCTCAACAGCCTGAGCCGCCTGCCGATCGACGTGCTCAAGGTCGACCGCTCCTTCGTCCACGACGTGACGGCGGCAACGCAGCGGGTGTCGGTCACGCGGGCCATCATCCACATGGCCCACGGGCTGCAGATGCGCGTGCTGGCCGAGGGTGTCGAGACCGAAGGGCAGCTGGCGCTGCTGGCCTCGCACGGCTGCGACCTGATCCAGGGCTACTGGTTCAGCCGGCCGCTGGACCCGGTCGCGTTCGAGGCGCTGGTGCGCTCCGGCCGGCGCCTGCCCGAACCCTTCGTCAAGCGGCTGGAGCGCGAACGCACGCTGCTGCTGGTCGACGACGAGCCCAACATCCTGGCCTCGCTCAAGCGCCTGCTGCGCCACGACGGCTACCGCATCGTCACGGCGACCAGCGCGGCCGAGGGCCTGCAGCGGCTGGCCGAACAGCCGATCGACGTGATCGTCTCGGACCAGCGCATGCCCGGCATGACCGGCGTCGAGTTCCTGCACCGCGCCCGCGCGCTCTACCCGTCGACCGTGCGGCTGGTGCTGTCGGGCTTCACCGAGCTGCAGTCGATCATCGACGCGGTCAACGAGGGCGCGATCTACAAGTTCCTGACCAAGCCGTGGGACGACCAGCGGCTGCGCTCGCATGTCGCCGAGGCCTTCCGGCAGAAGGAGCTGGCCGACGAGAACCGCCGCTTGGCGCAGCAGGTCGAGACCGCCAATGCCGACCTGGCCACGCTCAACGAACGCCTGGGCGCCCTGCTGGGCCAGCAGCGCGCCCGCACCGAGCTGATGGCCGCCAGCGCCGACGGCCTGCGCGACGTCCTCGACGAACTGCCGGTGGCCCTGCTGGGGGTCGATCCGGACGGCCTGGTGGCCTATGCCAATGGCGCTGCCGAAGGGCTGCTGCACGGCCGCGGCCTGCCGCTGGGCCTCGATCTGGCCGAGGTCCTGCCCGAACTGCAGGACCTGCACGACCCCAGCCTGGCAGCGGGCCAGTCGCGCCCGCTGCGGCTCGACGGACGCGACTTCCGCCTGATCGTCAGCCCGGTTCGCCGCCACGGGCAAGACCCCGAACTGCCA
The DNA here is from genome assembly GCF_053893855.1 of Leptothrix mechoopdaensis (SeqCode). Classification (NCBI taxonomy): domain Bacteria; kingdom Pseudomonadati; phylum Pseudomonadota; class Betaproteobacteria; order Burkholderiales; family Sphaerotilaceae; genus Leptothrix; species Leptothrix mechoopdaensis (SeqCode). Next base: position 3,841,292 of record NZ_CM132699.1, read on the forward strand.
CCGCGCGCGGTCCTGTTCTGGCCCGAGGACGGCCAGCCCGCCGGCCTCTTGCCGCCACAGGCCGCCGACCCGATGGAGCTTCAACCTTGATCGCCGCAGAACCCGCCACACCCTCGACCCGGCCGAGCGACCGGACCCGGCACCTGTTCCGCCGCAGCGCCCGCGCCGGCGAGGTGCACCCGCTGCAGCGGCTGATCGGCCTGTACCGCGAACACGATCCGGAGACCGGCTTCGGCGGGCTGGAGGCGCCATCCCGCGACACCTCACGCGACACCTCAAGCGACACGTCACGCCCGACACCCGCCCGCCCGGTCGCCAGCGACGACAACGGCCCGTGGCGCCTCAACCCCGAACACGTCGCCCGCCGCGTCGGCCAGCTGCCGGCGCTGCCGCAGGCGGTGCTGCAGGCGCTGGCGCTGCTGCGCAGCGAGACCGCCAGCAACCAGGACTGCGCCCAACGCATCTCGCTGGACACGGCGATGACCGCGCGCACGCTGCGGCTGGCGAACTCGGCCTTCTACGGCGTCTCCGGCCGCGTCGCGACCATCCGCGATGCCGTGCTGCTGCTGGGTCGGCGCGCGATCGGCACGATGCTCGCGGCGGCCAGCGTGGCCGACTCGATCGGCCGCAGCGACATCGCCAGCGGCCCCGGAGCGGCCGACGCGATCGGCCGCTTCTGGCGCCATGCGCTGGCCAGCGCGCTGGCCGCGCAGATCCTGGCGCGCCGGCGCACGCCCGATCAGGACGTCGCCTTCACCGCCGGGCTGCTGCACGACATCGGTCAGCTGGTGCTGCGCGCCCATCACGCCGAGGCCCTGCTGGCGGTGCGCGCCGCCGCCACTGCCGAGGACGCCGGCGCGCTGCCGTTCGAACGTGCGCTGCTGGGCCTCGACCATGCCGAGGTGGGCGCGATGGTGGCGCGCCACTGGCACTTCCCGCCCGAGGTGATCCAGGCGATCGGCAGCCACCACGACCCGGCGCCCGGCGACGGTGCGGTCTCGCTGGCCGACCTGGTCCACATGGCCGACGCGCTGGCCCACGCGCTGGACCTCGAAGGTGACCCGGACGCCGCCGTGCCCGAGGTGGCCGCCGCGACCTGGCGCCGTGTCGCGCTGGGCGCCGACGAGGCCCATGCCCTGTTCCACGACGTCGAGACCGGCGTGCGCGCCCTCTCGCGCTCGCTGCTGGGCTGAGTCCCGCGCCCGACCGATCCCCACGCTCCTGCCGCTCGACCCCGAGCCACCGCCATGAATGCCGCCATGAACGCCGCCTCGATCTCCGACCCCTCCAACCCGACCGACGGCGTCGCCCGCGTGAGCGCCATGCTCGAGTCGGCCATGCGCTGCCAGAAGTGCCCGTACGCCGAGCAGGTCGACAACCTGATGCGCAGCAACGACTCGCTGCACCAGGTCAACCGCCAGCTGCAGACCACCCGTGACCAGCTGACCCAGTCCGAGCGCCTGGCCTCGATCGGCCAGCTCGCCGCCGGGGTCGCGCACGAGATCAACAACCCGGTCGGCTACGTGTTCTCGAACTTCGGCACCTTGCAGAAGGTGCTGGCCGACCTGTTCAGCATGCTCGATGCCTACGAGCAGGCCGAGCCGCTGCTGGCCGGCACGCCCGCCGCCACGACGCTGGCCGGGCTGCGCCGCTCGATCGACCTGGACTACCTCAAGGAAGACGTGCCGGCGCTGATGAACGAGTCGCTCGAAGGCCTGACGCGGGTGCGCAAGATCGTGCAGGACCTGAAGGACTTCTCGCGCGTCGACGCCCGCCAGGAATGGGAGTGGTCGGACCTGCGCAAGGGCCTGGACTCGACCCTCAACATCGTCAACAACGAGATCAAGTACAAGGCCGACGTGGTGCGCGAGTACGGCTCGATGCCCGACGTGCAGTGCCTGGCCTCGGAGATCAACCAGGTCTTCATGAACCTGCTGGTCAACGCCGCCCACGCGATCGACAAGGCCCGCGGCACGATCACGATCCGCACCGGCCACGACGACGGGCCCGACGGCGGCACGGTCTGGATCCAGATCGAGGACGACGGCTGCGGCATCCCGCCCGAGAACCTGCAGCGCATCTTCGACCCCTTCTTCACGACCAAGCCGGTCGGCCACGGCACCGGCCTGGGCCTGTCGCTGTCCTACGGCATCGTGCAGAAACACGGCGGCCGCCTGACGGTCGACAGCCAGGTCGGCGCCGGCACGCGCTTCCACATCGTCCTGCCGGTGCGCCGTTCGGCCGGGGTGATGGCATGAACCAGCCGGACGTCGGCACGGCGCCGTCCACCGTCCTGTGCGTCGACGACGAGACCAACATCCTCGCCGCGCTCAAGCGCGTGCTGCGCGCGGCCGGTCACCAGGTGCTGACCGCGCCGGGTGGCGAGGCGGCGCTGGAGATCCTCGGCCAGATGCCCGTCGACGTGGTGATCTCCGACATGCGCATGCCCGGCATGGACGGCGCGCAGCTGCTCGAAGCCGTGCGCGCGCGCTGGCCGCTGGTCGTGCGCATCCTGCTGACCGGCCATGCCGACATGGCCTCGACGGTGGCGGCAATCAACCGCGGCCAGGTGCTGCGCTACGTCCACAAGCCCTGGGACGAGCCCGAGCTGCTGGGCGCCGTCCGCGAAGGCCTGGAGCGGCTCGCCCTGCAGCGCGAACGTGACCGGCTGGAGGCGCTGACGCTGGCCCAGAACGACGAGCTGAAGGTGCTCAACGGCGAGCTGGAAGCGCGTGTGCAGGCCCGCACCGCCGAGCTGGCCGAGGCCAACGACAAGCTGCGGCGCAACTACCTGAAGTCGATCAAGGTCTTCTCCAGCCTGCTGGAACTGCGTGGCGCGCAGTTCGCCGGCCACGGCCGCCGCGTTGCCGAGATGGCGCGCGACATCGCCCGCAAGATGGGCCTGCCCGAGCCGGAGGTGCTCGACATCTTCGTCGCCGGCCTGCTGCACGACATCGGCCAGATCGGCCTGGGCGACGAGATGCTGGGCCGTCCGCTGGCCCGCTACGACGACACCGAACTGGCCGCCTACCGCCGCCATCCGGTGCTGGCCGAACAGTCGCTGATGGCGCTGGACGACCTGCAGCAGCTGGTGCCGATCATCCGTTCGCACCACGAACGCCACGACGGCAACGGCTTCCCGGACAAGCTGGCCGGCACGGCGATCCCGATCGGTGCGCGCATCCTGGCCGTCGCCGACGCCTACGACGACCTGCAGAACGGCCACCTCGCCGAGGCCCGCCTGAACCCGCTCGAAGCCCGCACCGTGATGCGCCGCGCCCGCGGCAGCCAGTTCGACCCCGAGGTGCTCGACGTCTTCCTGCACCTGACCGAACCCGCCCCGCCCGCCGTGCGCGTGCCGCCGCTGCTGACGGCCGCGCTGGAGCCCGGCATGGTGCTGTCGCAGGACCTGATCTCCGGCCGCGGCCTGCTGATGCTGACGGCCGGCCACAAGCTGACCGCCTCGCTGATCGCCCGGATCCGCGAGTTCGAGGCGCGCGAGGGGAGCGTGCTGGAGGTGAATGTGGCGAGGTGAGGCCGAACGGGCGGTCGTCAGCGCGGTGCCGGGGGTGCCGGTCAGAATCCGCGACTTCCTTCACACCGTCACCCCGCCCGCCATGACCACCACCCTCGGCACCCCGCTGTCCCCCCACGCCACCCGCGTCATGCTGCTGGGCAGCGGCGAGCTGGGCAAGGAAGTCCTGATCGCGCTGCAGCGGCTGGGGGTCGAGACCATCGCGGTCGACCGCTACGAGAACGCGCCGGGCCAGCAGGTTGCCCACCATGCGCGCACGATCGCGATGAGCGACGGCGCGGCGCTGCGCGCGCTGATCGAGGCCGAGCGGCCCGACCTGGTCGTGCCCGAGATCGAGGCCATCGCCACGCCGGTGCTGGAGGCGCTGGAGGCCGAAGGCCGCATCCGCTGCGTGCCGACCGCCCGCGCGGCCCGCCTGACGATGGACCGCGAGGGCATCCGCCGGCTCGCCGCCGAGACGCTGGGCCTGCCCACCAGCCCCTACCGCTTCTGCGATTCGGCCGAGCAGCTGCAGGCCGCGATCGACGGCAGCGACGGCCAGCCCGCGATCGGCTACCCGTGCGTGGTCAAGCCGGTCATGAGCAGCTCGGGCAAGGGCCAGAGCAAGGTTGACGGCCCGGCCGATGTCGCCAAGGCCTGGGACCACGCGATGGCCGGCGGGCGCGTCAGCCACGGCCGCGTCATCGTCGAGGGCTTCATCGACTTCGACTACGAGATCACGCTGCTGACGGTGCGCGCACGCGCGGCGGACGGCTCGGTCGAGACGCATTTCTGCGCCCCGATCGGCCACCTGCAGGTCAGCGGTGACTACGTCGAAAGCTGGCAGCCGCACCCGATGTCGCCGCTGGCACTGGAACGCGCGCAGCAGATCGCCGGCGCGGTCACCGCCAACCTGGGCCTGGGGCTGGACGGCCAACCGGCCGGGCTCGGGCTGTTCGGCGTCGAGCTGTTCGTCAAGGGCGAGCAGGTGTGGTTCAGCGAGGTCAGCCCGCGCCCGCACGACACCGGCATGGTGACGATGACGACGCAGTGGCAGAACGAGTTCGAGCTGCACGCCCGCGCGATCCTGGGCCTGCCGGTCGACACGGCGCTCAGGAGCACCGGCGCCAGCGCGGTGATCTACGGCGGCGTGGACGCGGCCGGCATCGTCTTCGACGGCGTCGACGAGGCCCTGCGCGTGCTCCGCAGCGAGATCCGCCTGTTCGGCAAGCCCGAGAGCTACGTCAAGCGCCGCATGGGCGTGGCGCTGGTCCGCGACGACGATGTCGAGCACGCCCGCGCGCAGGCCCGGCTGGCGGCGTCGAAGGTCCGGCCTCGAACCGCCTGAATTGAAAGAACCTCGTATTGATCGGCATTCCAGCGTGGCGCCGGGCCGACGACAGGTATCCGCAGGGGTATCCGGACGGCCTCCGTGACGACACCCCTGTGGCATATTTCCCGGCATGAAAGCGCTCAAGAGTCCGCTCGCCCGCGAAGTCCTCGCCGACCCCCTGGCCAGCGAGCAGCTGCGCCAGTTCATGGTGGCCCGCGAACGCAGCGCCGCCGGTGAACGGACCGTCCCGGCACCGCAGGTGATCGTGCTGCGCCAGCCCAAGGGCCGCACCTTGCGCCTGAAGCCGGTGGTCGTGCCCAAGGCCGCCTGAGCCGCGTCCCCCCTTGAATCCCGCCACGTCGCGCATCCGGCGATGAACATCGCCCTGCCCGCCCTCGTCGTCTTCCTGGCGCTGCTGCCGGGCTTCATCGCCCGTTCGCGCATCAAGCGGGCCGAGCGGCTGTCGCTGGACTACTCCCCGTTCGGGCAGGTCGCCACCGAGGCGATGGTCTGGGCCATCGTGCTGCATGCATCGTGGCTGGGACTGGCCTCGCTGCTGTCGGCCTTCGACACGCTGATCGGCGCCGAACCGCCGGCCGGCCGTCCGCCGCTCGATGCCGGCGTGGTGCTGCACCTGCTGGCCGCACACGGCCCGACGCAGTCCGAGGCGCTGGACGTGGTCGCCCAGCACGCCGGGCGCATCGCGGCCTACCTGGCCAGCCTGATCCTGTTCTCCTACGCCGGCCCGACGCTGCTGCGCCACGCCGTCACGCGCTGGCGCATGGACCGCCGCGGCGCACGCTTCAGCGCCTGGCTGCGCTTCTCGCAGGCGCCCTGGTACTACCTGCTCAGCGGCGCCGACTTCGCCGAGGACGAGGTGCCCGACTTCATCGCCGTCAGCGCCCTGGTCGACGTGGCCGGCCAGCCCTGGCTCTACAAGGGCATCCTCGACGACTACGACATCCAGCCCGACGGCCAGCTCGACCGGCTGATCCTGGGCCAGGTGATCCGCCGCCCCCTGTCGGCCGACAAGGGCAGCGCCGACGGCACCGAACGCCCCGGCTGGGGCCGCTTCTACCCGGTCGACGGCGACTGCTTCGTGCTGCGTTACGCCGAGACGATCACCCTCAACATCGAATACATCAAGCTCGCCCGCGCCGACGACGCCGAGCCCCGCCTGCCCCCGCCCATCCTGACCCCCGACGAAGCCTTCGCACCGACGCAGCCGGTGTGGTGAAGGTGAGCCCCTCGCCCGGCGGGTACGCCGGTCGATCCCCCGGGGGGATGCGGGCCGGCTTGGGGCGGCCCGGCGCTCGGCCCGGGGCGCGGCCGCCATCGACGGTGTGTATGCGGGGCGCGCCGTGCAACGTGGCGCGGAACGGGTGGTCCATCGGCACGAGCCCGTCGGACACCGGAGGTGTCCGACCTACCGGGGATCCATCGATCGCGAGGGTGGATGCGGGCCGTCGGACGCTGCGGGTGCCGGACCGGCCGGGCTGGTTCGGTGCCGTTGCGTCTTCGGTAGGTCGGACACCTCCGGTGTCCGACGGGCTGGTGGCGGATGCGCCTGGGGCTGGGGATTGGAGGGGTTCGTCGATCCAGACGGACTCAGCGCGCTTCCCAGGGGTCCAGCAGGTTGACGCCGGTGGGCTCGAAATCGGTGCGATTGCGGGTGACCACCGTCATGCCGTGGACGAGGGCCGTGGCCGCGATGAGCGAGTCGGAGATCGGGCGCGGATCGGGGACGTGAAGGCGGGCGGCGCGCAGCGCCACCGCCTCGTCGACGCCCAGCACACGACCCGCGAAGGAGGGTTGCACCTGGGCGGTCAGCCAAGCTCGCAACAGGGCGCCCTGACGCGCATCGCGACGCTCCATGATCAACACGCCGGATTCCAGTTCCATCAGCGTGATGACCGAGATGAACATCCGCGCGGCGGGCACGGATGCCGCCCAGCGCAGCACATTCGGATCCGCCCGTCCCGAGCCGGACTTGCGGATTTCGGAGATGACGTTGGTGTCGAGCAGGTACATCACGATCCGGCGCCGGGATCGACCCCGTCACCCAGGTCAGCCGGTCGATGCAGCGCCCGGCTGCGCGGTGCCTCGAACTCGATCAGGTCGGCATCCGGCATGGCCAGCAAGTCGACGATGCTGGGTTGCGCCCCCAACAGCGCCTCGTAGTCCTGGATGGTCAGCAGCACATGCGCGGGGGTGCCCCGGTCGGTGATGAAGACAGGCCCGGACTCGGCGGCGCGCTTGGCGCGGCTGGCGTCCTGATTGAACTCTCGACTGGTCAGCGTGGTGGCAGGCATGGCGCGGGCTCCCTTGTAGGCACGTACCTACATTGCCATACAACGGTGTGGACGACAAGCCCTCAGACCACGCCGAGGAACTCGCCCATCCGCCCCAGCTCATCCTCCAGCGCCCGCTCGAACGCCGGGTCGGCGGGGCGGCCTTCGACGTAACCCAGGTCGACCTGCAGGCGGCCGGCGGCGAGTTTCAGGTTGGCCCAGCCGATGACCTGGTCGCGCCAGAGCAGCGGCATGGCGTAGTGGCCACGCTGGCGCTGGGCGGCGGGGACGTAGGCCTCGAAGCGGTAGGGCCAGCCCCAGAAGATCTCGAAGCGGCGGCGGCCCCAGACCAGCGGGTCAAAAGGGGCGAGCAGGCAGAGCCGGTCCGGATCGTGGCGGCGGCTGCGGGCCGGGTCCTCGTCGTCGGGCCAGTACCAGCGCAGGCCATCGACCTCGGCGCTCGGCCAGCGGGCGCGCGCGCGGTCGAGCGTGGCCGCGCGAAGGTGGCGCCATTGCGGCGTGCCGCCCTGCATCAGCAGGCCGACGAGCTGCGTCAGGCCCGGTGCGGGCAGCGGCGCGTAGGTCTTGAGGATCAGGTCGGCGAGCGCATCGAGCGCGGCCTGCGGATCGACCGGTTCGGCCGTGGCGTCCGGCACCTCGCGCACGGCATACAACCGCGTGCCGCCCTCGCGCCGGGCGACGCGCAGGCGGCCGCGGTAGAGCAGGCCGTCGAGCAGCTCGGTGCTGGCGCGGGTGCGGCCGCCGAACCAGTTGTCGACGCTGCCGTGGTCGAAGTGGGCGTCGACCTCGGCGGGATGCACGACGCCGCGTTCGCGCACGAAGTCGAGCACGGCGCGGGCCTGCAGCCAGCGGGTCTCGTCCCAGACATGGCGCGGTTCGCGCGGGTGCAGCAGCGGCTGGATCTCGCGCGGCAGGAAGCCGTGGTTGACGAAGAAGTCTTCCTCGATCGCCAGCGCCGGATAGCGCCGTTCGAGGTCACCGGCGCGGTAGTCGCGCACGCGGTGGCGCAGCGTCAGGTCCTGCGCCTTGGCGGGCGCGCGCAGCGGGTCGGCCTGGACGAAGCCCAGGCGCCGCAGCGCGGCCGGCAGGGTGGTGGGGGCGAAGAGGCTGCGGGCCAGCGCGTGGCGCCGCAGCTGGTCCAGGCGCAGGGGCATCGTCAGGTGACCGCCCTGCGTCCTGGGAGTTGGCCTTACAGCCCGGCCGCCGCGCGCAGGGCGGCGGCCTTGTCGGTGCGTTCCCAGGTGAACTCGGGCTCCTCGCGACCGAAGTGGCCGTAGGCGGCGGTCTTCGAGTAGATCGGCCGCAGCAGGTCGAGCATCTGGATGATGCCCTTGGGCCGCAGGTCGAAATGCTCGGCCACCAGCGCCGACAGCTTCTCGTCGGAGATCACGCCGGTGCCTTCGGTGTAGACGGTGATGTTCATCGGCCGGGCCACGCCGATGGCATAGGCGACCTGCACCTGGCACTGGCGCGCCAGACCGGCGGCCACGACGTTCTTGGCGACGTAGCGGGCGGCATAGGCGGCCGAGCGGTCGACCTTGGACGGGTCCTTGCCCGAGAACGCGCCACCGCCGTGCGGGCAGGCGCCGCCGTAGGTGTCGACGATGATCTTGCGACCGGTCAGGCCGCAGTCGCCCTGCGGGCCGCCGATGACGAAGCGGCCGGTCGGGTTGATCAGGTACTGGGTGTCGGCGGTCAGCCACTCCTTGGGCAGCACCGGCTTGATCAGCTCCTCGCGGATCGCCTCGTAGAAGGCGTCGGTCATGCGGTCGCCCAGGCTGTACTCGGGCGCGTGCTGGGTCGACAGCACGACGGTGTCGATGCTGTGCGGCTTGCCGTCGACATAGCGCATCGTCACCTGGCTCTTGGCGTCCGGGCGCAGGAAGGGCAGCCGGCCGTCCTTGCGCAGCTGGGCCTGGCGCTCGACGAGGCGGTGGGCGTAGTAGATCGGCGCGGGCATCAGTTCGGGCGTCTCGTCACAGGCGTAGCCGAACATCAGGCCCTGGTCGCCGGCACCGGTGTTGAGGTGGTCGTCGCTGGCGTGGTCGACGCCCTGGGCGATGTCGTTGCTCTGCTTGTCGTAGGCGACCAGCACCGCGCAGCCCTTGTAGTCGATGCCGTATTCGGTGTTGTCGTAGCCGATGCGCTTGATGGTGTCGCGCGCGACCTGGATGTAGTCGACGTGCGCGTTGGTCGTGATCTCGCCGGCCAGCACCACCAGGCCGGTGTTGCACAGCGTCTCGGCGGCGACGCGGCTGCGCGGGTCCTGCTCGAAGATGGCGTCGAGGATGGCGTCCGAGATCTGGTCGGCGACCTTGTCGGGGTGGCCTTCGGAGACGGATTCGGAGGTGAAGAGGAAGTCGTTCGCCACGGTAGGCACTCCAGTTTTTCAATTGAGGGTCGGCTGGTTCGCCCGCCTCGCTGATGGAGCCTGTGGCGAACGCTTTAGCGGATCTGGTTCAGCAGCGTGTCGCTGCCGCGTGTCGGACAATCCTGGGTTGGATCACCGGCCCGTCGCCCCGCAAGTTGTTCTTTAACTCGGCGAAGCCTTCATTTTAGTCTTGTGATTTCGACCCTATTCCGTCTAACAGCCCGGTTTCCGCTGGGCTTCTTGCACCGTGCCGGCGCGTTCGCCGGGGGCCTCGCCTTCCGCCTGTCGCCGAGCTATCGGCAGCGTTTCCGCGAGCAGGCGGCGCAGGCCGGCGTGGACTGGGAAGCCGCACGTCCGGCGATCGGGCAGTCCGGCTGCATGCTGGCCGAACTGCCGTGGCTGTGGGCCCGCCCGCACGACAGCCGGCTCGGTGACCTGGTCAGCTGGGACGGCGCCGAGCACATCGACGCCGCGCTGGCGGCCGGTCGCGGGCTGGTCATCCTGACGCCGCACCTGGGCAGCTTCGAGATCATCGGCCAGGCCTACGCCGAACGCTGGGGCCACCGCCAGCCGATGACGGCGATGTACCGCCCGCCGCGCAAGGAATGGCTGCGCGAGCTGGTCGCGCATGCCCGCAACCGGCCGGGCCTGCAGACCGCGCCGGCCACGCTGGTGGGCGTGCGGCAGATGATCCGCGCGCTGCGCAGCGGCGGCACGATCGGCCTGCTGCCCGACCAGGTCCCGCCCGAAGGCATGGGCGTGTGGGTGCCCTTCTTCGGCCGCCCGGCCTACACGATGACGCTGGCCGCGCGGCTGCTGCAACAGACCGGCGCGGCCTGCCTGATGGTCTCGGCCGAGCGCCTGGGCGGCCTGCGCGGCTACCGCCTGCGGGTCGAGCTGCCGGCCGAGCCGATGCCCGGCACCGACGCGATGCCGATGGCCGGCGTCGACGCGCAGGCCCTGGCCGAGGCCGGCGCCCGGGTCGTCAACCGCGAGATGGAACGCATGATCCGGCGCCTGCCCGGCCAGTACCTGTGGGGCTACCACCGCTACAAGGGCCCGCGCGAGGCCGACGCAGGAGGATCGCCGTGAGCCGGCGCTCGAACAGCCTCTCGGCCCGCCTGACCGCACATGCGCTGCTGGCGCTGCTGCACACGATCCAGTGGCTGCCGCTGGCCTGGCAGGCGGCGCTCGGACGTGGCGTCGGCCGGCTGTTCTGGCACTTCGCGCACGGCCGTCGCCAGATCGCGCTGCGCAACCTCGAGCTGTGCATGCCCGAGCTGACACCGGCCGAACGCGAGGCGCTGGTGCGTGATCACCTCGGCTGGCTCGGCCGCAGCCTGCTCGAACGCGGCCTGCTGTGGTTCGCGCCGCCGGACCGGCTGCGCCGGCTGATCCAGGTCGAGGGCGATGTCGGCCTGGCCGAACGCAGCGAACGGCCGGTGATGTGGCTGGTGCCGCACTTCCTCGGTCTCGACGTGGCCGGCGCGGCGACGCAGCTGTTCCAGACGCGCTGGGTCAGCTCGATCTACCAGACCCAGAGCAACCCGGTGCTGGACACCGCGATGCGGCGCGGCCGGCTGCGCTTCGGCGTCGGCGAGGTCCACCCGCGCAGCGACAGCGCCAAGCCGCTGTTTCGCGCGATCAAGCGCGGCGACGCCTTCTTCAACCTGCCCGACATGGACTTCGGCGAGCGCGACGCCGCCTACGTGCCCTTCTTCGGCGTGCCGGCCGCGACGCTGCTGGCGCCCTCGCGCATGGCCCGCGCGCTGGGCATGGTCGTACAGCCCGTGGTGGCCGAGATCCTGCCCGGCGGCCAGGGCTACCGGGTGCGCTTCCTGCCGCCCTGGGACGACTTCCCGAGCGCCGACGCCGAGGCCGACACGCGCCGCATGAACGCCTGGATCGAGAGCGAGATCCGCCGCAACCCGGCGCAGTACCTGTGGGTCCACAAGCGCTTCAAGACCCGGCCGAAGGGCGAGCCGCCGCTGTACTGAGCGGCGCGTCGCCCTGTCGCCGACGATCTTTTCGACACTTGCGTCCGCGCCCCGAAGCAGATAATTCGCCGATGCGTTTGCACTTCACCAAGATGCAGGGCGCCGGCAACGACTTCGTCGTGCTGGACGCCACCCGCGCGCCGCTGGCGCTGTCGGCAGCCGACTACCGTTTCCTGGGCGACCGCCGCTTCGGCGTCGGGGCCGACCAGATCCTGGTGGTCGAGCGCAGCACGACACCCGGCGTCGATTTCCGCTACCGGATCTTCAACGGCGGCAGCGGCGACGAGGTCGAGCAGTGCGGCAACGGCGCGCGCTGCTTCGCCCGCTTCGTGCGCGACACCGGCCTGACCAGCGCGGCCAGCGTCAAGGTCGAGACGGTCAACAGCCTGATCGAGCTGCACGTGCAGCACGACGGCCGCGTCACCGTCGACATGAACCAGCCGGTGTTCGCGCATGACCGCATCCCCTTCGATGCCAGCGGCCTGAGCCCGCGTCCGCACAACGGCCATTCGAGCGACAAGGCCGATGGCTTCGACCTCTGGCCGCTCGCCCTGCCCGGCGCCAGTCTGCCGTCGGTCGATGTCGCGGTGCTGTCGATGGGCAACCCGCACGCGGTCCAGCGCGTCCACGACGTCGACACCGCACCGGTGGCCGAGATCGGCCCGCTGGTCGAGGGCCACGCGCGCTTCCCGCGTCGGGTCAACGCCGGCTTCCTGCAGGTCGTCAGCCGCCGCGAGGTCCGCCTGCGCGTCTACGAACGCGGTGCCGGCGAGACGCTGGCCTGCGGCACGGGCGCCTGCGCGGCGGTGGTGGCCGGCATCCGGCTGGGCTGGCTCGATGCCGAGGTGGACGTCCACACCCGCGGCGGCCTGCTCACGATCGCCTGGGCCGGCCCGGGCCATCCGGTGCTGATGACCGGCCCGGCGCAGACCGTCTACACCGGCGAGATCCAACTTCCCGACCACGCAGCATGACCATCCAAGGGATCACCGAACAGGACATCGCCAACTACCTGGCGAACACCCCGGGCTTCTTCGAGCGCCATGCCGAGCTGCTGGCCAGCGTCGAGCTGGCCAACCCGCACGGCCAGCGCGCGGTCTCGCTGCAGCAGCGCCAGATGGAGATGCTGCGCGAGCGCATCCGCGGGCTGGAGCGCCGGATCATGGACATGATCCGCCACGGTCAGGAGAACGCCGGCCTGGCCGACCGCCTGCACCACTGGACCCGCAGCCTGATGCTGGTGGCCGAGCCGGCCGACCTGCCCGACGTGCTGGTCGACGACCTGCGCGAGCAGTTCCTGATCCCGCAGGCGGCGATCCGGCTGTGGGACCTGGCGCCCGAACACGCCGGACGCGCATGGGCCGCCCCGATCGGCGACGAGGTGCGCGGCTTCGCGGCCGGCCTGACGCAGCCGTACTGCGGCGCCAACGCGGCCTTCGAGGCCGTCCACTGGCTGCCCGACGCGGCCAGCATCGCCTCGCTGGCGCTGATCCCGATCCGGCCCGACAGCGCCAGCCCGGTGTTCGGCCTGCTGGTGCTCGGCTCGCCCGACCCGACCCGCTACAGCGCCGACATGGGCACCGACTTCCTCAACCGCATCGGCGAACTGGCCGGCGCGGCGCTGAGCCGGCTGCTGCCCGAGACCGCCTGAGCATGAGCCTCGGCCCGGTCGATTCGGGCCTGCCGGCCGAGCCGCTCGGCCCGGTGCCGTCGGCCTTCCTCGAACACCTGCGGGTCGAACGCCGGCTGGCCGAACGCACCCGCACGATGTACGGCGGCGCGTTGCGCCGGCTGCAGGCCGCGATGGCCGATCAGGCCCTGGCCTTCGACCAGGTCCGGCCGCACCACGTGCGCCGCTGGGCCGCCGTGCTGCACGGTCAGGGCCTGGGCTCGCGCAGCATCGCGATCCACCTGGCGGCCTGGCGCGGGCTGTTCCGCTGGCTCGGGCGCGAGGGCCGCGTGTCGTCCAACCCGGTCGACGGCCTGCGCCCGCCCAAGGGTCAGCGGCCGCTGCCCAAGGCGCTGCCGGTCGACCAGGCCGTCGCGCTGGCCGATCACCACGACGAGACCGGCGCGAACGACCCGCGTCTCGAAGCCCGCGACCACGCGATCACCGAGCTGCTCTACGGCTGCGGCCTGCGCAGCGCCGAGCTGACCGGGCTGGACCTGCACCCCGGCGGCCCGGGCGGCGGCTGGATCGACCTCGACAGCGGCGACGCCGACGTGCTGGGCAAGGGCAGCCGGCGCCGCGTCGTGCCGGTCGGCAGCGCCGCGCTCATCGCCCTGCGCGCCTGGCTGGCGCTGCGCCCGCAGATGGCGCGGGCCGACGAACCGGCACTGTTCGTCAGCCAGCGCGGCACCCGCCTGACCGACTCGCAGATGCGCCGTCGCCTGACCGCCCGCGCGGTGCAGGCCGGCCTGCCCAGCCACGTCCACCCGCACATGCTGCGCCACAGCTACGCCTCGCACCTGCTGCAGTCCAGCGGCGACCTGCGGGCGGTGCAGGAGCTGCTGGGCCACGCCCAGATCAGCACCACCCAGGTCTACACGCGGCTGGACCACCAGCACCTCGCGAAGATCTACGACGCGGCCCATCCGCGGGCCCGGCGCAAGGGCTGAGACCGGGGCAGCGGTCCGGGTCGGCAGGGGGCCTCCTGCACAGACTCGCCAGATGGATCGGCACACCAACCGAAATCTGTCATGAATCAGGCTGGCGGTCGCCGATAGCCTCGGTGTTTCTTCGCCCCCGCGCGCATGACCGAAAGACGCCATGAAGATTGCCCTGATCGATCTTGACCATCCCCAGACCCTGCAGACTGCCCGCATCGACGGTCTGACCCAGCGCGAGCTTCGTGCCGCGACCTGGCGGGGCAATGACCTGCTGGTGCGCACCGCGTCGGACTCGGTGCTGGTGCTGAAGGGCGCCCTGGTCAAGCTGCTGGCCCATCCGGGCTATTTCCTGGTGCTGGACGACGCACCGCTGCCGCTGGCGGCCTTCGCGCCGGGCTTGCCGCAGCCGTCGTCCTATTCGGCCCCGCACGTGCCGCCGTTCTGTTTCCCGCTGACGATCTCGATCGGCCATTCGCCGTCCGGTCGACTCGGTGCCCAGCGGGCCGCCGCCCTGGCCGACGAGGCCTGGGCCGATCACGCCACGGCGCTGCTGGCAAGTTCGGCCGTCGAGGTAGCCGCCCCGGACCTGCCGAGCCCGGCCCTGGCCGCCGCCGGCAGCCACGCGCCGGCCGAGGCACCGTCCTTCGAACTGACGGGCGAGTGCCTGTTCCCGTCGGTCCAGACGTCGAACGCATCGGCCATCGCCGCGCCGGCCGTCACCGAGCCCGCCAGCGCCTTGTCCAGCCCGTGGGCCTGGCTGGGCTGGACCGCGCTGGCCAAGGTGGCCCATGACGTGGCGACACGCGGCAACGCCGTCGCCCAACCCGCCGCCACAACGGCCGGCAAGGCCTCCGTCCCGGCCACCGACGGCAGCCAGGACGCCACGAACACCGCCGCCGCCGACGGCTCCGACATCCCGGCCAGCCAGGACACGGCCGTCGCGTTCACCCCGACCCACGCCGCCGACCTGCTGGCGGCCGCGCTGCATGCGGTGCCGGTGATCGGCTGAGGGGCGGCGACTGAGCGGCGGCAGCCGACAGCCGGACCGTCAACCTGCTTCAGCGCGCCACGTGCTCCAGCGATGAGTGATGGACGACGATCCGCAGCTTGCCGGCGTCGTCCTTCACGAAGGTCCAGGTCTTGTCGACGGTCGTCATCTTGCCGTCGGTGCCGGTCAGGTGGACCTTGCCCATCGTGGTCGCGCTGTCGCCCGAGATGAAGATCGCGGCGTTGTCGACGTCGCAGCGGCTCCAGCCCTTCAACGCGAATCCGGTGTCCTTCGGGTAGGCGGCGTCACCGCCGACGAAGTAGGCCAGCGCACCGGCGCGGGTCAGGCGGAAGGTCTGCGGCTGGGTCGTCAAGGTGGGCTTGAACAGCACGGCGCCCATCTGGTAGCCATAGGCCGAGTCGATGACCTTCTCGGCCAGCGCACGGGCCGCCGGCTGGCCGCCTGCCGAGCCGGCCGCCGAGATGTCGACCAGCGCCTGGCACCAGTCCTTCTGCGCCGCCACGACCTCGGCTTCGCCGATGGCCTGGTTGACGACCACCGCTCGCGCCTGGGCGAGCGATGCGGCGCCGGCCAGGATGAAGGGGGCCAGGAAAAGGGTGCGGTGCTTCATGTGATGTCCTCCGGGATGGGTCGGGTCGACCGGTTGGCCGGTCTGTTGCCGGAACCGCGACGAACGCCATTCGAGCCAACCGCGATGGACGCCCCTTGACGCGCCCGTGATCGGCCGATGAAGCGGTCATGAACGCCAGATGAAGCGCCCGGAGCCATCCGACCGCTCATGGAGACTTTGAAGATGTTCCGCCGTCGCCTGTCCATCGCGCTGGGTCTGCTGGCCGCGACCGCCGTCGCGGAGGGCCTCGGCGCGGCCGCCGCACTCAGCGTGGCCGAGCTGCAGGTCGAGCGGGGCCGTGTCGCCAGCGACATCCGGACCGCCTTCGTCGAGCTGTCGGCCACCAAGCAGCGGCTGCGCAGCTGGGTCGCCCAGCGCCAGCAGGGCGGTGGCGGGACCGCCACGGTGCGCGTCCACCTGCAGCGCGACATGCGCCTGACGCTGGAACGGCTGAGTCGCCTGTCGACCGCAGCCCTGGCGCTGGACGACAGCGCCCTCACCCGGGACGAGCACCTGCGCCGCCTGGAGGCCCTGCAGGTGCTGTCGTCCAGCGTGGCCGAGCTCGAGGAAGCGGTCAACGCGGCGCAACCGCTGTCGCCCGGCACCGATGCCCAGCAGGCCTGGCTGGCCTTGTCGGCCGTGTTCGACCGGTCCCAGGGCCGCGACGTGCGCCAGCTCATCGACGACAGCGTGGCGCGCGAGTCCGAAGCGGTCCGACGCGAGCGTTCGGCCGCCGATGCCTCGCTGGCCTGGTTGCGCGGCCTCTGGCTGTCGATGGCCGCGACGCTGGCGGTGCTCGCGGTGGTCGCCGCGCTCTACTTCAACCTCGCGCTGCGCCGCCCGATGGACCTGCTCGGCCAGGGGGCCCAGGCCTTGCGGGAAGGACGGCTCCAGCACCGCATCCGCCTGGGCGGCGCCGACGAGTTCTCCGCCGTCGCACACAGCTTCAACACCATGGCCGCCGAGCTGGAACGGCATCGGCTGCAGGAGACGCAGCAGCGCCAGCGCCTGGAGGCACAGGTCGACGCACGCACCGCCGAACTGCGCGATGCGCTGCAGGCCCTGGGTCAGGCGGACCTGCGGCGCCGACAGCTGTTCGCCGACGTCAGCCACGAGCTGCGCACGCCCACCACGGTCATCCGGGGCGAAGCCGAGATCACCTTGCGAGGCGCCGACCGGCCGGCCGGGGAATACAAGGCCACGCTGCGCCGCATCGTCGAGACGGCCGGCCAGCTCGCCGAGGTCATCGACGACCTGCTGGCGATGGCCCGCAGCGACATCGATGCGCTGTCGTTGGTCAAGCGTCCGCTGGACCTGATCGAGCCGGTCCGCGAGGCGCTGCTGCAGGCCGCCGCGCTGGGCGCCGCCCGCGGGATCCGGTTGCCGTCGGTCGACGGCTGGCCCACCGGCGGCACGGTGATGGGCGACAGCCAACGGCTGCGCCAGCTGCTGCTGATCCTGCTGGACAACGCGGTGCGCTATTCGGCCGCCGGGGGCGAGGTCCGCGTGCGCCTGCTGCCGGCCGCGCAGCCCGGCGCGCCCTGCGGCATCGAGATCGCCAACGACGGCGCGGGCATCGCCGCGCACGAGCTGCCACGGGTGTTCGAGCGCCACTACCGGGGCGACGCCGCGCGCCAGCTCTGCCCGGAAGGCGCCGGCCTCGGCCTGGCGATCGCCCGGTCACTGGCCCGCGCCCATGCCGGCACGATCGAGCTGAGCAGCGCGCCGGGCGTCGGCACGGTGGCGCGCCTGCTGCTGCCATCGGCGGGCCGGGACGCCGACCGGGCGCGGCACACATGAACATCCTGATCGTCGAGGACGACGACCGCATCGCCGACTTCCTGTGCCGCGGGCTGCGCGCCGAAGGGCACCGGGTCCAGCGCGCCGCCGACGGCCAGACCGGTCTGGCGATGGCCCGGGATGCCGCCCGGCAGGCGCAGCGTCATGGCGACACGACCGTGCTGCTGCTGGACCTGATGCTGCCCGGCCTCGGCGGACTCGAGATCTGCCAGACCCTGCGCACCGCCAGGGTCGGGCTCCCCATCCTGATGCTGACCGCACAGACCTCGCTCGACGACCGCGTCGCCGGCCTGCGCCTGGGAGCCGACGACTACCTCTGCAAGCCCTTCGCCTTCGAGGAGCTGCTGGCCCGGCTCGAAGCCCTCGCGCGGCGTGGCCGCGACCTGCAGCCGCGTTCGGCCAGCCGGCTGACGCACGGCGACCTCGAACTCGACCTGGATCGCATGCAGGCCAGCCGTGCCGGCCAGCCCCTGGTGCTGACGGCCAAGGAGCTGGCGCTGCTGGAACTCCTGCTCGGCGCGCCCGGCCGGCTGTTCAGCCGCGAGCGCATCCTGGCCAACGTCTGGGGCAGCAGCGAGGACCCGCTGACCAATGTGGTCGACGTCTACATCCGCCGCCTGCGCGCACGCCTCGACGTCGCCGGCCGCCCCTCGGTGATCCAGACCGTGCGCGGGCTGGGCTATCGGCTCGCGGACGCGGCGCCGGACTGAACGCGCGGCGGCCGGACCGTCCGCCCGGGATCAGCGGCCGAACTCGCCCTTCAACGCCCCATACAGCCGCTGGAAGCGCGCATGCCGCGCCAGCAGCGCCGGGCGGGCGGCGGCGTCGGGCTCGAACACGCGTGCGACCGGCGGGGCGGTGCAGACCTCGGCAACGCTGCCGCCGTCGGCCAGCCAGGCGAGCCGCGCGGCGCCCAGCGCCCCACCGGCCTCGCCGCCTTCGCGGGTCACCATCGGCACGCCGATGACATCGGCCAGCAGCTGCGCCCACAGCGGGCTGCGCGCGCCGCCGCCGACCAGCGTCAGCGACTGCACCTCGCCCGGCTGCACGCCCAGGCTGTGCCAGCCGTCGTACAGGCCGAAGGTGACGCCCTCCAGCACCGACCAGGCCAGCGTCGCCGCATCGGTCTCGTTGCCGAGGCCGAAGAACACGCCCTGGGCCTGCGGGTCGTTGTGCGGCGTGCGTTCGCCGTTGAGGTAGGGCAGGAAGATCGGCGCGTGCTGGCGCTGGCTGGCGTCCAGCGCGGCCACCGGCGCGAGCATCTCGCCGACGCTGGCCGCGCCGAGCAGCTTCTGCAGCCAGCTCAGGCCGTTGGCGGCGCTCAGCATCACGCTCATCTGGTGCCACTGGCCGGGCAGCGCGTGGCAGAAGGCGTGCATGGCCTGGGCCGGGTTGGGCCGGAAGCGGTCGCTGCTCAGGAAGATCACGCCCGAGGTGCCGAGCGACACGAAGCCCTCGCCCGGCCGGACCGCGCCGATGCCGACCGCGCTGGCCGCGTTGTCGCCGCCACCGCCGGCCACCGGGATGCCCGGCGTCAGGCCCCAGCGGGCCGCCAGCTCGGGCTTCAGGTGGGCCGACACGGCACTGCCCTCGACCAGCCGCGGCATGTGGCTGCGGTCCAGGCCGCAGGCCGCCAGCACCGTGTCGGACCAGTCGCGCGCGCCGACGTCCAGCCACAGCGTGCCGGCCGCGTCGCTCATCTCGCTGACCGCCTCGCCGGTCAGCTTCAGGCGCAGCCAGTCCTTGGGCAGCAGCACGCGGCGGGTGCGGGCGAAGGTGTCGGGCTCATGCGTGCGCACCCACAGCAGCTTGGGCGCCGTGAAGCCGGGCATCGCCAGGTTGCCGGTGATCGCGTGCAGATCGGGGCAGGCGGCTTCCAGCGCCGTGC
Source organism: Leptothrix mechoopdaensis (SeqCode) (assembly GCF_053893855.1). Classification (NCBI taxonomy): domain Bacteria; kingdom Pseudomonadati; phylum Pseudomonadota; class Betaproteobacteria; order Burkholderiales; family Sphaerotilaceae; genus Leptothrix; species Leptothrix mechoopdaensis (SeqCode). The sequence continues at coordinate 3,860,736 of NZ_CM132699.1, forward strand.
ATTCGGCACCGCTGCGGCCATCGTTCCACAGGATGGCCGGGCGCAGCACCTCGTCGCGCTCGTCGAGCAGCACGGCGCCATGCATCTGGCCGGACAAGCCGATCGCGCGCACCGCTGCCATCGCCGCGCCGTGTTGCGTGGCCAGGCGCTGCATCGCGCGGTCGGTGGCGTCCCACCACTGCGACGGCGCCTGCTCGCTCCACAGCGGCTGCGGGCGCTGGACCGTCAGGGCCTCGCCGGTGGTGGCGACGATCCGGTGCTGCGCATCGAGCAGCAGCAGCTTGACTTCGGACGTGCCGAGGTCGATGCCGAGGTACATGGAGACTCCAGGTTCAGACCGACGCCCCGCTGAAGCGCTTCTCGGCCTGCTTGCGGAAATCGCTCGGCGTCATGCCCTTGATCTCCAGGAAGCGGCGGTTGAAGTTGGCGACGTTGTTGAAGCCGACCTCGTAGCAGATGTGCGTGATCAGCCGGTCGCTCTCCATCAGCAGCTGGCAGGCCCGGTTGATGCGCACGCGGTTGACGAAGTCGGTGAAGGTGTTGCCGGTCGCGCGGCGGAAGAAGCGGCTGAAGCGGCTCTCGCTCATGCCCAGCTCGGTGGCGATGTCGGCCGCGCTGATCGGCTGCGCCAGGTTCTCGGTCAGCCGCATGACGACCGCGTCGATGCGGTCCAGCGAGGTGTCGTCGTCGTCGCTCTGCAGCTGCACGTTCGACAGCAGCCGGTAGTCGGTGCTGGCCGCCAGGTCACACATGAACTCGCAGAACGCGGTGAAGCGGCGCAGACCGCGGGCGGCCTTGACGCGATGCCAGTGCGCCGCGCCACGTTCGCCCAGGCCGAAGAACTCGATGCCGTGCTTGGCCCGTTCCAGCAGCGGCAGCACCTCGCCCAGTTCGGGAATGGTCTCGGCGGCCTGCACCAGCGGGCCGTGCGAGAACTGGATCACCAGGTCACGCTCGGCCACGCCGCCTTCGGGCATGTCCATCGAGACCCAGTTGTGCGGCAGGCGCGGCCCCGTCAGCACGAGGTGGCCGGGCTGGAACTGGCCGATCCAGTCGCCCACGAAGGCCTTGCCCGAGGTCGAGGTGATCAGGTGCAGCTCGTACTCGTCGTGGTAGTGCCAACGTGCCAGCGGCGTCGGGAAGCCGTGCGACAGGCAACGCACGAAGCCGACCTCGGCGGTCGGCTCGTAGCCCAGCTCGGGCGAGCGGGCGTATTCGTGTTCCAGCTCGGGCTTGAGCTGGCGGGGCACGGAGCGGGGCTTGGTCGCGGACATGGTCAGGGCACGGTGCGTCGATGTCCGATTTTCGGGCTCACCGGGGAACACGCGCGCGTCAGGACATCACGCCCGATGCCGCGCCACGAAGTCCGCCACGCGCGCACTCGCCCGCCGCACCGCATCGACCAGCCGCGCATCGCCTGCCAGGTTGCCCCACAGCGGCGCATCGGCACAGAAGGCCGCAACCGGGTCGGGCGCCTCGCAGATCGCGTGCGCCACCGCCGGGTCCATCGCCTGGTCCTGGTAGGTGTAGGCGATGCCGCCGCGATGCCAGACCTGCAGGTAGGCCAGGAACAGCGCCGGCAGCATCGCGACGCTGTTGATCGATTCGTGGCGGGCCAGCCGCTCGCGCACGGTCGGCGCGATGAAGCCGGGGATCTTGCTGAAGCCGTCCATCGCGACACGCTGGTTGGTGTCGGCGATCGCGGCGTTGCCGAAGCGGTCGAGCACGACGTCGCGGTAGGTCGCGAGGTCCAGCGGCGACGGGCTCAGCACCGGGATCGCGTCGTCGGTGACGTAGTCGAAGGCCATCTTCCGGATGACCGGGTCCAGCGTGCCTTCGTGGATATACGTGTAGCCCACCAGCGTGCCGGCCCAGGCGATGCAGCTGTGCGTCGCGTTGAGCAGGCGGATCTTGGCTTCCTCGTAGGCCTGCACCGACTGCACCATCTCGCCGCCGACGTTCTCCCACGCAGGGCGGCCGGCGATGAAGTGGTCCTCGATGACCCACTGGATGAAGCTCTCGCCCATCAGCGCGGCGGCGTCGTCGATGCCGGTGGCAGCCTTGACGCGCTCGCGCACGGCCGGCGTCGGGCGCGGCGTGATGCGGTCGACCATCGCGTTCGGGCTCGTGGTGTTCGCTTCGACCCAGTCGGCAAGCTCGACATCACCGAGCTGCGCGATGTACTGCAGCAGCCCGCTGCGCGAGCGTTCGCCGTTGTGGCGCAGGTTGTCGCAGTTCATCAGCGTGACCGGGCCGGCATCGGCGGCCATGCGTGCGCGCAGCACGGCGGTCAGCGCGCCGTAGATCGTCCACGAGCGCGAGCTGTCCGGCGCGGCACCGCTGCGCAGCGCATCGAGGTCGGCGCGCAGGTCGGCGAAGGTCGCCAGGTCGAGCTGGTTCTTCGCGTCGAGGTAGTAGCCCGCTTCCGTCACCGTGAACGAGATGATCTTCGTGGCCGCATCCGCGCCCACCGCGATCAGGCCGGCCAGGTCGGGCGTGTAGCCGATGACCTTCTGGATCGACGTGATGCGCTGGTAGACGTGTTCGCCCTGAGGCGAGATCGTCTCCAGCGTGTAGGCCCCGCCGCTGGCCTGCAGCGCCGCGATGGTCTCGGCCATGTCCGGGCGGATGTGGCCGCCGGCCAGCACCCAGCGCGTGTCGCCGGCATCGTGCAGGGCCTGCAGGTAGACGGCCTGGTGGGCCCGGTGGAAGGAGCCCAGGCCGAGGTGGAGGATGACGGAAGGTTGGGTGCTGCCGGTGTTGCTCATGAGGACCTCGGTGCGTTCAATGCGGTGCCGTCAGGCCATCGGATGCGGCGCACCCGTGCGCGTGATGCGCCCGTTGGCATCGAAGATGTGGGCCGCCGCGACGTCGATGTCGACGCCGACACGGTCACCGGCACGCAGCGCGGTGCGGCTGTTCTGGCGCGCCACCAACATCGCGCCGCCTTCGGTGGAGACATAGATCAGCGTCTCGGCGCCGAGCGCCTCGACCAGCTCGACGGTGCCCTGCACCGCGCCCGAGCCGGCATGGGCCAGCGTCAGGCATTCCGGGCGCAGGCCGACGAAGCCTTCGGCCGGCACCGGCAGGCCGTACTGGCCGGCCAGCTGCGGCACCGCCTTGGCGGCCACCACGTTCATCTGCGGCGTGCCGATGAACTGGGCGACGAACTGGTTGGCGGGCCGGTCATAGAGTTCCAGCGGCGTGCCGACCTGTTCGATCAGGCCGTCGCGCAGCACCACCACACGGTCGGCCAGCGTCATCGCCTCGACCTGGTCGTGCGTCACGTAGATCGTGGTCGCACCGAGGTCGCGGTGCAGCTTGGCGATCTCCACGCGGGTCTGGCCGCGCAGGGCCGCATCGAGGTTGGACAGCGGCTCGTCGAACAGGAAGACCTTGGGCGCGCGCACGATCGCGCGACCGATGGCCACGCGCTGGCGCTGGCCACCCGAGAGTTCCTTGGGCGTGCGCTGCAGATAGGGCGTCAGGTTGAGGATCTTCGCGGCGCGATCGACCTTGTCGCGGATCGTGGCCTCGTCGACCTTGGCGAGCTTGAGCGCGAAGCTCATGTTCTCGTAGACGCTCATGTGCGGGTAGAGCGCGTAGCTCTGGAACACCATCGCGAGGTCGCGCCTGGAAGACGGCAGGTGCGTGATGTCGCGGCCGTCGAGCACCAGCTTGCCGCCGTCGATGTGTTCGAGACCGGCGATCAGGCGCAGCAGCGTCGACTTGCCGCAGCCCGAAGGGCCGACGAACACGATGAACTCGCCCTGGTTGATCGTCAGGTCCACGCCCTTGATGGCGCGGTGGCTGCCGAAGAACTTCTCGATGCCCTGGAGTTGAAGGTAGGCCATGGAATGACTCCTGATTCGTTGCGCGTGGATCACGTGCTTACTTGACGGCGCCGAAGGTCAAGCCTTGGACCAATTGCTTTTGACTGAACCAGCCGAACACCACGATGGGCGCGATGGCCATCAGCGAGGCGGCGGACAGCTTGGCCCAGAACAGGCCTTCGGGGCTGGAGTAGCTGGCGATCAGCGCGGCCAGCGTGCCGGCCTTGGCCGCTGTCAACGTGAGGCTCCAGAAGGCCTCGTTCCAGCTCAGCACCAGGCACAGCAGGCCGGTCGAGGCGAAGCTGCCCATCGACAGCGGCAGCAGCACCTGGCGGGCTTCCTGCCACAGCGTCGCACCGTCCATGCGGGCGGCTTCGAGGATGTCGCGCGGGATCTCCTTGAAGCCGGTGTAGAGCATCCACACCATGATCGGCAGGTTGCTCAGCGTGAAGATCAGCGTCAGCCCGAACTGGGTGTCGAGCAGGCCGCTCCACTGCGCCATCACGTAGATGGGCATCAGCGCACCGACGGCCGGCATCATCTTCGTGGACAGCATCCACATCAGCACGTCCTTGGTGTGGCGGCCGCGGAAGAAGGCCATCGAATACGCGGCCGGCGCGGCCAGCGCCAGGCCCAGCAGGGTCGAGGCGACGCTGGTGATCAGCGAGTTCTTCGCGTACAGCAGGTAGTCGCTGCGCTCCTGGACCTCGTGGAAGTTCTCCAGCGTGGGCGTGAAGAACAGCAGCGGCGGCACCGAGATCGCCTGCAGTTCGGTCTTGAAGGCGGTCAGCACCAGCCAGCCGAGCGGGAAGAACAGCGTCAGGGTGACGAGCCAGGCGACCAGCGTGCGGGCCACCAGCGTCGGTGTGAGCGTGGAAGGACGTGACATCGAGTTTGTCCTTATTTATCGAGGTTCTTGCCGACCAGGCGGATCAGGAAGGCGGCGGCGATGTTGGCCAGCAGCACCGCGAACAGCGCCCCTGCGGAGGCCACGCCGGCATCGAAGTTCAGCAGCGCCTGCTTGAAGATCAGGAAGGCGACGTTGGTCGACGCATCACCCGGACCACCGCCGGTCGTCGTGTAGATCTCGGCAAAGACCGACAGCAGGAAGATCAGCTCGATCATCACGACCACCGCGACCGAACGGGCCATGTGCGGCAGGTAGAGGTAGCGCAGCTGCTGCAGGTAGGTCGCACCGTCCATGCGCGCGGCCTCGAGCTGCTCGCGGTCCATGCTCTGCAGCGCGGTGATGAAGATCAGCGTCGCGAACGGCAGCCATTGCCAGGCCACCATGATGATCACGGAGAGCAGCGGAAAGTCGGTCAGCCAGTCGACCGGCGTGGCGCCGAAGAACTGCCAGACCTGGGCCAGCACGCCGTAGATCGGGTTCATCATCATGTGCTTCCACAGCAGCGCATTGACCGTGGGCATGACGAAGAAGGGCGAGATCAGCAGGATGCGCACCAGCCCGCGGCCGGGGAAGGGTTCGTCGATCAGCAGCGCGATCGCGACGCCCATCAGCACCGTGATGACGATGACGCTGCCCAGCAGCAGCAGCGTGTTGATCACCGCCACGCCGAAGGACGGGTCGGTGACGAAGAATTCGAAGTTCTCGAGTCCGATGAAGCCGGTGTTCTCGGGCTGCATCAGGTTGTAGCGGATGACGCTGAAGTAGATCGTCATCACCAGCGGCACGATCATCCACAGGAAGAGCGTGCTGACGGCCGGCAGCATCAGCAGGCGCGGCACGAGGCGCGAGGCCTGGTGGGGCGCGGTGGCGGCGGGCGCCGTGGCGGTCGGGAGTGCGTCGGTGGACATGGGCGTGCCCTGCGGTGGACTGCGTCGCGGGGAGGCGAGGCGCACGTGTACGGGGAGTCCGCAGCGCGATGGAAGGCGGGTCGATCCGGCCAGGACACCCGTGTTGATCGGGCATCCCGTCCGTCCGACCCGCAGGCTACGGTCCTTCAGGAGACAGTCTTCACCGGCATCGACGCCACGGTCTGCGTCGATGCCGGGCAGCTCGGCTTACTTGTAGTAGCCGGCCTTCTTCATCTCGCGGTCAGCCGCGACCTGGCTGGCCTTCAGGGCCGCGTCGATCGTGGTCTTGCCGGCGAGCGCCGAGCTCATCTGCTGGCCCACGGCGATGCCGATGGCCTGGAACTCGGGGATGGCGGCGAACTGCACGCCGACGTACGGCGACTTCGGCAGCGTCGAGTCGTTCGGGTTGGCGCTGTCGATCGCGGCCTTCTCGGCGGAGGCGAACTTGGCGGCCTTCTGGAACTCGGCGTTGGCGTAGGTCGACTTGCGGGTGCCGGTCGGGACAGCGCCCCAGCCGTTGGTCTTGGCGACCAGCTCGATGTACTCCTTGGACGTCGCCCAGGTCACGAACTTCTGCGCCGCGTCACCCTTCTTGGTCGAGACGGGGATGCCCAGGGCCCAGGCCCACAGCCAGTTGGCACCCTTCGGGGTGGCCATCGTCGGGGCTTGGGCGAAGGCGACCTTGTCGGCGACCTTCGACTGCTTCGGGTCGCTGATGAAGGACGCGGCGATCGTCGCGTCGATCCACATGCCGCACTTGCCTTCGTTGTACAGCGCCAGGATCTCGTTGAAGCTGTTGGCCGACGAGCCCGGGGGGCCGTAGTTCTTCAGCAGGTCGACGTAGAACTCGATCGCGTCCTTCCAGGGCTTCGATTCGAGCTGCGGCTTCCAGCTCATGTCGAACCACTGGCCACCGAAGGTGTTCACCAGCGTCGACAGGAAGGCCATGTTGTCGCCCCAGCCCGGCTTGCCGCGCAGGCAGATGCCGTACACGCCGTTCTTCGGGTCATGGATCTTGCTGGCCAGGGTCTTGATGTCGGCCCAGGTCGGCTTGTCGGCCACGGTGATGCCGGCCTTGTCGGCCAGGTCCTTGCGGTACATCAGCATCGAGCTTTCACCGTAGAAGGGCACCGAGTACAGCTTGCCGTCGACCGACAGGCCGTTGCGCATGGCGGGCAGCAGGTCGTCGACGTCGTAGTTGGCGGGCGCCTTGATCTCCTGCAGCCAGCCCTTCTTGCCCCAGATCGGGGTCTCGTACATGCCGATGGTCATGACGTCGAACTGGCCGCCCTTGGTGGCGATGTCGGTCGTGACGCGCTGGCGCAGCACGCCTTCTTCCAGCGTCACCCACTTCAGCTTGATGTCGGGGTTGGCGGCTTCGAAGTTCTTGCTGAGCTTCTGCATCTCGATCATGTGGCCGTTGTTCACGGTCGCGATGACGAGTTCGGTTGCGGCGTGAGCCATGCCGGCCATCAGGCCGAATGCGAGCGCCAGGGATGCCTTGAGCTTCATGGATGTCTCCTCAGAGGGAACGGGTCAGGATGGTGTGAACCGGGTGCGATGCGTGGCTGCATCGACGGGCGCAACGATAGGTTTGCGACCCCTTCCTTGCCGATACTTCGCTTCCCGGCACCTGTACGTTCTTGCACAGAAGACTAGGTATTTTCTCTAGGGTGTCGCGATAGCGTATTGGTTTGTCCTCATATGGTCATGGATCTGCCACGAGAGTTCAGGCCTCGTCGTCCACGGGGCCGAAGCGACAATCCGGCGCCATGAAATCCATCCGATTGCGTGAAGGCCGGGAGCGCTCGCTGCAGCGCCGTCACCCGTGGGTCTTCCAGGGCAGCATCGCCAGCGGCCGCGCCGACAGCGGCGAGACGGTGCGGGTCGAGGCCGCCGACGGCCGCTTCCTGGCCTGGGCCAGCTACAGCCCGACGTCGATGATCCGGGTGCGCGCCTGGAGCTGGGACGAGGCCGAGCGCATCGACGCCGCCTTCTTCGAGCGCCGCATCGCCGCCGCCGTCGCGATGCGTCAGCGCCTGGCCATCGCCAGCAACGGCGTGCGGCTGGTGCACGGCGAGGCCGACGGCCTGCCCGGGCTGATCGTCGACCGCTACGAGGACATCCTCAGCGTGCAGTTCCTGAGCGCCGGCATCGAGCGCTGGAAGGCCGTCATCGCCGACGCGCTGCTGGCCGCCACCGGCTGCACCCGCCTGTACGAACGCTCCGACGCCAGCGTGCGCGGCCTCGAAGGCCTGGAGCCCGTCACCGGCTGGCTGCGCGGCGGCGGCGACACGACGGTGACGCTGCAGGAACACGACCTGCGCCTGACCGTCGACGTGGCCGAGGGCCACAAGACCGGCTACTACCTCGACCAGCGCGAGAACCGTGCGCTGTTCGCCCGGCTGGTGCGCCAGTTCGGCAGCCAGCGGGTGCTGAACTGCTACAGCTACACCGGCGGCTTCTCGGTCGCCGCACTCAACGGCGGCGCCACCGAGGTCGTCAGCGTCGACTCGTCCGGCCCGGCGCTGGCGCGCGCGACCGCGCACGTGGCGCTGAACGGCCATGACGCGTCCCGCCATGTCGCGCTGGACGCCGACGTCAACGGCACGCTGCGCCAGCTGCTCAAGGACGGCCGCCGCTTTGACGCGATCGTGCTGGACCCGCCCAAGTTCGCGCCCAGCGCCGCCCACGCCGACCGGGCCAGCCGGGCCTACAAGGACATCAACCGGCTGGCGCTGCTGCTGCTCGAACCGGGCGGCCTGCTGCTGACCTTCAGCTGCTCGGGCGGCATCGGCGCCGAGCTGTTCCACAAGATCGTCGCCGGCGCCGGCATCGACGCCGAGGTCGACGGCTACCTGATGCAGCGCCTGGAAGCCGCCCCCGACCACCCAACCACGCTGTGTTTCCCCGAGGGCGAGTACCTCAAGGGCCTGGTGATCGTGAAGCGATGAACGGGCGGGTCGACGCGCTGGACCGCAGTGCCTGGGTCCACAGCGCCTTCTATCGCTACGTCCCGCTCGCCGATCCGGCCGCGATGGCCGAGGCGCTGCGGCAGCTCGGCGCGCGTCTGGGGGCGCCACAGGACCTGGGCGGCAGCGTGATCGTCGCGGCCGAGGGCATCAACGCCGTCGTGGCCGGCACGCCCGCTGCGGTCGATGCGTTCGAGGCCGCCCTGAGCGGCGACGCGGCCTTCGCGCCCTTTCACGGCCTGCGCGTCAAGCGCAGCGCCTGCCGCACGCCGCCGTTCGGCCGCTACAAGGTCGCGCTCAAGGCCGAGCTGGTCGCGATCGACCTGCCGGCCGCGTCCGGTGCGATCGACGAACACGACGACAGCCACGTCGCCCCGGCCGACTGGGACGCGCTGATCACCCGGCCGGACGTCGTGCTGCTGGACAACCGCAACCACTTCGAGTTCCGGCTCGGCCACTTTCGCGGTGCAGTCGACCCCGCCGTCGACAACTTCCGCGACTTCACGGCCCATGTGCTGGCCCATGCCGACGCATGGCGCGCGGCCGGCAAGACGGTGGCGATGTACTGCACCGGCGGCATCCGCTGCGACCGCACCGCGCCGTGGATGCGCAGCCTGGGGCTGGAGGTGAAGCAGCTGCAGGGCGGCATCCTGGCCTACCTCGCCGAGCAGGCCGCATCCCCCGACAAGGCCGATGAACACGCGTGGATCGGCCACTGCCACGTCTTCGACCGGCGCCTCGCGCTCGACGCGACGCTGGCCGAGACGGGCCTGAAGCCCGAGCAGGTCTACGACGCCAGCCGGCCGGACGAGGCCTGGCGGCTGGCCCGCGCGCAGCGGCTCGACGGCGACACCACATGAGCCGCCCGCGCCCGGCCTGGACACCGCCGGACCGCGACGGCGTCGGCGCCTGCCGCGTCGCGCTGGCGCCCGGACCGTGGGCCACGCTGATCGACTTCCTGCCGCAGCGCCTGGGCGCGCTCGACGCCGCCGGCTGGCGCGCCCGCATCGCGGCCGGCGACGTGCTGGCCGCCGACGGGCGTCCCGTGCGCGCCGACGAGCCTTGTACGGGGCACCGCATCCTCTGGTACTGGCGCACGCTCGATGCGCCCGAGCCGGTCGTGCCCTTCGAGGCCGAGGTGCTGCACGTCGACGATCACCTGGTCGTCGCCGACAAGCCGCATTTCCTGCCGATGACGCCCAAGGGCCGGCACCTGCACGAGACCCTGCTGACGCGCCTGAAGCGCCAGCTCGGCATCGCCACGCTGGTGCCGATGCACCGGCTGGACCGCGAGACGGCCGGCGTGGTCGTCTTCACCATCCGGCCCGATGAACGCGATGCCTACCAGCGCCTGCTGCGCGAGCGCGCCGTCCACAAGGTCTACGAGGCAATCGCCCCGTGGCGCACCGACCTGGCCTTGCCGCGCCTGCACGAAAGCCGCCTGGAAGAACGCGGCGGCGACGCCTTCATGCAGATGCACGAGGTGCCGGGCGAGCCGAACTCGCAGACCCGCATCGAGCTGATCGAGCGCCTGCCGATGATCGGAAAGGCCGATGAACACGGCCATCCCGAGGGCCTGGCGCGGTATCGCCTGCACCCGCTGACGGGCCGCAAGCACCAGCTGCGCGCCCACCTCAGCGCCCTGGGCATCCCGATCGTCGGCGACCGCATCTACCCGGTCCTGCAGCCGATGGAAACGCTGCCCGACCACGACCGCCCGCTGCAGCTGCTGGCGCGCGAGCTGGCGTTCGAGGACCCGGTGACGGGCGAGGCGCGGCGGTTCGAGAGTGGGCGGCGGTTGGGAGGGGTTGGGGTGTGAACGATGCGGTCGGACTCCTTCGGAGTCCGACGGGCTCGTGCCAACAGCAACCGCAACCACAACCGCACCAGCCCCCATCACCGCCCCAGCATCCCCACCATCTCCGCAAACCCCCGCTCCCGCGCCAGCACCAGTGGCGTGCGGCCGTCGCGGTCGGTCAGGTCGCGGCGGGCGCCGGCGTCGAGCAGGGCGCGGACGACGGCCTGGTGGCGGGGGCCGCCGTTGCCCAGCACGACGGCCTCGATCAGCGCGGTCCAGTGCAGGTTGTTGACGTGGTCGAGCGGGGCGCCGGCGGCGATCAGCTGGCGCACGACGCCGTCGTGGCCGAGGTGCGCCGCCGCGATCAGCGCGGTGCCGTCGTAGCGGCTGGTGACCTGGCGGGCGCTCGCGCCGAGCGACAGCAGCGTGCGCAGCGTCGCCTCGTCGTCGGCGACGGCGGCGATGGTGACGGCGTCGTAGCGGTCGTCCTCCAGCGCGTCGCGGTCGATGCCGGCGCGCACCAGCGCCTCGATCGCCTCGCGCTGGCCGGCGTGGGCGGCCACGTGCAGGGCGGTGCGGCCGCGGGCGTCTCGCGCCTTCAGCAGGGCCGTTGCGTCCGCACCGGCCAGCAGCGCCCGCAGGGCCGGCAGGTCGCCGCGCTGCGCGGCGTCGTGCAGCTTCAGGCGCGGCTCGCGGGCGTAGCCGGCGACGGTGGCCGCATCGGGCGCGACCTGGGCCGAGGCGCCGGTGCCGACCAGCGCCCCCAGCATCACCAGCAGGCCGGCCGCCACGGCGGTCCCGGCACGGCGGGCGCGGCTCACTTGAGGTCGTCCGCGACGTGGTCGAGCGCGGCCTTGGCGCACTGCTCGTCCAGCTGGCCACCGGGCGCGCCGCCGACGCCGATCGCGCCGATGACCTCGTCGCCGGACTTGACCGGCACACCGCCGCCGAGCAGCAGGTAGCCGGGGATGTGGACCAGGTTGGCGGCGGCCGGGTTGGTCTGCGCGGTCTGCATCATCGCCAGCGTGGTGTTCTTGGCCGAGGCCGAGGTCCAGGCCTTCAGGCGGCTGGCGTCGAGCGTGTGCGGGCCGGCGTTGTCAGCCCGCTGGACCGCCCGCACGGTGCCGGCGCGGTCGACCACCGTGGCGGTGACGGCGTAGCCGGCGGCCTGGCAGCTGGCGACCGCCGTGGCGGCCAGTTCATTGGCCAGCGACAGGCTCATGTTGCGTTCGACGCGCACGGCGTTGCCGCCCTGGCGCGCCTCGGCGCTCGTCGGGGCGGCGAAGGCCAGCAGCGTGGCGCAGCCGGTCAGCAAGGTGGCGGAGATCAGGTGGCGGGTCGGCGTCGACATGGGGCGGATTCCTTCGGTTGCGTGGGCCTGGCGCTCGGGGTGAGGCCATGCGGTGAACTGTAGGAATGGGGGTCGGCGGCGGCCATTCGGCGGGTTACGGGCGGGGGTCCGTAGAAGTACGGAAAGGGGCGTTGGAGGGGCGTTGGAGGGGCGTTGGAGGGGCGTTGGAGGGGCGTTGGAGGGGGCGTCGGAGGGGGCGTCTATCGGGGGCGGGCCAGGTCCTCGTCGACCAGCGCGGCGTACTGGCGGATCAAGGCGGCGAGCGAGTCGGCGCCGAGCTTGGCGAAGAGGTTGGCGCGGTGGGTCTCGACGGTGCGGGGCGACAGGTTCAGTGCGCGGCCGGCTTCCTTGTTGGTCAGGCCGGCGACGATCAGGCCGAGCACCTCGCGTTCGCGCTCGCTGAGCTGGGCGTGGCGCTCGCGGGCCTGGCGGTCGGCCTGGTGGCGCTGGCGGGCGTGGACGTGGGCGCGCACGGCCTGCTGCAGCGTCTCGATCAGCAGCTCGTCGTCGACCGGCTTCTCCAGGAACTCGGCCGCGCCCGACTTGAAGGCGCGCCGGCACAGCTCGACCGTGCCGTGGCCGGTCAGCATGACGACCGGCTGGTCGACGCGCTCGTCGCGCAGCCGGTCCAGCAGCGCCAGCCCGCCAAGGCCGGGCATGCGCACGTCCAGCACGATCGCGCCGATCGCGTCGCGGTCGAAACGCTCGATGAACACGAGCGGATCGGCCCAGGTCGTGACCCGCAGGCCGACCGTGCCGATCAGCAGCGCGAGGCTGTCGCGCACCGCCTCGTCGTCGTCGACCAGGTGGATCAGCGGGGTGGTGCTGGGCATCGGGGTGGCGGTCATGGGGGCGTCATGAGGTCGCCGAACGCCGCACCGCCGTCTGCACCGCCGCCGGCAGGCGCAGCACGAAGACGGCGCCGCGCGGCTCGGCCGGCTCGAAGTGCAGGCTGCCGCCGGCGCTGGCGGCCAGCGTCTCGCACAGGCTCAGGCCCAGGCCCAGGCCGCCGTCGCGGGTCGTGAAGAAGGGTTCGAACAGCTGCGCGCGCTGGGCCTCGGGCACGCCCAGGCCGTGGTCGGTGACGCGCAGCTCGATCGCGTCCGGCCCGCGGGCATGGGCGGTGATCACCAGCCGGCGTTCGGCCGGCGGCACCTGCACCAGCGCCTGCAGCGCGTTGCTCAGCAGGTTGTGCAGGATCTGTTCGAGCGTCACCGCGTCGGCCTGCACCGCCAGCGCGTCGGGCAGGGCCAGCGACGGCTGCACCGCCAGCCGGGCCAGCTCGGCGGCCAGCAGGTCGAGGGCATGGCGCACCGCCGGGGCCAGCGCGACGGCGGCGGGCTCGTCGGCGACCGGGCCCTCGGCGCCGGGCCGCACCAGCGCGCGCAGCCGTTGCAGCACCTCGCTGGCGCGGCGGGCCTGGCGGACCGCCTGCTGCATCGCGCCGCGGGCGTCGTCGAGCTCGGGCGGATCCTCGGCCAGCAGCCGGCTGGCCGCCTGCGTGCTGGCCAGCACGGCCGTCAGCGGCTGGTTCAGCTCATGGGCGATGCCGGCGGCCAGCTCGCCCAGCGCGTTCAGGCGCGCGACCTGGCCGAAGCGCAGCTGGGCCTCGGCGCGGCGCTGGCGTTCGGCCTGGGCCTGCCAGTCGCGCCGCAGCTGCCACAGGCCGAGCACGCCACCCAGGCACAGCACCCAGGCCAGCGCCAGGCTGCCCCAGGGCCAGCCGGACCAGCCGCTGTCCCAGCGCACGACCAGGTCGAAGGGCTGGCTGGCGGCGGCCAGATGCTTGTGGAACTCGAACGACCAGCCGCCCGACACGGCCGCGCGGCCCTCGCTGCCGGGCGGCAGTGGCAGGCGCCAGGCCGGTCCGCCGTCGACCTGCAGCGCCATGCGCAGCGGCGGCGCGTCCGGGCTGTTGCCGACCCGCTCGGGCCATTCGGCGCGCGGCACCATCCGCGCCAGGTCGATCAGCAGCGCCCAGGCGCTCGCACCTCCGGGCTGGACGATGCGGAAGTGGCCGTCGCGGCCGAAGGCATCGGGCGTCGGCGTCACCAGCTCGGCATGTCCGGAGCGGCGCGCGCGGGCCTCGGCCTCGGCCCAGGCCGGATCGGGCCAGGTCTCGCCAGCGGTGCGGCGGTCGATCGAGAGGATCTGCCCGAACAGCGCCGGCAGGCGACGTTCGGCATGCGGCTCGGCGCCCGCCTGCAGCAGCACCAGCGTGCCGAGGATGGCCTCGTGCTGCACCGCCTGCTGGCTCAGCAGCCGGTGGGCGATGCGGGCCTGGGTCTCGAAGGCGTCGCGCTGGTCAGCCCGGTCACGCAGCAGCAGCAGCGTCGACACCAGCAGCGCCAGGGCCAGCCCGGCCAGCAGCGGCCGACCCAGCGGAGGCAGCCGGACGCGCATCGGTCGACCCTGTCGCTCAGGCGAGGCTCTGGAAGTTGGTGTCGCTGTCGGCGTGGCCGGAGCTCAGGTAGAGCCGCAGCCGCGGGCCCTGGGTGTCGTTCTCCCAGACCCGGGCGGTGACCTGGAACTGGCGCCCGCCGATGCGCAGCACGTCGCCGCACAGCGGCTGGGTGGCGTGGCCGTCCCAGAAGCGCGGCACCCGCACGTCGTTGCGTCGGACCCAGGCCTGGTCCTCGTGGGTGAAGGTCAGGACGATCGAAACCTGCGTGGCGGACATCGTGGCGCTCCCTGGCGACTGCCGGATGTGAAAGCGTCGAGATTAGCGCGGCTGGACCGGCGCAGTCGCGTGTAACCGAAGGGAAGACGAGGAAGAAGACAGGGGAGAAGGCGGAGAAGGACGCCGGAACCGGCACCGCCTGGAGATCGCGCCGGTCGGGACGCTGCCGGCCCCGCCGCCCACCGCTGATCGACTGAACCTGGCGCTCACTGCACCTCGGTCGATCGGCGCTGGGTCGACGAGGCGGACAGGCCCGCGGCGACATGGACCGCATGGTCGGGCCGCACCCAACGGGTCCCGTAAGCAAATGCTGCGACGGTATCGGGTTACAAACCCCGATGTTTCGGCCCTCGACCTCGAAAAACGCCGGTCCCGAACCGGAAAAATGGGACTGAAACCCATCTGAATCGAAGCTGAGGGCTACACCTGCTCACAGATGACACGTCGACCATGACCGCCAACCTGCCCCTCCAACCCCTGCCCGACCGTTGCCCGCGCTGCGGCGGTCCGTTCCGTTGCGGCATCGACGACCCGGGCCCCTGCGCCTGCACCCGGATCACGCTGGACGCCGCCACGCTGGCGCAGCTGCGGGCCCGCTGGACCGGCTGCCTGTGCCTGGACTGCCTGGCCGACCTGGCCGCATCGGGCGGGACAACTGCACACCCGGCGTCGACTGAACCGCGTTAGTGGCGCGTCCCGGTGCGACAGCGCACCGACGCGGTCAACCCAAGCCGGCGAGCCGGTGCCACACTCGACCGGGTACCCCGCAGCAGAGTACCGCCCGAGGACCCCGTGACCGCCGATCCCGCCCAGAAGTCGAATGCAGGGCCGCTGCGCCTGTCCCTGCGGGCCAGCCTGTTCACCCTGGTGGCGCTGTGCGTGCTGCCGGCGGCGCTGGTGTCGGCCGCGCTGGTCTGGTCCAACTACTGGCTCGAACGTGATCGCATCTACGCCGATTCGGTGCTGATGGCCGACCACCTGGCCGCCGAGCTCGACAGCGAACTGGCGGCCATGACCTCCGGCATGCGGGTGCTGGCCAGCGCGCCCGAGCTGCAGCGCGACGATTTCGCGACCTTCCACCGCCGCGCCAGCGACGCGCTCGGCTCGCAGATCGTCAACAACTTCCTGATCACCGACCGCCAGGGCCGCCAGCGCATGAACACGCTGAAGCCCTGGGGCGAGCCGCTGCCGACGGCCGGCACGCCGCCCGCCCTGGCCCGGGTGTTCGAGGACGGCTCGACCGTCGTCACCGACCTGTTCATCGGCCCGGTCACGAAGCGGCCGGTGATCGCCGCAGGCGTGCCGGTGCGGCGCAACGGCGAGGTGGTCTACAGCCTCAACATCGGCCTGTCGCCCGACCGCATCGGCAACATCCTGAAGAGCCGGCCGCTGCCGCCGGGCTGGGTCGCCGCGATCCTCGACAGCAGCGGCACGCTGGTGGCGCGCAGCCGCGATGCCGACAAGTTCGTCGGTCAGAAGGCGGTGCCGGCGGTGGTCGCGCAGATCCGCGGCGGCGGCCCGCGCAGCGTCGAGACCCTGAGCAAGGACGGCATCCCGGTCGTCAGCAGCTACGCGCGCTCGCGCCTGTCGAACTGGACGGTCGCCATCGGCGCGCCGCGTTCGGTGCTGGAGTCGCAGCTGCTGCGGCTGATCGGCTGGACCTGCGCCGGGCTGACGGTCGCGGTGCTGCTGGGCCTGTGGCTGGCGCTGCGGCTGACCGGCCGCGTGACGCAAGCGGTGCGCGGCCTGAACGACGCGGCGCTGGCGCTCGGGCGCGGCCAGCCGGTCACGCTGCCGCCGCTGCAGCTGATCGAGGCCGACGCGGTCGGCGCGGCCATCCTGCAGGCCGCCAACATCCTGGACAACGCCCGGCACCTGGCCCATCACGACCCGCTGACCGGGCTGAGCAACCGGCTGCTGTTCGACGAGATGCTGGTCCACCATGCCGACGACCTGGCCCGCAACGGCGGCACGCTGGCGGTGCTGGCGCTCGACCTGGACGGCTTCAAGGCGGTCAACGACCGGCATGGCCATCCGGCCGGTGACCGGCTGCTGCAGGCCGTCGCCGCGCGCATCACGCGCACGCTGCGGGCGGTCGACATCGCCGCGCGCATCGGCGGCGACGAGTTCCTGGTGCTGCTCGCGCCGGCCAGCGCGGAACAGGCCCGGCTGACCGCGCAGCGCCTGCTGGTGGCGCTGTCGGCGCCCTATGACGACGTCGAGCCGCGCGTGTCGGTCAGCATCGGCGTGGCGGTGACCGGCCCCGACGAGGCGGTCGTGCCGGCCGCGCTGGTCGAGCGGGCCGACCGCGCGCTCTATGCCGCCAAGCGCGAGGGCAAGTCGCGTGTGGTCATGGCGACGGCCACGGTGCCGGCGGCGGGCTGAGCGCGGTCGGCGGGCCGTCGTCGCCGAGCACGCTGACGAAGGCTTCCGGCAATGGCCGCGGCCGGGCCCGAGCGCGGGCCGGACCGGCGGTGCCCAGGTTGATGCAGCAGACCGCCTGTTCGCCCTCGGCCAGCCCGAACAGCGCCCGCAGCGGTGCCGAGTCCATCGCCCGGCCACTCGTCAGGCCACTGCCGTAGGCCATCGCGTGGGCGCCCAGCAGCAGGTTCTGGATCGCGGCGCCGAGCGACACCAGCCGCTCGGCGGCGGGGATGTCGGTCACCTCCGCGCCGTCGCGCCAGATCGGCCCGAGCCGGGCGATGGCCAGCAGCAGCACGGGACCGCGATGGGCCTTGTCGCGGGCATCGGCCAGCTGGGCCGGCGTGGCCTGCGGATCGCGTTCCAGCAGCGCCTGCGCGAAGGCCTCGGCCAGCCGCCCGCGCTGCGCGGCAGGCACCAGCACGAAGCGCCAGGGCGTCAGCTCGGCGTGGTCGGGCGCATCGGCGGCCAGTGCCAGCAAGGTCCGCAGCTGGACCGCATCCGGCCCGGGCGCCTTCAGCCGCCGCGGCGAGGTGTTGCGACGGGTCGAGATCAGGGTGCGGGACTGGTCGAACAGCTCCGGGTCGTCCAGGCGCAGGGATGGATCGGCGGCGGCGTCGGGACGGTCGGGCGGTGTCATGTCGGCGTTCGGTGCGGCAAGGTCCGCGACGATAAGCGCGACCCGCCCGATCACGCGCCCGTCAGAACCCGACCTCGCGCGCCAGCACCTCCGACAGGCCGTGCCAGGCCTGTTCCCACGGTCGCCGGCCCGGCAGGTCGACGACCAGGTGACCCCGCCAGTGGCGCGGGCCCAGGCCGGGATCGGCCTCCAGCGCCAGCTCGACGCGGTAGAGCGGCTGCGTCGGCAGCCAGCGGCCGGACTGCTCGCGCGCCTCGATCGGTCCGCCGTGGGCACGCGCCAGCATCGGCTCGGCCAGCACGCTGGCCGCGTGCGGCGCGACGCTGATCACGCGCGCCGGCCAGCGCCGCAGCGGTTCGGCATCGGCGACGAAGCCGGCGGCCGTACCGGGCTGCAGGTGTGCGGCGGCATACGCCGACACGTAGGCCACGACCCGGCCCGGTCCGACGCCAGCCAGCCGCATCACGGTCTGTTGCGGACCGACGACCATGCCCGGTCGCAAGCCGGCATCGCGCTCGACCACCACGCCGTCGAATGGCGCCAGCGGCTGCAGCTGCGCGAGTTCCAGCCGCAGCGCGGCGGCCTCGTCGCGGGCCGACGCCAGACCGGCCTGCAGCGTCTGCCACTGGCCCTGCTGTTCGCCGCCCAGGCTGGCCACCGCGACCTGCCGCTCCAGCTGTTGCAGCCGGACCTGCGCGGCCGCCAGGCGCTGCTGCAGCGCCGGGGCATCGACCTCCAGCAGCGGCGTGCCGCGCCGGACGTGGTCACCGAGCTGCAGCGGGAAGGCCTGCAGCGTGACCGCTGCGGGCAGCCGCACGGCCAGTTCCTGCGCCGGCTGCAGCACGGCGGCAGCGGTCTCGCGCACCGGCCACGGCCAGGCGGCCAGGCCTCCGCCGGTGATCAGCAGCAGCAGGCCCAGACGCCAGCGCCAGGACGACCGCCAGCGCGCCCAGCCCCGCACCCAGGTCGACAGCTCGCGGCGGATCGGCGCGGCGATGAACCAGCCCAGTTCGACCGCGAACAGCAGCAGGCCCAGGGCCGGGAAACCGAAGTGGTAGACCATCCACGCGATGCCGGCATAGAGCACCAGCCGGTAGGCCCAGGTCGCCCAGGCGAAGGCGATCAGCGCACGGCGGCGCGGCGGCGGGAAGTCCTCGGGCGCGGCGGCCTGCCAGCCCAGCAGCGTGCGGCGCAGCTGCCAGCGCGCCAGCGCGAAGCTGCGCTCGTGCAGGTTGGGCAGGTCGAGCAGGTCGCACAGCAGGAAGTAGCCGTCGAAACGCATGAAGGGGCTGAGGTTGACCAGCAACGAGCTGACCCACGTCATCGTCGCGACGATGAAGGCGGCCGTGCGCGCCGGGCCGTCGGGCAGCAGCACCCAGGCCAGCGTGGCCCACGCGGCCAGCGTCAGCTCGGTGCGCACGCCTGCGGCGGCGATGGCCAGGCGGGCGCGGGCGTCGGGCAGGCGCCAGGCCTCGCTGGTGTCGGTGTAGGCGACCGGCCACATCACCATGAAGGCCGCGCCCATCGTCGGCACACGCAGCCCGTGGTGCTTGGCGACCAGCGCATGGCCGAACTCGTGCGCCACCTTCACCAGCGCCAGCGTCAGGCCGTAGAGCGCCAGGCCCTGCCACGACAGCAGGTCCAGCCACTGCGCCTGCAGCTCGCCGGCATGGCTGGCCAGCCCGGCCAGGCCGGCGGCCAGCACCAGCAGCGTCAGGCGGCCGAAGGCCGGCGAGCCCAGCCACGCCAGCATCGGCAGCAGCCCGGTCAGCAGGCGGTCGGGGTTGAACAGCGGCACGCGGAAGAACAGGTAGTGGTGCAGCAGCCAGGTCGCCAGCGCCTGCAGCCCGCCCGTGGCCTGGGGGACACGCGGCGGCGCCGATGGCAGCACGAGTTCCTCGCGCACCGCCCAGGTCAGCACCTGGACGACGTGTTCGGGCTCGACCGCCAGCGTCGTCTGCTGGTTGATCTGCTCGGCGATCAGGCCCGGATCGGCCAGCCACCAGCGCCGCAGCACCTCGTGGCTGAGCCAGTCCAGGCGGATGAAGCGGTGCCGCACGGGATCCTGCAGCGTCCAGCTCGGCTGGCCGTCCGGCAAGGCCGGACCGTGGTGCAGCAGCAGGTCGTCGCGCAGCGCGGGCCAGACCAGCGGCGAGGCGGCGTCCGGCGCAGGCGCCGCGACGGGGATCGACAAGGCGAGCGTGTCCGTGCCCATGTTCACCACCCGGTCAGTTCACGCAGCGCGGCCAGCGGCCGGCGCAGCATCACGTAGGCCAGCGGTGCGCGTGGCCCGCTGATGCGCACGGTGCCGCGTGCGCCCAGGCGTTCGCTGGCAGCGTCGTCGAGCGTGCCGCGCAGGCGATAGGCCAGCGTGCCGTCCGGCCGGTGTTCGGCCTCGTAGGCATAGAGCCGCAGACGGCCCAGCACCGGTTCACCCGGCCGGCTCGCCAGATGCAGCGCCATGGCGGCGCCGGGCGCCAGATCGATCGCGTCGCCGACGGCCAGCCAGGCCTCCAGCTCCTGGTCACGCGGCTGCGCCAGACGCATCACCGCCTCGCCGGCCTGCAGGTTGCGGCCGGCCCAGCTGCCCGGGTCGTCGATCAGCACGACACCGTCGTGCGGCGCGACCAGGCTGACGCGCTGCATCTGCTGTTCGAGGTACTTCAGTTCGGTCTGCGCCTGCCCCAGCTTGCCCTGCGCCGCCGGCAGCTGCGCCTTGGCGCGTGCATCGGCGAGCGCCTGCTGGTTCAGCTGGCGCCACTCGGCCGCCGCCGTGGCAACGGCCTGTCGGGCAACCTGCAGGCGGCTGGCGCGGGCCTCGTCATCGAACTCGGCCAGCACCTGACCGGCCTGCACGACCTGGTTCGGCTCGACCAGCAGGCGGCGCAAGGTGCCTTCCATCGCGGCGCGAACGACGGTGGGCTCGCGCGGCACCAGCTCGCCGGGCGCCCGCAGCGTCATCGGCACCGGCAGGAAGGCCAGGCCGACCAGCGCCAGCAGCAGCCAGCGCCCGGGCCGCAGCCAGCCTCGCCATCCGCCCGAGGCCGATGGACGGCGCCAGGCCGCCCACAGCGCACCCGGGTCGACGAAACGTCGCCGCGATGCACCGGCCGCCCGCTCGTTCAGCCGCCACAGCCCGGCCCAGTGCGCCAGGCCGTCGATCTCGTCCTGGGTCCACGGCACTTCGCGGACCAGCAGCAGCGCGGCCTCGTCGGCAGTCGCACCCGGCAGCCACAGCAGGTGCGGCGGCCACCAGTCGGCGCCCTCCCCGGCCAGGTCGCCGGCCAGCTCAGGCAGCTCGACGGGACCGGGCGGACGGCCTTCCAGCGCGAGCAGCAGCTTCTTCAGCCACAAGGCATACGGGCCGTGCCGATCGATGCTGCTGACGCCCGAGTGTTCGAACAGGTCGGTCGCCGCCTGCCACAGCACGGCCGCGTGATAGGGCAGCACCTCGCGGCTGCGGTTGAGCAGCACGAAGCGCCGCTCGGCCGGGGTGGCGGCGGCGCGCAGGGCCTGCAGGAGAGCGAGTTGGGTGGGGGCGTCTGGGGTCATCTCGACCGGACGTTAGCCCCCGGATCGATCGGGCAGCGGCCGGATATCGCACCGGAAACGGCCCGAAATCGAACCGGTCAACCCCGCCGCATCGGCAACCCGCGTCCCTGCAGATGCCATTGACGCTGGCCCGGCTGCAGCACCAGCGCCTCGCCACGGGCCAGCTGCTGACCGAAGCTGGCGCGCGAGGTCGGACGGATCAGCGCCGAATCGCTCACCTTGATCCGGAACATCGTCGACGCCTCGCGGCCCTGCGAGTCGCGCGCGGTGACGCGGATCGCCAGGTCCTGCAGCTGTCCGGCCGGCGGCTCGCCGATCAGCTTGCCGGAGCGGCCGTCGAAGCTCAGCCAGGACGGCAGCGGCGAGCCATCGGCCCGCGTCGCCGACAGCGTCACCGTCTCGGTGATGACGGTGTGCACGAAGGCATCGGGCGGCACCTGCACGACCAGCAGCCGGTTCATCGGGACGATCTGGTCGTCGACGCCACGGAACAACTTCAGGTTGGGCTCGCTCGACGGCGTCACCATGATCTGGAAGCCGCTCGGCCGGGTGTAGATGTCGCCGTCGGCGGCATCACGCACAGGGGCGGCACGCGGCGTGTCGGCGGGCACCGCCGGGCTCGGCGCCACCGGCGGCCGGACGTCGCCCAGCCCGCCACCATCGGCCGGGCGCAAGGCCGAGTCGAAGGCCGGCTGCTCGGCCGTGACCGGCGCTGCAGCCGGCGCCGCGACCGGTGCGGCTTCCACCACGCGCGGCGCCGGCACCACGACAGGCGGCGCCACGACCACGACCGGATCAGGCGTCGGCTCAGGCGTCGGCTCGGGTGCGGGCGGCACCGGCGTTGCGGCCACGACCGTCACCGTCGCCGTTCCCGTCGCGCTGTCGGTCGTCCCGTCGTTCGCCACGTAGCTGATCGTCGCCGTCCCGCTGAAGTTCGCGGCCGGCGTGAACAGGATGCGGCCGTTGACGATGGCAACCGTGCCTTGCGCCGGATCGACCGAGGCCGAGGCGATCGTCAGCGTCGAGCCTTCGACGTCGGTGTCGTTGGCCAGAACGTCGATCGTGACGGGCGTGTCCTCGTTCGTCGTCGCGGTGTCGGCGTTGGCGACCGGCGCGTCATTGACGGCGTTGACCGTCACCGTCGCCGTGGCGGGCGCGCTGTCGGTCGTCCCGTCGTTCGCCACGTAGCTGATCGTCGCCGTCCCGCTGAAGTTTGCGGTCGGCGTGAACACGATGCGGCCGTTGACGATCGCGACCGTGCCTTGCGTCGGGTCGACCGAGGCCGAGGCGATCGTCAGCGTCGAGCCTTCGACGTCGGTGTCGTTGGCCAGAACGTCGATCGTGACGGGCGTGTCCTCGGTGGTCGTCGCGGTGTCGGCGTTGGCGACCGGCGCGTCATTGACGGCGTTGACCGTCACCGTCGCCGTGGCGGGCGCGCTGTCGGTCGTCCCGTCGTTCGCCACGTAGCTGATCGTCGCCGTCCCGCTGAAGTTCGCGGCCGGCGTGAACACGATGCGGCCGTTGACGATCGCGACCGTGCCTTGCGTCGGGTCGACCGAGGCCGAGGCGATCGTCAGCGTCGAGCCTTCGACGTCGGTGTCGTTGGCCAGAACGTCGATCGTGACGGGCGTGTCCTCGTTCGTCGTCGCGGTGTCGGCGTTGGCGACCGGCGCGTCATTGACGGCGTTGACCGTCACCGTCGCCGTTCCCGTCGCGCTGTCGGTCGTCCCGTCGTTGGCCACGTAGCTGATCGTCGCCGTGCCGCTGAAGTTTGCGGTCGGCGTGAACACGATGCGGCCGTTGACGATCGCGACCGTGCCTTGCGTCGGGTCGACCGAGGCCGAGGCGATCGTCAGCGTCGAGCCTTCGACGTCGGTGTCGTTGGCCAGAACGTCGATCGTGACGGGCGTGTCCTCGGTGGTCGTCGCGGTGTCGGCGTTGGCGACCGGGGCGTCATTGACGGCGTTGACCGTCACCGTCGCCGTGGCGGGCGCGCTGTCGGTCGTCCCGTCGTTCGCCACGTAGCTGATCGTCGCCGTCCCGCTGAAGTTCGCGGCCGGCGTGAACACGATGCGGCCGTTGACGATGGCAACCGTGCCTTGCGCCGGGTCGACCGAGGCCGAGGCGATCGTCAGCGTCGAGCCTTCGACGTCGGTGTCGTTGGCCAGAACGTCGATCGTGACGGGCGTGTCCTCGTTGGTCGTTGCGGTGTCGGCGTTGGCGACCGGCGCGTCGTTGACGGCGTTGACCGTCACCGTCGCCGTGGCGGGCGCGCTGTCGGTGGTCCCGTCGTTCGCCACGTAGCTGATCGTCGCCGTCCCGCTGAAGTTCGCGGCCGGCGTGAACACGATGCGGCCGTTGACGATGGCGACCGTGCCTTGCGCCGGATCGACCGAGGCCGAGGCGATCGTCAGCGTCGAGCCTTCGACGTCGGTGTCGTTGGCCAGAACGTCGATCGTGACGGGCGTGTCCTCGTTCGTCGTCGCGGTGTCGGCGTTGGCGACCGGCGCGTCATTGACGGCGTTGACCGTCACCGTCGCCGTTCCCGTCGCGCTGTCGGTCGTCCCGTCGTTGGCCACGTAGCTGATCGTCGCCGTGCCGCTGAAGTTTGCGGTCGGCGTGAACACGATGCGGCCGTTGACGATCGCGACCGTGCCTTGCGTCGGGTCGACCGAGGCCGAGGCGATCGTCAGCGTCGAGCCTTCGACGTCGGTGTCGTTGGCCAGAACGTCGATCGTGACGGGCGTGTCCTCGGTGGTCGTCGCGGTGTCGGCGTTGGCGACCGGGGCGTCATTGACGGCGTTGACCGTCACCGTCGCCGTGGCGGGCGCGCTGTCGGTCGTCCCGTCGTTCGCCACGTAGCTGATCGTCGCCGTCCCGCTGAAGTTCGCGGCCGGCGTGAACACGATGCGGCCGTTGACGATGGCGACCGTGCCTTGCGACGGGTCGACCGAGGCCGAGGCGATCGTCAGCGTCGAGCCTTCGACGTCGGTGTCGTTGGCCAGAACGTCGATCGTGACGGGCGTGTCCTCGTTGGTCGTCGCGGTGTCGGCGTTGGCCGTGGGTGCGTTGTTGAAGGCCAGGACATCCACCGTGACCGTGTTCGGCACGGCGTCGTAGGCCCCGGCGCTGTCGCGCACGCTGAAGGTCCAGCTCGCGTAGCCGGTACCAAGGGCGTTGGCCCGCGGCGCATAGACGAGGCTGCCGAGGTCGGCAACCCCGATGACCTGGCCGGCGACGACCGGCGTGCCCTGGAAGGTCAGGCTGCCGACCAGCGGCAGGCTGTCGATGCGGACGGCAGACAGGCTGTCACCCGTGTCCGGATCGGTGATGGTGAAGTTGCTGGCCGAGAAGGTCCTGCTGCCGTTCTGCAGCAGGGAGACCGTGAGGTCGGCACCCGAGGGCGCATTGTTGACGGCCGCCACGGTCACGGTCGCATCGACCGTGTTCGACGCATGGTTCAGCGTCGCGCCATCGTCGACCTGGAAGGTGACGGTGCGGCTGGTGGTCGACGGCGCATCCGAGCCGTTGACGTAGGTCACCGAACGCAAGGCCGCCTGGTACTGCGCGACCGTCGCCGTGCCGCTCAACGTCAGCACGCCGGTGCTGCTGTTGAAGCTGCCGGTGATGCCGTTCTGGTTGGTGAAGGCGAGCGTGTCCTCGCCACTGACGTAGCCGCTGGAGATCGTCACCGTCGCGCCGGTCAGGCTGGCGTTGTCCGCGTCGCTGATCGTCAGCGCCGTGTCGATCGCGGTGGCGGCCTGGTTCTCGGTGTAGGTGAGCGTCGCGCTATTGGCGAGCACGGGGGCGTCGTTGGTGCCGTTCACCGTCAGCGTCACCGTCTGTGGCGCGCTGGCCAGGCCGGACGGGTCGGTCACGGTGTACTGGAAGGTCACGACCTCGGACTGCCCCGCGCCCAGCGCGTCGAAGTCGTGGCCCGGGTCGAAGCTGTAGCTGCCGTTGGCGTTCAGCGTCAGCGTGCCCTTGCCGGTCGGCAGGCCCGTGCTGACCGCGAAGGTCAGGTCCTGGCCCTCGCGCAGCGTCGTCAGCGGCACGCCGCCGTCGCCCCAGCGCTCGATCATCCGGCCGGCGTAGTTGCCGGCCTGCTTGAAGGTCAGGCGCAGGCCGTCGCCGGCCGTGTTGACGCTGATCGTGTAGGGCAGGTTGCCGTAGTTCGGGTGGGCCTGGAAGGCCGCCGCCATGTCGCCGATCGACGCGAAGCCGCCCGGCGGGCTGCCGATCGCCACGCCGTATTCCGCGCTGCCATCGCCGAAGAACGAGAAGGTGCGGTTGCCCACGGTGTAGTCGACCGCCCCCGTCTCCTGGATCTCCGGCGGCGCGTCGACATCGCTGCCCATCGGCAGAACCCCGTTCAGCACGGTGTTCTCGTCGGTCGAGCCACTCGCGGCCACGGCCACCGGCGCATCGTTGACGGCCGCCACGGTCACGGTCGCATCGACCGTGTTCGACGCATGGTTCAGCGTCGCCCCATCGTCGACCTGGAAGGTGACGGTGCGGTTGGTGGTCGACGGCGCATCCGAGCCGTTGACGTAGGTCACCGAACGCAAGGCCGCCTGGTACTGCGCGACCGTCGCCGTGCCGCTCAGCGTCAGCACGCCGGTGCTGCTGTTGAAGCTGCCGGTGATGCCGTTCTGGTTGGTGAAGGCGAGCGTGTCCTCGCCACTGACGTAGCCGCTGGAGATCGTCACCGTCGCGCCGGTCAGGCTGGCGTTGTCCGCGTCGCTGATCGTCAGCGCCGTGTCGATCGCGGTAGCGGCCTGGTTCTCGGTGTAGGCGAGCGTCGCGGTGTTGGCGAGCACGGGGGCGTCGTTGGTGCCGTTCACCGTCAGCGTCACCGTCTGCGGCGCGCTGGCCAGGCCGGACGGGTCGGTCACGGTGTACTGGAAGGTCACGACCTCGGACTGCCCCGCGCCCAGCGCGTCGAAGTCGTGGCCCGGGTCGAAGCTGTAGCTGCCGTTGGCGTTCAGCGTCAGCGTGCCCTTGCCGGTCGGCAGGCCCGTGCTGACCGCGAAGGTCAGGTCCTGGCCCTCGCGCAGCGTCGTCAGCGGCACGCCGCCGTCGCCCCAGCGCTCGATCATCCGGCCGGCGTAGTTGCCGGCCTGCTTGAAGGTCAGGCGCAGGCCGTCGCCGGCCGTGTTGACGCTGATCGTGTAGGGCAGGTTGCCGTAGTTCGGGTGGGCCTGGAAGGCTGCCGCCATGTCGCCGATCGACGCGAAGCCGCCCGGCGGGCTGCCGATCGCCACGCCGTATTCCGCGCTGCCATCGCCGAAGAACGAGAAGGTGCGGTTGCCCACGGTGTAGTCGACCGCCCCCGTCTCCTGGATCTCCGGCGGCGCGTCGACATCGCTGCCCATCGGCAGAACCCCGTTCAGCACGGTGTTCTCGTCGGTCGAGCCACTCGCGGCCACGGCCACCGGCGCATCGTTGACGGCCGCCACGGTCACGGTCGCGTCGACCGTGTTCGACGCATGGTTCAGCGTCGCGCCATCGTCGACCTGGAAGGTGACGGTGCGGTTGGTGGTCGACGGCGCATCCGAGCCGTTGACGTAGGTCACCGAACGCAAGGCCGCCTGGTACTGCGCGACCGTCGCCGTGCCGCTCAGCGTCAGCACGCCGGTGCTGCTGTTGAAGCTGCCGGTGATGCCGTTCTGGTTGGTGAAGGCGAGCGTGTCTTCTGCGCTGACGTAGCCGCTGGAGATCGTCACCGTCGCGCCGGTCAGGCTGGCGTTGTCGGCGTCGCTGATCGTCAGCGCCGTGTCGATCGCGGTGGCGGCCTGGTTCTCGGTGTAGGTGAGCGTCGCGCTGTTGGCGAGCACAGGAGCGTCGTTGACGGCGTTGACGGTGATCGACACGGTGTCGCTGTCGCTCAGCGGCGTGCCGGCGCTGTCGCTCGTCAGGACGGTCAGCGTGTCGCTGCCGCTGTAGTCGGCATCGCCCTGGTAGCGCAAGGTTGCGAGGGCATCGTTGATCTGCGTGGTCGTGCCGGCGAGGGTCAGGCTGGCGCTGCCATTGGCGCCGGCGCTGACCGTCGCGCCGCCGGACAGGTCGACCGTCAGGCTGCCGTGCAGGACGACCAGCTGCGACGTGGCCACGTTGTCCTGCGCATCGGACACGGAGACGGCATTGCCGCTGGCGACGCGGAAATCGAGCGCGGCGTCCTCGTCGACCGATTGGGCACCCGGCACGCTGTTGACCGGCGCGGTGTTGGAGCCGGCGGTCGTGAAGTTGAGCGTGGTGGTGCTGGCGATGCCGGCGTAGGCGATGCCGTCGGCGTCGACGACGGCGGTGGGGTCGATCGTCAGCGCGTAGCCCGAGGACTGGAGCAGGTCGCTGCCCGGGTTGATCGTCACGCCGGTGGTGCCGTTGAAGGTCAGGCTGCCGCCGTGGTCGCCCAGTCCGGTGGCGACGTCGAAGGCCTCGATGGTCGTGCCATTCGCGGCCACGAGGACGATGTGGCCGCTGCCGGCGCGCACGGCATGGTCGAAGGTCAGTGTCAGGTCGCTGGCGACGGCCACGCCAGTGGCGTCGTCGGCGGGGTTGCTGGCGCTCAGGGTCGGCGCGGCCACGATGCGCAGCGCCTGGCTGACGGTGGTGGCGTTGACCGTGGCCTCGATCGTGTAGCTGCCGGTCGCCAGCACGCCGGTCTGGCCGGTCGTCCAGCTGCCGGTGCCGGCCGCCGCGCTGACATGGAAGGTGGCCACGGTGACGTTGCCGCTGTCCTTGACGACGACCGTCACGGCCGCGCCCGGCGTGGCCGTGCCCTGGATGGTGAGATCGGTGTCGGTGGTGACGTAGTCGGCCAGGGCACCGGTGTCCTGGCTGATGCCGTCGATCGCGATGACGGCGCTGCGGTCATGGCCGAAGCTGGTGCTGGCGCTGTAGCCGTCGCCGTTCGCATCGAGCGCGGTCGCCGTGACGCGGATCGTCCCGCTGGCCATGCCGCTGAGGTTCAGCGGCTGCAGGCTCCAGCGGCCGGCGGTGACGGTGGCGGTGTCGCTGATGGTGGTCGTGCCGTCGGTGATCGTGACGGTGACGACGGTGCCGTCGGCCAGTTGCGTGGTGCTGCCGGCCAGGGTGATCGCGTCGTCCTCGCTGGCATCGGCCACGCTGTCGCTGTTGGCGGTCGGCACGGCGTCGACACCGATCGTCGGCGTGCTCGGGTCGATGGTCAGCGCGCGGCTGATGAGCACGCTGTTGCCGGCCGCATCGGTGCCGCTGGCGCGGGTGCCCACGGTTCCCGACAAGGCCACCGTCGTCTGCACCGACCAGCTGCCGTCGGCCTGCACGGTCGCGCTGTAGGACTGCTGGTCGCTCCAGTCGCCGTCGTTGTTCGGGTCGATCGCGAGCGTGATGGTGCTGCCCGCCGGCAGGTCGGTCGTGCCGCGGATCAGCGGCAGGCTGCTGGCGCTGCGGCTGCCGGAGGTCCACGCGATGTCCGGCGGCGTGGTGTCGATCAGCAGGGTCTGCGTGTCGGTACCGGTGTTGCCGACCGCATCGGTGGCGCTGGCACGCATCGAGACGCTGTCGGTCAGCCCGGCGGCAGGCAAGGCGCCGGTGACGGGGATCGCGGTGGCCGTGTCGACCGACCAGCTGCCATCGGCCGCGATGGTGGTCTGGTAGCTCAGGTCGAAGCTGCCGTTGCCGTCGCTGTCGAGTTCGAGCGTCAGCACGGTGCCGGCGGCCAGGCCGGTGGTGGTGCCAGCGATGACCGGCGTGGCCGAGCTGATCGGGCCGACCGTGGCCGCGCCGGTGATGTCGACCGTCGCGGTGGTGTCGATCACCAGTTCACCGGTGGTGACGTCGGACTTGCCGGTGGCCCCGCGCGTGGTCGTCGCGACGACCTGGTGGGTGCCGTCGGCCAGCACGGTTCCGACATCGACGGTCCAGGTGTTGCCGCTGATCACCGGCGTGTACAAGGTGCCATCGACCGTGACGGTCAGCGTGTCGCCGGCCAGCTGGGTCCAGGTGCCGCTGATGGTCGGCGTCGAGTCGGCGGTCGTGCTGGCGGTGACGGCCGGTGCGTCGTGCGCCACGGCGGTCGTGCTGTTGCCGTAGGCATTCGTCGCGGTCGCGCTGACCTTGGCGTAGCTGGGCAGGCCGCCAGCGGGCAGGCTGCCGCTGGTGGGCGTGGCGGTCGAGAGGTCGATCGACCAGGTGCCGCCGCTCTGCACGGTGGCCGAGTAGCTCACGCTGTTGGCGGTGCCGGCATCGTTGTCCGGGTCGATGGTGATGACGACCGGCGCGCCTGCGGCCAGGCTGGTGGTGCCGCTGATGACCGGGGTCGAGCTGCTGGCCAGTCCGTCGGCATTGACGGTGACGCTCGGCGCCGCTGCAGCGCCGGTGGTCTCGTAGGCCTGGGTGGCGTTGACCAGCACGGCGTTGCGGCCGGACGTCGTGCCCTTGACCGGCGACGCCGGCAGGTCGTCGGCGACCGTCAGCGAGATCGTGCCGGACGACGAGGCGGTCGGCGTCACCACCAGCGTGTAGGTCGTGCCGCTGCCGCTGAACGCGCCCTTGGTGCCGCCCGTGACGGTGACGTCCGCAGCCGAGAAGTTGGTGACCGCCTCGCTGAAGGTGAAGGTGAAGGTCACCGGCGCGCTGGCCGTGCCAGGCACGTCATCGGTGATGGTCAGCGTCGGGCTGGCCAGCGAGAGCTGCGTCTGGGTCGCGTCGCGGATCGTGATCGCGCCGTCCAGCGCCGTGGCGGTGACCGTCAGCGGTCCGTTGACCAGCGTGCGCGCCTGGGCCGCTGTCATCGTGGTCGTCCAGGTGCCGCCGCTGGCGGTGGCGGTCAGATTGACCGACGTGCTGTTGGCATCCGTGACGGTGATGTTGACGGTCGGCGTGCCGGTCAGCGTGGTCGTGCCGGAGAGCGTGACGCCGCCGGTGATCTCGTCCTGCGTCGCGCTGTAGGTGATGGTGTTGTCGGCACCGCCGATCGTGCCGATGCGCAGCGTGTTGGTGGCCGCGCTGGCGGTCAGCGTCTGGGTCCACGTCACCGCCTTGACGATGTTGCCGGCCGCATCGGTGGTCTGCACCTTGGGGGCGACGCTGACCGTCGAGGTGCTGGGGTTGCCGGTCGGCGAATTCAGCAGCGCGGCGGTGGTCCAGCGGCCGTTCGCATCGGTCGTGACATCGACGTTCTGGGTCGTGCCGGAAACGGTGAACGACACCGTCAACACGGTGTTGGGCAGTTCGCTGCTGCCGGTGATGACCGGCGCGGACTTCTTGATCTCGCTGCCGGTGGTGTTGAAGATCTGCGGCGGCCGGGTGTCGATGGCGACGGCGCTGTTCGTGGCCGTCGCGTCGGTGCCGACCAGCGTCGCGCGGACCGTCAGGGTGCTGTTGTCGAGGCTGGACAGGTTGACGCCGCTGGCCGTCCAGGTGCCAGCGCTGACGGCCACGCCGGAGACCGTGACCTGGTGGCCGTTGGCGTCCGAGATGACGAGGTCGACGCTGCTGCCGCCGGTCGCCGTGCCGCTCACCGAGACGTTGGCCACCTCGGTCAGGTTGAGCCAGCTGGCGCCGCCGCCGCTGTTGCCGACGATCGCGTTGGCGTTGGTGGTCGCGCCGCTGCTGATGGTGCCGATCGCCACGGTCGGCGTGCTGATCGTCAGCACCTGGGTGTCGGCCACGACGCCCTGGCTGTCGGTGGCGCGCACGCCCACCGTTCCGGTGTAGCCGCCGCTGGGCACGGTGCCCGAGATCGGCGTGGCGCTGGCGGTGTTCAGGCTCCAGTTGCCGGCGCCGTCGGGTGTCACCGAGTAGGTCACCGCGTCGGACAGGTTGCCGTCGTTGTTCGGGTCGAGCCGGACGATGACAAAACCGCCCGCCGAGCTGGACGTGCCGGTCAGCGTCGGCCGCGTGCTGCTGCCGCTGACGGCATCGCCACCGTCGATGCCGACCGCGATCACCGGCGCGCTGGTGATGACCAGCTCGCCGCTGGTGGTGTCGCTGGTCGAGACGCCGCCGCGCGTGACCGTGGCGGTGACGGCATAGGTCTGGCCCGCCACGAGGGTGCCCAGGGTGCCGCTGCTGGGCGTCGCGGTGGCGAGGTCCAGGCTCCAGGTATCGCCGGCCGGCGTCAGCTGGTAGGTCGCGCCGTTGACGCTGACGCTGAGGCTGTCGCCGGCCAGCCGGGTCCAGCGCCCGCTGAGGGTCGGCGCGGTGCTGGTGGTGCTGAGGCTGGCGACCGTCGGGCGGTTCAGCTCGACGGCACTGCTGCTGTTGCCCGCCGCGTCGGTGGCGGTGGCGGTGACCTGGCTGCTGGCGTTCAGGCCGGCCGCAGGCAGGCGGCCGGAGGTCGGCACGGCGGTGGCCGTGTTCAGGGTCCAGACGCCACCCGAGACCAGCGCCTGGTAGACCACGGTGTCGAGCGTCGACGCGTCGTGGTCGGGATCGATCGTGACGGTCACCAGCGCCCCGTCGGGCAGGTCGGTGGTGCCCGTCAGGGTGGGCGTGCCCGACAGCGCCAGCGCCGGCGTGCCGACCGTGACGGTCGGGGCCAGCGTGTCGTAGGCCTGGCGGGACGAACCGGCCAGCGTCGGCAGGCCGCTGACGCCGGTGGCGGCCGCCGAGTCGACGCTGACCGTCACGTCGCCGCCGGCCGACCCCTGGGTCGGCGTGACGACCAGCGTGTAGGTCCTGGCGTCGACCGCCGTGAAGGTGCCCTTGGTGCCGTTGGCCACGCTGACGTCGCTGGCATCGAAGCCGTTGACGCCCTCGGTGAACGTGAAGGTGAAGGTGACGTCCTGGCCGCCGCGCGCGGTGCCGGCGACGTTGTCCGTGATCGTCAGGCCGGTCGAGGCCGCCACGGGGTTGGCGGCGGTCATCGGCGCGGTGTAGACGCCCAGCTGCGCGAAGGTCGCGTTCTTGTCGTAGCTGGCGCCGACGCCGTTGAGGTCGCCGTTGATCGGGCCGTTCTGGGTCTGCGTGAACGAGACGTAGGAAACCGTCGTGTTGCTGTTGAAGCCGGCGATGCCGGTGGCGCCGCGCGGGCCGTGGACGCCGTTGCGGTCGACCGGCGAGGGCTTGGCGAGCACGGCGGCAAGGTCGGCGATCGGCACGCGCCAGCTGACGAACACGTCGGTGCCGCCGATGCCGGTAAGGTTGTCGGCCGTCGCACCGGAACGGCCGGTCGACGAGGCGCCCCAGTTCGGGTCGGTCGCGGCCGACACCGCCGTCACCGAGTAGTTGCTGCTGCTGAAGGCATAGACGCCGTTGTTGGGCAGCCAGCCGGTCGGCAGCGGTGCGGTCGAGGTCGTGTTCGGCGAGTTGTTCGCGCCGGTGCCCGGGTCGAGCAGGCGCACCGCCTGGCCGTTGTTGCGACCGTCGACCGACATGAACAGGTCGACCCGGCCGTCACCGTCGACGTCCATGCCGACCACGGCGACACCGGAGAAGTTGCTCGTGCTGGTGGGGTTGTCGATGCGCAGCCGGAAGTACAGGTAGTCGTCGCCGGTGCCGTTGGTGCCGCCATCGCTGAAGGCGGTGTAGAGCGAGCCGTGGGTGGCGTCGCCGATGATGTCCGTGTCGGCCGCACCGGCCTGGCTGTCGCCCTGCGGGTCGCGGGTGGCACCGAACATGACCGGGACCCAGCCGGCGCTGCCGTTGAGCGCGACGGTGGCCAGCCGGTTCGCATAGCCGGTCTCGGCCGTGTCGCTCAGGAAATGGGCGGCGCTGACGTCGCCGGTCCGGTACTCCAGGGCCCAGTCGCCCTGACCGGCACCGCCGGTCGTGTCGTTCGAGGCGGCCACGTCGGCGCCGCTCAGACGCGCCAGCGTGTCGGCCAGCGCCTGGCCCTGTCGGCCTGCGGCGATGTCGCAACCGTAGATCAGGATGTCGGCCCCGGGCGCCAGCACGTCTCGCCACGCACCGATCTGGCCGGCGCGGGCCTGCAGGTCGGCGGCGGTGTAGGCCTGCTCGCCCAGGATCAGCTCGCCCTGGTTGCCGTGCGAGACCAGGTGCACGGCGGTCGTGCCCGGCCGCGCCGCCAGCGCGTCGCTCATCTGGGCCCACGGGTCGGCGCCGGCACCGGTGTCCAGCAGGACCACCTCGACGCCCGGCCGCACGCCCCCGATCAGCAGGTCGAGATCGGCCAGGTCGCGGTCGATGAAGGCGATCTCGTGCGCCGTCGGCGCCACGGCCACGGCCGGTGCGGCCACGCTGCTGTCCCGTGTGGCGGCGGCATCGGTGGTCTCGCGCGCCTGCAGTTCGACCAGATGGGTGTCGGTCGCGACATCCGTCCGGTGCGCGAGATCGGCGGCGGCGGCGGCATCGAACATCAGCCGGGCCTCAAGGGACCAGGCCCGCGGGGCGGCGGCGGTGTGATGCTTCTTCCAGGACTGGCGGTGCGACATGGTGGCTACCCGTTCGGGGACTGGCCCTGCCCGGCGCGCTTCAGGCCCGGGCGTGGCGGAAAGGTGAGTTCAGGATCGGCGCGCAGGCGGCGCGTCCGGTGCGTCCGGCGCGCTCAGCGCGGCCTCACGGCAAGCGGCGGTTGACCAGCACGCGCCCGCTCATGCCGGCGATCAGCTCGGCATGGCGACCGTCGATCGCGGCGACGACCTTGATCGACTGGCTGACCGGGTCGACCCGGGCGCCCAGCCGCTGCACGCGGGCCGGGTAGGTGCGGCCGGTCTCGTCGACCGCGATGCGCACGGTGCTGCCCACGCTCACGCCCTGCAGCCAGCGCGAGGGCATGATGAATTCGAGCTCCAGCGCGCCGTCGTCGATCACCTCCAGCAGGGCCTGGCCGGGCTGCACGTACTGCAGCTCGCGGACCTTCTGCTCGGCGACACGGCCATTGAACGGCGCGGTGATCTCGCACTTGCCGAGCGTGACGTCGATCTGGCGCAGCTCGGCGCGGGTCTTGCCGACCTCGGCCTCGGCCGCGTCCAGCTCCTGGCGGCCGGTGGCCCCCAGCTCGACCAGCCGGCGCTGCGTGGCGAGCTGCTTCTCGGCCACGTCCAGCACGGTGCGGGCGCGGTCCTGCTGGGCCTTCTGCAGGCTGCAGTCGAAGCGCACCAGCACCTCGCCTTCGCGGATCGGGCCGCCTTCGCTGGCGCTCAGGCGCTCGATGCGCGCGCCGATCTCGGCGGCCAGCGTGGTGTAGCGGCGCGGCGTGAGCTGGGCGCGCAGCTCCGGGTCGGTCTGGGCCTGCAGCGCCGGGCTGGCAGCGGCCAGCAGCGCGACGGCCACGCTGGCGATCAGGACGGGGAAGGCTCGCATGGCGGGGTGCTTCCTCAGCTGGCCAGCAGGCGGCTGCGCACCTGCTCGCGGATCTGGTCGAGGCTCAGGTCGTCGCTGCTGTCGGGCAGCGGATCGATGCCGAGCGTGGCCTGCAGGCGGCTGGTCGCCGCATGCAGCTGGGCCAGCGCCTGGTAGCGGCGCAGCAGGCTGACGATGCTGGTGGTCTGGGCCGCGACGCGTTCGAGCTTCGAGCCGGCCTGCGCCTGTTCGCGCTTGAGCAGCTGGTCCATGATCTTCGCGTCCAGCTCCCACAGCGCATCGGCGCGGCGGAACTGCTGGGCGGCGCCGGCCAGCTGCGCGCGGGCGACATGCACCTGCGTGATCACCGCGACATGGGCGGCCAGCCGGCGCTGGTCGGCCAGCGCGACGCCGGCCTGTGCGGCCCGCTCCTGGGCCGGCCGGCTCAGGAGGTTGAACAGGTTGTAGGACGCCTGCATGCCGGCCTCGTTCCAGCTCTTGTGGACCAGGTAGCTGTCGGTGTCGTAGCGGGCGCCCAGGCTGAAGCTGAGGTTGGGCCAGGCGCGCGCAACGACCTTGCGGACCTCGGTCACCGCGATGCGGCGCTGGTAGGCCTGCTCGCGCAGGTCGGCGTTCTGCGCCAGCGCCTGTTCCTCCATCGCCTCGACCGGCTGGGCCAGCAGGTCCTGGCCGGCCAGGGTGGCGTCGGCATCGAGCCTGACCTCGGCCATCACCGGGATGTTGATCAGGCCGGCCAGCTCGTAGCGGGCGGTCACCAGTTCCTGCTCGATCGATTCGAGCAGGCGCATGTTCTCGGTCAGCTGGCGCTGGTAGCGCAGCGAGTCCAGCGGCGCGCGCAGCTTCTCGTCCTCGGCACGGCGCGCATCGACCATCGCCTCGTCGGCCAGCTGCAGCGCCTCGCGCACCTCGCCGCGCAGGCGCTGGGCGCTGGCGGCACGCCAGTAGGCGACGCGCACGTCCTGCACCAGCAGATGGGTGGCCTTGCGGCGGCGTTCGGCAGCGGCCATGACACGGTCGGCGGCCTGCTCGGTGCTGTAGCGCGCCAGACCGTAGTCCAGCAGGTTCCAGGTCAGGTCCATCTGCAGCAGCGTGTGCTGGCGCGACTGCGACACCGACGGATCGGCGCCCAGCGGCTGGCCGGTCACGGCGTTGACGCTGCGCGAGAGGCGGTCGCTGTCGCGCGCCGAATAGCCGGCCGCCGCGACCAGACGCGGCAGCGTGTCGTAGCCGCTGGCGTCGTACTGCTGCAGCGCCATGGCCTGTTCGAGCTGGCGGGCGCGGCGGTCGAGGTTGTGCTTGAGGGCCCGCGCGATGGCCTCGTCCAGGCCGAGACGAGCGCCGACCGGCTCGACGTCGCGGACGATGGCGGCCTTGTCGGCGGCGATGCGGGCCTGGTGGTCCGCCTCGCCGATCGGCGATGGAGCGGGCAGCTGGGCGCAGCCGGCGAGAACGGCCAGTGTGGCCAGGACCGCCAGGGAAGCGGGGAAAGACGGGCGGCGGGAACGGTGACGGGTCAAGAGCGGCTCCATGGCGGGGTGCGTCGGTCCTGTGCGGACGCCATCAGGCTTGGCGGCAGTCCCGCCAAGTCCAAGCCATGCTAGGAACCCCAAACCGTATCGATCGCTGAATAAGCACCCGTTTTGTGCACCGCAGATCCGGACTTGACCCGGGTCAAGCCAGGCCCGCCATCAAGCCGCCGTCAGAGCAGCGAGCCCTGGATGTCCGCGCCGGGTCGCCGCTGGGCCAGCGCCGCATCGGTCGCGCGAGTCACGGACAGGTCGAAGACCGCCGTCGGCGCGGGCCGGATCAGCGCCCGGGCGTCGGCCTCGTCGCCGTGCAGCCAGGCGTCCCACTCGTGCGGTTCGAGCGCGACCACCGCGCGCTTGTCCTGGGCCTCCGGCGGCAGGGCCGGATCGGGCTTGTGCAGCCGGCCGAGCAGCGGGTGGCCGTCGCAGTTGCAGGTCAGCATCGTGTAGCTGGCGACGATCTCGCCGCTGGCCGGGTCGGTCCATTCGGACCACAGCCCCGCCAGCGCCCACGGTGCGCCATCGGCCCGGCGCAGCTGCCACCAGATGTTGCGGCCGGTCTCCCAGTTCGGCTCCTGGTACCAGCTGGCGGGGATCAGGCAGCGCTGGCCGCGTCGCCAGGCGTCGCGGTAGGTCCACTTCTCGGCCACCGACTCGGCCCGCGCGTTGTTGGTCAGCACCGCCCGCGAGGCCGGCCGGCGGCTGCTGGCCTTCGGGGCGATCAGGCCCCACTGCGCGTCGGTCAGCGCCAGGCTGCCGTCGCGCACCGTCAGGAAGGCGCCCTGGCCGTAGGGTCCGACCGCGCCAGCGCGGTAGCCCTCGCCGACCAGGGCACGGAAGTGGCGCTCGATGTCCTCTTTCGGGACCATCTGGTAGAGGTTGCACATGGGCGCCACTCTAGCCCGGCGGTCAGTTCTGCGGCAGGGCCTCCGGCTTGTGCGCCTGGGGCGGCTGCGCGGGCGCTTCGGCGGCCTGGCCGCGGGTCTTCCAAAGCGAGACCAGCACGCCACCGGCGATCAGGCCGAAGGTCACGCCCAGCGAGATCGGGGCGGGGATCTTGCCGATGAAGCCGACCAGGAAGATCTTCGAGCCGATGAACACCAGCACCAGCGCCAGGGCGTACTTCAGGTAGGTGAAGCGGTGGATCATCGCGGCCAGCGCGAAGTACAGCGCACGCAGGCCCAGGATCGCGAAGATGTTGCTGGTGTAGACGATGAACGGATCGGTCGTGATCGCGAAGATCGCCGGCACCGAGTCGACCGCGAAGACCAGGTCGACACACTCGATGATGATCAGCGCCAGCAGAAGCGGCGTGGCCCAGCGCACCGGCTTGCCGGTGGCGGCGTCCGGCTCGGTCACGACGAAGGCCTTGCCACGCAGGCCGTCGGTGACACGCAGGTGGCGACGCAGGAAGCGCAGCAGCGGGTTGTTGGCGATGTCGGGCTGGTGATCGGCCATCCACCACATCTTGATGCCGGTGATGACCAGGAAGGCGCCGAACACGTAGAGGATCCAGCTGAACTCGCGCACCAGCGTGGCACCCAGGCCGATCATGATCGCGCGCAGCACGATCACGCCCAGGATGCCCCAGAACAGCACGCGGTGCTGGTACTGACGCGGGATCGCGAAGAAGCCGAAGATCAGCGCGATCACGAAGACGTTGTCCATCGACAGCGACTTCTCGATCATGAAGCCGGTCAGGTACTCGATGCCGCTCTGCTGACCGAGCACCACCCAGACGCCGGCACCGAACAGCAGCGCCACGCTGATGTAGCCGGCCGACAGCAGCAGGCTCTCGCGCACGCCGATCTCGTGGTCGTCATCCTTGTGGAGCACGCCCAGGTCGAAGGCCAGCAGCGCGGTCACGATGCCGATGAACACGAGCCACAGCCACGCGGGCTTGCCGAGCAGGTCGGTCTGCAGGAAAGGAAGAATGAGGTCCATGATGGATCCGGGAGTCGTCGATGGGGCCGATCTTGCGGACTTCCAGCCGATGGACGAACCAGCCCGTCTCGCACCTTCACTTCGGTTTTTCCGAACCTGACGCATGGGGACACCGGGCCGGTCCACGAGCAGGAAAAGACGAAGCCCTGCTGCGGCCCTGCCTGCTGGCTCCAGCGCGACGGCCCGGCTACCTTGGCGGCTCTTCCAACGACCCCAACGGAGTCCTGCCATGCGTGCCTACCCGACCAACAGCCCCGAAGCCGCCGCCCGGATCGTCTGCCTGGCCATGCTGGCCGACGGAGACCTGACCCGGCCCGAGATCGACGTGCTGGAATCGATCGACCTGCCGACGCGGCTGAAGATGTCGCGCGCCGACTTCTACCTCGTGCTGGAGCAGCTCTGCGAGGACCTGCTGCCCGACCCCGCGCTGGCCGACAGCCTGGACACCTTGTCGATCGACGACATGACCGTCGCCCGGCTGATGGCCGATGTCGACGATCCGGTGCTGCGCCGCACCGTGCTGGACCTGTGCCGCGACGTGATCGAGTCCGACGCCTGGATCAGCGATGGCGAGGCGCTGCTGCTGAACGCGGCGGTGGCGCACTGGGGCCTGCACCGCGCGATGTTCGAGCCGCGCCCGGACCCGTTGGCAGCGCGGCACGCGGTCAACGGCCACCAGTC
This sequence comes from Leptothrix mechoopdaensis (SeqCode), assembly GCF_053893855.1. Taxonomy (NCBI): domain Bacteria; kingdom Pseudomonadati; phylum Pseudomonadota; class Betaproteobacteria; order Burkholderiales; family Sphaerotilaceae; genus Leptothrix; species Leptothrix mechoopdaensis (SeqCode). The sequence goes on from NZ_CM132699.1 coordinate 3,899,203, forward strand.
GGTGCAGCGCCCGTCGCGTCAACCGCACGGACGCGCCGGCCGACGCGCCCAGCCCTGAGCCACGGCAGGGTCTCGGCCGGTGCGGGCGGCACTGCGGCCTGACCATCGCCAGAATCGGCCGGACTGCGTTTTTCCCGCACCCGGAGCCTCACCCCATGTCCAGCCTGAACTACCGCCACCTGCACTACTTCTGGGTCGTTGCGAGGGAAGGCGGCTTCGCCCGCGCCGCCGAGCGGCTGGACATGGCGGTGCAGACCATCAGCGCCCAGGTCAAGGCGCTGGAACAGTCGCTCGGTCACCAGCTGATCAAGTCGTCCGGCCGGTCGATCGTGCTGACCGAGGCCGGTCAGGCGGCGCTGGCCCGGGCCGAGGAGATCTTCCGGCTCGGCCAGACGCTGCACGACGAGGTCCGGCAGGCCGCCAGCGGACCGGTGCTGCGGCTGGCCGTCGGGCTGTCGGACGGCATCAGCAAGCTGGCCGCGCATGCCCTGCTCGCACCGGTGCTGGACACGCCTTCGCTGCGGCTGGTCTGCCACGAGGGCGAGACCGAGCAGCTGCTGGCCGAGCTGGCGATGCACCAGCTCGACCTGGTGCTGGCCGGCCAGCCGGCCCCGCACAACCCCAACCTGCGCCTGAGCAGCGATCGCCTGCTCGGCTCGCCGGTCGACTGGCACGGCCCCGCCACGCTGGTGCGCAAGGCCAGCGTCGACCGCTTCCCCGATTGCCTCGACGACTTGCCGGTGCTGCTGCCGACCCACCACTCGCCGCTGCGCGCGACGCTGGAACGCTGGTTCGACGAACAGGGCCTGCGCCCCCAGGTGGTCGGCGAGTTCGAGGACAGCGCGCTGATGGCCGTGTTCGCCGCGCGCGGGCTGGGCGTCTTCCCGGTCAGCCGCATGGGCGCGGACGACCTGTCGCTGATGCGCGGCCTGCGCCACCTGGGCGAATGCACCGGCGTGCGCGAGGAAATCCACGCGATCCGCTCGCGCCGCGGCCTGCACCACCCGCTGGTGCTGCGGGTGATGCAGGCGGCCGCGTCAGCCTGAGGCGGCCTTGCGCCTCAGGAACCCCACATCGAAACACTGCGCCTGCCCGCTGGCCTCGTTGTGCAGCCACAGCTCGCTGCCGTCGGGGCTGATGCGGGCGACCTCGCCGACGTGGCGGCCGATGCGCACGCGCAAGCCCACGGCCGAGCGCGGGAAGCCGGGTTCGCGGGCGGCCGACTCGATCGGCGTCACCGGCCGCGTGTCGCCGGCCAGGCGCAGCCGCTGGACGATCTGGCCGAGCACCGGGTTGGCCTGCGCGTCGCCGTCGGCGAGGTAGACGATCACCTTGGCCTGGGCGCGGCTCAGCGCCACGTTGACGAGGCGGCGCGCGTCCTCGGTCTGCAGGAAGGGCTGGCGGCCGTCGACCGGGTCGAACAGCACGAACGGCGCCTCGCTGCCCTGCGCCTTGTGGACCGTGCTGACACGCACCGCGCCGGTCAGGTGGCTCAGCTCGTGAGCCTGCAGGGCGGCGCGGATCAGCGCGCGCTGGGCCCGGAAGGGCGTCAGCACGACGATCTCGTGCGGCTCGGCTTCGCCGGCTTCGAGCGCGCGCCCCAGCCGGTCGGCGATGGCCTGGGCCGAGGCCTGCCGAACGGGGCCGCGATGGGTCGCCGACCAGCCGCCGCAGGCATCGACGGCCTCGACGTGGACATGGGCTTCCGGCCCGATGCCATCGAGGCTGCGGGCCCGGCGCTGGTGCCACGCGGGCTGCTCGCGGGTGTCGTCGGCGACACGCAGCAGGCCGTCGTAGAACAGCGCGCTGACCAGCTCGCCGATCGGCGCGGCCATGCGCGACTGCTCGTCCAGCAGCGCGACCGGGCCGAGCGGGTCGGCCAGCACGGCGCGGTCGCGCGGCATCTCGCCGAAGGGCGAACGACCGAGCCAGACCTTGGCCTCGCGCGAGTCGCTGCGCCGCACCGGCGCGAGCTGCTGCGGGTCACCGGCGTAGAGCCGCGCGCGGCCCAGCGGCGCGAGCGCGAGCGCCTGCGCCAGGCTGACCTGGCTGGCCTCGTCGAACACGATCAGGTCGAACGGCGGTGCACCCGCATCGACTGCCGGATCGCCGTCGCCCAGCTCGCGCAGCGTCTTCAGCGTGTAGCTGGCGCGGCTGGTCGTCATCGCCACCAGCCGGGCGCTGCGCAGCTCCGCCAGCGAGGCGCTGCGCAGCTGCCGGCGCAGGCCGTCGACGCGGGCCTGCCAGGCCTCGATCGCGGCCAGGTCGGTGCTGCGCGGGCGGGCGGCCTCGGCGCGGGCGAGCTGCGCCACCAGCGCCGGGTCGCGCACCGCGAGAAGGTGTTCGCGGCCCTCGTAGGTGCTGGCGGCAAAGCGGTTGCCCAGGCGCCGGACGCTGGCGCGCAAGGCCTCGCGGCGCTTCTGCGCGAGCGCCTTGTCGAGCGCGATCACGGCCTGGTCAACGGCGGTGTTGGTGGTCGACAGCAGCAGCACGCGGGCCTGCGGGCGCTGCTGCAGCAGCTCGGCCAGCAGCACACCCAGGGTGGTCGTCTTGCCGCTGCCGGGCGGACCCCACAGGAAGCAGTCGCCATGCCGCAGCAGCGCGAAGGCGCGGCGCTGGGCCGGGCGCAGCCAGCCGTAGACGTCATCGACCAGCGGCGCCCCCGGCTGGCGCGCCGGCGCGGCCAGCCCGGCCCGGCAGGCCCATGCCCGCGCGGCCCAGCCGTCGTCGGCCCAGGCCTGCGCCAGCGGCTGCAGGAAACGCGGCGGGTAGAGGCGGATCAGGCCATCCAGCGCGGGCGGCGGCGCGGTCGCGTCCGACAGGATCAGCTGATCGTCCTCGGCCACGATGGCCAGCACGGCGGCCTGGCCCTTGGGCGGGCCGCCCCACCAGGCGGTGGCGCCGTCGAAGCTGTCGTCGAGCATCAGCTGCGGCATCGGTTTGCCGCCGGCCCAGGCCTGGCCGGCCTGCAGCGTGACGCGCCAGAGCGTGCCCTCGCGCTGCGCCGACTCGACCCGGAAGTCGTAGAACTCGGGCGTCGCGGCCAGCTCCTGCTCGATCGCGGCGCGGATCTCGGCGATGCTCATGACGGGTTCGGGATACGGGCTGGCGGCGGGAAGGGCGCGCAGTGTAGGGTCCGCATCCGACCGCCCAACCGAACCCGGCTCCCGACCGGAAGAACCGCCATGCTGATCGTCCACAACCCCCTGCAGGCCGGCCATGCCGGTCGCCACGAGATGTTCCGCGGCCGGCTGGTGCCGTGCCACGAGACGCCCGAGCGCTTCGACCAGGTCATGGCCGAACTCGCGCGGCGCCCGGTCGGCGCGCTGCGCACGCCGCTGGCAGGCCACGAAGGCGCTGACGACGCGGCTGACGACGCCCGCCTGGCACGCATCCACGACGCCGACTACCTGGCCTTCCTGGCCGGTGCCTGGGACGAGTGGCTCGCGCTCGATCCGGCCCATGCGGCGCTGGACATCCTGCCGTCGGTCTGGCCGAACCAGGGCCTGCGGCGCGACGTGCAGCCGCTGAACTTCTCGGCCAAGGTGGGCCTGTACGGCTTCGACGCCGGCACGCCGATCACCGCCGGCAGCTGGGCGGCGGCCCGTGCCGGCGCGGCCTGCGCGATGGATGCGGCCCGCGCCGTGGCCTCGGGCGAGAGCGCCGCCGCACTCGCGCTGACGCGCCCGCCCGGTCACCACGCCGGGCCCGGATTCTTCGGCGGCTACTGCTTCCTGAACAACGCCGCGCTGGCCGCGCAGACCTTGCGCGACGCGGGCGCCGCGCGGATTGCCGTGCTGGACATCGACTACCACCACGGCAACGGCACGCAGACGATCTTCGAGCGGCGCGCCGACGTGCTGACGGTCTCGCTGCACGGCGATCCACGCACCGAATACCCGTTCTACCTCGGCCACGCCGATGAACGCGGCCACGGCGACGGGCTGGGCTTCAACCTCAACCTGCCGCTGCCGGCCGGCACCGGCTGGGAGACCTGGCACGCCGCGCTGCAGACCGCCCTGGCGGCAGTGCGCGCCCACGCACCCGACGCGCTGGTCGTGCCGCTGGGCGTCGACACCTGGGAAGGCGACCCGATCTCGCGCTTCCGGCTGCGCAGCGACGACTACCTGCGCATCGGCGAGGCCCTCGGCGCGCTCGGCCTGCCCACCGTCTACACGATGGAAGGCGGCTACGCGGCGGCGCAGATGGGGGTCAACGTGGTGAACGTGCTGGTCGGGCACGGGCGGTAGGCGATAGGCCGGAGCGCATTTCACGGGCACGTCACCGGCCCGTCACGGGTACGCCCTAACTTCCGGGCTCCTGCAAGGAGGAGCCTCCATGACCCGTTCCACCCGTCCGACCCCCCTGTACACCCGCGCCGCCCTGGCGCTGGCCGTGGCCACCACGCTGGCCGGCGCCATCGCCACGCCGGCCCTGGCCCGTGACGAACAGGGTGCGCGTGCGCCCGAAGCGCACAAGGCCCCGGCCACCCCGATCGTGATCGGCCACCGCGGTGCCACCGGCTACCTGCCCGAGCACACGCTGGCCTCGTATGCGCTGGCCATCGAGCTGGGCGCCGACTTCGTCGAGCCGGACCTGGTCGCCACCCGCGACGGCCACCTGATCGCGCGCCACGAGCCCAACATGATCGCGACGACCAACGTCTCGAAGCTGCCGCAGTTCCGCGACCGCCTGCGCAAGGCCATCGTCGACGGCATCGAGGAGCAGGGCTACTTCGCCAGCGACTTCACGCTCGCCGAGATCAAGACGCTGCGCGCGGTGCAGGCCGTGCCCGAACGCGACCACCGCTTCGACGGCGAGTTCGAGATCCCCACGCTCGACGAGATCATCGCGCTGGTCAAGCGCAAGTCGGAGACCAAGGGCCGCCAGATCGGCATCTATCCCGAGACCAAGCACCCGACCTATCACCAGCAGATCGGCCTGCCGCTGGAAGACCGCCTGCTCGCGACGCTGGAGAAGGCCGGCTGGAACCACCGCGACGCGCCGGTCTACATCCAGAGCTTCGAGACCGCGAACCTGAAGTACCTGCACAGCAAGACGCGCGTGAAGCTGGTGCAGCTGGTCGATGCCAACGACCAGAACCCGGACGGCTCGCTGGACTTCACCGCGCCGTTCAACCGCCCCTACGACTGGACCGTCGAAGGCCGCACCGGGCTGTTCAAGGACGTGCTGACCCCCGCCGGCCTGGACGAGGTGAAGACCTACGCCGACGGCATCGGCCCGTGGAAGTACTACCTGCTGCCGACCGCCTGCACGCTGGTCAACGGCGTCTGCGCCGACATCAACGGCGACGGCAAGGTCAACGAGGCCGACCGCCATCGCCTGCCCGGCACCGACGTGGTCGCCAACGCCCATGCACGCGGCCTGGTGGTGCATCCGTACACCTTCCGCAACGAGCAGCGTCGCCTGTCGGCCGATGAGGGCGGTCTGCCGGCCAAGGAGTACATGGCCTTCTACGCCCACGGCGTCGACGGCCTGTTCGCGGACTACCCGGACACCGCCGCCGCGGCCCGCGTGCTGCACCGGCTGGACACCGACGCGAACGGCCTGCGCTGCCTGCTGCGTGAGCGCGACTGCGCCAAGCCGGCCGGCCGCGACTGAGCCGCAGCGGCCTGGGGCTTCAGGCCTCAGGCCACCGGCGGCGGCGTGAAGCGGCGGGCGGGCTTGGGCGCGCGTTCGTAGAGGCCGGTGACCTTGTCGAGGTTGGCCTCGATCTCCTGGATGCGGGTCGTGCTGCTCGGGTGGGTCGACAGGAACTGCGGCGGCGCGCCCTTGGCGGCCTGCGCCATCTTCTGCCAGAGCGTCACGCCGGCCTGCGGGTCGTAACCACCACGGGCCGCGAGCTCCATGCCGACCAGGTCGGCCTCGGACTCGTCCTCGCGGCTGAAGCGCAGCGTCAGCAGCTGGCCGCCCATGTCGGCCAGGCTGCGACCGACGTCACCCAGGCCCAGCAGGGCCGAGCCCAGGCCGATCAGGCCCTGCGTGGCCGTCGTCTTGCCCATGCGCTCGCGGGCGTGTTCGCGCAGCGCGTGGGCCATCTCGTGGCCCATGATCATCGCGACCTCGTCGTCGCTGAGCTGGAGCTTCTGCAGGATGCCGACGTAGAAGGCGATCTTGCCGCCGGGCATGCAGAAGGCGTTGAGCTCCTGGCTGCCGATCAGGTTGACCTCCCACTTCCAGGTCCGCGCGCGCGGATTCCATTCGTAGGTATGGGGCTTGAGCTGCTCGGCGATGGCGCGCAGCCGGATCACCTGCGGGTGGTTGTCGGGCGCCAGCGCGCCCTTGCCGGCGGCTTCCTTCTGCAGCGCGGCGTAGTTCTGCTGGGCGGCCTGCTCGACCTGGGCGGCCGGCACCAGCTTGGCGAACTTGGAGGTGCCGCCGACCTCGACGCCCTCGCGGGCCCAGGACGGCAGCGCGGCCAGCGCGCCAGCCCCCGCGACGAGGCCGGTGAACAGCCGGCGCGAGGTCGGCGCGTGCCAGGCGCAGCCGCAACCGCTGCGGTGCAGGTGGACGGGGGTCTCGAGGGTGGCGTCGGTGACGAAGTCTCGGCTCATGGGGTCACGGCTCGCGGTTGGGAGAACGGGGGAAGGCGTTGATCAGTCATCCGCCAGCGCTGCGGTCGGGTCGACTTCCAGCGCCTGGACGGTGACGCGCATCGTCCACAGCAACCACAACGCGGGCAGCGCGGCGACCGTGGACAGCACGAAGAAACCGGGCCAGCCGATCGACTCGGCCAGCACGCCGGCCAGCGGGCCGACCCAGACCCGCCCGACCGCCGCGAAGGCGCTGAGCATGGCGTATTGCGTGGCCGTGAAGCGCTGGCTGGTCAGGCTCATCAGGAAGGCGACGAAGGCGGCCGTGCCCATGCCGCCGGACAGGTTCTCGCCGGCGATCACCAGCAGCAGCGCACCGTCGACCGGCGTGGCCTGCGCCAGCTGCAGGAAGCCCCAGTCGAAGGCCGGCACGGTCAGGCCCGGCAGGCTGCCCTTGCCGGCCACGGCCAGCCACCAGAAGCCGAGGTTGCTGACCATCTGCAGCACGCCGAACACCATCAGCGAGCGCCACAGGCCCAGCCGCAGCATCAGCGCGCCGCCGATCAGCGCGCCGCCGATGGTCAGCCACAGGCCCAGCACCTTGTTGACGACGCCGACCTCGGCCGAGCCGTAGGCCATCGCCTTGAGCAGGAAGGGCGTCATCAGCGAGCCGGCGAAGGCGTCGCCGAGCTTGTAGAGCACGATGAAGCCGAGGAAGGCCCAGGCGCCGGGCTGGCTGAAGTAGTTGCCCAGGCCACCCAGCAGGGTCTCGAAACGGGCCCGCCGCGCCGCCCAGGCCGACAGCGGCAGCGTGAAGGCGATGCCGGCCAGCAGCGCGACCAGGTCGATCCAGCGCTGGCGCAGCGCCGGGGCCAGCGACGAGCCGTCGAACAGCGGCCCGAGCAGCGCCTGCAGCGCCGGCACGAAGGCCTGCTGCGTGACGACGTAACCCAGCGCCACGGCAGCGACCACCGCCAGGAAACCGACCAGGTCGTGGCGGGCCTCGCTGCGCGGCGTCGTGATCGCCGGCAGGCGCGGCAGGACCAGCGCCGACAGCACGGCCGCGCCGACCATGATCGCGGCCATCAGCCGGTAGACCACCGGCCAGCTCCAGACCTTGCCACCGGCGGCGGTGGCGGCGGCGATGTTGGCCGGATCGGTCCAGATCAGCGCGATGCCGCCCGACAGGATCATCGCCAGCCGGTAGCCCAGCACCGACAGCGACGAGCCCAGGCCGCGCTCGGAGGCCGGCAGCAGGTCCGTGCGGTAGGCGTCGATGACGACGTCCTGCGAGGCCGACAGGAAGGCCACGGTGACCGCCAGCAGCGCGAAGGCCTGCAGGGCATCGCGCGGCGAGGTCACCGACAGCGCCAGCAGGGCGGCCGCCAGCAGCAGCTGTGTCAGCACCAGCCAGCCGCGCCGCCGGCCCAGGCCGGGGACCTCGAAGCGGTCCATCAGCGGCGCCCACAGGAACTTGAAGGTGTAGGGCAGGCCGACCAGGCTGAGGAAGCCGATGGTCGCGACGTCGACGCCGTCCAGGCTCAGCCAGGCCTGCAGCGCCTGCCCGGTCAGCGCCAGCGGCAGGCCGGAGGCGAAGCCCAGCAGCAGCACGACCACGAGACGCCAGGCGCGGCGGGCACGGGCCGGTCCGCTCAGGGGCTGGGCGGGCGCGGCGAGCGCGACGGCAGGTTCGGGGCGGGCAGAGGTCATCGCCAAATTCTAGGAGTCGGCCACCGGGCCGCCGGCACGCATTCCGGGCGCGCCCTTGAAGCCCGGCCTGCGACGCCCACATGGCAGGCGTCGACCGGAGAACCACATGCACATCGCCTGCGCCCATTGCGGCGCCACCAACCGCGTCCCGCCCGAACGCCGGGCCGAAGACCCGACCTGCGGCCGCTGCGGCCAGGCCCTGCTGCCGGCCGAGCCGGTGGTGCTGACGGATGCCCGCATCGACGCGGTGCTCGGCCGCACCGAGCTGCCGGTGCTGATCGACATCTGGGCGCCCTGGTGCGGCCCCTGCCGGACGATGGCGCCGCATTTCGCCCAGGCCGCGAAGGCGTGGCAGGGACAGGTGCTGTTCGCCAAGCTCGACAGCGACGAGAACCCTCAGACGTCGGCCCGACTGGGCATCCGCTCGATCCCGACGCTGGTGCTGTTCGCCGGTGGGCGCGAGGTCGCGCGCCAGAGTGGCGCGATGAGCGCGCCGCAGCTCGACGCCTGGCTGCGGCAGGCGCTGCGGGCCTGAACCGGCCGCGGTGCCGGATCAGCAGTGCCGGATCAGCGCCGCGCCGCGTTCAGCGTTGCCCGGGTCGCCAGCGCGACGCGGCGGGCCGCCTCGGCGAAATCGTCGCCGTTGCTGGCGTAGAGGATGGCGCGCGAGCTGTTGACCACGATCGGGCCGGTGATGGCGCCGGCCGCATCGCGCAGCAGCCCGGCCTGCACGGTGGCCACGGCATCGCCGCCCTGCGCACCCACGCCGGGGATCAGCAGCGGCAGCGTCGGGGCGAGCTCGCGCACGCGGGCGATCTCGGCCGGGTAGGTGGCCCCGACGACCAGGCCGATCTGGCCGTTGCGGTTCCATTCCGACTGCGCCAGTGCGGCCAGGTGCTCGTACAGGCGCGGCTGGCCGGGCAGGTCGGCCAGGTGCTGCATCTGCCAGTCGTTGCCGCCCGGGTTGGAGGTGCGGCACAGCAGGATCGCGCCCTTGTCCGGGTAGCGCAGGTAGGGCTCGATCGAGTCGAAGCCCATGAACGGCGACAGCGTCACCGCATCGGCCTGGTAACGCTCGTAGGCCTCGCGGGCGTACTGCTCGGCGGTGCTGCCGATGTCGCCGCGCTTGGCGTCGAGGATCACCGGCACGTCCGGCGCGACGCGCTTGATGTGCGCCATCAGCCGTTCGAGCTGGTCCTCTGCCCGCTGCGCCGCGAAGTAGGCGATCTGCGGCTTGAACGCGATCACCAGGTCCTTGGTCGCGTCGACGATGCGGGCGCAGAAGTCGTAGATGCGCGAGGCATCACCCTTCCACGCACCGGGAAACTTCGCCGGCTCCGGATCGAGTCCGACGCACAGCAGCGAGTCATGCAGCCGTTCGGCGCGGGCGAGCTGGTCGAGGAAGTTCATGGTGGCGTATCCGTGGTGGGTCGGTTGATCGTCGCTGCGGACGCCAGCGCGAGCGTATGGCGCTCCCAGTCGTCGCAAAGCTTTCGGAATGAGCGGCTGCGCTCTCGAGCCATCTGCAGATCGATGTGGCGGGCAAACGTGGCCTGATCACTGATCGGGTGGTATCGACGCGGCCCCATGCGCTTGCCCAACCAGCCCTTGGCATCGCGCGGTGAATCCGATGGCACCTTCTGGTCGTCCGGCAACAGCGACAAGCCAATGACCTCGACCAGTGAATCCGCTGCCGCGATGAACCATGCCTCGAACTCCCGATTGGCCAGCACGACCGCGACCCGCCTGTGTGGCAGGACGCGCTCGGCCTGAGAGCGCAGACTGGCGGCGAGGGTGACGGGGCAGTCATCGTCGGCATCCAGCAGGATCAGGATCAAGTCATCCGATCCGCAATAGTTGGCTGCCAACCGAAGGTATCGCTCGAACTCGTCCGGGCGATTCAAGAGTGTCATGCGATGCACGCGGATCGGTCGAAGGACATCCATCGCGCAGTGCGGCGTGAACTGGCGCGCGATGCGGCGAAGGAGCACGGGCAGCGCCAGGACCTCACCGTCGCCTTCCACGATCGGACACACCCGGGTGATCACGGCCCAAGATCTCCGAACAGGCTGATCTGGACCTGCGGTGCCGACAACTCCGCCGCGTCGACCGACAGCTGTCCCAGCCTCAGCAACTCGCCGGCCGTGAAGAGGTGCTCGCGCATGGTCTTGCGCGAGCCCTCGTCGATGCCGCCGATCCGGGTCTCGCCGTCTTGAGACAGCACGGCCCGGATGGACTCTGCCGGCAGGTCCGGGTCATCCAGCAGGTCCGGGCTGTGACTGGTGACGATCACCTGCGTGCGCAGGGAAGCGCGTTGCAGGGCGTCTCGAAGTGCGCGGCTGGCCGCCGGATGCAGGGCGGTCTCGGGTTCCTCGATGCCGACCAGGGACGGTGCGTGATCAGGGTTGCCCTGGAACAGGGCTGTCAGGACGCCAAGGGCACGCAAGGTGCCGTCTGACATGGCCTGTGCAGAGAAGCCCCAAGGATGTTCTGACCCGGCAATCCTCTGCTTGAACTCCAGGGTCTCCAGCGGGCCCATCGACTTGCGTTCGACGCCTTCGATGGCCGGCACCACCATTTGCAGGTATTGCTCGATGTATTCGAGCGACGCCGGTGCATGGCGCTGCAGGTGAGCGATCACGCTGGCGATGTTCTCTCCGACCGGCTTCAGCAGACGACCATCCTGGGGCTTCTGCAACTCGCGCATCACCTTCGGGTTGAGGTTGTAGAACCCCATGCCAACCAGCGCATCGAACGCCGGGCGAAAGGCCTGGAAGCCCGAAGCGGTGACCAGGGCCAGACGATCCGGTGTCAAGGCTGGAAAGACACCTTCGCTGCTGGCCACCATGCGACCGCGTTCGACCTTGAAATGAGGACCGTTCCCCTTGCCGCCGATCGAGCATTCCTCGGAGGCCACCTCGAAGCCACCATCGGCCAATGCGCCGATGTTGAAGGCGTAGTGACCCGATCGACCATCGCGCAGGGTGAACTCCAGCCGGATCCCGAAGTGCCGGGGATGACCACGCGAATGCCGCCGTACCTCTGCCCAGCCGCCGCGCTCGTTGAGTGCCACCTCCAGCGAGCCCGTCAAGGCATCGCGAACGAGATGCATGGCATCGATGAAATTGCTCTTTCCGGACCCGTTGGCTCCCACCAGATACGTGAGCGCGCCAAGTCGGACATCACATTGCCCGATGCTGCGGTAGTTCCGCAGAACGACGCGAGTCAGGAACAGAGGGGAGGTCATCAGGGTGCTCAGCCGATCCGCCGCGCCAGCTCGGCCGCCGCGCCGGTGTAGCTGGCGGGGGTCATGGCGAGCAGGCGGTCCTTTTCGGACTGCGGCAGCGCGAGGTTGGCGATGAAGCCCTGCATCAGCGCGCGCGTCATCGGCTGGCCGCGGGTGAAGGCCTTGAGCTGTTCGTAGGGCTGCGGCAGGCCGTAGCGGCGCATGACGGTCTGGATCGGCTCGGCCAGCACTTCCCAGGCGCCGTCGAGGTCGTCGGCCAGCGCGGCCTCGTTGAGCTGGAGCTTGTCCAGGCCGCGCAGCAGGCTGTCGTAGCCCAGCTGCGCGTAGCCCAGCGCGACGCCCATGTTGCGCAGCACGGTCGAGTCGGTCAGGTCGCGTTGCCAGCGGCTGATCGGCAGCTTCTGCGCCAGATGGGTCAGCAGCGCGCTGGACAGGCCGAAGTTGCCCTCGGCGTTCTCGAAGTCGATCGGGTTGACCTTGTGCGGCATGGTCGACGAGCCGACCTCGCCTTCCTTGGTCTTCTGCTTGAAGTAGCCCAGGCTGATGTAGCCCCAGACGTCGCGGCTCCAGTCGACCAGGATGGTGTTGGCGCGCGTGACCGCGTCGAACAGCTCTGCCATGTAGTCGTGCGGCTCGATCTGGATCGTGTACGGGTTGAAGCTCAGGCCCAGCGCGCCTTCGACGACCTGGCGGCTGAAGGCCTCCCAGTCGTGCGCGGGGTAGGCGCTCAGGTGGGCGTTGTAGTTGCCGACCGCGCCGTTCATCTTGGCCAGCAGGGCCACGCCGGCGATGCGGCCGCGGGCGTGCTGCAGGCGGGCGACGACGTTGGCGATCTCCTTGCCCACCGTCGTCGGGCTGGCGGTCTGGCCGTGCGTGCGGCTGAGCATCGGCACGGCGGCGAAGTCGTGTGCCAGCGCCGTCAGCTTGGCGACGATGCGGTCCAGCGTCGGCAGCAGCACGGTCTCGCGGGCGGCCTTGAGCATCAGCGCGTGGCTGGTGTTGTTGATGTCCTCGCTGGTGCAGGCGAAGTGGACGAACTCGCCGGCGGCGACCAGCTCGGGCAGGTCGGCGAACTTCGACTTGAGCCAGTACTCGACCGCCTTGACGTCGTGGTTGGTGGTGCGCTCGATGTCCTTGATGGCCTGCGCATCGGCTTCGCTGAACTGCTCGACCAGCGTGTTCAGGTGGCTGCGGGCGGCGGCCGACAGCGGCGCGAACTCGGCGAAACCGGCATCCGACAGCGCGATGAACCACGCCACCTCGACCTGCACGCGGCGGTGCATCAGGCCGTATTCGCTCAGCAGCGGACGCAGCGCGCCGAGCTTGCCGGCGTAGCGGCCATCGAGGGGAGACAGGGCGGTCAGGGCGCTGAGGGAGGAGGCTTGGGACATGGCGCGGGGCCCGGCGGACGGGCTCGTTCGAGGGAATCCGGAATTGTAGGGAGGCCGCTGTCGCCGCCCGTCATGCGCCCGACATGCGCCCTGAACCACGTCCGGCACCACCTCCCGCACCGCATCGGCCATCACGCCGCAGCACGTCCCGGCCATGCGGCCGCGCAAGAGGCGATTCCTACATTGGATCTGTCGACGGCACCGGACCCGAACCGGTCCGGACCGCCGACCCGGCATCCGCCACCGTCATCCAACCGCAATCAGGAGAGAGATCATGTCTGTCAGCCTCAACCCCGTCGAATTCGAGACCAACATCCCCGGCATGGCGCTGAGCAACGTCACCGCCGCGGTCGCCGACCTGGCGCCGGTCGCCAAGAACGAGCTGATCGTCGACATCAACCACGCGATCGAGGTCACGATGCGCTGGGACCAGACCGGCACCAGCCCGTGGACCGACTTCTTCCTGGACCTGGCCGGCGCCACCTGGCACCTGAAGGCCACGCTCAAGCCGGTGGACGGCGGTGCGTCGGTGCCGGCGATCGTCACGTCGGCCTTCGCCGGCGGCCCCGGCATGCGCACGGTGCAGGTGCAGTTCCCGGCCAACACCCTGGCCGTCGGCACCTACGAGCTGTTCGTGACCTGCCACCTGAAGTCGGCGTCGAACGTGCACCTGGCCACGTCGATGCTGTCGAGCCATCGCGTGATCGAGCTGTTCCAGAGCGTGATGGTCTGAACCGGCCGAAACGCCCCCGAGGGAGCCCCGAGCCCCCGGCACCGTCAGGTGCCGGGGGCTTTCTGTTGTCATCCGCAGATGAAACGCGAACGGCCTGCCCCCTTGCGGAAGGCAGGCCGTCGGTGACGGACCCGGTTCGCGTCGGTCAGGCGACGCTGCCCTGGCCGATGCGGCGGTGCAGCTCGACGGTCTCGGCCTGCGGTGCGACGCCGAGCTGGCGGCGCAGCGTGTCGACGCAGGCGCGGAACTGGCGCTCGGCCAGCTGGACCTGGCCCAGCCGCGCGTAGCAGCGCATCAGGCGGCGGTGGGCCTGCTCGTTGCACGGGTCGATCGCCAGATGGCGCAGCGACACACGCAGGCAGCCGTGCAGGTCGTCGCGTGATTCACGCAGCCGGGCCAGCCGTTCGAGCACCTGGTTGAAGCGGTCGCGCAGCGCCTGGTCGTCGCAGGCCAGCGCGGGCTCGTGTTCGCCGTCGTCGAGCAGGTCGCTGCGGTACAGCGCGATGGCGGCCTCGTACTCGGTGATGGCGGTGTCGAGGTTGCCGCGCAGGTCCTCCAGCGCGCCGACCTCGGCATGCAGCACGAACTGCTCGGCGTCGAGCCAGACATCGCCCGGCGCGACGATCTGGTAGCCCTCGTCGCCGTGGCGGATCAGGCCGGCGTCGCCGACCGCCCGGCGCAGCCGGTGCAGCGTCACGTGCAGGCTGTTGCGCGCGCCGGCCGGATCGGCCTCGGGCCACAGCAGGCTGCACAGGCGCTGGCGCGACATCGGCCGGCGACGCTGCAGCAGCAGCACGCGCAGCAGCGAGCGGGCCTTGCCGTGCGGCAGGTCCAGCACACGCTGATCGCCGATGCGCAGCTGCAGGCCGTCCAGCATGTGGACCGTCAGCTGCGGCAGCTGCACCCACGGTGCGGCGGCCGGCAGCGGCTGTTCGAAGGGCAGGACCCTGGTCGGGTCGGCGGCCGGGCGTTCGCCGGCAACCGGCTGGGTCTCTGCGGTGGCGATCGGCCGGGTCACGGCCCGGTCCCAGGCGCCCAGCATGCGGCGGGCGGCCTGCACGACATCGGCCATGACGGCCGGTCGGCTCAAGACATCGATTTCCATCGTGGTGACTCCCTTGCGCGTCGATGCCGCGTCACGCGGGCAGTCCGCGCCAACGACATCGACGGTCGAGTCTAGGAATCACCCTCCGGGCGGCGCAGTGCGCAAACGCACAGGCCGGAGGTATCAGGACGATGCCGCCGGAAGGCGCCGCCGGAGCGGCTCAGGCGGCGGTGCGCACCGCCTCGATGCGCTCGGCCAGCCGCGACAGGTCCTCGATCACCAGCGCACCTTCCTCGCGGCCGACCAGCCCGGCGCGGCCGAGGTCGGCCAGCTCGCGGGTGACCTGCTCGCGGTAGCTGCTGATGCGCGCGGCCAGCTCGCTGTGGCTCGGCGCCGGGCGCAGCACGATGCGGTTGTCGGCGCCGTGGTCGTTGATCGCCGCGTCGGCCAGCGCCAGCCGCAGCAGCTCGGCGCACAGGCGCTGCTGGACGTTGAGCGTGCTGAGTTCGTAGACCCGGTCGGTCAGCCGGCGGGCGATGCCGGCCAGATGGCCCAGCAGGCGTTCGGTGATGACCCAGTGGCGCTGCAGCAGCCGCAGCAGGTCGGCGGGACTCAGCCGCGCCAGCAGCGTGTCCTGCAGCGCGACGACGGTGGCCGACCGCGGCGCGCCGTCGATCGCGGCCATCTCGCCGATGGTCTCGCCGGCCCCGGCGTCGCGGAAGCTGACCTCGCGCCCGCTCGGCGACAGCGCGACCACGCGGACCCGGCCCGACAGGATGAAGTAACAGTCGCGGTCGTGGTCGTCGCGCGAGATCACGCCCTGGCGGGCGCGGTAGAGCCGGAACCGGCAGGCCTGCGCGACCTCGGCCAGGACCGGCTCGGGCAGGTCCTTCAGCAGGTGGACGGCGCGCAGGCCGCTCAGCGCATACGCTTCGGTTTCGGACATCCGGCCAGTCTGTCACAGCGACCGGCCATCGCAAGCACCGGTGATGCGACGCGACTGAACGGCGTCAGACGATGTGGCTCAGTGCACGATCCAGCCGGTCGACCGCGGCCGGGACATCGGCGAGCTTGTCCAGCCCGAACAGGCCGATGCGGAAGGTGCGGAAGTCGGCGCCCTCGTCGCACTGCAGCGGCACGCCGGCGGCGATCTGCAGGCCCTGGGCCTTGAGCTTGGCGCCGCTCTGGATCTGCGCGTCGTCGGTGTAGCTGACGATCACGCCGGGCGCGCCAAAGCCGTCGGCCGCGACGCTCGGGAAGCCCTTGGAGGCCAGCAGCGCGCGGGCCCGGCGGCCGAGCTCGATCTGCGCCTCCTTCAGCTTGGCGAAGCCGATCGCGCGGGTCTCGACCATCACGTCGCGCAGCACCGCCAGCGCATCGGTCGGCATGGTCGCGTGGTAGGCGACGGCGCCGCTCTCGTAGGTCTCGGCGATCGACAGCCACTTGCGCAGGTCGCAGGCGAAGCTGGTGCTGGTAGTCGTCTCGATGGCCGCGCGGGCACGCTCGGACAGCATCACCAGGCCGCAGCACGGCGGGCCGCTCCAGCCCTTCTGCGGCGCGCTGATCAGCACGTCGACACCGGTGGCGGCCATGTCGACCCAGACGGTGCCCGAGGCGATGCAGTCCAGCACGAACAGGCCACCCGCCGCGTGCGTGGCGTCGGCGACGGCGCGCAGGTAGTCGTCGGGCAGGATCATCCCGGCGGAGGTCTCGACGTGCGGCGCGAACACCACCGCCGGGCGTTCGGCGGCGATGCGCGCGACCACCTCGTCGATCGGGGCCGGCGCGAACGGCGCCTTCGGGCCTTCGCCGGTGCGACGCGCCTTCAGCACGGTCGTCGACTTCGCGATGGCGCCCTGCTCCAGGATCTGGGTCCAGCGGAAGCTGAACCAGCCGTTGCGGATCACCAGCACGTGCTGGCCGGTCGCGAACTGGCGCGCCACCGCTTCCATGCCGTAGGTGCCGCTGCCGGGCACGACCGCGACGGCGCGGGCGGCGTAGACCTCCTTGAGCGTCGCGGTGATGTCGGTCAGCACCTTCTGGAAGCGCGCCGACATGTGGTTCAGGGCCCTGTCGGTGTAGACGACGGAGTATTCGAGCAGGCCATCGGGATCGACATCGGAACGCAGTGCGGGCATCGTGGACTCCAGTCGCCGGGCGGGCCGGCTCAGGTCGGGACAGGTCGTGGGACAGCCGGGAAAGGCGGTCGACCAGCTTACACGCCAGCCCCCCGCCATCGGCCTGCCGGGTCAGGGGGGATCCACCGGGTCTTACCCTGATCCGTGACAGGTCACCGACCGAACTACCCTGCGCGACTTGCCAGACCGCCGCCCCCTGCACAGGAGCACCACGATGACCTCCAGACGACGCCCACCCGCCGAGCCCCGCCTGCGCCGCGCCAGCGCCCTGCTGTTGCTGCTCGCGCTGTCGGGTGCCGCGCAGGCCCATGCCGATGCCACGACGCTGGCCGGCGGTTTCTGGAGCGGCTTCCTGCACCCGGTGCTGGGTTGGGACCATGTCGTCGCGATGGTCGCCGTCGGCCTGTGGGGCGCCTTCCTGGGCGTGCCCGCCATCTGGCTGCTGCCGGTGGTCTTCCCGACCGTGATGGCCTTCGGCGGCGCGCTCGGCGTGGCTGGCGTGCCGCTGCCGGGCGTCGAGATCGGCATCGCCGCGTCGGCCATCGTGATCGGTGCGGCGGTCGCGCTGGCCTGGCGCGCGCCGATCGGGCTGGCAGCCGTGCTGGTCGGCGCCTTCGCGGTCTTCCACGGCCATGCCCACGGCACCGAGCTGCCGCAGGCCGCCAACGCGGTCGCCTTCAGCGCCGGCTTCGTGATCGCCACCGGCGCGCTGCACCTGGGCGGCATCGCGCTGGGCCTGCTGGTGCGCTGGCCGGCCGGCCGCTGGGTGGTGCGCGCCAGCGGCGGCGCCATCGCGCTGGCCGGTGCGTTCTTCCTGACAAGGGCTGTCGCTTGAGCCGCCACCTCGACATGAAGACCGGGCGCTGGCTCGCGCTGGCGCTGGCGCTGGCCGCGCCGTCGGCCTGGGCCCACGGCGCCATCCCCGGCGGCAGCGCCTTCTTCGGCGGGCTGGTGCATCCGGTGCTGGTGGCCGCCCACCTGTTCGGCCTGATCGCGGTCGGCCTGCAGGCCGCGCAGCAGGGGCTGTCGCCACGGGCGCACGAGCTGATCGCGCTGGCCGCCGGCCTGTTCGCCGGGGCGCTGGCGGCCGGTGCGCTGGGCGATCCGGACACCGACCGCGCGCTCTGGCTGCTGGTGATCGCGACGGCGCTGGGCGTGACGCTCGGCCGCGTCCAGCCGGTCGCCTACCGGCTCTGGATGCCCGCCTGCATCGGCCTGGCGATCGGGCTGGGCTCGGGCGATCCGGCCTTGCTGGGCGCGCGCCGCATCACCGCGCTGGCCGGCAGCCTGGTCGGCGCGCTGGTCATCGCCGCGCAGCTGGCCGTCGCCGTCGAGGCCGTGCTGCGGCGCTGGCCCCACCCGGCGCTGCGCATCGGCCTGCGCGTGCTGGCGTCCTGGGTGGCGGCCTGCGGCGTGCTGCTGACGGCGCTGGCGCTGCGGCCGGCGGGTTGATCGATCGCCGCCCGCTCCTTTCCCGTTCTTCTTCCCGCTCCATTCCCTTTCTTCCTCCGTTCTTCTTCCCGCTCCCCGCCATGTACCTCCCCAACCACTTCGCCGAGACCCGTCCCGAGGCCCTGCACGCGCTGGTCGCCGCGCACCCGCTGGCCACGCTGATCACCGCGACGGCGGGCGACGGGCCGGCCGACGACCTGGCGATCGACGCCAACCCGATCCCGCTGGTCTTCAGCGCCGACCGCGGCGAACACGGCCGGCTGCGTGGCCATGTCGCGCGCGCCAACCCGCTGTGGCGCACGCCGGGCGCCGAGCGGCCCGAGGGCGTCGCGGTGCTGGCGGTGTTCCACGGCCCGCAGGCCTACGTGACGCCGTCGTGGTATCCGTCCAAGGCCGAACACGGCAAGGTCGTGCCGACCTGGAACTACGTCGTCGTGCACGCACGCGGCCGGCTGCGTGCGGTCGATGCCGACCCGGCCTGGCTGCGCACCCAGCTCGACACCATCACCGGCCAGCAGGAAGCGCCGCGCGACCGGCCCTGGCAGGTCGGCGACGCGCCGGCCGACTACATCGAACGGATGCAGGCGGCCATCGTCGGCATCGAGATCGAGGTGACCGGCTGGACCGGCAAGTGGAAGGTCAGCCAGAACCAGCCGGACGCCAACCGCGACGGCGTCATCGCCGGCCTGCAGGCGCAAGGCGACAGCGCGGCGGCGGCGGTGGCGGCCTGGGTCGAGGCGCTGCGGCCGGCGCGCTGACGGCAACCACCGGGGCGCGGCCTCGGGCCTCGGGCCTCGGGCCTCGGGCCTCGGGACTCGGTGTTGACCCTGGGTCGGGCCACGGCCGGCCGTCCTGGGTCCGGTGCTTGCTAAACGAGCAGACCTGCGGTCCTGTCCGGTGCAGTCCAAGCCGCGCGGCGAGCCGTGGGCAACCACCCACGAATCCGTGCCCGAACGGATCACCTGGAGGCGACACCATGGTCCTGCTCGACAACCTGCCCAGCGACTCCGTGCTGCGGCGTCACGCCACCACCGAACGACTGCGCGTGCTGGGGCTACCCCCCACCGACGCCGTCCTGCGCCGGCACCACCAACAGCTGCTGGCCGCGCAGCAGGCCCGCGCGGCGGCGGCGTCCGCAACCGCCAAGGCGGCACCGAAGACTGCGTCGGCGGCCCGTCCGGCACCGGTCGCGGCCCGCCCTGCGGCAGCGGCAACACCGGCCGCGGCAGCGGCAACACCGGCCGCGCCAGCGGCCGGCGGGGGGCTGTTCGGCTGGCTGCGCCGTGTGCTCGGCCTGAACTGAGCCGATCCGGGCGGAACACTCTGCGCCGGAGCCGGCGCAGAGAGTCACCCTCGCGCCCGTTCAGCGCCGTTCAGCGCCGTTCAGGGGCGATCGGCGCCCAGCAGCGCCTTGGCCGCCTCGATGCGCAAGGCCAGCGGCACGGCGCCGTCGTTCATCACCGCCAGCAGGAAGGCGCGGGGCTCGGCGTGGGCGGTCGCGGGGTGCGTCGTCGCGGCCCAGGAGGGTGCGGCGGGGGGCGCCATCGACGGCACCGGTTCCGGCGCCTGCAAGGCCTGTTCGAGCGCCGCCGTCGCCGCCGTCAGCTCGGCCGGCCGGATCGGCTGGAGCTGGGCCAGCACATGGGCCTGGGCCTCGTCGCCGGGGGGGATGTCCAGCCAAGGCGTCTCGGCGAACAGCGGCGCCAGGTCGGGCGCGACGAAGGCCGACCAGTTGCCGGTCGCCTCGTTCAGCGCCGGCACCGGCCGGGCGTGGCGCGGCGGCGCCGGCTGCGGCCACAGCACCACCCGGTTGGCCGGCAGGTCGGCCAGCCAGCGCCGCCGCAGCAGCGCCAGGAAGGCATGTGCCGCATCGACCGCGATCGGCTCGGCCAGCGAGAACCACAGCTGCAGGCCGTCCGTCCCCGACGCCGCGATGGCCGGCGCCGGCAGCGCCAGCTCGGTCTGCACGCCACGCCAGACCTGCGCCAGCGTGTCCCAGTCGGCCGGCCGCGCCAGTTCCAGCACGAGGGCGCGGACACGGCCTTGAGCGTCGATCAGCGGTTCCGCCGCGACGGCATCCAGGAGGAAGAGGCGGCGAAGTTCAGTGGCGAGTCGGGACATGGGTCGTTTTGGGTGGACGTCGGCGGGTCTACGCCAGCTCGCGCTGCCAGGCACCGCTGGCGAGCCACTGTGCGCGCCAGCGCGGGAGGTCATCGGCCGGCATCGCGCGGGCGATGCCGTAGCCCTGCGCCAGGTGGCAGCCCATCGCCAGCAGCGCGTGGCCGTGGGCCAGGGTCTCGACGCCCTCGGCAATCACCTCGCGGTCGAAGGCGGCGGCCAGGTCGATGACGCCGCGCACGATCGCCAGGTCCTCCGGGTCGTCGAGCATGTCGCTGACGAAGCTGCGGTCGATCTTCAGCGTGCCGGCCGGCAGCTTGCGCAGGTAGGTCAGCGACGAATAGCCCGTGCCGAAGTCGTCGAGCGCGAAGCCCACGCCCAGCGCCATGCAGCGCTTCAGGATCTCGGCCGCCTGCTGCATGTCGGCGATGACCGAGGTCTCCAGCACCTCCAGCTGGAACTGGCTGGCGTCGACGCAGGGGTGGCGCGCCAGCGCGTCGGCCAACCGGTCGACGAAGAGCGGCTGCAGCAGGTGACGCGGGCTGATATTGACGCTGACCGGCAACACCAGGCCGTCGACGCGCCAGCTGGCGAGCTGCGCCAGCGCCGTGTCGATGACCCATTCGCCGATCAGCGGTTCAAGGTCGCTGCCCTGCAGCACCGGCAGGAATTCGCCCGGCGCCAGCAGGCCGCGCTGCGGGTGCCGCCAGCGGATCAACCCTTCGGCGCCGGTGACGGTGCCGTCGCGCAGGTCGACCTTGGGCTGCCAGTGCAGCTCGAACTCGCCGTCGCGCAGGGCATCGCGCAGCCGCGCCAGCTGCTCGCGGCGCTGCTGGTCGACGCGGTCGATCTCCGGATCGAACAGCTGGTAGCGGTTCTTGCCGGCCTGCTTGGCCAGGTACATGGTCTGGTCGGCGTGGCGCAGCAGCGTGTCGGGGTCGTCGTCGTCGTTCGGATAGAGGCTGACGCCGATGCTGGCCGACAGGCTCAGCAGGTGATCCTCCGCCTGCACCGGCTGGCGCGCGGCGTGCAGCACGCGGTCGAGGATCTGGGTGGTCTCCTTGATCGACCCCAGCTCCGTCAGCAGCAGCACGAACTCGTCGCCCCCGAGCCGCGACAGCGTGTCCTCGGGCCGCAGCACGCCCTTGATGTGTTCGCCGATGCCGATCAGCAGCTGGTCGCCGATGGCGTGGCCGAGCGCGTCGTTGACGGCCTTGAAGCCGTCCAGGTCGATGAAGCAGACGGCGCCTAGCCGGCCGCTGCGACCGGCCCGCAGCACCGCCTGTTCGAGCCGGTCGGTCAGCAGCCGGCGGTTCGGCAGGCCGGTCAGCGGATCGAAGTGGGCGACCCGGTCCAGCTCGGCCTCGTGCGCCTTGATGCGGCTGATGTCCGAGAAGACGCTGACGTGGTGCAGCAGCTGGCCGGCCGCGTCGCGCACCGCCGTGATCGACTGCAGGACCGGGAACACCTCGCCGTTCTTGCGCCGGTTCCAGATCTCGCCGTGCCAGTAGCCGCGCTGCTCAAGCGCGGCCCAGAAGGCCTGGTAGAAGCTGGCGTCGTGCCGGCCCGAGGACAGCAGCCCGGGCGTGCGCCCGATGACCTCGTGCGCTTCGTAGCCGGTGATGCGCGTGAAGGCCGGGTTGACCTGCGTGATCAGGCCGTCCGCATCGGCCACGATGATCCCCTCGTAGCTGTTGTCGAACACCGCCGCCGACTGGCGCTGCGCCAGTTCGGCCTGCTTGCGTTCGGTGATGTCGGTGTGCGTGCCCGACATGTTCAGCGCGGTGCCGTCGGGCGCCCGGTCAACCACCCGGCCACGGGTCAGCACCCAGCGCCAGCCGCCTTGTTTGTGATGCATGCGCAGCTCGACCTCGTGCAGCGGCACCTCGCCGGCCAGGTGGCGACGGATCGACTCGAGCGCCCGGGCCAGGTCGTCCGGGTGGACCAGCGCCGGCCAGTTGGCGGTCGTCACGTCCATCTCGCCGGGCTGGTAGCCGAGCATGGTCTCCCAGCGAGCGCTGACGCGGAAATGGTCGGTCGGCAGGTCCCAGGTCCAGTAGCCCTGGTCCGAACCCTCGATCACGCGGGCCAGCTCGCGCCGGTTGTCGTCCAGCTCGCGGGTGCGTTCGGCGACCCGCTGTTCGAGCCGCGCCTCGTTGTCGGCCAGGGCCTGCCGGCTGGCCTCGGTCTCGCGCAGCTGTCGGCGGATCAGCAGGTAGCTGCCGACCAGCAACAGCACCAGCGCGACCGACGCGCCCGCACCGGCGACCACCATGCGCTGGCCGGCGCGCCGCTGCTCGTCGGTCCGGACCGCCAGCTGGCGGGTCTCCTCGGACTCCATCGCCTGCATCAGCTGCTGCATCCGGGTCCGGGTCTCGACCAGCGGTGCGGTCCTCGCGTAGGCATCGGCGGCCCCGGCGGCGCCGTCACGGCGCAGGCGTTCGACCGTGCGAGAGATGGCCAGGCGCTGATCGACCACCTCGCGCAGCTGCGACCAGCGCTGATGCTGTTCCGGCTGACCGGCCAGCAGCGTCTGCAGGTGCGCCAGCTGCTGTTCGCGCCGGGCGATGGCCTCGTCGCGCTCGGTCAGCCGGCCCAGGTCACCGGTGACGCGATAGGCCTGCGTGTTCAGCTCGACCAGCGCCGTGTCGACACGGACCTGCGCCAGACCCTGCAGCACGTCCTGCGTGTGCCGCACCCAGGCGCCGGCTTCGCCTGCCTGCTGGCCGATGCGCCAGGTGATCGCCGCCAGCGTCGACACGACCACGATCGACGCCACGAAGGCGGCGAGAACCTGGGTGCGGAATCGGGACGTGGACGGCATGGCGGCGGTCGCGATACAGGCTGCGGGGCCGGAAAAAGGTCTTGTCCATTCTGCGTCGAACCTGAATTCCCAACCGGCGGGCGGATCAACACAACGCTCAATTGCGCCACGAGCGCACGGCCAGCCACGCCAGCAACAGCCAGATCGCCACGATGACCCAGGCGCCGACGTGGCTACTCGGCTTCGCCTCACGGCGCGCCAGCCAGGCGTCGGCCTCCTGCCGACCGTGCGCGCGCACATGCGGCGGCAGCAGCCGCACCGCCAGCCAGATCAGCGCGGGCAGCAGCAGCACGTCGTCCAGCCAGCCCAGCACGGGGATGAAGTCGGGGATCAGGTCGATCGGGCTGAAGGCGTAGGCCACCACGAAGGCGGCCAGCAGCCGGGCCGACCACGGCGTGTCGGGGTGGGCGCGCACGAACCACAGCGTCAGGACATCCCGCTTGACCCCGCGCGCCCACGTCCGCGAGGCGATCAGCAGGTCGCGCGCGCGGCGCCAGGGGCTGCGGAACACGGTGTGCGCAGCCCGGCGCCGTCAGAGGTGCAGCAGGGCCGCGCCGCCGAGCACGAGACCCAGTCCGCTGGCCAGGAACATCGCCACCTCGACCCACTTGCGGCGCGTCAGCAGCGCGATGGCCGCCAGCGCGATCGAGATCTGCAGGGCGGTCGTCGCCTGGGCCCAGCGGTGATGGAGGTGCAACTCGGCCTCGCTCTTGTCGTCCCAGGCGGTGGCCTCGGCCTCCAGCTTCTCGGCGGCGGCCTTGATCTCGCCCTTTTCCTTCTTGTAGCGCTCGATCTCGGCCTGGTAGGTCGCCTGCTTGTCGGCCGGCAGCACGTTGACCATCACCTCGTAGAGGTTCTGCTTGCTGCTCTTGGCCTGGTAGTAGTTCCACTGGTTCGACGCCTCGGTCTTCTTGATCGCGGCGTTGTTCTTGTACAGGCCGGCATTGGCCTGCGTGGCCCCGCCCATGTAGGAGAACAGCGCGCCAACCGTGGCGAGGATGGCGGTGGTGACGGCGATGGTGCTGGCGAAGCCGTCCTTCTTGTCGCCGTGGCCGCCGTGGGCGGCGTGTTCGACCTCGTGGTCGTGCGGGCCGTGGACGTGGAAACCGTGACCGGACATGGTGGCTGTGCTTTCTGGGTTCGTGGGTGAATGACCGGCGGTGCGTGCCCGCCGAGGCCGCGATTATCCGAAGCCGGCCCCGGCCTGCAGGGCTTGAATCACGCCGGCCGGGGCGCATGTGGCCGTGATGCCTCTCGACAACCCTCTCGGCGCCCCGGTCGGCACCTGGCCGCTGCTCGCGCTGACCGGCGCCGGCCTGGCCGCCGTCGCCGCGCTGGCCAGCCAGACCTGGCGACGCGAGCGGCGCCGCGCGCGGCTGCGCGCCACGCCCTTCCCGCCCGCCTGGCGGCGCATCCTGAGGCGACGCGTGCCGCTGGTCGCGCGGCTGCCGGCCGACCTGCAGCTGCGGTTGAAGGGGCACATCCAGGTCTTCCTGGCCGAGAAGCCCTTCATCGGCTGCGAGGGCCAGCCCATCACCGACGAGGTCCGCGTGACCATCGCCGCGCACGCCTGCCTGCTGCTGCTGGGCGACGCCCGCGCGCAGGTCTACCCGCAGCTGCGGCAGGTGCTGGTCTACCCGGCCGCCTTCGCGGTCGAACGCGAACAGGCGCTCGGCGGCGGGCTGGTGCGCCAGCAGCGCATGACGATGTCGGGCGAGTCGTGGACCCACGGCCAGGTCGTGCTGTCCTGGCCCGACGTGCTGGCCGGCGCGGCCGATCCGGCCGACGGCCGCAACGTCGCGCTGCACGAGTTCGCCCACCAGATCGACCAGGACAAGGGCCACGCCGACGGCCAGCCCTGGCGCCCCGGCAAGCGCCGCCGCCGGGCCTGGGCGCAAGCGATGTCGGCGGGCCTGCACCGCCTGCGCAGCGAGCCGTCCGAGGTCATCGACGGCTACGGCGCGAGCGACCCCGCCGAGTACTTCGCCTGCGTCACCGAAGCCTTCTTCGAACGCCCGCGCGACCTCGCCGCCGAGGTCCCGGCCGTCTACCGCGAACTGGCCCTGCTGTACGGCGTCGCCCCGGCCGGGTGGTGAGCGGGCGAGCCGGTGATGACGTCCACGCCGAACGCCGGCCCGGCGTGACGGATGTGACATCCGCAACCCGCGCGACGCTTGAAAACCCCCGTGGCCACCGCATGTGTGGGGCATCCGTCAACCTTGACCCGTCCCCATCGGAGCCCCCCATGACCGCACCGTCCACCGAGTCCGTCCGCAGCCGCGCCCAGGCCCTGCTGGTGCTCGCCGGCCTGCTGGAACGGCTCGAACGCAGCCCCGTCCGCGTCGACCCGGCGCAATACCGCACGGTGGTCGACCGCCTGTCGGCCGCGCTGATGGAAGACTGGCCGCAAGACCTGATCGACGCCCTGCTGAAGGCCCACCCGTCGACCGCCGAGCTCTACGAGAACCTCCACTACGCCCACGCCGGCCTGTCACGCGCACCGCTGGAACGCTCGGTGGCATCGGAGCAGGCGGCCAGGGCGCTGCTGGCGCAGGTGGCGCGCGGCGTGCGTTGAAGCGGCAGTCCGTCGGACACGAAGAGACCGAGCGGGGGCGCGAACCCCCTCCCCCTGGCGGGGACTCCCCCTTGGCAGGGGGAGAGTCGACCGAGAACCGCCACGTCGACGAGCGCGCCGCCTTCAACTCTCCCCCAGCCAAGGGGGAGTACCCCGGTCCCCGGGGGAGGGGGTCAGCAGCCTCCCGAGCCACACCCACGCCACCCCCAACGCCCAAGCCATCGTCGCCCTCCGGCGACGCACTTGATTGGCGCCGCCGGATGGCGGCGGAACATGGCCCCTTGAACGTGCCTTGAATCCACTCGGTAGGTCGTGCACGAAGAGACCGAGCGCGGGCGCGAACCCCCTCCCCCTGGCGGGGACTCCCCCTTGGCAGGGGGAGAGTCGACCGAGCAGGACCACGTCGATGTGCGCTTGGCCATCAACTCTCCCCCTGCCAAGGGGGAGTACCCCGGTCCCCGGGGGAGGGGGTCAGCAGCCTCCCGATCCACACCCGCCCCACCACCCACGCACCAGCCATCGTCGCCCTCCGGCGACGCACTTGATGCGCCCCCGCGCCCCGACCTGGCCCATTCCGGGCACCGTTTCGAGGCGTCCCGATCGCCTGCAAGGCCGTTCAACACGGCCTTTCCCTCGTGAGACCCCCTGCGCCGGCTTCGGGCACGGCACTTGCGAATCACCGTGCGAGCCCGGCGGTATCGCAGCCGACGGGTGGATCCCAGCCTCCGCTAATGACGGCGGAACCTGACCGCGACACGCGCCTGCCGGGCGCTGTGCGCCGGTCGTTCCACATCCGGTTTTGTCCGTCATCCACGCGGGGGGCGCTTGTCGTGCGCCCGCACTTCAGCAGGATCAATCATGAAGATCGTCGTCGTCGGCCACGGCATGGTGGGCCACAAGTTCCTGGAAAGCCTTGTCGAGGCCGCCGGGCCGGGTGCGCCGGACCTGCACGTCACCGTCTTGTGCGAGGAACCCCGCGCCGCCTACGACCGGGTCCACCTGTCCGAATTCTTTGCCGGCAAGACGGCCGATGACCTGTCGCTGGTCGAGCCCGGTTTCTTCGAGCGCAGCGGCCACACGCTGAGGCTGGCGACGCGCGCGGCGAGCATCGACCGCACCGCGCGCACGGTCACCACGATGGACGGCGAGGTGCTGGGCTGGGACAAGCTGGTGCTGGCCACCGGCTCCTACCCCTTCGTGCCGCCGCTGCCCGGACGTGACCGGCCCGACTGCTTCGTCTACCGCACGATCGAGGACCTGGAGGCCATGAAGGCCTGCGGTGCGCGCAGCCGCACCGGCGTGGTCATCGGGGGCGGGCTGCTGGGGCTGGAATGTGGCAGGGCGCTGCGCGACATGGGCCTGGAGACACACGTCGTCGAGTTCGCGCCGCGCCTGATGGCCGTGCAGATCGACGACGGCGGCGGGCGCGTGCTGCGCCACAAGATCGAGGCGCTGGGCGTCAAGGTCCACACCCAGAAGAACACCCTGCAGATCGTCGACGGCGAGGGCGCCACGCACCGCATGGCATTCGCCGATGGCAGCGCGCTGGAGACCGACATGATCGTGTTCTCCGCCGGCATCCGGCCGCGTGACGAACTGGCCCGCGCGGCCGGCCTGGAGATCGGCCCGCGCGGCGGCGTCGCGATCGACAGCGCCTGCCGCAGCAGCGACGCCGACATCTACGCGATCGGCGAATGCGCGGCCTGGAACGGCCAGGTCTTCGGCCTGGTCGCCCCCGGCTACGAGATGGCCCGCGTGGCCGCGCGGCATCTGGTCGGCCAGGACGACGCGGCCTTCGTCGGCGCCGACATGAGCACCAAGCTCAAGCTGATGGGCGTGGACGTCGCCAGCATCGGCGATGCCCATGCGGCCACGCCGGGCGCGCGGTCCTACCAGTACACCGACGAACGCCGCCAGACCTACAAGAAGATCGTCGTCAGCGAGGACGGCCAGCGCCTGCTCGGCGCCGTGCTGGTCGGCGATGCGGCCGAATACGGCACGCTGCTGCAGATGGCGCTCAACGGCATCGCGCTGCCGGCCGAGCCGGAGTTCCTGATCCTGCCCAGCAGCGACGGCAAGGCCCGTCCGGCACTGGGCGTGGACGCGCTGCCCGACAGCGCGCAGATCTGCTCGTGCAACAACGTCAGCAAGGGCCGCCTGTGCGCGGCGGTCGGCGAAGGCGCCACGACCATCGGCGCGCTGAAGGCCTGCACCAAGGCCGGCGCGACCTGCGGCGGCTGCGTGCCGCTGGTCACGCAGGTCATGAAGGCCGAGATGGCGCGGCGCGGCATGGCCGTCAACAACCACGTCTGCGAGCACTTCGCGCACTCGCGCCAGGAGCTCTACCACCTGGTGCGCGTCGGCCAGATCCGCAGCTTCGACGAGCTGATCGCCCGACACGGCAAGGGCCTGGGCTGCGACATCTGCAAGCCGGTGGCGGCCAGCATCCTCGCGTCGGTCTGGAACGAGTTCGTGCTGAAGAAGGAACTCGCCGGCCTGCAGGACAGCAACGACTACTACCTGGGCAACATCCAGAAGGACGGCAGCTACTCGGTGGTGCCGCGCATGCCCGGTGGCGAGGTCACGCCCGAGGGGCTGATCGCGGTCGGCCAGGTCGCGAAGAAGTACGGCCTCTACACCAAGGTGACGGGCGGCCAGCGGGTCGACCTGTTCGGCGCGCGGGTCGAGCAGCTGCCGCTGATCTGGGAGGAACTCATCGCCGCCGGCTTCGAGAGCGGCCATGCCTACGGCAAGGCACTGCGCACGGTGAAGAGCTGCGTCGGCTCGACCTGGTGCCGCTACGGCGTGGGCGACAGCGTCGGCCTCGCGGTCGAGCTGGAGAACCGCTACAAGGGCCTGCGCGCGCCCCACAAGATCAAGTTCGGCGTCTCGGGCTGCACCCGCGAATGCGCCGAGGCCCAAGGCAAGGACGTCGGCGTGATCGCCACCGAGAAGGGCTGGAACCTCTACGTCTGCGGCAACGGCGGCATGAAGCCGCGCCACGCCGAGCTGCTGGCCAGCGACCTGAGCCGCGACGAGCTGGTCCGCCTGATCGACCGCTTCCTGATGTTCTACGTGCGCACCGCCGACCGGCTGCAGCGCACCAGCACCTGGCGCGACAACCTCGAAGGCGGGCTGGACTACCTCAAGGGCGTGGTGGTCGACGACCGCCTGGGCCTGGCCGCCGAGCTGGAGTCGCAGATGGCGCACGTCGTCGCCACCTACCAGTGCGAATGGAAGACCGCCGTGACCGACCCGGCCGTGCGGGCCCGCTTCCGCAGCTTCGTCAACAGCGAGCAGCCCGACGAACACATCGTGTTCATCGAGGAACGCGGCCAGATCCGCCCGGCGCGCGCGGACGAACGGCGCGGTCGCGTCATCCCCGTCGCATCGGCCTGAGCCGGCCCCATCCACCCAGCAAGGACATCGCCATGAACAGCGTTCAAAGCCCTGAAGCGTCGGCCGTCACCGCCGCGACCGGCAACACCGAATCGGCCCACTGGGTCGCCGTCTGCCGTCCCGACGACATCCTGCCGGGCACGGGGGTCTGCGCCCGCGTCGAGGGCCGCCATGTCGCGGTCTTCCGGCTTGGCGAGGACCAGTTCTATGCCATCGACAACGTCGACCCGCGCTCGCAGGCCAGCGTGCTGTCGCGCGGGCTGGTGGGCAACCTGGGCGACCGGCTGGTGGTGGCCTCGCCGCTCTACAAGAACCACTTCGACCTGCGTTCGGGCGAGTGCCTGGAGGCGCCGGAGCAGTCGGTCGGCGCGCACCACGTCCGCGTCGACGACGGCCGCGTGCTCGTCGCGCTGGGGTGACCGGCCGGGCGCGGGCCCGGGGCGTGCTTGGGATCGGGACGAGATTGCAGAGAATGCGAGCCTGATTCCCGACCCGTGACCCTGGAGTACCCCATGCCCGCAGCGACCGAGAGCCTGTCGGTGTCCGCCCTGGTGCTGCGCGCCAAGCAGCGCGACATCGACACGCTGCGCCACCTGGCCGACCGCGCCGAGCTGGTCGACGTGACCGGCCAGCTGATCCACGCGCTGCAGCGCGAACGCGGCGCGTCGAGCGTCTACCTGGCCTCGCGCGGGCTGCGATATGCCGACGTGCGCCAGCAGGCGATCACCGACGCGCAACCGGTCCAGCAGCGGCTGTGCGAGCTGTTCGCGGCGCAGCTGGGGCATGGCCGCGATGCGTCGTCCAAGCTGCTGTCGCTGATGGC
Organism: Leptothrix mechoopdaensis (SeqCode); assembly: GCF_053893855.1. Lineage (NCBI taxonomy): Bacteria > Pseudomonadati > Pseudomonadota > Betaproteobacteria > Burkholderiales > Sphaerotilaceae > Leptothrix > Leptothrix mechoopdaensis (SeqCode). Next base: position 3,929,212 of record NZ_CM132699.1, read on the forward strand.
CTGGGTGCTGCTCGGGCTGGAGGCGCTGGGCGAGCTGCGCGCCAAGGTCGAGGCCCACGGCCTGAGCGCGCAGGACTCGGTGCTGGCCTACAGCCGCGTCATCTCCGGCCTGGTCGAGCTGATCGTGCTGGTGGCCGATGCCAGCGCGCACCCGGCGATCTCGCGCCGGCTGGTCGCGCTGGTCCACCTGGTGCAGGGCAACGAGGCGGCCGGGCAGGAACGTGCGGTCGGCGCCGAGTTGTACGCCGGCGGCATCTGCCATGAGGCGCAGCAGCAGCGCGTCGTCCACCTGATCGAGGTGCAGGAGCGCAACCTGCAGGTCTACGCCGAGTTCGCCGACGCCGAGCTGCAGGCGCGCTGGGAACAGCAGCAGCTGTCGCCCGGCGTGGCGCGGCTGGAACGGCTGCGCCGCACGCTGTGCGCCGCGCGGCCGGGCGCGACGCTGGACAGCCAGCTGAGCGAGACCTGGTTCAGCGTCTGCAGCGAACGCATCACCGAGCTGTGGCAGGTGCAGGTCGAGCTGGTGCAGCGGCTGCGGCAGGACTGCCAGACCCAGATCGACGCGGCGCGCCAGGACCTGCAGGACTCCGAGCGCCTGCTGCGCGAGCTGCGCGACAACCCGCCGGCCCGCAGCCATGCGGTCGACCGCTTCCTGGACGTTGACGGCACGTCAGCCAACACGTCAGCCAGCAGCCCGGCCAGCCCGCTGTCGACACCGCCCGCCGCGCCTGCGACATCACCCGACCGGCCCGACGAGAACGCGCTGCTGGCCCTGCTGCAGGCCCAGCAGACGCGGCTGGCGCACATGGAATCCGAGCTGGAGGCGGCCCGCCGCGCGCTGCACGAACGCAAGATCATCGAGCGCGCCAAGGGCATGCTGATGGCCCGCCTGGGCATGACCGAGGACGTCGCCTTCCGCGCCTTGCAGAAGACCGCGATGGACCAGAACCGGCGTCTGCTGCAGGTCGCCGAGGCGACGCTGTCGCTGCCGGACTTCGCCTTCACGAAGCCCGGCGGCGGCGACAAGAGCTGAGCCACAAGGGCTGAGCCGGCGGCCGGCCCGCGCCAGGGTCAGCCGGTGACCAGGCCGTCCATCCGGATGACCTCGAAGTCGCTGCCCTTGACCTGGCCAAGCTGGCTGTTGATCGTCGACGGCCAGCGGTCGTCCGGCGCGCCGCTGATGAACCAGTTGCTGCCGTTGTCGGCCAGGATCATCCCGTAGGTCTTCAGCGCGGTCAGGATCGCCTTGACCTCCGGGCTGAAGGTCGACGGGATCACGTAGCTCGACTTCAGCCGCACCCGCATGCCCATCGGCGGCAGGTTGGCCGAGGTGCTGCTGGAGGCGAAGTGCGTGGCCGGCGGCACATAGGCGCGTCGCGTGACCGCCGCCGTGAAGCGCAGCGCATGGTGGATGCCGCCCGGGCCGAGGGCGGCCTCGTCCCAGCGCGCCAGGCCCGGGAAGATCGGCAGGCCGGCCGCGTCGGCGCTGGTCCAGCCCGGCTGGCCGCCCGGCCGCACGTTGTTGCTGGCCAGGTCGAACACCGCGCCGCAGGCCGCGTTCCAGCTGCCATCGGCCTGCAGATAGGCGACGGCCAGCTCGTAGAGCCGGTTGTGGTCCTTGTCGATCACCAGCACGTGGCGGTCACCGGTGCTGGCGTTGCCGCCCTCGACCGGCGCGGTGCGCGGCACCGGGTAGGGGCCCGGGTCGCTCTCGTCGCCATAGGCCGTGAAGCGCACCGTCACCGGCGCCTGCGTGCCCGAGACGACGACGTAGGGGATGCCGATCGGCGCACCGTCCCACAGCCCGGCACCGAAGTCCGGATGCAGGCCGGTGGTCAGGCCGATGCTGGAGAGGATCGCCTGCGAGTTCGGGTCGACCGGCGCGGCCGAGATGTCGGTGTTCCACGCGTTGTTCGACGGGAACGCGATCGCCCCGTTCAGCGCCGCGTTGTTGCCCAGGCTGGCCGACGCGAAGTTGCCGTAGGGCACGCCGCCCGGTGCGGGCGCGGGTGCCGGGGCCGGGCTGGGCGACGGTGCCGGAGCCGGCGTCGGCGAGGGGGTTGGTGAAGGTGTCGGGGAAGGCGTGGGCGACGGCGAAGGCGTCTGCCGCCGCCGCCGTTCCGCCTCGGCCAGCGCGGCCGCGTCGTCGGTGCCACCACCGCCGCAAGCGGCCAGCCAGAGGGCCGACAGACCCGCCAGCGTCAGCCGGCGGCGATCGGGCGACAAGGTGGCCGACTCACCGTGGGCGGTGGACTCGGGCGGCAGCGGGGCGGGGTTGGGGTACGTCATGCCGCCAGTCTGGGCGCACCCCGCGTGAGGTGCTGTGCCAGGGTGTCGGCGGGTGTCAGGACCGGTGACGAGGTGTATGGGCGGGGCGTGAAGATTTCACGCCGGATCGAACACGACGCCCTTGGTCAGGATGAAGCAGCCGTAGGGCCGCGATTCCGAGTTCTGCACGACCGCGAAACAGCCCGTCGCCGCCGCATAGAAGTCATGCCGCGCGATCACCCGATGCGCCACCGCGCGCCCCTCGGCCGCCCGGCAGGCCGCCAGCACGTCCGCATGCACCGGCAACACGGCACCCGGCGCATCGACCGGGTCCATCCACGCCACGGGCGCCTCGACAAAGGTGTCCAGCGGCAGCAGCTCCAGCACCCCCGCGACGGTCTGCGGCGCATCCATCCCCCCCAACGTCACCAGCCGCCCGCTGCGCGTCTGCTGCGCGATGGCATAGGCCGGAAAGTTGCGATCGACCACCGCCAGCTGATCCCCATGCCCCATCGCGGCGAGGATCCAGAGGAGGTCGGCGTCCATGAAGGGGGGGATGTGCTTGAGCATGGGGGTGGGGGTTGAGGGGGTTGAGGGGGTTGAGGGGGTTGGATGGCCGGTGGACGGCAGGTCGATCAGCCGAGACTGGCCTTGAAGGTGGCTGGATCCAGATGAAAGTGGCGCTCGACCGGACCGCGCACCTCGAAGAAGCGTGGCCCGTGGCGGAAGTCGAAGACGCGGCACAAGGCGAAGCGGTCGGGTTCGGTGCGGGCGAAATCGAGTTCATTGGCGGTCACGAAGAAGGGTGTTTCCTCGCTGAACGCGGTGGTCTTGACCTCGATGAATCGCTCGCTGCCATCGGACTCGAACGACAGCACGTCGTAGCCCAGCCCGTCACCTTCGGTCACAGACTTGTGTTCGACCCGGTCTGCCAGCTGGCCCAGTCCACCCTTGAGCAGACGCCAGCGTTCGAAGTCGACGATGAACTTCTCGCCGGCCAGCCCGAGCGAGCGATTGCGCGTCTCGCGCTCCAGGTAGTCCCGGCGAATCGGTCGGCGCAGATAGGGCTTCATGGGCTCTTCCACGCGCAGTTGGCGTTCCGGCACCCGGGCCTTGGCCAACGAGAAGTCCACCGGTTCGACCTCGACGGCCATACGCTCGACGGCCTGTTCGGCCGCTGCATCCAGTTGAGGCAACAACGCCATCTGCTGGGCCACGATCGTCTCGAGCATCTCGCCTTGTGCGTTCTCGGCAGGCAGGTAACCGCGCACATAGGGCAGGCCCAGACGCCCCATGACCGCGCTGACATTGCGCCGCTTGAACTCGATCGACGCCTCGGTCCGCCCATCGAGCAAGGGCAGGAGCGCTCGACGCCGCGCGGCCTTGTTGTAGGCCTGGCCGGTCAGTTCCAGCGTCAGCATCTGCAGGTAGTCGGCCACCAGCAGCTCGACTTCCTGACGCGACCAGACCCGCGTAGCGTTCGACGACTTCGTTTCCGATTCGGACGGCGGCACGCGAGTCAACTCGAAATCAAGAGATTGCAACAGCCTCGCCACCGTGGCCGCCCCACCCGAAAAGTCCTTCGCCTGCAGCGGGCCGCGCTCCGGAAACTGCACGCCAAATGCAGCGCCGACGATGGCCTTCGAGTCGCACGCCAGACCGCTGACCGGATGCAACACGAAGTAGTCGCGGGCCTCGCCGAAGCCATATCGCCGAAGGAAGGCCTCGCGCCCCAGCCGCTCGAATTCATCGAGTGCAACGAGGATGGCGTGGCGTGTGAGTTGGGAGAGCGCAGCGGTCATGCGGCGGAACGTGGCAACAGATCTGGAGAGTTTGCGGGACCGCGCGGCGCGGCGCAAACCACGCCGCGATTCCGCCGATCCGCTCAACAGTCATGCCGGGATCTGGCGTTTATCTGGACGGAACGGCCTCCTAGAGTGGCGCCTTCGCCGGCACCGTTGCCGGCGCCAAGGAACCCGAGATGTCCATGACTGCCCACACCCTGCCCACCCGCTCCGTCGTCTACGCGGTCGACGTCTACTGCGGCTGGTGCTGGGGCTTCGCCGAACGACTCGCCGAGTTCGAGGCCGCCAACCGCCACCGCGTGGCCTTCACCGCCGTCAGCGGCGGCCTGTTCGTCGGCGACCGCGTCGGGCCGATCGCCGGCTACCCGCACATCCCCGGGGCCAACGACCGCATCGCCCACCTGACCGGCGCCGTCTTCGGCGACGCCTACCAGGCCCTGCTGGCAGACGGCCGCTTCGAGATGAACTCCCTCGACGCCGCCGCCGGCCTGGCCGCCCTGCGCGCCCAGGCACCGGACAAGGCCATCCTGTGGGCCCACGAACTGCAGTCCGCCTTCTACGGCCGCGGCCTCAGCCTGTCCGACCCGCAGACCATCGCCGACATCGCCACCGCCCACGGCCTCGACGCCCCCCAGGTCCTCGCCGACCTCGCCAGCGGCGCAGGTGCATCACAAGCCAAGGCCGACTTCGCACTGGCCCGCCAACTGGGCGTGCGGTCGTATCCGACGTTGATGTTCGTGGACGGAAACCGGGTGCATGCGCTGCCGGCGACGGGGACGGCGTTGGGGGAGTTGAATGGGGAGCTGGGTCGGTTGATGGGGTGAGGTTGGAGACATGGCCGAGCGCCGTTCCCAACCCCCAAAAACACCAACGCCCGGCTTGACCGGGCGTTGGCACTTCAGCAACGGGCTTGAGCCCGTTGTGACACCTCACGCATCAATATTCGCCGCCCTCAACGCATTGCTCTCGATGAAGTCGCGGCGCGGTTCGACCTCGTCGCCCATGAGCATGGTGAAGACGCGGTCGGCCTCGATAGCGTCTTCGACCTGCACGCGCAGCAGGCGGCGGACGGTCGGGTCCATCGTCGTTTCCCAGAGCTGCGAGGGGTTCATCTCGCCGAGGCCCTTGTAGCGCTGGCGGCCGACGCTGGATTCGGCTTGTTGCATCAGCCAGGCCATGGCGACGCGGAAGTCGCCGGCCTTGGCGGTCTTCTGGCGTTCGCCTTCGCCGCGCTTGACGGTGGCGTCGTCGGCCAGCAGGCCCTTGAAGGTCAGGCCGGCGCGGCTCAGGGCTTCGTAGTCGCCGCCGTGGACGAAGTCCTGCGTGATGACGCTGCTCTTGATGTTGCCGTGGTGGCGGCGGCTGATGCGCAGGTGGTGCTTGTCGGTGCGGGCGTCGTATTCGGCGGCGACCTCGGCCTGGTGCAGCGCGGACTGCAGCGCGATGGCGCTGGCTTCGGCCTTGGCGGCGTCGTCGAGGTCGAGCACGAGGCCGTCGCTGATCGCGCGCAGGGCCTCGATGTCCATCCAGTTGCTCAGGCGGGAGATGACGTTGCTGGCCTGCACGTACTGGCGCGCGAGGTCTTCCAGCGCGGCACCGTCGATCGGGGCGCGGCCGGCGCCCGGGTCGATCACGGCGCCGTCGAGCGCGACGCGCATCAGGTAGGCGTCGAGCTCGGTGCCGTCCTTCAGGTACTGCTCCTGCTTGCCGTGCTTGACCTTGTAGAGCGGCGGCTGGGCGATGTAGATGTTGCCGCGCTCGACCAGGTCGGGCATCTGGCGGAAGAAGAAGGTCAGCAGCAGGGTGCGGATGTGGGCGCCGTCCACGTCCGCGTCGGTCATGATGATGATGCGGTGGTAGCGCAGCTTGTCGGGGTTGAAGTCGTCCCCGCCCATGCCCTTGCCGATGCCGGTGCCCAGCGCGGTGATCAGCGTGAGGATCTCGTTGCTGGTCAGCAGCTTCTCGTAGCGGGCCTTCTCGACGTTGAGGATCTTGCCGCGCAGCGGCAGGATGGCCTGGAACTTCCGGTCGCGACCCTGCTTGGCGGAGCCGCCGGCGGAGTCGCCCTCCACCAGGTAGATCTCGCACATCGCCGGATCCTTCTCCTGGCAGTCGGCGAGCTTGCCGGGCAGGCCCATGCCGTCGAGCACGCCCTTGCGGCGCGTCATCTCGCGGGCCTTGCGGGCGGCGTCGCGGGCGCGGGCGGCGTCGACGATCTTGCCGCAGATGGTCTTGGCGTCGATCGGGTTCTCGAGCAGCCAGTCGGTCAGCAGGCGGCTGACGATGTCCTCGACCGGCGCGCGGACCTCGCTGGAGACGAGCTTGTCCTTGGTCTGGCTGCTGAACTTCGGCTCGGGCACCTTGACGCTGACGACGCAGGCGAGACCTTCGCGCATGTCGTCACCGGTGATCTCGACCTTGGCCTTCTTGGCGATGTCGTTGTCGTCGATGTACTTGTTGATGACGCGGGTCATCGCCGCGCGCAGGCCAGTCAGGTGGGTGCCGCCGTCACGCTGCGGGATGTTGTTGGTGAAGCAGAGGACGTTCTCGTTGTAGCTCTCGTTCCACTGCATCGCGACCTCGACACCGACGTTGGTGTTGTTGTCGCTGACCTTGTCGCCGCGGGCGTGGAAGATGTTCGTGTGCAGGACCTTCTTGCCCTTGTTGACGAACTCGACGAAGCCCTTCACGCCGCCGGCATAGGCGAAGTTGTCTTCCTTCTGGTTGCGTTCGTCGACCAGGCGGATCTTGACGCCGTTGTTCAGGAAGCTCAGCTCGCGCAGCCGCTTGGCGAGCACGTCGTAGTGGAAGTCGACGCTGCTGAAGATGGTCGGGTCGGGCAGGAAGTGGACCTCGGTGCCGCGCTTGTCGGTCGGGCCGATGACACGCATCGGGCTGACGTCGAAGCCGTCGCGCTGCTCGATCTGGCGGTCCTGCGGGATGCCCTGGCGGAACTCCATGAAGTGGGCCTGACCGTCGCGGCGCACCGTCAGGCGCAGCCAGGTCGACAGGCCATTGACGCAGGACACGCCCACGCCGTGCAGGCCGCCCGAGACCTTGTAGCTGTTCTGGTTGAACTTGCCGCCGGCGTGCAGCTCGGTCAGCGCGATCTCGGCGGCCGAGCGCTTCGGCTCGTGCTTGTCGTCCATCTTCACGCCGGTCGGGATGCCGCGGCCGTTGTCGATGACGCTGATCGAGTTGTCGCTGTGGATGGTGACGATGATGTCGTCGCAGTGGCCGGCCAGGGCCTCGTCGATCGAGTTGTCGACGACCTCGAAGACGAGGTGGTGCAGGCCGGTGCCGTCGGACGTGTCGCCGATGTACATGCCCGGGCGCTTGCGCACGGCCTCCAGGCCTTCGAGGATCTGGATGCTGTCCGAGCCGTAGGCGGCCGATGCCTCAGCCCCGGTCGAGACCTGCTCGCCTTCGGCGGAAGGCAGCTCGCGGCGGATGACGCCGTCGGCACCCGGCTGGGACGGAAGTTGATCGGTCATGGACGGCTCTCAGAGGCCGCATCGCGGCCGGGTCAATACAAACTGGAACCCCCGCGTGGCGGGGGCAGGGGGTGCACCACGGATCGGCCTCGGCCGATGGGGAGCTGACCTCCGGTCAGATCCTCATGGGCATCACGACATACTTGAAGCCGGTGCGCTCGGGCACGGTCACGAGGGCCGAGCTGCTGGCGTCCTGCAGCGACAGGGTGACCATCTCCTCGGAGATGTTGGACAGCACGTCCATCAGGTAGGTCACGTTGAAGCCGATCTCGATGGCGTCGCCGCCGTAGTCGATCTCGAGCTCTTCCTTGGCCTCTTCCTGTTCGGCGTTGGAGCTGGCGATGCGCAGGTTGCCGGGCTCGAAGTTGACGCGCACGCCCTTGAACTTCTCGCTCGTCAGGATGGCAGCGCGCTGCAGGCTGGCCAGCAGCGGGGCGCGTCCCAGCGTCACGTGGTTCTTGTGGTTGCGCGGGATCACGCGGTTGTAGTCGGGGAACTTGCCCTCGACCAGCTTGGTGACGAACTCCATGCCACCGAACGAGAACTTGGCCTGGTTGTCGGCGAAGCGCATCTCGATGCGGGCTTCCTCGGCACCCTCGGGCGCGTTCTTGTCGTCCTTCTCGGACTTCAGCAGGCGCTGAAGTTCGAGCACGGTCTTGCGCGGCAGGATGACCTCCTGCTTCGGGATCTCGCTCTCCAGCGTGGCCTGCGCCAGCGCCAGGCGGTGGCCGTCGGTGGCGACCAGCGTGAGCGTTTTGCCTTCGGCGACGAACAGGATGCCGTTGAGGTAGTAGCGGATGTCGTGCACCGCCATCGCGAAGTGGACCTGGTCGATCAGGCCCTTGAGCGTCTTCTGCGGCACGCTGAAGGCGGGGCCGAACTCGGCGGCCTCCTGGACCAGCGGGAAATCGTCGGCCGGCAGGGTCTGCAGCGTGAAGCGGCTCTTGCCGCCCTGCAGCGTCAGCTTGTTCTGGGCCGCGCTGAGGGTCACGATCTGGTCGGACGGGAGGGTGCGCAGGATGTCGATCAGCTTGCGCGCGCCGACGGTGGTGGCGAAGGCGCTGTCGTCACCGCCGAGGTCGGCGCCGGTGCGGACCTGGATCTCCAGGTCGCTGGTGGTCAGCTCGGTGCGGCCACCCGACTTGCGGATCAGCACATTGGCCAGGATCGGCAGCGTGTGGCGCCGCTCGACGATGCCGGAGACCGCTTGCAGGGCTCCCAATACCTGTTCCTGTGCTGCTTTCAGGACGATCATGTGCTGTCTCACCCGTATCTTGATGGTGCGGAAGAGCTCCGCTGGTCGTGGCGTTTCGCGCGCGCGAAGCCGCCATTTTCGCCTGATTTCAAGGCCGCTCCGGCGCGGCCGCCGACCGGGCGGCCGGGACGGCCGGGCTCAGCCCTTCAGGGTCTGTTCGAGCACGTGCAGCTGCTGGTTCAGCTCGGTGTTCTTCTGGCGCTCGCCACCGATCTTGCGCACCGCGTGCAGCACCGTCGTGTGGTCGCGGCCGCCGAACAGCTCGCCGATCTCGGGCAGGCTCTTCTGGGTCATTTCCTTGGCCAGGTACATGGCGATCTGGCGCGGCCGGGCGATCGAGACCGGGCGCTTCTTGCTGTACATGTCGGCGACCTTGATCTTGTAGAAGTCCGCCACGGTCTTCTGGATGTTCTCGACCGAGATCTGGCGGTTCTGGATCGACAGCAGGTCCTTGAGCGCCTCGCGCGCCAGCGTGATGCTGATGTCCTTGTGCGAGAACTTTGCGTAGGCCAGCACCTTGCGCAGCGCGCCTTCGAGCTCGCGCACGTTGGCGCGCACGTTCTTGGCGATGAAGAAGGCGACGTCCTCGGGCATCGGGCTGCCCTCGGCGATGGCCTTCTTCATCAGGATGGCCACGCGCATCTCCAGCTCGGGCGGCTCGATGGCCACCGTCAGCCCGGCGTCGAAGCGGCTGGTCAGGCGCTCGTCGATGTCCACCAGCCCCTTGGGGTAGGTGTCGCTGGTCATGATGATGTGGGCGCGCTTGGCCAGCAGGGCCTCGAAGGCGTTGAAGAACTCCTCCTGCGTGCGGTCCTTGCCGGCGAAGAACTGGACGTCGTCGATCAGCAGCAGGTCCAGCGAGTGGTACTTCGCCTTCAGCTCGTCGAAGGTCTTGCGCTGGTAGTTGCGCACGACGTCGCTGATGAACTGCTCGGCGTGCAGGTAGAGCACGCGGGCGTCCGGGTTGTCGCGGATCAGGGCATTCCCCACCGCGTGGATGAGGTGGGTCTTGCCCAGGCCGACGCCGCCGTAGATGAACAGCGGGTTGTACATCTGGCCGGGTGCGCCGACGACGTGCAGCGCGGCGGTGCGGGCCATCTGGTTGGCACGGCCGGGCACGAGGGTGTCGAAGGTCAGCGCCGGGTTCAGGCGACCACGCTGGGCCACCGGGGCCGCCGGCAGCGTGCCGGTCGACGCGGGCTGGCCGTTGGCGCCGACGGGGCGATCACCCCGGGCACCGATCACGGCCGGCGCGACCGGGCGCAGGGCCTCGCGGGCGGTCTGGGAAGATGTCTGGGAAGACGCCTGCGAGGTGGACGATGCGTGGCGCGACGCCTCGTCCTGGCGGGCATCCGCCGAGCCGTCGCCACCGGCCGACGACTGGCCGCGCACCGGCACCGCCGCGACCGCTGCGGCGGCCGGCGCACGCAGGTGCATCGCCCCGGCGCTGTTGCCGGCGCTGGCCGGGCGGCCCTGGGCGTCGCGTTGCTGGACCGACAGTTCGAGCCGCACGGGCATGCCGGCGAGCTCGCTCAGCATGGTCTCGATGCGGGCGCTGTACTGGGAGCGGATCCAGTCGAGCTTGAACCGATTGGGCACACGCAGGCCGACCAGCACGCGGTCGCCGCCATCCGACACGTCGGCAGGCGGCAGGGGCTTGATCCAGGTGTTGAACTGCTGCTCCGGCATCTCGGCGGCCAGTCGCTCGCAACCTCGCTCCCACAGGTCTTTGTGCATCTTCTCGGAATGTGGATAACTCTCTTTGGGGGGCGCGATTGTAGACACAAGAACCGCCCCGAAGACGTGGTTATCCACAGTTTCCTGGCGGGGGTCAATCGGGCCCGATCCGATCGGTTGCAGGCCCCTCACGACCCGCTTCATTGACGGCCACCAGCCGATTTGTTGTAATGCCGGGTTTCCCGAGTCGGGGGGTCAACCCGCGCCTGCGTGGGCAAGGACGAGATCGGGCGAGCCGGTCCGGTTGCGCCAGACCAGGCATGCGTCGATCCCCAGGTCCCGACCGCCCTGCGGCGCACGGACCGTCCACGGCCGGGAACGCCGGCCCGCCCGGTGCAAGCCGAGCCAGACGCGTCATCCGTCCGGATGCCGTTCCGGCGCGGTCCCGTCGAACAACACTGTCCAAGCCTGACCGAGCGCAGCCCGCGCCGGCACGGGCGCAACCGAGGATCCAACATGAAGCGCACCTATCAGCCCTCGAAGGTCCGTCGTGCCCGCACGCACGGTTTCCTGGTCCGCATGAAGACCACCGGCGGCCGCAAGGTCATCGCCAACCGCCGCGCCAAGGGCCGCAAGCGCCTGGGTCTCTGATCCGGACAGCGGCGCGTCGCCGATCCGGCCACGGCCGCCACGCCTGACCTCGCGTCATGCTGTGCAGCCTCGACGGACCCGATCGCTTCCAGGCGGTGCTGGCGACGCGACCCTGTTCGCGAAGTGCACATTTCATGCTGCACTACCGGCCAGTGGACAAGTTGTCAACAGCCCGGCCCGACCCGCAGGCCCCATCTGTGGATGAGTCCGAAGCGCAAGCCCGGGTCAACCTGGGTCTGGTGGTGCCGAAGCGGCATGCGAAACGCGCGGTGACGCGCAACCTCGTGCGCCGCGAGGCCCGGGCGCAGATGACGCACAACGTCTGCCTGCTGCCGCCCGGTGACTGGGTGCTGCGGCTGCGCGCGCCCTTCGATCGCAACGCCTACAGCAGCGCCGCCTCGGCCGCGCTGCTGTCGGTCGTGCGCGAAGAGATGTCGCGCCTGATCGCCGACGGCGCTCGCGCCGCCGGCAAGCTGGTCGGAGCGGTGCGTTGAACACGTCGCCGATGCAGCGCCTGCTGCTGGCCCTCGTGCGCGGCTACCGCCTGCTGCTGAGCCCGTGGCTCGGCTCGGCCTGCCGCTTCGAGCCGACCTGCTCGGCCTACGCCCTCGAAGCCCTGAGCCGCCACGGCGCGGCCACCGGTGCGCGTCTGACGCTCTGGCGCCTGGCGCGCTGCCACCCGTTCTGCCACGGGGGCTGCGACCCGGTGCCGGACCAGCCTCGTCCGCTCTTTTCCTCGCTGCCGGGCCTGTCCCGGCTGTCTCCCGATCCGCGCGCCGCCCTGACGGCGGTCGACGGATCCTCGCCAGTACGAAAGAACTCGCCATGACCGATCTGCGGCGTGCGCTGCTATGGGGCATCTTCTCGGTGTCCCTCGTGATGTTGTGGGACGGCTGGAACCGGCACAACGGCCAGCCCTCGATGTTCGAGCCGGCCGTGGTGACCGCCCCGGCCGCGCCGCAGGCCGGCGCGTCGTCCGTCCCGGCACCGGCCGCGACGGCGACCGCCTCGGCCGCCAGTGCCGCAGCGCCGGGTGCGGTGCCCGCGACCGAGTCGGCCGCGCCGGCCGGCGAGCGCCTGGTCGTCACGACCGACCTGGTCAAGGCGACCTTCGACACCCGCGGCGGCTCGCTCGTCCGGATCGAGCTGCTGCAGCAGAAGCAGGGTGACGGCCACGTCGTCGTGCTGGACCAGTCGGCGCAGCGCCTCTACGTCGCCGAGACCGGCCTGGTCGCCGCCGGCATGGCCGGTGCGGTGCCCGACCACACGACGGTGATGAAGCCGACCTCCGACGCGCGTGCGCTCGCCGAGGGTCAGGACAGCCTGGTGCTGGGCTTCGAGGCCACCTCGGCCGCCGGCGTCAAGCTGGTCAAGACCTACACCTTCCAGCGTGGCAGCTACGCGATCGGCGTGCAGCACGAGGTCAGCAACGCCGGCACCGCCGCCGTCCAGCCGCAGCTCTACCTGCAGCTGGTCCGCGACGGCAACCCGCTGCCGGACGAATCGAGCTTCTACAGCACCTTCACCGGCCCGGCCGTCTACACCGACGCCGGCAAGTACCAGAAGGTCGAGTTCAAGAGCATCGAGAAGCGCAAGGCCGGCGAGAAGCCCTCGCACGAGACCGCCGCCGAGAACGGCTGGGTCGCGATGGTCCAGCACTACTTCGCCTCGGCCTGGCTGCCCACCGGCAACGCGCCGCGCGAGTTCTACACCCGCAAGGTGTCGGACAACCTCTACTCGGTCGGCATCCTGATGCCGCTGGGCGAGCTGGCCCCGGCGGCCAGCCGCAAGGTCGAGGCGCGCCTGTTCGTCGGCCCGCAGCAGGAGAAGGTCCTGGAGGCGCTCGCCCCCGGCCTGGAACTGGTCAAGGACTACGGCTGGCTGACCATCCTCGCCAAGCCGCTGTTCTGGCTGCTCGACAAGCTGCACGGCCTGCTCGGCAACTGGGGCTGGTCGATCGTCGCGCTGGTCGTGCTGCTGAAGATCGCCTTCTTCTGGCTGAACGCCAGCGCCTACCGCTCGATGGCCAAGATGAAGGCCATCAACCCGAAGGTCCAGGAGATGCGCGAGCGCCTCAAGGACAAGCCGCAGGAGATGCAGCAGGAGATGATGCGCATCTACCGCGAGGAGAAGGTCAACCCGATCGGCGGCTGCCTGCCGATCTTCGTGCAGATGCCGTTCTTCATCGCGCTGTACTGGGTGCTGCTGTCGAGCGTCGAGATGCGCGGCGCGCCGTGGCTGGGCTGGGTCACCGACCTGAGCGCCAAGGACCCGCTGTTCATCCTGCCGGTGTTGATGACCGCCACCTCGATGCTGCAGACCTGGCTGAACCCGACGCCGCCGGACCCGGTCCAGGCCAAGCTGATGTGGATCATGCCGCTGGCCTTCAGCGTGATGTTCTTCTTCTTCCCGGCCGGTCTGGTGCTGTACTGGTTCGTCAACAACCTGCTGTCGATCGCGCAGCAGTGGGCGATCAACCGCTCGCTCGGCCTCAACAAGTAGGCCGTCCACCGGGCCGCAGCGGCGGCCCCGGACAGCCATTTCGGGCGGTCTTCGGGCCGCCCGAATTGTTTCCGGCCGTACGCTCGTGACGGTCGTGCATTGCTGCCGAGACATGCGCCACATCCCGTCACCAACCGCCACGTTTGCGGGGTTGAGCACACGGCGGCGCGCTCGCACCATGGCGAAGCGGGGCCGACCCGAGGTCGTCGCTGCAGGCATCCGGTGCGAGAGAACACCGATCAGCACGTGTCTGCAGCGACGCCCTTGGCTCAGGGGGCCTTCAGCCTGACGGCCAGCCTCCCCCCGCTCGAACACCTCCTCCGGACGGGCCGCATCGATCCTGCGCCCGGCAGCGACGGGCGACAATTCCGCCCATGCTTGCCCGTCTCGACCAGCCCATCGTCGCCATCGCCACCGCCGCCGGACGCGGTGCCGTCGGCATCGTGCGGGTCTCCGGTCGTGGCCTGGAACGACTGGCCGTCGCGCTGACCGGCCGCGTCGGCAAGCCCCGCACCGCCCACTACGGCCCCTTCCTGGCCGCCGACGGCAGCGCCATCGACCACGGTCTGGCGCTGCACTTCCCGGCCCCGCACAGCTACACCGGCGAGGACGTGCTGGAGCTGCAGGCACACGGCGGACCGGTGGTCCTGCAACTGCTGCTCGCGCGTTGCCTGGAAGCCGCCGCCGAGCCCGATCCCGCCCAGCCCGGCCGACCGCGCCTGGCCGGCCTGCGGCTGGCACAGCCGGGCGAGTTCACCGAGCGTGCCTACCTCAACGACAAGCTCGATCTGGCCCAGGCCGAGGCCGTCGCCGACCTGATCGACGCCAGCACGGAAGCCGCCGCGCGTGGTGCGGCCCGTTCGCTGTCGGGCGCGCTGTCGCAGCCGGTGGGCCAGCTGCGCGACGCGCTGATCGAGCTGCGCGCGCTGGTCGAGGCCACGCTCGACTTCCCCGAGGAAGAGATCGATTTCCTGCAGAAGGCCGATGCGATCGGCCGTCTCGACCGCCTGGCCGCCCGGCTCGATGGCCTGCTGGCGACCGCGCGGCAGGGCGCGCTGCTGCGCGAGGGCCTGCAGGTCGTCATCGCCGGCCAGCCCAATGCCGGCAAGAGCTCGCTGCTGAACGCGCTGGCCGGGGCCGAGCTGGCGATCGTCACGCCGATCCCCGGGACGACCCGCGACAAGGTCAGCGAGACGCTGCAGATCGAGGGCGTGCCGGTCCACGTCACCGACACCGCCGGGCTGCGCGACGACGCCCAGGCCAGCGACGAGGTCGAACGCATCGGCATCGCCCGCAGCTGGCAGGCCATCGCGGACGCCGACGCGGTGCTGCTGCTGCACGACCTGACGCGGCTCGACCAGCCCGACTACCGCGCCGCCGAGGCGCAGATCGCCGCACGCCTGCCCGCCGGTGCGCGGCTGCTGCACGTCTTCAACAAGGCCGATGCGATCGGCCTTCCCGCCGAGCTGCTCGACGTCCGCATCACCGGGATCGTCGCCGCGACCGGTGACAGCGCCGACGGCATCGCGCCGATTCGCCTGAGCGCCCGCACCGGCGCCGGCCTGGACGCGCTGCGCCAGGCGCTGCTGCATCTGGCCGGCTGGCAGGCGGTCCCCGAAGGCGTCTTCATCGCCCGCGAACGCCACCTGCGCGCGATGCGCGAGGCCGCCACCCACCTCGCCGCCGCCCGCGCCTGGGCCGCCCAGGGCGATCACGCGCTCGACCTGCTGGCCGAGGAACTGCGCCTGTCCCACGACGCCCTGGGCGACGTCATCGGCGCCTACAGCAGCGACGAGCTGCTGGGCGACATCTTCGGGCGCTTCTGCATCGGCAAGTGAGGCCACCCGGCCACGATCCCCGCCGACACGGGGCAGTCGTCCGGCCCGTCGACCACGCTGAAGTCGGCCTCGGTCGATCCCCGCGTGCGCGGGGCAGTGTCCAAGCCGGGACGGTCGGCTCCTCGATGCCGGGACGATCCCCGCAAGCGCGGGGCTGGTGACTCACACGATCTCGACGCGGTCACTGCGAACGGTCGATCCCCGTCCGGACGGGGCACTCGGGACAAGGGGCGTGATCCGACCGCCTGCCTGGGGACCATCCCCGCTCACGGGGAAATCAGCGGCGGGCGGGCCGCAGCCGCAACATGCCGAAGCCGAAGGCGCGGTGACGTCCGACGCCGCGCGCCAGCAGGACCGCGAAGCCGGCCGGATCGACGACACGGAGGTGCCCGGACAGCTCGACGTCCGGGCCGGCGCTGAGGCTCAGCAGACGGGCGCCGTGCCCGTCCTCACGCTGCGTCTTGCGCATGACCTGCAGCCGCTGGTAGCGGGTCATGCGGATGTCTAGCAGCTCGACGGCCCCCTGCCAGGGCTCGATGCCACCGGTCTCCCGGACGGCGAGCTGCCGGCGCAACCACTGCGCGTAGACCTCGGCGCGGTCCGGCGGCGGGATGGCCTCCAGCGGGTCATCGGCTTCCCGGGCGTCGAGCGCGCTCAGGTAGGCGTCGCGCTCGCCCTTCGCGGTGCGCAGGATCGGACGCACCCGCACGTCGAAGCCCAGCACATGGCCAGCCGGCCACACGGCGGGGAAGGGGCGCAGGCTGTAGCCGGTGGCCGGTGTCGCTTGATCGGTCAGCGTCACCAGCCCGAGCGCGGCGGCGGCGTCCGGTTCGGCCAGCGCGACACATCGCGCCACGGCCTCGGGCGTGGCCAGCAGGTAGGCCAGCAGACCCTGTCCGTCGTCGCCGTGATGGAAGGGCCGAGGCGCCATCGCGCCGAAGACGGCGTGCAGCAGGGCATGCAGGGCATAACCCGCGTCGTCCACTGGCTGGACCAGCCCGTGTCGGATTGCCCAGGCCGCGAGATGCCGCAGATCGGGACGGGTGTGCAGCAGGTGCAGCGTGGCCATGTCCGGCGTCGTGGTCATGCTCATGGTCGTGGTCGTGTTCATGCCCGCAGCCCTGGCAGGTCGGCGTGGATCACGCCGCTGCGCACCGGCCGCCAGCCGCCGTGCAGGCCGGTGCGCCAGCGCCGTTCGTCGCCGAGATCCGAGGCTCGATCGCCGCTCAGGCGGCCCTCGCCGTCGGGCCACTGGGCCTGCAGCCCGCCGGACAGCGGCTCGTCATCGACCAGCTGGCGCAGCGCGGCCAGCACGTCGTCGGCCTCGACCCAGCGATCGACCAGTCGGCGCGCCGGGATGCAGGGCTTGCGGCCGATGAACAGCGGGCGCTGCGGTCGGTCCAGCGCGGCGGCGATGTCGTCCAGCGTCGGCGCCTCGTCGGCCGGATCGAGTCGCACGACGACCTGGGTGATGCGGTCGGCGTGGAAGTCGCGGTAGCGCAGGTGCGGTCCGAGGTAGGTGCCGGCGCCGCCAGCGCGTTCCTCGGGCACGCCGTGGGTCGTCCAGCCGCGGTCGTCGCCGTCGAGCTGGGCGGTCTGGAAGTCGCGCAGCGGTCTGCCGGGCCGGCGCAGCAGGCTGCCGATCGTCAGGCGGGCCTGCAGGCGCTCGTGGCGCGCCGCCTCGCTGCGGTCCCAGCCCAGCGCGTTGGCGAACAGGCCCGTGATCATCGACAGCGCCGGGAAGTCGCGGATGACGCCCAGGTTGTCGATCGTCTCGCCACCGAACGCGACCAGCGGCGCGTCCAGCACGAGGACCAGGTGGCGGGCCATGTCAGACCTCGACGGCGTGGGCCGCGCAGATGCTCTCGCGCACCCAGGCGCCCAGCTCGGCCAGCGACTGGCGCTTCGCGCCGGGCACCTCGACCGGATCGACGGCCAGGCAACGCCGGGCCTGCGGGGCACCGTAGGCCGCGTCCATGCCGGCGATCTCGTCGGCCAGCCGGGCGACGGCCTGCCGCCTCAGCTGCGGCGTGGTGCCGGGCATCGCGTTCTGGAACGCACCGGCCAGGCTGCGCGGCTGCCAGTCGCCGGCCTCGACCAGCATGAACTTCGCCCACTCGAACGGCGCGGTCGACCCGCGCTTGGCACCCGGGCTGACGGTGGCGATCAGGTGGACCAGGCTCTCGACCACCTGGCCGGCGAGCGCGCGCCGGTCTTCGGCAAGTTCGGCCCAGCAGCTGGCGGCCTCGCCTTCGAGGTTGGCGATCAGCTGCGGCACATCGACGACCACATAGCCGTAGTACAGGCCGGAGGCGAGCTCGGTGTCGAAGATGCCGGCCGAACCGGACTCGCCGGCATCGTGCCGCAGGTCGTCGACGACAGTGAAGTAGTCGTTCTCGACCTGCGCCTCGTGGACGGTGAAGGCATGGGCGACGTAGACGGCGGCGTCGCGGCTGGCCAGCACGTCGGAGGTCACCATGCGGCCGAACAGCGCCGACTCCAGGCCGCTGCCGTGCCGGATCTCGGCGATGTTCCGCTTCTCCTGTTTCAGGAACGCCGCGATGGCGGCCTTGTAGGTCTTCGGATCGGCCGCGTCGGCGGTCCTGGCCAGTTCGGCGCAGCGTCGCACGAGGTAGTCGATCTCGGCGCGGCCGAGCAGCACGGCCTGGCCGGTCTCCAGCGCATCCCGGCCCTTCAGGTCCTTGCCGTTGTCGAGCAGGCTGGCGGCGCGCAGCCCTTCGGCGGCGGTCTGGGCATCAGCTTCGCGCACGCCCTGGGCGATCAGCTCGCGGCGGATCAGGTCCAGCGTGACACGCGAGCGCACCGCCATCGGCACGCCGAGTCGGGCCAGCGCATGCGGGTCGTCGGCCGTGCGCCAGTGGCGCTTCAGGCATTGCGACGAGATGCGGGTGCGCACCGCGTCGCCATACGGCAGGCGCTTGGCCAGGCCGGCGTCGTCGCGGTTGAGCAGCGCGGCCGGGTAGTTGTGCAGGGTGTGGATCTGGATGAAGCGGGGCAGTGACAAGCGGGCTCCCTTGGTGTGTCGGGCAGATGGAACCGAAGGCTCGGGGCCGTCCGGTCAGGCGATCGCCGTGCGCCGCGCCAGGGTCGAGAAGTACGGTCCGGCGATGCGCAGTCGCAGCAGCTCGGCAGCGTCCGAGGACAGCGGGTCGGTGTTGCCATTGGCGTGGGCTGCGGCGTCATGCAGCACGAGCGGGCCGAGCTCGCGCCAGTTCGGCGCCACACCCTTGCTGGCCATCAGGCGCAGCAGGCTGGGCAACATCTGGCGGAAAGCGTCACCGCGTGCGGTCAACAGGCGGCTCACGCGCGACTCGGCAACGCCCGCTTGCACCAGCTGTTCACCGAGCCGGCCGCGCCCGTCGTGGCCGGCCAGTGCCATGCCGTGGGCGATCAGGGCCCAGCGTGACCACATCCGCGGATGCCAGCTCTCGGGCCCCAGCCCGGCCGCCAGCAAGGCCCGCGACAAGGGGCCCATCGCCTGCGGCTGCAGGGCCTCGGGATCCAGCCTTGCCAGCGCGGCACGTTCGCCCTTGCCGGCGTGGCGGATGTGGCTGGCCAACGTCGACCAGTGGCTGCGAGCCGGTGCGTCTTCAGGCGGCACGGGCTTCCTCCTTGCGATGTTCCTTCTCGATGCGCAGGTGCTGGCTCAGGGGCCTGAGCGCTGCGGGCACCTGGTCGCCGCGCAGGCCGCCATGCCAGCGCGCCAGCGCGGCCGTGCGGGCCCGGTAGCCCTGCAGACCGCTGCGCGGCCCGGCGATGAAGGTGTCGCGCAGCACGCCTTCACCGCGTTGCGCCAACCCGATCAGCCAGGCCAGCCGGGTGACGACCGTGTCGCCCGAGGCGAACTCCTGCTCCAGGTCGTCGAAGAAGCGCAGGTCCTCGGTGACCTCGAAGACGCGCGAGAACCGGGTGGCCCGATCCTTGACGACGTCGCCCGCCTCGCTGCCCGGCTTGCCGTTGCTGAACAGGACGACCATCGCGCCCCAGAGCAGCTTGCGGAACGCCGCGATCGCGTCGACCCGTTCCCGGGCGACGCGCGCCAGCCCGGCCGGACTGCCCTCGGCCAGCAGGCGCCGGACCCGCGGCGCGATCGGGACCTGTCGCTCGTGCAGGCCTTCGGTCTTGCCCTGGCCCCGGACCAGTCCGCGCATCGACAGGTGCAGCGGTTCGTCGTCGTTGACCGATGCCAGCGACGTCAGCCGCGACAGGTCCTGCGCGCAGCCACCCGCATACCGGCCGCCGAAGAGCAGTTCGGACGCCAGCCGGTAGTCGAAGCCGCGGCCATTGAGCGTGAGGGCCTTGCCGGCGGCGATGTCGATGGGCGTCCACGGGTCGCCGGTGCGGCCGTTCAGCGCCCCGGCGTCGATCCGGGCGGCCTGGCTGCCGGTCGAGACGGCCTGAAGCCGGCCGTCGACCAGCAGGCAACGGATCCTGCGGCACAGCTCGATGTAGTACGGGTCGAGGCTGGAGAAGGGCAACGAGACATCGCCGTCCCAGCGCCGCAGCCACACCAGGGCGTGGCCGCCTTCCGGCACCAGACCCATGTTCTCGACGATGGCCTCGCGGTGGCGCAGCATCGCGCCCACGTCGGCCCGCCAGCGCGAGCCCGGATGCCGCCCGACCGCGATGCCCACGCCGGGCCGGCTCGCGAAGCCGCCGTTCATGCGCGAGATGCCGTAGTTGAACTTGCCGGAGTAACCCTCCTGCGTCTGCCGGCTCACCAGCGCGAACAGCCAGTCCTGCGGCTCGGCGTCGCGGGCACGGCAGGCCTTCAGGTCGTGGTTCTTGGCGGTGATCAGCAGGTCCGCCTCGTCAGGCGTCTGCAGCGCGCCCTTCCAGGTCCGGAGGTCCGCCCGGGTCGGTGCCTGCAACAGGGCCGGCCGGGACGGCGGCGAAACGAGGCACCAGGGCGCGTCATCGGCGTGGCCGGGCGTCAGCGCACGCAGGCCCTCGCACCAGTCGGCCGCGTCGGCCCAGGGCACCTCCGTGCCGGCCTGGTGCAGCGCGATCGCGGCGAGCTGGCAGAGGAAGGCATGCCAAGGGTGACGTTGATGGGCCCGCAGCGCGGGGTAGTCGCGGACCTCGTCGCGACCCAGCGCGGCCAGCAGCTGCGGCAGCGTCGCGCGGACCTCGGCCGCGTCGCCGGTCCGGCGGTAGGCGATCAGGGGCTCGACCAGCAGGTTGAGCCACACCCCGTCCGGTGCCTGCGGGTCGGTCACGTTCAGCATGGATCGCCAGCCACGGCCACGGCCGTCCGCGTCAGACCCATGCGGTCGTAGCGGAAACGCAGGTCGCCCAGCGTGAAGGTGAAGCCGGGTTCGTCGACCAGCGGGGTCACGCCAGCAGCCTCGGCGCCAACGGCGAGGCCCGGCGCCTGGTGGTGACGCAACGTCAGCTCGCGCACCGGCGTGCCGAACGGACCGGTCACGGCCTGCGGCAGCACGATCAGCCGGTCATGCGCCCCCAGCCGGGTGGCGAGGGCTTCCTCGGCGTCCGGGAACATGAGGTCGGCATAGGGTCGGTCGTACGGCAACGCCTGCAGGCGCGCCAGGCTGGCGTGGGCACCGGTGCGGCCGTCGACCTCCTGACCGAAGGCCTGCCACGCGGCCCCCAGTTCAGCGCTGATCGCATCGAGCGCCTCCGGATGGGTGGCCCGCTCGACCAGTTCGCGGTTGTCGGCCGGGATGTCGCGGCTGGGCCGGGCATCGATCAGCCGTCGGGTGGCCTCCAGCATGCGCAGGTCGATGTAGACGCCATCGAGCCCATCCGGTCGACGGATCGGCCCGAGGCCATGGCGCGCGCCCTGCAGCAAAGGCGCCAGGTCGTGAGCGGCTGGTGTCAGCACCCAGGCCGCCGGCTGTTCGAAGCCGGCGGGGCGCGGGTCGACCGGATCGGCCTGCGACGGCCGCACATGCCGATGCAGGCGACCCACGCGCTGCAACAGCACGTCCATCGGGCACAGGTCGGTGATCAGCAGGTCGGCATCGATGTCCAGGCTCTGCTCCAGCGTCTGCGTGCCGATGACGATCAGGCCGGCGATCGGCTGTCGCACCTTGCCCATCCCGCGTTCGAGCGCGAGGTCCAGCAGCGGCCGGTCCTCGCGGCTGTAGCGGCTGTGGTGCGGCGTGCTGACGCCGGCGACACGGAACAGCAGGTCCGGCTGACCGGCCTGCTGCGAGGCCATCAGCGTCTCGACCGCCCGCAGCGTCGCGACGGCGGCCGGCACGGTGTTGCGCACGACCAGCACACGCGCGCCCCGGCGGGCCGCGTCGACGGCCAGCGCGGCGATGCGCACGGGATCGTCGATCGCATCGAGGGTCTGCCAGTGCACGGTCTTGCCCTGCCCTGCGCCGCCCACGCCGACGACCAGCGGCTCGCCGCCATAGGGGCGGTGACCGATCGACGGGTAGGGCACGGCCAGCGCCTGCGCCAGGGTCGGGCGCTGCTGGCGATGCCGCGCCCGTTCGATCTGCAGGTAGCGGCTGCGGGCGACGGCCCCCAGCGTGGCCGACAGCAGCAGCGCCGGGCCTCCGGTGGCGCCGTGCGCAGCCAGCAGGCGCACCAGCAGTTCGGTCATGTAGGCATCGGACGCATGCACCTCGTCGACCACCAGCAGGCTGCGCGCCAGCAGGCTCTGGCGCAGGTGGGCATGCCGGACCCGCAAGGCACCGAGCAGGGCCTGGTCGATCGTGCCGACCGCGATCGTCGCGGCCAGATGGCGCTTGGGCGATTCGGCCGCCCAGCGGCGTTCGGCCGTCAGGTCGTCGGGGCGGTCGGACCACAGCACCTCGTAGCCGACCAGGCGCTGCGGATGGGCCTCGTCGGCGGCGACATAGCCGGGCAGGGCGCGCACCGTGACGGGTGTCCCGGCGGGCCAGACGCGCCGCACCACCTCGCACACCCGGGCATGGATCTGCGTCGCCGCCGTGCGGGTCGGCAAGGCGAAGTAGAGGCTGTCGACCTCGCCTGCCCGGAACATCGTCAGGAAGCGCCACAGCGCGGCCTCGGTCTTGCCGCTGCCGGTCTCGGCTTCCAGCACGACGACGGGTCCGACGGGGAGGTCGGCCATGGCCGACTGGAGCGGACGCGGCGCCGACATGCCGAAGGCCGCCTCGAAGGTCGGCGGCCGGGTCTGCAAGGGCGTGCGCCAGGCCTGCACCTGCAGACCGATGGCCCGGACCGCCTGGGCGGCACGAACCGGCGCGCTCAGCGCGCGATCCTCGTCAGGCGAGGTGTACGGGAAGAAGTCGGGCCGCGTGTCCGAGGCCAGCCAATCGGCCAGCTGGACCAGTCCGGCATAGAGGTGGACGAAGGCCGGGCGGTCCGGCAGTGGCATCGGGTAGGGCGCGAAGGCCAGCGGGAACAGCCGGGTCATCGCCTGGCCGATCGTCTTGACGGTGCCCAGGGGGTCGTACAGGACCTCGCCATCCAGCTGCACCGGCTGCCATGCCAGCGGACCCGCCGTCGGTTCGTCCGACACCGGCCGGCCGTGGTGGCTGATGCTGGCGCGCAGCAGGTCGAAGGTGGCGTCGCCCCATCCGGCCATCGCGGCCTGCGGCAAGGCGGCCGCGATGCGCGCGACACCGCTGTCGTCCGGTTCGGCGAACAGCGCCCAGCCGTCGCTGCCATGCCCCCCGTGCGCCGGCCAGTGCGGCGGCACCTCGTGTTCCCGCCACCACTTGCCCTGGAATGCGGCCGTGGCCTTGCCGATGTCGTGCAGGAAGGCCAGTGCCGCCAGGCGCTTCAGGTCGGTCTCGGCCAGACGCCGGCCGGCGGCCTGCTCCAGCGAACGCCGGATGGCCTGACATCGCGCCAGGGCCACGAAGCAGCTGGACACGTCGACGAGGTGATCGAGCAGCGGATGCATGGCCACGACGGCGCCACTGACCGGATCGCGGGTGAGCTTGCCCCACGGCGCCATCGGCGGGTCGTGCGGGCTGGTTGGGGGCTGGTGGTGAAGGGGCATCCCGAGGGTCATGGCTGGAGAGGAGGACGAACAGTCTCCACACCGCCCCATCCACCACGTTCGCCATTGCGACGGGGACCGAATACCGACTCAGGTGACGCACGTACCCCGCAGAAGTGGTATCCGGCTGACTCAATCGCGCGACGACAAGCGCCATGCCTCGAAACTATCTTCGCGCTCCCTTGCGACACATCCATTCCGGGAGCGCCCTTGAACTTCGATCGCCTGCTGACGTCGGTCGCCAACCACTCGGTGATCCGGCTGAGCGTGGAGCTCGACAACCTCGCGGGCGACGGCCTGGTCTGCCCGCCGACCTATGCGGCGACCCGGCGCGGCGATCCGCCCTACATCGCCTTCCGCAAGGCCTACGTCGACGGCCGGCCCCGCGACGTGGTCGTGCTGGACTCGCCGCAGAGCCAGTCCAACCGCATCGAGGCGGCGCTGCTGGCGGCGTCCCGTGCCGGCCGCATCCCCTACCCCGACATCGAGATCGGTTTCCCGACCCTGCGCGACGAGCCGACCTACTCGGTGCTGCAGCTCTCGCATCGCATCTATGACGCCGTGATGCGGGCGGCCCGCACGGCCGAAGGCACGCCCTACTGCCTGACGCCGGACGGCCAGGCGGTGATGGCCTGCCGGCTCACCAACGCGCGTGCGCTGTTCACGCATGCACCGGTCACGCTGGTGCTGGGGGCCTGGGACAGCAACGGCGGCGGCGGCCCGCTGTCGGCCCGGATCCCGCGCCTGATGACGTCGGAAATCATCGGCCTGGACGCGCATCCGGCCGACCTGTCGGCGACCAAGTCCGACCCGATGGACGTGCGCAGCTCGGTGGCCGAGCTGCTGCCGACCGGCGATCCGGTCGAGCGCTTCCGCATCCGCACCGGCGGCAAGGAGAAGGGCCGCAAGCCCAGCGAGTTCGGCTTCGGCAGCGTGCCCGCCACGGCGGTGCCCTGCGCCGCCGTCATCAGCGGTGCGCGGCAGACCAGCGTGCTGTCGTGTTCCGGCCTGCGCCAGATCGCCTTCAGCCATGACCACGATGACGCCGCCGAGGCCCGCAACCAGGCCGGCCGGGCCGCGCTGGCGGCACTGGCGCTCTACGGCCTGCTGGCGCAGAACGAGACCGGCTACCGCCTGCGCTCGCGCTGCGAGCTGATGCCGCGCGACGCCGGCCGACTCGAGCTGATCGGCCGTTCGCTGCAGGACTGCACGCCGCTGTCGCTCGACGCCGAAGGCGCCCGCGAACTGCTGTTGCAGGCCCTGGCCCATGCGCGTGAACACGGCCTGGCGTTCCGGCCCGACCTGCTCCGCCTCGTCGCCGACGAGCGACTGACCGCGCTGGTGCGCAGCAGCCGCGACGCGGTCGCCGCCGGGGATGTGGCGGACGAGTGAGGCGGCCATGCTGCAGCTCCAGATCGGTTTCCCCTCCGGCCGCTATGGCGCCGCCCACCACGCCAACCCGCGCGAACCCGAGTGGCCGCCCCACCCGTCGCGGGTGTACTCGGCCCTGGTCGCCGCCGCCTGGCGCAGCAGCGGCGGCCTGTCCGGGCCGGAACGCCGGCTGCTCGATGCCCTGGCACAGGCAGGTCCGCCGGCAATGGCCTTTCCCGATGCCGACACCCGCGCGGCGCCCGACAGCTATGTGCCGGTCAACGACACCCGGTCCCGCTGGAGCGCCGAGCGGTCGCCCGGTGTGCTGGCCCCGAACCGGCAGGTGCGCCAGTTCCCGACCGCCTGTCTGCTCGGCCCGCCGGAGGTCAGCCTGTACTGGGACCTCGACCTGCCGGCCGAAGACCTGGCGGTGCTGGACCGGCTGGCCAGCCGCATGACCCATGTCGGCACCTCGCACGCCTTCGTGACCGCCCGGTTCCGGGCCGTGAGCGACCGTCCGGCCGTGCGCTGGGTCCCCGATGCAGACGGCCGCGAGCACCTGCGCGTTGCGCTGGCCGGCCGTCTCGACGAGCTCGAACGGCAGTTCGCGGATCGGGCAGACGACCACGCGGCCGCCCAGCCGCGGCGGCCGTTGCCGGCGTGCGAGACGCTGCAGGCCTACCGGCCGACCGACCGCCAGCCCATCGAGGTGACCCCGGCCGGGCATGACTGGATCGCGTTCCGGCTGGACGATGCCGCGTGGAGCGCCGACCGCGCGCACCTGCTGGCGCGGGCGGCGCGGGCCGCGCTGATGGCGCTGCTCGGTCACCACGCACCGGCGGCCCTGCACGGCCACGGCGATGACGTCGATCCGGCCGCGCCGGTCCGGCACGTCGCCTGGCTGCCGCTGCCCGATGTCGGCCACGCGCGCGCCTGGGGCCGCATCCACGGCCTCGCGGTGGGCTTGCCCCGGTCGCTGTCGCCGGACGAACGGGCGAGCCTGCTGGACGGCCTGCAGCGGCTGACGTGGCTGCACCTGCCCGACGGCCAGACCGCACGGCTGGCCCCGGTGATCGAGACGCTCGACACGCCGCACGCGCTGCGCCGGGCCACCTGGTGCCGGGCCAGTGCCACGTGGACCAGCGTCACGCCGGTCCTGCTGGACCGCCCGCCGAAACGCGCCGAGGCCGACCTGCTGCTGCGGGCCCTGGTCGGCTCGCTGACCACCGCCGGCCTGCCGCTGCCGGTCGAGGCGACGCTGGCACGCACCAGCGCCTTCCACGGCGCGCCGGCCGCCCTGGACATCCCCACCCGACTGCCGCGTTACCACGCCACCGTGCGCTTCGCCGGTCCGGTCGAAGGCCCGGTCATCGCCGGGCGCTGGCGCCACTTCGGCATCGGGCTGTTCCGGCCCGCCGGCGCGAAGGATCCGGCATGACGGACCTGTCGATGGCCACGTTCGAGGCCTTCCACGCGGCGGTGCAGGGCCACGCGCCCTCGCCGTGGCTGGTGCAGGTCGCCGGTCGTCTGGCGCGGCGCGAGGCCGGGGCGGTCGACCTGCCGGCCGATCTCGGCCCGGCCGCCTTGCTGGAGGCCGCCGTCTGGGCGGCCGGGCACGGCGCCTGGCGGCGCATCGTCCACGTGCGCGACCGGCATCTGGCGGTCGACCCGGTGCAGGCGCATGCGCAACACCTGCAGGCGGTGCTGCCCGACGAACTGCAGGTCGCGGACCTGCGCGGCAGCGTGCACGGCGACGACGACTGGGTGCTGTACCCGGAGCGGCTGACCGTCGCGCTGGCCACCGTCGATGCGCTGGGTTCGAGGCTGATGTTCCGCGGCCTGGGCGTCAGCCCGTCGCGCTGGCCGCTGCATGCGGCCTTCTTCAGCGACGACACGCTGGTGCTGGTCGACGCGGCCGATCGCACGGCACCGTTCGTGCAGACGCTCGGCGCGCTGCGCGAAGCCGGCGCCGGCATCGACGTGCTGTCGTACGCGTCGACCGAGCTGGCCCACGAGCCGGCGCAGGCGCCCGCCGCACGCCCCTGCCGCCGGATCAGCCTCGACGGCGTCGGTGCCGCCGCCGTCAAGGCGGTCTGCGGACGCGCCCGCGAGGCCCTGGCCAGCGACGACGCGCGCCGTGTCGCGCTGGTCGTCGACCGCCTCGCGCTCGCCCGGCAGTGTGTCGACCGGCTGACCCGGGAGGGCGTGCGCTGCGCGCTGCTCACCGGGCGTTCACGACCGGCGGCGCGGGATGCCGCCTGGACCGCGTCGGTGAACGAGGCGGCGGTGATCGTGACCACGCAGGGCATCGCGGTCGACGCCGATCTGGCGATCGTTCTCGCGTCCGAGACACGTTCCACCGCTGCGGCAACCGACGCCACCGAGGCGGCCAGCCTGTTGCCGATCCACCTGGAACTGCTGGCGCAGACCGGTGTGGGCGCGCCCGAGCTGGACCTCACGGCCTTCCTGCACGGCCCCGTCGACCGGGCGTCGGAGGTGTCGCTGGTGTGGCGCGACGACCTGTTGCCCCACGCCGCCGACACGTGGTCCCGCGCCGCGCAACTGCTGCCGCCGATGCAGCGCGAGAGCCTGTCGCTGCCGACCGCGACCGTGCGGCGCTGGCTGGCCGGTCGACCGGACCCGGACCTGGACGACCGCGACGGCCAGGCGCGCGACGAATCCGGCGTCGACGAGACCGGCGTGGACGACCCCGACGCCGCACCGGATCGGCCGACCGCACGACTGGTGTTGCGCTGGCGCGGTCCGCAGGCGTGCGAACCGGTCACCGCCCGCCAGATCCGCCCGGGCGACACCCTGATGGTTCCGGCGGCCTATGGCGGCTGCGATCGCTGGGGCTGGGCGCCCGGATCGGCCGAGCCGGTCGAGGACCTGGCCGATCGGGTGATGCTGGAACCCGGCACGCGGCACCGGACCGTCGCCCGCCTGGTCGATGGTCATGGGGCGGCCTGGGGTCTGCATGGCGCTGCGCTGGCGCAACGGACGCACACGCTGCGGGCGCTCGAACACCGGGCCGACGCACCCGGCGCGGATGTTGGCGACGCGCTCGTCGCCACCCGCCAGGCCCTGCTGGCCGCTGCCCGGGCCTCGGGCCATCCGCTGCTGGATCGGACGAACGAGGTCCAGATCGAGCCACATCCGCACGGCATCGTGCTGCGCGGCCCCGGCGTCGACGACATCGAGGGCGCGTTCGAGACCGGCCGGGCCACCACGCTCGACCAGCACCACCGCGACGTCGCCCGCTGCGCCGCGCGTCTGGCGCATCGCCATCCACAACGCGACGCGATCGTGCAGGCCGCCGCGCTGCATGACGCCGGCAAGGCGGAGCCGCGCCTGCAGCAGCTGCTGCACGGTCACCCGCTGGCGGCTGCGGCCGGCCCGGCACGGGCCCGGTCGGCGCGGCGACGGCGGGCGGACCAGCTCGCGGCCTGGCGCGACGCGCCGCTGCCTCGGGGCTTCCGGCACGAGTTCGCCAGCCTGCCGCCGGGAACCCCGGCGAGCCCGGCCGCCGGTCCCGACAGCCGGCTGGTGCGGCACCTCGTCGCCAGCCACCACGGCCACGCCCGCCCCTGGGGCCCGCGCTGCGAGGACGCGGCGGCGCCAGGCGCCGACCTGGTCAGCCTGGGCCGCCACAGGGCACGCGAATGGGCCGGGCTGCTCGACGCCTTCGGCCCCTGGCGGCTGGCGCAGATGGAGTGGCTGCTGCGGGCTGCCGATGCGCGCGCGGCGATCGACGAGGTGGCGACACCAGGTCCGGCCGGACCTGACGCGGCAGGAGGCATCGCCGATGAGCCACGTTGACCTGACCGGCCTGCCGATCGGCTCGCCGATCGGCTTCATGGCCGCGCTGGGCCTGCTGCGGGTCTGTGCCCAGGACCACCGGCAGGCGGTCACGCTGTCATGGACCGGCACCTGCGCGCGGCTGCAGGGCATCACGCGCGACGCGCTGGTCGACCTGCTGGACCTGCACCTGCGCGGCCGCAGCCTGGCGCCCGAGTTCAACCTGGAGGTGCCGCTGAAGGGCGGCCTGCGCGGTCCTGTGGCGCACCTGCGCGAGATCCCGGCGGCGGACTACCGGGCGGCCGCGCGGGCCTGGCGGGGCGACGCGCGGGCGCTCGGTTTCCTGGCCGGCTTCGGCACCGATGCGGTCGTGAACGACAAGGGCCATGTCGCCCGTACCCGCTTCGACTTCTCGTCCGGCCAGCAGCGTCTGGCGCAGGAGTTCCGCCAGCTGGCGCTGTCGCTCGATCCGTCGGAGCAGCGGGCGCGCGGTCAGGACCCGAACCGGCATCACCAACGCCTGGCCAACGGCCTGTTCGGCGGCCCGTTCGAGCCTCAGCACAGCCTGGGCTGGGACCCGGCGACGCTGCTGGCCCATGCGCATCAGGCCCAGGCACCGACCGACACGAGGCCGCCCGGGCAACCGCTGCTGATCTGGCTGGCCGTCGAGTCGCTGCCGCTGCACCCGGTCGTGCCGGTCGGCCGGCGCGCCGTCACGACCGGCTTCGTCGGTGCGCGGACCTATGTCTGGCCCCAATGGGCCGAGCCGCTCGACCTGGCCGAGGTCCGGCTGCTGCGCCAGCGCACGGTCGGCACGCAAGACGGTCTCGATGGCATCGACGGCCTTGGCGGCCTGGTCGGCATCACCGCGCTCTGGTCATCGGGCATCACCTCGGTCGGCCAATACGGTTTCTTCCTGCCCGCGACACGCCTGCCGCGCGGCGCTCACCCGGCCAGTCCGGCCGGGCCTCGTTGAAGTCCACTGCTGCCGCGTGACACAGGACACGTCACCCGCGCCTCACCCGGCCCCTCGGGGCCGGGCCTCGTTATGCCCCCCCGAATCGGGCGGTGCCGGCCCACAAGCACGTCCGCGCCGACGATTCCGTCGCGGACCGGTTGCAACGGGTCACCTTGCAGCGCTGGTGCCATCGGCAAGCCTGCCCGAACATCACGCCCCACAGCCTGCGCCAAGACGGAGCCCGCGATGGACCTGGAAGACCTGATCACGGTGGTCAGATCGTTGAAGACGGAAGACGCGTTCCAGACCCGCCTGGATCCGTTCCAGTGGCGCACGCTCGGGTCCTACCTGGCGGCCTACGAGATGCGGGCCGGCGACCTGCTGATCCGGCAAGGCGACGCCGACCGCACCGCCTACTTCATCGCCGCCGGCTCGCTGCAGGTCTACCGCACCGGGCCGACCGCCGCGCAGGCCCGCATCGCGCTGCTGCGGCCGGGCGCGCTGGTCGGCGAGACGGGGCTGTTCAGCGACCAGCCGCACTCGGCCAACATCGAGGCGATGACGCCGACCCAGGTCTGGGCCATGCACCTGCCGCGCTTCGAGGAACTGGCCGCCCGCGCACCCGGCATCGCGATCGAGTTCCTGCGCGCCGCCGGTGCGGTGATGGCCGCGCGGCTGCGCGCCAACATGGTCCACCAGATCGCGGTGGCCTGAACACGCGGGCAAGGCCTGACGCGCATCGCAGTCATCGGGCCGGGCGCTGCGCGACCGCGCCGTCTGCGGCACGCTGCGCCCTTCGTCACCGCCCGCCTGGAGTCACCATGAAGCCCACCGATGCCGTCCTGAGCGAGGCGCAGATCCGCGACCGCCTGGCCGCCGAGCTGCCGCACTGGACCCTGGAAGACGGCCTGCTGCGCCGCCGCTACCGCACCGGCGGCTGGAAGGCCACGCTGATGGTCGTCAACGTGATCGGCCACCTGGCCGAAGCCGGCTGGCATCACCCGGACCTGACGGTGACCTATGCGGTGGTCGGCGTGAAGCTGACGACCCACTCGGCCGGCGGCATCACCGAGAAGGACTTCGCGCTGGCCCGCAAGATCGAGGAAGTGGTCGCCTGGCGGCCCCAGCAGGAGCCCGGCAACCCGCTCGAAGGCACGCCGCAGGACGACCCGCGGGTGCGCTACATCAAGTTCGACGACGAAGGTTGAGGCCGGCCGCTGCGGCGGTCTCAGCCGTGCAGCAGCTTGCCTTCGGCCAGCGCCAGCGCCTCGGGCAGGCCGCGCAGCACCAGCACGTCGCCGCCGCGCAGCCGGGTGTCCTCGCGGACCCGCTCGACCTGGCCGCTGGCGCGGCGGATCGAGATGACCACCACGCCGATCGCCTCCAGCGCCAGCTCGTCGAGCGCCTGGCCGATCGTCGGTGCGGCGGCCGGCACGCTGACGCTGCTCAGGCGCTCCTGCTCCAGCTCCTGCACGGTGTCGTCGTCGACACCGTGGAAGTAGCCGCGCAGCAGGCTGTAGCGGGCGTCGCGCGCTTCCTGGGTGATGCGCAGCACGCGCCGCATCGGCACGCCCACCAGCGCCAGCGCATGGTTGGCCAGCATCAGCGAACCCTCGATGGCCTCGGGCACGACCTCGGTGGCGCCGGCCGCGCGCAGCTTCTCGAGGTCGGTGTCGTCGATGGTCCGCACGACCACCGGCACCTGCGGCGCATGTTCGTGGACGTGGTGCAGCACCTTCAGCGACGACGGCGTGTCGTGGTAGCTGATGACCACCGCGCTGGCGCGTGCCAGGCCGGCGGCCATCAGGCTCTGCAGCCGCGCGGCATCGCCGAACACGACGCTCTGGCCGGCGGCGGCGGCCTGCCGGACCCGGTCGGGGTCGAGGTCCAGCGCCATGTAGGGGATGTGTTCCTTGTCGAGCAGCCGGGCCAGGTTCTGGCCGGCGCGGCCGTAGCCGCAGATGATCACGTGCGCCTCGGTCCGGATCGCCTTCTTGGCGATGCTGGTCAGCGCCACCGACTGCAGCAGCCAGTCGCTGGCCGCCAGCCGCATCACGATGCGGTCGCTGTGCATGATCAGGAAGGGCGTGGCCAGCATCGAGATCACCATCGAGGCCAGCACCGGGCTGAGCCAGCGGTCGGCGATCAGCGCGTGTTCGGTGCCCAGGCTCAGCAGCACGAAGCCGAACTCGCCGGCCTGCGCCAGGTACAGGCCGGTGCGGATCGCCACGCCCGCCGGCGCCCCGGTGGCGCGCGCCAGGCAGGCCACCAGCACGCCCTTGGCCAGCACCGGCGCGGTGCTGAGCATCAGCACGAGGTGCCAGCGTTCGAGCACCGGGTGCAGGTCCAGCTTCATGCCGATGGTGATGAAGAACAGGCCCAGCAGCACGTCGTGGAAGGGCCGGATGTCGGTCTCGACCTGGTGCTTGTATTCGGTCTCGGCGATCAGCATGCCGGCGACGAAGGCGCCCAGCGCCAGCGACAGGCCCGCGTGTTCGGTCAGCCAGGCCAGCCCCAGCGTGATCAGCAGCAGGTTGAGGATGAACAGTTCCTCGCTCTTGCGCTTGGCCACGCGGGTGAGCCACCAGCGCATCAGGCGCTGGCCGCCCCAGAACAGCACGGCCAGCAGCACGGCGGCCTTCAGCACGGCCACGCCGAGCGTCCGGGCGATGTCGTCGCCGCCCTGCGCCAGCGCCGGGATCAGCACCAGCAGCGGCACCACCGCGATGTCCTGGAACAGCAGCACGCCCATGACGCGGCGGCCGTGTTCGCTCTCCAGCTCGATGCGCTCGGCCATCATCTTGGCGACGATGGCCGTGCTGGACATCGCCAGCGCCGCGCCCAGCGCCATCGCGCCGGTCCAGTGCAATTCCCACGGCCGTGCCAGCCACGCGAAGACCGCCGTCAGGAAGACGTTGCCGAGCACCGCGCCGACGATGGTCAGCACCACCTGGCCCATGCCGAGTCCGAACACCAGCCGCCACATGCTGCGCAGCTTGGGCAGGTTGAACTCGAGCCCGATGACGAACATCAGGAAGACCACGCCGAACTCGGCCAGGTAGCGGATGCCGGCCGAATCTCGCGCCAGGGCCAGCGCATGCGGGCCGATCAGCACGCCGACGATCAGGTAGCCCAGCATCGCGGGCAGCTTGAGCAGGCGGCAGATCACCACGCCGGTCACGGCGGCCAGCAGGTAGAGCAGCGCAAGGTCGAGCGAGGTGGCCATCGGAGCGGGGGACCGGAGGCAAGGGGCAAAAAGGGTGCCGCCTAGAATCGCCGGATCGTAAGACATGGCGCCGGCAAGACCGGCGCAAGCGCGCCGTGAACTCCCCCGCCTTCGACCCCGCACGCGCCATCGCGATGGCCCGCCAGACCCTCCAGATCGAGGCCGATGCACTGGTCGCGCTGCAGGCCCAGCAGGGCGAGGCCTTCGCCGAGGCGGTGCGCCGCACGCTGGCCTGCAGCGGTCGCGTGGTGGTCATGGGCATGGGCAAGAGCGGCCACGTCGGCCGCAAGATCGCCGCGACGCTCGCCTCCACCGGCACGCCCGCGCTGTTCGTGCATCCGGCCGAGGCCAGCCACGGCGATCTCGGCATGGTCCAGCCCGGCGATGTCGTGCTGGCGATCTCCAACTCGGGCGAGAGCGACGAGCTCGCCGCGATCCTGCCGGCGCTCAAGCGCGTGGGCATCACGCTCATCGCGATGACCGGCCGGGCCGAGTCGACGCTGGCCGCGCATGCCGATCTGGTGCTGTCCAACCAGGTCGAGCAGGAGGCCTGCCCGCTGAACCTCGCGCCCACCGCGAGCACCACCGCGCAACTCGCGCTGGGTGATGCCTTCGCGGTCGCGCTGCTCGATGCCCGCGGCTTCCGCGCCGAGGACTTCGCCCGCTCGCACCCCGGCGGCGCGCTCGGACGCAAGCTGCTGACCCATGTGCGCGACATCATGCGCAAGGGCGACGCGGTGCCGCGCGTGGCGCCGGAGACGCCCTTCCTGGAGGTCATGCGCGAGATGAGCAGCAAGGGCCTGGGCGCGACCGCCGTGGTCGACGCCGAGGGCCGCGCGATCGGCATCTTCACCGACGGCGACCTGCGCCGCGCGATCGAGGGCGGCCTGGACCTGCGTGGCCTGGATGCCCGCGCCGTCATGCGGCCGAACCCGCGCAGCGTGCCGCAGGACGCGCTGGCGGTCGAGGCCGCGACGCGCATGGAGGACGCCCGCGTCAACGCGCTGCTGGTCAGCGATGCCGAAGGCCGGCTGGTCGGCGCGGTCAACACGCACGACCTGATGCGCGCGAAGGTGATCTGAGGATGGCGACGCCCAAGCCCGAGCCCACGCCCACTTCCTCGTCCACAGTGGCTCATCCCGTGATCCCGCCCGGCCGCCCGGTGCAGCCGACGCTGCGTGTCGACCCGGCGCTGCTGATGCAGGCGCAAGGCGTGCGGCTGGCGATCTTCGACGTCGACGGCTGCCTGACCGATGGCCGCATCGCGATCGGCGCCGGTGGCGAGGGCGAGAAGACCTTCAACACGCTCGACGGCCACGGCATCAAGCTACTGGCGCGCGGCGGCATCCAGCCGGTCATCCTGACCGGTCGCGACTCGCCCGGCGTACGCCGGCGCTGCGCCGACCTGGGCGTGACCGAGGCGCTGTTCGGCGTGCACGACAAGCTCGCGGCCGCCGCCGCGTTGCTGGCGCGACTGGGCGTCGGCTGGTCCGAGCTGGCCGTGATCGGCGACGACTGGCCCGACCTGCCGCTGATGACGCGCTGCGCCTTCGCCTGCGCGCCGGCCAACGCGCATGCCGAGGTCCGCGCCATCGCCCACCACGTCACCTCGGTGCCCGGCGGTCATGGCGCAGCACGCGAGTTCTGCGACGTCCTGCTGATGGCGGCCGGCCGCTACGCCGAGCTGCTGCACGGTCACCTGACCACGCTGGACGGCGCATCGGCCTGAGGCCGAGCCGACCCGATCCACATGGACGACGATTCCGGCCCGCTGCCGCTCCCCCTTCCGCTGCCGCCGCTGACCACCGCGACCGAGCCGGAGCGCCAGCTGCCCTGGACCGTCCGGCTGCGCCACAAGCTGCCGCAGTACCTGCCGGTGCTGCTGCTCGCCACGATCGCCGCCGCCACCGGCTGGCTGGTGCGCCAGACGCCGTCGGGTGACGCGCCCGTCAGCGCAGCCCTCGCGGCCAGCGAGCCCGACTACGAGATGCTCGGCTTCTCGGTCCAGCACTACACCCGCACCGGTCCGGCCCAGGGCGTCATCGAGGGCGACCGGGTGCGCCATTTCCCGGCCACCGACCAGCTCGTCATCGACGGTGCACGGGTGCGCTGGACCGACCTGGCAGGCCACCAGCTGCGCGCCGCCGCACCGCGGGCCGTGGCCGAAGGCGACGGCAGCCAGGTCCGGCTCGAAGGCGGTGCGCGCGTCGAGCGCGAGGCCATCCCCGGCGAGGCCGGGCCGCTGGTCTTCACCAGCGAGGTGATGGTCTTCGACGTGCGTGCCGGGCGGGTGCGCAGCGACCTGCCGGTGCGGCTGAGCCTGGGCGCCAGCCGCTTCGATGCCGGCAAGCTCGACTACGACCACACCACGCGGGTGGTGGTGCTCGATGGCGGCGTGCGCGGCCTGATCGACCCGACACCCGGCGATGGCATGGGCGGTCGTGCCGAACGCTGAACGCATCGCCCCGCTGGTGGTCATCACCGGCGCCTCCAGCGGCATCGGTCTGGCGCTGGCGACGGCCTGTGCGAGGCGCGGCTGGCGTCTGGCGCTGATCGCACGGCGGGTCGAAGCCCTGCAGGACTGGGCCCGCGAACACGCCCCCGAAGCCGGCCGCGTGTTGTGCGTGCGCGCCGACGTGCGGGTGGTCGACGAGATCGTCGCGGCCGGCCGGCAGGTCATCGCGGCGATGGGCGTGCCGGACGTCGTCATCGCCAATGCGGGCATCAGCATCGGCATCGACACGGCCGAGCGGGGTGATCTCGACGTGCTGGCCGATCTGTACGCGACCAACGTCATCGGCATGGCCGCGACCTTCCAGCCCTACCTGGCACCGATGCAGCAAGCCCGGCGCGGCACGCTCGTGGGCATCGGCAGCGTCGGCGGGATCCGCGGACTGCCCGGCCACGGCGGCTATTGCGCCAGCAAGGCGGCGGTCATCAGCTACTGCGAGAGCCTGCGGATCGAGCAGCGCACGCACGGGCTCCAGGTCGTCACGCTGATGCCGGGCTTCATCGCCACGCCGCTGACGCAGGCCAATCCCTACCCGATGCCGTTCCTGATGCAGCCGGAGGCCTTCGCCGAACGGGCGCTGAAGGCGATCGAACGCGGCGAGCGACGGCGGGTCATCCCGTGGCAGATGGGGCTCGTCGCCACGCTGCTGCGCTGGATGCCCGATGCGCTCTTCGACCGGCTGATGTCCGGCCGTCCGCGCAAGCCCAGGCGCCCGTCGCCCGGCTGAGACTGCGGAATCGCAGGGCGCGCAGACATCCAGACGTCCAGACGTGAAAAAGCCGACCCGAGGGTCGGCTTTCTGTCATCGCGAGCTTGCGCTGCGACGGAGGGGATCAGTAGCCGTAGCCGCCGCCACCACCGTAGCCACCGCCGCCGCCACCGCTGCGGCCACCGCCGCCGCCGCTGCGACCACCACCGCCGCCGCCACCGCCGTACGGGCTGCGGAAGCCACCGCCACCGCCGCCACCACCACCGCCGTAACCACCGCCGCCGCCGCCACCACCGTAGCCGCCGCCACCGCCGCCGCCGCTGCGGTTGCCACCGCCGCCGTACGGGCTGCGGAAGCCGCCCGGCTTCTCTTCACGGGGGCGAGCCTCGTTCACGACCACGGCGCGGCCACTGATGGCCTGGCCGTTCAGACCGTTGATGGCTGCCTGGGCTTCGGCGTCCGAGCCCATTTCCACGAAGCCGAAGCCCTTGGAGCGGCCGGTTTCACGGTCCATCATGACCTTGGCGGACTGGACCGCACCGAACTGGGAGAACGCGTCGTTCAGATCTTCGTCGCGAACGCTGTAGGCGAGATTGCCCACATAGAGTTTGTTGCCCATGGAAGAGCGCCTTTCAACAATCAAGTACCGGTCGAGCCGGGGAGCCAGTGGCGGAGCTACAGCCAGCACTCATTCCAGGGAACAGAGAAGGCGCACGCATCCAGACACGAAGAACCATTATGCGCGACAGTCAAGAGCTTGAAAGGGGCGCGTGTCAACAAGTGTTGTGCGCAGGCCAGCGAGTGGCGCAATTCACACCGGCGCGACCCCGCGAGAATCGCCCGCCATGGATCTCCTCAAGCCCCTGATCGCGTTGCTCGCGATCGTGAACCCGATCGGCGTCGTGCCGTTCTTCATCCACTTCACGCAGGGCCTGGACGCCGCGCAGCGCCGCCACACCATCCGCGTGTCCAGCTTCACCGCCTTCTGCGTGATCTCGATCAGCGCGCTGGCCGGCCTGCAGGTGATCGAGTTCTTCGGCATCTCGCTGGCCTCGTTCCAGGTTGGCGGCGGCACGTTGCTGCTGATCAGCGCGCTGCAGATGCTCAACGCACAACCGGCCGAGGGCCGTCGCGAGGACGTCAGCGAAGGCGAGCAGAAGGTCGACGCCGGCGCCAGCATCGCGGTCGTGCCGCTGACCATCCCGCTGCTGACCGGTCCGGCCACCATCTCGACGATGGTGATCTACGCCGACCAGACCCGCCACTGGACCCAGCGCGCCGCCCTCGTCGGCTATGGCGTGGTGGTCGGACTGGCGACCTACGCGAGCTTCTCGGCCGCCGGCCGCATCGCGCGCTGGCTGGGTCGCACCGGCATCAACGTGATGACGCGGCTGATGGGCCTGATCCTGGCGGCGCTGGCCGTCGAGATCATGGCCGAGGGCCTGATCAAGCTGTTCCCCGTCCTGGCGACCGGGCTCGTCCACTGAGCCTGCGATCCGCCACCGATCTCTCCCCCGACCAGAACGACATGCCCACCTTCGACCACATCATCATCGGCGCCGGCACCGCCGGCAGCCTGCTGGCCAACCGGCTGTCGGCCGACCCGAGGCGGCGCGTGCTGCTGCTGGAAGCGGGCGGCCACGACGA
Source organism: Leptothrix mechoopdaensis (SeqCode) (assembly GCF_053893855.1). Classification (NCBI taxonomy): domain Bacteria; kingdom Pseudomonadati; phylum Pseudomonadota; class Betaproteobacteria; order Burkholderiales; family Sphaerotilaceae; genus Leptothrix; species Leptothrix mechoopdaensis (SeqCode). Next base: position 3,966,910 of record NZ_CM132699.1, read on the forward strand.
CTACCACTGGATCCACATCCCGGTCGGCTACCTGCACTGCATCGGCAACCCGCGCACCGACTGGCTCTACCGCACCGAACCCGATCCGGGCCTGAACGGCCGCGCGCTGCGCTACCCGCGCGGCAAGGTGCTCGGCGGCTGCTCCAGCATCAACGGGATGATCTACATGCGCGGTCAGGCGCGCGACTACGAACAATGGGCCGCTCTGACCGGTGACGACGCCTGGCGCTGGGACGCCTGCCTGGCCGCCTTCAAGCGCCACGAGAACCACTGGCGGCTGGACGCCGGCGCGGCCGAGCCGCCCGACGCGGCCTTTGCCGCCGCGCATGGTCATGGCGGCGAGTGGCGGGTCGAGAAGCAGCGGCTGCGCTGGGACATCCTGGACGCCTTCGCCGAAGCGGCCGTGCAGGCCGGCATCCCGGCGACGAAGGACTTCAACCAGGGCGACAACACGGGGGTCGGCTACTTCGAGGTCAACCAGCGCAAGGGCCTGCGCTGGAACACCGCCCGCGCCTTCCTGCGGCCGACCTGCTTCGGTCGCCCCAACTTCGAGCTGTGGACCGGCGTGCAGGTCCAGCGCCTGCTGCTGGAACGCCAGCCTGACGGCCAGCAGCGCTGCACCGGCGTCGAGGTCCGGACGCCGCACGGCGTCGAGACCGTGCATGCCAGCGGCGAGGTGCTGCTGAGCGCCGGCAGCATCGGCAGCGTGCAGGTGCTGCAGCTCTCGGGCATCGGCCCGGGCGACCTGCTGCACGGGCTGGGCGTGCAGCCGCATCACGAACTGCCGGGCGTCGGCCAGAACCTGCAGGATCACCTGCAGATCCGGGCGGTCTACGGCGTTCAGGGCACGCGCACGCTCAACACGATGACGCGCAGCTGGTGGGGCAAGGCCAAGATCGGTCTGGAATACGCGCTGCGGCGCAGCGGGCCGATGAGCATGGCGCCGTCGCAGCTCGGCGCCTTCGCGCGCTCGTCGCCGGGTCGGGCCCACGCCAACCTGCAGTACCACGTGCAGCCGCTGTCGCTGGAAGCCTTCGGCGAGCCGCTGCACGGCTTCGATGCCTTCACCGCCAGCGTCTGCAACCTCAACCCCAGCTCGCGCGGGACCGTGCAGATCCGCAGCCACAAGCCCGAGGACGCACCGCTGATCGCCCCCAACTACCTGTCGACCGACGAGGACCGGCGCGTGGCCGCGCAGTCGCTGCGGCTGACGCGGCGCATCGTTGCCCAGCCGGCGCTGGCGGCCTACCAGCCCCAGGAGGTCAAGCCCGGTCCCGGCCCGGACACCGACGAGGACCTGGCGCGGCTGGCCGGCGACATCGGCACGACCATCTTCCACCCCGTCGGCACCTGCCGGATGGGCGCGGCGGACGACCCCGGCGCGGTGGTCGACAGCCGCCTGCGGGTGCGCGGCGTGCGCGGCCTGCGGGTGGTCGACGCCAGCGTCATGCCGACCATCACCAGCGGCAACACCAACTCGCCGACGCTGATGCTGGCCGAGCGGGCGGCCGAGTGGATCCTGGCCGACGCGGCGACCTGATCCACCTCGCCGGTGCGGGTTCTCCCCGATGCTGGCCGCGAGGGGCCGTCGATACAGTCCAGCGACTCGCAAGCGGAGCCCAAGCGACTCCTTGCCGGAGCGAGGTGCTGAGGAGACAGACTCAAAAGAACCGGCGATCCCGCAGAACAACGACACCGCGGGACGTCGAGCAGACAGCGAACAAGGCCGCCAACGAGCGAGCCCGGATCCGATGGGTGCAGGTGCTGCCTCCTCATCACACCAGAGACAATTCGAAGGCGCCGGACAACCCGGCGCCTTTTCTTTTTCCGGAACACCCCACGGACTCACGATGCACGACTGCCCCGACGCAGCGCCTGGCGCATGACCGAATGGATCTGGGTCACGCTGGCCTCGGCGCTGGCCGGTTTTGTCGACGCGATCGTCGGTGGCGGCGGACTGGTGCTGGTGCCGGCGCTGTTCGCGGCCTACCCGGGCGCGGCACCCGCCACGCTGTTCGGCACCAACAAGAGCGCCTCGGTCTGGGGCACTGCCTGGGCGGCACGGCTCTACGCCCGGCGGGTGCGGCTGAACTGGCACTCGCTCGGTCCGGCGGTCGCCACCGCGTTCGCGGGCGCCGCCTTCGGTGCCTGGCTGGTGACCCAGGTCAGCGCGGGCAGCCTGCGCAAGGCGCTGCCCTTCATCCTGGCCGCCGTGCTGGTGTACACGCTGCGCCGCAAGGACCTCGGGCGCGAGCACGCGCCGCACCGCAGCGCCTCGTCTGAACGGCTGATCGCCGCGCTGATCGGGCTCTCGATCGGCTTCTACGACGGCTTCTTCGGCCCGGGCACCGGCAGCTTCTTCGTCTTCCTGCTGGTCCGTGCGCTCGGCTACGACTTCCTGCATGCCTCGGCCAGCGCGAAGCTGCTGAACGTCGCCACCAACGTCGCCGCACTGGCGTGGTTCCTGTGGACCGGCCATGTGATGCCGCAGGTCGCGGCGACCATGGCCGTCGCCAATGTCGCGGGCAGCTACGTCGGCACGCACCTCGCGCTGAAGCGCGGCGCCGGCTTCGTGCGCGGCGTCTTCATCGTGGTGGTCAGCCTGCTGATCCTGCGCACCGGCTGGGACGCCTGGCGGCTGTGAGCCGCCAGCGGCTTCGAGGCATCAGAAGCGGAAGGTCTCGCCGCGCGACAGCGACGTGATCGTGCGGCCCAGCCCCATCGCGGCGAGCTGGCCGGTCACCGCCGCCATCTCGCCCGGCTTGACGTGGGTGATCGCCACCCGCGTGTGTTCTTCCAGCTGCTCCAGTTCCGCTGCCAGCATGCTGGGCGACAGGTGCTTGCTGACCTCGGCCAGCGCGCGCTCGTCGTCGCTGAAGGCGGTCTCGATCACCAGCTGGGCGATGCGACGGCCACGTAGCGTGCGCCACAAGGCCGGATTGGGGCCCGTATCACCCGTGTAGACCCACCAGCCGCTCGGCGTCGCGACACCGAAGCCGCAGGCCGGCACGGTGTGCGCGGCGGGCAGCACCTCGATGGGAAGCTCGGCCAGCGTCAGCTGCTGACCGATCTCGATCGGGTGCAGTTCCAGGATCGGCTGATGCGGCCGGGGCAGACGGGTGAAGTCCGGCCAGATGACGTTGTTGAACACATGCCGCCGCAGCGCTTCCAGGGTCTCGGGCAAGGCATGCACCCGGATCGGCCGGCACTGCTCGCCCGACATGCGCCGGTGCATCACGCTGTCGGCGATCAGCGCGATGCCGAGCACGTGGTCGAGATGGGAGTGCGAGATCAGGATGTGATCGATCGCCGCCATCTCGTCGAGCGTGAGGTCGCCCACGCCGGTGCCCGCGTCGATCAGGATGCTGTCGTTGAGCAGGAAGGAGGTGGTTCGGCAGTCCTGGGCAATCGAGCCCGAACAGCCGAGGACGCGCAAGTTCATTCGAATTCCAGGTCAGGCCCGCAGGACGGCCGTCGAGACGAGGGCCGGACCGGGAGCGATCAAGGCGCGAATGCTGCCCGCCGATGGTGCGCGGGGCAAGCGCCCGGTTGCGTACAAACGCACTCGACCCGGCAACCGACGACCTGGAAATGTGTCCGACGTGAACAAGGCCACGCGAGACGGAGCCCGTTGAGGACGGGTATCGCGCTTCCGTTCAGCCTCAGGGCTGCACGAACTGCATCTGGGTGCCGGCCAGCTCGATGACGTCACCGTCCTTGAGGTGGACTGGATCACCTTGCACCGCAGAGCCATTGACGGTCGGGCGGGTGCTGCCTTCGACGTGCGCGAAGACGTAACCGCCGGGACGCTTGGTGATCGACGCGACTTGCACGCCAGGCTTGCCGACGGTGGTCACGACCTTGGTGAGCGCGACCTCGCGGCCTGCTGCGGCGCCCGACAGGACCTTGATGGAGGCTTGCGTGACGGTCGAGATGCCGAGGCTGCCGAAGTTCGACGGCGGCGGCAGATGGCCTGGTGCGGTCGGCGTCTGCGGCCGCGCACCACCGATGCCCGGCGGCATCTGGCCAGGCTTGAGGATCATCGTCTTCTCGTAGTCGGCGCTGTCCTCGACCAGATACTTGATCTTGTACTTGCCGATCTCGACGGTGTCGTTGTGCTGGAGCAGCTGCTTCTTGACGGCGCGACCGTTGATGTAGGTGCCGTTGGTGCTGTTCTGGTCCTCGATGTAGACGTCCTGTCCGACCATCTGGAGCACCGCGTGCTCGCCGCTGACAGCGAGGTTGTCGATCACGATGTCGTTGTAGGGCCGACGACCCAGCGTCGTCTTGTCCTTGGTGAGCTGGACTTCCTTGATGACGACACCGTCCAACGAAACGACAAGCTTAGGCATGCGCGACCTCTGAGCTGGGGGTCTTTCTGGTTCCGGAGCCCTCACCGCCGGAAAGGCCACCAGGCGCGCCCCGCAGAGGAAGCGGCGCGCACGGCAACCAGTATCACGGCGATGTTATCGCGTCCGCCTGCCTCATTGGCTGCTTCTACGAGGGCGTGTGCGGCATCTGCCACCTGGTTGTGGCTGCTCAGGACCTCGGCGATGCGGGCATCGTCGAGCATGTCCGACAGGCCGTCGGAACACATCAGGATCCAGTCGTCGGCCGCCAGCGCGTGGTTGTGAACCTCGAGCAGGACGATGTCCTCGACGCCCACGGCGCGCGTCACCAGATTCTTGTTGAGGCTCAGGGCAGCCTGCTCGGGCGACAGCAGGCCGGCATCGATCTGCTCCTGCAGCAGCGAGTGGTCACGCGTGAGCTGGACCAGCTGCCCTTCGCGCCAGCGGTAGCCGCGCGAGTCACCGATGTGGCCCAGCAGCAGCTGGGTCCCGCGCAACACGGCCACGACCAGCGTGGTGCCCATCCCGGCGTACTGCGGGTTGGAATTCGCGGCGTTGAAGATCGCGCGGTTGGCGTTGTCGACGCAGACGTCCATCGCGCGGCGCACGTCGTGGTCGCTGACCTCGCCCGAGGCCTCGACCAGCCAGCGCCCCAGCTCGGAGCTGATGAAGGCGGTGGCCATGCCGCTGGCGACCTCGCCGGCGTTGTAGCCGCCCATGCCGTCGGCCAGGACGGCCAGCGCCGCATCCTCGGCGATCGCCACCGAGTCTTCGTTGTTGGCGCGTACCCGGCCGCGATCGGTCACGGCATGGAACTCGTAGCTGAGGAGCGCGGGGCTGGATCTGTCCATGTTCACGCAAACCATTGTGCCCGCATCGCCCTCAGCCCGGGAGGGCCTGCGCGTCGCCAACCGGTCCGTCTTCGCGAGGACGGCGCCGGGCGTGTCGTCCGCCGGAGACGGTGGACAGCACGGGCTCGCCGTCGACAGCGTCCGGATCGCGCGGGCGCATCCGCGTGGCGACCAGGCGCAGGTCGCCGGCCAGGCTGTGACCATCGGCGTAACGCAGCTCGGGGCGCTTCTCGAGCAGGATGGTCACGACGTCGGCCAGCGCATCGGGCAGGCCGGGCCGGAGCTGCCGGGCGTCCGGCGCCGGCTGGTGCGCCACGGCGCTCATCAGTTCGGTCATGGTCGAGCCGCTGCACGGCAACCGGGCCGTCAGGAGCTGGAACAGGACGACGCCCAGTGAATACAGGTCGCTGCGGCCATCGATCGCCCGGCCAGCGAGCTGTTCAGGCGACATGTAGGACGGCGAGCCGAGCACCAGCCCGGTCCGGGTGCGGCTGGCATCGAGCAGCCGCGCCACGCCGAAGTCGGTGACCTTCACCTGGTCGAGCGCCGGGTCGATCATGACGTTGGCCGGCTTGATGTCGCGATGCACCACGCCATGGTCATGCGCATGGGCCAGCGCATCGGCCACGCGCGCACCGATGGCGATGACGCTGGTGACCGGCAACAGCGTGGCGGGCCGGGTGTGGACCGACAGGTCGCGGCCGGTCAGCAGTTCCATCACCAGATAGGCCAGCGTGTCGGTGTTGCCGCAGGCCACGACCTCGACGATGTCGGGATGACGCAAGCGGCTGGCGGCCTGGGCCTCGCGCTCGAAGCGGGTGCGGGCCTCGTCGAGCTCATAGCCGTGGAATTCCTGACCGAGCGCCAGCGTCTTGATGGCGACGCTGCGCCCGTCGCGGCGGTCATGGGCACGCCAGACCCGCCCCATCGTGCCGCGCCCCAGCTCGTGATCGAGCACGTACGGGCCGAGCAGCGCCTCGCCGTCAGGGGCGTCGTCGGGGTGGTCGGCGTCGGTCGACATGACGCCCGTCAGGTCATCCGCGACCGATCAGCCAGCGGCAGGCTCGGCGGCCTGGCGCGAGGCCAGCCAGCGGCCGACCACCAGCACCAGCAGCGCACCGATCACGCCCGCCGCGTAACGCACCGGCGCCGAGACCTCGACACCTGCGGTGATCCAGCGCGCGACGGCCGGATCGGTGACGGCCATCGTGCCGGCGATCCAGCCCAGCAGCATGCCGCCCAGGGTGATGATCAGCGGGAAACGGTCCATCAGCTTGATCACCAGCTGGCTGCCCCAGACGATGATCGGGATGCTGACCAGCAGGCCGAAGATGACCAGCGGCATGCGGTGGTCGCCACCGGTGGCCTCGGCCGCACCGGCAATCGCGATGACGTTGTCCAGGCTCATCACGAAGTCGGCCACGATGACGGTCTTCACGGCGGCCCACAGCTTGTCGCTGGCCTGGATGCCGTCGTGCTCGTCATCGTCCTCGGGCGACAGCAGCTTGATGCCGATCCACAGCAGCAGCACGCCGCCGATGATCTTCAGCAGGGGCAGTTGCAGCAGCGTCAGCGCGAAGAAGATCAGCACGACGCGCAGCACGATCGCGCCGACGGTGCCCCAGAGGATGCCGGCATTGCGCTGGGCATCGGGCAGCTTGCGACAGGCCAGCGCGATCACGACCGCGTTGTCGCCGCCGAGCAGGATGTCGATCATGATGATCTGGCCGACGGCTAGCCAGAACTCGGGGGACAGAAGCATTTCCATGGTGGGACCGGGTGTCTTGGGGATGGCACGGCACGGGGCCGGCAAGGCGCGGCGACCCGCGCGGCGCTCGGGCTTCGCAGTGTATGGGGCGGTTTGGCGGCTGCCGATGCGTAGCTCCACGAACGTGGCCGGATGCGTCCGGGTCGGGAACGGGCTTGGGTCATATGGCCGGATCGGGATCGAACGTCCGGTTTCAAGGGGAAATCCAGGGGGTTTTCAGAGGGAAACCGGCCCATCACGCCTTCTCAACGGGCCATTCGAGGCAGTACCATTCACCGGCGCGATGCGAGTCGGAGTAAGCGTGCTCATGCGGCACGTGCCCGCCGCCGGCACATCACATACCTTGATGGAGAGAACACACATGGCAACTGCGAAGAAGGCGGCCGCGAAGAAGGCCCCGGCAAAGAAGGCCGTGGCGGCCAAGGCTCCGGCCACCACGGCAGCCGAGGCACCTGCGAAGAAGGCCGCCACGAAGACGGTCGCCGCCGCCAAGCGCACGCCCAACGCGGCGTTCATGAAGGCAATGACCCCGTCGGCCGCCCTGGCCGCCGTGATCGGCGCCACCCCGGCACCCCGCACCGAAGTGACGAAGAAGGTCTGGGAATACATCAAGAAGCACAAGCTTCAGGATGCAGCCAACAAGCGCATGATCAATGCGGACGCCAAGCTCAAGGCGATCTTCAAGAAGGATCAGGTCTCGATGTTCGAGATGACCAAGCTGATCAGCGACCAGCTGTCCTGAGCCCCGTCGATCGGCTCACGCTGACGTCCAGCAACCCGGCCTCGGCCGGGTTGTTTCGTTTCAGGGGCCGATGCCCGTGGTGCCTGGCCTCAGAGGCCCAGGCCCTCGTCGCAACCCAGGTGCAGGTTCATGCACTGCACGGCGGCACCGCTGGCACCCTTGCCGAGGTTGTCCAGCCGCGCCATCAGCAGCGCCTGAGACCCGTTGCGGAACACGAACAGGTCGACCCGGTTGGTGTCGTTGCAGGCCTGGACGTCGAAGAAGCCATCGGCCAGCGTGGCCGCATCGTCCAGCGGCATGACGCGCACGAAGCGCTCGCCCTCGTAGCGCCGGGCATAGGCCGCATGGATCCGCTCGGCGTCGCCGGCATCGCGCAGATGCAGCGGGATCGTCACCGCCAGCCCCTTGTAGAAGCTCGACACGATCGGCATGAACACCGGCTTGGTGCGCAGGCCCGACTGCACCATCATCTCCGGGATGTGCTTGTGCGCCAGGCCCAGGCCATAGGGCCGGGGCGACTGCAGCTTCGCGTCGCCGCCAGCCTCGTACTGCTCGATCATCTTCTTGCCACCGCCTGAGTAGCCGGTGATCGACGTCGCCGTCAGCGCCTGCTCCGGCGCGATCAGGCCGGCATCGACCAGCGGACGTGCCAGCAGGATGAAGGCGCTGGCGTGGCAGCCCGGGTTGGCGATGCGCTTGCTCGCGCGCAGTTCGTCGCGCTGGCCGGGCGCCAGTTCGGGCAGGCCGAAACGCCAGTCGGGGTGGATGCGGTGGGCGGTGCTGGCGTCGATCAGGCAGGTGCGCGGGTTCGTGACCAGCGCGGCCGCCTCGATCGCGGCGGCGTCGGGCAGGCAGAGGAAGGCGACATCGGCGGCGTTGAGCAGGCGGGCGCGCTCGGCGCTGTCCTTGCGCAGTTCGGGCGCGATGCGCAGCACCTCGATGTCGGAGCGGGCGGCGAGGTACTCGTGGATGCGCAGGCCGGTCGTGCCTTCCTGGCCGTCGACGAAGACGGTGTGCTTCATGGGGGGGATCCGCAGCGGTTGGGAACAGGAAACGAAGGCGCAAGAATACGGCATGGTCATGACCGCTCACGCCTCTCCCGCCCCCCTGCCGACGGCCCGCGTGCTGGTGCTGCCGGGCTGGTTGAACTCCGATGCCGCGCACTGGCAGAGCCGCTGGATTGCCCGCCACGGCTACAGCCGCGTCGAGCAGGACGACTGGACCTGGCCGCGTCGCGGCGACTGGATGGCACGCCTGGACGAGGTGCTCATCGCCACCGCCGGGCCGGTCGTGCTGGTCGCCCATAGCCTGGGCTGCCAGCTGGTCGCCGCCTGGGCCGAGCACAGCCGGCTGACCGGTCGCGTGCAGGCCGCCCTGCTGGTCGCCCCACCCGACACCGAGCGCGAGGACATGCCGCCGCAGCTGCACAACTGGCGTCCGGTGCGACGCGGCCGGCTGCCGTTCGCGGCGCTGGCGGTGGTGTCGTCCGACGACCCGTACTGCAGGCCCGATCGGGCACGCGGCTTCTGTGCCGACTGGGGCGCCGTCGTGCACGACGCCGGTCCGCGCGGCCACCTCAACGGCGAGTCCGGTCTGGGCGACTGGGACGAGGGCCATGCGCTGCTGCGTGCACTGGCCGCCGGGGTGCGTCTGGCCGTGCCGGGCTGATCGCCGACAATCGCGCCCATGGTCACCAAGAAGCCCAAAGGTCTCGGTCGTGGTCTGGAAGCCCTGCTCGGGCCCCAGGTCGGCACCGACAGCGACAGCGCCGGGAGCGCGCCGCAACCCTCCGCCGTCAAGCTCGATCAGCTGCGGCCCGGCAAGTACCAGCCGCGCACGCGCATGGACGAGGGCTCGCTGGTCGAGCTCGCCGAGAGCATCAAGACCCAGGGCGTGATGCAGCCCGTGCTGGTGCGCCCGGTGGCCGCCGCAGACGGCCTGCCGATGTACGAGATCATCGCCGGCGAGCGCCGCACCCGCGCCGCCCGCATGGCCGGTCTCGACGAGGTCCCGGTGCTGGTGCGCGAGGTGCCCGACCAGGCCGCCGCCGCGATGGCGCTGATCGAGAACATCCAGCGCGAGGACCTCAACCCGCTGGAAGAGGCCCAGGGCGTGCAGCGCCTGATCGACGAGTTCGGCCTGACCCACGAGGAAGCCGCCCAGGCGATCGGCCGCAGCCGCAGCGCCACGTCCAACCTGCTGCGCCTGATCAACCTGGCCGAGCCGGTCCAGCAGCTGCTGATGGCCGGCGACCTCGACATGGGCCACGCCCGCGCGCTGCTGCCGCTGGACAAGGCGCACCAGATCACGCAAGCCCACGAGATCGTCGCGCGCAAGCTGTCGGTGCGCGAGGCCGAGAAGCTCGTCGCCCGCCACGAGGGTGGCCGCCAGCAGCCGCTGCTGCGCGTCAAGACCGAGAAGTCGCGCGACATCGCGCGCATCGAGGAACAGCTCGCCGATGCGCTGACCGCCGCCGTCGAGATCCGCGTCAAGAAGCGTGGCAAGCGCGGCGAACAGGGCGAGGTGGCGATCGCCTTCGGCTCGCTCGACGAGCTCAACGGCCTGCTCGAGAAGCTCGGCCTGCGCGACACCTGAACGGCCGCCCCGGCACAGGGCTTGCATCGTCAACCGCACGTGCGGCTCGGCCGTGATGTGGGACAGGCGCTGTTGCAACCGTGATGGCGTCGACCGGTAAAGATCCCTGTCTTCTCCGGGTTTGTTCGATCGATGCGACGCATCGATTTGAACGAAGCTGACATCATCGGGTCACACGCAAGGACACGCGCAAGACGTCTGCAGAGCGACGGAAAGCTCTGATGGAGCCTCGCACCGTTCAACACGAACGCGGTGCACGGACTCCATCAGATCTTCCCTGGACCGGCGGCCATGATCAGTCCGTCGGTTCCCCTGAACCTCAGGAGGCCTGCATGGACGTGATCAGCAAGTTCGCCGCGCGCTACGAGCGCACCCGCGAGGAAGAACTCTCGTTGGAGGACTACCTCAACGAGTGCAAGCGCAACCCGCTCGCCTACGCGACCGCGCCGGAGCGCATGCTCAAGGCGATCGGCGAGCCGCAGATGATCGACACGCGCAACGACCCGCGCCTGTCGCGGCTGTTCGCCAACAAGGTCATCAAGATCTACCCCGCCTTCGCCGAGTTCTACGGCATGGAAGACGCCATCGAGCAGGTGGTGTCCTACTTCCGCCATGCGGCGCAGGGGCTGGAGGAGAAGAAGCAGATCCTCTACCTGCTGGGCCCCGTCGGCGGCGGCAAGAGCTCGATCGCCGAGCGCCTGAAGCAGCTGATGCAGGAGGTGCCGTTCTACGCCATCAAGGACTCGCCGGTGAACGAGTCGCCGCTCGGCCTGTTCGATGCGGCCGAGGACGGCCCGATCCTGGAGAGCGAGTACGGCATCCCGCGGCGCTACCTCAACCGCATCATGAGCCCGTGGGCGGTCAAGCGGCTGGAGGAGTTCGGCGGCGACATCCGGCGCTTCAAGGTGGTCAAGCGCTACCCCAGCGTGCTCAAGCAGCTGGGCATCGCCAAGACCGAGCCGGGTGACGAGAACAACCAGGACATCAGCTCGCTGGTCGGCAAGGTCGACATCCGCAAGCTCGAGACCTATGCCCAGGACGACCCCGACGCCTACAGCTACTCCGGCGGCCTGTGCCTGGCCAACCAGGGCCTGCTGGAATTCGTCGAGATGTTCAAGGCGCCGATCAAGGTGCTGCACCCGCTGCTGACCGCGACCCAGGAAAGCAACTTCAAGGGCACCGAGGGCTTCGGCGCCATCCCCTTCGACGGCATCGTGCTGGCGCACAGCAACGAGAGCGAGTGGAAGGCCTTCCGCAACAACAAGAACAACGAGGCCTTCCTCGACCGCATCTACATCGTCAAGGTGCCCTACTGCCTGCGCGTCAGCGAGGAAGTGAAGATCTACGAGAAGCTGCTCAAGGGCAGCTCGCTGGCCGGGGCGACGTGTGCGCCGGGCACCCTGAAGATGATGAGCCAGTTCGCCATCCTGACCCGCCTGAAGGAGCCCGAGAACTCGAGCCTCTACAGCAAGATGATGGTCTACGACGGCGAGAACCTGAAGGACACCGACCCGCGCGCCAAGAGCTACCAGGAGTACCGCGACTACGCCGGCGTCGACGAGGGCATGAGCGGCATCAGCACGCGCTTCGCCTACAAGATCATCTCCAAGGTCTTCAACTTCGACAGCCAGGAGGTGGCCGCCAACCCGGTTCACCTGATGTATGTGCTGGAGCAGCAGATCGAGCGCGAGCAGTTCCCCGCCGAGGTCGAGCAGAAGTACGTCGCCTACATCAAGGAACTGCTGGCGCCGCGTTACGCGGAGTTCATCGGCAAGGAGATCCAGACCGCCTACCTCGAGAGCTACAGCGAGTACGGCCAGAACATCTTCGACCGCTACGTGACCTATGCCGACTACTGGATCCAGGACCAGGAGTACCGCGACACCGACACCGGCGAGGTGTTCGACCGGGCCAGCCTGAACGCCGAGCTCGAGAAGATCGAGAAGCCGGCGGGCATCGCCAACCCGAAGGACTTCCGCAACGAGATCGTCAACTTCGTGCTGCGCGCGCGGGCCAACAACCAGGGCAAGAACCCGGTCTGGACCAGCTACGAGAAGCTGCGCGCGGTGATCGAGAAGAAGATGTTCTCGAACACCGAGGAGCTGCTGCCGGTCATCAGCTTCAACGCCAAGGCCAGCGCCGACGAGGCCAAGAAGCACGAGGACTTCGTCAACCGCATGGTCAACAAGGGCTACACGGGCAAGCAGGTCCGCCTGCTGTGCGAGTGGTATTTGAGAGTGCGCAAGAGCAGCTGATCGGTCCGTTCCCACCGCGTCATTTCGAAGGGCGTCATGCAGCAGATCATCGACCGCCGACTCGCCGGCAAGAACAAGTCGATCGGCAACCGCGAACGCTTCCTGCGCCGATACAAGACGCAGATCAAGGACGCGGTGCGCCGGGCGATCGACGGCCGGGGCATCCGCGACCTCGAACGCGGCGAGGACGTGCACATCCCGAAGAAGGACATCAGCGAGCCGGTCTTCCACCACGGCAGCGGCGGCAAGCGCGAGATGGTCCACCCGGGCAACCAGGAATACCTGGCCGGTGACCGCATCAAGCGCCCGCCCGGTGGCGGCGGTGGGGGCGGCAGCGGGCAAGGGCAGGCGAGCGATTCCGGCGAGGGCGAGGACGACTTCGTCTTCAGCCTGAGCAAGGAAGAGTTCATGCAGGTCTTCTTCGAGGACCTGGCCCTGCCCCACCTGATCCGCACCCAGCTGGCCGAGACGCCCGAGTGGAAGAGCCACCGCGCCGGCTACGTCAGCGACGGCAATCCGAGCAACCTGCACGTGGTGCGCTCGATGCGCGGTGCGCTCGGCCGGCGCATCGCGCTGGGCATGACCAGCCGGCGCGAGCTGCACGAGCTGGAGGCCGAACTGGCGCAGCTGCAGGCCGATGCCAGGCCCGGTGACAGCCTGGCGCTGGCCCGCATCGTCGAGCTGGAGGCGGCCATCGTGGCGCTGAAGAAGCGGCTCGGCGCGATCCCCTTCCTCGACCCGATCGACCTGCGCTTCCGCAACCGCGTGCGCGTGCCGGTGCCCACCAGCAAGGCGGTGATGTTCTGCCTGATGGACGTCTCGGGCTCGATGGACGAGGGGCGCAAGGAGCTGTCCAAGCGCTTCTTCATCCTGCTCTACCTGTTCCTGACGCGGCACTACGAGAAGATTGAGATCGTCTTCATCCGCCACCACACCCAGGCGCAGGAGGTCGACGAACAGGGCTTCTTCCACTCGACCGAGACCGGCGGCACCGTCGTCTCCAGCGCCCTCGTGCTGATGGAGGAGATCGTGCGGGCGCGCTACCCGTCGGACCAGTGGAACATCTACGGCGCCCAGGCCAGCGACGGCGACAACTGGCACCACGACAGCGGCCGCTGCCGCGAGATCCTCGAGCAGAAGATCCTGCCCCTGTGCCGCTACTACGCCTACGTGCAGGTGGCCGAGCCCGAGCAGAACCTCTGGGAGGAGTACAGCCGCCTGGCCGAGACCACCGGCCCGCACTTCGCGATGCGCAAGGTCACCGAGGCCTCGCAGATCTACCCGGTCTTCCGCGACCTCTTCAAGAAGGAAGGCGCCAGCGCATGAACCAGCCGCTTGATTCGATGATGCCGGTGGCGCCCGATCCGGTCGCGACGCCGCTGGCGCGCAGCGGTCCGTTGCGCCAGCCGCTGCCCGCGCCGGCACGTCCGGCCGAGCCCTTGCCGTCGCCGAGCGACTGGACCTTCGAGCTGGTCGAGCGCTACCACACGGTCATCCGCCAGACCGCCGAACGCTTCGGGCTGGACACCTACCCGAACCAGCTCGAGATCATCACCGCCGAGCAGATGATGGACGCCTACGCCAGCGTGGGCATGCCGGTGAACTACCGCCACTGGAGCTACGGCAAGGAGTTCATCTCGACCGAGAAGAACTACAAGCGCGGCGCGATGGGGCTGGCCTACGAGATCGTCATCAACAGCAACCCCTGCATCAGCTACCTGATGGAGGAGAACACGATGGCCATGCAGGCCCTCGTGATCGCGCATGCGGCCTACGGCCACAACAGCTTCTTCAAGGGCAACTACCTGTTCCGGATGTGGACCGATGCGTCGTCGATCATCGACTACCTCGTCTACGCCAAGAACTACGTGACCGCCTGCGAGGAGAAGCACGGCCTGGACACCGTCGAAGCCTTCATCGACAGCTGCCACGCGCTGCAGAACCACGGCGTCGACCGCTACCGCCGGCCGAGCAAGAAGTCGCTGGCCCAGGAGCTGGCCGACCGCCAGGACCGCGAGGCCTATGCGCAGCAGCAGGTCAACGACCTCTGGCGCACGCTGCCGCGCCGGGCCGACAAGGCCGAGGCCGCCGCCGAGAGCCGCCGCTTCCCCGAGGAGCCGCAGGAGAACCTGCTGTACTTCATCGAGAAGAACGCGCCGCTGCTGGAGCCGTGGCAACGCGAGGTCGTGCGCATCGTGCGCAAGATCGCGCAGTACTTCTACCCGCAGCGCCAGACGCAGGTGATGAACGAGGGCTGGGCCACCTTCTGGCACCACCGGCTGCTCAACACGATGTACGACGACGGCTACCTGAGCGACGGGATGATGATCGAGTGGCTCAAGTCGCACACCAACGTCGTCTACCAGCCGCGCGTCGGCGAGCGCGGCTACAGCGGCCTGAACCCGTATGCGCTGGGATTCGCGATGTACACGGACATCCAGCGCGTCTGCGAGTCACCGACCGAGGAAGACCGGCGCTGGTTCCCCGACATCGCCGGCTCGGACTGGCTGCCCACGCTCGACCACGCGATGCGCAACTTCAAGGACGAGAGCTTCGTCGGCCAGTACCTGAGCCCGAAGCTGATGCGTGACCTGCGGCTGTTCCACATCGTCGACGACGACAAGCAGCCCGAGATCGAGGTCGCCGCGATCCACGACGACAGCGGCTACCGCAGCGTGCGCGAGGCCCTGTCGCGCCAGTACGACCTGGGTCAGCGCGAGCCCAACATCCAGGTCTGGAACGTCAACCTGCGCGGCGACCGCTCGCTGACGCTGCGCCATTTCCAGCACAACGACCGGCCGCTGGCCGACACGGCGCAGGAGGTGCTCAAGCACGTCGCCCGGCTGTGGGGCTTCGCGGTCCACCTCGAGAGCACCAACGGCCGGGGCGACATCACCAAGCGCTGGACCGTCCCGGCGCCGTCGAACTGAGCCGCTGCGCGCCTCACCAGCGGAAGATCTTCCCCGGGTTGAGGATGTTGTCCGGGTCGAGCGCGTGCTTGACCTGGCGCATCAGCGCGACGGCGGCCGGGCCGGCCTCGTCGAGCAGGAAGCCCATCTTGTGCAGGCCCACGCCGTGTTCGCCGCTGCAGGTGCCTTCCATCGCCAGCGCGCGCGCCACCAGCTTCTGGTTGAGTGCCTCGGCCAGCGCCCGTTCGGCCGGCAGGGCCGGGTCGATCAGGTAGCCGACGTGGAAGTTGCCGTCGCCGACATGGCCGACGATGAAGTAGGGCAGGCCCGCCGCATCGGCCTCTTCCACGGTCGCGTTGATGCACTCGGCCAACCGCGAGATCGGCACGCAGGTGTCGGTGGTGACCGCCCTGCAGCCCGGCCGCGTCTGCAGCGCGGCGAAGTAGGCGTGGTGGCGGGCCGTCCACAGGCGCGTGCGTTCCTCGGGCGTGCTGGCCCATTCGAAGTCGCGGCCGCCGTGATCGGCCGCCAGCTCCTGCACCGTGGCGGCCTGTTCGGCCACGCCGGCCGGGCTGCCGTGGAACTCCATCAGCAGCATCGGCACCTCGGCCAGCGTGAGCTTGTCGTGGCGGTTGACGGCACGCACCGCGTTGGCGTCGAGCAGCTCGCAGCGGGCGATCGGCACGCCCATCTGGATCAGCGCGATCGTGGTCTGCACCGCCGCGTCGACGCTCGGGAACTGGCAGACCGCCGCCGTCACCGCCTCGGGCAGGGGGTAGAGCTTGAGCGTGATCTCGGTCATGACGCCCAGCGTGCCTTCGCTGCCGACGAACAGCCGCGTCAGGTCGTAGCCGGCGCTGGACTTGCGCGCCCGGGTGCCGGTCCGCACCCATTCGCCGGTCGCGCTGACGACGCCCAGGCCCAGCACGTTCTCGCGCATGGTGCCGTAGCGCACGGCATTGGTGCCCGACGCACGGGTCGCGCACATGCCGCCGAGCGTGGCGTCCGCGCCCGGGTCGATCGGGAAGAACAGGCCGCTGTGTCGGATCTGGTCGTTCAGCTGGGTGCGGGTGATGCCGGCCTGCACCGTCACCGTCAGGTCCTCGGGGTTCAGGCGCAGGATCCTGTTCATGCGGCCCAGGTCCAGGCTCAGGCCGCCCTGCACCGCCAGCAGATGCCCTTCCAGCGACGAGCCGACGCCGAACGGGATCACCGGCACGCGGTGCTGCGCGGCGATCTTCACGGCGTCCATCACGTCCTCGTTGGACTCGCAGAACACCACCGCGTCGGGCGGCGGCACGTCGAACGGCGACTCGTCGCGGCCGTGCTGCTCACGCACCGCGCGGGCGGTCGAACACTGCGCGCCAAAGCGCGTGCGCAGCGCGTCGAGCATCGCCTCGGGCATCGGCCGGGGTGACAGCTGCGGGGCGCCGGCGGGCGCGTGGGGGGCGTTCATGCGGGTCTCCTGGGGGATGGCGGGACGCGGTGCAACCCGGGTGAAAAACGATTCTAGGCAGGCGGTCCGCGGCGCAAGATCACGGGCATGAATGCCGCCACCGACCCGCCGGGCACCCAGGCCATGCCGGACACGCTCGAGACACTCGCCGCGCTCTACCCCGACTTCATCGCCGCCGCGCCACCCGGCTGGCGCGACGACCTCGGCCCCGGCTGCGGCCCGATCGACGTGCCCGCCGGCACCGTGCTGTTCGACGAGGGCTCGCCCTGCCGCGGCTTCCCGCTGGTGCTCGACGGCGCCGTGCGGGTGGCGCGCGGCGCGCCGCAGGGCCGGGCGATCGAGCTGTACCGGGTCTCGCCGGGGGAGATCTGCATCGTCTCGTCGGCCTGCCTGTTCGGTGATGCGCCGCTGACGGCGCACGGCATCACGCTGGCGCCGACCCGGCTGCTGCTGCTGCCGCCGTCGACCTTCATGGCCTGGAACGCGCACGAGCCCTTCCGCCGCCACGTCTTCGGCCAGTTCGCCGGCCGCATGAGCGACCTGATCCTGCTGGCCGAGGCGGTCGCCTTCCAGCGCCTGGACCAGCGCCTGGCCGGTGCGCTGCTCGGGCGCGGCACGACGCTGCACGTCACCCACCAGGCGCTCGCCGACGAGCTGGGCACCGTGCGCGAGATGGTCACGCGCCTGCTCAAGCGCTTCGAGCAGTCCGGCTGGGTCAGGCTCGGCCGCGAGCGGGTCGAGATCACCGACCCGGCCGCGCTGCGCCAGCTGGCGGCGCAGCGCTAGCCGGCGGCCGGCGCCCGCCTTCCTCAGTCGTCGTCGCGCAGCTGCCAGCCTTTCATCAGCTCGGCCTGCACGTTCGGCGGCACCGCGTCATGGTGGGCGTAGGCGATGGTGTAGCGGCCGGCACCACGCGTCAGCGCGTTCAGGCGCAGCTGGTAGCCGGCCAGTTCCGACAGCGGCGCGCGGGCCCGCACGCAGGCCAGGCCGGTGCCCAGGCTGTCGGTGCCGCGGACCTCGCCACGGCGGCTGGCCAGGTCGCCGGTGATGTCGCCGATCAGCGGCTCGGGCGCGTGGATCTCCACGTCCACGACCGGTTCGAGCACCGCCGGCCCGGCCTCGCGCATCGCGATCACGAAGGCCTTCTTGGCGGCCGTGACGAAGGCGATCTCCTTGCTGTCGACGCTGTGGTGCTTGCCGTCCAGCACGGTCACGCGCACGTCGACGACCGGATGGCCGCTGATCACGCCGGCCTCCATCGCCAGCCGCACGCCCTTCTCGACCGCCGGAATGAAGGCGCCCGGGATCGCGCCGCCCTTGACCAGGTCGACGAACTCGAAGCCCGCGCCGCGTGGCAGCGGGTCGACCTGCAGGTGGACCTCGCCGAACTGGCCCGCGCCGCCGGTCTGCTTCTTGTGGCGGTACTGGGCCTGCGCGGTGCGCGTCAGCGTCTCGCGGTAGGCGATGCGCGGCGGGGCGGTGTCGACCTCGACGCGGTAGGTCTCGCGCAGCCGCTCCAGCAGCACCCGCAGGTGCAGCTCGCCCAGGCCGTAGACGACGGTCTCGTGCGTGCTGGCGACCTGCTCGATGCGCAGGCACGGGTCCTCGGCGGCCAGCTTGGCCAGCACCTCGGCCAGGCGCTGCTCGTCTCCGTGGCGGCGCGGCTTGAGCGCCAGGCCATGCACCGGATGCGGAAACTTCAGCGGCCGCAGGTGGATGTGGTCGTCCTCGGGCGCGTCGTGCAGCACCGCGTCGTAGGCGACCTCGTCGACCTTGGCGACCGCGACGATGTCGCCCGGCCCGGCGCGCTGGACCTCGACATGCTCCTTGCCCTGCAGCATGAACAGGTGGCCGACCTTGAACGGCTTGCGCGCGTCGCCCACCACCAGCAGGCTGTTGGGCGTGACGCTGCCCTGGTGGATGCGGAACACGCCGAGCTTGCCGACGTAGGGATCGATCGCGACCTTGAAGACATGCGCCAGCACATGCGCCGCCGGGTCGACGGCGGCGTGCATCAGCGTCGCGGACTCGCCCTCGCCGCGCAGGAAGTCGGGCGGGTTGCCTTCGGTCGGATCGGGCAGCAGCTGGGTGATGACGTCCAGCAGCTGGGCCACGCCCGCGCCCGTCTTCGCCGACACGAACACGACGGGGATCAGGTGGCCCTCGCGCAGCGCCTGTTCGAGCGGCGCGTGCAGCTCGCGGGCGTCGACGTCGCCCTCTTCAAGGTAGCGCTCGACGAAGGCCGCGTCGACCTCGACGACCTGCTCGACCAGCGCCCGGTGCGCGGCGGCGACGCTGGAGAAGTCGGCTTCGTGGCCGGCTTCGGCTTCGGGCCGGAACCAGCAGTCGACCACCTCGCGCCCGCCGTTGGCCGGCAGGTTCAGCGGCAGGCACTCGCGGCCGAAGGCGGCCTGGATCTCCGCCAGCAGCTCGGCCGGCTTCACGCCGGGGGCGTCGATGCGGTTGACGATGACGATGCGGTCGAGCGCGCGTTCGGCCGCCCAGGCCATCATCTGGCGGGCCATCGGCTCGATGCCGGCGGTCGCGTTGACGACGATCGCGGCGGTCTCGACCGCCTCCAGCGCCGGCAGCGACTGGCCGAGGAAGTCGGCATTGCCGGGCGTGTCCAGCAGGTGGATGCGCACGTCGCCGTGCAGCAGGTTCAGCACGCTGGTCTGCAGCGAATGCTGCATCCGGCGCTCGATCGGATCCCAGTCGCTGACGGTGCTGCCGCGCTCGACGTTGCCGACCGCGCCGATCGCCCCGCTGGCCTGCAGCAGGGCCTCGCTCAAGGTGGTCTTGCCGGCGGCGGCGGGCCCGACCAGCGCCAGGGTGCGGATGTGGTGGACGGCCGCGAGGCCATCGGCCGTGACGTTCGAGGGCTGGACGGCGCGGCCGCCCGGTGCTGGGCTCGACATGAGGCTGTCTCCTTCGCACCCGGCCACCGATTGCGGCGGGCGCCTGGGGGTGGATCGTCGGGCCAGCGTACGCCGATCGGGGGGGCCCCACAAGCCAGGAAAGCCGTTGCGCCCGGTCGCGCCCGTCCGGATCCGCCGATCGTGTACACAGATCCGGAAACCGTGTCGACCTGTGCCATTCAGCACGAAAAGTGAACGACCGTTAGACTGCGCCGCTCGGGTTTGTCCCAGTCCTGTCCAGCCGGTCCGCACCGGCACCAGGACGGCCCCGAAACCTCGTTCGCGGTCCCCTGTAGCCGTCTCCAGCCGCACCGACGAACCCTCCTCGAACCCGCCGATCGCCGCGCCAGCCGCCGCCAGCGTGCGCTCCCCGGGCAGACCCCGTCGCTGATCGATCCTCTGCCATGCCTGACCAATTCCTGAGCTCCATCCCCCTGCGCCGCACCGGCCTCGCCGCTGCGGCGCTGGCTTGTCTGCTGGCCCTGTCCGCCTGTGGTGGCGGATCGGCCGCCCCGGGCGGCCCCGGCGGCGCAGGCGGCATGCCACCGCCGCCGCAGGTCGGCGTGGTGACCGTCGAGCCCGCCAGCGTCGAGATGCTGACCGAGCTGCCCGGCCGCCTCGAAGCCTGGCGCACCGCCCAGGTGCGCGCCCGCATCCCCGGCATCGTCACGAAGCGCCTGTACACCGAAGGCGCGGTCGTCAAGGCCGGCCAGCCGCTGTTCGAGATCGACCCGGCGCCGTTCCAGGCCGCGCTCGAGAGCGCCCAGGCCAACGTGGCCCGCGCCGAAGCCTCGGTCGCGCAGGCCCAGTCGGTGGTCGACCGCAACCGCCCGCTGGCCGCCGCCCAGGTCGTCAGCGACGCCGAATGGGTCGCCAACCAGAACGCGCTGAAGCAGGCGCAGGCCGATCTGGCCTCGGCCCGGGCCGCCGTCACCACCGCCCGCATCAACCTCGGCCACGCCTCGGTGCAGGCGCCGATCGCCGGCTTCATCGGCCGCGCCCAGGTGACCGAGGGCGCGCTGGTCGGCCAGGGCGATGCGACGCTGCTGGCGACGATCCAGCAGACCCAGTCGATGTACGTCAACTTCACCCAGTCGGCCAGCGAGGCGATGCGCCTGCGCAAGGCCTTCGAGGCCGGCCAGTTCAAGCGCATCGGCGGGGCGGGCGCCGAGGTCCGGCTGGTGCTGGACGACGGCAGCGTCTACCCGCGACCGGGCAAGCTGCTGTTCTCGGACCTGAGCGTCGACGCCGGCACCGGCCAGGTCACGCTGCGCGCCGAGGTGCCCAACCCGGACGGCCTGCTGCTGCCCGGCCTGTACGTGAAGGTCCGGCTGGCCCAGGCCCGTGCCGAAGGCGGCATGCGCGTGCCGCAGCAGGCGGTGACCCGCGGCGGCGCCGGCGGTGCCGACATGCTGATGGTGGTCGGCGAGGGCAACATGCCCGCCCCGCGCCCGGTGAAGATCGGCGGCGCCAACGGCCAGGACTGGGTCGTGCTGGACGGCCTGAAGGCCGGCGAGCAGGTCATCGTCGACGGCTTCCAGAAGATGCGCCCGAACTCGCCGGTGACGCCGGTGCCGTGGACGCCCGGTGGTGCCAAGCCTGCGGCGGCACCTGCCGCCCCGGCCGCATCGGCTGCTGCTGCGGCTCCGGCCGCTTCGGCCGCCTCGGCCCGCTGATCCAGGGGCCGACGCATGAACTCACGGTTCTTCATCGACCGACCCATCTTCGCGTGGGTCATCGCCCTCTTCATCCTCGTGCTCGGCGCGGCGGCGATCACCCGCCTGCCGGTGGCGCAGTACCCGACGGTGGCGCCGCCTTCCATCGTCATCAACACCGCCTACCCGGGCGCCTCGGCCCAGGTGCTCGAGGACAGCGTGCTGGCCGTCATCGAGCAGGAGCTCAACGGCGCGCCCAACCTGATCTACCTGGAATCGAGCGCCGATGCCAACGGCGGCGGCCAGATCACCGCCACCTTCGAGCCGGGCACCGACGTGTCGATCGCCCAGATCGAGGTGCAGAACCGCCTCAGCCGCGCCACGCCGCGGCTGCCGGCCGCCGTGGTGCAGCAAGGCGTGCGCGTCGACAAGGCGCGTTCGAACTTCCTGCTGTTCGTGATGATCACGTCGACCAACCCGGCCTACGACCCGGTGGCGCTGGGTGACTACGCGGCCCGCAACATCCAGCCCGAGCTGCTGCGCGTGCCCGGCGTCGGCCAGGCCCAGCTGTTCGGCACCGAGCGGGCGATGCGGGTCTGGCTCGATCCGGCCAAGCTGGTCGGCCTGGGTCTGGGCAGCACCGAGGTCGTCAACGCAATCCGCGCCCAGAACGTGCAGGTCTCGGCCGGCACGGTCGGCGGCACGCCCAACCCGCGCGCGCAGACGGTCTATGCGACGGTCAACGTGTCCGGCCAGTTCAGCACGCCGGCCGAGTTCGGCCAGATCCTGCTGCGCGCCAACCCCGACGGCTCGACCGTGCGGCTCAAGGACGTCGCCCGCATCGAGATCGGCGGCGCGGCCTACGCCACCAGCTCGCGGCTGAACGGCGTCACCGCCACCGGCCTGGGCATCCAGCTCGCGCCCAGCGGCAACGCGCTGGCCACGGCCACGGCCATCAAGGCCCGCATGGCCGAGCTCAAGCAGTTCTTCCCGCAGGGCGTGTCCTACGAGGTGCCCTACGACAGCTCGAAGTTCGTCCGCATCTCGATCGAGGAAGTGGTCAAGACGCTGGCCGAGGCGATCGCGCTGGTCTTCATCGTCATGCTGGTGTTCCTGCAGAACATCCGCTACACGCTGATCCCGACCATCGTCGTGCCGGTCTCGCTGATGGGCACCTTCGCGGTCATGCTGACGATGGGCTACTCGATCAACGTGCTGACGCTGTTCGGCATGGTGCTGGCCATCGGCATCCTGGTCGACGACGCGATCGTGGTGGTCGAGAACGTCGAGCGCATCATGGCCGAGGAGGGCCTGGGCCCGGTCGAGGCCACGCGCAAGGCCATGGGCCAGATCACCGGCGCGATCATCGGCATCACCGTGGTGCTGGTCTCGGTGTTCGTGCCGATGGCCTTCTTCGCCGGCTCGGTGGGCAACATCTACCGGCAGTTCTCGCTGTCGATGGTCGCCTCGATGCTGTTCTCGGCGCTGATGGCGCTGTCGCTGACGCCGGCCCTGTGTGCCACGCTGCTCAAGCCCGTCCCGGCCGGCCACCACGAGAAGCGCGGTCCGTTCGGCTGGTTCAACCGCGCCTTCAAGCGCACCACCCACGGCTACGAGAGCCTGGTGGCGCGCATCATCCGCAAGGCCGGCCGCTACCTGCTGATCTACGCGGCGGTGCTGGTGTGCGTCGGCTGGCTCTACAGCCGGCTGCCGACATCCTTCCTGCCCAACGAGGACCAGGGCTACCTGATCGTCAACGTGCAGCTGCCCCCGGGCGCGGCCATCAGCCGCACCGAGGCGGCGGTCAGCCAGGTCGAGCAGTTCTTCCTGGCCCAGCCCGAGGTCGACAAGGTCGTGGGCGTGATCGGCTTCAGCTTCTCCGGCGCCGGCCAGAACGCCGCGCTGGTGTTCGTGCCGCTGAAGGACTGGGCCGAGCGCAAGGGCCCGCAGCACAGCGCCCAGGCGCTGGCGGGCCGCGCCTTCGGTGCGCTGATGGGCGTGCGCGACGCCTTCATCTTCCCGCTGTCGCCGCCGCCGATCCCCGAGCTGGGCACCGCCACCGGCTTCAACCTGCGGCTGCAGGACCGCTCCGGCCAGGGCCATGACGCGCTGGTCGCCGCGCGCAACCAGCTGCTGGGCATGGCCAGCCAGAGCAAGGTGCTGCAGGGCGTGCGACCCGACGGGCTGGAGGACGCCCCGCAGGTCAAGCTCGACATCGACCGCGAGAAGGCCGCCGCGCTGGGCGTGTCCTACGACAGCATCGCGGCGGTGCTGGCGGTGCAGTTCGGCTCGGCCTACGTCAACGACTTCCCCAATGCCGGGCGCCTGCAGCGCGTCATCGTGCAGGCCGACGCGTCGGCACGCATGCAGCCCGAGGACCTGCTCAAGCTCTACGTCAGCAATGCCCGCGGCCAGCAGGTGCCGTTCTCGGCCTTCGCCAGCACGCGCTGGGTCAAGGGCCCGGTGCAGACCGTGCGCTACAACGGCTACCCGGCGATGAAGCTCGGCGGCGACGCCGCGCCCGGCCACAGCACCGGCGAGGCGATGGCCGAAATGGAGCGCCTGGTCGGCCAGCTGCCGCCGGGCTTCGCCTACGAGTGGACCGGCCAGTCGCGCGAGGAGAAGCTGTCGGGCTCGCAGGCCATGATCCTGCTGGGCTTCTCGATGCTGGCGGTGTTCCTGTGCCTGTCGGCCCTGTACGAGAGCTGGAGCATCCCGGTCGCCGTGCTGCTGGTCGTGCCGCTGGGCGTGCTGGGTTCGCTGACCGGCGTGTGGCTGCGCGGCATGCCCAACGACGTCTACTTCAAGGTCGGCCTGATCACCATCATCGGCCTGTCAGCGAAGAACGCGATCCTGATCATCGAGTTCGCCAAGGACCTGCAGGCCGAGGGCAAGGGCCTGCTGGAGGCCACGCTGGAGGCCTGCCACCTGCGCTTCCGCCCGATCATCATGACCAGCTTCGCCTTCATCCTGGGCGTGCTGCCGCTGGCCATCGCCAGTGGCGCGGGCTCGGCCAGCCAGCGTGCCATCGGCACCGGCGTGATGGGCGGCATGATCACCGCGACCGTGCTGGCGGTGTTCCTCGTGCCGGTCTTCTTCGTGGTCGTGCGCCGGCTGTTCCCGGGCACGCGGCTGGTCCACCTCGGTGGCACCATCGCGTCGCCCGCGTCCGACGCGGCCACGGCCGAGGCCCTGGGCGGCAAGCACTGACCGGACGCGCCATGACAGCCCCTTCCGGAACCCTCCGAACCCGCAAGAAGATGACCACGATGCGTGCTGATTCCTTCCCCGTCCTGCGCCCGCTCGCCCTGGCCGTCGCCGCGCTGGTGCTGGCCGGCTGCGCCGACCTGGCGCCGACCTACCAGCGCCCGGCGCTGCCGGTGCCCGGCCAGTTCGTGCTGCCCTCGGCGGCGGCGGCATCCGATGCCGCGGCCGCCGCCGCTGCGCTGCCGGCCTCCGCGCCGGCCGAACCGCTGGCCTGGGGCGACTGGGTGCGCGACCCCGGCCTGCGCCGCCAGATCGAGGCCGCGCTGGCCAACAACCGCGACCTGCGGGTCGCCGCGCTGAACGTCGAGCGCGCCCGGGCCCAGCTTGATGTCTCGCTGGCCGACCGCTACCCGACGCTCGGCGCCGGCATCGCCGTCAACTCGACGCCCAACGTGTCGACCGGCCGGCAGACCGAGACCTACACCGCCGGCCTGCTGCAGGCCAGCTGGGAGGTCGACTTCCTCGGCCGCATCCGCACCCTCAACGACGCCGCCCGCGCCCAGCTGCTGGCCACCGAGGCCGGCCGCCGCAGCGCCGAGCTGAGCATCGTCGCGGCGGTCACGCAGACCTGGCTGGCGCTGCTGGCCGACCGTCAGGCGATCGACCTGGCCCAGCGCAGCCTGGCCAGCCGCGAGCAGACGCTGGCGCTGACCCAGCTGCAGGCCAAGGCCGGCGCCACCTCGCTGCTGGCGCTGCAGGGCAACGTCAACCTGGTCGCCCAGGCCCGCGTGACGCTGCAGCAGGCGCTGCGCCAGCGCGCCCAGGACCTGTCGACGCTGACGCTGCTGACGGGCACCCAGCCGGCCGCCGACGCGGTGCCCGGCCTGCCGCCGCCACCGCCCGCCGCCGCCGCACCGAACGCCAACGTGGCAGCCGCCGACACGACCGCCGCCGTGCTGCTGGACGACCCGCTGGCCGGCGTGCTGACCGACGTCCCGGCCGGGCTGGACGCGAGCGTGCTGCTGCGCCGCCCCGACGTGGTGCAGGCCGAGCGCCAGCTGGAGGCGGCCAACGCCAACATTGGCGCCGCCCGCGCCGCGATGTTCCCGCGCGTGACCCTGACCGGCAGCGCCGGCCAGGCCTCGACCCAGTTCAGCAACCTGTTCCAGGGCGGCCATTTCGCGTGGACGCTGGGCGCCCAGGCGCTGATGACGGTGTTCGACGCCGGCCGCAACCAGGCCAACGTCAACGCGACGACGGTCGGCCGCGACATCGCCGTGGCGCAGTACGAACGCGCGATCCAGGCCGCCTTCAAGGACACCGCCGACGCGCTCGACGGCCTGTCGACGTGGAAGGCGCAGCGCGAGGCCCAGGCCGACCAGTCGGCCAGCGCCCGCGAGATTGCCCGCCTGACCGACCTGCGCGTGCGCGCCGGTGCCGCCAGCGAGCTGGACCGCCTCGACGCCCAGCGCAGCCTGCTGCAGGCCGAACAGGCGCTGCTGCAGACGCGGCTGGCCGAGCAGCTCAACCGCGTCGCGCTGTGGAAGGCGCTCGGCGGCTGATCCGCAGGGGGCCGGCCGACGCGCTGGCCCCGGTCTTGCTGCGCCGGACCTGACATCGGGCAAGGCTCACGTGCAGAGTTGGCGCGAGCGGCCCTGTCATCGGTTCTGGCGATGCGGTGCGGGCGTGCCTTCGATCATGCTTGCGGCTGCGGTCGACCGGCCGCCGCCCTGATCGCCCAGACCCTCGCCCGGAGCCCGTCGACCATGCCGAACCTCGTCCGAACCGCACGCCCGGCCCGCCGGCCGAGCCCGAACCGGCCGGTCCGGCAGCTGCTGCTGGCGTGGACGTTGTCCGGCCTGGCGCTGGCCTGCGGCGCGGCCGACCCGCCGGCGCCCGCAGCCGTGCCGCCGATCCTGCAGGTGCTCGACCGCTCGGCGCAGCAGCGGCTGGCCGATTTCGCCCGCCAACGTGTCGATCCGGCGCTGGCCGCCAGCCTGCAGGCCGACGTCGACCGCATCCTGAACCAGCTGGCGATCCGGCCCGAGATCGAGCTGATGGTGGTCGACGGCCCCTTCCACGCCGAGACGCTGGGCGGCCGCGTGCTGGTCGTCAGCGCCAGCCTCGCGCTGTTGCCCGAAGGCGAACGGCTCTTCATCCTGGCCCACGAGGTCGGCCACGCCTCGATGGGCCACTGGGCCGAACTGGGCGCGCTCTATGGCCGGCTGATCCCCGGCGAGGTGCGCCAGGACCTGACCGACGCCGTCGCCCCGGAACTCGGCCGCGCCGCCTCCGAACTGGTGCACGGCCATGAATACGCCGCCGACGCCTACAGCTGGCAGATCCTGCGCAGCCTCGGCTTCGGCATGGAGAGCGTCATGGCCGCCCTGCAGGTCGTTCCGGGCATGGGCGACACGCCGACCCACCCGGCCACCCGCAAGCGCTATGCGCGGCTGCGCATGCTCGGCGAGAACGACCTGCGCAGCGCGGCGCTGAGGTCGCCGGACTGAATCAGCGCCCGGCCCCCGGGCGCCTGACGATCACTGGAACGCCACCTCGGCGAAGCTGCGCAGCTTGCGGCTGTGCAGGTGGTCCAGCCCCTGGTGCCGCAGGATCTCGATCGCGCGGATGCCGATGCGCAGGTGCTGGTCGACCCGTTCGCGGTAGAACTGGTTGGCCATGCCGGGCAGCTTGATCTCGCCGTGCAGCGGCTTGTCGGACACGCACAGCAGCGTGCCGTAGGGGACGCGGAAGCGGAAGCCGTTGGCCGCGATCGTGGCGCTCTCCATGTCCAGCGCGACCGCGCGGCTCTGGCTGAAGCGGCGCTCGGGGCCCGGGTGCGGCAGCAGCTCCCAGTTGCGGTTGTCGGTGCTGGCGACCGTGCCGGTGCGCATGATCTTCTTGAGCTCGTAGCCCGACAGCTGCGTCACCTCGGCGACCGCTTCCTCCAGCGCCAGCTGGACCTCGGCCAGCGGCGGGATCGGCACCCACAGCGGCAGTTCCTCGTCCAGCACGTGGTCCTCGCGGACGTAGCCGTGCGCCAGCACGTAGTCGCCGAGCTGCTGCGTGTTGCGCAGGCCGGCGCAGTGGCCGAGCATCAGCCAGGCGTGCGGGCGCAGCACGGCGATGTGGTCGGTGATGGTCTTGGCGTTGCTCGGGCCGACGCCGATGTTGACCATCGTGATGCCGCTGTGCCCGTGCCGCTTCAGGTGATAGGCCGGCATCTGCGGCAGACGCGGCGGCGGCGCGCCGAGCTCGTCGCCGGCCTCGCCGGGCAGGCCGGTGCGGCGCGTCACGACGTTGCCGGGCTCGACGAAGGCGACGTACTCGCTGGTCTCGTCGGCCATCAGCTCATGGCCCAGGCGCACGAACTCGTCGATGTAGAACTGGTAGTTCGTGAACAGCACGTAGTTCTGGAAGTGCTCGGGCATCGTGCCGGTGTAGTGGCGCAGCCGGTGCAGCGAGTAGTCCACCCGCGGCGCGGTGAACAGCGACAGCGGGTGCCGCACGATGCCGTCCGGGCCGGGCTGCGGGTCGAGCGTGCCGTTGGCGATGCCGTCGTCCATCGCGGCCAGGTCGGGCAGGTCGAACAGGTCGCGCAGACGCTGGCGGCGCTCGGGCGGCAGCGCGCCTTCCAGGTGGTCGTGTTCGGCCAGGCTGAAGTGGACGGGGATGGGCTGGTTCGACAAGCCGACCTCCAGCGCCACGCCGTGGTTCTTCAGCAGCAGGTCGAACTGCTCGCGGTAGTAGTGGCGGAACAGCTCCGGCCGGGTCAGCGTGGTCTCGTAGACGCCCGGTCCGGCGACGAAGCCGTAGGCCAGCCGCGAATCGGCCCGCGCCACGGTGTCGACCCGCACCCGCACGAACGGGTAGCAGGCGCGCACATGACCGCCGTCGTCGCGCCCGGCGACGAACTCGCGCAGGGCCTGGCGCAGGTGGGCGATGCCGCTGTCGTAGATCGTCCGGGCATGGGCCAGCGCCGCGCTGGCATCGGTGAACGACTGGGTGGTGATGACGGTAGGACTCATGGGGAACCTGGGCAGGCCTTGCGGGGCGGGGTGATCGTCAGTTGCGGTTGAGCCAGACATCGGCGATCAGCGGGCGGTGCTCGCTGGCCTCGGCGCCGCCGACGGCCACTTCGGCCAGGCCCAGCGTCGGGCTGACCAGGATGTGGTCGATGCGCAGGAAGCTCAGGTGCGGCCGCAGCGAATGGCCGTGCGTGTAGCCCCAGCCGGTGCCCGCCGACGACCAGGCGTCGCGCAGGCCCAGCGCCAGCAGCGACTGCACCACCGGCGAGTCCTCCGGCGCGTTCAGGTCACCGGCGATCAGCAGCGGCAGCGGGCGCTTGTCCTTGCCCAGCGTGCGGGTGCGGGCCAGGTCCTCGGCCAGATGACGGGCCTGACCCAGTCGCAGGCCGAAGTTGATGCGCCAGTCGTCCAGGCCGCCCAGCCGTTCCTTGCGCGCCGCGTTCAGTCCCTCGCGCGGCGACAGCAGGTGGACGTTGACCAGCTCCAGCGGCTGACCGTTCACGTCGACGATGCAGCGCAGGTACTCGCCCAGCCCCGGATCAGGCGACAGCGGCGCGACCCGGCAGTTGCGCAGCGGCAGCTTGCTGGCGATCACGTACTGGCCGTCGACCTTCAGGTGGCGCTGCGCCAGCAGGTCCTTCAACACGTCGGGCACACGCTCCTTGTGCTCGCTGAGCGACTGCGCGTCCTGCATCAGCAGCACGTCCGGATCGTGGCGGCGGACTTCCTCGGCAATCGCGTCGTAGCCACCCGATCGGATCTCGGCCTTGTACGACTTGATGTTGAAGCTCATCACGCGCAGCCGGTTGCTGCCGTTCTCGGGGTGACCGCGGACCCAGCCCATCAGCGGGAAGGCGACCACCAGCGCGACCGCCAGGGCCGCCGCGCGCCAGGCCCAGCCGACCGTCCACGACAGCGCCAGCGCCAGCGCGGCGGGCACCGCCAGCAGCAGGTAGGGGGTGTAGCGCAGCAGCTCGACCCACCAGGCCATCGGATCGCCCAGCCGCTCCAGCGCCCACATCCCGCCGATGCCCAGCACCGTCAGGCCGATGATGAAACGGGCGAGCGACTGCAGCGGATGCGAGCCGACCTGTGCCAGACGGGCATCGCGGGCGGCTCGGGCGTCGAGGGGGGTACGGGGGCGGGTGGGGCGAGTGGGCATGGGCGGGCGTCAGCCTACCTCAAGCCAGCGTCTCCAGCACCATCAGGCCGGCGGCGGTATTCGAGATCGGAATGTGATAGTTCCGGCTCACCTCGCGAACCTTCTCGCCCAGCGCGCCGCGCATCGCCAGCCACATCACCAGCTCGACGCCCTGCGTGCCGGTCTTCTCCACCAGCTCGGGGATCGAGAAGCGCGTCGCCCAGGTCGGGTCGTCGACCAGGCTCTGCATGAACTGCTGGTCGAAGCTCTTGTTGATGAAGCCGGCGCGCTGGCCGTCGAGCTGGTGCGACAGCCCGCCGGTGCCCAGCACCATCACGCGGGCGTCGCTGTCCCAGCTGCGCACCGCGCGGCCGACCGCCTCGCCCAGGCGCCAGCAGCGCTGCGCGGAAGGAAGCGGGAACTGGACCGTGTTGATGCACACCGGCACCACCGTGACCGGCCACTTCTGGTCCGGCCAGCACAGCGCCATCGGCAGCGTGAAAGCGTGGTCGACGAGCATCTCCTGGCAGGTCGTCAGGTCGAAGTCCTCGGCCACCAGGCTGTTGATCAGGTGCCAGGACAGCTCGCGCTGGCCGGTGAACGGCGGCACCTCCGGGATGCCCCAGCCTTCGTCCGCGTTGCGGTAGGTCTCGGCCGCACCGACCGCGAAGGTCGGCATCTTGTCGAGGAAGAAGTTCAGCCCGTGGTCGTTGTAGAACACCACGACGACATCCGGCCGGGCCTGCGCCAGCCAGCGGTGCAGCGGCGCGTAGCCCTCGAAGAACGGCGCCCAGTACGGGTCGTCCTGCAGTTCCTTCGCAATGGCACGGCCAATGGCGGGGACGTGGGAAGTGGCGACGCCACCGATGATCTTCGCCATGGCGTTCAACCCCTTGCGGCCACGAGCATGGCCTTGAATGCGTCCTTGCTCATGCCCGTCTGCTGGGCCCCGATGTCCTGCACGTCCAGCCCGAAGATGCCGGCGAACTTGGCCAGGTAGTACACGTTGCCGCCGGCCTCGATCAGCTGCAGCACGTTGCGCGCGCGGATCGCCTCGCGCTGCTGCGCGTTCAGGCCGTAGCGGGCGCAGTAGCCGTCCTCGTCGGCCTTGAAGGCGGCGCGGTTGGCGGCGTCGTTGAAGGAAAAGCACATCTTGTTGAGCGCATAGCCCTTCATCGCCTGCACGCCGTCGAACAGCGTCGTGCCGGGGATGTCGATGTGGCCGTGGCCCGGCCTCTTCGGATCGTTCATGGGTCTCCTCGTGCGGTGAACGTGTGGCGTCAGTATTCGCCCCGAGGCGCGCCCGAACAACGCACGGATACTCATGCGACCCATGAGCGAACCCGATCATCTGGACCTCGACGGCCGCCTGCTCCAGCTGCTGGTGACCGTGCTGGACACCGGCAGCGTGACCGCGGCGGCGCAGCGCCTGGGCGTGACCCAGTCGGCCGTCAGCCACGGCCTGGAGCGGCTGCGCGCCATCGTCGGCGACGCCCTGTTCGTCAAGGCCGGACGCGGCATCGCCCCGACCGAACGGGCCCGCGCGCTGGCCGGCCAGGCCCGCGAGCTGCTCGCCGGCCTGCAGCGGCTGGCCGAGCCCGAACGGTTCGATCCGGCCAGCCTGCGCGCCGAGATCACCATCGCCGCCAACGAGCTGCAATGCCACCTGCTGCTGCCGCCGCTGCTGCTGCGGCTGCGCCAGCAGGCGCCCGGGCTGGTGCTGCGCATCCTGCCCTCACGGGTGCCCGGCCTCGAACTGCTGCGCGACGAAAGCTGCCAGCTGGTCATCTCGCCGCGCCCGCCCGACAGCCACGACGTGCTGCAGAAGCGCCTGTTCGCCGACCGCTACCGCGTCCACTACGACCCGGCCCAGCGCGAGGCGCCGCGTTGCCTCGACGACTACCTCGCCGCCGAACACGTCAGCATCCGCTACGAGGACCGCCGCCGCCTCGACATCGACGAATGGTTCCTGCAGCACGGGCTCGACCGCCGCATCGTCGTCACCGTGCCCGGCTTCTCGGGCATCGCCCCGTTCCTGCGTGGCACCCCTCGCCTCGCGACCCTGCCCAGCCTGCTCGGCACCGGCCTGCTGCAAGGCCTGGCCCAGTGCGACGTCCCCCTGCCCGAATCCCTGCAGACCCCGCCGATGCCGATGTACCTGCTGTGGCACCGGCGGCATCAGGATGACCCCGTGCAGCGGTGGGTGCGGGCAGAGGTGGAGGGCGTGGTGATCAGCGCGGTGCGACCGCCTTGATCTGCGCCTGCGCCACCCGCAGGATCTCCTGGGCGTAGTGGCGCTGGACGCCTTCGGTCCCGACCGTCATCGAGCCGGAGGTCGTCGGCTCCGTCATCCGGATGGCCCAGACGGCCTTGCCGGTGATCCGGAGTTCGAGCACCACGTCGTTCTTGATGTTGCACGGCGAACAGAACACCCGACCGCCCGACGGCACGACGAACAGGACCGGCCAGTCCGGCTGCTCGTTGATCAGCCAGTCGATCGCCTCGGGCGGGATCGTGGCCATCTTGTCGGTCGTCACATGCAGCGCCCGGGTCGGCACGCCGCCGGCCGTGAAGCCGGGTGGCACCACCGCCATGACCGCCCGCCCCAGTTCCGCGACCGACTCGTTGAGGTGGGCGTCGTTGAAGATCGGATGGGTCGAGTTGATCGACGCTTCCCGCTGGAGATAGAGCACCCGCAGGCCCTCGACCTCGAACACCTGTTCGGGCGGGAGCAGCGTCTGGACCGTGGCGGTCGAACTGCATCCGGCCAGTGCCACGACCCAGAGCAGGGCCATCCACATCGTCCGGTACCAGGGGCGTGTCGTGCGTGTCGTGTTCATCAGGTCATCCTCCGTTGATCGCGCACCCTTTCATGCGCCGACCCACGATGGCACGCCCGGCGCGCAGAAACCCACGGAACCCAGGCGTGCAATTGCGCCAGCGCAAGCTTCGCCACCGCCGCCGGCGGGGTCAGGCCGGCTTGCCCGGTCCCCTGACCTGCTGGCTCAACGCGCGCATCACCTCCCGCGCGAACTGTTCCTGGGCGGCTTCCTCGCCGAGGGTCAGCGAGCCGGTGAAGGTCGGTTGCCGGAACGAGGCCGACCAGTGGATCCGGGCCTCGTCGGTCAGCTGCAGCTGCACCGAGGCATGCAGCGAGCAGGGTGCGCACTGCAGCCGCGCGCCGTTGGGAATGATGAAGAGCACCGGCCATCTCGGCTTCTCGCTGCGCAGCCAGACCTCCACGGCCGCCGGCACTTCGCTCTCGCCGCTCGCCAGCACCGCCGACGTCGAGATCGATTCGATCCCCTGCGTCTTCAGCCCATCGCCCAGCACCGTCCGGAAGGTCTTGCCCAGGTTCTGGATGGTGCGGCTGACATAGGCCGCGTTGAAGCGCGGATCGGTGGTCTCGAAGTCGAACTGCCGCTCAAGGAAGACGATCCGCACCCCGCGCACGGCCAGCGGACCTTCGGACTGGATCAGCACCTTCGAGGTCGGCGTCGAACTGCAGCCGGCCAGCCAGCCCATGCCGATCAGCAAAAGGCCCGCGAGCATCCGGCGGGTGAGTCGGGGATTCAGGTTCAAGACGGTCTCCTTGGAACGAAACGGGCAGGCAACCCCATCTTTTAGCGAATGCCGCCGCCCGTGGCGAGCCGGTGCCGGGGTGGTGCGTCCTCAGGATGAGGGAGAGCCGCTACAGCGCCACCGCCATCCCGCCCGCCATCGGCGCCCTCCGGCGACGGACCTGATGCGCGTTGAGGCACCAGCCCGTCGGACACGGGGGCGTGTCCGACCTACCGGGTCGGCGCCGCCGGAGGGCGGCGGGGAATGGCTCGTTGGGCATGCCTCGTTGGACATGGGCTGACGGGACAAGATGGGCTCGTTGGTCGTACCTTGAATCCCACCGGTAGGTCGGACACCTGCGGTGTCCGACGGGGTCTTGCACGAAGAGACCGAGCGGGGGCACGAACCCCCTCCCCCTGGCGGGGACTCCCCCTTGGCAGGGGGAGAGTTGGTTGCGCACTGCCACGTCGACAAGCGCCTCGCCTTCAACTCTCCCCCTGCCAAGGGGGAGTACCCCGGTCCCCGGGGGGAGGGGGTCAGCAGCCTCCCGATCCACACCCACGCCACCCCCACCGCGCCAGCCATCGTCGCCCTCCGGCGACGCACTTGATTGGCGCCGCCGGAGGGCGGCGGAACATGGCGCCATGAACGTGCCTTGAATGCCACCGGTAGGTCGGACACCTGCGGTGTCCGACGGGGTCGTGCGCGAAGAAGAGACCGGGCGGGGGCGCGAACCCCCTCCCCCTGGCGGGGACTCCCCCTTGGCAGGGGGAGAGTCGACCGAGCAGGTCCACGTCGATGAGCGCGCCGCATTCAACTCTCCCCCTGCCAAGGGGGAGTCCCCCGGTCCCCGGGGGGAGGGGGTCAGCGTCCTGTCCAACCACACCCACGCCACTACCGACGCGCCAGCCATCGTCGCCCTTCGGCGACGCACTCACGAAGCAAACGAGCGCGGCAACGCCCCCCTCAAAACTCCTCCGTATCCACCTCCCCCTGGTTCTGCACGCTGTACCGCCCGCCGCGTGCGGCGCCGGGGGGCATCAGCTGGTCGAGGTGGGTCATCTGGGCCTGGGTCAGCGAGACACGCAGGGCGCCGAGGTTGTCTTCGAGGTGGGGGATGGAGGCCGTGCCGGGGATCGGGACGATGTGGTCGGCGCGGGCCAGCAGCCAGGCCAGGGCGAGCTGGGCGAGCGTGCATCCTGCTTCGGCGGCGATCGGGCGCAGGGCGTCGAGCAGGGCGGTGTTGGCGGCCAGGTGCTCCGGCATGAAGCGGGGCATCGCGCGGCGGATGTCCTTGGCGTCGAAGGTCGATGCATCCAGCGTGACGTCGGTCAGGAAGCCGCGGCCGACCGGGCTGAAGGCGATGAAGGCGGCACCGATCTCGCGGCAGGCTTCCAGCACGGCGATCTCGGGGTTGCGCGTCCACAGCGAGTATTCCGACTGCACCGCCGCGATCGGGTGGACGGCGTGGGCGCGGCGCAGCGTCGCGGCCGAGACCTCGCTCAGGCCGATGCTGCGGACCTTGCCGGCGCGCACCAGGTCGGCCATCGCGCCGACCGAGTCCTCGATCGGCACGCGCTGGTCCCAGCGGTGCAGCTGGTAGAGGTCGATCACGTCGGTGCGCAGGCGCTGCAGCGACGCTTCGCAGGTGGCGCGGATCGTCTCGGGGCGGCCGTCGATCACGCGCGCGCCGTCGACGCCGGTCATGCCGCACTTGCTGGCCAGCACGTAGCGGTCACGCTCGCCGGCCAGCAGCTCGCCGACCAGCGACTCGTTGGCGCCGAAGCCGTAGAGCGCGGCGGTGTCGAGCAGCGTCACGCCCAGGTCGAGCGCACGGTGCAGCAGTGCCGCCGCGTGTTCACGGGCGGGCGGCTGGCCGTAGGCGTGGCTCAGGTTCATGCAGCCCAGGCCGATGGCGCTGACCTCGAACGGGCCGATGCGGCGGGTCGGCAGGTGGGTGTGGGGACGTGCCAGGTTCTTCGTGTTCATCGGGGTTCTCGTCGATTCGCGGGATCAGCGCGGCAGCGTGCGGTGGCGCGCCAGCCAGTCGGTCGCGGCGACCAGGTCGGGGCAGACGGCGGCGGCGCGGCGGAAGTCGTGGTCGGCCGAGATCGGCGTCGGGATCGCGATGGCGGTGACGCCGGCCGCGACGGCCGCCGCCAGGCCGTGCTGCGAATCCTCGAACGCGGCGGCCTCGTCGGGCTGCAGGCCGAAACGGCGCAGCGCCAGCTGGTAGCAGTCGGGGAAGGGCTTGTTGCGCGGCACGTCGTCCAGGCCGACGAGGGTGTCGAAGCGGTCGAGCAGGCCGTGCGGGCCGAGCACCGCATGGATCGCCTCCTGCGACGCGCCGGTGACGACCGCGCAGCGCAGGCCGCGGGCCTGGCACCAGTCGAGCGTCGCGATCGTGGCGGGCTGCAGCGGATAGCCCTCGCGCGCGAGATGGGCGCGGGTCTCGTCGGTCTTGGCCTGCACCAGCTCGTCGACCGTGGCCGACAGGCCGTAGCGGCGCTGCACGTCGATGGCGTTGTCCAGCGTCGGCATGCCGGCGTGGTGGGTGCGGTAGGTGGTCTCGTCCAGCTCGGCGCCGTGGCGCCGCAGCACGCGGACCCAGGCCTGCCAGTGCGCGCCTTCGGAGTCGACCAGCGTGCCGTCCATGTCGAACAGCACGGCCTTCAAGGTGGGGTGGGTCATCGGATGAGCCAGTGAAGCAAAGAGGTGGACAGGGGGTTGAAACGGTCAGTGATAGAAGGCATAGGCGACCGCGATGGCGCCCACCAGCCCGACCGCGTCGGCGAACAGGCCGCAGGCCAGCGCGTAGCGGGTCTTGCGGATGTTGACGCTGCCGAAGTACACGGCCAGCACGTAGAAGGTGGTCTCGGTCGAGCCCTGGATGATGGCCGCCACGCGCGACGGGAAGGCGTCCACGCCGTGGGTCTTCATGACGTCGACCATCAGCCCGCGCGCGCCGCTGCCCGACAGCGTCTTCATCAGGCCGACCGGCAGGGCGGGCACGAAGTCGGTGTCGATGCCGAGTGCGCCGATCAGGCCCGCCAGGCCGCGCATCAGCAGGTCCATGCAGCCGCTGGTGCGGAACACCGAGATCGCCACCAGCATGGCGATCAGGTAGGGAATGATCTGCACGGCGACGCCGAAGCCGTCCTTGGCACCGTCGACGAAGGCCTCGTAGACATTGACGCGCCGCAGCGCCCCGGCGGCCACGAACAGCGCCACGATGCCCAGGATGGTCAGGCTGCCGATCAGGCCGACGCGCTGGGCCATGACGTCCGGCGGCAGGCCGCGCAGGCCCAGGTAGAGGGCTGCCATCAGGCCGATGAAGCCGCCGTAGAAGGCCAGCACCGGCAGGCACAGCAGGCGGATGCGCTGCATCCACGCGACCGCCAGCAGGCCGGCCGTGAACGAGATGAAGGTGCCGATCAGCGTGGGCAGGAAGATGTCGGCGGCGTTGAAGCCGACGAGGCCCTGCTCGACCGCGAGGGTCTGCCGGATCGCGATGACGCCGGTCGGGATCAGCGTCAGCCCGGCGGTGTTGAGCACCAGGAACATGATCATCGGATCGCTGGCCACCGCCGGCTGCGGGTTGACCTCCTGCAGCTCGCGCATCGCCTTCAGGCCCAGCGGCGTGGCGGCGTTGTCCAGGCCCAGCAGGTTGGCGCTGAAGTTCATGACGATGCTGCCGCCGGCCGGGTGACCGGGCGGAATGCCCGGGAACAGCCGGCGGAAGAACGGCCCGGCCGCGCGGGCGAACAGCCCGATCACGCCGGCCTGCTCGCCGATGCGCATGAGGCCCAGCCACAGGCTCATGACGCCGACCAGGCCGATGCTGATGTCGAAGCCGGTCCTGGCGGTGTCGAACAGGCCCGTCAGCATCTTCGGGAACACGCCCAGGTCGCCGCCGAGGAGCTGGCCGAGGGCGGCCGCGAAGCCGATCAGGATGAAGGCGATCCAGACGATGTTCAGGGCCATGGCGCGTGCGGGTTCCGGGGGCAGGCCGGGAGCATACCGGCGGCCTGCCGGGCGACGCCTTGTGGGCCGCCGCTCGGCTTATGCGCCTGAAGCAGATCGATCCGCGTTTTCAGTCGTTTGATGTTGTCTGCGTCGATTCCATAATTTGTTTTTCGAATAAGGATGGCCCCAGAGCCACCGCGCACCGTGAACTTCCAGCAGCTGCGATCCGTCCGTGAAACCGTCCGACAGGGCTTCAACCTGACCTCGGTCGCGCAGTCGCTGCACACCTCGCAGCCGGGCGTGAGCCGCCAGATCCGCGAACTGGAGGACGAGCTGGGCGTCGAGATCTTCGTGCGCGCCGGCAAGCGCCTGACCGGCCTGACCGCGCCGGGCGAGGCCGTGCTGCCGATCGTCGAGCGGCTGCTGACCGAGGCGCAGAACCTCGGCCGCGTCGGCGACGACTATGCCGAGCGCGACACCGGCCGGCTGTCGATCGCCGCCACCCACTCGCAGGCCCGCTACGCGCTGCCGGCGGTGGTGCGCGACTTCCGCCAGCTCTACCCGCGCGTGACGCTGAACCTGCACCAGGGCTCGCCGCGCCAGGTCGCGCAGATGCTGCTGGACGGCGAGGCCGACGTGGGCGTCGCCACCGAGGCGCTGGCGCACTACGACCAGCTCGTCGCGCTGCCCTGCTACCGCTGGACCCACAGCGTGGTCGTGCCGGCCGGCCATGCACTGCTGGACAACCCGGGCCCGCTGACGCTGCAGCAGATCGCGGCCGAGCCGGTCATCACCTACGACGTCGGCTACACCGGCCGCACCCACATCGACGAGGCCTTCGCCCGCGCCGGCGTGCAGCCGGAGGTGGTGCTGACCGCGATGGACGCGGACGTCATCAAGACCTACGTCGAGCTGGGCCTGGGCATCGGCATCGTCGCCTCGATCGCCTTTGACCCCGACCGCGACCGCAACCTGCGCGCGATCGACGCCCGCCACCTGTTCGCCACCAACCTGACCCGCCTGGCCGTGCGCCGCGGCACCTACCTGCGCGCCTACGTCTACGACTTCATCCAGGCCTTCGCCTCACCGCTGACGCGCGAGGTGGTCGAGAAGGCGCAGGCCGAGGCGCCGGGGGCGGATTTCGGGATCTGAGCCGGCACGCCGTCAGGTGCCCTCGGCCAGCACGCGACGCACGGCGGCCATCGGCAGGCACAGCGTCATCGCCTGCAAGGGCGATTCGACGAAACCGCGAGACAGGTAGTAGCGACGGGCGTTCTCCGAGATCGCGTGGACCAGCAGAGCCGAGATGCCAACGAGTTCGGCGGCCTGCAGCGTGCGCAGGATCGCGTCCTGGAGCAGGGCAGTGCCGATGCCCTTCTGCTGCAGGTTCCGATGAATGGCCAGCCGTCCCAGCACCATCACCGGGATCGGATCCGGCCGGTTGCGCTGCAGGGCCTTGGGGGCATCCTCCCGCCCGATCGCACCCGCAGACAGACAGTAGTAGCCGACGACCGATGTGTCGTCGCAGATGACGTAGGTGCGGGATGCATCGCTCAGCTGGTTGGCGCGAGCCCGGCGCTTGAGCCAATCGTCCAGCGCGACTTCGCCGCTGAAGAAGTCATCGAGCCGGTGCGATTCGGCCAGCCGCTCAGGCGGCGTGAGCGTCAAGCCTTGCCCCAGGGGCGCTCAGCCTGAAGCGTGCGCCGCAGCCGATCCGTCGACACCGGCGGCGCATCCAGCAGGGCCTGGAACGCGGCGAACTGCTCAGCGGAGGCCACGAAGTAGGTCTGGTTCAGCAGCACGTCCTCGGCCTGCCGGCAGGCTGCCTCCAGCATGAAGTCCGACCGGCTGCGCCCGAGCCGATCGGCGGCCTGGTCGATCAGGTCGCGCTGACGGGTCCTGGCGCGGATGCTGATCGTCACGGCATCGGAGAGTTCGACGGGGGGCATGGACAAATCCTTCGTCGCAGCTGTTGTGTGACGATCAGCATACGTGTGTGTATGTCATTTGTCCATACAAATGGCCGCTGGCTGTTGCCTCGACGCTCACCGAGTTCGCCGGAGGGCGACGATGGTTTGGGCGTTGGCAGTGGCGTGGGTGTGGCTCGGGAGGTCGCTGACCCCCTCCCCCCGGTGGCCGGGGTACTCCCCCTTGGCAGGGGGAGAGTTGAAGGCGAGGCGCTCATTGACGTGGCCGCCCTCGGCCGACTCTCCCCCTGCCAAGGGGGAGTCCCCGCCAGGAGGAGGGGGTTCGCGCCCGCGATCGGTCTTCTCTTCGTTCACGACCCCGTCGGACACCGCAGGTGTCCGACCTACCGGTGGGATTCAAGGCACGTTCAAGGCGCCATGTTCCGCCGCCATCCGGCGGCGCCAACACGGTAGGTCGGACACGGGACGTGTCCGACGGGGTCGTGCCAATGGGCCTCCGGGCCGGATCGGTCAGGCCGACGGGGCGGCGAAGGCCTTGGCAAACGTGAAGGCCTCCGCCGTGGGGCCTTGCGTGCGAAGCAGCTCCAGGCGGGCCTTCGCTTCCTGCGTGTCGGGCACATGGCCGGCCGGGATCCACCACAGGGCCTGGTGCGCGGCGGTCATCTTGTTGAACCAGGCGTCCCGGTCGCGGATCAGCTCGACGTGCATCGAGCGGTAGACAAAGGCCTTGAGCGATTCGAGGTCGCGCCAGACGCTCATGTTCACGAGCATCAGCGGATCGTCGAAGACGCGGATCGCGGTCGCGTCGTTGGCCTCGTCCTTCAGGCGCCAGACGAAGCCGGGCGCCTGTTCGGCCAGGCCGTTGATCTCGTCCAGCCGCGCGACGAAATCGCGCATGACGTCCGAGTCCATTTCCGCTTTCGCGCGGGCGATGTTGATCTGGGCAAGGTGAAAGGCCGGCATCCGTGGCTCCCTGGGTGTTGTCGCCCGGATGCTATCGGCAGCCCAGCCTCAGATCGCCGCAGCCGGATCCTCTGCCGTGTCCTGGCGGACGTCGCCGCCGGCGACGAAGCGGGTGACGCGGCGGGCCTTGAGCCAGACGCGGCTGCCGGTGGCCAGCGAGAGCTCGTCGCGCAGCAGGTGCCAGCGGGCACGCGGCAGTTCGACGTCGACGTAGCTGCCGTCCTCGCGCTTGAACTCCAGGCGCGTGCTCGGGCCGACCGTCAGGGCCTGGCTGAGCGTGACGGCGATCGTGTCATGGGCACCACCGGGCTGCGGCGCGCCGACGACCTCCAGCTCATGCGGACGCACGTAGCTGACCTCGCCCTCGCTGCCGCCGGGCGCGTGCCCCAGGCGGCCGTGGAACAGGTTCACGTCGCCCAGGAACTGCAGCACGAACGGCGTGGCCGGGCGGTCGTAGACCTCGTCGGGCGTGCCGACCTGCTCGATGCGGCCCTCGTTCATGACGACGATGCGGTCGGCGACCTCCATCGCCTCTTCCTGGTCGTGGGTGACGAACACGCTGGTGACATGCACCTCGTCGTGCAGCCGGCGCAGCCAGCGGCGCAGTTCCTTGCGGACCTTGGCGTCGAGCGCGCCGAACGGCTCGTCGAGCAGCAGCACCTTGGGCTCCACGGCCAGCGCGCGGGCCAGCGCGATGCGCTGGCGCTGGCCGCCGGAGAGCTGGTGCGGGTAGCGGTCGGCGATCCAGTCGAGCTGCACGAGCTTCAGCAGGTCGGTGACCTTGCGGCGGATCGTGGCCTCGTCCGGGCGCGTGGCCTTGGGCCGCACGCGCAGGCCGAAGGCGACGTTCTCGAAGATCGTCATGTGCGCGAACAGCGCGTAGTGCTGGAACACGAAGCCGACCTGGCGATCACGCACGTCGGTGTGGGTCGTGTCCTCGCCGTGGAACAGCACGCTGCCGCTGTCGGGCACTTCCAGCCCCGCGATGATGCGCAGCAGGCTGGTCTTGCCCGAGCCCGAGGGCCCGAGCAGCGCGACGAGTTCGCCCGACGGGATGTCGAGGTTCAGGCCGTCGCAGACGACGGTCTTGCCAAAGCGCTTGTTGAGATTGCGGACTTCGATGCTCATGTCGTGCTCACTCGCTTCTGTCGTTGGCGACGCGCTTCTCGGCCTTCACGCGCTGTTCGACGATGTATTTGAGGACCAAGGTGACCAGCGCCAGGCCGGCCAGCAGGGAGGCCACCGCGAAGGCGGCCGCGAACTGGTATTCGTTGTAGAGGATCTCGATGTGCAGCGGCATCGTGTTCGTGTAGCCGCGGATGTGGCCCGAGACCACGCTGACCGCGCCGAACTCGCCCATCGCCCGGGCGTTGCACAGGATCACGCCGTACAGCAGCGCCCACTTGATGTTGGGCAGCGTGACGCGGCTGAAGATCTGCCAGCCGCTGGCACCCAGCACGCGCGCGGCTTCCTCCTGCTCGCTGCCCTGGGCCTGCATCAGCGGGATCAGCTCGCGGGCGACGAAGGGGAAGGTCACGAACACGGTGGCCAGCACGATGCCCGGCACCGCGAAGATGACCTTCAGGTCGTGGTCGCGCAGCCATTCGCCGAACCAGCCCTGCAGGCCGAACACCAGCACGTAGATCAGGCCGGAGATGACCGGGCTGACCGAGAACGGCAGGTCGATCAGCGTCAGCAGCACGTTCTTGCCGCGGAACTCGAACTTGGCGATGCACCAGGCCGCCGCGACGCCGAACACCAGGTTCAGCGGCACGGCGATGGCGGCGGCCAGCAGCGTCAGCCGCACGGCGGCCAGCGCGTCGCTGTCGACGATCGAGGCGAGGTAGACGTCGACGCCCTTCTTGAAGGCCTCGACGAACACCAGCGTCAGCGGCACGAACAGGAAGAAGGTCAGGAAGGCCAGCGCGACGCCGATCAGCAGCCAGCGCACCAGCGGCGATTCGGTCGTCGCCGCACGGATCGGGCGCGGCGCGCGGGTGGTGCCGATGGCCGGCGATGGAAGTGTGGTCGTGGTCATGTCAGTGTTCCTGGCCAGCAACCACGGTGGAGCCGGCTTTGCCGGTCCACCCGTGGTGCCCCCTTGAGGGGGCGCGCGTAGCGCGTAGGGGGTGGGTCACGTCAGCGGCCTTGCTTGGCGCGGGTCCAGGCCTGCAGCGCGTTGATCGCCAGCAGCATCGCGAAGGCCGCCAGCAGCATCACCACGGCGATGGCGGTGGCGCCGGCGTAGTCGTACTGCTCCAGCTTGGTGATGATCAGCAGCGGCGTGATCTCGCTGACCATCGGCATGTTGCCGGCGATGAAGATGACGCTGCCGTATTCGCCCAGCGCCCGCGCGAAGGCCAGCGCGAAGCCGGTCAGCAGCGCGGGGGTCAGGATCGGGAAGATCACGTGCGAGAAGGTCTGCCAGCGGTTGGCGCCCAGCGTCGCGGCCGCTTCCTCGATCTCCTTGTGGACGTCCTCCAGCACCGGCTGCAGCGTGCGCACGACGAAGGGCAGGCCGATGAAGGTCAGCGCCACGAACACGCCCAGCGGCGTGAAGGCGACCTTGACCGGCAGCCAGCGGCCGATCCAGCCGTTCTCGGCATACAGCGCCGTCAGCGCGATGCCGGCGACCGCCGTGGGCAGCGCGAAGGGCAGGTCGACCAGCGCGTCGACGATGCGCTTGAACGGGAACTCGTAGCGCACCAGCACCCAGGCCACGATCAGCCCGAACAGCGCATTGAGCGCGGCCGCAGCCAGCGAGGCGCCAAAGGTCAGCCGGTACGACGCGACCACGCGCGGCGAGGCGACGGCCTCCCAGAACGCCGGCCAGGTCATCGTGAAGGTCTTCAGGAAAGCGGCGCTCAGCGG
The DNA here is from genome assembly GCF_053893855.1 of Leptothrix mechoopdaensis (SeqCode). Lineage (NCBI taxonomy): Bacteria > Pseudomonadati > Pseudomonadota > Betaproteobacteria > Burkholderiales > Sphaerotilaceae > Leptothrix > Leptothrix mechoopdaensis (SeqCode). The sequence goes on from NZ_CM132699.1 coordinate 4,010,073, forward strand.
GATCAGCACGATCAGGCCGAGATAGAACAGCGTGAAGCCCAGCGCCAGGTCGAAGCCGGGCAGGACCGAGTGCCGCTTGAGCAGCGTGCGGGAGAAGAGCATCGTCGGCCCGCTTATTTCTTCAGGTAGATCTGGTCAAAGACCCCGCCGTCGGCGAAGTGCTTCTGCTGGGCCTTGCTCCAGCCGCCGAAGACCTCATCAATCGTGAACAGCTTGACCGGGGCGAAGGCCTTGGCGAACTTGGCCGCGACCTTCGGGTCGATCGGGCGGTAGTGGTTCTCCGCCGCGATGGTCTGGCCTTCGGTCGAGTACAGGTACTCCAGGTAGGCGGTGGCGACCTCGCGGGTGCCCTTGCGGTCAACCGTCTTGTCGACCACCGCCACCGGCGGCTCGGCCAGGATCGACAGACTCGGCGTGACGATCTCGAACTTGTCCGGACCCAGTTCCTTGGTGGCCAGGTAGGCCTCGTTCTCCCACGAGATCAGCACGTCGCCGACGCCGCGTTCGGTGAAGGTCGTCAGCGAGCCGCGGGCGCCGGAGTCGAGCACCGGCACGTTGCGGAACAGCGCGGCGACGAACTCCTGCGCCTTCTTCTCGTCGTTGCCGAACTTCTTCAGCGCGTGGCCCCAGGCGGCCAGGTAGTTCCAGCGCGCGCCGCCCGAGGTCTTCGGGTTCGGCGAGATCACGCTGATGCCGGGCTTGACCAGGTCATCCCAGTCCTTGATGCCCTTGGGGTTGCCCTTGCGCACCAGGAACACGATGGTCGAGGTGTAGGGCGAGCTGTTGTGCTTGAAGCGCTTCTGCCAGTCGGCCGGGATCAGCTTGGCCTTGGCGTTCAGCTCGTCGATGTCGTAGGCCAGGGCCAGCGTGACGACGTCGGCGTCCAGGCCGTCGATGACCGAGCGGGCCTGCTTGCCCGAACCGCCGTGCGACTGCTTGACGATGACGTTGTCGCCCGTCTTGCCCTTCCAGTAGGTGGCAAAGGCCTTGTTGAAGTCGACGTACAGCTCGCGGGTCGGGTCGTACGAGACGTTCAGCAGCGTGATGTCCTTGGCCCACGCGCCGATCGGGGCGGCCAGGGCGCTGGCGCCCAGGGCCAGCGAGAGCAGCGTGTTCTTCAGGAAGCGGGTGGAACGCATGGTCGTTCGGGCCGGAGCCCCGTCAGTGATCGATGGGATCGATGCTAGGGACGGGCTCTCGTTCAAAGAACGAAGCGATCGGCGCATCCTTGTGCGGAAAACAGATAAGACCGGCATGCAGCGCCTGCATGCCGATCCGTCAGGAATGGCCCCGCGTCAAGACAGCGCGTCGGCCCAGATGCTGCGCGCCCAGCCATCGGCGTACAGCGCCTCCTGGGCATTGCGCGCGCTCGACAGGCCACCGGCGCCCTGCACCGCCACAAGCGTCTTCTGGGCCGGATCCCACTTGTGCACGCTGGCCACGTGGACCACCGACTGGTCGGAGACGAAGCTGTAGCAGGTGTTGGCGATGATGGGCGTCTCGTTGATCGGCGCACCGGTGATGCGCGCGATCACCGCATCGGCCACGACCTTGGCCTGGTTGTTGGCCATGAAGCCGCTCTTGGGCATGCCCGGTGCCGCCGCGATGGCGTCGCCGATGACGTGCACGCCCGGCGCCTTGAGCGACTCGAAGGTCTGGAACTCGACGCCCACCCACTGGTTGTTGACGCTGATGAAGGGCTGCGCGATGCCGCCCGCGCGCTGCGGCGGGATGACGTTGAACAGGTCGGCGCGCACGTCCTCGACGGTCAGCTTGGCGAGCTTGCCGGCGGCATCGAACTCCAGCAGCTCGCTGTTCGGGCGGTACTCGATCAGGCCGGGGTAGAGCTCCTTCCAGGCCTTCTCGAACAGGCCCTTCTTCGAGACGATGTCCGGGTTGGCGTCCAGCACCAGCACCTTCGAGCGCGGCTTGTGCTGCTGGAAGTACTGCGCGACCACGCTGGCGCGTTCATACGGTCCGGGCGGGCAGCGGTAGGGCGCCTTCGGGATCGTGATCGCGAACACGCCGCCATCGGGCAGGGCCTCCAGCTGGCGCCGCAGCGCGACGGTCTGCGGGCCGGCCTTCCACGCGTGCAGCACGGTGCCGGCGGCATCGGCGGCGGCCAGGCCGGGCACCTGGTCGAACTGGAAGTCCACGCCGGGCGCGACGATCAGGCGGTCCCACGGCAGCACCGTGCCGTCCTGCAGCCGGACCTCGCGGCGTTCGACGTCGATCGCGGTGGCCTCGCCGCGCACGCGCCTGACGCCGTGCCGGTCGAGTCCCTCGTAGCCACGGGTGACGTCCTCGATGCGGCGCGCACCGGACAGCACCAGGTTGCTGATCGGGCACGAGACGAACCGCTCGTTGCGCTCGACCAGCGTGACCTCGATGCGCGGCTCCCACTGGCGGATGTACTTCGCCGCCGTGGCACCGCCGAAGCCGGCGCCGATGACGACGACGCGGCCGATCGGCTTCTGGCCGAACAGCGGCGTGGCGCAGCCGGACAGGCCGCCGAGGCCGCCGACGCCGAGCACCGTCAGCGCACCGGTGGCCAGCACATGCCGGCGCTGGAGTCCTGGGGTCTTGTTCATGGGTGGAGCTCCGTCGGGTTCATCGGCTGGCCGGCGCGGCCAGCGCCTGGGCGATGCGGCGCAGCTCGTCGTCGCTGTAGCCCTTGGCGTGCTGGTGCATCACGGTCGCGGCGGGGCGCTGGCCGTTCTTGAATTCCAGCAGCGTGCGGTAGAGCGTCTCGGCGTCGCGTCCGGCGATCAGCGGGATCGCGCCGGGCGCGCGCTGGTCGTTGCTGTGGCAGGTCAGGCAGGTGGCGGCCCAGGTGCGGGCGGCGCGGTCGGGGCTGCCCCCCGGTGCAGGGGCCTGGGCCGACACCAGCGTCGGCAAGGCCGCCAGCAGCAGCGTCGCCCGCCGCAGCGGATGCGGGGATGTGCGTCGTGGGTTCATGTTCAAGGGTTCCTCGGCAGGCGGGCCGGTCTGGATGCCGGCCCTTCGTGGGTGACTCTGCAACGGCCGTCCGGTTCCGCCAACCCAGGGAAAGACCAGGGCCCGTCGAGGATGGAAGGGCCGAAGCGTCTTGCGTCAGTTCATGCGGCCGGCGCATGTCCCGCGCCGTCGCGGTCGCGGTTCTTGACCTGCGCCAGACCGGCGCGGCGCAGGCTCGGCGAGAACCAGCAATGCAGCCGGCCGCCGCGCAGCCCGAAGACCCAGATCGAGCCGATGCGGCGGAAGCCGCTGCGGCGCTGGCCGCGACGCGACGAGAAGTTGATGCTGCGCACGTAGCTCAGCAGGCCGGTGCGGTCGGCCCATTCCGGCTGCGCCAGCACCGCCGCATGGCGCAGCGACTGCAGGCCGTGGCCGCGGCCCTCGGGCAGCGTCAGGCCGGCGTAGACATACAGCAGGTGATCGGGCACGCGCAGCACCAGGCCGGGCAGCAGCTCGACCTCGCCGTGTTCGTGGACCCACAGGTAGCCCATCGGCTGGCCGTCGAGCAGGCTCAGCATGCAGCGGTCGCCCCGGGCCGCCAGCGCCATCTGCTCGGGCGACAGGTCCCAGGCCGGATCGGCCTGCATCCGGGCCAGGTCGTCGGCATCGGCCAGCCGGGCGGCGCCGCGCCGGGCGGCATCGGTGTCCTGCGGCTTGAGGCGCTCGCGCGGCAGCCATTTCAGGTGCAGGCGCTCGACCCGCACGACGCGGTTGATCAGGTGGTGCGCCAGGTGGCGCAGCGCCGCGCGACGACCGTGGTGGCGGCGCACCAGCTGGCAGCTGCGGCAGACGTCGGCCAGGCTCATCCGCGCCCCGCTCGGCTCGGCGCCGACATGCGGTCGGCGGCAGGGGAACGGGTGGACATCGGCATCGGGATCGCGACGGGCTGGCGTAGGAAGGGCGGCAGTGTAGGAGCGCCCACCTTCGGCGACGATGAACCGGAGATGCGAAAAATGGCAAGACTCGCATCCCCGGCAGACGAGTGCCGCCGGCCTGCGACTTCCATCACGCGGGCGTCGCGGCACGCGGCATCGCACTAAGCTCGCGGCTCTTCCGATCGACCTGGAGACCCCATGACCCTGGCCCCGCTGCGCGACTTCGTCACCACCGTCACCCGCCTGGTCGAACAGACCGCCGACGAGGCCCGCCTGCTGCCGCCGGTGCGCGAGGCGCTGGCCCGGCTGGTCGGCCGCGACGACTGGCTGCCGGCCGAGCTGGCCGAGCCGCATCCGCAGTTCTATCGCCAGTACCTGCTGCATGCCGACCCGCTCGGGCGCTACTCGGTCGTCAGCTTCGTCTGGGGCCCGGGCCAGGCCACGCCGATCCACGACCACACCGTCTGGGGCCTGATCGGCCTGCTGCGCGGCGCCGAGACCTCGCAGGCCTGGGCCCGCAGCGCCGACGGCCGGCTGCATCCGCAAGGCGAGCCGGTGACGCTGCGGCCCGGCCAGGTCGAGGCGGTGTCGCCGACGCTGGGCGACATCCACCGCGTCGCCAATGCGCTGGACGACCGCGTGTCGATCAGCATCCACGTCTACGGCGCCAACATCGGCACGGTGCAGCGTGGCGTCTACGCCGAGGACGGCACGCGCAAGCCCTTCCTCTCGGGCTACGCCAACGCGTGGCTGCCCAACCTGTGGACCGGGCCGGCGCCCTTGACGGCGTCGACCGAGCTGCCCCGCATGAGCGCCGAGGCCGTGCGCACCGCGCTGCGCGAGCGCCGCGAGATCGCGCTGGTCGACGTGCGCGACGAGGACCCGTTCGCGCAGGCCCACCCGCTGTTCGCGGTGCAGATGTCGCCCGACCGCATCGACGCCGACGCGCCGTGGCGATTGCCGCGCCGCGACGTCCCGGTGGTCGTGTACGACGATGGCGAAGGCCGGGCCGATGCGGCGGCACGGCGACTGCAGCAACTCGGCTGGACGGCGGTGTTCCGGCTGGCCGGCGACCTGGCCGGCTGGCGCGACGGCGGCGGTGAACTCTTTCGCGACGTCAACGTGCCCAGCAAGGCCTTCGGCGAGCTGGTCGAACACGAGGCCGGCACGCCATCGCTGCCGGCCGATGAGGTCAAGGCGCTGCTCGATGCGCAGGCCGATGTCGTCGTGCTCGACGCGCGCCGCTGGGACGAGTACCAGACCATGAACATCCCCGGCGGCATCAGCGTGCCCGGCGCCGAACTGGTGCTGCGCGTGCGCGAGCTGGCGCCGGACCCGTCGACCCGCGTGATCGTCAACTGCGCCGGCCGCACCCGCAGCCTGATCGGCGCGCAGTCGCTGGTCAACGCCGGCATCCCCAACCCGGTCGCCGCGCTGCGCAACGGCACGATCGGCTGGACGCTGGCCGGCCATGCGCTCGAACGCGGCCAGTCACGCCGCCATCCGGATGCGGTGACGCCGGCCAGCCGTGCAGCGGCTCGGGCATCGGCCCAGTCGCTGGCCGAACGCGCCGGCGCGGTCCGGCTGGATGCAGCCGGTCTGGCCGCATGGCTGCAGGGCGCGAACGAGGCGGGCGGCCGCACGGTCTACCTGTGGGACGTGCGCACACCGGCCGAATACGCCGCCGGCCACCTCGCCGGCTTCGGCCACGCGCCGGGCGGGCAACTGGTCCAGGAGACCGATGTCTACGCGGCTGTGCGGGGCGCGCGCATCGTGTTGACGGACATCGGTGGGCCGGGCGAGTCTGGCGACCACATCGGCATCCGCTCGGCCATGACCGCGCACTGGCTGGCCCAGATGGGCTGGCAGGTCGCCTGGCTCGCCGAGGTCGCCCCGGATGCCGCCGTGGCCACCGGCCCCTGGCAACCCAGCCCCCTGCAGCCCCCCGTCACCGAACGCCTGCCCCTGCCCGCCGCCAACCGCTACCGCCGCCCTTACGAGGGCACCGACAACCCGCAGGCCGCCATGCAGGCCTACCTTGACTGGGAGTTCGGCCTGGTCGCACAACTGGCGCGCGACGGCACGCACGGGTTCAAGGTGTTGAAGCCGGCTTGAGGCGGCGCGCCTGCGTTAGCGCCATCCGCAAGGCCTTGCCGCAGCCGTCGTCATCGCGCTGCGTGGCAGCATGAACGCTTCGGGTCGACCTTCCTGTCGACCCGCTTCATTTCCGAGTGGCCCCGCATGAGCAACCTGTTCGAACCCGTCAGCGCCGGTGCGCTGCAACTGTCCAACCGCATCGTGATGGCACCGCTGACACGCAACCGCTCGCCGCGCGCCGTGCCCGGCGAACTGGGCGTCACGTACTACACGCAGCGCGCCAGTGCCGGTCTGATCATCACCGAGGCCACCGCGATCTCGCACCAGGGCCAGGGCTACGCGGACGTGCCGGGCCTCTACGGCGCCGACCAGCTGGCCGGCTGGCGCCGCATCACGGATGCCGTCCATGCGGCGGGCGGGCGCATCGTCACGCAGCTGTGGCACGTCGGCCGCGTCTCGCATGTCGACCTGCAGCCCGGCGGCGGTGCGCCGGTCGCACCGTCGGCCATTGCCGCCAAGACCAAGACGGTGCTGATCCAGGACGGCGTGCCGACCTTCGTCAACACCTCCGAGCCGCGTGCGCTGCGGCTGGACGAGTTGCCCGGCATCGTCGACGACTACCGCCGTGCGGCGCATGCGGCTGTCCACGAGGCCGGCTTCGACGGCGTCGAGATCCACGCCGCCAACGGCTACCTGATCGACCAGTTCCTGAAGACCGGCAGCAACCACCGCGACGACGCCTACGGCGGCTCGATCGAGAACCGCGCCCGCCTGCTGCTGGAGGTCACCCGCACCGTGGTCGAGGCCATCGGCGGCGACCGGGTCGGCATCCGCCTGTCACCGGTGACACCCGCCAACGACGTGGTCGACGCCGACCCGCAACCGCTGTTCGAGCATGTGCTGCGCGAGCTGGGGCCCCTGGGCCTGGCCTACGTTCACGTGATCGAAGGCGCCACGGGCGGTGCGCGTGACCTGCCCGACCGCCCCTTCGACTACACCGCCGCCCGCGCCGTCTACCGCGCCGCCGGTGGGCAGGGCCGGTGGATGGTCAACAACGGCTACACCCGCGAGCTGGCCGAACAGGCCCTGGCCAACGGCGCGGACCTGGTGGCCTTCGGCAAGCCCTTCATCGCCAACCCCGACCTGGTCCGCCGCCTGCGCGAGAACGCCCCGCTGAACGAACCGGATCGGAGCACGTTCTATGGGGGTGGGGCGAAGGGGTATGTGGACTATCCGGTGATGGGGTGAGTGGGTTGGGGGGGGGCTGGCGCGTCGGGCGGAGAGACCCCTCACCCTCGGTCCCTCTCCCGCAAGGGGAGAGGGAGGACTCGGTTGGAAGGGTGTCGCGTTGACGAGGCATCGCAGCGGAGTCACTGGCTCATTGAATGAGCCACCGCCAACAACACCGATCAACACGTGGCAAGACTCCCTCTCCCCTTGCGGGAGAGGGATCAAGGGTGAGGGGTATCCCACCACACCGCACCCACCCCCCGCCGCGCTCACACCCGCTCGACGATCACCGCAATCCCCTGCCCGACGCCGATGCACATCGTGCACAGCGCATACCGCCCACCGGTGCGGTGCAGCTGGTTGACGGCCGTCGTCACCAGCCGCGCACCACTCGCGCCCAGCGGATGTCCCAGCGCGATGGCGCCGCCATTCGGGTTCACGCGCGCATCGTCATCGGCCAGCCCGAGCCCGCGCAGCACCGCCAGGCCCTGCGCGGCGAAGGCCTCGTTCAGCTCGATGACATCGATCTGATCGAGCCTCAGCCCCGTCTGCGCCAGCACCTTCAGCGTCGCCGGTGCCGGGCCGTAACCCATGATGCGCGGGGCCAAGCCGGCCGTCGCCATGCCGACCACACGGGCGCGTGGCGTCAGGCTGTAGCGCGCGGCGTGGGCCTCATCAGCGAGCAGCAAGGCACAGGCGCCGTCGTTGACGCCACTGGCGTTGCCGGCCGTCACGGTGCCATCGGGGCGGACCACGCCCTTGAGCTTGGCGAGTGCCTCAAGACTCGTCTCGCGCGGGTGTTCGTCCTTGCTGACGACCACCGCATCGCCCTTCTTCTGCGGGATCGTCACCGGCACGATCTCGGCATCGAAGACACCGGCCTTCTGCGCCGCCACGGCCTTCTGCTGCGAGGCCAGCGCCATGCGGTCCTGCGCCTCGCGCTCGATGCCGAAGTCGGTGGCGACGTTCTCGGCCGTCTCGGGCATCGAGTCGACGCCGTACTGGGCCTTCATCAGCTTGTTGACGAAGCGCCAGCCGATCGTCGTGTCGTACACGGCGTTCGCACGCGAGAAGGCCGATTCAGCCTTGGGCATGACGAAGGGCGCGCGGCTCATGCTCTCGACGCCGCCGGCAATCATCAGACCCGCTTCGCCCGACTTAATCGCGCGGGCGGCCGACCCGATCGCGTCCATGCCGGAGCCGCACAGGCGGTTGATCGTCGCGCCGGGCACGTCCATCGGCAGGCCGGCCAGCAGCGCGCTCATGCGGGCGACGTTGCGGTTGTCCTCGCCGGCCTGATTGGCGCAGCCGTACAGCACGTCGACCACCGCCGCCCAGTCGACCTGCGGGTTGCGGTCCATCAGGGCCTTGAGCGGGATCGCGCCCAGGTCGTCGGCACGCACCGATGACAGGGCACCGCCGTAGCGGCCGAAGGGGGTGCGGATGGCGTCGCAGATGTAGGCGTGGGTCATGGTGTTCGGGGACGAAGGAGGTTGGATTCAGACCGGTGGGTTGGCGTTGCGCACCGTGTCGAACAGGCTGGTCGCGTCGATGCTCAGCACCTCGGCGTCGTTCTGGTTGAACAGCTGCCAGCGCCAGGTCAGGATCCCCAGCTGCGGCTGGCTGCGCGAGCGGCGCACGTCCTGGACGGTGCAGCGCAGCCGCAGCGTGTCGCCGGGGCGGACCGGCGCGGGCCAGCGGATCTTGTCGAGGCCGGGTGACGCGAACGATTCGGAGCCCTTCAGGAAGGCGTCCGCCGCCAGCCGCATCGCGATGCCGCAGGTGTGCCAGCCGCTGGCGATCAGGCCGTTGAACGGGCCGCTGGCAGCGGCCTCGGGCTGGGTGTGGAACCACTGCGGATCCCATTGCGTCGCGAAGGCGAGCACCTCGTCCTGCGTGACGGACCAGGGGCCGGCTTCGAGGACCTGGCCGGCGTGGAACTCGGCGAACTTCATGGCTGGCCCTCCAGGCGCGGCGCGGCCTGCCAGGCCTGCTGGCGCAGCCACGGGCTGACGCGGTAGCGCTCGCCGCGATAGCCGGCGTCCAGGCCCTCGATCAGGCGCACGACCGAGGCGGCGTCCCAGCGGGCCAGCCACTCGAACGGGCCGGCCGGGTAGTTGACGCCCAGCTTCATCGCGGCATCGGCACCTTCGGGCGTGCAGACGCCCTGCTGCACGGCATCGGCCGCCTCGTTGATCAGCATGGCCAGCGTGCGGGCGACGACCAGGCCGGGCGTGTCGGCCACGCGCTGCGGGTGGAAGCCCAGCGCCATCAGCCAGCGCGGTGCCGTCTCGGCCCAGGCGTCGGATGCACGGCCCGACAGCGCCCAGGCCAGCGGCTGGCCGGGCTCGGCGTGGGCCGGCGTCATCGGCAGGTCGAACACCGCCACGTTGACGCCGATCTCGCTGGCGCAGCGGCCGTCGGTCAGGCGCAGCTGCGCGTCGTCGATGTCCAGGCCGACCCAGTCGCTGCGTTCCTTGCGCTGGAAGACGCGGCCGAGCTGCGTCAGCGCCGCGACCAGGCGGTCGGCCACCGGGCCGTGGCCCATCACGCGCAGCAGGCCGCCGACCGGCACGGCGGCGCTCTCGAACGGCGGCAGCGCGGGGTTGGCCGCGCCGGGGCGGTGGTCGTAGAAGCCGCGTCCGCTCTTGCGGCCCAGCAGGCCGCCGTCGACCAGCTCGCGCTGCACGCCCGAGGGCTGGTAGCGCTTGTCGTAGAAGTTGGCCTCGTAGACCGACTGCGTGACCGAGAAGTTGGTGTCGTGGCCGATCAGGTCCATCAGCTCGCACGGGCCCATGCGGAAGCCGACCGCGCGCAGGCAGGCGTCCAGCACGGCGGGCGTCGACGCGCGTTCGTGCAGCAGCGCCAGCGTCTCGGCGTAGTAGGGCCGGGCGATGCGGTTGACGATGAAGCCGGGCGTCGAACGTGCGTGCACCGGCGTCTTGCCCCAGTGTTGGCTGAGCGCAAAGATGGCCTCGGCAACGGCCGCATCGGTGTGCAGGCCCGAGACGACCTCGACCAGCTTCATCAGCGGCACCGGGTTGAAGAAGTGCATGCCGACCAGGCGCTCGGGCTTCTTCATGCCGTTGGCGATGGCGGTGACCGAGATCGACGAGGTGTTGGTGGCCAGCACCGCCGCATCGCCCAGCAGGGCTTCGAGCTGCTGGAACAGCGCGCGCTTGGCGTCGAGCTTCTCGACGATCGCCTCGACCACCAGCGTCGCGCCGGCCGCGTCGGCCAGGGCCTCGATCGGGGTGATGCGCGCGAGCGCCTGCGCGACCGCGTCGGCGCCCAGCTTGCCCTTGGCGACCAGGGCTTCCAGGCTCGCGGCCAGCTTGGACTTGGCCTCGGCCGCCGCGCCGGCACGGGCGTCGTGCAGCCAGACGGCATGGCCGGCCTGGGCGGCGATCTGGGCGATGCCGGCGCCCATGATGCCGGCGCCGACGACCAGCAGCGGCGCGCCGCGCAGGTCGATCGTGGGGGTGGTGGTCGTCATGTGCGGCTCCGGTGTGGGGGCGTCTGGAAGGGTCAGGCGCCCGGATCAGTCTTGCGGGATCCACGCCGCCGGGCGCTTGGCGAGGAAGGCGGCAAAACCTTCCTTCGCCTCGTCGCTGCCGCGCACGCGGGTGATGGTCTGGGCGGTCAGCTCGCGCACGTCGTCGGTGATCGGGCCGACCGACAGTTGCGCGAACAGCGCCTTGATCTCGCGCTGCGCGTTGGGGCCGCCGGCCAGCAGGTCCTTGACGGTGGCGTCGACCGCCGCGTCCAGGCCGTCGAGCGTCGTCACCTGATGGACCAGGCCGATGCGCAGGGCCTCGTCGGCGCCGATGCGGGTGGTCGTCAGCGCCAGACGTCGGGCGTGGCGCTTGCCCACCGCATTGGTCACGTAGGGGCCGATGACCGAGGGCAGGATGCCGAACTTGGCCTCGCTGACCGAGAAGCTCGCGTTGTCCGCCGCGATGGCGACGTCGCAGGCGCAGGCCAGCCCGACGCCGCCGCCGAGTGCCGCGCCCTGGATGCGCGCGACCACCGGCTTGCTGCAGCGCTCGATCTGCGCGTAGACACCGGCGAAGCGGCGCGAGTCCTGCAGGTTCCACTCCGGCGTGGCCTGGCTGGCGCGCTGCATCCACTGCAGGTCGGCACCGGCGCTGAAGTGCTTGCCGGCACCGGCCAGCACGATCACGCGCACGGCGGGGTCGGCTTCCAGCGCGGCGAAGGCGGTGGACAGCTCGCCGATCATGGTCTCGTCGAAGGCGTTGAAGACGGCCTCGCGCGACATGGTCACCTGCGCCACGCCGCTCTGGCGCTGGCTCAGCTTCAGGGTCTGGTAGCTGGGGGTCGGGTCGGACATCGCGGGGCCTCGTCGGGGTGCAGGGAAGGCGGGGGTGACAGCAGAGGTGACGGCAGTCGGCTTATTTTTGACCGACCGGTCGGTTAATCAATCCGGAGTTTGCCGCATGTCAAGCGACGGCAACGCACGGCCGGATGTGCAACGCCCCGGACGGGCCGGGGCGTTCGGGGCATGCGGACAGCCTCGCAGGCCTCAGTAGGTTTCCAGGTGCAGGCGGCCTTCGCGCTTCATCGCGGCGCCGACGGTGTCCCAGTCCAGGCCGGCCTTCTGCACGATGTCGCGCAGCGCCAGCACGACGCCCTCTTCCATCGCCTTCAGGCCGCAGACGTAGAAACACGCGTTCGGATCGGTCAGCAGCGGCAGCAGGTCGGCGGCACGTTCGCGCAGGGCGTCCTGCACGTAGCGCTTGGGCTGGCCGTTGTGGCCCACGTTCATGCGGCTGAAGCAGAACTCGATGTCGATGAAGTCCTTCGGCAGGTTCTGCAGCGGGCCGAAGTAGGGCAGTTCCTCCTTCGTGCGGGCACCGAAGAACAGCATCAGCTTGCCGCCCTCGAACTTGCCGGACTGGCGCAGGCGCCGACGCCATTCGGTCATCGCCCGCATCGGCGCGCTGCCGGTGCCGGTGCAGATCATCACGATGTGGCTGCGCGGGTGGTTGGGCATCAGGAAGCTGGCGCCGAACGGGCCGATCACCTGCACCTTGTCGCCGACCTGCAGGTCGCACATGTAGTTGCTGCCGACGCCGCGCACGGGCTTGCCCTGGTGGTCTTCCAGCACGCGCTTGATGGTCAGCGACAGGTTGTTGTAGCCGGGCCGCTCGCCGTTGCGGGGGCTGGCGATCGAGTACTGGCGGGCGTGATGCGGCCGGCCCTGGGCATCGGTGCCGGGCGGGATGATGCCGATCGACTGGCCTTCCAGCACCGGGAACGGCATCGCGCCGAAGTCCAGCACGATGTGGTGGGTGTCGTAGTCGCTGCCGGCCGTGCGGCCGACCTCGGTGACGCGGACGTTGCCGGTCACCGTCGCGGTGATGGTCTTCTCGGCGGCCTTGGGGCCGTAGAGGTTGGTGTAGGCGTGCGCGGCGGACCAGGGCGGCAGCGTCGCGCCGTACTGCGCGCTGTTGAAGGCGGTCTCGCCGCTGGCGGCGGCGGGCAGCGACGGCATGACCGGCTCGACCGCTGCGGGCGCATCGGCGGCCACGCCGGCCTCGGCCAGCTCGTCGGCCGACAGCTCGGCGGGCAGCACGTCCCAGCCGAGCTGGTCCTCGATCGTCCAGGCGCGCACGCGCGGCATCGTGCGCCAGTTGTCGATCGAGCCGGTCGGGCAAGGCGAGATGCAGTCCATGCACAGGTTGCACTTGCCGGCGTCGACCACGTAGTTGCGCGAGTCGTGCGTGATCGCCCCGACCGGGCAGATCGCTTCGCAGGTGTTGCAGCGGATGCAGATCTCGGGATCGATCAGGTGCTGCTTGATGACGGCGGCGTCGCTCATGTCCATGGCCTTGTCTCGTTCTTGCCTTGTTCATCGCGCCCCTCGTGGTCGAGGGGCGCTGGGTCGCTCAGGGTCGATCAGGCAAACCGGATGTACTCGAAGTCCACCGGCTGGCGGTTGATGCCCATGACCGGCGGGGCAATCCAGTTCGCGAACTTGCCCGGCTCGACGACGCGGCCCATCAGGCTGGCGACGTAGGCGCGGTCTTCGGCGCTGGGCAGCCAGTCGTTGAACTTCGACGCCCATTCGGCCTCGCTCACCACGCGGCCTTCCGGGCTCACCTTGACGCCCTTGAGCGCGCCGATGTTGCGGTGGAAGGCCTTGTGCGGCGTGGTCAGGCGGAACGGGATGCCGGCCTTCTCGATGACCTTGTTCCAGCGTTCGACACCGGCGATCGAGTCCTTGATGTAGTCGTCGCGCAGCACCTCGTTGAGGGCGTTGAGCATCGGCACCTCGCGCTCGACCAGCTGGCCGTTCTGGACCGCCAGCACGCGGTAGGTCTGGCCGCGCAGCTGGTGGTCGTCCATGCGCTTGCCTTCCTCGTAGCGACCCTTCAGGCCGGTCGAGTAGAAGGTCGCGGCATTGCTGGACTCGTCCGCGCCGAACAGGTCGATCGTCACCGAGAAGTGGAAGTTCAGGTAGCGCTGGATCGTCGGCAGGTCGATCACGCCGGCGGCGCGCAGCTTCTGCGGGTCGTCGGTCTTCAGCTCGTTCATCGCCTGGCAGGTGCGGTTGATGACCCGCGACACGCCCGACTCGCCCACGAACATGTGGTGCGCCTCTTCGGTCAGCATGAACTTGGTCGTGCGGGCCAGCGGGTCGAAGCTCGACTCGGCCAGCGCGCACAGCTGGAACTTGCCGTCGCGATCGGTGAAGTACGTGAACATGAAGAACGACAGCCAGTCGGGCGTCGGCTCGTTGAACGCCTCCAGGATGCGCGGGTTGTCGGTCTGGCCCGAACGGCGTTCGAGCAGCGCCTCGCCTTCCTCGCGGCCGTCACGGCCGAAGTACTTGTGCAGCAGGTAGACCATCGCCCACAGGTGACGGCCTTCCTCGACGTTGACCTGGAACAGGTTGCGCAGGTCGTACTGGCTCGGCGCGGTCAGGCCGAGGTGGCGCTGCTGCTCGACCGATGCCGGCTCGGTGTCGCCCTGGGTCACGATGATGCGGCGCAGGTTGGCGCGGTACTCGCCGGGGACGTCCTGCCAGGCGTCCTCGCCCTTGTGGTCGCCGAAGTGGATCTTGCGGTCCTTCTCGGCCGGGTTCAGGAAGATGCCCCAGCGGTAGTCGGGCATCTTGACGTGGCCGAACTGGGCCCAGCCCTGCGGGTCGACGCTGACGGCGGTGCGCAGGTAGACGTCGAAGTTCTGCGAGCCGTCCGGGCCCATGTCGTCCCACCAGCTCAGGAAGTTGGGCTGCCACTGTTCGAGCGCGCGCTTGAGCGTGCGGTCCTCGGCCAGGTTCACGTTGTTCGGGATCTTCTCGCTGTAGTCGATGGTCATGAAGTTCTCCGTCAGGGGTTCAGTGTTGTCCGTTGAGACCGAGGTGGGGGGTCAGACGCGGTTCCAGTCGAAGGCGGCCTTGTCGCCCTTGCCGTAGACCTTCAGGGCGCCCTTTTCGCCGACGGCGTTGGGGCGCTGGAAGATCCAGTTCTGCCAGGCGGTCAGGCGGCCGAAGACGCGGGTGAACATGTTCTCGGGGCCGTTGAAGCGCAGGTTCGCTTCCATGCCGGTCAGCGCATCGGGCGACATCGCCACGCGTTCCTCGATGGCGATGCGGGTCTCGTCGGACCAGTCGATGTCATCGGGGTTGCTGGTGACCAGGCCGAGCGCGAAGGCGGCGTCGGCATCGAGCGGCTGGCCGATCGCGGCGCGCACGGCGGCCATCGGGGCGGCCTCGTCGTAGAAGCGGCGGGCCAGGCGGCTCTGGCCGGTGGCCATCGGGTAGCGGCCGAAGTTGCTGGCGGTGACGGTGATGCGCGGCGCGTTGGCCTCGTCGTCCGGCAGGGCCAGGTGGTAGCTGCGGTCGCAGGCCAGGGCCAGTTCCAGCAGCGGGCCGGCGAAGCACGATCCCGGCTCGATCAGCGCGAACAGGCTGCGCGAGCTGACGTCCAGACGGCTGAAGGTGCGGCGCAGCAGGCCCAGCGTCTCGCGCACCAGCCAGTGGTCGGCGTGGGCTTCCAGCACGGCGTCGGTGGCGACCAGCGCGGCGCTGTCGCCGGCGGTCTTGATCAGCCACGTGCCGATGTCGAGCTCGTTGGTGCGCATCGACAGGATCGCGTCCTCCAGCTCACGCGCCATCTGCAGCGGATACCAGGCCGAGCCGGCCGCCTCGATGCCGGCGACGTCGCTCGGCTGCGCGCCCTGCGGGCCCTTCACGGTGAAGGTCGCCGTGCGCTTGGCGCGGTCGATCTCGACGGTGACGAAGGGGTAGCGCAGCGCATCGGCCTCGATCGTGCGGTCGACCGGCGGCAGCGCCACGCCACGGCCGTTGGCCGGACGGTCGCTCTGCGCGGCCAGTTCCAGCGCACGTTCCTGCACCTTGGCCGCGAACTGGGCCGGCTTGGCGATGTCGTCGACCAGGCGCCAGTCCTTGGCCTTCTGGCCACGCACGCCTTCGGTCGTGGTGCAGAAGATGTCGGCCAGGTCGTGGCGAACCTTGCGCTTGTCGGTCACGCGGGTCAGGCCGCCGGTGCCCGGCAGCACGCCCAGCAGCGGCACCTCGGGCAGGCTGACGGCGCTGCTGCGGTCGTCGACCAGGATGATCTCGTCGCAGGCCAGGGCCAGCTCGTAGCCACCGCCGGCGCAGGCGCCGTTGACGGCGGCCAGGAACTTCAGGCCGCTGTGGGCCGACGAGTCTTCCAGGCCGTTGCGGGTCTCGTTGGTGAACTTGCAGAAGTTCACCTTCCAGGCGTGGCTGGAGACACCCAGCATGAAGATGTTGGCGCCGGAGCAGAACACCTTCTCCTTGGCGCTGGTGACGACCACCGTGCGGACTTCCGGATGCTCGAAGCGGATGCGGTTGATCGCGTCGTTCAGCTCGATGTCCACGCCCAGGTCATAGCTGTTGAGCTTGAGCTTGTAGCCCGGACGCAGACCGGCGTTCTCGTCGAAGTCGGCCGCCAGCGTGGCGACGGGGCCCTCGAAGCTCAGCTTCCAGTGGCGGTATTGGCTCGGGTGGGTCTGGTAGTCGACACGGGGGGCGGCGACGGGGGTGCTGGTCTCGGTGCTCATGGGTATCTCCTGGGTGGGAAGCGCCCTGCACGATGTTGCAACGACGCTGGATGGCATGATGTGCATTTTGCTGCATCTGACGTGAGCGTCAAGCACTTTTGTGCATGTTTGGCGCCGAGCCCGGGTTTGCACTGACGTTTCAGCCGCGCCGTCCGACCTCACTCCGGCATCTGCAGCGCCTGCCGGACCAGCGAACGCAGCGCCTCGAAGGTGGGTTGCAGCGGTCGGTCGCTGGTGTTGAGGTGGAACTCGGCCTTCGAGTAGAACGCCGCCCGCCCGGCCAGGATGCGACGAAGGTCATCCATCGCCTCGCGGCTGGCCGCCATCGGCCGCAGGTCGCCCTGGGCCTGCACGCGGCCCATGTGGTCCTCGGCGTCGGCCTGCAGCCAGACGGTGGTGCAGTGGGCCAGCAGCAGGTTGAAGGTGGCCGGGTCCGACACCAGTCCGCCGGGCGTGGCGATGATGGCCTCGGGGTAGATCTGGATCGCCTCCTCGAGCGCGCGGCGCTCGTAGCGGCGGTAGGCGTTCTGGCCGTAGAGCGCCTGGATCTCGCTGATGCTGCAGCCGGCGAACTTCTCGATCTCGCGGCTCAGCTCGACGAACGGGAAGCCCAGGTCGTCGGCCAGCATCTGGCCCAGCGTCGACTTGCCGGCGCCGCGCAGCCCCACCAGCGCGACGCGCGGGCTGCGCGCCACGGCGCTGCCGCCGACCTGGCCGTTGCTGCCGCCGGTGCCCAGCATCTGGCCGATGGCCTCGCGGGCGCGCCGCAGCGTGGCCTCGTCGCGGTCCTGCAGCAGCTCGCGGATCAGCAGCCATTCGGGGCTCGACGCGGTGACGTCGCCGATCAGCTCGGCCAGCGAGCACTGCAGCGCGCTGGCCACCTGCAGCAGCACCAGGATCGAGGCATTGCCGGTGCCGTATTCCAGGTTGGCGAGATGGCGCTCGGACACGTCCGCCGCCGTCGCGACGGCCTTGCGCGTCATGCCCCGGCGGGCCCGCAGCGAGCGCACCCGCTCGCCCAGCGCGACCAGGAAGGGGTTCTTTTCCTCGCCGGGGGCGTCGTCCGGCGAGGGCATCGGGGTTATCCCGGGAGCATGCAATATAGTGCTTGACATGGGTAGGAGGCGGGCCTAAGGTGCCGACACGCACAATAATTCATCCGCCCTGGACCCGCAAGCCGGGGCGTCAAACGAGTCTTCCGAGACTGCTGGAGTTGCCCCGTGACCCTCGAAGCCTTCCGCCACGAGATCGCCGCCGTCGCCACCGAGATCGCCGCCGAGCTGGCCGGCCGCACGCCCGATGCGGCGCTGGACGACTGGCTCAACGCCCGCCACGGCGCCGGCAGCGCCACCTTTGCCCGCCTGGACGCGCTGTGCCGCCAGGGCGCCGCCGAAGGCTGGCTGTGCCAGCGCGAGGGCGGTGGCATCCGCTACGGCCGCGTCTTCAAGCCCGATGACGCGCTGGCGCGCTTCTCGGTCGACGTGGTCGACATGACCGACATCGCCGGACCGCACCACGTCCACCCGAACGGCGAGATCGACCTGATCCTGCCGATCGACCCCGAGGCCCGCTTCGACGGCCGCCCGGCCGGCTGGCTGGTCTGCCCGCCCGGCAGCGCCCACCGACCGACCGTCAGCGGTGGCCGGGCGCTGGTGCTGTACCTGCTGCCCGAAGGCAGCATCGAGTTCACGCGCTGAATCAGGTCACACCGAACACCGACCCGCAGGAGACACGACATGAGCATCCACCCGACGACCCCGGCGGTCGAGCCGCCGCCCGAGCGCTTCAACTTCGCCGCCCACCTGATCGCGACCAACGCCGGCCGCGCCGACAAGACCGCCTACATCGACGACCACGGCTCGCTGAGCTACGGCGCGCTGGCCGAGCGCATCGCCCGCACCGCCGCCGCCTTGCTGGCCGCCGGCGTGCGGCGCGAGGAACGGGTGCTGCTGCTGATGCACGACAACAGCGACTGGCCCGTCAGCTTCCTCGGCGCGATGTACGCCGGCATCGTCCCGGTGGCCGTCAACACGCTGCTGACCGCCGACGACTACGCCTACATGCTGCGCCACAGCCGCGCGCAGGCGGTGCTGGCATCCGCCGCGCTGCTGCCGGTGGTGCAGGGCGCGCTGGAGCAGTGCGCGGCCGACGGTGGGCACGAGGTGCGCCAGGTGTTCGTGTCGCGCCCGACCGGCGCGCTGGCCGCCGGCCAGATCGCCCTGGATGACGCGCTCGAAGCCGTCGCCCCGCTGGCCCGCGCGGCCGACACCGGCGCGGACGACCCGGGCTTCTGGCTCTACTCGTCGGGCTCGACCGGCCGCCCCAAGGGCACGCTGCACAGCCACGCCAACCCCTACTGGACGGCCGAGCTGTACGGCAAGCCGCTGCTGGGCCTGACCGAGCGCGACGTGTGTTTCTCGGCCGCCAAGCTGTTCTTCGCCTACGGCCTGGGCAACGCGCTGAGCTTCCCGCTCAGCGTGGGCGCCACGACCATCCTGATGGCCGAACGGCCGACCCCGGCGGCCACCTTCAAGCGCTGGACCGGCGCGGTGCGGCCGACCGTCTTCTTCGGCGCGCCGACCGGCTTCGCGGGGATGCTGGCCTCGCCCGAGCTGCCGGCCCGCTCGGACGTGTCGCTGCGCATGTGCTCGTCGGCCGGCGAGGCCCTGCCGGCCGAGCTGGGCCAGCGCTTCCGGGCCCACTTCGGCTGCGACATCGTCGACGGCATCGGCTCGACCGAGATGCTGCACATCTACCTGTCCAACCGCCCCGGCGACGTGCGCTACGGCACCACCGGCTGGCCGGTGCCGGGCTACGACATCGAGCTGCGCACGGAAGACGGCCGCGCGGTGCCGGACGGCGAGGCCGGCGACCTCTACATCCGCGGCCCCTCGTCGGCGCTGATGTACTGGGGCAACCGGGCCAAGTCGCGCGCCACCTTCCAGGGCGAATGGACCCAGTCGGGCGACAAGTACGTGCACAACGCCGACGGCACCTACACCTACGCCGGCCGCAGCGACGACATGCTCAAGGTCAGCGGCATCTACGTCTCGCCGTTCGAGGTCGAGTCGACGCTGGTCCAGCACCCGGCCGTGCTGGAAGCCGCCGTGATCGGCGTCAACGACGCCGACGGCCTGACCAAGACCAAGGCCTATGTCGTGCTCAAGAACGGCGCGCAGGCCGACGAGGCCGAGCTGAAGGCCTTCGTCAAGGACCGCCTCGCGCCCTACAAGTACCCGCGCGCGATCGAGTTCGTCACCGATCTGCCGAAGACCGCCACCGGCAAGATCCAGCGCTTCAAGCTGCGCGAGAAAGAACGGGCCGGCTCGTGAGCGTCGCGTTCGTCGAGATCCCGTGGCGCGAGCGGGTCGTCCGCATCGAGCACGAGTTCCTGCAGCCTGCGGCCAATGTGGCCCATGACCTGCCGCTGATCGTCTTCCTGCACGAAGGCCTGGGCTCGCGCTCGATGTGGCGCGACTTCCCGCAGCGGCTGTGTGATGCGGTGGGCGCGCGCGGGCTGGTCTGGTCGCGCCCCGGGTATGGCCGTTCGACGCCGCGTGCGGCCGATGAACGCTGGGGTCTGGACTTCATGCACCGCCAGGCCGACGAGGTGCTGCCCGCGCTGCTGGACGCGCTGGACATCACCCGCCCGGTCTGGCTGTTCGGCCACAGCGACGGTGGCTCGATCTCGCTGCTGCACGCCGCGCACCATCCGCAGCGCGTGGCCGGTGCGGTCGTGCTGGCGCCGCACATCCTCGTCGAGGAGTTCGGGCTCGTCAGCATCCGCAAGGCCCGCGTGGCCTACGAGACCACCGACCTGCGCAGCCGGCTGGCGCGTCATCACGACGATGTCGACTCGGCCTTCCGGGGCTGGAACGACATCTGGCTGCACCCCGATTTCCCGACCTGGACGATCGAGTCCGAACTGCCCGCCATCGCCTGCCCGCTGCTGGCGGTGCAAGGGCTGGACGACCCCTACGGCACGCTCGAACAGATCCGCGGCATCGCGCGGGCCCGGCCGTCCACGCCGACCGCACCGACCGAACTGCTGGAGCTGCCCGCCTGCGGCCACGACCCGCAACGCGACCAGCCCGACACCCTGATCGCGGCGGTGCAGGCCTTCATGGCCCGCTGCCGCTGAACCCCCCGCCCCGATACGAACGAAGGAGACAACCGATGAACACGACCCATTCGATGACCCGTCGCGCGCTGGCGCTGGCTGCTGCGAGCGCCTGTGCCAGCCTCTGTGTCGGCCTGGCCGCGCTGCCCGCGCAGGCGCAGACCGCCAAGCTCAAGGTCGGCCTGATGCTGCCCTACACCGGCACCTTCGCCGCGCTCGGCACGGCCATCGAGAACGGCTTCCGGCTGCACGTGAGCGAACAGGGCGGCAAGCTCGGTGGCCGCGAGGTCGAGTTCTTCAAGGTCGACGACGAGTCCGATCCGGCCAAGGCCACCGACAACGTCAACAAGCTGATCAAGCGCGACAACGTCGACGTGCTGATCGGCACGGTCCACTCGGGCGTCGCGATGGCGATGGCCAAGGCCGCCAAGGACAGCGGCACGCTGCTGATCGTGCCCAACGCCGGGGCCGACGCGGTGACCGGCCCGATGTGCGCACAGAACATCTTCCGCAGCAGCTTCAGCAACTGGCAGCCGGGCTATGCGATGGGCGACGTGGTGGCCAAGAAGGGCCACAAGAAGGTCGTCACCATCACCTGGAAATACGCCGCCGGCGACGAGTCGGTGCGCGGCTTCAAGGAAGGCTTCGAGAAGGCCGGCGGCACGGTCGTCAAGGAGCTGAACCTGCCCTTCCCGAACGTCGAGTTCCAGGCCCTGCTGACGGAGATCGCCGCGCTCAAGCCCGATGCCGTCTACACCTTCTTCGCCGGTGGCGGCGCGGTCAAGTTCGTCAAGGACTACGCGGCGGCCGGCCTGAAGAAGAGCATCCCGCTGTACGGCGCCGGCTTCCTGACCGACGGCACGCTGGACGCGCAAGGCGCCGATGCCGACGGCCTGTACACCACGCTGCACTACGCCGACGGCCTGGGCACCCCGCGTGACCAGTCCTTCCGCAAGGCCTATGCGCTGACCTTCAAGCTGCAGCCCGACGTCTACGCCGTGCAGGGCTACGACGCCGCGCAGATGCTGGCCACCGGCCTGAAGGCGGTCGGCGGCGACGTGTCCAAGAAGGCCGAGTTCGCCGCCGCGCTGCGCGCCGCGAAGATCGACAGCCCGCGCGGCGCCTTCACGCTGAGCGCCGCGCACAACCCGGTGCAGGACATCTACCTGCGTCAGGTCAAGGGCAAGGAGAACGTCTCCGCCGGCATCGCCACCAAGGCCCTCGCCGATCCGGCCCGCGGCTGCCGGATGTGATGATTCCGCCATGGACCTCGCCACCTTCCTCATCCAGTGCCTGAACTCGTTGCAGTACGGGCTGCTGCTGTTCCTGGTCGCCTCGGGGCTGACGCTGATCTTCGGGATCATGGGCGTCATCAACCTGGCGCACGGCAGCTTCTACATGATCGGCGCCTACATGGCCTATGCGCTGGCGCCGATCGTCGAGCGCACCTTCGGCGGCGGCTTCTTCGCCACGCTGGTGTGTGGCCTGGTGCTGTCGGTGCTGCTGGGCTATCTGCTGGAGTGGGTCTTCTTCAGCTACCTCTACGAACGCGAGCATCTGCAGCAGGTGCTGATGACCTACGGCCTGATCCTGGTGTTCGAGGAACTGCGCAGCCTGACCGTCGGTGACGACGTGCACGGCGTGCAGCCGCCCGAGCTGCTGGCGGGCACCCTGCCGCTGGGCGAGCTGATGACCTACCCGGTCTACCGGCTCTTCATCTCGGCGGTCTGCCTGCTGCTGGCGCTGGGCATGTACCTCGTGTTCACGCGCACCCGGCTGGGCATGATGATCCGCGCGGGCAGCAGCAACCGCGAGATGGTGCAGTCGCTGGGCATCGACATCCAGTTCCTCTACCGCGTCGTGTTCGCCGCCGGTGTCGCGATTGCCGTGCTGGCCGGCATGGTGGCCGCGCCGGTGTCGTCGGTCTACCCGGGCATGGGCAACTCGGTGCTGATCATCTGCTTCGTGGTCGTCGTGATCGGCGGCATCGGCTCGATCCGCGGCGCGCTGCTGGCGTCGCTGCTGATCGGCGTGGTCGACACCTTCGGCAAGGTGGTGTTCCCGCAGGCGGCCGGCGTGCTGGTCTACGTGCTGATGGCGCTGATCCTGCTGTGGAAACCCAGCGGTCTCTTCAAGGCGGGCTGACCCCATGAACGACACGATTCAACAAGCCGGGCCGTCGCGCCCGCGTGCGGCGATCGGCTTCGAGCTGCTGGCCTATGCGCTGCTGGCGGCCTATCCGCTGGTGGCCGGGGGCTATGGCATCGACCTGGTCACCAAGATCATGGTGTATGCCGTGCTGGCACTGAGCCTGGAGCTGCTGGTCGGCTCGACCGGCCTGGTGTGTTTCGGGCAGGCCGCGTTCTTCGGCATCGGCGCCTATGCGGCCGTGCTGGCGGCGCCGCAGGGCGACACGCCGGCGCTGCTCGCGCTGCTGCCGCTGAGCCTGCTGGCGGCCGGTGCCTATGCGCTGGCCGTGGGTGCGCTGTCGCTGCGCACGCAGGGCGTGTACTTCATCATGGTCACGCTGGCCTTCGCGCAGATGGCCTACTACATCGTGCACGACACGCCGCTGGGCGGCGGCACCGACGGCATCTACCTCTACATCAAGCCGGTGCTGGCGGTCGGGGGTTCGGTCTGGCTGGACCTCGACAAGCCCAAGGCCTTCTACGGCTTCACGCTGGCCTGCCTGCTGGCCGTGCATGTCTTCCTGGCCGTGCTGCTGCGCTCGCGCTTCGGCCGGGCGCTGGCGGGCATCAAGGTCAACGAGCAGCGCATGCGCGCGACCGGCTACGCGACCTACCCGTACAAGCTCGCCGCCTTCGGCGTGTCGGGCGCGATGGCCGGCCTGGCCGGCTTCCTCTTCGGCGTCAAGGACGGCTACGTCAACCCCGAGCTGCTGAGCTGGCACATGTCCGGCGCGGTGCTGATCATGATCATCCTCGGCGGCCTGGGCCGGTTGCGCGGCGCGCTGATCGGCGCCTTCGCCTTCGCGCTGCTGCAGGAGTTCTTCAAGTCCGAGGCCATCTTCGGCGCCTACGCCAAGCACTGGCACCTGGGCCTGGGGCTGACCATCATCGCCAGCGTCGCGCTGCTGCCGCGTGGCCTGGTGGGCGTGCCGGCACAGATCCGCGAACGCCTGGACGGACGCCTGAGCGGCGCCCGCCGAGTCGAAGGAGGGGCTGCGCGATGAGCACGCCTGCAAGCATGAACGACGACACGCGCGCGCCCGGCGAGGTGCTGCTGCGCGGCCTGAAGCTGACCCGCCGCTGGGGTGGCCTGGTGGCCGTAGACGGCGTCTCGCTGGACCTGCGCCGCGGCCAGGTGCATGCGGTGATCGGCACCAACGGCGCGGGCAAGTCCACGCTGATCAACCTGCTGTCGGGCGAGATCCCGCCGTCCGATGGCGGCGTCGAGCTGCTCGGCCAGGACGTGACACGCTGGAGCCAGCCGCGCCGCGCGCGGGCCGGCCTGGGCCGCAGCTACCAGCGCAACACGATCTACCCGACCTTCAGCGTGTTCGAGAACTGCCGCCTCGCTGCGCAGGCCCGCACGCCGAAGCCGTGGGCCTGGTGGCAGGACGCGCAGGCCTGCCGGCCCAGCCGCGAGGCCGCGCTGGCCGCCGCCGAACAGGCCGGCCTGTCGGGCCTGCTGGACCGCACCGCCGGCCTGCTCTCGCACGGCCAGAAGCGCCAGCTGGAGATCGCCATGTGTCTGGCCACGGGGCCGCAGGTGCTGCTGCTCGACGAGCCGCTGGCGGGCATGGGCGCCGAGGAGACCGAACGCATGCTGGCGCTGCTGGCCGCGCTGCGGCCGGGCCACGCGATCCTGCTGGTCGAACACGACATGGACGCGGTGTTCCGCATCGCCGACCGCATCACCGTGATGGTCAACGGCGCGGTCATCGCCAGCGACACGCCCGATGCGGTGCGCGCCGATGCCGGCGTGCAGGCGGCCTATCTGGGAGGGCACTGAGATGTCCGGCGAACTGATCCTCGATGCCCGCGACCTGCAGGCCTGGTATGGCTCCAGCCACGTGCTGCACGGCGTCAGCCTGCAGATCGCGCGCGGCGAGACCGTCGGCCTGCTGGGCCGCAACGGCATGGGCAAGAGCACGCTGATCCGCACGCTGCTGGGCCATGTGCAGCAGCGCGACGGCCATATCTCGCTGTTCGGCCAGGACATGTCGAAGGCCCGGCCCCATGCCGCCGCGCGGCTGGGCGTGGCCTACGTGCCGGAAGGGCGCGGCGTGTTCCCGAACCTCAGCGTGCGCGAGAACCTTGTGATGGCCGCGCGTCGCGGCCGCGACGGTCGCAGCGACTGGACCTTCGAGCGGGTCATGGCGACCTTCCCGCGCCTGCAGGAGCGGCTGTCCAACATGGGCAACCAGCTGTCGGGCGGCGAGCAGCAGATGCTGTCGATCGGCCGGGCGCTGATGACGCACCCCGAGCTGATCATCCTGGACGAGGCCACCGAAGGCCTGGCGCCGCTGATCGTGGCCGAGATCTGGCGCGTCATCGGCGAGATCCGCGCCAGCGGCATCGCCACGCTGATCGTCGACCGCGACTGGCGCAAGGTGCTGGCGCGCAGCGATCAGGCGCTGGTGCTGCAGAAGGGCCAGGTGGTGCTGTCCGGACGCAGCGCGGCAGTGGCCGAGGATCCGGAGCTGGCGCGCTACCTGGGTGTCTGAGGACGCGGCGTGCGCCCGCTGCAGCCCTTGTGTGACCGTGGTCACAGATCGTGACCGACATCACGCGCACACTGCAACGCATGCCGGCACGGTGCCGGAAGCAACCGAGGACTCCACCATGTTCAAGACCAATGTCGGCGGCATCGACCGCATCCTCCGCATCGTCGCCGGCCTCGTGCTGGTCGCCCTGGCGCTCACCGGCAAGGTCGGTGCCTGGGGCTGGATCGGCCTGGTGCCGCTGGCCACCGGCCTGATGAGCAGCTGCCCGCTCTACAGCATCATCGGCCTGAACACCTGCCCGATGAAGAACTGAGCGCCAGCCCGGCTCAGGCCGGGTCGCGATAGGCCGCGAAGATGTCGCGCAGCGGCGCGGCGGCGGTCGATGACGGGCTGACCAGCGAACGCTCCAGCTCCTGCAGGTGGCGGCGCATCTCGCCGGCGGCGCTGGCGCCGCTGCCCGTCAGGGCCTCGATCAGCTCGATGTGGCGGTGCGCCACGCAGGCCGGCTGGCCGGGGCGCTGGTAGAGCGCCATCAGGATCGACGTGCTGGGCAGCAGCTCGTCGAGCAGGCGCACGAACACGGGGTTGCCGCACATCTGCGCCAGCGCGCGGTGGAACTGCCCCGACAGCCGGATGGCGGCCGGCCGGTCGCCGCGCGCATCGGCGTCGGTCTCGGCCTGCACCAGCTCGCGCAGATGGGCCACCTGGGCGGCATCGAGCCGGCCGGCCAGCCGACGCGCGATCTCGCCCTCGACGACGCGGCGGGCGTCGAACACATGCCCGGCCTCGTCGCGGCTGGGCTGCGGCACCTGCGCGCCACGGTTGTGGTGCAGCTCGATCACCTGGTCCTGCGCCAGCCGGTTCAGGGCCTGGCGGATGACGGTGCGCGAGACCGCGAAGCTGGTCGCCAGCTCGGCCTCGCGCAGCCGCATCCCGGGTGTCAGCCGGTGTTCGAGGATGGCCGTGTAGATGCCGTCGTAGACCCGCTGCGTGGCGGTCGGCTCGGGCGGGTTGGGGGCAGGGGCTGAGGGGCGTCGGATCGCGGGCATCGGGCGCGATGATGACCGAATCAGCCCGCCGCGCGACGCCGCCACAGCGCCACGACCGCCAGCGTGACGCCCATCACCAGGAAGGACACCACGGTCGTGACCGTGCCGAGCGCGTAGATCACCGGCGTGGTCACCGTGGTCGTCAGGCCCTGCAGTTCCAGCGGCAGCGTGTTGAGGTCGCCCATCGCCTGCGAGCTGCGCGCGATCTCGTCCCAGCTGAGCGTGAAGCCGAACATGCCGACGCCGACCAGGCTCGGGCCGATCAGCGGCAGCACCACGTGGCGCAGCGTCTGCCACGGCGTCGCGCCCAGGTCGCGGGCGGCTTCCTCGTAGGCCGGGTTGAAGCGGTTGAAGACCGCGAACATGATCAGCAGGCCGAAGGGCAGCGTCCAGGTCAGCTGCGCGCCCAGGCCGGAGGTGTACATGCCCAGCAGCGTCGCGAAGGTCTCGGCCGCCTCGGGCGACCAGCGCTCCAGCGCGGCCTTCACGCCCGCATCCAGCAGCCGGAACTCCAGCCCGACGCCGAGCGAGACGATGATGGACGGCATGATCAGGCTGGCCACGACGACGTAGAACAGCGGCGTGCCGCCGGGCAGCTTCTTGCGGTAGGCCAGGCCGGCCAGCAGCGACAGCACGACGGTCAGCACCATCACCGTCGCACCCAGGCCGAGCGAGCGCCGGAACGCCGCGCCGATGTCGACCACGCCGATGCCTTCCCACAGCTTCTCGAACCAGTGCAGCGACACGCCGCGCATCGGGAAGGTCAGGCCGCCCTCGGGGCCCTGGAAGCTCAGCACGAAGATCGCGAGCATCGGGCCGTAGAGGAAGACGACGAACAGCGCGAACACCGTTGCCAGCGCGTAGAAGCTGGCAGGTCGCTTGCGGCGGACGGTGCGGCTCAGGGTACGTGCCATCGTCACAGCTCCTTGCGCAGGTTCACCAGCCGCATCAGCGTGGCGATCATCATCAGCACCACCGCCAGCAGGATCACCGCGTTGGCCGCAGCCATCGGGAACTGCAGGTAGCTGGCCTGCACCTGGATCACCTTGCCGACCGAGGCGATCTGCTGGCCGCCCATCACGCCGACGGTGACGAAGTCGCCCATCACCAGCGCCAGCACGAAGATCGAGCCGATGATCAGGCCGGTGCGCGACAGCGGCAGCACCACGTGCCAGATCGTCTGCCAGGGCGTCGCGCCGTTGTCGCGCGCGGCCTCGATCAGGCTGCGGTCGATCCGCATCATGGTGTTGAAGACCGGCACGATCATGAACATCGTGTAGAGGTGCACGAAGGCGAGCACCACCGAGAAATCCGAGAACAGCAGCCACTCCAGAGGCGCGTCGATCAGGCCGGCCGCCTGCAGGCTCTGGTTGACCAGCCCGTTGCGGCCCAGCAGCGGCACCCACGAGATCATGCGGATGACGTTGCTGGTCCAGAACGGCACGGTGCAGACGATGAACAGCACCATCTGCATCGTCAGGCTGCGCACGTGGAAGGCCAGGAAATACGCCAGCGTGGTGCCCAGCACGCCGGTGACCAGCCACGTCAGCACGCCGAACTTCAGCGTCGACAGGTAGGTCTTGAAGGTCACGCACAGGTCGCCGTCGGGTGTCACCGGACAGCCGGTGAACACGTCGACGTAGCTCTGCGCGATGAAGGCCGGGATCAGCTCGTACTCGGTCGCCTGCCAGAAGCTCACCATCAGGATGAGCGCCAGCGGCACGACGAAGAAGACGACGAACACCGCCGCCAGAGGCGCCGCCTGCAGCCAGGCGACCAGCGATCGTTTGGAAGGTGTTCGTGTCATCTCGTTCAAGCCGATCGGTTCACGGGGTCAGGCCGCGACGAACTCGTTCCACTTCTGGACCATGTACGCGTTCTCGTCCATGACCGCGTTCCAGCAGGCGATGCCGCCCATGCGGGCCTCGTAGCTGCCGCCGTCGCGGACCGAGCCGGCCTTGGCCAGCAGGTCGCCGTTGGGGCTCTTGATGTCCTGCGTGGCGGGCTTGCCTTCCATCCAGTAGGCCCACTCGTAGGCTTCCATCTTGGCCTTGGCGGTCTCCAGCACGGCGCTGTAGTAGCCCTGGCGGTTCAGGTAGGCACCGGCCCAGCCGTCGAGGAACCAGTTGATGAATTCATAGACGCCATCGGCCTTGCGGCCCGACACGGTCTTGGGCACGCCGAAGCCGGCGGCCCAGGCGCGATAGCCTTCCTTGAGCGGCTGGAAGGTGCAGTCGATGCCCTTGGTGCGCACGGCGGTCACGGCCGGCGACCACATCGACTGGATCACCACCTCGCCCGAGGCCATCAGGTTGACCGACTCGTTGAAGTCCTTCCACAGCGAGCGGAACTGGCCGGCCTTCTTGGCCTCGATCAGCGTCTTGATGGTGAGGTCGATCTCCTTCTTGGTCATGTTCCCCTTGTCGGGATACTTGTAGAGGCCCATCGCCTCGACCACCATCGCCGCGTCCATGATGCCGATCGACGGGATGTTCAGGATCGCGGCCTTGCCCTTGAACTCGGGGTTCAGCAGCTCGGCCCACGAGTTGATCGGGCGCTTGATCAGGTCGGGGCGGATGCCCAGCGTGTCGGCGTTGTAGACCGTCGGGATCAGCGTCATGAAGCCGGTCGGCGTGGCCGAGAACTTCGTGCTCTTGCCGCCTTCGAGGTACATGACCTTCTTGGGCGCCGTGCCCTGGTCACCGACCTTCTTGCCGCCGACTTCACCCTTGGTGAACAGCGTGGTGATCTTGTCGGCGTTCTTGATGCGCTTGACGTCGATGCCCAGCAGGTTGCCGGTCGGCACGATCTTCTTGAGCGAGAAGTACTCGGTGTCGATCAGGTCAAAGCTGTTGGGCGCGGTGACCGCGCGCTTGGTCACGTCGTCGGTCGTGACGGGGATGTACTGGATCTTGATGCCGGTGTCGGCCTCGAACTTGTCGGCGATGGCCTTGTCCTGGTTCACCGCCGTGCCCAGGTAGCGCAGCACGATCTTTTCCTGTGCGTGCACGAAGGGGAAGCCGGTGATGCCGGTGGCGGCGACGCCGGCGGCACCGGCGGTCTTCAGGAAGCCGCGGCGGCTGGCGCCGGTGCTGGGCGTCTCCGCCGAGCCGGTGGCAGGGGTCGTGTCGAGAGCGGGATCACGGTCAGCGTTCATCGGAGTTCTCCAGGTTGAGGACGGGGGAGGGAACGAGGGGTGGCTCAGGCCATGAGCCCGTGGGCGTCCTGGGCCCACCAGCGCATCGCGACGCGCTGGCCGGGCTCGAAGGGCGCGGCGTGGAACTGGGTATCGCCGAGCACCGCGACCCAGCGGGCCGGGTTGTCGGTCTCGGGGTCGTCGCTGGCGCGCTCGGAATCGGCCACCAGATGGACCTGCACCTGCGCGCCCTGGTACTCGATCGCGGCGACCGTCACGGCGGTCTCGCCAGGGTCGGGGGCGACCAGGTTGAGGCGGTCGCAACGCACCGCCACCTTGCCGGCGGGCGTCTCGATGATGTTGTGTGCGCCGATGAAGCGGGCCACGAACTCGGTGCGCGGACGCTCGAACACGTCGCGCGCGCTGCCGGCCTGCTCGATGCGGCCCTGGTTCATCACCACCACCAGATCGGCGAGTGCCATCGCCTCTTCCTGGCTGTGCGTGACGTGCACGAAGCTCATGCCCAGCTCGCGGTGCCAGCGCTTGAGCTCGGCGCGCATCTTCACGCGCAGGAAGGGGTCGAGCGCCGACAGCGGCTCGTCGAGCAGCAGCACCTGCGGCTTGAGCATCAGCGCGCGCGCCAGCGCCACGCGCTGCTGCTGGCCGCCCGACAGCGCGGCCGGCAGGCGCTGCGCATACGGTTCCATGTGGACCAGCTTGAGCAGCTCCATCGCGCGGGCCTCGCGCTCGGGCCGGGCGGTGCCCTTCATGCGCTCGCTGAAGGCGACGTTGTCCAGCACGCTCAGGTGCGGGAACAGCGCATAGCTCTGGAACATCATGGCCGTGCCACGTTCGGACGGCGGCAGGTGCGTGATCTCGCGCCCGCCCAGCACGATCGAGCCTTCGGTCGGTTCCTCGTGGCCGGCAATCATGCGCAGCGTCGAGGTCTTGCCGCAGCCAGACGGTCCGAGCAGACAGCAGTAGCTGCCGGCGGCGATCTTCAGGTCGATCCCGGCGACGGCCAGCGACTGGCCGTAGTCCTTCACCAGGTGGATCAGCTCCAGGTCGGTGCGTGTGCTCATGGCGGGCTTTGTATGCAATGCGTGTGCCAGTTCGGCGAACAACCCGCTCGGGGGTCGCGACGACCGGAACGGCACCGACACGGCCGGCGTGCCTCTTGCAACGTTCGGGCCGGGCCTGGGCCGTGCCACCCGTCACGCCGGAACAGGCCCGCTGTCGGTGCGCGACCGCCTCCGGATGTGGCGCGACGACCCAAGCTTGTGCATAGTTTGTATGCAATCCAAGCGACACCGGAGACTGGAAAACCATGAAGCTGCTGATCGTCAACCCCAACACCTCGCGGCCGATGACCGAGGGCATCGCCGCCGCCGCGCGCGCCGTGGCGTCGGCCGGCACCCGCATCGAGGCCGTCAGCCCCAGCTTCGGGCCGCTGTCGATCGAGGGCCACTTCGACGAGACGGTGGCCGCCGCCGGCGTCGCCGAGCAGGTCAAGCTGCACGCCGGCCCGGGCGTGGCCGCGCCGCCGGACGGCATCGTCATCGCCTGTTTCGGCGATCCCGGGCTGGACGCCGCGCGCGAGGTCTCCGGCGCGCCGGTGCTGGGCATCGCCGAGGCGGCCTTCCACGCCGCCAGCTTCCTGGCGACCGGCTTCTCGGTCGTCACGACGATGACGCGAACCTGCGTGATCGCCGAACACCTGGTCCAGAAATACGGCTTCGAGCCGCGCTGCCGGGGCGTGCATGGCACCGACATCCCGGTGCTGGCGCTGGAGGACGGCGGCGCCGGCTGCGTCGACGCGATTGAGGCGGCCGCGCGCGAGGCCCTGGCGCGCGACCGCAGCGGCGCGATCGTGCTGGGCTGCGCCGGCATGGCCGCGCTGTGCGCCGAACTGAGCCAGCGCCTGGGCGTGCCGGTGATCGACGGCGTCGCGGCGGCCGTCAAGTTCAGCGAGGCCCTGATCGGCCTGGGCCTGCGCACCAGTTCCCACGGCGACTACGCCCGCCCGCTGCCCAAGACCTACGTCGGCTGGGCCGCACCGCTGGGCTGGTGAGGCGCGCCGCCGGGCCGGCATGCGGGCATCCGGGCAAGTCCCGAGTCCGGCGACATGCGCAGGCCGACGGCTTGTGCGATTCTTTTCGACCCGCGCAGAAGCCACCGCAACGCCACCACCGGCGTGCAGGTGACTCGCCGGAAGGAAGTGCGCAGAGGGCTGCAAGGCGAGGAGGACGGCGATGCCATCGCACACCCTGGACCACGCGATCCACGAGACCCGCGACGTGCACGAGCACGCCGCCAGCCTGGCCCTGTGGGACCAGCGCTACGAACAGATCTCCGGCGGCCGCTTCGAGGGCCGCATCGAGGAACTGCGCATCGGCCCGGTGCAGCTGTTCCGCGAGCAGACCTCGCGCGCGCTGGTCCAGCAGGGCCTGCCCCGGCCCGGCACGCTGACGCTGGCGGTGGCCCTGTCCGACGAGGCCGAGAGCCGCATCTGCGGCCATGCGCTGCGACCGGACGGCGGCTACGCGGTGATCGCCGATGGCGAGTTCGACCTGGTCACGCACGGCGCCTTCGACGTGCTGGCGCTGGACATCGACCGCCAGGCGCTGGCCGCGCACGCCAGCCAGGTCAGCGGCATCGCCGTCGCGGTCGACGACCTGCCGCTGCGCGGCCTGCACGGCCACGACCCGCAACAGGCCGAACTGCGCGCGCTGCTGCTCGACACGCTGCGCACCGTGCGCGAGAGCCCCGGCCTGCTGCAGCACATGGCCATGCGCCGCGCGCTGGTGCAGACCGCCTGCGACCTGCTGCTGGCGCGCATCCGCCTGCCCCAGACCGGCCAGGAGCCGCCCGCGACGGCGGCCAGCCGCGAACGGGTGGTGCGCGAGGCGCGGGCCTGGATGCGCGCCCACGCGCACGAGCCCATCGACGTCCCCACGCTGTGCGCCGCGCTCGGGGTGTCACGCCGGACCCTGCAATACAGCTTCGAGGCGGTGCTGCAGCTCAGCCCCGTCAGCTACCTGCGCGCGCTGCGCCTGAACGGCGTGCGCCGCGAACTGCTGCGCGGCAGCGCCGAGCCGGTCGCCGACAGCGCGGCCCGCTGGGGCTTCTGGCACCTGTCGCGCTTCGCGGCGGAGTACCGCGCGCTGTTCGGGGAGAAGCCGTCGGAGACGGTGGCGAGGGCGAGGGCGGCGTTGCATTGACGCTGGAGAGAACGCGTCTGGCGTGGCTCATCGGCGGGTGCGTTGAGCACGAGACCCCTCACCCTCGGTCCCTCTCCCGCAAGGGGAGAGGGAGGCATCACGGCGCCGGTGGTCGTTTGATCGATCAACACGGGGCAAGAAGCCCTCTCCCCTTGCGGGAGAGGGTAGGGTGAGGGGTGTCGTGCCTGCCGCATCCACGCCGGGCTCGCTCCAACCCCGATAGCCAGATTCGGCAACCCCACCCCGCTTCCCTCGGGCAATTCCCGCCCCTGCCAGCCCGCTCCGAACCTGCCTGCAACCCTTTCCGCCCGCCTCCACCCCAACCCGCGCGTGGCGGCCGGCAAACGCCTTGCCGAATCCGGCTCACGCCCGCTCCCGGCGCCTGACCAAGATGCCCCCATGCCGCGTCGACCCCTCCCGTCGATGCCGGCGTGAACGCCTCGTCAACGCACCTGGAACCTGGAGTCAGCCCATGACGACCTTCCTTCCGGCCGGACGCCTGTCCGGCCCGATCTCCTGGCGCCGCCTGGCCGCCACGGGCCTGCTGGCCCTGGCGACCGTCACCGGCGCCCACGCGCAGGCCGGCAAGGCCCGCGCCGTGCCCGAGCCGCTGCAGCCCGATCCGCCGCTGACCACGCTGTCGCGCATCGACGCGAAACACGGCCAGCGCGTCTATGTCATCGACCTCGCCATCAGCCACATCAGCGACGGCCGCATCCGCGTGCTCGACGCGATCAGCGGGCGCTTCCTCGGCATGATCAGCACGGCCTACGTCGGCAACATGGCGCTCAGCCCGAAGCGCGACGAGCTGTACGTGGCGACCACGCACCTGAGCCGCTCCTACCGCGGCGAACGGGCCGACGTGCTGGAGGTCTACGGCGCCGACAACCTGGCCTTCCAGTACGAGGTGCTGCTGCCGGCCAAGCGGGCGCAGGCGCTGAACTACCGCTGGCTGGTGTCGACCAGCGCCAACGGCCGCTTCGTGTTCGTGCAGAACGCGACGCCGGCCACGTCGGTCACCGTCGTCGACCTGCAGACCCGCAGCGTCGCCGCCGAGGTGCCGACGCCGGGCTGCTGGGGCGCATTGCCGGCGGCCAGCCACCCGAGCCGTTTCTCGACCCTGTGCGGCGACGGCACGATGGCGACGATCACGCTGGACGAGTCGGGCAAGCCGGCCGACCGGCAGGTCAGCGCCAAGCTGTTCGACGCCGACGCCGATGCGTGGTTCCACAACGCCGAGCGGGTCGGTGACCGCTACTGGTACGTGTCCTTCCAGGGCAAGGTGACCGAGCTGGACCTGGGCGGCGCGGTCGCGCAGGTCAGGGCCACGCACGACCTGATCGCCACGCCGGCCGAACGCAAGGCCGGCTGGCGGCCGGGTGGCTACCAGGTCGCGGCGGTCGATCCGGGCGGGCGCTACCTCGTCACCGGCATGCACAGCAAGGGCGGTGAGGGCTCGCACAAGCTGCCGGCCGAGAAGCTGTTCGTGCTGGACCTGGCGACCGGCAAGCGCCTGCCTTCGCTGCCCGGCAACATGGCCATCGCGATGACCTTCTCGGCCAACGGCCAGCGCCTGCACGTGCTGGACGGCGCCACCAACACGCTGCACGTGATGGGCTGGAAGGACGGCCGCACGACCCGCACGCTGGCCAAGCTGGCGGCGGTCGGCGAGACCATCACGCAGCTCGAATCGCACGACTGAGGGCGCGGCGATGCAAGCCCCAACCCTCGACTGGCCCGTGCTGATCGGCCCGATCGACCCGCTCTGGCTGATGCTGGCCTGCGGCGCGCTGGTGATCCTGTTCGTGCATGCGGCGGCCGCCAAGCTGACGGACCGCAGCCTGTTCGAGCAGCACCTGGCCGCCTACGGCGTGCCCGATGCGCTGCTGCCGTTCGCCACGATCGGCCTGCCGCTGCTGGAGGCGCTGGCCGCCGCCGGCCTGGTCACACCGTGGCGGGCCGAGGCCGCCGCGCTGGCCGCCGCGCTGCTGGCGCTGTATGCCGGCGCGATGGCCTGGCACCGGCTGCACGGCCGGGTGCTGGACTGCGGTTGCGGTGGCACGCCGCTGCCGCTGTCCTGGGCCCTGGTCGCGCGCAATGCCGTGCTGATCGGCCTTTGCGGCCTGGCCGCCCTGCCGTCGCTGTCGCGCGAGATCGGCCTGGCCGATGTCGCCACCGCGCTGGCCGGGCTGGCGCTGGCCTGTGTCCTCCATGTCGCGCTGCACCAGCTGCTGCGCCATTCGGCCGCTGCGGCGGCTGCTGCCCAGTCACCTCTTTTCCGGAGTCATCCATGAGCGCTCTCACCGTCTCCATCGTCCTGCTGTGGGCCGCCGTCATCGCGCTGGCGGTGCTGGTCTGGGCCCTGTCGCGCCAGGTCGGCGTGCTGTTCGAACGGGTCGCGCCGATGGGCGCGCTGGTCACCGACTCGGGCCCCGCCGTCGGCTCGGCCTCGCCGATGTTCGAGCTGACCGGCATCCAGTCCGAACGGGTCGAGGTCGGCATGCCGTCGGCCACGCCGTCGCTGGTGTTCTTCCTGTCGCCGACCTGCCCGGTCTGCAAGAAGCTGCTGCCGGTGCTGAAGTCGCTGCGGCGTGACGAGAAGAACCGCCTGCGCGTGGTGCTGGCCAGCGACGGCGAGGCCGCCAGCCACCTGCAGTTCATCCGCGATCAGGGCCTGACCGACTTCCCCTACGTGCTGTCGCAGGAGCTGGGCATGGCCTACAAGGTCTCGCGCCTGCCCTATGCGGTCGTGCTGGACCCGCGCGGCACGGTCGTCGCCAAGGGCCTGGTCAACAACCGCGAGCAGCTCGACAGCCTGCTGAACGCGCACGACATGGGCCAGGCCTCGATCCAGCAGTACCTCGGTGGCGACGCCGAACTGGCGAAGGGCCATGCACACGCGCACGCCCATGCACATTCCCACGCCCATGCCCAACCCCAGACCTGACCCCCGTCCCGACACCCGCGAAGGAGCCCCGTGATGTCCCTCTTCCTCGATTGGTTCGACCGCCTGAGCGAGCGTCGGATGCGCCGCGTCGCGCAGTCGCACGGCCGGCGCAGCCTGGTCGGCAAGCTCGGCGTGGCGCTGGTCGGCGGTGCCGTGCTGCCGATGCTGCCGTTCGACCGCAGCGGCCAGTTCGGCAGTGCCCAGGCGGCCACGCCCAAGCCCGATCCGAACAACCCGGAGAAATGCGAGTACTGGCGCTACTGCGCCTTCGACGGCTACCTCTGCACCTGCTGCGGCGGCTCGCTGACGCAATGCCCGCCGGGCACCGAGGCGTCGAAGGTGTCGTGGGTCGGCACCTGCCTGAACCCCAACGACAACCGCCACTACCTGGTGTCCTACAACGACTGCTGCGGCAAGAGCGCCTGCGGCCAGTGCATCTGCAACAACAACGAGCGCGAGCGTCCGGGCTACCGCCTGGGCGTGCACAACGACATCAACTGGTGCATGTCCAACACCAGCCCGATGTTCCATTGCACGACCTCGGTGATCGTGGGGCTGGCCTCGTGAAGAGGGCGCTCGGCACACGTGGCGCCGGGCGGCTGGCGACGCTGGCGTGGCGGGTCGCGCTGGCAACGCTGGCGGCGCCAGCGCTGGCCGCAGAAGGAACGCCGGACGGCGCAGCCCTCTACGCCACGCACTGCGCCGCCTGCCACCAGGCCGACGGCAGCGGCACGCTCGGTCTGGCGCCAGCCCTGAAGGGGCCGCACTGGACCGCGCTGGCCGCGCGGCGCGACTACCTGCCGACGGTGCTGCTCAAGGGCATGGCCGGCATGATCAAGGTGAACGGCCAGACGGTGGTCGGCTCGATGCCGACCTTCGCCGCCGCGCTGGACGACGCCTCGCTCGCGGCCATCGCGACCCACCTGGCCACGCTGCAGGGCGACGCCGGCCGCGCGCCCTACCAGGCGGCCGAGTTCGCCCCGCTGCGGGCAGCGCCCGGCGACCCGGCCCGCACGCGGCAGTTGCGGCGCGGCGTGCTGGGCGATTGAATCGGCCGTCCTGTTTCGGCCGTCCTGTACCAGCCTTGCCGAGAACGTTCGAGGTGCGCATGACCCACCGCTCAAGACCCTTGCCGACCGGGCTCGCGGCGGCCCTGCTCGCGCTGACCCTGGCCGGGCCGACCATCGCCGCGAGCGTCCCGCCTCGCCCGCTGGCGCTGGCCAACGGCATCCGCTTCGACGGGCCGGCGACCGCGCCGGTGCAGGGCGCGCGCAACCTGTTCGTCGTGCACTGCGCCGGCTGTCACGGCATGGACGGCAGTGGCCATCCGGACCAGGGCGTGCCCGACATGCGCGGTGCCGTCGGCCTGTTCCAGCACCTGCCCGAAGGGCGCGGCTTCCTGGTGCAGGTGCCGGGCGTCAACAACGCCGGCCTCAGCGACGCGCAGATCGCGGCGGTCACGACCTGGCTGGTCGGCCAGTTCTCGGCCACCACCACGCCGCCCGGCTGGCGGCCCTACACCGCCGAGGAAGTGGCGCGCTGGCGCAGCCAGCGCCCGGTCGACGTGGCCGCGCGGCGCGCCGACATCATCCAGCGGCTGAAGGCGCAGGGGCTGTCGGTGTACTGAAGCGGCGTCCTGAAGCCGCGTCCTGAAGCCGCGTCCTGAAGCCGCGTCCTGAAGCCGCGTCCTGAAGCCGTCTACCGAGGCGGCTCCGGCTCGGGCTGCCACGGCTGCTCGCGCCATTGCAGCGCCAGCTGCCGCTCGACCGCCACCAGGCTGCCGAGCAGCCCCGCCAGCGCGTCGCCCTGTTCGGGGTCGAGGGTGTGGTCGACGCCGCGCATCGGCCGCTCGTCGCGCGCCGCCTCGATCTGGCAGGACAGCGCCTCGCAGCCGGCCGCCGACTCGGCCGCCGCGCCGATGCCGGCGATGCGCGTGCGCAGGTTCGTGGCCGTCAGGTTCCAGCGCATCCAGCGGTGTTCGTTCCAGGCCGGTGATGGCCTGCCGTCGGCCTGCGGCAGGAAACGACCCAGCAGCAAGGCGGCGGCGGTCTTGCCGTAACGCTCGCCCAGGCCGGTGATCTCCTGGCCGGTGACCCGCAGGTCCAGTTCGCCTTCGCCCTTGGCCAGCGTGATCCGCACGACCCGGTCGCGCACGCCGGCCATGCGCGTCAGGCCGTGGTCATGCCACAGGCGCGCGGCGTCGAGCACCAGCGCCAGGAAGGCGAAGACGGCGCGCAGCACGCCCTTCTCGGGCAGGTCGCGGCTCAGGCTCGCGGCGCCTTCGCCCGGGTCGCGCGGCAACCAGACGTGGCCCCGGTACTTCGCGCCTTCGACGCGGACCGAGTGGGCATGCGGCGGCGGGCGACTGCCGTTGTCGGGCAGGTCCAGCAAGATGCCGAAGGTCGGCCAGCGCGGCACGGCGGCGTCGAACAGGTGGATCGGGAAGTTGGCGCAGATGCCGCCGTCCGAGAAGCGCACGCGGCGCCAGCAGCTTTCCTCGCGGTCCAGGCTCCAGGCCGGCACGGTCGCGAAGATGCCCGGGAAGCTCAGGCTCAGGCGCGAGGCCACCAGCAGCGGCATGCGCTCGCGCGGCATCTGCAGCAAGGTCAGCGGCCGGCCGGGCGGCAGGCCGCGCGAGGTCATCCACTCGCCGTCGGCCAGGGTGTCGGGGTAGGGCTTGCAGATGTCGTCGAGCAGGTCCATCACCGGCTTCGGGAAGAAGTCGACCCATTCCTCGCGGGCGAAGAACAGCGCGGCGTTCTCCTCGGTGTCGGCCAGCGGCAGTTCACACGGCCGGCCGTGGGTCAGGCAGGTCGTGACCATGCGCAGGTCGATCGAGCGGCGGCGCGGCGCGGCCGGATCGGCCTGCGGCGGCAGGCCCCCTTCCGGCGCCTCGGCCAGGTCGTGGAAGGTCATCGGCGTCTCGTGCGAGTGGCGGCCGGCCGCCCACTGGATCGAGTCGTGCAGCCAGTCGGTCAGGCCCTTGCCGCTGCCGGGCTGGCCCAGGCCGGTGCACAGGCCCAGGTGGCGCTTCAGCAGGCCGGCGTCCAGATCGCTGTACAGCCGCAAGCCGACCAGCAACAGCGCCGCCACGACAACGGCCACCAGCATCAGCAAGACGTGGACGAACTGCCGCGGCGACCAGGGCTGGACCCAACCGCCCCCACCGCCCCATGTCGCCAGCACGGCCGCCAGCGCCAGCAGCAGGGCCACGGCGTAGGCCGATCGGTAGACCCGCGTCGATTCGAGGAACGCGAGCCACAGCCGCTTCCAGAACCCGATGTCCGGTTGCCCCGTCGGGTTGGCCGCCAGGAACAGCCGCAGCAGGCGCACGCCCGCGTCGGTGCCGGGCTGGAACAGCGACAGCAGCCGGGTCGGCCAGGTCTCGATGCCATGGGTCACCTCGCTGGCCCGGCCGGTCACCGCGATCGGCTCGGCGAGTGTCTCGGGCACGCGCCGCAGCACGTCGAAGCCGGCGTCGGAGCCGAGCCGGCGCTGGTATTCGGCCGAGGCCGCAATCGCCGCCGCGATCGCGCCGACCGAGGTGCCGCCGAGCGAGTGGAAGCGGTAGTGGCGCGCGATCTCGCAGACCGCCGGCGGGTAGACCACGCCGCTGGTCACGCCACCGGTCAGGACCAGGTCGCAGAAACGGTCCTCGGGCGGCGGCGCCAGCGGTGCCGGTGGCAGCGCTGCCGGCGGGTTCACCACGGCTTTCGTGGGCCGGTTCATCGGGCACCTCCGCAGATCACGTCGAGGCCGTGGCGGGCCGGGTAGAGCAGGTAGAGCGTGCCGCGCGTGGTCACGCTGGGCCGGTCGAACGACGCGCTCATGCGGCTGCCGTCGGGCAACCAGATCTCCAGCGCCGCGCCCGCATCGGCATGCTGGCCGATCAGCGGGTCGCGGGCGGTTCCGGCGTTGTCCGGCCCCAGCGGGTTGTGCTGCGCCCAGGCGCCGAGCAGGTGCTCGAACTGGTCCTCCAGGCTGGCGCAGAAGAACAGGCCGACCAGGCCGACATCGTCGGCATTGCGCTCGCCGTACGGCAGACCCCGGCGCAGCACGACGCGGCGGCGCGGCGGCACGACCGCGTCGTCGCGCGGGTTCATGCGGCGGATGTGCGAGCCGAAGGCCGGGCAGGCCCGGTGCGGCGCGGCGGCATCGCGTTGCGGGCAACGCCGCGCTTCGGCCTCGGCGGCATCGGCGCCACGTCCCAGCTTCGCTCGCGGCTCGAACCAGCCGTCCTGGCGCTGCATCGGCTGGCCACCAGTCCAGCGGCCACAGAACTGGGCCCGGATGAATTGCCGGGCGACCTCCACGACATCGCGCATCGGCAAGCCGTGCAGCGCCCGCAGCGCGTTGTCGGCATCCAGTTCGCGGCCCATCGCCTCGGCATAGACAGGCAAGGCTCGCAGACGCCGGGCCGCCGCATCGACCTGCGCGTTGAAGACCGCCACGTCCTGGCGCATCTTGCGCAGCGCGCAGAAGCTGCCGCCGCGGAAGAAGTCGCTCGCCTCGGCCAGGCTCCTGTTCGGTTCCTGGTTCGGATCCGGCGCGTCAGGGGGAATCTCCGGGCCCTGCAGCCTCAGGTCGCGGAAGTCCCAGGGGTTGGCGCCGAAGTCGTTGACATGGCCCAGCAGCAGCTCGCCCAGCGCAACGCGGTGGGGATGGTGGCCAAGCCCGGCCTCGCCGTGAGGGCGCGCAAAGAACATCGGCCGCGAGATGCCGTCGAGGAAGCCGAAATGCTCCGGGCCGGGCGTGTCGTCGTCATCGCGCGCACCCTTCAGCCGCAGGCTGTTGGCTGTCAGGCACGCCAGCTCGACAAAGGCCGCGTTGAAGCCGGGCAGCGCCCGGATGCGCGTCAGCAGCGCGTCGAGCCGCCCCGCGTCCCTGCCATGCAGGCTGATCACCAGATCGGCCTGGCGGGATGTCGCCCAGGCCTCCCAGCGCTCGGGCGCCGATGCGCCGATGTCGCCGACCCGTGCGGCCCGCGCCGCAGCGCCCTGGCGGAAGGCTTCCGACCGGCCGGCCGCGCGTTCGAGCCATTCGGCGCGCACGCCCAGGCGGCGCAGGCCGTCGAGCGTGAAGCCGAGGTCGATCGCGCCGTCGCGGTTCGTCAGGGACACGGGCGGGTCCAGCGCG
Source organism: Leptothrix mechoopdaensis (SeqCode) (assembly GCF_053893855.1). NCBI lineage: Bacteria > Pseudomonadati > Pseudomonadota > Betaproteobacteria > Burkholderiales > Sphaerotilaceae > Leptothrix > Leptothrix mechoopdaensis (SeqCode). The sequence continues at coordinate 4,050,646 of NZ_CM132699.1, forward strand.
TCGGCCGGCTCGCACAGCGGGCCCTGGCGGTCGGTCAGGTTCCGGATGGCCCGCAGGACCTTGGGGCCGTCGGTCGTGCCCGGATCTCGCACGCGCAGCACGAGGTGGCGGGCGGCGCGGACCTTGGCGTAGCCGCGACCCGCCAGGACTTGCGGGTGGTGGCACTTGTCGTCTGATGGCATTCGGGACTCCCGTGTCGGGATGCTGTGGAACACGACGGCTCGGGGCGAGCTCAGGCCCGGCGGGCTCTCCATTGCTCGTGGGCCCACCGGATATCGGCCACGCCCAGCACCGGACAGGCATTGAAGAAATAGCCGCCGACCGGCGCATGAGCCACCGGCTCGCCGAGCAGGTGGTCGATGAAGGCCTCGCGATGGGCGACGACCGGCCGCGCGGGCGCACCCTCGACGTGCTCGAACAGGCTGTCGAACAGGTCGCCGAGCCGATCGGCCAGGTCGGCAGCCAGGGACCGAAAGCCCGGCAGCGGTCCCCGTTGGGCCACCGCCAGGAAGGCCAGCTGGCGGCCGTCGTCGATCAGCGAGAACCAGGCGTAGCGCACCCGCCCGGTGTCGTGCAGCGCCTGTTGCAGCAGCGGCGCCGAACGGGCGATCAGCGCGCGCAGTTCGAGCGCATGGGCCCGGTGCGGCGCCCTGACGCGCCAGACCGCCGTCAGCGGCTGGAGCCGGCCGGGCTGCGGTCGGGCCCGGATCGTGGCGACCAGCCGGTCGGCCAGCGCGCGGGCCTCGGGCTGGGTCAGGTCGGGGCCGACCCGTTGGCCCGGGCCGGCGGCCAGTTCGGCCTCGACCCGCTGCGGCAGGCAGTCGACCAGTTCGCGGATGCGCGCGCAAAGCTCGACCGAATCGGCCGAGCGGCCCACACCGTCGTCGCCACGCATCACGTCGTGCAGGCACCGCGCTTCGGCGATCAGCCGCTCGTCGTCCGGTGGCAGCGCCGCGAGCACCGCCGCCAGGCCATGCCGCCGCAAGGCCAGCCGCAGGCCAGCCTGCCGGGCCAGCACGCCCGGGACGACGTGTCGGCCCAGCACCGGCAGCAGCAGCGCGTCATGCGCCGCACGCCGGATCCTCTGCCGGGCGTCCGGGCGCCCACCGAGCGGGCGCGGCAAGGGCTGCGTGCCGAGTTGCCGGGCAGCCCAGGCTTCGGCTGCCTGCACATCGGCGGCACCGGCCTGCGGCAGGTCGCTGTAGACGCAGGCGGCCAGCGGCGCCTGGTGGGCGTGGGCCTTGCGGATGCGGGCGACGAACTCGCGCGGATAGAGCCCGATCGGCTGCTTCACCGGCGCGTCGACGATGTGCTGGAACAGCAGGTCGAACAGCGGCCCGACCCGGCCGGCGAAGTACTCGATGTAGGGATCGAAGCCGCCGTCATAGACGGTGAACAGCGCCAGCCGGCGGCCGCCGTCGAGCAGCACGAACCACGCGGCGTGGATGTGGCGGGATTCGAGCAGGCTCTGCTCGATCAGCGGCACCGCGCAGGCGATCAGCCGGGTCAGCTCGTCGACCTGCCGGGGCAGCGGCTCGCGCACCTCCATGACGACACACAGCGGCTGCTGCAGCAGGCTCTGCTCGCGGGCATGGCGCAGCGGCAGCGTGCGGGCGTCGAAGAACCAGCGTCGGTCCAGCCGCTTCGGACGGCCCTCCAGCTCGTCCCACTCCCGCGCCAGCCCGGGCAGCCGCAGGATGCCGGCGCTGACCCGCAGCAGCAGCGGCATCACCAGGTGGTCGCCGATGCAGTCGTGCGGCGCCCGGGTGGTGAAGACACGCTGGCGCCAGTCCGGCATGCCGGGACCGGGCACCGGCGGCGGTGGCTCGGGCGCACCCAGCCACAGCACCAGGTTGGCGCCGGGCGGCATCGGAACGCCACCCAGCACGACGCCTTCGGCCGCCACGCGGCGCGGCAGGAAGGCCACCGGCGGGCGCACCGCCAGCGTGGCCCAGGCGGCGTCGCGCAGCGCGGCGTCATCGAGCGGGCCGGCGTCGAGCAGCCGGTCGACGATCAGGCCGACGCTGGTCTGCACGTTGCCGACGGTGCCGCCGAGCAGGCCCAGCACGACGGCGGCCTGCTGGTCGGGCGTCATCGGCTCGCCGGGCAGGCCAGCCGGGCGTCCGGCCAGGCGGGCGCACAGCGGCATGAAGGCCGCATCGGCCGGGTTCGCGCCGTGCCGCTCCAGGGCCGCCCGCACGCGCGCCCGTTCGCGCGCCAGCACGTCGCAGCGCTGCAGGTCGAGGGGGTCGACGCGCCGGCGCAGGCCGGGGTCGGGGTCACCGGCCCGCAGCCGCAGCTCGCCGTGGTCGCCGATCACGCGCAAGACACGCTCGCGCACGGCCGCGCCCGGATCGTGCCGCCAGCCCTCGACCGGCGACAACGAGATGTGGCGGCCCAGGATGACGTGGACCAGCCCGGCATAGACCTGACGGGTGACCAGGTTCAGCAGCGGCAGGTCGTCCTGCGGGAAGCCGAACAGGTAGGCGACGAAACGCAGCGCCGCATCACGGGCCAGCGCGACGGCATCGACGCGCTCGTTCTGGCGGGCCTGCACGGCGGCCTCGTCCCAGGCCAGCCGGGCCAGCGCCTGCACCGGCAGCTGCGCCGCCGCGCGGCCACCGAACAGCGTGTTGACGACCCAGTCGCGCTGGTTGGCATGGTCGGATCCGTCCATCGCCAGCATGAAGTCGCCGCCGCCCAGCTCGGTGTAGGGCCGGTTGCTGAACCGGCCGCGGGCATCGCTCAGGACCTCGCGCACCAGCACGGCGTCGCGCACCAGGAAGGTCGGCGTCTCGGGTTCGGCGCGGCTGGTGAAGGGGATCACCCGGTCGGCCAGTTCCGGTCCAGCCCAGTCCGGGCTGACGAGGTTGTCGGCCTCCAGGCAAAGCCGGAGCCGATCGGTGACCCGGTAGTCGTGGGCTCGTCGAACCATGCTGCCTCCCTGGCATCTGGTCTGCATACGTCGGCCGGCACGGGGCCGGCGGGCGCCCCGGCCGTGTTCAGCGGTGGATCAGCTGCTGTCCTGCGAGACCGGCAGGCGGTCGAAGCTCGGCAGGTCGAACGAACCCAGCGTGTCGGTCAGCATCTGGCCGGGTTCGAGGCGCAAGGTCTCGCGCACCGTCGGCAACGGCGTCGCCAGGCGATCGAGCAAGGCCTGCGCCCAGCGCTGGTCGCGGCCGCCGCGGCCGCCCTGGACGGCCGACAAGGCCGCCTCCAGCGACTGCCGCGCCGCCGCCAGCAGGGCCGCGTGGTGGTCGGGGTCGCTGCCCTCCAGGCCCAGCGCGATGCGGTCCAGCTGCAACCGCAAGGCGCTGATCGCCACACGCAGCGCAATGCCGTGTTGGCCCATCGCCTCGGCGCGCTCGCGGGCCTGTCGCAACCACACGGCCGCGTCGTCCAGCATCGACCGCAGCTGCTGCGGATCACCGACCGCACCGGGCGCACCGGGCGCATGGCCGCCGACGGCGAGCAGGCGCTGGAACTCGCCGCTCAGGCGCAGCAGCTCGGGTTCGAAATAGCGTTCGCCCCGGCCGCTGACCAGCTCGCGCGCCTCGGCCAGCAGCGCGAGGGCCCGATCGCTGTGGCCGGCCGCCGCCTCGCCCTGGGCCCACAGCGCGAGGTAGAAGGTCCGCGTGACGACCGCGCCGGTGTCGACCCAGCGCTGGTAGCCCGCGCGCAGCAGCTCGACGCCCCGCTCGACCTCGCCGACCTGCACCAGCAGGCGGCCGCGCACCACCTCGGCATGCGCCAGCCAGACGCTGAAGCCGCCTTCCTGGCAGATCTCGATCGCCTGCTGGACGCTCTCCAGCGCGGCCTCGTTCTCGCCCCGGAAGAAGTGGACGACGCTGAGGAAGCCGTAGGCCTCGGCCATGCTGAAGCGGTGCTGCAGGCTGCGCGCGAGGTCGACGACCTGCTCGGCGCGGCGCAGCGCCTCGTCGGGCTGGCCCATCTGCCAGAGTGCCCAGGCCGAGTAGCACAGGCACATCACGCCCGGGTCCTGCACGGCGGACGGCCGGTGCGGCAGCGTGCGGTACTCGGCCAGGCAGCGGTCCATGCGTTCGACCGCGCCGGGCAGGTCGCCCTGGTGGAACACCAAGTTGGCCTCGGACCACTGGGCCTGCAGCCGCGCCATCGGGTCGGGCGAACGGCGCGCCAGCTCGCCGGCCTGCAGGCCGATCTCGCGCGCCTGGCCGAAGTCGGCACGCATGAAGTGGAAACCTTCCAGCCCGAACAGTGCCTTCGACAGCGCGACGTCATCGGACAACTGCCGCGCCAGCGCCAGCGCCCGGCCGTAGACGTGTTCGACGCGGTCGGCGCCATAGCCCTCGGTGGCGATCAGCCGGCCGGCCAGCAGCAGGTTCAGGCGCAGCGCGCTGCGGTCGCGTTCCAGCCCGGGCGCCATGTGCTCCAGCAGCACCAGCGCGGTCTCCAGGTCGGCGATGGCTTCGAGGTGGGCCGAGCGGGCGGCCGAGCGGCGGGCGGCACGTTCCCATTGCGCCACGGCCTCGGCGATCAGGCCGGCCTCGGTCAGGTGCCGCGCCAGCAGCTCGGGCTGGGCTTCGGCGACATGGGGCAGGGACAGTTCGAGCACCTCGGCGATCACGCCATGCAGGCGGCGCCGGTCGCGTTCCCACAAGGAGCCGTAGGCGGCGTCGCGCAGCAGGGCGTGGCGGAACAGGTAGATCGGCTCCTGGTCCGAGCCGCGCGGCACCAGCAGGTCGGTCTGCACCAGCGTGGCCATGCTGTCGTCGAGATCGGCCACGCCCACGGGGCATTGCGGGTGCGACGCCACCGCGCCGAGCAGCGAACGGGTGAACTCGCGCCCGATCACGCTGGCGACCTGCGCCAGCCGCTTGGCCGCGGGCGCCCGGTCGAGCCGGGCCATCAGCAGGTCGTGGATGGTCGACGGCACCTGCGCGCCCAGCGCGGCGGTCAGCGCAGGGCCGGTGACGGTCGACGCGGGCTCGACCGGCTCGGAACGTGGCGGCGGGCCGGCCAGCTCCAGCACCATGCGGGTCGATTCCTCCAGGAACAGCGGCACGCCGTCGGCCCGTTCGAGCAGCCAGTGTTCGGTGTCGGGATCGATGCGGCGCCGGCCGCACAGGCTGCCGACCATCTGGCGCGCGATGTCAGGCGTCAGGCCCGACAGCAGCAGCGTGTCGGCGTCCAGGTCGCTGTCATCCTGGCCGGGCTCCGGGCGGGCGGACATCAGCAGCAGCAGCCGCCGGCCCGCCCCTTCGGCCAGCGCGCGGGCGATCAGCGCGCGGGTCGACGGGTCGATCCAGTGCAGGTCCTCGACGACCAGGCAGACCGGCTCGGCGTCGACCGCCTGCCACATCCACTCCAGCAGCAGGTCCATCGTGGCGCGGCGCTGGCGTTCGCTCGACCAGCCGGACAGCGCGGTGGCGTCGCCGTGCACGCTCAGCAGCTGGGCCAGCAGCGCGCCGCCCTGTTCGTGGCGCAGGCTGGTCAGGCCGCTGGCCTCGATCTTGTCGCGCCGCTGCTGCGCGGTGTCGGTCTCGCGGAAACGCAGGAAGCGGCTGAGGAAGTCGGTCACCGGGAACCATGCGGTGGTGGCCTGCTCGGGTGCGCAGCGCCACTCGATGAAGCGCCAGCCGCGTCCAGCCTCGCCACGCCGGAACTCGCGCACCAGCCGCGACTTGCCGATGCCGGCCTCGCCCAGCACCAGCAGCGCGCGCGCCGCGCCGGTCTGGTCGACGCGGCTGCGTTCGCGCAGCCAGGCCAGCTCGTCAGCCCGGCCGACGAAGGGCGCCAGCTGAGACTGGCGGTCGAAACGTTCGGTGCCGCGCAACGACGACTCGCCCAGCACGCGGTAGATCTCGCCGGGCTGGTCGAAGCCCTTCAGTGCCGGGGCCGGGCCGAGGGCCTCGAACTCGAAACGTTCGGCCACCACGCGCCAGGTCGCCTCGCTGGCGATCAGGTGCCCGGGCGGGGCGATGGCCTGCAGCCGGGCGGCGTAGTGGACCGCCGCGCCGACCGGCTGGTCGGACTTGACGACCACCTGCCCGGTCGCCGCGCCCAGCCGCACCGGCAGGCCCTGCTCGGCGCAGCGCGCCAGGATCTGCAGCCCGGCGCGCAAGGCCAGCACGGCGGCGTTCTCGATCGCCTGCGGGAAGCCGAAGTAGCACATGACGCCGTCGTCACCCTGCGGATCGTCGGCCCGGCCGCCATGCGCGGCGACGGTTTCGCCGAGGATGGAGTGGTAACGCGCCAGCAGCTCGCTGTAGGCCTCGTCGCCCAGGCTGTGCATCAGCCGGGTCGAGTCGACCAGGTCACACGACAGCACGGTGACCTGGCGGACGTGATCCGCTTCCCCGTTCGCCGCCCGCGCCGGCTGCAGCAGCCGCAGCGCCGGATCACCGTGCAGCTGGGTGTGCAGGCAGGCCTCGCCGCGGCCGCGTGCCGCCAGCCGTGCCAGCCGGACCGCCTCGCCCAGGGGCTGGCCGGCGCCCAGGTGTGCATAGAGCGTCGACAGGAAGACGGGGCCATCGGCCGCATGCATCAGCACCGGCACGCCGCTGGCGATGAGCTGGCGGATGGCGCCGCCCCGCGAACCCAGCGCGGCCCGCAGCTGTCCGGGCGAGGCCTGCAGGATCACCAGCGCCAGCCCGCCCTCGGCCTGGGCCGCGATCGCGCAGGTGGCCTCGATGGCCCCGCGTGACCAGTGCGGCGGCAGGGCCAAGTGGTCGGCATCGGGCTCGTCGCCGCCGACGACATGCAGCACGTCGTGACGGGTCAGCATCGCTTGCAGCGCCCCGCTGCCAACCGCCGCGCGATCGACCATCAGGGCACGCAGGCCGTTGCCCTGCAGGCTGTCGAGCAGCTCGTGGCCCGGCGCGGCGCCGTCCTCGGCCAGCACCAGCACACGCAGCAGGTCGCGGGCCACGTGCAAGGGCGCCGAACGCGGGGCCGCCGACTGGCCGTCGATCAGGCGCCGGGCCAGCGCGTGGCGCTCGTCGAGATGCTGTTCGCCGTCGAAGGCCAGTTCCCAGGCAACGGCCGCGAGGTCGGCGCCCAGCTGCAGCGTCAGCTCGCAAGGGCCGATGCGGGCCAGCGCCTGTCGCACGGCCAGCGGCAACAGCTCGCGGTGCAGCAGGCTGCCGTAGTTCTGGCGCCGGGTCGCGGCGGCATGGCCGGCGTCGGTCACGCCGTCGACCAGACCGGCCGCCAGGCTGTCCAACCGCCACAGCGGTGCGGTCGGTGCATGGGCGACCAGGCCGATGCCATGTCCGTCGGTGAGCACGCAGCACAGCTGCTCGCCCTCGTGGACGATCATCAGCAGGACGGATGGACGCGACCCTTCGGCGCGGGCGACGGACATCGGGGGCTCCGGCTACCAGCGCGCGGGCAGCGCGCGGTGCAGGATCAGGCTGGACGCTCCGGTGGTGATGTAGCCGCCGTTCTCGAGGTCCTTCATCAGCCGGCTGACCATCTCGCGCGAGCAGCCAAGCCGGTTGGCCATGTCCTGGTGCGTCAGGCGCGGCACCACCCGCAGCGTGGTGTCGGTCGGCCAGGTTTCGGCCGCGGACGGCTCGGTCATGCGCAGGTCGTCCAGCGAGGCCAGCAGCGAGCGCAGCCGGCCGTAGACGTCGTTGAGCGCCAGCTGCTTGGCCGACAGGGTCGCCGAACGCGCCCGCCGGATCACCTTGGACAGCAGCTCGAAGGCGAACTCGGGGTACTGCGCGATGTGCAGCAGCAGCGTCTGGCGCGGGATCACCACGCAGACCGTCGGCTCCAGCGTCATGACGCTGGCCGAGCGCGGCCCGCCGTCGAGGCTGATCTCGCCGATGTACTCGCCGGCGCCGTAGACGCCGTAGGTGATCTCGCGGTCGTTGTCCCCCTGCGAGTAGGCCCGCACCTTGCCCGACAGCACGATGTAGAGCGTGTCGCCCTGGTCGCCTTCCTGGATCAGCAGCACGCCCTTGCGATAGCGCCGGGGCTCGGCCCGTTCGGCGAGCGCACGCAAGGCCGGCGAAATCGGCAGGTCGTCCAGGGAAGGCAGGGGAGGGCCCGATCGGCCGGCACGGGAATTCATCACGTCCGAACTTAGGCGAAGGTCCAGCTCGGCGCAAGCTTCCAGGGTCATGTCACCCCCGACGTGGATGGAGAAAGTCACCGATGTCCCCGGGACATCACGCAAAGCGTGCCGGGTGGCTCATCGGATGAGTCCGCCCTGTGACGCGACGGTGTCAGTGCGGGACGCCGGACGACGGCGAACGGCCGAGCGCCGGCACGATCGGGGGCAGCACGGCGATGCGGCGGACCAGCTCGCGGATGCTGCCGGACTGGGTCTTCTGGCGGATCGCCGCGATCTGCGTGCGCACCGTCGAGACCGCCACGCCGAAGCGCTGCGCCACCTCGGCCGGCGTGTCGCCGTCGCACAGCGCCGCGAGCACCATGCCCTCGGCATGGGTCAGGCCGTGGACCCGCGCGTAGTGGTCGACGCTGAGGGCCTCGCACATCTGCGCCTTGCCGAAGACCAGCAGCACGCCCTGCACCGACGAGCCGCCGAGCGGCACCACCGCGACGGTCTGCGGCCGGCTCGGGTCGCCGACCGGGACCAGCCCGCGCCGGCCGAGCTGGGCGGCCGCCGTGACGGCGCGGGCGAGCGGCTCCTCGCGCAGCGGGTCGCGGGCGACCACCCGGTCGGCCTGCAGGAAGCAGACGCCGTCGGCGCGCTCGAACATGCGGCGGGCGCAGTGGTTGGCGTGCATCAGGCGGCCTTGCCGGCTGACGATGGCCATGCCGTAGTCCAGCTCGTCGAGCGCCTGCGTCACCAGGCTCTGCAGCGCGGCTGTCGCGTCACCCTCGCCCCGGCTGCCCAGCAGGCCGCCGAGCAGCAGGTCCAGTGCGGGCGCCGCCGTCGTCAGCGGGCTGCGTGCATCGTGGTCGATGGCTGACGGTGCGAGCGGTTCGAGCAGCATGGCGGACATCCCGGAGGTCGGTTGCGATGTCCACAAATCTAGGGATGCGCGGTCGGCCCGGGTGGTGTGGATTCACATGCGAACCTGTGACGCATTGCCCTGCGGCGTGTCACAGGTCGGGCACCGATCGGGCCACGGATCGGGGCCAGGGCCGGCGCCGGTTCAGGTTCCCCGCACATAGGGATTGCTGCGGCGCTCGCGGCCGAAGCTGCTTTCCGGGCCGTGACCGGGGATGAAGACGGTCTCGTCGCCCATCGGCCAGAGCCGCTGGGTGATGCTGGCGATCAGCGTGTCGTGGTCGCCGCCGGGGAAGTCGGTGCGGCCGATGCTGCCGGCGAACAGCACGTCGCCGACGAAGCAGCGGTCGATCTCGGCGCTGTGGAAGACGACGTGGCCGGGCGTGTGGCCGGGGCAGTGGCGCACCGCCAGCGTGCTGTGGCCGACCTGCACGGTGTCGCCGTCGGCCAGCCAGCGCGTCGGCGTGAAGGGCTCGGCCGGCGGGAAGCCGAACATGCGGCTCTGCTGGGCCAGGCCGTCGATCCAGTACTGGTCGCCCGGGTGCGGCCCGACGATCGGCAGGCCACGTTCGCGTGCCAGCGTGCCGGTGCCGCCGGCATGGTCGATGTGGGCGTGGGTCAGCCAGATCTGGCCGAGCGTCAGGCCCAGCCGGTCGACCTCGCCCAGCAGCTCGGGCAGGTCGCCGCCCGGGTCGATGACGGCGGCCTCCATCGTCTGGTCGCACCAGACGATGGAGCAGTTCTGCTGGAAGGCGGTGACGGGGACGGTGAGGTAGCGCAGCATCGACTCAGAAGCTGTAGCCGAGGCTGAAGCTGAACTGCGGCAGCAGCGAGACCTTGCCGATGCCATCGTTGACCTGGGCCAGCTCGCGGTCGATGTCGGCCTGCGCCGACGGATTGGCCAGCTGGCCGCGACCGGTGGCCGAGACCTTCGGCTTGCCGACCAGCGCACCGACATCGAAGCTGATGCGCAGCCCGGTCACGTTGGGCTGATGGCCCCAGCCGACGCCGAGGTACGGCATCGTGCGCGGGTACTTGACCTGCATCGTCAGGCCGTCGCCCGGGCCGAGCGTGTAGTTGGTGTTGCCGACGTTGATGGTCTGGCCGACGCCCGAGGCGTCCAGCGTCAGGTCGAACTTGTTCGACGCCACGCCGCCGGTGAAGCGGAACACGCCACCGAACGGGAACCAGTCGGCGAACACCGCCACGCGGTCGGCCTTCAGCGTGCCCTGGTAGGTGATGCCTTCTTCGGTGTACTGGCGCGAGCGCGATCCGAGCGAGACCGCATCGGCGCGCAGCACGACCGAGTCGCTGAGCGGCTGCGCATAGCCGATGCCGGCGCCGGGGAAGCCGACCTGGCCGTAGAACTCGCCGGCCTGTGCGGTGCCCGCGAGGCCTGCGGCGGACACCAGCAGCGCCAGGCCGGTGACCCGGTTGAAGGAAAGACGGAAGGAACGGGGCAAGGTCTTCATGGGATCTCCCTGGAACAGGACAACGGAACAGGCGCCGAGTTATCGCCTGATCGGCAGCGGTGCGCAAGCCATGCGGCGCGAAGCCGGGCCGGCCCGCGTGGCCCGCATCACGCGAGGCTGGAACGCGGCTTGAGTGCCAGCACCGACAGGCCGGCGGCCAGAAAGGTCAGGCCGGCGCCGACGTTGACGCCCCGAACCACCCGCGGACGGGCCTGCAGCCAGCCCGCCAGCCGCGCGGCGCTGGCGCCCATCACGGTGAAGATCAGCGTGGTCAGGCCCGCGAAGATCGCGCCGTAGGCCAGCATCTGCCCGGCCACCGAGCCACGCCCGGCGTCGACGAACTGCGGCAGGAAGGCCAGCACGAACAGGCCGGGCTTGGGGTTCAGCACGTTCGACAGCACGGCGGTCAGCAGCACCCGATGCAGCGGCAGGTGCGCGGCCGGCTCGAAGTTCACCAGCCCGCCCGAGGTCAGCGCCTTGAAGCCCAGCCAGACCAGGTAGGCCGCGCCGATGCCCTTGACGACCCAGAAGGCGCCGGGCGAACCCAGCACCAGCAGCGACAGGCCGAAGGTTGCCGCCAGCGTGTGGACCATGATCCCCAGCCCGGCGCCGAGCGACGACAGCGCCGCCGCCAGCCGGCCCTGGCTCAGGCCGCGCCCGATCGCCAGCAGGTTGTCGGGCCCGGGCGAGATGACCACGATCAGGCAGGCGGCCAGGTAGGCGAACAGGACGTCGGTGGGGAACATGCGCGGTCTCCGCTGCGGGTCAGAGCCACATCATCGCGGAGGCGGTCGGCTCGGACGCCGGATCGGCGATGTGGCCGAGCGTCATCTCGACCTTCTGCGCATCGTGGCGGCCACGCTGCCACGGGTCCTCGAAGTCGTCGGCCAGCAGGTGCAGCCGCTCGGCCCGGCGCACCAGGCCCTCGCCTTCGGACAGGTAGCGCTGACCCTTGGCCATGCGCTCGAACGGCACCCAGCCGCGGTTGACCAGCGCATGGCTCAGCAGCCCGGCGCCGCCGCCCGCGTCGAAGGCGTCGAGCAGGTCGGTGGCGGTGCGGTCGACCGTCTCCGGGCACTGCAGGATGTTGGCGATGAAGACCTTGGGCACCTCGGGCACCGCCGCCAGCGCCCGGGCCACGCCGTCGACCGCCAGATGGGCCAGCGTGCTGGTGAAGAAGCTGCCGGGCCCGAAGGCGATCACGTCGGCGCGCGCGATGGCCTCCAGCGCCGCCGGGTTGGCCTGCGGCGCACGGCCGAGTTCGCCGTGCAGGCGGACCCGCTCGATGCCGACCTGCGCCTGCTCGCCGTCCAGCCGCGTCACCTGGTCCTGGCGCCGCACCTGGCGGCCGTCGCGCAGGTCCGCGACCAGCTCGACCGCGTCGTCGGTGGTCGACGGCCAGACATGTCCACCGATGCCGCACAGCGCCCGGAACACCAGGATCGCGCGGTTGATGTCGCGCTGGTGCGCCAGGTAGGCGCCGGTCAGCACGAAGTTGCCGATGCTGCCGCGACAGAGGTCGAAGTCGGCGTCGATGCAGGACTTGAAGACGCTCAGGTAGTCCAGCACCGCGCGCCGGACCTCCGGCGGCAGGGTGCGCAGCAGCGGGTGGGCGCCGCCGACGTAGAACTCGAACTCGGCCCGCAGCGCGGCGCGGTCGGGGTTCTCCGACAGCCGCGCGTTGAAGTAGCGCACGACGTTGCTGAGCCGCGCCTCGCCATGCGCCAGCGTCATCAGCGCCTGCCGGATGTCGCCCATCGCCAGGATCCCCAGCGACTCGCGCAGCGCCTTCGAGCTGCCGCCGCTGTCCCACGCCGGCACGATCCGCGTGACGTCCCAGCCCGCCTGGCTCAAGGCGATGGTGATGTCGCGGCTGCCACTGCCGCCGCCGAACATGACGATGCGATTCATCGGTCGGGATCCCCCTGGAGCACCGGCGCCGCAGTGGCACCGGTCATGGGGCAGATGATCGCACCGGGTCGGTCACGCCAGCCGCGCGGCCGGCCCGGTGCAGCGTGACGATCGCCTCACCGGTCTGGCCGGCGACGGCGTCGAGCAGCGTGAACCGGTCGAGCTCGGCATAGAAGGCCTGCTCGCCCTGGTTCAGCAGCCCCTTGAGCGCACAGGACCCGCGCAGGATGCAGGGCGGCTCCTGGCAGTTGATCAGCTCGTTGCTGCGCTCCAGCGCCCGCACGAGTTCGCCGAGCCGGTAGTCCGCCGGCGGCCGGGCCAGCCGCATGCCGCCGCGCTTGCCGCGCACGTTGTCCAGCCAGCCCTGCTGGCCCATGAACTGCACGACCTTGGTCAGGTGGTGATGCGCCACGTCGAACCGCTCGGAGACCTCCGCGATCGTGGTGGCCTGGGCGACATCCACGTCGCACAGGTACATCAGCACGCGCAGGCCGAGATCGGTGAATCGTGTCAGTTGCATGGGCCTTTCCCTCGATGGTTCAGGACACCGCGCCGCCCGGCCCGAACGCCTCCGAATGGATGCGCCGGTCGTCGATGCCCAGGGCCTTGAGTGTGCCGATCTGCGCGCTCATGAAACCGCGCGGACCGCAGACGTAGTAGTCCGCATCCGGCGGCAGGTAGCCGTCGCGCGCCAGCCCGTGCAGGTCGATGCGGCCCAGCGCGTCGGGCTGCGCGGTCGCGACGTCCGGGCGTGCGCTCTCGTGGACCAGCAGGGCGCGGGCATCCGACATCCGGCCCGTCAGCCCGCGCACCTGCGGCGCGAAGGCCTGCACGCCGGCATGGCGCGCGGCGTGGATGAAGCGCAGCGGCCGGTCCGGCGCGGTCGCCTGCAGATGGGTCAGCATCGACACCATCGGCGTGATGCCCACGCCCGCGCTCAGCAGCACGACCGGCGTCCGGCGGTCCGCATGCAGGAAGAAGTCGCCGCCGGGCGGCGCGAGTTCGACCACGTCGCCCACCTGGACGCGGTCGTGCAGGTGGTTCGACACCAGGCCGTCCGACTCCTGCTTGACCGAGATCCGCAGATGGCCACGGTCGGGCGCATCCGACAGGCTGTACTGGCGCGGCTGGCGATAGCCCAGCTCGGGCAGCAGCAGCCGCACCGACACGTACTGGCCCGGCTGGAAGCCCGGCACCTGGCCGCCGTCGGCCGGCTGCAGCTCGAAGGACGTGATCTCCTCGCTCTCGACCCGGCGCGTCACCACGCGGAAGCTGCGCCAGCCGGTCCAGCCGCCAGCCTGCGTGGCGGCGGCGTCGTAGCCCTGCTGTTCAAGGCCGATCAGCAGGTCGGCCAGCTGCCCGTAGGCCGCCGCCCAGGCGTCGATCAGGGCCGGCGTCGCGGCCTCGCCCAGCACCTCGCCGATGGACGCCAGCAGGTGCCGGCCGACGATGCCGTAGTGCTCGCGCCGGATGCCCACGCTGACGTGCTTGGCGGCCACGCGCTCCAGCACCGGCATCAGCACCTCCGGACGGTCGATGTGTTCGGCATAGGCCGCCACCGCCATCGCGAGCGCCTCCTGCTGGGCGCCGCTGCGCTGGTTGCCCTGGTTGAACACCTCCCGCAGCTCGGGGTTGTGCCGGAACAGGCGCTCGTAGAAGTGGCGCGTCAGGGCGCCGCCGTGTTCCCTGAGCACAGGAGCGGTGGCCTTGACGAGTTGGCGGGTGACGAGATCGAGCATGACGGTGTTCCAGGGTTGACGAATAGATGCACGATAGATGCATCTATTGCGGCACGTCTTTCCTGGGGGTATTCCCGCAGATGCGGTCGAGGCCCGGACGGGCCGGCCGTCAGAGATCCAGCTCGTAGTCCACGATCAGCGGCGCGTGGTCGCTGAAGCGCTGGTCCTTGTAGATCGAGGTGCGGCGGGCGAGCGCGGCGGTGGCGGGGGTGGCGAGGTGGTAGTCGATGCGCCAGCCCACGTTCTTCGCCCAGGCCTGGCCGCGGTTGCTCCACCAGGTGTAGCCGGCGTCGGTCGCGTCGGGTTCGAGGCTGCGGTAGACGTCGACCAGGCCGATGTCGTCGAGCAGGGCGGTCATCCAGGCGCGTTCCTCGGGCAGGAAGCCGCTGTTCTTGAGGTTGCCCTTCCAGTTCTTCAGGTCGACTTCCTTGTGGGCGATGTTGACGTCGCCGACGAGGATGAACTCGCGTTCGGCCTTCAGCGCGCGCAGGTGCGGCGCGATGCGGTCGAGGAAGCGGTACTTGGCCTGCTGGCGGTCGTCGCCGGAGGAGCCGCTCGGGAAGTAGCAGCTGATGATCGACAGGCGCCTGCCCGGACGGTCGTAGCGGGTCTCGACATAGCGGCCTTCGGCGTCGAACTCGCCGTCGGCGTCGGCCGCGCCCAATCCGATGATGACCTCGGACGGTTCGGCCCGGCCGTACACGCCGACACCGGAGTAGCCCTTCTTCTCGGCGCAATGGAAGTGGCCGGTCATGCCGTCGATCACGCGCATGGGTTCGGTCAGGTCCCCCGCTTGGGCCTTCAGTTCCTGCACCCCCATACAATCGATCGACATGCTTTCGACCCATGGAATCAGGCCCTTGCTCACTGCGGAGCGGATGCCGTTGAGGTTGAGGCTGACCAGACGCATGGGTGGTTTTTCCGATGAATGAGCGCATCTCCCCGAGCCGCCAGGACACCCTGGCCCAAGACTTCGTGGCCTTTGCCGTGCAAGCCGGCGTGCTGCGCTTCGGGGAGTTCAAGACCAAGGCGGGACGGCTGTCGCCGTACTTCTTCAACGCCGGTCTGTTCGATGACGGCGCCAAGCTGGGCCGTCTCGCGGAATTCTATGCACGCCGCCTGGTCGAGTCGGGCCTCGAGTTCGACATGCTGTTCGGGCCGGCCTACAAGGGCATCACGCTGGCGGCGGCGGTCGCCATCGAGCTGGCGCGGCTCGGTCGCAACGTGCCCTACGCCTACAACCGCAAGGAAGCCAAGGACCACGGCGAGGGCGGCACGCTGGTCGGCGCCCCGGTGCGTGGCCGGGTGCTGGTGATCGACGACGTGATCTCGGCCGGCACCTCGGTGCGCGAGTCGATCAACCTGATCCGCGCCGCTGGCGCGACGCCCTGCGGCGTGGCCATCGCGCTGGACCGCCAGGAGAAGGCGGCCGAGAACGGCGTCGACTCCGACCGCTCGGCGGTGCAGCACGTGCGCGCCGAACTGGGCATGTCGGTGGTCGCCATCGCGACGCTGGCCGACCTGCTGGCCTTCCTGGGCGCGCAGAGCGACCCGCAGCTGTCCAGCTTCCTGCCGGCCGTGCAGGCCTACCGGACCCGCTACGGGGTGGACGAGTGACAGCGGCCCGCCGGCTGCTGCTGCCGGCCTGCGCCGCGCTGCTGGTCGGCGCGCTCGCATGCGGCGCCGCCCGGGCGCAGTCAGCGCCGAGCATCTACACCTGCGTCGACGCCAAGGGTCGCAAGCTGACCTCGGACCGGCCGATCCCCGAATGCCTGGACCGCACCCAGGACCTGCGCAACAAGGACGGCTCGGTGCGCGCCAAGGTCACGCCCAGCATGACCGCCGAGGAACGCGCGGCGCAGGAAGAGGCCCAGCGTGCCGAGCTGGTCCGCGATGCCGCTCGCAAGGACGCGCTGCGCCATGACCGCAACCTGCTGACCCGCTATCCCGACGAGGCGACGCACGAGCGCGCCCGGGTGGCCGCGCTGGAGCCGATGCAGCAGGCGCTGCACAGCGTCGAGAAGCGACTGGCGGCGCTGGAAGTCGAGCAGAAGGCGCTGCAGGACGAGGCCGAGTTCTACAAGGGCAAGGAGATGCCCCGCAAGCTCAAGGTCCGCTTCGACGACAACAGGACCAGCGTCGAGGCGCAGCGCAGTTCGGTGGCGAACCACCAGTCGGAGATGCAGCGCATCAACGCGCGCTACGACGAGGAACTGGCCCGCCTGCGCAAGCTCTGGGCCGGTGCCGCGCCCGGCAGCCTGGGCCCGGCGCCCAGCACGGTGATGGCGCGCTGATCATGGCGCGCTGAAACCGGCGCCAGGCCGGATCAGCCGCCCGCCAGCTTGCGCTTGAGCAGCTCGTTGACCTGGGCCGGATTGGCCTTGCCCTTGCTGGCCTTCATGGCCTGACCGACCAGCGCGTTGAAGGCCTTGTCCTTGCCGGCGCGGTATTCCTCGACCGACTTCGGATTGGCGGCCAGCACCTCGTCGAGGATGGCCTCGAGCGCGCCGCTGTCGTTCATCTGGCGCAGGCCCTTGGCCTCGATGACGGCGTCGACCGTCGCGCCCTCGCCGGTCCACAGGGCCTCGAAGACCTGGCGGGCGGCGTTGTTGGAGATCGTGCCGTCCTGGATGCGGCCGATCAGCGCGGCCAGCGTCGCGGCACCGACCGGCGCGGCGGCGATGTCGAGGCCCTCGGCGTTCAGGCGCTTGCTCAGCTCGCCCATGACCCAGTTCGCGACCAGCTTGGGCGCCCCGCAGGCGGTGGCCGCTTCCTGGTAGTAGGCGGCGGTCGCGCGGCTGGCGGTCATCATCGCGGCGTCATAGGCCGGCAGGCCGTGTTCGGCCTCGAAGCGGGCGGCCAGCGCACCGGGCAATTCGGGCATCTCGGCACGCACGCGTTCGACCCAGGTCGGGGCGATCACCAGCGGCGGCAGGTCCGGGTCCGGGAAGTAGCGGTAGTCGTGCGCGTCTTCCTTGGTCCGCATCATGCGGGTCTCGCCGGTGTCCGGGTCGAACAGCACGGTGGCCTGGACGATCGAGTGGCCGTCCTCGATCTGGTCGATCTGCCACTGCACCTCGAAGTCGATCGCCTGCTGCAGGAAGCGGAAGCTGTTGAGGTTCTTGATCTCGCGGCGCGTGCCGAAGGGCTCGCCCGGGCGGCGCACCGAGACGTTGGCGTCACAGCGGAAGCTGCCTTCCTGCATGTTGCCGTCGCAGATGCCGAGCCAGACGACCAGCGTGTGCAGCGCCTTGGCGTATTCGACCGCCTGGCGGCTCGACCGCAGCTCGGGCTCGGAGACGATCTCCAGCAGCGGCGTGCCGGCGCGGTTCAGGTCGATGCCGCTCATGCCGTGGAAGTCCTCGTGCAGGGACTTGCCGGCGTCTTCTTCCAGATGCGCGCGGGTCAGGCGCACGCGGTGGCGTTCGCCGTCGACCAGGAACTCGATCGCGCCGCCCTGCACCACCGGGATCTCGTACTGGCTGATCTGGTAGCCCTTGGGCAGGTCGGGATAGAAGTAGTTCTTGCGCGCGAAGATCGACATCGGCGCGACCGTGGCCCCCACGGCCAGGCCGAAGCGGATCGCCCGTTCGACCGCGCCGCGGTTCATCACCGGCAGCGACCCGGGCAGCGCGAGATCGACCGCGCAGGCCTGGGTGTTGGGCTCGGCGCCGAAGGCGGTCGAGGCACCGGAGAAGATCTTGGACTGGGTCGAGAGCTGGGCGTGGGTCTCGAAGCCGATCACGACTTCGTAGCCGCGCACGAGGAGCGATGCGGTCATGGTCAGGACGGGGCGTCCGGGTTCGGGGGAAGCCGGCAATGCTAAGCGATGGCATCGGCTCGCCTAGACTTCGCGGCCATGAATGCCGACCGCCCCGCCCGAACGTCACGCCGCCGACTGCTGATCGGTGGCCTGGGCGGCACCGCCGCAGCGGCCGGCGGGCTGGCCCTGCTGGCGCGCTGGCAGACCCGCCCGGTGCCGGCGCCGGACGTCGGCTACGTCCGCATGGACGGCCGCCCGGCCCGGCTGGCCGACCTGCGCGGGCAGGTCGTGCTGGTCAACTTCTGGGCCACGACCTGCTCGATCTGCCGGCGCGAGATGCCCGAGCTGGTCGCCCTGCACCAGCGCCTGGCGCCGCGCGGCTACCGGACGCTGTCGGTGGCGATGGCCTACGACCCGCCGGCGGCAGTGGTGAACTACCTGGCGGTCCGGCCGCTGCCCTTCGAGGTGACGCTGGACAACACCGGCGCCATCGCCCGCGCCTTCGGCGGTGTGGCCGGCACACCCACCAGCGTGCTGGTCGACCGGGCCGGCCGGATCGTCTGGCGGCATGCCGGCGCACCGGACTTCGACGCGCTGGCGCGCCGCATCGACGCGCTGCTGGACGAATCGCCGTCGACCTGAGCGGGTCGCGCGACCGCCCGCTGCGGATCCGGAAATGAACGCGTGAACCGGGCCTTTTCGGGATAACCCCGAGTTCGCTGCCGGACCAAGATCGGCCCAAGACGTGACGAACCGGATCGCCTGCCGTGTGGGCGACGGGACACGCTGGAGTCCGGACATGTTCTCGCTCGAACGAATCTCCCTGTCGAAGAAGCTCCTGGTGCTGGGCAGCCTGACGGTCGCCCTGGCGACACCGCCGATGCTGGCGCTGTTCCATGACCGCCTCGACGACCTGAACACCGCGCGGGCCGAGGCCGCCGGTCTGGCGCCCGCCGGCGGCGTGCTCCAGCTGATGCGGCTGACGCAGCAGCACCGCGGCACCTCGGCCGGCGCACTGGCCGGCAACGAGGCGATGAAGGTCAAGCGCAGCGAGATCGAACCGCGGGTCGGCGAGGCCTTGCAGTCCGTGGGGACGCTGACCGCCGATCGCCCGCAGGCGCGCCTGACCGAGGCCCTGGCACGTGTCACCCAGGACTGGCAATCGTTGCCGCAGGACGTGGCACAGGGACGCATCGATGCGCCCACCAGCTTCAAGCGCCATACCGCGCTGATCGCCGAACAGCTGGACCTGCTGGCCACGGTGGTCGACAACGCCGGGCTGAGCCTGGATCCGAACGCCGACAGCTACCACGTGCTGATCGCGATGCTCAACGACATGCCGCCGGTCACCGAGGTGGTCGGCCAGCTGCGTGCCCGCGGCACCAGCGCGCTGACCCAGCGCACGATGACACCCGCCCTGCGGGCCGAGATGCTGGGCCTGATCGCGCTGGCGCGCTCGCACAGCCGCTCGGCCAACCGGCACCTGGACACCGCCGCCGCCGCCAACCCGGCGCTGGTCCAGGCCCTGAAAGACACCCGCCAGGCGGCGGGCGAACAGCTCGCCGAGGTCGAGCGGCTGGTGACCGCGATGACGACCGACTTCGAGGGATTCCAGACCTCGCCGGAAGACTATTTCAAGATCACCACCCAGGCCGTCGATGCCCAGTTCGCGCTGATCGACGCCTCGATGCCCGAGCTGCGTCAGCTGCTGCAGGACCGCGCCGACGCGACCCGCCGCGGGCTGATCGGCCTGGGGCTGCTGGGCCTTCTGGGCGTGCTGACGACGGTGCTGCTGTCGATCGCCATCTCGCGCAGCATCCGCCAGTCGATGCAGCAGGCGGTGCGCGTGGCCGAAGCCGTCGCCGACGGCGACCTGAGCCAGCGCGTGCAGGCCCGCAGCGACGACGAGATCGGCGCGCTGCTGCACGCCATCGACCACATGACGGTGAACCTGTCGCGCATGGTCGGCGAGGTCCGCGCCGGCACCGACGCCATCGCCACGGCGTCGTCGCAGATCGCACAAGGCAATGCCGACCTGTCGGCCCGCACCGAGAGCCAGGCCGCCAGCCTGCAGGAGACCGCCGCGTCGATGCAGCAGATGAATCACACCGTGCGTGCCAATGCCGAAAGCGCCCGCCAGGCCAATGCGCTGGCCGCCCGGGCCTCGGACGTCGCGGCCAGCGGCGGCGAATCGGTCCACCAGGTGGTCGAGACGATGAACGGCATCCAGGGGTCGAGCAAGAAGATCGCCGACATCATCGGCGTCATCGACGGCATCTCGTTCCAGACCAACATCCTGGCGCTCAACGCGGCGGTGGAAGCCGCCCGTGCCGGCGAACAGGGTCGCGGCTTCGCGGTGGTCGCGGCCGAGGTCCGCACGCTGGCACAGCGATCGGCGCAGGCCGCCCGCGAGATCAAGTCGCTGATCCAGGACAGCGTCGAGAAGGTCGAGGCCGGGCACGAACGGGTCAATGCCGCCGGCCAGACCATCGGCGACGTGGTCGACCAGGTCCGCCAGGTCAACACGCTGATGGCCGAGATCAACGCCGCCAGCAGCCAGCAGCAGGAAGGCGCCGACCAGATCAACGTCGCGCTGGGCCAGCTCGACCAGGCCACGCAGCAGAACGCCGCGCTGGTCGAGGAAACGGCCGCCGCCGCCGAGAGCCTGAACCAGCAGGCTCACCGGCTGACCCAGGTGGTCTCCCGCTTCCGCACGGCCGCGCACGCCTGAGCCGACAATCCCGGTCCCTTTCGAGACGCCCCGCCCGCGCGGGGCTTTCTGCCATGTGGACCTACCCGATCCTGCTGCTCGTCCACCTGCTGGCCGCCACCTTCTGGGTCGGCGGCATGGCGGTGATGCTCTGGTGCGTCCGGCCGGCGGCCGTCGCGACGCTCGCGCCGCCCCAGCGCCTGCCGTTGATGGCCGACACGCTGCGCCGTTTCCTGCGTGGCGTGGCCGTGGCGCTGGTGGCGGTCTGGGCCGCCGGGATCGCGATGATCGAGGTGGCCGGCGGCATGGCCGTGGTGCTGCGCCATGTCCACCTGATGCTGGCGCTGGGCTTGGCGATGACGCTGGTCTACGCGCTGGTCGCGCACCAGGCGATGCCGCGCCTGCGGGCCGCCATCGGCCGTTCGGACTGGCCGGCCGCCGGCGCGGTGCTGGCGCGCATCCGCACGCTGGTGAGCGTCAACCTGGCGCTCGGCGTGGGGGTCTACGCGGTGGCGCTGCTCGGGCGGACCTGGGCGGCGCGCTGATCAGGCCGCTGCGGGCGCCGATGGCGGCGTCTGCAGCGGTGCCGGCGCACCGCCGGCGATGCGCTGCTTGAGGTGGGTCAGCGCCTCCTCGACCTGGTCGACCAGCACGAGGCAGAGGTCGCCCGGTTCGAGCCGGTCCAGCGCATGGTCGATGGCGACGAACTCGCCGTAGATCTCGTCGACCTGGCCGGTGCGCGGCGCGCCCACCAGACCCTCGCGCAACAGGCGCAGCACCTCGCCGTCCTCGCGGCCGCGCTGGCAGGCATCCTGGTAGAGGATGACCTGGTCGAACGCCGCGCCCAGGATCTGGGTCTGCTCGCGGATGTCCTCGTCGCGCCGGTCGCCGGCACCGCTGATGACGACCGAGCGGCGGCGCGCCGGCATCGCCTCGACAGCGGCGACCAGCGCGCGCATCGCGTCGGGGTTGTGGCCGTAGTCGGCGATGACCGTGGCGCCGCGGTGGTCCAGCACGTTGAAGCGGCCGGGCGCGTTGTCGGCATCGTTGACGAAGCTGGCCAGGCCGCTGCGGATCGCCGCCCAGTCCAGTCCGATGCCCCAGGCCGCCGCGACCGAGGCCATCGCGTTCTCGACCTGGAAGCCGATCGTGCCGTTGCGGGTCAGCGGGATGTCGCGCAGCGGGATCAGCTCGCGCCACGCGCCTTCGGCGGCCACGAGGCTGTCGCCGTCGATGTAGACGCAGCGCTTGCCCTGCGCACGGTGCGTGGCCATCACCGGATGCTGGCGATCGGCCGCGAAGTAGATGACCTGGCCCGGGCAGACCGAAGCCATCGCAGCCGTGATCGGGTCGGCCGCGTTCAGCACGGCATAGCCGGTCGGCGCCACGTTCTGGACGATCACGCGCTTGAGCACCGCCAGGTCCTCGACCGTGGTGATGTAGTTCAGGCCCAGGTGATCGCCCGCGCCGAGGTTGGTCACGACCGCGACCTGACAGCGGTCGAAGCCCAGGCCCTCGCGCAGCACGCCGCCGCGCGCGGTCTCGAAGACGGCCGCGTCGACCTCCGGGTGCATCAGCACGTTGCGGGCGCTCTTGGGGCCGGAGCAATCGCCGCTGTCGATCTGGCGACCGTTGACGTAGACGCCATCGGTGTTGGTCATGCCGGTGCGCAGGCCGCTGCTGGCCAGGATGTGCGCGGTCAGGCGCGTCACCGTGGTCTTGCCGTTGGTGCCGGTCACGGCGATGACCGGGATGCGGCCGTCGCTGCCGTGGCCGACCGGGCCGAACAGGTGGTTGATGACCGCCTCGCCGACGTTGCGACCCTTGCCGTAGGACGGCGACAGGTGCATGCGCAGGCCGGGCGCGGCGTTGACCTCGACCACGCCGCCGCTCTGTTCCTCCAGCGGGCGCAGCACGCCTTCGCACACCACGTCGACGCCGCAGATGTCCAGGCCGATCATCTGCGCGGCCGCCACGGCACGCGCGGCGACCTCGGGGTGGACGTCGTCGGTCACGTCGGTGGCGGTGCCGCCGGTGCTGAGGTTGGCGTTGTTGCGCAGGATCACGCGCTG
The DNA here is from genome assembly GCF_053893855.1 of Leptothrix mechoopdaensis (SeqCode). Taxonomy (NCBI): domain Bacteria; kingdom Pseudomonadati; phylum Pseudomonadota; class Betaproteobacteria; order Burkholderiales; family Sphaerotilaceae; genus Leptothrix; species Leptothrix mechoopdaensis (SeqCode). The sequence goes on from NZ_CM132699.1 coordinate 4,073,278, forward strand.
GCCCTTCGGCGGCACGCTCTCGGGCGTCAGGCCCTGAAGCGCCAGCCGGGCCACCGCGATCTCGTCGAAGCGGATCTTGGTCAGCGAGGTGGCATGGCCATCACCGCGACGCGGATCGGCGTTGACCTGGTCGACCAGCTCGCGCACGGTGTGCACGCCGTCGCCGTTGACATGCGGCGGATCGCGCCGCGCGGCGGCGACGAGCTGGTTGCCGACCACCAGCATGCGGTAGTCGCTGCCGGGCAGGAACTTCTCGACCATCACCTCGCCGATCTCGGCGGCGGCGGCATAGGCGGCGTCCACGCCGGCGCGGTCCATGATGTTGACCGTCACGCCCTTGCCCTGGTTGCCGTCCTGCGGCTTGAGCACGACCGGCAGGCCGATCTCCTCGGCCACCGCCCAGGCCTCGTCCGGGCTGGACACCGGCCGGCCGATCGGCACCGGCACACCGGCAGCGGCCAGCAGGCGCTTGCTCAGGTCCTTGTCCTGCGCGATCGATTCGGACACGGCGCTGGTCGAGTCGACCTCGGCCGCCCAGATGCGGCGCTGCGCCGAACCCCAGCCGAACTGCACCAGGCTGCCCTGGGTCAGGCGACGCCACGGGATGCCACGCGCGGCGGCGGCATTGACGATCGAGCCGGTGCTCGGGCCGAGGCGCACGTCCTCGTCGATCTCGCGCAGGCGGGCCACGGCGGCGTCGAGCTCGAAGCCGGCGGTCGCCGGCTCGCTCGACAGCGCCGCGTTGATCAGCTGTTCGGCCAGTTCCAGCGCCAGCTTGCCGACCGCTTCCTCGCTGTACTCGACGACGACCTGGTAGACGCCGGGCTCGACCGTGGCCGAGGTGCGGCTGAAGGTCACCGGGCAACCGGCCTCGGTCTGCAGCGTCAGCGTGACCTGTTCGAGCACGTGGGCGAGCGAGCGCGGTCCCGTCTGGCTGCTGGCCGGCATGGCGCCCAGTGCCGGGAAGAGCGCGCGCAGGCGCGTCTCGAAACCGCTCAGCCGGCTGATGTCGCGTTCATCGGGCGGACAGCTCACGATGGTCTCGACGGCGGTGTGGCGGCTCCAGAGGTTGGGCCCGCGCAGGGCCCGGATGCGGGTGAGTTCCATCGTTTCGGATGAGTGCGTGGATCGGTTGAGCGGCAACGGCGGTGGCGTCTCAGCGCACCGCGTCGGGCTCGAAGGTCTCGATGCCGGCGGCGATCAGCTCGGGCGAGATGCCCATCGCCCAGGCGGTGGCGACCGCCGCGAGCAGCACCTCGGCGCTGAGGCCGAGGTGGGCGCGGCGCGCGTTCTGCAGCGGCAGGCTGAAGGCATCGGCACTGCCGTTGGCCAGCACGACGCGGCCGTCGCGCACGAAGACGCTGCGGCCGCCCTGGGACCGCTGCACCGCCAGCGCGGCGTTGTCCTGGCTGCTGGCGTAGAGCAGCACCTCGCCATCGCAGAGCCGGGTCAGTTCGGCGACCTCGGCGTGGTCGGCGTTGAGCACGCCCACGCCGTCGGCCAGCACCACGTCGATCTGCGTGCGCAGCACGCGCGGCATCTGGTCGGGGCTGGCGATGTCGTGCGCGCCGAGCGTGTCGGCGCCGTCCATGTCGGTGACGACGCCGACCTGGCAGCGGTCATAGGCCAGGCCGTCCTGCAGGATGCTTTCGGGGCCGTTCTCGAGCACCACCGCGTCGACCTCGCGGTTCATCAGCAGGCGCAGCGCGGCATCGAAATGGGCACTGGGCTTGCGCTCGACCGCGCGGGTGCCCAGGAACAGGCCGTCGCGGCAGGCCAGGCCGGTGCGGCGGCCGGCCAGATGGGCGAGCCAGGCGACCAGCCGCGCGATGCGGTGGGTGTCGCGCCGGCCGGCGATGCCGACGATCGGCACGCGGCCGCTGCTGGCCTCGTCGAACAGGTGGTTGACGATCGCCTGACCGACCGGACGCGGCGTGCCGACCGCCGGCTTCAGGTGCATCAGCAGGCCCGGACCGGCGTTGACCTCGACGATCGCGCCGCCCTGCGCTTCCAGCGGGCGCGAGATGTCCTCGGCCACCAGGTCGATGCCGGCGATGTCCAGGCCGACCACGCGGGCAGCCAGGCCGACGGCATGGGCGACTTCCGGATGCACGGCATCGGTGCAGTCGATCGCGACGTTGCCGTTGCGCTGGATCAGCACGCGCCGGCCGGCGGCCGGGACGGAACTGCCGTCCAGGCCCTGCCGCTCCAGCAGCAGGCGGATGACGGGCTCGCGTTCGAGCTTGATGGTCTCGAGCGGGAATTCCTCGGCCTCGCCACGGCGCGGGTCGGTGTTGAGCTGGCTGTCGATCAGCTGGGCGATGGTCGACACGCCGTCGCCGTTGACCCACAGGCTCTCGCCGCGCGCCGCCGCCACGACCTGGCCGGCGACCACCAGCAGGCGGTGCTCGTCGCCACGGATGTAGCGCTCGACGATGACCTCGCTGCCTTCCGCATCGGCAATGCCCCAGGCCGCCTCGACCTCGGCCTGCGTGGTCAGCTCCAGGCTGACGCCACGGCCGTGGTTCGCGTCGGTCGGCTTGACCACCACCGGCAGGCCCAGGTCCTGCGCGATCTCCCAGGCATGGGCCGGATCGCGCGCCACCTCGCCCTCGGGCACCGGCACGCCGACCGACTTCAGCAGCGACTTGGTCAGGTCCTTGTCACCGGCGATGCCCTCGGCGATGGCGCTGGTCTTGTCGGTCTCGGCGGTCCAGATGCGGCGCTGGGCGCGGCCGTAGCCGAGCTGCACCAGGTTGCCGTCGTTCAGGCGGATGTGCGGGATCTGCCGGTCCGTTGCCGCCGAGACGATGCAGGCGGTGCTGGGGCCGAGGTAACACTCGTCGATGCGCTCGCGGATCTGCTCGACCGCCTTGGGCACGTCGAACGACAGGTCGTTGATGGCCGCCATGATCAGCGCGTGACCGCAGGCCAGCGCGGTGCGGGCGACCTGCTCGTCACGGGCCCGGAACACCATCCGGTAGACGCCGTGGCGCGACGTGCTGCGGGTCTGGCCGAAGCCGGTGGGCATGCCCGCGAGGTTCAGCAGCTCGATGACGACGTGCTCCAGCACGTGTCCGGCCCAGGTGCCTTCCTCCAGCCGCTGCAGGAAGCCGCCGCGCTCGCCGACACCGCAGTGGTGCTCGACCAGCGCCGGCAGCATCGTCGTCAGGCGCTGGTTGAAGCCGGGCAGCTTGTTGGACGGGTGGTCCTCCAGCTCGCCCAGATCGAGCCAGACCTCCAGCACCGGGCGGTAGGTCCAGACGTTGGGGCCGCGCAGGTAGTTGATGCGCAGCAGCTTGATGTCTTCTTTGAGGCTCATGGGCTGGGGGGACTCGTTCAACCGGACGGGAAGGGATTGTGCGTCGCTCGACATCGACAGACCTGACACCCGGGACGACACCCGGGCGGAGGTCGGCGAGACGGCCGGCTGGGCCGTTGTCACGGCTTCGGCGAAAATCGAGGGTTCACTTCCTCCCACCATGCATCCTTCCCACACCGTCTCGTCTGAATCGTCGTCGTCGCGACCTGCGGCGAGCGCCCCGGACCTCGGCCCGGCAGCCCCGCTGCCTGCAGACGAGAACGCCCTGGCGACGCTGCAGGTTGACCTCGACGCCCGGATGCACTTCACCGCCGGCCAGCTCGTGCTGGGCAGCCGTGCGCTGCACGCACGGGTCGGGGCCGGGGCCGACTGGCAGTCCTGGCCGCTGCAGGATGGCCTCGCGCTGCGCCTGAGCGACCACGGCGGCGTCGGCCTGCTGGAGCTGCACGACGGCCGGCAGGTGCTGGCGAGCTGGCGCTTCACGCTCGGCCTGCACGCCCAGGCCGCCCGGCTGCTGGACCAGTTCGAGCGCCGCCAGGCCGAGCTGGCACGCGGCGACGAGGGCGCGCCGCTGCAGTCCCGCCTGGTGCGCGAGGAAGTCGGCACCTGCCCGACCTGCGCCGCGCCGCTGCCCGAGGACAGCGAGTCCTGCCCGGTCTGCGAACGCGAGCTGCAGACACCGCCGTCGACCTGGGTGCTGCTGCGCCTGGCGCGATTCGCCAAGCCCTACCAGGGCCAGCTGCTGGTGGGCTTCCTGCTGACGCTGGCGTCGACCGCCGCCACGCTGGTGCCGCCCTACCTGACGATGCCGCTGATGGACGAGGTGCTGATCCCGTACCAGAACGGCCAGCACATCGAGATCGGCGTGGTCGCGATGTACCTCGGCGGCCTGCTGGCCGCCGCGCTCGCGGCCTGGGGCCTGGGCTGGGCCCGCACCTACCTGCTGGCGCTGGTCTCCGAACGCATCGGCGCGGACCTGCGCACCACCACGTTCGAGCACCTGCTGCGGCTGTCGCTCGACTACTTCGGCGGCAAGCGCACCGGCGACCTGATGTCGCGCATCGGCAGCGAGACCGACCGCATCAACGTCTTCCTGTCGCTGCACGCGCTGGACTTCGCCACCGACGTGCTGATGATCGCGATGACCGCCGCGATCCTGTTCTCGATCAACCCGCTGCTGGCGCTGGTCACGCTGCTGCCGCTGCCCTTCATCGGCTGGCTGATCCACGTCGTGCGCGACCGGCTGCGCACCGGCTTCGAGAAGATCGACCGGGTCTGGTCCGAGGTCACCAGCGTGCTGGCCGACACCATTCCCGGCATCCGCGTCGTCAAGGCCTTTGCCCAGGAAGGCCGCGAGGCGCAGCGCTTCCGCGACGCCAACGCCTACAACCTGGCCGTCAACGACAAGCTCAACCGGACCTGGAGCCTGTTCTCGCCGACGGTGTCGCTGATGACCGAGATCGGCCTGCTGGTGGTCTGGGGCTTCGGCATCTGGCTGGTCGCCGGCAGCGAGATCACGGTCGGCGTGCTGACCGCCTTCCTGGCCTACATCGGCCGCTTCTACGGCCGGCTCGACTCGATGAGCCGGATCGTCTCGGTGACGCAGAAGGCGGCGGCCGGCGCCAAGCGCATCTTCGACATCCTCGACCACGTCTCGAACGTGCCGGACCCGGCCCAGCCGCAGCCCTACGAGCAGCCCGAGGGCCGCATCGAGCTGCGCAACGTCGGCTTCCGCTATGGCAACCGGGCGGTGATCCGCGGGCTGGACCTGGACATCCGGCCCGGCGAGATGATCGGCCTGGTCGGCCACAGCGGCTCGGGCAAGAGCACGCTGGTCAACCTGATCTGCCGCTTCTACGACGTCACCGAAGGCGCCATCCGGGTCGACGGCCACGACCTGCGGCGCTACCGCGTCGCCGACTACCGCCGCCACATCGGCCTGGTGCTGCAGGAGCCCTTCCTGTTCTTCGGCACGATCGCCGAGAACATCGCCTACGGCCGGCCCGACGCGACCCGCGCCGAGATCGTCGCCGCCGCCCGCGCGGCCCATGCGCACGAGTTCATCCTGCGTCTGCCGCACGGCTACGACTCGCTGGTCGGCGAGCGCGGCCAGGGGCTGTCCGGCGGCGAGCGCCAGCGCATCTCGATCGCCCGCGCGCTGCTGATCGACCCGAAGATCCTGATCCTCGACGAGGCCACCTCGGCGGTCGACACCGAGACCGAGAAGGAGATCCAGAAGGCGCTGGACAACCTCGTGCTGGGTCGCACCACCATCGCCATCGCGCACCGCCTGTCGACGCTGCGCAAGGCCGATCGGCTGGTCGTGATGGACCGCGGCCAGATCGTCGAGGTCGGCCCGCACGACGAGCTGATGGCCCGGCAAGGGGCCTACTGGCGCCTCTACGAGGCGCAGGCCCGCCGCACCGAGCAGCTGGCCGAGGACGACGCCGACGACAACGCCGTGGCCACGTCGGCCGGACGGGACTGAACGATGGACCAACCGAACGAAGTCACCGCCTGGGCGCTGTCGCGCAACCCGATGGGCCGGCTGGTGTGGACCGGCGCCGACGGCATCGCGCATGTCGGCGTGGTGCCGGTGCGGGCCTTTCCGCTGGGCGCGCCGGACGACGGGCTGTCGCTGGTGAGCCCGGACGGCCACGAGCTGGTCTGGATCGACCGCCTGGACGCCGTGCCCGAGCCGGCGCGCACGCTGATCACCGAGGAGCTCGCCACGCGCGAGTTCGTGCCGGTGATCGAGCGGCTGGTCGGCGTCTCGACCTTCTCGACGCCGAGCACCTGGACGGTTGAAACCGACCGCGGCGCCACCACTTTCGTGCTCAAGGCCGAGGAGGACATCCGCCGACTGAGCAATGGCGCCCTGCTGATCGCCAGCGCCCACGGCATCGCCTTCCGCATCCCCGACCGCTTCGGCCTGGATCGGCCGTCGCGCCGCCTGCTGGAGCGATTCCTCTGAAGGGCCGTCACCCCCCTTTGCGTCAACCAGAAGCCACGCCGCCGCCCCGTGCGCCGTCGCGTATCAACCTTTCACGAGCAGTGAGCGGAAACTTCGTCTATTGTGTCGACTGGCCACAGTCTCGCGTGGCCGAAGTTTCACGCCGCGATTCCTTCACCCGCGACCGAAGACATCCATGAGCAAAGACACTGTCAAGACCGCCATCGACTCCGATGGCCTGCGTTACCTGAGCAAGACGCCCGGTTCGCCGTTCGGCTCGGCCGGCACCCATTCGGCCGCCACGATGTCGTGTTTCCTGTGCGGCAAGCACCGCGCACGTTCGCAGCTGAAGACCCGCAAGCTGCTGGGCAAGTCCCAGCTGGTCTGTGCCCCGACCTGCAACGAGCTCGAGGAACAGCTGCGCAGCAGCAAGCCCTGATCCACCCCCTCCGGTGACGCGCCAGTCGCGGCATCGGAGGCTCGATCCACAGGCCGCCTGGCCGACATCGCGCGATGCGGTGCCGACAGGCGGCTTTGTCATGGGCGCGAAATCGTTTCCGCGTCCGGCATGACCACGTTCAGCGGCCCTGCACCGGCGGAGCCTTGATCACGCGGGTCTTGCCGCCCGTGTTGATCAGGATCACCGCGTCGCCCGCCTGGATGTTCTCGGTGCCCTTGGCCTGGACGATGGCCCGGCGGTCGCCGTTGGTCAGCTGGATCAGGATCTCGATCGCGTCCTCGCGCGTGCCGAAGCGCTCGACGGTGTTGCCGATCACCGCGCCGGCCGCCGCGCCGATGATGGCCACGGCCGCGCTCTCGCGCCGTCCGCCGACATTGCCGCCGGCGATGCCGCCGACGACGCCGCCGGCCACCGCGCCGGTGCCGCTCTGCTGACCTTCGACGACGACCGGACGCACGTTCAGCACGACCGCGTCCTGCACGTTGGAAAGGCGCTGCGCATCACGCGGCTGGATCACGTCCGGGCTGGTGGTGCTGCAGGCCGACAGGGCCAGCGTGGCGGTCGCGGCGAACGCCAGCGCCAGCGGGCGGAAGTTCAGGGACGGGAGGGTCATGGTGTGTGGGTTGATCCGGGTTGCAGACCATGCTAACGCGGCACCCATCGACCCGGGTTGACCGGGGCCGTGCCCGGTCGATGCGCCGTCATGACATCCGCAACCGGACGACGCCTCAGCCATGCAGCCGGCTGTGGCTGGGCACGCTGGCGAGCAGGAACTCCATCTGGTCGGCCAGGATGCGCCGACCGCGCAGGATCATGTCCTCGTGCAGGCTCGGCACGTAGGGCAGGTAGAGCAGTTCCATGCGCGCCTCGTGGACCAGCCGGCTGCCCTTGCGGCCATTGCAGGACCGGCAGGCGGTGATGCAGTTCATCCAGCTGTCGACCCCGCCGCGCGAGGTCGGCACGATGTGCTCGCGTGTCAGGTCCTCGGGATGGAAGGTGCCGCCGCAGTAGGCGCAGACCATCTTGTCGCGCACGAACAGCTTCGGGTTGGACAGCGCAGGCGCCTGGCGCCAGGCCCGGCTGGGCACCGCGCCGCGCACGGCGATGATCGGGTGCAGCTCGATGCGCGACTGCAGGCCGCTGCTGCGCTGGATGCCGCCCCGAAGCACGAGACACGGCTCTCCGATCGTCCAGGCGACCGCGTCGCTGGCGTAGAGAGTGGCCGCTTCCTTCGGCGAGATCCAAGCCTGAGGGCGACCCGATACATCGAGTTGCAGCACGTCCATGGCAGTTTCCTCAACCCAAGCATAGATCATGCAAAGCGACGGCTTCAAGACAGCGCCCGACGGCCCTGCGTCCTGAAGGTTGCCGATGTCGTGGCCATGCCTAGAGGTCAGACTCTAGGCATCCGGACAAGCCCGGGGCTTGCCGAAATCGGGATCTCGAACAAAATAGCACGATCGTTCGATTTAACGCCGCCGTGACCACCCTCAACCCGCCCGCCCCCAGCACCCGCACCGCGCCACGGTCGGGCACCCGCTCGCTTCAGAAGGGCTTGCAGACACGCGCATCGATCCTCGACGCCGCCTTGCTGCTGTCGTCGCAGAAGGGGCTGGAAGGTCTGTCGATCGGCACGCTGGCCGAGGTGACGGGCATGAGCAAGTCCGGCGTGTTCGCGCATTTCGGCTCGCGCGAGGAACTGCAGATCTCGGTGATCCGCGAGTACCACCGCCGCTTCGAGGACGAGGTCTTCTACCCCGCGATCCGCCAGCCGCGCGGCGTGTTGCGGCTGCGGGCGCTGTTCGACCGCTGGATCGAGCGCGTCACGGTGGAAATCGACTCCGGCTGCATCTACATCAGCGGTGCGGTCGAGTTCGACGACCGTCCCGGCCCGGTCCGCGATGCGCTGGCCGACATGGTGATCGCCTGGCAGACGGCGCTGCACCGTGCGATCGAGCTGGCACGCGAGATCGGCGAGCTGCGATCCGACACCGACGCCCAGCAGATGGCCTTCGAGATGCACGGCCTGATCCTGGCGCTGCACCACGACGCCCGCTTCCTGCGCGTGCCCGGCGCGATCGAACGCGCCCGGCGCGGCTTCGAGGCCCTGCTCGCACGCCATCTGGCGACGACCGGGCCGCGCACCTGATCCCGGTGTCCGGTCGATCCGGACGCCCCCTTTCCCGAACCGGCACGGTCGCGCCGTAGAGCCCGACCGACCGAAACGCCACCCCTTCCAGGAGACCCGCCATGCCCCAGTACACCCCGCCCTTGCGCGACCTGCAGTTCGTGCTGCACGAGCTGGTCCAGGTGACCGAATCGTTCAAGCAGATGCCGGCCCATGCCGAGGTCGACGTCGACACCGTCAACGCCGTGCTGGAAGAAGGCGGCAAGTTCGCCGCCGGGGTCGTCTTCCCGCTCAACCGCAGCGGAGACGAGGAAGGCTGCGCGCTCGACCGCGACACGCACGAGGTCCGCACCCCCGCCGGCTACAAGGCCGCCTACCAGCAGTACGTCGACGGCGGCTGGCCCTCGCTGAGCTGCGATCCGGCCTACGGTGGACAAGGCCTGCCGCATGTCGTGAACCAGTGCTTCTACGAGATGCTCAACAGCGCCAACCAGGCCTGGACGATGTACCCCGGCCTGTCGCATGGCGCCTATGAATGCCTGCATGCACACGGCACACCCGAGCAGAAGGCGACCTACCTGCCCAAGCTGACCAGCGGCGTCTGGACCGGCACCATGTGCCTGACCGAGCCGCACTGCGGCACCGACCTGGGCCTGCTGCGCACCCGCGCCGAGCCACAGCCCGACGGCACCTACCGGATCACCGGCGCCAAGATCTTCATCTCGGCCGGCGAGCACGACCTGGCCGAGAACATCGTCCACCTGGTGCTGGCCCGCCTGCCCGATGCGCCGGCCGGCAGCAAGGGCATCTCGCTGTTCGTGGTGCCCAAGTTCCTGGTCAATGCCGACGGCAGCCTGGGCGCGCGCAACACGATCCATTGCGCCGGGCTCGAACACAAGATGGGCATCCACAGCAACGCGACCGCGCAGATGGTGCTCGAAGGCGCCGTCGGCACGCTGGTCGGCGAGCCCCACAAGGGCCTGGCGGCGATGTTCGTGATGATGAACGCCGCCCGTCTGGGCGTGGGCATGCAGAGCCTGGGCCTGACCGAAGTGGCCTACCAGAACGCGGTCGCCTATGCGAAGGACCGCATCCAGATGCGCGCGCTGTCGGGCCCGAAGAACCCGGACAAGCCGGCCGACTCGATCATCGTCCACCCGGACGTGCGCAAGATGCTGCTGACCGCGCGCGCCTATGCCGAGGCCGGTCGCGCGCTGTGCGTGCACACCGCGCTGCTGCTGGATCAGGAGCTGAGCCACCCCGACGAGGACGTGCGCCGCGCCAGCGCCGACGAGGTCGCGCTGCTGACCCCGATCGTCAAGGCCTTCCTGACCGACAACGGCTGGATCGCGACCTCGCACTGCATGCAGGTCTTCGGCGGCCACGGCTACATCCGCGAATGGGGCATGGAGCAGTACGTGCGCGATGCCCGCATCAACATGATCTACGAGGGCACCAACACGATCCAGTCGCTGGACCTGCTGGGCCGCAAGGTGCTGGCCGACAACGGCAAGAAGCTCAAGGCCTTCGGCCGCCGCATCACCGAGTTCGTCGAGGACGCCGGCGTGCGCGAGGACATGCAGGAGTTCGTCAACCCGCTGGCCGACCTGGGCGACAAGGTCACCAAGCTGACCACCGAACTGGGCATGAAGGCCTTCGGCAACCCCGACGAGGTCGGCGCCGCCGCGGTCGACTACCTGCGTGTGGTCGGGCATCTCGTGTTCGCCTACTTCTGGGCCCGCATGGCGCTGATCGCGCTGGACAAGCAGGCCGAGGCCGAGAAGACCGGCGACACCTTCTACTCCGCCAAGCTGCACACCGCACGCTTCTATTTCGCCAAGCTGCTGCCCGAGACGGCCGGCCTGATCCGCACCGCCCGCAGCGGCCTGAGCCCGCTGATGGCGATGGACGAGTCGCTGTTCTGAACCCCTGCCGATCGAGGAGACACCCGATGAACACGCACATCCCGAAGCTCGTCGCCGCCTTCGCGCTGACCCTGGCCACCGGCGCCGCGCTGGCCCAGGCCACCCCGGCCGGCCTGTGGCGCACGATCGACGACGACGGCAAGACCGAGAAGTCGCTGGTGCGCATCGCCGACAACGCCGGCACCCTCAGCGGCAAGGTCGAGAAGATCGCCAACCCGGCGAAGCAGGACGCCCGCTGCGACGACTGCACCGACGCCCGCAAGGGCCAGCCGGTGCTGGGCATGACGATCCTGCAGGGCGTCAAGGCCAGCACCAGCGAGGCCGGCCTGTGGGACGGCGGCGAGATCCTCGATCCCAACAACGGCAAGACCTACAAGGTCCGCATGAAGGTGATCAACGATGGCAAGGCGCTCGAACTGCGCGCCTACATCGGCCTGCCGCTGCTGGGTCGCACGCAGACCTGGCAGCGCGTCGAATGAGGCCGCGCGCCTGACGATCCGCACCCATCCGAACACGCACCCGTTTTCCCAGGAGACCCCATGTCCCGAACCCGCTTCCACGTCCGGCAGGTCGCCGTGCTCGGCGCCGGCGTGATGGGCGCGCAGATTGCCGCCCATCTCGTCAACGTCGGCGTGCCCGTCGTGCTGTTCGACCTGCCCGCGCAGGAAGGCCCGAAGAGCGCGATCGCGCTGAAGGCCATCGACAACCTCAAGAAGATCAAGCCCGCGCCGCTCGGCCTGGCCGCGCACGCCGCGCGCATCCGGCCGGCCAACTACGAGGAAGACCTCGGCCTGCTGGCCGGCTGCGACCTGGTGATCGAGGCCATCGCCGAGCGCATGGACTGGAAGCTGGACCTCTACCAGAAGGTCGCCCCGCACATCGCCGCCGACGCGATCGTGGCGTCCAACACCTCGGGCCTGTCGATCGGCAAGCTGGCCTCGGTGCTGCCCGAGGCGCTGCGCCCGCGCTTCTGCGGCATCCACTTCTTCAACCCGCCGCGCTACATGCAGCTGGTCGAGCTGATCCCCACCGGCGACACCCGTGCCGACGTGCTGGACGCGCTCGAGACCTTCGCCACGCGCACGCTCGGCAAGGGCGTCGTGCGGGCCAAGGACACGCCCAACTTCATTGCCAACCGCGTGGGCGTCGCCGGCATGCTGGCGACGCTGCACGAGGCCCAGACCTACGGCCTGAGCGTCGACCTGGTCGACGACCTGACCGGCAAGAAGCTCGGCCGCGCCAGCAGCGGCACCTTCCGCACCGCCGACGTGGTGGGCCTGGACACGATGGCCCACGTCATCCGCACGCTGCAGGACAACCTCGGCCCGGGCAAGGGCGACGACCCGTTCTACCCGACCTATGCGACGCCGGCCGTGCTGACCGGCCTGATCGCCGCCGGCGCGCTGGGCCAGAAGAGCGGCGCGGGCTTCTACAAGAAGGTCGGCCGCGACATCCTGCGGCTCGACCCGGCCACCGGCCAGTACGTCACTGGCGGGGCCAAGGCCGAACCGCTGATCGACCGCATCCTGAAGAAGCCGGCGGCCGAACGACTGAAGCTGCTGCGCGAATCGTCCAACCCGCAGGCGAAGTTCCTGTGGGCCATCCTGCGCGACAGCTTCCACTACGTCGCGGTGCATCTGGCCGAGATCGCCGACAGCGCCCGCGAGGTCGACTTCGCGATGCGCTGGGGCTTCGGCCAGAAGCAGGGCCCGTTCGAGCTGTGGCAGGACGCCGGCTGGCTGCAGGTGGCGAAGTGGGTGCAGGCCGACATCGAGTCCGGTGCCGCGCTGTGCCGCACGCCGCTGCCGGCCTGGGTGTTCGACGGCCCGGTCGCGCAGGCCGGTGGCGTGCACACGGCCGAAGGCTCGTGGTCGGCCGCGCAAGGCCGTTTCCTGCCGCGCCCGGACCTGCCGGTCTATGCGCGCCAGCACTTCCCCGAATCTCTCGTTGGCACCGGCGCGGTCGCGCCGCTGAAGTCGGGCACGGAGGTGTTCCGCAACGACGAGTTGCGCGCCTGGACGCTCGACGGCGAGGTGCTGATCGCCAGCATCGACTGCAAGCTGCACCTGATCAGCCCGACCGTCACCGAAGGCCTGCTGAAGGCCGTCGAGCTGGCCGAGGCGAGCTACCAGGGCCTGGTGATCTGGTCGCCCGATGACGTGTTCTCGGCCGGCGCCAACCTCGAGTCGCTGATGCCGGTCTTCATGAAGTCCGGCGCCAAGGGCATCGCGCCCGAGGAGAAGAAGCTGCAGGACCTGATGCTGCGCATCCGCTATGCCGGCGTGCCGGTGGTGGCGGCCATGCGCGGGCTGACGCTGGGCGGTGGCTGCGAGCTGGCGGTGCACTGCGCCCGCCGGGTCGCGGCGCTGGAGAGCTACGTCGGCCTGGTCGAGGTCGGCGTCGGCCTGATCCCCGGCGGCGGCGGCCTGACCTACATCGCCCGCCGCGCGGCCGAGAAGGCCGCAGCCGCACCGGGCACCGACCTGCTGGCCTTCCTGAAGGACGGCTTCCAGGCGGCGGCCATGGCCACCGTCGCGACCAGCGCGATCGAGGCCCGCGCGCTCGGCTACCTGCAAGACGACGACATCGTCGTGGCCCACAAGGACGAGTTGCTGCACGTCGCCACCAGCCAGGTCAGGGCGCTGGCCGATGCCAACTGGCGCGCGCCGAACAAGGCCCTGTTCCCGGTCGCCGGGCGCAGCGGCATCGCCACCATCCAGGCCAGCCTGGTGGGCATGCGCGACGGCGGCCAGATCACGCACCACGACTTCGACATCGCCAGCCGCATCGCCCACGTGGTCTGCGGCGGTGACGTCGACGCCGGCAGCCTCGTCACCGAGGACTACCTGATGACGCTGGAGCGCCAGCACTTCTGCAGCCTGCTCGAACACCCCAAGTCGCAGGAACGGATCATGGGCATGTTGCAGACCGGCAAGCCGGTCAGGAACTGAACCCGCACCAAGGACGAGTCATGAAACAGCTTCAAGACGCCTACATCGTGGCGGCCAGCCGCACGCCGATCGGCAAGTCGCATCGCGGGTTCTTCCGCAACACCCGGCCCGACGACCTGCTGGTGGCCGCCCTGCGCGGCGCGCTGGCGCAGGTCCCGAGCCTGGATCCGAAGGCGATCGAGGACGCGATCGTCGGCTGCGCGATGCCCGAAGGCCCGCAGGGCCTGAACGTTGCCCGCGTGGCCGCGCTGCTGGCCGGCCTGCCGGAAAGCGTCGGCGGCATCACCGTCAACCGCTTCTGCGCCTCGGGCCTGTCGGCCATCCAGATGGCGGCCGACCGCATCCGCGTCGGCGAGGCCGACGTGATGATCGCGGCCGGCTGCGAAAGCATGAGCATGGTGCCGATGAGCGGCAACACGCCGAGCTTCAACCCGGCCATCTTCGGCGCCGACGCCAACATCGGCATCGCCTACGGCATGGGCATGACGGCCGAGAAGGTCGCCCAGCAATGGAGCGTCAGCCGGGCCGATCAGGACGCCTTCGCGCTGGCCTCGCACCAGAAGGCGCTGGCCGCGCAGGCCGCCGGCGAGTTCGGTGACGAGATCACGCCCTTCGAGGTGGTCGACCGCAGCCCCGACCTGCTGACCGGCGCGGTGCGCGAACGCCGTCGCACCGTCAGCCTGGACGAGGGCCCGCGCGCCGACACCTCGCTCGAAGGCCTGGCCAAGCTGCGTCCGGCCTTCGCCGCGCCGAAGGACCCGGGCGGCAAGGCGACCGGCCTGGGCAGCGTCACGGCCGGCAACAGCTCGCAGACCAGCGACGGCGCCGGCGCGCTGATCCTGGCCAGCGAACGGGCCGTGCGCGAACACGGCCTGACGCCGCTGGCGCGCTTCGTCAGCTTCGCCAGCCGCGGCGTGCCGCCGGAGATCATGGGCATCGGCCCGATCGAGGCGATCCCGTCGGCGCTGCGCAGCGCCGGCCTGCAGCTCGCGGACCTCGACTGGGTCGAGCTCAACGAGGCCTTCGCGGCCCAGGCGCTGGCTGTCATCCGCACCGTCGGCCTGGACCCGAGCAAGGTCAACCCGCTCGGCGGCGCCATCGCGCTGGGTCACCCGCTGGGCGCCACCGGCGCGATCCGCGCGGCCACGGTCGTGCACGGCCTGCGCCGCCGCCAGATGCGCCACGGCATGCTGACGATGTGCGTCGGCACCGGTCAGGGCGCGGCGGGGATCTTCGAACGGGTCTGACCCGACGTCGCGCCCGACGCGCTGCCCTCTCCTCGCGCATCCGGGAAAATCCGGGTGTGTTCCACGGCCGTTCCACCTCCAGGTGGCGCGGCCTTTTTTCGATATTTCTTTCAAGCGTGACAAACTGCCGCGCTTGCCCGGAGAGTCCATGAGCATCAAGACCGCCCTGTTCGACGGTGTCTTCCAGATCGAGATCGCCCGTCCGGAGAAGAAGAACGCGCTGACGATGGCGATGTACACCGCGCTGGCCGAGGCGCTGGTGCAGGCGCGTGGCGACGCCACCGTCCGTTCGGTGCTGATCACCGGCCAGCCCGGCATCTTCACGTCGGGCAACGACCTCGAGGACTTCATGGCCGCGCCGCCGCGCGACGAGCACTCGCCGGTGTTCGTCTTCATGCGCGCGCTGCTGGACTGCGACAAGCCGGTCATCGCCGCCGTCACCGGCCCGGCGATCGGCATCGGCACCACGATGCTGCTGCACTGCGACTTCGTCTACGTCAGCGACGAGGCCCGCCTGGCGATGCCCTTCGTCGGCCTGGGTCTCGTGCCCGAGTTCGGCTCCAGCCTGACGGTCGCCCGCCTGATGGGCCACGTCCGCGCGGCCGAGAAGCTGCTGCTGGGCGACCCGTTCACGGCCGAGCAGGCGGTCGAATGCGGCCTGGCCAACGCCGTGCTGCCGACCGCCGAGGTGCTGCCGCACGCCCGCCGCGTCGCCGCCCGCTTCAATGCCCTGCCGCCCGGCGCCGTGCGCGACGCCAAGCGCCTGATGCGCGCGCCGACCGAGGCCGCCGTGCGCGAGGCCGTCGCCGCCGAGGCCAAGGTCTTCGCCGAACGCCTGCGCAGCCCGGAAGCGCGTGAAGCGTTCCAGGCCTTCTTCGACAAGCGCAAGCCGGACTTCTCGAAGTTCAGCTGAGGCCCGTCCGCTCCCCTGACCTCACCGAGACCTGCCCGTGACCGCCACCCGTCCACCCGTCGTCGGCCTGCCCCGGCCCCCGGCCGCCCCGGAGCCGCCGTCGGCCCGCACGGTCGGCCTGGTGAAGGCGCTGGCCGGACCGGTGCTGGCCTGGCAGGCGGCCCAGCTGCGGCGCGTCACGCCACGGCTGCCGGAACCCGGCGTGGCCAGCCACGGCGGCGCGGGGCTCGGCTTCTCGCGGCTGCGCCTGCTGATCGTCGGTGACTCGTCCGCAGCCGGGGTCGGCTCGACCGATCCGGCCCTGACGCTGGCGCCGCTGCTCGCGGAGGCGCTGTCGCGGCGCCTGTCCGAGACCAGCATGGGCCTGACCCGCGTGAGCTGGCAGCTGGCCGCGCGCACGGGGGTGTCGTCCAACACCGCCCTGCCGCTGATGGCCTCGCAGCAGCTCGACCCGGCCGACGTGCTGGTGACCGTGCTGGGCGTCAACGACGTGATCGAACAGACGCCGCCCGGCCGCTGGCTGGCCAACCTGGACGCGATCCGCAGCCACGCCAAGCACCGCGCCAAGGTCCGCTTCACGGTGCATTGCGCACCGCCGCGCATGGACCTGATGACCTTCATGCCGCAGCCGCTGCGCTGGCTGATGGGGGCGCAGGCCAACCGCCTGGACACCGCCTTGCGCAACCACGTCCGTCACGCCTACCGGCGCAGCCGTTTCGTGATGCCCTTCGACCCGACCACCGAGACGGTCGACCAGTGGCTGGCGACCGACCGCTTCCACCCGAACGCCGCGCTGTACGCCCGCTGGGCCGAGGCGCTGGCCGACCACATCGAGTTCGACCTGACCCAGAACCCGGCGCAGGGCGCCGTGCTGCCCACCGGCTTCACCCCCAGCGCCTGGGCCGCCCTGCAGGACGAGGACGCCGAACCCGGCGACAGCCGCTTCGGCGCGCTCGGCTAGGGTCAGCGCCGCGCCGGCGGGATCGGCCGCGGCCGGCCTTCGGCATCGATCGCGACGTAGGTCAGGTTGGCCTCGGTCACCTTGACCACTTCCGGGTTCTCCGGATTGCGCTCGGCATAGACCTCGACGTGCACCGTCACCGAGGTGTTGCCCACCCTGAGCACGGTGGCATAGAAGCTCAGCAGGTCACTGATCGAGACCGCCTGCTTGAAAATGAACTGGTTGACCGCCACGGTGGCAATGCGTCCCCGTGCGATGCGGGCCGGCAGCACGGCGCCGGCGATGTCGACCTGGGCCATGATCCAGCCGCCGAAGATGTCGCCGTTGCCGTTGGCATCGGCCGGCATCGGCATCACCCGCAGGACCAGCTCGCGCTGATGCGAGCCGGGCGCGCCGCCCTCGGAGGGCGGCAGGTCTTGGGGCGTTGCTGCGGTCATCGTTCATCCACCTTTCAAACCATTCTCCACGATGCGTTCTGCCCGATCCATGGACCTGCCGCCGCCCTCGGCCGGCGTCGCCGAAGAACGCAGCGACTGGCAGACGCTGCAGCGCCTGGCGCCCTACCTGTGGCAGTACCGCCTGCGCATCGTGGTCGCGCTGGTGTTCCTGGTGGCGGCCAAGGTCTCCAACGTCGGCGTGCCGCTGCTGCTCAAGCAGCTGGTCGACGCGCTGGACCTCCAGCCCGGCGACCCGCGCGCGCTGCTGGTCGTGCCGGCCGGCCTGCTGGCCGCCTACGCCGGGCTGCGGCTGATGACGACGCTGTTCACCGAGCTGCGCGAGCTGGTCTTCGCCAAGGCCACGCACGGTGCGGCCCGGCAGATCGCGCTGGAGACCTTTCGCCACCTGCACGAGCTGAGCCTGCGTTTCCACCTCGAACGCCAGACCGGCGGCATGACACGCGACATCGAGCGCGGCACCCGCGCGCTGCAGTCGCTGGTCAGCTACTCGCTGTTCACGATCGTGCCGACGCTGGTCGAGCTGGTGCTGGTGCTCAGCCTGCTGGGCGGCAAGTTCGACCTCGGCTTCGTCTGGATCACCCTCGCCGCGCTGGTCGCCTACGGCGCCTTCACGATCGCCGTGACCGAGTGGCGCACGCAGTTCCGGCGCCAGATGAACGAGCTGGACTCGAAGGCCCACACCCGCGCGATCGACGCGCTGCTGAACTACGAGACCGTCAAGTACTTCAACAACGAGGACTTCGAGGCGCGCCGCTACGACGAGGGCCTGGACGCCTACCGGCGAGCGCAGCTGAAGTCGCAGGCGACGCTGTCGATGCTCAACACCGGCCAGCAGGCCATCATCGCGACCAGCCTGGCGGCGATGCTGTGGCGGGCCACGCAAGGTGTCGTCGACGGCCACATGACGCTGGGCGACCTGGTGATGGTCAACGCGCTGCTGCTGCAGCTCTACGTGCCGCTGAACTTCCTGGGCGTGCTCTACCGCGAGGTCAAGCAGAGCCTGGCCGACCTCGACAAGATGTTCAAGCTGCTCGAACGCGAACGCGAGGTGGCCGATGCGCCCGCCGCGCGCGACCTGCAGGTGCACGGCGCGACCGTGCGCTTCGAGAACGTCGACTTCGGCTATCACCCGCAGCGCCGCATCCTGCATGGCGTGAGCTTCGAGATCCCGGCCGGCAAGACCGTCGCGGTGGTCGGTGCCTCGGGCTCGGGCAAGAGCACGCTGGCGCGGCTGCTCTACCGCTTCTACGACGTCGATGCGGGCGCCGGCCGCATCACCATCGACGGCCAGGACCTGCGCGACGTGACCCAGGCCAGCCTGCGCCGGGCCATCGGCATCGTCCCGCAGGACACCGTGCTGTTCAACGACAGCATTGGCTACAACATCGGCTACGGCAAGCCCGGCGCGAGCCAGCAGCAGATCGAGGAAGCCGCCCGCGCGGCCCACATCCACGACTTCATCGCCGCGCAGCCGCAGGGCTACGGCACGACGGTCGGCGAGCGCGGGCTGAAGCTGTCGGGCGGCGAGAAGCAGCGCGTGGCGATCGCCCGCACGCTGCTGAAGGACCCGCCGATCCTGATCTTCGACGAGGCCACCTCGGCGCTCGATTCGGCCAACGAACGCGCCATCCAGGCCGAGCTGGCCAGCGCCGCCCGGGGCAAGACCGCGCTGGTCATCGCGCACCGGCTCAGCACGATCGTCGACGCCCACGCGATCGTCGTGCTGGACGCCGGCCGCGTCATCGAGTGCGGCACCCATGCCGAACTGCTGGCGCTGGACGGCCGCTATGCGCGCATGTGGCACCTGCAGCGCAGCAGCCAGGAGACGGCGCGGCCCGCCGATTCGACGGTCGAGACGACCGCCGTCGCCGCGTCCGCGCCAGAGGGTCAGCCCGTGGTCGCCGCGCGCTGAGCCGCCGGTAGACTGACCGTCATGGAGACCAAGTGGCTCGAGGATTTCGTCAGCCTGGCCGAGACGCGCAGCTTCTCGCGCTCGGCCCAGATGCGGCACGTGACGCAGCCGGCGTTCTCGCGCCGCATCCAGGCCCTTGAGGCCTGGGCCGGCGTCGACCTGGTCGACCGCTCGTCCTACCCGACCCGGCTGACCCCCGCCGGCCAGACCCTGCTGCCGCAGGCGCTGGAGGTGCTGGGCGCGCTGCAGGCCGCGCGCAACCTGATGCGCAGCCACCAGAACGCCGATCACGACATGATCGAGTTCGCGGTGCCGCACTCGCTGGCCTTCAGCTTCTTCCCGCACTGGGTCATGGACCTGCGCCAGCGCTTCGGCCAGTTCAAGAGCCGGCTGATCGGCTTCAACGTCCACGACGCGGTGCTGCAGCTGACCGAAGGCGGCTGCGACCTGCTGCTGGCCTATCACCACACCTCGCAGCCGCTGCAGCTCAACCCCGAGCGCTACGAGATGCTGACGCTCGGCACCGAGACCCTCGCGCCCTATGCGCGCGCCGATGCCGATGGCGAGCCGCTGTTCCGCCTGCCCGGCGGCACCGGCTCGAAGGTGCCCTATCTGGCCTATGCCTCGGGTGCCTACCTGGGCCGCATGGTCGACCTGCTGCTCAAGCAGGCCGGCCAGCCGCTGTACCTCGATCCGATCTACGAGACCGACATGGCCGAGGGCCTGAAGGCGATGGCGCTCGAAGGCCACGGCGTCGCCTTCCTGCCCGCCAGCTCGGTGCGCAAGGAACTGCGCGCCCGCCGGCTCGTGCCGGCCGCCCCGAGCCAGAGCGGCTCGCCGCCGTTCGAGGTCACCATCGAGGTGCGCCTCTACCGCGAACGCCCCGAGTTCGCGCGCCAGTCCAAGCCCGCCGCCCAGGCGCTCTGGAACTTCCTCAGCCAGCCGCGCTGAACGCTGCCTGGCGGCACGAGTCCTGCAACACGGCTCAGGGTTTCCCGGGGGCGTGTTTCCGGCCCGACACGGCTGCCGCCCAGGACCGCCTGCCTAGAATCGTTTTTCACCCGGGAGGCCGCTCGCTGGCCCCCTTTCCATACCAAGGAGTCCCGATGAAGAAGACCCTGATCCTGGCCGCCGCGTTGCTGGCCGTCGGCGCCGCGCAGGCCCAGTCCGACACGCTCAAGAAGATCAAGGACAGCGGCAGCATCACCATCGGTGTGCGCGAGTCCTCGGGCGCCCTGGGCTACACGCTCGGCGACGGCAAGTACGCCGGCTTCCACACGGAGATGTGCAACCGCGTGGCCGCCGACCTGCAGAAGCAGCTGGGCCTCGCCAAGCTCGACATCAAGTACCAGCCGGTGACCTCGCAGAACCGCATCCCGCTGGTCCAGAACGGCACCGTCGACCTCGAATGTGGTTCGACCACCAACAACGCCGCACGCCAGAAGGACGTCGCCTTCGCGGTCACGACCTATGTCGAGGAAGTGCGCATCGCGGTGAAGGCCAATTCGGGCATCACCAACATCGACCAGCTCAACGGCAAGTCGGTGGCGACCACCACCGGCACGACCTCGGTGCAGACGCTGCGCAAGCACGAGCGCGCCGCCGGCGTCGACTTCAAGGAGGTCTTCGGCAAGGACCACGCCGACAGCTTCCTGCTGCTCGAATCGGGCCGCGCCGATGCCTTCGTGATGGACGGCCAGATCCTCGCCGGCAACATCAGCAAGTCGAAGAACCCGGCCGACTTCAAGATCGTCGGCGAGGTCCTGTCGGTCGAGCCGATCGCCGCGATGATGCGCAAGGACGACCCGGCCTTCAAGAAGGCGGTCGACGACAGCATCAAGGCGCAGATCAAGTCGGGCGAGCTGGCCAAGCTCTACGACAAGTGGTTCATGCAGCCGATCCCGCCGACCAACACGAAGGTCGGCCTGCCGATGTCGGAGGCCACCAAGGCCGCGTGGGCGAACCCCAACGACAAGCCCATGGAAGACTACGCAAAGAAATGACCCACCCCCGACGCGCTCACGCGCGTCCCCCTCAAGGGGGCCATCCCGGTGGACCGGCAGAGCCGGATCCACGGGGAGGATGGGCTCCCCCCCTACGCGCTGACGCGCGCCCCCTCAGGGGGCCATCCCGGTGGACCGGCGAAGCCGGATCCACGGGATGTGCCGGGTTGGACTGAGTCATGCGGTGCCGGTGGCGCCGAAACGATTTTCATAGGAGCCACCGGTGTCCAACTGGGATTGGCAAGTCTTCTGCAAGAGCACCCTCGAAGGCGAGGTTGTCGCCGGCTGCTTCGGCCGTGATGGCGACATCACCTACCTCGACTGGCTGCTGAGCGCCTGGGGCTGGACGCTGTCGGTCGCCCTGCTGGCGCTGGTCGTGGCGCTGGTCGTGGGGTCCCTGATCGGCATCCTGCGCACCCTCCCGCACAAGGGCTGGGCCTTCTTCGGCAATGCCTGGACGGAGCTGTTCCGCAACATCCCGCTGCTGGTCCAGATCTTCCTCTGGTACCACGTGCTGCCGCAGATCTTCCCCGTGCTGAAGGGCATTCCGAGCTTCCTGCTGGTCGTCGTCGGGCTGGGCTTCTTCACCTCGGCGCGCATCGCCGAACAGGTCAAGGCCGGCATCCAGACGCTGCCGCGCGGACAACGTTATGCCGGCCTGGCACTTGGCCTGACGCTGGGCCAGACCTATCGCCACGTGATCCTGCCGATGGCGTTCCGCATCGTCATCCCGCCGCTGACCAGCGAGAGCATGAACATCATCAAGAACTCGTCGGTGGCGTTTGCGGTCAGCATCGCCGAGCTGACGATGTTCGCGATGCAGGCGCAGGAAGAGACCTCGCGCGGCATCGAGATCTACCTCGCGGTGACGGCGCTGTACTTCGTCTCGGCCTTCACGATCAACCGCATCGCGCAGGCCATCGAGCAGCGTGTGCGCGTGCCCGGCATGGTCGGCGGAGGTGGCAAGTGAACCTCGACTTCTCCTTCTTCACGTCCGACGTCATCTCCAGCTTCGTCCTCAAGGGCCTGATCTTCTCGATCGAGCTGACGCTGGTGGCGATGGTCGGCGGCATCGTGCTGGGCACGCTGCTGGCGCTGATGCGTCTGTCGGGCAAGCCCTGGCTGGTGATGCCGGCGGCGGCCTACGTCAACACCATGCGCAGCGTGCCGCTGGTGATGGTCATCCTGTGGTTCTTCCTGCTGATCCCGCTGCTGATCGGGCGGCCGATGGGCGCGGAGCTGTCGGCCATCGTGACCTTCACGCTGTTCGAGGCGGCCTACTACTCGGAGATCATGCGGGCGGGCATCCAGAGCGTCTCGCGCGGCCAGGTCCATGCGGGCTACGCGGTGGGCATGACCTACCGCCAGACCATGCAGCTGATCGTGCTGCCGCAGGCCTTCCGCAACATGCTGCCGGTGCTGCTGACGCAGACCATCATCCTGTTCCAGGACACCTCGCTGGTCTACGCGATCGGCGCCTACGACCTGCTCAAGGGCTTCGAGGTGGCGGGCAAGAACTTCAACCGTCCGGTCGAGACCTACCTGGTCGCCGCCGGGCTGTACTTCGTCATCTGCTTCAGCCTGTCGATGCTCGTGAAGCGTCTGCAGGCCAAGATCCAAATCATTCGATGAGAACGACATGATCGACATCCAGAACGTCAGCAAGTGGTATGGCAGCTTTCAGGTCCTGACCGACTGCACCACGAAGATCCAGAAGGGCGAAGTGGTGGTCGTGTGCGGGCCGTCGGGCTCGGGCAAGTCCACGCTGATCAAGACGGTCAACGCGCTGGAGCCGATCCAGAAGGGCGACATCGTCGTCGACGGCATCAGCATCAGCGCGCCGACCACCGACCTGCCCAAGCTGCGCTCGCGCGTGGGCATGGTGTTCCAGCACTTCGAGCTGTTCCCGCACCTGTCGGTGACCGAGAACCTGACGCTGGCGCAGATCAAGGTGCTCGGGCGCAGCAAGGACGATGCGCTGGCGCGGGGCCTGAAGATGCTCGATCGCGTCGGGCTTTCCGCCCACAAGGACAAGTTCCCCGGCCAGCTCTCGGGCGGCCAGCAGCAGCGCGTGGCGATTGCCCGGGCGCTGAGCATGGACCCGATCGTGATGCTGTTCGACGAACCGACCTCCGCGCTCGACCCCGAGATGGTCGGCGAGGTGCTCGACGTCATGGTGCAGCTCGCCAACGAGGGCATGACGATGATGTGCGTCACGCACGAGATGGGCTTCGCCAAGAAGGTCAGCCACCGGGTCATCTTCATGGACGCCGGCAAGATCGTCGAGGACTGCGGCAAGGACGAGTTCTTCGGCAACCCGGACGCCCGTTCGCCGCGGGCGAAGGACTTCCTGTCGAAGATCCTTCAACACTGAACGTCGACACTTAACGTCGACACTGAGCGTCGACACGGGGCGTCGGCGGTGAAAATCGCGCGATGAGCACGACCACCGCCCCCCAGACCCTCACGATCACCCGCCCGGACGACTGGCACCTGCACGTGCGCGATGGCGCCGCGTTGCAGGCGGTCGTGCCCGACACCGCGCGCCAGTTCGGCCGCGCGGTCATCATGCCCAACCTGCGCCCGCCGGTGACCACCACCGCGCTGGCGCTGGCCTATCGCGAGCGCATCGTCGCCGCCGTGCCGGCCGGCGTGGACTTCACGCCGCTGATGACGCTCTACCTGACCGACAACACGCCGCCCGACGAGATCGCCCGCGCCAAGGCCGCCGGCATCGTCGCGCTGAAGCTGTACCCGGCCGGTGCGACCACCAACAGCGATGCCGGCGTGTCCGACATCCGCAAGACCTGGCGGACGCTGGAGGCGATGCAGCGCGAGGGCCTGCCACTGCTGGTGCACGGCGAGGTGACCGATCCGGCGGTCGACGTGTTCGACCGCGAGGCCGTCTTCATCGACCAGGTGATGCGCCCGCTGCGCCACGACTTCCCCGGCCTGAAGGTGGTGTTCGAGCACATCACGACCCAGGAAGCGGCCGAATACGTCGCCAGCGCCGACGCGCTGACCGCCGCGACGGTGACCGCGCACCACCTGCTCTACAACCGCAACGCGATCTTCACCGGCGGCCTGCGCCCGCACTACTACTGCCTGCCGGTGCTCAAGCGCGAACGCCACCGCGAGGCGCTGGTGCGCGCGGTGACGTCGGGCAGCCCGAAGTTCTTCCTGGGCACCGACAGCGCGCCGCACCCGGCCCACCTGAAGGAACACGCCGCCGCCTGCGCCGGCTGCTACACGGCGCTGAGCGCGATGGAGCTGTACGCCCAGGCCTTCGAGGCGGCCGGTGCGCTCGACCGGCTGGAGGGCTTCGCCAGCCTCCACGGCCCCGCCTTCTACGGCCTGCCGCGCAACACCGGCACGGTGACGCTGCGCCGCGAGCCGTGGCAACTGCCCGAGACGCTGGCCTTCGGCGACGCGCAGCTCAAGCCGCTGCGCGGTGGCGAGACGCTGGATTGGCGCCTCGTGACGGCCTGAGCCGCGTCGCGTCGGCGCATCGGATTCAGCCGTTCCTGAGGCGACTCGGTGATTTCGCTTAGGTTTCTTGGCAAGTCTGAAGGGGATGGTTAGGCTGCACCTCTCGCGCGAAACGTGAGATTTCGCACATCACACCCAGAGGAGACCTGCATGACCCGATCCGCCCCCCTGCGCCTGGCCGGCGCCGCTGTCGCCCTGGCCGCCCTGTCGGCCTGCAGCACGCCGCCGTCGACCAGCCCGATGAGCTTCTTCATCACCAGCGCCAACCCGGGCAAGGGTGGCGACCTCGGCGGTCTGGCCGGTGCCGACGCCTACTGCCAGAAGCTGGCCACCGAGGCCGGCGCCGGCGGCAAGACCTGGCGCGCCTACCTGAGCACCTCGACGGCCGACGGCGTCGCGCTGATCAACGCGCGCGACCGCATCGGCAAGGGCCCGTGGGCCAACGCCCAGGGCACGGTCGTGGCCAACAGCGTGGCCGAGCTGCACGGCAACAACAACCTGAACAAGCAGACCGCGCTGACCGAGAAGGGCGCCGTGGTGAACGGCCGGGGCGACACGCCGAACCTGCACGACATCCTGACCGGCTCGAACCCGGACGGCACCGCCGCGCAGCACACCTGCGGCAACTGGACCTCGCCCGAAGCCGGCGCGGCGATCGTGGGCCACCACGACCGCCAGGGCCTCAACACGACGCCGCCGATGCTGAGCTGGAGCACCTCGCACCCGACCCGCGGCTGCACGATCCCGGCATTCAACTCGACCGGCGGCGGCGGCTTGTTCTACTGCTTCGCCGCGAACTGACCTGGGTGCCTCAGGCGGGCGCTGCGGCGTCCGCCTTGAGCATCGCCTTGATGCCGCGCACGGCCTGGCGGATGCGGCTCTCGTTCTCGATCAGCGCGAAGCGCACGTGGCCGTCGCCGTGGTCGCCGAAGCCGATGCCGGGGCTGACGCAGACCTTGGCGCGTTCGAGCAGCAGGCGCGAGAACTCGAGCGAGCCGAGGTGCGCGTAACGCGGCGGGATCGGCGCCCAGATATACATCGAGGCCTTCGGACTCTCGACCGCCCAGCCGGCCTCGTTCAGGCCCTTGGCCAGCACGTCGCGGCGTTTCTGGTAGGTCGCGGCGATGTCCTTGACGCACTGCTGGTCGCCCTCCAGCGCGGCAATCGCGGCCACCTGCACCGGCGTGAAGCTGCCGTAGTCGTGGTAGCTCTTGATGCGCGCCAGCGCATGCACGAGGTCCGGGTTGCCGACCATGAAGCCGATGCGCCAGCCGGCCATGTTGTAGCTCTTGCTGAGCGTGAAGAACTCGACCGCCACGTCCTTCGCGCCCGGCACCTGCATGATGCTCGGCGCCTGCCAGCCGTCGTAGACGATGTCGGCGTAGGCCAGGTCGTGCACGACCAGGATGTCGTGCTTGCGGGCCAGCGCGATGACCCGTTCGAAGAAACCCAGCTCGACGCACTGCGCCGTCGGGTTGCTCGGGAAGCCCAGCACGATCATCTTCGGCTTCGGGTAGCTGCCGCGGATGGCCCGTTCCAGCTCGGCGAAGAACTGCGCCCCGTCGACATCGCCCGGCGTGATCGGCACCGAGCGGATGTCCGCCCCGGCGATCACCGCGCCGTAGATGTGGATCGGGTAGCTCGGGTCCGGCACCAGCACCGTGTCGCCCCGGTCCAGCGTGGCGAGCATCAGGTGCGCCAGGCCTTCCTTCGAGCCGATCGTGACGATGGCCTCGCGGTCCGCGTCGATGGCCACGCCGTAGCGGTCCTGGTACCAGTGGCTGATGGCGCGGCGCAGGCGCGGGATGCCCTTGCTGGCCGAGTAGCCGTGCGTGTCGGGCCGCTGCGCGACCTCGCACAGCTTGGCCACGATGTGCGCCGGCGTGGCGCCATCGGGGTTGCCCATGCTGAGGTCGATGATGTCCTCGCCTCGACGCCGCGCCGCGAGCTTGAGCTCGGCCGTGATGTTGAAGACGTAGGGGGGAAGGCGGTCAATGCGCGCGAAGCGGCGCTTGCCGGGCGTGCCAGAGCTGGCAACCGGAGAGGAAGACATGACGATGACTTTCACGTGAGCGCCCGGAACCGTCCGAGCGACGTGGCCGTGTGGCACGGCCGACGCGGATGCTAGCCGAGCTTCGCCGGGCCACGCCAGAATGCCCGCCGCACCCGCCTCATCCGTCGAAAGGCCCGCCCATGATCCCCACCACCTGGCCCGCGCGCTGGCCCTGCCTGCCGGCCGCGCAGGCGCACGACGAGACGCTGCGCCTGCCCTTCACGATCGGCGGCGCGCTGGCCGGCAGTGTCCGGCGCGACCAGGTCGAGCTGATCGGCGACCTGCTGCCGCAGCACGAGGGCTGGCGCCTGTCGAGCCGCGACGGCGTGGCGATGGACCTGCCGCGCGAGGCCCGCGACGAGGCGCTGGTGGCGATCAACGTGGCGCTGCGCGACGCCGGCCACATCCGCGCCTGGCGTGGCGAGCCCTACGCGGTCTTCACGCGGCCGGGCAGCGAGCCGCTGGCGATCATCGAACGGGCTGCCGCGCGCTTCTGGGGCACCAGCACGCTGGGCGCCCATGCGACGGGCTACGTGGCCGATGAACACGGGCATCCGACGCATCTGTGGATCGCGCGGCGGGCCCTGAGCAAGGCGGTCGACCCCGGCCGGCTCGACAACCTGATCGGCGGCGGCGTGCCCTGGCCGCAAAGCCCCTTCGAGACCCTCGTGCGCGAAGGCTGGGAAGAGGCCGGCATGTCGCCCGAGCGCATGCGCCGCGCCGTGCCCGGCCGCGTCATGCACCTGCGCTGCGACATCCCCGAAGGCCTGCAGGTCGAATGGCTGCACAGCCACGAGCTGAGGCTCGACGCAGGCGAGGTGCCGGTCAACCAGGACGGCGAGGTCGGCGAGTTCCTCTGCCTGCCGGTGGCCGAGGCGCTGGAACGTGCCGCCGGCACCGAGATGACGGTCGACGCCGCGCTGGTGACGCTGGACTTCGCGCTGCGCCACGCGCTGATCGACGCGGCCGAGGCGGCAGACCTGACGCGCCAGATCGACGCGCTGGCGCCGCGCTGAGGCCGTCCGGTCCGTTGCCCTCCCGGTGGCTCATTCGGTGAGCCAGCGCCCCCAGTCGGCTGCCGGCGGGAGCGGCCCGCCCAGCAGCTTCAGCATCTGCCAGACCACCGTCGTCGTGGTGTCGTAAACCGTGCAGCCGTGTTCGCGCTCCCAGCGGGCGGCCCGGTCGGTCGAGACCAGGTTGGTGCAGTAGGGCACGACGGCATCGGGCCGTGCGGCGGCGACCTCGGCGACCAGCGTGTCGAGCTGCGCGCCGCTGACCTCGGCGAAGCTGAAGTTGTCTCGGATGCCCAGATGGCGCTCGGCCACCGTCTCGATGCCGAGGTCGGCGTAGTTCGCGACGATGCGGGCCTGCACGTCGGCGGTGTAGGGCGTGACCAGTGCAAGCCGCTTGACGCCGTCGGCCAGCAGCCGGTCGTTGAGCGCCAGGATCGAGGTCGTCGCGCGGATGCCGGTGGCCGCCTCGATGCGCGCGCACAGCTCGACATCGGTGTCGAAGCCGCGCCAGCCGGCCGCCGTGCCGCTCCAGCCGATCGCGTCGACGCGGGCATCGGCCAGCAGCTCGGCCGCCGCCAGGATCGGCGCCGGATCGAACTGCCCGAGCGCCCCGGCGCTCAGGCCGATGCGGGTGACGCGAAAGCGCGAGAAGTGCGCCGTCACGCCCGGCAGCGTCGACACCATCGCGCTGGTCAGCGGCTCCAGCGCGGTGTTGGACGAGGGCGTCAGGATGCCCAGGCGCAGGCGACGGGGGGTTGAGTCAGACGTGGGGTTCATGTCGACGAGCCGTTCCGGAAGTGGATGACGATCAGGCCGGCGCAGCTCAGCGCCACGGCCACGAGCAAGGCCGCATAGGCCGGCACGGTGTCGGCACCGGCCGCGCCGAACAGCAGCGGCGCGCCGGTCAGGCCCAGGTAGCCGTGGCCCAGCAGGCGGCCCGACCAGGTGCCGACGCGGGCCGCGCCGGCCAGCCGCGCGACCTCGGCGACCAGCAGGCCGTTCCAGCCGCTGGCGCTCGCACCCAGGCCCAGCAGCAGCACGGCGAAGACCAGCGGCTGCGCCGTCGACAGACCGGGAAAGCCGATCAACACGGCCCCGCAGCCCGATGCCAGCAGGCCGATCGCACCGATCAGCCCGCTGGCCCGGCCATGCGCCGGCACCCACCAGCCCCAGCCCAGTCGCCCGGCCAGACCCCCGGCCTGCATCGCGGCGACCCAGCCGGCGGCGGCCAGCGGCGTCATCGACCAGTGCGCCACCGCATGGCTGAGCAGGAACACGTTCAGGCTCATCTGCAAGGCCGACAGCGCCAGCGTGGCCAGCGCCAGCGCCTGCACCGGGGCGCTGAACCAGCGCGGGCCGATCGGGTCGGCGGCGAGCCCGGGCTGGCTCACCGGTTGAGCCTGGTCAGGCCGTTCGACCCGATTTCGCCGGCCTTCGCGCACACACGCGAGCGCGACGACCGCCGCCAGCAGCGCCGCCGCCGCGAAAGGCAGGCGCGGGTGCAGCAGCCACAGCGCCGGCAGGCTGAGCGAACCGGCGATCGCGCCGAGCTGGTTGCCGGTCTGCCGCCACGAGAACACGCGGGCACGCGCGGCCGGTGCCAGCGGGCGTGTCGCCACCGTCAGCAGCGCCGCGCTGGCCGGTGTCTCCGGCCCGAAGGCCAGGCCGAAACACAGCACCGCGAAGACGGCCGCGTCGACACCGGCCAGCGCCAGCGACGCAAGCCCCAGGGCGACCAGCGCGGCGCAGGCCGCCGCCAGCCGCCAGCCGCCCAGCCGGCGCAGCAGCCGCCCGGCCCCGAAGGCCGCCAGCGCGCCGGTGCCGAACAGCAGCAGACTCAGCTGGCCCAGGCGTTCGACCGCCAACCCCATCTGCGGCGCCAGCGTCGCCAGCGCGAACAGGCCCAGCGCCACCACCGCCTGCAGCGCGGTCATCCAGGCCAGCGTGACGGGCAGGGTCGGGCGTGGTTCCTGCATCGCCGTCATGGCGGCAAGATCCGGCTGCTGACCTGACCCCGAGGAGAACCCCGATGAACACGAACGTTCCGCCCGCCGGCGGCATTTCCCTGCATGCCGTGGACGTGGCCCGCGGCGTGCCCGCACAAGGGTTGCGCGCCGAGCTGTGGCTGATCGCCGCTTCGGCCGATGCGACGGACGCAGCGATGGCCGAACCGCGTTGCATCGCCGATGGCCAGGTCGGCCGCGACGGCCAGCTGGACCACCCGTGCGTGCGCGGCGCGGGCATCGTCGCGGGTGTCTACGAGGCCCGCTTCCATGTCGGCGCGCACCTGCGCGAGGCGGTCGGCCCGCAGGCCAGCCCCTTCCTGGACGTCGTGCCCTTCCGCTTCACGTTGACGGATGTGGCTCAGCACGTGCACCTGCCGTTCAAGTTCACGGCCTGGGGCTATTCGCTGTTCCGGGGGCGTGATCGACGGGCCGCCGGCCACCCGCGCGGCGCCATCGGCCAGCAGCCGCGCCAGCGCATCGGGCAGGCCGGCGTTGGCCTTCGACGGCGGCGGCGCGCCGCTGCCCGCCACGGCCGGCGCGCGCCGCTGGCGCACCAGCAGCTCGGCCTGGCGCACGGCACACGACACGCCGTCGACCACCGGCACCGGCAGCCGCGCGCCCAGTTGCCGGGCCAGCCCGGCCAGCGGCGCGCCGGCCAGGATCAGCACCTCGGCGCCGTCCTCGTGGACCGCGCGCAGGCACAGCGCCAGCAGGGCCTCGGCGTGTTCGTCGCCGACCCGGTCGATGCGGCCGAGCGCCTGGTCGAGCGCGCGGATGCTGGCCAGCCGGTCAAGCTGGCCGAGGTCGCGCACGACCTCGCGGTACCAGGCCTGGATGCGCTGCGAGATCGCGATGATCGAGACGCGCCGGCCCAGCAGCAGCGTGGTCGCCAGCGCCGCCTCGGTCAGGCCGACGACCGGCACCGGCAGGGCCTCGCGCAGCGCCGCGACACCCGGGTCACCGAAGGCGGCGACGATCACCGCGTCATGGCCGGCCACGTCCTCGGCGGCGATCAGCGTGGCCGCGTAGCCGCCGATCAGCGCCTCCAGCCGGGTCTCGATGTAGGCCACGCCGAAGGCTGCCGTGCGCATCGTCAGGGTCGTGCCGGGATCGGCGCTGCGGCGCGCCTCGGCCTCGATCAGCGCGGTCACGCCGGTCGAGATGTTGGGGTTGACGACCAGCAGGCGCATCGCGTCGGGCACCTCAGTCGATGCGGCGGCGCGGTGCCAGCGTCGGCTCGCCGCCGCGCAGGAACTCGCCCCGGCCGGCGCGGCCGTGGAAGGTCTGACCGTCCCAGACCACCTCGCCGCGGCTCAGCGTCAGGCCGGGCCAGGCCCGCAGCGTGCGGCCGGCGTAGGGCGTGTGGTCGACGGCGTGGTGCAGCATCGTGTTGTCGAGCGTGAAGGTGCGCTCGTCCCACACCACCAGGTCGGCATCGCTGCCGATCGCGATGGTGCCCTTGCGCGGGTGCAGGCCGTACGCCTTGGCCGGGTTGGTCGACGTCAGCTCGACGAAGCGGTTGAGCGTGATGCGCCCGCCCAGCACGCCTTCCGAATACAGCAGCGGCAGGCGTGTCTCGATGCCCGGGATGCCGTTGGGGATGTGGCGGAACGGGACTTCCTCGCCACCCGGCTTCTTGCCTTCCGGGCTGTCGAAGTTGAACGGCGCGTGGTCGGACGAGAACACCGTGAACAGCCCGTCGGCCAGCGCATTCCAGATCACCTGCTGGTTGCCGGCATCGCGTGGCGGCGGGCTGCAGACGCAGCGTGCGCCCTGGTAGCTGTCGTCGATGCCCAGGTCCTCGGCGCTCAGGAACAGGTACTGCGGGCAGGTCTCGGCATGCACCTGCAGGCCGTGCGCGCGGCCCCAGCGGATCTGCTCGACCGCCTCGCGGCCGGAGACGTGCACGATCAGGATCGGCACGTCGACCAGCTCGGCCAGCGCCATCGCGCGGTGGGTCGCCTCGCGTTCGACCAGCATCGGCCGGGCATGGGCGTGGTATCGCGGTGCGGTGCGGCCGGCCGCCTCCAGGCGCTGCGTCAGCCACTCGATGCAGTCGGCGTTCTCGGCGTGGATCATGGCCATCGCGCCGTGTTCGCGGGCGACGGCCAGCACGTCGAGCACCTGGCCGTCGTCGAGCTTCAGGTCGTCGTAGGTCATGTAGAGCTTGAACGAGCTGTAGCCGGCCGCGATCAGCGCGGGCAGTTCCTGCTTCAGCACCGTCGGCGTCGGGTCGCTGACGATCAGGTGGAAGGCGTAGTCGACATGGGCGCGGCCGTCGGCGCGGCGGTGGTAGTCGTCCACGGCGGCCTGCAGCGACTGGCCCTTGACCTGGGCAGCGAACGGGATGACGGTGGTCGTGCCGCCGCAGGCCGCGCTGCGCGTGCCGGTGTCGAAGTCGTCGGCCATGCGCACCGGCGGGGTCATCGGCTGGTCGAGGTGGCAATGGCCGTCGACCCCACCGGGCGTGACGGTGCGACCGGCCGCGTCGATCTCCTGACGGCCGGGCGGCAGGCCGCGTCCGAGCATCGCGATGCGGCCGTCGCGGATGCCGATGTCGGCGTCGAACACGTCGCTGGCGGTGGCCACGCGGGCGTGGCGGACCACGAGGTCGAAGTCGGTCGTCATGGGCGGGTGTCCCGTGGATGCGTGATCGGTGCCGGCGAGATCAGCGGATGCGCCGGCTGATGCCGGTCAGCTTCTCCATCACGACCATCAGGATCAGCGTGGCGAAGACCATCAGGCTGGCGACGGCGGCGATGCTCACGTCGAGCTTGCTCTCGAGGTCCTGCCACATGCGGATCGGCAGCATGTCGGTCTGCGCGTCGCGCAGGAACAGCGACACCGGCACGTTGTCGAACGAGGACATGAAGGTGATGAAGGCCCCGGCGGCAATGCCCGGCGCGATCAGCGGCAGCGTCACGCGGCGGAAGGTGTAGAGCCGGCCGGCGCCCAGGCTGGCCGAGCTTTCCAGCAGCACCGACGGCAGCTGCGCCAGCGCCGCGACGGTCGTGCGGATCACGTAGGGCACGCCGACGACGCTGTGGCCGATCACCAGCGTGGCCAGCGACAGGCCCACGCCGATGCGCGAGAAGTAGATCAGCGCGGCCAGCCCGAAGGCCAGTGCCGGCAGCACCAGCGGCGACATGAAGAAGCTGTCGAGCACACGCGCCATGGCGTGTTCGGAACGCGCGATGGCCAGTGCCGCCGGCACGCCCAGCAGCACCGCCAGCGTGGTCGCGGCGAGCGCCACCTTCAGGCTGTTGACGGCCGCGAACTGCAGCTGCCAGGCATCGACCAGCGCGTGGTACCAGCGCAGCGAATAGGCCGGCGGCGGGAACTTCAGCGAGTAGCCGTCGGAGAACGAGACGATGACGACCACCAGCGTGGGCGCCAGCAGCAGCGCGGCGGCCAGCAGCGCGAGGCCGCCAAGCAGGCCGTGCAGCGTGATCGTCGAGAGGT
Organism: Leptothrix mechoopdaensis (SeqCode); assembly: GCF_053893855.1. Taxonomy (NCBI): domain Bacteria; kingdom Pseudomonadati; phylum Pseudomonadota; class Betaproteobacteria; order Burkholderiales; family Sphaerotilaceae; genus Leptothrix; species Leptothrix mechoopdaensis (SeqCode). The sequence goes on from NZ_CM132699.1 coordinate 4,106,534, forward strand.
CGTGGCGGCGTGTGGACATGGTGGCGGTCGCAGGCTTTCCGGGATCAGGTCGTGGCGCGGCCGCGGCTCGCGCGGCCCAGCAGGTTGAGCACGCTGACGCAGCCCAGCACGGCGACCAGGAAGACCAGCGACAGCGCGGCGGCGAACGGCCAGTTCTGCAGCGACGAGGCCTGCTGGTAGATGTACATCGGCATGAACAGCATCTGCCCGCCGCCGATCAGCGACTGCGAGATGAAGGCCGTCACCGAGGCCGCGAAGGTCAGCAGCGCACCGGCCACGATGCCCGGCAGCGACAGCGGCAGCGTGATCAGCCCGAAGGTGCGCCAGGCGCTGGCCCCGAGCGCGGCCGAGGCCTGTTCAAGGTTCGGGTCGAGCTTCTGCAGCGCGGTGATCAGCGGCAGCACCATCAGCGGCAGCTGCACGTTGGCCAGCGCGACGACCAGGCCGCCGCGTGTGTAGAGCAGCTTGAGCGGCCCCTCGATCCAGCCCAGGTCGGCCAATGCCGTGTTGACGATGCCCTGCCGGCCGAGGATCACGACCCACGCGAAGGTGCGCACGACCACGCTGGTCAGCAGCGGCATGACGATCAGCAGCATCAGCAGCTGCTGCAGCCACGCGGGGCTGCGCACATGCGTCCACGCCAGCGCATAGCCCAGCAGCAGGCACAGGGCGGTGACCTGCACGCCCAGCCAGAGCGTGTCGGCCAGCACCGGCAGCGTGAAGCCGTCGGTCGCCACGCGCACGAACTGCTGCGCCCCCATGCCCGTCAGGCTGGTGTCGCTGTAGAGCGCGATCAGCACCAGCATCAGCAGCGGCGCCGCGAAGAACAGCAGGAACCAGCCCGCCAGCGGCGTGGCGAACCACAGGCTGGTGGTGGTGACGGGGGTGAGGCGCAGCGTCGTCATCGCGCGTCGCTCAAAGCTTGATTTCCTTGTTGAAGCGATCGATCCACGCGGGCCGTTGTTCGTTGATCTTCTTCCAGTCCTGGAACACGAACTTCTTCTTCATCTCGGCCTGGTCCTTGGCCAGCACCTTGGCGATCTCGCCTTCCATCTTGACCTTGCCGTGCGTGGGCACGACCAGGTAGGGCGACTGCATCAGGCGGGTCTGCACCTCGGGCGACAGCGCGGTGTCGATCAGCAGCGCGGCCAGCGCCTTGTTGGGCGAGTTCTTGACGATGTGGACGCTGGTCTTGAAGGCGATGGCGCCTTCCTTGGGCGCGACGAACTCGACCGGCACGCCACGCGCCTTGAGGATCTGGATGGCGTTGAAGTTGCCCGGGCTGATGTCGATCTGGCCCTGCTGGTAGAGCGCCGCCAGCGCGCCCGGGTTGGCCGCGACGGCCGCCAGGCTGGGCTTGAGTTCGGCGATCTTCTTGAAGGCCGGCTCGATGTTCGACTCGTTGCCGCCGTACATCCGCGCCAGCTCGACCATGAAGCCGGTGCCCAGCGTGGAGTTCATGTTGGTGATGCCGACGCGGCCCTTGTACTCGGGCTTCCAGAGGTCGGCCCACGAGGTCGGCGGCGTCTTGATCTTCTCGGGGTTGTAGGTCAGGCCCACCACCTGGAAGAACATCGCCGGACCGAGCGGGTCCTGCGCCTCGGCGATCAGGTCGCCGTAGTGCTTGCTCTGGGCCACCGGGAACGGTTCGACCAGGTCCTGCGCGATGGCGGTCAGCGCCGGACCCGGGTCGTGCAGCATCACGTCGATCGGCGGGTTGTTGCGCGCGGCGGTGACCTTGGCGATCTGGTCGACCGACAGCATCGGGTCGAGCAGCACCTCGTTGCCGGACTTGCGGAAGGCCGGCACGAGCACGTCGCGGTGGGCTTCCTCCCAACTGCCGGTGAAGGTCGCGAAGACCAGCTTGCGGGCCTGCGCGCGGGTCAGTTGCGGGAACAGCGTCATCGCGCTGAGGGTCAGCGCGGAGCCGAGCAGCGAGCGGCGGTCGAGGGTCATGGCGAGTCCTTGGACGTGGCGGTTGAGGAAGGGTGGCCGGAGTGACGGGGAGTGGCTCAGTCGATGAGCCTGTGCAGGTTCACGGTGCGGCGAACACGCTGACCGCCTCGGGCGCGACCGGCCGCACCCGCACCGGCGTGGCGACGGCGCGGGCCTGCGAGCCAGGGCTGCGCGGTTCGCTCAGCTTGATCGGCCGACCACTGCCGGTGCGCAGCTCGTGCACCAGCGTCGCGCCCAGCGCCATCCCGAGTTCGACGTGTGCGCCCAGCGTGCCCGGGTCGTCCGGCGAGGCGGCATCGAGGCGCAGGTTCTCGGGCCGCACGCAGGCGATCACCGCGCTGCCCGGCGCCATCGGCTGTTGCGGCGCACGCGCCTGCCAGAGCGCACCGCCGTCGTCGAGGCGGATCCAGGCCCGTTCGCCGTCGACGCCTTCGAGCCGCCCGGCCAGCACGTTGGCGCTGCCGACGAACTGGTTGACGAAGAAGGTCGCCGGCCGGTCATAGACCGTCTCGGGCGCGTCGAACTGTTCGAGCTTGCCGTGGCTCAGCACGGCGACGCGGTCGGCCATGCCGAGGGCCTCTTCCTGGTCGTGCGTGACGATCAGCGTGGTCGTGCCGGCGCTGCGCTGGATGCGCTTGATCTCGATCTGCATGTCCAGCCGCAGGCCCTTGTCGAGCGCCGAGAACGGCTCGTCGAGCAGCAGCACGCGCGGCTCGATCGCCAGCGCACGGGCCAGCGCGACGCGCTGCTGCTGGCCGCCCGACAGCTCGCGGGTCTGGCGCTGCGCCAGGTGGCCCATCTGCACCAGCTCCAGCATCTCGGCCACGCGCCGGCGGGCGGCGGCCTTGTCGGTGCCGCGTGCGGCCAGGCCGTAGCCGACGTTCTCGGCCACGCTCATGTGCGGGAACAGCGCGTAGTTCTGGAACACGATGCCGACGTCGCGCCGGTTCGGTGGCAGCTCGTCGATGCGGCGTCCGCCCACCACCACCTTGCCATCGGTCTGGGCGATGAAGCCGGCCACGATGCGCAACAGCGTGGTCTTGCCGCAGCCGCTCGGCCCGAGCAGCGCGACCAGCTCGCCGGCCTGCACTTCCAGGGTCACGTGGTCGACCGCCAGCGTCGAGCCGTAGCGGTGCACGATGTCGTCGAGGGTCAGCGTCTGACCGGCTTGTGGGGCGCTCATGCCGGCTGTTCTGCAACCGCCGTGCCAGTCGCCCATGACCACCTTGAAGACCGTTTTGTATCCAATCTGTGGAAGCCGTCCTGCAGCGTCACCACGAGAGATAACGCCGATGGAATCGGACTTGCATTCCGGCGTGACCGGAACGGCGGTTGGCGCGTTTGTCCGGCGTGACCGCACCGTTCTGGATACAAAACCGGACCCGCCTTGGTGCGGACCGCGCCGACCTGGAGCCCCGCGATGAACCCGTCCTTCCCCGATCTGCCGCTGCACCGCTGGCCGGCCCGTGCGCTGGCCGCCGCCGTGCGCGCCGGCCGACTCAGCGCCGAGGCCATCGCGCAGGCGCAAAACGCCCGGCTGGCCGACTGGCAACCGCGCCTGAACGCCTTCGTCGACCATGACCCGGCGCTCGTGCTGGCCGAGGCCCGCGCGGTCGACGCCCGGCTGGCCGCTGGCGAGGACCTGCCGCTGGCGGGCGTGCCGTTCACGGTCAAGGACAACCTGTGGATCGGCGGCCGGCCGGCCACCTTCGGCTCGAAGGCCTTTGCCGACTTCGTCGCGCCGCAGGACTCGTGGTGCGTGGCGCGGCTGCGCGAACTGGGCGGGGTCGCACTGGGTGTCACGGCCTGTTCGGAGTTCGCCTGCAAGGGCATCACCGCGACGCCGCTGCATGGCGTGACGCGCAACCCGTGGGACCTGGCGCGCACGCCGGGCGGCTCGTCCGGCGGCGCGGTGGCCGCGCTGGCCGCCGGCATCGGCGCGCTCGCGCTGGCCACCGATGCGGGCGGATCGACGCGCCGCCCGGCCGCCCACACCGGCCTGGTCGGCATGAAGCCGACGCTCGGGCGGGTACCGAACCCGTGGGGCTTCGACGACCCGAACCACCTGCTGTCGGTGATCGGCCAGCTCGGCCGCGACGTCGAGGACGTGGCCTGGATGCTGGACCTTCTCAGCGCCTGGGCGCCGGCCGATCCGCTGTCGTCGCCGGCCTTCGCGACGTCCGACCTGCTGACCGCGCTGAAGGACCCGCTGCCGCCGCTGCGGCTGGCCTGGTCGCCGGGCCTGGGCTGCGGCTACCCGATCGACGCCGACGTGCTGGCGACGCTGGAGGCGGCCATCGAGCGCCTGCGCGGTGCCGGCTGGCACATCGAGCGGGCCGACCCGGCCTGGCCCGAGGCGGCGCGCGAGTACCCGCTGATCGCCTTGCAGCAGGCCGGACTGGCGCAGCTGCACGGCGAACGCTGGCGGCGCGAACCGGAGGTGTTCGACCCCGACATCGGCGCGCAGATCGAGCTGGGGCTGGGCCTGAGCGGCACCCGCATCGCCGAGGTGCTGCGGCTGCGCGAGCAGATCCACCACCGCTTCGAGGCCCTGTTCGCCGACCACGACGCGCTGCTGTGCCCGGTCTCGCCGGTCGAGGCCTGGGCGCTCGGCTCGCTCGGCCCGGCCGCGATCGGCGGCCTGCCGGCGGGGCCGCGTAGCCATGCGGCGTTCACGCCGTGGTTCAACTACGCCGGGCTGCCGGCCCTGTCGCTGCCGTGCGGCGTCGGCCGGCAAGGTCTGCCGGTGGGCCTGCAGATCGCCGCACCGCGCTTCCGCGACGACCTCGTGCTGCGGCTGGCCTGGCAGGCCGAACAGGTGCTGGGGCCGCAGCCGGCGTGTCCGGCGCTGGACGAGGACACGGGCTCGGCAAGGCCGGGCTGATCAACCCAGCAGGACGGTCGCCAGGTCGTCGTCATCGGCCGCATCGGCTGCGTCGGCCGGGCCGTCGTCGGGCATCAGGCCGAGCGCCTGGGCGATGTGGGCGAGGTGGTGGTCCATCAGCTGGCAGGCCAGCGCGGCGTCGCCGGCCTCGATCGCGTCGATCAGGCGGGTGTGTTCGTCGTTCGGGCAGGCGGCGGCGGTGGGCGCCTCGAAGCTCAGGATGGCCAGGCAGGTCAGCGGGGTCAGCTCGCGCATCATGCGGTGCGAGATGCCGCTGCCGCTGAGCTCGGCCAGCAGCACGTGGAACTCGCCGGACAGCCGCACGGCGGTGCGCCGGTCGCCACGCGCATGGGCCTGGTGTTCGCGTTCGACCAGCGCCCGCAGCCGCCGCACGGCGTCACGGGCCTGGCCTTGCGCCAGCCGGCGCAGCAGGCGCCGGACGATGCCGGGTTCGAGCGTGCGGCGGACCTCCAGCACGTCAAGCGCCTCGGCGGCGCTGGGCGTGGTGACGAAGGCGCCGCGGTTCGGGATCAGCGTGACCAGCTGCTCGACCGCGAGCCGCTGCAGCACGCCGCGCACCTGCGTGCGACTGACGTGGAACAGCTCGGCCACGCGCTCCTCGGTCAGCTTGGTGCCGGGCAGCAGCCGGTGCTCCACGATCGCCGTGTAGATGCGGGCGTGGATGTCGTCCTTGGACGCGGCGGCGGCCGTGCGGCGCGGGCGGCCGGCGAGGGGGGTCAGTGACATGGCGCCTGCATTTGAGCAAACGCCATGCCGATGCCCAAGTTCAGGCAGTGCCCGGCGCGGCAGCCGGGCGATCGGGCCGGATCAGCGCGCGGCGGCGGTGCTGATCGGCTCGACCGGGGCATCGGTCCAGACCACGCTGGCGGGCGGCTGGACGATGAAGGTGTTGGCGTCGATGCCGGCCGGCGTCTTCTTCTGCTGGTCGCGCGGCTGCGTGGCCGGGTGGCTGAAGGGCAGCGCGGCCTCGGCCGGGGCGCTGGCCATGGCCAGCAGGGCGGTGGCGGAGATCGCGGCGAACAGCGTGGCGGCGGCGAGGTGCTTCGTGGACATGGCGGTTCCTTCGTGGAGAACGGTGGAATGGACGCGAGGCAGTCATGTTGCATCGCAGCATGACTAGTGTAAACCCTAGGTTTTGGCGGAAAAACTGACCTCCCCCAAACCCGTGTCCGGATCCGGAAAAAGCGCACGAACGCATCGGAAGGGGTCATCGACAGGCCCGGCCGTCACAATCGCGCTCCGACGCGCGGCCACCGGCCGTGGCGGTGGCCACTCCCTGGAACCCCCATGTCCTTCGCCTCGCTGGGCCTCGCGCCCGATCTGCTGCAAGCCCTTGCCGACGACGGCCTGCGCGTGCCGACCCCCGTCCAGGCGCTCGCGATCCCGGCCGTGCTGCGCGGCGACGACCTGCTGTGCCGGGCGCCGACCGGATCGGGCAAGACGCTGGCCTATGCGCTGCCGCTGCTGCAGGGTCTGCAGGTCTCGCGCCGGCCCTGGCCGCGTCGCACCCAGGCGCTGGTGCTGCTGCCCACGCGTGAGCTGGCCCAGCAGGTCGGCGGCGTGATCGAGGCGCTGGCCCGGCGCCTGCCGGACGCGCCCAAGGTCGTCACCGCGATCGGCGGGGTGTCGATCAACCCGCAGCTGATGGCGCTGCGCGGCGGCGCCGAGGTGGTGGTGGCCACGCCCGGCCGGCTGCTCGACCTGCTCGACCACAACGGCCTGCGGCTGCAGGCGCTGTCGGTGCTGGTGCTCGACGAGGCCGACCGCCTGCTCGACCTCGGTTTCGCCGAGGAATGGGCCGCGATCCGCAGCCGCCTGCCGCCGCTGCGCGCCCGGGCCGATGGCCGCACGCTGCAGCAGCTGCTGTTCTCGGCCACGCTGGACGAGGCGGTGCGCGGCCTGGCCGATGCGCTGCTGCAGCGCCCGGCGCGCGTCGACCTGAGCGACGCGACGGCCGGTGCCGCCGCCATCGAGCCCGGCCAGCCGGCGCCTGTCTCGCTGCCGCACCCGGACATCCAGCAGCGCGCGATCGTGGTCGACACGACCCGCCGCACCGGTGCGCTGCGCCGGCTGCTGACCGATCACCCGGAGTGGGATGCCGTGCTGGTCTTCGTCGGCACCCGCATGGCCACCGAGCGGGTGGCTCACAAGCTGAGCCTGGAAGGCTTCGACGCGGCGCCGCTGCACGGCGAGATGAGCCAGGGCGGTCGCGATGCCGTGCTGGCCGACTTCCGCCTCAAGCGCCTGCGCGTGCTGGTGACGACCGACCTGGCCGCGCGCGGGCTCGACATCGCCGGCCTGCCGCTGGTCGTCAACTACGACCTGCCGCGCGCGGCCGCCGACCACGTGCACCGCATCGGCCGCACCGGCCGGGGCGGCGCGGCCGGCACCGCGATCAGCTTCGTGACGCCGGCCGGCGAGGCCCACTTCCGCCTGATCGAGAAGCGCCAGCAGCAGCGCGTGCCGCGCGAGGTGCTGCCCGGCTTCGAGCCGACCGAGGTGGCACCGCCGCCGCCGGTCGACGGGACCGGAGGCATCAAGGGCCGGCGCCCGAGCAAGAAGGACAAGGCACGTGCGGCTGCAGTGGCTGCAGCGGCGGCGGACAAGTCGAGCTGACCCCTTCCGTGCAACCCCCAGATGGGCCGACAGCCTGTCGCAAGGGTGGGGCGGAACCGGGTAGGCGACCCCTGTTCAAGGGCATCCGGGCTCGCGTAGAAATGAAAAGGACGCGCTTGCGTTTTCTTCACCAACCCCGGGAGCCTGACCATGTCCGACCTGTCCGACACCCCTCGCCGCCTGACCTCCGCCGACTTCGATCCGGCCGTCCTGAAGCTGTTCGACCAGTACGTGCATGGCCTGCTCGATCGGCGCGGCTTCCTCGACCAGGCCGGCCGCTACGCGGCGGTCGCCGGCACGACCTCGGCGGCGCTGCTGGCCGCCCTGAGCCCTGATTTCGCCCGCGCCCAGCAGGTCGCGCCCAACGACGGCCGCATCAGGACGGAAACCGTGACGATCGCGTCGCCGAACGGCTCGGGCTCGATCAAGGCCTACGTGACCCGCCCGGCCAACGCCAGCGGCACGCTGCCGGTGATCCTCGTCGTGCACGAGAACCGCGGCCTGAACCCGCACATCGAGGACATCGCGCGGCGTCTGGCGCTGGACAACTTCATCGCCGTCGCGCCCGATGCGCTGACCGCCCTGGGCGGCTATCCCGGCGACGAGGACAAGGCCCGCGAAGCCTTCGGCAAGCTCGACCAGGCCAAGATCCGGCAGGACTTCCTGGCGGCAGCCGCCTGGACCCGCAGCGTCGCCGGCAGCAACGGCAAGCTCGGCAGCGTCGGCTTCTGCTACGGCGGCGGCATGGTGAACTTCCTGGCCACGCAACTGCCCGACCTGGTCGCCGGCGCACCCTTCTACGGCCCGCAGCCGGCGGCCGACCAGGTGGCGAAGATCAAGGCCGAGCTGCTGATCATCTACGCCGAGAACGACGAGCGCATCAACGCCGGCTGGCCGGCCTACGAGACCGCGCTGAAGGCGGCCGGCGTGCGCCACGTCGCCCAGGTCTACCCCGGCACGCAGCACGGCTTCAACAACGACACCACGCCGCGCTACGACGCCAAGGCCGCCGCACAGGCGTGGACGGCGACGCTGGCGCTGTTCAACCGCACGCTGCGCGCCTGAGGGCCGCCGATCAGGTCGGCTGGATCACGCCACGCCGGACCTGATCGCGCTCCATCGACTCGAACAGGGCCTTGAAGTTGCCCTCGCCGAAACCTTCATCGGCCTTGCGTTCGATGAACTCGAAGAAGACCGGGCCCAGCAGCGTCTGGCTGAAGATCTGCAACAGCAGCCGCTTCTGGCCCCCGGTGGTCGAGCCGTCCATCAGGATGCCGCGTGCCTGCAGCTCGGCCACCGGTTCGCCGTGGCCGGGCAGGCGCTCTTCCAGCATCTCGTAGTAGATGTCGTTGGGGGCGGTCATCAGCGGGATGCCGGCCATCTGCAGCGCGTCGACCGTCTCGATCAGGTTGGCGGTCGACAGCGCCACGTGCTGGATGCCCTCGCCGTTGAACTGCATCAGGAATTCCTCGATCTGGCCGGCGCCCTTGCCCGATTCCTCGTTCAGCGGGATGCGGATCAGCCCGTCCGGCGCGGTCATCGCGCGGCTGGTCAGGCCGGTGTATTCGCCCTGGATGTCGAAGTAGCGGATCTCGCGGAAGTTGAACAGCCGCTCGTAGTACGCGCCCCAGAACGCCATGCGGCCCCGGTAGACGTTGTGCGTCAGGTGGTCGATCTGCTGCAGGCCGTGGCCGACCGGGCGGCGCGGCACGCCGTCGATGAACTCGAAGTCGATGTCGTAGATGGACTTGCCGTCCTCGAAGCGGTCGATCAGATAAAGGGGCGCACCGCCGATGCCCTTGATCGCCGGAAGGCGCAGCTCCATCGGGCCGGTCGGGATCTCGATCGGCTGGGCGCCGAGTTCGAGTGCCCGCGCGTAGGCCTTGTGCGAGTCCTTGACCCGGAAGGCCAGCCCGCAGGCGCTCGGGCCGTGTTCGGCGGCGAAGTAGCCGGCCAGGCTACGCGGCTCGCGGTTGACGATGAAGTTGATGCCGCCCTGGCGGTACAGCAGCACGTCCTTGCTGCGGTGACGGGCCACCAGCGTGAAGCCCATGCGCTCGAACAGCGGCTCCAGCAGGTCGGGCGTGGGCGAGGCGAACTCGACGAACTCGAAGCCCATCAGGCCCATCGGGTTGTCGAGCGGGGCGGGGGCGGAAACAGGCGAAGAGACGGAAACAGGCGAAGAGACGGAAACGGACATGACGTCCTCCATGGCAGTCGGATCGGGAAGGATCGGAACGGGAACAGCCGGTGCGCGCGGGCACCGGCGGATCGGCAGGCTCAGGCCGGAAAGGCCGAGGGGGCCGAGGGGGCCGGCGGCGCGCACGGACGACCCCGCACGCTGCGCGCGAGGTGCATGCCGACGATCAGCCGCTGTTCGTTCATGGAAGGACGTGGGGAGGTCACGGACCGCAGAGGAAGCGCACCAGTCTATCGGCCCGACCGGCACTTGACCATCGAGAATCGCCGCCATGACGCCCGAACAGATCGACCAGCGCCTGACCGACCTCGAGGTCAAGCTCAGCTACACCGAGGACCTGGTGGAGCATCTCAACACCGTCGTCATCGAGCAGGCCCGCCAGATCGACCTGCTGGTGCGCGAGCTGACGCGGCTGCGCCGGCAGGCCGAGGACAGCACCACGGCACCCGGCGTGCGCAGCCTGCGCGACGAACTGCCGCCGCATTACTGATCGACGGGGCCTGACGATGACCGAGACCGAGCTGAAGTTCCAGATCCCGTCGTCGCAGCTCGACGGCGTGCGACAGGCCATGAGCGGCCCGGACGCGCAGGTGGTCCGGCTGCGGGCGCGCTACTTCGACACGCCCGACCGCCGCCTGGCCGGCGCCGCGATGGCGCTGCGGCTGCGGCTGGAGGGCGAGCGCTGGGTGCAGACGCTCAAGGGCCGTGGTGACGGCCTGATGCAGCGGCTCGAACACGAGGTCGTGCTCGACGGCCTCGCGGCGGGACAGGCGCCCGCGCTGGACCTGTCGCACCACGACGGCACGCCCGCCGGCACGGCCTTGCGCCGCGCGCTGGGCGATGCGGCCGACACGCTGGCCTGCCGCTACGAGACCGACGTGACGCGCACGCTCGACCGCATCGAACACGGCGGCGCCACCATCGAACGCGCGCTGGACCTCGGCGAGATCCGCGCCGGTGCGGCCCGCTGGCCGCTGCAGGAACTGGAGTTCGAGCTGAAGGACGGCCCCGTGCAGGGCCTGCTGGCCTGCGCCGACGCGGCGGTCGCTCGTCATGGCCTGTGGCTCGATGTGCGCAGCAAGGCCGAACGCGGCGAGCGCCTCGCCAGCCAGGTCGTCATCGGGCCGGCCCATCCGGCCCCGGCAGCGGATGCCCCGTTGCCATCGCAGCTGGCGGCCCTGCTGGCCAACATCGCCGATCTGGCCGATCCGCGCTGCGCCGGTCAGCCCCTGTCAGCGCATCAGGCCCAGGCGCGCGCCGGGCTGCTGGCGCTGCGCATCGACGTCGATCACCTCGACCACCTGCGCGAAGCCGCCACGCAGTCGCTGTGGCTCGCGTTGATCGGCCGGATGGTGGATCCGGCCTGAGCCTAGAAAGACGACGGCCCCTGGCTCATGCGATGAGCCAGGGGCCGTGTGGTCCGGCGAGGCACCCGTTCAGGGGCGCCGGGAACGCGCCTCAGCCGTTCACTTGCTGGCGGCCGGTGCCGCAGCGGCCGGTGCCGCGGCGTCGTGCATCTTGTCGTGGCCCTTGGCCTTCTTGTGGTGGGCAGCCTTCTTGTGCATGGCGCCCGAGGCGGCCGGTTCAGCAGCGGTGGCGGCGACCGGGGTCGTCGCGGCAACGGGAGCAGCCGGCGCGATGGCCGCGGGCTTGGCGTTCTGCGCGTGCGCCGAGGTCAGGGCGGCGGCCAGCAGCGTGGCGAAGGCGAAGGACTTGGCGAAGGTGGAGGCTTGGGTCATGGTGGGTTCCGATGTCAACGAGATTCGCGAATGCTCCGACTCTCCTGAGCGGACTCGGCCATCGCCGGGTCTGCATCCACAACGAGGGCTGGAAAGCCGTCGTTGACGGTCGCCGGGCGGCTTCATCCTGGCCTCACACAGCGGCTTCGGCCGGCCTGACGGGGGCCCTATGCTGGCGGCGCCCGCCGACATCCGACGGCCACGCCTCGAACCGCCATGCTCGCCATCCAGACCCTGCTCGTCTTCTTCGCCGCCTCCGCCGCGCTGGCCATCGCGCCGGGGCCGGACAACCTGTTCGTGCTGACCCAGTCGGCGCTGCACGGCCGGCGTGCCGGCTGGCTGGTGACGCTGGGCCTGTGCAGCGGCCTGATCGTGCACACCAGCGCGGTCGCGCTGGGCGTGGCGGCGGTCTTCCAGACGTCGGCGCTGGCCTTCGACCTGCTGAAGTGGGTCGGCGCGGCCTACCTGGTCTGGCTGGCGTGGGGCGCCTGGCGCGCCGGCGCGAGCGCGCTGCCCGAGGGCGAACGCACGCCGCTGGGCGCGCGGGCGCTCTACCTGCGCGGCATCGTGATGAACGTGACCAACCCGAAGGTGGCGATCTTCTTCCTGGCCTTCCTGCCGCAGTTCGCCGACCCGTCGCGCGGGCCCGTGGCGGGGCAGATCCTGGTGCTGGGCGGCGCCTTCATGCTCGCCGCGCTGCTGGTGTTCGGCACCATCGCCTGGGCCGCCGGCCACATCGGCGGCTGGCTGCGCGGCTCGCCACGCGCCCAGGTCGTGATGAACCGCATCGCCGCCGGCGTGTTCGTCGCGCTGGCCGGGCGCCTGGCGCTCAGCAGTCGCTGAATGCCGACGCCACACCACGCACACCGATCCCTGCTTCCAGACCGAAAGGACCCCCGATGGGCTTCACCGACGCCGTCCGCACCTGCTTCGTCAAGTACGCCGACTTCAAGGGCCGCGCCAGCCGCCCCGAGTTCTGGTGGTGGGCACTGTTCAACCTGGTCGCATCGATCGTCATGATGATCCTGGGCGACCGGCTGTCGCTGGCTTTCGCGATCGCGACGCTGCTGCCCTACGCCGCCGTGGCGACGCGCCGCTTGCACGACGTCGACCTCAGCGGCTGGGCCCAGCTGATCGGCCTGATCCCGGTGATCGGCTGGATCCTCATGGCGGTCTGGCTGGCGCGCGCAGGCACGCCGGGGCCGAATCGCTACGGCCCCGCACCGGCCTGATCAGGCCAGCGCCTGCTTCACCGCATCCGCCAGCGTCGTCGTCGGGCGACCGATCAGGCGCGACAGGGCGCGGCCTTCGTCGAGCAGCACGCCCTTGGTGATCTCGAAGTCCCACTCGGCCAGCGCAGCGGCCAGCCAGCCCGGAAGGCCGAAGCTGGCCAGCGCGGCGGCGTAGTCGGCCTGCGGCAGGTCCTTGTAGGGGATGTCCTTGCCGCTCTGGCGTCCGATCTCGGCGGCCAGGTCGGCCAGCGTGTAGGCCACGTCGCCACCCAGTTCGTAGGTCTTGCCTTCGTGGCCGCTGCCGGTCAGCACGGCGACGGCGGCGGCGGCGTAGTCGGCACGGGCCGCGCCGGAGATGCGACCGTTGCCGGCGCTGCCGATGAAGGCACCGGCGCCGACCGCGCCCTTGGCCGAGACGGTGTGGTTCTCGATGTACCAGCTGTTGCGCAGCAGCGTGTGCGGGATGCCCGACGCGCGCAGCATCGACTCGGTCTCGCGGTGTTCGGCGGCCAGGCTCAGCGTCGACGTGTCGGCGTGCAGCAGGCTGGTGTAGACGATGCGGCCGACGCCAGCGGCCTTGGCCGCGTCGATCACGGCGCGGTGTTGCGCGGTGCGCTGGCCGACTTCGCTCGACGAGATCAGCAGCAGCGTGTCGACGCCCGCCAGCGCGGCCGGCAGGGGCTCCGGACGGCTGTAGTCGGCTTCGCGGGCGGCAACGCCCAGGTCGGCCGCCTTGGACGGCGTGCGCACCAGCGCAACGATCTCGCTGGCCGGCACCTTGGCCTTGAGTTGTTCGACGACAAGGCGGCCGAGCTGGCCGGTGGCACCGGTGATGGCGATGGTCATGATGTGAGGTCCTGCACTTGCGTGGTGGGTTGAAGGAGTACAAACTATAAGTTAGCCACAAACTTTTCGTAAGTACGTACAAGAAGGTAAGCGCCCATGACGATCCCCCGCAAGCCGCGCGGCACCCGCGCCCCCGCCAGCGCCCTGCTGGATGCCCGCCGAGGCGACCTGCTGGCCGAGGCCTGCCCGTCGCGCGAGGTGCTCAAGCACGTCACCAGTCGCTGGGGCGTGCTGGTGCTGATCGTGCTGGAAGGCGGCACGCACCGCTTCAGCGAACTGCGCCGCAGCATCGGCGGGGTCAGCGAGAAGATGCTGGCGCAGACGCTGCAATGGCTCGAAGGCGACGGCCTGGTCGAGCGCATCGCCTACGACGTGGTGCCACCGCATGTCGACTACAGCCTGACCCCGCTGGGCGTCGAGGCGGCCGAGAAGGTGCGCCAGCTGTCCGACTGGATCGAGATCAACCTGTCGCGCGTGATGGCCGCCAAGGCCGAGAAGGACGCGCAGGCGGCCTGAGCCCGACCGCGCGGCGCATGTTGCATCTGCAAGATGGCGCCGCCTGCCTGGGGCAGAGAATCGGCGCTCGCCCGCACCGGCCCGCCGCCCCTGACGACCCGCCATGACCCGCACCCGGACCTTCTTCACGCGCACCGTCGTCGAGGCCGGCGGCAACCGCTGGGACTGGGCCCTGCTGCCGATCGTGCTGGGCCTGCTGGTGGCGATGGCCTACGGCGCTCGCCAGATGGCGGTGCCCTACCAGGTCGGCCAGTCGCTGCCGCTGTCGCTGGACATCCGCGAGCTGCCCTACGACCTGCTGCGCACGACGCTGCACATGTTCCTGGCGCTGGCCTGCTCGCTGCTGTTCGCGGTGACCTTCGCGGTGCTGGCGACCCGCTCGCGCACCGCCGAGCGGGTGCTGGTGCCGCTGCTGGACATCCTGCAGTCGATCCCGATCCTGGGCTTCCTGTCGATCACCATCACCGGCTTCATCGCGCTGTTCCCGGGCAACCTGTTCGGCGTCGAGTGCGCCGCCGTGTTCGCGATCTTCACGTCGCAGGCGTGGAACATGGCCTTCAGCCTCTACCAGTCCTTCAAGACCTTGCCGGTCGAGCTGGCCGAGGCGGCCGAGGTGTTCCAGCTGTCGGCCTGGCAACGCTTCTGGCGCCTGGACCTGCCGCACGCCACGCCCGCGCTGCTGTGGAACATGATGATGTCGATGTCGGGCGGCTGGTTCTTCGTGGTCGCCTCCGAGGCGATCTCGGTGTCGGGCCAGGACATCAAGCTGCCGGGCATCGGCTCGTACATCGCGCTGGCCATCGAGGCGCGTGACCTGCACGCGATCGGCTGGGCGGTGGCCGCGATGGGCGTGGGCGTGCTGCTCTACGACCAGCTGTTCTTCCGGCCGCTGCTGGCCTGGGCCGACAAGTTCCGCTTCGAGGAGACCGGCTCGACCGACGCGCCCCGTTCGTGGCTGCTGGACGGCTGGCGACGCACCCGGTGGCTGCGTGCGTTCGGCGCCTGGCTGGTGCGCCCGCTGGACCGCTCGATCGGCCTGCTGGGCCGGCGCCACGACGGCACCTCGATCCGGGCCCGGACGCGCACGCCGCGATGGCCCTGGGCGCGCATCGCCGACGCGCTGATCGCCGCCGCCGTGCTGATCGCGCTGTGGCAGCTGGTCGCCTTCATCCACACGGAAGTCGGCTGGCGCGAGGCCGGCCACGTCTTCGCGCTGGGCGCCCTCACGCTGCTGCGCGTGACCGTGCTGATCGTGCTGGCGGCACTGGTCTGGGTGCCGATCGGCATCCGCATCGGCCTGGACCCGCGCCTGGCCGGCCGGGTGCAGGCGCTGGCGCAGTTCCTGGCGGCCTTCCCGGCCAACCTGATGTTCCCGGTCGCGGTGATGCTGATCCTGCGCTGGCGGCTCGACCCGGACATCTGGCTGTCGCCGCTGATGATCCTGGGCACGCAGTGGTACTTGCTGTTCAACGTCGTGGCCGGCGCGTCGACCATCCCGACCGAGCTGCGCTATGCCGCCGCCAACCTGGGCCTGCGCGGGCTGCTGAAGTGGCGCCGCTACCTGCTGCCGGCGGTGTTCCCGAGCTTCGTCACCGGCGCCATCACCGCCAGCGGCGGCTCGTGGAACGCCAGCATCGTCTCGGAGGCCGTGCGCTGGGGCGACACCTCGCTGCAGGCGCACGGGCTGGGCGCCTACATCGCGCAGATGACCGCCATCGGCGACTTCCCGCGCATCGCGCTGGGCATCGGCGTGATGTGCGTCTACGTCATGACCCTGAACCACTTCGTCTGGCGCCGGCTGTGGCGGCTGGCCGAAGACCGCATGCATTTCTGACCCGCCACGATCGCCCCGCACATGAACCTGCCCATCGTCGAACTGCGCCGCGTCGGCAAGGCCTTCAAGGCCGCCGACGGCGCGCCCCGCACCGTGCTGGCCGACGTCGACTTCGCGCTGCGCGAGCACGAGATCGTCGCGCTGCTGGGCCAGTCCGGCTCGGGCAAGTCGACCCTGCTGCGCATCATCGCGGGGCTGATCCCGGCCGATCGCGGCGAGGTGCTGTACCGCCAGCAGCCGCTGCACGGCACGGCGCGCGGCATCGGCATGGTGTTCCAGTCCTTCGCGCTGTTCCCGTGGCTGACGGTGCAGCAGAACGTCGAGCTGGGCCTGGAGGCGCGCGGCCTGGCGCCGGCCGAACGCGAGCGCCGGGCCGCCGCCGCGATCGCGCTGATCGGCCTGCAGGGCTTCGAGGGCGCGCTGCCGCGCGAGCTGTCGGGCGGCATGCGCCAGCGCGTGGGCATCGCCCGGGCGCTGGTGGTCGAGCCCGACGTGCTGCTGATGGACGAGGCCTTCTCGGCCCTGGACGTGCTGACCGGCGAGCGCCTGCGCGACGAGATCCTGGCGCTGTGGACCGCCCGGCAGATGCCGACGCGGGCCATGCTGATCGTCTCGCACAGCATCGAGGAGGCCGTGATGATGGCCGACCGGGTGCTGATCTTCGCCAGCGACCCGGGCCGCGTGCGCTACCAGATGAGCGTGGGCCTGCCGCGTCCGCGCGACCCCGACAGCGCCGACGTGCGCGCGCTGGTCGACGAGATCTACGGCGTCATGACCGCCGGGCGCGTCCGCCCGCTGCCGGCCACGGCGCCCGAGCCGGCGCCGGCCGATGCGGCCACGCCGCAGGCGCTCGACGAGGCCATGCCGCTGCGGCTTGACCACCGCCTGCCGCAGGCCGACATCGGCCGCATGGAAGGCCTGCTGGAGCGTCTGCACGCGGCGCCGTTCCACGGCACGGCCGACCTGCCGCGCCTGGGCGAGGACACCGAGCTGACCGACGAGGACCTGCTGCCGCTGACCGAGGCGCTGGCGCTGCTGGGCCTGGCGCAGCTCGAACGTGGCGACCTGTCGCTGACGCCGCTGGGCCGCCGTTATGTCGAGGCCGAACACGCCGAGCGCCAGAACCTGTTCGGCCGCCAGCTGCTGGCCCAGGTGCCGCTGGCCGCCCACATCCACCACAGCCTTCACCAGGAGCCCGGCCGCGAGCTGCCGGAAGGGCCGTTCCTGCACCTGCTGCGCGACAGCCTCGATGCCGAGGAAGCCGAACGTGTGCTGCGCGTGGCGATCGAGTGGGGCCGCCACGGCACCGCCTACGACTACGACTACCGCACCGGCCGGATCCAGCTGCCGGAAGGCCCGGCGCGGATCACGCCGGACACGACGCCCGGTCCGGGCGGCTGATCAGCGCCGCGCCGGCACCTGCTCGAAGAAGGCCTGCATCACCTCGTTGGCGTCGAGCGCCTGCGACGCGCCCGGCTTGCCGCGCCGGACCTGGTCGGCGCCGGGCCACGAATGGCCGCCGGTCTCGGTCACGCACAGCTGCACCGGCACGCCGTCGGCACAGCCGGACCAGGCCTCGCAGCGCGCGCCATCCACCTGCAGCACGGTGCGCGGCTGCGGCTCGCAGCGGTCGCGCCGGACCCAGTTCGCCATCGTCTGCGGCACCGAGACGAAGTCCATCACCTGCGAGCGGTCGCGGAACGCGGCCGGCCCGGCACCGCCGTCGAACAGCACGTGGTCATCGTCGCGGGCATGGAGATGCAGCACGGCCACCGGGCGCGACGGGCGGCAGTCGGTCATCGCGTCGGTGCCGGCCACGGCGGCAATGGCGCTGAAGACGTCGGCCGCCTCGCAGGCCAGCCGGTGCGCCAGCATGCCGCCGTTGGACATGCCGGTCGCGCGGATGCGCCCGGCGTCGATCGGCAGGCGCGCCTGCAGCCGCGCCACCACCGCGCGAATGAAGCCGACGTCGTCGATCTGGCGGTCACGCGCCGCGCCGCAGCAGCCTCCGGCGTTCCAGGTCGCCAGCCGGCCTCCGGGCAGGCGGCTGAAACCGTTCGGGAAGGCCACGACGAAGCCGTGCCGGTCGGCGGCGCCGACCAGGCCATAGCGGGCCTCGTCGGCCATCAGCGCCGCGTGGCCGCCACCGCCGTGCAGGGCCACCAGCAGCGGCAGCGGCTGGCCCGGATCGGGCCGTGCCGGAACGTGCACGATGACCTTGCGGTCCCGGCCGTCGTGCGTGACCTCGATTTCCTGGGTGCCGGGCCGCAGCGGCAACTCGGCCGCGCGGGCGGTCAGGCCGACGAGCAGGCCCAGGACGACGACGGGCAGCAGCAGCCCGATGCGGAGGAGCGGTGAGAGGCGCATCGCGCAAGTCTGCCGCGCGCCGCACCCGAGGTGCCGGCCGCTCGGCGATCATCGGCGCCATGAACGTGAATCCTGACGAGCCGGATCAAGCAGCCGGGCCGGCCCCCGACGCGGGAACGGCGCCCCAGTCCCGCAACCCGCTGCACGGCCTGACGCTCGAACGCATCGTCACCGAACTGTCCGAGCACTACGGCTGGGACGGCCTGGGCCAGCGCATCACGCTGCGCTGCTTCACCAGCGAACCCAGCGTCGCCTCCAGCCTGAAGTTCCTGCGCAAGACGCCGTGGGCGCGCGAGAAGGTCGAGAGCCTCTACCTCTTCATGCTGCGCGAGAAGAAACGCGGCGCCAGCGCCCCGCCGCGTCCGAAGGGCCCGGCGCGTGGTGCCGGCCCGCGCCGCGAGCGTCCGACGGCGCCGCGCAGCACCGATCGACCCTTCCTCAAGCCGCGCTGAACGGAGCCCGCCGATGTCGCTGAACGCCTGGCTGCTCTACCTCGTCGCCGCGATCGGGCTGTCGCTGACGCCCGGCCCGAACAGCCTGCTGGTGATGACCCACGGCGCGCTGCACGGCAGCCGCAAGACCACCTGGACGGTGGCCGGCGGCTCGGTCGGCTTCGCCGCGCTGATCGCCCTGTCGATGCTGGGCATCGGCGCGCTGCTGCAGGCCAGCGCGCATGCGCTGACGGTGCTGAAGCTGGTCGGCGGCGGCTACCTGGTGTGGCTGGGCATCCAGCTCTGGCGCGCCCCGCCGATCCACCTGCAGGCCGATGCCGCACCGGGTGATGCCCGGCCGGCGACGCTGTTCCGGCAAGGCCTGCTGACGGCGGCCTCGAACCCCAAGGCGCTGCTGTTCTACGGCGCCTTCCTGCCGCAGTTCATCGACCCGGGCCGGGCGCTGGCGACGCAGTTCGTCGTCATGACCGCGACCTTCGTGGTGGTCGAGGTGATCGTCGAGATGGTGCTGGCGCTGCTGGCCCAGCGCATCCGCGTGCTGCTCGAACGGGTCGGCAAGACCTTCAACCGCACCTGCAGCGGCCTGTTCGTCGCGATGGGCGTGGCCTTGCCGATGACGCGCTGAAGGCCGGCGCCGGACGCCGTTCAGCTCGCGCGCTTGAACACGCTCAGCAGCGCGGCGGCGGCCACGAAAAGGGTGCCGAAGACCCGGTTGGTGGTGCGCACCTGCGCCGGGCTGCGCAAGGCTCCCAGCACCCGCGCGGCCAGCGCGGTGTAGCCGGCCATCACGACGAGGTCGGTGAACACGAGCGTCGCGCCGATCACCGCGTACTGCGGCGCCAGCGCCGCCGCCAGGTCGAGGAACTGCGGCACCACGGCCAGCAGGAAGACGGTGCCCTTGGGGTTGACCGCGTTGATCATCCAGCCACGCAGCACCAGCGCACGCGGGTGCGCGGCGGCGGTCGCGGCGTCATCGGCACCGGCGTCGACCTTGCCGGCCGGCTCGGCCACCAGCGGCCGGGCGGGCGCGCGCCACTGCTGCACGCCCAGCCACACGAGGTAGGCCACGCCGGTCCACTTGACGACCTGGAAGAACGCGGTCGACGTCGCCACGAGCGCGCCCAGGCCCAGGCCGACGACCACCAGCTGCGTCAGGATACCCAGCACCAGCCCGAAGGTCAGCACGTAGCCGCGCCGGAAGCCGTGGGACAGGCCCGCACCCATCGCCGCGACGGCACCGGCGCCGGGCGAGAGGCTGATGGCCCAGGAAGCGCCGAAGAAGGCGAGCCAGGTGGAGAGTTCCATGTGATGGGGCTGCGGCGGCGCAGCGGTCAGGGGGGTGGCGGGGGAACAGCGGGCCGCGATCGTGCCACGAGCGCCGCAGACCTCAGTCCTGCGGCGCCCGGAGCCCCGCCTCGAAGTCGTCGATCGCCTCGGGCCGGCCGAACAGGTAGCCCTGGAAGTGGTCGCAGCCGCCGGCGACGAGGAACTCGCGCTGGGCGGCGGTCTCGACGCCTTCGGCGATCACGTCGAGCCCGAGGTTGCGGCCCAGCGTGATGACGGTGCGCACGATGGCCGCGTCGTTGTCGTTGGCCGGCAGCGAGCGCACGAAGGACTGGTCGATCTTGAGCTGGTCCAGCGGCATGCGCTGCAGGTAGGCCAGCGACGAGAAGCCGGTGCCGAAGTCGTCCAGCGCGAAGCTCACGCCGATGGCCTTCAGGCGCCGCATGTGGTCGACCACGCGCTCGACGTCGTGGGCCAGCGCGCTCTCGGTCAGCTCGATCTTCAGGCGCCCCGGCGCCGCGCGGTGCTCGGACAGCGTCCGTTCGACCTGGGCGACGTAGTCGGGCTGGATGAACTCGCGCGCGCTGACGTTGATCGACAGCACCAGCTCGCGCAGCGCCGGTTCCTGCGACCAGCGGCTGATCAGCCGGCAGGCGGCGTCGAGCACCCAGGCGCCGAGCGGCAGGATCAGGCCGGTCTCCTCGGCCAGCGGGATGAACCGCGCCGGCGAGACCAGCCCCATCTCCGGGTGACGCCAGCGCACCAGCAGTTCCGCGCCGATCACACGCCCCTGCAGGTCGACCTGGCGCTGCAGCACCGCATGCAGCTGGCCCGGCACGGCCTGGCGCAGCTCGCTCTCGAACTGCACGCGCTGGTCGAGCGCGACCTGCATCGAGGTGTCGAACAGGCAGACCTTGTCGTGGCCCGGACGCTTGGCCTCGAACATCGCGACCTCGACCTGCTGCAGCACGTCGGCGGACGTCAGCGGCTGGGCGCCGAAGCTGCGCACGCCGATCGAGGCCTGGACATGGCTGCGTTCGCCGGCCAGTTCAAGCGGCCGGCGCACCAGCGCCAGCAGGCGTTCGGCGTGTTCGCGGGCCCGCGCGCAGGCGCCGGCCTCGTCGTCGGCCAGGTCGGGCAGCAGCAGCACGAACTCGTCACTGCCCATGCGGGCCAGCGTGTCGCCGGGCCGGACCGCTTCGGCCAGCCGCCGCGCCAGCGTCGTCAGCAGCAGGTCGCCGACCTCGTGGCCGCGGGTGTCGTTGAAGTCGCTGAAGCCGTCGAGGTCGAGCATCAGCACGGCGCCGTGGCCGGGCCGGGACAGCGCCTGGTCGAGCCGCTCGCGCAGCTGGCGGCGGTTCGGCAGGCCGGTCAGGACGTCCTGGAAGGCCAGCTGGTGCATGACCTCGCCGACCAGGCCGGTCTCGTCGCGCGGACCGGCCGCCGGCGGACGCGCGCCCCGGGCCGGGCGGTGCCGCCGCGCTGCATCGGCCAGCTCGACGATCGGACGGACCACGCGCCCGGAGATCAGCCAGGCGACCGCGCCGAAGCCGAGTGCGGCCAGCAGGCTCACCCAGACCATCAGCCGGCGGCTGTCGTGGATGGGGGCGTAGGCACTGCGCAGCGGTTCTCGCACCACCACCACCCAGGCCAGGCTGGCGTCGACGTCCCGGACCGGCACCGTGGCCCGGGCCGACAGGAAGCGGGCGGCGTCGGCCGGGTCGGCCTGCAGCGCGGCCAGCGTGGCGTGCCTGACCGAGGCCGGCCGCATCAGCAGGTCGCCGGACGGATTGGCGATCAGGACCTCGAACGGCGTCGAACGGTCCAGGTCGGCCAGCGCGCTCGTCACGATGGCCTGGGCCCAGTCCCAGAACAGGTGGGCCCCGAGCACGCCCTGGACCTCGCCGGCGGCATCGCGCACGGGCACCGCCACGTCCACGAAGCGGGGCGGCTCGCCCGACGGCGTGGGCGGCAGGTGCGGCGCCAGCAGCTTGGCCAGGTGCGGATCACCGAGGAACGGACCCTTCAGGCCGTTGGCGAACCACGGCCGCTCGCTGACGTCGACCCCTTCGAGCAGGCCGCCGCTGGCCGCCACGACCCTGCCGTCGCGGCGGGCGTAGCCGAGCCAGGCGTAGTCGGGCTGGCGGCCCTTGAGGCGGTTGAACGGGGCGCGGATCTCGTCAGGCGACGTCAGCCGGGCGCTGCTGATCAGGTCGGCCAGCAGCGTGACCTCGTGCTGCCGGTTCTCGAGGTCGTCGACCAGCGAGGCGGCGACCCGATGGGCCGTCAGGTGCAAGGTGTCCTGGACGTTGAGGCGCGCGGCGCGTTCCCAGCGCCATTCCATGCTCAGCGTCACCAGCGAGCCGAACACGATGCCGGCCAGCGCCATCACCAGCGAGAAACGGGCGCGCACGCTGTGGGCCGGCGACAGGGTGTGCAGGAGGGTGCGCTGGGACGAGGGCATCGGACGATGGGCGGCGATCGGGCAGGTGCCCGACGGTCGGTGGATGGACAAGGCTTCGACGGTCCGGTCATGGTGCCGCCGCCCCGAGACCCTGGGAAGGCGGTGCGCCACCGAACGCCCGCACAACGTGTCTTTGCAGACGCTTCAGGCGCAGGTGTCCGGCCGACGCTTGATTTTCATCAACTTCAAGGGGTGATCAACCGCAGGTCGAAGACCCGTTCGACCAGCCACACCAGCGCCAGCGCCAAGGCCAGCCAGGAGCCGCCGACCAGCACGCCGCGCTGGTAGAAGGGGGTGTGGCGGGCCCGGAAGGCGAGCGGCAGGAACAGCGCGACGATGATGATCTGGCCCAGTTCGACGCCGATGTTGAAGCCCACCAGCGACAGCGCCAGGTTCTCGCGCGACAGCCCCAGGCCGGCCAGCACGCTGGCGAAGCCGAAGCCGTGGATCAGGCCGAAACCGAAGGCCGCCAGCCAGCGCCGCTCGCGCACGATCGGGTGCAGGTTGTTGGCCGCCGCCAGCACGACGGTCAGCGCGATGGCCGACTCGACCAGCCGCGACGGCAGCGAGATCCAGCCGAAGGTGGCCAGGCTCAGCGTGATCGCATGGGCCGCCGTGAAGGCCGTGACCACCGCCAGCACGCCGCCACCCGCCGTGCCGAAGCCCTCGACGCCGCGCCAGCGCCGGCCTTCGCGCACCAGCACCGCCGGCAGCAGCAGCGCGACCAGGAACAGTGCGTGGTCATAGCCCAGCCAGATGTGCCAGACGCCTTCGACGATGTACTGCCGCAGCGTGGTCCAGCGCGACAGCCGGGCCCCGTCGACACGCTGTTCGGGCCGCTCGGGCGAGAACACCAGCGACTGCGCCGCGCCGTCCAGCGTCAGGCGGACCAGGCCACGGTGCAGCGCGTCCTGCTCGAACAGCAGCCGGTAGCCGACCGCCAGCGGGCCGGCGTCGTCGCTGCAGGTACCCGACAACGGCAGCACCGCGTAGGTGCCGTCGGTGTGCGTGTCGACCTGCAGCGTGCCGACCGCCAGCCGGCACGGCTCGGCGGTGCCGATGCCGCGCTGGAGCGTCAGGTTGCGCAGCGCCCAGCCGGCCAGCGCGTCACGGCGCTGGCGCAGCTCGCCCCAGGTGATCTGGCCGTCGTCGTTGGCGTCCAGGCCGATCGCCACGTCGACGTCGCGCAGCGCCACGTCGAGCTGACCGCTGACCTGCGCGCCCTGCACGTCCAGGCTCAGGTAGGCGTCGCTGGCCTTGTGGGCCTGCGCGGCACCCGACCCGACGAGCGCCGCCAGAAGCAGCACGGCACGCCACCACGATGTCAGCGTCATGAGCCGCCCAGTTGTCGCGCCAGCGTACGCAGGCGCGGGTCCTCGAAACCGCTGCGGCGCAGCCAGTCGATCGCCGGCCGGGCGGCGGCCGGGTCGCGTGCGGCCAGCGCGCACTCCAGCAGCACCCGCGCATCACGCGGCTCGCGCTGGACCTCGTAGTTGGCCCGCGCCAGCGCCAGCGCGCGGGCAGGGTCGCCACGCAGGCCGCGCCAGTAGCGCGCCTCCTCGGCCCGGTGGGTGGTGTCGCCGCGCTCGCCGGCAGCGGCGAAACGTTCGGCCAGCGCGTCCAGCCGGGCCTGGGCGCCGGGCTGCTTCAGCGCCACCTCGGCCTCGGCGATGCGCAGCAGCAGCGGATCGGCGTTGTCCCAGCCGGCCAGCAGGCGCAGCACCTCGGCCGGCCGGCCCTGGTCGAGCAGGAAGTCGGCATGGGCGGCCAGCAGGTAGGCATCGTCCAGCCCGAGCTGGCCGGCGGCGCGGTACAGCCGTTCGGCCTCGGCGACCTGGCCGCGCCAGCCGGCGACCTCGGCGCGGCGGGTCAGGAACCACAGCCGTGTCTCGGGCAGCGCGGCCTCGGCCTCGGCCCTTGCAAGCGTGCGTTCGGCCTGTGCCAGCTGGCCGCCGTAGGCCTGCGCCAGCCCCAGGCAGGCGGCCTGCAGGATGTCGCGCTTCAGGCGGCCCAGCGCATCGCACTCCGCCTTCGCGGCGACCAGGTCGGCCTGCACCAGGAAGATCGCACCGCGCCAGGAATGGGCCTCGGCCAGCGTCGGATCACGCCGGAGAGCCGCGGCCAGATCGGCCAGCGCGCCGTCGAAGTCATGCCGGTACTGGCGCAGCTGGCCGCGCAGGCTGAGCCAGGCGGCGGAGGTTTCGGCGATGGCCGTCGGCACGCGCCGCAGTTCGGCTTCGGCCTGGCCGACCGGGCGCGGATCGCCTTGCGCCATGGCCTGACCGAAGAGGTACTCGGCCAGACGCAGCGAGGCGTCGAGACTGACCGGTTCACGCCGCGCCGCCAGCCGCAGCGCGGCCAGCTCGCCGCGCCCGCCCGCACCGGCCTGGATCGGCAGGCGTTCGAGCACCTCGGCATCGTCGGTGGGCGTGCGTGGCGCCGCCTGCACCGGATCCAGGCCCAGCAGGGCCAGACACAAGAGAAAACCCGTCGACAACAAGGAGATCGGCTGGGTTCTCATGCGTGGCTATATTAGCGACGCGGTTTGAAGAGACCTCTTCCTGCCGACGAGAAACCCCTTCCTTTCCACCCCCGTCACGAGGAATCCCTTCAGATGAAAAAGTACCTGTCGCTGTTTGTCGCCGCGCTGATGGCCACTGCATCTGTCACCGCGTTCGCTGGTTCCCACGGCGGTGCGCCGAAGGATTGCAAGAAGGACGACGCGCGCGCCGAATGCAAGAAGATGGAAGACAAGAAGTAAGGCTCTCGCCTTTTTCGTGTCATCCGGAAAGCGGGCTTCGGCCCGCTTTCTTCATGGCGCCGCCGAAACCCGTTCGGCGATCGCCAGGCCCATCTCGGTGGTCGACGCCGAGCCGCCCAGGTCGGGCGTGCGCGGCCCCGTCGCCAGCACCTGCTCGATGGCCCGGACGATGTCGTCGTGGGCCGCGCGGTGGCCGAGGAAGTCCAGCATCAGCGCGGCCGACCAGATCATCGCCACCGGGTTGGCGATGTTGCGGCCGTAGATGTCCGGCGCCGAACCGTGCACCGGCTCGAACAGGCTGGGCCAGGTGCGGTCGGGGTTGAGGTTGGCAGACGGCGCCAGGCCGATCGTGCCGGTGCAGGCCGGCCCCAGGTCCGACAGGATGTCGCCGAACAGGTTGCTGGCGACGACCACGTCGAAGCGGTCGGGCTGCAGCACGAACCTCGCCGACAGGATGTCGATGTGCTGGAAGTCGACCGACACCTGCGGATAGCGCGCGTGCATCTCGCGCGCCCGGGTGTCCCACCACGGCATGCTGATGGCGATGCCGTTGCTCTTGGTGGCGACCGTCAGGTGCCGGCGCGGGCGCTGCATCGCCAGCTCGAAGGCATGTTTCAGGACCCGGTCGGTGCCGTGGCGGCTGAAGACCGATTCCTGGATCACCAGCTCGCGTTCGGTGCCCGCGAACATCACGCCGCCGAGGTTGGTGTATTCGCCCTCGGTGTTCTCGCGCACGACCAGGAAATCGATCTCGCCGGGCCGGCGGTTGGCCAGCGGGCAGGGCACGCCCTCGAACAGGCGGACCGGGCGCAGGTTCACGTACTGGTCGAACTCGCGCCGGAACTTCAGCAGCGAGCCCCACAGCGAGACATGGTCCGGCACCGTCGCCGGCCAGCCGACCGCGCCGAACAGCAGCGCGTCCATGCCGGCGAGCTGCGCCTTCCAGTCGGCCGGCATCATCTCGCCGGTGCGCTGGTACCAGTCGCAGCTGGCCCAGGCGATGTCGGTCAGCTCCAGCGCGATGGCATGGCGCCGGGCAGCGGCCTGCAGCACGCGCAGGCCTTCGGGCATCACCTCCTGGCCGATGCCGTCACCCGGGATGACGGCGATGCGATGGGGTCGGTTCATGGCGGGCTCCGATGTCGTGGCTCGATGATGGCGGGTCGATGACGGGCCAGTCTAGGCTGGTCAGAATCCGGTCACGCCGCACCTCCAACACGACCTGAAGGCCCCCGCCATGACGCACCCGACGCCCGCCCCGATCGTCCTCGTCCACGGCGCCTGGGGCGGGGCCTGGATCTGGCGTCGTGTGCTCGCACCGCTGCGTGCGGCCGGCCACGAGGTCCATGCGGTGACGCTGACCGGCGACGGCGACCGGGCCCATCTGCGCCATGCCGGCATCCGGCTGAAGGACCATGTCGACGATGTCGTCGCGCTGGTGCGGGCCGAGGAGCTGGACGGCGTCATCCTGGTCGGCCACAGCTATGGCGGCATGGTGGTGACCGGTGCGGCGGACCGGTTGTCCGCGGTGGCGTCGGGCAACGTGCGCGGCCTCGTGCGCGGCATCGTCTACGTCGACGCGATGGTGCCGCTGCCCGGCGAAGGCTGGGGCGAGCAGCACGCGCCCGAGGTCGTCGCCGCCCGCACCGCCGCCGCGCGGGCCCACGACCATGCGCTGCCGCCGCCCGATCCGGCCGACTTCGGCATCACCGGGGCCGACCGCGACTGGCTGATGCGCCGCCAGGTGCCGCACCCCTTCGGCCCCTACCGCGACCCGCTGGCCTTCGACGGCGCACGCTGGGCGGCGCTGCCGCGCCTGTTCATCGACTGCCACGCGCCCGCCTACCCGACCATCGCGGCGATGCGCACGCGGGTGCGCGAGCTGCCCGGCTTCGAGGTCCGCGAGCTCGCCACCGGCCATTGCCCGATGGTCACCGAGCCGGCCGCACTGGCCGCCGAACTGCTGCGCTTCGCGGCGCGCTGAGCCCGCCGGCCGCGCGCGGTTCGTTCCGACGCACGCGGCGCACCAAGGCGGCGCAGGCCGCACCAATGCCAGACCTGGGCCAGACCCGGGCCAGTCCCGGCCCCCGGCCGCGCCGGGCACGCGCCTTGCAATCTCTCCGCACCGGGAAGCGACCTCACGTCGCCACCAGGGTGGCTAGGGTTCCGGCCGGTCGAGGCAGACCGGTGACTGGTCCGAGAGCCACCGGCCTCAAGGCCCGGAGCGCTCGCGCGCTTCGACGGACCTCAGGCTCCACGGCGGGACAAAAGCCCGGGAGGACCCTCGCGACGCGAGGTGGCTTCCCCGAACCATCGGCTTTTGTCATCCACCCCGCTTGGAGCCCCTCATGCCCCTGCTGCGCCCCACCCCCCGCACCCGCCGTTCCACGCTCTCGGCCCTGGCGGCCGCCGCGCTGGTCGCGTCCTTCGGTCTCGCGCTGGCACCGGCCGCCCAGGCCGCGCCGGCCACGGTCAAGATCGGCACCACGGTGTGGATCGGCTACGGCCCGTTCTACGTCGCCGAGGCGCTGGACCTGTTCAAGAAGTACAACGTCAAGGTCAAGCTGCAGACCTTCAACGACCCGGCGCTGCTGCTGCCCGCGATGGCCGGTGGCGCCGTCGACGGCGTCGTCGCGACCTACGACCAGGTGATCGGCGAGGTGGCCCAGGGCCGCTCGGCCAAGGTCGTCATGCCGATCGACTATTCCAACGGCGGCGACGCGATGCTGGGCGATGCCAGCATCAAGGGCGTGGCCGACCTGAAGGGCAAGTCGGTCGCCTTCAACCCGCTGTCGCCGTCGGACTTCCTGCTGGCCTACGCCATGTCCAAGGCCGGCCTGACCGAGAAGGACATCAAGCCGGTCAACATGACGCCCGAGGCGATTCCCGCCGCAATGGCATCGGGCAAGGTGCCCGTGGGCGTGACCTACGAACCCAGCGTGTCGCAGATCCTGTCGCAGGGCGGCGGCAAGAAGTTCAAGGTGGTGTTCTCGTCCAAGGACGCACCCGGCCTGATCGCCGACGTGCTGGTGTTCCCGGACAAGGCCATCAAGGCCCGCCCGGCCGACGTCAAGGCCGTCATCTCCGGCTACCTCGACGGCCTGGCCTACATGAAGGCCAAGCCCGACGAGGCCTACAAGCTGATCGGCAAGGCGATGGGCCTGAAGCCCGCCGAGGTCAAGGAGCAGCTGGCCGGCGTCTACAACATCCCCCTGGCCGAGATGGGCAAGGCCTTCGTGGCGGGGCCGGAGACGACGTCCTACTACGCCAGCGGCGCGGTGATCGGCAAGATCCTCAAGGACAAGGGCCAGATCACGACCATCCCGGCGACCGAGGCGACCTTCGACGCCCAGTTCGTCAAGGCCCTGGCGCCCTGAGCCGGAGCGTCGCGTGAGCCACGTGATGCCGCTGAAGCAGGCCAGCGTCTGGCGCCATGCCGATGGCGCCCTGCCCAACACGCTGGCGCTGGGCTGGTTGCTGTCGTGCTGGGCTGCCAGCCTGGCGATGCTGGTGACGGGGCCAGCCTGGCTGCGCGTCGCCGGCACGCTGGGACTGGCTCACGCGATGATCCTGTCGGCCTACTTCCTGCACGAGTTCGCCCACCACAGCATCTTCCGCAACCCGGCCGTCAACCGGCGCTGGGGCGAGGCCATGAGCTGGCTGGTCGGCAGCGCCTACGCGCGCTTCGACGACCTGCGCCACAAGCACATGCGCCACCACGTCGACCGGGCCGACATCATCAGCTTCGACGTGCGCCGCTTCCTGCGCGAAGGGCCGGCCTGGCGACGCCGGCTGGTGCTGGCCTGCGAGTGGGCGCACCTCCCGGCGGTCGAGGTGCTGATGCATGGCTACGTCATCGCGCAGCCCTTCCTGATCGAGGAAAGGCGTGATCGCCGGCCGCGCGTGATCGGCGTGCTGGTGGTGCGCCTGACGGCCTTCGCGCTGCTGGCCTGGGGCTCGGTCTGGGCGCTGGTCGGCTACGGCGTCGCCTGGCTGCTGATGGTCACGGTGCTGCGGTATGCGGACGCCTACCAGCACACCTACGAAGGCTATTCGCTGCTCGACCCGAAGGCGCCGCTGCCCCCGGTCGCCGACGGCGCGCCGCCGCGCGACCACGCCTACGAGCAGCACAACACCTACAGCAACTTGGTGTCGACACGCTGGCCGTGGCTGAACCTGCTGCTGCTGAACTTCGCCTTCCACAACGCCCACCACGAGCGCCCGGTCGAGCCGTGGTACCGCCTGCCGGCGCTGCACGCCGCCCTCTACCCCGAGGCCGCCGGCGACCCCGAAGGCCACGCGCAGACGCTGCCGATGGCGCGTTACCTGCGCAGCTACCACCGGCATCGCCTGAGCCGCGTGCTGGACGACGACTACGGCGTGGTCGGCAGCGGCCCGGACCGCGCCGACGGCTTCCGCGGCGCCTACGGCGTGTCCTTCCTGACGGCTGTCTGAGATGCCCTCCACCCTTGCCACCCTCGCCACCCCCGCCACCTTCTCCATCGAGGCGGTCCCCGCCCGGCTGCAAGGCCTGTGGCGCCGCACCCGTCTGCGCGTGCCGGCCGGCAGTGGCGCGACGCTGGACGACCAGGGCACCCAGGTCTGGTGGCTGCAGACGCCGCACTGGCATGCCGACCTGCGCGTGCCGGCCGACCGGCCCGACTACACCGGCGTGTCCTCGCTGGCCGATTGCAGCGTGCCGCAGCTGCGCTGGCTGCTGACGCAGGAAGGCTTCGCCGGCATCACGCGGGTGGAAGGGTTCGACGGCGACACCGTCGCGGCCTGCCGCTGGCATCGCCTGATCGACCATGCCGAGAGCCGCATCGCGGATGTCGGCGGGCTGCGCTTCGATGTCGACGGCCTGGACGAGTGGGGCCTGGAGGCCGACTACGACGAACGCTGGGTCGCCGGGGACGACGGCATCGGCTGGTCGGCCGAAGGCTCACGCGATGAGCCACCCGGCACGCGCCTGAGCCGGCTGCGCATCCGCGTCGGCCGCTGGCAGATCACGCTGCGCGCGCGCCAGCTCGACGCGGCCAGCACGCGCACGGTGCGCCATGCCGTCGCGACCGACCAGGGCATCGCCCGCCATGCGCTGATGGCCGCCGCCGACTGCGAGATCAGCCTGGCCGAACAGGTCGACGGCGACTGGCGGGTGCGCCGCTCGACCCTGCCGTGGCTGGAGGGCCTGCCGCCACGCGACGCCGGCCCCTGGCGCGCGCTCGAACCCACCGACATGCCCGTGTTGACCGGCCTGCCACGATGAATCCTGCCCTGACCCCGCCGCCCGACCGACCGCGCCCGACCCGGCTGTGGCAGGTCCGGCAGGCCATCCCGACCCGGGCCTACTGGGCACTGGCCCTGATCGGCCTGCTGCTGCCGCTGCTGGGCTGGATCGCGCTGACGCTGCGCGAGGACAACGACCCGGTCTTCATGCCCGGCCCGTGGAGCGTCGTGCAGCGCGCGATCACCTGGGCGGTCGACGGCGACCTGGCCGGCGACGTCGGCATCAGCGTCTACCGCGTCGTCACCGGCTGGGCCCTGTCGGCCGTGCTGGCCTTGCCGCTGGGCCTGCTGATCGGCAGCTACCGGGGCGTGCAGGCGCTGCTGGAGCCGCTGACCGACTTCATCCGCTACATGCCGGCGGTGGCCTTCATCCCGCTGGTGATGCTGTGGTTCGGCATCGCCGAAAGCTCCAAGGTCGCGGTGATCTTCATCGGCACCTTCTTCCAGATGGTGCTGATGGTGGCCGAGGACGTGAAGCGCGTGCCGATGTCGCAGATCGAGGCCGCGCAGACCATGGGCGCGACCCGCCGCGAGCTGCTGGAACAGGTCATCCTGCCGTCGGCCAAGCCGGCCCTGCTCGACACCCTGCGCGTGACGATGGGCTGGGCCTGGACCTACCTCGTCGTGGCCGAACTGGTGGCCGCGAACTCGGGCCTGGGCTATTCGATCCTGAAGGCGCAGCGCTACCTGCAGACCGACCAGATCTTCGCCGGCATCGTGCTGATCGGCGCGATCGGGCTGGCGATGGACCAGGGCTTCCGCTGGCTGCACCGCCGGGCCTTCCCCTGGCTGGTGACGCGGCACTGAGGCGTCGCCCAGGACGACAGGATCACGCGATGAGCCACCCCAACCACCCCCACGACCTCCCCCACGACCACGACCACATCCGCTGCAGTGGCCTGTGGAAACACTTTGGCCACGGCAGCACGCGCATCACCGCGCTGCAGCAGATCGACCTGGGCATCGGGCGCGGCGAGTTCGTCACGCTGGTCGGCGCCTCGGGCTGCGGCAAGTCGACGCTGCTGCGCACGATCGGCGGGCTGGAAAGCCACGATGCCGGCGAGCTGCAGGTCGACGGCCAGGCGGTCGACGGCCCCGGCCCGGACCGCGCGATGGTGTTCCAGCACTACAGCCTCTACCCGTGGCTGACGGTGATCGACAACATCAAGTTCAGCCGCCGGCTGGCCGTGCACACCCGCGAGCGCACCAGCGCCGACGTGGAAGCCGCCTCCGGCCGGGCCGATGCGCTGCTGCGCCTGATGGGGCTGGGCCATGTGGCGCACGCCTATCCGGGCCAGCTGTCGGGCGGCATGCAGCAGCGCGTGGCGATTGCCCGCGCGCTGATGAGCCGACCGCCGGTGCTGCTGATGGACGAGCCCTTCGGCGCGCTCGATGCGCAGACCCGCGAGGTCATGCACGACCTGATCCTGCACGTGCACCGGCTGGAACGGACCACCATCGTCTTCGTCACGCACGACGTCGAGGAGGCCCTCTACCTCGGCCAGCGTGTCGTGCTGATGGCGCCGCGCCCCGGCCGCATCGACAGCATCCACACCGTGCCGCTCGGCGCGCGTCGCAGCCAGGACATGAAGCTCGCGCCCGAGTTCGTCGCCCTCAAGCGCGTCGTGCTCGACCGCATCCGCGCCACCTCCGGCATGCAGACCGACCACGAGCTGCTCGAACAGCTGTCGCAGGCCGCGACGCTGGACCAGACCCGCTGACCCGCCCCGCCGACCTGATCCGCAAACCCTCGCCATGACCGCACCGCTGCACACCCTCGACAACCCGCCGCCGACCGCGCCGGTCGACGCCCCGCCGCTGTGGCAACGCTTTGCGCCGGAGCTGCCGGCCGACCGTGTCGTCTGGAGCGAGATCGTGCCCGGCGGCGGCCACTGGAGCTGGCGCCTGAGCCGCGGCATGGCGCTGCGCTTCGTCGCGCTGGACGAACGCGCCAACTGCTCCGTCGTGCTCTATGCCGCGCACGACCGGCTGGAGCGCTACAACATGCCCGACAGCCTGAAGGCCCAGCACACCGCTCACTACAGCACCGGCCATGTGCTGATGAGCGACATGGGCCGCGCGCTGGCCTCGTTCACGCACGACACGCTCGGCTGGCACGACCCCTTCGGCGCGCTGCTGGACACGCCGACGATGGAGGCCCGGTACGGCGTCCAGCGCTACGAGACCCACCGCAACGCGATGCACCGCAGCGGCCGCGACGGCCTGCTGATCGAGACCGGCAAGCACGGCCTGACGCTGCGCGACCAGATCGCCCCGGTCAACCTGTTCAGCCGCGTGACGGTCGATGGCCACGGGCGTTTCGCCTTCGACGCCGAGCGCGCGGTGAAGGGCAGCGCGGTCGAGCTGCGCATGGACCTGGACGTGATCGTCGCCATCAGCACCGCCCCGCACCCGCTCGACCGGCGGCCCGGCTACGCGCCCGGCAAGGTCGGCATCGCGGCCTGGCGACGCGGCCCCGCCGCACCCGACGACGTCTGCCGCCAGCACCGCCCGGAAGGCGCCCGCGCGCTGCACAACAGCGACATGTTCGCGCTCAGCTGAGCCCCGGTCGCCACGAGGAGAACCGTGATGAACAGCCCCACCGCCCTGCGCTTCCAGGAAAGCCCGCTCGACCCCGCCGACGCCGTGCGCCGCCACCGCCAGGCGGCCGGCGAACCGTGGTTCACGCCGATCGATGCCGGCCAGACGCTGCGCATCGTCGACCTGGAAGGCAACCAGGCCGTCGACGTGATCTTCTACGCCCGCCACGACCCGGCCGAGCACTACAGCGCCACCGACACGCTGCTCGCCCAGGGCGGCATCTACCTGACCACCGGTTCGGTGCTGACCAGCAACCTGGGCCGGCCGATGCTGACCCTCACCGCCGACACCTGCGGCCGCCACGACACCCTCGGCGGTGCCTGCGCGGCCGAGAGCAACACCGTGCGCTACGCGCTGCAGAAGAAGTTCATGCACAACTGCCGCGACAACTACCTGCTCGCGCTGCAGCAGGCCGATGTCGGACTGGGCAAGCGCGACCTGGTGCCCAACATCAACTTCTTCATGAACGTGCCGGTGACCGCAGACGGCCGCCTGACCTTCGAGGACGGCGTCAGCGCGCCGGGCAAGTACGTCGAGCTGACGGCGCACATGGACCTCTACATGCTCGTGTCCAACTGCCCGCAGCTCAACAACCCCTGCAACGCCTACCACCCGACGCCGGTCGAATTCCTGTTCTGGGACACCGAAGGCGAACACGCCCAGGTGAGCGCACGATGAGCTTCGACACCGTTCTCATCGCCAACCGTGGCGCGATCGCGGTGCGCATCATCCGCACGCTGCGGGCCATGGGCCTGCGCGCGGTCGCGGTGCATTCCGAGGCCGATGCCGACGCGGCCCACGTGCGACTGGCCGACGCCGCCGTCTGCATCGGCCCGGCCCCGGCGGCGCAGAGCTACCTGGACGGCGCGCGCATCCTGGCCGCAGCGCGCGAGACCGGCGCCGGCGCGATCCACCCGGGCTACGGCTTCCTCAGCGAGAACCCGGCCTTCGCGCAGGCCTGCGAGGACGCCGGCATCGCCTTCATCGGCCCGAGCCCGGCGCAGATGCGCGCCTTCGGCCTGAAGCACACGGCCCGCTCGCTGGCCTCGGAACATGGCGTGCCGCTGCTGCCCGGCACCGGCCTCTTGTCAGACCTGGACGCCGCCCGCGTCGCCGCCGAACGC
The DNA here is from genome assembly GCF_053893855.1 of Leptothrix mechoopdaensis (SeqCode). NCBI lineage: Bacteria > Pseudomonadati > Pseudomonadota > Betaproteobacteria > Burkholderiales > Sphaerotilaceae > Leptothrix > Leptothrix mechoopdaensis (SeqCode). Next base: position 4,140,717 of record NZ_CM132699.1, read on the forward strand.
ATCGGCTACCCGGTGATGCTCAAGAGCACCGCCGGCGGCGGCGGCATCGGCATGCGGCGGGTCGACGACGCGGCCGCGCTGGGCGAGGCCTGGGCCTCGGTGCAGCGTCTGGCACAGGCCAACTTCAAGGACGCCGGCATCTACGTCGAGAAGTTCATCACCCGCGCCCGCCACATCGAGGTTCAGGTCTTCGGCGATGGCCGCGGCCACGTCATCGCGCTGGGCGAACGCGACTGTTCGGCCCAGCGCCGCCACCAGAAGGTGGTCGAGGAGACGCCCGCGCCGCACTTGAGCGAAGCCACCCGCGCCGAGCTGTGCGCCTGCGCCGTCCGGCTGGCTCAGGCAGTGAGCTACCGCTCGGCCGGCACGGTCGAGTTCGTGCTCGATGCCGACACCGGCGCCTTCCATTTCCTGGAGGTCAACACGCGGCTGCAGGTCGAACACGGCGTGACCGAACAGGTCACCGGCGTCGACCTGGTCGAGTGGATGGTCCGGCTGGCCCGCGGTGATGCGCTGGAACTCGTCACGCCCGAACCGCGCGGCGCGGCCATCCAGGTGCGGCTCTATGCCGAAGACCCGGCGCGCCAGTTCCAGCCCAGCGCCGGGCTGCTGACCGAGGTGCGCTGGCCAAGCGCCGACGACGTGCCCGGCGCGCAGCCATCGGACATCCGCGTCGACGGCTGGGTCGCGCGTGGCACCGACGTGCCGCCGCACTACGACCCGATGCTGGCCAAGCTGATCGTCACCGGCCGCGATCGCGCCGAGGCGCTGGCCCGGCTGCGCAGCGCGCTGGCCACGACGCGGCTCGGCGGCATCGCCACCAACCTGGGCTACCTGCGCGCGCTGGCCGAGGCGCCGGTGTTCGAGCAGGGCCGCGTCGTCACGTCGACGCTGGCCGACTTCCGGCCGATGCCGCGTGCCATCGAGGTGCTCGACGGCGGCGTCATGACCAGCGTGCAGGACTGGCCCGGCCGGCTCGGCTGCTGGCATGTCGGCGTGCCGCCGTCCGGGCCGATGGACGAGCTCGGCCACCGGCTGGCCAACCGCCTGGTCGGCAATGCAGCCGATGCCGCCACGCTCGAATGCACGCTGGCCGGCCCGGCGCTGCGCTGCCTGCAGCCGCTGGTCGTCGCGCTGGCCGGTGCACCGATGCCGATGACGCTGGAGGTCGACGGCCGCCGCACCGCGCTGGCCCCCGGCCGCGCGCATGAACTGCCCGCTGGCGCCGTGCTGCGCCTGGGCGCGCTGGACGCCGGTGCGCGCGCCTGCCTGGCCGTGCGTGGCGGCTTCGACGTGCCGGCCTACCTGGGCAGCCGCGCGACCTTCTCGCTCGGCCAGTTCGGCGGCCACGGCGGGCGCAACCTGCGTGTCGGCGACCTGCTGCCGGTCGGCGATGACCGTGCCTGCCCGGACGCGCCACGCTTCGACACGCCTGCGCTGACCTTGCCCGCGCCCGGTCGGCACTGGCGCATCGGCGTGCTCGACGGCCCGCATGGCGCGCCCGACTTCTTCACGCCCGAGGACATCGCGACCTTCTACGCGACCGACTGGCAGGTCCACCACAACTCCAGCCGCACGGGGGTGCGCCTGATCGGCCCGAAGCCGACGTGGGCACGGCCCGACGGCGGCGAGGCCGGCCTGCACCCATCCAACCTGCACGACAACGCCTACGCGATCGGCGCGGTCGACTACACCGGCGACATGCCGGTGATCCTCGGACCGGACGGCCCGAGCCTGGGCGGCTTCGTCTGCCCCGCCGTGGTCGTCGCCGGTGAACGCTGGAAGCTCGGCCAGCTGCGCCCGGGCGACACGCTGCGCTTCGTGCCGCTGTCACTGGCTCAGGCACTGAGCCTGCACGAGCAGCTCGACGCGGCACTGGCGACGCTGGACCGGCCGCTGCCGGCCTTGCCCGAGGCGGGCGTCGTGCCCACCGGCCAGGCCGCGATCGTGTCCTCACGCGACGGTGTACCGGGCCGGCCGGCCCGCGTGATCCGCCAGGCCGGCGACCGCTACCTGCTGCTCGAATACGGCGAGCCGGTGCTCGACATCGCGCTGCGCCTGCGCGTGCATGCGCTGATGTCGGCGATCGAGGCACGCATCGATGCCGGCGAGCTGCGTGGCGTGATCGACCTGACGCCGGGCATCCGCAGCCTGCAGGTCCACCATGACCCGCGCGTGCTCGACCGCGACACGCTGCTCGGCCTGCTGGCCCGGCTGGACGATGAACTCGGGCCGACCGACGACCTGTCGGTGCCCTCGCGCACGGTCTGGCTGCCGCTGTCGTGGGACGACCCGAGCACGCGGCTGGCGATCGAGAAATACATGCAGTCGGTCCGACCGGATGCGCCCTGGTGCCCGAGCAACATCGAGTTCATCCGCCGCATCAACGGGCTGGATTCGATCGAGGACGTCTACCGCACGGTGTTCGACGCGCGCTACCTGGTGCTCGGCCTGGGCGACGTCTACCTGGGCGCGCCGGTGGCCACGCCGCTGGACCCGCGCCATCGGCTGGTGACGACCAAGTACAACCCCGCGCGCACCTGGACGCCCGAGAACGCCGTGGGCATCGGCGGTGCCTACCTGTGCGTCTACGGCATGGAAGGGCCGGGCGGCTACCAGTTCGTCGGCCGCACGCTGCAGATGTGGAACCGCTGGCGCGATGCCCGCGACGGCGCGCTCGATTTCGAGCCCGGCAAGCCCTGGCTGCTGCGCTTCTTCGACCAGATCCGCTTCTACCCGGTCGACGGCGAGACGCTGGCCGGCATCCGGCGCGACTTCCCCGCCGGCCGGCACCGGCTGCGCACGGAGCCCGGGCGCTTCTCGCTGCGCGAGTACCAGGCCTTCCTGGACGAGCAGGCCGAGGCCATCGCCGCCTTCCGCGCCACCCAGCGTGCGGCCTTCGCGGCCGAACGCGAGCGCTGGGCGGCGGCCGGTCAGGCCGAACATGTCGCCGAGGCCGACGTCACCGCATCGGCCGATGCCGACGAGGCCCTGGCGCCCGGCCAGCGTGCGGTCGCCAGCCCCGTGCCGGGCAGCGTCTGGAAGCTGCTGGTCGAACCCGGCGCGACCGTGCGCGAAGGCCAGCCGTTGCTGGTGGTCGAGAGCATGAAGATGGAATTCACCATCGCCGCCCCCGGCGACGGCCGCCTGCAACGCCTGCTGTGCCGCGAAGGCGGGGCGGTCGCGGCAGGGCAGACGGTGGCCGTGATCGACGCCCCGGCCGACACGGTCCGACAGGAGCCCCTCGCATGACGAACACCGGCCTTCCCCTGTCCCTTGACCTCGCCACGCTGCGCGCCGCCTACGCCGACGGCCGCACCGACCCGCTGCGCGTGATCGAGCAGGTCATCGCCGCCACGTCAGGCGAGGACACGCACCACGTCTGGATCAGCCGCGTCGACGCCGACACGCTGCGCGCGCAGGCCCGCGCGCTGATGACCCGTGAAGGGGGCCGTGACCCTGCGACGCTGCCGCTCTGGGGCGTGCCCTTCGCGGTCAAGGACAACATCGACGTGGCCGGCCTGCCGACCACCGCCGGCTGCCCCGCCTATGCCTACGCGCCGGCCGCCCACGCGCCGGTCGTGCAGCGCCTGGTCGATGCCGGCGCCATCCCCGTCGGCAAGACCAACCTGGACCAGTTCGCCACCGGCCTGAACGGCACCCGCTCGCCGCACGGCGCCTGCCGCAACGCCTTCGATCCGGCCTACGTGTCCGGCGGGTCGAGCGCGGGATCGGCGGTCTCGGTCGCGCTCGGCCAGGTCAGCTTCAGCCTGGGCACCGACACGGCGGGATCGGGCCGCGTGCCGGCCGCCTTCAACCAGCTCGTGGGCCTGAAGCCGACCCGCGGCCTGCTGTCCACGCGCGGCGTGGTGCCGGCCTGCCGCACGCTGGACGTGGTGTCGATCTTCGCGTTGACCGCCGACGACGCCGCCGCCGTGCTGGCCGTCGCACAAGGCTACGACGCCGACGACCCGTGCAGCCGCCCCGCGCAGCCGCACGGCCACGACATCGGCACCGCCCCCAGCCCGCGCCTGGGCGTGCCGCGCCGCGATCAGCTGGTCTGGACCGAGCCCGGCTGCGCAGCCGCCTTCGACGCGGCCATCGAACAGGCCCGGGCACTGGGCGCCGAACTGGTCGAGCTGGACTTCGAACCCTTCTACGAGACCGCCCGGCTGCTTTACGAAGGCCCGTGGGTGGCCGAACGCTACGGCGCGATCCGCGATTTCATCGAGCGCCAGCCCGACGCCGTCTTCCCCGTCACCCGCGAGATCACGCTCGGCGGCAAGACGCTGCTGGCCGCCGACGCCTACGCCGCACAGGTCCGCCTGCAGGCCCTGAAGCGCCGCTGCGACGCGGTCTGGTCGCAGGTCGACGCGGTGCTGACACCCACGGCCCCCGGCCACCCGACCATTGCCGCGATGCTGGCCGAACCCATCGCGCGCAACAGCGAACTGGGCGTCTACACGAACTTCATGAACCTGCTGGACTACGCCGCCGTGGCGCTGCCCTCGGGCTGGCTGGCCGGTGGATCGGGCGGATCGGGTGGATCGGCCGAAGCTGGCGTCGCCGGCCGGCCCTTCGGCCGCCCTTTCGGCATCACGCTGTTCGCCCCCGCCCACCAGGACGTCCCGCTGCTGCGCCTGGCCGCCCGCTGGCAGGCCACGCTGACGGGCCCCGCCGCGACGCTGGGCGCAACCGGCCACGCACAGCCCGCGCAACGCCTGGCACCACCGGCCCATCAGACGCCCTCCGGCCAGGTCCGTGTCGCCGTCTGCGGCGCCCACCTCGCCGGCCAGCCGCTGAACCCGCAACTCACCTCACGCGGCGCCCGCCTCGTCGCCGCCACCCGCACCGCGCCGGTCTACCGCCTCTACGCCCTGCCCGACGGCAAGCGCCCGGGGCTGCAGCGCGTGGCCCCCGGCGCAACACCAGGCGGCGTCGCCATCGAGGTCGAGGTCTGGGAACTCCCCGCCACCACCTTCGGCAGCTTCGTCGCCGCCATCCCCGCCCCGCTCGGCATCGGCCGCACCCTGCTGGCCGACGGCACCGAAGTCCCCGGCTTCATCTGCGAAGCCAGCGGGCTGGAAGGCGCCCGGGACATCAGCGAGTTCGGGGGGTGGCGGGGGTGGAAGGGGAGCGGGTTGGCGGGTTGAGCGGGCCAGCGCGACCGCCAACCCCCGGTCACGCGATCGCGTCGAGACCGCGCGTCTGCACCAGATGCAGTAGTTTCAACGCCGTGCCGGTCGGCTTCTTCTGGCCGATCTCCCATTTCTGTACGGTCGAGACACTGGTGTTGAGCAACCGCGCGAAAACGGCCTGACTGACTCGCGAGTTCTCGCGGATCTGCCGGATCTGTTCCGGCGCCATCGGCTCAATCGGTGGAAGACAGATCCGATCGAACTCGCGCAACGTCACCTGGTCCAGCACACCTGCCTTGTGCAGGCCATGGGCGGTCTCGCGGACGGCTTCAAGAATCGGTGATCGTGTCTTGCGCATGGCCTTGCACCTCCAACAGTTCGCCTGAGAGCTGAGCCGCGGTGACGGCCGGCGCCGACATCGACAGCAGTTGCGTTGCCAGCGTTTTCAAGGCATCCGCTTCTTGACCAGCCCGCCGCCGAGATCCACATCGATCAGACCTCTGGTCATCTCATCGACAGCGGCCAGCAGACTGGCGTCGCGAAGTCCTTCCTTGCGCGCCCAGCGGTCGAACCAGCGAGTCTTGTAGACCGTCATGTGCGCCTTTGATGTATAGCACCAAGTGCTAGGAATGGCGAGCGGATCCCGAATCATCTGGCCTGATCGGCGAAGTCCGGATGACTCGTGCAAGGCGACGCCTGCCTCGAACGTGTCCAGAACAACCCCGCAACACCCGCCTCCCCGTGACCTCCGCCACGCATCTGCCCCCCGATTCACGCTTTGTTCAAGTGATGTCGAGGGGGTGGCCGCTGGCCCAATCCGGGTTCGGGTCCCCACGCTGGCGGGATGCGGATGGAGTGCGGCGATGCGCGTCAACTTGCCCGTCACGGGTCAGGAGTTCAAGGTTCCGGGCGACCGGATGCTGGTGTCGGTGACCGACCTCAAGGGTCGGATCACCTATTGCAACCAGGCCTTCATCGACGTCAGCGGCTACACGCGCGACGAGCTGATGGGGCAGCCGCACAACCTGGTGCGGCATCCGGACATGCCGGCCGAGGCGTTCCGGGACCTGTGGGAGACCGTCGAGGCCGGTCTGCCGTGGACCGGGCTGGTGAAGAACCGGCGCAAGACCGGCGAGCACTACTGGGTGCAGGCCAATGCGACGCCGATGCGGCAGGGCGAGCGCATCGTCGGCTTCCTGTCGGTGCGCACGCCGGCCAGCCGCGAGGGCGTCGACGCGGCCGAGGCGCTGTATGCGCAGATGCGCGAGGAAGCGGCGTCCGGCCGGCCCTTGCGCCACATCGTCCATCACAGCCGCGTCCATCAGGCGACGTGGGCCGGGCGCCTGCGCCGCCGTGTCGCCGAGGCCTGGCATGCGCTGGGCGGGGCCGGCGCGCTGGCGCTGCATGGCGCGACGCTGGGCAGCATCGGCCTGGCGGCGGCGACGTTGCCGGCGCAGACCTGGGTGCCACTGGCCGCGCTGCTGGCGCTGGCCGCCGCCTGGACCGGCCAGCATCACGCACGCCGACAGCTGCGCGAACTGGCGCGCGAGGCGCAACGGCTGGCGGCGGGTGACCTGTCGCGGCCGCCGGCGGTCACCGATCCGGGGCCGCTGGGCGAGGTCCAGCAGGCGCTTGCGCAGATGACGGTCAACCTGCAGGCGCTGATCGGCGACTGCCGGGCCGAGATGAGCCAGGTCGGCGCGGCGGTCAGCGAGATCGCCGCCGGCAACCAGGACCTGTCGGGCCGCACCGAGGCGCAGGCCAGCAGCCTGGAGGAGACGGCGGCGTCGATGGAGCAGATCAACGGCACGGTGCAGCAGAGCGCCGAATCGGCCCGCCAGGGCGCCCGGCTGGCGCAGGAGACGGCCGAGGTCGCGCAGCGCAGCCACGATGCCGTGCAGGGCGTGGCGCAGGCGATGGCGGCGATCCGCGAGTCGTCGCAGCGCATCGGCGAGATCGTCCATGTGATCGAGTCGGTCTCGTTCCAGACCAACATGCTGGCGCTGAACGCGGCGGTCGAGGCGGCGCGGGCGGGCGAGGCCGGCCGCGGCTTCGCGATCGTCGCGGCCGAGGTCCGCGCGCTGGCCACCCGCACGGCCGGCGCGGCGCGCGAGATCCGCGTGCTGATCGGAGAGGCGCACGAGCGGGTCGCCCAAGGCGATCAGCAGACCCAGGATGCGCGCGCGCGGATGGGCGACGCGCTGGAGGCCGTCGCCAACGTCAGCAGCCTGCTCGGCGAGATCAGCGGCGCGGCGCAGGAGCAGCAGCTCGGCATCTCGCAGGTCAACGAGGCGGTCTCGCACATGGACGCGATCACGCAGCAGAACGCCGCGATGGTCGAGCAGCTGGCCGCCTCGGCGATGACGCTGAACGGGCAGGTCGCGCGGGTCACCGACTCGATGCGGATGTTCCGGCTCGACGACCACGACCGCACGCTGGCCGAGGACGACGCGGTCGGGCTGCGGCGCTCGGCCAAGGCCGCGCTGGCGGCCTGAACCGGGCGGATCAGGCCGCGCCTTCTGCCCCGTCGTCCAGCACCAGCTTGCCGTTCGCGCCCAGCACCAGCGTGGCCTGCGCGGCATCGGCCGGTGCCGGGTACTTGGCGGCGTTGAGGGCCATCTTGCGGTCGATCGCCGCCGCCACGTCGATGCCGCAGCGGTCGGCGATCTGCAGCAGGTAGACCAGCACGTCGGCCATCTCCTCGCCCAGGTGCTGCTGGACATCGGGCTGGTCGGCGATGCGGGTGGACGCCTCGGGGGTCATCCACTGGAAGATCTCGACCAGCTCGCCGGCCTCGACCACCATCGCCATCGCGAGGTTCTTGGGCGTCTGATAAGGCTCCCAGCCACGTGCGTCCGAGAAGGCGCGCAGCCGGCGCTGCACGGTGGCGACGTCCAGGATGCCCGTGCCCATCGGCCTGTCCTGCGATCCGGTGTCCGGGTGGCTCATGGCTTGAGCCCCAGTTCGCGCAGCCGTTCGAGCAGGTAGCTGCCGGCGGTGTGGCGTGCCGACAGGCGCACTTCCGGGCGCGGGTGCAGGAACAGCGGCAGCGACAGCCGCGAGCGCAGCGCGCCGTCGCCGGTCGGGTTGACGACGCGGTGCGTGGTCGACGGGTAATGGCCGCCGGAGGCCTCCTGCAGCATGTCGCCGGTGTTGATGACGACAAGCCCGGCCTGCGGCGCATCGGCCGCGCACGGCACCGTGATCCAGTGGCCGTCGCGGCCCAGCACCTCCAGGCCCGGCTCGCTGGCGGCGGGCAGCACCGTCAGCAGGTTGATGTCCTCGTGCGCGGCGGCCCGCAGCGCACCGGCCGGCTCGTCGCCCCGCAGCGGCGGGTAGCGCAGCACGCGCAGCAGCGTCTGGTCGCTGCCGTCGATCATCCCGGGCAGCGGCTCGCTGTAGCGCGCACGGACCTCGGCCGGGCTGTGCTGCTCGACCCAGCCCAGCAGCGTCGCGGCCAGCGACTCGGCCTCACGGGCGTGGCGGCGCGCCGCGTCGCTCAGCTCGGCCGGGTAGCGGCCCCACGGGTAGAGGTGGAAGAACTCCTTCAGGTCCTTGCGGGTGTGGCCCTTGGCGGTCTCGGACACCTCGGGCGAGAACCAGCCGTCCTGGCGCACCGGGTCGAAGGCATAGGCCGCCTTGGCGGGGCTGTCGAAGAAGGCCAGCCACTCGTCGCAGACCTGTTCGACCAGGTCCGGCGACAGGGGGGTGTGGACCAGCGCGGCGAAGCCGGTCTCGCGCAGGCTGGCGCAGAAGCGCTCGGGCGCGTCGGCGGCGCGGAAATCGAGGATGGGCAGGGCGGAGGTCGGCATGGCCAGTGGCAGCAAGGACTGCGGGTCTGCGGGGCAACCAGTCTCGCAGCAAGGCCGCGCGCGGCAAACTGGCGCCATGACCGAGCCGCAGAACCCGTCCCCTGTCCGCCCCCGCATGGCCTTCCTCGGCGCCGGCCGCATCGCCCGGGTGATGGCCCCGGCGCTGCAGGCGGCAGGCTGCGAGATCGTCGCCGTGGCCAGCCGCACGCCGGCATCGGCAGAGGCGCTGGTCGACCGCCTGCGGCAGGACGGCGGCGCGGCCGAGGTGATGTTGATGCAGGCGGCGGCCGATGCGGCCGACTGGGTCTGGCTCAGCGTGGTCGACGACGCGATCGCCCCGACCGCTGCGGCGCTGCGCTGGCGGGCCGGCCAGGCGGTGCTGCACCTGAGCGGCGCCACCGATGTCGCCACCGCCCTGCAGGCCGCCGCCGACCAGGGCGCGGCGGTGGCGGGATTCCATCCGCTGCAGATCTTCTCGGACCCAGTGCTGGCCGCGCAACGGCTGCGCGGCAGCAGCGTGGCGATCGAGGCCTCCGACGACGGCCTGCGGGTGCAGCTCGAAGCGCTGGCCGATGCCCTGGGCCTGCCGGTGCTGCGCCTGCCGCCGGGGCAACGAGCGCTGTACCACGCGGGGGCGGCCTATGCCGCGAGCTACCTGCTGGCGATGCTGGACGAGGCCGCATCGGTCTGGCGCACGCTGGGCATCGACGAGGCCGCGACGCTGCGGGCCCTGTTGCCGCTGGCCCGCGTCACCCTCGGCGCCGCCGCCGAACGCACGCTGGCAGGGGCGCAAGCCGGCCCGATCGCCCGCGGCGATGCGGCGGTCGTCAGCCGCCAGATCACGGCGCTGGACGGCCTGGGCGCGGACCACGCCGCGTTCTACCGCGAGCTGGGAAGGCGCCAGCTGGCGTTGGCGAGGCGGGCGGGCAAGCTGGACGAGGCGGCGCTGGGGCGGCTGGCGCGAGCGTTGGGTGAAGGTGAGGGCGGCTAGCTGCGTGTCTCGGGGGGAAGGGGCTTGCGGAGGCTGCTGGACCCCCTCCCCCTGACGGGTACTCCCCCTTGGCAGGGGGAGAGTCGATCGAGGACGGCCACGTCAATCAGCGCGCTGCCTTCCACTCTCCCCCTGCCAAGGGGGAGTACCCCGGTCCCCGGGGGAGGGGGTCAGCGACCTGTCCAGTCACACCCACGCCACCACCACCGCGCCAGCCATCGTCGCCCTCCGGCGACGCACTCGGCGTGCGCCAGCCGGCCCCTCACAACCCGTTCGCCTTCGCGATGTAGGCCGACAGATCCAGCAGCTCCTGCTGCGTCAGCGTGCTGGCGAAGAAGCTGTGGGCGGACTTGCTCGTCATCGCGGTCTGCAGGCCGGTCAGCGTGGCGCCCTTGGGGACCGGGTTGGACGTGGCCGCTCCGTGGCAGCCGGCGCAGGTGGCGCTGAACTTGGTCGCACCGGCAGCTGGGTCACCGACCGGCGCGGGTGCCGGTGCCGGTGCCGGTGCCGGTGCCGGTGCCGGTGCCGGTGCTGGCGCGGGCGCAGGGGCGGGCGCAGGGGCGGGCGCGGGCGCAGGGGCGGGCGAGGGCGCGGGAGCGGGCGCAGGGGCAGGGGCAGGCGCGGGGGCCGGTGCCGGAGACGGGGAAGGAGCCGGTGCGGGTGCTGGCGTCGGCGCGGGCGTCGTGCTCGGTGCGGTGGCCGTCCAGGTGCCGGCGTCGCCGGTGCGGCTGTCGGTGAAGTTGCCGCTCAGGCTGCCGTCGGCGGCCTGCTGGCCGGTCAGGGTGACGGCGTGGCCGCTCCAGGAGAAGCGCAGCGTGACCGCGCCGGTGGCGCTGATCGTGCCCTTGACGTCGACCTTGCCGCCACGCGAGCTGCGGCTGCTGCGCGCGCCGGCGTCGGCGCCAGACAGGCTGTCGTCGAGAGAACCCTGCAGCGACTCGGTCGCCGCCCGCATGCCGGCCGTGAAGGTGGCGATGGCGGCGCGGGTGGCGGCGGCGTTGCCGGCGTTGCGGCGGATCGAGTCGTCAAGCTGGCTCGCCAGCGTGCGGACCTGGCTGCGGTAGGTGTCGCGGGATGCGGCGACCGCGCCGGTGGGTGTCGAGGCGCCGCCCAGCCGCGAGGCCAGCACGGTGGTCGACGCCAGCGACGGCACGAAGCGGCCTTCGAGGCGGGTGGTGCCGTCGCTGCGCAGCTCGCCGCGCAGCATCAGCGCGCCGGTCAGCGAGGTGCCCGCGCCCGGGCCGGTGGCGATGGCTGCGCTCAGCGTGTATTGCGTGCTGGTCCACTGGATCGCGCCGCTGTCGTCGCTGCCGGCGGCGTCGTCGCTGTCGGACGCGCTGCGGCTGCCGCGCAAGGCCCGGGCGGTGCCGCTGGCGGCGGTCGCGCCGGCACTGGCGCTGCCGGCCGCGCTGGCGATGGCCGAGCCGTCCTGCAGCGTCACGCTCAGGCCGTGCGCGGTCTCGCTCAGGGCGACCGCGCCGGTGCCGGTCGTGCCGGTGCTGCCGTAGGTGGCGCCGTCGTTGCCGCCGCCGCAGGCGCTCAGCATCGCGACGGCCAGTGCCAGCGTGGCCAGGCCCAGGGCCGGGCGGGCGATCGGGCTGCGGGCATCGGCGCCGACATCGGCGCGGGCATGGCGGGCCGCCACGAGGGCGGGGCGGGGGCAGGCGCCCAGGGTCGTTTGCGGGTTCATGGCGGTCTCCGTGAAGTGGATGGACCGCATCTTCTGCAGCGCCGGGCATACCGTCGCGGGTTTGCGTCCGAGCCTTGCACCGCTCACACGGATGCGGCCTGCGTTAGCACCCGCACACGCCCTGTGATGTTTCGGCGACAACCCTTGTGGCCCCTGAAAGCGGTGTCCAGGCGTGACGGAACGCGCAGTTCCGGCAGGGTGCGACGGCTAAACTCCGCCCGCCTTCCGCTGACGCTTCCATGGCAGTCACCCACCGAAATCCTCCCGCTGCGCCTGCCCTGCTCGACCTCAAGAGCGCCGTCCTGACGCTGACGGCGTTGACCGTGCGCGACGCCGACCTGAGCGGCCTGAGCGCCGAACTCGAAGCCCAGACCGCCGACGCGCCGGGGATGTTCGACCACGATCCGCTGCTGCTCGACCTGGCCTCGCTGGACGCGGACGCCGCGGCCCGGCTGGACCTGGCGGCGCTGGTCGCGCTGCTGAAGCGCCATCGCCTGCAGCCGGTGGCCTGCCGGGGCGGTGGCGAGGCGCTGCAGGCGCAGGCCCGCGAGCTCGGCCTGGCCGAGGCACCGCCCGAGGCGGCCGCGCCGATGCCGTCCGCACGTCCTGCCGCACCGGTCGCGACACCTGAAGCGCCGCCCGAAACGCCGCCTGAAACGCCCGCCGAACCGCCCGCTCACGTCCCGACCCTGGTGATCGACCGGCCACTGCGCTCGGGCCAGCGGGTCTATGCACGCGGCGGTGACCTGGTCGTGCTGGCGGTCGTCAGCCACGGCGCCGAGGTGATCGCCGACGGCAGCATCCACGTCTACGCGCCGCTGCGCGGCCGGGCGATTGCCGGTGCCCGCGGCGATGCCGGGGCGCGCATCTTCAGCACCTGCCTGGAGCCGCAGCTGATCTCGATCGCGGGCACCTGGCGCACCTTCGAGACGCCGCTGTCGGCGGACCTGCAGGGCCGTCCGGCCCAGGTCCGGCTCGATGGCGAGCGGCTCATCGTCGAACCCCTGAAGCAGCGCTGAGACCGGTCGGACCGGACACGCTGATTCACTCACCGAAAAGGATTCCAACCGATGGCCAAGATCATCGTCGTCACCTCCGGCAAGGGCGGCGTGGGCAAGACCACGACCAGCGCCAGCTTCGCCTCCGGGCTCGCGCTGGCGGGCCACAAGACCGTGGTCATCGACTTCGACGTCGGCCTGCGCAACCTCGACCTGATCATGGGTTGCGAGCGTCGCGTGGTCTACGACCTGATCAACGTGATCCACGCCGAGGCCAACCTCAACCAGGCGCTGATCAAGGACAAGCAGTGCGACAACCTGTTCGTGCTGGCCGCCAGCCAGACACGCGACAAGGACGCGCTGACGCAGGAGGGCGTCGAGCGCGTGCTGATCGAGCTGGCCGAGATGGGCTTCGAGTTCATCGTCTGCGACTCGCCCGCCGGCATCGAGACCGGTGCGCTGATGGCCATGCACTACGCCGACGAGGCGCTGGTGGTGACCAACCCCGAGGTGTCCTCGGTGCGCGACTCGGACCGCATCCTGGGCATCCTGTCGTCCAAGACCCGCCGCGCGATCGAGGGCCGCGAGCCCGTGCGCGAGCACCTGCTGATCACCCGCTACGACCCGAACCGCGTGCAGGGCGGGCACATGCTGTCGCTGGAGGACATCCACGACATCCTGCGCATCCCGCTGATCGGCGTGATCCCCGAATCGCAGCAGGTGCTGGAGGCCTCCAACCAGGGCCTGCCGGCGATCCACCTGAAGGGCAGCGACGTGTCCGAGGCCTACAAGGACGTGGTCGCCCGCTTCCTGGGCGAGGAGAAACCGATGCGCTTCATCGAGGTGGTCAAGCCCGGTTTCTTCAAGCGCGTGTTCGGCGGGAGGTGAGGCGATGAACATCCTGTCCTTCCTGATCGGCGAGAAGAAGGCCACCGCCAGCGTCGCCAAGGAGCGCCTGCAGATCATCCTGGCGCACGAGCGCGCCGGCCGCGGCGCCAGCCGCCCGGACTACCTGCCCGCGCTGCAGCGCGAGCTGGTCGCGGTGATCTCGAAGTACGTGTCGATCCAGCCCGACGACATCAAGGTCCACCTCGAACGCCAGGACAACCTGGAGGTGCTCGAGGTCAAGATCGAGCTGCCGGACGCCCTGCGCTGACGCTGGCGCGCTGACCCACGCCGGGGTCCGCGCCGAACAGCGCCCCCGGCACCCCGTTGATCCGGCCTTCATGACCGGACCACCAGACCGATAAACGAGTCTGGTGGACCGCAGCCCATGTCGGACCTGTCGGCCACCCCCGAACAAGAGGTGCCGACCATGATCAGCGACGTCCTTTTCCTGACCGCACGGCTGGGCATCAGCCTGGCCGTGTTCGCCTTCCTGTCCCAGACCTGGGACGCGGCCACGCAATCGTGGTCCGCCTGCGCGAACGACGCCCAGTCGACCGCCAGCAGCCCTGCGGATGTCGTGCAGTCGCTGCAGCAGCTCACGCGCCATCTGCCCTTCATCCCCGCCCAGCTGCAACAGGCCGACGACGGCCAGCCGGTCAGCTCGACCTGCAGCCACAGCTGAGCGCGCGGCCGCCCGTCAACCCCGAGAGCACGACCATGACCCAATTCCTGATCCTGATGCTGCTGAGCTGCGTGGCGATGGCCCTGACCCAGGCCGTGCTGGGTGCCTTCTTCCCGAGCACGCACCGGCCCTGGTGGCATCCGCTGAAGCGCGAGACCCGCCCGATGTCGTCTGCCACCGCCGCGCCGCAGACCGCGCTGCAGCTGGTCGAGACGCTGGACCGCCGCCAGACCCCGATGCCCTTCGTCGGCCGCGACCGCCGCAAGGCCGGCCGCGCCGAAGCCGGTGCCGACCAGCGCCGCACCGGCACGCGTGACTGAACGACCGGGCGACTGAGCGACGAGGCCCGATCGCGCGCGCCGGCCCGGGGCATGCCCGGGTGTGACGCGACCGGCCGCAGCTTCGAGAATCGGGGGCCCGCACCGACGAGCCCGATGGCTCCGCCCCCGATGACCGCCGACCTTCCGCCGGACCGCCCGTCCGGCCCCTGGACCGACCCCGTCCCCGACCGCCCCTCGCCCCCGCAACCGCTGGCCGGCCTGCGCGTGGTCGAGTTCACCCACATGGTGATGGGCCCGACCTGCGGCATGGTGCTGGCCGACCTGGGCGCCGAGGTCATCAAGATCGAACCCCCGGGCGGCGAGAACACCCGTCGCCTGCTGGGCGCGGGCGCGGGCTTCTTCCCGATGTTCAACCGGAACAAGAAGAGCATCGCGGTCAACCTGCACGACCCCGAAGGCGCCGCCGTCGCGCGCCGCCTGGCCGCCAGCGCCGACGTCGTGGTCGAGAACTTCAAGCCCGGCACGATGGCCAAGTACGGCCTGGACTACCCGAGCCTGTCGGCCGTCAACCCGCGCCTGATCTACGCCAGCCACAAGGGCTTCCTACCCGGCCCGTATGAACACCGCACCGCCCTGGACGAGGTCGTCCAGATGATGGGCGGGCTGGCCTACATGACCGGCCGGCCGGGCGATCCGCTGCGGGCGGGCACCAGCGTCAACGACATCATGGGCGGCATGTTCGGCGCCATCGCGGTGCTGGGCGCGCTGGTCCAGCGCGGCATCAGCGGGCGCGGCATGGAGGTCCAGAGCGCCCTGTTCGAGAACAACATCTTCCTGGTCGGCCAGCACATGCTGCAGTACGCGGTGACCGGGAAGCCGGCCGCGCCGATGCCCGCGCGGATCAGCCCCTGGGCGATCTACGACGTCTTCACCGTCGCCGACGGCGAGCAGATCTTCCTGGCCGCCGTCAGCGACGCGCAGTGGGCCACCTTCTGCGACGCGCTCGGGTTCGATGACCTGAAGGCCGAGCCGGCCTGGGCCACCAACAACCAGCGCGTGCAGGCCCGTGCCACGCTGCTGCCGATCCTGCGCGAGCGGCTGGCCACGCGCAGCGCCGCCGACCTGAGCGCGACGATGGAGGCCGCCGGCCTGCCCTACGCGCCGATCCGCCGCCCCGAGGACCTGTACGACGACCCGCACCTGCTGGCCACCGGCGGCCTGGCCGACATCACGCTGGCCGACGGCGACAAGGCCGGCCAGACCGTCAAGACCACGCTGTTCCCGATCACGCTGGACGGCCAGCGCCTGGGCGTGCGGCTGGACCCGCCGCGCCTGGGCGAACACAGCCGCGAGCTGCTGGCCGGCCTGGGCTACAGCGGCGCCGACATCGACGCGCTGAGCGCGCGCGGCGTGGTCGGCTGAGGCCGCCCCTCCTGCCATGACGACGGCCACGACATCACCAGACCCCCACGGAGACACGCCATGCCCCAGACCCGCCGCCAGACCCTCGGCCTGCTGACCGCCACGTCCCTTGCCCTGCTGGGCGGCCCCGCGCTGGCGCAAGGTGCGGGCGAGAAGACCGTGCGCATCGTGCTGCCCAACGCGGTGTCCTCGGGCGTCGACACCATCACGCGGACCGCGCAGGCCGCGCTGTCCAAGGCGCTCGGGCATCCGGTGACGGTCGAGAACCAGCCCGGCGCGGGCGGCGTGCTGGGCGTGCAGACGCTGGCCCGGTCGGCGCCGGACGGCTACACGCTCGGGGTGGTCTCCAACAACGTCGTGATCTTCCCGAGCGTCATCAGGCAGCTGCCCTTCGACCTGAGCACCGATGTCGTGCCGATCGCCATCGTCGGCTACACGCCGATCGTGCTGGTCGTGAACCCGAAGGTGCCGGCCAGCAACGCGAAGGAATTCGTCGCCTGGCTGAAGTCCCGCAACGGCGAGGCCAACTACGCCTCCGGCGGCAACGGGACGATCCTGCATCTGGCCTCGGAGATGTTCGTCGACGAGGCCGGCGTCAAGGCCCGCCACATCCCCTACAAGGGCGTCGGGCCGATGCTCAACGACCTGATCGGCGGCCAGGTCGAGTTCGCCACCGCCGCGCTGCCCAGCGTGCAGCAGCACCTGAAGACCGGTGCGCTGCGCGCCATCGGCATGGGCACGCAGCAGCGCGTGGCCGCCGCACCGGACATCCCCACCTTCGTCGAACAGGGCCTGCCGGGCTACGTGGTCGAAGCCTGGTTCGCGGTGCTCGGCCCCAAGGGCCTGCCGGCGGCGGAGGTCAAGCGCATCAACGCCGCCGTCATCGCCGCCTTCGCCGACCCGGCGGTCGCCGAGGCGATGGGCAAGCAGGGCAACGTCATCAACGTCAGCACGCCCGAGCGGGCCCAGCAGTTCTTCAAGGACGAGCTGGCCAAGTACGCGCAGCTGGTGAAGAAGGCGGGCATCGAGGCGCAGTGAGGCGCCTGACACCCGCCCGGCGCGGGGTCGTCAGCGCTTGAGCACCTTCGCCACCGGGTTCGGCCGCAGCCGGAACGCGTCGGGCATGCCCGAGCCCAGCAGCGGGCGCAGGTAGAGGCGGAAGGCGTCGGTGACGTCGGTGCCGCTGGGCGAGATGAACTCGTCCTCCATCGTGCGGGTCTTGCCGGCGACCGCCTCCAGCGGCAGCAGCTCGTAGTCGGCCGCGTAGTAGCCGCTGCGCTTGATCGCGACCGAGCCGTCCCGGTTGCCCCACATCGCGTACTGCACGGCCTTCTCGCCGACCTCGCGGGCCTCGCGCTGGTCGACGTCCGAGACGCAGCCGATGAAGCTGCGTTGCAGGTAGCCGAAGGTGTCGCCGCGCACCCGCTTGATGCCCAGCTTGGCCTTGATCTCCTCGCACAGCAGGTCGGCCAGCGCGCCGGTGCCCGACAGCTGCACGTTGCCGTGCGCGTCGCGCTCCAGCTCCTTGGCCAGCGTGGTGATGATGGGCTGGCCGCTGGCGTCGTGGATGCCCTCGCTGACGGCGATCACGCAGCGGCCGAAGCGCTCGTAGGTGGCCTTCACGTCGGCCAGGAAACGGTCGACGTCGAAGGTGCGCTCGGGCAGGTAGATCAGGTGCGGGCCGTCGTCGGCGAACTTCTTGCCGAGTGCCGAGGCCGCCGTCAGGAAGCCGGCATGGCGGCCCATCACGACACCGACATAGACACCCGGCAGCGCCGCGTTGTCGAGGTTGGCGCCCGCGAAGGCCTGCGCCACGAAACGCGCCGCGCTCGGGAAGCCGGGCGTGTGGTCGTTGCCGACCAGATCGTTGTCGATCGTCTTCGGGATGTGGATGCAGCGCAGCGCGTAGTTGGCCGCCTGGGCCTGCTCGCTGACGATGCGCACGGTGTCGGACGAGTCGTTGCCGCCGACGTAATAGAACTGCCCGATCTCGTGCGCCTGCAGCACCTTGAAGATCTCCTGGCAGTACTTCAGGTCGGGCTTGTCACGGGTCGACCCCAGCGCGGCGGCCGGCGTCGCGGCAACCAGTTCGAGGTTGTGGCTGGTCTCCTGCGTCAGGTCGACGAGGTCCTCGTTGACGATGCCGCGCACGCCATGCCGCGCCCCGTAGACAAACTCGACCCCCCGGTGTCGCCGCGCCTCCAGCACCACGCCGACGAGCGACTGGTTGATGACAGCGGTGGGGCCACCACCTTGGGCGACCAGGATCTTGCGCGGGTTCATCGGGTGTGTCTCCTCGTGGTGCCGGCGACGGGCCGGGGGTGTGCGGATCATCCTAGCGAGCCCGGCAGGAGACGGGGAGCGGGTCGGACCGGGCTGTAACCGGAAAGTACCTGGGGTGGTGGGTGCCGGTCCGGACCCCCTCCCCCTGGCGGGGACTCCCCCTTGGCAGGGGGAGAGTTGGCTGCGCGCTGCCACGTCGACAAGCGCCTCGCCTTCAACTCTCCCCCTGCCAAGGGGGAGTACCCCGGCCCCCGGGGGGAGGGGGTCAGCGCCCTGTCCAGCCACACCCACGCCACCACCACCGCGCAAGCCATCGTCGCCCTCCGGCGACGCACTTGGTTGGCGCCGCCGGAGGGTGGCGGGACCTGGCGCCTTGAACGTGCCTTGAATCCCACCGGTAGGTCGGACACCTGCGGTGTCCGACGGGGTCGTGCACGAAGAAGAGACCGAGCGGGGGCGCGAACCCCCTCCCCCTGGCGGGTACTCCCCCTTGGCAGGGGGAGAGTTGGCTGCGCGCTGCCACGTCGACAAGCGCCTCGCCTTCAACTCTCCCCCTGCCAAGGGGGAGTACCCCGGCCCCCGGGGGGAGGGGGTCAGCGCCCTGTCCAGCTACACCCACGCCACCACCACCGCGCAAGCCATCGTCGCCCTCCGGCGACGCACTTGGTTGGCGCCGCCGGAGGGTGGCGGGACCTGGCGCCTTGCACAGGCCTTGAATCCCACCGGTAGGTCGGACACCTGCGGTGTCCGACGGGGTCGTGCACGAAGAAGAGACCGAGCGGGGGCGCGAACCCCCTCCCCCTGGCGGGTACTCCCCCTTGGCAGGGGGAGAGTTGGCTGCGCGCTGCCACGTCGACAAGCGCCTCGCCTTCAACTCTCCCCCTGCCAAGGGGGAGTACCCCGGCCCCCGGGGGGAGGGGGTCAGCGCCCTGTCCAGCCACACCCACGCCACCACCACCGCGCAAGCCATCGTCGCCCTCCGGCGACGCACTTGGTTGGCGCCGCCGGAAGGCGGCGGGACATAGCGCCTTGCACAGGCCTTGAATCCCACCGGTAGGTCGGACACCTGCGGTGTCCGACGGGGTCGTGCACGAAGAAGAGACCGAGCGGGGGCGCGAACCCCCTCCCCCTGGCGGGGACTCCCCCTTGGCAGGGGGAGAGTTGGCTGCGCGCTGCCACGTCGACAAGCGCCTCGCCTTCAACTCTCCCCCTGCCAAGGGGGAGTACCCCGGCCCCCGGGGGAGGGGGTCAGCGCCCTGTCCAGCTACACCCACGCCACCACCACCGCGCAAGCCATCGTCGCCCTCCGGCGACGCACTTCTCAGGCCGGATCCATCCCGTGCCGCCGCTTGTCGTCCGCCGTCCCGGCCGACGCCAGGAAGGCGATCAGGGCCTGGGCGGCGTCGCGTTGCGGGGTGGTGGCCGAAGCGGCCGCCGAGAAGGTCGTGACGATCTGGATCTCGGCCGGCAGGGCGCCCAGCACGGTGATGCCGGGCAGGGACATCAGCTCGCTGAGCTGCTGGAAGCCCAGCTCGACCTCGCCGCTGGCGACCAGCGAGCCGACCGGGACGCCCGGGGGCGGGGTGACGATGCGCGATTGCAGCGACTCGGTCAGGCCCCAGCGCTCGAACAGCCTGGCGAGCTGCACGCCGCTCGGGCCGGTGGAGTAGCCGATCGTGCGGGCGGCCGCGACGGCGGCGCGCACCGCCGCCTCGCTGGACAGGTCGGGCTGCGGCGCGCCTTCGCGCACGGCGACGGCGACGCCGGAATGGACCAGGTCGACGCGCGGGGCCGCCAGGTGGCCGTCGGTGATCAGGCCGTCGATCGCGTTGGACGCCAGCGCGACGACGTCGAAGGCCTCGCCGGCGCGGACCCGCCTGGCGGCGTCGACACCGCCGACCGCGACGCTGCGCACGGTGTTGCCGGTGTCGCGCTCGAAGCGCGCGACCAGGTCGGCCAGCAGGGCGCGCGTGGCCATCGAGGAAATCATCGAGAGGGTGACGGGGGCGGTCATGGCAAGGACGTCCGGAAGGTGTTGACCGCCGGATTATCCCGTTGCGATCGGCCTTGTCGGCCGTTCAGGCCGGCGCGGGCAGGTCGATCAGCATCAGCGGCCGGTGGCCGTCGCGCTCGCCCTTGCGGTCGTAGCCGAGCGGGTTGGCGATGACCCGGCAGCGGCCGGTCGAGCCGTCCGGGCGCGGGCCCTCGGCGATGAAATCGGTCGGGCAATGCAGGTGGCCGTGCAGCCACAGGTCGGCCAGTGGCAGCAGCTCGTCCAGCGCGTTGCAGAAGCCGGCCGTGCCGGGCACCAGGCCGTAGCGCGGATCGGCGCAGCGCAGGCTGGGCGCGAAGTGCGTGACGACCACGCGCGGCTCGCCGGCCGGCGTCGGCGCGGCCAGCGCGTCGCGCAGCCAGGCCTGGTCGGCGCGGCCGAGTTCACGCAGCGCGGCGGCCAGCATCGGCTGGCCGTCGGCGTCGCGGGTGGTGTGGCGGCGCAGCCAGTAGTCGGCCGCGCGCAGGGCCTTGTCGCGCTGCTTCTCCTGCCGCACGGCCAGGCTGTGCGCGGCGCCGGCGGGGCCGCGCAGGTGCGCGCCCTTGCGCGGCGGCGCGTGGGTCTCGGCGGCGGCCAGGGCCTCGAAGTCGGTCCACAGCGTGCAGCCGATGAAACGCACGCCGCCCAGGCTCAGCGCCTCGCGGTCCAGCCAGATCAGGCCCAGCTCGTCGCACAGGCGGCGCAGGCGTTCGCGCGTGTCGAGCAGCGGCAGCTCGTCGTATTCGTGGTTGCCGGGCAGGTAGAGGACCTGCCGCCAGGGCCCGCCGCGCAGCGGCGAGAAACGCGCCAGCCCGAAGTCGTCGCCCGGCAGCTTCGAGCCGGCCTGGTAGGAGCCGACGTCGCCGGCCAGCACCAGCACGTCGGCACCCGGCGCGTGCGGCGGCAGGTAGCCGGGGTCGGACTCGAGGTGCAGGTCGGACAGGAGCTGGATGCGCAAGGCGGGCTTTCAGGGGAGACGGGCCAACGTCGGCCGACAAGGGCCGGGACGGGTCGCGAGCCTATCTCAGCCCGCCTCGCCAGGATCGCCCGCTGCACCCGGCGCACCCGGTAGCCAGACCCGCACGCGCAGGCCGCCGAGCGGGCTCTCGTCGAGCCGCAGGTCGCCGCCGTGCAAGGCGACGGCCTCGCGCACGATCGCCAGGCCCAGGCCGTGGCCGGGCACCTGCTCGTCGGCACGCACGCCGCGTTGCAGCACGGCCTCGCGCTGGGCGGCGTCCAGACCGGGGCCGTCGTCGTCGATGGTCAGGCGCAGCCGGCCGGTGTTGGACGCGGCACCGCTGCGGTCCCAGGCCGCGTCGACCTTCACGCGCCGGCGGGCCCACTTGCAGGCGTTGTCGATCAGGTTGCCGAGCAGCTCCTGCAGGTCCTGCGCATCGCCGAGGAAGGCCAGCCCGGGCGGGTCGGCGTCCCACTCGATGGCCAGCGCGCGGTCCTGGTGGACGCGGTCCATGACCCGCACCAGCGCGTCGACCTGCGGCGCGACCGGCGTGCGCAGCCCGCTGCTGCCGGCCAGCGCGGCGCTGCGGGCGCGGGCGAGCTGCCAGTCGACCTGGCGCCGGGCGGTCTCGACCTGCTCGACGACGCCACGTGCCAGCTCGCCCAGCGGGCCGTCGTCCGCCTGATGCGCGGCGGCCTGGTTGGCCAGCACCGCCAGCGGCGTCTTGACCGCATGCGCCAGGTTGCCGGCCTGGCTGCGGGCCCGCGCGAGCCACTGCGACTGGCGTTCGAGCACCTGGTTGAAGTCGTCGATCAGCGGCTGGACCTCGGCCGGGAAGTGCGTCCCCGGATCGGGCGGCACCAGGCGCTGCTGGCGGCCGTCGCGCAGCTCGCCGAGCGCCCGTTGCAGGCCGCGCAACGGCGCCAGCCCGAGGCGGACCTGGGCCAGCGCGGCCAGCACCAGCAGCAGGCCCAGCAGCACCAGCGAGGCGACCAGCCCGCCAACGAAGGGCCGCCGGGCGGCGTCGAGCTCGGCCGCGTCGACCGCGACGATCAGGCGCCAGCGCGGCGCCTCGGCGTCCGGGCCTGCGGCGGGCATCACGACGACGCGTTCCAGCACCAGCAGCGTCGGCTCGAACGGGCCGCTCATGTGGTGGACGTGGACCTCGCCCGGCACGACCGCGTCGTCGGGCAGGTGCAAGGTGCTGTCCCACAGCGAACGCGAGCGCAGCGCGCCGCGCTGCGCCGGCAGGTCGAGCTGCCAGTACAGGCCGCTGGACGGCCGGCGCCAGCGCGGGTCGACCAGCGCGGCGGCGTCGACCTGCGGGCTGCCGTCGTCGCCGCGTTCGACCTGGGCGGTCAGCAGGTCCAGCTGCAGCCGCAGCATCGCCTCGGCCTGGCGTTCGACATGGCGCGAGAACAGCGCCGCCAGCCCCCAGCCGGCCAGCGCCAGCGCCACCACGATGCCGGCCAGCGTCAGCGCCAGCAGGCGCCAGCGCAGCGAATCGCGCAGCAGGGTCCGCACGCGCGCGATCACGGCATCGTCGTGCCCGGCCCCGCCTCCAGCCGGTAGCCGAGGCCGCGCACGGTCTCGATCAGGCCCGGCGGCAGCTTCTTGCGCAGCCGGCCGATGAAGACCTCGATGGTGTTGGAGTCGCGGTCGCTGTCCTGCGCATACAGGTGCTCGGTCAGCTCGGTGCGCGAGACGACCTGGCCGACCCGGTGCATCAGGTAGGCCAGCAGCTTGTATTCGTGGCTGGTCAGCGTGACGGCCGACCCGTCGATCGTGACGCGGCCGCTGCGGGTGTCGAGCACGACCGCGCCGCACTGCAGCGTCGGGCTGGCCAGGCCGTTGGCGCGCCGGATCAGCGCCCGCACGCGCGCCAGCAGCTCCTCCATGTGGAAGGGCTTGGCGAGGTAGTCGTCGGCCCCGGCGTCGATGCCGGCGACCTTGTCGTGCCAGTGGTCACGCGCGGTCAGGATCAGCACCGGCAGCGTCCGGCCGGCACTGCGCCAGTGCCGCAGCACGCTCAGGCCGTCGATGCGCGGCAGGCCCAGGTCCAGCACGGCGGCGTCGTAGGTCTCGACCTCGCCCAGGTGCTGGCCGTCGCGGCCGTCGGCGGCATGGTCGACCGTGTAACCGGCCTCGGCCAGGGCGGCGCGCAGCTGCTGCGCCAGCGCGGCTTCGTCTTCGACCAGCAGGATCTTCATCGCGGGGCTTCGTCTCGGGATGCGTCGTCTCGGGAGGTCGATCTTGCCGCAGCGGGCCTCAGCGGTCGCCCCGGTTGCGCAAGGGTTCGGCGGTGCGGGCGTCAAGGCGGACCTTCGTCACGCGGCCGTCGGCCTGCAGCAGCTTGATCTCGTAGAACAGCAGGCCGTGTTTCTCCTCCAGCTCGACCTCCAGCACCTGCGGCGCCGGCTGGCCGGGCGGCTGCTGGCGCTCCAGCGCCTCCAGCACCTTGCGCAGCGGCAGCACGCGGCCGCTGGCGACGGCGGCGCGGGCGCGTTCATGGTCGTCATCGGCCCGGGCGGGCGTCGGCAGGGTCGTCCACAGGCCGGCGACGGCACCGCACACGACGGCGAAGCGCGTGAGGGGCGACGGGTGACGGCGGAGCGGCTTCAGCGGGGACATGGGGCGCCGATGCTGCGCAAGGCGCGATGAATCTCGCGTGAATGCGGCCTTCAGGGTCGGTACAGCGCGGGTTTTCGAAGATGCGCTTCAACGGCTCATGCAGCCTCGCCCCAGGAGCAACCCCATGCAGATCACCCGCACCCTCGGCCGCACCGGCAGCGTCTGGCTCGCCAGCCTCTGCCTGGGGCTGGGCATGGCATCGGCCGCGCAGGCCGGCGACACCACGCCGGCCGGCGAGCTGGCGCGCTGGAACCAGGCTGCCGGCACGCCCGGGCAGGCCGCCCGCGGCGAGGCCTTCTTCAACACGACCCACGGCGGCGAATGGTCCTGCGCCAGCTGCCACGGCAAGCCGCCGGTCGACACCGGCAAGCACGCCAGCACCGGCAAGGCGATCCAGCCGCTGGCGCCGGCGAAGAACCCCGAGCGCTTCACCGACGTCGCCAAGGTCGACAAGTGGTTCAAGCGCAACTGCAAGGACGTGCTCTCGCGCGAGTGCACGGCCGCCGAGAAGGCCGACGTGATGGCCTGGCTCGTCAGCCTGAAGTGAACCGGAGCCCGAGCATGAAGACCCCCCTGATCGCCACGCTGGCCGCCGCCGCCTGGCTGGCCTTCGCGACCCCGGCGATGGCCGACGGCAACCTGTCGCCCAGCCACCCGCTGAAGGCCTACGACGCCGAGTGCGCCGCCTGCCACCTGGCCTTCCCGCCGGCACTGCTGCCGGCCGGCTCGTGGGCGCGGCTGATGTCCCGCCTGGACCACCACTACGGCAGCGACGCCTCGCTCGACCCGAAGGCCGCCGCCGAGATCGGCGCCTGGCTGCAGCACGAGGCCGGCACCGGCCGGCGCGCCCGCAGCGAGCCGCCGGACGACCGCATCACGCGCTCGGCCTGGTTCCAGCGCAAGCACGACGAGGTCCGCAGCGACATCTGGAAGCGCGCCTCGGTCAAGAGCCCGGCCAACTGCGCGGCCTGCCACCGTGGCGCCGAACGCGGCGACTACGACGAGGACTCGGTGCGCATCCCGCGCTGACCGCCCGCCTGATCTGCCCTTCGGAGCCCCACCGCCATGAGCTTCACGACCACCCCGGCCGGCCTGTCATCGCCCGCCTCGACTGCCAGCCCGCGCACGCTGCGCCAGCGCCTGGTCACCGACGCGCCGACGCGGGTCTTCCACGCGCTGTTCGCGTTCAGCTTCCTGGGCGCCTGGCTGACCGCCGAAGGCGAGCGGCTGCGCGCGCTGCACATCACCCTCGGCTACACGATGGCCGGCCTGCTGGTCGCGCGGGTGCTGTGGGGCCTGTTCGGCCCGCGCCACGCCCGGCTGGCGCCGATGGTGCGCAAGCTGCAAGGCCTGCGCGGCTGGTTCGACCAGGCCTTGCGGCAGGGCGCGCCGACGGCGGTCTCGCGCCAGCACTGGGCCCTGGGCACCAGCCTCGTCATGACCGCCGCGCTGCTGGCGCTGATGGCCTTCATCGTGCCGCTGACGGCCAGCGGCTACGCGGTCGACCACGAGATCGGCGGCGACTGGCTGTCGGAGATCCACGAGTTCTTCGGCAACGGCGTGCTGTGGCTGGTGCTGGCGCACCTGGGCCTGCTCGCAATCGGCATCGCGCTGCGGCGTCGCAACCTGGCGCTGTCGATGTGGAACGGCCGGCAGGAAGGCGCCGGGCCGGACCTGGTCAAGCGCCCGCTGCGCGGGGTCGCCGTGCTGGTCGTGGTGGCCGTGCTGGGCTGGTGGACCTGGTCGTGGCTCGACGCGCCGAACGGCCTGATCCCGATCGCCAAGGTGATCCAGAAGCTGGAGCGGCTGCAGCAGCGGTGATTGTTCTCGCCGCCGTGTCGCCCCGGCGGCGTGGCCAGGATCGCGCCACGCCTGCGGCTGGAACAATCGGCTTCCCCTGACGACCTGATTGCCCGAGACCCGCCATGCGCCCCTGGACCGCCCTTGCCCTGTCGATGCTGATCACGCTCGCGCTGCCCCTGGGCGCCCGCGCGGCCGACCCGGCACCGGCCACGCCGCTGCTGGCGCAGGCCGACGCGCTGATCGCCGCCGGCCAGCACGCCCAGGCGGTGCCGCTGCTGCAGCAGCTGACCGACCAGGGCGACCGCGCCGCGCGCACCCGGCTGGCGCGCCTGTACGAGACCGGCCAGGGCGTGCCGCAGGACGACGGCCTGGCCGCGCGGCACTACGAACGGGCGGCGCACATGGGTGATCCGGATGCGCAGTTCGCGCTGTCGCGGATGTTCCGCGACGGCCGAGGCGTCGAGGCCGACCGCCTGTTCGCGTCGGTCTGGCTGCGCAAGGCGGCCGCCAACGGCCACGCCGAGGCGCGTGCGCTGATCGGCCTGCCGCCGCTGGCGCCGGGTGCGTCCGGCCCGCGCTGAGCCGTTCGCCCGCCGACCTTCCGCCCCGCCAACGCTTCAGCCCAGCCCGGCCAGCACCGCGTCGATCGCCTGCAGGCCGGCCAGCGCGCCCAGCGGCAGGCCGACATCGTCCTTCAGCGGCACGGCCGATTCACGCGGGTTGAGACGCACCAGCCGGCCGCCGTGGCGCGTCACCACGCGCTGGCCGAAGTGGCGCACCGACGGGATGTGGGTGCCCGCGCCCAGCTCGACCACCACCGGCCGCCGCACGCCGGCCAGCCAGGCGTCGAGCCGGCTGGCCTGTTGCTCGAACTCGCGCTCGATCCAGGCGCTGTCGCCGAACATCAGGATCGCCGGCCGCGCAAGCGCGCCGCAGTGCGGGCAGGTCGGCAGCGGACCGCGCCAGCGACAGGCCGCCTCGTCGATGTCGGGCACCAGCGCGTCGGCCGACCAGGTCGCCAGCGAGCAGGGCCGCGTGCATTGCAGCCGCTCGATCGCGCCGTGGCATTCGTGGATCAGGTCGGCCGGGTAGCCGGCACGCTGGAACTGGCCGTCGACGTTGCTGGTGTAGACGAACAGCCCGCGCGCCATGCGCTCGCCCCAGCGCCGCAGGATGCCGAAACCGGCGTGGGGAACGGTGCGCCGGTAGAGCGCCAGCCGGTGGCCGTAGAAGCCCCAGGCCAGCGCCGGGTCGCGCCGGAAGGTCTCCGGCGACGCGACCTCGGTGAACTTCAGCCCGCTCGCGCCGAGCGCCGGGTAGGCGCGCCAGAAACCGCTGTCGCCGCGGAAGTCCGGCAGGCCCGAATCGACGCCGATGCCGGCCCCGGCGGCCACGACCAGCGCATCGGCCTGGTCGACGAGTTCGGCGGCGTGGACGAGCAGGGGATCGGTCATGACGGCGGGTCGGTCGGGGTTCGGCCCGCGATGTTGTCATGCCCTCCTCGGGCTCAGAAGCGGTGGCGGATGCCCGTTTCGACACGCGGCTCGCGGTTGGGCGCGGTCAGCGCGGCGGTCGTCGCGCTGACCTTGCCGCCCGGCTTGCTGACGTTGCCGTAGATCGAGGTCGTCGGGGTCAGGAAGTAGTCGGCACCGACGCCCAGCCGGGTCGCGCTCTCGTCCTTTTTCCAGACGCAACCGGCCCGCAGCGTGGCCTTGAACGTCTCGTTGTGGACGACGATCAGTGCCAGCGTGGTGCTGCGGGCGTCGGGGGTGTCGGGGGGTTCGGGATTCATGTCCGCATCTCCTGGGTAGGGGTCGCCCGAGCCGGGTGTGGGCCAACGGACGGGGGTGGGCGTGACGGCGGCAGGGGCGTCAGAGGCGTCAATCGCCCTCGGCTTCGAGCGCGATCTCTTCGCCTTCGACGAACACGCGCTGCAGGGCCAGCTGGCGGTCGAGCACGACGATGTCGGCGCGGGCACCGACGCCCAGGCGGCCGCGGTCGGTCAGGCCGAGGTAGTCCGCCGCATGGGTCGAGACCCGCCGCGAGGCGTCACGCAGCGACAGGCCCAGCGACACGAGGTTGCGCAAGGCCTGGTCCATCGTCAGCGTGCTGCCGGCGAGCGCGCCGTTGGCCAGCCGCAGTCCGCCAAGGCACTTGAAGACCTGGCGACGACCGAGCGGGTATTCGCCATCGGGCAGGCCGGTCAGCGAGGCCGAATCGGTGACGCAGTACAGGCCCGGAATGCAGCGCAGCGCCACGCGCAGGGCGCCGGGGTGGACATGCTGCAGGTCCGGGATCACCTCGGCGTGCTGCGCATGGGCGAGCGCCGCGCCGACCATGCCGGGCTCGCGGTGGTGCAGGCCGCTCATCGCGTTGAACAGGTGGGTGAAGCCGACGGCACCACGTTCGAGCGCGGCGACGCCGTCGTCGTAGCTGCCGGCGCTGTGGCCGATCTGGACGGCGATGCCGCGCTCGCGCAGACGGCCGATCAGGTCGAGGTGGCCGGGGATCTCGGGCGCCAGCGTGATGAGCCGGACCGGTGCCAGCGCGGCCAGCCCGTCCAGCTCGTCGAAGTCGAGCCGGCGTACGGTGCCGGGCCGATCGTCCGGCGACTCGACGCGGCGGAACGGCGCCTCCAGGTGGACCCCGAGGATGCGGGCGGTCCCCGGCGGACGCTCGGCGCAGGGCGGTGCGAGCGCCGACAGCGCGACCCGGAGGTCGGGCACCGCCGCCGTCATCGTCGTCGCGAGCAGCGAGGTGGTGCCGTACCGGGCGTGGCAGCGCGCCACCCGCGTGGCCGCGTCACCGCCCTGCATGACGTCGGCGTTCGCGCCGCCATGCACGTGCAGGTCGATGAAGCCGGGCAGCAGGATCGGGCCGTCGGTGTCGAGCGCCCGCGCGGTCGGCACCCGGGCCCCCGAGATCACCTGGATGCGGCCGTCGCGCGCGACCAGGAAACCGTCGACGAAGCCCTCGGGCGTCAGGATGCGTCCCTGCAGCCGGAGCACGCCTCGCAGGTCAGCCATGGCGCGTCGCCCCGAAGCCGATCGTCATGCTGGGCTCCGGTCGCGCAGCGCGTCGGCGTAGCCTGCCGTGACCTGCCCGATGCAGGTCAGGCCCGAGCCGATCGTCACGCATCGGGCCCCGGCGGCGATGGCCTCGGCGGCCTGTCGCGGCGAGCGGATGTTCCCCTCGGCCACGACGCGACAGCCGTGGCCGGCCAGCGTCCGGACCAGGTCCAGATCCGGCCCCAGGTCCGCCACCGCACCGTCGCCAGCCTCGTCCACGGGTGCGGTCGCCAACAGTTCGGCACCGAGCGTCCAGGCGGCCAGGCCATCGCCCGGATCGGCGCTGCCGGCCATCGCCAGGCAGCCGTGGGCATGGATGCGGGCAATCAGCGCCGCCACCTTCACCGGGCGGACCCGCCGGGTCGCGTCGAAGGCGACGATCGCGGCGCCGGCATCGGCCAGCGCGTCGACGTCTTCGAGCCAGGGCGTGATGCAGACCGGCGTGTCCGGCAGCGCTCGCCGGACATAGCCGATCACCGGCACGTCGACCCGGGCGGCCACGCGGCGCACGTTGTCCACCCCCTCGATGCGCAGCGCCGCGGCGCCACCGGCGACGGCCGCCAGGGCCATCGCCAGGAGGATCTCGGGCTGGTCCATCGCGCTGCCGGGCAGCGGCTGGCAGGACACCACCAGCTGGGGTTGCATGGCTTGGAGCGGCAGGTCGTCGTTCATGGGTGGAAATCCGGTCGTTCGGAGTGGTGAGAGCGGCGCAAAGGGCACGGCACGGCCCAGGCTTCGGCCGCACGCGAACGAGCCTCGGCAGGGCGTGCCTGCGGGGCGGATCGCGTGGATCGCGTGGATCGCGTGGATCGGAGTAGGGGAGGACGGGGCGAGGGTCAGCGGTGGCTCAGGGCGGGGGCTCCCTGTTCGCCATCGGGCCTGCACGGCATGGCATCGCGCGCGCCAGCGGCTGCGGCGCGGTGATCCAGCCCATCGTCGACTTCAGCATGTCTTCCTCTCCGGTCAGGACCGCATCACGTGGATGCCCCGGCCATCGAGCAAGCACATGTGCGATCAGGTCTGCAGGCGATCCAGTCGGCCTTGCAGGTTCAAGCCGCGCAGCGGCTCGAGGTCACTTCGGCTTTGCCGCACCACCGGACCGGCGGCGGGCTTCTTCAACAGGCTCGTGGCCACATCGAGTCGCTCGAAGCCGGCGTGGAAATGCTGCCGATGGGCTTCCAGCAGGCCGTTCTTGTCACGCGCTTCGAGCATCTCGACGATCTGCAGGTGTTCCCGCGCCGACTCCTCGAAGGCCTGCTGCTCTTCCAGGTGGTTG
Organism: Leptothrix mechoopdaensis (SeqCode); assembly: GCF_053893855.1. NCBI lineage: Bacteria > Pseudomonadati > Pseudomonadota > Betaproteobacteria > Burkholderiales > Sphaerotilaceae > Leptothrix > Leptothrix mechoopdaensis (SeqCode). The sequence continues at coordinate 4,170,670 of NZ_CM132699.1, forward strand.
GCCTCGTGCAGACGGCGATGAACCTGCCAGAACATGCCCAGCAAGCGGTTCAGGAAACCGTTGTTCAGGCACTGGAAAAGGGTGGCGTGAAACTCGCCGTCCTGGTCCTCGAAACCGCCGCCGGCACGCGCCTTGGCAATCATCGTTTCGGCCAGGCCGCGCAATTTCTCGATGTCCTGCGGCTCGATCCGGTCGACCACTTCGGTGATCAACCCGAGTTCGATCGCGGCCCGAACCTGCAACAGGTCGGCCACGCTGCTGGCGTCCGCCAATCTGGAATAGGGAAGGTTCTCGATGATGGTGTCGAACGAAAAGGCAGCCACGAAAACGCCCTCGCCGTGGCGCGATTCGATGATGCCGAGTGATTCCAGCGCCTTGAGCCCCTCCCGCAGCGACGGGCGACTGATCCCCAGTTCGCTGGCCAGCGTGGCCTCCGGGGGCAGGGCATCTCCGACGCCGAGCTGGCGTGCCTCGATGAAACGCTTGATCTCGATCTGCGCCTGTCGGTAGGCGGGAATTCGGGTGGCCATGACGGTGTCCTCTCTCGATGGGGCTGTGCTGCGCCTTCCTTTTCTGACTCCAGAACCCTGAAGTCAGACCTCTCTGCGCACGTTGTAGCACAACCGCCCACCGATTCAGGTCACCCTGTTTGTTGGATCCTCCCATGTCAATGTGTTCGTCTCCGAACGTGGCTGACCGCCATCGGCCTCGCCCCCGACGATCACCGGCCCGTCGTTCCACCGGAAGACCTGCGCGTGCGCCAGCCCGCGTGGCAGACGGCCGGCGAGCCGCCAGGTCGAGTCCTCGAGGACGAAGATCTCCCGGCACCACTCCTTGCGGAGGTTCTCGTGGGGGTGCCGATGCCCTTGCAGGGCCCGCCCCCGGGCGCCAGGAAAGCGGGTACCGCCCACCAGCACCAGCCGGTCGCCACAGTGGCCGGCCATCGCACCCGCGACACCTTCGGGCGTGGCCGCGCCCGCAACACCGGGCAGGTCGGCCAGGCGTTCGACTTGCGGTCCGACGCCATGCGCGTCCAGCCGGTGCGCCTGGACCGAGCGCAGTCCCGGCCGGGTTTCGCCACCCAGCAGGCAAACCTGCTCGCCATCCTGCGCCAGCGCCATGCCCACACGCGGCTCGCCCGCGTAGTCGCTGCGCAGCGTCCACTGATCGGTCCAGGGGTCGAACTCCTGCACGGCCTTGGCATACCGGTAATCAGCCGGTTCCATGCTGAGGTAGTCGCGCACGATCTCGTCCAGCCGCCCGGCGGTCGCGCCGGCACTGGTCCTGAAGAAGGCGTTGAAGACCCCGTCGTGGACACCGCCGAAGAACCTCGCGACGCCCCCCGGCGCCGCCGCGATCGCCGCACCCAGCAGCGGCACCGGGCTGCAGGTCGGCCAGACCGTCCACGCATCGGTTCGGGTGTCATAACAATGGATGTCCTGGAAGGCCCGGAATCGCTTCTCGATGCCGTCATACCCGGCCCCGCCGAACACCAGGATCTGCGGCCCGAACGCCATCGCCAGCGCCTGCTCGCGCAACATCCCCGGAAAGTCAGCCAGCCGCCGCCACGCCGGACGGCCGTCGGCGAGGTCCAGCACCATCCAGGCCCGTCCGGCCGACCCCAGGCCGACGTGGATGCAACTCCCCACCTGCGCGCCCACCCCCTGCCCGACCGGCACCGGCAACTTCGGCAACCCACGCAACACGGCCATCCGCGGTGCGGACGCTGTGGCAGTGGGGGTCGAGGTGGGGCTCATAGCAGAACAGAAGTCAGTGGTCAGACGAGTTGAATGACCGAATGATCGCCACGGAAACGGGCGCAGGAATCAGTGTTTTCCCTTTGTTCGACGGCGCACAAAGGGTCGCGCAGACGCAAAAAAGCCCGCTCGGGGCGGGCATTCTGCGGTGGGTCGTGCGCGTGGCACTCGGCTTGAATCTTGGTGGCCTGGGGCGGAATCGAACCACCGACACGCGGATTTTCAAGCGGCCAATGCTCTGGAGCCGCAGGTCGGCTCAGTCACGCTTCGTGGGTGATGAGGCATGTCGGGTAGATCTAGCGGCTCATCAAACAACGCCAGATAGCTGGATCCCTGATTTCGGTATGGTTGACGTGAGCCGGGGAGATTACCAGTGCCCGCTCGTCCAAATACCCAGCCGAGATCAAAAGAACCCATCCGATCCAGGGGTGGGGTTCGACCTGTGCGCCTTGCATCGTTCCTCGGGGACGATGGCCCGGACCCAGGGAGAACTCACATGACACCCGATTCGCAACGCATCCTGATTCTCTGCAAGACATACCCATCGCCAAGCGCACGGTATGTCGAAACCTCCTGCGTGGCAGGAATGTCGGAGGACGGGCGGCTGATCCGGCTGTTTCCGGTGCCATTCCGGCTGGTGGATGAGGTGATGTCCCAGCGCGTGGTGTAAGTCCACAGCCCGGACAGGCTGGGATGCGCGGGTTACTCAGCGTGCCACTGCAGACAGCCGAGTCGGGACAGTATCACTGAGGGCCTGCAGGCCTTCGAGCTGCATGTAGCGCCGGGTCAGGCTCCACTCGTCGTTCTGCTCGAGCATCATGGCCCCGACCAGTCGAGTGATGGCGTTGTCATTGGGGAAGATGCCCACGACGTTGGTCCTGCGCTTGATCTCCGCGTTGAGCCTCTCCAGCGGGTTGGTGCTGTAGATCTGTGGCCAATGCGCCCTGGGGAAACCCATGAAGGCCAGCACGTCGTTCTCGGCCTCGTCCATCATGGCGCTGAGCTTGGGCAGCTTCTCGCGGAACTGGTCGGCCACGCTGCGCCATTGCATCCTTGCCGCCTCGGCCGTCTCCTGCACGAACACCGTGCCGATGGCCGCGCTCACCATACGCCGCTGCGTCTTGTTGGCATAGGCCAGGACGTTGCGCATGAAGTGCACGCGGCATCGCTGCCAAGTGGCCTTGAGCGTCTTTGCCGCGGCCGCCTTGATGCCTTCGTGGCTGTCGCTGATGACGAGCTTGACGCCCCGCAGTCCGCGTCGGTTCAGGCTGCGCAAGAACTCGGTCCAGAACGGCTCTGCCTCGCTGGCCCCGACCTTGATGCCCAGCACCTCACGCTGCCCCTCGGTGTTCACGCCCACAGCCACTATCACCGCGACACTCACGATGCGGCCCGCCTCGCGCGTCTTCACGTAGGTGGCGTCGATCCAGAGGTACGGCCAGTCGCCTTCGATCTGCCGGTTCAAGAACGCGCCGACACGCTCGTCGAGTTCGGCGCAAAGGCGCGACACCTGGCTCTTGGACACGCCGCTCATGCCCATGGCCTTGACCAGGTCGTCCACCGAGCGCGTGGAGATGCCCTTGATGTAAGCCTCCTGGATCACCGCCGTGAGCGCCTTCTCGGCGGTTCTGCGCGGCTCCAGGAACTCGGGGAAGTAGCTGCCTTGGCGCAGCTTGGGGATATTGAGTTCGACACTGCCGGCACGCGTCTCCCAGGTGCGATCCCGGAAGCCGTTGCGGCTGTTCAAACGCTCAGCGCTCTTCTCGTCGTAGCCGGCGCCGCAGCGCCCCTCGACGTCGATCTCCATGAGCCTCTGGGCCATGAACTGCACCATCTGGCGCAGCACATCAACGTCGGCTCCCTTCTCGGCCAGTTCGGCCAATGCCATAGTGGAGGTGGTCATCGTGATTTCCTTTGGACAAGGGTTGGTGGGTCGCACCTCAACCTTATCCGGGACCACGATGGCCACCCTCTACGGGCCGCCTCGCCTAAAAACTTACACCACCTCGCGGGGCATCACCGTGGATGACGAGCATCAGTTCAAGAAGTGGCAGTGGATCCGCGCGCGCGTGCGCCGGGCGCAGGACGATGCGCGGCCGGAAAGCCACCGGGTGTCGGTCGACACCATCGCCCTCCTGGGCAAGCCCCTGCCGAACGACGGGCATGGGGCGCAGCGGCGCGACAGTCTCCAGGGCGTCCCGGTGTTCGCCTCCTTCGATGAGCTGGAAGCGGCTCGGTTGCGCGACGGCACCAGCCTGGGCCTGGTGCGACCGAGTCGCTTGCTGGGCCTCGACATCACCGCCGTGAAACATCCGGACTGGACCGACGACGAGAAGGCCAAGCTGCTGCAGGAGCAGATGCAGGGCAATCTCTTTGATGCCGGAGAGGAGCAGAGGACCTTGTGGACGCTGAAGAAGCTGCCCTTCGACTTCCACTATCGCTACGAGTGCGAGTCGGCCGCGGGCCTCTCGGTGCATCTGCACAAGCTGGTCGACTGGGAGGCCGGGGCGCTGTACTGGAACATCCGCCACAAGCCCGACTGGCAGTCGCTGTTCCGCCAGAAGTTCGTCACCGACTTCGGGCGGCGCGACGTGCTGTTCCTGCTGGGCACCATGCACCGCTTCCCGGGGCAATGGCTGATCGTCAGCGTGCTGTACCTGCCGAGGCTGCCTGAGACGCTGTTGCGTCAGCAAACACTGTTCTAGCCGTCAGGTGATGCACGGCAGGCGCACCGGCCGAATGTGCGGCCCTGGCCACATAGGTGCGGTGGCAGCGTCCGAAATCGGCCTCGAAACAGACCAGGCAAGCTTGCCGGACGAGGGCGGCACGCCCCAGGTCTTCCACTTCGGCGGATTGCCGGGCCAGGTGGGCCAGAAAGCCGCGGGTGTAGGTCTGCCAGTCGCCATCGACCTTGTAGCGATCGCGCACGGGCTTCGGACACCCGAGTGCCGGCCGATGTTCATAGGCGACGTCGGCAGCGGCGAGGGCGTCGCGGAAGGCGGTCTTCGAGAAGCCCTTCTTGCGCGACAACGGCAACTCGCGGACGTCGACGATCAGCTGGACGCGGGCCTGCCGAAGACGTTCGATGAACGCCTCGATGGTCAGGCCTTCATAACCGAAGGTGTAGAGCGCGCGGGTCACCTGTGCTCCGGGGAGGTTGTCGTGAAGTCGGTCAAGCGGATCCTCCTCCACCCAGACGCAAAAAAGCCCGCTCGGGGCGGGCTTTCTGCGGTGCGTCGTGCGCGTGGCACTCGGCTTGGATCTTGGTGGCCTGGGGCGGAATCGAACCACCGACACGCGGATTTTCAATCCGCTGCTCTACCAACTGAGCTACCAGGCCATCGAGCCCGAAAGTATAACGTGAAAACGGCGGGCTGCGAGATTTTTGTGGGGCGGGGGGTGGCGGTCAGTTGCCGCCGCCTCGCTTGCTGCGGTTGAGGTCGACGCCGAGCTGCTTGAGCTTGCGGTAGAGGTGGGTGCGTTCGAGGCCGGTGCGTTCGGCGACGCGGGTCATGCTGCCGTTCTCGCGGGCGAGGTGGAACTCGAAGTAGGCTTTCTCGAAGGCGTCGCGCGCCTCGCGCAGCGGGCGGTCGAGGGAGAAGTTCTGCTCGGACTGGGGACCGGTGGACAACATGGCCGAGATCATCGGCGCGCCGCCCGGCGGGTGGCCCATCGCGTGCAGGCTGCCGTGGCCCATCGAGTGGGCGGCGGCATTGCCCGTCACCGGCGCGTCGACCAGGCCGATGTCGCGGTCGAGCGAACCGTAGCCGGAGACCGCGCCCAGGCCGGTGCCCGGACTGCGCAGCGGTGCCATCGAGCTCATGCCCAGACCGCCGACCATCGGGGCGACCGCCGGTGCGGCCGCGCGGGGTGCGGCCGCGGGCGCCGGCTTGGCCAGGCCCTGTTCGACCGCGCGCAGCAGCTTCTGCAGGGTGATCGGCTTCTCGAGGAAGGCCATCGCGCCGTATTTGGTGGCCTCGACCGCCGTGTCGATGGTGCCGTGACCGGACATCATGATCACGGGCATGCCCATCTGGGTCGCGGCGCCCCACTCCTTCAGGAGCGTGATGCCGTCGACGTCGGGCATCCAGATGTCGAGCAGGACCAGGTCGGGCCGCATGCGTTCGCGGGCGGCACGGGCCTGGGCCGCGTTCTCGGCAAGCTCGACGTGGTGGCCTTCGTCCGAAAGGATCTCGTGCAGCAGGGCACGAATGCCCATTTCGTCGTCGACGACAAGGATGTTGGCCATGGGGGAATCAGGACACGCTCACCAGGGGAGGCGGGGTTCGACCCCGGGGAGTCCGGGTGTCGAGGGCCTGCTGGGCCGTCTCTGCCCAGCGGGAAAATGATATCGAAACTTGTGCGCCACTCCGCGGGGGGCTACCCGGTTGAGTGGGGAGCAAGTCGGCAAGGTTACCGAGTTGGATGCGCGCGCCGTGTTCCTCGACGATCTTGCGCACCACCGCCAGGCCCAGTCCGGTGCCGCGGCTCTTGGTGGTGACGTACGGTTCGAAGGCGCGCTTGAGCAGCGCCTCGCTGAAGCCGGTGCCGTTGTCCTGCACCTTCAGGCGCACGCTGCGCAGGTTGCCGTCGTCGTGGAAGGCAGCCTCGGTGCAGACGACGACATGGCCGGCGTCACCGCGTTCGGCGACCGCGTCCAGCGCGTTCTGGACCAGGTTGTGGATGACCTGGCGCAGCTGGCTCGCGTCGCCGATCAGCGCCGGCAGGTCGGCGGCCAGGCGGGTCTCGATGCGGCCGGATTCCAGATGCTGGCCGTACAGCCCGAGCACCTCGCCGACCAGCGCGTTGAGGTCCAGCGCGCCGAGCTGCGCGGCCGGCAGGCGGGCGTAGTCGCGGAACTCGTTGACCAGCGTCTTCATCGCCTGGACCTGGTTGACGATGGTCGAGACCGAGCGCTCCAGCATCTGCGCGTCCGGCTCGTTGAGCTTGGCCTCGAGCTTGTGGCGCAGCCGTTCGGCCGACAGCTGGATCGGCGTCAGCGGGTTCTTGATCTCGTGGGCGACCCGGCGGGCGACCTCGGCCCAGGCGACGCTGCGCTGGGCCGAGACGACGTCGCTGATGTCGTCGAAGACGATCAGGCGGTTGCCGTCGGGCAGCAGCGCGCCGCGCACCAGCAGGGTCAGCTCGCCACCCTCGACGCCGCCGAGCTCGAAGGTGTGCTGCCAGTGGCCGCGCTCGCGTTCCGGGCTGGGGGTGTCGGCGCCGTCGGCGGTGTCCTGCAGGGCCCGCTCGAAGTGCTGGTCGATCGAGCGCGAGAAGGCTTCCAGCCCCGGCACCTGCGCCAGCGGGTGGCCGCGCCAGGCCGCCATCGGCACACGCAGGATGCGCGCCGCGCCGGGGTTGACGGTGTCGACGATGCCGCGTGCGGCGAACAGGATCACGCCGGCGCTGAGGTTGTCGAGGATGGTCTGCAGGTGCGCCTGGGCGCTCTCGGCGGTCGCCAGGCTGGTCTGGACCTGGGCGCGCGCGTCGGCCAGCTGCTGGGTCATGTCGGCGAAGGAGCGGGTCAGGCCGCCGAGTTCGTCGCGCGAGCTGAAGACCTCGGTGGGCCGCAGGTCGCCGCTGGCCACCTGGCGCACGCCATCGGCCAGCACCAGCAGCGGCCGGGCGAGCTGGTGACCGAGCGCGGCGGCCATCAGCAGCGCGCTGAAGACGCCCAGGATCAGCGCCAGCGTCAGCGTGCCGATGTACATCTTGCGCAGGCCCAGCCGGCCGAGCGCGCGCTGCTGGTACTCGCTGTACGCGGCCTGCACGTGCAGGGCGTTGTTGGCCAGCTCGAACGGCACCTGCTGCGTGACCTGCAGGAAGCGGTCCTCGCCGGTCAGGGTGTAGTTGCCCGACGGCACCCAGGCGATGGCGCGGATGCGGGCGTCCTGGATGGTGGCGAGCTGGCCGCGCTTCTCGGTCGGGTCGCCGTCCAGGCCTTCGAGCTGCGACAGCACGCGCAGGCTGCGGGCCTGGCGCAGCATGGCCGCGCTGGGCCGGTCGGGCAGGAAGACGGTGCCCAGCGTGCCACCGGCACTGGCCAGCACCTGGCCGCTGGGCGACAGCACGGCGACGCTCTGCGCGGCCAGCTGCTCGCGCAGCCGCTCCAGGGCGATCACGGAGATCCGATCGGGTGAATCGGCGGCCCGTTCGGCCGCCAGCCGGGTCTTGCCGCCGAGGTCGGTCACCAGCATCTGCAGCGAGGTCCGGCCCAGGTTCAGGCCGGATTCGAGCGCGCCCTCGACCTCGACGTCGAACCAGCTCTCGATGCTGCGCGAGACGAACTGGTAGGACACGCCATAGATCAGCGCGCCCGGCACGACGCCGACGAAGGCGAAGATCACCGCCAGCTTCAGCAGCAGCTTGCTGCCGAACTTGCCCAGCTTCATGCGCCGCCACAGGTGGGCCAGCGCCGCCAGGATCACCAGGCCCAGCACGGTGGCCACGCCGATGTTGACCCACAGCAGCCAGCCGAAGTGGCGCTCGTACAGCGCGCGGTTGTTGGTCGCGACGGCCAGCAGGAAGGCCAGCACCAGCACGGTGGCACCGGCCGCGATCAGGGCGACCAGCAGGGTCCAGCGCAGGGAACGGCGGGTCATCGCAGGGACGGGGACGAGGGTGGCGGGAGACGCGCGGCCGGGCCGGCTTCAGCGGGCCGGAGGGAGCAGGATCGTACGCTCGATGCGCAGGCTCCATTCAGGCTGGCTGCCGATGGAGATCAGCAGCGGCCGGGGCAGCTGGTCGACGTCGAGCCAGTAGCGGAACTCGAGGTAGTCGGCGTCCTGCGCGTCCTCGGCGTCGCCGATGCGCCAGCTGCTCAGGCGCTGGATGGCGCGCAGCGCCTCGCGCAGCGTCGCGTAGGTCTGCGACAGGCCGCCCAGACTGACGCGGTAGTTCAAGGTCAGCGGCTGATAGGCCAGACGCCAGGTGCGCCGGACCTGCGCCAGGCGCTTGTCGCGCCAGTACCAGCGCGAGTGCGACAGCTCGGCCTCGGCGACGAAGTAGAGCGACACGCCCTTCTGCAGCGCGTCCTCGACGCCAGCGGGCAGGTCGAAGCGGGCGTCGAAGTCGATCGCCAGGCCCTGTTCGGTGCGCAGCACCTCCAGGCGCTGCAGGTCGACCGGCGTGGCGGCCCGGCCGGGCGCGACCGCCAGCAGGCTGGCCAGCAGCAGCAACAGCTGCCACAAAAGCCGACGCCACGGCGCGGCGCCACGCGCGGCCTGGGCAGGCTGGGCGGCGTCGCGGCGGTCGATCGGGCGGGCGGAGGGCACGGGGTTGTCGCAGGGGGCTGGCGTCGGCTCGACCCCGGACGTCAGCGCCGCAGGTCAGGAACTCTTGTCGACGCGGGCGTAGAAGAAACCGTCACCCCGGATCGCGGGTTGCGCGGGCGCCTCGCCAGCCGTCTCGGACCCATTTTCAGCGATGCCCAAGCGGTGACCGGGCACCACCTGCGTGCATGCGTCGCCGGTCCGTTGCAGAAACGCCGCAAGCTGGGCGTCGCCCTCGGCGCGGAAGATCGAACATGTCGCGTAGACGAGACGGCCGCCCGGCTTGAGCAGCGGCCAGAGCGCGTCCAGCAGCCCGGCCTGGGTGCGCACCAGCGCGTCGATGTCGGCCGGGCGGCGCAACCAGCGCACGTCCGGATGGCGCCGCACGATGCCCGAGGCGCTGCACGGCGCGTCCAGCAGGATGGCGTCGAAGGGCCTGCCGTCCCACCAGGCGTCGACCTGCGCGGCGTCAGCCGCCTGCAGGCCGGCCTTCAGGCCGCAGCGGCGCAAGGTGTCCTCGACGCGGGCCAGGCGGGTCGGCTCGACGTCCAGCGCCAGCAGGTCCAGGTCGGCCAGTTCCAGCAGGTGGGCGGTCTTGCCGCCGGGCGCGGCGCAGGCGTCCAGCACGCGGGCGCCGGACGGCAGGCGGTCGGCGCCTGTACCCAGCAGCAGCGGCGCGGCGATCTGCGCCGACAGGTCCTGCACCGAGACGCGGCCGGTCGCGAAGCCGGGCAGGGCCGTCACCAGCACCGGGCGGGACAGCACCAGCGCGTGGCTGCCGATCGCCTCGGCGTCGATGCCGGCCTCGGCCAGTTCGGCCAGGTAGCCGACCGCGTCGGTCTGGCGGGCGTTGACGCGCAAGGCCATCGGCGCGGCCCGGTTGGCGGTGGCCAGCAGCGCCTGCCACTGCGTCGGCCAGTCGCGCTGCAGCCGCTCGATCCACCAGCGTGGATGCTGCCAGCGCACCACCGGGTCCTCGGCCTGCCAGACCGGCACGAGCGTGGCGCGCTCGCGCTGGAAGCGCCGCAGCACGGCGTTGACGAAACCGGCGCTGGCGGCGCGGCGCTGGCGCATGCAGGCCACCGCCTGGTCGACCAGCGTGTGGTCGGCGTAGCTGGGCGTGGCGACGTCCGGGTCGTCCTGCGGCCACAGCAGCGCCAGCGCGCAGAGCAGCAGCGACTGGACCTCCGGCGGCGGCTTGCGCGGCGCCAGATGGGCCAGCGCACGCTGGGCGCCACCGAGCTGGCGCAGCGCGTGGAAGGCGAGCGCCTGGGTGCCGGGCCGCGCCGGCGCCGGGCAGGCGGCCAGCGCGTCGGTCAGCGAACGCCCGGCGAGCACGGCGCCGACGGCATCGGCGGCATGGCCCAGCAGGCGCTGCAAGGGCAGGCTGGCGGGACTGCCAGGCAAGGAGGACGGCGGCGGAGGGGGGGCGGTTCGGGTCACGGGCGGCAGTCTACGGGTGAGCTGCCGATGCCTGCGGCGCGCCGCCGCGTCAGCTGCCGGGGGCGCCGGGCAGTTCGGTGAAGAGGCGGCCCAGCTCGGGCGGCGAGGGCGTGTCGAGCAGGCCGCAGGCGACCCGCAGGGCTTCGGCGCCGGCCAGGTCCAGGCCGCCCAGCGAGCTGACGCCGCCACGGGCAACCGGCGCACCGGGCTGTTCGGCCAGCGCGTGCAGCGCGTCCAGCCAGGCCCGCACGATCTGCGGCCGGCGCATCCAGTCGAGCTGGCGCACCATCAGCACGGCACGCACCAGGCCGTCGGTGTCGGGCACGTGGCAGGCCGGTGGATGGGGCGCGGCACCCCAGAGCGCGGCGACGACGCGGGCATGCCACGCGGCACCGGCCGCGCCAACGCGGGCATCGGCATCAAGCTGCGGCACGACACGGGCCAGGAAGGCCGTCAGGTCGGCCGCCGCGATGCGCAGCGCCAACGGCAGCAGGCCGGTCGCGGGATCGCCTTCGCGCAGGTTGGGCCGCTGGGCGATCGGCGCGCCCGACAGGCGCTGGCGCACCAGCAGCAGCGTCAGGCGGTCGATCGGGCGGACCCGGCCGTCGGCGCACATGACCCGCCGCACCGCCGGCGCGAGGTCCTGGCGTTCGACCAGCGGCAAGGCCGCCGCGTGGGCGAGCACCGTCTCCAGGGCCGGCAGGCGGGCGCTGGCGGGCAGGTTCTCCAGGTCGGTCATCAGGAAGGAGACGCCTTCGAGCTCGTCGGTCTCCTCGATCCAGCACTGGCGCTCGCGCGAGCTGCCCGGCGTCAGGACCAGCGCCAGCAGCATCGCGCGCAACTCGCCCGGGCCGCGACGCAAGCGCAGCCGCGCCCAGGCATCGAGCGCGGCGGCCGACAGCGGCGCGGCCGACCTGGCGCCTTCAGCCCTGGCAACGGGTGCGGCGGCGGGAACTGGGGTCGCGGTCATCGGGGCGTGCACGGCATGGGACTTCAGCCAGTGGGATGGCGCCGATGCTCCCGCGCCACCGCCGGCTTGTCCAGCCGACAGGTGTATCAGCCCGGGTCAGATCGGCGGGAACTCGGGCGCGCGGTGGAAGCGCAGCACGTTGGCGGCCAGCGTGGTCGGGAACAGCGCGATGGCCTGGTTGTAGGCGTCGGCGGCGCGGTTGTAGACCAGCCGGGAGAAGGCGATCTGCTCCTGCAGCTGGTCGCGCTGGCGCAGCAGGTCGCTGATGGCCGGGTCGGGGCCGTCGCCGGAGGTCAGGTCCTGCAGCGCCAGGCCGAGCTCTTCCAGCAGCGACACCAGCCGCTCCTCGGCCACCGCCACCTGCTGCAGCACGTCGCCGCGCAGGGACTTCAGCTGGACCTGGTCGCAGGCGTGACCGGCCCGGCGCGCCGCACCGGTCAGGCCGGCGGGCAGCTCGGCCTGCAGGCCGTCGGGCAGGCGTGGCCGCGAGGTCTCGGCCAGCGTCAGCGCCACCGCATGGCGCTGGCGCAGCGCGCTGGACAGGGGCGCATAGGCGCTGCGCAGGTCGTGGCGCAGGCGGACCAGGCGGTTGTGCGCGCCCAGCATCCAGAAACCCAGCACCGCCAGCAACAGGGCCCAGACCAGCGTGCTCGACATCTGCGGAACGAGGTTCAAGCGCGGCTCACCGGCCCGACAGCCAGGCCGAATGGCCGGCCGCACGCAGCGCGCAGGCGGGGCAGTGGCCGCAGCCGTAGCCCCAGGCGTGGCGCTGGCCACGTTCGCCCAGGTAGCAGGTGTGGCTGTGCTCGACCAGCAGGTCGACCAGCGCGGCGCCGCCGAGGTCCTCGGCCAGCGTCCAGGTCTGCGCCTTGGTCAGGAACATCAGCGGCGTCTCGAGCGTCATCGGCGTTGCCAGCCCGAGCGACAGCGCCACCTGCAGCGCCTTGAGCGTGTTGTCGCGGCAGTCCGGGTAGCCGGAGTAGTCGGTCTCGCACATGCCGCCGACCAGCACGCTGGCGCCGCGCCGGTAGGCCAGCGCGCCGGCCAGCGTCAGGAACAGCAGGTTGCGGCCGGGCACGAAGGTGTTGGGCAGGCCGTCGGCCTGCATCGCGATCTCGCGCTCGACGGTCAGCGCGCTGTCGCCGACCTGGCCCAGCACCGACAGGTCGAGCAGGTGGTCGTCACCCAGCCGGTCGGCCCAGTCCGGGAAGCGGCGGCCAATCTCGGCCCGCACGGTCAGCCGGCAGTCCAGCTCGATGCGGTGGCGCTGGCCGTAGTCGAACGCCAGCGTCTCGACCCGCGCGTAGCGGTCAAGCGCCCAGGCCAGGCAGGTGGTGGAGTCCTGCCCGCCCGAGAACAGGACCAGGGCGGTGCGCGGGTCGCGGGTCATGCGGGAACGATCGGCCACGTCAGCTCGGGCCGATCAGGTGCGGATCTCGCCCTGACCCAGCACGACGTACTTCAGCGAGGTCAGGCCGTCCAGCCCGACAGGGCCGCGGGCGTGGAACTTGTCGGTGCTGATGCCGATCTCGGCGCCCAGGCCGTATTCGAAGCCGTCGGCGAAACGGGTGCTGGCGTTGACCATCACGCTGGCCGAATCGACCTCGCGCAGGAAGCGCATCGCGTTCGGGTGATTCGTCGTCAGGATCGAGTCGGTGTGGTGCGAGCCGTGGCGGTTGATGTGGGCGATGGCCTCGTCCAGCGAGTCGACCACCTTGGCGCTGATGATCGGCGCGAGGTATTCCTCGCCCCAGTCCTGCTCGGTCGCCACCGCCGTCTTCAGGCCGGGCACGGCGGCGATGGCCGCCAGCGTGCGCGGGCAGCCGCGCACCTCCACGCCCTTGGCCGCGAACACCGCCGCGATGCGCGGCAGGAAGGCGTCGGCCTGGGCGGCATGCACCAGCAGCGACTCGGTCGCGTTGCAGGGGCTGTACTTCTGGGTCTTGGCGTTCTCGGTCACGACCAGCGCCATGTCGAGGTCGACCTCGGCGTCGACATAGGTGTGGCAGTTGCCGTCCAGGTGCTTGATGACCGGCACGCGGGCCTCGGCGCTGATGCGCTCGATCAGGCCCTTGCCGCCGCGCGGGATGATCACGTCGACCGACTCGGGCATGGTGATCAGCTTGCCGACGGCGGCGCGGTCGGTGGTCTCGATCAGCTGCACCGCCTCGGCCGGCAGACCGGCCTCGACCAGCGCGGCCTGGACCAGCTTCCACAGCGCGACGTTGGAATGCAGCGCCTCGGAGCCGCCGCGCAGGATCGCCGCGTTGCCGCTCTTGATGGCCAGCGACGCGGCCTCGATCGTCACGTTCGGGCGGCTCTCGTAGATCATCCCGAAGACACCCAGCGGGACACGCATCTGGCCGACGCTGATGCCGCTCGGGCGGCGCCGCAGGTTGAGGATCTCGCCGATCGGGTCTGGCATGCCGGCGAGCTGCTCGCAGCCTTCGGCGACCGTCGCGATGACCTTGTCACCCAGCTTCAGGCGGTCGAGCATCGGGCCGCTCAGGCCGGCCGACCCGGCGGCGGCGAGGTCGCGCGCATTGGCCTCGGCAAGCGCCGGACCGCTGTCGCGCAGCAGCCGGGCGAGCGCCAGCAGGGCCTCGTTCTTGGCCGCGGTCGAGGCGGCGGCCATGTGGGTCGAGGCGCTGCGCGCGGCAGCGCCGACATGGGCCATGTAGGCGGAAAGATCGTGCACGTCCATGCGCCGGATTGTCGCAGAGCGTGCCCGGAAAGCGCCCCGTGCAGGGCCTGATCCGGAGCGGGTCGGACGACCTTCAGGCCGCGATCGGCGAGCCCACCGCCGGCGCGTAGCCCTGCGGGTTGCGCGACTGCCAGCGCCAGGCGTCCTCGCACATCGCGTCGATGCCGCGTTCGGCCTGCCAGCCGAGCAGCTCGCGCGCCAGCGCCGGGTCGGCGTAGCAGGCCGCGACGTCGCCCGGGCGGCGCGCGACGGTCTTGTACGGGACCGGCCGGCCGCTGGCGCGTTCGAAGGCGCGGATCACGTCCAGCACGCTGTAGCCCTGGCCGGTGCCGAGGTTGACCGTCAGCGACTGCTTGCGTTCGAGCAGGTGGCGCACCGCCGCGACGTGGCCGGCGGCCAGGTCGAGCACGTGGATGTAGTCGCGCACCCCCGTGCCGTCGGGCGTGTCGTAGTCGTTGCCGTAGACCTGCAGGAACGGCCGCTTGCCGACGGCGACCTGGGCGACGTAGGGCATCAGGTTGTTCGGGATGCCGCGCGGGTCCTCGCCGATCAGGCCGCTCGGGTGGGCGCCGACCGGGTTGAAGTAGCGCAGGTAGGCGATCTTCCAGCGCGGGTCGCAACGTTCCAGCTCGCGCAGCAGCTGCTCGCCCATCAGCTTGGTCAGGCCGTAGGGGTTGGTGGCCGACAGCGCGGCGCTCTCGGCGATCGGCAGCGTCTCGGGCTGGCCGTAGACCGTCGCCGACGAGCTGAAGACCAGCGCGAAGACGTCCTGTTCGGCCATCGCCTGGCCGACGGTGACGAGGCCGCCGAGGTTGTTGCGGAAGTATTCGAGCGGCTTCTCGGCCGACTCGCCGACCGCCTTGTGGGCGGCGAAGTGGACGACCGCCTGGGCGCCGTGCGCCGAGATCACGCGCGCCATCGCGGCGCCGTCGTTGACGTCGGCCTCCTCGAACACGGGCGCCTCGCCCAGCAGCACGGCCAGCCGGTCGAGCACCTGCGGCGAGCTGTTGGCGAAGTTGTCGACGCCGACGACGTCGTAGCCAGCCTGCTTGAGCGCGATCCAGGTGTGGGAGCCGATGTAGCCGGTGGCGCCGGTCAGGAGGACGGTGGTCATGGCGGTCGATCCGCGGCAGGAGATTGGGGGTACGGCACGGCGCCATCCGCCTGCCCGGCGGCGCCATCACAGGGGTCGGTGAAGACACGACCCCGGACAAACGATTCTGTCAAACGCCCCGTGCCGCGACGCCCCGGCCGGATCAAGGTTTCGTGAACTGCCTCCTACAATTCCGCGATGTTTCAAACCCTGCTCGAACCCCTCGGCCGCGAGGCCCAGGCCCGCGTCACGCTGCTGGTCAACCACGTCATCGCCGCAGAGCCCGAGGCGACCCGGCGGCTGCTGGCCCACAGCGGCGCGCTGATCGAGGTCGAGTGGACCGGCTGGCCGGCCTTCCTGCCGCCGCCACCGCCGGCGCAATGGCGGGTCACACCGGCCGGGCTGCTGGAAGTCGAGGACGGCAGTGCCGATCCGGTCGATCCGGCCCGCACGCTGGTGGTCTCGCTGGACCAGCCCGCGCTGACCGCCTGGGCCTTCTCGGGCGCCCAGGGTCGTCCGCCGATGGCCGTGCGCGGCGACGTCGGCCTGGCCGCCGAGATCGGCTGGATGGCCGAACACCTGCGCTGGGACATCGAGGACGACCTGGCCCGCGTGATCGGCGACGCCCCGGCGCGCCAGCTGACCCAGTTCGGCCGTGCGATCGCCCAGGGCGTGCAGGCCCTGCTGCAGCGCCTGCGTCCGCAGGCATGAGGGGCAGCCTGCGCAACACGCTGCGCCTGGGCCTGATCGTCTGGGTCCTGATGCGCCACGGCATGGACCAGCTGGTCCTGCGCAGCCTGCCGCACGCCGGCCTGCGGCTGCTGGCACGCATCCTCGCCATCGGCCGCACCCACGATGCGCCGCGCGGCGAGCGGCTGCGGCTGGCGCTGGAGCGGCTCGGCCCGATCTTCGTCAAGTTCGGCCAGGTCCTGTCGACCCGGCGTGACCTGGTCCCGCACGACATCGCCGACGAGCTGGCGCGGCTGCAGGACCGCGTGCCGCCGTTCCCGAGCGACCAGTCGCGCGCCATCGTCGAGCGCTCGCTGGGCAAGCCGATCGAGGCGGTGTTCCGCAGCTTCGAGGTCGACCCGGTGGCCAGCGCGTCGATCGCGCAGGTCCACTTCGGCGTGCTGCACGACGGCCGCGAGGTTGCCGTGAAGGTGCTGCGCCCGGGCGTGCTCGACATCATCGAGGCCGACCTGGGCCTGCTGCGCAAGGCCGCCGCCTGGCTCGAACGGCTGTCGCCCGATGGCCGCCGGCTGCGTCCGCGCGAGGTCGTCGCCGAGTTCGACAAGTACCTGCACGACGAGCTCGACCTCGGCCGCGAGGCCGCCAACGCGGCCCAGCTGCGCCGCAACATGTCGGGCCTGGACCTGCTGCTGATCCCCGAGATGATCTGGGACCTGTCCAGCGCCGAGGTGCTGGTGATGGAGCGCATGCGCGGCGTGCCGATCAGCCAGATCGACACCCTGCGCACGGCCGGCATCGACATCCCCAAGCTGGCCCGCGACGGCGTGACGATCTTCTTCACGCAGGTCTTCCGCGACGGCTTCTTCCACGCCGACATGCACCCCGGCAACATCATGGTGTCGACCGAGCCGGCGACCTTCGGGCGCTACATCGCACTCGATTTCGGCATCGTCGGCACGCTCGATTCGCGCGACAAGGAATACCTGGCGCAGAACTTCCTGGCCTTCTTCCGGCGCGACTACCGGCGCGTCGCCGAGCTGCACGTCGAATCCGGCTGGGTGCCCGCCAACACCCGCGTCGACGAGCTCGAAGGCGCCGTGCGGGCGGTCTGCGAACCGCACTTCGACCGGCCGCTGAAGGACATCTCGCTCGGCCAGGTGCTGATGCGGCTGTTCCAGACCTCGCGCCGCTTCAACGTCGAGATCCAGCCGCAGCTGGTGCTGCTGCAGAAGACGCTGCTGAACGTCGAGGGCCTGGGGCGCCAGCTCGATCCGGAACTGGACCTGTGGCGCACCGCCAAGCCCTTCCTGGAACGCTGGATGAACGAGCAGGTCGGCTGGCGCGCGCTGCTGGGCTCGCTCAAGGACGAGGCGCCGCGCTACGCCCAGCTGATCCCCGAGCTGCCGCGCCTGCTGCACGACGCGCTGCTGCGCCAGGCCCATCCGGACCCGAACCAGGAACAGCTGCTGCGCGCCCTGCTGCGCGAGCAGCGCCACACCAACCGGCTGCTGACCCTCGCGCTCGGCACCGCCGGCGGCTTCGTGGCGGGCGCCCTGTTCGCCTACTGGCTGCTGCCGGGCCTGTGGACCTGGCTGCACCACCTGCGCTGACGCATCGAGGCGCCGAAGGCCTGCGGGCCGCCGGTTTGCAGGGGGCCGCCCGGGGCGCCGCGTCAAGTCGCCCACCTATAATTTCGGGTTTCGCATCAACGGTCTGATCCACTGTTTCACAGCCATGCCGATCTATGCCTACCGATGCAGCGCGTGTGGACATGCCAAGGACGTGCTGCAGAAAATGTCCGACCCGGCCCTGACCACCTGCCCGTCCTGCGGCGCCGAGTCGTTCTCCAAGCAGGTGACCGCCGCCGGCTTCCAGCTCAAGGGCTCGGGCTGGTATGCGACCGATTTCCGCAACGGCGGATCGTCCGGCGCGACCAGCGCACCGGCGACCGGCGCCTCGACCGGCCCGGCCGCCAGCCCCGCGTCGGGTGACGGCGCCGGCTCGGGCGGCAGCTCCGGCGACAGCGGCACCAGCGCCTCCGCCAGCAGCGGCACCGCCTGCGGCGGCTCGTGCGCCTGCCACTGACCCCCGCCCCTCAACCGTTCGTCCTCACCACGCCGCTGGGCGCCTGACCGTGAAGAAATACATCGTCGCCGGCCTGCTCGTCTGGCTCCCGCTGGCCGTCACCATCTGGGTGCTGGCGTGGGTGCTGGGCGTGCTCGACGGCGTCTTCCAGGCCCTGCTGTCGCTGGCCGCCGCCGTGCTGCCGGCCAGCGCGACGGCGGTGATCGAGGCGATCTCGCACGTGCCCGGCCTCGGCGTGATCGTGCTGGTCGTGCTGATGCTGCTGACGGGCGTGTTCGTGGCCAACTTCGTCGGCCAGTGGTGGATCCGGATGTGGGACCGGATCTTCCAGAACATCCCCATCGTCAAGTCCATCTACAGCTCGGTCAAGCAGGTCTCGGACACGCTGTTCTCGAGCAGCGGCCAGGCCTTCCGCGAGGCGGTGCTGGTGCAGTACCCGCGCGAGGGCCTGTGGACTATCGCCTTCGTCACCGGCAAGCCCGGCGGCGAGGTCGGCGAGGCGCTGCACGGCGACTTCGTCAGCCTCTATGTGCCGACCACGCCGAACCCGACCTCGGGCTTCTTCCTGATCGCCGCCCGCGCCGACCTCCGTCCGCTGGCGATGAGCGTGGACGAGGCGCTGAAGTACATCATCTCGATGGGCGTCGTCGGCCCGGAACCCGGCAGCCATGCCGAAGAGCCGGCCCGAACCTGATCCCCTGAACACCCAGAATTCCCCCGGAGACCTCCCACCATGCGCAGCAGCTATGCAGGCCTCGTCAGCGAGAAGCTGATGGGCCAGACCGTCACCCTGATGGGCTGGGCCCATCGTCGTCGCGACCACGGGGGCGTGATCTTCATCGACCTGCGCGACCGCGAAGGCATCGTCCAGATCGTCTGCGACCCCGATCGCGCCGAGATGTTCAAGACCGCCGAAGGCGTGCGCAACGAGTTCTGCATCAAGGTCACCGGCCTGGTGCGTGCCCGTCCGGCCGGTACCGAGAACGCCGCGCTGGTCTCCGGCAAGGTCGAGGTGCTGTGCCACGCGCTGGAGGTGCTCAACCCCAGCGTGACGCCGCCCTTCCCGCTGGACGACGAGAACCTCAGCGAGACTACCCGCCTGACGCACCGCGTGCTGGACCTGCGCCGCCCGCAGATGCAGAAGAACCTGATGCTGCGCTACCGCGTCGCGATGGAGGTGCGCAAGTTCCTCGACGCCAACGGCTTCGTCGACATCGAGACCCCGATGCTGACCAAGAGCACGCCCGAAGGCGCACGCGACTACCTCGTGCCCAGCCGCGTCCACGACGGCCACTTCTTCGCGCTGCCGCAGTCGCCCCAGCTGTTCAAGCAGCTGCTGATGGTCGCGGGCTTCGACCGCTACTACCAGATCACCAAGTGCTTCCGCGACGAGGACCTGCGCGCCGACCGCCAGCCCGAGTTCACGCAGATCGACATCGAGACCTCGTTCATGGGCGAGGAAGAGATCCGCGCGATGTTCGAGGGAATGATCCGCACGGTCTTCCGCCACGCCATCGGCGTCGACCTGCCGGTCTACCCGGTGATGACCTATGCCGAGGCGATGTTCAAGTACGGCTCGGACAAGCCCGACCTGCGCGTCAAGCTGCAGTTCACCGAGCTGACCGACGTCATGAAGGACGTCGACTTCAAGGTCTTCTCGACCCCGGCCCAGAGCAAGGGCGGCCGCGTCGTCGCGCTGCGCATCCCCGGCGGTGCCGAGATGAGCCGTGGCGAGATCGACGGCTACACCGAGTTCGTCAAGATCTACGGCGCCAAGGGCCTGGCGTGGATCAAGGTCAACGACGCCGGCAAGGGTCGTGACGGCCTGCAGTCGCCGATCGTCAAGAACCTGCACGACGGCGCCATCGCCGAGATCATCGCCCGCACCGGCGCGTGCAACGGCGACCTGATCTTCTTCGGCGCCGACAAGGCCAAGGTCGTCAACGACTCGATCGGCGCGCTGCGCATCAAGGTCGGTCACAGCGAGTTCGGCAAGAAGCTCGGCCTGTTCGAGGACAAGTGGGCGCCGCTGTGGGTGGTCGACTTCCCGATGTTCGAGCACGACGAGGAAGAGAGCCGCTGGAACGCCGTGCACCACCCGTTCACGGCGCCCAAGGACGGTCACGAGGACCTGATGGACACCGACCCGGGTGCCTGCATCGCCAAGGCCTACGACATGGTCCTGAACGGCTGGGAACTCGGCGGCGGCTCGGTGCGGATCCACCGCGCCGAGGTGCAGAGCAAGGTCTTCAGCGCGCTCAACATCAGCAAGGAAGACGCCCAGGTCAAGTTCGGCTTCCTGCTCGACGCGCTGCAGTACGGCGCGCCGCCGCACGGTGGCCTGGCCTTCGGCCTGGACCGCCTGGTCACGCTGATGACCAAGGCCGAGTCGATCCGCGACGTCATCGCCTTCCCGAAGACCCAACGCGCCCAGTGCCTGCTGACCGGCGCGCCCAGCCTGGTCGACGAGAAGCAGCTGCGCGAGCTGCACATCCGCCTGCGCAACGCCACGATCGCCGCACAAGGCTGATCGCCCGCCCGGGCCCGACAAGCCGGCTCACGCCCCGTGCGTGCAGCCGGCTTGAACTTTTCGGGGGCCGCCTGCATCTGAGGGCTTCGTTCGCCACCCCCAACCACGCAAGGCCACATGAAACGCATCGCGCTTTTCCTCGTCACCAACCTCGCCGTGATGCTGGTGCTGGGCGTCACGACCAGCCTGCTCGGCGTCAACAAGTTCCTGACCGCCAACGGCCTGAACCTCGGCATGCTGCTGGGATTCGCGGCCGTCATGGGCTTCGGCGGCGCGTTCATCTCGCTGCTGATGAGCAAGCCGATGGCCAAGTGGAGCACCGGCGCGGTCATCATCAACGACTCGCACGACCCGATGCACCGCTGGATCGTCGGCACCGTGCAGCGCTTCTCGGCCGCCGCCGGCATCAAGATGCCCGAGGTCGCGATCTACGAGGGCGAGCCCAACGCGTTCGCCACCGGCGCCTTCAAGGACTCGGCCCTGGTGGCCG
The DNA here is from genome assembly GCF_053893855.1 of Leptothrix mechoopdaensis (SeqCode). Classification (NCBI taxonomy): domain Bacteria; kingdom Pseudomonadati; phylum Pseudomonadota; class Betaproteobacteria; order Burkholderiales; family Sphaerotilaceae; genus Leptothrix; species Leptothrix mechoopdaensis (SeqCode). The sequence continues at coordinate 4,191,706 of NZ_CM132699.1, forward strand.
TCTCGACCGGCCTGCTGCAGGGCATGACGCGCGAGGAGGTCGAAGCCGTCATCGGCCACGAGGTCGCCCACGTCGCCAACGGCGACATGGTCACGATGACGCTGATCCAGGGCGTCATGAACACCTTCGTCGTCTTCCTGTCGCGCGTGATCGGCTACGTCGTCGACCGCGTGATCCTGAAGAACGACAAGGACGCGCCGGGCATCGGCTACTACGTCTCGACCATCGTGCTCGACATCGTGCTCGGCCTGGTCGCCGCGATCGTCGTGGCCTGGTTCTCGCGCCAGCGCGAGTTCCGCGCCGACGCCGGTGCCGCCCAGCTGATGGGCAGCCGCGTGCCGATGCAGCGCGCCCTGGCCCGCCTCGGCGGCCTCGAACCCGGCGCCCTGCCGCAGAGCGTCGCCACGCTGGGCATCGGCAGCAGCGCCAGCGGCCTGATGGCCCTGATGTCCAGCCACCCCCCGATCGAGGAACGCATCCGCGCCCTCGAAAACCTCCGCTGACCTCGGCCCTGTAGGTCGGACTCCGAAGGCGTCCGACGGGCTCGTGCCCCGGGGCGCCAAGGCGCCTCAATATCGGCCCGTGACCCCGGCCACGCGCAGGTACACATACGCCACCCACGCCACCACCGCCCGCCGCGCCAGCCGGACCCAGCCGGCTTCGCGAAGCGTGTCGGGCAGGATCTCGCGGCTGTCGGCATAGGCCCGCTCCAGCTCCGCCACCAGCGTTGCCTGGAAGCCGGCATCCGACACGATCAGGTTGGCCTCCAGGTTCAGCAGCAGCGACAGCGGATCGATGTTGCTGCTGCCCACCGTGCTCCAGTCGTCGTCGACCAGCATGACCTTCGCGTGCAGGAAGGCCGGCAGGTACTCGTGGATGTGGACGCCGTGCAGGTGCAGCTCGCGGTAGAGCGCCCGCGCCGCCCAGGCCGCCAGCCGGTAGTCGGCCTTGCCCTGCAGCAGCAGCCGGACCTCGACGCCGCGCCGCGCCGCATCGGCCAGCGCCTGGCGGAAATGGGTGCCCGGATAGAAATACGGCGTGACCAGCCAGATGCGCCGCCGCGCCGTGCGCATCGCGTCGATGCAGGCGCGTTCGATGGTGCGGCGCTGGCGCAGGTTGTCGCGCACCACCAGCGCGGCCCGCACCGGCTGCGGTGCCGGCGTCGAGGGCAGCACCGCCGGGGCCGCGCCGGACTCGTCCGCCAGGGCCGGACGGGCCGGCATGCGCAGCTCGCGCAGCAGCGTGCGCAGCCGTTGCATCGGACGCGGCGCGACGATCAGCCGGCGCAGCGCGCCGCGCCAGTCGCGGCCATGCCAGGCGCGTGACCACATCGCCCGCACCACCTGCGTCATCGTGTCGACCACCGGCCCGCTGACCGCCAGCGCGTAGTCCAGCCGCGGCGTCTCGGTCAGGCCGTGGTTCAGGTCGACGTGGTCGCCGATCAGGTTGATGCCGCCGACATAGCCCACCGCGTCGTCGACCGTGCACAGCTTCATGTGCAGGCGGCGCAGCTGGCCCGGCTGCAGCCAGTGGGTCCAGCGCTCGATCGGCCGGAACACCGCCAGCTGCAGGCCCGGCGCCCCGGCCAGCCGCTGCTCGATGCGGCTGCGGCTGTGCTTGGTGCCGAAGCCGTCGATCACCACCCGCACCCGCACGCCACGCCGGGCGGCCGCCACCAGCGCGTCGGCCACGACCAGCGCCTCGGGGTCGTCGTTGAAGATGTAGGTCGCCAGCCAGACCTCGCGCTGCGCCGCATCGATCGCCGCGCACATCGCCGGGAACAGCTGCGCGCCGCCGCGCAGCAGCGTCACCGCATGCCCGCCGTGCAGCACCGGCCGCTGCAGCAGATACCAGCCATACCGACCGCGCCGCAGACGCTGGCGCAGCGGTTCCGGCGGCGGGCCGTCCGCGTTCACCCGATCAGCTCCAGCTCCACCACCAACGGCAGGTGGTCGGACATGCGGGCCCAGCGCGCGCCGCGCGGCACCTCCGTGCGCAGGCAGCGCAGCCCGCGCGTGTAGACCCGGTCGAGCGAGAACAGCGGCAGCCGCGAAGGGAAGGTCAGCGGATGCCGCCCCGCCCCGGCCACCGCCGCGCGTGTCAGGCCGGCCCGCACGAAGGTCGGGTCGAGCCGCTCGCCCCAGTCATTGAAGTCGCCCGCGACGACCACCGGCGCGCCGGCCGGCACGCGGCTGGCGACGTACTCGGCCAGCCGCTGCGCCTGGCGCATCCGGCTGGCATGGAACAGCCCGAAGTGCGCCACGATGCCGTGCACCGCCACGCCCTGCCAGTGGACGATCGCGTGCAGCAGGCCGCGCTGCTCGAAGCGGTGGTCCGACACGTCGTGATGGCCGATGTCGCCCAGCGGCCAGCGCGACAGCAGCGCGTTGCCGTGTTCGCCGCCCTGCGTGACCGCGTTGGTGCGGTAGGCCGTCTCGTAGCCGTCGGGCGCCAGGAACTCGGCCTGCCCCTGCGCCGGCCAGCCGAACGAGGTGTGATCGAAGCGCCGCGCATCGCCGTGGTGAAACAGCCGGACCTCCTGCAGGAACACCAGGTCCGCATCCAGCTGCGCCACGCCGTCGCCCAGGTTGTGGATCTCCAGCCGCTTGCGCGGCCCGACCCCGCGCACGCCCTTGTGGATGTTGTAGGTCGCCACCCGCAAGCGCCGGCCGCCCGTGCCTTCGACGAGCGACTCGGCGGCGGCACGCGCCGGCAACCGCGACACCCGCGTCATGGCCGCGCCCCGGGCGTCTGCTGCGGAAGTTGCAGGTCGGCGGTGAGGATCACGACGAACACAGACTCGGGGACCTTGGGCGGGCGAGCGGCAGGCGGGGCGGCGACATCGGGCAGGGACATGGGCGGCAGCGCTGGCTTGGGATGCGAGGCTGGTCAGGATACCGGCCGAACGCGACGGCGCGTCCTCCGTTCTGACCGGTCGCAGCGAGATGGGTTGCCGATTGCCAGCCACGAGTGATTGGGGCAATCCGCCATTCTGCGAAAAGCGCTGCTGGCACGGGTTCATCCCGATCAACCCATCCAGCGAGCGAAAGTGGCCATGCGCACCAGAACCGATCCCGTCACGAGAGCATTCATGTTCCTGTTCCTGCTCCCATCGGCCTGCCTCGCCGATGCCGACTTTGAACTCGACCTGGAGCGGTCGCTCACCGTTCAATGCACATACGCCGACGAAAAAACCTATCCGCACGAACACGTCACGGTCAAGGGAACGACAGTCGATGAGCCTGACGCCGATGGCGTCACGACCTTCCAGAAAGGCGAGAAATGGAGAACCGTGACCCATGTCGTCAGCACGGGTCAGGTCTCGGAATGCGTGTTTCCTTCGGGCAACCGGATACGTGTGAAGGTGGGCTCAGGCATCGCCACCGCATTCGGCGCTTGCGGGTCCGATCCCGCCGTTTTCACGTCCATCTGGGTGAACGAGCGGAAGGTGGTGTCGAGGTTGCAGTTTGAAGGGCGCTGCTGGGACAGCCAGAACCATCCGGCGGTGACATTCGATTTCTCTGGCGGCCCATCGGCCAGTTTTCGGAGATGCCATATTGCCCCATTGCCCGAATCAGATTCGGACTCCAGCATCGCCAAACCCGCCGGGGCCAAGCCGCTGCCGGTGTGCATCAACTATCCCGACCTCAAAAGGTATCCGATCGACCTGATCGAATATCCGCGACCTGGTCAGAAAACCAAGTCCGTGGGGGACTTCGAGGTCCTGTCGAACACCGGTCCGGTCTGCGACGCCATGCTCGACAAGCTCAAGGAGGATGCCCACCAGCAGGTTGATCCTTCGGCCAGTCAGCCGGCATCCACGTTGACGTATCCGGACTGGCGTGATCCCACCGTCAAATTGCCGAAAGAACTGGAAGAAGGCAGTGAAGGCATATTCGATGTCGACAACGATGGCAACCTGGACCGGGTCATCCTGAAATCCAGATCGGACCACTACACGAATGGATCGACGCTGCTGGTGATGCCCGGCAGGTCGAAGACAGAACTCAAGGTGCCCAGAGCACCCCTGGGCCCGAAATCCTGGTTCCTGCCTTGCCAGATGGACCCCGTTCGGCACAGCATCCAGGACTGCCCGACCTTTTCCCAGAACGCCGACGAGGCGGGTTTCTCGATATCGTCGGGCGGCAAGGATCCGGTCCTGTTTCGAGCCCGGTATACCTCGCTCACCCCCTTCTTCTTTCAGGGCCAGACCCATCTGGAGGTGAACGGCACCTCCGAGGACACCCAGGAATACTTCGCCGTCCTCAAGCCGCTGCCGCACAAGCGGTTTCAGAAGATGTGCCTGTTCCGTCAGGTGCCCGAGAACTTCTGAGCGGCGTCGCTCAGCGCATCGGCTGAGCGACGTCCGGACGCGGCACGCGCCGGCAGCCGCAACACCCGCGTCATGGCCGCGCCCAGGGCGTCTGCTGCGGCAGTTGCAGGATCGCCTCGGCGTTGCTCGGCGAGAAGCAGCGGTCGGCCGCCTCGCGCCACGGCAGCCAGGCGTGCTGCAGGTGCTCGCGCGGCGCCAGCGTCACCACCACGTCGCGCGGCACCGTCAGGCCGAAGACATGCTCGGTGTTGTGCGTCACGCCCGGCGCATAGCGGTGCCGCCAGACCGGGTAGATCTCGTAGACGTTGCGCAGCCCCCAGTCCCGCAGCGCCTCGTCCGGCACCCCGGCCGAGCCGACGACGATGCCGGTCTCCTCGGCCACCTCGCGCACGGCGGTCAGCCGCAGGTCCTCGTCCGGATGGTCCTTCGACCCCGTCACGCTCTGCCAGAACCCCGGCTTGTCGGCCCGCTCGATCAACAGCACCTCCAGGTCGGCGGTGTGGATGACGACGAGCACCGACTCGGGGATCTTGGGCGGACGAGCGGCAGGCGGGGCGATATCGGGCAGGGACATGGGCGGCAGGGCTGGCTTGGGATGCGGGGCTGGTCAGGATACCGGCCGAATGCGACGGCGGCACCGCGCTGCGGTCACGGTTGACCCGATCCAGGCGTCTTCACGGCTGGTCGCGGGCGGCGCGCGCCCTCTTCGGACCGGTTACAGCGAGATGGGTTACTGATTGCCATCCATCAGTGATTTGAGCAGACCAGGCGCCCGGAAATAGATTCGGATACTTTCTGGATATCGGTCACTTGAATCCCAGACGAATGCTATTGCATGGCTTCTGGATGGTTCGGCCGGCCCTTCCGCGATACGTCGGACAACGTAACTCGTTCAAGTCAATAAAACTGTTGACGTTTGTTATGGGTGCTCATTTTTGAGTATCTCAGAATCGCTTCACTTGAGATTTTCCATTTGATCGGCGATTGGTCTTTCTGGATATTCAGCAAGGAATTCAGGGTGCGTGATTCTGACCACCCTAAATTCGCGCTCGAACCATCTTGGTGACGATTCAAATGATCGAAAGGTAGAAGCGGTCAGCAACCCAGACAAGGTTTTCCTGACTTCCGGTTCCGTCAACAAGAGTAAGCCATGAACCCATACTTCCTGTCCCGCCGCGCAGAGCTGATTCTGCTGGCCCCTGTCGCAGCCATCGTGCTGACCGCCTGTGGCGGCTCGGATACCGTGCAGCAAACGGCGCCGCTGCTGTCGGGCACACAAGCACCCGCCAGCACCGAAGGCGGCAATGGCAGCTATTACCTCAATACCACCACCGGCGACCTGTTTGGCCCCAAGGCTGCTGATGCCTGGCCCACCACTGCCGCGATGAACTTGTCGGGCAAGGCAGGCGCAGCCGGAACCAATGGCACCAACGGCACCAACGGCACCAATGGAACGAATGGCATCAATGGAACGAACGGCGCGACGGTACTCAGCGGCAGCACCGCACCCGCAGCCGCCACCGGCGCAACGGGCGACTTTTACCTGCAGCTCGACGCCACGACCTCCACCATGTACGGCCCCAAAAGCGCAAGCGGCTGGCCCATGGGCGTATCGCTCAAGGGGTTGGCGGGCAGTAACGGGGCAAATGGGACCAACGGCACGAATGGAATCAACGGCACGAACGGCGCCAATGGCACCGACGGCAAAACCATCCTGACAGGAACCGGTGCGCCGGCGGCCGCGGCGGGCAACAACGGTGATCTGTATCTGGATACCGCATCCACCAGCTTGTATGGCCCCAGGACAAGCACGGGCTGGGGTACGGGCGTGTCGCTCAAGGGTGCCAACGGCGTGAATGGCACGAACGGCACGAACGGCACAAATGGGACCGATGGGACCAACGGGACGAATGGCACCAACGGTTCCAACGGCAACACCATCCTCAATGGCAGCGGCGTACCTGCCAGCAGTTTGGGAGCCAATGGTGACTTCTACCTGGACACCTCAAACAGCAACCTCTATGGCCCCAAAGCCTCGGGCGCATGGCCTGCTTCGGGGGTTTCGCTCAAAGGGGCAACGGGCACCAACGGAACGAATGGTACGAACGGCAGCAACGGTAGCAACGGCAACACCATTCTCAACGGGACCGGAGCGCCGGTCAGCACCACAGGGGCCAATGGCGATTTCTACATCGACACCGCCACCAGCAACATGTATGGCCCCAAAGCCGGTGGCGCATGGCCCGGCACGGGTGTCTCGCTGAAGGGGGCTGCAGGCACCAATGGAACGAATGGCGCAAACGGCACAAACGGCAGCAATGGCAACACCATCTTGAGTGGTGCGGTCAATCCGACTGCTGGCACAGGCGCCAATGGTGACTTCTATATCAACACGGCCACCAGTACGTACTTTGGTCCCAAGGCTGCAGGTGCGTGGCCGACCGGCATTTCGCTGTTGGGGGCGAACGGCACCAATGGAACGAACGGCACGAACGGAACCAATGGCAACACCATCTTGAGTGGTGCGGTCAATCCGACTGCTGGCACGGGTGTCAATGGCGACTTCTATATCAACACAGCCACCAGTACGTACTTTGGCCCCAAGGCTGCGGGTGCATGGCCGACGGGAATATCGCTGTTGGGGGCGAATGGCACAAACGGCACCAATGGAACCAACGGCAACAAGATCTGGACAGGTTCTGGCGCCCCCACCAGCAGTCTGCCCGTCGGGGCGCAAGACAACGACATTTATATTCAGACTGGCAGCAGCCCACTGCTTTACACCCGCACGGGCGGTAATTGGGGCACTGGCGTGAGCTTGGGCGGGGGCAGCAGCAGTACCAGCCTGGCGCTACAAATAAAGGCTGTGGCCAACCAGACGCTAAGCGCAGCAGCCGTCCCACTTTCAGGTTTACTGGCATGGGACACCGCAACGCTGCAAAACGCCAGTGGAAATGTCACCTATAACAGCACAAATAGCGAATTCGCCGTCCAAACCGCTGGAGTCTATTTGGTCAACGCACAAATGAGCTTTGCAGACGGCAATTATTGCTATCCCATGATTGACGTGAATGGCACAGGCTGGTCTGACAGCAGCCTTGTCGGTTACCAAATGATTGATATTTTTGCACCCTCAGGCCATCAAATGCATGGCTATATCAATCAGATAGTCAGTTTTTCTGCCACCGATAAATTTAAGGTCCGCCTCATTGACCCAAGCTCCTCGTCAACATGCACGATCACCACTTCTGCAAGAAATTGGATAACGCTAATGAAAATGAATTAAGTGTTGTGCGCCCGACTGGTTTTTAAAATGCAACTCCAAGTCTGAGCGCCCCGCCTTTCGCGCAGATCAGTTGCCTTGAGTCAGCGCTGTCTGACGGCCAGACCCATCTGGCCGTCGACAGTTCCTCCCGGCAAAGGCGACCACCATTCTTCGCCGTCCTCAAGCCGCTGCCGCACCAGCGGCTTCAGGAGATGTGCCAGTTCCGCCAGATGCCCGAGAACTTCTGAGCGCCTTCCCTCAGCGCATCGGCTGCGGTGACCGGCTGCGTGCCTTGAGGGCCTGGCGGATGCGGTCGCTCATGGCCTCGAAATCGCTGCGCAGCTGGGTGCAGGCGGCGGCGTTGGCGGATTCGCAGAGGGTCTGGATGTCGATGCGCAGTTCGCCGACCGGTGGGCGTTCGACGACCCGTCGGACCAGCGCCGGGTGGGCCGGGTGGCCGGGTGGGGTGAAGGACCATTGGGCCGACGCCATCGGGTCGTTGACGGTGGTCCAGCCGTCCGCGTGGGTGACGATCGTGCCGTTGCCGTCGCGCGCCTCCAGTGCGGCCAGTGCCTCGGCGACGCGGGTGTAGGGGATCGGTGGAACGGGCTGCGCAGTAGGCTGTGCCTGTTCCTGGGCCTGGGCGGTCGAGCACACGGCGGCGGCCAGCAGGCTGGCCAGGGCGATGCGGGTCCGGAGGGTGGTCGTCATGCCTTCGTCGCGTCGATGCGCGCCTGGTTGATCTGGTGGGCGCGCTGCGCGGCCGGGCGGGACTGGCAGCGGGCGACGTAGGCCTCGAAGGCCGGGCGCTTGTCGATCGTGCCGAACATCAGGCCCCAGCCCAGGCTGGAGCCGACGTAGACATCGGCCGCCGTGAAGCGGTCGCCGCAGAGGAAGGGCCCGGTCGAGACCGCGCCCTCGAGCGTCGCCAGCGTGCGGTCGCGCGAGCCGAAGCCGACCATGCCGTTGCGGCCCTCGGGCACCTGCCAGCCCAGCGTGTGGGCGACGGTCGCCTGCTCCAGCGGGCCGGCCGCGAAGAACAGCCAGCGCAGGTAGGGCGCACGTTCGCGGCTCGCCGGATCGGGCGCCAGGCCGGCCTGCGGGAACCGGTCGGCCAGGTAGGCGCAGATCGCGGCGGCCTCGGTCACGACCGCATCCCCATCGCGCAGCGCCGGCACCTTGCCCATCGGGTTGATGGCGAGGTAGGCCGGATCCTTCATCGCCGGCCCGTAGTCGAGCCAGACGGTGGTGTAGGGCTGGCCGACCTCTTCGAGCATCCAGTGCGCGATGCGGCCGCGCGACTGGGGGTTGGTGTAGTAGACGAGTTCGCTCGACATGGCAGGCCTCCGTTGGGGACGAAGGTGGACGCTAGCGCAGACCACGCCGCTTGTCGGCCCCGGGCAAGTCCGGAAACCGGTGGCCGGCCGGGTTGCAGCTGAAACACGCGGTCATCGCGGCGAAGCCGGGCCGACATGCGGGAACGCGAGCATCGACGCGTCGGAAGAGGAGATCCGCATGGTCCGTGCCGCCACACACCTGCGCGCCATCGCTGGCCTGGAGGCCTTCAAGGGCCTGCTCGCGCTCGGACTGCTGACGGCGCTGGTTCGCCTGCCGGCCGCAGAACTGGGCCGGGGCATGGTGCAGATCACCGGCCTGCTGGGCCTGCATCCGGTCGACCCGACCCTGACGCCCGTCCCCTTCGTGTCGACCACGTCGCTGACGCTGCTGGTGGCTGCCTACGCCAGCATCCGCCTGCTGGAGGCCTGGGGCCTGTGGCGCGAACGACGCTGGGGCGTCTGGCTGGGCGCCACCTCCGGCGCGATCTACCTGCCGGTCGAGCTCGGCCACATCCTGCGCGGGCCGGGCTGGCTGAACGTGTCGGTGCTGACCTTCAACGTCGCGCTGGTCGGCTACCTCATGTGGCGGTTGTGGCGACAGGAACGCGCCACGCCATCGCTGCTACGAGCCGCCTGAGTAATCCCAGCCCCCGCCGTGGAGCCGGCTTCGCCGGTCCACCAGCGGGCGGCCCCCACGGGGGGTAGCGAGCGCCAGCGAGCTTGGGGGCTCACGATCACCCGCAGGCGCCGACGTAGCCGCAGCTGGTGCAGAAGTCGCAGCCGTCCTTGTGGATCATCGTGGCGTTGCCGCACTCGGGGCAGGGCTTGCCGGCGATGACCTTGCGGGCGGTCGAGCCGGTCGGCGCGGTGTCGGCATCGGCCTCGCTGGCCTGGACGGCGGCAACCGGGGCGGCCAGGACGCCCATCGCGCTGACGGGCTCGCCTTCCTCGGTCAGCACGCCCAGCATTGCGTAGCGGTGGATGACCAGGCGGGCGACGTAGGCGACCGTGCTGGGCCAGACCTGCTGGCGCTTCTGGCCGGGCACCGGGGCCATGAAGTGGCCGAGCGGCTCGCCGACGTTGAGCAGCTTGCGCAGCTTCATGCCGACCCAGGCCGGGTCGATCACGCGCATGTCCAGCGACAGCAGGCGCGCCAGGCCGTCGAGCGCGCGCGGGTAGTTGCCAGCGAAGCCGATCGCGCAGGGGCGGGTGACGTGGCTGCCGTCCGGGCCGGGCAGGGTGACTTCCTTGAGCGTGAGGGTGAACTCCTCGCCGGTGGCCGGGTTGTGGATGTCGACCGCCCAGGCCAGCGTGCCTTGCGTGCCGGTGCGCGGTTCCTCGCGGCTGAACATGGCCGCCAGGACCGGCGACGGGCCGCCTTCCTGCAGTGCGCCGAGCTGCTCGCAGCGCCAGCGGATGACGGCGGCGGTGGCGGCGACAACGCCGGGGAAGAGCTTCTTCTCGCCGGTCGGCGGGAAGGGCATCTCGAAGGCACGTTCCTCGGCGACGGTGGCCAGCGCGTCAAGCTTGAGCTTGAGCCAGCTGGCGTCATTGGCCCGCATGTCCAGCGACAAGGTCTTGGCCAGCGCGGCCAGGCCACGCGGCTGCTCGGCGCCGTTGACCCAGACCTCGAAGGGCACGTTGCGCTCGAACAGGCCGGCGTCCGGTCCGGCGGCGGCCGGGAGTTCGCCGACGAACAGCGCGAAGTCGCCGTGCGGGTGCTGGATCATGAAGCTCCAGGCCGGGTTGCCGCCGCTCATCTCGGGCCGGCTGGGCCAGCGCAGGCTGGCCATCACCGGCTGCGGCAGGCGGTCCAGGCGCAGGCGCTGGTTGGCGCCGGACGGCGTGGTCTCGGCGACGGTCAGCGGCGCCGGTGCGGCCTCGGCGGCAGGCGTGGCCGGCGCAGCGGCCGGCGTCGGCTCGACGCTCAGGACGGCACCCAGCACGCTGTTCGGGCGATAGGTCGCCAGGCCCTTCAGGCCCGACTTCCAGGCCGCCATGTAGAGGCCCTGGAAGTCCTCGTAGGGGTAGTCGGCCGGGACGTTGACGGTCTTGCTGATGGAGGTGTCGACGCAGGGGGCGACCGCCGCAACCATCATCTCGTGGGCCTCGGCGCTCATCTCCAGCGCGGTCACGAAGGCCGGGCCCATCGGCGCGTCGACGCCCTTGAGGTGGCGGTGCAGGCGCCAGGCGTGGTCCTCGACGCTGTATTCCTTGAAGCTGCCGTCGGCCTCGCGCTTGCGGCGGGTGTAGGTCCAGCTGAAGGGCGGCTCGATGCCGTTGGACGCGTTGTCGGCGAAGGCCAGGCTGATGGTGCCGGTCGGCGCGATCGACAGCAGGTGCGAGTTGCGCAGGCCGTGCGCGCGGATGCGGTCCTTGACGGCGGCCGGCAGGCGCGAGGCGAAGCTGCCGCGGCTCAGGTACAGGTCGGCGTTGAACAGCGGGAAGGCACCGCGTTCGACGGCCAGGTCGACCGAGGCGTTGTAGGCCGCGTCGCGCATGACCTCGCTGATGTGGCGCGCCATGTCGCGCGCGGCCGGCGTGTCGTAGCGCAGGCCCAGCATGATCAGCGTGTCGCCCAGGCCGGTGAAGCCCAGACCGACGCGGCGCTTGTTGGCCGCTTCCTGCTGCTGCGCCGGCAGCGGCCAGACGGTGGCGTCCAGCACGTTGTCGAGCATGCGGGTGGCGACGGCGCAGACCTCGCTGAAGCCGGCCTCGTCGAAGCCGGCGTCGGCCTCGAACGGGCGGGTCACGAAGTGGGTCAGGTCGACCGAGCCCAGGCAGCAGCAGCCATAGGACGGCAGCGGCTGTTCGGCGCAGGGGTTGGTGGCGGCGATGGTCTCGCAGTAGCCGAGGTTGTTGTCCTGGTTGATGCGGTCCAGGAACAGCACGCCCGGCTCGGCATGGTCGTAGGTCGACCGCATGATCTGGTCCCACAGGTCACGCGCGGGGACCTCGCGGTAGACCCACAGGCCGTCGGTGCGCTGGCGGGCGCCGGCCGCCTTCTGCTTCGGGCCGGGCTCGGCCTTGTGGACCAGCTCGATCGGGCCGTCGGACTCGACCGCCTGCATGAACGCATCGGTCACGCCGACCGAGATGTTGAAGTTGCGCAGGTCGCCCTGGTCCTTGGCGTGGATGAAGGTCTCGATGTCCGGGTGGTCGCAGCGCAGCACGCCCATCTGGGCGCCGCGACGGCTGCCGGCCGATTCGACCGTCTCGCAGCTGCGGTCGAACACGCGCATGTAGCTGACCGGGCCGGAGGCATGGCTCTCGGTCGAGCCGACCCAGGCACCTTGCGGGCGGATGCGCGAGAAGTCGTAGCCGACGCCGCCACCGCGCCGCATCGTCTCGGCGGCTTCGGTCAGGGCGGTGTAGATGCCCGGGAAGCCGTCCTCGGGTTCGGCGATCGAGTCGCCGACGGGCTGGACGAAGCAGTTGATCAGCGTCGCGCTGAGCGTCGTGCCGGCGGCCGAGGCGATCCGGCCGGCGGGGACGAAACCGCGTTCCTGGGCGGCCAGGAACTTCGCGGCCCAGGCCTCGCGCTGCTCGGGCGCCTCGACGGCGGCCAGCGCGGCGGCGACGCGACGGCGCACGTCGGCGATGGTCTTCTCGTCGCCCTTGGCGTACTTTTCCTGCAGCACCTCGGTGCTGATGGCCTGGGCCGGCAGGTTGGCGCGGCTGGGGGCCTCGGCGGTGCTGGCGGCGGCCCGGCGGGGGCTCGCGGCGCGGCTCGGGGAGGTCGTGGCGTCGCTGTCGAACAGCGACAGGTCCTGGCGATTCGGGTCGGACATGGAGGGGTCTCCGTGGATCAGGGGCGGAGGATAGTGCGGACGCCCGGGCTCGCCCAGACCCGGGCGAGCCGATGCGCGCTGGATCAGATCGGGCGCATTCCGGTCCCTTGACAGACGCCGCACGACCACCCCGGTTGACCCGCCTCAAGCCCCTCGGACGCGGCCGTCCGATAGTCGACCGGACCTTGATTCCTGCAGGGCAGGAGGCCCGTCATGTCGCTGTCCACCCTCGATCCCTACCCGCCGATGAGCTGCCCCTGGAGCCGCTCGACCGACGCCGCGCGCAGCCCCGACCTGCCCGCCGACGCCGACCTGCGCCTGGCCGGGCCGACGGGGCCGCTGCTGCGCGCGCTGGACGCGCTGCGCGGCGTGCGCGACCCGTTGCTCGACGCCGACATCGTCGCGCTGGGGCTGGTCGAGTCGCTGCGGATCGAGGACGGCGAGGTGCGCCTGTGCCTGGTCGGCGTCGGCCCCGACTGCCCCTTGAGCGACTTCGCCGCCGACCGGGCCCTGCGAGCGCTGCAGGCGGCGTTGCCCGACACCGACATCTACATCCAGCACGACCCCTGGCTCGAGTGGACGCCGGCGCGCGCCAGCCGATCGCTCGACGGCGCGTTGGCCGTGTGGCAACGCGGCTGAATCGGTCGACAGTCACGCCTGGACGTGCCAAGCTTGACATCACTCAAATCGGTAGGCCCCGAACGGGCGCAGCATCTCACCCATGGACACACGCGGCGGTACGACGATCTGGATCCAGGCGGTGCGCGCCCCGAATGCCGAGCTGCGGCTGGCAGGCCCGCAGGACCAGCTCGATGCGGTGCTGGCCGCCCTGCGCGAGGTGCGTGAACTGCGCGAGCCGCTCGACATCGTCAGCAGCGGCCGGGTCCAGGCGATCGAGATTGCCGACGGCGAGGCGACGCTGACGCTGCGCATGGGCCAGGGCCTGTGTGACGACGCCCACGCGCTGGCCGAACAGGCCTTCGACGCCTTGCGCGGCGCACTCCCCGACACCGACCTCTACCTGTGCCACGACCGCCCGATGGGCTGTGCCGGACGGGCATCGAGCGGCGGCTGACCCCCTGCCGGCAGCGCCTTTGGAGCAAGGTGGCGCCGATACACTGCGGCCCGTTTGTCCACCACCGGTGCCCGCCGTGTCCGATCGCCTCGCCGTCCTGCCGCAGTACCTCCTGCCGAAACAAGCCCTCACGGCACTCGCCGGACGCTTCGCCTCGGCCCGCGCCGGCGGCCTGACCACCTGGGTGATCCGGCGATTCGTGGCGCGCTACGGCGTCAACATGGCCGAGGCGGCCGACCCCGAAATCGGTCACTACGCGACCTTCAACGACTTCTTCACCCGCGCGCTGAAGCCCGGTGCGCGGCCGCTGGCCGAGGCCGACCTGATCTGCCCGGTCGACGGCGCCATCAGCCAGTTCGGCCGCCTGACGGGCGATGCCGGCGACCAGGTCTTCCAGGCCAAGGGTCACCAGTACAGCACCACCGCGCTGCTCGGCGGCGACCCGTTCCAGGCCCTGCCGTTCGCCGGCGGCCACTTCGCCACGCTCTACCTGAGCCCGCGCGACTACCACCGCATCCACATGCCCTGCGACGGTCGGCTGACGCGCATGACGCACGTGCCCGGCGCGCTGTTCTCGGTCAACCCGACGACCGCGCGCGGCGTGCCCGGCCTGTTCGCGCGCAACGAGCGCGTGGTCTGCTTCTTCGAGGGCCCGCACGGTCCGTTCGTGCTGGTGCTGGTCGGCGCGACCATCGTCGGCAGCATGGCCACGGTCTGGCACGGCATGGTCAACCCGCCGCGCCCGGGGCACATCCGCAGCTGGACCTATGGCGAGCAGCCCGGCCAGGTGGTGGTGCTGAAGAAGGGCGAGGAGATGGGCCGCTTCCTGCTCGGCTCGACCGTCGTGATGCTGTTCCCGGCCGGCCCGCTGCGCTTCAACCCCGAGTGGGCGCCGGCCCGCGCGATCCGCCTCGGCGAGGCGATGGCCAGCGTCTGAGCGTCAGGGTGTGACACGCATGGACCGACACCTTCCAGCCAGCCTTGAAGGCCCGGCCGACGACCCTCGCCCGGTCGAGCCCGAACCCCTGCCCGAAGGCGTCTGCTGCGACAGCGGCTGCGACCCTTGCGTGCAGGACACCTGGCGGGCCGACTGGCTGGCCTGGAAGGCGGCGCTGAAGGCCTGGGAAGGCCGTCAGGCGGCGCGTGTCATCCCGATCCGGCCGGACTGAGCCGGCGCCGCGTCAACGTCAGAGCGGCTTGCTGACCAGCTTGAACTCCGGATCCTCCGGGAACGGCGCGACGCTGAAGCCCAGGCCGCGCATCAGCCGCAGCATGTTGGGGTTGTTGGCCAGCACCAGGCCGTCGATCTCCGACAGCCCGCGGCTGCGCGCCACCTCGATGATGCTGAGCATCAGACGCGACCCCAGGCCCTGGCCCTTGTAGGCGTCCGACACCACCAGCGAGAACTCGCAGCTGGTCTGGTCCGGGTTGGTGATGTAGCGCGACACGCCGATGATCTGGCGCACCTCGCGCACGCCGCCCTCGACGCCGTCGTCGGGGATCTTGTCGACGTGCACCGCCACCAGCGCCATCTCGCGGTCGTAGTCGATCAGCGTGTAGCGCGCCAGCATGCGCGCCGGCAGCTCGTGCATCGCGCTGGCGAAGCGGAAGTAGCGGCTCTCCTCCGACAGGTTGCGGGTGAAGTCCTGCAGCATGTCGGCGTCGTCGGGCCGGATCGGCCGGATCGTGTAGAGGTCGCCGCCCTTCATCGGCCACTCGCGTTCCTGGCTGGCCGGGTAGGGCAGGATGGCCAGGTGGTCGTAGCCGTGCATCGCGCTGGCGGTGTGCTCGATGACGATGCGCGCGTCGACCGCGACCACGCCGTCCTCGTCGACGATCAGCGGGTTGATGTCCATCTCGCGCAGCTGCGGCAGTGCGCAGACCATCTCCGAGACCCGCAGCAGCACCTGCTCGATCGCCTCCAGCTGGACCGCCGGCAGGCCGCGCCAGGCGCCCAGCATCTCGGCGATGCGCGAGCGCTCGATCAGCCGGTGGGCCAGGAACTGGTTCAGGGGCGGCAGCTCCATCGCACGGTCGGCGATCAGCTCGATCATGGTGCCGCCGGCACCGAAGGTGATGACCGGGCCGAACGGGTCGTCGGTGGTCATGCCGATGTAGACCTCGCGGCCGTGGCGCTTGCCGCTCATCGGCTGCACCGTGACACCGTGGATGCGCGCCTGCGGCATCGCCCGGGCGACGGCCGACAGCATGTCCTGGCAGGCATCGCGCACGGCGGTGGCGCTGCGCAGGTTCAGCATCACGCCGTTGACGTCCGACTTGTGGCTGATGTCGGGCGAGTCGATCTTCAGCGCCACCGGGTAACCCAGCTGGCTGGCGATCAGCATCGCCTCGCTGGCATCGCGGGCCCGCATCGTGCGCGTCACGGGGATGTGGAAGGCCGCCAGCAGCGCCTTTGATTCCATCTCCGTCAAGACCTTGCGGCGCTCGGCCAGCACGCCCTCGATCAGCAGCCGCGCGCCTTCCGCATCGGGCACCGCCAGGTTCGACAGCGGCGGCGGCGTCTGCTGCAGCAGCTGCTGGTTCTGATAGAAGCTGGCGATGTTGTGGAAGGCGTCGACGGCCGATTCCGGCGTGCGGAAGGTCGGGATCGAGCGGGCGTTCAGCAGCAGGCGCGCGTCGCGCACGCTTTCCTCGCCCATCCAGCTCGTCAGCACCGGCTTGGCCACGCGCGAGAGCGTCTCGCAGACCACCTGCGCGATCGCGTCCGGATCGCCTTCGGGCTTGGGTGCGTAGAGCACCAGCACGCCGTTGACCGACGGTTCGCGTGCGCAGGCCAGCAGCGCGGCGCGGTAGTGCTCGGGGCCGGCGTCCTCGCTGAGGTCGATCACGCCGTCGAGCGTCGCGCCGGCCGGCAGGCCGGGTTGCAGTTCCTGGCGCAGCGGCTGGCCCAGGCTGACGACGTTCAGGCCCATCTCGTTGGCATGGTCGGCCGCCAGCACGGCCGGACCGCCGCCGTTGGTGACGATGGCCAGCCCCCGGCCGGTCGGCCGGTAGCGCGAGGCCAGGCACTTGGCGGCCGAGAACATCTGCGTGAAGGTGCGCACCCGCACGACACCGGCGCGGCGCAGCGCGGCCTCGAAGACATCGTCCGAACCGACGATGGCCGCCGAGTGCGTCAGCGCGACCTGGCTGCCGGCCGGCTTGCGGCCCGCCTTCATCACCACCACCGGCTTGGCGTAGGCCGCCGCGCGCAGCGTGCTCATGAAGCGGCGCGCGTTCTGGATGCCTTCCAGATAGACCAGGATGCTCTGGGTGGCCGCGTCATGGGCCAGGAAGTCCAGCACCTGCGGCAGGTCGACGGCGGTGTTGGCGCCCAGCGAGATCACGTTGGAGAAGCCCACGCCGTTGCGCGCGGCCCAGTCCAGCATCGACGCGGTCAGCGCGCCCGACTGCGACACCAGCGCCAGCGGCCCGGGCGCCGCCAGCCGGCCGGCCAGGCTGGCATTGAGCTTCTCGTGCGGGCGCTGGAAGCCCAGGCTGTTGGGCCCCAGCAGGTGGATGTCGTGACGCCGCGCGATCGCGTGCAGTTCCTGGCAGCCGGCCAGCGGCAGGTTGCTCGACAGCACCAGCGCGGCGCGGCAGCGGATCCGCCCGGCGATCTCCAGCGCGGCAGCGATGCGCTCGTGTGGCAGTGCGATCACCGCCAGGTCGGCGCGGGTCTCCGCCAGGTCACCGAGCGTGCCGGTCATCTCGGTGTCGAGGTGGGTCACGCGGCCTTCGAAGGCCTGCGCCTTCAGCGCCCTCAGCAGCACCCGGGCGGGGCCGTGCGCGAGCGTGTCGGGGTCTTCTCCGCCGGTGAAGACGATCAGGCTGGAGGGTTGGAACAGGGCATGCAGGAAATGACGGTCCACGGGCGAGGTCCGGACAGCAGGATGGTTTCAGGATAGGTGAGCCGCACGCTCGCCGCGAGGCGTCGGGCCATGCCGATCACGCTTTCTTGTCGCATCGCAACCTTCGCCGGAAAGCCCGCCGCAGGCGTGCCCGAAGGGCCGGAAGTTGTTCCCTGTATTCATCGGGATTTTTGAAAATTTTCAGGGTAGTAGTCGTAATAGGGGCCGACCTGTTCTGTGGACAAGCTCGAAATCCCCTTGTCGATCAACGACTTGCAGAACGTCCAAGTCTGTGGGCCGAGGCCCTGGAAGCACAGGGGCAAGGTGACAACAACTTGGCCGACCGGCGCTGGCCTGTGGATTCGTCCCGTCCTGTGCCGGACTTGCCCACAGGCTTGTGCGTGGCTGTGCGCAGGCTGTGGCCAGCGTGTGGGCAAGTGGCCTCAGGGCTTCGATGGGGCAGGGGGCGCGTCACGCAGTTCGCGCCGCAGGATCTTCCCGACGTTGGTCTTGGGCAGCGTGGTGTGGAACTCGATCACCTTGGGTCGCTTGTAGGCGGTCAGCTGCTGGCGGCACCAGGCGGCGACGTCCTCGTCGCTCAGCTTCGGGTCGCGCCGGACGATGCACAGCCGGACCGCCTCGCCGGTGCGCTCGTCGGGCATGCCGACGGCGGCGCACTCGGCCACGCCGGGCATCAGGCTGACGACCTGCTCGATCTCGGTCGGGTACACGTTGAAGCCGGACACCAGGATCATGTCCTTCTTGCGGTCGACGATGCGGACCTGGCCGGTCGGGTCCATCGTGCCGATGTCGCCGCTGCGGAACCAGCCGTCGGCGTCCAGCACCTGGGCGGTCTCGTCCGGGCGCTGCCAGTAGCCGGCCATCACCTGCGGGCCGCGGATGCAGATCTCGCCGGCGGTCCCGGACGGCAGGTCGCGGCCGTCGTCGTCGCGGATCGCGATCTCGGTCGACGGCATCGGATAGCCGATCGAGCCGGTGAACTCGTGCACGTCGACCCGGTTGGCGCAGGCCACCGGCGAGGTCTCCGACAGGCCGTAGCCCTCGACGATCGGACAGCCCGTCAGCGCCAGCCAGCGCTGCGCGGTCGCCTGCTGCACGGCCATGCCGCCGCCCATCGACAGCGCCAGCGCCGAGAAGTCGACGGTCTTGATGTCGGGGTGGTCCATCAGCGCGTTGTAGAGCGTGTTGACGGCCGGGAAGAGGTGGAAGCGCACGCTGGCCAGCGTCTTGATCGTGCCGGCGATGTCGCGCGCGTTGGGCACCAGCACCATGCGCTGGCCGAGCCGCGCGCCCAGCATGAAGCAGATCGTCAGCGCGAAGATGTGATAGAGCGGCAGGGCGCAGACGCCGGTCATCTGCTCGGTGTGCTGGCGCGTGATCGGGCTGAACCAGCTCTCGCACTGGGCGATGTTGGCGATGACGTGGCGGTGCTGCAGCATCGCGCCCTTGCTCACGCCGGTCGTGCCGCCGGTGTACTGCAGGAAGGCGAGGTCGTCCGGCCGTGGCGAGACCCGCTTGAGCGTCATCCCGGCGCCGGCCTTCAAGGCCTGCGGCCAGCGCCGCAGCGTGTGGCCGCTCCGCTCGGGCAGCGTCCACGGCGGGATCAGCTTCTTGACGTGCCGCACCACCGTGTTGACCAGCAACCGCTTGAGCGGCGGCAGCGCATCGCCGAGCTGCGTCAGCAGCACGTGGCGCACGCGGGTCTGCGCGATCACCGGGGCCAGCGTGGCGGCGAAGTTCTCCAGGATCACGATCGCCTCGGCGCCCGAATCGACCAGCTGGTGCGCCAGCTCGCGCGGCGTGTAGAGCGGGTTGACGTTGACGACCACGTAACCCGCCCGCAGCACGGCCGCCAGCGAGATCACCATCTGCGGCACGTTGGGCATCATCAGCGCCACGCGCGCGCCGGGTTCCAGCCCGAGCGACTGCAGCCACGCGCCAATCGCGCGCGACTGCGCGTCGACTTCGGCGAAGCTCAGGCCATGACCCATGAAGAGCAGATGCTCGCGGTCGGCGTAACGCCTGAAGCTGTCGTCGAGCAGGTCGACCAGGCTGGTCGCGGGCGGCGTGCCGATGTCGGGTTCGACGCCGTCCGGGTACTGGTCCAGCCAGGGGCGAGGGCGGTTCATTTCCATTGGAAATCCTTCAGGATCGTGTCACGTCGAGCATGCCAGCCCGGGCATCGCCGGCCCACCGGGATAGCCACCATGTCGGCAGGTTGAGGATGGACAGGAAGACGCACGAACACGCCGGAACGGCACCCTTCATCGAGCCCGTTACCGCGCCGTCGCCGTGGCCCCTGCGGCTGGCCTGGCTGGCCGGCGGGGCCGCGTTGCTGGCGCTGACGGCGTGGTCGGCCTGGCTGCTGCTGCTGGTGCCGGCGATGACGCTGCTGGCCTTCGGCATCGAGATGCTCGCGGTCGCCACGCAGCACCGCGACGACCCGGCGCCGCGCCCGTCGCCGTCAGCTCTTCTGAAGGCGGCCTGCCGCGAGGTCTGGCTGTCGACGCGGGTGTTCGGCTGGCGCCAGGTCTGGCGCAACCGGGCCTGGGCGGACGAGCCCGGCCAGATCGGCAAGACGGGCGGGACGGGTGTGCTGCTGGTCCACGGCTACCACTGCAACCGCGGCTTCTGGTGGCCCGAATGGCCGACCTGGCTGACCCGCCACGGCATCCCGCACGTGGCCGTCGACCTGCACCCGACATGGACCGGCATCGACACCTACGCGCCCCAGGTCGAGGCCGGCGTCCAGCGCCTGATGGAGGCGACCGGCCGCATGCCGCTGATCGTCGCCCACAGCATGGGCGGCCTGGCCGTGCGCGCCTGGTGGCGCTGGCGCGAGTCGCAACGCGCCGCCGGCATCGACCTGCCCGCCTGGCCGATGCCGCGCGTGCTGACACTCGGCACGCCACACGGCGGCACCTGGCTGACGAACCTGTCGGCCGGCTTCGCCCCACCCAACGCCCGCCAGATGGCACCCGACAGCCCTTGGCTGCAGACCCTCGCCGCCAGCGAATCACCGGCCTGGCGGGCCCGTTTCACCTGCGTCCACAGCCACTGCGACAACGTCGTCTTCCCACCCGCACGCGCCGTGCTGGACGGCGCTGGCGCTGTTCACCACTGGCCCGGACTGGCCCACCTGGAGCTGTCGCGGGATGGGCGGGTGTGGGGGCTGGTGGAAGGGTTGCGGGCCCGCTTGCAGGCCGAGCAGGACGGGGGGCGTTCCTAGCTGTCCAGCTCCCCGAGCAACGTGCGCACCGCCATCGGCGACAGGTTCAGCAGTTGCACGAGTTCCTCGATGTCGTCGGGCAGGGCGGCGTTGTCCCAGCCGGACTGGGTGTGGCGGGCGAGCTGGACCGAGAGCTTGACGAGGCGGCGCTGGGGCTGGACCAGGGCGATGCCTTCGGCGTGGTCGTCGGTCAGGCGCAGCAGGCGTTCGGGCAGGTGCCAGGCGCGCAGCAGCGACTGTTCGAGGTCGATCAGGCTGACGTTCAGCACCTCGCGTTGGGCGGCTTCCGAGCGCAGCGTCGGGTCGGCCTGCAGGCGTGCGGCGACCTCGCCGATCAGGGCCGGTGCGTGGCACCACAGCAGCATCTCGGTGACGTCGTGCAGCAGCGCGGCGACGCGCAGCAGCGTGACGTCGGGCTCCATGCGGTGGATGCCGAAACCGAGCGCGAATCGGGCGGCGCGGTGGGTCCGGCGCAGCACGGCGCGCAGGCCGTCCTGGGCGATGGGCTGGTCGGCCAGCAGGTCCTCGACCACCTGCACGTCGGCGGTCGCGCCGAAGAAGCGGCCGATGCCCAGCATCATCACGGCGGCCGTGACGGTCTCGGCCGGCGTGACCTGGCGGACGTGGCGCTGGCGGGCCGCGAGTTCGAGCACCCACAGCGTGGCCAGCGGGTCGTCGTCGATCGCGACGTCGACGCGGTGGGCGTCGACGTTGCCGCGTGCCTCCTCGGCCTCGGCCAGCACGGCCAGCGACGCGACGCTGCTGGCCAGCAGCGGGATCGGCCGGGCGCGCAGCGCGGCGGTCCAGGCCGCCAGGTCGGGCGGTGCCTTGGTCAGCGCAGGCAGGACTGATGACATGGTGAAGCTCTTTCCGCAGGGTCTTCGGCAGGCCCGCAAGGGCCACGGCCGATGATCGTCTTATCGGCGCACGGAAGCATCGTCTTGAACCCCGTCGCCCGTGCACCGGGCATGACGAAGCGCATGAAACGGCGCCGGACGCTGCACTAGGATCCCTGGATGCACGTCGACGCCATCGCCTTCCGGACCCCCATCCGCACCTTGCGGCCGCTGCAGCCGCTGACCTGGCTGGAACGGGCCTGGCACGACATCCGGCAGGCGCCGGGCATCGCGTTCTCGCATGGCCTGCTGCTGGCGCTGGCGGGCTGGTTCATCCTGGCCGTGGCGCGGCACCAGTTCTGGGTCATGGCCGGTGCGCTGTCGGGCTTCCTGATCGTCGCGCCGGTGGCCGCCACCGGGCTCTATGCGGTCAGCCGTGCGCTCGAACGCGGCGAGCCGGCGAGCTGGTCGACGGTGCTGTCGGTCTGGCTGTCGGTCGACCGCCGGCTGGTGCGCTTCGGCCTGCTGCTCGGTCTGGCCGGCACCGGCTGGGTGCTGACCTCGGCGGCGCTCATCCATGCGCTGTCGCCGGCGCCGATCGTCACGCCGATCGACTTCCTGCGGCTGGTCGTCGCCAACCGGCAGTCGTGGCTGTTCGAGCTCTGGCTGGCGCTGGGCGCGCTGCTGGCCGCGCCGGTCTATGCGTCCAGCGTGCTGGCCATTCCGATGATGCTGGACCGTCCGATCGGCGTGCTGGAGGCCGTGCTGGTGAGCTGGCGCGCGGTGATCGAGAACCCCTTGCCGATGGCGGTCTGGGCGGCCCTGCTGATGGGCTTCACGCTGCTGGGCCTGGGCTCGCTGCTGATGGGCCTGATCGCGGTGGTGCCGATGCTGGGCCATGCCAGCTGGTATGCCTATCGCGATCTGGTTCCGGCTGATCCGGCTGGCTCGGCAGCGGCCTGAAGCGGAGGGACGACACCATGTTCGGCTACTCCGAGGAACAGCTCGCCCACTTCGGCCTGACGGTCGGCGTCTCGGCCTTCATCCTCTACATGCTCTTCATCATCGCGCAGCTGGCGCGCGAGTCGAAGGCCGGCCGGTTCGGCACCTTCGTGCTGTTCCTGGTGCTGTCGTTCGGGATGCTCGGCTTCGTCGCGAAAAACATCATCGCGTGGGTGCTGGACATGTGACGCCCAGGCGCCCCAGGGTCAGAGCACGATCTTGACCATCGGGTGCCCGGACAGCGCGCGGTAGAGCGCATCGAGCTGCTCGCGGCTGGTGGCGCGGATGGTGATCGTCAGGCCGAGGTAGTTGCCACTCTTGCTCGGCCGCTGCTCGACGGTGGCGGCGTCGAAGCCGGGGTCGAACGCGCGGGCCACCGCGACGATGGCCTCCAGGTAGCCCGGGACGTGCGGGCCCATGACCTTGATCGGGAAGTCGCAGGGGTACTCGATCAGCGACTGGTCGGGCGGGATGTCGGGCATGGTGGCGCTTCAGGTCGGAAAAGGATGGGTTCGACGTGGGGCGTCAGATCGATTGTTCAAGCTTGGCCTGCTCATAGGCCTCGTGCAGCCGGGCATAGACCGGACCGGGCTTGCCGCGACCGGCGCCGTGGCCGACCGGCTCGCCGTCCAGGCGGGTCACGGGCAGCAGCTCGCGGCCGGCCGAGCTGATCAGGATCTCGTCGGCCGCGTACAGCTCGGCCTCGCCGATCGGGCGCAGGTGACAGGCGATGCCGACCTCCTCGCACAGCGACTGCAGCAGCTCCACCCGGATCCCCGCCAGCGTGTGGCCCGAAGGCGGCACGCCGATCAGCGCACCTTCCAGCACGATCCAGACGTTGCTCGACGAGCCTTCGCTGACGGTCACGCCGCCGTGCGGCATCTCGCGCAGCAGGATGGTCTCGTCGGCACCCGCGTCCATCGCCATCTGGCGCGCCATCACGTTGCCCAGCAGCGAGGTCGACTTGATGTCGCCGCGCGACCAGCGGAAGTCCGCATGGGTGATGCACGAGGCGCCGCGGTGGCGTTCCTCCGGGCCGGGCGGATGGTGCGGCGTGCTCATCATGAAGACGGTCGGCTGCAGCCCCGCCGGCATGCCGTGCGCACGCGGCGCGACGCCGCGCGTGACCTGCAGGTAGAGCAGCTGCTCGTCGCCGCCGCCGGCATCGGCGACCCGTTCGACCAGCTCGCGCATCAGCGCCAGCCAGGCGTGGCGGTCGTGCGGGTTGGGGATGCGCACGGCGGCCAGCGAGCGTTCCAGCCGGACCATGTGCTCGTCGAAGCGGAACAGGCGCCGGCGGTAGACCGGCACGACCTCGTAGATGCCGTCGCCGAACAGGAAACCGCGGTCGAGGACCGGGACCCTGGCCTCGTCCAGCGCCAGCCAGCGGCCGTCGAGGTGGCAGGGCAGTTCGCGGACGTTGACGTGACGCGCAGCGCTTGAGGGCATGACCAGCCTCCGGTCGGTTCCGGCCGGGCAGGCTGCCTCGGCCGGGTCAGGCCAGATTAGCGCGACTGGACCGGCCGCGCCATGCGCCGGCGCATGGCATCAGGACGACAGGATCAGCGCACCCACAGTCGCAGGCTGTCCCAGGCGCGGCCCAGCAGGCCGGCCAGCGGCACGTCCTGCGTCACGGTGATCGGCGTCTGCGCCAGCACCTTGCCGTTGGAGGTGATCTTCAGCGTGCCGACGTTCTGGCCGACCGTCAGCGGCGCCAGCAGCGGGTCGGTGCGGGTGATCTCGGTCTGCAGCTTGCCCAGCTCGCCGCGCGGCACGGTCACGATCAGCGGTTGCAGCAGGCCGAGCTTGGCGTCCTTGGCGGCGCCCTTCCAGACCGGTGCGGTGGTGATGGTGGCCTTGGCGTCGTAGACCTTCACGGCGTCCCAGGCGCTGTAGCCCCAGTTCAGCAGCTTCTGCGCCTCGTTCGCACGGGTCTCCTTCGAGGCCGACCCCAGCACCACGGCGACCAGGCGGCGCGGGCCGGCCGGCAGGTCGCGCCGGGCGGTGGCGATCAGGCAGTAGCCGGCGGCATCGGTGTAGCCGGTCTTGAGACCGTCGACGGTCGGGTCACGCCACAGCAGCAGGTTGCGGTTGCTCTGCTTGATCTTGTTGTAGGTGAACTCCTTGGTCGTGTAGTACTTCGCCTCGTTGGGGAAGTCCAGCAGCAGCCGCGTGGCGATCACCGACAGCTCGCGTGCGGTGCTGACATGGCCGGGCGCGGGCAGACCCTCGGGGTTGCGGAACTGCGTGACCTTCAGTCCGAAGGCCTGTGCCTGGCGGTTCATCAGCGCGACGAAGTTCTCGACCGAACCGCCGACCGCCTCGGCCAGCTGCACCGTGGCGTCGTTGCCGCTCTGGACGATCATGCCCAGGATCAGGTCCTCGACCCGCACCTGCGTGCCGACCTGGATGTACATGCGCGAGGCGTCGGTCATGCCGGTGCGCCAGGCCCGCTCGGAGACGGTCAGCTGCTGGTCCAGGCTGAGCTTGCCGTCGCGCAGCGCCTGGAAGACCAGGTAGGCGGTCATCAGCTTGGTCAGCGAGGCCGGCTCGACGGTGGCATCGGCCTCGCGTTCGGTCAGCACCTGGTTGGCGCTGGCGTCGAAGAGGATGTAGGCGCGCGCGGCGACCTCGGGCACGGCGACCTGGGCCAGCGCGGGCGTCGGCGCCAGCGACAGGCCGGCGGTCGCACCGATGGCCAGGGCGGCCGCGAAGGTCGTGGCAACGAGGCGACGGCACACGCCGGTCAGGAAGGCGGGAAGCTTGGACTGCATGGTGTGGAAGGAATCCGGTTGAGGGCCGCAGGGGGCCCGGTGCGGCGGGCTCAGTGCCAGCTGCGCACGATCAGTTGGCGCAGCTGGGTCAGCTGGCCGTGGAAGAAATGGCCGACGCCGGGCATGACGATCACCGGCAGCTGCTGCGGCCGGGCCCAGTCGAGCGTGGCCGAGAGCGGCACGACATCGTCCTGCTCGCCGTGGATGACCAGCGTGTCGGCCGGCACCGGCGCGGGCGTG
The DNA here is from genome assembly GCF_053893855.1 of Leptothrix mechoopdaensis (SeqCode). Taxonomy (NCBI): domain Bacteria; kingdom Pseudomonadati; phylum Pseudomonadota; class Betaproteobacteria; order Burkholderiales; family Sphaerotilaceae; genus Leptothrix; species Leptothrix mechoopdaensis (SeqCode). The sequence continues at coordinate 4,217,460 of NZ_CM132699.1, forward strand.
GCGCGTTGTGTCGACGGGCCGACCAGCACCAGCCGCTCGGCCGCGTCGCCACCGGTCAGGCGGGCCGCTGCCAGCGTCGTGACATAGGCGCCGAACGAGAAGCCGCCGAGCACCAGCGGCAGGCCCGGACGGCGCATCGACGCGACCACCGCGAGCATGTCGTCGGACTCGCCGCGGCCCTCGTCGTGCGTGCCGGCGGTGGCGCCGACGCCGCGGAAGTTGAAGCGCACCGTCTCGTAGCCCAGCAGCACCAGCGCGCGGGCCAGGGTCTGGGCGACCTTGTTGTCCATCGTGCCGCCGAACAGCGGGTGCGGGTGCGCGACCACGGCGACGCCGCGTGGCGCTTCACCGTGCGAGGCGTCGTTCGGGCGGTCGATCGCGCATTCGATCGGGCCGACGGGGCCGTCGATCAGGCGTCGTTCGGTCTGGGCGTTCATCGCGGCGTGCTCCGGGGCCGTGCGGCTCAGCGGCCGACGTCCGGCGGCAGCACCAGACGCTCGACGACCTGGCCGTCGCGCAGGTGCGATTCGACGATCTCGTCGATGTCGGCCTGGTCGACGAAGGTGTACCAGGTGGCGTCCGGGTAGACCACCGCCACCGGCCCGCCGGCACAGCGGTCCAGGCAGCCGGCCTTGTTGACGCGGACCTGCCCGGGCCCTGCCAGGCCGAGGCTCTTCACCTTCTGCTTGCAGTGGTCGAAACCCGATTGCGCGGCGTGGTCGGCGCAGGAGCCTTCGCCGTTCGAACGCTGGTTCAGGCAGAAGAAGATGTGACGCTGGTAGTAGCTGCTGCTCATGGCCGGCGATTGTAGAAGTCGCCCTTGGCGGGCCTGTTTCAGCTCGTCAGCCGACGTCGCGGCGGCGGTTCGACTGCGCCACCTCGGCCAGCAGCCAGGCCAGCGCCGCGAAGGGCCAGATCCAGCCGACCCAGCGGGCCACGCCGTGGAAGCGGACGAACCGGCCCTGCTCCCAGCGCGCCAGGCTGGAGGCCAGGTAAGGGTCGGTGCCGGCCTGCGAGGCCAGCGCGATCAGCACCGTCAGCCCGACCAGCCCGAGCGCGGCGACGACCCGCGCCGGCAGCAGCGTCAGCAGCACGCCGGCGATGCCGGCCAGCGCCAGGCCGGGCCAGAAGGCCGGCGTCAGCCAGGTCAGCGCATGTTCGGGGCCGAAGTTCAGCGCCGTCGACAGCGTCGTCGTGGCCACCCCCATCACGGCCGCGCCCAGCAGCAGCACGAGGCGGTGGTGGCGCTGGCGGGCCACGCCGTAGGCGATCCAGCACGGCGCCAGCAGGCCCAGAGCGATGGCGATCATCTCCGGCCCCGGCGGCAGCGGCGGGGGCTCGACCGGGGTGCTGATCCAGCCCTCGAAGGCGCTGTCCTCGAGCGCCTCGTGCAGGGCTTCGGTCAGGCGCGTCAGGCCTTCGCCCAGGCCCAGCGGGACCGGTGGCGGGAACAGCAGGCCGACCGGCCAGGTCAGCAGCAGCGCCAGGCCGACGGCCCCGTGCGGCACGAACCAGCGGTCACGCCAGCGCTGCCAGGCCCGCAGCAGGCCGAGGTCGTGCGCCGTGGCCGCCAGCAGCGCGCCGACCAGCGTGCCGGCGCTGTTGAGGGCCCAGTCGATGCGCGAGGGCACGCGCACCGGCAGCAGGGTCTGGGCCCACTCCATCAGCAGCGACAGCAGCGAGCCGACCAGCAGCGCCTGCAGCACCGAACGCAGCGCCAGCCGGCCACCGCGCAGCCAGCCCATCGCCAGCAGGAAGCCGAGCGGCTGGTAGGCCAGGAAGTTGGACCACAGGTCGAAACGCGACGACGCCGGGCTGGGCAGCCACAGGCGCAGGTACCAGGGCTGGCCGGGCGGCCAGCGCCAGCCCTCGAACGGGTGCAGGCTGGCGTAGACGATCAGCAGGACCCACGCCAGCGCCAGGGGCCAGGCCGACGAGCGGTAGGCGCGCGGCGGCACGGGTCAGAACGGCTTGACGACCACCAGCACCACGACGGCCGCGAAGGCCAGCACGGCGATCTCGTTGTAGACCCGGAACCAGCGGTGGCCGCGGGTGTTGGCGCCGTTCTCGAAGCGGCGCAGGTGCGCGGCGTTGACGTGGTGGTAGCCGATCACCGCGACCACCAGCGCCAGCTTGGCATGCAGCCAGCCGTTGCCGGGACCGCGGCCGATGCCCTCGCCGAGCCAGAGCCACAGGCCGCTGGCCAGCGCGAACAGCATCAGGCCGGTGGCGAAGCGGTGCAGCTTGCGCGCCATCAGCAGCAGCCGTTCGCGTTCGGCGACGCTGTCGGGCGCGACCATCGCCAGGTTGACGAAGATCCGCGGCAGGTAGAACAGGCCGGCGAACCAGCTCGCGACCAGGATGATGTGCAGGGCCTTGACCCAGAGGTAGCTGCTCGACATGCGATCGATCATAGCCACGGGGCGCCGGATGCACCGCTTCGGTTCATGGCCGCCGCCACCATGAACAACGCCCGGGCAAGCCGGGCGTTGAGGGGCGACGTTGGCGTGCGCTTACTTGGCGGCGTCGGCCACGCACTTCTTGACGAAGCTGTTCTTGGCGGCACCCGCCAGCTTCTTCTCGGCGGCCTTGGCGTCGCAGGCGGCGGCGGCGCTGGAGCCGCCCGACTCGCGCTCGCACTTCTTGACGAAGCTGTTCTTGGCGGCACCGGCGAGCTTCTTCTCGGCGGCTTGGGCTTCGCAGTCGGCGGCCTGGGCGGCGCCGCACAGGGTGGCCAGGGTCAGGGCGATCAGGGAGATCCAGGTCTTCATGGCAGTGCTCCAGCACGGTTGCAGGGTTGACCAGCCCGCTTGGGCTAGTGGCCGGCGGGATTGAAACCCGGGCCCGTGCGGCGCACAAGAGGCGCTTGTGCCGGGATGTTGCTCAGAGGATGCGCCGCGGGTGCGCCAGCGCCTCGTGGGCGGCGTGCAGACGGCGCACCAGCACGCGGATGAAGGCCTCGTCGAACAGGTGGCGGCAGGCCGGGCTGAGCTTGCCCAGGCTGTCGGGCGAGAAGCTGATCGTGGTCGCGGTCTCGGTCACGACGATGTCGGTGCTGTGGCGGCGCAGCTCCGGACTCGGCGCCAGGTAGGCCATCTCGCCCACCGAGGTGCCCGCGCCCAGCTCGGCGACCCGCCGGCCGTCGCGGTAGACCTCAACCGCGCCTGAGGCAATGATGTGGAAGTGCCGCCCTTCCTCGCCCTTGGCGTAGAGCGCGTGGCCGACCGGGAAGCGCTGCCACTTGGCGCGGTGCACGACCTCCCAGAGCGCGACGTCGCCGAAGTTGTTGAAGAACTCCAGCGTGCGCAGCAACGTGAAACGTTCCGAGTCCAGCACGCCCTGCAGCGCGCCGCGTGGCACGTGGTGGCGGGCGATCAGCTGCGACAGCGCGTCGCCGACGGCGTCCCAGGACGGATAGCGGTGGTCGCTGCGCTTGGACAGGCAACGCTGCACGACCTGGTCCAGCGCGGGCGTGACGCCGGCGCGCAGCCCCACCAGCGAGGCCGGCTGGGCGTGGCAGATCTGGTGCATCAGGCTGGCCTGGCTGGCCGCCTCGAACGGGGCGTGGCCGGCGATCAGGTGGTAGAGCACCGCGCCGAGCGAGTAGATGTCGGCCCGCGCGTCGAGCTGGCTGCCGTCGAGCTGTTCGGGCGACATGTAGGCCAGCGAACCGACGCGGTGGACCTGGGTCGAGTCCGAGGCCAGGTTCAGCGCGCTGCCGAAGTCGGTGATCTTGACGTCCGAGACGACCCCGTTGGCCTCCAGCGCCAGGATGTTGGCCGGCTTGACGTCGCGGTGGATCAGGCCCTGCCGGTAGCAGTAGCCCAGCGCCATCGCGCACTTGAAGCCGATTTCCACGATCTGTTCGAGCGGCAGCAGGTGGCCGGGCTGGCAGTAGGCCCGCAGCGTCGTGCCGGGCACGTACTCCATCACGACGTAGGGCGCCGACGGGTCGGGCACGGCGTCGTAGATGTCGACCACGTTCGGGTGGTGAAGCAGGCCGGCGAGGGCCGCCTCGGAGGCGAAGAAGCGCGAGAAGACGTGGCCGTCCTGGGCGTCGGTCAGGACGTTCGGCCTGACCCGCTTGACCGCCACCTGACGGTCGTGGAACTCGTCATGGCAGAGGAAGACCTCGCTGGTCGTGCCTTCGCCGAGGCGTCGGATGACGCGGTACTTGCCGATGCGTTCGGGCTGTTCCGCGATGCTGAGGTCGATCATGGTCTGGGGTCGGAAAGGGACGCTTGAGTTTTTCACCCCCGGGCCCGGGCGACAAGCCGATATGAGGGTGAAGTCGGGGGCTTCTGCCACGCATTGCGCAGCGCCGGGGCGATCCGGGCCCCACCCTAGAATGACCGGATGATTCAAGCCAAAGCGGAACTGATGGCAGCGCTGGAACAGGCGCTGGCCGAGGTGGCACCGGGCCACGGCCTGGTCCCCGCCTTCGAGAACCCCAAGCAGGCCGCCCACGGCGACCTCGCGATCACCGCCGCGATGCCGCTGGCCAAGGCGCTGAAGAAGAACCCGCGCGAGCTGGGCCAGGCGCTGGTCGAGGCCCTCGGCCGCCAGCCGGCCGTGCAGCGCTGGGTTGACGCCACCGAGCTGGCCGGCCCCGGCTTCATCAACCTGCGGCTGCGCCCGGGCGCGCGCCAGCAGGTCGTCGCCCAGGTGCTGGCCGATGCCGACCGTTTCGGCGTCCAGCCGGCCAACGGCCGTCGCGTGATGGTCGAGTTCGTCTCGGCCAACCCGACCGGCCCGCTGCACGTCGGCCACGGCCGCCAGGCGGCGCTCGGCGACGCGATCTGCAACCTCTACGCGACGCAGGGCTGGCAGGTCCACCGCGAGTTCTATTACAACGACGCGGGCGTGCAGATCGGCACGCTGGCGACGTCGACCCAGTGCCGCCTGAACGGCCTGAAGCCCGGTGACGCCGGCTGGCCCGAGTCGGCCTACAACGGCGACTACATCGCCGAGATCGCCGCGAGCTTCCTCAAGCGCGAGACCGTCTCGGCCGACGACCGCTCGTTCACCGCCTCGGGCGACGCGGCCGACCTGGACGGCATCCGCCAGTTCGCCGTCGCCTACCTGCGCCACGAGCAGGACCTGGACCTGCAGGCCTTCGGCGTGCGCTTCGACCACTACTACCTCGAGTCCGGCCTGTACACCAGTGGCCGGGTCGAGCAGACCGTCGCCCGCCTGGTCGCCGCCGGCAAGACCTACGAGGACGGCGGCGCGCTGTGGCTGCGCTCGACCGACTACGGTGACGACAAGGACCGCGTGATGCGCAAGTCCGACGGCACCTACACCTACTTCCTGCCCGACGTGGCCTACCACGTGCACAAGTGGGAGCGCGGCTTCGACAAGGTCGTCAACATCCAGGGCAGCGACCACCACGGCACCATCGCCCGCGTGCGCGCCGGCCTGCAGGCGGCCGGCGTGGGCATCCCGCAGGGCTGGCCCGACTACGTGCTGCACAAGATGGTCACGGTCATGAAGGGCGGCGAGGAGGTCAAGATCTCCAAGCGCGCCGGCAGCTACGTCACGCTGCGCGACCTGATCGACTGGACCAGCCGCGACGCGGTGCGTTTCTTCCTGATCAGCCGCAAGGCCGACACCGAGTTCGTCTTCGACGTCGACCTGGCGCTCAAGGCCAACGACGAGAACCCGGTCTACTACGTGCAGTACGCCCACGCGCGGATCTGCTCGGTGCTCGACGCCTACGTGGCCGACCGTGGCGGCGACCTGGCCGCGCTGGCTGGCGTCGACCTGTCCGCGCTGACCGCGCCGACCGAGACGGCGCTGATGAACAAGCTGGCCGACTACCCCGAGATGCTCGGACGCGCCGCCGCCGACCTGGCGCCGCACGACATCGCCTTCTACCTGCGCGATGTCGCGTCCGCCTTCCACAGCTACTACGCCGCCGAGCGTTTCCTGGTCGACGACCTGGCACTGCTGCACGCCCGCATGGCGCTGCTGGCGGCGACCGCCCAGGTGCTGCGCAACGCGCTGGCCCTGCTGGGCGTGTCGGCACCGCGCAAGATGTGACCGCCCCTTTCCACGGATCGAACTGAACCCATGGCATTTCCGCAATCCGGCGCGCGCAAGGGCGCCCTCAGCAGCCAGCGCGGCGGCTTCGCGCTCGGGCTGATCGTCGGCCTGCTGATCGGCGTGGGCCTGTCGCTGGCGGTGGCGCTCTACGTCACCAAGGTGCCGGTGCCCTTCGTCGACAAGGTGCCGCAGCGCACCGCCGAGCAGGACGCCGCCGAGGCCCGCAAGAACGAGAACTGGAACCCGAACGCGCCGCTGGCCGGCAAGTCGGGCGGCTCGGCGGCCACGCCGGCTCCCGCGCCTGCGGCACCGGCCGCCAGCAGCGGCGCGGCGACGCCCGCCCCGGTCGCGCCGCCGGTGGCGGTGATCGGCGCGTCGAAGCCGGCGCCCGCCGCCGCCACGCCGGCCGCGTCGGGCACGTCAGCCCGCAGCGGCGCTGATCCGTTCCAGTACTTCGTGCAGGTCGGTGCCTACACGCGCACCGAGGAAGCCGAGCAGCAGCGCGCCAAGCTGGCCATCAACGGGCTGATCGCCAAGGTGAGCGAGCGGCCGCAGGGCAGCGGCACGATGTACCGGGTCCGGCTGGGTCCTTTCGAGGTCCGCGAGGATGCGGACCGCGCCAAGGAACAGGCCGCCGGAGCGGGCTACAGCGATGCCGCCGTGGTGCGCGTCGCCCGCTGACCGGTCGATGAATCGAAGTTCAGGAAGCAACGAGGTAACTCTGATGATGGATCGCCGTGAATGGATGCAGGGCAGTGCCGCGCTGGCGCTGCTGGGTGGCTGGGCCGGCTCGGCCTCGGCGCAGGAATTCGTCGAGGGCAAGCACTACGTGAAGCTGCAGGCCCAGGTGCCGGTGACGGCCCCGGCCGGCAAGATCGAGGTGGTCGAGTTCTTCTGGTACGGCTGCCCGCACTGCAACGCCTTCGAGCCGGCGCTGGACGCCTGGTCGAAGAAGCTGCCCGCCGACGTCGCCTTCCGCCGCGTCCACGTGGGCTTCCGCCCGAGTTTCGAGCCGCAGCAGCGCCTGTCGGCGACGCTGGAGGCGCTGGGCTGGACCGACAACTTCCAGCGCAAGATCTTCCACGCCATCCACGTGCAGCGTCAGCGTCTGGACAGGCCCGAGGAGATCATCGACTTCATCGAGAAGAACGGCGGCGACAAGGCCAAGTTCGTCGAGATGTTCAATTCCTTCGGCATGCAGGCCAAGGTGCGCCAGGGCAAGCAGCTGGCCGAGGCCTACAAGATCGACGGCGTGCCGGCGATCGGCATCCACGGTCGCTTCTACACCTCGCCGTCGCTGGCCGGCGGCGAGAACACGCCCGAGCTCGAAGGCGGCCAGCGTTGCCTGGCACTGGCCGACCAGCTGATCGCGCGCGTTCGCAAGGGCTGAGGCCCGATCGGAAGGGGTCCAGGCGGACCTCTTCCCGCCAGCCGCAGCGGGTGCGCCGTGAGGTGAACTCCCGCTTCGGTTGATGCATCAAAACCACCCGGCGGCGCAGACGTATGGCTAGAATCGTCTGCAATTTCTGTGCCGCCATGACGCCGTCCCCCACCTTCACCCCCGCCCTGCGCGCCGCCCTGACCGGGCTCGCCCTGCTGATGGCGTGCGCGCTGCCGGTCCGGGCCGAACGCGCCGATCGTGACCTGCCGCTGAGCTTCGACGCCGGCCAGCTGCGCATCGACGGCAAGCGCAAGGTGCAGGTGCTCAGCGGCGGCGTCGAGATCACCCGCGGCACGCTGGTGCTCAAGGCCGCGCTGGTCGAGCTGCGCGAGACGCCGACCGGCCAGGTCGCCGTCGCCACCGGCAGCGCCGAGCAGCCGGCGACCTTCCGGCAGAAGCGCGACGGCGTCGACGAGACGGTCGAGGGCCAGGCCCTGCGGATCGAGTACGACACCGTCACGCAGACGGTGAACTTTCAGAAGCAGGCCCAGGTGCGGCTCTGGCGCGGCGCGGTTCTGGCCGACCAGATCAGCGGCGAGACCATCGTCTATGACCATGGCCGCGACGCCTTCGAGATCCTCGGCGCAGCCCCGGCGCCCGCCGGCACGACCAGCCCCGCCGGCTCCGGCCGGGTGCGCGGCGTCGTGACGCCGCGGCCGGCCCAGCCGGGCGCGTCGGCCCCCGGTGGAGCCGGCCGTTGAGCGCGGCGAACGCCACCAGCCGACTCGAGGCCCAGGGACTGCAGAAGTCCTACGGCGCCCGCAAGGTCGTCAAGGACGTCCACCTGGCCGTCGACAGCGGCGAGGTCGTCGGCCTGCTGGGGCCCAACGGCGCGGGCAAGACCACCAGCTTCTACATGCTGGTCGGCCTGGTCCGGGCCGATGCCGGCGAGATCCGCATCGACGGCCGGCCGGTGCAGGGCCAGCCGATCCACCAGCGCGCCCGGCTCGGGCTGTCCTACCTGCCGCAGGAAGCGTCGATCTTCCGGCGCCTGACGGTCGAGGAGAACATCCGCGCCGTGCTGGAGCTGCAGCAGGACGCCAGCGGCCGGCGCGTCGACGCGGCCCACATCGAGCCGATGCTCGAATCGCTGATGGCCGACCTGTCGATCACCCGGCTGCGCCACAGCCCGGCGCCGGCGTTGTCCGGCGGCGAACGCCGGCGCGTCGAGATCGCCCGGGCGCTGGCGACCCAGCCGCGCTTCATCCTGCTGGACGAGCCGTTCGCGGGCGTCGACCCGATCGCGGTGATCGAGATCCAGCGGATCATCGGATTCCTCAAGGCGCGTGGCATCGGGGTGCTGATCACCGACCACAACGTGCGCGAGACGCTCGGCATCTGCGACCGCGCCTACATCATCAGCGAGGGCCGCGTGCTGGCCGAAGGCACGCCGGCCGAGATCGTCGAGAACCCGGATGTTCGCAAGGTCTACCTTGGCGAGCACTTCCGGATGTGACCCGCGTGTGACCCCTGGCCGACCCCCATGAAACCCTCCCTGCAGGTCCGCCTTTCCCAGCACCTGGCGCTGACGCCCCAGCTGCAGCAATCGATCCGCCTGCTGCAGCTGTCGACGCTCGAACTGCACCAGGAAGTCGAGCAGATGCTCGAACAGAACCCGTTCCTGGAAGCCGACGAGGACGCCGCTGGCGCCGATCGCCCGATGGCGCTGCCCGACGAGGGCGTGCCGGTCGCGCCGGCCGATGACGGCGGCGCTGCCGGCTCGTCCGACTACACCGCCGAGCGGGTCTCCGAAGGGCCCTCCGACAGCCCCGCCGAGTCCGCCAGCAGCGCCGCCGATGGCGACGGCGCCGGCATGGAACAGCTCGACTTCGGCGCCGCCGAGTCCACCCCCGACGACTGGGACAGCGGCCACGACCGCGAGGACTTCAACAGCCTGTCCGACAGCAGCGGCAACCGCAACGGCGCGCTCGAGGACGACGACAGCGACTGGAGCGAACGTTCCACCGCCGTGCCCAGCCTGGCCGAGCACCTGCGCGCCCAGCTGCGCGGCATGCGGCTGGCCGACGAGGACATCATGCTGGTCGAGTCGCTGATCGACTCTCTCAACGAGGACGGCTACCTGGCCGACCGGCTGGAGGAGATCGTCGAGCGGCTGGTCCAGGTCCTGAGCGGCGCGCCGCTGACCGAGGCCACCGAGGCGCAGTCGGCCTCGCTGGTCGACGACACCGTCGACGCGATCGATCCGGCGCTGCTGGCCGAACAGGCGCTGTTGCGCGAGGACCTGCTCGACCGCCTGCGCTGCGCGCTGGGCTGGCTGCAGAGCCTGGAGCCGACGGGCGTGGGCGCGCGCGACCTGGCCGAGTGCCTGGTGCTGCAGCTGCGCGAACGCGACGCGACGCCGGCGCGCGACGCCGCGATCCGCATCTGCCGCGACCACCTCGACCTGCTGGCGCGCCGCGACGTGCGCAAGCTGACCGTCGCGCTGGGCGTCGACGAGGACCTGATCCGCGATGCGCAGAGCCTGATCGTCACGCTCGAACCCAAGCCCGGCCGCCGCTTCGCCCGCGCCGAGGCCAACATCGTCGTGCCCGACGTGATCGTGCAGAAGTCGGGCCGCGGCTGGAAGGTCGTGCTGAATCCGGACGTGATGCCCAAGCTGCGCATCAACGACATGTACGCGCAGGTGCTGCGCCAGCACCGCAGCCAGCGCAACGGCGGCGGCGGCGACAACGGCGCGACGCTGTCGGCGCGGCTCCAGGAGGCGCGCTGGTTCGTCAAGAACATCCTCCAGCGCTTCGACACCATCCAGCGGGTCTCGCAGGCCATCGTCGAACGCCAGAAGGCCTTCTTCACCCACGGCGAGATCGCGATGAAGCCGCTGGTGCTGCGCGAGATCGCCGACGAGCTGGGCCTGCACGAGTCGACCATCTCGCGCGTGACGACGGCCAAGTACATGGCCACGCCGTTCGGCACCTTCGAGCTGAAGTACTTCTTCGGCAGCTCGCTCAACACCGAGGCCGGCGGCAACGCGTCGAGCACGGCGGTGCGGGCGCTGATCAAGCAGTTCGTGGCCGCCGAGGACCCGAAGAAGCCGCTGTCGGACAGCCAGCTCAGCGCGATGCTGGAAGAGCAGGGCATCCAGGTCGCCCGCCGCACGGTCGCCAAATATCGCGAAGCACTGAAGATCGCCCCCGCGAACCTGCGCAAGGACATGTGACATGTCTGGGGCGGCCCGTTGGCACCAGCCCGTCGGACACGGGGTGTCCGACCTACCGAAAGACGTCGGCCGATGGCGACGCGGCCGGGCGTCTTGAACCCGGTCCGGATTCGTTCAAACGGCAGGTCGGACACCCCGTGTCCGACGGGTTTCGTTCAACCGGTAGGTCGGACACCCCGTGTCCGACGGGCTGGTGGCTATTGCTGCTGCGCCAGCTGCTCCGCATAGCGCGTGGCCGGGCGCAGGCTCTGGTGGGCCTGGGCGCGGCTGCGGCGCAGGAAGTCTTCGGCCAGGCCGCTCAGTTCGGGGTTGCCGCTGGCGCGGCACAGGCTCATGACGGCACGGGCGTATTCGGCCGGGCCGAGCATCAGGTTGACGTCGATGTCTTCGCCGGTCTCGTGCAGCAGCAGCGCGTGGATGCGCTGGACGAGCGCGATGCGCGGGTCTTCGGTCGTGACGGTGGCGGCGGCGATGGTGGCAGTGGCGGTGATCGGCATGGTGCGTGGCTCCCTGGCCTGCTCTCCATGCAGATGACGTGCCCGTTTCGCCGGCCCAAACCGCCAAACTGAAACTGCAATCGATGCCGTGCGACAACGCACGATCCAGGTTCAGGGTAAGCACCGACCGTGTGCGCGGGCCGTGCCGCCGTTCACACCCTGGCCAACCCTCGCGGCCCGTGCCTCGGTGGCGGGCCCGACGGGCGTGTGCACCGAACTGCGGCAGCGCGGCGCCGAGCGCACCAAGGTGCGACAGCTCAGCGGTCGCCCGACAGCCAGCGATCGATCTGGTGCTTGCGGTCGTTGCCCCAGAAGGGCTCGCCGTCGACGATGAAGAAGGGCGCGCCAAACACGCCGGCGGCGATGGCGGCGTCGTTCTCGGCGCGCAGCCGATCCTTCCAGGTCGGGTCGGCGCAGACGGCGGCGGTCTGTTCCGGCGCGATGCCGAACTCGGCCGCGAGCCCTTGCAGCGCGGTCATGTCGTTGAGCGCGATGCCGCGGGCGAAGTAGCCGCGCAGGCCGGCGTGGGCCCAGGCCACCGCCCGTTGCGGATCCTGGCTGTCGAGCCACCAGAACAGCCGCGCGGCGTTGTGGCTGGCGATCGGGAAGGGCGAGGGCATGGCCATCGGCACGCCTTCCATGCGGGCCGAGCGGGCGAAGTCGCGCAGCGAGTACTCGCGCTTGATCGGGTAGGACACGGGGCTCTTCAGCTCGGCGGCCTGGAAGGTGACGCCCAGCAGGATGGCGTGCCAGCGCACCGGCCGGCCGTGGCGCGCGGCCAGCGCCGCGATCCATTCGGAGGCGATGTAGGCGTAGGGCGACGAGAAGTCGAAATAGAACTCGATCGGTGCGGGGGCGTTCATGGCGCGGACCATATGGCGCGGATGCGACAGCGTCCATCCGCAGCCGTCCGGGGTCTGCGGCGTCGGCGCGACAGCGGCGCCGACATTGCAGCGTCCTGACCACGGTTCGGGCGATCGGACCCCGCTATCTGGGGGCGCGCCGATTCTTGACCTTCCTCATGCCGGGTCCAGCGTGGCTGCCTAGCATCGGTCCATGCCCGACCTGCTGATCACGCTGGCCTGCACCGCGCTGGCGCTGGCCCTGCGCCCCTGGCGCTCCCTGTCCGGCGAAGGACCGCCGTGGCCCTGGCTGGCCTGGTGGCTGACGCTGCCGCTGTTCTGGGCCAGCGACCGGCTGGCCGGCGCGCTGATCCAGCCGATGTCGGGCGTGCCGCTGCTGGTGCTGATGACCGGTTGGCCGCTGGCCGTGCTGGCGCTGCTGCCGACCGCGCTGCTGACCGCCTGGCTGGGCGGGCTGGATCCCTGGGAGACCCTGCACCGCCTGGTCTGGCTCGGCCTGGTGCCCGCCGGCCTGACCGTGCTGCTCGGCGCGGCCGTGCGGCGCTGGCTGCCGCACCACCTGTTCGTCTACATCCTGGTGCGCGGTTTCGGCATGTCGCTGCTGGCGCTGACGATGGCCGGCCTCGGCGCGCTGGCCGTCGACGGCGTGCCCGAAGGCCTGCAGACCGGCGAGGCCGTCATTGCCCGCTGGCTCTCGGCCTGGGGCGATGCCTTCCTCACCGGCATGCTGGTGGCCATCTTCGTGGCCTTCCGGCCGACCTGGCTGGCGACCTGGTCGGACCGGCTCTACCTGCCACCGCAGCAGCGGCGCTGACCGGCGTCAGCGCCGCCCGAGATCGCTAGCGCCCGTACAGCACCTGCGGCAGCCACAGCCCGATGTCCGGGAACATGTAGAGCAGGAAGATCGCCACGACCTGGATGCCCATGAACGGCAGCATGCCCGCGAAGATCTGGTTGAGCGTCACGTGCGGCGGGCTGACGCCCTTCAGGTAGAAGGCCGCCATCGCCACCGGCGGGCTCAGGAAGGCGGTCTGCAGGTTCAGCGCCACCAGCAGGCCGAAGAACAGCGGGTCGACGCCGAAGTTGTCCAGCAGCGGCACGAAGATGGGCATGAAGATCACGATGATCTCGGTCCATTCCAGCGGCCAGCCCAGGATGAAGATGATCACCTGGCTCAGCAGCAGGAACTCGGTCTTGCTGAGGTTCATGCCCAGCACCCACTTCTCGACCAGCTCCTGCCCGCCCAGCAGCGCGAACGCGGCCGAGAAGATCGCCGAGCCGACGAACAGCCAGCAGACCATCGCGCTGGTCTTGGCGGTCAGGAAGACGCTCTCCTTGACCACGCCGAAGTTCAGCTGCTTGTAGGCCGCCGCCAGCAGCAGGCCGCCGAAGGCGCCGACGGCAGCCGCCTCGGTCGGCGTGGCCAGGCCGAAGACGATCGAGCCCAGCACCGCCAGGATCAGGATCACCAGCGGGAAGAACGAGGCCAGCAGCATCTTGAAGACCTCGAGCCGCTGGAAGCTCAGAACCGCGTAGAACGCGACCAGCGCGACGGCACCCACGCCGAGTCCGATCCAGTAGCTGGTCGGTGCCGGCACGGCTTCAGCCGCCGCCGCCGGTGCCGCTTCGGCGCCCGGTGGTTCGGCCACACCCTGCGCGGCCTTGGCGGTGGCGCCGGCACCGGCCGATGCGGACGGCTCGGCGCCCGGGGGCTCCTGCACGCCCTCGGCGCCGGGCGGTTCCTGCACGCCGCCTTCGGCCGGAGGCTCCTTCAGGCCACCCTCGTCGGACGGCGGTTCGGCCAGCCCGCTGCCGGACGTGGCAGGCTCATCGGCTGAGCCAGGGGGCGCACCGACACCACCGCCGTCCTGCTGGATCTCGACGGCGGCGTCGGCCGGGCGGGTCGCGACATCGTGACCCCACAGCGCGACGATCGCGAAGAGCAGCGCCGGCAGCAGCGTGATGCCGAGCTGGCGCAGCAGGTAGCCCGACGGCACATCAAGGTTGCGCTCGCCCTTCAGGGCCTTCAGCAGGGCCGGCAGGGCCGTGTTGGAGATGCCGGCCGAGACCCGCTGCGTCAGCGGCGGCAGCGGCACGAAGCGCTGTTCGGCCGTCAGCGGCGGGGCCAGGTGCGGCTTGAGCTTCGCCACGATGATCACGTAGACGATGTAGAGCCCCGCCAGCATGATCCCGGGGAAGAAGGCCCCGGCGTAGAGCTGCACCACCGACACGCCGGCGGTCGCGCCGTAGACGATCAGCATGACGCTGGGCGGGATCAGGATGCCCAGGCAGCCGCCGGCCGTGATGGCACCGGCCGACAGCCGCACGTCGTAGCCCGCTCGCAGCATCTGCGGCAGCGCCAGCAGGCCCATCAGCGTGACGACCGCACCGACGATGCCGGTGGCCGTGGCGAACACCGCGCAGGTGAACAGCGTGGCCACCGCCAGCGAGCCGGGCACCCGCGCCAGCGCCAGGTGCAGGCTGCGGAACAGCTTGTCGATCAGGTTGGCGCGTTCGACGAGATAGCCCATGAACACGAACAGCGGGATCGAGATCAGCACGTCGTTGCCCATCACCTTGAAGGCGCTCTGCACCATCAGCGTGAGGGTCTTGTCGGTGTCGCGCTCGTAGGCGATCCACGTGAAGATCATGCCCATGCCCATCAGCGTGAACGCCGTGGGGAAGCCCAGCATGATGGCCACGACCACCAGCGAGAGCATCAGCAAGCCGATGTGGCCGTTGGTGATCTTGTCGGCGCTGACCAGCATGGTCAGCGCGCCCAAGATGATCAGCCCCATCAGGATGAAGCCGAACCACAGTTCCTTGCGGATCTTCATGACGCGTCCTTCGGCGGCTTCACGTACTGGTCGAGGGCGATGATGTCCTCGTCCTTGACCTGCACCATCTGCTTGAGCTTGTCGACGTCGACCTCCTCGACGTCCTGCTCGCGCGAGGGCCACTCGCCGTCACGGATGCAGCGCACGCAGCGCACGATCTCGACGATGCCCTGCAGCAGCAGCATCGCCCCGGCCAGCGGGATGATGAACTTGAAGGGGTAGAGCGGCAGCGGCTCGGCCGAGAAGGTCTGCTCGCGGATCGCCAGCGACTCGTGCGCGAAGTTCCAGCCCGCCCAGGTCAGCGCGAAGATGCCCGGCAGGAAGAACAGGACGTAGAGCACCAGGTCGACCGTGGCCTGCGTGCGCGGCTGGAAGAAGCCGTAGAGCACGTCGCCGCGGACGTGGTTGTTCTTGGCCAGCGTGTAGGCGCCGCCCATCATGAACAGCGTGCCGTACAGCATGATCTGCGCGTCCAGCGCCCACGCGTGCGGGTGGTTGAAGGCGTAGCGGGAGAAGACCTCCCAGGTGATCAGTGCGGTGAGCGCGACGATGGCCCAGGCGAACAGCTGGCCCAGCCAGGTCGACAGCCGGTCGACCAGCAGAAGCAGGTTCTGCATGCGTGACATCCCTCGTTGGTCGGCCCCGTGGTGCGGGGCTCACGTTCAAGCGCCTGCACGGGGCAGGCGCTTGGGTCGGGTCCGGATCCCGGATCCTCGGGCGGACCCGGGCCGCGCCGGTCAGGCCTTCTTGGCGCCGAAGTAGCGGTTCCAGGCCATCTTGAAGTCGACCATGTAGTCGTTCTGCCATTGGCCGGCGCGCTGGGCGAAGGCCTTCTGGCTGTCGAGCACCTTCTGGAACAGCGGGTTCTCGGCGCTCTTCTTCTCGATCACCTTGTCCCAGGCGTCGAGCTGGGCCTTCAGGATCGCGTCGGGTGTCTTGTAGAACTTGATGCCCGACTTCTTCAGCTCCAGGTAGTCCTGCGAGTTGCGCTGGATCGCCTTCCAGCTCATGTCGGCGCTGGAGGCCTGCACGGCGTAGTCGACGATCGCGCGCAGCTCGGCCGGCAGGGCTTCGAGCTTGGCCTTGTTGAACAGGATCTCGAACTGCTCGCCGCTCTGGTGGAAGCTCTGCAGCATGCAGTTCTTGGTCACGTCGGGGAAGCCGAGGATGCGGTCGGACGTGGCGTTGTTGAACTCGGCCGCATCGATCAGGCCGCGGTCCAGCGCCGGCACGATCTCGCCGCCGGGCAGCGGGTTGACGGCGGTGCCCAGCTCGGTGAAGACGTCGACCGCCAGGCCGACGGTGCGGAACTTCAGGCCCTTCATGTCGGCCACCTTGGCCACCGGCTTCTTGAACCAGCCCAGCGGCTGCGTGGGCATCGGGCCGTACAGGTAGGAGACCACGTCCATGTTGATGGACTTGTAGATCTCGTCGAGCAGCGCCTTGCCGCCGCCGTAGTTGTGCCAGGCCAGCACCATGTTCGGGTCCATGCCGAAGGCCGGGCCGGAACCCCACAGCGCCAGCGCCGACTGCTTGCCGTAGTGGTAGGCGACGACGCCGTGGCCGCCGTCGAGCGTGCCCTTGTTGACGGCGTCGAGCAGCTGGAAGGCCGGCACGACCGAGCCCGAAGGCAGCACCTCGATCTTCAGCCGGCCGCCGGCCATGTCGTTCACCTTCTTGGCGAAGTCGTTGGCGTACTCGTGGAAGATGTCCTTGGCCGGCCACGTGCTCTGGAAGCGCAGCGTGGTGGTCTGGGCACGCGAGACCATCGGCGCGGCCAGCGCACCAGCCCCGAGGGCCGTGGCGGAGGCGGTGCGGAGGAAACGGCGGCGAGGTTGGGCGCTCTGGGTCATGGCAAGTCTCCTGGGGGTTCCGTTGAAGGAAAGCCCAGCCCTTGTCCCACTTCCTGTCCACGACAAGGGGCTGGCAAACCGAAGCGCGATGCTAGGTTCGACAGTTCTGAAGAGAAAGTTCAGAAATACCCTTGCGGGATCCCCCGCAGCCGCGTCAGTCTGTCGAGACCGGCTCGCCGTCGACCAGCACCCGCCGGACCGTCAGGTCGCCCGGGTCGAGCACGACCAGGTCGGCACAGGCGCCGATGGTCAGCCGGCCCAGGTCGGGGCGGCCGATCAGGTCGGCCGCATGGGTCGACACGCGCCGCGAGGCCTCTGCCAGCGGCACGCCGATCGAGACCAGGTTGCGCAGGGCCTGATCGAGCGTCAGGGCGCTGCCGGCCAGCGTGCCGTCGGCCAGGCGCACGCCGCCCTCGCACTTGCGCACGGTGTGGCGGCCGAGCCGGTAGTCGCCGTCGGGCATGCCGGTGGCGGCGGTCGCGTCGCTGACGCAGTACAGGCCCGGGATCGCGCGCCGCGCCGCATGGATCGCGCCGGGGTGGACGTGCAGCAGGTCCGGGATGATCTCGGCGTGTTCGGCATGCGCCAGCGCCGCGCCGACCAGGCCGGGCTCGCGGTGGTGCAGCGCGCTCATCGCGTTGAACAGGTGGGTGAAGCTGACCGCGCCGCAGCGCAGCGCCGCCACGCCGTCCTCGTAGCGGCCGTTGCTGTGGCCGAGCTGGACACGGTGGCCGGCCGCGCGCAGCGCCGCGATCAGGTCCAGGTGGCCGTCGACCTCGGGCGCCAGCGTGATCGTCACCAGCGGCGCGATGGCGTGCAGCTCGTGCACCTCGGCCAGCGTCAGCGCGCGGGCGTAGGGCGGTTGCGCACCGAGCCGGCCGGGGTTGATGTAGGGGCCCTCCAGGTGCACGCCCAGCACCCGCGCGCCGCCGGTCGGGCGCTGGCGCACATGCGGCGCCACGGCGCGCAGCGCGGCGCGGATCTCGTCCATCGGCGCGGTCATCGTCGTCGCCAGCAGCGCGGTGGTGCCGTGGCGGGCGTGGCAGCGCGCGACCTCGGCGGCGGCGTCCGGGTCGCGTTCGCCGTCCATCACGTCATGGCCGGCGCCGCCATGCACGTGCAGGTCGACGAAGCCGGGCAACAGCAACGGCGCGTCGCCGCCCGGGGCGTCGACCGGCTGGCCGGTGATGGCCTCGATGCGGCCGTCGCGCCAGCGGATCGTGCCGCGCAGCAGGCCCGCCGGGGTCAGGATGTCGCCGTCGAGCTGGCCGCTCCGGCGCGGGATCGGGTCGGGCGTGGTCATCGCGCGGTCTCCGACAAGGCCGTGCGGATGCGGTGCAGCGCGCCATCGCAGGCGTCGCCGGCCGCATCGACGGGCGTCTGCGGCAGGCCGTCGGCGATGCGGTCGGCCAGCGCGCGGCCCAGGCTGCCGGTGATCGCCAGCGGCAGGCGGCCGGACGGGTCCATCGCCCGCACCATCGCGCGGGCGTCGTCGATGGCCTGGGCGACCAGCGCGGCGGCCGCCGGGTCGTCGCGCTCGTGTGCCAGCACCAGCGGCGCCAGTGCCGCATAGCCGACCTGGCCCGCCGCCGCGCACCAGTCCAGCAGGCGCGCGCGGTCGTCGCCACAACGCTGCCAGACCGCGCGGGCCAGCGCACCGGCCGGCGCGCGGCCGTCCATCGCGCGCTGGGCCAGCCGCACCGCCTGCTGGCCGAACCAGGCGCCGCTGGCCTCGTCGCCGATCTGCCAGCCCCAGCCGCTGACCATGCGCCGCGTGCCGTCGGCCGCGATCGCCACGCCGACGCTGCCGGTGCCGATCGCCAGCAGCACGCCCGGCCGGCCCCCGTGGGCGCCCAGCGCGGCGGCGGCGCCGTCGCTGTCGAGCACGACGCGGCCCCAGCCCGGATCGGCGGCGAGGAACTCGCTCACCCAGCCCGGGTTCTCGGCGCCCGACAGGCCCAGGCCGAGGGCGCAGTCGCCGATCGGCGCCGGCGCCCGCCCGGCCGCCGCGAACGCCGCCGCAATGGCCTCGCCGATGTGGCGCCAGGCCTGCCCGATGCCCTGGCCCAGCGCCGAAGGCCCGGCCGCGCCGTCGCCCAGCACCTGACCGTCGACATCGCACAGGCGTGCCCGGGTGCCGGAGCCGCCGCCGTCCACGCCGATCAGGAAGAAGGAGGTCCGATGTGTCATGGCGCCGATCGTAGGCGGGTGCCCGTTGCGTTGTCGTCAGGGCGCCGCGAGACATCTGCACGACCGCCAAGCGTGGATTTGTGTCGGGTTGCAAACGATTGATCGGCGCGCCGCGCCGCGCGGCGCCGGGCTGACTACAGTGGCTTCCCGTGCGATTTGCCTGAGCCGGATCAGGTGAACCTGATCCGCCCACGCCGTGCCGCCTGTCCTGTCCGTTTCCGTCCCGCCGCGCCCTGCCGACCCGCCCGAACTGCTCGAGCTGGCGAGCTGGCGCGCGATCGTCGAGGACCAGGCCGAGGCGATCTCGCTGGCGCGCCCGGACGACTTCGTGCGCAGCTACGTCAACCCGGCCTACGCGACGCTCTACGGCCTGCCGCGCGAGGCCCTGGTCGGCCACTGCCTGCTGGAACAGGTGCCGCCGCAGGAGCGCGAGGCCGTCGCGCAGTTGCTGACCACGATCCGCGACGAGGGCCGCACCGAACGCAGCGAGAACCGCATCGTCCAGCGCGACGGCAGCGTGCGCTGGGTCTCGTGGACCAACCGGGTGCTGCGCGGCCCGGACGGCCAGGTCGAGTGGCTGCACTCGGTCGGCCGCGACATCACCGACGAAGTGGCCGGGCGCGGCGCGCTGGCGCGGCTGGCGGCGGTGGTGGAGTCCTCGGCCGACGCGATCGTCTCGAAGACGCTGGGCGGCGTCATCACCAGCTGGAACGCGGCGGCCTCCGCGCTGTTCGGCCACAGCGCCGCCGAGGCGGTCGGGCGCTCGATCCTGATGCTCGTGCCGCCCGACCGGGTCGACGAGGAAGCCGCGCTGATGGCGCGGGTGCGTGCCGGCGAGGCGGTGGTCGAGTGGGAGACCGTGCGCCAGCGCGCCGACGGCACGTTGCTGCACGTGGCGCTGACGCTCAGCCCGATCCGCGACCGCGACGGCCGCATCGTCGGTGTCTCCAATGTCGTGCGCGACATCGGCGAGCGGGTGCAGCTGCAGCAGGCGCTGGCCGAACGCGAACGGCGCTTTCGCGCGCTCTACGACCGCACGCCCGCGATGCTGCAGTCGATCGATGCCGAGGGCCGGCTGCTGAGCGTCAGCGACCTGTGGCTGCAGCACCTGGGCTACCGGCGCGAGGAGGTCATCGGCCGGCCATCGGTCGACTTCCTGACGCCGCAGTCGCGCCGCCATGCGCTCGAACACGTCCTGCCGGCCTTCTTCCGCGACGGGCGCAACGAGGGCGTGCCCTACCAGATGGTGCGGCGCGACGGCAGCGTGATCGACGTGCGGCTGTCGAGCGTGCTCGAACGCGACGCCGAGGGCCGGCCGCTGCGCTCGATGGCCGTGATCGAGGACGTGACCGAGCGGCTGCGGCTGGCGCGCGGCCTGGAGGCCGAACACGAGCGCCTGTCGGTGGCCCTGCACGCCATCGCCGATGCCGTCATCACGACCGATGCGCTGGGCCGCATCGACGACCTGAACCCGGTGGCCGAGGCGCTGACCGGCTGGTCGCGCGTCAACGCGCTGGGCCAGCCGGTCGAGCGGGTCTTCCAGCTGATCGACGAGGACAGCCGCGCGCTGATCGACAACCCCGTGCTGCGTTGCCTGGCCGATGGCCGCGCGCTGCCGCTGGTGCCGCATGGCGTGCTGCAGGCGCAGGACGGCCGCGAGTTCGGCATCGAGCACGCGGTCTCGCCGATGCGGGGCGGCGACGGCCGGCTGATCGGCGTCGTGCTGGTCTTCCGCGACGTCACCGCGCAGCGCCGCATGGCCAGCGAGATGAACTACCGCGCCACGCACGACGCGCTGACCGGGCTGGTCAACCGCGCCGAGTTCGAGGAGCGGCTGCAGCGTGCGCTCGACCAGAGCCACGACAGCGGCAGCCAGCACGTGCTGCTGTTCATCGACCTGGACGAGTTCAAGCTCGTCAACGACAGCAGCGGCCACGCTGCCGGCGACCAGCTGCTGCGCCAGGTCGCCGGCCTGCTGCAGCGGGGAGTGCGCGGCCGCGACACGCTGGCCCGGCTGGGTGGCGACGAGTTCGCGGTCATCCTCGAACACTGCCGCGTCGAGCAGGGCCTGCGGCTGGCGCAGCAGTTGTGCGAGCAGATGGACGACTTCCGCTTCATGCATGAAGGGCGGCGCTTCCGCGTCGGCGCCAGCATCGGCCTGGTCGGCATGGACGCCCGCTGGTCCGACACCGCCAGCCTGATGCAGGCGGCCGACAGCGCCTGCATGAGCGCCAAGGCGGCCGGCCGCAACCGGGTCCACGTCGCCGATGACCACGAGCAGCACCTGCAGATGCTGCGCGGCGAGGCCCAGTGGGCCAACCGCATCGACGCCGCGCTGGACGAACACGCGCTGCCCGAACACACGCTGGTGCTGCATGCGCAGTGCATCGTGCCGGTGCAGCGCCCCAGCGCCGAGGACGACGATCCGCCCGCCGGCCGCGAGCCGCTGCACGCCGAGGTGCTGCTGCGCATGGCCGACGGCCGTGGCGGCCTGATCGCGCCGGGCGCCTTCCTGCCGGCGGCCGAACGCTTCCACCGCGCCGGCCGGATCGACCGCTGGGTGCTGCGCAGCGTGCTGGACCTGCTGGCGCGGCTGCAGCCGTGGTTGCAACCGGGCGACCTGCTGGCGGTCAACCTGTCGGGCCAGTCGGTCAGCGACCGGGCCTTCCACCGGCTGGCGCTGGAGCTGATCGACGCCCATGCGGCGCTGGCCGGTCACCTGTGCCTGGAGATCACCGAGACCGCCGCGATCACCCGGCCGCACGATGCGGCGTCATTTGTGACCGAGCTGCGCCAGCGTGGCGTCAAGGTGGCGCTGGACGACTTCGGCGCCGGTGCGTCGTCGTTCGGCTACCTGAAGTCGCTGCCGGTGGACTTCCTGAAGATCGACGGCCAGTTCATCCGCGGCCTGGGCAGCGACCCGCTGGACCTGGCCGCCGTGCGCAGCTTCTGCGACGTGGCCGGCGTGATCGGCGTGCCGACCGTGGCCGAGTACGTCGAACATGCCTCGACGCTGGACGAGCTGCGCCGCCTGGGCGTGTCGCTGGCCCAGGGCCACCTGCTGCACCGGCCCGAGCCGCTGGCCGGGCTGCTGCAACGGTGGCTGGCGGTGCCCGAAGGCGCCGGCACCGACGCGCTGGCGGCCGTGCCGGCGCTGGTCCTGCCGGCGCTCAGGGCCTGACCGGCGGCGCCGTCACGCCCAGGTGATCGCCCCGGCCAGCGCCGGGTCCTGCGGGTCGTCCAGGTGGGCCACGCCGTTGAAGGTCAGCAGCCGGTGGCCGCGCGGGCTGGTCGCCAGTTCGCTGACCGCGCTGTTGCGGATGCGCAGGTTCAGCTCGATCACGCCGGCGGCCGGCACGCCCAGCACCGCGCCGACCGCCGTCGCGATCGGCCCGCCACTGCTGACCAGCAGCACCTCGCCGCCGCTGTGCTGCCGCTGCACATGGTCGAGCGCCGCGACGATGCCGGCGCGCCAGTCGGCATGGCGCGCCAGGCCGGGCGCCGCCAGCTCGCCGTCGAACCAGCGCAGCAGGGCCTCGCGCAGCAGGCGGAAGTGGTCGCGGTAGCCGTCGGGCGTGTCGGTGCGCGGCGGCGTGATCGGCCGGCCCTCGGCCGCGCGGGCGGCACCCAGCGCGGCCAGCAGCGCCTCGCTGTCGTATTCGGCCAGGCCGGGCCAGTCCTGCACCGGCAGGTCGGCCGGCGTCAGGCCCAGGCCTTCGGTGATGGCGGCGAGCGACTCGCGCTGGCGCCGCAGCGGGCCGCACAGCACCGCGTCGAAACGCAGGCCACGCGCGCGCCACCAGGCGCCCAGCCGGCGGCACTGCTGCCAGCCCAGGGGGCTCAGGCGGTCGTAGTCGTCGCTGCCGAAGCTGGCCTGGCCGTGGCGGACGAGGTGCAATCGGCCCATGTCAGCGGGGCGCGCGGGACGCGCGGTTGAGGAAGCGGGCGGTCATGTCCACAGTTTCGCCGCCCGCGTCGACCCGGGCTGTCGCCTGCCGGACGTGCCGTGTCAGACCGCTGCTTCAGACCGCCGTGAAGCCGTTGTCCACGAACAGGTGGGTCCCGTTGACGAAGCTGGCCTCGTCGCTCGCCAGGAACAGCGCGGCGGCGGCCACTTCCTCGGGCTCGCAGATGCGGCCCTGCGCGACGGCCAGCGCCGCGTCCGACACGTCGACGCCAAGCCGCTGCAGCGCCTCGACCTCGCGCAGCCCGTGCGGCGTGCGGATGAAGCCGGGGCAGACCGCGTTGCAGCGGATGCCGCGGTCGCGGTACTCGACCGCGATGGCCCGCGCGAACATGTGGCAGGCGCCCTTGGTGGTGTCGTAGAGCACCTCCATCGGCGTGCCCGCCACCGCCGAGATCGACGAGGTGCAGACGATCGCGCCCTTGCCCTGCGCCAGCATCGACGGCAGCACCGCCCGCGTGACCAGGAACATGCTCTTCACGTTGACCGCCATCAGCCGGTCCCACTCGTCCTCGGTGGTGTCGAGGAAGGGCTTCACGACGATGCTGCCGGCGTGGTTGAACAGCACGTCGATGCGGCCCCAGCGCGCCAGCACCGCGTCGACGGCGGCCTGCACCGGCGCGGCCTGCGAGACATCGGCGATGACCGCGCAGGCCTCGCCGCCGGCCTCGCGGATGGCCTGCACCGTGGCCTCGGCCTGCTCGGCGTTGATGTCCAGCACGGCGACCCGCGCGCCTTCGCGGGCGAACCGCCGCGAGGCCGCGCCGCCCACGCCGGTGGCACCGCCGGAGACCAGCGCCACCTTGTCCTTCAGTCGATCGGCCATGACGGCGTGCGCGGCGTCGGCCGGCTCAGTCGGTGACCTGCAGCGCGCGTTCGGCGGCGGCGATCTCGGCCTGCCGGCGCAGCACCTCCTCGCCGACCGGCGGGCCCTGGAAGCGGCGGCGCTCGAAGCCGAACCACACCACGGCGGTGATGGCCAGGAACACGCCGGTGATCCACAGCGCCGCGTCGTTCGGCGGTTGGACGCCGAGGTAGAAGATCGCCGCGATGGCCACGATGGCCAGCACGCCGACGACGCGGTAGGCACCCGCGCCCATGTTCCACGGGCCCATCGTCGTCCAGGTCTTGCCGATCGCGAACAGGCCGGCGATGACCGGCAGGCCATAGGACAGGAAGATGAAGATCACCGTGACCGACACGATGGTCGCGTAGGCCGGCGTGTACAGCGTGAAGGCGATCGAGATGACCGCAGCGGTCCAGATCGCCGCCACCGGCGTGCGGAAGGTCGGGTGCACCGTCTTGAGCTTCGCCGAGGCCGGCAGGCCGCCGTCACGGGCGAAGGCGTAGATCATGCGCGAGGCCGAGGTCACCGTGGCCAGGCCGCAGATCAGCTGGCAGACCAGGATCAGCAGGTAGAGCAGCTGCTTCAGCGGCCCCGGCAGGATGGCGTTGAGCGTGTCGAAGAAGACGTTCCAGCCGCTGGCCGCCGCCTTGTCCATGTCGGGGATCGCCAGCACGAAGGCGCTCAGCATCAGCCAGCCGAACAGCGACGACCAGATCACCGAGTTGATGATCCCCTTGGGCACGGCGCTCGCGGCGTTCTGCGTCTCCTCGGCGGTGTGGGCCGAGGCGTCGAAGCCGGTGATCGTGTAGATCGGCAGCAGCAGGCCCAGGCCGAACAGCAGCAGCGTGCTGTCGGTGGCCGGCCAGACGTCGCCGCCGGCCGGGCCGCTGTAGTTCTTGAAGGTCACCAGGCGCGAGAAGTCCCAGCTTGGCGCGTAGGCCAGCAGCGCGAGGGTCAGGCCGACGGCGACCGCGAAGATCAGGTAGCCCGACAGGTCGGTCAGCCGGGCCGTGGCGCGGATGCCGACGTGGTTGATCAGCGACTGCAGCACCGTGATGCCGATGACGAAGGCCGCCTGCAGGCCGAAGCTGGTCTCCAGGCCCAGCGTCGGGCCGAAGGCGCCGATGAAGTAGTTGTAGGTGCCGACGTTGATCGCGCCCAGCACCGTCACCAGGCCCAGCAGGTTGAGCCAGGCGGTCAGCCAGCCGTAGCCGCGTCCGCCCAGGATCGAACCCCAGTGGTACAGGCCGCCGGCGGTCGGGTAGGCCGAGCCGATCTGCGCCATGCCGAGCGCGAAGATCAGCGTGACGGCGCAGCCGATGATCCAGCCGATGCCGATGGCGCCGCCGCCCAGGCCGCTGATGCCCTGTCCGAGCGAGTTGATGCCGCCCGACAGGATGCAGATGATCGAGAACGAGATGGCGAAGTTCTGGAAGCCCTTCATGTTGCGCGCCAGCTCCTGGGCGTAGCCCATGCTGTGCAGCACCTTCAGGTCGTCGTCGTGGGTCGTCGATGGACTGTTCACGGGGTTCTCCGTTGCGGGCCCCCTGCCGGCGAGCGAGTACCGGCGGGTATGTGTGGATTGGTTCACGCAGCGGTCAGCCCGAACAATCCCGTTTCGGCAAGCAGGCCGCGAGATCCGTGGCACGGCCGTTGCTCGTTTCCCCGCATGGACCCGAACCTGCCCGTCACGCCCGACACCTCCGTCGCCCGGCCGACCAGCGGCTGGTCCTGCGAGAGCCACGCCGACATCGACGACCAGGCCGCCGCGCTCGACGGCTGGAACCAGCGCTACCTGCAGCTGTCGGCCGGCCGCTTCGTCGGCGAGGTCCAGCGGCTGCGGCTCGACGGCATCGGCCTGTTCATCGAGGACCTGCGCCAGTCGGTGCACCAGTCCGGCTGGGTCCGCCCGGACGTCGTCGCGCTCGGCGTGCCGCTGCAGCTCGACGGCGAGGCCCTGTTCTGCGGCCAGCCCGATGCGGTCGACGCGCTGCACGTCTTCAGCGGTGGCAACGGCTTCGAGTTCCGCTCGCCGCCGCAGCACCTGATGATCGGCATCGAGGTCGACCGGGGCCTGTTCGACACCCATGTGCGCACGCCATCGGACCGCCGCGACGCGACCGGCAACGGCCTGGCCGACAGCGCCCACCTGCGCCGCGTCGACCCGCTGGCGATGGACGCGCTGCGCGGCTTCCTGATCGACCTGTTCGGCTGCGCGGCCCGTTCCGCACGCGCCAGTTCGGGGCCGCTGCACCAGCAGGTGCGCACCCAGCTGCTCGACCGCATCGCGGCGGTGCTGACGCCGGCCCGTTCCGCAGCGGCCGAAGCCGGCGCCCGCCTCGCGCCGACCTCGCACGCGGCGCTGACGGCCCGCGCCACCGCGCTGGTCGCCGACCGGCTCGGCGAGCCGCCGTCGGTGGCCGAGCTGTGCCACGCACTGGGCGTCAGCCGGCGCACGCTGCAGAACGCCTTCCAGGCCACCTGGGGCATGGGCCCGCTGTCCTGGCTGACGACGCTGCGACTCGACGCGGTGCGGCGCGAACTCAAGCACGCCCGCTCGGTCACCGAGGCCGCGACGCAGTACGGCTTCTGGCACTTCGGCCACTTCGCCGAGGACTACCGCCGCCTGTTCGGCGAACTGCCGTCGCAGACGCTGCGCCGGCACGGCCACTGACCCGAACGGCGTTGCCGTCGGCAACGTGTCTTCATTCCCCTCCTCCGGAGGGGTGGCAGGCGCAGCCTGACGGGGTGGTTTGGTGGCAGGAAGCCAGAGCCCGAAAACCACCACCCCCCGCCTACGGCGTACCCCTCCGGAGGAGGGGAATTGGGGCGGTGACGTGCCGGCAGGACAACGGCGTTGCCTCCGGCAACGTGTCTTCATTCCCCTCCTCCGGAGGGGTGGCAGGCGTAGCCTGACGGGGTGGTTGCCGGCAGGGCGCCATTCCCCGTCGCCCTCCAGCGACGCACTTGTCGTGAGTTGACTGGCTCATCGAATGAGCCACCACAAGAACACCGATCAACACGAGGCAAGAGCCCCTCTCCCCTTGCGGGAGAGGGTAGGGTGAGGGGTTCAAGACTCGTCGCCCTCCGGCGACGCACTTGCTGAGCCCGGTCGCCAGCCCGCGCGGGCATGAAAAAAGGCGGTCGGGGAGACTGCCGACCGCCTTGCGGACGCCGCGCGGGGCGGCGTCCTTCCCGGAACCTCACATCAGGGCGCGGTTCAGCGCGCCTTGCCAGCCTTCCACGCGCTGAGCAGCGAGTCGTAGGCGATGGTCTCGCCCTTCGGCTTCTCGTTGGCCAGCTTCTTCCACGGCGCGGCCTTGTCGCTCAGCCACTTGGACGGATCGCTCTTGGGGTTCATCTTGGGCGCGCACTTGGCCATGCCGGCGCGCTCCAGACGGGTCATCACCTGGTCCATCTCGTCGGCCAGCGTGTCCATCGCACCCTGCGGGGTCTTTTCGCCGGTGACCGCCTGCGCCACGTTCTTCCACCACAGCTGCGCCAGCTTCGGGTAGTCGGGCACGTTGGTGCCGGTGGGCGACCAGGCCACGCGGGCCGGGCTGCGGTAGAACTCGACCAGGCCGCCGAGCTTGGGCGCCAGGTCGGTCATGGCCTTGCTCTGGATGTCGGACTCGCGGATCGGCGTCAGGCCGACCGTGGTCTTCTTCAGGCTGGTGGTCTTGGCGGTCACGAACTGGGCGTAGAGCCAGGCGGCGGCCGTCTTGTTGGCATCGTGGTCCTTGAAGAAGGTCCAGCTGCCCACGTCCTGATAGCCGTTCTGCATGCCCTGCTTCCAGTACGGGCCGTTCGGGCCGGGGGCCATGCGCCACTTCGGCGTGCCGTCGGCGTTGACCACCGGCAGGCCCGGCTTGGTCATGTCGGCGGTGAAGGCCGTGTACCAGAAGATCTGCTGCGCGATCTGGCCTTGCGCCGGGACCGGACCGGCCTCGCCGAAGGTCATGCCGGTGGCTTCCTTGGGCGCGTACTTCTTCATCCAGTCGACGTACTTGGTCAGCGCGTAGACGGCGGCCGGCGAGTTGGTCGCGCCGCCACGGGCGACCGATGCGCCCACCGGGGTGCACTTGTCGTCGGCCACGCGGATGCCCCACTCGTCGATCGGCAGGCCGTTGGGCGCGCCGATGTCGGCGGTGCCGGCCATCGACAGCCAGGCGTCGGTGAAGCGCCAGCCCAGCGACGGGTCCTTCTTGCCGTAGTCCATGTGGCCGTAGATGGCCTTGCCGTCGATGGTCTTCACGTCGTTGGTGAAGAACTCGGCGATGTCCTCGTAGGCGCTCCAGTTCAGCGGCACGCCCAGGTCATAGCCGTACTTGGCCTTGAACTTGTCCTTCAGGTCCTTGCGCTCGAACAGGTCGGCACGGAACCAGTACAGGTTGGCGAACTGCTGGTCGGGCAGCTGGTAGAGCTTGCCGTCCGGGGCGGTCGTGAACTTGGTGCCGATGAAGTCATTGATGTCGATGCCCGGGTTGGTGAACTCCTTGCCCGCGCCGGCCATGTAGTCGGTCAGGTTGAGGACCTTGCCGTAGCGGTAGTGCGTGCCGATCAGGTCGGAGTCGCTGATCCAGCCGTCGTAGATCGACTTGCCCGACTGCATCGAGGTCTGCAGCTTCTCGACCACGTCGCCTTCCTGGATCAGGTCGTGCTTGACGGTGATGCCGGTGATCTCGGCAAAGGCCTTGGCCAGCGTCTTGGACTCGTACTCGTGCGTCGTGATGGTCTCGGAGACCACCGAGATCTCCTTGACCCCCTTGGCCTGCAGCTTCTTGGCCGCGTCGATGAACCACTTCATCTCGGCCATCTGCTGGTCCTTGCTCAGCGTCGACGGCTGGAACTCGCTGTCGACCCACTTCTTGGCCTCGGCCTCGCCGGCCCGGGCCACCCCGCTGGCCAGCGCGGCGGCGGCGGCCAGTGCGACGGCGGTGTATCGCGTCTTCATCGTCATGGACATGGACATGGACATGGACTTGTCTCCTCGGAGCGCTTCCCCTTGATGTGATCTGGAACGGCCCCGGGGAAGCGTCGGGCCGGATCCGTCGAGACGGGCGGGTGTCGGCGCGTCAGCCGCGCCGCATGATCAGCACGAGCAGCCCCATCGAGGCGACGAAGCTGACCCAGATGCTGGGTTCCTGATCGAGGCTCAGCCAGCCGGCGACACGCCCGGCCAGGCCGATGAACACGAGGTTGAGATAGGCGGCGCTCAGCAGCCCGATGAACAGCCGGTCGCCGCGTGTCGTGGCGATCGGCAGGAACCCCTTGCGCAGGGTGGTGGGCGAGCGGATCTCCCAGACCGTCATGCCCACCAGCATCAGCGCGATGCAGATGAAGAAGACGGCCACCGGGAGCGTCCATGCCATCCAGTCGAACATGGCGATTCCTTTCAGACCCGGCCCATCGCAAAGCCTTTTGCGATGTAGTGGCGGACGAACCAGATGACGATCGCGCCGGGCACGATCGTGAGGACACCGGCGGCGGCCAGCGTGGCCCAGTCCATGCCGGAGGCGCTGACGGTGCGCGTCATCGTCGCGACGATGGGCTTGGCGTTGACGCTGGTCAGCGTGCGCGCCAGCAGCAGCTCGACCCAGCTGAACATGAAGCAGAAGAAGGCCGCCACGCCGACGCCGGCCTTGATCAGCGGCAGGAAGATGGTCACGAAGAAGCGCGGGAAGGTGTAGCCGTCGATGTAGGCCGTCTCGTCGATCTCGCGCGGGATGCCGCTCATGAAGCCTTCCAGGATCCAGACCGCCAGCGGCACGTTGAAGACCAGGTGCGCCAGCGCCACCGCCAGGTGCGTGTCCATCAGCCCGACGGTCGTGTAGAGCTGGAAGAAGGGCAGCAGGAAGACCGCCGGCGGCGTCATGCGGTTGGTCAGCAGCCAGAAGAAGACGTGCTTGTCGCCCAGGAAGCTGTAGCGGCTGAAGGCATAGGCCGCCGGCAGTGCCACGCCCACCGAGATGACCGTGTTGATCGCGACGTAGATGAGGCTGTTGATGTAGCCCGAGTACCAGGACACGTCGGTGAAGATGGTCCGGTAGTTGGCCCATGTGAAGTGCTGCGGCCAGAGCGAGAAGCTGGAGAGGATCTCCTCGTTGGTCTTGAAGGACATCGTCGTCATCCAGTAGATCGGCAGGATGGCGAAGACGATGTAGACGATCAGGAAGACCGTCCGCTTCTGGAAACGTGCCTCAGTCATGGCCGCCCTCCTTCTCGGCCTGGCCGACCCGCTGCATCCAGTTGTAGAGGATGAAGCACAGCAGCAGGATGATCAGGAAATAGATCAGCGAGAAGGCCGCCGCCGGACCGAGGTCGAACTGGCCGACCGCCTTCTGCGTCAGGTACTGGCTGAGGAAGGTGGTCGCGTTGCCCGGCCCTCCGCCGGTCAGCACGAAGGGTTCGGTGTAGATCATGAAGCTGTCCATGAAACGCAGCAGCACGGCAATCATCAGCACGCCGCGCATCTTGGGCAGCTGGATGAACCGGAACACCGCGAGCTTGCTGGCCCCGTCGATGCGGGCGGCCTGGTAGTAGGCATCGGGGATCGAGCGCAGCCCCGCGTAGCAGAGCAGCGCGACCAGCGGCGTCCAGTGCCAGACGTCCATCACCAGCACGGTGACCCAGGCGTGCGTGGCGTTGCCGGTGTAGCTGTAGTCGAAGCCGAGCGCCTGCAGCGTCGCGCCCAGCAGGCCGATGTCGGCGCGGCCGTAGATCTGCCAGATCGTGCCGACCACGTTCCAGGGGATGAGCAGCGACAGGGCCACCACCACCAGCGTGGCCGAGGCCTTCCAGCCCTGCGCCGGCATCGACAGCGCCAGCGCGATGCCCAGCGGGATCTCCACGGCCAGCACCGACAGCGAGTAGGTCAGCTGGCGCCACAGCGCGGCGTGCAGGTCCTCGTCGCGCATCACGGCGGCGAACCATTCGGTGCCGACGAACACGCGCCGCTCGGGCGAGATGATGTCCTGCACCGAGTAGTTCACGACGGTCATCAGCGGCAGCACCGCCGAGAAGGCGACGCACAGGAAGACCGGCAGGATCAGGAACCAGGCCTTCTGGTTGACGGGCTTGTTCATGCGATGAGCGCCTCGTTGTGGTTGTAGAAGCAGGTGTGCGGGCCCAGCACCTGCAGCCACAGCGAACGGCCGGCGGCCGGCACGTCGGCGTCGGCGTTCAGGCGGACCTTGACCTCGTGGCCGCCGATGCGCGCGCTGACCAGCCACCAGGTGCCGACGTCCTGCACCTTGACGACCTCGGCCGGCACGGCACCGGGCGCATCGGCCGCGCAGGGCGCCAGGTACTCGGGCCGCACGCCCAGCAGCAGCTCGCCTTCGGGCAGGTTGGCGATGCCGTCGGGCAGGCTCAGCGCGTGAGCCTCCAGCCGCAGTGAGCGGCCATCGTGCGCACAGCGGATCGGCAGGAAGTTCATGCCCGGCGAGCCGATGAAGTGGCCGACGAAGCGGTGCGCCGGGCGCTCGAACAGCGCATCGGGCGAGCCCAGCTGGACCACCCGGCCGCGGGTCATCACGACCACCTGCTCGGCGAACGTCAGGGCCTCGACCTGGTCGTGCGTGACGTAGATCAGCGTCAGCTTGAGCTCGCGGTGGATCTGCTTGAGCTTGCGCCGCAGCTGCCACTTCAGGTGGGGGTCGATGACGGTCAGCGGCTCGTCGAACAGCACCGCGCTGACGTCCGAGCGGACCAGGCCCCGGCCCAGCGAGATCTTCTGCTTCTGGTCGGCCGACAGGCCGGCCGCGCGCTGGTCGAGCTGGTGGCTCATCTCCAGCATCTCGGCGATCTGGCCGACACGCTGGCGGATCTGCGCCTCGGGCACGCGCCGGTTGCGCAGCGGGAAGGCCAGGTTCTCGGCCACGGTCATCGTGTCGTAGATGACCGGGAACTGGAACACCTGGGCGATGTTGCGCTGCTGCGGCGTGGCGCGCGTCATGTCGACACCGTCAAAGGTGACCCGGCCCTGCGAGGGCACCAGCAGCCCCGACATGATGTTGAGCATGGTCGTCTTGCCGCAGCCCGAGGGGCCGAGCAGCGCGTAGGCGCCGCCGTCCTCGAAGCTCATCTTCAGCGGCAGCAGCGCGTAGTCGCTGTCCTGCGTCGGGGTGGGGCGGTAGCTGTGCGCCAGGTCGAGGTCGATGCGGGCCATCTCAATGTCCTTGCGCGGTGCGGCGCGGCGGTGCGAGCAGCAGCTCGCCGCGACCGTCGAAGACGTGGACCTGCTGCGGCGCGAGGTGCAGCGTGATCGCGCTGCCCAGCTCGAAGTCGTGCACGCCGGTGAGCTGCGCGACCAGCTCGCCGGCCGGCGTGGCGACGTGCACGAAGGTGTCGGAGCCCGACAGCTCGGCCAGTTCCACCTGACCGGGAATGGCGATGTCGCCGGGCCGTGCCTGCAGGCGCAGCGCGCTGGCGCGCACGCCCACCGTCAGGGCGTTCCCGCCCACGTTCACGGCCGGCAGGGCCAGCGCGAGCACGGCGCCGCCGGCCAGCCGAACGCCGCCGTCGACCGCCTCGGCGGCGATCAGGTTCATCGGCGGGTCGCTGAAGGCGCGCGCCACGCGGATCGACGCGGGGGCGTGGAAGACGTCGGCGGTCGGGCCGTACTGCAGCAGCTCGCCGGCATCCATCACGGCGGTCCAGCCGCCCAGCAGCAGGGCTTCGCCGGGTTCGGTGGTGGCGTAGATGACGGTCGACTCGCCGGCCGCGAACAGCGCGCCGAGTTCCTCGCGCAGCTCCTCGCGCAGCTTGTAGTCGAGGTTGACCAGCGGCTCGTCGAGCAGCATCAGCGGCGCGTTCTTGGCCAGCGCACGGGCCAGCGCGACACGCTGCTGCTGGCCGCCCGACAGCTCGGCCGGCAGGCGCGGCAGGAAGGGTTCGATGTGCAGCCGCGCGGCGATCTCGCGCACCCGGGCGTCGATGCCCTTCTCGCCACGCAGCTTCAGCGGCGAGGCGATGTTGTCGTGGACCGTGAACGACGGGTAGTTGATGAACTGCTGGTAGACCATCGCGACATTGCGCTCGCGCACCGGCACGCCGGTCACGTCCAGGCCGTCGACCGTGACGCGGCCGGTGCTGGGCACGTCCAGCCCGGCCATGATCCGCATCAGGCTGGTCTTGCCGGCCTGGGTCGCGCCCAGCAGCACGGTGACCGCGCCGGGCTGCGGCTGCAGGTCCATCGCGTAGAGCCAATCGGCGGGGCCTACCTTGCGGGTGATGCCCTCCAGCGCCAGTTTCATCAGGCAGCCTTTCTGGATGCGGTGGTGTTCGGGGATTCGTTCAGATCGGCCGGATGCGCCGCCAGCCACTCGGCCACCGCCGCGCGCTGCGGCGCATCGAGGTGCAGGCCGAGCTTGGAGCGGCGCCACAGCACGTCGTCGGCACTGACGGCCCATTCGCTGCGTTGCAGGAAACGCAGCTCGGCCTCGTGCAGGCCGGGGGCGACCTCGGCGCCCAGGTCGGCGAGCGTGGCGGCGTGGCCGATCACCCCGTCGATGCGGCTGCCGTAGGCGCGTGCCAGGCGGTGCGCCAGCGCGGGCGGCAGCCACGGGTGGCGCTGGCGCACCGCCTGGACGAAGCGGGCGAAGTCGGTGTCCGGGCGTTGCGCCGGGCCGATCCAGCCGGACAGGTCGCCGCCGGGCAGCGGGGCGTCGCGGGTCCAGGCCGGGCGGCGTTCGCCGAGCATCCGGCCGATGTCCTCGGCGGCGTCCTCGGCCAGCTTGCGGAAGGTGGTGATCTTGCCGCCCCAGACGCTCAGCAGCGGCGCGGCCTCGTCGTTGGCTTCGAGCAGGTAGTCGCGCGTCACGGCCGAGGCGTTGCCCGATTCGTCGTCCAGCAGCGGGCGCACGCCGCTGTAGTGCCAGACCACGTCGGCCGGCGTGACCGGCTCGCGGAAGTAGTTGGTGGCCTGGGCGCACAGGTAGGCGATCTCGTCGTCGTCGATGCGCGCGCCGGCCGGATCGGTGCCGGGCAGTTCGACGTCGGTGGTGCCGATCAGCGTGTAGTCGCCCTCGTAGGGGATGGCGAAGATGATCCGCTTGTCGGGGTTCTGGAAGATGTAGGCGTGCGGTGCAGCCGGGTCATGGGCGAAGCGGCTGCGCACGATGATGTGGCTGCCCTTGACCAGCCGCAGGTGGCGCGTGGCCAGCGTCTCGCCGCCGGCCGGGCGGGCGACGCCGCGCAGGAAGGCCTCCGCCCACGGGCCGGCCGCGTTGACCAGCGCCCGGGCGCGCAGCGTGCGGCGCGTGCCGTCAGGGCCCTGCAGCGTGACGTTCCAGCCGCTGGCGTCGCGTTCGGCGCCGACGCAGCGGGTGCGGGTGTGGACCTGTGCGCCGTGCGCCTGGGCGTCCAGCGCGTTGAGCACCACCAGCCGGGCATCGTCGACCCAGCCGTCCGAGTAGATGAAGCCGCGCCGGAACTGCGGCTGCAGCGGTTCGCCGGCCAGGTGACGGCGCAGGTCGATGCCCGACGAGCCGGGCAGGACCTCGCGGCGCGCCAGGTGGTCGTACAGGAACAGCCCCAGGCGGATCAGCCAGGCCGGCCGCAGCAGGCTGCCCTCGGGCTGCAGCGGCATCACGAAACGCAGCGGCCACATGATGTGCGGGGCGCTGCGCAGCAGCACCTCGCGTTCCTGCAGCGCCTTGCGCACGAGGTTGAACTCGTAGTACTCCAGGTAGCGCAGGCCGCCGTGGATCAGCTTGGTCGACGACGACGAGGTGTGCGAGGCCAGGTCGTCGGCCTCGACCAGCGTGACGCGCCAGCCGCGCCCGGCCAGGTCGCGGGCGATGCCGCAGCCGTTGATGCCGCCGCCCACCACGAGCACGTCGCAGCCGGCGCGGTCGTCGCTGCGCGGCGTGGAGATCGTGGTGGAGGCGTGTTCGGCGGGGGCGGGCGGGCGGCTCAAGTTCAACAACTCCGTGCGGTTCGTTGGTGATCGTTTCGATTCGCTTTTTTTCTTTGTAGCTGCGCGAAAGCACCGTGTCATCACCGGAATAACCCGCAAGCGGGTTCGTTTCGGCTTGGGCTAGGCTCGCCCCCCATGAATCCGAACCCCCGTCAGGCCGAGCTGCTGGCCGAGGTGCGCGCGCGCGGGTCGGCCACCGTCGAGGCGCTGGCGGAGCGCTTCGGCGTCACGCTGCAGACCGTCCGGCGCGACGTGAAGCTGCTGGCCGAGGCCGGCCTGCTGTCGCGCTTCCACGGCGGCGTGCGCCTGCCCGGGTCGACCACCGAGAACATCGCCTACCGCCAGCGCCAGGCCCTGCACGCCGACGGCAAGCAGCGCATCGCCCGGGCGATCGCGCGCGACGTGCCGGCCGGCAGCTCGCTGTTCATGAACATCGGCACGACGGTCGAGGCGGTCGCGCTGGAACTGCTCCAGCACCGCGGGCTGCGCGTCATCACCAACAACCTGAACGTCGCGGGCATCCTGGCCGACAACCCGGACTGCGAGGTGATCGTCACCGGCGGCCTGCTGCGCCCGCGCGACCGCGGCCTGATCGGCGAGGCCACGGTCGACTTCATCCGCCAGTTCAAGGTCGACATCGCGGTGATCGGCATCTCGGGCATCGAGGCCGACGGCACGCTGCGCGACTTCGACTTCCGCGAGGTCA
Organism: Leptothrix mechoopdaensis (SeqCode); assembly: GCF_053893855.1. Classification (NCBI taxonomy): domain Bacteria; kingdom Pseudomonadati; phylum Pseudomonadota; class Betaproteobacteria; order Burkholderiales; family Sphaerotilaceae; genus Leptothrix; species Leptothrix mechoopdaensis (SeqCode). Next base: position 4,252,802 of record NZ_CM132699.1, read on the forward strand.
AGGTCTCGCAGGCCATCGTGGCGCAGTCGCGCGAGGTCTGGCTGGCGGCCGACGCGAGCAAGTTCAACCGGCCGGCGATGGTCGAGCTGGGCCGGCTGGCCGACCTCGACCGCGTCTACACCGACGCGCCGCCGCCCGAGCCCTACGCGCAGCTGCTGGCCGAGGTCGACGTGCCGCTGGTCGTCGCGGCTGGCTGAAGCCGGTCCATTCACCGAGCCCTTTCCGGAGCCTTTCCTCATGGCCTACCTGCTTGCCCTTGACCAGGGCACCTCCAGCTCGCGCAGCATCGTGTTCGACGAACACGGCCACGTCGTCGCGATGGCGCAGCGCGAGTTCCGCCAGATCTACCCGCAGCCCGGCTGGGTCGAGCACGACCCGTTCGAGATCTGGCAGAGCCAGCTCGCCACCGCCCGCGAGGCGCTGGCCAAGGCCGGCCTGGCGGCCAGCGAGATCCGCGCCATCGGCATCACCAACCAGCGCGAGACCACGCTGGTGTGGAACCGCCGCACCGGCCAGCCGGTCCACAACGCCATCGTCTGGCAGGACCGGCGCGGCGAGCCGCTGTGCGCGCAGCTGCGCGAGCAGGGCCTGGCCGACGCCTTCCTGCGCAGCACCGGGCTGAAGATCGACGCCTACTTCTCGGCCACCAAGATCCGCTGGATCCTCGACCACGTGGCCGGCGCGCGCGAGGCCGCCGAGCGCGGCGAGCTGGCTTTCGGCACGGTCGACAGCTGGCTGCTGTGGCAGCTGACCGGCGGGCGGGTCCACGCCACCGACGTCACCAACGCGTCGCGCACGATGCTCTACGACATCGGCGGCCAGCGCTGGGACCCGGCGCTGCTGGCGCACCTGGGCGTGCCCGAGAGCCTGCTGCCGCAGGTCCTGCCGTCCAGCCACGTCTACGCCGAATGTGACGCCGCGCTGCTCGGTGCGGCCCTGCCGATCGCGGGCATCGCCGGTGACCAGCAGAGCGCGCTGTTCGGCCAGGCCTGCTTCAAGGCCGGGCTGGCCAAGAACACCTACGGCACCGGCTGCTTCATGCTGATGCACACCGGCGGGCAGTTCCAGGCGTCCCGCAACGGGCTGCTGACGACCGCTGCGGCGCAGGTGGCAGGCGGGGCGCCGCAGTACGCCTTCGAGGGCAGCGTGTTCATCGGCGGGGCGGTGGTGCAGTGGCTGCGCGACGGCTTGCGCGCGATCCAGGGCAGTGGCGAGGTCCAGGCGCTGGCCGAAAGCGTGCCCGATGCCGGCGGCGTGCTGTTCGTGCCGGCCTTCACCGGCCTGGGTGCGCCCTACTGGGATGCGCAGGCGCGCGGCGCGATCGTCGGCCTGACGCGCGGCAGCACGGTGGCGCACATCGCGCGGGCGGCGCTGGAGTCGATCGCCTTCCAGAGCGCCGCGCTGCTGCAGGCGATGGACCGCGACGCGGTGGCCTCGGGCGGCTCGCCCGTCACCGAGCTGCGGGTCGACGGCGGCGCCTGCGTCAACGACCTGCTGATGCAGTTCCAGGCCGACCTGCTGGGCATCCCGGTGGTGCGGCCGCAGGTCATCGAGACGACCGCGCTGGGCGCGGCCTACCTGGCGGGTCTCGCCACCGGCGTCTGGCGCGACGCCGACGAGCTGGCCGGCCACTGGCGCGTCGAGCGCACCTTCATCCCGACGCTGCCACGCGACCAGGCGGCCGAACGCATGGCGGCCTGGGACCGCGCGGTGCGGCAGGCGACGGCCAGCTGATCGGCGACAGGGGGTCGGGTATCGGCGGTTTTCGTGTCCGGTTGCGCGTCCTGCGACCGGACAAGCGCCCGAACTTCCTGCGTTTTCTCAAGTTCACCGCGCCGCAGACGAGATCCAATGGACGGTCCCCCCATCTGGCTCGCCCTCCTGGCGCGCGGTCGGGGCCAGGTGACGTCCGATGAAGATCCTGATCGTTGAAGATCAAGCCGACCTCCGCAAGCTCATGCAGATGACGCTGGGCCTGGAGGACCATGAACTGCACGAGGCTGCCGATGCGCACGCCGGCTGGGACGCGGCGCTGGCCGTGCTGCCCGACCTGGTGCTGCTCGACATCATGATGCCCGGCACGATGGACGGTCTCGACCTGTGCCGGCGCCTCAAGTCCGACCCGCGGACCGCGCATTGCAAGGTCGTGCTGGTCACCGCCCGCGGGCATCGCAACGACATGCAGATCGGCCACGACGCCGGCGCCGACGACTACCTGCTCAAGCCTTACAGCCCGATGCGGCTGCTGGAGGTGGTGGCGGCGATGGCGAGCCGGCGTCCGGCGTGATCCCTGCACGCTTGGCGTGCCGGCCGGCGCCTGTCGGTCCTTAGACTTCCACCCACCGTTCTCCAGCCTGACCCGGAGCGACCGATGAACCCGATCCTCGCCGCCCTGCGCCGCCTCGGCGGCCGCGTGCTGTCCTCCTGCCTGACCACCTGTCTCGGTGTCCTGGGCCTGCTGGCCACGGCGCCGGCGCAAGCCCAGGAGGGCGATGTCTACCGCTTCTCGCCGGTCAACCAGTACGGCATCGCGGTGACGGCGGCCTACTGGAATCCGATCATGGCCTACGTCTCCGAGAAGAGCGGGGTCAAGCTGCAGCTCAAGATCGGCCGCACCTCGGCGGACACCACGTCCTATGTGCTGGCGCAGGAGGTCGAGTTCATCTTCAGCAACCACCTCTTCAGCCCGGAACGCGAGGCGCTCGGCTGGAAGGTGTTTGGCCGACGCCTGACGCCGCCGGTGCACAGCCAGATCCTGGTGCCGGCCGAGTCGCCGATCACCGAGCTGTCGCAGCTGGCGGGCAAGGAAGTCGCCTTCCCAGGCCCCGAGGCGCTGGTGGCCTACAAGTTCGCCGCTGCCCAGCTGATGAGCCGCAAGATCGAGTTCAAGACCGTCTTCGGCGGCAACATGGATGGCGCCTTCGGCCAGCTGTTCAGCGGCAAGGCCGCCGCCGTCGGCGCCAACTCGCAGCTGGCCGAGGGCTACACCCGCCGCGAGGGCCGCAAGTTCCGCGTGCTGTGGCAGTCGCAGCCGCTGCATGACCTGGCGCTGATGTCGGCCTCCAAGGTGCCGGACAAGGTCCAGAAGGCCGTTGCGGCCGCCTTCCTCGGCATGCATGCCGACCCGAAGGGTCGCGCGGTGCTGACCCAGGCCTCGGCCCAGGTCGGCCTGGGCGAGGAAGCGTATTTCGTCGCCTCCGACGGCAGCGAATACGCCGGCTACCGCGACTTCTACCGGACCGCGCCGCCCAGCCTGCGCTGAGCCTCCGCAGCCTTCCTGCCGCCCTGCTGCACGCTTCCGTGACGCGACTCCCGCCGCTACGCCTGCTCCCGCGCTCGCTGGTCGGGCGGGTGTTCGCGCTCTATTCGGTCACGCTGCTGGCCTTCGTCGCCGTCGGGCTGGCGCTGTTCTACCGCTACCAGCTCAGCGTCGAGCTGGAGGAGGCGCAGCTGCGTGCCGACGCGCTGAGCGCGGTGATCAAGCCGGCCATCACCGACAGCGCGGTGATCGGCGACTACGACACGATCCACCGCACGCTCGAGAGCGCGGTGCACCACCCGTCGTTCGCGCAGGCGACCTTCATCGACCTGGTCGGCGGCATCGTCAAGGCGACCCGCAATGACGCGCCCGAGGTGGCCGCGCCCGGCTGGCTGCTCGAACCGGTGCGCAACCGTCTCTATGACACCAACCTGCCGATCAGCGTGGGCGGGCGCGACTACGGCGTGCTGCGCCTGAGCTTCGCGGCCGAACGCATCGCCGGCGGCCTGTGGCAGCAGACCCGCATCGCGCTGGTGCTCGGCATGCTGGCGCTGGTTGGCGGCCTGCTGCTGATCCGCTGGCCGCTGGTGCGCTGGCTGGGCAAGCTCAGCCGGGTGCACGACTTCGACCAGGCGATGCGCTCCGACGGCGCGCCCTTGCCGATCCCGCTGGCCGAGGACGCGCCGATCGAGTTCCGCGAGACCTTCGAGGTGCTCGGCCGCGCCGCCGCCAGCGTGCGCGGCCAGCGCGAGCAGGCCGCCGTGTCGCTCGAAGCCTTGCGGCGCGTCCTGGAGGATCTGACGCCCGGCATGCCGGCAGCGGCGGCCTCGGCACCCGACGACCTGGCGGCCATCTCGCTGATGATTTCCGAGCTGGTGCGGCGGCTGCGCGAACGCGGCGCGCAGCTCGACGCGATCTTCGCGCTCAGCGCCGACGGCTTCGTCTCGTTCGACGCCTCCGGCCATGTCAACTACGTCAGCCCGGCCTTCACGCTGCTGACCGGCCAGCCCGAGACCGAACTGCTGGGCGCCGACGAGCACACCGTCGAACGCCTGATCAACGGCCTGGTCGACGCCCCGATGCGCTGGCGCGGCTTCGCGGCGATGCGCCAGGCGGGCCTGCCCGGCGCCGCACCGGAAGGGCAGGGCGATCCGGTCTCGGAAGCGCCCGCACGCGATCGCATCGAGACCCGCCGGCCGGCCCGCCGCACCTTGGAGATTGCGCTGCGCCTCGGTGACAGCCAGGTGATCTCGCAGGTGCTGTCGCTGCGCGACGTCACCTACGAGAGCCTGGTCGACCAGATGAAGAGCGAGTTCCTGTCGACCGCCGCTCACGAGCTGCGCACACCGATGGCGAGCATCTACGGCTTCGTCGAACTGCTGATCCGCCGCAAGATGTCGCCCGAGAAGCAGGCCGACGTGCTCGAGACGATCCACCGCCAGAGCTCGCGGATGATCGCCATCATCAACGAGCTGCTCGACCTCGCCCGCATCGAGGCCCGGCGCGGCCAGGACTTCGTGCTCGAGACGCTGGACCTCAACCAGCTGCTGCCCGAGGTCCTGCACGACTTCAAGCCGCCGCAGGAGCGCGAACAGCCCGGCTGCGAGTTGCAGGCCCAGCCGTCGTGGGTCCGCGTCGACCGCAACAAGCTGACGCAGGCGGTCATCAACGTGCTGTCCAACGCCTACAAGTACTCGCCCGACGGCGGTGCCGTGCAGGTGCGCCTGGTGCGCGAGACCGGGGACGGCGTCACGCCGGCCAGCATCGGCATCGAGGTTCGCGACCACGGCATCGGCATGAGCGCCGATCAGCTGGCGCGTGTCAGCGAACGGTTCTATCGCGCCGACGTGTCGGGCAACATCGCCGGCACCGGGCTGGGCATGAGCATCGTCAAGGAGATCATCGAGCTGCTCGGCGGTCGCCTGATGCTGGCCAGCGAGCCGAGCGAAGGCACGACCGTGACGCTGTGGCTGCCGCGCGCCTCCGCACCGCGTGCGCCCGGTCAGCCGGCCAGCGACTTCCTCTCCCTGGGCACCTGAGCGCGTCCTCATTCATTGCCGATCTCGACATGGCCCGCATCCTGGTGATAGAAGACGTCGCCGACATCCGTCGGCTGATCCGCTGGAGCCTCGAACCCGAAGGTCACGTGATCGTCGAGGCCTCCGACGCCCGCCGCGGCCTGATGGCGCTGCGCGACGGCGTGCCCGACGCGATCGTGCTCGACGTCATGCTGCCCGGCGACGTCGACGGCCACGCGCTGTGCCGCACGCTGCGGTCCCAGCCGCAATGGGAGGCCATCCCCGTGCTGATGCTGACCTCCCTGGCCAGCGATCGCGACCGCGCCTCCGGCGAAAAGGCCGGCGCCACCGCCTACCTCACCAAGCCCTTCGTGCCGATGGAGCTGGTCGAGGTGATCGAGGCGCTGCTGCTGCCGGCCTGAGATGTCTGCGTCGCCGGAGGGCGACGGGTATGGACCCCTCACCCTGCCCTCTCCCGCAAGGGGAGAGGGAGTCTTGCCCTGTTGTGACCGGTGTTGTTGACGGTGGCTCATTTGATGAGCCATTCACACCACGACGCCAACGCGACACCCTTGCACCGTAGTCATCCCTCTCCCCCTGCGGGAGAGGGACCGAGGGTGAGGGGTCTCTCGCCAGGCGCGCCAACCCGCCGCCCAGCAAGTGCGTCGCCGGAGGGCGACGGGAATGGACCCCTCACCCTACCCTCTCCCGCAAGGGGAGAGGGAGTCTTGCCTCGTTGTGATCGGTGTTGTTGGCGGTGGCTCAGTCGATGAGCCAGTCACGACACCACGACCCCACTTCAGCGAAACACCCTTGCAAAGCAGTCCTCCCTCTCCCCCTGCGGGAGAGGGACCGAGGGTGAGGGGTCTCTCGCCCGTCGCGCCCCGCCTCGCATCACCCCGATCCGCTCCCTCAGAGCCCGCGCCCGATCAGGATCCGCTGGACGTCGCTCGTGCCCTCGTAGATCTGGCAGACCCGCACGTCGCGGTAGATGCGCTCGACCGGGAAGTCGTTGACGTAGCCGTAGCCGCCGAAGGTCTGGATCGCGGCGGAGCAGACGCGTTCGGCCATCTCGCTGGCGAACAGCTTGGCCATCGCGGCTTCCTTCAGGCAGGGCAGGCCGGCGTCCTTCAGGCTGGCGGCGTGCCAGATCAGCTGGCGTGCGGCCTCGATCTGCGTGGCCATGTCGGCCAGGCGGAACTGGACGGCCTGGTGGTTGAAGATCGCCGTGCCGAAGGCGACGCGGTCGCGGCTGTAGGCCAGCGCGGCCTCGTAGGCGGCGCGCGCCATGCCCACGCTCTGGCTGGCGATGCCGATGCGGCCGCCTTCCAGGCCCGACAGCGCGATCTTCAGGCCCATGCCTTCCTCGCCCAGCCGGTAGGCGGCCGGGATGCGGCAGTTCTCGAACAGGATCTGGGCCGTGTCGCTGCTGTGCTGGCCCATCTTCTCCTCCAGCCGCGCGACCGTGTAGCCGGGCGTCCTGGTGGGCACGAGGAAGGCGCTGATGCCCTTCTTGCCGGCGGCCTTGTCGGTCACGGCCATGACGATCGCGACGTCGCCGTGCTGGCCGCTGGTGATGAACTGCTTGACGCCGTCGAGCACGTACTCGTCGCCCTCGCGCCGCGCGGTGGTCTTCAGGCCGCCGGCCTCGGAGCCGACGTGCGGCTCGGTCAGGCAGAAGGCGCCGAGCATCTCGCCGCGCGCCAGCGGCTTCAGGAACTGCGCCTTCTGGGCGTCGTCGCCGAAGGCCATCAGGATCGAGCAGACGGGGCAGTTGTTGACGCTGATGACGGTCGACGTGCCGCCGTCGCCGGCCGCGATCTCCTCGAGGATCACGGCCAGCGCGAGGTAGTCCAGCCCCGCGCCGTCCCACTCGGTCGGCACCGCGACGCCGTAGCAGCCCAGCCCGGCCAGGCCCTTCAGCGCCTCGGCCGGGAAGGTGTGCTCGCGGTCCCATCGCGCCGCGTGCGGGGCGATCTGGTCCTGCACGTAGGCGCGCACGGCGTCCTGCACGGCACGGTGGTCTTCGCTGAGCAGCATCGGGGTGTCTCCAGGGGGTGGTCTTGTCGGCTCACCAGGGCAGCGGGCTGCCGTCGTGGTTGCGCAGGGTGCCGTTGTCGGCGGGGGTCAGGCCGTCGAGCAGCCGGCGCAGGTCGGCGGCGCTCTCGGCCGGATCGAGCTGGCCGCCGGGGCCGCCCATGTCGGTGCGGACCCAGCCCGGGTGCGCGGCGATGCAGATGGCGCGGCCGGCCAGCGCCAGCGAGACGTCCTTCAGCACCGAGTTCAGCGCCGCCTTGGAGGCGCTGTAGAGCCAGCTGCTGGCGCCTTGCCGGCCGCCGATCGAGCCCAGCACGGAGGTCATCACCAGCAGCCGCGCACCGGGCGCGAGCGCGTCGACCAGCTGCGGGATGACCTGCATCGGGCCCAGCACGTTGACGTGCATGACCGCGTCGAAGTCGGCCACCGACGGGCTGTCGAGCGTGCGCAGGCGCGGGCCGAACACGCCAGCGTTGACGAACACGCGGTCGAAACCGGCGCCGTCGAGCTGCCAGGCCAGCGTCGCGACGCTGGCCGGCTGGGTGACGTCCAGGCGCAGCGCCCGGGCGCCGAGCGCGCCCAGCGTCATCAGCGCCTCGTCGTCGCGGGCGGTGGCGACGACCTGTTCGCCGGCCGCGACGGCCTGCTGCGCCAGCGCCAGGCCGATGCCGCGCGAAGCGCCGATCACCAGCGTGCGCAGGGCGCGGGCACCGCGTGCCGGGGAGGGGGCGGAGGAAGAAGTGGAACTGCTCATGCTCGTCAACCTTGCTGTCCGAGGATGTCGCGCAGCGCCGCGACCAATGCGTCGCACTGGGCGGGCGTGCCGATGGTGATGCGCAGCCGGTCGGCGATGCGCTCGGGCCGGCTGAAGTGCCGCACCAGGATGGCCCGCTCGCGCAATGCGCGCGCCAGCGCGGCGGCGTCGTGCTGCGGGTGGGCCGCGAAGATGAAGTTGGCCTGCGAGGGCAGCACGTCGAAGCCGAGCCCGGCCAGCTCGGCGGCCAGCTTCTCGCGGCTGTCGATGACGGCCCGCGTGGCGCGCGCGAACCAGTCGGCGTCTTCCAGCGCAGCCTGTGCGCCGACCAGCGCGAGGCGGTCCAGCGGGTAGGAGTTGAAGCTGTCCTTGACCCGCACCAGCGCCTCGATCAGCTCGGCGTGGCCGAGTGCGTAGCCCACCCGCAGGCCGGCCAGCGCCCGCGACTTCGACAGCGTGTGGACCACCAGCAGGTTCGGGTGCGTGGCGATCAGCGGCACGGCCGATTCGGCGCCGAAGTCGACATAGGCCTCGTCGACCACGACCACCGTGTCGGGCAGGGCCTTGAGAAGGCGCTCGATCCCGGCGCGCGCCACGCCGCTGCCGGTCGGTGCGTTCGGGTTCGGGAAGATCACGCCGCCCGCGTCGTGCGTACGGGCCGCCGCGATCAGGTCGTCGACCTGCAGCTGCAGGCGGCCGTCCAGCGCGACCGTCTGCGGCGTGATGCCGTAGAGCCGGCAATAGGTCGGGTAGAAGCTGTAGGTGATGTCGGGGTAGAGCAGCGGTCGGGCCGAGCCGTCGGCGCGGCGGTGGTTCAGCAGCGCCTGGAAGGCATGCGCCAGCACCTCGTCCGAGCCGTTGCCGACGAAGACCTGCGCGGCGTCCAGCCCGTGCAGCCGGGCCAGCGTGTCGCGCAGCGCCGAGGCGGTCGGATCGGGGTAGAGGCGCAGGCGCTCGCCGGCCTCGTTGCCAGGGCTGCCCGCCATTTCCGCCGCGATGGCGGCGGCCACCTTCGGGCTCGGCGGCCACGGATGCTCGTTGGTGTTGAGCTTGATCAGCTGCGCGATCTTCGGCTGCTCGCCGGGCACGTAGGGGCTCAGCGCGTGAACCAGCGGACTCCAGAAACGGCTCATCGGGACAGGGTCTCGGTCAGGAAGGACAACAGGAACAGGCCCGTCAGGGCCGCGGCGTCAGCGCCAGCCGTGCGGCCAGGCCGATGAACAGCGCGCCGGTCAGGCCGTCCAGCGCGCGCTGCACCGCGACGCCCGGCCGCCAGCGCCGCAGCGGCGCGACCGCCAGCACCAGCACGGTCAGGAAGACGGCGCTCTGAAGGACAAACCACGCGCCCAGCGCCAGGAAGGCCAGCGTCTTGTGCGGCGCATCGGCGGCGATGAACTGCGGCAGCAACGCCAGGAAGAAGATCGCCACCTTCGGGTTCAGCATGTTGGTCAGCAGGCCCTGCCGGAAGATCGCACCGGCCGTGACCGCCGGGGCGTCCACCGCCGAACCGACGTCGACCTGCGCATCGCCCGGGGCCACGGCGCGTCGCTGCAACGCCGATCGCAGCGCGCCCAGCCCCAGCCACAGCAGATAGGCCGCACCCGCCCAGCGCACCACCTCGAACGCCGCCGCCGACGTCGCCATCAGCGCCGCCAGCCCGAACGCCGCACCGACCGCATGCACCACGCAGCCGGCCGAGATCCCCGCCGCCCCGGCCATGCCGCCCCGCACGCCGTGCTGCAGCGTCCGCGTGATCGTGAAGACGAGGTCGACACCGGGCGTGGCGTTGAGCACCAGCACGGTGAGGCTGAAGAGGGTGAGGTCCTGGAGGCCGAGTGCGCTCATCGGGTCAACCCGCTCACAGCATCTCGATCGCCAGCGCCGTCGCCTCGCCACCGCCGATGCACAGGCTGGCCATGCCGCGCGTCAGGCCGCGCTTCTTCAGCGCGCCCAGCAGCGTGACGACGATGCGTGCGCCGGAGGCGCCGATCGGGTGGCCGAGGGCGCAGGCGCCGCCGTGGACGTTGACGATGTCGTGCGGCAGCTCGAAGTCGGCCATGGCGGCCATCGTGACGGCGGCGAAGGCCTCGTTGACTTCCCAGAGCTGGACGTCGGCGGCGGTCCAGCCGGCCTGGGTGAGCGCCTTGCGGATCGCGCCGGCCGGCGCGGTGCTGAACCAGGCCGGTTCCTGCGCGTGGACCGAGTGGCTCACGATGCGAGCCAGGGGCTGCAGGCCGCGGGACTGGGCGGTCGACGCGCGCATCAGCACCAGCGCGGCGCCGCCGTCGCTGATGCTGCTGGCGTTGGCGGCGGTGATGGTGCCGTCCTTCTTGAAGGCCGGGCGCAGGCTGCCGATCTTGTCGAGCCGGGCCTTGGCGGGCTGCTCGTCGTGGCGGATGACGGTGTCGCCGCTGCGGCCGGTGATCGTGACGGGGGCGATCTCCCAGTCGAAGGTGCCGTCCTCGTTGGCGGTCTTGGCGCGCTGGGTCGAAGCGACGGCGAAGGCGTCCTGCGCCTCGCGGGTGAAGCCGTAGCGTTCGACGCAGGCTTCGGCGAACACGCCCATCGCCTTGCCGCGCTCGTAGGCGTCCTCCAGACCGTCCATCGCCATGTGGTCGAACATCTGAGCGGCGCCGTACTTCACGCCCTTGCGCGCGAACATCAGGTGCGGCGCGTTGGTCATGCTCTCCATGCCGCCGGCGACGACCACGTCGGCGCTGCCGGCGGCGAGCATGTCGTGGCCGAACATCATGGCGCGCATGCCCGAGCCGCACATCTTGCTGAGCGTGACGGCACCGGCCGTCAGAGGCAGACCGGCCTTCAGCGCGGCCTGTCGCGCCGGGGCCTGGCCCTGGCCGGCCATCAGGCAGTTGCCCATCAGGACCTCGTCGACGGCCGCACCGTCGATGCCGGCGCGCTGCACGGCCGCGGCGATTGCCACGCCGCCCAGCTCGGATGCGGTCAGGCCGGCGAAGTCGCCCAGCAGGCCGCCGATGGGCGTGCGGGCGGCGGAGACGATGACGATGGGATCGGCGGTGGACATGTCGGGAACCTCGTGTGGATCGGCCTTTCCGGCCGGATGCCGGTCAGCCGGCGGGCGGCATCAGTCGGACGATCGGCCGGCCTGCGCCAGGCTGTTGGCGTTGCGCGGGGCGGTGCCGTTGCGGTGGTGGATGAAGCGCTTGTCCTGCTCGTACGGGAACACGTCGTGCACGTGGCCGGCCAGGATGCGTTCCTTGTGGCCCTGCCAGAAGGCGGCGTCGAGCAGGTCGCCGTGGTGCCTCATGAAGACGTCGCGGACCGCGTGGTTGCCGAGCAGGAAGGGGCCGAAGGTCTCGGGGAAGACGTCCTTCGGGCCGACGCGATACCAGATCTCGCCGGACATCTCGTCTTCCTCGTTGCGCGGCGCGGGCACGCGGCGGAAGTTGCAGTCGGTGATGTACTCGATCTCGTCGTAGTCGTAGAACACGACCTTGTTCTGCCGCATCACGCCGAAGTTCTTCCACAGCATGTCGCCCGGGAAGATGTTGGCCGCCACCAGGTCCTTGATCGCGTTGCCGTACTCGATCACCGCGTGTTCGAGCTGGGCCGGGTCGGCTTCCTGCAGGTAGATGTTCAGCGGCACCATGCGGCGCTCGATGTAGACGTGCTTGAGGATGACCTCCTCCTCGCCGTCGCCGTCGCGGTCGGAGATCTCCAGCTGGCTCGGCGCGAACTTCAGGATCTCGTCGATCAGCTCCTGCTCGAAGCGCGCGCGCGGGAAGGCGACGTTGCTGAACTCGAGCGTGTCGGCCATGCGCCCGACCCGGTCGTGCTGCTTCACGAGCAGGTACTTGCTCTTGATCAGCTCGCGCGTGGTGTCCTTCTGCGGCGGGTAGTAGTCCTTGATGACCTTGAACACGAACGGGTAGCTCGGCAGGTCGAACACCAGCATGACCATGCCCTTGATGCCGGGCGCGATGCGGAAGCGGTCGCTGCTGTGGCGCAGGTGGAACTGGAAGTCGCGGAAGAACAGCGTCTTGCCCTGCTTCTGCAGGCCCAGCGCGTTGTAGAGCTCGCTGCGCGGCTTGCGCGGCATCATCGAACGCAGGAACTGCACGTAGGCCGAGGGCACCTCCATCTCGACCATGAAGTAGGCCCGCGCGAAGCTGAAGAGCATCTGCAGGTCGTCCTCGCCGAGCAGCATCGCGTCGACATAGAACTCGCCATCGGCGTTGTGCAGCACTGGCAGCGCGAAGGGCGTCTCGCGGTAGCCGTTGAGGATCTTGCCGACGATGTACGCGCCCTTGTTGCGGAAGAACAGCGAGGACAGCACCTGGAACTGGAAGTTGGTGCGCAGGCGCTCGTCGCCGAGTTCCTGGCGCATCACCGCGTCGATGTGGTCGATGTCGCGGTCGAAGTCTTCCCAGCGGCCCTGCAGGTCGAAGTAGCTCACCAGCTGAGCCAGCGTGTCGCGCAGCGTCTCGCGGGTCGGGTACCAGGCCCGGAAGGTCGGCTTGGCGGCGGGCTCGTTGTTCTCGATGTATTCGGTGCTGACGGCCGGCCGCACGAAGATGAAGTCGTTGTGGAAGTAGTCGCGGTGCAGGATCTTGGTCGTGACCGAGTTGAAGAAGGTCTCGGCCAGCTCGGGCTGGTGGTGGTTGGTCAGCAGGCCGATGTAATGCAGCTTGATCTGCTGCCAGACGTCCATCGCCAGCGTGCCGGCCTTGAACTCGGTCTGCAGCCGGTCGGCCGCTTCCTGCACGCGGATGTCGTAGAACTCGATGCGTTCGCGCTGGGCGCGTTGCTGGCCGTGCCAGTCGGCGACCTCGAAGCGGGCCTTGGCCTCGGCGCTGGTCTCGCGGAACAGCCGGTAGTGGCGGTTGAAGCCTTCGAGCAGCGCGGTGGCGATGTCGAAGGCGCGGCTGTCGTTGAGCTGTTGCGGAAACATCAGTCGGCTTTCTGCGCCGCCAGGTCGGCGGCCGGGGCGGCGGTGGCGGGAGGTTCGCTGACGTAGCGGGCGGTCAGCGCGGCGAGGGCCGCAGCGTAGGCGGGCTGGATATCGCCACCCTGACGCACCGTCATGCGCAGGTCCTGCAGCAGGCCGTTGTGCAGGCCGTAGACCCAGCCGTGCACGACGACCTCCTGGCCGCGCGCCCAGGCGTCCTGCACGGCGCTGGTGTGGCAGACGTTGAGCGACTGCTCCAGCACGTTGAGCTCGACCAGCGCGTTCAGGCGCAGTTCCGGGGTGATGCGGTCGAGCAGCTCGCGGTGCAGGAAACGCACGTCCTTGACGTGGCGGATCCAGTTGTCGACGAGGCCCAGGCGCAGGTCGTTGAGCGCGGCCTTGACGCCGCCGCAGTTCGAGTGGCCGACGACGATGATGTGCTGGACCTTCAGCCCGTCGACCGCGAACTGGATCACCGACAGCGCGTTCATGTCCGAGTGGACGACCACGTTGGCGACGTTGCGGTGCACGAACAGCTCGCCGGGCAGCAGCCCGACCAGCTCGTTGGCCGGCACGCGGCTGTCGGCGCAGCCGATCCACAGGTATTGCGGCGTCTGCTGTTCCATCAGCTTCGAGAAGAAGCCGGGCCCGCGTTGTTCGATCGTGCGCGCCCAGTCGCGGTTGCTGTCGAAGAGTTCTTGCAGTTCGGTGCTCATGGGGCGGAATTGTTGCGCAGCGGCTCAGCCGCGGACGTCCTCGCGACCGCTGACGGTCATCACCGTGGCCGTCATCGTGGCGACGATCTGGGTCTGCGACGGATCGCGCGGATGCGGCTGCACGGCCTGGCCGTCGACCACGCTGATGGTCCGGCCGGCCTTGGTGACACGGCCGGTCATGCGGATCACCGGGCCGCGCGCGGGCGCCAGCAGGTTGACCTTGAACTCGATCGTCAGCACGCCCGCATCGGCCGGCATCAGGCTGGACGCCGCATAGCCGCAGGCCGAGTCGAGCGCGGTCGAGACCACGCCGGCATGCACGAAGCCGTGCTGCTGGCAGATGTGGGGGGCGTGTGGCAGCTCGATCTCGACCTCGCCCGGCCGGACGGCCACCAGTCGCGCGCCCAGGGTCGCCATGGCGGTCTGGCGGGCGAAGGATTCGGTGACACGCTCGGCGTAGGCCGGGTCGGCGGGGGTGTGCGTGGTCATGGGCGGCTCCGGTGGCGGGCTCAGTCGATCGAATCGGTCAGCTCGCCGGACTTGCCTTCGAGCATGCGCAGGCAGCGGTCTTCGTGCTGGGCGATCTCGGCCAGCGTGACCTGCAGGTCCTCCAGCTGCTGTTCGAGCTGGCTGCGGTGCTGGCGCAGGATGCCCAGGAAGGCCTGCAACTGCTGGTGCGTGTCGTCCGGCGACTCGTACATGTCGACCAGCTGCTTGATTTCCTGCAGGCTCAGGCCCAGGCGCTTGCCGCGCAGCGTCAGCTTCAGGCGGGTCCGGTCGCGGTGGGTGTAGACGCGGTTGCGGCCGTCGCGGGCCGGTTCGAGCAGGCCGACGTCCTCGTAGAACCGGATCGCGCGCGGCGTGATGTCGAACTCGGCCGACAGCTCGGTGATCGTGAAGGTGCGGCTCGACACCGCAGCGGCCGTGGCGGCAGGGGACTCGGTCATGGCGGTTCCTGACGATCGGAAGGGAACAGGCTGGTTAAACTGCCGTTGACGTAAACGTCAATTGAAGGCGCAAGTCTAACCCTGCGACCCGGCGCGTCGACCCGGTCGCCTGTCCCTGGAACCCCGATGGCCAACCCGCTCGAACACCAGCTCGACTACCCCCTGGGCGATGCCGTGCCCGAACCCGGCGAGGCGATCACGCTGGCGCCGGGCGTGCGCTGGATCCGCATGGGCCTGCCCTTCGCGCTGGACCACATCAACCTGTGGCTGCTGCGCGACCGGCTCGACGGCCGCGAGGGCTGGACGGTGGTCGACTGCGGCATCACCAACGACCCGACCCAGCGCGCCTGGGAACAGGTCTTCGCCGAGCAGATGGACGGCCTGCCGGTGCTGCGCGTGATCGTCACCCACATGCACCCGGACCACATCGGGCTGGCGCACTGGCTGTGCGAGCGCTGGTCGACGCCCGAGCAGGACTGCCGGCTCTGGATCAGCGGAACGGACTGGAACGCCGGCCGCATGGCCAGCCAGCAGACCACCGGCTACGGCGGCGAGGCGGCGGCGCGTTTCTTTGCGTCGCATGGCCTGAACGACCCGGAGCGCCAGGCCAAGGTCCGCGCCCGTGGCAACTACTACGGCTCGATGGTGCCGAAGGTGCCGCCGCAGTTCCGCCGCCTGATGGACGGCCAGGTGATCGACATCGGCGGCCAGCCGTGGCGCTGCATCGCCGGCCACGGCCATTCGCCGGAGCACATCAGCCTGCACGCGCCCGGGCTGGGCGTGATGATCTCCGGCGACATGGTGCTGCCGCGCATCTCGACCAACGTCAGCGTGATCGACCTGGAGCCCGAGGCCGACCCGCTGCGGCTCTACCTCGATTCGCTCGACCGGCTGCGTGCGTTGCCGCCAGACACGCTGGTGCTGCCGTCGCACGGCAAGCCGTTCCGCGGCCTGCACCCGCGCATCGACCAGCTGCACGCCCACCACGAGGAACGGCTGGCCGAGGTGATGGCCGCTTGCGCCGCAGCACCGCAGAGCGCGGCAGACGTGCTGCCGGTGCTGTTCAAGCGGGCGCTGGACCTGCACCAGACCACCTTCGCGATGGGCGAGTCGGTCGCCCACCTGCACCTGCTGTGGCTGTCCGGCCGGCTGGTGCGCACGCGTGGTGCGGACGGCGTCTGGCGCTTCGGCCTGCCGGGCTGAGCCCCGGGGCAGGGCCTGGTCAGAGCGTCTTGACGCGCTCGACCATCTCCTGCGCGAACTCGACGAAGGCCTGCGCGCCGCGCGAGGCCGGGTCGAACACGACGCCGGGCAGACCGTAGCTCGGCGCTTCGGCCAGGCGCACGTTGCGCGGGATCACGCTGTTGAAGACCTTGTCGCCGAAGTGCGCCTTCAGCTGCTCGCTGACCTGCTGCTGCAGCGTGATGCGCGGGTCGAACATCACCCGCAGCAGGCCGATCAGCTGCAGGTCGCGGTTGAGGTTGGCGTGGACCTGCTTGATCGTGTTGACCAGGTCGGACAGGCCTTCGAGCGCGAAGTACTCGCACTGCATCGGCACGATGACGCCGTGGGCGCAGTTCAGGCCGTTGAGCGTCAGCAGGCTGAGCGACGGCGGGCAGTCGATCAGCACGAAGTCGTAGTCCTCCAGCGCCGGCACCAGCGCAGCCTTCAGGCGGCGGTCACGCTGTTCGAGGTTGACCAGCTCGATCTCTGCGCCGGCCAGCTCGCGGTTGGCGCCCAGCACGTCGTAGCCGGCCTGCTCGCTGCGGGCGCGGGCGTCGCGCACGCTGGCGCTGCCCAGCAGTACGTCGTAGACGGTGGCCTTCAGGCCGCGCTTGTCGACGCCGGACCCCATCGTCGCGTTGCCCTGCGGGTCGAGGTCGACCACGAGCACGCGCTGCCCGATCTGCGCCAGCCCGGCGGCGAGGTTGACGGTGGTGGTCGTCTTGCCGACGCCGCCTTTCTGGTTGGCGATGCAGAAGATACGGGCCATGGGTGCGCGGTCTGGAGAACGGTGGATCGGAAAAAGCGTGGGATCGGGGCGGGCGGATCGGTCCGGCGTCAGCGCACCATGCGCAGCCCGAAGCCGATCAGGCAGATGCCGGCGCCGCGCTGCAGCAGCATCGCCAGCCGGCGATGGGCGCGCACATGGCCGGCGATGCGTTCAGCGAAGGCGCACAGCGTCAGGCACCAGATCGCGGTGATCACGGCGATGGTGACGGCCATGGCCGCGAAGGTCGGCAGGCCGAGGTGCGTGGCCGGGTCGATGAAGAGCGGGAAGAAGGCCATGTAGAACACGATGGCCTTGGGGTTCAGCAGCGTGATCAGCAGGGCCTGGCGGAAGTAGTGGCTGGGGGTGATCCGGACGGGGCTGGCGTCCTCGCCGTCCTTGGCGGTCAGCAGCTTGAAGCCGATCCAGGCCAGATAGGCCGCGCCGGACCAGCGCACGGCGTCGAACAGCCAGGGCGTCGCGGCCATCAGGGCGGCGACACCGGCGACGGCCAGCCACAGCAGGATCTGGTCGCCGAAGATCAGGCCGAACGTCGCGGCGGCGCCGGCCTTGAAGCCGCCCTGGCCGGTGGCGCCCAGCAGCGCGAACGTGCCCGGGCCGGGCAGGGCGAGGAACACGACGATGGCGGCGCAGAAGGCGCCGAAGTCCGCGATGCCGAGCATGGAAAGTCCTTCTGGGGGCGGGTCGGAAAGCCTGTCTTCAAGGCCGATCGAGCGTACCGCAGATGCCTGTCACGGCAGCCGTTCGGCGCTCGGCGCAGCCCTGTGACGGGCCATCGCGGGCGCCGACTGTTGCGTCAATCAGTCGCCGGACGCAGCCAGATCAGGCAACGCTCGGCATCGAGCTTCGGGACGCGCAGCTGTTCCACGTGAAACATCGAGACGTCGACCGGCAGCGCGTCGATCTCGGCCTGCGGGTGCTGGCCCTTCATGGCCATCCAGCAGGCACCGGGCGCGAGCAGTCCGCGCGTCAGCCGGACCAGATCGGCCAGCGACGCGAAGGCGCGGGCGGTGATGACGTCAAAGGGCGGATCCTTCAACTCCTCGACCCGGGCATGACGCGCCTGCAGGTTGGGCAGCCGCAGCTCGGCGGCGACCTGGCGGATGAACGTGGCCTTCTTGCCGACCGTGTCGACGCAGGTGACGGCGATGTCCGGCCGCAGCACGGCGACGACCACGCCCGGCAGGCCGCCGCCGGAGCCGACGTCCAGCAGCCGGATCGGGCCGGCGCCGGGTGTCCGTTCCAGACCGGCCAGATGCCGGTCCAGCGGCGCCAGCACCGACAGGCTGTCGAGCAGGTGCTGCACCAGCATCTGCTGCGGGTCGCGGATGGCGGTCAGGTTGTAGACCGCGTTCCAGCGCTGCAGCAGCGCCAGGTAGGCGAGCAGCGTGTCGGCCTGCGGTTCGGTGATCGGCGTGCCGAGCGCCTCGGCGCCGGCCTGGAGCTGGGTGCGGTCAGCCGACATCGCTGGCCGTTTCTGCGGAGGTGGCTTCGGACGGCGATGGAGCCTTGTCGCTCACCTTGTCACTGACCTTCTCGAACCCCTTGTACCGGCCCTTCTTCAGATGGACCAGCAACAGCGAGATCGCCGCTGGCGTGATGCCCGAGACGCGCGAGGCCTGGCCCAGCGTCTCCGGCCGGTGCTTGGCCAGCTTCTGCCGGACCTCGAAGGAAAGGGCGGTCACCTGGGCGTAGTCCAGTTCGGCCGGCAGGCGCAGGTGTTCGTAGTGGGCTGCGCGCTGGACCTCGTCGTTCTGCTTGTCGATGTAGCCGGCGTACTTCGTGGCGATTTCCAGCTGCTCGATGACTGCATCGGCCAGCGTCGCGCCGAGCTTGGCGGACAACGTTTCACGTGAAACACGCTCGTCCGGCGC
Source organism: Leptothrix mechoopdaensis (SeqCode) (assembly GCF_053893855.1). Taxonomy (NCBI): domain Bacteria; kingdom Pseudomonadati; phylum Pseudomonadota; class Betaproteobacteria; order Burkholderiales; family Sphaerotilaceae; genus Leptothrix; species Leptothrix mechoopdaensis (SeqCode). The sequence continues at coordinate 4,271,345 of NZ_CM132699.1, forward strand.
GGTGTGCGGGCGGGCGAGGGCGGCCACTTCGGCGACGGTGTCGTAGCCGATGCCGGGGCGGCGCAGCAGGTCGGCCAGGTTGTATTCGTGCTCCAGCGCCTTGCCCAGCAGCCGTTCGGCCTGGGCTGATTCCAGGATGCCGGGGTGGACCCAGGTCGACTTGAGCCGCTCGGTCTCGCGCGCCAGCGCGTCGCGCTTGCGGTTGAAGGCGTCCCAGCGGACGTCGTCGACCAGGCCGACCTGACGGCCGATCTCGGTCAGGCGCAGGTCGGCGTTGTCCTCGCGCAGCTGCAGCCGGAACTCGGCCCGGCTGGTGAACATGCGGTAGGGCTCGGTCACGCCCTTGGTGATCAGGTCGTCGACCAGCACGCCGAGGTAGGCCTGATCGCGGCGCAGCGTCAGCGGGCCGTCGCCGCGAGCTTGCAGCGCCGCGTTCGCGCCCGCGTGCAGGCCCTGGGCAGCGGCTTCCTCGTAGCCGGTCGTGCCGTTGATCTGGCCGGCGAAGAACAGACCGCCGATCGCCTTGGACTCGAAGGTCGCGCTCAGCTCGCGCGGGTCGAAGTAGTCGTATTCGATCGCATAGCCCGGCCGCAGGATGTGGGCGTTCTCCAGGCCTGGGAGGGTGCGCACGGCGGCCAGCTGGATGTCGAAGGGCAGCGAGGTCGAGATGCCGTTCGGGTAGTACTCGTTCGTCGTCAGGCCTTCGGGCTCCAGGAAGATCTGGTGGCTGTCCTTGTCGGCGAAGCGGTTGATCTTGTCCTCGATGCTCGGGCAGTAGCGCGGGCCGACGCCCTCGATCACGCCGGTGAACATGGGGCTGCGGTCGAAGCCGGTGCGCAGGATCGCGTGGGTCTGTTCGCTGGTGTGCGTGATCCAGCACGGCACCTGGCGCGGATGCTGGTCGGCGCTGCCGAGGAAGCTGAAGACGGGCACCGGGTCCAGGTCGCCGGGCTGTTCGGTCAGGCGGCTGAAGTCGATCGAGCGGCCGTCGATGCGCGGCGGCGTGCCGGTCTTGAGCCGGCCTTGTGGCAGCTTCAGTTCCTTGAGCCGGCCCGACAGGCTGACGGCGGGCGGGTCGCCGGCGCGTCCGGCCGGGTAATTGTTCAGGCCGACGTGGATCTTGCCGTCCAGGAAGGTGCCGGCCGTCAGCACGACGGTGCGGCTGCGGAAGCGGATGCCAACCTGGGTGACGGCGCCGACGACCCGCTCGCCCGAGGCGGTCGACTCGACCATCAGGTCATCGACGGCCTGCTGGAACAGCCAGAGGTTGGGCTGGTTCTCCAGTCGGCGGCGGATCGCGGCCTTGTAGAGGATGCGGTCGGCCTGCGCCCGGGTGGCCCGCACGGCGGGGCCCTTGCTGGAATTGAGGATGCGGAACTGGATGCCCGACTCGTCCGTGGCCTGCGCCATCGCGCCGCCCAGCGCGTCGACTTCCTTGACGAGGTGGCCCTTGCCGATCCCGCCGATCGACGGGTTGCAGCTCATCTGGCCGAGCGTCTCGATGTTGTGGGTCAGCAGCAGGGTGCTGGCTCCCATGCGCGCAGCGGCCAGCGCGGCCTCGGTGCCGGCGTGGCCACCGCCGACCACGATCACGTCGAATTCCTGGGGATAGAGCATCTCGGCACCTGCTTGGACAACCCACGATTTTAGGGAGGGGCTGTGGACAAGTCACCGCGTCGCCCGTGCGGCCCTACGCTGTTCCACGTGAAACAGCGCGGCCGTCGAACCCGGCGCGATCAGCCGGCGGCCTTGTCCAGCGCGAGGGCGATCAGGTGCAGGCGCAGGTCGAACTCCAGCTGGTGGTAGTCCGGCTCCATGTGGCAGCACAGCGCGTAGAAGGCGCGGTCGTGTTCACGTTCGCGCAGGTGGGCGAGTTCGTGCACGACGATCATCTTCAGGAACTCGGGCGGCGCATCGCGGAAGAGGGCGGTGATGCGGATCTCGCGCTTGGCCTTGAGCTGCGAGCCCTGTACCCGGGCGATCGTCGTGTGGGTGCCGAGCGCGTTCTGGATCACGTCCAGCCGGGCCGCGTAGACGACCTTGGACAGCGGCGGCGCGCTTTTCAGGTACCGCGACTTGAGCGCCTGGGTGTAGTCGTACAGCGCCGCATCGGTGCGCACGGCGTGGCGTTCCGGGTAGCGGCGCGCCAGCCGCTCGGCCAGGCCGCCCGACAGCGCGAGCGTGCGGACCTGTTCACGCACCGCGTCACCGTAGCCGGCGATCAGGCGCAGCGCGTGGTCGACCTGGGCCGGCTCCATCGCGGTCGGCGACAAGGCTCAGGCGTCCGCCGAGTCGTCGCCCGGATCCGCGTCGACGACCGGATCCAGCCGGGTCGGATGCCAGTGGCGCACCAGCGCCTCAATCGCGTCGGGCACCTGGCGGCTCCACTCGTCGCGCTGGGCGGGGGTGGCGACCAGCGCGGCGTCGTCGGCCGGCAGGTCGTCGCCGCCGAGCAGCGTGATCGGGCGCAGCGCCAGCGCCACCTCGGGCACGTCCCAGTCGTGTTGCCACTGGTCGGCGCAGACCTCCAGCGCGAGCAGGAAGCCGGCACACCAGACCTGCGCGTCGACCCATTCGTCCGGGCCGGACTCGGCCACGCCGAACCAGGGCTCGAAGCGGGACATGTCGCCGCGCAGCTGGCGGTCGATGCCGGCCATCATGCGCAAGGCGAGCTGCACGACCTTCTTGGTCTGCTTGCCGCTGGGGAAGGGCGGCTCGCTGGTCTCGTCGCCGCCCCAGATGCGCGACAGCCAGACGTCGGCGTCCGGCAGGTGCGGGCTGACCAGCAGGCCGGTCAGGTAGCCGTCGAGCGATTCGACGTCCAGCACGGCATCGCCGTCGACCTTGGCGAGCAGGCTGTCGAGCTGGTCGATCTCGGCATCGCCGAGCGGCTCGTTGGGCAGGGCGGGGTTGTATTGCGGGTGCTTCATGGCGGCGGGACGTCGGGCGCGGAGGGCCGACAGTGTGGCACGCCGGGCCCGGGCCGCTGCCTATCATCCGGCGATGCCCGCCGACCCGCCGTTCACCTGCCGACCGCATTGCGGCGCCTGCTGCACGGCGCCGTCGATCAGCAGCCCGATCCCGGGCATGCCGCAGGGCAAGCCGGCGGGTGTGCCGTGCGTGCAGCTGGATGCGGATCTGCGCTGCAGGATCTTCGGTTCGCCCGATCGCCCTGCTGTCTGTGCCGGATTGCAGCCGGGGCCGGAGATGTGCGGCGCCGACCGTGTCCAGGCGATGTCCTGGCTGACCCGGCTGGAACACGCCACCCGACCCTGAAAAACGGCGGTTCGACGCGTCAGCATGTCGCCAGAGTGACCACCGATCTCGGGATCTTCCCGCGTAAATAGCCAACTATCACCAGAGGGTCTGGCGCAACGGTGAAACTTCGTCGCGTCGTACCCTCCGCCGTTGTTCCTGCTGTTGTTTCCGCTGTCCGTGCGTCGCCCGGTGAGCGTCCCTCTTGGAGTCCCGCATGTGCGAATTCTTCGTCAAGGCTGATCCGATCCTGTACGAGCAGCGGACCCGGACGATCCGCATCCACGGGGTCCTGACCAGCATCCGGCTCGAGAACATGGTGTGGGACACGCTGGCCGAGATGGCCGCCGCCGAGGACCGCACGACCAACAGCCTGATCGTGCAGCTGCACGACGAGATCGTGGCGCACCGCGGCGAGGTGCCGAACTTCGCATCCTTCCTGCGCGTGACCTGCATGCGTTTCATGCGCCGACAGATCGATGAACGCACGGGCGAGAACGACACCAGCCTGCCGCGCGTGGTGAGTCCGCCGCTGCGCATGGTGCAAGGCCTGCCGATCGCCGCGAGCGGCTGACCGGCCCGGGCGCCCGTCGACCGGCGCGCCCCTTCTCAGAACAGACGAGATCCAGGCACCCCCGACGCTGGCGGCGGGGGCGGCCGGACGGTTGCCGCGTGAACGTCGCGCCCGGCAGCCTTTCCCCGCCACGACGGACAAGACCCAGGAGACCTCCGACATGAAGCACCGTTCGCTCTTCGCCATTGGCAGCGTCGCGCTGGCCGCCCTGCTGGCCACGGCCGGCGTCTCGGCCCAGACCATCGAGAAGATGAAGCAGTTCAAGGTCGCGACAACCGACCTGAACCTGCCGGTCGTGCCGCAGGAAGGCCGCAATGCCGCCGCGATCCGCAAGAACCTGGAAAAGGTGAAGCTGCCCCCGGGCTTCAAGATCGAGCTGTTCGCGGTCGTGCCCGACGCCCGCCACATGGCCGTCGGCCCGAGCACCAACATGCTGTTCGTCGGCACCCGCAAGACGACGGTCTGGGCGGTCACCGACCGCAACAGCGACGGCGTGGCCGACGAGGTCAAGTCGTTCGCCCCGGGCCTGAACTTCAAAGTGCCCAACGGCGTGTGCTGGACCAAGGACGGCTTCCTGATCGTCGTCGAGCACAACCGCGTGCTGAACTTCCCCGCCGCCGAGTTCTTCTATGAAGGCCCGGACGTCGCGGTGATCGAGACGGTGCCGCAGGGTCAGCTGATCCCGCCGGAGCATGAGAGCTTCAACCATGGCGCACGCACCTGCCGCGTCAGCGACGACGGCAAGCTGCACATCACGCTGGGTCAGCCCTTCAACGTGCAGCCCAAGGAGAAGATCGCCGAGTTCGAGAAGCTGGGCATCGGCGGCATGATCACGCTGAACCCGTTCGACGGCTCGGGTCGCCAGGTGGTCGCCAAGGGCGTGCGCAACTCGGTCGGCATGGACATCAACCCGAAGGACAAGACCGTCTGGTTCACCGACAACCAGACCGACGGCATGGGTGACGACATCCCGCCGGGCGAGCTGAACCGCATCACCAAGACCGGTGGCGAGCACTTCGGCTACCCCTACATCCACGGCAACAACGTGCAGATCGCCGGCTCCGGCGCGGCGCCCGACCTGAAGGGCATGCAGCCGCCGGCGCAGTGGACCAAGCCGCAGGTCGAACTGCCGGCCCACCAGGCGCAGCTGGGCATGAGCTTCTACACCGGCAAGCAGTTCCCGGCGAAGTACCAGGGCGGCGTGTTCATCGCGGCGCACGGCTCGTGGAACCGCACCAAGGCGACCGGCGGTCTGGTGCAGTTCGTGCCGATCAAGGCCGACGGCACGGCCGGCGCGCTGGAGACCTTCGCCGAGGGCTTCCTCGACAGCGAGACCGGCAGCTACCGCGGCCGCCCGGTCGACGTGGCGGTCTGGAAGGACGGCTCGCTGCTGGTGTCGGACGACTACGCCGGCGCGATCTACCGCATCACCTACAGCAACTGAGGGCGAGGAAGGACCGCCGCATGAAGATGTCGCATGAAGTCCGGGGTCCGTCTGCGGCGGCCCTGATCGTGAACGGGCTGCTCGGTGCGGCCTTGCTGGTGGCGGGCGCTTCGGCGTTCGCCGCCGACCCGGCGGTCGGCCGGCAGAAGTCCGCGATGTGCGCGGCCTGCCACGGACCGATCGGCATGGGCCAGACGCCGGATGCGCCGCATCTGGCCGGCCAGCCGGAGATCTACCTGGTGTCGCAGCTGAAGCAGTTCCGCAGCGGCGCCCGGCGCCACGAGGTGATGAACGTGATGGCCAAGCCGCTCAGCGACGAGGACATCGCCCATCTCGCGGCCTGGTACGCCAGCCTGAAGATCGAGGTCGTCCGACCGCCCGAGTGACGCTGCGGCCGGTCCGCCCGGCCCACCCGTTCCCCCCAGAGGCCATCCGGTTCACGCCGGGTGGCCTTTTTCATGGACCTTCATGGGCCGTACCCGACGGCCCTGGGCCCACACAGGATCTGGCCACAGCTTCTCCACAGCCAGCCTGTGGACAGACGCGTCCGGCATGCGCTTGTCCACCGGTCATCCCGCCCCGCACACAGGCCATCCACCGCTTGTCCACGGACTTTGCAGCGGGCGGGGTCGACCGGCGGCATCCATCCACCGGATCTGCACCGGCGGACCACAGCCTGCGCACAGCTTGAACCGGGCTTCTCCACAGCCTTGCCCACAGCAGGCGTCTCGGCCGGACGACCGGATGCACAAGCCATCCCCAGGTCTTTCCACAGCTCGTCCCCAGAGTTGTGAGCCGCCCGGCACAGGGGCGCAACCCCCTTCTGCGACGCTTCTGCGCCGCTTGGGCCGGCTTCCTAGAATGGTCGATTCACTCTTGTGCAAGCAGCTCCACATGCCCGGTTCGAACGGCTCTTCCGCATCTGCTCCCGGCTCGCGCGCCGGCCTGATCCGCATCCGGGGGGCGCGACAGCACAACCTCAAGAACCTGGACCTGGACATCCGCACCGGCGAGCTGACGGTGGTGACCGGCCCGAGCGGCTCGGGCAAGTCCAGCCTGGTGTTCGACACCCTCTACGCCGAGGGCCAGCGCCGCTACGTCGAGACCTTCTCGGCCTACGCGCGCCAGTTCCTGGACCGCATGGACCGGCCCGCCGTGGACGCGGTCGAGGGGGTGCCGCCGGCCATCGCGATCGACCAGACCAACCCGGTTCGGACCAGCCGCAGCACGGTCGGCACGATGACCGAGCTGAACGACCACCTGAAGCTGCTGTTCGGCCGCGCCGCCCACCTGCACGACGCCGACACCGCCCGGCCGGTGCGCGAGGACGACCCGCAGAGCATCTGGCGTGATCTGCAGGCACGGGCCGCCGCCGCGGGCGATCCGCGTCTGGTGCTGACCTTCCCGGTCGAGCTGCCCGCCGGCACGACCACCGAGGAGATCACGCAATGGTTGTCGGCCAGCGGCTACACCCGCATCCAGGCCGAACGCGAGGTCGCCACGCCGACGGGGCCGCGCAAGCGGCTCGACGTGGTGGCCGACCGGCTGCGCATGGGCAAGGCCGAGAAGGTGCGCGTGGTCGAGGCGATCGAGTCGGCGCTGAAACGGGGCGGTGGCCGCTTCAATGTGTATGTGCTGCCGAATGAGGCAGATGGCGCCGGGGCTGCCGAAGTTGTCCCCACACCGGTTGTCCACAGCCCCCCGGCCGAACCCGAGATCTGGCGCTACAGCTCGGGCCTGCACTGCCCGGAGAGCGACCGCCGCTACAGCGCGCCGCAGCCGTCGATGTTCTCGTTCAACTCGGCCTACGGCGCCTGCGAGACCTGCCGCGGCTTCGGCCGGGTGATCGGGGTCGACTTCGGCCTGGTCATCCCGGACGTGCGCAAGACCCTGCGCGGCGGCGCCGTCAAGCCGCTGCAGACGCCGGCCTGGAAGGAATGCCAGGACGACCTGATCAAGTACGCCGGTGATGCCGGCGTGCCGCGCGACACGCCGTGGAACCAGCTGACGGCGGCACAGCGCGACTGGGTCATCGAGGGCTCGCCGAACTGGAACGGCAAGTGGAACCAGCAGTGGTACGGCATCCGGCGCTTCTTCGAGTACCTCGAGAGCAAGGCCTACAAGATGCACATCCGCGTGCTGCTGTCGAAGTACCGCAGCTACACGCCGTGTGGCGACTGCGGCGGCGCGCGGCTGAAGACCGAATCGCTGCTGTGGCGGGTCGGCACGAAGGAACAGGCCGACGCGGTGCTGCCGCCCGGCAAACGCTTCATGCCCAAGGGCGTGGCCTGGCGCCGCGAGCAACTCGAAGCGCTGCCCGGCCTGGGCCTGCACGACCTGATGATCCTGCCGATCGAACGCCTGCGCCGCTTCGCCGACGCGCTGGCCGCCGAGCCGCAGCACCTGCCCGGCGAGGGCGCCACCGATGCCGCGATGCAGCTGGTGCTCGACGAGGTCCGCACTCGGCTGCGCTACCTCTGCGACGTCGGCCTGGGCTACCTGAGCCTGGACCGCCAGAGCCGCACGCTGTCGGGCGGCGAGGTGCAGCGCATCAACCTGACGACGGCGCTGGGCACCTCGCTGGTCAACACGCTGTTCGTGCTGGACGAGCCCAGCATCGGCCTGCACCCGCGCGACATGCACCGCATCAACCAGGCGATGCTGCGGCTGCGCGATGCCGGCAACACGCTGGTGGTGGTCGAACACGATCCGGCCGTGATGCTGGCGGCCGACCGCGTCATCGACCTGGGCCCCGGCCCCGGCACGCAGGGCGGGCGCATCGTCTTCGACGGCACGCCCGAACAGCTGAAGTCGGCCGAGACGCTGACCGGCGCCTACCTGGGCGCACGCCGCAGCATCGGCCTGGGTCTGACACGGCCGGTGCTCGACAGCACGCCCCGGCTGATCCTCGAAGGCGCGCGCGAGCACAACCTGCGCGACCTGACGGTCGAGTTCCCGCTGCAGCGGCTGGTCTGCATCACCGGCGTCAGCGGCTCGGGCAAGTCCACGCTGATCCAGGACGTGCTGCACCCGGCGCTGGCGCGCCATTTCGGCCAGGCCACCGAATCGCCCGGCGAACACGACCGGCTGCTCGGCGCGGACTGGCTGTCGGACGCCGTCTTCGTCGACCAGAGCCCGATCGGCAAGACCGCGCGCTCGAACCCGGCCAGCTTCGTCGGCGCCTTCGACGCGGTGCGCGAGCTGTTCGCCGCGCTGCCCGCCGCGCAGCAGCGCAACTACACCGCCGGCCTGTTCAGCTTCAACGCCGGTGACGGCCGCTGCGCAACCTGCGGCGGCTCGGGCTTCGAACACGTCGAGATGCAGTTCCTGAGCGACGTCTACCTGCGCTGCCCGGACTGCGACGGCACCCGCTACCGGCCCGAGATCCGCGAGGTCAAGCTGACCCGCGGCAGCCGCGACCTGAGCATCTCCGACGTGCTGGAGCTGACCGTCGCCGATGCCGTGCGCCTGTTCGCCGATGACCGCGAGGTGGTGCGCGCGCTGCAGCCGCTGGCCGATGTCGGGCTGGACTACGTCAAGCTCGGCCAGCCGGTGCCGACGCTGTCGGGCGGCGAGGCGCAGCGCCTGAAGCTCGCCGGCTTCCTGGCCGAGGCCGCGCGCAACAGCACCGCCAGCCGCCAGAAGCTGGCCCGCAAGGGCACGCTGTTCCTGTTCGACGAGCCGACCACCGGCCTGCACTTCGACGACATCGCCAAGCTGATGCGGGCCTTCCGCAAGCTGCTGGAGGCCGGTCACAGCCTGCTGGTGATCGAGCACAACCTCGACGTCATCCGCGCCAGCGACTGGCTGATCGACCTGGGCCCCGAAGGCGGCGACGCCGGCGGCCTGCTGGTCGCCGAGGGCACCCCTGCCGACCTGCGCGCACACGCCACCAGCCACACCGGCCGGGCGCTGCGCGAGTACGAGGAGATGCTCGGCCACGGCGGTGTGCGCGTGGCCGAGAAGAGCACCACCTATACCTCCGTCGAGGGCGACGAAGGCCGCCCGCTGCAGTCGCTGCTGAAGGCCCGGCGCCACGAGGCGATCCAGATCGTCAACGCCCGCGAGCACAACCTGAAGGGCGTCAGCGTCGACATCCCGCGTGGCAAGTTCAGCGTCGTCACCGGCGTGTCCGGTTCGGGCAAGAGCACGCTGGCCTTCGACATCCTGTTCAACGAGGGCCAGCGGCGCTACCTCGAAAGCCTCAACGCCTACGCCCGCAGCATCGTGCAGCCGGCCGGCCGGCCCGATGTCGACGCGGTCTACGGCATCCCGCCGACCGTCGCGATCGAGCAGCGCCTGTCACGCGGCGGGCGCAAGAGCACGGTCGCCACGACGACCGAGGTCTGGCACTTCCTGCGCCTGCTCTACGTCAAGCTGGGCGTGCAGTACTGCCCCGCCTGCAGCGACTTCCACGTCCTGCCCGACAAGGCCGGCGCGGTGCCCGACGAGTGGGTCGCCGTGCAGCCGCAGACGCCCGAATCGATCGCCGCGCAGATGCTGCGCGAGTACCGCGGCCAGCACATCGGCCTGCTCGCGCCGCTGGTCGTCAACCGCAAGGGCGTCTACACGGACCTGGCCAAGTGGGCCAAGGGCAAGGGCTACACGCACCTGCGCGTCGACGGCGAGTTCCTGCCGACCGACGGCTGGGGCGGCAAGGGTGCCAAGCTCGACCGCTACAAGGAACACACCATCGAGCTGCCGGTCGCCGACCTGGTCGTCGAACCCGAGAACGAGGCGCTGCTGCGCGCCAAGCTGGCCGAGGCGCTCGAACACGGCAAGGGCGTGCTGCACCTGCTGACGCCGCTGAAGGGCCTGAAGACGGCGATGGCGGCCGGCACCTCCGGGCGCATCGGCCGGGCCAAGGTGTTCTCGATCAAGCGGGCCTGCCCGCAATGCGGCACCAGCTACCCCGAGCTGGACCCGCGCATGTTCTCGTACAACAGCAAGCATGGCTGGTGCCCCGACTGCGTCGGCACCGGGCTGACGCTGACGCGCGAGCAGCGCAAGGCGCTCGACGACAGCCTGCAGGACGACGACAACAAGGGCCGCGAGCGCACCTTCGCCGAACCCGAGATCGAGCTGGAAGAGGGCGCCGAGGCGACGCCCTGCGGCACCTGCGCCGGCGCGCGGCTCAACCCGGTGTCGCGCTCGGTGCGTTTCCGGGGCGAGTCGATCGCGGCGCTGGCCGCCCTGTCGGTCGACGACGCGGCGCGCTGGGTCACGCGCCAGAAGCTCGACGGCCGCGAGGCCGCGATCGCGCGCGACGTCGTCAGCGAGATCAAGTCGCGCCTGAGCTTCCTCGGCGAGGTCGGCCTGGGCTACCTGACGCTCGACCGCGCCGCGCCGACGCTGTCCGGCGGCGAGGCCCAGCGCATCCGCCTGGCCGCGCAGCTCGGCAGCAACCTGCAGGGCGTGTGCTACGTGCTCGACGAGCCGACCATCGGCCTGCACCCGCGCGACAACCAGGTGCTGCTGGACGCCCTGCACAAGCTCGGCGCCTCGGGCAACACGCTGGTCGTGGTCGAACACGACGAGGACACCATCCGCCGCGCCGACCACATCATCGACATCGGCCCGGGCGCCGGCAAACGCGGCGGCCGGATCATGGCCGAGGGCACCGCCGATCAGCTCAAGGCCAACGCCGACTCGATCACCGGGCGCTACCTCAACGCGCCGCTGAAGCACCCGCTCAAGCCACGTCGCCTGATCGACGCCGACACGCCGGTGCTCAAGCTGCGTGGCGCGAAGCTGCACAACCTGCGCAGCGTGGATGCGGAAGTCCCGCTGGCCCGGCTGGTGGCCGTCACCGGCGTGTCCGGATCGGGCAAGAGCACGCTGGCGCGCGACGTGCTGCTGGCCAACGTGCAGGCCGCCGTGACCGCCCGCGGCACCGGTCGCAAGGCGGCCGAGAACCCGTTGCCCAAGGTCGCCTGGACCGGCTGCGAGTCGGTCGAGGGCTGGAGCAACGTTGAGCGTGTGCTCGAGGTCGACCAGACCCCCATCGGCAAGACCCCGCGCAGCTGCCCGGCCACCTACATCGGCTTCTGGGACACGATCCGCAAGCTCTACACCGAGACGCTCGAAGCCAAGGCGCGCGGCTACGCCGCCAACCGCTTCAGCTTCAACACCGGCAACGGCCGCTGCCCGGGCTGCGAAGGCCAGGGCATGCGCACCATCGAGATGGCCTTCCTGCCCGACGTCAAGGTGCCCTGCGACCTGTGCCACGGCGCGCGCTTCAACCCCGAGACGCTGGCCGTCACCTGGCGCGGCAAGAGCATCGGCGACGTGCTGCAGATGGAGGTCGACGAGGCCGTCGAGTTCTTCGCCAGCATGCCCAGCATCGCCCACCCGCTGCGCCTGCTGCAGGACGTCGGCCTGGGCTACCTGACGCTCGGCCAGCCCTCGCCGACGCTGTCCGGCGGCGAGGCCCAGCGCATCAAGCTGGTCACCGAACTGAGCAAGGTCCGCGACGACGTCGCCCGGCGCGGCCAGACGGCGCCGCACACGCTCTACGTGCTCGACGAGCCGACCGTGGGCCTGCACATGGCCGACGTCGAGAAGCTGATCCGCGTGCTGCACCGCCTGGTCGACGCCGGCCACAGCGTGGTGGTGATCGAACACGACCTGGACGTCATCGCCGAAGCCGACTGGGTCATCGACCTCGGCCCCGAAGGCGGCACCGGCGGCGGCCAGGTCGTGATGGCCGGCTCGCCCGAGCAGGTCGTGCGCAGCAGGACGCACACGGGGGTGGCGTTGAAGGCGGTGCTGGCGAGGTAGAGTGAAGACGCGTCTTGATGCGGAGAAAACCCATGTCGACCTACCGAGATCGAATCACGCTGGAACCCGGCAAGCGCGGCGGCAAACCGTGCATCCGAGGCCTGCGCATCACGGTCCATGACGTCCTGGACTGGCTGGCCAGCGGCATGTCGATCGAAGAGATCATCGAGGACTTCCCGCAACTCACGCCGCAAGACATTCAGGCCGCACTGGCCTATGCGGCAGACCGCGAGCGTCACACGGCCTGGGTCCGCGCGGCGTGAAGCTGTTGCTGGACGAAAACCTGTCGCACCGTCTGGTGCCTGCCTTGCAGGCCGACTATCCCGGATCGACGCAAGTGACGCTCGCTGGTCTGGGCGCTGCTGACGATCGAGCTGTCTGGCGCCACGCCTTGGCGTCCGGGTTCGTGATCGTCACCAAGGACGACGATTTCCTGGACCTGGCGGCCTACCTCGGCGCGCCGCCCGTCGTGATTCGGCTGGTGCTGGGCAACTGCCGAAACGAACAAGTGCTCGCCAGCCTTCATGCTCATCGGCAAGCGATTCAGGACCTTGTCGATCGCGGTGATGTAGGGGTGATCGAACTGGGATGAGTACGCCCTGAACCACCGTCGAACTTGACGCTGCCGACGTCGAGTCGCTTGGTCGACGCCGGCTACAGCGTGGTGGCGATCGAACACGATTTGAACGTCATCACCGAAGTGGACTGGGTCATCGACCTCGGCTCTGAAGTCGGTGTTGTCGAGGTGGGGTGGCAGTAGACACCCTTGCGGCCGGCAGATTGCCTCGTATCTCAGTCGCGCGGTGGCTCGTCTTGGGAACGGCTGTGGCCCTGCCTGATCACACTGACTATCGATGTACCAGGGGACTAAAGCCGAAGATGTCACGCTCCAAGAGTTTGGAACTGATCTGAGCCCAAGTTGAAGTCGAGTAGATGTATAGCGTTCCGAAAGAGATAGTGCGCAGGTTCCCGCTGCTATCGATGTCGATATCGCCAGTGGTTTGAATTCCAACCGCGCGCAAGACGCCGACACCCGTATTCGGGTTCAGTTGCCATACGGTTCCTAGCGCCGTTGCGTACAGTGATCCGTCGGGGGCGAATGCAAGAGCGTTGGGGTTGGTAAAATTACTAACTCCTATAAGTCCGGAGCTGCCACTTGCGGAAACCTTTGATAGCTGTATGCCGGCCGGGGAGTATTGATAGATTTGCCGGGCACCAAAGGTTGTGGCCTGTGAAACGGTGACGATCGTACCGTCGCTGGCTACTGCAATTGCGGTCATCGGAGCTTCGACCGAGAAGAGGTCGCGGCAAGTCCCAGAAATCACGTCGATCTCTTGCACGATATTCGAGCTCGTCGCCGTAGCTAACACGCGACCGTTGGGCTGTATGTCTGCTGCACTGAAGCCTCGGCATGCTGTTGCTTGCGCAGTCAAGATCCCGTTGGATTCATTGACGCTATAGAACCTTCCGAAAGGGAACTCTTGCGCGAAAGTACCTGAGCCAACGGGGAGAGGCGGATTCACAAAGGAGGCGGTTACAGATACCGTTGAAGCCGAACTATCTACAGTGCCGTCATTGACAATTAGACTCGCTACATATACACCAGCTAAGTCGGCCACAAAACTGGTGCTTACGGCATTGGAACTTGTGAGCGTAGCCGAACTTCCGGTCGGCTTGGCAGTAAGCGTCCAGCGGTAAGTCAACAAATCTCCATTAGCATCTGTGCTACTGGCACCTGAGACTGTGACATTCGTACCCGTCGTAACGCTTTGCGCAGGGCCTGCATTCGCAACAGGAGTCGAATTGGCTGCGGATGCTGTGATCGACACAGTACTCGCGCTGCTGTTGAACGTTCCGTCATTCACGATGAGGTTGGCGGAATATGTGCCGGCAACATCGGCGGTAAATGTCACAGAAATTCCGGAGGCAGTCGAAAGTGTGGCATTGCTACCTGGGGGACGAGAGACGATGGCCCATGAATATGTCAGAGTGTCGCCATTTGCGTCAGTACTAGCAGATCCATTCAATATCACCGACGACCCTGTAGTGACATTTTGCGAAAGTCCGGCGTTGGCTACGGGGGCTACGTTTGCCGTGGCGACGGAGCTGGTGACGGTCGCAACAGCACTATTTAGTCGACCGTCATTCACGACCAAGTTTGCGGTATAGGTTCCGGCAAGGTCTGCCACAAATGTTGGGCGCGGCGATGTTGCATTCGACAGGGTTGCAACACTTCCGGCAGGCTTGGTCGTAAGAGTCCATGAATATGTCAAAGAGTCCCCGTCGGGATCTGTGCTGCCGGTGCCGTCAAGCTGAACGGTTGCTGCGACTTGTACACTCTGCCCCTGACCAGCGACTGCTACAGGCGGCCTATTGGTTGGCGCCGGTCCGGCGCTTCCACCTCCGCCTCCGCCACCGCAAGCCGCCAAACTGGAGATAACCATCGCGATCACAGTTTGCAATGCCAAAGTGATATGGCGGCTATTCATGGGTCATTCCTGGTTAGATGTTATGCAGTTTTTTGGTGGCCTTCATCGGGTTGGCCAAGTGCTGTTCTTGATGAAACGCCTGTCAATCCTATCGATGACTTCTCTGTTGAGTGCCTGCCAAAGTGTTGTAAACAGCCCAAATCCCACGGATACATCGAAAATCAGACAATAAGTCAATCGGGCTCAGATAAATACCATTATTGTTACTGATCTTGAAACATCATCTTCATGATGGATGCGCCGCCATCATGGATTGTGGTTAGAGGTTTGTTGGTATTCATTCGGGTTTGCATGTTGCGCGATTGCCTGTTGTCGCGCCGACTGGGCTGATGCGGTTGTTCGTCTCGCGGTCGTCATGACCGAGACCTTCGCCTGGTGTGGTCCGATACGCCCGACACAGCCTGCAACGCGCCGCCGCCGTGCGGTCCGCAGACTTCGTTCCAGCCCGGCAGTCCGGCGGGCAGGAGCGAATCAGATGGATCACAATCGGATCGACAAGTTGACGACGGCCTGGGGCGCACTCGGCACCCTGGGCATGCTGGCGGCCAGTGCCGCCTTGGCGGCGCCCGCCCAGCGTGGGGCCGAGCCGGCCCAGCCGCCGCAGGCGTCGCGGCCACCGGCCTTGCCGGCGACGGGCGACGCGCAGCTGGCGCAGTTCGTGGCCGAGGCCCGGGCGCTCTGGCCCGGCCTGTCGCCGGAGGTGCGCGCGATGGTGCTGGAACTCGTGCGCAGCCGCGCCGCGCTGGCCGATCGGGTCAGCCTGGCGGAGCCCCACCAGACGCAAGCCACGCAAGCAATCGTGACGGAGTGAACACGTCGTCAGGCACGCTGCGTTCTGGAACGCAGCCGTGTCATGACCGGATTCCGGCAAAAGACTAACCTCACTTGTGATCGTCGGTCATACCCTTGCGATTGAAACTTGATATTCCTGTTTCCAGATGGAGCCATGAATATCATGAATATCTTTCGGAAGATGTTGACCTGGATGCTGCTCGCCCTGAGTTTCACGGCGTCAGCCGTGACGCCGCCGAGCAGCTTGTTCGTGAAGCGTGCCGATGGCATGTTGATCATGCTCCAGCAGCGTGTCGAGATGGATGGGAAATACTATTTCCTGTACAGCGAACCGTTTTACTGGGGCAACGGCTTCAACAAGAGGCAGAGCATGCATTCGGTCGCCACGATCCTGGGCAAGGGCGACGCCAAGTCGATCAACCAGCTGAATCGATCGGCATTCATGCAGGAGACGACCGGCCAGGGTTATGCGGTCACGCTGCCCACCGAAGGCGAGCTGCGGGATATCTTTTCGCACTTCAAGGGGCCGCCCTATCAATGGAATCACGACAACCTGGACGGTTGCTGCGAATTCTGGTCGGCCACCCGGAACTGGAACGACCATTCGACGGTGCTGATGTGGAACAACGCCACCCAATCCCGCTGGGATACCGATGCACGGATCGTGGCGTTTCAGGTCAAGCCGATGACCCGGGAGATGTACGAATCTGAAGGCCAGCCACCGCGGGTTCTGCTGCTGCACGGCCTGTTCGGCGACGGGGATTCGATCATGGGCAGTGCCTATTTCCCGGACCTGACGGGCTGGATCACGGCCGCCACCGGCCGGGCCCCCATCATCCCGAAGATGGGCGACGCCAATCTGGACATGCAGTACGAGAGGGCCCTGGCCCGCATGAAGGGTGAATGCCCCAGCGGTTGCCGCTGGCACCTGGTCGGTCATTCCCGTGGCGGACTGGTCGCCCGGATGATCATGGAGAAGAACCCGGCCTGGGTGGCGTCGATCACCACGGTCGCCACGCCGCACCGCGGCTGTCCGTTGTGCGACCTGACGTCCGACAGCAAGGTGGTGAAGGATTTCATCGGGCTCTTCACCTCGACCGGCGCGCCCGCCCAGGTGGTCGAGATGTCGCAGGCCAAGATGGAGAAATTCAACCAGACCTACCGGGCCGGCGTGCCCGACGGCGTCAACCAGTGCAAGCAGTGGCGGGTGTCGCCGAAGGACTATTTCCACAGCCGTCTGGAAGTGGGCGGGTTTTCGATCCACGCCGCCGCGATCGTTGGAAACCGGTTCGGCAATGCTGGCGAGGAATTCGGCGCGTTCTGGAGCAACCTGCTCGACCCGACGTATTGGATGAATCACGTTGTCGGGGCGGTCGGTGCCGACGACGGGCGTTATTCCTCGGCCAACGACGGCGTCGTGCCACAGTGCTCGGCCGGTTTCGGTGCCAAGGGCAGCGAGGGCATGAATCTCGGTGCCGTCGACCACAACGACACCGTGTTCCAGCTGGCACGCATGTCGACGACCCGCGGGGTTGACGCGCTGAAGGGCCATCTGAACTGGCTTTTCGAGAATGTCCGCTGACCTGCGGGTGAGGCGACGCAACGGGCGCAGCAGGTCCCGTCCGGTCGGGCTGGCCCTGGTCGGGTTGGCCGGCCTGGGGCTGCTGATCTGGGCGACTGGCAGCGAACCTGTCCCGGAGGCCACCAGCAGTCGCGCCGACGCCATCGATGCGGCGCTGGCGGTGATCACGTCGATGGCGCCTGACGCCGACGTGGCGGCTTCAGCCGAGGCACCGCCGCCGGTCGACCGACACCGGGCCGCCGCCCGTGCCCAGATCGAGCGAGCCGCGCGGGTCCTGCCGTCGTCCTGGAGCCGCGTCATTCCGGACGATCAGGCCCGTTCCCCCGTGACGCTGAACTTCACCCGGAACGGTGAGCTGGTGATCGACGAGCGGGTGAAGGACACCTTCGCCTACTACCTGACGACCCTCGCCGCGACGGTCGGGACCGACGAAGCCACCAGCCGGCTGCTGGCCGGACTGGCGACATTTCCCGAGCCGGGCAGGACGCGGATGCGCGATCTGCTGGAGAGCTACCTCGCCGCCGAATCCGCGCTGGAGGCGCACGCCCGCGCGGCCCGATCCAGCAGCAACGGGCAGGACAGCGCGCAGGCCCTCGCCCGCCTCATGGCCGCAGGACAGACCGGTGACGACCACGCGCGCCGCCTGGCGCTGCACGAGGTTCACCGGGCCGCGCAGGCGTTCCAGGCCGAACGCGAACGGCTCATCGCGACGCATGGTGGCGAGGACGTCGTCGACCTCCACGCCGCCATGAACCAGCGTGCCCGGCAGGAACTGGCGGTTGACCTGGCACTTTCGAATCCGGGCAGCGACGCGCGCGTCCGGCTCACCGAGGCGCTCAAGGCCTACGGGCTGCGGCCCCGGCAGCCGATCGACGAACCCACCGGCGTCGTCCGGCAGGCCTATGACAGCCTGGACGCACGCGGCATCGAGTCCGACCGCTCGCTGTCGGCCGCCGAGAAGCGGCAACTGCGACGCGACTTCTTCGGTGAGGCCTATGTCGACGAGGTGGCGCGGTACGAGGGCGTCGGGCGCTGACGTCGCCCGCCCGGGCGCTCAACCCGCCGGCTGAACCTCGGTCGGACTGCCGATCCAGCGCCAGCGGCCCGGCTGCAGGTCGGCCGGCAGCACGAAGGCGCCGAAGGTGCTGCGGTGCAGCGTCTCGACCCGGTTGCCGACGGCGGCGACCATGCGCTTGACCTGGTGGTATTTGCCTTCGGTCAGCGTCAGCCGCAGGCCGTGCAAGGTGCCGTGCTGAGGATGTTCGAACGGCCCGGTCGCCTCGGCGCCGGCCGCCTTCACCGGCAGCGGGTCGTCGTGCAGCACGACGCCATGCAGCAGGTCGCGGATCGCCTTGTCGTCGACCGGGTGCTTGCAGCCGGCCTCGTAGACCTTCGGCAGATGGTGCTTCGGCGAGGTCCAGCGGTGGATCAGGTTGCCGTCGTCGGTGAACAGCAGCAGCCCGGTCGTGTCCTCGTCCAGCCGGCCGATGCTCTGCACGTCGCGGCGGCGCAGCGGCGCGGGCAGCAGGCTGTAGATGCTCGGGTGATGTTTCGGCTTCTGCGAGCACTCGTAGCCCGCCGGCTTGTTCATCACCAGCAGCGCCTTCTCCTGATAGGTCCAGGCCTGACCTTCGACGACGAAGCGCAGCCCGACCGGATCGACCTCGTGGAACGGGTCGTCGATGACGACGTCACCGATGCGCACCTCGCCCGAACAGATCAGGCCCTCGCAGGTGCGGCGCGGGCCGAAGCCTTGGGAGAAGAGGAGTTGGGAGAGCTTCACGTCAGTCCTGCGTATCCACGTCCGCCTGCCCCACCCCCGCCGCCGGCTTGCCCTCGCGCATCGAGCCGGAGACCAGGTCGAAGCGGAACAGGCGGCATTCGATCGGGCCGTTCCACATCGGGATGCGGCGGCTTTCCTTCAGGCGCATGGCGCTGGGCAGCTTGGCGTCCGGGCTGAGGACCCAGGCGGTCCAGCCGCCGTACTGGCGCTTCCAGTTCGCGGCCAGGGCCGAGAAGAAGGTGGCGGCGTTGGTGGCGCCCTCGAAGCCTTCGCGGGCACCGGCGTCGTCGCGCTGGCCCGGGCGTTCCCAGGCTTCTGCGGCTTGCCAGCGGTCGTTCTCGCGGGCGGCGCGGCCGGCCGAGCCGCTGCCCTTGGCCTCGATCCGCTCGCCGTAGGGCGGGTTCATGATCAACACGCCGCGCGCGGACGGGGCCGGGCGCTGCAGCGCGTCGGCGGTCTTGAACTGGATCGCCCGCTCGACGCCGGCCCGCTCGGCATTGCGGGTGGCGAAGTCGGTCATGCGGAAGGAGACGTCACCGGCGTGGATCGCCACGGCCGGCGCGTGCGCGGCCTCGCGCGCCTCGGCCTTCATCTGCTGCCAGGCCAGCGCCTCGGCGCGGAACGGGGCGAGCTTCTCGAAGGCGAAGCTGCGTTGCAGGCCGGGGGCGATGCCGCAGGCGATCTGGGCCGCCTCGATGGCGATGGTGCCGGCGCCGCAGCACGGGTCGAGCAGGTCGCCGTCCTCCTCGCGGCCATGCCAGCCGGCGGCGGCCAGCATCGCGGCGGCGAGCGTTTCCTTCAGCGGCGCCTCGCCCTTGGCCTCGCGCCAGCCGCGCTTGAACAGGGCCTCGCCGCTCAGGTCGATGCTGAGCGCGGCGTGGTCCTCGTGCAGGTGCAGCACCAGGCTGAGATCGGGGTGGCGCGGGTCGACGTCCGGACGCGCGCCGTGGCTGGCGCGCAGCGCGTCGCAGACGGCGTCCTTGATGCGCAGCGAGGCGAAATGCAGGCTCTGCAGCGGCGAACGGATCGCCGTGGTGTCGACGCGGATCGAGTTCTTCGGCGTGATCCAGTCGCCCCAGCGCACGCCCATCGCGAGCGCGTAGAGGTCCTGCTCGTCGCGATAGGGTCCGGCGGCGATCTGCCACAGCACGCGCTGCGCCAGCCGGCTGTGCAGGTGCAGCCGCATGGCGGTGGCGGCACTGCCGAGCAGGCCGACGCCGCCGCGTCCGGCGTTGATCGTCTCGAGCGCGCGCGGCGCGACGGGGGCCAGGATGGCGCGAACTTCGTCGGCCAGGAGGGCCTCGACGCCATTGGCGCAAGGCAGGAAGAGGGGGGTTGGATTCACCGCCGGATTGTCGCCGTGAACCCGGCCCGGGAACTCGCTCGGTATGCTGGCGCGATGGCTGACCCGATCACCGACACGATCACCGCACCGACGATCCTGCTGACCGGCCGCTGGGACCGCGGCGAGCGCGACGAGTGGCACGGCGCGCTGGCCGAGCGCCTGCCCGAGGCGCGCTGGGTGCTCGACGCGCCGGCGTCGCCCGAGGAAGCCGCCGCCGTCGACATCGCCATCGTCGCCAACCCGGCACCGGCCGTGCTGCGCGGGCTGCCCCGGCTGCGGCTGGTGCAGTCGCTCTGGGCCGGGGTGGAGAAGCTGCTGGCCGACGCCAGCGTGCCGCCCGAACTGCCGATCGCCCGCATGGTCGACCCGGCCATGAACGCCGCGATGGCCGAGACCGCGCTGTGGGCCGTGCTGATGCTGCATCGCGGCTTCCACCGCTACGCGCAGGCGCAGCGCGAGGGCCGCTGGGCGCCGCATCCGCAGCGTCGCGCCGACGAGGTCCGCGTCGCCGTGCTGGGCATGGGCCAGATGGGCCGCACGACCGCGCAGCGGCTGTGTGCGCAGGGCTACGACGTGACCGGCTGGGCGGCGACGCCACGTGCGGCCGACGACGACGGCCTGGTGACGGTGGCGGGCGCCGAGGCGCTGCGGCCG
The DNA here is from genome assembly GCF_053893855.1 of Leptothrix mechoopdaensis (SeqCode). Classification (NCBI taxonomy): domain Bacteria; kingdom Pseudomonadati; phylum Pseudomonadota; class Betaproteobacteria; order Burkholderiales; family Sphaerotilaceae; genus Leptothrix; species Leptothrix mechoopdaensis (SeqCode). Next base: position 4,292,043 of record NZ_CM132699.1, read on the forward strand.
CTGCTCGCGCGCAGCGAGATCGTCGTCAACCTGCTGCCGCTGACGCCGGCCACGCGCGGCCTGATCGACGCCGCCTTCCTGGCCGCCTTGCCGCGTGGCGCGGCGGTGGTCAACCTGGCGCGGGGCGCCCACCTGGTCGAGGCCGACCTGCTGGCCGCGCTGGCCAGCGGGCAGATCGGCCATGCGGTGCTGGACGTCTTCACGACCGAGCCGCTGCCGGCCGCACACCCGTTCTGGTCGCACCCGGCCGTGACGCTGCTGCCGCACGCGGCGGCGATGACGGACGTGCGCAGCGCCGCCGATGTCGCGGTGGCGAACGTCCGGGCGGCGCTGGCGGGTGAGCCGCTCCGGCATCGGGTCGACCGCCAACGCGGCTATTGACAGCTTGTGACAGGGCGGGCGTCGAGCGGCGACAGAATCGCGCGCTTGCCGGCGCCGATGGCGGCCCGGCGTCTGATCCAGGAGCAGTCCCGATGTCCAAGTCACCGCTTTCCCCCTGTCCTTCACCCGCCTGAGCGTCACCGCGCTGGCCGGCGCGTCGCTGCTGCTGGTCGGCTGCGCCAACATGAGCGAACGCCAGAAGGGCACCGCCTCGGGCGCGGCGATCGGCGCGGTCGGCGGCGCGATCCTGTCGCAGGCCACCGGCGGCAAGGCCGGCACCGGCGCGGTGGTCGGCGGCGCGATCGGCGCGGTCGCCGGCAACCTCTGGTCCAAGCGCATGGAAGACAAGCGCCAGGCGATGGAAGCCGCCACGCGCGGCACCGGCATCGACGTGGCCCGCACGACCGACAACCAGCTCAAGGTCAACATCCCGGCCGACTTCAGCTTCGATGTCGGCCGTTCGGCGATCAAGCCGGTGATGGTCCCGGTGCTGGACAAGCTGGCCCAGGGCCTGGACGCCGACATGCAGATGCACGTCATCGGCCACACCGACGACACCGGCAGCGATGCCGTCAACAACCCCCTGTCGCTCGACCGCGCCGAAGCCGTGCGCGACTACCTCGCGCGCCACGGCGTCCCGGCCAGCCGCATCCAGGTCGAAGGCCGCGGCGAACGCGAGCCGATCGCGACCAACACGACCCCGCAAGGCCGCGCGATGAACCGCCGCGTGGAGATCTATCTGCGCGAGCCGCAGAAGGGTTGAGGGGATGGGTTGCAGGGCGGCAGGCTGATGCGTCTGGCGGGAGACCCCTCACCCTCGGTCCCTCTCCCGCAAGGGGAGATGGATGACTCGGTTGGGAGGATGTCGCGTTGATGTGGCGAGAGGACTGGCTCATTGACTGAGCCACCTCCAATAACCCCGATCAACACGAGGCGAGAACCCCTCTCCCCTTGCGGGAGAGGGTAGGGTGAGGGGTTCTGGCGCGAGGCGCCAACCCCTGCGCTTCACATCTTGGCGGTTGCCCAGAAGATGTAGTCCGCCTGGTACTTGACCATCTCCTTCTTGCCCACCTGGCCCGCATCGCACGCGCTCGACGGGGCGACGCCGCCCATCGTGGCGACGCGCTGGATGTGGGTGATGCCCGACATCGCGCCCATGCCCGTGGCCGGGTTGGCCTGCACCAGTTGCAGGGGGATGTTGCCGGCGCCGGCCGGGGCGACCGCGAGCTGCTTGCCGGTGATGGCCGAGCCGTCGTTGGCCTTCCAGGTGGCGGGCGGGCCGAAGTAGCTGCCCACGGCCTTGCCGCTGCGGTCCTTCAGCACGGCCATCGGGCCGGCGAAGACCCACTCGTGGCCGGTCATGTCGGCCTTGGCCTTGCATTCGTAGGTGATGTCGCCGCTGCCGACGGTCTCCAGGACGATCCGGTGGTCGCCAGGGACCTGCACGGCGGCGGGCAGCGTGGACGGGTCGTAGGGCTTCATCGCCATCGTGCCGGCCATCGGCTTCATCGAGCCGCAGGCGGCCAGCAGCAGCGTGGCGGAGGTGGTGGCGATCAGGGTGAGCTTGGCGTTCATGTCGGGTTCCGCAAGGGTTGAGGAGGAGCGGTCACCAGCCGGTGTCCGCCCACGCCTCTCCTTACGCAGCCCGGTCGGGATCGGATGCAGGCGCGACCTCGTCCCAGTCCCAACCCAGCAGTTCGGCCAGCCGGTGCAGGACCCAGGTCGATTCGGCAGCGTCGACCTGGCTGGTCGGGTCCGCGAGGCCGGCGCCGATGCGGGCGATGACGTCGACCTGCGCGACGCCCAGGTCGTGGTGGACGCGCTGGGCGCGCTCGACCAGCATCTGCGCCATGTCCTCGCACCATTCGTAGCGCTGGCGCAGGTCGGTCCGGGCGATGCGCAGACGTCCGCGCGGATCGGCGTGCAGGGCGATGAAGGAGGCGGGGATCTCGATCTGGTCGTCGTCGCTCATGGCGAGATCGGCGTGACGGGCGCGGCATCGCGCCGGCCCAGCGTGCCCCAGGTCAGCACCGAAGCGGCGACCGCGCAGCCGGCGATGCCGCAGACCATCGGCCAGGCGGTGCCGTCGACGAACAGCGAGACCATGCCCATCACGACCGCGCCGGTGACCATCTGGAAGGTGCCTTGCACGGCCGATGCGGTGCCGGCGATCGCGCCGTGTTCTTCCAGCGCCAGCACGGCGGTGGTCGGCACGACCAGGCCCAGGCAGCCCAGGCTCAGGAAGACCAGCACCAGCATCAGCGGCAGCGAGCCCAGGCCGGCCGCGAAGCACAGCCACAGCAGCAGGGCCATCGTGCTGAAGCCGATCACGCCGGTGCGGATCACGGCGGGCAGGCCATGCCGCGCGACCAGCCGGCCGTTGAACTGCGCCAGGCCGATGAAGGCCGCCGCGTTGATCGAGAAACACACGCTGTACTGCGCCGGGCTCAGGCCGTAGTGGTCGATCAGCACATAGGGCGAACTGCCCAGGTAGGCGAAGAAGCCGGACATGCCGAAGGCGCCGATGAAGGTCAGGCCCAGGAAGTGGCGGTCGCGCAGCAGCGTGACGTAGGCCGAGCCGGCGCCGGCCGGGCGTTCGGCCTCGCGCACCGAGGCCGGGCGGCTTTCCTCCAGCCACATCGCCATCATCACGATCGCGGCCAGCGCGATCACCGTGACGATCCAGAAGATGCCGCGCCAGCCGACCACGGCGATCGTCAGGCTGCCGGCCAGCGGCGCCAGGATCGGCGAGACGCTGAACACCAGCATCAGCAGCGAGCTGAGCCGCGTCGCCTCGACGCCGGTGTGCAGGTCACGCACGATGGCGCGCGGCACCACCGCACCGGCGCAGGCGCCCAGGCCTTCCAGGAAGCGGAAGCCGATCAGCTGGTTCACGTCGGTCGACAGCGCGCAGCCGATGCTGCCCACCACGAACAGCGCCAGACCGAAATAGAGCGGCGGCTTGCGGCCGTAGCGGTCGGACATCGGGCCATAGATCAGCTGGCACACGCCCAGCGCCAGGAAGAAGACGGTCAGGCTGTTCTGCACGGCATGCGGCTCGGCCTGCAGCGCGCGGCCGATCTCCGGCAGGGCCGGCAGGTACATGTCGATCGCGAACGGGCCGATGGCCGACAGCAGCCCCAGGATCAGGGCGTGGTGGAACAGGGAACGGTTCATCGGCGGACTTTTCTTTCGGGCAAGGGCGGGATGCTATCGGCTTGGCATGTCGAGCCGGTGCGCTCGGGTTTGCCCCGGCGGGGATGCGGCTTGCGCCCGGTCAAGGCCGGCGGACGGCGGCGGGCAGAACATGGCCTTGACGCCCGGGGCACGCCAACCACCGGCAACCCGCCGACCCGGCCCCGGACGCGACGCCTTGAGCAGGAGAGTTCCCGATGACGATGTTCCACGCCGTGGTGCTGATCGATCACCACCAGGCCCAGGTGCTGCAGTTCGACGCCGAACACGTGCAGGCCGAGAAGATCAAGGCCCGCACCCACCACACCAAGCAGCATGGCAGCGCGGTCCGCACCGAACACGAGTTCTATGCGGTCGTCTGCGACGCGCTGGCCGGCATCACCGAGGTGCTGGTGACGGGCTCGCACACCGCGCTGGCCGACTTCCGCCACTACGTCGACAAGCACCGCCCGGCGCTCTCGCCGCAGGTCGTCGGCTACGAGGCGGTCGATCACCCGAGCGACAAGCAGCTGGTCGCGCTGGCGCGGCAGTACTTCCTGAAGTACGACCGGATGGCCGGGACGCCAACGCCGATGTGAGGACCCGGTCCGGCTTGGGGCGGCCCGGAACGAGAATTCCGGTCATGCCCAAGACGACGACCCTGCACCTGCTGGACTTCGAGACCAGCGACGACGGCGAAGGCCATCACACGTTCGACGCGATGGCCTCCGTCCGCCCGGACCACCTGGCCGCCCTGCACGCCGAGGTGGTGCAGGTGCTGGCCTGGCTGCACCGCACCTTCCCGGATGGTCCCGGCCCGCTCGACGAGGGCGCGCCGTGGGACGCCGACCTGCGCGCCAGCACCGAACGCAGCACCCGCGAGCGGCTGCGCTACGAGCCGTCCGCGCGCCGCCTGGTGTCGGAGCCGGCCGGCGGCGGCGAGACGGTGCGCCACACCGTCACGCTGTCGATCGCCGCGACCGATCCGGTGGCCGCCGCGCTGGCGCAGGCGTTCGGGTGTGGTGGCGGCGACTGAGGGTCAGCCGCCCGCCTTCACCTTCAACCGCCACGCATGCAGCAGCGGCTCGGTGTAGCCGCTGGGCTGTTCCTTGCCCTTGAAGACGAGGTCCAGCGCGGCCTGGAAGGCGGCGCCTTGCGGGTGGGCGGCAAGGCTCTTGTAGGACGGGTCGCCGGCGTTCTGCTGGTCGACCTTGACGGCCATGCGCGCGAAGGTCTCGCGCACCTGGGCTTCGGTGACGACGCCGTGGTGCAGCCAGTTGCAGATGTGCTGGCTGCTGATGCGCAGCGTGGCGCGGTCTTCCATCAGGCCGACGTCGTTGATGTCGGGCACCTTGGAGCAGCCCACGCCCTGGTCGACCCAGCGCACGACGTAGCCGAGGATGCCCTGCACGTTGTTGTCGATCTCCTGCTGGCGCTCGGCGGCGCTCCAGGTGGCCTGGGCGACGACCGGGATCGTCAGCAGGTCGGTCAGCAGCTTCTCGGTGATGGCCGGGTCGCGGGCGTCGCCGCTGGCCTCGATCTGCTGCTGGACGGCGGCCACGCTGACCTGGTGGTAGTGCAGCGCGTGCAGCGTCGCGGCGGTCGGGCTCGGGACCCAGGCGGTGTTGGCGCCGGCCTTCGGGTGGCCGATCTTCTGGTCGAGCATGGCGGCCATCAGGTCGGGCATGGCCCACATGCCCTTGCCGATCTGGGCCCGGCCGCGCAGGCCGCAGGACAGGCCGATCAGCACGTTGCGGCGCTCGTAGGCAGCAATCCAGGCGCTGCCCTTGATGTCGCCCTTGCGCATCATCGGACCGGCCAGCATGGCGGTGTGCATCTCGTCGCCGGTGCGGTCGAGGAAGCCGGTGTTGATGAAGGCCACGCGCGACGACGCGGCGGCGATGCAGGCCTTGAGGTTGACGCTGGTGCGGCGCTCCTCGTCCATGATGCCCAGCTTGACGGTGCTGTCGGGCAGGCCGAGCAGCTGCTCGACACGGCCGAACAGCTCGGCGGCGAAGCCCACCTCGGCCGGGCCGTGCATCTTCGGCTTGACGATGTAGACGCTGCCGGTGCGCGAGTTGCGCAGGCCGTTCTGGCCACGGCCCTGCAGGTCGTGCAGCGCGATGGTGGTGGTGATGACGGCGTCCATGATCCCCTCGGGGATCTCGCGATCGTCAGCGCCCCACAGGACGGCCGGGTTCGTCATCAGGTGGCCGACGTTGCGCACGAACATGAGCGAGCGGCCGTGCAGGCGCACCTCGCCGCTGCCCGACGGCGCGGTGTAGAGCCGGTCGGCGTTGAGGCGGCGGGTGAAGGACTTGCCGCCCTTGCTGACCTCCTCGGTCAGCGTGCCCAGCTGGATGCCCAGCCAGTTGCGGTAGGCCAGCACCTTGTCCTCGGCGTCGACGGCGGCGACCGAGTCTTCCAGGTCGAGGATGGTCGACAGCGCCGATTCGACGATCACGTCGCTGACACCGGCCGCGTCGCTGGCGCCGATGGTCGTGCTGCGGTCGATCTGGACGTCCAGGTGCAGGCCGTTGTGACGCAGCAGCACCGAGCGCGGCGCTGCCGCGTCACCGGTGTAGCCGGCGAAGGCGCCGCTGTCCTGCAGGCCGGTGGTGGCACCGCCCTTCAGCGTCACGACCAGCGCGCCGCCGGCGACCGCGTAGCCGGTGGCATCGGCGTGGCTGCCGCTGGCCAGCGGGGCGGCCTGGTCCAGCACGCGGCGGGCGTAGGCGATGACCTTGGCGCCGCGCACCGGGTTGTAGCCGCCGGCCCGCTCGGCGCCGTCGGTCTCGGGGATCGCGTCGGTGCCGTAGAGCGCGTCGTACAGCGAGCCCCAGCGCGCGTTGGCCGCGTTCAACGCGTAGCGCGCGTTCAGGATCGGCACGACCAGCTGCGGGCCGGCCTGCGTGGCCAGTTCGGCGTCGACGTTGGCGGTGGTCGTCTGCACCGTCTCGGGCACCGGCACCAGGTAGCCGATCTGGCTCAGGAAGGCGCGGTAGGCGGCCATGTCGGCGATGGGGCCGGGGTGGGCGCGGTGCCAGCCGTCCATCTCCGTCTGGATGCGGTCACGCTCGGCCAGCAGCGCGGCGTTGCGCGGGGCCAGGTCGCGGACGATGGCGTCGAAGCCGGCCCAGAAGCGGGCGCTGTCGATGCCGCTGCCGGGCAGCACCTCGTCCTCGACGAAGCGGAACAGCTCGGTGGCGACCTTCAGGCCGTGAACGGTGGTGCGTGCGGTCATGGTGATGTCCTTCGGGGGTCTTGGTATTCGGATCGGTCGGGATCGGTCGGGAACGGGTTTCAGCGTTCAGGATTCAGGGTTCAGGTCAGCGCCGGGAAGAAATCGAGCACGTCGGCCAGGCTCGTGCCGATGCGGGTCGGTTCGGTGCCCAGCGGGTCCAGCGGCAGGCCGGCGCGGTTGACCCACAGGGTCGTGTAGCCGTGCCAGGTCGCGCCGATGGCGTCCCAGCCGTTGCTGGAGACGAACAGGATGTCGCGCGCCGGCAGGCCCAGCGCCTGCGGGCCGAGCGCGTAGGCGCGGGCGTCGGTCTTGAAGACGCGCACCGGCTCGACGCTCAGCAGCGGATCGATCAGGTGGTCCAGCCCGGCGCTGCGCACCGCGATGCCCAGCATGGCCGGGTCGCCGTTGCTCAGGATGCCGGTGCGGATGCCGCGTGCGTGCAGCGACTGCAGCACCTCGCGCACCTCGGGGAAGGCGCTCAGGTGGCGGTACTGGTTCATCAGCCGGTCCTCGGACTCGGCCGTCATCGGCAGGCCCAGGCGCTGGCCGGCGAACCGCAGCGCGGCGCGGGTGATGTCCCAGAACGGGCGGTAGCGGCTGCCGTCGGCCGCGCTCATCGTGATCAGCCGCGTGTACTCGATCTGCTTGTCGCGCCACAGCAGCGCCAGCGCCTCGCCGCGCTGCGGGAACAGCTGCTCGGCCAGCAGCCCGACGCTGTAGACGTCGAACAGGGTGCCGTAGGCATCGAACAGGACGGCGCGGACCATGTGGCGGGGCGTTGAACGCGGTTGAAGGAAGTTCGGGAAGCGTGTGCCGTCACTTTATTCGATACTTTGATCTGCATTACGCGCGCCAAAGTTCTTGGATTCGTGCATCGGATGCACGAATGAACCGTCGCCCAGAACCCTCGCCGGGAGCCCCGCCATGTCCGACCGCCTGACCCAGCTCGAAGCCTTCGTCGCCGTCGCCCAGAAGGGCAGCCTGACCGCGGCGGCGGCCGGCGAGGGCGTCGCGCCGGCCATGATCGGCCGGCGCATCGACGCGCTGGAGGCCCGCCTGGGCGTCAAGCTGATGGTGCGCACGACCCGCCGCATCACGCTGACGCACGAGGGCAGCGCCTTCCTGGAGGACTGCCACCGGCTGCTGGCCGACCTGGCCAACGCCGAGGCCAGCGTCAGCGCCGGCGGCGTCAAGGCGGCCGGCCAGCTGCGCCTGACCGCCCCGGGCGGCTTCGGCCGCCGCCACGTCGCGCCGCTGGTGCCGCGCTTCCAGGCGCTGCATCCGGACGTGCGCATCTCGCTGAACCTGGCCGACCGGGTGATCGACCTGGTCCACGAGAGCTACGACTGCGCCGTGCGGGTCGGCGACCTGCCCGATTCCAGCCTGATCAGCGTGCGGCTGGCCGACAACCGCCGCCGCTGCGTCGCCTCACCGGCCTACCTGGCGCGGGCCGGCCTGCCGCAGCACCCGGGCGACCTGATGCGCCACGAGTGCCTGACGCTCAGCTCCGAGGCCAGCCAGTCACGCGGCTGGGCCTTCACGGTCGACGGCGAGGTGACCCACCTGCGCCCGCCCGGCCGGCTCGATTGCACCGACGGCCAGGTCCTGCACGCCTGGTGCCGCGACGGCCTGGGGCTGGCCTGGCGCAGCCAGTGGGAGGTCGAGGACGACCTGCGCAGCGGCCGCCTCGTGGCCGTGCTGGACGACTACGCCGCGCCGCCCAACGGCATCTACGCGGTGTTCTCGCATGCCCGCCACCTGCCGCTGCGGGTGCGGCTGTGGATCGACTACCTCAAGCACACCTACGGCGCGCCGAGCTACTGGACCGGCGCGGCGGCGGCGGTGTCCTGAGGCACCCCGCACCGGTCAACCGGGCGGCGCGGTCAGGTGTCCTGCTGTCGCCCGATGCAGGTCGGGCAGACGCCGTCGCGCACCGGCAGCGTCAGGTGGGCCGCGCTGACCAGATCGGGCAGCTTGTCGTCCAGTTCCGACCACGGCGAGCCCGGCCCCGGCATCGCCAGTCGCAGGCACTGGCTGCAGCGCATCCAGCGGGCGGTCGCGGGGTCGTGCGGGCGCAGCGCCTGCAGGGCCAGCCGGGGCTGGCGCGGCGTCACGCTGCGGATCCGGTGCTCGACCCGCAGCGCGCCGCCGGCCAGCGGCAGCACCGTCATCTCCAGCTGACGGACCAGATCGGGCGCGTCGCAGCGGTAGGGCAGGGTGCGCGGACGGCCGGTCAGGCGGGCCGCCTCGAAGATCGCGCTGACGAACATGCGGGTCGGATCGCCGGTCAGGAACTCGGCCAGCGGCCGGCCCACCACCTGGCGGGACAGCGCGCCCGGCCCGTCGTTGGCGCGGGCGAAGCCGTCCCAGTCGGGCGATACCGCCTGCACCCGGTCCTCGGCATCGACCTCGTACCAGCTGGCGATGCCGCCGGGCGGTGCCTTGGTCATGCAGGGGTTTCGCCGGATCGCCGGGCCGCCGGGCGGGCCGCACGCAGCAGCCACGGACCGACCTGGTCGGGCATCAGCCCGGGCGCGTAGAGGAAGCCCTGGGTCAGCAGCGGCGGACTGTTCGCATCGGCGGTGGCGAAGGCATGGGCCCGCAACGCGTCACGCTGCGCCGGGGTCTCGACGCCCTCGGCAACCACGCGCAGGCCCAGCGCCCGTGCCAGGCCCAGGATCGCGGTGACGATCTCGCGGTCGTCGCGCTGGTCGGCCACGCCGTCGATGAAGCTTCGGTCGATCTTCAGCTCATGCAGCGGCAGCTGGCGCAGGTGGGCGAGCGACGAGTAGCCGGTGCCGAAGTCGTCCAGCGACAGCTGCACCTCCAGCGCCTGCAGCCGGCGCAGCAGCGGCGCCAGGTGCTCGCCCGGCTGCAGCAGCGCGCTCTCGGTCACCTCGATGATCAGCCGGTGGCCCGGCACCCGGTGGTGCATCAGGTGGTTCTGCACCCGGTCGGCGAAATGGCGGTCGCGCAGCTGGCGCGGCGAGACGTTGACCGACATCGTCAGCGAGGCGTGGCCGGCCTGACGCCACTGCGCCAGCTGGGCGCAGGCCTGGTCGATCACCCAGTCGCCGATCGTGTCGATCAGCGAGGTCTCCTCGGCGATCGGCAGGAACATCGACGGCGCGATCCACTCGCCGGCCCCCGAGCGCCAGCGCAGCAGCGCCTCGAAGCCGGTGACGTGGCCATCGGCCAGCTGCACCTGCGGCTGGTAGACCAGCATCAGCTCGCCGTTCTGCAGCGCGGTGCGCAGGCCGCTCTCGAGCTGCAGCCGGTTGCGTGCGCTCTCGCCGACCTCGGACGAGAAGAACTCGTAGCGCGCCCGGCCGGCCCGCTTGGCGCGGTACATCGCCGCATCGGCGTTGCGCATCAGCGTGGCGCCGTCCTCGCCGTCGCTCGGGAAGAAGGCGATGCCGATGCTGGCCGCTGCCGCCACGGTGCTGTCGCGCAGGATGACGTTCTCGGCCAGCGCGCGGCTCAGGCGCTCGACCGTCTGCAGGCACTCGTGGCGCGAGGTGTCCTCCAGCAGCAGCACGAACTCGTCACCGCCGATGCGCGCGACCGTGTCGGCCGCCCGCACGTGGTCGACGATCCGGCGCGCCGCCAGCCGCAGCATCTCGTCGCCGGCGGCATGGCCCAGGCTGTCGTTGATGGTCTTGAAGTTGTCCAGGTCGATGAAACACAGCGCCAGCTCGTGGCGGGCCCGGCGCGCCGCGTCGATGGCATGGTCCAGCCGGTCGCCCAGCAGGCTGCGGTTGGGCAGGCCGGTCAGCTCGTCATGGGTGGCCAGGCGCTCGATGCGCTCGCGCGAGGCGGCCAGCTGCGAGATGTCCGAGAACACGCCGACGTAGTGGGTCACCGCGCCGGACGGATCGTGCATCGCGCTGATCGACAGCCACTCCGGATAGACCTCGCCGTTCTTGCGCTTGTTCCAGATCTCGCCGCGCCAGGCGCCCTCGCGTTCGAGCTGCTGGCGCATGTCGTCGTAGAAGGTGTCGTCGTGGCGCCCGGAGGACAGCAGCCTCGGCCGCTTGCCGCGGACCTCCTCGGCGCTGTAGCCGGTGACCGTCGTGAAGGCCTTGTTGACGCGCAGGATGTGGTGCGCCGGGTCGGTGATCATGACCCCCTCGGAGGTCACGTCGAGGATGCGCGCGGCGATGCGCAGCTCCTCGTCGGCGGCATGCCAGCGGGTCAGGTCGACCGCCTGCACGCAGACCGCGACGACCGCGCCGTGCTCGTCGCGCATCGCATAGCGGCTGACCCACCAGGAGCGGCGCCGGCCGTCCAGGTCGAAGAACTCCTCGCGCTCGATGCCCTCGTGCTCGCGCAGCACCTCGATGTCGGCGTCGCGCAGCCGGCCGGCCACCTCAGCGGGCAGGCATTGCAGGTCGGTGCGGCCGGCCATCGTGCCGGGCTCCAGCTCGAAGAAGCGGCAGTAGCGGTCGTTGGCGAACTCGTAGCGGCCGGACGCGTCCTTGATCGCCACCAGCGCGCCGCCGTGGCTCATCACCGCCAGCAGGCGCTGTTCGGTGCTGCGGGTCTGGCGTTCGGCGCGGGCCAGCTGGGTGTTGTCGACCAGCGTCAGGACCATGCCGCGACGTTCGCCGCCGTGGACCTCGTGGGCCAGGTGCAGCACGAACTCGCTGCCGTCGTCGGTGCGCGGCAGGTGGACCACCAGCGGGCTGGCCGAGTGCAGCGCCTGCATCACCGGCAGGCTCAGGTCGGGCATGCCCGCCGGGCGGGTCATTGTGCCCAGCTGCAGGCCCTCGCAGCCGGCGCTCAGGTGGAACAGCCGCGCGGCGGCGTCGTTGTAGCGGCGGATCGCCAGGCTGGCGTCGATCACCAGCAGCGGCAGGTCGATGCTGTTGTGGATGCTCTGCAGCTCGTCGGACAGCTGCTGGTAGCGCCGCCACTGGTGGTTCAGCTCGGCGTTGACGGTGGCCAGCTCCTGGTTGGTGGCCTGCATCTCCTCGTTGGCCGACTGCAGTTCCTCGTTGCTGGCCTGCAGCTCCTCGTTGGTCGCCTGGGCTTCCTCGTTGAGCGCCTGCATCTCCTCGTTGCTGGCCTCGAGCTGCTCGACCAGGCTCTTCATCCGCTCGCGCGCGGTGGCGAGATCGGCCTGGGTGTCGGCCTGCGAGGCCAGGCCGTCGGGACCGCTCACCGGCCCCTCGGCGCGGCAACGCGGTCTCGGCCGCCGTTCGAACGCCAGCAGCGCCCGGCGCTGGCCGGCCGGGCCGACGTAGGGGTGCAGCACCATCCGCCACGGATCGCGCCGCCGGCCCTCGGTCAGCACCACGTCGGCATGGCGCGGCTGGCGGCTGTCGTCGAGCAGCGCGCACATCAGGCGCAGCTCGGACTCGATCGACGGCCGCGCCAGCGACAGCACGTCGAGCGACTGGCTGCCCGGCCGCAGCGCCAGGAACGGGCCGACCTCGCCGTGGACCTGCAGCACGCACAGGCGCTCGTCCAGCAGCACGCAGGGCGGCAGGTAGGCGCTGGCGGCCTGACGCAGCAGCTGGGCTTCGGTCTCCGGCATCGGCCCCCGGCGCTGGCGAAGGGCCGCCGCCGGCGGACCGGCCGGTTCCAGCGGACGTTCCGGCAGCGCGGCGCGGCGGCCGGTGCGCTCGTACAGGCGCTGTTCCTTGTCGATCGCGACGAACTGGTCCTCGTGGTGCAGCACCGATTCGCTGCGCCCCAGGAACAGCAGGCCACGCGGCTGCAGCGCGTAGTGGAAGGTGCGCATCACGCGCGACTGCGCTTCCTGCTTCAGGTAGATCAGCACGTTGCGGCAGCAGATCAGGTCCATGCGCGGGAACGGCGGATCGCGCGTCAGGTCATGGCGCGAGAACACGACCCGTTCGCGCAGCTGGCGCGAGAACTCGACCTGCGCGCCATAGGGCGTGAAGTAGCGCTTGACCAGCGCCTCGGGCACGTCCGACAGCGCGCTGGGCGGGTACAGGCCACGCCGGGCCAGCGCCAGCGCCTCCAGGTCCAGGTCGGTCGCGAAGATCTGCAGGACCCGCTCGGCCAGGTGGTCGCCCAGCGCCTCGCCGAAGGCCATCGCGACGGAATAGGCCTCTTCGCCGGTCGCGCAACCCGCCACCCAGACACGCAGCGGCTCGCTGGGCGGCTGGCGTCGCACCAGCGCGCCGATCGCCTCCGACAGGACCTGGAAGGCGGCCGGATCGCGCCAGAAGCGCGTCACCGAGATCAGCGTGTCGCGCGCCAGCAGGTCCAGCTCGCCAGGTTCGCGCTGGCACAGGCGCAGGTAGTCGCCCAGCTCGGGCGTGTCGCGGGCCTGCATGCGGCGGGCGATGCGGCGCAGCAGCGTGGCTTCCTTGTACTCGGCGAAGTCGATGCCGCAGCGCCGCCGTACCAGCCCGAGCAGCTCGCCGAACTGGTCCGGGATGAAGCCGGGCGCCAGCGTGTCGGCCGATTCGTCCATCAACCCATCGTCGGGACAGTCGAGCAGCCGGCGCTCGATCGCCGGCCCGATCGCCTCGGGCGGCAGCACCCGGTCATGGCCGACCGCGCGGATCGCCGCCTCCGGCATGCCGGTGTAGCGCGCGGTGGCCGGCTGCTGCACCAGCGTGCGGCCGCCAGCCGCGTGGATCTGGCGCAGGCCCATCGCGCCATCGGAGCCGGTGCCCGACAGGATCACGCCGACCGCGTGCGGGCCGACCCGATCGGCCAGGGACGCGAAGAACAGGTTGATCGACGGCCGTGGCAGCGACTGCGGATCGGGCTCGGTCAGGCGCAGCCGCTCGCCGTCGAACTCGATGTGCGCGTTGGGCGGCGTCACCAGCACCACGCCGCCGGTGGGGCGGTCGCCGTCGTGGACCTCGTGCACCGGCATGGTCGTGTGCGAGGCCAGGATCTCGGCCAGCAGCGAACGGTGGGTCGGCGCGAGGTGCTGCAGCACGACGTAGGTCAGGTCCGCATCGACCGGCAGGCCCGGCAGCAGCGTCTTCAGCGCCTCCAGCCCGCCCGCCGAAGCGCCGATGCCGACCAGCCTCGGCCGGTGCAGGCGCGCGCCCGCCTCCGGTTCACCCTGGACAACGGGGTCCGGCGTGGTGGCCGGCAAGCGTGGCGCGGCCGCCGATCCGGGCAGGGGCGTGGAGGGTTTTTCGGGGTCGGGCACAGACGGGATTCGGACGCGGGGACCGGGCGCGGAGGAAGACACCCGACAAGTTAGTCCAATCGCCTTGCAGCGGGCTATCGCAGGTAGATCCGGATTGACCCGCGTCAGAGTCGGGTCTTTTCTGCGACACCTTGTTCAGCAAGCGTGCACATCCAGCCTTCGCGCGTCGTTCGCCAGCGACACCGTGAGCCCGACCGCTTGCCAATGGAGCGCCTCGCCATGTGCCGGCTGAAGTTCCACCGCCAGCGGCCCGGCAATGTGGCCGGGGCAAGGGAGTGCCACGGTGCCGGCACTGCCGCCGGTGGTGACGCGGGCGCGGCGGATGCGGCCCGGCGTCCAGGCGCCGAGCGTGTCGGCACTCAGCCCGGCGACCGCGCCGAAGCGCAAGGTCACGCCCAGCGCGTGTTCGGTCTCGGCACCCTCGGCGCGCCGTTCGGCGGACGGCTCCAGCACCGCGACCGCCAACCGCAGCCGCAACGCGCCATCCTCGTCCAGCCCGATCGACGCCAGCTCGGAATCGGCCAGTTCCAGGCGCCAGTCGCCAGCGGCCTGACGCTCGGCCAGCAGGTCGACATAGGCGCGCGATTCCAGCTGTGCCGGCGCGATGCCCAACTGCGCCATCAACGCGCGCGCCTCGTCCAGCCCGGCCTCGGCCGGCTCGCCGTCGCGCATCACCACCTCCAGCTCCAGGTAGGCGCCCAGGCCCTCGACCTCGTCCAGATGTACGCGGGTGCGGCCGACGAGGTAGAGCACCCGGCGCTTGCGCACCCGCCCGGTCTGCCCATGCGCCTCCGCCAGCAGCACCCGCATGCCGTCCGCGTCCGGGCAGGCGCTGATGCGGTAGTGGCTGGCGCGCGGCCCGGCGGCATCCGCCCGCCGGTAGAAGATCAGGTCGGCCGGCGGCGTCTTCCCGTCGGCATCCGCCCCGAACGCCCGCAGCTTCAGCCGCCCGTTCGCGCAGGCGAAGAAGGTGTCGTCCTGCAGCAGCACGACCGGCCCTTCGGTGGCGACCGCCGCGACCTTCGGCTCGATCTCGGCGAGCGATGTCAGGCGAGCCTTGATCTCGATGTTGCGGGCCATGGGTGGGCAATGCGGTGTAGGGGAGCAGGACGGTAGCGCACGCCACCCGTCGCCTCCGCCAGCTCTCGTTTGACTTCGCCCGCCTCTGGGCTGCTTCCAGAGCTTGAACCTCGTCAAGTCCAGACAACGGGTCGCCGACGATGGCAAGGTCGTCACGCCGCCTTGGATGAACGAAGCCGACCCTGCGCCCTACGGCTGAATCAGCAGACGAAGCAGGGAAGAAGTGGCGCCCCAAGCCCACCCCGCGCTCCGTGATTCCACCCTCGCCACACCCCCGCCCCCTGCGGCACATTCGAGCGTTCCGCCCCGACCGGAGACCGCTCATGGCCGTTGCCTCGAATGCTGGGTTGAACGCTGGTTTGACCACTGCCTCGCCGCTGAACCGGCAGGCCCACATCGCGACCGTGATGCAGGTGGCCGACAGCGGTGTCGGGGCGCCGGCTGCCGCGCGGCATGACGCCATCATCCGGGCGAGCTGGGAGCGCTGCGTGCGGGAGCACCGGCTCGATCCGACGCGGATGCAGGAGGCGGTCATCCTGCCGCAGGCGCGGCTGCGCGAGCACCAGGACCAGATGGACGCGTTCCTGTCGATCGCGCGGCACGGGCTGGAGTCGCTCTACCACCAGGTCGCCGGGCAGGGTTATGTCGTGCTGCTGACCGATGCGCGCGGCGTCACGGTCGACTTCCTCGGCGACCTGCAGATGGAACCGCACCTGCGCCGCGCCGGGCTGTATCTGGGGGCGGACTGGAGCGAGCACCACGCCGGCACCTGCGGCGTCGGCACCTGCCTGAGCACCGGGCAGGCGCTGACGGTGCATCTGGACGACCACTTCGACGCCACCCACATCCCGCTGACCTGCACGGCCGCGCCGGTACACGACACGCTGGGGCGGCTGCAGGCGGTGCTGGACATCTCGCAGCTCAGCTCGGCGCAGCCCAAGGAGAGCCAGCACCTGGCGCTGCAGCTGGTGAAGGTCTATGCGCAGCACGTCGAGAACGCGGCCTTCCTGCAGCGTCACCGGCAGGACTGGGTGCTGCGCCTGAGCGAGGCGCCGCAGTTCCTGGACGTCAACCCGGACTACCTGCTGGCGCTGGACGAGGCCGGCCGCGTGATCGGCCACAACCGCCGCGCGCAGCTGCTGTTCGAGCCGGCGCTCGGTGGCGTCGCGCTGCCCGGACGGTCGTCCGCGCTGATCGGCCAGCCGCTGACCCGGCTGATCGACGTGCCGCTGGACCGGCTCGGCCGCTACGTGCAGGGCCGCGCGGTCGACCAGCGCGCGGTGCGCCGCAGCGATGGCCGGCAGCTGCTGTTCCTGCTGGCCTCGCCGCCGCCGGGGCGTCCGGCAGCGCATCGCCAGGCGGCCGATGCCGGGCTGATCGGCGATCTGTCCGCCGACCCGAAGGTGCCGGCGCCGCTGGCCGCGCTGTCGGCTGGCGACCCGGCGCTGGACCGCCAGATCGAACGCGCGGCGCGGCTGGTCAACAGCCCCGTCAGCCTGCTGATCACCGGCGAGACCGGCAGTGGCAAGGAGCTGTTCGCGCAGGCGATGCACGCGGCCTCGGAACGGCGCGGCGGGCCGTTCGTGGCGGTCAACTGCGCGGCGATCCCGGAGTCGCTGATCGAGAGCGAGCTGTTCGGGCATCTGGCCGGCAGCTTCTCGGGCGCCGGGCCCAAGGGCAAGCGAGGGCTGATCCAGGAGGCCGATGGCGGCACGCTGTTCCTCGACGAGATCGGCGACATGCCGCGCCCGCTGCAGGCCCGGCTGCTGCGCGTGCTGGCCGAACGCGAGGTGCTGCCGATCGGTGCGACCCGGCCGGTCAAGGTCAACCTTCGGGTGATCGCCGCGACCCACCGGCCGCTGGAGGCGCTGGTGCGCGAGGGCCGGTTCCGCGACGACCTGTACTACCGCCTCAACGGCGCGCACGTGCAACTGCCGCCGCTGCGCGAGCGGCGCGACCTCGACGGCCTGATCGACCGGATGCTGGCGCACCCTGCGCATCAGGCCCGGCCGGCCCCGGCGCTCGAAGCGGCCGCCCGCGCCGCCCTGCACGCCCACCGCTGGCCCGGCAACCTGCGCGAGCTGCGCAACGCGCTGGACTACGCCCGCACGGTCTGCGTCGGCGGCGTGATCGGCCTGGCCGACCTGCCCGATGCGGTGCTGGCACCCGCGCCGGACGAGGCCCGCGCCGCGCCACCGTCACGACGCCCGGACGCCGACGCGCTGGCGCTGCAGGGCCCGCAGGAAGCCGAGGCGCTGCGCCAGGCGCTGCAGGCCGCGCGCTGGAACGTGTCGGCCGTCGCGCGCCAGCTCGGCTGCTCGCGCATGACGCTGTACCGGCGCATGAAGCGCTGGGGCATCGCGTCGCCGCTGGACCTGTGACACCTGTCGCAGCCGGGGCGTGACAGCTGACCGGGTGTGACAGCTGCACGGGGGCCTGACGGATCGGGCCGATCGCGTCTTTCATCGATGAACACGGGGTTGTCGGGGGTTTGCAGGCCTTCGGGGCATGGCCGGAAGGCCGGGCACGGGCCTTGCGCTGAGTCCGGTTGCCAGGCCCGATCCGCCTGGTGGACCACACCACAGGAGACTCATCGATGACGACACCCACACAACGCGCCCAGGCCTGGCTGGGCCGTTTCGAGGCGGCGCTCAACAGCGGCGATGCCGATGCCGTGGCGGCGCTGTTCGAGGCCGACAGCTACTGGCGCGACCTCGTGTCCTTCACCTGGAACATCCGCACCGAGGAAGGCCGCGACCAGATCCGCGAGATGGTGGCGGCCTGTGCGGCCCGCACCCAGGCGCGCAACTTCACCGTCCGTGGCGA
Source organism: Leptothrix mechoopdaensis (SeqCode) (assembly GCF_053893855.1). Classification (NCBI taxonomy): domain Bacteria; kingdom Pseudomonadati; phylum Pseudomonadota; class Betaproteobacteria; order Burkholderiales; family Sphaerotilaceae; genus Leptothrix; species Leptothrix mechoopdaensis (SeqCode). The sequence goes on from NZ_CM132699.1 coordinate 4,309,892, forward strand.
GGCGACCGAGGGCGGCGGCGTGACCGAGGCCTGGTTCGACTACGAGACCGCCCAGGCGCGTGGCCACGGGCTGGTCCGGCTCAAGAGTGGCGAGGCCGGCGACCAGGCCTGGACGCTGCTGACGACCATGACCGAGCTGAAGGGCCACGAGGAGAAGAAGGGCCCGAACCGCGCCAAGGGCGCCGAACACGGCGTGTTCCCGGGCCGCAAGTCATGGGCCGAACTGCGCGCCGAGGAAGAGGCGTCGCTGGGCTACACCGTGCAGCCCGACACCGTGATCATCGGCGGCGGGCAGGGCGGCATCGCGCTGGCCGCGCGGCTGCGCCGGCTGGGCGTGCCGACCATCGTCATCGAGAAGAACGCGCGGCCCGGCGACAGCTGGCGCAACCGCTACAAGAGCCTGCACCTGCACGACCCGGTCTGGTACGACCACCTGCCGTACCTGCCCTTCCCGGACGACTGGCCCGTGTTCGCCGCCAAGGACAAGATCGGCGACTGGCTGGAGCACTACACCCGCCTGATGGAGATCAACTACTGGAGCTCGACGGTGGCCGAGAAGGCCCGCTGGGACGAGGCCAGCGGGACCTGGGAGGTGCGCGTGCTGCGCGAGGGCAAGCCGGTCACGCTGCGGCCGAAGCAGCTGGTGTTCGCGCTGGGCGTGTCGGGCTATCCGAACGTGCCGAAGATCCCCGGCGCGGAGACCTTCGAGGGCGTCCAGGTGCATTCGAGCAAGCACGTCGGCTCGGACGGCTGGACCGGCAAGAAGGCGGTCGTGCTGGGCTCGAACAACTCGGCCCACGACATCTGCGCGGCCCTGTGGGAACACGGCGCGGACGTCACGATGCTGCAGCGCAGCTCGACCCACATCGCGCCGTCCGATTCGCTGATGGAGCTGGCGCTGGGCGGCCTCTACAGCGAGCAGGCGGTGGCCAACGGCATCGACCACCACAAGGCCGACCTGATCTTCGCCAGCGTGCCCTACAAGATCATGCACACCTTCCACATCCCCGTGTACGAGGAGATGAAGAAGCGCGATGCGGATCTCTACGCGCGGCTGGAGAAGGCCGGCTTCATGCTCGACTTCGGCGAGGACGGCTCGGGCCTGTTCATGAAGTACCTGCGCCGCGGCTCTGGCTACTACATCGACGTGGGCGCCAGCGAGCTGGTGGCCAACGGCAGCGTCAAGCTCAAGAGCCGCGTCAACATCGAGCGCATCAACCCGAAGTCGGTGACGCTGACCGACGGCACCGAACTGCCTTGCGACCTGCTGGTCTACGCGACCGGCTACGGCTCGATGAACGGCTGGCTGGCGGACCTGATCTCGCCCGAGGTGGCCGACCAGGTCGGCAAGTGCTGGGGCCTGGGCTCGGCCACGACCAAGGATCCGGGCCCGTGGGAAGGTGAGCTGCGCAACATGTGGAAGCCGACGCCGGTGCCCAACCTGTGGATCCACGGCGGCAACCTGCACCAGTCGCGCCACTACTCGCAGTTCCTGTCGCTGCAGCTGAAGGCCCGCCAGGCCGGGCTGGACACGCCGGTCTACAAGCCGGCGCCGTCGTTCCACGTGCGCTGAGGCGCCCGTGACGGACGGGCCGGCCCGGGGCGTCAGTCCCGGCCGGCCCGCTCGATCGCGCGGCGTCAGTCCCGACCGGCCCGCTCGATCGCGCGGGCCAGGGCGGCCGGTTCGGTGAACCAGGCCTCGTGGCTGCCGGCGCTCTCGATGTAGCGGTACAGGCCGAGGCGCTCGGACAGCCGCGGGTGCCACGGCAGGCTGGCCGGCAGGGCGGTGTCGAGCACGCAGTTGACGTAGGACTTGCCCAGCTCCAGCTCGGCCAGCGGCTTCGTGATCGACGACGGATCGGTGAAGGTCCGGTACGGATGCGGGTTGAGCCGCGCGTAGGCCGACTGCGCCAGCGCCAGATCGGCGTCGTTGATGAAGGCGTCGCGCCAGATCGGGAAGGGCAGCGTCAGCGCGTTGCCGTTGGCGCTGGCGATCACGTCGAACAGGGCCGTGAAGTGCGGCGGGATCATGTCCGTCAGGCTCTCGCCCGGCTGCGGCACGAAGGCGTTGACGTAGACCAGCCGCGCCAGCCGGGGCAGCAGCCGCTCGGCCGCGTCCGAGATCACCATGCCGCCGTAGCTGTGGCCGACCAGGCGCACCCGTTCGAGCCGGTGCGACTCGACGTGTTCGACCAGCGAGGCCACCGCATCGGCCAGGCCGATGACGCTGCGGTCATCGCCGGCGCGGTTGCCGGCCAGCGTCGGGCAGTGGACCGTGTGACCGGCGGCGCGCAGCTCGGCGGCGACCGGCTCCATCTCCTGGCCGGTGTGCCAGGCGCCGTGGACGAGGACGTAGGTGTCGGACATCGGTGTCTCCATGTCGGGTGGTGGTGCGCGACACCTTAGGCCGTCCCGGTGATGGCGGATAGCCGTGGTCTGCCAGGATGCTGGCCGCTGCCTGCCAGGCCTCGCCCGGGCGGATCAGCGCTGGCGGCGCCACTCGCCCGGCGTGCGGCCGGTGTGGCGGCGGATCACCCGCACGAAGTGCGAGGCATCTGCCAGGCCGACGCGGCGGCCGATCTCGGCGACGGTCAGGCGGTCGAAGCGGGCATCGGCCAGCAGCACCCGGGCCGCGCCGACCCGGCATTCGGCCAGCAGGCTCGCGAAGGTCAGGCCCTCGACGGCCAGCGCGCGGTGCAGGCTGCGCTCGCCGACACCCAGCCCGGCGGCGACCTGGGCGGCGGTCAGGCCGGGTTCGGCATGACGCTCGCGCAGCGCCGCGACGATGCGCCCGCGCAGGTCGACCGACGACCGCCCCGGCGCGCTCGCCGAGCCGCCGGTGGCCAGCGCGAGCAGCGCGCCGAGCTGGTCACCCAGCAGGTCGACCGGCAGCGGCGGGGCCAGCGTCAGCTCCGGTCGCAGCAGGCGGGTGTAGGCCGACAGCGCCGCGCCGAAGCCGCTGCTGCCGTCGATCCGGCGGCCGGCCTGTTCGGCCGGAGCCGGCAACCAGCGCTCGACCCAGTCGGCCGGCAGTTCGAGCGACAGGGTGTCGCAGCGTTCGGGGAAATGCAGTTCGTAGCAGTGGCGCGAATCGACCATCACCAGGTCACCTGGCAGCAGCCGCGCCTGGACGCCGTGCTGCGCGGCGACCCAGGCCGAGTCGGTCTTGCACAGCAGGTAATAGACGTGGCCGGCGCGGTCCTCGCGCCGGCCGATGCCGCGCCGGGTCCGATAGAAGTCCAGCGCACTGCCACGTCCCTGGTTGAGCTGCAGACGCCCGAGCGGCGCCGTGGCCAGCTCGGCGGCCAGCCACTGCGGCTGCGGGCAGGTGACGTCCATCTCGACGAAGTTCTCGCACACCGCGCCGATCCAGTAGTCCAGCCGCTGCGGCGCCGCGACGTCCTCGGTCGACCAGCGCTGCACGGCAGCGTCTTGCCGGACCTCGCTCAAGCCCAGTCCGACGCCGGGGCGCGCCACAGGTCGACGCCGCCTTCGCCGGCGTGCTGGTCGATCTCGGCCAGCTCCTGGGCGCTGAACGACAGGTTCTTCAGCGCGCCGACGTTCTCGCGGATCTGCGCCGCGCTGCTGGCACCGATCAGCGTGGTCGTGACACGCGGATCGCGCAGCACCCAGGCCAGCGCCATCTGCGCCAGGCTCTGGCCGCGCCGCTTGGCGATCGCGTCGAGCGCGCGCACGCGCTGCAGGTTGGCCTCGCTCAGGTGCTCGCGCATCAGCGAGCCACCGCCCGGCCGGTTGATGCGCGCGTCCGCCGGGATGCCGGCGAGGTACTTGTCCGACAGCAGGCCCTGCGCCAGCGCGGTGAACGTGATGCAGCCGGCGCCGACCTGCGCCAGCGTGTCGAGCAGGCCGTTCTCGATCCAGCGGTTCAGCAGGTTGTAGCTCGGCTGGTGGATCAGCAGTGGCACGCCTTCGGCCTTCAGCAGCGCGGCCATCTCGGCGGTCTTGCCCGGCGAATACGACGAGATGCCGATGTACAGCGCCTTGCCCTGCCGCACCGCGTGGGCCAGCGCCTGCGCGGTCTCTTCCAGCGGCGTGTCCTTGTCGAAGCGGTGCGAATAGAAGATGTCGACGTAGTCCAGACCCAGCCGCTGCAGGCTCTGGTCCAGGCTGGCCAGCACGTACTTGCGCGAGCCGCCGCCCTGGCCGTAGGGGCCCGGCCACATGTCCCAGCCGGCCTTGCTGGAGATGATCAGCTCGTCGCGGTAGGGCTTGAAGTCTTCCCGCAGCAGCCGGCCGAAGTTGATCTCGGCACTGCCGTAGGGCGGGCCGTAGTTGTTGGCCAGGTCGAAGTGCGTGATGCCCAGGTCGAACGCGGTGCGCGCCATCTCGCGCTGCACGCTCATCGGCGTGGTGTCGCCGAAGTTGTGCCACAGCCCCAGCGACAGCGCCGGCAGCTGCAAGCCACTGGCACCGCAGCGGCGATAGGGCATCGATTCGTAGCGATCGGGGGCGGCGGCGTAGCTCATCTCGTGTCTCCTCGGGGCGGGGTGTTCGGCGAGGGCGGGATGATGCCGTGATCGGGTTGGGGCGTGCAGCGTGCAAAAAAGAGAACCCGGCCACGCCGGGTTCTGAAGAGGCCCGGCGTGGCTCGCTTGCCGGGCTTCGAGGAGGCCCGTGCCGGGCCGTCATCGCTCAGGGCACGGACTCGAAGACCCGGAACGACCGGGCCGGCACCACGAGCGCGGCGGCGCCTTGTGCGTCGGTGCGCAGGGCCGCATCGCCGGCAGGCCAGCGGCTGGTCAGCGTGGCGCTGGCTGGCAGGCCCGCCACGTTCGCGGTCGCCGCACGCCGGCCATGGTTGAAGACGACCAGCGCGCGGCGCTCGCCGAGCACGCGCTGGAAACTGAAGACCAGGCCGTCGACCTGCGGCCGCACATAGGCCCCGCGCATGAGGGCGGGCGAGCTGCGGCGCAGCGCGATGACGTCACGGTAGAAGCTGCGCAGCGAGCCCGGATCGCCTCGTTGTGCCGCGACGTTCTGGCGGCTCACGTTGGCGGCCAGTGCGCGGTAGGGCTCACCGGTGGTGAAGCCGCCGCGCAGCGGATCAGCGCTCCAGCTCATCGGCGAGCGCAGTCGCGGATCGCCCTGGAGCGCGGCGGCATTGGCCATGCCGATCTCCTCGCCGTAGTAGATGAAGGGCGTGCCGGGCAGCAGCAGGTAGCTGGCGGCGGCCTGCCGGATCTCCACCAGGTCGCCTTCCAGCTGGTTCCACAGCCGGTCGCCGGCAAAGCTGTCGTGGTTGCTGGCCATCGTGGCCATCGTCGCGGGTGCCGTCGTGAAGTAGGCCGCCGCGTCGGCCAGCGAGACCTCGTCGCCTGCGGCTGCACCGATCACGTTGAAGTTCTGCGTGAACGCGAACGACGCGCCGCAGGTGTCGGCTGTCGCGTAGCGGGTCGGCGCGCCGGGCGACTCGCAGACCATGTAGCGGTTCGGGTAGCCCATGACGACGCGGCGGATGCCGTCGAGCAATGCGTCGTTCTCGGGCTGGTTCTCCCAGGCGTCCGGACCGTTCTCGATCAGGTTGCCGACGGCGTCGAAGCGGAAGCCGTCGACCCCTCGGTTGAGCCACCAGCGCAGGTTGTCGTGGTGCCAGGCGACGACCGACGGGTTGCGCAGGTTGAAGTCGGGCATCTGGTTCCAGAAGCCGGCAAAGTAGGCGCCCTGGTCGGTCTCGTACCACGGGTTCTGGCCGTAGATCTTCCAGCCCGCCGGTGCCGTGTCACGCCAGACGTACCAGTCGCGCCAGGGCGATGTGCGCGAGGCGTCTGCAGCCACGAACAACGGGTGTTCGGCCGCGCTGTGGTTGACGACGTAGTCGAGGATCACGCCGATGCCGCGCGCGTGGGCCTGTCGAAGCAGCTCGTCGAAATCGGCCAGCGTGCCGTAGGCCGGCTCGATGGCGCGGTAGTCCTTCACCGCATAGCCGTGGTCCTGGTCCTGGCTGGGCATGACGGGCAGCAGCCACAGGCCGGTGATGCCCAGCTCCTGCAGGTCATCCAGTCGCCCGATCAGCCCGCGCAGGTCACCGTTGCCGTCGCCGTCGCTGTCCTGGTAGGAGCGCACGAAGATCTGCATGAAGGCGCCGTGATGCCAGTCTGCCGACAGTGGGCTCGGCGTCGGTCGGGCCGTCACCGGGGCGACGTCGACCGGCGGCGGTGCCGTGTCTCTCGCGGGCGCGGCCATCGCGGGAGCGAGGCCGGTCAGGGCCAGCAGGGCCAGCGCGGCTGAACGGGCGGCGAGTCGAAAGAGGATCATGGCGGGCTCCCGGGCTGGATGCGCATCACCGCGAAGCTGCGCGCCGGCAGCGTGACCTGCGCACGGCCGGTGCCGTCGGCGACGACGTCGGCCGCACCGGCCGGCCAGTGGCGGACCAGCCGGGTGCTGGCGGACAGGCCGGGCACGTCCAGGGTCGCGGCGCTGTCGCCGTGGTTGACGCCGACCCAGGCACCCCCCAGGCCGGACGGATCGCCCGTCGGGTCACCACCCAGGCGCTGGAACTGCATCGCCAGGCCGGAGGAAGCGGCATGGGCGTAGCGGCCTTCCACCAGCGCCGGCAAGGCGCGGCGCAGGGCGATCACGGCGCGGTAGTGCGACAGCAGCGAGGCCGGATCGGCCTGCTGCGCCGCCACGTTTTGCGTGGCCGCATTGCCGGCCAGGGCGCGGAAGGGTGTGCCGGTGGTGAAGCCGGCACGGCCGCGTTCGCCGGTCCAGCTCATCGGCACGCGCAGCTTCGGGTCACCGTCCAACGTGGCAGCGCCGGTCATGCCGATCTCCTCGCCGTAGAAGACGAAGGCGGTGCGTGACTGCAGCAGGTAGGTGGCCGCCAGCAGCTTCTGGCGGGTGATGTCGCCGCCGAGCTGATCGGCCACGCGCTGGCCGGCAAAGCTGTCGTGGTTGCTGGCGAAGGCGGCCATGCCGTCGGGTGCCGACAGCGGGTAGGCGACCACGCGGGCCAGTGCGGCGGCGTCACCGCGCGCGGCGGCGACCAGGTCGTTCTGGTGGCCGAAGGCGAAGGCCGCGCCGCAGCTGTCGGCGGCCGCATAACGCTGCGGCAGGCTCGGTGCCTCGCAGACCAGGTAGCGCCCGCCGTAGCCGTCCAGCACGGCCCTCGTGGCGGCGAGCACGGCATGGTTGGCGTCCTGATGTTCCCAGGCCGATGGCCCGTTCTCGACCAGGTTGCCGGCCGCATCGATGCGCACGCCGTCGACGCCCCGGTTGAGCCAGAAGCGCAGGTTGTCCTGCTGCCAGGCGACGACCGCCGGGTTCTTCAGGTTGAAGTCCGGCATCTCGGTCCAGAACGGCGCGTAGTACGAGCCGTTGGTGGTACCGCGCCAGGGGTCGGCGCCGTAGACCGACCAGCCCGACGGGTGCTGGCGCTCCCAGACGTACCAGTCGCGCCAGCGGTTGTCGGCCGCGCTGCGCGACTGCTGGAACAGCGGGTGGCGCGCCGCGCTGTGGTTGATGACCCAGTCGAGGATCACGCCGATGCCCCGCGCATGGGCCTCGCGCAGCAGCGTGTCGACGTCGGCCAGCGTGCCGTACTCGGGCGCAACGGCGCGGTAGTCGCTCACCGCGTAGCCGTGGTCGCCGTCCTGGCTGGGGTGGATCGGCATCAGCCACAGGCCGGTGATGCCCAGCTGCTGCAGGTGGTCCAGCCGCTGCGTCAGGCCGCGCAGGTCGCCGATGCCGTCACCGTCGCTGTCCTGGTAGGCCCTCACGAAGACCTGCATGAACACGCCGTGATGCCAGTTGACCGGCAGCGTGCTCGGGCTGGCCGAGGCGGTGACCGCGCTGGTGTCGGGCACCGGCAGGTCGGTGCTGGATGTGCCGCCACCGCCGCAGCCGCCCAGCAGCATCCCGGCGGCCAGTGCCGCCAGCGTCGGGGTGAGGCGCATGTCAGCGCCCCGCCTCGACCGACCAGACCTGCAGCGACTGCGGCGCCAGGTCGAGCTGGACGCGCCCGCGGCGATCGACCTGGCGGTTGCCCGGCGGCTGGCCGCGCCACAGCGGTCGCAGCGTCGCGCCGGGCGGCAATGCCTCGATCCGGTCGCGCCGCTTGCGGGTGCCGAAGTTGTAGACCACCAGCGTTCGTTCGACGCCGTCGGCGACCGGTGCGGTGCGCTGGAAAGTCATCAGCCAGCCGTCCGTGCGGGCCGCTTCGTAGGCCCCTTGACGCAGCGACGGCCGGCTGTTGCGCAGGGCGATCAGCGCGCGGTAATGCGACAGCAGCGAGCTCGCGTCGTCCTGCTGGGCGGTGACGTGGTGCGTGGCTGCGTTCGTGGGCGCGGCGCGATAGGGCGTGACGGTGCTGAACCCGCCGTGCGCGCTGGCGTCCCAGCTCATGGTGGCGCGCAGCTTCGGGTCGCCCTTCAGGCCGGCGCCGCCGGCCATGCCGATCTCCTCGCCGTAGTAGATGAAGGGCGTGCCCGGCTGCAGCAGGTAGGTCGCCGCGACCAGCCGATAGGCCGCCTCGTCGCCGCGCACGCGGTCCATCAGGCGCTGGCCGGCGAAGCTGTCGTGGTTGCTGGCAAAGGTGGCCATGCCGGCGGGCATGCGCTCGAAGTAGCCGGCGACGTGTTCGAGCGGCGTCGGGCTGCCCATCGCCGCGCTGACCAGCCGGTTGTTGTGGCCGAAGGCGAATGCCGCGCCGCAGGCCCGGGCGTAGGCCACCGGATCGCCCGGCGCCTCGCAGACCAGGTAACGACGTTCGTAGCGATGCACCAGCGCAGCCACGTCGGCCATCAGCGCGACGCTCTCGGGCTGGCTCTCCCAGGCCAGCGGGCCGTTCTCGACCAGGTTGCCGACGGCGTCGAAGCGGAAGCCGTCGACGCCCCGGTTGAGCCACCAGCGCAGGTTGTCGTGGTGCCAGGCGACGACCGCCGGGTTCTTCAGGTTGAAGTCCGGCATCTCGCTCCAGAAGCCGGCGAAGTAGTGGCCGTGGTCGGTCTCGTACCAGGGGTCGTTGCCGTAGATCTGCCAGCCCGCCGGCTTGCGGTCGGACCAGACATACCAGTCACGCCACGGGCTGGCGGGCGAGGCCTCGGCGGCGCGGAACAGCGGGTGGTCGGCGGCGCTGTGGTTGATGACGTAGTCGATGATGACGCCGATGCCGCGTGCATGGGCCTGCCGCAGCAGCTCGTCGAAGTCGGCCAGCGTGCCGTAGTCGGGCTCGATGGCGCGGTAGTCCTTGACCGCGTAGCCGTGGTCGCCGTCCTGGCTCGGCTGGATGGGCATCAGCCACAGGCCGCGCACGCCCAGCGACTGCAGGTGATCGAGCCGCCGCGTCAGCCCGCGCAGGTCGCCGATGCCGTCGCCGTCGCTGTCCTGGTAGCTGCGCACGAAGACCTGCATGAACGGTCCGTCGCGCCAGTGCGCATCCAGCCGGCTGCCGGGATCGGCCATGGGCACCGGCGTGGTGTCGATGACCGGCTCGGCGGCCTGCAGCGGCGTGAGGTTCATCAGCACGAGTGTGATGGCCGCCAGCAGGCGCGACACCGGATGGCTGGATGCGGGCATGGCGGCGACTTCCGGGCTCAGGAGCAGGGCTTCTCGGCGCGCGCCTTCTGCGCGTCTTCCAGCGAGCTGTAGATCTTGCGGTCGCCGCCCAGCACCCAGATCTCGCGGGTCGTGTTGCCGTCGAACTTCATGTCGCGTCCGCCCTGCTCCTTCGTGTCGCCCTTGTGGATGATGTAGTTGACGGTGGCGGACTTGCCGAACTCGGCCAGGTCGGCCTGCCAGAACACGCCGAAGTCGCTCTTGCCGGTCGGCAGCATCGGGTTCTGCCACTCGATGCCCGGCAGCGGGATGCCGGGGTTCTTCCACAGGTGCACGCCCCAGCCGTCGTAGGCGTTGTCGCAGCGGCTGTAGTGGATGACGACCTTGCCTTCGGGCGGTGCGGCCTGGGCCGTGAGGCTGGCCAGGCCGATGACGAGAGAGCCGAGCAGGCGGGCGGTGCGGATCAGGCGCATGGGAGTCTCCTGGGTTGCGCTGGGGATGGGTGGCTCATCGAATGAGCCAGTCGGAAGTCCTGGGTGCGGTCTCGCTTGCTCAGCCCTTGATGCCGCCAGCGGTCAGGCCGGCAATCATCCATTTCTGGGCCAGCATGAAGACCACCGTGATCGGCAGGCCGGACAGGATCGCTACGGCCGCGAAGTCGCCCCACTTGAAGTTGTGTTCGGCCACGAACATCTTGGTGCCCACCGCCAGCGTGAGCATCTCCTCGCGATGCAGCAGCACCGAGGCGACCGGGTACTCGATCAGCACGCCGATGAAGGCCAGCAGGAAGACGACCACCAGGATGGGCAGCGCCATCGGCAGCAGCACCAGCCGGAAGGCCTGCCACGGCGTCGCACCATCGACCCGGGCGGCTTCCTCGACCTCGTAGGGAATCGTGTCGTAGTAGCCCTTGATGGTCCACACGTGCATCGCGATGCCACCCGAATAGGCCAGCAGCAGGGCCCAGTGGGTGTCCACGCCGAGGGCCGGGAAGACGCTGCCGATGCGGTCGAAGATCGCGTAGATCGCCGCCAGCGCCAGCACCGCCGGGAACATCTGCATCAGCATCAGGCCGCTGAGCAGCTGCGTGCGGCCGCGGAACTTCATGCGCGCCAGCGCGTAGGCACCGGTGGTCGAGAACAGCAGCGTGACCAGCGCCGACAGCGTCGCGACCTTGACCGAGTTCCACAGCCAGCGCAGCACCGGCAGCTCGGGTTCGACCATCACGCCGTCACGGCCCAGGTAGGGCAGGCCGAAGGCGTAGCGCCAGTGGTCGAGGCTGATGGCCTCCGGGATCAGGCTTCCGGTGGCGAAGTTGCCGGGCCGGAACGACACCGACAGCACCACCAGGAACGGGAAGATCACCAGCGCGCACAGCGCGATCAGGAAGACATGCGCGGCGACGACGCGCCAGCGCTGCGACTTGTCGAGGACGATGGCCATGGGGGCTTGCTCCGGCGTGCTGATCAGCGGACGGGTGACGGCTTGGCGGCTCAGCGGCTGTCCTGGGCCGCGATGCGCGTGAACCGCATCTGCACCAGGGTGATGGCCGCGACGATCAGGAAGATCACCGTCGAGATCGCGGAGGCCAGGCCGAACTGCTGGCCCGAGTCCTGGAAGGCGATCCGGAAGGTGTAGGACACCAGGATGTCGGTCGTGCCCGCAGGCACCTGGGTGTCGAGGAAGTCGGGCCGGCCGCCGGTCAACAGCGTGATCAGCACGAAGTTGTTGAAGTTGAAGGCGAACGACGAGATCAGCAGCGGCGTCAGCGGCTTGAGGATCAGCGGCAGCGTGATGCCGAAGAAGTTCGTCAGCGGGCCGGCGCCGGCCACCGCCGAGGCCTCGTAGAGGTCGGCCGGGATCGACTTGATCAGCCCCATGCAGACCACCATCATGTAGGGGAAGCCCAGCCAGGTGTTGACGATCAGCAGCATCGCCTTGGCCAGCAGCGGGTCCGAGGTCCAGGCCGGCTTGATGCCGAACAGGCCGTCGAGGATCAGGTTGATCTCGCCGAGGTTCTGGTTGAACAGGCCCTTGAAGATCAGGATCGAGATGAAGCCCGGCACGGCGTACGGCAGGAACAGCAGCATCCGGTAGACGCCCTTGAAGCGCAGGCTGTCCCAGTTCAGCAGCACCGCCAGCAGCAGCCCCAGCGAACTCGCGAACAGAACCGTCAGGCCCGAGAACGCCAGCGTCCAGCCGAAGATCCGCAGGAAGGGCTCGCTGAACTTGCGGTCGGTGAAGATGCGTTCGTAGTGGGCCAGTCCAACACCGACCTTGAAGCCCGGCTGGATGCGCGTGCCGGCCGCATCGACGTAGAAGCCGATGTCGAAGTCGGGCCGCAGCACCGCGCCGGTGTCGCGGTTGAGCAGGCTGCCATCGGCCCGGGCCTCGTACAGCGGCTGGACCGGCGCGAAGGTGCGCAGCGAGGCCATGCGCAGCCCGATGCCATCGGGCGTGCGCAGCGTCAGCGCCTTGAGCGCGGTCTGCCGTGCGATGACGTCCTTCAGCGGCAACGGGTCGGCGAGCGAACGGTCGCCCGCCTTGACCGCCGTGAGCGCGACCGGCTGGCCCGGCATCACGCCATCGAGCGCCAGCGGCGGGCTGAGGTAGACGCGCGACTCGTCCTCCTGGTCGACCAGCCGCAGCCGGTGCGTGCCGTCCTGGGCATGCAGCGTGAAGGCGTGGTTGCCGCCGGGCGCCTGGAAGGTCTCGTCGAGCAGGTACTGGCGGGCCCGGTCGTGGTCCAGCAGGTTGGTCGAGCTGAAGTTGGTGAAGCCGATGCTGACCGTGTAGACCATCGGGAAGACGACGAACACCGCCGCAGCCGCGATGCCGGGAAACAGGTAGCGCAGCGCCATCGTCCGTGCGGACGTGTAGGTCCACAGCGCCAGCGCGCTGATCAGCAGCAGCGTGCCGGCCAGCAGCGGCTCGCCGAAGGCGTAGACCACCGTGACCAGGTAGAGCGCGGCCAGCGCCAGCACGACGGCCAGGGCGTGGCCGGCATGCCGGCGCAGCGGGTGCGGGGTGTTCATCGCGGGCGTCCGGTCGGGGCTCGGCGGCTCACTTGCCCTGGATGCGCTTGGCCGCGCCGTCCATCGCTTCCTTCGGACTCTGGCGTGCCTCCATCACGTTGCCCAGCGCCGAGACCATGGCCGACCAGAAGCGACCCATCTCGGGGTTGTTGGGCATCGGCGCGCCATCCTGCGCCGAGGCCATCGTCGCCACGATGTTGGGATCGTTCTTCAGCTCGTTGTAGAAGCTCTTGCTGGCCGGCGCGCCGATCGGCTCGGCCGCGTTGAGGGTCTTCAGGCCCTTGAGGCTGAGCATGTGGTTCTCGATGAACTCGACCGCCAGGTCCTTGTTGGGCGAGGCCTTGTTGATCATCACGCCCTTGACGCCCACGAAGGGCGCGGCCTTCTTGCCGGCCACTGCCGGGATCTTCGCGACGCCGAAGTCGATCTTGGCCTTGCGCAGGTTGTCCCATGACCACGGGCCGTTGATCATCATCGCGACCTTGCCCTGGGCCATCGCGCCTTCCATCTCCGCATAGCCGCTGCCCTCGGGCATGTAGTGCTCGCGCAGCAGCTTGTTGAGCAGCTCGACGCCCTTGAGCGCGCCCTCGTTGTTGACGCCGGTGTCGCTGCCGTCATAGGTGCCGTCGGCGCGCTGCTTGAAGGCGTAACCGCCATTGGCGGCGATCAGCGGCCATGTGAAGTAGGTGTTGGTGTAGTCCCAGAGGATGGCCTTCTTGCCGCCGGCCGAGAGCTGCTTGTCCAGCGCCATGACCTCCTCGAACGTCTTGGGCGGCGTCTTCACCAGGGCCTTGTTGTAGACCAGCGAGACGGCCTCGATCGCGTACGGGTAGCCCCAGGTCTTGCCGCCGATCGTGAAGGCCTTCATCGCCAGCGGATCGATGTCCGCGGCAATCGCCTTGCCCAGCGTGACCGGCACGATCAGGCCGCCGGCGATCCACTCGCCGATGCGGTCGTGGGCCCAGATCCAGATGTCCGGGCCCTTGCCGGCGGCTGCCGCCTGCTGGAACTTGCCCGGGCCGTCTTCCGGTGCCTCGACCACCACCGGCACGCCGGTCTTCTTCGTGAACTCGTCGGCGACCTGCTGCAGCGCCTTGGTGCCGTCGGTGGTGAACCAGATCAGCAGCTTGCCGGGCTCGGCGGCGACGGCCGGCTGGCACAGCGTGGCGCCCACCAGGGCGGCGCCCAGGGCATGGAGCAGGAAGGGGCGGCGGTGCGTCGTCTGCGGTGCGTTCATCGGATGTCTCCTCGCGGTTGGGCCGGACAGGGCCGGGTGGGGTCTTGCGGATCAGGTGCGGCGGGCCAGCGTGCGGCCCTCGGCGTCGAACAGGTAGCAGCGCTGCGGTGGCAGCACCAGGTTGGCCAGTTCACCGACGGCCAGCGGGTTGTCCGGGTCGGTGCGGGCGACGAAGCTGGTGTCGCGCCCGGGTGTCTGCAGGTAGAGGTAGGTCGTGTCGCCCAGGTGTTCGGCGGCCTGTACCTGGCCTTGCAGCGTGTTGCCGGCCGGTTCGGCCACGGCGACCACGTGCTCGGGCCGCACGCCCAGCGTCAGGGGCGTGCCCGGGCTCAGGCCGGCGGCGTCTGCCTGCACGTCGATGCCGGTGCCGTCGGCCAGGGACACACGGGCCAGCCCGGCATCGGACGACACCAGCGTGGCGGGCATGAAGTTCATCGTCGGCGAGCCGATGAAGCCGGCCACGAACAGGTTGACCGGCTGGTGGTACAGCGCCATCGGCGTGCCGACCTGCTCGATGCGGCCCTGGTTGAACACGACGATGCGGCTGGCCAGCGTCATCGCCTCGACCTGGTCATGCGTGACGTAGACCATGGTCGTGCGCAGCTCGCGGTGCAGCCGCGCCAGCTCGACGCGCATCTGCACGCGCAAGGCGGCATCGAGGTTGGACAGCGGCTCGTCGAACAGGAACACGCCGGGCTTGCGCACGATCGCGCGGCCGATCGCCACGCGCTGGCGCTGGCCGCCCGACAGGTCCTTGGGCCGACGCGCCAGCAGGTGGCGGATCTGCAGGATGTCGGCGGCGCGGTCGACCGCCTCGTCGATCTCGGCGTTCGAGTAGCCCGCCAGCTTCAGGCCGAAGGCCATGTTCTTCGCCACCGACATGTGCGGGTAGAGGGCATAGCTCTGGAACACCATCGCGATGCTGCGGCGGGCCGGCGGCAGCTCGTTGACGATGGCATCGCCGATGCGCAGCTCGCCGGCGGTGATGTCCTCGAGACCGGCGATGCAACGCAGCAGCGTCGACTTGCCGCAGCCGGAAGGGCCGACGAACACGACGAACTCGCCGTCCTCGATGGACAGGTCGATGCCGTGCAGGATCTGCGCGTCGCCATACGACTTGCGCAGGCCGGTGAACTGGAGTCGGGCCATGGGTCAGTCCTCGAGGAGGGCGAGATGGATGCCGTAGCCCGGCAGCACGAGGCTCGCGCCGTCGGACTGGCCGGCTTGCGCGGCGGGCAGGCCGGGAACCGCGATGACGCTCGAACGGGCCACGGCCGGGTGCGCGAAGGTCGCCGGCTCGCGGGTGAAGTTCAGGATCAGCAGGAAGCGGTCGCCGGACGTTCCGGGCTCCGGGCTGCGGATCACCGCCAGCACCTCCGGCGCATCCGTGTCGATGAACTCGATCGCGCCGCGCAGCAGTGCCGGCTGGCGACGTCGCCAGCCCAGGAAGGCACGCATGAAGTGCAGCGGCGAGTCCGGGTCGGCCTCGTGACAGTCGACCGACAGCGGCAGATGGGCGTCGGGCACCGGCAGCCACGGGCGCTGCGAGGCCTCGGTGCCGAAGCCGGCGTGTGGCGCGTCGTGTCGCCAGGGCATGGGCGTGCGACAGCCGTCGCGGCCCTTGTATTCGGGCCAGAAGGCGATGCCGGGCGGGTCGCGCAGGTCCTCGAAGCGCAGCTCGGCTTCCGGCAGGGCCAGCTCGTCACCCTGATACCAGCAGGCGCTGCCGCGCAGGGCCAGCAGCGCCACCAGCTTGAGGCGGACGAAGTCGGCCGGTGCCGCGTCGCCGTCCCAACGCGTGCGCAGCCGGGTCGAGTCGTGGTTGCCCAGGGTCCAGCAAGGCCAGCCGCCCTGACCGGGCGCGCGCGCGCCGGCCTCGAACTGCTCGCCGTGGCGGCGCAGGTGGGCCACGCTGTGGTCACGCGAGAGCAGCGCGAAGCTGTAGGTCATGTGCAGGCGCTTGCCGCCGGAGGTGTAGGCCAGCATCTTGTCGAGCGCCTCGGCGTCGCCGACCTCGCCGACGCTGGTGGCGCCGTAGCCGTCCAGCAGACGGCGCACCCTCTCGAGGAAGATCTCCGTCTCAGGCCGGTTCTTGTCGTGCAGGTGTTCCTGGTGGTCGTACGGATTGGCCGGCAATGCCGCATCGGCGGGGCGCGCCAGCGGCGGGTTGGCGCGCAGTTCGCGGTCGTGGAACAGGTAGTTGGTGGTGTCGAGCCGGAAGCCGTCGACGCCCCGATCCAGCCAGAAGCGCAGGTCCGACATCAGCTGGCCCTGCACGTCCGGGTGGTGCAGGTTCAGGTCGGGCTGGGCGGCCAGAAAGTTGTGCAGGTAGTACTGCTTGCGACGCGTGTCCCATTGCCACGCGGGGCCGCCGAAGACGCTCAGCCAGTTGTTGGGCGGACTGCCGTCGGGCCGGGCATCGGCCCAGACGTACCAGTCGGCGCGCGGGTTGTCGCGGCTGCCCCGGCTTTCCTGGAACCACGCGTGCGTGTCGGACGTGTGCGAGAGCACCTGGTCGATGATGACCTTCAGGCCCAGGTGATGGGCATGCGCCACCAGCCGGTCGAAGTCGGCCAGCGTGCCGAACATCGGGTCGATGTCGCGGTAGTCCTCGACGTCGTAGCCGAAGTCCTTCATCGGACTGCGGAAGATCGGCGACAGCCAGACCGCGTCGACACCGAGGCTGGCGACGTAAGGGAGCCGGTCGGTGATGCCGGTCAGGTCGCCGATGCCGTCGCCGTTGCCGTCGGCGAAGCTGCGGGGATAGATCTGGTAGATCACCGCGCCGCGCCACCAGTTCAGGTCGGACGGCGGGCGGACGATGCGCGAAGGGGTCGGGCTCATGCGACGTGGGCCGGGCGAGGCCGGCGGGACATGGCGTGCGGGATCAGGCGGGGGGAAGTCCGCCGGCGCTCAAGGCCGGCAGACCGGTGCAGGGCCGGTGCGGCACGCCCGTCAGGGCATGCCGCCCGTCACATCACCACCAGGCTTCGGCCTGGACACCGAACGAGGTGCCGGCCTTCTTGTTGCCGAACACGCCGTTGGCCACGGTGCCGTTGTCGCCGTTCCAGGTCGCGTGCGTCACGAAGGCGCGCAGCACCGGACGGGCCCAGGCGCCAGCCGCCAACGCGAGTTGCGGGGCGATCGACACCTTGGTCATCGTCGGCTTGGAGGTGCCCAGCTTGCCCTGGTCACGGCCCACTTCCGCGGCGACGCTGAAGTTCTTCGAGAAGTTGTACTGCGGGCGGATCCCGTAGCTGATCCAGGTCTGCTTGTCGCCGGTGCCCGGCTTGACCTCGGCGTAGCTCGCGGTGGCCATGCCGGTGATGTTGGTGCCCTTGAAATCGAAGTACAGGTGGTCGTGGATCCGGAAGGACTTCGAGTCCGCCACGCCGCCGCCCGCATAAGTGGGCAGCCACTCGAAGCCGTTGCCACCGGCGTCCTTGCCCAGCACGACCGCGATGTGGTTGAAGCCGCCGAGCACGCCGTCCTGCGCCAGCTTCAGGAACAGCGCCTGGCCGCTGCCTGCCGGCGTGGTGCCGGCGGTGCTGCCCTTGATCGCGACCAGTTCACCTTCCAGCTTGGTCTTCTCGCCCAGGCTGATGTCGTAGAAGCGCAGCGCATAGCGCTTGGCGTTCAGGTCATTGGCGCCGTTCGCGTTGGGGCTGTTCTGCAGGTAGGCCAGCGACAGCTTGGCCGGGCCGGCCTGGATCTCCTCGATGCCGCCGCCGACGCCGTTGTTGGTCCAGTAGTAGTAGTCGCTCATGTGGATGTCGTGGCGGTTGTAGAACCGCTTGCCGACCCACACCTTGGCGTTCTCCAGCGCGCCGGGACCGAAGAAGCCGCCGGCCTCGAAGAAGTTCTCGCGATGCAGCATGTTGAAGCTGTCGCCGATCGTGTTGTCCGGCTCGCTGCCCTTGTCCTGGAGCGCCAGCGTCAGGTGGTACTTGGCCCACACGTCGTTGGTGTCGCCGAAGCCCAGGCCGATGCTGTGCTCGCTGTAGTTGTCGCACTCGTTGCCCAGGCGGTACTTTGAGCGCACCGGGTAGGCGCCCTGGAAGCACTGCAGGTTGCCGCCTTCGGTGGTGCCACCGGCCTGGACGCGGGTGTAGCCGTGGTATTCGATGCCTTCGGCACGCACGCCGGCCGAGGCCATCACGCCCGCGATGGCCAGGGCCATCGGCAGCAGGACAAATCTTTTCTGCATCTCCATGCTCCTCAGAGGTCGGGCCCGAGGCCCGAGGGGTGGGCGGTTGGCCGCCAGGGGTTGGTGTGGTGAGATCATCTGAATCGATTCAGATGACAGGGCGCGATTCTGAATCGATTCAGATCAGCGTCAAGAAGGGCGGATTGCGTGCTTACCCTGATCCGTGGCTCGGACCCGACGTCGCCTGGGCCCTACGCTCAGAGCGCGTCGAGAAGGCTCCGCCGCTTCTGGGCGTAGTCGTCGTCGCTGATGAGTCCCTGCTCGTGCAGCGCCTTCAAGCGCCGCAGGCGGGCTTCGAGCGAGGCCTCGCCTGCGGGATCGGACGCGGATGGCGACGGGGGCGGGGACGGTGTCGCCACGGCCTTGCGAGGTGCCGGCTCGGCGTCCGCCAACGGCCAGGCCAGCCAGTCCGAGCGCCGACCGGACTGGCCGTCGCGCTGCAGCTGGACGCCCGACGCCAACGCCCTTGAACCGAAGTTCAGGGCCGGCATCAGTTGCTGGGCCCGGAAGGGCGTCACGACGTTGAGCCGATCACCCTGCACCAGCAGCTGCAGCGCACCGTCCGCGACGAACACCCGGGCCGTGATGCTGAGCATCGGCGTCAACGGCCCGGATCGTCGGGCCGAACTGAGCAGGATCACGTCCTGGTTGGGCCGGGCCACCCTCAGTGCCTCGGCCAGACCCTTGGCCACCGACTCGACTTCGTCGCGCATGAAGAGCGGCTCGCGTCCGCCTTGCAGCCTGGCCTGCGAGAGCCAGCGTTCGATGCGCTCGATCGCCAGTTCCTGGGGGTGCTGGTTCGGCCCCGCTCCGGCCTCGACCGGGACGAGCCGCACGGCGCTGTACTCGGCGATGTTCCAGGCCTGAGGCCTTTCCTGACCCGCCAGATGGGTTGGCCGCGCCTGTCCCCTCAGCACATGGTCCATCGGACCGTCGGCCGCAGTCGCGGTGCTGCCCGCCATGAGTCCGGCGAGTGCCAGCAGCAGGCTCGCGCCATGCGTACGGTGAGGGTGGGCGGTGGGGGACATGCAAGGCTCCGGGCTCGCAGGGGCAGCGATACACCGGCATGATGCCCATGTCATCTGAATCGATACAGAAGGCAAACCCTGACGATGCAGGGCAAGCCTTGCCACGTCGCAGCGGGTCTGGAATCAGGTTCGACGCACCACCAGTTCGACCGGCAGATCGCTGGATGGCAGGTCGTCCAGCACGGTCTGCACCGCCAGCTCGCCCTTGCGCCGGGCGTCCTGGCGGATCGTGGTCAGACCGGCTGCCGCCGCTGCGGGCACGTCGTCGAAACCCACGACCGAGACGACCTCGATCTCCTTCCAGGTTGCCAGTTCGACCAGGGCCGCCAGCGCCATCCGATCGGTCATGGCGACGACGGCCAGACGCGTGCCGGGCGCCATCGAGCTGCGCAGGTCGGACAGCCGCGCGCCGGCCAGTTCGGGCTGCTGGTCCTCGACCTCGATCCAGTCGATGCGGCCGGCCGGCCAGCCGGCGGCCAGCGCCGCCTGGATCATCCCGGTGCGACGCTCCGCGCCGACCGACGCGCTGCGCGCCGGAGGTTTCCGGCCGGCCCGGAAGACGTCCGCCCGCTGCTGGTCGTTGAGCGTGAAGCACAGGGCCACGAGCCGGTCGGGCTGGCGCGAAAGTGCGTGGGCCATCGCCATCGCGGCGCCCTGGCGGTCTTGCACGCCGACGGCCGGAACGCCCTCGACCAGCGTGTCCACCAGCACCAGCCGCTTGCGCGCGGCCAGCACCTCCGGAACCAGCTCGGCGCCGATCTCGGCATGCACGATCAGCGCGTCGGCGCGGGTCTGGAAGGCGGCCGACAGCTCCAGGTCGCGCCCGAGCTTCGGGATCAGCTGGAGGCTCAGGCCGCGCGCATCCAGTTCAGCGCCGACGCCCTGCAGGAACTGCACGCTCAGCGGATCGTTGAGCGCGAACGCCAGCCCGTGGTGATAGACCACGGCGACCTCGCGCAGCGATTGCCGGCGAAGCGCGCGAGCTGCGGGATCCGGTCCGAAATAACCCAGCGCGCGCGAGCGGGTCAGGATCTCGTCGCGCAGGCTGGCTGAGAGCTGATCCGGCCGATTGAATGCGTTCGAGACCGTCGCGCGGCTCACACCAAGTTCGACGGCCACGTCGCTGAGCGTCAGGCGCGCACGCGCCGGAGTCGGCGTCACCGCATCGGACGTGTCCGGGGCTGTGGGCTTGGCAACAGACGGCGATTTCGGGGCGCGTGGCGGCATCGGCGGCACTCGGCAGGGCGGAAGCCGGCGATGGTAGAGGGCCGGGCATTCCGGATGCATGCGCCCCAGACGCACGAAAGCCCGGCCAGGGCCGGGCTTTCGGGGCGTTCGGTGCGGTGCCGCCGCGGGGCGGGCACCGTGGCCGATCAGCGTGGCCGATCAGCGCTTGGCGGTCGACTTCTTGACGGCGTCGGCGGCGGCCTTGGCGGTCGATTCGGCGGTGGCGCTCAGCTGCTTGAAGTTGGCTTCGGCGGCCGAGGCGGCCTGCTTGGCGGCCTTCTGGACGGTGTCGTAGGCGGCCTGGGCGTTGGAGATCGCGCTCTTGACGGCGGCGACCGCGCTTTCGCTGCCGGCCGGGGCCTGCTTGGCGGCGGCGTCGACCAGGGCCTGGAACTGCTCCTGGGCGGCCTTGACCTGGGCTTCTGCCAGCTTGGTGACTTCCGCTTGCGTGGCGGCGGCGATGTCGGCGACCTGGCGGCCGTAGGCGACGGCCTTTTCCTGGGCCGGCTGGATCAGGCTGGCCTGCAGGCCGACGAATTCCTGCGGGTCCTTGGCGCCCAGGGCGGCCTTGGCCTTCTCGGCGGTGTCGTCCAGCGAGCTGCGGGCGGCTTGCATGTTCAGCTCGACCAGCTGCTCGATGCCCTTGAAGGCTTGCTGGGTCAGCGTGACGAGGTTGTCCAGGGCGGCCTTGTTGGCGGCGGCGATCTGCTCGGGGGTGATGGTCATGGTGTGACTCCTGAAAGTGGGGTGGATCGGTGGATCGTCTGCAGTGCCGTCTTCTTTGCTGCACTGCAACATGGAATGGACTATAGGGGTCGACCCGGCACTCTGCAAGCGTTTTGCTGCGCTGCAGCAAAGTCTAGTGATGGAACTCTATTCAGCTGCCGTGCAGCAGTGGTGCGAGACTTCGCCATCAACCGAAGCGGGCGACGGCTGACCACCAGACGCCCGGAAGTGGAGGAGCCGCATGTCTGTCGATCGAAGCCTCGCCGGCGATGTGCCGCCGGCCGAGCGGGTGCCGCTGGAACAGGTCCGCGACCTGATCCAGATGGGCCATCCGCTGCCGTTCCGGGTGCTGGACGCGCAGTCCCGCCTGCTGCTCGCGCAGGGCCAGAGCGTGCTGACCGAGCGGCAGTTCGAGATGCTCAACGAGCGCGGCGCCTGGGTCGAATATGCGCAGGTGAAGAAGCTGCGCGGCGAGCGCGCCGCCGCCGCTGCCGGCCCGGGCGGCGGCAAGGTGCCGAGCGCCCGCCACCTGACGCTGTTCGATCGCTGGGAGCAGCAGGTCTGGGACTACGACGCGCTGCTGCGCCGGGTGCCGAAGTTCCAGCACATGAAGCCCGAGCTGGAGGCCTTCGCCGACGGCTGCATCGCGCTGATCGACCGCGATCCGGACGTCGCCCTCTACCTGGCCGTGCGGCGCGACGACCGCCGCTTCGCGCTGTATGCGCTGACCCACGCGCTGCACGTCGCGGCGATCTGCCTGCTGACGTCGCGCGCGCTCGGCTGGCCGGCCGAACGCCAGCGCCGGCTGGTCTGCGCGGCCTTGACGATGAACGTGTCGATGCTGGAACTGCAGGCGGTGCTGGCCGAACAGGCCGAGCCGCCGAACACGCGCCAGCGCGAGGCGATCCGGCTGCATCCGCAGCTGTCGGCCGACCTCCTGAAGCGTTGCGGCGTCGACGATGCCGAGTGGCTCGACACGGTGCTGATGCACCACGAGGAACCGGGCGGCGGCGGTTATCCGAACGCGGTGGCCGAGCCGTCCGACGCGGCCCGATTGCTGCGCGCGGCCGACGTCTACATGGCCAAGATCAGCCCGCGCGCGGTGCGTGCCGCGCTGGCGCCGCAGGTGGCCGCGCGCCAGCTCTACCAGGCCGAACAGGTCGACGCGCTGGGCAAGTCGCTGGCGCAGGCGCTGATCCGCTCGATCGGCATCTTCCCGCCGGGTGATCTGGTGACGCTCAAGAGCGGCGAGACGGCGCTGGTGACGCGCCGCGCCGCGCAAGGTCCGGCGCCCAAGGCGGCGGCGATCAGCGATGCGCGCGGCGTGCCGTCGCTCGCGACCACGCCGCGCGACACCGCGCAGCCCGAGTTCGCCATCGTCGGGCCGCTCGATCCGGCCAAGGCGGCGGCGCTGCCCAAGCTCCAGCCCGAGCGCTTCTACGGAATCATCCCGGGCTGAACAGGCGCGCCGGCCGGGCCGGCGTTGCGGGAAAGTCCGGGGAGGCATCGCCCTGTATCGGCCGGGTCTGCGGGATAGCATGGCTCGATGAACCGCCTCGATTTCCTGCGCCAGCTCGCCCGCGAGGCCGGCCAGCTCGCGCACACCGGCTTCGGCACCGCGCCGTCGTCGCTCAAGGGCCGGCACGACGTGCTGACCGAGATGGACGGCCGGGTCGAGCGCCACGTCCGTGCGGCCATCGCGGCGGCCTATCCGGACGATGCGGTGATCGGCGAGGAAGACGGCGGCGAACCGGGCGAGCGGATCTGGATCATCGACCCGATCGACGGCACCGCGAACTACGCCCGGGGCATCGCGCATTACTGCGTGTCGATCGGCTATCTCGAAGGCGGCCAGCCGGTGCTGGGTGCCATCCACGACCCCTGCCATGACCGGCTCTACCTGGCGCAGCGCGGCGCCGGGGCCTGGCTGATCGAGCCCGGCCAGCCGGATCGCCGTCTGGCGGTCAGCCCCTGCGATTCGCTCGGCGCGGCCACGGTCGAATGCGGCTGGTCGCTGCGCCGCTCGACCGAGGACTACCTGGCGATGGTCTCGCGCGTGATGCACGCCGGCTGCGCGATGCGCCGGGCTGGCTCGGGCGCGCTCGGGCTGGTCGATGTCGCCGCCGGCCGCATCGAGGCCTATGCCGAGCTGCACATCAACGCCTGGGACTGCGCGGCCGGCATCCTGCTGGTCGAGGAGGCCGGCGGTCACTGCAACGATTTCTTCACCGCCGACGGTGCCGGCCTGCGCGAGGGCAACGTGCTCGTCGCCACCAGCCACGCACTGGCCGGCCCGCTC
Source organism: Leptothrix mechoopdaensis (SeqCode) (assembly GCF_053893855.1). Classification (NCBI taxonomy): domain Bacteria; kingdom Pseudomonadati; phylum Pseudomonadota; class Betaproteobacteria; order Burkholderiales; family Sphaerotilaceae; genus Leptothrix; species Leptothrix mechoopdaensis (SeqCode). The sequence goes on from NZ_CM132699.1 coordinate 4,333,167, forward strand.
GAACAGGTCATCGGCGTCGCGCCGCTCGTGATGGCTCGCCCGGCGTGATGCCGCGCCACGCCTGACCTTTCCTTCCCCGCACATCTGGAGTCCGCCATGAAGTCATCCCCCCTGTCGTTCCTGCCGATGCGCCGCTGGCTCGCGCTGCTGGGCGCCGCCGCCGCGCTGGCCGCGCCGTCGATCGCCTCGGCCCAGGGCGAGCTGACGGTCTACTGCACGGTCCAGGAAGAGTGGTGCCGGCCGATGGTCGCGGCCTTCGAGAAGGCCACCGGCGTCAAGGTGTCGATGACGCGCAAGAGCTCGGGCGAGTTCTACGCCCAGATCAAGGCCGAGGCCGCCAACCCGCGCGGCGACATCTGGTGGGGCGGCACCGGCGACCCGCACCTGCAGGCGGCCGAGGAAGGCCTGACCGACCCGTATGTCTCGCGCGCCAGCCTCGACAACCTGCAGGACTGGGCCGTGCGCCAGGCCCGTTCGGCGCAGTTCCGCACCGTCGGCATCTACGCCGGCGCGCTGGGCTTCAGCTACAACGCCGACGAGCTGAAGAAGCGCAAGCTGCCCGAGCCGAAGTGCTGGGCCGACCTGGTCAAGCCGATCTACAAGGACGAGATCCAGGTCGCCAACCCGAACTCGTCGGGCACCTCGTACACGATGCTGGCGACGATGGTCCAGATCATGGGCGAGGACAAGGCCTTCGCGTGGATGAAGGCGCTGCACAGGAACGTCAACCAGTACACCAAGAGCGGCGCCGCGCCGGCCCGCGCGGTGGCCACCGGCGAGTCGCTGATCGGCATCACCTTCCAGCATGACGCGGTGGTGCAGGCGCTCGGCGGTGCGCCGGTCAAGATCGTCTCGCCGTGCGAGGGCACCGGCTACGAGATCGGCAGCATGTCGATCATCAAGGGCGCCAAGAACCTGGCCAATGCGCGCAAGTGGTACGACTGGGCGCTGACGCCCGAGGCCCAGGCGATCGGCGCGACGGCCGGCGTCAGCTACCAGGTGCCGTCCAACAAGAAGTCGACCGTGCCGGCGGCGGCGCCCAAGCTCAGCGAGATCAAGCTGATCGACTACAACTTCGCCAAGTACGGCTCGTCGGCGGAGCGCAAGCGCCTGCTGGCGAAGTGGGATGCCGAGGTCGGCAACCAGCCGAAATGACGGCTGCTGACCTCGCATGATGACCGCGCTGACCCTTGCCCTGATCGTCGCCGGCGCGCTGGTGCTGGCCCAGTGGCTGGCACGGCGCGGCGCCTTCGGGGCCGACCGCACGGTGGCGACCATCGTGGTGCTGATCGCCACGTTGCTGCTGCTGTTCATCTTCTACCCGGTCGGCCGTTCGCTCGGCGCGGCGCTGTTCGACGACGACGGCCATTTCGCGCCGTGGGTCATCGCGCAGCGGCTGGCCGCGCCGGACATCTGGGGCCTGGGTTGCCTGACCGGCGGCGGCGCCCATTGCGGCGTGGCGATCAACTCGATCGTGCTGGCCAGCCTCGTCGGCCTGCTGTCGACGCTGCTCGGGCTGGTGCTGGCGCTGGCCGCCCAGCGCGGTCACCGCGACCCGGAGGCGCAGCGCCGCCAGGGCGCGCTGTTCCGGCTGATGGCGGTGCTGCCGATCGTCACGCCGCCGTTCGTCATCGCGCTGGCGCTGGTGGTGCTGTTCGGCCGCACGGGGCTGGTGACGGGCTGGCTGTCGAGCGTCTTCGAGATCCCGCGTTCGCGCTGGATCTACGGCCTGACCGGCGTCACGCTGGCGCAGCTGCTGAGCTTCACGCCGATCGCCTTCATGATGCTGCACGCCGCGCTGGCGGCGATCAGCCCGTCGCTGGAGGAAGCGGCGCAGACGCTGCGGGCCTCGCGCTGGCGCGTCATGCGCACCGTCACCTGGCCGCTGCTGCGGCCGGCGCTGGCCAACGCCTTCCTGCTCGGCTTCGTCGAGAGCATGGCCGACTTCGCCAACCCGATCGTGCTGGCCGGCAACTACGAGGTCCTGTCGACCAAGATCTTCTTCGCCGTCGCCGGTGCCCAGCACGACCCGGGCCGCGCCGCCGTGCTGGCCGCCGTGCTGCTGGCCTTCACGCTGGCGGCCTTCGCGCTGCAGCAGCGCTGGCTCGGCCGGGCGAGCTACGTCAGCGTCACCGGCAAGGGCGACAGCGGCCTGCCGGCCGTCCTGCCCGACGGCCTGCGGCGCGGCTGCGTCGGGCTGTCCTGGCTGTGGATCGGCTTCACGCTGGCCTGCTACGCGGTGATCGCGGTCGGCGGCTTCGTCAAGGACATCGGCCGTGGCGACATGACGTTGTCGCTCAAGCACCTGGGCGCCGGCTTCGGCATCGACTGGGGTCCGCACGGCCTGCTGTTCAGCGGCTCGGCCTGGGACAGCTTCTTCACCACCGTCATGGTGGCCGGCCTGTCGGCGCCGCTGACGGCGGTGGTCGGGCTGCTGTCGGCCTACGTCATCACGCGGCACCGCTTCACCGGCCGGGGCGCGTTCGAGTTCCTGACACTGGTGGCCTTCGCGGTGCCGGGCACGGTGATCGGCGTGGCCTACATCGTCGCCTTCAACGTGCCGCCGCTGGAGCTGACCGGCGGGCTGGCGATCCTGGTGATCTGCTTCGTCTTCCGCAACATGCCAGTGGGCGTGCGGGCCGGCGTGGCGGCGCTGGCGCAGATCGACCGCTCGCTCGACGAGGCCTCGTCGACGCTGCGCGCCGGCACGCCGACGACGCTGCGCCGCGTCGTGCTGCCGCTGCTGCGTCCTGCCATCGTCACGACGCTGGTCTTCAGCTTCACGCACGCGATGACGGCGGTCAGCGCGGTGATCTTCCTGGCCACGGCCAAGTACAACCTGGCGACCGTCTACATCATCGGTCGCGTCGAGGCGGGCGAATACCCGCTGGCGATCGCGTATTCGACCGTGCTGATCGTCTTCATGCTGGCGGTGCTGCTGGCCGTGCAGGCGCTGACCGGCGAGACCCGCATCGGCCGGCGCCAGCGCGACGCCGCACCGTCGGCCGGCAACCGCGACGTGCTCGTCACCGGACATTGACCACCCCATGAACCAGCCCCACACGTCGAGCGCCGCCGGCGGCGTCTCCTTCGAGCGCGTCACCAAGCGCTATGGCAGCGTGACCGCCGTCGACGCGGTCAGCTTCACGATCGCGCCGGGCGAGCTGGTCACGCTGCTGGGCCCGTCGGGCTGCGGCAAGACGACGACGCTGCGCATGGTGGCGGGCCTGGAGGCGGCCAGCGAAGGCACGATCCGCATCGGCGGCGTCGACGTCACGCGGCGTGCCGCGCACGAGCGCGACGTCAGCATGGTGTTCCAGTCCTACGCGCTGTTCCCGCATCTGAACGTGCTGGACAACGTCTGCTACGGCCCGATCGCCAGCGGCGCGAAGCCGGCGCAGGCCCGCGAGCTGGCGCAGGACAAGCTGCGCATGCTCGGTCTGGCGGGGCTGGAGCAGCGCCTGCCGTCCGAGCTGTCGGGCGGCCAGCAGCAGCGTGTCGCGGTGGCGCGTTCGCTGGTGCTGGAGCCGGCGGTGCTGCTGTTCGACGAGCCGCTGTCGAACCTCGACGCCAAGCTGCGCCGGCGCGTGCGCCAGGAGATCCGCGAGCTGCAGCAGTCGCTGTCGCTGACGGTGCTCTACGTCACGCACGACCAGAGCGAGGCGCTGGCCGTGTCGGACCGCGTGATCGTCATGAACGGCGGGCGCATCGCCCAGCAGGGCACGCCGGCCGAGCTGTACGAACGCCCGGCCAGCCGCTTCCTGGCCGACTTCATCGGCGACGCCAACCTGGTCGACGGCACCTTGCAACACGACGCCGGGCAAAGCCGGTTCGAGGCCGGCGGCGTGGCCGTGCCGATCGAGCCGGCGGCCATCGCGGCGGGGCTGCCGGACGGCCCGGCGTCGCTCGCGCTGCGGCCGCACCGCATCGGCCTGGTCGGCGCCGGCCAGGGCCGCTTCGACGCGACCTGCCGGCGCGCCGACTACCTCGGCAGCCATGTCGAGGTGCTGCTCGATTCGCCCTGGGGCGAGCTGCTCGCCTTTGCGCCGGTCGGCGCCGCGCCGCTGCGGCGTGGCGATGCCGTGGGCGTCGCCTTCGAGCCCGGCGACGCGATCGTGCTGCCGCGCGGCTGAAGCGGTTCGGCGTTGTTCGACGGACTGCCGCGCGCCGTGTTCCCACGCTGACGCACGGCCCGCCGGCCTGCGTCGGATACTGCGCGGCCGCGCCGCGCGCCGCCCCTCATCCGACCACCGGAGTCTCCGCTTGTCCTCGACCTTCCTGCACCGCCTCGGGCTCGACCTGCCCGCGCACCGCCGCGTCTTCGCCGGCTTCTTCCTCTACGCCTTCGGCTTCGGCGGCTTCTTCCCGCGTCTGGGCGAGCTGCAGGGGATGATGGGCATCACCGAGAGCCAGCTCGGCCTGGGCCTGATCGGCGCGGCGATGGGCACGCTGGTCTCGCTGACCTTCGGCAGCCGGGTGATCGAGCGCATCGGCCACCGCCGCATGCTGCTGATCGTGCCGCCCTGCCTGCCGGTCTTCTATGCCGTCGCCGCACACGCCGGCAGCGCGCTGGCGCTGTTCCTGTGCCTGTTCCCGGCGGGCCTGTTCATCGGCGCGATCGAGGTCGTCGTCAACCTGGAGGCCGACCGGGTCGAGCATCAGGAAGGGCGCCGCATCATGAACCGCGCCCATGCCTTCTGGAGCTTCGGCTTCTTCGGCGCCGGCCTGCTGGGCGCGCTGGCCGCCCGCATCGGCATCAGCCCGCAATGGCAGCTCGCCGGCATGGTGCCGCTGGCGCTGGTGCTGACGCTGCTGCTGATGGGCCGCTTCGAGGCCGCGCCGCACCGGGTCGCCGCGCCGGCCGCCGATGCCGAGGCAGCGCCGCTGTTCGCCCGGCCGACCGGCGCGATCCTGGTGCTGGTGGCGCTGTCGCTGTCGGCGCTGGTGCTGGAAGGTGCCGGCTTCGACTGGTCGGCGATCTTCATGCGCGACGTCTTCCAGACCGCCCCGTGGGTGGGCGCGGCGGCGGTCGCGACGGGTGCCTTCACGCAAGCCGTCACGCGCTACCTGGCCGATCGCCACGTCGAACGCCACAGCCCGATGAAGGTCGCCCGCCTGATGCTGACGCTGCTCGGCCTGGGCAACGTGCTGGTCGTGACGGCGCTGCATCCGGCGCAGGCGCTGCTCGGCTTCGGCCTGATGGGCGTGGGCACCAGCGTGCTGTTCCCGCTGGCGATGTCGGCGGCGGCGCAGCGCACCGACCGGCCGGCGGCGGTCAACGTCGCGGCGCTGGCGCAGATCGCCTTCGTCAGCTTCATGCTGGCGCCGCCGCTGCTCGGCTTCGTCGCCGAACACGTCGGCATCCGCTGGAGCTTCGGCTTCTGCCTGCCGCTGGTGCTGCTGAGCCTGGCCGTCACCGGCGTGCTGCGCCAGCGGCCGGCGGCCTGACGACGCCCGCCACGCGATGACGCCGGTCGAGTCCCGTTCCTACCTGCGGCCCGCCTGGGGCGTGTTCTCGCCCCGGGCCGTCACGGCGGCGGTGTTCTTCGCGTTCGCGCTGGGCATCGGCCTGTGGGCCGGCTCCATCCCGGTGCTGATGCGGCGCACCGGCCTGGGCGCCGAGGGCCTGGGCCTGGCGCTGACGCTGCACAGCGCCGCCTACATCGGCGCGATGACGCTGGCCGGGCGGATGACCCGCCGCTTCGAGCTGCGCGCGTTCATGGCCTGGCTGCTGGCCGCCCACGGCGTCGCCTTCTTCGGCATCTTCCTGGCGCCTTCGGCCGTCCTGCTGGGGCTCGCGCTGATCGTCATGGGCCTGACCGCCGGCTCGCTCGACCTGGCGATGAACACCGAGGCGACCACGCTCGAACACGAACGGGGCCAGCCGATGCTGACGCGCATGCACGCGGCGGCGTCGGGCTCGTTCGCGCTCGGGGCGATCGGCGGCAGCCTGATCTCGACCTCGATCGGCCCGCTGGCCTGCGCGCTGCTGAGCGCGGCGGTCGTGGCGCCGGTCTGGCTGGCGGTGCGCCGGCTCGGTCGACGCCGGCCGCTGGCCGATCCGCCGCCGGCGGTGCTGCGCGAGCCCGAGCTGGAAGCGGCGGGCGCGGCGGCTCTTGCGGCGTCGTCTGCGGTCGCCGGATCGGCAGCCCGCAAGCCCGATCCGGTCCTGCTGTTCGGCATCGTGCTCGGCCTGTCGACCGTGGCCGAGCTGACCGCGCAGATGTGGTCGGCCAAATTCCTGGCCGAGCAGACCGCCAGCCTGGCCGCGCTGGCGGGTGCCGGTGCAGCGCTGTACGCGGGCTGCCAGTCGCTGGTCCGGCTGGTCGGCGACCCGCTGCGCGAACGCTTCGGCGACGTGCGCGTCATCACGGTCTCGCTGCTGCTGGCGGCGGTCGGCTTCGGGGTGGTGGCGCTGGCGGACGGTTTCACGACCGGCGTGGCCGGCTTCGCGCTGGTCGGCCTGGGCACCGCCTGCGTCGTGCCGTGCTGCTTCGCCCAGATCGCCGCGGCGCTGCCCGGTCGTGGCGGACAGGCGCTGGGGACGGCGTCGCTGATCTCCGGCGTGATCCGCCTGCCCACGCCGATGCTGCTGGGTCTGGTGGCGGCGCGGCAGTCGGACGCGGTGGCCTTCCTGCTGATCGCGGCGTCGCTGCTGGTGGGCGTCGCCGGCATGCTGCTGGCGCTGCGCCATGCGGCACGGCGCTGAAACTCGCCCCGCTTGACAGCCCCCACACTTCCCCGTTAAGCGCGACTTGATGCCCGCACGCCGCCTGTGCTAGCATCGCGAGCTTTCCCGGACGAGGGGCAACCCGCGTCCATTTCAAGCGCCCGCTGTGCAGGGCGGCTTGCCGGTCCTTCCGAGGCACGGTGATCCGCACAAGCAGACGAGCACATCAGTCAGCCCGGCCAATCGTTGTCGGGCATTGGAGAAGAACCATGACTACCCCCAACCCGGGCGAACGCCTCGGTTTGCTGGGCCGCAAGGTGGGCATGATGCGCATCTTCACGGACGACGGCGATGCCGTGCCCGTGACGGTGCTCGACGTGTCCAACAACCGCGTGACCCAGGTCAAGACGGTCGAGACCGACGGCTACGTCGCCGTGCAGGTCGCGTTCGGCAGCCGCAAGGCCTCCCGCATCACCAAGCCCGAAGCAGGTCACCTGGCGAAGGCTGGCGCTGATGGCGCGGAGCTGCTGCGCGAATTCCGTGTCCCCGCCGAAGTCGCCGCCGAGCTGAAGCCGGGTGCCACGATCGCTGCCAGCCTGTTCCAGGTGGGCCAGCAGGTCGACATCCAGGGCACCTCGATCGGCAAGGGCTTCGCCGGCACGATCAAGCGCCACAACTTCGGTTCGCAGCGCGCATCGCACGGTAACTCCCGCTCGCACAACGTGCCGGGCTCGATCTCGATGGCACAGGATCCGGGCCGCGTGTTCCCGGGCAAGAAGATGTCCGGTCACCTGGGCGACGACACCGTCACCACCCAGAACCTCGACGTCGTGCGCATCGACGAAGCCCGCCAGCTGCTGCTGGTCAAGGGCGCGGTTCCTGGCGCCAAGGGTGGCTTTGTCACCGTGCGTCCGGCCGTCAAGGTCAAGCTCAAGAAAGGGGCCAACTGATGCAGCTCGAGCTCCTGAACGAGCAGGGTCAGGCCACCGCCAAGGTGGACGCGCCTGACACCGTGTTCGCCCGCGATTACAACGAAGCGCTGATCCATCAGCTCGTCGTCGCCTACCAGGCCAACGCGCGTCAGGGCACCCGTGCCCAGAAGACCCGCGCCGAAGTCCACCACTCGACGAAGAAGCCGTTCCGCCAGAAGGGCACCGGCCGCGCTCGCGCCGGTTCGACCGCCTCGCCCCTGTGGCGCAGCGGTGGCCGGATCTTCCCGAACAAGCCGGACGAGAACTTCAGCCAGAAGGTCAACAAGAAGATGTATCGCGCCGGCATGGCGTCGATCCTCTCGCAGCTGGCCCGTGAAGGTCGTCTGGCCGTCGTCGACTCGATCTCGATCGAGGCGCCGAAGACCAAGCTGCTGGCCGCCAAGCTGAAGGCGATGAACCTGGATCACGTGATGGTGATCTCGGACGCGATCGACGAGAACCTGTTCCTCGCGTCGCGCAACCTCGCCAATGTGCTGGTGGTCGAGCCGCGTTACGCCGATCCGCTGTCGCTGGTCTTCTACAAGAAGGTCCTGGTGACGAAGGCCGCCATCGAGCAGCTGCAGGAGATGTACGCATGAGCGCCGCACCCAAGTTCGACGAGGGCCGTCTGGCCCAGGTGCTGGTTGCCCCGATCATTTCGGAAAAGGCGACCCGCGTTGGCGAGAAGAACAACCAGGTGACCTTCAAGGTGCTCCAGGACGCCACCAAGAGCGAGATCAAGGCCGCAGTTGAACTGATGTTCAAGGTCGAGGTCGCCGCGGTGAACGTGCTGAACATCAAGGGCAAGACCAAGCGCTTCGGCGGCCGCATCGGCCGTCGCGACCACCTGCGCAAGGCCTACGTTTCCCTGAAGGAAGGCCAGGAACTCAACTTCTCCGGGGAGGCCGCGTAATGGCTGTCGTCAAGGTCAAACCGACTTCGCCCGGCCGCCGTGCCGTGGTGAAGGTGGTGCACAAGCACCTGCACAAGGGTGCGCCGGAAGCTTCGCTGCTGGAACCGCAAAAGCAGAACTCCGGCCGCAACAACAACGGTCACATCACCATCCGCCACAAGGGCGGCGGTCACAAGCACCACTACCGCGTGGTCGACTTCCGTCGCAACAAGGATGGGATCCCGGCCAAGGTCGAGCGCATCGAGTACGACCCGAACCGCACGGCGCACATCGCACTGGTGTGCTACGCCGACGGCGAGCGTCGTTACATCATCGCCCCGCGTGGTCTGGAAGTGGGCCAGACGGTCCTGAGCGGCGCCGAGTCGCCGATCAAGGCCGGCAACACCCTGCCGATCCGCAACATCCCCGTGGGTTCGACCATCCACTGCGTCGAGATGCTGCCTGGCAAGGGCGCCCAGATCGCCCGTTCGGCCGGCACCTCGGTGACGCTGATGGCGCGTGAAGGCACCTACGCCCAGGTCCGCCTGCGCTCGGGTGAAGTCCGCAAGATCCACGTCGACTGCCGCGCCACGCTCGGCGAGGTCTCCAACGAAGAGCACAACCTGCGCCAGTACGGCAAGGCCGGTGCGAAGCGTTGGCTGGGCATTCGTCCGACGGTCCGCGGCACGGCCATGAACCCGATCGACCACCCGCACGGTGGTGGTGAAGGTCGTACCGGCGAGGGCCAGGCTCCGGTGTCCCCGTGGAACACCCTGACCAAGGGCTACCGCACCCGCAACAACAAGCGCACGCAGACGTTCATCGTCTCGCGTCGCAAGAAGTAAGAGGGGGGCGAACACATGTCTCGTTCACTCAAGAAGGGTCCCTTCATCGACCACCACCTGCTCGCGAAGGTCGAGAAGGCTGTGGCCACGAAGGACAAGAAGCCGGTCAAGACCTGGTCGCGTCGTTCGACCATCCTGCCCGAGTTCATCGGCCTGACCATTGCCGTGCACAACGGCAAGCAGCACGTGCCCGTGTATGTGTCCGACCAGATGGTCGGCCACAAGCTGGGCGAGTTCGCGCTGACCCGTACGTTCAAGGGTCACCCGGCGGACAAGAAGGCCAAGCGCTAAGGAGTCGCAGCAATGGAAACCAAAGCAGTCGTGCGAGGCGTCCGCTTGTCCTGCGACAAGGGCCGCCTGGTGGCGGACCTGATCCGCGGCAAGAAGGTCGATCAGGCGCTCAACATCCTGAACTTCACCCAGAAGAAGGCCGCCGGCATCATCAAGAAGGCGCTCGAGAGCGCCATCGCGAATGCCGAGCACAACGATGGTGCCGACATCGATGAGCTGCGCGTCACCTCGATCTATGTCGAGCAAGGCGCCACGCTGAAGCGATTCGCTGCCCGCGCCAAGGGCCGTGGCAACCGCATCAGCAAGCCCACCGCGCACATCTACGTGACCGTCGGCAACTAAGGCAGGACGAAATCCATGGGACAGAAAATCCATCCGACCGGGTTCCGCCTGCCGGTGACGCGCAACTGGTCGTCTCGTTGGTACGCTGGCAATCGCCAGTTCGCCGCGATGCTGGCCGAAGACATCGAAGTTCGTGAGTTCCTGAAGAAGAAGCTCAAGAACGCCGCTGTCTCGCGCATCACCATCGAGCGCCCGGCCAAGAACGCCCGCATCACGATCTACTCGGCCCGTCCGGGCGTCGTGATCGGCAAGAAGGGCGAGGACATCGAGAACCTGAAGGTCGAACTGGCCAAGATGCTGGGCGTGCCGGTGGCCGTCAACATCGAGGAAGTGCGCAAGCCCGAAGTCGATGCCCAGCTGATCGCCGAATCGATCACCCAGCAGCTCGAGAAGCGCATCATGTTCCGCCGCGCCATGAAGCGCGCGATGCAGAACGCGATGCGCCTGGGCGCGCAGGGCATCAAGATCATGTCGGCCGGTCGCCTGAACGGCATCGAAATCGCTCGCACCGAGTGGTATCGCGAAGGTCGTGTGCCGCTGCACACCCTGAAGGCCGACATCGACTACGGTTTCTCGGAAGCCAAGACCACCTACGGCGTCATCGGCGTCAAGGTCTGGGTGTACCGGGGTGACCGCCTGGCCAACGGCGAAGCGCCGCAACTGCGTGGTGAGGATCGTCCGGAAGACGACCGTCGCCGCCGCGGTCCGCGCAGCGACCGTCCGGGTGATCGTCGTGGCCCGCGTGGCCCCGCTCGTGGTGACGGCCCTGCCGCCGCCCCGTCGGCGGGCCCTGCCGGTGATGCCAAGCCGGGTGCCAAGCGTGTCGTGCGCGCTGCTGCACCGGCGGCAGCCAAAGGAGAGTAAGGAATGTTGCAACCATCGCGTCGCAAGTTCCGCAAGGAACAGAAGGGCCGCAACACCGGCATCGCCACCCGTGGCGCCAACGTGTCGTTCGGCGAGTTCGGCCTGAAGGCCACCGAGCGTGGCCGCATCACCGCGCGCCAGATCGAAGCCGCCCGTCGTGCCATCTCGCGCCACATCAAGCGCGGCGGCCGCATCTTCATCCGGATCTTCCCGGACAAGCCGATTTCGCAGAAGCCGGCCGAAGTGCGTATGGGTAACGGCAAGGGCAACCCCGAGTACTACGTTGCCGAGATCCAGCCGGGCAAGGTCCTGTACGAGATCAACGGCGTGCCCGAAGAACTCGCTCGCGAGGCGTTCACGCTGGCCGCTGCGAAGCTGCCGCTGCGCACGACCTTCGTGACGCGTGGCTTTGGCGCTTGAGCGCAAGGAGAACAAAGATGAAAGCCTCTGAGCTCCGCGCCAAGGATGTCGCAGCCCTGGAGAAGGAAATCAGCGATCTGCTGAAGGCCCACTTCGGTCTGCGCATGCAAAAGGCCACGCAACAATTGAGCAACACCAACGTGCTCAAGCAGACGCGTCGCGACATCGCCCGCGCCCGCACGATCCTCGCCGAGAAGAAGAAGGGAGCTGCGTGATGAGCGAAGCCCAAACCCGCGCCAAGTCTGTCCGCACCTTCGTGGGCAAGATCGTCAGCGACAAGCGCGCCAAGACCGTGACCGTGCTGGTCGAGCGTCGTGCCAAGCACGAGCTCTACGGCAAGATCGTGGCCCGCTCGCGCAAGTACCACGCTCACGACGAGAACGGCGAATTCAAGATGGGCGACGTGGTCGAGATCACCGAGAGCCGTCCGCTGTCGAAGACCAAGAGCTGGGTCGTGACCCGCCTGGTCGAGAAGGCGCGCTCGGTCTGATGACTGCCCCGGTGCAGGCCTCGTGTCTGCACCGTCGCACCGACCCCTGGTGACCGGGTGGCTTAGCCGCTTCGGTTCACCCCGAAACCGGACTGCTGGGATACTGGCAGACCGGTTTTTTCATGCCTGCGCCGGTCTGGCGCCAGGTTCATCCCACTCGGTTCAACGACGCTGGAGACGCACATGCTGAAGGTTGGAGACAAGCTGCCCGCGGGCACGCTGCAGGAATACATCGAGGTCGAGGGCAACGGCTGCTCGCTCGGCCCGAACAGCTTCGACGTCCACAAGGAGACCGCCGGCAAGAAGGTCGCGATCTTCGCGCTGCCCGGCGCCTACACCCCGACCTGCTCGGCCAAACATGTGCCCGGCTATGTCGAGGCCGCTGCCGACCTGAAGGCCGCCGGTGTCGACGAGATCTGGTGCGTGTCGGTCAACGACGCGTTCGTGATGGGCGCCTGGGGCCGCGAACAGGGTACCGGCGGCAAGGTCCGCATGATGGGCGATGGCTCCGCGACCTTCACCCAGGCCACCGGCCTGACGCTGGACCTGACCGCGCGCGGCATGGGCCTGCGCTCGCAGCGTTATTCGATGCTGGTCGAGGACGGCGTCGTCAAGACGCTCAACATCGAGGCGCCGGGCGCCTTCGAGGTCAGCGACGCGCAGACGATGCTCAAGCAGGCTCGCGGCTGACTCACGGATAAAAGATCGCGACGGTGTAGCCCGCCACTCGCCGATCCGTGCTGGCGAACTCGAGTTGCCAGTTGCCTTCGGCCTGGGCGGCGAGTGCATCCGGCTGACGGAAGTCGGCCGGCAGCAGCACCCGGCGAATCACCAGCGCGCCGGCCGCATCGGTCAGGCTGAGTTCGACCGCCGGCGCGCGCACGACATGGTCGGCGCGGTTGTGCAGCAGCACCTGCAGACGGTAGCCCTCGACGCCGGAGAGCTTGACCATCGCGCTGTTCTCGACCGTCAGCGCATCGAGCAGGCGGGGCGGCTCCAGCTGGCAGCCCAGCCATTCGCAGGCCGTGCCCAGCACCGACGCGGCGACTGGCGACTGCGCGGCCAGCAGGTCGCGGCGCATCAGGCCGACCTGCAGCGCCAGGCCGGCGCCGGCCAGCAGGCAACCGGCGAACAACGCGGCGCGCACGACCGGACGACCCCACCAGGCGGCACGGTCGGCGTGGCGGACGAAGCTGGGCGCCGTCTGGCCGTCGGCCTCGCTCAAGGGGGCGGACCAGGGGTCGTGTCCGGCCGGCCCGTTCAGCGAGGCGGCATCGAATCCATGGTCGAGCGAGCCGAGCGCACCGGGGGTCTCGTCGTCGAAACGCTCACCGTCGGCGCGCCCGCCCTGCTGCGACGCCGCCGGGCGATCGGCGCCGGCACGTTCATCGGGCAAGACGCTGTCGAAGGCGCCCGAAGGATCGTGTGCCAGGAAGACGGTGTCGGCGTCCGAGAAGTCCAGCTGCTGGCTCGAATACCGCTGCGTTGCCAGCTCGTGGCGCTCGTGGACCGAGTCCTCGGGGGCCGGATCGTGTTGCGGTACGTCGACTGGCGGCGGCGCCAACTCGGTCGGAATGTCGGCCTGGGGATCGGGTGAGGGCGGTGGGCCACTGCGGTCCGCGAGCAGCGGATCGTCGACATCGTCCCGGCCGAATCCCGAAGGCTCGGCCAGGCCGGATGTCGCCACGGCCGAGCGCGTCGGGCCGCGCACCTCCGAGACGCTGCTTGACGCCCCGGCGGCGGCATCGGCTGCCGGCACATGGCGCTCGGCCATCGGCTGTTCCTGCAAGCCGCCGGCGCCGCTGGCCAGACCCTCGGTCGACATCGGCCGCGATTGGCCGCTGCGCGGGCGCGCACCCAGATCGAACAGGCCTTCCAGCGCATTGAAGACCGAGTGGCAGTGGCCGCAGCGGACCCAGCCTTCGGAGACCTTGAGCTGGTCCTCGATGACCTTGAAGACGGTGCCGCATGAGGGGCAGGACGTCGCGAGGGTCATGGGAAAGGTGGTGAGCGACGAGCCAGGCTCAGGCGCGACGGCCGGTCAGCAGCACCCAGCCGTCTTCCTGGTCGCCGACCTCGAGGGCGATCCAGGGCGCATAGGCGGCCTGAAGCTCTTCGGTCTGACGCGCCAGGATGCCCGCCAGCACGAGTTGCCCGCCGGGCGCGACATGGCCGCACAGCAGCGGGGCCAGCAGCTTCAGCGGCGCCGACAGGATGTTGGCCAGCACGACTGGATAGACGCCGCTGGCGCGGTCGGGCAGGCCGGGGTTCAGCGTCACGCCGTTGGCGCTCGCGTTGGACTGGGTCGACTCGACGGCGGCCGGGTCGATGTCGACCGCGTCGATGCCACGCGCGCCATGCAGCGCCGCGCCGATGGCCAGGATGCCGGAGCCGCAGCCGTAGTCCAGCACGCGGTCCCAGCCGGGCGCCTGGTCGCCGTGGCGGGCGATCCAGCGCAGGCACATCCGGGTGGTCGGGTGCGTGCCGGTGCCGAACGCGAGACCCGGATCCAGCCGCATGACCTGCCGCGCCTGGGCCGGCGGCTCATGCCAGGACGGCACGATCCAGAACTGCTCGGTGATCGGCACGGGCTCGAACTGCGATTGCGTCAGCCGGACCCAATCCTGGTCGGCGACGGTCTGCAGGGACTGGACGTGCACGCCGTCCTCGCCCGTCATGCCGTCCTGCGCCAGCAGCAGCGTCAAGGCCTCGGTGGCCGCTTCCTCGTCCTCGAACAGCGCCTTCAGCACCGAATGCTGCCAGCCGCGGATCTGCTCGGACAAGGTCGCCGGCATGCCGGGCTCGCCGAAGATCGGCGCCTCGTCGGGCGTGTCGGCATCGGCGTCCTCGACGGTGACGGCCAGCGCGTCGAGCTCCATCAGGACGTCGGAGACCTCGTCGACGCGCGAGGCCGGCAACAGCAGCAGCAGCTCGATCATCGACGCTTCCGGCGTTCCATCCAGCCTTCCAGGTAGTGGATGCTGGTGCCGCCCTCGACGAAGGCGGCGTCGACCATCAGTTCGCGGTGCAGCGGGATGTTGGTCGAGATGCCGTCGACCAGCGTCTCGCTCAGCGCGCTGCGCATGCGCGCCAGCGCCTGGTCGCGGGTGTCGCCGTGCACGATGATCTTGCCGATCATCGAGTCGTAGTTCGGCGGCACGAAGTAGTTGGTGTACGCGTGCGAATCGACCCGCACGCCCGGGCCGCCCGGCGGGTGCCACATCGTGATGCGGCCCGGCGAAGGCATGAAGGTGTAGGGATCCTCGGCGTTGACGCGGCACTCGATCGCGTGGCCGCGCAGCGGCACCTGCTTCTGCGTGATGCCCAGCGTCTCGCCGGCGGCGATGCGGATCTGCTGCTGGACGATGTCCACGCCCGTCACCAGCTCGGTCACCGGATGTTCGACCTGCACGCGCGTGTTCATCTCGATGAAGAAGAACTCGCCGTTCTCGAACAGGAACTCGAAGGTGCCGGCGCCGCGATAGCCGATCTTCTTGCAGGCCGCGGCACAGCGTTCGCCGACCTTCTCGATCACCTTGCGCGGGATGCCCGGCGCCGGGGCTTCCTCGATGATCTTCTGGTGACGGCGCTGCATCGAGCAGTCGCGCTCGCCGAGCCAGATCGCGTTGCCGTGCGTGTCGGCGAGCACCTGGATCTCGATGTGGCGCGGGTTCTCGAGGAACTTCTCCATGTAGACCGCCGGATTGCCGAAGGCCGCACCGGCCTCGGCGCGGGTGGTCTGCACCGCGTTGATCAGCGCGGCCTCGGTGTGCACCACGCGCATGCCGCGCCCGCCGCCGCCGCCGGCCGCCTTGATGATGACCGGGTAGCCGATCTGGCGGGCGATGCGGACGATCTCCTTGGGATCTTCGGGCAGTGCGCCGGGCACACCGGGCACGGTCGGCACGCCGGCCTCGACCATCGCGGCCTTGGCCGAGACCTTGTCGCCCATCAGGCGGATCGACTCGGGCGTCGGGCCGATGAAGGCGAAACCGCTCTTCTCGACACGCTCGGCGAAGTTGGCGTTCTCCGACAGGAAGCCGTAGCCGGGGTGGATCGCCTCGGCGTCGGTCACCTCGGCCGCCGCGATGATCGCGGGCATGCTGAGGTAGCTCTGTGCCGACGGCGCGGGGCCGATGCAGACGGCCTCGTCGGCCAGCTTGACGTACTTGGCGTCGCGGTCGGCCTCGGAATAGACGACCACCGCGCGGATGCCCATCTCGCGGCAGGCGCGCTGGATGCGCAGGGCGATCTCCCCGCGGTTGGCAATGAGAATTTTCTTGAACATGGTGCCTCGGCTCTGAGCCCTCGCGGGCCTTGCCCGATGTCCGGACGGACCGGCTGGCGCCGCCGTCCGGCGATTCGGCGGCACCCCGGCGTGCGGGGTGCGGCGATCAGGGTGTCGTGTACTTCATCCCGTCGTGCGGGAAGCCGGCATCACTCGATGATGAACAGCGGTTGGCCGTATTCCACCGGCTGGCCGTTCTCGACGAGCACCTTGGTGATCACGCCGGCCTTGTCGCTGTCGATCTCGTTCATGATCTTCATGGCCTCAATGATGCACAGCGCCTGGCCTTCCTTGACCTGCTGGCCGACATCGGCCAGCGGCTTCGCGCCCGGATTCGACGCGCGGTAGAAGGTGCCGACCATCGGCGACTTGACCATGTGGCCCGACACGGCGGCCGGCGCGGCGGCTTCCAGCGGCACGGCAGCGGCGACCTGCGCCGGGGTGGCCACGGCCGCCTGAGCGGGAGCGGCGGCCACGACCACCGGGGCGGCGGCGGCCTGGATCACGGTCGGCGGTGCCTTGACGATGCGCACCTTGCCCTCGGCTTCGGTGATCTCCAGTTCGGACACGTTGGATTCCGACACCAGGTCGATCAGGGTCTTGAGCTTGCGAAGGTCCATGCGAGGCGCTCCAGGATTGTTCTGCTTGGGAAGTTCGGACGCCGCTGGGGCTGTCGCGTTGCGTGACTTGCTCATGCGCGGGCGCACCATCCAGAGTGTTGTGGGTTCCCCGCCGGGACCGAATGCCGAGCGGGGCGAGGGGACTGCGGAACTGCAGGTGGCCGGTCATGCCGGCCGGGCCGTCGGACGCCGTTCCAGGCTCGGTCACCGGGGCGGTGGACCGGCCTGCCGCGAGGGTCGACACATCGACGTTCGACGCCGGAAGCGGCGGGTTTCCGAGGCGAAACCCGGACTTTACGCGCTTTTCGGACCAAAAAGCGGCTTGACAGCCTCGTGGTTCGCCCTCCCGCAAGCGCGCCGCCGGAGCGGCTTCAGAGCCCCAGCGTCTTAGCCCAGGCCGCCAGATCGGCCGCCTTGGTCTCGCCCAGCTTGCGGATCACGGGCTCGCCGGCGGCGTTGAAGACCACGGTGAAGGGCAGGCCGCCCTGCTCGTTGCCCAGCTGGCGGGCCAGCTCGGTGCCGGCGAATCCGGTCAGGCCGATCGGGAAGCTGACCGGTGTCTTCTGCAAGTATTCGCGCACCGGCGACGGGCTGTCGATGGCCAGGCCCAGCACGGTCAGGCCGTGGTCGGCGTGTTGCTTGGCCCAGGCGTCCAGCAGCGGCATCTCGCGCACGCAAGGCGGGCACCAGGTCGCCCAGAAGTTGATGACCAGCGGCTTGCCCTTCAGGCTGGAAAGCTCGATGCGGCCGCCTTCGGGGCGGTCGAAGCCCTGGCTCCAGAGATCGGTGGCGGCCGGCGCGTCGGCCGAGGCAGCGGCCGACGGCGCAGCGGCAACCGGTGACGACGCAGGTACGGCCGACTGGGGCGACGCCGATCCGGCGGGCGGCGAGCGGCGCAGCGACCAGCCGATGCCGGCGGCGAGGGCGGCGGCGGCGACGGCGCCGAGGGTGAGTTGGCGACGGTTCATGCGGTGGTTCCAGCAGGGTCGTGTTCGGGATCGGTGCCGGCCTCGATCAGGCGGCGCAGCGCCGCGAGGTCGCCGCGCTGGCTGCGGCCCCGGGCATCGGGCTTGAGGGCGCCACGCAGGTCATCGTGGTCGAGCACGCTCAGGCGGACCAGCACGTGGGCCTGCAAGGCCCGGCAGGGTAGCTCGCACAGCAGCGTGTCGATCGGCTGGCCGCGTGGCCCGGGGGCGGAAGTCACGTCGAAATCCACACCCGCGTCGAGCAAGGCGATCTCGGCGGCCTTGCTGTCCTCGCAGTACAGCTCGATGTGCAGGGTCGACTGGCGTGTCGCCGTGCCGCGCCAGACCGCCCCGCACAGGTGCGGCCGGAACTGCGGCCAGCGCGCCATCCACTGCGCGGCCAGTTCGCGCAGCGCCTGGAGTTCGGCCGGCTGGGTGTCGGCGCAGAAGATCGCCAGGTGCTCGCGCACCGCGTCCTCGAGCAGCTCGTTGTCGGGCAGCTCGGCGCCGCCGCGACGGCCACCCGTGCGCAGGCCCAGGCTGTCGGCGGCGCGGCGCTTGGCCGGGCCGTACTCCATGCCCTCGTCGACCACCAGCCGGGCGGCGACGGCGGCGATCTCGAGCGTCAGGTCGGAGGTCATGTCGGGTTCCGGAGCGCCGGCCTCGGGGCCAGGCGGTTTCAGGGCAGCACGACCGCGCCCATGCGGGCCGCGACGGTGCTGGCGCGACCGGCCACGTAGGCCGAGTCGGGACGTTTCTCGAAGCGCTTGGGCGCCGGCAGCATCACCGCCAGCCGGGCGGCCTGCATCGGCCCCAGCGCCCGCGCATCCTGCCGGAAGTAGTTGCGCGCAGCGGCCTGGGCGCCGAACAGGCCTTCGCCCCACTCGACGTTGTTCAGGTAGATCTCCAGGATCCGCCGCTTCGGCAGGAAGGCTTCCAGCATCAGCGTGATGACCAGCTCCTGGGCCTTGCGGGCGGCGGTGCGCTCGCCCGACAGGAACAGGTTCTTGGCCAGCTGCTGGCTGATGGTCGATCCGCCGACGATCTTGGGCTGCACCGGCACGCTGGCGGCGGGCGCCGCCTTGCCGCGCTGGGCCAGCTGCTGCTCGCGCTTCTGGCGCGCCTCGTTGAGCTGCTCGGCGCGGGCCTCGGCCTTCTGGTTGCGGCTCCAGGCCTTCTCGATCGCGTCCCATTCGACACCGCTGTGGTCGGCGAAGCCGGCGTCCTCGCTGGCGATCACGGCGCGCTTGAGGTGGTCGGCGATCTGGTCCTGGTCGACCCAGCGCTGGCTCCAGTCGACCCGGTGCTTCTCGACCGCCAGGCGCCAGATCTCGCTGCGCTGGAAGGCGGTCGACTCGGGTGCGACCACGCGCATCAGCGCGATCCGGCCGGCGAAGTAGAGCTGCAGGCCCAGCCCGCTCAGCAGGATCAGCAGGGCCAGGCGCAGGACATGGGTGCGCAGCGTGCGCATCGGGTTCTCCGGCGGCCCTCAGCGCGCGGCAGGGTCGGCCGCACGCTGGACGCTGGCGTCCTCGACGTTGGCGCGCAGACCTTCGTCGCGGGTGAAACGGAAGCGCGAGACGAACACCAGCTGGTCGAACTGCGTGCGCATCGCGCTGCTGAACTCGCCGTAGGGACCGGCGCCGCGAACGATGGTGAGCGCCCGCTTGTCCAGCGCGGCGTTGCCCGAGCCCTGCACGATCTCGGCCTCGGCGACGCGCCCGGCCGAGTCGACGGCCACCAGCACGGTCAGCTCGCCATACAGCTTGCGGCCGTTGACGACCGGGAAGTTGCGCGTGCCGACCTCCTCGATGCGATGGCGCAGCTGGTCGTAATACAGCGCATGCACGCCCTCCCGGGCGGCCGGGCCGACGTAGCGCCGACGCGGCCGGGTGTTCTCGACCTGGATGCGCTTCTCGATCTCGGCCAGCAGGTTCAGCAGCTGGCGGCGCCGGTCCTCGTCGGCCGGGCGCAGTTTTGGCGAACCGGCCTGGCGCTGCTCGGGTGTCGGCAGGCTGGCCAGCTCGCGCTTGACCTGCGCGAGCAGCTGCATCTGCTGCATCTGCATCTGCTCCAGATGCTTGCGCGTCTCTTCCAGCGCGTCGCCAACCTGGTTGGTCAGCATCGGCGGCAGCGGCGAGGTCGCGCGGCCCTTCTCGGCATCGCCGCCGCCGGTCAGGTTGCGCTGGGCGATCACCTGGGCGTTCTGCGGCGCGGTGGCGCTGCTGGCGTTGATCAGCACCACCTCCAGCGGCGTGTCGTCGAGCACCCGGCGCAGCGCCTCCGGATCGGCGAAGCGCACCGTCAGCAGCACCAGATGGAACAGCACCGACACCAGCAGCGCGCGCTGCAGCGTCGTCATGTCGCGCCAGGTCTGCCGGCTCAGGAGCCGACGCGGGTCGAGGCGGGGCAGGGCCAGGCGCATGGTCGACGTGGCGTGATCAGGCGGCCGGCGGCGCGGCGGGTGATTCGGCCGGCACATCGGTCGCCACATCGGCCGCTTCATCGGCATCCCCGACGTCGATCGCCAGCGCCAGCGGCGCGGCGGCCGCGCCTTCCTCGGCATCGGCCTCGTCGTCGACTGCCGCGTCGTCGGCCGGCACGTCATCCAGCCGGGCGATCACGCTGCCGCCGATGTCCAGCGTCAGCAGGTCGGGCTCGCCCAGGCGGACCCGCACGTGCGCGCCGCGCGGCAGGCTCTCGGCGCCGACCGCACGCAGCACCAGCGGCAGGTTGTCGGCGCGCACCAGGCCGTCCTTCATCGCGCTGGCCGTGATCTCGGTGGTGCCCGTCTGCTGCAGCCAGCGCAGCGTCCAGTAGCGCTCCATGCCGTTCTGGAAGCCGTTGTAGGCCGTGTAGGCGGCGTCAAAGCCGCTGATGATCGCCAGCAGCGTCGTGTCCTTGGGCTTGAACGGCGCGGCCAGCGCGGCGGTCGCGCCGTGGCGGGCGCAGGCAATGATCTGCCACTGGTTGACCAGGTCGACGTAACGCCGCAGCGGCGAGGTCGCCCAGGTGTAGTGCGCCACGCCCATGCCGGCGTGCGGCGCCGCGCGGGTCGACATGCGCACCTTGATGCCCGGCGCCATGCTCGCCTGGCTGCGGTAGATGCCCGGCACGCCCAGCGCGGCCAGCCAGCCGCCCCAGGTGTTGTTGGCCAGGATCATGGCCTCGGCCACGATCAGGTCGAGCGGCGCACCGCGGCGGCGTTCGCTGATCTGCACCGTCTCGAGGCCGGTCGGCGGCTCGCTCGGCGACTGGCCGGCGGCGTCGACCAGGCGGAAGTTGTAGTCCGGCCGGTTGAAGTTCTCGGGCTTGCCGCGCACCACCTCGCGCTGCGCCTTCAGGTGACGCGCCAGGCGGTGGGCGAAGGTCAGTTCGGTGGCGAAGTCGAAGTCGGCCGGCGCCTCGCCGGTCAGCGCCGCCTCGGTCACGACCGCGTCGAGCCTGTCGTGGCGCAGGTTGGCGACGATCGGCACGCGTTGGAGCTTCGTCTCGCTGGCCTGCACCGCCAGCGTCGCCTCGTCGAAGGTCACGTAGAGCGACACGGCAGGGCAGTCGCGGCCTTCCAGCAGCGTGTAGGCCTGCACCACCTCGTCGGGCAGCATGGTGATCTTCCAGCCCGGCATGTAGACGGTGGAATTGCGGTCGCGCGCGACCTTGTCGACGGCCGAATCCGGCGTGATCGCCAGGCCCGGCGCCGCGATGTGGATGCCCACCACGACGGTGCCCGTGCCGATGCCCTGGAACGACAGCGCGTCGTCGATCTCGGTGGTCGACGAATCGTCGATCGAGAAGGCCCGCACCGGCGCCAGCGGCAGCTCTGCGGTGATGGCCGGCGCCTGCAGGCTGGCCGGGAAGCCGGGGCCCTTCGGGAACTGGTCGAACAGGAAACGCCGCCAGTGGAACTGGTAGGGGCTGTCGATCGCGCCGGCCGCCAGCAGCAGGTCCAGCGGCGCGCGCTGGGCACGCTTGGCCGCGTCGACCACGGCCTTGTATTCCGGCGCGTTCTTGTCGGGCTTGAACAGGATCTTGTAGAGCTGCTCGCGCACCGGCTGCGGGCACTGGCCGGCCACCAGCTCGTCGACCCAGGCCGCGATCTGCGCGGCCTGCTGCGCCTTGCGCTCGATCGCCAGCAGGGCGGCCTTGACGATCTCCTCGGGCGCCTTGCGGAACTGGCCCTTGCCGGCGCGGCGGAAGTAGTGCGGCGCGCCGTGCAGGCGGAACAGCGCGGCGGCCTGCTGGGCGGTGCCGGCGCTGGCGTCGAAGTAGTCGCGGGCGAAGTCGGCGAAGCCGAAGTCCTCTTCCGGCGCGAACTCCCAGGCCAGGTCCAGGTCGATCGACTCGGCCAGCTTCTGGCCCTCGGCGACCAGCTCGGCGGGCGCCGGCTTGTCGAAGCGCAGCATCACGTTGGCGGACTTGACCTTGACCCGCTTGCCCGAGTCGAGCTCGACCTGCAGCGAGCTTTCGGCTTCGGAAAGGACACGACCGGCGAGGAACTTGCCGGCTTCATCGAACAGGGCGTAGGTCGAGGGCATAGGGCGCGGATTGTGGCAGGGGCGACATGACCGGCCGCCCGGGCCGGGTGGCCCGGAACCCCCGAAACGTCACGCTCCGGGGCGGTCGTTCAGACGGTCAGGCCGCCCGCGACCTCGATGACCGCGCCGTTGATGTAGCTGGCCTCGTCGCTGGCCAGGAAGGCATAGACGTTGGCGATCTCCTCGGGCTGGCCGAGCCGGCGCAGCGGCACTTCCTCGCGCATCTGCGTGATCAGCTTGTCGGGGATCGTCGCGAGGATCGGCGTCTCGATGAAGCCCGGCGCGACCGCGTTGACGCGGATGCCCTTCGGGCCCAGTTCGCGGCTCCAGGTCTTGGCAAAGCCGATGACGCCGAACTTGCTGGCCGCGTAGTTGGTCTGGCCGTAGTTGCCGTAGATGCCCACCACGCTGCTGGCCAGCAGGATCGCGCCCGAGCCCTGCTCGATCATGGTGTCGACGACCGCCTGCGAGCAGTGGAAGACCGCGCGCAGGTTGACGTCGATGACCGCGTCGAACTGCTCGATCGTCATCTTCTGCAGCCGCGCGTCGCGGGTGATGCCGGCGTTGTTGACCAGCACGTCGATCCGGCCGAAACGCTCGCGCACGGCGGCGACCATCGCATCGACCGACGCGCGGTCGGTCACGTTGACGGCATGGCCCACGGCCTGCGCGCCAACGGCCTGGCATTGCGCCACGGCGGCCTCGACCGCCTCGGGCTTCATGTCGACGACGACGACGATCGCGCCCTCGCGGGCGAACTTCAGCGCGGTGGCCAGGCCGATGCCCTGGGCGGCGCCGGTGATGATCGAGACCTTGTTCTGCAGACGCATGGTGGTTCGGGGTAGAGGTTTGGCGGAAGGGGAATGAGGCGGCGGGTTGTTCAGGTCGCCGGATCGAAGCCGAGGAAGCCCAGCAGGCCCGGCAGGTGATCCTCGAAGTCGCTCAGCGCGTGGTCGCTGCCCGGCACCAGCACGCCGCCGAAGCCGTCGGCGCGGGGGTAGCGGGCCGACATCTCGCGCCAGTCCAGCACCTCGTCGCCGGTGGCGATGACGGCGTGATACCGCTGCGGCCGGGTCAGCGGCACGGGCGGCTGCAGCGCGCGCAATTCGTCGATGAACTCGGCGCGGAAGAAGAACCGGTCCTGCGGGTCGTGCCAGGCGGTCTGCTCGCCGATGTACCTGGCCAGGTCACGGGCCGGCTCGACGGCGGGGTTCAGCAGCACCGCCGGCCAGCCGTGGCGTTCGGCGATCACCGTGGCGTACCAGCCGCCCAGCGAACTGCCGATCACCGCGCTGCGGTCCTTCGGCCAGTCGGCGATGCCGGCCTCGATCAGCCTGACGGCCTCGGCCGGCGACGGCGGCAGCTGCGGGCTCCAGAACGTCAGCTCGGGTTCCCGTCCGGCCGCCCAGCGCGCCATCCGCTGCGCCTTCATCGACTGCGGCGACGAGCGGAAGCCGTGCAGGTAGAGCAGGTGCGACGGCGGCACGTTGTCAGCCGCGCCGGGCCGCCAGCGCGTCCAGCAGCTTCTGGTGGATGCCGCCGAAGCCGCCGTTGCTCATGCACAGGATGTGGTCGCCCGGCCGCGCGGCCTTGACGACCGCCGCGATCAGCCGGTCGAGCTGGTCATGTACCTGCACCTGCTCGCCCAGCGGCGCCAGCGCGGCCGCCGCATCCCAGGCCAGCCCGGCGCTGTGGCAGAAGCTCAGGTCGGCTTCCTCCAGCGCCCACGGCAGCAGCGCGGCCATGGTGCCCAGCTTCATCGTGTTCGAACGTGGCTCGAACACCGCCAGGATGCGGTCCAGCCCGACCTTGCGACGCAGCCCGTTGACGGTGGTGCGGATGGCGGTCGGGTGGTGCGCGAAGTCGTCGTAGACCTGCACGCCGCCGGCCTCGCCGCGCAGCTCCAGGCGCCGCCGCACGTTCTCGAACTTCGCCAGCGCGGCGCCGGCCGCCTCGGGCGTCACGCCGACCGACTCGGCCGCCGCGATCGCCGCCAGCGCGTTCAGCTGGTTGTGCTCGCCCAGCAGCGCCCAGTCGACGCGGGCCACCTTCAGGCTGCCGCGCAGCACGTCGAAGGCATGCGGCTCGCCACGCGCCCGCAGCGCACCGGGGCTTTCCTTGCGGGCGCCGAACCACGTCACCTCCGACCAGCAACCGCGTTCCAGCACGCGCTGCAGGCTGTCCTCGCGCTGGTTCACCACCAGCCGCCCGGCCCGCGGCACCGTCCGCACGAGGTGATGGAACTGCGTCTCGATGGCCGCCAGGTCCGGGAAGATGTCGGCGTGGTCGTGCTCCAGGTTGTTCAGCACGGCGGTGCGCGGCCGGTAGTGGACGAACTTGCTGCGCTTGTCGAAGAAGGCGGTGTCGTATTCGTCCGCCTCGATGACGAAGGGTGCGCCCGCCGCCCCCAGCCTTGCCGACACCCCGAAGTTCTGCGGCACCCCACCGACCAGGAAGCCCGGCTGCAGCCCGGCCGCCTCCAGGATCCACGCCAGCATCGACGTGGTGGTCGTCTTGCCATGCGTGCCGGCAACCGCCAGCACATGCCGCCCCGCCAGCACATGGTCCGACAGCCACTGCGGCCCGCTGGTGTAGCGCGCCCCGGCGTCGAGGATGGCCTCCATCAGCGGATTGCCCCGGCTGACGACGTTCCCGACCACGTACAGGTCCGGCGCCAACGCCATCTGGGACGGGTCCCAGCCTTCGATCAGTTCAATGCCGAGCGCGCGCAGCTGGTCGCTCATCGGCGGATAGACGTTCGCATCGCAACCCGTCACGCGATGCCCCGCTTCGCGTGCCAGAGCGGCCAGCCCTCCCATGAAGGTGCCGCAGATGCCGAGGATGTGGATGTGCATCGGACGATTCTAGAAGTCGGGTGAGAAGCGTCCGGGACGAGGGCGGGGGGGCTTTCCCGTGGCTGCGGGGGTGGGGCCGGTGCAGACAGGACGGCGCGTCGACCGCACCGTCGGATCAGCTGACGGGCGATCCAATCGAGGAATCGACCGGTTTGATCGGGGCCATCCTCCGTGCCTACAGATATATGCAATGTCCGCCCGAACGTGTGTTGGCTAGGATAAATATCGTTTCCGGTCAAGCACGATTTGAATGATGGTGCCCGTCGTGAAATCGAACCAGCGGCGCTGCACCTCGTGCTCTCGCCAAAACCCTGTATATAAGGATTCGTGATGTTGAAGCAATTGATTCTTTTCCTGTGCGTCGGTGCCTTGGCTGGCTGTGCAGCAAACGATGTTTCTCCTTCCCGTTCTTCAGTGGGACGCACTGAAACATGTCGGGCGACTTCCGAACAGGAAATCGCATCGCTGTTCGATCGCTGGAACCGGGCACTCCAGACAGGAGATGCTCACCAGGTCGTTGCCAACTATGCGCAGAAATCGATTCTCCTGCCGACGGTCTCGAACAAGCCAAGGCTGACCCCGGCAGAAAAGGAGGATTATTTCCACCACTTTCTGGAGAATCGCCCATCCGGTCAGATTGACATGCGCGCCATCGACATCGGCTGCAACTCGGCCGTCGATGCGGGCCTCTATACCTTCACGTTCGCCAAGACGGGCGCAAAGGTCAGCGGGCGCTACAGCTATACCTATCGCTGGGATGGCTCCAGCTGGCTGATCACGAGCCATCATTCGTCGGTGATGCCGGAAAAAGGTTGAGAAAAAGATATTCGTGGCTTCCGATAAGGTCGAGAAGGCTAGACGGCTTCATCTCACCTGAATAGTCATGATCCTCAGCCTCCCGTCGAATCTGCCGCTCGCGTGCTGGCGACGAGGTGATGGCGTGGCCGATGAGGCCGTCCAGAAGCTGGCGCAGATCGAAGCGTCGGTTGAATCGGCAGGAGAAGGCGCCCAGATAGGCGTGGGCGCACTTGCGGAACTTGAATGCCTTGTAGGCGCCGTTGATGAGCGTCTTGAGATTGCCCAGCACGGTGTTGACCCAGGTGAACTGCGGCAACTCGCGCGGCTTGCGCTTGCCGACAACGACGTAGGAATGCACGCAGCCAGCGTCGACCACGCCATCAAGACACGGCAGGCCGTCGCTGCGCATATCGCTGCCCGGTATCAGATTGATTCGAGCCCAGGCGGTGGTCGCGGCGCTGGAGAAGGCCGACACCGGCGTCACCATCACGCGCATCGGGTGACCCGTCGAGTTGGTCGATACCGCCGCCACGACGGGCACCTTGTTGGGCGAGCCGCGACCGCTTACGCCAGGGCGCTCACCAGCGAGATAGGCGTCGTCCATTTGAATCTGCTCGTAGAGGGGCTCTTCGGCGTCGACGCGGGCCATGGTCTGCATCACCTTGTGGTGAATCAGCCAGGCGGTGCGGTAACTCGTGCCGAGTTGGCGCATCAGGGCCAGGGCAAAAAGGCCGGTCTTGGCCTGACTGAGCAGAAAGATCGCCAGAAACTAGGTCGGCAGCGGCAACTTGGTGCTGTCCATCAGGGTGCCGGCGGTCAACGAGGTCTGACGTCGACAGCCTTGGCACTGTTACATCTTGCGGGCGCTGTGACTGATCAGGTAATGCTCGTCCGCCCCGCAACTTGGGCGGCGAAAGCCGTCGGGCCAACGGTGCGAGACGAGCGTTTTCGCGCACTGGTCTTCACTGCCATAGCGCGACAGGAAGTCGGACGGCGATACGCCCTTCTGAAACTGGAACTGGACTGTTTCATGGCCATCGTCGCGTCTTCTGCTTGGGTGACGCTCACGATAGGGGTCGGGTGGCTCAGGTGATGAGCCCGGCTGAGGTTGGTGACGAATTAGGAAAAGCTTTAGCCAGATACTGTTTCGATTGATTTGCAGGGTTCGTTGGCTGCTGGCTGTTTCTGTGTTTGGGCTTTCGTCCAAATCGTTGCATGTTAGTCGATTATATTCTTCTTGGAAAACTGCTATGCATCAATATATTGCTGGTCTCGCCCTTGTCTTGTGCCATATGGTGTCTGGTGCGCAGGATGCTTCGTCGGTCTTTCAAAAGAGCCGAGAATCTATTTATGTTGTGCATGCGGATAAAGGCTCAACCGCAGTTCAAGGTTCAGCGGTGCAGTTGGATTCTCGGAATGTGGTTACCAACTGTCATGTTGTTGAGGGCGCCAAGAGTATTGTTTTGGTTGCCGGCGGGAGGCGGCTAGCTGCGACTTTGGCCTTGGTTGACCAGCAGCGTGACCTGTGTACACTTAGGGTTGAGGTCAACTTAAAAGCGATTCCGCCGCCCATTCGGTCTGTTTCGAGTCTTGTGGTTGGTGAAAGAGTATTTGCGTTGGGGGCGCCGCGAGGCTTGGAGCTTTCTCTTTCCGAAGGTATTATTTCTGCATTGCGGGAGACTGCTGAAGGGTTGTTTATTCAGACAACTGCTGCTATTTCTCCAGGGTCTAGTGGTGGGGCGTTGCTTGATGCAAATGGTCGTTTAATCGGAGTTACGACGTATCAACGCCGCGAGTCTCAGAATATTAATTTCGCCGCGCCTGCAAGTTGGATTTCTGAGTTGCATTCTCGTAATGCTCCTTTGGTTGTGCGCAGGTTGACGTCGGACGAACGGACCGTCAAGCTCATGTGCAAAGGCCTTGTAAAATCTAGTGACCCAATTTCAATTGCGGTGCGAGGCGCCCGAGAGTGGGCACATGTTGTCGAAATTGAACTGAATGTAGTTGATTTGACTGCGCGAGTAAGCAATTTTTTTCCTTCAATTATAATGAGTCGTACTGATACCGATTTTTTCTCTCTAGCTTTTATTGCGGAGGGGCCTTATAAAATGATGGAGTACGGTGATGTATTGAGACATTTTGATGTTGTGGATGAAAATACGGTTGAGCTCAATAAACGGACCTCTTTGTCAATAGAAATTAATCGCAAGACAGCTGAAGTAATCTTAGTTGAGTATCAATTGGTGGTTCAATTGAAGACCTTTAGTGTCAAGGATTGGGAAACTCGTGGTCAATATGCGTGCCAAACAGATGCTGATCGGAAGTTCTAGTTTTATAACTCCGCGGCGGGGTTTCGCTCCTCGTAGCCCTTAGGTAATGGCTAGACGGATTCATCTCATAAACCAAGCTCGTATTGGGAGTGTCGGGAGTTCGTGTTGTCAAACTGTTGGGGGTCGCTCTTGTCGCGGTCGCTTCTGGTGTGCGGTGAGCTAAGCTCACATTCCTTTCGGAATGCTCTCCTCACACCATGTTCGCCCTGCGCTGCACCAAGAAACTGCTGGACCGACTCCCGAAGGGCTCGGCGATCGAGCCCGAGCCGCCGACCACGGTGCTGGGCGACTGGTATGCCAACCTGGTCTACACCGGGTCGCAACAGCACGTCATCTGCATCTCCGAGCGGACGCTGCTGCCGGTCGTCGTCGCGGCGAAGGACGCCCCGAGCCTGCCCGCTCGCATGACGGCGGCACTGGCTGACGTTCTTGAGGCCGTTGGCGTGTCGCGGCTCGACATCGATGCGGAACTGGCGGAGATGCGGTCGACCTGTTTTGCCAAGACGGCCAACCGCCGGGTGCTGGGAACCTTGAACGACTTCGCCTTCATGTTCCAGGTCCACGGCGCCCACCACCCGAAGATGAGCCTGATGGAGCGCACCTTGAGCCTGGCTCACACCCCTTGCGGTGCCATCGACCATGCGTTTCCGGACGACGCGACGCGCGCGGCCTTCGCGACCCGTCGACTCCTGAAATCGGTGGGCGCGGCCGGCGGGGCCTGAACCGCGTCAGCTCAGCGCCACCGCCCGGTCCGGGAACGCCCTCAGCAGTTTCTTGTCGAGGGTGAACAGCCGGGTGTCCAGAGACTTGGCCAGCGCGATGAACTCGCAGTCGTAGGCGGAACAGTCGCTGTCCCGGACGAGTTCGAGGACGGCCCTGGAACCGACCTCGTGCTCGCAACCCGCCATCAGGCTTTCGGCTTCGGCCTGCAGGCTCAAGGCCTGTCCGAACGAAAGGGTGGCGCGGCGGACGTATCCCGCCAGGATGTTGCGGAACTCGCTGCGCCAGAGCACGGGCGCGCACCAGTCCGGATCCCGCTGCAGCAGCGACTCCGCTGCGGCCGTGTGCTCGCCGGGCAGGTAGAGATAGGCCAGCACGTTCGTGTCGACCACGATCATGGTCGGCCCTCGCGCTTGGCGGCGTCGATGTCTTCGGCCAGAAAACCCTGATCGGGCAGCGAGGCGCGCAACGCGCGTGCCCGGGCGAGCCGATCGCCGGTCGAAATCCGGGTCGGCAGGAGGACCGCTTCCAGGCACACGATCGCCTCGCTGTTCAGGCTGCGCCGGTTCATCTCGGCGGCAGATTTCAGGCGCGCATAGACCGCGTCGGGGATGTTCTTCAGCGTCAGGGTCGTCGGCATGTCGATGCAACCATTCGGGAACCAGAATGGTTGCATTGTTGCGCGAAGCTGTCGCCGTCGCCAGCCTCTCGCCAAGCGTCCCGCCCTGTGCGAGAAACCCGACTGGATCCACCAGACGCCGCTGCTCCCCCGGGTGACAGCGCTTCCATATGCCCAGCTCCACGCCCCCCACCCGAATCGGCGTCCTCACCGGCGGCGGCGACTGCCCCGGACTGAACGCGGTCATCCGCGCCGTCACCAAGTCGCTGATCCACCAGTGCGGGGCGGAGGTCATCGGGATCGAGGACGGTTTTCTCGGGCTGATCGAACGGCGCGTGCGGCCGCTGGACTGGCGTGGTGTCAGCGGGATCCTGGGGTTGGGCGGGACGCTGCTGGGCACCAGCAACACGGCCAGTCCGTTCAGCTTCCAGGGCCGCGACGTGTCGGGCGAGGTGCTGGCCTATGCGCGCGAGACGCTGGGGCTGCAGGCGCTGGTGGCCATCGGCGGGGACGGCACGATGACCATCGCCGGGCGGCTCAGCGCGATGGGTCTGCCGGTCGTCGGGGTGCCCAAGACGATCGACAACGACATCGCCTGCAACGAGCGCAGCTTCGGCTTCGACACCGCCGTAGCCATCGTCACCGATGCGCTGGAGCGGGTGCAGACCACCGGCCAGAGTCACGGACGGGTGATGGTGGTCGAGACGATGGGGCGCTATGCCGGCTGGATCGCGCTGGAGGCCGGCATCGCCGGGGCGGCCGACGTGATCCTGCTGCCGGAGATCGCCTACGACCCGGACCGCGTCGCGGCCTTCTGCGCCGAGCGCGCCGGGCGGCAGCGATTCACCGTGATCTGCATCGCCGAAGGCGCTTGCGCGCGCGGCGCCGGGCTGACGGTGGACAGGACGGTGGCCGACAGCCCCGACCCGCTGCGGCTGGGCGGCGTGGGCCATGTGCTGCGCGCGCAGCTGGAGTCACGGCTGGCGGCGCTGGGGGTGAAGTCCGATGTGCGCACCACCGTGCTGGGGCATGTCCAGCGCGGCGGCAGCCCGACGCCGTTCGACCGGGTGCTGGCGACGCGCTATGGCCACGCGGCCGCCCAGGCGATCCTGCGTGGCGAGTTCCACCGCATGGTCGCGCTGCAGCACGGTGAGCTGGTGACGGTGCCGCTGGCCGATGTCGCCGGGCGCAACCGCACGGTGCCGCCAGATCACCCGCTGGTGCGCTGCGCGCGCGACATCGGGGTCTGTCTGGGCGATTGAGGCTGGTCACCCGGTCGACCGTTCGCCTCAGGCCTGGACTTCGAGCGTCTGCATGCCGGCCCATTCCTCGCCGGGGGCCAGGCGGACCGGGTTGCCGATCTGGGCGGCCTCGACGCACAACATGCCGAGCCAGCCGTCATCGGGCAGGTCGGGCAGCGCGGCGCTGCGCTCGGGGCCGGGGTTCCAGACGACGGTGTCCTCGAAGGCGGTCTGGCGGATCTCGACCTTGCGGCCGACCTCGCGCAGCAGAAGCTGGCGCGGCGATTCCCAGTAGATGCGGTCCAGCTCCTGGGCGATCGTGACGACGTCGATCCACTGCTGGCGCGGCTGGTCCAGCACCTTGTCGTGGTAGTTCTGGTCGAGCAGCCCTTCGAGCTGCGCGCGGCGCACGTCGGCGCAGGCGAGGTAGGTGTGCAGGGCGGCCTGGAACTCGAACGGCGTGTCGCCGCGGTTGATCACCGCGAGTTCCATCTCGATGCGGCGGCGGTCGACGCTGATGGTCAGCTCCAGCGTGAAGGCGTGCGGCCACAGCGCGCGTGTCTCGGCGTCGTCCTGCAGCGTCAGCACGGCAAAGGCGTGCTCGCCGCGCACGGTGGCTTCCTCCAGCGTCCAGCTGCGGGTGCGCGCGAAGCCGTGGCGCTCCAGCGGCCCGCTGTCGCTGAACTGCGGGAACACCACCGGCACGCCGCCGCGCACGGCGGTGTGGCCGTCCAGCACGGTCTCGGGCGACAGGTAGAGCTGTTCCTCGTCACCGGCGGGGATCCAGGACACGACATGCGCGCCCTGAAGCAGCACGGTGGCCTGGGCGCCATCGGGCGAGCGCAGGTGGACGGCGGGCAGGCCGCCGAACTCGCAGGCGCCGGTGCGTTGCAGCGCGCGCGGCTGCTGCTGGACGTCGGGGATCGTCATCGCGATCAGGACGCGCGCAGCGCTTCGCGGGCGGCGGCGATGGTGGCGTCGATGTCGGCGTCCGTGTGGGCGGCGCTGACGAAGCCGGCTTCGTAGAGCGCCGGGGCCAGGTAGACGCCGCGGTCGAGCAGCCCGTGGAAGACGCGGTTGAAGCGGTCCTTGTCGGTGGCCATGACGGCGGTGTAGTTCTGCGGCAGCTCGGGGCCGAAGAAGAAGCCGAACATGCCGCCCTGGCAGTCGCTGGCGAACGGCACGCCGGCTTCGCGGGCACCGGCGCTCAGGCCGTCGACCAGTCGGCGGGTCTTGCGCGACAGGTCCTCGTAGAAACCGGGCTTGCTGATCTCGTGCAGCGTGGCCAGGCCGCAGGCGGTGGCGATCGGGTTGCCGCTGAGCGTGCCGGCCTGGTAGACCGGGCCGAGCGGCGCGAGCAGGCTCATGATCTTGCGCGACGCGCCGAAGGCCGCCAGCGGCATGCCGCCGCCGATGACCTTGCCGAACACGCTGATGTCGGGCTGGAAGCCGGGAATCGCCTGGGCGTACAGGCTCTGGGCGCTGCCCAGCGCGACGCGGAAGCCGGTCATCACCTCGTCGAACACGAACAGCGCGCCGTGCTGGTCGCACAGCTCGCGGATGCGCCGGACGAAGGGCACCTGCGCGCGCACAAAGTTCATGTTGCCGGCGATCGGCTCGATCATCACGCAGGCGATCTCGTCGCCGTGGGCGGCGAAGGCGGCCTCGATCTGCTCGGTGTTGTTGTATTCGAGGACCAGCGTGTGCTGCACGACCTCGGCGGGCACGCCCGCGCTGGTCGGGTGGCCGAAGGTCGCCAGGCCCGAACCGGCCTTGACCAGCAGCGCGTCGGCATGGCCGTGGTAGCAGCCCTCGAACTTGATGATCTTGCTGCGCCCGGTCGCGCCGCGCGCCAGCCGGATCGCGGTCATGCCGGCCTCGGTGCCCGAGCTGACCAGGCGGACCTGCTCGATGCTGGGCACGGCCGCGACGATGGCCTCGGCGAGTTCGACCTCGCGCTCGGTCGGCGCACCGAAGCTGAAGCCCTCGGTGGCGGCGCGCTGCACGGCCTCCAGCACGGCCGGGTGGCCGTGGCCCAGGATCATCGGACCCCAGGAGCCGATGTAGTCGATGTAGCGCTGGCCCTCGGCATCCCACATGTAGGCGCCTTGCGCCCGGGCGATGAAGCGCGGCGTGCCGCCGACGGCGCGGAAGGCGCGCACGGGCGAGTTGACGCCGCCGGGGATGGTGCGCTGGGCACGCTCGAACAGGGCGGCGTTGGTGGTGGCAACAGGGGCTGCGGCGGATGCGTTGGGGGCGGTGCTCATCGGGAACGCTTCGGGATTCAGTGGATGTTGCGCGACGGCGGCACGGTGGCGTCGCCGTCCTCGCCGGTGTCGGTGCCGTTGGCCTCGGCACCTTCCTCGTCCTCGTCCTCGGGCGGCAGGGCCCAGAAGAAGCGGTCGGGGATGACGCTGCCCATGCCGGGGCGGAAGCCGGCGTCCAGCGCCTGGTCGAGGAAGGCCAGGGCCTCGGAGACCGCCAGATGCAGCTCCTGCCCGGTCGCCAGCAGCGTGGCCAGGGCGGACGACAGCGTGTCGCCGGCGCCGACGAAGCTGGTCTCGAAGCGCTCGAACTTCTCGCCGGTGATGGCGCCCTGCGGCGAGGCCAGCACGTTGTCGACGAAGTTGTTGGGCAGCTGCACGCCGGTCACCAGCACGTGGCTGGCGCCGAGTTCACCGGCCGCGACGGCCAGTTCGCGGGCCGACGGCGGGCGTTCGGCATCCCACTCGGGCAGCAGGAAATCGGTCAGCGTCTTCTGGTTGCCGACCAGCACCTCGGTCTGCGGCAGCACCAGCTCGCGCAGCGCGTCGTGGTAGCTCTGGGCGGCGTCCTCGTCGTCGATCCACGACAGCGAGGGCACGTAGGTCACGAGCGGCACGTCGGGGTAGTCCGACAGCACTTCGGCCACCGCGCCGACGGTCTCGGCGGTGCCGAGGAAGCCGACCTTCCAGCCGCCGATCGTGAGGTCCTCGAGCACGCTGCGGGCCTGCTCGACGACGGTGTCGGGGTCGATCGGGGTGTGGTCGAAGACCTCTGCGGTGTCGCGCATCACGATCGTCGTGATGACCGGCAGCGCATGGCCGCCCATGGCCGCGACGGTGGTGATGTCGCCGGAGACACCGCCGGCGCCGCTGGCGTCGCTGGCGTTGAAGCACATGACGCAGACCGGCCCCGAGACCTGATCGTCATTCGGGTCGATGGGGGCTTCGGTGTCGGGAGGGTTCATGGCGTCCTGCGCGGGAGGTTGGGCTCGGAATCGGGCCGCGGACCCGAGGGCCGGGCTGGGCTGTTCAGCATGACCCGGGCTGCGCCGACGTGCGCTGGAAAAAGCTCCAGCACTTCCTGAGAAATGTTGTCTAGGTGCCGACAAAACCTCGTTTTTTGGACAAGTCTCATCGCTAGAATCTGATTCATTGTAGACAAGCTGATCGCACGCTGTGAGCGCAACTCGAACCTGGATGTGCCTGATCTGCGGCTGGATTTACGACGAGGCTGCAGGCGACCCTGACCACGGCATCGCGCCCGGTACCCGCTGGGAAGACGTGCCGATGAACTGGGTCTGTCCGGAGTGCGGCGCACGCAAGGAAGACTTCGAGATGGTCGAGATCTGAGATCACGCATCGGGAGGCGTTCATGGCCCTGGATTCAGCAGTCGCGCAGTTCACCTCCGATGGCACGGGCCTCGCCCGTGATCCGCTCGTCACCCGGGTGCTCGTCATCGACGACAGCAACACGATCCGGCGCAGCGCCGAGATCTTCCTGAAGCAGGGCGGCTGCGAGGTCGTGCTGGCCGAGGATGGTTTCGACGCCCTGGCCAAGGTCAGCGATCACCGCCCCGACCTGATCTTCTGCGACATCCTGATGCCTCGGCTGGACGGCTACCAGACCTGCGCCATCATCAAGCGCAACCCCGAGTTCGCCGGCGTGCCGGTGATCATGCTGTCCTCGAAGGATGGCCTGTTCGACAAGGCCCGCGGGCGCATGGTGGGCTCGCAGGACTACCTGACCAAGCCCTTCACGAAGGACCAGCTGCTGCGCGCCGTGGCCCAGCACCGCCGCGCCCCGGACTGAACCTCGACGGGCCTGCCCGGGACCGGTCCCGACCTCCGGCAGGCACGCGAACAGACGACCGTCGACCTCGAAACCACGCAAGGGACCCTGCGCCATGGCGATCCACAACATCCTCCTGGTGGACGACTCGAAGACGGAGCTGCATTTCCTGTCCGACGTCCTGACCCGTCAGGGCTTCCGCGTGCGCACCGCCGAGAGCGGCGACGAGGCGCTGCGCCGCATCGTCGAGGAAAAGCCCGACCTGATCCTGATGGACGTGGTGATGCCCGGCGTCAACGGCTTCCAGCTGACCCGCACCATCACGCGCAACCCGCAGTTCGCCGATGTGCCGGTGATCATGTGCACCAGCAAGAACCAGGAAACCGACAAGGTCTGGGGCATGCGCCAGGGCGCCCGCGACTACGTCGTCAAGCCGGTCGACCCCGACGAGCTGGTGCAGAAGATCCGCGCCTTCGGCTGATCCCCGCCCACCCGATCCCCATCTCACGACATGGCCAACAAGGAAGCGCTGCGCGAACTGCAGGGCCGTCTCGCCGAGCGGCTCCACGAGGTCAAGACCCAGGAACGGCTGCAGTCGTGGCTGGCGGTCGAGGCCGGCGGCTGCGGCTTCCTGTTCCCGCTGTCCGAGGCCGGCGAGATCTTCCAGTGCGGCGCGCTGGTGCGCGTGCCACATGCCGCGCCGTGGTTCCTGGGTGTCGCCAACCTGCGCGGCGTGCTCGCCGGCGTGGTCGACCTGGGGCGCTACCTGGGTCTGCGCCACGCGGGCGATGGCGCGGCTGCGGCCGACCTGGCCGAGCCGTCCGAATCCGACCGCGTGGTCGCCTTCAACCCGACGCTGGACGTCAACGCCGCCTTGCGCGTCGACCAGCTCGCCGGACTGCGCAACGCGTCGCAGCTGATGGTGATGCCCGACGACGGCGTGGCGCGGCCGGGCTTCGTCGGTGCGCGCTACCGCGATGCCGCCGGCCGCATCTGGGTCGAGCTGCGCCTGGCCGCGCTGGCCCGCGACGAACGTTTCCTGCGCATCGTGGGGGCCCTGTGACCGGCCACCCCGCGACGGCGACGAACAACATGAAGCGCGCAGCGCCCGCCGATCCGGCCGGGCCGCCTGCGCGGACCGACTGAGGCTGGGCATGACCTTTCTCGACAAGCTCAAGGGTGTGGGGGCCGACAAGCGCGGCCACGACAGCGAACTGGCCGACGAGGTCTCCTACGTCGACGCGCTGTCGATCGTCGACGACCCCAACGACGCGCGTGACACGGTCCAGGACATCGGCCTGCCGCACGTCATGGCCGATCCGCACGGCGGCGCGGTGATCAGCGAATCGGCGCCGTCGCCGGCCGCATCGACCTACCTCAACACCCGCATGCCCGGCGCCGATCTGGCGCCCGCCGGTCAGCGGGACACCGGCGTACGCCTGCCGCTGATCGGTCACCTCGGATCGGACCAGCAGCAGCGCCTGCTGGGCGTGCTGCTGGCGCTCGGCGTGCTGGGGCTGGTGCTGGCCTCCGTGCTGGCGGTGCGTTCGGCGGGGGGCAGCGCGGCGCAGGTCGGCGCGACCGGTCAGGCGCTGATGCAGTCGCAGCGGCTGGCCAAGTCGGTGCTGCAGGCGATGGTCGGCAACCCGGCGGCCTTCGCCGAGGTGCGGACCTCTTCCGAGGTGCTGGCGCGCAACGTCCGCGGCCTGAGCGATGGCAGTTCGATGCCCGGACTGGAGGCCGCACCGCTGACCGCCCAGCCGCTGCTGTCGCCGCTGCTGCCGCTGGTCGACAAGGCCGAGAAGAACGCCCAGGTCGTGCTGGCCCAGGAACAGGTGCTGACCCAGGTCGGCAAGGCGCTGCGGGCGATCGGCAAGCAGTCGGCCGACCTGCTCGATCCGGCCGAGGCGGTCGCGAGCGCGCGGGTCCAGGCCGGCGGTCCGGCCAACGACATCGCGGCGGCCGGCCAGCTGGTCATGCTGACCCAGCGCATCGGCCGGTCGGCCAGCGAGGCGCTGAGCCCGCAGGGCGTGTCGCCCGAGGCCGTCTTCCTGCTCGGCAAGGACCTGAACACCTTCAACGACCTGGCCCGCGGCCTGCTGGACGGCAGCCCCGAGCTGCGCCTGACCGCCTCCCGCGATGGCGCCTCGCGCGAGCGGCTGGAGGCGCTGCTGAAGGCGCACGAGCAGCTGCGTGCGCAGGCCGGCGTGATCGTCGGCAACCTGCAGGGCCTGGTGGCCGCGCGCGACGCGCAGCTGGCGATCCTGACCGACAGCGAGGCGCTGCGCGCCGGGCTGGAGGAGGTCCAGGGCTCGCTGTCCGCCGCCGGCGGCATGGGCTGGTTCAACGTCGTGCTGATCGGCCTGTCGCTGCTGCTCGGCGGTCTGGGCGGCCTGGGGCTGCTGGCCGTCTTCACGCATGACCAGCGCCAGCGCGCGTCGCTGTCGGACGCCCAGCGTGCCGAGGCCGAACGCCAGGAACGCGAGGCCAAGCGCGTCAACGACGCCAACCAGGCGGCCATTCTTCGGCTGATGAACGAGCTGCAGTCGGTGGCCGAAGGCGACCTGACCCAGCAGGCGACCGTGACCGAGGACATCACCGGCGCCATTGCCGACTCGGTCAACTACACCGTCGAGGAGCTGCGCAACCTCGTCTCGCAGGTGCAGGGCACGGCGGCCCGCGTGACCGACACGACCCAGCAGGTCGAGGCCACGTCGACCGAGCTGCTGGCCGCCTCCGACGAGCAGCTGCGCGAGATCCGCGAGACCGGCGAGGCGGTGCTGCAGATGGCCGGCCGCATCCA
Source organism: Leptothrix mechoopdaensis (SeqCode) (assembly GCF_053893855.1). Classification (NCBI taxonomy): domain Bacteria; kingdom Pseudomonadati; phylum Pseudomonadota; class Betaproteobacteria; order Burkholderiales; family Sphaerotilaceae; genus Leptothrix; species Leptothrix mechoopdaensis (SeqCode). Next base: position 4,370,779 of record NZ_CM132699.1, read on the forward strand.
GCGCGTGTCCGGCCAGGCGCAGCAGTCGGCCGACGTGGCGCGCGAGTCGCTCGCGGCGGCGACCTCCGGCCTGACGGCGGTGCTCGACACCATCACCGGCATGAACACGCTGCGCGACCAGATCCAGGAGACGTCCAAGCGCATCAAGCGGCTGGGCGAGTCGTCGCAGGAGATCGGCGAGATCACCGAGCTGATCTCCGACATCACCGAGCAGACCAACGTGCTGGCGCTGAACGCCGCCATCCAGGCCGCGTCCGCCGGTGAAGCGGGCCGCGGCTTCTCGGTCGTGGCCGAGGAAGTGCAGCGGCTGGCCGAACGGTCGGCCGACGCGACCCGCCAGATCGCCGTGCTGGTCAAGACCATCCAGACCGACACCGCCGACGCGGTCGGCGCGATGGAGCGCTCGACGCAAGGCGTGGTCGAGGGCGCGCGGCTGTCGGACAACGCCGGCACTGCGCTGGCCGAGATCGACCGCATCTCGCGCCAGCTCGCCGAGCTGATCGAGGAGATCGCCTCGCAGGCCCGGCGCGAGTCGGATTCGGCCACGGTCGTGGCACAGAACATCCAGCACATCTTCGCCGTCACCGAGCAGACCGGCGAGGGCACGCGCTCGACCGCGCAGCTGGTCCGCCAGCTGTCGCGCACGGCCGAAGAGCTGCGCCAGTCGGTGGCTCGTTTCAAGATCAGCTGACGCCGGCTGACCCCGTAGATCGGTTCGGTTAATCTGATGTCGATGGATCCGCAACGCCCTGCCGCACCCGCTTCCGCGCCGGCCGACGACCTCAGCGCCCTGGCCTGGGTGCTGGAGGAACTGCGCAAGAGCCTGGAGCAGGCCCACAAGGGTTTGCGGCGCTACCTGCGCGAGGCCGAGGCCAGCGCCAGCGCCGATCTCGAGGACGTCGAACCGACGGTCCTTCGAAACGCGAGGCAACAGTTGCATGGCGCCGTGGGTGCGCTGCAGCTGGTCAACGAGGCCGAAGGCGCCCAGCTGCTGCGCGCCAGCGAGGCGGCGGTGCAGCGTTTCGTGCAGCGCCCGCAGCGTGCCGACGCCAAGGGCGTCGAGGCGATCGAGCGGGCGTCGTTCGCGTTGCTGGACTACCTGGGCCGGCGCCTGGCCGGCAAGCCCGCGCCGGCCGTCGGCCTGTTCCCGCAGCTCAAGACGCTGCTCGAACTCAACGGCGCCGAGCGCATCCACCCGGCCGACCTGTGGCCGCACGACTGGCGCTGGCGCCCGATCACGCCGGTGGGCTCGATCGGTCATCCGGTCGACGCGACGATGCTGGCCGACGTCGAGCGGCGCATGTTGGGGCTGGTCAAGGCCAATTCGGTCGAATCGGCCGCCGGTCTGTCGCGCGCCTTCGATTCGGCCGCGATCGGCGCCCGTTCGGCGCATCACCTGGCCGAAGCCACGTTGTGGTCGATCGCCGCCGGTTTCTTCGAGGCCTGGGGCCACGGGCTGATCTCGCCCGACCTGTTCGTCAAGCGCACCGGCTCGCGGGCGATGGCCGCGCTGCGGGCGAAGGTCAAGTCCAGCGAGGTCGATGCCTCCGAGCGTCTGGCGCAGGACCTGCTGTTCTTCTGCGCCCGCGCCCTGCCGGTCGACCCGGCCCGTTCGCCTTACCTGCAGGCGGTCTGGATCGGCTACCAGCTGCGCCACGAGGCCGCCGGTGACTACGCCGAGCCGCGCTACGGCCGCCATGACCCGGCGCTGATCGTGCAGGCGCGCAAGCGCATCGTCTCGGCCAAGGAAGTCTGGAACGGCGTGGCCGGTGCCGAGCCGCAGCGGCTGGCCAACCTCAACGAGGCCTTCAGCCTGGTCGGCGACTCGATGCGCCGCCTCTACCCGGGCGGCGACCAGCTGGCCGACGCGCTGACGATGGCCGCCGAACAGGCCACCTACACCGGCCGCCCGCCGGCGCCGCAGCTGGCGATGGAAGTCGCCACCAGCCTGCTCTACCTCGAAGCCGCACTGGACGACGGCGAGCTTGACCTGCCCGACCAGGGCGACCGGGCCCGCGCGCTGGCGCAGCGCATCGTCGCGGTCGCGCAGGGCCAGCCGGCCCAGCCGCTCGACCCGTGGATGGAGGAGCTGTATCGCCGCGTCTCCGACCGGCAGACGCTCGGCAGCGTGGTCCAGGAACTGCGCAACACGCTGTCGGAGATCGAACGCCAGGTCGACCAGTTCTTCCGCAGCCCCGCCGAGACCGGCCTGCTGGCAGCGGTGCCCGAACAGCTCAACGGCATGCGCGGCGTGTTCTCGGTCATGACGATCGCACCGGCGATGCAGGCCGTCGCGCGGATGCGCGGTGACGTCGAGCAGCTGCTGCACGGCGAGGCGGTCGACCCGCGAGCGCCGGTCACGCAGGCCGCCTTCCACCGGCTGGCCGGCAACCTCGGCGCGCTCGGTTTCCTGATCGACATGCTGAGCGTGCAGCCGCAGATGACCAAGCAGCTGTTCCGCTTCGACATGCTCAACGGCGTGCTGGCCCCGGTCATGGGCCGCAGCACGATGGCGCCGGACGTGATCGACCGCGCCCAGGCGATCGCCGAGGCGGTGCGCCGCCACGAGATGCCGCTGGCGCTGGTGTCGGCCGAGATCGACGAGCTGTCGCGCGACATCCAGGTCAGCGACCAGCCCGAGCTGGCCGCGACGCTGCAGTCCGCCCGCGAGGTGCTGGAGCAGGCCCACGAGGCCGGTGCCGGCCACGACACCGAGGAGGCCGCGCGCGAACACGTCGCCCAGGCGATGGACGACTTCGTCGCCACCGCGACCGCGCCGATGGGGCTGGACCCGATCGGCCTGCCGCTGATCTCGCGGCCGATGTCTCTGGGACCGGACGAGGCGCGCGCCGAGTTCGTCCCGACCGGCCTGGAAGACGACGACGAGATGCGCGGCGTGTTCCTGGAGGAATCGACCGAGGTGCTGGCCGACGCGCTGGCCGCGCTCGAGACGCTGAACCACTCGCCGTCGGACCTGTCGGCGCTGACGACGGTGCGGCGCGCCTTCCACACGCTCAAGGGCAGCTCGCGCATGGTCGGCTTCAGCGCCTTCGGCGATGCGGCCTGGGCCAGCGAGCAGCTGTTCAACCACGTGCTGGCCGAGCAGACGCCCGCCAGCGCCGACCTGCGCACCTACACCAGCGATGCGCTGACCTATTTCGCCGCCTGGGTCGAGGCCATCACCCGCCACGACGCCAGCGCGTTCGCGCCCGAACCGGTGATCGCCGCGGCCGACACGCTGCGCCTGGCCGGCGAGCTGATGCGCGTCCATCTGCCGGGATGGGCCGAGCCGAACGAGCCGGCGATCGGTGCGCTCGATCAGGTCTCCGAGCTGGTCGATCTGGAGGTGCCGATCGACGAGGCGCCCGCCCCCGTCGTCGAGACCCTGCAGGCGACCCAGCCGGTGCCGCGTCCGACGATCGAGGACCTGCCGGCCGAGCCGATGTCGTTGCCCGAGATCGACCTGGTGCTCGACTTCGACGGCGCCGACTTCGGCCTCGCCGAGCCTGCCGTTGCCACTGCTGCAGTCGCAGAACCTGTGCCGGTCGAACGGCCGTTCACGGGCGCGATGCCCGACTTCGCGCCGACCGAACCGCTGGTGACCGCGCTGACGCCGGGGCCGGACGTGGCCGCGCCGATCGACCTGTCCGGCTGGGAGCCGACCGGGCTGGTCGAGGCCGACGAGTCCGTGCCGGCCGACCCGTTGCAGGCGCTGGCGGTGCCGGACGTGATCGACCTGCCGCTGGACGGTGCGGTCGATCTGCCGCTGGATGTCGTGCTGGACGCGACGCCCGAGATGCCGGACATGCCCGAAAGCGCCAGCCTGGCGCTTGAGCCCGATGCCGGCCCGGTCGTCGAGATGTCCGACCTCGCGCCGCTGGACGAGGTCGCGGCCGAGGCGATCGCCAACTTCTCGATGGACGACACGCCCGAGCCGGTGCCTGTGGTCGAGACGATCGAGGCCGCCGCAACGCCCGAGCTCATCGACGCACCGATCGAGCCCGCCGAGACCGTGCCCGGCCTGGCCGAGACCCGCTGGGAAGACTCGCCCGCCGCGATCGACGATGAGGATCCGGCCTCGCTGCTGGTGCCGCTGGCCGAGACGCCGGCGGCCGTGCCCGACCTGCCCGACGTGCCGGTGCTGACCGAGGTGTTCGAGCTGACGACCGGCTGGGACGCCGGCCTGGTCGACCTGCCGGTCGAACCGGCGCCCGACCTGCCAGCGGCTGAGGCGCCGGCAGAAGCGTTCACCGACGTTGCAGTGCCCGACGAGGTCGCCGACCCGGTCGAGCTGGCCGAACTCGAAGCCCTGGACGCGGTGCCCGAACCGGCTCCCGCTCCGGCGCCTGCCCCGGCCGGTGCCGAGGTCATCCGGCTGGCCGATTTCCGGCCTTCCGCGCCGCTGCCGCTGGCCACGCCGCGCCACGCCGGGGGCGACGAGCCGGTCGACCTGACCGCGCTGCTGGGCCGCGACGACGACATCAAGGTGGTCGGGCCGCTGCGGCTGCAGATCCCGCTGTTCAACATCTACCTGAACGAGGCCGACGAGCTGTCGCGCCGCCTCGGCACCGAGCTGACGCTGTGGTCGCTGGAGCTGGACCGCCCGGTCGGCGCCACCGCCGTCGCGCTGGCGCATTCGCTGGCCGGCAGTTCGGCGACGGTCGGTTTCGCCGACCTGTCGCAGCTGGCCCGCGACCTCGAACACGCGCTCGACCGGGTCCAGTTCCTGGGCGCCGGCGAGGTCGACGACGCCTCGCTGTTCGTGGCCGTCAGCGACGAGATCCGCCGCCTGCTGCACCAGTTCGCCGCCGGCTTCCTGCACAGCCCGCCGCCCGAGCTGTCCAGGCGCCTGCACGACTGGATGGAAACGGCCGCCGCGCGCCAGCCGGTGCGCACGCCCGAGTCGCGCATGGGCGACTCGACGCTCGACTCGCGCGGCATGGGCGACAGCGACCTGGGCGGCCTGACCTTGCCGACCGGTTGGCAGGTCGAACCCGAGGCGGTCGCGCCGATCTCGCTCGACCTCGACCTGGAAGCACCCGAGCCCGAGCCCGCGCCGGTCCCGGCCGCCGAGGCGACGCTGGTGATCGATCCGCAGATGCTGGCCGAGTTGCCGCAGGATCCCGTCGACGAGCTGCCGCCGCCCGGCATGCCGCTGCCCGAGGCCGGCCTGGCGCCGATGTCGCTGGACGAACTGCCGTCGCTGCAAGGCCTGTCACTGGACCTGCCGGTGGATCTGCCCGTTGATTTGCCGGTGGATCTGCCGGTGGATCTGCCGGTGGACGTCCCGGTCCAGCCCGACATCGACCTGGGCGCGGATCTCGTCTCGCCGCAGGCCCCCGTGCCTGAGCCCTTGCCCGTGCCCGAGGTCGCGATCGCACCGCCGGCGCCGGCCGTGCCACACGACGATGTCGCCGCGCTGATCGAGGCCCTCGGCGAGGACATCGACCAGGTCGACCATGTCGACGCCGAGCTGTTCCCGATCTTCGACGAGGAGGCGCAGGAGCTGTTGCCGCAGCTGGCCAGCCAGGTCGGCGAGTGGCGCAGCGCGCCGTCCGACCCGAGCGCGGCGACCGCCTGCATGCGCACGCTGCACACCTTCAAGGGCAGCGCCCGTCTGGCCGGCGCGATGCGGCTGGGCGAACTGGCCCATCGCTTCGAGTCGGCGGTCGAGAAGCTGTCCGGCGTGGCCGTCAGCGCGGCCGATCTGGACGAGCTGCAACGCCGCGTCGACGTGCTCGCGGCGGTCTTCGATTCGGTCCGCCGCAACCACGGCGTCGCCCCGGCCACCAGCCTGGGCCTGCTGCAACCCGGTGGCAGCTGGACCACCCGGGCCGGCGCCTTGCCCAGCGGCACGAGCGAACTCCGCAGCACCTACGGCACCGGCGCGATGGCGCTGGGCGACGGCATGGCCGGCGCCACCGGCTTCGGCGCGGCAACCGGATTCGGTGGCACCGGCTTTGGCACGACCGGCTACCGCACCACCGGCTTCGGCTCGCTGGACGGCGGCCCGGTGCCCGGCAACGCGGCGAACGATGCGCTCGACGCGGCCGCGCTGTCGCCCGAAGGCATCGACTGGCACCGCTTCGTCGCGGCCGGCGAGCCGACGCCCGTCAGCCCGGTCGAACGCGCCCCCGTCAGCGCCCAGCCGGTGCGCGTGCGTGCGCCGCTGCTGGACCGGCTGGTGAACCTGGCCGGCGAGGTCAGCATCACGCGGGCCCGGCTGGAGTCGGAAGTCGGCTCGATGCGGGGCTCGCTGGTCGACCTCAACGAGAACCTGGACCGCCTCGGCCTGCAGCTGCGCGACCTGACCCTGCAGGCCGACACGCAGCTCGAATCGCGCATGCAGGCCGCCCGCGCCGCGTCGCAGGAGTTCGATCCGCTGGAGCTCGACCGCTACACCCGGCTGCAGGAACTGACGCGGATGATGGCCGAGTCGGTCAACGACGTCGCCACCGTGCGCAGCGCGATGCAACGCACGCTGCAGACCACCGAGGACGAGCTGGCCGTGCAGGCCCGCCTGACCCGCGAGCTGCAGGGCGACCTGTTGCGCACCCGCATGGTCGAGTTCGAGAGCCTGTCGGACCGCCTCTACCGGGTCGTGCGCATGGCGGCCAAGGAGACCGGCAAGCAGGTCCGTTTCGACATCGTCGGCGGCTCGATCGAAGTCGATCGCGGCGTGCTGGACCGCATGACCGCCGCCTTCGAGCACCTGCTGCGCAACTGCGTCTCGCACGGCATCGAGCCGGGCGACGTGCGCGCGGCGGCGGCCAAGGATCCGACCGGCAGCATCGTCATCGAGCTGCAGCAGGACGGCAACGAGGTCAGCATCGAGATCCGGGACGACGGCGCCGGGCTGGACCTGGACCGCATCCGCGAACGCGCCATCGCGATGGGCGTCATCGACGCCCAGACCGAACTGCCCGAGAAGGAACTGGCCAACCTGATCTTCGTGCCGGGGCTGTCGACCAGCACGGTCGTCACCGAGCTGTCCGGCCGGGGCGTCGGCATGGACGTGGTCCGCTCCGACGTCCACGCGATGGGCGGGCGCATCGAGACCCGCACCACGCGCGGTCGCGGCACGCGGCTGCGGCTGGTCCTGCCGCTGACGACGGTGGTCACGCAGGTCGTGATCCTGCGCGCCGGCAACCTGCAGATCGCCGTGCCGTCCAACCTGGTCGAGCTGGTCCAGCGCGCCACGCCGCTGACGCTGGAGGCCGCCTACCAGCAGGGCGCCTACGGCTACGGCGGCCTGCAGCTGCCGTTCTTCTGGCTCGGTGCGCTGCTCGACACCAGCGGTCGCGGCACCGAGACCGGCCGCACGCTGCCGGTGGTGATCGTGCGTTCGGCCCAGCAGCGTGTCGCCCTGCATGTCGACGACGTGCAAGGCAGTCATGAAGTCGTGGTCAAGAACCTCGGCCCGCAGCTGTCGCGCATGCCCGGCCTGGCCGGCATGACGCTGCTGCCGTCCGGCGGCATCGCGCTGATCTACAACCCGGTCGCGCTGGCGGCGGTCTACGGCGCCCACGCCCACCGGCTGATGCAGCTGGCGATCGCCGAACCGGCCAGCGGGCCGGCGCAGGCCGAGCCCTCGGCCGACCGTCCTGCCCCGCTGGTGCTGGTGGTCGACGACTCGCTGACCGTGCGCCGCGTCACCAAGCGCCTGCTCGAACGCGAGGGCTACCGCGTCGCGCTGGCCAAGGACGGCCTGGAGGCGCTCGATGCCCTCAGCGGCGAACGGCCGGTGGTCGTGCTGTCGGACATCGAGATGCCGCGCATGGACGGCTTCGACCTGCTGCGCAACATCCGCGGCGACGCCGAGCTGGCCTCGCTGCCGGTGATCATGATCACCTCGCGGATCGCCCGGAAGCACCGTGACCTGGCCGCCGAGCTGGGTGCGAATCACTACCTGGGCAAGCCCTACAGCGAAGAAGAGCTGCTGGGCCTGCTGCGCCAGCACGCCAGCGTGCAGCGCCGCGTCGTCGCCTGAACGCGGAGTCGACCGGTGTCATCCCCGCAGCCGGCGAGCGCAGCGAGCGCGCCCGAACCCAGCGCGCTCGACCACGTCGTCGAGCTGACCCGCTCGCGTGACCGCGGGCTGGTCGAGGAGTCGCTGATCAGCGCGCTGGTCGACCTGCTCGGCGCGACCGAGGTGTCGATCTGGCGGCTCGATGCCGATGGCCTGAACCGGCGCTGGCACCGCGTCGCCCAGCGACTGGCCGACGGGCCGGCCGGCCCGCTGGCGGTGCCCGTGCCGGAAGGCCCGAACCCGGAAGTCGAGGGACTGCCCGAGGACCAGCTGCCCGAGCACCTGACCTGCCTGCGTGAATCCCGCATGCTCAGCCGTGCCGCCGGCCAGGACGCGGGTGCCGGCGTGCACGTGCTGCTGCCGATGAACGCCGAGCTGGAGGGCGGCGGCGTGATCGAGCTGGCGCTGGCGCAGCCGCTGGACGCGCGCGACGCCCGTATCGCCACCAGCATGCTGCGCATCCACGCCAACTTCATGCACCTGCTGGACTACAGCGAACGCGACACGCTGACCGGCCTGCTCAACCGCAAGAGCTTCGACGAGACCTTCATGAAGGCGACCGTGCTGGAGGCGCGCCGCCAGTTCGCCGAGGACGGCCGCGAGCGCCGCAGCGCCGAGTCGCGCCACCAGTACCTGGGCGTCATCGACGTCGACCACTTCAAGCGCGTCAACGACGTGCACGGCCACCTGATCGGCGACGAGGTGCTGGTGCTGGTCGCCCGCATCATGCGCAGCGCGCTGCGCAGCGAGGACCGCCTCTACCGCTTCGGCGGCGAGGAGTTCGTCGTCATGCTCGACGCCAGCGACGAGGTCGGCGCCCGCAGCGCCTTCGAGCGCCTGCGCCAGGCCGTCGCAGCCTACGAGTTCCCGCGCGTCGGCCACGTCACCATCAGCGTCGGCTACTGCGACGTGCGGCCGGGCGACACCCCGCAAGCCGCCTTCTCGCGCGCCGACCAGGGCGTCTACCACGCCAAGGCCCACGGCCGCGACCAGGTCGTCGCCTACGCCGACCTGCTGGCCAGCGGTGCCGTCACGGAGAGTGATGGCGAGAACGACATCGTGTTGTTCTAGGCCCTAGTCATCCACCGCCTTCGGCACCGGCCCCTTCTTGACCACCGCATATCGCGCCAGCGTCTGCTCGCGGGCGACCGCGTGGTCGACCAGCGGGAGCGGGTAGTCGATGCCCAGGCGCAGGCCGGAGGCGGCGAGGTCGATCGGGCGGGCCTGCCAGGGCGCGTGGATGGCCGGGGCGGGCAGCTTGGCGAGCTGGGGCAGGTAGCGGCGGATGAAGCGGCCGTCCGGGTCGAAGCGCTGGCTCTGGCTGACCGGGTTGAAGATGCGGAAATAGGGTTGCGCGTCGCAGCCGGTCGAGGCTGCCCATTGCCAGCCGCCGTTGTTGGCGGCCAGGTCGTAGTCGTTGAGCTGGCGGGCGAACCATGCTTCGCCGCGGCGCCAGTCCAGCCCCAGGTCCTTGGTCAGGAAGCTCGCGACGATCATGCGCAGCCGGTTGTGCATGTAGCCGGTCTGGTTGAGCTGGTGCATCGCGGCGTCGACGATGGGGTAGCCGGTGCGGCCTTCGCACCAGGCCTCGAACCACGCATCCGCCTCGTGCCCGTGGTGCCAGCGGATGGCGTCGTATTCGGGCTTGTAGCTGTGCGTCACGACACGCGGGTGGTGCAGCAGGATCTGGTGATAGAAGTCGCGCCAGATCAGCTCGGACAGCCAGGTCGCCGCGCCCGCCGAGCCGGCCGTCATGCGTTCGTGCGCGTGCCGGGCGAGCTGGCGGATCGACACCGTGCCGAAGCGCAGGTGGGTGCTCAGGTAGCTCGGGCCCTTGATGGCGGGGAAGTCGCGGGTCTCGTCGTAGTGGTCGATGCGTTCGAGGAAATCGAGCAGCAGCGCCGCCCCGCCCGAGGCGCCCGGGTGCAGCCGCGTGGCCATGTCGGTGGCCAGGAAGTCGAGATCGCTCAGGCGCGGCAGGCCCCGGTCCAGCGCGGCAGGGGGCGCGGCCAGTGCGCCGAGGTGGCGCTCGACCGGGTAGCTGCGCAGGTAGAACGGTTCGAGCTTGCGCAGCCAGGCGTTCTTGTAGGGCGTGAAGACACCGAACGGCGAGCCGGCCTGGGTCAGGACCTCGTCGCCCTCGAAGATCACCTGGTCCTTGTGGCTGTGCAGCGCGATGCCGGCATGGGCGAGCTCGCCGCGCACGCGGGCATCGCGCTCGATCGCGGCGGGCTCGTGGTCGCGGTTGATGTGGACCGCCTGCACGTCCAGCGCCCGCGCCAGCGCGGGGATCTCGTCGAACGGGTCGCCATGACGGACCAGCAGCCCGCCGCCGTGCTGGCGCAGCGCGGCGTCCAGTTCGGCGACGCTGTGCCAGATGAACTCGACCCGGCGGTCGGCGCGCGGCAGGGCGTCGAGGATGGTGGTGTCGAACACGAACACGCACCAGACCTTGCGGGCGCTGCGCAGCGCGTGGTGCAGCGCGGCGTGGTCGTCCAGCCGCAGGTCGCGGCGCAGCCAGACCAGCGCGGCGCCGACCGGCTCGATCGGGGCGGCGGGACGGGCGTGCGCGGGGCGGCTCCAGGGGTGGGGGAAGGCGGTCGTCACGGGGCTGGGAGGCGGGTCTTGGAAGGGCCGCAGTGTGCGTGATCGGTACAATCTGCGCATGCCCGAGGCCCGCGAAATCAACCTGACCAACCAGTTCCTGATCGCGATGCCCGGCATGGCGGACGACCAGTTCGCCGGCGCGGTGGTCTACCTCTGCGAGCACTCCGACAAGGGTGCGCTGGGCCTGGTGATCAACCGGCCGATCGACATCAAGCTGAAGAACCTGTTCGAGCGCGTCGACCTGAGCCTCGACCGCGAGGACCTGGCCGACGAGCCGGTCTACTTCGGCGGACCCGTCCAGACCGAGCGTGGCTTCGTGCTGCACGAGCCGCTCGGCGAATCCGATGCCGAGGCCTACAGCTCGACGCTGAACATCCCCGGCGGTCTGGTCATGACGACCAGCCGCGACGTGCTGGAAGCGCTGTCGCACGGCGCCGGCCCGAAGCGCGTGCTGATCACGCTGGGCTACGCCGGCTGGGGCGCAGGGCAGCTGGAGGACGAGCTGGCCCGCAATGGCTGGCTGACCGTCGCGGCCGACCCCGGCATCATCTTCGAGACCCCGGTCGAGGCGCGTTACGAACGTGCGCTCGGCCTGCTCGGCATCGACCGGCTGATGCTGTCGTCGGACGCCGGCCACGCGTGAGGGCGGCCCCGTCGATGCCGGCCCGCGCCCCACAGGAGCGTTGCCGATGAGCGTACCCGGCCCTACCCCCGCCACTTCCCACGGCAAGGCCAGCCGGCCGCTGCTGCAGTTCCTGGCCTTCGACTACGGGCGCAAGCGCACGGGCGTGGCCAGCGGCAACCGCGTGCTGGGCCAGGCCACGCCGCTGACGACCGTCGCGGCCGAGGGCGATGCCCGCTTCCCGCTGATCGCCAAGCTGATCGCGCAATGGCAGCCCGACGCGCTGGTGGTCGGCATCCCGCGCCACCCCGATGGCCGGGGCCATGACAACACCCGCTTCGCGCAACGCTTCGCGCGCCAGCTGCACGGCCGCTTCAACCTGCCGGTGTTCGAGGTCGACGAGCGCTACAGCACGACCGAGGTGCTGTCGTCGCGGCCGCGTGATGCCGATGCCGCCGCCGCCGCCGTGCTGATGCAGCAGTACTTCGATGCCTGCGAGCGCGAGGCCGCCGCAGCCGCCGCCGCGACCGCCGCCAACGATGAACCCCAGGAGCCCACCCCATGAACCTGAGCCTCGATGCCGAGGACCTCTACCTCGGCCTGCGCAACGGCGTGCGCCAGCTGCTGGCCGCCGAGGAGCGCCGCGACGCGGTGCTGGTCGGCGTCTGGTCCGGCGGCGCCTGGCTGGCCGAACGCCTGCAGCGCGACCTGGGCCTGGCGACGCCGCACGGCGTCATCTCCAGCACCCTGCACCGCGACGACTTCAGCGAGCGCGGTCTGGCCAGCGGCCATGACGCGACGCACCTGCCGTTCTCGGTCGACGGCCGGCCGATCGTGCTGATCGACGACGTGCTCTACACCGGCCGCACGATCCGCGCGGTCATCAACGAGCTGTTCGACTTCGGCCGGCCGTCCAGCGTCACGCTGGCCGTGCTGGTCGATCGGGGCGGGCGGCAACTGCCGATCGAGGCGGCGGTCGCCGCCGCCCGCGTGGCCATCCCTTCGGAGCAGAAGCTGGCGCTGGCACGCGCCGGTGACGGCTCCTTCTCGTTCAAGATCGAGGAGACGCGCTGATGCTCGCGCGCCGCAACCCCCAGCTGAACTCGCACGGCGAGCTGATCCACCTGCTGTCGATCGAAGGCCTGCCCAAGGCCGTGCTGACGCAGATCCTCGACACCGCCAGCACCTTCCTGGCGGTCAACGACCGCGAGGTCAAGAAGGTCCCGCTGCTGCGCGGCAAGAGCGTCTTCAACCTGTTCTTCGAGAACAGCACGCGCACCCGCACGACCTTCGAGATCGCCGCCAAGCGCCTGTCGGCCGACGTCATCAACCTCGACATCGCGCGCAGCAGCACGGCCAAGGGCGAGAGCCTGCTCGACACCATCGCCAACCTCAGCGCGATGCACGCCGACATGTTCGTGGTCCGCCACAGCGAGAGCGGCGCGCCCTACCTGATCGCGCAGCACTGCGCCCCGCACGTCCACGTGGTCAACGCCGGCGACGGCCGCCACGCGCACCCGACGCAGGGCCTGCTCGACATGTACACGATCCGTCATTACAAGAAGGACTTCACGCAGCTGCGCGTGGCCATCGTGGGCGACATCGTGCATTCGCGGGTGGCGCGCTCGGACATCCACGCGCTGACCACGCTGGGCGTGCCCGACATCCGCGCGGTCGGCCCGAAGACGCTGGTGCCGGGCGACCTGCGCGACATGGGCGTGCGCGTCTGCCACGACATGGAAGACGGCATCCGCGATGCCGACGTGATCATCATGCTGCGGCTGCAGAACGAGCGCATGAGCGGCGCGATGCTGCCCAGCGCCGGCGAGTACTTCAAGAGCTACGGCCTGACGCCCGCCAAGCTGGCGCTGGCCGCGCCGGACTGCATCGTGATGCACCCCGGCCCGATCAACCGCGGCGTCGAGATCGACTCGGCCGTGGCCGATGGCGCGCACAGCGTCATCCTGCCGCAGGTGACCTTCGGCATCGCCGTTCGCATGGCGGTGATGTCCATCATTGCCGGGAATGACGCATGAAGATCCTGATCAAGAACGGCCGCGTGATCGACCCGGCCAGCGGCCGTGACGAACGTGCCGACGTCGCCATCGCCGCCGGCCGCATCGTGCAGATCGGCGCGGTCAACCCGGACTTCCAGGCCGCCCGCGTGATCGACGCGCAGGGCTGCGTCGTCGCGCCCGGCGTGGTCGACCTGGCCGCGCGGCTGCGCGAACCGGGCCATGAACACGAGGGCATGCTCGAGAGTGAGCTGAACGCCGCCGCCGCCGGTGGTGTCACCAGCCTGGTCTGCCCGCCCGACACCGACCCGACGCTCGACGAGCCCGGCCTGGTCGAGATGCTGAAGTTCCGCGCCCGCAAGCTCAGCCTGTGCCGGCTGTTCCCGCTCGGCGCGTTGACGCGCGGCCTGGCCGGCACGACGCTGACCGAGATGGTCGAGCTGACGGAGGCCGGCTGCGTCGGCTTCTCGCAGGCCGAGACGGCCATCACCGACACCCTCGTGCTGCAGCGTGCGCTGATGTACGCGTCGACCCACGGCTACACCGTCTGGCTGCGGCCGCAGGACCCGTGGCTCGGCAAGGGCGTGGCCGCCAGCGGTGGCGTGGCCACGCGCATGGGCCTGGCAGGCGTGCCGGTGATGGCCGAGACCATCGCGCTGCACACGCTGTTCGAGCTGGTCCGGGTGACCGGCGCACGGGTCCACCTGTGCCGCCTGTCGAGCGCCGCCGGCGTGGCGCTGCTGCGTGCGGCCAAGGCCGAAGGGCTGCCGGTGACGGCCGACGTCAGCATCAACTCGCTGCACCTGACCGATGTCGACATCGGCTACTTCAACCCGGCCATGCGCCTGAACCCGCCGCTGCGCCAGGGCCGCGACCGCGACGCGCTGCGTGCCGGTCTGGCCGACGGCACGATCGACGCGCTGGTGTCGGACCACACGCCGGTCGAGGGCGACGCCAAGCAGGTGCCCTTCGCCGAAGCCGAACCCGGCGCGACGGGGCTGGAACTGCTGCTCAGCCTGGCGCTGAAGTGGGGCCAGGACGAGGGCCTGACGCTGGCGCAGACGCTCGCCCGTGTCACCTGCGAGCCGGTCCGGGTGCTGGGCGATGCGCTCGGTTCGCTGGTCCACACGGCCGGTCGGCTGATCGAGGGCGGCGTGGCCGACGTCTGCGTGTTCGACCCCGAGTCGACCTGGGCCGTCACGCCCGACGTGCTGCGCAGCCAGGGCAAGCACACGCCGTTCGCCTTCGCCGACACCGGCATGGCGCTGCCCGGCCGCGTGCGCGCCACGCTGGTCGCCGGCACGGTGGCCTACGAGGCCCCGCGCCGCGCCGGCTGATCCGCGCGCCCCCTTGTCCTCTCGCCCCCTCGTCCTCTCGTCGACCTGATCTTCCGATGCGACAACTGATCGGCGCGTGGCGCCTGCTGCGCACGTTCGCGCACGTCCTGCATGGCACCTGGGTGGCCTGGCGCGAGTTCGGCGCGGCCAGCGAGGCGGTCCGCTGCGCCCACATCCAGTGGTGGTCGGCCAAGCTGCTGAGGGTGCTGGGCGTGACGCTGCGGCCGATCGGCCGCTTCGAGGCCGGACCGCAGCTGGTCGTGGCCAACCACATCTCGTGGCTGGACATCGCGGCGATCCACGCGGTCTGCCCGCAGGCGCGCTTCGTCTCGAAGTCGGACGTCAAGGAATGGCCGTTGCTGGGCTGGCTGATCGGCTCGGCCGGCACGCTGTTCATCGAACGCGCCAGCAAGCGCGACGCGCTGCGGGTGGTCCACCAGATGGCCGCCGCGCTGCAGGCCGGCGACACCGTGGCGGTCTTCCCCGAAGGCACGACCGGCACCGGCCACACGCTGCTGCCCTTCCATGCCAACTTGCTGCAGGCCGTGCTGCCGGGCACCACGCCGGTCCAGCCGGTGGTGCTGCGGTATGCCGAACCCGGCCATGCCGTCAGCCCGGCGGTCGCCTTCGTCGGCGACACCACGCTGGTGGCCAGCATCTGGTCGGTGGTCTGCGCCCGTGGCCTGACCGTCGACGTCGAGGTGCTGCCGCGCCAGCCGAGCGAGGGTCTGGACCGGCGCGCGGTCTCGGCGCTCGTCAGCGAGCAGATCGCCGCGAAACTGGCCCGCTGAAGCCGGGCGGGAACACAATCAGCCCATGCTCTACAAGTTCAAGTCCAAGGCCGCCAGCGACCTGATCATGACCGCGCCGGTGGGTGACCGCCTGCTGCGCCTGATGGGCCGCGAGCCCGCGCCGACCGGCATCTTCGAGGTCGCCGACATGCCCGCGCTGATGGCCGCGCTGGAAGCGGCCATCGTCACCGAGGAGGCCGCCCAGCGCGCCGCCGAGGAAATCGCCGAGGCCGAGGGCCGCACGCCGCCGCGCCGCGCCGAAGTGGGTCTGCGCCAGCGCGCCTGGCCGCTGGTGGAGATGATGAAGCGCTCGCAGTTGGCCGACGTGCCGATCGTCTGGGGCGTCTGAGCCGATGGGTCACACGCAGATCACGCGGGTCATCGCGATCCGCCACGGCGAGACCGCCTGGAACCGCGACCACCGCATCCAGGGCTTCCTCGACATCCCCCTGAATGACGCCGGCCTGGCGCAGGCGCAGCGGCTGGCCGAGGCGCTGGCCGACGAGTCGATCGACGCTGTCTACAGCTCCGACCTGCAACGTGCCCACGCCACCGCCGTGCCGCTGGCGCGCCAGCGTGGCCTTGAGGTGCTGACCGACACGGGCTTGCGCGAACGCTGCTTCGGCAACTTCGAGGGCCGCAGCTTTGCCGAGCTGGAGGCGCTCTACCCGGACGAGACGCTGCGCTGGCGCCGCCGTGATCCGGACTTCGGTCCGGTCGGGGGCGAGCGGCTGGTCGACTTCAACGAGCGCTGCATCGCCGCCATCGCCCGGCTGGCCGAGCGCCATCGCGGCGGCTGCATCGCAGTCGTCAGCCACGGCGGGGTGATGGACTGCCTCTACCGCGCCGCCACCCGCGTCAGCCTGGACGCGCCGCGCACCTGGACGGTCGCCAACGCCAGCATCAACCGCGTGCTGCACACGCCCGACGGCTTCACGCTGGTCGGCTGGGGCGACACCGGCCACCTGGACGGCACCGAACACGCGGCGCTCGACAGCCTGAGCAGCCGCCACGCGCTGACGACGGCCGCGCTGGACGAAGGCAGCGACGGCGGCCGCACGACGCCGGCCTGACCAGCCCTCGAATCAGCCCTCGAATCAGCCCTCGAACAGGTCGGCCGCCGCCGAACCCGCACCGCGCGGCGGCGTGACGCCCAGGTGCCGGTAGGCCGCCACCGTCGCGATGCGACCGCGTGGCGTGCGCTGCAGGTAGCCCTGCTGGATCAGGTAGGGCTCGATGACGTCCTCGATCGTGCCGGCGTCCTCGCCGATCGCGGCGGCGACGTTGTCCAGCCCGACCGGACCGCCGTCGAAGCGGTGCACCACCGCTTCCAGAAGCTTGCGGTCCATCACGTCGAAGCCCTTCGGGTCGACGTCCAGCATGGTCAGCGCCAGGTCGGCGATGGCCTTGACGATGCGGCCGTCGGCCTTGACCTCGGCGTAGTCGCGCACCCGGCGCAGCAGCCGGTTGGCGATGCGGGGCGTGCCGCGCGAGCGCCGCGCGATCTCGAGCGCGCCCTCGGGGTCGATCGGCGCGTTCAGCAGGCTGGCCGAGCGCGTGACGATGCGGGTCAGCTCCTCGGCCGTGTAGAACTCCAGCCGCGCGACGATGCCGAAGCGGTCGCGCAGCGGGTTGGTCAACATGCCGGCTCGGGTCGTCGCGCCGACCAGCGTGAAGGGCTGCAGGTCCAGCTTGATGCTGCGGGCGGCCGGGCCCTCGCCGATCATGATGTCGATCTGGTAGTCCTCCAGCGCCGGGTAGAGGATCTCCTCGACGACCGGCGACAGCCGGTGGATCTCGTCGATGAAGAGCACGTCGTTGCGCTCGAGGTTGGTCAGGATCGCGGCCAGGTCCTTGGGCTTCTCCAGCACCGGGCCGCTGGTCTGGCGCAGGTTGACGCCCAGCTCGGCTGCGACGATGTGGCTCAGCGTGGTCTTGCCCAGGCCGGGCGGGCCGAACAGCAGCACGTGGTCGAGCGCCTCGCCACGCTTGCGGGCCGCGCCGATGAAGATCTCCAGCTGCTCGCGGGCCTTGGCCTGGCCGATGTACTCGTCGAGCAGCTTCGGGCGCAGCGCGCGTTCGAGCGCGTCCTCATGCGGCGAGGCCGGCACGGCGCTGACGATGCGCCGGTCGGGCGGCGGCGCGCTGGCGAAGGAATCGGTCTGGATGGCCATGGCCGATTATCGGGACCGGCCGCAGCGCAGCGGCCCCCGGCTTCAGCGGGCCAGCGCCTTCAGCGCCAGCTTGATGCCGTCGCTCACGCCCACGTCGGCCGGCAGCGGCTTGATGGCCAGCGCGGCTTCCTTCTCGTTGTAGCCCAGGGCGATCAGGGCCTGGACGATGTCGCCCTGGTTGTCGCTGACGATGGCCGCGCCGGGCAGGCCCAGGTCGGCGCCGAGCTTGCCCTTGAGTTCGAGCAGCAGCCGCTCGGCCGTCTTCTTGCCGATGCCCGGCACCTTGACCAGCCGGCCGGCCTCCTGGCGCGTCACCGCCTGCGACAGCTCGGCCACGCTCAGGCCCGACAGGATCGACAGCGCGGTGCGCGCGCCGATGCCGGCGATCTTGATCAGCAGACGGAAGGTGGCGCGTTCCTCGGCGGTGAGGAAGCCGAACAGCAGCTGGGCGTCCTCGCGCACGACGAAGTGGGTCAGCAGCGTGACGCGCTCGCCCAGCGCGGGCAGGTTGTAGAACGTGCTCATCGGCACGTCGACCTCGTAGCCGACGCCTTGCACGTCGACCAGGATCTGCGGGGGGGATTTTTCGGCGAGCTGGCCGACGAGGCGTCCGATCATGGGCGCGGATCATAGGCGGGGCGGTCGGGCCGCCCTGGCTGGCCCGGCGCCTTGCCGCCGCGATCGATCAGCGCCGGAACAGCCCCAGCCGCTGCGCTTCCAAGGCCGCCTCGGCGCGCGAGCTCACGTTGAGCTTGCGGTAGATCTGCTTGACGTAGTCGGCGATGGTGTGGCGCGACAGGCCCAGCTGCGTGCCGATCTCCGGCAGCGTGAAGCCCTTGGCGACGCGCAGCAGCACCTCGCGCTCGCGTTCGGTCAGCTGCACGTTGGGCATCAGCTGGTCGCTCGACGCCGCCGGCTGCTGCGCCATCGGCCGGCTGGCCTGGGCCGAGAAGTAGGAAATCATGCGCCGCGCGATCGACGGCGACAGCGGCGGCTCGCCCTGGCTGATGCGCTGCAGGTGTTCCATCAGCTGCTCGCGCGGCTGTTCCTTCAGCAGATAGCCGTAGGCGCCGGCCTGCAGCGCGGGGAACAGGTGATCGTCGTCGTCGTGGATCGTCACGACCACCGACTGCGCATCGGGCTGCTGGTCGCGCAGCGCCTGCACCACCTTGACGCCCGAGCCGTCGGGCAGGCCGAGGTCGATCATCGCCAGGTCGAAACGGTGGGCGCCGACCTGCTGCAGCGCGTCGGCGATGCGGGCCGACTCGATGACGGTCGAGCCGGGGAAGACCTGCAGCACCAGCGCACGCAGGTAGGCGCGGATCTCGGGCAGGTCTTCAAGCAGCAGGATCTGTTTCATGGGCTCTCCGCCGGCGAGGCAAGGGGCATACGGTCGCGAATTCGAGTGTCACCCAGTATCGATGCCCGATGACGGCGCTGTCGCGTCAGGGTGACGTCCGGCGCGTGCAATCGGTTGTTTGCATCACAACGGCAGGGTCAGGCGGATCGTCGTGCCATACCCGGGCCCCGATTCGACCAGGCACTGGCCCTGCAGCTGCTTGGCGCGGCCCTTCATCGTCGACATGCCGTGGCCGCGGTCGAGCTTGCCGTCCAGCTCGGTCGGGATGCCCTTGCCGTTGTCCGCGATGGTCAGCTCGAAGTCGTTGTGGTCCTGCCGGATCGTGATCTCGCAGCGCGTCGCGCGGCTGTGCTTGAGCACGTTGCTGACGGCCTCGCGCAGGATCCGCGTGGTCTGCACGTAGGCCCGCGCGCTCATGGCGCGTTCGCTCATCAGCAGCTCGTCCGAGGCGTTCCAGACCAGTTCGACGCCGCCGTGCGAGAAGCGCGTCATCAGCTCGCTGCGCCAGTCGCCGATCGCGTCGCCGATCTGCATCGCCCGGCCGGTCAGGCCGCGCACCGACAGGCGCATCTCCTCCAGCGCCTCGCGCGCCAGCGTCGAGATGCGGTCGTTGTCGGCCGTGTGGACGATGGTCAGCAGCTTGGCGCCGAGGTCGTCGTGCAGGTCGGCGGCGATGCGCTTGCGTTCCTTGGCGGTGACCTGCTCGACCCGCAGCTCGGCCATCTGGCCGTAGTTCTGCTCCATGTCGACGGTCGCCTGCAGCAGCCGGCGTTCGGCCTGCACGCGGCCCTGTTCGGCCGCCGCGATCGCGCCCTGGAAGAGCTGGTGCATGCGCCCGACCATGCCGGCGAACATCACCAGCAGCGCGACGCTGATTGCGTGCTTGCCCGGCAGCAGCACCGCGCCCGGGCGCAGCAGCAGCTCGCTGGCCAGCGTCACCGCGAAGGCGGCCAGCGCGACCGCGCCGATCCAGAAGTCGTTGCGCGAGTAGCGCCAGGCGCGGTGCAGGAACACGCCGCCGACGCCGATGACCTCCAGCACCAGGATCGTGGTCCACGGCAGCGCGACGCTGTGGATGCGGTCCGGCGCGGCCAGGGCCAGGCTGGCCGGCACGACGATGCACTGCAGCGCCAGCGCCACCTCCAGCCAGACCACCCGCAGGCCGCAGTAGCGCAACAGGTAGAGCATCGCGGCCAGCGCCACCGGCGGCGCGAAGGCGGCGATCAGCAGCTCCGTCCAGACGCCCGGCAGCGGCAGCGCCGCGCCGGTCAGCAGGGCGGTCACCAGCGCCCAGCCCAGCGAGGCGGCGCCGAAGTAGCCGAAGTAGGGCAGCTGGCTGGACGCCCGCAGCAGCAGCGCGGCCAGGCCGACGACGGCGGCGACCGTCGCCAGCGCGTGGGTCGCCCCCAGGTTGAAGGCCAGCGTCTGGCGGTGCAGCGGGTCGAGCGCCGCGTGCGGGCCGATGCGCACCGGCGCAAGCTGCGCGGCGCGGTCACGCGCGGCCACCTGGGTCAGCGCCTGGCCGGACACGCGCACGTCCAGCCGGTTCGCGTCGGCCTTCATCAGGCTGGGCGGCAGCGGCGTCAGCGCCGGTTCGTAGCAGTCGCCCGGATGCGGGTCGGCGAGGTTGCCGCGGGCGTCGATCAGCTGGCCGTTCAGGCGCACCTCGAAGGCCGCGCAGACCTGCGGCAGGTAGGCCGCCAGCAGGGCGTCCGCGCCAAGGCGGGGTGAACGCGGGGCGGCGAAGGTCAGGCGGTACTCGTGTATGCCGCTCTCGTCGCGGGCCGGCCGTTCACGCACGTGGGGCAGGGTGACCGCGCGGGTGTCGGTCTCGATCGGCTTGCCATCGGTGCCGATGCGCACGACGGTGGCCTGGGTCAGCAGGACGCTGCCGGCCGTGCTGCCGCTGTTGGCGACCTCCAGGCTCCACAGCGCGACCAGCACCAGGGCCGTCAGCAGCAGGCCCCAGCGGGCCGGGTGCAGCGCGCGGGCGACGCCCCGCACGCCGTTGCCCAGGCGCGTGGCCAGGTCGGGACGCGGCGCTGGGCCGGGCGCCGCCGAGGGTTCGGAAGCGGGCGCATCGGGCGGCGCCATGACGACGGTCTCGGCAGCAGGATTCACGGACAGGGCGACGTTGACGGAACGATGGGGGGTGTTTCGGCGGGCAGCGCCGGATTCTGTAGGCGAGCATCGCCGACCGTGTCGGCGCGACAATCAGGTTTCCGGGCCCAGCCCGAAAGATGCACGCTTGCCTTGATCCTGCGCCACGCCTTCATCCCCCCCGACAACCGCCGACTGGCACACGTCTGCGGTTCGCTCGACCAGAACCTGCGCACCATCGAGGCGGCCCTCGAGGTCAGCATCCAGCGCCGCAACGAGTCGTTCCGGATCGACGGCCCGAAGCGAGGCGCCGAACGCGCGGTCGCGCTGCTGCAGCAGCTCTACGACCAGGCCAGCGTGCCGATCGAGCCGGCGCGGCTGCAGCTGGAGCTGATCCAGGTGATGCAGGCGCCGGGTGCCGCACCCGCCACCGCGATGCCCGAGCGGCTCGACGGGCTGGACGCCGTCGGCGCCCTCGACCGGCCGGCCGACGAGATCGTGCTGCGCACCCGCCGCAGCGATCTGGTCGGGCGGACCGTCAACCAGGTCGACTACCTGCGCAACATCCTCGGCCACGACATCACCTTCGGCATCGGCCCGGCCGGCACCGGCAAGACCTTCCTGGCGGTGGCCTGTGCGGTCGATGCGCTCGAACGCAACCAGGTCCAGCGCATCGTGCTGACGCGCCCGGCGGTCGAGGCCGGCGAACGGCTCGGCTTCCTGCCCGGCGACCTGGCGCAGAAGGTCGATCCCTACCTGCGCCCGCTCTACGACGCGCTCTACGACCTGATGGGGCTGGAGCGGGTCGGCAAAGCCTTCGAGAAGGGCCTGATCGAGATCGCGCCGCTGGCCTTCATGCGCGGGCGCACGCTGAACCACGCCTTCGTGATCCTCGACGAGGCCCAGAACACCACGCCCGAGCAGATGAAGATGTTCCTGACCCGCATCGGCTTCGGCAGCCGCGCGGTCGTCACCGGCGACATCAGCCAGATCGACCTGCCCAAGGGCAGCAAGAGCGGCCTGGTCGATGCCGCCCAGGTGCTGCGCCGGGTGCGCGGCATCGCCCACACCCGCTTCACCTCCGCCGACGTGGTGCGCCACCCGCTGGTCGCCCGCATCGTCGAGGCTTACGACGCCGTGCCCGACTCGGCCCGCCGGCTGGCCGAGGCCGAAGCCGAGGCGGCGCTCGATGCCGCCGCCCGTCCTTCCCGCCCCTCACGACCCGGAGCCCGAGAGTGAGCGCCCAACCCCCAGGCCGAAACCCGCGCCGCCCGGCCGCGCCCGGGCTGTCGCTGTCGCTGCAGTTCGCCGACCCGCGCCACCGCGCCGAGCTCAAGCGCCATCTGGTGCAACGCTGGATCCGCGCCGCGCTGGAGGCGCCGGGCGAGATCACCGTCCGCATCGTCGATGCCGACGAGGGCCTGGCGCTGAACACCGAGTACCGCGACAAGGCCTACGCCACCAACGTGCTGACCTTCGACTACGCCCAGGAACCGGTGGTCTGCGCCGACCTCGTGCTGTGCGCGCCGGTGGTCGAGTCCGAGGCCGCCGCCGCCGGCAAGCCGCTGCTGGCGCACTACGCCCACCTGCTGGTCCACGGCACCCTGCACGCGCAGGGCTACGACCACGAGGACGACGAGGCCGAGGCCGAGCACATGGAAGCGCGCGAGCGCGAGGTGCTGGCCGCCCTCGGCTTTCCCGATCCGTACGCCTGACGCCTGACCTGGCCGGCGCGGCCGCTCAGGTCGGCGCCTCCTGCGCCACCACCGCGCGGATCTGCTCGCGCAGCCACTGCTGCGCCGGATGCCGGTCCAGCCGGCGATGCCACAGCATGTGGACATGCAGGGCGGCCAACGGCAGCGGCAGCGGTCGCACCACCAGCTCGCCATGCGAGCCGGTCACCGGCAGGAAGGCCTTGGGCAGCACCGTCAGCAGGTCGGTCACGGCCACCACCCGGCCGGCGGTGAAGAACTGGTTGACCGTCAGCACCAGCCGGCGCTGGCGCTGCACGGCGGCCAGCGCCTCGTCGATCAGCCCCTGGCCGCGGCCCGAGAAGCTCACCAGCAGGTGTTGCGCGTCGCAGTAGTTGTCCAGCGTCAGCTCGACCTCGGCCAGCGGATGGCCGCGCCGCATCACGCAGACGTATTCGCTCAGGTAAAGCTCGCTGTGCAGGATCGGCGCCTGAATGCCCAGGCCCGACTGGCGCGCGACGACCTCCGGGAAGTGGCCGATCGCGATGTCGGCCTCACCCTGTTCGAGCAGACCGCTCGGGTCGCGCGTGGACAGTGGCTGGACCCGCAGCCCGGCCCGCGCCTGGCCGTCCTGCAGCTGGCGCAGCAGCGGCGGCAGGATCAGCGCGGCGGTCGCGTCGGCCATCGCCAGCAGGAAGTCGTGGTCCTGCTCCTGCGGGTCGTAGTGGCTCGGATCCAGGTTCTCGCGCAGCAGCGTCAGCGCCTGCTGCACGCTCGGCCACAGCGCCTCGGCCCTGGCGGTCGGCTTGACGCCGTAGGCGCTGCGCGTGAACAGCGTCTCGCCGACGCTGTCACGCAAGCGCCGCAGCGCGTTGCTGACCGCCGGCTGCGTCATCGCCAACTGCTCGGCGGCGCGCGTCAGGTTGCGTTCGGCCATCACCGTGTCGAACACGCGCAGCAGGTTCAGGTCGAGCGTGCGGAAGTTCATGCCGGTCTCCGGGGAGTCGCCAGATCATATGTCTTGTGAATGATGGGGATTCACAAATGCTCCTTGGCGCATAACAAGGGTTTACCCTAGACTGCGAAGCACTGGGGTAAACCCTAGATCCAAGGAGTTAGACATGACCGTGACCACCATGACCTTCCAGCACGTGACCGCCTTCGACGCCCTGATGGCGCAAGCCGGCGCCGTGGTCGGCAACGCCCTGCGTTCGGTGGCGACCCTGTTCGCGACCGACCGCGCCGAGCCGCGATCGGCCGAGGAGCTGCTCGAGTGGGCGCTCCAGTACGAAGACACCCAGCCTTCCTACGCCGCTGACCTGCGCGCCGCCGCTCAGCGCCACATCGACCGCAACGGCTGAGTCTCCGCGACCTTCGCGACTCGCCACTGCCCCCAACGTCTACAGGAGCCCGACATGACCGCTCACACGATGACCTTCCAACACGCCTCGCCGATCGACGCGCTGATCTCGCGCGTGGCAGGCTGGACCGCCCGCACCGCCACCGCCGTGGCCGACTGGCTCAACGCCGATGTCAATCGCGAACCGCGCACCGCCGAGGAGCTGCTGGCCTGGGCCGAACAGTACGAGGCGA
Organism: Leptothrix mechoopdaensis (SeqCode); assembly: GCF_053893855.1. NCBI lineage: Bacteria > Pseudomonadati > Pseudomonadota > Betaproteobacteria > Burkholderiales > Sphaerotilaceae > Leptothrix > Leptothrix mechoopdaensis (SeqCode). Next base: position 4,395,098 of record NZ_CM132699.1, read on the forward strand.
CCCAGCCGTCCTACGCGGCCGACCTGCGCGCCATCGCCAAGCGCCACATGAACTGATCGTCGACGGCCGGCGCACCACCGCCGCGCACCGTTTCCACAAACGACAAGGCCCGCCGATCCGGCGGGCCTTGTTCGTTCAGGCGAGGACGTTCAGCTCGCCAGCCGCGCCTCGATCGCCGCCTTGGTGTCGCGCAGGGCTTGCGGCAGGTGGTAGGCCAGTTGCTCGAACAGCTCGCCGTGCAGCGTCATCTCCTGCTGCCAGGCTGCGCGGTCGATGCCGATGACGCTCTGGAACTGCGCGGCGCTGAAGTCCAGGCCGGACCAGTCCAGGTCGGCGTAGTCCGGGCTGACGCCGAAGGCGTTCTCGGCGCCACCGGCGCTGCCGTCGACGCGGCCCAGCATCCACTGCAGCACGCGCATGTTGTCGCCGTAGCCGGGCCAGACGAACTTGCCGTCCGCGCCCTTGCGGAACCAGTTGACGCAGAAGATCGCCGGCAGCTTCGCGCCCTGGGCCTTCAGCTTCGCGCCCAGGTCCAGCCAGTGCTGGAAGTAGTCCGACATGTTGTAGCCCATGAAGGGCAGCATCGCGAACGGGTCGCGGCGCACGATGCCCTGCTGGCCGGCGGCGGCGGCGGTGGTCTCCGAGCCCATCGTGGCGGCCATGTAGACACCTTCGACCCAGTCACGCGCCTCGGTCACCAGCGGCACGGTGGTCGAGCGGCGGCCGCCGAAGATGAAGGCGTCGATCGCCACGCCGGCCGGGTTGTCCCACTCCGGGTCCAGCGCCGGGTTGTTCGTGGCGGCCACGGTGAAGCGCGCGTTCGGGTGCGCGGCCGGGCGCAGCTTGCCGTCGGGCAGGCGGGCGGTCTCGGGCGTCCAGTCCTGGCCTTGCCAGTCGATCAGGTGGGCCGGCGGGGTGTCGGTCATGCCTTCCCACCAGACGTCGCCGTCGTCGGTCAGCGCGACGTTGGTGAAGATGACGTCGCGGTCCAGCGAGGCCATGCAGTTCGGGTTGGTCTTGAGGTTGGTGCCCGGGGCGACGCCGAAGTAGCCGGCTTCCGGGTTGATCGCGTAGAGGCGGCCGTCGGCGCCCGGCTTGATCCAGGCGATGTCGTCGCCAATCGTGGTGACCTTCCAGTCGCCCAGCGCGGCCGGCGGGATCAGCATGGCGAAGTTGGTCTTGCCGCAGGCGCTCGGGAAGGCGGCGGCGACGTGGCTCTTCTTGCCTTCCGGCGAGGTCACGCCCAGCACCAGCATGTGCTCGGCCAGCCAGCCCTGGTCACGGCCCATCGTCGAGGCGATGCGCAGCGCGAAGCACTTCTTGCCCAGCAGCGCGTTGCCGCCGTAGCCCGAGCCGTAAGACCAGATCTCGCGGGTCTCGGGGTAGTGGACGATGTACTTGGTCTTGTTGCAGGGCCAGGAGACGTCCTGCTGACCCGGCAGCAGCGGCGCGCCGACGGTGTGCACGCAGGGCACGAACTCGCCGTCGACGCCCAGCACGTCGTGAACGGCCTTGCCCATGCGGGTCATGATGCGCATGTTGACCGCCACGTACGGGCTGTCCGACAGCTCGATGCCGATGTGCGCGATCGGCGAACCCAGCGGGCCCATCGAGAACGGCACGACGTACATCGTGCGGCCGCGCATCGAGCCGGCGAACAGCGCCGGCGTGCCGTCGGCCTGACCGGTCTGCAGCAGCGCGCGCATCTCGGCGGGGGCCATCCAGTTGTTGGTCGGGCCGGCGTGTTCCTTCTGCCCGGAGCAGATGTAGGTGCGGTCCTCGACACGCGCCACGTCGCTCGGGTCGGAGCAGGCCAGGAAGCTGTTCGGGCGCTTGACCGGATCGAGCTTGCGGAAGGTGCCGGCGTCGACCAGCTTCTGGCAGAGGCGGTCGTACTCTTCCTGGGAGCCGTCACACCAGTGGATCGCGGCCGGTTGGGTCAGCGCGGCGATCTCCGAGACCCAGGCGATCAGCTGGGCGTTCTTGACGTAGGCGGGCGCATTGACGCTCACGCCGATCATGGCGGGGTGGTTCATCGGACAGGCTCCAAGGTTGAAAAAGGCATCTCGACAACACCGCGCTGCGGCGTTCTCGGGATGCCCCCAAAACCAGTTTGAGCCGGCGGCCAGCCGATTACAAAGCGATTACATGCATTTTCAGCATGACCGGATGCGGGTGCGCCGGCCGCCGTGCGATCCGTCTCGGATCCGTGTCGGGGCGGCGTTCCGTTTCCGTGCAGCGCCGGTTCAGGACCTCGGGAAGACCCGACACCCGCTTTTGGGGGTGTTGCCAGAACGCCGCGCGGGGCTCAGGCGCCGAGTCCGGGCATGTTCCCGATGTAACCCAGCGCGGCCAGCGGCGCGGTCTCGGCACGCAGCACGCGCGGCCCGAGCGTCGTCGGCAGGACCCCGGCACGGCGCAGCGCCATTTCCTCGTCCGGGCTGAAGCCGCCTTCCGGACCGCTGTAGAGGCGCAGCGCCTGGCCCGTCGGGCCCGGCTGGGCCAGCCGTTCGGCCAGCGGGCGTGATTCGGCCAGGCTCAGCGCCAGGGTGGTGACGGTGTCGGGGCCACCGGCCGGAGCCGCGAGTGCCGCCGCCAGCGTGCGCACCGGCGCGATGCGTGGCACGCGGGTCCGGCCGCACTGTTCGGCGGCGGCCACCGCGATGGCCTGCCAGTGGGCGCGCTTCTTCTCGGCCCGCTCGGCGTTCAGGCGCAGCACCGAACGCTCGCTCATCAGCGGCTCGATCGCCGCCGCGCCCAGCTCGGTCGCCTTCTCGATCAGCCAGTCGAACCGGTCGTTGGCCGGCATGACAGCCGCGAGCGTCACCGCCAGCGGCAGCTCGCGTTCGACCGGGTCGTGCGCCCCGATGCGCACCGACACGTCGCTGCGGCCCATCCGGACGACTTCGGCCTGCCACTCGCCGCCCCGGCCGTCGAACAGCGTCAGCGCGTCGCCGGGCTGGTGGCGCAGCACCTGGACGTGGCGGGCAGGCCCGGCCGGCAGGTCGAATTCGAGGCCGGATTGCAGCGGGATGTCGACGTGGAGGCGGGCGGGCATGGCGGGCGGGTGGTTCGTGGCGGCCCGCAGTGTGCCGCAGGGATCCCGCGCCGGATCAGGCGCCCGGCAAGCCGCGCCGCAGCTGGATGGCCTCGGCGACATGGCCCAGCCCGATCGCGCCGGTGCCGTCCAGGTCGGCGAGCGTGCGGGCCACCCGCAACACGCGGTGCAGGCTGCGACCGGACCAGCCGAGCCGGGAGGCGGCGGCTTCCAGGAACTCGCGCGCACCGGGTTGCAGGCTGGCGACCTCGTCGAGCTGGCCGGCCTCGACGACCGCGTTGGTGCAACCCTGGCGCTCGATCTGGCGCCGGCGCGCCGCCGCGACCCGCGCCGAGACGCTGGCGCTGTCCTCGCCGTCGCGGCGGGCCGACAGGGCCTGGGGCGCGAGCGCCAGCACCTCGACGCGCAGGTCGATGCGGTCCAGCAGCGGCCCGGAGATCCGGCCCTGGTAGCGCCGCACCTGCTCGGGCGTGCAGCGGCAGACCGGCCGGCCGGCGCCGAGGTGGCCGCAGGGGCAGGGGTTCATCGCCGCGACCAGCAGGCAGCGGGCCGGGAATTCGGCCTGCCGGGCGGCGCGCGAGATCGTGATGCGACCGTTCTCGAGCGGCTCGCGCAGCGCTTCGAGCGCCGCACGCGGGAACTCGGGCAGCTCGTCCATGAACAGCACGCCGTGGTGCGCCAGCGAGACCTCGCCCGGGCGCGGCGGTGATCCGCCCCCGACCAGTGCAACCGACGAGGCACTGTGGTGCGGCGAACGCACCGTGCGCTGCGCCCAGCGGCTGGCGTCGAAGGAACTCGCCAGGCTCAGCACGGCGGCGGATTCGAGCGCCTCGTCCTCGCTCATCGGCGGCAGCAGGCCGGGCAGGCGCTGCGCCAGCATCGACTTGCCGGTGCCGGGCGGGCCGACGAACAGCAGGCTGTGCGCGCCGGCGGCCGCGATCTCGAGCGCCCGCCGGGCGGCGATCTGGCCGCGCACGTCGCCGAGGTCCGGCCAGCGCGGCGGCGGTTGCGGGATCGGCGCGGGCGGCTGTGCCAGCTCGGGGGCGTCGTCCTCGTCGCGCAGGGCGGCGACGACGTCGAGCAGGTGGCGGGCGCAGCGCAGCGGCAGTTCGGGGACGCGGGCGGCTTCCTGGGCGCTGGCCTCGGGCAGGACCAGGCAGCGGCCGGTCGGCGAACGCCGCATCGCCAGGGCCATCGCCAGCGCGCCGTGGACCGGCCGCAGGTCGCCGGCCAGCGAGAGTTCGCCGGCGAACTCGTGGCGTTCGAGCCGGGCCGCGTCGATCTGGCCGCTGGCCGCGAGGATGCCCAGCGCGATCGGCAGGTCGAAGCGGCAGCCCTCCTTCGGCAGGTCGGCCGGGCCGAGGTTGACGGTGATGCGCTTGTCGTGCGGGAAGGTCAGCCCGCTGTTGAGGACGGCGGCACGGACGCGCTCGCGTGATTCCTTGACCTCCGTGTCGGCCAGTCCGACCAGCGTGAAGCTGGGCAGGCCGTTGGCCAGATGCACCTCGACGGTGACTTCGGGTGCCTGCAGGCCCAGCAGGGCCCGGCTGTGGACGGTGGCAAGGGTCATCTCGGGTGGCTCCCAGGGCGCCCGGCGGGCGCGAAGGGGCCAGATTCTGGGCATCTCGTCACATCCGCTGACACCCTCCGATGGGGGTTGCACCTGGATGGTGCGTCATCGATCGGTTCCGTGCGTGGTGCATGACCCGAGGGCGGGTGCCGCGCCGGTTTGGGGCGGTGGCCGACGGACTCCCCTGCCCGTGGCCCTGGCATGGAAGCTGCAGAAAGAGGCTCAGCTGCTGCTCAGCTATCCGCTGTTTCCGCTTTCCACCGCCACATCAACCTTCCGGAGGCCGCCATGAAAATGGTCACCGCCATCATCAAACCCTTCAAGCTCGACGAGGTGCGCGAAGCCCTCAGCAACATCGGCGTGCAAGGGATCACCGTCACCGAGGTCAAGGGCTTCGGTCGTCAGAAGGGCCACACCGAGCTGTACCGGGGTGCCGAATACGTCGTCGACTTCCTGCCCAAGGTGAAGATCGAGGCCGCCGTGGACGATGCCATCGTCGACCGCGTGATCGAGGCGATCGAGGGTGCCGCGCGCACCGGAAAGATCGGCGACGGAAAGATCTTCGTCACCGCCCTCGAGCAGGTGCTGCGCATCCGGACCGGCGAGACCGGCAAGGACGCTCTCTGATCACCCTCATCCCCGAGACCAACATGAAAAAACTGCTTGCCATCCTGGCCCTCGGCCTGGCGATGCTGGGATCGACCGGCGCCGTCTGGGCCCAGGCCGCTTCCGAGCCGGCCGCCGCCGCTTCCGCTGTCGTCGAGGCAGCCTCCGCTGCCGCTGAAGCGGCTTCCGCCGCCCCGGCGCCCGTCCCGAACAAGGGCGACACCGCGTGGATGCTGCTGTCCACGCTGCTCGTCATCATGATGACCGTGCCCGGCCTGGCGCTGTTCTACGGCGGCCTGGTGCGCGCCAAGAACATGCTGTCCGTGCTGATGCAGGTGATGGTCACGTTCTCGATGATCCTGGTGCTGTGGGCCCTGTACGGCTACAGCCTGGCGTTCACCGAGGGCAACGCCTTCTTCGGCAGCTTCGACCGGCTGTTCATGAAGGGCATCTGGGACAACGTCGCCGGCACCTTCGCCCCGGCGGCCACGTTCAGCAAGGGTGTCTACATCCCCGAGATCGTGTTCGCGGCCTTCCAGGCCACGTTCGCCGGCATCACCTGCTGCCTGATCGTCGGCGCCTTCGCCGAGCGCATCAAGTTCTCGGCCGTGCTGCTGTTCACCGCCCTGTGGTTCACCTTCAGTTACATCCCGGTCGCCCACATGGTGTGGTTCTGGATGGGTCCGGACGCCTACACGGCCGCTGACGTCGTCGACGCGACGAACGCCAAGGCCGGCTACATCTGGCAGATGGGCGCGCTGGACTTCGCCGGCGGCACCGTGGTGCACATCAACGCCGCCGTCGCCGGTCTGGTCGGTGCCTTCATGGTCGGCAAGCGCGTCGGCTACGGCAAGGAAGCCTTCACGCCGCACTCGCTGACGCTGACGATGGTCGGTGCCTCGCTGCTGTGGGTGGGCTGGTTCGGCTTCAACGCCGGTTCCGCCCTGGAAGCCAACGGCTACGCCGGCCTGGCCTTCGTCAACACGCTGTTCGCCACCGCGGCGGCCGTGCTGGCCTGGTGCGTCGGTGAAGCGCTGATGAAGGGCAAGGCCTCGATGCTGGGCGCCGCGTCCGGTGCCGTCGCCGGCCTGGTCGCCATCACCCCGGCCGCCGGCAACGTCGGCATCCTGGGCGGCATCCTGATCGGCTTCATCGCCGGCTTCGCCTGCCTGTGGGGTGTCAACGGCCTGAAGAAGATGCTCGGCGCGGACGACTCGCTCGACGTGTTCGGCGTGCACGGCGTCGGCGGCATCCTGGGTGCCCTGCTGACCGGTGTCTTCAACTCGCCGAACCTGGGCGGCCCGAGCGCCGTGGCCGACTGGGTCACCGTGGGCATGGTCGCCCCGGATGCCTACTCGATCGCGTCGCAGGTGTGGATCCAGGCCAAGGCCGTGCTGCTGACCATCGTGGTCTCGGGCGTGGTCTCGGTGATCGCCTACAAGATCGTCGACCTGGTCATCGGCCTGCGCGTCACCGAAGAGGAAGAGCGCGAAGGTCTGGACATCAGCTCGCACGGCGAGACCGCGTATCACAAGTGATCTGAACCGGCTTCCGGTCTGAATCGAGGGGTCGCCGCTGGCGGCCCCTTTTCATTTGGTGCGCCGGCCCCAGATGCCTCGATCCTTAGAATCGATCCACCCCCGTCGGCTACGCCAGGACACGCGCATGGTTCCCCACCTCGTCACCGCCCTCAACGGCCCCATCAACGAACTGGAAGCCCGCATCCTGGAGTCCATGCCGGCGATCGAGCGCTGGTTCCGGCTGGAATGGATGGAGCACACGCCGCCGTTCTACTCGTCCGTCGACGTGCGCAACGCCGGCTTCAAGCTGGCGCCGGTCGACACCAATCTCTACCCGGGCGGCTGGAACAACCTGACGCCCGAGATGCTGCCGCTGGCGGTCCAGGCGGCGATGGCGGCGATCGAGAAGATCTGCCCCGAGGCCAAGAACCTGCTGCTGATCCCCGAGAAGCACACCCGCAACCCGTTCTACCTGCTGAACGTCGCGCGGCTGCAGGAGATCTTCACGCTGGCCGGCCTGAACGTGCGGCTGGGCACGCTGGATCCGGCCATCGACAAGCCCACCGCCGTGGCGCTGCCCGACGGCGGCGAACTGCTGATGGAGCCGCTGGTGCGCACCCAGCGCCGGCTCGGCCTGAAGGGCTTCGACCCTTGCACCATCCTGCTCAACAACGACCTGTCGGCGGGCATCCCGGGGATGCTGGAAGACCTGCACGAGCAGTACCTGCTGCCGCCGCTGCACGCCGGCTGGGCGGTGCGCCGCAAGACCCATCACTTCCAGTCCTACGAGGAAGTGGCCAAGAAGTTCGCCAAGCTGCTGGGCATGGACCCGTGGCTGATCAACCCGATGTACACGCAGTGCGGCAAGGTCAACTTCAGCGAGGGCGACGGCATCGAGTGCGTCAAGTCCAACGCCGAGGCGCTGATCGCCAAGATCCGCCGCAAGTACAAGGAATACGGCATCAACGAGAAGCCGTTCGTGATCGTCAAGGCCGACAACGGCACCTACGGCATGGGCATCATGACCGTGCGCGATCCGAAGGAGCTCGACGAGCTGAACCGCCGCACGCGCAACAAGATGAGCGTCGTGAAGGATGGCCAGGAGGTCTCCGAGGTCATCATCCAGGAAGGCGTGCCGACCTACGAGCGCATGAACGACGCGGTCGCCGAGCCGGTCGTCTACATGATGGATCGCTACGTGGTGGGCGGCTTCTACCGCGTCCACGCCGACCGCGGCATCGACGAGAACCTCAATGCGCCGGGCGCCCAGTTCGTCCCGCTGGCCTTTGCCGAGAGCCACCACCTGCCGCGCGTGGGTGCCAAGCCGGGCCAGAGCGCGCCGAACCGCTTCTACATGTACGGCGTCATCGCCCGCCTGGCGATGCTCGCGGCCAGCTACGAGCTGGAAGCGACCGACCCGGACGCCGAGGTCTACGACTGAGCCCTGCGCAAGACTCAAGCGGCGCAACTTCCAGGGCGGCGACTTCGAACGAAGCGCCGCCCTGATTCTTTTGTGCGATGCGTGTTGACCCGATGCTCGGGCCTCGTGCATAATCGCTGACTCTGCTGGCTTGAGCGCGTGCCTAGCCGCCCGCTGCGCAAGTCGGTTTCGCCCCCAGCTGCCGCCTGATCAAGTTCTTGAACAGGTGGCACGACGGGCCCAAGACTGACCGCGGCGGTGGCCATTCGGCTGCAGCCAGAGCGGGACAAGTTGGGGATAGACATGATCCAAATGCAATCGCGACTCGACGTCGCGGACAACACGGGTGCGAAGTCCGTCATGTGCATCAAGGTGCTTGGCGGTTCGAAGCGTCGTTACGCCAGTATTGGCGATGTGATCAAGGTCAGCATCAAGGAAGCTGCGCCGCGTGGTCGCGTCAAGAAGGGCGAGGTCTACAACGCCGTGGTCGTGCGCACCGCCAAGGGTGTGCGCCGCCAGGACGGTTCGCTCGTCAAGTTCGATGGCAACGCTGCGGTGTTGCTCAATGCCAAGCTCGAGCCGATCGGCACGCGCATCTTCGGCCCGGTCACCCGCGAACTGCGGACCGAGCGCTTCATGAAGATCGTGTCGCTCGCTCCTGAAGTGCTCTAAGCCGACGGCGAAGGACAGGCCATGAACAAGATTCGCAAGGGCGACGAGGTCATCGTGCTGACCGGTCGCGACAAGGGCAAGCGCGGACAGGTTTCCCTGCGCGTGGACGAAGACCATCTGGTCGTTGACGGCGTGAATGTCGTCAAGAAGCACGTCCGCCCGAACCCGCTCAAGGGCACGACCGGTGGCATCGTCGACAAGACCATGCCGATTCATCAATCGAATGTGGCGATCTTCAACCCCGCGACCGGCAAGGCCGACCGCGTGGGTATCAAGCTCCTGGCTGACGGCAAGAAAGTGCGCGTCTTCAAGTCCAGCGGCGACGAGATCAAGGCCTGAGGCAGGAACCTGAAATGGCTCAACAACAAGCTCGCCTGCAAGCCTTCTACAACGACACCGTCGTGCCGTCGCTGGTCGAGAAGTTCGGCTACAAGTCGGTGATGGAAGTGCCGCGTTTCCAGAAGATCACCCTGAACATGGGTGTCTCGGAAGCCGTGTCGGACAAGAAGGTCATGGACCACGCCGTCGGCGACCTGACGAAGATCGCCGGCCAGAAGCCCGTCGTCACCAAGTCGCGCAAGGCCATCGCGGGTTTCAAGATCCGCGAGAACGTGCCGATCGGCTGCATGGTCACGCTGCGTGGCGCCCGCATGTTCGAATTCCTGGACCGTTTCGTCACCATCGCGCTGCCGCGCGTTCGTGACTTCCGCGGTATCTCGGGTCGTTCGTTCGATGGTCGTGGCAACTACAACATCGGCGTCAAGGAACAGATCATCTTCCCCGAAATCGAGTACGACAAGGTGGATGCTCTGCGTGGTCTGAACATCAGCATCACGACGACGGCCAAGACCGATGACGAGTGCAAGGCGCTGCTGTCGGCCTTCCGCTTCCCGTTCAAGAACTGAGGTGCACGGTGGCAAAACTGTCTTTGATCCAGCGTGAAGAAAAGCGCGAGAAGCTGGTCGCCAAGTACGCCAAGAAGTATGCGGAACTGAAGGCGATCATCGACGACCAGGGCAAGTCGGAAGACGAGCGTTACCTGGCTCGTCTGGCGCTCCAGAAGCTGCCCCGCAACGCGAACCCCACGCGTCTGCGCAGCCGCTGCGAGATCACCGGTCGTCCGCGTGGCACCTTCCGCAAGTTCGGACTGGGCCGCACCAAGATTCGTGAACTGGCCTTCCGTGGCGACATCCCCGGTGTCGTCAAGGCGAGCTGGTAAATCGGCCCCAGGGCACGAACAGGAGTGATTCCATGAGCATGAGTGATCCGATCGCGGACATGCTGACCCGCATCCGCAACGCCCAGATGGTCGAGAAGGCCAGCGTTGTGATGCCGTCGTCCAAGCTCAAGGCTGCCATCGCGCAAGTCTTGAAGGACGAGGGTTACATCGACGGGTTCGCCGTCAAGGCAGACGGCGGCAAGGCCGAGCTGCAAATCGCGTTGAAGTACTACGCCGGTCGTCCGGTGATCGAACGCATCGAGCGCGTCAGCCGTCCTGGCCTGCGCATCTACAAGGGCCGCCATGACATCCCCCAGGTCATGAACGGTCTTGGTGTGGCCATCGTCACCACCCCGCAAGGCGTGATGACCGACCGCAAGGCGCGCGCTGCCGGTATCGGCGGCGAAGTGCTCTGCTACGTCGCTTAAGGACAGGAGCAGCAGATGTCCCGCGTTGGAAAGATGCCGATCGCCGTCCCGCAGGGCGTGGACGTGTCGATCACCCCCGAGCAGATCAGTGTGAAGGGTGCCCTGGGCACCCTGGTGCGCCCCGCGCACGGCCTGGTCGAAGTGAAGAATGATGCTGGCAAGCTGACGTTCTCGCCGACCAATGAGTCGGCCGAGGCGAATGCGATGTCGGGCACCGTGCGGGCGCTGGTCGCCAACATGGTCACCGGCGTCAGCAAGGGTTTCGAGCGCAAGCTGAACCTGGTCGGCGTGGGTTTCCGTGCCCAAGCCCAAGGTCAGAAGCTCAACCTGCAGATCGGTTACTCGCATCCTGTCGTCAAGGACATGCCGGCCGGCATCAAGGTCGAGTGCCCGACGCAGACCGAGATCCTGATCAAGGGTGCCGACCGCCAGGTCGTCGGTCAGATCGCCGCCGAGGTGCGCGCCTTCCGTCCCCCCGAGCCTTACAAGGGCAAGGGCATCCGTTATTCGGATGAGAAGGTCACGCTCAAAGAGACCAAGAAGAAGTAAGGAGCCGCACCATGTTGAACAAGAAGGAACAGCGGCTGCGTCGCTCCCGTCAGACCCGCGCCCGCATTGCACTGCAGGGCGTGGAGCGTCTGACCGTCTTCCGCAGCAACCTGCACATCTACGCCAGCGTGATTTCCGCCGACGGCGGCAAGGTGCTGGCCTCGGCCTCGACGGCCGAGAAAGACGTCCGGACCGAACTCGGTGCTGGCAAGGGCGGGAACGTGAATGCGGCCCAGCTGATCGGCAAGCGCATCGCGGAACGTGCCAAGGCCGCGGGCGTCGAGAAGGTCGCCTTCGATCGCTCGGGCTTCGCGTACCACGGCCGCGTCAAGGCCCTGGCCGAAGCTGCCCGCGAAGCGGGTCTGCAGTTCTGATCCGCGCGTCGGCAAATCAAGGAACATCAAATGGCTAAGTTTCAACCCAAGGTGGCTGACGAAGGTCGCGACGATGGGATGCGCGAGAAGATGATCCAGGTCAACCGCGTGACCAAGGTGGTCAAGGGCGGCCGGATCATGGCGTTCGCAGCACTGACCGTCGTCGGCGACGGCGACGGCCGCGTCGGCATGGGCAAGGGCAAGGCGCGTGAAGTGCCGGTGTCCGTGACCAAGGCGATGGAGCAGGCGCGTCGCAACCTCGTCAAGGTCCCGCTGCGCAACGGCACCGTGCCGCACAACGCGACCGGCGAGCATGGCGCTGCCAAGGTCCTGCTGGCGCCCGCGCCGGCCGGTACCGGCATCATCGCCGGCGGCCCGATGCGCGCGATCTTCGAAGTCATGGGCATCACCGACATCGTGGCGAAGAGCCTCGGTTCGTCGAACCCGTACAACATGGTTCGCGCCACGTTCGACGCCCTGTCGCGCATGACCACGGCTTCCGAAGTCGCTGCCAAGCGTGGTCTGTCCATCGAACAGATCTTCAACTGAGCGTCGGGAGCCCATCATGGCTGAACAAAAGACCCTCAAGGTGCAGCTGGTTCGCAGCCCGATCGGCACCAAGGAATCGCACCGCGCCACTGTTCGTGGCCTGGGCCTGCGCAAGCTGAACAGCGTGTCCGAACTGCAGGACACGCCGGCCGTGCGCGGCATGATCAACAAGATCGCCTACCTGGTGCGCGTGCTCTGAGCGGCGCGCGTCATCAAGGAAGAATGACATGGAACTGAATTCGATCAAGCCGAACGCGGGTGCGAAGCACTCGAAGCGTCGCGTGGGTCGTGGCATCGGCTCCGGCCTGGGCAAGACGGCCGGTCGCGGTCACAAGGGCCAGAAGTCGCGTGCGGGTGGCTATCACAAGGTCGGCTTCGAAGGCGGCCAGATGCCGCTGCAGCGTCGCCTGCCCAAGCGTGGCTTCAAGTCGCACCTGCTGAAGTTCAATGCCGAGATCAATCTCAGCGAACTGAGTGCACTGGGCGTCGACGAAGTCGACGTGCTGATGCTCAAGGCAGCTGGCCTGGTCGGCGAGCTGGTGCGCAACGTCAAGGTCGTGAAGTCCGGCGAGCTGACCCGCAAGGTCGTGCTCAAGGGCATCGGTGCGACGGCTGGCGCCAAGGCGGTCATCGAAGCCGCTGGCGGCTCGCTGGTCGACTGAGCGTCCGAACGCTGGCTAGCACAGGTACTCCGTGGCAACCAACGCGAATCAACTGGCCAAGAGCGGCAAGTTCGGCGACCTTCGTCGCCGGCTCGTCTTTCTTCTGCTGGCGCTGGTGGTGTACCGGATCGGGGCGCATATCCCGGTTCCGGGCATCAACCCTGATCAACTGGCCCAGCTGTTCAAGGGTCAGCAGGGCGGCATCCTGAACCTGTTCAACATGTTCTCGGGTGGCGCGCTGTCCCGCTTCACCGTCTTCGCGCTCGGCATCATGCCGTACATCTCTGCATCGATCATCATGCAGCTGATGGGCTACGTGGTGCCGACGCTGGAGGCGTTGAAGAAGGAAGGCGAGGCGGGTCGTCGCAAGATCACGCAGTACACGCGCTACGGCACGCTGGGTCTGGCGATCTTCCAGTCGCTGGGCATCGCGCTCGCACTGGAAGGGTCTGCTGGCCTGGTGATCAACCCGGGTCCGATGTTCCGGATCGGTGCGATGGCGAGTCTGACGGCCGGCACGATGTTCCTGATGTGGTTGGGTGAGCAGATCACCGAACGCGGTCTCGGCAACGGCATCTCGATCCTGATCTTCGCCGGCATCGCGGCGGGTCTGCCCAACGCAATCGGCGGGCTGCTGAATCTGGTCAACACCGGGTCGATGAGCATCATCGTCGCGCTGTTCATTGTCCTGCTGGTGGTCGGCGTGACCTACGCGGTCGTGTTCGTGGAGCGCGGCCAGCGCAAGATCCTGGTGAACTACGCTAAGCGCCAGGTCGGAAACAAGGTCTATGGCGGCCAGTCGTCGCACCTGCCGCTGAAGATCAACATGTCAGGCGTGATCCCGCCAATCTTCGCGTCGTCGATCATCCTGCTGCCGGCAACGGTCGTCGGCTGGTTCGCGACCGGTGACAAGCTGACGTGGCTGAAGGACATCTCTGCAGCCCTGTCGCCTGGACAGCCGATCTATGTCCTGCTGTACGCGGCCATGATCGTGTTCTTCTGCTTCTTCTACACGGCGCTGGTGTTCAACAGCCGTGAGACAGCAGAGAACCTGAAGAAGAGCGGTGCGTTCATTCCGGGCATTCGTCCGGGTGACCAGACCGCCCGACACATCGACAAGATCCTGGCGCGTCTGACGCTGGGTGGGGCGGTCTACATCACCTTGGTGTGTCTGCTGCCCGAGTTTCTGGTCTTGAAGTACAACGTCCCGTTCTATTTCGGTGGCACGTCGCTGCTGATCATCGTGGTCGTGACGATGGACTTCTGGGCCCAAGTGCAGTCCTATGTGATGTCACAGCAGTACGAAGCTTTGCTCAAGAAGGCGAGCTTCAAGGCTGGATGATGTTCAGGGTGTGCGATGTCCAAGGACGACGTCATCCAGATGCAAGGCGAGGTTGTTGAAAACCTCCCGAACGCGACGTTCAGGGTCAAGCTGGAAAACGGGCACGTGGTGCTCGGCCATATCTCCGGGAAGATGCGCATGCACTACATCCGCATCCTGCCTGGCGACAAGGTGACAGTGGAACTGACGCCGTACGACCTTTCCCGTGCTCGCATCGTTTTCCGGGCGAAGTGAGCGATAGCCGTAGAGTCCCGGAAGACAAAAGCGCCTAAGCCGATCAAGGAGAAGACCATGAAAGTCTCCGCATCCGTCAAGAAGATCTGCCGCAACTGCAAGATCATCCGCCGCAAGGGTGTGGTCCGTGTCATTTGCACCGACCCGCGCCACAAGCAGCGCCAGGGCTGAGCCTTCCTGGGCTGTCACCGAATAGAGGACGCACATGGCACGTATTGCTGGTATCAACATTCCGCCTCACAAGCACACCGAGATCGGCCTGACGTCGATCTACGGCGTGGGCCGCACCACGGCTCAGAAGATCTGTGAGGCTTGCAGCATCCCCTTCAACAAGAAGGTCAAGGATCTGACCGACGCCGATCTCGAGAAGATCCGCGACGAAGTCGGCCGCCTGACCATTGAAGGTGACCTGCGCCGCGAGATCTCGATCAACATCAAGCGACTGATGGACCTGGGCTGCTATCGCGGCTTCCGCCATCGTCGTGGTCTGCCGGTCCGCGGCCAGCGCACGCGCACCAACTCCCGCACCCGAAAGGGTCCGAAGAAGGGCCCGCAGGCGCTGAAGAAATAATCGAGGCGTCGCCCCGGAGAACATGATTCATGGCTAAAGCACCCGTCAACAACGCAGCCCGTCGCGTCAGCAAGAAGGTTCGCAAGAACATTGCCGACGGCGTCGCGCACGTGCACGCGTCCTTCAACAACACGATCATCACGATCACCGACCGTCAGGGCAATGCGCTGTCGTGGGCTTCGAGTGGTGGTCAGGGCTTCAAGGGCTCGCGCAAGTCGACCCCGTTCGCTGCGCAGGTCGCTGCCGAAGTCGCTGGTCGTGCTGCTCAGGAACAAGGCATCAAGAACCTCGACGTCAAGATCAAGGGCCCTGGCCCGGGTCGCGAGTCGTCGGTTCGCGCGCTGGCCTCGCTCGGCATCCGCATCGCGTCGATCTCCGACGTGACGCCCGTGCCGCACAACGGCTGCCGTCCGCAGAAGCGTCGCCGCATCTGAGGATGCGTGCCCGGTCGGGTCGTTCGACCCGACCCGCAGCCAACCGCTGCCTGCTCGGTCTATAATTTCCGGCTGTCCGGCGATGCCCAGGTGCGTCGCCGGATTTTCCATTGAGGCGTGCATCTCCCTGCCGGAGGATGTGCGGCGGCGGGATCCTCCCGTCAGTCGGAGTCGCCTCGTTGATAAGCCCACTGTCGGGCTGCCTCGCACGTCGCGCTGGTCGCGAGATTCCGTGCGTTGAGCCCGACTCGCGCGGCGCCCGCTTCGTCCGGGGCCGCGTCAGCACAGACTCAAGGACAACACTGTGGCACGTTACCTCGGCCCGAAGGCCAAACTTTCCCGCCGTGAAGGCACCGACCTGTTCCTGAAGAGCGCCCGCCGCTCGATCAGCGACAAGGCGAAGTTCGAATCGAAGCCCGGCCAGCACGGCCGCACTTCGGGTTCGCGCACCTCGGACTTCGGTCTGCAACTGCGCGAAAAGCAGAAGGTCAAGCGCATGTACGGCGTCCTCGAGCGCCAGTTCCGCCGCTACTTCGCTGAAGCCGAGCGCCGCAAGGGCAACACCGGCGCGAACCTGCTGATGATCCTGGAATCGCGCCTGGACAACGTCGTCTACCGCATGGGCTTCGGCTCGACCCGCGCTGAAGCGCGTCAGCTGGTGTCGCACAAGTCGGTGACGGTGAACGGCGAAGTCGTGAACATCCCGTCCTACCTGGTCAAGGCCGGTGACGTGGTCGCCGTCCGCGAGAAGGCCCGCAAGCAGCTGCGCATCGCCGATGCGCTCAAGCTCGCCGACTCGATCGGCCTGCCGGGCTGGGTCTCGGTCGACATCAGCAAGATGGAAGGTGTCTTCAAGAAGACTCCCGACCGCGACGAGTTCGGCGCCGACATCAACGAATCGCTGATCGTCGAACTGTATTCGCGCTGATCGGTCGATGCGGCCCCTGGCCGGACGTCGGCATCGACGTCTTGCCAGCCGGGCCGCTTCGCCGTTCTGCCTTTGCCGCGGGCCTGGCCTGGTCCGGATCCGCGGTCGGTCCCGCAGCCTTATCGGTGTAACGAGCCGAGGGTATTGACAGGAACTTTCGATGCAAACCAATCTGCTGAAGCCCAAAGCCATCAACGTCGACCCGCTCGGCGGTCACCGTGCCAAGGTGACGCTGGAGCCGTTCGAGCGTGGCTACGGGCACACGCTGGGCAACGCGCTTCGCCGCGTGCTGCTGTCGTCGATGGTCGGCTACGCGCCGACCGAAGTGACGATCGCCGGCGTGCTGCACGAGTACTCCACCGTCGACGGCGTGCAGGAAGACGTGGTCCACATCATGCTCAACCTCAAGGGCGTGGTGTTCCGTCTGCACAACCGCGACGAAGTGACGCTGGTCCTGCGCAAGGAAGGCGAAGGTCCGGTCAAGGCCAGCGACATCCAGACGCCGCATGACGTCGAGATCATCAACCCGGACCACGTGATCGCTCACCTGGCCCAGGGCGGCAAGCTCGACATGCAGATCAAGGTCGAAAAGGGCCGTGGCTACGTGCCCGGCAGCATGCGCCGCTATGCGGACGAGCCGACCAAGTCGATCGGCCGCATCGTTCTGGATGCCTCGTTCTCGCCGGTCAAGCGCGTGAGCTACGCGGTCGAGAACGCCCGCGTCGAGCAGCGCACCGACCTCGACAAGCTGGTGATGGAGATCGAGACCAACGGTTCGATCTCGCCGGAAGAGGCCATCCGCGCCTCGGCCAAGATCCTGGTCGAGCAGCTGGTGGTGTTCACGCAGATCGATCCGGGCGACATCGCCTCGATCATCGATTCGCCGCAGCCGCGCGCGCAGCACTTCGACCCGATCCTGCTGCGTCCGGTCGACGAGCTCGAGCTGACGGTCCGTTCGGCGAACTGCCTGAAGGCCGAGAACATCTACTACATCGGCGACCTGATCCAGCGGACCGAGACCGAGCTGCTGAAGACCCCGAACCTGGGTCGCAAGTCGCTCAACGAGATCAAGGAAGTGCTGGCCTCGCGTGGCCTCACCCTTGGTGCCCGTCTCGAGAACTGGCCGCCCCAGGGTCTCGACAAGCGTTGATTTTTTAAAGTGGAGTGGCGGCAACGACCGCCCTCCGGTGCACCCGGCGGTACCTGATCCGGCCGCCGGTATTCATAAGGAAAGGAAAGCACCATGCGTCACGGCAACGGCCTCCGCAAACTCAATCGCACCTCCGCCCACCGTCAGGCGATGCTGCGCAACATGGCCAACTCGCTCATCGAGCACGAGGCCATCAAGACCACCGTCCCCAAGGCCAAGGAACTGCGTCGCGTCGTCGAGCCGCTGATCACGCTGGCCAAGGAGCCGACCGTGGCCAACCGCCGTCTGGCATTCGACCGCCTGCGCAACCGCGACAGCGTCGTCAAGCTGTTCGACGTCCTCGGCCCGCGCTTCAAGGCGCGTCCGGGCGGCTACACCCGTATCCTGAAGATGGGCTTCCGCGTCGGTGACAACGCGCCGATGGCGTTCGTCGAACTGGTCGACCGCGCGGACACCACCGCTGAAGTGCCGACCGCCGCTGAATAAGCGCCTCGACACGCGATGACCCCGAAAGGGCCGGCACTGCCGGCCCTTTTTCATGGCCGATCAGGCCAGCGCGTCGACCAGCCAGGCCAGCGCATGGCGCACGGTCTGGCGCCGCACGGCCCTTCGATCACCCTCGAAGCGCTGCACCTCGACGTGGTCCCGATCCGGCAGTGACCAGCCGAACCAGACCGTGCCGACCGGCTTGGCGGCCGAACCACCCGTCGGCCCTGCGACGCCGGTGACGGCCAGCGCGACCTGTGCGCTGCTGTGCGCCCGGGCGCCGCGCGCCATCGCGGCGGCGACGGCCGCGCTGACGGCGCCGTGCGTGGCGATCAGTTCCGGCGCGACACCGATCAGCTCTGACTTGGCGGCATTGCTGTAGGTCACGAAGCCCCGCTCGAACCAGACGCTGGAGCCGGACAGCTCCGTGCAGGTCGCGGCGATCAGCCCGCCGGTGCAACTCTCGGCCGTCGCCAGCATCCAGCCACGTGCCAACAGCGACTGGCTCAACGCCTGAGCCAGTGACAACAGCGCCTCGTCGGTGACGTCGATGTCGCGCGACGCTGGCGGCTCGTGTCCGTTCATGCCACTCCCCAGGCGCCCAGCAGGCGCTCCACCACCGCGAGCACCAGCAGGCTGCAGCCGGCGGCGACGAGGTCATCGAAGAGGATGCCGAAACCGCCGCGCCAGCCGCCGCCCTTGAACACCTGGTCGGCCCAGCGCACCGGACCGGGCTTGGCCGCGTCGAAGTAGCGGAAGACGCCGAAGGCGAGCAGTTGCATCCAGGGTTCGGCCGGCGCGATCACCCACAGGATCAACCAGAAGGCGACCACCTCGTCCCAGACGATGAAGCCCGGATCGGCGATGCCGGCTGCCCGTGCCGTGACCGTGCAGGCCCACCAGCCGACCGGCAAGGACAGGCCGATCACCCAGCCCCAGTCGGACGGCGCGAGCAAGGTGCCGAGCACCAGCCACGTGACCCAGGCCCAGAGCGTGCCGAAGGTGCCCGGTGCCCGGGGCGCCAGGCCGCTGCCGAAGCCGAGTGCGATCAGGTGCGCGGGGTGCGACAGCATGAAGCGCCCGTCCACCTGCGGACGCAGCGGAACTCGCGGCTCGACGTCGATGACGTCCGGGTCACGTCGATCGGGATGGGGCGCGTTCAAGTCGAGGCTCCGTCGACGGCGGCGAAGTGGTCGTAGCCTGACCAGCGTCCGGACAACTCGCGGCCCGCGCCGTCCAGCACCCGGACGCCCGGGGTTTCGGTGATGTGGCCGATCCGATGCACGGCGACATCGGCGCGGCGCGCGGCATCGAGCACGGCGGCCTGTCGTGCGGGCGGCGCGGTGAACAGCAGTTCGTAGTCGTCGCCGCCGGCCAGCAGGCAGGACAGCACCACGTCTTCTGGCAGGCCCGACAAGGCGGGGTGCCGCGGCAGCCGGGGCACGTCGATCTCGGCGCCGAGAGCATGGCCGACACCGGCGGCCTGGCCGGATCGGTCCAGCACATGAGCGAGGTCGCCCAGCAGTCCGTCCGACAGGTCGATCGCGCTGCTCGCGACTCCGCGCAGCGCCAGACCCAGGCTGACGCGCGGCTGCGGGTATTCCATCGCCAGCCGTCCGGCCTCGAACGAGGCGCCATCCAGTCGCAGCGTGCCGCGCACGGCCTCCAGCCACAGACGGGCGCGGCCCGGCCAGCCGCTGACCCAGACCTCGTCGCCGGCCCGTGCGCCGCTGCGCAACAGCGCCTGACCCGGCGGCACCTGACCGATCACCGTGATGCCGATCGTCAGCGGGCCGGCCGTCGTGTCGCCGCCGACCAGTTCGATCGCATGCGCATCGGCCAGCGCGTGCAGTCCGCTGGCGAAGGAAGACAACCAGGCCTCGTCGGCGCGGGGCAGCGCCAATGACAGCGTGTAGGCCATCGGTTCGGCGCCGCAGGCCGCCAGGTCCGACAGGTTGACTGCCAGCGCCTTGTGGCCGAGCGCCTGCGGGGCGACGGTCGACAGAAAATGCCGGCCTTCCACCAGCAGGTCGGTCGAGACCGCGAGCTGCTGCCCAGGCTCGGGCGCGAGCAGCGCGCAGTCGTCGCCGACGCCCAGCGGCTGGCGTCGCACTGGCCGGTCGAAATGGCGTCGGATCAGGTCGAATTCACCGGAAGGCATCGCGTGTCGCGGCGAGGCCGCGTCTGCAGGAAAGCGCCGATTATCGGCAGCGCCCCAACCGCTCCCGGGCGCTGATGACGCTTCAGCCCAGCCCGTGCTCACGCAGCAGGTTGGCCAGTTCGACCGCCGACTTCACGCCCATCTTGTCGAACACGCGCGAGCGGTGGACCTCCACGGTGCGCACGCTGATGTCCAGCGCATCGGCGATCAGCTTGTTCGGCCGACCTTCGACGATCAGGCGCATCACCTCGCGCTCGCGTTCGGTCAGCTCGGCGATGTCGCGTTCGACGCTGCGCACGGCCAGACGGGCCGCCAGGTTCGCGGCGCTGCCTTGCAGTGCCTCGATGACGCGGTCGACCAGCGCGTTGTCCGAGAACGGCTTCTCGACGAAGTCGAACGCACCGCGCTTCACCGCCGACACGGCGGTACCGACGTCGGCATGGCCGGTCAGGAAGATCACCGGCATGGCCTGGATCCAGCCGCGCTCGATCAGGCGTTCGAACAACGCCATGCCGTTCATGCCGGGCATGCGGATGTCCAGCAGCAGGCAGGACGGATCATCGACGCGCACGTCGCCGGCCTCGACGGCCGCCTCGAAGGCATCGGCATTCTCGAAGCCGCGCGGCAACAGCCGCCGGCTGCGCAGCAACCAGGCGAGCGCGTCGCGCACGACCTCCTCGTCGTCGACGATGAAGACGGTGCCGGCGACGCCGGGGGCCGGGGTGTTCGGAATCATGACGTTGCTCCTGGCGTGGGGCGTGCCGGCGGATTGAACACCGCATCGGCCGCCGGCAAGGTGAAGCGGAAGACCGTGCCGCGACCGGTCGAACCGTCGTGACGCGAGGGTGCCGGGCCGAAGTCCAGCCGACCGCCATGCTGCTCGACGACGGTCCGGCACATCGACAGGCCGATGCCCATGCCCTCGGCCTTGGTGGTGAAGAACGGCGTGAACAGCTGCTGCGCGATCTCGTCCGGTATCCCCGGACCGGTGTCCTCGACGCGGAAGGCGACCCAGCGATCGTCGACGGCCGACGCACCCAGCGTCAGCACGCGCTCGACGCTGGAGGCATCGGCTTCCATCGCCTGCAGCCCGTTGCGAGCCAGGTTCAGCAGCACCTGCTCGACCATCGTGCGGTCACAGCTGACCCGCGGCGGTGGCTGGTCGACGTCGACGATGACCTGGGCATGACAGCGCCGGGCGGCCAGGCGCACCAATGGCAGCACGGCCTCGATCGGCTCGTGGGCGCGCACGTTCTCGCGCAGGCGCTCGCGCCGCCGCACGAATTGGTGGACGCTGCGGATGACCCGGCCGGCGCGGTCGGCCTGCTCGGCGACGCGGGCCAACGCCTGCCGGATCAGGCGTTGCGTCTGGGCGTCGGCGGGCGTGTCGTGGTCGCCTTCGGGCAGCATGTTCAGTGAGCCGTGGGCATAGCTGGCGATCGCGGCGAGCGGCTGGTTCAGCTCGTGGCTCAGCAGCGTGGCCATCTCGCCCATCGTCGCCAGCCGGGCCGTCGCCTGCAGCTTCTCCTGCTGCTGGCGCGACAGGTCCTCGGCCCGGCGCTGGGCGGTCAGGTCCAGCACCGAGCTCATCCAGCCGCCGCGCCGGCCGCGGCTGTCGAGCAGCGGGGCCTCGAAGATCAGGACCGGGAAACGTTCGCCGTTGCGGCGCATGAACACGGTTTCGTGACCCTCGCGCGGTGGTGCGTCGCCGGCCTGGCGTTCGGCGTGGCGGCGGCGGTAGGTCTCGCGCAGCTCGGGCGGCCAGTAGGGCGGCTCGTCGGCGCCGAGCAGATCCTCCTCGGACCAGCCGACCATCTGGCAGAAGGCCGGGTTGACGTAGGTGATGGCGCCGTCGAGCGTGCGCGCGCGCAGGCCGGTCACGAGCGCGTTCTCCATCGCCTGCCGGAACGACAGCGCGTCGGCCAGCTCGCGTTCGGCAGCGGCACGGCGGCGCACGTCGTGCGCGAGCAGCCCGATCACCAGGCACAAGGCGGCCGACAGGGCCAGCACGAGCGAGGAGCCGACATGCGACAGCAGCGACGGCCGTGTCGCGGTGCTGTCCAGCCGCAGCAGCGCGGTGAAGTTGTCGAGGTCGACCAGCCGTTCGGCCCGGAAGGCGCCCAGACCGCGCTGTGATCCGGCACGGGCGAGCCGTGTGCCGTCGCCTTCGACCAGCATGACCTCGTGGTTGCGCATCAGTTCGGCCGGCACGGCCTGTTCGAGCAGCGCCGACAGGACCATCGTGGCGACCAGCGCGCCGCGCACCTCGCCCTCGATGATCTGCGGCACGCAGAGGTCCACCACCTCGCCGCCCAGGCCGCCCTGCTGCGGCACGAAGTAGCTGCGCGAGTAGACGGGGATGCCGAAGCGCTGTGCGGTCAGGCAGGCGGCCTCTGCATCGGACTTGAGCGCCTCGCGCGGCAGCGGGCCGGCGGCGCCGCTGCGCAGCGCCGACTGCACCTGGGCCTGCAGCTCGAAGCGGGCATTGCGCCACTCGATGCGCGACAGCTCGGGGCGCCGCCGCAAGGCCTCGATCGCCTCGGCGTGGAAACGCTGCTCGGTCAGTGGCGACCACAGCAGCTGCTGCAGCGCGCCGCTGGCGTCGGCCAGGTGGCGGCGCACCTCGACGGCGGCTCGGGCGGTCGCCTGTTCGGTGGCGTCCTGCAGGCGGTTGCGTTCGTTCTGCCAGGTCAGCCACAGCAGGCTGGACTCGACCGCCAGCAGCAGCAGCCCGAGCGCCAGCCAGATCCCGGCCCGGCGGGTGTTCCCCGCCAGCCAGCGGCTGCGGCGCCCGAAGGCGCGCGAGACGGGCGTGAATCGATCCAGCATCGCGGCAGTATCCGGGCGCCTTGCGGGCCCTCGCTAAGCAGTTCCTCGCATGGCAGGCCCTGACGCGCGGCCGACACTCGCAGCTCGCATGCGTCGAACGCATGGCCGGATGCCGCAGTCCGTGGGTCGGGCTGCGTCTGCAGCGACCGGCGATTCCTAGAATCCACGCCCCGCCGTCCCCGCCACAAGGTCCGTCCATGTCGTCCTCCGAAGAAAAACGCGAACAGCTGCGTCGCAGCGCCCTCGAGTACCACGAGTTCCCGACACCCGGGAAGATCGCCATCTCGCCGACCAAGCAGCTGGTCAACCAGCGTGACCTGGCGCTGGCCTATTCGCCCGGCGTGGCCTATGCCTGCGAGGAGATCGTCGACGATCCGGCCAACGCGTTCCGCTACACCTCGCGCGGCAACCTCGTCGCCGTCGTCACCAACGGCACCGCCGTGCTGGGCCTGGGCGACATCGGCCCGCTGGCGTCCAAGCCGGTGATGGAAGGCAAGGGCGTCCTGTTCAAGAAGTTCGCCGGCATCGACGTCTTCGACCTGGAAATCGAGGAACGCAACCTCGACAAGCTGGTCGACGTGATCGCCGCGCTGGAGCCGACCTTCGGCGGCATCAACCTCGAGGACATCAAGGCGCCCGACTGCTTCTACGTCGAACGCAAGCTGCGCGAGCGCCTGCGCATCCCCGTCTTCCACGATGACCAGCACGGCACGGCGATCGTCGTCGGCGCGGCGCTGCTGAACGGCCTGAAGGTGGTCGGGAAGCCGATCGACCAGGTCAAGCTGGTGGCCTCGGGCGCCGGCGCGGCCGCGCTGGCCTGCCTGAACCTGCTGGTCAAGCTGGGCCTGCCGCGCCAGAACATCTGGGTGACCGACCTGGCCGGCGTGGTCTACGAGGGCCGCACCGAACTGATGGACCCGGACAAGGCCGAGTTCGCCCAGCCCACCGGCCTGCGCACGCTGCGCGAGGTCATGGCCGGCGCCGACATCTTCCTGGGCCTGTCGGCCGGTGGCGTGCTGAAGGCGGACATGGTGGCCAGCATGGCCGCCCACCCGATCATCTTCGCGCTCGCCAACCCGACCCCGGAAATCATGCCGGAGGAGGTCAAGGCGGTCCGCGACGACGCGATCATGGCGACCGGCCGGACCGACTATCCGAACCAGGTCAACAACGTCCTGTGTTTCCCCTACATCTTCCGCGGTGCGCTGGACTGCGGCGCGACGACGATCACCGACGAGATGGAGATCGCCGCCGTCCGCGCCATCGCCGACCTGGCCCAGGCCGAGCAGAACGACGTGGTGGCCGCCGCCTATGCCGGCGCGACGCTGAAGTTCGGCCCCGAGTACCTGATCCCCAAGCCCTTCGATCCGCGCCTGATGATGCAGATCGCGCCGGCCGTGGCGCTGGCGGCGGTTGAATCGGGCGTCGCGACGCGGCCGATCGCCAACATGGACGCCTACCGCGACAAGCTGCAGGCCTTCGTGTACGCGTCCGGCACCGTCATGAAGCCAATCTACGCGGTGGCCAAGCGCGCCAAGGCACGTCGTGTCGCCTATGCCGAAGGCGAGGACCGCCGCGTGCTGCGCGCCGTGCAGGTCGTCGTCGACGAGGGCCTGGCCTACCCGGTGCTGGTCGGTCGCGGCAGCATCATCCGCCACCGCATCGAGCAGCTCGGCCTGCGGCTGGAGGAAGGCCGCGACTTCGAGATCGTCAACATCGACGAGGACGCCCGCTACCGCGACTTCTGGCAGACCTACCACGAGCTGATGGACCGCAAGGGCGTCACCGTGCAGCTGGCCAAGATCGAGATGCGCCGGCGCATGACGCTGATCGGCTCGATGCTGCTGCACAAGGGCCATGTCGACGGGCTGATCTGCGGCACCTGGAGCAACACCGGCTATCACCTGCAGTACATCGACCCGGTGATCGGCCGGCGCGCGGGCGTCAAGACCTACGCCTGCATGAACGGCCTGGTGCTGCCCGGCCGCCAGGTCTTCCTGGTCGATACGCACGTCAACTACGACCCGACGGCCGAGCAGCTCTGCGAAATCACCGTGATGGCCGCCGAGGAGATGCTGCGCTTCGGCATCCAGCCCAAGGCGGCGCTGCTGTCGCACTCGAACTTCGGTTCGAGCAACCAGCCATCGGCGATCAAGATGCGCGAGGCGCTGGAGCTGATCCGCGAGAAGGCCCCCTGGCTGGAGGTCGACGGCGAGATGCACGGCGACACCGCGCTCGACCCGGTCTACCGCAAGGAGCTGATGCCGCGCAGCGCGCTGAGCGGCGAGGCGAACCTGCTGGTGCTGCCCAACATCGACGCCGCCAACATCAGCTACAACCTGCTGAAGACGGCAGCAGGCGGCGGCATCGCGATCGGCCCGGTCCTGCTGGGTGCGGCCAAGCCGGTGCATATCCTGACGCCCTCGGCCACCGTGCGCCGGATCGTCAACATGACGGCACTGACCGTCGCGGACGCCAACGCCGCCCGCTGAGTGCAGTGCAGCATCGGAGCCGCCGCGCGGGATGCCGGCGGCTCCGGAACACCCTTCTGATGCTGCGCTGCGGCACACCCCTCAAACGCGCAGGGCGATCGCTTGGGTGATTCAGCCTGAAGGTTTGCAGCGCAAGTTTGCGCACGCTTACAAACCGGAAAAAGACCGTAGGCATTGCTGAAAATTGAGGCAATGCCTTGAGCTTCAGTGCCCGAACGGCTACCATCCGGCCTCAGTTTTCCAGGGTGCCCTTCGTGTTTCGAGGCCGTTTCATCCAAGGTGGTGCTTGCATGCTGCGGTGGTCGAGAGTGGTGGTCAGTAGGGTGGCCAGTCGGGTGGCCCTGGCGGCAGTGGTCTCGTTGACCGGTCTGGTCGGCGCCTTGGGCGTCGGGAGCATCGGGATCGCGGCGACCCCTGTTGCGCAGGCCCGGGAAGCCGCTCCGGTGGCAGCCACGCAAGCGGCTGTCGCGCTGTCCGAGCTGCCTCCTGAAGCCCGCCAGACGCATCGCCTGATCCTTGTCGGCGGTCCGTTTCCCTACCCGAACAAGGATGGTTCGGTGTTCGGCAATCGTGAGCGACTGCTGCCCCGCGAGCCTCGAGGCTACTACCGTGAGTACACCGTGCCGACCCCCGGATCGCGAGATCGCGGAGCCCGGCGCATCGTGTGTGGCGGGAACCAACCCCGGTCTCCGGATGTCTGTTACTACACCCAGGATCACTATGCGAGCTTCAGGCGCATCGTGCAGTGATCAAGGCGAGGACTGAAAGCGCTAAGAGAACATCATGCTTCTGCAGACCGTGCGTCCCAACATCGTGCAGGCCATCCGGGCCTTCCGCGTGGACGATCTATTGGCGGCGGCCCAGGCCATGGGTCATCACTTCCTCTACGCCAACCTGTCTTCGGCACAGACCAAGCAGGACGTGCTGGAAGGCATCGCCCAGGCTTTCCTGTTCCCGGCCCACTTCGGCAAGAACCTTGATGCCTTGCACGACTGCATGACCGATCTGGTCTACAAGTCGGGCGAGCAGGCAGGCTTCGTCGTGGTGCTCGAGCAGTTGCCCGACAACCCGCGCTTCGACCGCGAGGTGCGCGAGCAGGTGCTCGACGTCTTCCGTGACACCGCCGACTTCTGGGGGGAACGAAAGATACCCTTCAGGTGCTTCTATTCTTTTCAGTAGCCCGCTCCCAGGACAACGGGCAATGGGAGCGGGCTGAAGTGGCCCCCATCGAGCAGCAGCCGGTCAAGCCGGCACCGAAGCCGACCAAGAACGCAGCGCCGACCTTCGCGCCGCACATGCCGCTGATGAGCAGCGCGTTCGACACCGCCAACTGGCTGGTCGCCGCCTGATCCGACGCGGTCAGCGTTCACTCGATGCACCGGGCGGTCGTCCACACCGCCTACCCCGACAAGGCCCGCAGACTGCGGGCCTTTTCATTTTGCGAGCCTTTTCTCTTGTCTTGCGACTGCTTCAGGCCGGCGTTGCCACGCCCAGTTCGACCGCCAGCGCGACGAACTCGGCCACCGGCACTTCCTCGGCCCGACGTTGCAGGTTGAAGTCGCTCTGGCTGCCGCGCTGTTCCAGCCAGCGGCCCAGGCTGTGGCGCAGCAGCTTGCGGCGCTGCGAGAACGCCGATGTGACCAGTTCGCCCAGCAGCTTGACGTCGATCGCCGGCGGCTGCGCCAGCGGCGTCATGCGCACCACCGCCGAGTCGACACGCGGCGGCGGATCGAACGCCTCCGGCGGCACGTCCAGCAGCGACTCGATGTCGTAGCGCCACTGCAGCATCACCGACAGCCGGCCGTAGTCCTTCGAGCCCGGCGCGCTGGCCATGCGGTCGACGACTTCCTTCTGCAGCATGAAATGCTGGTCCTCGATCGCGTCGACGTGTTCGAGCAGGTGGAACAGGATCGGGCTGGAGATGTTGTAAGGCAGGTTGCCGATCACGCGCAGCTTCTGGCCGGGGGCGCACAGCTGCGTGGCCAGGGCGCCGAAGTCGACCCGCAACACGTCGGATTCGACCACCGTCAGCTCCGGGCGCTTGCGCAGCCGGGCCGCCAGGTCGCGGTCCAGCTCGACCACCGTCAGCTTCTCGCAGCGCGCCACCACCGGGTCGGTCATCGCGCCCAGGCCCGGGCCGATCTCGACCAGCGCCTCGCCGGGCCGCGGATCGATGCTGCGCACGATGCGGTCGAGCAGGGCGGTGTCGACCAGGAAATGCTGGCCGAAGCGTTTGCGGGCGATGTGTTTCAAGCGGCGGTCCGGTGGACGTGCAGGGGGTCGGCAGGGCGGTTCACTGGCCGGGCGGTTCGCGCAGTTCGACGTAGGCGCGGGCGCGCACCTCGCGGGCCCATTCGAGGTAGGTCTCCTCGTACTTCTGCTCGCGCAGCGCCGCACGGGCGGCCTCGCGCTGCTGGCGCACGTCCAGGCTGACCTGACGGCGCTCCAGCACCTGGATCAGGTGCACGCCGAAGCGCGAGACCAGCGGTTCGGAGACCTCGTTGATGTCCAGCGACTGCATCACCTGCTCGAACTCGGGCACGAACTGGCCCGGCGAGGCCCAGCCGAGGTCGCCGCCGTTCGGCGCGCTGCCGTCTTCGGAGAACTGGCGCGCCAGTTCGTCGAAGCGGGCACGGCCCGCCGTGATGCGCCGGCGGAAGTCCTCCAGCCGGCGGATCACGGCCGACTCGTCCGCGCCCGGAGCCGGTCGCAGCAGGATGTGGCGCGCGCGGGTCTGAGTGACCGCCAGCGCGGCGTCGCGTCGCTCGACCAGCCGCAGGATGTGGAAACCGGCGCCCGAGCGCACCACCTGCGGCGCGACCTCGCCCGCCAGCAGCGGCCGGACGGCCTCGACGAACAGGTCGGGCAGGGCGTCGCCGCGCTTCAGTCCGAGCTCGCCGTTGTTGGCCTTCGAGGCGTCGGAGGTCGACTTGACCAGCGCGCCGAACTCCTCGCCCGCCTTCAGGCGCTGCAGCACGGTCACGGCCAGGGCGCGTCGCGCGGCGGTCTCGGCCGGCGTGGCGTTCTCGGGCACGGCGATCAGGATCTGGGCGATGTTGTATTCGTTGACCGCGCCGGCCTTCTCGCGTTCGCGGGCCAGCCAGTTCTCGATGTCGGCGTCAACGATGCGCATGCGGGCCTGGACGTCGCGCTCGCGAACGCGCTCCAGCACCATCCGGTCGCGCACCGTGTCGCGGAAGCGGGCGTAGTCCTGGCCTTCGGCGCGCAGCCGGTTGCGCAGTTCGGCCACGCTCAGCGAGTTCTGCGCCGCCACGCTGGCGACGGTCCGGTCGAGCTCGGCCTCGTCGATGCGCAGGCCGCTGTCGGCGGCGTGCGTCAGCTGGGCGCGTTCGTCGATGAGCTGGTCCAGGACATCGCGCAGCAGCACGTCGCGGGCCGGCAGGCGGTTGCCCGAGCGGGCCGCCTCGGCCTCGATGCGCTGCAGCCGGGCCTGCACCTCGCTGTTGGTGACCAGCTCGCGGTTGACGATGGCGACGATGTAGTCGGCACTCTGGCGCGAGGTCTCCTGGGCCGTGGCAGGCGGATTCGCGGCCTGTGCGGCGGCGCCGGTGCCCAGGCACAGGCTGGCGGCCAGCAGGGCTGCGAGCGGGATCGCCAGGGCGAGCCGGCGCGCGCCGGTGCGGGGGGTCGAGCGGTCAGGGGAGGTCATGCGCAAGGTCGTTCAGGTCGGCCGCGTCGGCGGGCTGTCGATCGGACGTCAGGGGATCGGGCTGGCGGACGTGATGGCGGAGCCGGCGCCCGGCATCAGCCCGGTGTCGGACTTCGGGTCGCGCAGCAGCGTGTAGCCGGGCACATTGTCTTTCAAGACCCCGAGCGGGTTGGTGCCCAGGCGGGACAGGCCGACCAGCTCCAGCTGCAGCATCAGCCGGGTCGTCGCCGCGCTGGCGCCGGTCGACTGGCGCAGCGCGACGACCCGGCCGATCCAGCAGCCGGCGTCGTATTCGAAGCCGACCACCGCGCCGGAGACGCGCCGGTCGGTGACGCTGTAGTCCAGCCGGCCGACACCATAGAGCGTGCCCGTGCA
This sequence comes from Leptothrix mechoopdaensis (SeqCode), assembly GCF_053893855.1. Lineage (NCBI taxonomy): Bacteria > Pseudomonadati > Pseudomonadota > Betaproteobacteria > Burkholderiales > Sphaerotilaceae > Leptothrix > Leptothrix mechoopdaensis (SeqCode). The sequence goes on from NZ_CM132699.1 coordinate 4,424,397, forward strand.
GCTGGACGCCGACGTGCTGCTGGCCGCCGCGCTGGCGCGTGCCTGCGCCACCGCGTTCTGGGCCGGCGTCGGTCCCTGGATCGGCCACTGCCAACCCAGCGCGACCTGTTCGCTGGCGCCGCGTTGCAGCCGGTAGCTCAGCGTCGCGGTGCGGAACGGCCCCGGCGAGTAGCTGACGCTGTTGATGCTGCGCTGCACCTGGCGCGACTCGGGGCTGTACTGCGCCGCCGATTCGAACGACCAGTTCGGGACCGTGTTCAGGCTGCCGAGCAGGTAGAGGTCCGAGTAGCCCTTGGCGACCTGGCGCGCGTCCGGCGCGGCCTTCGGTTCGCTGAGCACGTAGCGCTGGGCGATGCCCACGCTCGCCAGCTGTGCGCCGCTGCCGGCATCGAGGTAGCGCGAGCTCAGGCCGGCGGTGATCTGGTCGGCCTCCGAGACCCAGTCCACGCCGGAGAAGGCGTTCGGCGAGAACAGGCTGTGGGCGTTCAGGTCGAGCCGGGCACTGTCGAAGTTCGGCATGCCGGCCAGGTCGCGCCAGGGCGTGTGGACGTAGAGCAGACGGGGTTCGAGCGTCTGCGTCATGTCGCGCTCGAACAGCCGGGTCGACCGTTCGAAGGTCCAGGCGCTGTCCAGGCTGAAGGTCGGGATGGTCCGGCCGGCATGGCGGGTGCCGCTGGCCAGCGGATCGTCGGTCTGGTAGTGAACCGAGTTCAGGCTGGCGCGCGGCGTCAGCAGCCAGCCGTCCTCGCCGATCGCCCAGGCGAGGTCGCCGACGAGGTGGGCGCGCGACCCTGAGCGCGAGCTGTCCTGCACGCGGGTGAAGCGGTTGGCCTCGGTCTGCAGCGAGCCGCTCAGCCCGCCGTGCTGCGCCCGCCACAGCGCACCGACCTGCGGTTCGCGCTGGTAGGGCGCGACGATGGTGTCGCTCGCGGTGGTGCTTTGCAGGACCTGCCAGTGCTGGACGCGGGCGTAGAGCCACTGGTCGATCTCGGCCGCGTCGTCGGATCGCAGCGAACGGCGCTGGCGGATCTGCCCGGTCGAGCCCAGCAGCCGCGGCGTCAGCGAGTCGATGCCGCGCAGGCCGTCCTTCCAGTAGTTGTCGTCGGAGACCCGCAGCGTGCGCCAGTCGTAGGTCCAGCCGGGATCGGTCGGCGCGTCTTCGCCGCTGCCACCGCCGAGGACGCCCGCATGCCGCCAGCCGAACGACCAGCGCTGCGTGCGCGTGTCGCGGTCGTTGGGCAGCCAGGAGGACGACATCGAACCGCCTTCCCGGTCGCCCAGGTAGCGGAACTCGCTGTCGAGCGCGAAGCCACGCTTGAGCGACAGGTAGGGCGTGATCGTCGCGTCGTGCGACGGCGTCATGTTCCAGTAGTACGGCACCCCGAGTTCGAGGCTGCTGGTGCTGGCCAGGTTGATGTGGGGCGGCAGCAGGCCCGACTTGCGCGCATCGGTGACCGGGAAGCTCAGCACTGGCCAGGCCAGGATCGGCACGTCGAAGAAACGCAGCACGGCGCCGTCGGCCAGGCCCTCGTTGGCCTCGAAGTCCAGCCGGACCCGGCTGGCGCTGAGCTGCCAGGGAACGGTCTGGCCGGGCTCGGCCTCGCAGCTGCTGTAGGTGGCGCCGAGCACGACCATGCGGTCGCGGCCGAGGAAGTCGATCCGGTCGGCGCCGCCGCCGGCCTGGGTGCGGGCGAAACGGAAGGTCGGCTTGAGGAACCAGCCTTCGGACTCGCGCGTGTCGATGTCGATCTCGCTGCCGCTGTAGTAGTCCTGCCCGCGCCACATCTCGATCGAGCCGATCGCGCGCAGGCGGTCGGTCGGGTAGCGGTATTCGAGCTCGTCGGCCTGCACGGTCAGGTCGCCGCGCTGCAGCCGGACGTCCCCGCGCGCCTGCAGGCTCTGGCCGGTCTCGCCGGACAGGCGGTCGGCCTCGACCACGATGCGGTCGGCCTCGGTCGGCTGGCCGCCCGACGGTGCCGCCGTGACCGGCCGCAGTCCGCCGCGCGAGGCGCGGCGCCAGTTGACGATCCGGCAGGCCTGGGCCGGGGTGACGGCGCTGCGGGCCTCGACCGGCGCGGCGGCCTCGTCGGCTTGCGCGGGCAAGGTCGACAGCGTGGCCAGGGCGGCAGCCAGGGTGGTCAGACGGGGGAGGCGACGGCGGCAGGCAGGCACAGGGGACGGGCGCAATCCAGGGTGAAGCGCCGACGCGGACGGGCCCGGTGGAGGGCACAAGGTCCGCGAGCCCGGCTCGCTAAAATCGCTCGATTATCCCATGCGGGTCCTGATCGGCTGGTGCCTGCGCGGGGCCGTCGGAGGGGGGCTCGCCGATGCCGAGAGCCACGTCCCGATGCCCGATTCCCAGCCGTCCCCGATCGCCACGGCCGCCGCCGTCACCTGGGCCGATCCGGCCCGTCAGACCGCCTTCGAGGCCTGGTTCGGCACGCTGACCCCGCGTTACGCGCTGCAGCCGCAGACCCTTGCGCCGGCCAGCGCCGACGCCAGCTTCCGGCGCTACTTCCGCGTCCAGGGCGAGGCGGCCGGCCAGCCCGCCACCTTCATCGTGATGGACGCGCCGCCGGCGGTCGAGGACAACCGCGCCTTCGTCGACATCGGCGCGCTGCTGCGCGGCGCCGGGCTGAACGTGCCGCAGGTGCTGGACTGGCAGGTCGAACACGGCTTCCTGCTGCTGACCGACCTGGGCCGGCGAACCTACCAGGCCGAGCTGCTGTCGCTGGATCTCGAACAGGGCGCCCACCAGCGCCGCGCCGACGGGCTCTACCGCGACGCGATCGGCGCGCTGGTGACGCTTCAAGGCATCGCCGTGCCCGACACGCTGCCGCGCTACGACGCCGCGATGGTGCGGCGCGAGCTGGACATCTTTCCCGAGTGGTACATCGCCCGCCACCAGGGCATGACGCTGGACGACCGCCAGCGCGCCGGCCTCGAACGGGCCTTCGAGCAGATCACCCAGGTCTTCACCAGCCAGGCCCAGGTGCTGGTGCACCGCGACTTCCACAGCCGCAACCTGATGGTCTGCGCACCGGTCGAGACCGAAGGCGCCGGCCCCGCGCCCAACCCGGGCGTGCTGGACTTCCAGGGCGCGGTGCTCGGCCCGGTCGCCTATGACCTCGTCTCGTTGCTGCGCGATGCCTACCTCGACTGGGACGAGGCCCAGCAGATCGACTGGGCGGCGCGTTACTGGGAGCGCGCCCGCAAGGCGGGCGTGCCGGTGCCCGACGACTTCGGCACCTATTGGCGCGACCTCGAATGGACCGGCCTGCAGCGCCACCTGAAGGTGCTGGGCATCTTCGCCCGCCTGTCGCACCGCGACGGCAAGCACGCCTACCTCGACGACCTGCCGCGGGTCTGGCGCCAGGCCCATCACGTGGCCATGCGCTATTCGGTGCTGACGCCGCTGGCGCGCCTGCTGGAGGCGCTGGCCAAGGTGGAAGCCCGTGACGGCTACACCTTCTGACGCGGTGAGCGAACGCCGCCATTTCTTCGCCGACCTGTCGCTGCCGGCCGTCGTCGCCGGTTTCGTCGCGGTGCTGGTGGGCTACACCAGCTCGGTCGTGATCGTGTTCCAGGCCGCCCGCGCGCTGGGCGCGACGCCGGCCGAACTGACCTCGTGGCTGTGGGCGCTGGGCCTGGGCATGGGGCTGACCAGCATCGGCCTGAGCCTGCGCTGGCGCAAGCCGGTGCTGACGGCCTGGTCGACGCCCGGCGCCGCATTGATCGCCTCGGCCGCCGCCGGCATGGACGGCGTCACGATGGCCGAAGGCATCGGCGCCTTCATGGCCTGTGCCGCGCTGATCGCGCTGGCCGGCTGGACGGGCGTGTTCGAGCGCGTGATGGACCGCCTGCCGCAACCCATCGCCGCCGCGCTGCTGGCGGGCGTGCTGACCCGCTTCGCGCTCGACGCCTTCGCCGCGCTGCGCACCGATCTGGCGCTGGTCGCCGGCATGTTGCTGGCCTACCTGCTCGGGCGCCGGCTCTGGCCGCGCTACGCCGTGCCGGTCGTGCTGCTGGCCGGGCTGGCGATTGCCGCGACGCAGGGTCAGCTGCACCTGGGGGATGTCACCGCGCAACCCGCCTGGCCGGTCTGGACCCCGCCCGAGTTCACCTGGCGTGCGCTGGTCGGGCTGGCGCTGCCGCTGTTCGTCGTGACGATGGCCTCGCAGAACCTGCCCGGCGTGGCGGCGCAGCGCGCGGCCGGCTACGACACGCCGGTCTCGCCGGTGATCGGCACGACCGGGCTGGTCAGCCTGCTGCTGGCGCCGTTCGGCGGCTACAGCTTCAACCTGGCCGCGATCACCGCCGCGATCTGCATGGGCCGCGAGGCCCACGAGGACCCGGCGCGGCGCTACACCGCCGCCGTCATGGCCGGCGTGTTCTACCTGCTGATGGCGCTGGCCGGCGGCGCGGTCGTCGGCCTGCTCGCGGCCTTCCCGAAGGCGCTGGTGCTGGCGGTTGCCGGGCTGGCGCTGCTGGGCACGATCGGCGGCGGACTGGCCACGGCGCTGGGCGAGACGCGCTGGCGCGAACCGGCGCTGATCACCTTCCTCGTGACGCTCAGCGGCGTCAGCCTGGCCGGCATCGGCGCGGCCTTCTGGGGCGTGGTCGCCGGCACGCTCGCGGTCGCTGTGCAAAACTGGCGCGCCCGGTGAGGCCGCGCCCGCGCCGCCCGGCCTTCCCGATCCCTCCGACCTTCTTCCGATCGCACCCCCATGGACCTGCTCTTCGTCGCCGACCCGATCGAGACCTTCAAGACCTACAAGGACTCGACCTTCGCGATGATGCGGGAGGCCGCCCGGCGCGGTCACGGCATCCTGGCCTGCGAGCCGCGTGACCTGGTCTGGCAGCACGGCGGCCGGGTCGTCGCCCGCAACACCCGCACGCTGGCGCTGACCGGTGACGCCGACGACTGGTTCCGCGTCACCGAGACCGACACCGTCGCGCTCGCCGATGTCGGCGCAGTGCTGATGCGCAAGGACCCGCCGTTCGATGCCGAGTACATCTACGCCACCCACCTGCTGCAGCAGGCCGAACGCGAGGGCGCGCGGGTCTTCAACCGGCCGCAGGCGCTGCGCGACCACCCGGAGAAGCTGGCGATCCTGGAGTTCCCGCAGTACACCGCGCCGACGCTGGTCACGCGTGACGCGAACGCGATCCGCGAGTTCCACGCCGAACACCGCGACGTGATCCTCAAGCCGCTCGACGGCATGGGCGGCATGGGCATCTTCCGGGTCGGGCCGGACGGCCTGAACCTCGGCTCGATCATCGAGACGCTCAACCGCGACGGCGCGCAGACCGTGATGGTCCAGCGCTACCTGCCGGCGATCGTCGACGGCGACAAGCGCGTGCTGCTGATCGGCGGCGTACCGGTGCCGTTCTGCCTGGCGCGCATCCCGCAGGGCAGCGAGATCCGCGGCAACCTGGCCGCCGGCGGCAAGGGCGTCGCCCGGCCGCTGAGCCCGCGCGACCGCGAGATCGCCGAGGCGCTGGGCCCCGTGCTGCTCGCGCGCGGCCTGCTGCTGGTCGGCCTGGACGTGATCGGCGACAGCCTGACCGAGATCAACGTCACCAGCCCGACCTGCTTCCAGGAGATCACCGACCAGACCGGCTGCGATGTCGCGGCGCTCTACGTCGACGCGCTGGAAGCGGCCTTGCGCGGCTGAGCATCCCGATCTGAAACCCCGACGCTCATGTCGGGGGTGTGACGTGGCCCGGCTTCCACAGCGACCGGCCGCCCGCGTAGTTCCGCATTGACGCCACGGGAGCGTCGTCCGAGTATCACGGAGTCGGGCCCTGGGGCCAGTCCCGGGGCAGTTCGCGCAGGTGTCACGACGGCGTGATCGACTCGCGAACCCAACCAGGAGCTCCCCGCTGTGCAAGCCTTCCCCTATGCGGCGCCTCGCTACCAGATCCGCCTGACGCGGGTGGACGATCCTTCCCTCTCCGATCCTGCCGACCCGATGGGCCTGGCGCGTGGCCGTGTCGTCGGTCTGCGCACCGCCACGGTGTTCCTCGAACCGCAGGAAGCCGACCAGGTCCTGAGCGAATGGCTGGCCGGCGGCGACGGTGAACGGGCCGGTCGCTGGCGCGGCGACGTCGTCCCGATGTTCGAGAGCCCGGCCATCGCCACTGCGGTGACCACCTGAGCCTGAACGACACCCTGCCGTCGCTCGGGTTTCCTGCCTGACGGCGCCAGGGGCCGCCGTGTACACTTCCGCGCCTTCCGGGACATCCAAGGTCCGGAAGCCCTACCCCCACCGTTTTGCCTCGCGTGTCTGCCTTTCGGCGCGCATGACGTCCGCCCCAGGGCGCTCATGCGAGATCGATCTGACCGTCGCGTCTGCCGCACAGCGTCGATCCACAGACGGTCCGGTCCCAGATCCGTCCCAGCGAGGAGCCCCGTTGCCGGGTTACCAGGTCAAGTTCGAACAGGTCGAGGTCACAGGCGTGGCCGATCTGCACATCCGGTCGCTGAGCGACCGCCAGCAGTACGCCGATCCCGACGGTGCCGCCGAAGCCATCGGCATCTCCTCGGCGGCATGGCCGCTGTTCGGACTGGTCTGGCCGTCGTCGCAGGAACTGGCGTCCGTCGTGGCACGGCGTCCGGTGCAGGCCGACGAAGGCATCCTCGAGATCGGCTGCGGGCTGGCGCTGGCCAGCCTGGTCTGCCACCGGCGCGGCGCCCGCGTCACGGCAAGCGACTGCCACCCGCTGGCGCAGCAGTTCCTCGACGAGAACGTGCGCCTGAACGGCATGGCGCCGATGCGCTACCGGCACGGCGACTGGGCCGCGCCGCAGGAAGCCGACCTGGACCCGCAGTGCGCCCAGGGCGCGCGCCTGCAGGGCCGCTATGAACTGATCATGGGCAGCGACGTGCTGTACGAACGCGACGAAGGCGGCGTGCTCGCTGCCTTCATCGAGCGCCACGCGTCGTCGACCGGCGAGGTGCTGATCGTCGACCCGAACCGCAGCAATCGCAGCCCCTTCCACCGCCGCATGGACGCGCTGGGCTACGACCTCGACGAGACCGTGCTGCACGGTGGCGCCGATGTCCGCGCCGGCTACCGCGGCCGCCTGCTTCATTACCGCCGCAGCCTGCCGTCCTGATCGACGCCCGCTGCACACCCTCACACCTCGACACGAAGGAGCCTCATTTGGCCAAGGAAGAACTCATCGAAATGCACGGCCAGGTCACCGAAGTCCTGCCCGACTCGCGCTACCGCGTCACGCTGGACAACGGCCACATCCTGGTCGCCTACACCTCCGGCAAGATGCGCAAGCACCACATCCGCATCCTGGCCGGCGACGCGGTGTCGCTGGAACTGTCGCCCTACGACCTGAGCAAGGGCCGCATCACCTTCCGCCACATCGAGCGCCGCGCGCCTGGTACCGGTGGTCCGCAAGGTGGTTCGGGCGCCCGTCGCTCGCGCTGATCCGGTCCCTGAACCGGCGTCCTGATCGCAGGGCGTCGCACCGATCCCCCGGCCCCCCGGACCCATGACCGCCGCCGACGCGCTCCTGCTGCTGACGGCCGCCTTCGGCGCCGGTGTGCTCAACGCCATTGCCGGGGGAGGCAGCTTCCTGACCTTTCCCGCCCTGGTCCTGACCGGCGTGGCGCCCATCGCCGCCAACGCGACCAGCGCGGTGGCGGTGTCGCCGGGATACCTGGGCAGTGCCCTCGGCTTCCGGGCCGAACTGTCGGCCCTGCCGCGCGCCCTGCTGTGGCGAGAAGGCCTGATCTGCAGCGCCGGTGGTGTTGCCGGCGCGCTGCTGCTGCTGGTCACGCCCGCCAAGGTCTTCTCGGCGCTGGTGCCGTGGCTGCTGCTGTTCGCGACGCTGGTGTTCGCCTTCGGCCCGAGGCTGATGGCCGCCTGGCGGGCCCGCAGCCCGGGCGCCGAGCCGTCGCCGACCGCCTGGCCGCGCACGGCCGGCCTGCTGGTCGTGGCGGTCTACGGCGGCTACTTCAACGGCGGCCTGGGCATCCTGCTGATGGCGCTCTACACGCTGGCGGGCGAGTCGCGCATCCACACCGCCAACGCGCTGAAGAACCTCAACTCGCTGCTGCTGTCGCTGCTCAGCGTCGCGGCCTTCGCCTGGGCCGGTGCCGTGCACTGGCCGCAGGCGCTGCTGATGGCTGCGGCGGCCACCGCTGGCGGCTTTGGCGGTGCGCGCATCGCCCGCCGCTTGCCGGCGGCCTGGGTGCGCGGCATCGTCATCGTGACCGGCGTGGTGATGTCGGTCCTGTTCTTCCTGCGCTGACGCTTCAGGCGGCGCGCCAGCGCACCAGCGCCGCGTTCCAGCGTTCGCGCACCGCCGCCAGGTTCTTCGCCTTGACGTGACCGTAGCCGCGGATGCCGTCCGGCAGCTGCGCGATCTCCACCGCCAGCGCCAGCCGGTCAGCCGTCAGCCCGGCGATCAGCTGCTCGACCGTTTCGCGGTACTCGCCGACCAGCGCGCGCTCGGTGCGGCGATCCTCGGTCCGGCCGAACGGGTCGAAGGCGGTGCCGCGCAGGAACTTCAGCTTCGCCAGCCACGGCATCACGCGGTGCATCCACGGGCCGAAGGCCGACTTGACCGGCTGGCCGTTCGCGTCGGTGCGGCCCAGCAGCGGCGGCGCGAGGTGGTGGACGATGCGCACGTCGCCCTCGAACATCGCCGCGATGCGGGCGTCGAAGGCCGGATCGGCATGCAGCCGGGCGACCTCGTATTCGTCCTTGTAGGCCATCAGCTTGTGCAGGTTGCGGGCCACCGCCTCGGTCAGCCGGGTGCTGCCCAGTGGGGCCTCGGCCGCGCGAACGCGTTCGACCAGCTCGGCGTAGGCGCGGGCATAGCCGGCGTCCTGGTAGGCGGTCAGGGCCTGGACCCGGGTGGTGATCAGCTCGTCCAGCGACGGCCGCTTGACGAACTGGATCACCTGCGCGCCGCTGCTGCCGCCGGCCCTGGCGGTGACATCGGCCAGGTCGACGGCGCAGCGCCGGCCCCATTCGAAGGCCGCCAGGTTGTTGGCGACCTGCGTGCCGTTCAGCTCGATCGCCCGGCGCAGCGCGGCGCGGCTCAGCGGGATGCGGCCGTGCTGCCAGGCGTGACCCAGCAGCAGCGGGTTGGTGTAGATCGAGTCGCCCAGCAGCTGGGTGGCGAGCGTCTCGGCATCGAAGGCGACCAGCGCGTCGGTGCCGACCGTGGCGCGCAGCGCGCGTTCGCAGGACTCGGCCGGGAAGGCCCAGTCGCGGTCGTGCACCAGCGAGGCGGTCGGCGTGCGGTGCGTGTTGAGCGTCACCCAGGTGCGGCCCTCGGCCATCACCGAGACGGTCTCCTTCTTGGCCGCGACGATGCCGTCGCAGGCGATCACCAGATCGGCCTTGGCGGTGTCGACCTTGGTGGTGTGCAGCGCACCGGCGTGTTCGGCGATCTGGATGTGGCTCCAGGTCGCGCCGCCCTTCTGCGCCAGGCCGGCCGAGTCCTGCGTGACGACGCCCTTGCCGTCCAGGTGCGCGGCCATGCCCAGCAGCTGGCCGATCGTGATGACGCCGGTGCCGCCGACGCCGGCCACCACGATGCCCCAGGCCTCGCGCGCCACCGGCAGGCGCGGCTCGGCCAGCGGCGGCAACGTGTCCGGGTCGACGCGGGTGTCCTTTTTCGGCTTGCGCAGCTGGCCGCCCTCGACCGTCACGAAGCTCGGGCAGAAGCCCTTCACGCAGGAGAAGTCCTTGTTGCAGGTGCTCTGGTTGATCCGGCGCTTGCGGCCGAAGGCCGTTTCCACCGGCTCGATCGACAGGCAGTTGCTCTGCGTCGAGCAGTCGCCGCAGCCTTCGCAGACGGCCTCGTTGATGACGACGCGGCGGGCCGGATCGACCATCGTGCCGCGCTTGCGGCGACGTCTCTTTTCGGTCGCGCAGGTCTGGTCGTAGATCAGCACGGTGCAGCCGGCGGTCTCGCGCAGCTCGCGCTGCACGGCGTCGAGCGCGTCGCGGTGGCGGATCGTCACGCCGGGTGCCAGCCGTGCCTTGATGGCCGCGTCATCGGTGTAGCGGGCCGGCTCGTCGGTCACGATGACGATGCGGCGCACGCCCTCGGCGTCCAGCTCGCGGCTCATCTCAGGCACCTTCAGCGTGCCGTCGACCGGCTGGCCGCCGGTCATCGCCACCGCGTCGTTGAACAGGATCTTGTAGGTGATGTTGACGCCCGCGGCGATGCTCTGGCGCACCGCCAGCAGGCCCGAGTGGTAGTAGGTGCCGTCGCCGAGGTTGGCGAACACGTGCGGCTCGGTCGTGAACGGCGCCTGCCCGACCCAGGGCACGCCCTCGCCGCCCATCTGCGTGTAGGTGTGGGTCTGGCGGTCCATCCACAGCGCCATGAAGTGGCAGCCGATGCCGGCCAGCGCGCGCGAGCCTTCGGGCACGCGGGTGCTGGTGTTGTGCGGGCAGCCGCTGCAGAACCAGGGCGTGCGCTCGCCGGTGGTGATGTCGTGGGTCTGCAGCGCGCGGTCCTTGGCCTCGATGACGGCCAGGCGCTGGCGCATCCGGGCGGCGACGTCCTCGGGCACGCCCAGGCGCATCAGCCGCTTGGCGACGGCCTTGGCGATCAGCGCCGGCGTCAGGTCCAGCGTCGCGCGCAGCAGGCCGTTGGCGCTGGGGTTCGGGCGGCTCCACTCGCCGCCGCTGTGGTCGCCCTCGACCTCGTCGAACTTGCCGACCACGTCCGGGCGCACGTCGGCGCGCCAGTTGTAGAGCTCTTCCTTGAGCTGGTACTCGATGACCTGGCGCTTCTCCTCGACCACCAGGATCTCCTGCAGGCCGGTGGCGAAGGCACGCGTGACGGTCGCCTCCAGCGGCCAGACCACGCCGACCTTGTGCAGCCGGATGCCCACGCGCCGGCAGGTCGCCTCGTCCAGCCCCAGGTCCGCCAGCGCCTGGCGGGTGTCGTTGTAGGCCTTGCCGCTGGCCATGATGCCGAGCCGGGCGTCGGGCGAGTCGATCACGGTGTGGTTGAGCCGGTTGGCCCGCACGTAGGCCAGCGCGGCGTACCACTTGTGGTTCATCAGCCGGGCTTCCTGCTCGATGCGGTCATCGGGCCAGCGGATGTGCAGGCCGCCCGGCGGCATCGCGAAGTCTTCGGGCAGGACGATGCGCACGCGGTCCGGGTCGACCGTGACGGTGGTGGCGCTCTCGACCACTTCCTGGATCGTCTTCATCGCCGACCAGACGCCGGCATAGCGGCTCATCGCGATCGCGTGCAGGCCCATGTCCAGGATCTCCTGCACGCTGGCCGGGAAGAACACCGGCAGGCCGCAGGCCTTGAAGATGTGGTCGCTCTGGTGCGCGGCGGTGCTGCTCTTGGCGACGTGGTCGTCGCCGGCAATCGCCAGCACGCCGCCGTGGCGGGCCGTTCCGGCCATGTTGGCGTGCTTGAAGACGTCGCTGCAGCGGTCGACGCCCGGCCCCTTGCCGTACCAGATGCCGAACACGCCGTCGTGCTTGCGCCGGCCCGGGTCCAGGTCCAGCTGCTGGCTGCCCCAGACGGCGGTGGCGGCGAGTTCCTCGTTGACGCCCGGCTGGAAGACGATGTTCTGCCTGGCCAGATGGGCCTTGGCCTGCCACAGCGCCTGGTCGTAGCCGCCCAGCGGGCTGCCCCGGTAGCCGCTGATGAAGCCGGCGGTGTCCAGCCCGGCGCGGGCGTCGCGCAGCTGCTGGAGCATCGGCAGGCGCACGAGCGCATGGGTGCCGCTCATGAAGGCGCTGCCGCTCGCGAGCGTGTACTTGTCGTCGAGCGTGACGGCTTCCAGGGCACGGCGGATGGCGTCGGGCAGGGGGGCGTTCATGGCGGGCTCCAGAAGGGGCGGAAGGCACAGCGGGAAGGCTCAAAGTCTAGGCAGACTGGCCCGACAGGTGTTTTCCTTCTTTGCGCCGATCGGCTGTCAGCCAGCAAGAAATAAGATCCGAATGGCCGACCGGAGAATCAGCCTTGCCAGAATCGAACATTCAAGGGAAAACCCGCAACTCGCTGGCCGAACCCTCGACCGCGTCCGTCGAGCCGGCCGAGCCTTCCCACGCGACCGGGCTGGACCGCTACGACATCGCCATCCTGGGGGAGCTGCAGCGCGATGCGCGGCTGTCGAACGCCGAGCTGGCCTCGCGCATCGGCCTGTCGGCCGCGCCGACCTGGCGGCGCGTGCGCTGGCTGGAGCAGCAGGGCTACATCACCGGCTACCGGGCCGAGATCGACCGGCGCCGGATCGGGCTGGGCGTGCTGGCCTTCGTGCGCATCGACGCCGACCGCAACGACGCCGAGGCGACCCAGGCGCTGGAGGCGGCGATCCGCGCGCTGCCCGAGGTGCTGTCATGCCACTTCATCAGCGGCACCGGCACCTTCGAGGCCCAGGTCGTCGCCACCGACATCGACGCCTATTCGCGCTGGGTGCGCGAGACGCTGTTCAAGCTGCCGCACGTCAAGGACATGCACACCAGCTTCTCGCTCGGCGAGGTCAAGGCCGGGCAGGTGCTGCCGCTCGGGCACCTTCTCGGACCCATGCGCGGGGCCGGCTGACGGGGATCAGCGCGGCCAGAGCGCCCACAGCCGCAGCGGCTGCTTGGTGCGGCCGGCGCGGTCTTCGGCGCCATCGCCCCAGCCCCAGTAGTAGTCGGCCCGGACCGCGCCGACGATCGCGCTGCCGGTGTCCTGCGCCATCACCAGGCGCTGCAGCGGCCGGGCCGGCGGCGGGTTCAGCGACCAGGGCTGCGGCTCGGTCGAGGCCAGCCAGACGGGGGTGCCGTAGGGAATGCTGTCCTTGTCGACCGCGATCGAGCGGCCCGGCGTCAGCGGCACGCCCTGCGCGCCGACCGCGCCGATCGACGGATCGGGCAGCGCTTCCTCCCGGAAGAAGACGTAGCGCGGGTTGACGTTGACCAGCTCTCGCACCCGCTGCGGGTTGGCGCGGGCCCAGTCGCGGATCGCCGGCCAGCTGGCCTGTTCGAGCGTGAAGGCACCTTGCTGGACCAGCCAGCGGCTCAGCGGCATGAAGGGGTGGTCGTTGTTGGCGGCATAGGCCAGCCGGACCATGCGCTTGCGGCCGTCCGGCTCGGTCAGCATCAGCCGGCCGGAGCCCTGCACCTGCAGCAGCGTGGCGTCGAGCGGATCGGCGACCCAGGCAATCGCCTTGCCCTTCAGCGCGTCGAGCGCGGCCGGCAGGGTGTCGATCTGGGCCCGCGTGTACCAGGGCTTGCGCGTGGCCAGGTCGGCCGGCGGCGCGTACAGCGGCACGGTCTGACGGGGGGTGCGCACGCGGCTGGCCTCGACCAGCGGCTCGAAATAGCCGGTCATCAGGCCGTCGACCTGACCGGTCGGGCCCTCGACGCGCCAGGGTTGCAGGCGGGTCGACAGGAACTGGCGGATGCGGGTTTCGTCGGCGGCCGGGCCGATCGCGCGGGCGGCGTCGCAGACGGGGGTCCAGACGGGTGTCGTCAACCGTTCGCAGCTGCGCAGCAGCGCCGGCCAGGCCAGCGTCAGGCTGTCGTCGTTCCAGCCGGGCAGGGCGCTCCAGTCGCTGCGGACCCAGCGGCCGCGGGCGGTCGTGCGGATCGTCTCGGTGCCGGTTGCCGGTTCGGGGCTGACGACCGGCGGCGGCAGCGAGCCCGGGCCTTCGACCGGTGCTGGTGCGGGTGGCGTCATCGGCGTGGGCGTCGTGCAGGCCGACAGGGCCAGTGCCAGGCACAGGGCGAGGTGTGGAGCGAGGTGTGGGGCGAGGCGCGGGAGCCGCCTGCCTAGAATCGCGCCGCCTTCGGCCGGAGCGGGCAAGTCGACCCGCTCGGGGACGGGTTGCGAAACAGGTTGCGGGTAGCGGACAAGGCGAACGGAGCGAACAGGCATGTGGATCATTTTGCTGGAAGCCCTCGGGGCGGGCGCCCTGCTGGTGGGCATCGTCTGGTGGACGATGTTCTCCGGCCGCAAGGGCGGCGAGCGGGTCGAGGACGACCAGCAGCCCTGAGCGCCAGGGGCCGCGCCGGCCGGGGCTTCAGTCGCCGGAGACGATGGTCGGCGGCTGGGTCGTCAGGTGTTCCGGCGCCGGCCCGGCGGGCGGGCGCAGGAAGGTCATCGGCTGGCTGCGCAGCCGCGACACCAGGGCCGACTGCAGCCGGCCGCGATCCTGCAGGCGCAGGCCGCGCGAACGCATCGCCACCCGGAAGGCAAGCGCGAAGCTCACCAGCAGGTTCAGCGTGCCCACCAGCGGCACCGCCGCGACGCACCACCAGAACGCCGGCTCGCGCAGCACCGCCCAGCCCAGCGCACCGGCCGCCGCCGCGATCTGGCCGGCGCCGAGCGTGACGTGGCGGACCTCCAGCGGCAGGCCGAAGAACAGCGCCAGCGCCGGTACCAGGCCCAGCATCAGGCCCAGCGACACGTTGGCCGCCAGGCCGGAGATGTGGCCGCGCCACCAGGTCGCCCAGCGTTGCGCGCGCGACTGGCCCAGCAGCTGCACGATGCGCGGGTTCCAGGCGATGGCGCTGTCGATCCGGTGCAGCACGAAGGCGTTCTCGACCCAGCCGGCGATCAGGCTGGAGCCGAACAGCAGCACGCCGGTGAAGGCGGCGAACAGCAGCGTCGGACCGAGCAGCGTCAGGTGGGCCAGGATGGACCGTGCCTCGTCGACACCGATGGCGGCGCGGCCGAACACCGCATGCGCGGCCAGCTGCAGCGCCAGCACCACCGGCACGACGGCGGCCAGGTTGCCGACGATGCCGGCCATCTGGCTGCGGATCAGGTGCGTGACCTCGTCGACGAAGGACTCGACCTGCTCGTCGTCCAGGCTGCCGCCTTCGAGCTTGGCGGCCATCGCCGGTGCGGTCATGGCCGGCTGCTTGGTCGCCAGCGTCCAGCCCATCAGCTGGATCAGCACGAAGCTGCCGGCGTAGTTGATGCCGGCCCAGAAGCCGCCCCAGAAGGCCGAGAAGCCGAGCGCGCCCAGCGCCGACTTCATCAGCGTGGTGCCCGCCACGACCACGCCGCCGCCACAGGCCCGCCACAGCATGCGGCGGTACTCGTCGCGGTTGCGGGTGATGTAGTGCTCGCCGGTCTCGGCGCTGCGTTCGGTGACCTTGCGCGCCAGCAGCGAGTAGTGGCGCGCGAACAGCCGCCGCAGCCCGCGCCGGTCCTGCACCGCCTGCGCCAGCTCGACGACCAGGCCGGGCCAGTCGCGCTCGGGTTGCGGGCTGGTCAGCAGCGTCAGCAGGATCTCGATGCGGCGCACGCGCTCGCGCAACTGCGCGACCTCGAACACCACGTCGACCGAGACGCCGCTTTCCTCCAGATGCGCGCGCACCGAATCGGCCGCACGCCGGCAGGCCTGCAGCTGGATGCGCAGCGCGTCGGCCTGGTGCTGCAGCCGGTCGGGCGCGGCATGGCCGTCCAGGTCGGCCACGTCGGCCAGGTGCTGGGCACTCTGCGCGAGGTGATGGAAGGGCCGCTGCGCCAGCAGGCGCTCGTCCATGCGCGGGCGCAGCGTGCCCGACAGGCCGGAGGCGCGCACCTGCGCGGCCAGCAGCTGGATCGAGTCGAGCACCGCGCCGCGCCAATGCGCCGACAGGTCCTCGTCGACCAGCAGCCGGGCCAGCCGGCGCCAGGTCACCGCGTCGACCTGGGCCAGCCAACGGGCGTCGTCGCGATGGCGGAAAACCAGCTGGAACAGTTCGCCGAGGTCGGCCGTGTCGGGCGTGCCGGGCAGCAGTGCGCGGCGCAGGCGCTGGCCGAGTTCGCTGGTCAGCGAAGCCCGCGGCGCGAAGCCGAAGTCGGCCAGCAGCGCGGCGACGTCGGTGCCGGTCAGGGCCGAACGCAGCAGCTGGCGGACCGGTTCGGCGTGGTGCGGATGGCGCTCCAGCACGTTCAGCAGGTGGCGCAGCCGGCGCAGCGGCCAGGGGCTGGCTTCGCCGTTGGCCGGCTCGACGGCGCCGGGCTGGGCGCGGATGTCGGTGCGCAGCTCGTTGCGTGCGCCCGGCTGCGGCGGCGCGCTGCGCAGCCACTCGACCAGGCGGATCAGCCAGAGGTGCCGTTCAGGCCGGCTGGCGCGGGCATCGGCGGCGTTGAGCAGTGCGGTCAGGTCCCACACCCGCAGGGACCAGCGCCGTCGAAGGAGCCCGATCAATGCAGCGCGTGCGCCTGACCCAGCTCGAAGGCCGGAATGGCGGCCTCGAACCAGTGGGCGTCTTCGGTGATGCAGAAGTAGGTGCCGCGCATGCGCCCGTGCGGCGTCGCCAGGCGGGTCCAGCTGGTGTATTCGAAGCGCTCGCCGGGCCGCAGCAGCGGCTGGTGTCCCACGACGCCGAGGCCGCGGACTTCCTCGGTGTGGCCGGCGGCGTCGCTGATGAGCCAGTGGCGCCCGATCAGCTGCGCCGGGACGTCGCCGGTGTTGCTGATCACGATCGTGTACGCGTAGGCGTAGACGCCGCGCGCCGGGTCGGATTGTTCGACGAGGAATTCCGTCTTCACCGAACAGCTGAAGGAGGGTGCGCTCATGCTTCGGATCATAGACCGGTGACATTCTGGAACACCCGTCGTGTGCAATTGCTCACGTTCCTGTCGACCCGTCGGAGGCCGGCCCTGTCTCCCTAGAATTGGCGGATGCCTGCCCACACCGCCGCCCACGCGCGCATCGCGCCCTCCATCCTCTCGGCCGATTTCGCCCGCCTGGGCGACGAGGTCCGCAACGTCCTCGCTGCGGGCGCCGACTGGATCCACTTCGACGTGATGGACAACCACTACGTCCCCAACCTGACCTTCGGCCCGATGGTCTGCCAGGCGCTGAAGAAACACAGCGTCAAGCCCGACGGCACGCCCGCGCCGATCGACGTCCACCTGATGGTCAGCCCGGTCGACGAGCTGGCGCTGGCCTTCGCCAAGGCCGGCGCGAACCTGGTCAGCTTCCACCCGGACGCCAGCACGCACGTCGACCGCACGCTGCAGCTGATCAAGGGCGCCGGCTGCCAGGCCGGGCTGGTGTTCAACCCGGCCGCCAGCCTCGACGTGCTCGAGTACGTGCTCGACAAGGTCGACCTGATCCTGATCATGAGCGTCAACCCCGGCTTCGGCGGCCAGAGCTTCATCGACAGCGCGCTGCGCAAGATCGAGCGGGCCCGCCGGCTGATCGACGCCAGCGGGCGCGACATCCGCCTGGAAGTCGACGGCGGCATCAAGGTCGACAACATCCGCCGCGTCGCCGACGCCGGTGCCGACACCTTCGTGGCCGGCAGCGCGATCTTCAACGCCCCCGACTACAAGGCCGTCATCGACGCGATGCGCGCCGAGCTGGCGGCGTGACGCCCGTCGTGAGCCGGATGTTCCCGACGCTGCAGGGCCGGCCGATCGAGGCCGCCATCGTCGACCTCGACGGCACGATGGTCGACACCCAGGGCGACTTCGTCGTCGCGCTCGGGCTGATGCTGGCCGAGCTGGGCTTGCCGGGCGTCGACCGCGCCTTCGTCTCGCGCACGGTCGGCAAGGGCAGCGAGCACCTGATCCGCCGCACGCTGGCGCAGGTCGGCGCGGCCGATGTCGACGCGCTCTACGAGCCGGCCTGGGCCGCCTACCAGCGCCACTACCTGGCGATCAACGGCCGGCATTCGGACGTCTACCCGGGCGTCGCCGAAGGCCTGGCGCGACTGCGCGCACTCGGTCTGCCGCTGGCCTGCCTGACCAACAAGCCTGGCGACTTCGCCCGGCCGCTGCTGGCGCTGAAGGGACTGGACGGCCACTTCGTGCAGGTCTTCGGCGGCGACGCCTTCGCGCGCAAGAAGCCCGATCCGCTGCCGCTGATCGAGACCTGCCGGGCGCTGGGCACCGAGCCGTCGCGCACGTTGATGGTCGGCGACTCGCGCAACGACGCCGAGGCCGCCCACGCGGCCGGCTGTCCGGTCGTGCTGGTGCGCCACGGCTACAACCACGGCGAGCCGATCGACGCGGTGCCCGCGCTGGCCCACCTGGACCGGCTCGACGCGCTGGCCTTCGACTAGACTTCGCGCCCATGTTCCGCTCACGGAAACGGACCCTCGTCCGTCACCTCATCACGCTGCCCGGGTCGCATGACCGGGGAGCCTGGCCCTGGCGCCGCTGAGCCGCGCCGGCCACGTGGCCGCCTGCTGAAGGCGCCGCGCCACGTCGATCCGCACCGAGCCGTGTCCTCATGGCGCCGCGTCCGGATCCGCACCCCCGGCGGTGCAGTCCCCGAGCTTCATCCGCATCAACCGACCGCCCGGCAACGTCCCGCCCGATCGGCCTTCCAGGGCCGCGATGCGCGTGCCGATGGCGTGTCCCAGGAGCCGACACGTGATCACCGAACTTGAATTCCAGAGCCTGGCCCGCGAGGGCTACAACCGCATCCCGCTGGTCAGCGAGGCCTTCGCCGACCTCGAGACGCCCCTGTCGCTTTACCTGAAGCTGGCCGGTGGCCGGCCGCTGAGCTTCCTGCTCGAATCGGTCGTCGGCGGCGAGCGCTTCGGCCGCTACTCCTTCATCGGCCTGCCGGCGCGCACGCTGCTGCGCACCCGCGAGGGCGTCACCGAGGTCGTCACCGACGGCGTCGTGGTCGAACGCCACGAGGGCAACCCGCTCGACTTCATCGAGTCCTACCAGCAGCGCTTCAAGGTCGCGCTGCGCCCGGGCATGCCGCGTTTCTGCGGCGGCCTGGCCGGCTACTTCGGCTACGACACGGTGCGCTACATCGAGAAGAAGCTGGCCGACACGCGCCTGCCCGGCGGCATCGGCACGCCCGAGATCCAGCTGCTGCAGACCGAGGAGCTGGCCGTCATCGACAACCTCTCGGGCCGCCTCTACCTGATCGTCTACGCCGACCCGCGCCAGTCCGAGGCCTACTTCAAGGCCAAGCGCCGGCTGTCCGAGCTGGCCGACCAGCTGCGCTACAGCGTGGCGGCGCCGCAGGTCCGGCGCGGCGCGGCGCATCCGGTCGAACACGAGACCCGCCAGGCCGACTTCGAGGCCGCCGTGCGCAAGGCCAAGGAATACATCGCCGCCGGCGACTGCATGCAGATCGTGCTGGGGCACCGCGTCCACAAGCGCTACACCGAGAGCCCGCTGTCGCTCTACCGGGCGCTGCGTTCGCTCAACCCCAGCCCCTACATGTACTACTACGACATGGGCGACTTCCAGATCGTCGGTTCGTCGCCCGAGATCCTGGTGCGCCAGGAGGCCCGCGAGGTCGACGGCCGAACGCAGAAGATCGTCACCATCCGCCCGATCGCCGGCACCCGACCGCGCGGTGCGACGCCCGAGCTGGACGCGCGCCACGAGACCGAGCTGCTGGCCGACGCCAAGGAACGCGCCGAGCACCTGATGCTGATCGACCTGGCGCGCAACGACATCGGCCGCATCGCCAAGACCGGCACCGTCAAGGTCACCGAGGCCTTCGGCATCGAGCGTTATTCGCACGTCATGCACATCGTCAGCAACGTCGAGGGCGTGCTCAAGGACGGCATGAGCAGCCTGGACGTGCTGCGCGCCAGCTTCCCCGCCGGCACGCTCAGCGGCGCGCCCAAGATCCACGCGATGGAGATCATCGACGAGCTGGAGGTCAGCGAGCGCGGCATCTACGGCGGCGCCTGCGGCTACCTCAGCTATGCCGGCGACATGGACGTGGCCATCGCGATCCGCACCGGCGTCATCAAGGACCAGACGCTCTACGTGCAGGCCGGCGCCGGCGTGGTCGCCGACTCGGTTCCCGAGCTGGAATGGAAGGAGACCGAGGCCAAGATGCGCGCGGTCATCCGCGCGGCCGAGCTGGTCGAAGAAGGCTTCTGAGCGCGAAGGGGAACGACATGCTGCTGATGATCGACAACTACGACTCCTTCACCTTCAACCTCGTGCAGTACTTCGCCGAGCTGGGCGAGGACGTGCGGGTGCACCGCAACGACGAGATCACGCTGGCCGAGATCGAGGCCCTGCAGCCCGACCGCCTGGTGCTGTCGCCGGGCCCGTGTTCGCCGGCCGAGGCGGGCATCTGCATCGACAGCATCCGGCACTTCGCCGGCAAGCTGCCGATCCTGGGCGTCTGCCTGGGCCACCAGAGCATCGGCGCCGCGCTGGGCGGCAACATCGTGCGCGCGCAGGTCCAGATGCACGGCAAGACCGAGACGATCACGACCGACCGCCAAGGCGTGTTCGCCGGCCTGCCCGAGCGTTTCAACGTCGTGCGCTACCACTCGCTGGCGATCGAGCGGGCGACGCTGCCGGCCGAGCTGGTCGTCACCGCCACCAGCGCCGACGGCGAGATCATGGGCGTGCGCCACCGCACCCTGCCGATCGAGGGCGTGCAGTTCCACCCCGAGTCCATCCTGAGCGAACACGGCCACGCGATGCTGCGCAACTTCCTGGAACAAGGCCGGGTGAGCGCATGACCGGCACCACCACGATCGACCTGCGCAGCGACACCGTCACGCGCCCGACCGCCGCGATGCGCGCGGCGATGGCGCGTGCGGACGTCGGCGACGACGTCTTCGGCGACGACCCGAGCGTCAACGCGCTGCAGGCCCGCATGGCCGCGCTGGCCGGCTTCGAGGCGGCGCTGTTCATGCCCTCGGGCACGCAGAGCAACTTCTGCGCGCTGCTGGCGCATTGCCAGCGCGGCGACGAGTACCTGGTCGGCCAGCTCGCCCACACCTACCGCTACGAAGGCGGCGGCGCGGCGGTGCTGGGCAGCATCCAGCCGCAGCCGCTGACCCAGGACGCGCAGGGCCGGATGTCGCTGGCCGACATCGCCGCAGCCATCAAGCCCGACGACGCGCACTTCGCCCGCAGCCGCCTGCTGTGCCTGGAGAACACCTGGAACGGCCACGTCATGCCGGCCGACTACCTCGCCGAGGCGACCGCGCTGGCGCGTTCGCGCGGCCTGGCCTGCCACCTCGACGGCGCGCGGGTGTTCAACGCGGCGGCCGCCAATGCCGGGCCGGGCGGCGACATCACCGCCGCGCTGCGCGACATCACGCGGCACTTCGACAGCGTCTCGATCTGCTGTTCGAAGGGGCTGGGCGCACCGATCGGCTCGGTGCTGTGCGGCACGCGCGAGCTGATCGCGCGGGCCCACCGCATCCGCAAGATGGCCGGCGGCGGCCTGCGCCAGGCTGGCCTGCTGGCCGCCGCGATCGACCATGCGCTGGACCACCACGTCGAACGCCTGCACGACGACCACCGGCTGGCGCGCCGGCTGGCCGACGGGCTGGCCGGCATCGACGGTCTGGGCGTGCGCAGCGCCGCCACCAACATCGTCTTCGTCGACGTGGCCGACGGCCGCGGCCCGGCGCTGCTGGCCTGGCTGGCCGAGCGCCGCATCCTGGCCACCGGCCTGATCGGGCTGCGCTTCGTCACCCACCTGGACGTCGACGCCGCCGGCATCGACGCCACCGTGGCGGCCGTGCGCGCCTTCTTCGCGGCAGGTGCCGAGGCCGGATCCGATCCGGCCGCCGCGCGCACCGCCTCTCCTTACTGACCCCCACGAACCGAGCCCGCCATGCCCATCACCGACCATGAGGCGCTGACCCGCGTCATCGAGCACCGCGAGATCTTCCACGACGAGATGCTGGCCCTGGTGCGCCGCATCATGAGCGGCGAGATGAGCGCGCCGATGATGGCCGCGATCCTGATCGGCCTGCGCGTCAAGAAGGAGACGATCGGCGAGATCACCGCCGCCGCGCAGGTCATGCGCGAGTTCTCCGTCAAGGTCCCGGTGAGCGACCGCGCGCACCTGGTCGACATCGTCGGCACCGGCGGCGACGGCTCGCACACCTTCAACATCTCGACCTGCAGCATGTTCGTGGCGGCCGCCTGCGGTGCCCGCGTCAGCAAGCACGGCAACCGCAGCGTCTCCAGCAAGTCGGGCAGCGCGGACGTGCTGGAGGCGCTCGGCGTCAGCCTGTCGCTGCCGCCGGCGGCGATCGCCCGCTGCATCGAGGACGTCGGCATCGGCTTCATGTTCGCGCCCAACCACCACCCGGCGATGAAGAACGTCGCCCCGGTGCGACGCGAACTGGGCGTGCGCACCATCTTCAACATCCTCGGCCCGCTGACCAATCCGGCCGATGCGCCCCACATCCTGATGGGCGTGTTCCACCCCGACCTGGTCGGCATCCAGGCCCGCGCGCTGCAGCGCCTGGGCGCCGAACACGCGGTGGTCGTCTACGGCCGCGACGGCATGGACGAGGTCTCGCTGGGCGCGTCCACGCTGGTCGGCGAGCTGATCGACGGCGGCATCCGCGAGTACGAGATCCACCCCGAGGACTACGGCCTGCGCATGGCCAGCAGCCGGGCGCTGAAGGTCGAGACGCCGGCCGAATCGATGGCGCTGCTCAAGGCGGTGCTGGACAACCAGCCCGGCGCGGCGCGTGACATCGTCGTGCTCAACGCGGGCGTGGCGCTGTACGCGGCCAACGTCGTGCGCAGCATCGCCGACGGCATCGAGGCGGCCGACGCGGCCATCAGCGAAGGCCGGGCGGGCGCGAAGCTCGACGCGTTCGTGCGGCTGACCCAGTCGCTGAACCAGCCGACCCAGCCGGCCGCCTGAGGAGCGCGACATGAGTGACATCCTGCAGAAGATCGTCGCCACCAAGCACGAGGAGATCGCCGCCGGCCGTCGCCTGCGCAGCGAGGCGTCCTGGCGCGACGAGGCCGAGGCGCGCGGCGCCGACACGCGCGGCTTCGTCGCCGCGATGCGCGCCAAGGTCGCGGCCGGCCAGGCGGCGGTGATCGCCGAGATCAAGAAGGCCAGCCCCAGCAAGGGCGTGATCCGGGCCGACTTCCGCCCGGCCGAGATCGCCGCCAGCTACGCCCGCCACGGCGCGGCCTGCCTGAGCGTGCTGACCGACGTGTCCTACTTCCAGGGCTCGTCCGACTACCTGCGCGAGGCCCGTGCGGCCTGCGCGCTGCCGGTCCTGCGCAAGGACTTCATGGTCGACGCCTACCAGGTCCATGAGGCCCGGGCGATGGGCGCGGACTGCATCCTGCTGATCGCCGCCTGTCTGGACGACGCGCAGATGGCCGACCTCGAGGCGGTCGCGATGGCGCACGGCATGGACGTGCTGGTCGAGGTCCACGACGGCGCCGAGCTGCAGCGCGCGCTGCGCCTGAAGACGCCGCTCGTGGGCATCAACAACCGCAACCTGCGCACCTTCGAGGTCACGCTCGACACCACGCTGGGCCTGCTGGCCGATGTGCCGGCGGATCGCCTGCTGGTGACCGAGTCCGGCATCCTCGGGCCCGCCGACGTGCAGCGCATGCGCGCGGCGGACGTCCACGCCTTCCTCGTCGGCGAGGCCTTCATGCGCGCCGACGACCCGGGCGTGGCGCTGGCGGCGCTGTTCGCCTGAACGGGCGGGACGCGGATCAGATGCTCGACAACCGGCTGGAGGCGCCGTTGCGCGACACGTTTGCGGGCGTCTCGCCCGGCTGGCGCGGCGTGACCGATGCCTGGCTGGCCACGCCCGCTGGTGCGGCCTTGTGCGCGGCGGTCGATGCGCGGGTGGCGGCCGGTGCGGTCGTCTACCCGGCCCGGCCGCTGCGGGCGCTGGAGACCGGCGGGCCGGGCGAGGTCCAGGTCGTCATCCTCGGGCAGGACCCGTACCACGGCCCGGGCGAGGCCGAAGGGCTGGCCTTCTCGGTCGCACCGGGCGTGCGCATCCCGCCCAGCCTGCGCAACATCCACGCCGAACTGCAGCGCGAACTCGGCCATGCACCGCCGGGGCATGGCAGTCTCGCGAGCTGGATCGGGCAGGGCGTGCTGCTGCTCAACACCTGTCTCACGGTCGAGGCGGACCGCCCCGCCAGTCACGCGAAGCTGGGCTGGCAGGGGCTGACGGATGCGCTGATCGCCGCGCTGGCGGCGGATGTCGCCCCGAAGGTCTTCCTGCTGTGGGGCGCCCATGCGCAGGGCAAGCAGGCGCTGGTTGAGGAACGGGGTGGCGGGCGGCACGCGGTGCTGACGTCCAACCACCCGTCGCCGCTGTCGGCCCGCCGTCCGCCCGTGCCCTTCGTCGGCAGCGCCCCGTTCGGCCGCGCCGATGCGTGGCTGCGGGCGCAGGGTCGCCAGGGCGTCGATTGGCGGCTGCGTTGAGCGCGGCGGACCGACATCGTCCTGTCGCAGGACGGCGTCATCATCACGATCTGTCGGCGGGGTATTGCGCGAACTGAATCGCGTGATAAACTCGCGGGCTCGCTCCGGAGGGGTGCCCGAGTGGCTAAAGGGGGCAGACTGTAAATCTGTTGGCTTACGCCTACGCTGGTTCGAATCCAGCCTCCTCCACCAGAGCGGACCTCATTCGACGGGTTGTCCGGTTGACCTTGGCCAGTGCGCGGGGTTGATCGGAGGGCCTGCAGGAAGAGGTTGCGGACCGGATCGTTTGGGTCGGGCGGGAGTAGTTCAATGGTAGAACCTCAGCCTTCCAAGCTGATGGCACGGGTTCGATTCCCGTCTCCCGCTCCAGCACCTTCGGGTGGTCTGCGGTGGGTTGAAGAGTGGTGATGCCGTCGGCATCGGTTTGTGCGTCCTGCGTGCAAACCTGTGTCGATGCCCATGTGGCTCAGTGGTAGAGCACTCCCTTGGTAAGGGAGAGGTCGCGCGTTCGATCCGCGCCATGGGCACCACTTTCTTTCCTTCTCTTCTTTCTTGCTCGATCGCGTGATCGGCGCAATCAGGAGTCTGAGCATGTCCAAAGAAAAGTTTGAACGGACCAAGCCGCACGTCAACGTTGGCACCATCGGCCACGTCGACCACGGCAAGACCACGCTGACGGCGGCGATCACGACCGTTCTGTCGAAGAAGTTCGGCGGCACGGCCAAGGCCTACGACCAGATCGATGCGGCGCCCGAAGAGAAGGCTCGCGGCATCACGATCAACACCGCGCACGTCGAGTACGAGACGGCCAACCGTCACTACGCGCACGTGGACTGCCCGGGACACGCCGACTACGTCAAGAACATGATCACGGGCGCCGCGCAGATGGACGGCGCGATCCTGGTGTGCTCGGCCGCTGACGGCCCGATGCCCCAGACCCGCGAGCACATCCTGCTGAGCCGCCAGGTGGGCGTGCCCTACATCATCGTCTTCCTGAACAAGGCCGACATGGTGGACGACGCCGAGCTGCTGGAGCTGGTGGAAATGGAAGTCCGCGAGCTGCTGAGCAAGTACGACTTCCCCGGCGACGACACCCCGATCGTCAAGGGCTCGGCCAAGCTGGCGCTGGAAGGCGACACGGGCGAGCTGGGCGAGCAGGCCATCATGAAGCTGGCGGATGCGCTGGACAGCTACATCCCGACGCCCGAGCGCGCCGTGGACGGCGCCTTCCTGATGCCGGTTGAAGACGTGTTCTCGATCTCGGGCCGCGGCACCGTGGTGACCGGCCGTATCGAGCGCGGCATCATCAAGGTCGGCGAGGAAATCGAGATCGTCGGTATCCGCGACACCCAGAAGACCACCTGCACCGGCGTGGAAATGTTCCGCAAGCTGCTGGACCAGGGCCAGGCTGGCGACAACGTGGGCATCCTGCTGCGCGGCACCAAGCGCGAAGACGTGCAGCGCGGCCAGGTGCTGTGCAAGCCGGCTTCGATCAAGCCGCACACGCACTTCACCGGCGAGGTGTACGTGCTGTCGAAGGAAGAAGGCGGCCGCCACACGCCGTTCTTCAACAACTACCGTCCGCAGTTCTATTTCCGCACGACCGACGTGACCGGCTCGATCGAGCTGCCGAAGGACAAGGAAATGGTCATGCCGGGCGACAACGTGTCGATCACCGTCAAGCTGATCGCCCCGATCGCGATGGAAGAAGGCCTGCGCTTCGCCATCCGTGAAGGCGGCCGCACCGTCGGCGCCGGCGTCGTTGCCAAGATCATCGAGTAATCAGAGTCGGCCGCAGGGGTATAGCTCAATTGGCAGAGCGTCGGTCTCCAAAACCGAAGGTTGGGGGTTCGATTCCCTCTGCCCCTGCCACACCCGCCGATTGATCTGGCGGGTTGCCACCCGACTCGAACGAGGCCCGCGGGACGTCTACGCCCCGGCGGGCTTTGCTGCTGATGGCCGCGATCCCGGTGATCGTGTTGCCTGACCGTTGGAATCACATGTCCAGTCAAGAAGTCGAAACCGTCTCCACCGGCGCTGACAAGGCCAAGCTGGCCGTCGCGGCGGTGCTGGTCGTCGGCGCGATCGTGGCGTTCTACGCGCTGAGCAAGCAGGGCTCGCTGGCCCAGTGGGCTGCGTTGCTGGTGCTGTTGGCCGGCGCGGTGGCCACGTTCTTCACGGCCGAGCAGGGCAAGGCGCTGATCGCCTATGGCCGCGAGTCCGTGCGCGAGCTGCGCAAGGTGGTCTGGCCTGCGCGCAAGGAGGCCGGTCAGATGACGGCCTACGTGTTCGCGTTCGTCGTCGTGATGGCGTTGTTCCTGTGGTTGACGGACAAGACGCTGGAGTGGCTGTTCTACGACCTGATCCTCGGCTGGAAGCACTGATCGGCGCCCTTGCCGATCCAGACGCCCACCGCCACCACCAAAGACCAGGGACTCCGCGATGACCGACTCCACTTCCAGCGCTCCGACCGCTCCTGCCGCCAGCCCGATGCGCTGGTTCGTCGTGCATGCCTATTCGGGCATGGAGAAGGCTGTCGAGCGCAACCTGCGCGAGCGCATCGAGCGTTCGGGCATGCAGTCGAAGTTCGGCCGCATCCTCGTGCCGACCGAAGAGGTCGTCGAGATGAAGAACGGCAAGAAGGCCGTCACCGAGCGCCGCTTCTTCCCGGGCTATGTCCTGGTCGAGATGCTGATGGACGACGAGTCGTGGCACCTGGTCAAGAACACCAGCAAGGTCACCGGTTTCGTCGGTGGTGCCAAGAATCGTCCGACGCCGATCTCGGAGGACGAGGTCATGAAGATCGTCAACCAGATGCAGGAAGGCATCGAGAAGCCCCGGCCGAAGGTCGAGTGGGAGGTTGGCGAGGTCGTCCGGGTCAAGGAAGGTCCGTTCACCGACTTCAATGCCTCGATCGAAGAGGTCAACTACGACAAGAACAAGCTGCGCGTCTCGGTGACCATCTTCGGTCGCGCGACGCCGGTCGAGCTCGACTTCCACCAGGTCGAGAAGGTCTGAGCAGGACCTGAGTTTTCTCGGCTCCAGGCGTGAAGGACCCGTCGCCTGGGGTTGATCCACACAACGGGTCCATGACGAGGAGCTGGCGCTGCCTCGGTCCGGTCGCCGCGTTCCACGCGGAGGGCAGGTCTGAAGGGCGCGGGCGTTCGAACTCGAGGAGCCATCATGGCAAAGAAAATCGTCGGCTACATCAAGCTGCAAGTGCCGGCCGGCAAGGCCAACCCGTCGCCCCCGATCGGCCCGGCGCTGGGCCAGCGCGGTCTGAACATCATGGAGTTCTGCAAGTCGTTCAACGCGCAGACCCAGGGCATGGAACCCGGCCTCAAGCTGCCGGTGATCATCACCGCCTACGCCGACAAGTCGTTCACCTTCATCCTCAAGAGCCCGCCGGCAACGGTGCTGCTCAAGAAGGCCGCCAAGATCGAGAAGGGCTCGTCGCGCCCCCACGTCGAGAAGGTCGCCAAGCTGACCCGCGCTCAGCTGGAAGAGATCGCCAAGATCAAGGTGAAGGACCTGACGGCCGCCAACATGGACGCCGCCGTCAAGACCATCGCGGGCTCGGCCCGTTCGATGGGCATCAACGTGGAAGGGGTCTGACATGGCCAAGTTGACGAAGCGCCAGAAGGCGCAGCAGGGCAAGATCGAGACGACCAAGCTCTACGCCATCGACGACGCGATCACGCTGGTCAAGGAATTCGCCGCCGCCAAGTTCGACGAGTCGATCGACGTGGCCGTGCAGCTCGGCGTGGACGCCAAGAAGTCGGACCAGGTGGTGCGTGGCGCCGTCGTGATGCCCAACGGCACCGGCAAGACCAAGCGCGTGGCCGTGTTCGCCCAGGGCGCCAAGGCTGAAGAAGCCAAGGCCGCCGGTGCCGACATCGTCGGCATGGACGACCTGGCTGCCGAGGTCAAGAACGGCGTCATCAACTTCGACGTCGTGATCGCCTCGCCGGACGCGATGCGCGTGGTCGGCCAGCTCGGCCAGATCCTGGGCCCGCGCGGCCTGATGCCGAACCCGAAGGTCGGCACCGTGACCCCGGACGTCGCCACCGCCGTCAAGAACGCCAAGGCTGGCCAAGTCCAGTACCGCGTCGACAAGGCCGGCATCATCCACGGCACGATCGGCCGTCGCTCGTTCGACAGCGACAAGCTCAAGGGCAACCTGCAGGCTCTGCTGGACGCCCTGAACAAGTCCAAGCCGGCGACCAGCAAGGGTGTCTACCTGCGCAAGGTCGCGGTGTCGTCGACGATGGGTGTGGGCGTCCGCGTGGACGTCGGCAGCATCACGTCGGGCATGGCCGCACAGAACTGATCCTCTGATCGGATCACGGGGCGGCGCGAGTCTGGTGCGGTCCCGAAACAGATTGGTGGGCTGTCGGCCCGGCGTCTCGCGACGTGGTTCGACAGGCCATCCAAGACCGCTGGTGCAGGGCGACGGCCCCGCTTAATCGAACGCCGATCGGGGGCATGCCTCCGGGGTGCGGCAACCAGCGCAGATGGCGGTCCCGCCGCAAGGGTTTTCGTGTGAGGGTCTCGACCCTCTCGGGTGCCTGAACGGCAAGGTCGCTGAAACCGGTGCGGACCGGCCGGGGATGAAAGTCCCCGACGGCCCGCGTTTTGAAGGAGTGGACCTTGAGTCTCAATCGCAACGAGAAAGCTGCCGTTGTCGAGGAAGTGCAGGCCCAGGCGGCCAAGGCACAGACCTTGACGGTGGCCGAGTACCGTGGCCTCACCGTCGCTCATCTGGATGCCCTGCGCAAGACCGCGCGCGAGAAGGGTGTGTATCTTCACGTGCTGAAGAACACGCTGGCTCGCCGTGCTGTTGCCGGCACCCAGTTTGAAGTGGCCGAGGCCCAATTCGTCGGTCCGCTGATCTACGGCTTCTCCGAAGACGCCGTGGCGGCGGCCAAAGTCATCTCCGACTTTGCCAAGACGAACGACAAGCTGGTGATCAAGGGTGGTGCATTCGGCGGCAAGGTGCTGGACGTCAATGGCGTCAAGGCCCTGGCCAACGTGCCCAGCAAGGAAGTGCTGCTGTCCCAGCTGCTCGGCCTGCTGCAGACCCCCGTCTCCGGCCTGGCACGCGTGCTCGCCGAAGTGGCCAAGAAGCAGGGTGGCGGCGCCGAAGAGCCCGCTGCCGAAGCTGCGACGGCCTGACCCCCTCACACACGAATCAACTGCATTTAGGAGCCCAACATGGCTTTCGACAAAGACGCTTTCCTGGCTGCCCTGGACACCATGACCGTCCTGGAACTCAACGACCTGGTCAAGGCCGTTGAAGAGAAGTTCGGCGTGTCCGCCGCTGCCGTCGCCGTCGCCGGCGGTGGCGCTGCGGGTGGCGCTGCCGCCCCGGCCGCCGAAGAGAAGACCGAATTCAACGTCGTGCTGCTCGAAGCCGGCGCCAACAAGGTCTCGGTCATCAAGGCCGTGCGCGAACTGACGGGCCTGGGCCTGAAGGAAGCCAAGGACCTGGTCGACGGCGCTCCGAAGCCCGTCAAGGAAGGCATCGCCAAGGCCGACGCCGAAGCCGCCAAGAAGAAGCTCGAAGAAGCTGGCGCCAAGGCCGAACTCAAGTAATCCGGCGTGCGCGACTCGTCGCTGCGCTGAATGGCTTGAAAGGCTGGTCCTCCGGGGCCAGCCTTTTCGTGCTTGTCGGCACGAATTCCGGGGCTTTGCCCCGGAGAGCACCTGAAAACATCGCCGAGGCTATCCTCGACGGTCTTTTCAAGTGTTCTCTGAACCGACTGCGGAGAACCGGTTTGGTCGAGGTGGCGTGCAATGCGCCGTCTGTCCGCCAGCGGCTGGTAGTGGCCAGCCACCAAGCAACGGGCCGTCCCCCCAATCCACCCGGGGACGTGCGCCCGCCCAGGCCAGTCGCCGAACGATGCACCGTCCTGGCCCGATGGTGGTGTTCGACACGGAGTGATAGATGGCGCAAGCTACCCCTTACAGCTACACCGAGCGCAAGCGTATCCGCAAGAGCTTCGGCAAGCGCGCGAGCGTGCTGAACGTTCCCTATCTGCTGACCATGCAGAAGGACAGCTACGTCGCTTTCCTGCAGAAGGACGTGCCCCCGAAGCAGCGCAAGCCTGAAGGCCTGCAGGCTGCGTTCCTCTCGGCGTTCCCGATCGTCTCGCACAACGGGTTTGTCGAGATGAAGTTCATCGAGTTCAACATCGCGAAGCCGCCGTTCGACGTGCGGGAGTGCCAGCAGCGTGGCCTCACCTTCGCGGCGGCGGTGCGGGCCCGCCTGCAGATGATCGTCTACGACCGCGAGGCTTCCACGAGCCAGTCCAAGGTCGTCAAGGAGATCAAGGAGCAGGAGGTCTACATGGGCGAAGTGCCGCTCATGACCGACTACGGCTCGTTCATCGTCAACGGCACCGAGCGTGTCATCGTCTCGCAGCTGCACCGCTCGCCGGGCGTGTTCTTCGAGCACGACAAGGGCAAGACCCACAGCTCGGGCAAGCTGCTGTTCAGCGCCCGGATCATCCCGTACCGCGGCTCCTGGCTGGACTTCGAGTTCGACCCGAAGGACATCCTCTACTTCCGCGTCGACCGCCGTCGCAAGATGCCGGTCACGATCCTGCTGAAGGCCATCGGCCTGAACCCCGAGCAGATCCTGGCGAACTTCTTCAAGTTCGACAATTTCCGCCTGATGGACAGCGGTGCCCAGATGGAGTTCGTCGCCGAACGCCTGAAGGGTGAAGTCGCCCGCTTCGACATCACCGACAAGAACGGCAACGTCGTCGTCGAGAAGGACAAGCGGATCACGGCCAAGCACATCCGCCAGCTCGATGCCTCCGAGACCCAGCACGTCAGCGTGCCGGAAGACTTCCTGATCGGCCGCGTGGTGGCCCGCAACATCGTCGATGCGGACACCGGCGAGATCGTGGCCAAGGCCAACGAGGAAGTCACCGAGACGCTGCTGAAGAAGCTGCGTTCGGCTGGCATCAAGGACCTGCCGACGCTGTTCACGAACGAGCTGAACCAGGGCGCCTTCATCAGCCAGACCCTGGCCAGCGACGAGACGGCCGACCAGCTGGCCGCGCGCGTGGCGATCTACCGCATGATGCGCCCCGGCGAGCCGCCGACCGAGGACGCGGTCGAGGCCCTGTTCAACCGCCTGTTCTACAGCGCCGACACGTACGACCTGTCGCGCGTGGGCCGCATGAAGTTCAACGCCCGCGTGGGCCGCGAAGGCTCCGAAGGCGCGATGACGCTGTCCAACGCGGACATCCTCGACGTCGTCAAGATCCTCGTCGACCTGCGCAACGGCAACGGCGAGGTCGATGACATCGACCACCTCGGCAACCGTCGCGTGCGTTGCGTGGGCGAACTGGCCGAGAACCAGTACCGCTCGGGTCTTGCCCGCATCGAGAAGGCCGTCAAGGAGCGTCTGGGCCAGGCCGAGACCGAAGCCCTGATGCCGCACGACCTGATCAACTCCAAGCCGATCAGCGCGGCGCTCAAGGAGTTCTTCGGTGCGTCGCAGCTGTCGCAGTTCATGGACCAGACCAACCCGCTGTCCGAGATCACGCACAAGCGTCGTGTCTCGGCCCTGGGCCCGGGCGGTCTGACCCGCGAGCGCGCCGGCTTCGAGGTCCGCGACGTGCACCCGACCCACTACGGTCGTGTCTGCCCGATCGAGACCCCGGAAGGTCCGAACATCGGCCTGATCAACTCGCTGGCGCTGTTCGCGCGCCTGAACGAGTACGGCTTCCTGGAGACCCCGTACCGCCGCGTGGTGGACGGCCAGGCGACCTCGCAGATCGACTACCTGTCGGCCATCGAGGAAGGCAAGTACGTGATCGCGCAGGCCAACGCCAAGCTCGATGCGGACAACAAGCTGATCGACGAGCTGGTGTCGGCCCGCGAGATGGGCGAATCGGTGCTGACGCAGCCTGAGCGCATCCAGTACATGGACGTGGCGCCGACGCAGATCGTGTCGGTGGCGGCCTCGCTGGTGCCCTTCCTGGAGCACGACGACGCGAACCGCGCGCTGATGGGCGCCAACATGCAGCGCCAGGCCGTGCCGGTGCTGCGTCCCGAGAAGGCCTTCGTCGGCACCGGTGTCGAGCGCGTCGCCGCGGTCGACTCGGGCACCGTCGTGACGGCCCGCCGGGGTGGCGTGGTGGACTATGTCGACACCAACCGCATCGTGATCCGCGTCAATGACGCGGAGACCGTCGCGGGCGAGGTGGGCGTCGACATCTACAACCTCATCAAGTACCACCGCTCGAACCAGAACACGAACATCCACCAGCGTCCGATCGTCAGCCGCGGCCACCAGGTCGGTGCCGGCGACGTGATCGCCGACGGTGCGTCGACCGACCTGGGCGAGCTCGCGCTCGGCCAGAACATGCTGGTCGCGTTCATGCCCTGGAACGGCTACAACTTCGAGGACTCGATCCTCATCAGCGAACGTGTCGTCGCCGAAGACCGCTACACCTCGATCCACATCGAGGAACTGGTGGTCATGGCCCGCGACACCAAGCTGGGCCCCGAGGACATCACCCGCGACATCCCGAACCTCAGCGAGCAGCAGCTGGCTCGTCTGGACGAGTCGGGCATCGTCTACATCGGCGCCGAGGTCAACCCCGGCGACGTGCTGGTGGGCAAGGTCACGCCGAAGGGCGAGACCACGCTGACGCCGGAAGAGAAGCTGCTGCGCGCGATCTTCGGCGAGAAGGCGTCCGACGTGAAGGACACCTCGCTGCGCGTCGACCAGGGCACCAGCGGCACCGTCATCGACGTGCAGGTCTTCACCCGTGAAGGCATCACCCGTGACAAGCGCGCCCAGCAGATCATCGACGACGAGCTGAAGCGCTTCCGCCTGGACCTCAACGACCAGCTGCGCATCGTCGAGGCCGACGCCTTCGACCGGATCGAGAAGCTGCTCAACGGCAAGGTCGCCAACGGCGGTCCGCGCAAGATCGCCAAGGGCACGGTGATCGACAAGGCCTACCTGGCCGACGTCGAGAAGTACCACTGGTTCGACATCCGCCCGGCCGAGGACGAGGTCGCCAACCAGCTCGAGTCGATCAAGAACTCGCTCGAGCAGACCCGCCACAGCTTCGACCTCGCCTTCGAGGAGAAGCGCAAGAAGCTGACGCAGGGCGACGAGCTGCCCGCCGGCGTGCTGAAGATGGTCAAGGTCTACCTGGCCGTCAAGCGCCGCCTGCAACCCGGCGACAAGATGGCCGGCCGTCACGGCAACAAGGGCGTCGTCTCCAAGATCACCCCGATCGAGGACATGCCCTACATGGCCGACGGCACGCCTGCCGACATCGTGCTGAACCCGCTGGGCGTGCCCTCGCGGATGAACGTCGGACAGGTGCTGGAAGTCCACCTGGGCTGGGCCGGCAAGGGCATCGGCCAGCGCATCGGCGACATGCTGCAGGAACAGGCCCGCGTGGCCGAGATCCGCAAGTTCCTGGACGAGCTCTACAACCAGTCCGGTGGCAAGCCCGAGACGCTCGACGACCTGACCGACACGGAAGTGCTCGAGATGGCCTCGAACCTCGCCAAGGGCGTGCCGTTCGCGACGCCGGTCTTCGACGGTGCCAAGGAAGAAGAGATCCGCGGCATGCTGAAGCTGGCCTACCCGGACGACATCGCCGCGCGCAAGGGCCTGACGCCCACGCGCACCCAGGCCTGGCTGTGCGACGGCCGCACCGGCGAGCAGTTCGAGCGCCCGGTCACGGTCGGCTACATGCACGTGCTGAAGCTGCACCACCTGGTCGACGACAAGATGCACGCCCGTTCGACCGGCCCGTACTCGCTCGTCACCCAGCAGCCGCTGGGCGGCAAGGCGCAGTTCGGTGGTCAGCGCTTCGGTGAGATGGAAGTGTGGGCGCTCGAGGCCTACGGCGCAGCCTACGTGCTGCAGGAAATGCTCACCGTGAAGTCCGACGACGTGAACGGCCGCACGAAGGTGTACGAGAACATCGTCAAGGGCGAGCACTCGATCGACGCGGGCATGCCCGAGTCGTTCAACGTGCTGGTGAAGGAAATCCGTTCGCTCGGCATCGACATCGAGCTCGAGCGCAACTAAGCACAGGGAATAGGAGAGCCCCATGAAAGGTTTGCTGGACCTGTTCAAGCAGTTCACCCCGGACGAACACTTCGACGCGATCAAGATCGGGCTGGCTTCGCCCGAGAAGATCCGTTCGTGGTCGTTCGGTGAGGTGAAGAAGCCCGAGACCATCAACTACCGGACGTTCAAGCCCGAACGCGACGGCCTGTTCTGCGCCAAGATCTTCGGCCCGATCAAGGACTACGAGTGCCTGTGCGGCAAGTACAAGCGCCTGAAGCACCGTGGCGTGATCTGCGAGAAGTGCGGCGTCGAAGTGACCCAGACCAAGGTCCGCCGTGACCGCATGGGCCACATCGACCTGGCCGCGCCGTGTGCGCACATCTGGTTCCTGAAGTCGCTGCCGTCGCGTCTGGGCCTGGTGCTCGACATGACGCTGCGCGACATCGAGCGCGTGCTGTATTTCGAAGCCTACGTGGTGACCGACCCCGGCATGACCCCGCTGAAGAAGTTCAGCATCATGTCCGAGGACGACTACGACACGAAGCGCCGCGAATACGGTGACGAGTTCGTCGCGATGATGGGTGCCGAAGGCGTGCAGCAACTGCTCGCCGAGATGGACCTCGACGTCGAGATCGACAAGCTGCGCAACGACATGACCGGCAGCGAGCTGAAGGTCAAGAAGAACTCCAAGCGCCTCAAGGTGATGGAGGCCTTCAAGAAGTCGGGCATCAAGCCGAGCTGGATGGTCATGGACGTGCTGCCGGTGCTGCCGCCGGACCTGCGTCCGCTGGTGCCGCTGGACGGCGGTCGTTTCGCGACCTCCGACCTGAACGACCTCTACCGTCGCGTCATCAACCGGAACAACCGTCTGGCTCGACTGCTTGAGCTGAAGGCGCCGGAAATCATCGTGCGCAATGAGAAGCGCATGCTGCAGGAAGCCGTCGACTCGCTGCTCGACAACGGCCGCCGCGGCAAGGCCATGACCGGTGCGAACAAGCGCGCGCTGAAGTCGCTGGCCGACATGATCAAGGGCAAGAGCGGCCGCTTCCGCCAGAACCTGCTTGGCAAGCGCGTCGACTACTCGGGCCGTTCGGTCATCACCGTGGGCCCGACCCTCAAGCTGCACCAGTGCGGTCTGCCCAAGCTGATGGCGCTGGAGCTGTTCAAGCCCTTCATCTTCTCGCGCCTGGAAGCGATGGGCATCGCCAGCACGATCAAGCAGGCGAAGAAGGAAGTCGAGTCCGGCACGCCGGTGGTCTGGGACATCCTTGAGGAAGTCATCAAGGAACACCCGATCCTGCTGAACCGCGCCCCGACGCTGCACCGCCTGGGCATCCAGGCGTTCGAGCCGGTGCTGATCGAAGGCAAGGCGATCCAGCTGCACCCGCTGGTCTGCGCAGCCTTCAACGCCGACTTCGACGGTGACCAGATGGCCGTCCACGTGCCGCTGTCGATCGAGGCGCAGATGGAAGCGCGCGCCCTGATGCTGGCGTCGAACAACGTGCTGTTCCCGGCCTCGGGCGAGCCGTCGATCGTGCCGTCGCAGGACGTCGTGCTGGGTCTGTACTACGCGACCCGAGAGCGCACCAACGGCAAGGGCGAAGGCCTGATCTTCTCGGACACGGTCGAGGTCCAGCGCGCGCTGGACAACAGCGTGGTCGAGCTGACCACGCGCATCAGCGTGCGCCTGACCGAGTGGCTGCGCAACGAGGACGGCGAAGGCTTCACGCCCAAGACGACCCTGACGCACACCACCGTCGGCCGCGCCCTGCTCAGCGAGATCCTGCCCAAGGGCCTGCCCTTCAGCGTCATGAACAAGGCGCTGAAGAAGAAGGAGATCTCACGGCTGATCAACACCGCCTTCCGAAAGTGCGGCCTGAAGGAGACCGTCGTCTTCGCCGACAAGCTGCTGCAGAGCGGCTTCCGGCTGGCCACCCGCGCGGGCATCTCGATCGCCATCGACGACATGCTCGTGCCCAAGCAGAAGGTCGAGCTGATCGAGCGCGCCGAGAACGAGGTCAAGGAGATCGAGCAGCAGTACGTCTCGGGCCTGGTGACCGCCGGCGAGCGCTACAACAAGGTCGTGGACATCTGGGGCAAAACCGGCGACGAGGTCGGCAAGGTCATGATGTCGCAGCTCTCGAAGGAGAAGGTGCTCGACCGCAACGGCAAGACGGTGGACCAGGAGTCGTTCAACTCCATCTACATGATGGCCGACTCGGGCGCCCGCGGTTCTGCCGCCCAGATCCGCCAGCTGGCCGGCATGCGCGGCCTGATGGCCAAGCCTGACGGCTCGATCATCGAGACGCCGATCACCGCGAACTTCCGCGAGGGTCTGAACGTTCTGCAGTACTTCATCTCCACTCACGGCGCCCGCAAGGGTCTGGCGGACACGGCGCTGAAGACGGCGAACTCGGGCTACCTGACGCGTCGCCTGGTCGACGTGACCCAGGATCTGGTCGTCATCGAGGACGACTGCGGCACCGACCACGGCATCAACATGCGTGCGCTGGTCGAAGGCGGCGAGGTCATCGAGTCGCTGCGCGACCGCATCCTCGGCCGCGTGACCGCGATCGACGTCATCCATCCCGAGACGCAGGAAACCCTGATCGTCGCGGGCAAGATGCTCGACGAGGACGCGATGGACGTGCTCGAGGCGGCTGGCGTCGACGAGGTCAAGGTCCGCACCCCGCTGACCTGCGAGACCCGCTTCGGCCTGTGCGCCAAGTGCTACGGCCGTGACCTGGGTCGCGGCGGCGTGGTCAACACCGGCGAAGCCGTCGGCGTGATCGCGGCGCAGTCGATCGGCGAGCCGGGCACGCAGCTGACGATGCGGACCTTCCACATCGGCGGCGCGGCCTCGCGTGCGGCGGTGGCGTCGAGCGTCGACGCCAAGTCGGACGGCATCATCGGCTTCAACAGCACGATGCGTTACGTGACCAACGCCAAGGGCGAACTGGTGGTCATCTCGCGTTCCGGCGAGATCGTCATCACCGACCCGCACGGCCGCGAGCGCGAGCGCCACAAGGTGCCGTACGGCGCGACCCTGAACGTCAAGCCCGACCAGACCATCAAGGCTGGCACGGTGCTGGGCAACTGGGATCCGCTGACCCGCCCGATCATCACGGAGTTCGCCGGTCACCTGACCTTCGAGAACGTGGAAGAGGGTGTCACCGTCGCCAAGCAGGTCGACGAGGTGACGGGTCTGTCGACGCTGGTGGTCATCGACCCGAAGCGCCGCGGCGCCGCCAAGGTGGTCCGTCCGCAGGTCAAGCTGCTGGACCCGAGCGGCCAGGAGATCAAGATCCCCGGCACCGACCACTCGGTGACGATCGGCTTCCCGATCGGCTCGCTGATCCAGGTCCGCGACGGCCAGGACGTGATGCCCGGCGAGGTGCTGGCGCGTATCCCGGTCGAAGGCCAGAAGACGCGCGACATCACCGGCGGTCTGCCGCGTGTGGCCGAGCTGTTCGAGGCCCGTTCGCCCAAGGACAAGGGCATCCTGGCCGAGATGACCGGCACGGTGTCGTTCGGCAAGGAGACCAAGGGCAAGGTTCGCCTGCAGATCACCGACCCGGACGGCAAGGTCTACGAGGAACTCGTGCCCAAGGAGAAGAACATCCTGGTGCACGAAGGCCAGGTGGTGAACAAGGGCGAATCGATCGTCGACGGCCCGGCCGATCCGCAGGACATCCTGCGCCTGCTGGGTGTCGAGGAACTGGCGCGCTACATCGTCGACGAGGTCCAGGACGTCTACCGTCTGCAGGGCGTGAAGATCAACGACAAGCACATCGAGGTGATCGTTCGCCAGATGCTGCGTCGCGTGCAGATCACGAACTCGGGCGACTCGACCTACATCGTCGGCGAGCAGGTCGAACGTTCGGAGCTGTTCGACACCAACGACCGCCTGCGTGGCGAAGGCAAGCTGCCGGCGACCTACGCCGACGTGCTGCTGGGCATCACCAAGGCGTCGCTGTCGACCGACTCGTTCATCTCGGCCGCTTCCTTCCAGGAAACGACCCGGGTGCTGACCGAGGCCGCGATCATGGGCAAGCGCGACGAGCTGCGCGGCCTGAAGGAAAACGTGATCGTCGGTCGCCTGATCCCCGCCGGCACCGGCCTGGCCTACCACCAGGCCCGCAAGGCGAAGGACGAGATGGACGACCAGGAACGCCGCCTGATCGCCATGCAGGAAGCGCAGGACGCGCTGGCTGCGGTCGACGCCGCGACCCTGGGCGACGCCGCCGAATAAGCGATGCCACCCCTGCCGCCGATCCCCCGATCGGCGGCTCCCGAAGGGCCGCAACAGCGGCCCTTTTTCTTTTCTTGAAGCAATGCTTGCGTGATGCGGCGCAGCAAGCCATAATGGCTGTCTCAGTCGCGGAGTGGAGCAGTCTGGTAGCTCGTTGGGCTCATAACCCAAAGGTCGCAGGTTCAAATCCTGCCTCCGCAACCAAGAACACAAGTCAGATGCCGGTTCAACCGGTGTCCGCCGCAAGAGAGCCACCCGCGAGGTGGCTTTTTTGCGTCCATTCCTTGCGTCTTTCTTGGCGGCCACGTCCGATGTGGCGGACGCCATTTCCCGGGACACGACATGAACCAGCCCGATCCGAGTCCGGTCCGCCTCGTGGATTGCACCTTCGAGCGCCATGCCGAAGCCATTCTTGCGATCCTGAACGATGCGATCGTGAACTCGACGGCGCTGTACGACTACCGGCCGCGCACGATGGCCAACATGGTCACGTGGTTCGACGTCAAGCGGCAGGGCGGCTTCCCGGTGATCGGTGTCGAGGACGCCGCCGGCGTGCTGCTCGCCTTCGGCAGCTACGGCACCTTCCGCGCGTTCCCGGCTTTCAAGTACACGGTCGAACACTCGGTCTACGTGCACACCGACCATCGCGGCCGGGGCCTGGGCGGGACGGTGATGCGCGCGCTGATCGAGGCGGCCCGGGCGCGCGACGTCCACGCGATGGTCGGCGCGATCGACGCCAGCAACGCCGGCAGCATCGCGCTGCACGAGCGACTGGGCTTCCGCCTCATCGGCACCTTGCCGCAGGTCGGCTTCAAGTTCGGTCGCTGGCTGGACCTCGCGCTCTACCAGCTGCTGCTGGAGACGCCCGCCGAGCCGGTTGACGGCTGAACGCGCAGGCTCAGGACAGCACCGGCCAGCTCAGGCCGTCTTCGTCCGTCTTCGGATGGGGCTCGGTCACCAGCATGCGGCTGGCGTCCGACAGCAGCAGGCGGCGGCACAGCTCGCGCGAGAGGTTCATCTGGATCTCGATGAACTGGTCGACGTCACGTTCGCGCAGCTGCTGCAGGTTCAGCGGCGAGATCTCGATCGCGCGGCAGTCGGTCACCGCCCGGATCGATGCGCTGCGCCCGGAGGTCGAGATCAGCGCGACCTCGCCGAAGCAGTCACCCGGCAGCAGCAGGCCGACTTCCAGCTCGCGGTCCGACCAGCTCTTGCGCACGCTCGCCTCACCGGACACCAGCACGTACATGTAGAGCGCTTCGTCGCCCTGCAGGAAGAAGTGGTCACCGGCCGGGACGTCGATCGTCCGGGCCTCCGACAGCACCACCGCCAGCGCGGCATCCGAGATCCGGTCGAAGACCGGCATGTTCTTCAGCAGGGCAATGGGGTCGGTCGTCATCGGGCAGCTCGTGGCAACTCTCGGGAGCCGTCGCGGCAGAGGCGCCGGCTGCGTGATGGTGAACACGACGCAACGGTCGGTGAGCCCCTCAGGCTCCGCCGAAGATGATAAACCCAAGCCTCGCTGATACCATTTCCCAGATGGGGCATGGCCGTCCGGCGCCTGCAGCATCGCCCCCCGCCTGACCCTCGCTTCGCGCCTCGACGCGACCCCCCTGCGCCCTACACCCGTGGATGAAATTCCGTCATGGCTTGCATTGCAATCGTCGGCGCGGGTCCATCGGGTGCGGCGGCCGGACGCCATCTGGCGCTGCGCGGCCATGCGGTCACGCTGATCGATCGGGCGCGTTTCCCGCGTGACAAGACCTGCGGTGACTGGCTGACGCCGATCGCCTTGCGTGAACTGGCCGCGCTGGGCCTGGATGCCGATGCGCTGGAAGCCAGGGTGCCGGGCCACGCGCAGGTGCTGCGCAGCACGCTGGTGTCGCCCGACGGCCACCGCAGCGAGCAGCCGGCGAGCCAGCCCGGGCGCTGCATCCGGCGTGAACACCTCGATGCCCTGCTGGTCACGCAGGCGCTGCAAGCCGGTTGCCGACTGGAACAGCGCACCGTCCGCCGGATCGACCGGCGTGATCCGGAATGGGCCGGCTACGACCACGTCATCGACGCGCGCGGCGCCGGCTCGGCCCGCGCCAACGCGGTCGGCCTGCGGACCTACTGGACCGTGCGCCGCCACCCCGAGACGCTGGCACTCGCCGACGAGGTCGGGCTGCACACCGACGCCCGCCACCGGCGCGGCTACGGCTGGATCTTCCCGGTCGAGGTCGACGCGCAGATGCTGACCTTCAACATCGGCGTCGGACTCTGGCAGCGCGACAGCCGACCGGGCGCGACCGTGCACGACTACCTGGCCCGCTTCCTCGAACACAACCCGGTGACACGCCGGCTCGCGCCGCACCGGCTGGGCGAGACGCGCCGGCACGGCTACCCGGTCGCGCTGGGCGGCTGGTGGCAGGACGTGGTCGACGACGGCGTCTTGCGCATCGGCGACGCGGCCGGTCTGGCCGACCCGCTGACCGGCGACGGCATCGGCAACGCGCTGACCAGCGGTCGCCTGGTCGCCGAGGCGATCGACGCGGCCCGGGCGGGCGCCTCAGGAAACGGACCGGACGCCGCCGCGCTCTGGCGGCGCCGCCATGCCGAACACCTCGCGCCGGAACTGCGGCGTGCGCTGCTGCTGCGCCATCTGCTCGTCAGCACGACGGCGAAGAACCTGGCCACCGCCGTGCTCGACCGCGGTCCGGCGAGCTGGCGGGAGCGACTGCATGGCGCCGTGTTCGGCAGCTCCAGCTACCGGGCGCTGATGTCGACCGGAGCCGCCCGCGCCGCGCGGGGTGTCGTCGCATGACCAGCGGGACACCGGTCGCCAGCCTGCCGGCGCGTGCGCCTCGGGCCCTGCGTCGAGCCCGCGTCGACGATCCGGCGCGCCACTACCTGCGCGCGACGCTGGGCTGGACGCTGGCGCTTTATGCCGTGCTGGCGCTGGCGTTGACCGGCTGGCTGGCGCCGGTGTGGCTGCTGCCGGCGGTGCCGCTGGTCTATGTCCGGCTGGCGCTGGCGCTGCATGAGCTGATGCACCTGCGCGGCGCCGGTCGCGTGCCGGCCTTCCACCGGCTGGCGATGATCTTCGACACGCCCTTCGGCCTGGGCTACCGCGAACACCGCGCCATCCACCTGGCCCATCACCGCCACAACGCCGGCCCGGACGATCCGGAGTGGTTCCAGATCGCCGGCGGCCACGTGCGGGCGCTGCTGCAGGCGATGGTGGTGCCGGAACGTTCGGCCTGGCGCTGGATCGCCCGGCACGGCCTGAGCCGGCCGCTGGCCCGCCAGGCGGCGCTGCGCAGCGTCGCCTTCGTGGCCGTGGCGGCGCTGAATCCGCCGGTCTTCCTGGCCTACTGGCTGGTGCTGCGGCTGAGCATCGGCGTGTCCGGTTTCATCTTCCACCACCTGCTGCACCAGCGCGACGGCCGGCACGGCACCTACGCGCTGCCGGCGCCACGCTGGCTGGTGACGCTGGGCCGGCAGGTCTTCGGCCACGAGCCGATGCAGATCCTGCTGCGCCACCGCGAGCATCATCTCTGGCCCGGCCTGCGGGTCTGGGAACTGCCTGAACTGCCGCCGGCCTACGTGTTGCCCTGCCGGGCGGCGGCGTCCGAAACCCGTCTGGAGAGCTCCCCTTGAAGTGCGTCAAGTGCCACGCCCTGCTGGCCGACGGTGCCCGGTTCTGCTCGGACTGCGGCGCGCCGCAATCCCAGGAGTGCCCCGCCTGCTCGACGCCCGTCCAGGCCCACGCGCGCTTCTGCCATGCCTGCGGGCTGGCGCTGACCCCGGCGGCGGCCGCCACCCGACCGGCGCCGCTGGCGACCGCACCGGCCCCGCTGACCGACCTGACCGCGCCCGCGCCGCTGTCGACGCTGACCCAGCCCGGCGCGCTGGCCCCGGCCCCCGCCGGACGCACACCCTGGCCGCGCCGCCAGGAGTCCGACGAGGTCGGCGAGCGGCGCCACATGTCGGTCATGTTCTGCGACCTGGTCGGCTCGGTGGAGATGGCACGCCGCCTGGATCCGGAGGACCTGCGCGAGCTGGTGCGCGCCTACCGCGAGACCTGCGCCGAGGTGATCGAGCGCCACGGCGGCACGATGGCGCAGTTCCACGGCGACGGCATCGTCGTGTACTTCGGCTACCCGGTCGCGCACGAGGGCGACGTGCGCCGCGCCGTGCAGGCCGGTCTGGACATCGTGCAGGCGCTGACCGCGCTCGCGCCGGAGGTGAGGCTGCGCCACGGCGTCGACCTGGCGGTGCGCATCGCGGTCAACACCGGCCTGACGCTGGTCGGCGACCCGGACGCCAGCGCCGGCATCGGCCGGCTGGCGCTGGGCGACACGCCCAACGTCGCGGCCCGGCTGCAGCAGGTGGCCGAGCCCGGCACGGTGGTCGTCAGCGAGGTCACGCAACGCCTCGTGGCCGGTTTCTTCCAGATGACCAGCCTGGGCCGACAGGTGCTCAAGGGCATCGCCGAGCCGATCGAGGCCTTCCGCGTCGAAGGGGCCAGCGGCGCGCGCCATCGGCTCGAAGCGGCGGCCAAGCAGCACCGGGCGCCCTATGTCGGCCGGGCCGGCGCGATTGCCGCGCTGGCGCGGTCCTGGGTGGCGGCGCAGGAAAGCCCGGGCCATGCCGTGCTGCTGACGGGTGACCCGGGCGTCGGCAAGTCGCGCCTGCTGTCGGAGTTCCGCGAGTCGATCGTCGACAGCGGCTGCGACGTGGTCGAGTGCTACTGCTCGCCCGACTACGCCCACACCGCGCTCTACCCGCTGGTGGCCGCCATGCGCGAGCGCCTGGGCATCGAGCAGGCCCGCACGCCCGAGGCGGCGCAGCAGGCCCTGCACGACGAGCTGCAGCGCCACGGCTGCGAGATCGAGACGGCGCTGCCGCTGCTGGCGCGCCTGTTCGGCCTGGCGCCGCAGCCGGGTCAGGAGCCGCTCACGCTGCACCCGCTGACGCAGAAGCAGAAGACGCTGGTCGCGCTGGTCACGCTGCTGACCTCGCGCGCGTCGCTGCGGCCGACGCTGATGGTGGTCGAGGACCTGCATTGGGTCGACAGCACCACGCTGGAGCTGCTGGGCAACCTGCTGCGCGAGCTGCCGTCCAGTCGTGTGCTGCTGCTGATGACCTCGCGGCCCGGCTTCTCGCCGCCGTGGCTCTATGGCGAGCACCTGACGCTGATCCCCGTCAACGTGCTGTCGGCGTCCGACACCGAGACGCTGATCCACCGCGTCGTCGGCAACAAGCGGCTGCCGCCCAAGGTCCTGTCGCTGCTGGTCGACAAGACCGACGGCAACCCGCTCTACGTCGAGGAGATGACGCGCATGTTCCTGGACTCGGGGGCGCTGCGCGAATCGGCCGGCGGCTACGAGATCGACGGCCCGCTGCCCGAGTCGATGGTGCCGGCGTCGCTGCAGGACCTGCTGATGGCCCGGCTCGACCGCATCCAGCCGGAAGCGCGCCGCGTGCTGCAGCTGGGCGCGTGCATCGGCCGCGAATGGACCTTCGAGCTGCTGCTGGCCGTGCTGCCCGACGAGGAGCGGCTGCTGACGCTGGGCGTCGAGCAGCTGATCGGCGACGGCATCGTGTTCGCGACCGACGGCGGCTTCACGATCAAGCACGCGCTGATCCAGGACGCCGCCTACGACTCGCTGCTGCGCCGCACCCGCCAGACCTACCACGAGCGCATCGCGCTGGCGCTGCAGGCGGGGGTCGGCGGCGCGGCCTTCCCCGAGCGCATCGCCCAGCACTGGACCAAGGCCGGCCAGCCGGCGCG
Source organism: Leptothrix mechoopdaensis (SeqCode) (assembly GCF_053893855.1). Taxonomy (NCBI): domain Bacteria; kingdom Pseudomonadati; phylum Pseudomonadota; class Betaproteobacteria; order Burkholderiales; family Sphaerotilaceae; genus Leptothrix; species Leptothrix mechoopdaensis (SeqCode). The sequence continues at coordinate 4,468,597 of NZ_CM132699.1, forward strand.
CGCCTTGCCGCACTGGCTGCAGGCCGGCCAGCTCGCCGTGGCGTCATCGGCGACGACCGAGGCCGAAAGCCACCTGCGCCACGGGCTGGAGGCGATCGAGCACCTGCCGGCGTCCGACGAACGTGATCGTCAGGAACTCGCGCTGCTGTCGCCGCTGGGCGTCGCGCTGACGATCCAGCAGGGCTGGGCCGCACCGGCCGTCGCGGCGGTCTACCAGCGCGCCAAGCTGCTGTCCGAGCGGGTCGGCCCGAACCCGCAGCTGTTCTGGGTCCTGTGGGGCCTGTGGGCCTTCTACCTGGTCAAGGGCGAGCAGCACCGCGCGATCGAGTTCGCCGAGCGCATGGCCGGCATGGCCGACAGCATGGACAGCGCCTCGCTGCGGCTGGAGGCCGACTTCGCGCTCGGCCTGAGCCACTACTACATGGGCCGGCTCGACAGCGCGCAGCAGCTGCTGGCCGCGTCGATCGCGCAGTACGTGCCCGAACGTCATCGGAGCCAGGCCCACCTGACCGGCCAGGACGTCGGCGTGACCGCCCGCGCCGTCGCCGCGATGGTCCTGTTCCTGCGCGGCGAGACCCGCGCCGGCCTGAGCCAGACGCGCCAGGCCGTCACGTTGGCTTCCGAGCTCAAGCACCCGTTCAGCCACGCCTACGCGCTGGGTTGCGCGACCTGGCTGGATGCCTTGCGGCGCGACCCGGAGGCGATGGCCGACCACGCCACCGCGACGATCGAGCTGTCGAGCGCGCAGTCGCTCGGCTTCTGGACCGTCTGGGGCTCGATCTTTGCCGGCCGCGCGCTGGTCGACGAGGGCCAGGCGGAGGCCGGCGCGCGCCACATGGACCAGGCGCTGGCGACCTACCGCAGCATCGGCAGCGGCATGGTCGTGCCGCACTTCCTCGTCCTGCAGGCCGAGGTCGAGGCCGGCATCGGCGAGGTCGACCGCGCGCTCGAACGGCTGGACGAGGCCCGCCGCGTGATCAGCGCCGGCGGCGAGTCCTTCATGTCGGCCGAGATCGAGCGGCTGGAAGCCCAGGTGCGGCTCGACCGCCTGCGAGCCGGTGCGCCGATCGACGCCTCCACGCTGGCCGACATCGAGCAGCGCTACCGCCGTGCGCTGGCGATCGCGCTGCAGCAGGGCAACCGCGTCTTCGCGCTGCGCGCCGCCTGCGGGCTGGCGCCGCTGCTGGCCGCCCAGGGCGACCTGGCCGCCGCACGCGGGCTGATCGACGGCGCCATCGCCGCCTTCCCCGATCCGACGCCGACCCACGACCTCGAACAGGCCCGCAGCCTGCTGCAGGCGCTCGCGTCCTCCTCGTCGCGCTGACACGCACCTTCCACACCCGAAACCTCTCCGAGCGAGCCATGAGCCAAGAACGCTGGACCGACGATCAACTCCAGGCGATGCGCCAGGTGGCCGACCCGCTGGCCGATGCGGTGGTCGCGCGCATCTACGAGACCGACTCGGTCAGCGGCGTCAACCGCCTGCTGGCCAACCTGTCGCGGCCGGACCGCCCGCTGGCGCCGGCCATCCAGGCGCTGGTCGACCAGTACATGGCCGAGACGGCGGTGCTGCCGAGCTGGGCCGATCCGGCGCTGATCGAGGCCTGCGAGGGCTTCTTCTCCAGCCACGGCACGCTGTCGTCGACCATCCTGTGCTGCGCCAGCCTGCCCGAGTGTTACCTCGACGCGATGGACGCGCCGGTGCTGGCGTCGACCACGCAGCTGCTGCAGCACGTCGAACGCCGCATCTTCGAGACCGCCTACATGGTCGTCACCGTGATGCAGCCCGGCGGCATGCGCGACGGCGGGCTCGGCCTGCGCTGCGCCCAGCGGGTCCGGCTGATGCACGCGGCGGTGCGCCACCTGCTGCGCGCCGACTACGCCGCCGCCCAGGCCGCGACCGCGGCCGGCACGCCGCGCCGGCCGCGCTGGGACATGGCCCACGGCGAGCCGATCAACCAGGAGGCGATGGCCTTCGTGATCCTGACCTTCTCCTACGTCGGCCTGCGCTCGCTCGAACGGCTGGGCTACCACCCGGCGCCGGAGCTGCGCCGCGCCTACATGCACACGTGGAGCGTGATCGGCCATGTCATGGGCGTGCGCGAGGACCTGCTGGCCCACACCTACGAGGAAGGTCAGGACCTGTTCGAGCGCATCAAGCGGCGCCGCCGCGGCGCGTCGCCCGAAGGTCAGGCGCTTACCGCCGCGATGCTCGACTGGATGGTCAAGACGCTGCCCGGCCCGCTCGACCCGCTGCCCAAGATGCTGCTGTGCCAGCTGATGGGCGACGAGGACGCCGCGCTGCTGGGCATCGTCCAGACCGCGCACGAGAACGAGGAAGAGAAGGTCTTCGCCAAGATCGCCAACGCGGTGATCGACGTCGTCGAGGCGCTGAAGGAACTGCCGGTGGTGCGGCGCTTCTCGGAGCTGCTGTTCCGCTACTTCACCCGCGCGATCTGGAGAGAACACCCGGAGTGGGGCCAGGAAGCCTTCGGCTTGCCACCCGCGCTGCAGGAAGCCTGGCGTGTCAACGAGGGCTGACCGCCCGCGGCTGCGTGCCGTGGCCCTCGACCTCGACGGCACCCTGCTCGACGAGCGCATGCAGATCCTGCCGGAGAACGTCGCCGTGCTGCAGGCCGCACGCCAGCGCGGCATCGAGGTCGTGCTGGTCACCGGTCGGCACCACATCGCCACCCGCGCCTTCCACCAGCAGCTCGGGCTGGACACGCCGGCGGTCTGCTGCAACGGCATCTACCTGCACGATTTCGCCCGCGACACGCCGGTGCGTGGCGAGCCGCTGCCGGTCGCCGACCGGCTGGCGCTGCTGGCGCTGGTGCGCCGCCACGGCCTGCATGCGCTGGCCTACCTGGGTGACCGCTTCTGCTTCGAGACCGGCGAGCCGGTGCTCGACGAGGTGATCGCCTGGGCCGCGACCCTGCCCGAGCCGGTGCGCCCGCGCTTCGAGCAGGTCGACGACCTCGAACCGGTGCTGGCGCAGGCGCCGCGCGTCTGGAAGATGGCCGTCAGCCTGCAGGACCCGGCGACGCTGCCGGCCGTCGCACGCGCCGTCGAGGACGAACTCGGCCTGGGCACCGTCCAGACCGGCCCGCTGCGGCTGGACATCGGCCGGCCCGGCCACAGCAAGGCCAGCGGCCTGCTGCACTGGCTGGCCACGAAGGGCATCGCGGCCGAACACGTCGTTGCCTTCGGCGACAACCACAACGACATCTCGATGCTGCAGGCCGTCGGCCACGGCGTCGCGATGGCCGGTGCGCCCGAGGCCGTGCAGGCCAGCGCCGACGAGGTCTGCGGCAGCAACGAGGCGCCGTCGATCGCCGCCGTGCTGCAGCGCCTGCAGGCCGAAGGCCGGCTCGGCTGAGCCGGCTTCCCGCGCCGGCCCTGCCGTACCCTCCCGACCGATCCTTCCACCCGATTCCGACATGAGCACCGATCTCCCCACGTCCGACGACCCCTGGGCGCCCGCCCGCCTGTACACGCTGGAGAACGCCGCCGGCCTGCGCATCCAGGTGCTCGACCACGGCGCGACCTGGGTCTCCTGCAGCGTGCCGATGATGGAAGGCAGCCGCCGCGAGCTGCTGATCGGCTGCGCCAGCCTGGCCGACTACGTGGCACAGAAGGCCTACCTCGGCGCGACCGTCGGCCGCTACGCCAACCGGATCCGCGACAGCCGCTGCACCGTCGACGGCCAGGTCTTCCCGCTCGCGCCCAACGAAGGCCCGAACCAGCTGCACGGCGGGCCGGACGGCTTCGACCGCCGCACCTGGACGGTCGAGTCGCACACGCCGCAGCGGCTGGTGCTGAGCCTCGTCTCGCCCGACGGCGACCAGGGCTGGCCCGGCGAGGTGCTGGCCCGCGTCAGCTACACGCTCGGCGCCGATCTGGCGCTGGAGATCGCCTTCGAGACCACCACCACGCGCGCCTGCCCGGTCAACCTGACCCACCACGCCTACTTCAACCTCGACGGCGATGCCGGCGCGTCGACCCGCAACGTGCTGCAGCACCACCTGCAGATCCTGGCGCCGTCCTGGCTGCCGGTCGGCGCCGACCTGCTGCCGGCCGGCGAGCTGGAGCCGGTCGACGACACCGGCTTCGACCTGCGCGAACTGCGCCGCCTCGACCAGGCCATCGCCGCCGAACCGGCGCTGCAGGTCGGCAAGGGCTTTGACCACGCGTACGCGCTGGACCCGGCCTGCGCCGACGCGCTGCGGGCGGCCGTGCGCCTGCTGTCGTCCGACGGCCGCGTGGCGATGTCGCTGGCGACCGACCTGCCGGCGCTGCAGGTCTACAGCGGCCAGGGCCTCGCCGGTCACCCGGCCCGCGACGGCAGCGCCTACCCGGCCTATGCCGGCATCGCGCTGGAGCCGCAGTACCTGCCCGACAGCCCCAACCACCCGGTCGCCCCGCCGCACTGGCCGGACGTCGTCCAGCGCCCCGGCGAGCGGCGCCGGCACGTCAGCCGGCTGTTCTTCGACGTCGGCTGAGCCGGGTTCACGGGATCACGGGCTCACGGGCCCGACGCGCTGACCTCGACATCCTCGGCCAGCAGCGGATCCAGCCGAGCCAGCGCCGCCACCACGTCCGACTCGGTCACGATGCCGACCAGCCGGTTGTCGGCGTCGACGATCGGCAGGTGGTGGTGCCCGGCGCTGCGGAACAGCGGGATCAGGTCGACCAGCGAACGGTCGATGCGCGCCACCCGGACCCGCCGCGTCATGATGTCGGCGACCTGACCGGGCGGCTGGCCGGTGTCGGCGCCGCCGCCCAGGGCGCGCATCGCCGACACCCGCGCCTCCAGCCCCGGCCCGTCGCGCGCCTCGGCCGCCCGCATGAAGTCGGCCTGCGTGACGATGCCGACCACCGCGCCATGCAGGTCCACCACCGGCAACGCCTTGATGCGGTGATGGCGCAGCAGCGCCCAGGCCTCCGGCAGCGGCGTGCGCCAGCCGACCGTCACGGGGTCGCGCGACATCACCTCGGCGCAGCTCAGCCGGGCCAGCCGGCGCTGGTAGCCCAGCAGGCGGGCGTCGTGCAGCAGCGCCTTCAGGTCCTCGCGGTCGATGTCCAGCACCTGGTTGCCGCGCGCCAGCAGCGTGTCGATGTCATCGGCCTCGGCACGTGCTTCGGCGCGGGCCTCGGGCGTGGCCGGCTCCGGCGCGGTGCGGGCTGGCGGGCGGTGCGGGTAGGGCCGGCCGGTCGCGTGGTTCCAGGCGATGCCGGCCAGCACCAGCAGCAGCGAGTTCAGCGCCACCGGCTGCAGCGCGAAGGACGGGTCGGTCACGCCCGTCAGCGACACCAGCAGCGCCGACGCGCCGCCCGGCGGGTGCAGGCAGCGCAGCGCGAACATCAGCCCGATCGCCCCGGCGACGGCCAGCGCCACCCGCAGCTCGACCGGCGCGACCAGGTGCACGCAGGCGATGCCCACCAGCGCCGACAGCGTGTTGCCGCCGAGCACCGGCCACGGCTGCGCCAGTGGGCTGGTCGGCACGCCGAACACCAGCACGGCCGTGGCGCCCAGCGGCGCGACCAGCCACGCCACCGCCGGGCCGCCGACGCGGTGCGACAGCCAGGCCGTCAGCAGGATGCCCAGGAAGGCGCCGGCCACCACGCGCAGCCGCTCGATCACGTCGGGGCCGTGGATCGGGTTGGGTGTCTTCATGTGGCGGGCAGGGCGTTCTCGACCGCATCGGCGTCGCGCCGCAGGCGAACCGCCAGCGCCACGGCCAGGGCCAGCCGGCGCAGCGCCCACGGGTTCAGGTCGGCCTCGGGCGGGGCGGTCAGCGCGACATCGTCCAGCCAGGGCTCGGGGGCCTCGTCGTCCGCGCCGGCCGCCGGTGCGGTCGGCGCCAGCAGGATCGCCTCGATGCGTTCCGTGGCCGCTTGCAGGGCCGGCTGCATGCGCACCGGATCGAGCCGCTCGGCGCGTTGCAGCAGCAGCGTCTTGACGGCGGTCAGCTGGGCCTGCAGCTGGAAGCTGTGCGCCAGCATCCGGCCGAGTGCGACGAGCGGCGGGCGCACCGCGCGGGGTTCGGCGAGCGAGCGTTCGGTCGCCTGCACCAGCGCCGACAGGCTGTCATGCGCCTCGCGGCGGGCCAGCCGCCACGCCAGCTCCGGCTGGTCGTCGACCGCCTGCGCGAGTTGCCAAGGCCCCAGCCCGAGCGCCAGACGGGCGTGGCGCGCCTGCGCCTTGCGCGTGCGCCGCACCAGCGCCGCCAGCTGGCCACGTTCCCACGACGGCAACACGTAGCTGAACAGCCAGGCCAGCGCCGCGCCGATCAGCGTGTCGGCGATGCGCTCGGCCAGGTCGAAGGCCAGGCTTCCGCCGCCCAGCAGATGGGCCTGCACCAGACCGAGCACCGTCGCGGCCACGGCGGTGACCCGGTAGCGCCGCACCGCGAAGGCGTGCGCGACGGCCTGCGCCAGCGTCACCACGCCGACCAGCGCCCAGGGCGGCACGCGGGCCCACAGCAGCGCGGCGGCCAGCACGCAGCCCAGCAGCGTCCCGGCGACGCGGTGGTTGCGGCGCTCCAGCGTCTGCGCCAGGCTGCCGCGCAGCACCACGACGATCGTCAGCAGGATCCAGTAGTCGTGCGAGCCCCAGGGCAGCACCAGCGCCAGCAGGCTGCCGGTGCCGATCGCCAGCGTCGCCCGGATCGCGTGGCGCAGGGGCGGCGCGTCCCAGCGCCAGGCCGCCACCAGCGGCTGCCACGACCAGGTCGTCGGGCTGACGAAGGTGCGCCAGGCGGTCCGCACGATGGTCAGGTCCGGGGCGGTGTCGCCACGCGCCAGCAGCACCATCGCCCGCACCTCGTCGCCCAGGTGGCCGACCCGGTTGGACAGGCTGTGCGCCAGCAGGTCGACCGGTGCCGTCCAGAGCGGGCCGCCGGGCCGGATCGGGTCGACCCACGCCGAAGGCTGGCGCCCCAGCAGCAGCGCGTCGGCCACGTCGTCGATCACATCGGCCAGGCCGGCCAGCCGCTCTCCCAGCTGGCCGAGCGACGGCGCCACGTCGGGCCGCGAGCGCAGCGTGTCCAGGTCCAGCTCGCAGGCCAGCAGGTGGTCGCGCATCTCCAGCGCCTGCAGCAGCAGCGCGGCCAGCTGCTGGCGGCGCGGCGTGCGGGGTGATTCCAGCAGCAGGTCACGGGCGGCCTGCAGCTGGTCGGTCAGGGCCGACTGGCCGCGCAGCAGCTCGCCGATCAGCGGCCGGCGTGGCGGCCGTGCCGTGTCGTCAGGGGGGCCGAACTGGCGCGCCTGCGTGCGCACCAGCGCCGCCAGCGTCAGCAGCGTGTCGGCCAGCACCCGTTCGCGGTAGAGCCCGTTGAGCAGCGCGTTGGCCAGCGTCGCCCAGACCAGGAACAGCGCCGCGCCGAGCCCGAACGACAGGCTGGTCGCCAGCAGCGTATGGCTCTCCGGGTGACGCGGCACCGCCATCGAGAAGATCGCCGCGAACATGATCGACACGACGATCGGCAGGCCGCGTCGCCCCCAGGCGCCGGCCAGGAAGGCGATGAAGGTCACCGTCATCAGCAACGCCGTCAACGCCAGCGGCTGTTCGTGCAGCGCCTGCACGGCGGTGAACACCGGCCAGCCGATCAGCGCGGCCGGCAGCAGGTGCCAGAACTTCCCCCGCTTCGGCGCCGCCTGGTCCGGTGGCGTGCAGACGATCACCCCGACCGACGCCACCGACGCCGCAAACGCCCCGGCCAGCAGGTGCACCAGCGTCGAGATCACCAGCAAGCCCAGCGCCGCCGACACCCCGTTGAGCACCAGATGCCCCAGGACCACCCGCGCCACCGCCCGCAGCCGCGGACGTTCCCGCCACCCCTCCGGCATCGGACGTGTCATCGGCGGCAGGGCAGCGGTCATCGGGCAGGCGGAATGGCGTCATGACGACGGGTCGGAGACGGTAGCACCGGCCTTTTCCGATGTGCCGCGTGGCCCGGCACGTCGTGGCCGGGATGCCATCAGTGAATCGTGTTGATGGGCAACGATGCCGATGGAGCGTTGGCCACCAACCCGTCGGACACCGGAGGTGTCCGACCTACCGAAAACGTCGAACGCCGTGGCCGTTGGACGCATCGCGTTGTGGGTTTCATCTGAGCGGCGATGTGAACGGCGTCGCATGTCGTGCCGTCGCCATCGGGTGAATCGTGTTGATGGACAACGGCGCACGGCATTTGGGCGGGGTCGTATCGGACGATCAGGTCGAAAGGGCAATGGGGACGTCGAATGGCAATGCCGATGGGGCGTTGGCCACCAACCCGTCGGACACCGGAGGTGTCCGACCTGCCGAAAACGTCGAACGCCGTTGCCGGCGGGCGCGTCGCGATGTTGGTTTCGACCGATCGGCGATATGAACGGCGTCGCATGTCGTGCCGTCGCCATCGGGTGAATCGTGTTGATGGACAACGGCGCACGGCATTCGGGCCGGGGTCGTGTCGGACGAACGGGGCGACGCGCAACGATGCCGATGAACGACGTTGCCGATGGGGCATGGGCCGCCGACAGGTCGGACACCGGAGGTGTCCGACCTGTCGGGAACACGTCGAACGCCGTTGCCACCGGGCGAATCGCGGCGATGGGCGGCGGGTCATGTCCTTCGGTAGGTCGGACACCTCCGGTGTCCGACGGGCTGGTGCCGATGGGGCTGTGCCGGGGGGACGTCGGGCGCGCGGGATGCCTGTCAGGTTCGGTCGCGGCGGACCATCGTGATGGCGTCGAAGGGGCAGCGGACGGCGCACTTGGCGCAGCCGGTGCAGTCCTGCGGGTCGTGCAGCGTGGAGGTCTTGCGGGCGTCGGGGCCGTGGACCTGCAGGGTCAGCAGGTGGGCGTGGCAGGTCGGCACGCACCAGCCGCAGCCGGTGCAGCGGCTCGCGTCGATGACCGGGAGGGCGATCGACGCGGGGCGGGGGGGTGCGGGTGGGGTGGGCATCGGGCAGGACGGGGCCGGAGCGGCGATTCTGGGCCGCCCCGACCGTGCCGGATGCCGGCGTCAGTCCTGCATCGAGCCGGGCATGCGCAGCGGGGTGGCGGCGCCTTCGGGGTCGAGGTTGACGCGCAGGTAGACCGCCCCGCTCATCTGCGTGAACTGCGAGGCGTTGTCCAGCGCCAGCCGGCTGCCGAGCGCCAGCTGCGGGCCGAGGCGGTATTCGGCCGCGCCCTGCAGCGCGATCGTCAGGCCGATGGCGCTGCGGCCCGGGTGCACCGCCTGGGTCGCCTGGCCGAGCGTGACCGCGTTGGTCAGCTGCTGCTGGGCGGCGCCGTCGAGCGGGTAGTAGGGGGCGCTGTCCTCGCGCCAGGCCTGCAGGCCGGGGGCGACGTTCAGGCCCCAGCGCAGCCCCGCACGCTGGCCGACCATCGAGATCGGCGCGGTCAGCGACACGCTCTGCTGCGGGCTGAAGTAGCCGCCGTGGCCGAGCGTGAAGTGGCGCAGGTTGTAGGCGTGGTGGGCATAGGCGAGGTCGAGACCCCAGTCGAGCTGGTGTCCGGGTTCGTCGATGCCGCGCCAGCGGGTGCCGGCGCCCAGCTCCAGGCGGGTGTTGTCGCGCACGCCCCGGCCGGACAGCAGGTGCAGGCCGGCGCGTGCCTGCAGCTGCAGGCCGTCGTCGCCGCGCCAGTTCAGCGAACCCTGCACGCCGGTGGCCGTGACGCCGCCCCAGGTCTGGCCGCTGCGCGGGTCGCGCACGCCGGCCCAGGACAGCACGCTGTCGGTGACGGCACGGCGCGACAGCTCGCCGCCGTAGCCGAGCCGCGCGCCCCACTGGCCGCCGACCCGGATGCCGCCGACCGCGTTGACGACCGGGAAGCCCAGCGGCGTGACGCCGATGTCACCGGAGACGTGGCGGCCGGCCAGCCCGACGCTCAGGCCGACGCCCGACGCCGAGACCGATTCGCCGCTGCGGGTGCCGCCCAGCGCCTGGCTGCCGAACTGGGCCGATTCGCTGTCGCCCAGGCCGGGTGATCCGGCTTCGAGCAGCGTGGGGACGGCCTTCAGCGTCAGCAGGCCGATGTCGCCGACCGGCAGCTGGAAGCCCACCGGCGCGCGCAGCTCGACCAGCTGCGAGGTGCCGCTGTCGCCGCTGCGCCAGCGCAGCGCGGCGCCGCCTTCGAAGGCACGGGTGCCGCGTTCGGCCAGCACCTCGGCCAGTTCGTCGTTCAGGCCCTTGGGCAGGGACTGGCGTGGCGTGACGACCAGCGGTGTCGCGACCGGGGCGGCAGAAACGGCTGCGGCGGGAGCCGCTTCGACCCCGCCCGCGCCGGGCGCTGGCAGGTCGGCCAGCAGGTCGCCCTGGGCCGCGACACGGGCCGGGCGCGGGCCGGCGTCCCAGGCGCCAGCGGCGTCGCGTGGTGCGCCGACCGGCGAGCCGGACGGCGCACCGGCCGCCGCTTCGGCGCTGTCACCGCGCAGCCAGGCGTCGGTGCTGGCGGCGCCGGCCGAGGCGGGCACCGGGGCGGCGGCCAGGGTGGCCGGCGGCGTGGCGCGCAGCGGGCGGGCGCCGGTGCTGCCCAGCGACTGCGCGGTGGTCGTCGTGCCGCTGGCGGCGGTCGGGGCGGACAGCAGCGGATCCAGCGCCGGCATCGTCGGCGGCAGCGCGTTGCCGAGCGGCCGGCCCCAGGCCGCATCCGGGTCGACCGGCCGTTCGGTCGTGCCACGTCGCGCCGGAGCCCGGCCGCCGGCCGCGCCAGACGACGTGGCCGGACGCTGTGCCGCGATGGCCGCGCGCAGGTAGTCGGCGGCCAGCCGCAGCTCGCCCCGGGCGCGGTGGTGGCGGGCGTACTCCGCCAGCACGCGCGGGTTGTTCGGCGACAGGCGCGCGGCCTCGTCCAGCGAGGCCAGCGCCAGCGGCGCATCGTCGGCGGCGGTCGCGGCGCTGGCGCGGGCCAGCCAAGCGTCGAGGCTGGCAGGTTCGACGGCCAGCACGGCGTCGATCACGTCCAGCGCCTGACCGGGTTCGCCGACGGCGACGTGCAGCCGCGCCAGTGCCAGCGCCAGCCGGGTGTCGCCGGGCCGTTCCTGCAGCATCGGGTCGAGCTGCTCGTAGGCGGCGGCGGTGTCGCCGGCCTCGCGCAGGCGGTCGACCTGACGCAGCGTGTAGGCCACGCGCAGGCCGTCGAGCTGGTCGCGCTGGGCCGGGCTCAGGCGCTGGCTGGCCAGTCCGGGCAGCAGGCTGGCGAGTTCGGCGTCCTGCCGGGCGCTGTCGAGCAGCTGGGCGTATTGCAGCCGGGCGCCCGGGTCACGCGAGCCGGCCTGGCCGCGGTCCTGGGCCAGCGCGCTGCGCAGCAGCTGCAGGCCGCGCGCGGTCTGGCCGGCGTCGCCGTAGGCCTTGCCGACACGGGCCATCAGCTCCGGGTCGCGGCCGGCATCGTTCTGGGCCCGCTGCAGCGCCGCCAGCGCGGCCACGCCCTGGCCTTGCGCGCCCAGTTCGGCCGCCTGTGCCAGGCCGAGCTGGACCCGCAGCTGGCGGTGCAGCCGGGCCATCTCCGGGCGACGCTCGGCCGGCGCGATGCGGTCCAGCGCCTGCAGGCCGGCGACCGGCTTCTGCTGGTCGGCATGCCATTGCGCCAGCGCCCACCAGGCATCGGCGCGGGTCGGGTTCTGCGCGGCCAGGTCGTCCATCAGCCAGCGCGCGTCGTCGACGCGGCCCTGGGCCGACTGCAGCTGCGCCAGGCTCAGGCGCAGCCACGGGTCCTGCGGGTTCAGGCGCAGCGCCTCGTCAAGCTGCGATTCGGCCCGCGCCAGGTCACCTTCCTGACGCGACACCGCCGCGTCCTGCTGCAGCAGCAGCGCCAGCAGCGGCTCGCGTCCGCCGACCGCCTTGGCGCGCGGCTCCGCCAGCGCGCCGATCGCCACGCGGGCCTCGTCGCCACGGCCCTGGGCGTGCATCGCCCGGACCCAGCCACGCCAGGCATCGGCCTGCGGCGGATCGAGCGCCAGGGCGGTCCGGTAGTGGCCCTCGGCGGCGGCCCAGTGGCCGAGTTCGGCCTGGACGTCGCCGGCCTCGACCCACGGCAGCGGGTCGCGGGCGTCGAGCGCGGTGGCCTGCCGCAACGTGTCCAGCGCGTTCTGGTGACGGCCGGCGGCGCGCGCGGTCTCGGCCTGCTGCAGCAGCACGCGGACCTGGGCGGTGACGTAGGGGCGCTGCCACGGGCTGCGGGCCTCGCCGCTCAGTGCGACGGCCTGCCCGAGCAGCTCGCGGGCCTCGCCGTAGCGGGCCTGCCGCAGCCGCACGACGCCCAGACCGCCGAGCGCGTCGCTGTCCTTCGGGCGGGCCTGCAGCAGCTGGGTGAAGCGGTTGGCGGCGGCGTCCAGGTCACCGCCCTGCAGCGCGTCGAAGCCTTGCCGGCGGCTGCGCACCAGCGGGTCGCGCTCGCGTGCCTCGGCCAGGCGGCGGGCCTCGTCGCTGCCCTTGAGCAGATCGTCCAGGCGACCGCGCACGGCGCTGTCCTCGCCGGCCTGTTCCAGGTGTTCGCGCAGCAGCGCCGAGTCGGCCGGCTTGAGGGTCAGCCACAGCAGCGCCTGTCGCCAGGCCTCGCGGGCTTCCTGGCGCTGGGCCGGGTTGGGCGTCGAGGCCGAGACCACGCCGCCGGCATCGGGCGCCTGGCTCAGTGCGGCCAGCCGGGTGATGGCGTCGCGGCGGGTCGGCTCGCGATAGCTCAGCACCTTGGCCAGCGCCAGGCGGGTGCGCACGTCGTCCGGTTCGGCCTGGGCCAGCCGTTCGAGGCCGCGCCGGGCGTCGTCCCAGCGGGCGGTGCCGGCCAGCGTCTGGTAGTACTCGACCGCCAGCGCGCCCTGCGGGTTCGGGTCCGCCAGCAGCAGCTCGTACTGGCGGACGGCGGCGTCGTACTGGCCGGCGCTGGCGAGCTGGCGGGCCTTCTGCAGCTGGGTGCCGTCGGCCGCCTTGCCGTCGCGCTGGCGGGCCTCCAGGCGGCGCAGGCCGGGGTGGTCCGGATGGGCGCGGCGCAGGCTCGCCAGCGTGTCGCGGGCGGCCTCGTCCTGACCCAGCTCGACCTGGGCCTGGGCCAGCCCGACCAGGGCCTCGGCGTGCTGCGGCTCGAAGGCCAGCAGCTTGCGCCAGGCGGCGGCGGCGAGGTCGGCGCGTCCGCGTTCCTGCCAGCCACGGGCCTGGGCGATCAGGGTGCGGACGGCCGGGCTGTCGGCCGGCGCGGCCGATGTGGATGGCGCCGTCGGCGTGGCCGGCGCAGCGGCCAGGCTCAGCGGCGAGAACAGGCCTGCCAGGGCCAGGGCGGAAGCCAGGGCGTTGAGTCGCGGGGTCATGGGCGGGGCTCCGGGGCGGGGCGCATCAAGGGCGGGCAGGGGTCGGTTCGGGCATCGGCGCTTCGGCGGCGGCCAGCCGGCGGGCGGCCAGGCGGCGCAGCATCGAGGCACCCAGCAGCGCCAGCAGCACGGCCAGCAGCAGGCTCAGCGCGGCCAGCAGCAGCGGCTGCAGTGCCAGCGCATAGCGCAGCCGGTCGAACAGGCCGACGTTGCCGACGTGGTAGGTCGTGCCGGCGTCCAGGCTGCGCAGGCCGTCGGACTCGATCAGCGTGGCGCTGCCGTGGGTCCGGGCGATCAGCGACGGCTCGATGAACAGGCTGGTGACGCTGCGCAGCCGCGTGCTGTCGGTGCCGGTCAGCACGACCACGCTGCGACCGCTCGACAGCGGCGATTCCAGCCCCATCAGCGCGGCACCGCCGGCGGCGCTGCGCCAGGTTGGCAGCGGGCCGTTGTCCTGACCGGGCAGCAGACCGACCAGCCGGCGCCACAGGCCGGGCGGTGGCGGCTCGGTCGTGGTGTCCAGGTGCATCGGCAGGTGCTCGGCCCAGTGACGCAGCAGCGGCTGGCGGGCCGGCGTGCCGATCACGACCAGGTCGCGGTCCTGCAGGGACAGCGTGTCCAGGCCCTGCACCACCTGCACCGCGACGCTGGCCAGGCCGGTGCTGCGGCCGGCATGGCCCATCAGGTCGAGGTAGACGTCGATCTCGGTGGCATCCGGCGCATCCGGCAGCAGCACGGTGGTGCCGGCCAGGTCAGCCAGGCGGCTGAACGGGAAGGCGCTGTTGGCGAAGGCCGCCAGGTCGGGCATCGCGAGGAAGTGCGGCACGGCCGAGAAGTCGATCGTCGAACCGCCGTCGACGCCGGTGCGCTGCTGGCCGCTGGCCTGGGTCGACGCGCAGGGGTCGTCGACCGGCGAGTCGTAGTCGAACTGCAGCCGCAGGCGGCTTTCCGGCAGGCCGGCGACCAGTCCGCCCGGGATGGCGACGCGGCTGTGGCGCTGCTCCAGCGCGTCCACGCCGGCACCGCTGCTGCGTCGGCCGATGCCGTCGGGCAGCGCGTAGCGGCCGGCCGGTTCGAGCGCGAAGCTGCGCACCGGCACGTCGTTGAAGGCCACGTTCAGGGCCGAACGGTCGGCCTGGGGCGGCGGCGTGTGGTGCCAGCGCAGGTCCACCGGCACGCTGGCCTGACGCGGGAAGTGCAGGTCCGGCGGCAGGCGCAGCGTCAGGTCCAGCGGCGCCGGGTGCGGGCCGACGCGGGTCAGGCGGGCGCCCGACTCGATCTCGTCGAAACGCACCGCCCGGTCGGTCGGCAGCCAGCGCGGCGCGTCGTAGGGCTTGCGTGCGGCCAGCAGCTGGGGCGGGCCGACGCGCAGGCGCTCGCCCTTGACGTCGCCCGGCCGGCCGAGCTGGCCGAGGCTCAGCGCATCGGCGGCCCACTTCAGCTCGTCGGCGTCGCGGCCCAGCACCAGCAGCAGCTTGGCGCCGGGCTGGCCCGGGTGTTCGACCACGCTCAGCGTCGGGCCGTCGATCGGCGGCAGCGTCACGCCGGGCACCCCTGTCTGCGAGGTCGCCAGCACGACCGCATGCGAGGCCGGCAGCGCGCCGCCGAGCTGGCTGTGGAAGGCGGCGCCCCGGTAGCTCGCCTGCGCGCCGAACCACGACGCCAGCACGCCGGCGGCCTGCAGCAGGCGCGGACCCGGCCGCTCGGGCAGGACCATCGCCAGGTCGAGCCGGCGGTTGTCGCGGTCGTCGAAGAACGGCGCCGGCAGCAGCGCCAGGTCGGCGGCGACCGGCAGCGGCGCGACCGTCATCGTCAGCACCGACTCGGGTTGCAGCTGCGCCCACAGGCGGTCACGGTCGAGCCGGTTGCACAGCCGCTCGCGCGGCATCACCAGCGCCAGGCCGATGCGGTTGTGGTCGCTCAGCAGGCGCGGGTCGATCTCGATGTCGCGGCTCATGCGGGCGAGGTTGCCGTCGCGCTCGACCGGCAGTTCGGCGACCGGTTCGTCGTTGACCGTCACGTTCAGCATCGCGCGCTGCAGCGCCAGCTCGCTGGACAGGCCCAGCTCCAGGCGCAGCACCAGCCGGGTCACGACCTCGTCGGCGCGGACCGAGAACGGCACCGTCTGGCCGCCGTCGAGCGGCTGCAGCCGGCGCGGCTCGGTCTGGCCGAGCTGGCGCAGCGTCAGCGCGACCGGCCGGGCGGCGACCAGGTTGCGGCCCGGCTGGGCAAGGCCGGGCGGGGCGACCGACAGCAGCAGCGCGAGCGCGGTGGCGGCCAGGGCGGCCGGAAGGGTCTTGGACGTGATCGTCATGGTGCGGTCCTGCGGGGTCACTCAGGCGTCCGGGCCTTCGGCGGAGGCCGGGCGGTCCTGGCGACGCCAGGGCAGCAGCTGGGCGCAGCCGCGCAGGCCGTGGGCCATGACGCGGAACATCGAGATGAAGGGGCGGTCGTCGGTGCGCTGCGGCGGGCGCGTCAGCCAGGCGTCGGCGCGCGCGAAGGTGCACTGCACCAGCATCGATTCCTGGGCCAGCGACATCGGCCCGAAGCGCAGCCGCAGCTGGCCGCCCTGGGCGTCGATCACCCGGGCGTCAAAGGCCGAGGCCACGCCGCGCCGGTACAGCACCACCTGCACGGCGTGGTCGGGCGCCAGCTCGACGGCCTCGTCCGGCCGCAGCCGCAGGCCGCCTTCGGAGACGTCCGAGGTGCGCGCCGCCAGCTCGCGGCCGTCGGCCAGGCGCAGCGTCGCGGGGATGTCGAGCGGCACGCGGTGCGAGCCGCGCACCTGCCGCGCCTCAGCGGCGGCGGCCAGTGCCGAGCCGAGGATGACGATGTTGTAGACCGTCCAGACCAGGTTCAGCACGATGGTCTCGATCTCCGGCTCCGGCCACCAGAACAACCTCAGCAGGCCGACCACCATGCCGGCCAGGTTCAGCAGCAGCAGGAACAGGTAGGGCCGGGCGATCTGCCAGTCGACATAGCGCGAGGCCACCAGGCCGCCCTTGGGCGTGACGTTGAACGAGCCGGCCTTCGGGTTGATCAGCGCCAGCGTGGTCGGCCGCAGGATGTACCAGGCCAGCACGGTCTCGTAGACCTCGGCCCAGAAGCTGTGGCGCCAGCGGCCCTGCACCCGCGAGTTGGTCATGTTGGCGTGCACCAGGTGCGGCAGCGCCATCGCCGCGATCATCAGCGCCGAGGCGTTGATGACGTGGGCCTGCACGAACAGGTAGGCCAGCGGCGCGGTCAGGAAGACCAGGCGCGGCAGGCCGTAGAAGAAGTGCAGCATCGCGTTCACGTAACAGAGCCGCTGCGCCAGGCTCAGGCCGCGTCCGAGCAGCGGGTTGTCGATGCGGAAGATCTGCGCCATGCCGCGGGCCCAGCGGATGCGCTGGCCGACGTGGGCCGACAGGCTCTCGGTGGCCAGGCCGGCCGCCTGCGGCAGGTTCAGGTAGGCGGTGGTCCAGCCGGCGCGGTGCAGCTTCAGGGCGGTGTGGGCGTCCTCGGTGACGGTCTCGACGGCGATGCCGCCGATCTTCAGCAGCGCCTCGCGGCGCAGCACCGCGCAGGAGCCGCAGAAGAACGCGGCGTCCCACAGGTCATTGCCGTCCTGCACCAGGCCGTAGAACAGCTCGCCCTCGTTGGGCACGCGGCGGTGGGTGCCCAGGTTGCGCTCGAACGGGTCGGGCGAGAAGAAGTGGTGCGGGGTCTGCAGCATCGCCAGCTTGCGGTCCTTCAGGAACCAGCCGACCGTCATCTGCAGGAAGGAGCGGGTGGGGATGTGGTCGCAGTCGAAGATCGCGATCAGCTCGCCCGAGGTCTGCTTCAGCGCCGCGTTGATGTTGCCGGCCTTGGCGTGGCGGTTGTCGGCCCGGGTGATCCAGCGCACGCCGGCCTGTTCGGCGAACTCGCGGAACTCCTCGCGCCGGCCGTCGTCGAGGATGCAGACGTTGATCTTGTCGCGCGGCCAGTCCAGCGCCAGCGCCGCCAGCACGGTCGGCTTCACGACCTTCAGCGGCTCGTTGTAGGTCGGGATCAGCACGTCGAGGGTCGGCCACAGGTCCAGGTCGGCCGGCATCGCGACCGGCTTGCGGCCGAGCGGCCAGATGGTCTGGAAGTAGCCCAGCACCAGCACCACCCAGGCGTAGATCTCGGCGGCGATCAGGCCGTAGCTGAAGAAGGTGTCGAGGCCGGCGCGGTAGTCGATCGTCTCGGCCAGCCGCCAGTACAGGTAGCGGCTGGACATCACCAGCGACAGGCAGGTCAGCGCCAGCGTCGCGGTCCGGCCGGGCCAGCGCTTGATGACCATCGCGATCAGCAGCGTCGCGACCGCGAAGACGGCCTGCTCGATCAGGTTCAGCGGCGCGGCCGTCACCACCAGCAGCAGGAACACCGCCACCAGCAGCAGCGGCAGCAGCCACAGCGGGCGCAGCCCGGCGGGCGACCGGTCGCGGGGGACGCGGGCTGGACGAACCTTTGCGGCCGGCGGATGGGAGTCGGAACCGTGGTGGGACATGGCGGCAGGCGGCTGGCGGCGGCGGTTGCGACGACACGGGCGGGGCGGCTCGCGCGTCGGGTCAGGAAAAGACGGCCGCACCCGTCCGTCACGGCGTGCGCGTGGCACGGCCGTGTCGGGCGCGATGGGCGTGGTGGGCGGTGGTGTCCGGGCTCGGCGCAGGGCCGGGCCGGTGTCGATCAGCCCAGGCTGCCGTCGGGCAGGCCGTAACGGGCCGTCGCGACCCGGGCGAAGGCTTCGCCTCGGGTGGCGGGCACGCGCACGGTGTCGGGTGTGCGGACGACGGCTGGCGTGGCTGGCAGCGGGGCCGCGTCGGGCAGGTCGGGTGCCGCGAACTCGCGGTAAGCCTCGCGGATCGCACCGACCTGTCGGAACAGGTGGTTCAGGTCATCGTGAGCATCCATCAGGAAATCCTTCGCATCAGAGGCCTGCGGGCCGTGTCCAAGCGCCCGGCCTTGTGGTCGGGCAGCCCCTTCGATGCGGACAGGGCCTGGAGGCTCGCCTTGATCGGTCGCGCATGGCGCGCCGGCCCGAACGGCCTCTCTGGTCCCGGTGTTTCCGGGCAACCCTGCCTCACGGGATTCGTGATGCCGCAACTGCGATATCCGATCCCTATTTGAAACAGTCTGTTAACAAATGTGAGTTTATCGCCCCGAACCCAGGCGACGAGGAACGGAATGCAATCGATCGTGTAACGAGGGGGGGTCGATCCGCTCAGGGTTCCCTGAGGTTTCGGATTTCTCAGATTCGGCCGAAATCCTGTTGCATTTCGTGCCGTGAATGCAACAGCCGGTTGGATGTGAAAACCCGAATCGCCAGCAGGGATGTCACGGCGCGCTCAGCCGCGCCAGCCGATCCGCCGCGAGATCGCCTGCGCCGCGTCGCGCAGCGGGGCCAGCAGCGGGCTGGCGGCGTCGGCCGGCAAGGCGGCGCTCGGGCCGATGGCGACCAGCGCCAGCACCATCGCGCCGAAGCCGTCGAACACCGGCGTGGCGACGGCGCTGACGCCCGGCATCGAGCCGTCGACGCGCGCGGCCCAGCCCTGGTCCCGGACCTGCGCCAGCGTCGTGGCGAAGGCGGCATCAGGCGTGCGGCCGTTCTCGGCGTGCAGCACGGCGGCGACCTCGGCGGGCGGCCGGTGCGCCGCGAACAGGAGGCCCGAGGCCGTGCCGTCGAGCGACACCACCGTGCCGTGGCGCATGTTGACGTGCACGGCGGTCGGGCCTTCCTCCAGCCGGACGATGGTCGGCCCCCGGTTGCCCCAGACGGCGATCGCGACCGTGTGGCCGACCTGCTGCGCCAGCGCCGGCAGTTCCGCGCTGGCCAGCCGCACCGGGTCGAACTGCTGCAGGCTGATCAGCCCGAGCTGCAGCGCCAGCGGCCCCAGGCCGTAGTGGCCGCTGCCGGCGTCCTGCACCACCAGCCCGAGCTTGCCGAAGCTCACCAGGTACGGGTGCGCCTTGGCCGGGACCATGCCGGCCTCGCGCGCCAGGTCCTTCAGCGCCATCGGCCGGCCGACGTGCGCCAGCGCGATCAGCAGCTGGCCGCCGACCTCGACGCTCTGGATGCCGCGCGGGCCTTTCGACCCGCTCGGGCTGCCGCCCTCGGGGTCCGGCTCGGCGTTTCCGGGGGCTTCGAGGGGCAGGGCGGGGTCGGTCACGGGGAGGCTCGGGTTTTCACGTAGACGAATCAGTTAGACATTAGCAAACGACTTGCCTAAGATCAAGCCTTGTTCGGTAAAGGCGAACTCGTTAGACATCAACGAACTCCGCCGCCGCCCCTCTCATCCAACCCGACGCCCCCACCATGAGCACCAAAGCCTTCGCCAGCCAGGCCGACCTCGTCGAGAAGCAGGTCAGCTTCACCCGCCTGTCCGAGAACGCCTACGCCTACACAGCCGAGGGCGATCCGAACACCGGCGTGATCGTCGGCGACGACGCGGTGATGGTGCTGGACACCCAGGCCACGCCGGTGATGGCGCAGGACGTGATCCGCCGCATCCGCGAGGTCACCGACAAGCCGATCAAGTACGTCGTGCTGAGCCACTACCACGCGGTCCGCGTGCTGGGCGCTTCGGCCTATCAGCCCGAGCACATCGTCGCCAGCCGCGACACCTACGACCTGATCGTCGAACGCGGCGAGCAGGACAAGGCCAGCGAGATCGGCCGCTTCCCGCGCCTGTTCCGCAACGTCGAGAGCGTGCCGGCCGGCCTGACCTGGCCGACCATCACGTTCACCGGCCGCATGAGCATCTGGCTGGGCAAGCTGGAAGTGCAGCTGATCCAGCTGGGACGCGGCCACACCAAGGGCGACACGGTGGCGTGGCTGCCCGAGCAGAAGATCCTGTTCTCGGGCGACCTGGTCGAGTTCGACGCCACGCCCTATGCCGGCGACGCCTACTTCCAGGACTGGCCGAAGACGCTCGACAACATCGCCGCACTGCAACCCAACGCGCTGGTGCCCGGCCGCGGTGCCGCGCTGACGACGCCCGCGCAGGTCCAGGCCGGCCTGCAGGGCACGCGCGACTTCATCTCCGACGTCTGGACGAACGTGAAGGCCGGCGTCGAAGCCGGCAAGACGCTCAACGCCGTCTACAAGGACACCTACGCGGCGCTCAAGCCGAAGTACGGCCACTGGGTCATCTTCGACCACTGCATGCCCTTCGACGTAACGCGCTGCTACGACGAGGCCACCGCCCACGCCGACCCGCGCATCTGGACGGCCGACCGCGACCGCCAGATGTGGGAAACGCTGGAGGGCTGAGCCGTGCTCTCGACCTACACCTACCCGAAGTTCAGCTCGCCCCGCGCGCCGGAACTCGACCAGCCCGCCATCACGCGCCGGCCGGTGGTGGTGATCGGCGCCGGCCCGGTGGGCATCTCGGCGGCGATCGAGCTGGCGCAGCAGGGCCAGCCGGTGCTGCTGCTGGACGACGACGACACCGTCAGCATCGGCTCGCGCGGGCTGTGTTACGCCCAGCGCACGCTGGAGATCCTCGACCGCCAGGGCTGCGGCCAGGCGGTCGTCGACAAGGGCGTGACGTGGAACGTGGGCCGCACCTTCCTCGACACCGAGGAGGTGTTCCGCTTCGACCTCGTGCCCGAGCCCGGCCATGAGCGGCCCGGCATGGTCAACCTGCAGCAGTACTACCTGGAGGAATACCTCCTGCGGCGCGCCGCCGAACTGCCGGCGATCGAGCTGCGCTGGAAGCACAAGGTGGTGGCGGTGACGCCGGACGGGTCATCGAACGGGCAGGGCCCCGGCGCACGCCTGCAGGTCGAGACGCCCGATGGCGCCTTCACGATCGACGCCGACTGGCTGGTCGTGGCCGACGGCGCGCGCAGCCCGATCCGCCGCATGCTGGGGCTGGAGATCGAGGGCCAGGTCTTCAAGGACCGCTTCCTGATCGCCGACGTCGTGATGAAGGCCGACTTCCCGGCCGAGCGCTGGTTCTGGTTCGACCCGCCCTTCCATCGCGGCCAGAGCGTGCTGCTGCACCGCGAGGCCGACAACGTCTGGCGCATCGACTTCCAGCTCGGCTGGGACGCCGATCCGGAAGAGGAGAAGAAGCCCGAACGTGTCATCCCGCGGATCCGCCAGATGCTGGGCGACGGCCCCGAATTCGAGCTGGAGTGGGTCAGCGTCTACACCTTCCAGTGCCGTCGCATGCCGCGTTTCCGGCATGGCCGCGTGCTGTTCGCGGGCGACGCGGCGCACCAGGTCTCACCCTTCGGTGCGCGGGGCGCGAACTCGGGCATCCAGGACGTCGACAACCTCGGCTGGAAGCTCAAGGCGGTGATCGACGGCCGGGCGCCCGAGGCGCTGCTCGACAGCTATTGCCACGAGCGTGGCACGGCGGCCGACGAGAACATCCGCAACAGCACCCGCTCGACCGACTTCATCACGCCCAAGAGCCGCGTCTCGAAGACCTTCCGCAACGCCGTGCTGGGGCTGGCGCGCCAGCACCCGTTTGCCCGCGCGCTGGTCAATTCCGGCCGCCTGAGCGTGCCCACGCTGCTGGTGGATTCGCCGCTGAACACGCCCGATGCCGAGCCCTTCGACGGCTGGATGGTGCCGGGCGCACCGCTCAGCGACGCACCGGTGATCCGCAACGGCCAGGCCGACTGGCTGCTGCGCCAGGTCGGTGGCGGCTTCACGCTGCTGGTCTTCGGCGATGCAGGGATCGAGCTGCCGGCGACGCCGGTCCCGCTCGCGCTGCGGCGCATCCGCCAGCCCGGCTCGCCGGTGCTGGCCGGTGACCTGATCGACAGCGAGGGGCTGGTCAGCCGCCGCTGCGACGCCCGCCCCGGCACCGTCTACCTGATCCGCCCGGACCAGCACGTGGCCGCCCGCTGGCGTGGCTACGACGCTGCCGCGCTGCAGGCCGCGCTGGCGCGTGCCTTGTGTCTGCACTGAGCCTGCACCGAGCCGAAGGAACACCGCCATGAACGCCGCAACACCCCACCTCGTCACCACGCCGAACTTCGGCATCCCCGGTGAACGGTTCGTCCGCGCCTACACGCCCGGCGACGACTTCTACGAGGCCCTGATCGACAGCCACCGCGACCTCAGCGACGAGCAGAGCGAGATGCTCAACGCCCGCCTCGTGCTGCTGCTCGCCAACCACATCGGCGACCTGCGCGTGCTGCGCGAGGCGCTGGCCGCCGCGCGCGACGGCGTCGTCTGAACCGACTGGAGCAACCCATGAAGATCGATCGCATCCACCACGTCGCCTACCGCTGCCGCGACGCCAAGGAAACCGTCGAGTGGTACGGCCGCATGCTGAAGATGGACTTCCTGCTGGCCATCGCCGAGGACCTGGTGCCCAGCACCAAGGCGCCGGACCCGTACATGCACGTCTTCCTCGATGCCGGCGCCGGCAACGTGCTGGCCTTCTTCGAGCTGCCGACCCAGCCGCCGATGGGCCGTGACCCGAACACGCCGACCTGGGTCCAGCACATCGCCTTCCGGGTCCAGGACCGCGAGGAACTGCTCGCCTTCAAGGCCCATCTGGAGGCCGAGGGCGTCGACGTGCTCGGCGTGACCGACCACGGCGCCTTCCACTCGATCTACTTCTTCGACCCGAACGGCCACCGCGTTGAGCTGGCCTGCCCGGATCCGGACGAGGCCGAGATGCTGCGCCGCATGGACGAGGTCAAGTGGCAGATGCTGGAGGACTGGAGCAAGACCAAGCGCGCACCCAAGCACGCCGCCTTCTTCCACCAGCGGGAGTTCAAGCAGTGAGCGACTTGCACACGACGCCCGTCGATGCGCTGGACGAGAGCCACGATGCGGCGCTGGCCAGCTGGGTCGATTCGGCCAACGCGGCCGACACCGACTTCCCGATCCAGAACCTGCCGTTCGGCCGCTTCCGCCGGCCCGGCGATGCGGCCTTGCGCGTCGGCGTGGCGATCGGCGACCAGGTGCTGGACCTGCGCCTGGCCGCGTCCGCGCCGGGCTGGTCGGCCGATGTCCAGCCGGCGCTGGCGCTGCTGGGTGCGGGCGACCTGAACGCGTTCATGGCGCTGGGCCGCGCGCCGCAACGCGCCGTCCGGCTGGCGCTGAGCCGCGCCTTGCGGGCCGGCTCGCCGATGCAGCCGGCGCTGACGGCTGCACTGCTGCCGCAGTCGCAGGCCGCGATGGCGCTGCCGTGCGAGATCGGCGACTACACCGACTTCTACACCGGCATCCACCACGCCACCACGGTCGGCACGCTTTTCCGGCCCGACAACCCGCTGCTGCCGAACTACAAGTGGGTGCCGATCGGCTACCACGGCCGCAGCTCGTCGATCGTCGTCAGCGGCACGCCGGTGCGCCGGCCGCAGGGCCAGATCAAGGGGCCGGACCATGCCGAGCCCATCCTCAGCCCGAGCCGCCGGCTCGACCACGAGCTGGAACTCGGTGCGGTGATCGGGCGCGGCAACGCGCAGGGCGAGTCCATCCCGATCGGCGAGGCCGAAGGTCACCTGTTCGGCATCGTGCTGCTCAACGACTGGTCCGCCCGCGACGTGCAGGCCTGGGAGTACCAGCCGCTCGGCCCCTTCCTGGCCAAGAACTTCGCCAGCACGGTCTCGCCGTGGATCGTCACGATGGACGCGCTGGCGCCGTTCCGCGCGCCCTTCGTGCGGTCGGCCGACGACCCGCAGCCGCTGGCCTACCTCGACTCGCCGGCCAACCGCGCGGCCGGGCAACTCGACCTCGTGCTGGAGGTGCTGATCCAGACCGCCGCGATGCGCGCCGCCGGTCTGGCGCCGCACCGGCTGTCGATCGGCCGCACCGTGGAGGCCGCCTACTGGACCTTCGCGCAGCTGGTCACCCACCACGCGATCGGCGGCTGCAACCTGCGCAGCGGCGACCTGCTGGGCAGCGGCACGCTGTCGGGCCCGTCGCCCGAGCAGGGCGGCTCGATGCTGGAGCTGAGCGCCGGCGGCAAGCGCGCGCTGACGCTCCCCGGCGGCGAGACCCGCACCTTCCTGCTGGACGGCGACACGGTGATCCTGCGGGCCTGGGGCGAACGGCCGGGCGCCCGCCGCATCGGCCTGGGCGAGTGCGCGGGCACGATCCTCCAGGTGACAGCGTGAACGGCGCGGCGGTGTCAACATTGCGCGGATGACGTCCTCTGCGCCCCTCGACCGCCGCGTTCCTTCCGAGACCACCGGCATCCTTCTCCTCGTGGCCGCCGTGGTCTGCTTCGGCGGGCTCGACACGACCGGCAAGATCGCCGCCGCATCCGTGCCGGTGGCGATGGCGATCTGGGTCCGTTACGTGGTCCAGAACATCCTGTCGCTGGCCGTCATGTGGCCGCGCCACGGCCGCGAGCTGTTCCGCACCGCCCAGCCCGGCGGCCAGCTGCTGCGCGCCTTGCTGCTGGTGGGCTGTAACGGCCTGGCCTTCCTGTGCCTGCGCACGATGCACGTCGGCGAGTTCACCGCCGTGATGATGCTGACGCCGCTGCTGATGACCGTCGTTGCGGCCCGCGGCCTCGGCGAGCACGTGTCGATCTGGCGCTGGCTGTGCCTGCTCGGCGGCTTCACCGGCACGCTGCTGGTGATCCGCCCGAGCCGCGAGCTGCTGCACCTGAGCACGCTGCTGCCGCTGGTGCTGGTGGTGATCAGCGCGGCCTTCCAGATCCTCACCCGCACACTCGCCCGCACCGACCTGGCGGCCACCACGCACGTCTGGTCCGGCCTGGGCGGGCTGGCGCTGACCTCGCTGGTGCTGCCCTGGGCCTGGCAATCGCAGCCGCTGTCGATGTGGCTGCTGATGGGCCTGATGGGCGTCTTCGGCGGTGTCGGCCACTACCTGCTGGCGCTGGCCTACACGCGGGCCGGCGTCGCGACGCTGACGCCTTTCCTGTACCTGCAGGTGCCCATCGCCACCTTCGGCGGCTGGCTGGTGTTTCACCACCTGCCCGACGGCATCGCGATGACCGGCATCCTGATCGTCTGCGCCTGCGGCGTGTTCGGCACCTGGCTGGTCGCCCGCGAACAGCGGGCGGCGGCCAGCCGCAAGGCCGAAGACCCGGCCGCGCTGGTGCCGGCCGGCGAAGCCGGCTGAGTCGCCCGCCGCTCTTCCCGCGTTCCCCGTTCTCTGTCCCCGACTCCTGCGAAAGACAGCCCATGCGCTACCTGCACACCATGGTCCGCGTGACCGACCTCGAGACCTCCCTGCGCTTCTACCGCGACGCCCTCGGCCTGGACGTGATCCGCACCCACGAGGCCCCGGCCGGCCGCTTCACGCTGGTCTATCTGGCCGCACCGGGCCAGCCCGATGCCCAGGTCGAGCTGACCTTCAACTGGGACCCGGAGGTCTACACCGGCGGCCGCAACTTCGGCCACATCGCCTACGAGGTCGAGGACATCCACGCCACCTGCCAGCGCCTGGTCGACCACGGCGTGACGATCCTCCGCCCACCCCGCGACGGCCGCATGGCCTTCGTGCGCTCGCCCGACAACATCTCGATCGAACTCCTGCAGTCCGGCCCGGCCCTGCCCCCGGCCGAGCCGTGGGTGTCGATGCCGAACGTCGGGACGTGGTGAGGCGTGCGTCGCCGAAGGGCGACGGGGAATGAACCCCTCACCCTACCCTCTCCCGCAAGGGGAGAGGGGTTCTTGCAGCGTGTTGATCGGGGTTCTTGAAAGTGGCTCAGTCGATGAGCCAGTCCAGGCACCGGGACGACCCGTTAGCGCGACGCCCTTGCAAAGTGGTCATCCCTCTCCCCTTGCGGGAGAGGGACCGAGGGTGAGGGGTCTCGCGCCAGGCGCGCCAGCCTTCCGGCCAGCAAGTGCGTCGCCGGAGGGCGACGGGGGATGGACCCCTCACCCTACCCTCTCCCGCAAGGGGAGAGGGGTTCTTGCCTCGTGTTGATCGGGGTTCTTGGCGGTGGCTCAGTCGATGAGCCAGCCTAGACGCCACGACGCCCCGTTAGCGCGACACCCTTGCAAAGTGGTCATCCCTCTCCCCTTGCGGGAGAGGGACCGAGGGTGAGGGGTCTCGCGCCAGACGCGCCAGCCTTCCGGCCAGCAAGTGCGTCGCCGGAGGGCGACGGGGGATGGA
The DNA here is from genome assembly GCF_053893855.1 of Leptothrix mechoopdaensis (SeqCode). Lineage (NCBI taxonomy): Bacteria > Pseudomonadati > Pseudomonadota > Betaproteobacteria > Burkholderiales > Sphaerotilaceae > Leptothrix > Leptothrix mechoopdaensis (SeqCode). Next base: position 4,494,960 of record NZ_CM132699.1, read on the forward strand.
CCCCTCACCCTACCCTCTCCCGCAAGGGGAGAGGGGTTCTTGCTTCGTGTTGATCGGGGTTCTTGAAAGTGGCTCAGTCGATGAGCCAGTCAAGAGACCACGACGCATCTTCAGCGCGACGACCTTGCAAAGTGGTCATCCCTCTCCCCCTGCGGGAGAGGGAACGAGGGTGAGGGGTCTCTCGCCAGACGCGCCAGCCTTCCGGCCAGCAAGTGCGTCGCCGGAGGGCGACGGGGGATGGACCCCTCACCCTACCCTCTCCCGCAAGGGGAGAGGGGTTCTTGCTTCGTGTTGATCGTGGTTCTTGAAAGTGGCTCAGTCGATGAGCCAGTCAAGACGCCACGACGCCCCGTTAGCGCGACGACCTTGCAAAGTGGTCATCCCTCTCCCCTTGCGGGAGAGGGAATGAGGGTGAGGGGTCTCTCGCCGCCCGCTCTCACTCCGGATCCACGAACCGCCGGGCGATCTCGACGAAGTGGTCCTGCACGGCCAGGAAGGCGTCGACCAGTGACGGGTCGAAGTGCGAGCCGCGGCCGTCGCGGATGATCTGGACGGCCTGTTCGTGCGAGTACGGCGGCTTGTAGATGCGGCGGTTGATCAGCGCGTCGTAGACGTCGGCCAGTGCCATCAGGCGGGCCGACAGAGGGATGGCCTCGCCGGCCAGGCCTTGCGGGTAGCCGCTGCCGTCCCATTTCTCCTGGTGCGACAGCGTGATCTCCTTGGCGAAGCGCAGGAACGCCAGTTCGGTGCCCAGGCTCTGCTCGGCCGTCACCAGGGCCTCGTGGCCCAGCGTGGTGTGCGACTTCATGACCTCGAACTCTTCCGGCGTCAGCTTGCCCGGCTTGAGCAGGATGCGGTCGGGGATGCCGACCTTGCCGATGTCGTGCAGCGGCGCAGACTTGTAGAGCAGCTCGATGTTGCGTTCGGTCAGCAGCGCGGTGCTGGCCGGGTAGCGGTCCGGGTGGTCGCGCAGGTGTTCGGCCAGGCACTTGACGTAGTGCTGGGTGCGGCGGATGTGGTTGCCGGTCTCGTTGTCGCGGGTCTCGGCCAGCGAGGCGATGGCCTGCACCGTGACGTCCTGGGTCAGGCCGATCTCGCGGGTGCGTCGCGCCACCTCGTCCTCCAGCCGGGCGTTCTGCTGGCGCAGCGCGTCGGCGGCGGCCTTGAGCTGCAGGTGGGTGCGCACGCGGGCCAGCACGATCGGCGGGCTGATCGGCTTGGTGATGTAGTCGGCCGCGCCGAGCGCCAGGCCGCGTGTCTCGTCCTCGATCTCGACCTTGGCGGTCAGGAAGATCACCGGGATCAGCGCGGTGTCCGGGTCGGCCTTGAGCGCCTGGCAGACCTCGTAGCCGTCGATGCCCGGCATCATGATGTCCAGCAGGATCAGGTCGGGCCGCTGCGCCCGCGCCAGTGCCAGCGCCCGTTCGCCGTTGTGAGCCACCCGCACGCGGTACTTCTCGTGCGACAGCAGCGCGGCCATCAGCTCCAGGTTCTCGGGCGTGTCGTCGACCACCAGGATGGTCGAGTGGGCGTGCGGGATCAGGGTGTCGATCGGCATGTCGGGTGTCCGGGCCTCGGGCCGTCAGGACGGCGTGTCCAGGTCGGGGCCGAGCTGCTCGCGCAGCATCGTGCGGGCCTCGTCGAAGGCATAGCGGCTGATCGCGTGGGTGAAGCGGTGGTGCTGTTCGCCCAGCGCGGCCGACAGCAGCGCGGCGTGGTGCGCGGCGGTGTCCTGGGCCTCGGCGTCGCCCTCGTCGAGCTGGCGGTCGAGCAGCCGCGCGACCTCGCGCAGACGGGCCCGGTCGATCGCTGCGGCGGGCGTAGGCGGTTCGGCCGGATCGTCGGGCAGCTGGCGGGCCAGGCCGTCGAGCAGCGCGGCCAGCGCGCCGGCCAGCCGCTCGCGCAGCGGCTCGATCGTGGCCAGCGGCACGCCGGTTGTCAGCGCCTGTTCGAGTTCGGTCGCGTGTTGCTGCAGGGCCGTCGCGCCCAGGTTGCCGGCCACGCCCTTGAGCGCATGGGCGAGCCGCTGCGCCTCGTCGCGCCCGGCCTTGTCGCCCTGCGCGGCGCGGTCGAGCTGCGCGCCCAGGCGCTCGGCGACATCGGCATGGCTGGCGATGAACTTGCGCAGCAGCGACCGGTAGAGCGCCTTCTTGCCGCCGCTGCGGCGCAGGCCGACGGTGGCGTCCAGGCCCGGCACGTCCAGTACCGCCGCGTCGTCATCGTCGCGTGGCGGACGCGGCGCGCTGGCGATCGGGCGCGACGGCGCGGCGCGCGGGGCGCGGGCGATGCCCGGTGCGATGTGGGCCAGCAGCACCTGGGCCAGCTTGTCGGGCTCGATCGGCTTGGCGAGGAAGTCGTTCATGCCGGCATCCAGGCAACGCTGGCGGTCCTCGGCCATCGCGCTGGCGGTCATCGCGACGATGCACAGCTGGCCTCGATCGGGCATCGCGCGGATGGCGCGGGTCGCGGCCAGGCCGTCCATCACCGGCATGTCCAGGTCCATCAGCACCAGGTCGTAGTCGTGCAGTCGGACCTGCTCGGTCGCCTTCAGGCCGTTGTCGACCACGTCGACGCGCAGCCCGGCATCGACCAGCAGCTCGCGCGCGACCTGCTGGTTGATCTCGTGGTCCTCGACCAGCAGCACCGAGGCGCCGCGAATCGCCAGCAGCATCTGGTCCAGCGGGGCCGGTGACGGCGCCACGTTCGGGCCGACCGCACCGGGCGCACGCCGCATCACCTGCATCAGCGCGTCGAACAGCATCGAGCCGTTGACCGGCTTGACCAGCACACCGGCGAAGCCCTCGGCCTCGGCCTGAACGTGGATCTCCTCGCGGCCGAAGGCGGTCACCAGCAGGCGCTGCGGCTGGGTCGACAGCCCCAGCCGTTCCACGCGGCGGGCGGTCTCCAGGCCGTCCATGCCGGGCATCTGCCAGTCGATCAGCGCCAGGTCGTAGGGATCGCCCTCGGCGTCGGCGCTGGCGAGCGCCTGCAGGGCGGCCGCACCGCTGTCGACCGCGCTGGCCTGCAGGCCGATGGCCTCCAGCAGGTCGCACAAGGTCAGCCGCGCGGTGGCGTTGTCGTCGACCACCAGCGCGCGGCGGTTGCGCACGTCGGGTTCGGACATCTGCCAGGCCTGGCGGTTCTGGCTCAGGCCGAAGCGGGCGGTCAGCCAGAAGGTCGAGCCGACGCCGGGTTCGCTGTCGACGCCGACCTCGCCGCCCATCAGCTCGGCCAGCCGGCTGACGATCGCCAGGCCCAGTCCCGTGCCGCCATAGCGCCGGCTGGTCGAGCTGTCGGCCTGGTGGAAGCTCTGGAACAGGCCGGCGCGCTGTTCGGGTGTCAGGCCGATGCCGGTGTCGCGCAGCTCGAAGCGCAGCATGACGTGCCCGGCGGAATCGTCTTCGCCTTCACCCTCGGTTCTGGTCGACGGCAGCCGGCTGACCTTCAGCTCGATCTCGCCCTGCTCGGTGAACTTGACCGCGTTGTTGCCGTAGTTCAGCAGCATCTGGCTGAGCCGCAGCGGGTCGCCGACGAGGTGGTCGGGCACGTCGCGGCCGACGGTGAAGACGAGTTCCAGCCCCTTGGTGGCGGCACGTTGCGCGATCAGCGTCGAGAAGTCGTCCAGCACGCGCGAGAGCTGGAAGTCGATCTGCTCGATGTCGAGCTTGTTGGCCTCGATCTTCGAGAAGTCGAGGATGTCGTTGATCAGCCCGAGCAGCTGCTGGCTGGACTGGCCGATCTTGCGCAGGTAGTCGCGCTGGCGCTCGTCGCTGGCGGCCTTCAGCGCCAGGTGGCCCAGGCCGATCACGGCGTTCAGCGGGGTGCGGATCTCGTGGCTCATGTTGGCCAGGAAGTCGGCCTTCAGGCGGGCCGAGTTCTCGGCCGCGGCCTTGGCCTCGCGCAGCTCGGTCTCCTGTTCGAGCAGCCGCGCATTGGCCTGCGACAGCGCGGCGGTGCGGCTGGCGACGCGTTCCTCCAGCGTCGTGTTGAGCGCGCGGATCTCCTGTTCGGCCATCACCCGCGCGGTGACGTCGCGCAGGATGGCGGTGTAGAAGACCTCGCCGTCGACCTGCAGGCAGGCGATCGAGGCCTCGACCGGGAACTCCTCGCCGTTGCGGCGCAGGCCGTACACGACGGCGTTGCGGCTCATCGCGCGGGCGGTCTCGCCACTGTCGCGGAAGCGTTCGAGGTGCTCGACGTGGTGACGCCGGAAGCGCGACGGCAGCAGCTGTTCGAGCGGCTGGCCCATCGCCTCGTCGATCGGCCAGCCGAACATCGCCGAGGCGGCGCGGTTGAAGCCGACGATGCGCTGCTGGCTGTCGACGGTGATGATCCCGTCCATCGCCGCGTGGATCATCCCTTCCAGCCGGGCATTGCTGTTGCGCAGCGCCTGCTGGCCGTGTGTCAGCCGCGCGCCCATGCGGTTGAAGCTGCGGGCCAGGTCGCGCAGCTCGGCCGGGCCACGTTCGGGCACCGGCTCACCGGCGTGTTCCGAGGCGCTGATGCGGCCGACCGCGTCCTGCAGCGCCCGCAGCGGCCGGGTGAAGGCCAGCCGGATCAGCCGCGACAGCAACCCGACGACCAGCACCAGCACCAGCAGTCGCAGGCCCAGCGTGCGGGCCGAGCGGTGGTCGACCAGGCGGTCCTGCAAGGTCAGGTCATGGGTCAGGTAGACGACGCCGCCGCTCTCGCTGCGCAGCCGGCGCTCGTCGCCGGCGATCTCGAAGGGCAGCATCAGCGACAGGCGGCGGCCGTCCTCGTTGACCTGCAGGTCGAACATCCGGCCACGCGAGACGCGCTCGAAGCGCACCGGGTCATAGCCTTCCAGCACGGCCATCGCCGGCTGGCCGTTCCAGGCCAGGCGCTGGCCCACGGCGACCCGGCCGCCCGGGTCCACCAGCGCGACGGTGGCCACGCGCTCGTCGGTCGACACCGCCGCGACCTCGGCCGCCACGCGCGTCGGGTGATCCTCCAGGCTGTTCTGGGCGACCAGCGCGAGCCGTTCGGCGTCCCGCACGATGGCGACGCGGGCATCGTCGAGCACGTCCTCATGGCCGTGCTGGCGTTCCTCGACCCACGCCGCCCACAGCATCAGCAGCAGCACGGCGGCCAGGCCCAGCGGCAGGGCGACCGAGGCGGAGTAGGTGCGTTTCATGCCGGTGTCGCCAGCGAGGCCGGCAGGAAACGGGCATCGAGCAGCGGTCCGAGCGTCATCGGCCGGCCAGGGCGTGACCCCGCCGCGCCCAGCCGCAGCAGGCCGTGGGCCTGCATGCGGCGCATCAGGTCGGCCGCCGAATGCTGGAGCGCCCCGCCGGGCGCCAGCAGCTCGCGGTTCTCGGCCAGTCCGGGGATGCGCAGGCCCATGAAGACCTCGGGGACGTCGGCGGCGGCCATCTGCAGACGCGGGGCCATGCGCATGGCCGCGTCGACTGGCTGCGCGGCCTGGTGCTGGCGTGCCCCAAGCAAGGCCGAGACGACCTGGCGCAGCGACTCGGCTTGCGGGTCCAGCACCTCGCGCCGGACCGCCAGCACGTCGACGATCAGGTTCGGGATCGCCCGCGAATCGAACAGGCGCACGCCGCCCATGGCCTCGATCCGGCTCGACCAGGGCTGGGCGCTGACGACCAGATCGGCCTCGCCTTGCTGGTACGCCTCGGCGCTGCGGTCGAGGGTGATCGGCAGGGTCCGGATCGCCGCGAGGTCCAGGCCGGCGGCCTCCAGCAGGCCGTCGAGCATCAGCGCGCCGGTGGCGCCGGTCTCGACCGCGATGCGCTTGCCCTTGATCTCGGCCAGCGCCATCGGCCGGCGGGCGTAGACCGCGTCGGCGCCGGCGGAGATGTCCAGCACCATCACGACGGCCAGGTCGATGCCGGCCTCGCGGGCGGTCAGGACCTCGTCGAGCGTCAGCTGGCAGGCGTCGAGCTGGTGGGCGGCCAGGGCGCGCAGGCTGTAGGTGTTGGCCGGCAGCTCGATCAGCCGGACCTTCCGGTCGTCGAGCCAGCCCAGCTCGCGCGCCAGGAAGGCGTATTCGTAGGTCGGGAAGACGATGCTGCCCAGGCGCAGCGGCCCGATCGGCTCGCTGCACGCCGTCAGCCAGCCCGCGCAACCCAGGCCCCATGCGCCGGCCAGCAGCCGGCGTCGACCGATGCGGGTGGCGGCGGTCGGAGCGGTCGGCGGGGCGGCGTTCATCAAGTCGGTGGACGGGTCGGGCCGAGGGAGTCTATCCAGCTTGGGTTCTTTCGTGGCTCGTGCCGACCGGCAGAATCTGACGATGTCCACACGCCACGATCCACCTCAAGCCGACGCCCCCTGGGAGCATCACCACCGCTTCGATGCCGGCAACGATGCGGCCGAACGCTGCACCCGCCAGGTGGTCGTCATCACGCTGCTGATGATGCTGGCCGAGATCGTCGCCGGGCTGGTCTACGGCTCGATGGCGCTGCTGGCCGACGGCATCCACATGAGCTCGCACGCGCTGGCGATCGGGCTGAGCGCGCTGGCCTACGCGAGCGCGCGACGCCTGGCCGACGACCCGCGCTATGCCTTCGGCACGTGGAAGATCGAGGTGCTGGCGGGCTACACCAGCGCGGTGCTGCTGGTGGTCGTCGCGCTGATGATGGCGGTCGGCTCGGTCGAGCGCCTGCTGTCGCCGGAACCGATCCGCTACGTCGAGGCGATGGTCGTCGCGGCGGTCGGGCTGGCGGTCAACCTGGTGTGTGCGCTGATCCTGGGTGGGGCGCATGGGCACACGCACGGGCATGCGCACGGTCATCCGCATGACCACGGTCATGCCCACGGCCACGCACATGGCCATGACCACGGCCCGGCACCCGACCTCAACCTGCGCTCGGCCTACGTCCACGTGCTGACCGATGCCGCGACCAGCGTGCTGGCGCTGGCCGCGCTGGCGGCGGGCTGGTTGTGGGGCTGGTCATGGCTGGATCCGGTGCTGGGGCTGGTCGGGTCGGTCGTCGTGCTGCACTGGGCCCGGGGCCTGCTGGCCGATGCCAGCCGGGTCCTGCTGGACCGCGAGATGGATCACCCGGTCGTCGACGAGATCCGCGAGGTCATCGCGGCGCATGGCGGCGACGGCGTCACGCGGCTGACCGACCTGCACGTCTGGCGCATCGGCCGCGCCGCACACGCCTGTGCGCTGGTGCTCGTCACCGACGACCCGGCGCTGACCGCCGCCGAGGTCCGGCGCTGGCTCGCGGTGCACGAGGAGATCGTGCACGCGACCATCGAGATCCACCGCGCGCGACACCGGCACTGACCCGGCGGCAGACAAAAAAATGGCCTCTCGACGAATCGTGAGGCCATGCACCCAATCGAAGGGAACTGCCAGGTGCAAAAAACCGTGCCCATCGCGACGGCCGGACGGTGGCCTTCGGTGGGAAATGAACCCATTATCCGGGGCGAACCTCGGCGTCTTCGTGACGATGTTGGCGATCTGGCCGCTGCCACGGCCGGCCGGAATGGCTCTCCTTCTCGGCGGCGGCGTCCGCAAGATTGACGTTCATCAATCTGGAAGAGATGGTTTTCAGCGGTGCCGGACGCGCCACCACCTGATCCGGGGGTGATATTTGCCGGATCGGGTCATCGGTTGCTCGCCTGTTGGGCGATTTGTTCAGTTCCGGCGATTGACCGGCAGGTCCGAAGGCGGTGCTGTTTTCACCGTCGCGGGCGTGTTCCAGCGCGTTCGGCGTGAAGGATGTCACGAACGACATCCCCCAATTCTGAACTCAAGCTTGATGAGTCCGCGATGTCGGCCGGTGCCACGCGGTTGCTGCACCACAGGCGGGCTCGGTTGTCGGTCGGATCGTCCGGCGGCGCGATGTCGGAGACGGCGAGTCGGTCAGGTTCGGGTGTGGACGCCCGAAGTCTGGATGGTGGGTCTTAAGGCCCACATCATGACGGCGCACCTCAGGCGTGGCAGGTGCCGTCGTGCGAGGGCGCCGCGAACAGGTGGCCCTGGCCAAGGTCGCAGCCGATGGCCTCCAGAACCGCGCGCTGGGCGGGCGTCTCGACGCCGTCCGCAACCGCCCGCAGGCCCAGCTGATGGGCCTGCTCGACCAGACCTTCGCAGCGCGCCAGCGCCTGGGCGTCGTGTTCGATCCCGGCGAGCACGCTGCGGTCGATCTTCAGGATGTCGGCCGCCAGTCCGTGGCCTGGCATCCCGCCCATGAGCGCACCGACGTGGTCGACGGCCAGCAGCAGCTGGTGACGGGTCAGGCCGAGCCGGTCCAGCGTCGCCCGCCATCGCATCAGGCTGTCCGGAGCGGCCAGGAACCGGCTTGCCGACACCGTGATCGCCAAGCGCTGCGGGGTGGCGCCGGCGCTGTCGGCGGCCCAGCGTTGCAACTGCTCGGCGGCACGTTCGAAGAGCCAGTCGTCGAGCGGGTGCATCAGGCCGGCCTGCCCGGCCAGCGGGAACAGGTCGTCGACCCGCCGCACGCCCCGGCTCGGGTGGCGCCAGCGCAGCACGACCTCGTGGTGCTGGACCCGCCCGTCGCCCAGTCCGATGACCGGCAGGAAGGCGAGCCCGCACGTGTCCTGATCGATTGCCTGGCGCAGGTCATCGATCAAGGGCGGTCGCGCGGTCAAGGCGTGTGAACGGGAGAGGTTCATGACACCGGCCAGTGTCGAACGTGGCACACGTCACGGTCGCTGCATCAGCCCGGATTTGCCACCGCTGTTCACCCCATGTGGGCGTCGCGCCCGGGCATCGGCCCGACGGCTGCGGGCGGCAGGTTGGGCGCAGGCAGGGATGGTCCTGCTGCTGATGGCGAGTGGCGGGCGCAGCATCGGGGGTTCACCACCTGAACGTCCTCAACCCGTCAACGATTGGAGCCAGACGATGAAGTTCGAGACCCTCGCCGTGCACGCGGGCTACCAGCCCGACCCGACCACCAAGGCGGTGGCCGTGCCGATCTACCAGACGGCGGCCTATGCCTTCGACAGCGCGCAGCATGGCGCCGACCTGTTCGACCTGAAGGTGGCGGGCAACATCTACACGCGCATCATGAACCCGACCCAGGGCGTGCTGGAGGCGCGTGTGGCGGCGCTGGAGGGCGGCATCGCGGCGCTGGCGCTGGCCTCGGGCCAGGCGGCGGTGACCTATGCGATCCAGACCATCGCCGAGGCCGGCGACAACATCGTCTCGTCGACGGCGCTGTACGGCGGCACCTACAACCTGTTCGCGCACACGCTGCCGCAGTACGGCATCCAGACGCGCTTCGCCGACCACCGCGACCCGGCCAGCTTCGAGCCGCTGATCGACGCGCGCACCAAGGCGATCTACGTCGAGTCGCTCGGCAACCCGCAGGGCAACGTGACCGACATCGCCGCGCTGGCCGACATCGCGCACCGCCACGGCGTGCCGCTGATCGTCGACAACACGGTGCCCAGCCCCTACCTGTGCCGGCCGTTCGAACACGGCGCGGACATCGTCGTGCATTCGCTGACCAAGTACCTGGGTGGCCACGGCAACTCGATCGGCGGCGTCATCGTCGACTCGGGCAAGTTCCCGTGGGCCCAGCACAAGGAACGCTTCAAGCGCCTGAACGAGCCGGACGTCAGCTACCACGGCGTCGTCTACACCGAGGCGCTCGGCCCGGCCGCCTACATCGGCCGCGCCCGGGTGGTCCCGCTGCGCAACATGGGCGCGGCGATCTCGCCGTTCAACGCCTTCCTGATCCTGCAGGGCATCGAGACGCTGCCGCTGCGCATGGACCGCATCTGCGACAACGCGCTGGCGGTGGCGCGGCACCTGCAGGGTCATGCGCAGGTCGGCTGGGTCAACTTCGCCGGCCTGCCCGATCACCCGGACCATGAACTGGCCCGCACGCTGATGGGCGGTCGCGCATCGGGCCTGCTGACCTTCGGCGTCAAGGGTGGGCGGGCAGCCGGCGAGCGCTTCCTCGATGCCCTGCAGCTGTTCACGCGGCTGGTCAACATCGGCGACTGCAAGTCGCTGGCGACGCATCCGGCCTCGACCACGCACCGCCAGCTCTCGCCCGAGGAGCTGGCGCGTTCGGGCGTCGGCGAGGACACGGTGCGGCTGTGCGTGGGCATCGAGCACATCGACGACCTGATCGAGGACCTCGACCGCGCGCTGGCCGCATCGGCCTGATCGCGCCATGAAAAAACCCCCGCCAGGTTCGCACCTGGCGGGGGTTCCGGGTTCGGGCCGGCCCGGTGTTCACCGGGGCCGGCGCGGCTGCATCACTGCAGCTTGATCTCGACGTCCACGCCGGCCGGCAGGTCCAGCTTCATCAGCGCGTCGACGGTCTTGTCCGTCGGGTCGACGATGTCCATCAGGCGCTGGTGGGTGCGGATCTCGAACTGGTCGCGCGAGGTCTTGTTGACGTGCGGCGAACGCAGGATGTCGAAGCGCTGCATGCGGGTCGGCAGGGGCACGGGGCCCTTGACGATCGCGCCGGTGCGCTTGGCCGTGTCGACGATTTCCAGAGCCGATTGGTCGATCAGCTTGTAATCGAAGGCCTTCAGGCGGATGCGGATCTTTTGCTTTTGCATGGTGATTCCTTAAAGAGCAGGGTGGCCTTGCGGCCTCCGGTACAGGTCGCCGGACAACCCCATCGGGATCGCCCGGCAGCCATGCAAAGACTTACTCGATGATCTTGGCAACGACGCCGGCGCCGACGGTGCGGCCGCCTTCGCGGATGGCGAAGCGCAGGCCTTCTTCCATCGCGATCGGGGCGATCAGCTTGACGGTGATCGACACGTTGTCGCCCGGCATGACCATTTCCTTGTCCTTCGGCAGCTCGATCGAGCCGGTCACGTCGGTCGTGCGGAAATAGAACTGCGGACGGTAGTTGTTGAAGAACGGCGTGTGGCGGCCGCCTTCTTCCTTCGACAGCACGTACACCTCGCCGGTGAAGTGCGTGTGCGGCTTGATCGAAGCCGGCTTGCACAGCACCTGGCCGCGCTGCACGTCTTCGCGCTTGGTGCCGCGCAGCAGGATGCCCACGTTGTCGCCGGCCTGGCCCTGGTCCAGCAGCTTGCGGAACATTTCCACGCCGGTGCAGGTGGTCTTCTGGGTGTCGCGGATACCGACGATCTCGATTTCCTCGCCGACCTTCACCACGCCGCGCTCGATACGGCCGGTCACCACGGTGCCGCGACCCGAGATCGAGAACACGTCTTCGACCGGCATCAGGAAGGCGCCGTCCACGGCGCGCTCGGGCGTCGGGATGTAGCTGTCCAGCGCGTCAGCCAGCTTCATGATGGCCTGCTCGCCCAGCTCGCCCGTGTCGCCTTCCAGCGCCAGCTTGGCCGAGCCCTTGACGATCGGGGTGTCGTCGCCGGGGAAGTCGTACTTGCTCAGCAGCTCGCGGACTTCCATTTCCACCAGCTCCAGCAGCTCGGCGTCGTCCACCATGTCGGCCTTGTTCAGGAAGACGATGATGTAGGGCACGCCCACCTGGCGGCTCAGCAGGATGTGCTCGCGGGTCTGGGGCATCGGGCCGTCAGCGGCCGAGCACACCAGGATCGCGCCGTCCATCTGCGCGGCGCCCGTGATCATGTTCTTGACGTAGTCGGCGTGTCCCGGGCAGTCCACGTGCGCGTAGTGACGGTTGGCCGTCTCGTACTCGACGTGCGCGGTGTTGATCGTGATGCCGCGAGCCTTCTCTTCCGGCGCCGCATCGATCTGGTCGTAGGCCTTGGCCGTGCCGCCGAACTTCTTCGACAGAACGGTCGTGATCGCCGCCGTCAGCGTGGTCTTGCCGTGGTCGACGTGGCCGATGGTGCCGACGTTGACGTGCGGCTTGGTCCGTTCAAACTTTTCTTTAGACATGTCAGATTCCTGATCAAAGAACAATGCCCGTGGGCGGTTTTAGGTCTCTCGCGGCGCTGTGGATCCCCCGGGCACGGGCAATCGGGGGCAGACGCTGCGGAGACCGCACGAGGTGCGGCCGCCCGTGAAGGCGGCCGCAGGAACTGCTTACTTGGCGCGCGCGGTGATGATCGCGTCAGCCACGTTGCGGGGAGCTTCGCTGTAGTGCTTGAACTCCATCGTGTACGTGGCGCGGCCCTGGGTGGCCGAGCGCAGCGAGGTCGAGTAGCCGAACATTTCCGACAGCGGGACTTCGGCCTTGATGACCTTGCCACCGCCCGGGATGTCGTCCATGCCCTGGACCATGCCGCGACGGCTGGACAGGTCGCCCATCACCGTGCCGGCGTAGTCTTCCGGGGTCTCGACTTCCACGGCCATCATCGGCTCGAGGATGACCGGGCTGGCCTTGCGGCAGCCGTCCTTGAAGCCGATCGAAGCCGCCATCTTGAAGGCGTTTTCGTTCGAGTCCACGTCGTGGTACGAACCGAAGGTCAGCGTCACCTTGACGTCGACCACCGGGAAGCCGGCCAGCACGCCGTTGGGCAGCGTGTCGATCAGGCCCTTCTCGACCGCGGGGATGAACTCGCGCGGCACCACGCCGCCCTTGATCGCGTCGACGAACTCGAAGCCCTTGCCGGCTTCCTGCGGCTCGACGGTCAGCACGACGTGGCCGTACTGGCCCTTGCCGCCCGACTGGCGAACGAACTTGCCTTCGACGTCGGTGACCTTCGAGCGGATGGTCTCGCGGTACGCGACCTGCGGCTTGCCGACGTTGGCTTCCACGCCGAACTCGCGCTTCATGCGGTCGACGATGATTTCCAGGTGCAGCTCGCCCATGCCCGAGATGATGGTCTGGCCCGATTCCTCGTCGGTGCGCACGCGGAACGACGGATCTTCCGCAGCCAGGCGACCCAGCGCGATGCCCATCTTTTCCTGGTCGGCCTTGGTCTTCGGCTCGACGGCCTGCGAGATCACCGGCTCCGGGAAGACCATCTTTTCCAGCGTGATGATGGCGTCCGGATCGCACAGGGTCTCGCCCGTGGTGACGTCCTTCAGGCCCACGCAGGCGGCGATGTCACCGGCCAGGATCTCCTTGATTTCCTCGCGCTGGTTGGCGTGCATCTGCAGGATGCGGCCGATGCGTTCCTTCTTGCCCTTGATCGGGTTGTAGACGGAAGCGCCCGAGGCCAGAACGCCCGAGTACACGCGCACGAAGGTCAGCTGGCCGACGAACGGGTCGGTCATCAGCTTGAAGGCCAGCGCAGCGAACTTCTCGCTGTCATCGGCCTTGCGGCTGGTTTCCTGCTCGTCGTCATCCGTGCCCTTGACCGGGGGGATGTCCACCGGCGAGGGCAGGAAGTCGATGACGGCGTCGAGCATGCGCTGCACGCCCTTGTTCTTGAACGCGGTGCCGCAGAGCATCGGCTGGATCTCGGTCGCGATCGTGCGCTGACGGATCGCCAGCTTGATCTCGTCCTCGGTCAGCTCGCCGGTCTCGAGGTACTTGTTCATCAGCTCTTCGCTGGACTCGGCGGCGGCCTCAATCATGCTTTCGCGCCACTTCTGCGCGTCAGCCACGAGTTCGGCGGGGATGTCCTGGTAGTCGAACTTCATGCCCTGGGACGCCTCGTCCCAGATGATGGCCTTCATCTTGATCAGGTCCACGACGCCCTTGAAGTTCTCTTCGGCACCGATGGGGATCACGATGGGCACGGGGTTCGCCTTCAGGCGCGTCTTCATCTGGTCGACGACCTTGAAGAAGTTCGCGCCGGTGCGGTCCATCTTGTTGACGAACGCGAGGCGGGGCACCTTGTACTTGTTGGCCTGGCGCCAGACGGTTTCCGACTGGGGCTGCACGCCACCCACGGCGCAATAGACCATGCACGCGCCGTCGAGCACGCGCATCGAGCGCTCGACCTCGATCGTGAAGTCCACGTGTCCGGGGGTGTCGATGATGTTGAAGCGGTGCTCGGGGTAGGACAGGTCCATGCCCTTCCAGAAGCAGGTCGTCGCGGCCGACGTGATCGTGATGCCGCGTTCCTGTTCCTGCTCCATCCAGTCCATCGTGGCCGCGCCATCGTGGACTTCACCGATCTTGTGGTTCACACCCGTGTAGAACAGGATGCGCTCGGTGGTGGTGGTCTTGCCGGCGTCGATGTGAGCCGAGATACCGATGTTGCGGTACCGCTCGATGGGGGTCTGGCGAGCCATGGTGTCACTCCAAATACGAAGGCCGCCCGTGCCGGTCGATCGGACCGGGTGGGGCAGCCGGGGGGTTCAAGGTCGGGTCGACCGGATCAGAAACGGAAGTGCGAGAACGCCTTGTTGGCTTCAGCCATGCGGTGCACTTCGTCGCGCTTCTTCATCGCGCCGCCACGGCCTTCGCAGGCTTCCAGCAGCTCGTTGGCGAGGCGCTGGGCCATCGACTTCTCGCTGCGCTTGCGGGCCGATTCCTTCAGCCAGCGCATGGCCAGGGCCATCCGGCGGATGGGGCGAACTTCCACGGGAACTTGGTAGTTCGCACCACCGACACGGCGGGACTTCACTTCGACCATGGGCTTCACGTTGTTCAGCGCGGTCAGGAAGATCTCCATCGGATCCTTGCCTGCCTTCTTCTCGACCTGCTCCAGCGCACCGTAGATGATGCGTTCGGCGACGGCCTTCTTGCCCGATTCCATGATCACGTTCATGAACTTGGACAGGTCCACCGAACCGAACTTCGGGTCCGGGAGGATCTCGCGCTTGGGTACTTCGCGACGACGTGGCATTTCAATTCCTTTCGAGGCTTCAGCGGGTTGCGGCGTTGCGCGTCTTGCGCCTTCGCTGCCACCGAGATGTCACTCACAAGCCTGGACATCCGCTTACTCGACAGACACGCCCCACACGGGTCGGCTGCCGCTGGTTCCGTCGGACGCGCATCGTGACGATGTCGCGTGACGGGCTGATGATCAGTCGATCACTTCTTCGGGCGCTTGGCGCCGTACTTCGAACGCGACTGCTTGCGATCCTTGACGCCTTGCAGGTCAAGCGAACCGCGCACGATGTGGTAACGCACACCCGGCAGGTCCTTCACACGGCCGCCGCGCACGAGCACGACGCTGTGTTCCTGCAGGTTGTGGCCTTCACCGCCGATGTACGAGATGACCTCGAAACCGTTGGTCAGGCGCACCTTGGCGACCTTCCGCAGCGCCGAGTTCGGCTTCTTCGGGGTCGTGGTGTACACGCGGGTGCAGACGCCGCGTCGCTGCGGGCAGTTCTGCATCGCAGGCGACTTGGATTTCGTGGGCTCGACCTCACGGCCGTGGCGCACGAGCTGATTGATGGTTGGCATGGGTAACTTGTTCCCGTTTGAAGTTACGTGGTGGTTCTTCTCGTCCGGTGCCAGGGGCCTGACCAGCAGAAAAGCCTGCAGGCGGCGCGTGGCCGTCGCAGGCTTCGGGGCAAGGCCCTGACTTCTGTTGCCGGCGCCCTTGGGGGTGGCTGGATGTGCATCCAGCTGTCGTCCATGGACCGAGCGAAAAGCTCGCGATTATAGGGGGCTGCTCAAAAACGTGGCAAGGCGGGGCGTCCGGAGCGGCCGGGTGGCGGGGCGTCCTCTAGAGTGCGGACATGAACGAGCCCGTGCTGCCACCGTCCGCCGACCTGCGTTTCCCGTCGATCGAGGCGTTGCGAGCCTTCGAGGCCGCCGCCCGGCTGGGCAGTTTCGAGCGCGCGGCCGACGAGCTGGCCGTCACCGCCAGCGCCGTCGGCAAGCGCATCGCGACGCTGGAGGACCTGCTCGGCGCGGCCTTGCTGGCGCGTGGTGGGCGAGCGCTCACCCTGACGGCGCTGGGCAAGGAGTACCTCGGCCAGGTCCGCGCCGCGCTCGGGCTGCTGGCCGCCGTGCCGCTGCACCAGAGGGCGCGACAGCGCCGTCGCACCTTGCGGGTCAGCGCGCCGCCGACGTTCTCGCGCCACGTGCTGGTGCCGGCGCTGCCGGGCTACACGGCCGCGCATCCGGAGGTCGAGCTGGAGGTCGTGCTGTCGATCCCCTTCCTGCAGGACGGCGCGGCGGTCGAGGCCGACGTCGAGGTCCGCCACGGCCCGCCGGGCTCGCCCGGCATGGCGTTGCTGATGGACGAGGCGGTGCTGCCTGCGGCCAGCCCGGCGCTGATCGAGCGTCACGGCCGGCCGCGCCTGCCGGGCGACCTGGCGGGCTGGCCGCTGCTGCGCACGCCGGTCGAGCCGTGGCAGCCGTGGTTTCGCGCCGCCGGGCTGGACTGGCCCGAGCCGGCCGAGGGCCCGCGCCTGGTCGACCTGGGCCTGACGCTGGAGGCGGCGCTGGCCGGGCAGGGCGTCGCGCTGGTGCGGCCCTCGCTGGCGCGCGGCTGGTTGCGGCGCGGTGAACTGCGGGTGCTGTTCGACCTGCCGGCGCATCCGGCCCAGCAGTACCAGGTGCGGGTCCGGCCGGGCGATCTGGCGGCGGCGGCCTTTGCCGACTGGCTGGCGGCAGCCTGCGCCGCGGCGGTGGCCGAGGGCCGCGCCGCGCTTTCCGGTCCGGCCTGAATTTCTTTCCGGCGAGCAGGACAGGGCGCTCGCTAGCATCGCGGCGCTCGCCCTACCCACATCGACAAACCCCCGAGGAGACCCGCCATGCCCGTGATCACCAACATCGAGGACCTGCGCGTGCTGGCCGAGAAACGCGTGCCGCGCATGTTCTACGACTACGCCGATTCGGGCTCGTGGACCGAGGGCACCTACCGCGACAACGAGAGCGCCTTCGCCCGCATCAAGCTGCGCCAGCGCGTGGCGGTGAACATGGAGAACCGCAGCACCGCCGTCGAGATGATCGGCCAGGCCGCGAAGATGCCCGTGGCGATCGCGCCGGTCGGCCTGACCGGCATGCAGCACGCCGACGGCGAGATCCACGCCGCGCGCGCGGCCGAGAAGTTCGGCATCCCGTTCACGCTGTCGACGATGAGCATCTGCTCGATCGAGGACATCGCCGAACACACCACCGCGCCGTTCTGGTTCCAGCTCTACATGATGCGGGACCGCGAGGCGATGGCCCGCATGATCGACCGCTGCAAGGCCGCCAGGTGCAGCGCGCTGGTGCTGACGCTGGACCTGCAGGTGATCGGCCAGCGCCACAAGGACCTGAAGAACGGCCTGACCGCCCCGCCGCGTCCGACGCTGGCCAACATCGTCAACCTGATGACCAAGCCGCGCTGGTGCCTGGGCATGGCCGGCACGCGCCGCCACACCTTCCGCAACCTGGTCGGCCACGTGAAGGGTGTCAGCGACATGCGCTCGCTGTCGGCCTGGACCAACGAGCAGTTCGACCCGCGCCTGTCCTGGGCCGACGTGGCCTGGGTCAAGGAACGCTGGGGCGGCAAGCTGATCCTCAAGGGGATCATGGAGGTCGAGGACGCCGTGCTGGCCGCGCAGGCCGGGGCCGACGCGATCGTGGTCAGCAACCATGGCGGCCGTCAGCTTGACGGCGCACCGGCCAGCATCGACGCGCTGCCGGCGATCGTCGAGGCGGTCGGCTCGAAGATCGAGGTCTGGATGGACGGCGGCATCCGCAGCGGCCAGGACGTGCTCAAGGCCTGGGCCCTGGGCGCGCGCGGCACGATGATCGGCCGCGCGATGGTCTACGGCCTGGGCGCGATGGGCGAGGCCGGCGTCACCAAGGCGCTGCAGATCCTGCACAAGGAACTCGACGTGACGATGGCCTTCTGCGGCCACACGCAGCTCACCAACGTCGACCGGACGATCCTGGTGCCGGGCACCTATCCGGTGGCGCCGCGCGACTGACGCGCGACGGAGTCCGGCCCCTGCCCGGAGCGCCCGCTCAGAGCGTCGGTGCCGCCCCGAAGACGCGGCCCGAGTGCTCGCGCATGGCGTGGAACTGGATGTCGGGCACGCGTTCCTGCGTGACCCGCAGGTCCGAGCTGTACTGCACCAGGAAGGCCGGCGCGCCGACCACGTCGTAGGCGATGCGCAGCGGTTCGGACTCGATGAAGCGCTTGAGCTTGGCCTCGTCCGCGCAGGTGATCCAGCGCGCCAGCGTGAAGCGGCAGGGGTCCAGCCGGGCCTCGACGCCGTATTCGCTCTTCAGGCGGTGCAGCACCACCTCGAACTGCAGCTGGCCGATCGCGCCGAGCATCAGCGAGCCGCCCGAGACCGGGTTGAAGACCTGGATCGCGCCTTCCTCGCCCAGCTGCTGCAGGCCCTGGCGCAGCTGCTTGCTGCGCAGCGGGTCCTTGATCTCGACGGTGCGGAAGCTCTCCGGCGCGAAGAAGGGCAGGCCGGTGTAGTGCAGCGCCTCGCCCTCGGTCAGCGTGTCGCCCAGCTGCAGCACGCCGTGGTTGGGGATGCCGATGATGTCGCCGGCCACCGCCTCGTCGACCAGCTCGCGGCGCTGCGACAGGAAGCTCACCACCGTCTGCGGGCGCATCTCCTTGCCGTTGCGCACGACCTTCAGGCGCATGCCACGGGTGAACTTGCCCGATGACACGCGCACGAAGGCGATGCGGTCGCGGTGGGCCGGGTCCATGTTGGCCTGCACCTTGAAGACGACGCCGCTGAACTTCGCCTCGTCGGGCTCGACGGTGCGCTCGATCGCGGTGCGCGCGCCGGGCGGCGGGGCGAGTTCGACCAGCGCGTCCAGCACCTCGCGCACACCGAAGTTGTTGATCGCCGAGCCGAAGAACATCGGCGTCTGGCGGCCCGACAGGAACTCGGCGTGGTCGAAGGCGGGCGCGGCGTCGCGCACCAGTTCCATCTCGCCGAGCGCCTGTTCGTAGGGCGCGCCGAACCGCTCGGCATGGACGGGGTCCTGCAGGCCGTGCAGGGTTTCCTCGTCGCCGCCGACGCGGTCCTCGCCCGGCGCGAACAGCCGCATCTGGTCGGCGCGCAGGTCCATCACGCCGCGGAAGACCTTGCCCATGCCGACCGGCCAGGTGAAGGGCACGACGGTCATGCCCAGCTCCTGCTCGATCTCGTCCATCAGCGCGAGCGGGTCCTTGACCTCGCGGTCCATCTTGTTGATGAAGGTCAGGATCGGCGTGTTGCGGGCCCGGCAGACCTGCAGCAGCCGGCGGGTCTGCGGCTCCACGCCGTTGGCCGCGTCGATCACCATCAGCGCCGCGTCGACGGCGGTCAGCACGCGATAGGTGTCTTCCGAGAAGTCCTGGTGGCCGGGGGTGTCGAGCAGGTTGATGACGCAGTCGCCGTATTCCATCTGCATGACCGACGAGGCCACCGAGATGCCGCGCTGCTTCTCAATCTCCATCCAGTCGGACGTGGCGTGGCGGCTGGCCTTGCGGGCCTTGACCGAGCCCGCGATCTGGATCGCGCCCGAGAACAGCAGCAGCTTCTCGGTCAGCGTGGTCTTGCCGGCATCGGGGTGCGAAATGATCGCGAAGGTGCGGCGGCGGCGGATCTCGCGGGCCAGCGGATCGGTCAGGGCGTCGGAGGTCTCGGTGGTCATGGCGGCGCGCGGGCTCGTGGCCTGCTGGGTCGGGTGTCGGGGGTCGTCGGGGCGAACCCGCGATTCTCGCAAAGCGCCCGCCGGGCGCGCACGGGTCAGGCGGGCGGCGCCTGCCAGTGGTCGAGCGACAGCTCGGCGCTGCCCTTGGCGGTGCTGACGAGGATGTGGCCGTCCTGGATCGTGGCCGACAGCCGCATCGAGCGGTCGGCCAGGGCGGTCAGGGCGTCGCAGGCGGCTTCGTTCAGGAAGTCGACCGTCAGGTTGCGGTGGCGCGCCAGCGTGTTCTTGTTGTCGGCCCACCAGGCCTCGGCCTTGCGCGCGCCGTAGGTCAGCACGGTGACGCGGTCGGCGCGGCCGCAGGCCTTGCGGATGACGCGCTCGTCGGGCAGGCCGACCTCGATCCAGTGCAGGATCGCGCCGGTGTCGTCGCGGGCCCAGAGCGCGGGCTCGTCGTCGGTCGAGATGTCGCCGGCCAGCGCCAGGCGCTCGTCGGCGTTGAGCATGAAGGCGAGGATGCGCACCATCAGGCGCTCCTCGGTCTCCGACGGATGCCGTGCGATCGTCAGCGCGTGGTCGGCGTAGTAGCCGCGGTCGATGTCGGCGATGGCCAGTTCGGCCTTGTGGATGGTGGAGCGGATGGCCATCGGCGGATTCTAGGTGGGGGGTCCGAGGTGACAGCCCGGGAAGCCCGGCGCCGCTACGATGCCGGCCCGACCGCCATCCAACGACCGCCAACCCCGCATCCGGAGCCCGCCATGATTCTCGAAGTCGCCGACATCCGCATCCAGCCCGGCCGCCAGGCCGAGTTCGACGCCGCCATCCAGCATGGTCTGGCCACCGTCATCGCCCATGCGAAGGGCTTCCACGGCTTCAAGGTCCACAAGGGCATCGAGTCGCCCGAGCGTTACCTGCTGACGATCTGGTGGGCCACGCTGGAGGACCACACCGTCGGCTTCCGCGAGTCGCCGGCCTTCGCGCAGTGGCGCGCCATCGTCGGCCCGTTCTTCGCGCAGCCGCCGGTGGTCGAGCACTTCGACCTGCTGGCGAAGTCGGTCGACTGACGACCGGCCGACCCGCAGCGGCGCCTTCCGCCGCACCATGAAAAAGGGGCCCGAAGGCCCCTTTGTCGTGTCAGCCAGATGCGATCACAGGCGCTCGAAGATCGCCGCGATGCCCTGGCCGCCGCCGATGCACATCGTCACCAGCGCGTAACGCTGCTGGGTGCGCTGCAGTTCGTACAGGGCCTTGACGGCCAGGAAGGCGCCCGAGCAGCCGACCGGGTGACCCAGGGCGATGGCGCCGCCGTTGGGGTTGACCTTGGCCATGTTGAACTCGAGGCCGCGCGCCACGGCGATGGCCTGGGCGGCGAAGGCTTCGTTGGACTCGATGACGTCGATCTGGTCGAGCGTCAGGCCGGCCTTCTTCAGGGCGATCTTGGTGGCCGGGATCGGGCCTTCGCCCATCACGTCGTTGGGCACGCCGGCGACGGCGTAGGACACCAGGCGGGCCAGCGGCTTGTGGCCGTCGGCCGAGGCGCGGGCGGCGTCGCCCAGCACCAGGAAGGCGGCGCCGTCGTTGATGCCCGAGGCGTTGCCGGCGGTGACCGTGCCGTCCTTCTTGAACGCCGGCTTCATCTTGGCCAGCGACTCCATCGTGGTGCCGGCCTTGACGTGCTCGTCGGTGTCGAAGGTGACCTCGCCCTTGCGGGTCTGCTTGACGATCGGGACGATCTGGCTCTTGAAGCGGCCTTCGGCGATGGCCAGCGCGGCGCGGCGGTGCGACTCGACGGCCACGGCGTCCTGCTCCTCGCGGCTGATGCCCCACTTGGTCACCAGGTTCTCGGCGGTGATGCCCATGTGGCCGACGCCGAACGGGTCGGTCAGCACGGCGACCATCGCGTCGATCATCTTGGCGTCACCCATGCGGGCGCCCGAGCGCATCTGCGGCGACAGGTAGGCGCCGCGGCTCATGACCTCGACGCCACCGCCGACGCCGTAGTCGCAGTCCGACAGCAGGATGTTCTGCGCCGTCGTGACGATGCCCTGCAGGCCCGACGAGCACAGGCGGTTGACGGCCATGGCGACCGAGTCCATCGGCAGGCCGGCCTGGATCGAGGCGACGCGGGCGACGTAGGCGTAGCGGCTTTCGGTCGGGATGCAGTTGCCGACGGTGACGTAGTTGATCGACTTCGGGTCGACGCCCGAACGCTCGACCGTGGCCTTCATGACCGCGCCGGCCAGATCGGCCGGTTCCATGTCGGCGAGCGATCCGCCGAAAGTGCCGATGGCGGAACGGGCTGCGCCCAGAACGACGACGTCGCGCTTGCTCATGTGAGTCTCCTGCAGGGGAACGGGAACGGGGGATGGGACGGGGACGGGTACGGTTGAACCGGTGTCGGCACCTTACGTCGGCCCGGGTACAGCGACCTGACGAAGGGCAACATCATGCCGCAAGGGATGCGCGTCCCGGGTCACGTACCGGTGACGAAAACGATATGGGCCCGGCTCATGTTGCGGCGCAGCGACCATGCGGGGCGTGACTGGGCATCTCGTTCGCCGCAGGCCCCTCCCGTATGCTTTTGGCATGAACCCGACCGACCGGCCTTCGCTCGTCTCCCGCCTGCTGCCCGCGCTGCCCCCTGCGCTGCCGGCCTGGAGCGTGTTGCTGCCCGCCGTGGCGTTGCTGCTGCTGGTGACCCTGCAGCTCGCCGGCGCCCAGGCCTGGTGGGGCGTGCTGCTGGCCTCGCTGGGGCTGGTCGCGGCGGTGCTGTCGGCGGTCCACCATGCCGAGGTGGTGGCCCACCGGGTCGGCGAGCCGTTCGGCACGCTGGTGCTGGCGCTGGCGGTGACCGTCATCGAGGTGGCGCTGATCGTCTCGCTGATGCTGGCCGGCGGTGCCTCGGCCAGCGCGCTGGCGCGCGACACGGTGTTCGCCGCGGTCATGATCGTCTGCAACGGCGTCGTCGGCCTGTGCCTGCTGGTGGGCGGCATCCGCCACGGCGTGCTGGCGTTCCGGGTCGAGGGCACCAGCCCGTCGCTGGCGGTGCTGGCCGCGCTGTGCACGCTGACGCTGGTCCTGCCGGTGTTCACCACCAGCACGCCGGGGCCGACGTTCTCCGGGCCGCAGCTGGCCTTCGCCGGGATCGTCTCGCTGGCGCTCTACGGGGTGTTCGTGTTCGTCCAGACCGTGCGGCACCGCGACTACTTCCTGCCCGCCGATGCCGACGACCTGGCCGACGCCAGCGCCCATGCCGAGCCGCCGTCCACCAGCGTCGCCTGGGTGGCGCTCGGGCTGCTGATGGTCTGCCTGATCGGCGTCGTGGGGCTGGCCAAGACGCTGGCGCCGAGCCTGGAGGCCGGCGTCAAGGCCCTGGGCGCGCCGCCGTCGCTGGTGGGCGTGCTGGTGGCCCTGCTGGTGCTGCTGCCCGAGACCTGGGCGGCCGTGCGCGCGGCGGCCCACAACCGGCTGCAGACCAGCCTGAACCTGGCGATTGGCTCGGCGCTGGCCAGCATCGGCCTGACCATCCCGGCGGTCGCCGTGCTGTCGCTGTTCTACCCGCACCCGCTGGTGCTGGGCCTCGCGCCCAGCGCGATCGTGATGCTGGTGCTGACCTTCCTGGTCGGCACGCTCACGCTCGGACGCGGCCGCGCCACCGTGCTGCAGGGCGCCGTCCACCTGGTGCTGTTCGCGGTGTTCCTGTTCCTGGCGGTCTTTCCCTGAGCGCTCTCAGGGCATCAGCCCGTGGGCGCGTGCGTAGTGCAGCAGCTCGACCGCGTTGCCGACGCCCAGCTTCTGGCGGATCTGCGTCTGGTGGTTGGAGACCGTCTTCTCGCTCATGCCGAGCTGGCCGGCGATCTCGTCGAAGGGCATGCCGGTCAGCAGGCGGCGCAGCACCTCCAGCTCGCGGGCGGTCAGGTCATGGTGCGGCGGGCGCAAGGTCGGCTCGCCGTGGCCCGGCGGCATCACCAGCTCGCCGCGCAGCACCCGGCGCAGGGCGTCGATCAGGGCCTGCGGGTCGGCGCTCTTGGAGACGAAGCCGCGGGCGCCGGCCTGCAGGCACTGGCTCACCAGCGCGGCGCTGTCGTGCATCGACACCACCAGCACCTGCAGCGGCAGGCCGGCGCGCACGATGTGGCGCAGCAGCTCCAGCCCGCTGCGACCGGGCATCGACAGGTCCAGCACCAGCGCGTCGATGCGCCCGCGCAGCGGCCCGGCCAGCGCGGCCAGGGCCTGTTCGGCGTCACCGAACTCGGCGGCGACCGACAGGTCGTCCTCCAGCTCGATCAGGCGGGCATAGCCGGCCCGGACGATGGCGTGGTCGTCGACCAGCGCGAGGCGGGCGGGCTGTGGCGTCGGGAGCAGGGGCGTGTTCATCGGGAGCGTCAGGTTGGCGGTTTCCAGCCCAGGCGGGCCGACAGGCGCAGGCCGGGTCGTGCGGCATCCGGCGTGTTCTCGGCCGGTTCGAGGCGCCACTGCCCGCCGAGGGCCCAGACGCGCTCCTGCATGCCGCCCAGGCCGTTGCCGCGCTGGCGGGCGCCGCCGAGGTCGACCAGGCCGATGCCGTCGTCGCGGACCGACCAGTCCAGCGTCGGCTCGGTGTCGTGCGGGTGCAGCGTCAGCGTCAGCTCGACCTCGCGGGCCTGCGCGTGTCGGGCGGCGTTGGTCAGGGCCTCCTGGCTCAGGCGGTAGACGGCCAGCACCAGCTCGCGCGGCAGGCGCGTGGCCTCGGCCAGCGCCGGGTCCAGCGGCCGATCGGTGGGGCGGGCGTCGGCGCCTGACTGCCGCAGGCGCAGCGTCCAGCGTGTCGATGCGGCCGCACCGTCGCGTGTGCTGCTGGCTTGCCAGCCGGCGACCAGGCCTTCGAGCAATTGCACCAGCCGGGCCAGCGGCAGACGGGCGTCCGTCCCTTCGCCATCGCCGTCGTCGTCGGCGGCGGCCGGACCGAGCGGGCGCAGGCGCACCAGCAGGTCGCGGATGTCGCGCTGGACCTCGGCGCAGCGTTCGGCCATGCCGGCGACGACCTCGTGCAGATCCGGCTGGTCGTCCAGCCGGCGTCCGAGCCAGGCGGCGTCCAGCCGCAAGGCCGTCAGGCGCTGGCCGAACTCGTCGTGCAGCTCGCGCGCCAGGTGCTGGCGCTCGTCCTCCTGCAGCGTCAGCACCTGCTGGCTCAGCAGCCGGCGTTCGGTCTCGGCGGCATCGAGGGCGCGCACCAGCTCGCGCAAGGCGGTGGCGATCGACTCCAGCTCGCGGATCGGCATGCGCGGCAGCTCGCGCACGCCGGCGGCGTCCTGGTGTTCGAGCCGGCCGATGGCGGCCAGCAGCCCGGTCAGCGGCGCGAAGGCGCGGCGCACGTTCCAGGCCATCGCCAGCAGCAGCGCGCCGATGCAGCCCAGCAGCAGCGCCAGCGCGCCGGCCAGGTTGTTGAGCGCCTCGACCCGCTCGCTCTCGTGCGAGGCCGCCAGCGACACCACCCAGCGGGTGCCGTCGGGCCGCGCCACGGCCCAGGTCGCGCGGCGGCCGTCGGGCGCCGACAGCATCTGGCGGTGCAACTGGTAGAGCCAGCCCAGCGGCGCCGGATCGGGCGGTGCCGGCAAGGGCCGCAGGATCACCCGGCCGTGGCCGTCGACGATGTGCAGCGTCAGGTGACGCAGGCCCTCGGCGGCCAGCGTCTCGCGCAAGGCGGCCAGCGCGCTGCGGTCGTCGACCTGATCAAGCGAGCCGAGTCGCGCCATCACGCTGGCCAGCGACATCGCGGCGTCGACCTCTTCCTCGATGTTCTGGTTGACGCGTGCCAGCCCCAGCACCGCTGCCAGCAGCAGCGCCGCCAGGCCGGCCGCGAAGACGCGCCGCATCACCAGGCGGGGCAGGTCGAAGGGGGGCGTCCAGCTCATCGGCGGCGATGGTGCCCGAGCCGGTCGCGCGCTGTCGCGCCGGGATAATCCCGGGCTGCTCCTTGCACCGAGAGTTCCCATGCCCACCCTGGACGATCCCCGCCACGACCGCGAAGCCGGCACCCGAGAGGCCACGCTCGACACCACCCGCATCGACGACGTGCGCATCCGCGCGGTGCGCCCGCTGATCAACCCGGCGCTCTTGCAGGAACGCCTGCCAGTGCCCGAGGCCACGCTGGCGCTGGTCGAACGCAGCCGCGCCGGGCTGGCCGACATCCTGCACGGCCGCGACGACCGGCTGATCGTGGTGGTCGGCCCCTGCTCGATCCACGACCACGACCAGGCCATCGCCTACGCCCGCTTCCTCAAGCACGAGGTGCCGCAGCTGAGCGACGCGCTGGCCGTCGTCATGCGGGTCTACTTCGAGAAGCCGCGCACGACGGTCGGCTGGAAGGGCTACATCAACGATCCGCACCTGGACGGCAGCTTCGCGATCAACGAGGGTCTCGAACGGGCCCGCCGGCTGCTGCTGGAGATCGGCGAGCTGGGCCTGCCCACCGGCACCGAGTTCCTCGACCTGCTGAGCCCGCAGTACATCGCCGACCTGATCAGCTGGGGCGCCATCGGCGCGCGCACGACCGAGAGCCAGACCCATCGCCAGCTGGCCTCGGGCCTGTCCTGCCCGGTCGGCTTTAAGAACGGCACCGACGGCAACCTGAAGGTCGCCAGCGACGCCATCCTGTCGGCCAGCGCGCCGCATGCCTTCATGGGCATGACCAAGATGGGCCAGGCCGCGATCTTCGAGACCCGCGGCAATGCCGACTGCCACGTCATCCTGCGCGGCGGCAAGACGCCCAACTACGGCGCCGAACACGTGGCAGCCGCCTGCGACACGCTGCGTGCATCGGGCCTGCGCGAGCAGGTCATGGTCGACTGCTCGCACGCCAACAGCAGCAAGCAGCACCGCCGCCAGATCGACGTCGCGGCCGACATCGCCGCGCAGATCACGGCCGGCGAACGCCGCATCACCGGCGTGATGATCGAGAGTCACCTGCAGGAAGGCCGGCAGGACCTGGTC
This sequence comes from Leptothrix mechoopdaensis (SeqCode), assembly GCF_053893855.1. Taxonomy (NCBI): domain Bacteria; kingdom Pseudomonadati; phylum Pseudomonadota; class Betaproteobacteria; order Burkholderiales; family Sphaerotilaceae; genus Leptothrix; species Leptothrix mechoopdaensis (SeqCode). Next base: position 4,521,260 of record NZ_CM132699.1, read on the forward strand.
ACCGGCCAGCCGCTGTCGCACGGCGTGTCGATCACCGATGCCTGCATCAGCTGGGCCCAGACCCAGCCGGTGCTGCACCAGCTGGCGCAGGCGGTGCGGGCGCGCCGGGCGCGCGGCTGATCAGGCCCGCAGGCCGAGGAGGTCCGCCGCGACCGACTCGGCCACCTCGATGCCGTCGACGCCGGCCGACATGATCCCGCCGGCGTAGCCCGCGCCCTCGCCGGCCGGGTAGAGGCCGCGGGTGTTGAGGCTCTGGTGGTCGCGGCCGCGGTTGATGCGCAGCGGCGACGACGTGCGCGTCTCGACGCCGGTCAGCACCGCGTCGTGCATCGAGAAGCCGCGGATCTGGCGTTCGAAGGCGGGCAACGCCTCGCGGATCGCCTCCAGCACGTAGGGCGGCAGGCTCTCGCGGCCGGGCTCGCTCAGGTCGGTCAGGTTCACGCCCGGCTTGTAGGACGGCAGCACGTCGCCGAAGTCCTGGCCGCGACGGCCCTGGCGCCGGTTGGCGATGAAGTCGCCCACCAGCTGGCCCGGTGCGATGTAGCCGCCGCCGCCCAGCTCGTAGGCGCGCGACTCCCAGATGCGCTGGAAGGCCATGCCGTCCAGCGGGTTCACGGGGCCGTCGTGGCGGCCGTCTTGCCGGTAGTCCTGCGGGTCGATGCCCACGACGATGCCGGCGTTGGCGTTGCGCTCGTTGCGCGAGTACTGGCTCATGCCGTTGGTGACCACCCGCATCGGCTCGGACGTCGCCGCCACCACCGTGCCGCCCGGACACATGCAGAAGCTGTAGACCGAGCGGCCGTTGCCGGCGTGGTGGACCAGCTTGTAGTCGGCCGCGCCGAGGATCGGGTTGCCGGCGTTCGGGCCGAAGCGCGCACGGTCGATCACGCCCTGCGGATGCTCGATGCGGAAGCCCACCGAGAACGGCTTGGCCTCCATCGCCACGCCCCGGCCGTGCAGCATCGTGAAGGTGTCGCGGGCGCTGTGGCCGAGCGCCAGCACGACGTGGTCGGCGCGAATCTGCTCGCCCGATTCCAGCGTCACGCCGCGCACCTGGCGCATGCCCTTCGCGTCGGTCTCGACCTGGAGGTCGACCACCTTCTGGCGGAAGCGGATCTCGCCGCCCAGCAACTCGATCTCGGCGCGCATCTTCTCGATCATGCTGACCAGCCGGAAGGTGCCGATGTGGGGCTTGCTGACGTAGAGGATCTCGTCGGGCGCGCCGGCCTTGACGAACTCGGTCAGCACCTTGCGCGTCAGGTGGCGCGGGTCGCTGATCTGGCTCCAGAGCTTGCCGTCGCTGAAGGTGCCGGCGCCGCCTTCGCCGAACTGAACGTTCGATTCCGGCTCCAGCTGCTGACGCCGCCACAGGCCCCAGGTGTCCTGGGTGCGTTCGCGCACGACCTTGCCGCGTTCCAGCACGATCGGCCGCAGGCCCATCTGCGCCAGGATCAGCGCGGCGAACAGCCCGCACGGTCCGAAGCCGATCACCAGCGGGCGCAGCCGGCCGTCAGCGCTGCCGAAGTCGGCCGGCGCATGGCCGATGAAGCGATATCGCGTGTCCGGGCTGGCCTTGACGTGCGGATCGGCCGCGAAGCGCGCCAGCGTCGCCGCTTCGTCCAGGCCGTCGGCCAGCGTGCAGTCGACCGTGTAGATCAGCAGGATCGCCGTCTTCTTGCGCGCGTCATAGGCCCGCTTGAAGACGCTGAAGTCCGCCAGGTCCGCATCCCGCGCCAGCCCCAGGCGCGCGACGACGGCGGCGCGCAGCTCCGGCTCGGCGTGGTTCAGCGGCAGGCGCAGTTCGGTGATGCGGATCATGGCGATGTGAAGGCTGGGGCTCAGAAACGACAAGACGGCCATGAGGCCGTCCTGATGCATCGAGGGATGCGTGGCGCGTCAGCGCCGCCGCATCAACCGCCCTTCTTCGGACGCTTGCCCGGGTTCTTCTTCGAGCGGGTGTGCGCACCACGCTCCAGGCTCACCTTCTGGCCGTGCGGCGCCGTGAAGGCGACACCGGTCGGGGCTGCGGGACGGGGGGTGGCCTTGCGGTCGGCTTCGGTGATGATCTTGTTGCCCATGACTGGCTCCGGGGGTCTGTTGAGGTGAAAAGAGCGAGTGCTGCAGACCCGCGAACCCTCGATTAGGCCACAAATCCGCATGGGCCCGCCGCCAGACGGGCCAACGGGGCTCATTTCATCCGGTACGCCCGCACGATCCGCGGCTGGTCGACCGGGGCGCTGAACTCGCCGCTGCTGCTGTTGACGACCGCGACGCTGCGCAGCGCCTGCACCGTGGTGTCCATGCCCTCCAGCACGCGGCCGAACACCGCGTAGCCATCGGCGGTGGACGTGGCGTTCAGCGTCGAGGAGTTGTCGACCACGTTGATGAAGAACTGGCTGGTCGCCGAGTCGGCGGCGGTCGAGCGGGCCAGCGCCAGCGTGCCGCGGGTGTGCGACAGCGTCGTCAGCGTGGTGCGTTCGAGCGTGATCGCGGCATTGGTCGTCTTGGCGCCCGTCAGGGTGTTGCCGCCGCCCTGGACCATGAAGCCGTACATCACGCGATGGAACAGCGTGTCGGTGTAGAAGCCGCCGTCGACATAGGCGAGGAAGTTGGTCGACGACCTCGGCGCCTTGTTCGATTCGAGCTCCAGCGCGATGTCGCCCAGCGTGGTCTGCAGGCAGACGATCGGCAACGTTCCGCCGACGCTGGTGGGCAGCGCCGTGGCGGTGCAGATCGTGCGCAGCAGCGGCAGGCTGACGTGGCCGGCGGCGTCCTTGGCGTAGAGGCGCACGGTCGTCGTGGCCGTCGTGGGCGGCGACGGCAGCGTGAACGCGAGGGCGGGCGATGCCTGGAAGCAGGCGTCGCCGTCCAGCGGCGTGCTGGTGTCGGTGGCCGGGCGCAGGCAGTAGCCGGTGATGCCGACGCTGTCGACCGCCTGGGCCGTCACGGTGACCACGCCGGCCGCCGCTGCGCTGACGCTGGCCGACACCACCGACGGCGTGCCCAGGTCGATCGTGTGGACGTAGGCCGCGCTGACGTTGCCGGCGTCGTCGCGGGCATGGGCCTCGTAGCGGCCCACGTCGCTGGACGGCGAGGTCACGCTGATCTGCGGATTGGCGGTGAAGCAGGCATCGGTCGAGGCCGGCGGCGTTGGCGACACCGTCGTCGCCCCGGACGAGACCGCGCGCAGGCACCAGCCGGTCACGCCGACGTTGTCGGTGCCGGCAATCTGCAGCGAGATCTTGCCGGCGCTGTTCGCGACCACGCTGACACCGCTGACGACCGGAGGCTTCAGGTCCAGCAGGAAGGGGCGGGCGACGCTGACCTTGCCGGCCGCGTCGCGGGCATGGACGCGGTAGGCCTGCTGGTCCGTCGGCTCGTCGACGACGAGTTCGTTCGAGGCCTGGAAACACGCATCGGTGGCCGCCGGTGCGGTCGTCGACGTGCTGGTGCTGAAGCAGGTGCCGGTGACACCCTGGTCGTCGGCGACCGTGGCGACCAGCTTCACCTTGCCGCCGCCCATCACCGTGCGGGTGACGGCGCTGACGACCGGCGCGCCGGTGTCGAGCGCGTAGGCGTCGATCGTCTGTTCGAACGAGGCGCTGACGTTGCCCGCCGCGTCGCGGGCATAGCCCCGGTAGGCCACGACGCCGGTCACGGCCGTCACCGTGGCGATGTCGCCGCTGCCGAAGCAGGCGTCCGTCGCGGCAGGCCGCACCGTGTCGCTGCGCAGGCAGACCGCCGTGGCGTCATCGCCGGACACCGTGCTGATGCGCACGCTGACCTTGCCCATCGACAGCGAGACGGCACTCAGACCGGTGACGGTCGGCGCCTGGGTGTCGGTCTTGGGCGTGACGATCGGCGTGGGCGTGGGCACGACCGACGGCGGCGTCGAGGTGCTGGTGCTGTTGCCGCCGCCGCAGGCGCCCAGCAGCAGGGTCAGCAGGCTGGCGGTGCAGACCCGCAGGTGAGCGGAGCGGGTTTTCGGGAGGTGTCGCGGCTGTGCGGTCATGGCGGATTCGAAGAGGTGTCAAACCCGCAGAAGATGCAGGTTTGACGGCCTTTCCACCATGCCGGCTAGATGTGCGTCACCTACCGGTTTGAGCCGATGACAACGGCCTTGCCGGGCCTCACATGCTGCGCCGGTACTGGCCACCGACCTCGAACAGCGCGTTCGTGATCTGGCCCAGCGAGCAGCAGCGCACGGCATCCATCAGGACCTCGAAGACGTTGCGGTTCTCGATCACGGCCTGCTGCAGCCGCGCCAGCTGCGCCGGTGCCTCGGCCGCGTGGCGGGCGTGGAAGTCGGCCAGGCGCTGCAGCTGGGACTGCTTCTCTTCCTCGGTCGAGCGGGCCAGCTCGATGTGCTCGGGCACCGGCTCGCCATGCGGGTTGCGGAAGGTGTTCACGCCGATGATGGGGTACTCGCCGGTGTGCTTGAGCATCTCGTAATGCATCGACTCTTCCTGGATCTTGCTGCGCTGGTAGCCCGTCTCCATCGCACCCAGGACACCGCCGCGCTCGGCGATCTTCTCGAACTCGGCCAGCACGGCTTCCTCGACCAGCTCGGTCAGCTCGTCGATCACGAAGGCACCCTGGTTCGGGTTCTCGTTCTTCGCCAGGCCCCACTCGCGGTTGATGATCAGCTGGATCGCCATGGCCCGGCGCACGCTCTCCTCGGTCGGCGTGGTGATGGCCTCGTCGAAGGCGTTGGTGTGCAGCGAGTTGCAGTTGTCGTAGATCGCGATCAGCGCCTGCAGCGTCGTGCGGATGTCGTTGAACTGGATCTCCTGCGCGTGCAGGCTGCGGCCGCTGGTCTGGATGTGGTACTTCAGCTTCTGGCTGCGTTCGTTGGCGCCGTACTTCTCCTTCATCGCGACGGCCCAGATGCGCCGCGCGACCCGGCCCAGCACGGTGTATTCCGGGTCCATGCCGTTGGAGAAGAAGAAGCTCAGGTTGGGCGCGAAGTCGTCGATGTGCATGCCGCGCGCGAGGTACGCCTCCACGAAGGTGAAGCCGTTGCTGAGCGTGAAGGCGAGCTGGCTGATCGGGTTCGCGCCGGCCTCGGCGATGTGATAGCCGCTGATCGAGACCGAGTAGAAGTTGCGCACGTCGTGGTGCACGAAGTACTCGGCGATGTCGCCCATCACCTTCAGGCTGAACTCGGTCGAGAAGATGCAGGTGTTCTGGCCCTGGTCTTCCTTGAGGATGTCGGCCTGCACCGTGCCGCGCACGTTGGCCAGCACCCAGGCGCGGATCTTGGCCGCCTCGGTGTCGGTCGGCTCGCGGCCGTTGTCGGCCTTGAACCTGGCGAGCTGCTGGTCGATCGCCGTGTTCATGAACATCGCCAGGATCGACGGCGCCGGGCCGTTGATCGTCATGCTGACGCTGGTCGTCGGCGAGCACAGGTCGAAGCCGTCGTAGAGCACCTTCAGGTCGTCCAGCGTCGCGATGCTGACGCCCGAGTTGCCGACCTTGCCGTAGATGTCCGGGCGCGGATCCGGGTCGTTGCCGTAGAGCGTGACCGAGTCGAACGCGGTCGACAGGCGCTTGGCCGGCATGCCCTCGCTGACCAGCTTGAAGCGCCGGTTGGTGCGGAAGGCGTCGCCCTCGCCGGCGAACATGCGGGTCGGGTCCTCGCCCTCGCGCTTGAAGGCGAACACGCCGGCGGTGTAGGGGTAGCTGCCGGGCACGTTCTCCAGCATCAGCCACTTCAGGATCTCGCCGTGGTCCTCGTAGGTCGGCAGCACGACCTTGCGGACCTTGTTGCCGCTCAGCGTGGTGTGGGTCAGCTGCGTGCGGATCTCCTTGTCGCGGATCTTCACGACGTACTCGTCGCCCGCGTAGGCGGCCTGCATCTGCGGCCATTGCACCAGCAGCTTGCGGGCGTCGGCATCGAGCCGGGCCTCGCGCTGATCGGCCAGATCGGCGACGGCGTCGCGGGCGCGGTGCTTCTCGGGGATCGCCTCGAACAGCATGCGCGCGCTCTCGCGCAGCTGCTGCACCTCGCGGGCCAGCCGGGCCTGCGCGCGGGCGCGGGCCTTGTAGCCGCGCACGGTGTCGCTGATCTCGGCCAGATAGCGCACCCGCGCACCCGGCACCACCGGCGTCTGGTGCGTGCTGTGGCGGGTGTCGACGAGCGGCAGGCGGCCGTCGTCCATCGCCAGGCGGGCGTCGATCAGGCGCGCCTTCAGTGCCTGGTAGAGCGCCGTCACGCCGTCGTCGTTGAAGCGGCTGGCCATGGTGCCGAAGACCGGCATCTGCTCGGGCCGCACGCCGAAGGCCTCGCGGTTGCGCTGCACCTGCTTGGCGACATCGCGCAGCGCGTCGGCCGCGCCCTTGCGGTCGAACTTGTTGATGGCGACGAACTCGGCGAAGTCGAGCATGTCGATCTTCTCGAGCTGGCTGGCCGCGCCGAACTCGGGCGTCATCACGTAGACCGGCACGTCGACCAGCGGCACGATCGCCGCGTCGCCCTGGCCGATGCCGGAGGTCTCGACCACGATCAGGTCGAAGCCCGCCACCTGGCAGGCGGCCAGCACGTCGGGCAGCGCCGCGCTGATCTCGCTGCCGGTGTCGCGCGTGGCCAGCGACCGCATGTAGACACGCGGGCCGTTGCGCCACGGCCCGGTCGCGTTCATGCGGATGCGGTCACCCAGCAACGCGCCGCCGCTCTTGCGCCGCGACGGGTCGATGCTGATGACGGCGATGCGCAGGCGGTCGTCCTGATCGAGCCGGAAACGCCGGATCAGCTCGTCGGTCAGGCTGGACTTGCCCGCGCCGCCGGTGCCGGTGATGCCGATGACCGGCGCCTTGTCGGCCTGGGCGGCCTCGCGCACGGCGGCGGCCAGCGCCGGATCGGCCCGGCCGTTCTCGAGCGCGGTGATCAGCTGCGCCAGCGCGCGCCAGGCCTGTTCGGTGTGGCCCTGCAGCGCGTCCACCGAGGCCGGCGCGTGCGGCGACAGGTCGACGTCGCAGCGCATGACCATCTCGCCGATCATCCCTTGCAGGCCCATGCGCTGGCCGTCCTCGGGGCTGAAGATGCGCACGCCGTGGTCGGCCAGGTCGCGGATCTCGGCCGGCACGATGACGCCGCCGCCGCCGCCGAAGACCTGGATGTGGGCGCCGCCGCGCGCGCGCAGCAGCTCGACCATGTACTTGAAGTACTCGACGTGGCCGCCCTGGTAGGAACTGACCGCGATGCCCTGCGCGTCTTCCTGCAGCGCAGCCGTGACGACCTCGTCGACGCTGCGGTTGTGGCCCAGGTGGATCACCTCGGCGCCCATGCCCTGCAGGATGCGCCGCATGATGTTGATGGCCGCGTCGTGGCCGTCGAACAGGCTGGCCGCCGTCACGAAGCGCACCTTCTGGGTCGGGCGATAGGCCGCGAGGGCCTGGTAGTCGGCGCTGAGCTGGGTCATGCGGAAAGTCTCCTGGGTAGGGTCCGGGGCGGGCGCACTGTGCCGGCGAAAACTGATTCTAAGTTGACGTTTACGTAAACGTCATGCGAAGCGCGGGATAGTCCGGGGGGCCAGGCGGATGGCGGGGGGGCTGCACGCTTCTGGTGCGCATGCTGCGGTTCCGGGCTGCGGCGCGATGCGCTTCGGTGCGTGCGGCCGGCGGCGGGCAGGTCGGGCGTGACATCCGTCATGCCGCGCCCGCTGCCATCGCCCGGGACGGCCTGGCACGGCTCCTGCAACGTTCAGCAGGAGTCCGCCTCCGGGCGGCCTCGTTAGGTGGGACATTTTTTGGACAACGGCGTCCGATCGTCCCGGCCGGGTGGCGCAAGCCTCCCGATCGGACCAACGATCGCGACGCCGCCTTTTTTTGGAGTCGCCAGCGCCGCCGTCTGGCTGATGAAACTGAACCATGCGTGGCGTCCAGGCATCGGTCCGTGCCGGGGTGACACCTCGCTCGCTTGGGTAGTTCAAAACGGCGCAGAATCCGGCCGCCGCCTGTACCAGCCTGGCAACGGTGGCACACAGCGCGAGGGGACACCTTGGGGATTCCGTGCAAGACGGCAGCCGGTCACGCCGAGCTCGTGGCGAGTCAGCGCCACCTGTCGCAGCGCCATCGGGCGATGCTGCTGCTGGTCGATGGCCACCGTGACGTCGACGAGGTCCTGCGCCTGGCACGGCAGCAAGGCGTGTCCCGGGGCTACCTCGATGAACTGCAGGCGCTCGGCCTGATCGTCGTCTGCGCACCCCTGCCGCAAGTCGCCGAGGAACCACTCGGCTGGCCCCATCCCAGCACCAACTTCCAGTCGGACGTGTCCGGCCCCGACGGCCTCGACACCATCGGCCTGGCTCCCCCGCCAACCCGCACCCGCCACGCCGAACTGGTCGAGCAGGACGCCAGCCTGTCGCAGGCCCGCAGCCTGATCCAGCAGGCGCTGCTGTCGCAGGCACCGGTCAGCGGCGCGGTGACGCTGCTGCGCGTGCGCCGCGCCCGCCACCGGCGTGACCTGATGGCGCTGTTGCCGGAAGTGCAGGCGCGCCTGTCGCGGCCGCATCGGCTGGCCGAGGCACGCCAGCTGATCTCGCAGGTCGAACGGCTGCTGGCAGGCTGACCTAACACGGCCGGCGCGCGGCCGGCAGCGGGGCAGCCCCGCAGCAGGCGCTCACCGACCGGCCGTTACGATCGGCCCCCCCGCCGATCACCCGACAGTCCTTGCGCCGCGGCCTTCCATGAGTTTTCTCGCCCTCGACATCGGCAACACCCGCCTCAAGTGGGGCCTGTACGACGCGGCCTTGCCGGGCGCCACGTTGCGCGCCCACGGCGCCGTCTTCCTCGAGACCATCGACCAGCTGGCCGAGACCGACTGGGCCCGCCTGCCGCACCCGACGACGATGCTGGGCTGCGTCGTCGCCGGTGACGCGGTGCGCCGGCGGGTCGAGGAACAGCTCGAACTCTGGGACCTGACGCCGCAGTGGGTCGTCCCGCAGGCCACCGGCGGCGGCATCCTCAACCGCTACGAACACCCGACCCGGCTCGGCAGCGACCGCTGGGTCGCGATGGTCGGCGCCCGCGCCCGCCTGCAGGCCGCCACGCCTGCCGGCCAGCCGGTGCCGCCGGCCGTCGTCGTGATGGTCGGCACGGCGGTGACGGTCGACGCGCTCGACCCGGCCGGCAGCTTCCTCGGCGGCCTGATCCTGCCGGGCTTCGGCCTGATGCTGAAGGCGCTCGAATCCGGCACCGCCGGCCTTCGCGTGCCGACCGGCGAGGTGCAGGACTTCCCGACCAACACCAGCGACGCGCTGATGAGCGGCGGCGCCAGCGCGATCGCCGGCGCGGTCGAACGCATGCACCGGCAGCTCGCGCTGCGCAGCGGCGTCACGCCCCGCATCCTGATGAGCGGCGGCGCCGCCGTGAAGCTCGCGCAGCTGCTGCACGACCTCGAGATCGAGGTCATCGACACGCTGGTGTTCGAGGGCCTGCTGCGCCTGGCGCAGGAACGCGGGCTGGCGCTGGTCGGGTGATCCGGTCGAGCTGAGGCCCGGTCAGCCGTCCGCGCTCGCCCGGACCGCCGCCACCAGATCCACCTCCACCGCCGCATCCTTGGGCAGCTGGTAGACGCCGACCGACGTGCGGGTGTGGCGGCCGGCGTCGCCGAGGACCTCGTGCAGCAGGTCGGAGGCGCCATCGGCGACCTCGCTGTGCTGCGTGAAGTCGGGCGCGCACTGGACGTACACCGTCAGCCGCAGCACCTGGGCGACGCGGTCGAGCGAGCCGAGTTCGCGCCGCAGCAGCGTCAGCGCGCGCAGCACGCCGATGCGGGCGGCCAGGCGCGCCTGGTCGAGCGTGACGCCCGCGCCGACCCGGCCGCAGACGAGCACACGGTCGCCGACCCGGGGCACCTGGCCGCTGATCCAGACCTGGTCGGCGTGGCGCAGCAGCGAGACGTAGTGGCCGCCGATGCGCAGCTCGGCCTGCGGGTCGAGGCCGACCTCGGCGGCCCGGCGCTCGAACCGTTGATCGGGCGTTTCGTTCGTGTTCATCGGGTGTTCCAGCCGTTCTGGAAACGGCGCGTCAGGGCGGCCGGTGCGCGAACCAGCTGCGCGCCAGGTGCGTGGCCGCGACCAGCAGCGCCAGCAGCACGAAGGTCCAGCGCCAGGCCGGGCCGATCGGGCGCGGGGATTCGTCCGGCGGGGCGGCTTCGTCCGGGCCTGACCCGGTGGCGTCGTCCGGCAAGGCCAGCGCGCCGCCGTCGAAGTCGGCCAGCGCGCGCCGGGCGGCATCGACCTCCTCGGCCGGCACCAGCACCCGCACGCCGCCGGTGGCCTGGGTCATCCACGGGTCGGCCTGGATGAAGTTGGCATCGGCCACGCGCGGGCTCAGGCCGATCGAGGCCAGCATGCCCTGCATCAGGTGCGCCTCGGTCGGCGTGGCACAGGTGGCGATGCGGACGAAGTCGCCACCTTCGCCCGGACGACCGGCGCGGTCGGCCTCGTGAGCGCTCATGGCCGGCGCCGCCGGGTCGCGCGCTCGGCGTGCTGTTGCGTGTCCTGCGCCAGCCGCAGCCGCGTCAGGCGCTCGATCAGGTCGAGCGGCAGCGGCTGGTCGAGCGGGAAGCGCAGGTTGCCCTTCTCGCCGGCATACCGGGCGGCTTCCTGCACCAGCGCGTCGTCACCGCGCACCGGCGGGTAGAAGCCGATGTGGCGCTGGAAGGCGGCGAAGTAGACCAGCACGCCATGCTGGCGCAGCGCCGGGATGCGGTAGCTGATGACCTCGGCGGCGTCCGGCGCGGCACGGCGGGCGGCGGCGCGGACCTGTTCGAGCAGTGGCCGCACGGCGGCCGGCTGCGCGGCGATGTAGTCGTCGATCGGGGTGGCTGTCGCGGGTGTCGACATGGGCCGCCCGCGCGCCTCAGGGCGTGGCCTTGGCGGCCGAGGGCATCAGCGTCGCGCTGAGGGCGGCGCTCATGTCGCGGTCCAGCGTGCTGACGCCCTTGATGACCCAGCGCCCGCCGTTGCGCCACAGCGTCTGGGTGTTGGCCAGGCGGGTCGACGTGCGGGTGTCGACCACGCGTACCTCGATGCTCGCCTCGGTGCCACCTTCGATGACCCAGGGCAGGCCGATCTCCAGGCGTGGCCCGAGTTCGCGCACGACCACCAGCAGCAGCAGCGCCGGGGCGTCCGGACCGTAGCCCGGCAGGCGCTGCAGGTCGGCGTCGTTGGACAGCGCCTGCGTGGCGGCCAGGCGGCGGATGCTGCTGACCGCCAGGCAGTCGGTGCGATCGGCGAAGTCCCGGATGCCGCGCAGCGCGGCGGCTTCGCGCCGGGCCGGTTCCTTCTGGTCGCTGCGCCACTGCGGCGCCCAGTAGATGACGGTTGACACCGGCGGCGAACCCGGCTGGCACAGCGGCCCGCGCAGCAGTTCACCGCTGGACTGGACCTGCGTGGCGGCGCAGCCGGTCAACGAGGCCGTGGCCAACGCGAGCATGGCGGTGGCGGCCAGCGAGATGAGGCGGGCCGTCATGCCGTCGGCTCCAGCAGTTCCAGCACCTCGTCGCCGGCGGCGTCCACGGTGCCGGTCGAGCGCCAGCCCAGGTGCCGGTAGAAGCCGTGCGAACGCGTCGCCGGATCGGACGAACAACCCAGGAACAGCCGGCGATGTCCCTCGTGGCGCAGCTCGGTCACCATCAGGTCGAGCAGGTGCCGACCCAGGCCGCGGCCTTCCCAGTCGGGCAGCAGGGCCAGCACGACGATCTCGCCACTGTCGGGCGCGCCGAAGCAGTAGCCGACCAGCCGCTCGCCGTCGAAGGCGAGGTGACCGGGAAGACTGCCATCGGCGATGCCGTCGCCCCAGGTCGTCTCGGTCACGCCGATCGCGGCCAGCTGGGCCATGGAAAAGCGGTTTTCGCGGGTGCGACCACGCAGGTCGACGCAGGCCGGTGCGTCTTCGGGCCGGGCCACCCGGAAGGTCAGGGATTCAAGGGTCATGCCGCGATTCCAGCAGACCCCCGTGACAGCCGCATCGGGGCAAGCCACACGACTCGAATGTGTGAGTCGTGCCTTCGGTTCAGGTGACGGGCGCTGTCGCGTGCGTTCAGCGGGCCTGGTCCTGGGCCTGGATGAAGGCGCGCCGGAAGGCCATCGGGTCGGAGATGCCGGCGATCGGGGCCTGCGGGCTGCCGGCGCCGGCAATGATCAGCGTGCCGTGATTGAACAGGCGGCCCAGGATGTCCTGGTCGACCTGGATGCTCTCGACCTTGTTGATGTTGATCTCGACCGTGCTGCGCCGGATCAGCCCGAACTTGACGATCACGCGCCGGGTCGTGACGGCCAGTTCGGTGGTCTTGTAGCGGATCCAGGCCTTGATCAGGAAGATCAGGCCGATCCCGAAGACCGGCAGCAGCAGGACCCCCAGGGCCAGCAGGTGGGCCAGCGACCACAGGCTGATGCGGCCCATGTGGACGATGCGTTCGTCCTGGATCAGGGCACCTTCGACGTAGCTTGTCATGGAGAGGAATCGGGTTGGGGGATGGACGGGAGCCGGCCGAGCTGGCGGTCATGCAGCCGGGTCAGCAGCAGCAGGGCGCAGACCGAGCCGATCAGCGCGAAGAACATGTCGGACTGGGTGTCCCACGGGTCGCCTTGCGTGCCGAGGAACTCGTCGGCGCCCTGACCCAGCGCCAGCGCCGCAGCCCACTCGATCAGCTCGTAGGTCGCGCTGATGGCCAGCACGATGCAGACCACCAGGAAGACCAGCATCCGGCGGCCCTGCACATGGCGCCCGCGCAGCAGCACCTCGCGCGCGGCCAGCGCCGGCACGAAGCCCTGCATGAAGTGGCCGATCTTGTCGTAGGGGTTGCGGTGCAGCCCGAGCCAGTCGGCGATCTGGAAACCCAGCGGCACGCGTGCATAGGTGTAGGCGCCGCCCAGCATCAGCACGCAGGCGTGCAGGAAGATGCCGGCATACAGCAGCGTGGTCAGCGGGTGACGCGAGCGGGTGCTGACCAGCAGCGGCACGACGACGAACACCGGCGCCACCTCCATCCACCAGGTCGCCCGGTCGTAGGGCGAGGCCCCGGACCAGGCCAGCAGGCCGACCAGCGCGAACAGGGCGATCGACAGCGAGCGATCGGAAGGCGTGGCCGCGTTCAAGCTGTCAGCCCGGAATCTCGGCCTCGACCAGCTGGGCCAGCAAGGTCAGCGATTCCTGCCAGCCGAGGTAGCAGGCCTCCGGCGGGATCACGTCGGGAATGCCGGCCTGCGTGACCTCGAGTTCGGCGCCACAGAACACGGCCCGCAGCGTCACCGTCACGGTCATCGTGCCGGGCAGGTTGGCATCGTCGAAGACATCGGACCGCACGATGCGCTCGCCCGGCACCAGCTCGACGTAGGTGCCGCCGAACGAGTGGCTCTGGCCGTTCGAGAAGTTCGTGAACGACATCCGGTAGGCCCCGCCGACCTTCGCATCCAGCTCATGCACCTGCGCCGTGAACCCGTGCGGCGGCAACCACTTGACCAGCGCCCCGGCATCGAGAAACGCGCGATAGACCCGCTCGGGCGGTGCGCGCAGGACGCGGTGGAGGCGGATGGTGCTGGGCATGGTGAGGGCTCCGGTCAGGTCAGGACGAACTGGAGTCTAGGTGCCGCGCGGGGCTTCGCGCGGCGTCAGCGGCAGGCCCTGCAGGCGGCCATCTCCCTGCACCCGCAGCACCTGCGAGATCACCACCTGGTAGCCCGCCAGCCATTCGGCTTGCCGACCCTTGGCCTGGCGGTGGACGGGGTGCTGCATCAGCTGCTGCAGGGCTTCGAGCGATTCCCAGTGGTAGACGTTGGCGACCAGGCCGGTGGCCGGGTTCTCCCAGGCTTCCTCGCCGAGGTAGCCGGGAATGGCCCGGGCCGCTTCGGCGATCTGGGCGTCGAGGCGGTGGAAGTCGTCGTCGAACTGGCGCTTGGCGAAGGTGAAGGTGGCCGTCCAGGTCATGACCGAGGTCTCACAGCACGTAGCGAGACAGGTCCTCGTTGGCGGCGAGGTCGGCCAGGCGGGCGTCGACCAGCGCGGCGTCGATCGTGACGGTCTGGCCGGCGCGCGCGGGGGCGTCGAAGCTGATCTCGTCGAGCAGGCGTTCGAGCACGGTCGACAGGCGGCGCGCGCCGATGTTCTCGGTGCGCTCGTTGACGTCGCAGGCGATCTGGGCGAGCCGGCGGATGGCGTCGGGGGCGATCTCCAGCGTCACGCCTTCGGTGGCCAGCAGGGCCTGGTACTGCTTGATCAGGCTGGCGTCGGTGCGGGTCAGGATGGCCTCGAAGTCCTCGACCGACAGGGCCTGCAGCTCGACCCGGATCGGGAAACGGCCTTGCAGTTCGGGGATCAGGTCGCTGGGCTTGGACAGGTGGAAGGCGCCCGAGGCGATGAACAGGATGTGGTCGGTGTGGACCAGCCCGTGCTTGGTCTGCACGGCGGTGCCTTCGACCAGCGGCAGCAGGTCGCGTTGAACGCCCTGGCGGCTGACCTCGGCGCCGCTGCCGCCGCCGTCGTGGTGGCGGCTCGCGACCTTGTCGATCTCGTCGAGGAAGACGATGCCGTTCTGCTCGGCATTGGCGACCGCGCGGCTGCGGATCTCGTCCTCGTTGACGAGCTTGCCGGCCTCCTCGTCGATCAGCAGCTGGCGGGCCTCGGCGATCCTGACCTTGCGGGTGGTGCGGCGGCCCTGGCCCATCTGCGCGAACAGGCCCTTGAGCTGATCGGCCATGCCGTCCATGCCGGCCGGCGCCATCACGTCGATCGTGGGCTTGGGGTCGGCCAGATCGATCTCGATCTCCTTGTCATCGAGCGTGCCCTCGCGCAGGCGCTTGCGCATGACCTGGCGCGCGGTGCTGTCCGGAGCGGGCGCGGGCGGCGGCGCGGGTTCGGCGGCGAAGCCGAACAGGCTGTCGGGTGCGCGTGCGGCGCTGCGCGGCGGCGGCACGAGGGCGTCGAGGATGCGGTCCTCGGCGGCGTCCTCGGCACGGCTGCGCAGCGCGACGACCTGGCGCTCGCGTTCCTGCTTGATCGCGCTCTCGACCAGGTCGCGCACGATGCTGTCGACGTCCTTGCCGACGTAGCCGACCTCGGTGAACTTGGTGGCCTCGACCTTGATGAAGGGCGCATCGGCCAGCCGAGCCAGGCGGCGCGCGATCTCGGTCTTGCCCACGCCCGTCGGGCCGATCATCAGGATGTTCTTCGGCGTGATCTCGGTGCGCAGCGCGCCTTCGACCTGCTGGCGCCGCCAGCGGTTGCGCAGCGCGATGGCGACGGCGCGCTTGGCACCGTGCTGGCCGACGATGTGGCGGTCCAGCTCGGCGACGATCTCTTGCGGGGTCAGGGCCATGGTGGGCTCGATGGGCTCGGTCAGTTCGGGCTCAGTCCAGCGTCTCGATGACGTGGGACTGGTTGGTGTAGATGCACAGGTCGCCGGCGATTTCCAGCGAGCGCTTGACGATCTCGGCCGGGCTCTGCTGCGTGTGCTCGTGCAGCGCGCGGGCGGCGGCCTGGGCGTAGGCGCCGCCCGAGCCGATCGCGACGATGCCGTGCTCGGGCTCCAGCACGTCGCCATTGCCGGTGATGATCAGCGAGGCGGTCCGGTCGGCCACGGCCAGCATGGCTTCGAGCTTGCGCAGCACCCGGTCGGTGCGCCAGTCGCGCGTCAGCTCGACGGCGGCTCGAACGAGGTGGCCCTGATGTTTCTCCAGCTTGGCCTCGAAGCGCTCGAACAGCGTGAAGGCATCGGCGGTCGCGCCGGCGAAGCCCGCGAGCACCTGGTCGCGGTAGAGCTTGCGGACCTTGCGCGCGCTGGACTTGACGACGATGTGGCCGAGCGTGACCTGGCCGTCGCCGCCCATCGCGACCTGGCTGCCGCGACGCACGCTGAGGATGGTGGTGCCGTGGAAGGATTCCATGGGAAGGGCGCCGGTGCGGCCGGCGCGGTGCGGGGGTTCGGGAAGGGCCGGCGGGGACAGACAGGCTGGGGCAGGCTGAGGCAAGCCAAGGCGGGCAGGGTGCCCGCCGGGTGCGCTCAGATGTTGCGCACCGTCACGCGGGCATGTTCGGTAATGCCCATCGCGCCGCAGAACAGCGCGACCAGCCGGTGCGCATCGATGAAGCTGACGCTGCGGTTCTCGGTGCGGCGTGCCAGCACCCAGTTCAGCAGGTCGCCGGCGGCGATGAAGTCGATGCGGATCAGTCGGGCGCAGGACACCTGGATCACCGAGGCCGTGCCGGCCTTGGCCTCCAGGCCCTTCAGCAGGCCGCCGATGTCGCCGACCAGCTGGCCGTTGAGCTCGACGGTCGACAGCATCGGCACGCTTTCCTCGGCTGCATCGACGTCGGAGAAGTTCAGGCTGCCGTCCGCCGGCTGGGTCGGCGGCGAGACCGTCACGCCGCTGCCGCCGGACACGCGCAGCGAGCAGCGGGCGTTCGACCAGGACGGCGGCGAGACCTCGTAGGTCAGGCAGTAGTCGATCGCGGCCTGATCGAAATCCGGTGCGCGATTGGCCAGGCGCAGCGACTCCAGGCGCAGCAGCCAGAAGGCCGGATCGGCGTTGCGGCTGTTCGGCGGCGCCAGTTCGGCCAGCAGGGCGAAGAACTTCTCGCCGCCGATCCAGCGCATCTCGATCGGTTCGTTGGACCAGTCCGTCAGCAGCTTGGTCAGCGCGGCGCTGGCCTGGGCATCGATGCGGCGCATCTGGCGCCAGTCCAGCACCCACGGCAGCGGCATGTGCAGCAGCTGGTTGCGCAGCTGGCCGACGGCGGCCACGTCGAGCACATCGGGGGCGATCCAGCCGATCGAGCCATCGATCTGCGACGGCTTGCGCGCGGTGCGCGGCGCGTCGTCTGCGGCGGCCTCGGCCACCATGCGCGGCAGCGAGAACCACTGCGGCGGCGACCAGCCGAAGCGCTGCACGTAGTCCATCGCCAGCGCGTCGAACTTGGCCTGCAGGCCGGTGGCGCGGTAGAGGTCGAACAGCGCGAACCAGGTCTCCGCGTGTTGCGAACGCTGTCCGCCGGGGGCGATCAGGTTCTGCAGCGTGCGCTCGCACTGTTCGAAGTCGGCATTGGCGAAGGCGATCACCGCCTCGTCGAGCTCGGGGTCGTGGGCCAGCTCGGTGACCTCGACGGCGAAGGCGTTGGACCCTTCACCCAGGCCCATCAGCGGCGACAGCGCGGAGACGCCCTTGCTCATCATCTGGGCCGGTGCGCCGGACTTCGCCTCGGGATCGGGCAGATGCAGCTGCAGCGAGCCTTCGAGCATCTCCATCGGGGTGGTCGGCTTGAAGGCATCGGCCACGTGGGCCGGCGTCATCACCTGCGGCGCCGTCGTGGCCGAGAAGAACGAGTCCGACATCGACGGCGTGGTCGAGCGCATCACCGCCGCACCACTGCGACGACCGCCGGACTCGCCGACCATCATGCGTTCGATCGCGTCGATCTTGTCCTTGACGTCGCCATCGGCGCGCGCACCGCTGTCCTGCGTGCGGACCTCGGAATCGTCCAGGTGCGACAGACCCTCCAGGCCGGCGATGCCTTCGCCGGTCAGGCCTTCGCGTCGGATCTTGCGCAGCATGTCGAACTCGCGCTTGCGCACGAAGTCGTTGCGGCGCTTGCGCTCGATCATGGCCTTGAGCTCGGTCTTGGCCTGATCGTCCTCTTTCTGCTCTTGCGGATTGCCGTTCAGGTCTGCCCAGTCGGTGGTCGGGTTGAGCGCGAACCGCACCACCTTGCGGAGGAAGCCGCTCTTCTGGGGTTCCTTGGGTTCAGACATGAGGGCTGTGCGATGCCGCGCGCGAAGGGCTGATCGGAGGGTGGCTGCGGCGGGTGCGGGGGATCAATCGCCGAAGAGTTTCTGCTTCAGCTCCCGGCGCTGTTGCGCTTCGAGAGAAAGTGTAGCGGTGGGTCGTGCGAGCAAGCGGCCGAGGCCGATGGGCTCACCTGTTTCATCGCAGTAACCGTAGTCACCAGATTCGATGCGCGACAGCGCCTGCGAGATCTTCTTGAGCAGCTTGCGCTCGCGATCGCGGGTGCGCAGCTCGAGGGCGTGTTCTTCCTCGATCGTGGCGCGGTCGGCCGGATCGGGAACGATCGAGGTGTCCTCGCGCAGGTGCTCGGTGGTCTCGCCCGCGTTGCTCAGCAGGTCGTTCTTCTGGGCTTCCAGGCGGACGCGGAAGAACTCGAGCTGCTTCTCGTTCATGTACTCGCTGTCGGGCATCGCGAGCAGCTCGGGCTCGCTCAGATCGCGACCCGCCTTGGTCTTCCAGGCATTGGCGAGTTTCGGGTCGGCTTTCTGGGCCGCACGGGTGGCTTCGTTCACGGGCATGGGACGACTCGAGGAGGTTGGCAGGTTGGAGGGCGCTGCGACCACCAGGGCGGTCGAACTGCGGACATCTCGGGCCGAGCCGGATGTGTTTCTGATGCTTGTGTCGAGCCGTCGGCGCCCCCGTCGTGGACGGGGCACCAACCGGTCTCAGGCGCCGGCATCGACGAGGGCCCAGGCGGGCCGTCGCGATGTTCCTGGCCCCTTCGGGCGCGCGGATTGTAGCCACGCAACCTAGGCGCGCTCCGGGAGTTCAGGGTGCGCGTCATGGCAACGTGGCGCCCATCACACCAGGCAGTGTTCCAGCCCTTGCTGGAACACCTCGCGAGGCAGGTCGATGCCGATGAAGACCATCTTGCTGCCGCGCTCCTCGCCGGCGGCCCACTTCGGGCCGAGGTCGCTGCCCATCAGCTGGTGCACACCCTGGAAGATCACCTTCCGGTCGGTGCCCTGCATCAGCAGAACGCCCTTGTAGCGCAGCATCTTCGGGCCGTAGATCTGCACGATCGAACCCAGGAAGTCTTCCAGCTTGGCGGGACTGAAGGCCCGGTTCGAGCGGAACACGAAGGACTTCACGTCGTCGTCGTGGTGGTGATGGTGCGGGTGGTCGCAGTGCTCGCCATGCACGTGGTCATGGTCATGGTCGTGATCGCCATGGGCGTGTCCATGACCGTCGCCGGACAGGAACTCCGGGTCGATCTCGAGCTTGGCGTTGAGGTTGAAGCCGCGCAGGTCGAACACCTCGGCGATCGGCACCTCGCCGAAGTGGACCCGGCGCTGCGGCGCCCGCGGGTTCATGTGCTTCAGGCGATGGGCCAGCGCGTCAACGGCGGCCGCATCGGCGATGTCGGTCTTGCTGATGAAGATCTGGTCGGCGAAACCGACCTGGCGGCGAGCCTCCTGGCGGTCGTCGAGCTGCTGCTGGGCATGCTTGGCGTCGACCAGCGTCAGCACCGAGTCGAGCAGGTAGCTCTCGGCGATCTCGTCGTCCATGAAGAAGGTCTGCGCGACCGGTCCCGGATCGGCCAGGCCGGTGGTCTCGATCACGACCCGGTCGAACTGCACCTCGCCCTTGCGGCGGCGCTGGGCCAGGTCGGTCAGCGTGGCGCGCAGGTCCTCGCGGATCGTGCAGCAGATGCAGCCGTTGCTCATCTGGATGATCTGCTCCTCGGTTTCGGCCACGAGGATGTCGTTGTCGATGTTCTCCTCGCCGAACTCGTTCTCGATCACCGCGATCTTCTGGCCGTGGGACTCGGACAGCACGCGCTTGAGCAGCGTGGTCTTGCCCGAGCCGAGGAAGCCCGTGAGGATGGTGGCGGGGATGAGGCCGGTGGACATGGAGACGACTTTCGCAGATGGGAACGGGGCCGGCGCGCTCTGGCGCGGATCGACCCCCTGACATGGGGATCATGCACTGTCTGTCAAGGGTTGGGTGTCGTCAAGGCGCCCACGAACGCCTGCCGGACGTCTGTCTTGTAACGACCATCGGGTATTCTTTACGGGTCTCCACTTCCGGCGCCGTGCCGTGTCCGAACCTCAGCCAGGTTCGCGCCATTCGCGCGAATCGGGGCGCTCCAGCCCCCAAGACCGGCGCTCGCTGTTCGAGCGCGTCCTCGAGTTCATCTCGCCCGGCCCGGACTCCACCGACGAGCTGATCGAGACCCTGGCCGAAGCCGAGCATCGCGAGCTGATCGACCCCGAGTCGCGCGCCATGCTCGAGGGCGTCATCCGCATGGCCGCCCTCACCGCCGGCGACGCGATGGTCGCCGCGCCGCGGATGGACCTGCTGGACATCGCCGCCCCCTACGACGAGCTGCTGGCCACCGTGATCGAGTGTGCGCACTCGCGCTTCCCGGTCTACGACGGCGAGCGCGAGAACATCATCGGCATCCTGCTGGCCAAGGACCTGCTCAAGCTGCAGCGGGCGCCCGAGCTGAACCTGCGCACGCTGCTGCGGCCGGCCGTGTTCGTGCCCGAGTCCAAGGGCCTCAACGAGCTTCTGCGCGACTTCCGCTCGAACCGCAACCACCTGGCGCTGGTGGTCGACGAGTTCGGCCGCGTTGCCGGCCTGATCACGATCGAGGACGTGCTCGAGGAGATCGTCGGCGAGATCGAGGACGAGTTCGACGACAAGGACGCCGAGTCCGGCATCTACACGCTGGCCGATGGCAGCCAGCGGGTCGCCGGCGATGCCGACATCCAGGCCGTCGCCGAGACCTTCGCCGTCACCTTGCCGGCCGACGGCTTCGAGACCATCGGCGGGCTCGTCGCGCACCAGCACGGACAGGTGCCGCGCCGGGGCGAATCGGTCGAGGTCGCCGGGCTGCTGTTCACCGTGATGCTGACCCGTGGCGGCGCGGTGCGCTGGTTCAAGGTGACGCGGGCGCCGTCCGGGGCCCGTGACGAAGCCGGTTGACCGGCGACGGCTCGCCTCTTCGTCCCGTTCCATCCCCCTTCCTCTTTCCGCATGAACCTGCGACCCGCCCCAGCGGCGCCCTGGCCGCTGCGCCTGACGATGCCTGCCGCGCTGCTGTGCGGCTGGGCCCAGGCGCTGGCACTGGCGCCGGCGAACCTGCCAGGCCTGCAACTGCTGGCACTGGCCGGTTGGCTGTTGCTGGTCGTGGCCGGCCGGGCCGGTGTCGGGCGGGCGGCGTTGCTGGGCCTGCTGGGCGGGACCGGCTGGATGGCCGGCAGCTTCTGGTGGCTCTACATCAGCATGCACGACTACGGCGGCCTGGCTGCGCCGCTGGCCGCCCTGGCCGTGCTGGCGCTGGCCGCCGCGCTGGCGCTGTTGCCGGCACTGGCGCTGGCGCTGTGGCGCCGCGGGCGGCGCGACCACCCGGGTCTGGATGCCGTCCTGTTTGCCGCGCTGTGGCTGACCATCGAGCTGGCGCGTGGCGAGTGGTTCACCGGCTTCCCGTGGGGCGCCACCGGCTATGTGCATGCCGACGGCCTGCTGGCGGTGCTGGCGCCGTGGCTGGGCGTCTACGGCATGGGCGCCTGCGCGGCCGGGCTGGCCGCCTGGCTGGCGGGCGAGGCCGCACGCTGGCTGGCGGGCCGACGTGATCGGCGCGTCTGGCTGGCGCTGTCCGCGCTGGCCGTCGCGGCGGCGGGCTGGGGGCCGGCCTGGCGCGGTCCCGACTTCACGCAGCCAGCCGGACGGCTCGGCGTCACGCTGCTGCAGGGCAACGTCAGCCAGGACGAGAAGTTCAGCGCCGAGCGCCTGCCCGAGGCGCTGGACTGGCACCTCCACGCGCTGCTGTCGGCCCGCACCGAGCTGGTCGTCGCACCGGAGACGGCGATCCCGCTGTTGCCCGACCAGCTGCCGGACGGCCTGTGGCGCCAGCTGACCGATCGGGTCGCGGCCGGCGAGCGGCATCTGCTGGTCGGTCTGCCGCTGGGCGACTTCGAACACGGCTACACCAACTCCGTCGCCGGGCTCGGACCCGCCGGCACGCCGGCCTACCGTTACGACAAGCACCACCTCGTGCCCTTCGGCGAGTTCGTGCCGCGCGGTTTCCGCTGGTTCGTCGACGCGATGAACATCCCCCTGGGCGACTTCAACCGGGGTCCGCTGGTGGCGCCGGCCTTCCATGTGCGTGGCGTCGCCGTGGCGCCCAACATCTGCTACGAGGACCTGTTCGGCGAGGAACTGGCCGCCCGCTTCGTCGGCGAGCCGGCCGAGGTGCCCGGCGTGCTGGCCAACGTCAGCAACATCGCCTGGTTCGGGCGCAGCGTCGCGGTGCCGCAGCATCTGCAGATCTCGCGGCTGCGCAGCCTCGAACTCCAGCGGCCGATGCTGCGCGCGACCAACACCGGCGCGACCGTCGTCATCGACCACCGCGGCGAGGTCCGCCACGCCCTGCCGCCGCACCAGCGCGGCGTGCTGGTCGGCGAGGTCGCGGCCCGCAGCGGCCTGACGCCGTTCGCCGCCTGGGCCGGTCGATTCGGCCTCTGGCCGGCGTGGCTGTTGGCCACCTTCACGGCCTTTGTATTGATGCGGGGAACTCTTCGCCGGGATCGGGTTCGACACGCATTGACGCGAACTGGTTGACAGGGCATGCCCTGAAGACTTGTCGTGCCGCTAAAATCTCGGGTTCCGTGTGTTCCGCATGCGGCTCGAACCAACCGCCGTCACCACCGCTGCCACCAGGACCAACAATGATCCGTCTGACCTCCGCCGCCCTCATCGCTCTGACGCTGGCTGCTTGCTCCAGCACCCCGCCGGCTCCGGCCCCCGCTCCCGCCCCGGCTCCGGCGGCGGCTCCGGCCCCCGCCCCGGCTCCTGCTCCGGCTGCCCCGGCTGCTGCCCCCGCCGCTCCGGCTGCCGCCGCGACCAGCAACAACGCCGCCGCCGCCCTGGCCCCGCACCTCGACCCGAACAGCGACCTGTCGAAGAAGCGCAGCATCTACTTCGACTTCGACCAGTTCGTGATCCGTGCCGAAGACCGCCCGGTCGTCGAGCTGCATGGCAAGTACCTGGCTTCCGCCTCGGCCGTCAAGGTCGTGATCGAAGGCAACGCCGACGAGCGCGGCAGCAGCGAATACAACCTGGCCCTGGGCAACAAGCGCGCCCAGGCCGTCGTCCAGTCGCTGAAGCTGCTGGGCGCCCGTGACGACCAGCTCGAAGCCGTCAGCTACGGCGAAGAGCGTCCGGTCGCCACCGGCCACGACGAAGCCTCGTGGGCCAAGAACCGCCGCGCCGACGTCAAGTACCGTTGATGCGGATGGTCGGGACCTGACGCCTCGCGCAGGTTCCGCCTCACTGCCCGAACGGCCGGCTCGTCCGGCCGTTTCCTTTGGTGCTCCGCCGCACGACACGTGACGCGCGGGGCCATGACCGGAAATCCGCGCGATGGCTTTGCTGACCCTGCTCGATGCCAGCCTGGCCTATGGCCACGTGGCGCTGCTCGACCACGCCGCGATGTCGGTGGAGACCGGCGAGCGCCTGGGCCTGATCGGCCGCAATGGCAGCGGCAAGTCGTCGCTGCTGAAGATCCTGGCCGGACTGGAACTGCCCGACGACGGCCTGCTGCAGGTCCAGCAGGGCCTGCGCCGCGTCTATGTCGCCCAGGAGCCGACCTTCGAGCCCGGCGCGACCGTGTTCCAGGCCGTCAGCGACGGCGTGGCCGAGGCCCGCGACCTGCGCGAGCGCTACGAGAACCCGGGGCCGGACGACGACCTCGACGCGCTGCAGAGCCGCATCGAGGCGGTCGATGGCTGGACCTGGGAGCAGCGCGTCGACGAGACCCTGCACCGCCTGCAGCTCGACCCGGATCGGCTGGTCGACGCGCTGTCGGGCGGCCTGCGCAAGCGCGTCGCGCTGGCCCGTGCGCTGGCGGCCGCGCCGGACGTGCTGCTGCTCGACGAGCCGACCAACCACCTCGATCTCGACGCCATCCTGTGGCTGCAGGAGCTGCTGACCAGCTTCCGCGGCGCGCTGGTCGTCATCACCCACGACCGCGCCTTCCTGGACGCCGTCTCGACCCGCATCGTCGAACTCGACCGGGGCGTGCTGCGCAGCTACCCGGGCCGCTTCTCGGCCTATGAGGCGACCAAGGCGCGCGAGCTGCAGGACGAGGCGCTGGCGCAGGCCCGCTTCGACAAGCTGCTGGCGCAGGAAGAGGTCTGGATCCGCAAGGGCGTCGAGGCCCGCCGCACCCGCAGCGTCGGCCGCGTGGCCCGGCTGGAGAAGCTGCGCGAACAGCGCGTCGCGCGCCGCGACGTCGTCGGCAAGGCCAAGCTCGAACTCGACGCCGGCATGCGCAGCGGCAAGATCGTGGCCGAGCTCGAAGGCGTCTCGAAGGCCTACGGCGAACGCACCATCGTGCGCGGCTTCGACTACACCGTGCTGCGCGGCGACAAGGTCGGCCTGATCGGGCCGAACGGCGCGGGCAAGACGACGCTGCTCAAGCTGATCCTCGGCCAGCTCGCGCCCGACAGCGGCACGGTCCGGCTCGGCACGCAGATCCAGGTCGCCTATTTCGACCAGATGCGCGAGGTGCTCAACCCCGAGGCCACGCTGGCCGACACCATCAGCCCGGGCAGCGAATGGGTCGAGATCGGCGGCACGCGCAAGCACGTCATGGGCTATCTCGGCGACTTCCTGTTCGCGCCCGCCCGGGCCAACTCGCCGGTCAAGAGCCTGTCGGGCGGCGAGCGCAACCGCCTGCTGCTGGCGCGCCTGTTCGCCCGGCCGGCCAACGTGCTGGTGCTCGACGAACCGACCAACGACCTCGACATCGAGACGCTCGAACTGCTGGAAGACCTGCTGCAGGACTACCCCGGCACCGTCTTCCTCGTCAGCCACGACCGGACCTTCCTGGACGCCGTCGTGACCAGCACGTTGGTCAGCGAGGGCGACGGCGCCTGGCGCGAGTACGAGGGCGGCGTGGAGGACTGGCTGCAGCAGTCGAAGCGGGCGGCGGCCCTGGCGGCCAAGGATGCTGCGAAGGACGCCGCCAAGGTGACGGCTTCAGCGCCCGCGCCTGCGCCCGTGGCGGCGCCGGCTACGGTCGTCGCCCGCCGCAAGCTCAGCTACAAGGAACAGCGCGAGCTGGACGAACTGCCCGGCCGCATCGCGGCGCTCGAGGCCGAACAGAAGGACCTGTCCGAGCAGCTCGCCGGCAGCGCCCTCTACACCGAGGCGCCGCAGCGCGTGGCCGAGGTGCACGCCCGTCACGCGCAGATCGACGACGAGCTGATGGCGCTGCTGGAGCGCTGGGAAGCCTTGTCGGCGCCGGCGCGCTGACCGTCAGGCGGTTTCGGCCAGCAGCAGCTTCAGGTCGGCGGCCAGGTCGGCCGCCGGCATGCCGTTGCGCACGTAGAGGCGGATCCGCCCGCGCGGGTCGAAGACGTAGGACGCGGCGGTGTGGTCCATCGTGTAGCTGTCCGGCGTCTTGCCCGGTGCCTTGCGGTAGGCGACCTTGAAGCGGCGGGCGGTCGCGAGCGTCTGCGCCGCGTCGCCGCGCAGCGCGACCCAGTCGGCGCCGAAGCTCGCGACGTAGGGGCGCAGCAGCTCGGGCGTGTCGCGTTCCGGGTCGATGGTGATCAGCACGGCGACCAGCCGATCGCCGCTGGCGCCCAGCAGCTGGCGCGTCTCGGCCAGCATCGCCAGCGTGGTCGGGCAGACGTCCGGACACTGCGTGTAGCCGAAGAACACGACCGGCAGGCGGCCCCGGAAGTCGGCCAGCGTGCGCATCCTGCCGTCGACGTCGGGCAGTTCGAAGCGGTCGGCGTAGTCCGCGCCGGTCAGGTCGACGGCCTTGAAGACCGGCCTGGGCGGGTCGTCGCATCCGGCCAGCCAGAACGGCAGCGTCGCCGCGCCGGCGAGCAGCTGGCGGCGATCGGCGTCAACAGCGTTCAGCGCTGCCACGGCAGCAGGTAGTGGTCCAGCAGCAGCGCGGCGAACAACAGCGAGAGGTGCCAGATCGAGAACCGGAAGGTCTCGCGCGCCAGCGCCTCGCTGTAGTGGCGCCAGAGTCGCCAGGCGTAGTGGATGAAGCGCAGGCCCAGCACCAGCGCGGCGGCCAGGTAGAGCCAGTGGCTCATGCCGTGCACGAAGGGCAGCAGCGTCGCGGCCAGCAGCACGAAGGTGTAGAGCAGGATCTGCAGCCGCGTGAAGTCGTTGCCGTGCGTGACCGGCAGCATCGGCAGGCCGGCGCGGGCGTAGTCCTCGGCGCGGTAGAGCGCCAGGGCCCAGAAGTGCGGCGGCGTCCACAGGAAGATGATCAGGCAAAGGATCATCGATTCCGGGCCGACGTCGCCGGTCAGCGCGGCCCAGCCCAGCACCGGTGGCATGGCGCCCGAGGCGCCGCCGATGACGATGTTCTGCGGCGTCAGCGGCTTGAGCACGACGGTGTAGATCACCGCGTAGCCCACGAAGGTGCCGAAGGTCAGCCAGGCGGTCAGCGGGTTGACCCATTCGTGCAGCACCAGCATGCCGGCGCCGCCGAGCAGGCCCGAGAACACCAGCGCCTGCCGGCGGCTCAGTTCGCCGCTGGCGGTCGGGCGCCAGGCGGTGCGCTTCATGCGCGCGTCGATGTGCTGCTCGATCAGGCAGTTGAACGCCGCCGCCGCGCTGGCGACCAGCCAGATGCCGACGGTGCCCCACAGCGCGAGGCGGGCCTGTTCCAGGTCGGGCAGGCCCGGGACGGCCAGCAGCATGCCGATGGCGGCGCAGAAGACGATCAGCTGGACGACCCGCGGCTTGGTCAGCGCGAGGTACTGTCGCCAGGGCGAGAGAGACGGCGCGGCGGCGCTCGGGGTGGCGTTCATGCGGATTCAGCGGTAGCCGCCGGCCAGCGGCCGACGGGTTCGGGGGAAAGGGTGCGAGGCGAGGCGGCCATCAGCGCCGCCAGCACGCCGACCAGCGCGGCAGCCCCGGCGGTGTGGGCCAGTGCGGCGATCAAGGGCCAGCCCAGCACGACGTTCGACAGGCCGCTGGCGAACTGCCAGGCCGCCAGGCCGAGCAGCCACGTGGCATAGGGGCGCGCCCGGCGGTCGTTGGCGCGCCGCAGCGCGACGGCCAGCGCCACCATCGCGGCCAGCACGACGAAGGCGGCCAACCGGTGCGTCACGTGGATGGCGGTCAGCGTCGCCAGCGACAGGTGGTGACCGTCGGCGTTCAGGCCCAGGGCCGGGCGCCAGGCAAAGGCATGGTCGAAGTCCATCTCCGGCCACCAGCTGCCTTGGCAGGTCGGGAATTCGGTACAGGCCAGCACGGCGTAGTGGGTGCTGACCCAGCCGCCGAGCGTGACCTGCGCGATCACCAGCAGCAGCACCGCCAGCACGGCACGCCGCAGCGGCGTCCCGAGGTCGACCTGACTGGGCCAGAGCCCGTCGCCCGGCAGGCGCGATTCCGGCGTCGCCAGTCCGGCCGTGTAGCGCTGCGCCTGCACGGCCAGCAGCGCCAGCAGGCCGATGCCGCCGAGCAGGTGCAGCGTGACGATGCCGGGGTTGAGCTTCATCGTCACCGTCAGCGCCCCGAAGGCGCCTTGCAGGCAGACCCAGAACAGGCTCAGCGTTGCCCACGCCGGCGAGATCGGCAAGCGGTCGCGCGCCGCGGCGGCCGTCCGACGGGCGGCCCACCAGGTCCAGGCGCACAGCACGATCAGCAGGGTGCCCACGCCGGTGGCGAGGTAGCGGTGGATCATCTCGACCCAGGCCTTGCCGCGGGTCACCGGGCCGGTCGGCATGGCGGTCTGCGCCGCGTGGATCTCGTCGCGGGCGCCGATCGGACTGACGCTGCCGTAGCAGCCCGGCCAGTCGGGGCAACCGAGACCGGAGTCCGACAGCCGGGTGTAGGCGCCGAAGACGATCAGGTCGAAGGTCAGGAACAGCGCCAGCAGCGTCAGCGCGCGCAGGCGCTGCGGCGTGCCGGCATGGCGCTGGCGGCGCAGCAGCCACAGCAACGGGCCGGCCGCCAGCGCCAGGCCGATGGCGGCCAGCGTCAGCACGGGGCTCAGGTCGACCAGCTGGGGATCCATGTCGATCGCCTCAGAGCGTGTCGCGGCCGGGGCGGTCCCACGACGCGGCGGCACGCAGCAGGCGGTCGAGGTCGCGGCGGACCTTGGCCGGGTCGAAGTCGACCGGCATGCGCATCATCCACTGGCCGTGCGGGTCGACCAGGTAGAGGTGCTCGCCGAGCTGGCGCCCGGCTTCCGGTTCGAGCCAGCTGGCCAGCTGGCCGTCGATGGCGCGCAGCACGGTGGCCTGGGCCATCGCGGGGAGCACCGCTTCGCGCGGTGCCTGACCCGTGACGAGCCAGACACGGTCGACCCGGTCCTTGTCGCGGCCCAGGCCCTCGCGCAGCTGGCGCTGGGCATAGAGCAGCTTCTCGCAGGTGGCGTCGCAGGCGCCGTCGGCGACGACCACCAGCAGCCATTGGCCCCGCAGCGAGCGCGGGTCGACCGGCTGGCCGGCGAGGTCCTGCAGGCTCAGCTGCGCCGGCGCCGGCAAGGCCCGCGGCGGCATGATCAGCGTGCTGTAGTTGGTGTGCGACTGCGGCCGGATCACGTAGTAGGTGAAGTAGGACGCGATCACCGGCGCGGCGCACATCAGCAGGATCAGCAGCATGCGCAGCCGGCCGCTGCGGGTGCGCTGGTCCGGATCGATCGGCTGGGCCGGCAGGCTGTGCACCGTCAGGCCGAGCGGCGCATCCTCGTCAGGCCGGGGCGCGGCGACGCTGCTGGAGTCGTGGACGGATGAGTTGGAACCAGACATAGAGTCCTGCGCACAGGGCGCTCAGGGCGAACCATTGGGCGGCATAGCCCAGGTGCTTGTGGATGTCGACGGCCGGCAGCGGCCAGTCGCGCAACAGCGGTGCCTCGTCGGCCGCGACCGGGTCGGTCTGCAGGATCGAGGCCGGCCGCAGCGGCAGGCCCAGCGCCGAGGCATGGGCGGCGAGGTCGAGATTCTGGCGGATGGCGCCTTGCCCGGCATCGCCGAAGTCGTACAGCTTGGACGGCGGCGGGGCAATCCGGCCTTGCAGCGTGACGTCACCGGCGGGCGTCGGCACCGGTGCCAGCCGCGTGCGGTCCTGCGCGTCGCGCGGGATCCAGCCGCGCACCACCATCACGGCGTCGTCCGGTCCGAGCAGCAGCGGCGTGACGACGTGGAAGCCGGGCCGGCCCTGCATCTGCCGGTTCTCCAGGTAGACCGTGCCGTCGTGACGCCAGCGCCCGTGCAGCGTGACCAGCCGGTCGTGGAAGGCCGGGTCTGCGGCGCGTCCGGCCGGCCATTCGGCCTGGGCCAGCGGCGGCAGGGCGTGGCGGCTGTCGATCTGCTGCTGCAGCCGCGTCTTCTGGTCCGCCCGGTCGAGCTGCCAGATGCCGAGCCGCGCCGTCACCGCGCAGACCGTGATCGCGGCGACCAGCACCACGAATCGGCGCCGTCGCTCCGCGCGCGACGGCTTCGGCGGAGGGGGGGTGGAATAATCTGGCGCCATGAAACTCATCATCGGACTGGCCTTCGTCGTCATTCTCGGAGCGCTGGCCTCGGCCGGTGTCTTCATGCTCAGGCGCCCTCGCGAGGACGCGGGTCAGGACGAGCGGGGCCGCATGGCACGCGCGCTGACGGTGCGCATCGCCGCGTCGGTGGCGATCTTCCTGTTCGTGCTGCTGAGCTGGTTCATGGGCTGGATCCATCCCACGGGCGTTCCGCTCAAGCCGATCTGATCCCTGATTCGCCAACGAAAAGAGCGCCCGCGAGGCGCTCTTTTCACATGTCCGGATGCTTCGCTGGCCGCAAGGCCAGCGTGGCCTCACAGCCAGTAGACGACGATGTACAGGCCGAGCCAGACGACGTCGACGAAGTGCCAGTACCAGGCCGCGCCTTCGAAGCCGAAGTGGCGCTTGGCGCTGAAGTGGCCCTTCTGCAGGCGCAGCGTGATGAACAGCAGCATCAGCATGCCGACGAACACGTGGAAGCCGTGGAAGCCGGTCAGCATGAAGAAGGTCGAGCCGAAGACGCCCGAGGACAGCTTCAGGTTCAGCTCGCTGTAGGCGTGCGAGTACTCGTAGCCCTGGAAGCCCAGGAAGACGATGCCCAGCAGCACGGTGACCCACATCCAGCGGATGCACTTGGCGCGCTGGTCGGCGATCAGCGCATGGTGGGCGATGGTCAGCGTCACGCCCGAGGTCAGCAGCAGCGCGGTGTTGATCGTCGGGATCGGCCACGGGCCCATCGTCGAGAAGGCATCGATCGTGCCGGCCGGCGAGGCCGTCGCACCCGCCGCGACGCTCGGCCACAGGGCCTTGAAGTCGGGCCACAGCAGCGAGTTCTCGAGGCTGCCCAGGCTCGGCACCGACTGCACGCGCAGCCAGTACAGCGCGCCGAAGAAGGCGGCGAAGAACATCACCTCGGAGAAGATGAACCAGGCCATGCTCCAGCGGAAGGAGACGTCGATGCGGTCGCTGTACAGGCCGCCTTCGCTCTCGCCGGCCGCCTGGCCGAACCACTGGCGCAGAACCACCGCGACCCAGACCAGGCCCAGCAGCAGGGAGTAGGCCCCCCAGCCGTGACCGTTGACCCACTGGCCCGCGCCGAGGATCACGAAGAACAGGCCGATGGCCATCATGACCGGGTGCCGCGAGGGTTCCGGGACGTAGTAGTAGGGCGTGGCGCCCTTGCTCGCTGCCGACATGTCTAGCTCCTGAAACTGGCTGATGTCTGTGGTTGTCTGTAGAGGCGAACCGGCGGGTTCGGTCGGATGTCGGTTCAGGTGGCCGCGCCGCTGGCGACGATCCACTTCACCAGCATGACCAGGCCCAGCACGAAGAGCAGGGCGGCGATCACGCCGGCGATGATGACGTGGACCGGGTTGAGCCGATTCACGTCGTTCTGGTAGTCACGGCCGCGGCGGATGCCGAGGAAGGACCAGGCCACGGCGGTGGCGGTCTGGCGGAACGACAGCTTGCGCTGTGCGGCCGCCTTGAGGTCGGCGCCGGGCGCGGCGGTGTCGTCGGGGGTGTTGCTCATCACGATCCCGGCGTCGCCACCGGGGCGATGGAAGGACTCACGGCGGCGCTGCTGCCGTTGGCGCCCTTCACCTTGGCCCCGACCTCGAAGAAGGTGTAGGACAGGGTGATGGTGGTCACGTCCTTGGGCAGCTTCGGGTCGATCACGAACACCACCGGCCACGACTTCGCTTCACCGGGCTTGAGCGTGTACTCGTTGAAGCAGAAGCACTCGAGCTTGTTGAAGTGCGGCGTCGCGTTCTGCGGTGCATAGCTCGGGATCGCCTGGGCCGCCATGGTCCGGTTCTGCACATTGCGGAACTCGTACAGGACGGTGGTGATCTCGCCCGGATGGACCTGCACCGAACGTTGTGCCGGCTTGAAGTCCCACGGGCCGCGGGCGTTGGCGTCGAACTCGACGGTGATGGTGCGGCTGCGATCGACCTGGGTGTTGCGCAGGGCCTCGTCGCGCGACGACCGGCCGGCCTGTCGCGTCTCGGCCAGCGACAGGACGTTGATGCCCATCGATTCGCAGATCGCGCGGTACAGCGGCACGAGCGCGTAGCCGAAGCCGAACATCAGGCAGGCGATCAACGCCAGCTTGCCCATCATCCGCACGTTGTCCAGCTGCAGGGCGTTCGAACGGCCCTGGGCGGTGGTGCGAGTCTCGCGCGTCATCAGGTTCACTTCCCCAGCAACATGACCTTGGCGAAGAAGCCAAGGAAGAACACCAGCGCGACGCTCGCCAGGATCAGGCCGAGCTTGCGGTTCTGGCGGCGCTTGTCGTCGGGCAGGTTGGACATGGTGCGGTACTGCGGTGGAAGTCGATGGGCGGGAGACACGCGTCACGCCGTAGCGTTCAGCCGATCACCTTGGTGGCGGTCGCGTCCAGCTTCGGCGGGGTCTCGAAGGTGTGGAACGGCGCCGGCGACGGGATTTCCCACTCGAGGCCTTCAGCGGCTTCCCAAGGCTTCTGCGGCGCCTTCGGACCCTGACCGCGCATCATCGGGATCACGACGAACACGAAGAAGTAGACCTGGCACAGACCGAAGCCCAGGCCACCGATCGACGCCACGGCGTTGAAGTCGGCGAACTGCAGCGGGTAGTCGGCGTAGCGGCGGGGCATGCCGGCCAGGCCGAGGAAGTGCATCGGGAAGAAGGTCAGGTTGAAGAAGATCATCGACAGCCAGAAGTGGATCTTGCCGCGCGTCTCCGAGTACATGACGCCGGTCCACTTCGGACCCCAGTAGTAGACGCCCGCGAACATCGCGAACAGCGAACCCGCCACCAGCACGTAGTGGAAGTGCGCCACGACGTAGTAGGTGTCCTGCAGCTGGATGTCGATCGGGGCCATCGACAGGATCAGGCCGGTGAAGCCGCCCATCGAGAACACGAAGATGAAGCCGACGGCCCACAGCATCGGGGTCTCGAAGGTCATCGAGCCGCGCCACATCGTGGCCACCCAGTTGAAGACCTTCACGCCGGTCGGCACCGAGATCAGCATCGTCGCGTACATGAAGAACAGCTGGCCGGTCAGCGGCATGCCGGTCGTGTACATGTGGTGGGCCCACACGATGAACGACAGGATCGCGATCGAGGCGGTCGCGTAGACCATCGAGGCGTAGCCGAACAGCTTCTTGCGGGCGAAGGCCGGGACGATCTGGCTGATGATGCCGAAGGCCGGCAGGATCATGATGTAGACCTCGGGGTGACCGAAGAACCAGAACACGTGCTGGTACAGGATCGGGTCACCGCCGCCGGCGGGGTTGAAGAACGTCGTGCCGAAGTGGCGGTCGGTCAGCGTCATCGTGATCGCGCCTGCCAGCACGGGCATCACCGCGATCAGCAGGTAGGCCGTGATCAGCCAGGTCCACGCGAACATCGGCATCTTCATCAGCGTCATGCCGGGGGCGCGCATGTTGAGGATGGTCACGATGATGTTGATCGAACCCATGATCGACGACGCGCCGAGGATGTGCATCGCGAAGATGCCGGCGTCCATCGAGGGGCCCATCTGCAGCGTCAGCGGCGCGTAGAGCGTCCAGCCGGCCGCCGGTGCGCCACCGGGCATGAAGAAGCTCGCCACCAGCATGATGGCCGCCGGGATCATCAGCCAGAAGCTGAAGTTGTTCATCCGGGCGAAGGCCATGTCGGAGGCGCCGATCTGCAGCGGCAGCATCCAGTTCGCGAAGCCGACGAAGGCCGGCATGATCGCGCCGAACACCATGATCAGCCCGTGCATCGTCGTGAACGAGTTGAACAGCTCGGGGTTCACGTACTGCAGGCCCGGCTGGAACAGCTCCAGGCGGATCAGCAGCGCGAGGATGCCGCCGACCATCAGCATGGCAAAGGCGAACAGCAGGTACAGCGTACCGATGTCCTTGTGGTTGGTCGCGAAGACCCAGCGACGCCAGCCATGCGGCGCGTGGTGGTGGTCGTCGTGTCCGTGTCCGTCGTCGTGGGCGTGGCCACCGGGGTGGAGAACTGCGCTCATGGGTCTGATACCTCTCGGTTGAGCCTGGATTACTTGCGAGCCGCGAGGACGTCGGCCGGCTGCACGATCTGACCGGTCTTGTTGGACCAGTTGTTCTTCGTGTAGGTGATCACGGCGGCGATCTCGGTGTCGGACAGGGCCTTCCACGACGGCATCGCGCCGTTGTTCTGGCCATTGAGCAGGACGGCGATCTGCTTGGTCTTGTCGGCGTCGAGCACGACAGCAGCAGCGTCCAGCGGCTTGATCGGGCCGGCGCCCTTGCCGTTGGCCTGGTGGCAGGCCTGGCAGTTGGCGGCATAGACCTTCTCGCCACGTGCGACCAGGTCGGGCAGGGCCCAGACCTTGGCGGGGTCATCGGCCTTGGCGGCCAGCTTCTTCTTCTCGCCGGCGACCCAGGCGGTGTAGTCCTCTTGCGAGAGCACCTTCACGTGGATCGGCATGTAGGCGTGTTCCTTGCCGCACAGCTCGACGCACTGGCCGTGGAAGTCGCCGACGACCTCGGCGCGGAACCAGGTGTCACGCACGAAGCCGGGGATGGCGTCCTGCTTGATGCCGAACTGCGGCACGGTGAACGAGTGGATGACGTCGTCGGCCGTGGTGATCAGGCGGATCTTCTTGCCCACCGGCACGACCAGCGGGTTGTCGACCTTCAGCAGGTAGTCGTCGATGTCGGCGGGCTTGCCCGAGTCCGACATCACGCGGTGGCTGACGTCCAGCGTCGACAGGAAGCCGATACCTTCGCCTTCGCCCTTCAGGTAGTCGTAGCCCCACTTCCACTGGTAGCCGGTGACCTTGACGGTCAGGTCGGCGTTGGTGGTGTCCTTCTGCGCGACCACCGTCTTGGTGGCCATCGCGCCCATGCCGATCACGATGATGAAGGGCACGACCGTCCAGGCGATCTCGACGGCGATGCTCTCGTGGAAGTTGGCCGGCTTGTGGCCCTTGGACTTGCGATGCTTGATGATCGAATAGAACATCACGCCGAAGACCGCGATGAAGATCACCGTGCAGATGATCATCATGATCCAGTGCAACTGGTGCAGGGTCTCGGACATCTTGCTCGCGCCGACCGGCAGGTCAAGCTGTCGGACGGCGGGGCCGCCGGGCAGGTCGTTCACCGCCCAGGTCGCGGGCGCGGCCATCGCGGCAAACGCGGCCAGGCTGGCATGGGCCAGGTGCCGTCGCAGAGCATTCATGGTCTTCATCGTCTTCACTTTCCGTTCATCACCCGGTGGGCGCCCGGACATCGCCGGGCCAGCCGCACTGCGCTTGAGAGTTGCCTGACCATCCACGCCGCCCCGACGGCCGGGGCGTTGCAGGATCACTGTGCCCCAGGCCTGGAGGCCGAGGCATCCAGATCGGTCCGGATGCCTTGGCAGGGCACTGGGTGCGCCTGGGGCACGCAACACCTCGCGCCGTGCCACCTCTGACACGAAGCGGCCCGCGACGATGCGCGGGCCTTGGTGGGGATCAAGTCAAGGGCATGCAGCACTTGATCAGGATCATTGCGTCGCCTTGCAGCTCAACCCGTGAATTCTACGAGGGGCCAACCGGCTCGCAAAGAATGTTCACAAGTCGAAGGGTCGTGTGGCGTCATGCACCGTCCGACAGGTTGCGTCGGCGCGTCATTTCGCGCATCGAATCGAGCGAGATCGCGGTCTCCGCACTGACTTTTGCCCGTGTCACAGGCCGGAAGGCGTGGCCATAGATGATTTCGAATGTCAGTGTCAGGCGGCCGTCAGGACCGGCCAATGCGCGACCCAGTTCGAGCAGCAGCGCCTCGCGCCAGCGACGCGTCCGCAGCCCCGGATGCCGTTGCGGATGGGTGTTGCGGCCGAGCGTGCGCAGTTCGGCGAGCATCGCTCCGGCGTCGGCCCAGGTCAGCTTCAGTGTCTCCATGTCCATGACCGGATCGGCGAACCCGGCCTTCACCAGCTCGTCGCCCAGGTCATGCATGTCGATGAACGGACTGGCCGGTTCGCCCCAGCCGGCGGCCGCCCAGATCGGCCGCAGCTCGCGCAGCGTGTCCGGGCCGAAGCACGAGAACATCAGGAAGCCGTCGACCCGGATCGCCCGGTGCCACTGCGCCAGCAAGGCTGGCAGCGGATCGGCCCAGTGCAACATCATGTTGGCCCACAGCAGGTCGACCGGCGGCGCGTCGGGCGCCTCGCGGCTGGCGACCTTGTCGATCAGGCCGCGCCACCAGGGCTTGCCGGGGGCCGTGACCGGGCGGGCGCGGACCGCCGCATCGTCCGCGTCGACCTGCCAGAACCGGGCCTGCGGGCAGGCGGCCCGCAGCGGGTCGTCGCCATCGGCGTGTTCGCGCCACCAGTCCAGGACCTCGCCCGGCGGCTGTCGGACCAGGCTGAGCCGGTCGGCCATGCGGCGCGCGATCTCGCCATGCAGCCACGGTTGCGGGGCACCGTCCCGACGGTGGCGGCGCAGGCGCCGGACGGCGGCGGCATCGAGCAGCGTCCTGCCGTCCTGACCATGCGGAACGGCCGCCTCCGCGGGTTGTGCAGGGGCCTGCGAGGGGGCCGGTTGGGGGGGCTGGACCATGGTGGCGCGGCAGTATAGTGAGCCGCTCCATGGCCCCGACACCCTTGCGGAACGCCCCGTTCCAGACGCGCTTTTCCGCTGCGATCGCATCGGCGCGGGGTTGGCTCGGCGGGCTCGCGGGGCATGCCTGCCTGCTCTGCGACGCGTGGACGTCCACGGTCTTCTGCCCCGATTGCCTCAGCCGCCACGCGGCGCCGCGCTGGCGTTGCGGTCGCTGCGCGATCGGCTTGTCGACCGGGCTCGCGGACCGGCTTTCGCAAGGCCGGGACGCGGGGCCGGTCACCGACGACGCGATCTGCGCCGATTGCCGGATCGAGCCGCCGCCCTTCGATGCGGCCTGGGCGGCGCTCGACTACGGGCCGCCCTGGGACCGCCTGATCGCCGCGTTCAAGTTCCACGCCTCGCCCGAACTGGCCCGGCCGCTGGCCGCGTTGATGCGCCGGTCGATGCCGGCCGGCGCCGAGCGTCCGGCCGAGCTGGTGCCGGTGCCGCTGACCGCCGAACGCTGGCGCGAGCGTGGCTACAACCAGGCCTGGGAACTGGCGCGGCGACTCGGTCCGGCGCTCGGCCTGCCGGTGCGCGACGGGCTGATCGAGCGGCTGGTCGGCGGCGAGCACCAGGCCGCGCTCGGCGGCGAGGCGCGACGGCGCCAGGTGCGCGGTGCCTATGCCGTGCCGCCCGATGCGCGCTCTGCGCTGGCCGGGGTCCATGTCGGGCTGGTCGACGACGTGATGACGACCGGCGCGACGCTGGCCGAATGCGCTCGCGTGCTGCGCCGCGCCGGCGCCGGGCGCGTCACCGTCTGGGCGCTCGCACGCACGCCCGATGATTGACCGGCTGACGGCTCGGCATACTGCGCGGCCGTTCCGATCGCCCCGTGCCCGCTCGGGTTGAAGCCATGTTCCACATCGTCCTCGTCCACCCCGAGATCCCGCCCAACACCGGCAACGTGATCCGGCTGGCAGCCAACACGGGTTG
The DNA here is from genome assembly GCF_053893855.1 of Leptothrix mechoopdaensis (SeqCode). NCBI lineage: Bacteria > Pseudomonadati > Pseudomonadota > Betaproteobacteria > Burkholderiales > Sphaerotilaceae > Leptothrix > Leptothrix mechoopdaensis (SeqCode). Next base: position 4,558,050 of record NZ_CM132699.1, read on the forward strand.
CACGCTGCACCTGATCGAGCCGCTCGGTTTCTCGATGGACGACAAGCTGCTCAAGCGCGCCGGGCTGGACTATCACGAGTACGCGCCGGTGCGTCGCCATGCCGACTGGGATGCCTTCCTGCGCGCCGAGGCGCCCGATCCGGCGGCGATGTTCGCCTTCACCACCCGGGGCAGCCGGCCTTTTGGCGAGGTGATGTGGCCGGTCGGTGCGTGGTTCGTGTTCGGCTGCGAGACCGCCGGTCTGCCCGAGGCCATCCGCGTGCGCTTCGAGCCGGCCCAGCGCGTGCGCCTGCCGATGCGGCCGGGGCAGCGCAGCCTCAACCTGAGCAACGCGGTGGCGGTGACGGTGTTCGAGGCCTGGCGCCAGCACGCTTACGCCGGCGCCGGCTGAGGCCGGATCGCCCCCGGCGGCCCTACTCGTTGCGGGCTTCGCGCTGCATCAGCAGGCCGACGGCGGCGCGCGGCGCCATGCGGCCCTGCAGCACCGCGACGACGGCCTCGGTGATCGGCATCTCGACGCCGCACTGGCGGGCGCGTTCGAGCACTGTGTGGGCGCTGTAGACGCCTTCGGCGACATGGCCGAGTTCGGCCAGGATCTGGTCGAGCGTCTGGTCCTGCGCCAGCAGCAGGCCGACGCGGCGGTTGCGCGACAGGTCGCCGGTGGCGGTCAGCACCAGGTCGCCCAGGCCCGACAGGCCCATGAAGGTCTCGGCCCGTGCGCCCAGCGCCAGCCCGAGCCGGGTCATCTCGGCCAGGCCCCGGGTGATCAGCGCGGCGCGCGCGTTCAGGCCCAGCGCCATGCCGTCGGCGATGCCGGTGGCGATCGCCAGGACGTTCTTGACGGCGCCGCCGACCTCGACACCGACGGGGTCGTCCGAACCGTAGACGCGCAGGCTGCCGCCGTGCAGCGCGGCCACGGCGGCCTCGCGCAAGGCGGCGTCCTGGGTGGCGGCGACCAGGGCGGTCGGTTGCTGGCGGGCGACCTCGAGCGCGAAGCTCGGGCCCGACAGCACGCCGCAGCGCAGGGCGGGCGCAACCTCGCGGGCGATCTCGTGACCGAGCCGGCCGGTGCCCGCCTCGAAGCCCTTGCTGAGCCAGAGCGTCGGCAGGTGTTCGGGGATGCGCGCGAGCATGCCGCGCAGGCCGGCCATCGGCGTCGCGACGATCACCAGCCCGCCGCCCGAGGCCGGATCGGCATGGGCCAGCGCGGCGGCCAGGTCGGCGCCGTGGCGCAGCGAGCCGGGCAGCTCGACGTCGGGCAGGTAGCGCTGGTTGCGCTGCGACCGCGCCATCTCGGCGACCTGGTCGGCGTCCCGGCCCCACAGCAGCGTGGGATGGTGGCGGGCGGCCTGGGCGGCCAGCGCCGTGCCCCAGGCACCGGCTCCGAGCACGGTGATCTGCATGCTGCGTGGAATCTTGGGGAGTGAAGGCGGAAGGGCGGGACGCCGGAGCGTCGTCACGCGGCGGTGGCGCGGCGCCACCGCCGGGGCGGCATCAGGCGTTGCCGGCGGCCTGGCCTTGCTGGGCCTCGTACATGGCCTGGAAGTTCACTTCGGCCAGGTGCACCGGCGGGAAGCCGGCGCGGCTGATGACGTCGGCGACGACGGCACGCAGGTAGGGGTAGACGATGCCGGGGCAGGCGATGCCCAGGATCGGCTGCATCTGCTCGGGGTCGATGTTGCGGATCTCGAAGATGCCGGCTTCCTTGGCCTCGCACAGGAACAGCGTGCGCTCGCCGAGGGTGGTCGTCACGGTGGCGGTGACGGCGACCTCGAACATGCCTTCGGCGATCGGGGCGACCTCGACCTGCAGGTTGATGTCGACGTTGGGCTGGCCCTGCTCGACCAGGATCTGCGGCGAGTTGGGCTGTTCGAGCGACAGGTCCTTGAGGTAGACGCGCTGGATCTGGAAGACGGGCGTGTCGCCCGCTGCGGCTTGTTCGTCGGCCATGGTGTGAGGTCTCGGTCGGTGGGACGGTCGTGAAGACGGGGCTTGCGCCCGGGGACCGGACGGGTCGCCTCGGACGGCGGCGGATTATGGCAGTCGCTCCCGGCCGGTCCGGCGGGCCCGCGACCGGCCTGCTGTCCGCCGGACGCGACAGGGCGGCGGGTGGCCCGAAATGGAAGCGTGATCCAGTTCACGAGATTCCTGTTCAGTTTTTCTGAACTGAAAAAACCGATTCGACAAAGCCGCGAGCCCCCAATCCTTATGAATACCTTCGGGCATTGGGTCAAAACTCGCTGTTTCTGCCGACTGCCGGCGATCCGAAAATTACGCGTCGTTAAGATAAGAAATCCCTAAGGTGGATTTCACGCCCGGCGACGACGCCTGTGCCGCGCTCCTTTAGCGAGCAATCCTTATATTCATCTGAACTCGCCGGCGATTCTGTCGCTGTCGGTCCGCGTGCGGCCCCCGGCTCAGGTATTTCTCATTGATGCAGCCGCACTTAATATCCTTTCACTGGCTGCCGATAACCCACCCGAGGGTCTCTTCGGCAAGCCTGGTGAGGGGCAGAACATGACATTGACGGATATCGGTTTCTGGAACGTGACGCGGACCGCGGCCCGGTTGCTGGCCGGTCTGGCGCTGACCTGCGGGTTGGCCAGCCAGGCGGGCGAGGCGCCGGTCGAGGTCTGCTCGCCGGCCCATGCGGTGACGATCGCGCCGGGCGTGACCCGGACGGTCGCCGCCTATCCGATGCCGGCGGTCTCGATGCAGCGCGCCGATGGTCAGCGGGTCCAGCTGGCGGACGTCCTCAACGACGGCCGGCCGGTGCTGCTGAACTTCATCTACACGTCGTGCAACACGGTGTGCCCGGTGACCAGCCAGGTGTTCCAGCAGACCCGCGAACTGCTGGGCAACCAGCGCGAGCAGGTCAACATGGTGTCGATCTCGATCGACCCCGAGCAGGACACGCCGCGCAAGCTGGCCGCCTACGCCCGTCGTTACGCGACGGCCGGATCGTGGACCCACCTGACCGGGACGGCGGCCGACGCCGTGGCGGTGCAGCGGGCCTTCGCGGCCTGGCGTGGCGACAAGATGAACCACCAGCCGGTGACCTTCCTGCGGATCTCGCCAGGCCAGCCCTGGATCCGCCTGGATGGTTTCGCCAGCCCGGAACAGCTCGTGGCGGAGTACCGCCGCGCTGCGGGTTCCGCATCCTGAGTTCCGTCGCGGCCGCCTGAGCCGCTTCCCTGCAGCCGCCGGCCTGTCGGCGGACTGCCCCTCCCGTTCCTGAAGTTCCAGCGTTCTCGAGCCAGCCAGCGCACCCGTTCCGGGTCGGCGCGAGGGTTCGTTCGTCCTGTCATTCTCCAAGGGGTCATCTGTGAAGAAGAGCAAGCAGTTTCATCCGACCGCGGTCCGCAAGGCCGTCGCCGTCCTGGCCACCCTGACGGCCGCCGCCAGCGTGCACGCCGGTCCGGGTTTCGGCGATGCGTACAACAAGAACAAGGTGCCCTTCATCATCGGCACCTACTTCGCCAACAGCCCCGCCGGCCAGCGCCTGTGGGTGCCGATGCTCGACGCCGCCGGCAATCCGGTGCTCGACGCGGCCGGCAAGCCCAAGCTGGCGCCGCAGGCCTATGACCCCGCCAACCAGGCGTCCTACGACGCGGCCGTCAAGGCGCTGTATCCGGCCGGCTACCCCGGCACCGGCAAGGCGCTGCGCAAGTTCGTCGACCCGCTGCCGCTGCCCGAAGGCCATGCGCTGACCCAGCTGGCCGGCAACGCGCCGCAGCTGAGCGACATCAGCCAGGGCGTCGTGGCCAAGTACCTGCCCGTTGCCAAGCCCGTGAAGTGGGTCAACCCGCAGGGCGTGGTCACCGGTGACGACTACTACGAGATCGCCTCGGTCGAATACAGCGAGAAGTTCCACTCCGACCTGAAGAAGGCCACCACGCTGCGTGGCTATGTCCAGATCGACCCGTTCGCGACCTATGGCTGGACCGCGCCGGCCGGCTGGACCAGCAAGGCCGTGCCGCTGACCTACCCGGACGGCAAGCCGATCCTGGTGGCCGCCGTCGACGCCAAGGGCAAGCTGATCCCCGGCGCCGCGAAGGTGCAGGCCAAGGCGGTCGACAACCCGCACTACCTCGGCCCGGTCATCCAGGCGACCCGCCATGTGCCCACCCGCGTCAAGTTCCTGAACCTGCTGCCGGTCGGCCGCGCCGAGACGATGGCCGGCTTCCGCAAGGAATGGAACGGTTCGGCCTGGGTCGACGTCGCCAACAAGGACATCAAGCTCGACGCCACCGGCCGCCCGCTGCGCCACGGCGACATCTTCCTGCCGCTGGATCCGTCGATCGCCGGCTCCGGCGTCGGCCCGGACGGCATCACCGAGTACACCCAGAACCGCGTCAACATCCACCTGCACGGCGGTGACAACCCGTGGATCAGCGACGGCACGCCGCACCAGTGGATCACCCCGGCCGGCGAGCTGGACGCGAACGATCCGTTGTCGATGATCGCCACGCTGGGTGGCACGGCGGCCGACCCGACGCTGGTCGACGAGTACACCCGCGGCCCCGGCGCCAAGAACGTGCCGGACATGAACGACCCGGGCCCGGGCGCCATGACCTACTACTTCCCGAACGGCCAGACGCCGCGCATGGAGTGGTACCACGATCACACCTACGGCGTGACCCGCCTGAACGTCTACGCCGGCCTGGCCTCGGCCTACCTGCTGACCGATGCCAGCGAGCAGGCGATGGTCGGCACCTCGCTGCCCGGCGCCGACGCGACCATTCCGCTGATCCTGCAGGACAAGACCTTCGTCCCCGACGACATCGCGCTGCAGGACGCGCGCTGGAACACCCGTGCCTGGGGCGAGCCCGGCGACATGTGGTTCCCGCACGTCTACGAGACCGTCCAGGACCCGAACCAGGACACCAACTTCAACGCGGTCGGCCGCTGGCACTGGGGCCCGTGGTTCTGGCCGTCGTTCCCGTCCGCCAACCAGCTGCCGTCCGGCGCCTTCGGTGATGTCTCGACGACGCCCGAGGCGTGGATGGACACGCCGGTCGTCAACGGCGTCGCCTACCCGACGCTGACCGTCGAGCCCAAGCCGTATCGCCTGCGCATACTGAACGCGTCGAACGACCGCAGCTTCACGTTCAACCTGTTCGTGGCCACCGACAAGCTGGCCGACGGCAGCACCAACCCGCTTGGCGCGACCGAAGTCTCGATGATCCCGGTGGGCTCGCGCGCGGTCTGTGCCGACCCGAACTCGACCCGCACCGACGCCTCCGGCTGCGTGCCCGCCAACTGGGCCCAGGACATCTACGGCCACAACGGCGGCGTGCCCGATCCGGCCACCCAGGGCCCGACCCTGATGCAGATCGCCAGCGAAGGCGGCTGGCTGCCCGGCGTGGCCTCCAAGGACCCGGCCCCCATCAGCTACCTGCTCGACAAGGGCCGCGCAGCCGTGCTGAACGTCGACTGGGGCACCAGCGGCCTGCACCTGGGCAACGGCGAACGCGCCGACGTGGTGGTCGACTTCTCGGCCTACTGCGGCAAGACGCTGATCGTCTACAACGACTCCGGCGCCCCGGTGCCGGCGGCCGACCCGCGCAACGAGTACTTCACCGGCTACGGCGACAACTCGAACACCGGCGGTGCCGAGGACACGCTGCCCGGCTACGGCCCGAACTCGCGCACGATGATGCAGATCAAGGTCGCGGCCTGCGGCTCGCCGATCACCGGCTCGAACGTCACGGCCGCCGCCGATCCGGCCCTGCTCGACCCGGCCATCAAGGCGGCCTACAAGGGTGTCCAGGAGACGCCCGTGGTGGCCCAGTCGGCCTACAACGCCGCCCTGCAGCCCAACCCGCTGTGGACCGACGACAAGGCCTTCGCGAACATCTACACCGGCTCGCTCAAGCAGCCGACCTTCGACTTCGTGCCCGGTTCGCCCGAGGTCTTCAACTCGGTCAACGTCGTCGACGCCGGCTCCGGCTACCTGACCCCGCCGGTCGTGTCGCTGAGCGCGCCGCAGACCGCCGGTGGCGTCCAGGCCACCGCGACCTCGTCGCTGAAGATCGACAAGCTGCACGTCATCAGCGGCGGCGCCGGCTACCGCGTCGCGCCGACCCTGACGATCACCTCGCTGGGCAAGGGCAGCGGCGCGGCCGCCAGCTCGCGCCTGAAGGTCAGCAACGTCCATGTCACCAGCGGTGGCAGCGGCTACGCGGCGGGCGGCCTGAGCGGCGTCGCCGTCAACAACGGCGGCAGGTATGCACCGGGCCTGGCCAGCGTGCCGGTCACCAACGGCGCCGGCACGACCGGCAACGCCTATGCGGCGGGCACGACCTTCCGCGTCGCCATCAGCGCCCCGGCGGCCGGTGGCGTGCAGGCCACCGCCGTCGTGCGCACCGGCTCGGTCCGCATCGGCCGCGTCAACTACCTGCAGGTCCAGGGCATCACGATCACCAACCCCGGCTCGGGCTATGTCACGCCGCCGACGGTGAGCGTGTCGGTCGTGACGGGCACGGCCGTCCGCGCGGCCACGCTGGGCACGCCGACGACCGCCATCGTGGCGCCGACGGTGACCTTCCCGGCCCCGGCCGGCGGCCTCGCCGCCACCGGCACGGTCGTGTTCGACGCGGTCAATGGCGTCGTCACCGGCGTGACCCTGAACTCGAACGGTTCGGGCTACTCGCAGGCCAACCCGCCGATCCCGCAGTTCAACGGCGGCTCCGTCGTCACGGCGGCATCGGCCACGACCACGGTCGGTGCGGGCACCACGGCGATCTTCGCCAAGCCCACCGGCACCGACGGCGCCGGCAACCCCGGCCGCCAGGCGACCGGCACCGCCGTCGTCGACGCGACCGGCGCCATCATCGGCGTGGCCATCACCGACGGCGGTTCGGGCTACACCTCGATGCCCAGCGTGACCTTCAGCCGTCCCGCCGGCACCACCGGCGCCAACGCGGTGGCGACGACCTACGGCAGCGTCAGCGAACTGGTGCTGGACGTGCCGGATCCGACCAACCCGTCGTCCTCGGGCGGCGGCGGCTACGACAACCTGTTGACGGCGGCGGCCGATCCGGCCGGCATCGCCGGTCTGACGATCACCTTCCAGACCCAGCCGGCGGTCGTGCCGGCGGCGGCGGGCTTCGCCTCGGCCATCGCCACGGCCGGTGCTACCGGCAAGGTCTTCGACATCACGCTGGGCAACCACGGCACGGGCTATGCCGCCTCGACCCCGACGGCGCCTTCCGCGACCGTGACCGTGGCCGCGCCGGGCCCCCTGCCGACGGCGCTGGCGGCGGCGACCACCTGGCCGCAGGCCGTCCCGGTGCAGGGCACGGCCGCCATCGACACCGCCAACGGCGGTGCCGCGACCGGCAAGTACCTGGTCAAGACCAAGGCGATCCAGGAGCTGTTCGACCCGACCTACGGCCGCCTGAACGCGACCTTCGGTGTCGAGATCCCGTACACCAGCGCGCTGACGCAGACCACGATCCCGCTCGGCTATGTCGACCCGGTGACCGAGGAGTTCGCCGACGGCGAGACGCAGATCTGGAAGATCACCCACAACGGCGTGGACACCCACCCGATCCACTTCCACCTGCTCAACGTGCAGCTGGTCAACCGCGTGGGCTGGGACAACTTCGTCACCCCGCCGGAAGCCAACGAGCTGGGCTGGAAGGAAGTGATCAAGATGAGCCCGCTGGAGGACGTGATCGTCGCCGTGCGTGCCAAGAAGCCGACCATCCGCACCGCCAGCGCGGACGGCACGTTCCGCCAGGGCGCCGGCTTCGGCCTGCCGCTGAGCATCCGTCGCCGCGACCCGTCGCAGCCGGACGGCGCGATGAGCGGCTTCACGCAGATCGATCCCAACACGGGCCTTCCGGCACCGGTGGCCAACGAGGTCAACAACTACGGCTGGGAATACGTGTGGCACTGCCACATCCTGGGCCACGAGGAAAACGACTTCATGCGGCCGATCAAGTTCAACGCCAACGAGGTGACGCCGCTGGCGCCCACCAGCGTGGCGCTGGACAGCAGCCGCACGCTGCTGACCTGGAACGATGTCTCCGACACCGAGACCGCCTACCGCGTCGAGCGGGCCACGAGCACCACGGGCGTCTTCACGCCGGTGGCCGCCGAGACCCAGCTGCTGCCGGCCAACAGCACCCAGGCCACGGTCGTGGCGCAGACCGGTGACGTGCGCTACCGCGTCACGGCGGTCGGCAATGCCGGCGGCACGCTGTCGGTGGCCGACGGCTTCAACGGCGAGGCCTCGACGGTCCTGGTGGTGGCCGCACCGCCCGCGGCCCCGAGCGGCGTCAGCGCGGTCTCGGCCGGCGCCACCAGCGTCACGCTGACGTGGACCGACAACGCGACCAACGAGTCCGGCTGGTCGGTCCAGCGCGCCACCGTGACCGGCGGCGTGACGGGCGCCTTCGCCAACGTGGGCGTCGCAGCGCCGGCGGGCACGGCTGGCACGGGCAGCGTCACGCTGACCGACACCGGCCTGACCACCGGCACGACCTACGTCTACCGCGTCGCGGCCCAGAACGCCGGCGGCCTGTCGGCCTACGTCCAGTCCGGCCAGGTCACGCCGACGGCACCTGCCGTGAACTTGCCGGGCAATGTGCTCAACCTGCAGAACGGCAGCGATGCGGCGGGCACGAACGGCAACAACAATGGCAACAACACGGCCAGCAGCAGCACCAACCTGAGCTGGACGGCACCGAACGTCACCGCCACCCGCGGTGCCGCGACGTCCTACCTGATCGAGTCGTGCAGCTACACCCGGGTGAGCCCTGCGTCCACCTGCACCAACTTCACGACCGTGGGCACGACGTCGAACCTGGTCTACCCGGTGACCATGAACGGCGCCGTCAACACCACCCGCTACATCTTCCGCGTCACGGCGGTGAACGGCGGTGGCACCAGCGCCCAGAGCAGGACGATCACCGTCAACCCGTGATCGACGCCGGGCGGGCAGGCTGCAAGGCCTGCCGCCCGGTGTGCCGGCCCGGCCCCGATGGGCCGGCCGGTCTCGCCTGACCAGGCCCGCGCGGGTCGCGTGCGTGGTCAGTCGAGCTACCCGTCATCCGATTCCCAGAAGGCCCACGACATGTCCACCCGTCAACGTTTTCCCGCCCTGAACCTGCTGGTGCGCGGCATGCGCGCCGCCCTGCTGGTCGGCGCCGCCGTCATCGCCCCGCTGGCCGATGCGGCCGACGCCACCGAAGCCGCCGTCGCCCCGCTCGCCACGCTCAAGGACAAGACCAGCTACGCCACCGGCGTGATGACGGCCCGCAACCTGCTGAAGAACGAGGTGCCCTTCGACGTCGAGCTGCTGGTCCAGGGCCTGCGCGACGCCATCGCCGGCGGCCCCATCCGAATGGACGAGAAGGAGCTGAAGGTCGTGCTGCAGTCGATGCAGGCCGACATGCAGCGCCACCTGTCCAACGACCTGCGCGTCAAGGCCAGCCTGAACCAGGAGAAGGGCAAGATCTTCCGCACCGACTACGCGAAGAAGGCCGGCGTCGTGCAACTGCCCGGCGAGCTGATGTACCGCGTCGTCGAGGCCGGCAAGGGCGACAAGCCGACCGAGCTGAGCAAGGTCGTCGTCAAGTACCGCGGCACGCTGATCGACGGCACCGAGTTCGATGCCACGCCCGAAGGCAAGACCGTCACGCTCAAGCTGACCGACGTCATCACCGGCTGGCGCGAGGCGCTCAAGCGCATGCCCGCCGGTTCGACCTGGGAGGTGGTGGTGCCGCCGACCATGGCCTACAGCAACCGCGGCGCCGGCCCGATCGGCCCGAACGAGACGCTGGTGTTCTCGATCACGCTGGTCGCGCTGGTTGAGTGAACGGCAACCGATCCCGAACCGCATCGTGAACCCCCTGCACACGCTCATGGCCACGCGGCCCGCGCCGTTGCGGCGCCTGGCCGCCGGCCTGCTGCGGCTGGCCGCCATCGCCGCGCTGGTCGCACCCGGCGCACCGCTGCGGGCGCAGGCCGCCGAGCCGGGCGCCACGGCCGCGCCGTCGACGCTGGCCCTGCCGGCCGCCAACCAGCGCGCCCGCGAGGAACGCCAGCGCCTGAGCGCGCGGGTCTGGCGCGCGGACGGATCGGCCGAGGCGCTGGCCGACCCGGTGCCCGGCCTGTCGAGCGATCCGGCCGTGATCGAGCAGGGGCGCCGCCTCTACCGCGATGGCCTGCGTGCCGACGGCCGGCCGCTGCAGGGCGTGCGGCTGGACGGCCAAGTGGCCCTGAGCGGTGCCGCCGCCGCCTGCGTGCTGTGCCATCGCGGCAGCGGCCTGGGCGCGGTCGAGGGCAGCAACCAGGTCCTGCCGATCACCGGCCGCTACCTGTTCGACCAGGACCGCCGTGCCGTCACCCAGATGAACCTGCGCGCCCGCAAGGCGATGAGCCCGCGCCACGAGCCCTACACGCTGGAGACGCTGGCCCGCGCGCTGCGCAGCGGCATCCACGAGAGCGGGCGCGAGCTCGACCCGCTGATGCCGCGCTACACGCTGTCCGATGCCGAGGTGCGCGCGCTGGCGAGCTACCTGCGCGGCCTGTCCAACCGCTGGTCGCCGGGTGTCACCGACCACCAGCTGCAGATCGCCACCGTCATCACGCCGGACGTCGACCCGCGTCGCCGCCGGATCTTCCTGGACACGCTCAACGCCATCGTCGAACAGAAGAACGGCAACATCGTCCACGGCCAGCGCAGCATGTCCAGCGGCGCCGAGATGGTGCTGCAGACCGATCGCCAATGGCGCCTGCACGTGTGGGAGCTGAGCGGCCCGGCCGAGACCTGGCAGGCCCAGCTCGACGCGCAGCTGCAGCGCCAGCCGGTCTTCGCGATCACCTCCGGCCTGGGCGCCGGCAGCTGGTCACCGGTCCACCGCTTCTGCGAACGCCAGCAACTGCCGTGCTGGTTCCCGAGCGTGGCGGCGGTGCCGCCCGAGAGCGAGAACGGCGGCTACAGCCTCTACTTCTCGCGCGGCGTGGGCCTGGAGGCCGATGCGCTGGCGCTGGCCCTCGCGGCCGAGGTGCGCCAGGGCCGTCGACCCGGCCAGGTGCTGCAGGTGCTGGCCGACGCCGACGTGCGGCACGCGGCCGGTGAGCCGCTGGCCGAACAGCTGGGCGCCGCCGGCATCGCCTCGCGCACCGTGAACACGGTGACGGCCGGCGGCGACACGGCGGTGCTGCGCGCGGCCCTGTCGACGCTGAAGTCCGGCGACCGGCTGGTGCTGTGGCTGGCGCCGCAGCAGCTCGCCGCGCTCGACGGCATCGCCCTGCCGGCCGGTGTCACCGTCTATGCCTCGGCAACGCTGGGCGGCGGCGAGCGCCCGCCCGTCCCGGCGGCCTGGCGCAGCGCGCTGCGCGTGATCTCGCCCTACCAGCTGCGCGAGCGCCGCGAGCGTGGCCTGACCTACTTCCGCGAGTGGTTCAACGTGCGCGGCGTGAAGGTCGAGGATGAGCTGCTGCAGTCCGAGATCTACTTCGCGATGAGCTACTTCAACGACACGGTCGTGGAGATGCTGGACAACGTCCACCGCGACTACCTGATCGAACGCGGCGAGAACATGCTCAGCCTGCGCGAGTCGGCCAAGGCCGAGGACGAGGCCCGCGAGCTGTCGCTGACACGCCAGCACGCCGTGCCCGCCAGCAGCCGCCCGCTGCGCCAGATGGCGTCGCGGCCGATGGTGCCGCGAGCCGGCGCCCGCGGTGCGCAGCCGATGGCGCCGGCGCCGGCCGAACCCGACGAGTCCCGCGCCGCTCCGGCGTCCGCGCCGGAAGGCACCTCCGTCTATCCCCGGCTCAGCCTCGGCCCGCAGCAGCGCCATGCCAGCAAGGGCGCCTACATCCTGCGGGTCGATGGCGCCGAACCGGTTGTCGAGACCGACTGGGTCGTGCCCTGAGGCGACGACCCGCCCGTAAAACCATTTTTTCCCCCTCCCGCACCCCACCCGCCGGCCCGTGTGCCGGCCCCACCCAGGAACCACCACCATGAAGAAGACCCTGCTGATCGCCGCCGTCCTGGCGCTGCCCCTGTCCGTGTTCGCCGCCGATGGCGGCAAGCGCGGCGAACGCGAGGAAGGCGTCAAGGCCGCCGCTGCGGCATCGGCCCCGGCCGAGGCGGCCCACCACAAGGCCAAGGACCCGGTCGCCGTGGCCCAGCACCGCGACGCGCAGATCAAGGAAGTGCGCAGCGCCAAGGAGCGCGGCAGCCGCATGGGCGCCTGCCGCAAGGAAGCGCAGGACCAGGGCCTGGGCGACGCCGACATGAAGCAGGCCATCGCGGACTGCCTCAAGCGCGGCCAGTGACCCTCAGGGCTCCGTTCGAGGCGTGTCCTCTGGCGTTCCGGGTGGCGGCAGTGGCTGCACGGAACCCGGCGCCAGAGGACGTGCGCCCCGCAGCGTGCGGGGCACCACGTTGGGCACGCCCGGCATCGCCGGGTTGAAGCCCTGCGGCGGCGCGGCCGGCCGGACGGCGGCGGCGCGGTTCTCCGGCCCGTCCACCTCGGCCAGCACCGCGTCGTCCGGCGCGGCGGGCGAGATGCCCCAGGGACGCGCATGGATGCGCGTGTCCGTGCCGCTGTCGAAGGCCCGTTCGCGCGCCGTCGACGGGTCTTCCCGACGCAGGATGTGCGGCGTCACCGACAGCATCAGCTCGGTGTCGCCGAGGTCCTCGTTGTCGTGACCGAACAGCCGCCCGGCCACCGGCAGCGTCGCCAGGCCCGGCAGGCCGGTGCTGGACGAGCGGTCGCGCCGGCTGATCAGGCCCGCGAGCCACTGCGTCTCGCCATCGCGCAGCCGCATGCTGGTCTGCGCGTTGCGCGTGCCGATCTGGTAGGCCTGGCCGCTCGCGGTCGCGATGGTCTGCGCGATCCGGCTGATCTCCAGGTCCAGCTTGAGCGAGACCTCGTCGTCGCCGTGGATGCGCGGCTCGACCTCGATCTTCAGGCCGACGTCGATGTACTGGACCGAGCCGGTCAGCGTCGCGGCGGACGCGGCCGTGTTGGTGCCGCCCGCGCCGCCATTGCCCGCTGGCGAGGCGGCCGCGACCAGCGTCGTCGTGATGCTCGGCACCTTGTCGCCCACCATCACGCGGCCCTTCTCGCGATCGCGCACGCGCACCCGGGGTGATGCCAGCACCGAGCCGTCGACGTCCTGCCAGCGCAGCTTCAGGCTGGCCGCCAGCGGCGTGAAGTTCCAGCTGTCGCGGCCGGCCGCACGCCAGCCGCCGACCGTGCCGGGGGCCAGGCTCAGTGACAGGCCTTCGGGCCAGGTGATGCCCAGGTCGCTCAGGCGCTGGCGGCTGACCTCGACGACCTCGAAGTCGACCATCACGTCGCCGCCGGAGCGGTCGTTGGTGCGGATCAGCTGCTCGGCCAGCGCCAGCCGCTCGGGCGTGTCGCGCAGCACCAGCGCGTTGCTGCGCACCTCGGCCACCATCGCCGGGTTCTTCAGCATCGTCTTGACCAGCGCGCCCATCGCGGCGGCATCGGCATGCCGGATCGGCACCACGCGCACCTGCAGCAGCTCGTACTCCATGCGCTTGGCGGGCGTGTCCGGGAACATCACCAGCGTGCGAGCGTCGATCGGGCGCATCGCCAGCTGCTGGGTCGCCATCACCAGGTCCAGCACCTCGCGCACGCTGGCCTGCTCGACGAACAGCGTCACCTTCAGCTCGCGGCCGACGGCGTTGTCCAGGTTCAGGCGCAGGCCGGTGCTGCGCTCCAGGCTGTCCAGCGCCAGGCGCAGTGGCACGTCGCGCAGGCGCAGCGTCAGGCGGCTGTCGAGGATGCGGGTGTCGAGCGCCTCGCCCCGGGCCGGTGCGCCCGCCAGCACCAGCAGGCCCGCCAGCGTCGCCAGCAGGCGGCCGCGCCAGCGCTGGCGTGGGGAGCGGGTCCGGTCGATCGGGGACATGGGCAGGGCGACGGCGCGAGTACGGGAACGGGACGGAAGCGGGATCGGCGATTGTCCGGGCAGGCCGCGATGCCGGAAGCGCCGGGCGGACTGCCTGCCCGCCCCTTCAAGGCAGTTTCACACGGGCCCCGCGACGGGTTGCAGGCTGGCCACCGGCTCGGGCGCCAGCAGCGTGCCGTCGCGCAGGCCGCGCCAGGTCGCCAGCAGCAGGCCCAGCACGACCAGCGAGGTCGCCGCCAGCATCAGCGGCCCGAACACCGCCATCGGGCTGCCCGGGCGGGCCAGCGTCAGCGTCAGCGCGGTGAAGGCTGCCAGCGGGAAGGACATGCCCCAGTGCGGCAGGCCGAAGGGCTGGGCCAGGATGCGCGCCGACTGCGTCAGCACCCACGCCAGCGTGAACAGGCTGACGCCCCAGCAGCCCCAGCCCAGCGCGGTCGGCGCGCCGGCCTGCAGCAGCACCAGGCCGATGACGGCCGGCGGCGTGATCAGGATCAGGTTGCTCGGCATCAGCCGGTCCGGCCACGGGCCGTGGACCGCCACGCGCACCAGCATCAGCGTCAGCAGCACCGGCCAGAACAGCACGCCGATGCCGAACTGCGCCATCGCCCAGTCGCCATGCCCCAGCCCGAGTCCGGCCAGCGGCGGCACCACGTTGCCGACCACCGGGATCAGCAGCGCCGGGGTGAAGACCGGCCAGTGCAGGCCGCCGGGCTGGTTGCCGCGCCACCAGCGCGTCAGCGTCCACAGCGTCGCCAGCCACAGGCCGATGCTGCCGGTCCACCAGGCCACGTCGATGACGGCGCGCAGCAGCGGCGCGTCCTCGCGGCCCGGGTGCAGCAGCGCCCAGGCCAGCGTCGCCAGCAGCAGCAGCGCGGCGGGCATCGCGGCCATGAAGACATGCCGCACGGGATGGGCCCGGTCGGCCGCCCAGGCCTGCGGATGGCGGCGCAGCCGCAGCACGCTGGCGACGGCCAGCACCGCGAAGACCACCAACGCCAGCACGCCGGCCAGCCCGGCGATCGGCCCGGTCAGCTCGCCCATCAGCGGCTCGGCGCGCAGCCAGGCCAGGCCCAGGCCGCACAGGCCCATGACGATCGAGAACCAGGCGGGGGCCAGGTGTTGAAGGGCGTTGGGGCGGGCGGTCATGGTCGGCGGGAAGGCGGTTTGGAGGCGGCGGAAAGGCGTCGGGAAGGCGAAAACCATAGCAGCAGAAAAATGTCGCCGTCCGATGGACTGAAACGCGGCGCGGCGGTGTTTCCCGCATGTCACCCTCGACACCTGGAGATCACCATGACCGCGATGAACCCGATCCGCCCGGCCCTGCGCCGCCTCGTCCTGTCCGCTGCCGTGCTGGCCGCCGCCGCGACGCTGGCCGCCTGCGGCTCGATGTCCGCGATGCACGCGGCGCATCACCCGGCACCCGCCACCAAGATGGACGGCATGCTGGTCGGCGCCAACCAGATGACGCTCTACACCTTCGACAAGGACGCCGTCGGCACCGGCAAGAGCGTCTGCAACGGCCCTTGCGCCAACAACTGGCCGCCGCTGATGGTCAGCGGCTCGGCCATGCCGATGGGCGACTGGAGCATCGTCACCCGCGACGACGGCGCCAAGCAGTGGGCCTACAAGGGCGCGCCGCTGTACTACTGGGTCAAGGACATGAAGCCGGGCGACAAGACCGGCGACGACTTCAACAAGGTCTGGCACGTCGCCCGGCCGTGATGCCGGCCTGACCTGCCACCGCGCGCCCGCCCGTCCCGATGTCCCTGCTCGACGACGCCCTGCCGCACCTGCCGCGCCTGCGCCGCCATGCGCGGCTGCTGTGCGGCGACGCGACCCGGGCGGACGATCTCGTGCAGGACACGCTCGAACGGGCCGCCCGGCAGGCCTCGCACTGGACGCCGACGGCCGACCGCGCCGGCTCGCTGCGGGCCTGGCTGCTGACGCTGATGCACCACCTCTACCTCAACCAGCTGCGCGCGCTGCGACCGCATCTGCACGAGGTCTACGACGCCGATCTGCACGATGCCGGCCATGAGCCGGCGGCGCTGTGGCAGACCCGGCTGGACCTCGAACGGGCGCTGGCGCAGCTGACGCCGGCCGCCCGCGAGGTGCTGCTGCTGGTCGGCGTCGAGGAGCTGTCCTACGAGGAATCCGCCGCCGTGCTGGGCGTGCCGGTCGGCACCGTGATGTCGCGGCTGGCGCGTGCGCGCGAGCGGCTGCGCAGCCTGATGGCCGAGCCCGACCGGCGCGGCCGACCCGCCACCGGCGGCGCCCCGGCGCTGCGCGTCATCAAGTGAACGACCGAAGCTGAAGCGATGGACAAGCGACCGCCCCCGATCGACGCCACGACGCTGCACGCCCTGGTCGACGGCCAGTTGCCGCCGGCCGAGGCCGAACACATCACCCGATTGCTGCAGGACCAGCCCGAGGCCGCCGCCGACGTGGCCGACTGGCGCGCCCAGCGCGACGGCCTGCGCGCGCTGCACGCCGGGCTGCTCGACGAGCCGGTGCCGGCGCGGCTGCTGGCGGCGCTGTCGCCTGCGGCCACCGAGGAGCCGCCCGCCACCCGGAAGCGGACGCCCGACGCGCCTGCCCATGCGCCTGCCCACACGCCCGGCCGCGCCGCGCTGGCGCTGGCCGCGTCGGTGCTGCTGGCGGTCGGCATCGGGCTGGGCTGGACCTGGCGCGGCGGCGTGCCTGCGACGCCCGATCGGCTGGCCCGCACCGAGCCGACGCCGGCCTTCGTGCGCGATGCCGGTGTCGCCCATGTGCTCTACGTGCCCGAGCAGCGCCACCCGGTCGAGGTCGGCGCCGAGCAGCAGCAGCACCTCGTGCAATGGCTCAGCAAGCGGCTCGGCCAGCCCTTGCGCGTGCCGGTGCTGGTCGAGCAGGGCTGGACCCTGGTCGGCGGCCGGCTGCTGCCCGCCGGCGAGGCGGATCCGGGTGACGGCAGCGGCGCGCTGGCCCGCGCCCAGTTCATGTACGAGGGGCCGGGCGGTGCGCGGCTGACGCTGTATGTCGCCGTCACGCCGGTGTCTGGCGGGTCGGACCGGGCCGGCGCCACCGCCTTCCGGCTCGGCGCGACGCCGGGCGCGCCGGCTGGCCAGGCGGTGCCGCGCAGCCTCTACTGGGTCGACGGCCAGCTGGGCTACGCGCTGACCGGCACGCTGTCGGCCGAGGCGCTGCTGACGCTGGCGCAACAGGTGCATCGCCAGCTGGCCGGCTGAAGCCGGCAGGGATGAACCCGGGGGCAGCCGGGAAGCCGGTCGATGGCAAACTCGCCGACCGTCCACGCGGTGCCGGTCGCCGTCGCTGGCGAAGTCCGGGACCCGCCGCGGTCCAACCCCGTCCCACCAGGAGTCTTCACGATGCAGACCCGTCGCGAGATGCTCGGCCGCAGCGCCGCCGTCGCCGCCATGCTCGGCAGCCTGGGCCTGTTGCCCGGCACCGCCCAGGCCGCCTGGGCCACCACCGCCTTCGAGGCGAAGAACCTGGCCGATGCGCTGAAGGCACTCGGTGCCGGCGCACCGGTCGAGAGCAAGGAAGTCACGCTGCAGGCGCCCGACATCGCCGAGAACGGCGCCGTCGTGCCGCTGGGCTGTTCGACCAACCTGCCGGGCGCACGCCGCCTGCTGCTGCTGGTCGAGAAGAACCCGGCCGCGCTGTGCGCGGTGTTCGACGTCAGCGAGTCGATCGACGCCAGCGTCAACACCCGCGTGAAGATGAGCCAGACCTCCAACGTCTACGCCGTCGCGCTGATGGCCGACGGCAAGGTGCTGTACGCGGCCAAGGAAGTGAAGGTCACGCTGGGCGGCTGCGGCGGCTGAGGCCGCTGAGCACACGTCCCACGCCCGCGCTCGCACCCGACAACACCGCATTCCAGGAGCATTCCCATGGCAGACCCGATGCGCATCCGCGCCCAGGCCACCGGCGACAAGGCCACCGTCCGGATCCTGATGAGCCACGAGATGGAGACCGGCCAGCGCAAGGACGCGGCCGGCAAGGTCATCCCGGCGTGGTTCATCCAGGAGGTCAGCGCCAGCCACAACGGCAAGGTCGTGCTGACGGCCCAGTGGGGCCCGTCGATCGCGAAGAACCCGTTCCTGCAGTTCAACATCAAGGGCGCCAAGAGCGGCGACAAGGTGTCCGTGACCTGGCTCGACAACCGGGGCGACCGTCGCACCGACGAGGCCCTGATCGTCTGAGGAGACTCGTGATGACGCATCCGATCCGCCTGGGCGCGTTCGCCCTGGCGCTGGCCGCTGCGGCGGGCGCCGCGATGGCGCAGAAGTCCACCGCCGACGGCATCGCCGAGTACCGCCGCATGCTGGAAGACGGCAACCCGGCCGACCTGTTCGAGGCCAAGGGCGAGGACCTCTGGACCCAGAAGCGCGGCCCGAAGAACGCCACGCTGGAAGCCTGCGACCTGGGCAAGGGTCCGGGTGTCGTCAAGGGCGCCTTCGTCGAGCTGCCGCGCTGGTTCGCCGACACCGGCCGGGTGCAGGACCTCGAATCGCGCCTGGTCACCTGCATGGCCACGCTGCAGGGCTTCAACGCCGACGAGATCGCGCGCACGCCGTTCGGTCGTGGCGAGATGGCCAACGTCACCGCGCTGGCGACCTGGGTGGCGGCCTCGTCGCGCGGCCTGCGCTTCAACCTGCCGACCGCCCACGCCGAGGAACGCCGCACCTACGAGCTGGGCAAGCGCGCGTTCTTCTACCGCGGCGGCTCGCACGACTTCGCCTGCGCGACCTGCCACGGCGTCGATGGCCAGCGCATCCGGCTGCAGGACCTGCCCAACCTGACGAAGAACCCCGGCGACGGCATCGGCTACGCGGCCTGGCCGGCCTACCGCGTCAGCAACGGCCAGATGTGGAGCATGCAGCTGCGCCTGAACGACTGCTTCCGCCAGCAGCGCTTCCCGTACCCGGGCTTCGGCTCGGAGGTGACGATCGCGCTGTCGTCCTACATGGGCGTCAACGCCCGCGGCGCGGTCTCGATCGCGCCGTCGATCAAGCGCTGAGGAGCGGACCCGATGTCGAAGCTGCCGACCAAGATGACGACGAACCTGGCGATCACGTGGCTGGCGATCACGTGGCTGGCATTGGCGGCTCTCGCTGGCTGCGCCACCGGCCCGAGCCCGGCCGAGCTGGACCGCCAGGCCGCCGCGATGATGAAGGCCTCGTTCCGCGACGAGGGCATCGCCCGGGTCGACCGGCTGGACCAGGACCTCGCCAACCAGGCCTGTACCGAAGCTGGCACCGGCACGCCGCCGCCGGCGGTCACGAAGGCGATCGAGGCGGCCGGTCTGGCGAGCGTCAAGCCACCGACCGATGGCCGCTACCTGGGCGACTGGAAGGCCGGTGAACGGCTCGCCCAGAGCGGTCGCGGCATGACCTGGACCGACGCCAGCGCGGCGGCCAAGGACAACGGCGGCAATTGCTACAACTGCCACCAGATCAGCCGCGAGGAGATCGCCCACGGCACGATCGGGCCGAGCCTGCTGAACTACGGCCGGCTGCGCGGCGTCAGCGATCCGACCAGCGCCGAGGCCCGTCCGGTGGTCGAGTACACCTGGGGCAAGCTGTGGAACGCGCGGGCCTACAACGCCTGCTCGCAGATGCCGCGCTTCGGGCACAAGGGCCTGCTCGACGAGCAGCAGCTCAAGGACCTGATGGCGCTGCTGCTCGACCCGAAATCGCCGGTCAACCAGTGAGCCTGCCCCGGCGCGACTTCCTGCAGGTGCTCGGCGCGGCCGCCGCCGCCGGGCTGCCGCTGGCACGCCATGCCGAGGCCGATGCGGCCACCGCGCAGCAGGGGCTGTACGACACGAAGCCGTTCGGCAACGTCAGCTTCCTGCACATGACCGACTGCCATGCGCAGCTGCTGCCGATCCACTTCCGCGAGCCCGGCGTCAACCTGGGCATCGGCTCGATGCAGGGCCAGCCGCCGCACCTGGTCGGCGAACAGCTGCTGCGCCGCATGGGCGTGCGGCCCGGCACCGCACTGGCTCACGGACTGAGCCACCTCGACTTCGAACGCGCCGCGCGCCGCTACGGCCGCGTCGGCGGCTTCGCGCAGCTGCGCACGCTGGTGCGGCAGCTGCGGGCCGAGCGACCGGGCGCGCTGCTGCTTGATGGCGGCGACACCTGGCAGGGTTCGGCGACCGCCCTGTGGACCCGCGGCCAGGACATGGTCGACGTCTGCAAGCTGCTGGGCGTCGACATCATGACCGGCCACTGGGAGTTCACGCAGGGCATGGCGCGGGTGCAGGAGATCGTCGAACGCGACTTCGCCGGCCAGGTCGACTTCATCGCCCAGAACGTCAGCACCGCCGATTTCGGCGACCCGGTCTTCAAGCCCTGGGTGATGCGCACGATCAACGGCGTGCCGTGCGCCATCGTCGGCCAGGCCTTCCCCTACACGCCGATCGCGAACCCGCGCTACCTCGTGGCCGACTGGCGCTTCGGCATCCAGGAGGAAAGCCTGCAGGCCAGCGTCGACGAGGCCCGCGCCCAGGGCGCGCAGGTGGTCGTGCTGCTGAGCCACAACGGCATGGACGTCGACCTGAAGCTGGCCAGCCGGGTGCGCGGCATCGACGCGATCTTCGGCGGCCACACGCACGACGGCGTGCCGCTGGCCATCCCGGTGAAGAACGGTGGCGGCACGACGCTGGTGACCAATGCCGGCTCGAACGGCAAGTTCCTCGGCGTGATGGACTTCGACGTCGGCGGCGGCCGGGTGCGCGACTTCCGCTACCGGCTGCTGCCGGTGTTCGCCGACCAGATCGTGCCGGACGCCGAGATGAGCGCGCTGATCGAGAAGATCCGCGCCCCGCATGCCGCGAAGCTGGCGCAGACGCTGGCCGTCAGCGACGGGCTGCTGTACCGGCGCGGCAACTTCAACGGCAGCTGGGACCAGCTGATCTGCGATGCGCTGATGGCCGTGCAGGACGCCGAGATCGCGTTCTCGCCGGGCTTTCGCTGGGGCACCACGCTGCTGCCCGGCCAGGCCATCACGCGCGAGCGGCTGATGGACCAGCTGGCGACGACCTACTCCTGGGCGACCGTCACGCCGATGACCGGCGAGGCCCTGAAGACGGTGCTCGAAGACGTCTGCGACAACCTCTTCAACCCCGACCCGTACTACCAGCAGGGCGGCGACATGGTCCGCGTCGGCGGGCTGACCTACAGCTGCAGCCCGAACGAGGCGATGGGCCGGCGCATCGGCGACCTGCGCCTGAACGGCAAGCCGATCGAGGCCGGCAAGACCTACCGCGTCGCCGGCTGGGCGCCCGTCGCCGAGGAGGCCCGCGACGCCGGCCTGCCGATGGTCTGGGACGTCGTCGAGACCTGGCTGAAGTCGCAGCGCGGGCGCGTCACGCCGCGCCGCATCAACACGCCGCGCCTGATCGGCGTGGACCGCAACCCGGGGCTCGGCTGAGGCCGCGCCCGACCACGAAGGACACGTCATGAACGCCATGCCGAACCTGATCCGCCACCTGCGGCACGTCGCCCTGACGCTGCTGCTGGCCGTCTCGGCCGGCGGCGCCTGGGCGCAGGACCTCGTCGTCTATCACATCGCCGATGCGGCGGCGCAGGCGCTCGGCGGGCTGCGCAACGTCAAGAACCACCTCGACACCGACCCGAGCGCGAAGATCACCGTGGTCACGCACGGCCTGGGCGTCGACTTCCTGATGCAGGACGCGATGGACCGCAACGGCAACCCCTACGAGATCGCGGTGCAGCAGCTGGTCGCGCGCGGCGTGACCTTCGAGGTCTGCGAGATCACGCTGCAGAACCGCAACCTCAAGCGCAGCCAGTTCATCGCCGAGGCCGGCTTCACGCCGTCCGGCGTCGTGCGGCTGGCCAAGCTGCAGAAACAGGGCTACGCCTACATCCGGCCATGAGGCGGCCCGGGTCGATGCTGGCCGCCGCGCTGGCGGCCCTGACCGCCCTGACGGGCCTGGGCGCGGCGACGTCGTCCCGTGCCGCCGGCAACGCCGCTGCCGTGCCGTCGGCCCCGTGGCGCGATTGCGAGGCCGTGCATTGCCCCTGGCTGGTGACCCTGCCGGCCGGCAGCTTCCTGATGGGCTCGCCCGAGAAGGAACCGGCGCGGCTGGTCGACGAAGGTCCGCAGCGCCGCGTCACGGTGGCGCCGGTCGCGATCGGCCAGCATGAGGTGACCTTCGCGCAATGGGACGCCTGCGTCGCGGCCGGCGGCTGTCCGGCTCAGCCGCGCGACCAGGGCTGGGGGCGCGGCGACCGGCCCGTCATCCACATCGACTTCGAGCGCGCGCAGCGTTTCGTCGCCTGGCTGTCGGGTGTCACCGGCCAGCGCTACCGCCTGCCCAGCGAGGCCGAGTGGGAATACGCCGCCCGCGCCGGCACCACCACGCCGTTCGGGCTGGGCGAACGCATCGACCCGTCGATCGTCAACATGGCCGGCGGCTTCACCTACAACGGCAGCGTGCGCGGCATCGACCGCCAGCGCACCGTGCCGGTCGGCAGCCTGCCGGCCAACGCATGGGGCCTGCACGAGATGCATGGCAACGTGCTGGAGTGGACGGCCGACTGCTGGCACGACGACTACCGCGGCGCCCCGAAGGACGCGCGGGCCTGGCTGAAGGGCTGCAGCCAGCCCGACCGCCACGTGCTGCGCGGCGGCAGCTGGTACGACCGCGCCAGCGACCTGCGTTCGGCCTTCCGGGGCGGCATCTACCCCGGCAACGAACCGGCGACCGGCCTGCGCGTGGCGCGCGAACTCAAGCCCTGAGCGGCGCCGGCGCGGTCTCCGATCCGGCCGGCGTGATGGCCTGCAGCCAGCGCCGGTCGTGATCGGCGAGGTAGTTCTCGGCGTGTTCGATCATGAAGTAGCGGAACGCCTCGGCCGCCGGTGACAGCACCTTGCTCTGCAGGTGCACCACGTTCCAGGTCCGGATGATGGGAGTGCCGACCGCCGCGACCAGCTCCAGCAGACCCGCCTGCAGCTCCAGGTGCAGCGTGTGCAGCGACAGGAAGCTCAGGCCCATGCCGGCCATCACGGCCTGCTTGATGGTCTCGTTGCTGGGCATCTCCATGGCGATGCGCGGCTCGACGCGCTGCTCGGCGAAGTAGCGGTCCATCAGCGCGCGCGTGCCCGAGGCGCCTTCGCGCGCGATCAGCACATGGCTGGCCAGCGCGGCGGCCGGCGGGTGGCCGACACGCAGGATCGGGTGGCCGGGCGGCGCCACGAACACGTGCGGATGGGCCGCGAACGGCTCGGCCCGCGTCGCCAGCTCGCGCGGCGGGCGACCCATGATGGCCAGGTCGCATTCACCGTTCTCCAGCAGCGTCACCAGCGCGTCGCGCGTGGGCGTGACCTGCAGGCGCAGGTCGACACCCGGGTGCTCCAGCCGGAAGTCCGCCAGCAGGCGCGGCACGAAGTACTTGGCGGTGCTGACCATGCCGACCGTCAGCAGGCCGTCCTCCAGCCGGCGCAGCCGCGCCATCGCGTCCTCGGCCTCCTTCAGCACCGCCAGCAGGCGGCGGGCGTAGACCAGGAAGTACTCGCCGGAGGTCGTCAGCACGACCTTGCGGCCCTGCCGGTCGAACACGGGCAGGCCGAGCATGTCCTCCATCTCCCGGATCTGCTGGGTCACGGCCGGCGGGGTGACGTGCAGCTCTTCGGCAGCGCGGGCGAAGCTGCCGAGCCGGGTCACGGCGACGAAGGCGCGCAGCTGTCGGATCGAGACGTTGAGCAAAGTTTTCCTTAGTCGACCGCAAACAATTCGCGAATTTACTGAAGTGTGACGCATCCCTAACCTGCGGTCTCGCCTTGTCCAACCGCTGTCCAGCAGCTGGAACAAGGGCCCCGGACACCACAGACCAGGAGACCGTCACCGTGAACACTGCAGTCGACACCGGCGTCATCACCGACGCGAAGAAGCGCTACAGCGCAGGCGTCCTCAAGTACCGCCAGATGGGCTACTGGGATGCCGACTACGTGCCCAAGGACACCGACACGTTGTGCCTGTTCCGCATCACCCCGCAAGATGGGGTCGACCCGATCGAGGCGGCTGCGGCGGTGGCCGGCGAGTCGTCGACGGCGACGTGGACCGTGGTCTGGACCGACCGCCTGACGGCCTGCGACAGCTACCGCGCCAAGGCCTACAAGGTCGAGCCGGTGCCCAACAACCCGGGCCAGTTCTTCGCCTGGGTGGCCTACGACATCATCCTGTTCGAGGAAGGCTCGATCGCCAACATCACCGCCAGCCTGATCGGCAACGTCTTCAGCTTCAAGCCGCTGAAGGCCGCCCGGCTGGAGGACATCCGCATGCCGGTGGCGCTGGTCAAGACCTTCAAGGGCCCGCCGACCGGGCTGGTGGTCGAACGCGAGCGGCTCGACAAGTTCGGCCGCCCGCTGCTGGGCGCGACGACCAAGCCGAAGCTGGGCCTGTCGGGCCGCAACTACGGCCGCGTGATCTACGAGGGCCTCAAGGGCGGTCTCGACTTCATGAAGGACGACGAGAACATCAACTCGCAGCCCTTCATGCACTGGCGTGACCGTTTCCTCTACGTGATGGATGGCGTCAACAAGGCCAGCGCCGCGACCGGCGAGGTCAAGGGCAGCTACCTGAACGTGACCGGCGCGACGATGGAAGACATCTACGAGCGCGCCGAGTTCGCCAAGGAGCTGGGCTCGGTCGTGATCATGGTCGACCTGATCATCGGCTGGAGCGCGATCCAGTCGATCGGCAACTGGGCCCGCAAGCACGACATGATCGTGCACATGCACCGCGCCGGGCACGGCACCTACACGCGGCAGAAGAACCACGGCGTGTCCTTCCGCGTCATGGCCAAGTGGCTGCGCCTGGCCGGCGTCGACCACCTGCACACCGGCACGGCGGTCGGCAAGCTCGAAGGCGATCCGATGACGGTGCAGGGCTACTACAACGTCTGCCGCGACAGCCACACGAAGCAGGACCTGCCGCGCGGCCTGTTCTTCGACCAGGACTGGTGCGACATGAAGAAGGTCATGCCGGTGGCCTCCGGCGGCATCCACGCCGGCCAGATGCACCAGCTGATCGACCTGTTCGGCGACGACGTGATCCTGCAGTTCGGCGGCGGCACGATCGGCCACCCGGCCGGCATCCAGGCCGGTGCGGTCGCCAACCGCGTCGCGCTCGAATGCATGGTCAAGGCCCGCAACGAGGGTCGCAACATCCAGGTCGAAGGCCCCGAGATCCTCCGCAAGGCGGCCCAGTTCTGCACGCCGCTGAAGCAGGCGCTCGATACCTGGGGCGAGATCAGCTTCAACTACGCCAGCACCGATACCAGCGACTACGCGGTCACGCCGTCGACGTCCGCCTGATCACCGAGCCGAAGGAGACAAGCCATGCTCACGAACCCCACCGGCCGCATCACGCAAGGCCAGTTCAGCTTCCTGCCCGAGCTCACCGACGACGAGATCGCGATGCAGATCCAGTACGGCCTCGACAAGGGCTATGCCTGGAGCGTCGAGTACACCGACGACCCGCACCCTCGCAACACCTACTGGGAGATGTTCGGCATGCCGATGTTCGACCTGCAGGACGCGGCCGGCGTGATGCTGGAACTGCAGCAGTGCCGGGCCACCTTCCCGAAGCACTACATCCGGCTGATGGCCTTCGACTCGACCCGCGGCATCGAGTCGATCACGATGAGCTTCATCGTCAACCGCCCGCCGGAAGAAGCCGGCTTCGGCCTGGTGCGGCAGGAAATCGGTGGCCGCTCGATGCGCTACACCGTCCACAGCTACGCCACCGACCGCCCCGAAGGCCAGCGGTACTGAAACCGTCTGACGTCCGGAGCAGCCGATGAACACGCCTCTCTACGCGATCCCGGGTCAGCGCGCCGCGCTGGCCGAGACGTCTGCGGTGACGTCCGCCGCGCCCGCGACGGCGGTCGACACCGACCCGCTGTCGCGCGCCCGCAGCGTTGCCGAGGTGCTGGCGCACAGCCAGGTCGAGTCGGTCATGGACATGCTCGACCGCGACCTGGTGGGGCTTGCGCCGGTCAAGCAGCGCATCCGCGACATCGCCGCGCTGCTGGTGATCGACCGGCTGCGGCGCAACCTCGGGTTGGCGGCGCAGGCGCCCAGCCTGCACATGTGCTTCACCGGCAACCCGGGCACCGGCAAGACGACCGTGGCCATGCGCATGGCGGAGATCCTTCACCGGCTCGGCCACTGCCGCAAGGGCCATCTGGTCGCGGTGACGCGAGACGACCTGGTCGGCCAGTACATCGGCCACACGGCGCCCAAGACCAAGGAAGTGCTGAAGAAGGCGATGGGCGGCGTGCTGTTCATCGACGAGGCGTATTACCTCTACCGGCCCGAGAACGAGCGCGACTACGGGCAGGAGGCGATCGAGATCCTGCTGCAGGTGATGGAGAACCAGCGCGACGACCTGGTCGTGATCCTGGCGGGCTACCAGGACCGCATGGACACCTTCTTCCAGTCCAACCCGGGCCTGAGCTCGCGCATCGCGCACCACCTCGACTTCCCCGACTACAGCGTGCCCGAGCTGCTCGACATCAGCGGCCACATGCTGGCGGCGCAGCACTACCGCTGGGGCGACGGCGCGCGCGAGGCCTTCGACGACTACCTGCAGCGGCGCAGCCGCCAGCCGCATTTCGCCAATGCCCGCAGCGTGCGCAACGCGCTCGACCGGGCCCGGCTGCGCCAGGCCAGCCGCCTGTTCGCGCAACGCGACCGGGTGCTCGGCGAGGCCGACCTGTGCACGCTGGACGTGGCCGACATCCGCGCCAGCCGGGTGTTCCAGGCCGGCAGCTGAATCGACAACGACAACGACACGAGGAGACCGACATGACCCTGTCCAACCGCAGCACGCTGACGCAGTACCTGATCGAGCAGCGCCGCCGCTTCCCGTCCGCCAGCGGCGACCTCAACGCGCTGGTGCTGGAGGTGGCGCTGGCCTGCAAGTCGATCGCCCGTTCGGTGGCCTTCGGCGAGCTGGGCGGGGTGATGGGCGACGCATCGGTCGACGCGGCGCAGGGCGGGGCGGTCAACGTCCAGGGCGAGGTGCAGAAGAAGCTCGACGTGCTCAGCAACGAGGTCTTCGTGCGCATGAACGAATGGGCCGGGCATCTCGCCGGCATGGCCTCCGAGGAGATGGAGGCGCCGTGCCAGATCCCGGCGCAGTACCCGCGTGGCAAGTACCTGCTGGTGTTCGACCCGCTGGACGGCTCCAGCAACATCGACGTCAACGTGTCGGTCGGCAGCGTGTTCTCGATCCTGCGCGCGCCCGAGGACGTCATCGCCTCCGGCCGCGACGTGGTCGAGGCCGACTTCCTGCAGCCCGGCGCCGCGCAGGTCGCCGCCGGCTACGCGATCTACGGCCCGACGACGATGCTGGTGCTCAGCGTGGGCAACGGCGTGGCCGGCTTCACGCTGCATCCGAACCTGGGCGAGTTCGTGCTGACGCACCCGGACATCCAGGTGCCGCCGGACACGCGCGAGTTCGCGATCAACGCGTCCAACAGCCGCTTCTGGGAACCACCGGTCAAGCGCTACGTCGACGAGTGCCTGGCCGGCGCGACGGGGCCGCGCGGCAAGGACTTCAACATGCGCTGGATCGCCAGCATGGTCGCCGAGGCGCACCGCATCCTGATGCGCGGCGGCGTCTTCCTGTACCCGCGCGACACCAAGGATCCGAGCAAGCCGGGCCGGCTGCGCCTGCTCTACGAGGCCAATCCGATCGGCTTCATCATGGAACAGGCGGGTGGACGTGCGTCGACCGGCCGCCAGCCGGTGCTGGGCGTCAAGCCCACGGGCCTGCACCAGCGCATCGGGCTGGTGTTCGGCTCGCGCCACGAGGTCGAGCGCATCGAGCGCTACCACCACGAGCCGGTCAAGAACGACTTCAACACGCCGCTGTTCGCCGAGCGGTCCCTCTTCAGGGACTGACGAGGGACACAGGCCGGCCATCGCGCCGCCGCACCACAGAACCACAAGACCCAGACAGGACCCAGGAGACACCATGTCCGAGCGCCATCCGATCATCGCCATCACCGGTTCGTCCGGCGCCGGCACCACGTCCGTGACACGGACCTTCGAGAACATCTTCCGGCGCGAGAACGTCACCGCCGCCGTCATCGAGGGCGACAGCTTCCACCGCTACGACCGGCTCGAGATGAAGAAGCGCCAGGCCGAGGCCGAGCGCGACGGCAACCGCAACTTCAGCCACTTCGGCCCCGAGAACAACCTGTTCGCCGAGCTGGAGCAGCTGTTCCGCTCGTATGGCGAGACCGGCACCGGCATGCGTCGCAAGTACCTGCACAACGCCGAGGAAGCCGCCCCGTACCGGCAGGATCCGGGCACCTTCACGGCCTGGGAGGAGATCCCCGGCGGCACCGACCTGCTGTTCTACGAGGGTCTGCACGGCGCGGTCGTGACGCCCGAGGTCGACATCGCCCGCCACCCGGACCTGCTGATCGGCGTGGTGCCGGTCATCAACCTGGAGTGGATCCAGAAGCTCTGGCGCGACAAGAAGCAGCGTGGCTACAGCACCGAGGCGGTGACCGACACGATCCTGCGGCGCATGCCCGACTACGTGAACTACATCTGCCCGCAGTTCACCCACACCCACGTGAACTTCCAGCGCGTGCCCTGCGTGGACACCAGCAACCCGTTCGTGGCCCGCGACATCCCGTCGGCCGACGAGAGCATCTGCGTGATCCGCTTCGCCAACCCGAAGGGCATCGACTTCCCCTACCTGCTCAACATGATCAACGACAGCTTCATGTCGCGCGCCAACACCGTCGTGGTGCCGGGCGGAAAGATGGAGCTGGCGATGCAGCTGATCTTCACGCCCTTCATCTGGCGAATGATGGAGCGGCAGCGCAAGCACAGGCTCATGGACTGAGCCACCGCCCACCGACTTCACCTACCGACGCCACCCTTCGTCTTCCTCCTTCTCGACCGGGAACCCGCTGCATGAACGCCCCGCTGAACCTCACCACCGACATGGCCAACGCGTTGCGCGCGCTGGCGATGGATGCCGTCCAGAAGGCCAACTCCGGCCACCCCGGTGCGCCGATGGGCATGGCCGAGATGGCCGTCGCGCTGTGGGGCCGGCACCTGCGCGTCAACCCGGCCGATCCGGGCTGGCCGGACCGCGACCGCTTCGTGCTGTCCAACGGCCATGCGTCGATGCTGCTGTACGCGCTGCTGCACCTGAGCGGCCATGCCCTGACGATCGACGACCTGAAGGCCTTCCGCCAGCTGCACAGCCGCACGCCAGGGCACCCGGAGGTCGGCATCACCCCGGGCGTCGAGACCACCACCGGCCCGCTCGGCCAGGGGCTGGCCAACGCGGTCGGCATGGCGCTGGCCGAGAAGCTGCTGGCGCAGGCCTTCAACCGGCCCGGCCACGCCATCGTCGACCACCGCACCTATGTCTTCCTCGGCGACGGCTGCCTGATGGAGGGCATCAGCCAGGAGGCGATCTCGCTGGCCGGCGTCTGGGGCCTGAACAAGCTGATCGCGCTGTACGACGACAACGGCATCTCGATCGACGGCCCCGTGCAGGGCTGGTTCGCCGACGACACCGCGCTGCGCTTCAAGGCCTGCGGCTGGAACGTCATCGGCACGGTCGACGGCCATGACGTGGCCGCCGTCGATGCGGCCATCGCCCAGGCCCGCCAGAGCGCCGAGCGGCCGACGCTGATCATCTGCAAGACCCGCATCGGCCAGGGTTCCCCGAAGCGCGCCAACACCGCCAAGGCCCACGGCGAGCCGCTGGGCGCCGACGAGATCGCCGCCACGCGCGCGGCGATCGGCTGGCCGCATGCGCCGTTCGAGATCCCCGAGCCGGTGCGCAGCGCCTGGGACCTGCGCGGTCGCGGCGCCGCGCTGCAGCGCGACTGGACCGCCCGGCTGGCGGCCTACCGCGAGGCCCATCCGGCACTGGCCGCCGAGCTGGAACGGCGCCTGTCGGGTCGTCGCCCGATCGACTTCGAGGACGTCGTCTTCAGGACCATCACGGACTTCGCGCGCGGCGCAGAGACGGTCGCCAGCCGCAAGGCCTCGCAGCAGGTGCTGGCCGCGCTGGGCCCGGCCCTGCCCGAGCTGATCGGCGGCAGCGCCGACCTGACCGGCTCCAACCTGACCGACTTCCCCGGCAGCGGCGCGGTCAAGGGCGGCAGCTTCGAGGGTCGCCATGTCCACTACGGCGTGCGCGAGTTCGGCATGGCCGCCGCGATGAACGGCCTGGCGCTGCACGGCGGCTTCATCCCGTATGGCGGCACCTTCCTGACCTTCAGCGACTACAGCCGCAACGCCATCCGCATGGCCGCGCTGATGAAGCAGCAGGTCATCCACGTCTTCACGCACGACTCGATCGGGCTGGGCGAGGACGGCCCCACACACCAGCCGGTCGAACACGCGGCCAGCCTGCGGCTGATCCCGAACCTGGACGTCTGGCGGCCGGGCGATGCGGCCGAGACCGCCGTGGCATGGGCTCATGCGCTGAGCCAGCGCGACCGGCCGAGCGCGCTGCTGCTGAGCCGCCAGAACCTGGCGCCGCAGACCCGAACGCCCGAGCAGGTGGCCGAGGCGCATCGCGGCGCCTACGTGCTGAGCGACCGGGCCGGCGCCCGCGCCGTGCTGATCGCCAGCGGCTCCGAGCTGGGTCTGGCGATGACCGCGCAGCAGCACCTCGACGCGATGGGCCTGCCGGTGCGCGTCGTCTCGATGCCGTCCAGCAGCGTGTTCGACCGCCAGGACCTGCGCTGGCAGCAGGCCGTGCTGGGCGATCCGCGCCTGCCGCGCTTCGGCATCGAGGCCGGCATCTCGCGCTTCTGGCGCCAGTACGGCTGCGTCGACGCGCTGGGCGTGGACAGCTTCGGCGAGTCCGGCCCCGGTCCTTCCGTCTATGCCCACTTCGGCCTGACCGTGCCGGCGCTGGTGGCACGTGTCCAGGCCTGGCTGGATCAGGAGAGCACCCATGAACACGCCTGAATGGCCGGTCGAGGCGGTCAGCTTCGATCTGGACGGCACGCTGATCGACACCGCCGGCGAGATCGCGGCGGCGGTCAACGCGACGCTGGCCGAGTTCGACGTCGCGCCGCGCACCCAGGCCGAGGTCACCGCGCTGATCGGCGACGGCCTGCGCGCGCTGATGCTCAAGCTGATGGCCCGCCTGCTGCTGGACCAGCCGGCGCTGGCCGACCGGCTGCGGCCCGAGGCCGCACTCGCCAGCCTGGAACGTCACTATGCGCTGCGGGTCGGCTGCAGCGCACGCGCCTACCCCGGCGCGGCCAGCGCGCTGCAGGCGCTGCGCTCGGCCGGCGTGCGCACCGCCTGCGTCACCAACAAGGACGGTCGCCACGCCCGCATGCTGCTGGAGGCCACCGGCCTGATCGAGCACCTCGACCTGGTCGTCGCCGGTGACACCCTGCCGCACCGCAAGCCGCACCCCAGCGTGCTGCGCAGCGCGGCCGCCTGGCTGGGCGTGGCGCCGCACCGGCTGGCCCATGTCGGCGACTCGGTCACCGACCTGCAGGCCGCCCGCAATGCCGGCGCATCCGACTGGGCCGTGCCGCATGGCTACAACGGCGGCGAGCCGATCGCGGCCGCGTCGCCGGGCCGGCTGTTCGACGACCTGCCCGCCGTCGCGACCTTCGTGCTGGCCGGGCATGCGAGCGACAGGCTCGCGGCCTGAGCCACTGCCGGCCCCACGCACACACCTCAACCTGTTTCCGGAGTGCCCCGCATGGCCCTGATCTCGCTGCGACAACTGCTCGACCACGCCGCCGAACGCGGCTACGGCGTGCCCGCCTTCAACGTCAACAACATGGAGCAGATCCACTCGATCATGCAAGCCGCGCAGGCCACGCGCAGCCCGGTGATCCTGCAGGCCTCGGCCGGGGCGCGGAAGTACGCCGGCGAGGCCTACCTTCGGCACCTCGTGCTGGCCGCGATCGAGACGCACCCGGACATCCCCGTCGTGCTGCACCAGGACCACGGCGCGTCGGCGGCGGTCTGCGTGCAGGCGATCCGCTCGGGCTTCTCCAGCGTGATGATGGACGGCTCGCTGCGCGAGGACGCCAAGACGCCCGCCAGCTACGACTACAACGTGCAGGTCACGGCCGATGTCTGCCGCATCGCCCATGCGGTGGGCGTGTCGGTCGAGGGCGAACTGGGTTGCCTGGGCTCGCTGGAGACCGGCACGGCTGGCGAGGAGGACGGCGTCGGCGCCGAGGGCCAGCTGAGCCATGCGCAGATGCTGACCGACCCGGCCGAGGCACGCGACTTCGTCGCCCGCACCGGCGTCGACGCGCTGGCCATCGCGATCGGCACCAGCCACGGTGCCTACAAGTTCACCCGCCAGCCGACCGGCGACATCCTGGCGATCGACCGCATCGCCGCCATTCACGCGGCGGTGCCCGACACCCACCTCGTGATGCACGGCTCGTCGAGCGTGCCGCAGGAATGGCTGGCGCTGATCCGCGAGTACGGCGGCGACATCGGCGAGACCTACGGCGTGCCGGTCGAGGAGATCGTGCGCGGCATCCGCAGCGGCGTGCGCAAGGTCAACATCGACACCGACATCCGACTGGCGATGACCGGCGCGATGCGGCGCAGCTTCGCGCAGCAGCCGTCGGAGTTCGACCCGCGCAAGGCGCTGCAGGCGGCGACCCAGGCCGCGCGCGGCATCTGCGAGGCGCGCTTCCAGGCCTTCGGTTGCGAAGGCCAGGCCGACCTGATCAAGCCGGTGTCGCTCGACCGCATGGTCGTGCGCTACCGCTGAGCCCGGCGCGGCACGGGGCCCATCGCATGGCCGGCAAGGACGGGCTGCGCGCGCTGCTGTGGGACGTCGACGGCACGCTGGCCGAGACCGAGCGCGACGGCCATCTCGTCGCCTTCAACGCGGCCTTCGTCGAACTCGGCCTGCCGTGGCGCTGGGACGAGCGGCGGTATGCCGCGCTGCTGCGCATCACCGGCGGGCGCGAGCGGCTGCTGCACGACATGGCCGATCGGGACGACGCGCCCGCCGATCCGGCCGAGCGGGACGCGCTGGCGCGTGCGCTGCACACGATCAAGAACCGGCGCTATGCCGAACAGGTCGACGCCGGCCTGGTGCAGCCGCGCCCCGGCGTGCTGCGGCTGATCACCGAGGCGCGCGAGGCCGGCGCGCTGCAGGCCATCGTCACGACGACCAGCCGGGCGAACGTCGACTCGCTGCTCGGCCGCATGCTGGGCCCGGGCTGGCACGACACCTTCGCGGCCTGCGTCTGCGGCGAGGACGTCGAACGCAAGAAGCCCGATCCGCAGGCGCACCGGCTGGCGCTGGCGCGGCTGGGCTTGCCGGCTCGGCAGGGGCGTCAGGGGGTTCAGGGGATTCAGGGGATTCAGGCGCTGGCGCTGGAGGACAGCGAGGTCGGCCTGCAGGCCGCGCGCGCTGCGGGCGTCGACGTGCTGCTGACGCCGAGCGTCTTCTTTCCGGCCACGCCTGCCAGCCGGGCGGCGGCCTGGGCCACCTGCGTCGACCTCGACCAGGGCGGCCCGATGTTTTCGGGGGCAGTGAGCTGGGCGGGCCTGTGCGAGCAGGCCGGCTGCAGAACACTGCCGGGACGCGCCTGAAGCCGGGGGGACCGGCGCGGCGACGTTCCGTTGGCACGGCAGGGCGCCCGGGTGGCGTCCTGCCGTTTTTTTGCTCAGCGCACCTTGCCGAGCAGCGTCTGCATGTCGTCGAGCATGCTTTCGAGCACCGGCGTCTGCTCGTCGTTCATGCCCAGGCGCTGGGTCAGTTCCTGCTGCATGAAGCAGACGGTCATGCGCACGTAGGCGCTGTCGAGCGCCTTGCGCACCGCCGCCATCTGGCTGGCGATGTCCATGCACGACTCGCCGCCTTCGATCATCCGCTGGATGCCGCGCAGCTGGCCTTCGGCCCGCTTCAGGCGGTTGAGCAGGTCGGTCCTGGCGCTTTCGTCCTGCAGTTGGGCCATGGCGCGGTCCTCCAGTTCGTTCAGTCCGTGTTCAAGGTTGGGCATTTTCCATGCTCCGTCGCGTCCCGCGAACGTTTGCGTGTGTCACCCGTCTCGAACCGGTGGCTCCCCGTTCACGCCGACCGGGTTGGCGTGTCACATGCCACGTCCGGCACGCCCGCCCGGCGCAGCAACCAGCCCAGCGGGCAGACGTTGGTGAACCCGAACTGCAGCAGGTTGGCGCCGACGAAGGCGGTGAAGGCCAGCGCCCAGCGGCTGAGGAACAGCGGGCTGCCCTCGATGCCCAGCGCGAGCGAGATCAGGATGAAGCTGCCCGCGAAGATGCGGATCAGGCGGTCGACGGTCATGGTGTGCTCCGGGGTTGGAAGACGCTGAAGTAGAGGACGGGGATCACGACCAGCGTCAGCAGCGTGGACACCGCGATGCCGAAGATCAGCGTGATCGCCAGCCCGTTGAAGATCGGGTCGTCGAGGATGAAGAAGGCCCCGACCATCGCGGCCAGGCCGGTCAGCACGATGGGCTGCGCCCGCACCGCCGCCGACTGCACGACCGCCTCGGCGAGGTCGACGCCGCGGGCGAGCTGCAGCTCGATGAAGTCGACCAGCAGGATCGAGTTGCGCACGATGATCC
This sequence comes from Leptothrix mechoopdaensis (SeqCode), assembly GCF_053893855.1. NCBI lineage: Bacteria > Pseudomonadati > Pseudomonadota > Betaproteobacteria > Burkholderiales > Sphaerotilaceae > Leptothrix > Leptothrix mechoopdaensis (SeqCode). Next base: position 4,592,579 of record NZ_CM132699.1, read on the forward strand.
CGGCCAGCGCGATCATCCCGATCATGCTGGTGGCCGTGAACTGCGCCCCCAGCAGGGCATGGCCGGGCATCACGCCGACAAGGGTCAGGGGGATCGGCGCCATGATCACCAGCGGCGTCAGGTAGCTCCTGAACTGGGCCACCACCAGCAGGTAGATCAACACCAGGCCGACGCCATAGGCCGCGCCCATGTCGCGGAAGGTCTCGTAGGTGACCTGCCACTCGCCGTCCCACTTGATGGCGTACTGGCGGTACGGGTCGGCCGGCTGGCGGATCCACCACTCGCCGAGCGCGCCGGTGCCGGGCAGGGCGGCTTCGGCCAGGCGGCTGCGGATGGCGGCCAGGCCGTACAGCGGCGAGTCGAGCCGGCCGGCCATGTCGCCGACCACGTAGCTGACGCCCTGGAGATCCTTCGTGAACAGCGGCCGGTCGATCGTGCCGCGTTCGACCCGCACCAGCGCCGACAGCGGCACCAGCTGGCCGTTGGCCGCGCGCAGCGGCAGGCGCAGCAGGGCGTCCAGGCCGACCTGGGCCGACAGCGGCAGCTGCAGCCGCACGGGCACCGCGCGGTGGCTGCGGCCGTCGTGCAGGAAGGCCGCGTCGACGCCCGACAGCGCGCCTTGCACCGTCTGCGCGATGGCCGCCACCGGGATGCCCAGCGACTCGGCGCGGCTGCGGTCGATGCGCAGGAAGGCGCGGGGCGACTGCCCGGCGGCGTCCGCCACGGAGGTGTCGACGCCGACGATGTCCGGCGTGGCGCGGAAGGCCTCGGCCAGCCGCAGCGCGAGCTGCTGGCGGCCGGCCTCGTCCGGGCCGTAGACCTCGGCCACCAGCGGGCTTTGCACCGGCGGGCCGGGCGGCACCTCGACCACCTGGACGCGCGCGCCCCAGCTTGCGCCGATGCGTTCCAGCGCCGGCCGCAGGCGCTGCGCGATGGCGTGGCTCTGCTCGTGGCGATGGGCCTTGTCGACCAGGTTGACCTGCAGGTCGCCCTGTTCGGCATCGGCGCGCAGGTCGTACTGGCGCACCAGGCCGTTGAAGGTGATCGGGCTGGCGGTGCCGGCGTAGCCCTGCAGGTCGCGCACCTCGGGCTGTCGCGCCAGGAAGGCGCCCATCGCCTGCAGCGCGGCGGCGGTGTCCTCGCGCGGCGTGCCGGCGGGCATCTCGACGACGACCTGGAACTCGCTCTTGTTGTCGAACGGCAGCATCTTCAGCACGACCCATTGCAGGCCGGCCAGGCCGATGCTCAGGGCCAGCGCCGCCGCGATGCCGCCGGCCAGCAGCCAGCGCTTGCGGGCGCTGGCCAGGAAGGGCGCCAGCACGCGGGTGAAGGCGGCCGGCAGCTTCGCGGCCAGACCGGTGGGCGCGGCGTGAACGGGGCCGTGCGCCTTCATCAGGCGCGCGGCCAGCCACGGCGTCACGCTGAAGGCGATGGCCAGCGAGATCGCCATGCCCAGGCTCGCGTTGATCGGGATGGGCGCCATGTACGGGCCCATCAGGCCGGTCACGAAGGCCATCGGCAGCAGTGCGGCGATGACGGTCAGCGTGGCCAGGATGGTCGGCCCGCCGACCTCGTCGACCGCGCCGGGGATGAGCTGCAGCAGCGAACGATCCGGGTGCAGCTGCTGGTGGCGGTGGATGTTCTCGACCACCACGATCGCGTCGTCGACCAGGATGCCGATCGAGAAGATCAGCGCGAACAGCGACACCCGGTTCAGCGTGTAGCCCCAGGCCCAGCTGGCGAACAGCGTGGCGGTCAGCGTCAGGATCACCGCCGCGCCGACGATCACCGCCTCGCGCCGGCCCAGCGCCAGGCCGACCAGCGCGATCACCGAGCCGGTCGCGAAGGCCAGTTTCTGGATCAGCTTGGCGGCCTTCTCGCCGGCCGTGATGCCGTAGTCCCGCGTGATGTCCAGCCGCACCTCCGCCGGCACCAGCGTGCCGTGCAACGCGGCCAGCCGCTCGCGCGCGGCGGCGGCCACCTCGACCGCGTTGGCGCCGGGCTTCTTGGTCAGCGTCAGCGTCAAGGCCGGATGGACCGATCCGGTCGCCAGGTCGGAGGCCGATCCGGTCGCCGCGCCCGGCGTCATCCAGACCTGCCGCGACGTCTGCGCCGGGCCGGCCGTGACCTCGGCCACCTCGCGCAGGTAGACCGGCTTGCCGGCGTGTACGCCGACGACCAGGTCGCCGACGTCATCGGCCGAACGCAGGAACTCGCCGGTCTCGACCGTCAGCCGCTTCGAGCCGCCACCGGGCTGCGGCTCCAGCACCGCGCCGGCCGGCATCGACAGGCTGGCGGCCGACAGGGTCTCGCGCAGGCGCAGCAGGTCGACGCCACGTTCGCGCATCCGGTCCGGGTCCAGTGCCACCTGCACGGCCTGGCCGGGGCCGCCGATCAGCTGCACCTCGCGACTGCCGGGCACCCGCTTCAGCTCGGTCTCCAGGCCGTGGGCGATGCGCTCCAGCTCGAACGCCGAGCCGCTGCCGTCGACCGGCGCGTCCGGGCGCCACAGCGTCACCGCCAGCACCGGCACGTCGTCGATGCCCTTGGGCTTGACGATCGGCGGCAAGGTGCCCAGGCCGGCGGGCAGCCAGTCCTGGTGGGCGTTGAGCACGTCGTAGAGCCGCACCAGCGCCTCGGTGCGTGGCACGCCGACGGCGAACTGCACCGTCAGCAGCGCCAGGCCCGGGCGCGAGACGCTGCGGGTGTGCTCGATGCCGGCGATCTGGCCCAGCACCTGTTCGGCCGGCCGCGCCACCAGCGCCTGCACGTCGGCCGCGCTGGCGCCCGGGAACGGGATCAGCACGTTGGCCATCGTCACGTTGATCTGCGGCTCTTCCTCGCGTGGCGTCACCAGCACCGCGAACAGGCCCAGCAGCAGCGCCACCAGCGCCAGCAGCGGGGTGATCGCGTTGTCCTGGAAGGCGGCGGCCAGGCGGCCGGCCACGCCCAGGCGCGGCGCGGCCTCGGTCGGAGCGGCGGCAGCGGCGGCAGCGGCAAGGGAGGGGGTCGGGGTATCCATCGCGCGCTTTCAGTTCGACGGCCGGGCACCGGCCAGGCCGGCCTTGACCGCATCGGCGGCGATGCGTTCACCGGCGCGCACGCCGCTCAGCAGCGTCACCCGGTCGCCTTCGACGCGGCCGGTGCGCACGGCGCGCAGCACGTAGCGGTCACCGTCGGCGACGTAGACGGCATCCAGCTCGCCACGTTGCAGCACCGCCGTGCGAGGGGCGCTGAGGTGGGCGGCGGTGGCCGGATCGGCGGTTGTGGCTGGATCGGCCGGGGCGTCGAAGCGCACCCGCACGCTCTGTCCCGGGGGCAGGCCGGCGGCGTCGGCCGAGGCGAGGTCCAGCCGCCATTCGACGGTCTGCGTCACCACGTCGGTGCCCGGCAATTCGCTGCGACGCAGCGGCTTCAGACGCCGGCCATCGGACAGCTCGACCTCGACGCGGCCGGCCGCACGGGCCTGCGCCGCCAGCGAGGCCGGCAACGCGATGACCGCCCGCAGCGCGCCGGGGGCGTAGAGGGTCGCCACCGGCCGGCCCGGCGCGGCCAGGTCGCCGGCGTCCAGATGCGTGGCCAGCACGATGCCGTCGAACGGTGCGACGACGCTGGCGTGGCCGCGCGCCAAGGCGGCCTGACCGCGCCCGGCCTGGGCCTGGGCGAGCGCGGCATCGGCGGCGCGCGACTGGGTCTCGGCCTGGTCCAGCGCCGCCTGGCTGACGAAGCCCTGCGCGCGCAGCTCGCGGCTGCGCGACAGCTCGATGCGGGCCAGCCGCGCCGCCGCGTCGGCCTGGTTCACGGCGGCGTCGCCCTGGGCCAGCGCGGCGTCGGTGCTGCGCTCGTCGATGCGCGCCAGCAGCTGGCCGGCGCGGACCCGGTCACCTGCCTTGACCGCCAGCACGACCACGTTGCCGCCGACCTGGGCCGCGACGGTCGCCTGCCGCACCGCCTGCAGGCTGGCGTCGAACACGAGCGATCCGGCCACGCGGCGGGATTGCATCGTCAGCGTCGGCACGTCGAACGTGACGGCGTCGGCAGCCTGCAGGGCGAACGGCGCCAGCAGCGCGGCGGCAAGGACAGTGGCTCGGAACATGGGTCATCTCCTGATACCCCATATCCTATCCGCATACGGTTATGGGTATCAAGCGAGAGGGTCATCCGAAGTCGCGGACGCGTGCCTTCGGGCACAGTACGTGCTCGTTCTCCAGCGGTTCTTCAGCCGACCACGACCACAACACCAGGAGCCCCGGCATGCCCGACATCCACACCCGCCCGCACCCGGACGCCGCCGTCGCCGCCGCCCTCGACCGCCTGCCGCGCGAGCGTCTGCCCGAGCTGCTGCGGCAGATCCCGAAGGCCGAGCTGCACATCCACATCGAGGGCTCGCTGGAGCCCGAACTGATCTTCGCGCTGGCCGAACGCAACGGCGTGACGCTGCCCTACCCGAGCGTCGAGGCGCTGCGCGCCGCCTACGCCTTCACCGACCTGCAGAGCTTCCTGGACATCTACTACGCCGGTGCCAGCGTGCTGCTGCACGAGGCCGACTTCCACGACATGGCCTGGGCCTACCTGCAGCGCGCGGCGGCCGACGGCGTGCGGCGCGCGGAGATCTTCTTCGACCCGCAGACCCACACCGAACGCGGCGTCGCGATCGGCACGGTCATCGCCGGCCTGAGCGCGGCGCTGACCCGCGCGCGCACCGAGCTGGGCGTCGACGGCGACCTGATCCTGTGTTTCCTGCGCCACCTGAGCGAGGAAGCCGCCTTCGAGACGCTCGAAGCCGCGCTGCCCTACCGCGCCCACTTCATCGGCGTCGGCCTGGACAGCAGCGAACGCGGCCACCCGCCGAGCAAGTTCGAGCGGGTCTTCGTACGCTGCCGCGAGCTCGGCCTGCACGTCGTCGCCCATGCCGGCGAGGAAGGTCCGCCGGCCTACATCGTCGAGGCGCTGGACCTGCTGAAGACCGAACGCATCGACCACGGCGTGCGCTGCGTCGAGGACCCGTCGCTGGTCGCCCGGCTGGCCGCCGAACGCATGCCGCTGACGGTCTGCCCGCTGTCCAACGTCAAGCTGTGCGTCTACCGCACGATGGCCGAACACAAGCTCCCGGCCCTGCTGGACGCCGGCCTGTGCGCCACGATCAACAGCGACGACCCGGCCTACTTCGGCGGCTACATGAACCAGAACTGGCTCGAAACCTTCGCCGCCCTGCCGCAACTCGGCGCCCGCGAGGCCTGGCAACTCGCCGCCAACAGCTTCGAGGCCGCCTTCGCCGACACCACCCGCAAGGCCGCCTGGCGCGCCGAGGTCGACCGGGTGGTGATCGGGTTGGCGGGGTGATGCTTGCGGCGCGTCAGCGCGGCGTCGCGATGCGCGCGCCGAGCTCGATGCCCAGGGCCTTCATCACCGCCAGCAGTGTCTTCAGCGTCGGGTTGCCATCGCCGCTGAACGATCGGTAGAGCTGCTCGCGCGACAGGCCCGTCTCGGCCGCCACCCGGGTCATGCCCCGAGCGCGCGCCGCCACCCCGAGCGCCTGCGCGATGTAGCCGGCGTCCTGGGTCTCGAACGCGTCTTCCAGGAAAGCGACCACGGCGGCATCGGATGTCAGCGCCTCGGCCGGATCGAAGGGGGTGGTGCGTTCGCTCATCTCAGATGACTCCTGTTTTCGGCAAGCTGCCGCGCGCGTTCGATGTCGCGCCGCTGGCTGGACTTGTCTCCGCCACACAGCAGCAGGATCAGCGTCTGGCCACGCTGGACGAAATACACCCGATAGCCCGGGCCGACGTGGATGCGCAGTTCGCTGATCCCATGGCCTACCGGCTGGACGTCGCCCGGCAGGCCGTGCGCGAGCCGGTGGATCCGACCGACGACGACACCCCGGGCGTTGTCGTCGCGCAGCCTGGCCAGCCAGAGGCGAAAGGTTCCGGTCTGTTCGACGGTGCGCATGGCAGTGTAGTCTTTGGACGACGATGGGTGAGGCACCCACGATCGTCAGGGCCACTGCCGGACCCGTCTTTCCCCCTTTGGGGCGTGCCGATGGGGGATCTCAGCCCTCCACCCTCAACCACACCGTGAACTCCGCCCCGCTGCGGCCGTCGCTGCGGTTGGCGGCGCGCAGGTCGCCGCCGTAGCGTTCGACCAGGCTGCGGCTGATCCACAGGCCCAGGCCGGTGCCGTCCTTCTTGCGGGTCACGAAGGGTTGGAAGAGCTGGTCCATCAGCTCGGCGTCCAGGCCGCCGCCGGTGTCGGCCACGGACAGGGTGACCCAGTCGGTCGGGCTGCCGGTGGCGTCGGGCTGGTGGACGTCGCGGCTGGCGAGGTTCAGCGTGCCGCCTTCGGGCATCGCGTGGATGGCGTTGACCATCAGGTTGATCAGCACCTGCTGCAGCTCGTTGCGGTTGACGGCCGGACGGCCGCGCGCGCGCAGGTCGCGTTCGACGGTGATGCGGGTGCGGCCGGCGAGGTGGCCGGTCAGCACGAGGCAGTCCTCGACCACCGCCGCCGTGTCCAGCGCCGTGACGTAGCCGGCGTATTCCGACGGCCGGGCGAACTGCAGCAGCTGCGTGACGATCAGGCGCATGCGCTCGATCTGGGCGTCGATCAGGCGCAGCTCGTCGTCCGAGGCCCGCGCGACCTCCGGCGGCAGCTGGCTGCGCAGCAGGTCCAGGTTGCCCTGGATCACCGCGATCGGGTTGTTCACCTCGTGCGCGATGCTGGCGGTGAGCTGGCCGATGGCGGCGAGCTTCTCGCTGCGCAGCAGCTGCTTCTGGGTCGCGGCCAGCTCGCGGTTGCTGGCCTCCAGCGCGGCGGTGCGCTGGGCCACCTTGGCGTCCAGCTCGGCGTTAAGGCCCTCCAGCGCGCGGGTCTTGTCGGCGATCAGGTCGAGCAGCGCGTCCAGGTGACGCGCCAGCCGGCCCAGCTCGTCGGTGCTGTCGACCGCGCCGACGCGGGCCTCGGCCGCGCCGGACTCGATGCGCCGCAGCGTCGCCTCCATCTGCTCGACCGGCCGGAAGATCGTGCCGGCCCAGCGCAGCGAGACGAAGGCGGCCACCACCATCACTGCGAAGAAGATGATGCCGATGCCGGCCAGCATCCCGTACTTGAGCCAGATGAAAGGCCGTTCGAGGTAGCCGACGTAGAGCATGCCGACGCGCCGCCCGCCGCCGTCGGTGATCGGCTGGTAGGCCGAGACGTACCAGTCGTTGACGACGAAGGCGCGGTCCAGCCAGGTCGAGCCGCGCACCAGCACGGCGTCGCGCACGGCCTGCGAGACGCGGGTGCCGATCGCACGTTCGTCCTGCGCCGGGCCGAACAGCCGGACGTTGGTGCTGACGCGCACGTCGTCCAGGAACAGCGTCGTGGTGCCGCGGCTGCCGAAGGGCAGGGAGCCTTCGGGGTAGACGATGGCGTTGATGTGGTCGATCAGCGGCAGGTTGCGGTTGAGCAGCCGGCCGGCCTGCACGTGGCCGAGCAGGCGGCCGTCCGGTGCCCGGACCGGGTGCGTGGCCAGCATGACCATCGCGCGGTCGATGCGCTGCTGCGGGCCGGGCGCGGCGTCACGGGTCGGCAGCACGTCGACGCCGACCCGTTCACCCAGGCGCGGCGCGATGGCGGCAAAGGCGGCGGCGTCCAGCACCTCGATGCGGGCCAGCGCGCGCACGTCACCGGCGCCGGGCCGGGCGCGGCTGTCGGCCGGTTCGTCCTGCTCGCGCGGGCCCTGGTCGGTCAGCAGCAGGCGGCCTTCGGCGTCGCGCAGGTTGACGAAGTCGAGCGACTGCGCATCGCGGACTTCCTGCAGCAGCGCGACCAGGCGTTCGCGGCCCGGGTCACGCGCGCCATCGGCCAGCGTCAGGTGCAGCGCATGCGAGCCGGCCACCGCGCCGGCACTCGCGGCCAGCTCGGCCTGCACGCGCTCGAAGTAGCCCTGGGCGACGGCCAGATCGGCGCGCACCTTGGTGATCAGCATCCGGTCGAACGCGACGTCGCCCCACCACAGCAGCAGCACGCCCAGCAGCGGCAGCACGCCGGCCAGCGGCAGCAGCACCAGCGCCAGCAGCTTGGTGCGGATCGAGCGCCGCAGCGCGGCCTTCCAGCGCGACGGCATGGTGGCGATCAGGGGGCGTCGGCGGCCGGTGCGGGCAGCGTGCCGTCGGCGGCCCATTCGGCCACCCGGCGTTCGAGCGTGCGGCGCGAGATGCCCAGCCGCTGCGCCGCCTCGGTCTTGTCATGGCCGACCGATTCGAGCACCGCCAGGATGTGGCGCTTCTCCAGCGTCTGCAGGTCCAGCGGGGCCTCGTCGACCGGGCTGGCGGCGCCCTCGTCGCGGCGCGGCGCGGGCGCCACCGCCGGTGCGCTGGCAGGCCGCGGGCGCGGCAGGCTCTGGTAGAGGGCGCTGACGTTGAGCGCGCCGACGATCAGCGAGCGCTCGATCAGGTTGCGCAGCTCGCGCACGTTGCCGGGCCAGTCGTACTGGCGCAGGTAGCGCATCTCGTCGTCGGTGACCTCGATCGGCGCGACGCCCAGGCGCGGCGCCAGCGTGTCGATGAAGTGCGCCACCAGGTCGGGGATGTCCTCCTTGTGCGCGCGCAGCGGTGGCAGGCGCAGCTCGACCACCTGCAGGCGGTAGTAGAGGTCGGCGCGGAAGCGGCCGTCGCGCACGTCGTCCAGCAGCGGCCGGTTGGTCGCCGCGACGATGCGCACGTCGACCGGCACGCTGCGCTCGCTGTCGGGCGCGCGCACGCGGCGGTCCTCCAGCACGCGCAGCAGCGTGGCCTGCAGCTCGGCGGGCAGCTCGCCGACCTCGTCGAGGAACAGCGTGCCGCCGTGGGCCATCACGAACAGGCCTTCGCGGCCGGGGCCCTGGCCGCCGTGGCCGAACAGCTCGGCCTCCAGCTGGGCCGGCGCGCTGGTCGCGCAGCTGACCGGCACGAAGGGCGCGACGGCGTGGGCGCTCAGGCGGTGCAGCGCGAGGGCGGCCAGTTCCTTGCCGGTGCCGGACTCGCCCGTCAGCAGCACGGTGGAATCGACCGTCGCGACCCGCCGCAACGCCGCCTGCAGGCCCTTGATGACGATCGACTGGCCGACCAGCCCGTCGGCCGGCGGCGTGCGCTGCGTCAGGTTGCGGCGCAGCACCCAGTTCTCGCGCCGCAGCTGGGCCCGTTCCAGGCCGTGCCGCACGGCGCCCAGCACCTGGGTCAGCCGGAAGGGCTTGAGCAGCATGTCGCCGGCACCGGCCCGCAGCGCCTCGATCGCGGTGTCCAGGTCGGCGAAGGCGGTGATCAGCACGACCTCGGCGGTGATGCCCTGCTCGCGCATGTCCTTGAGCAGGTCGATGCCGTTGCGGCCGGGCAGGGCGATGTCGAGCAGCACCAGGTCGTAGCGGTGGCTGCGCAGCAGTGTCTCGGCCTCCTCGGCCGAGCCGGCGCCCATGACCTCGCGCACGCGCGGGGCCAATGCCTTCTCGAGGAAGTGGCGCATGCCGGGTTCGTCGTCGACGACCAGGATGCTGGCGCGCGGCCAGTGGTCCGTGGTGTCCGGTTCAGTCGGGACCATGCAGGTCAGCCAGGGTGTTGAGGTTGTCGAAGGCGCCGATGTCGTCGAAGCGCACGAGAGTCAGGCGGCGGCTGGCGGCCCAGCGCAGCACGCGCCGTTCGCCGCCTTGCAGGGCGTCGGCCAGCGGCCCGGCCAGCTCGCGGCGCATCAGGCAGAAGACCGGTTGGGCGCGCAGCGGGGCGGTCGGTGCAGATGGGGGCCGCGCCTCGGGGTCGGGCGTCGCCGCCATCGCCAGCTCGGCGTCATCGGCCAGCATCGCGGCGGCCAGGCGCGCGGCCAGGTCGAGCGGGAAGGTCGGGCTGTCGCACGGCACCGTCAGCAGCCAGGGTGTGCGCGCCAGGGTCAGGCCGGTCAGCCAGCCGGCCAGCGGACCGGGCCGCCCGGTCACGCCATCGGGCAGCGCATCGGGCCAGACCGGCCAGCCCCAGGCGCGGTAGTCGTCGAGGTGGCGGTTGGCGTTCAGCGCCAGCGTGCCGACCTGCGGCGCCAGGCGTTGCGCCGCGCGTTGCGCCAGCGGTGTGCCGGCGTGGGCCTGCAGGCCCTTGTCGAGCCCACCCATGCGCCGGCCCTCGCCGCCGGACAGCACCAGGCCGGTGATCCGGTGGCGCAGGTCATCGGTCGGGGTGGCGTCGTTCATGGCCGCGCAGCATAGCGGCGCCCTGTGGCGCTTCCGGTCGCGCCGACCCGGGCCTTTCCCGGAGGCTCTGAGACAATCCGCGCCCCCCGAGCCGCCGGCGCGCCCACGCCGTCGGACTTCACCCTCCATCCCCGGGCCATGTCGAGGAACACCATGTACAAAAACCTCCCGGGCGCACGCCGTGCGTTCACCTCCCGCACGTTCGCCGTGCTCGCTGGCGTCGCCGCGTTCGCCGCCCTGTCGGCTCCGGTCGATGCGGCGATGGCAGCCGACGCGCCGCCGCTCAAGGTCGCCTTCGTCTACGTCAGCCCGGTCGGCAGCGCCGGCTGGACCTACCAGCACAACATGGGCCGGCTGGACATGGAACGCCGGCTCGGCGATGCGGTGCAGACCACCTATGTCGAGAACGTCGCCGAAGGCCCGGACTCCGAACGTGTCATGCGCGACCTGGCCGGGCAGGGCTACCAGCTGATCTTCGCGACCAGCTTCGGCTACCTCGAACCGGCGCTGCGCGTGGCGCAGGACTTCCCGCAGGTGAAGTTCGAGCACATGGGCGGCTACAAGACGGCGCCCAACGTCAACATCTACAACGCCCGTTTCCACGAGGGTCGCTGGCTGGCCGGCTACCTGGCCGGGAAGATGAGCAAGACCGGCATCAGCGGCTACGTCGCCGGTTTCCCGATCCCCGAAGTCGTGATGGGCATCAACGCCTACGCGCTGGGCATGCGCGCGGCCAACCCGAAGGCGCAGGTCAAGGTCAGCTGGCTCAACACCTGGTTCGACCCGGCGCGTGAGCGCGAGGCCGCGCAGGCGCTGATCGCCCAGGGCGCCGACACGCTGACGCACCACAGCGGCTCGACCGCCATCCCGCAGCTGGCCGAGGAGAAGGGCGTGATGCTGCTGGGCTACCAGAGCGACATGAGCGCGATCGCGCCGACGGCGCAGCTGACCAGCGTCACGCACGTCTGGGGCGAGCGCTACGCCAAGGTCGCCACCGACGTGCGCGCCGGCCGCTGGAAGCCGCAGCCCTACAACGGCGGGCTGCGCGAGGGCGTCATCAAGCTGGCACCGTTCAACAAGAAGATCCCCGCCGATGTCGTCCACCAGGTGCGCGAACGCGAGCGGGCCATCGCGATGGGCAAGCTGCAGCCCTTCGGCGGTCGCATCGTCGACCAGTCCGGCAAGGTCCGGCAGGCTGGCGGCACGATGAGCGACGCGGCGCTGTCGAAGATGGATTTCCTGGTCGACGGCGTCGTCGGCACGATTGCCAAGCCCTGACGAGGCGCAAGCCCGCGTCGAACAGCGCCCCGGCTGCTGGTTGACCCGGAGGCGTCGCCAGCGGGGGCGGGTATAGCGTCCGCCTTCTGGAGTGCCAGCATGAACGACGCTTCCGATCCGCCGGCTGCGGCCGCACACGATCCCGATCTCGCCCCGCGCCTGACCGACCTGCCCGCGATCGAGGCGGCGGTCTGGCGCGAGCTGGCCAACGCCGTCGTCAGCCGCGCCGGGCCCGGCCAGCCGGGGCATCCGTGGCGCCGCGCCGCCTTCGCGACGATCGGCCCGGACGGCCCGGAGGTGCGCAGCATCGTGCTGCGCGGCCTGCAGGCCGACCGCTGCGAACTGGTCTTCTATGCCGACGCACGTTCGCCCAAGGTCGCCCAGCTGCAGGCCGACCCGCGCGGCCAGATCCTGTGCTGGAGCGAGCCGCTCGGCTGGCAGGTGCGGCTGCGCTGCAGCGTCGACATCGCCACCGACGGGCTGGACGTCACCGCGCGCTGGGCCCGCATCCGCCACCGGCCTGCCGCCCACGACTACCTGTCGCCGCTCGCGCCCGGCTCGCCGCTGGACGCCCCGCAGGTGCCGCTGGCCCCTGAGCGGGTGCGCGAGTCCTTCGCCGTGCTGACCGCCCGGGTCGACGCGATCGACTGGCTGGAACTGCACGCCCAGGGCCATCGGCGGGCCCGTTTCGAGGACGGCTGCGCGCCGCAATGGCTGGTGCCCTGAGACAGGGATCGGCCGGGCCGGTGACAATTCGACACGCGGCATCCGCCGCTGCCCGAACGCCGTTTCCGGCGCCCGGCCCGAATCCTTGCAACGGCCTTCAACCGCCGCCCCGACCGTGTCCTCGTCTCCGTCCCTGACCTCGCTTCCGACCTCTTCCGGCCACGGCCCCAACCCCGTCGCGCTGCGGCTGGGCTACGCCGGCCTGGCGCCCTTCGTGCTGGGTGCGCTGCTGACGATGCTGATCCCCGCCGACCTGTACGAAGGCGCGGTGCTGGACTTCGTCTTCCACGGCCTGATGGCCTACGCCGCCGCGATCGTGTCCTTCCTGGGCGGCATCCACTGGGGCCTGGGCATGCGCTCGACGGTGCCGTCGCCGGTGCCGTTCGCCTGGGGCGTGGCGCCGTCGCTGCTGGCGTGGTTCGCGATGCTGCTGCCGGCCCACGCCGGGCTGGTCATCGCCGGGCTGTCGCTGGTCGCGTGTTACCTGGTCGACCGCCGCACCTACCCGGCGCACGGCCTGGGCCACTGGATGACGCTGCGCTTCCGGCTGACGCTGGTCGCCAGCCTGAGCTGCTTCCTGGCGGCGGCCAGCTACTGAACCCGGGCAAGCCACATGGTCCGCTACCACGTCGAACTCGCCGATCTGCATGCCCACCACTACCGCGTCACGCTGACGCTGGCGCAGCCCGCGCCACGCCAGCGCCTGACGCTTCCGGTGTGGATCCCCGGCAGCTACCTGGTGCGCGAGTTCTCGCGTCACCTGAGCGGCCTGGAAGCCCGGCAGGGCGGTGAGTCGCGGGCCCTGCGCCAGCTCGACAAGTGCAGCTGGGAGGTCGACTGCAGCGGCCGCGCCGCGCTGGTCGTGACTTGGCGGGTCTACGCCTTCGACGCCTCGGTGCGGACCGCCTGGCTGGACAGCCAGCGTGGCTTCTTCAACGGCACCAGCCTGTTCCTGAGCCCGGCCGGCCGCGAGGACGACCAACACGTCGTCACGCTGGGCCCGTTGCCGGACGGCTGGCAGGTCTCGACCGGCCTGAGCGGATCGGCCAAGAAGGGTTACGCCGCGCCCGGCTATGACGCGCTGGTCGATCACCCGTTCGAGCTGGGTCCGTTCTGGACCGGCCGCTTCGAGGCCTGCGGCGTGCCGCACGAGTTCGTCGTCGCCGGGGCCGCGCCGGGCTTCGACGGCGAGCGTCTGCTGGCCGACACCAAGCGGATCTGCGAGGCCCAGATCCGCTTCTGGCACGGTGACCAGCCGCCGCCGTTCGAGCGCTACGTCTTCCAGCTCGCCGTGGTCGACGACGGCTACGGCGGGCTCGAACACCGCAACAGCACCGCGCTGATCGCCGGCCGGCGCGACCTGCCGCGTCGCGGCCAGGGCAGCGGCGACCTGGGCGAGGGCTACGTGACGCTGCTCGGGCTGATCAGCCACGAGTACTTCCACACCTGGAACGTCAAGCGCCTGAAGCCGGCCGAGTTCGTGCCCTACGACCTGGGCCGCGAGAACCACACCGAGCTGCTGTGGTTCTTCGAGGGCTTCACCAGCTACTACGACGACCTGTTCCTGCTGCGCGCCGGGCTGATCGACGAGGCCCGCTACCTCAAGCTGCTGGCCAAGACGATCAACCAGGTGCTGGCGACACCCGGTCGGCACGTGCAGAGCGCGGCGCAGGCCAGCTTCGACGCCTGGCTGAAGTACTACCGCCCGGACGAGAACACCGCCAACGCGACCGTCAGCTACTACACCAAGGGCGCGCTGGTGGCGCTGGTGCTGGACCTGCGGCTGCGCGGCGAGGGCCGCGGCACGCTTGACCAGGTCATGCGCCGGCTGTGGCAGCGCAGCGGCGCGGCCGACGGCCATGACGGCCCGGTCACGCACGACGACATCGCCGAGGCGCTGCAGGCGGTCGGCAAGCGGCGCGATCCGCAGGCCTGGGCGCGCGAGCTGGACGCGCTGGTGCGCGGCACCGACGAACTGCCGCTGGCCAGCCTGCTGGCCGACGTGCTCGGCTACGCCTGGCGCCACGAGCCGCCCAGCGTCGCCCAGCGCCTGGGCGCCCGGGTGGCCGACGGCAGCCTGAAGGTCCAGGCGGTGCAGACCGGCAGCGCCGCCGAGCAGGCCGGCCTGGCGGCGGGTGACGAGCTGCTGGCGCTGGCCGGCTGGCGGCTGGCGCGGCTGGACGACCTGCTGCTCTACGGCGGCCTTGACCAGCCGCAGACGCTGCTGGTGGCACGCGACCGCCGCGTGCTGACGCTGACCCTGCCGGCGTCTCGCCCGGCCGGTCTGGTGGCGCTGTCGCCGCAGGACAAGCCGTCCGCGCCGACGCAGCGGCGCCGCAGCGCCTGGGCCGCGCCAAGCGTCGCCTGACCGCCGCATGAGCCGTCGCTGGCACCGTCTGACGCCCGCCCTGGCCGGCGCGCTGCTGCTGGCCCTGGCGGGCCATGCCTGGCTGCTGGCGGTGGTGCGCGAGTCGCTGCGGGCGGTCGACCTGCGCGCCCCGGCGATCCAGCGGGCGGAGGTCCGCTTCGACCGCGTGCTGGCGCCCGCCGCGCCGGTCGAGGTGCAGGCCGCCCGCGCCGCGCCGGCCCCGGTGCGGCGATCGGCAGAGGCCCGTCCGGCCCCGGTTGCGGCACCGGAGTCACCGGCGTCCGCGCCCGAACCCGCCCGGGCAGCGTCAGAGGCGCTGGCCGGCGTCGCCGAGCAGGTCCGCCAGGATGCCGAACGAGCCGCTCAGGCGGCGCTGGAAGCGCAGCTGGCGGCCTCTGCGGCCGAAGCCGCCGCGAGTGCCGCGCAGGTGGCCGCACAGGTGGCCTCACAGGCCGCTGCCCAGGCCGCTGAACGGGCGGCTTCGGCCGCCGCGCCGACCGCCCGGCCCGGCGTGCCCGAGTTCGTCTGGCCGGCCTCGACCCGCCTGAGCTACCGCCTGACCGGCTGGTATCGCGGCGAGGTCAGCGGCCGCGCCGAGGTCGAATGGCTGCGCGTCGATGCGCAGCGCTACCAGGTCCACCTGACGGTCTCGATCGGCCCGGCCTTCGCGCCGCTGATGACCCGGCGCATGAGCAGCGAGGGCCGCATCACGCCGGACGGGCTGGCGCCGCAGCGCTACGAGCAGCTGACCAAGCAGATCGTCGGCCGCGACCGCCAGGTCACGATGGCCTTCGACCCGGCCGGCATCCGGCTGGCGCGCGGCGAGTCGGTGCCGTGGCAGGCCGACGTGCAGGACACGGCGAGCCAGTTCATCCAGATCATCTGGCTGCTGCGCACGCGGCCCGAGCTGACCCGCACCGGCCAGGCGATGGCGTTTCCGCTGGCCTTGCCCAACCGGGTCGACGCCTGGGTCTACGAGGTCACCGAACGTGTCACCGAGCAGACGCCGGTCGGACCGCTCGAGACCCTGCACGTCAAGCCGCGCCGCCGCGCCGAGGGCGGCAACCTGACCGCGCAGATGTGGTACGCCCCGGCGCTGCAGATGCTGCCGGTGCGCATCCGCATCGAGCAGGACGCCGAAACCTGGGTGGACCTGAGGTTGGAGCGCGCGCCCGAGCAAGGAAGCTGAATCCTTCGCTGGCTATAGTCATCCGCTTCAAGCTGCACCCCCAGGAGACCCGTCCCCCATGAGCACCCCGACCTACGAGAACATCCTCGTCGAGACCCGTCCCGGCGCGGGCGAGATGCGCTACGGCTGGATCACGCTGAACCGGCCGAAGGCGCTCAACGCGCTGAACGATCCGCTGATGGACGAACTCGGCGCCGCGCTGCTGGCGCTCGACGCCGACGACAGCGTCGCCTGCATCATCCTGACCGGCAGCGAGAAGGCCTTCGCGGCCGGCGCCGACATCGCGCTGATGCACCCGTTCGACTTCCCGAACGCCTATCGCAAGGGCCTGATCTCGCGCAACTGGGACACCCTGCGCCAGGTCCGCAAGCCGGTGATCGCGGCGGTGGCCGGCTTCGCCCTGGGCGGTGGCTGCGAGGTGGCGATGGCCTGCGACCTGATCATCGCGGCCGACACCGCCAAGTTCGGCCAGCCCGAGATCAAGCTGGGCATCATCCCCGGCGCCGGTGGCACGCAGCGCCTGCCGCGCGCGGTGGGCAAGAGCAAGGCGATGGACCTGGCCCTGACCGGCCGGATGATGGACGCCACCGAAGCCGAACGCGCCGGCCTGGTCGCCCGCGTGGTGCCGGCCGCCGAACTGCACGCCGAGGCCGACAAGATCGGCCAGACCCTGTCGGGCTACTCGACGCTGGCGCTGATGGCGGTCAAGGAGAGCGTCAACCGCGCCTACGAGTCGCCGCTGACCGAAGGCCTGCTGTTCGAGCGCCGGCTGTTCCACGCGCTGTTCTCCAGCGCCGACCAGAAGGAAGGCATGGGCGCCTTCCTGGAGAAGCGCCCGCCGACGTTCACGCATCGCTGAACGGCGTCGCCACCATGAAGAACGCCCCGCAGTGCGGGGCGTTTTCGTTGGGGCAGGGCGTGGGCCGATCAGGACTTGGCCGCCGCCAGGATCCGCCGTTCGACCTCGGTCGCCGGGATCGCGCCCGGGGCGCGGGTGCCGTCCTCGAAGACGATCGCGGGCGTGCCGTTGACCTTGAACTTGCGCGCCATCGCGCTGTTGCGGTCGATCGCGGCGACGTCGCAGCCGGCGCCCATCGCCTTGGGGGCGCGCACGCCGTCGACCATCCAGTTGCGCCAGGCGCTGGTGTTGTCCTTGGCGCACCAGATGTCGCGCGACTTCTCGGGCGAGTCGCCGCCGAGGATCGGGATCACGAAGGTGTAGACCGTCACGTCCTTGACGTTGATGAGGTCCTTCTCCAGCTTCTTGCAATAGCCGCAGTTCGGGTCGGCGAACACGACGATCTTGCGCGTGCCCTTGCCGTTCTTCCAGACGATCGCGTCCTTCAGCGGCAGGCTGGCGAAGTCGACCGCGGTCAGCTTGGCGATGCGGTCCTCGGTCAGGTTGCGGCGCGTCGCCGTGTCGATGATCTCGCCCTGGATCAGGTAGGCGCCCTTGCCGTCGGTGTAGACGATGTCGGTGCCCAGGCGCAGCTCGAACAGGCCGGGGACCGGCGCGGCGCGGATCTCGTCGATCGGCGGCAGGCTGGGGTAGCGCTCGGCGAGGTTCTTGCGGATGTCGGCCTCGTCGGCCCGGACGG
Organism: Leptothrix mechoopdaensis (SeqCode); assembly: GCF_053893855.1. Lineage (NCBI taxonomy): Bacteria > Pseudomonadati > Pseudomonadota > Betaproteobacteria > Burkholderiales > Sphaerotilaceae > Leptothrix > Leptothrix mechoopdaensis (SeqCode). Next base: position 4,609,930 of record NZ_CM132699.1, read on the forward strand.
CGCTGGCCAGCAGCGCGCAGAACGACAGGGCGAGGGCGGCGTAGGTGCGCAGCTTCATGGAGGTGTCCTGGTGAGGTCGGGTCGAGACCGGGGGTCAGACTTCGATGGTAGTGGTGCGGTTCCGTCCCTGGCCAGGCCAGGGTGTGACGGGTGACCGCCGTTCAGGCGTCGAGCGCCCGTGCGGTCAGCCAGCGCTTGACCGGACCGAGCCGGTCGACGGCCGACATGCCGGCGTTGCGCAGGTTGCGCAGCGGTGCGTCGTGGGCCGCGAACAGGTGCAGCAGGCCGTCGGTCAGCGTGCCCATCGCCCGGGTCGGCGCCTGCCGGCGGCGCACGTAGCGGCGCAGCGTGCGTTCGTCGCCGGCGGCGCGCCAGGGCGTGTCGGCGCGGGCGGCGACCAGCACGTCGACCAGCGCGCGCACATCGCCCAGGCCCAGGTTCAGGCCCTGACCGGCAAGCGGATGGACGGCATGCGCCGCGTCGCCCAGCAGCACCCAGCCGGGGCCGCACCAGCGCTGCGCCTGCGCCAGCATCAGCGGCCAGGCGACACGCGGGCCGGCCAGCCGCAGGGTGCCGGCGGCACCGCCGCTGGCCTCGTTCAGCGCGGCCTCGAAGGCGGCGTCGTCGAGCGCCTGCAGCTCGGCCACGCGCGCATCGGGCAGCGACCAGACCAGCGCGTACGAACACGTCGGCTCAGGCCGGTCGAACGGCAGCAGCGCCAGGATGTCCGGGCTGCGGAACCACTGCCGCGCGACGCCCTGGTGCGGCGCATCGGCGACCAGCCGGGCGGCGATCGCCTGGTGGCCGTAGCCGTGTTTCTGCCAGTCGGCGCCGAGCGCCGCTCGGGTCAGCGAATCGCGGCCCTCGCAGACCGCCAGAAGCGGCCGGGTCGGGTCGGGCGTCGATCCGGCCGGCGCCGGCTGCACGCGCGGGTCCTCGGCCTTCAGGCGCTGGACATGCGGCGCGAAGTGCAGCGCCTGCGCCAGCGCCTCGTCCAGCGCGGCGGCGTCGACGATCCAGGCCAGCGCGTCGACGGCCTGGGTCCAGGCGTCGAAGCCGAGCCGGCCGCCGTCGTCGCCGCGCACGTCCATTGCCTCGACGGGGGTGACGGCATCGGCCGGCAGCGCGTCCCAGACCCGCAGCTCGCGCAGCAGCGCGGCCGACGCGGCGTTCAGCGCATAGGCCCGCACGTCCGGCCCGCGACGGGCGGCCGGCGAGCCCGCATCGAGCCCCGCCAGACCGACCTGCCAGCCCTGCCGGCTGAGCGCCAGCGCGAGGCAGGAACCGACCGCGCCCTGGCCGCGGATGCACACGTCGAGGGGGCGGGAAGCAGCGCTGTTCATGGCGCGGGATTGTAGGGAGCGATCCCGCCGCGGCCGGCCTGGCGACAGGCTGGCCACAATCGCCCGAGGCCGGCGCTTGCGCTGGATCAGCCCGCAGCCCGTGAACCCGGAAGGCCCATGAACACGCACGAAATCAACGATGACCACGACGACGACGGCAGCAGCGCCGCCCGCATCGCCAGCCTGCACGTCCACCCGCTGAAGTCCGGTGCCGCACTCGCCTTCGACGCCGTGCGGCTGTCGACCACCGGGTTCGAGCACGACCGGCGCTGGATGCTGGTCGATCCGTCCGGCGATTTCCACAGCCAGCGCACCCACCCGCAGATGGCGCTGCTGCGCGCGGTCGTCGCCGACGGCCGGCTGCAGGTCAGCGCGCCGGGCCGGCCGACGCTGTCGGTGCCGGTCGAACCCGCTGGCGACACCGCCGTGCCGGTGCAGGTCTGGGGCGACCGCTTCGACGCCCGATCCGTCGACATGGCCGCTGACCCTGTGGCTGAGCGCTGGTTCAGCGACTTCCTCGGCGAACCCGCCCGGCTGGTCGTCACCGACCCCGCCATGCACCGGCCGTCCAACCGCGCCCGCACCGGCGAGATCGAGGCGCTCAACGGCTTTGCCGACGGCTACCCGATCCTCGTGCTGTCGACCGGCTCGCTGGCCGAGCTGAACCGCCGGCTGGCCGACCAGGGCAAGCCGGCCGTCGAGATGGCGCGCTTCCGGCCGAACCTCGTGCTGGACGGGCTCGACGCTCATGCCGAGGACCACCTGCACGAGCTGCACATCACCACCGACGACGGCCCGGTCGTGCTGAGGCTGGTCAAGCCCTGCCCGCGTTGCCCGATGCCCGACGTCGACCCCGCCACCGGCGTGCGCGGCAGCGAACCCGGCCTGACGCTGGCCGGCTACCGCGCCGACGCGCGGCTGGACGGCGCCATCACCTTCGGCATGAACGCGGTGATCGTCGAGGGCATCGGCCGCACGCTGCGCGTGGGTCAGCCGGTGCGCGGGACGGTGCGGTTCTGAGCCCCGAGCCCTGAACCGGCTTCAGTCGCCCTTCTCGGCGCGTCGGCGCGGCTTGCGGTCCTTCGGCAGGCGCCGCTCCGGTCCGCCCAGCGCGTCTTCCAGCACCTCGGCCAGATGCCACGCCGCGATGTCCAGCTGCTCGACCAGCACGGGGTCCCAGCGCTGCGCGTAGGTCCGGCCGGCGCGGTCGTCGAGCTTGTGGGTCGGCGGGTAGAAGCCGTCCGAGCGGGCGATGCGGCAGGACGCCTCGGCCCAGTCGATCGGCGACGAGCCAGGCTCGGGCGGCGTGCGCGGTGCCGACACGTCGCGGCGCAGCGCCGCAGGGCCGCCGGGGCGTGTCTCGATCAGGCCGGAGTCCCAGAGCGCGTGCAGGTTGGTGCCGTGTTCCAGGCCCTTCCAGCTGATCTGGTAGCCGTTGCCGCCGCGGTCGTCGGCCCGTCCGGCGTGCAGCGGCTGGTGCAGGTCGGCCACCAGGTGGACCAGGTAGCGCAGCGCCTGCAGTCGCTCGTCGTCGTCCGGTTCCAGCGCCAGCACCTTCGTTTGCCGGTTGGTTGCCTCGACCGCGCAGCGGCCGTGCAGGCAGTGTTCGGCCGGCTTGTACTCGCAGGTCTCGGCCGGCAGGTTGACGTAGTGCCAGGGTGACGTCGCGGCGGTGCGGTGCTCATCAGCCCAGTTCGCGACCTCGGCCAGCCGCGTCGCGTCGACCCGCGCCAGCAGCCGGCGCGCCTCGGCATCGGCCGCCGGGCTCAGGCGCGACTGGGCCAGGCCGGCCACGAGTTCATGTCCGGCGCGGCCCCAGGCATGTGCGGCGGGCGTGGCGAACAGGGCAAGGGCGGTCAGGACGCCCGGCAATGCGGTGGACTTCATGCCCGCCAGTGTCGGTCCAGCCGTTCGGCGCCAGGGGCACAAACCTACAATCCGCGTCTTTGCCGTCGCCCGCCCGGGCGATGCCGACCCGAACACCCCGAGATCCCGACATGAGCCTCAAGTGCGGCATCGTGGGCCTGCCCAACGTGGGCAAGTCCACCCTCTTCAATGCGCTGACCAAGGCCGGCATCGCCGCCGAGAACTACCCGTTCTGCACCATCGAGCCCAACGTCGGCGTGGTCGAGGTGCCCGATCCGCGGCTGGGCAAGCTGGCCGAGATCATCTCGCCCGAGCGCATCGTCCCGGCCATCGTCGAGTTCGTCGACATCGCCGGCCTGGTCGCCGGTGCCAGCAAGGGTGAAGGCCTGGGCAACCAGTTCCTGAGCCACATCCGCGAGACCGACGCGATCGTCAATGTCGTGCGCTGCTTCGAGGACGACAACGTCATCCACGTCGCCGGCAAGGTCGACCCGATCGCCGACATCGAGGTCATCCAGACCGAACTCTGCCTGGCCGACCTCGGCACGGTCGAGAAGAGCCTGCACCGCTACAACAAGGCCGCCCGCTCCGGCAACGACAAGGAAGCCGCCGCGCTGGTGAAGGTGCTGGAGAAGTGCCAGGCCGCGCTGGACGAGGCCCGCCCGGTGCGCTCGATCGAGTTCAGCAAGGAAGAGCAGGCGATCGTCAAGCCGCTGTGCCTGATCACCGCCAAGCCGGCCATGTTCGTCGGCAACGTCTCCGAGACCGGCTTCGAGAACAACCCGCTGCTCGACCGCCTGAAGGCCTACGCGGCGGCCCAGAACGCGCCGGTGGTGGCGATCTGCGCCAAGACCGAGTCCGAGCTGTCCGAGATGGACGACGACGACCGCGCCATGTTCCTCGCCGAGATGGGCCAGGACGAGCCCGGCCTGAACCGCCTGATCCGCGCCGCCTTCAAGCTGCTGGGCCTGCAGACCTACTTCACCGCCGGCGTGAAGGAAGTGCGCGCCTGGACCATCCACATTGGCGACACCGCCCCCAACGCGGCCGGCGTGATCCACACCGACTTCGAACGCGGCTTCATCCGCGCCCAGACCATCGCCTACGACGATTTCATCGCCTACAAGGGCGAACAGGGCGCCAAGGACGCCGGCAAGATGCGCGCCGAAGGCAAGGAATACATCGTCAAGGACGGCGATGTCATGAACTTCCTGTTCAACGTCTGAGGCCGACGTCCGGCCCGGCCCGCCCTCATCGGGCCGCTGGCGACGGCGGCGGACACAGGATGTTCACGAGCCGTTCGAGGAAGACGTTTTCCTGCATCGCGTGCCGACGCATGCACACGCTCAGGTGGCGCATCGCCCAGTCCTCTTCAAGCCGGAGGATCGCGACCTGCTCGCGGTCGGGCTGTTCGATCGCCGTGCGCGGCACTATGCCCAGGCCGGCGCCTGAGGCGACCAGCCGGGCCACTGCCCGGTAGCCCGAGACCTGCACACGCACGTCCAGCCGGCCGCCCAGCGCCGCCGCGTGGTTCATCAGGAAGGTGTGCAGCGCAGCGCCCTGCTGCAGGCTGATGAAGGGCAGGCCGAGGCAATCGGTGAACGAGGCCGAGCGGCGACCCGCCAACGGACTGCTCAAGGGCGCCAGCAGCACCAGCTCATCCTCCCGGTAGGCCCGGGATTCGAGCTCGGGGTGGTTGACCTCGACGGCCACGACGCCCAGGTCGGCACGGCCGGCGGCCACGGCGGCGACGATGTCCGTGCTCAGGCGTTCCTCCAGCGTGACACGCACGGACGGGTGGGCGGCAAAGAAGCGCGCCAGGTCATCGGGCAGGTGCGAGCTGATCGCGTTGTTGTTGGCGAAACAGGTGACATGCCCCATCAGGCCCTGCGAGTAGGGCTGCAGGTCGGCATGCATCTGATCGAGTTGCGCCACGCAGCGCTGGGCATGTTCGAGCATCACCAGGCCGGCCCGGGTCAGCTCGACGCCGCGTGAACGGCGTTCGAACAACGGCGTGCCCAAGGCTTCCTCCAGGCCCTTGAGCCGCAGGCTGGCCGTCGACGGCGCCAGGTGACAACGCTGCGCGCCGCGCGACACGCTGCTGGTCCGGGCCACGGCCAGGAAGACCCGCAGATCGGTCAGGTCGTAGTGGCCCGGGGTGAGTCGAGGTTTTGTCATTCACGAAAGCATATCTTGTGAGTTCTCGCTGGGACAAAGTCTCCGTCGGGACGAACATGGCTGTACGGACCTGATCGGTCTGAGTTTTCGTGAATACCGAAACCTGGAGTGCTTCCATGATGTTCAAGTCCCTGGCCTCCGCCGCGCTGGTCTGCGCCGCGATCCTTCCCTTGTCCGCCTGTGGCGGCGCCAATGCCCAGACGTCGCCCCAGGCTTTCAGCCTGTCCAGCCCCGATCTCGCGGGCGGCGTGTTCCCGCCCATCCACCTGGCTGACGGCTTCGGCTGCACCGGTGGCAACCTGTCGCCCGAACTGGTCTGGCGCCATGCACCGGCCGGAACGCAGTCGTTCGCCCTGCAGGTTCACGATCCCGATGCCCCCACCGGCAGCGGCTTCTGGCACTGGACGGTCTACAACATCCCCGCGACCGCCACGGGCCTGGCGCGCGGTGCGGGTGGCTCGACCGGCAGCCTGCCGGCACCGGCCTTCGGCGGGCGCAACGATTTCCACGACACCGGCGTCGGCGGTGCCAACGGCAACTACGGCGGGCCGTGTCCGCCGGTGGGTGATGCACCGCATCGCTACGTCTTCACGCTGTACGCGCTGTCGGTGCCGGACCTGCACGCGGCGTCCGGCATCCCGCGCACCGGCACGGCGGCCCTGCACGGCTTCGTGCTGAACCGCGGTCTGGGCGACAAGATCCTGGGCAAGGCCAGCTTCACCGCCAGCCATGGCCGCTGAAGCCTTGCCTTCGGCCGCGTCGATGCGGCCTCTGGACGGCGTGCTGGTGGTCTCGATCGAGCAGGCGCTGGCCGCCCCGATCTGCACCAGCCGGCTGGTCCAGATGGGCGCGCGTGTCATCAAGGTCGAGCGCGCCGAGGGCGACTTCGCGCGCGGCTATGACCGGGTGGCCAACGGCGAGTCGTCCTACTTCGTGTGGACCAACCACGGCAAGGAGTCGCTGGTTCTCGACTTCAAGCGGCCCGAGGACGCCGCCCTGCTGGAGCAGCTGCTCTCGCGTGCCGACGTGTTCGTGCAGAACCTGGCGCCGGGGGCGCTGACACGGGCGGGCTTCGACAGCGAGGCGCTGCGCCAGCGCCATCCGAGGCTGGTCACCTGCGACATCTCGGGCTATGGCCTGGACGGCCCGGCCAGCGGGCTCAAGGCCTACGACCTGCTGGTCCAGTGCGAGAGCGGACTCGCCGGGATCAGCGGTTCTCCCGAGGCCTGCGGCCGCGTGGGCGTGTCGATCTGCGACATCGGCGCAGGACTCAACGCCACCATCGGCGTGCTGTCGGCGCTGGCGCAGCGCCAGCGCAGCGGTGTCGGCTCGGGTGTGTCGGTGTCGCTGTTCGACGCCGCCGCCGACTGGATGACGGTGCCCTACCTGCACGAGGTCCACGGCGCGGGCGCGCCGACCCGGCAGGGCCTGAGGCATCCGTCGATCGCCCCTTATGGCGCCTTCGTCACGGCCGAAGGCCGGCAGGTCGTCATCGGCATCCAGAATGAACGCGAGTGGCGGTCCTTCTGCGCGGTGTTCCTGCAACAGCCTGCGCTGGCCGATGACGTGCGGTTCATCGGCAACGACGCGCGTGTCCGCAACCGGGCTGCCCTCGACGCCCTGGTGGGCGAGGTGTTCGGGCGGCTCGGCATCGCCGAGGTCCTGACGCGGCTGGTGGACGCCGGCACGGCCCACGGGCAGGTTCGCTCGGTGGCCGAGCTGGCGACACACCCGGCCTTGCGGACCTGGCCGATGCAGGTCGGCGATGTCGAGATCCAGGTGATCGCGCCGCCGGTCCGCACCGCCTGGGACACCCCGCGCTTCGGGCCGATCCCGTCGATCGGCCAGCACGGCGCCGCGCTGCGCCGCGAGTTCTCGCCCCTGACTCAGGAGACCACACATGAGTGACATCGACATCGACACGTTGCGGCAGTGGGTCGGACGCGGATCGGTCATCACCGACACCCTGTCGCCACGCCAGGCCGGCCTGATGTGCGCCACGCTCGGGCTGTCGCCCGGCCACGCCGGGTCCGGCATGCCGCTGCCGCCGCTCTGGCACTGGATCTACTTCCTCGAAGGCCAGCCCGCTTCGGCACTGGGGCCCGATGGACACCCCGCGCGCGGCGGCTTCCTGCCGCCGGTGCCGCTGCCGAACCGGATGTGGGCGGGCGGCGACATCGTCTTCCATGCCGTCCTGACGCTGGGTTCGACGGTCGAGAAACGTTCCTGCATCGAGTCGGTCGAGCACAAGCGCGGCCGCAGCGGCGAACTGGTCTTCGTCACCGTGCGCCACGAGTTGTGGCAACTCGGGCAGCTTGCCCTGACGGAGCGGCATCACATCGTCTACCGGGAGCGTGTCGCGGCCGGCGATGGCACTGGTGTGAGCGCGGGCCACCCGCCGCCGGACCTGCCCGAGGCGACGGCGATCGGCGAGCCTTTCACGCCGGACTCGACCCTGCTGTTCCGGTACTCGGCGCTGACCTTCAACGGCCATCGCATCCACTACGACGCCGACTACTGCCGCGAGGTGGAGGGCTATGCCGGGCTGGTCGTGCACGGGCCGTTGATCGCCACCCGACTGGCCGCTCATGCCCGTCAGACGGGTCGACGGGCGCTCAAGCGCTTTCGCTACCGGGGCCTGAGTCCGGCCGTCCTCGGCCAGCCGCTGCTGCCCCACGCCGGACCGGGCGACGACGGTGGCTTGACCGTCTGGATGACCTTGCCCGACGGCACCGTGGTCATGCGCGCCCACGCCACGTTCTGAAACCCTGATGACGGGAGACCTGTCCATGCACGTCAACTCACGTGACCCCTTGCGCCGCTGGCTGGCGGGCCTGGCCCTGCTGGCCGTGATCGGACCGGCTGCCGCGCAGCCGGTCGCCTATCCCGCCAGACCCATCACGCTGGTCGTGCCCTTCGTGGCCGGCGGCACCACCGACATCGTCGGCCGCATCGTCGCCGAGGGCCTGGGGCAGCGGCTGGGTCAGACCGTCGTGGTGGACAACCGCGGCGGGGCCGGCGGCAACATCGGTGCGGCCGTCGTCGCGCAGGCGCGGCCCGACGGCTACACGCTGCTGATGGGCTACAACGGCACCAACGCGATCAATCCGGCGCTCTACCCGAAGCTGTCGTGGGACCCGGTGACGAGCTTCGAACCGGTCTCGATGGTGGCCCGGGTCAACAACGTCGTCGTCGTCCATCCCGGCCTGCCGGTGGCCACGCTGCCCGAGCTGATCGCCCATGCGAAGGCGCACCCGGGCGACCTGAACTACGGCTCGGCCGGGTCGGGTTCGGTCTTCCACCTGGCCGGCGAGATGCTGGAGCAACAGGCCGGTGTCCGCCTCGTCCACGTGCCCTACAAGGGCGCGGCGCCCGCCCTGACCGACACGATGGGCGGACAGGTCCAGCTGATGTTCGCCTCGATCCCGGCGGCTCTTCCGTTCATCCGGTCCGGCCGGCTGAAGGCCATCGCGGTGACGGGCGCACGTCGCTCGCCGCTGTTCCCGCAACTGCCCAGCGCGAGCGAATCCGGCTACCCGGGGATGGTGGTCGACTCGTGGTTCGGCGTCTTCGCGCCCAAGGGCCTGCCGGTCGATGTGCGTGACCGGCTCGTCAGCGCGCTGCACGCCGTCCTGTCGGATCGGGCCACCGTGGCGCGGCTGCAGGAGCAGGGCGCCGACCCGGTGTCCTCGACGCCGCGTGAGCTGGCCGAGCTTCTGGCGGCCGACCTGAAACGCTGGAAGCAGGTCGTGGCCACGGCCGGTGTCGTGCTGGACTGAGCGGCGCTGGCATGATGCGGCGCCTCGGAACCCTGCCAAGCGCACCCCCGGCCATGGCCACCAAGAAGATCACCCGCATCGAAGTCCAGCGCTGGAAGTCGGCCAGCAACTCGCACGGCCTCGTCGACATCGGCTTCGACGGCCTGTTCATCCAGCAATTTCCGCCCGACGACCGCGAGCCGATGCACGTGCTGAGCATGAGCGAGCCCGACGCCCGTGCGCTGTTCATGTTGCTCAAGGCCCAGCTGGCCGAGTTCGACGGGCGCAAGGCGCGCAGCCAGCGCTGATCACGGAAAGCGGCGGGGACGGCGGGGCCGCGTGCCTCAGCCGACCCGATACGTCTGCAGGTGGATGCTGGTCTCGGTTGCGCCGATGCCCTTGATCAGCCGGACGCGCTCCAGCACGGCGGCGAGTTCCTGCAGGTTGGCCGCGCGCAGCTCGGCCAGCAGGTCCCAGCGGCCGTTGGTGTCGTGCAGCGCCGCCACGCCGGGCTCGCCCAGCAGCGTGGCGATCACCGCGCGGGTCTGGTTGCCCTCGATGGCGATGCTGGTCCAGGCGCTGATCTGGGTGGTCTCGACATCGGGCTTGAGCCGCACCGTGTAGCCGACGATCACGCCGGCGTCCTCCAGCCGCGCGAGGCGGTTGCTGACCGTGCCGCGCGAGACGCCGAGCCGGTGCGCGAGGTTGGCGATGCTCTCGCGGGCGTTGGCGCGCAACAGGCCGATCAGCTGCAGGTCGACGGTGTCCATGCGGCACCTCCTTTGTGCAGATTGTCAGCGGCGCCTGTCGTTCTGCCAAATTCCTGTCGAAAACGCAGCGTTCTGCCGTCTGGCGGCTGGCACGCCAGCCTCGAAGAATCGTCTCCAACCGTTCGACCCGCTGTCGAACCCCCTTCCGGAGACACCCATGACCCCCTTCCTCACGCCCGGCGACGTCGCCCGCATCGTCGCCGCCCAAGGCATCGCCGGCACCTTCGAGCGCCTGGCCGGCTACCTGGAGGCCGACTACCGCCGCTGGGCCGACTTCGACAAGACGCCGCGCGTGGCGGCCCATTCGCGCGACGGCGTGATCGAGCTGATGCCGATCGCCGACGACACGCTCTACAGCTTCAAGTACGTCAACGGCCACCCGGCCAACACCCGCGCCGGCCTGCCGACCGTGATGGCCTTCGGCGTGCTGGCCGAGGTCGCCACCGGCCTGCCGCTGCTGCTGTCGGAGCTGACGCTGACGACGGCGCTGCGCACCGCCGCGATGTCGGCGCTGGCCGCCCGCACGCTGGCGCGGCCCGGCAGCCGGCGCATGGCGCTGATCGGCAACGGCGCGCAAAGCGAGTTCCAGGCGCTGGCCTTCCATCACCTCGTGGGCATCGGCGAGATCGCGCTGTTCGACGTCGACCGCGCCGCCACCGCCCGGCTGCAGCGCGCGCTGGCCGGCGTGCCGGGGCTGCGGCTGATCGCCTGCGACAGCGTCGACCGGGCGGTGCAGGGCGCCGACATCGTCACCACCGTCACGGCCGACAAGACCCGCGCGACCATCCTGCGCCCCGGCCACATCGCGCCGGGCATGCACCTGAACGCGGTCGGCGGCGACTGCCCCGGCAAGACCGAGCTGGACGCGGCGATCCTCGAACGCGCCAGCGTGTTCGTCGAATACGAGCCGCAGAGCCGCATCGAGGGCGAGATCCAGCAGATGCCGGCCGATTTCGCGGTGACCGAGTTCTGGCGCGTGCTGACCCGCCAGGCGCCGGGCCGGCGGCGCGACGACGAGGTGACGGTGTTCGACTCGGTCGGCTTCGCGCTGGAAGACCACTCGGCGCTGCGCTGGCTGCGCGACAGCGCCCGCGAACTCGGCCTGGGCGAGCCGCTGGCGCTGGTGCCCGAGCAGCAGGACCCGAAGGACCTGTTCGGCGTGCTGGGCCTGGACCTCGGCGCGGCCGGCCACCGCGCCGCCTGACACCGGCGCTCACGGTTCGTTCCGACGGGTGCTTGGGATAGCCGTTACGCTGTCGGGCCACGTCCCGCCTGTCGTTCACAGATGCCCACACCCGCGCCCACGCCCGATTCGACCGCCGCCACGCCCTCGTTCCGCCTCGGCCGCAACGGCCGACGCCTGTTGATCGGTGTCGCCAGCCTGGCTGGCCTGGCGCTGCTGTGGACGCTGCTGATCGGCGTCTGGCTGCCCGGCTTCGTCAAGACCCGGGCCGAGGCCGCCGCCAGCGACGCGCTGGGCGTGCCGGTGACGATCGAGCGCATCGAGATCGCGCCGTGGCAGGTCGCGCTGACGGTGCAGGGCCTGCGCATCGGGGCGGCCGACGCGCCGCTCGCGACGCTGGGCCGGCTGCATGCCGACGTCGCGCTGCGCCAGAGCCTGTGGCTGCGCGCGCCGGTGGTCGAGCGCCTGTCGGTCGAGGCCCCGGCGCTGAACGTCGAGCGGCTGGACGCGCAACGTTTCAACTTCAGCCCGATCGTCGACCGCCTGCGCGAACGCGCCGCCGCCGAGCCGCCCAAGCCGGCCGGCGAACCCGCCCGCTTCGCGCTGCACAACCTGCAGCTGAGCGAAGGGGCGCTGCATTACCGGGATGGCCGCGACGGGGCCCGCGTCATCGAACACCGTGTCGAGTCGCTGCGGCTGGCGCTGCCGATGTTGTCCAACCTGCCGGCCGATGTGGCGACCGAGGTGCAGCCGCTGCTTGAGGCCCGCATCGACGGCAGCGACTTCAAGCTGGGCGGCCACGCGCGCCCGTTCGCGGCCGAACGCCCGGCCGACCTGAAGCTGGCCTGGCGCGACGTGAAGCTGGCCGACTGGCTGAGCCTGCTGCAGGCGGTGTTGCCGCCGTCCTTGGCACCGACCCGGCTGGAAGGCGCCGTCTCCACCGACCTGGACGTGGCCTTCGAGACCCGCCCCGCGCCGCAACCGCCCGAGCTGCGCGTGCGCGGTCAGCTGGCGATCGACGGCTTCGCGCTGGCCTTGCCCGGACTGGGCGTGGATGCGGCCTGGCAGCAGCTGCGCATCGAGGCCATCGACACCCAGCCGCTGGCCGCCCAGCACACGGTCGGCCGCATCGCCTTCGACGGCCTGAAGCTCGACCTGGTGCGCCAGCCGGCCGAGGCCCAGGCGGCTGTGGCGCCTGCGCCCGCTGCGGCGTCGGCGCCCGAAGGCCAGCCACCCGCGCCCGCGCTGGCCTGGAAGCTCGACGAGTTCGCCTGCCGCGACTGCGCCGTCCACCTGCGCGACGACACGCTGCAGCCGCCCCTGCGGCTGGCGCTGGACGAACTCGGCCTGACGCTGAAGCAGCTGGCCCAGCCGGCCCAGGCGCCGTGGGCGTTCGAGCTGGTGACCCGCGTGCTGGCCAGCACGGGCAATGCGACCAACGCGACCAACGCGGCAAGCGCCAAGGGCGCGCCGCCGGCCGGCCGCCTGACCCTGACGGGCGAGCTGAGCGGCCTGTTGCCGCCGGCCGAGCCGCTGAAGCTGCAGGCCACCATCGGCGTCGACGCGCTGGACCTGCGGGTGCTGCAGGCCTGGCTGGACCCGGTCGTGAACCTGAAGCTGGTCGGCGCCCAGGTGTCGACCCAGGGCGAGCTGACGCTGTCGGCGCCGGCCTCGCCGCTGGTCGACGCGGCGGCGATGAAGGCGGTCGACGTCCGTTACGCCGGCCGCTTCAGCCTGGACGGCCTGCAGACCCAGGACAGCGTCACCGGCGCCGACTTCGTGCGCTGGCGGCGGGTCGGGCTGGACGGCCTGGACGCGCGCTGGCAAGGCGCCGGTGCGGCCGGACGTGGCCAGCTCGACGCCGACTTCGGCCGCATCGCGCTGGACGGCCTGCAGGCCCGCGTGATCCTGCACCCGGACGCCCACCTGAACCTGGCCGACATCACCCGGCGTGAACGCGGCGCGGCGCCGCAGTCGATCACGACGCCGCAGCCGGCGGCCTTGGCGGCACAGCCCAGGCCCGAGCCGGTCGGCCCGTCCAACGGCCCGGTGCTGAACCTGCGCTGGCAGGGCGTGGCGCTGCGCGACGGCAGCGTCTTCTTCACCGACAACTTCATCAAGCCCAACTACTCGGCCCGGCTGACGCAGCTCAAGGGCGAGCTGTCGGCGCTCAGCTCGGCCGCGCCCGAGCCGGCCCGGCTGTCGCTGACCGGTGCGCTCGACGACGGCGCGCCGCTGCGCATCGCCGGCCGGGTTCACCCGCTGGGCGCGCGGCTGTCGACCGACATCGAGGCCTCGGCGCGCGGCATCGCGCTGACCCGCATGAGCACCTATGCCGAGCGTTACGCCGGCTACGCGATCGAGAAGGGTTCGATGTCGGTCAACGTGCGCTACCAGATCGAGCAGGGCAAGCTGCAGGCCGAGAACCAGCTCTTCCTCGACCAGCTGACCTTCGGCGACAAGGTCGACAGCCCCGACGCGACCTCGCTGCCGGTGCGCCTGGCGGTCTCGCTGCTGAAGGACCGCAACGGCGTCATCGACATCCGCATGCCGGTCTCGGGCACGCTCGACGACCCGCAGTTCTCGGTCGGCGGCGTGATCTGGAAGGTGGTCGTCAACCTGATCGAGAAGGCCGTCACCGCGCCCTTCGCGATGCTGTTCGGCGGCGACAGCAACGAGGCCAGCGCGCTGGCCTTCGCGCCCGGATCGGCCGAACTCGACGACGCCGGCCGCGAGCGGCTGGACGCGCTGGCGCAGCGCCTGATCGACAAGCCGCAGCTGAAGCTCGAAGCGACCGGCCGGGCCGATCCGGCGCTGGACGGCGCGGCGATCCAGGCGGCGCATGCCGAGGCGATGAAGGCCACGGCGGCCGCTCCGGCGGCATCGGCTGCTGCATCGGCCACCGCATCAGCCGCAGCCGCTGCATCCGCTGCATCCGCCCCGATCCCCGCGCTCGAACCCGCCGCGCTGGAGCGCGCGTTGCGTTCGCTGGCCGATGCCCGCGGAGACCGCGTGCTGGCCTACCTGGCCGCGAAGCTGCCGGCCGAGCGGGTCTTGCTGAACCGCTCGCAGATCACCGCCGAGCGGCCGTCCGGCGACACCGTCGCGACCTCGCGGGTGCAGTTCGAGCTGCGCTGATCAACGGCCGCTGAAGGGTGTCAGGTCCGGGCGTCAGCCCGGACGCCGCACCGGCACGCACAGCTCGAAGCTGAAGCGGCCGGTCTGCGGGTCGTAGGTCGAGTCCTTGCCCATGTACTCGAACGGCGAGCCGGCGATGGTCAGGCCGCTGGCGGGCAAGGTGCGCGAGAACATCGTCGACCAGGCTTCGCCGATGCTCGACGGGTCGGCCTCGAAGCGCTGCACCAGGTGCAGGCCACCGGGCAGCGTGAAGGCGAAGACGCCGTCACCGGCCGGCACCGGCGTGTCGGCGTCGACCTCGACCGCCGCGTCGTAGCGGCAATCCTCCGGCGGGGTGGTCGACGGGTCGCTGCGGCCGATGCCGACCATCGGCCGCCCGGCCAGCCCGCTGGCGATCAGCCAGGGCCGGAAGGTCTCCTGCCAGAAGCGGCCGACGCCCTCGCCGTAGGGGCCGATGTGGCGCATCGCCAGCAGCCGTGCCGGGGCGCGTTCGATCACGCGGATGTCATGGCTGAAGTCGGCGCGGATGTCGTCGCTCATGGCGTTCTCCTGCGGGCCCGGGGGACTCACTGCGGCTTGAAGCCGCTGGCCGTGATGACGCGGCTCCAGACCTTGGCGTAGGCCGCCTCGCGCTCGCCGAGCTGGCTGGCGCTCATCAGGCCGACGCTCAGGCCCATCGCGGTCAGGCGCTCGCGCACGTCCGGCTGGGCCAGCACCTTGCCGAGGGCGGACGAGAAGCCGTCGATGGCGGCGCGCGGCGTGCCGGCCGGCGCGAAGACGCCGTAGTACGGCACGTCCTCGAAGCCGGCCAGACCGAGTTCGGCGAAGGTCGGCACGTCCGGCAGTGCGGCCTGCCGGGCGCCGCCGAGCACGGCCACGACGCGGATCTTGCCGGCCTTGTGGTTCTCGATGAAGTCGGGAATCGAGCCGACGCCGGCCGCGATCTGGTTGCCCAGCATGTCCGTCATCATCGGCGCGCTGCCGCGGTAGGGCGCGGCGACGAGGTCGAGCTCGTACTTGCGGCCGATCACCTGCACCAGGAACTCGGGCACCGAGGCCGGTGCCGGCACGCCGATGGCGCCCTTGCCCTGACCCTGCGTGCGCACCCAGGCGACGTACTCGGCCAGGCTGCGCGCAGGCGTGCCGCCGGACAGCGCGAGTGCGTTGACGAAGGTCGCGAAGCCGGCCACCGGCACGAAGTCGCGCGCCGGCTCATAGCCCGGGTTGCGCACCACCAGCGGCAGGATCGAGATGGTGTGGTCGTGGCTCAGGAACAGCGTCGTGCCATCGGCCGGTGCGGCCTTCAGCGCCTGCGCGGCCAGCTGGCCGCCGGCACCGGGCTTGTTCTCGACGATGACGGTGACGCCGAGCTGATCCTTCAACCGCTCGGCCAGCAGCCTCGCAATCGCGTCGGTGCCGCCACCGGCAGGAAAGCCGACCAGCAGGCGCACGGTCTTGCCGTCCTGTGCGCGGACAACGCCCGGCAGGGCGGCGCCGGCCAGCGTCGCGCCCGCCAGCGCGAGCAGGTCACGGCGGCGGGAAAGTGAAGACTTGCGCGTGTCCATCGGCATCTCCGTCGATCAGCCTTCGCGCCGCAGCGCCGGGAACAGCACCACGTCGCGGATGCTGGGCGAGTCGGTCAGCAGCATCATCAGGCGGTCGATGCCGATGCCGCAGCCGCCCGTCGGGGGCATGCCGTATTCGAGCGCGCGGATGAAGTCGGCGTCGAAGAACATCGCCTCCTCGTCGCCGGCGTCCTTGTTGGCGACCTGGGCGTGGAAACGCGCGGCCTGGTCTTCGGCGTCGTTCAGCTCGGAGAAGCCGTTGCCGAACTCGCGGCCGGTGATGAACAGCTCGAAGCGTTCGGTGATGGCCGGGTTGGCGTCGCTGGCACGCGCCAGCGGCGAGACCTCGACGGGGTAGTCGATGATGAAGGTCGGCTGCCAGAGCTTCTCCTCGACCACCGCCTCGAACAGGCCGAACTGCAGCTGCGCGAGCTTCCAGTGCGCCGGCGGTTCCTCGCCCAGGGACTTCAGGCGGGCGTGGATCGCGTCGGCGTCATCGGCCTCGGAGGGGCTCAGGCCGGCATGCACGACCAGCGAATCGCGCACCGACAGCCGCGCGAACGGCTCGTCCAGGTGTACCGGCTTGCCCGCATAGCTGACCCGCGCCGAGCCGGTGGCCTGCTGCGCGGCGTGGCGCAGCAGCTGCTCGGTGAAGTCCATCAGGTCGTGGTGGTTCCAGTAGGCCGCATAGAACTCCATCATCGTGAACTCCGGGTTGTGCCGGACGCTGATGCCTTCGTTGCGGAAGTTGCGGTTGATCTCGAACACGCGCTCGAAGCCGCCGACCACCAGGCGCTTGAGGTAGAGCTCGGGCGCGATGCGCAGGAACATCTCCTGGTCCAGCGCGTTGTGGTGGGTGATGAAGGGCTTGGCGTTCGCGCCGCCGGGGATCGGATGCAGCATCGGCGTCTCGACCTCCAGGAACTGGTGCTGGAGCATGAAGCCGCGGATGCTGGCGACCGCGTTGCTGCGGGCGCGGAAGCGGGCCCGCGCGCCGTCGTCGGTCATCAGGTCGACGTAGCGCTGGCGGTACTTCTGTTCCTGGTCGGTCATGCCGTGGAACTTGTCGGGCAGCGGGCGCAGGCTCTTGGTCAGCAGGCGCAGCGTCGTGACCTTGATCGACAGCTCGCCGGTCTTGGTGCGGAACAGCGTGCCCTCGGCGCCGAGGATGTCGCCCAGGTCCCAGTGCTTGAAGGCGGCCAGCAGCTCGGGGCCGACGTTGTCCTGGGTGATGTAGAGCTGGATGCGCGGGTTGCCGTCGGTCGAGCCGTCCTGCAGCGTCGCGAAGCAGGCCTTGCCCATCACGCGCTTGAGCATCATCCGGCCGGCAACGCAGGCGGTGACGGGGTTGGCCTCCAGCACGTCGTTGTCCTGGCCCTCGTGACGCACGTGCAGCGCGGCGGCGTGGTCGCGCGGCTTGAAGTCGTTCGGGAAGACCGCTGCGCCGGAAGCCCGGGCCTGCTCGCGCAGCGCGGCGAGTTTCTCGCGGCGTTCGGCAATCAGCTGGTTGTCGTCGGCGGCGGGCGCGGGGTGCGGGCTGTTCGGTGCGGGCGTGGAATGGGGGTTCGAAGCGGTCATGGCTAACTCGTTGTGGCGTCTGCAATTTTAGGGTTGCGACGAGGCCGCTTCGGGTGGCTTCCTAGAATCGCGCGTCCTGCCGGCCCGTTCCTCGCCTACGTCGCCTACGTCGTCTTCCTCACCTTTCGCGTCTTCCGCTCCTTGCGCCTCTCCCGCCCATGCCCACCCACCCGGTCGCCCTGCCGCGCGCCACGCTGACGCTGCTGGCCGGCGCGTTGCTGGCGCAGGCCTTGCCGCTGCTGCTGGGACCGTGGCTGGCGCGGCTCTACAGCCCGCAGGACTACGGGCTCTACACGACCTTCGCGGCGGTGGCGGCCAACCTCGCGGTGGTCGCCTGTGCGCGCTACGAATACGCCCTGCCGATGGCCCGCGACGAGGCCGAGGCCGAGGCCCTGCTGGCGCTCGCGATGCGCGTGCTGATCGGCGTTTGCGCGCTGTCGGGCCTGCTCGGCGCGCTGGCCGCGCTGGGCGGCTGGCTGCCCCATGCGGGCTGGCTGGCGCTGGCCGTTGGCGCGGCCGGAGCGGCCCAGCTCGGCACGATGTGGGCGACGCGCCGGCAGCGCTACACGCCGCTGGCGGTCAGCCGGGTGGTGCAGCACGGCGGCGGCGCGCTGGTGCAGCTCGGATGCGCGCTGGCGTGGCTGGGCGCGGCGGGTTCGCTGGGCCTGGTGATCGGGCCGGTCGTCGGCGCCGTCGCCGGTGCCGCCTTGCTGGCGCTGTGGGGCGGTGGCATCGCCTGGCGGCGCGTCGTCGCCGTCGATGTCACGACGCTGCGCGCCGTCGCGCACCGGCACCGCGAGTTCCCGCTGCTGAACACGCCGCATGCCTTTCTCGGGGCCTTGCAGGACACCGTCACGGTCGCGCTGATCGGCGCCTGGGCGGGCGATCCGGCGGTCGGCCTGTGGGGGCTGTCGCTGCGCTACCTGAAGGCGCCGGCCTCGCTGGTCGGCGGGGCCGTGTCGCAGGCCCTGTACCCGCGCTTGACCCGCGCGGCCAGCGGCGCCGAGGCCCGCCAGGCGGTCCGCCAGGTCATCGCCGTGCTCGGCGCGATCGCCGCTTTCATCGCGCTGGTGCTGCTGCTGGCCGGGCCGGCGCTGTTCGCCTGGGCCTTCGGCGAACGCTGGCGCGAAGGCGGCGAGCTGGCGCGGGCGCTCGGGCCCTACATCGGCCTGCACTTCATCGCCTCGCCGATGGCGGTCGTCACGATGGCCTGGCAGGCGCAGGCCTGGGCGCTGCGGCTGGCGCTGGTCGGACAGCTGCTGTTCGTGCTGGCGCTGGGCATCGGCCTGTGGCTGGGCGGGCTGCGCGGTGCGGGCTGGTGCCTGTCGGCGACGATGTGCGGTTACTTCGGCTACTACCTTCACGCGCTGTGCACCTGGCCCGACCCGCCGGTCGGGGCCGCCGCAGCGTCCAACCCGGTTCCCGCATCGGTCCCCGCATGAGCCTGCCCGACCTGTCCCGCATCCCGCCCGGCCGGGCCCTGCTGATCTTCGGCGACGCCTCCAGCGTTCACACGCAGCGCTGGGCGCGCGAGATGGTCGCGCGCGGTCATGTCGTCGTCGTGGGCACGCGCCTGCCGGCCGAGATCGAGGGCGTCGCCGCCGTCGTGCCGCTGCAGCCCGGCCGCGACGGCGCCGGCTGGTTCCGCGCGCTGCCGACTGTGCGCCGGCTGGCCCGCACGCTGCAGCCGCGCATCGTGCACGGCCACTACGTCACCGGCTACGGCCTGTGGGCGGCGGCCTGCGGCTGGGGGCCGGTGGTGCAGACGGCCTGGGGCTCGGATGTCCTGGTGACGCCGCGCGAGAGCGCGCTGATGCGCCGCATCGTCGGCTGGTCCTTGCGCCGGGCCGACCTGATGACGGCCGACTCGCAGGACGCGCTCGACGCGATGGGCCTGTATGGCGACGGTGCCGTCGCGCCGCGCCACGAGATCCTGTGGGGCGCCGACACCGACCGGTTCGTGCCGCCGGACCGGCCGACGGCCGGCAAGGCCGATGGCCACGGGCCTTTCCGCATCCTCAGCCTGCGCAGCTGGGAGCCGAACTACAACCTCGACGTGCTGATCGACGCGCTGGCGCAGGTGCGGGCGGCGCGGCCGGGCCGGGCGATCGTGCTGGAGCTGCTCGGCGGCGGCCCCGACGGCGCGGCGCTGCAGGCCCGCGCGGCAGCCGCCGGCCTGGGCGCCGAGGCGGTCCGCTTCACCGGCCGGGTCGGCGATGCGGCGATGGTCGTGGCGATGCAGGCGTCCGACGTGTCGGTGACGGTGCCGAGCAGCGACGCGACCTCGGTCTCGCTGCTGGAGTCGCTGTCCTGCGGCCTGCCGATCATCGCCAGCGACCTGCCGGCCAACCGCCGCTGGGTCACGCCGCAGGCCGGCGTGCTGGTGCCGCCGCGCGACGTGGCCGCGCTGGCGGCGGCGCTGCTGGCGCTGGTCGACGACCCGGTGGCCTGCCGCGTGATGGCGCGCCACAACCGCGAACTGGCGCTGCGCGAGGCGTCCCGGCGGGTCCAGATGGACCACATGGACGCGCTGTACCGCCGCCTGCCGCCGAGCGGCCCGCGCGGCCTGCTGGAGACCGTGCGATGACGACCGAGATGACCGATCCCCACGTGGCCGCCGCGCCGCCGCGCATCGTCAGCGTCATCGCGCCGTGCCGCAACGAACGTGGCCACATCGTCGACTTCTGCCGCGCGCTGACGACCCAGCACCTGCCCGACGGCCATGCGCTGGAGGTGCTCATCGCCGACGGCCAGAGCGACGACGGCACGCGCGAGCTGCTGGCCGACTGGTGCCGCGGCGACCCGCGCTTCCACCTGGTCGACAACCCGGGCCGGATCGTCTCGACCGGCCTGAACCGCTGCCTGGCGCAGGCCCGCGGCGAGGTCATCGTGCGCATGGACATCCACACCCGCTACGCCAGCGACTACATCGCGCAGTGCCTGGCGGCGCTGGCGCGCAGCGGCGCGGACAACGTCGGCGGCCCCTGGGTGGCGCAGCCGCCGACGCCCGAAGGCTGGCCGGCCGCCATCGCGGCGGCGTTCCAGTCGCGCTGGGTGGCCGGCGGCGCCCGCTCGCGCGACCGGTCCTACGAAGGCGAGGTCGACACCGTCTACCTGGGCTGCTGGCCACGCGCCAGCTTCGATCGCCACGGCGGCTTCGACGAGCAGCTGGTGCGCAACCAGGACGACGAGCACAACCTGCGCATCCGGCGCGGCGGCGGAAGGGTCTGGCAGAGCGGGCGGATCCGCTCGGTCTACCAGTCGCGCAGCACGCCCGGCCAGCTGGCGCGGCAGTGGCGCCAGTACGGCTACTGGAAGCCGTTCGTGATGCGCAAGCACGGCCAGGCGGCCTCGTGGCGACACCTCGCGCCGGGCCTGTTCGTCGGCGTCGAAGGGCTGCTGCTGCTGGCCTCGGCGCTGTCGGACGTCGCGCTGCTGGCCTTCGTGGCGCTGGCCGTCCTCTACCTGCTGGCGGTCGGCGCGACCTCGCTGCTGGTCGCGCGCGAGGCCGGCTGGGCGCTGCTGCCGCGCCTGCCGGTCGTCATCGGCCTGTACCACCTGGCCTATGGCGCGGGTTCGATCCGGGGCTGGGCCGACGTGCTGCGTGGCCGTCAGCCCGACCCGTCGTTTGGCACGCTGACGCGCTAGAAGGCCGATGAACACGAACATCCCGCCGGACCGCTCCGGCGCACCCGAGCTCAGCGAGCCCCAGGCCGTCGCCGAACGCTACGCCCGCCGCCCGTCGCACGACCCGCGCTACAGCCTGCTCGACCGCGCCGCGCTGGCCGAGCAGCAGGGCCGCGTCCGCGCCTGGGCCGGCCTGTGGGCGGACCATCTCGCCGAGCTGCCCGACTGGCCGATCACCGAGGTCGGTTGCGGCGACGGCGGCAACCTGCTCGACGCGATCCGGCTGGGCGCGCAGCCGGCCCGCCTGCGCGGGCTGGAACTGCTGAGCGAGCGTGTCGCGCTGGCCCGCGCACGCCTGCCGGCCGCCGTCCGCATCGACGCGGGTGACGCGCTGGCCGCCGACATCGCGCCGGCCAGCCAGCAGGCGGTGCTGCAGTTCACCGTCTTCTCGTCGCTGCTCGACGATGCCTTCCAGCAGCGCCTGGCCGACACGATGTGGCGCTGGGTCCGGCCGGGCGGTGGCGTGCTCTGGTACGACTTCGCGTTCGACAACCCGCGCAACCCGGACGTGCGCGGCGTGCCGATGCGGCGCGTGCGCGCGCTGTTCCCGCAGGCCGACATCACCGTCCGCCGCGTCACGCTGGCCCCGCCGCTGGCGCGCGCCGCCTGCCGCATCCACCCCGTCCTGCACGGCCTGCTCGATGCCGTGCCGCTGCTGCGCACGCACCGGCTGGCGTGGCTGCGCAAGCCGGCGTGAGCGGTCGAGAATCCGACGCCGACATGAACATCTCCTTCCCGACCGGAGCCGCACGATGAGCCGCTGGCGTGGCCACCTGAACCGCTGGCGTCGCCGCCTGCTGCGCGCGCTGCATTTCCGCATCGTGTTCGGCGAGTTCTCGCGCGGGCGCTGGCTGCCGAACACGCGCATCTCGCCGTCGACCTGCATCGAGCACGAGGACCGCCTGGTGCTGGGCGACCACGTCTACATCGGCCACTTCAACCTGATCGAGGCCAGCGCGGGCGTGGTGATCGAGGAGGGCGTGCAGATCACCAACCACGTCAGCATCGTCACGCACAGCTCGCACCGCAGCCAGCGCCTGCTCGGCCGCGCCTTCGTGAACTGGCCCGACGGCGTGCCGGCGCCGGTGGAGGCGCCGCCCGAGCCCGAGCGCGACTGGATCTCCGGCAAGCCGCTCGACCGCCCGCGCCAGCCGCCTGGCTGGATCGGCGGCTCGGTCCACATCGGCCCCTACTGCTTCATCGGCCCGCACAGCCTGATCGAGGCCAACTCGCGCCTCGGCCGCGGCTGCATCGTCTGCGCCGGCAGCCAGGTGCGCGGCGACTTCGCCGAGTTCTCCGTCCTCGAAGGCGCCCCGGCCCGCGTCATCGGCGACAGCCGCCGCGCCGACAAGCGCCTGCTGATGCGGCATCCGGAGCTGCAGGACCTGTATGCGGCGTGGGCGGGGGATGAGGTCTGACAGCGACGGCACTTCCGCCAGCGGCACGCCGGGGGTCCCCGCCATCGGCGAGCGACTGTCAGTGGGCACCGCCAACTACCAGGACGTCGCGGTCGACGCGGTGCAGGGTGCCGTGCAGTTCGCGAGCCAGTCGTCGGTGGCGACGCTGGTGGGCGCGCTGGCGAACGGCACCGTGCTGTGCGCCGGTGGCGGGTCGGTGGACGTGAGCCTGGGAGCGGGTGGCAATCGGATCCTCGACCAGGTCGGCGAGAACGCCACGCTGGTGTTCCGCCAGTGCGTGCAGTCGGGCTACACCTTCGACGGCCGGCTGGTGCTGGGCCTCAACGCCGTGCCGACCGGCAGCGTGGCGAGTGGCAGCTACACGATTGACGCGACCTTGCTGATGACCGACTTCTCGGCCGATGACGGTCGGGTCCGCCTGCAGGCCAACGGCCTGCTCAGCCTGCGGTCGACCCGTCGCAGTGCCGGCACCGGCAACGACACGGTCAGCACGTCGGCCCTCGCGCTGAGCGTGACGCCGTCCGGCAGCAGCACCAAGGTCTACGCGCTGCACGGTTATCGCGCCGACCTGGTGCTCACGGCCGGAGACCTGTTGGCGACCTACGGCGGCACGCTGACCTCGTCTCGGCTGGGCAACCGCTCGGTGGTCTTCAGCACGACGACGCCGTTCCTGACCGTCGCTGGTGGACTGTTCCCGTCGGCCGGCGTGGCCATCGCGCTGGGCAGCAACGGCAGCAAGGCGACGTTGACGGTCCTGGACGCGACACGGGTCCGGCTGGACGTCGACACGACCGGCGACGGCACGGTCGAGTCGACCGTCACCCGCAACTGGGCCGGCATCCTCTGACCCCCGGTCGGTCGGCGGATCTGCGCACGGGGTGCGCTCGATAAAATCGACCGATGCCCGCCGCCCCCCAGAACTTCCTGCCCTTCGCCCTGCCCGAGATCGGGGACGAGGAGATCGCCGAGGTCATCGACACGCTGAAGTCCGGCTGGGTCACGACCGGGCCGAAGGCGCGGCGCTTCGAGCAGGACTTCGCCGCCTTCCTGGCCGCCGGGGACCGGGGTGGCGATGCGCGCGAGATCCACTGCATCGCCGTCAACAGCGCGACCGCCGGCCTGCACCTGGCGCTGGAGGCGATGGGCATCGGCCCGGGCGACGAGGTCATCACGACCACCCACACCTTCACCGCGACGGCCGAGGTGGTGCGTTACCTGGGTGCCGACGTGAAGCTGGTCGACATCGACCCCGCCACGCTGAACATCGACGTGGCCGCGATCGAGGCGGCGATCACGCCGCGCACCAAGGCGCTGATCCCCGTCCACTACGCCGGCCTGGCCGCCGACATGCCGGCCTTGCTGGCACTGGCGCAACGTCATGGCCTGAAAGTGCTGGAAGACGCCGCCCATGCCCTGCCGACGACGGTCGGCGGCGCGCTGGTCGGCACGCTGGCCAGCGACGCGACGGTGTTCAGCTTCTACGCCAACAAGACCATCACGACCGGCGAGGGCGGCATGCTGGTCACGCGCGATCCGGCCATCGCGGCGCGGGCCCGGGTCATGCGCCTGCACGGCATCAATCGCGATGCCTTCGACCGCTTCACCGCCAAGGTGCCGAGCTGGTACTACGAGATCGTCGCGCCGGGCTTCAAGTACAACCTGACGGACATCGCCGCCGCGCTGGGCCTGCACCAGCTCCAGCGGGCCCACGGCTTCCAGCAGCGCCGCACCGTGCTGGCGGCGCAGTACGACGCGCTGCTGGCCGACCTGCCGATCGTGCGGCCGCCGCAGCCGGCCGCCGGCGAGCTGCACTCGTGGCACCTCTACGTCGTGCGGCTGGCCGATGACGCGCCGATCGGCCGCGATGCGCTGATCGAGGCGCTCTACGCCGACGGCATCGGCTGCAGCGTCCACTACATCCCCCTGCACCTGCACCCCTACTGGCGCGAGCGCTACGACCTGAAGGCGGCCGACTTCCCGCACAGCCAGCACGCCTACGAACGCATGCTGAGCCTGCCGCTCTACACCCGCATGGGCGAGGCCGACGTCGACCGCGTGGTGCGCTCGCTGCGCCGGGCCTTCGAGCGTTGAGCCCCCTCTGGCCGCGCCTGCTCAAGCGGGCCTTCGACCTGTGCGTGGCCAGCGCCGCGCTGCTGCTGCTGTCGCCGCTGCTGCTGGGCGTGGCCGTGGCCGTGCGGCTCGATTCGCCCGGGCCGGTCTTCTACCGGCAGGAACGGGTCGGACGCGGCGGGCGCATCTTCCGCATCCACAAGTTCCGCACGATGGCGGATGCGCCGCCAGGCAGCGGCCTGCCGCTGACCGTTGGCGACGACGCCCGCATCACCCGCGTGGGCCGCTTCCTGCGCCACAGCAAGTGGGACGAGCTGGCGCAGCTGATCGACGTCTGGCGCGGCGACATGAGCCTCGTCGGCCCGCGTCCGGAGGTGCCGCGCTACGTCGCGCGCTACCCCGAGGCGCTGCGCGCGAAGGTGCTGTCGGTCAAGCCGGGCATCACCGACGACTGCTCGCTCGACTTCCGCGACGAGTCCGACTGGCTGGCGCGTTCGGCCGATCCGGAGCGCACCTATGTCGACGAGATCCTGCCGATCAAGCTGGCGCTGCAGGCCCGCTACGTCGACCATGCCGGGCTGCTGACGGACCTGCGCATCATCGGCCGCACCGCCGCGATCCTGCTCGGCCGGATCGGCCGACGCCGCGCCGCACCACCGCCGCTGGCCGCCCGCCCAGCCGACCCTTCCCCGACTGCCGCCGATGATCTGGAACGCCCTCGATGAGCTGCTGAGCCGCCTGCGCCCGCACCGCGAGGCGCTGGTGCTGGCCTGCGACGCCGCCGTCGTCGCGGTCTGCTGGCATGTCACCTACCTGTTCCGGCTCGGCTTCGAGCGCTGGCACAGCGCCCGGCCCGCGTACGACGTGTGGGTGCTGCTCGCCCTGGTGGCGCTCTACGCGGCGGTGTTCCTGCTGCTGCGCGTGCCCAAGGGCATGTGGCGCTTCTCGGGCTTCGGCGAGATCCAGCGCCTGACGCTGGCCTGCGGCATCGCCGGCCTGATCGGCGCGACCGCCGTGCTGATGGCGCAGCTGGTCGAGGTGCCGCGCGCGGTGCTGGCCCTGCACCCGGTCGTCACGCTGATGGGGCTGGCGATGCTGCGCATCGGCTACCGCATGGTCTACGAGCACCTGCGCTCGCGCTTGAACGGCCGCGACGTCGAACATCGTCGCGCGCTGGTGATGGGCGCGGGCGATGCGGCGCGGCTGCTGATCGCGGGCATCCAGCACCAGGGCTGGCGCGTGGTCGGCCTGCTGGACGACGACCCGGCGCGGCTCGGCACGCGGGTCGGCAACGTGCCGGTGCTGGGGCCGCTGGACAGCGCCGACCGCTGGGCCCAGCGCCACGACATCACCCACCTGATCGTCGCGATGCCATCGGCCACGCCGGGCGAACGCCGCCGCGCGCTGGACCTGGCATCGGCCACCCGCCTGCCGGTCGTCACGGTGCCGAGCGCGGCCGAGCTGCGCGAGGGCCGCACGCTGAGCTCGGTGCGCGACATCGAGCCCGAGGACCTGCTCGGCCGCGAGCCGGTGCAGCTCGACGAGGGCGGCATCTCCGAGGCGCTGTCCGGCAAGGTCGTGCTGATCACCGGCGCGGGCGGCTCGATCGGCTCGGAGCTGTGCCGCCAGGTCGCGCGCTACGGTCCGCGCCGTCTCGTGCTCTACGAGCTGAGCGAGTTCGCGCTCTACCGCATCGAGCAGGAACTGGGCGAGCAGTTCGGCCACATCCCGCTGGTGCGGCTGGTCGGCGACGTGCGCGATGCCGACCATCTGCGCGAGACCTTCGCGCGGCATCGCCCGCAGGTCGTCTTCCATGCGGCGGCCTACAAGCACGTGCCGCTGATGGAGGAGGAGAACGCCTTCTCGGCGCTGCGCAACAACCTGCTCGGCACCTGGCGCGCGGCGCAGGCGGCGTGCGAGGCGGGCGCCGAACGTTTCGTGCTGATCTCGACCGACAAGGCCGTCAACCCGGCCAACGTGATGGGCGCGACCAAGCGCGCGGCCGAGATGGTGGTGTCGCGGCTGGCGGCGCAGGCGGCCTCGCACGGCTGGCGCACGCGGCTGATGGCGGTGCGCTTCGGCAACGTGCTGGGCTCGTCGGGCAGCGTGATCCCGAAGTTCAAGGAGCAGATCGCGCGCGGCGGGCCGGTGACGGTCACACACCCGGACATCACGCGCTTCTTCATGACGATCCCGGAAGCCGCGCGGCTGGTGGTGCAGGCCGCCGCGATCGCCGAAGGCGGGCAGGTGTTCGTGCTCGACATGGGCGAGCCGGTGCGCATCGTCGACCTGGCGCGCGACCTGATCCGCATGAGCGGCCACGCGCCCGAGGACATCCCGATCGCCTTCAGCGGCCTGCGCCCGGGCGAGAAGCTCTACGAGGAACTGCTGGCCGATGCCGACGCGACCCTGCCCACGCGCTTCGAGCGCCTGCGCATCGCCCGGCTGGACGCCCAGCGCGGCGACGACGTCCAGGCCCTGATCGACTGGGCGGCGGGCCGCAGCACGGCGCCCGACGACGAGGTGCGGGCGCGGCTCGCGCAGGTCGTCACCGAGTTCCGGCCGGGCGGGCACTGAGCCTGCCCCGTTCCCGCCTCAACGCCGTTCGAGCAGCGGCTTCAGGAAACGCCCGGTGTGGCTTTCCGCGCAGGCCGCGATGGCCTCGGGCGGGCCGGCGCACAGCAGGCGTCCACCGCCGGAGCCGCCTTCCGGGCCCATGTCGAGCAGCCAGTCGGCGGTCTTGATGACATCGAGGTTGTGCTCGATCACGACGATCGTGTTGCCCGCGTCGCGCAGCTGGTGCAGCACCTTCAGCAGCAGCTGGATGTCGTGGAAGTGCAGGCCGGTGGTCGGCTCGTCCAGGATGTAGAGCGTGCGGCCGGTGTCGCGCTTGCTGAGTTCGAGCGCGAGCTTGACGCGCTGCGCCTCGCCGCCCGACAGCGTGGTCGCCGCCTGGCCGAGCTGGATGTAGCCCAGGCCCACGTCCAGCAGTGTCTGCAGCTTGCGGGCGATGGCGGGCACGGCGCTGAAGTAGGCGTGTGCGTCCTCGACCGTCAGGGCCAGCACCTCGGTGATGTTCTTGCCCTTGTAGAGGACCTCGAGCGTCTCGCGGTTGTAGCGCTTGCCGTGGCAGACGTCGCAGGGCACGTAGACGTCGGGCAGGAAGTGCATCTCGACCTTCAGCACGCCGTCGCCCTGGCAGGACTCGCAGCGCCCGCCCGAGACGTTGAAGCTGAAGCGGCCCGGGCCGTAGCCGCGTTCGCGCGCGGTCGGCACCTCGGCGAACAGCTCGCGGATCGGCGTGAACAGGCCGGTGTAGGTCGCCGGGTTGCTGCGCGGCGTGCGGCCGATCGGGCTCTGGTCGACGTTGATGACCTTGTCGAAGGCCTCGATGCCCTCGATGGCGTCGTGCGCCTCGGGCTCGGCATGGCTCTGGTAGATCTTGCGCGCCACGGCGGCGTAGATCGTGTCGTTGACCAGCGTGCTCTTGCCCGAGCCCGACACGCCGGTGATGCAGGTGAACAGGCCGACGGGAATCGCCGCGTCGACGCCCTTGAGGTTGTTGCCGCGTGCGTTGCGCACCTTCAGCCAGCCGCCCTCGACATCGGCCGGCGGCGGCGCGCGGCGCGCCGGAACCTCGATGCGCAGCACCTGCGCCAGGTAACGCCCGGTCAGCGAGGCCGGGTCGTCGGTGACCTGCTGCGGCGTGCCTTGCGCCATCACCTGTCCGCCATGCACGCCGGCGCCCGGGCCCATGTCGACGACGTGGTCGGCGGCGCGGATCATGTCCTCGTCATGTTCGACCACCAGCACGCTGTTGCCCAGGTCGCGCAGGTGCTTGAGCGTGCCGATCAGGCGTTCGTTGTCGCGCTGGTGCAGGCCGATGCTGGGCTCGTCCAGCACGTACATGACGCCCGACAGGCCCGAGCCGATCTGGCTGGCCAGGCGGATGCGCTGGGCCTCGCCGCCCGACAGCGTGTCGGCGCTGCGGTCCAGGCTCAGGTAGTTCAGTCCGACGTCGTTGAGAAAGCGCAGCCGCGAGCGGATCTCGCGCACGACCTTGTCGGCGATCTCGGCCTTGGCGCCCTTGAGCCGCAGGCCCTCGAAGTAGGCCAGGCACTCGGCCAGCGTCGCATGCTCGACCTCGTAGATGGCGCGGTGCGGCGTGCCGGCCGCCGTCTCGGCCGCGTCGACCAGCACGACGTGGCGGGCCTCGCGCCGCAGACGCGCGCCGCCGCAGTCCGGGCAGGGCTTGTTGGCCTGGTAGCGGGCCAGGTCCTCGCGCACGGCGGCCGAGTCGGTCTCCTTGTAGCGCCGGGCCAGGCTGGGCAGGATGCCCTCGAAGGGGTGCGCACGCTTGACGCTGCGCTTGCGGCCGTTGGTGCCTTCGGCCTCGTAGGTGAAGGTGATCTCGTCCTCGCCCGAGCCGTGCAGCAGGATCTGGCGGTGACGCGCATCCAGGTCCTCGAAGGGCGTGTCGATGTCGAAGCCGTAGTGGGCGGCGACGGTCTCCAGCAAGGAGAAGGTGTAGCCGTTGCGGCGGTCCCAGCCCTTGACGGCGCCCGAGGCCAGGCTGAGCGACGGGAAGGCGACGACGCGGTCCGGGTCGAACACGGTGACGTGGCCGATGCCGTCGCAGCTCGGGCAGGCGCCGACCGGCGAGTTGAACGAGAACAGTCGCGGCTCCAGTTCCGACAGCGAATAGCTGCAGACCGGGCAGGCGAACTTGTTCGAATAGAGGTGCTCGCGGCTGGCGTCGAGATCCAGCGCGATCGCGCGGCCCTCGGCGATGCGCAAGGCGGCCTCGAAGCTCTCGGCCAGGCGTTGCTGCGCGTCGGGACGGGCCTTGAGGCGGTCGATCACGACGTCGATGTCGTGTTTCTCCGCCTTCTTCAGCTTGGGCAGGTCGGCCGCCTCGTGGATCTGGCCGTCGATGCGGAAGCGCACGTAGCCCTGCGCCTGCATGCTCTCGAACAGCTCGGTGAACTCGCCCTTGCGGTCGCGCACGACCGGGGCGAGCACCATCAGGCGCGTCTCGGCCGGGAAGGCGAGCACGGCGTCGACCATCTGGCTGACGTTCTGGGCTTCCAGCGGCAGACCGTGGTCAGGGCAGTGCGGCGTGCCGGCGCGGGCATAGAGCAGGCGCAGGTAGTCGTGGATCTCGGTGATCGTGCCGACCGTCGAGCGCGGGTTGTGGCTGGTCGCCTTCTGTTCAATGGAGATGGCGGGGCTGAGGCCGTCGATCACGTCGACGTCCGGCTTGTCCATCAATTGAAGGAACTGGCGCGCGTAGGCTGACAGGCTCTCGACGTAGCGGCGTTGGCCCTCTGCATACAAGGTGTCGAAGGCCAGACTGGACTTGCCCGACCCGGACAGCCCGGTGATCACCACCAGCGCATGCTTGGGCAGATCGAGGTCGATGTTCTTCAGGTTGTGCGTGCGCGCACCCCGCACGCTGATGGTGGGCGAGAGCGCGCCACGCGTGCCACGGAGCGCAGGGGCTGCGGCCGTATCGGATCTGTCTGCGGAAGTCATGGAAGGCACTGCACCCAGCGTTCGAAAGGCAACCGGCCATGATACCGAGGGGGCGGCAGGCGGCGAGGCTCTACTGGCAGGCTGGCCGGCAGAGGGCTCGCGCATGTGCTGTGGGGGCCTTTCGCAGGGCGCCGCAGACGTCCTCGAACATTTTTCGGCGAGGGGCTTGCGCGCCACGGAAGATCCATTGCATAATTGCTGTCTTCGCTGATCGCGACAACTTCTGAGTTGCAGCAGTCAGCGGGCGAAGCGAGAGCTTCGGTGCTCAGAGTGCCGTCCGATGCCGCAAGGCTCGTGAGTGCTTAGGGTTCCGAGGGTGGTCTTCGAGTCAGTCGACAAAAACTTCAAACGAAGCTGTTGACAGGATCGAAAAGACGACAGATACTTCCGCTTCTGCGCTGCAAACAGCGGTTTGCAGCAAACAACGCAAGTTGACCGACGCGAAAGCGAAGTTGATGAGTCGTTGAGCTCTTTAAAAATTTACAGCCGATAAGCGTGGGCGTTTGAAGGCGAATGCCAAGTCCTGGGTAAAACTGGGATGTCAAACGCTCACGGAAGAAGTGAATGTTAAGTCACTTCAATTCCGTTGAGTGAAATCAAGATCGAACTGAAGAGTTTGATCCTGGCTCAGATTGAACGCTGGCGGCATGCTTTACACATGCAAGTCGAACGGTAGAGGGGCAACCCTTGAGAGTGGCGAACGGGTGAGTAATGCATCGGAACGTGCCCAGTAGTGGGGGATAGCCCGGCGAAAGCCGGATTAATACCGCATGAGACCTGAGGGTGAAAGCGGGGGATCGCAAGACCTCGCGCTATTGGAGCGGCCGATGTCAGATTAGCTAGTTGGTGGGGTAAAGGCCTACCAAGGCGACGATCTGTAGCTGGTCTGAGAGGACGACCAGCCACACTGGGACTGAGACACGGCCCAGACTCCTACGGGAGGCAGCAGTGGGGAATTTTGGACAATGGGCGCAAGCCTGATCCAGCCATGCCGCGTGCGGGAAGAAGGCCTTCGGGTTGTAAACCGCTTTTGTCAGGGAAGAAATCTTCTGGGCTAATACCCTGGGAGGATGACGGTACCTGAAGAATAAGCACCGGCTAACTACGTGCCAGCAGCCGCGGTAATACGTAGGGTGCAAGCGTTAATCGGAATTACTGGGCGTAAAGCGTGCGCAGGCGGTTATATAAGACAGATGTGAAATCCCCGGGCTCAACCTGGGAACTGCATTTGTGACTGTATAGCTAGAGTACGGTAGAGGGGGATGGAATTCCGCGTGTAGCAGTGAAATGCGTAGATATGCGGAGGAACACCGATGGCGAAGGCAGTCCCCTGGACCTGTACTGACGCTCATGCACGAAAGCGTGGGGAGCAAACAGGATTAGATACCCTGGTAGTCCACGCCCTAAACGATGTCAACTGGTTGTTGGGAGGGTTTCTTCTCAGTAACGTAGCTAACGCGTGAAGTTGACCGCCTGGGGAGTACGGCCGCAAGGTTGAAACTCAAAGGAATTGACGGGGACCCGCACAAGCGGTGGATGATGTGGTTTAATTCGATGCAACGCGAAAAACCTTACCTACCCTTGACATGCTAGGAATCCTGCAGAGATGTGGGAGTGCTCGAAAGAGAACCTAGACACAGGTGCTGCATGGCCGTCGTCAGCTCGTGTCGTGAGATGTTGGGTTAAGTCCCGCAACGAGCGCAACCCTTGTCATTAGTTGCTACGAAAGGGCACTCTAATGAGACTGCCGGTGACAAACCGGAGGAAGGTGGGGATGACGTCAGGTCCTCATGGCCCTTATGGGTAGGGCTACACACGTCATACAATGGCCGGTACAGAGGGCTGCCAACCCGCGAGGGGGAGCCAATCCCAGAAAACCGGTCGTAGTCCGGATCGCAGTCTGCAACTCGACTGCGTGAAGTCGGAATCGCTAGTAATCGCGGATCAGCTTGCCGCGGTGAATACGTTCCCGGGTCTTGTACACACCGCCCGTCACACCATGGGAGCGGGTTCTGCCAGAAGTAGTTAGCCTAACCGCAAGGAGGGCGATTACCACGGCAGGGTTCGTGACTGGGGTGAAGTCGTAACAAGGTAGCCGTATCGGAAGGTGCGGCTGGATCACCTCCTTTCTGGAAAATGCATTCAAATTCATGCGCCCACACTTATCGGCTGTAGATACGACAGTGTAAGAAGATTGGGGTCTGTAGCTCAGTCGGTTAGAGCACCGTCTTGATAAGGCGGGGGTCGTTGGTTCGAATCCAACCAGACCCACCACTCATTCGAACGGGGGATTAGCTCAGCTGGGAGAGCACCTGCTTTGCAAGCAGGGGGTCGTCGGTTCGATCCCGTCATCCTCCACCAAAATCTTCTTCATGATCGGTGCAGACCTAAGCGTCGACCAGGCAGCGCGAGCTGAAACTGGGGTGTTTAGGTCTGCCATCGAAAGTTGGCTGTTGTTCTTTAACAATTCGTAGAGTCGAATCAGCGTCAGTAGCGGAAAGCTGCAACCGGTAAAGGGGTTGCAGCACCGTGCCGCTACTGACTATTGATTGCGTCACCAGACATCAATGAAGCGACGTAAGTCGTGAGAGTTGAAAGTACGGCAAACGTAAATACTCAAACACATGCCTCGATAGTCGATCGAGGTGGTGTAGTCCTTGACGACGTTCACGAGGTGGATGTCAAAGTTATAGGGTCAAGTGACTAAGTGCATGTGGTGGATGCCTTGGCGATTACAGGCGATGAAGGACGTGATAGCCTGCGAAAAGCTTCGGGGAGCTGGCAAATGAGCTTTGATCCGGAGATATCCGAATGGGGAAACCCACCCGCAAGGGTATCAACATCTGAATACATAGGGTGTTGAGGCGAACCCGGCGAACTGAAACATCTCAGTAGCTGGAGGAATAGACATCAACCGAGATTCCGAAAGTAGTGGCGAGCGAAATTGGAAGAGCCTGCATGATTTAGCAACCGACTTATCAGAACGGAATGGAAAGTCCGGCCATAGCGGGTGATAGCCCCGTATGAAAAAAGTTGGTTGTGGAACTGGGCATGCGACAAGTAGGGCGGGACACGTGAAATCCTGTCTGAAGATGGGGGGACCATCCTCCAAGGCTAAATACTCGTAATCGACCGATAGTGAACAAGTACCGTGAGGGAAAGGCGAAAAGAACCCCGGGAGGGGAGTGAAATAGATCCTGAAACCGCATGCATACAAAAAGTCGGAGCCTCGAAAGGGGTGACGGCGTACCTTTTGTATAATGGGTCAGCGACTTACATTCAGTGGCAAGCTTAACCGTGTAGGGAAGGCGAAGGGAAACCGAGTCCGAATAGGGCGATTGAGTCGCTGGGTGTAGACCCGAAACCAGGTGATCTATCCATGGCCAGGATGAAGGTGCGGTAACACGCACTGGAGGTCCGAACCGACTAGTGTTGCAAAACTAGCGGATGAGCTGTGGATAGGGGTGAAAGGCTAAACAAACCTGGAGATAGCTGGTTCTCTCCGAAAACTATTTAGGTAGTGCCTCAAGTATTACCATCGGGGGTAGAGCACTGTTATGGCTAGGGGGTCATGGCGACTTACCAAACCATTGCAAACTCCGAATACCGATGAGTACAGCTTGGGAGACAGAGCACCGGGTGCTAACGTCCGGACTCAAGAGGGAAACAACCCAGACCGCCAGCTAAGGTCCCTAAAATTGGCTAAGTGGGAAACGAAGTGGGAAGGCTAAAACAGTCAGGATGTTGGCTTAGAAGCAGCCATCATTTAAAGAAAGCGTAATAGCTCACTGATCGAGTCGTCCTGCGCGGAAGATGTAACGGGGCTCAAGCCAGTTACCGAAGCTGCGGATCACAGCAATGTGATGGTAGGAGAGCGTTCTGTAAGCCTGTGAAGGTGGCTTGTAAAGGCTGCTGGAGGTATCAGAAGTGCGAATGCTGACATGAGTAGCGTTAAAGGGGGTGAAAAGCCCCCTCGCCGTAAGCGCAAGGTTTTCTACGCAACGTTCATCGGCGTAGAGTGAGTCGGCCCCTAAGGCGAGGCAGAGATGCGTAGCTGATGGGAAACAGGTGAATATTCCTGTACCGATGTGCAATGCGATGTGGGGACGGAGAAGGTTAGCTCAGCCAAGTGTTGGATATCTTGGTTCAAGCCTGTAGTCATGGCCCTTAGGCAAATCCGGGGGTCTAAGATGAGGGGTGATAACGAGACGGCTTGCCGTCGAAGTGAGTGATACCCTGCTTCCAGGAAAAGCCACTAAGCTTCAGTTGCACACGACCGTACCGCAAACCGACACTGGTGCGCGTGATGAGTATTCTCAGGCGCTTGAGAGAACTCTGGAGAAGGAACTCGGCAAATTGACACCGTAACTTCGGAAGAAGGTGTGCCTTGAGTCAGTGAAGTTGAACAAACGGAGCTAAAAGAGGCCGCAGAGAATCGGTGGCTGCGACTGTTTATTAAAAACACAGCACTCTGCAAAGACGAAAGTCGACGTATAGGGTGTGACGCCTGCCCGGTGCTGGAAGATTAAATGATGGGGTGCAAGCTCTTGACTGAAGTCCCAGTAAACGGCGGCCGTAACTATAACGGTCCTAAGGTAGCGAAATTCCTTGTCGGGTAAGTTCCGACCTGCACGAATGGCGTAACGATGGCCACACTGTCTCCTCCAGAGACTCAGCGAAGTTGAAATGTTTGTGATGATGCAATCTCCCCGCGGAAAGACGGAAAGACCCCATGAACCTTTACTGTAGCTTTGCATTGGACTTTGAACAGATCTGTGTAGGATAGGTGGGAGGCTTTGAAGTACGGTCGCTAGACTGTATGGAGCCGACCTTGAAATACCACCCTGGTGTGTTTGAGGTTCTAACCTTGGCCCGTTATCCGGGTTGGGGACAGTGCATGGTGGGCAGTTTGACTGGGGCGGTCTCCTCCTAAAGTGTAACGGAGGAGTTCGAAGGTACGCTAAGCACGGTCGGAAATCGTGCTGATAGTGCATAGGCATAAGCGTGCTTGACTGCGAGACTGACAAGTCGAGCAGGTACGAAAGTAGGACTAAGTGATCCGGTGGTTCTGTATGGAAGGGCCATCGCTCAACGGATAAAAGGTACTCTGGGGATAACAGGCTGATACCGCCCAAGAGTTCATATCGACGGCGGTGTTTGGCACCTCGATGTCGGCTCATCTCATCCTGGGGCTGTAGCCGGTCCCAAGGGTATGGCTGTTCGCCATTTAAAGAGGTACGTGAGCTGGGTTTAAAACGTCGTGAGACAGTTTGGTCCCTATCTTCCGTGGGCGCTGCAGATTTGAGGAAGCCTGCTCCTAGTACGAGAGGACCGGAGTGGACGCACCTCTGGTGTACCGGTTGTCACGCCAGTGGCATCGCCGGGTAGCTAAGTGCGGAAGAGATAACCGCTGAAAGCATCTAAGCGGGAAACTCGTTCCAAGATAAGATCTGCCGGGGCCTTGAGCCCCCTGAAGAGTCGTTCAAGACCAGGACGTTGATAGGCTGGGTGTGGAAGCGCAGTAATGCGTTAAGCTAACCAGTACTAATTGCTCGTGAGGCTTGACCCTATAACTTTGAGATCGCTTCGATCGTCAAAGCAGTAAATACGTTCCGTACTCTCTGGTACGCAATCAATATCGATTCGACTCTATGAATTGGCTGAAGCACCTCGCATCCCTTCGATGCGATAAACGCTCCAGCAACAAGTTATGCCTGACGACCATAGCGAGGTGGTCCCACTCCTTCCCATCCCGAACAGGACAGTGAAACGCCTCAGCGCCGATGATAGTGCGCATTCGCGTGTGAAAGTAGGTCATCGTCAGGCTACTATCCCCCAAACCCCCTCAGTGCAAACTGCAGGGGGTTTGTTCTTTTGGGGAATGGATTGCAAGATCGCGGCAGATACAGCTCTGCGTCGGCCTGAACAGGCCGGCCGCCTTGACGCCATGACGCTGCCCGACGAACTCCGACGCCTTCAGATCGCCTTGCCGGCCTGCCCTCGGGCGTTGCTGGCGTTGCAGGTTCTTCTCCAGGACGAACACGCACACGCCCAGGCTTGCGCCGACGTGATCGCGTCCGACATGGCCTTGGCCGCCGAAGTGGTGAAGACGGTCAATTCGGCCATGTTCGGCCTGCTGCGACGTGTCGATCACGTGGGCGAGGCCTTGCGCTATCTCGGAACCGCCCAGGTTGCCGCCATCACCTTGCAGACCGCCCTGCGCCGCGCCTTTCCGCCGAACCCCTTGATCGACCGGATCTGGGACCACGCCGCGCGGATGAGTTGGACCATGGGGCAGGCCGCCCGACAACTCGACGTCGACCCGTGGCTGGCTCACAGCTCGGGCCTCTTTGCCTGGACCGGTGCCGCCGTCTTCGCGTCTCGTTCCGACCTGTTTCCGGCCGGCTATGCCCCGCTCCATCAGGCGATGGCCAACGATCCGCCCGCCCTGGCGGCTGCAGAAGTGGATGCGATCGGCGTGGGCCACCACGCCGTCGGGTCGGCCCTCTGCGCGCAATGGGGCTTGTCGAACCAGGTCGTGCGTTACGTGCGCGCCCGTGCCACGGCGCCGGGAGACTGGGCAGGTCAGGAGATCCCCGTTCGCCGCCTGCTGGTGCTGGGGCGCGCGGTCGAAGAGGAACTGCTCTCCGGCAAACCCTCCGAGCCTCCCGGCGAATGGCTGGACCTTTGCGGCTGGACTCCCGATCAGTTGGGCACGCAACTGCTGGCTGCGCGCACGCTGCGACAGGCGCGGTCGGGCATGACACCCTGAACGGGCGGGTTCACAGGAAGTCCGGCACGGACATTGCGCTGGACGAGGCACAGACCTTCTGCGACAAGTGGAAGCCCCAACGTCCCTCGGAGCCTTGCCATGCCGAGCGAAGTCCCGCCGCTCTCCCACATCCGCCTGACCTCGCACCCTGGCCAGTCCGCCAGCGACACTCCGGTGATCCACTGGGGCGAGGCTGACCCTCAGAGGCGCGGACCGGTGATCGGCACCACCACCCACCGCAGCCATCGCAACGTCATCGGGACGCACAGCGGCAGCTATGGCGTCTACCGGGCGCTCGCCGTCGCGGCCGGCAACCTCAGCAAGGGTCATCGGGCCGACCTGACCAACACGGCGCCAACCTCGCCTGTCGGGCCGCACCCGCAATGGGCTGACCCGCAGAAGATCGTCTCGATCGATCCCT
Organism: Leptothrix mechoopdaensis (SeqCode); assembly: GCF_053893855.1. Taxonomy (NCBI): domain Bacteria; kingdom Pseudomonadati; phylum Pseudomonadota; class Betaproteobacteria; order Burkholderiales; family Sphaerotilaceae; genus Leptothrix; species Leptothrix mechoopdaensis (SeqCode). Next base: position 4,647,212 of record NZ_CM132699.1, read on the forward strand.
GGGGCGCCTCGGTGGCACACGTCTATGCGGACCAGATCGCGCAGGGCTGGGACATCCGCCCGTCGATCGCGATCACCCAGGCGCACATCGACTTGCCCGAGATCCGCCAGGCCATGGCCTTCCAACGGCTCAGGGCCGACGGCGCGGTGCTGCTCGACAACGGCTCGGCCGTCGTCACCAAGGTGGCCGTCGAACCGGTCTGGTGGCTGCCGGGTGTGGCGGCCCGCTTCAACGTCAGCGAGGCCGACCTGCGCCGCACGCTGTTCGAGGAAACCGGCGGCATGTACCCCGAGCTGGTGACACGCAGCGACATTGAGGTGTTCCTGCCGCCGATCGGGGGTCAGACGCTCTACATCTTCGGCCGCATCCAGGATCTGGCCGATCCGTCCGTGACGCTGACCGCCCGTGTCCACGACGAGTGCAACGGCTCGGACGTGTTCGGCTCGGACATCTGCACCTGCCGCCCCTATCTGACCCACGCGATCGAGGAATGCATCCTCGGCGCCCAGTCGCAGGCCCACGGCGGGCTCGGCGGCGTCGGCCTGATCGCCTACAGCCGCAAGGAGGGCCGTGCGCTCGGCGAGGTCACGAAGTTCCTGGTCTACAACGCCCGCAAGCGGCAGGTCGGCGGAGACTCGGCCGACAAGTACTTCCTGCGCACCGAATGTGTCGCCGGCGTGCAGGACATGCGCTTCCAGGAGCTGATGCCCGATGTGCTGCACTGGCTCGGCATCCGCAAGATCCACCGGCTGGTCAGCATGAGCAACGACAAGTACGACGCGATCACCGGCAGCGGCATCGAGGTCGGCGAGCGCGTGAAGATCCCCGACGCCCTGGTGCCGGCCGACGCGCGTGTCGAGATCGAGGCGAAGATCGCCGCCGGCTACTACACGACGGGCGATGTGCCCGACGAGGCGGCACTCGCCTCGGTCAAGGGGCGCGATCTGCGTTGATGTCATGACGTATGCCAACCCTGTCCCGCCGGACGCCGACACCGCACGAGCCCTGGATCACCTGCGTGACCCGGCCGAGATCCGGCGCCGATGCCACGCGATCGCCGGACATGTCGAGGCGGGACGGTCCGGGCACTTCACGCTCGACCCGTCGCGCCTGGATGCGGTGGCGCGCCGCATCGCGAACCTGAGCCTCGCGCGCTTCCCGACCCTGCAGATCCCGTATCACAGCCGCTGGCGGCACTTCGAGGCCGGAGGCGTCGACCGCAAGAGCCGTCTCGACGAACGACTGGCCGGCCTGAGCGCCCGGGATGCCGCCCGTGCGCGGGTGGACCTCACGGTGATCAGCGTGTTGCTCGATGCCGGTGCCGGCCCGGCCTGGCGCTACCAGGAGCCGGCGACCGACGCGATCCTGACCCGCAGCGAAGGGCTCGCGGTGGCCAGCTTCGACGCCTTCCTGGCGGGCCAGTTCTCGTCCGATCCGGACCAGCCGTGCCGTGTCGACGCCGAGGCCTTGATGGCCTTGCAGCCCTGGCACCTCGCCACCGTCTTTCAGGTTCACGACGACAACCCGCTGGTCGGGCTGGACGGACGCACCGCCCTGCTGCACCGCCTCGGTGCGACGTTGCACCGGATCGCACAAGCCGAGGGCGGCGACGCCCGGCCCGGTCGCCTGTTCGACGCATTGACCGCCGGCAAGTCCGACGGCGACCGCAGCGTCGCGGCGGCCGACATCCTGCGGGCGCTGCTGGACATGACCAGCGCCATCTGGCCAAGCGGCCAGTGGCTCGGCCTGCGCGACGGTGGCACGCCGGCCGACCAGCCGCTCGGCGATGTCTGGCCACACGAGGCGGCCGGCGGCAGCGGGCTGGATGCCGGGCGGGTGCCCTTCCACAAGCTGTCCCAGTGGCTGAGCTACTCGCTGCTGGAGCCGCTCGAATGGGCCGGCTGCACCGTCACCGGGCTGGATGCGCTGACAGGCCTGCCCGAGTACCGCAACGGCGGCCTGCTGCTGGACGGCGGCGTGATCGTGCCGCGCGACCCCGCCGCGCTCGGGCGGCTGCACACGCCCGCCGACCCGTGGGTGATCGAATGGCGGGCCCTGACCGTCGCCCTGCTGGACCGCCTCGCGCCCCTCGTCCGTGCCGAACTGGGCGTCAGCGCCGAGCAGTTGCCGCTGGCCTGCATGCTCGAAGGCGGCAGCTGGGCCGCCGGTCGGCAGATCGCCGCCGAACGCCGCCTGGGCGGACCGCCGCCGGTGCTGATCGACAGCGACGGCACCCTGTTCTGAACGCCCCGACGGACCCGATCGAACCTTCCCTGGAGACCCCCGTGAGCACCACCGCCCCGACCCCGCAGGTCCACGTCATCGATCACCCGCTGATCCAGCACAAGCTGACGCTGATGCGCCAGAAGGACCGCTCGACCAGCAGCTTCCGGCGCCTGCTGGGCGAGATCAGCATGTTGATGGCCTACGAGGTCACGCGCGACATGCCGACCCGGCTGATCGAGATCGAGACCCCGCTCGAAACCATGATGAGCCCGGTCATCGAGGGCCGGAAGACCGTGTTCGTCGTCGTGATGCGCGCGGGCAGCGGCTTTCTCGACGGCATGCTGGAAGTGGTGCCTGGCGCGCGGGTCGGCCACATCGGCCTGTACCGCGACCCGAAGACGCTCGGCGCCGTCGAGTACTACTTCAAGATGCCCGGCGACATGCACGAGCGCGATGCCATCGTGCTCGACCCGATGCTGGCGACCGGCAACTCGGCCGCCGCCGCGGTCGAACGGTTGAAGGAGACGCGGCCGCGATCGATCCGGTTCGTCAGCCTGCTGGCGGCGCCGGAAGGCCTGTCACGCTTCCACGCCCACCATCCCGACGTGCCGGTCTACACGGCGGCGATCGACCGGCAACTCAACGACCACGGCTACATCGTGCCGGGCCTGGGCGACGCGGGCGACCGCATGTTCGGCACGCGCTGACCGCGTCTGCCGGTCGGCGCCGACCAGCTCCCGCGGGTGCTGCAAGCCGGCGCCTGCCAGATGGGCGCGCAGCCCTGCGCGAAGGCTGGCCAGCTGATCGGCCGATGGCGCGCCGCTCAGGCGACACCAGTCGGCCCCCGCCGCCAGCGACCGGACGATGTCCTCGACCGTGCCGTGGTGCCCGGCGCAGCCGACGCGGATGCGCTCGCGCAGGCCGACGCCGGCCAGCGTGTCGTGCACCCGCCGCAGGTCGTCCAGGTCGGACGACGTGGGTGCCGATGACGTTGCCGATGCCGAAGCCGTCTCGACGACGATGAAATCCGGCACGACCCGCGTCACCTGCATGGCCTTGACCAGCGCGAACCAGGCCTTGGGCTGGCGCATCGGGGCCGAGAGCCCGGTCGGCTTGCCGCCCGACAGCCGGCGCAGTCGTTCGATCGACAGCATCAGCTCCAGCGAGGTCCCGCACGGCACCGGTTCGTGTTCCGCCGACCCTTGCCAGGGACGCAGCTCGATCATCCCGACCGGACGGCTGGCGGCACGTTCGGCATAACGCTGCAGGTCGAACCGGCCGTGTGCATCGCGGCAGGCCTGGTCGTGGGCGTCGAGCGTCCAGACCGACGGGCCCGTGGCGGCGGTTTCCCCGCGCCATTCGATCACCGGAACCTCGAACGGATGACGGCAGGCCGATGGCGCGCCGATCCGGGTCCGGAAACCGCAGTCGACCGCTGCCTGGCCGGCATGTGGTGACGGCGCGATTGCCGGCCGCGACGGGGTCGACCGGCCGGCGGCCCGTCGCAACAGGGATCGGACCGGCAGCAGGCGGTCCAGCGTCAACAGCCAGGCGGGCATCGCGGGCTCCGGCAGTGGAGGGTGCAGTCGATCCTAGGACCCCGATCCGGCCGGCCAACGTGGCAACAACAGGGTGCGGGTGGCGCTGTTCGTGGCCGAACGGCTGTGGCGTGAAACCCTTCTTGTTACGGCTTCGAACGCCTTGAATGAAAAAACTGCGCAGCAGTTCGCGGACCCATCCGGGCACCCCTGCGGATACTGCAACGCAGTTTTCAAGACGACACACGCCGAGACACCCACCGGGCCCGCCGCCATGTACCGACTCCTCAGCCTCGACGAACTCGACACCGCCTGCGTCGCGCAATGGCGCCAGGGCGCGGTGGAGCGATGCCGCAGCACGGCGCTGATGCTGCGCGGGCGGGCGCAGGACGTCGGCGACCTGCTGCACGAGGGGCGCGCCGAGATGCATCTGGCGCAATGCGCCCAGCGTGAGGCCCGGTACCGCACCGCGATCAGCCATGCGCGTCGGGCGATCGGGCTGGCGCGGCATGAACGCGATGTGGCGCTCGAGATCGAGGCGCTGTCGGTGCTGGCCGCCTCGGCCGCCGTCTCCGGACAGGAAACGGCCGCCGATGAGGCCGGCCAGCTGGCGCGTCGACTGGCCCGCCAGATGGCCGAGCCGCTGGTGACGGTGCAGGCCTGCGACAGCCTGGGCATCGCCCAGCTCTGGATGGAGCAGGCCGAGGCCGCCCGTCAGAGCCTGGCGCAAGGCATCGCGCTGGCGCGCGAATCCGGTCGGGTCGACTGGGAAAGCCACCTGATGATCCACGCCGCCTTCGCCGAGGCGATGTTGCTGGCGCGTGGCTGGGACCTGGCGCAGGGCCTGCCCTCGCTGGCGCGGCGTCGTCAGGTCGAGGTCGCCCACCAGGCCGCGTTGTCGCGCTGCGAGGCGGCGCCGGGCGTCATGGCCGCAGGCACCCAGCGCAGCGGGCGCTTCCTGCTGGCCTGGGTCGACTTCATGCTGGCGATCTGGCGTGGCGAGCCGGCCGATGCCGAAGCCGACCTGCAACGTCTGCAGGCCCTGCTGCCCCAGGAGCGCGCCTGGATGGGCGGCCTGATGCGCTGGGCCCAGGTGGTGCATGCGCTGGCCCTGCGCGAGAACGCCCGTGCCGAAGCCCAGGCGCGGCTGCTGATCGAGACGGCGCACGACATGGGGCACCAGCCGCTGACCGACATCGGTCGGCGTTGCTGGCTGCTGGCGCAGAGCCGGCTCGGCCGCTTCAACCCGATGGAGCTGGCGACGCTGCGACTCGGCGTGCGGCCGGCGGACGAGCCGCTGTCCGGACAGACCGAGGACATGCTCGATTTCGAGCTGCGCATGCGCGATCTCGCCCTGCGCGACGCCGCCCAGATGCCGGTCTGGCGACGCGAGGACAGCCTGACCGGGCTGGCCAGCCGCGACCACTTCCAGTCGCAGACCGAAGAGCTGCTGCAACGCACCGACCCGACCCGCGCGCAGGTTTCGGTGCTGGTGCTGGCGCTTGATCCGGGCCAGGTGCTGGCGGCCCATCACAGCCCGCTGGTGCGCGACCGGGTGCTGTGCACGCTGGCCGCGCTGATGCGGCAGGTGCTGCGCGCGGGCGATCTGCCGGCGCGCTGGAGTCACGACGAGCTGGCCGCGCTGCTGCACCGGGCCAGCGGCGAGGACGTCGCCCGGGTCTGCGAACGCATCCAGACGGCGGTGCGCGAGCACGACTGGTCGACCATCGCAAGCGGGCTGGACGTGCGGGTCTGCCTGGGCCATGCCAGCGCCCGTGTCGGCGACACGCTCGACGCGCTGATGCGGCGCTGCGAGTCGTCGCGCTTCGCCAGCCTGCGGCGCGAGTACCGCAAGGTCGTGCACGCGGCCTGAGCAGCCCGGGCGCTGCCTGCCACAAACCGGCTCCCGATGGCGGTTGGCCGCGAGAGGTGTCGCGTGCCTGCCGCTGCGCCGCCGACCGGGACACGGCCGGAAAGGCCGATGGATAGAATGAATTCTCGAGGTCCGGACCGCCGGATCCACCTGCCGTACCCGCCATGAGACTCATCGCTTCGCTGACCAGCCCCTATGCCCGCAAGGTGCGCATCGTGCTGGCCGAGAAGAAGCTCGACTACAAGCTCGAGCTCGACGACCCGTGGTCCGCCACCCCCGCCGTCATCGCCCACAACCCGCTCGGCAAGGTCCCTTGCCTCCTGTTGGAGGGCGGTGATGCGCTCTACGACTCGCGGGTCATCGTCGAATATGTCGACACCCTCTCGCCGCTGGGTCGCCTGATCCCCGAACGGGGCCGCGAACGCGCCGAGGTGCGGACCTGGGAAGCGCTGGCCGATGGCGTGCTGGACGCCGCCGTCGCCGCCCGCATGGAAAGTGTCTGGCCGAAGCGCGAGGCCCATCAGCGCAGTTCCGCCTGGATCGAGCGCCAGAGGGCCAAGATCGACGTGTCGGTCGCGGCCATGGCCGATCACCTGCAGGACAAGGCGTGGTTCTGCGGCCTGCACCTGTCGCTGGCCGACATCGCGATCGGCTGCGCGCTGGGTTACCTGGACTTCCGTTTCCCGGACGTGAACTGGCGCGAGCGCCACCCCGGCCTCGTCCGCCTGATGGACAAGCTGAGCCAGCGCCCGAGCTTCGTCCAGACCCTGCCGCCGACGACCTGACCGGACCAGCCCTGACGCGTCAGGCCTCGTCAGGCCGGACGTGTCAGCGGCGCCGACATCGGCAGCACCAGCTCGACCTGCAGCTGCTGGCCTTCCTGGGCGATGTCCAGTTGCGCGCCCAGCCGCGTGCAGAGCTGTCGCAAGCGCCGTTCGCAGCGTGGATGGGGGCTGGCGCGCGTTGCCAGTCTCAGGCGCAGATGAGCGCCGGTCTCGCCGTCCAGGCGGTCCAGGTCGACCCGCACGATCGTGTCCGCCCGTGGCTCATGGCCCGCGAGCAGCTGCACGGCGGCATCGAGGGTCCGGTGCAGCAGGTCGGCCTGCGGCTCGCTCAACCGGGCATCGCGCACCGCCATCTCGACGTGTCCGGACCAGTCTCCCGGCAACCGTGCGCCGGCCACCTGCGAAGTGCCCAGTCGCGCCGGGACGACGACCCGCTGGCGAACCTGCAGGTTCGAGGCCCGGCACATCGCCAGCGCGACCAGCAGCAGCGTGGTCAACACCAGCGCCGCCTGCGCCCAGCCGTCCTCGCTGCGCAGACGGGCCAGCAACGGCAACCCGATGCCGAGCGCGAGCACCGCCGCCACGACCGGCAGGCGCGGGCGGTTCGTGCGCAGCAAGGAGGACACGGGGCAGGGCTTCAAGGCTGTGGAATCTGCGGCGGAAGTCGGTGCAAACCTGCATGAAATTGTCCCGTCGCCGTCAGGGGCCGCACACCCCAGGGACACGGGGGCGCCGGGCGCCTTCCCGCACGCGCAAAACCCAGGCGGCGAGGCCGGCAGGCCGGCGTTAAACTGCCTGCAGCGCCGATTTGGTCCGGCTTGCGGGCGCTCTAGAAATTCCGCTAAAGGGGGACACCCGCGAACCCGGTGTCCGCTTCGAGGCGGCGCCGGGTTTTTTTGTGGATCGGGATCGATGCAGACACTCGGGCACGTGACGCCCCAGACCATGGCCTTCGACGAGCCGCTGCCGCTGCGCAGCGGCGCGACGCTCGGGCCCTACGAGCTGGTCTACGAGACCTACGGCACGCTCAACGCCGACCGCAGCAACGCGGTGCTGGTGTGCCACGCGCTCAACGCCAGCCACCACGTCGCCGGCACCTATGCGGGGCAGGACCGCAGCCAGGGCTGGTGGGACAACCTGGTCGGGCCGGGCAAGCCGCTGGACACCAACCGCTTCTTCGTCATCGGCGTCAACAACCCGGGTTCGTGTTTCGGCTCCACCGGACCGACCCACCGGAACCCGGCCACCGGTCAGCCCTATGGCGCCGACTTCCCGGTCGTCACGGTCGAGGACTGGGTCGACGCGCAGGCCCGCCTGATCGACCGGCTCGGCATCGGCCAGCTGGCGGCGGTGATGGGCGGCAGCCTGGGCGGCATGCAGGCGCTGAGCTGGACGCTGCGCCACCCGGATCGCGTGCGGCATGCGCTGGTGATCGCCAGCGCGCCCAACCTGTCGGCCCAGAACATCGCCTTCAACGAGGTCGCGCGGCGCGCCATCGTCACCGACCCCGACTTCCACGGCGGCCACTTCTACGCCCACGGCGTCGTGCCCAAGCGCGGGCTGACGGTGGCCCGGATGATCGGCCACATCACCTACCTGTCGGACGACTCGATGGAAGAGAAGTTCGGCCGCGCACTGCGTGCCGCCGAACTGGCCTACAGCACGCAGCAGATCGAGTTCCAGATCGAGAGCTACCTGCGCTACCAGGGCGACAAGTTCAGCGAGTACTTCGACGCCAACACCTACCTGCTGATCACGCGTGCGCTCGACTACTTCGACCCGGCCGGCGAGTTCGGCGGCAACCTCAGCGCCGCGCTGGCGCGGGCCCGCGCGAAGTTCCTGGTCGTGAGCTTCACGACCGACTGGCGCTTCTCGCCGCAGCGCTCGCGCGAGATCGTCAAGGCGCTGGTCGACAACCGCCACGACGTCAGCTACGCCGAGATCGCCGCGCCGCACGGCCACGACGCCTTCCTGCTCGACGATCCGCGCTACCACGCGGTCGTGCGCAGCCGCTACGACCGCATCGCCCAGGAGATCGGGGCATGACCCGGCGCCAGACCCTCGACACGATCGCCCGCCTGGTGCCCGAAGGCAGCCGCGTGCTGGACCTCGGCTGCGGCGGCGGCGCGCTGCTGGCGCTGCTGCAGCGCGAGCGCGGCTGTACCGGCTATGGCGTGGAACTCGACGACGCCAAGCTGCACGACTGCGTCCAGCGCGGCGTCAACGTGCTGCAGCTGAACCTGGAAGAGGGCCTGGCCCTGTTCGAGGACAACAGCTTCGACGTCGTCCTGCAGCTCGACACGCTGCAGAACCTGCGCAACACCGAGGCGATGCTGCGCGAGACCGCACGGGTCGGCCGCATCGGCATCGTCTCGTTCCCGAACTTCGCGCACTGGCCCAACCGCCTGTCGGTGCTGCGCGGGCGCATGCCGGTCACCAAGACGCTGCCTTACCAGTGGTACGACACGCCCAACATCCGCGTGGGCACCTACGCCGATTTCGAGGTGCTGGCCGAGCAATGCGGCCTGCGCATCCTCGAATCCTTCGGCCTGCACGAGGGCCGCGTCGTCACGCGCCACCCGAACCTGATGGCCAGCACGGCGGTGTTCAAGTTCCAGCGCGGCTGAAGCCGCCGCGTTCGTTACCGGGTGTTTCGGCCGGTCGCCGGCTGCAAGCGCAGCGCAATCGGTTGATGGGCCGGAAAGGCCGATGGGCACGGGCTTGTCGCGCGATCGGATGCCTGCGAACGGTGGCTGGAAAGTTCCCGATCTGGCAAATCCGCGCGTCGTTTACGGCTTGATACAGGCGCTTCGTGCGGTCCGGCACACGATGACGCCAAGCTGACGCGATGCCGCTTCGCGTCGAACACCGGAGAGTCCCTCATGGTTCGTCACCTGCTGTCCCAGACCGCCGATGCCGCCCGCGAAGTCGCCCGTGTCGGCCACGCCTCACCCGAGGCGGCCGGTACCGCCATCCCCTGGCGCAGCTGGCTGACCGGCTGCATGGCGGTCGTGATGCTGGCGGCCGGGGCGGTCCGGGTCGAGGCCTACGAACAGCGGCGTCGCAGCAGTCACGGCGACGCCGCGCGGACGATCGAGCGCCTGAAGAGCGCCGCCGGCGTTCACGGCCTCGCGGTCGTCGCCGTGATCCCGATGCCCGGGCACGCCGACCTGGTCGTGCTGGGGCCGCATCCGGGCGAGACCGCCGTCGTCCAGCACGACCACGTCCACGAGGCGTCCCACGAACTGGCCTTGCCGCTGGCGCTGCATGTGCGGCCGACCGAGGACGGCCACGCCGAGATCAGCTTCCACGACCTGGGCCTGCCCGGCGCGCAGACCCTGCCGGGCGAGCTGCGCGATGGCCTGGCGGTGTTGCCGGCCCTGGTCGGCACGGCGCTCGCCGAGGGTGATCGCGGGGCGCACGGGCCGGCACGGCGTCTAGACTGGTCCTCCGGACGGCCGCATGGCGCTGTCCCGAGGACCCCCGCATGAGCCACGTCATCGACCGCGCCCCGGCGCTCGACCTGTCGCGCCTGGCGCGCGAGCTGTCCCTGACCTGGGACGCCGACATCCTGCCCGAGCTGCGCGACTACATCGCCGTGCCGGCCAAGAGCCCCATGTTCGACCCGCAGTGGTCCGAACACGGCCACCTCGACACGGTGGTGCGGCGCGCGGCGGCCTGGGCCGAATCGCGCCGCGTGCGCGGGCTGAAGCTGGAGGTCGTGCGGCTGAACGACGCTGCCGGCCGGCCCCGCACGCCGGTCATCTTCTTCGAGGTCCCCGCGACCCGCGCCGAACCGGCCGGCTCGGCTGCGCCGACCGTGCTGATGTACGGCCACCTGGACAAGCAGCCCGAGTTCACCGGCTGGCGCCACGATCTCGGTCCGTGGACGCCCAAGGTCGACGACGACCGGCTGTATGGCCGAGGCGGCGCCGACGACGGCTACGCGATCTACGCCAGCATCGCGGCGATCGAGGCGATCCAGGCCCAGGGTGTGGGCCATCCGCGCCTGGTCGGCCTGATCGAGACCTGCGAGGAAAGCGGTTCGCACGACCTGCCGCCGTATCTCGATGCGCTGCGCGACCGGCTGGGCGAGGTCAGCCTCGTCGTCTGCCTCGATTCCGGCGCCGGCAACTACGACCAGCTGTGGCTGACCACCAGCCTGCGCGGCAACGTCACCGGCACGCTGCGCGTCGAGGTGATCGAGGAGGGCGTGCATTCCGGCGAGGCCAGCGGCGTCGTGCCGTCGAGCTTCCGCGTGCTGCGCCAGGTGCTGGACCGGCTCGAGGACAGCCACACCGGCCGCCTGCTGCCGGCCAGCCTGCATGCCGAGATCCCGCCCGAGCGCATCGCCCAGGCGCGCGCGGCGGCCGGCCGGCTGGGGGATGCCGTCTGGAAGGGCCTGCCCTGGTCCTGCGGGCTGGACGGCAACCCCGTGCTGCCGACCACCACCGACCCGGTCGAGGCGCTGCTCAACCGCACCTGGCGCCCGACCCTGTCGGTGACCGGCGCCGAAGGCTTCCCGGCCATCGCCAGCGCCGGCAACGTGCTGCGGCCGTGGAGCGCCTTCAAGCTCAGCCTGCGCCTGCCGCCGACGGTCGACGGGCCGGCCGCCGGGCGCGAGCTCAAGCGGCTGCTGGAGCTCGATCCGCCCTACAACGCCCGCGTCACCTTCGTGCCCGATGGCCGCGCCGGTGCCGAAGGGGCCACCGGCTGGGACGCGCCGAGCCTGCAGCCGTGGCTGGAACGCAGCCTGGAATCGGCCTCGCAGGCCCACTTCGGCGCGCCGCTCGGCTACATCGGCCAGGGCGGCACGATCCCGCTGATGAACCTGCTGGCGCAGGGCTTCCCGAAGGCGCAGATGCTGGTCTGCGGCGTGCTCGGCCCGAAGAGCAACGCACACGGCCCGAACGAGTTCCTGCACCTGCCCTATGCCCGGCGCCTGACGGCGGCGGTGGCGCAGGTGATCGCCGAACACCCCTGACGGGATGCGCTCGCTGAACCGCGCGCTGGCCTGGTCGGCCGCGCTGGCGCTGGGCGTGTCGACCGCCTGGGCAGCCGCGGCCGCCGAGATCCCGACCCGCAGCAGCCTGGGCTTCGAGCGTGTGACCTTGCCAGGCGGCGAGGGCATGGGCCTGCTGTCCGGTGCGCTGCTGTTCGAGACGGCCGACGGGCTGTGGGCCGGCCCTGCCGTCCACGGCGCGGCCAGCGGCCGGCGCGGCGGCCTGTTCGTCGGCGGGGTGCAGGTCGAACGCGACTGGCGCCTGGGCCAGGGCCGGACCCTGACGGCTGGCCTCTACGCCGGTGGCGGCGGTGGCGCGGCGGCACCGGTCGGCGGCGGGCTGATGCTGCGGCCGGCGCTGACGCTGTGGCAACGCACCGGCCCGGGCTGGCAGATCGGCTTGAGCGGCTCGCAAGTCTCTTTCCCCAGCGGCGACATCCGCAGCCGCCAGTTCGGCGTGGCGCTGGCCTGGGACGGTGCCTTCCGTCACCTCGGCCCGACCGGTGACGAGGTGCTCGCGCCCGGCCAGCGCAGCGGCCTGGGGCTGGACCGCATGGCCGGTACCTGGCTGGACGTCTCGATCGCGACGGCGGCCGGCCCGCGCCGCCGCATCGGCCTGCTGGGCGCGCGGGCCGAGCGGCTCGACGCCGACAGCGGCCTGAGCTGGGGCATCGAGTCGGCCGCCGCCGCACGCGGCGATGCCGCCGGCTACATGGAGATCCTCGCCAGCGCCGCCGCCAGCATCGCGCCGCTGCCGCAGCTCGCGCCGTCGCTGCGCGGCAGCGTGCGCCTGTCGGCCGGTCTGGGCGGCGGTGGTTCGGTGCCGACCGGTGGCGGGCCGATCGGCCGGGTCGTCGCCGGCCTGCAGGCGAGCCCGGCCGACGGCTGGCATGCGGGGGTCGAGGCGGGTGTGCTGCGCGGGCTGGACAGCCCCTTGCGTGCGCGCGTCGCCGGGGCCTGGCTGGCCTTCGACCTGGAGCGCCTGGGCGCCGCCGCGAGCCTGCCGCCCGGACCGCCGGTCCGCACCGACGCCTCCGCCGCGCTGCTGCACTACACCGGCGTGCGCCGCAACGACGGCCGCACGCTGGCGCTGGACACGATCGGGCTGAAGCTCAACCGCTACCTCGGCGAGCACCTGTACCTGAGCGGCCAGGCGCACAGCGCCTTTGCCGGCCAGGCCGGCGCGTTCTCGATCGGGCTGATCGGTGCGGGCCTGTCGGCGCGTCCGGCACCCGGCTGGCAGATCGGTGCCGAGGCGCTGGCCGGTGCGGCCGGCGGTGGCGGTGTCGCGACTGGCGGTGGCCTGCTGCTGCAAGGCATCGCCTGGGCCGGCTGGCAGCCGGACGGCGCGACCGGTGAATGGCGCGCCGGCATCGGTCAGGCGCGTGGCCGGCAAGGGGGCGTGTCGACGCCGGTGGTCGAACTCGGCTGGGCCCGGCGCTTCGAGCTGGGCGGGCGCTGAGACGCCGTCTGCATCCGGCTCGACCAGCGACAGGGACGGCACGAAGCGACTGCCATCGGGCTGGCCCGACAATGCGCGCCTTCGGCCGCGCGGGTGGCCGCTGGAGCTACGAGCCATGACGATCCTGATCCTCGGAATGCTGCTGTTTCTCGGTGCCCATTCGGTGCGCATCGTGGCCGACGACTGGCGTGCGCGCCAGATCGCCCGGCTGGGCGAAGGTGCCTGGAAGGGCGGCTACACGGTGGTCTCGCTGCTCGGCTTCGGCCTGATCATCTGGGGCTACGGGCTGGCGCGGCTCGAACCCGTGGCGCTGTGGACACCCTGGATCGGCGGGCGTCACCTCGCGGCGCTGCTGACGCTGATCGCCTTCGTGCTGCTGGTGGCCGCCTACGTGCCGGGCAACGCGATCAAGGCGCGGCTGGGGCATCCGATGGTGCTGGCCGTCAAGGTCTGGGCGCTGGCCCACCTGCTGGCCAACCACACCTTGGCCGACCTGGTGCTGTTCGGCGGTTTCCTGGTCTGGGCCGTGCTGGACTTCCGCAGCGCGCGTCGCCGTCCGGCTGCCGCGCCGGTGGCCACCAGCGGCTTGCGCACCGCCCTGGTGGTGGTCATCGGGCTGCTGGCCTGGGCCGGCTTCGCGATGTGGGCGCATGGCGCCTGGATCGGCGTGCGCCCGTTCGGCGGCGCAGCGGCCTGACGGCATCGTCCAGCGGAACATGGCCGAAGCCCCGTCGACCCTCAACCCCGCCCAGATGGAGGCGGTCAACCACCTAGCCACGCCCTGTCTGGTGCTGGCCGGGGCCGGTTCGGGCAAGACGCGCGTCATCACCCAGAAGATCGCCCGGCTGCTGCAGGTGGGCCTGCGGCCCGAGCAGATCGCCGCCATCACCTTCACCAACAAGGCCGCGCAGGAGATGCGCGAGCGGGCCCGCCAGCTGGTCGGCGCGCGGGCGGCGCAGAAGCTGGTGATCGCGACCTTCCACTCGCTGGGCGTGCGCATGCTGCGCGAGGACGGCGAGGCGCTCGGGCTGAAGCCGCAGTTCTCGATCCTCGATGCCGACGACGTGCTGGGCGTGCTGCGTGATGCCGGCGGCACCACCGACGCGGCCGTGGCGCGGCGCTGGCAATGGACCATCAGCCTGTGGAAGAACCAGGGCCTGACCTGGGAACAGGCCGAGGCTGCTGCCAAGGACGCCGACGAGGTCCAGGCCGCGCGCGTCATGAAGCTCTACCACGAGCGCCTGTCGGCCTACCAGGCGGTCGATTTCGACGACCTGATCGGCCTGCCGCTCAAGCTGCTGCTGACGGTCGACGCGGCGCGGCTGAAGTGGCAGACCCAGCTGCGCCACGTGCTGGTCGACGAGTACCAGGACACCAACGCGACGCAGTACGAGATGCTCAAGGCGATCGTCGGCCCCGACGGCGTCTTCACGGCGGTGGGCGACGACGACCAGAGCATCTACGGCTGGCGCGGCGCGACGATCGAGAACCTCAAGCGCCTGCCGCAGGACTACCCCAAGCTCAAGGTCATCCCGCTGGAGCAGAACTACCGCTCGACCGGCGCGATCCTGAACGCGGCCAACAACGTCATCGCGCTGAACCCGAAGATCTTCCAGAAGAAGCTGTGGAGCGAGTTCGGCGAGGGCGAGCCGGTGCGGGTCATCCAGTGCGACCAGGAGGAGCACGAGGCCGAACGCGCGGTGGCGCGCATCCAGGGCATCCGCGCCAACGCGACCGGCGCCTACACCGGCACGACCGAGTGGCGCGACTTCGCCATCCTCTACCGGGCCAACCACCAGAGCCGCAAGCTCGAGGAGGCGCTGCGCAAGGCCCAGATTCCCTACAAGGTCTCGGGCGGCCAGAGCTTCTTCGACCGCGCCGAGATCAAGGACCTCTGCGCCTGGCTGCGCCTGCTGGTCAACCAGGACGACGACCCGGCCTTCCTGCGCGCGGTCACCACGCCCAAGCGCGGCATTGGCCACACGACGCTCGGTGCGCTGGGCGAGTTCGCCGGCAAGTGGAAGGTCAGCCTGTTCGAGGCGCTGTTCCAGGAGTCGCTGGCCGCCGTGCTGGGCGCCAAGGCGATCGGCTCGCTGCACGAGTTCGGTCGCTACGTGAACGACCTGCAGCACAGCGCCCGCCACACCGTCGGCGGCGAGGCCGCCAAGCCGATGCTGATGGCCTGGCTGAAGGAGATCGGCTACGAGCAGTTCCTCTACGACGGCGAGGAAAACGAGAAGGTCGCCGCCGCGCGCTGGAACAACGTCATCGACTTCGTCGACTGGATCGCGCGCCGCTGCGGCGGCCAGATCGAGAACGACGGCGGCGTCACGACCGAGACCGAGCGCAAGAGCGTGCTCGACATCGCGCAGTCGATCAGCGTGATCCTGAGCCTGGCCGAACGCGGCGAGGACCAGAACATGGTCACGCTGTCGACGCTGCACGCCAGCAAGGGCCTGGAGTGGCCGCACGTCGTGCTGGTCGGCGTCAACGAGGGCACGCTGCCCTTCAAGCGCGACGAGGAGGACATGACGGTCGAGCGGCTCGAAGAGGAGCGCCGCCTCATGTACGTGGGCATCACCCGCGCCCGCCGCACCCTGCTGGTCAGCACCCTGCTGCGCCAGAAACGCGGACGCGAGATCCGCAAGGCGATTCCCAGCCGCTTCATCGCCGAGATGAAGCTCGACGAGCGCACCGCGCGCGAAGACCCGCGCGAGAAGCTCAAGGCGCTGCGCGCCGAGTTCGCCGCCCGCGCGGCGCAGGCCGCCAAGCCGGTCTGAACGTCATCGACAAACGGTCGACAGACCCGTTCTTGTCCAAGACCCTTTGAGATTCAGGGTCTTGCGGCCATCCCGACGGCCGGTTCCCCCAACTTTTTTTTCGTGACCCATTTCCGCCCCAGGCGGGGATTGGGTGGGTGGTCACCCGTCTTTTCCGGCGTTGAGGCAGATCAAGTCCATGCGATCTTCCACTCTGGGCGCAACGTGGGTGACAGCGGTGGGTCATTTGCTTCAAGTTGTTCCCAGTTGGGTGTAATGGCCGAAACAGGCCGTGAATCCGTCTCACTTCATGGCTTGATTCGTCATAAAGGTGGGATAAAGTCCCATCCAACAAAACGAGGGACCCACCATGAATGCGACTTTCTTCACGAACAGCGGCCGACTGACTTCGGCTGGCTGGGTGCTGGCACCCGTCGCAGCGTGGGCCGTCGCCGGGCTGCTGGCGACGCCGGCGCAGGCCTTCCAGTCGGATGACGCGGCTCGACAGACGCCGCGCAGCGCCCGCATCGCGGTGGCCGAGCCGGAGGCCGAAACCGACCGCCTGATCGTCAAGTACCGCAGCGCCGCCAACCGCGACGACCTGAGCGTGCGGGCCCAGGACGGCCTGCGCGTGGCCGGCAACCGGGCCGGCCTGCTGCTGGAGCGGGTGCGCGGGCATTCGTCGGGCGGGCATGTGGTGAAGGCGAACCGCAAGCTCAAGATCTCCGAGATGCGCCGTCTGGCCGACGACCTGCGCAACGGCGATGCCGACATCGAATACGTCGAACCGGACCGGATGCTGCAGGCCCAGTTCCTGCCGAACGATCCGCAGTTCGGCACCCAGTGGCACTACACCGACACGGTGGCCGGCATCCGCCTGCCGGCTGCCTGGGACAAGAGCACCGGCGCGGGTGTGCGCGTGGCCGTCATCGACACCGGCGTGCGCCCCCATGCCGACCTGGCCGCCAACCTGCTGCCGGGCTACGACTTCATCACCGACAAGGTCGTCGCCAACGACGGCAACGGCCGTGACAGCGACCCGTCCGATCCGGGCGACTGGCGCGTGGCCGGCGAGTGCGGCACCTCCTCGCCGGCCGCCAACAGCAGCTGGCATGGCACGCACGTGGCCGGCACGATCGCCGCCGTCACGAACAACGGCACCGGCGTGGCGGGTGTCGCCTACGGCGCCAAGGTCGTGCCGGTGCGCGTGCTGGGCAAGTGCGGCGGCTACACCTCGGACATCGCCGACGCGATCGTCTGGGCCTCGGGCGGCACCGTCACCGGCGTGCCGGCCAACCCCTACCCGGCGCGGGTGCTGAACCTGTCGCTGGGCGGACTCGGGGCCTGTGACGTGACGACCCAGAACGCCATCAACAGCGCCCGCAGCCGCGGTGCGGTGGTGGTCGTCGCGGCCGGCAACGCCGGCACCGACGCGGGGCTCTACAGCCCGTCGAGCTGCAGCGGCGTGATCGTCGTCTCGGCCGTGGGCCGCACCGGCGCCCTGGCGTCCTACTCGAACTTCGGCGCGGCGGTCGACGTGGCGGCGCCGGGCGGCGACGGCACCGACACGATCCTGTCGACCCTGAACACCGGCACCACCAAGCCCGGCACCGACACCTATTCCGGCTATCGCGGCACGTCGATGGCGACGCCGCACGTCGCCGGTGTCGTCGCGCTGATGCTGGCGCGCAATGCGGCGCTGACGCCTGACCAGGTCGAGACGCGCCTGAAGAGCAGCGCGGCAGCGCGCGGCTTCCCTCTCGGCTGCTCGCAGTGCGGGACCGGCATCGTCGACGCCAGCGCCGCGATCGACGCCGCCCTGGGCATCGCGACGCCGACGCCCACGCCGACCCCGACCCCGACCCCGACGACCACCACCAACGTCGCCGAGGTCGAACCCAACGAGACGCTGGCGACGGCGCAGTCGGTCACCGGCAACCCGGTGCAGGTCAACGCCAGCCTGGGCAGCCTGACCGACATGGACCACTTCAAGTTCACGATCGCCGCCGGCAAGACCCTGGCCCTGACGCTGCAACCGGGCGCCAACTCCGACTTCGACCTGCAGGTCTACAACAGCGGCGGGACGATGGTCGCGCAGAGCAACAACGGCACCGGCACGGCCGACTCGGTCACGCTGCTGAACTCCGGCACGGCCGCCATCACCGTCGTTGCCCGGATCGTCTACTACAGCGGCAACGTCGGCGCGACCACCGGCGGCGCCTACACGCTGAAGGCGAGCCAGTGACGCCCTGACGCGCACCGGGCGGCTGTCGGCCGCCTGACCCTGGACCCCTGAACCGGCCCGTCGCGCCCTGCGCGACGGGCCTTTTCTCTTTTTGTCCGCCGATGTCGTGCGACGCCGTCGATATTTCCCAAGCGATATTCAGCTTGAATGGTTTTCAAACCCCGCCAATACTGGATTGGCAGGGGTTTCAGAGGTTTTCTCTGTTCCCTTGTGGGTGTTTTGTTCCATCTCTTCTTCGGGTATGTCTGAAGGGGTTTGATGGACATACGTCAATCCATGACCTTCAAGGCAACAATGATGAATAAAACTTCTCCCTATTCTGGTCATCCGCGGCACGGCGGCCGCTGGAAGGCGGTCGTCTTCGCCCTGTCGATGCTGGCGCTGGGCCATGCCGAGGCGGTGCAGCGTGGCGGCCCGACCGCGAACCCGGCGAGTCCCCAGGCAACCTCCCAGGCGAGCCTCCAGGCGGAGGGCGGGCTGTCCGACCGGCTGATCATCAAGATGCGCGACGGCGCAGCGGCGGCCGTTCCGGATCCGAGTTCCCGTGTCGGCGTGAACGTGGCCAGCAACCGGGCCGGCATCCGCATGTCCCGGCTGCGAGGCATGGCCGGCAATGGCGCGCACGTCATGAAACTCGACCGTCGCCTCGACATGGCGTCGCTGCAGAAACTGGCCGACGAGATCAAGGCGTCCGACAGCGCGATCGAATATGTCGAACCCGACCGGCTGATGCAGCCGCAGTGGTTACCCAACGACCCGATGCTGGCGCAGCAGTGGAATCTCACCGAGGCGGTCGCCGGCCTGAACCTGACGTCCGCCTGGGATCTGGGCACCGGCGCCGGCGTGGTCGTCGCGGTGATCGACACCGGCGTGCGTCCGCATGCCGACCTGGTGGCCAACCTGCTGCCGGGTTACGACTTCATCAGCTCGACCGCCATCTCGAACGACGGTGACGGCCGCGATGCCGACGCCAGCGACCCGGGCGACTGGAACGCCGCCGGCGACTGCGGCACCGGCAGCACGCCGAGCCCCAGCAGCTGGCACGGCACGCACGTCGCCGGCACGATTGCCGCCGTGGCGAACAACGGCATCGGCGTGGCCGGCGTTGCGCCGGGCGCGCGCATCCTGCCGCTGAGGGTGATTGGCCGCTGCGGCGGCTACACGTCCGACATCGCCGACGCGATCGTCTGGGCGGTCGGCGGAGCGGTGCCGGGCCTGCCGGTCAACCCGAACCCGGCCAAGGTCCTGAACCTGTCGCTGGGCATGGCGCGTTCGTGTGAACTGGTGACGCTGGGCGCAATCGGTGTGGCGCGCCTGAAGGGCGCCGTGGTGGTGGTGTCGGCCGGCAATTCGGCCGCCGACGTCTCCGGCTTCAGTCCGGCGGGCTGCCCGGGCGTGATCTCGGTCGCGGCCGTCGACCGCAAGGGCGCACGCGCCTGGTATTCGAACTACGGCGCCTCGGTGGCGGTCGCCGCGCCGGGCGGTGACAGCGTCGAGGAGATCCTCTCGACCTGGAACCTGGGTGCCGCAGGGCCGGCCGCCGACGGCTATCACGCCTACAGCGGCACGTCGATGGCCGCGCCGCACGTGGCCGGCGTGGTCGCGCTGATGCTGGGTCGCAACCCGACGCTGAACTCGGTCGAGGTCGAGCAGCTGCTGAAGACGAGCGCCGCGGCCCGCGGCTTCCCGGTCGCCTGCAGCCAGTGCGGCGCCGGCATCGTCGATGCCCGCCGGGCGATCGAGGCGGCCGGCGGCACGGCCACGCCGCCGGCACCCGGCGTCACGGCGGTCGCCGAAGTCGAGTCCAACGACACGATGGCCAAGGCCCAGACGCTGACGGCCTTGCCGGTCCAGGTCAACGGCACGATCGCGTCGTGGACCGACGTCGACCACTACCGCGTGGTCGTCCCGTCCGGCAAGACGCTGACCGCGTCGCTGACGTCGAATGGCGCGTCCGACTACGACCTGCTGGCCGTCGACACCGGCGGCTTCCGCTTGGCGCAAAGCATCCTCGGCAAGGGCAAGGTCGACACCGTGCGCCTGTCCAACACCAGCGCGAACCCGAAGACGATGGTGCTGCGGGTCTACCGCTTCATCGGCCTGACCGGCTCGGCCGGCACGTACTCGCTGGTGGTCTCGCAGGACTGACCTGAGCGATCTGTGCAACACCCGCCGACGTGGCCGCGACCGCGTCGGCGTACCGGCATCACCTGCCGGTTCCCGACAAGGAACTTCGATGAACAAGCGATCTGCCCGATCCCGGGGCCTGTCCCGGGACGCGGTGACGTGCGGCCGCCGGATGCTGGCGGCCTTCAGCCGACCTGCGCGCCAACCTGCTGCCGGGCTACGACTTCGTCAGCTCGGTCGAGAAGGCCAACGATGGTGACGGCCGCGATGCCGATGCCAGCGACCCGGGCTACTGGACCCTGGACGGCCAGTGCGGCGAAGGAGTCAAGGGTGGCGACAGCCGCTGGCATGGCACGCACGTCGCCGGCACGATCGCCGCGTCGACCCACAACGGCATCGGCGTGGCCGGGGTTGCACCGGGTGCCCGCATCCTGCCGGTCCGCGTGATGGGCCGGTGTGGCGGCTACACCTCGGACATCCTCGATGCGATCGTCTGGGCGACCGGCGGCACGGTTGCAGGCGTGCCGGTCAACCCGAACCCGGCCCAGGTGCTCAACCTCTCGCTGGGCGGCGCCGGCCTGTGCGACCTGAGCTGGCAGAACGCGCTCAACATCGCCCGCAGCAACGGCGCGGTGGTGGTGGTGTCGGCGGGCAATGCGAGCGTCGATGCGGCCCGCTTCACGCCAGCCTCTTGCAAGGGCGTGGTCTCGGTGGCGGCGACCGGTGGTTTCGGCGCGCGAGCGTCGTACTCCAATTTCGGCGCGTCGGTCACGCTGGCAGCACCCGGCGGCGACGGCGACTTCGGCGTCCTGTCGACGCTCAACACGGGCACGACCACGCCGAAGGCCGATACCTATGGCACCCGCCGGGGCACCTCGATGGCGGCTCCGCACGTGGCAGGCGTGGTCGCGCTGATGCGGGGCCGCAACCCGTCGCTGACGCCCGACCAGATCGAGGCGCTGCTGAAGTCGGGTGCCGCCACGCACGGCTTCCCGTTCGGCTGCAGCCAGTGCGGCAGCGGCATCGTCGACGCGCGGCGTGCGATCGAGGCGGCAGCTGCGGCGGCCGCGTCGATCCCGGCCGTCGCGGAAGTCGAACCCGACGACACGTTCGCCACCGCCCAGGCGGTGTCGGCCCTGCCGGTCCAGCTCAAGGGCACGATCGACTCGGCCAGCGACATCGACCACTACCGGGTGACCGTGCCGGTCGGCAAGACGCTGGTCGCCACGCTGGCCCCCAACGAGTCTGCCGATCTCGACCTGCAGGCCTGCACCAGCGGCGGCATCCTGCTGGCGAAGAGCGCGCTCGGCACCGGTCTGGTCGAACGTCTGCGGTTGCCCAACGTGCTGGCCCAGCCCATGACGCTGGTGTTGCGCGTGACCCGCTTCAGCGGTCCGACCGGCACGGCAGGTGCCTATGCGCTGACGCTCGCCGTCGAGTGACGAGAGGTCCGGCCTGTCGCATCCGCAGGCCGTCCACCCACCGGAACGCAAGACATGTGCGGGCGCGTGACGGGTGCATCGAGCCGTGACCGTCCGGCGGTCACAGTCGCATCACCTCGTTTCAGGCCTCAAGTTCCGGGTCGGACCTGTCGAAGATGCAGATCACACCGCTTCTGCCCGTGAGGTCTGCCCATGAACGCCGCGTCCCTGTCGAAGAACCCGATGAACTGGAGAGGGGTGCTGCGCGACTGGTTGATCGGCATCGCGATCGGCTTGCTGCTGCTGGCCGCCGGTGGCGCCTGGGCCATGCAGCGCGAGGGCAACGGGCTGGCCACGCGCGCGTCCGCCTTGTCTGCCGCTGCAGCGGCGGCGGACGAAGGGCCGCCGTCCGACCGGCTGATCATCAAGCTGCGGGATGCGCAGGCCGGCATCGTCGACCCGAGCGGTCGGACCGGCGTGCGGGTGGCCGGCAACCGCGCCGGTGTCCGCCTGTCGCGCCTGCGTGGCATGGCGCAGCCCGGGGGGCATGTGCTGCAGCTGGACCGCCGCCTCGGCGCGGCGGCGCTGCGCCAGCTGGCCGACGACATCCGCAACGGTGACAGCGCCGTCGAATACGTCGAGCCTGACCGCATCCTGCTGCCGCAATGGCTGCCCAACGACCCGCAGCTGGCCAGCCAGTGGGACTTCACCGAGGCGACCGCCGGCATCAACCTGCCGACCGCCTGGGACCTGGGCACCGGCACCGGCATCGTGGTGGCCGTGATCGACACCGGCGTGCGCCCGCATGCCGACCTGGTGGCCAAGCTCGTGCCTGGCTACGACTTCATCAGCATGACCACGGTGTCGAACGACGGCGACGGCCGCGATGCCGATGCCAGCGATCCGGGCGACTGGAACGCCGCAGGCGCCTGCGGCACCGGCAGTGCGGCCAGCAACAGCAGCTGGCACGGCACGCACGTGGCCGGCACGATTGCCGCATCCACCAACAACGGCGTTGGCGTCGCGGGCGTCGCGCCGGACGCGCGCATCCTGCCGCTGCGGGTGCTGGGCCGCTGCGGTGGCTACACCTCGGACATCGCCGATGCGATCGTCTGGGCGGCCGGTGGCACCGTCACCGGCGTGCCGGCGAACCCGAATCCGGCCAAGGTCCTGAACCTGTCGCTGGGCGGCCGCGGGGCCTGTGACCTGACGACGCAGAACGCGATTAACGCCGCCCGGGCGCGCGGCGCGGTGGTGGTGGTGGCGGCCGGCAACTCGGCGGCGGACGCATCGGGCTTCTCGCCGGCGTCCTGTGCCGGCGTGATCTCGGTGGCGGCGGTGGGCCGCACCGGCGCACGCGCGTCCTATTCGAACTTCGGCGCCTCGGTCGACGTGGCCGCGCCGGGGGGTGACGGCGCCAACGGCATCCTGTCGACCCTGAACGCCGGCACGACCACCCCGGGCGCCGACACCTACCGCAGCTACATGGGCACCTCGATGGCCGCGCCGCACGTGGCCGGCGTGGTGGCGCTGATGCGCGCCCGCAACCCGGCGCTGACGCCCGACCAGGTCGAGACGCTGCTGAAGTCGAGCGCCGCCGCACGGGGCTTCCCGGTCGCCTGCAGCCAGTGCGGTGCCGGCATCGTCGATGCCCGACGCGCGATGGAAGCGGCCGGCGGGACCGCCACGACGCCCACGCCGACGCCGACCCCCACGCCTACGCCGACGCCGACGCCCACGGTCACCCAGGTCGCCGAGGTCGAGGCCAACAACACGATCGCCACCGCGCAGAAGCTGACGGTCTACCCGTCGCTGGTCAAGGCCACGATCGGTTCGACCACCGACACCGACTTCTTCAACGTCGTCATCCCGGCCGGCAAGACCCTGGCGGTGGCGATGACGCCCAACGCCAGTTCCGACTACGACCTGCTGGCCTACAGCACCGGCGGCGCCTTGCTGGCCTCCAGCGTGGCCGGCACCGGCCAGGTCGACCGGCTGAGCGTGCGCAATGGCGGCACCGCCGCGCTCACGCTGGTGCTGCGGGTGGTGCGCTACACCGGCCTGACCGGGACGACCGGCACCTACACGCTGTCGTTGTCGATGTGATGCCGGCCTGCGGGCCATGACACCGCCCCTGCGGGGGTGGGCAAGGGTTTGGCGGCCCCGGACGGGGCTGCGACCTACAATCGAGCGCTTTGTGTCCTGCTCGAGGAGCCCAGAAGGTGTTCATTTCCAATGCGTTTGCGCAAGCCCCCGCCGCGGCCCCCGCTGGCGGCTCGTCCCTGATGAGCCTGCTGCCCCTGGTGCTGATGTTCGTGGTGCTCTATTTCGTCATGATCCGCCCGCAGCAGAAGCGCCAGAAGGAGCACCGCGCGATGATCGACGCGCTCGCCAAGGGCGACGAGGTCGTGACCGCCGGCGGTCTGCTGGGCAAGGTCACCAAGGTCGGCGAGACCTACATCTCGATCGAACTGGCCACCGGCGTCGAGGCGCAGTGCCAGCGCAGCTCGATCGTCCAGGTCCTGCCCAAGGGCACCCTCAAGTAAGACGCTGACGCCTCCCGGGCCTCTCCGGCCCGGGCGTCACACCCAGGCCCGCCACCGGGCCTCCTGCCCGCGCCTGCCGCATCCGGGGCCCCCGCTCCGAGGATCCGACGATGAACCGTTATCCCCTGTGGAAGTACCTGATCCTGGCCTTCGCGGTCGTGATCGGGCTGCTCTACACCTTGCCCAACTTCTTCGGCGAGGCGCCTGCGGTGCAGGTGTCCAGCGGCAAGGCGACGATCAAGGTCGACGCCGACCTGGTCCCGCGCGTGCGCCAGGCGCTCGAGGGCGCCGGCCTCAAGCCTGACTTCGTCCAGCTGGAAGGCACGTCGGTGCGGGCCCGCTTCGGCGACACCGACACCCAGCTGAAGGCCCGTGACGCGGTGGTGCGTGCGCTGAACCCGGATCCGGCCGATCCCGGCTACATCGTCGCGCTGAACCTGGTGTCGCGTTCGCCGCAGTGGCTGACCTCGCTGCGCGCGCTGCCGATGTACCTGGGTCTGGACCTGCGCGGTGGCGTGCACTTCCTGATGCAGGTCGACATGCGCGCGGCGCTGACCAAGAAGGCCGAGTCGCTGACCGGCGACCTGCGCACGCTGCTGCGCGACAAGAACATCCGCCACGCCGGCATCGTGCGCAACGGCGAGACCGTCGAGGTCCGCCTGCGCGATGCCGAAGGCCTGGGCCGCGCCACCACCGAGCTGCGCACCGCGCTGCCCGACCTGACCTGGGTCGAGACCAACACCGGCAGCGAGTTCAAGCTGGCCGGCACGCTCAAGCCCGAGGCCGCCCGCAAGGTCCAGGAACAGGCGCTGCAGCAGAACATCAACACGCTGCACAACCGCATCAACGAGCTGGGCGTGGCCGAGCCGGTGATCCAGCAGCAGGGCGTCGACCGCGTGGTCGTGCAGCTGCCGGGCGTGCAGGACGTCGCCAAGGCCAAGGACATCATCGGCCGCACGGCGACGCTCGAGATCCGGCTGGTCGACGAAAGCACCGAGGCCCAGGCCGCCGCCACCGGCGCTGGCGCCGTCCCCTTCGGCACCGAGCGCTACAACGAGCGCGGCGGCCGCCCGATCATCGTCAAGCGCCAGGTCATCCTGACCGGCGAGAACCTGACCGACGCGCAGGCCGGCTTCGACGAGAACCAGCAACCCGCCGTGCACCTGACGCTCGACGCCCGCGGCGCGCGGATCTTCCGCGACATCACGCGCGAGAACATCAACAAGCGCATGGCCATCCTGCTGTTCGAGAAGGGCAAGGGCGAGGTCGTGACCGCACCGGTGATCCGCACCGAGATCGGTGGCGGACGGGTGCAGATCTCCGGCGCGATGACGCCGGTGGAGTCGGCCGACACCGCGCTGCTGCTGCGCGCCGGTTCGCTGGCCGCGCCGATGGAGATCATCGAGGAACGCCTGATCGGCCCCAGCCTGGGCGCCGAGAACATCGCCAAGGGCTTCGACAGCGTGCTGTACGGCTTCATCGCGATCGCGATCTTCATGTGCGCGTATTACCTGCTGTTCGGCGTCTTCTCGACGCTGGCGCTGGGCGTGAACCTGCTGCTGCTGGTGGCGATCCTGTCGATGCTGCAGGCCACGCTGACCCTGCCGGGCTTCGCCGCCATCGCGCTGGTGCTGGGCATGGCGATCGACGCGAACGTGCTGATCAATGAACGCGTGCGCGAGGAACTGCGCAGCGGCGCCTCGCCGCAGACCGCCATCCACGCCGGCTACGAACGTGCTTGGGCGACCATCCTGGACTCGAACGTCACCACGCTGATCGCCGGTGTCGCGCTGCTGGCCTTCGGTTCCGGCCCGGTGCGCGGCTTCGCGGTCGTGCACTGCCTGGGCATCCTGACGTCGATGTTCTCGGCGGTGATGTTCTCGCGTGGCCTGGTGAACCTCTGGTACGGCCGCAAGAAGAAGCTGGCCAAGGTCTCGATCGGCCAGGTCTGGCGCCCGGAAGGCGACGCCACCCGTCCCGACGAAACCCCCAAGGCCGAACAGGCCTGAACGCGGTCGCACGCAGGAGCATCCATGGAATTCTTCCGTTTCCGCCGCGACATCCCGTTCATGCGGCATGCGCTGGTCTTCAACCTCATCTCCTTCCTGACCTTCGCGGCAGCGGTGTTCTTCCTGATCACGCGCGGCCTGCACCTGTCGATCGAGTTCACCGGCGGCACGGTCATCGAGACCGAATACGCCCAGAGCGCCGACATCGCCCGGGTCCGCTCGACGGTCGAGGCGATGAACCTCGGCGAGGTCCAGGTGCAGAAGTTCGGTACCTCGCGCGACGTGCTGATCCGCCTGCCGCTGCGTGAAGGCGTCAAGCAGAACGAACTGGTCGGCAAGGTCTTCGTCGCGCTGTGCGCCGCCGAGCAGGGCAAGGTCTCGACGCGCCAGGTCACCACCGAGAAGGGCGAGCAGATCAGCCGCGAGGTCTGCGAGGCGGCCGGCGCCGAGCCGGTCAAGCTCTCGCGCAGCGAGTTCGTCGGCCCGCAGGTCGGCAAGGAACTGGCTCAGGACGGCGCCAAGGCACTGGGCTTCGTGATCGTCGGGATCATGATCTACCTGGCCTTCCGCTTCGAGTGGAAGTTCGCGGTGGCGGCCATCATCGCCAACCTGCACGACGTCATCATCATCCTGGGCTTCTTCGCCTACTTCCAGTGGGAGTTCTCGCTGTCGGTGCTGGCGGCGGTGCTGGCGGTGCTGGGCTACTCGGTCAACGAGTCGGTCGTCATCTTCGACCGGATCCGCGAGGCCTTCCGCAAGTACCGCAAGATGAGCACGGTCGAGGTGATCAACCACGCGATCACCAGCACGATGAGCCGGACCATCATCACGCACGGCTCGACCCAGATGATGGTGCTGTCGATGCTGATGTTCGGCGGCCCGACGCTGTTCTATTTCGCGCTCGCGCTGACGATCGGCATCTGCTTCGGCATCTATTCGTCGGTCTTCGTGGCCGCCGCGATCGCGATGTGGCTGGGCGTCAAGCGCGAGGACCTCGTGGCCGCGGGCGGGACGCGCAAGGATCACGATCCGAACGATCCGAATGCCGGTGCCGTGGTCTGATGCTGGTGTAGAGTTCCTCTAACCCAACCAGCCGAGCGCGTCGTCCCGATCCATGGCGCCTGCCATCCATTCACCGGCTCTCGCCTCGCAGGCCCGACGGTTCTATTTCGAGCTGCTGCTGCGCGAGTTGCCTCGTGCCATCAAGGCGGTGCACCAGGCCGCGCGCGAGCAGATGAGCCAGAGCGGCTCGCCCGAGCTGCTTTCGCGTCGGCGTGACCTCGTGCTGGATCTGCCGCGTCTGGCGCCGCGCTGGCATCAGGTGATGGTGCAGTCGCTGCGCAACGCGGTGACGCCGCCGCCGCCCGGCACGCCCCGCTCGATGACCACGCACAACGCGACCAAGGCCAGCGAGCTGGCACTGGTCGACGACGACACGATCGAGCTGGAGATCGTCGCCTCGCGCATGGCGCTGGCGATCATGGACAAGGTGTCCTGGGAGTTCTCCGACCTGCGCTATCGCATGTCGGCGCTGGAGCGCCGCGAGGAGCTCGATGCGGGCGACATCCTGCGGCCCAACGTCGTCGCGCGCGCCGCGATCGACGGCTGGCGCGCCGCCGGCCTGTCGCTCGAGAACTGGCGCACCGCGCAGTCCCAGCTGCACGACGAGTTCGGCGCGCTGGTGCATGAGGGCTACCACGAGACCAACCGCTGGCTGATCGGGCAGGGCGTCTGCACGGACGTCAACCTGCGTCCCTTCATCCGTCGTGCGCTCGGGTCCAGCAGTGCGCTGGCCAGCCAGACGGGCTGCGACACGACCGGCTCGGGGGCGCCGCTGTCACCACAGGGGACGCCCAGCACCGTCTCGCCGACAACGCCGGCCGCGCCGCCCCCCGGTGGCCCGCCCGGCCAGCGGTATCCGACGCCGACCGGTGTCACGAAGGACAAGGACAAGTTCCAGCCGACGCCCGAGACCGCCCACCTGTTCGCGCCGACCGTGGTCGCCGGCCTGCCGCCGCAAGGCCGGCCGCAGGGGCCCAGTTCGACCAGTCCGGGCAACCTCTCGGCGGCCGGTGCCAGTTCGGGGCGTGGCGACATCCACGAGGAAACGCGCCTGATGACCCGCTCGCCGGGCCTGTCGCGGTCCTATGAGCAGGCCGAGGTCGTGCTCGGGCGGCTGAACCAGTTCGTGTCCCGCCAGGTGCCCGAGTTCAACCGTTCGACCATCCAGCAGCCGCATCCGGCGTCGCCGGGGCTGCGCGCGGCGATCCACGATGCCCAGGTGGCGGTGCGGCAGCGTTTCGACGCCGGATCCGCGCCGATGGGTGTTGGCGGCGTGCCGCCCGGCACCGGCCAGCCGCCCGTGCTGGGCACGTCGCAGATGGTCAGCGCCCCGGCGCTCTTGCAGGAACTCCAGCAGCGCAAGCAGGCGCTGAAGCAGGCAGCGACCACGCCAGTCGAGCGCGCGACGATCGAGATCGTCGCGCTGATGTTCCAGAGCCTGCTGACCGAGGAACGCATCCCGACCTCGATCCGCGTCTGGTTCGCCCGCCTGCAGATGCCGGTGCTGCGCGTGGCCGTTGCCGAACCCGACTTCTTCGCCACCACCGACCACCCTGCGCGCAAGCTGATCGACCGCATGGGCGCCTGCGTGATGGGCTTCGAGGTGGGCAGCGCCGGTGTCAGCGACGAGCTCGAGAAGGAGATCAAGCGCGTCGTGCAGGTCGTCGAGGCCTACCCCGACACCGGTCGGCGGGTGTTCCAGACCGTGCTGACCGAGTTCGAGCGTTTCCTCGAGAACTACTTCAAGACCACCCACGCGGCGGCGAGCAAGGGCGTGAGCCTGGCCCAGCAGATCGAGCAGCGCGAGACGCTCGCCATCCAGTACACGATCGAGCTGCGCAAGATGCTCAACGAGGTGCCCGTGCACGACGGCGTGCGCGAGTTCCTCTTCCATGTCTGGGCCGATGTGCTGGCGACCACCGGCGTCAAGGCCGGCCAGGGCAGCGACGCGACCAAGCAGATGCAGCGCGCCGCAGCCGACCTGATCTGGCTGGCCAGCGCCAAGGTCTCGCGCGAGGAGCGCTCCGAGGCCATCCGCCGCCTGCCGCCGCTGCTGAAGAAGCTGCGCGAGGGCATGGCTTCGGCCGGCGTCCCGCAGGCCAAGCAGGACGAGTACATCCAGGCACTGAACAACTCGCTGGCGGCGGCCTTCTCGGCCCGCACCGCGACCATCCCGTCCGAGCGGCTCGACGAGCTGATGATGCAGATGGAGACGCTGGAGGAGTTGCTGCCCGACGCCGATCACATCGAGATCGACGAGTCGATGGTGCGCGACCTGTCGGGCCAGGACGAGGGCGATCTCGAGGTCGTGGCCGAAGGCGGCTCGATGCCGACGCCGGCAATGCTGGCCTGGACCGCCGAGCTGCAGGTGGGCGCCTGGTTCAAGCTCGACTACCGCGGTCGGGTCGACCCGGTCCAGCTGGCCTGGCAGGGCCTGCGCAAGCAGCTGGCGATGTTCGTGACGCCGACCGGCCGCGGGATCATGTTCCAGAAGCACCGACTCGCCGCGTTCCTGCAGGCCGGCCTGCTCGTGCCGGTCGAGGAAGAGTCGCTGACGGTGCGCGCCACCCGCAGCGCCCTGGCCAAGCTCGACGCCGATCCGACGCGGCTGCTGCAGTAGCGCTTCGGCGCTTCAGTGGATCAGCCGGTCCTCGGCATCGACGAACAGCTCGTCGAGGATCAGCGCATCGGGCTCCTCGCCCAGGCTCCAGAACACCATCAGCACGATGATCTTCAGGTCTTCGAGCGGGACCGGTGCGCCGTCCAGCGCCATCGCGCGGTCGACGACGATCTCGCGCATCGACGGTGGCAGCACGCCGGCCGATTCGAGGAAGCTCAGGAAGGAGATCGACGCGACGCCCAGATGCTCCTGCTCGTTGGGCAGGTAGACGCGCACCGACAGGTCGTGCTGGTTGGCGACGTAGGACTCGGCGACGCTGGCCAGCCCGTCTAGCCAGGTCAGCGCATCGGCGATTTCCTCGCTCTCGAAACCCACCGCGCTGAGCTTCTTCGACAGTTGCTCATGGTCCGGGCAAGCGTCCGGACGCCAGTAGTTTTCGTACAGGTACACGAGCACGTCGAACATGGATTGACTATACCCCAGCGATTTCTGCAGGCTTGTGGTGCCACCCGTGTGCGGGATCACGCCGGACGCCTCGGCGTGGTTGCCGGTTCAGGCTGAGGCGCGGCGCTGGAAGACGCCGCCCGGCAGGCGCAGGACGTCGCCGCCCAGTTCGAGCTCCAGCAGCCGCACCGCCAGCGTCGACGCGCTCCAGCCGGTGCGTGCCTGCAGCACGTCCAGCGTGGCCGGACTCCAGCCGAGGGCCGCGAGCAGCGGATCCTCCGTGTCGTCTCCGGCCGGGGCGGGCAGGGCGGTGTCGACCGGTTCTGCGACGTCGCGTGGCGTTGGCGACGGGGCGGTGAGGTGCAGTTCTTCCAGCACGTCCTCCAGGCTCTCGACCAGCTTGGCGCCGTGGCGGATCAGTGCGTGGCAGCCGCGCGACTGGGGGTTGTGGATCGACCCCGGGATCGCGAAGACCTCGCGCCCGGCCTCGACCGATAGCCGCGCGGTCAGCAGCGAACCCGAACGCACCGCCGCCTCGACCACCAGCGTGCCGAGTGCCAGCGTGGCGATCAGCCGGTTGCGCTGCGGGAAGTGGGCCGGCAGGGGTGAGGTGCCGAGCGGCATCTCGCTGATCAGGAGACCTTGTTGTGCGATCCGCCGTGCCAGGTCCAGGTGCGAGCGCGGGTAGACGCGGTCCAGCCCGCTGCCCGGCACCGCGATGGTCCGGGCCAGTCCGGTCAGCGCGCCTTCGTGGGCCGCGCCGTCCACGCCGATCGCCAGTCCGGACACGACGGTCAGCCCGGCCTCGCTGGCCGCCGCCGCGAAACCGTGGGCGTGCGCGAGACCGTCCGGCGTCGGGTGCCGGGTGCCGACGATGGCCAGCATCGGCCGTTGCAGCAGCGACAGGTCACCCTCGGCATGGACCAGCAGTGGCGGGTCGGCGCTGTCGAGCCATCCGCGTGGGTAGTGGCCGGCCTGATCCAGCGTCAGGATGTGGCGATCCGGCGCGGCGTGCAGCCAGGCCCAGGTCGTCTCGACCCGTTGGGCCAGCCCGGGTACCGCGGCGTGCAGCCCGGCGGCCAGCGGCTTGCCGACCTGCGCGGCGAGTGCCTCGAATGGCGCTTCGCGAACGGCTCCCGGGCTGCCGAAGGTCGCCAGCAACCGGCGCGCGGCCGTGCGGCCGATGCCCGGGGTTTCGAGCAGATGAAGCCAGTCGGCAAGTTCCGACCGGTCTGGCTTGGGTAAGGCGTCGGGGAGGTTCATGGCGCGGGTTCCGGGGAGGCCGTCCGCGCCATGCGCGTCAGGGTTGCGAGATGCGGTCGCCTCGGCGCACCGGCGTCTCGGACGCCAGGATCAGGCCATAGGACACCCGCTCGAAGACGCGGAAGACGTAGATGTGGCCGTTGCGCTCGTCGGGCAGGCGCACGGCGGTGCGTTGTTCGTCTTCCCGATCGCGCACCGTGCTGCCGGCGCGCCAGATGCTCAGCACGTGGCCGGGCTCGACGCCGCCGCTGCGGCCGCGGTTGATCGCGATGATCTGGTTCTGACCCGCCTGCAGGCCTTCGCCGTAGACCGACACGACGCTGGCGTCCAGCGGCGAGCTCGGTGCGTGCGGGACATGCCGGCCGTCGTCGCGCGGCTGGGGTGCCGTCAGGCGATCACCGACACCTGCCTCCTGTCGCAGCGTCTTCAGGCTGACGGTGGCCGGCACGATCTCGGGGCTGCCGTCGGCCTGGGTGCGCTGCTCGCCGGGTTGCAGGTATTCGGCGGTGCCGACGTAGGCGGCCTCGAAGCCCAGCACCTCGCCGGTCTGCGGATCGGTCAGCGGCTGGGCGCGGCGGAAGATCTGCCAGTCGCGCCTCGGTGCCATCTCGCCACGCACGTAGGCCACGTCGCCGCGGCCCAGCAGCACGCGGCCTTCACGCCCGGCGACGATGCGCGGCGCGTCGGCCAGCTCGTTGGTGTCGAGCACGACCGCGTCGGTCAGGAAGGGCTGGATCAGCGTCAGGTTGATCGCGCCGATCGGGCCGCGGTCCATCGCCGTCTCGCGGGCGCGCGGCGACAGCTTGTCGGTGCCGCCGCTGCCGTCGAGCAGGCGCCCGACCTGCAGCTGCGCCCGGCCGCCGCTCTTGACCAGCACCAGCATCTGGCCGGGGTAGATCAGGTGCGGGTTGCGGATCGCGTCGAGGTTCATGCCCCACAGCTCGGGCCAGCGCCACGGGCTGCGCAGGAACAGGCTGGAGATGTCCCACAGCGTGTCGCCACGCTTGACGGTGTAGCTGTCGGGCGCGTTCGGCGCCAGTTCGCTGAGCGGCACGCCGCCCTGGGCCACCTTCTGCGCGGTGCCGCGCTGGGCGTTCGTGACGGGATAATTGGGTTCGGCGGCCTGGCCGGTGGCCGTGCCGGCGAGCAGTGCCAGACCGGTCAATGCCGCCGCCAGCGGGCCGGGGGACGCGAACCGAAGGCGGGAAACCGTGGCGTGACGCAGAAACATGGACCGCTGCTCCGTGGATGCTGAATCGGCAGTCTGCCGGCGTTGGAGGGGATGCGATGCCATCCTCTGCAGGCGGCCCGGCCTTGCGCGAAAATCTTCATTCAGTTTCATAAATTCTGCCTGTAAACCCTTGATGCCGCAACGAAAACGGGCTGTCAGCCGGTATCTGCCGGTGACCGTCGACAGCCCCTTCGTCGTGCCCCATCAACACCCCTGCGGCGACGACTGGCGCCGCCGTTGCGAGTCACCATGAGCCTGCTGCCCATCTTGCGCTATCCCGATGCGCGCCTGAACAAGATCGCCAAGCCGGTGGCGGAGGTCGACGACCGCATCCGCCGGCTGGTCGACGACATGTTCGAGACCATGTACGCCTCGCGCGGCATCGGCCTGGCCGCGACCCAGGTCGACGTGCACGAGCGGGTCATCGTCATCGACACCTCGGAAGACCGTTCCGAGCCGCGCGTGCTGATCAACCCGAAGCTGGTCGCCGTCAGCGACGAGATGATGGTCGGTGACGAGGGCTGCCTGTCGGTGCCGACCATCTACGACAAAGTCGAGCGCCACGCCCGCGTCACCGTCGAGGCGCTCGACCGCGACGGCAGGACCTACCGCTTCGAGGCCGAGGACCTGCTGGCCGTCTGCGTCCAGCACGAGATGGATCACCTGATGGGCAAGGTCTTCGTCGAGTACCTGTCGGCGCTCAAGCGCAATCGCATCCGCAGCAAGATGATCAAGCGCTCGCGCGACGACGAGCCGGTGGCATGACGGGAGCCGCCGACCACGCCGTGACCACCACCGGCCTGCGTGTCGCCTACGCCGGCACGCCCGAGTTCGCCGCCGCCGCGCTGGCCGCCATCCTGGCCGCCGGCCACACGGTTCCACTGGTGCTGACCCAGCCCGATCGCCCGGCCGGCCGGGGCATGAAGCTGCAGGCCTCGCCGGTCAAGCAGCTGGCGCTGCAGCACGGCGTGCCGGTCGCCCAGCCCGTCAGCCTGAAGCTCGACGGCCGTCACCCGGCCGATGCCGCCGCCGCCCGCGACGCCCTGCTGGCCGCCGCGCCCGACGTGCTGGTGGTGGCCGCCTACGGCCTGATCCTGCCGACCTGGGTGCTCGAACTGCCGCGCCTGGGCTGCCTGAACATCCATGCGTCGCTGTTGCCGCGCTGGCGCGGTGCGGCGCCGATCCACCGGGCGATCGAGGCCGGCGATGCCGC
Source organism: Leptothrix mechoopdaensis (SeqCode) (assembly GCF_053893855.1). Taxonomy (NCBI): domain Bacteria; kingdom Pseudomonadati; phylum Pseudomonadota; class Betaproteobacteria; order Burkholderiales; family Sphaerotilaceae; genus Leptothrix; species Leptothrix mechoopdaensis (SeqCode). Next base: position 4,681,038 of record NZ_CM132699.1, read on the forward strand.
CACCGGCATCACGATCATGCAGATGGACGCCGGCCTGGACACCGGCCCGATGCTGCTGCGTGCCGAGACCGCCATCCGCCCGGACGACACCACCGCGACGCTGCACGACCGGCTGGCCGCGCAGGGCGCCACGCTGGTGCTGCAGGCGCTGGACGACGCGGCGCGCGGCCGGCTGCAGCCGGTGGTCCAGCCGACCGACGGCGTGACCTACGCCCACAAGATCGAGAAGGCCGAGGCCGCGATCGACTGGCGCCAGCCCGCCGCCGAGATCGAGCGCCGTGTGCGCGCCTTCGACCCTTTCCCGGGGGCGACCTGCCTGCTGCCGGCCGACGGCGGCGCCGAGACGCTCAAGGTCTGGTCGGCCCGGCTGGCCGATGCCGGTGTGCCGGCCGCTGCGCCGGGAACGGTGGTGGCGGTGGAGCCCGACGGCCTCTGCGTGGCCTGTGGCGACGGCGCGCTGTGGCTGGTCAAGCTGCAGCGGCCGGGCGGCAAGCGCGTCTCGGCGCGTGAATTCCTGCAGGCGCGACCGCTGCCGGTGGGCACCGCGCTGGGCTGAAGCCCGTTCAATCGCTCGAAAAGCGGGGTCCGCCTCAAGCGGGGCCGGCGCCGGTCGATAGCACGGGGGAGACTTCCTCCCCGAGCCGACCATGCGCCGTTTCCTCACCCTCTTCTCCCTGCTCCTGGCCGCCGGCCTGATGGTCGGCTGCGATGCCCTCGGCATCGAGAGCGGCACCGCCACCGCCGCCCGCAAGGAGGCCGACGGCATGGCCATCGGCAGTGCCTGCCGCCACGCCTTGCGGGCGATCGAGGACTGCTACACGCTCAACCCGAAGGCGACCAAGGCGGCGGTCTACGCCGGCTGGCGCGAGATGGACGAGTACATGCGCGAGAACAAGATCGAGGGGATCGTCCCGGTCATCCCGCGCAAGACCGCCAAGCCGGCCGCCGAGGCGGCATCCGCTGCCGAAGGGTCTGATGCGGCCGGTGCCGAGGCTGGCGCGGACAAGTCGGACAAGGCCGACAAGGCCGATGCCCACGACGCCGGCGGCGCCGCCAAGCCGCGCAACAGCCACGGCGATGCCGGCGCCACGGCCGCGCCGCCGGTGCGCGAGGCGCGCGCCCACACGCAACGCCAGCCGACCACGCACTGACCGGTCCGCGCATCGACACCCCGGCGTCGACCTGTACCCGGGACGTACCGCCGCGAGGGTGTCCGGCGCACAGGCCGATGTGACAATCGGCGGATGTCCCGACTGGCCGCCTGGCGCACCGACCTGACCCACCTGCTGGCCGAGCCGCAGTTCCGGCGCGGCGTGCGCGACATGCTGCCGATGCTGCCCGGCATCTCGGCCTGGGGCCTGGTGACCGGCGTGGCGATGATCAAGAGCGGGCTCGACATCCCGCTCGCGCTGCTGATGAGCCTGGTGGTGTTCGCCGGCTCGTCGCAACTGGCCTCGCTGCCGCTGCTGGCGGTCGGCGCGCCGATGTGGGTGATCTGGCTGACGTCCTTCGTCGTCAACCTGCGCTTCGTGATCTACAGCGCGCAGTGGCGCTGGTACTTCGGTGGCCTGAGCCGCCCGAAGCGGCTGGCGATGGTCTATTTCGCCGCCGACCTGAACTACGTCGTCTTCCTGAAGGCCTGGCCGGAGCCCGAGCCCGCGCCGGGCCAGGTGCCGTATTTCCTCGGCGGCGTGGCGCTGATGTGGTTCGGCTGGCAGATCCCGTCGATCGCCGGCATCGTGCTGGCCGACTCGGTGCCGCCGGCCTGGGGCCTGGGCTTCGCCGGCACGCTGGCGCTGGTCGGGCTGACCTGCACGCTGCTGGTCGACCGCGCCACCTGGGTTGCGGCGGCCGTGGCGGCGCTTGCGGCGGTGGCCGCGTTCGCCTTGCCCTACAAGCTGCACATCATCGTGGCCGTGGCCGCCGCCGTGGCCGCCGGCCTGATGCTCGACCGCGATGGCGGCGCCGGACCGCGCGCCCGCGCTGTCCCGCTGCCGCCGCAGCACGATCCGGCCGCCTGAGCCCTCCGCACCCCTCGAATCGCCAACGCCATGGACGCCTGGAACACCGCCATCACGATCATCGGCATGGGCGTCGTCACCGTCGTGGCGCGTGGCCTGCTGCTGATCCCGAAGCACGAGGTGCCGCTGCCGACCTGGAGCAAGCGGGCGCTGAAGTTCGCGCCGCTGGCCGCGCTGGTCGCCGTCGTCGTGCCCGAGGTGCTGCTGACCCAGGGCGTGCTGATCGGCACGCTGGCCGATGCCCGGGTGATCGGCGCGGCCGCCGGCATCGCGTGGTTCGTCGCCCGGCGCGGCATGCTGGGCACCATCCTGGTCGGCATGGCCGTGTTCCTGCCGCTGCGCATCGGCCTGGGCTGGTGAGGCCCGAACCCGCGCGCCGGCCCGACCCCTTCCAGAACAAGCCCCCGAGAAACCGGACGCCCGCCGTCCATCCTTCCAACGTCCTTCCAACCTGTTCAAAGAGGCCAGTCCCATGAAGATCAAGCGACTCTCCGACCTCATCGCCGCCGGCCAGCTGGCTGGCCAGCGCGTGTTCATCCGCGCCGACCTCAACGTGCCCCAGGACGATGCCGGCCGCATCACCGAGGACACCCGCATCCGCGCCTCGATCCCCTGCATCGAGATGGCCCTGAAGGCCGGCGCCGCCGTGATGGTGACCAGCCACCTGGGTCGCCCGACCGAGGGCGAGTTCAAGCCCGAGGACAGCCTCGCGCCGGTCGCCGCCCGCATGGGCGAGCTGATGGGCCGCGAGATCCCCGTCGTCGCCAACTGGACCGACGGCGTGCAGGTCGCGCCGGGCCAGCTGGTGATGCTGGAGAACTGCCGCCTCAACAAGGGCGAGAAGAAGAACAACGAGGAGCTGGCGCGCAAGATGGCGGCGCTGTGCGACGTCTTCGTGCACGACGCCTTCGGCACCGCGCACCGTGCCGAGGCATCGACCTACGGCATCGCCCAGTTCGCCAAGGTTGCCTGCGCCGGCCCGCTGCTGGCCGCCGAGATCGACGCCATCTCGCGCGCGCTGGCCCAGCCCAAGCGCCCGCTGCTGGCGATCGTCGCGGGCAGCAAGGTCAGCACCAAGCTGACCATCCTGCAGGCGCTGGCCAGGAACGTCGACGGGCTGATCGTCGGCGGCGGCATCGCCAACACCTTCATGCTGGCCGCCGGCCTGAAGATCGGCAAGAGCCTGGCCGAACCCGATCTGGTGGGCGAGGCCCGCGCCGTGATCGAGGCGATGAAGGCCCGTGGCGCGGCGGTGCCGATCCCCGTCGACGTGGTCTGCGCCAAGCGCTTCGCGGCCGACGCCGAGGCGACCGTCAAGGCCGCCGATGCGGTCGAGGACGACGACCTGATCCTCGACATCGGCCCGAAGACCGCGCAGATCCTGGCCGACCAGCTGGCGGCGGCCGGCACCATCGTCTGGAACGGCCCGGTCGGCGTGTTCGAGTTCGACGCCTTCGCCGGCGGCACCGAGACCATCGCGCGCGCCATTGCCAGGAGCAGCGCCTTCAGCATCGCCGGCGGTGGCGACACGCTGGCGGCGATCGCCAAGTACGGCATCGAGAAGGACGTCAGCTACATCTCGACCGGCGGCGGTGCCTTCCTGGAAGTGCTGGAAGGCAAGACGCTGCCGGCCTTCGAGATCCTCGCCAAGCGCGCCGAGGGCTGATCGACCCCGGACAGCCGGGCCAAAACCCATGCGACTTGTGCATGGTCCTTGCGCCCAGCTGACATGAAGCCCGGAAACGGCCCTCCAGCGGCCGTTTCCGGGCATGCCACGTGTGTGCCTGCGCTGTAACCTTCGCGCCCCGCGAAGAACATCCGCCCCCGGAGACACACACCATGGCCGCTCTCACCCCCGCCGAACAAGCCCTGCGCGAAGCCGCGCTCGAATATCACCGCTCGCCCGTGCGCGGCAAGATTGCCGTCACGCCGCTGAAGCCGCTGATGAACCAGCGCGACCTGTCGCTGGCCTATTCGCCGGGCGTCGCCTATGCATGCCTGGACATCCAGGCCGACCCGAGCAAGGCGGCCGAATACACCTCGCGCGGCAACCTCGTCGGCGTCGTCACCAACGGCACGGCCGTGCTGGGCCTGGGCGACATCGGCCCGCTGGCCGGCAAGCCGGTGATGGAAGGCAAGGGCTGCCTGTTCAAGAAGTTCGCCGGCATCGACGTGTTCGACATCGAGCTGGCCGAGCGCGATCCGGACAAGCTGGTCGAGATCATTGCCGCGCTGGAGCCGACGCTGGGCGGCATCAACCTCGAGGACATCAAGGCGCCCGAGTGCTTCTACATCGAGAAGAAGCTGCGCGAGCGCATGCAGATCCCGGTCTTCCACGATGACCAGCACGGCACCGCGATCATCTCGGGCGCGGCGCTGCTGAACGGCCTGGAGCTGGTCGGCAAGCGCATCGGCGAGGTCAAGCTGGTGGTGTCGGGCGCGGGCGCGGCGGCCATCGCCTGTCTGGACCTGATGGTCGGCCTGGGCGTGAAGATCGAGAACATCTTCGTCTGCGACTCCAAGGGCGTGATCCGCGCCGGCCGGGGCGACAAGCTCGACGAGTCCAAGCAGCGCTACTGCCAGTCGACCGAACTGAAGACGCTGGCCGACGTCATCGTCGGCGCCGACGTGTTCCTGGGCTGCTCGGCCGCCGGCGTGCTGTCGCCGGAGATGGTCGCGACGATGGGCGACAAGCCCATCATCCTGGCGCTGGCCAACCCGGAGCCGGAGATCCGCCCCGAGCTGGCGCGCCAGGCCAAGCCCGACTGCATCGTCGCGACCGGTCGTTCGGACTACCCGAACCAGGTCAACAACGTCCTGTGTTTCCCCTACATCTTCCGCGGCGCGCTCGACTGCGGCGCGACCCGCATCACCGAGGCGATGAAGCTCGCCTGCGTGCGCGAGATCGCCGCGCTGGCCAAGGAGGAGACCAGCGACGAGGTGGCCGCCGCCTACGCCGGCCAGGAGCTGCAGTTCGGCCCCGAATACATCATCCCCAAGCCCTTCGACGCCCGCCTGATCCTGCGCATCGCGCCGGCCGTGGCGCGCGCGGCGGCCGAGTCCGGCGTGGCCACCCGCCCGATCGAGGACATGGACGCCTACCGCGAGTCGCTGACCCGCTACGTCTACCAGACCGGCATGTTCATGCGCCCGGTCTTCGCCGCCGCCAAGCGCGCGCCGGCCCGTGTCGTCTATGCCGAGGGCGAGGACGAGCGCGTGCTGCGCGCGGTCCAGGCCGTGCTGGCCGAGGGCATGGCCAAGCCGATCCTGGTGGGCCGCCCGAACGTGATCCAGATGCGCATCGAACGCGCCGGCCTGCGCCTGAAGGCCGGCACCGACTTCGAGGTGGTCGACCCCGAGGACGATCCGCGCTTCCGTGCCTGCTGGGAGGACTACCACCGCCTGATGGGCCGCGACGGCGTCTCGCCCGAGGCCGCCAAGGCGGCGGTGCGGCGCTCGACCACGCTGATCTCGGCGCTGCTGCTGCGCCGGGGCGATGCCGACGCGATGCTGTGCGGTCTGCATGGCCGCTTCGACAGCCACTACGAACACGTCAAGGCGGTGATCGGTGCGCAGGCCGGCGTGCAGACGATGGCGACGATGAACGCGCTGATGCTCGAAGAGCACAACCTCTTCATCACCGACACCTTCATCAACGAACAGCCGACCGCCGAGGAACTGGCCGAGATCGCCCGCATGGCCGCCGAGGAAGTGCGCCGTTTCGGCGTGCCGCCCAAGGTGGCCTTCCTGTCGCACTCGATGTTCGGTTCGTCCAGCCGCCCGTCGGCCAAGCGGGTGCGCGCGGCGCGCGACATCTTCGTGGCCCGCAACCCGCAGATCGAATGTGATGGCGAGATGCACGGCGACGCCGCGCTGTCGGAGAAGCTGCGCCAGAACATCCTGCCCGACAGCCGCCTGAGCGGTTCGGCCAACCTGCTGGTGCTGCCCAACATCGACGCCGCGAACATCCTGTTCAACGTGCTGAAGATGACCTCCGGCAAGGGCGTGACGGTCGGCCCGATCCTGCTCGGCGCGGCCGCGCCGGTGCACATCCTGACGCCGTCGGCGTCGATGCGCCGGGTCGTCAACATGACCGCGCTGGCGGTGGCGGACGCGGCGGCCTCGCGTCGCTGAGCCCGGTCGGGCCGATGCCACAAGGGAACCGCGCGGCTCGTAACCGCGCTGTTCCAGTCTCAGGCTGATAATCCGCCGCCACGCCGCCCCAGCCCCTTGCAGCCTGTCGCTGACGAGGTCCTGACGCGGTGACCGACCCCCTAGGAGACTGCCCCATGCCCCGCCATACCAAGATCGTTGCAACCCTCGGCCCCGCCTCGTCGGATCCCGAGGTGCTGGAGCGGATGATCCGTGCCGGGGTCGACGTCGTGCGGCTGAACTTCAGCCACGGCAAGGCGCAGGACCACATCGACCGCGCGACGCTGGTGCGCGAGGCCGCCCGTCGCGTCGGCAAGCCGGTGGCCATCATGGCCGACCTGCAGGGCCCGAAGATCCGCGTCGGCAAGTTCGCCGAAGGCAAGGTGATGCTCGAACAGGGCCAGCCCTTCGTGCTGGACGCCGGTCGCGCCGAACCGGGTGACCTGGGCGGTGTCGGCCTGGACTACAAGGAACTGCCGCGCGACGTGAAGCCCGGCGACACGCTGCTGCTCAACGACGGCCTGATCGTGCTGGTGGTCGATGCGGTGCGCGGCGAGCAGGTCCACACCGTCGTCAAGATCGGCGGCGAGCTGTCCAACAACAAGGGCATCAACAAGCAGGGCGGCGGCCTGACCGCGCCGGCCCTGACGGCCAAGGACATGGAAGACATCAAGACCGCGATGTCGTTCCAGTGCGAATACCTCGCCGTGAGCTTCCCGAAGAACGCCACCGACATGGAAATGGCGCGCCAGCTGGCCAACGTGGCCGGCGAGCCGTGGCGTCACAAGCCCGGCATGATCGCCAAGATCGAGCGCAGCGAGGCCATCCCCGTGCTCGACCAGATCCTCAAGGCCAGCGACGGCATCATGGTTGCGCGCGGTGACCTGGCCGTGGAAGTGGGCAACGCGGCGGTGCCGGCGCTGCAGAAACGCATGATCCGCATGGCCCGCGAGATGGACAAGGTCACCATCACCGCCACGCAGATGATGGAGTCGATGATCCAGAACCCGGTGCCCACCCGCGCCGAGGTCAGCGACGTCGCCAACGCCGTGCTCGACGGCACCGACGCGGTCATGCTGAGCGCCGAGACGGCCGCCGGCAAGTACCCGGTGGAAACCATCGAGCAGATGGCCGCCATCGCGCTGGCCGCCGAACGTGCCGAGGACTTCCAGCTCGACGCCAACTTCACCAACAAGAAGTTCGCCCGCATCGACCAGTCGATCGCGATGGGCGCGCTGTTCACGGCGCACCACCTGGGCTGCAAGGCGATCCTGGCGCTGACCGAGTCGGGCTCGACCGCGCTGTGGATGAGCCGCTACCGCATCGACGTGCCGATCTACGGCCTGACCACGCAGGCCAAGTCCGAGCGCGCGATGGCGCTGTATCGCAACGTCCGGCCGATCCTGATGGGCAAGTTCGACGACCGCGACACCGCGCTGGCCGCTGCCGAGCGCCTGCTGGTCGACAAGGGCGTGCTGCGCCCGGGCGACACCTACGCGATCACCTGCGGCGAGCCGATGGGCTACCCGGGCGGCACCAACATGCTGAAGGTCTGCCGCGTCGGCTGACGCGTCGGATCGGCGCCACGCGCCACGCCTCGAAGGCCGCCCACCCGGGCGGCTTTTTTCGTTGATGGTTGCGCATCTCGGGCGCTGCAGGTCGTCCGTCGGGTGGGCCTGGCCCGGACGCGTGATGGGCCGACCCTAGAATCCCGCGAGTTACAAGGCGGTTTCAAGCTGCGCGCGCGAGGCTCCGAAGCGGGGTTGTCCCCGAGTCGTCGAGCCGACTGCGCCGATAACGTCCAGCGTTGTCCGCTGCGGCCCTGCCCCGATCCCCCCAGCTTCCATCCACTCCCTGAGGTTCCGACCATGCCACTCGTCTCGATGCGCCAGCTGCTCGACCATGCCGCCGAAAACGGCTATGGCATCCCGGCGTTCAACGTCAACAACCTGGAGCAGGTCCAGGCCGTCATGGCCGCGGCCGACGAGGTCGGTGCGCCGGTCATCCTGCAGGCCAGCGCGGGCGCCCGCAAGTACGCCGGCGAGAGCTTCATCAAGCACCTGATCCAGGCGGCCGTCGAGGCCTATCCGCACATCCCGCTGGTCATGCACCAGGACCACGGCACCAGCCCGAAGATCTGCGAGGGCGCGATCAACCTGGGCTTCGGCTCGGTGATGATGGACGGCTCGCTGCGCGAGGACGGCAAGACCCCGGCGGACTTCGCCTACAACGTCGAGGTGACCCGCAAGGTCGTCGACATGGCCCACCGCGTGGGCGTGACGGTCGAAGGCGAACTCGGTTGCCTGGGCTCGCTGGAGACTGGCGAGGCTGGCGAGGAAGACGGCGTCGGCGCGGTCGGCAAGCTCGACCACAGCGCGCTGCTGACCGACCCGGAAGAGGCCGCCCAGTTCGTCAAGGCGACCCAGCTGGACGCGCTGGCCATCGCCATCGGCACCAGCCACGGCGCCTACAAGTTCAGCCGCAAGCCCACCGGCGACATCCTGGCGATCAGCCGCGTCAAGGAGATCCACGCCCGCATCCCGAACACCCACCTCGTGATGCACGGCTCGTCGTCGGTGCCGCAGGAGCTGCTGGCGATCATCAACCAGTACGGCGGCAAGATGAAGGAGACCTACGGCGTGCCGGTCGAGGAGATCCAGGAGGCCATCAAGCACGGCGTCCGCAAGATCAACATCGACACCGACATCCGCCTGGCGATGACCGGTGCGGTGCGCCAGTTCATGGCCGAGAACCCCGACAAGTTCGACGCCCGCGAATGGCTCAAGCCGGCCCGCGAGGCCGCGCGTCTGGTCTGCCGCCAGCGCTACATCGAGTTCGGCTGCGAAGGCCAGGCCGGCAAGATCAAGGTCGTGCCGCTGGACCAGATGGCGGCCCAGTACGCCGCCGGCGCGCTCGCGCAGCAGGTGCGCTGAAGGCCGGGCGGCCCGGGCGATTCGTCGCTTGGGCCCCTCGTTTCCCCGTCCGCCACCCGTAGGAAGGCCCGCATCGCGCGGGCCTTTTGCGTTGGAGGGCCCCCCTACAATTCGTGAAACTTTTCATCGAACCCGCCGTGACCGCTGCCGCCGCCCTCCAAGAATCCAGCCTCCGATCGCTTCCGCTGCTTGCGCGCGGCAAGGTCCGGGACAACTACGCCGTCGGCACCGACCGCATCCTGATGGTCGCCAGCGACCGCATCTCGGCCTTCGACGTGATCATGGGCGAGGGCATTCCCGGCAAGGGCGAACTGCTGACGCGCATGGCGCAGTTCTGGTTCGACAAGCTCGGCCACATCGTCCCCCATCACCTGACCGGCGAGGATCCGACCTCGGTCGTCGCGCCCGACGAGGCCGATCGCGTGCGTGGCCGCTCGATGCTGGTCAAGCGCCTGAAGCCGGTGCCCGTCGAGGCGGTCGTGCGCGGCTACCTGGCCGGCAGCGGCTGGAAGGAGTACCAGGAAAGCCGCTCGGTCTGCGGCGTCTCCCTGCCGGCCGGCCTGCGCAATGCCGATCGCCTGCCCGCACCGATCTTCACGCCGGCGACCAAGGCCGAGATGGGCGATCACGACGAGAACATCAGCTTCGCCCGCATGGCCGAGATCATCGGCGGCGACCTGGCCGAACGCATCCGCAGCATCTCGATCGCGCTGTACCAGGCGGCGGCGGAACACGCGCTGACCAAGGGCATCATCATCGCGGACACCAAGTTCGAGTTCGGCCTCGACACCGACGGCACGCTGACGCTGATGGACGAGGTGCTGACGCCCGACTCGTCGCGCTACTGGCCGGTCGAGCACTACCAGCAGGCGCTGGCCGAAGGCCGCAACCCGCCCAGCTACGACAAGCAGTTCCTGCGTGACTGGCTGGAGGCCGCACGCGTCGACGGCCAGCCGTGGAACAAGCAGGCGCCGGCCCCGGCCCTGCCCGCCGACGTCATCGCCCACACGGCGGCGACCTACCGCGAGGCGCTCGAGCGCCTCACCGCCTGACGGCAGCCGTCGCGGCGCCGTAGACCCACCGACTGCGAAGCGCCATGCACCGTCTGCTGCGCAACCTCGACGACGCCATCGAGCGGGCCCGCATCCCGCGCGAGCTGCCCTTCCTGAGGGCCGAACGGGCGGTGGTGCATGCGCGGCTCGGCGAGGTCGAACGGGCCCGGCGCGAGATCGCGCAGCTGCGCCAGCTCGGCGACACGCACACGCAGACCGTGCTGGGCGCCTGGCTCTGGCTGGCCGAGGGCCTGGCCGACTACTACGAGAACGTCAGCCTGCGGGCTCGCGAACGGGTCGGCCGTGCCGTCGTGCAGGCGGCGCAGATGCGCGCGCCCCGGGCCCATTCGCTGGCGGCCGCCTGGCTGGCCCACCTCGACTTCCGCGTCCACGACTACCCCGCGACGATCGAGCACGTGGGCATCGCGCTGAAGGTCGCGCCGGCCACCCACCACTCGGCCCGCTCGCGTGCCTGCACGGTCGTCGCCGGGGCCTACCACTACGCCGGCCGCGAGGACCTGGCGCAGCCCTGGTACCTGCAGGCGCGGGCCCATGCGACCGCCGAAGGTGACGGGGCCGCGCTCAGCTCGCTCATGTACAACATGGCGGCACTGCGGGTCATGGAGGTCCGCCTGAACGAGCGTTTCGGCACCGCCGATGGCCTGAAGGTCAAGCGCGCCCGGCTGGGCACCGACTCGTCGCGACAGCTCGACCTGAACGTGCGCACCAAGGCCCTGAGCCATCACACGCCGATGCAGCAGGCGCTGGTCCTGTCGGCGCTGGGCGAACACGCCGCTGCGCTGGCGCTGTACGACGCCCATCTCGAAGGCGCGCTGCGCGAGGGGCTCGGGTTCTCCGAATGCCTGTTCGAGGCCGACCGGGCCACCTGCCTGCTGGCGCTGGGGCAGGGTGACGAGGCCTTGCGGGCGGCACGGCGAGCGGAATCGGCCTTCATGGGGGCGACCGAACCCGAGGAAGAGGCCATCGCGCATGCGCTGCTGGCCCCGGTCATGGAACGCCTCGGCCTGCCCGACGTGGCCGCCCGGCACCTGGCCGCCGCCGAAGCGCCGCTGCAGCTCTACCGCAGCCGCAGTGCGGCGTTGCTGGACATGCTGGCCGACGCCGATCTGGAGCGCTGGCGGCTGGGGCCGCAGCTGGCCGAGTCCAAGGCGGCGGCCTGACCGGACGGCCGCGCGTCGCGCCGCGTCAGAACAGGACCATGCTCAGCTTGCGCCGGTACTGGTCCAGCAGCGGATCGCTGGCGACCGCGGCGGTCTTGCCGGCGATCTCGACGGCGCCCTTGGCCTCGGCCACGGCGGGCTTCGGTGCCGGCTTGGTCATCAGCTCCAGGATCGCGACATAGGTCTTGCGCGCGCGGCCATCGGACCAGCCCTTGTCGCGCATCAGGATCTCCAGCAGCTCGTCCATCGCGGCGGTGTGTTCCTGCAGCGCGAAGAGCTGTCGGGCGCGGTCGAAGCGGGCGTCGTAGTCGCGCTTGTTGGCGGCGATGGCGGCGTCCAGCTCGGTCATCGGGCGCGCGGTGGCCATGGCCTCGCAGGCTTCCAGCCAGGCGCCGAGCGCGGCGATGCGCTGGTCGACGATGGCCTTGCCGGCGACCGGCTCCCAGGCGCGGCGGGCGTCGCTGACGCGGCCTTCCTGCAGCAGCAGCTTGATGTAGTCGTAGCGGGCCGTCTCGTTGGACGGGTCGATCGCGACGGCCTCCTGCAGCTTGGCCAGCGCGGCCTCGGCATTGCCGTCCTCGGCCAGCGCCTCGGCCTGCTCGACCTCGGCTTCCGCCTCGATCTCGGCTTCGCTGGGCACGTGCTTGTCGAGGAACTCGCGGATCTGCGCCTCGGGGATCGCGCCGACGAAGCCGTCGACCGGCTGGCCCTGGCTGAACATCACGCAGAACGGGATCGAGCGCACGCCGAACATCTGGCTGAGCTGGCCGGCGATCTCGGGCACCTCGTCGCTGTTGAGCTTGGCGAGCGTGAAGCGGCCCTCGTAGGCCGTCTCCAGCCGCTCCAGCATCGGTCCGAGCTGGCGGCACGGGCCGCACCAGGGCGCCCAGATGTCGAGCAGCACGGGCTGGCGCAGCGAGGCCTGGATCAGTTCGGTTTCAAAGTTTTCGAGGGTGATGTCGATCATCGCGGCACCTGAGGAAGACGGGCGGAAGGGAAGGCCTGAGCCGGGTGGCGACCCGGTGCTCGGCCGGACGGGACTTGGGGGCTGGGCCGGCGAACACAAGCGGTGCGGCAGGTGCCGCCTAAAATCCCGCCTTTGTCTCGCCCGGAGCCTGCAGTGAACAGCGCCTCGCCCGTGGTCGGCATCGTCATGGGTTCCAACAGCGATTGGGACACCATGCGACAGGCGGCCCAGATTCTCACCGAGTTTGCCGTGCCCTTCGAGGCGCGCGTGGTCTCGGCCCACCGCATGCCCGACGACATGTTCGCCTACGCCGAGGCGGCGCGCGGACGTGGCCTCCAGGCCATCATCGCCGGCGCTGGCGGGGCCGCTCATCTGCCCGGCATGCTGGCGGCCAAGACGCCGGTGCCGGTGCTCGGCGTGCCGGTGGCGAGCAAGCACCTGCAGGGCGTCGACTCGCTCCACTCGATCGTCCAGATGCCCAAGGGCATCCCCGTGGCGACCTTCGCAATCGGTGCGGCCGGCGCGGCCAACGCGGCGCTGTTCGCGGTCGCGCTGCTGGCCAACCGCGATGCCGATCTGGCCGCCCGCCTGGATGCCTTCCGGGCCCGCCAGACCGAGGTGGCGCGCGCGATGACGCTGGACGACTGATGGCCAACCCTGCCGTGATCCTGCCGGACGGCCGCGCCACCCTGGGCGTGATGGGCGGCGGCCAGCTCGGCCGCATGTTCGTCCACGCCGCGCAGCAGATGGGCTACCGCACGGCGGTGCTGGAGCCCGACCACGCCAGCCCGGCCGGCTGGGTCGCCCATGAACACGTGCGCACCGGCTACGAGGACGTGGTCGGCCTGACCGCGCTGGCCAACGTGGCGGCGGCGATCACCACCGAGTTCGAGAACGTGCCCGCCGCCTCGCTGCGTCGGCTGGCCGCGCACCGCCCGGTCGCACCGGCCGGCGACGCGGTCGCGGTGTGCCAGGACCGCGCCGCCGAGAAGGCCCACTTCGTCGCCAGCGGCGTGCCTTGCGCGCCGCATGCGCGCATCGAGTCCGAAGCCGACCTGGCCGGCGTCGACACGAGCGTGCTGCTGCCGGGCATCCTGAAGACGTCGCGCATGGGCTATGACGGCAAGGGCCAGCGCCGCGTGCGCGATGCCGCCGAACTGGCGCAGGCCTGGTCGGACCTGGGCCGTGTGCCTTGCCTGCTCGAGAAGATGCTGCCGCTGGCGGCCGAGCTCAGCGTCGTCGTGGCGCGCGGCGCCGACGGCCAGTGCGTCCACTTGCCGGTGCAGCGCAACCTGCACCGCGACGGCATCCTGGCCGTGACCACCGTGCCGGCCGAAGGCATCGACGCGGCGACGCAGGACGCGGCCATCGCCTCGGCCGGCCGCATCGCCGCCGAGCTGGCCTATGTCGGTGTGCTGTGCATCGAGTTCTTCGTGCTGGCCGATGGCAGCCTGGTTGCCAACGAGATGGCGCCGCGCCCGCACAACTCCGGTCATCACAGCATCGACAGCTGCGACGTCTCGCAGTTCGACCTGCAGGTGCGCACGCTCGCGGGTCTGCCGCTGGTCGCGCCCCGGCTGCATTCGGCCTGCGTGATGCTCAACCTGCTGGGCGACCTGTGGTTCGACGCCAGCGGCCTCGAGCGCACGCCCGACTGGGCCGGCGTGCTGGCCTTGCCCGGCACCCACCTGCACCTGTACGGCAAGGCCGAGGTCCGGCGTGCCCGCAAGATGGGCCACCTGACCATCACCGCCGCGACGCCGCAGCAGGCGCGTGCCGTGGCGTTGCAGGCGGCGGCCGTGCTCGGTTTCGAGCCGTTCTGATCGGCCATCCCGTCGTGCCTGTCCTGTTGCCCACCGCGACCGAGGCCGAACGTGCGGCCAGCCTGGCCAGCGCCGTCCAGCGTCTGGCCGAAGGCGGGCTGGTGGCGCTGCCGACCGAGACCGTCTACGGCCTGGGCGCCCGCGCCGACGATGCGCAGGCCGTCGCGCGCATCTTCGCGGCCAAGGGCCGGCCGAGCGACCACCCGCTGATCGTGCACGTGGCCGATGCGGCCGGCGCCGAGGCCTATGCGGCCGGGATCCCCACGCTGGCCCGTCGCCTGATCGACGCCTTCTGGCCCGGGCCGCTGACGGTGATCGTGCCGCGTCGACCCGGCATCGCGGCCGAGGCGGCTGGCGGCCAGTCGAGCGTCGGCCTGCGTTGCCCGTCGCACCCGATCGCGCAGGCGCTGCTGCGGGCGGCAGCGGCGGCGGGGGTCAGCGGCGTCGCTGCGCCGAGCGCGAACCGCTTCGGCCGCGTCAGCCCGACACGCGCCGCCCACGTGATGGACGAGTTCGCCGGCCAGCCCGAGGCGGCCGGCCTGCTGGTGCTCGACGGCGGCGACTGCGAGGTCGGCATCGAGTCGGCCATCGTCGACTGCAGCCGCGGCCATCCGGTGCTGCTGCGGCCAGGCGCACTGGGCCGGGCTCTGATCGAGGCGGCGGCCGGTGAGCCGCTGCTCGCGCCGGACGCCACGGCGCCGCGTGCGTCCGGCACGCTGGCCGCGCATTACGCACCCAGCGCCAAGGTCCGCCTGATGGAGGCGAAGGCCTTGCGCCAGGCCCTGGAGATGCTCGCCCCCAGCCTGTCGGAAGCCGCCGCAACGGCGTCACCAAGCGGCACGGCGGCGTCATCGAAGGCGCCGACGCTGGCGGTATATTCGCGCCTCCCGAAACCGCCCGGCTTGCGCGGCGTGGTCTGGCGGACCCTGCCGGCCGACCCGGCCCAGGCGGCGCACGAGCTGTTCGGTGCCCTGCGCGATTTCGACGACGCCCGGGTGTCGCTGATCTGGGTCGAGCAGCCACCGCCCGACAGCGCCTGGGATGGCGTGCGCGACCGCCTGCAGCGGGCGGCCGCAGCCTGATCGCCGTCCCTTTCAAACCAGCCCCGTTTCCCCGTTGGAGACTCGATGAAGCCCCAGTCCCTGCTTGCGCGCGTGCTGCGCTCCGCCACCGTCCTGGCCGTCGCGCTGGCGGGCCTGGCGGGTTGCGACAGCTCCAGCCGGATCAATCCGTACGTGCCGACGCGCCTGATGTCCTTCGGTGACGACCTCAGCGCGGTCCGCGCCGACGGTCTGAAGGTCAACGTCAACGGCGGCGACTGCAGCGTCAACCCGCTGTGGAACCAGCAACTGGCGACCGCGATGGGCCTGACGCTGCCGAACTGCCCCGTGGGCGGGTCGTCCAACGGCGTGATGGGCGCGGCGATCAACGCCAAGGTCGCCGACATCGTGGCCCAGGTGGCCACCGCCCGGGCCGCCAACCCGGGCGCCTTCGTGTCGTCGACGCTGGTCACGCTGCAAGGCGGCCTGTGGGACGTCATCGAGGCCTATAACACCTGGAAGACCGACGCGACCCAGTACAACGCGCTGCTCGCCCAGATGGTCACCAAGGGCCACGCGATGGGTGACCTGGTCAACTCGATCGCCGACAACGGCAACGGCCCACGCGTGATCTACGGCACCGTGCCCGACCTCGGCTGTTCGCCGCGCGCCTATGCGGATGGGCTGATCACCGGCTCGCAGGTCTGCCAGAACCAGGCATCGCGCACCGATCCGCTGACCGTCTTCACGGCCACCTTCAACGACGCGCTGCGCAACCGCGTGCTCAACGACGGCCGTTATGCCGGCCTGGTGATCTTCGACGACAAGCTGCGCTCGATGACGACGACCACGCCGAACCCGCTGTTCTTCTCGATCTACGGCCTGGCCAACGTGACCGGATCGCTCAACTCCTCGTCGTGCAACACCGGCACGCCGGCCACGCCGACGACGACCTGCACCACCTCGACGCTGGTCACGAACGCGACCAGCACGAACTGGCTGTGGGCCTTCGACGTGATCCCCGGCCCGGCCTTCCACAACCAGATCGCCGCCGGCACCGGCGGGGCGATCTTCCGGGCCCGCAACAACCCGTTCTGAACGCGCTTCAGCGCGTGGCGGGCGCACCCGCCGCGAGCCGTTCGGCGCCCCAGGCCAGCACGGCATCCAGCACCACCCGGCCACCGTCGCGGCTGGCCAGCGGGTGGTTCAGGATGACGACGGCGACCGCGCGGCGGCCGTCGAGACCGTCGATCAGGCCGGCTACGCCGGCTACGTCGGCCAGCGAGCCGGTCTTCAGGTGGGCACGCCCGGCCACCGAGTAGGCCCGCCGCGCGGTCGCCTCGCCGGCCAGCGGCAGGCTCGACAGCAGGTCCGGCATCCACGGCTGGCGCCATGACCAGCGCAGCCATTGCGCCAGGCAACGCGGCGTGATGCGCTCCTCGCGCGACAGGCCCGAGCCGTTGTCCAGCTTCAGCTCGTCGGCCGCACAACCCACCCGGGGCAGCAGCCCCATGACGACCGCGCGGCCGGCCTCCCAGGTCGCCGGTGGCGGCCCGGACAAGGCCAGCAGCGTCTGCTGCGCGATGGTGTTGTTGCTGAACAGGTTCATCGGCCGCAGCACGTCGGCCAGCGGTGGCGAGCTGAAGGTCAGCAGCGGCACCGCCTCACCACCGTTTCCGCCCGACCGGACCTTGCCTTGCAGCGTGCCGCCCATCGCGCGCCACATCGCCTCGATCGCACGGGCCGTGTGGCTCGCCGGCTCCGGATAGGCCACCGGCCAGCTGCGTTCGCCGCAGCTGCGCGGCAGCCCGCCGGCGAAGGTCCACGTGGCGGGCGAGCGGAAGTCGCCTTGCAGCCTGGCGCGCCAGTCGTCGCAGGGGCCGTCGAGCAAGGGCACCCGATCGGCCACCCGCCAGCCCGCCAGCGCAAGGTCTGACGAGACCTCGGCCCAGGGCTGCGTCGGGTGCGGCCGGAAGGTCAGCGTGACGCTGCGGAAGTTCACCATCAGCGCATCGGGCCGCACGTTGTACGGGCGGAAGGGCTCGTTGTCGAAGGCGGCCGGATCGACCTCGGGAACGGCGTAGGCGCTGCGGTCGAGCACGATGTCGCCGCGGATCTCGCGCACGCCGCGCTGGCGGATCTGGTCGAGCAGCAGCCACAGCCGCTCGGCCACCAGGCTCGGGTCGCCACTGCCGCGGATGCGCAGCGAACCGGCCAGCACGCCGTCGCGCGGCAGCGCGTCGACGCTGACCTGGGTCTGCCACTGGAAGCTGCGGCCGAGTGTCTCCAGCGCGGCGGCCGAGGTCGTCAGCTTCATCAGCGAGGCCGGGTTGACCGGCAGGCTGGCGCGGTGCGCGAGCCAGGGCTCGCCGCCGTCGACCGGGCCGACCCAGACGTGCAGGGCCTCCGCCGGCAAGCCCGCCTGGGTCAGCGCCGACAGCACGCCCGGCGGCAGGCGCGGGGTCGGTTGAGCGGGGGCCGCCAGCGGCAGCAGGGAGCCGAGCAAGGCCAG
This sequence comes from Leptothrix mechoopdaensis (SeqCode), assembly GCF_053893855.1. Lineage (NCBI taxonomy): Bacteria > Pseudomonadati > Pseudomonadota > Betaproteobacteria > Burkholderiales > Sphaerotilaceae > Leptothrix > Leptothrix mechoopdaensis (SeqCode). The sequence goes on from NZ_CM132699.1 coordinate 4,698,719, forward strand.
CGTCGACAGGGGGCGGAAGGGGGCAGGAGGCGCGCGCATCGGCGTCGATCATAGGAGCGCCCGACGGCCGACAAGGCCGATCGCATCGGCCTTGTCGGGCATGTCGACCGCTACACTGACCGGCCTTTCCCGCCCGAGCCCATGACCCCGACCTGCCTCCTTGCACTCGATGCCGCGACCGAGACCCTGCACCTCGCGGTGTGGCGTGACGGCCTGCTGCGCACGCGTGCCCTGGCCGGCGGCGCGCAGGCCTCGATGAACCTGTTGCCGGCGATCGCCAAACTGGTCGCCGAGGCCGGCGCGACGATGGCGGACCTCGATGTCATCGGCCATGGCCGCGGTCCCGGCGCCTTCACCGGGCTGCGCACCGCCTGCTCGATCGCGCAGGGCCTGGCGATCGGACTGGACCGGCCGCTGGTGGCGCTGGACACGCTGGCACTGGTGGCCGAATCGGCCCACCGGCAGGCCGGTTTCGAACGGGTCTGGACGGTGCTGGACGCCCGCATGAACGAGGCCTATGCCGCCTGCTGGCAGCGTCACGGCGAGGCCGACTGGCAACTTGCCACGGACGCATCCGGCACGGTCATCGCCGCCCCGTCGCTGCTGCGGCCCGAGGCGCTGCGCGAGCGCGTGTCGGCCCATCCGGCGGCGCTGGCCGGCCCGGGCTGGACGGTGCATGCCGCCGCCGCCGAAGGCCTTGGCCTGCCGATGTGCGCCACGGCCTTGCCCGATGGCGAGGCCCTGGCCGCGCTGACGTTGAAGGCCCATCGGGCCGGGCAATGGATCGACCCCGCGCTGGCGCTGCCGCTCTACGTGCGCGACAAGGTCGCGCAGACCACGGCCGAACGCGCGGCCGTCCCGGCCCGGTGAACACCCGATGAGCGCCCGACCGGCTGTCCGGCCTGCGCATCTGGCGCGGGCGATGCCGCTGGTGGTGCGGCCGATCACGGTCGACACGCTCGACGCGCTGCTGGCCATCGAGGTGCGCTGCTACTCGCATCCGTGGAGCCGCGGCAACTTCATCGACGCGCTGGCCGCCGGCTATCTCGCCCAGGGCCTGCAGACGCCGGCCGGCGAACTGGTCGCCTACATGGTCGCGATGGCCGGTGTCGACGAGTGGCACCTGCTGAACATCACCGTCGCGCCCGAACACCAGGGCCGCGGCCATGCGGTGCGCCTGCTGCACGAGCTGGACCGCCATGCGCGGGCCACCGGCTCGGACTGCGTCTGGCTGGAGGTGCGCCCGAGCAACGTGCGCGCCCGCGAGATCTACGCCCGGCACGGCTACGTGCAGGTCGGCGTGCGACGCGGCTACTACCCGGGCGCGAACGGCGAGCGCGAGGACGCGCTGGTGCTGCGCCTGTCCATCGACCCGGACCGCCCGGTTCGCCACAAGCCGGAGGAGGGTCATGGTCTGGTCTGAACGTCAGGTCGCGATGCTCGCGGAGATGGGCGTCCACCTGCGGCTGCCGACGGGCGAAGCCGTGGTCGAACCGGTGGTCGAACCGGTCGCCATCGATGTCGCCGAACCGGTGGTGGCGCCGGCGCCTGCACCTTCGCCTGCACCGGTCGTGTCGCCCGTCACCTTCGTGCCAGCCGCGGCGGTGGCGCTCGACCCGGCCAGCCCGGTCGCGACGATGGGCTGGGACGCGCTCGAATCGGCCGTCGCCGGCTGCCGCGCCTGCGAGCTGTGCGACAGCCGGCGCCACACCGTCTTCGGCGTCGGCAACCGGCAGGCGCGCTGGATGCTGGTCGGCGAGGCGCCCGGCGAGAACGAGGACCGCACCGGCCAGCCCTTCGTCGGCGACGCCGGCCAGCTGCTCGACAACATGCTGCGTGCGACCGGCCTGACGCGTGCCGATGACGGCGGCGAACGGCAGGTCTACATCGCCAACGTGCTGAAGTGCCGCCCGCCGCGCAACCGCAACCCCGAGCCGCACGAGGTCGAGCGTTGCGAGCCCTTCCTGAAGCGGCAGGTCGAGCTGGTGAAGCCGCGCCTGATCCTGGCGCTGGGGCGCTTCGCGGTGCAGTCGATCCTGCGCAGCGCCGAGCCGATCGGCCGGCTGCGCGGCAAGGTCCACCAGTACCACGGCGTGCCGGTGGTGGTGACCTACCACCCCGGTTACCTGCTGCGCAACCCGGTCGACAAGTCGCGTGTCTGGGAAGACCTCTGCCTGGCGCGCGAGGTCATGGACGGCCTGGGCGGCTGATCAGTCGCGCGACTGGCGCAGCACCCGTGCCGCGTCGAGCGCGAAGTAGGTCAGGATGCCGTCGGCGCCCGCGCGCTTGAAGGCCAGCAGGCTCTCCATCATCACGGCGTCGTGGTCCAGCCAGCCGTTGCCGGCGGCGGCCTTGAGCATCGCGTACTCGCCGCTGACCTGGTAGGCGAAGGTCGGCACGCGGAACTCGTCCTTCACGCGCCGGACCACGTCCAGGTAGGGCATGCCGGGCTTGACCATCACCATGTCGGCGCCTTCGGCCAGGTCCAGGCCGACCTCGCGCAGCGCCTCGTCGGTGTTGCCCGGGTCCATCTGGTAGACCTTCTTGTTGCTCTTGCCAAGGTTGCCGGCCGAGCCGACCGCGTCGCGGAACGGGCCGTAGAAGGCGCTGGCGTACTTGGCGCTGTAGGCCATGATGCGCGTGTGGATCAGGCCTTCGGCCTCCAGCGCGCGGCGGATCGCGCCGATGCGGCCGTCCATCATGTCGCTGGGCGCGACGATGTCGACGCCAGCCCGCGCCTGGGTCAGGGCCTGCCGGACCAGCACCTCGATGGTCTCGTCGTTGAGCACGTAGCCGGTGTCGTCGATCAGGCCGTCCTGGCCGTGGGTGGTGTAGGGGTCGAGCGCGACGTCGGTCATCACGCCCAGATCGGGGAAGCGCCGCTTCAGCTCGGCGACGACCTTCGGCACCAGGCCGTCCGGGTTGGCGGCCTCGCGGCCGTCGGCGGTCTTGTGGGCGCCGCCCAGCACCGGGAACAGCGCCATCACCGGCACGCCCAGCTCGACGCACTGTTCGGCCACCGGCAGCAGCCGGTCCAGGCTCAGGCGCTGCACGCCGGGCATCGAGCCGACGTCCTCGGTGCGGCCCTCGCCTTCCAGCACGAAGACCGGGTAGATCAGGTCACTCGGGTGCAGGCGATGCTCGCGCACCAGCGCGCGGGTGTAGGCGTCGCGACGCAGGCGACGCGGACGGGCCAGGGGGTAGGGCGGCGGGACGTGCATGGGGCGGCTCTTGGCTGTCGGCGAGCCGCGATTGTCGCGCCAGGGCCGTCTTCAGCTGCCATCCAGTCTTGTCCGATGTCAGTAGCCAACCCGATCCAGCCGCACAAATGCCGCTGCTACACTCAAACCCGAGCGATTGGCCGCAAGGTCGTCGTTCCCTGCTTTTCCTCCCTGAGCAGGTGCCTTACCGTGTTGACAGCGTTAAGGCTTTGCAGCCCCAGCCCATTGCTGGGGCTCTTTTTTTTGGTTCATCACGGAAGTCCGGGAGGACGATCCAGAACGAGGTAGGGCAGTGACATCCCGCGAGAAGATGGTTGTGCGAAGACACACCGACTCGGGAAAGCACTGCCCCAATGAACAAGGATACAAGCGAGCTCCCGTTCTGGGAGGGCTTCAGCGTGCGACGGCTGGTCCGCAAGGAGTCGGCCGTCGAGATCGAACTGGAGGTTGAGGAAGGCTCGGTGCCTTTGTGCGGACGCTGCCGTCAGGCGTGCGCGCAGGTTCACGAGCGGGTGCAACGGCGCATCCGTGACCTGCCCATGCTGGGCTGTCCGGTCACGCTGGACGTGCAGTTCCAGCGACTGGCCTGTCCGACTTGCGGGCATTGCCAGCAGTTCGTGTCATGGCTGGATCCGCACGCCAGGCTGACGCGCCGGCTGGCTCAGGCGGCCGCTGAGCTGTGCGCGAGGATGACGGTGGCGCATGTGGCCGAGCTGTTCGGCCTGCACTGGAGCACGGTGCGAGAACTGGATCGACGTCGCCTGCAAGCGCTGGTCGAAGGCTTGCCGCCCGCGCAGCCGAGGCGACTGGCGATGGACGAGTTCGCGGTGTTCAAGGGTCACCGCTACGCCAGCGTCATCGTCGATGCCGATACGCGTCGCGTGCTGTACGTCGCCCAGGGCCGCACGCGCCGATCGATCCGCCCGTTCTTCGAGCAACTCGGCGCCGAGGGCTGCGCGCGCGTCGAGGCCGTGGCCATGGACATGAACTCGGCGTTCGACCTCGAGGTGCGCCATCACTGCCCACGCGCGCGCATCGTCTATGACCTGTTCCACGTCGTCGCCAAGTACGGCCGCGATGTCGTGACCCGCGTCAGGGTCGAGGCGGCCAACAAGCTGCGACAGGACAAGCCCGCGCGTCGCCTGGTCAAGCAGGCGCACTGGCTGCTTCTGCGCAACCGAGACCGGCTCAGCCACTCACAGCAGGTTCACCTTGACGAGGTGCTTGCCGCCAATCAGCCCATCTTGACGGCCTACCTCATGCGCGATGAGCTCAAGACGCTCTGGACGGCAAGCTCAGCCTGGGAATGGCGGCAGCGATGGCGGCAGTGGCTGGCGCACGCCCAGCAAAGCGCCATCCCGGCCTTGCAACACTTCGCCCGCAGCCTCAAGCCCTACTGGCGCGGCATCGTCTCTCGCGTTCGATGGCCCATGCACACCGGCCAGATTGAAGGCATCAACAACCGCATCAAGGTCATCAAGCGCATGGCCTACGGCTACCGCGACACCGACTACTTCTTCCTCAAGATCAAGGCAGCGTTTCCCGGGAATCCGTGATGAACCTTTTTTTTTGTCGCGCGAAAACGAGGAAGCCGCCCGGGATGGGGCGGCTCCGTGGTGTCCTGGATCGGCCCGCAGGCCGCCGGGATGCGCCTCAGCGACTCAGTCCGGCGATGCCGTGCACGGGTGGCTTGATGCCGCCGAGCGAGCCGCCATCGGTCACCTCGCTGGTGCTGACCTGGGCCGGATCGAGCGGTGCCGGGCGGGTCGCGTTCAGGTCGTCGAACCAGGTGGTGCGGGGCGGCTCGCGGTCGCCGCCGACGTCCGATCCGGCGGCGCGGCTGCGCCCCTGGCGGTAGAGCACCGGCTCCATCGGACTGGTCTCGGGACCTTCATCGCTCAGCGGCTCGGCGACGGCCTGCGGCACGAAGATCTTGCGGACGGCGGCAGGGTCCGGCAGCAGCGATTCGGTCCAGACATGCAGGGGGATGCCGCCGGCGCGCAGCACGCGCTCGACGCGCTGGTGGCGCTTGCGGGCCCGTTCGGTCTCGACCCGGTCGGCCGGGCGGACCTCGATCACCGCGATCACGTTGGACGCCGCGTCGCAGACCATCAGGTCGACGCAGACGTGGCCGACCCGGCGCATCCATTCGACGTAGGAGTTGCGCGTGGGCACGCGCACGAAGTGGGAGATCGGCACCTGCGCCAGCACCAGATGGTCGGGCAGGGCCCGGCGCAGCACCTCGAAGGCGCGCTGGTGGCGCAGCGTCAGCACGCGCGTCGCCTCGGGCGGCCAGCCGATCACGGTGTCGACCGCGTCGAGCGCACGCGGGCGACCGACGCTCGGCTTGCGGGGTTTGTCCGCCTGGCTGCGACGCCAGGACCAGACGACCACCGCAGCGCATAAGCCGGACAAGGCCACCAGGGCGATCGGATTGGCGGCCAACAGTGTGAGATCCATCACGACAAGTTAGCGCGCACGAACTGGATCGTCAATGAAGCCCAAGCGGGTTCGTTGTAACAGTCTCACCCACCGGGGGGATGCATGAACGGCGATCTTGATGCAGCACAGCTTCATGCACCAGAACGGGTCAGAAACCCATCCCGCCCATGCCCGGCGGGAACTTGCCCTTGCCGCCGCCCATGCGCTTCATCATCTTCATCAAGCCGCCGCCCTTCATCTTCTTCATCATGTCGCGCATCTGCTCGAACTGGTTGAGCAGCCGGTTGACCTCCTGGACCTGAACGCCGGCGCCGGCGGCGATGCGGCGCTTGCGGCTGGCCTTGAGCAGGTCGGGCTTGCGGCGCTCCAGCGGCGTCATCGAGTTGATGATCCCCTCCATGCGGCGCACGTCCTTCTCGGCCTTGCCCATGTCGGCCTGACCGGCCTTGGCGGCCAGCTCGCTGGGCAGCTTGTCGAGCAGGCCGGACAGGCCGCCCATCTTCTTCATCTGGCTGAGCTGGGCCAGGAAGTCGTTCAGGTCGAAGCCCTCGCCGCTGCGGACCTTGTCGGCCAGCTTCTGCGCGGCCTGGATGTCGACGCCCTTCTGCACCTCCTCGACCAGCGCGACGATGTCGCCCATGCCGAGCACCCGGCCGGCGTGGCGATCGGCGTCGAAGACCTCCAGGCCGTCGATCTTCTCGGACACGCCGGCGAACTTGATCGGCGCGCCGGTGATCTGCCGCACCGACAGCGCCGCGCCGCCGCGCGAGTCGCCGTCCAGCTTGGTCAGCACGACACCGGTCAGCGGCAGCGCGTCCTTGAAGGCCTTGGCGGTGTTGACCGCGTCCTGGCCCTGCATCGCGTCGACCACGAACAGCGTCTCGATCGGGTTGAGCGCCGCGTGCAGCTCGCGGATCTCGGCCATCAGCGCCTCGTCGATCGCCAGCCGGCCGGCGGTGTCGACCAGCAGCACGTCGAACAGGTGACGCCGCGCGTGGTCCATCGCGGCCAGCGCGATGTCGCGCGGCTTGTCGGTCGGCTGGCTCGGGAACCACTCGGCGCCGGCCTGCTTCGTCACGGTCTTGAGCTGCTCGATCGCGGCCGGGCGGTAGACGTCGGCCGAGACCGTCAGCACCTTCTTCTTGCGGCGTTCGATCAGGTGCTTGGCCAGCTTGGCGGTGGTGGTCGTCTTGCCGGCACCCTGCAGGCCGGCCATCAGGATGACGGCTGGCGGCTGGACCGCGAGGTTCAGGTCCGCGACACCTTCACCCATCGTCGCGGCCAGTTCCTTGTGGACGATGCTGACCAGCACCTGGCCCGGATTGAGCGAGCCGACCACCTCCTGGCCGAGCGCCTTCTCCTTCACCCGGTTGATGAAGTCGCGCACCACGGGCAGCGCGACGTCGGCCTCGAGCAGCGCCATGCGCACCTCGCGCATCATGTCCTGCACGTTCGATTCGGTGATGCGGGCCTGGCCACGCATCGACTTGACGAGCTTGGACAGGCGGTCGGAGAGGGCTGAGGCCATCGGGGATTCCAGGGAGTTCTGTGACCGATGCGGTCGGTCGGGCGGGCAGGACGGCCCGTGCTGCGTCGTCACGACGGGGGCCGTCAGTACACTGTGCGGGTGATTCTATCGACCGACTTTTCAGCCTCGTTTCCGGCTCCGCTGTCGCCCTGGTCCGTGGTGCCGGCGGTGCTGGCGCTGGTGGCCTACGCGCTGGCCTGGCCGACGGGTGATTCGGCGCGCGCCCGACGTGCCTTGCCGTTGGCCTGGATCGCCCACGGCACCGCGCTGTTCGCGCAGTTGCTGGGCATCGGCCTGCCGGGCGATGGCATCCGGTTCGGCTTCTCCGCCGCGCTGTCGTCGACGGTCTGGCTGGTGCTGGCGGTGCATGCGGTCGAGAGCCGTTTCGTGCCCGTCCCGGCGATCCGGCGGCTGCTGGCCGGACTGGGCGGGCTGGCCATCGTGATCGGCCTGGCGTTCCCGGGTGAAGGCGCCATCCATGCGGTCTCGCCTTGGGCCCCGCTGCATTGGCTGATGGGCTTCGCGTCCTACGGTCTGTTCGGTGCGGCCGTGCTGCACGCGATCTGGCTGGACCGGGCCGAGCGCGCGATGCGTTCGCGCCGGGCGCCGGCCCCGGGCGGTGCGGGCCTGCCGCTGCTGCTGCTCGAACAGCTGACCTTCCGCTTCGTCGCCGCCGGCTTCGTCGTGCTGTCCGGCGCGATCGTGCTGGGCAGCTGGTTCATGGCCTCCTGGCGCTGGGACCACAAGACCGTCTTCTCGGTGCTGGGCTGGGCGGTCTTCGCCGGGCTGCTCGGCGGGCGCCGGGCCTTCGGCTGGCGCGGTCGCCGGGCCACCCGCTGGTTGTACGTGGGCAGCGTGCTGCTGCTGCTGGCCTATGTCGGCTCGCGTTTCGTGTTCGAGGTGCTGCTGCACCGCCCGGCCGCGCTGGCGGGGGTGACGCCATGAGGGCGCTGCTGTGGCTGCTGATCGGCCTGGCGGTCTACCTGCTGATCCGCAAGTGGCAGCGGGAGCGCGAGATGGCCAGCACCGAGACCCGTCGCGTCGACGTGCCGCTCCGGCCCGGCGCGACCACGTCGACGCCCGGCCGCATGGTCCGCTGTGCCCATTGCGGCCTTCATCTGCCCGAGTCCGAGGCGGTGCGGGGCGCCGATGCGCGCGACTACTGCAGCCCCTCCCATCTGGCGGCCGGCCCGGGTGCCGGACTGCCAGGCTGAGGCCACGCGACTCCCATGGCCCGCAATCGCCCATCCGGACATCCCGCCGCGCCGCCGTTGCCCTTCCTGGACACGGACCTGCCGGGACGGCGTCCGGGGCGACCTGCGGTGCCGCGCGACTCCTGGTTCGCGGGCTTCGGCAACGGCGTCGAATCGACCCGTCCGGAAGACATCGACGCGCTGATCGCCCCGACCCGGCCGATGGGCAGCGGCTTCGCGCCGACCTTGCCGGCGGAAGGCCGGCGCGGCGCCGACGAGCGCGGTGATGCGGCCGCCCGCAACCGCTTCGAACGGGTCCGGGCCGACCCGTCGACCAGCTCGCGCGCCGCCCCGCCCAGCGGCCTGGCCGACCTGGATGCCGACCGCGGCGCCGACACCGTGCCGGCCGAGGAATGGGCCGCCCATCCTGGCGCCCAGACGGCGGTCGACGACGGCCCCGAGACGTCGCGTGCCGGCGAGGATTCGAGCGGCTTCAGCGCGCCGCCGGTGATCGAGCCGATCCCCTCGTCGCGGGCCGGCAAGGGGCCGCCGAAGGCGTTCCAGCGCATCTTCCGGGGCTTTGTCGTCGCACGCGCCCTGCTGGCCGTGCTGCTGCTGGCGATGCAGGCGGTGATCGCCATCTATGGCACCGCTGGCTCGACGCTGTTCTCGCTGGCGGTCTGCGGCGGTTATGCGCTGGCCACCCTGCTGCTGGTCGCGCAGGTCGAGCTGCGCTGGCTGCCACGGCTGAGTGCGCCGCTGGACCTGCGTGGCCATCTGCGGCGGCGCTGGCAGGTGTTGACGATCGGCGTCGACCTGGTCGCCTTCTCGGTGCTGCTGGTGGCCTCGATTGCTGCGCCACTGAACATCAACGCGCTGTTCCTGCTGCCGGTGCTGACCGCAGGCGCGCTGCTGCCGCGCCGTTCGGCGGCAGCGGTGGCCGCCGCCGTCGTGCTGCTGTTGCTGGGTTCGGCCTGGTGGCGCGTGATCGATGGTGCCGACATGGCCGCGCAGCTGACGCAGTCGGGCATGTTCGGCGCGATGGTGTTCGCGCTGGCGCTGCTGACGGCCGAGATGGCCGACCGCCTGACCCGCCAGGAAGCCGCCGCACGCAGCACCCTGGAGATGGCGCGCCAGCAGGCGCTGCTCAACCGGCTGATGATCGAGGAGATGCAGGACGGCGTGATGGTGGTCGACACCGAAGGCCACGTGCGCGCCGCCAACCCGGCCGCGATGGCCCTGATCGGCGCACCGCCCGGCCGGCGCTTCATGGCCTTCGACCTGCGCCAGCACGAGGCCTGGGAGCCCCTCTGGCTGGCCCTGGAGCGTGCCTGGGCCACCGGGTTCTGGCCCGATGGCGGCGAGGAGATCCGCCTGCGCCTGAGCCAGGGCGCGAAGGTCGAGGAGCGTGGTCTGCGCCTGCGCATGCGCTTCACCCGCCGCCAGGACAACGCCGGCCCGGCCGACGAGGACAAGCCCGGCGAGTCGCTGCTGTGCGTGCTGTTCATGGAAGACGTGCGCACACTGCAGACGCGGGCGCGCCAGGAGAAGCTCGCCGCGATGGGCCGTGTCTCCGCCGGCATCGCCCACGAGATCCGCAACCCGCTGGCCGCGATCGCGCAGGCCAACGCGCTGCTGGCCGAGGACCTGATGCAGCCGGCGCAGCGCCAGCTCACGCGCATGGTGGCCGACAACGTCGTGCGGCTGCAGCGCATCGTCGACGACGTCATGGAGGTCGCCCCCGGCGCACCGCGCGAGGCGCCGGTGATCGACCTCTCCGCCCAGGTCCAGATGCTGTGCAACGACTGGGCCCGCACCGCCAGCCTGCCGCAGATCGGCCCGAGCCCGCTGATGGTCGAGGCCGGCGACGGCGTGCTGCCGGTGCGGTTCGATCCGGACCATCTGCGGCGCGTGCTGGTCAACCTGCTGGAGAACGCCCATCGCCACGGCAGCGGCCGCACCGATGCGCTGTGGGTGCGCGTGCATGCGCGTGGCGACGCGCAGGCCGTGGTCTCGGTGGCCAGCGACGGTCCGCCGATCGCCTCCGACGTCGAGCCCTACCTGTTCGAGCCGTTCTTCTCGACCCGCAGCCGCGGCAGCGGTCTCGGGCTCTACATCTGCCGCGAGCTCTGTGAACGTTATGGCGCCACGATCGAGTACCACCCGCGCGGCGCCGGTGCGCGGCACCGCAACGTCTTCGTGATGACCCTGCCGCGCATGATCCCGGTGACGCAGCCGATGCGGCCTGGGATGGCCCGATGAGCGCGACCTCGCTGCACAGCCTGCTGGTCGTCGACGACGAGCCCGACCTGCGCACGGTCTACGAGCTGACGTTGCTGCGCGAGGGCTATGAGGTCGAGACCGCCGGCAGCGTCGAGGAGGCCTGGGCGCAGCTCAAGGACCGCACCTACAGCGCCGTCATCACCGACATGCGCCTGCCCGACGGCAGCGGGCTGGACCTGCTGCGCCGGCTCGAACAGTCGGGCCGCAGCGAGCGGGCTATCGTCATCACCGCCTACGGTTCGGCCGAGAACGCGGTGCAGGCGCTGAAGTCGGGCGCCTACGACTACCTGACCAAGCCGGTCGACCTGAAGGTGTTCCGCAGCGTCGTCGCCGCCGCGCTGGGCCGCAGCCCGGCCGCACGTGGCGCCGCACCCCATGCCGGTCCGCCGGCCACCGGTGCCGTTCCGGTCGACTTCGGCCAGGGCCCCCGTTCGATCGTGCCGCGCCACGAGCGTGGCAGTGGCGCGCTGCGCCGCATGGCCGGCCAGTCGGCGGCGATGCAGCAGGTCCGCGCGCTGGTCGACAAGGTCGCGCGCAGCATGGCGCCGGTGCTGGTGCAGGGCGAGTCGGGCACCGGCAAGGAGCTGGTCGCGCGCTCGATCCACCAGGTCAGCACGCGTGCGGCTCAGCCCTTCATCGCCGTCAACTGCAGCGCCATCCCGGAACAGCTGCTGGAGGCCGAGTTCTTCGGCTACCGCAAGGGCGCCTTCACCGGCGCGGCCGAGGATCGCGAGGGCTTCTTCCAGGCCGCACACGGTGGCACCCTGTTCCTCGACGAGATCGGCGACCTGCCGCTGTCGATGCAGAGCAAGCTGCTGCGGGCGATCCAGGAACGCGCGGTGCGACCGGTCGGTGCCATTGCCGAGGTGGCCGTCGACGTGCGCATCATCAGCGCGACCCATCGCGACCTGGCCGACGAGGTGGCCGAAGGCCGGTTCCGCCAGGACCTGTTCTATCGCCTCAACGTGATCCAGATCCGGGTGCCGCCGCTGCGCGAGCGCCGCGACGATCTCTACGAGCTGTGCGCGCGTGTGCTGGAGCGGGTCGCCGCCGATGCCGGCATGGCCGTGATGCCACGCCTGACGCCGCGCGCGCTCGACCACCTGGCCCACTACGACTTCCCCGGCAACGTGCGGGAACTGGAGAACCTGCTGCACCGTGCCGTCGCGCTGAGCAGCGCCAGCCAGATCGACGTCGAGGACCTCGAACTGCCGATCCCGCCGCGTGGCCGTCCTGCTGCGGTGCCGTCCGCCCAGGCCACCGGCTGGGGCCAGGAGGCCCGGATCGACCCGCCGTGGACCGGTTATCCGTTCAAGCCGGCGACCGTCCTGCCGGCCGACGTGGCGCCGATGCTGTCGACCGTGCCGTCGATGGCCGAACCGGCCGTGCCCGATGACCTGGTGGCCTACCTCGACGAGGTCGAGCGCGCGGTGCTGGTGCGGGCGCTCGAACGCCATCGCTACAACCGCACGGCGGCCGGTGCAGCGATGGGCCTGACGCTGCGCCAGATGCGCTACCGCATGGCGCGCCTGGGCATCCAGGTGGCCGGCGAAGGCCTGACCGTCGACGACGGCGAGGGCGGCGTCGAGTGAGTCGGGCATGAAGGTCGCGCGCCGCCCGCGCGACGGACGTGGCCCGTGGCTGGCCGGCTGGCTCCGGTCGGCACGATGCGTCGCCAGTCCCAACTTCGGCCGGCGGCCCGAAGGCATCGCGATCGACCTCGCGGTGGTGCATTCGATCAGCCTGCCACCCGGCCGCTACGGTGGCGACGCGATCGAGCGGCTGTTCACCAACCGGCTCGACCCGCAGGCCCATCCCACCTTCGCGGCGCTGGACGGGCTGCAGGTCTCGGCCCATTTCGTGATCCGCCGTGACGGCGCGCTGCTTCAGTTCGTGCCGCTGCAGGGCCGCGCCTGGCATGCCGGCGTGTCGCACTGGAAGGGCCGCGACAACTGCAACGACTTCAGCATCGGCATCGAGCTGGAGGGCCTCGAAGGCCGCACCTTCGCGGCCGTGCAGTACCGCGCGCTGGCGCATCTGCTGCGCCGGCTCGCACGGGTCCTGCCGCTGCGCGAGGTGGCCGGGCACGAGCACGTCGCGCCGGGTCGCAAGGGGGATCCGGGCTCCGGTTTCGATGCGGCGCGACTGGGTCGCAAGCTGCGGCATCGGGGCCTGTCGCTGGCCTGGCGCTGAACCCGAAATGCAAGAGTCGCGGCACTCGGGGTAATTGCTCCCCTCACACTAGCGCTAGTGGCTGGCGGCTACCCAGGCACTAGCTATAGTGCCTCATCGTGTTATCCTTCGCCCCGTTCCAGACAAGCCCAGATCCCGCGATGCACCGGGCAACAGGCCATTTGACCGGTCATCCGGTCGGCCCTCCCGGATCGTGTCCCAAGGGACGTTTCCGACCCCATCCCGCAGTTCTTTGACCGCCGCCAGGCGAGACGCGCAGCGTTCCGATGCTGACGCCCGATGCCAGGCGAGGCGAAGCCTTGCCGAACGATTTTCCAGACATGCAAGGAGCCCAGATGCAAGCAACCGGCACCCCTCACCAGCAGCCTTCCCTGCACGCCCCGACCAGCACCCTTGGTGGTGACGCCCGGGTGGCGACCAGCGTCTATGGCAGCTACCAGATCATCCGCCGCAACGGTGCGGTGGTGGCCTTCGAGCCGCACAAGATCTCGGTGGCCATGATGAAGGCCTTCCTGGCGGTGCACGGGACCCAGGGCGCGGCGTCGGCCAGCGTGCGCGAGACCGTCGATGCGCTCACCGAGGCGGTGGTCCGCGCGCTGATGCGCTCGCGTCCGAGCGGCGGCAGCTTCCACATCGAGGACATCCAGGACCAGGTCGAGCTCGGCCTGATGCGCGGTGGCCATCACGATGTCGCCCGTGCCTACGTGCTCTACCGCGAACGCCGGGCCCAGGAACGTGCCCAGCAAGGCCAGGCCGCACGGGCGGCCGAGCCGGCCTTCTACGTCACCGACCGCGGCCAGCGTGTGCCGCTGGATCTGGCCCAGCTCAGCGGGATCATCGAGGCGGCCTGTGCCAACCTTGGCAGCGAGGTCGTGGCCGCGCCGGTGCTGGCCGAGACCCGCCGCAACCTGTACGACGGCGTGCCGATCGACGAGGTCTACAAGGCCGCCATCCTGGCCGCCCGCACGCTGATCGAGAAGGACCCGGCCTACACCCGCGTCACGGCCCGCCTGCTGATGCACACGATCCGTCGCGAGATCCTCGGCGAGGAGGTCACGCAAGGCGAGATGGGTGCGCGCTACGCCGACTACTTCCCCGCCTTCATCAAGAAGGGCATCGAGGCCGAGCTGCTCGACGAACGTCTGGCCCAGTTCGACCTGGCGCGCCTGGGTGCCGCACTGAAGGCCGAGCGCGATCTCGACTTCGACTACCTCGGCCTGCAGACCCTGTACGACCGCTACTTCCTGCACGTGCGCAAGGCCCGCATCGAGATGCCGCAGGCCTTCTTCATGCGCGTGGCGATGGGCCTGGCGCTCAACGAGGTCGACCGCGAGGCCCGCGCGATCGAGTTCTACGAGATCCTGTCCTCGTTCGACTTCATGTCCAGCACGCCCACGCTGTTCAACTCGGGCACGCGCCGCTCGCAGCTGTCGAGCTGCTACCTGACCACCGTGCCCGATGACCTCGACGGCATCTACGAGGCCATCAAGGACAACGCGCTGCTGTCGAAGTTCGCCGGTGGCCTGGGCAATGACTGGACGCCGGTGCGCGCACTGGGCTCGCACATCAAGGGCACCAACGGCGAGTCGCAGGGTGTCGTGCCCTTCCTCAAGGTCGTCAACGACACCGCCGTCGCGGTCAACCAGGGCGGCAAGCGCAAGGGCGCCGTCTGCGCCTATCTCGAGAGCTGGCACCTCGACATCGAGGAGTTCCTCGAACTGCGCAAGAACACCGGCGACGACCGCCGTCGCACCCACGACATGAACACGGCGAACTGGATCCCCGACCTGTTCATGCGTCGTGTCATGGAAGGCGGTGACTGGACCCTGTTCTCGCCGTCGACCTGCCCGGACCTGCACGACCGTTTCGGTGCCGACTTCGAGGCCGCCTACACCGCCTACGAGGCCCGCGCCGACCGTGGCGAGCTCAAGCTGTTCAAGCGCATCCGTGCCGTCGACCTGTGGCGCAAGATGCTGACGATGCTGTTCGAGACCGGGCATCCGTGGATCACGTTCAAGGACGCCTGCAACGTGCGCTCGCCGCAGCAGCACGTCGGCGTCGTGCACTCGTCGAACCTCTGCACCGAGATCACGCTCAACACCAACGATCGCGAGATCGCGGTGTGCAACCTCGGCTCGGTCAACCTGGCCCGTCACCTGACCGATGGCGAGCACGGCAAGCAGATCGACCAGGCCAAGCTGGCCCGCACGATCACGGTGGCGATGCGCATGCTCGACAACGTCATCGACATCAACTACTACGCGGTCCGCAAGGCACGTGATTCCAACCTGCGCCACCGCCCGGTCGGCCTGGGGATCATGGGCTTCCAGGATGCGCTCTACCAGCTGCGTGTGCCCTACGCGTCGCAGGAGGCGGTCGAGTTCGCCGACCGTTCGATGGAGGCGGTCTGCTACCACGCCTACTGGGCCTCGACCGAGCTGGCCGCCGAGCGTGGCCGTTACAGCAGCTACCGCGGCTCGCTGTGGGACCGCGGCATCCTGCCGCAGGACTCGCTCAAGCTGCTGGCCGAGGCGCGTGGCGGCTATGTCGAGGTCGACACCTCGTCGACGCTGGACTGGGATGCGCTGCGGGCCCGCATCGCCCAGCACGGCATGCGCAACAGCAACTGCGTGGCGATCGCGCCGACCGCGACGATCTCCAACATCATCGGCGTCGACGCGTCGATCGAGCCGTGCTTCGGCAACCTGTCCGTCAAGAGCAACCTGTCGGGCGAGTTCACGGTCATCAACGAGTACCTCGTGCGTGACCTCAAGAAGCTCGGCCTGTGGGACGACGTGATGGTCATGGACCTCAAGCACTTCGACGGCAGCCTGCGCCGCATCGACCGTGTGCCCGAGGAGCTCAAGCGCCTGTACGCGACCGCCTTCGAGGTCGAGCCGGTGTGGCTGGTCGAGGCCGCGTCGCGTCGCCAGAAGTGGATCGACCAGGCCCAGAGCCTCAACATCTACATGGCCGGCGCGTCGGGCAAGAAGCTCGACGAGACCTACAAGCTCGCCTGGCTGCGTGGCCTCAAGACCACCTACTACCTGCGCACGATGGGCGCGACGCATGCCGAGAAGTCGACCGTCAAGGCGGGCTCGCTGAACGCCGTGCCGGGTGGTCAGGGCGGTGGTCTGCAGGCCGCGTCGATGGATGCGCTGGCCGCTCAGGCACAGGCCCAGATGGCGGCTGCGACGGCCGAGTCCAACCCGGCCACGGACGTCCGTTTCTGCGCCATCGACGACCCGACCTGCGAAGCCTGTCAGTGAGCTGAGGCGACCTGATCCAGCCCTTGCCCGAAGGCCTCGTGCCGATGCGCTGCAAGAGGGCCACGCGCCCTCTTGCAGCGTGTCAATAAGTGCTTGGTGTTTCGACGCAACATTCAGATAATTCACGTCATCAGGAAGTCAGACATGCTCGTCTGGGAAGACACTCCGCGCCCCACGCCCTCGTCGGCGACCCCGTATCCATCGAACGTTCCGCGTGACGCTTCGATGCAGCCCTCGTCACTGCCGCACGCTGCGGTCGGCCTGCCGAGTGCGCGTGCATCGACGGCCGCGACCCATGAATCGGGCGACTCCGGCCGCCGCGTCAACATCGCCGACAAGCGCATCATCAACGGCCAGACCGACGTCAACCAGCTGGTCCCGTTCAAGTACAAGTGGGCCTGGGACAAGTACCTCGCGACCTGTGCCAACCACTGGATGCCGCAGGAGATCAACATGTCGCGCGACATCGCGACGTGGAAGGATCCGAACGGCCTGACCGATGACGAGCGCCGCCTCATCAAGCGCAACCTCGGGTTCTTCGTGACCGCCGATTCGCTGGCGGCCAACAACATCACGCTGGGCACCTATCGCCACATCACCGCGCCCGAGTGCCGCCAGTTCCTGCTGCGTCAGGCCTTCGAGGAAGCGATCCACACGCATGCCTACCAGTACATCGTCGAGTCGCTGGGGCTGGACGAAGGCGAGATCTTCAACGCGTACCACGAGGTCGCGTCGATCCGCGACAAGGACGAGTTCCTGATCCCCTTCATCGACGCGATCATGGACCCGGCCTTCAAGACCGGCACGCTCGAGAACGACCAGACCCTGCTCAAGAGCCTGATCGTCTTCGCCTGCCTGATGGAGGGCCTGTTCTTCTACGTCGGCTTCACGCAGATCCTCGCGCTGGGCCGGCAGAACAAGATGACCGGCGCGGCCGAGCAGTACCAGTACATCCTTCGCGACGAGTCGATGCACTGCAACTTCGGCATCGACCTGATCAACGCGATCAAGCTCGAGAACCCGCAGCTGTGGACGACGTCGTTCAAGGCCGAGATCAAGGCCTTGTTCATGAAGGCGGTCGAGCTGGAGTACCGCTATGCCGAGGACACCATGCCGCGCGGCGTGCTGGGCCTCAACGCCTCGATGTTCAAGGGCTACCTGCGCTACATCGCCAATCGGCGGGCCACGCAGATCGGCCTCGACGAGCTCTTCCCGAACGAGGAAAACCCGTTCCCGTGGATGAGCGAAATGATCGACCTGAAGAAGGAGCGCAATTTCTTCGAGACCCGCGTCATCGAGTACCAGTCCGGCGGTGCGCTGTCCTGGGACTGACCGATCGCCGCGCCGGCCGCTCGCCGGTGAAGCCGCGATCCGTTGACGAGGGTCCGACCCGAGTGGGCGCGGCAGGCTTGAAGGCCTGTCGCGCCTGAACACATCCCCGGCACCCGAGGTCGGCGCAAGAATGACCCGGGCTCTGTGGATCATGCGGTTCATCGGACCGCATGTCCCGTCAACCTGATCAAGGAGATTCACATGGCAACTGCGAAGAAGGCTGCAGCGAAGAAGGCAGCCCCGGCGAAGAAGGCTGCGGCCCCCGCCAAGAAGGCCGCCGCACCGGCGAAGAAGGCGGCTGCACCGGCCAAGAAGGCGGCACCGGCTCCGGCCAAGAAGGCCGCTGCGAAGAAGGCTGCGCCCGCCAAGGCTCCGGCCAAGGCACCGGCGAAGAAGGCTGCTGCGGCACCGAAGCCCGCGCTGAAGAAGGCGGCTCCGGCCAAGAAGGCGGCTGCCGCTCCGGCGAAGAAGGCCGCTGCGAAGAAGGCTGCTGCGCCGGCCAAGGCACCTGCCAAGAAGGCGGCTGCGGTCAAGAAGGCAGCGGCGCCGGCCAAGAAGGCGGCTGCGGCCCCGGCCAAGGCGCCTGCCAAGGCCCCGGCCAAGAAGGCCGCTGCGGCAAAGAAGGCTGCGGCGCCTGCCAAGGCTCCCGCGAAGAAGGCGGCCGCCAAGAAGGCCGCAGCGAAGAAGGCAGCCAAGAAAGCGGCCCCTGCGCCTGCTGCCCCTGCGGCGCCTGCAGCCCCTGCGGCGAAGACCACGCTGAGCCCTCAAGCGGCCTGGCCCTTCCCGACCGGCGACAAGCCCTGATCCAGCCACCGGCCGCCGTGCGGGTCTTGCGACCCACGGCGGTGGTGGCCCGATCCGGCCCGGACCTGTTCCGGGCTTTTTTTCGTCCGTGCCTTTCGACCCGAGCCTTGCGCATGAACCGGCGATCCAGCCCTCCCGCCCGACCTGCCGCCCCGTCCGCGGACGTCGTCGTGGCCAGCTTCCTGAACTGGCCGCAGGCCGGCGGCGTGCTGGTCGATGTCGCGGTGGTGCCCAACGCCAGCCGCACCGAGGCCGTCGGCCTGCATGACGGTGCCTTGCGGGTGCGGCTGGCTGCGCCGCCGGTCGACGGGGCCGCCAACGAGGCCTTGCAGACGTGGCTGGCGCGGTCGCTGGGCGTGCCGCAGCGGGCGGTCGAGCTGGTGCAGGGCCAGACCAGCCGACGCAAGCGCCTGCATGCCCAGGCCGATGCGGCGGCGGTGCGGCGCTGGCTGGCCGACCTGCGAACGGCCGGGGTACCGGACCTGCCGGCGGCGGATGCCTGATCGATCGGCCTGACGCCGCTTCAGGCGTCGGGTCCGGCCGCCCCGCTGGCGCCTTCCAGGCGGCCCTGGCTGCGTTCCGGCGAGTCCTGTGGGGGTGTGTGAGGGTTGGACGATTCCGATGCCGCCAGCCCCGTCGCCGGCCCCGCCACGAGACGGCCCGTGCCGGTCTCGGGCTCGTGCGGTGCATAGGCGGCCCGCAGCTGCCGGTTCTTCTCGCGCAGGCGCCGCACCTCGTCCTGCAGGCTGGCGATGTGGGCCTGATCCGATTCGGCCTCCGCCAGACGCTTGCGCAGCTCCAGCAGCTGGCGCGCGGCCGCCTCGCGCGAGATGCGCAGCTCGGTCTCGGTCTCGATGACCGTGCGGCGGGCGCGCTGGCGGTCCCAGCTGGCCAGCATCACCAGCACCAGCCCGGCGACCAGGCCGAGCACGCCGACGAGGCTGAAGACGACGTCCACGGGCGGTGCGGCCTGGGGCCTCAGGCCGCGACGAGGCCCAGCGCGACCGGGTCCAGCACGTGGTTCTGGGTGCCGGCCGCAGCGATCTTGATCGCGCCGACGCGGTTGCCCAGCTCGACGCAGCGGACCAGGTCCCAGCCGCGTTCCAGGCCGTAGAGCAGCGCGGCGCGGAAGGCGTCGCCGCAGCCGGTCGGGTCGACCACGGCTTCGGCCTGCACGCCGGCCACGCGGGTCACCTGGCCGTCGACCCAGACGTCGCAGCCCTCATGGCCCAGCGTCACGACCAGGCCATTCAGGTGCGAGCGCGACAGCGTGGCGAGGTCCGAGCCGGTGCGGTCGCACAGCATGCGGCCCTCGTAGTCGTTGACGGCCACCCAGGTCGCCAGCTCGACGAAGTGGCGCAGCTCGTCGCCGTTGAACAGCGGCAGGCCCTGGCCCGGATCGAAGACGAAGGGGATGCCGGCCTCGGCCATCTGTTCGGCGTGGCGCAGCATGGCGTCGCGGCCATCGGGCGCGATGATGCCGATGGCGATGTCGCCGCGCGGGTTGGGGATCACCAGCCGCACCGCATGTTCCATCGCGCCGGGGTGGAAGGCGGTGATCTGGTTGTTGTCGCGGTCGGTCGTGATGTGGCACTGGGCCGAGTAGCACTCGGGCAGCAGCGCGACGTGGCGGGCGTCGATCTCCAGGTCGCGCAGGCGCGCCAGGTAGACGTCGCCGTCGGCGCCGACGGTGGCCATCGGCAGCGGCTCGCCGCCGAGTTTCTTCAGCGAGTAGGCGATGTTGCCGGCGCAGCCGCCGAACTCGCGTCGCAGCGAAGGCACGAGGAACGAGGTGTTCAGGATGTGGATGTGATCCGGCAGGATCTGATCGGCGAAGCGGCCGGGAAAGGTGGCGATCGTGTCGAAGGCTAGGGAGCCGCAGATCAGGGCAGGCATGGTCACTCCGGTGTCGGGACGGCGGCGCCGGCCGCGTTGAAAACGGGCGCGATTGTCGCCTCGAAGGGCCCAGTCGACCGGGGGATGCTGCGCTGCACCGTGCGTTCGGGACGGATCGGCCCGGGCACGAAAAAAGAAGGGGGACGGGACAGGTGCTCCGGACGCTCGCTCTCTCTTGCCCGGCTTGCCCGCCCCCCTGGGACCTCACCCAGTCCCGAAGGCTACTCTGTCGAGGAGACGCAAAGTAGTTCTTCGACCGTCGCCGCGCCGGGGTGAGGCTCGCGCGGCGGCGGGGTTCGTCGACGCACCGGCGGGGGGCCGGGCGGGACTTGAATGACAGGCGCCGAGACCGTCGGACGGCTTCGGCGCCGGGGTGTCGGCCGTCAGCGCAGCTGCGCGGTGACGACACCCTGTTCGGGGCTCTCGGCGCCGGCAAAGGCGCCCAGTGCGATGACCAGCGCGGCAGCAGCCGCCCAGTCGGACCAGCGGAATTTCTTCATCTCCCGGCTCCCTCTTGAAGGCTGGAGGATCCTGGCAAGACCCTGAACCCAGCCTGATCTGAAAACGCAGGAGCCGTGCCATGCAGCGAATGTGTCGCCGATCACGGGCCGGGATCGGGTCTGAAATGGGTCATTGCAAGACTGACGCAAAACGTCAGACAGACTGACGGGAAACGTCGCCCGGGCCCCGCTCGACGGGGTTGAACTGCCGGAACCTGTCGAATCGGCGCGTGTCGCTCGCCTGTCAGCGCACCCGGCAGCCGTCGACGAAGGTGGCGAGCTCGCCCGGCTGCAGCGCCTGCCAGGCCTCGTCGCGGGTCAGCGGTTCGGTGACGACGATGGCCACGCGGTCGTCCGGCGTGGTCTGCGTGGCGAAATCCACGGTCAGGTCCTCGTCCTGCAGCTGCGCCTGCGCGAACGGGTGACGGCGCTCGACGTAGTGCAGCCGGGTCGAACAATGCGCCCACAGCGCCTCGCCGTGGCTGAGCAGGAAGTTGAAGGTGCCGTGGCGCGTGATGCGCGGCACCAGCTCGGCCAGCGTCTCGCTCAGGTGGGCGATGCTGGGCAGCGAGGCGTGGTTCTTGGCCAGCTCCTGCATCAGCCAGCAGAACGCGCGTTCGCTGTCGGTCGATCCGACCGGGTGAAAGGCGGCATGCAGCTTCGGGTGGAAGTCGACCAGGTTGCCGTTGTGCGCGAAGACCCAGTAGCGGCCCCACAGCTCGCGCTGGAACGGGTGGGTGTTCTCCAGCGCGACGACGCCCTGCGTGGCCTTGCGGATGTGGGCCAGGATGTGGCGGCTGCGGATCGGGTAGTGCTGCACCATCTTCGCCACCGGCGACTCGGTCGCGCTCTGGTGGTCGACGAACAGGCGCACGCCCTTGCCCTCGAAGAAGGCGATGCCGAAACCGTCCTTGTGCTCGACCGCCCGCTGCGCGAAGCCGGTGAAGCTGAAGACCAGGTCGGTGGGCGTGTTGGCGTTGAGGCCGAGCAGTTGGCACATGGCGATGGATCCCGTCAGCGCAGGGTGAACAGCCGCGCCAGGCCCTTGAGCGACAGCAGGTTGCCGGGGTTGCTGGTCTCCTCCAGCACGCCGCTCATGCGCCGCAGCACCGCAGCGCTGCGGCGGGCCCGCCAGATCACCAGATCGGCCAGCCAGGGGTGATGGTTGACCTGGTTGGCCTTCTCGTAGAGATCGAAGCGCGGCTGCAGCGCGGCCACGGCGGCCTGGTAGCGGCCCAGCACGTCGGCATCGGCCTGCGCATCGGTGCCGTCGTCGCGGATGCAGGCGGCGGCCAGCATGCCCGTCTCCATCGCCTTGCCGATGCCTTCGCCGCTGAAGTCGTAGGTCGAGCCGATCGCCTCGCCGGTGGCCAGCACGCCCGGTCGACCCAGGCGCGCGCCACGCAGCGTGCAGCGCAGCGGGGCGCCCTTGGTGTCGCCGCGCCAGCGGGCCTGCTGCATCAGCTCGCGGGCCGGTGGGTGGACCCGCACGAAGGCGTCGAACAGCTCGTGCAGGTTGGTGCCGTCGCCGCTCTCGCCGCGCTGGAAGAAGGCGCCGACGCCGATGTTGAACAGGCCGTCGCCACACGGAAAGATCCAGCCATAGCCGGGCCGCAGCGCGCGGTGCCAGACCACGTCCATCGTCGTCAGCCGCTGCGCCAGGTCGGGCGCGTGCACATGCACCCGCAGCGCCACGCCGGTGGGGGTGCGGCGCTCGCACAGGTCGGCCTTGATCAGCGCCGGCACGGCCGCGCCGGTGGCCATGACGACCCAGCGGGTGGCGACCTCGCGGGTCTCGCCCGCACTGCCGGGTGAACGCAGCCGGGCCCCGCGCACGCGGCCGTCGGACTCGATCAGGCCGTCGAACTTCCACGGCGTGCGCACCCTCGCGCCGCAGCGTTGCGCCTGCTGCACCAGCAGCGTGTCCAGCACCTGGCGCGGCAGCACCGCGAGCCGGCCCGGCACGTCGACCTGGCCGCCGCGCGGCGCGACGCAGCGCACGTGCGCGACGCCCTGGGCCCGCGCCATGACCGCATCGAGCACGCCCAGGTGCGCGAGCGCGGCGTGGGCATCGGGGATCAACCCTTCGCCGCAGACCTTGTCGCGCGGGAAGTCGTGCTGGTCGACCAGCAGCACCGATCGCCCGGCGCGCGCCAGCTCGATCGCGCAGGCACTGCCGGCCGGTCCGGCGCCCACCACCAGCACGTCGACCGAGGCGGGCCAGTCGCCACCGCCGTCGACCCGCAGCGTGGCGTCATGGCCGAGCCGGGCGGCGACCGCGTCGGGCAGTCCGGCGACGGGCATGGTCGGTGGGCGATCGGGTGCGGTCATGCGGAGGAGGGCTGCGGTGGATGGGTTGCGTCTGAAGGGCTGCGTCGGCAGGGGCCTGGGCGGCGCGCGGATTCTAGGGATCGCCCCTGCGCGGGCTGCCCCCCTGATCACCGGTCCGCACCGTCCACCTTGCGCGGCGTCAAGCCCGGCACTGCCGGGGCGCGAGAGCATGGGTCAACCACCGGAGAACGCCATGAACACCGTCCGCCGTCATCCCGACCCGAGCTTCCACGTCGCGCCGCCGCAGACCGGGCATCTGGATGTCGCGCAGCGACTGACCTTGCGCCACGTGCTGGAGCAGCGCCGCGAGCGCCTGCTGGCCGAGTTGCGCCTGCACGAGGCCGGCGACGGCCGTGTCGCCCATGCCGCCGACCTGCTGGCCCAGGACGGCGACGACGCGCCGCAGCGTGACGCTGACCGCGAGGTCGACCTGGCGCAGTCCGACCAGCTGCGCGTCGAGCTAGCGCAGGTGATGGCGGCGCTGGCGCGGCTCGACGGGCCCGGCTTCGGCCGTTGCGGGCAGTGCGGCGACGCCATCGCGTGGGCGCGCCTGCAGGTCCGTCCGGAAGCGGACCTGTGCATCGCTTGCGCGGTCGGCGCCGAGCGGGTCGGCGACCGCGTCGCGCATCCGAGGATGTGAGCCGGGCCGGCAGAATGGCCCGATGCGATGGCGACGATCGACGACAGGCCGGGCTGGCGGACTGCTGGCCCTGATCTTCATCAGCCTGGCTGCGGCCGGCCAGACGGGGCCGACCGGCCGGGCCGCTGGCCCGCCGCTGGCGGACTGCGGCCTGGCGCGCGGACTCCGGCCCTGCGTCGGACTGGTCCTGTCGGGCGGCGGCGCGCGCGGGCTGGCCCATGTCGGCGTGCTGCAGGTGCTGGAGGAGCGCCGCATCCCCGTCGACCTGATCGCCGGCACGTCGATGGGCGCCATCATCGGCGGGCTGCGGGCCTCGGGCCTGTCGGCCGACCAGCTCGAACAGGTGCTGCAGGGGCTGGACTGGGAGGCGCTGTTCGCCAACCGCCTGCCCCGCGAGTCGCTGCCGCCGCGTCGCAAGGACGAGGACCAGGAGATCTCGCCTGCGCTCGAGATCGGCCTGGCGCGTGACGGCACGCCGATGCTGCCGCTCGGTCCAGTCTCCAGCCGGGGCCTTGAACTGCTGCTGCGGCGACACACGCTGGCGGTCCGGGGCGTGTCCGATTTCGACCGCCTGCCGATCCCGTTCCGGGCTGTCGCGACCGACATGGAGTCCGGTTCGGCCGTGGTCTTCGACCGAGGCGACCTGGCCCAGGCACTGCGCGCGAGCATGTCCGTTCCTGGCGTCTTCCCGCCCTCGGACGTGCAGGGCCGGCTGCTCGGCGATGGCGGGCTGGTCGACAACCTGCCGGTCGACGTGGCGCGTCGGCGCGGCGCCGATGTCGTCATCGCCGTCAACGTCGGCACGCCGCTGGCCGGGCGCGAGTCGCTCGGCACGGTGGTCGGGCTGACGGCGCAGATGATCAACATCCTGACCGAGCAGAACGTGCAGCGCTCGCTGGCCACGCTGCGACCGGGCCAGGACGTGCTGGTGGCGCCGGCGCTGGGCGCCTTGACCTCGGCCGACTTCGGCCGTTCGCGCGAGCTGATCGCGCGCGGCCGGGAAGCCGCGAACGCCGCCTGGCCGCAGCTGCTCGCGCTGGCCTTGCCCGACGAGCGCTGGCTGGCGCTGCAGGCCCGGCGGCAACGGCCCGAGCCGGTCGCCGCACCGATCACCAGCTTGCGGTTCGAGGGCGCCGATGTCAGCCAGCCGCAGCAGCAGGCCGATGCGCTGGCGAGCCGGCCCGGGCTGGCCTTCGACCTCGACCGGGTCGAGGCCGACACGCGAACGCTGTCGGCCACCGGCGACTACCTGCATGCCGACTACCGGCTGGAGGACCTGCCGGCCGGCACCGGGCTGGTGTTCTCGCTGGTCGAGAAGCCGTGGGGGCCGGACTACTTCCGGCTCGGGCTGGAGATGGCGAGTGATTTCGCCGGCCGGGGCGACTTCAACCTCAAGCTTGGCCACAACCGCCACTGGCTTAGCAGCAGCGGCACGGAATGGCGCAACCGGGCCCAGATCGGCTCGGTGCCGCGCTGGTTCAGCGAGCTCTACCAGCCGCTGGGCAGCGTCTCGGCCAGCGGCGCACAGGCCTTCACGGCGCTGCAGATCGAACTGGAACGCCGCCGGCTGGACGTCTACCAGCCGATCGCGCCCGAGCAGGACAGCGCCGCCGCCGTGCTGGTCGCCCGCCATGCCCGAACGGCCGGCCGGTTCGGGCTGGATGTCGGCCGCACGCTCGGCCCGCTGGGCGAATGGCGCATCGGCCTGGCCAGCCTGCGCGAGCTGGAGATCGCCGAGCTGACGCGCGATGGCGCGGCATCCGCCACGACCCGCGACGAGCGTGAACGCACCCGCGAACGCGGCCTGCGCGCGCAGCTGCTGGTCGACCAGCTCGACCACGTCAGCTTCCCGCGCAGCGGCTACCGCGTGCGGCTGCAGGCGGAGGCGGGGCGACGGCTGCTGCGGCCGGAAGGGGTCGACGACCGGACCGAAAGCTACCGGCGTCTGGAGCTCGACGGCCAGCGGGTCGTCAGCCGGGGCGCGCACACGGTCGACGCCGGACTGCGCTGGCGCCAGGCCAGCCAGAGCCCGCTGCTGGGCCGGCAGGCCTACACGCTGGGCGGCTTCCACAACCTGTCGGGGTATGCCGTCGACCAGCTCGACGGCAACGCGACGCTGCTGGCGCGGCTGACGTGGACGTTGCGGCTGAACACCCAGCCGGTGCTGACGCGCGGCTTCTTCGCGGGTGCCACGCTGGAGGCCGGCAATGCGTGGCGCGATGCCGCGTCGGCCGACCTGCGCCAGCTGCGCCCGGGCAGCAGCGCCTTCCTCGGCGCCGATACGGGGCTGGGGCCGCTCTATTTCGGCGCGACCTGGGCGCCGCAGGGCAGCCCGGGCCTGTTCCTGCGGCTGGGTCGGCCCTGAACGCGGTTCAACCCGCTTGAACGCCCGGCGTCAGGCCGCCGAGCTGCGCCGCACCACCAGCTCGACCGGCAGCACGATGCTGGCGGTGGCTTCGCCGGCGGCCTGCTGCATCAGCGCGGCGACCAGCGCGTCGGCGGCCGGCTCGATTGGCTGGCGCACCGTCGTCAACGGCGGTTCGGCGTGGCTGGCCCAGCTGATGTCGTCATAGCCGGTGACGGCGACGTCCTCGGGCACGCGCAGGCCGTGGGCCCGCACGGCGGACATCGCCGCGATCGCCAGGATGTCGCTGCAGCAGACGATGCCGTCGATCGGCGTGCCCGTATCCAGCAGCGTCTGCACCGTCGTGCGGGTGTGCGCCAGGTCGGTCGTCTCGGTCAGATGCAGGGCCGGGGCCGGCGTCAGGCCGCAGGCCTCCAGCGCGTCCCGGTAGCCCAGCCAGCGTTCGGCCGGCTCGGGCGTGGACAGGTCGCCGATGAAGGCGATGTGGCGGCGGCCCTGGTCCAGCAGGTGGGCGGTGGCCAGCCGGCCGCCTTCGCGGTTGTCGCAGCCGACGCAGCAGTAGCCGATGTCGGGCAGCGGCGCCCCCCAGACCACCAGCGGCACGCCGGCGCGGGCAGCGGCTTCGAGCGAACCGGTGTCGTGCCACTGGCCCAGCTGGACGATGCCCACCGCCGTGCCCGAGGCGTGCAGCGCGGCGATCTGGTCGGCCGGCGTGCGCGACAGCAGCATGTCGTAGCCGCGGCTGGTCAGCGCATCGGCCAGCCGGCCGATCATCGCCAGCAGGAACGGATCGCTGATCGGCTGCGGCGCGGCGGGGTCGCGCGGCACCACGACCGCGACGGTCCGGTTGCCCTTGGTGCGCAGGTTCTTGGCGCCCGCGTTGACGGTGTAGTTGAGGCTGCGGGCCAGCTCGGCGATGCGCTCGCGGGTCGCCGCGCTGATCTCCGGATGCCCGTTCAGCGCCCGCGAGACGGTCGCGACGGAGACGCCGGCCAGGCGGGCGATGTCGACCATCTGCGGTCGACGGCGCAGGGGTGCCGGCACAGGGGCGGCAGGCTTGTCGTGGTCGTCAGGCATCGGGCGGGATGGCTTCTTCCGGTGTCGGTTCGGCGGGCTCGTCTTCACGCGGCCGGCACCAGGATTGCAGCACCTGCGCGACCTCGCCGACGCCGGACTTCGACAGCGCCGAGAACAGCGTCACGCCGACGTCGGAGTCCTCGGTGGCCAGCTCGCCGAGCACCGCCTGGGCGTTGCGCAGCGAGGCGCTGGCGTCCTTGCGGTTGAGCTTGTCGGCCTTGGTCAGCACGACCAGCAGCCGCACTTCGCCGGTGGCCACGCGCGGCTGCACGAACTGCAGCAGCTGGCGGTCGAGCTGGGTGAAGCCGTGGCGCGAGTCGACCATCTGGACGACCCCGCCGAGGTTGCGCCGCAGCGCGAGGTAATCGGCCATGACGGCCTGCCAGCGCAGCTTGGCGGCCCGCTCGACGGCCGCGTAGCCATAGCCGGGCAGGTCGGCCCAGTAGGCGTGCGGGGCGTCCTTCGGGCCGACCTCGAACAGGTTGACGTGCTGCGTGCGGCCGGGCGTCTTGGAGGCAAAGGCCAGCTGGCGTTGCTGCGCCAGGGTGTTGATCGCGGTGGACTTGCCGGCATTCGATCGACCCACGAAGGCGATCTCCGGCAGGTCGTGCGCGGGCAGCTGTTCGAGCTTGCTCGCGGTGGTGAGGAAGCGTGCGGTGTGGGCCCAGGCCAGGGCGGCGCGCGTGGCGTCCGCGCCACCTTCGGCGGGGTTGGGTGTCGGGCTCATGGGGGCCATTGTAAAATCGTCGGGTTTTGGATCTCATAGCCCTGTCCACCATGAAATCGCTGCCCAAGTCGCTCCTCGCATTGATCTGCGCTGTCACCCTGGCCGCATCGGCGCAGGCCAACGAAGCGGCAGCAGCCAAGGTCGATCCCGCCAAGGGCGCGACGATCTCGGGCCAGGTCTGCGGCGCCTGCCACACCGCCGACGGCTCGCGCGGTTCGCCCGCCAATCCGATCCTGCAAGGCCAGCATGCGGCCTACCTGGTCAAGCAGCTGACCGAATTCAAGTCCGGCAAGCGCGAGAACGCGATCATGAAGGGCTTCGCGTCCGGTCTGTCCGATGAGGACATGAAGAACGTCGCGGCCTTCTACGCCAGCAAGCAGGCCAAGCCCGGCTTCGCGAAGAACAAGGACCTGGTCGTGCTGGGCGAGAAGATCTACCGCGGTGGCATCGCCGACCGCAACATCCCCGCCTGCGCCGGCTGCCACAGCCCGACCGGTGCCGGCATCCCGGCCCAGTACCCGCGTGTTGCCGGCCAGCATGCCGACTACACCGAGGCGCAGCTGAAGGCCTTCCGCGACGGCATCCGCAAGAACAACGCGCAGATGACCGGCGTGGCCGCCAAGTTGAACGACCGCGAGATCAAGGCCGTCGCCGACTACATGGCCGGCCTGCACTGAGCGAGCCTCGCCCCCCTGAAGAAGCCGGTCCTGGACCGGCTTTTTTCATGCCCGGACACCCGCTGCGGGCGCCGCTGTAAGAATCGACCGGGCAGGCCCGACCGAGCCGGCACAACCCCCGCCACGATCCCAGGAGCGCGCATGCCATCCGTCCGACGCAACCCCCACGCGATGGGCTACCTCCATCCGCTGTCCAGCGAGATCACCCCCGCCGCCGTGTATGCCGACCGGCGCCGCTGGCTGCAGCAGGCCGGCCTGGGCGTCGCCGCCGGGGCGACCGCGCTGAGCGGCCTGCCGGCGCTGGCCCAGGGCGCTGCCGGCACGGTGACGCGGCCGGGCAAGCGCGCCGCGTTGCCGGGTGCCCGCAGCGCGGTCGCCGGGGCGGTCGTGATGGACAAGGTCACCGAGTTCGACAACGCCGCCGGCTACAACAACTACTACGAGTTCGGCACCGACAAGGCCGATCCGGCCCGCAACGCGCAGAAGCTCGTCACCCGGCCCTGGACCGTCACGGTCGAGGGCGAATGCAACAAGCCCGGCACCTTCGACCTGGACGCGCTGCTCAAGCTCGCGCCGATGGAGGAGCGCATCTACCGCATGCGCTGCGTCGAGGGCTGGTCGATGGTGATCCCGTGGGTCGGCTGGTCGGTGGCCGAGCTGCTGAAGAAGGTCGAGCCGCGCGGCAATGCCAAGTACGTCGAGTTCGTGACGCTGGCCGACCCGAAGCAGATGCCCTTTGTCGGCTCGCGCACGCTCGACTGGCCCTATGTCGAGGGCCTGCGGCTCGACGAGGCGATGCACCCGCTGACGCTGATGGCCTTCGGCATGTATGGCGAGGTCCTGCCCAACCAGAACGGCGCGCCGCTGCGTCTGGTGGTGCCCTGGAAGTACGGCTTCAAGGGCGCCAAGTCGATCGTCCGGATCCGCCTGGTCGAGAAGCAGCCGGCGACCGCCTGGGTCAAGGCTGCGGCCCAGGAATACGGCTTCTATTCGAACGTCAACCCGGCCGTGGACCACCCGCGCTGGAGCCAGGCGACCGAGCGCCGCATCGGCGAGGACGGCGTGTTCGCCAAGAAGCGCCCGACGCTGATGTTCAACGGCTACGAGGCCCAGGTCGGTCAGCTCTACGCCGGCATGGACCTCAAGAAGAACTACTGATGATCGCCGCCTGGCTGTTGCGCCCCTGGGTCAAGCCGCTGGTGCTGGCCCTGGCCCTGTTGCCGCTGGCGGGCTGGATCCGGGGCATCGCCGCCGACAGCCTCGGGCCCAATCCGGCCGAGGCGCTGCTGCGCGGCACCGGCCTCTGGACGCTGCGGATGTTGTGCATCACGCTGGCGATCACGCCGCTGCGGCTGTGGTTCGGCCTGCCGGCGCTGGCGCGCTGGCGTCGCATGCTCGGGCTGACGGCCTTCGGCTATGCGCTGCTGCACTTCCTGTCCTATGCGTGGCTGGACATGGGTTTCGACGCGGCGGCGATCGTGCGCGATCTCGACAAGCGGCCGTTCGCGCTGGTCGGCTTCGTCGCCTTCGTCGGCCTGCTGCCGCTGGCGCTGACCTCGTTCAACCGCGCCATCCGCGCGCTGGGTGCAGCGCGCTGGCAGGCGCTGCACCAGCTCGTCTGGCCGGTCATCGCGCTCGGCCTGCTGCATTTCCTGTGGATGCGGGCGGCCAAGCATCGCGAGAGCGAGGTGCTGGTCTACGCGGCGATCGTGGCGGTGCTGATCGCCGCCCGGCTGGCCAAGGGCGGCACCGTGGCGTGGTTCAAGGCTCGGCGCCGGCCTTCATCCGCCGGTCCAGTTCGGCGCGCTTGAGCTTGGCGACCGGGTCGCCCTGACGGGCCGCGCGGTCGTACCAGTAACGCGCCAGGCGCTCGTCGACGGCGGTGCCCAGCCCCGTCTCGTACATCGAGGCCGTCAGGTACTGCGCACCGATGTCGCCGGCCTTGGCGGCCTCGCGGTACCAGTGCAGGGCCTGACGTTCGTCGCGCGCCGTGCCGCGGCCCAGGTAGTGGGCCGATCCGACGTCGATCTGTGCCTGCACATGGCCGGCCTCGGCAGCGACCTGCAGCCAGGGCAGGGCGCCGGCCGGATCCTTGCGGCCCAGCCGCCCGCTCTCGTGCAGTTCGGCCAGCGCCAGGACGGAGGTCACGAAGCCCTGCCGCGCGGCCTTCTCCAGCCATTGCCGAGCCTGGTCGACGCTGGCATCGGGCAACTCGCCGCGCAGGTGCATCACGGCCAGGTCGTGCATGGCCACCGGTTCGCCGGCCTGGGCCAGCGTCGTGAAGGCGCGGGCGGCGGTCTCGAAATGGCCGGCGCGGTATTCCAGGATGGCCGCCAGCAGCGGCGACTGCGGCGCAAAGCCGTTGCCGTCGGTGACGGCGGCGGCCGCGTTGGCGCCGGCAGCCCGGGCGGCCGGCGTGGACAGCGCCAGCGGCGCGCCGAGCAGGGCGGCGACCACGGCGGCGACAAGGGGAAGTCTGCGGTGCGGCATGGTGATCCTGTGAAGGTTCGAGGGCAGGGTTCAGGCCTCTGTCGCCCGGGTCCGCCGATTCTTGCGCGGACCGTGCATCCTGGTCGACGCGCACGACAATCCGGGCCATGCCCGAAGCCCTCATCCGCCACCGCGGCCGCCTGCCCTACGAGCCCACCTATGCCGAGATGCGCGCCTGGACCGAGGCCCGCACCGAGGCCACGCCCGACGAGATCTGGGTCTGCGAACACGACCCCGTCTACACGCAGGGCCTGGCCGGAAAGGCCGACCATGTGCTGGCGCCCGCCGGCATCCCGGTGGTGCAGACCAACCGGGGCGGCCAGGTGACGTACCACGGGCCCGGACAGGTCGTGGCCTACCCGCTGATCGACCTTCAGCGCCTGGGCATCTACGTCAAGGAGTACGTCTACCGGATCGAGGAGGCGGTCATCCGCACCCTCGCGATCTGGAACGTGACGGGCCACCGCATCGGCGGCGCGCCCGGCATCTACGTGCGGCTGGACGACCCGTTCGACCACCGCGCGCTGACCGGCCCGGCCGATCCGCGCGACCCGTTCCGCGGCCTGGGCAAGATCTCCGCGCTCGGCATCAAGGTCAGCCGCCACCGCACCTACCACGGCGTGGCGCTCAACGTGGCGATGGATCTGGCGCCGTTCGACGGCATCAACCCTTGCGGCTACGCCGGGCTCCAGACGGTCGACCTCGCTAAACTCGGCGTCGCCGTCGAGGTCCCGGATGCCGCCCGGCGACTGGCCGACCAACTCGCGGCGCTGCTCGCACCCTGAGCCGCCCCCGCTGCCCACCGGCAGCCCGCAACGCCCCTCCGACATGTCCACCGACCAGCCGTCCTCCCCGATCCCGTCGACCCCTGCCGCCTACGACCCGACCGCCAAGCAGAAGGCCCAGGCCAAGACTGCGCGCATCCCCATCAAGGTCGTCGCGGCCGAGACGCTGAAGAAGCCCGACTGGATCCGCGTGAAGGCGGGCAGCCCGACGACGCGCTTCTACGAGATCAAGCAGATCCTGCGCGAGCACAAGCTGCACACGGTCTGCGAGGAAGCCAGCTGCCCGAACATCGGCGAGTGCTTCGGCAAGGGCACGGCGACCTTCATGATCATGGGCGACAAGTGCACCCGCCGCTGCCCGTTCTGCGACGTCGGCCACGGCCGCCCGGACCCGCTGGACACGGCCGAGCCGCTGAACCTGGCCAAGACCATCGCGGCGCTCAAGCTGAGCTACGTGGTCATCACCAGCGTCGACCGCGACGACCTGCGCGACGGCGGTGCCGGCCATTTCGTCGAGTGCATCCAGCGCACCCGCGAGCTGTCGCCGGCCACCCGCATCGAGATCCTGACGCCCGACTTCCGCGGCCGCATGGACCGCGCGCTGGAGATCCTCAAGGCCGCGCCGCCGGACGTCATGAACCACAACATGGAGACCGTGCCGCGCCTGTACAAGGAAGCGCGCCCGGGCTCGGACTACGCCTTCAGCCTGAACCTGCTCAAGCGCTTCAAGGAATTCGCGCCGGGCGTGCCGACCAAGAGCGGCCTGATGGTCGGCCTGGGCGAGACCGACGAGGAGATCCTCGACGTGATGCGCGACATGCGCGCCCATGACGTCGACATGCTGACGCTGGGCCAGTACCTCGCGCCCAGCGGCCACCACCTGCCGGTGCGCCGCTACGTCCACCCGGACACCTTCAAGATGTTCGAGGACGAGGCCTACAAGATGGGCTTCAGCCATGCCGCCGTCGGCGCGATGGTGCGGTCGAGCTACCACGCCGACCAGCAAGCCCACCAGGCCGGCGTCGAAGGCGCGATCTGATGCCCCTCGATCGGCGGGTACGCCGGTCGATCCCCCGAGGGGATGCGCAGGCCGCTTGGGAGCGGCCCGGCGCTGGCCTGCGGTCCTGAGGCCCCGGGGCAGCCCGTGAACCGTCAGCCGGGCTTGCGCTCGGGCAACGGGATGCGCTCGGTCTCGCCGGGCACGCGGCCGAGCGTGTCGTCCGACCAGGCCTGCGACGCCGCGTCGATCAGCTCGCGCCGCGTCGCGACGAAGTTCCACCACAGCAGGCGCCGGCCCAGAGGCGCGCCGCCGATCAGCGCGACCCGCGCCGGCTCGGCGCCGCTGCACAGCCGGGCGCTGCGGCCTTCGGGCAGCACCAGCATCTCGCCGGTGACCAGCCGCTCGGCGTGGCCGTCGTCGTCGAACACCACCTCCACCTCGCCATCGACGGCATAGAGCGCCTGCTCGATGCCGGGCTCGCGTGCCGGCAGGTCGACCCGGCCGCGTGGCTCCAGCCGGTGATCGAGGAACAACGTCGGCGAGGCCGTGCGCACCGGCGACACCAGCCCATAGGCCGAGCCCGCCAGCACCCGCGTCGTCACGCCGCAGGTCTCGTGCTGCGGGATGTCGGCGGCGGCGGTGTGGGCGAACTGCGGCTCGCAAGCCTCGTCGGCCTCGGGCAGGGCGACCCACAGCTGCAGGCCGTGCAGGCGGTAGTGGCGCCCGGCCAGATCGTCCGGCCGACGCTCGGAATGCACGATGCCGCGCCCGGCCGTCATCCAGTTGATCGCGCCGGGCTCGATGCGCTGCACCGCGCCGGTCGAGTCGCGGTGGACCATCGCGCCGTCGTAGAGGTAGGTGACCGTGGCCAGGCCAATGTGCGGGTGCGGGCGCACGTCGTGGCGGTCTTCCGGTTCGACCAGCAGCGGGCCGAAATGGTCGAAGAACACGAACGGACCGACCGCCTGTCGGCTGGCCGCCGGCAGGCTGCGGCGCACGGTCAGGCCGCCGCCGAGGTCCTTCACGTGGGGGCGCAGGCGTTCGACGGTCATGGGCGTTCCTGGGTCAGGTGTGCGGATGAGGGGAGACGTCCGGCACGATGTCCGGAAAAGGATCGACCAGCCAGTGGCCGATCACGTCGGCGCTGACCTGGGCCGCGACGACCTCGATGAAGCGCAGGAAGTCGACATGCGCGCTGTCATCGGCGCGGTCGGAGATCGTGCGCAGCACCGCGAACGGCAGGCTCAGGTCATGAGCCACCTGGGCCAGCGCGGCGCCTTCCATCTCGACGGCCAGTGCGTCGGGCAGCTCCTGCTGCAGGGCCAGGCTGGCATGCGCATCGCCGATGAAGCGGTCGCCGCTGATGACCAGGCCACGGTGCAGCGCCGGGTTCGTCACGCCCAGCGCAGCGGCGTCCGCGCCGAGGTGGCCGGGGCGTCCAAGCACCTGCCGGACCGAACGCGCCAGCGCCAGGTTCAGCGCGCGGTCGGTGTCGAAACGGCTGCGGCCGGTCAGCGGGATCTCGTGGCGCGGGAACAGCGGCGAGGCGTCCATGTCGTGCTGCAGCAGCGCGTCGGCCAGCACCACGTCGCCCACCTTGACGCCCGGACCGAGTCCGCCGGCCACGCCGGTGAAGACCAGCCGCCCGGCGCCGAAATGCGTGCCCAGCAGCGTCGCGGTCGTGGCGGCGGCGACCTTGCCGATGCCGCACAGCACCAGCACGACCTCATGCCCGTGCAGGCGGCCGACGTGGAAGTCGCGCCCGGCCAGCCGCACGACACGGTCGGTCTCGCACAGCGCCAGCAGCGCCGCGAGTTCCTGCTGCATCGCGCCGACGATGGCGGTCGGGCGGGTCATGCCGCCGCCTCAGCCGCCCAGGCCCAGCGCGCGCTGGACCATGCGCGCCATGCTCTCGCCGCGCACGCGCTGGACCTCGTCGATGAAGTCGCGGGCGACCTGTTCCAGCTCGGCCAGGTTCTGCGCCTTCTCGATGCGCAGCGTGTAGCGGTAGCCGCGGAACAGCCCCAGCGATTCGCGCAGCAGCGCGTTCAGGCTGTCGTACAGCTCGGTGTAGCCGAGGTTGCGCGCGCCTTCGGGCATCGGCGAGGTGTCCAGGCCGGCGAAGTCGCTCGGCGGGCGGCTGGACGGGCCGGACAGGCCGGCCGGGCGGGACAGCGGATCCAGCCCGCCGGGCGTCGTGTCACCCCGGCCGGACATGCCGGGCGGCAGCGTCGGCGGGCCGCCGGGCGAGCGGGCCGCGCCGCCGAGCCGGTCCAGGCCCATCGGCTCGCTGGCCAGGCCCGAGGTGGCCCGGGCTCCGACCGGTGCGGCGGCGGGGCGGGCCGGCGCGGCAGGCGTCGCGGGCATGGCCGGCGTCGCTGCGGGTGGCCGGACCGGCCGACCGGCGGGATCACGCAGGCCGGCGTACTGCGACGGCACCTGCCAGCCGGTGTGGCCCATCGGCTCGGTCGGCTCGAACTGGGCCGGACGATCGTCGGCGGACGGCGGCGACTCGATCAGGCCCGCTTCCAGCAAGGCGACCGCATCGGCCAGCGTCGCGCCCTGGATCATGTCGATCCAGGCCGTCAGGCTCTTGGAGCTGTCGAGGATCAGCAGCAGGTTGCGGGCGGTGCGCGACAGGTTGAGGCTGCGCTCGCGGACCTCGCGGCGCCCTCGCTCGGTCTTGCGAAAGTATTCGGCCATGACGGATTTTTCTCCCTTTGCCAGTTTCGCCGCAATGCGGGCCATCCAGGCGACAGGACAGTTGGCAGGAGGGACGAAGCCGGCGCGGCCGTTGTGCGGCGGCTGCGCCAGCAGGCGGGAACGGGCCGATCAGCCCGGCGTGGCGGTCGTCGACGCAGCGGGTGCGGCTGCGTGCGCAGGGGCCGGCTTGCCGCGCAGCTCGCGTCGCAGCACCTTGCCGACCGGTGTCTTGGGCAGCTCGGTGCGGAACTCGATCACCCGCGGCCGCTTGTAGCCGGTGAGGTTCTGCTCGCAGTAGGCCCGCACGTCGGCTTCGGCCAGGGCCGGGCTGCGCGGCACGATCACGACCTTGACGGCCTCGCCGGTGCGCTCGTCGGGCACGCCGATCGCGGCGCATTCGAGCACGCCGGGCATCAGCGTCAGGACATCCTCGATCTCGTTGGGGTACACGTTGAAGCCCGAGACCAGGATCATGTCCTTCTTGCGGTCGACGATGCGGAAGTAGCCGCGCTCGTCCATCACGCCGACGTCGCCGGTGCGGAACCAGCCGTCGGCGGTCATGACCTTGGCGGTCTCGTCCGGACGCTGCCAGTAGCCGGCCATCACCTGCGGGCCCTTGACCGCGATCTCGCCGGGCTGGCCGGCGGCGACCGGGTGGCCGTCGTCGTCGAGCAGGCGCATGTCGGTGTCGGGCAGCGGCAGGCCGATGGTGCCGCTGTAGCGCGTGCTGTCGGTGGGGTTGCATGACAGCGACGGCGAGGTCTCCGACAGGCCGTAGCCCTCGCAGATCGCGCAGCCGGTCTTGTCCAGCCACAGCTTGGCCGTCGCCTGCTGCACCGCCATGCCACCGCCCACCGAGATCTTCAGGTGGCTCCAGTCGACCGTGCCGAAGTCGGGGTGGTTGGCCAGCGCCATGAACAGCGTGTTGACCGCCGGGAAGGTGTGGAAGCGCTGGCCCTGCAGCGCCTTGAAGACGGCCGGCAGGTCACGCGGATTGGGGATCAGGATGTTGCACGCGCCGATGCGCATGCCCAGCATC
Organism: Leptothrix mechoopdaensis (SeqCode); assembly: GCF_053893855.1. NCBI lineage: Bacteria > Pseudomonadati > Pseudomonadota > Betaproteobacteria > Burkholderiales > Sphaerotilaceae > Leptothrix > Leptothrix mechoopdaensis (SeqCode). The sequence goes on from NZ_CM132699.1 coordinate 4,735,214, forward strand.
ATGTTCGTGTTGAAGCCGAAGATGTGATAGAGCGGCAGCGCACAGACCTGCACGATCTGCTCGCCTTCGGGCACCTTCTTCAAGGCCGGCTGGTACCAGGCCTCGCTCTGCAGCAGGTTGGCGACCAGGTTGCGGTGCAGCAGCACGGCGCCCTTGCTGACACCGGTGGTGCCGCCGGTGTACTGCAGCGCGGCGATGTCGTCCGGGCCGACGTGGACCGGCTGCAGCGTGCGGGCCGCGCCGATCGACAGCGCGTCCTTGAAGCGCAGCGAGCCGGGCAGCGACCAGGCCGGCACGAGCTTCTTCACGCGGCGCACGACCAGGTCGACGATCAGGCCCTTGGGGAAGCCCATCAGCTCGCCCATCGACGCCACCACCACCTGCTGCAGCGGCACCGTGCGGCGCACCTGCTCCAGCGTGTGGGCGAAGTTTTCGAGGATGACGATGACCTTGGCGCCCGAGTCCTTGAGCTGGTGCTCCAGCTCGCGCGGCGTGTAGAGCGGGTTGACGTTGACGACCACCGCACCGGCCCGCAGCACGCCGGCGACCGCCACCGGGTATTGCGGCACGTTGGGCATCATCAGCGCGACCCGGTCGCCTTGACCGATGCCGACGGACTGCAGCCAGGCCGCGAACTGGCGCGACAGCTGGTCGACCTGCGCGTACGGGAAGTCGCGGTCCAGGAAGCGGTAGGCCGGCTTGTCGGCGTGGCGCGCGAAGCTCGCTTCCATCAGCTCGACGAGCGAGGTGTACTGGTTCAGGTCGACCGTGGCGGGGACACCGGCGGGGTAGTGTGAAAGCCAGGGCTGCTGAGTCATTTTCTAAGGATGGGCTGATCTGGTCACGATTCTGACGGACGACTGACAGCCGGACTCCCGGGTATTACGCCTAGCCCTGAAGAGTCGACCGGTTCAGGCGCGCATGAAAAAGGCCGGCATCGAGCCGGCCTTCCAGGGTGTGAACAGCGCCTGCGCGCGGCCCTCGGGCCGGCGCGCGGCGAGCGGTCACTCGACCGCCTTGACCATGTCCTCGACCACCTTCTTGGCGTCGCCGAAGACCATCATGGTCTTGTCCATGTAGAAGAGTTCGTTGTCCAGGCCGGCATAACCGGCCGCCATCGAACGCTTGTTCACGATGATGGTCTTGGCCTTGTAGGCCTCCAGGATCGGCATGCCGTAGATCGGCGTGCCCTTGGTCAGCGCGGCGGGGTTCACCACGTCGTTGGCGCCCAGGATGATCGCCACGTCGGCCTGACCGAACTCGCCGTTGATGTCCTCCATCTCGAAGACCTGGTCGTAGGGCACCTCGGCCTCGGCCAGCAGCACGTTCATGTGACCGGGCATGCGGCCGGCGACCGGGTGGATCGCGTACTTGACCGTGATGCCCTTGTGCGTGAGCTTCTCGGCCAGTTCCTTGACGGCGTGCTGCGCGCGGGCGACGGCCAGGCCGTAGCCCGGCACGATCACCACCGTCTCGGCGTTGCCCAGGATGAAGGCCGCGTCGTCGGCGCTGCCGCTCTTGACGCTGCGCTGCTGCTGCGCACCGGCCGTGGCCGCCGTGGCGTCTCCGCCGAAGCCGCCCAGGATCACGTTGAAGAACGAGCGGTTCATCGCCTTGCACATGATGTACGAGAGGATGGCGCCCGAGCTGCCGACCAGCGAGCCCGCGATGATCAGCATCGAGTTGTTGAGCGAGAAGCCGATGCCCGCCGCCGCCCAGCCGGAGTAGCTGTTGAGCATCGAGACGACCACCGGCATGTCCGCACCGCCGATCGGGATGATGATCAGCACGCCCATCACGAAGCCCAGCGCGCAGATCAGCGCGAAGGACTCGACGCTCTGGCCGCTCCAGAAGGCCACCAGCAGCACCAGCGTGGCGATGCCCAGGGCGGCGTTGAGCTTGTGCTGGCCGGCGAACTGAACCGGCGCGCCCTGGAACAGGCGGAACTTGTACTTGCCGCTCAGCTTGCCGAAGGCGATGACCGAACCGCTGAAGGTGACCGCGCCGATGAAGGCGCCCAGCGCCAGCTCGATCCGGTTGCCGCCGGGGATCAGGCCGCCCTTCTCGGTGATCGAGAAGGCCCACGGTTCCAGCACGGCCGCGACCGCGATGAAGACCGCCGCCAGGCCGATCATGCTGTGCATGAAGGCGACCAGCTCGGGCATCTTGGTCATCTCGACGCGCTTGGCCATCGTGGCACCGAGGCCGCCGCCGATGACGAGGCCGGCCAGCACGTAGCTCATGCCGGCGGCGCTGCCCGCCAGCTTGACGATCAGCGCGGCCGTGGTCAGCACGGCGATCGTCATGCCGATCATGCCGAACAGGTTGCCGCGGATCGAGGTGGTCGGGTGCGACAGGCCCTTCAGGGCCTGGATGAAGCAGACGCTCGCGACGAGGTACAGCAGGGTGACGAGGTTCATGCTCATGTCAGTGCTTCCCTTCCGCTGCGGGCTTCTTGTCCTTCTTCTTGAACATCTCCAGCATCCGGCGCGTGACCAGGAAGCCGCCGAAGACGTTGACCGCCGCCAGCGCCACGGCCAGCGTGCCGAAGGCCTTGCCGGCGGTCGTCTCGGTCAGCGCGGCGGCCAGCATGGCGCCGACGATGACGATGGCCGAGACCGCGTTGGTCACCGCCATCAGCGGCGTGTGCAGCGCGGGCGTCACGGTCCAGACGACGTGGTAGCCGACGTAGATCGCCAGCACGAAGATGATCAGGTTGATGATCGTGGGAGAAACCGCATCCATGGTCTTCAGCTCCGGGTGACGTTGCCGTCACGGGTCACGAGGCAGGCGGCGACGATGTCGTCGTCCATCGGCACGTTGATCGCGGCGGCGTCCTTGGGCAGCACGAGCTTGAGGAAGTCGAGCACGTTGCGCGCATACAGGGCCGACGCATCGGCGGCGACCAGCGCGGGCAGGTTGGTCTCGCCGATCAGGTTGACGCCGTGCACCTGCACGGTCTGGCCGGCGACCGTCAGCGGGCAGTTGCCGCCACCGTTCGGGCCCTTGCCGGCGGCGATGTCGACGATGACCGAGCCCGGCTTCATGGCCTTGACCATGTCCTCGGTGATCAGCGTGGGCGCCGGGCGGCCGGGGATCAGCGCGGTCGAGATGACCACGTCGGCCTGCGCGACACGCTTGGCGACCTCGACCTTCTGGCGCTCCATCCAGCTCGCCGGCATCGGGCGGGCATAACCGCCGACGCCGACCGCGGCCTCGCGCTCTTCATCGGTCTCGTAGGGCACGTCGATGAACTTGGCGCCCAGCGACTCGACCTGTTCCTTGACCGAGGGCCGCACGTCCGAGGCCTCGATCACCGCGCCCAGGCGCTTGGCCGTCGCGATGGCCTGCAGGCCGGCGACGCCGACGCCCAGGATGACCACGCGGGCGGCCTTTACCGTGCCGGCGGCGGTCATCAGCATCGGGAAGAACTTCTGGTACTGGTTGGCCGCCATCATCACGGCCTTGTAGCCGGCGATGTTGGCCTGGCTGGACAGCACGTCCATGCTCTGCGCGCGGGTCGTGCGCGGCGCGGCTTCCAGCGCGAAGCCGGTCAGGCCGGCGGCTGCGATGCGCTCCAGGCCGGCACGGTCGAACGGGTCGAGCATGCCGACCAGCGCCGCGCCGCGTTTCACCTGCGTCAGCTCCTCGGCCGACGGTGCGCGCACCTTCAGCACGAGGTCGGCGCCCAGCGCGCCGGCCGCATCGGTGATCTCGGCACCGGCCGCCTCGTAGGCCGCATCGGTGGCGCTGGCCGCGAGGCCGGCACCGCTCTGGACGCGGATCACGTGGCCTTGCGCCTTCAGTTTCTTGGCCGTTTCCGGCGTCACCGCCACGCGGGTCTCGCCGGCGGCTGTCTCACGGGGTACCCCCACCAACATGTCAGATCCTCCTCGTCATGCGGCGGGGAGCATACACACGTTCGACCTTCGGCCGTACCCGGGTAGAGACGCGTGGCTGTTGTTTCACGGGCGGTACGGCGGAGCGTGCCGTTTCGCGACGCTGTGCGATCCGGCGACGCTGGCGCCGGCCTAGCATCGCGCCATGACCGACCTGCGCTGGAAGCCGAATGTCACCGTCGCGGCCATCGTCGAGCACGACGGCCGCTACCTGCTGATCGAGGAACGCACGCCCGAAGGGCTGCGGCTGAACAACCCCGCCGGCCACCTCGATCCGGGCGAGACGCCCGAGCAGGGCGTGATCCGCGAGACCCTCGAAGAGACCGCCTGCGCCTTCGTGCCGACGGCCTTCCTGGGGCTCTACATGGCCCGCTTCGTCCGGCCGGACGCGGGCGAGGACGTCACCTACGTGCGCCTGGCCTACAGCGGCCATGTCGGCGAACCCGACCCGGCCCGGTCGCTCGACGACGGCATCGTGCGGCGCGTCTGGCTGACGCTGGCCGAAGTCCGCGCCAGCGCCGCGTGCCACCGCAGCCCGCTGGTGCTGCGCTGCATCGAGGACCACGCCGCCGGCCGCGGCCATCCGCTCGACCTCGTCGTGATCGATCCGTCGCTGCTGGCACCGGAGATCAAGCGGCCCGCAGCTTCGTCCCCCGTCGCCGATCCCGACGCGGCGCTCGACCCGTGAGCACCTCGCCCTACAACCTCGCCCGCTTCGACTTCGTGTCGATCCGGCTGGCCGTGGGCTGCGCCCTGACCGGCAACCTGACGGCCGCCGCGCGCGACTGCAACCTCGTGCTGCCGGCCGCCAGCCGGCGCTTGCGCGACCTGGAGCGGGCGCTCGGCGTCGCCTTGTTCGAGCGCCACTCGCGCGGCCTGAAGCCGACCGCCTGCGGGCGGGTCTTCCTCAAGCGCGGCATGTCGCTGCTGCAGGAACTCGACCGCCTGGCCGAGGAACTGGCCGACGCGCAGCAGGGCGTCGTGCGCCATGTCCGGCTGTGCGCCAGCTCGGCCGCGATCACGCAGTTCCTGCCGCCGCTGCTGGCCGAACACGCGCTGCTGCGGCCCGAGGTCCGGGTCGACGTGGAAGAGCAGGTCTCCGAGACCGTGGTCGCGGCGCTGCGCGAGGGCCGGGCCGATGTCGGCGTGTTCGTCGAGGGACCGGACGTGCGCGACCTCGATGTCCACGACTTCCGCACCGACGAGCTGGTGCTGGTGCTGCCGGCCGGGCACCGGCTGGCCGGGCGTCAGCCGCTGGCCTTTGCCGACACGCTCGACGAGCCGTGGATCAGCCTGAACGCCGGCGCCGCGCTGCTGCAGGCCCAGCAGCAGGCCGCGCTGGCGGCCGGGCGGCCGTTCCGGCTGCGCATGCAGGTGCGCAGCTTCGACGCGGTCGGCCACATGGTCGCCTCCGGGCTCGGCATCGCCGCGTTGCCGAAGGTGGCGGCGCGTCCGATCCTCAAGTCGCTGCGCCTCGTCAGCCGCCCGCTGGCCGACGCCTGGGCGCACCGGCAACTGAAGATCGCGATCCGCGCCGACGCCGATGCGGCCAGCGTCGAGCTGCGGGATTTCCTGCGTCAGCCTTCGCAGAACGCTAAGGCTGGGAACGCGACTTTCAAATAGACCGGCCGGGGTGGGCAGCCAGACACTGGCGCCATGCCTTCCGCCCCATCCGCTCCCGAGACCTCCACGCCCGCCGCGCTGGCCGGCCTGAAGGTGCTCGAACTCGGCCAGCTGATCGCCGGCCCGTTTGCCGCCAAGACCCTGGCCGACTTCGGCGCCGAGGTCATCAAGGTCGAGGCCCCGCAGGTCGGCGACCCGCTGCGCAAGTGGCGCCTGCTCAAGGACGGCACCTCCGTGTGGTGGCAGGTCCAGTCGCGCAACAAGCGCTCGATCGCGCTCGATCTGCGCGAGCCCGAAGGCCAGGCCGTCGTGCGCCAGCTGGCGGCCGAGGCCGACGTGCTGATCGAGAACTTCCGCCCCGGCGCGATGGAAGGCTGGGGCCTGTCGCCGGATGCGCTGCTCGAACTGAACCCGCGCCTGATCGTGCTGCGCATCAGCGGCTACGGCCAGACCGGGCCCTACCGCAACCGGCCCGGCTTCGGTGTCGTCGCCGAGGCGATGGGCGGCCTGCGCCACCTGAGCGCCGAACCCGGCCGCGTGCCCGTGCGGGTCGGCGTCAGCATCGGCGACACGCTGGCCGCGTTGCACGGCACGATCGGCATCCTGCTGGCCCTGCAGCACCGCCACGCCAGCGGCCGCGGCCAGGTCATCGACGTGGCCCTGTACGAGGCCGTCTTCAACTGCATGGAGAGCCTGCTGCCCGAGTACAGCGCCTTCGGCGCGGTGCGTGGCCCCGCCGGCAGCGCCCTGCCGGGCATCGCGCCGACCAATGCCTACCGCTGCCAGGACGGCGGCTACGCGCTGATCGCCGGCAACGGCGACAGCATCTTCCGGCGGCTGATGACGCTGATCGGCCGCGACGACCTTGCCGCCGATCCCGGGCTGGCCGACAACGCCGGCCGCGTCGCCCGGGTCGAGGAACTCGACCGGGTCATCGGCGACTGGACCGCGCGCCACACGGTCGACGCGGTGCTCGCCGCGCTGGAAGGCGCCGCCGTGCCGGCCGGCCGCATCTGCACCATCGCCGACATCGCCGCCGATCCGCACTACGCCGCACGCGGGATGCTCGATGCGATCGAGCTGGACGACGGCAGCACGCTGCAGGTGCCGGGCATCGTGCCCAAGCTGTCGGCCACGCCCGGCCGTCACCGCCGCAACGCGCCGGCCCTCGGGCAGGACACCGATGCGGTGCTGGCCGGGATGGGCCTGAGCGACGAACAGATCCGGGGCCTGCGGGCCCGCGGGATCGTGCAATGAGCCCTGCGAGGAACCCCGCCATGTCGCGCATCCACTTCAACGAGGTCGTCACGCGTGACGGCTTCCAGAACGAACCCGCCTTCGTGTCGACCGATCACAAGGTTGCCCTGATCGACGCGCTCAGCCAGTGCGGCTACGCCAAGATCGAGGTCACCTCGTTCACCTCGGCCCGGGCGATCCCGATGCTGCGTGACGCCGAGGAGGTGATGGGCCGCATCCGCCGCATGCCCGGCGTCGAATACACCGTGCTGGTGCCCAACGCGCGCGGTGCCGAGCGGGCGCTGGAGGCCTACGCCAACGAGCTCAACCTCGTGATGTCGACCTCCGAGACGCACAACCTGACCAACCTGCGCATGTCGCGCGAGAAGAGCTTTGCCGGGCTGGCCGACGTCATCGCGATGGCTGCGGGCCGTGTGCCGGTCAACGTTTCGCTGTCGACCTGTTTCGGCTGTCCGATGGAAGGCGAGGTGCCTGCCTCCGAGGTGCTGCGCTGGGCCGACCGGTTCGCCACGCTGGGCGTGCGCGGCCTGACGATCTGCGACACCACCGGCATGGCGCATCCGGCCCAGGTGCAGCGCCTGTGCCGGGCCCTGCGCGAACGCTTCGTCGACCTGCAGCTGACCCTGCATTTCCACGACACCCGCGGCATGGGCCTGGCCAATGTGCTGGCGGCCACGCAGGTCGGCATCGACCGCTTCGACGGCTCGCTCGGCGGGCTCGGCGGCTGCCCGTATGCGCCCGGGGCGAGCGGGAACATCTGCAGCGAGGACGCCATCCACATGCTGCAGGTCATGGGCCACGACACCGGCATCGACATGACCCGCCTGCTGGCCATCGCCCGCCAGCTGCCCACCATCGTCGGGCACGAGGTGCCGGGCCAGCTGATCAAGGCGGGCCTGATCCACGACCTGCATCCCGCCCCGACCGCCTCGATGAACTGAAGGACCGCTCGCCATGATCGACCACCTCGACCACCTCGTCCTGACCACCTCGCGTCCGGATGCCTGCATCGACTTCTACACGCGCGTGCTGGGCATGCGGCTGGACGTCTTCATCGGCGGCACCCCGCCGGTCGAACGGCGGGCCTTCGCCTTCGGCCACCAGAAGATCAACCTGCACGTGCAGGGCGCCGAGTTCGAGCCCAAGGCGCACCTGCCGGTGCCCGGTGCGCTGGACCTGTGCTTCATCGCGGCGATCCCGCTCGATGCCGTCATCGAACGGCTCGCGCAACAGCACTGGCCGATCGTCGAGGGGCCGGTGAAGCGGACCGGCGCGACCGGGCCGATCCGCTCGGTCTATGTCCGTGATCCGGACCACAACCTGATCGAGCTGTCCGAGCCGCTCTGAGCCCGGGTCGGGCAAGCCCCGGCCTGCACACACGACCCACAAGACCCACAAGATCCCAGGAGACCACGATGAACCGACGCCTCGCACTGGCCTGCATGACCGCCGCCACCCTGGCCGCGATGACGGGCCCGGCCCCGGCCTGGGCCGATGGCAGGTACCCCGACCGGCCCGTCACGCTGGTCGTGCCGACGGCACCGGGCGGCACCACCGACTTCACCGCGCGGCTGATCGCCGACGCGCTGCAGCGCGCGCTCGGCCAGCCGGTCGTGGTCGACAACAAGCCGGGCGGCTCGGGGAACATCGGCAACCAGTTCGTGGCCCGCGCCAAGGCCGATGGCTACACGCTGCTGGTCGCCTACAGCGGCTACCAGGTCGCCAACCCGCACCTGTTCGCCAAGGCCGGCTGGGACCCGATCAAGGACTTCGCGCCGGTGGCCATGCTGACCCGCGCGCCGCAGGTCGTCGTCACCAGCGCCAACGTGCCGGCCAACACGCTGGCCGAGCTGGTGGCGCATGCCAAGGCCAACCCGGGCAAGCTGAACTACGCCTCGTCCGGCAACGGCTCGATCCAGCACATCGCCGGCGAGCTGTTCAAGCAGCGCACCGGCACCGCCATCACCCACATCCCCTATCGCGGATCGGGCCCGGCCGTGCAGGACCTGCTGGGCGGCCAGGTCGACCTGCACATCACCACGCCGGCATCGGTCGTCAGCCACGTCAAGGCCGGCAAGCTCAAGGCGCTGGCCGTCAGCAGCAACACGCGGCTGTCGGCCTTGCCGCAGGTCCCGACCGCCGTCGAGGCCGGTCTGACCGGCTTCACGCTGGACTCGTGGTTCGCGCTCTACGCACCGGCCGGCACGCCGCCGGAGGTCGTCGCGCTGCTCAACACCGAGATCGGCAAGATCCTGTCGTCGCCCGAGACCCGCAAGAAGGCCGAGGACGCGGGCACGTCGATCGAGCAGATGACGCCGGCGCAGCTCGGCGAGTTCACCCGCAAGGAGCTGGACGACTGGGGCCGCGTGATCAAGGCCGCCAGGATCACGGCCGACTGAGCGCCCCTCTGAGCAGCCCATCGACATGAGGATCGTCTTTCTCGACCGCGCCACGCTGTCGCCGGCGACGCGGCTGCGCGACCCCGCCTTCGCGCACCAGTGGGTGCTGCACGAGCGGACCTCGCCGCAGCAGCGCGCCGCGCGCATCGCCGATGCCGAGATCGTCGTCACCAACAAGGTGGCGCTGGACGCCGCCACGCTCGATGCCGCGCCCCGGCTGCGCCTGATCGCGGTGGCGGCGACCGGCACCGACCTCGTCGACCTGGCGGCCTGTCAGGCGCGTGGCATCGCGGTCTGCAACGTGCGCGAGTACGCCGTCCACACGGTGCCCGAACACACCTTCGCGCTGATCTTCGCCCTGCGCCGCAGCATCACCGCCTACCGGGATGCCGTGCGTCGCGGGCGCTGGCAGGAGGCCGGCCAGTTCTGCTTCTTCGACCATCCGATCCGCGACCTGGCCGGCTCGACGCTCGGTGTCATCGGCGATGGCGTGCTGGGCCGGGCCGTTGCCGACATCGGCCGCGCGCTCGGCATGCGCGTGCGCATGTCGGCCTTCAAGGGCCGGCAGGGGCAGGGCGCGCTCTACACGCCGTTCGAGCAGGTGCTGGCCGAGTCCGACGTGCTGACGCTGCATTGCCCGTTGCGGCCGCAGACCCGCCACATGATCGGCGTGGCCGAGTTCGCGGCGATGGCGCGCCGCCCGCTGCTGATCAACACGGCCCGTGGCGGCCTGGTCGACGAGGCGGCGGTCGGCCCCGCGCTGGCAGCCGGCCAGATCGCCGGTGCCGCCTTCGACGTGACCAGCACCGAGCCGCCGCCGGCCGATCACCCCTTCATGCGGTTGCTGGACCGGCCCGACTTCATCCTGACGCCGCATGTGGCCTGGGCCAGCGACGAGGCGATGCAGTCGCTGGCCGACCAGCTGATCGACAACATCGAGGCCTTCGAACGCGGCGAGCCGCGCCACCTCGTGGCGGCCTGAACGCGCTCGGGCCTACGGGCCGTCGGGCGTTTCAGCCCGCCAGCAAGGGCAGGCCCGGCAGCGCGACCTGATCGCTCAGGTCCTTCAGCGCCACGCCGGTCGCCTGCAGCGATTCGGCCTGCAGCACGTGCCACCAGATCTTGTGGGCGGCGCGTTCGTCGCCCAGGCCTTCGGGGCGGATGTTGCTGATGCAGTTGCGCTGCGCGTCATTCCGGCCCCGGCGCGGCGCGGCGGTCAGGTAGGCGCCCAGGCTGTCGGGCGAACTGAGGCCCGGCCGTTCGCCGATCAGCACCAGCACCTGCGCGGCGCCGAGGGCCTCGCCGATGTCGTCGCCCAGCGCGACACGGGCCTGCGTCGCGACGACGACCGGCGCGCCATCGCTGCCCGGTGCCGTCCAGCCCGGCGGCGTCATCGCCCGCAAGGCCCGCAGCAGCGGCAGGGCCTGGCGCGCGACCGCCAGCGACGACAGGCCGTCGGCGACGACCACCAGCAGGCGTGGCGACAGCGTCGTCGAGGCGGCCAGCGCGCGCAGCCGGGCCGATTCGGCCTCCGGCAGGCGCCGGCCCAGGTCCGGGCGCAGCAGGTAGGTGGCGCGGTCCGGTGCCGCGCTGGCGCTGCACAGCGTCTGCAGGCCTTCGGCTTGCAAGGCCTCGCGGAAGGCCTCGGCATCGAGCGCCAGATGCACGGCATCGCGGGCCTGCGCATGGGCCAGCCCGAAGGCCAGCAGCTCGGACGTCGGCAGGCTGACGCCGCTGCGGCCCAGCGCGATGCGGGCCGGCGTGTGGCGCCGCAGCGTGGCCCAGGGGTCGGGGCGCAGGTGGATAGGGCTCGTCATGTCGCAGCTCCTTCAGGCCAGCCGCCGCAGCGGCGCGACGCCGGCCTGCAGCAGCCGGTGGTCGGCGGCGATCGGGCGGATCTGCCCGTGTTCATCGGCAATCCCCATCGAGGCCAGCCAGGCCTCGAACTCGGGCGCACGCTTCAGGCCGAGCAGCCGGCGCAGCACCAGCGCGTCGTGGAAGGAGGTGCTCTGGTAGTTCAGCATCACGTCGTCCGCGCCCGGGATGCCCATGATGAAGCTCAGACCGGCCGCGCCGAGCAGCGTCATCAGCGCGTCCATGTCGTCGGAATCGGCTTCGGCGTGGTTCGTGTAGCAGACGTCGCAGCCCAGCGGCACGCCCAGCAGCTTGCCGCAGAAGTGGTCCTCCAGGCCGGCGCGGATGATCTGCTTGCCGTCGTGCAGGTATTCCGGCCCGATGAAGCCGACCACCGTGTTGGTCAGCAGCGGCGAGAACGCGCGCGCCACCGCATAGGCCCGCGCCTCGCAGGTCTGCTGGTCGACACCGTGGTGCGCGCCGGCCGACAGCGCGCTGCCCTGGCCGGTCTCGAAGTACATGACGTTGTCGCCGAGCGTGCCGCGATGCAGCGACAGCGCGGCCTCGCGGGCCTCGCGCAGCATCGCCAGGTCGATGCCGAAGCTGCGGTTGGTCGCCTCGGTGCCGGCGATGGACTGGAACACCAGGTCGACCGGCGCACCGGCCTCGATCATCCGCAGCGTCTGCGTCACGTGGGTCAGCACGCAGCTCTGCGTCGGCACGGCCCAGGTCTGGATGACCTCGTCGAGCAGCTTGACCAGGTCGGTCAGCAGCGCCAGGTTGTCGCTCGCCGGGTTGATGCCGATGACCGCGTCGCCCGCGCCGTACAGCAGCCCGTCGAGCACCGACGCGGCGATGCCGGCCGCCGAGTCGGTCGGGTGGTTCGGCTGCAGGCGCACCGCCAGATGGCCGGGCAGGCCGATCGTGTCGCGGAAGCGCGTGATGACGCGGCACTTGCGCGCCACCAGCATCAGGTCCTGCACCCGCATCAGCTTGCTGACGGCGGCGACCATCTCCGGCGTCAGGCCCGGCCGCAGCGCGGTCAGCGCGGCCTCGTCGGCCTCGTCCGACAGCAGCCAGTCGCGGAACGCGCCGACGCTCAGGTGCGCGACCGGTGCGAACGCGCTGGCGTCATGCGTGTCGACGATCAGCCGCGTGACCTCGTCGTCCTCGTAGGGGATCAGCGCCTCGTCCAGGAAGCGCCGCAGCGGCAGGTCGGCCAGGCACATCTTCGCGGCCATGCGCTCGACCTCGCTGCCGGCCGCCAGCCCGGCCAGCGCGTCGCCGGAGCGGGCCGGCGTGGCCTTGGCCATGACGTCCTTCAGGTCGCGGAAGACCCAGTTGAAGGTGCCGATGCGGTGCTGGTAAGCGGACATGGCGACAGATTCGGCCATCGGCCGGGGCTCGGCTATCCCGTTTCGGCAGGGGCCCGGCGTGGTGTGGACTTGGCCTCGGCCGGGATAATCCGGCCGGTGGAAACGCCCTTCAAGAAACATCGTGTCGTCGTCGGCCTGTCCGGCGGCGTGGATTCGGCCGTCAGCGCCTGGCTGCTCAAGCAGCAGGGCCACGAGGTCGTCGGCCTGTTCATGAAGAACTGGGAAGACGACGACGACAGCGAGTACTGCTCGACCCGGCAGGACTGGCTCGATGCGGCCTCGGTCGCCGACGTGATCGGCATCGACATCGAACACGTCAACTTCGCCGCCGACTACAAGGACCGCGTGTTCGCCGAGTTCCTGCGCGAATACTCGGCCGGCCGCACGCCCAATCCGGACGTGCTGTGCAACGCCGAGATCAAGTTCAAGGCCTTCCTCGACCACGCCATGCGGCTGGGCGCCGAGCACATCGCCACCGGCCACTACGCCCGCGTGCGCTTCGATCCGGCCAGCGGCCAGCACCAGCTGCTGAAGGGCCTCGATCCGCTGAAGGACCAGAGCTACTTCCTGCACCGGCTCAACCAGTCGCAGCTGGCCAGGACCATGTTCCCGGTCGGCGAACTGCCCAAGACCGAGGTGCGCCGCATCGCCGCCGAGATCGGCCTGCCGAACGCGCGCAAGAAGGACTCGACCGGCATCTGCTTCATCGGCGAACGGCCGTTCCGCGAGTTCCTCAACCGCTACCTGAGCCACCAGCCCGGCCCGATCCAGGACGACCGCGGCCGCACGCTCGGCGAACACGTCGGCCTGAGCTTCTACACGCTGGGCCAGCGCAAGGGCATCGGCATCGGTGGCGTGAAGGACAAGCGCGCGCCGCGTGGCGGCGGCGACCACGAGCCGTGGTTCGTCGCCCGCAAGGACATGGCGCGCAACACGCTCTATGTCGTCCAGGGCCACGACCACCCGTGGCTGCTGGCGCCGCGCCTGAGCGCCGATGACACGAGCTGGGTCTCGGGCCGGCCGCCCGCGCTCGGCCTGGGCGCCCACGGCGGCCTGGCCGCCAAGACACGCTACCGGCAGGAAGACGCGCCGTGCGCCGTCACCGCCGTCGACGACCACGGCCTGTCGCTCACGTTCGCGCAGGACCAGTGGGCCGTCACGCCCGGCCAGAGCGTCGTGCTGTACCAGGGCGAGGTCTGCCTGGGCGGCGCGGTGATCTCGGGCACCGGCGCCCAAGATTGACCTACGTCAAGCCGCCGCAGCCGTCCCCTGTCAGATTCGCGGCTGTGGGCCCGGGCTTGATCCACGTCATTGCCGAGGTCTAAGGTAGTCTGTATTGTCCAGGACAGATGGCTGTCGTGCTGTTCTGATGGCCCGTCACCGTCCGTTCCTCGCCGATGTGCTGGCGAGGTCTTGCAGGCTACACAAGGGGAATCGACATGGATGTGTCGCCGATTCCGGTCGATGAATGGCGACGTCTGGCCGCCGTGCACCGCCTGCGCGTCCTGGACACGAGCCCGGAGCCTGCCTTTGATGCGCTGGTCGAGGCGGCCGCCACCGCCTTGCGGATGCCGGTCTCGATGGTCAGCCTGATCGACGCCGACCGGCAGTGGTTCAAGGCCAGCCGGGGCGTCACCGGCACGCTGCGCGAGACCGCTCGCGAGATCGCCTTCTGCGGCCATGTGGTGGCCAGCGGCGAGCCGCTGGTGGTGACCGACGCGCGGCATGACCCGCGTTTCGCCGACAACCCGCTGGTGACCGGCGAGCCGCACATCCGTTTCTATGCCGGCGCGCCGCTGTGGCTGGCCGACGGCTCGTGTGCCGGTGCGCTGTGTGTCATCGACCGCGAGCCGCGCGAGCTCGATGCCGCCGGGCTCGATGTCCTGCGCAGCCTGGCGCGGGCGGTCGTGCATGCGCTGGAGGCGCGCCTGCTGGGCGTCCTGGAACACGAGACCCGCGCGGCCCTGCAGCGCAGCGAGGAGACCTTCCGGCTGCTGGCCGAGAACACCACCGACGGGCTGGCGATCTTCGAGGGCGGCGCGATCCGCTACATCTCGCCGTCCTACGCCCGGATGATGGGCGACGACCCCGAACTGGCGCCCGGCGGGCGCAGCGAGGCGGCGATGTTCGAGCGGGTCCACCCGGACGACCGCGCGATCGTCGCGGAAGCCGTCCGCAACGCGCTGGAGCGCCGCCTGCCGCACCAGGTCTACTGCTACCGGGTCCGCCACCGCCGTGGCCACTACTTCTGGCGCGAGGACTCGACCCGCTTCGTCTACCGCGAGGACGGCCAGCCCGAGCGCGCCTACATCGTCTGCCGCGACATCACCCAGCGCAAGCTCGACGAGGCGCGCATCGCCCACCTGTCGCTGCACGACACCCTGACCGGCCTGCCGAACCGGCTGCACATCCAGCGCAGCTTCGACGCGCTGTGTGCCCGCCTGCTGCGGGAAGGTCGGCGGGGCGCCCTGCTGCTGCTCGACGTCGACCTGTTCAAGGAACTCAACGACACGCGCGGCCACGACGTCGGCGACGAGCTGCTGCGGCAATGGGCGCGGCGCCTCGAGATCGGCGCCGAGGGCATGATCGCCGGCCGGCTGGGCGGCGACGAGTTCATCGTGCTGGTCGACCTGGGCGCGGATGTACGCGGCGATGCCGAGGCCGCCAGCCGCGCCTCCGCGATCGGCGCCGGCCTGCTGCGCCAGCTGGCCGAGCCGCTGACCGGTGCGCTGGCGCGCCACCGTGCGACGGCCAGCATGGGCGTCGTGCTGCTGCCGGGCGTGCAGGCCAGCTTCGACCGGGCGATCCAGCAGGCCGACATCGCGATGTACGAGGCCAAGTCGGCCGGCCGCGACACGCTGCGCCTGTTCACGCCGGCGCTGGAAGAAAGCCTGGCCAAGCGCATCGCCCGCGGCCTCGACCTGCGCCGCGCCGTACCCGAAGGGCAGCTGCGCCTGCATGTCCAGCCGCTGGTCGACCGGGCCGGCCGCTGCATCGGCCACGAGGCGCTGGTGCGCTGGCAGCACCCGCAGCTCGGGCTGCTGCCGCCCGGCGAGTTCATCGACCTGGCCGAGGCCACCGGCCTGATCGACGAGATCGGCCTGTGGGTGCTGGAACAGGCTTGCAGCCAATTGGTCGCCTGGCAGGGCATGCCCGACCGGGCGCACCAGACGCTGTCGGTCAACGTCAGCGCGGTGCAGCTGCGCCATCCGGAGATCGTCGAGCGCATCGCCGCCGTGCTGCGGCGCAGTGGCGCGCCGGCCAGCCGGCTGACGCTGGAGCTGACCGAATCGGTGCTGCAGCACGACGTCGACGACGTGATCCGCAAGCTGCAGGCGCTGCGCGCGATGGGCATCGGACTGGCACTCGATGACTTCGGCACCGGCTATTCGTCGCTCAGCTACCTGCAGCGCCTGCCGCTGACCGCCGTCAAGATCGACCGCTCCTTCATCCGCGACATCGACGCCGACGGCCACGACGAGGCCATCGCCCGCACCATCGTCCAGCTCGCCGGCACGCTGGGGCTGCGCGTGGTCGCCGAGGGCGTCGAGACCCGCAGCCAGTTCGAGCGGGTCGCCGCCATCGGCTGCGACGCGTTCCAGGGCTACCTGTTCGGCCGACCGCAGGCGCTGGGCGACACCTCGCCGGCCTGACGCTCCGGGCGCATGGCGCCCCGACAGGTGTGCGCACAGCGAACAAATCGTGGGTCCGGGCGACCCCGGCGCTACGCTTCCTTGACCTGACGCAGGTTGTGCCAGGTTCAAGCCGCGTGACATGCCCGACGACCCGAAGCCCGCTCCGCCGACGCCCCCCGACGAGACGACGCCCGCCGCCTCGCCGCGCGACTTCGTCGCCGCACTGGCCAGCGGTCTGCTGGTCATCGAGGCCTTCGACCAGGACCGCCCGCGGCTGTCGATCAGCGAGGTCGCCCAGCGTGCCGGCCTGACCCGCGCCGCCGCGCGCCGCCACCTGATCACGCTGACGCAGCTGGGCTATGTCCACCAGCAGGGCCGCCAGTTCGAGCTGACCGCCAAGGTGCTGCGCTTCGGCCAGTCCTACATGCATTCGGCCCGCCTGCCACGCCTGCTGCAGCCGCAGCTGACCCGCATGGCGCTGGCGCTGCAGGAGGCCAGCTCGGCCGGCGTGCTGGACGGCGACGACGTCATCAGCGTCGCGGCGGCGACCGCCGGGCGGGTCGTCTCGGCCACCCTGCAGCCGGGCACCCGCGTGCCGGCCTGGTGCACCGCCAACGGCCGTGTGCTGCTGGCGGCGCTGCCCAACGAGGCGCTGGACGCCTTCATCGCCCGCCAGTCCATGCTGCCGCTGACGCCGCAGACCCTCACCCAGCGCGACCGGCTGCGGCTGGAGGTCGAGCGGGTGCGCGTGCGCGGCTATGCGCTGGTCGACCAGGAACTCGAACCCGGCCTGCGCACGCTGTCGGTGCCGCTGCGCAACTTTCGCGGCGAGGTCGTCGCCGCGATCAACGTCAGCGCCCACGCCGGGCGCATGAGCACCGCCGAGCTGCTCGACCGCTGCCTGCCCATGCTGCTGGAGGTGCAGGCGCACCTGCGGCAGTTCCTGTGACCCCCAGAACCCGACGGAGACACGACCCATGACCCAGCCGACCCCCATCCCCACGCGCACCCAGGTCGCCATCATCGGCGCCGGACCGTCCGGCCTGCTGCTCGGCCAGCTGCTGCACAAGGCCGGCATCGACAACGTGATCCTGGAACAGCGCAGCGCCGACTACGTGCTCGGCCGGGTCCGGGCGGGCGTGCTCGAACAGGTCTGCGTCGACCTGCTCGACGAGGCCGGCGTCGGCGAGCGCATGCACCGCGAGGGCCTGGTCCACCACGGCATCGAGCTGATGTTCTCGGGCCAGCGCCACCGCATCGACCTGTCGGCGCTGACCGGCGGCAAGTCGGTGATGGTCTACGGCCAGACCGAGGTCACGCGCGACCTGATGGACGCCCGCCAGGCCCACGGCGCGCCGATCGTCTACGAGGCCGAGGACGTCGCGCTGCACGGCTTCGACGGCACGTCGCCGACGGTCACCTATCGCAAGGACGGTGTCGAACACACGCTGGCCTGCGACCACATCGCCGGCTGCGACGGCTTCCACGGCGTCTCGCGCGCCAGCGTGCCGGTCGGCGCGATCCGCCAGTTCGAGCGCGTCTACCCGTTCGGCTGGCTCGGCATCCTGGCCGACGTGCCGCCGGTCTCCGATGAGCTGATCTACGCCAACCACGCGCGCGGCTTCGCGCTGTGCAGCATGCGCAGCGCCTCGCGGGTGCGGCTGTACGTGCAGTGTTCGCTGCAGGACAAGGTCGAGGACTGGAGCGACGAGCGCTTCTGGGCCGAGCTGAAGTCGCGCCTGGACCCGCAGACCGCCGAGCGCCTGCCCACCGGCCCGTCGTTCGAGAAGAGCATCGCCCCGCTGCGCAGCTTCGTCGCCGAGCCGATGCGCTTCGGCCGCCTGTTCCTGTGCGGCGACGCGGCCCACATCGTCCCGCCGACGGGCGCCAAGGGCCTGAACCTCGCGGCGGCCGACGTGCGCTACCTCAGCCGCGCGCTGATCGAGCACTACGCCGACAAGTCCGATGCGGGCCTCGACGACTACTCCCGCAAGGCCCTGCGCCGCATCTGGAAGGCCGAGCGTTTCAGCTGGTGGATGACCAGCCTGATGCACCGTTTCCCCGCCGGCCCCGGCGACAGCGGCGACGTCGGCCACCGCATGCAGACCGCCGAGCTGGACTACCTCGTCCACTCGCCCGCCGCGATGACCTCGCTGGCGGAGAACTACGTGGGCTTGCCGTTCGAGGAGTGAGTCAGGCGGGGAGGGGTGGGGCGTGTGGCAGCATCGTCCGGACGATGCTTCACCCACTGCCACGATGACCTCGACCGATCCCCGGCCCTGGCGCTCACGCCTGTCCCACCTGCTCGGCGACTGGGTCCTCGAGGTCGATCGCGACAGCCTTCGCGCCGATGCGCAGGCGGCCTTGCTCGGGGCCTTGCTGGTGTTGCCGCAGGGCATCGCGTTTGCCGCGCTGGCGGGTTTGCCGGCGCAGTACGGGCTGTATTCGGCGGTGGTGCCGTGCATCGTCGCGGCGCTGGCCGGGTCGAGCCGGCATGTCATGAGCGGGCCGACCAACGCGAACTCGCTGGCGCTGGCCGCCATGCTGGCGCCGCTGGCGGCGACCGGCTCGGCGCACTACATCGAGCTGGCGCTGATGGTCACGCTGATGGTGGGCGCGATCCAGCTGGGCGTCGGCGCCTTGCGGCTGGGGCGGCTGGCCGACTTCATCTCGCCGGCCGCGCTGCTGGGATTCACCGGTGGCGCGGCCTTGCTGATCGGCCTGCACGCGCTGCGCGATGCGACCGAATCCGGCGTGCCGGCCGGCCTCGGCGCGGCGACGACGCTGTGGCAACTGGCCCGGCATCTGCCCGACAGCCACCCGCTGGCGCTGGCCGTCGCGGCGCTGGCGCTGGTCTCCGCCTGGGCGGCGCGACGCGTGTGGGCGCGCAGCCCGCACCTGCTGATCGGGCTGGTGCTGGCGAGCCTGGCCGGCGCCTGGGCCGGGGTGGTCTGGCCGGAACAGGCACCGCTGGTGCGCACCGGCGCGCTGCCCTCCGCATGGCCGAGTCCGCATCTGCCGCAGGTCGGCTTCCAGGAACTGGCCGAGCTGTTCGACAAGGCCCTCGCGCTGTCGGTCATCGCGCTGGGCCAGTCGCTGTCGATTGCCAAGGTGCTGGCCGCACGCTCGGGCCAGCGGCTGGACGTCAACCGCGAGTTCGTCGGCCAGGGCCTGTCCAACGTGGTCGGCGGCCTGATGCAGTGTTACCTGTCGTGCGGCTCGCTCAACCGGTCCTTGCCCAACCTGCAGGCCGGCGCGCGCACGCCGCTGGCCGCCGTGGGCTCGGCGGTGCTGCTGCTGGCGCTGGTCGCGCTGCTGGCCGATGCGCTGGCGCAGATCCCGCGGGCGGCCATCGCCGGGCTGTTGCTGCTGGTGGCGGCTTCGCTGCTGGACCTGTCGGCCTGGCGGCAGGTCTGGCGCATCGACCGGGCCGAGTTCTTCGTCGCGCTGGCCACGCTGGTGGCGACGCTGCGGCTGCGGCTGGAGACCGCGATCCTGCTGGGCGCCGGCCTGTCGCTGCTGGTCTACCTCTACCGCAGCGCCCGGCCGGCGATGCGGCTGATGGGCTTCGACCGCACGGGCGCCGAACGGCGTTTCATCGTCCGCGCCGACACGCCCGACGCGCTGCCCGAATGCCCGCAGCTGCACCTGCTGCGCATGGAGGGCTCGATCTACTTCGGCGCCGCCTCGCACGTCGACGAGCACCTGCACGCCTTGCGGCAGTCGCCCACGCCCGGGACCGCGCCGCGCCATCTGCTGGTCATGGCCAAGAGCATGAACTCGCTGGACAGCGCCGGCGCCGAGGTCTGGGAGCGCGAGCTGCGCGAACGCCGCGCGATGGGCGGCGACCTGCACTTCCACCGGCCGCGTCCGCAGGTCATCGAGCTGTGGCGGCGCAGCGGCTTTCTCGACCGGCTCGGGCCCGGTCACCTGCATGCCGACAAGCGCAGCGCGCTGGCCGCCATCCACCCGCAGCTGGATCCGGCCGTCTGCGCGCGCTGCCGCGCGCGGGTGTTCTGGGAATGCCAGAACGACGATCCGGGCGCGGCGATCTGAGCGGCAGCGGGCAACCGTCGCCATCCTCGGGTAACCCCGTGGCGATCGGGGCTGACGGCCGTTCTGGGAACATCGCCGGATGCCTTTTCAACCGCTGATCCCGGCGCTGCGCCGCCTGTTCCGACCGACCGCCCTGATCGTGCTGACCCTGCTGGGCGCAGCCGTCACGGTGGGCTGCGCCAGCCTGGACGAGCGCCAGCGCGCCTGGATCTTCCAGCCCGGCAAGTCCACCTGGGGCGGTGGCGCTGTTGCCGCCGAAGGCATGGACGAGGTCTGGATCGACTACCGCGACCGCCAGGACCGGCCCGTGCGCCTGAACGGCCTGTGGCTGGACCAGCCGCGCGCCGACGCGCCCGTGCTGCTCTACCTGCACGGCGCGCGCTGGAACGTGCGCAGCAGCGCGATGCGCATGCGCCGGCTGCACAGCCTGGGCTACGCCGTGCTGGGCATCGACTACCGCGGCTTCGGCCTGAGCACCGACGAACTGCCGTCCGAGCAGAGTGCCGTCGAGGACGCCCGCGCCGCCTGGGACTGGCTGGCGCGCGAACGGCCCGGCCGCAGCCGCACCGTCTTCGGCCATTCGCTCGGCGGCGCCATTGCCGTGGCGCTGGCCGCGCAGGTGCAGGACGAGGCCGGCGTGATCGTCGAGGGCACCTTCACGTCCATCCCCGACGTGGTGTCGACGTTCCGCTGGGGCTGGCTGCCGGTCGGCCCGCTGATCACGCAGCGCTTCGAGGCGGTCGAGCAGGTCGCGCACATCGGCTCGCCGCTGCTGGTCGTGCATGGCAGCGAGGACCGCCTGATCCCGCCCGAGCTGGGCCGCGCGCTGTACGACCGCGCGCGAGAGCCCAAACGCTACGTGCTGGTCGAGGGCGGCTCGCACCACAACACCAACGCGGTCGGCCTGGACCGCTACCGCGAGGCGGTGGCCGAGCTGTTCGGCATCGCGCAGCCCGATGCCGAGCCGGCGACGCGCTGATAAGGTCACGGGCCATGAAGAGCCACACCTACACCTTGCGCGTCGAGTTCGGTGACTGCGACCCGGCGCAGATCGTCTGGTTTCCCAACTTCTTCCGCTGGGTCGACGCGGCCAGCCGCCACTTCTTCGTCCAGTGCGGCCTGCCCGACTGGAAGACCACCGAACGCGAGCGCGGCATCCTGGGCACGCCGCTGGCCGACACGCAGGCGAAGTTCCTGCGCCCGGCCTCCTACGGCGACGTGCTGCAGATCGAGAGCCACGTCAGCGAATGGCGCCGCCGCAGCTTCGTCATGAAGCACCAGATCCGCCGCGCCGACGTCGTCCTCGTCGAGATCACCGAAGTCCGCGTCTTCGCCCGCCGCAAGGGCGACGGCAGCGACCCGCACGCGATCGAGGCGGTGGCGGTGCCGGAGGATTGGCGGGCGATGTGCGAGTGAGGGGCGAGTGAGGGGAGAGTGGGGGGCGAGCGAGGTGTGCGTGTGGCAGCACTTCTCAGGTGGCTGTTCGAGGCTCAGATCGACGAACTGAAACGCGTGTTCGGCTTGAGCCTGGACTGATCGCCCAGCCGGTCTCAGGCCCGGTGGATGAAGCGGAAGATCAGCATCCAGAAGCTCAGGATCATCGAGACCACCGGGAACTGCAGGGCCGAGGGCATGAAGTACACGGCGATGACGCTCGGCAGCCAGATGCACCAGAGCGCCACCTGCAGGGGCAGCACCTTCTGCGTCCAGAAGGTCGTCGTGCGCAGGCGTGCGGCGGTCTTCGCCCAGTTGCCTTCCTCATGCCAGAGGAAGGCTGTCAGGACGCAGCATTGCGTGAGCGGCGCGAACAGCAGCTGGTCGACCAGCGTCTTCCTGATGATCGTCAGCACATCGGTGCCTTCGCCGAACCACCACGCCTGCCCGGTGTAGAACAGGTCGACCGCCATGCCCGTGACGCCGAGCGTCAGTGCGGAAAACAGCAGGTCCCTGTTCGGCGTGGCCGGCTGGCGCAGGACCAGGCGGCTGAGCGCCTCCGGCAGCAGCACCGCGAAGACGACGTAGGACAGGAAGGCGAACGCAAGCCCTCCTTGCGCCTTCGCAGCTGCCCATGCGGCCATGCCGGACTTGACGGTGTCGCTCGATCCATAGGCGACCAGGAAGGCACCGAGCGCGAGCCAGAGCACCAGGCCGGGCAGCAGGTTGGCCTTCACCGCCTCGCGCACCAGCGTCAACGGGGAAGGGCGGTGTCCTTCGGGACGCGCCAGTTCACGGCCTTGCGCCCGTTCGGCGGTCGCGGTCATGCGCCTTCCTTTCGTGCCCCAGCCGGCATCTGCCGGGCGAAGGCCTCGCGGTGGTCCGGGTGCCAGCGCGACAGGGCCGGGCGGTTCAGGATCAGGTCGTCGGCTGCCCACTGCATGCGGTACTGGTCGAGCTCCCGTGTCACGTCGTTGTCCTGACAGAAGATGTAGAACTCGCCCGAGGCCAGACCTTCGACCAGCCGGTCGGCGACCTGCGCAGCGGTCCAGGGCGCGTCGGGCTTGGGGGTCGTGGCCGTCATGCCGGGGAAGTTCATCGGCGTGAAGGTGTAGCCCGGGATGAGTAGGTGAGCGGTGACGTGGTCGACGCGCTGACGCAGCTCGTGGGCCAGTTGCTCGGTCAGCACGCGCAACGCGGCCTTCGACACGGCATAGGCGGCGTTGCCCGGGGGCGTCGTGATGCCTTCCTTCGAGCCCAGGTTGACGATGGCCGCCGGCGTGCCCTGGGCGATCAGCGATTCGACGAACAGCTGCTGGACGTTCAGCGCGGACCAGAAGTTGACGTCCATGAGCCGCTGCCAGACGTCGACCGGGCCCCAGGGTCCCGCTTTGTCGGGCACCGCCGCGTTGTTGACGACCAGGCTGACCGGGCCGATGGCCTGCGAGCGCTCGAACAGCTGCTGCAGGCTCGCATCGTCGCGGACGTCGCCCGCCAGGGCGTGGATGCGGTCAGCGTGGCCGTCGCTGCTGAGCCTGCTCATGGCCTGTTCGAGGGCCGCTGCGTCCCGGTCGAACAGCAGAACCTGCATGCCCTCCCGAGCCAGCCGCTCGGCGATGGCGTAGCCGATGCCGACGGCGGCACCGGTGATGACGGCCAGGCCGTCCGGTCTGATGGCGGGGTGCATGGGGGGTGGTCCGATCGATGGTGGGTGATGTTGAGCAGAATTGAAGGATAGAGGCCCATGATGGCGTCTATTGAGAGATTGACCGCATGCTTCTGTGAAGCTGGCTCATCCATCGGAGACTGAACTTGAGCACCCGTCCCACCCGTCCGTACACCAAGCTGGGCCGCACCGACCTCGTCGACCTGAACGCCTTCATGGTCGTCGCCCGCCTGCGCAGCTTCACCAAGGCGGCCGTGGAACTGGGCGTCACGCCTTCGGCCGTCAGCCATGCCGTGCGCAACCTGGAAGAGCGACTGGGCGTCCGGCTGTTCAACCGGACCAGTCGCACCGTGGCCACGACGGACGCGGGCGCCACCCTGGCGGGCAGGCTCGCGATCGGCTTCGACGAGATCGGCGGGGCCTTGCAGGACCTGGACCGCCACCGCGACCGGCCGGCCGGTCGTCTGCGACTCAACGTGCTGGCCGACGGCGCGCGTCTGTTGCTGGCCGATGTGCTACCCGGCTTCCTGGAGGACTTCCCGGAGATCACCGTCGAGGTCGCGGTGGACGACAGGATGGTCGACATCGTCGAGGCCGGCTTCGATGCGGGCATCCGCTTCGGCGGCACCGTGCCGGAAGACTTCGTCGCCGTGCCGATCGGCGCCAGCTTGCGCTGGGTCGCGGCGGCATCGCCCGGCTACCTCAAGAGCCGGTCACCGATCCTGGTGCCCGATGACCTGAAGGCGCATCGCTGCATCCAGATCCGGACCGGAGAGGGGACCGTCTACCGCTGGGAGTTCTCGAAGGACGGTGACCGGCGGGCCATCGAGGTGCCCGGGCAACTCTGCGTGAACGAATCGGCGCTGGCCATGGACCTGGCGCTCGCCGGGCACGGCATCGCCTATGCCCTGGAGCAAAGGCTGGCCGGTCCCTTGCGCGACGGCACCCTGCAGGTGGTGCTGCCGGACTGGTCGCCGTGGGAGCCGGCCTTCCACCTCTACTACCCGGCCGCGCGACAGATGCCGCCGGGGCTTCGGGAGCTGATCGATGCCTTGAAGGCCCGCCGCCCGCGACCCCTGCCGCAACCCCTGCCGCGAGCAGACCCGCTCAAGCCCGCACGAACTCGATGATCCCGTCCGCCTTGCGCTGCACGCGCAGCTGGTGCTCGGACAGCAGGTCGAAGACGGCGGGTTCAAGGTCGTGGTTGACGGTCAGGCCGGCCAGGTCGCCCAGGCTGCAGACGGGGTGGCCTTCGAGCGCGCTGAAGTCCGGGCTGAGGGCCAGCGCGATCGCCTTGGTCGAGTGCCGCACGGCGGCGCTGTAGAGCCGGGCCGCGCCCGGATGCCGGCAGACCACCCGGCCGCGTGTGTCGACGCCCGAGATCACGATCACGCTCAGGTCGGCCGGGCGTGACAGCAGCCCCAGCTCGGCACCCGGCCCGAGCAGGCCGGGTTCGTCGGCGCTGTGCAGGCCGCCGGTCACGTGCAGCTCGCAGCTCAGGAAGCTCCTGGCGACCGAGGCCATCGCCAGGTCGTGCACCGTCAGCGCCACCCCCTGACGGGCCACCAGCAGCGGCAGCAGGCGCATCGCGATGCCGCCGCTGCTGAGGAAGACGGACATGCCGTCCTCGATCCAGCGCAAGGCCGCCGAGGCCACCGCCGCCTCGCTCGCGCCGTGGGTCGCCGCCTCCGGCTCGTGCTGCGGGCTGGCGCCGGTCTGCAGCGCCGGGTTGTATTTCGCCTTGCCGAAGGCGCGCACGACGTAGCCCTGGTTCTCCAGGTAGTTCAGGTCGCTGCGGATCGTCACCGAGGACACGCCCAGGCGCGTGCTCAGGTCCTCCACCCGCGCTTCCCCGTCCTTGCGGACCAGGTCGACGATCGCCAGCCGGCGCTTCAGCGTGCTGCTGCCTTCGCTTTGCATCTTGTTCTTCGGTTCTCGTTTTTCGAATGAAAGCCGTATCTCTCAAGATGAAAGTCTGCCGAGGCACCTGAGGGCTGTCAATCGACGTCGTTGCCCGGCTTGAAACCGGCCTTCTCCAGGGAAAACACCGACCAGGATGCTGATTGACTTCTTTCAGGTCGCTCCGCATACTTTCGACTCGAAAGACAGATTCGTCGATTCGAAAGACGTTGCAGCAGGAGCAAGACGATGACGAAGATCATGACCTTGGGCGAGATCCTGGTCGAGATCATGGCAACCCGGCGCGGCCAGACCTTCCGCGAACCCGGTCTGCTCAAGGGACCCTTTGCCAGCGGTGCGCCGGCGATCTTCATCGACCAGGTGGCCAAGCTGGGCCAGCCGGCCGGCATCATCGGCTGCGTCGGCGACGACGACTTCGGCCTGCTCAACATCGAGCGCCTCAAGCGCGACGGCGTCGACACCGGCGCCATCCACGTCGTCAAGCAGGCGACCACCGGCAGCGCCTTCGTGACCTACCGCGAAGACGGCGAACGCGACTTCGTCTTCAACATCGTCAACAGCGCGTCGTCCCACCTCAACGCCGGCCATGTCGATGCCAACGTGCTGAAGGACTGCCGGCACCTGCACGTGATGGGCTCGTCGCTGTTCTCGTTCCGCATCATCGACGCGACCAAGAAGGCCATCGAGATCGTCAAGGCCCAGGGCGGCACCATTTCCTTCGACCCGAACGTGCGCAAGGAGATGCTGCGCATCCCCGAGATGCGTGACGCGCTGCGCTACGTGCTCGAGTTCACCGACATCTTCCTGCCCAGCGGCCATGAGGTGACCCTGCTGGCCGAGGCGGCCGACGAGGCCGGTGCCGTCAAGGAGATCCATGCGCTGGGCGTGAAGGAGATCGTCATCAAGCGTGGATCCCACGGCTCGACCTACTTCGGCAGCCAGGGCCGCATCGACGCGCCGGCCTATCCAGCCATCGAGGTGGATCCCACCGGCGCGGGCGACTGCTTCGGCGCGACCTACACGACCTGCCGCCTGCGTGGCCAGTCGCCCGAGCAGGCGTTGCGCTACGCCAATGCCGCTGGCGCGTCCGCAGTCGGCCAGCTCGGTCCGATGGAGGGCACGGCCGATTTCGCCACGCTCGACGCGCTGATCGCGCGGTCGACGACGGAGGCCTGAGCCATGACCTCGCTCCTGCAGGAACTCGCCAGCGGCCGGCGTGCCGGGCGGCGAGACGGCATCTACTCGGTTTGTTCGGCCCATCCGCTGGTGATCGAGGCGGCCATGCACCAGGCGCTGGAAGACGGCACCGTGCTGCTGGTCGAGGCCACGTCCAACCAGGTCGACCAGTTCGGCGGCTACACCGGCATGAAGCCGGCGGACTTCATCACCTTCGTGCAGGACATTGCCGCACGGGTCGGCCTGCCGGCCGATCGGATCCTCTTTGGTGGTGACCACCTGGGCCCCAACCCGTGGCGCGACAAGCCGGCCCACGAGGCCATGGCGCTGGCCAAGGACATGCTCACCGCCTATGCGGCCGCCGGCTTCACCAAG
The DNA here is from genome assembly GCF_053893855.1 of Leptothrix mechoopdaensis (SeqCode). Classification (NCBI taxonomy): domain Bacteria; kingdom Pseudomonadati; phylum Pseudomonadota; class Betaproteobacteria; order Burkholderiales; family Sphaerotilaceae; genus Leptothrix; species Leptothrix mechoopdaensis (SeqCode). The sequence goes on from NZ_CM132699.1 coordinate 4,761,884, forward strand.
CTGCACCTCGACGCCAGCATGCGCTGCGCCGATGACCTGCCGGTGCTCGACGACCGCGTCGTGGCCGAACGTGCCGCCGCCTTGTGCGCCGCCGCCGAGGCGGCAGCGAACGGCGTGCGGCCGGTCTACGTGATCGGCACCGAGGTGCCGGTGCCGGGTGGTGCGGCCGAGGCACTCGACCATGTCGAGGTCACGGCACCAGCGTCCGCCCGACGGACCGTCGACGTGCACGAGGAAGCCTTCGCGACCGCCGGCCTGCAGGACGCCTGGCGCCGTGTCATCGCGCTGGTGGTGCAGCCGGGCGTGGAGTTCGATCATGAACGGGTCGTCGACTACCAGCCTGAGGCGGCCCGGACGCTGTCGTCCGTGCTGGACGGCGACACCCGGCTGGTCTTCGAAGCCCATTCGACCGACTACCAGCGTCCGGACGCGCTGGCCGCCCTGGTGCGCGACGGCTTCGCGATCCTGAAGGTCGGACCCGGCCTGACCTTCGCGTTGCGGGAAGCGCTGTTTGCGCTCGCCGCGATGGAGGACGACCTGGTCGACGACGGCCGCCGTTCCAGCCTTCGGCAGGTGATCGAACGCGTGATGCTGGAGCGCCCCGAGTCCTGGCAACGCTACTGCCACGGCGATGCGCGCCAGCAGCGCCTGCAGCGGGTCTACAGCTACAGCGACCGGATGCGCTACTACTGGCCCGATGCCGAGATCGACGCGGCGGCGCGTCGCCTGTTCGACAACCTGGCCGCCGTCGGCATCCCCGAGAACGTGCTGAGCCAATACCTTCCTGAGCAGTACCGCGCCGTTCGGGCCGGGCGCCTGTCGCCCGATCCGAAGGCCTTGACGCTGGACCGTGTCCGCGATGCCTTGAGGCCCTATGCGGCGGCCTGCCGCGCCTGACGCCAGACCCGTCACCTGTTTCCCGGCCGAGAGGCCGAACCCCTGGCCGGATGACCTCCGGACCTTCACTCAGCAAGCCGTCCGGAAGGGCGAAAGCGGCTTGTTTGCCTTCACACGCCCTGACATTGGAGATGACATGAAGAAAGCAGTTCTCGCCGCGCTGATCGGCGCAGCCTTCGGCGCCGGTGCCGCTCAAGCCGCCACCGAACTCGTCGTGGCCACGGTCAACAACCGTCAGATGATCGAGATGCAGAAGCTCACGCCGGTGTTCGAGAAGGCGAACCCCGACATCAAGGTCAAGTGGGTCACGCTGGAAGAGACGGTGCTGCGCCAGCGTCTGACGACGGACATCGCCACCAAGGGCGGCCAGTTCGACATCATGACCATCGGCATGTACGAGACGCCGCTGTGGGGCAAGAAGGGCTGGCTCAAGGAGATCAAGACCGACGCCGCCTACGACATCGACGACCTGCTGCCCGGCATCCGCGGTGGCATGTCGCACGACGGCAAGCTGTTCGCGGCCCCGTTCTACGGCGAAAGCTCGTTCACGATGTACCGCAGCGACCTGGCCCAGGCCGCTGGCGTGACGCTGCCCGAGCAGCCCACCTACAAGGACATCGAGAACTTCGCCGCCAAGGTACACAACCCCGAGAAGGGCATCTTCGGCATCTGCCTGCGCGGCAAGCCGAGCTGGGGCGAGAACATGGCCTACCTGACCACGCTGGTCAACGTGCACGGCGGCCAGTGGTTCGACATGAGCTGGAAGCCGCAGGTCGACTCCAAGCCCTGGCAGGAAGCGATCACGTTCTACGTGAACCTGATGAAGAAGTACGGCCCGACCGGCGCATCGGCCAACGGCTTCAACGAGAACCTCAACCTGATGGCCGGCGGCAAGTGCGGCATGTGGATCGACGCGACCAGCGCGGCCGGTTCGCTGTCGGATCCGAAGTTCAGCAAGATCGCCGACACGGTGGCCTTCGCCAAGGCGCCGGTGGCCGTGACCGACAAGGGCAAGGGCTACTCGTGGTCCTGGGGCCTGGCGATTCCCGCCAGCACCAAGAAGGAAGCGGCCGCGCAGAAGTTCATCAACTGGGCCACGTCCAAGGACTACATCAAGCTCGTGGCCGAGACCGACGGCTGGATCACGGTGCCGACCGGCAACCGCAAGTCGACCTACGCCTACCCCGAGTTCCAGAAGGTCTCGAAGTTCGGCGCGATGGAGCTGAAGGCCATCGAGACGGTCGACGTGCATGACGCCACGCTGCCGAAGTCGCCCTACCAGGGCGTGCAGTTCGCCGGCATCCCCGAGTTCCAGGCCATCGGCACGGCGGTGGGCCAGGAAATCAGTGCCGCGCTGGCGGGCAAGAAGTCGGTGGCCGACGCGCTGAAGGCGGGTCAGGTCGCTGCCGACCGTGAAATGAAGAAGGCCGGCTACTACAAGTAAGAGCCGCCGCCGGTGCCTGCACCGGCGGACCGTCTTCCAGGCGCGCGGGCCATGCCTGCGCGCCTGTGCGACTTCTGCCCAGAGACCCGCTCATGTCCCGTTCCGCCTCGCGCCTCGTGCCGCGCCTGCTGATGCTGCCGGCCGTCAGCACGCTCTTCCTGTGGATGATCGTCCCGCTGGTGATGACGATCTACTTCAGCGTCATCCGCTACAACCTGATGCAGCCCGAGAACACCGGCTTCATCGGACTCGAGAACTTCGAATTCTTCGTCACCGACCCGTCCTTCGGCGTCGCGGTGATCAACACGCTGCTGCTGCTGGGCAGCGTCATCGTCATCACGGTGCTGATGGGTGTCGCGATCGCGCTGCTGATCGACGAACCCTTCCCCGGCCGCGGCCTCGTGCGCATCCTGCTGATCTCGCCCTTCTTCGTCATGCCCACGGTCAATGCGCTGCTGTGGAAGCACATGATGATGAACCCGATCTACGGCGTGCTGGCGCAGGTCTGGCAGTTCTTCGGTGCCACGCCGGTCGACTGGCTGACCGACTTCCCGCTGCTCTCCGTGATCATCATGGTGGCCTGGCAATGGTTGCCGTTCGCCACGCTGATCTTCATCACCGCGCTGCAGAGCATGGACCGCGAGCAGCTCGAAGCCGCGCGCATGGACGGTGCCACCTACCTGCAGCAGCTGCGCTACCTCTACCTGCCGCACATGGCCCGATCGGTCGCGGTGGTCGTGATGATCGAGCTGATCTTCCTGCTGTCGGTCTTCGCCGAGATCTACACGACGACCGGCGGTGGTCCGGGTGATGCGTCGACCAACGTCGCCTTCCTGATCTTCAAGCAGGCGTTGCTGAACTTCGATGCCGGCGTGGCCTCCGCAGGGGCGCTGTTCGCGGTTCTGCTGGCCAACATCGCCGCCGCCTTCCTGATCCGCCTGGTCGGCAAGAACCTCGACAAATAAGGACAAACTCGATGTCCCGTCCTTCCACGCTCACCCCGACCCTGGTGGCCCGCACCGTGGTCGCCTGGCTCGTCACCCTGACGCTGTTCTTCCCGCTCGGCTGGCTGGTGCTGACCGCCTTCAAGACCGAACTGCAGGCGATCTCGGTGCCGCCGCTGCTGTTCTTCACGCCCACGCTGGAGAACTTCCACGAGGTCCAGGAACGCAGCGACTACCTGCTGTACGCGAAGAACTCGCTGATCACCAGCGTCGCCTCGACCCTGCTGGGCCTGGCGCTGGCCGCGCCGGCTGCGTACTCGATGGCCTTCTTCCGCGGCCGCCACACCAAGGACGTGCTGATGTGGATGCTGTCCACGAAGATGATGCCGGCCGTCGGTGCGCTGATGCCCATCTACGTGATGGCGCAGTGGAGCGGCCTGCTCGACAGCCGGCTCGGGCTGACGCTGATCTTCACGCTGAGCAACCTGCCGATCATGGTGTGGATGCTTTACACCGGCTTCAAGGAGATCCCGCGCGACATCCTCGAAGCCGCCCGCATGGACGGCGCGACGCTGTGGCAGGAAGCGCGCCAGGTGCTGCTGCCGCTGTCGATGGGCAGCTTCGCCTCGACGGGCCTGCTGTGCCTGGTGCTGAGCTGGAACGAGGCCTTCTGGAGCCTCACGTTGACAGCTGCCAAGGCCGGCACGCTGGCCGCGCTGATCGCCAGCTACTCCAGCCCCGAGGGCCTGTTCTGGGCCAAGCTGTCCGCCGCCTCGCTGATGGCCATTGCGCCCATCGTGGTGTTCGGCTGGTTCAGTCAAAAGCAATTGGTCCAAGGCTTGACCTTCGGCGCCGTCAAGTAAGCACGTGATCCACGCGCAACGAATCAGGAGTCATTCCATGGCCTACCTTCAACTCCAGGGCATCGAGAAGTTCTTCGGCAGCCACCGCGCCATCAAGGGCGTGGACCTGACGATCAACCAGGGCGAGTTCATCGTGTTCGTCGGCCCTTCGGGCTGCGGCAAGTCGACGCTGCTGCGCCTGATCGCCGGTCTCGAACACATCGACGGCGGCAAGCTGGTGCTCGACGGGCGCGACATCACGCACCTGCCCTCGTCCAAGCGTGACCTCGCGATGGTGTTCCAGAGCTACGCGCTCTACCCGCACATGAGCGTCTACGAGAACATGAGCTTCGCGCTCAAGCTCGCCAAGGTCGACGAGGCCACGATCCGCGACAAGGTCGACCGCGCCGCGAAGATCCTCAACCTGACGCCCTATCTGCAGCGCACGCCCAAGGAACTCTCGGGCGGCCAGCGCCAGCGCGTGGCCATCGGCCGCGCCATCGTGCGCGCGCCCAAGGTCTTCCTGTTCGACGAGCCGCTGTCCAACCTCGATGCGGCCCTGCGCGGCCAGACCCGCGTGGAGATTGCCAAGCTGCACCGCGACCTCGGCGCGACCACGATCTACGTGACACACGACCAGGTCGAGGCGATGACGCTGGCCGACCGCGTGGTGGTGCTGCGCGACGGCCTGATCGAACAGGTCGGCACGCCGCTGGAACTCTATGACCGGCCCGCCAACCAGTTCGTCGCCCAGTTCATCGGCACGCCGCAGATGAACGTGGTGGCCGCCAAGGCGGTGCCGCAGCTGGCCGGCCAGTACGGCCTGCCGGTGCCGGCCGAAGGCTTCGTCGGCCTGCGCCCGGAATGCCTGACGCTGGCCCATGCCGGCTCGGGCGCGGTGCAGGGCACCGTCGAGCTGGTCGAGGCGCTCGGCGCCGAGACGCTGATCTATGTCTCCACCGAAGGCGGCGCGATGTTGGTGGCGCGCCAGAACAGCCGCACCGCGCTGCGTGCCGGTGACCGTGTCGGCGTCGACATCGACGTCGCGGCGGCCCACATCTTCGATGCCAACGGGCGCATCACGCGCACGGGTGCGCCGCATCCGATGGCCTGACGGCACCGCATTGAACGCACCGAGGTCCTCATGAGCAACACCGGCAGCACCCAACCTTCCGTCATCCTCCACCTCGGCCTGGGCTCCTTCCACCGGGCCCACCAGGCCGTCTACCTGCAGGCCCTGCACGATGCCGGCGACACGCGCTGGGTGCTGGCCGGCGGCCACATCCGCCCGGACATGGCCGAGACCATCGCGGCGCTGCAGGCCAGCGGCGGGGCCTACACGCTGGAGACGATCTCGCCTCAGGGCGAACACGTCTACCAGCGCATCACGTCGATCCAGAAGGTCATCGGCTACACGCCCGACCTGGCCGGCCTGATCGCGGTGGGCGCGGATGCGGCCACGAAGATCATCTCGTTCACGGTGACGGAAGCGGGCTACTACCTCGACGCGAAGAACCAGCTCGACCTGGCGACCTTCGCCGACCTGCGCGCCGACCTCGATGCGCTGCGCAGCGGTGCCGCGCCGGACAGCTCGCGCTCGTGGACGATCTACGGCGCGCTGACCGCCGTGCTGCGCGCACGCATGGCCGCCGATGCCGGCCCGGTCACGCTGATGAACTGCGACAACCTGCGCCACAACGGCGAACGCTCGCGCAGCGGGCTGCTGCAGTACATCGCGCAGCTCGGTGATGTCGAACTTGCCGACTGGGTCGAGGCCAACACGACCAGCCCGAACGCGATGGTCGACCGCATCACGCCGCGCCCGACGCCGGCCGTGCGCGAGCGTGTCAAGGCTGCCACCGGCATCGATGACGCGGCCTCGCTGATGGGCGAGAGCTTCATCCAGTGGGTCATCGAGGACCACTTCATCGCCGGCCGCCCTGCGTGGGAGAACGTCGGCGGCGAGATGGTGCAGTCGGTGCAGGCCTACGAGGAGGCCAAGATCCGCCTGCTCAACGCGACGCACAGCTGCATCGCCTGGGCCGGCACGCTGGTGGGCTACACGTATATCCACGAAGGCACGCTCGATCCGGTGATCCGCAAGATGGCCTTCGACTACGTCACCGACGACGCCATCCCGGTGCTGAGCCCGTCGCCGCTGGACCTCGCGAAGTACCGCGACGTCGTGCTCGACCGCTTCGGCAACGCCGCGATCGCCGACACCAACCAGCGTGTCGCGATGGACGGCTTCAGCAAGATCCCCGGCTTCATCGCACCGACCGTGCGCGAGCGGCTGGCGCGCCACGAATCGATCAACAGCGTCGCGATGCTGCCGGCGCTGTTCCTGGCCTACCTGCAGGTCTGGCATCGCGGCGGCATCGCCTACACCTACCAGGACCAGGCGATGGACCCGGCGGTGGCGCACGCGATCTGCGAGGCGCCCGACCCGGTTGCGGCCTTCTGTGCCGATGCGCCGCTGTGGGGCAACCTGGCAGGCGACGCGCGGCTGGTTGACGCGGTCCGGCGGGCGAGCGATCGCGTCGCGGCGTTCGTGTCGGAGCGAACGGTCTGACGTCCGATGGGACACGCATGCACCGCATCGACATGAGCAGCCTGCGCCATCGACCTGCGGCGGTTTCCTGGTCGGGTTCGTGGGGCTTGGGGCGTCCGGTGTTCGAGAAGGACGAAGGGCGGGCCTCGGCTCCGGGCTATGAGCAGGGGCCCGACCTGGGCCTGATCCGCTGCCTGTCGCACGGCTTTCCGACGCCGCTGGCGCGCTGGCACTGCCACGACGAGTACGAGCTGCACATGATCACCTCGACCTCGGGCAAGGCCTTTGTGGGCGACTGGATCGGCCAGTTCCAGCCCGGCCACCTGGTGCTGACCGGTCCGCGCCTGCCGCACAACTGGGTCTCGATGGACATGCCCGAAGGTGGCGTGGCCGAACGCGACCTGGTGATCCAGTTCAACCACGACCCGCTGGTACAGGCCGCCGCCACCATCCCCGAACTCGGCGAGGTGCTGCCGCTGCTGGAACGGGCCAAGCACGGTATCGAGTTCTTCGGCCTGGGCGAACGTGGCGCGGCGCACTGGCACCGCGTCAAGGCCGCGCGCGGGCTGCGCCGCTTCACGGCGTTCTGCGATTTCTTGTGCGACCTGGCGGCCAGCACCGACTACCGGCTGCTCTCGAACGTGCAGCTGCAGGGCGACGACGACGATACCTCGCTGGACCGCATCGACGCGGTCGTGATGCGGCTGACCGACAACCTCGCCCAGCCCATCAGCGCGGCCGACATCGCCACCGAGCTGGGCATGAGCGAAAGCAGCTTCAGCCGCTTCTTCCGCCGCGCCACCGGCAACACCTTCACCGACTTCGTCAACCGCGTTCGCCTCAACCGGGCCTGCCAGCTGCTGACGGAAAGCGATCGGCTGATCACCGACATCTGCCGCGACGTCGGCTTCCACAACATCGCCAACTTCAACCGCCGCTTCGCGGAGTTCAAGGGCATGACGCCCCGTGAGTTCCGCAGGCAGACTTCGCCACGCTTCACGCTCACCAAGGAAACACCATGACTGGATTCAATCGCCTTGCTTCGTCTCACGCCCTGCTGACCGGTGTCGGCGGTGGCATCGGCCTGGCCGTCACCGAGTCCTACCTGGAAGAGGGCGCCCGCTGCACGGCGGTCGACCTCGCCGCCCAGCCCTCGGCCGGACTGCAGGCCCTGATGGCCCGCTTCCCCGAACGTCTGCACTACGTGTCGGCCAACGTGGCCGATGGCGCCAGCATCGCCGCCATGATGGTGGCGGCCGAGGCCCGCTTCGGCACGGTGACCGTGCTCTACAACAACGCGGCGGTCTTCAACCTGAAACCGCTGACCGAGGCCACCGAGCAGGAGTACGACCAGATCTTCTCGGTCAACGTCAAGGGCATGTTCTTCGTGATGCAGGCCGTGCTCAAGCGCATGGTCGAAGCCGGTGTGAAGGGCTCGGTGATCAACATGGCTTCGCAGGCCGGTCGCCGGGGTGAGCCGCTCGTGGCGCACTACTGCGCCAGCAAGGCCGCCGTGATCAGCTACACCCAGTCGGCGGCACTGGCGATGGCGCCGCATGGCATCCGCGTCAACGGCATCGCGCCGGGCGTGGTCGACACGCCGATGTGGGCCACGGTCGATGCGTTGTTCGCCAAGTACGAGGGTCTGGCCATCGGCGAGAAGAAGCGGGCGGTCGGCAAGGCCGTGCCGATGGGCCGCATGGGCGACCCGAAGGATCTTTGCGGTGCGGCCGTTTTCCTGGCCAGCGACGAGGCCGGCTACATCACCGCCCAGACGCTGAACGTCGACGGCGGCAACTGGATGTCCTGACCGGACCGGAGACTCGACATGACCCTCGACGTCCGCAAGGCCTTCGATTTCTCCGGGCAGGTCGTGCTGGTGACGGGCGGTGCGTCCGGCATCGGTCTGGCCATCGCGCAGCAGTTCGCGGCCGGCGGAGGGCGGCTGGTGCTGGTCGACCGCGACGAGCGCGTGTTCGGTGTCGCGGCAGGGCTGGGCGAGGCCCACCTTGGTCTGCATGCCGACGTGTCCGACGAGGCGCAGGTGGTCCGGGTGGTCGACGAGGCCTTCGAACGCTGCGGCCGCATCGACGTGCTGGTGAACAACGCCGGCATCGGCCCGCTGGCACCCAGCGAGGACACGAGCTGCGCGCTGTGGGACCTGACCATGGCGGTCAACCTTCGGGGGCCCTTCCTGTTCTCGCGCGAGGTCGGTCGACACATGCTGGCCGCAGGCCGGGGTCGCATCGTCAACCTGGCATCGCAGGCGGCGCTGGTCTCGCTGGATGGCCACCTGGCCTACTGCGCCAGCAAGGCCGGCGTGCTGGGCATGACGCGTGTGCTGGCGGCCGAATGGGGGCCGAAGGGCATCACGACCAACGCGGTGTCGCCGACGGTGGTCAACACCGACCTGGGCGCGCGCGGCAGCTGGGCGGGCGAGAAGGGCGAGGCCTTCCGCCGCAAGATTCCGGTGGGCCGGTTCGCCGAACCGGACGAGATCGCGCTGGCGGTGCTCTACCTGGCGAGCGCAGCCGCCGCCATGGTCAATGGCGAGAACCTGGTCGTCGACGGCGGCTACACGGCGACCTGATCGCGAGGAGCACGGAACATGACGGAGCAGGCTCGTTGCGCGGTCAAGCGCTTTCAGCTGAGCGAAGGCCGGCGCGAAGGCATCGAGGTCATCGAGGTCGACAACGGCACCTTGCGCGTGTGGCTCTTGCCTCAACGCGGCTTGGGCATCTGGAAGGTCTGGCGGAGTGCGCAGGAGTTCGGCTGGCGCTCGCCGGTCTCTGGGCCTGTGCATCCGATGCACGTGCCCATCCAGGACCCGTCAGGGCTGGGCTGGTTGGAAGGCTTCGACGAGCTGATGTGCCGGTGCGGCCTGATGAGCAACGGCCCGCCGGTGTTCGGCCCTGACGGACGCGTGCAGTTCTCCCTGCACGGCCGCATCGCCAACCTGCCGGCCGAGGACCTCCAGATCCGTCATGACGAGCTGACCGGCCGGGTCGACATCACCGCCGTGGTCCACGAGACCCGCTTCCTGCAGTTCAACCTGAAGCTGACGAGCACGCTGTCGATGCTGCCGGGCGAAGCGTCGTTCTCGATCCACGACGTCGTCAGCAACCTGGCACCCGCCGCGACGCACTGCCAGCTCATGTACCACCACAACGTCGGCCTGCCGGTGCTGGGAGAAGGCGCCGAGGTGGTCGCGCCGGTCGCCGAGCTGGCGCCACGTGACGCGCGTGCCGCCGAAGGCGTTGCCACATGGTCCCGTGTCGGCGCGCCGCAGCACGGCTATGCCGAGCAGGTCTTCTACACGACCTTGCATGCCGCCGAAGATGGCAGCACCCAGGTGCTTCTGAAGTCCGCCGACGGCGAGACCGGCGCCGGTATTCGCTTCAACGTCCGGCAACTGCCGTGTTTCGTGGTGTGGAAGAACGAGGCGGCCACCTCGGACGGCTACGTCGTCGGCATCGAGCCGAGCACCAACTTCCCGAATCCGCGGCCGTTCGAGGTTGAGCAGGGCCGGGCGGTGAGCTTGGCGTCCGGAGCGTCGACCACGTTTGACCTGCGGTTCGACTTTCTTCGCGGCGACGGCGAGCTTCGCTCGGCGGAGGCGGCCATCAAGCTGCTGATGACGGACAGGGATCCGCAGGTGCATCCCAGTCCGAAGCCGGGCTGGAGTCCGGTGACCTGAACGATTGCATCGGGCGAGTCGCCGCCCCTAGAACCTCGTCTCCGTCCCCGGCGCCCGCATGCGCTGGTGGATCGCGCGGGCGTGCTGGACCCAGCCGTGGGTTTCCCAGCGCCAGTACATCAGCGCGCCGCGGATCCATTCGTCGGCGGCGTAGGCGATCCAGATGCCGACCAGGCCGAAGTGGCGGCCCAGCACCACCGAGCCGACGCCGAGGACGAGGATCAGCGAGGCGATGCTGGCGCTGACCGGGAAGATCACGTCGCCGGTCGAGCGCAGGGCACCCAGCACGACGAGGTTGGCGACCCGGCCGGTCTCGAGCGCGAAGGAGACCCACAGCAGCGTCTGCGCGGCCTGGATCACGGCCGGGTCGCGGGTGAAGATGCGCATGATCCAGGGCGCGCCAGCGGCCGCGATCAGGGCCAGCGTGCCCGAGGCCAGCAGGCCGTTGCGCAGGCCCTTGCGCACGAGCTGGTGGGCGTTTCGGAACTCGCCGGCGCCGATCAGGTGGCCGACCATGATCTCGCAGGCCCAGCCGATCGCCAGGCTGATCAGCAGCACGTACTTGAGCGTCTGCAGCGTGTAGGCCTGGGTCGCCAGCGCGGCCACGCCCAGACGCGCCGCCGCCGACAGCGACATCATGAAGGCGATGCGGTAGGCCAGTTCCAGCGCGGCGCCCGGTACGCCGATGCGCAGCACCGGCATCAGCGAGCGGGCGGGGCAGACGTACCAGTCGCGCCGGTGCGGCGCGAGCTTGAGCCGGCTGCGCCACAGCCAGAGGTGCAGCCACAGGCCGAAGGCGCGGCTGAGCGTCAGCGCGATGGCGTAGCCGGGCAGGCCCAGGCCGTCCCAGTCGCCGAAGCCGAGCATCAGCGGGTAGGCCAGCACCAGGTGCGTCAGGTGCATCGCGATCATCACCAGAAGCGTCTCGCGTGCATGCAGGTGGGCGCGCAGGATGCTGGCCATCGTCAGGTTGTAGGCCTCCAGCAGCAGCGCCAGCGCGATCAGCGGCAGGTAGGGGCCGGCAATGGCGGCGACCTGCTCGGGCGCGTTGAGCACGTCCAGGATCTGGTCGGGCAGGAACAGCACCCACATGGCCGCGAAGCCGCCCGCCCAGGTGCAGGCACCCAGGCCGACCAGCGCGGTGCGGCGCGCGGCCTCGGGCTGGTGGCCGCCGACGGCCTGCGTGATCGTCACGCCCACGCCGATCGCCAGCACGCGGAACAGCACGAACAGCGTCTCCATGACCTGCTGGGCCATGCCGAAGGCGCCGGCCGTGGCGTCGGAGATCTCCGAGGCCATCCACAGCCCGGCCATCGCCACGCTGATGCCGAACAGGAACTCGCCGAGGATCGGTCCGGCGATCGGCGTGATGTGCGGGCGGTTGCCTCGGGCCATCGGTCAGTCGTCCGCCAGTGCGATGGTGTTGAACGGCACGCCCAGGTGTTCGGCCAGCACCTCGATGACGAGCTGGTGATCGGCCCGCTGCGGCAGGCCCGAGACGGTCAGCGTGCCGACGCACGCGCCGCCATCGGCCAGGCGGATCGGCACGCAGCCGCCGGCCGCCGCGTGGTCGCGTGCGGGCAAGGCCAGCTTGGCCTCCAGCGAGATGCCGCCTTCGAGCGCGAGCTGCAGGTAGACCGCGTAGGAGCTGCGCTGCAGCGTCTCGACGGTGTTGCGCTTGCGGCGGGCCCAGTCGGCGTTGGTCGGTGCGGTGCCGGGCATCGCGCTGAGGAAGACCGTCTCGCGCGCGAGCCGGGCCTCGATGGTGATGGCCAGGCCGCGCGCGGTGGCCAGCTCGCGCAGGCGGCTGCCCAGCTGCCAGGTGACGGCCTCGCTCCAGGTCGGCAGGCGCAGCCGGGTTTCCTGCTCGGCGATGCGGGCCAGGTCGCGGCGCAGGGTGTCGGGGTCTTGGCTCATCGTGAGGGTCCTTCGGATCGGGTCATGCCGTGGCGGTGCAGGCCACCGGCTGCGGCGTGTAGTCCAGCACCAGTGCCGCATCGAGCAGCGGGCCGATGGCGGCGACGAAGGCCTGGTGGTCGGGGTGGACCAGGTAGGCGTCGCGCGCGGCCGCGTCCGCGAAGGTCATCAGGTAGACATGGCCAAAGCCTTGCCCCAGGCCCTCGGGGCTGACATCGGCGCCGTGCTCGAACGCGACGATGCCCGGAATCTTCGATGGCAACGCGCAGAACGCCGCATGGGCGTCGGCCAGCGTGGCCGGATCGATGGCGGGCTTGTAGCGGAAGGTGACGAGGTGGCGCAGGGGCGTGTCCATCGAATGCCTTGTGAACCGGCGTGTCCGGGGCGGTCGTGCCGCTCAGGGCTTGCAGTAGTTGAGGACGTCGTGACAGGCGCCCATCGTGTGGTAATCGGTCTTGCCGGCGGGGCTCTTCTCGTCGGAATAGGCGCGATTGTCGGGCGTGCGGATGCGGTACCAGGCGCCGTGCACGTGGTCGATCATGTGGTCCCAGGCATAGCCCCAGATGCGGTCGTACCAGTCCCAGTACAGCGCCTCGCCGGTGCGCGTGGCCAGCAGCGCGGCGGCGGCGAAGCTCTCGGCCTGGACCCAGAAGTACTTGTCGGCATCGCAGACCTCGCCGCCCGGCGCGAAGCCGTAGACCAGGCCGCCGTGGCGGTGGTCCCAGCCGTGGCGCATGGCGGTGTCGAAGAAGCGCTGGGCGGTCTCGACCAGCCAGGCCGGACGGCGGTTGGCCGGCAGGCGCGACTCCAGCTGCAGCAGCAGCTTGGTCCATTCGGTCAGGTGACCGACCTGATAGCCCCAGGGCCGGAAGATGTTGGTCTTGTCGTCGCGGTTGTAGTCCCAGTCGACCGCCCAGCCTGCGGTGTAGTGCTCCCACACCAGCCCGCCGGCCAGCCCGGCCTGACGCTGCGTGATCGACTCGGCCAGCGTCAGCGCGCGGTCCAGGTAGCGGCCCTCGCCGGTGGCGTCGTGCGCGGCCAGCATGGCCTCGCAGCTGTGCATGTTGGCGTTCTGGCCGCGGTAGCTGCCGACCTGCCAGTCGGACGTGGCCTCGTCGGCATAGAGGCCGTGGGCCGGCTCCCAGAAGCGCTCTTCCATCAGGTCGTAGGTGGCGGCCAGGCCGGCGCGGGCCTCGTCGGCTCCGGCCTTGACCGCATGGGCATGGGCCAGCAGCACGAAGGCCAGGCCGTAGCAGTGGTTGGTGCCGTCCTGCACCGTGGCGCGCTGGCCGTCCCAGTCGACCTGCCAGGCGTAGCCGCCTTGTGGCTGCGCATGGCCGGCCTGCAGGAAGGCGATGCCGTGGCGCACCCGGGCGAGGTCGTCCGGACGTTCGGCCGCACCAAAGCGGCGCAGCGCCGTCGCGTGGTTGAAGACGAAGCGGGTGCTGCTGACCAGGTGACGGGTGCGCCGGTCGTAGACCGTGCCGTCGTCCTTGTAGAAGTGGAAGAAGCCGCCGCTCGCATCGACGCAGCGCGGGTCGTAGAACGACAGCGTGTGGCGGATGTGGCCCAGCAGGAAGTCGGGCGAGCGGAAGTCAGGGCGGGCCGGGAGGGTCGTGTTCATCGGCATCTTTCGTCGTGCGGTGATCCGTCCGGGGTGTTCAGTCCCAGGCCTTCAGGCCCATCTGGCGCAGCCCCAGCTCGCTGAGGTGCTCGGGCATCGCGCGGCCGGCGAAGTCCAGCTCATAGTCCTCCGGCGCGAAGTCGGGGCTGCTGCGGCCGCTCAGGAAGCGCTCGGCCTGACGCGCCGCATAGGCCGCGTTCTTCTCGCACCACGGCGCCGCGCCGATGTAGATGACGTTGCTGTAGCCGCTGCCGCGGTGGTGGTCCTCGACCGCGTGGATGATGTCCTGATGCCACCAGACGGTGTCGCCGGGCTCGACCTGCGGGATCGGCACGAGCCCTTCGAGCAGCTCCGGATGCCACTGCCTCGACGCGCCCAGCGCTCGGCCGGGCTTGGCGCCGCACAGGTCGCCTTCGGGCACGTCGGGCTGCAGCGCGCGGATCAGCATCCACGGCGTCGTCCTGGCCAGCGGCACGAGCTGCAGCGTGCCGTCGCCGGGGCCCTGACGGGTCAGTGCGGTCCAGCCCTGGAAGGTGCGGAAGGCCGAGCAGACCGCCGGCGACGGGATCTCGCGGGTGGTGGCGCGACCATCGGCATCGAACGGATCGAAGGCCAGCGGATCGCCCTCGAACACGTCCCGGTAGACGTGCCGGAAGGTCGGCTCGCACCAGCGCTCGACCGAGCCGCCGTCCGAGTGCGGCGACAGGCCCAGCGTGCTGTCGCCCGGCTCGCGGCGGCGGATGCGGTCGGCGTAGTTGAACTGGCGGTCCGGATCGAAGAAGCGCGTGCCGTTCTTCTCGAAGCGCCACAGGCGGTTCAGCCACGAGCGCGTGATGTCCAGCGACGGGTTCTGGCGCGCCATCATCTGCGGCTTGGACCAGAACAGGCTGTAGATCTGCGGCCGGCTCGATGCGAGCGTGCTGAAGTACTGGTCCAGGCCGGCCTTGTCCTTCATGCGATCGAGGTAGCGGACCTCGTCGATGTAGCGGATCGCCTCCTCGTTCCAGGCCTCGACCTGGGCCCGGTCATGAACGCCGCGGATGACGACGCAGCCGCGCCGCTTGATGCGCGCGATGTCGGCCGCCGACACGGTGCCGGCCGCCACGTCGGCGTAGGCGATCTGCGGCACGGCCGAGCCTTGCGCCTGTTCGGCGCGGATCGCGCTGACCTCGTCGCGCAGGGCCTCGGTCAGCAGGCGGTGGCGGCCAGCCAGGTCGGGCACCTCGGCGCGCAGCCGGCGTTGGGTCTCGGTGACGGCGCGCGGCACGTCGTTCATCCAGGCTTCCATGGTCATGTCTCCAATGTCTGCAGGTGGGTTCCGGTCTTGTCGTCGTCGGTGGCTCAGTCGATGAGCCTGGCCTGTCCGCTGGCGGCCGATTCGAGTCCGGCCAGCGCAATGGCCATCGAGCGTTCGCCGTCCGCGCCGGTCGCCAGCGGCTGGCCGTCACCGGCGCAGGCGCGCACGAAGGCGCTGAAGCCGACCTCGTAGAGATCGACCTTGGGCATCGGCAATTGCTCGACGATGCCGTCGTGGCGCCAGCTCAGCGTGGCCTCGCCGGCCTGGCTCAGCGAGCCTTCGGCGTAGAGGCTGCCTTCGGTGCCGAGCACGTGCAGACGGGTCATCGCGTCGCGGGCGACGAAGGACTCGTGGGTCTGCGCCAGGATGCCGTCGTCGAACTCGATCAGGTTCATCGCGCCATCCTCCAGCGCGCCGTGGGCCATGCCGTTGCGCTGCGTCACGGTGGTGATGCGACGGGCCTCGCGGCCGAGCAGGTAGCGCAGCAGGTCGGCGTCGTGCACGAGGATGTCCAGCACCACGCCGCCACCAGCCTCGGGCGCGCTCAGGCGCCAGCCCTGCAGGTGCGGCGGCAGGAACACCGCATGCGAGACCTGCACGCCGTGGACGCGGCCGATCTTGCCGTCCGCGATCATCTGGCGCATGGCCTGGTGCGTGGCCTGGGCGCGCAGGTGGTGGTTGGTGCCCATCACGCGGCCGGCGCGGCGGGCCGCCTCGACCATCTCGGCGGCGTGGGCGCGTGTCATCGCGATCGGCTTCTCGCACATCACGTGGCAACCGGCGGCCAGCGCGGCCATCGTCTGGGCGTGGTGCTGCTCGTTGGTCGAGCTGATGTAGACGGCATCCAGCCCGAGCGCCAGCAGGGCCGACAGGTCGGTGTGGCTGCTGGCGAAGCCCTGTTCGCGGGCGAACTGCTCGGCCCGTGCGGCGCTGCGCGAGCACACGCCCACGAAGGTCTGGCCCGGCAGCTTGCGCAGCGAGGCGGCAACACGTTCGGCGATGTTGCTGGCGCCGATGAATCCCCAACGCATGGTGGTGCTCCTGATGTGAGAGGTGAGAGGCGGTCTTGGGTGTGCGGTGTGCGGTGTGCGGTGTGGTCAGGCCGTGACCGTGCCGACGCTGTTGCCGTGGTGATGGCTGCTGGTGGTGCTGCTGGCCCGCACGACCAGCTCGACCGGCTGCACCGTCTCCTGCGGCAGGTCCTCGCCATGCACGATCAGCTCGACACCGGCGCGCCCGAGCGCTTCCTTGTCGACCCGCAGCGTGGTCAGCGGGACCGGCGCGTAGCTGGCCTCGGGGATGTCGTCGAAGCCGACGATCGCGATGTCCTCCGGCACGCGCAGGCCGGCGGCCTGGCAGACCCGCAGGGCCGCCAGCGCGGCGGTGTCGTTGTAGGCGAACACGGCATCCGGGCGCTGTCGCAGCTTGAGCAGCATGCGCATGCCGGCCTCGGCGCCGCTGCTGGTGTCCAGGCCGGGCGGGGCGACGACTTCCAGGTCCGGATCGGCCAGCACGCCGTTCTCGTAGAGCGCGCGCCGGTAGCCGCGTTCGCGTTCGCGGATGCTGTAGTGCGCCAGCGAGCCGGCCAGGAAGGCGATGCGGCGGCGGCCCTGGTCGAGCAGGTGGCGCGTGGCGATGTAGCCGCCGCCGGCGTTGTCCGGGTTGACCGAGGCGCAGCCCGGCAGCCACGAGTCGATCAGCGCCAGCGGCAGGTCCAGGCCGCCGAGCAGCGTCAGCAGTTCGGCCTCGAAGTAGCCGGCGGCGATCAGCGCATCGGGCTCGTGCAGGCGCAGCTGGTCGCGCACCGGATCGGCCGGGCCGGCGGTCAGCAGCGTCGGCGCGACGCCGTAGCCGCGGCAGGCTTCCTCGACGCCGTGCATCACCAGCGAGAAGAACGGGTTCATCGCGAAGCTGCTGTGGTGCCGGTGGACCAGGAAGACCAGCCGCTGGGCCCGGCCCGACCGCAGCCGGGCGCTGTCGTAACCCAGGTCGCGGGCGACCTGGCGGACGTGCTTGCGGGTCTCGTCGGACAGGCCGCGCTGGTTCTTCAGCGCCCGCGAGACGGTGCCGATCGACACCCCGGCGGCGGCGGCGACGTCGCGGATCGTCACGCCCATCGCGCACGCTCCGCATCGGTCATCGGCCAGGCGCTGATCCGGCTGGCCAGATGGCGAACCTCGCCGGCCGCGAGGCGCAGGCCCGGTCGGGCGGCCAGCGGGTGATCGGCCGGCGGCGCGGCGACGCGGCCGAGGTCGAACGCGCCGTTGACCGGCTCCAGCCCGATCGCCCAGTGGCGGCTGTTCCAGGGCGGCTGCGGTCGGCCGCGGTGGCTGACCCAGACCATCAGGTCGGGCAGCAGCGCGTGGTCCCAGTCCAGCTCGACGGTCCAGCCGGCGTCCAGGTAGTGCGCCCGCACGGGGCCGTCCACGGCCATCAGCTGCAGCAGCTCCTCGCTGTCGACCGGCTGCGGCATGCGGCTCAGGTCGAGCCGGGTGCCGTCTCGGCCGGGCGCGTCGGCCAGGCGCTCGAAGCGCGCATCGGGCTGCAGCCGCGACGACGGTTCGGCCGGCACCGGGTAGCTCAGCGCCGGCCCGGCATGGGTGATGTCGAGCGCGACACGGCCCAGGTCCAGCCGCAGCGTCGGGTGCAGCGAGACGGGCAGCGTGACGTCGCGGCGGGCATGGATCGCGAGGTCCAGGTGCAGCGTCGGTGCGGCCGGGTCGGCGCGCAGCGTGCGGGTCAGGCGCTCGATCGGCTGGTCGGCGGGCAGGGTGATGGTCTGGCGCAGCGCCAGGGGTTCGTCCAGCGACAGCGGCGTCCAGTCGTGGTGCGAGGCGTAGCCGTGGCCCCAGTCGTCGCCGGGCGTGCGGGCGGTCCAGCCGGGCGGCAGGCCGTCGACCCGGTCGGTGCGGCCGAAGGGCACGCAGGGCCACTCGCCGCGCAGCCGTCGGACGATGCCGGGCAGCGCGTCGGCGCCGGGCTCGTCGGCCCAGGGCGCCACCTGCAGCGGCTGGAACGGCGCGGCGCCGGGGGCGCGGAAGGTCACCGGCGCCAGCATGCCGCCCAGCGTCTGCCACTGCGCCTGACCGCCGGGCCAGTCCAGCGTGAGGATGTCGTTCCGGTTCATGCAGCCAGTTTGAGACGGGCCACATGTTTAGTAAACGCATGAACACCGAATCGGCGTCGGTGTTTGCCCTAGGGCGGGCGATGCCGCCGTTTACATGTTCCTCGGCTGAAACCTGTCATCCGAATCTGCGGGCACGTCGTTGTAGGGCCATGTCGCGAGGACTGGCCCCCAGAAATCCAGCCGAGCGGAAGACCCAGATCCACATGTCCACCGCCATGAAACACCTCCTTCGCACCGAACAACCGTCCCCCCGCCGTCCGCTGACGCCGGAGCGCCCGACCGACAAGGGTCACAAGCACGAGTCCTTCGACTACGGCCGCGTCGGCTTCGACATGCGCAGCCAGGCCCTGGCCCAGCGCATGGATCGCAAGCGCTGACGTTCAGCTGAACAGTCTCTGAATCGCGGCGCCGGACTTCTCCCGGCGCACCGCCGACGCCCGATCCAGCGGCGCCCGGCCTGCGGCAATCCCCCATCTGTTTCCCGATGTATCAGCCCCGCCGCGTGCGGGGCTGCGTCGTTTCGCGCGGCGTGAACGGTTGCGGGGCGCCGAGTTGACCTTGGTGGGGTGGGCGATGCGGAAGAGGACCCAATCAATGGCGAAAAAATGGAAAGGATGCCCATTTCAATAAGAGATTCCTGAAAGAGGATCAGGATTCATGCAGTTTCACTTCACAACTATTCACGATGCCCATGTGCCTGAGAAGGGCAATGCGTCGGGTGATCGACCCCCTCGAATGAGTGGTGTTTTCTCGACGTGATCGAGATTTCCTGCATGTTTTGCCCAGTGATCCGGCGTTTGGTGGCATGCTTGCGACGGTCACGAAGCCGTCAAAATGAAAATTTGATCGATCAGGCCTCATTCATGATGTCGATCACGTTTTCTGTGACAGTGGGCTAAATGGCGCAAGCACTCACCGGTTGGGTGTAGACGCCTTGGGGCTCGACGGCCAAATGAACGAGATGCGTCAGCAGCCCCTACTTTCGAAGCTCGGAGTCATCATGAACGACCCACACGCCCATCCTGATCTGTCGACGCTGGCCACCCTGGCCGGGCTGGTGCGCCTTGCCTTGGTGCTGGCGTGTGCGCCGGTGATGCTGGCGGCGGCCGTCGTCGCGTCGGCCGTGGTCGTCATGCTGTGGCCGGTCGCCTGGCTGGTGCGTTCGCTCAAGCGACTGCCGGCACCCGGGTTGCGTCGCCGCAACCTGCACGCCGCGATCTGATCTCCGCAATTCCAAGATTCCAAGATTCCAAGAAAAAACGGGCACGGCCTTGCGGCTGTGCCCGTTTTTTCTTGCCTGTCGAGAACAGCGACGGACCCGTGACGGACCCGTCTGCCGCTCAGGCCGCCGGCATCACTGCTTGACGGCCTCGACCTGGATCACCAGGCGCATGTTGTCGGGGAAGCCCCAGTCCAGGCCGTACTTGACGTCCCACAGGCTGCGCTTGATGTCGGCGGTGAAGTCGCCGCCGCAGACTTCGCGCTTGAGCATCGGGTTGTCGTAGCAGTTGAACTGCGACGCCTTCAGCGTGATCGGCTGGGTCTTGCCCATCAGCGTGAACTGGCCGGTGATCTCGGTGACCTTGTCGCCGTCGAAGACGAACTTGTCGCTGACGAAACGCGCGGTCGGGAACTTCTCGGCGTTCAGGATCTCGGCGCTCTTCAGGTGGGTGTTGAACTGGGCGAAGCCGGAGTTGACCGACGACACGTCGACGGTGATGTCGGCCTTGCCGGACTTGGCGGCCTTGTCGAGCGTGACGGTGCCTTCCTTCTTGTCGAAGCGGCCGCGGTTCGTGCTGGTGCCGAAGTGGCCGATCTCGAAGGTCACGTAGGTGTGGGTCGGATCAATCGCGTAGGTCGCCGGGGCGGCTTGGGCGGTACCGAACAGGGCCAGGGCGGCCAGGGCAAACAGGGATTTCTTCATCGGGGACTCCGGGGAGGTCTGGGTTGGTCGGGAGAGGAGAACGGTTCGGGCGATGCGCGTGGCGCGTCGCCTCAGAGCGGGCCGAGGCCGCTGATCTGGAGCTTGAACTTGACGGTCACGTCGTTGGCCACCATCGAGGTGTCGGACCAGTCGCCGTCGCCGACCTTGTAGTCCAGGCGCTTGATGGCGAAAGAGCCGGTCGCGACGGCGGCCGGGCCGGCGGCGGTCAGCGTGACGGGCACGACCACGTCCTTGCTGGCGCCCTTGATGCTGAGCTTGCCGGTGACCTCGAACTTGCCGCCGCCCAGGCCCTTGATGGCGCTGGACTGGAAGGTCGCCTGCGGGAACTTGGCGGTGTTGAACCAGGTCGCCTTGGGCAGCTCGACATCGGCTTCGGCCGAGCCCATCGTGGCGCTGCCGAGGTCGATCGAGAAGCCGACCTTGCCGGTCTCGGGCTTCTTCGGATCGAACGCCATCTGGGCGTCGAACTTCTTGAAGCGGCCGTCGACCGGCACGCCCATCTGCTTGATCGTGAAGGTGACCTCGCTCTTGGCGGCGTCGACCACCGGCGCGGCTTCGGCCGGCGTGGCGATCAGCAGGGCGGCGCCGAGGGCGGCGACGGCGGTCAGCGAGGTCAGGGAGGCAGAAGACGTCATGGCGATTCCTGGTCGGCTGGATCGGCCGACGTGTCGTTCGGGCGCTGCGGGTGGCGGCGCGGGCTGGGGATCAGGGGGGTGCGGGCGGGGCAGGGCGGCTCAGACCGGGCCGATGCCCATGCGACCGAGCAGGCGGTCGCGGTCGATGACCTGGTGCTTGATGGCCGCGGCGACGTGCAGCACGACCAGGGCGGCCAGCCCGAAGGCGGCGAGCTTGTGCAGCGGCTTGATCGTCTCGGCCAGCTCCTTGCTGACCGGCACGAAGTCGGGCAGCGGCAGCACGCCGAACCAGACGATCGGGAAACCGGCCGCCGAGCTGTAGGCCCAGCCGGTCAGCGGCACCGCGAAGAACAGCAGGTACATCAGGTGATGGGTGCCGTGGTGGGCCTTCTGTTGCCAGGCCGGCATGGCGGAGACGACTGCGGCGGGCAGTTCGGGCGGGCGGTTGGCCAGGCGCCACAGCAGGCGGAAGGCCGACATCGCCAGGATCGTCACCCCCGCCCACTTGTGCCAGTTGTAGAGCTTCAGGCGCGCCGGCGAGAACGGCAGGTCGGCCATGTACAGGCCCAGCGCGAAGGCGCCGACGATGCCCAGGGCCAGCAGCCAGTGCAGCGCGATCGCGACGGCGCCATAGCGGCCGGTGTTCGGCGTGGCGGGGGCGGAAATGGCGGCTGCTGACATGGCGGACTTGGGTGCGGGCACTCGGGCTTGGATGAACGCAAGCTTAGGTGCCGGGCCGCGTGACTCGGTTCACGGGCCTTGACGCAACCGTTGGAAAACTCTGAACGTCCGTGGCAGGCGTCGAACGTTCCGGCCGGCCTCAGAGGTGCTCGGCGCGCCAGCGGTCGATCTCCGGCGGCAGGGCGTCAAGCCGGCCCAGCATGACGATGCCGTCCGGACTGCGACGTTGCATCGCCTGCAGCGGCGTGCCGGCCCAGATCTCGACCCGGGCGGGCAACGAGCGCCGCAGCTCGGCCAGGCAGTCCAGCGCCAGGTTCGGGTTGCTGGCGGCCGAGAAGCTCATCGCGACGACGTCGGCCTGATGGGCCTCGGCGGCCAGCAGGATGTCGCGCATCGGCGTCTGTCGGCCCAGGCTCATGTTGAAGCAGCCGCGCACCAGCAGCACGGCCTCGGCCATCAGCAGGCCCAGGCCGTGGTTCTCGAACGTGGCGGTGGCCAGCAGCACGCGCGGCCGGGCGCTCAGGCCGGATTCGGGGCCGGCGGCGATGGCCGAACGCAGCACGGTCTCGAGCACCTCGCTGGCGATGTGTTCCTCGAA
Source organism: Leptothrix mechoopdaensis (SeqCode) (assembly GCF_053893855.1). Lineage (NCBI taxonomy): Bacteria > Pseudomonadati > Pseudomonadota > Betaproteobacteria > Burkholderiales > Sphaerotilaceae > Leptothrix > Leptothrix mechoopdaensis (SeqCode). The sequence goes on from NZ_CM132699.1 coordinate 4,784,083, forward strand.
CACCTCCAGCTGGCCGCGCGACCAGGCGTTGCCCAGCTCGGTCAGCATCGGCACGACCAGGTCGAGCACGAAACGTTCAAGGCCCAGCCGCAGCAGCGCCTGACCGAGCGAGCGCCGCAGCGCGCCGATCTCGTGGCGGCGCAGCATCTCGAGCAGCCGCTCGACGTCGGTCGGATCACGTTCGTCCGCACCCAGGCCACGCGGGGCCGTCGAGCCGCCGTTGCCATTCCCGTTGCCGTTGCCGTTGCCGCCCAGGTGGAGCAGGTCCTCCAGCGCCAGGCCGACGATCCGGCCCGGGCGATGGCCGGCATCGAGCAGCCGCTTGATGTGTCGGAGACGTTCGACCTGGTCAGGCGGGTAGAGCCGCTCGCCGTTGGCATCGCGCACCGGCTGGGGAAAACCGTAGCGCCGCTCCCAGACGCGCAGGGTGTCCTTGCCGATGCGGGTGTCGCGCTCGACGGCGGCAATTGTCATGGACAGACGGTGGGGACTGAGTTCGGCGCTCATGGTCTGACAGTGGGATGCAAGTCGGTCTGAATGGCAAGCAGGGCGATCCGGCGACCCTGATGTGTCCAGGACAATCAATTGAAAGTCTCGTCCTTCGTCCGTAATATAGCCACCTGATCGGCATCTGACCAGGACAAACCTTGGTCGGCCGCCCCCAACAGCTGTTCGGCCGCCAGGCGGCGCGGCATTGTCACGACGAGGGAACTTCCCATGATTCGACGACTCATCGACAAGGTGCGGCCCACCGAGGAGGGTGTGGCTGCATCCGTCAGAGGCGGGGCTGCGTACAGCGACTCCATGACGGCACAACACCCTCGTTTTCAACCGTGCAGACGGTCGGCATCGCCGATGGCCCGCTCGAAGCGTCTCTCCTCCTCCCTCCCTCCCTCGTTCGCTTCGGGTTGCTGCACGGTTGCCTTCATGGCTGACGGAGGCGCGCGATGAAGCGCGTCGCCGTCATCGGGGCCGGCATCTCCGGCCTGTCCGCCGCCTGGCAGATCAACGAACCCGGACTCGACACCGACGTGCAGATCACGCTGTTCGAGGCCGGTTCGACGCTGGGCGGCCATGCTCACACCGTCGACGTGACGCTGCCCGATGGCCGCGGGCGGCCGATCACGCATGGCGTCGACACCGGCTTCCTGGTCTACAACCCGCGCACCTACCCGAACCTGGTCCGGCTGTTCGACGAGCTGCAGGTGCCGGTGGCGACCTCGGACATGTCGTTCTCGGTCCAGTCGATGGCCGACGGCCTGGAATGGAGCGGCAGCAACCTCGACGGCGTGTTCGCCCAGCGCCGCAACCTGCTGCGGCCGGCCTTCATCGGCATGCTGGCCGAGCTGCTGCGCTTCAACCGCGTGACGACCGCGCTGGCGCTGGCTGGCGAGGACGTCGCGCTGGCCCAGCCGATCGGCGCCTTCCTGGATGAACACCGCTTCGGCGACGCCTTCCGGCGCTGGTACCTGCTGCCGATGATCGGCTGCATCTGGTCCTGCCCGACCGAGCAGATGCTGCGGTTCCCGATCGGCACGCTGATCCGCTTCTGCCACAACCACGGCCTGCTGCAGGTCGACAACCGGCCGCAATGGCACACCGTGCGCGGCGGCTCGCGCGAGTACGTGCGGCGCATGCTGCCGCGGATCGGCCGGGTCCGACTGACCACGCCGGTGCAGGCGGTGCGCCGGCTCGATGACGGCGGCGTGCGCGTGCACAGCGCCGGGGGCGTCGAGCGGTATGACGAGGTCGTGTTCGCCTGCCACAGCGACCAGGCGCTGGCCATCCTGGGCGAGGACGCCAGCGCGGCCGAGCGCGAGGTGCTGGGCGCCATCCGCTACCACCCGAACCGGGCCGTGCTGCACACCGACACCGCCGTGCTGCCACGTCGCCGTCGCGCCTGGGCGGCGTGGAACTACGAACACGGCGGCGACGCGCACGAGTCTTCCGCCGTCTGCCTGCATTACCTGATCAACCGCCTGCAGCCCCTGCCGTTCGAGCAGCCGGTGGTCGTGTCGCTGAACCCCGTGCGCGAGCCCGATCCTGCCCGCGTGCTGGGCAGCTACGACTACGCCCATCCGGTGTTCGACCTGGCCGCGATCGACGCGCAGCGCCGCGTGCCGTCGCTGCAGGGCCAGCGCCACACGTGGTTCTGCGGCGCCTGGACCGGCTATGGCTTCCACGAGGACGGCCTGAAGTCCGGCCTGGCGGTGGCCGGACAGCTGCGCCGGGCGCTGGTCGAAGACCGCGAGAGACTGGCGGCATGAACCCCGCCGACCGGCCGACGCCCGGCGTGGACACGCCCGCGCCGCTGCTGCTGCGTGGCGAAGTCACGCACACGCGGCTGCGGCCGACGCTGCACGGCTTTCGCTATCCGACCTGGATGCTGATGCTGCCGCTGCGCGCCTGGGCACGTCGGCCGGGTGGCGCGCTGGCGCGCAACCGGGCCGCGCTGGTGAGCTTCCGCGATGCCGATCACGGCGAAGGCGGCGGCGACGCGCTGGCCTGGGTCGACGCGCTGCTGCGCCGCGAGGGCATCCCGGCGTCCGACCTGGACGGCGGCGAGATCTGGCTGCAGACCTATCCGCGCGTGCTGGGCTACGCCTTCAAGCCGGTCAGCTTCTGGTATGCCCATGCAGCCGACGGCCGGTTGGTGGCCGTGCTGGCCGAGGTCAACAACACCTTCGGCGAACGCCACGCCTACCTGCTGAGCGGTGACACGCTGGGCTGGGGCCGCGAGGTCACGGCGCGCAAGGTCTTCCACGTCTCGCCGTTCTGTGCGGTCGAAGGCGGCTACCGTTTCCGCTTCCTGCGCAGCGAGGCCACCGGCTCGCGGCCGGCCCGGCTGATCGCCCGCGTCGACCACGACGACGCGCAGGGGCCGCTGATCGAGACCCGCATCAGCGGCGAACTCCTGCCGCTGACCGCGCGCCACCTGTGGCGCGCCTGGCTGGCGATGCCGCTGCTGACGATGGGCGTCATGGCGCGCATCCACTGGCAGGCGCTGCGGCTGTGGCTCAAGCAGGTGCCGTTCTTCCGCAAGCCCGAGCCGCCTTCCGTCCCCGTCAGCCGATAAGGCCGATCCACCCTTCCCGTCTTCCGCCGAGAAACGACATGCTCGACCAGACCCTGACCGCCTCCCGCGCCGACAAGGCACTCGGTGTCCTGACCCAGGACCTCGACACGCTGCTGCCGCGCCTGCCGCTGGCCGCCCGATCGGTGCTGCGTTGCCTGCGCCAGATCCGCCACGGCTCGATCGAGCTGCACCTGCCGGACGGCGAGCTGCTGCGGGTGGGGCATGGCGAGGCGCCCCACGCGGCGCTGCGCATCCACGACTGGTCGGTCTGCTCGGCGGTGCTGAAGTCCGGCGACATCGGCCTGGCAGAGGCCTTCATCGACGGCCGCTGGACCACCCGCGACCTGCCCGGCCTGCTGCGCTTCTTCCTGGCCAACCGCGACGCGATCGAGCGCGTCGTCTACGGCAGCCGCTGGGGCAGCCTGCTGTACCGCCTGCGCCACCTGCTCAACCGCAACAGCCGGCGCGGCAGCCGTCGCAACATCCACGCGCACTACGACCTGGGCAATGCCTTCTACGAGCGCTGGCTGGACGGCTCGATGAACTACTCCAGCGCCTGGTTCAACGAAGGCTTCGAGCAGACGCTCGAATCGGCCCAGCAGGCCAAGATGGCCCGTGCGCTCGACGAGGCCGGCGTGCAGCCCGGCAGCCGCGTGCTGGAGATCGGCTGCGGCTGGGGCGCCGTGGCCGAGACGGCCGCCCGCGCCGGCGCCCACCTGACCGGCGTCACGCTGTCGACCGAACAACTGGCGTGGGCACAGCGCCGGCTGGCCGATGCCGGCCTGGCCGAACGTGCCGACCTGCGCCTGCAGGACTACCGCGACATCGCCGATGCGCCGTTCGACGCCGTCGTCTCGATCGAGATGTTCGAGGCCGTCGGCCGCGACTACTGGCCCGGCTACTTCGAGACCGTGCGGCGCTGCCTGAAGCCGGGCGGCGCGGCCTGCATCCAGACCATCACGATCCACGACGACCTGTTCGAGCGCTACGTGCGCTCGACCGACTTCATCCAGCAGTACATCTTCCCGGGCGGCCTGCTGCCCAGCCCGAAGGAGTTCTGCCTGGCCGCCGAACGCGCCGGCCTGGTGGTCGAACGCCAGATGGCCTTCGGCCCCGACTACGCCGAGACGCTGCGGCGCTGGCGTGCGCTGTTCCTGGCGCAGGACGAGGCGGTGCGCAGCCTCGGCTTCGACACCCGCTTCATGCGGACCTGGGAGTTCTACCTCGCCTACTGCGAGGCCGCCTTCGACGCCGGCAGCACCGACGTCGTCCAGTTCACGCTGCGGCGGCCGTCATGAAGCGGCGCCACGCCTGTCTCGCACTGCTGGCTGGCGTGTCGGTCGGGTCGATCGCGCCGATCGGTGCGGTCGCCCGCGCCAACACGCCGGCCGTCGCCGAGACCCTGGCCGTGGCGCCGGCCGAGATCGCCGACGGCCTGCCCGAAGTCCGGCTGCAGGGCCGCATGCGCTTTCGCTGGTTCGGCCTGCACGTCTACGACGCCCGGCTGTGGACCGTGCGACCGCTGCGCGAGGCCGACGACATCGTCCGCCAGCCCTATGCACTGGAGCTGGACTACGCGCGCCGGTTCGAGGGCAAGGCGATTGCCGAGCGTTCGCTCGACGAGATGAAGCGGCAGGAGCCGATCAGCGAGGCCCAGGCGCGCGACTGGCTGCAGGCCATGCGCCTGGCCTTCCCGGATGTCGCTCCGGGTGACCGGCTGGTCGGCCTGCATCGGCCGGGTCGGGGCGTGCAGTTCCTGCACAACGGCCGCATCACCGGTGAAGTCGCCGACCCCCGCTTTGCGCGCCTGTTCTTCGGCATCTGGCTGTCACCGGCCAGCCGCGAGCCCGAGCTGCGCGCGCAGCTGCTGGGCAACGTCGTGTCGAGTCGCTGACCCGGTGGACGCCGACCGGTCATCGCCGCCTCGCCCGGGTCTCCTCCAGCGCCTGTCCGAGGGCCTGTCCTACGGCCTGCTCGGCCTGCCGCTGGCCTTCGTCGCGCTGCCGCTCTATGTGCTGCTGCCGCACCACTACGCCGATCGACATGCCGTGCCGCTGGCCGCGCTCGGCGGCCTGCTGCTGGCCGTGCGGGTGTTCGATGCGGTGCTCGATCCGGCGCTCGGCCGTCTCGCCGACCGGCTGCTGGACCGGCCGGGGCGGCGTGCCTGGCAGGTCATCGGCGCCTGTGCCGCCACCATGGCCGCCGGCTTCTGGGCCTTGTTCCACGCGCCGGCCGGCGCCAGCCTGAACGCGCTGCTGGCCTGGTGTGGCGCCGGGCTGGTGCTGACCTGTCTGGCCTACAGCCTGGCCGGCATCGCCCACCAGGCCTGGGGCGCGCGGCTGCGCGGCGGTGACCTGGCGCAGGCCCGCCGCGTCGCCTGGCGCGAAGGCGCCGCGCTGGTCGGCGTGATGGTGGCGAGCGTGCTGCCGTCGCTGGCCGGACTGGATGTCACGGCCGCCGTGCTGGCGCTGCTGATGCTGGCGGGCTGGTGGGCCTTGCGGGCCGTGCCGACGGTGCCGGTGCTGCCGGCGTTGCCGACCGCCCGTCAGGATGAGGCGCAGCCCGCAGCCGCCCCGTCGCCGTGGACGCTGCAGGGCTTCACGCCGCTGCTGGCCGTCTACCTGATCAACGGCATCGCCAGCGCGGTGCCGGCCACGCTGGTGCTGTTCTTCGTGCGCGACCGGCTGCAGGCACCGGCGTGGGAGGGCGCCTTCCTGGCGAGCTATTTCGCCGCTGCCGCGCTGTCCTTGCCGCTGTGGCTGCGCGCGGTCGACCGGCTGGGGCTGGTGCGCACCTGGCTGTTGGGCATGCTGCTGTCGGTGGCGACCTTCGCGTTCGCGACCGCCCTGGGCGCCGGCGACGTCGGCGGCTTCCTGGCCGTCTGCATCGCCAGCGGCCTCGCGCTCGGTGCCGACCTGGCCGTGCCGGGCGCGCTGCTGGCCGGCGTCGTGCAGCGGGCTCATCGCGTGAGCCAGCCGGAAGCCTCGGCCGAAGGCGTCTGCTTCGGCTGGTGGAACGCTGCCACCAAGCTCAACCTGGCCTTGTCCGCCGGGCTCGTCCTGCCGGCCCTGGACCTGGCCGGCTACCGCCCCGGCTCGACCGACCCGCAGGCGCTGCAGGCCCTGGGCCTGGCCTATGCGGTGCTGCCCTGCCTGCTCAAGCTGGCCGCCGCCGCGCTGCTGTGGCGCTGCGCCCCTCACATCCAACCCTCGAAGGAAGCCCGATGAACACGATGATCCCGAGGTTCGGCCGGCGGCTGCTGCTGGCGGCGGCTGCCGCCACCGCGATGACGCTGGCCGGCTGCGCCGGTCCCCAGGTGCAGGACTACGCCCATGAAGAGCCCCGGCTGGACCTGCGCGACTACTTCAACGGCGACATGGTCGCGCACGGCCTGTTCACCGACCGCTCCGGTGCCGTCAAGCGGCGTTTCACCGTCAAGCTCAAGGGCACCTGGCAAGGCGACTCGGGCGTGCTGGAGGAGGACTTCCTCTACAGCGACGGCGAGACCGAGCGGCGCGTCTGGCGCATCCAGCGCACGGCCGATGGCCGCTACGTCGGCCGCGCCGATGATGTCGTCGGCGAGGCGCAAGGCGAGGCCGCCGGCAACGCGCTGCGCTGGCGCTATACGCTGCGCCTGAAGGTCGACGGCAGCACCTGGGACGTGCAGTTCGACGACTGGATGTTCCTGATGGACCGGCAGGTGATGCTCAACCGCGCGGCGATGAGCAAGTTCGGCATCCACCTGGGCGACGTGACCCTGTCCTTCCACAAGCCCTGAGCGCACACGATGGCCCTGAACCCGAAGATCGACGACTGGCGCCACCGCGTGGTGTGGCTGGTGGGTGCCTCGACCGGCATCGGCCGGGCCTGTGCCGAGCGGCTGGCCGAACGCGGCGCGCATGTGGCGGTGTCGGCCCGCAACGGCGAGGCGCTGGCGCAGTTCGGCCTGCGCCACCGCGACGCGCTGGTGCTGCCGCTGGACGTTGCCGAGCCGGGCGTGCTGGCCGGCGCGGCCGACACCATCCGGGCCCGCTGGGGCCGCATCGACCTGGTCGTCTACTGCGCCGGCACCTACCGGGCCCAGCGCGCGACCGAATACGACCTGGCCGACATGCTGCGCCACCAGCAGGTCAACTACGTCGGCGCGCTGCACCTGCTCGATGCCGTGCTGCCGATCCTGCAGGAACAGCGTGGCGGCCACCTGAGCCTGATCTCCAGCGTGGCCGGCTATCGCGGCCTGCCGCAGGCGCTGGCCTATGGTCCGACCAAGGCCGCGCTGCAGAACCTGGCCGAGGTGCTCTACCTCGACCTGCACGACCTGGGCATCGGCGTGTCGGTGGTCAACCCCGGCTTCGTCGAGACGCCGCTGACGGCGCAGAACGAGTTCCGCATGCCGGCGCTGATCTCGCCGGCAGCGGCGGCCGACGCGATGCTGGCGGGCTGGGCGCGCGGCGACTTCGAGATCCACTTCCCGAAGCGTTTCACCTGGGCGCTCAAGCTGATCGGGCTGCTGCCGCCGGGCCTGTACTTCAAGGCGATCCGTCGCGCGACGGGGCTCTGAGATGGCCACCGCGCCGCGCCACCCGGACGCCAGGATGGCCGTGCTGATCGGCTATTTCGAGCAGCTCGACCGCGCCAGCCTGGCCCGCGTCGACACGGTCTACGCTCGCGACGCGCGCTTCAAGGATCCGTTCAACGAGGTCCGCGGCACGCCCGCCATCGCGGCGATCTTCGGCCACATGTTCGACACGATGACCGCCCCGCGCTTCATCGTGAGGGACGCGGTGGTGCAGGGCGATGACGCCTTCCTGACCTGGGACTTCGTGTTCGAGTCGACGGCCTTGCGGCGCGCCCCGGACGGCAGCACGCGCCAGTGCATCCGTGGTGCCTCGCACCTGAAGCTCGACGCGCAGGGCCGCATCACCGATCACCGCGACTACTGGGACGCGGCCGAGGAACTGCACGAGAAGCTGCCGCTGATCGGCGCGCTGATGCGCTGGCTGCGGCGCCGGCTGGCGACGCCGGACGCCGGCCCGGCCGGCTGACGCGCTCAGCGCATCCAGCCCTTGCGGCGGAAGTAGATCAGCGGCGCGGCGACCGAGGCCACCATCAGGCCGAGCGCGAACGGGTAGCCCCAGGTCTGACGCAGCTCGGGCATGAACTCGAAGTTCATGCCGTAGATGCTGGCGATCAGCGTGGGCGGCAGCAGCGCGACCGATGCCACCGAGAAGATCTTGATGATCTTGTTCTGGTTGATGTTGATGAAGCCGACCGTGGCGTCCATCAGGAAGTTGATCTTGTCGAACAGGAAGGCGGTGTGCGAATCGAGCGAGTCGATGTCGCGCATGATCTGGCGCGCTTCCTCGAACTGCTCGGCATTGAGCATGCGGCTGCGCATCATGAAGCTGATGGCGCGGCGCGTGTCCATCACGTTGCGGCGGATGCGGCCGTTGAGGTCTTCCTCGCGTGCGATGGCGGCCAGCGCCTCGCCGGCGGCGCGGTCGTCGATCTCCTGCTTGAGCACACCCGCGCTGACACGTTCGAGGTTGTCGTAGATGCCCTCCAGCGCATCGGCCGAATACTCGGCGTCGGCGTCGTAGAGCTTGAGCAGCACGTCCTTGGCGTCCTCGATCAGGGCGGGGATGCGGCGCGCCCGCAGGCGCAGCAGGCGGAACACCGGCAGGTCCTCGGCATGGACCGAGAACAGCACGTTGTTGAACAGGATGAAGGCGACGCGGACGTTGCGCGGCGTCTCGTCGTCGTCGATCAGGAAGTCCGAGCGGATGTGCAGCTCGCCGTTGTCTTCCTCGTAATAGCGGGCCGATTCCTCCAGGTCCTCGCCGACCTCGGTGTCGGGCGTGCGCAGGCCGAAGCGCTGTTCGACCCAGGCCTTCTCCTGCTCGGTCGGAGCCTCGAGGTCGACCCAGACCGGCGCCAGCGTGGCGGTGGCCTCGGGCTTGTCGATCTCGGCTTCGATCTCGACCTGGTAGAGCCGGCCGTTGACCAGCGTGAAGACGTTGAGCATGCAGGCTCCTGGGGGCGACCTGGGATGTCGCGCGCCGCCAGATGGCGTCTTGTGGCGTCCTGCGGCGAGCCGCCGGGAACCCCGCGCAAAGCCGGCGAGTATCGCACCGCGACCCCGGCTGCCCGACCCCTCCGCGAGACCCGGGGCGCCAGGGTGGCGGCGCCTCCGAGCGCATCCCGGGACGGGGCTGCATGCTCGCAAACACGGAGCGTAGCGCGAAAGATCGGGCTCCAGTGCAATCCCGCACGGGGCAGGTGCGGCACCCGGTCCCGACCTTGCCAGGGCCAGTTGATGGGGTCACACTCAAGTCACACAAGACAGGCAGGGCGAGGGCCCGCGCCGCCAGGCCCCCGCCGAGAGATTCCCCACCACCCCTCTATGGAGGCCTCATGAACCTGACGATCAGTGGACACCACCTGGAAGTGACCCCGGCGCTGCGTGAGTACGTTCTCACGAAGCTGGACCGGGTCACGCGGCACTTTGACCAGGTCGTGGATGTGAACGTCCTGCTGACGGTCGAGAAACTCAAGGAAAAGGAGAGGCGCCAGAAGGCTGAAGTGACGCTCCATGCCAAGGGCAAGGACATCTTCGTCGAAAGCTCCCATGAAGACCTGTATGCCGCGATCGACCAGCTGATGGACAAGCTCGATCGCCAGGTGGTCCGCCACAAGGACAAGCTCCAGGACCACCACCACGCCACCGCCAAGCGCCTCGACGCGACCGGTGACGCCATCTGAGACGTCGCTCAACCCTGACGACGACGGGGCCTTCGGGCCCCTTTCTCATGTCCGCCGCACAGGACTGGTGCGCCGGAATCGGGGAAATCTGAAAGGCGTGAACCTTTTCCCAGCCGAGTTGCAAACGTTTGTTGCAATGCGGCAACCGTGCACTGAACCACGGTGCGCCTGAGGGATGGCCCGTGCCCATCGCGGATGCCGATTCCTATAATCATTTTCCCCGTCCCCACCGAGGCGCCCGCCAAGGCTCAGGCCCAAACCGGCGCTCGATCCCGATGAACCGACTCGCCGCCATCCTGCCCGCCAGCAATGTTCTCGTGCAGGTGGACGCATCCAGCAAGAAGCGTGCGTTCGAACAGGCTGGCCTGCTGTTCGAGAACCAGCACGCCGTGGCCCGTGCCACCGTGACGGACAACCTGTTCGCGCGTGAGCGGCTGGGCTCGACCGGTCTGGGACATGGGGTGGCGATTCCGCACGGTCGCATCAAGGGCCTGAAGAATCCGCTGGCGGCGGTGATCCGCGTGGCCCAGCCGATCGCCTTCGAGGCGCCCGACGATGAACTCGTCTCGCTGATGATCTTCCTGCTGGTGCCCGAGGCGGCGACCCAGCGGCACCTGGAGATCCTGTCGGAAATCGCCGAGCTGTTGTCCGACCGCGACCTGCGCGAGCGCCTGAAGACCGAGCCCGAGGCCGCCAAGGTCCACGAGCTGATCAGCCGCTGGGAACCGCTGAAGTCGGTCGCCTGAGCACGGTCGACCGACTCCCGCCAACGGCCCGCGCGTGAAACCCACCGTCATCAGCGCCGAGGCGCTGTTCGATGCCCACCGCGTCGCGCTGAAGTGGGAATGGATCGCCGGCCATGCCGCGCCGGAACGCCGCTTCGACGAGGTGGCGGTTCGCGATGCGCAGTCGGCCGCCGACCTGGTCGGCTACCTGAACTACATCCACCCCTACCGGGTCCAGATCCTGGGTCGACGCGAGGTCGCCTACCTCGACCACGTCGACAGCGACCAAGAGCGCCAGGGCCGGCGCATCTCGCGCATCGTCACGCTGGAGCCGCCGGTGCTGGTCGTGGCCGATGGCTGCACGCCGCCCGAGAAGCTCGTCGCGATGTGCGAGCGGGCCGAGATTCCGCTGTTCTGCACGCAGGAATCGGCCGGCCACTGCATCGACATCCTGCGCGGCTACCTGGGCCAGCACTTTGCCGAACGGACCTCGCGCCACGGTGTCTTCATGGACATCCTGGGCCTGGGCGTGCTGCTGACCGGCGAGTCCGGCCTGGGCAAGAGCGAACTGGGCCTGGAGCTGATCTCGCGCGGTCACGGCCTGGTGGCCGACGACGTGGTCGACCTCTACCGCGTCGCGCAGACCGCCGTCGAGGGTCGCTGCCCCGAGCTGCTGCGCAACCTGCTGGAAGTGCGCGGCATCGGCCTGCTCGACATCAAGGCGATCTTTGGCGAGACGGCGGTGCGCCGCAAGATGCGGCTCAAGCTGATCGTCCACCTGGTCCGCAAGGAGACGCTGGACCGCGACTTCGAGCGCATCCCCTACGAGCCGCTGTACGAGGACATCCTCGGCATGCCCGTGCGCAAGGTGGTGATCGCGGTGGATGCCGGCCGCAACCTGGCGGTGCTGGTCGAGGCGGCGGTGCGCAACACCGTGCTGCAGCTGCGCGGCATCGACACCTACCAGGAATTCATCCGTCGCCACCGCGACCTGATGGACCAGGGCGACGCCGGTCTCTGAGCGCCCGGAGCGAGCCCGGGCGCCGGGCTCACTTGGCCGGCCGGTGCGGGCAGGCCGTCTTGGTGCACTGGGCGTAGAGCGCCAGCGAGTGTTCCTGCAGCTGGTAGCCGCGTTCGAGCGCGATCTCGTGCTGGCGCTTCTCGATCTGCGGGTCGTAGAACTCCTCGACCCGGCCGCAGTCCATGCACACGAGATGGTCGTGGTGCTGGCCTTCGTTGAGCTCGAAGACCGACTTGCCGCTCTCGAAGTGGTTGCGCGTCAGCAGGCCGGCCTGCTCGAACTGCATCAGCACGCGGTAGACGGTCGCCAGGCCGATGTCCGAGCCCTCGGCCAGCAGCAGCTTGTAGACGTCCTCGGCGGTCATGTGCCGCTCGCTGGCGCGCTGGAAGACCTCGAGGATCTTGATGCGTGGCAGCGTGGCCTTCAGGCCCGAGCTCTTCAGTTCATCCGCATGTGTCATGGGTCGTCGGCAGGTCGGACCGTCGGGCGCGGGGCGCGCCTCGTTAGAATTTGCCGATCATATCGGCATGAACCGGCAGCGACGGACAGGCCGGAAACCACCCAGAGGCTCTCGTGATCCGGTCCCTTTTCATGCGCCCCTTGCTGGCTTGCGCCGCCCTGATCGCCGTCGGTCTCACGGCCGGATGTTCTGCCTCCGCCGATCCTGACCAGCGCTTCGCCGGCCTGATCACGCCCTACCGGATGGAGGTCGTGCAAGGCAACGTGGTGACCCAGGAGATGGCCGCCCAGCTGCGCCCCGGCCTGACGCGCGAACAGGTCCGCAACCTGCTCGGCTCGCCGCTGCTGGCCGATGTCTTCCATGCCGACCGCTGGGACTACGTCTTCACGATCCGCCGCCAGGGCGCCGCGCCGCAGCGTCGTCACCTGACCGTGCTGTTCCAGGGCGACAAGGTGAGCAGTTTCGAGGCGCCGCAACTGCCTTCCGAACGCGAGTTCGTCGAGTCGATCGATGTCGCCAAGGTCGAGCGCAAGGCGGTGCCGCTGGCCCTCAGCGACGACCAGCTGCGCGCCTTGCCCCTGCCGAAACCGGCCGAGTCCGCCGCAGCGGCCGGCCAGGCTGCCAGCGCGCCGGCGCGTGCCTATCCCCCTCTCGAGCCATTGCCGGCTCGCTGATCCCGCCCTACACCCACTGTTCTGGCTGCCACTCGCGCGGCCCCGGGAACCCCGATGACCGAAGCTCTTCCGATCGCCATTGCCGGCTGCACCGGCCGCATGGGCCACATGCTGATCGAGGCCGTGATGGCCGCCGACGACTGCCGCCTGTCCGGCGCGCTCGACCGCATCGGCAGCCCCGCCGAGGGCCATGACGCGGCGGCCTTCCTGGGGCAGTCCAGCGGCGTGGCGATCACGTCCGACCTGAAGGCCGGCCTGGCCGCCTCGCGCTACCTGATCGACTTCACCCGCCCCGAAGGCACGATGGCGCACCTGGCCGTCTGCCGCGAACTGGGCGTCAAGATGATCATCGGCACGACCGGTTTCAGCGAGGCCCAGAAGGCCGAGATCGACGCCGCCTCGCGCGACATCGCGATCATGCTGGCGCCCAACATGAGCATCGGCGTCAACGTCGTGCTCGGATTGCTCGACATGGCCGCCCGCGCGATGAGCCACGGCTACGACATCGAGGTCATCGAGGCCCACCACCGCCACAAGGTCGACGCGCCCAGCGGCACCGCGCTGAAGATGGGCGAGGTGCTGGCCCAGGCGCTCGGCCGCGACCTGAAGGACTGCGCCGTCTACGCCCGCGAGGGCATCACCGGCGAGCGTGATCCGTCCAGCATCGGCTTCGCGACGATCCGCGGCGGCGACATCATCGGCGACCACACCGTGCTGTTCGCGGGCATCGGCGAGCGCATCGAGATCACCCACAAGTCGTCCAGCCGCTCGACCTACGCGCAAGGCGCGTTGCGCGCGGCGCGTTTCCTGTCGGGCAAGGCCAATGGCCTGTACGGCATGAACGACGTCCTCGGCTTCGCCTGAGCATGAACGCGCTGCAGCTCGTCTGGTCCCAGGGTGACGGCGTCAGCCGCGCCGTCGCGCTGGTCCTGCTGGCGATGTCGGTCAGCGCCTGGGTGCTGATCTTCTGGAAGACCTGGGTGCTGCAGCGGGCCCGTCACGACCTCGGCCGCATCGTGCCGGCCTTCTGGGACGCGCCCGACCTGGCCGCCGGCGCGCGCCTGCTGGCCGAACGTGACCGCGAGGCCGTCCTGCTGCCGCTGTTCGACGCGGCCCGGGCGATGCCGTCGGGCGGTTCGCTCGCGGCCGGGGCCCAGGCCCAGGCCCAGCTGACGCGCCGGCTGCGCGACGCGCTGCACGCGGTGCTGGCGCAGTTGCAGCAGGGCCAGGTCGTGCTGGCCTCGATCGGCGCGACGGCCCCGTTCATCGGCCTGTTCGGCACGGTCTGGGGCATCTACCACGCGCTGGTCGGCATCTCGGCCTCGGGCAGCGTCAGCATCGACAAGGTCGCCGGTCCGGTCGGCGAGGCGCTGATCATGACCGCCGCCGGCCTGGCGGTGGCGATCCCGGCGGTGCTGGCCTACAACCTGTTCGGTCGCTGGCTCGGTGCCTGCGAGGCCGATCTCGAAGGCTGGGCCCACGACCTGCGCGAGCTGTTCGCGCCGGGTGCGTCCGCGTCCGACCACGACGGGCGGGACGACTGACATGGCGCTGGGCCGTCTGGAGCGGCGCAGCCAGCCGCAGCCGATGAGCGAGATCAACATGACCCCGCTGATCGACGTCATGCTGGTGCTGCTGGTCATCTTCATGATCACCGCGCCGCTGATGGGCGCGAGCCTCAAGCTCGACCTGCCGAAGGCCGACGGCGCGACGCCGCAGGTCGAGACGCCGGCAGCGATCCAGGTCGGCCTGCAGGCCAACGGGGCGCTTTATCTCGGCGAGGAGCGGGTCGATGACGCCGCCTTCGCGCGCCGCATCGGCGAACTCGGCCAGCGCGCCGAGGCCGAGCGTCCCGAGGTCCAGTTGCGTGCCGACCAGGCCACCCCCTACGGGCTGGTCGCGCAGCTGATCGGCCGGCTGCAGCAGGCCGGCCTGAACCGCATCGCCTTCGTCACCGAGCCGGTCGCGCCAGCCGCCAGCCGCTGACCTGCCGCGCCGGTCGGCGACAGGCCCGACGACGATAATCCGGCGCTTGTCTCCGACCCGCTCCGCTTCCCTTGCCTGCCTGCGCACCATGAACGAGAAATACGATCCCGCCGCCGTCGAAGCCGCCGCCCAGTCGCAGTGGAACGCGGCCGATGCCTACCGCGTCGTCGAGGACGCCCGCGACGCCGCCGGCCAGCTCAAGCCCAAGTTCTACGCCTGCTCGATGCTGCCGTACCCCAGCGGCAAGCTGCACATGGGCCATGTGCGCAACTACACCATCAACGACATGCTGACCCGTCAGCTGCGCATGAAGGGCCACAACGTCCTGATGCCGATGGGCTGGGACGCCTTCGGCCTGCCGGCCGAGAACGCGGCGCTGAAGAACGGCGTGCCGCCCGATAAGTGGACGCGCGAGAACATCGCCTACATGAAGCGCCAGATGCAGGCGATGGGCCTGGCGATCGACTGGTCGCGCGAGGTCGCCACCTGCGACCCGAGCTACTACAAGTGGAACCAGTGGCTGTTCCTGAAGATGCTGGATGCCGGCATCGCCGAACGCCGCACGCAGGTCGTCAACTGGGACCCGGTCGATCAGACCGTGCTGGCCAACGAGCAGGTCATCGACGGCAAGGGCTGGCGCTCCGGCGCGGTGGTCGAGAAGCGCGAGATCCCCGGCTACTACCTGGCGATCACGAAGTACGCCGAGGAACTGCTGTCGGCCGTCGCCAACCCGGATGACCCGAGCTACCTCAGCGGCTGGCCCGAACGCGTGCGGCTGATGCAGGAGAACTGGATCGGCAAGAGCGAGGGCGTGCGCTTCGCCTTCCCGCACGACATCCGCGGCGCCGACGGTGCGCCGATCCAGGGCGGCAAGCTGTACGTCTTCACGACCCGCGCCGACACCATCATGGGCGTGACCTTCTGCGCCGTCGCGCCCGAGCATCCGCTGGCCGCGCACGCGGCGGCGGGCAACCCGGCGCTGGCCGCCTTCATCGCCGAATGCGCGCAGGGCGGCACGACCGAGGCCGAGCTCGCCACGCAGGAGAAGAAGGGCCTGCCCACCGGCCTGTTCGTGACCCATCCGCTGACCGGCGCCAAGGTCGAGGTCTGGGTCGGCAACTACGTGCTGATGAGCTACGGCGACGGCGCCGTGATGGGCGTGCCGGCGCACGACGAGCGCGACTTCGCGTTCGCCAAGAAGTACGGCATCGAGATCCGCCAGGTCGTCGCGGTCGAGGGCGAGGCCTTCACGACCGACGCCTGGGCCGAGTCCTACGGCGACAAGCAGCGCGGCGTCTGCGTCAACTCCGGCGTGCTGGACGGCCTGACGCACAAGCAGGCCGTCACCAAGGTCGCCGAACTGGTGGGCGCGCTCGGCCTGGGCGAGAAGAAGACCACCTGGCGCCTGCGCGACTGGGGCATCAGCCGCCAGCGTTACTGGGGCACACCGATCCCCATCATCCATTGCGACGACTGCGGCCCGGTGCCGGTGCCCGAGCAGGATCTGCCGGTCGTCCTGCCGATCGACTGCGTACCCGATGGCAGCGGCAATCCGCTGCGTCTGCGCAGCGATTTCCTCAATGTCGCCTGCCCGCGCTGCGCCCGTCCGGCGCGCCGCGAGACCGACACGATGGACACCTTCGTCGACTCGTCGTGGTACTTCATGCGCTACTGCGATGCGCAGAACGCCGACGCGATGGTGGCCGGCGGGACAGACTATTGGATGCCGATGGATCAGTACATCGGCGGCATCGAACACGCGATCCTCCACCTGCTCTACGCGCGCTTCTGGACCAAGGTCATGCGCGACCTGAAGCTGGTGAAGATCGACGAGCCCTTCACCCGCCTGCTGACGCAGGGCATGGTGCTCAACCACATCTACAGCCGCCGCACCGACAAGGGCGGCATCGAGTACTTCTGGCCGCACGAGGTCGAGAACGTGTTCGATGCGGGCGGCAAGATCGTCGGTGCCACGCTGAAGGCCGATGGCAGCGCGGTCGACTACCAGGGCGTGGGCACGATGTCCAAGTCCAAGAACAACGGCGTCGACCCGCAGGACCTGATCAACACGCACGGCGCGGACACCGCCCGCCTGTTCGTGATGTTCGCGTCGCCGCCGGAGCAGACGCTCGAATGGAACGACTCGGCCGTCGAGGGCGCGCAGCGTTTCCTCAAGCGGGTCTGGGGCTACGGCGCGAAACACGAGGCCGCGCTGAAGGGCGCACCCGACATCGCCGCCGTCGTGGCCGACATCGCCGGTGACGCGCGTGCGCTGCGCCGCGAGGTCCACACCGTGCTGCGCCAGGTCAGCCACGACTACGAGCGCATGCAATACAACACCGTGGTCAGCGGTGCGATGAAGCTGCTGAACGCGCTGGAGGCCGCCAAGCTCGACGGCACCCCCGCCAGCGCGGCGGTGATGCGCGAGGGCTACTCGGTGCTGCTGCGCGCGCTCTATCCGGCCTGCCCGCACATCACCCAGGTGCTGTGGAACGAGCTGGGCTACGAGGCCCGCCTCGGCGGCCTGCTCGACGCGCCGTGGCCGGCCGTCGACGAGGCCGCGCTGGTGCGCGACGAGATCGAGCTGGTGCTGCAGGTCAACGGCAAGACGCGTGGCGCGATCACCGTGCCGGCCAGCGCCGACAAGGCCGCGATCGAGGCCATCGCCAGCGCCTCCGAAGAGGTCGCCCGTTTCGCCGAAGGCCGGCCGATCAAGAAGGTCATCGTCGTGCCGGGTCGCCTGGTCAACGTCGTTGCCTGACCGCCCCGGCATGGACTCGCGCCGCACCTGGCTGATCGCGCTGGCGGGCTTCGCCGGTGCGGTGGTGCTGACGGGCTGCGGCTTCCAGCTGCGGCGTCCGCCCGAGCTGACGCTGCGGCGCGTCCACCTGGCCGGCTTCGGCGGCGACTCGGCGATGGCCGACGAGCTGCGCCGGCAGCTGCGCATGAGTCCGGGCGCGACGCTGGCCGCGCGGCCGAACGAGTCCGACGTCGTGCTGGAGTCGGTGGTCGACCAGTCCGTGCCGGTCGTGGCCGGCATCACCGCCGCCGGACAGGTGCGCGAGCTGACCTTGCGCGCGACGCTGACCTTCCGCGTCCGTCGCCCGGATGGCAGCGAGCTGATCGGGCCGACCACGCTGACGCAGTCGCGCGAGATGAGCTACGCCGAGAACGACGCGCTGGCCAAGGAACACGAGCAGCAGTTCCTGGTCCGCACGATGCACCAGGACATCGCCCGCCAGGTGCTGCGGCGTCTGGCGGTGTTGACCCCGGCCGATGCGGTGCCGGCGGCAGCGAAGGCGGCCTCGGCCGCCGTCTCGCGCTGAACCGGTCCCACCCATGCAACTGCGCGCCGACCAGCTGGACGCCGCCCTGCAGCGCGGGCTGCGCGCGCTCTACGTCATCCACGGTGACGAGCCGCTGCTGGCGCAGGAGGCGGCCGACACGATCCGTGCCGCCGCCCGCGCGGCCGGCCACGCCGAACGCAGCGTGCACACCGTCGCCGGGGCGCATTTCGACTGGTCCGGCCTGCTCGGCGAGGCCCAGGCGCTGAGTCTGTTCGCCGACCGTCGGCTGATCGAGATCCGCATTCCCTCCGGCAAGCCCGGCAAGGACGGCTCGGAGGCGCTGCAGCGGTATGCCCAGGCCCTGCCCGACGACACCGTGACGATCGTCAGCCTGCCCCGGCTGGACCGCACCCAGCAGACCAGCGCGTGGTTCACCGCGCTGGACGGCGCGGGCATCAGCCTGAAGGTCGAGCCGGTCGAGCGCCGCGCGCTGCCGCAGTGGATCGCCCAGCGGCTGGCCGCGCAGCAGCAGCGGGTCGAGGACGGCGAGCCCGGCCAGCGCGCGCTGGCCTTCTTCGCCGACCGGGTCGAGGGCAACCTGCTGGCCGCGCACCAGGAGATCCGCAAGCTCGCGCTGCTGCATCCGGCCGGTGTGCTGACCTTCGAGCAGATCGAGTCGGCGGTGCTCAACGTCGCCCGCTACGACGTCTTCAAGCTGGGCGAGGCCGTGCTGGCCGGCCAGGCGGCGCGGGCCTTGCGGATGCTCGAAGGGCTGCAGTCCGAGGGCGAGGCCGCCGTGCTGGTCCACTGGACGCTGGCCGAGGACGTGCGCGCGCTGGCCCGCGTGGTCGCCGCGCTGGCCGGTGGCCGGCCGCTGCCGATGGCGCTGCGCGAGGCGCGTGTCTGGGGCGTCAAGGAAAAGCTGTTCGAGCGGATCGCGCCGAACCTGGATCCGGCCCGAGCCGACACGCTGGTGCGCGCCGCGCACGCCTGCGACGGCATCGTCAAGGGCCTGCGCCAGCCCGGCTGGCCGACCGAGCCCTACGGCGCGCTGCGCCAGCTGGTGCTGATGACGATCGACGCGACCCAGTCCGGCGGCCGCGCGCCGGCCCGGGCGCTGGCGCTGCGACCCTGACGCGCGCCTGCGCCCGCCCGATCACCCTTCGACACCGTCGACCCCTTGAAACGGCGGGGACCGTTCCTATAATCTCGATCCGTTAGCACTCGACATCGGTGAGTGCTAGCGACATCGGACAGCCTCCCCGGCACCGGCCGATGTCGAACGCGTTACCCCGGTTCGCGTCCTGCGCACCGACCCACCGCACCCTGTACGACTCCAAGGAGATGCAATGAAGCTTCGTCCCCTGCACGATCGCGTGATCGTCAAGCGCCTCGAGAACGAGACCAAGACCGCCCTGGGCATCATCATCCCCGACAACGCCGCCGAGAAGCCGGACCAAGGCGAAGTGCTGGCCGTCGGCCCGGGCAAGCGCAACGACAAGGGTGATTTCATCGCCCTGAACGTGTCGGTCGGCGACCGCGTGCTGTTCGGCAAGTACAGCGGCCAGACCGTCAAGGTCGATGGCGAAGAGCTGCTCGTCATGCGCGAAGAAGACCTCTTCGCCGTCGTTCAAAAGTAATTTCCTCAGAGATCCCGGAGCAACAACATGGCAGCAAAAGACGTCGTTTTCGGCGCTGACGCACGCGCCCGCATGGTCGAAGGCGTGAACATCCTGGCCAACGCGGTCAAGGTGACCCTGGGCCCGAAGGGCCGCAACGTGGTCCTGGAGCGCTCGTTCGGCGCCCCCACCGTCACCAAGGACGGTGTCTCGGTCGCCAAGGAGATCGAGCTCAAGGACAAGCTCATGAACATGGGCGCCCAGATGGTCAAGGAAGTCGCTTCCAAGACCTCGGACAACGCCGGTGACGGCACCACGACCGCCACCGTGCTGGCCCAGGCCATCGTGCGCGAAGGCATGAAGTACGTGGCCGCCGGCATGAACCCGATGGACCTGAAGCGCGGCATCGACAAGGCGGTCACCGCCCTGGTCGTCGAGCTGAAGAAGGCCTCGAAGGCCACCACCACGTCCAAGGAAATCGCCCAGGTCGGCACCATCTCGGCCAACAGCGACGACTCGATCGGCGAGATCATCGCCTCGGCCATGGACAAGGTCGGCAAGGAAGGCGTCATCACCGTCGAGGACGGCAAGTCGCTGAACAACGAGCTGGACGTCGTCGAAGGCATGCAGTTCGACCGCGGCTACCTGTCGCCGTACTTCATCAACAACCCCGAGAAGCAGGTCGCCCTGCTGGACAACCCGTTTGTCCTGCTGTTCGACAAGAAGATCAGCAACATCCGCGATCTGCTGCCCACGCTCGAGCAGGTTGCCAAGGCCGGCCGTCCGCTGCTGATCATTGCCGAGGAAGTCGACGGCGAAGCGCTGGCGACCCTGGTGGTCAACACCATCCGCGGCATCCTGAAGGTCGTGGCCGTCAAGGCTCCGGGCTTCGGCGACCGTCGCAAGGCCATGCTGGAAGACATCGCCATCCTGACCGGTGGCAAGGTCATCGCCGAGGAAGTCGGCCTGTCGCTCGAGAAGGTCACGCTGGCTGACCTGGGCCAGGCCAAGCGCGTCGAAGTGGGCAAGGAAAACACCACCATCATCGACGGCGCCGGCGCTGCTGCGGACATCGAGGCCCGCGTCAAGCAGATCCGCATCCAGATCGAGGAAGCGACCAGCGACTACGACCGCGAGAAGCTGCAAGAGCGCGTGGCCAAGCTGGCCGGCGGTGTGGCCGTCATCAAGGTCGGTGCCGCCACCGAAGTCGAGATGAAGGAAAAGAAGGCCCGCGTGGAAGACGCGCTGCACGCGACCCGTGCCGCCGTCGAGGAAGGCATCGTCGCCGGTGGCGGCGTGGCCCTGCTGCGTGCCCGTCAGGCCGCCGGCAAGATCGCCGGTGACAACCCGGATCAGGACGCCGGCGTCAAGCTGGTCCTGAAGGCCATCGAGGCCCCGCTGCGCGAGATCGTCGGCAACGCCGGTGGCGAGCCGAGCGTGGTGATCAACGCCGTGCTGGCCGGTTCGGGCAACTACGGCTTCAATGCCGCCAACGACACGTATGGCGACATGATCGAGATGGGCATCCTGGATCCGACCAAGGTGACCCGTACCGCGCTGCAGAACGCCGCCTCCGTCGCCAGCCTGATGCTGACGACCGAGTGCATGGTCGCCGAAGCCCCCAAGGATGACGCGCCGGCCATGCCGGGCGGCATGGGTGGCATGGGCGGCATGGGCGGCATGGACATGTGATGTCCCGGGGGCCTTCGGGCCCCTGAGCCGGCCTGGTCGACCCGACCTGCCTGCCACGAAGCCCGCGACAGCGATGTCGCGGGCTTTTTCTTTTCCTCTTCGTGGCGCTTCGTCGCGCCTCGTCGCGGCTCAGCTCACCTGATGGCAGGCGATCCGGATCGTCGTGCGCCCATTGGCGACCGTGCGCAGCGCGGGGCGTTCGCTGCGGCAGCGCGCGTCGGCCTGCGGGCAGCGCGGGTGGAAGGCGCAGCCGCTGGGGGGATCGAGCGGGTTCGGCACCTCGCCCAGCACCGGCGTGCGGGCACGGCCGGTGTCGTGCAGCTGCGGGATCGCCGCCAGCAGCATGCGCGTGTAGGGGTGACGTGGCGCCTCGAAGATCGATTCGCGCGGCGCCAGCTCGACCAGCCGGCCGAGGTACATCACGCCGACGCTGTCGCTGACATGGCGCACCACCGCGAGGTTGTGGCTGATGAACAGGTAGGTCAGGCCGCGCTGGCGCTGCAGGTCCTTCATCAGGTTCAGCACCTGGGCCTGCACGCTGACGTCCAGCGCCGAGGTCGGCTCGTCGCAGACCAGGAAGTCCGGCGCCGTGGCGATGGCCCGTGCGATCGAGATGCGCTGGCGCTGGCCGCCCGAGAACTGGTGCGGGTACTTCGCGCCGTCGGCCGCCGCCAGGCCGACCGAGCGCAGCAGCTCGCCGACGCGCACCTGCCGCTCGTCCTCGTCTGCGCCCAGGCCATGCACGCGCAGCGGCTCGGCGACGATGTCGGCGACGCGCCAGCGCGGGTTGAGGCTGGCGTAGGGGTCCTGGAAGATCATCTGGATGCGCCGCCGCAGCGCGCGGGCCTGCTGCTGCGGACCGGCGTAGGCGGCGTGCGCGTCCTGCCCGTCGAACACGACCTGACCCTGCGACGGCTGGTACAGCCCGACCAGCAGCCGCGCCACCGTGCTCTTGCCGCAGCCGGACTCGCCGACCAGCGCGAGCGTGCGACCGCGTTCGATCTCGAAGCCGACGCCGTCGACCGCCTGCAGCCACTGGCGCGGCCGGCCGCCGAGCACCCGGTCCAGCCAGGGCGCCGAGACCTCGAAGCGCTTGGCCAGGTCGACCGCCCGGACCAGCGGCGCGACCTGCGTGTCCGTCACGGGCGCGTTCATCGCGGGCCTCCGTCGGCGTGGTGCAGCCAGCAGGCCGCGCGGGTCTCGCCGGCGTCGACCAGGCGCGGGCGCTCGGTGGTGCAGCGCGTGTCCTCGTCGGCGCGCGGGCAGCGCGGGTGGTAGGCGCAGCCGAGCGGGATGGCGGTCAGGCGCGGCATCGCGCCGTCGATCTGGTGCAGGCGTTCCTGCGGCGGGCGGCCCATGTCGGGGATGCAGGCCATCAGGCCGGCGGTGTAGGGGTGGGCCGGGCGGTGGATCACCGAGGCGACCGGGCCGATCTCGGCGATGCGGCCGGCGTACATCACCGCGACGCGGTCGCAGGTCTCGGCGATCACGCCCATGTCGTGCGTGATCAGCAGCACCGCCGCGCCACGCTGGCGGCAGACCGTGCGCAGCAGGCCGATGACCTGGGCCTGGATCGACACGTCCAGCGCGGTGGTCGGCTCGTCGGCCACGATCAGCTCGGGCTCGGCGGCCAGCGCCAGGGCGATCACCACGCGCTGGCGCATGCCGCCGGAGAACTGGTGCGGGTGGTGGTCGATGCGCTGCTCGGGCGCCGGGATGCCGGTGTCGCGCAGCAGCTCGATGGCCCGTTCGCGGGCCTGGGCGGCGTTCATCGGCAGGTGCGTCCTGATCGTCTCGACCAGCTGCTGGCCGACCGTGAAGAGCGGGTTCAGCGAGGTCAGCGGGTCCTGGAAGATCGCGCCGATGCGCTTGCCGCGGATGCGCCGCAGCCGCTCGGGCGGCAGGTCGTCGATGCGTTCGCCGTGCAGCAGGATGCGCCCGCCGGCGATGCGTCCGGGCGGCTCCAGCAGGCCGATCACGGCCGCGCCGGTCAATGACTTGCCGGCGCCGGATTCGCCGACCATGCCGAGGATCTCGCCCGGCGCGAGCGAGAACGACACGCCGTCCAGCGCGCGCAGCGTGCCGCGCCGGCCGGGGAACTCGACCACCAGGTCCTCGACCTGGAGCAGGGGGGCTGCGGATGTCATCTCAGTTCAGCCGGGGGTTGAGCGCATCGCGCAGCCAGTCGCCCAGCAGGTTCACCGACAGCGCGATCAGCACCAGCATCAGGCCCGGGAAGATGGTGATCCACCACTCGCCGGAGAACAGGTAGTCGTTGCCGATGCGGATCAGCGTGCCCAGCGACGGCGAGGTCGGCGGCGCGCCGACGCCGAGGAAGGACAGCGTGGCCTCGGTGATGATGGCCGTCGCGACCTGGATGGTGGCCAGCACCAGCACCGGCCCGAGCACGTTGGGCAGAACGTGCCGGCCCATGATCGCCAGCGGCGCGACGCCGATCACCCGGGCGGCCTGCACGTATTCCTTCTGCCGCTCGACCAGCGTCGAGCCGCGCACGGTGCGTGCGTACTGCACCCAGCCGGTCAGCGTGATCGACAGGATCAGCACGCCGAAGGCGAGGCTCTCGTGGGCCTGCGGGAACAGCGCCCGACCGACGCCGGCGATCAGCAGCGCGACGAGGATGGCCGGGAAGGACAGCATCACGTCGCACAGCCGCATCAGCAGCGCGTCGACCCAGCCGCCCAGGAAGCCGGCCAGCAGCCCGAGCACGACGCCGATCAGCACCGACAGCGCGACCGAGGCCAACCCGACCACCAGCGAGATGCGCGCGCCGTACATCAGCGCCGAGAGGATGTCGCGGCCCTGGTCATCGGTGCCCAGCACGAAGCCGAGCCGGCCGCCGTCCTGCCAGGCCGGCGGCAGTCGCGCGTTGCCGAGTTCCAGCGTGCTGAGGTCGAACGGGTCGTGCGGGGCCAGCCAGGGCGCACCGAAGGCGCCGGCCAGGCAGGCCAGCGCGATCAGCGCGGCGACGACCGCGCTGGGCGTCGAACGGAAGCTGTGGCCGATGTCGCTGGACAGCCAGCGGCGCAGGAGGGCGATCAAGCGATGCCTTTCGGGGGAGACATGCGGGCGTCAATGGCCGCTGCGGCCGTCCAGCCGCAGGCGCGGGTCGACCGCGACGTAGAGCAGGTCGACCACCAGGTTGATGACCACGAAGATCAGCGCGATCAGGCACAGGTAGGCGGCCATCACCGGGATGTCGGCGAACGAGACCGCCTGGATGAACAGCAGGCCCATGCCGGGCCACTGGAACACCGTCTCGGTGATGATGGCGAAGGCGATCAGCCCGCCCAGCTGAAGCCCGGTGATCGTGATGACCGGCACCAGCGTGTTGCGCAGCGCGTGGCCGAAGTGGACGGCCCGGTCGCTCAGGCCGCGGGCGCGGGCGAACTTGATGTAGTCGCTGCGCAGCACCTCCAGCATCTCGGCACGCACCAGCCGCATGATCAGCGTCAGCTGGAAGATCGCCAGCGTCACCGCCGGCAGCACCAGGTGATGCCAGCCGTCGAGCGTCAGCAGGCCGGTCTTCCAGCCGCCCAGGTCGACCACGTCGCCGCGGCCGAAGCTCGGGAACCAGCCCAGGTTCACGGCGAACACGAGGATCAGCAGGATGCCGATGAAGAAGGTCGGCAGCGACACGCCCAGCAGCGACAGCGTCATGAAGGCCTGCGCCAGCCAGCCGCCCCGGCGCAGCGCGGCGTAGACGCCCATCGGCACGCCCGCCAGCAACGCCAGTGCAGCGGCCACGAAGGCCAGCTCCAGCGTGGCCGGCAGGCGCTCGGCGATCAGGCGCGAGACCTTCACGCCCTGGCGCAGGCTCATGCCGAACTCGCCGTGCAGCGCGTTCCAGATGAAGTGGCCGAACTGCACCAGCACCGGCCGGTCCAGCCCCAGTTCGCCGCGGATGCGCGCACGCTCGGCCGGCGTGGCGTCCTGGCCCAGCAGGAAGGTGACCGGGTCACCGACGTACTGGAACAGCGCGAAGGCGACCGCCGCCACCACCACCATCACGACGATGGCCTGCAGCAGGCGGCGCAGGATGAAGGCCGGCATCGGCGCGGTATCCGGCCGGCGTCAGTTGACCTTGACCAGCCGCCAGTCGAGCCGGTTGTCGGCCCGGTGCACCACGTCGATGTTCTTCTTCATCGCCCACGGGATGACCTGGTTGTGCAGCGGCAGGTGCAACACGTCATCGGCCTGCAGCTGCAGCGCCTTGGTCAGCAGCTCGGTGCGCAGCTTCAGGTCGGTCTCCTTCTTGGTCCGCTCGACCATCGCGTCGACCTGCGGGTTCGAGTAGCGCCCGACGTTGTAGTTGCCGTCGCCGCCGGCACCGACCGAACGCACCAGCGACTGCAGGCTGTAGAGCGCGTCGAAGGTCGGCACGCCCCAGCCGAGCATGTAGATGCTGGCCTCGTAGCGCTGGATCATCGGGAAGTAGGTCGCCAGCGGCTGCGTGCGCAGCTTGGCCTTGACGCCCACGCGCGCCCACATCGCGGTGATCGCCTGGCAGATCTGCTCGTCGTTGATGTAGCGGTTGTTCGGGCAGGCGAAGTCGACCTCGAAGCCGTTCGGATAACCCGCCTCGGCCAGCAGCTTCTGCGACACCTTCGGGTCGTAGGGCAGGCGCTTGTCGAGCGACTTGGCCCAGCCGTTGACCTGCGGCGCCACCAGCGCGCCGGTCGGCTGGCCCAGGCCGCGCAGCGTCACGCGGGCGATGCTGTCCATGTCGATGGCCTGGTACAGCGCGCGGCGCACGCGCACGTCCTTCAGCGGGTTCTTGCCCTTCACGTCACTGCCGGGCAGCTCGTCGCGGAACTGGTCCATGCCCAGGAAGATGGTGCGGTTCTCCAGCCCGTCGATGACCTTCAGCGACGACTCCGCGCGCACCCGCGCCAGGTCCTGCGGGCTCGGGTCGAGCACGAAGTCGACCTCGCCCGACAGCAGCGCGGCCATGCGCGTGGCGACCGACTTGACCGGCGTGTAGACCACCTCGGTCACGTTGCCCTCGGCCTTGCCCCACCAGGCCGGGTTGCGCTTGAGGACCAGCTTCTGGTCCGGCTGCCACGACTCCAGCTGGAACGGCCCGGTGCCGTTGGCGTTGCGGTGGGCGTAGTTCTCCTCGGGCGTCTTGATGTCCTTGGGCGCGACCGAGTTGTTCTTCTCGGCCCAGGCCTTGCTCATCATGCGCAGCTCGGTGAGCTGGTTGAGCAGCACCGGGTTCGGGTCCTTCGTGAAGATGTCGATCGTGCCGGCGTCGACCTTCACCACCTTGTCGATGCCTTGCGTGTAGACCGCGAAGTTCGAGGTCTTGCTCATCGCCCGCTCGATCGAGAACACCGCGTCGTCGGCCGTGAAGGCCGAGCCGTCGTGGAACTTCACGCCGCTGCGCAGCGTCAGCCGCAGCTGCGTGGGCGTGACCTGCTTCCAGCTCGATGCCAGCACCGGCTCGGGCTTGAAGGTGCGGCTGTTGTAGTAGACGAGGGACTCGTAGACGGCGGCATGGATGCCGTTGGCCAGCGCGTTGTTCTGCGAGTGCACGTCCCAGGTCGGGATGTCGGCGGCACTGGTCCACTTGAAGGTCTTGGCCTGCAGGCCGCCCGAGGCGAGGCTGGCGAGGGCGGCGGCTGCGGCGATCAGAGCGATGCGGAGCTTCATGGTCGTGCTTCCCTGAGAGAGTTGGGACGGCGAGCATAGCCAGCCTGCCCTTGATCCGGTCTAGGTGCCTGCCGGATTGACGCTGCTAGAGTGGTCCGTTCATCGACGCCACTCCCGCAAGAGCCGCCCCATGATCCGCATCTTCATCGGCTACGACCCCCGCGAGACGGTGGCCTGGCATGTGCTGACGCACAGCATCCTGGCCCGCGCCAGCCAGCCGGTCGCCTTCATTCCGCTGGCGCTGGACAACCTCAAGGGCCTGATGTGGCGCGAGCGCAATCCGCTGCAGTCGACCGACTTCTCGTTCTCGCGTTTCCTGGTGCCGCACCTGAGCGGCTACGAAGGCTGGTCGCTGTTCATGGACTGCGACATGCTGGTCCGCGACGACATCGCCCGCCTCTGGGAACAGCGTGACGAGCGCCATGCGGTGATGTGCGTCCAGCACGACCACCGCCCGGCCGAGACGGTCAAGTTCCTCGGCGCGCCGCAGTCGGCCTACGGCAAGAAGAACTGGTCCAGCGTCATGCTGTTCAACAACGCCCGCTGCCGCGCGCTGACGCCCGACTACGTCAACACCGCCAGCGGCCTGGAACTGCACCAGTTCAAGTGGTTGGCCGACGACGCCGAGATCGGCGCGCTGCCCGCCACCTGGAACCACCTGGTCGGCTACGACGCCCCGCGCGAGGACGCCGCCAACGTCCACTTCACGATCGGCGGGCCGTATTTCCACGAGTACGTGGACTGCGAGCACGGCGAGGCCTGGCGGCGCGAGCGGGAGGCGATGTTGCGGGTGGACCAGCGGAGCGCATGAACATGGGCGACCGCAGCTTGCGCATCCTCTGGGTCGTCGACGGCCTGCGGCCCGACGGGCAGGGCGGCCAGACCTCCACGCTGGCCTCGCACCGCTACCGCGTCCTGTTGCCGGCCGAAGGCCTGCGCGACCTGGGCCACGAGGTCCGGCTGCTCGAACTGGACCCCTGGCTGGCGAGCGAACGTCCGGGTGATGCCGACATCGTCGTGATCGGCAAGTTCCTGCCGCGTGGCGACTACACCGACTACCAGCAGCGCGGGCAGCGCCTGCTCGACCAGGCGCGCGTGGCGGCCGGGCAAGGCGCCCGCATCGTGGCCGACTTCAACGACGACCATTTCGACCATCCGCAGATGGGCAGCTACTGGCGCGGACTGGCGGCGCTGGCCGACGTCCGGGTGGCGGGCTCCGAGGCGATGCGGACGCGGCTGCTGGCGGTCGCCGGCGGCACGGCCCATGTCGTCGGTGACCCGCTGGGCGCGCCGCAGGGCCGTGTGCGCGTGCGGCGGCCGGCCGGCCGGCAGGGTTCGGCGCTGTCGCGCTGGTGGCGGGGCAACGAATCCGCCGAAGAGCCGATCCGACTGCTGTGGTTCGGCCACCCGGTCAACTGGGCGCCGATGGCGGGCTGGCTGCCGGCGCTGGCCCGGCAGGCCACGCAGACGCCGCTGTCGCTGCAGGTCGTGACCCAGCCGCTGCCGGAGATCACCCGCGCGCTGGCCGACGTCACGCGCAGCAGCGAGGGCCGGCTGCAGGCCGAATGCCTGGCATGGGACGAGGCGACCCAGCAGGCGGCGCTCGAACACTGCGACATCGTGCTGATCCCGTCCGACCCGGACGATCCGCGCAAGGCGGTCAAGACCGCCAACCGCCTGACCGACTCGATCCACGCCGGCCGCTGGGTCGTCGCCAGCCCGCTGCCGGCCTACCGCCCGTGGGCCGCCCACGCCAGCCTGGTCGACGAGCCGATCGCCGGACTGGCGCACTGGCTGAACCACGGCGAACAGGTCGAGGCGGCGCTGCTGGACGGCCAGCGCGAGGTCGAGGAACGCTGCAGCGTGCCGGCCATCGCGCAGGGCTGGGTGGAGGCTTTCGAGGGGCGTGGAGGCGCGTCCGCCGCCGCCGCGTCGACCGGGTCGACCGGGTCGATGGTCGACCTGCTGGCCGTCCACCGCGACGACGGCCGCGTACGGCTCAACCTCGGCTGCGGCGCCAAGATCTGGCCGGGCTTCGTCAACGTCGACCTCGACCAGAACTGGTCTGGCCTGTCGCCCGACGTCATCGCCGACGTGACCGGGCCGCTGCCCTTTCCTGACGGCCACGCCGACGAGGTCCATGCGTATCACGTGCTGGAACACCTGCCGCGCTGGGCGGTCGAGGACTGCCTGCGCGAGTGGCAGCGGGTCCTCAAGCCGGGTGGTGCGCTGGTCCTGGAACTGCCTTGCCTGGACAAGATCCTCGGCATCTTCCAGCAGCACATCTCGACCGGCACCCCGGCGCCGATGCAGCTGACGCTCTATGGCCTGTTCGGCGATCCGGGCTACCGCAACGAGGCCATGCTGCATCGCTGGTGCTATTCGAAGCACGAGCTGCGCAACCTGATGGGTCAGGTCGGGCTGGTCTCGGTCGTCGAGGAATTGCCGCGCACCCATCGGCCCGAGCGCGACATGCGCCTGATCGGCCGGCGCGCCTGAACGAGCCGCAGAAACGACAACGCCCCGCTCCTTCGAGCGAGGCGTCGGTTGTTTCGGGTCCGCCCGGCGGGAGGACCCGAAGCGCTCGCGTCAGTCCTGGCGGCAGGAAGACGGTTCGAGGTTGGTCGGCGTCACGGCGCAGGTCCAGACCACCGTCGAGGCGCCCGCGTTCCAGCTCGGGGTCAGCGTCACGACGACTTGCTGGCCACCGAATTCGCTGTTGCGTCCACCCACGATGACCACCCCCGTGGCCGTGGTCAGTGCAGCGGCGGACACCTTGCCGCCGGCGCCCGGCTGCGTGATGCCGGTGGCACCGGCTGCGCCGCTTTCCTGCGAGTTCTCGGTCACGGCCGTGCGGGTCGAGCTGGCCGCCAGCAGCAGTTCGGAGACCTTCGCGCGCAGCGTGTAGTCGCGGTAGGCCGGCAGCGCGACGGCGGCCAGGATGCCGATGATCGCCACGACGATCATCAGTTCGATGAGGGTGAAACCTCGTTGCACAGACTTCATTGCATGTCCTCCAGGCTAGGGAATCCGGTCCGGGGTGTCCCGGTCGTGATGAAGTGGACAGCAAGCGCCGTACCCGGCGCAGATCCCGCAAACTGGGGGGCGTTTCCCGTCGAATTCAACTTTCGGTTGGAGATTGCGCAGATGCGGTCGGACCCGGGCTGACATTTCTCGTCAGCTGCGTCAATGCGACTGACAGTTCGCGGCACGCGCGGTCCCAGTCGCCGGCCCGGGCCTGTCGGAAGATCCGGCTGCTCGGGTACCACGGCAGGTGGTCGCGGTCGGCGGTGTAGCGCCAGCCGGGCGAATGCGGCGTCAGGATCCAGACCGGTCGGCCCAGGGCGCCGGTGAGGTGGATCACCGAGGTGCAGACGCTGACGACCAGGTCGAGCGCGCAGACCAGCGCGGCGGTCTCGTCGTAGTCGGCGATCACGGCCGGGTCATGGTCGAGCCGGATGCCGTGCAGGCGCTCGAAGGCGGCCAGGTCCTCGGTCACGTCGCCGTACTGCAGGTTGACGAGGTGCAGGTCGAGCCCGGCCAGCATCGGACCCCAGTCGGCGACGCCGATCGATCGCGCACGGGTCCGGGTCGCCGCCAGACCGCCCCGCCAGGAGATGCCGACGGTGGGACGTCCGCCGGCACGTTCGGCCAGCCGCTCGCGCCATCGTGCGACGCGGGCCGGATCGGCCTTCAGGTAGCCGGCGTGGGGCGGGAAGTCGCCATCGGCGCGGCGGAACAGGGCCGGCAGGTCGCCCGACGCGATCTGCCAGGACGGTGTCGGGCAGCCGGCCAGCCAGTCGGTGCTGTTCTCGCGCTGGGTGGCGATGAAGCGCAGTGCCGGGAAGGAGCGCTGGAACAGGGTCAGCAGGCGCGGTTCGCATTCGACGATGGCCTGCGGCGCGCGCCGCTGCAGGTCGGGCAGGCAGGACGCGAACATGATCTCGTCGCCCAGCCCCTGGTCGGCCAGCACCAGCAGCGTCTGGTCGGGCAGCGGGCGGCCATCCCAGTTCGCGTAGGGCATCGGCCGGTAGGGCGATGCGCCGGCCCGATGTCGCGACGGATAGTTCGACCAGCCCGCCTCCCAGCGGCACTGCAGCAGGTCCAGCTGGCACAGGTACCAGCGCGCCAGGTGGTCGCCCGGCCGGTCGCTCAGCAGGCGCTCGAAGATCGTGCGTGCGCCCTGGTAGTCGCCCAGGTTCTGGCGGATCGACCCGACGTTGAGCTGGACCTCCGGGGGCACCTGCCGGGTCTGGCGCATCGCCTCCTCGTAGCTGGCCAGGGCCTTCTCTTCCTCCTCGGCCATCAGGTGGGCATGACCCAGCGCGATCAGGGCAGCGGGACGGCCGGGTTGCAGCGCCAGGCTGGCCTCGTAGGCGCTGCGGGCATCGGCATCACGACGCCGCATCCGCAAGGTCTCGCCGAGCAGGAACCAGGCGTCCGACAGCGGCTCGTCCGCCAGCCAGGGCAGGGCCTCCCGCAACGAGGCCTCCGCCTCGGCGAGGCGATCGAGCCGGATCAGCACGTCACCCAGCCGGAGCCA
Organism: Leptothrix mechoopdaensis (SeqCode); assembly: GCF_053893855.1. NCBI lineage: Bacteria > Pseudomonadati > Pseudomonadota > Betaproteobacteria > Burkholderiales > Sphaerotilaceae > Leptothrix > Leptothrix mechoopdaensis (SeqCode). The sequence continues at coordinate 4,815,601 of NZ_CM132699.1, forward strand.
GCCCGCGCCGAGCTGCGGATCCAGCGACACGGCCACCGACAGGGCATCGACGGCGGCCGGCAGGTCATGCCGGGCCAGCGCGATCAACGCCAGTTCGAGGTGCACGCCGGCCGGCAGGATGTCGGCCTCGGCCAGCGACGCGTGGCAGATGCCTTCTGCCTCGTCGAGGCGCCCCTGCAGCCGGGCGGCCGCCGCGTCGTAGAGGTGCAGCGCGGCGGCATCGGCCACGTCGGGATGCCGGTCGCGCCAGTCGCGCAGGGTTTCGAGCAGTTGCGGGGCGTCCGGCCGGGTGCCCGGCACATGGCCGGCCAGCCGGGCCAGGGCCGCGAGCGTCTCGGCATCCGGGCCCGATCGGGTCGGCGCGGCGGGTGCCTCGGTCGCCGCAGGGCCGGTGGCGAACAGGCCGCCCAGCTTCCGGAACAGCGACCTCATGTGATGGGGCTCAGGCAGACAGGCGCGAGGCCTGCGCCGCCAGGAACTCGGCGGTCCGGGCCAGCTCATCGCGCCAGTCACCGGCCTCGGCCTGCCGCACCAGCGTCAGGCTCGGATACCAGGCCATGCGCGGACCGGCGCTGCCGTAGCGCCAGCTCGGGTTGACGGGCACCAGCACGGCCGCCGCCAGCCCGAGCGCGCCGCACAGGTGGGCCTGGGTCGAGCAGACGGTGACAATGCCGTCGAGCGCGCCGTTCAGCGCCGCCATGTCGTCGAGGTCGCCGTAGCCGGACAGGCCGGGATGGATCTGGATTCCGGTCGTGGCCGCAGCCGCGGCGATCTCGCGTTCGACGTCGCCGTACTGCAGGCAGACGAAGGTGCCGCCCAGGTGCCGCAGCCCTTCCAGCATCGCCACCAGCGACAGCGAACGCTGCCGTCCGGCGGTCGACAGCATGCCGCCGCGCCAGCTCAGGCCGATGTGCGGGCGCGGAAGATCGGCGAGCCGGTTCCGCCAGCTCGCCACCGCGGCCGGGTCGGCGCGCAGGAAGCCGGCCGTCGAGGTCGGGAAGCGGTCGGCGTCCGGCCTCAACCATCGCGGCAAGGTGCCCATCGGCACATGCCGGTCGAACGGCGGCAGCTGCGCCAGCCACGATTCGCCGTTGGCGCGGCCGGGATCCGGGCAGATCGTGGCGGTGGGGAAGGAGCGCTGGAACAGCGGCGCGAGGCGGGCGGGCAGGTCGATGACGCAGTCGACGCCGGCGTCGAGCAGGTCGGGCAGGCAGGAGCTGAACAGGATGATGTCGCCCAGCCCTTGTTCGGCGTGCACCAGCAGCCGTTCGCCGCGCCGGGGCTGGCCGTCCCATTCCGGCACCGGGACCTGGCGGACGGGGCTGGGGACGATCTGGCGGCGCGATTCGTAGGACGCCCAGCCTTCGGCCCAGCGGCCCTGCAGCAGCAGCAGCTGGCCCAGGCCGCCGCTGGCGTCGGGGTTGCCGGGATCGCGTGCGACGGCCGAGCGGAACGCGGCCTCGGACTCGGCCAGCCGGCCTTGCGCCATGCGCAGCTTGCCGAGCCCCAGCGCCACCTCGGCGGAATCGGGGGCGAGCTGCGCGGCCCGGTCGAACGACGTGTCGCCGGACTCGAAGTCGCCGGCATCGGCCTGCAGGTCCCCCAGGATGACCCACAGGCGCGACTGCGTCGGGCGCAGCTCGATCGCGCGGCGGGCGGCGGCCAGGGCGCCGTCGAGGTCTTCGGTCTGGCGACGGGCCAGCGCCAGGTTGCTCCAGGCCAGCGCCATCTCGGGACGCAGCTCGATCGCCTTTTCCAGCTGGCCGACGCTGGCCGTGAACTGGCCGAGCTTGAAGCTCGCGATGCCCAGGTTCAGCCAGGCGTGCGGGTTGGTGGGCGCGCGTTCGATGGCGCGACCGAAGCGGCGGCTGGCCAGTTCGAAGTTGGCCAGCTCCAGGTCGACCAGGCCCCAATGGACCAGGATCTCCGCGTTCATCGGGTCCAGCTTGTGGGCCATCTCCAGATGCAGGAAGGCGTCATCCGGGCGCCGCAGCTGCAGCAGCGCAAGCCCCAGCCCTTCCTGGGCACGCGCATGTTCGGGGCGGGCCGCCAGGGCCTCGCGGTAGAGCGCCTCGGCTTCGGGCAGACGGGACTGCGCCAGCGCCTCGTCACCTTGCCGGGCCAGCTCGTCGGCCCGTTGCCGTGCGGGGTCGAGCGCGGTGCCGGCGGGCTTGCCCCGCCCGAACACGTCGCGCACCAGCGATGTCAGCAGGCTCATCGCGGCCTCAGCGCTTGCCGGCCGGCGCGGCCGGTTCGGCGGCGCGGCGGGTCATGTAGACGACCAGCGCCTCGGTGACCATCTCGATGAAGGGTTCGGGGTAGCCGCGCTCCTTCAGCTCCCAGCGCAGCGTGTTGCCCAGCCGAGCCTTGCCGATCACGCCAAGGCGCCATTCCTGGGTCTTGGTGACGGCCTTGCCGATGACGCTCTCGAGGATGTTGGTGACCGCCTGCGGCGACAGCTTGCGGCCCTGTCCGCTGGCCATCGTCGGCGGGTAGCGGCGTGCCAGCTCGGTGGCCAGCGACTGCGCCAGCGTCTTGATCTCTCGGGACCCGAACAGGCCTCGCAGGAAGTTCAGCGGCATGGTCTGGGCGCGGTCGGGCGGCGGTGATGAGGGGCGATGAAGATAGCATGGCCGCCCATGAGTTCCCTGCCCCGGTCCCGCACCCACGCCGAGCCGCAGCTGCTGCTGCTGTTGCTGCTGGCCGCCGTCGTCGCGCTGCCGTTCCTTTTCGCGCCCAGCTTCTCGCCCACCACGACCTTCGTGAACCAGTGGCTGTCGTTCGCCGGTCTGGCCTTGCTGCTGCTGCTGTGGCGGCTGGCGTGGCGACCGGGGCCGGACGACCGGCTGGTCTCGCGTGCGACCGCAGGTCAGGGCTGGGACGCCCTGCGGCTGCTGGTGCTGCTGCTGCTGGTGCTCGCCGCCGGCCAGGCCTGGACCACCGCGCCGCTCGGCCAGCGCCTGATCCCCATCGCCACGCTGCTGCTGGCCGCCGTGCTGGCGTGGGTGGCCGGACGCAGCGCACGTGTCTGGCAAGGCTCGGCGTCCGATGACGGTGCGCCGTCCGGTGACCTGTGGTGGCATGGCCTTCTGCTCGGCCTGCTGCTGGCCGGGCTGCTGAGCGTGGTGGTGTCGGTGGTGCAGGTCTTCGTGCCCGATCTGGCCGACGGCCTATCGGTCGCGGCGACGACCACGCCAGGCCGGGCGATCGGCAACATGCGCCAGCCCAACCAGCTCTCGACGCTGCTGCTGTGGGCCTGCGGTGCAACGATCTGGCTGTCGCGCCGAAATGGCTGGGGCTGGCCGGGCACGGCGCTGCTGCTGGTCGCGCTGGTCGGCGCCGAGGTGCTGAACGCCTCGCGCACCGGCATGGTCGGCGTCGGCCTGCTGGCGCTGTGGGGTCTGGTCGACCGCCGTCTGTCACGCGGCGCGCGGCTCGCGATGGTGCTGGCCATCCCCGTCTACCTCGCCGGCTGGTGGGCGATGGAGCACTGGGCCAGCCTGCAGGGGCAGATGTATTACGGCGACGACCAGCTGCGCAAGACGCTGCATGGCGACCCGAGCAGCTCGCGCGGGAAGATCTGGGCCAACACGCTCGTGCTGATCGCCGAACACCCCTGGACGGGCGTGGGTGCCGGTGCCTTCAACTTCGTCTGGTCGATGACGCCGTTCCCGAACCGGCCGGTGGCCTTCTTCGACCACACCCACAACCTGGTGCTGGAACTGGCGGTCGACTTCGGCCTGCCCTACACGCTGCTGGTGCTGACGCTGATGGCGGCCTTCGCATGGCGACTGCGCGGCGCCTTCACGCAGGCCGACGACCTGCGCGCCCACGCGGCCCGCTGCGCCGCCTTCCTGCTGGTGCTGGTGCTGCTGCACAGCATGCTGGAGTACCCGCTCTGGTACGTCTACTTCCTGCTGCCGACGGCCCTGGTGGCCGGCTGGCTGGCCGGCCTGGTGCCGCGCGACGATTCGCCTCCAGCGGCGATCGGCGTACCGGCTTCGGCGACGCTGCCGGTGCGGGCGGCCCGTCTGCTGCTGCTGGTCGTGCCGGCGGCGGCGTTGCTGGGCTCGATCGACGCGGCGCGCCAGTACCACGACGTCGCGGTCGTGTTCGATCCCGACCTGGTGCCGGGTGGCCACCCGGCGCCCTTGTCGCAACGCATCACGCAGGGCCAGCGCAGCGTGCTGTTCGGCCATCACGCCGACTACGCACGCGTGACGATGACGCCGCAGCCCGAGCTGGTGTTCGACGACTTCGAAGGCCCCCTGTTCCACCTGCTCGACACCCGGCTGATGGTGGTCTATGCCCGTGCGCTGGATGCCCGTGGCGAACGCGACCGCGCCCGCCATGTCGCGGCCCGGCTGCGCGAGTTCCGCAACCCGGCCTCGGCGATGTTCTTCGCGCCCTGCGGCGACCGGCCGGACGACTCGCCGGGCGCGCCTTTCCAGTGCGGCTCCGATCCGGCCTTGCCGGCCGACCGGCTGCGGCCCTGACGCAGCGGCTCAGCCGGCCTTCCAGTGCCCGCTCTTGCCGCCCTGCTTCTCGAGCAGGCGGATGTCGGTCATGACCATGCCCTTGTCGGCGGCCTTGCACATGTCGTAGATGGTCAGCAGGCCGATCTGCACGGCGGTCAGCGCCTCCATCTCGACGCCGGTCTGGCCGAGCGTCTCGGCCGTGGCGGTGCAGTGCACGCCGGGCAGGTCGGCATCGATGCGGAAGTCGACCGCCACGCGCGTCAGCGGCAGCGGGTGGCACAGCGGGATCAGGTCCGAGGTCCGCTTGGCGCCCTGGATGGCGGCGATGCGGGCGATGCCGATCACGTCGCCCTTCTTCGCGGTGCCCTGGGCGATCAGCGCCAGCGTGGCCGGCAGCATGCGGATCGAGCCGGCGGCGGTGGCGACGCGGTGGGTCACGGCCTTGGCGGCGACGTCGACCATGTGAGCCTGACCCTGGGCGTCGAAGTGGGTCAGCGGGTGGGCGGTGTCATGGGAAGTCATGGGCGCAGATCGGTCTTGAAACAGTCGTGGCGGACAACCGGTGCATCATAGGTCGCCGTTTTTGCCGGGCCCGAGCCCGCTTCTGGACATGTCCGTGCCGACCCTTCGCCCCGCCACCCCTACCGCTCGTCGCCCGCTGCGCGCATCCGCCGCGCTGCTGGCGGGTCTGCTCTGGCTGGTGCCGGTACCGCCCAGCGCGCAGGCGCAGGGCGTGGGTGGGTCGGCCTTGCCGGCGCTGGGCGACGAGTCCGGCGACGAGCTCTCGGTGCCCGCCGAGGCCCGCCTGGGCGAACGGATCATGCAGCAGCTGCGGCGCGACCCGGACGTGGTCGACGACCCGCTGCTGGTCGAGTACATCGAGCGCATCTGGTCGCCGCTGCTGACCGCCGCCAAGGCGCGTGGCGACATCCCCGAGGACCTGGCCCAGCACCTGGCCTGGCAGACCTTCGTGGTGCGCGACCGCACGATCAACGCCTTTGCATTGCCGGGCGGCCACGTCGGCGTCCACATGGGCCTGATCGCGATGACGACGACCCGCGACGAGCTGGCCTCCGTGCTGGCGCACGAGATGTCGCACGTCAGCCAGCGCCACATCGCCCGCATGATGAGCAGCAACCGGCGCAGCTCGACGCTGGCGCTGGCCTCGACGCTGCTGGGCATCCTCGCGCTGTCGCGCAGCCCGGATGCCGCGCAGGCGCTGGTGCTCGGGGGCCAGGCGGCCGCCATCCAGGGGCAGCTGAACTTCTCGCGCGACATGGAACGCGAGGCCGACCGCATCGGCTCGGGCATCCTGCAGGCCGGTGGCTACGACGGCATCGGCATGGTCGGCATGTTCGAGCGCATGGCCAGTGCCTCGCGGCTGACCGACAGCAACGCCTTCCCCTATCTGCGCTCGCACCCGCTGACCGGCGAGCGCATCGCCGATGCGCGCAACCGCCTGGGCATCGAGGCCGCCTCGGCGCCTTCGGCCACGGTCGGCTCGGGCGGCCCCGCCGCGCTCTGGCTGCATGCCGCGATGCAGGGGCGCGCGCGTGCGCTGATGGACCTTCGTGACGCGACCCAGCAGCAGCTGGCCGCGCTGACCTTGCCGGCGTCCCGGGATGCCACGTCGCTGGCGGTGGCGAGCACCGTCGCGCTGGCCGCCACGCAGGTCAAGCAATGGGCCCGGGCCGACGCCGCGTTGGCGCGGGCGCGCGAACTGGCCGCGCCGTGGGAATTGGCCAGCCGGGCGGTGGTCGTGATGCGGCTGGACTCGCTGGTCGCGCGGGGTGACCTGGCCGGCGCGCTGGCGCTGCTGCAGTCGCCCGACGGCGCCCGCATCGACGACGGCAGCCGCGCCGGGATGCTGGAGGCCGCGCAGGTGCTGATCGCCGCGCGCGCCCAGGTCGCCGTGCCCGACGAGCGCCTTCGCCGCGAGGCCGAGTCGCTGCAGCTCTGGGTCAGCGGGCATCCGGACGATGCCGGCGCCTGGGATCACCTGGCGCAGTTGCAGCGTGCGCGCGGTCAGACCTTGGCCGCCTTGCGTGCCGAGGCCGAGTCACGCGCCGCGATCGGCGACTGGCAGGGCGCCGCCGATCGCTTGCGCGCCGGTCAGCGGCAGTCGATGCAGGACCCGATCGAGGGATCGGTGCTCGATGCGCGGCTGAAGGCGGTCGAACAGCGACGTCGCCAGCAACTGGCCGACGAACGCCGCGGCGAGTGAGCCTCAGTGCTGTTCAGGCGTCGCCGAACAGCCGTGGCAGGGCGGCGTCGATGACCATGCCGCAGGCGCTGTAGATCAGCGAGGCCAGCAGCGCCGAGCCGAAGCTGGCGACGGTCAGGTCGTCGAGCAGCCAGGCCGCGCCGTAGAACATCAGCGCGTTGATGACGAACAGGAACAGGCCCAGCGTCACCAGCGTCACCGGCAGCGTCAGCAGCAGCAGGACCGGCCGCACGAAGGCGTTCAGCAGGCCCAGCACCAGCGCAGCCAGCAGGGCCGATCGGAAGCTGGTGACCGACACGCCGACGTCAAGGTTGGCCACCAGCAGCAGGGCGGCGGCCAGCAGGAACCAGCGCACGAGTAGCTTGATCATGGCGTGGACTCGGAGGGTGTCGGGATGGCGCGGATTGTGAGCGATCGAGCACGCGCAACCTGCCCCTGAAAGTCAAAGACCCCGGCCTCGCGGCACGGGGTCTTCGTGTGGATCAGCCGTTCAGGCCGATCGGATCGATCCGCTCAGGCCGATCAGATCAGGCCGGTCAGATCAGGCCCTTGAGCAGCCGCCCCATCTCCGACGGGTTGCGGGTGATGGTGAAGCCGCACTCTTCCATGATGGCGAGCTTGGCATCGGCCGTGTCGGCGCCGCCGCTGATCAGCGCGCCGGCGTGGCCCATGCGCTTGCCGGCCGGGGCGGTCACGCCGGCGATGAAGCCCACGATCGGCTTCTTCATGTTGGCCTTGCACCATTGCGCGGCTTCGGCCTCGTCCGGGCCGCCGATCTCGCCGATCATGATCACGGCGTCGGTGTCCGGGTCGTCGTTGAAGGCGCGCATCACGTCGATGTGCTTCAGGCCGTTGATCGGGTCACCGCCGATGCCCACGGCGCTGGACTGGCCCAGGCCGATCTCGGTCAGCTGCGCCACCGCTTCATACGTCAGCGTGCCCGAGCGGCTCACGACGCCGATGCGGCCCTTGCGGTGGATGTGGCCCGGCATGATGCCGATCTTGATCTCCTCGGGCGTGATCAGCCCGGGGCAGTTCGGGCCCAGCAGCAGCGTCTTCTTGCCGCCGGCGGCTTCCTTGGCCTTCATCTTGTTGCGCACTTCCAGCATGTCCCGCACGGGGATGCCTTCGGTGATGCAGATGGCCAGGTCCAGGTCGGCCTCGACCGCTTCCCAGATCGCCGCGGCCGCGCCGGCGGGCGGCACGTAGATCACGCTGACGGTCGCGCCCTGCGCCTGCGCGGCTTCCTTGACGGTCGCGTAGATGGGGATGTCGCTGAACTTCTCGCCCGCCTTCTTCGGGTTCACGCCCGCGACGAAGCAGTTCTTGCCGTTGGCATAGGCCTGGCAGCCCAGCGTGTGGAACTGGCCCGTCTTGCCCGTGATGCCCTGGGTGATGACGCGCGTGTCCTTGTTGATGAGGATGCTCATGTCTGGATTCCTTGGTTCTCTGGGCGGGGGCTTACTTGACCGCGTTGACGATCGCGGTGGCGGCTTCGGCCATCGTGTCGGCCGCGATGATCGGCAGGCCCGACTCGGCCAGCATCTTCTTGCCCAGGTCCTCGTTGGTGCCCTTCATGCGCACCACCAGCGGCACGCTGAGGTTCACGGCCTTGCAGGCGGTGATGACACCCTCGGCGATGGTGTCGCACTTCATGATGCCGCCGAAGATGTTGACCAGGATGCCCTTGACGCTCTTGTTCTTGAGCATGATCTTGAAGGCCTCGGTGACCTTCTCGGCGGTCGCGCCGCCGCCCACGTCCAGGAAGTTGGCCGGCTCGCCGCCGAACAGCTTGATGGTGTCCATCGTGGCCATCGCCAGACCGGCACCGTTGACCAGGCAGCCGATGTTGCCGTCCAGGCTGATGTAGGCCAGGTCGAACTTGCTGGCCTCGACCTCGGCCGGATCCTCTTCGTCCAGATCGCGGTAGGCCACGATCTCGGGGTGGCGGAACAGCGCGTTACTGTCGAAGTTGAACTTGGCGTCCAGCGCGATCAGCTTGCCGTTCGAGTCGCAGTTCAGCGGGTTGATCTCGACCAGCGAGGCGTCCGTCTCCATGTAGCAGCGGTACAGGTTCTGGAACAGCGTGACGGCCTGCGCGATCGACACGTCGCCCAGGCCGATGGCGCGGGCGATCTTCTCGGCCTGCGCGGCACCCAGGCCGGTCAGCGGATCGATCACCTCGGTGATGATCTTCTCGGGGGTCGAATGGGCGACTTCCTCGATGTCCATGCCGCCTTCGCTCGACGCGATGAAGGCGACCTTCTGGCTCTGGCGGTCGGTGACCAGCGAGACGTAGTACTCCTTGCGGATGTCGGCGCCTTCCTCGATGTAGAGGCGACGCACCTTCTGGCCTTCCGGGCCGGTCTGGTGCGTGACCAGCTGCATGCCCAGGATCTGGCCGGCCAGCGTCTGCAGGTCGTCCATCGAGCGCGCGAGCTTGACGCCGCCGCCCTTGCCACGGCCACCGGCGTGGATCTGGGCCTTGACCACCCACACCGGGCCGCCCAGCTTCTGCGCGGCCTCGGCCGCCTCCTGGACCGTGAACGCCGGATAGCCGCGGGGCACCGGCACGTCGAACTGGCGCAGGATTTCCTTGCCTTGGTACTCGTGGATCTTCATGGGTGTGGTGTGTGCGTGGTCCTGGGGAGGACGGTGGGAACAGCGCGGCTTCGAGGCCGTGTCAGGGGGCGTCCTGGGGCGGGCGTGAGGGTCACGCAAGGCCGACGGCGCGGCGGCACTCTAGCATGTTGCACTGCCGCAACCGTACGGTCGTGCGGCGATATTCAGCATGCGGTCCATCATTCTTCGGATGGTTCCCGGCCGCCTCCTCGCCAGCGGACGACCTGGCGCACGACCTCGCTGCTGAAGCCGCGCGAGAGCAGGAAACGCTGTTGCCGGGCCGCTTCCCGGGCATCGGCCGGGTCGGCCCCATATCGGCGTTCCCACAGGTCGCGCGCGCGGCCGAGTTCGCCATCCCGCAATTCGCCGAGCGCACCCGCCATCAGTTCGGGGGCGATGCCCTGGGCCTGCAGTTCCTGCCGGATCAGGCGCGTGCCGCTGCGCGCGGCGCGGCGGTGCACGACCGAGGCCACGTAACGCGCCTCGTCGAGGTAGCCGCGCAGCGTCAGGTCGTCCAGGACGGCGGCGAGGTCGTCGCCGTCCTGCAGATGCGGCGTGAGCTTGCGCGTCAGTTCGGCGCGCGAGTGCTCACGTGCGGTCAGCAGCTTGAGCGCTCGCGCCTTGAGCGACAGCGTCGTGGTGGCCATGGCGAGGTGGAGAAGAGGCTTGTACGGTGCGGCCGGAAACGACAAGGCCCGGTCGAGCGCCGGGCCTTGGGGGTGTCATGGATCGCGCGGGGCGCGCGTCGCCGATCAGGCGGCCGCGGCGTCCGATCCGCCCGAGGGCAGCAGGGCGATGCCCAGCGAGTCGCGGATCTTGTTCTCGATCTCGACGGCCAGCGCCGGGTTTTCGCGCAGGAACTCGCGGGCGTTGTCCTTGCCCTGGCCGATCTTCTCGCCGTTGTAGGCGTACCAGGCGCCGGACTTGTCGACGACCTTGGCGATCACGCCCATGTCGATGATCTCGCCTTCGCGGCTGATGCCTTCACCGTAGAGGATGTCGAACTCGGCGGTCTTGAATGGCGGCGCGACCTTGTTCTTGACGACCTTGACCTTGGTCTCGCTGCCGATGACCTCCTCGCCCTTCTTGATGCTGCCGATGCGACGGATGTCGAGGCGGACCGAGGAATAGAACTTCAGCGCGTTGCCGCCGGTGGTGGTCTCGGGGCTGCCGAACATCACGCCGATCTTCATGCGGATCTGGTTGATGAAGATGACCATGCAGTTGGTCTTCTTGATCGTGGCGGTCAGCTTGCGTAGCGCCTGGCTCATCAGGCGGGCCTGCAGGCCGGGCAGGGCGTCGCCCATCTCGCCTTCGAGTTCGGCCTTCGGGGTCAGCGCGGCGACCGAGTCGACGACGATCAGGTCGACCGAACCGGAACGCACCAGCGCGTCGACGATCTCGAGGGCCTGTTCGCCGGTGTCGGGCTGGCTGATCAGCAGGTCCTGCAGGTTGACACCGAGCTTCTGGGCGTACTGGGCGTCGAGCGCGTGTTCGGCGTCGATGAAGGCGCAGACGCCGGAGAGCTTCTGCATCTCGGAGATGACCTGCAGCGTCAGCGTGGTCTTGCCCGAGGATTCCGGCCCGTAGATCTCGATGACGCGGCCGCGCGGCAGGCCGCCGACGCCCAGCGCGACGTCCAGGCCGAGCGAGCCGGTGGAGACGACCTGGATGTCCTCGATCACCTCGCCTTCGCCGAGCCGCATGATCGAGCCCTTGCCGAACTGCTTCTCGATCTGGGCCAGCGCGGCCTGCAGGGCCTTGGCCTTTTCGCCGCTGAGGGCGGACTTCGCGGTGCTCGCGTCCATGCGTTTCTCCGTGGGTTTGGTTGCCATTATGTTGAAGTGCTGGATGTTTGTACAGTACCGGGAAAGCATGTCGCATGCGCCGGAGCGAGCGCCGGATTCTGCATGCCGCACCGCGACAACACCGATGGAGGCCGACTGTGAGCGCTTCCTACAATGACCGGGTTCAGTACCAGACAACGCCCCGGGGCATCCGGGCAGCCCGCGAGGAGACACCACGATGCGCATCCTGATTGCCGAAGATGACCAGGTCCTGGCTGACGGCCTGCTGCGCAGCCTGCGCGCGGCCGGTTACGCGGTCGACCATGTGGGCAGCGGTTCGGAGGCCGATGCCGCTCTCGCCGCACACGAGTTCGACCTGCTGATCCTCGACCTCGGCCTGCCCAAGCTGCACGGGCTGGAGGTGCTCAAGAAGCTGCGTTCTCGCGGTTCGTCGGTGCCGGTGCTGATCCTGACGGCGGCCGACAGCGTCGAGCAGCGTGTCAAGGGCCTCGATCTGGGCGCCGACGACTACATGGCCAAGCCGTTCTCGCTGCAGGAACTGGAAGCCCGCGTGCGGGCGCTGACGCGGCGCGGCCTGGGGTCGGCCAGCGCCATCATCCGCCACGGTCCGCTGAGCTTCGACGCGACCGGGCGCGTGGCCTACATCAACGAGCAGATGGTCGACCTGTCGGCGCGCGAGCTGAGCCTGCTGGAAGTGCTGCTGCAGCGCGCCGGCCGGCTTGTCAGCAAGGACCAGCTGGTCGAGCGGCTGTGCGAATGGGGCGAGGAAGTCAGCAACAACGCGATCGAGGTCTACATCCATCGCCTGCGCAAGAAGATCGAGCAGGGCCCCATCCGCATCGCGACGGTGCGCGGCCTGGGCTACTGCCTCGAGAAGATCCCGGCGTGATGCGGACCTCGGCCCCGTGACCGGCCTCACCGCATGAAGCGCCCGGCGCTGGCCGGACTGGCGCGGCGGCGCGAGCAGCGTTCGCTGTTCGGCGAGATCCTGGACTGGATGCTCGCCCCGCTGCTGGTGATCTGGCCGATGAGCCTGGCGCTGACCTGGCTGGCCGCGCAGGGCATCGCGAGCAAGCCCTATGACCGCGCGCTGCGCGAGTCGGTCCGCACGCTGGCCCAGCGCATCGAGGTGCGGCCCGGCGGCCTGGGCTTCGACCTGCCGCGCGAGACCGCCCGGCTGTTCCGCGCCGACGAGGTCGACAACGTCTACTACCAGGTGCTGGGGGCGCGCGGCGAGTTCGTCAGCGGTGACCGCGATCTGCCCGTGCCGCACGAAGGCGAACCGCCCCGCCCGGGCGAGCCGATGCTGCGCGACGACGAGATGCTCGGCGACAGCGTGCGCGTGGCCTACGAATGGGTCGAGCTGCCGGGGCTGGATCGGCCCGCGCTGGTGCAGGTGGCCGAGACGCTGACCAAGCGCTCGCGCCTGGCCACCGAGATCATCAAGGGCGTCATCCTGCCGCAGTTCGTGATCCTGCCGGTGGCGGTGCTGCTGGTCTGGTTCGCGCTGGCGCGTGGCCTGGCGCCTTTGAACGCGCTTCAGCAGCGCATCCGCCAGCGACCCAGCGACGACCTGTCGCCGATCGACGTGCTCGACGTGCCCGAGGAGGTCTCGCCGCTGGTCCAGGCGATCAACGACCTGCTCGACCGCCAGCAGGACTCGATGGCGACGCAGAAGCGCTTCCTGGCCGACGCGGCGCACCAGCTCAAGACGCCGCTGGCGGGGTTGCGGATGCAGGCCGAGCTGGCCGCGCGTGCGATTGCCGATGGCAACGGCGATCCGCGCTCGTTGCGCGAGTCGCTCGAACACATGGCCAATGCCTCGCAGCGTGCCGCGCACATGGTCAACCAGCTGCTGTCGATGGCCCGCACCGATGCCCAGGCGACGAACGCCGCCCGGGTCCCGCTGGACCTGCGCGAGCTGGCCGTGGACGTGGTGCGCGACTTCGTGCCCAAGGCGCTCGACAAGGGCATCGACCTCGGTTTCGAGGGGCCGGGCGGCGAGAGCGATGACGGTGATCCGGCCCATGACTGCCACGTGCTCGGCATCCCGCTGATGCTGCGCGAGCTGGTGGCCAATCTGGTCGACAACGCGCTGCAGTACACGCCGGTGCGTGGCACGGTGACGGTGCGGCTGCTGGTCGATCCGTTCGGCCAGGTGGTCGTGCTGCAGGTCGAGGACTCGGGCCCGGGCATCCCGGAGAGCGAACGCGAGCTGGTCTTCCAGCCCTTCTACCGGGCGCTCGGAACGACGGTCGACGGCTCGGGGCTGGGCCTGGCCATCGTGGCGGAGATTGCCGCGCAGCACGGCACGGCGATCATGCTGGACGATGCCCGCGCGCCGCACCAGGTGCCGCCGGGCGAGGGTCCGGGCGCCCGCTTCACGGTGCGCCTGCCGCGCCAGCTGCCACCGGCCGCCGCCGCGTCGCCGGCCGCTCCGGTCCCGCAGCCGGTGGCCGACGGCGCCGCCTGAAACCGGCGGGCCGGCTCAGCGCTGCATCAGGCCGCGCGAGCGCGAGATCGACATCAGGATGCCCAGCGACAGGCCCAGCATCACCATCGCGGTGCCGCCATAGCTGACGAAGGGCAGCGGCACGCCGACCACCGGCAGGATGCCGCTGACCATGCCCATGTTGACCATCGCGTAGGTGAAGAAGCTCATCGTGATCGCACCGCCCAGCAGGCGCGAGAACACGCTGGGCGCCGCGAACGAGATGGCCAGGCCGCGCAGGATCAGGAAGGTGAAGCCGACCAGCAGCACGAGCGCGCCGATCAGGCCGAACTCTTCGGCGTAGGCCGCGAAGATGAAGTCGGTGGTGCGCTCGGGGATGAACTCGAGGTGGGTCTGCGTGCCCTTCATGAAGCCCTTGCCGGTGACCCCGCCCGAGCCGATCGCGATCATCCCCTGGATGATGTGGAAGCCCTTGCCGAGCGGGTCCTTGGTCGGGTCGAGCAGGGTGCAGATGCGGTTCTTCTGGTAGTCGTGCAGGACGACCCAGTTGACGCCCGGCTCGCACAGGGTCGGCCCGGCCAGCACCAGCGCGATGATGCCGATCACGCCGATGGTCGCCACCGGGATGATCAGCCGCCAGGACAGGCCGGCGAAGAAGATCACGAAGAAGCCGGCCGACAGGACCAGGATGGCGGTGCCGAGGTCGGGCTGCTTGGCGATCAGCGCGGCGGGCAGCAGCAGCAGGGCGCCGGCGACGACGAAGTGGCGCGTCTGCGCGCGGCCCTCGCGGCGCTGGAACCACCAGGCCAGCACCAGCGGCGTGGCGATCTTGAGGATCTCGCTGGGCTGGATCACCACGCCGACGTTGAGCCAGCGGGTTGCCCCCTTCTTCGTCAGTCCGAACAGCGCGGTGGCCACCAGCAGCAGCATGCCGAGGGTGTAGAGCGGCACGGCCATGGCCATCAGCCGTTGTGGCGGCACCTGCGCGACCAGGAACAGGATCAGCGCGGCCAGCATCATGTTGCGGGCGTGGTCGACGAAGCGGGTGCCGTGGTCGAAGCCGGCCGAGTACATCGCCAGCAGGCCGCAGCCGCACAGCAGCAGGATGGCGCAGACCAGCGGCACGTCGAAGCCGTCGAACCACGGCCGCAGGCGCTGGCGCAGCGTCAGTTGGTTGAAGGGCTGGTTCATCGGCGTCGCATCAGCAGGGCGGGCGGGGAGGCCGCGGCGGCGACCGGGGCGGCGGAGGCTGCCGATGCAGGCGGCTGCGCCGTGGCCGGGCGCGCGGGCGCGGGAGTGGACGAGGCCGCGCCGGAGGCCGCCGAGGCCGCGTCCGACGCGGCCGCCGGTGTCGCGATGCCGGCGTTCATCAGCGTGGGCATCGGGATGTCGGCGGCCCGGCGCGACTGGCCGACCGGTGCGCCGGACTTGCCGATGCGGGTCAGCTCGATGTCTTCCTCGCTGGGGTACTGGCCGGACAGCAGGTAGTCGAGCACGCGACGGGCGATCGGCGCGGCGGCCTCGGCGCCGAAGCCGGCGTTCTCGACGATCACCGCCAGCGCGACGGTCGGTTCGTCCAGCGGCGCGAAGGCCGTGTAGAGCGAGTGGTCGCGGAAGTACTCGGCCATCTTGGCGGCGTTGTACTTCTCGTTCTGGCCGACGCTCTTGGCCTGGGCCGTGCCCGTCTTGCCGCCGCTGGCGTAGGGCGCACCGGCGAAGACGCGGGTCGACGTGCCCTCGGTCGTCACGCCATGCATCGCGCGGCGGATCACCTCGACATGCTCGTGCTTGAACGGCAGCGCCTCCAGCGGCTCGCCGGGCGGCGGACGGCGCTCGTGGGTGACGACGTTCTCGATCTCGCGCACGACCCGCGGCTCATGCCGCTGGCCACCCGAGACCAGCGTCGCCAGCGCATGCGCGAGCTGCACCATCGTGAAGTTGTTGTAGCCCTGGCCGATGCCCAGCGAGATGGTCTCGCCCGCGTACCAGCGCTGCTGGTCCGGGCGCTTGTACTTGCGGCGCTTCCACTCGGTCGACGGCAGGTCGCCAGTGGCCTCGCCGTCCAGGTCGATGCCGGTGCGGCGGCCGAAGCTGAAGGGTTCGAGCTGCTGGTGCATCAGGTCCACGCCCATCTCGTTGGCCAGCGAGTAGTAGTAGACGTTGCTCGACAGCACGATCGACTTGACCATGTCGACCGGCCCGAGCCCGGTGTCGCCGTGGCTGCGGAAACGGTGGTTGCCGAACATGAACGAGCCGGTGTCGTTGATGATCTGCGTCGCGCTGCGCTTGCCGGTGTTCAGCGCGGCCATCGCCATGAAGGGCTTGAAGGTCGATCCAGGCGGATAGGTGCCCTTGAGCGCGCGGTTCAGCAGCGGCTTGTCGATCGACTCGTTGAGTTCCTTCCAGCTGTCCTGGTCGATGCCGTCGACGAACAGGTTCGGGTCGAAGGTCGGCTTGCTGACGAAGGCGAGCACCTCGCCGCTGCGCGGATCGATCGCCACCAGCGCGCCGCGCCGGTCGCCGTAGAGGCGCTCGATCAGCGCCTGCAGCTTGATGTCGATCGACAGCCGCACGGTGCTGCCGGGCGACGACGGCTCCGAGCGCAGCCGCCGCACCGGCCGGCCGCCGGCGCTGGTCTCGACCTCCTCGACGCCGGTGATGCCGTGCAGCTCGCGCTCGTAGCGCTGCTCGATGCCGAGCTTGCCGATCACCTCGGTGCCGCGGTAGTTGGCGTAGTCCTCCTCGGACCACTCGTCCATCGCGGCCTTCTCGGTCTGGTTGATGCGGCCGATGTAGCCGAGCACGTGGCTGGCCAGCTCGCCGTAGGGGTAGTTGCGGAACAGCCGCGCCTTGATCTCGACGCCGGGAAAGCGGTAGCGCTGGGCGGTGAAGCGGGCGACCTCGGCGTCGCTCAGCTTGGTGCGGATCGGCAGCGACTCGAAGCTCTTGCTGTCCTCCATCAGGCGACGGAAGCGGCGCCGGTCGCGCGGCTGGATCTCGATCACCTCGGCGAGCTGGTCGATCACCTCGTCGAGCGGGCCGGTGAGCTGCGAGCGGTTGATCTCCAGCGTGTAGGCCGAGTAGTTGTCGGCCAGCACGACGCCGTTGCGGTCGACGATCAGGCCGCGGTTCGGGACGATCGGCACCACCGCGATGCGGTTGTTCTCGGCCTGGGTCGACAGCTCGTCGTGCGTGACGATCTGCAGGTGCACCAGCCGCATCACCAGCAGGCTGAAGCAGACCAGCACCAGCAGCGCGGCCACGATCAGGCGGGTGCGAAATCGCTCCAGCTCCTGTTCGACGTTGCGCAGCTCGATCATCGCGGTGGGGCCCCCGGGGGCGGCGTCAAAGCGGCCGGTGCTTGTCGGGATCGGGCGCGCGCCGCTGCGGGGCCAGCAGCAGCAGGCTCACGACCGGCCACAGCAGGGCCTCGAACAGCGGCGACAGCAGCAGCTCCCAGCCCGGGAAATCGCCGCCCGAGGCCAGCCGCAGCAGCAGCGTCACGAGGTGCGCGGCCGCCATCAGCGGCAGCACGTGCAGGGCCTGCGCCGGTGCCGTGAACCACAGCAGGCGGCGATGGATCGTGATCGCGAAGTAGCTCAGCAGCGTGTAGGCCAGCGCGTGCTGGCCGAGCAGCGCGCCTTCGTGGACGTCCATCAGCAGGCCGAACACGAAGGCCGCGCCGACACCGACGCGGCGCGGCTGGTGCACGTTCCAGAACACCAGCACGACGGCGACGAGGTCGGGCAGGGCCGGCTGGCGGCCCAGCGGAATCATGTTGACGGCCAGGGCCAGCAGCAGGCTGCCCCACATGAACCACGGGTTGACCGGCAGCAGCAGCTGGTCACCGATGCGGGGCATCATGGCCGGCTCCCGGCAGGCGACTGGGGCCGCCTCGGGTTGGCCCGGCCGGCGGGCGTCGAGGCGGCCGGCGCGGCCACCTCGGGGCGAGCCGGCAGCTGGGTGCCGATCGGGTCGATCACCAGCACGTGGCGCACGCCGTCGGCCTGGGCCAGCGGCTGCAGCAGGATGCGGGCGAAGTCGTTCTGGGTCCGGCGTTCGAGGCTCACGACCCGCGCCACCGCCAGGCCCGGCGGGTAGACGCCGTCCAGGCCGGAGGTCTGCAGCTCGTCGCCGTCCCGGACATCGGCGTTGGCGGCCACGAAGCGCAGCTCCATGCCGTCGCTGGCCGGCGCCCCATAGGCGACGTTGCGTTGCTGGGTGCGGCGGTTCAGGACCGGGATCGCGGCGTCGCGGTCGACCAGCAGCGTGACCTCGGCCGTCAGCGCATACAGCCGCGTGACCTGGCCCAGCACGCCGCGTGCGTCGATCACCGGCGAGCCCTGCATCAGGCCGGCCTGCTCGCCCTTGTCGATGACGACCTTGCGGCTGTAGGGGTCGGTCGCCTCGTAGAGCACTTCGGCGGCGTGGCTGCGCAGCGCCAGGCGGTCACGCAGTTCGAGCAGGCTGCGCAGCTGCGCGTTCTCGTGCATCAGCTGTTCGACCGGCAAGGCGCGTTCGGCCTGCCGGCGGGCTTCCGCGCGCGCGACTTCGGCGTCTTGCCGGGCCTGCGCGACGCCGCCCAGGTAGTCGCTCGCGTTGCCGATGCCGCGGACCGGCGCGAGCAGCGCCAATTCGATCGGGTGCAGGGCCATCGCGATGATCGAGCGCACCGGCTGGCCCAGGCCGAGCCGGGTATCCGCCGCCATCAGGAAGACCGCGGCCGAGGCGAAGAACACCAGCCGCGTCAGGGCCGAGGGGCCCTGGCGGAAGAAAGGCGGTGGGGTGCGATCGAGGGAGCCGAGCGGCATGTCCGTCGCGTCCGATCAGGCCGTGGTCACACGCCGGTGCGGCGCGTGACGGGCGGCCCGTGTCATTCCGACGTGAAGATCGAGCCCAGGCGCTCCATGCGTTCGAGCGCCATGCCGCATCCGCGCACGACGCAGGACAGCGGGTCCTCGGCCACGAGCACCGGCAGGCCGGTCTCTTCGGCCAGCAGGCGGTCCAGGTCACGCAGCAGCGCGCCGCCGCCGGTCAGCATCATCCCGCGCTCGGCGATGTCGGCGCCCAGTTCCGGCGGGGTCTGCTCCAGCGCCTTCTTGACGCTGGAGACGATCTGGTTGAGCGGGTCGGTCAAGGCTTCGAGGATCTCATTGGACGAGACCGTGAAGCTGCGCGGCACGCCTTCGGAGAGGTTGCGGCCCTTGACCTCCATCTCCTTGACCTCGGAGCCCGGGAAGGCGCTGCCGATTTCCTTCTTGATGGCTTCGGCGGTGGGCTCGCCGATCAACATGCCGTAGTTGCGGCGGATGTAGTTGATGATGGCCTCGTCGAACTTGTCGCCGCCGACCCGCACCGAGCCCTTGTAGACCATGCCGCCGAGCGAGATCACGCCGACCTCGGTGGTGCCGCCGCCGATGTCGACGACCATCGAGCCCGAGGCCTCGCTGACCGGCAGCCCGGCGCCGATCGCGGCGGCCATCGGTTCCTCGATCAGGTAGACCTCGCTGGCGCCGGCGCCGAGGGCGGATTCGCGGATCGCGCGGCGCTCGACCTGGGTCGAACCGCAGGGCACGCAGATGATGATGCGCGGGCTCGGCCGCAGCAGCGAGCGCGGGTGCACCATCTTGATGAACTGCTTGAGCATCTGCTCGGTGACGGTGAAGTCGGCGATCACGCCGTCCTTCATCGGGCGGATCGCCTCGATGTTGCCCGGCACCTTGCCGAGCATGGCCTTGGCCTCGGCACCGACGGCCTGGATCGTCTTCTTGCCGTTCGGTCCGCCTTCATGGCGGATGGAGACCACGGACGGTTCGTTCAGCACGATGCCCGTGCCGCGGACGTAGATCAGGGTGTTGGCGGTCCCCAGGTCGATCGCGAGATCGGTGGAGAAGTAACGGCGCATCGATCCGAAGAACATGGGCAACTCGGCAGCATCAGGAGGTCGGCCACGTGCGGCGGACACCTCCCGAGTAATCAACGGAACCCCGCGTGGCGGGGCACAGGCGACGGGTTCGGTGACAGTTCGTGACCGTTCACCGGACCCCAGAAACCACGAGCCGCCCGGGGCGTGACCACAGGCGGCAGCGTGCTTCTTGCAGGGCGGACCTGCTGGAAAGGCGGGCCATAATACCGCAAGCACCCGGGCGGCCTGCCGCATCGGGACCGCGTCGGAACCCCTGGCGCGACGGTCACGGCACCGGTCTCGCGACCGGCCGGGCGCAGGCTCCCGACGGGCTCGACGGCCCGTTCCGCCCACGCCGACCGGCGCGCCCGCACCCACCCAGACACCATGGCCCTCACCCCTGCGGACGTGAGCCGCATCGCCCATCTGGCGCGGCTCGATCTCGGCGAGGCCGAGCAGCGCGACCTGCTCGGCCAGCTCAACGGCTTCTTCGACATCGTCGAACGCATGCGTGCGGTCGACACCACCGGCGTCGAGCCGCTGTACACGCCGCTGTCGGCGGTCCAGGACGTCAGCCTGCGCCTGCGCGAGGACGGCGTCACCGAGACCAACGAGCGCGAGGCCAACCAGAAGAGCGCGCCGGCCGTCGATGGCGGCCTGTTCCTCGTCCCCCGCGTGATCGAGTGAAGCCGCGAGCCGACCTGCCCATGAGCCAAGACCTGCATCACCTCGGCGTGGCCGACCTGGCCGCCGCCCTCGACGCCCGCACCGTCTCCAGCGTCGAGCTGACCCGCCACCTGCTCGACCGCGTCGCCGCGCACGAGTCGCTCGGCGCCTTCCTCTGCACCGACGCCGACGTCGCGCTGGCGCAGGCTGCCGCCGCCGATGCGTGGCGCGCCAAGGGCGTCACCAGCACGTCCGGATCCGGCCACACGCTGCTGGGCGTGCCGATCGCGCACAAGGACATCTTCGTCACGCGCGACTTCCCCAGCACCGCCGGCTCGAAGATGCTGGCCGGCTACCGCAGCCCGTTCGACGCGACGGTGGTCAGCCGCCTGGCCTCGGCCGGCGCGGTCACGCTGGGCAAGCTCAACTGCGACGAGTTCGCGATGGGCGGCAGCAACGAGAACTCGGCCTGGTTCCCGGCCCGCAACCCGTGGGACCCGAGCCGCATCACCGGCGGTTCGTCGGGCGGCAGCGCCGCCGCCGTCGCGGCCCGGCTGGTGCCGGCGGCAACCGGCACCGACACGGGCGGATCGGTGCGCCAGCCGGCCGCCTTCACCGGCATCACCGGCATCAAGCCGACCTACGGCCGCTGCTCGCGCTACGGGATGATCGCCTTCGCCTCCAGCCTCGACCAGGCCGGCCCGATGGCCCGCAGCGCGCTCGACTGCGCCCACCTGCTGCAGGCCATGAGCGGCTTCGATCCGCGCGACGCTACCAGCGCCGAACAGCCGGTGCCCGACTTCGTCGCCGCGACCACCGCGCTGCGCGAGGGCGCGACCGCCGCGCTGCCGCTCAAGGGCCTGCGCATCGGCCTGCCGCGCGAGTTCTTCGGCGAGGGCGTGACGGCCGACGTGCTGGTCGCGACCCGGGCCGCGCTGGCCGAGCTGGAAAAGCTCGGCGCCACGCTGGTCGACGTCAGCCTGCCGCGCACCGAGCTGTCCATCCCCGTCTACTACATCATCGCGCCGGCCGAGGCCAGCTCGAACCTGGGCCGCTATGACGGCGTGCGCTACGGTCACCGGGCCCAGGACTTCAAGGACCTCGGCGAGATGTACCGCAAGAGCCGAAGCGAGGGCTTCGGCCCTGAGGTCAAGCGCCGCATCATGATCGGCACCTATGTGCTGAGCCACGGCTACTACGACGCCTACTACCTGCAGGCGCAGAAGCTGCGCCGCATGATTGCCGACGACTTCCAGGCCGCCTTCGCCCAGTGCGACCTGATCGCCGGCCCGGTGGCGCCGACGGTGGCGCGTGCGCTGGGCAGCCAGAGCGATCCGGTGGCCGAGTACCTGGCCGACATCTTCACCTTGCCCGCCAGCCTGGCCGGCCTGCCCGGCATCAGCGTGCCGGCGGGTTCGGGCGAGGCCGGCCTGCCGGTCGGCCTGCAGCTGATCGGCAACTACTGGCAGGAAGGCGCGCTGCTGCACGCGGGTCACGCGCTGCAGCAGGCGACCGACTGGCACCTGAAGGCGCCGGCACTGGCGGGCTGATCGGCGCTGGCCGCGCTGGCCGTTCAGGCCGGCCGGCGGCCGGTCTCGTGTTCGATGCGCCGCAGGAAGTCGGCCAGCGTGCGGCCGGCTTCATCGCGGAAGGTCTCGTCCAGCGTCTCGATCCCGGCCATGCGGTCGAGCCGGAAGTGGCGGAAATCCGAGCGCTGCTCGCACCACGCCGCCAGCGTCCAGACCGTGTCCCAGCAGAAGCAGCCCAACGGGCGAACGACGCGCACGCTGTCGTTGCCGGCGGCGTCGCGGTAGGCCAGCCGCAGCTTGCGGCGCTGGTCGATCGCCAGCCGGACGGGCGCCAGCGCCTCGCGCCCGGGCATGCGTTCGTGCAGGTGACCGGGCACGAACAGCGCGAGCCGGTCGGCCGCCGTGCGTTCGGTCGTCGGCATGACGGCCAGGATGCGGCCGAGCGCGTCTTCCGCGTCGCGCGCCATGCGCTCGTCCAGCCGGGGCGCGGCCACCCGGATTGCCGCCACCAGCGCCTGCGCCTGGGCGCTGCTGAACATCAGCGGCGGCAGTTCGTAGCCCGACCCGAGCCGGTAGCCGACGCCGGCCTCGCCCTCGATCGGCACGCCCTGCGCCATCAGGTCGGCAACGTCGCGGTAGACGGTGCGGGCCGACACGCCCAGCCGTTCGGCCAGCCAGGCGCCGGTCGACAGGCGACGGCCGCGGATCAGCTGGACCAGCTCGAAGAGGCGTTCGGCGCGGCGCATTCAGCGGCTCCGGCGCGGCGCGGCGCCCAGGTCGTCCAGCCGCATCAACAGCTCGGTGCGGCGCTCGCGGGCGACCTCGCGCCAGTGGCAGCCGTCCTGCACGGCCACCAGCGCCCACAGCAGGTTGAGGCCGGCGGCCGGCCAGATCTTGCGCACGTCCAGATAGAGCCGGACCGCGTCGCGCGCCTTCACGTCGGCGACGGTGTGCACGCCGACCTGGGCCAGCCAGGCGGCGGAGGCCGGGCCCAGCGGCGCGGCCTGGTCGTCGACGGGCGAGCGGGCCATGCCTCAGGCCGGCACCGGCGTGCAGAGCTCAACCAGGCTGCCGTCCGGGCAGCGCACGTAGGCGACGGTCTGGCCCCAGGGCTTGACGGTCGGGGCCTTCAGCGCGGTCGCGCCGGCCTCGACCGCGCGGGCGTAGGCGGCCGGCACGTCGGCGACCGCGAAGCCGATCTCGATGCCCGGCGGGCGGGCCGAGGCGTCGACCGCCGCGTAGTCGTGGCCCAGGC
The DNA here is from genome assembly GCF_053893855.1 of Leptothrix mechoopdaensis (SeqCode). Classification (NCBI taxonomy): domain Bacteria; kingdom Pseudomonadati; phylum Pseudomonadota; class Betaproteobacteria; order Burkholderiales; family Sphaerotilaceae; genus Leptothrix; species Leptothrix mechoopdaensis (SeqCode). The sequence continues at coordinate 4,838,540 of NZ_CM132699.1, forward strand.
TGTCGCGCGCCAGCGCGTGGCGGGCGAACGAGATCGTCGTCGCGCCGGTCTGCAGCTCGCCGTAGTCGCCGTCCGGCGAGATGAAGCGGCGGCTCAGGCCGAAGGCGCGCTCGTAGAAGGTCAGCGACTCTTCGGGCTCGCTGACGTAGACGATGGTGTAGGCGTAGTGCAGGGCGTGCATGGCAGTCTCCGACGGGTCGGTCGGACAAGTATCCGACCGGTCGCGATCCACGCCGACGTGGCCCGTCAGCGCAGCGCGTGCATCCCGACGTGATTGCCCTCGCTGTCGACGATCACCGCGAAGGCGCCCATGTCGCCGGGCAGGTCGACACGCGGCACCAGCACGCGCAGGCCGGCGCGTTCGGCGCGGCCGACGGCGGCGTCCAGCGACGGTTCGGCGTTCAGGTAGATGCGCGCGCCGTCCGGGCTCGGCCGCAGCCCGGGCGACTTCATCAGGCAGCCGCCGGTGGCCGCGCCGGGCTCGTACGGGAAGACGGCCAGTTCGGCTTGCGGGCCCATCGATTCGCGCCGCAGCGGGCGGTCGAGCACCGCCTCGTAGCAGCGCTGGGCGCGGTCGAGGTCGGTCACCGGGATCTCGAACCAGTTGATGGCGCGCTCGGGCTGGGCGGCGGGGTGGGACGGCTGGGTCATGAAGGACTCCTCATCGGTCGGTTGCAGGAGCCTTCATGCTGCGCCGCCCCTGCTGACAGCGGGGTGTCAGCAGGGGCGGCGCCCGTATCATCCGCGCCCCGCCGAACCCAGCCAGCCGAGAAAGCCGCCTCCTTGACCGCCAGAAACATCCCCGCCGACGACTTCTGCGCGATCGACTTCGGCACCTCCAACTCGGCGATCGCCGTGCCCGACGCCAGCGCGCCCGGTGGCATGGCGCTGGTGCCGCTGGAGGACGGCCAGCTGACCATGCCGACCGCCGTGTTCTACCTGGCCGAAGGGCCGGGGCTGCAGAACCTGCCGCGGCTGTTCGGCCGGGCGGCGGTGGCGGCCTACACCGAGGGCACCGACGGCCGCCTGATGCGGTCGATGAAGAGCGTGCTCGGCTCCAGCCTGATGGACCAGCACACCGACATCGGCGCCGGCCGTTCGGTCAGCTTCGGCGACGTCATCACCGGCTACCTGATGCACCTCAAGCGCGCGGCCGAGGCGCGGGCCGGCCATGCGATCCACCACGCCGTGCTGGGTCGTCCGGTCTTCTTCGTCGACGACGACCCGGTGCGCGATGCCCAGGCGCAGGCCGCGCTGGAAGCGGCCGCGCGGGCGGTCGGTTTCGAGGAAATCGCCTTCCAGTACGAGCCGCTCGCGGCGGCGCTGCACCACGAGGCCACGGTCGATGCCGAGCAGTGGCTGCTGGTGGCCGACATCGGCGGCGGCACGTCCGACTTCTCGGTCGTGCGCATCGGCCCCGAGCGCCGGACCCGGCTGGATCGGCGCGACGACGTGCTGGCCAACCACGGCGTCCACATCGCCGGCACCGACTTCGACCGCCGCGTCGAGCTCGGCGCGATCCTGCCGGCGCTCGGCTACGGCAGCGTCGGCCCGTCGATCGGCGGCCAGCCGCCGCGCGAGGTGCCGAGCCGGATCTACTTCGACCTCGCCACCTGGCACCTGGTCAACACGCTCTACCGCCCGCAACGGCTGGCCGAGGCGCGTGCGACCAAGGTCAACTACGCCGATCCGCTGATGCACCAGCGCCTGATGAAGGTGCTGACCGACCACCTGGGCCACGACCTGCTGGCGCGGGCCGAGCGGGCCAAGATCGACGTGGCGGCCGGCGGTCAGACGCGCGTCTCGCTGGCGCTGGTCGAACGCGGCCTGGACGTCGCCCTGGACGCCGAGCGGGCCGGCGAGCTGGTGGGCGACGACATCGGCCGCATCACCGCCGCCGCGCATGAGACGGTGCGGCTGGCCGGGCTCGAACCGTCGCGCATCGACGCGCTGTTCTTCACCGGCGGCTCGACCGGCCTGAAGGGCCTGACCGACCGCCTCGCCGCCGCCTTCCCCGCCGCCCGGCCGGTGCATGGCGACCGGCTCGCCAGCGTCGCGGCCGGCCTGGGTGTCTACGCCCGCCTGTTGCGGGCCTGACCGCCGGCGTCAGCGGCCACGCTCCCCGCGGTCACCGCGGTCACCGCCGCGATCCCCTCCGCGATCACCGCCCCGCTCGCCGCGTTCCGGTGGCCAGATCTCCGGTCGGCCGCCGCGTTCGCCGCCGCGCTCGCCCCGGTTGGCGCGCGGGAAGTCGGGCTGGCGAGTATCGGGTTGACGGAACTCGGGTTGACGGAACTCGGGTTGACGGACCTCCGGCGGTCGCATCGGCTGCGGTCGGGGTGCCTCGATCCGCGGCGGTTCGGCGCGGGGCTGGACCTGGGGCATCACCGGAGGTGCGGGTTGCATCACCGGCGGTGCGGGTTGCATGACCACCGGCGGGCGCGGGCTGTCCTGTCGCTGCATGTCGGGCCGGCGCACCTCGGGCGGCGGCACGTCCACACGCGGGGCAGGGAAGGCGCCGCGATCCGGGCGATCCGGCCGCTCGATGCGGTCCGGTCGATCCGGTCGATCGGGTCGATCCGGCCGCTCGTACACCCGGGGCGGCGGCGCGTCGCGTCTGGGCAGCACCGGCGGTGGCGGTTCGAGCGCCCGCACGCGTGGCGGCAGGCGGTCGTCGTCGCGCCAGGGTTGCGGGCGGATCACGACCGGACCGGTCTCGACCCGGCCACGCACGCCGTCGCCGACGCTGATCGCGGCGCGGAAGCCGCTGTAGCGGAACGGCGTGCTGCGCAGCACCTCGTCCGGACGCTCGACCACGCGGCCGAACAGGCGGTCGTCGTGGATGTGCGGGCGGTTGACCGACTGGACATAGTGGAAGCCGACCCGGAACGACGGCACGTAGACCTCGCGCGGCGCCAGCGGATACCAGGCCACGCCGGTGCCGATCGAGACCGACCACGACACGCCTGGATTGCCGTTCCAGACCACCAGCGCCGGGGCCCAGACCGGGCGCGGCGTCCAGTCGCCGGGGACCCAGCCCCAGCGGTCGCGCCACCAGACCCAGCGGCCGTAGTGGAACGGCGCGTAGCCCCAGGGCGCGTCGTCGATCCAGGTCCAGCCCCACGGCCGGACCCAGACCCAGCGGCCGTCGCGGTAGGGTGCCCAGGACGGGCCGACCCGGCGCGGGAACCAGACCCAGCCGTAGTCGGGCGCGCGGGTCCAGTCGCCGTGTTCGGCCAGGTCATCGGCACCGGTCATCTCGGACGGCACCGGGTCGTCCCGGCCGGCCAGCGGGCGCAGGCTGTCCTGCGTCATGGCCCAGCGGGCGAACTCGTCCGATTCGGGCGTCGTCAGGCGCCAGCCGCCGTCACGGTACAGCTCGGCACGCTGGCCCGAGCGCAGGGTCTGACGCCCGACGCCCGGCTGCTCGATCACCAGGCCTTGGCGCCAGGCGGTGGCCGAGGCGGTGTCGGCCTCGCCCCGGCGCGGCGGCGGCACGTCGACCCGGAACAGGCCCGCGCCGAGCGGGCTCAGGCGGCCGGCGGGTGTCTCGACGGTCAGCTCGCGGGCCACCTCGTCGCTGCGCAGCACGATCGCCAGGCTGCCCTCGACCAGATCCAGCGCGATGCGGTCGTCGTCCAGCGCGGTCAGCGTCAGCTCGCTGCCTTCGCCCAGGCGCAGGCGGGTCGAGCCGATCGCGATCTCCAGCCGGCTGTCGCGCCCGACCGAGAGGCGGTCGCCGCCGGTCACCGGCCAGTTGCGCAGGTTGTCCTCGCGGTGTTCGAGCGCCGGCGTGCCGTCGTCGTGCCGCAGCCGGGCGTCGCCCTCGACCCAGGCGATGCGGCCGACCCGCCCGGGCGGATCGTCGGCCGCGCGGGCCGGTGCCGTGACGGCCGCCAGACCCGCCATCGCCAGCGCCAGTGCGGCGACCCGGCGCAGCCAGGTGGTGCGGACCCATGAACTCAAGGACATCGGAAGCTCCAGACGGGCAGGGAAGGGTGTGCGTGGCACAACGTCCGGCCGTGCGCACCGGCTGACATGGGTCCGGCATGGACAATGCACCGATGTGGACCGGAACCCTCTTCGCCCTTGCCGCCGGACTGATGTGGGGGCTCGTCTTCGTCGGCCCGCTGATGCTGCCGGAATACCCCGCCGCGCTGCAGTCGTTCGGGCGCTACCTCGCCTTCGGCCTGATCGCCCTGCCGCTGGGCTGGCTGGACCGCGAACGGCTGCGCGGCCTGAGCCGCTCCGACTGGCGCGAGGCGCTGCGGCTGGCGCTGGTCGGCAACGTCATCTACTACCTCTGCCTGTCGGCCGCGATCCAGCGCGCCGGCGGGCCGCTGCCGACCATGATCATCGGCACGCTGCCGGTGATCATCGCGATCACCTCCAACCTGCGTGACGCGCAGCGCGACGGCAAGCTGCCGTGGCTGCAGCTGCTGCCCTCGCTGCTGCTGATCGGCGCGGGCATCGGCTGCGTCAACCACGTCGAGCTGGAGGCGCTGCGGGCCGATCCGGACGCCGACTTCGGCCGCTACGCCACCGGCGCGCTGCTGGCCGTCGGCGCGGTCGTCTGCTGGACCTGGTACCCCTTGCGCAACGCCGACTGGATGCGCGCCCACCCCGACCGCAGCCCGCGCACCTGGGCCACCGCGCAGGGCCTGGCCACCTTGCCGCTGGCGCTCGTCGGCTATGCACTGACCTGGGCCGTGATGACGCTGTCGGGCAGCGACTTCCCGATGCCGTTCGGGCCGCGACCGCTGTTCTTCATTGGCCTGATGGCCACGATCGGCCTGCTCGCGTCCTGGGTCGGCACGCTGTGCTGGAACGAGGCCAGCCAGCGCCTGCCGACCACGCTGGTCGGGCAGCTGATCGTGTTCGAGACCCTGGCCGCGCTGAGCTACGCCTTCATCCTGCGCGGCCATCCGCCCGGGCCGGTGACGCTCGCGGGCGTCGCGCTGCTGGTCATCGGCGTGCTGTCGGCGCTGCGGGCCCGGCCCGAGCCGCTCGTGGCGCAGGCCCATCCGGACTGAAGGCGGCCGATGCAACCCACCCACCGGACCGAATGGAAGGCCCCGCGCTGGGCCCAGGCGCTGCTGCTGGCCAGCCTGGGCACGCTCGGGCCGTTCTCGATCGACACCTACCTGCCGGCCTTCGCCGGCATCGCCGCGTCGCTCGGCGCCACGCCGGTCGAGATGCAGCAGACGCTGTCGGCCTACCTGCTCGGCTTCGCGCTGATGAACCTGTTCCACGGCGCGCTGTCGGACTCGCTCGGGCGCCGGCCGGTCGTGCTGGTCGGCGTCGCGATGTTCACGCTGACCAGCCTGGGCTGCGCGCTGACCGGCCACATCGGCTGGCTGATCGCGCTGCGGGCGCTGCAGGGCATGTCGACCGGCGCGGGCATGGTGGTCTCGCGGGCGGTCATCCGCGACGTCTACCCGCCCGAGCAGGCCCAGAAGATGATGTCGCAGGTGACGATCTTCTTCGGCATCGCGCCGGCGATCGCGCCGATGGTCGGCGGCTGGCTGTTCGTCCACATCGGCTGGCGCTCGGTGTTCTTCTTCCTCGCGCTGGTGGGCTGCGCGATCTGGGCCGGCGTCTGGCGGTCGTTGCCCGAGACCCTGCCGCGCGAGCGCCGCCAGCCGCTGTCGCTGCATGCGCTGTGGCAGGGCTACTGCGAACTGGGGCGCGACCGGCGCTTCTGGCTGCTGGCGCTGGCCTCGGGCGTGCCGTTCAACGGCATGTTCCTGTACGTGCTGGGCGCGCCGGCCTTCCTGGGCGAGCTGATGGGCTTGCAGCCGGCGCAGTTCTTCTGGTTCTTCATCTCGACCATCGCCGGCGTGATGCTGGGTGCCATCGCCAGCGGCCGCATGGCCGGCCGGCTGGCGCCGCGCCGGCAGATCCGGCTGGGCTTCCTGATCATGGGCGCGGCCTCGCTGCTCAACATCGCCGGCACCCTGCTGCTGCCGCTGCACCCGCTGTGGGCCTTCCCGCCGATCCTGATCTACAGCCTGGGCTGGGCGGTGCTGGTGCCGGTCGTCACGCTGATGGTGCTGGACCTCGCGCCCGAGCGGCGCGGCATGGCCTCGTCGCTGCAGGCCACCGTCGGCAGCCTGGCCAACGCGCTGGTGGCCGGCGTGCTGACGCCGCTGGTCATGCACAGCGCGCTGGCGCTGAGCCTGGCCTCGGCCGGCCTGATGGCGGTCGGCCTGCTGGCCTGGCTGTGGCACCGCTGGCTGATCCGGCGCGAGATGCGACCTGCTGCACATCCGGCGTCCTGAAGTGCTCAAGTCCATGCGGGCAGACGCCGAAAGCAGGGGTAGACCTCCTGACGCCGCGAGCCCCGCATGGACCATCCGCCCGACCGCCTTTCCCGTCTCCCGCAGCCGCTGGCCCGGCCGCTGACACAGCCGCTGTCCCGGCTCGCCGCGACGCTGCTGCTGACGACCGCCGCCGCCCTGCCGCTCTTTCCCACGTCGGCGCGCGCCAACGACGCCGCGCCGGCCGCCCGGCCCGATGCGAAGGCGGCCGGCAAGTTGGCTGACAAGGTGGGTGACAAGGCCGGCGGCAAGCCGCTCACGCTCGATGAGCTGCGCGACAAGCTGGCCGACCGCGTCGCCGAGGTGCGGGGCGCCCAGCAGGCCCGCGACGCCAAGCCCGGCGCGGTGCCGGTGATGCGCGTGACGGTCAAGTCGACCGGTCACGGTGCCGCCGCCGAACCCGATCCCCATGCGGCGCCTGCGGCCCGACCGAACCGTGTGGCCCGCGCCGCGCCCGGTGCGGCGGCGGGTGTGGCCGCCAAGGCGGCCGTGCCGTCCGGCCACGGCGGTGCGCCGCACTGGTCCTACCAGGGCGCGGAAGGTCCGGACAGCTGGGCCGACCTGGCGCCCGAGTTCGCCAGCTGCGCCCGCGGCCAGCGCCAGAGCCCGATCGACATCCGCGACGGCATCCGGCTGGAACTCGATCCGCTCAAGTTCGACTACCAGCCGGTGCCCTTCGGCGTGATCGACAACGGCCACACCATCCAGGTCAATGTCGGGCCGGGCAACGCCATCGAGGTCAGCGGGCGCCGCTATGACCTGGTCCAGTTCCACTTCCACCGGCCGTCCGAGGAACGCATCAACGGCCGCCAGTTCGACATGGACGTCCACCTCGTCCACAAGGATCCGCAGGGCCGGCTGGCGGTGGTCGCCGTGCTGCTGCAGCAGGGGCGCCAGCATCCGCTGATCCAGTCGGTCTGGAACAACCTGCCGCTCGAGAAGGGCGAGGAACAGCGCGCCGCCGGCACGATGGACCTGACCCAGCTGCTGCCCGAGGACCGCCGCTACTACACCTACATGGGTTCGCTGACCACGCCGCCGTGCAGCGAAGGCGTGCTGTGGATGGTGTTCAAGCAGCCTGTCGCGGTGGCCGCCGAGCAGCTCGCGGTGTTCGGCCGTCTCTATCCCATGAATGCCCGGCCGGTGCAGCCGGCGGGCAATCGCATCATCAAGGAGTCGAACTGATGGACATGTCGACCCGGCCTGGTTTCCTCCTGCGCTGACGGTGGCGCCGGCCGCGTCCCCATGAGCGGGGACGACGGGGTGCCGCCAGCCGATCCCGATCGGCTTTTCGACCGATCCTCTTCACGGAGGGTCGGTTTTTTCATTTTTCGGACCGATTTCGGACGAACACGGGGGGGTGGGGTTCTGTCAAGGCCCGGTCAAGAGGGGTAACACCTCAAGTTCAACCTCATCAAGTGGGTGCAAGTCCTTCTTTTTGCTAGCTTTTTTGGTTACTGATGTCGATTGGGTTGAACAAGCTAAGTGCTTGATTTCATTGGCAATTTCTCACGGCTCAACTTGACCCTGTGTCTTTTTCTCCGCTACAGTGGGCGAACGTGTCTTATCGTGGGTTTTTGTGGCGGACTTTCATTTTCAAGGGACTTCAGCCCTCGCGCTGGACGCCAAGGGACGGCTCACCGTCCCTGCGCGCCACCGTGAGGTCCTGGTGTCGCTTGCAGAAGGCCGCCTGACGCTGACCAAGCACCCCGAAGGCTGCCTGATGGTCTTCCCGCGACCGGTCTGGGAAGCGTTCCGCGCCAAGGTCGAGGCCCTGCCGATGTCGGCGGCCGGCTGGAAGCGCATCTTCCTGGGCAGTGCGATGGACGTGGAGATCGACGGCGGCTCGCGCGTGCTGATCTCGCCCGAACTGCGGGCGGCGGCCGGGCTCGACCACGACGTCCACCTGATCGGCATGGGCAACCACCTGGAGCTCTGGGACGCCGCGCGCCACAGCGCCGCCGAGGCCGCCGTGCTGCTGCAGCCGATGCCCGAAGCGCTGCAGGACTTCACCTTCTGATCCCCATGGCCACCGCTGTTGCAGTTCCCGGCCAGCACCGAACGGTGCTGCTGCACGAGGCGGTCGATGCCCTCGTGCAGTCGCGCTCGGGCGTCTATGTCGACGGCACCTTCGGCCGTGGCGGCCACAGCCGGCTGATCCTGTCGCGGCTGGATGCCGACGGCCGGCTGATCGCGATCGACCGCGATCCCGAGGCCATCGCCCATGCGCGCGACGGCGAGGCGCGCATCGACGATCCGCGCTTCTCGATCCACCACAGCCGCTACGCCGACTTCAACGAGGTGCTCGACGAGCTGGGCATCGCCCAGGTCGACGGCCTGCTGCTGGATGTGGGCGTGTCGTCGCCGCAGATCGACGACCCGGGCCGCGGCTTCAGCTTCCGCTTCGACGGCCCGCTCGACATGCGCATGGACCCGACCCGCGGCCAGAGCGCGGCCGAGTTCATCGCGACCGCGTCGCAGGGCCGACTGATCGAGGTCATCCGCGACTATGGCGAGGAGCGTTTCGCCCCCGCGCTGGCGCGTGCGCTGATCGCCCGCCGCGAGGAAGGTCGTTCGCCGACCCGCACCAGCGAGCTCGCCGCCCTGTGCGCCAGCGTCGTCAAGACCCGCGAGCGTGGCCAGGATCCGGCCACGCGCACCTTCCAGGCGCTGCGCATCGCCGTCAACGGCGAGCTCGACGAGCTGGAGCGGGCGCTGGCGCAGTCGCTGCGGCGGCTGCGGCCGGGTGGCCGGCTGGCGGTCATCAGCTTCCATTCGCTCGAAGACCGCATCGTCAAGACCTTCATCGCCCGCCATGCCCAGGAGGTCTACGACCGCCGCATGCCGCATGCGCCGAGCGCACCGCTGGCGCTGCGCGCGATTGCCCGCATCAAGCCCGGTGACGACGAGGTACAGGACAACCCGCGCGCCCGTTCCGCCATCCTGCGCGTGGCCGAACGCACCGATGCGGCCTTGCCGGCGGAGGGTGGCCGATGACCGCGCGCCTGAACTTCCTGCTGCTGATCGCGCTGGTCGTCAGCGCGGTCTACCTGGTCGAGACCTCCTACCACTCGCGCCAGCTGTTCGTTCGGCTCGAACGCGAACGCGCCCAGGCCCGCCAGCTCGAACTCGATGCCGAACGCCTGACGCTGGCGCGGCGTGAACTGGCCGCCAACGGCCGTGTGCGCCAAGAGGCCGTGACGCGGCTGGGCATGCGTTCGGGCAGTGCCGGCGTGATGGTCGAGGTCGAGGATCCGCTCGCCCGCGTGACACCAACGCCAACGCCAACGCCAACGCCGACGCCGACGCCGGCCAACGCCGCCTCGGCAGGGGCGCGGCCATGACGCGCCAGAACCGCCGCGCCACCGCGCCCGGTCCGGGCCTGCTGGGCCGGATCGCCGCGCTGTCCAGCCGTGGCGCCGGGTCGGGTCGATCGGGTGCCGCCAACCGGCCTGGCGCCCGCCGCGATGCCGTGCCGCGCGCGTCCGCCAACGTCGGTCATCCGACCCAGTACGCCAGCAGCCCGCTGCTGGCGGCCAAGACGCCGCTGTGGCGTTCGCGGCTGGTCGTGCTGGGCGTCGGGCTGGGCTTCGTCGTGCTGCTGGCCAAGGCGGTCTACATCCAGGCCGTCAACACCGACTTCTATCTGAAGCAGGGCGAGAGCCGCTACGCCCGCACCTTCGAGCTGCCAGCCCGGCGTGGCCGGATCTTCGACCGCAACGGGCTCGAACTCGCCGGCAGCGTGCCGGCGCAGTCGATCTGGGCCATCCCGAAGGACTTCAAGGCCGACCCGGGCGAGCTGCAGGCGCTGGGGCGTCTGCTCGGCATGAGCCCGCGCGAGCTGAACCTGCGGCTGGCCGAGAACCCGAACTTCGTCTGGCTGCGTCGCCAGGTCGACGACGGCGTGGCCGCGCAGGTCCGCAAGCTCGGGATCGACGGGCTGCACCAGTCGCGCGAGTTCCGTCGCCAGTACCCCGAAGGCGAGGCCGCCGCGCACGTGGTCGGTTTCACCAACTTCGAACAGAAGGGCCAGGAGGGCATCGAGCTGACCTTCCAGCAGGACCTGGAGGGGCGACCCGGCAGCCGCAGCGTCGTGCGCGACCGCCTCGGCAACATCGTCGAGGAGATCGGCGAAGGGCTGGAGCCGGTGGACGGCAAGGACGTGACGCTGTCGATCGACGCCAAGGTCCAGTACTACGCCTACCAGAAGGTCAAGGAAGCGGTCGAGGAACACAAGGCCAAGTCCGGCAGCGTGGTCGTGCTCGACACCCGCACCGGCGAACTGCTGGCGCTCGCGAACTACCCGAGCTATGTGCCGGGCGACCGCCAGGCGCTGGCCGGCGGGGCACTGCGCAACCGTGCGCTGACCGACACCTTCGAGCCCGGCTCGACGATGAAGCCCTTCGTGATCTCGCTGGCGATGCAGTCCGGCCGGGCACGCCCGGACACGGTCATCCAGACCGCGCCGGGGCGCCTGACGATCGGCGGCTCGACGATCTCCGACTCGCACGCGCACGGCGCGCTGACGGTCGAGCAGGTGATCCAGAAGTCCAGCAACATCGGCACCGTCAAGCTGGCCATGCAGATGCAGCCCAAGGAGATGTGGGACGTCTTCAATGGCGTCGGCCTTGGCCAGAAGCCGCAGCTGCCGTTCCCCGGTCTGGCCTCGGGCCGGCTGCGGCCCTACAAGAGCTGGCGGCCGATCGAGCAGGCGACGATGAGCTACGGCTACGGCCTGTCGGTCTCGCTGGTCCAGCTGGCGCGGGCCTACACCGTGTTCGCGCGTGACGGCCAGCTGATGCCGGTGACGATCCTGAAGAACGACCTGAACGCCAGCGGCGTCCAGGTCTTCTCGCCCGAGGTGGCGCGCTCGGTGCGCAAGATGCTGCAGATGGCCGCCGGCGAAGGCGGCACCGCCCCGAAGGCCCAGACGCTGGGCTATTCGGTCGGCGGCAAGACCGGCACGGCGCACAAGCAGGAAGGCAGCAGCTACCAGAGCAACAAGTACCGCGCGTGGTTCGTCGGCATGTCGCCGATCACGTCGCCGCGCATCGTCGTGGCGGTCATGATCGACGAGCCCAGCAACGGCCGCTACTTCGGTGGCGACGTCGCCGCGCCGGTCTTCAGCCAGGTCGTCCACGAGTCGCTGCGCGCCTTGCGCGAGCCGACCGACCTGGCGGTGCAGCCGCAGATCTACGCGCGCTCGGTGGCCGTGCCGGCCGAGGTGGAGTCCAACTGATGGCCCGCCAACCTGATTCCACCGGCGGCCTGCTGACGCTCGCCAGCCCCGAGGCCGCGCTGGCCTGGCTGCTCGAACGCACCGGCCCGACCGCGACGCTGCAGACCGACAGCCGCCGCATCGCCCCGGGCGACGTCTTCATCGCCTGGCCGGGTCATGCGACCGACGGCCGCGCCCATGTCGGCGCCGCACTGGCCGCTGGGGCCAGCGCCTGCCTGGTCGAGTCGGCCGGCGTCGATGCCTGGGCGTTCACCGACCCGCGCATCGCCGCCTTGCCGGGCCTGAAGGCGGCCACCGGCGAGCTGGCCCACCGCTGGCACGGCGAACCCGGCCATCGGCTCGACCTGATCGCCACCACCGGCACCAACGGCAAGACCTCGACCGCCTGGTGGACGGCGCAGGCGCTGACCGGCGCCGGCCGGCGTTGCGGCGTCATCGGCACGCTCGGCGTCGGCGAGCCGCCGACCGCGCAGCATCCGCACGCGACCGTGCACGCCACCGGCCTGACCACGCCCGACCCGGTCACGCTGCACCGCGCGCTGCGCGGCTTCGTCGACCGCGGCTATGCGGCCTGCGCGATCGAGGCCTCGTCGATCGGCATCGTCGAACGCCGGCTTGACGCGACGCGGCTGCGCGTGGCGCTCTACACCAACTTCACGCCCGACCACCTCGACTACCACGGCGACATGGCCAGCTACTGGGCCGCCAAGCGCCAGCTGTTCGACTGGCCGGGTCTGCAGGCGGCGGTGCTCAACCGTGACGACACCGCCGGCGCCGCGCTGGCCGAGGAACTCGCGGTGCGCGGCGACCTCGACATCTGGACCTACACGCTCGGCAACCTGCCGGCCCGGCTGCGGGCGAGCGACCTGCACTACGTCGACGGCGGCCTTGCGTTCACGGTGCACGAGGCCAGCACGGTCGAACCGGCCAGCCGCCAGGACCTGCACACCCGCGCGCAGGTCCGCACCCAGCTGATCGGCCACTACAACGCCTCGAACGTGCTGGCCGTGATCGGCGGGCTGCGTGTGCTGGGCCTGCCGCTGGCCCGCTGCGCCGAGCTGGCCGCCGGCTTCACGCCGGTGCCCGGCCGCATGCAGCGCGTGCGCATCGACGGCCCGGCGGCGCTGCCGCAGGTCGTCGTCGACTACGCCCACACCGCCGATGCGCTGGACAAGGCGCTCGGCGCGCTGCGGCCCGTGGCGCAGGCCCAGGGCGGCCGGCTCTGGTGCGTGTTCGGCTGCGGCGGCAACCGCGACGCCACCAAGCGCCCGGCGATGGGTGCGGTCGCGACGCGGCTGGCCGATGTCGTCGTCGTCACCAGCGACAACGCCCGGCTGGAAGACCCGCTGGTCATCATCGACCAGGTGCTGGCCGGCTGCGGCGGCGCGTCGCATGTGCGCGCGGTGCCGGACCGGCGCGAGGCCGTGTTCGCCGCGCTGGCCGAGGCCGCGCCCGAGGATGTCGTGCTGATCGCCGGCAAGGGTCACGAGGACTACCTTGACGTCGGCGGCGTCAAGCGGCCGTATTCCGATCTCGACACCGCCGCCGAGGCGCTGCGGGCCAGGAGCGCCTCATGACGGACTGGCTGACGCTCGCACAGGCTCACGCGCTGATCCAGCGCCGCATCCCGCAGGCCCGGCTGGTGGGCGACCCGGCCACGCCGCTGCGGCGTGCGCACAGCGACACCCGCACGCTGCAGCCGGGCGACCTGTTCGTCGCGCTGCGCGGCGAACGTTTCGACGCCAACGACTTCATCGGCCAGGCCCGCGATGCCGGGGCCGTCGCCGCGCTGGCCGAACGCGGATTGCAGGCCGCCCGCCTGCCCGGCATCGAGCTGCCCGACAGCCTGGCCGGCCTGCAGGCGCTGGCCACCGCCTGGCGCGCCGGCTTCACGCTGCCGCTGATCGCGGTGACCGGCAGCAACGGCAAGACCACCGTCACGCAGATGATCGCGGCGATCCTGCGCGCCTGGCAGGGCGACGCGGCGCACGCCACCGCCGGCAACTTCAACAACCACATCGGCGTGCCGCTGACGCTGCTGGCGCTGCGTGATTCGCATCGTGCCTCGGTCGTCGAGCTGGGCATGAACCACCCGGGCGAGATCGCCGAGCTGGCCGCGATTGCGCAGCCGACCGTCGCGCTGGTCAACAACGCGCAGCGCGAGCACCAGGAGTTCATGCACACGGTCGAGGCCGTCGCGCGCGAGAACGGCTGCGCCATCGCCGCGTTGCCGGCCGACGGCACGGCGGTGTTCCCGGCCGATGACGCCTACACCGGCCTCTGGCGCACGCTGGCTGGCGCGCGTCGCGTGCTGACCTTCGCGCTGGCCGATGAGGCCGATGCAGCGGCTGGGGCCACGGCGGTGACGGCAGACTGCCTCGCCCGCGCCGACTGGGCCGGTGACCACTGGCAGGCCCGCTTCGACACGCCGGCCGGCACGATCGAGGTTGCGCTGGCCGTGGCCGGTCGCCACAACGTCAAGAACGCGCTGGCCGCCGCCACCTGCGCCATCGCCGCCGGTTGCCCGCTCGAAGCGGTGCAGCGCGGCCTGGCCGGCTTCGCGGCGGTCAAGGGCCGCTCGCAGGTGTCGCGGCTGGACTGGGGCGGCCGCACGGTCACGCTGATCGACGACAGCTACAACGCCAACCCCGACTCGATGCGCGCCGCCATCGAGGTGCTGGCCGAACTGCCCGCGCCGCGCTGGCTGCTGCTGGGCGACATGGGCGAGGTCGGCGACCAGGGCCCGGCCTTCCATGCCGAGGTCGGCGCGCTGGCCGCCGAACGTGGCATCGAGCACCTGTGGACCGCCGGCACGCTGGCCGTCGAGGCGGCCCGGGCCTACGAGGATCACGGCGGTCGACGGGATGCGCGGCATGGTGCGCAGCATGCCGGCGCGCAGGCTCAGGCGGTGAGCCACCCGGCCGCTGCCCGCCATCACGCCGGAACCGCCGACCTGCTGACCACGCTGGGCGATGCCGGCCAGGCGCTGCCGCCGGCCGCGTCGGTGCTGGTCAAGGGCTCACGTTTCATGGCCATGGAGAAGGCCGTGGCGGCGCTGCGAGCGCGCGCCGCCGCAGCCCCGGATGCAACGCCAGGAGAACAACAACATGCTGGTTAGCCTTGCCGCCTGGCTGCAGAGCCTCGCCCCCGACGCGCTGGGTTTCCTGCGCGTCTTCCAGTACCTCACCTTCCGTGCGGTGATGTCGGCCATGACGGCGCTGCTGCTCGGGCTGGCCTTCGGCCCGTGGGTGATCCGTCGCCTGACCGAGCTGAAGATCGGCCAGCCGGTGCGCGCCTATGGTGTCGAGAGCCACCTGGTCAAGACCGGCACGCCGACGATGGGTGGCGTGCTGATCCTGCTGTCGATCGCGATCTCCACCGTGCTGTGGTTCGACTGGAGCAACCGCTTCGTCTGGATCGTCATGCTCGTGACCTTCGGCTTCGGCGCGATCGGCTGGGTCGACGACTGGCGCAAGGTCGTGCACAAGAACCCCGAGGGCATGGCCTCGCGCGAGAAGTACCTGTGGCAGTCGCTGATCGGCCTGGTCGCGGCGATCTACCTCGCCTTCAGCGTCTCGGAGACCAGCAACCTGCGCGTGATCGAGCTGTTCTTCCGCTGGATCGGCTCGGGCTTCTCGAACAACCTGCCGCCCAAGGCCGACCTGATCGTGCCGTTCTTCAAGACGGTCAGCTATCCGCTGGGCGTGTTCGGATTCATCTTCCTGACCTACTTCGTCATCGTCGGCGCGAGCAACGCGGTCAACCTGACCGACGGCCTGGACGGCCTGGCGATCATGCCGGTCGTGCTGGTCGGCTCGGCCCTCGGCCTGTTCGCCTACGTCACCGGCAACGCGGTGTTCTCGAAGTACCTGCTGCTGCCCTACATCCCCGGGGCCGGCGAGCTGCTGATCTTCTGTTCGGCGATGGCCGGCGCGGGGCTCGCCTTCCTGTGGTTCAACGCCTACCCGGCGCAGGTCTTCATGGGCGACGTCGGCGCGCTGGCACTTGGCGGCGCACTCGGCACCATCGCGGTCATCGTGCGCCAGGAGATCGTGCTCGGGATCATGGGCGGCATCTTCGTGGTCGAGGCCCTGTCGGTCATGGCCCAGGTGTCCTACTTCAAGTACACGAAGAGGAAGTACGGCCAGGGCCGGCGCATCCTGCTGATGGCGCCGCTGCACCACCACTTCGAGAAGAAGGGCTGGGAAGAGACCCAGGTGGTCGTGCGCTTCTGGATCATCACGATGCTGCTGTGCCTCGTGGGCCTTTCCTCGCTGAAGCTGCGGTGACATGAAGTTCCTCGCAGGTCTCCAGATCCTCGTGCTCGGCCTCGGTGATTCCGGGCTGGCGATGGCGCGCTGGGCGCGCCGCTGCGGTGCCGCGCGCATCGTGGTGGCCGACAGCCGCGACGCGCCGCCGCAGGCCGCACGGCTGGCCGACGACGTGCCGGGCGCCGAACTGCGCTGCGGCCCGTTCACGCCCGCGCTGATCGAGGACGGCCTGAACCTGGTGCTGAAGAGCCCCGGCCTGTCGCCGCTCGATCCGGCCGTGGCCGCGCTGATCGACGCGGCCGAGCAGCGCGGCCTGCTGGTGCTCGGCGAGCTGAGCCTGTTCTCGCACGCGCTGGCCGACCTGAAGGCGGCGCGCGGCTATGCGCCCAAGGTCATCGCGATCACCGGCACCAATGGCAAGACCACCACCACCTCGCTGACCGCGCTGCTGGTCGAACGCGCCGGCCTGCGCGTGGCGATGGCCGGCAACATCGGCCCGACCCTGCTGGACACGCTGGGCGCGGCGCTCGATGCCGAGACCGAGACCGAGACCGAAGATGCCGGCGACGTGGCCCTCGCCGATCCGGTCGCGGTCGTCGAGGCAGCCGATGAACACGAGGCTGCTGACGAGGACGGCACCGAGGAAAGCACCGAGGACACCCCCGAAGACAGCACCGAAGACAGCACCGACAACGAGTCCGTGCCTGACGAGCCGCCCGCCGAACCCGCCGCTGCCCCGGAAGACGACACCGAGGTCATCGGCGGTGGTCCGCCGCCGCACCTGGTCCCGCCGCCACCGCCCGGCCCCGAGTTCGCGCACCTGCCGCAGGCCTGGGTGCTGGAGCTGTCGAGCTTCCAGCTCGATGGCGTCACGAACTTCGAGCCGACCTCGGCGGCGGTCCTCAACGTCACGCAGGACCACCTCGACTGGCACGGCGACATGACGGCCTATGCGGCGGCCAAGGCGCGCATCTTCGGCAAGCAGGCCGTGATGGTGCTCAACCGCGACGACCCGACGGTGCTGGCGATGGTGCCGCAGCCGCCGCCGCCCGAGCTCAACAAGGCCGGCAAGCCGGTCAAGGCCAAGGGCCCGAAGTGGCAGCCGCGCCGCGCCGCGCTGTTCGGCCTGGACCGCCCGCGCCGCCCGGGCGACTGGGGCCTGGTGGTCGAACACGGCATGGCCTGGCTGGTGCGTGCGCACCCCGGCGATCCGCTCGACGAGGCCACCGCCCGCCGTGCCGCCGTCGCCTACGACCCCGACGAACTGTCGCTGCAGCGCCTGATGCCGGCCGATGCGCTGCGCATCCGTGGCCGCCACAACGCCGCCAACGCGCTGGCGGCGCTGGCGCTGGCGAGCGCTGCCGGCCTGCCGCTGGCGCCGATGCTGCATGGCCTGCGCGAATACCGGGGCGAGCCGCACCGGGTCGAGTTCCTGCGCAGCGTCGACGGCATCGAGGCCTACGACGACAGCAAGGGCACCAACGTCGGCGCGACCGTGGCCGCGCTGACTGGCCTGGGTCCGGACAAGGCGCCCGCCCGGCTGGCCGTGATCCTCGGTGGCGACGGCAAGGGCCAGGACTTCTCGCCGCTGGCGCCGGCCGTCGCGGCCCATGCGCGGGCGGTGGCGCTGATCGGCCGTGATGCCGCCGCGATCGAGGCCACGCTGGCCGACGTCGCCGCCGCGCAGTCCCTGCCGATGGCCCGTTTCGACACGCTGGAGGCCGCCACGCGCTGGTGCTTCGAACAATGCCGGGCCGGCGATGCCGTGCTGCTGAGCCCGGCCTGCGCCAGCCTGGACATGTTCCGCAACTACGCCCACCGGGCCCAGGTCTTCGCCGACACGGTGGCCGCGCTGGCCGAGGAACGCGGGGAGTACGGCGCATGAACGCACCGGGCTTCCTGGGTCGCCTGAGCAGCTGGTTCGCGCGCCGTCCGGCCGAGCCGGCCAACCGCATGGCACGTGCCGCGCGCGAGACCGCCCGGCCGTCGCTGATGGCCCGCCTCGCCGCCTGGGGTGGCGGCCTGCTGGGCCTGCTGCGCGGTGATGTCGCGACCGGCGAACGCGACCGGGGCTGGGACGCCTCGGGCCAGCCGACCCGCTGGGTCGGCTTCGACGTGGCCTTCGTGTGGGTCGTCGTCGGCCTGCTGGCGCTGGGCACGGTGATGGTCTATTCGGCCTCGATCCAGCTGCCCGACAACCCCAAGTTCGCGAACTACTCGTCGACCCACTTCTTCACCCGCCACATCGCCTCGATCGCGCTGGCCGGCATCGCCGCGAGCGTGATGCTGACCGTCCCGATGCGGGTCTGGGAACGCTACGCGCCGATCATCTTCATCGTCGCGCTGCTGCTGCTGATCGTGGTGCTGATCCCGGGCATCGGCCGGGTCGTCAACAAGTCGCGCCGCTGGATCCCGCTGGGCATCATCAACTTCCAGCCCAGCGAGCTGGCCAAGCTGGCGATGGCCATGTACGCGGCCAACTACATGGTCCGCAAGATGGACGTCAAGGAGAGCTTCAGCCGCGCGGTGCTGCCGATGGCCATCGCGCTGCTGGTGGTGGGCCTGCTGCTGCTGGCCGAGCCGGACATGGGCGCCTTCATCGTCATCGCGCTGATCGCCATCGGCATCCTGTTCCTGGGGGGCGTGAACGGCCGCATGTTCGTGATCTCGAGCGCCGTGCTGGTCGGCAGCTTCGTGCTGATGATCACCTTCAGCGAGGTCCGGCGCGAGCGCATCCTGGCCTACCTGAACCCGTGGGACGAGAAGTACGCGCAGGGCAAGGGCTACCAGCTGACCCATTCGCTGATCGCCTTCGGACGCGGCGAATGGACCGGCCAGGGCCTGGGCTCGTCGGTCGAGAAACTGCATTACCTGCCGGAGGCCCACACCGACTTCCTGCTCGCGGTGATCGGCGAGGAACTCGGCCTGATCGGCGTGGCGGCGGTGATCGTGGCCTTTTTCTGGCTGGTGCGCCGCATCTTCGTGATCGGCCGCCAGGCCATCGCGCTGGACCGCGTGTTCTCGGGTCTGACGGCGCAGGGCATCGGCGTGTGGATCGGCGGGCAGACCTTCATCAACATGGGCGTCAACCTCGGCGTGCTGCCGACCAAGGGCCTGACGCTGCCGCTGATGAGCTACGGCGGCTCGGCCATCGTGCTGGGCGTGATCGCGCTGGCGGTGGTGCTGCGGGTCGACATGGAGAACCGCCAGCTGATGCGCGGTGGAGGCCGGCCATGACGGGCGTGTCGCGTCACCTCGTGATCATGGCCGCCGGCACCGGTGGCCATGTCATGCCCGGACTGGCGGTGGCTCGGGTGATGAGCCAGCGCGGCTGGTCGGTCAGCTGGCTGGGCACGCCCGCCGGCATGGAGAACCGCCTGGTGCCGCCCAGCGGCATCCCGATCGACCGCATCGCCTTCGCCGGCCTGCGCGGCAAGGGTTTCGTCGGCGCGTTGCGTGGCGCCGCCCAGCTGCTGTGGAGCCTGGGCCAGTGCGCCGCGATCCTGCGTCGCCGCAGTGCCAGCGCGGTGCTGGGCATGGGCGGCTACGTCTGCGTGCCCGGCGGCCTGGTGGCGCGGCTGATGCGCCGGCCGCTGGTGCTGGTCAACGCCGATGCGGCGCTGCTGCTGTCGAACCGGGCGCTGGCGCGCTGGGCCGACCGCATCGCCTTCGGCTTCGATGGCGAGGCTGCCCGTTCGATGCCGCGGGCGCGGGTGACCGGCAACCCGGTGCGGGCCGAGATCGAGGCGCTGGCGCCGCCGGCGCAGCGTTATGGCGGCCGCAGCGGCCCGCTGCGCGTGCTGGTCGTCGGCGGCAGCCTGGGCGCCCAGGTGCTCAACCGGACCTTGCCGAAGGCACTCGCGCTGCTGGCGCCGCACGAGCGTCCGCAGGTGGTCCACCAGACCGGCGTGGCCCATGCGGCCGACGTGCGCGAGGCCTATGCCGAGGCGGGCCTGGAGGCCAACGGTGTCGACGTCAACGTGCGGCCCTTCATCGACGACATGCCGCAGCAGCTGGCGGACTGCGACCTGATCGTCTGCCGGGCCGGCGCGATCACCGTCAGCGAGCTGTGCGCGGCCGGCGTCGCCAGTGTGCTGGTGCCGCTGGTGGTGTCGACCACCTCGCACCAGCGCGACAACGCGGCCTGGCTGGCCGACCAGCAGGCCGGCATCCACCTGCCGCAGGCCGAGTTCACGCCCGAGCGCCTGGCCGGGCTGCTGCGCACGCTGGACCGCGCGACCCTGCAACAACAGGCCGAGCGCGCCCGCGCGCTGGCCCTGCCACGCGCCGCCGAGCGCGTGGCCGACGAGATCGAGGCCCTGACCGGCCGGAAGGAGGCTGCATGAAACACGCAGTCAAGCGGATTCACTTCGTTGGCGTCGGTGGCGCCGGCATGTCGGGCATCGCCGAGATCCTGCACAACCTGGGCTACGCCGTGTCGGGCTCGGACCAGTCCGACGGTGCCGTGACGCGGCGGCTGGCCGAACTGGGCATCCGCATCCACATCGGCCATGACGCGGCGCATGTCGCCGGCGCGCAGGCGGTCGTCACGTCGACGGCGGTGAAGGGCGACAACCCCGAGGTCATCGCGGCCCGTGCCGCGCGCATCCCGGTGGTGCCGCGTGCCGTCATGCTGGCCGAGCTGATGCGCCTGAAGCAGGGCATCGCGATCGCCGGCACGCACGGCAAGACGACCACCACCTCGCTGGTCACCAGCGTGCTGGCCGAGGCCGGGCTGGACCCGACCTTCGTGATCGGCGGCAAGCTCAACGCGGCCGGCGCGAACTCGGCGCTGGGCTCGGGCGACTACATCGTGGTCGAGGCCGACGAGAGCGACGCGTCATTCCTGAACCTGCTGCCGGTGCTGTCGGTCGTCACCAACATCGACGCCGACCACATGGACACCTACGGGCACGATTTCGCCCGTCTCAAGCAGGCCTTCGTCGACTTCCTGCACAAGATGCCGTTCTACGGCGCGGCGGTGCTGTGTGGGGACGACCCGGGCGTGCGCTCGATCATCCCGATGATCTCGCGCCCGGTCATCACCTACGGCCTGGGCGAGGACGTGCAGGTGCGCGCGGTCGACGTCGTCGCGTTGCCCGGCGGGCAGATGCAGTTCACCTGCCAGCGCCGCAACGGGACGGTGCTGCCGGACCTGGCCATCACCCTCAACCTGCCCGGCGAACACAGCGTGCGCAACGCGCTGGCGACCATCGCGGTGGCGACCGAACTGGAACTGCCCGACGCACCGATCGTCGCCGCGCTGGCCAAGTTCAGCGGCGTGGGCCGGCGCTTCCAGCGCTGGGGCGACCTGCCGAGCGCCCACGGCGACGGCACCTTCACGCTGATCGACGACTACGGCCACCACCCGGTCGAGATGGCGGCGGTCGTGTCGGCCGCCCGTGGCGCCTTCCCGGGGCGCCGGCTGGTGCTGGCCTTCCAGCCGCACCGCTACACCCGCACGCGCGACTGCTTCGAGGACTTCGTCAAGGTCATGGGCACGGCCGACGCGATCTGGCTGACCGAGGTCTACGCCGCCGGCGAGGCCCCGATCGTGGCCGCCGACGGCCGCAGCCTGGCGCGGGCGCTGCGTGTGGCCGGCAAGGTCGATCCGCTGTTCGTCGACGATGTCGCGGCGCTGCCGCAGGCCATCGTCGAGCAGGCGCTGCCGGGCGACGTGGTGATCGCGATGGGCGCAGGCTCGATCGGCGGCGTGCCGGCCAAGGTGGTCGAGCTGCTGAAGGAAGGGGCATGAACATGGCGACGGATGCCGCGATGAACGTGCCCATCGACGTGCAGGCCCTGGGCAAGGTCGCCGTGCTGTTCGGCGGTGACTCGGCCGAACGCGAGGTCTCGCTGATGAGCGGCAGCGGCGTGCTGGCCGCGCTGCGCGCCAAGGGCGTCGACGCACACGCCTTCGACCCGGCCGAGCGCGAGCTGGTCGAGCTCAAGCGCGAGGGCTACGCGCGCTGCTTCATCGCGCTGCACGGCCGGCATGGCGAGGACGGCGCGATCCAGGGCGCGCTGGAGCTGCTGCACATCCCCTACACGGGCAGTGGCGTGATGGCCAGCGCGATGGCGATGGACAAGGTCACGACCAAGCGCCTGTGGCAGGCCGACGGCCTGCCGACGCCGGCCTGGGCGCGGCTGGCGCCCGACGAGGTCGACGCGGCCCACCTGCTGTCGGTGGCCGACACGCTGGGCCTGCCGCTGGTGGTCAAGCCGCCGCGCGAGGGCTCGTCGATCGGCGTCAGCGTGGTGCGCGAACGCGCCGCGATGGTCGGTGCGGTCGAGCTGGCCGCGCGCTACGACGCCGACGTGCTGTGCGAGGCCTTCATCGACGGCGCCGAGCTGACCTGCCCGGTGCTGGGCGAGGGCGCCGACGCGGTCGCGCTGCCGGTGATCCGCATCGTTCCGCCGCCGGCCGGCTACGACTATCAGAACAAGTACTTCACCGACGAGGTGCGCTACCTCTGCCCGGCCGGACTGGATCCGGCGCTGGAAGCCGAGGTGCAGCGCCTGACGCTGGCCGCCTACCGCAGCCTGGGTTGCAGGGGCTGGGGCCGCGCCGACCTGATGCTGCGCGCCGCCGACCAGCGGCCGCTGTTGCTGGAGATGAACACGTCGCCCGGCATGACCGGCCATTCGCTGGTGCCGATGTCGGCCTGCGCGGCCGGCATGGACTACGAGACGCTGTGCCTGCGCATCCTCGCGTCGGCACGGCTGGACAACCCGCCGGCGGCTGCTGCCGCGGCGGCCTGACGCGCGACAGGCCCGATCGCCACGATGAACGCCGCCACCCTCCAGCGCCCCGAGCGCGACATCGACCCCGCGACGCTGCCCGGCGACGTGCGGCGGATGCGCGTCGCTGCGGCCCTGCTGCTGGGGCTGGCGCTGCTGGCCCTGCTGGTCAGCCTGGCGGGCTGGGTGATGCGCCGGCCGGCCTTCGCGCTGCGCGAGATCCAGCTGGTCGGCGAGGTCACGCACACCCGCACGGCGATGCTGGCCGAGCGGGTCCTGCCCCGGCTGCAGGGCGGCTATTTCGACATGGACCTGATGGCGGCGCGGCGTGCCTTCGAGGACCTGCCCTGGGTGCGCCACGCGCAGGTCCGGCGGGTCTGGCCGCAGCGCCTGGTGGTCAAGCTCGAAGAGCATGTGCCGGTGGCGTACTGGGAGCGCCCGGAAGGCGATCCGCACCTGGTCAACAGCCACGGCGAGGTCTTCGAGGTCAACCTCGGTGACCTCGATGACGACGACCTGCCGACGCTGCGCGGCCCGGGGGCCGACAGCGCGCCGCAGGTCTGGGCGATGTGGCAGCGGCTGTCGCCGGCCTTCGCGCCGATGGGCGCGCGTGTCGTGCGGCTGGCACTGTCGGACGGCGGCAGCTGGCGGGCGCAGCTGGACAAGGCCGACGCGGTGATCGAGATCGGCCGCGGCGAGCCCGACGAGGTGGTGCAGCGCGCCAGCCGCTTCGCGCAGAGCGTGCGGCAGGTCAGCGAGCAGTTCGAGCACCGGCCGGTGGTGCATGCCGACCTGCGGCATCGGGACGGCTATGCGCTGCAGCTCATGGGCCTGGGCACCAAGGATCCCGCGACGGCTGCGGCCAGCCGGCGTCGCTGAGCGGCGCCAGGGCACGGACAAGGAACAACATGGCCAAGGAATACAAGGACCTCATCGTCGGACTGGACATCGGCACTGCCAAGGTGATGGCGGTGGTGGCCGAGGTCCAGCACGACGGCGAGCTGCGCGTGGCGGGTTTGGGCATCGCCAACTCGAACGGCCTCAAGCGCGGCGTGGTGGTCAACATCGACGCGACGGTGCAGAGCATCCAGCAGGCGCTGAAGGAGGCCGAGATGATGGCCGACTGCCGCATCGGCCGCGTCTACACCGGCATCACCGGCAGCCATGTGCGCGGCCAGAACTCGACCGGCATGGTGATCGTGCGCGACAAGGAGGTCACCGCCTTCGACGTCGCCCGCGTGGTCGAGACCGCCAAGGCGATCAACATCCCCGGCGACCTGCGCCTGCTGCTGGTCGAGCCGCAGGAGTTCGTCATCGACGGCCACGAGGTGCGCGAGCCGGTGGGCATGAGCGGCGGCCGGCTGGAGGTCAAGGTCCACATCGTCACCGGCGCCCAGAGCGCGGCCGAGAACATCGTCAAGTGCGTGCGGCGCTGCGGGCTGGAGGTCGATCACCTGGTGCTCAACCCGAGCGCATCGAGCCTGGCGGTGCTGACGCCCGACGAGCGCGACCTGGGTGTCGCGCTGGTCGACATCGGCGCGGGCACGACCGACGTGTCGATCTACACCGACGGTGCGGTGCGCCATACCGCCGTCATCCCGATCGCCGGCGACCTGATCACCAGCGACATCGCGATGGCGCTGCGCACGCCGACCAAGGACGCCGAGGAGATCAAGGTCGAGCACGGCGTGGCCAAGCAGCTGCTGGCCGATCCGTCCGAGCAGCTGGAGGTGCCGGGCCTGGGCGACCGCCCGCCGCGCATGCTGAGCCGCCAGGCGCTGGCCGGCGTGATCGAGCCGCGCGTCGAGGAGATCTTCTCGCTGGTCCACCAGGTCATCCGCGAGAGCGGCTGCGAGGAGCTGCTGTCCAGCGGCATCGTGCTGACCGGCGGCAGCGCGGTCATGCCCGGCATGGTCGAGCTGGCCGAGGACATCTTCCTGAAGCCGGTGCGCAAGGGCGTGCCGCTGTACGGCGGGGCCCTCTACGACATGGTCGCGCACCCGCGCGCGGCCACCGTCATGGGCCTGCTCGAGGAGGCCCGGCTGGCGCGGGCACGTGGCATCAAGGCGGCGCAGTCAGGCCAGTCCGGCGGCTGGATCGGCAAGGCGCGCGACTGGTTCCTCAAGAGCTTCTGAAGCATCTGGGGCACGACACATACGCAGGGGAGGACAGGACCGGATGACCAGATCACACACACAGGGCGCGCCGCCCCTGCCTCGGCAGGGCGGCCTCCCCGGTGGACCGCGCAGGTTCTGCGGCGCGGACCTCACCGAGCAGGACGACAACAAGAAGTCAGCCAGGACCACGCAGACGAACGACGACACACAGACGACTCAAAGGAGAACGGCATGGGCATCGAGATGATCGAGGAATTCGACATGGGCACGCAGATCAAGGTGATCGGCGTCGGCGGCGGCGGCGGCAATGCGGTCGACCACATGATCGGACAGGGCGTGCAGGGCGTGGAGTTCATCTGCGCCAACACCGACGCGCAGGCGCTGAACCGCTCGCAGGCCCACAGCCTGCTGCAGCTGGGCCACACCGGCCTGGGTGCCGGTTCGCGTCCGGACCAGGGCAAGGCGGCGGCCGAAGAGGCGCAGGACCGCATCCGCGAATCGCTCGGCGGCGCGCACATGGTCTTCATCACCGCCGGCATGGGCGGCGGCACCGGCACCGGCGCGGCGCCGGTGATCGCGCGCATCGCCAAGGAGATGGGCATCCTGACCGTGGGCGTGGTCACCAAGCCCTTCGAGTTCGAGGGCAACCGCCGCATGAAGCAGGCCGATGCCGGCGTGGCCGAGCTGGAGGCCAACGTCGACAGCCTGATCGTCGTGCTCAACGAGAAGCTGCTTGAGGTCATGGGCGACGACGTCACCCAGGAACAGGCCTTCGCCGAAGCCAACGACGTGCTGAAGAACGCCGTCGGCGGCATCAGCGACATCATCCACATCCCCGGCCTGGTCAACGTCGACTTCGAGGACGTCAAGACGGTGATGAGCGAGCCCGGCAAGGCCATGATGGGCACGGCGACCGCCAGCGGCCCGGACCGCGCCACCAAGGCCGCCGAGGCCGCCGTGGCCTGCCCGCTGCTCGAAGGCATCGACCTGTCCGGCGCGCGTGGCGTGCTGGTGCTGATCGCCGCGAGCAAGCAGACCTTCAAGCTGGCCGAGAGCCGCAACGCGATGACCACCATCCGTCGCTACGCGGCGGAAGACGCGCACGTCATCTTCGGCACCGCCTACGACGAGAGCCTGGGCGACGCGCTGCGCGTCACGGTGATCGCCACCGGCCTGGCCTCGACCCGCCGCGTCGCGCCGACCATCCAGGTCGTGCAGCAGCCGCAGGTCGTGGTGCAGCGCACCGGCACCGACAACATCCCCGTGCTGACCCAGTCGGTCGCGGCGGCCTCGCCGGTCGGCGCGCACGGCCTGAGCGCCAGCGCGGCTGGCCACGGCGCGGCGGTGGGCGGCATGGGCGCGGGCGCGATGGCCTCGCCGGTCGGCGTCGGCAACGAGTTCGTGGTGCCCAGCGTCTGGCGCAACAACCGCACCCAGGCGGCTGCCAAGGTCGACGCCCTGGCCAGCAACGGCATGGACGAGATCGAGATCCCGGCCTTCCTGCGCAAGCAGGCGGACTGATCCGCCCCGTTCCGTCGTTCTCCTTGATCCCGGCGCGCGTCGCCCGCGCGCCGGGTTTTTGCCATGGCGGCGATAGGCACGGCCATGTCCGGTCGACCGGTCCGGGACGGATCGAACTTCTAAAATCGCGCCCATGCTCAAGCAACGCACCCTGAAGTCGTTGACCCGCGCCGTCGGCGTGGGCCTGCACAGCGGCAAGAAGGTCGAGCTGACGCTGCGTCCGGCGCCGCCCGACACCGGCATCGTCTTCCGCCGCATCGACCTGCCGCAGCCGGTGGACATCCCCGTGCGCGCCGACGGCGTCTGCGAGGCCCGCATGGCCACGACGCTGTCGCCCGGCGGCGATCCCGGCGCGCCCAAGGTCAACACGGTCGAACACCTGATGTCGGCCTGCTGCGGACTCGGGCTGGACAACCTCTACATCGACATCACGGCCGAGGAAGTGCCCATCCTCGACGGCTCGGCCGCGTCCTTCGTCTTCCTGCTGCAGAGCGCCGGCATCGAGCTGCAGAACGCGCCCAAGCGCTTCCTGCGCGTGCGCAAGCCCATCGAGGTCAAGGTCGGCGAAGGCCAGCGCGCGATGTGGGCGCGGCTCGAACCGCACCACGGCTACAAGCTGACCTTCGAGATCGACTTCGACCACCCCGCCGTCGACCAGACCGGCCAGCGCGTGGTCTTCGACATGGGCTCCGGCCAGTACAAGCGCGACATCGCGCGGGCCCGCACCTTCGGCTTCACGAAGGACCTGGAGCTGATGCGATCACGCGGCCTGACGCTCGGCGGCTCGATGGACAACGCCATCGTGGTCGACGACTACCGCGTGCTCAACAGCGACGGCCTGCGCTACGACGACGAGTTCGTGAAGCACAAGATCCTCGATGCCATCGGCGATCTCTTCCTGTGCGGCATGCCGCTGCTGGCGCACTACGTCGCCTTCAAGAGCGGCCACGCGCTGAACAACCAGCTGCTGCGCAAGCTGCTGGCCGACGCCGAGGCCTGGGAGGTCGTGACCTTCGAGGACGAGAAGCTCGCCCCGCAAGGCATGGCCGAGCTCGCGCCCGCCTGGTGAGGACGCGGCCATGCTGGTGATCCGCCTCGTCTTCATGCTGCTGATGGTCGCGGCCATCGCCTGCGTCGCCGCCTACATGGCCACCGGCCAGGTCGTCTGGCGCCAGCGCGGCCTGCTGATCGTCAAGTGGACCGTGCTCGCCGGGCTGGCCGGCGCGGTCGTGCTTCTGCTGGAACGGCTGACGCTGGCGTTGTAGCGGGCGTACGGGCGGGCCAAGTGCGTCGCCGGATGGCGACGGGGAATGAACCCCTCACCCTACCCTCTCCCGCAAGGGAAAAAGGGTTCTGGCCTCGTGCTGATCGGTGTTGTTGGCAGTGGCTCATTCGATGAGCCTGTCACGAAACCATGACGCCTCATCAGCGCGACACCCTGCCAACCGAGTCATCCCTCGCCCCTTGCGGGAGAGGGACCGAGGGTGAGGGGTCTCTCCGCCCCGCGCCTCACCCCCCATTCGCCAGCCACCCCGCCAGCTCCTCCGCCTTCATCGGTCGCCCATGCAGATACCCCTGCAGCAGCGTGCAGCCGCGCTGGCGCAGGAACAGGGACTGGGTCTCGGTCTCGACCCCCTCGGCGACCACCTCGATGCCGAGGCTTTCGCCGATGCGCAGCACGGTGGTCGTCAGCACCTGGGCGTTGGTGTCGGTGTCCAGGTCGTGCACGAAGCTGCTGTCGAGCTTGACGCGCTGGATCGGCAGGCGGTGCAGGTGGCTGAGGCTGGAGTAGCCGGTGCCGAAGTCGTCCAGCGCCAGTCGCACCCCCAGCGCGCGCAGGGCGGCGAGATCGGCCAGCGTGTCGGTGCGGCGGTCCAGCAGAGCCGATTCGGTCAGTTCGAGCGTCAGCGCCTCGGCCGGCAGCTGGTGGCGGCGCAGCGTCGCGGAGATCCAGTCGAGCAGCGCCGGGTCGTGGAAGTCGCGTGCCGACAGGTTCACCGAGACCTGTGGCACGGCCACGCCGGCTTCGCGCCAGGCGACCATCTGGGCGCAGGCGCTGTCCAGTGCCCAGCGTGACAGCGCGCCGATCAGGCCGCAGGACTCGGCCAGCGAGATGAAGCGCGACGGGGCGATCTGGCCCAGTTGCGGGTGATGCCAGCGGGCCAGTGCCTCGACGCTGTGCAGGCCGTGGATGCGCTCGAAATCCGCCTGCACGACCGGCTGGTAGACGAGGCTCAGCTCACCGGCGCCGATGGCGCGGCGCAGGTCGATCTCCAGGCGCATGCGTTCGCGGCTGCGTTCGTCGAGCTCGCGGTGGAAGAACGCGAGCTGGCCGCGGCCCAGGGCCTTGGCCTGGTACATCGCCAGGTCAGCGTGGCGCAGCAGCGTCTCCATGTCGAGGCCGTCCTCGGGCAGCATGGCCACGCCGATGCTGGCGCCGGCATGCAGCGTCAGCGACGCGCCGGGCGGGTTGGGCACCGACAGCGGTTCGGCCAGCCGGGCGGCGATGCGTTCGGCCATGTCGCGCGTGGTGGCGGCGTCGCAGCTGGGCAGCACGACGACGAACTCGTCGCCGGCCAGCCGGCCGACCAGGTCGTCCTGCCGGACCGAGCGTTGCAGCCGCTGCGCGATCAGCCGCAGCACCGCGTCGCCGATGGCGTGGCCCTGGCTGTCGTTGATCAGCTTGAAGTCGTCCAGATCGATGAACAGCAGCGCCAGCGGCTGCTGCTCGCGCCGGGCCGCTTGCACGGCCACTTCGGCCAGGCGCTGCAGCTCGCCGCGGTTCGGCAGGCCGGTCAGGCCGTCGTAGTAGGCCAGCGCGTGGATGTGGGCGCGCGAATGCTCGCGCTCGAAGGCCAGCGTGCACAGGTCCAGGCAGGTCGCGACCAGGCGGCGGTGCAGCACCGACGGCCCGCGGGCCTCGCGGAAGTAGAAGGCGAAGGTCGCCAGCACGCGCTGCGCGTGGTTCTTGACCGGGCTCGACCAGCAGGCCCGCAGACCCAGGGGCAGCACGGCCGAGCGGTAGTCCTCCCACAGGGGATCGTGGGCGATGTCGGTCACCAGCACCGGACTGCCGCGCCACGCCGCCGTGCCGCAGGAGCCGACCACCGGACCGATCGGGATGCCCTTGAAGCCGAGCGAGACCTCGTGCGGGAAGCTCGGCCCGGCCAGCGGGTCGAGCTGGCCCTCGTCGTCGATGCCCAGCACGGTGGCGACCACGTCGGGCGCCAGCGCCTCGACCTGCCGGCAGACCAGCGCCATCAGCTCGTGCAGCGGCTGCTCGTGCACGATCGCGTCGAGCACGGGGGCCTGCAGCACGGCCTGGATCCGCTCGGTCGTGATGTCCTCGATCACCAGCGCCGACAGCATCGGCCCACCCGAGCTGGGGCCGGGCAGGCGGTCGAGCGTCAGGCGGGCCCACAGCGCGACGTCGTGGCCGCTGCCAAGCAGCATCTCGGCCTGCGCGCTGCCGTCCCGGCTCGCCCGCTGGCGCAGCAGACCCCAACGGGTCAGGTTGCCGCCAGGACCGGCCAGCACGTCCTCCGGACGCCGGCCCAGCGCCGCGCCGGGCGCCAGCTTCAGCAGCGTCGCGCTGGCGGCGGTGGCGTGCACGACGCGGTCGTCCTCGTCGCAGATCCAGACGCAGTACGGACCCTGTTCGAACACGCGCAACACGGCCGGCAGCAGGTCGCCTTCCAGGCGGGAGGCGGGCGGGTTCGGGCTCTGCAGGGCGGGCTCGGGCATGGTGGCGGGACCGCTGGGCGAGGGATATCGCTTCGGTTCATGATCGTAAGCGTCGTGCGTCCGCTCGTGGCAGGAAATGCGCAACGGGACTTGTCCGGCGTCAAGCTGGCCGGTCGGAGATCACGCCGGGGCGTCGCCGGGCCGGCTCAGTAGATGCGTCCGCCCTTGTACTGGGCGTGCTGGCGACGCGTCAGCGTGGTGCTGGCGGCGGCGGCGGCGAAGGTGCCGCCGGCATGGGCGTGGGCGATGGCGAGGCCGAGCGCGTCGGCGGCGTCCTTGCCCGGTTCGCCGGGCAGCTGAAGCAGCCGCGCGACCATCGCCTGGATCTGTTCCTTGCGGGCCTGGCCGTGGCCGACCACGGCCTTCTTCATCTGCACCGCCGTGTATTCGGTCACCGTCAGCCCGGCGCTGACCAGCGCGGCCAGCGCCGCACCGCGGGCCTGGCCGAGCAGCAGCGTGCTCTGCGGGTTGACGTTGACGAAGACGATCTCGAGCGCGGCGACCTCGGGTGCGTAGGTCGTGACGACCTCGCGCACGCCCTCGAAGATGATCTTGATGCGGCCCGGCAGGTCACCGATGGCCGCCTCGCGGGTCTTGATCGTGCCGCTGGCGATGTAGCGCAGCCTCGGTCCGTCGGCCTCGATCACGCCGAAGCCGGTCGTGACCAGGCCGGGGTCGATGCCGAGGATGCGCACCGGGCTCAGTGGCGGAAGTGGCGCACGCCGGTGAAGACCATCGCGATGCCACGTTCGTCGGCGGCGGCGATGACCTCCGGATCGCGCATCGAGCCGCCCGGCTGGATCACGCACAGCGCGCCGGCATCGGCCAGCACGTCCAGGCCGTCGCGGAACGGGAAGAACGCGTCGCTGGCGACGACGCTGCCGGCCAGCGTCAGCCCGGCGTGGCCGGCCTTGATGCTGGCGATGCGGGCGGAGTCCAGCCGGCTCATCTGGCCGGCGCCGACGCCCACCGTCATGCCGTCCTTGCAGAACACGATCGCATTGCTCTTGACGAACTTGCCGACCTTCCAGGCGAACAGCAGGTCATCGAGCTGGGCCTCGGTCGGGGCGAGCTTCGTGACGACCTTCAGGTCAGCGCGCTGCAGCTCGTGGTTGTCGGCGCTCTGGATCAGCAGGCCCGAGCCGACGCGCTTGACGTCGTGCGCGTTCTGGCCGCGCTGCCAGGCCGAGGCGCTGCGGCGGTCGATGCCGTCCAGCGGGATCTGCAGCACGCGGGTGTTGGCCTTGGCCGCGAAGATCGCCAGCGCCTCGTCGGTGTAGGCCGGCGCGATCAGCACCTCGACGAACTGCTTGGCGACACGTTCGGCGGCGTCGCGGTCGACCGTGGTGTTGAAGGCGATGATGCCGCCGAAGGCCGAGGTCGGATCGGTCTGGAAGGCCTTCGCATAGGCCTGACCGGCGTCCGCGCCCAGCGCCACGCCGCAGGGGTTGGCGTGCTTGACGATCACGCAGGCGACCTCGCCGGCGGCGGCGTCGAAGCTCTTCACGCACTCCCACGCCGCGTCGGCATCGGCGATGTTGTTGAAGGACAGCTCCTTGCCCTGCAACTGGCGGGCCGTGACCAGCGAGCCGGGGGCCGGGTGCAGGTCGCGGTAGAAGGCGGCGGCCTGGTGCGGGTTCTCGCCGTAGCGCAGGTCCTGCAGCTTGACGAAGCGGCCGTTGGACTGGGCCGGGAACTCGGTGCGGGCCGGGGCGGCGCCGTTGGCGGTGGCGGCGCCGTCGACCAGCGAGGACAGGTAGTCGCTGATCGCCGCGTCGTAGTTGCTGATGCGGTTGAAGGCGGCGACCGACAGCTTGAAGCGGGTCTCGCGGCGGGTGCGGCCGTCGGCCTGCAGCTCGGCCAGCACCTCGGCGTACTGGCTGGCGTCGGTCAGCACGGCGACGTCGGCCCAGTTCTTGGCGGCGCTGCGCACCATCGCCGGGCCGCCGATGTCGATGTTCTCGATCGCGTCCTCCAGCGAGCAGCCGGGCTTGGCGACCGTGGCCTCGAACGGGTAAAGGTTGACGACCAGCAGGTCGATCGTCTCGATGCCGTGGGCGTCCAGCGCGGCCATGTGCGCGCCCAGGTCGCGGCGCGCCAGCAGGCCGCCGTGGATCTTCGGGTGCAGCGTCTTGACGCGGCCGTCGAGCATCTCGGGGAAGCCGGTGTGGTCGGCCACCTCGGTGACCGGCAGGCCGGCCTCGGCCAGCAGCTTGGCGGTGCCGCCGGTCGACAGCAGCTTGACGCCCAGCGCGTGCAGGCCGCGGGCGAAGTCGACGACGCCGGTCTTGTCGGAAACGGAGAGGAGAGCGGTGGTCATGGTGGGAGCGGGCCGTCGTCGGCCACGGTGAAGTTCAGGAATCGGGCGGCGTCGAGGGCCGGGAGCGCGAGCCTTGCGGGTGGCTCAGTCGATGAGCTTGTGCTCGATCAGCTTGCGGCGCAGCGTGTTGCGGTTGATGCCCAGCCACTCGGCGGCGCGGCTCTGGTTGCCGTCGGCCTTGCGCATGACGACGTCGAGCAGCGGACGTTCGACGGCCTTCAGGACCATGTCGTAGAGCGCGTGCGGCTCGGTGCCGTCGAGGTCCTCGAAATAGATCTCGAGGTTCTGGCGGATGGAGTCGTCGATCGGAGGGGAGGAACTCATGCGGTCAGGGCAGCCGGCGGCTGTGCGTCGTCGTGGGTGGGCTCGCCTTCGGCGGTGACCGTGGCGGCCGTCTCGGGCCAGGCCGGGTGGTGGTCGGCCAGCCCGGTCAGGTAGTCGTCGAGCGCGCGCCATTGTTCGGCGGTGCTCGTCAGGGTGTTCATGCGGGCGCGGAAGGCGCTGCCGCCGGGCAGCGCGTGCACGGCCCAGCCGATGTGCTTGCGCGCGGTGCGCACGCCGGCCAGTTCGCCATAGAGGCCGTAGTGGTCCTGCAGGTGTTCGAGCAGCCAGTCGCGCACCTGCAGCGTGGCGGGCGGCGGCAGTTCGGTGCCGGTGGCCAGGAAGTGGTGGATCTCCTGGAAGATCCACGGCCGGCCTTGCGCGGCGCGGCCGATCATGACGGCGTCGGCGCCGGTCGCGGCCAGCACGGCGGCGGCCTTGCGCGGGCTGTCGATGTCGCCGTTGGCAACCACCGGGATGTCCAGCGCGGCCTTGACGGCGGCGATCGTGGCGTATTCGGCCTCGCCCTTGTAGCCCTGCTCGCGGGTTCGGCCATGCACCGTCACCATCGC
The DNA here is from genome assembly GCF_053893855.1 of Leptothrix mechoopdaensis (SeqCode). Taxonomy (NCBI): domain Bacteria; kingdom Pseudomonadati; phylum Pseudomonadota; class Betaproteobacteria; order Burkholderiales; family Sphaerotilaceae; genus Leptothrix; species Leptothrix mechoopdaensis (SeqCode). The sequence continues at coordinate 4,871,706 of NZ_CM132699.1, forward strand.
CACGCCGGCGGCTTGCGCGGCGCGCGCGATGACCAGCGCGTTCTTCTGTTCCTGGCACCAGCCGGTGCGCATCTTCAGCGTCACCGGCACGCCCAGCGGGGCGCAGGCGTCGACCACGGCGGCGACGATGCGGGTGGCCAGGTCCTCGTCGCGCATCAGGGCCGAACCGGCCCAGACGTTGCAGACCTTCTTGGCCGGGCACCCCATGTTGATGTCGATGATCTGGGCGCCGCAGGCGATGTTGTCGCGCGCGGCCTGCGCCATCTCGGCCGGGTCGGTACCGGCGATCTGCACGGCGATCGGGGCGACCTCGCCGGTGTGGTCCAGCCGGCGGCTGGTCTTGCGGCTGTCGCGCAGCTCGGGCCGCGAGCTGACCATCTCGCTGACCGCGTAGCCGGCCCCCAGGCGCTTGCAGAGCTGGCGGAACGCGCGGTCCGTCACCCCGGCCATCGGGGCAACGAAGAGCCGGTTCGGCAGCATGTGAGGGCCGATCTGCATCACGAGGGGGAGGGGAGAGGAGGGGCGCCGGAGCCGGATGCCGGCCGCCGGTTGCTGCAAAAGGAGGCAGAGTATAGCCAGCGTCCACCCCTGGATTGGCGCTTGGGATGGCTGCGTCGGGCCACCTGGCGGGCCTCCGGGAAGGGCTTGTCGTCGCGCCAGAATCGCCCGCATGGACACCTGGATCCCGACCCTGCTGGCCGCGCTGGCCTTGCCGAAATACAGCCTGCTGGCCGTCTTCGTCGTCTCGACGCTGTCGGCCACGATCCTGCCGATGGGCTCGGAGCCGGTCGTCTTCGGACTCGTCAAGCTCAACCCGTCGGAGTTCTGGCCGGTGGTGCTGGTGGCGACCGCCGGCAACACGCTGGGCGGCGCGATCTCGTGGTGGATGGGCTGGGGCGCCGAACGCGCCTACGAGCGTGTCACCCACCACGGACCGGAGAACCGCGCGCTGGCGATCCTCCAGCGCTTCGGGCCGAAGGCCTGTCTGCTCGCCTGGCTGCCGGTCGTCGGCGATCCGCTGTGCCTTGTCGCCGGCTGGCTGCGGCTGCCGTTCTGGCCCTGCGTCGGCTGGATGGCGCTGGGCAAGCTGATCCGCTATGTCGTGATGACGGCCGGCCTGCTGTGGGTGTTCCCGGGAGCGCTGACGATCGGCTGATCGTCGCCCTGCGCCCGGGCGTCAGGGCGTCAGGGCGCTGGGCTCAGGACCCGAACGGATAGACCGGCCAGCTGGCGGCTTCCAGGTCGAGCCAGACGCCGTCGGCCGGGGCGTAGTCCGGGAAGGCGTAGAAGGCCAGCGGGGCGACGGGCAGGCCGAGGTCGGCAACCGAGTCCATCGCGGTGCTGCTCAGCGGGATGCCGTACAGCGCGAAGATGCGGCGCAGGTCGCGGCCGATGATCTTCGAGCTGAGCACGTAGACCAGGTCCTGGTTGCCGATCGCGTTGCTGGCGTAGCGGCCCATCGCGTAGCGGCTGGCGTTGGCGGTGCTCCAGTCGGCGCTGACGAGGCGGTCGCCCATCGTCAGCATGCGCAGGAAGTCGAACATCATCTCCCGCTCGACGATCGGGCTGTCCGGATGCCGGTACTTCGCGTAGAGCGCACCGAGCTGGAAGTGCAGGCTCCAACGGGCGATTTCCGATCCGTTGACCCAAAGTCGCGTGCCCGTCATCAGCCGGGTCTGCTCCGGTGTCAATCCTCGACGAATGGCCTCGGCCCGGGCCGGCTGCAGGATGTCGACGTAGAGCTTGCGCGTGCCCACCCGGCCGGAGCCGATGTTGCGGCCTTCACGGGCCCACACCGCCATGCCGGTGACGACCGACAGGATGTTGTTGTTGCACTCGGTGTAGCAACCCTTGTTGACCGTCAGGCCGGTGTCGAAATCGGGTTCGGTGAAGGAGATCGTGTGGACCCGCTGGACCGTGTTGTGACCCAACTCATGCGCGGTACCCCATCCCGCGCTGAAGCCGCCGTAGGCGTCCACGGGTTGACCGGAACACAGGCTGCCACAGGTGGCGATCCAGCCCACGAAATGCTGTACGCCGGGTGCCCGGTGCAGGTTGGAGGTGCAGTCCCAGGCGAACTGCGCGCACAGCGCGGCGACGGTGGGCGAGTGGGTCACGTTGCGGTAGCCGTTGGCGCGGTGGTTCACCTGGAAGACGTCGTCCTGCAGGGCGTATCGCAGGTAGTCCGACAGGCTGCGGCCGACCCAGTTGAAGCGCGACAGGGGGATCTTCTGTTGCACTTCGCCGCCCACGAACTTGAAGCTCATCCAGTCCAGCACGTCGTTGCTGATGCGCGTGGCCATCTCGTCGATCTGGGCTTGCGTGACCGGCGTTGGCTGGGTGAAGTCGATGTGGGCATAGGTGGCCGCGCCGCGAAGGCGCAACTTCACGACATCGCCTGGCTTCGCTCCGTTGTAGGTCAGCATGAGCGGGCCACCGAACGGCGAAATGAAATGCCGCACTTCCCCGGTTTTCAGGGGCACGGGCCAGGACCCCGGACGGCGCGGGTTCTGGTATCGGATCGCCCCGGGCGAGCCCGCGTCAAAGCTCATGGGATTGCCCCAGGCGCGCAGGTAGCTGGTCTGGACCGCCAGAGCCGTGCTGCTGCCAGCCGTGACGACCTCGATCTCGACGGCCTGACCTGGTACGGCGGCCCTGCCGATCAGGGTGATGCCATCGGACTGCGCGATCGTCACGTCGATGTCCTCGGCTTCAGTGCCGGGGCGCATCTCGCGGGCCGCCAGGGCGGGCGTGTAGTCGCCAGCGCCCTGGGCTGGCAGCGTGAGGGACCGACGGTTGTTCTGGATCCATGAATCCGACGCGTAGGCGCGCAGGAATGCAAGCCGGTTCACCGACTTGTCGATGCTCGCGCCGTAGACCACCTGCGGGCGCCAGGCATCGGCCCAGGCCACCAGCAGGCGCAGCAGGTCCCTGCCGCCGCGCTGGTTGAGCACGCTGATGTCGCGGGCCTGAAATTGCCGAAGCGCGTCGTGCGCCCAGTCGATCAGTTCGATCGGTCGGCGGTTGGTGACGACATCGGGTATGGCCAGGGTCCCGTCCAGCATGGCCAGCAGATCCACCCAGCGGCTGGCCAGGTTGAAATCGGCACGAACCTGCTCGAAGCTGCCCACGGTCGCCGACTCGCAGGCATCTGGACACCAGAAGTAGTTGCCGGGATAGGACACCGAAGCCTCCCCGAGCGCAAAGAGCAGGGCATTGGTGCCGGGACCGGAGTTGTTCCAGGTCGAGGGCGCGAAGTACATCACCGACTTGCCGGCCGACAGCAGGGTCCGGACGTTCGTGACGATGCGCTGGCGGGTGACCAGACCATCGTCGATGCCGCCACCGATCACGAACACGTCCATGCCATCGCAGGTGCTCGCCAGGGTGGCCGCCGTGAGGTCGCAGGTCACGGCTTCGGCGCTCATGCCGAGTGCGTCCGTGACATAGGTCTTGACCGTTGCCGCGCTGTAGTTGTGGGTGGCGTAGCGCACCTTGCCACCCGTGATCGCGCTGGCGGGCAGCGCCCATCGCCAGGCACTGCGCAGCAGCGGGCGATGTCGGACCTCGCGACTGCCGGTGGTCATCCAGTTGAGCACGTCGGCGCCATAGACGAGGCCGCGCCCGTGGGCGCCTTCCGGATGCTCGAAGCCATAGCCCATCATCTGTCGACTCTTGCCCCAGGCGAGCGGAATCACCGTCGCGCCGGTGATGCCAGGGCTGGGCGGGAACGAGATGCTTCCCTGCGTGAACGACAGCCCGGTGTCGAGCAGATGACCATCCTGATCGAGGAAGAGGTCTTGTAGATGACGGTCCATCGCGCCGCTCATCTGCGTCACGCGGCTGCGCAGGCGCGCCAGCACGACGCCAGGATCGGCCGCCGCGCTGGTGGCCTGCGGCACTGCTTGCGCCGTCGCGAGGGCCGGACCGCTGACGGGCAGGCTGTCGTCGATCTCGCCGGGTTCGTCAAGGCCACTTGCCAAGGTGTAGTCGGCTTGTTCGGTACGGCCACTGAAGTAGGGCATCGGCTCGCTCGATCTCGGGCGTTCGATGCCTCGGCTGTTCAGCACGCTCTTGTCATGGCCGGAAACGGGCTCGGAGGTCGTCGCCTCCGGGTTGCTCGGTTCGACTTGGGCGATCGAATCGGGTGCTGCGACGGTGCTCCCGGCCGGAGGAGTGGCCGACCCGTTCGACGGGGTGCCTTGGCCGCCGCCACAGGCGACCAGCGTGGACAGGCCCGCCAGCAAGGTGACGGACAAGACATGGGCGAGCCATGCCTGGACAGGCGGCCGGCTCGGCAGATGTGAGGGTTGGATCATGGCGTGGGTATCCGGAAGGTCTGCTGTCCGAAGGGGATGGTTTCGAGCGGGTCTCATGCCTGTCAGCCGATGACGTAGGGCGAGGTGCTCAGGCCCAGGCTGGACTGCCAGGCGGCGCGGGTTGCGAAGGCGGCCAGGCCGCCGGCCAGTCCGATCTCGATCTGCCCCCCCAGCCCGTCGGTCTCGTTGTTGCCGGGACCGTAGTAAAGGGTGGTGCCGGTGGTACCCGCCACCATCAGGGTCAGATCCGGGTTGTTGAAGTCTTCGCCGTGACCCTGGTCGTCGATGTAGAGCAGGTCATCGGCGCCGAACTGGCTGATCCGGACGTTGAAGTTCCCGGTTCCGATGCCGTCGAAGCCGAGGGCCGACCAGGCCGGTTCGCGAGCCTGATCGGCGCACACGTAGGCACGCGCGCCGCCGTCGGCCTGGATCGTCACCACCCGGTTGCTCCAGCTGTCGCCTTGGCCGGACAGGTCGATCCAGGCGTGCGATGCGTGTCGCGTTCCGTCGTCGCCCATGCGCCAGGATGCCGCGGCGCTGGCCGTGGCGGCTGGCCTCACGGTCTCGAAGTTCAGCACCGACGCATCGCTCCAGCCGGTCGAGGCAAGCCCGCTGCTGCGGTCGACGAAGGCGCCGTCGTCGAGTTCGATGTGATAGCGCGAAGCCAGATCCAGATGTTTCGTCGGCGTCACGGTGACGCGGCCGCCTGACAGGCTGACGTTGCTGCCCGCCACATCGAAGACCTGCGTGTGCGTGGTGGCTTCGAGCCCGTAGGCCTGACCGTCGCTGGCGTTGCCGCCATCGTCGACCAGCCTGATCTTCAGGCCGGCAACCGCTCGCAAGTCGGCGGTGCCGAAGTCCAGCACGATCGAGCTGGTCACGTCGACGCCTGTGGCGTTGTCCAGCCAGCTGGATTGCAGCCGGGGCTTCTGCGGGCCTGACGCGGTCTCGATGACCAGGTCCGCCGCCAGTTGACCCGTCACCGATCCATTGCCGGCGCGATCGAATTGCCGGACCTGCACGGCTGCCGCGCGGTAGGTGCCGACGTCCAGCAGAAAGGTCGTGCCTGAGCCGGTCAGCCAGTCGACGCCTGCATTGCGCGTGTATTCCCACTGGCCGAGCGGATCCAGGTCGGTCACCTGGATCAGGCCGTTCCGGCTTCGACCGTCACCGGGTGTGCCACTGTCTTCTGCCAGCACGAGGTGGGGCATGTCCGGACGGGAGGTGTCGACGCAGATGGCCATCGGCGTGGCTTCGGCCTGGTTGCCTGCTTCGTCCTCGGCGCGCACCCGCACGTTGTGCTGGCCTGCGGGCAGGTCCAGCGACTGTCCGACCCCGTTCGTCCACGTCACCCCGTCGAGACTCCAGGACCATCGGTCACCGGCATCCAGACCTTGCACCGACAGCCGACCGTCGCGGGTATTGAAGTCGGACGCACTGGACCCCGTGTCGGCCTTCAGGCTCAAGGTGGGCGCGGTGATGCTTCGGTCAACGCGGATGGCTCTTGTGCTGATGCCCACGGCACTGACGTTGCCTGCCAGATCGGTCTGCTTCATGCGGACCATGCCAGCGGCGTAGCTGCCTTCCGGGAGTGTCCAGTTCACGCCGCTGCCGTTGAGCCAGGTGACGCCGGCGTCGATGCTGGCGGCCCAGCTGCTGCCGACCTCGATGCCCAGTCGCAGGGTCCCGAGCCGCGTGATGTCGTCGTCTGCCGCGACTCCGGTGTCGGCGACCAGGGCCCACGTGGGCGCTGGCGCGGCCGTGTCGATGGTGAAGGCCTGCAGTGGCGCGGATGACGCGCTGATATTGCCGGCCACGTCGACCTGCCTGATCAGCAAGGCACCGTCCGCATAGGTGCCATCGGGCAGATCGAATGCGCCGCCCGACAGGGTGGTCCATGTCTTGCCCGCGTCGACCGAGATCTCGCGACGACTTTCTGCTTCCAGTCCGATCGCGTTGATCCTCGCATCCCGCGTGATCCGGTCGTCGCCGTATCGGCCCGTGTCCTGTCGTACCTGCAGACTCGGACGGGCAACCGTCGTGTCGACGATCCAGGCCTGCGCGTTCGTGCCGCTGGCGCTGACATGGCCGGTCGCGTCGGTCTGCTGCGCCTGTACCCGGGCGGCGGCATGGGTGCCCGCAGGCAGGATGAACGATGACCCGACGCCGTCCTGCCAGGTCGAGCCGTCCAGCGTGTACCGCCACGTGGCACCCGCTTCGAGACCCGAGACCTTGACCGTGCCCAGCCGTGTGATGCCGTCCGTGTTCGAGGCCCCCGTATCGTCGGCCAGCGCGAGCCCGGGCGGCTTGGGCTGCAGGCGGTCCCAGGCCAGCGTGCGCATGGCAGGCGCGGCGGTGGGTGCATTGCTCGCGGCGTCCAGCCAGCCGGTGCCGATGCGAACGTCGAGGTTGTCGCCCTGCGTCAGATCGGTGGGCGTGAACGTGAACCGGGCCTGCCGGGCGTCGATCCAGGCCAGCGAGCCGACCTTGCCGTTCGGCGAGGAGATGTCTGCCGCGTCGAAGCCGGTGACCGGTTCGCTGAAGGTGATCGTGTAGCCGACGCTCGTCGTGACGATCGAGCCCGAGACATCGTCGGTGACCGTGGCGGTTGGCGCGGTGCGGTCCACCCGAACGTCGGCCCGGGTGGTGGCGGTGAGCCCCGCTGCGCCGCCAGAGCCGGTGGTCGTGACCGTGATCTGGTGGCGATGCCCATCGGTCAGGCGCGCGGGATCCAGGCTGGCCTGCCAGAGTCCGGAGGCGCTGGCGTAGTCGCTGGCCCGAAGTTCGATCGCTGGCTGACCCGGGGCATCGAGGTCCACGATCGACAAGGCGATCGAGGCGGCCACATGGCCCTCCAGCACCTGGGTCATGCCCGCCAGTCGGCCGGTCAGCAGCAGGGCACGACCGCTCTCGATGCGATCGAGGACACCATCGCCGGCGATCGGATCGAGCGTCACGGTCGGTGCCATCGGCGCCAGGACGTCGAGCGTCATCGTGTACGCCCGGCTGATGTCGACGCCCATGCGCTCGGTGCCACCGTCGTCCTGCACGGCGAAGGTGTAGCGGTCCAAGGCCTTGCCGAACTGTCCCGCTGCAGCCGTGTAGGTCAGACGCTCCAGTTTGTCCGCCGCGATCGACTGACCGGCGGTCAAGGCGACTCCGTCCACGTGCAGGCTGCCATGGGTGGGCAGCGTGACGATCCGCACCGCCAGCAGCGCATTCGAGGGGCGATCAGTGGGGTCGGTGAAGGCGAAGTCCTCGCGCGCGAAGCGCAGGGGGGCGTTCGGGATGGTCCAGCGCGATCCGTCAGCGCTGGTCGGGGCGTCGTTGACCGGCCGCAGCGTGAGCGACATCAACGAATCCGCCGTCGAGGTGTCGACGCCGCCCAGCGCAGTCCCTCCGTCGTCGCGCAGCCGGAACGACCACCGGTCGACTGCGTAGCCGTTCAGGTTGTCTGCGGGCCGATAGACGAGTTGCTCCAGTGCGGCGGCCGGGACCACCTGTCCGGACGACACCGCGAGCCCGTTCAGCGTCAGCCGGCCGCTCGATGGCAGGACCCTGATCACGACCGCAGCCAGAGTCCCGTTTTCTCCTGGCGCATCGACGAAGCCGAACGACGTGGCGTTGAACGCGAGCTTGCCGTCCTCGTCGAGCGTCTGTTGAACCAGGCGCGCCTGCGGTGCGTCATTGACGTTGATGACCGATGGTGTGCGTATCGATGTGACCGATTCGAGCGTCCCACCGCCATCGCGGTAGCTGGCGCGCACGCTGATCTTGTGGTCGACCTGGGCTTGTGCAAGCACGAGCGTGGAGCCCGTCGCGCCGCTGATGGCGACGCCGTCGGCAAGCCATTGGTAGCTGATGAAGCCGAGGCCGTCGGCATCTGCCAGCTTGTGGGAAGCCTGGAGCGTCTGGCCCTGCAGGGGGGGGCCAAAGACGGTGACCGGGCCGGTGGGCTGGTCGTTGATGTTGACCACCGGTGCGGTCTGCACCGAGGTCACCGCCTCGTGGGTCCCGCGGCCATCGCGGTAGCTGGCGCGCACGCTGATCTTGTGGTTGACCTGGGCTTGTGCGAGCACGAGCGACGAACCCGTCGCGCCGCCGATCACGACACCGTCGGCTAGCCATTGGTAGCCGATGACGCCGAGGCCATCGGCGTCTGTCAGCGTGTGGGATGCCTTGAGCGTCTGGCCCTGAAGGGCCTTGCCGGAAACGTTGACGCTGCCACGCGGTGCGCTGTTGGTGATGAGCGGCAGCGTCACGATGCCGGCGGCAGATGCTGACGGGAAGATGGCGGGCGCCGGCACCAGCGGACTCCGGCGGTCCTGCAAGGCACCAGCCGCGAGGCTCCACCAGGCTGGCTGACCGATGTGTGCGGCAGCCGCCGAAAGGTCGAATGCGGTGCCGTGCAGCGGGTCCGGGTCGAAGCTGGGCAGGTCCGCGAGCGGATCGTCCGGCGGATGGGAATGACGTCGGTCCGTATGCCTGGCAGGCTGGTTCAGAAGAGGCGGTCTCATGTCAAGTTCACGGGCCTGTCGGGCCCCGCTGGTCAAGTCATGGCCGATTCTTCTGAGTACCTCTGCCGTCGGAATAACCTGTTTCAGCCAATCATTCCCTGGCCTCAAGTGACCTGTCCGGTGCCAGCGGGCTCCGATGTCACGGGCGATCCGTGCGGGATGCCTGATCGATCAGGACCCGAACGGATAGACCGGCCAGCTGGCGGCCTCCAGGTCCAGCCAGACGCCGTCGGCCGGCGCGTAGTCCGGGAAGGCGTAGAAGGCCAGCGGGGCGACCGGCAGGCCGAGGTCGGCGACCGAGTCCATCGCGGTGCTGCTCAGCGGGACGCCGTACAGCGCGAAGATGCGGCGCAGGTCGCGGCCGATGATCTTCGAGCTGAGCACGTAGACCAGGTCCTGGTTGCCGATCGCGTTGCTGGCGTAGCGGCCCATCGCGTAGCGGCTGGCGTTGGCGGTGCTCCAGTCGGCGCTGACGAGGCGGTCGCCCATCGCGAGCAGGGTCAGGAAGTCGTTCATCGACTCGCGCGGGACCTTCGCGGTGCCCGCGCTGCGGTACTTCGCGTAGAGCGCACCGAGCTGGACATGCAGGTTCGCGCGAGCCGCTGCCGGCCCCTGGGTCCACAGGCGCGTGCCCACCAGCTGGCGGGTGCGCTCGGGGTTCAGCTTCAGGCGCGTCGCCTCGCTCCGGGCGGCTTGCAGGACGTCCTGATAGAGCGCGCGTGTCCCGGCCCGGCCGGCGCCGATGCTGGTGCCGTCACGGGACCAGGCGGCCAGGCCGCTGGCGACCGTCAGCACGTTGGCGCTGCAGCCGGACAGGCAGCCCTTCGTGACCGGCGCACCGGTGTCGAAGTCGGCCTCGGTGAAGGCCACCGAATGGATCCGCTGGACCGTGTTGAGCGCCAGCACGCGGGCGGTGCCCCAGTCGGCGCCGAAGCCGCTGTCGGCGTCGATCGGGTTGCCCGAGCACATGGGGCTGCACAGCGCCTTCCAGCCGACGAAATGCTGCACCCCTGGCGGGTTGTGCAGGTTGGAGCTGCAGTCCCACTGGAAGGTGCTGCACAGCGCCGTGACGGACGGCGAGAGGGGCACGTCCAGGTAGCCGTTGGCGCCGTGGTTGACCCGCATCACGTCTTCGGCGATGGAGAACCGCAGGTCGTCCGCGATGCTGCGACGGCCCCGGCTCGACTCGGCCAGCGCGACCTTCTGCTGCACCTCGCCGCCGGCGAACTTGAGGGTCATCCAGCCGAGCGCGTCCTTGCGCATCCGCTCCGACATCTCGTTGATCTGCGTGTCGCTGACCGCCTTCGGCTGCGTGAAGTCCAGGTGCGCGTAGGGTGCCGCGCCGCGGATGCGCAGCCGGACGACGTCGCCCGGCGTGGCACCGTCATAGCCCAGCATCAGCGGTCCGCCGAACGGCGTGATGAAGGTGCTGCGCACGCCGGTCTTCAGGGCCACCGGCCAGGATCCGGGATGGCGCGGGCCGTTGTAGCGGATCGCCTTCGGGTCGTTCGCGTCGACCGCCAGCGGTTGCTCCCAGGTGCGCAGCAGGCTGGTCTGGATCGTCAGCGCGCTGGCGTGCGCCGCGTTGGCGATCTCGATCTCGATGCGCGTGCCGGGCACGGCGGCGCGGCCGATCAGCGTGATGCCGCCGGCCTGGGCGATCGTGACGTCGAGGGTCTCGAACGCGGTGCTCGGCTTCAGGTCGGTCCGCGCGTTCGCGGGGCTGTACGTGCCGGCGCCCTTGGGTGGCACGCCGGTGCTGTCGCGGGTGTTCAGGATCCAGGAGTCCGACGCATAGGCGCGCAGGAACGCGGTGCGGTCGACGGTCTTGTCGATCGCGGCGCCATAGACGAGCTGGGTGCGCCAGCCATCGGCCCAGTTCAGCAGCGGCGTCAGCATGGCGCGCCAGGACTGCGGTCCGGCCTCGCCGCTGGGGTCCTGCTGGCGGCGCAGTTCAGCGTGGACCCAGTCGATCAGCTGCATCGGTCGCGGGCCGGTGGTGACGTCGGGAACAGGCGCCTCGCCGATCAGCATGTCGAGCAGCTCCATCCAGCCCAGCGTCCAGTTGCTCGACTCGCGCAGCTGCGCATAGGTGCCCGGGGTGACCGAGACACAGTCTTCCGGGCAGGCGTTCTGATGGCTGCCGGGGTTGACCGGATCGATCTCGCCGAGTGCCGCCAGCAGCGCGTTGGTGCCGTCGTTGCGCTTGTCGAGGACCGGCGGCGCGAAGTAGACGACCGGCCTGCCCATCTCCAGGAACACCCGGGCGGCCAGGACGATCTTCTCGTGGGCGTCCGGATCGTCCGGGATCTTGCCGCTCAGCACGAGCATGTCGGAGGCGAGGCAGGAAGCGGCCAGCATCGGCGCGGTCAGGTCGCAGCCGACCGACTTGAACGGGCGGCCGAGCTGGCCGGTGACGTAGGCGGAAAGGGGGGCGGCCTTGATGCCGTAGTGGACGACGCGCAAGGGCGTCGTGGTGCCCGGCGTGGCTCGCAGGGCCCACTGCCAGGCCTGGTTGAACAGCGGCCGGTGCTGGCGCTGGTCGCTGCCGCTGCCCATCGCGTCGAGCATGTCGGCGCCGTAGACCACGCCGCGACCGTGCGCGAAGTCCGGGAACTCGAACGCATAGGCCATCACCTTGCCGCTCTTGTTCTGGGCCAGCGGGATCACCAGCCAATCCGAAATTCTGGGCAGTTGTGGGAACGAGATGCTGGCGCCCGGGAAGGTCAGCGCGGTGTCCAGCGGCTTGCCCGCGCTGTCCAGGAAGATCTGGCGCAGGGCCTGATCGAACTTGCTGCTCGTGATCATCATCTGCCGGCGCAAGGGCAGCAGGTACTTGACGGCTTCTTCCGAGGAGGCCGTTTTCGGCGCCGGTGTGGTGACCGGGGCAGGGACCGTGACCGGGGCCGGGGCCGGACCGGTGACGGGTGCCGGGCCGGTGACCGGCGCCGGCGCCGGTTCGGGCCCCATCAAGGTTGCAGGGCTCTTGCCGGGCTCGGTCGTGACGGGCTGTCCGGCGTCGCCGGTCGGTCCGGTGCCGGTGCCAGATCCGGTGACCGGCTGGGCGATCGGCGTGATCGTGGCGGTCTTGTCGCCGTACTTGATCTCGTAGCCGCCGCCGCAGCCGCCGAGCAGCAGGGTGGTGGCCATCGCCATCAGCGTGAGGCCGTGGGGCAGGATGCGGCTCGATGGCCTCGGCGGAGGGGTCGCCTGAAGCGGGTGTCGGGTATCTCGGTTCATGTCGAGGCAGACCGGTGGGGTGACCGGTTCCAGTGGTTGTCGGGACTTCGCAGTCTTCCGACGACCTGCCGGTCGGCACACCCCTTCGATATCTGCTTCTGCCGATTTCGGCTACCTAGACTTGTAGTTCTTTTGGCCCGAACTGGTCATGAATCGAACGGATACGTCGGAAGCTTGTTGCCTTCCAGATCCAGCCAGACGCCTTCGGTCGGCGCGTAGTCCGGGAAGGCGAAGAAGGTCAGCGGCGCCACCGGCAGGCCCAGGTCGGCGACCGAATCGAGCGCCGTGGCGCTCAGCGGGATGCCGTAGAGCGTGAAGAGGCGGCGCAGGTCGCGGCCGATGATCTTCGAGCTCAGCACGTAGACCACCTCGTGGCTGCCGATGTTGTTGGTGCTGTAGCGGCCCATGCCGTAGCGGCTGGCCTTGGCCGGGCTCCAGTCGTTGCTGACCAGCCGGTCGCCCATCGTCAGCATCGCCAGGAAGTCGAACATCATGTCGTGGCCGACCTTCGGGCTGTCGGGATGCCGGTACTTGGCGTAGAGCGCGCCGAGCTGGAAATGCAGGCCCCAGCGGGCCCGGTCCGAACCCGTCGCCCACAGGCGCGTGCCCATCAGCTGGCGGGCCTTCTCGGGACTCAGCCTGAGCCGTGCGGCCTCGGCCCGCACCGGCAGCAACGTGTCGACGTAGAACTCGCGCGTGCCGACCCGGCCGGTGCCGATGTTGGTGCGGTCGCGGGCCCAGGCCGCCAGGCCGGTCACGACCGACAGGATGTTGTTGTCGCACTCGGTGAAGCAGCCGGGGTTGGACACCTTCCCGGTGTCGAAGTCGGGTTCGATGAAGGACACCGCATGGACCCGCTGGACCGTGTTGTGGCCCAGCTCGTGGGCGGTGCCCCAGCCGGCGTTGAAGCCGGTGTCGGCGTCGATCGGCTCACCCGAGCACAGGTCGCCGCAGGCGGGGATCCAGGCGACGAAATGCTGCACGCCCGGCCCCGAGTGGAGGCTGGAGCTGCAGTCCCACTGGAAGGTGCTGCACAGCGAGCTGACGGTGGCCGAACGCGGGATCTCGTTGTAACCGTTGGCCCAGTGGTTGGCGCGCACGACGTCGGTGGCGATCGAGTGGCGCAGGTAGTCCGACAGGCTGCGATCGGACATGGCCTCGCCGGCCATCGTGATCTTCTGCTGCACCTCGCCGCCGACGAACTTGAACGTCATCCAGTCCATCGCGTCCTCCTTGATCCGCGCCGCCATCTCCGCGATCTGCGCCTCGGTGACGGGGCTGGGCTGGGTGAAGTCGATGTGGGCATAGGCCGCGGCGCCGCGCACGCGCAGCTTGACGACGTCGCCGACCTTGGCACCGCCGTAGCTCAGCATCAGCGGGCCGCCGAACGGGGTGATGAAGGTGTTGCGCACGCCCGGCTGGAGCCGCACGGGCCATGAACCCGGCCGGCGCGGGCTGTGGTAGCGGAAGCCTTTCGGGTCGTCGCTGTTGATGGCCAGCGGCCGGGCCCAGGTGCGCATGTAGCTGGACTGGACCGACAGGCTGCTCGCGTGGGCCGGGTCCGCGATCTCGATCTCGACGAGCTTGCCCGGCACGGCGGCGCGCCCGATCAGCGTGATGCCGTTTTCCTGCGCGATGGTGACGTCGAGGGTCTCGAAGGCCTCGATCGGCTTCAGCGCGGTGCGCGCCTTCGCGCCGATGTAGATGCCCGCGCCATCACGCGGCACGGTGGTGGCGGAACGGCTGTTGATGACCCACGAATCCGAGGTGTAGGCGCGCAGGAAGGCGGTGCGGTCGACGGTCTTGTCGATGGTCGGACCGTAGAGGACCTGCGGTCGCCAGGCATCGCCCCAGTCGGCCAGCCGCGACAGCAGGGTCTCCCAGGACCGCGCCGGGGGCGCGCCGCTGGTTGCGCCGCCCGGGTCCTGCATGCGCCGGATCGCCTCGTGGGCCCAGTCGATCAGCTGGAGCGAAGTCGTGAGCTGGGCGATCTCGGGGACCTGCGTCTTGCCCGCCAGCATGTCCACCAGCGTCTGCCAGTTGACGGCCCAGTTGAACCGTTCGTTCAGTTCGGCGATCGAGCCGGAGGTGACCGCCTCGCAGGAGTCCGGGCAGGCGAAGAAGTTGCCCGGGTATTCGACCGGGCCGATCTCGCCCAGTGACATCAGCAACGCGTTGGTGCCGGGCGACGAGTTGTTCCAGGTCGAGGGCGCGAAGTACATGACCGTCTTGCCGGCCTCGAGCAGGGTCGTGACGTTGGCGGCGATGCGCTCGCGGATGGCCACCTCGTCGGAGATGGCGTTGCCCACCACGAACACGTCGGCGGTGCTGCAGGCGCTGGCCAGCTTGACGGCGGCCAGGTCGCAGCTGACGACCCGTGCCGGTCGGCCGAGCTGGCCGATGAGGTACTGGCTCACCACCGCGGCGTCGTGGCCTTGGCTCACGAAGCGCAGCCCGTCGTTCTGCTCGGTGTTCGAGTGCAGGGCCCACAGCCAGGCCTGCTTGAACAGCGGCCGGTGCTGCACCTGGTCGCTGCCGCTGACCATCCAGCTCAGCATGTCGACGCCATAGACCAGGCCGCGGCCATGCTGGCCGGTCGGGTGCTCGAACGCATAGGCCATCACGGCACCGCCGCGGCCCTGGGCCAGCGGGATCAGCAGCCGGTCCGATCCACGCGGGAAGGCCGGGAAGGAGATGCTGCCGTTGGTGTAGGTCAGCGACGTGTCCAGCGGATGGCCGGCGCTGTCGAGGTAGATCTGGCGCAGGGCCAGGTCGATCCGCGTGCCCATGTCCGCCAGCGGGCGGCGCAGCTGGTCCAGCGCGTCGCGGGCGGCTGCGGGCATGGCCATCGGCGTGCCGACGTCGACCATCGGGCTGTTGGCGATCGCGCCGACGAAGTCGCTGACGGGTCCGCCCACGGAATTGCTGCCGGGCGCGCCGACGGGTCCACCGCCTGCCGAGTGTGGGTCGGACGGTTTGCCGCCGCAGGCGGTCAACCCGGCCAGCAAGATGGGCAGCAGGCTGCGGGCCAGCCGGATCGGCCGTGTCGTTCGGTGCTGCGGATCAGGATTCATGGTGCTCGTGTGGAGGGGGGTTCAGGACGCGAACGGGTAGGCCGGCCAAGGGGTCGTCTCGAGGTCGAGCCAGACACCCTGGGCCGGCGCGTAGTCGGGGAAGGCGTAGAAGGACAGCGGTGCGACGGGCAGGGCCAGGTCGGCCACCGAGTCCAGCGCGGCCACGCTGAGCGGCACGCCGTAGAGCGCGAAGATGCGGCGCAGGTCGCGGCCGATGACCTTCGAGCTCAGCGCGTAGATCAGGTCCTGGTTGCCGATCGTGTTGCTGGCGTAGCGGCCCATCGCGTAGCGGCCGGCCTTGTCGGGGCTCCAGTCGGACTTCACCAGCCGGTCGCCCATCGTCAGCAGGGCCAGGAAGTCGAACAGCATCTCGCGCTCGACCTTCGGGCTGTCGGGATGCCGGTACTTGGCGTAGAGCGCCCCGAGCTGGAAGTGCAGGCCCCAGCGCGCCCGGTCGACGCCCTGGGTCCACAGCCGCGTGCCGGTCAGCTGGCGCGCCTTGTCGGCACTCAGCCCGAGCCGCGCGGCCTCGGCCTGTGCCGGCACCAGGACGTCGTTGTAGAGGATGCGCGTGCCGACCCGGCCGGTGCCGATGTTGGTGCCGTCACGGGCCCAGGCGGCCAGGCCGGTCACGACCGACAGGATGTTGTTGTTGCACTCGACGAAGCAGCCCTTGGTCACCACCGCGCCGGTGTCGAAGTCGGGTTCCGTGAACGACATCGTGTGGACCCGCTGGACCGTGTTGTGGCCCAGCTCGTGGGCAGTGCCCCAGCCCGCACCGAAGCCGCCGAAGGCGTCGACCGGCTGGCCCGAGCACATCGAGCCGCAGCTGGCGATCCAGCCGACGAAATGCTGCACGCCGGGGGCCTTGTGCAGGTTCGACGTGCAGTCCCACTGGAACGCGTTGCACAGCGCCGTCACCGTGGCCGATCGGGCGACGTTGTTGTAGCCGTTGGACCGGTGGTTGACCTGGAAGAGGTCGTCCGGCAGCGCGTGGCGCAGGTAGTCCGCCATGCCGCGCGTGGCCCACAGCCAGCGCGACAGCTCGACCTTCTGCTGCACCTCGCCACCGACGAACTTGAAGGTCATCCAGCCCAGCGCGTCCTGGCCGACCCGCGCCGTCATCTCGTCGATCTGCGCGTCCGTGACCGGGCTCGGCTGGGTGAAGTCGAGGTGCGCGTAGGGCGCGGCACCGCGGATGCGCAGGCGGACGACATCGCCCGGCTGCGCGCCGGCATGGATGAGCATCAGCGGTCCGCCGAACGGGGTCACGAAATGGCGTGCCAGGCCCGGCTTCAGCGCCACCGGCCAGGAACCCGGGCGGCGCGGGCTGTTGTAGCGGACCCGCGCCGGGTTGGCGGCGTCGCGCGCCAGGGGCTGGTCCCAGCTGCGCAGGTAGCTGGTCTGGATCGACAGCGCGCTGCTGTGGGCCGGATCGACCACCTCGATCTCGACGCGCTTGCCGGGCACGGCCGCGCGGCCGATCAGCGTGATGCCGACGGCCTGGGGGATCGTCACGGCGATCTCCTCGAACTCGGCGGACGGCTTCAGCCCGGTCGACGCCGTCGCCGGCGTGTAGCTGCCGGCACCCTGGGGCGGCACCGTCGTGCCGGCCCGGTTGTGGTTGATCCAGGAGTCCGAGGCGTAGGCCCGCAGGAAGGCGAGCCGGTCGACCGACTGGTCGATCGTGGCGCCGTAGACGATCTGCGGACGCCAGGCGTCGGCCCAGTCCGCCAGCGGTTCGAGCATCTGCTCGCGGCCTTGCGGCTCGGTGACGCTGCCGATGGGGTCGCGCACCTTGCCCAGCGCCTGGTGCGACCACTCGATCAGCTGGATCGCCTTCGGGTTGGCCGTGACGTCCGGCACGGCGGCCGTGCCGGCCAGCATGTCGGTCAGCGCCAGCCAGTCGTCGGTCCAGTTGTAGGCCTCGTGCAGCTGCGCGAAGTTGCCCGGCGGGACCGCCACGCAGGCGTCCGGGCAGGCGAAGTAGTTGCCGGGACCGCGGACCGGGCCGGCGTCGGTCAGCCCGTCGATCAGGGCGTTGGTGCCGGCGCGCGTGTTGTCCCAGGCGGTCGGCGCGAAGTACATGACCGTCTTGCCGAGCGCCAGCAGGGACCGGAGGTTGGCGATCAGGCGCTGGCGGACGGCGACGTCCTCGGTGATCGCGCCGCCGATCACGAAGACGCTGGCGCCCTGGCAGCTGGCGGCGAGCGCCGCTGCGGTGAGGTCACAGGCGACCGGCACCGCCGCGCGGTCGAGCTGGCCGGTGATGAACTTCTCGATCGTCCCGGCATCGTGGCCGTGGTTGACGTAGTTCAGCGGGCCGGCGCCGGGCGTCAGGGCCCAGCGCCAGGCCTGCCGGAACATCGGCCGATGCTGGATCTGCTGGCTGCCCAGGCTCATCCAGCTCAGCACGTCGGCGCCGTAGACCAGACCCCGGCCGCGTTGGCCGTCCGGGTATTCGTAGGCGTAGGCCATCACCCGGCCGCCGCGGCCCCGCGCCAGCGGGATCTTCACGCGGTCCGACAGGATCGGGAACGCGTCGAACGAGATGCTGGCGTTCGGGAAGGTCAGCGTGGCGTCGAGCGGCTGGCCGGTGCCGTCCAGGTAGAGCTGGCGCAGCGCCAGGTCGATGCGTTCGTGCAGGTCGGCCAGGCGCGCCCGGTAGGTCGCCAGCAGGCGAGCCGGACCGGCCGGCAGCGGCTGGGCCGGGGTGAGGGCTGGCGCAAGTGCTGGCGTGAGTGCCGAGCCGGGTTCGGTGACCGGTGCGGAGACCGGGATCGAGCCGGCCGCCGGCGCGTCCTCGGCTGCGGTGTCGTGCGGCGGGGTGTCGCCACCGCAGGCGGCGACCAGGCAGGCGGCGGCGAGCGACGCGATGCCGGTCAGGCGCGGGATCCGGGCGCATGGAAGGTTCATCGGTCGGCTCATCGGGTGGGGTCCAGACGTGAGGTTCGGGATGCGGCTCAGGCTATTCGTAAGTCATCTGACATCTTACGTGAAGTGACTGCCGCCTCCACGCCGATGGCGCCGGACCGGGTGCCGCGTCGCCGCCTCGTTCAGTTAGATTCGTCGGCCACCCAACCCGGCCCCAGGTGAACCATGTCCTTGAACGACACCCCCGCCGCCCCGGAGGCGGACCCGTCCCGCCAGCCGGCCTACGCCGAACTCGAACGACGCCACGCCCGGCTGTACCGGCTGGAGCACCTCGGCGCGATGGTCGGCTGGGACCAGGCCGCCAACATGCCGCCCAAGGGCAAAGAGGCCCGCGCCGCCGCGATGGCCGAGCTGGACGCGCTGCTGCACGCGCAGCGCACCGACCCGGCGCTGACGGCGCTGCTGGAACGGGCCGACCAAGAGCCGCTGGACGACTGGCAACGCGCCAACCTGCGCGAGATGCGGCGCGACTGGCGCGCCAGCAACGCCCTGCCGGCCGCGCTGGTCGAACGCCGCACGCTGGCCACCGCACGCTGCGAACACGCCTGGCGCAGCCAGCGTCCGGCCAACGACTGGGCCGGCTTCGTCGAGAACTTCCGCCCCGTGCTGCAGGTGGCCCGCGAGGAGGCGCAGCACCTGTCGGACGCCACCGGCCTGTCGCCCTACGACGCGCTGATGGACCGCTACGAACCCGGCATGACCAGCGCCGAGGTCGGCCGCGTCTTCGGCGACCTGAAGACCTGGCTGCCGGGCCTGATCCGCGACGTGCAGGCGCGCCAGGCGGCCGAGCCGCCGGTGCTGCAGCCGCAGGGCCCGTTCGACCGGCGCGCGCAGAAGGCGCTGTCGCTGGAGGTCATGGGCCGGCTCGGCTTCGACTTCGGCGGCGGCCGGCTCGACGAGAGCACCCACCCGTTCTCCGGCGGCGTGCCCGAGGACGTGCGCCTGACGACCCGCTACCTCGACGACGACCTGCAGCAGGCGCTGATGGGCACCGTCCACGAGACCGGCCATGCGCGCTACGAGCAGAACCTGCCGCGCCGCTGGCTGGGCCAGCCGATCGCCCGAGCCCGCAGCTACGGCATCCACGAGAGCCAGAGCCTGTCCTTCGAGATGCAGCTGGGCGCGCACCCCGGTTTCGTCGCCCAGATGGCCCCGCTGCTGGCGCGCCATTTCGGCGAACAGCCGGCCTTCGCGAGCGACAACCTCGCACGGCTGGTCACGCGGGTGCGGCCCGGCCTGATCCGGGTCGACGCCGACGAGGTGACCTACCCGGCCCACGTGATCCTGCGGTTCGAGATCGAGCAGGCGCTGATCGAGGGCGGTCTGGCGGTCGAGGACATCCCCGCGCTGTGGGACGAGAAGATGGCCGCCTACCTGGGCCAGGACACGCGTGGCAACTACCGCGACGGTGCGATGCAGGACGTGCACTGGCCCAGCGGCGCCTTCGGCTACTTCCCCTGCTACACGCTCGGCGCGATGTTCGCGGCGCAGTGGTTCGCGGCGATGCGCCGGGCCACGCCGGATCTGGACGACCGCATCGGCGCCGGCGACTTCGCACCGGTGTTCGACTGGCTGCGCGACCGGGTCTGGCACCAGGCTTCGCGCTGGGAGACGCCCGAGCTGGCGGTGCGCGCGAGCGGCGAGGCGCTCAACCCGGCGCACTACCGGGCGCACCTCGAACGGCGTTACCTGGGCAGCTGATCGAGCGACTGATCGAGCGACTGGACGAGTGAATGGCCGAGTGAAGGGCCGAGTGACTGACCGGTCGGGCCGGCATCTTCCCGGCCGGCATCCAGCCAGCGTCCGAGTGCGCCCTCGATCGAGAAGCGCAGCCGCAGCGAGACGCCCTGGCGCGGGCGTTCCTCGACGGTGATCTCGTTGTCGGACCAGCCGCGCGGGTTGTAGCCCAGCGCCACCGTGGCCTTGCTGCTGAGGCGGTAGCCGACCTCGGCGCCGTAGCCGGTGGCCGGCTTGTCCAGCGTGTCGCGGCGGCCGGCGAGGTGGGCGCTCAGGCTCCAGCGCTGCTCGCCGCGGCGACTCTCTTCCCAGGTCCAGCGGGCGATCCAGATGTCGGTGCGGCGCGGCTGGATCTCGCCGCTGGCGGCGTCGGTGCGCAGCTCGTCGCGGTCGACCCGGCGCGACAGCCGCAAGGCCGCGCTGTGGTGGGCGTCGATCACGTAGGCCGCATGGCCCAGCCAGATCAGCGCGCGCCGATCGGCGCTGCCGGCGGCGGCGTTCTCGGCGCCGGCATCGACTTCCTTGCCGGCCCAGGTCACGCGGCTCAGCAGGTTCAGCGCCCGTTCCTGCGGTTCGCGCCAGCCCAGCGAGACGGCGAGCTTGTAGTTGCTGGTGCCCAGCCCGGCCGAGCCGTGCGGCTGGCTGCGGTCGGCGGTCAGGCGCAGGGCGCTCAACCAGTCGTCGGCCAGACGCCGGGTCAGGCGGGTCTCGTGGTACGCGCTGTCGGTGACGCTCGAATCGATCACGGTCATCGCGGTCGAGAACGAGTACTGCGGGAAGCGGCTGGTCGACAGCCGGAAGCCCGCCTGGCTGGCCCGCACCGGCGTGCTGCCGGCCAGCGGCACGGCCTGTTCGAGCTGCGTGTCCAGGCCCCAGCGCGGCGCCGGGGTCCAGTTGCGACGCCAGCCGACGACGCCCAGCGTGTCGGCCGGATCGGCCAGGCTGTGGCGCCGCAGCTGCGACCAGACGGCACCGCGCCCGCTGCCGTCGGGCACCTCCAGGCCGATGCGCTGCTGGTAGGCGGCCGGCAGCGTCATCGCGTCCTCGTCGCCGGCCAGACCGAGGCGTGGCGCGAGTCGCCAGGACGCCCGGCTGCCGGCCGGCAGCAGGCCGTCGGGCGAGGTCCAGCGCCAGTCGGCGCCGACCTCGGCGACCTTGGCCGCGTGTTCCGGCACGGTGCCTTCCTGCACGCCGATCGGCTGGCCCAGTCGGGCGACCAGGCCCAGGCCGCTGGGCTCGGCGGGTTCGAGGCGGCCCCGCCAGAACGCCATCGAGCCGCTGGTCACCGGCGCCAGGCGCGAACCGGGTTCGGGCGACAGCCGGGCATCGTGCACACCCAGTTCGCTGGACCAGCGCCAGCCCGGGGCGCTGGTGGCGGGCTCGCCTTGCCCGCTCGGCGCCGGTGGCGCTGCGGGCGCCGAGGTCCAGCGCCAGCCCAGCTCGCGGTCACGCCGGCCGAGCTGCGTCACCGGGGTCTGCGGCAGGTCCGACACCTGGATGCTGCGGTCGCGTTGCATCAGGTAGAGCTCATGCGACTCGCCCAGCCGCCATTGCGCGCCGACGCGGGTGGTGCGTCCGGTGGCGGGCCGTTCGTAGCCGAGGTCGAAGCCGTAGCTCGGCTGGCGGCTGCTCAGCTGGATCACGCGGCCGTCGCTGCCGGCCTGGCCGGGTGTGCCGCGCGGGTTGTCGAGGAAGGACGGCGGCACGACGTCGAGCGCGGCGCTCAGGCCCGGGCCGAGATCGACCTCGCGGCGCAGCCCGTTGCGGCGGTAGATCGCGTCGCGATCGGCCACCAGCGCGGTATCGGCCAGCGTGTCGAGGAACTCGCGGGGCTTCTCGCGGCCGGGCGGATCGGCGGCGGTGTCCTGGGCCTGGACGCCCGGAAACACCAGGCCCAAGGCCAGGCTCAAGGCCAGCGGCAGCCGGGTCGAAGCAGCGCGTGATGGGGTGTGGGGCCGGGGGTGTTTCACGATCGGCGGACTGTGCCGTCGAAACATGAAAGCCGGATGGTCTCCCAGCGCGGCGCAGGGATTTCAGCGCACCACGGTCAACCGGGTGACGGTGTAGAGGCCGCCGACCTTGTCGGCATCGAAGCGGACGCGGTCGCCGTTCTTGAGCTGGTCGAGCCACTGGGCGTCGCTGACGCGGTAGGCCATCGCCATCGCCGGCAGGTTCAGCTCGGCGATGGGACCATGCTTGATCGTGACCTTGGCCTGGCCCTTGTCGACCCGCACGACTTCGCCGGCGTGGGTCTGGGCCCGTGCCGGACCGGCCAGGCCGGCGATGACGCCCACCAGCACGGTGGCCAGCGCGGTGCGCCCGAGGCGTCGGCGCAGGGTGTTCGGCAGGGTCATGGCGGTCTCCGGAAACGGGCTGCTCGGCGCGATTGAACCACGGTTGGGCTGGCGGAACGTGTCCCTAGAATCCGCGTCGATCCAGCCGGCCCCGCCGGCCCGAACCGACGCCCCACGCCGCATCCGGAGCCCGCCATGACGACCCCCGCCACCCCGCCGTCCACCACCGTCGACCTGAGCCATGTGCCCGCGCGCGACAAGGCCGAGATCCTGGCCCAGGCGCTGCCCTACATCCGCAAGTTCCACGGCAAGACGCTGGTCATCAAGTACGGCGGCAACGCCATGACCGACCCGGCGCTGCAGGCCGACTTCGCCGAGGACATCGTGCTGCTGAAGCTGGTGGGCATGAACCCGATCGTCGTGCACGGCGGCGGTCCGCAGATCGACGAGGCGCTCAACCGCCTGGGCAAGAAGGGCACCTTCATCCAGGGCATGCGCGTCACCGACGAGGAGACCATGGAGGTGGTCGAGTGGGTGCTCGGCGGCGAGGTCCAGCAGGACATCGTCGGCCTGATCAACGCCGCCGGCGGCAAGGCCGTGGGCCTGACCGGCCGCGACGGCGCCATGATCCGGGCCCGCAAGATGCGCCTGGCCGACCGCGACGATCCGAGCAAGGAACACGACGTCGGCCAGGTCGGCGAGATCGAGTCGATCGACCCGAGCGTGGTCAAGGCGCTGCAGGACGACGCCTTCATCCCCGTCATCAGCCCGATCGGCTTCGGCGAGCACAACGAGAGCTACAACATCAACGCCGACCTGGTCGCCAGCAAGCTCGCCGAGGTGCTGAAGGCCGAGAAGCTGGTGATGCTCACCAACATCAAGGGCGTGCTGGACAAGTCCGGCGAGCTGCTGACCGACCTGACCGCGCGCCGCATCGACGAGCTGTTCGCCGACGGCACCATCAGCGGCGGCATGCTGCCCAAGATCGCCGGCGCGCTGGACGCGGCCAAGAGCGGCGTCAACGCGGTCCACATCGTCGACGGCCGCGTGCCGCATGTGCTGCTGCTGGAGATCCTGACCGACCAGGCCTTCGGCACCATGATCCGGGCCCGGTGACCGCGTCCCAGCGCGGCCGCCGCGCGCCGGTCTGGCTGTTCGACCTGGACCACACGCTGCACGACGCCGGCCCGGCCTTTCGCGGCATCAACGCGGCGATGACCGACTTCATCATGCGCGAGCTGGCGGTCGACCGCGCCGAGGCCGACCGCCTGCGCGGCCACTACTGGGCCCGCTACGGCGCGACCATGCTGGGCCTGATCCGCCACCACGGCGTGCAGGCGCCGCATTTCCTGCGCGACACCCACCGGCTGCCCGGGCTGGAGTCGCAGCTGCGCGCCCATCCGCACGACCTGGCCGCGCTGGCCCGGCTGCCGGGGCGCAAGCTGATCCTGACCAACTCGCCGCGCGCCTATGCCGAGCGGGTGCTCGCCGCGCTGGGGATGCGCCGGCTGTTCGACGGCGTCATCGCGATCGAGCAGATGCGCATGTTCGGCCACTGGCGGCCCAAGCCCGATGCCCGCATGTTCCGCGCGCTGTGCGTCAAGCTGCGCGTGCCGCCGTCGCGCTGCGTGCTGGTCGAGGACACGCTGGTGCACCAGAAATCGGCCCGTTCGGTGGGCCTGCACACGGTCTGGATGCAGCGCTGGCTGCACCCCCGCGGCAGTGGCGCGCACGGACCCGAAGCGGGCCTCGGACTGCGCCGGAAGCCCACATTTGTCTGTGACAGAATCCGCGCCCTGCCAGCCTTGCACCGCATCAGGACAAGCGTCTCGGAGACCTGAATGAACCCCACCCTGCTGGACGACGAGACCCTGCCCGACGGCGGCGACACCGCTGCCGAGGCCGCGCCGACCCGCAAGCGGCCCAAGCCCGGCGAGCGGCGCATCCAGATCCTGCAGACCCTCGCCGGCATGCTCGAACAGCCCGGCGCCGAGCGCATCACGACGGCCGCACTGGCCGCCCGGCTCGAATTCAGCGAGGCCGCCCTCTACCGCCACTTCGCCAGCAAGGCGCAGATGTTCGAGGGCCTGATCGACTTCATCGAGCAGACTGTCTTCACGCTGCTCAACCAGGTGCAGGAACGCGAGAGCGACCCGCGCCTGCAGGTCGCCCGCAGCCTGACGCTGCTGCTGCAGTTCGCCGAGAAGAACCCGGGCATGACCCGCGTGATGGTGGGCGACGCGCTGGTCTACGAACACGAGCGCCTGATCGTGCGCATGAACCAGTTCTTCGACCGCGTCGAGTCGCAACTGCGCATCAGCCTGCGCGCGGCAGCCGATGCCCGCGGCTCGCTGACCCCGACGGTGGACGCCAGCGCGCAGGCCTCCGCCCTGGTCGCCTTCGTGCTGGGCCGCCTGCAGCGCTACGCCCGCTCGGGCTTCAAGCGCAGCCCGACCGAACACCTTGAGGCGACGCTGCACCTGCTCGTTCCATGACCGACGTCACCCAACTGATCGCCCGCGCCGAAGCCCTGCTCGGCCGTCTCGAAGCCATCCTGCCGGCGCCGGCCCGGGCGCCCGACTGGTCCGCGTCGATCGCCTTCCGCTACCGCAAGCGGGGCGCCAGTGGCGTCATCGAGCCGGTGCGCCATGTCGGGGCGATGAAGCTGTCCGCGCTGCAGGAGGTCGACACGCAGAAGGAGCGCCTGCGCCGCAACACCGAGCAGTTCGTGCATGGCCGGCCGGCCAACAACGTGCTGCTGACCGGCGCGCGCGGCACCGGCAAGAGTTCGCTGATCAAGGCCTGCCTGAACGAGTTCGCGCCGCAGGGGCTGCGCCTGATCGAGGTCGACAAGGCGGATCTCACCGACCTGCCCGACCTGGTCGACCTGGTCGCCGAACGCAGCGAGCGGTTCATCATCTACTGCGACGACCTCAGCTTCGACGAGGGCGAGCCGGGCTACAAGGCGCTGAAGTCGATCCTGGACGGCACCGTCGCGCAGGCCAGCGACAACGTGCTGATCTACGCGACCAGCAACCGCCGCCACCTGCTGCCCGAGCGCATGAAGGACAACCTCGAGTCGACCTACACGGAAGACGGCGAGCTGCACCCGGGCGAGGCGGTCGAGGAGAAGGTCTCGCTGTCCGAGCGCTTCGGCCTGTGGATCAGCTTCTACCCGTTCAGCCAGCGCGAGTACCTGGCGATCGTGGCGCAGTGGCTGCGCCATTTCGGGCTGGACGAACAGGCCATCGAGGCCGCGAAGCACGAGGCGCTGGTCTGGGCGCTGGAACGTGGCTCGCGCTCGGGCCGTGTCGCCTTCCAGTTCGCCCGCGACCATGCCGGCCGCGAGCGCGACGGTGAGGCCGCCATGCCGGCCCATGTGCCGATCGGCGACTACATCCGCGGCAACCCGGCGGCCTGAGGCCCGTGCCGTCGATGTCGAAGGACCGTGACGCCACCCCGCCGCTGGTCGCCCCCGGCGCCGAAGGGTTGCCGGCGCGCGAGCCGGTGCATGTCGCCGTGGGCGTGCTGATCGAGCGCGAGGCCGATGGCGGCGAAGGCCGTTTCCTGCTGACCTCGCGTCCGGCCGGCAAGGTCTACGCCGGCTACTGGGAGTTCCCGGGCGGCAAGCTCGAAGCCGGTGAGAGCGTCGAGCAGGCCTTGCGCCGCGAGCTGCACGAGGAGATCGGCATCGACATCGGCGCGGCCCATGCGTGGCGCGAGATCGAGGTCGACTACCCGCACGCGCGGGTCCGGCTGCACTTCTGCAA
This sequence comes from Leptothrix mechoopdaensis (SeqCode), assembly GCF_053893855.1. Classification (NCBI taxonomy): domain Bacteria; kingdom Pseudomonadati; phylum Pseudomonadota; class Betaproteobacteria; order Burkholderiales; family Sphaerotilaceae; genus Leptothrix; species Leptothrix mechoopdaensis (SeqCode). The sequence continues at coordinate 4,897,591 of NZ_CM132699.1, forward strand.
GGTGTTCGACTGGACTGGCGAGTTCCAGATGCGCGAGGCCCAGACGATGGCCTGGCAGCGTCTGCCGGTCGATGTCCGCCCGGTCCTGCCGGGCACGATCCCGGTGCTGCAGTGGCTGGCCGAGGAACGTGGCCAGGTCGGGCCGACCCACGCGGACTGACCTTTCTGGCTTGAAGTCGCCGGCCTGAAGGCGCCGGCCGAGGCTCAGTCGGGCGCGTCTTCCGCCTTCGGCGGCGGGGCCTCGACCCGGTAGTCCTCGGCCGCCCAGGCGCCCATGTCGATCTGCTTGCAGCGTTCGCCGCAGAACGGCCGGTACGGGTTGTCGCGGCGGTAGAGGGTCGGGCGACGGCAGGTCGGGCAGGGCACGGTCGGCCCGGCGGCGGCAGGGGTGGGGGGCGTGGGCGTGTTCATGGTCTGCGCCGGATTGTCGGTGCCGGGCGGCGCGTGTTGATCAGGCGCAGAGCGAGACCTCGAGCGCCACGTCCTCGACGACGTTGCGCAGCCGGCAGTCGGCATCGGCGCGCATCAGCCGCACCACCAGCATCAGCCGGTTGCCGCTCAGTTCGGGGACCATGCCCAGCTCGTCGGGCACGTGGATCCGGGCGAGCTGGAAGTTGCGGCCGGCCGGCAGGCTCATCTGGAGGTGACCGCCGCGCGCGAGCTGGCCGGTGCGCAGACCGGATTCGCGCAGCAGTTCCAGCGCGACGGTGCAGGCCTGCGCCAGCGGCTCCAGCGTCGACAGCCAGCGCTGCAGGTCGGCGCGACGCGTCTCGGCCGATTCGGCCTGCCAGGCGGCGTAGGCCGGCAGGTCGAAGGCACAGGTGCCGCCGGGGATGCCGATGCGGCTGCGCACGCTCATCAGGAAATCGTTGGCGGTCAGCGCCTGACCGGCCTTGCCGCTGGTCTGGCCGAGCCGCTGGTGTGCCAGGTCGATGCGGCGGATCGCGCGGTCCAGCGCCGCCTCGGAGATCGCCGGATTGCCGCGGTAGCCGGCCAGCGTCTGGCGCTGGCGTTCGAGGTCCTGGAGCAGTTCGAGCTTGAGGTCGGCGCGCGAGGTCACGTCCATGATCTCGAACAGCGTCGACAGCGCGTAGTGGTGGTCCACCACCCCGGCGCGGGCGACCAGCTCGGCCAGCCGCGTCAGCAGGTGTTCCAGGCGCAGCCAGGTGCGGACGCTCTCGTTGAACGGGTACTCGAAGGTGGACACGATGCGGCTGCTTCCGGACGTCGGCGGGGGCGGCGCGGACGGTCCGCGCTGCAGCCGGAATTGTTCCACAGGGTTCTGTTCAGGAAGGCCGTGATGCGGGTTGCGCCGCATGCATCGGCGGTCCGTTCGTGCTTGGCTTTTCGATACTTGCCGGATCGGGCGGTGCTTTGCGCGCCGGACCGGCTGGGCCGCCAGGGCTCAGTCGCCGACCCAGCGCGACCAGATCGCGTCGACCTCGGCGCGCAGCGCGTCCAGCCCGATGCCGTCGTTGAGGATCACCGCATCGGCCACCGCCCGGCGGGCCTCGCGGCTGGCCTGCGCGGCGATCACCGCGCGCACCTGCGCCTCGGGCCAGCCGTTGCGCTGCATCACCCGGGCGACCTGGGTCTCGACGCTGCAGTCGACCACCAGCACGTGATGGACCTGCTCGCGCCAGCGGCCGGACTCGACCAGCAGCGGCACGTCGAAGACACGCACCTGACCGGGCGCGCCGGCGTCGGCGCGGGCCTGGGTCAGGCGCCGGATCATCGGGTGCAGGATGGCTTCGAGCGCCACCTTGGCGGCCGGTTCGGCGAAGACACGTTCGCGCATCCGGGTCCGGTCCAGCGCGCCATCCGCGCCGATCATGTCGGCGCCGAAGCGTTCGGCGATCGGTGCCAGCGCCGCCCCGCCCGGAGCCGTCAGCTCGCGGGCCAGCGCGTCGGTGTCGACCAGGCAGGCACCCTTGTCGACCAGTATGGCCGCGACCGTGCTCTTGCCGCTGCCGATGCCACCGGTCAGGCCGATGCGCAACGGCCGTGCGGGGATCAGTTTGGCAGCCACCAGCGCATCAGCTGGGCGCCGAAGAACATCGACGCGAAGCCGCCGCCGGCCAGGTAGGGACCGAACGGGATCGGCACGTCGCGGCGGTGGTTGCGGGCCACGATCAGGAAGATGCCGACCGCCGCGCCGACCGCCGAGGCCAGCAGGATGATCGGCAGCAACTGCGACACGCCCAGGAGCGCGCCCAGCGCGGCCATCAGCTTGAAGTCGCCTTCGGCCATGCCACGCACGCCGCGCAGCGCCGCATAGAGCGCCGTGATGCCCCACAGCGAGCCGTAGCCCCACAGCACGCCGAGGGCCGCATCGGCCAGGCTGACCGGCGTCCAGCCCAGCCAGGAGGCCAGCAGCCCCCAGGCGAGCAGCGAGTAGGTCAGGCTGTCGGGCAGCAGCGTGGTGTCGAGGTCGATCAGCGCCATCGCGATCAGCAGCGCGGCGGCCACGCAGTACACCGCCGTCAGCGCGGTCGGGCCGAAGGTCGCGGCGATCAGACCGAAGGCCAGCGCCGTACCGGCCTCGACCAGCGGGTAGCGGGCGGAGATCGGCACGCCGCAGGCCGCGCAACGGGCCCGCAGCACGAGCCAGCTGATCACCGGGATGTTGTGGAACCAGCGCAGCGTCGTGCCGCAGGCGGGGCAGCGCGAACGCGGCTGCGACAGCGTCAGCGGCGGCAGGGCTTCCAGCGACTGCCCGAGCGCCTCACCGGCGGCACCGTAGCGCGCCAGCGCCGCCTCGTCGGCCGCCGCGCCGAGCGTGCGCTGCAGCGTCGGACGGTCCTGCAGCAGCGCCTGCACATCGGCCAGCCAGGCCCGTTCCATCATCGGCGGCAGCCGGTGGACGACGACGTTGAGAAAACTGCCGATGCACAGGCCGAGCAGGGCCATCACCGGCGCGGACAGCCAGATGTCTTGAGAGGGAAAGATCATGGGGACGGGTCAGACCACCTGGCCAAGCTTGAAGATCGGCAGGTACATCGACACGACGATGCCGCCGATGACGGTGCCCAGCACGACGATGATGATGGGTTCCATCAGCGTGGACAGGCCCTTGACGGCCTCGTCGACTTCCTGCTCGTAGAAGTCGGCGACCTTGCTGAGCATCTGGTCGAGCGAGCCGGATTCCTCGCCGATCGAGCTCATCTGCAGCACCATGTTCGGGAACACCTGGGTGGCCTGCATCGCGCTGGTCAGCGCCGCGCCGGTGGCGACGTCGCGCTGGATGTCCTCGGTCGCGGCCGCGAAGACCGCGTTGCCGGCGGCACCGCCGACCGAGTCGAGCGCCTCGACCAGCGGCACGCCCGCGGCGAACATCGTCGACAGCGTGCGCGACCAGCGCGCCACCGCCGCCTTGTGGACCAGCGGGCCGAAGATCGGCACCTTCAGCATCATGCGGTCGACCGCCATCTGGAACTTCTCGGACCGGCGCCAGCTCTGCACCGTCATGTAGATCGCCCCGCCGATGCCGCCGAAGATCGCGAACCAGTAGTCGACGAAGAACTCGGACATCGCGATGACCGCCAGCGTCGGTGCCGGCAGGTCGGCGCCGAAGGACTTGAAGATGTCCTTGAACGACGGGATCACGAAAATCATGATCACCGAGATCACGATGAAGGCGACCACCAGCACGGCGATCGGGTAGATCAGCGCCGAGCGGATCTTGTTCTGCAGCTCGATGGTCTTTTCCTGGTACGTCGCCAGGCGTTCCAGCAGCGTCTCCAGGATGCCGGCCTGCTCGCCGGCCTCGACCAGATTGCAGTACAGCGCGTCGAACTGCAGCGGGTGCTTGCGGAAGGCGCCCGACAGGCTGGTGCCGGTCTCCACGTCGCTGCGGATGTCGGTCAGCATGCGCGTCAGGCGCGGGTTGGAACTGCCGCGCGAGACGATGTCGAAGGCCTGCAGCAGCGGCACGCCGGCCTTCAGCATCGTCGCCAGCTGGCGGGTGAAGACGGCGATGTCCTTGCCCTTGATCGACTTGCCGCCCGAGATCCGGCGCTTCTTGACCTTGGTGACCAGGATGCCCTGACGCCGCAGGCTGGCGCTGACCATGGCTTCGCCACCGGCACGCATCTCGCCCCGCACGGCCTTGCCGTTGCGGTCGCGGCCTTCCCACTCGAAGACGAAGTCCTTGATCTTCTTGCCTGTTGCGGCAGCGGCTGTGGCCATCGTTACTCCGTGAGCCTCTTCATGCGGGTCGTCTTCATCGCGGCGTGGGGCGGTGGGCGGTCAGCGGGCACGGGGCCTCACTGGTTGGTCACCGAGATCACTTCCTCGAGCGTGGTGTGGCCGTGCCGGACCTTGACCAGCCCGGACTGGCGCAGGTCGCGCACGCCGTCGCGCAGGGCCTGTTCGGCGATGTCGAGCGCGGTGCCCTCGGCCAGGATCACCCGCTGGATCTGTTCGGTGATCGGCATGACCTGGTAGATGCCGACCCGGCCGCGGTAGCCGTTGCTGCAGGCCGAGCAGCCGACCGCCTTGTACGGCTTCCAGCTGCCGTCGACGTCCTCGGGCCGGTAGCCGGCGCGCAGCAGCGCCTCGCGCGGGTATTCGGCCGGGGCCTTGCAGTTCTCGCACAGCCGGCGCGCCAGGCGCTGGGCCGAGATCAGGATGATGCTGGAGGCGATGTTGAACGGCGGCACGCCCATGTTGAGCAGCCGCGTCAGCGTCGTCGGCGCGTCGTTGGTGTGCAGCGTCGACAGCACCAGGTGGCCGGTCTGCGCCGCCTTGATCGCGATGTCGGCGGTCTCCAGGTCGCGGATCTCGCCGACCATGATGATGTCCGGGTCCTGCCGCAGGAAGGCCTTCAGCGCGGTGGCGAAGTTCATCCCGGCCTTGTCGTTGACGTTGACCTGGTTGATGCCCGGCAGGTTGATTTCGGCCGGATCCTCGACGGTGGAGATGTTGACGCCCGGCTGGTTCAGGATGTTCAGGCAGGTGTAGAGCGACACCGTCTTGCCCGAGCCGGTCGGGCCGGTGACGAGGATCATCCCGTAGGGCCGGCGGATGGCGCCCATCAGGCGCTCCTTCTCCTCGCGCTCGTAGCCCAGCGCGTCGACGCCGAGCTTGGCCGAGGACGGGTCCAGGATCCGGATGACGATCTTCTCGCCGAACAGCGTGGGCAGCGTGCTGATGCGGAAGTCGATCGCGCGGTTGCCGAACTTCAGCTTCATGCGGCCGTCCTGCGGCACGCGCTTCTCGGCGATGTCCAGCCGGCTGATGACCTTGATGCGCGAGGCCAGCTTGTCCTTGATCGCCACCGGCGGCTGCGTGATCTCGCGCAGCTCGCCGTCGATCCGGAAGCGCACCCGGTAGGTCTGCTCGTAGGGCTCGAAGTGCAGGTCCGAGGCGCGCATGTTGATCGCGTCGATCAGCATCTTCTGCAGGAAGCGCACGACCGGCGCGTCCTCGACGTCGGCGACGACGTCCTCGTCCGGCTTGGCGTTCGGGTCCTGTTCCTCGACGTCGAACTCGAAGTCGCCCGAGACGATGCTCTCGAGCGCCTCGGTGGCCGAGGTGTTCTTCGCGTCGACGATCTTCAGCAGCTTGTCGTATTCGACCAGCACCCATTCCGGCGTCAGCTGGGTCGCGAACTTGATGCGGTCGACCGCCTCCTGGTCGGTCGGATCGGCGCCGCCGATGAACAGCCGGTTGCCGCGCTTGCCCAGCACCAGCACCTGGTACTGGCTCAGCGTGCGGGCATCGACCAGGTTCTGCGGCAGCTTCTGGGTGTCGACCGCGTCCAGGTCGACCAGCGGCACCGCCAGCGCATGCGACAGCGTGTGGGCCAGGTCATAGGACGACATCGCGTTGGCGCCGATCGCGGCGGCCACGAAGCTGCGGCGCTGGTCGCGGGCGAGCTTGGCGATGTCCTCGGCCGTCCGGGCGTTGAGCTTGCCGGCATTGACCAGGATGCGCGCGACTCCCGAGAGGGAGCTTTGCGGGGCTTCTGACAGGGTTTCGGCAGCCACGGAGGGGGACGGTGAGCGATCGCGTTGCGGGGAGGGGCGGGCGCGTAGCGCGCCAGGACGGAATCGATGATCCGTGATCAGGTCCGGACTGTAAATCGGCGCCGCACCCCCGGAAGGCGGGCGACCCTTGAAAAACCGCCGCCCGCCCACATTCCCGGGAGGCCGGGATCGTGATCCCGCCCCCTCCTCCCACGAACCGTTCCCGAGTACACGCACCATGGACAAGAAGACGCTGTCGTTCCAGGCCGAGGTCAAGCAGCTGCTGCACCTCGTCACACATTCGCTGTATTCCAACAAGGAGATCTTCCTGCGCGAGCTGGTCTCCAACGCCTCCGACGCCTGCGACAAGCTGCGCTTCGAGGCGCTCGACAACGCCGCGCTGTACGAGGACGCGCCCAACCTCGAGGTCCGCATCTCCTACGACAAGGAAGGGCGCCGCATCGTCATCAGCGACAACGGCATCGGCCTGTCGCAGCAGGAGGCGATCGACCACCTGGGCACCATCGCCAAGAGCGGCACGAAGGAGTTCATGAGCAAGCTCGAAGGCGAGCAGGCCAAGGACGCCAACCTGATCGGCCAGTTCGGCGTGGGCTTCTACTCGGGCTACATCGTGGCCGACCGCATCACGGTGGAAAGCCGCCGCGCCGGCCTGCCGGCCAGCGAGGGCGTGCGCTGGAGCAGCGAGGGCACCGGCGACTTCGAGGTCGAGACGATCCATCGCGAGCGCCGCGGCACCGACATCATCCTGCACCTGCGCGAGGGCGAGGACGAGTTCCTCAGCCTGTGGCGCCTCAAGAGCATCGTCGGCAAGTACTCCGACCACATCTCGCTGCCCATCCTGATGCGCAAGGAGGAGTGGGACGGCGAGGCCGGCCAGCACGTCCAGAAGGACGAGTGGGAGACCGTCAACAAGGCCGCCGCGCTGTGGGCGCGCAGCAAGAGCGACGTCACCGACGCCGAATACAAGGCCTTCTACGAGCAGCTGACCTACGACAGCACCCCGCCGCTGGCCTACACGCACAACCGCGTCGAGGGCCGCAGCGAGTACACCCAGCTGCTCTACATCCCCGCCAAGGCGCCGTTCGACCTGTGGAACCGCGACAAGCGCGGCGGCGTCAAGCTCTACGTCAAGCGCGTCTTCATCATGGACGACGCCGAGGCGCTGATGCCGGTCTACCTGCGCTTCGTCAAGGGCGTGATCGACTCGGCCGACCTGCCGCTGAACGTCAGCCGCGAGCTGCTGCAGGAGAGCCGCGACGTCAAGGCGATCCGCGAGGGCTCGACCAAGCGCGTCCTGTCGATGCTGGAGAACCTGGCCGACAGCACCGACGAGCAGACCGCCGCCGACGACAAGGCCAAGTACGCCGAGTTCTGGAAGGCGTTCGGCTCGGTGCTGAAGGAAGGCATCGGCGAGGACCACGCCAACCAGGAGCGCCTGGCCAAACTGCTGCGTTTTGCCTCCACGCAGGCCGACGAGGGCGTCTCGTTCGCCGACTACGTCAGCCGCATGAAGGAAGGCCAGGAGGCCATCTACTACATCACCGCCGACACGCTGGCCGCCGCGAAGAACAGCCCGCAGCTGGAGATCTTCAAGAAGAAGGGCATCGAGGTCCTGCTGCTGACCGACCGGGTCGACGAGTGGATGCTCAGCCACCTGCACGAGTTCGACGGCCACGAGCTGCAGAGCGTCGCCAAGGGCGCCGTCGACCTGGGCAAGCTGCAGGACGAGGACGAGAAGAAGCAGGCCGAGGCTGCCGCCGAGACCTTCAAGCCGACGCTCGACCGCATCCGCGCGGCGCTCGAAGGCCGTGCCAAGGACGTGCGCGTGACCACCCGCCTGGTCGATTCGCCGGCCTGCCTGGTCGCCGAGGAAGGCGACATGAGCGGCCACCTCGCCCGCCTGCTCAAGCAGGCCGGCCAGAGCGCGCCTGCCAGCCAGCCGGTGCTGGAGGTCAACGCCGAGCACCCGCTGGTCCGCAAGCTGGCGGCCATCCCCGAGGGCGAGGCGCGCTTCGGCGAGCTGGCGCAGGTGCTGTTCGATAACGCCCTGCTGGCCGAGGGTGGGCACCTGGACGACCCGGCCGCGCACGTGCGGCGGATCCAGTCGCTCATCCTGGGCTGAGCCTGGATTGGGCCCGGGCTTGAGCCTTCAGGCCACCAGCGGCCGCTCGGCCATCGCTGCCAGCTGCTCCTGCAGCTGGGTGGCCTGCTGGGCCCAGTAGGACGGGCTGTCGAAGTTCGGGAAGGCGATCGGGAAGGCCGGGTCTTCCCATCGCCGCGCGATCCAGTGGCTGTGCAGGATCAGCCGCAGCGTGCGCAGCGGCTCGATCAGCGCCAGCTCGCGGCGGTCGAACTCGCGCAGCGTCTCGTAGCCGTCCAGCAGCGCGCCGAGCTGCGCCTGCATCTCGTGGCGGCTGCCGCCGAGCAGCATCCACAGGTCCTGCACCGCCGGGCCGGTGACGGCATCGTCGAGGTCGACGAAGTGCGGTCCCGCCGGCGTCCACAGCAGGTTGCCGACATGGCAGTCGCCGTGGACCCGCAGCAGCGCCAGTCCGGGCGTCGCGGCCAAGGCCTCGTCGACGGCATCGAGCGCCTGCACGGCAACCCGCTGCCAGGGTTCGAACGCGCCCGCCGGGATCCACGGGTTGCCGGCCAGGCTGGCCACCGCCGCGCGCGCCCGCGCCGTGCCGTCGAAGCCCAGCCGGTGCGTGAACGGCCGACGCTCGCCGACCTGGTGCAGGCGGGCCAGGAAACGGCCGATCCACTCCAGCACCGCCGGATCCTCCAGTTCGGGCGAACGCCCGCCGCAGCGCGGTGCAACCGCGTAGCGCCAGGTGGGCGAGGCGGCATCGGCTGCCCATTGCGCCAGCGTCGGCGGCCGGCCGTGCAGCGCGGCCGGGCTCAGCGTCGTCGCGGCGGCGTCCGGCGCGGTCAGCACCAGCGGGGCGACCGCCGGCACCTCGGCCTCGGCCAGTTCGAGCGCGAAGCCGTGTTCCTCCAGGATCTGCGCGTCGCTCCAGCGACCGGCCCGGTAGAACTTCGCCACCACGATGCGGCCGTCCTCCAGGTGGATCTGGAACACCCGGTTCTCGTAGGAATTGAGCTGCAGGATGCGGCCGTCGCCGCGCAGGCCGGCCGCGTCGAGCGCGTCCAGCACCACGTCGGGGGTCAGGCCGGCATAGGGAAGATCGGCCACATGCCCCGGGTAGGAGGCGGGACTGGGGGGGCTGACGTTGCCGTCGGGGCCGTCATCGGGGTCGCGGTGCATGCCGGCATCGTAGGCCAGCGACTGCGACAGCTTGCGCGACAGCCTCAGCGCCGGCCGATGATGTGGCCGCCGGTGTCGCCGGTCAGGCCGCTGGTGCCGAAGTCCTCGCTGCGCCGGATCCGTCCGCCCGTGCCGCTGCGGGGCACGCTCGGGCTGCTCGCCGTGCGGGGGTCCTCGACCAGGCCGATCGTCGGTCGACGGCCGGACGTCGGCCCGGACGACTCGCGGATGCCCGAAGGCGCGCCGACCAGGCTGCTGGCCGTGCCGCTGCCGCCGCCGAGCCAGCCGCCCGAGCTGTCCTCGCCGAGCGGATCGCGCTGGCTTTCCGGCGCGAAGAACGAGTCGCCCGAGAAGCCCGATTCGTACCACTGCGAGCCGCCCGAGCCGGCCGCGCCGGTGCCGGACCGCAGCGTGTGCGCCAGCGTCGTGCGCGGGCGGTCGGGGTTGTCGCTGAGATGGCGCGGCACCAGCGGCCGGCTGGCCTCGGCCGGGTTGGGCACCAGCATCTGCAGCTCGGCGGCGCTGGGCAGGTGATCGGTGCGGCACTTCACGTAGCGCACGCGACAGGCTTCGAGCACCGCCTGCTTGATCACCGCATGGCGCTTGGGCGCCGGGCGGTCAGGCCGTTCGATGTCGAGCGCGGCCAGCACGCGGCCGTTCTCGGCGCACACCACGAAGCTGACGTGGATGGGACCGAGCAGCTTGAACCAGTAGGCCAGCTCGTCGCGGTTCTGCGGCTGGCTGAAGCGCACCAGCGGCACCTTGGCCAGCACCGTGTGGTGCGGCAGGGCGGTGCGCAGCTGGCGGAACAGCGCGCGTTCCTCGGTCGAGAAGATCGGCCGCTGGACCAGTGGCCATTCGGCGGGCAGATCCGGCTGGCGCGGGCCCCGGGGGGCGCCCTTGCCCGGTCGGCGCCACAGCAGCAGACCGGCCAGCACCAGCAGGGTGACGGCCGTGAGGGCGATCGCGACGGAGATCCAGACGTTCGGGTGCATGGCGGCAGGCTAGGGCTGGCGGAAGGCCGGCGTATGGCCCGATGTTAGGGGCCGACCCTGCTTCGCCCTATCCCGGGTCCGGGTGCGCCTTGAACCGGCAACGCACGCGAATCCATCGCGAAGTTCCGGCGAAAACGGGCACCTGCCGTGCCCCCGCGGCTCACTGGCTGGCGATGACCCGGCGGCGGGCATAGAGGCGTCGCACCTCCATCACCAGCGTCAGCGCCCAGCCGATCTGGCGGGCCTGCTGCTTGAGCCGGTAGTTGAGCGCCGACGCCCGGTCGGCGATCAGCTCCTCGACCTGCGAGGCGACGCTGAGCGGCGGCAGTTCGAGCCACGCCTCGGCCTCGCCGCCTTCGCGCTGGACCCGTGCGCCGGCCTTGCGGGCGATCCACAGCATCGCGGTGTTCTCGCTCAGCGCGTGGATCATCATCCGGTGCACGCCCTCGTTGCGGGCATGCCGGGCCGCATGCGCGAACAGCCGCTCGCCATAGCCGCGACCGCGCGCATGGCGGCTGACCGACACGGCGAACTCGATCATCGGTTCGGGCTCGGCCGGCGCCTCGTCACCGGCCGGCAGGTCCCAGCCGATCTGGTCGGGCATCAGCCGGGCCAGCTGCGAGGTCGCCACCAGCTGCAGCCGGCGGTTGAAGATGCCGAACAGCTCGTCGCGCTGGAAATCGAGCGCCTTGACGAACGCGACGATGCGGTCGTCGCTGGCCGGGTAGCCGAAGCGCAGGTAACGATCGCGCTCGTCCAGCCCCAGCAGATGCTTCAGGATCCCCGGCCGATGCCGCTCCGTCAGGCGCCGGATCGGCACGAAGCGCCACAGGCGACGACGGCGGACGGGCCGCTCGGCAACGTCGGCATCGGGCGCCGTCGGGCGGGTCAGGAGCGTTCGGAGGGACTGCATGGGCGCAATTCTAGGGGTTTACCCTAGATCGCTTTGCTTCGGCTCCCGCAAGGCCCGCCGGGCGGCGGGAACTTGGCACGTCAGGAATGCACGCGAGGGCTGGTTGGGGCGACCAACGCCAGGCGTCGGAGTCGATGCTGGCGGTCAGGCGGTTGACCGCCTCGCAACAAGGCCGTCAGGAGCGTGGGAGTCTTTCTCTGTTCTCTGCCTTCTCCTGATTCGTCGCGCCATTCATCGCAAGCAGGAAATGCACATCACGGGCTTGACTGACATGGAGGGGCTAGGCGTCAACGCGCGAAGACCAGTAGCCCGGTTCCCTGTGTTGATGCGCAACGGCAAAGATCTGTGGTCCGAGCTGGTCGTGCGGCTCGTAGATGAGCGTGTAGGGGAAGCGGTCGAAGTGGTAGACGCGCAGTCCGAAGTCACCGTACGGACCGCGGTCTTGGTTCTCGACGAGCAGATCCCGGACTCGCTCGAACTCGGCAAGGAACGCTTCTGCGACGCTGCGGCTGGCGTGCTCTGCGTCATACACCGCAGCGTCACCAAGTTCGACTTCGGCTTCGGGATGAAGCCAGTAGCTCACGAGATGCGCGCCCTGACGCGTGCCAAGGCCTCGCTGCCAGGCACCATGGCAATCTGGCCAGACTGAACTTCGTGACGTCTGGAGCGGGCTAGTTGAAGCCAGGCAGCTTGGGCCGGTGACCTGGGTTCGAAGCTTTCAAGCAGGCGCTCCACGAGCTTTGCCCGGTCTTCCGGAGGCAGGCCAAGTGCCTGAGCGGCGAGATCTTCGACTGGCGTGGGCATGGCGACAGCTCCTCTACAAGATGCAAGGATGCCATACCAGCCTCGGAAGGCACCGCCCGGGACTGGTCTTCGACGCCTGACGCTCGGCAACGTCGACATCGGGCGTCGCCGTGCGGGTCAGGAGCGTTCGGAGGGATGGAATGGCCGCCATTCCAAGGGTTCACCCCGGACCGCTTCGCTTTCACTCCCGCAAGTCCCGCCGGGCGGCGGGAACTTGGCACGTCAGGAATGCACGCGAGGGTTACTCAGTCGGTGCCGTACTTCGGCGAACGCGGCCCGTAGAGCATCCCGTTCATCCGGCCGGCACCCAGCAGGCGCTGGCTGGCCACGCCGGCCACCGGATGGCTGGCGTCCGTCACCTCGTTGACGATCTGCTTGACCACCGCCGTCACCAGCAGGCCGACCAGGCCGCCCTGCTGGCGCTGGTTCTGCTCGGCGTTGGAGGCCGACGCGCTGCCGCTCCACAGCAGTGCGCCGGACTTCAGGTCGACCAGGCGAGCCTCGGCGCTGACCACGGCGGCGCTGTCCAGCAGCGTGTAGGTCGCGCCGTACTTCGACACCTTGATGTAGAGCGCGGCATCGGCGCCGAAGATCTCGCGCAGCTTGTCCGGCGACACCTGATGGATGTCGCCGGCCGTCGTCAGGCCGTTCTGCCGGAAGGCTTCCGCCATCAAGGTCACCGGGATGACGTAGTAGCCGGACTCGGCCAGCGGCCGGGTGGCCTGCGCCAGGACGCTGGGCGTCGCGTTGACGTCCGGCGACTCGTTCAGCGGCGGCAGCACCAGGATCGACGCCGGCCGGGCCGACTTGTAGGCGGTGTAGTCGTAGGCCGGGGGCCTGGTCGCGCAGGCCGCGAGCAGGGCGGCGGCGCCGGCGACCGCGAGACGGGGGAGCAGGCGGTCTGCCAGGCGCTTCAGGTGGTTCAGGCGCTTCAGGCGTGCGGTCATTTCTTGTCTCCCTTGCGATCCTTGGCCAGCAGGAACTCGACGAAATGCGAGCCTTCCGGGTACAGGGTCTTCTCGGTCTGCAGTTGCTGCAGCGCCAGGTCGTCCTGCCCGAGCGACTGGTAGAGCATGCCGAGGTGGGCATGGAAGCCGGGTGGCAGCTTGCCGCCGCGGGCCTCCGCCTTGCGGGCATCGGCCTCGAGTTCACCCACCTGGCTGGCCGGCCCGCTGCCGTCGCCTTTCAGGTGACCGTAGACCTGGGTCGGGTAGCTGCCCCAGTCGTACAGGGGCTTGGGGGCCTGGGCGCAGCCGGTCAGCAGGGCGAGCGGGGCGACGAGACCGACCGCGAGGACGCGCGGCACGTGGGATGTCGTGGATGGCATCGTGTGTCTCCGATCAGCGCGTCAGCTGCCAGGCACCGGAGTCGATGCCGGCGGTCAGGCGGTTGACCGCCTCGCGGATCGCCAGGTCCAGCACCTTGCCGTTGAGCGTGGCGTCATACCCGGCCGTGCCACCGGTGCCCAGGACCTCCCGGTTGGACAAGCTGAATTCGCCCGCACCCTGGGCCGAATAGACCACCTCGGAGGTCGTGATGTTGACGACGTTCAGGCTGACCTTGGCATAGGCCACCTGCTCCTTGCCGCGACCGAGCAGGCCGAACAGCTGCTTGTCGCCGACGTCCTTGCGACCGAACTCGGTCACGTCACCGGTGACCACGTAGTCGGCCCCCTTGATGGTCTGCGCCGTGCCCTTGAACGTGGCCTCCTGACGCGCTTCCTGGAGGTTGTCGCGGTCCAGCACATTGAACCGGTTGGTCTGCTGCAGGTGCGTGATCAGCACCGTCTTGGCCTGCCCGCCCAGCCGGTCGACACCGTCCGAGAACATGCCGCGGCCGTAGCTGGAGCGGTTGTCGAACTTGCCAACGGCAATCGGGGCGCGCACCCCGACATAGGGCCGGCTGGCCCCCTCGACCTGCTGGATCGCCACGCTGCGCGAACTCTCGGTCGCGCAACCCTGGATCAGGGTCAGAAAGATGCTGGCGGCCAGCACGGGCGTGCTGCGCAGGAATTGCTTGCGGTTCATCGAACGTGGCCTCTCATGGTGTTTGCCGAATCAGGCTGGCGATGGTCGACGCGGCGCGGTGAGAGGCGTCTCCCCCAAGAGGATGAGCCCAAGCGGGGAGGGTGCAGACGATCTGCAACAAGTTTGGATTGGCGCTCTGTCTGCACAAGTGCAGCTGACTTGCGGTCTAAACCTTTTGGCGAGCGGACAGGTAAACGGTCAGGGCGCAGCGCCGGCCAGGGTCAGGGCCTGTTCAATGGCGCTGGCCGCAGCGCCATCACCGGGGAGAGCCATCCCGTAGCTCACGGACTGGCGGCGCACCAATGCCATCGAGTAGTGCGTTGCACCTGGCGCGGCATGACGGGGGGAATGGGCCAGCGGAACCGGAGCCAGCAACTGCAGCAGGCCCTCGCGCTGCGCCAAGCTGAGACTGGCCTGCAGCGGCCGTCTTGCCCAGCAGTCCGCATGCCACGGCTGTTCGCAGCCAGGCACACGTGTCCGCACTTGGCCTGTCACCGAACCGCTGGCCCATTCGACGGTGACTTGCGCCATGCGCTGGCCGGGCGCCTCGAAGGCCAGTTCCACGCTCAGCAATTCATCTGCAGCCATGCAGGCTCCAGATAGCAGCGAGATGGTCATCACCAGCGCTCGCTTCAACGCAAGCCATCGGACCTGAAGGGGGGCGCATCGGGTCACGGGCCGGGCTCCGGTGCTCACGGCAGCCTGATGGTGTTCGATGGCGGCACCACCCACGACGTCTGCGGCGTGGGCACAGTGATATCCCAGGCGTCCGACCACGAAACTCCACCAGCCTTGAAGCCCGTGGCGCCGTCTGCCGACGAGTTTGGTGTCGACAACAACCCAGTGCGCGTTCCGCTGGCCCAGATGCCGTCGGTCTCGGGATCGTCGCAGCCGTTGTTGCAGGCGGTCAGGTAGCGCCAATTGGCGGTCCACGTGACGCTTGTATTGACCGAAGAGGCGCCGCTCCACTTGAAGCAATGCACGCCGTTGTCGAACTTGCCAACGGCAATCGGGGCGCACACCCCGACATAGAGCCGGCTGGCCCCCTCAACCTGCTGGATCGCCACGCTGCACGAACTCTCGGTCGCGCAACCCTGGATCAGGGTCAGAAGGATGCTGGCGCCCAGCACGGGAAATGCTTGAGGTTCATCGAACGTGGCCTCTCATGGTGTTTGCCGAATCAGGCCGGCGATGGTCGACGCGGCGCGGTGAGAGGCGTCTCCCCCAAGAGGATGAGCCCAAGCGGGGAGGGTGCGGCAGAACTGCAACAGGCGGGCAGGGCCTGACAGGCTGAAAGCTGTTCCTTGCCACGGGATGAGGTACACAGCCTCGTTGTGCGCTGTGATTGGTGGGTGGCGGGTGCAGTCTGTCGCTGCCGAGGTTGCACCCATTTTGATGATCAGCATGCGGCCACTTGCTATAGCGATGCCGCCCATTGCCAGTTCGAACTATCGCGCAGTCAATCGGGTTTTGGTTTGAGGTTCGGCGGTGTCTACTCAGGCTACGGCAATTCGATGCAAAATAGACACTAAGGGAGAGAACAACAAGTGGTGTACGTAGACGATGCCGAGGTTATGAAGCGCGGCCACGCGTGGTTCCACCTCATGGCAGACAACATTCAGGAACTGCATGAATTTGCGGCCAGTATTGGCCTTGCTCCGCGCGCCTTTCATCGCGGTGCCCGCCATCCCCACTATGACGTGACAGCTGGCCAACGCTGGCGCGCACTCCAGAACGGCGCCACTTCCATCACTGCGCGTGACGCGGTGCGGATCGGCCGAAGGGTAGCGGAGCCGGTCCGTGCGTCTGCGCTCGATACCCCGCAGCTTTTTGGCTGAGCCGGCGAACATCTCGTGTACTTTGTAGCTGAATCCCTCGACGACCTACTAATCAAGGTATACAAGTACATTTTGGCGCGTGGCACCAGCACTAGGCCGTCTAAGGGGGCTGCTCGTGAATCCAGTGGCGTGCTCCTGAAGCTTTCCGCGCCGCGTGCGCGTTTGAGCCGGTCCGAATCGCGAGGTCTAGTATTCAGTTGTCTGGGTGAGCTGCTTTGGATTCTGGCAGGCAGCAACAGTCTGAGCTTCATCCAGCACTACATACCGAGCTATGACGAGTATTCCGATGACAAGAAGACCATCTTCGGCGCCTACGGCCCGCGACTGTTCGGGGAATCCCCAGATGATCAAGTCGCCCGCGTAATCCAACTGCTGACGAAGAAACGTGACTCCCGGCAAGCAGTCCTGCAGTTGTTTGACCGCGCCGACACGCTAGTGCCCCACAAGGACATCCCATGCACCTGCACGCTACAGTTTTTTGTGCGTGGTGGTCGATTGCATCTGCTGACGTCCATGCGGTCCAATGACGCCTGGCGCGGACTCCCCCACGATGTGTTTACCTTCACAATGCTTCAGGAACTAGTCGCCCGTTCGCTAAGCATGGAACTGGGTGAATACAAACACGTCGTTGGCAGCCTTCACCTGTACGATGCGGACCACGCCAAGGCAATGCGCTTTCTAGAAGAGGGCTATCACCTCAATCGGCCGATGCCGCCAATGCCAAAGGGCGACCCGTGGGGCGCGGTCAAGAATCTAATTGAGTTCGAAGAAGAAGTTCGCACTGGCAACGGCACCATACTGACTGCCCCGGAAAACATGGAGCCATACTGGGCAGACTTGGCTACCTTGTTGACGATATATAAAGCTGGGCTCCTCCATAACAATCAGCCAGAGATAAGGCGACTGAAGCGTCGGATCAATGACGATATCTACTCGACATACATCAAGAGGCGCTACAAGCTCGCCGCTGATAGAAATCAGCGGTCGCTTCTCGATGAACTGGCTGGACTAACCAAGGAACCAAAATGAAGGGCCCCGAGAAGGAGCGGCGAAGAGAGGAGTTGGAAAACCAGCTGATCGCGTTCCATAAAGAGCAAATGCCTCTGACTGGCGTCGTGCCCACTGAAAATATACTGGCCTTCGTAGACCAGCTCATCGACAGCCTTCAGCGTGTCGAATACGTTCAAAAGGTCCGCGTCCGGTCGATCAGCCCGTTGCGCGCTAATCCGAAGAGTGAGTTGTTCGATCCAGTCAGGGCTGCAATGTTCATGGCGAAAAGTGGGCGGCGCGAGGAAGCCTTTTGGCTGGTGTTCCTTGCAACGCACTGCGGCCGTAACCTGCGTACCGAATGGTTGCTGGCCCGCGAGCTTTATGGCGCATATGAGGACACACCTTGGACTTGGGCTTGTGTCGCCGCTGACCCCGCTACATACGGTGAATGGCTTGAGGAAAACCGCTCATTCTTTGCGGGCAAGTTCGGCAATCACCGAAAGTACGAGTCGCTTAAACAGGGTGCCCGTGGGACCGGAGTCGTCGTTAGGACCTACGTTGAATGGGTAAAGGAGCACGGCTCGCACGCCCAGATGATCGTCAGTGCGCTTGCCCGTGTAAAGGGCGACCCGAGATGCGCCTTCGCATTGCTCTACGGCTCTATGTCTGCCGTCATTAGCTTTGGCCGCACGGGACGTTTTGACTACCTCACCATGCTAGCCAAGACCGGACTTGCGGCGATTGATGCCAACTCCACCTATATGAACGAAGCTACTGGACCCAAAAAGGGCGCGCGGCTGCTGTTCGATGGGCAGATTGACTCCACTACTAACTCGCGAACCCTTGAGGCGAGGGTGGCAGCTCTGGAGAAGCACCTCGGCGTCGGCATGCAAGTAATGGAAGACGCCTTGTGCAACTGGCAGAAAAGCCCCGGCAAATACAAAGGCTTTCGCGGCTAACCGTTACGCCCATAAGTAACGCTTCTTAAGAAAGTTGAGCTTGTCTTGGGATACCAGCCCGCGATGCTGGAGCTGGCCTACAACGATGCCA
Source organism: Leptothrix mechoopdaensis (SeqCode) (assembly GCF_053893855.1). Lineage (NCBI taxonomy): Bacteria > Pseudomonadati > Pseudomonadota > Betaproteobacteria > Burkholderiales > Sphaerotilaceae > Leptothrix > Leptothrix mechoopdaensis (SeqCode). The sequence goes on from NZ_CM132699.1 coordinate 4,915,466, forward strand.
GGTGACACCGATAGGTTTCGAGCGAACCGCATGATGCTCTTATATTCATGCGGAAGGGCACGCAATGCGGGCTCCTGTAAGGGCGGAATCAAGACTTGGCCTGCGAAGTCGTCGGCTTCCTGTTCTTCCTTGACATCAAGGTGCCGCTTTTCTGACCACTCAAGGAACAGACGATCCTCGTGCAGGACTAGATGCGCCGCTTCGTGAAAGAAGGTGAACCAGAAGCTGTCGTCCCGAAGAAACCTCGCGCTGAGCTGAAGAATAGCTTGACCGGTCCTCACCCGCGTTGCGCCGCTAGCCGGGCACCCCTTCGGCGCTCTGACAATAACAACGGCCACACCGAACTCAGCGCATTTCTGCTGAAGCAGCGGGATGAAATCTGCGGGCTTATCGATCCTAGTCAGCGCCTTAAGCTCCGGAAGAAGACGTTCGAAGTTCTCTCTAGACCAGGGTGCCGTTCGAATTCGGCTTGCAGCCAATTCACCCTGTCTGAGCCAAGCGGCGGCGGCGGCTGCTCGCGTCGTGAAGACAGGCGACGTTCTGTATGCTGTGAGGCCTGCGTGCTCGGAGAGCCACGCCTCACGCCATTCATCAAGGCTCGATACACCAAAAAACGTAAATGCGTGCTGAAGCTTGTCTTTCGCTGAGCTTGCAGCCTCTAGCCAGCCGAACTTGGCCATGTCAGCGAATGGCAGGCTGGAAACCCATGCCCGAGTATTGTCCTGAATCGACTGCAGGGCAAACCGGTACTGTGCTTCCCGAGCTAACCAGAATCGCGGGGTGGCTCCTACCAGCGCCGCCAGCCGTTCGGCGCGCGCATTATTGATGGGCATGTCTCCATTGAGTAGGCGGGACAAGTCGCCTTCCGCAATGCCGAGCCAGGTGGCAACGACTGCTGGCGTAAGGCCTTTCCTCTGTGCAAGTTCTCGAACCGTATCTCCTGGCGGAGACGCCCAGAATGGTGAAAATTCAGAGGAGACACTCACTTACCGCTCCCGATGCGGATGATTTTGAGCCTGGAAACCTGGGTCCAATCAATAGATCCACCGTTCATCGGTATGCTTTGCTGATTCGCATTGCAGTAGATGTTTAGTCCTTCACATAAGTGGAACCTTAGCATTCCGTGTTCCTGCGCACAATGCTCACTTCCCAGCCCCATCTCTAGAAGTTCCGCTACGGTTTCAACAGCGTTCATATCGGCCAGCGTCCGCTGCAGCGCCTTGCCGCTTGCCTCGCCAAGCTCGCGCATTGCCCTGGTTGGGCTTTCGCAGATGGCACGCAACTCCCTCGTGTGAAAGGCAATCTCAAGCGTCATAGAGGTCGAATTGTCGGCGAAGTTTTGGGTGCGGTCGCCGACACTTTCCAATTTGCTTTCGACGCCCGAGTCGTCTGTTGTTGGCGGAACAACCTTCAACAGGCCAAGCCAAGGCAGAAGGGTCGGTTCCCACGGAAACAGACACTCACCTTCGCGGAACGACCGGCCGCAATCAGCCTGAGTCGGCCCAGTCAAATCCAACGCGAACCTCATCCTTAGCCCGTCTTCCCGCGCCATTCCCAAGCTTCGAAAGGTAGTCCCTGATGGGCCACTGGCCAAAGACTCCAAGAACCGCCCCACCAAGATAAAAGCCCCAGGCGACAACCGCCTGGGGCTTTTTCTTGATCGTCCGGCAAACGTCGCTCAGAACGGAATGTCGTCATCCATGTCGTCGAAGCCGGTGGGCGACTTCTGTTGCGCGGCAGGGGCGCGAGGGGCCGGGGCGCGGGCTGCGGGGCGGTCGCCGCCGCTGGAGGGTTCGCGGCGGTAGCCGCCACCACCGCCACCGCCACCGCTGCGGGCGCTCATGCCACCGCCGCCGCCGCCCATGTCTGCGCCCATGTCGTGGTCCTCGCCGCCGCCCATGCCGCCACCGCCGCCGCCTTCACGGCCGCCGAGGAGTTGCATCTGGTCGGCGATGATTTCGGTGGTGTAGACGTCCTTGCCTTCCTTGTCCTGCCACTTGCGGGTCTTCAGGCGGCCTTCGACGTAGACCGGGCGGCCCTTGCGCAGGTACTCGCCGGCGATTTCGGCCAGGCGGTCGTAGAAGACGACGCGGTGCCATTCGGTCTCTTCCTGGCGGTCGCCTTCCTTGCTTTTCCAGTTCCGGGTGGTCGCCACGGAGACGTTGCAGACCGCTGCGCCGTTCGGCGTGTAGCGGACTTCCGGGTCGCGTCCGAGGTTGCCGATGAGGATGACTTTGTTGACCGAGGCCATGGGCGCGCTCCTGTGAACTTGAGGTGAGGTGATCGTGTCTTGGATGGGGTTCCGCAGCGGTCCGCAGGCCGTCGCGAAGCCCGGGATTGTGCCAGCCGACCCTGCCGCGGCCATCCCGCCTCGGAGGGGGGCGACGGGGGGGATGGACGCCCGGGGGGCGCCGCTACCATCGCGCGTTTTCCAGGCCGCCGGTCGTCCGGTTGCCCGTTCCCCGTATCCCGTTCCCCGGTCCCCCGACCCCGCCGCCATGACGTCCACCGAACCCCGCGCCGCCAGCCCCGCCCTGCAGGTGCTGTCCGACGTGTTCGGCTACGGCGCCTTCCGGGGGCAGCAGGCGGCGATCGTCGAACACGTCATCGAGGGCGGTGACGCGCTGGTGCTGATGCCCACCGGCGGTGGCAAGAGCCTGTGTTACCAGGTGCCGGCCATCGTGCGGCAGCGCCAGGGCAAGGGCATCACGGTGGTCGTCAGCCCGCTGATCGCGCTGATGCACGATCAGGTCGGCGCGCTGGAAGAGGTCGGCGTGCATGCCGCCTTCCTGAACTCCACGCTGGACCTGGCCGCCGCGCAGGCGGTCGAGCGCGAGGTCATCGCCGGCCGGCTGACGATGCTCTACGTCGCGCCGGAACGGCTGATGACGCCGCGCCTGCAGGGCATGCTGGCGTCGTTGCATGAACGTGGCCAGCTCGGCCTGTTCGCGATCGACGAGGCTCATTGCGTGAGCCAGTGGGGCCACGACTTCCGCGAGGACTACCTGCAGCTGTCGGTGCTGCACGAGCAGTTCCCGGACGTGCCGCGCATCGCGCTGACCGCCACCGCCGACGACCACACCCGCGCCGACATCGTCGAGCGGCTGAAGCTGGAGGACGCGCGGCTGTTCATCAGCAGCTTCGACCGCCCGAACATCCGCTACACGCTGGTCGAGAAGGACAAGCCGCGCGACCAGCTGCTGCGCTTCATCCGCGATGAACACGAGGGTGACGCCGGCATCGTCTATTGCGGCAGCCGCAAGAAGGTCGAGGAGACGGCCGCGTGGCTGGTCTCGCAGGACGTGCCGGCCCTGCCGTATCACGCCGGTCTGGATGCCGAGGTGCGACGCCGCCACCAGGACCGCTTCCTGCGCGAGGACGGGCTGGTGATGGTCGCCACGATCGCCTTCGGCATGGGCATCGACAAGCCCGACGTGCGCTTCGTCGCCCACCTCGACCTGCCCAAGAACATCGAGGGCTACTACCAGGAAACCGGCCGCGCCGGCCGCGACGGTGAACCGGCCGATGCGTGGATGGCCTACGGCCTGGCCGATGTCGTCAACCAGCGCCGCATGATCGACGAGAGCCCGGCGGCCGAGGAGTTCAAGCGGGTCCAGCGCGGCAAGCTCGATGCGCTGCTGGCGCTGGCCGAGACGCACGATTGCCGGCGGGTCCGCTTGTTGAGCTATTTCGGCGAGGACAGCCAACCCTGCGGGAATTGCGACAACTGCCTGAACCCGCCGCAGGTCTGGGATGCGACCGAGGCGGCGCGCAAGCTGCTGAGCTGCATCTACCGCTTCCAGCAGCATGGCCAGCAGCGCTTCGGCGCGCGCAGCTTCGGCGCCGGTCAGCTGATCGACGTGCTGCGCGGCAAGGTGACCGACAAGGTCACGCAGTACGGCCACGACACGCTCAGCACCTTCGGCATCGGCGCCGACCTGGGCGAGGCGCAGTGGCGCGCGGTGCTGCGCCAGCTGGTCGCCCTGGGGCTGGTGGTGGCCGAGGGCGAGTTCAACACGCTGGCGATGACCGACGAGGCGCGGGCCGTGTTGAAGGGCGAGGTCACGCTGATGCTGAAGACGCCCAGCGAGGCGCCGCCGGCCGGACGGCGTGGCCGCATCGCGCGGGTCGGCAAGGCGGCAGGGCCGAAGCCGCCGCCGATCGCGCTGGATGCCGACGGCCAGGCGCGCTACGACGCGCTGCGGGCCTGGCGTTCGGAGGTCGCGCGTTCGCACAACCTGCCGGCCTACATCGTCTTCAACGACGCGACGCTGGCCGAGATGGCGCATCGGCAGCCGGGCAGCCTGTCCGAGCTGGCCGAGATCGGCGGCGTGGGTGCCAAGAAGCTCGACGCCTACGGCAGCGAGATCCTGCGCGTGCTGGGCGTGCGCTGAGACGAACGGCGGCGTCGGATCGGCGAGACGCCGTCCGCTTCGGGTCAACCCGAACTGGCAAGATCGACCGGAACTGAACTTCCGGCCTTGTCATGACCGCTGAAACGCCTGCCCGCCGCCGCCGAACTCGCGCTCCTTCCCTTACCCCCGTCCGACCCCGGCTGGATCTCGCGCTGCAGGGCGGCGGATCGCACGGCGCCTTCACCTGGGGCGTGCTCGATGCCCTGCTGGAGGCCGACCGCTACGAGCTCGACGGCGTCTCCGGCACCAGTGCCGGGGCGATGAACGCGGCCGTGCTGGCCTGTGGGGTGGCACGCGGCGGCGCGCAGGGCGGGCGCGATGCGCTGCGGGCGTTCTGGCTGGACATCGCCGGCGTGCCCGAATGCCTGGGCGCGGCGGTCGCGGGGGCCGGTCGGACGGGAAGCCCGTTGCCATCGGCCTTTCCGGGCATGCCGGCCTTCCCGGCCTGGATGTTCAACCTCGACAACTGGCCGCTCTACGGCCTGTGGGATGCGTGGCTCAAGACCCTGTCGCCGGCGCAGCTCAACCCGCTGAACCTGAACCCGCTGCGTGACATCCTGCAGCGCCATGTCGACGTCGCGCTGCTGCGCGGCGGGCCGCTGAAGGTGCAGGTGACGGCCACGGCGGTCAGCACCGGTCAGCCGCGGGTCTTCAACGGGGAGGCGCTGTCGGTCGACGCGCTGCTGGCGTCGGCCTGCCTGCCGCAGCTCTACCGCTCGGTCGAGATCGACGGCGAGGCCTACTGGGACGGCGGCTATTCGGGCAATCCGGCCATCTGGCCGCTGATCTACAACACCGAGGCGGTCGACGTGCTGCTGGTGCAGATCAACCCGCTGGTCCGCCCGGGCGTGCCGACCACGGCCACCGAGATCGCCGACCGCATGAACGAGATCACCTTCAACGCCAGCCTGGTGGCGGAGATGCGGGCCATCGCCTTCGTGCAGAAGCTGGTGCGCGAGCAGCGCGTCTCGGCCGATGACTACAAGGACCTGCGGCTGCACCGCGTCGCCGACGAGGCGGGGCTGGCGCCGTTCGATGCGTCGAGCAAGCTCAACACCGACATCCGGCTGCTGGAGACGCTGTTCGAGCTGGGCCGTGCGGCCGCCACGCGCTGGCTGGCCGAACACGGCGATGCGGTCGGCCAGCGCGGCACGGTCGACATCGCCGCGACGTGGCTGACGCCGCGCGTCACGGCCACGAAGGCGGATCAGAACCGGTAGGTCAGGCCGGCGTCGAGGCTCGATTCGGCGTTGCTCGGCGCCGAATCGAACGGGAAGGCGCGGCGGTAGCTGTATTCGAGCTTGAGCCAGACCCGCTCGGTCAGCTTGCTGCGCAGGCTGGTGGCCAGGGTGCGGTAGTTCTCGCGCGTGGACCGTTCGTCGACCACGCTGAACTTGAAGCCCAGCGTTTCCGAGACCGACATGTCGACCTTCCCGGAAACCGTGTAGAGGCCTTCGGTGACGCTGTTGCCGTCCTGCTGGTGGGCCCAGCGCACGCCGGGGCCCGCCTCCAGCGTGTAGGCGTTGCCGGTCTGCGGTTCCCAGCGCCGGCCCAGCCCGATCCGCAGCGATTGCGACGAGCGGAAGAACCCGTAGCGGTTGAAGCGCGAGCGCGGCGAGATGAAGCCGTAGAACGGGTTGTCGGTCAGCCAGGTGCGCCAGGCGACGTTGCCGTCGTACTCGTCGCTGTCGACGCTGGAGCCGCCGCCGCTGACCCGCACGTACTCGCGGTTGAAGCGCAGCGCGCCGGCGATCTCGGTGCGGGTGTAGCGGTACTCGACCTCGCCGTCGCCGGCATAGCGCCGGGTGGTCGACGCGCCGGTGGTGGTCGAGAAGGTGAAGCCGGCATCGAGGCGGATGTCCGGTGCCTCGGGCAGCCGCTCGGGATGACGTTCGGCCGGCGCCGGCCCGGACAGGTCGACGACGGTCAGGCCGTCGACGCGCGTGGCCGGCTGGCTGGCGCTGCGCACGACCGGTGCCAGGCGAGGCCCGGGCGCAGGGGCCGGCGTCACGACCACGGGCGGCGGCGGGGCCGGCGCGACGACCGGGTCGGGCGGGAGCTCCTGCTCGATCGATGGAATCGTCTGGGCCAGCGCGGGCAGGCTGGCGAACAGCGGGACGACGAGGCGCAGGCGGCGCAGGGTCAGGGCGTCAGGCATCGGGGCACGAAGACAGGCAGGAGGCCGGGGCGCGGATTCTGCCGAAGCGCCGTGCCGCCTCGATGACGGGTGCCGGCTCAGCGGCGCAGGACGGTGAACCAGCCGGTCGACGTGGCGTGACCGGCGTCGTCGACCGCGACGGCCTTGTAGCTGACGCCGCCGTAGCCCGTGTTCGGCATGACGGTGTCGACCGCATAGGGCCAGCTGTAGTCCCGGATCATCATCTGCGTGTTGCGACCGCTGCCGTCGTCGTACCAGAACTCGACGTAGTCGACGGCGTAGTCGTCGCGGGCATCGGCATCGAGGGCGATGCGGTCGCCCGTGAAGGCCGACGCCCGGCTCACGTTCAGCGTGACGGTCGGCGCGCTGTCGCTGCTGCCGTCGATGCCGATGTAGACACCGCCTCCGCAGCCGGCCAGGGCCAGCGTCGCGGCGGCGAGCAGGGTGCCGACGATGCGGCGGGAGGTGGCGGTGGGGTGTGATGCGCGGGGCATGACGCCATAACCCGGTCTCGCGCCGGCCGGTTGACAGGGTCCGGTGGGGGACCCGGCGCGACGGGTTGGCGCTCCCTCAGACGGGTGGACGGCGGCTCGTGGCGGGCATGGCGCGGTCCAGCAGGGTCCAGGCGGCATCGGCGGCGACGCGGCCTTCGTCGGTCGGCACGACCCAGACCTCGACCCGGCTGTCGGGCGTGTGGATGGCGGCGACCGCATCGCCGCGTGCGGCCTGGTTGGCGGCGCCGTCGAGTTGCACGTCCAGATGGGCCAGGCCGTGGATCAGGTCGGCGCGGGTCTGCGCGTCGTGTTCGCCGATGCCGCCGGTCAGCGCGATCAGGTCGACGCCGCCGAGCACGGCGCACAGCGCGCCGGCCTCGCGGCGCAGGCGGTAGTCGAACAGGTCGATGGCGGTCTGCGCGGCGGCATGGCCGCTGGCGGCCGCGCTGCGCAGCTCGCGCAGGTCGCCGCTCAGGCCGGAGACGCCGCGCAGGCCGCTCTCGCGGTACAGCAGCTTCTCGACCTGATCGACGCTCCAGCCCTGTCGCCACAGGTGCAGCACGATGCCCGGATCGAGCTGGCCGCAGCGGCTGCCCATCACCAGGCCGTCCAGCGCCGAGAAGCCCATCGACGTGGCGACGCTCTGGCCGCCCGAGGCCGCGCACAGGCTCGCGCCGCTGCCGAGGTGGGCCATCAGCACACGGCCACCGGCGGCCGGCGTGCGGCGTTGCAGCGCCTGCATCACGAACTGGTAGGACAGGCCGTGGAAGCCGTAGCGGCGCAGGCCCTGCTCGTGCAGGTCGGCCGGCAGGGCGTAACGCTGTTCGAGCTTGGGCAGCGTGGCGTGGAAGGCGGTGTCGAAGCAGCCGATCTGCGGCAGCTTCGGCCAGGCCCGGCGCAGCGCGCGCACGCCGGCCAGGTTGTGCGGCTGGTGCAGCGGGGCCAGCGGTTCGAGCGTGCCGAGCATCGCCAGCACGGCATCGTCGAGCACCACCGGTGCGCGGAAATGGGGGCCGCCGTGCACGATCCGGTGCGCCACCGCGACCACCTGCACCGTCGGTGCGCTGGCCGCGAGGTGGTCCTGCATCGCCCGCAGCGCGGCGTCATGCCGCTGGGCGTCCGAGCCGTCGGCCTCGATCGCCTGCGCAGGCTGGCCCGCCACGTTCAGCGTCGGCTGGCCACCGGGCTGCAGGCCGTCGATCTGGCCGCGGGCCAGCGCCTCGCTGGCGTCGTGCAGCCCGCTGGTGTCGCCGCGCGGATAGAGCGCGAACTTCAGCGACGAGGAGCCGGCGTTGACGACCAGCACCGCCGGGCGGGTGGACGGGTCCTGTGGAGCATCGGCAAGGGACAAGGCGGCGTCTCCGGGTGCGGGGTTCGGCGTGGGGGCAGGCGCTGTCACGCGGGGTTCCAACAAAACGGCGGAGGATGCCTCAAGCCCCGGCACGGCCCGTGAAGGCCGCATGAAGGCCGCATGAAGGCCGCATGAAGGACGCCCGTTCCGGGTGGTGACAAGGCCGGGCTTGTACCCGATCACGGCACGGGTACGGCTATTGCAGAATGCCCCCGCGCCCTTCACCACCAACAACCTGCACGGAGCTTCTCGCCATGACCCAGCGCCTGTCCACCCGCCGTCTGATCCTGGCCCTGTCGGCCGCCTTCGCCGGTCTGGCCGCCGTGCCCGCCGCCCAGGCGGAGCCCGCAGTGGTCTATGACGCCGGCGGCAAGTTCGACAAGTCCTTCAACGAGGCTGCCTACAACGGCATCGAGCGCTTCAAGAAGGAGACCGGCGAGAGCTACCTCGACTTCGAGATCGCCAACGACACGCAGCGCGAGCAGGCCTTCCGCCGCATGGCCCAGAAGGGCGCCAACCCCATCATCGGCGTGGGCTTCACGCAGGCCTCGGCGATCGAGAAGGTGGCCAAGGAGTTCCCGCAGCTGAAGTTCGCGATCGTCGACATGGTCGTCAACCTGCCCAACGTGCAGTCGGTCGTCTTCAAGGAACACGAAGGTTCGTTCCTGGCCGGCATGATGGCCGCGATGGCCAGCAAGTCAGGCAAGGTCGGCTTCGTCGGCGGCATGGACGTGCCGCTGATCCGCCGCTTCCAGTGCGGCTACGAACAGGGCGCCAAGCACGCCAACCCGAAGGTCGAGGTGCTGGCCAACATGACCGGCACGACGCCGGCCGCCTGGAGCGATCCGACCCGTGGCGGCGAGCTGGCGCGCAACCAGTTCTCGCGCGGCGTCGACGTGGTGTTCGCCGCCGCCGGCGGCACCGGCGTGGGGGTCTACCAGGCCGCCAAGGACGCCGGCAAGCTGGCCATCGGCGTCGACAGCAACCAGAACCACCTGCACCCCGGCACCATGCTGACCAGCATGACCAAGGGCGTCGACGTGGCGGTCTACAACATCGCCAAGTCCATCAAGGACAACAGCTTCAAGGCCGGCATCACCGTACTGGGCCTGAAGGAGAAGGGCGTGGCCGTCGCGATGGACGCCAACAACGCCAAGCTCGTCAGCGCCGACATGCAGAAGAAGCTCGCGGCGGCCGAGGCCGACATCATTGCCGGCAAGATCAAGGTCGCCGACTACATGGCCGACAACGCCTGCAAGTACTGATCGACCACATCGCCGCCACCCCGACGTCCGCATGCCCGCATCGGTCCTGACTTGAGCGCGTCTCCTAACGCCACGGCGCCGGCCGTGCGCCTGATCGGCATCCACAAGCGCTTCGGCGCGGTGCAGGCCAACCGCGACGTCTCCTTCGACGTCGCGGCGGGCAGCATCCACGGCCTGATCGGCGAGAACGGCGCGGGCAAGTCCACGCTGATGGGCGTGCTCTACGGCCTGCATGCGCCGGACGCCGGCCGCATCGAGATCGACGGCCGCGTGTTGACGCTGGGCCATGCGCGCGATGCGATCGCCGCCGGCATCGGCATGGTCCACCAGCACTTCATGCTGGTGGACCGCTTCACGGTGCTCGAGAACATCGTGCTGGGTGCCGAGGACAGCTGGCAGCTCGGCACCAGCCTGGCTCGGGTGCGCCGCGAGGTGCTGCGGCTGTCCGATGAATACGGGCTTTCCGTCGATCCGGATGCCCGTGTGCGCGACCTGCCGGTGGGCGTGCTGCAGCGTGTCGAGATCCTCAAGGCGCTGGTGCGCGGCGCGCGGGTGCTGATCCTCGACGAGCCGACCGGCGTGCTGACGCCGCAGGAGACCGAGCAGCTGATGCGCATGCTGGCGACGCTGAAGTCGCGCGGCACGACGATCCTGCTGATCACCCACAAGCTCAAGGAAGTGCTGGCGATCACCGACCGCGTCACCGTGATGCGCGCCGGCCAGGTCGTCGCCACGCGCGAGACCGTCGACTGCACCGAGGCCGGGCTGGCCGAGCTGATGGTGGGCCGGGCGGTGCGGGCGGTCGGCGAAACCGCTGCCGGCGAACGCGCTGGCGCGGGGGCGCGACGCGGTCCGGGCGATGCGGTGATGGCCGCGACCTCGCTGACCTGGCGTGACCCGCTCGGCGTGGCCCGGCTCAGCGACATCGACCTGCGCCTGCACGCCGGCGAGATCGTCGGCGTGGCCGGCGTGTCCGGCAATGGCCAGAGCGAATTGCTGGCGCTGCTGGCCGGCCTGTTGCCGGTGCAGCAAGGCAGCATCCGCATCGCCGCGTGGCGCGAGGGCGAACCGGCGCTGCGCTGCGACGCCCATCACCCGCCGGACCCGCGCCTGCTGCGCAGCCTGGGCGTGGCGCACGTGCCGGAAGACCGCCACAAGCTCGGTCTGGTGCTGCGTTTCCCGGCCTGGGAATCGGCGGTGCTGGGCTACCACGACGACGCCGAACTGCAGCTCGGGCCGCGCTGGAGCCGCTGGACCGGCCTGATGGACCATCGCCGCATGCGGGCGCGTTGCCGCCGCATGATGGAAGCGTTCGACGTGCGACCGCGCGATGTCGAACTGGGTTGCGCCAAGTTCTCCGGCGGCAACCAGCAGAAGCTGATCATCGCGCGCGAGTTCGACCGCCAGCCGCGTGTGCTGCTGATCGGCCAGCCGACCCGGGGCGTCGACATCGGCGCGATCGAGACCATCCACCGCGAGATCCTGGCGCTGCGCGACGCCGGTTGCGCGGTGCTGCTGGTGTCGACCGAGCTGGACGAGATCCTCGCGCTGTCCGACCGCATCGTCGTGATGTGCCAGGGCCGCATCACCGGCACCTTCGACCGTGCCGATGCCGACGAGGGCCGCATCGGCCTGTGCATGGGCCAGGTCGGCAGCACCTCGGCCTTCGACTCGACCCAGGCGCCCAGCGCCCTGCCGCCCGATGGCGACGCGGTGCCGCAGATGCCGCCGCCGCTGGGCGCACGGGACAACGGCCGCGATGGTCGCCAGGGTCAGGGCGGGAGGCTCACGCGATGAGCCACACCGCGCCGCGCGCCCTGCCGCGCTGGGTCGACCTGGGCGTGCTGCCGCTGCTCAACGTCGCGCTGGCGATGGGCGCGGCCGGCGTGCTGGTCGCGCTGCTCGGCCACAGCCCGTGGGCGGCGCTGAAGCTGCTGGCCGACGGCGCCTTCGGCAGCCCGCTGGCCTGGGGCTACACGCTGTACTACAGCACCAACTTCATCTTCACCGGACTGGCCGTGGCGGTGGCCGCGCAGGCCGGCCACTTCAACATCGGCGGCGAGGGCCAGGCGACGCTCGGCGGCATCGGGGTGGCGCTGCTGCTGCTGGCGCTGGACGCGCACCTGCCGGCCGTCGTGCTGCTGCCGCTGGTCGTGCTGGCCGCTGCGGCGGCGGGAGCGGCCTGGGCGGCGGTGCCGGCGTGGCTGCAGGCTCGGCGCGGCAGCCACATCGTCATCACGACGATCATGTTCAATTTCCTCGCCAGCACGCTGATCGTCTGGCTGCTGGTCAACGTCATCAAGGAACCCGGCACGCCGTCGGTCGAGACGCGCGCCTTCGCGCCGGCCGGGCACCTGCCCAGCGCCCGCGCGCTGCTCGCGCCGTTCGGCATCGCCCTGCCGGACACGCCGCTGAACCTGAGCCTGTTGCTGGCGCTGGCCTGCGCGGTCGGCGTGTGGCTGATGCTGTGGCACACCCGGCTCGGCTACGCGCTGCGCGCGCTCGGCGATGCGCCCGATGCCGCCCACTACGCCGGCTTCAGCCCGAAGCGCCTGACCGTCGTCGCGTTGATGCTGTCGGGCGCGCTGGCTGGTGGTGTCGGCGTCAACGAGGTCAGCGGCGTCCACCATCGCCTGCTGCTGGACTTCGTCGCCGGGGCCGGCTTCACCGGCATCGCGGTCGCGCTGATGGGCCGCAACCACCCGGGCGGCATCGTGCTGGCGGCCTTGCTGTTCGGCGCGCTGGCGCAGGGCGGGTCCGAGCTGGCGTTCGAGATCCCCGCCTTCACGCGCGACATGGTGACCGCCGTGCAGGGCCTGGTCGTGCTGTTCTGCGGCGCGCTGGCGCTGATGCTGCGCCCGCTGGTCGTGGCGCTGTGGCAGCGCTGGCCGCTGGCCGCGCCGACGTCGCTGGAGGCCGGCCGTGGATGACACGCTGCTGATCCTGTCGTCGATGCTGGGCGCGACGCTGCGCATCAGCGTGCCGCTGATCCTCTGCGCGATGGCCGGCGTGCTGAGCGAACGCGCCGGCGTCATCGACATCGGCCTGGAAGGCAAGCTGCTGGCGGCGGCCTTCGCGGCGGCGGCCACCGGTGCCTGGGGCGCGCCGGCCGGCGTGGCGCTGCTGGCGGCGATCGGCGTGGCGGTGATGCTGAGCCTCGTGCACGGGCTGGCCTGCATCACCTTCCGCGGCGACCAGATCGTCTCGGGCGTGGCGCTCAACATCATCGCGCTGGGTCTGACGGCGGTGCTCGGTCTGCACTGGTTCCATCGCGGCGGGCGCACGCCCGACGTGCCGCCCGAGGGCCGCTTCACCGCGCTGTTCCCGGAGGCGGCGCGGGCGGTGCAGGACTGGCCGCTGGTCGGCCCCTTCATCGCCGAGGGCCTGCTCGGCCACAACCTGCTGACCTGGATCGCCTTCGGCAGCGTGCCGCTGGTCTGGTGGGGCCTGTACCGCACCCGCTTCGGACTGCGGCTGCGCGCGGTCGGCGAGAACCCGGCGATGGTCGATGCGGCCGGCATCTCGGTGACCTGGCTGCGCTACCGCGCGGTGATGCTGGCGGGCGTGCTGTGCGGCATCGGCGGCACCTTCCTGACGCTGGCGCAGAACGCCAGCTTCACGCCGGGCATGAGCGCCGGTCGCGGCTTCATGGCCCTGGCGGCGATGGTGTTCGGCCACTGGCACCCGGTGCGCGCGTTCTGGGCCTGCCTGCTGTTCGGCCTGCTCGACGCCACCGCGATCCGCCTGCAGGGCCTGAGCCTGCCGGGCATCGGCGCGGTGCCGGTCGAGCTGATCCAGGCCTTGCCCTACCTGCTGACGGTGGTGCTGCTGGCCGGCTTCTTCGGCCGCGCCGAATCACCCGCCGCACTCGGCCGCCCGTACACGAAGGAACGCTGAGGCCCTGCGGCTTCGCGCCGGGCCGGATCGAAGAAAGTGTGAAGCAAGCCGATAGGCCGGATTCTGTGCAGCCGCCGTCCCCGAAGGTCCGACGGCCGTGACCGCCATTCATCTGGGCCGGGGGTCACCCCACCGGCTCGGTGCCACCTACCCGCCAGCTCGTGCGAGCCGCACTCCCGGGCCGCCGAAGCAGCCTTGCACTGGCCTATTTGGTGTTGCTGCGCGTAGAGATTGCCCGTTTCACCCGAACTGAATCGGCTCGTCTCTGTTGCTCTGATCCTCACCTCACGGTGGACAGCCGTTAGCTGCTACGCCGCTCTGTGCAGTCCGGACCTTCCTCCAGTGCCACCTTTCGGATCCGGCACCAGCGACGGTCTGGCTTGCTTCACGCCGCGATTGTCCCATGCGTGATGTCGAGGCCGGGCCGGCCGACCGGTGCCGGCCCGATACCATCGACCGGATGAGCTCCAACCCGATCGCGGCCGATGCGGCCCAGGCGCCGTCGCCGGCCACGTCACCCGTCCACCACGCCCACCTCGACCTGTTCGCCGTCGTCTGCCTGATCGGCTGCTGCGCGCTGTGGGGCATGAACCAGGTGGCCATCAAGCTGGTGCTGCCCGAGGTGCCGGCGATGCTGCAACTGGCGATCCGCAGCGCCATCGCCTTCGTGCTGGTGCTGCTGTGGATGCGCCATCGCGGCATCCGCTGGTCGCCGCGTGACGGCACGCTGTGGCCCGGACTGGTCTCGGGGCTGCTGTTCGCGGTCGAGTTCGCCTGCATCTTCGTCGGGCTGCAACACACCACGGCGGCGCGCTCGGTGGTGTTCATCAACACCTCGCCCTTCATCGTCGCGATCGTGCTGGCGATGCTGGTGCCCAGCGAGCGGCTGCGGCCGCTGCAGATCGTCGGCCTGGTGCTGGCCTTCGGCTCGATCGCGCTGGCCTTCGGGGATCCCGGCAGCGGTGGCGGTCTGCTGGGTGACCTGCTGGTGCTGGGCGCCGGCCTGATGTGGGGCATGACGACGGTGGTGATCCGCCTGTCGGCGCTGCGCACGGCGCCGTCGGAGCTGACGCTGGCCTACCAGCTCGGCATGGCCACGCTGGTGTCGGTCGGCGCGGCGCTGTGGACCGGCCAGGTCGGCGCGCTCGGCCACGTCGGCCAATGGAGCGTGATGGCCTGGGGCTCGCTGTTCTACCAGGCGGTCATCGTGACCTTCGCCAGCTACCTGCTGTGGTTCTGGCTGCTGACCCGCTACCCGACGACCAAGGTGCAGGCCTTCGTGTTCCTGTCGCCGGTCTTCGGCACGCTGTTCGCGGGCCTCGTGCTCGGCGAGCCGGTGACGCTGCTGCTGCTGGTCGGTCTGGCCGGCGTCGGCGTCGGCCTGAGCCTGCTGAACCGGCGCACCTGACCGCCACCGGCCGGGCGGGCGCGGTTCAGCGCTCGCCGGTCGCCGCCGGGTCGTCCAGGCCACGCGGCAGCAGCGCGTCGACCGGGTGGCAGTCCTCGTGCAGCGGCGCATCGGCGCGGAAGTGTTCCGGCACGGGGCCCTGTGCCCGCAGCGCGTCGACCGGGCGATCGTGTTCGCCCTGGCCCTCGCCGGCCGGATGGCCGTCGTCGCGCCGATGGCTGCGCATGCCGCTGCGCAGGTAGCGGTTCTGGTGGTTCGGGCGCGGCACGTAGCGCGCCAGTTCGGTCAGCGCCATCTGGTAGACGTTGCGCTTGAACTCGATGACCACTTCCAGCGGCACCCAGTAGTCGTGCCAGCGCCAGGCGTCGAACTCCGGGTGATCGGTGGCGCGCAGGTTCATGTCGCTGTCGCGCCCGAGCAGCTGCAGCAGGAACCAGATCTGCTTCTGGCCCTTGTAGTGCCCGCGCGCGTCGCGCCGGATGTAGTGGTCGGGCACCTCGTAGCGCAACCAGTCCCGCGTGCGCGCAATGATGCGCACGTGTTCCGGGTGCAAGCCCACCTCTTCGTGGAGCTCGCGAAACATCGCCTGCTCGGGCGATTCACCATGTTTGATGCCGCCCTGCGGGAATTGCCAGGAATGGGTCCGGATGCGTTTGCCCCAGAACACCTGGCTCCGCTGGTTGAGCAGGATGATGCCGACGTTGGGCCGGAACCCTTCACGGTCGAGCATAATCAGACCCCAATTTTCAAGTTGGTTTGATTATTGCACCGGCCTTCACGGCGCAACCCCGGAAAATACCCACTCGGGGCGGTGCATCTCCTCCAGGTGACCCCCCCGAATGAAAGCTACCCAGTTCTTCATCTCCACGCTGAAGGAAGCGCCCGCCGATGCCGAGGTCAAGAGCCATCAGCTGATGATGCGCGCCGGCATGATCAAGCGGCTCGGCGCCGGCATCTACAACTACATGCCGATGGGCCTGCGGGTGATCCGCAAGGTCGAGGCCATCATCCGTGACGAGATGAACCGCGCCGGCGCCGTCGAGCTGCTGATGCCGGTCGTGCAGCCCGCCGAGCTGTGGCAGGAGACCGGCCGCTTCGACAAGATGGGCCCCGAGCTGCTGCGGGTGAAGGATCGCCATGACCGCGACTTCATCATCCAGCCGACCAGCGAGGAAGTCGTCACCGACATCGCCCGCCAGGAACTGCGCAGCTACAAGCAGCTGCCGAAAAATTTCTATCACATCCAGACCAAGTTCCGCGACGAACGCCGCCCGCGTTTCGGCGTGATGCGCGGGCGCGAATTCACGATGAAGGACGCGTATTCCTTCGACCGTGACCCGGCCGGCGCGGCGAAGTCGTATGACGCGATGTTCGCCGCCTACAAGCGCATCTTCGACCGCTTCGGGCTGGCCTACCGCGCCGTCGCGGCCGACACCGGCGCGATCGGTGGCGACCTGAGCCACGAGTTCCAGGTCATCGCCGACACCGGCGAGGACGCCATCGTCTACTGCCCGACCAGCGAATACGCCGCCAACATCGAGCTGGCCGAGGCCGTCGCGCCCGCCGGCGGTCGTGCCGCGCCCGCGCAGGCGCTGGTGAAGACGCCCACGCCGGGCAAGGCGACCTGTGCCGACGTGGCCGCGCTGCTGGGCCTGCCGCTGACGCAGACCGTCAAGTCGCTGGTCATGGCGACCGACGAGCTCGATGACAAGGGCGACATCGTCAAGGCGACCGTCTGGCTGCTGCTGGTGCGCGGCGACCACGAGCTCAACGAGGTCAAGGCCGGCAAGGTCGAGGGCCTGAAGGGCGGCTTCCGCTTCGCGACGCTGGCCGAGATCGATGAGCACTTCGGCTGCAAGCCCGGCTACCTGGGCCCGATCGGCCTGAAGAAGCCGGTCAAGGTCATCGCCGACCGCACCGTCGCGGCCATGGCCGACTTCGTCTGCGGCGCCAACGACGCCGACTTCCACTACACCGGCGCCAACTGGGGCCGCGACCTGCCCGAGCCCGATCTGGTGGCCGACATCCGCAACGTCGTCGAGGGC
The DNA here is from genome assembly GCF_053893855.1 of Leptothrix mechoopdaensis (SeqCode). NCBI lineage: Bacteria > Pseudomonadati > Pseudomonadota > Betaproteobacteria > Burkholderiales > Sphaerotilaceae > Leptothrix > Leptothrix mechoopdaensis (SeqCode). The sequence continues at coordinate 4,932,499 of NZ_CM132699.1, forward strand.
GATCCGTCGCCGGACGGCCAGGGCGTGCTGGCGATCCAGCGCGGCATCGAGGTCGGCCACGTGTTCTACCTGGGCACCAAGTACAGCCAGGCGATGAACGCGACCTACCTGGACGAGACCGGCAAGCCGCGCCTGATGGAGATGGGCTGCTACGGCATCGGCGTGACCCGCATCCTGGGGGCCGCGATCGAGCAGAACCACGATGCGCGCGGGATCATCTGGCCGGACTCGATCGCGCCGTTCACCGTGGTGATCTGCCCGATCGGCTACGACCGCTCGGCCGAGGTCAAGGCCGCCGCCGACGCGCTGCACGACGAGCTGCGCGACGCCGGCATCGACGTGCTGCTGGACGACCGCGGCGAGCGCCCGGGCGCGATGTTCGCGGACTGGGAGCTGATCGGGGTGCCGCACCGCGTCGTCATCTCCGACCGTGGCCTGAAGGACGGCAAGGTCGAGGCGCAAGGCCGCCGCGACGAGGCCGCCACCGCCGTGCCGGCCGCCGAGATCGCCGCCTGGGTGAAGGGCCGCGTCAAGGTCTGAGGACCACGACGCGAGCGCCGCGATGCCGGACTGGAAGCGGCTCGCCCTGACCGGTGCGGTGCTGGCCGCGCTGGCCGCCCCGATGACAGCGGCGCAGGCCGGCCAGCAGGCCGAGGAACCGCTGGCCGATGCCGTGCGGGGTGCCTTGGCCGCAGCCGTGGCCGATGGCGCGCCGCCCCGCCTGGAATTCGCACACATCGAGCAGCGCCTGGCCTACCTGCGCTGGCTCGGCCAGGCCAGCGAGCGGCTCAAGCGCCGCAAGCCCGATTTCGACGTGCGCCGGGAATTCCTGGAGGCGCTCTGGTACGAGAGCCGCCGCGCCGGGCTGGATCCGGCGCTGGTGCTGGGCCTCGTCGAGGTCGAGAGCGGCTTCCGCAAGTACGCGATCTCGGGCGCCGGGGCTCGTGGCTACATGCAGGTGATGCCGTTCTGGGCCCGCCTGATCGGCGACGGTGACGCCGGCCGGCTGTTCCACCTGCAGGCCAACCTGAGATTCGGCTGCGTGATCCTGCGCCACTACCTCGACCGTGAGCAGGGCAACCTGTTCATGGCGCTGGGCCGCTACAACGGCAGCCGGGGCAAGGCGGCCTATCCGGACGCCGTGCTGGCCGCGCGCCGCCGCTGGCTGGAGCCGGAGGCGGACCTGCGCATCGCCACCGGCGTCGCGCCGATCCCGGCGGCGACGTCGGCAACACCCTCGACACGCTAGCCCGCGCGGCTCAGTGGATCGTCGCCGGCCCGGTGGTCACGCCACGGGCGCGGCGGATGGCGTGGATCACGCGCGGCAGCACCAGCACCGCGACGATCACCAGCAGCAGCACCAGCGAGACCGGGCGGTCGATGAAGACGCGCCAGTGGCCTTCGCCGATCGACATCGCGTTGCGCAGCTGGGCTTCGGCCAGCGGGCCGAGGATCATGCCGACGACCACCGGGGCGGTCGGGAAGTCGTAGCGCCGCATCACCAGGCCGAGCAGGCCGATGCCGTAGAGCAGCACCAGGTCGAAGGCCGACTGGCGCATGCCGTAGACGCCCACCGTCGCGAAGATCAGGATGCCGGCGTAGAGCTGCGGCTTGGGCACGTCCAGCAGCTTGACCCACAGCTTGACCAGCGGCAGGTTGAGCACCAGCAGCATCACGTTGCCGATGTAGAGCGACGCGATCAGCGCCCAGACCAGCGCGCCGTTGGTGTCGAACAGCTGCGGACCGGGGTTGATGCCGTAGTTCTGGAACGCGCCGAGCAGGATCGCGGTCGTGTTGGACGTCGGGATGCCCAGCGTCAGCAGCGGGATCAGCGTGGCGGTGATGGCCGCGTTGTTGGCCGCCTCCGGACCGGCCACGCCCTCGATCGCGCCGGTCGTGCCGAACTCCTCCGGATGCTTCGAGAGCTTCTTCTCGGTCGCGTAGGACAGGAAGGTCGGGATCTCGCTGCCGCCGGCCGGGATGGTGCCGAACGGGAAGCCGATCGCGGTGGCGCGCAGCCACGCCGGCCACGAGCGCCGCCATTCCTCGCGCGTCATGTGGACCTGGCTCATCTTGTTGCGCGTCTCGGGCGTGTGGTTGTCGTAGAGCACGACGAACAGCGCCTCGGCGACCGCGAACAGGCCGACGGCGACCAGCACCACTTCCAGGCCGTCCATCAGCTCGGGCACGCCCAGCGTGTAGCGGACCTGGCCGGAGATCTGGTCGATGCCCACCAGCCCCATCGCCAGGCCGATGCCCAGCGCCGTCAGGCCGCGCAGCTTGCTGCGGCCGAGCACCGCGCTGACGGTGATGAAGGCCAGCAGCATCAGCATGAAGTACTCGGGCGGGCCGAGCTTGATGGCGTGTTCGGCCACCAGCGGCGCGAACAGCGTCACCAGCACCGTGGCGATCGTGCCGGCGACGAACGAGCCGATGGCAGACGTGGCCAGCGCCGCGCCGGCACGGCCGTTCTTGGCCATCTTGTTGCCCTCCATCGCCGTCACCATCGAGCCGGCCTCGCCGGGGGTGTTGAGCAGGATGGAAGTGGTCGAGCCGCCGTACATCGCGCCGTAGTAGATGCCGGCGAAGAAGATCATCGAGGCGGTCGCGTCGACCTTCAGCGTGATCGGCAGCAGCATCGCCACGACCGTGGCCGGGCCCAGGCCGGGCAGCACGCCGATGGCGGTGCCCAGCGTGCAGCCGAGCAAGGCCCACAGCAGGTTGATGGGCGTGCCGGCCGTCATGAAGCCGGCCAGCAGTTGGTTCCAGATGTCCATGGGAAGTCCCCCGTCGGGGCTCGTCAGGGGGAGTTCAGAGCCAGCCGCCCAGGCCGAGGCCCGGGAGCTGGATGGCCAGCAGCTTGCCGAACAGCCAGTAGACCGGCGCGGCGATCGCGATGCCGGTCAGGCCGTCGCGCAGCCAGCTGCGCAGGCCGTCGAGCCGGTCGCCGCGAGCGACCTGGAAGCCGCGCGCGGCCAGCAGGAAACACAGCGCGCAGGCCAGCACGAAGCCGATGCGGGTGATCAGCGCGGCATTCAGCAGGATGCCGGCGGAGACCCACGCGAAGCCGATCCAGTGGCCGCGTTCGTCGCCCTCGGGGCCGTCGAACTCGCGGAAGCCGCCGACCCGCGCATGGACGACCAGCAGCAGCCCGCAGACCAGCAGCAACCCGCTGACCACCAGCGGCAGGAAGTTGGGCCCGACCCCGCCGTAGCCCGCCTCCGATGGCATGCCGAGCGCGCCAGCCCCGTAGGCCAGCGCGATCACCACCACACCGGCGCCGACGCCGGTCTGTGCAACCTTCTCCTTCACGACACCATCCCCGCCTTGTGCATGATGTCGTGCAGGCTGGTGAACTCGCTGTCGACGAACTTGGCGAAGTCGGCACCCGGCAGGAAGGCCGGCGTCCACTTGTTCAGCGCCATCGCCTCGGCCCACGGCTTGCTCTTGGCCAGCTGCGTGACCAGATCGATCAGCGCCTTCTGCTGCTCGGCGCTGATGCCCGGGGCGGCGTAGACGCCGCGCCAGTTGCCGATCTCGACGTTGATGCCCTGCTCCTTGAGCGTCGGGATCGCGACGCCCGACAGGCGCTCGCCCGAGGTCACCGCGATCGCGCGCATCTTGCCGCTGGCGATGTACTCGTCGAACTCGCTGTAGCCGCTGCCGCCGACGGTGACGTTGCCACCGAGGATCGCGGCGACCGCCTCACCGCCGCCCCGGAAGGCGACGTAGTTGATCTTGGCGGCATCGACGCCGACCTCGCGGGCGATCATGGCCGCGGCGATGTGCTCGGTCGAACCGCGCGAGCCGCCGCCCCACTTGACGCTGCCCGGGTCCTTCTTCATCTGCTCGATCACGTCCTTCATGGTCTTGAAGGGCGAGTTGCCCGGCAGCACGAAGACGTTGTATTCGCTGGTCAGGCGGGCAATCGGCGTGGCCTGCTTCAGGTCGACCGGCGGCTTGCCGGTGATCAGGCCGCCGAGCATGACCGCACCCATCACCATCAGCGCGTTCGGGTCGCCCTTGCTGGCGTTGACGAACTGCGCCAGGCCGATCGCACCGGCGGCGCCGCCCTTGTTCTCGTACTGCACGGCGCTGGCCAGGCCGGTGTCCTGCAGGGCCTTGCCGAGCGCGCGGCCGGTGGCGTCCCAGCCGCCGCCCGGGTTGGCGGGGATCATCAGCTTGAGGTTCGCGGCCGCCTGGGCGGTCAGCGGCAGGCCGCCGCTGACGGCCAGCGTGGCCAGCGCGCCCAGGGACTTCAGGAAGGTGTCTCGACGCATGGTGCGGGTCTCCGTTGTCGGGTGGCAGGAAGGACAGAATCGATGCTCCGCATGGTGCCGCCGCTGGCTGTCGATCGGCTGTCCGTCACCTCGGGGAAAACACCGTCTGGGACCATGAAACTGCTGCTCATCGAGGACAACCCGGCCATGCAGGTGACGCTGCAGCGCGCCTTCGAACGCGCCGGCGCGCAGGTGGTCGCCTGTGGTGACGGGGCCCGTGCGCTGGACCGCTGGCGCGCCAGCGTGCCCGACGTCGTGCTGCTCGACCTCAGCCTGCCCGGCATGGACGGGCTGGAGGTGCTCAGCCGCGCCCGCGCCGAGGGGCTGGACACGCCCGTGCTGATCCTGACCGCGCGCAGCGCCGTGGGCGACCGCGTGCTGGGCCTCAACACCGGCGCGGACGACTACCTTGCCAAGCCCTTCGACCTCGACGAGCTCGACGCCCGGGTGCGTGCGCTGGCACGTCGCCGGGCGCCGTCGCGGCATGTCCAGCCGGCCTACTGCGGCCTGCAGGTCGATGCCGAGAGCGGCGCCGTCTACGCCCACGGCCAGGCGCTGGAACTGGCCCCGCGCGAGGCCGCGCTGCTGCGCGCGCTGCTGGCGCGGCCGGGCCAGGCGGTCGCCAAGGACCGGCTGTTCGAGCTGGTCTTCGCTGGCGAGGCCGATGTCCAGCCCGACGCGATCGAGGTCGTCGCCTACCGGCTGCGCAAGCGCCTGTCGGCCACCGGCGCCAAGCTGGTGACCTTGCGCGGGCTGGGCTACCTGCTGGCGCCGCAGGACGGCGGGGCCGAGCCGTGAGCGCCGTGCCGGTCGGGCAGGTGACCGGTCGACTGGCCCATCGCCTGACCCACCTGTCGATGCGCAGCCGCCTGCTGGCGGGCGTGCTGGTGCCGGTCGTGCTGCTGCTGACGCTCAACAGCTGGAGCCTCTACCGCGAGGCGCTGCGCTCGGCCGACCTGGCCTACGACCGCACGCTGCTGGCGTCGGCCAAGACGATCGGCGAGCTGCTCGACATCGGCCCGGGGCTGACGCCCGAGTCGCCGCCCCGGCTGCTGGCGACCGTGCCCTATGCGGCCCTTGAAGCCTTCGAGGCCGACAACCGCAGCCGCATGTACTTCAAGGTGACCGGCTTCGCGGGCGAGATGGTGTCGGGCTTCGACGACCTGCCGGCCTGGCACGGCCAGATCCCGATGCGCGGGCCCTATGCCGCGCTGGTCGACTTCTACGACGACACCTTCCGCGGCGAGCCGGTGCGCGTGGCCGTGCTGCTGCAGCCGGTGGCCGGGCAGGCCGGCCAGGGCATGGCGACGATCCAGGTGGCCGAGACGCTGGAGCTGCGCCGCACGCTGGCGCGCGAGATGCTGTGGGCGACGCTGTGGCGCCAGCTGCTGCTGCTGGCCGTCATCAGCGCGGTGGTGTCCTGGGTGGTTCAGCGCGCGACGCTGCCGGTGCGCGCGCTGAGCGCGACGATCGAGGCGCGGCCGGCCGATGACCTCAGCGCCCTGCCGGTCGGCGAGGCGCCACGCGAGCTGCAGCCGCTGATCGCCGCGACCAACGACGTCATGGCGCGGCTGGCCAGCCTGCTGGCGCGCCAGAAGCGTTTCATCCGCGATGCCTCGCACCAGCTGCGCACGCCGCTGGCGGTGCTCAAGGCGCAGGTCCAGTCGGCCCGGCGCGGCGATGTGCCGCCCGACCAGGCACTCGGCGAGATCGGCGCCACCGTCGACGGCGCGACCCGGCTGGCCAACCAGCTGCTGGCGCTGGCCAAGCTGGAACAGGCCCGGCACGACCAGCCGCCCGAGGCGCTTGACCTGGCCGTGCTGGTGCGCGATGTCGCGCTCGACCTGGCACCGCTGATCGCCGAGAAGGCGCTGGAATTCGAGCTGCTGGCCGAGCGGCCGGTGCCGGTCCACACCCAGGCTTGGATGGTGCGCGAGCTGGTGCGCAACCTGCTGCACAACGCCTGGCGGGCGACGCCGCGTGGCGGCTGGCTGCAGATCGAGGTCGGCGCCGAACCGCAGCCGGGCGTGTGCATCCGCGACAGCGGACCGGGCCTGACGCCGGCCCAGCGGGCGCGGCTGTTCGAGCCCTTCCACAGCGGCAGCCAGGGCGGCAGCGGCCTGGGCCTGCACATCTGCCGCGAGATCGCCCAGCAGCTGGGCGCGACACTGGCGCTGGACGACCGGCTCGATGCCGACGGGCGGGTGATCGGGCTGGCCGCCAGCGTCAGCCTGCCGGCGGGTTGACGGCCGCGAGCCCGGTCAGAGGCCTTGCCAGGCCTTCGGCCGGGCGGCGTCCAGGCCGCACAGCTGCAGCACCCGCTCGACCGTCTCGTCGACCAGCTCGTCGATGCTGGTGGGCCGGTGATAGAAGGCCGGCAGCGGCGGGAAGACCACCGCGCCCATCTCGGTCACGGCGACCATGTTGCGCAGGTGGGCCAGGTTCAGCGGCGTCTCGCGCACCATCATCACCAGCCGGCGACGTTCCTTCAGCGTGACGTCGGCGGCGCGTGTCAGCAGGTTGTCGCCGAAGCCGTGGGCCACGGCGGCCAGCGTCTTCATCGAACACGGCGCGATCACCATCGCGTCGGTCGCGTAGCTGCCGCTGGCGATGCAGGCGCCGACCTCGCCGGGGCCGTGCGACTGGTCGGCCAGCGCCTCCAGACCGGAGCGGTCCAGCCCCAGCTCGTGGTGGGCGCTCAGGATGCCGGCCGGCGTGGCCACCAGGTGGGTCACGACGCCGCGTTCACGGGCGCGCTGCAGCAGCCGCACGCCGTAGATCGCGCCCGAGGCGCCGGTCAGGCCGACGATCAGCCGCGGCGACGCGGCAGGGGCGGTCAAGCGGGTCAGCCCTTGACCAGCGCCTGCAGCTCGCCGGCCTGGTACATCTCCATCATGATGTCCGAGCCGCCGACGAACTCGCCCTTGACGTAGAGCTGCGGGATGGTCGGCCAGTTGGCGTATTCCTTGATGCCCTGGCGGATCTCCTCGTCCTCGAGCACGTTGACGGTGGTCAGGCCGTCGACGCCGCAGGCCTTCAGGATCTGGATCGCGCGGCCCGAGAAGCCGCACATCGGGAACTGCGCGGTGCCCTTCATGAAGAGCACGACAGGGCTGGACTTGACGATCTCGTCGATGCGTTGCTGGACAGGGTTCATGGTCGGTGTTGCGTGTGCGGTGGGCCGGAAAGGCGGGTTTATAAGCCAAAGCGAGCCGCGCGCCGCCGGCTGGGGCCTCTCGTCTGCCCGCAGCCGATCAGAAGGCGTAGGACACGCCCACCTGCAGCATCGGCAGCCAGCGCAGGTCGCCGACGGTGGCGTCCTCGATCGACGCGCCCGAGCGGTTCAGGCGCAGGCCGCCACTGCCGTCGCGCGTGCTCAGCAGGCCGACATCGGCCTTGACGCCCCAGCCTGACCGTTCCTGCCCGAGCGAGTAGCCCAGGCCGAGGTAGGTCGACGTGCCCGGGTCGCGGACCTGGCTCCACAGCGGCATCTCGCGCGCGCCCAGCAGCACCGGGCGCGGGCCCGGCGTGGCCGCCGTCAGGCCGACCCAGCCGCCGGTGGCGCGCAGGCCGTTGCCGGCCAGGCCGCCGTTGCCGGGCGAGGTGCCGAAGTAGTAGTCGCCCAGCAGCTGCCAGCCGGCCCGGAGGCTGCGCGCGGCGCGCCGATCGGCCTCGCCGCCGAGGTCCAGCCGCGCGACCCAGCCCTGGCCGTCCAGGCGCAGGCTGCCGGGCTGCGAGCTCAGGCGCAGCGGGGTGGAACGGTCGATCGCGTCGTCGGCCTGCGCGGCCAGCGGGCTGGCCAGGGCGGCGAGCAGCGCCGCCAGGACAGGCAGCGCGGTGGCGGGAGAGCGGACCTGGGCGTCGAACTGCTGCCTCACGGGGAACTCCTGGCACGGCAGGCGGGCTTGCCTGCGATGGATCGATGCTACGCCTGGGTTTCCCCGAGCGGTGTTGCGTCTGGGGCAACTCGGGTCACCCCCCTGAAATCGGGGGGTGCAGACCTGAACGGCGTCACCACCCTGGCTTGATCGATGTCACGGCAGGCGGTCGGTCGGCGGCCGGCGAGCCCCGGTGCAGCGGCGGTGCCCGCCCAGGTCGAGCCGGTGGGAAATGTCCCGCCAGCCCGCCGCCGCGAACTGCGCGGCCACCGCGTCGGCCTGGTCATGGCCGTGTTCGAGCAGCAGCCATCCGCCGTCGACCAGATGGGCCGGAGCGCCGCCGATCAGCTGGCGCAGGTCGGCCAGTCCATCCTCGCCGGCCACCAGCGCGTCGAGGGGTTCGTGGCGCAGGGCCGGCAGGTGCGGATCGTCGGCGCGGATGTAGGGCGGGTTGCTGACGATCAGGTCGTGCCGTTCACCGGCCAGCGGCTCGAACCACGAGCCGTGGCGCCAGTCGACCGCCAGGCCGAGCCGTTCGCCGTTGCCGCGTGCCACCGCCAGCGCGGCCGCGCTGCGGTCGACCGCGACGACCCGGGCGGCCGGCTGGCGGTGCCGGATGGCCAGCGCGATGGCGCCGCTGCCGGTGCCGAGGTCGACCACCGTCGGCGCCGGCCGGTCGGCCAGCAGGTCAAGGGCCCAGTCGACCAGCGTCTCGGTGTCCGGACGCGGGTCCAGCACGGCCGGCGTGACCTGCAGTTCCAGGCCGTGGAAACCGTGCCAGCCGGTCAGGTAGGCGACCGGCTCGCCGGCGGCGCGGCGCGCGCACCAGTCGATCCAGCGTGCGGCCTGGGCAGCGTCCAGCGCGTGGTCGTCGTGGGTCAGCAGCCAGGTGCGGTCCCGTCCCAGCAGCGCGGCCAGCAGCATGTCGCGGTCGATGCGGTCGAGCCCGGCGGCGCGGGCGTGTGCGAGGGCCGCCGCGACGGTCTTGGGCAACGGGGCCGGCGTGACCGCATTCACCCGCGCGCCTCCAGCTCGGCCAGCTGTTCGGCCGCCAGCGCGGCTTGCAGGCCGGCGGTCAGCTCGCCCAGGTCGCCGTCCATCACCGCGCCGAGCTTGTAGAGCGTCAGGTTGATGCGGTGGTCGGTCACCCGGCCCTGCGGGAAGTTGTAGGTCCGGATGCGGTCGCTGCGGTCGCCGCTGCCGACCAGGCTGCGGCGCGTGGCGGCCTCGCGTTCGGCCCGGGCGCTGCGCTCGCGTTCGCGGATGCGCGCGACCAGCACCTGCATCGCGCGGGCCTTGTTGCGGTGCTGCGAGCGGTCGTCCTGGCACTCGGCCACGATGCCGGTCGGCAGGTGGGTGATGCGCACCGCCGAGTCGGTCTTGTTGATGTGCTGGCCACCGGCGCCGCTGGCGCGGTAGGTGTCGATGCGCAGCTCGGCCGGGTTGATCGCGACCTCGGCGGCCTCGTCCGGCTCGGCCAGCACGGCCACCGTGCAGGCGCTGGTGTGGATGCGGCCCTGCGACTCGGTCGCCGGCACGCGCTGCACGCGATGGCCGCCGGACTCGTGCTTGAGCGCCTCGTGCACCGCCTCGCCCTCGATGCGCACGACCACTTCCTTGTAGCCGCCCAGGTCGGACTCGCTGGCCGACAGGATCTCGCTGCGCCAGCCCTGCCGCTCGGCGTGGCGCAGGTACATGCGCAGCAGGTCGCCGGCGAACAGCGCCGACTCGTCGCCGCCGGTGCCGGCGCGGATCTCCAGGAAGACGTTGCGGTCGTCGTCCTCGTCGCGCGGCAGCAGGGCGGCCTGCAGCGCCTGTTCGAGCGCGGTGATGCCGGCCTCGGCGTCGCTGATCTCGGCGCGCGCCAGCTCGGCCATGTCGGCGTCGATCGCGGCGTCATCGAGCATCGCGCGGGCCTCGGCGATCGTGCGTTCGTGGCCCAGGTAGGCGTCCCAGCGCTCGACCAGCGCCGACACCCGGGCGTGTTCGCGGTTCAGGCCGCGCAGCGTGGCGATCTGCTGGCCGACGGCCGGATCGGCCAGCGCGGCGTCGATCTCGGCCAGGCGCAGGCGTTGCCGGTCGAGCTGCTGGCGCAGGAATGGGGACATGGCGGGGGCGGGCAGGGCCCGGGGGCGGAAGGGCGACGGAGGGCGAGTGGCGTGCGGAACAGCGGCAGGCGCCGCGTCGCTAGGACTCGTCGCCGTGGTCGTCGCCGTGGTGGTCGTTGCGGCCGGGGCGGCGCGTCTCGCCGCGCAGGAACAGGCGCGAGACCACCTCGGCGGTCATCGCCCGCTGGTTCGGGTCGGCGTTGTGCAGCTCGGCCAGCGTGCCGTGCAGCATCTTCTGCGTCAGGCCGCGCGACAGCGCCTCCAGCACCTCGTCGACATCGGTTCCCTTGGCCAGCAGCTTGCGGGCACGAGCGATCTCGGCGGCGCGCCAGGCATCGGCCTGGGCGTTGAGCGACTGGATCAGCGGCACCGTCGCGCGCTGGGCCAGCCAGTGCACGAAGTTCTGCACGCCCGCGTCGATGATGGCCTCGGCCTGGGCCACGGCCGCCTGCCGCTTCTCGCCGGCGGTCTGGACCAGCGCCGACAGGTCGTCGACGGTGTAGAGGTAGATGTCGTCGAGCTGGGCGATCTCGGGCTCGATGTCGCGCGGCACGGCCAGGTCGACCATGAACATCGGCCGGCGCTTGCGCGCCTTCAGGGCCCGTTCGACGGCGCCCAGGCCGATCAGCGGCAAGGTGCTGGCGGTGCAGGAGACGACCGCGTCGAACTCGTGCAGGCGGGCCGGCAGGTCGGCCAGGCGCATCGCCTCGGCGCCGAAGTGGCTGGCCAGCTTCTCGCCGCGTTCGAGCGTGCGGTTGGCGATGGCGATGTGCTTGGGCGCCTTGGCCGCGAAGTGCGTTGCCGCCAGCTCGATCATCTCGCCCGCGCCGACGAACAGGATGCGGATCTTGTGCAGGTCCTCGAACAGCTGGCCGGCCAGGCGCACTGCGGCGGCGGCCATGCTGATCGAGTGCGAGCCGATCTCGGTCGAGGTGCGGACCTCCTTGGCGACCGAGAACGAGCGCTGGAACATCTGGTGCAGCGTCGTGCCCAGCGTGCCGGCGGCATCGGCCTCGCGCACCGCCTGCTTCATCTGGCCGAGGATCTGCGGTTCGCCCAGCACCATCGAGTCGAGCCCGGAGGCGACCCGGAAGACGTGCCGCGCGGCCTCGTGCCGTTCCATCACGTGGGTGTGGCGGCGCAGGTCGTCGGCGCTGACACCGCCGTGCGTGGCCAGCCATTCCAGCACCGGCACGACCAGGTGCTGCGCCTTGCCCGGGTCGGCGGCGACGTACAGCTCGGTGCGGTTGCAGGTCGACAGCAGCGCGACCTCGGGCTCGGCCCGCTGCAAGCCACCGCGCAGGCCCTGCAGGGCCGGGCCGAGCTGCTCCAGCGTGAACGCGAACCGGCCGCGCAGGTCGACCGGCGCGGTGTGATGGTTCAGGCTGAGGGCGAAGACGCTCATGGCGCGATTGTAAGATTTCAACCCAAGCCGAAGTCTTGATCCAGGCTCATGTTTCAACTGGCGACCGATGCCTGCACACGCTTGCAACCGGCGCCTTCCAGGCTACCCATGGGCTTCCTCGACGCGCTCGATCACCTGCTGAACTTCATGCTGCCGGCGCTGGCCGTGGCCGCGCTGACCGCCGCTCTGGCCAAGCTGCTGTGGCGCGACGCGCTGGCCGGCGTGGCCTGGCAGCGGCTGGTGCTGCATGCCGCCAGCGGCGGCTTGCTGGCGCTGATCGGCGGACTGGTGATCCAGGGCCGCGACGGCCGCATGTCGACCTGGCTGGCGCTGGTCGTCGCCAACGCGGTCGGCCTGTGGTGGGCCGGCTTCGGTCCGGGGCGGCGGCGGGCCTGATCGTTCAGGCGTCGTGCACCGTCTCGCCGTCGCGCCGCAGCGCGCCGCTGGCGAGCAGGTCGGCCAGCAGGCCGTCGAACCAGTCGTCGACCGATCCGCCGACCCCGGCCGCGCGCTGCGTCGCGGCGGTCAGCGGGGTCTCGCGGCCCCAGCGCCGCAGCGCGTCCAGCGGCATCGAGCCCAGCTCCATCAGGTGGTACTTCAGCAGCACCTTGCCGGCATGACGGGCATGGCGTGACGGGTCGGCGCGGTGGCTGGCCAGCCGGGTGCGGGCGCGCTGCAGCGCACCGGCGACGTCGTCGAACGGTGCGCCGTGGCCGGGCACCACGACCTGCACCGGCAGGCCGGCGATCAGGTCCAGCACGACCTCGACCTCGGCGAAGCCGGACTCGCCGTCCAGCTCGGGGAAGACCACGCCGAAGCCGTTCTCCCACAGCGCGTCGGCCGACAGCAGCACGCCGTGCACGGGCTCGAACAGCACGACCGAATGGGTGTCGTGGCCGGGCGCCGCCAGCACCTGCCAGTCCAGCCCGCCAACCCGCAGCGCCTCGCCGGGCTGCAGCACCGCGTCGACGGTGAAACGTTCGCAAAGCTGGCCGGTCGCGCGGTAGGTCAGGCGTGCCTCGTCCCAGTCGCGGGCGGCCTGCGCATGGCCGGGCGGCACCCAGATGGCAGCACCCAGCGCCTGGCGCAACCGGGCGTTGCCGCCGCAGTGGTCGGAATGCAGGTGGGTGTTGACGATCCGATCGATCGTCGCGCCGGGCCCGACCTCCGCGGCCAGCGCATGCCGAACCAGCGCCTCGGTCTGCGCGGCATGGACGGTGTGGCCGCTGTCGACCAGCACCGACGGTTCGCCCGGCAGGCCGTGCAGCAAGGTGTTGTTCGACGACAGCCAGCCCCGTTCGAGCACGGTCAGGTGGGCGGGCAGGCGGTGTCGGATCGTCGCGTCAGGGGGCATCGGGCAAGCGGGTCTCTACAAGTTCTGGTGATTGTCGGTGCGGGGGGCGCCGCCTACTTTCGACCTCCTTCCCGCCTATGGAGACCGACTTGACCTCATCCCGCCAGCCCGCCCTTCGCCTGTCTGCCCTTCGCCTGTCCACCGTCACGCTGGCCCTGTGCGCCACGATGCCGGCGCTGGCCAACCAGTCGCTCTTCACGCCGGGTTATGGCCTGACCGTGGGCCCGGTCCAGAACCGCAACAACCTCAACTCGGCCGGCTACAACCCGGCCAACGCGATCCGGCTGGTCGATGCCGACGAGGCCATCCGCTTCGGCGTCGCGCAGATCGGCGCGCAGTACGAACTCGGCGCGATCGACGACCTGCAGAAGCAGCTCGACGCGATGGACGCCGCCGTCCAGGCCGCCCGCAGCCAGCCGCTGACCGCCGCGCAGCAGGTCAGCAAGGTCAACGGCCTGCTGCCCGCGCTGGAACGCGGCGCCCGCGTCAACCTGGCCGTCGGCGGCAGCCTGCTGACGCCGCTGCTGATCCGCAGCGAGCGGCTCGATGGCGTCTTCGCCGTGATGGCCGACATGCAGATGCAGGTCGCCGGGCAGTTCCTGGGCCGCTCGGCCGAACTCGTCACCGATGGCCTGGGCCGGCCGACCGGCCTGAAGACCCGCTCGGGCTTCGACGTCAAGGCGGCACGCCTGAACCACATCAGCCTGGGCTACGGCACCGACCTGACGCGCCGGCTCGACATCGACGTCAACCGCGGCCTGCTCGACGCCGGCCTGCGCCTGAACGTCTACCGGGCGACGCTGTACCGCCAGGTCGTCGGCTTCACCGATGCGCAGGGCAACGGCAACAGCGGCGGCAGCCAGTACTCGCAGGACTCGGTCGACCGGCGCAGTGCCTCGGCGGTCGGCGTCGACCTCGGCGTGGCCTGGTCGACCAGCAACTACCAGGTCGGCGCGACCCTCTACAACCTGGGCCAGCCGACCTTCCACTACCCGGATCCGGCGCTCGACAGCTCGCTGGCCAACCAGTACGCCGCCTCGGGCCTGAGCGCCGACCAGCGCAATGCCAGCGTCGCGCTCAAGACCCACGTGGTGATCGAGGGCTCGCTGCACAGCGACAACAAGCGCTGGCTCGGCCAGACCAGCCTGGCGCTCAACGAGGCGCCCAACGTGGTCGGCGAGCCGCAGCGGCTGGCGACGTTCTCGGTCAGCTACAACGCCGAGCGCTTCGAGGGCAGCTGGGGCACGCTGCTGAACTACATCGTCCCGAGCGTGCGCCTGGGGCTGCGCAAGAACCTGGCCGGCGAGAAGCTCGCCAGCACCGGCCTCGGCTTCAGCTGGGGCGTCATCAACCTTGACCTGCAGGCCAGCCAGCAGAAGATCAACGCCGATGGCAGCAGCGTGCCGCGCAGCGCCGGTGCATCCCTGTCGGTGGCCGAGAAGTTCTGATGGCCGCCGACCTGCCCGCCAACCTGCCGGTACGCGCCACGACGCCCGAGTCCGGCTATTCCTACTTCGTCGGCGTGGCCCGCCAGCGCCTGAGCTACGAGGAATTCGTGACCGCCCGGCCGGTGCGCAGCAAGGCGGTCGTGAACAACCCGCTGCTGGTCAGCGGCGCGCTGTATGCGCTGACGCCGGACCTGCTGTTCGCACTCGACAACGAGACCAGCTTCGCGCCGTCCAGCGGCCAGGAACGCTGGACCGCGCCGGTCGGCACGTCCTTCCCGAACGGCAGCCTGCCGGCGATCGTCACGACCGTGCCGACAGTCCAGACCAACGGCGTGCGCATCAGCGACAGCACCACCCGCCTGCTGGGCGAGTTCCGCCTGCAGGGGCCGTGGTTCGTGCATGCCGGGCCGGCCTTCCACAGCCAGTCCTTCCGCCGCTTCTCGTTTGTGGCCGGGGCCGACCAGGCGGTCGATGTCGCCACCGGCCAGACCATCGAGGAGACCGCCGCCGAGCTGCTCTGGCACCTGGGCATGGGCTACGAGACCGAGCGGGTCCGTGCGACGCCGCTGCACCTGGGCTTGCGTCTCGGCATGGCGGTGCCGGTGTGGCGCAAGGTCGAGAACACGGCCCACCCGGGCGTCGTGTTCGGCCGCACCCGGGGCGGCTACGACCTGGGCATCGAGGGCCGCGCCAGCGTCGCCGTCGTCGACCATGTCCACCTCGGCGTCTGGGGCCGCCTGCAGACCTCGCGCCGGCCGATCGACCGCCAGGGCAACCTGGAGCTGCCGCGCACCCGCCAGGGCAACGGCTCGTTCGGCGTCGAGTTCCTCTGGAAGCTCTGAGCCCGGCCGGCCCAGACCCGTCCGGCCCAGCCCCGTTCAGCCCTGCGTGACGACCTCGCCGCGCAGCGAGTGCGGGTAGGCCCGGGTGATGGTCACGTCGATCATCTGGCCGACCAGCCGGTCGCGCTGAGGGCCAGCGTCGAAGTTGACGATGCGGTTGCACTCGGTGCGGCCCATCAGCTCGTGCGGGTCCTTGCGGCTCGGGCCTTCGACCAGGATGCGCTGCACCGTGCCGACGCGGCTGTCGCTGATGCGGCGCACGTTGTCCTCGATGCGCGCCTGCAGCTCCTGCAGCCGCGCCAGCTTGACCTCCTGCGGCGTGTCGTCGTGCAGCGCGGCGGCGGGCGTGCCCGGGCGCGGGCTGAAGACGAAGCTGAAGCTGGCGTCGAAGCCGATCTCGTCGATCAGCTTCATCGTGCGGGCGTGGTCGTCGTCGGTCTCGCCAGGGAAGCCGACGATGAAGTCGGTCGACAGGCTGATGCCGGGCCGGATCGCACGCAGCTTGCGGATCGTGCTCTTGTATTCGAGCGTGGTGTACCCGCGCTTCATCGCCATCAGGATGCGGTCCGAGCCATGCTGCACCGGCAGGTGCAAATGGTTGACCAGCTGCGGCACGCGGGCGTAGACGTCGACCAGCCGCTGCGTGAACTCGTTCGGATGGCTGGTCGTGTAGCGGATGCGCTCGATGCCGGGGATCTCGGCCACGTACTCGATCAGCGTGGCGAAGTCGGCGATCTCGGCCGTGCCGCCCATCGGGCCCCGGTAGGCGTTGACGTTCTGGCCCAGCAGCGTCACCTCGCGCACGCCCTGGTCGGCCAGGCCGGCGACCTCGGTCAGCACCTCCTCGAACGGCCGGCTGAATTCCTCGCCGCGGGTGTAGGGCACGACGCAGTACGAGCAGTACTTGCTGCAGCCTTCCATGATCGAGACGAAGGCCGACGAGCCCTCGACCCGCGCCGGCGGCAGGTGGTCGAACTTCTCGATCTCCGGGAAGCTGATGTCGACCTGCGGCCGGCCCTGCGTGCGGCGCCGTTCCAGCAGCTGCGGCAGGCGGTGCAGCGTCTGCGGGCCGAACACCACGTCGACATAGGGTGCGCGCTCGATGATGGCCGCGCCCTCCTGGCTGGCCACGCAGCCGCCGACGCCGATCATCACGCCGCGCGCCTTCAGGTGCTTGACGCGGCCGAGGTCGCTGAAGACCTTTTCCTGCGCCTTCTCGCGCACCGAGCAGGTGTTGAACAGGATCAGGTCGGCCTGTTCCGGGTCGTCGGTGGGCGTGTAGCCCTGGGCCGCGTTCATGACGTCGGACATCTTGTCCGAGTCGTATTCGTTCATCTGGCAACCAAAGGTCCGGATGTAGACCTTCTTGGTGGCAGGCGTGCCGGCGGCATCGGGCACGCTGGCGGGGAGTTCGGTGGTCATGGGGCGCCTCGGTGTTGGTGTAGAGCCAGCGGCTGCGCGGGGGGGCCGGGACGGGCCCGGGAAGGGCGGCGAGTTTATCGCCCGACCCCGCCGGTCTGTCGGGTGTGATATCCGTCACGACATCGGGCGCAAACGTTTGCGATCAAGGGATGAAACGGACTCAAGCGGACGTCGGAACAACCGAAGAGCGTTCGTCGACTCTCTCTTCGCCCCCTTGAGTCGAAACAACAACAGGACGTCCCATGCCCCCCTCGATGCCTAACCGGAATCCGGCTCCCCCGCCTCACGGGCAGGCTGACTGGGACCATTTCCTGCACCACGTGAAGCACGAGATCACCGATCTGGCCGACGAGCTTCTGCTGGCGCTGTCGAGCAACCCGAGCATCGAGATCGACGACGACCTCGCCAGCCTGATGCGTTCGATGGACGAGCTGCTGCGCCTCTACCAGGCGCGGGGTGAGCCCGAGAAGGCCGAATTCCTGTCGATGCAGGACGCGGCCCTGCAGCCCGACCTGCTGCCGGCTCAGACGGCCGGCTCCAGCGTGAAGTAGAAGGTTGCGCCCGCGCCTGGCGCGCTGCAGGCCCAGATGCGGCCGCCGTGGCGTTCCACCGCTTGACGGGCCACCGACAGCCCCAGGCCGATGCCTGGCAGGCCCTGTGCCGAGGGCAAGCGCCGGAAGGGGTCGAACAGCCCGGCGGCATCGGCCATGTCGAAGCCGATGCCGTTGTCCCGCAGCCGGAACACCGGCGTCCGGGAGGTGCGCACCGCCGACAGCTCGATCCGCGCGGGCGAGCGCATCCGGCTGAACTTCCAGGCGTTGTCCAGCAGACGGTTCAGCAGGTCGTCGACCAGGTCGACATCGGCCTGCACCCCCAGGTCGTCGTCCAGCAAGAGCTCCACCGACCGGCTCGGCTCTTGACGTCGCCATGACTCGACCCGCGCCCGCGCCATCGCGCCGAGGTCGACTGGCTGACGGTTCAGGGGCTTCGGCACCTGTGCCAGCCGCTGTTCGCTGACCGAGCGGGCCAGTCGCCGCAGGTTGCCCTTCAGGTCGTCCAGCGCAGCCGAACAGGCGCTGTTGCGGCTGGCCGCCTCCTGTCGGATGCGGTCGATCGCCGCCTCGCTGCCCTGACGTCGGCCGATCGCGTGGCGCATCGCCCGCACCAGTCGCGAACCGTCGATGTCCTGCTTGGCCAGCCAGGCCTCGGCACCCACCCGCATCGCCTGCATCGCCAGCGCCTCGTCGTCATCGCCGGTCAGCACCACGATGGGCGTGTGCGGGGCGGCACGACCCAGGCTGACGCAGGACGCCAGACCGCGGCTGTCGGGCAGGCCGAGGTCGAGCAGGATCACGTCGGGCGCCTGTCGCGACACGGCCTGCTGCGCCTCGGCCAGGCTGGCGGCGGTGCGCAGGTCGCAGCTCAGCCCGATCTCATTCAGGTATTCGCGGACCAGGCGCGCGTCGAGAGGGTTGTCCTCGACGAGGAGGATGGTGCTCAGGTCGGTCATGCTGTCCTGTGGTCGGTTGTCCGTTGTCGGTGGTCGGTGGTCGGTGGTCGGTGGTCGGTGGTCGGCGCAGTCGCTCAGGCGAGCCGCTGGCCTGGCGCCGTGCCGGGATCGGCCAGCGTCACGTGGAAGGTCGAGCCGAGTCCCGGACGCGAGTCGACCTCGATCGTGCCGCC
Organism: Leptothrix mechoopdaensis (SeqCode); assembly: GCF_053893855.1. Lineage (NCBI taxonomy): Bacteria > Pseudomonadati > Pseudomonadota > Betaproteobacteria > Burkholderiales > Sphaerotilaceae > Leptothrix > Leptothrix mechoopdaensis (SeqCode). The sequence continues at coordinate 4,950,919 of NZ_CM132699.1, forward strand.
GTGCCGCGCGACCACGCGCTGGCAGATCGCCAGCCCGATGCCGTGGCCGGCGGTCCGGCGGCTGCGGTCGAGGCGCTGGAACATGTCGAAGATGCGGTCGATGCCGTCCGCCTCGATGCCGATGCCCCGATCGCGGAAGGACAGGCGCCAGCGACCCGGTTCGCGCTGCACGCCGATGTGCAGCTCGGGCGGTCCGCTGCCGGCGAACTTCAGGGCGTTGCCAATCAGGTTGCCGAACAGCTGACCCAGCTGGAGGCGGTCTCCGGACACCGTGGGCAACGGATCGGCGCTGATGCGCGCCCCACGCGTCTCGATCGACTCGTGCAACTGCGCCAGCGTCTCGTCGAGCACCTCGCCCAGGGCGACCGGCTCGGGCAGCCGGCCGTGGCTGTCCAGCCGGGCCAGACTCAGCAGGCCGCGCACCATGCCGATGGTCCGTTCGCCGCCGTCGATCACGACATCGAGGAATTCCAGGCTGTCCGGGTCCAGCCGATCGTGCGCGCGCTTGCGCAGCAGCTGGCCGTACTTGACGACCATGCGCAGCGGCTCCTGCAGGTCGTGCGAGACGACGTAGGCAAAACGCTCGAGATCCTGGTTCGAGCGCGTCAGCCGGGCCGACTGCTCGACCAGCGACTGCGCCATGTCGTCGACCGCCCGCGAGGCCAGCCCGAGCTCGTCGTCCCGGTCCGAACGGACCCGCGCCGCCAGGTCACCCGCCTGGATGGCCCGGGCGACATCGTGCAGCCGCGCCAGCGGCGTGATCACGTGGCGCGAGACGGTCCAGGCCAGCATCCCGACCATCACCAGCATCATCAGCAGGCCCGACGGCACGATGGTCCGCAGCAGATCGCGGTTGTCCTGTGCGGCCTGCGCGAGGTCGCCGGACCACTCGTGGCGCAGTTCGATCAGGTCCTGGGTCTGGGCGCTGAGGTGGTCGACCAGCAGGTCAAGCCGGCGCTGGCCGAACAAGGTGTCGGCATCTGACCGGACCGTTTCGAACAGCGCGAAGGTCTGGGCGACGTCGTCGAGGCGTTCGCGCATCTGTTGCATGGCCGGGTGATCGCGCAACGTTTCGCCGCCAGCGCGGGCGGCCGTGGCGCGGAGTCGATCGAGCCTTGCATGCCATTGCTGGACCGGCCGGTTCTCGCCGTTCAGCGCGTACTCCAGCGTCAGGGCCTGCAGGCTGGCCAGGTCCAGGCCGATCTCGCGTGCATCCAGCAGGGCCGACTGCAGCCGTTCGGCCCGCAGCGACATGACGCCGATCGCGACGCACACCGAAACCGCCACGGCGATGACCGTGGCCAGCGTGATCTGCAGGCGGGTTCTCAGGCGCATCGTCATCGGCGGCCGTTCTTCGTTCCGGTCCGTTCGCCGGTCATTTCACGAGGGTGATGGCGTCGGGCACCGCCTGACGCAGCGGGGCGGGTTCCAGGAGGTTCAGGACATTGATCGGCCGCTCCGGATTCGGGCCGGCCGGCACGAGCCCTTCACGGCGCAGCCAGCGGATCTGGCGCTCCAGCGTCCCGACCAGCGACTGCGGCAGCTTGAGCCGGAAGTCGTAGTCCGCCCAGCGCGCGGCGATGTCATCGGCCGGGACTTCCAGTCGTTGCGCCAGCTGCGTGCGGGCCATCAGGGGGTCCTCGTGGATGGCGTCGACCGCGCGTTGCAGCGCCCGCAGCACGCGGACCAGGGTGTCGTCATGCTGGACGATGAAGTTCCGCGAGGCCGCCAGGTTGAAGGTGTGGGTCAGCCCCCTGGGCCCGGCCAGGGCGACGGCCGCGCGGCGGTCATCACGCAGGATGGCCTGTGCCACCGGCTCCCAGATGACACACGCGTCGACCTCGCCCGAGGCCATCGCCGCCGGGATCCGGTCGGGCGGCAGGTTCACAGCGATGACCGAGCGCGGATCGATGCCGGCCAGCATCAGCGCGACCTCCAGGTGGTAGTGCGCGGCGGTGCCCGTTGGCAACGCGATCCGCCGCCCGATCAGCTGGTCAAGCGAGGCGATGCGGGCGTCCCGCCGGGCCAGGATCTTGATGTCGCGATCGGACCGGCCGAGCGTCGCGACGACGGCGAAGTCGTCGCGCTGGAACGAGGTCACCGCCACCGGCAGTTCGGTCACCGTGGCCAGCTGCGTCCGGCCGGCGAACAGGTCGGCCAGACAGTGCAGGCCATCGACACAGGGCTTCAGCGTCACCCGCACGCCTTCGGCCGCGAACAGGCCGAGCTGTTCGGCCACATGGAACGGCAACACGCCCACCGAGCGCGACACGCCCACGCTGACCTGCGGTGGTGTGGACTGCCGCGCCGAGGCGCCGTCCGCCATCCAGCCCGTCAGCCCGCCCGCCAGCAAGGCCAGGCAAAGGTGGCGGAACCACTTCGTGAAAGTCAGGGAGCAGGGCAGGAACACGGGCGCGCGCCAGGGTTGATCCGGCCATGCGCATGCACGGCCACAACCCTGTATCGGCAGCGCCCGCCCGAACTCAAGCGCCCGAACGTGCCCAAGTCAGCCCAAAACGAAAAAGCCCCGAGGTCTTTCGACGTCGGGGCTTTCGTGTCTGGTGGCGCTTCAGGGATTCGAACCCCGGACCTGCGGATTATGATTCCGTCGCTCTAACCGGCTGAGCTAAAGCGCCTTGAGCCCGCTAGTGTAGTCACGTCGCTTTCGATCTGGCAAGTGTTTTCTGAAATGGCTCGGCGTCGGCTTGAGATCGGGCAGGCGAACGGCCGGATCGGGCGAGGCTGCGCGGGTGCGGTCTCAACTTCGTCCGGGGCGGGTCGATAGCACGGGTCTTGTCCAACCGGCTCTTGCGAGCCCCGACCTGGAGTACCCGTGACCCAACGCCCGTCGTCGACCGCCCGCACCGTTTCCCTCGCCTTGCACCACCGTCTGCCGATGCGCCCGCTGGCGGCGGCCCTGCTGCTCGTCGCCGTGGCCGGCGGGGCGCAGGCCAACCAGTCGCTGTTCAGCCCGGGCTACGGCCTGACGGTGGGGCCGGTCTTCAACCGCAACAACCTGAACTCGGCCGGCTACAACCCGGCCAACGCGGTCCGGCTGGTCGATGTCGACGAGTCGGTGCGTTTCGGCCTGCTGCAAGCCGGCGCGCAGTACACGCTGGGCGATGTCGACGACCTGAAGGCCCGGCTCGACCGCATCGACGCGGCCGTGACCGCCGCGCGTGCGGCCGGCGGCAACCTGGCGGCGGTGCAGGCCGAGGTCGACCGCATCAACGCGCTGCTGCCGGGACTCGACCGCGGCACGCGCTTCGGCCTCTCGGCCGGCGGTTCGCTGCTGACGCCGCTGCTGATCCGCAGCGAGCGGCTGCAGGGCGTGTTCTCGCTGCAGGCCAATGCGCAGGCGCAGGCGGCGGGCATCTTCCGCGGCGCGTCCGCCACGCTGGTCGGACCGTCCGGCGCGCCGACCGGGCTGGCCACCGGCTCGGCCGTCGACGTCAAGGCCGCCACGATCACGCAGGTCAGCCTGGGCTACAGCACCGAGGTGGGCCGCTGGTTCGGTCACGACGGCGCCAGCGGCAAGCTCGACGGCGGCGTGCGCCTCAACCGCTACCAGGCGAAGCTGTACCGGCAGCTAGTGGGCTTCACCGATGCCAACGGCAACGGCAACTCGGGCAACTTCAACCGCAACACCGTCGCCTTCCGCACGGCCGGCGCCACCGGCATCGACGTCGGCCTGAACTGGCAGGCCGAGAACTGGCAGGTCGGCGCGACGGTCTACAACCTGGGCAACCCGCGCTTCTCGTACCCCGATCCGGCGCTCGACGCCAATGCGGCCAACCGCTATGCCGCCTCGGTGCTCGGCGCCGGCATCGACCAGGTCCGCCTGAAGACCCATGTCGTCCTCGAAGGATCGGTCCACACCGCCAACAAGCGCTGGATGCTGCAGACCAGCTACGCCGCCAGCGAGACCCCGAACTTCGTCGGCGACCTGCAGAAGTTCGTCACCGCCTCGGTCAGCTACAACGCCGAGCGCTTCGAGGGCTCGTTCGGCACGCTGCTGAACTACCTCGTGCCGAGCGTGCGGCTGGGCTGGCGCAAGAACCTGGTCGGCGACCAGCTGACCAGCCACGGCCTGGGCCTGAGCTGGGGCATCGTCAACCTGGACGTGCAGGCCAGCCCGTCCAAGGTCAACGCCGATGGCAGCAGCGTGCCGCGCAGTGCCGGTGCATCGCTGTCGATCGCCGAGAAGTTCTGATCGATCCTGGGGCATCGCGCACCGTCGCGGTGCCCTGGCGTGGTGCGCCTCGTCCCGGTGCGCGGGCGGCATGAGGCTTGCGTCGGCGGGGGCTCCGTCCCCCATCTTCCGAAGATCGCCATGAGCCACCTGCACGCTGTTCCCGGTCGCACCAAGAAACTCCCGCCGCTGCGCGTCGGCGTCGGCGGGCCGGTCGGGTCGGGCAAGACCACGCTGGTCGAGATGCTCTGCAAGACCATGCGCGAGCGCTGGGACCTGGTGGTCGTCACCAACGACATCTACACCAAGGAAGACCAGCGCCTGCTGACCGTGGCCGGCGCGCTCGACCCGGACCGCATCATGGGCGTCGAGACCGGCGGCTGCCCGCACACCGCGATCCGCGAGGACGCCTCGATCAACCTGGAAGCGGTCGACCGGATGCTGGAGAAGTACCCGGACGCCGACATCGTCTTCATCGAGTCCGGCGGCGACAACCTGGCCGCCACCTTCAGCCCGGAGCTGAGCGACCTGACGATCTACGTGATCGACGTGGCCGCCGGCGAGAAGATCCCGCGCAAGGGCGGCCCGGGCATCACCAAGAGCGACCTGTTCGTCATCAACAAGACCGACCTGGCCCCGCACGTCGGCGCCGACCTGGCGGTGATGGCGGCCGACACGAAGCGCATGCGCCCGACCCGGCCGTGGGTGATGACCAACCTCAAGACGAAGGAAGGCCTGGCCGAGGTCATCGCCCACATCGAGCGGCAGGGCCTGCTGGTGAGCTGAACCCCGGTTCTGCGCGCGCTGAGGGAAGGCTGAACTGGCTCAGGACATGAGCCAGAACCCAGGCGCAGGACCCTCCGGACCCGGTGACTTCCCCGAGTGGCGGCGGCCGGACCCGCGCCTAGCATCGACCGATGGCCGGGGCGCGGTGCCCTGGCGTTGACACGTTTCCACGTCGGGAGATTGCGCGTGAGCGATCAGATCAAGTTCCTGCTGTCCGAAGACCAGATGCCCAAGGCCTGGTACAACCTTGCCGCCGACCTGCCGGTGCCCCTGCCGGCGGTGCTGCACCCCGGCACGCTGCAGCCGGTCGGGCCGGACGACCTGGCGCCGCTGTTCCCGATGGCGCTGATCCAGCAGGAAGTCTCGACCGAGCGCTACATCGACATCCCCGAGCCGGTCCGGCAGATCTTCCGGCAGTGGCGCCCGGCGCCGCTGTACCGCGCCCGCCGGCTCGAACAGGCGCTCGGCACGCCCGCGAAGATCTACTACAAGTACGAGGGCGTCAGCCCGGCCGGTTCGCACAAGCCGAACACCGCGATCCCGCAGGCCTGGTTCAACCGCGAGGCCGGCATCCGCAAGCTGACGACCGAGACCGGCGCGGGCCAGTGGGGCACCTCGCTGAGCTTTGCCGGCGCGCTGTTCGGCATCGACGTGCAGGTCTTCCAGGTCCGCGTGTCCTACGACCAGAAGCCCTACCGCCGCGCGGTGATGGAGACCTACGGCGCGCAGTGCGTGGCGTCGCCGTCGAACCTGACGCAGTCGGGCCGGGCCATCCTGGCGCAGCGGCCCGATCACCCGGGCAGCCTGGGCATCGCGATCTCGGAAGCGGTCGAACTGGCCGCCCAGCGCGACGACACGAAGTACGCGCTCGGGTCGGTGCTCAACCACGTGCTGCTGCACCAGACCATCATCGGCGAGGAGGCCATCGCGCAGCTCGAGATGGCCGGTGACGATCCGGACGTGGTGGTCGGCTGCACGGGCGGTGGCTCGAACTTCGCCGGCATCGCCTTCCCGTTCCTCGGACTGCAGCTGCGCGGTGGCGCATCGGCCAAGAAGCGCCGCATCGTGGCGGTCGAGCCGGCCGCCTGCCCGAGCCTGACGCGCGGCAAGTACGCCTACGACTTCGGCGACACCGCCCACCTGACGCCGCTGACCAAGATGCACACGCTGGGCAGCACCTTCACGCCGCCGGGCTTCCATGCCGGCGGGCTGCGTTACCACGGCATGGCGCCGATGGTGTCGCACCTGAAGGAGCTGGGCCTGATCGAGGCGACCGCCTACCACCAGAACGCCTGCTTCGAGGCTGGCGTGACCTTCGCGCGTGCCGAGGGCATCGTGCCGGCGCCGGAGGCCAACCACGCCGTCAAGGGCGCGATCGAGGAGGCCCTGCGCTGCAAGCGCGAAGGTCGCTCGGAGGTGATCCTGTTCAACCTGTGCGGCCACGGCCACTTCGACATGCAGGCCTACAGCGACTACTTCTCCGGCAAGCTGCAGGACCTCAACTACGACGAGTCCGAGCTGGCGATGGCGCTGGCCGGCCTGCCGTCGGTGCCGGCCTGAAACGACGCTGCCGGCGCAAGGCCGGCAGCGGTTCATGCGGGGGCGGTGACGCTCAGTTCAGCCGCAGGCCATCGAGCTTCATCGCCCGCACCGCACCGGCGCCGACCGAGGCGCCGAAGCGCTTGGCCAGCCGCTCGGCCACGTTCTCGTGCGGGGTGTAGTCGATGATGTTCTCGGCCTTGACGACCTCGCGGGCGACGTAGTCGAGGTTGCCCAGACCATCGGCCAGGCCGAGCTTGACGGCTTCCTCGCCGTTCCAGAACAGGCCCGAGAAGGTGTCCTCGTTCTCCTTGAGCCTGTCGCCGCGGCCCTTGCGCACCACGTCGATGAACTGCTGGTGGATCTGGTCGATCATGGCCTGGGCCAGGGCGCGCTGGCGTTCCGAGGCGGGCGAGAACGGATCGAGCATGCCCTTGTTGCTGCCGGCGGTGATCAGGCGGCGCTCGACGCCGAGCTTGTCCATCAGGCCGGTGAAGCCGAAGCCGTCCATCAGCACGCCGATCGAACCGACGATCGACGCCTTGTCGACGTAGATCTCATCGGCGGCGGCGGCCACGTAGTACGCCCCCGAGGCACAGCTTTCCTCGACCACCACGTAGATCGGCTTGTCGTGCAGCGCCTTCAGGCGCTTGAGCTCGTCGTGGATGATCCCGGCCTGCACGGGGCTGCCGCCGGGCGAATTGATGCGGATGACGACGGCGCGCGCGCCGGTGTCCTCGAAGGCGCTCTTCAGGCCCGACAGCATCACCTCGGCGCTGGCGGCGGTGTCGGCGGCGATCTCGCCGCGCAGCTCGACCAGCGCGGTGTGCGGACCGCTCGGCGGGCTGGTGGGCGAGTTCTGCGTGAGGAAGCCCCAGACCAGCGCGATGAAGGCGGCCAGCCAGCCCAGCCGGATCGCCCGGTTCCAGCGCTGGGTGCTGCGGCGGTCCTTCAGGTAGTCATGCGCGAACTGTTCGAGCAGGACCTCGCTGGCGCTGCGGGCGGGGGCTGGCGGGACGGTGTCGGGGCCGACGGCCGAGGGCGCGGGCGGTGCGGCGCCGTAGGACGACGCGGGTTCGGTGTCGGGCACGTCGTGCGGGTCGCGGGATTCGGGAGGGGGCGGGTACATCGGGGCTCCGTGCGGCAGGGGCCGCAGGCAGTTCGGACAGGTCAGGCGATCCGGGCGATCAGGCGCCGAAGGCGGGCGCCAGTTCGCCTTGAGGATACCAATACACCTCGCCGTCACGCTCCTCGACGCGCAGCGGCTTCAGGCGCTTGCCGACACACGGTCCGCCGACGCAGCGGCCGTCGCGCGGCTCGTAGGCGGCGCCGTGGATCGAGCAGATGATCCAGCGCCGGTCGTCGTCCAGGAAACGGCCTTCCTGCCAGTCCATCTCGGTCGGCACGTGGGCGCAGCGGTTGAGGTAGCCGACGGGCTTGCCGTCGAAGCGCAGCACGAAGGCACGCGCGGGCCGGCCGTACTCCAGCAGGTCGAAGACATGGGCCAGGCCGCCGTCCTCGAGGTCGGCGGAGGCGCAGAGGCGTTCGGGCGGCAGGGGTTCTGACATGGTCGGATGCAGGTCGAGTCGGGTCATGCGTGCCGATGCAGCCAGTCGTGCAGCTCCTGCACGCTGTGGGCGACGGCCAGCGGCGCGTGCGCGTGCAATTCGGCCGGCTCGTGCGCGCCGTAGGCGACCGCGACGGCGGCGGTGCCGGCGTTCTTCGCCAGCATCAGGTCGTGGCTGGTGTCGCCGATCATCAGCGTGCGCTCGGGCGGCACGTCCAGCTCGGCCATCAGCTCCTGCAGCATCTGCGGATGCGGCTTGGAGCGGGTCTCGTCTGCGGTGCGGGTGGCGTCGAACCAGCGCCGCAGGTCGGCGATGTCGAGCGCCTCGTCCAGCCCGCGCCGGCTCTTGCCGGTGGCGACCGCGAGCTGGTGCTGGCGGCCGCGCAGGCTCTCCAGCAGCTCGGGCACGCCGCGGAACAGCGTGATCGCGTGCTGCTCGCGGAAGTAGTGGTGGCGGTAGCGCAGGCCCAGCTCCGGGTAGCGCTCGACCGGCAGGCCGGGCACGGCGCGCTGCAGGGCGTCCTGCAGGCCCAGCCCGATCACGTAGGCGGCCTGCTGGTCGCTCGGCACCTCGGCGCCCAGGTCGCGGCAGGCGGCCTGGATGCTGCGCACGATCAGCGCGGTGGAGTCGAACAGCGTGCCGTCCCAGTCGAAGACGATGAGGTCGAAGCGGCGCATGGCGGTCAGGTCGGGGAGGGCGTCGCGAGACGGTCCAGCAGTGTCGCGCACTCGTCGGGCAGCGGTGCGGCCAGCTCGATGCGCTCCCCGCTGGCCGGGTGGTCGAACGCCAGCCGGCGGGCGTGCAGGAACATCCGGCCGAAGCGCAGGCCGGGCAGCGCCTCGCCGCGCGACATCGCCCGGTTGACGGCGAAGTCGCCGTACTTGTCGTCGCCGACGATCGGGTGACCGGCCTGCTGCAGGTGGACGCGGATCTGGTGGGTGCGGCCGGTCTTGATCGTGACGTCCAGCAGCGTGTAGCCGCCGGCGCGCTGCACCACCCGCACCAGCGAGATCGAGCGCCGGCCGTCCGGATGGTCGGCCGCGACGGCATGGACGCGGCGCTCGCCCTCGGCGTCGAGCGTCTTGTGCAGTGCCACGTCGATCACCTTGAGCGACGCCGGCCAGTCGCCGATCACCAGCGCGGCGTAGGTCTTGCCGGTGTCGCGCTGACGGAACTGGTCCTGCAGGGCGGTCAGCGCGCTGCGCTTCTTGGCCACCAGCAGGATGCCGGAGGTCTCCTTGTCCAGCCGGTGCACGAGTTCCAGGAACTTCGCGGTCGGCCGGGCCCGGCGCAGCTGCTCGATCACGCCGAAGCTGACGCCCGAGCCGCCGTGTACCGCCACGCCAGCGGGCTTGGCGATGGCCAGCAGGTGCTCGTCCTCGAACAGGATCGGGAACTCGCGTGGCGGCACCCGGCTCGCGGCCTCGGCGGCGACCGCCGGATCGGCCAGCCGCAGCGGCGGCACGCGCACCACGTCACCGCTGGCGACGCGGGTGTCGGCACTGGCGCGGCCCTTGTTCACGCGCACCTCGCCGCTGCGGATGATCCGGTAGACCAGCGTCTTGGGCGCGCCCTTGAGCTCGCGCATCAGGTAGTTGTCCAGCCGCTGGCCTTCACCGGCCTCGTCGACGACGAACTGGCGCACCTGGGCCGTCGCGGCCGGGGTAACCGGCGCTGGCGTCGTCTTCACCGGCTGGGTTCCGGTCGACATGCCCCCCAGCGTTTTCCGTGCGGTTCGTGAACCACCGGAACGCGGGGACTTGGCCCCTATAATCCTCTGCACCACGTTCGCGTTGTAAGTGTTTGATTTGTCTGAGTTTAGCGGTGCGCATCGCGCCGCAGACCGACGGCCACCGGCCCGCGTCGCTTGAAGAGCGGCATCCCGGACCGGCCTGCCCGATGACGACACCTGCGGCGCGACGAGGGATGGCGCACCGGATCGACCCCTCCGTTCGAGACCGGCCCGGTGCACCGACAACGATGATGCAGCGCGCCGCTGCGGCCCTGGTTCCGTCTCCCAAGGTGAGCCGGTGGAGGGCAGGGCGACGCGCCAGGGACCTCGCGGTCAGATCCCCCAAGTCAAGGTTTTTCAAGCCGCAGCCCTCGGGCTGGCGGGCGGTCCCGGAAGTGCTGGGGCCCCCGACAGCACCGGTCGCTGCGGTGAGCAGGTCGACGAACAAGCCGCCGAAGATGGCCGCCACCCTTCCAACCCCCCACGCACCCCGCCCCCGCGCCCCGCGCGCCGGCCGGGTTGCTGCCCGGACCCTGCCGACACGGCACGGACCGGGCGATGGCTGTCCGCCGTGCCACGCGCGCGGTGCGGCAGTCGGGCTGGATCGCGGTGACGCCATGGCAGCCCGTTCGTTCGGCGGCGCGCCAACGCTGCGCGGCTGAGGCCTCCGGCCTCGATCGGTTGCCGGCCCGTGCCGGCGTCCGGCCACGCAGTCCAGGGCGATTCCTTCTCGGTCGGACTGCGACGTTCTCGTGCATCGCGACGTGGCCGTGTGCGCACCTTCATCGGTGCGGACGCGGCAGTTCGATGGATGCTGTGCCGCCCACCCCACTGGCGGCGCAGGCACGAGAGGAGTACGCATGAAACGCATGCTGATCAATGCCACGCAGCCCGAAGAGCGGCGCCTGGCGATCGTCGATGGCCAGAAGCTGCTGGACTTCGAGACCGAGATCGAGGGCCGCGAACAGCGCAAGGGCAACATCTACAAGGCCGTCGTGACGCGCGTCGAGCCGTCGCTCGAAGCCTGTTTCGTCGACTACGGCGAGGACCGCCACGGCTTCCTGCCGTTCAAGGAAATCGCCCGGACCTACTTCAAGGAAGGCGTCCCGGTCCGCGACGCCAAGATCTCCGACGTCATCTCCAACGGCCAGGAACTGCTGGTCCAGGTCGAGAAGGAAGAGCGCGGCAACAAGGGCGCGGCGCTGACGACCTTCGTCAGCCTGGCCGGCCGCTACCTCGTGCTGATGCCCAACAACCCGCGCGGCGGTGGCGTCTCGCGCCGCATCGAGGGCGAGGACCGCGAGGAGCTCAAGGAGAACCTCGAGCAGCTCGAATACCCCAAGGGCATGAGCCTGATCGCGCGCACCGCCGGCATCGGCCGCAGCGCCGAAGAGCTGCAGTGGGACCTCAACTACATGCTCAAGCTCTGGACCGCCATCGACGAGGCGTCCAAGGGCGGCAAGGGCGCCTACCTGATCTACCAGGAGTCGTCGCTGGTGATCCGCGCGATCCGCGACTACTTCACCGCCGACATCGGCGAGATCCTGATCGACACGGACGACATCTACGAGCAGGCCAAGCAGTTCATGCTGCACGTCATGCCCGAGACGGCCAACCGCGTGAAGCGCTACCGCGATGACGCGCCGCTGTTCAGCCGCTTCCAGATCGAGCACCAGATCGAGACCGCGTTCTCGCGCACCGTCCACCTGCCCTCGGGCGGCGCGATCGTGATCGACCATACCGAGGCGCTGGTCGCCGTGGACGTCAACTCGGCCCGCGCCACCCGTGGCGGCGACATCGAGGAGACCGCCACCCGCACCAACCTCGAGGCCGCCGACGAGATCGCCCGCCAGTGCCGCCTGCGCGACCTGGGCGGCCTGATCGTGGTCGACTTCATCGACATGGAGGAGAGCAAGAACCGCCGGGAGGTCGAACAGCGCCTGCGCGACGCGCTGCGCACCGACCGTGCCCGCGTGCAGTTCAGCTCGATCAGCAAGTTCGGCCTGCTCGAACTGAGCCGCCAGCGCCTGCGCCCGGCCCTCAGCGAGGGCAACCACATCACCTGCCCGCGCTGCAACGGCACCGGCCACATCCGCGACACCGAGTCTTCCGCGCTGCAGATCCTGCGCATCATCCAGGAAGAGGCGATGAAGGAAGGCACGGCCGCCGTGCACGTGCAGGTGCCGGTGGAGGTGACCAGCTTCCTGCTCAACGAGAAGCGCACCGAGATCACCAAGATCGAGCTGAAGCAGCGCACCACCGTGCTGCTGGTGCCGAACCGTCACCTCGAGACGCCGAACTACAAGCTCGAACGCCTGCGCCACGACGACCCGCGTCTGGACAACCTGCAGGCCAGCTACACGATGATCGAGGAGCCGGAGGAGGAAGTCGGCATCACCCGTCGTCGCGACGCCGGCGAGCGTGGCAAGGCCAAGCAGGAGCCGCTGATCAAGGGCGTGCTGCCCGACCAGCCGGCCCCCGTCGCACCGCCCAAGCCCGAGCCGGCGCCTGCGCCGGTCGTGGCGGCGGCGCCCGCTCCGGCGCCGGTCGCGGCACCGGCCGCAGCGCCTGCCGCCGGCGGTGGTTTCTTCGGCTTCATCCGCAAGCTGTTCGGTGGCTCGCCGGCTCCGGCGCCCGTCGCGGCACCGGCCGCGGCCGAACCCGCACCGGCCCAGAAGGATGGCGGCAAGGACGGCAAGGAAGCCCGTGGTGAGCGTGGCCGCAACGGTCAAGGTGGCCAGGGCGGCCGTGGCGGTGACCGCCGCCGTGGCGAGCGTGGCGAGCGTGGTGCAGAGGCGGCCAAGCCCGAGGCTCGCGAGGGCCGTGAGGGTGGCCGACGTGGCGAACGAGGTGAGCGTGGCGAACGCAGCGCTGATCGTCCGGACCGCGCCGAGCGTGGCCAGGAACGTGCCGGCGAGCGCGGCGAGCGTGCCGAACGCGGCGAGCGCCGTGAACGGGGCGAGCGTGGCGAGCGTGGCGAACGCGGCGAGAACCGCGCCCCGCGCGCCGAGCAGAACGTCGCCAGCCTGGCGTCGACCGAGAACCTGCCGGCCGACCTGTCGGCCCAGGCGCTCGTCGATGCGGGCGGTGCCCCGGCCGGCGAGACCGTCGAGCAGGGCAACGAGCGCCGTCGCCGTCGTGGCCGCGGCGGTCGCCGTGACCGCGAGGAAGGTCGTGCCGAAGGTGGCGTCGAGGGCAGCGATGCCGTCGACACCCAGTCACCGGTCGAGGCCGGCGAGGCGTCGGTTGACGCTTCGGGCGCCGAAGGCCGTCAGGACGCGCCGGGCGCCGAAGGCGAAGGCGCCGATGGCAACCGCGAAGGCCGTCGTCGTCGCCGTGGCCGTGGTCGCAACCGCGAAGCTGGCGAAGCGGGTGAAAGCGGTGAAGTTGGCGAGAACGGCGACAACGCCGCGTCGGCCGAGCCGACGTCCGATGCGCCGGCCCAGGTCGTCGCTTCTTCGGACGAGGTGGCGCCTGCGCCGGTCGCCCAGGCCGTCGAGGCACCCGTTGCTGCACCCGTCGCTGCACCGGTTTCCGCACCCGCGCCGCTGGTCGTCGAGGCCGCACCGGTCGCGCCGACGCCGGTCGTGGCGGTGGCGCAGCCCTTCGTGCTGCCGATCGCGACGCTGGCCGAACTGGCCCGCGAGGCCGGTCTGGAGTGGATCAACAGCGACGCCGACAAGGTCCGCGCGGTCCAGGACGCGATCGCCCGCGAGCCCAAGCCGGTCCACGTGCCGCGCGAGATCAAGCCGGTCGTGCTGCTGGACGAGGGTCCGCTCATCCTGGTCGAGACGCGCCGCGATCTGGCCAGCGTCAAGCTGCCGTTCGAAGGCTGACGTTCACGGGCTGACGTCTGGGGCCTGATCCGGCCCTGACATGACAACGCGCCGCAGCGGGAAACCGCTGCGGCGCGTTGTCGTTTCAGTCACCCGCGTCTTCGGCCAGCTGGCCGACCCGCTCCAGCGCGCGCTGGTAGTCGCCGTCGTGCATCAGCTCGTCCCAGGGCAGCGGCGCGGTCTGCGGCAGCAGGCGCTGACGGCGGTCCTCGCTGTCCGGATCGGCTTGCCACAGGCCGTCGTCGCCGGCCTCGTCGAGCGCTTCGAGCAGCGCATCGAGCGTGCGCCCGCCGTCGACGTTCGACTGGTTGCAGACCAGCGCCATGTCGCAACCCGCCTGCAGCGCCTGCATGACGGCTTCGGTCATCGTCAGCGTGCCATCGGGCTCGCTGCCACGCAGGCCGGGCACGCGGCGCGCGGCGGCCATGCCCAGGTCGTCGCTGAAGACCGCACCGGCGTAGCCGAGCCGGTCGCGCAGCACGTCGTCGAGCCAGATGCTGGAGAAACCGGCCGGCCGGGCGTCGACCTTCGGGTAGATCACGTGCGCGGGCATGACCGCGCGCAGGCAGGTCGTCAGGTGTGCATAGGGCAGGGCGTCGTCGGCCAGGATGGCGTCGAGCGGGCGCTCGTCGACGGCGCTGGCGACATGGGTGTCGGCCTGCGCCCAGCCGTGGCCGGGGAAGTGCTTGCCGCAGTTGGCCATGCCGGTCTGCAGCAGCCCGAGCGCCAGGCAACGGGCCAGCACCGTGACGACGCGGGCATCGCGGCCGAAGGACCGCGTGCCGATCACGTCGCTGCGACCGTGGTCGAGGTCCAGCACGGGCGTGAAGCTCAGGTCGACGCCGCAGGCGCGCAGCTCGGCGCCCAGCACGTGGCCGACCGCCGTGGCCGCTTCCATCGCCTGCAGCGCGCCGCTGCCGGGCTGGCCGGGCGTGTCACGCAACCAGCGTCGGCCGAGCGTGCGCATGGCCGGCAGCGGCGTGAAGCCGTCGTCGCGGAAGCGCTGGACCCGGCCGCCTTCGTGATCGACGGCGACCAGCAGGTCCTCGCGCAGGTCCTTCATCTCGGCGATGACGCGGGTCAGCTGCGCGCGGCCGGCCCAGTTGCGGCTGAACAGGATCACGCCGCCCACCAGCGGGTGGACCAGCCGGCGGCGGTCGTTGTCGTCCAGCGTGGTGCCGGCGATGTCGATGATCAGGGGTGCGTGCATGGTCATTCGGTCATTCGCCCGAAGCGTCGGGAGGGGGGATGCGCTCGACGACCACGAAGCTGACCGCGTAGTCGGTCTCGTCGGTCAGCGTCACGTGGGCCTGCAGGCGGCGCTGCGCGAACCAGTCGGCGAGCTCGCCGTGGAGGTGGATGCGCGGCTGGCCGGACGGGTCGTTCAGCGTCTCGCAGCTGCGCCATTGCATCGGGTGGTGGATGCCCAGCCCGATCGCCTTGGAGAAGGCTTCCTTGACGCTGAAACGGGTTGCCAGGTAGGACAGCCCGCGCGACTCGACACGGGCGCGGCGGGCGCGCCAGACCTGCAGCTCGCGCGGGCCGAGCACCCGTTCGGCGAAGCGGTCGCCGCGCCGGCCGAGCGTCGCGGCGATCCGTCGGATGTCGCAGATGTCGGTGCCGATGCCGTAGATGCCGGGGCCCAGCACGTCGCTCAGCCTTGCGGTGCGTAGGCCCGCTGGATGCAGGCAAGGTAGGCGCGGATGGTGGCCGGGAAGCCCAGCTCCAGCGCGTCGGCGGTCAGCGCATGGCCGATCGAGACCTCCTGCACGCCGGGCACGGCAGCCAGGAAATCGGTCAGGTTGTCGCGGTTCAGGTCATGGCCGGCGTTGATGCCCAGGCCGGCGGCCAGCGCCGCTTCGGCCGCCGCCGTGTAGCGGGCCAGCACCTCGGCCTGACGGGGTGTGCCCCAGGCCGAGGCGTAGGCCTCGGTGTAGAGCTCGATGCGGTCGGCGCCGACCTCGCGGGCCGCCCGCATCATCTCGGGGATCGGGTCCATGAACAGGCTGACGCGCACGCCCAGTTCGCGGCATTCGGCGACCAGCGGCGCGAGCCGTTCGGCGTCGTCGGGGAAGGTCCAGCCGTGGTCCGACGTGAACTGGCCGACCGAGTCCGGCACGAAGGTGGCCTGGTGCGGCCGGACCGCCCGGATCACGTCCATCAGGTTGTGGAACGGGTTGCCCTCGATGTTGTAGTCGATGTGCGGCCAGGCCTTCAGCAGCGCATCCAGGTCGGTCACGTCGTGCGCGCGGATGTGGCGCTCGTCCGGCCGCGGATGCACCGTGATGCCTTGCGCGCCGGCCTCCAGCACCAGCGTGGCCATGCGGGTCACGCCGGGGATGCCGAGGTGGCGGCTGTTGCGCAGCAGCGCGACCTTGTTGAGGTTGACCGACAGGGCGGTGCGCAGCGCGCCGGCATGGGCTTCGGGGGCGACGAGAGGGTTCATCGTGACTCGCGGATCGGGTCGAGGGAAGGCGGCGGGAAGGCGACTGAAGAGGTGCTGGCGATGATGCCTCAGCGACCCGGCGGCGTGCGGCCGGGGGCGCGGTCCAGCAGCTGCTGCAGCTCGACCATCAGCGCGCGGGTGCGCAGCATCGACGTGCCGAGGTGTTCGTGCAGCAGCGCGCGCAGCTGGCTCTTCAGCTCCTGCGGCGCGCCGGCGCAGGCCTGCTGCAGGCTGGCCAGGTCGTCGGCCTGCAGGGCGGTCTGCAGGGCGATCAGCACCGCGCCGCTGATGCCGGCGTCGCCCGGCGTGGCGGTGGTGCAGACCCCGGCGTCGGCCAGCAGCAGGTGGCGCGCGGCCGGCTGCACCGGCTGCTGCGTCGCGGTGACGCACGACAGGTCGGGCAGCACGCCCGAGTCGGCCAGGAAGGCCAGCTCGAAGGCACGCAGCGCGGCAGCGGCCCCGGCCTCGTCGGCGTTCTCGCGCGACCGGACCAGCTGGCCGAGCGTGGCCGCGTAGGCGTCGAACAGGTGCGGGTGCGGATCGTGCCGCGCCAGGCCGCGCAGCAGCAGCTCGTTGAGGTGCAGGCCCGACAGCAGCGCCGCGCCGCTCAGCAGCGGGCCGCCACCGGCCCATTCGGCGCTGCGCAGCAGCTGGACCTCGGCGCCGCCTTCCAGCCGCTTGTTGCCGAGTTGCAGGTGCAGGCGCTGGAACGGCAGCAGCACGCTGCGCAGCTGCGAGTAGGGCCGCTTGGCGCCCTTGGCCAGCGCGACGACGCGGCCCAGCTCGCGGGTCCAGACCTCCAGGATCAGGCTGGATTCGCTCCAGTCGTGCGTGTGCAGCACGTAGCCCGACAGCGGCTTCGCGGCGGACCCGCCAGCCGTGCCGCCGGACCGCCGCGTCGTCGCCATGGCTTATTCGTAGCCGTAGCTCTTCAGGCGCTGCTCGTCGTCGGCCCAGCCGGAGCGGACCTTGACCCACAGCTCCAGGAAGACGCGCCCGTCGGTCAACCGTTCCAGCTCGGTGCGGGCCTCGGTGCCGATGCGCTTCAGGCGCTCGCCGCCCTCGCCGATCACCATGCCCTTGTGGGCGTCGCGTTCGACCACGATCGTGGCGCTGATGCGGCGCAGCCGGCCTTCCTCGACGTACTTGTCGATCTGGACGGTGGAGGTGTAGGGCAGCTCATCGCCGGTCAGGCGGAACAGCTTCTCGCGGATCAGCTCGGAGGCGAGGAACTTGTCGCTGCGGTCGGTCAGCGCGTCCTCGTCGTAGAACCAGTCCTGCTCGGGCAGGTGCGGCCGCACGATGCCCAGCAGGCGGCGCGCGTCGGGCACCTTCTGCGCCGTCAGCGGCACGAACTCGGTGAACGGATGGCGCTCCTGCATCTGCTGCAGCCAGGGCAGCAGGTCGGCACGGCGGTGGACCAGGTCGAGCTTGTTGGCCACCAGCAGCGTCGGCTTGCCCGGCGGGATCAGCGCCAGCACCTTGGCGTCGTCGACGCCGAAGCGGCCGGCCTCGACCAGGAACAGCACGATGTCGACATCGGCCAGCACCGACTGCACCGTCTTGTTGAGGTTGCGGTTCAGCGCGGCGGTGCCGCGGGTGGTGTGGCGGGTCTGGAAGCCGGGCGTGTCGACGAAGACGAACTGGGTGTCGTCCTCGGTGCAGATGCCGGTGATGCGATGGCGCGTGGTCTGCGCCTTGCGCGAGGTGATGCTGACCTTCTGGCCGATCAGCGAGTTCAGCAGCGTGGACTTGCCCACGTTGGGCCGGCCGACGATGGCGATCAGGCCGCAGCGGCGGCCCGGCACGCTGGCGCCGAAGCTCAGCGGCAGCGCGACGCCTTCGGATGCCTCGTCGTCGTCGAACTCGTCACCGTCCTCGTCGCCGTCTTCGGTGTCGTCCTCGTCCCCGTCCTGATCCTCGAAGGCCTCGTCGTCGTCGCCGCCCAGTTCGATGTGGCCGGCCTCCGCGTCGTCTTCGGGGGTGGCCGGCGTGCCGGTCGGGGTGTCTTCGCGGGCCGGGTCCGGCGTCGCGTCTTGCGCTTCAGGGTTCATTCGTGGGTGCGGCTCAGCTGGTCGAGGACCAGCCGCGCGGCTTCCTGTTCGGCGGCTCGGCGGGAACGGCCTTCGCCGCGACCCTCGATGCCATGTTCGACCACGCTGCAGACGACCACGAAGGTCTGGTCATGGGCGCGGCCACGGGTGGCCTCGATGCGGTACTCGGGCACGCTGAGGCGGCGCGCCTGCAGCCATTCCTGCAGCTGGGTCTTGGCGTCCTTGGCCCAGGCCTGCGTGGCGGTCTCGATCACCAGCGGCTCGAACAGGCGCCGCACCAGGCCTTGCGCGGCGTCGTAGCCGGCATCGCGGTAGACCGCGCCGATGATGGCTTCCATCGCGTCGGCCAGGATCGACGGCCGCTGCGCGCCACCGCCACGGGCCTCGCCGTCGGACAGGCGCAGCTGCTGCGGCAGGCCCAGCGACAGCGCGATCCGGTGCAGCATGTCCTGGCGGACCAGGTGGGCGCGCACGCGGGTCAGGTCGCCCTCGGGCGAGTCGTCGAAGTGGTCGAACAGCAGGTCGGAGACCGCCAGGTTCAGCACGGCATCGCCGAGGAATTCGAGCCGTTCGTTGTGGTCGGCGCCATGGCTGCGGTGCGTCAGCGCGCGGACCAGCAGGCTGCCGTCGCGGAAGACGTGGCCCAGGCGCGCCTGAAGTTGATCGAGCGAGGCAGTGGACACGGTGTCGTCGCCGGTGGGGGCTGTGGATGCGGGGGTGTCGGGCGGCGGCAGGCTCAACGCGAGCTGCCGCGGTACTTGATCAGCAGGTAGACCGGGCCGAACAGCTCGACTTCCTTGTCGTAGGCGAAGGCCACGACCACCCGCTCGTCGTTCTTGGTGATCTCGAGGTCGGCGCCGGAGATCGCGGTGATCGAGTACTCGATGCTCTTGTGGCGATCGAACGCGGCGCGGATCTCCGGCACGGTGTTGCCGCCGGTCTTCGACACCTTCTCGACCGCGCCGAGGATCGTGTAGTACTCGTTGACCGTGGGCAGCACGCGCAGCGTGACGATGCCGAGCATCGACACCAGGGCGGCCCAGAACAGCAGGCCGATCATCGTGATGCCGCGCGCCGTCGCGCGGGACGGGCGGCGGTCGATCGGCGGACGGGTTGCGGCTGTCATGGGTCGACTCCTCAGTGGAAGCTGCCGATGCGCTTGATGTTGCCGAAGTTCATCCAGACGAGGAACGCGCGGCCGACGATGTTCTCGTCAGGCACGAAGCCCCAGAAGCGCGAGTCTTCGGAGTTGTCGCGGTTGTCGCCCATCACGAAGTAGTGGCCGGCCGGCACCTTGCAGGTCACGCCATCGGCGCTGTAGGTGCAGGCGTCCGCGAACTTGCCGAGGCGGGCGCGCATGCCGTAGCTCGACGGCAGGCGCGGCTCGACCAGGATCCGGTGCGACTGGTCGCCGAAGGTCTCGCGGAACTGCGGCGAGTAGCCCCGGCGGTCTTCCTCGTAGTAGTCGTCCAGGCGCTCCAGCGGCGCGGGCTGGCCGTTGATGCTGAGCTTCTGGTGCTCGTAGGTGACGGTGTCGCCGGGCAGCGCGACGACGCGCTTGATGAAGTCGATGCTCGGGTCCACCGGGTAGCGGAACACCATCACGTCGCCCCGCTGGACGGGGTTGTTCTCGATGATCTTCTTGTTGATCACCGGCAGCCGCACGCCGTAGTGGAACTTGTTCACCAGGATCAGGTCGCCGATCTCGAGCGTCGGGATCATCGAGCCGGACGGGATCTTGAACGGCTCGAACAGGAAGGACCGCAGCACGAAGACGATCAGGATCACCGGGAACAGGCCGGCGGTCCAGTCCAGCCACCAGGGCTGGGCGAGCACCTTGTGGCGTGCTTCCTCGAGGTTGCTGTCGACCTGGGTGATGCCCAGCCGCTGCAGCTCGGCACGACGCTGGGCGTCCTGCGCCTCGACGGCCCCGGCTGCGGCGAGCCGGCGCGGCAGGAAGACATACCGCTCGGCCAGCCAGTAGCCGAGCGTGACGATGGTCAGGATGAACAGCAGCAGCGAGAAGTTGCCGCTCCAGCGGCCGAGATACCAGCCCGCTCCGTAGAACAGGAGGCAGGCGTAGAGGATGCCGGTGAGGGTTGCCATCGGGGGTCCGGTTGGATCAGTCTTCGACCTGCAGGATCGCGAGGAAGGCTTCCTGCGGCACCTCCACGGAGCCGATCTGCTTCATGCGCTTCTTGCCGGCCTTCTGCTTCTCGAGCAGCTTGCGCTTGCGGGTGATGTCACCGCCATAGCATTTTGCCAGCACGTTCTTGCGCAGCGCCTTGACGTCCTCGCGGGCGATGATGTTCGCGCCGATCGAGGCCTGGATCGCGACGTCGTACATCTGGCGCGGGATCAGCGTGCGCATCTTGGCCACCACCGCGCGGCCGCGGAACTGGCTCTGCGAGCGGTGCACGATCATCGCCAACGGGTCGACCCGGTCGCCGTTGATCAGGATGTCGACCTTCACGACGTCGGCGGCGCGGTATTCCTTGAACTCGTAGTCCATCGAGGCGTAGCCGCGCGAGACCGACTTCAGCTTGTCGAAGAAGTCCAGCACGATCTCGGCCAGCGGCAGCTCGTAGGTCAGCATGACCTGCTTGCCGTGGTAGGCCATGTTGATCTGCACGCCGCGCTTCTGGTTGGCCAGCGTCATGACGGCGCCGACGTACTCCTGCGGCATGTACAGGTGGACCGTCACGATCGGCTCGCGGATCTCCTTGGTGCGGGCCACTTCCGGCATCTTCGACGGGTTCTCGACCTCCAGCACGGTGCCGTCGTTGAGCTCGACCTCGTAGACCACGCTCGGCGCGGTCGTCACCAGGTCCTGGTCGAATTCGCGCTCCAGGCGCTCCTGCACGATCTCCATGTGCAGCAGGCCGAGGAATCCGCAGCGGAAGCCGAAGCCCAGCGCCTGCGACACCTCGGGCTCGAAGCGCAGCGAGCTGTCGTTGAGCTTGAGCTTCTCCAGCGCGTCGCGCAGCTGGTCGTACTCGCTCGATTCCGACGGGTAGAGCCCGGCGAACACCTGCGGCTGGATTTCCTTGAAGCCGGGCAGCGCCTCGGTCGCCGGGCCGGCGTTGTTGGGCAGCTTCTTCTCGAGCGTGACCGTGTCGCCCACCTTGGCGGCGGCCAGTTCCTTGATGCCGGCGATGATGAAGCCGACCTGGCCGGCCTGCAGCAGCTCGCGGTTCTCGCTCTTGGGCGTGAACACGCCCAGGTGCTCGATCGGGTAGACCGTGTTGGTCGCCATCATGCGGATGCGCTCGCCCTTGCGCAGCTGGCCGTCGACCACGCGCACCAGCATCACGACGCCGACGTAGTTGTCGAACCAGGCGTCGATGATCATGGCGCGCGGCGCGCCGTCGGCATCGCCCTTGGGCGGCGGCATGCGGGCGATGACCGCTTCCAGGATCTCGTCGATGCCCATGCCGGTCTTGGCCGAGCAGGGGATCGCGTGGTCCGCGTCGATGCCGATGACGTCCTCGATCTCGGCCTTGGCGTTGTCCGGATCGGCCGACGGCAGGTCCATCTTGTTGAGGACCGGCACCACTTCGACGCCCAGGTCCAGCGCGGTGTAGCAGTTGGCCACCGTCTGGGCCTCGACGCCCTGGCTGGCGTCGACCACCAGCAGCGCGCCTTCGCAGGCCGACAGCGAGCGGCTGACCTCGTAGCTGAAGTCGACGTGCCCGGGGGTGTCGATCAGGTTGAGGTTGTAGATCTGGCCGTCGTTGGCCTTGTACTGCAGCGCGGCGGTCTGCGCCTTGATGGTGATGCCGCGCTCGCGCTCGATGTCCATCGAGTCCAGCACCTGGGCCTCCATCTCGCGGTCGCTGAGGCCGCCGCAGCGCTGGATGATCCGGTCGGCCAGCGTGCTCTTGCCGTGGTCGATGTGGGCGATGATGGAAAAATTGCGGATGTGGTCCATGGAACTCGGTTGGCGCCAACGGGCGCCGTCACAGCGGCCTGCACAGTGGCGATGTGCCGCTGCGGAAAGGGCTCACACCGCCGGGCGGTGTGGATGCGCGCAGTGCCTGGGCGGAGTCGTCCGACGCTGCCGGCTCGGCGTCGACGATGGACGCACGGCCCGGGCGGGCACATGACTCAGCTCAAAAAAAAGGCACGTCGAAGAGGTGACGCGCCTTCCAACAAAAAGGTATGGCAACTGCTTTGTTGGGCCCCCATTGTAGCCAAAAGCGTTGCCGGCAAGCGTGACTGGCGGACCACCGGAAGGGGTGCTTGTGCACAGTTTGTCCACAGATCCGGGTGGCGCGGCCCGCCTATGACAGGCGGCGCCGCGTACTGGATGTGGGCGCCTGCTCACGCCCAGGGCCGCGTCATTTCGACGGTCGGACCACCACGTACTGGGCCCACTCGCCACGCCGGAACAGCACGTTGACCGGCTTGCCCTTGTCGAGCTTCGCGGCGGTGGCCTCGAACTGCTTCAGGTCGGTGATGTCGGTGTTGGCGATCGCCAGCAGGATGTCGCCTTCGCGCAGGCCGGCCTTGCTGGCGGCGCCGCTGGCGTCGACCGCCTCCACCTTCACGCCGCCCTTGATCTTCAGCTCGGTGCGCTGCTCGGCGGTCAGTTCGGCCAGCGTCAGGCCTAGCCAGCCGACGGTCGCCGGCTTCGGCGCCGGCTTCGGCTCGGGCTTGGTGCTGGCGGGGCGGGCGCCGGCTTCGGGCTCCATCTCGGCCACGACGATCGACAGGTCGCGGGTGTTGCCGCGCCGCACGACGGTGATCGAGCTCTTGCTGCCCGGGTTGGTGTTGCCGACCAGGCGCGGCAGGTCGTTCCACTTCTCGACCGGCTTGCCGTCGAATCGCGTGACGATGTCGCCCGGCTCCAGGCCGGCCTTGTCGGCCGGACTGCCCGACTCGACCGAGCGCACCAGCGCGCCGGCCGCCTTGCCCAGGCCGAGCGACTCGGCCACGTCCTTGGTGACCTCGCCGATCTGCACGCCGATGCGCCCGCGCACGACCCGGCCCTTGTCGCGCAGCTGATCGGCGACGCGGCGGGCCTCGTCGATCGGGATCGCGAACGAGATGCCCATGTAGCCGCCCGAGCGGCTGTAGATCTGCGAGTTGACGCCAACCACCTCGCCGCGCATGTTGATCAGCGGGCCGCCGGAGTTGCCGGGGTTGATCGCGACGTCGGTCTGGATGAACGGCACCAGGTCGCCGGTGTCGCGCGCCTTGGCGCTGACGATGCCGGCGGTCACGGTGTTGTCGAGGTCGAACGGCGAGCCGATCGCGATCACCCATTCACCGACGCGAAGGCGGTTGACGTCGCCCAGCTTGACGGTCGGCAGGCCGCTGGCCTCGACCTTCAGCACGGCCACATCGGTGCGCTTGTCGGCGCCGATGATGCGGGCCTTGAACTCGCGCTTGTCGGTCAGCCGGACGATCACCTCGTCGGCACCGTCGACCACGTGGGCGTTGGTCATGATGAAGCCGTCGCCGCTCAGGATGAAGCCCGAGCCGACGCCGCGCGGCATCTGCTGCGCCTCCTCGTCCTGCTGGCCGGGCGGGTTCTGACGCGGGCCCTGGCGCGGTACCGGCACGCCGAAGAAGCGCCGGAAGAACTCCTGCATCTCCTCGTCGGGACCACCTTCGGCGCCGTTGCGGGCGGTCTTGCCCTTGGCGGTGGTGCGGATGTTGACGACCGCCGGGCCGACCTGCTCGACCAGGTCGGCGAAGTCCGGCAGGCCGCGTGCGGCGGCGCCGGCCTGGGCCATCACCGGCATCGGGCTGGACGACAGACCGACGGCCAGCAGGGCGGCCAGGCTGGTGCCGCAGGCGGCGACCAGACCGGCGACACGGCGTCGCCAGGCAGGGGCGGAATGGGGGGCGGCAAAGCGGACCGACGTCCGCAGCGGATCAAGGCGCATGCATCTCTCTCCTGAGGGTGAGTTCCGGCGTGACAAGCCCGTCGAAGATGGGCATGCGCCGGTTCATTTCAAGTCGTGGATCAAGGGGTGCGGCGTCGCTCGAGCCGGGTGGCGAAGGCCTGCAGCGTCGCGCGCGGCACATCGCCGACCGCCGTGATCCACCAGTCGCCCTGACGCAGCCCGAGCAGCTGCGTCGCGCCTTGCTGGCTGGACTTCTCGGTCTGACCGTGGCGCGCCGGGTCATGCGGCTCGACGAACAGCGAAACGCTGGTCAGGCCGTCGCTGAACACGGCCTGCACGACCTCGCGAGCGGGCTTGCCGCTGGTCGCGACGTGTTCGGCCGGCATGGCGCCACCGCCGACACCGGCGAGTCCGGGCGGGTGTCGAACCGTGTAGGACACCTGGAAGCCGGCCACGGGTTGCGACAAGGCCCAGCCTTCGCGGGCCAGTTCGGTCGTCACGACCTCGGACTTCTCGACCCGGTAGCCCTTCAGGCGATGCATCTCGCCGAGGAGGTCCTGGGCGGCCGGCTTCTGGACCCAGCGCAGCTCCGAGAAGCCGGCCGACTCCAGCACGCGGCCCTGATCGTCGAGGATGTCGGTGCGCAGCAGCAGCCCGGTCGCGGCATCGAGCCAGAGCTTCTGGGCGTGACGCAGCGCGTCGCGCGGGCGCAGCACCACCACGCTGGCCTCGTGGCCGGCGATGCGGTCGCTGCCGGCCGCCTGCAGCTCGTACATGTCCAGCCGGGGCGTGCTGCCGCCGGCGATCTGGCCCGGCAGGTTCAGGCCCGGATCACGCTGTTCGACCAGCGCGGCATGCAGGCGCGGCCAGAGCACGTGGACCCGGTCGTTGTGGCGATAGACCTGGCGCAGCTCGCCGTCGAGCGCCTCGATGCGGTCGATCTGGTCGTTCGCATGGCCGACATGGGTGACCCTCAGGCTGGTGACCTGGGAACCGGCGCCGACGACGAAGGTGCCGCTGTAGCTGTGACGCGCCGCGGCGTCCTGGATGCGTCGCACCAGCGCGGCCGCATCGCCGGGCGGACCGGACGCCACACCCGCCGGGGCCGCCATGACGGGCAGCGTCGACAGCATCACCAGCAGGACCGGCAGCCACGTCAGCCACCGCCACGCGGTTCGGGTGCCCGCCGCGTTCAGGACGGACCGGCCGTGTGTCATCGGGCGACCTGTTCCTGGGCGACGCGGCGCAGCTGGCCGGGACCGGGGTCGATCGCGAAGCCGGCGGTCATGGCCCGGTGGGCCTGCAGGTAGGAGCGCATCGGCGCGCTGTTGCTGTCGGGTGCGGCCACCGCCGTGGCGGAGGCGGCCACCGGCGGCTGGACGATGGCGAGTTCGCGCACCGGTTCGGCGGGTTGCGGCAGCTTCCAGACCATCACGCTGACGAAGGCCAGGCCGGCCGCGATGCCGGCTGCCGGGATGCCGTGGCGCCGCCAGCGGATCTGGCGTCTGGCGGGGACGGGCAGGGCGATGACCTGGGCAGGTTCGGCCAGCGCGGGCGTGGCGCGGGGCTGCGGCGCCAGCACCACCGGTTCCTCGGCCAGACGGGCCCGGAACGACTCGATGAACTGCCGGTCATGCGCCGGCGTGCGGGTCGGTTCGCCGGTGCGCAGCACGTCGCCGATCAGGCCGTAGGCGTGCCATTGGTCGCGCAGCCCGGCATCACGGCCCCAGGCAGCGCTCAGGGGTGCGACATCGTCGAGGTCCAGTTCGCCGTCGAGCAGCGCGGACAGGCGCTCGGCGTCCAGGTCGTCGTCGTTCGGATTCGGTTCGGGTGTCTCGCTCATGCGGGGCTCCATGCGAGGGGCGTGTTCACCAGCGTTGTCCTTCGGTCGTGCCCAGCAGCGGACGCAGCCGCTTCGCGATGGCTTCCCGGGCCCGGAAGATGCGCGAACGCACCGTTCCGATGGGGCAGTCCATCGCCTGCGCGATGTCTTCGTAGGACAGTCCTTCGACCTCGCGCAGCAGCACGGCCTGACGCAGGTCCTCGGGCAAGGCCTCGATGGCGGCATTGACCGTGCGAGCGATCTCGCGACTGGCCAGCACCGCCTCCGGGGTTTCGCCGTCGGTCAGATCGTGTTCCGGGCGGTAAGTTTCCTCGTCGTCCTGCCGGTTGCCCGCAAGTGCGCTTTCGCTGATGACGATCTCACGCTTCTGGTGCGCCAGCGCCTTCTTGGCCGTGTTGACGGCGATGCGGTAGAGCCAGGTGTAGAAGGCGCTTTCGCCGCGGAACTGCGGCATCGCCCGGTAGGCGCGGATGAAGGACTCCTGCGCCACGTCGGCGACGGTGTCGGCATCGCGGATGAAGCGCCCGATCAGGCGCTCGATCCGGCGCTGGTACTTGAGCACCAGCATCTCGAAGGCGCGCACGTCGCCTTGACGGGCACGGTCGACCAGCGCGGCGTCCGGATCAGGCTGCATCGCCGTCATGCCGGACCTCCCTGCCGGGTCGGCGGCTGTCGGCCAGCGCGACGCGCAAGGCATGCCAGCGCCCCGGTGACGCCGTGGCGCCGACGGCCAGCCAGGTCGTGCGACGGTCGACCGAACGATGGCGCAGCAGCAGCCAGTCGCCCAGGTCGATGACGACCGAGAGCGTCCCGACCGTCGCGGGCGCGATCGACCCGGCGCCATCGAGCAACTGCCAGGTCTGGCCGGTCCAGGCCAGCAGACGGGCTGCCGGCGTGCCCAGTCGCCAGCAGGCCCGAGCCAGCACGACATCGGCCGGCACCAGCAGTGCGGCGACCAGCATGAGCCACCCGGGCGAACGGCCGGCCTGCAGATGGGCGGACCACCAGGTCACCTCGGTCAGCAGCAGAAGCAGGAACGCCGCTGAGAGCAGGTGCTGCCAGCGGCGTTCGGGACCGAGCGGATAACGGACGGAACGTGTCGATCGGGAAGATGGGTTCCTTGTGGCAGACGGGGCGCTCATGGTCGTCCCCGCTGCCGTGACGGGTGGCTGTGATGTCGTTCAGACCCGGCGGAACACCAGCGTGCCGTTGGTGCCGCCGAAACCGAAGTTGTTCTTCACCGCCACGTCGATGCGCATCTCGCGTGCCGTGTTCGGGCAGTAGTCGAGGTCGCAATCCGGATCCGGGTTGTGCAGGTTGATCGTCGGCGGCGAGATCTGGTTCTTCAGGCCCAGCACCGTGAACACCGACTCGATGCCGCCGGCACCGCCCAGCAGGTGGCCGGTCATCGACTTGGTCGAGTTCACCACCAGGCGCTTGGCGTGGTCACCGAAGGCCAGCTTGATCGCATTGGTCTCGTTCGCATCGCCCAGCGGCGTCGAGGTGCCGTGTGCGTTGATGAACTGGACCTCGTCCGGGTTGACCCCGGCATTGCGCAAGGCGGCCTGCATCGAGCGGCGCGGGCCGTCGACGTTCGGCGCGGTCATGTGATACGCATCACCGCTCATGCCGAAGCCGGCGACTTCGGCGTAGATCTTGGCGCCACGCCGGACCGCGTGTTCGTACTCCTCGATCACCATCACGCCGGCACCTTCGCCGAGCACGAAGCCGTCGCGATCCTTGTCCCACGGCCGCGAGGCGGTCGCAGGATCGTCGTTGCGCGTCGACAGGGCGCGGGCGGCCGCGAAGCCGCCGACGCCCAGCGGCGAGATCGTCGATTCGGCACCACCGGCGATCATCACGTCGGCATCGCCGTACTCGATGAGTCGCGCGGCCGCGCCGATGCTGTGCAGGCCGGTCGTGCAGGCGGTGACGATGGCCAGGTTCGGGCCCTTGTAGCCGCACTGGATCGACACATGGCCCGAGATCATGTTGATGATCGAGGCCGGCACGAAGAACGGCGAGATGCGCCGGGCACCGCGGTCACGGTATTCGTCGTGGGTGTTCTCGATCATCGGCAGGCCGCCGATGCCCGAACCCACCATCACGCCGATGCGCTCGGCGAGTTCCTCGGTCAGGGCGTCACCGGTGGGCAAGCCCGAATCCGCCACGGCCTGCAGCGACGCTGCGATGCCGTAGTGGATGAAGGCATCCATGTGCCGGGCTTCCTTGGCCGGGATGTAGTCCTCGATCCGGAAGTCCTTGACCTCGCCGGCGAAGCGCACGGCCAGGTTGGACGGGTCGAAGCGCTTGATGGGCGCGATGCCGGACCGGCCGGCGATCAGGTTGTCCCAGGACTCGGCCACCGTGTTCCCCACGGGGGTCACGAGGCCGAGGCCGGTCACGACGATGCGGCGACGGGTCATGCGAGAACGTGCTGCAAGGGTGCTCGTGGCATCAGGCTGAGCGGGGCTCAGGCCTTGACGTTGTTCTTGGCGTAGTCGATCGCCAGCTGGACGGTGGTGATCTTCTCGGCCTCTTCGTCCGGGATCTCGATGCCGAACTCGTCTTCGAGGGCCATCACCAGTTCCACGGTGTCGAGCGAGTCAGCGCCCAGGTCGGCCACGAAGGCCTTTTCGCTCGTGACCTCAGCTTCGGCCACGCCCAGTTGCTCGGCGATGATCTTCTTGACGCGTGCTTCGATGTCGCTCATGACGGGTTCTCCTCCAGGAGGGGGTAACAAAAACAGCCTGCGATTCTAAAGGTTCGGAAGATCGGGTCTTCCGGACTCACCCGGTGGCCGTGCAGGACGAAAGTCGACCGGCCGGGTGTACTGAACTGTGGTGGCGCAAGGCCCCCGCGAGTGTCGCCGCAACGACGCTCAGTTCATGAACATGCCGCCGTTGACGTGCAATTCCGAACCGGTGATGTAACCGGCGGCCGGCGAGGCCAGGAAGGCCACGGCCTCGGCGATGTCGTCGGGCGAGCCCAGGCGACCGAGCGGGATCTGTGCCATCAGCGCGGCTTTCTGGGCCTCGGGCAGGACCTCGGTCATGTCGGTGGCGATGAAGCCGGGCGCGACGCAGTTGACGGTGATGTTGCGGCCACCCAGTTCACGGGCCAGCGAACGGGTCAGGCCCGCGACGCCGGCCTTCGAGGCGCAGTAGTTGGCCTGACCCGGGTTGCCGGCCGCGCCGACCACCGAGGTGATGTTGATGATGCGGCCCTGGCGCTGCTTCATCATCGGCTTGATCGCCGCGCGGCAGGCGCGGAAGACCGCCTTCAGGTTGGTGTCGATGACGGCGTCCCAGCTCTCGTCGCTCAGGCGCATCGACAGCATGTCGCGGGTGATGCCGGCGTTGTTGACCAGCACGTGCAGACCGCCGTGCTGCTTGACGATGCCGTCGATGGCCGCGTCCAGCGCCGGGCCGTCGGTCACATTCAGCGCGATGCCGCGGCCGCCGTGCGGCGCCAGCGCCTCGGTGATCGAGGCGGCACCGGATTCGGTCGTCGCCGTGCCGATCACGGTGTAGCCGCGCTGAGCCAGCGTGGTCGCGATCGCGCGGCCGATGCCGCGGCTGGCGCCGGTGACGAGAGCGATCTGGGCAGGGGTGGACGTCATGTCGGTTTCCGTCTTCGTCTTCTTGTGAGGGATGCCGGCGCGTCAGCCCAGCAGCGTCTTGACCTCGGCCAGGCTGGCCGGATCGAACAGGTTGGCGGCGACCAGTTCGGCGTCGATGCGCTTGACCATGCCGGCCAGCGCCTTGCCGGGGCCGCATTCGACCACATGGCCGATGCCGCGCGCCTTCAGCGCCTGAACCAGCTCGACCCAGCGCACGGGGCCGAAGGCCTGGCGATAGAGCGCGTCGCGGATCGCGTCGGCATCGGTCTGCACGGTCACGTCGATGTTGTTGACGACGGGAATCTGCGGGGCCGCGATCGCGATCGCGACCAGGCGCTCGCGCAGCCGCTCGGCGGCGGGCTTCATCAGGCTGGAATGGAACGGCGCCGACACCGGCAGCGGCAGCGCGCGCTTGGCGCCCAGCGCCTTCAGCACTTCGCAGCCCTTCTCGACACCGGCCTTGCTACCGGCGATGACGGTCTGCTTCGGGTCGTTGAAGTTCACGGCCTCGACGGCTTCGCCGGATTCGGCGGCGGCCTGGGCGCAGCCCTGGCGGACCATGTCGGCATCGAGGCCGAGGATCGCGGCCATGCCGCCCTGACCGACCGGCACGGCGTCCTGCATCGCCTGGGCGCGCAGCCGCACCAGCGGCAGCGCGTCGGCCAGCGTCAGCGCGCCAGCGGCGACCAGCGCGGTGTACTCGCCCAGCGAATGGCCGGCGACGGCAGCCGGCACGGCGCCCCCTTCGGCGAGCCAGGCGCGGTAGCAGGCGATGCCGGCGGTCAGCATGACCGGCTGGGTGTTGGTGGTCAGGTCCAGCGCTTCCTTGGGGCCGTTGGCGATCAGCGCGGCGACGTCCTCGCCCAGCGCGGCGCTGGCTTCATCGAGCGTGCTGCGCACGGCGGGGTGGTCGCCCCAGGCCGACAGCATGCCCACCGACTGGGAACCCTGGCCCGGGAAGACGAAGGCGAACGCGGTCATGGTGAGTGTTCCGATGGGAAGGATGGAGAGGTTCTAGTGGCCAGGGCGCGAGCGGCACCGGCCTGATACAGACGTTCGATCAGTAGTCGACCAGAACGGCGCCCCAGGTGAAGCCGCCGCCGACGCCTTCGAGCATCAGCGTGTCACCGCGCTTGACCTGGCCGCTGCGCACGGCCTGGTCAAGCGCCAGCGGGATCGACGCGGCCGAGGTGTTGCCGTGTTCGTCGACCGTCACGACCAGCTTGTCCAGCGGCAGCTTCAGCTTCTTCGCGGTGCCCTGCATGATGCGGATGTTGGCCTGGTGCGGGATCAGCCAGTCGATGTCGCTGTCCTGCCGGCCGGCCTTGGCCAGCACCGCGCGGGCGGCACTCTCGAGCACGCCGACGGCCAGCTTGAACACGGCCTGGCCGTCCATGCGCAGCAGCGGCTGGCCGAGGATCTCGCCGCCCGAGACCGTGCCCGGGACGCACAGGATCTCGACATGGCGGCCGTCCGCGTGCAGGTCGGTGGCGAGGATGCCGGGCGTGTCGCTGCCCGACAGCACGACGGCGCCGGCGCCATCGCCGAACAGCACGCAGGTCGTGCGGTCGTTGAAATCGAGGATGCGCGAGAACACCTCGGCGCCGATCACCAGCGCATGGCGGGCGGTGCCAGTGCGGATCAGCGCGTCAGCGGTCGTCAGCGCATAGATGAAGCCCGAGCAGACGGCCTGCACGTCGAAGGCGGGAGCGCCGCTGGTGATGCCCAGCTTGCGCTGCACGATGCAGGCGGTCGACGGGAAGACCATGTCGGGCGTCGACGTGGCCACGATGATCAGGTCGATGTCGGCGGGCTGCAGGCCGGCCGCCTCGATCGCGCGATGGGCGGCGGTCACGGCCAGGTCGCTGGAATTCGTGCCCGTGTCGACGAAGTGGCGGGCCCGGATGCCGGTGCGCTCGACGATCCAGTCGTCGGTGGTCTCGATGCCACGCTCGGCCAGCTGCGCGGCGAGGTCGGCGTTGGTCAGGCGTCGCGGCGGCAGGACGGAGCCCGTGCCGGCGATGCGCGTGTGTCGAGACGGCGTAGAGGTGCTCACTTGGGCTTCTTCGTGCTGCGCGTGCCGTAGGCCGACCGGCGGGTTGCCCCGGGAAGGCTCATGCGGCTTGACGCGACGATGGGGCGGACTCGGCCGCTGGGGCGATCGACGATCCCGGCAGGGTCTTCATCGCGATGTCGATGCGTTGGTGCACACGATCCAGCAGCCGATTTCGGGCGGCATCATAAGCGCGGCTCAACGCGTTCTCGAAAGCCATCGCGTCGGCCGAGCCGTGGCTCTTGAACACCAGGCCCCGCAGGCCCAGCAGCGCCGCACCGTTGTAGCGGCGGTGGTCGACCCGGTCCTTGAAGTGCTTCAGCACCGGCATGGCCACCAGCGCGGCCAGCTTGGTCAGCGGCGTGCGGGTGAACTCCTGCTTGATGAAGTTCGACAGCATCGTCGCCAGGCCCTCGGCCGTCTTCAGCGCGACGTTGCCGACGAAGCCGTCGCAGACGACCAGGTCGGTCGTGCCCTTGAAGATGTCGTTGCCCTCGACGTTGCCGTGGAAGTTGATCAGGCCGCTGGCGTGCGCGGTGCGCAGCAGTTCACCGGCCTGCTTGATCACTTCGCTGCCCTTGATCGTCTCTTCGCCGATGTTGAGCAGGCCGACGGTCGGCGCTTCCTTGCCGTCCACGGCGGCGACCAGGGCGCTGCCCATGATCGCGAACTGCAGCAGGTGTTCGGCGCTGCAGTCGACGTTGGCGCCCAGGTCCAGCATCGTCGTGTAGCTGTCGTGCTGGTTCGGCATCACCGAGGCGATGGCCGGGCGGTCGATGCCGTCGAGCGTCTTGAGCAGGTAGCGGGCGACCGCCATCAGCGCGCCGGTGTTGCCGGCGGACACGCAGGCATCGGCCGGGGCGTCATCGCCCTTGACCTGCTGGATGGCCACGCGCATCGACGAGTCGCGCTTCTTGCGCAGCGCGATCTCGACCGGGTCGTCCATCTCGACGACTTCGGACGCATCGACGATGCGCACGCGTGCCCAGCCGGCCGCCGCAGCAAGTGCGCCGGGTTTGCCAACCAGGATCAGCTCGGCTTGCGGATGCTTGTCGAGGAAAACCTTGCACGCCGGCAGCGTGACCGACGGGCCATGGTCACCGCCCATGCAGTCCACCGAAAGGCGGACCGGGCGGTTCATGCGGGCAGGAGCGTCCACGACGTCAGGACTTGCGGGCAGGGTGGTCACGACAGGCGCATCCGCTTCAGGAGCAGCGCGTCATCGCGAGGCCGCCGACCGGCGCCGGCCGTAGCCTTGCCGGACGCAAGGCCGCGACGCCACGCAAGCGAGGGTGGGTGATCGGTGACGAGAGAACAGGCGACGCCGGATCAGGCGTCAGCCTTGGTCTTCAGCACCTTGCGGCCACGGTAGAAGCCGTTCGGGCTGATGTGGTGGCGCAGGTGCACTTCGCCGGTCGTCGGCTCGATCGCCGTGCCCGGGTTGGTCAGGGCGTTGTGCGAACGGTGCATGCCGCGCTTGGAAGGCGACTTCTTGTTTTGCTGGACAGCCATGGCGGACTCCTGGAATCTGGTAGCCGGGTGCCTGGTGGCCGGACCCCGGTGCTGTGCGGTGTAGTAGCTGGACCCCTGTGCAACCCCTCCGAGAGGGCCGGCACGCCTGACCGATCGTCGTGATCTGTCGGCTGCGGCCCGGCGCAAAGGCGTGGGTCCGAACGGAAAAGCCCGCGATTCTATCACCGCCCGTGGCGGCTGCCCAGTCAGCCGCTTGACTTCTTCAATGCGGCCAGCTTCGCGAACGGGTTGGGGCGGGCCGGCTCGGCCGTCTCGTCGTCGCCGATGTCGGCCTCGAAGCTGACCGGCACGGGCTGCGGGCAGGTCTCGTGGCGCGGCACGATCGGCAGGGCCAGCAGCACCTCGTCCTCGATCAGCGCGATCAGGTCGAAGGCCCGGCTGAGCACCAGCACGTCCTCGTCGGATTCGGCGTCCAGCTCGGCGGCGGCCTTCTCGTCGGCGGCGAACAGGAAGGGGCGATCGATCTCGACCGGGATCGCCACCGTGTCCAGGCAGCGCTGGCATTCCATCGGCACGTCGGCCTCGATGCGCAGGTCCAGCCAGACTTCCTCGGGCGCGCCCAGGCGTTGCTGGATCTCGCCGCTGGCCTCCCAGCGGATCTCGCCGGCCGCGTCGCCGTGGAGGAGTTCGTTCAGGCGATCGAGGCTGCGCAGCGCGAGCGTTCCCGACAGCGTCTCGCCCGACTCGGCAAAGGCACGGACGTCGAGGCGGCTGGGCTTGAATTCGGTCTTCATCGGCGCGAGTTTACGTGCCGGCCCTTCGACGACCCTGTGGCCGTCGTGCGTGGCCGCTGGCGCCGCAGCGGCAACAATCCGCCCCTCGATTCAGCCGAACCTGGTGCCTTCCGACGTGACCGAGCCCCTGCCCATCCCGCCTCGCCTGATCCTGGCGTCGACCTCGCCCTACCGGCGTGAACTGCTGCAGCGCCTGCGCGTGCCCTTCGATGTCGTGGCTCCCGACGTCGACGAGACGCCGCTGGAGGGCGAGTCGCCGGCCGCGCTGTGCGAGCGCCTCGCGCGGGCCAAGGCCCGGGCGGTCGCCCGCCTGCATCCCGACGCGCTGGTCATCGGCTCGGACCAGGTCGCCGCCTGCGACGGCGAGCCGGTCGGCAAGCCCCACACGCACGAGCGCGCCATGGCCCAGCTGCTGCGCATGAGTGGCCGGGCCATCACCTTCCACACCGGCCTGGCGCTGGTGCGCGGTGGTGACGACGCCTACGAGCAGGTCGTCCGCGTGCCGGTCGAGGTGGTCTTCCGGGCGCTCGACCGCGCCGAGATCGAGACCTACCTGCGGCTCGAACAGCCCTACGACTGCGCCGGCAGCGCCAAGTGCGAGACGCTGGGCATCGGCCTGCTCGACGCCATCCGCAGCGACGATCCGACCGCGCTGGTCGGCTTGCCGCTGATCGCCACCTGCCGGCTGCTGCGTGCGGCCGGGCTCAATCCCGTCCTGACCGCCGGAGCGCTGCATGGCTGCTGATCGTCCGTCGACGCCGTCGCGCGTCGGTCGCCTCTACCTCGTCCCGAACACGCTGGACCACGGTCTGCCGGCGGAGGTCTCCCAGGCGCTGGACGTCCAGCAGGTCCTGCCGCTCGGCGCCTTGCAGGTCGCGGCCGGGCTGGGGCACTGGGTGGTCGAGAACGCCCGCAGCGCGCGGGCCCTGCTCAAGCGCGTTCAGGCGATCGTGCCGCTGGCGCAGCCGCTGCAGGCATTGCAGATGACCGAACTGCCGCGTCCGCCGAAGGGCGGCGCCAAGGCGCCCGATCCCGACTGGAAGGCGCTGCTCGCGCCGGCTCTGGCCGGTCACGACATCGGTCTGTTGTCCGAGGCCGGTCTGCCGGCGGTGGCCGATCCGGGCGCCCGTCTGGTGCGCGAGGCCCATGCACTGGGCGTCCCAGTCGTGCCGCTGGCCGGCCCCAGTTCGCTGATCCTGGCGGTCGCAGCGGGTGGCCTGAATGGCCAGAGCTTCGCGTTCGTCGGCTACCTGCCGGTCGACAAGGCCGAGCGTGCGGCACGCCTGCGCGAGCTGGAAACCCATTCGCGCCGCTGGCAGCAGACCCAGCTGATGATCGAGACGCCGTACCGCAATGCGGCCCTGGTCGAGGCGCTGGTCGCCACGTTGTCTCCCGACACGCAGCTCAACATCGCCTGTGGCCTGACCTTGCCCGGCGGCTTCAGCCTGACCCGCCGCGTCTCCGCGTGGCGCCAGGATCTCCCGACCTTGCCGGCCGATCTGCCGGCCGTGTTCTCGTTCCTGGCGACCTGAGGTCAGGCCGGCCGGGAGGTGCCGACTCAGCCGCCGGTCGGCTTGCCGCCCAGCAGCGAGGCGACCTTGCGCTTCTGCTTGACCAGCCGGCCCATGCCGGTGTTGGCCTGGGCGTTGCCGCCGCCCTGTTCGCCCTGGGCGTTCGCGGCCGACGACGCAGCGCCGTCCCAGCCCGGTTGCGCGTTCGGATCGGCCTCGTAGGGGCGATCGAAGAACGGGTCGTGGTGACGCGAGCTGCTGCGCTGCGGCCGCGGCGCCGGGGCGTGCGCGGGCTCGACCGGACGCGGCGCGGCTGCTTCCGGCACGTCGTCGAACTCGCGCCGACGCGGCCGGCGGGCCGGGCGGTCGTCTTCCAGCTCGATCGGTTCGAGGTCGATCTTCTTCTTGATCAGCTTCTCGATGTCGGCGACCAGCCGGGCATCGTCGCGCGTGGCCAGCGACACCGCCAGGCCCGAGGCGCCGGCACGGCCGGTGCGGCCGATGCGGTGGACGTAGTCCTCGGCATTGAACGGGATGTCGAAGTTGAAGACCGCCGGCAGATCGGCGATGTCCAGGCCGCGGGCGGCCACGTCGGTGGCGACCAGCAGGTCGACCTCGCCGCGCTTGAAGGCTTCCAGCGCCTTCAGGCGTTCGTCCTGCGACTTGTCGCCGTGCAGCGCGGCGGTGCGCAGGCCGTCGCGCTCGAAGCTGCGCGCCAGGCGCGCGGCGCCGAGCTTGGAGTTCACGAAGATGATGGCCTGCGACAGCTCGCGCTGGCGCAGCAGCTGGCGCACCACCGAGCGCTTGTCGTCGTCGGAGACGCTGTAGAAGCGCTGCTCGACGTTGGTGGCCGTGGCGTTGGGCCGGGCGACCTCGACCAGGACGGGATCCTGCAGGTAGCTCTGCGCCAGCTTCTTGATCTCGTTGGAGAAGGTGGCCGAGAACAGCAGCGTCTGGCGCGACTTGGGCAGGTAGCTCAGGATGCGCTGGAGGTCGGGCAGGAAGCCGATGTCGAGCATCCGGTCGGCCTCGTCGAGCACGACGTACTCGACCTGGCCGAGCTGGCAGTTCTTGATCTGGATGTGGTCCAGCAAGCGGCCCGGCGTGGCGATCAGCACCTCGACGCCGCGCTTGAGCTCGGCCGTCTGCGGCGCCATGTCGATGCCGCCGAAGACGCAGGCCACGCGCAGCTGCGTGTGCTTGGCGTAGGCCTTGATGTTGTTGGCGACCTGGTCGGCGAGTTCGCGCGTCGGGGCCAGCACCAGTGCGCGGACCGGATGGCGTGCCGGCGAGGCGCTGGCGTTCTCGTGCCGCATCATCTTGTGCAGCAGCGGCAGCGAGAAGGCGGCGGTCTTGCCGGTGCCGGTCTGGGCCGCGCCCATCACGTCACGGCCGGCCAGGACGATCGGGATCGCCTTGGCCTGGATCGGCGTCATCGTCTCGTAGCCCGCATCCGCGACGGCGCGCAGGAGCTTCGGGTGGAGGGGCTGCGCGTCGTAACGGGCAGGTGCCGCGGCGGGCGCCGACGGTTCTTGCGGCAGTTCGGCCGCGACAGGAGTTTCTGGATTCACGCCTGGATTATCGTGCGGACTCGGCCAGATCGGCCGGCGCACGCTGCTGCACCAGCAGCCTGGGGGTCCGGAAGTGGACGATCGCCCGGTACAGCGCGATGTAGGTGCCGCAGAACGCCAGCAGGCTCAGTTGCAGCAGGTCCGAGTCGTCCCACCACAGGACGGCCGGCACGGCGGCCAGCGAACACAGGCCCCAGAGATAGGGCGACGTCATCGAGTTGCGGCGCAGCATCGTCGCCGCGTCGCGCCGGCCGACGGCCCAGCGCAGCAGGCGGCGGTAGATCAGGCTGTGCAGGTGCCCGGCATCGGGCTGGCCGACCGGGCGACCGCGCACCACCTTGCGGCGGTACATCGTGAAGACGGTCTCGAAGACCGGGTAGATGCACAGCAGCAGCGGGAACATCGGCGAGACGTCCGGGTTGCGCTTGACCAGCAGGATGCCGATCTCGGCCACCCAGAAGCCCATGAAGTACGCGCCGCCGTCGCCGAGGAAGATCAGGCCGAAGGGGTAGTTCAGGACGAAGAAGCCGAGCACCGCACCCAGCCCGATCAGCGCGAGCCGGAAGATCATCTGGTCGCCGACCTGCCAGGCCACGTAGGCCATGGCCGCCAGCATGATGGCCATGCACATCGAGGCCAGGCCATTGAAGCCGTCGATGATGTTGATCGAGTTGGACACGCCGGCGACCGCGAACAGCGTGAGCAGCATCGACACGCCGGCGATCTCGAGCAGCGGGTCGATCCCGTAGACATCCGTGCGGACGATCTCGGCGCCGGCCAGCCACTGCGCCACCGCCGCAGCCAGGATCACCGCCAGCAGGCGCTGGCGTGGCGTCACCTTCTTGGTGAAGTCCTCGATCAGCCCGGCGCCGAAGGCGATCACCCCGGCGGCGATCAGCGCGAGCTTGGTCTCGGTCTCGCTGCCGGGCATGAACAGGCTGTAGACCATGCCGACCAGCATGCCGAACATGATCCCGACCCCGCCGATGCGCGGCACCGACCGGGCATGGAATTTCTGCGGACCGCTGTGGTCGTGATCGCCCGTGAATCGGTCGTGCAACTGTGCCGATCCCACGATCAGGAGCGTGCCGAACAGGGCGGCAGCGAAAGACAGGAGGAAGAGGCGCATGGCGGGATGGGGGTTGAGTCCCGATCGGGAGCCCGGATGATTCAGGGGGCGGTTCCGGTCGGAAAGGAACAAGTTCACGACGCTGCACCGGCCTCCGCATTTTCTGGTTTCGGCACCCATCTGGGGCCGAAACCGCGCGGGTTTACGATAGCCGGCTGGAAATTGTTGGCGTTTGATGCCGGATCCAAACGCTTCAACAGGCCGACTTCCTGTCACCATTTCTCCCTTTTCCTCGTCTGGATACCCATGATCCTTGTCACTGGCGGCGCGGGCTTCATCGGAAGCAACTTCGTGCTCGACTGGCTTGAGCAGACACAAGAGCCGGTCCTCAACCTCGACGCGCTGACCTACGCCGGCAACCTCGAGAACCTGGCGTCGCTGCAGGGCGATGCGCGCCACGTGTTCGTGCAGGGCGACATCTGTGACCGGGCGCTGGTCGACCGCCTGCTGGCCGAGCATCGGCCGCGTGCCATCGTGCATTTCGCGGCCGAAAGCCACGTCGACCGCAGCATCCACGGCCCCGGCGCGTTCATGCGTACCAACATCGAGGGCACCTACACGCTGCTGGAAGCCGCCCGCGCGCACTGGTCGACGCTGGACGAGGCCGGTCGCACCGCCTTCCGCTTCCACCATGTCTCGACCGACGAGGTCTACGGCTCGCTCGGTGCGGCCGATCCGGCCTTCACCGAGTCGCATCCCTACGAGCCCAACAGCCCGTACTCGGCCAGCAAGGCCGCCAGCGACCACCTGGTGCGGGCCTGGCACCACACCTACGGCCTGCCGGTCGTGACGACCAACTGCAGCAACAACTACGGGCCCTATCACTTCCCCGAGAAGCTGATCCCGCTGATGATCGTCAACGCCCTGGCCGGCAAGCCGCTGCCGATCTACGGTGACGGCCAGAACGTGCGCGACTGGCTCTACGTGCGCGACCACGCCAGCGCGATCCGCGCCGTGCTGGCCGGCGGTCGGCTTGGCGAGACCTACAACATCGGCGGCTGGAACGAGAAGACCAATCTCGAGATCGTGCACACGCTCTGCGACCTGCTCGACGAGCTGCGCCCCGACCCGGCCGGCAGCTACCGGCGCCTGATCACCTACGTCAAGGACCGCCCCGGCCATGACCGCCGCTACGCGATCGATGCCCGCAAGGTCGAACGCGAGCTCGGCTGGCGCCCGGCCGAGACCTTCGAGACCGGCGTGCGCAAGACCGTCCAGTGGTACCTCGACCACGCCGACTGGGTGGCGCACGTGCAGAGCGGCAGCTACCGCGACTGGGTCGAGCAGAACTACGCCGCCCGTTCGGCCGGCTGAGCGGTGATGTCGAACCTGAAGATCCTGCTGCTGGGCAAGAACGGCCAGCTGGGCTGGGAACTGCAGCGCGCGCTGGCCCCGCTGGGCACGCTGGTGGCGCTGGACCGGCATTCGACCGACGGTTGCGGTGACCTATCCGACCTGGCCGGCCTGGCCGCGACGGTGCGGGCGCTGCGGCCCGACGCGATCGTCAATGCGGCGGCCTACACCGCCGTCGACAAGGCCGAGTCCGACACCGAGCTGGCCCGGCGCGTCAACGCCGAGGCCCCCGCCGTGCTGGCCGAGGCGGCGCGCGAGTCCGGCGCCTGGCTGGTCCACTACAGCACCGACTACGTCTTCGACGGCGCCGGCACGCATTTCCGCGACGAGGACGAGCCGACCGGCCCGCTCAACGTCTACGGCCAGACCAAGCTCGACGGCGAACAGGCGATCCGCGCCAGCGGCTGCCGCCACCTGACGCTGCGCACCAGCTGGGTCCATGCCGCGCGTGGCGGCAACTTCGCCCGCACGATGCTGCGGCTGGCCGGCGAGCGCGAGCGCCTGACCGTCGTC
This sequence comes from Leptothrix mechoopdaensis (SeqCode), assembly GCF_053893855.1. Classification (NCBI taxonomy): domain Bacteria; kingdom Pseudomonadati; phylum Pseudomonadota; class Betaproteobacteria; order Burkholderiales; family Sphaerotilaceae; genus Leptothrix; species Leptothrix mechoopdaensis (SeqCode). The sequence continues at coordinate 4,990,789 of NZ_CM132699.1, forward strand.
GACGACCAGTTCGGCGCGCCCACCGGTGCCGACCTGCTGGCCGACCTGAGCGCCCACATGCTGCGCGAGGCCCTGCGGCGCCCGGCCGATGCGGCCGCGCTGGCCGGCACCTACCACGCGGTTGCCGCCGGCGAGACCAGCTGGCACGCCTACGCCAGCCACGTCATCGACTGGGCCCGCCGCCAGGGCCAGACGCTGGCCGTGCGCGAGATCGCGCCGGTGCCCGCCAGCACCTTCCCGACACCGGCACGCCGGCCGCACAACTCGCGCCTGTCGACCGCGCGCCTGCAGCAGGTCTTCGGCCTGGTGCCGCCGCGCTGGCAGGACGGCGTCGAGCGCATGCTCGCCGAGGTGCTCGCGCCGCGCTGAACCCCACCGACCCGCCTGCCCACGATCCACCCCAGGGACACGACATGAACAAGAACCGCAAGGGCATCATCCTCGCCGGGGGCTCCGGCACCCGCCTGCACCCGGCCACGCTGGCCGTCAGCAAGCAGCTGCTGCCGGTCTACGACAAGCCGATGGTCTATTACCCGCTGTCGACGCTGATGCTGGCGGGCATGCGCGACGTGCTGGTCATCTCCACGCCGCAGGACACGCCGCGCTTCCAGCACCTGCTGGGCGATGGCAGCCAGTGGGGCATGAACCTGCAGTACTGCGTCCAGCCCAGCCCGGACGGCCTGGCGCAGGCCTTCATCCTCGGCCGCGAGTTCGTCGGCAACGACCCGAGCGCGCTGATCCTGGGCGACAACATCTACTACGGCCACGACCTCGTCCGCCTGCTCGACAACGCCAGCGCCCGCAGCACCGGCGCGTCGGTGTTCGCCTACCACGTCACCGATCCCGAGCGTTACGGCGTGGTCGCCTTCGACGAGCACAAGCGCGCCCTCAGCATCGAGGAGAAGCCGCGCCAGCCCAAGAGCAGCTACGCCGTCACCGGCCTGTACTTCTACGACGAGCAGGTCTGCGACATCGCCGCCAGCATCGCCCCCAGCCCGCGCGGCGAGCTGGAGATCACCGACGTCAACGCGACCTACCTGCGCCAGGGCCAGCTCGACGTCGAGATCATGGGCCGCGGCTATGCGTGGCTCGACACCGGCACGCACGACAGCCTGCTGGAGGCCGGCCAGTTCATCGCCACGCTCGAGAAGCGCCAGGGCCTGAAGGTCGCCTGCCTGGAGGAGATCGCCTACCGCCAGGGCTGGATCGACGCCGCCCAGCTCGAACGCCTCGCCCAGCCGCTGCTGAAGAACGGCTATGGCCAGTACCTGCTGAAGGTGCTGCGCGAGCAGACGTTCTGACCCCTTCCTCCGACCCGATCCCCGACCCGATGAACATCCTCCGCACCGAACTCGACGGCCCGCTGATCCTCGAACCGAAGGTCTTCGGCGACGCCCGCGGCTTCTTCATGGAAAGCTGGAACCAGCGCAGCTTCGACGCCGCCGTCGGCCACCCCGTCGCCTTCGTGCAGGACAACCACAGCCGCTCGGCGCGTGGCGTGCTGCGCGGCCTGCACTACCAGCTGCCGCCGCATGCCCAGGGCAAGCTGGTGCGCTGCACGCAGGGCCGGGTCTTCGACGTGGCCGTCGACATGCGCGCCAGCAGCCCGACCTTCGGCCGCTGGGCCGGTGTCGAGCTGACGGGCGAGAACCACCGCCAGTTCTGGATCCCGCCGGGCTTCGCGCACGGCTTCCTGGTGCTCAGCGACAGCGCCGACTTCCTCTACAAGACCACCGCGTTCTACGACCAGCCGTCCGAGGCGGCGGTGCGCTGGGATGATCCGGCGCTGGCGATCGCCTGGCCGCTCGACGGCATCGAGCCGCTGCTGTCGGGCAAGGACCGCGATGCGCCGCTGCTGGCCGATGCCCGCCGCTTCGACTGATCTCCCGTTGACCTCCCGTGCCCCCGGGCCGTGACCGGAACCCCGCGATGACCTCTCCGACCCTCACCCTCCAGCCGGTCATCATGGCCGGTGGCAGCGGCACCCGCCTGTGGCCGCTGTCGCGCGCGGGCTTCCCCAAGCAGTTCCTCGTCCTGTCGGGCAACACCAGCCTGTTCCAGCAGGCCGTGGCGCGACTGCGCGGCCTCGCGGCGCCTGGCCAGCAGCTGCTGGCGCCGCTGGTGGTGGGCAACGAGGAACACCGCTTCCTGGTGCTCGACCAGCTGCGCGACATCGGCAGCGAGCCTGCGGCCGTCGTGCTGGAGCCGATGGGCCGCAACACCGCGCCCGCGATGATGCTGGCCGCGCTGCAGGCGGTCGAAGGCGGCGCCGATCCGATCCTCGTCGTCACCGCCGCCGACCAGACCATCGCCGACGACGCCGTCTTCACCGCCGCGATGCAGCGCGCGGTGCTGCAGGCGGCCGGCGGCGCGATCGTCATCCTGGGCATCACGCCCGACCGGCCCGAGACCGGCTACGGCTACATCCGCGCCGAAGGACTGGCGCCCGAGCAGGTCGTCGCCCGCTTCGTCGAGAAGCCCGACCTGGCCACCGCAGAGCGTTATCTGGCCGAAGGCGGCTACTACTGGAACGCCAGCATCTTCGTGCTGCGGGCGTCCGTCTGGATCGCCGCGCTCGAACGCTTCCGCCCGGACATCGCGACCGCCTGCCGCACCGCCTGGGCCGCCCGCCACGGCGACGGCAAGTTCGTGCGGCCCGGCAAGGCCGAGTTCGCCGCCGTGCCAGCCGAGTCGATCGACTACGCGGTGATGGAGAAATGCCCCGGCGTGCTCGACATCCGCATGCAGGAACTCGACGCCGGCTGGAACGACCTCGGCGCCTGGGAAGCCGTCTGGCAGGTCGCCGACAAGGACGCCGCCGGCAACGCCAGCGTCGGCGACGCGATGGTCAGCGACAGCCGCAACACGCTGGTCCACGCCACCAGCCGGCTGGTCAGCGTCGTCGGGCTGCAGGACGTGGTGGTCGTCGAGACGCCCGACGCCGTGCTGGTCGCCAGTCGCGAGAAGAGCCAGGACGTCAAGAACATCGTCAACCAGCTCGGCCGCGAACAGCGCGGCGAACAGGTGCTGCACCGCAAGGTCCACCGCCCCTGGGGCTGGTACGACAGCATCGACAACGGCCCTCGCCACCAGGTCAAGCGCATCATGGTCAAGCCCGGCGCCTCGCTGAGCCTGCAGATGCACCACCACCGCGCCGAACACTGGATCGTCGTCAGCGGCACCGCCGAGGTCACCAATGGCGACAAGGTGATGATCCTGGGCGAGAACCAGTCGACCTACATCCCGCTGGGCCAGACCCACCGGCTGGCCAACCCCGGCAAGGTGCCGCTCGAGATCATCGAGGTCCAGTCCGGCAGCTACCTCGGCGAGGACGACATCGTCCGCTTCGAGGACACCTACGGCCGTCAGTGAACCTGGACACGCACACGATGAACCCCGACGCCAAGATCTTCGTCACCGGCCACCGCGGCATGGTCGGCAGCGCCATCGTGCGCCGGCTTCAGGCGCTCGGCCACGCCAACATCCTGACCCGCACGCACGCTGAACTGGACCTGCTCGACCAGCGCGCGGTGCACGACTTCCTGGCCGCCGAGCGGCCGGACCATGTCGTCATCGCGGCGGCCAAGGTCGGCGGCATCCAGGCCAACAACCAGTACCGCGCCGACTTCATCTACCAGAACCTGCTGATCGAGGCCAACCTGATCCACGGCGCCCACCTGGCCGGCGTGCAGCGGCTGATGTTCCTGGGCAGCAGCTGCATCTACCCGCGCGACTGCCCGCAGCCGATCCGCGAGGACTACCTGCTGACCGGCCCGCTGGAGCCGACCAACGAGCCCTACGCGATCGCCAAGATCGCCGGCATCAAGCTGGCCGAGAGCTACAACCGCCAGCACGGTCGCCAGTACGTGTCGGTCATGCCGACCAACCTCTACGGGCCGAACGACAACTACGACCTCGCCAACAGCCACGTCCTGCCGGCGCTGCTGCGCAAGGCGCACGAGGCGAAGCTGCGCGGCGATGCCGAATACGTCGTCTGGGGCACCGGCACGCCGATGCGCGAGTTCCTCTACGTCGACGACCTGGCCGACGCCTGCGTCCACCTGATGCGCACGGGCTACGACGGCCCGCTGGTCAACATCGGCACCGGCACCGACGTGACGATCCGCGAGCTGGCCGAGACCGTCATGGAGATCGTCGGCTTCCAGGGCCGCATCGTCTTCGACACCAGCAAGCCCGACGGCACCCCGCGCAAGCTGCTCGACGTCAGCCGCCTGGCCAGCCTGGGCTGGCGCGCGAAGACATCGCTGCGCGACGGCATCCGGCTGGCCTATGAGGCGGCGCCGTTCCACCCGGGCCAGGCCGCCCGCTGAAACCTCACGAACCGATCCCCACCATGACCCAACCCAAAGTTGCCCTCATCACCGGCGTCACCGGCCAGGACGGCGCCTATCTGGCCGAGTTCCTGCTGAAGAAGGGCTATGTGGTGCACGGCATCAAGCGCCGTTCGAGCCTGTTCAACACCGATCGCATCGACCATCTCTACCAGGACCCGCACGTCGAGCACCGCAACTTCGTGCTGCACTACGGTGACCTGACCGACTCGACCAGCCTCGTGCGCATCGTCCAGAAAGTCCAGCCCGACGAGATCTACAACCTGGCCGCGCAGAGCCACGTCGCCGTCTCGTTCGAGGAGCCCGAGTACACCGCCAACGCCGACGGCCTGGGCGCCCTGCGGCTGCTGGAGGCGATCCGCATCCTCGGGCTCGAGGCGAAGACCCGCTTCTACCAGGCCAGCACCAGCGAGCTGTACGGGCTGGTCCAGGAGACGCCGCAGAAGGAGACCACGCCCTTCTACCCGCGCAGCCCCTACGCGGTCGCCAAGCTGTACGCCTACTGGATCACGGTGAACTACCGCGAGGCCTACGGCATGTACGCCTGCAACGGCATCCTCTTCAACCACGAGAGCCCCGTGCGCGGCGAGACCTTCGTGACGCGCAAGATCACCCGCGCCGTCGCCCGCATCGCGCTGGGCCTGCAGGACTGCCTCTACCTCGGCAACATGAGCGCCCTGCGCGACTGGGGCCACGCGCGCGACTACGTCGAGATGCAGTGGCTGATGCTGCAGCAGCAGCAGGCCGAGGACTTCGTCATCGCCACCGGCGTGCAGTACAGCGTGCGCCAGTTCGTCGAACGCGCCGCCGCCGAACTCGGCATCGAGGTCGCGTTCGAGGGCGAGGGCGAGGCCGAATACGGCGTCGTCAAGGCCGTCACCGGCTCACGCGCCAAGGTCAAGGTCGGCGACGTGATCGTCCGCGTCGACCCGCGCTACTACCGCCCCACCGAGGTCGAGACCCTGCTGGGCGACCCGTCCAAGGCCAAGGCCAAGCTCGGCTGGACCCCGCAGACCTCGTTCGAGCAGCTGGTCAAGGAAATGATCGAGAGCGACTACACGGCGGCCCGCAAGGACACGCTGGTCAAGCTGGCGGGCTTCCAGGCGTTTGATCACCACGAGTGATGCGGCCCGGCTGCGCTGCCGGCCTCAGGTCGGTGGCACCGGCTCGTTGAACGTCACCGTCAGGTCCAGGAACTCGAAGTCGTCATAGTCGGTCGCCGCGCTCGCGTCGCAGTCGCCGGCCCGCAGCTGGACCCACAGGTTGCCGTTGGCCGTGTTCAGGGCGGTCGTCGGGATGCCGGCCATCGTCAGGGTCGAGATGGATCCGTCGAGCGCCGACGGCAACAGCGCCGGCGTCGACGTCAGGCCCAGCGTCGCGACCGTCGTGCGCACGCTGCCGTTGAGCTGGTAGATCTCGATCTGGCTCGGGCAGATGTCCGTCTGCAAGCCCCGGAAGCGGCCCGCCAGCGTCATCGTCGGATAGGCGCCGCTGACCGCGCCGGTGCCGGCATCGGCCAGGGCCGTGAAGCCGCCCATGTCGATCGTGTAGGTGATCTGCCCGGGCACCACCGTGCCCTGCAGATACTGGTTCGAGGCGCTGTGGCCCGACAGCACGCCATCACCCAGCCGCGTCAGCAGGGCGCCCGCCAGCGGCGCGAGCTTCGTGCGCGGCAGTGCCGTCAGCTGCAACGCGATCTGGTCCAGCGACAAGGTGCCGCCCCGGCGCAGCTGCGCGCTGCTGAGCGTGACGACCTGGGTCTGGTAGCCGTCCTTGTTGACGACCACCACCACGTCCGTGTTCGTGCCGGCCGGCGGCAGCGCGGACAGGCTCATCGTCAGCGAGAAGTCGCCCTGCGCATCGGTGCTGGCCGTCAGCGACGTCGACTGCGTCGCCACCGTGATCGTCGCGCCGTTCACCGGGCTGGCCGACGTGTCCTTCACCTTCGACTGCAGCGTGACCGACGTCGGCGTCACCACCACGGTCGTGTCACCGCTGGACACGCCGCCACAAGCACCCAGCAGTCCGCCCAGGGCCGTGGCGATCAGCAGCCGCGCCAGCCTCGTGCCGGCTCGGCTGTGCGAGGAAAAGCGATCCAGGTTCGTGCGGGTCATCGTGGCGTTCTCGGCTGGGGAGTCATGGACGTGTCACGACATCCTAGGAACGCCACCCGCGCGGCCCACCTCCCCGCCTGAGGGGGGCCCAGCACGGGGCGGGAAGTCCGTCACTGATGGACGGCTTCAGGGCACTTGAACGCGGGGGGAGGTGTGGTGCGGGGGCTGCAGCGCGGGCGCTGTCAGGCCGTCAGCGTGGACTTCCGGCGATGGCCGCCAGTGCCGCCCGATAACGCGTGATCACCACCTGCTCGTCAAACTCGCGTGCGATCCGTTCACGGCCACGCTGGCCCATCGCGATGCGTTCGCTGCGAGGCAGGGCCGTGAACTGCAGCATCGCGCGGGCGAGGTCGGCGGCATCCCGGACCTGGCACATCAGGCCGGTCTGACCCGGCACGACGGTGTCACGGCAGCCCGGCGCATCGGTCGTGATCACCGGACGTGCCATCGCGGCGGCCTCCAGCAGCGTGCGCGGGACACCTTCGCGATACGAGGGCAGCACGACGGCATCCGCATCGGCGATGTGCGGGCGAACATCGTCGGTCGCCCCGAGATAGTCGGCGATGCCCTCGGCCTGCCAGGCGTCCAGCGTCGCGCGCCCGATGGCCGACGGGTTGTCGGCGTCCGCGAAGCCCAGCAGCCGGAAGCGGGCACCAGGGTGCTGCTGGCGCACCAGGCGTGCCGCCTCGATGTACTCGCCGATGCCCTTGTCCCGCAGCATGCGGGCGACCAGCAGGAACACCGGCGCGTCGTCCGCCCGTTCCGGCCAGGGGGCTGCCTGGAAGCGGCCCAGGTCGACGCCCGAACCGGGCAGACGTTCGCAGCGATCGGGCTTCACGAGCCCCGCCTTCAGGAAGATCGCCTGGTCATCGAGGTTCTGGAAGAACACGTGCTGCGCGTGCCGGAACGTGAACCGGTAAAGCAGCCGCGCCACCCGCGTCACGAACGAGGTCTGGATGAAGGCCCGGCCCAGTCCCGAGACGTTGGGCACGAAGCGGATGCCCAGGCTCATGCAGGCCAGCGCCGAATAGAGGTTGCCCTTCGGTGTGTTGCTGAGGACGACCTCGGTGCCAGCCGCCCGAAACGCCCGACGCAGCGCCAGCACCGAACCCAGTTCCGTGAGCCAGCGCGTGCCCGAGCCCGAAATCGGCACCGGCACATGACGGATACCGGCCGCCGACAGCTGCGACGCATGCGCGTCCTCCGGCGACACCGCGATCACCTCGTGGCCATCGGCCATCAGGGCCTGCATGAGGTTGCGCCTGAAGTTGACGAGATACCAGGCGGTGTTCGAGACGACGGCGATGCGCATCGGTCAGTTCTTCTGTTCTGCCAGCCAGGCCTGGAACATCAGCACATCCCACAGATGCCCCGACCAGCTGCGCCGCCCCGACAGGTGTTCGAGCCAGCAGCGGCGCACCATGTCGACCTGGAAGTGGCCGCCTTCGCGCAGGCGCTGTTCGGACAGCAGGTTCTCGGCCCAGTCGCGCAAGGGGCCGCGCAGCCAGGCGGCGATCGGCACGGCGAAGCCGCGTTTCGGGCGTTCGATCAGCTCGCGCGGGACATGGCGGAACAGCACCTGGCGCAGCGGCCACTTCGTCGCGCCGTGGCGCAGCTTCATGTCCAGCGGCAGTCGCCACGCGAACTCGACCAGCTGGTGGTCCAGCATCGGCACGCGGGTTTCGAGCGACACGCCCATCGCGGCGCGGTCGACCTTGGTCAGCACGTCGCCCGGCAGGTAGGTCAGCAGGTCCAGCAGCATCATCCGTTCGACATCGCCCAGCGCCTGCAGCTCGGCCGGCATGTCGTTCAGCACGGTCGCCGGCTCGCGGGCCCCCAGCACCAGCTGTTCCGGATGCGCCCAGTGGCTCAACATGCCCCGGTACAGCGTCGCGTGGTCCGGGCTGGCCAGCAGGCTGGCGCCCTTGTGGATCTTGTCGCCCATGTTGTTGTGGCGGCCCGCAGCCTTGTAGAACCACAGCCACCGGAAGACCCGGTTCCACTGCTCGACGCTGAGCTGCCGCAACGTCTTCGCGAAGACGCGCCGGATCGGCGTCGGCACCGCCTGCAGCCAATGCCAGATCGATGACGTGATGCGGTAGCGCTCGTAGCCGCTGAACAGCTCGTCGCCACCGTCACCGGACAGCGCGACCGTCACGTGCTGCCGTGCCATCTGCGAGACCAGGAAGGTCGGGATCTGAGACGAGTCCGCGAAGGGCTCGCAGTACATCGACGGCAGCTTCGGGATCACGTCCAGCGCGTCCTGCGGCTGCACGTACAGCTCGGTGTGGTCCGTGCCCAGGTGCTGCGCGACGGCCTTGGCGAAGGTCGCCTCGTTGTAGCCGGGCTCGTGGAAGCCGATCGTGAAGGTCCGCACCGGCTGCGACGACTGCGCCTGCATCAGCGCGACGACCACCGACGAGTCGATCCCGCCGGACAGGAAGGCGCCCAGCGGTACGTCCGACATCATCTGACGCCCGACAGACGCCGCCAGCAGGCGCTCGACCTCGTCGACCGCCTCCGTCTCGCTGCCCTGGAACGGCTGGCGCTGGCCGGCCAGGCCGACGTCCAGCCCGGACCAGTAGCTGCGGATCACCGGCTGATCCGAGCCGGCCGACACCTCCAGCCACTTGCCCGGTTCCAGCTTCTGGATGCCCTGGAAGATCGAATGCGGCGCGCCGATGTAGTTGTGCCGCATCAGCAGCGCCAGCGCGCCCCGGTCGATCTCGGCCCGGAAGGCCGGGTGACGCTGCAGCGCCTTCAGTTCGGAGCCGAACAGGAACACGCGCGGCTGCCCGGCCGTGCCGCCTTGCCAGCCCCAGTACATCGGCTTCTCGCCCAGGCGGTCCCGCGCCAGCACCAGCCGTCGTTCCTGCCGATCCCACAGCGCGATCGCGAACATGCCGGTCGCACGCGTCAGACAGCCCTCGACCCCCCAGGCCTCGAAGGCCGCCAGCAGCGTCTCGGTATCCGAATGCCCACGCCAGGCCGGCGCCCGGCCCTGACGGGCCAGTTCTTCACGCAGCTCGGCGTGGTTGTAGATCTCGCCGTTGAAGGCGATCACGTGGCGGCCGGATGCCGAGAGCATGGGCTGATGGCCCGCCTCCGACAGGTCCACGATGGCCAGCCGCCGATGCCCCAGCGCGATGCCGGTCTCAGGGTCCAGCCATTGCCCCTCGCTGTCAGGCCCGCGCAGATACAGCGCGTCGTTCATGCGTCGCAGCCGGGCTTCCTGCTCATGCCTCGGCGGTCCGCTGGTTTCGGTGGTGAGCCACCCGGTCAATCCACACATCTCGTTCGCTCCCTCGATCTCACTGGTTTCCAGCGGATTGCCGGTGGTCTCGTGCCACTCGTTCCTGCAATTCGCCGAATCGCTGACAGGCCCGCGCCATGCTGAATTCGTCCACGATCCGCTGTCGTGCCCTGACGGCGCGGCCTTCGCGCTGTATCGGTGATTCGGTCGCCGCTTCGTCGAGCGCAGCAGCCAGCGCGCCCGAATCTTCCTTGGGGACGACCCATCCCGTATCCCCGACCAACATGGCTGCATCACCGACATCGGTCACCACGCAAGGCACGCCGGACGACATCGCCTCGCCCACGACGTTCGGAAAACCTTCGGTCCGGGAGGACAGGCAGAACAGGTCGAATGCCTGCAGCAAGTCATGGACGTCGTCTCGTTCACCCAGGAGCAGAAACCGGTCCTGGCACCCCGACGCAGAAATCGCCTGCTGCAGCACCGAGTTTTGCCCGTCGACGTTCCGACCGACCATGATGAATCTCAATGGGCTGGGCAGCGCGGGATCCCTGCCAGATTGCAGCGTCGCGGCTGCACGCACGAAATTCGGATGGTCCTTGGCGTCGTTCCACCGCCCGACATGGCCGATCAGGATCTCCGCATCGCCGATGCCAAGTCGCCCACGGACCTGGCGCCGCCGTTCCGGATCCGGCTTGAACCGTCCGACATCGAAGCCGTTCGGGATGACCACCATGCGCGACCCGTCATACCCGATCGCCTCATGCGAGCGGCGCGATGCTTCCGCCGCACACGCGATCGACGCGGGGATCACGCTGGAGAGGCGAGCGCATAGCCAGCGGATCAGGCGCGTCCCACGCGAAGAACCCTGGAAGTCCGTCGTTCGGATCCCCCAGATCACGGCCCTGATGCCGGCCAATCTGGCGGCGAGGCCGCCAATGAGGTCGGCATGAACCATCCAGGTCTGCACGACTTCGGGCCTTCTGACTCTCAACAGGCGAAACAGCGCCAAGAAAACCCGAGGCAGATCCCAGACGCCGCGATTGCCCAGGGCAATGACTTCGATCCCGGCAGACCTCAGCATTTCCCCAACCGGCCCGACTCGCGTCAGCGAGACGACGGTGGCTTGCTGCTGTGCCATCACCAAGCGCCTCAGCATCAATTCGGCGCCGCCGATGCCGAGGCCGATGATCACGTGCATGACTTTCATGGATTCATCTGTTCGACGGACTCTCTGATCGGTCCTTATTGTTTCACCCCGGAATAGATCTATATGTGCGTGTCTTGCCGCGCTCTAGCCTCTGCCAATACTCGAGAGAACGGAATCCCATTTCCTTGCAGCAACCTCAATGGAATAGTTGCGCCCGACTAGTTCACGTCCAATCGCCCCAAGTCTTATGCGTTCCTCGGGGTCGTATATCAGATCCTCGATTGATCTTGACCAATCTTTCGGTTTGATTGCGCCAAATCCAATTGATCCCTCGCGCAACAATTCCGCGTTCATGCCAATGTCGGACGCCACGACCGGGATGCCGCACGACATGTATAGCAGCATCTTGTAGCTACATTTTCCGCGGCTCCAATCATCATTAAATATTGGCATCAGTCCGATATCGAACTTCGATGTCAGTGTTGCCTCATTTTCTGGGGACCAAGGAATGTATTCCAGCTGATTTGAGGGTAGAGACGAAAAGGGTGGCGGACTGTTTGATATGACTTGAAGCTTCCATCCCGCGTTCCGCTTCAATACGTTCGCGATTTCGGCGAGCATCTCGTCTGAAAAAAACTTGTAACCACCCGAAGTGCCTGACCAGCCAATGATCCCAGTCGACGCTGTTCTTTCCGTGGGGATCGGATGAAAACGTTTGGTGTCAACTGCGGTGGGGATGATGGAGACTGTCTTGTTGAATCTTGAGAAGTACTCTGCAATGAATGAGTTGCCGGCAACGATATGGTTTGCGCGCATCCCGGCATTGTTTGCAGCAATTCCCTTTCGATGCAGCCATATTGCATCATCCACATCCAAGATGAGCGGAGACTTAATTGCGAACTCGAATGAGGGAATCGTTGAAATTAACTCTCGTTGAAGAATGGACGCATCAAATTGATGTGTCTTTAGAGTTCGAAAAAATGAATCAATGACTGTTTTGTAGGCCCAAATGATTCGTGGGGATCTTCCGGGGGGCGGGTATGCGCCTGGCGTGCACGTGAGTTCGGTGATTTTCTTGTTGGCATATCCCAGGGGTTCAATTAATTGCCTTATTCTGAATCTTGCCGATGGAGTGTTTTCTCCTTGGGTCAGTGCTGAGATATGCATGCTCTGGTGCTTGAGTGTTGTTCTGGATTGCTATTGATGCATTGAACTTGCGGCCATGCTCTTTTGGTTTGGGTTGCGTATTTCTCTGTAAAGCCAGACCGCAAAGTGCAGGATTAGTAGTTTTAGGGTGATGATTGCGTTTGAAATGAAGTATTCGGCGAATATGGTGAGTATCACAGAAGGTAGCGTAAGGGACATCAGGGAGATGTATCGCGGGGTATTGCGTTTTTCAATGAATCCGCAAATAAACCCATAGGTCAGCCAATAAACGTACCCACCATATAACCCTAGATTTCCTAGGATTACACAGTACGCCGTATAGACATTCCCTTCAATTGGCTCTCCTTCGAGGCCTTCCCCGGCTGTCCAGAATGGAACAACGTCAGTGCCTGATCGATCAATTGGATCCATGAGCCCGAGCATCGAGAGGAAATATATTGGACCATTCCAGCTGAAATTGAACGTTGGATTTTCGAACCACTGGCCGAAAAGAATTGTCGGGGAGAGAGCGTAGGTGGCGAGGTGATTTGCGATCTTCGCAACTATGCTGCTGTCGGAGTCTGATGGGCGTAGCGCAATCGCAATCAGAATGAATCCGAGAACGAGGGTGGCGATGAATTTGCTGACCTGCTTTAGAGATAGTTTGTTGGTGGTGTGTAGGGCGCTCAAGAATGTAAGGAAATACATTATAAGGCCTGCGCGGCCGCCTTCTAGCATGGATCCTGCTGCTGCCAAGGTTATGTTTAGCCAAACGATTGGTTTCCAGTATCCATATGTTTTCCCAATCGCAATTAAGTAGATTGTGAATATGAATAGGTGGGCTGCTGCCGACTTTAGGAATATAGGTAGAGAGCCAAAAATGGAGTCTCCGCGGACTGCGTCGTAGCGAGTCTCGTTGAGGAAGTAGATGAGCTCTTGCGGCGATGCGGAGGCTATTTGGTACCAGTAGATAAAGAGCCAAAGAACAAGTGCGACTGATAGTCCATTTGTCACCAATAGAATGCGATCTCTCTTTATATTGGTGCGGCTGGCAGGTCGTTGTACGTTCCTCGTCTCTAATGCTGCAATCTTCTGAGGGGGCGCATGGTTCCCTAGTGCCACGCCTCCGACGTAAGTTGCAACACAAGTGAATATGTAGAGCTTGGCTAAAGATGATACTGGCAATAGCCAAGGTATAGTTTCGGTAAGGAGGCTTATCAGGATCCAAATATAGACAAATGCCGCTGCATGAGAAATGACTTTATCCCTGCAATATCGAGGGATAAACAAGGCGAGCGTCAGGAGCAGGGCGGTGAGCATTTATCTTAAAAATAACGTGTCTACTGCATTGCTTCTTCGAAATCTCTTGTGCGCTTTGCGGATGCCAAGGCGAGCGATTGTTTTAAGTGCCCTTGTGTAGATTGCGGGGTGCAGACTTCGGTGGCATGAAGAGGTGATGGTGGGTATCCAGTCAATTAACTTCTTTATCTGCCTTGTCCTAAGATAAAAAATGGTTGTTTTCCCTAGGAAATCTCCAAGTGCATTGACTTTGATCTTGTCGTCTATTTCGGGTGTAAGTAGTTCGCTTATGGCGCCCCAGTACAGTGGTCGTATGCGATCTCCGGCATTCTGGGTTGAAAGAGACCCGGAGACGCTGTGTCTATAAATCGCAAGATTACTGTTTATGTAGCCAAGCGAGCCAATTTTCGCTAGCTTTATATGCAGGTGATAGTCAATAAACTGCTCAGGGAGTTCGCTGATTGCCTTTTTTGCTTGTGAGCGGTACATCATTGAGCTATGAAGAAGGAAGTTCCCTTCTTTGGTTAATCGGTCTATTCCGAATATCTCCGGCTGATGGTTGTTGAATACGCCGAATGCGTTGCCGGAAACATCAATTACAGTTGCGTTTGTGTAGACTGCAATGCATTCTGGGTTTTTGTCTAAAAACTCTGATTGCCTTTTTATCTTGTCTGGGGCCCATTTGTCGTCGCCATCTATGTGTGCAATGTATTCCCCGTTGGCTTGACTGTGAATAAATTTGTAGTTTCGGAATGCGCCTAGATTGGAGGTGTGGGTGTATACGGTTATGATTGACGGAAACTTCTTCTCAAAATCTTTCAAGATATCGGATGTGCCGTCGGTGGATGCGTCGTTCCCGATTAGTATTTCAATGTCAAAGTCGTTGGTCTGATCAATAATGCTCTGAATGCACTCTGCAATATATTCTCTATGATTATATGTGACGACGCAGATGGAAACCCTTGGTTTTTTTGGGGGGCGAGTATTGGGCGAGGTGTCTCGTGTGTTCATTTATTTTTGATTGCCAAATCCGTTTTGCGGATGGCTTTGAGAATGTGCTGTCTAGTGTTTGTTGAACTAAGGCTCGCGATGATTAGTGTTGCTGCGCCGATTGCTGTGATTTCCATCGCAATAGATATTCGTCGGGTGTCCCAGTTGATTGTCTCTGACATGCATAGTGAGGCAATGATTGTACTGATGGCAATTGGCAATATGTCCTGGCCTAGCCATACTTTATGTATCTCCGGCGCGAACCGATGATGAACGCGCCACGTCCAGAATGTAAAGTACAGTAGATTTGCCCCGAGCCATGCCCATCCGGCACCAATTGCGCCGTTATTCATGCTTGCTAGGATGATGGATGGAATAAGTATTAGAACGAAAATGACGTTGCCAATTAGGTGCAGCCGTACGTCTCCCTTCGCGAATTGAAGGTAGTAGGGAAATGCAGCTAAGGCCATGACGCCGTTTCCGAAGGCGTAGAGCCGCAGGATTGGTGCAGTTTCGCGGGCTAGCAAGTGGTCACCGGTCCAAGCTAGCAGCAAGGGTTCAGCGCAGAGTCCGATAACGGCCGCGACAGGAAGCGCGAGAACGGCCATGCCTTGAGTGGCTTGGCGATAAAGAGTCAACAACCCTCTCTCATCGCCTTGCGCCTGCAATCGCGCCAATCTCGGCATCAGGGCTGTGCTCAGGGGGCCGCTGATGATTGTCACGCCACTGGCCGCCAAGACGGCAAGCGTGAAGTGACCGTACTCCGCCAGCGGCAATATCTTGGACAATACGAGTTTGTCTGTTTGGGTGACGCCTACCCAAACCGCGCTTGTGAAGGCGATGCTCAGCGAGAAACCGATGACGTCGCGCATCGCGTTCCAATGCCATCCGACAGTCGGTCCGCTTGGCGACATTGCGGGAAGAAGCTTGTAGGTCTTGCGGACCAGCAATGTGGTTTCAACCACGGCGACCATCAATTGCCAGCCGAAGAAATGCGCAGGTGTTGTGCCGAGAAACTCGAAGATTGCCAGCACAACCACGAATCTTGCCGTCGCCGTTGACGCATTCAATCTGCCCAGCCACGCCTGCTGCTCGAAGCCGCCAATCGCCCCGCGATACAGCCCCGCGACCCATCGCAAGGCGATGATTCCAGCCATCAGTTCGATCGAGAGTTGAACCTGCGCGAGCGGCAGGTTCTGCGCCTGCAGCCAATGGGTCGATACCCATGCTGATCCGAGCCAGAGCGCCAGTGCACCGGCCAGCGCCACGCCCACAAAGATGCCTTCGAGAACTCTCAGCAGCCGACGCAGTTCAAGGCCTGTGATGGCGCCTCCAGACAGTCGGGCGGTCTGTCGCGAGATGGTCGGCGACAAGCCCATGTCCAGCATCTGGAACCAGGCTTGGAGCATCGCGTAGAACCCGACCAAACCATAAGCCTCTGTGCCCATGTAGCGGATGTACACCGGAACGATGATGATTCCGATGACGGCCACATAGAGCTGGCTTACATAGCTGGCAACGAGGTTCTTACGGAACGTAGTCATGTGCTGGCAACATGCGTGCGCGGTCGCGGTAGTCGTTGAAGTATCAAGCGACCCAGCTCAATGCCTGGTTTCTCAATGGTGCGTTCCACGGCAATAGCCAGCAGCAGCGTGCTTGGCACAACGATCATGATTAGCGTGTAAGGGCGACCAACTATAATTTCCGAGAGAAAGTGACCCGAAAGGGCAATGAAAAAACCGTGGAAAAGGTAAACGGAGTACGCATAGTCTGATAATCGTTTGACTGCCGTACTTTCGTAAATCTTTTCCAATATTCGATTATGCGTTCTTGCGCAGGCCAGCATGAATAGCGCCAGCCCTATCACGAAGATGCGATTGATGCCATAGCCTAGCTGAAAGCAGACGAGCAGTGAAATCGTCAATAATCCTTGTAGAAGGATTTTTTGGCTTTTCTCGTGAGCAAGTTCGTATATTGCGATCCCAATCATGAAGAACTGAATCTTGAATACGATTAGGCTTGGTTCATAGAAGATTTTGTCTGTGCCGATGATCCCGCTCTTGATTGCCCAGGCCCAAGCAGCCGTCAAGGCAAATCCAGTGGCTCCTGCCATTGTGCAGATTTTCAGCCAGCCCCACCTGCGTACGGCCAGATAAATCATGGGGAATAGTAGATAGAATTGCATTTCCAGACTTAGGCTCCAGTCTGGAAGGTAAGTGGAAAAAGAGGCTCGTGGATGAAGGCCGAATGTGAATGTGATGTGGCTGAGGATGTTGTTGAGATCGTATTGAATGCGTAGTGGGTCGTAGTGAGCGGTTTGTGTGACTGGCCCGCCAATGGCGCCTCTGAGGTTGCTGTATCCTCCAAGAAACCAAGGTGCGATTGCAACCGCAAGGGCAAGGGATACGTAGTATGCGGGGGCAATTCGAAAATATCTCCGAACGTAGAATCGCAGCCAGTTTGCTCTCATGCTCATGGGTTCGGCTGCGGCTCTGAGGTCAACTTGAGACATCATCAAGAAGCCAGAGATCATCATGAAAAGATCAACCGCAATCTTTGGGCTTGCAATTCCCGGTAGTGTGGTTCCGGACCAAATCATGCAATGGGCGATGCATACCCATAGAGCTGCGATGCCCCTGAGAAAATCTACGAACGGATAATGATTCTTCACAATTTGTTCGTCCGGATCTGCGCCTCCAACCCCAGCAAATCCCTCTTCCTCTCCTTGATCCTCCTGGCCGGCTGTCCCGCATAGATGCCGAACGCCGCGCAGTCCCGTGTGACCAGGCTCAAGGCGCCGATGGCCACGCCTTCGGCCAGTCGCACGCCGGGCAGGACGACGCTGCCGCTGCCGACGATCACGTGTCTTTCGAGGATCACGGGGGCGCTGGTGACGCCGGTGTAGTCGGTCGGGACCATCGGGTTGGTCATGAACTCGCCCGAGTAGTCGTCGCTGCTGCTGTAGATCGACACCCGCGACGAGAGGTTGCAGAAGTCGTGCAGCACGATGCGACCCGCGCCGATCAGGCTGGTGTAGACGGCGACGTGGATGAAGTCGCCGATCTCGATGCCGCCGGCTCCGGCCGACAGCACGCAGAAGTCGTCAATGCGGACGTGGTGGCCCAGGTGGATGCGCGATGCGCCGTAGAACGAGGCCTTGTCCGATATCCGGACGTCTTCACCCAGGGACGCGAAGCCCATCGCTTCCAGTTCGGTTCGGCTCAACAGGGCCATGACGCTGGCGCTCCCGTGGTTCAGCTTGCGGAACAGGCCCCGGATCACCTCAATCACCCGCCCCTGCTCCTCATCCGTCAGCGCCGGATAGATCGGCAGGCACAGCACCTTGCGGGCGATGTCGCTGGCGACGGGCAGGCGGCTGGGGTCGGCGGAGGGCATGCCGCGGTACATCGGGAAATCGGAGATCAGCGGGTAGAAGTAGCGGCGGGCAAAGATGTTGTGCTCGCGCATGAGGGTGTAGAGCGCGTCGCGGCTGATCGGGAATTCGGCGTCGATCAGGATCGGGAAGTAGGAATGGTTGGCGACCCGTTCGCCGCTGTCCTGGACGCAGCGGATGCCAGGCACGTCGGCCAGTTCGGCGCGGTAGCGGGCGTCGATCTCGGCGCGGCGCTTCAGGGCGGCGTCGATGTGCTGCAGCTGGATCAGGCCGAAGGCGGCGTTGAACTCGCTCATCTTCCCGTTGATGCCCGGGGCGACGACCGTCGTCTCGTCGACGAAGCCGAAGTTCTTCAGGTGGTCGATGCGCTGCTTGGTCTTGGCGTCCGGGCAGACGATGGCGCCGCCCTCGAAGGTGTTGAACACCTTGGTGGCATGGAAGCTCAGCACCGACAGGTCACCGTGGTTGAGCACGCTGCCGCAGTGGCACTGCACGCCGAAGGCGTGGGCGGCGTCGTAGATGACCTTCAGGTTGTAGTTGTCGGCGATCTTCTGGATCGCCTCGACGTCGCATGGGTGGCCGTAGCAGTGCACCGGCATGATGGCCGTCGTCTGCGGGGTGATGGCCGCCTCGATCTTGCGCGGGTCAAGGTTCAGGGTGTCCGGGTCGATGTCGACGAACACCGGCTTGATGCCGTTCCACAGCAGCGAATGGGCGGTCGCGACGAAGGAATACGGCGTCGTGATGACCTCGCCGGTCACGCGCAGCGCCTGCAGTGCGGTGACCAGCGCGAGCGTGCCGTTGGCGAACAGCGCGATGTGCTCGACGCCCAGGTGCTCGCACAGCGCCTTCTCGAGCTGCTGGTGGAAGGGCCCGCCGTTGGTCAGGATCTGGTTGGCCCAGATCTTCTCCATGTAGGGGATGACTTCCTTCAGGTCGGGCAGGAAGGGCTTGGTGACGTAGATGGGCGGGCGGGCATCGGACATGGACGGGTTCCAGGCGGGGCAGGGTGTTCGGTTCAGTGCGGTGCGGTCGCACGTCGCAGCCGCAGCGCGTCGCGCAGCGCGGCCAGCTTCGCGGCGCCTTCGGGGGTCTCGGCCATGCGGGCCAGCGAACGGCGGACGATCACCCACAGCAGGCAGACGATGAAGGCGAGCAGGGTGGCGGTCACGGCCATCAGGCCGCGTTTCGGTTTGGACTTGTACTCGGGCACCTGCGGCTCGTCGACCAGCTGGATCAGGGCGCCGTCGCGGGCCTCGTCCAGGCGGGCGGCCTCGTACTGGCGGGCCATCATTTCGTACATGGTCTCGAAGTAGCGGAAGTTTCGGAAGGCCGAGATGTAGTCCGACTGGTTCTGGTCGGCCGGCGCGGTCTTGTCCTGGCGCTGCTTGGCCAGCTCGTTGCGATAGGCGTCCAGCTGGGCCTTGATGATCTGGACCTCCGGGCTCGACTCGGTCTGGCTGTCACGCTTGACGCGCAAGGCGATCTCGAGCGCCGAGATCTGCGCCTGCAGCTGCGCGACGGCGGCGATCGAGGCGGTCGGGATGGTCTTCATCGCGCCGTCGGTGATGTTGGCGGCCTTCAGCCGGGACTCGGCCGCGATCAGCTTCTCCTTGGCGTCGGCAAACTGGGCCTCGAAGAACACGCGGCGCTGCGAGGCCTCGGTCACCGCCAGCGTCCGGGTCAGGTCCTGCAGGCGGTTCACGTAGCTCTTGACGACACGGGCCGCGCGTTCGGGCACCTCGTCGTCGAACTCGATCGTGATCAGGTTGTCCTTGCCGGCCAGGATGCGGGTGTTGCCGGCCAGGGCCAGCCGGGCCTGGAACTGGTAGTCGCTCTCGTAGACCTCGCGCAGCTTGAATTCCTGCACGATGCCGTCTGCGATCGGGCGGCTCTTGAGCAGCGCGATCCACTGGTCGTTCGGGTTCTTCAGGCCGGCCACGCTGCCCAGCGCACCACCCAGGCCGCCCAGGCCGGAGGCGGCACCCAGCAGCGCGCTCATCGCGCCGCCTTGCTGCTGCTGCGGCGGCATCATCTGCGCGCTCGCGGTGTAGACCGGCTTGATCAGGAAGCTCAGGCCCAGCACGACCGAGCCGATGGCCAGCGGCACGAGGGTCAGGAAGAACTTGTGTTCGAGCAGCACCAGCAGGATGTCGATCAGGGACACCGACAACTCGTCGTCGGCGGCGTCGTCCTGCAAGGTGTCGGCGTTCTGGGGATTCGTCATGTTCGCGTCGCGGGTCATCCGGGGGCTCAATTCCTCAACGTCTTGATCGCCGCCGCACTCAACCCGAACTGGTAGAGGATCTGGCTCCAGTCCTTCAGCCCGCGCGTGAAGCTGGTCCAGAAAGTTTCGCGGTTGCCCTTCTCGGGCACGACCAGCGTGTCGCCGGGCATCAGCTCGACCCGTTCGAGGCCGTCGAACCACCAGCCGCGACGGCTGGCGTGCAGCACGGTGCCGTCGGCGCGCACGATGAAGCTGTTTTCCAGGTCGGCCTCGACGTCGACGCCGGCGGCATCGAGGTAGTCCTTCATCCTGCGGCCCGGGCGCCACAGCAGCGCGTTGTTGTTGGCGACCGCGCCGACCGCGAAGACGAAGGCCGGCTTGGCCGGGATGCTGATGCGGTCACCGTCCTCCAGGCTCAGCGTGGGCAGGTCCTTGGACGCCGTGGCCGTGGTGGGCAGCTCCAGCGCGATGCGGCCGTTCGACTTCAGCATCTTCAGGCGCTGCAGCTGCGCGCGGCGCGACTCGTCCTGAGAGGCCCGCAGCGCGGCGGCGGCCTGCGCGTCGGTGGCCGCCAGGTTGGCCGACGCGGTGGCGCCGGCGCTGGCGAGCTGGCTTTCCAGCCGGGCGACGGCCTCGTCGAGCGCGATCTGCTGCTGTCGGCGGGTCTCCTCGCGGGCGAACTCGGTGCCGAAGACGTAGGCCTCGGGCGTCAGGCCGCCGGCCTTGCTGATCACGTCGGGCAGGGTCTCGCCGGGGCCGATCTGGTAGATGCCGGGCGCGCGGACCTCGCCCTGCACCCGCACCAGGCGGTTCTGCCGGGCGATCGGGTTCTTGATGTCGGCGCGGCCGAAGATCGTCACCACGTCGCCGGGCTGAAGGACCGGGTCGTTGGCCGGATCCTTCTCGATCACGGCCTTGGCCAGGTTGAACGGGATCAGCTCCATCGCGACCCGATCGACGTTCAGGCGCTCGATCGCGGCGTACTCCCAGTTCGGCTCGTCGAGCAGGTTGCGCACGTCGCGTTCGAGCTTGGCCTCGGAGACGTTGCGGCCCTCGATGAACTGCACCAGCTTGTTCTTGCGCTGGTAGTAGTCGGGCGTGATCAGCGCCTCGCGGTCCGGGATCAGGTCGCTGACGCGCATGCCCGGCGTGTACGGGTAGCGCAGCGGGTTGGCGACGTTGCCGCGCAGGGTGACGGCGTTGGCGAACTTGGGCTGGACCTTGAACAGCGTCAGCACGTCACCGTCGCGCAGCGGCATGTTGGCGACGGCGCCGGCCAGCTCGACCTTGTTGACGACGCGGGGCGAACGCGGCGAGCTGCGGTCCAGGCGTTCGAGCTGCGCGGTGCTGAGGTCGGTCGATGCGCTGGTGCCGCCGCCATAGGCCAGCACCTCGGCCAGCGTCTCGCCCGACTTCTTCAGCTCGAAGATCGCCGGGTTCTCGATCGCGCCGGCCAGCGCCACGCGCGGTCCGGCGGTGTTGAAGACGACCACGTCACCGGGCAGCAGGCGGACATCGGCGCCGCTGTTGCCGTTGAGGATGAAGTCGTAGAGGTCGATCTCGCCGACGACCTTGCCGGCACGCTTGAGCTGCACGTTGCGCATGCTGCCGTTGCCGTTCGGGCCGCCGCTGGCGAACACGACGTTGATCAGCGAGGACAGGCTGCCGACCGTGTAGCCGCCCGGCCGGCGCGCCTGGCCGACCACGAAGACCTGGATGCTGCGCAGCTGGCCCAGCGTGACGCTGAGCGTGAAGTTGCGGAACACGCGCCCGACCTGGCCGCGCAGGTAGTTGTCGATGTCGGCCGCCTTGACGCCCGCGACGCTGACGTTGCCCACGCGCGGGATGTTGATCTGGCCGTTGCGGTCGACGCTGGCGCGGAAGTCGACGTCGATGCTGCCCCAGGCGCGCAGCTGCAGCTCGTCGCCCGGGCCGATCACGTAGTCGGCCGGCACCGGCACGCCGGTCACCGGGGCATAGCTGTGGCCGCCGATCTGGAAATACCGCTCGCCGAAGACCGGGAGCTTCTGGCCGGTGCTCTGTTCGACGAAGCGCTGGAACTCGTTGGTCAGCGGCTCCAGGCGCATCGGCACGCTGCCGTCAGGGTCCGGCAGGCGGGAAGGATCGGCGCCGGGCGTGTTGCCGAGCCCGTTGATGGACGGGGTGCTGCGGATCGTCGGCACCCCCGGCGTGCCCTGCAGACCGCGTGCGCCGCCCGGTGTCAGGCCGGTGCCCGCTGCACCGGCGTCGGCCGGATCAACGCCGAGTCCGCCGGCCGCCGTGCCGTCCGCGCTGGCACCGCCCTTGAGCATGGACTGGATGGCCGACAGGCTCTGCGCGTGGGCGCCGACCGATGCGGCGAGTGCCGCGATCAGGGCCAGGGCGGCGAGACGGGCGGGGGAGCGTGCGCGAGAGGAAGAGGGCATCGGGGGAGGCGGCTGATCGAGGGTGTATCCGGCGCTGCGGCGGGCCGGCGGGCTCGCCGACGAGCGCGGCATGTGTCGGCAAGTGGTTGATCGACAAGGACTTTTTCGACTCTTGCGGAACGGGTCCCGACCGCCGAATGCCCGAAGGAAGTGTATGTCGCTCATTTGAGGGGGACACACCCCGAATCTGCAGAAATGAGGGTGATCAAAGGCGCAAATTCTCACGCGGCCGGCCCGGATGGCGTGCGGTCCGGCGCAGGTTGGCGTGGCCCCAGAATCTCGCCTGAATCCGGCCTGTGCCCCGCCCCATCCAACTCCCGAGAGTCCGCCCCGTGCCCACCAACCCCGAATCCGTCGCCCTGTACTGGGACTTCGAGAACCTCCACGCCAGCCTGGTCGACCAGCAGTACGGCCAGGGCGCCTACTTCAGCAGCCGGTTCCGGCCGCAGGACGCGCTGATCGACATCGCGGCGATCGTCGAGTTCGCGTTGTCGTTGGGGCCCGTGGCGGTGAACCGGGCCTTCGCGAACTGGGCGTCGTTCAGCCGCTACCGCTATGCGCTGCTGGAGCAGGCGGTCGAGCTGATCCAGCTGTTCCAGCCGGGCTCGAACGGCAAGAACGGCGCCGACATCCGGCTGTGCCTGGACGTGGTCGAGGACATGGGCCGCTTCCCGCACATCGGCACCATCGTCGTGGTCGGCGGGGACAGCGACTTCATGCCGCTGTCGTTCAAGGTCAAGGCCGCCGGGCGGACGCTGGTGGGCATCGGCGCGGTCAACAGCACGAACGCCAACTGGGCCCGCAGCTGTCACGAGTTCAAGTATTACGAGTCGATGCTGCGCCCGCTCGACCTGCGCCTGCCGCCGCGCACGGACGACACGGCCGACGGCGCAGCGCCGCACCCGGTCGACCCCCGGGGCGCGGCGGCGGCCGGCGCGATGCTGGCGGCGCGGCGGGCCGGGATGGGGGCGCCGACCGATGACGCGCACGACCCGGTCACCGAGCCGCAGCTCATGGGCCTCGGCGACCGGTCGCGGGCAGAGGATGGCAGCGAGACGGGCCTGGTGGGCGAACGGGATGAACGGGACGAAAAGGGCCAGACGGGCGACGGCGCCGACGAGCCCGTGCTCAGCCCGGTCGACGAGGAGCTGCGGGCGCTGCTCGACCGCGCCGCCGAGGCGCAGGAGCGTCACCGCGATGCCCGCGAGCTGGTGCGCCGCGCGATCGACCTGCTGTCGCAGCGACGCGGCGACGCCTGGGTCCAGAAGGCCGGTGTCCGGCCGGTGATCCAGCGCATGGACCCGACCTTCCAGGAATCCACCTACGGCTGGTCCAGCTTCTCCGAGCTGCTGCAGGCCATGCCGGATCTGGTGGAGGTCCGGAAGGGCGAGTTCGACCATGAAGTCCGACTGAAGCAACAAAACTGAAGTGTTTCTTCAGAAACACACATCCAGCCCAGCTGAATCCTTAAGCTTTAGATTCTCTTAAGTAATGTGCGGCGTCGGGAGACGCCGCCGGAATCGATCCGGAACCCCCGGCCTGGTCATCCCGGCTGGGGGTTGAACCCGGATTTACCCCCAGCTGGTGACAAGGTTCGAGCGGACGGCGTCAAGCCACTGGGTCAGGTAGATGGTGAATCGCCGGTTCAGTGTTAAGCCTCAGCTGAGCTTCAGGTTGCCCATTCCTGGTGCATTTCTCGGCCGACACAGGCGAAAAACGACGGTCCCGAATCGTCTTTCGGCCGAATTCGAGGGAATTTGCCCCATGACGGTGCGTTTTTCGGGCGCGATCCCCCCATTCGACGGTCAAAACTGAGCAATGTCATGCCTGGGCGAATTAGCACAGTTCATGAATATTGACTGAATGGAAGTGGCCGAGTGGCAACGAAAAACATCTCGTGAAGGCTGGCTTTTGTGATTTCCGCACGGGCGGTTGCGCGCTTTGCCGGATCGAGACCGATTTTCAGATTCGATTAGATGGGCAGCTTTCCCAGTAATCGATGGGTGTCAGCGGCATTCGTTGGCGATTGGTCATGAACCCCCCAGGTGAGTGCCAATTTCGTCACGGCTCAGATGGCCCCAAAGGCGGTTTTTAGTGGGGAATTTGCCCCACACAACCGGTCCCGCTTGGGGGCAACTCGGTGATTGCCGTTGATCAACTGCACTTGTATTGTTCGCTCCATCGAGCTTAAGAAGACTTACTTAACGGCCTCATCTTGTTGCATGACCTGGCAGGGGCTGCAGCGGTTGAGGAAGTTCTTCTGAAGCTAGACCTGCCTGAAACGAGGGTGGTCGGGCACACCGCAACAGCGGACCGACCTGGAAATGAGCACGCAAGAGTCAAGTCATCCATCGAAGGGAACCGACATGAAGAAGACCAACGAGACGGAGTCCACCGTCGCTGCCAGCGGGCAGCGGCGCGTGGCGCTCCCGACATGGACACGCCGGGGCGCGTATGTCCTGGGCGCACTGGGCGCTGCCAGCCTGTCCGTCGCCGTGACCGCCCAGGTGGCGGCCGACTACTGGGGTGATCCGCCGACGATCGACCCGTCCGCCTACGTCGAGCCCGCCGTGGGCGACCTGGCCAGCGACGCGCTGAAGCTGCTGCCGCATTCGAACCATGCCTCGTTCGAAGGCACCGCCAACGACGCCAAGGCCGACGTGTTCGTCGAGACCTCGGTGCCGCTGACGGCGCAGACGACCAACGCGATCCCGACCGGTGGCCGTCCGAGCCCGCTGTTCAGCGCGACCGACTACAGCGCGCCGCTGCTGATGTTCGAGGAGTTCGGTCCGCAGAAGCTCGACCCGACCATCGACACGTCGACCTACAAGGGCTTCCCGGCCCCGACGCTCGGCCCGGCGCCGGAACAGCATCCGACGCTGCTGACCCGCAGCGCGCCGTCGTCGTCCGCGATCGAGAGCTTCCTGGGTCAGAAGGGCATCAAGCCCTATCCGACCAACCACTCGAACACTTTCGACCGCAACCCGTGGAACGCGGTGGCCTCGCAGTTCGTCGGCCGCAACATCGACGGTCCGGCCGAAGGCCGCCCGCCTGGCGAGGGCTGGGCCCACCAGCGCTGGAACGAGTTCTTCCCGCAGACCTACTTCCAGACCGTCCAGGGCACCTCGCGCACCAACCTCGGCGTGCGCGACAAGATGCAGCGCCACGGCTACGCGGCGGGCACCGAGTTCGGACCGGCCGGCCTGTACAACAAGACCGCCGGCACGACCGCGACGGCCGGCACGACCAAGGGCATCGACATCCGCTTCCACCCGGGTCTGCCCAAGCAGCACTCCGGTTCGGTGTGGACCTTCGACGGCACGATGCCGCCGAAGCTGCTGCAGGTTCGCTACGGCGAAGGCGTGCTCATGCGCCACTACAACGGCCTGCCCGTGGACCCGGCCGCCAACAAGGGCTTCGGTCTGCACACCATCTCGACCCACCAGCACAACGGCCACAACCCGGCCGAAAGTGACGGCGTCGCGCAGGCCTTCTTCTTCCCGGGCCAGTTCTACGACTACCACTGGCCGATCCAGCTGGCGGGCTACGACACCATCAACACCGGTGCCACCGACCCGCGCGCAGGCTACCCCTGCGTGCCTGGCGAGACCCTGTACGTGAACGATGCAGCCGCCGGCAGCAAGACCTGCCCGGCCGACGGCGTGGTCCGCATCCGCGGCGACTGGCGCGAGACCGCCAGCACGCTGTGGTTCCACGATCACATGCTCGATTTCACCGCGCAGAACGTCTACAAGGGCAACGCGGCGATGATGAACCTCTACAGCGCCATCGACCGTGGCAACGAGACGTTCAACTGCCACTACAAGGACCCGAACGCGGGCAACCCGAACGTCGTCCCGAAGAACGTCAACCTGTGCCTGCCGTCCGGCAGCAAGCTGTCCTGGGGCAACCGCGACTACGACATCAACCTCGTGATCACGGACAAGGCCTGGGACCGTCAGGGCCAGCTGTGGTTCAACGTGTTCAACAAGAACGGTTTCCTCGGTGACCGTCTGCTGACGAACTTCGTCTACCACCCCTACCTCGACGTCCGCAACCGTCGCTATCGCTTTCGCATCCTGGACGGCGGCGTCTCGCGCTACCTGTCGATCGCCCTGGTCAAGATGTCCCCCAAGGGCAGCAAGACCCCGGGTGACATGCCCGGTGCGGCTGGCGAGACCTACACGTCGATCCCGTTCCACATGATCGGCAACGACGGCAACCTGATGGAGCACGCCATCCCGTTCGACGGCAAGACCGACCTGGACGGCAACGGCAACGCCATCGAGCACAAGGGCACCCTGCCGCAGCAGGCCATCGCCGAGCGCTACGACATCGTGGTCGACTTCGCCAAGTACGGCATCCAGCCGGGCGACAAGCTGTACTTCGTCAACCTGCAGGAACACACCGCGCCCGAGAAGGCCAACCGCCGCGTTCCGCTGGCCGACGTCCTGGCCGGTCGCTACAAGGCGATCACCAAGGACGACAACGGCGACGGCGTGGCCGACCGCTGGATCAACGGTGACCCGGCCGTGGGCCCCTTCATGGAGTTCCGCGTCAAGGCGATGGCCGCTGGCCAGGTCGACACCAGCATGGACCCGACGCTGTACGAGCCGGGCAAGCTGAAGATGATCCCGCTGAAGCTGGACCGTGACTCGAAGACGGACTACGTCAACAAGCTGCAGAACGCCAAGCACCGCACCTTCTCGTTCGGCCACAGCGGTGGCACCGATGACCAGCCCTGGACCGTCAAGGTCGACGGCGGCAACGGCAACAACGCCGACATGCGTCGCCTCTCGGCCGCCCCGCAGCTGTCGACCAATCCGACCGCTGGCGGTTCGGTGCAGAACGATTCGCCTTACGAGATCTGGTACCTGGAACTCGGCGGTGGCTGGGACCACCCGGTCCACATCCACTTCGAGGAAGGGATCATCCTGCGCCGCAACGGCAAGCAGCCGCCGGCCTGGGAGAAGTACGCCCGCAAGGACGTCTACCGGATCGGTGGTGACCTGCACGCAGGCTCGTCGGTGGAGATCGCGTTCCAGTTCCGCGAGTTCGCCGGCACCTTCGTCGAGCACTGCCATGCGACGCAGCACGAGGACAACGCGATGCTGTTGCGCTGGGACCTGGAGCGCAAGGGCCAGACCATGGCCATGCCCACGCCGATGCCGACCTGGGACGGCGTCCACTACACCGGCACGGCGGCCCTGACCACGTTCCGCTCGGGTCTGGGCGTCGGCCCGACCTACACGCTGCCCTGATGCAGCCGTGACCCTGGCGTGACAGGCTCCTCGCAAGAGGCCTGTCCGACCACCGGCCCCGTGATCCGCACCGGCGGATGCGGGGCAGGATCACCGAGGCGGCGCAACCCTTGCGCCGCCTCGTTTCGATTGGGGGCCTGTCTTGCCTCGCCCCCAGCCGAAACGAGTCAAGGCTCGAACCCTTTCCGAAGCAGGACCTGACTTTCCATGAAACCCTGGATCCGACGCCTCTCCCTGATCGGCGGCATCGCGGTCGCCGCGAGCATCGCCACGACGGTGGTCCTCGCCCAGCGCAATGCCACGGCCAAGCTGGACGAGACCGGCGGCGAGATCTGGGGCGCGAACTACTTCCCCAACACCGTGCTGACCGACCAGTACGGCCGCAAGCACCGGTTCTTCCAGGATCTGGTGAAGGACAAGGTGGTGGCGATCAACACCTTCTTCACCAGCTGCTCGGCCTCGTGCGGGCTGGAGACCGCGCGGATGCGCGAGGTCCAGACGCTGCTCGGGGACCGGGTCGGCAAGGACGTGTTCTTCTACTCGATCACGATCGATCCGCTGACCGACACGCCCGAGGAGATGAAGAAGTACGCCGAGCGTTACCACGTCGGTCCGGGCTGGCTGTTCCTGACCGGTGACGCGAAGGAGATCGAGCAGATCCGCCGCAAGATCGGCCTGTTCGACGACGAGGACCTGAAGAACCCGAACCCGAACGACCACCGTCTGCATTCGGTGGTCGGCAACCAGAAGACCGGCCGCTGGATGCGCGCCTCGCCGTTCGAGAACCCGACGATCACGGCCACGCAGATCGGCACCTGGCTGCACAACTACAAGGCGCCCGAGAGCGACGCGACCAAGTTCGAGCTGGCGCCGCAGATCGTGCGCAACCCGTCGGACGGCGAGAAGCTGTTCCGCACCCGCTGCGCCGCCTGCCACTCGGTCAACGCGGCGGACAAGTCGATGGCGGCGATGCAGAAGGTCGGCCCGAACCTCGACGGCATCGGCAAGCGCCGGCCGCGCGCGTGGCTCGAACACTGGGTCAAGGCGCCGGACCGCATGCTGGCCGACAAGGACCCGATCGCGCTGGCCGTCTACAACCAGTACAACAAGATCACGATGCCCAACCTGCGGCTGTCGGCCAAGGAAGTGGGCGAGGTGCTGGACTTCATCGACGAGGAAAGCGCCTTGCCGAACAACGACCGGCGCATCAAGCAGTAGCCCATGCGCCCGGGTCACGCGGGATGCGTGACCCCATCCGACAGGCCGTTGACAGGCCCTCGACCAGCCGCCCGCGAGGCGGCTTTTTCACGTCCGGCCGCCGCCGGAGGGTCGACCTCAGGATCGGCAAGAAATCACCAGCCGTTCATTAGCACATTTTCTTAATGATGTCTGAATGATGGTTGCAAAACTGCAACCGAAGCGGCGGCTTGTAGGACGCCTTTTGTGATTTCCACACGACTCGGGGGTTGGATTGCTGAATCTTTCAAATCTCTTCAGGTTCGCAATACTGGGCAAATTTCCCACCAAACTGGGTTGAATGATGCCCAGTTGGGGGATTGAAGCCCAACGCTGTCCATGAAGCGTGCGCCTTGTCACGGAAATGCCCGAGCTTTGTCGATGCAAGCATGGGTCATGCGACCCACGCAATGGCGCCCAAGTCGGGCCAGATCGGTGATTGATGCGGTGCAGACCCACTTGTATCGTCCGCTCCATAGACCTTAAGACTCTCTTTATGCGATTCACCTCCGCTTGCATCCAGATGCATTCCGGTGACGTACGAAGAAGTTCTTCTGAAGCTCGAAACGCGCTTGTCCGAGGTCCCGCGTTCAAGAACGGGGCCCACGGGCCGACATCGAGCCAGTGCCATCCATCGAAGGGAACTTCCATGAACAACTCGAACGACTCGAACGAACCCGCCAGCGAACCCGGCGCGCCTGGCGTGAACCGTCCGGCGCGGCCGGCCTGGACCCGCCGTGGCGCCTACGTGCTGGGCGCGATCGGCGCGGCCTCGCTGTCGGTGGCGGTGACCGCCCAGGTCGTGGTTGATGTCTGGGGTGATCCGCCCAGCATCGACCCGTCGGCCATGGTGGAGCCGGCCGTCGGCGACCTCGCCAACGAGGCGCTGAAGACGTTGCAGCACACCAACCACGCCTCCTATGAAGGCACGGCCACCGACTCGAAGGCCGATGTCTTCGTCGAGACCTCGGTGCCGCTGACGGCGCAGACCACCAACAAGATCCCGACCGGCGGCAAGCCGAGCCCGCTGTTCAACGCGACCTCGTTCAGCGCGCCGCTGCTGATGTTCGAGGAGTTCGGCCCGCAGAAGCTCGACCCGACCGTCGACACGACCGGCTACAAGGGCTTCCCCGCCCCGACGCTCGGCGCCGCGCCGGCCCAGCACCCGAGCCAGCTGACGCGCAGCGCCCCGACGGCGGCGGCGATCGAGAGCTTCCTTGGCCAGAAAGGCATCAAGCCCTTCCCGACGGCACAGTCCAACACGGTCGACCAGAACCCGTGGAATGCCGTGGCCAGCAGCTTCGTCGGCCGCGACATCAAGGGCCCCGCCGAAGGTCGTCCGCCCGGCGAGGGCTGGGCGCACCAGCGCTGGAACGAGATGTACCCGCAGACCTACTTCCAGACGGTCCAGGGCACCTCGCGGATGAACCTGGGCCTGCGCGACAAGATGCAGCGCCACGGCTATGCCAAGGGCGAGTTCGCACCGGGCGGCCTGTACCACAGCACGGCGGGATCGACCGCCACCAACGGCACGACCAAGGGCATCGACATCCGCTTCCACCCGGGCCTGCCGGTGCAACAGGCCGCGTCGGTCTGGACCTTCGACGGCACGATGCCGCCGAAGCTGCTGCAGGTGCGTTATGGCGAGGGCGTGCTCATGCGCCACTACAACGCGCTGCCCGTGGATCCGGCCGCCAACAAGGGCTTCGGTCTGCACACCATCTCGACCCACCAGCACAACGGCCACAACCCGGCCGAGAGCGATGGCGTCGCGCAGGCCTTCTTCTTCCCGGGCCAGTTCTACGACTACCGCTGGCCGGTCCAGCTGGCCGGCTACGACACCGTCAACACCGGCGCCACCGACCCGCGTGCGGGCTACCCGTGCGTGCCTGGCGAGACCCTCTGGGTCAACGACATCAGCCCCGGCAAGAAGACCTGCCCGGCCGACGGCGTGATCCGCATCCGCGGCGACTGGCGCGAGACCGCCAGCACGCTGTGGTTCCACGATCACATGCTCGATTTCACCGCGCAGAACGTCTACAAGGGCAACGCGGCGATGATGAACCTCTACAGCGCCATCGACCGTGGCAACGAGACGTTCAACTGCCACTACAAGGACCCGAACGCGGCCAACCCGAACGTCGTCCCGAAGAACGTCAACCTGTGCCTGCCCTCGGGCAGCGCGCTGTCCTGGGGCAACCGCGACTACGACATCAACCTCGTGGTCGGCGACAAGGCCTGGGACAAGAACGGCCAGCTCTGGTTCAACGTCTTCAACAAGGACGGCTTCCTGGGTGACCGGCTGCTGACGAACTTCGTCTACCACCCCTACCTGGACGTCCGTGCGCGCCGCTACCGCTTCCGCATCCTGAACGGCTCGGTGGCGCGCTACCTGTCGATCGCGCTGGTCAAGGAATTCCCCGGCAAGGGCGGCACGATGGCCGGCACCGGTGGCAAGACCTACACCCCGATCCCGTTCCACATGATCGCCAACGACGGCAACATCATGGAACACGCGGTCGCCTTCGACGGCAAGGCCGACCTGGACGCCAACGGCAACGCCGCCGAGCACCTGGGCACCCTGCCGCAGCAGGCGATCGGCGAGCGCTACGACATCGTGGTCGACTTCGCCAAGAACGGCATCAAGCCGGGCGACAAGCTGTACTTCGTCAACCTCCAGGAACACACCGACCCGGTCAAGACCAACAAGCGCCTGCCGCTGGCCGACGTGCTGTCGGGCAAGTACGCGCCGGCCGTGGCGGTCGATGACGATGGCGACAAGGTCCTGGACCGCTGGACCAACGGCGATCCGGCCATCGGCAAGTTCATGGAACTGCGCGTCAAGGCCATGCCCACCGGCCAGGTCGACACCAGCATGGACCCGGCCCAGTACGTCGAGGGCAAGCTGAAGATGGTGCCGCTGAAGTTCAACCGCGACAGCGCCACCGACCACGCCAAGCTGAAGGACTCGATCCACCGTTCGTTCACGTTCGGCCACAGCGGCGGCACCGACGAGCAGCCCTGGACCGTCAAGGTCGACGGTGGCTCCGGCTACAACGCCGACATGCGCCGCATCAGCGCCGCGCCCAAGC
Source organism: Leptothrix mechoopdaensis (SeqCode) (assembly GCF_053893855.1). NCBI lineage: Bacteria > Pseudomonadati > Pseudomonadota > Betaproteobacteria > Burkholderiales > Sphaerotilaceae > Leptothrix > Leptothrix mechoopdaensis (SeqCode). Next base: position 5,022,729 of record NZ_CM132699.1, read on the forward strand.
TGTCGGTCGACCCGACCGCCGGGGGTTCGGTGCAGAACGAGGCGCCCTACGAGGTCTGGTACCTGGAACTCGGCGGCGGCTGGGACCACCCGGTGCACATCCACTTCGAGGAAGGGATCATCCTGCGCCGCAACGGCAAGGCCCCGCCGGCCTGGGAGAAGTACGCCCGCAAGGACATCTTCCGCATCGGCCCGGACAACCAGGCCGGCTCGTCGGTCGAGGTCGCCTTCCAGTTCCGCGAGTTCGCCGGCACCTTCGTCGAGCACTGCCATTCGACCCAGCACGAGGACAACGCGATGCTGTTGCGCTGGGACCTGGAGCGCAAGGGCCAGACGATGGCCATGCCCACGCCGCTGCCGACCTGGGACGGCGTTCACTACACCGGCTCGGCCGCGCTGACGACCTTCCGCTCCGGCGGGGGCAAGGGCACGACCTACCAGTTCGGCCAGTGATCCGTCGCCTGTTGCCGATCGCCGCGCTCGCGCTGGTCGCGAGCGTGGTCACCACGGTGGTGCTGGCTCAGCGCATGAGCCAGCAGCCGGCGCCGGTCGACGAGACCGGCGGCGAGATCTGGGGCGCGAACTACTTCCCCAACACCGTGCTGACCGACCAGTACGGCCGCAAGCACCGGTTCTTCCAGGACCTGGTGAAGGACAAGGTGGTGGCGATCAACACCTTCTTCACCAGCTGCTCGGCCTCGTGCGGGCTGGAGACCGCGCGCATGCGCGAGGTCCAGACGCTGCTCGGCGACCGGGTCGGCAAGGACGTGTTCTTCTACTCGATCACGATCGATCCGCTGACCGACACGCCCGAGGAGATGAAGAAGTACGCCGAGCGTTACCACGCCGGCCCGGGCTGGCTGTTCCTGACCGGTGACGCCAAGCAGATCGAGCAGCTGCGCCGCAAGCTGGGCCTGTTCGACGACGAGGACCTGAAGAACCCGAACCCGAACGACCACCGGCTGCACACCGTCATGGGCAACCAGAAGACGGGCCGCTGGATGCGCGCGTCGCCGTTCGAGAACCCCGCCGTCACCGCGACCCAGATCGGCAGCTGGCTGCACAACTACAAGCAGGTGGCCTCCAAGGACACCCGCTTCGAGCTGGCGCCGCAGATCCTGCGCAACCCGTCTTCCGGCGAGAAGCTGTTCCGCACCCGCTGCGCCTCCTGCCATTCGGTCAATGCGGCCGACAACTCGATGGCGGCGATGCAGAAGGTCGGCCCGAACCTCGATGGCATCGGCAAGCGCCGGCCGCGCGCCTGGCTCGAACGCTGGGTTCGCGAACCGGACCGCGTGCTGGCCGACAAGGACCCGATCGCGCTGGCGCTCTACAACCAGTACAACAGGATCGCGATGCCCAACCTGCGCCTGACCGCCAAGGAAGTCGGCGAGGTGCTGGACTTCATCGACGAGGAAAGCGCGTTGCCCGTCAACGACCGGCGCATCAAGCAGTGACGCGCCGACAGGGGCATCACCGGCCCCTGAGGAACAGGGTGTCGAGTTCCTTCATCGTGACCTGACGCCAGGTCGGCCGGCCGTGGTTGCACAGGTCGGCGCGGTCGGTGTTCTCCATGTCGCGCAACAGCGCGTTCATCTCGTCGATCGTCAGCCGGCGGTTGGCGCGCACGGCGCCGTGGCAGGCCATCGTCGCGAGGATCTCGTCGTGGGCGCGCTGCACCAGCGTGCTGGCCTCGCCGGTGTCGGCCTGACCGAGGTCGGCCAGCACCGAACGCGCCAGCGCGACCGGATCGGCGTCGTGCAAGGCGGCCGGGCGCGAACGCAGCGCCAGCACGCCGGGCGACAGCGGGCTCAGGTCCAGGCCGAGCGCACGCAGCGTCCCGGCATGGGTCTCGGCCGTGGCGATCTCGGTGGGCGTCGCCGCGAAGGTCGCGGGGATCAGCAGTGGCTGGGACTGGATGCCGGATTCGGCATGGCCCTCGGCAGCACCGCGCCGTTCGGCGAAGTCGCGCTTGAGGCGCTCGTAGACGATGCGTTCGTGCGCCGCGTGCATGTCGACGATGACCAGCCCGCGCCGGTTTTCGGCCAGCACATAGGCCCCGCCCAGCTGCGCCAGCGCGCGGCCCAGCGGCCAGGCCTCTTCGGGGTCGATGGCAGGCTCAGGCATTGAGCCACCGCCCGAGAAGGCCGTGCTGATCGGGGCGGTCGCTTTTCCATCGATCGACACGGGCCAGCTGCGCGGCGGCACCGGCTGCGCATAAAGCGCGGCGGCTTCCTGCAAGGCCAGGGCGCCTTGCACACGCGGCATCGTCGGCGGGGTCCAGGCCGGGTAGGTCGGTGATGCGGTGGGCGGCTGGGCCGGCGACGACGCGGCCGGCACGTTGGCCGCGTCGCCTTCGGCGGGCGCCTCGGCGCTGCGCGACACCGCGATCGCGCCCTCGACCGCGCGGCGCAGGGCCTGGTGGACCTCGCGCGAATCGCGGAATCGGACCTCGGCCTTGGTCGGGTGGACGTTGACGTCGACCCGCTCGGGCGGCAGCTCGATGAACAGCACGTAGCTGGGCTGGCGCTGGCCGTGCAGCACGTCCTCGTAGGCCGAACGCACGCCATGCGCGACCAGCCGGTCACGCACGTGGCGGCCGTTGACATAGGCGTACTGCAGGTCGGCGCGGGCGCGTGCCGCCTCGGGCAGGCCGACCCGGCCGATCACCCGCAGCGGGCCGGCCTGGCTGGTGACGGCGCGGCTGGCGACGATGAAGTCGGCCCCCAGCACGTCGGCGATGCGCTGTTCGGGTGTCGCGGCGCGCCATTGCTCGACCAGCCGGCCCTCGTGCCAGACGGCAAAGCCGACGTCCGGGCGGGCCAGCGCGTGGCGGCGCACGGCGTCCAGGCAATGGGCCAGCTCGGTCGCATCGGTCTTCAGGAACTTGCGCCGCGCGGGCGTGGCGTAGAACAGCTCGCGCACCTCGATGGTCGTGCCGACCGCGCGGGCGGCCGGCGTCAGCTCGCCGGTGCGGGCGTCGATGCGCATCGCGTGCGGCTGGCCGGCGTGACGGCTGGTGATGCTCAGTTCGGCCACCGACGCGACGGCGGCCAGCGCCTCGCCGCGAAAGCCCATCGTGCCGACCTGTTCCAGGTCGTGCAGGCTGCCGATCTTGCTGGTGGCGTGGCGGCGCAGCGCCAGCGGCAGTTCATCGGCGGGGATGCCGCAGCCGTCGTCCTCGACGCTGATGCCGCGCACGCCACCGGCCGCCAGCCGCAGCGTGATCTGGCGGGCGCCGGCATCGAGCGCGTTGTCGAGCAGCTCGCGCACGACCGAGCCGGGCCGCTCGATGACCTCGCCGGCCGCGATCTGGCTGATCAGCTCGTCGGGCAGTTCGCGGATCGGCCGCCGCGCCGGGGCTTGGGCAAGGGTCGTGTCGGAAGGGGCGACGGCATCGTTCAGGCTCATCGCTTCGATTCTAGGGAGCGGCCCTTCAGCGCAGGTAGCGCCCGCCCGGTCCGATCTGCACCAGCTCGACGTAGCGCGAGCCGGCGCCGTCACCGCGCTGGAAGTCGACGTCCATGCCCGACAGCGGCAGCTGCAACGTCGCCAGCCGGTCACGCAGGCCACGGCGCTGCACCCGCGGGCCGGCGCGGCGCAGCGCCTCGACCAGCACCTGGGCGGTCAGGTAGCCCTCCAGGCTGGCATAGCCGACCCGCACCTGGGCCGGCTCGCAGGCGCGGCGGTAGTCGGCCAGCTGGGGTTGCGCGTCGCTCCACGGGTGCGGCACGACCTGGGTGATGACGACGCCCTCGGCGCGCTTCAGGCCGCCCTCGATCAGCGCTTCGCCGCCGCCCATCGACATCGCGTAGATCGCCGGCTGGCGCTTGAGCGCGCGCACCTGCTCGATCAGGCCGAGCATCTGGTGCGCCGGCAAGGCCAGCAGCAGGGCTTGCGGATCGAGCGCGACCAGCTTGCGCGCGGCTTCCTGCAAGGTGGCCGGGTCGTCGGTGACGCTGGCCTGGGAGATCGGCCGCAGCCCGCGTTCGGCCAGCGCCGCGCCCAGCACGCCGGCCGACTCGTTGCCGTCCGGCCCGCTGCGGCTGACGATCGCCACGCGCGTCAGCCGCAAGGTGCCGAGATGGCGCACCAGCACCTCGGCCTGGCGGGCCTGGCTGGCGCGGACGTGGAACTGCCAGCCGGGCAGGGACTCGCGCTGGCGGTCCTGCAGCGACATCGCGCCGATGCAGGGCGCGCGCGCCTCGGCCGGGATCTGCGCCAGCGCGGCCTGGCAGGCGGCGCCGACGGGTCCGAGCCAGGCCATGAACGTGGCTTCCGAGCCCAGCCGCTGCGCCTTCACCGCCAGCATCGCCGGGGCCAGCCCGCCACTGTCGAGGCGGACCCAGCGCAGCTTGCGACCACCGATGCCGCCGCGCGCGTTGGCGTCGTCGAGAGCGAGCTTCATGCCGGCGAGCTGTTCGTGGCAGGCCGCGTCGAGCAGGGCGCCTTGCGGGCCGATCTGGCCGATCAGGATGCTGTCGTCGTTGGCCGCGTGCGCGGCGGTGGCCATCAGGGCGGGCAGTGCCGGCCAGCCGGGCAAGCCGGCCAAGGCGAATGACGAGCGGAGCAGCGAACGACGGCGCATGGGAGACAAGGCTTGGACAGGCCGCGAGTGTGCAGGCCGGGCGTTCACGGCTGAAGGCCGGAAACGGCAAATTGTCGCAAGCTGTGACGGGATGTACGGAAATGTCGGCCCGGATAATCCCGGCCATGGAAATCCTGGCCGTCCTCTTCGATTTCGTGCTGCATGTGGACCAGCACCTTGCCCAGTTCGTGGCCGATCACGGCGCCTGGATCTATGCCCTGCTGTTCGTGATCATCTTCGTCGAGACGGGGGTCGTCGTGATGCCCTTCCTGCCCGGCGATTCGCTGCTGTTCGTGGTCGGCACGATGTGCGGGCTGGGCCTGATGAGCCTGCCGCTGGCGATGGCGCTGCTGCTGCTGGCGGCGGTGCTCGGCGACCAGCTGAACTACACGATCGGCCGCACGATCGGGCCACGCGTGTTCCAGTGGGAGCAGTCGCGCTTCTTCAATCGCCAGGCCTTCCTGCAGGCCCATGCGTTCTACGAGAAACACGGCGGCATCACCATCGTGATCGCCCGATTCATGCCCTTCGTGCGGACCTTCGCGCCCTTCGTCGCCGGCGTGGCCGAGATGACGCGCAGCAAGTTCGTGGCCTTCAACGTGGCCGGTGCGGCGCTCTGGGTCGTCGGCCTGACCGGCGCGGGCTACCTGTTCGGCAACGTGCCGTGGGTGCAGACCCACCTGAGCAAGATCATCTGGGCCTTCATCGTCGTGCCGGGCCTGCTGGCCATCTTCGGCGCCTGGCGGGCCCGCCGGGCCGAAGCCGCGCAGGCTTGAACCGCGGGGCTCAGGTCATCCGGTTGCGGGCCATCCGGGGGTTCTTCGCGAAGTAGCGCGTCACCCCCGTCAGCAGCGCCTGCACCAGCTGCGCCTGGTAGGCCGGATCGCGCAGGCGGCGCTCTTCCTCGGGGTTCGAGATGAAGGCCGTCTCGACCAGGATCGACGGGATGTCCGGCGCCTTCAGCACCGCGAAACCGGCCTGCTCGACCTCGTCCTTGTGCAGCCGGCCGATGCGCCCGATGTGGCCCAGCACCTCGCGGCCGATCTTCAGGCTGTCGCGGATCTGCGCGGTCGTGCTCATGTCCAGCAGCGTGTTGATCACGTGCCGGTCGTTGGCCTTGATGTTGATGCCGCCGATCGCGTCGGAGCGGTTCTCCTGCTGCGCCATCCAGCGCGCCGCCGCGCTGCTGGCACCGCGTTCGGACAGCGCGAAGACCGAGGCGCCGCGGGCGGTCGGGCGGATGAAGGCGTCGGCGTGGATCGAGATGAACAGGTCGGCCTGCACCCGCTGGGCCTTGCGCACGCGCTCGTTGAGCGGCACGAAGTAGTCGTCGTCGCGCGTCAGCATCGCGCGCATGCCGGGCCGGCGGTTGATCTCGTCGTGCAGCTGGCGGGCGATGCGCAGCACCACGTCCTTCTCGCGCAGCCCGCTGGGGCCCGAGGCGCCCGGGTCCTCGCCGCCGTGGCCGGGGTCGATCGCGACGATCACCAGCCGGTTGATGCCGGCGCGGCCGGGGGGCAGCGTGGGCGTCGGCGGGGCGACGGGCGCGGTCGACGGTGCCGAGGCCGGCGGCAACGCGGCGACTGGCGGTGCCGCGGGCGGTCGTGGCGTGGCGGGCGGTGTCGCTGGCGATGTCGCTGGTGGTGTCGCGGGCCGGGGCTGGGTCTGGATCTGCCCGATCAGCTCGCCCAGCGCGTCGTCGACCTGGGAGGCCGCATCGGCCGAGGCCTCCGCCGCCGTCGGCTCCGAGGCCGATCCGGACGCCGCGATCGCCTGTTCGCGCGCCTGCACGACCTGCAGCAGCGGGTCGGGCCGCTGGGCCGGGTAGAGGTCGAAGACGAGGCGGTGCCGATACGGCGGGATCGGCTGCAGCGAGAACACCTGCGGCCGGCTCGCGCGCTTCAGGTCGAACACCATGCGGACCTTGCGCGGCTCGCTCTGGCCGACCCGCACGCGGGCGATGTTCGGGTCGTTCTGGCCGACCTTGGTGACCAGCTCGCGCAGCTGCGGGCTCAGCTCCAGGTCGTCGATGTCGATGGCCAGGCGCGGCGGGTCCTCGACCGCGAAGTGGCGCGTCGTCAGCGCGATGTCGGACTCGATGGTCACGCGGGTGTAGTCGGCCGAGGGCCAGACCCGCACCGCGACCAGGTTGGCGGCGCGGGCCGGCCCGCTGAAGGCGGTGAAGCTCAGCAGCAGGGTGCCCGTCTGCGCGAGCCACTGGCGTCGATCGTGGGGGTGCATCATGGCGATCAGGACGGTTGTGGCACCAGGATGGCCAGGGCGGTCAGCAGCGACCCGCCGAGCGCCGTGGCGGCCTCGACGCGGACCTCGCGGCTGCCGTCCAGGCGGGCCTCGATGTGCAGCGCCAGGTCGGCCGGCCCGGTCAGCCCGGCGATGCGCTCGGGCCATTCGACCAGCTTGAGTCCGGGCGAGGCGAAGAGTTCGCGGAATCCGGCGTCCTCCCATTCCTGCGGGTCGCCGAAACGGTAGAAATCGAAGTGCCAGGCTTCGCTTGCGGGTGTCGCGCCGAGGGCATCGGCCGGCAGCGCGTAGGGCTCGACGATCGCGTAGCTCGGGCTCTTGATGCGGCCGGTCACGCCCAGCGCCCGCAGCAGGTGCCGCACCCAGGTCGTCTTGCCGGCGCCCAGGCCGCCGTGCAGCTCGATGCAGGCACCGCGCAGCGCGGGCAGGGCGGCCAGCCGGCCGGCCATCGCGGCGCAGGCGGCTTCATCGGGCCAGGTCAGGACGAGGTGTCGGTTCAAGTCGGTTCGGGCGCCTCAGGGCGTGCCGGGGGGCGTTCCTAGAATCGTCGGATGACCTTCAGTCCATCCGAGCCGCAGCACCCCGATGCCACCTTGCTGGCTCGCGTGTCGCAACAGCTGCGCGGGTGGGCCGGGGCGCTCGGATTCTCCCAGATCGGTGTGGCCGACGCGGACCTGTCCGCCGCCGAACCCGGGCTGCTGGCGTGGCTGCAGGCCGGCTTTCACGGCCAGATGCACTACATGGCCGCGCACGGTCTCAAGCGCGCCCGCCCGGCCGAGCTGGTGCCGGGCACCGTGCGGGTCCTGAGCGTGCGGGCCGACTACCTGCCGCGCGACACCCCACCCGACTGGCGCGAGCGTGAACAGGCCCGCCTGCAACGCCCCGGCGAGGCGGTGGTGTCGGTCTATGCCCGGGGCCGGGACTACCACAAGGTCGTGCGCCAGCGCCTGCAGCAGCTGGCCGAGCGCATCGCCGCCGAGATCGGCCCGCACGGCCACCGCGTCTTCTGCGATTCGGCCCCGGTGCTGGAGGTCGAACTCGCCAGCCGCGCCGCGATCGGCTGGCGCGGCAAGCACACGCTGCTGCTCGACCGCGACCACGGCTCGATGTTCTTCCTCGGCGAGATCTACGTCGACCTGCCGCTGCCGGTCACCGACTCACCGCACGCGACCCAGGGGGCGTGCGGCAACTGCACGGCCTGCCTCGACGCCTGCCCGACCCAGGCCATCGTCGCGCCCGGCCGGCTCGACGCCCGCCGCTGCATCAGCTACCTGACGATCGAACACGACGGCCCGATCCCGACCGAGCTGCGGGCGCCGATGGGCAACCGCATCTACGGCTGCGACGACTGCCAGCTGGCCTGCCCGTGGAACAAGTACGCGAAGGTCAGCGCCTTGCCCGACTTCGACGTCCGCGAGCCCTTCCGCGCCCCCACCTTGCTCGCGCTGTGGTCCTGGGACGAGCCCACCTTCCTGCGCCTGACCGAAGGCAGCGCCATCCGCCGCATCGGCCACGCCCGCTGGCGCCGCAACCTCGCCATCGCGCTGGGCAACGCCTGGCGCGAGACCGCCGACCCGGCCATCGCCACGGCCCTGCAGGCCGCCGTCGACGCGGGGCCGGCCGATGCCGTGCTGGCTGAACACCTCACCTGGGCGCTGGCGCAACGCGGCTGACGGTGTGGCGAGGCGGTCCCCCCTCAAGAGGGAGTGCCAGACCGGAAAACGCTTTCGAGAATGGGGTGATGACCCACCCGCAGGCCTTGCCCCATGTCGAGAAGGCCATCGTTCCGGTGGCGAAGCTGAGGGACTACGCGCTGAATCCGCAGCATCCGCGTGGCGGATCGAAGGCCAGGGTGTTTGCCTCTGCGCTGGGCTACACCCGCGACAACTGGCGAGATCTTGCGGAGGCGATCCTCCGGGCCCTGCCCGAGCATCCCGCCGTCTCGAGACCAGCGCGTCGAGGCGGTCAGGAGTTCGCGGTGGACTTGCTCATCCTTGGCCCACGGGGTCGTGCTACTGTCCGAACGGGTTGGATGATCGACACGGGCCAGCAGGCCCCGCGACTGACGACTCTCTACGTGAACGGAGGACCCGATGCTTGAAGAACTGGATGTCGTGCGCGTGAAGCGGGCCCTTCCGTCTGCCGGCATCGCGGCGGGTTCGGAGGGGACCATCGTTCATGCGTTCCCTCAGCCGGAAACTGAGTTTCTCGTCGAGTTCGCCGATCAGGAAGGCCGCACGCTGGCCACCGAGGTCCTGCGCTCCGATGAGCTGGAACTGGTCTGGCGCGCCGGCCACGACCGTCCCGGTGATCTGCGCGCCGCTTGACGACGCGCCGGATCCTCAGCGAACAGCCCGCCATGCGCGGGCTTTCTTGCGCCACGACCGACCTCGTCCCCTTCACCCCCGCTCGATCAGGATCGCCCGGAAGTCGTTGACGTTGGTCAGCGTCGGCCCCGTGACGACGGCGTCGCCGAGGGCCTCGAAGAAGCCGTGGCCGTTGTTGTCGGCCAGCTGGTCGAGCGGGCGCAGGCCCAGGTCCCAGGCGCGGCTCAGGGTGTCGGGGCCGATCAGCGCGCCAGCCGTTTCCTCCAGGCCGTCGACGCCGTCGGTGTCGCCCATCAGCGCGTGAATGCCGGGCTGGCCGTTCAGGGTGATCGCGCAGGACAGCAGGCATTCGACGTTGCGGCCGCCGCGGCCCTGGCCGCGCACGGTCACGGTCGTCTCGCCGCCCGACAGCAGCACGCAGGGCGGCTCGAAGGGCTGGGCGCGGCGGGCAATCTGCAGGGCCAGGCCGGCAAGGACCTTGCCGACGTCGCGGGCCTCGCCCTCGATCGCGTCGCCCAGGATCAGCGGCGTGTAGCCACTGTCGCGGGCGACGGCGGCGGCGGCCTCCAGCGCCATCTGCGGCGTCGCGATCATGCGGGTCTCGCAGCCGGCCAAGCGCGGGTCATCGGGCTTGATCGACTCGCCGGCGCCGCTCTCCAGCACCGCGCGCACCGGCTCGGGCAGCGCGATGCCATAGCGGCGGACGATGGCCAGCGCGTCCTCGCAGCGGCTGGCGTCAGGCACGGTCGGGCCTGAGGCGATGTCGGCTGGCTGGTCGCCCGGCACGTCCGAGATCAGCAGCGTCAGCACGCGGGCCGGGTGACAGGCGGCGGCCAGCCGGCCGCCCTTGATGGCCGACAGGTGGCGCCGCACCACGTTCATCTCGGCGATGGTCGCGCCCGAGGCCAGCAGCGCACGGTTGACGGCCTGCTTGTCGGCCAGCGTCAGGCCGGGCAGCGGCAGCGGCAGCAGCGACGAGCCGCCGCCCGAGATCAGGCACAGCACGGTGTCCTCGGGCCCCAGGCTGCGGGCCAGCGCGAGCAGCCGTTCCGCAGCGGCCAGGCCGGCGGCATCGGGCACCGGATGCGCCGCCTCGACGATCTCGATGCGCTGGCATGGCACGGCGTAGCCGTAGCGCGTCACGACCAGGCCGCTGAGCTGCGCCAGGTCACCGGGCCAGGCCCGCTCGACCGCCTGCGCCATCGCCGCCGAGGCCTTGCCCGCGCCGATCACGACCAGCCGGCCGTTGGGCAGCGAGGCCGGGTCGGGCAGGTGGGCGGCGATGTTGACCTCCGGCTGGGCCGAGGCGATCGCGGCGTCGAACATCCGGCGCAGCAGCGTGCGGGCGGGCAGGGGATTGGTCGTGTCGGCTTGCATGGAAAACATCCTAGGTCAGCTTCCCCCGCCGATCTCGAAGTTCGCCATCTTCTCGAGCGCCCGCACCATCGCCGAATGGTCCCAGCCCTTGCCGCCGTGGGCCGCGCAGGCGTTGAAGAGTTCTTGCGCCGTGGCCGTGTTGGGCAGGCTGACACCCAGCGCACGGGCGCTGCTCAGGGCGAGGTTGAGGTCCTTCTGATGCAGCTCGATGCGGAAGCCCGGCTCGAAGGTGCGCTTGACCATGCGCTCGCCGTGTACCTCCAGGATGCGGCTGGCCGCGAAGCCGCCCATCAGCGCCTGGCGCACCTTGGCCGGATCGGCGCCAGCCTTCGCCGCGAACAGCAGCGCCTCGGCCACCGCCTCGATGTTGAGCGCCACGATGATCTGGTTGGCGACCTTCGCGGTCTGGCCGTCGCCATGCCCGCCAACGTGGGTGATGTTCTTGCCCATGCGCTCGAACAGCGGCCGGATGCGCTCGAACACCGCCGTCTCGCCGCCGACCATGATCGACAGCGTCGCGTTGCGCGCCCCGACCTCGCCGCCGGAGACCGGCGCGTCCAGGTGATCGGCGCCGAGCGCCTCGATGCGCGCGGCCATGTCCTGCGTGGCGATCGGCGAGATCGAGCTCATGTCGACCACCGTGGCGCGGGCCGCGCCGGCCGGGCGCTGCTTCAGGCCTTCGGCGATGCCGGCGGCGCCGAACAGCACCTTCTCGACGTCGGGCGTGTCGGGCAGCATCGTGACGATCACGTCGGCGCGCTGCGCGACCTCGGCCGCGCTGGCGCAGCGCGTGGCCGGGCTGTCGACGATCGCCGGCGGCAGCTTGCTGCGGGTGTGCACGAAGACGTCGTGGCCGGCGGCGATCAGGTGGCCGCACATCGGTGCGCCCATGATGCCCAGGCCGATGAAGCCGATGCGTTGTCGTGTCATGTCGGGGTCTCCTTCTTGTCGTCGGTCAGTTCAGCGGTGGCTCAGGCCGTGAGCCTGCCGATGTCGTGCAGCCAGCCCAGGCCGGCTTCGGTCGTCGTCGCCGGCTTGTATTCGCAGCCGACCCAGCCGCGATAGCCGATCGCATCGAGGTGGCGGAACAGGTTGCCGTGGTGGATCTCGCCGGTGCCGGGCTCGTGGCGGCCGGGGTTGTCGGCGATCTGCACATGGCCGATGCGGTCCAGGTGCCGGCTCAGCGTGCCGCAGAGCTCGCCCTCCATGCGCTGCGCGTGATAGCAGTCGAACTGCACCCGCGCGTTGCGCGCGCCGACCTCGTCGAGGATGTCCAGCGCCTGCGCCGTGCGGTTGACGAAGAAGCCGGGGATGTCGAAGGTGTTGATCGGCTCGATCAGCAGCCCCAGCCCGGCCTGGTCGAGTTCAGCCGCCGCATGGCGCAGGTTGGCGACCAGCGTGGCCCGAAGCACCCGCTCGTCGGCGCCGAGCGGGGCGATGCCGGCGAGGCAGTTGAGCTGCGGCACGCCGAGTGCGCGGGCGTAGGTGATGGCGCGCTGGACGCCGTCGCGGAACTCGTCGATGCGGTCGGGCAGGCAGGCGATGCCACGCTCGCCGGCGGCCCAGTCGCCGGCCGGCAGGTTGTGCAGGACCATCGTCAGGTCGTGCGCCTCCAGCCGGGCGCGCAGCACCTCGGGCGGGTGCTCGTAGGGGAACTGGACCTCGACGGCGCGGAAGCCGGCCGCGGCGGCGGCGGCATAGCGGTCGATCATCGGCACCTCGGTGAACAGCATCGAGAGGTTGGCGCTGAAGCGTGGCATGCGTGGGTCCTGTCTTCGTCTGGTCGTGGGTCTGGTGCAGGGTTCCGTCGGGGCGCGGAACGGATCGTGATTCTGGTGGTCGCGGCTCAGTCCAGCATCGTGGCGACCACCGCCGTCGGGGCGTCGGCCGGCTCGGCGGCGAGCGGCTCGAACTCGATGATGTTGTCGATCTCGGTGCCCATCGCGATGTTGGTGACGCGCTCGAGCAGCACCTCGATGACGACCGGCACGCGATGTTCGGCCATCCAGGCGTCGGCCTGCGCGATGGCCGGCGCGAGTTCCTCCTGGCGGTGCACGCGGATCGCCTTGCAGCCCAGGCCCTCGACCACCTTGATGTGGTCGACGCCATAGCCCATCGCCGGCTCGTCGCTGGCCGTGTTGATGTTGTCGAAGCCGAGCTGCACGCAGTGGTCCATGTTGAAGCCGCGCTGGCTCTGGCGGATCAGGCCGAGGTAGCTGTTGTTGACGACCATGTGGATGTAGGGCAGCTTGAACTGCGCGCCGACCGCGAGTTCCTCGATCATGAACTGGAAGTCGTAGTCGCCCGACAGCGCGACGATGCGCCGCCCCGGATCGGCCGCCCGCACGCCGAGGGCGGCCGGCACGGTCCAGCCCAGCGGGCCGGCCTGGCCGCAGTTGATCCAGTGGCGCGGGTGGAAGACGTGCAGGAACTGCGCCCCGGCGATCTGGCTCAGGCCGATCGTGCTGACGTAGGTCGTGTCGCGGCCGAAGGCGCGGTTCATGCACTGGTAGACCCGCTGCGGCTTCATCGGCACGGTGTCGAAATGGGTCTTGCGCTGGTACTCGACCGAGGACTTGCGGGCCAGGCATTCGCGGGCCCAGCTGCGCCGGTCGGGCAAGGTGCCGGCGGCGGCGCGTTCGCGGGCGACCTCGACGAACAGGGCCAATGCGGCCTTGGCGTCCGACACGATGCCGTAGTCGGGCGCGAAGACGCGGCCGATCTGCGTCGGCTCGATGTCGACGTGGATGAAGCGCCGGCCCTTGCAGTACACCTCCGGCGAGCCGGTGTGGCGGTTGGCCCAGCGGTTGCCGATGCCGATGACGAAGTCGCTCGCCAGCATCGTCGCGTTGCCGTAGCGGTGGCTGGTCTGCAGGCCGCACATGCCGGCCATCAGCGGGTGATCGTCGGGGATGCTGCCCCAGCCCATCAGCGTGGGGATCACGGGCATGCCGGTCAGCTCGGCGAACTCGACCAGCAGGTCCGACGCGTCCGCGTTGATGATGCCGCCACCGGCCACGATCAGCGGCCGCTCGGCACTGGCCAGCAGGTCCAGCGCGTGTTCGATCTGACGCCGCGTAGCGGCCGGCTTGTAGACCGGCAGCGGCTCGTAGGTGTCGATGTCGAACTCGATCTCGGCCTGCTGCACATCGAAGGGAAGGTCGATCAGCACGGGGCCCGGACGGCCCGAGCGCATCAGGTGGAAGGCCTGCTGGAAGGCTCGCGGCACCTGGGCCGGCTCCATCACCGTGGTCGCCCACTTGGTCACCGGCTTGGCGATGCTGGCGATGTCGATGGCCTGGAAGTCCTCCTTGTGCAGCCGGGCGCGCGGCGCCTGGCCGGTGATGCACAGGATCGGGATCGAGTCGGCGATGGCCGAATACAGCCCGGTGATCATGTCCGTGCCGGCCGGCCCGGAGGTGCCGATGCACACGCCAATGTTGCCGGCCCGCGCCCGGGTGTAGCCCTCGGCCATGTGCGAGGCACCCTCGACGTGCCGGGCCAGGATGTGCCCGATGCCGCCATGCTCGCGCATCGCCGCATACAACGGATTGATCGCGGCGCCGGGCACCCCGAAGGCCTGCGTCGCGCCTTCCTTCTCCATCACCAGCACGGCGGCCATCGCGGCCTTCATCTTCGCCATCGCTTGCTCCAGTGGTTGTTGAAACGACTGGTGCGGATGGTGTCGAAGCGGACCCGCCGGCAGAAGCGCAGTGCGGGCATTCCGGCCATTCCGGGGAGGAATGGGTGGGGCGTCAAGACGCCCTTCAGGGGGATGCGAGGCGGGCGTGAGTGCCGCCAAGAATGGTCGATGCCACATCCGGATGCGTTGCCGAACCATGAACGGGCGGTCATACCCGAGGCCAAGCTCGACGGCTATGCCTTGAACCCCGAGCACACCGTTGGCATGCACAAGGCTCGGGTGTTTGCGGCTGTGCTTGGAATGGAACGAGGGCACGCAACACAGCTGGCGTCAGCCATCCGCGACGGTCTGCCCCATGCTCCGGCCATCAGACGACACGCCGACCGACACGGGCAGCGCTACCTCGTTGACCTACCGGTGACGGGCCCGAACGGAACTGCTATGGTCAGAACGTGCTGGATCGTCCGCCTGCAAGGGGATGAGCCCCACCTCACCAGCGTCTATGTGAAGGAGGACATCAGTTGACCTACGAACTGCTCGATGTGGTCGCGGCCGCCACGGATGTCCCCGCCTTCGGCGTCAAGGCTGGCGATGTCGGTACCGTGGTGGAGGTGCACAGCTCCGATGCCTATGAAGTCGAGTTCTGCAACGACAGAGGCGAGACGCTTGCCCTGTTGGCGATGACAGCTGCCGAATTGAGGCCGGTGCTGCCTGTGCGGCAGGCGGCCTGAGCCGCCGGGACGTCCACAGGCCCGCCTTGCGCGGGCCTTTTCACGTCTGCCCGCGCTCAATCCGGCTTGGGCGCGGCCATCTTGTCCAGCCACAGCTCGCCGCCGGTGGCCCAGTCGTGGCGTTCGATGTCGAAGAAGACGACGTCGACGCTGGAGGCGTTGCCGCCGATGGTGCGCACGGTGGCTTCGGTGAGGGCTGCAGCGAGTGCGCGCTTCTGTTCGACGGTGCGGCCGGTCATCAGTTCGACGCGGATGGTGGGCATGGGTCAGGGCTCCGTTGAGGGGTTCAGGGAAGCCGGAATCATGCCTCGACCAGCGACGTCGCCAGGCGGTTGTGGCGCTCGATCAGGCGCGGCAGGTCGACCGTGGCGAGCACGCCGTCGCGCACCACCACGCGGCCGTTGACGATGCTGTGCCGCACCTGCGGCACGTGGCAGAAGAACAGCGCGGCCAGCGGGTCGTGGTGGGCGCCGGCCATGCCGATGGTGTCCAGCGGGAAGGTGACGAGGTCGGCGCTCATGCCCGGGGCGAGCGCGCCGATGTCGTCACGGTTGAGCACCGCCGCGCCGCCGAGCGTGGCGATCTCCAGGACCTCGCGCGCGGTCATCGCCGTCGGTCCCTTGACGGGGCCGTGCGAGACCCGCTGAAGCAGCAGCGCCAGGCGGGCCTCGTCGAGCATGTGGCCGCTGTCGTTGCTGGCCGAGCCGTCGACGGCCAGCGAGACCTTGACGCCGGCGTCGCGCATCGCGCGGATCGGCGCGGCGCCCGAGGCCAGCCGCATGTTCGAGCCCGGGCAGTGCGAGATGCCCGTGCCGGTGCGCGCGAACAGCGCGATGCCGGCCTCGTCGAGCTTGACGCAGTGGGCGTGCCAGACATCCGGCCCGAGCCAGCCGAGCTGCTCGGCGTATTCGGCCGGCGTGCAGTTGAACTTCTCGCGCGTGTAGGCGATGTCGTTGTCGTTCTCGGCCAGGTGGGTGTGCAGCGACACGCCGTGTTCGCGCGCCAGCAGCGCGGCGTCGCGCATCAGCTCGCGGCTGACCGAGAACGGCGAACACGGCGCCACGACGATGCGTTGCATCGCGTGGCGCGCCGGGTCATGCCAGCGCTCGATCACGCGCTGGGTGTCGGCGAGGATGTCGGCCTCGCGCTCGACCACCCGGTCCGGCGGCAGACCGCCCTGGCTCTGGCCGACGCTCATCGAGCCGCGCGACGCGTGGAAGCGCATGCCGATCTCGCGCGCGGCCTCCAGCGTGTCGTCCAGTCGCACGCCGTTGGGGTAGATGTAGAGGTGATCCGCGCTGGTCGTGCAGCCCGACAGCAGCAGCTCGGCCATCGCCGTCTGGGTCGACACCTGCGCGTGTTCGGGGCTCAGGCCAGCCCAGATCGGGTAGAGCGTGCGCAGCCACTCGAACAGCTCGCAGTCCTGCGCCGGCCGCACCACCCGCGTCAGCGACTGGTACATGTGGTGGTGCGTGTTGACCAGGCCGGGGATGACGACCTGGCCGCGCGCATCGATCACCTCGTCGGCCGTGGCGGGCAGATCGGCGCTGGCGCCGACCTGCTCGATCACGTGGTCGCGGATGTAGACCGCGCCGTCCGCGATCTCGCGCCGCTGCGCGTCCATCGTGACGAGCAGCGTGGCGTGGCGGATCAGCAGGGTGGGCATGGCGCGGGTCAGGTGGTGGGTCAGGGTTCGGATCAGTGTCCGCCGTCGGCCTGCATCGCGGCAATGCGGGCTTCGCGTTCGCTGGCCTCGGCCGAGCCGCCACCGTTGAAGAACAGGTTGAGCACGACCGCGCTGATGGTCGTCAGCAGGATGCCCGATTCCAGCAGCGGATGCAGCCCGTGCGGCATGTGCTGGGTCCAGGCCGGCGCGACCAGCGGGATCATGCCCGCGCTGATCGACACGGCGACGATGTACAGGTTGTTCTTGTTGGCCTTGTAGTCGACCCCCGCGAGGATGCGGATGCCGGTCGCCGCGACCATGCCGAACATCACCAGGCCGGCACCGCCCAGCACGAACTGCGGCAGCGACTCGACCAGCGCGGCCATCTTCGGGATCAGGCCCAGCACGATCAGGATCAGGCCGCCGACGACGCAGACGAAGCGGCTGCGCACGCCGGTCACGCCGACCAGGCCGACGTTCTGCGAGAAGCTGGTGTACGGGAAGGTGTTGAAGATGCCGCCGATCAAGGTGCCCAGGCCATCGGTGCGCAGGCCGGCGGTCAGGCTGCGGGTCGTCAGCGGGCGGCCGGTCAGGTCACTGAGCGCCAGGAACATGCCGGTCGACTCGATGAAGGTCACGATCATCACCAGCACCATCGTCGCGATCAGCACCGGGTCGAAGATCGGCGTGCCGAACGAGAAGGGCAGCACGACGTCGAACCAGTGCGCGCTGGCGACCTTGCCGAAGGTCATCTTGCCCAGCAGCGTGGCCACCACGCCACCGATCACGATGCCCAGCAGCACGGAGATGTTGGCGAGGAAGCCGCGGCCGTACTTGGCGATCAGCAGGATGCAGGCCAGCACGAACAGCGCGATGGCCATGTTGTCGAGCGCCGCGTAGTTCGGGTTGGCGATCATCGGCGCCGGCCCGATCGGCAGGGCCGTGCCGGCCGCCTTGGCGTTGGCCACCGCCTGCAGGTGCGCCGGGTCGGGAATCTTGGCCAGGAAGGCCGGCCCGCCCATCGCCCAGCCGATGCCCACGCGCATCAGGCTGATGCCGATGATGGCGATGATCGTGCCCGTCACCACCGGCGGGAAGAACCGCAACATGCGGCTGGCCAGTGGCGCGATCACCATGCCGATGACACCCGCCGCGATGATGGCGCCGAAGATCGTGCGGGCACCGTCCAGGCCCGGCATCGACTCGGCCATCGCGACCATCGGGCCGACGGCGGCGAAGGTCACGCCCATCATCACCGGCAGTCGGATGCCGAACCACTGCGTCACGCCCAGCGACTGGATCAGCGTGACGATGCCGCAGCAGAACAGGTCGGCCGAGATCAGCAGCGCGACCTGCTCCGGACTGAGCTTGAGCGCCCGCCCGACGATCAGCGGCACCGCGATGGCGCCGGCATACATCACCAGCACATGCTGGAAACCCAGCGCCAGCAGGCGTGGCGTGGGCAGCTTCTCGTCAACCGGATGGACGCTGGCGTCCAGGGTGGTGTCGGACATGGTTCTGGTCTCCTCGTGCCCGTCAAGGCGGGTCATCTGTGGAACTGCGGTGGGACTGCTGGGATGGCGTTGCCCGGGGGGTCAGGGCATCGGCGCGCCGGCCTCGAACCAGCGCTTGAGCAGCGCCCGTTCGTCGTCGGTGATCTGGGTGGCGTTGTTCAGCGGCATGAGCTTCTGCACCACCGCCTGCTGGTAGAGCGCCTGCGCGTGGCGCTTGACCAGCTCGGGCGTGTGCAGCGCGATGCCCTTGTTCTGCAGCTGCTCGTTGTGGCACATGACGCAGCGCTGCTGGATGACCGGTGCGATCTGGGCATAGCTCACCGGCTGAGCCAGTGCCGCCTTCTGGGCTTCGGTCTGCGGCGCGGGCGCCAGCCAGATCACCAGGCCCAGCAGCACGAGCACGCCCGCGCCGGCCTGTTCCCACGGCACGCGCTTGCCCATCACCAGGGCCTTGTGGCGGGCCACGAAGCTGTGCCGGATCAGCGCGCCGGCCAGCATCAGCAGCACCAGCACGAGCCAGTTGTGCGCACCCTGATAGAGCCAGCCGTAGTGGTTGGACAGCATCGCGATCAGCACCGGCAGCGTGAAGTAGGTGTTGTGCACGCTGCGCTGCTTGGCGCGCTGGCCGTGGATCGGGTCGACCGGCTGGCCCGCCTTCATCTGCGCGATGACGGTGCGCTGGCCCGGGATGATCCAGACGAACACGTTGGCGCTCATGGCCGTGGCGATCATCGCGCCCATCAGCAGGAAGGCCGCGCGGCCGGCGAACAGCTGGCAGGCCAGCCAGCTGGCCGCGACGATGAACACGGTGACGCCGAGGCCGACCAGCAGGTCGCCGTTGCGGCGCCGGCCCAGGCTGCGGCAGATGACGTCGTAGACGAGCCAGAACGCCAACAGGAAGCCCAGCGCCGCGCCGATCGCCAGGCCGGGTGACCAGTCGTGCACCGACTTGTCGACCAGGAAGGTGCCGGCGTTGAACAGGTAGAGCACCGTGAACAGCCCGAAGCCGCTGAGCCACGTGCTGTAGCTTTCCCAGAAGAACCAGTGCAGGTTCTGCGGCAGCGCCTTCGGCGCGACCAGGTACTTCTGCGGGTGGTAGAAGCCGCCGCCGTGAACGGCCCACAGTTCGCCGTCGACGCCCTTGGCGACGAGGTCCGGCGCGGTCGGCTTCGTCAGGCTGTTGTCGAGGAAGACGAAGTAGAACGACGAGCCGATCCAGGCGATCGCCGTGATGACATGGACCCAGCGCAGCAGCAGGTTGGCCCAGTCGAGCAGGTAGGTTTCCATCGCGTCCTCACGCTGTGCGGCCCCGCCACCATGACGGGGCACGCGGATGTGGATGGGAAGGCGCCGCACACGAGGCTGGGCACCTTCCCCTCACCACAGCGGGCTCTGTGAGGAGCGAACGTCGCGACCGGTGCATCGTGCAGCGCCTTTCGGGGACGCTGTCGAAGGCCGGGCTCCGCGGCGACGTGGGGGAAAGTGTATACACATCCGTGCACGATGCAAGATCCCGAAGGATCGGGATCGACCCGGATGGCGCGCCTCGCGGCGCCGGGCTCAGTGGCCGTGCAGTGCCGCGAAGGCGACCATCGCGAACGGCACGCTGAGCATGCCGAGCAGGGTCGAGGTGGTGACCAGGCCCGCCACGTACGGGCCATCGCCGCCCATCCGCGCGGCCAGCACGTAGCAGCTCGAAGCGGTGGGCAGTGCCGAGAAGGCCAGCAGGATCTGTGCCTGTCCGGCCGGCAATCCGAGCAGCACACCCAGCACCAGCGCCGTGCCTGGCAGCAGCACGTGACGGATCGCCAGCAGCGCGGCGGCCAGTCCGGGCGCCTTTTGCAAACCGCCGAACTGCAGCCCCGCGCCGACCGCCATCAGCCCCAGCGGCAACGCGGCCGAGCCGATCCGCGACAGCGTCGTCTGCACCGGGTCGGGCAGCACCAGCCCGGCCTGGTTGGCGATCAGGCCGGTGACCGTGGCGATGATCAGCGGGTTGCGCAGCACCTCGCGCCAGGTGTCGTGGCCGCCTTGCCGGGCCAGCCACCAGACCGCGCCGAGGTTGCACAGCGGCACGCCCAGCGCGATCAGCAGGGCGACCCAGGCGACGCCCGGCGCACCACCGAGCCGTTCGGCCAGCGCCAGCGCGACGTAGGAGTTGAAGCGGAAGGCGACCTGCGCGCCCGAGGCCAGCCGATGGGCGTCGACACCGGGCCAGTACCGCAGCAGCACGGTCAGCGCAAAGCCGACGCCGAAGATCGCCACGCCGCCGACGGCCAGGCTGAGCGTCGCGGCCGGGGCCAGCGGGCTCTTCACGATCGAGCCGAACAGCAGCACCGGGAACAGCATCCAGTAGACCAGCCGCTCGGCGGCGTTCCAGACGGTGCGGTCCAGGGCGGTGTGGCGGCAGACCAGGAAGCCCACGACGATCAGCAGGAAGTCGGGCAGCAGCAGCAGGGCGTGGGTCAGCATGGGGACAAGGTTAGCGGTGTCCAGGTCCTGGCTTCGGTACGAAGCATCCACAACAGCGGACCTTGCGGGCTTGCCCCACGATCGCGGTTCCCGCTGGCCTCGCTAGCATCCGGTCATCCCCGTCAGGAGTTCCCATGAATCTGTCCCGCCGCTCGATCCTCGGCCGCTGCCTGCTGGCAGCCGGCCTTGTCGCCGCCCCGCTGCTGGCACAGGCCCAGACGTCGACCTGGCCGAACAAGCCGGTGCGGCTGGTCGTGCCGTTCGCACCCGGGGGCACCACCGACATCGTCGCGCGCGCGCTGGCCGAGAAGCTCGGCGGCGTGCTGGGCCAGACCGTGGTGGTCGAGAACAAGGCCGGCGGCGGCGGGATCATCGGCGCGGACATGGTCGCCAAGTCGGCTCCCGACGGCTACACCTTCGCGATCGCGACGGTGTCGACCACGGCGGCCAATCCGGCCATCAACCCGCGCACGCCGTACAACCCCATCACCGACTTCACGCCGGTGATCAACGTGGCGGCCACGCCCAACGTCATCGC
Source organism: Leptothrix mechoopdaensis (SeqCode) (assembly GCF_053893855.1). Taxonomy (NCBI): domain Bacteria; kingdom Pseudomonadati; phylum Pseudomonadota; class Betaproteobacteria; order Burkholderiales; family Sphaerotilaceae; genus Leptothrix; species Leptothrix mechoopdaensis (SeqCode). The sequence goes on from NZ_CM132699.1 coordinate 5,043,846, forward strand.
GGTGCACCCGAGCTTCATCGCACGGGACTACAAGACCTTCGTGCAGGTGCTGAAGGCAAGCCCCGGCCGCTACAGCTTCTCCAGCTCGGGCACCGGCGGCATCGGCCATCTGCAGATGGAGCTCTACAAGAGCCTGGCCGGCGTGTTCGTGACCCACATCCCGTACCGCGGTGCCGGCCCTGCGCTCAACGACACGGTGGCCGGCCAGGTGCCGATGATCTTCGACAACCTGCCCTCGGCACTGCCCTTCATCAAGGACGGCCGGCTGGTGCCGATCGTCGTCGCCTCGCCGCAGCGACTGGCCGTGCTGCCCGACGTGCCGACCTTCAAGGAAGTCGGCCTGGAGCCCGTCAACCGCATGGCCTTCTACGGCATCCACGGCCCCAAGGGCGTCAGCCGCGAGATCGTCGACAAGCTCAACGCCGCCGTGCGCCAGGCGGCCGAGGACCCGGGCGTGCGCCAGCGCATCGAAGGCACCGGTTCGGTGTTCGTGCTGAACACGCCCGAGCAGTTCGCGGCCCAGATCAAGGCCGAGTTCGAGGTCTACAAGAAGGTGGTCGACCAGCAGAAGCTCAAGCTCGACTGAGTCGATGCCGACGGCCAAGGCGACGGCGGGCGCCAGCGCAAGGAAGGCGCCCCCTCCGGTCGTCCGGGCCGAGGACCAGGCCGTCATCGACCGCTTCCTGGACGCCCTCTGGCTGGAGGACGGTCTGTCGCGCAACACGCTGGCCGCCTACCGCCGCGACCTGCAGGGGCTGGCCGGCGGGCTGGCCTTGCAGGACCCGCCACCGACGCTGCTGACGGCGGTCGACTGGCAGCTGATGTCCGTCATGGCCGCCCGCCATGCCGGCACCAAGACCAGCACCGCGAACCGGCGTCTGACGGTCTTCAAGCGCTTCTACCGCTGGGCCTTGCGCGAGTCGCTGCGCAGCGCCGATCCGACCCTGAAGATGACCCCGGCGCGCAAGCCGCAGCGCCTGCCGCGCAGCCTCACCGAGGCCCAGGTCGAGGCGCTGCTGGCGGCCCCCGACGTCGACACGCCGCTGGGCCTGCGCGACCGCGCGATGTTCGAGCTGATGTATGGCGCCGGCCTGCGCGTCAGCGAGCTGGTCGGCGTGCGGCTCTTGCTGCTGCACCTGGAGGATCAGGTGCTGAAGGTGCTCGGCAAGGGCAGCAAGGAACGCCTCGTGCCCTTCGGCGAGGAGGCCCGCCACTGGCTGGTCCGCTACCTGTCCGAATCCCGCCCGGCGCTGCTGCAGGGCCGCGCCTGCGACGACCTGTTCGTCACGGTTCGCGGCGCCGGCATGACCCGGCAGATGGCGTGGAACCTGGTCAAGAAACACGCCCTCACGGCGGGCATCACCGCACCGCTGTCACCCCACACGCTGCGCCACGCCTTCGCGACCCACCTGCTCAACCACGGCGCCGACCTGCGCGCCGTGCAGCTGCTGCTCGGCCACGCCGACATCTCGACCACGCAGATCTACACGCACGTGGCGAGGGAGCGGCTGAAGGTGCTGCATGCGAAGCATCACCCGAGGGGGTGAGGGCGCGGGTTCACCGCCCCCTCAAGTGCGCCGGCGCCTCCAGCCGCTTCGCGAAGGCTGACAGCGCCAGCGTCAGGATCAGGTAGATGGCCGAGATCGCGAGGTAGGGTTCCCAGTAGCGCGAGTAGGCGCCGGCCACGGTGCGGGCGGCGAGGGCCAGTTCGGCCAGGCCGATGGCGGAGACCAGCGACGAGTCCTTGATCAGCGTGACGCCCTCGTTGACCAGCGCCGGGACCATGCGGCGGAAGGCCTGCGGCAGGATCACGAAGCGCATCGCCTGGGCGTGCGTCAGGCCGAGGCTGTAGCCGGCCTGGGTCTGGCCGCGGTGGATGCTCTGGATGCCGGCGCGGAAGATCTCGCTGATGTAGGCACCGGCGTTCAGGCTCAGCGCCAGGCAGCCCGAGAAGAAGGCGCCGTGTTCCTGCCGGAAGGTGCGGGCGGCGTCGCCGGCCAGCAGCAGGCCGTGGTCCGGGTGGATCAGCGCGGGCATCAGCGCGAAGTGGACCAGCAGGATCTGCACGAACAGCGGCGTGCCGCGGAAGAAGGTGACGTAGCCGATGGTCAGGCCGCGCAGCGTCGACATGCCCCAGCGCGCGCCGGTGCTGCGCGGCGGCGGTGCGTCACCGGAGCTGCTGATCAGCCCGAACACGACGCCCAGTGCCAGACCGGCGCCGATCGCCACCAGCGTGAGCTTGATCGTCATCAGCACGCCCTCGACGAACAGCGGGCCGTAGCCGGCCAGGATTTCCCAACGCAGATCCACTTGCAGACTCCTGAAATCGTTTGCCAGTTTAGGCGGGCACCTGTGCAGCAAAAGCCGGGCCTGCCCGGGTAGACGATGGCGGCGCGCCATGAAAAAGGCGGACCCGGAGGTCCGCCTTGGCAGGTCAGGCAGGTGCGGTTGCCCGCAGGCCCGGACTTACTTCGAGGCTGCCGGAGCGGCGGCTGCGGCCGCGCCGAAGTAGCTCGTGAAGATCTTGTCGTAGGTGCCGTCGGCCTTGATGTCGGCCAGGCCCTTGTTGATCTTCTCGAGCAGCTCGGTGTTGCCCTTCTTCACGGCGATGCCGTACTGCTCGGGCGCGAAGCTGGTCTTGTCGGCAACGGTCTTGAACTTGTCGGCCGGGTTGTTGGCGACGTAGTGGATGACCACGCCGTTGTCGGCCACGACGGCGTCGACGCCGCCCGACTGCAGTTCCTTGAGCGCCAGCGGGGTCGACTCGAAGCGCTTCACGTTGGTGCTGGTCTTGCCCAGCAGCTTGGTGACGACCTCGTCGCCGGTGGTGCCGGTCTGCACGCCCACCTTGAGCTTCTTCAGGTCGGCGAACTTGGCGACCTTGCTGGTCTCCTTGACGGCGATCAGCTGCTCGGCGTCGAAGTACGGCGCGCTGAAGTCCATCGTCTGCTTGCGCTCGTCGGTGATCGTGATCGACGAGATCAGCGCATCACGGTCGCCCTGCTGCAGGCTGTTGAAGATGCCTTCCCACGGGGTGTTGACGAACTTGATCTCGAAGCCGCCCTTGGCCGCGACGGCGGTCAGGATGTCCATCGAGAAGCCGACGATCTCGCCCTTCTCGTTCTGCGACTCGAACGGCGCGTAGGCGGCGTCGGTGCCGATCACGTAGACCTTGGCCGGCGGCGGGGGCGGCGGGGCCGAGGCGGCGGCCGCGGCCGGCGCAGCTTCTTCCTTCTTGCCGCAGGCGACGAGCATCAGGGCGGCGGCGGCGAAGCCGGCGGTCTTCAGGAAACGGCGGGTGGTCCAGCGAGTCATGGGGGTCCTTGGTTGAATGGGGTCAAGGTTGCCGATGGCGCAGACGGCGCCGGCGGCAGACTGGAGCGCAGAAGTGTATCGGCCCGATTTGCACGATCGTGCTGACCTCGTTCAAGGTCGCAACGGGGGACCCACAGGCTGCCAGCGGCGCGTGCCGCCGACCGCTTCGATTTGCAGCATCCGTGCCGACTTGACCGCCACGCGCTGGTCCGGCCCCAGCGAGGCCGACTGCCACGGTCCGGCCACCGCGCGGTTGTCGACCGTGCGTTCGAGCGACTCCATCAGGTAGTCGCGGCCGATCCGGCCCTGCATGCGCGCCAGCGCCTCGGTGAACCACATCGCCGCCGCATAGGCCTTTGCCTGCTCGCGCGGCGCATCCAGCACCACGCCGCTGCGTTGCGCCCAGGGTTGCAGCGCCAGCACGGTGCGGGCCTGCAGCCGGGTGTCGTCCAGCTCGGCGCTGACCTGCCAGCCGCGGCCGAGCCAGCGGTCAGCGGCGGGCGGCCGGTGACCGCTGCGGCTGGCCGACAGCACGACCTGGCCGGGACCCGGGCAGGCCGGTGCCACGTCGCGCAGCGCACGATCGAGCGCCTCGACCCGGTCGGCGCCGGTCCACAGCACCAGCGTGTCGGTCGGGCCGAGCGTGCACCAGCGCGCCAGCAGTGCGTCGCCGTCGAGGTCCGGTGGCAGATGGAACCGTTCGGCACGCCGCAGCCCGGCCTCGGCCATCGCGTCGTCGAGCACGTCGGCCGCACGGCGCGCGGTGGCGTCGTCGGTCCATTGCGTGACCAGGCCGCCGCCGAGGCCGGGCCACAGCGCCAGCGCGGCGGCCTCCAGGCGGCTGCCTTCGGAACCATGCAAGGACCAGCGCGGCGCTGCGGCACCGGCGGGCGTCTCCGGTGGCGTGTCCAGCAAGGGCAGCAGGCAGGGCAGGGCCTCGCGCTCGCACCAGTCCTGCACGGGCGCCCAGCTGTCGGCCGACGGGCCGGCCGCGCCGGACAGCACCGCGAAGACGTCCTGCCGGGCCTGCCAGCCGGACAGCTGGTCGGCCCAGGTCTCGGGCGGGCCTTCCAACCGCCAGACCTGCAGGACCGGCCGCAGCCGCACCCGGGGCGACTGGTGCTGGGCCTGCCAGGCCTGCAGCGTGTCGAGCAGCGCGCGCACCCGCCGAGGTGCGGCGTCCGGGGTGACGATCGTCGCCAGCCGCAGCTCGGCCTGGGGCTGCTCGGGGCCGGGCTGGATCCAGCCCGGCGCGGCGTCGGTCCGCAACGTGGCCAGGTGGGCGGCCAGGGCCTGCACCGCCGCGTCGTCCAGCTGCGGGTAACGCGGCATCAGCGCATCGAGCGGGCGCCCGCCCGCATCGAGGCCGGTGCGCAGCGCCCGCGCCAGCGTGTCCAGGTCGTAGCCGGGGCGACTCAGGCGCCGGCCCGGCTGCACCGTCACGCCCGGTCGGGCGCGCGGCAGTCGATCTCCGGCGGCGGGCCGCTCCAGGGCTGCGGGCGACTGGAACAGGTCGATCGCGGTGATCGGCGCGACCCGCTGGCCGCCTTCGCCGCCGCCCATGCCGCTGTCGCGATGGCAGCCGGCGCAGGGGGTCGAGACCACCGCTCCGCCGGCACCTTGTCCGGCCAGTCGGGCGCCGTCCGGCAGTCGGCCATCCCGGTAGATGCGCAGTCCGTCGGATCGGCGATCGGCCGGCGCGTCCGCCGCCGGTCCCGCCAGCGCTGCACCCGTGAACGCCAGCCAGAGCGCGGTGATGGCGATGCCGATGCGGGTGCCGATGCGGGTGCCGATGCCGATGTGGCCCGCGTGGACCGTGGCGCCGGCCCCACGCACCGTCCGGGGAGCGTGGCGGCCACCCGGCAGCGGGCTGACAGGTGTCAATCGGGGTCCGGTCATGCAGAAATGAGGAATTAGGAAAACTGAATCAAATTCCGGGCGTGCGGAACGTGAACCTCTTCACGAACCGGTCTTTCGATCAGCTTTGCCTGATCAGGGAATCCCGATGTTTTGTCGTGTTCATGGACAAGTCTTGACGCCGGGCGGGTCATGAGTCAATTCACGTCCGGTTCTGGAAGCCCCAACTTCAGGAAACCATAAGACGAACTTTATGGAGTTTTCCTAATGTAGCGCTTCAGTTTCATCTGAAACACGTCGAGGACCAAAGGCCCGACGCGAGCCACACACAGGACAACACCATGAAAAACGATCAGAAGATGAAGGCGGGGCGTCGCACCGACATGACGACGACCGAGCTGGCCGCCCCTGCGCGCCGCCGGTTTCTGGGCTGGACCGGCGCGGGGCTCGGTCTCGGGCTGATCGGTGGCGCTGCCCTGGCGCAGACCGCCGGCAATGCCAAGGTCAGCACCTGGGCCGGTGCGACCGACCTCGCCATCTGGGACGCCGCCTGGGCGGCCCGCTTCAGCAACCCGTTGCCGAGCCTGACGGCGCCCGGCTTCATCTACCGCCCCGACGTGGCCGGCGGCAACGCCTACACCGTGGCGGCGGGCCAGGTGCAGGCCAATGTGCTGGGCATCCGCCGGGCTGGCGTTCCGCTGTTGACGACCGCCTGGGGCTACGGCCCGGTCGATCCAGTGAGCGGCCAGCCGCAGGTGAGCCACCCCGGCCGCACCTTCGTGGTCCAGCAGGGCGCGCCGATCCAGGTCAACTGGCGCAACGACCTGGTCGACGGGCAAGGCCTGCCGCTGCCGCACATCCTGCCGGTCGACCAGACGGTGATGATGCAGGTTGATCCGGCCAACAACCCGATCGACGGCGTGCCGATCGCCACGCACCACCACGGCGGCGACACGATGGCCGAGTTCGATGGCGTGCCCGACCAGTGGCTGACGCCGCGTCGGCGCCAGACCGGCCCGGGCATCCAGCTGGGCACGCCCGGCACGCCCGGCGTGAACGGCGACATCCTGGCCAACGACGGCTCGATCCGCTACCAGTACGACAACACCGAGGAAGCCTCGCTGACCTGGTATCACGACCACGCCGAGGGCCTGACGCGCCTGAACGCCTACGCCGGGCTGGCCGGTGCCTACGTCGTGCGCGACAGCAACGAGGCCGAGCTGATCCGTCGCAACCTGCTGCCCAGCGGTCCGTACGAGGTCAGCCTGCTGCTGCAGGACAAGGTGTTCGACGCCGACGGCCAGTTCGCCTATCCGGCCGACTCGATCCTGGCGCCGGTGCCGACCACCGGCCTGAACCCCAACCTGCCGACCCACCTGCCGGAGATGTACGGCGACGTCATCTGCGTCAACGGCGTGGCCTGGCCCAAGCTCGATGTCGAGCCGCGTGCCTACCGGCTTCGGCTGCTCAACGGCTCGGATTCCCGCTTCTACACGCTGACCTTCGACACGACCGGTGGCGTCGGGCCGTTCCTGGGCTTCCGCCTGGTCGGCACCGACCTGGGCTTCGGCAACAACGCGCCGACGCTGCGCACGCTGACCATCGGCCCGGGCGAGCGTTATGACCTGGTGATCAACTTCGCCGGCCTGGCCGCCAACGCGACCGTCGTGCTGCGCAACACCGCCCCGACGCCCTATCCGCTGGGCGCCCCGGTCGTGCCGGGCAGCGGCCCTGACGAGGTGATGGCGTTCAAGGTGGTCAAGCCGCTGAACCGCGCGATCCCGAAGGCCCTGCCGATCGAGGACAAGACGGTGCTGCGTGGCTGGGTCCCGCCAGGTCTGCCGGCCGGTACGGCGTCGTCAGCGCCGCGTCTGCCCGCCCTGCGGGTGCCGGCCGGCACGGCGGTGCGCCGGGTCCTGCTCGGCGAGGGCAGCGACGAGTACGGCCGCATCATGCCGCTGCTGGGCACCGTGGCCGCCGGCACGCTGGGCTTCCACGAGCCGTCGACCGAGAACGTCGTGATCCCCGCCGGTCAGACGACGGTCACGGAAGTCTGGGAGTTCTGGAACGCCTCGGTCGACTCGCATCCGGTCCACATGCACCTGGTGCGCTTCCGCGTCCTCAACCGTCAGGCCTTCACCTGCACGCTGACGCCCAAGCCGATGATCAACAACTGGACTGGCGTGACGATCTCGGATCCGGCCGCACCGCAACCGGTGCTGGCGCGCGCGGTGTCGGCGCCGAACCCGTACGAGACCGGCTGGAAGGACACCGTCGAATGCCCGCCGGGCGTCGTCACCCGCGTGCTGGTGACCTTCAACCGGCCCGGCAAGTACGTCTACCACTGCCACATCCTGTCGCACGAGGAGCACGACATGATGCGCTGGTACACGGTGACGAAGGCCTGACGGGCCGCCTCGACCCGATCACTGCACGGTGCCGGAGCCTCCGGCCTGTGCCACCGCCGGGCTGAACAGCGCGGCGGCGTCGATCGGGTCGAAGTGGTACTGGATGCCGCAGAACTCGCAGCCGACCTCGACCTGGCCGCGCTCGGCCAGCACGCTCTCGACCTCGTCGCGACCGAGGCCATTGAGCATCCGGCCGACCCGCTCGCGCGAGCAGGTGCAGGCAAAGCGCGGGTGCTGCGGATCGAAGCGGCGCAGGTCCTCTTCCCAGAACAGCCGGCGCAGGATCGTGTCGACGTCCAGCGTCAGCAGTTCCTCGCGCTTGAGCGTGGACGCCAGCATCGCGATGCGGTGGTAGTGCTCGTTCAGGCCGATCTCGTCCTCGTTGCGCTGACCGCCGCTGGCGGTGCCGCCCTCGAGGTTCTTCTCGCCCTGCACCGGCAGGCGCTGGATCAGCAGCCCGGCGGCGACGCGGTCGTCGGCGGCCAGCACCAGGCGCGTGTCGAGCTGCTCGGACTGCAGCATGTAGTGCTCCAGCACCTCCGACAGCTTCTGCAGCGGCTCGCGCTGGTCACCGTGCAGCGGCACCACGCCCTGGTAGGGCGTCTGGCCCGGCTTGCGGTCCTTCGGGTCCAGCGTGATGGCGCAGCGGCCCTGGCCGTGGACGTTCAGCAGCGCCTCGACGCCGGCACCTTCGGGCACCTCGCCGATCACCGTCGCGGTCGCCCGCAGGCCCAGGTCGGGCTGCACCTCGGCCACCGCCATGCGCACCGGGCCGTCGCCCTGCATCTGCAGGATCAGCGCACCGTTGAACTTGATGTTGGCCTGCATCAGCGTGGCCGCGACGCTCATCTCGCCGATCAGCTGGCGCACCGGCTCGGGGTAGCCGCCGGAGGCCTCGCGGCGCGCCAGCATCTCGGTCCACGCGCCGGTCAGGCGTACCAGGATGCCGCGCACCGGCAGGCCCTCGAACAGGAACTTGTGCAGCTCGCCGCCGTCGACCGGTTCGGACACGAGGGCGCTCAGGCCCGGGGGATTCGCGCGTGCCATGTCAGCCCACCTGCTGGAGTTGCGTGGCGTAGCGCCGCGCGTTGTTGACGTAGTTGGCGGCGCTGCGCGCCAGCCCTTCCTTCTGCTCGGGCGTCAGCTCGCGCACCGCCTTGGCGGGGCTGCCGACGATCAGGCTGCCGTCCGGGAAGACCTTGCCCTCGGTCACCAGCGCACCGGCGCCGACGAGGCAGTCGCGGCCGATCACCGCGCCGTTGAGCACGATCGCGCCGATGCCGATCAGGCTGCCGTCGCCGATGGTGCAGCCGTGCAGCATCACCTGATGGCCCACCGTCACGTTCTCGCCGATGGTCAGCGGCTTGCCCTCGTCGGTGTGCAGCACGCTGTTGTCCTGGATGTTGCTGTGGCGGCCGATGCGGATCAGCTCGTTGTCTCCGCGCACGACGGCGCCGAACCAGACGCTGCTGCCGGGGCCCATCTCGACGCGGCCGATCACGGTGGCGTCCGGGGCGACGAAGGCATCGGGGGCGATCTGCGGCGCGATGTCGCCGAGCTGGTAGAGGGGCATGTCCGGTCCTGTGTGGCGGCCCGGAGATCGGGCGGCCAAAAGGCAAAATTGTAGGGATGACGCTGAGACAGCTGGCCCTGGAGGCCTTGGCCATGCCCGACCCGGCCGACAAGGTCGCCGCCGTGCGTGCGCTCTGGCGCTCGGTCGACGACCTGCCGCTCGACCCCGACGCCATGCTGGTCGAACCCGAAGGCCTGCCCGGCCGCCCGGCCCGCCCGGTGCTGGTCGCCCCCAAGGACGTGCCGACCCGCTCGCCCTTCACGACCGAAGGCCGCGCCGCGCTGCTGCATGCGATCGCGCACATCGAGTTCAACGCGATCAACCTGGCGCTCGACGCGGTCTGGCGCTTCGCCGGTCTGCCACCCGACTACTACCGCGACTGGCTGCGCGTGGCCGCCGAGGAGGCCGAGCACCACATGCTGCTGGCCGACCATCTGGCCACGATGGGCCATGCCTACGGCGATTTCCCCGGTCACGACGGCCTGTGGCTGATGACCTGGCGCACCCGCGAGGACTTCATCGCCCGCATGGCGCTGGTGCCGCGCACGCTGGAGGCGCGCGGGCTGGATGCGACGCCGCCGATCCAGGCCAAGCTGCGCCGGGCCGGCGACCTGCGCGCGGTCGAGATCCTCGACGTGATCCTGCGCGACGAGGTCGGCCATGTCGCGATCGGCAACCGCTGGTATCGCTGGGCCTGCCGGCGCGAGGGGCTCGATCCGCTGGCGCTCTACCCGCAGCTGGTGGCGCGTCACCAGGCCCCGCCGCTGCGTCCGCCGCTGAACCGCGAGGCGCGCCTGCGGGCCGGCTTCAGCGAGGCCGAGCTGGCCTACCTCGAATCGCCCGACGGGCTCTGATCAGAGCGGCTGCAGGAAATAGCGCTTCAGGCCGGCCAGGATCATCTCGACCGCGACGGCGGTCAGCACCAGGCCCATCAGCTTCTCGATCGCCGACACCATCGACGCGCCCAGCCAGACGCGGATCTTCTCGGCCAGCAGCAGCACGGTCGCGCAGATCAGCATCGCGGCGGTCAGCGCGCCGGCCCAGTCCATCAGCCGCTCGGGCTGGCGCGAGGCCAGCAGCAGCACCGTCGCCATCGCCGAAGGGCCCGCCAGCAGCGGCACCGCGAGCGGGAAGATGAACGGTTCGCGCCCGGCGTCGTCGTTGCCGTAGATCTCCGAGCCGCCCTTGAAGATCATCCGGATGGCGATGATGATGAGGATCACCCCGCCCGCCACTTCCAGCGAGCGTTCGGACAGGCGCATCAGCGTCAGGAAGTGCTGCCCCCCGACCATGAACAGCGCCAGCACCGTGAACGCGATGCAGGTCTCCCGCAACGCCACCCGCGTGCGCCGCTCCGGCGCCACGCCGCGCAGCACCGAGATGAAGATGGGGATGCTGCCGAGCGGGTCCAGCACGAGCAGCAGGAGGACGAGGGCGGAGGTGAAGCTGTGATCCATGGAGGCGACCAGGAGAGGAACCAGAAAAAAGGCCCGGGTGATGGATCACCCGGGCCTTCCGTACGACTTCGCTTGCGTGGTCCGTGTGGACCGTGTGTGGTGGAGCCGGGGTCACTTGAACTTCCCTATGGGAAGGCCGTTCGATCGGCCCGAGTTCCTGCAGAAGTTCCTGCATGCCGGCTGGGTGAGTCGCGGCTCAGGAACGCCTTCTGTCGGCCGGGATGGTAGGGGGATCGGCAGACCACCACCCGACGCACACCAACCGCCCGGCCTTGTGCCGGGCGTTGTCCATCAAGTTCGGCATGCGGGCGTCGAGCTACTCCTTCGCCTGCCGTCGACCCGGCAACGTTGCCGAATTACCCGGGTCGCCGGGGAGGCGGCGGGCGGTTTCCTCTTCGCGCTGCACTGCCTCGCCGGGCTGATGGCACCAGCGCATCAAGGTGCAACGTTGCACTTTGAATGGCTGGCGTGCATGGGTCGCCGGGGGCACCGGGGGCAGCGGCGCCAGATCGGCCGGGATCCTCGTGTTGATGCGGCATCCCGGCCGATCGGGTTACCGGGGGCAGAGGCGGGGGCAAAGCGGGGGCAGCGGGGGCAGAAGGAGAAGATGAGAGAGGTCATTCACATCTGTTCTCTTTCCCCATGGGCTCCGGCCTGGCCCGGCGCCGTCTGGGCTGCATCGGTGGGCGGCCACCACCCCCCGGTGGTAGGTTCTTCCTGGCATCGCGGCGCGGGTACGTTCGAGCCCCGATCTTTCGCTAGTGAGTGTTCGCTCACTTTCCCCATGACCTGCCCTATGGGGTTGGGTACCCCCTACGGGTAGGTTCTTCCAGGGGGTACTGGACGCGGGTACTTTCGGCCGCGATGCCGGACTGTTGTTCATGTCCCCACAAGGGGGTTAACTGAAGCGCCTCCCGGCCTGGTGCTGGACCTCTCTGGAAGTGGCGCGCGATCGGGAAGCACTCTGCCCCCACCCTCCCGGGCGCCAGGCCTTCGGCCCGGCCAGCGGCTGCAGCGCGCCGACCTCGACAGGCACGTCCTGGGCCCGGCCAGCGGCTGCAGCGCGCCGACCTCGACAGGCACGTCCTGGGCCCGGCCAGCGGCTGCAGCGCGCCGACCTCGACAGGCACGTCCTGGGCCCGGCCAGCGGCTGCAGCGCGCCGACCTCGACAGGCACGTCCTGGGCCCGGCCAGCGGCTGCAGCGCGCCGACCTCGACAGGCACGTCCTGGGCCCGGCCAGCGGCTGCAGCGCGCCGACCTCGACAGGCACACGTCCTGGGCTCGGCCCGCGTACGTCACTGCGGGGTTAGCTATCTCGCTTCGATTCCACGTTGGTTCATACTTTCTGCGCCTTGGCTAGGCCCGCGAACCGAAGAGCGGGACACCTTCACCCGCCTGCCAGGGCGTTTCGATGAAGGGGCCTGAAGGGGCCGCGATGAAGATTCCAAGCTGGGCGTCCGAGGTGCTTCAGACGATGCGACCTGCGCCGGTCTGGCCGAACGAACACCCTGACTCCACTGAATTGATGGCTTGGACCGCCATTAAGGAGCGATTCGAGTCGCAATGGTGGTACCTCGGTGCTGACAAATGGCGTACACCTAGTCCCAAAGTTTTCCCATCAAAAGCATATACGCGAGATTATATTTCTCGCGCAATACTGCGTGAATCTATTAATTGCTGGCTTGAATGGAAAACTGTCGGCCAATCGGGCAAGGAAATACTCGATACTCTTTCTGATTTGAATAAGGTAGATGAAAGGATACTTGAAATCTGTGCTCAACTCTTGAATCAGTTTAAGATTAGGGATGAACTAATATCTGGAGGGGTGTTAATAGATTACCCTGAAGATTATAGTTATGTACTTGGGTCGCGGCATGCATTCAATCTTTTGGACGCACTTAGCATAACCGCAGGGAAAACTGATTTAGGGGGATGGTCGAATTCATCAAAGGGGCGATTATTTGCGGCAGGCATTGAGCGAGATTTGTTAACAGAGAGCCAGTATAAGACGCCGGGTTGGACTGATCTATTGGAGTCGCTCGCAGAATACAAAAAGGCGCAACCGAGAATTGAGCCGCCTGCACTTCGTGGCTTGATAAATTCAACAAAAACCAACAATACAATTATATCAATTCAATCACGCTCCCTAATTGGAAGGCTCGATAATTCGTATTCATTCCCGACTGGGTGCCTATTGAATTGCCTGACTCATAATCAATTATCTGCCTTGATTGAACTCACATTTGGAATTGAGCGCAGCACGATTCAGGCAGACACTACAAGGAAGATTGTTTCTAGGTATAGGGCGGAAAACCCATTGTCGGACGATTCGACGTTCTGATCACAGGTGAATCGTCCGACCTGAAACTGGCGTCTTAGGCGACAGTGTGATCCACCAAAACCACGGTGGATCAATCGAAGTGACACAAGCCAACCGCCCGGGCGTTTCGCCCATCAAGCCTGCAGCCCTCGGCGATCTCGCCGGCCTTCTGGCCTCACCTCAGATCGCGACGCTCCTGGCCGCAGAACAGCGACGAAAGGATGAGGCTGAAGTTGCAGCCCGATCTGACTGCCTGGCGCGAGTCCGGGTTGCTCGACTGGCAGAAGATGAGGCGTCCGGCCCGGTCGAAAAAGCGCTGGCAGAACTCCGGGCGCTCGAATCGAAGGTTGAAGAGAAGCGCCGGCAGGTGTCAGAGGCTTCGAACGCGCGCGCCGTCCTCGTCTCGGCGCGGTCTGCGATCGAACAGGAGTTGCTGCGGCAGCACTCTGAAGGGCTGATTCAGCACGCCCTATTCCGGCTCCAGCAGTTGCGCGCCGATCTTGAACAGCGCCTGGCCAATCTCGAATCCAACAAGTGGGTGAACAACACCCTCCCATCCGGTTTCGTGATATCCAGGAAGGAAAACCCGGAAGTGCTTCCCAAGATCGCTGCGCGGAGGTCCCAGCTTGATTTCGTCGCCGCTGCAGTCGACGAGATTTCCAAGATGGTCGAGGCAGAGCTCGTTCCGGCAGAAGCACGCGAACGCATCGCCTACCTGCTGAAGGAATCGGGCCTGGAGCGCCCCGAGCAATCCGAGAACGACACCCAGTAAGTCTGGGCATCAGCTGGGAGATCTATCCATGCCTGTGAGCGACACCATCAACCAAGCGGCCACCCGAGAGAGGTTGCTGCGCATGCCTCAAGTCGAAGAACTCGTCGGCCTGAAGAAGTCGGCGATCTACAACCTCATGAAGGCTGGCCGTTTCGTGCAACCCATTCGACTCTCCGCCCGCTGCGTCGTCTGGCCCGAAAGTGCCTGCCAGAAGTGGATCCAGGATCGGATCTCCGAATCGACCTCGAACCAGGCGGAGATCCGTCCGTGAGTCGACGCGCCAGAAAGTGGGCGAACGCCCGGCCGTGGAAGAACGGCGAGAACTCGGGAGGGGTCGATGTGGACACCGTGCTGGCTTCGGCGAGACACGCGCGTCGATCCGTGCAGATCGAACGTCAGCAGTTCGACCTGCAGGTCCTCGACGAACGGTTCGCCAGGCGACCGAGCAAGGGCAGGCGATGAGCGACCAGAACAACAGCAACGCGGTGCGGCAGAAGCTCGATGACGTCCGTCGGTCGGTGGTCGTGCTGGTCGCCCACCTGGTCCAGCATCCGGAGGCACTGGGCACCGTCGAGCAGGCAGAGCTTGCCGGCGTTGCGATGCTGACGGCAGCTGTGACCAATGCACTCCAGGCGGCAACGGGAGGCGCAGTCGGTGGCCACGATGCTTGACGAGGCCGGCTTCAGCCGTGCACACTGGACGTGTCCTGAGGTTCTCGGGATGCGGGCTTGGCAGCCCGGCAGATATGGCGCAGCAGCCGCGCCCGACGCGGCTTTTTCACGTCCCTACGGGCGTGATGCTGCGCGCATGGCCCCTTCAATGGTGGGCCGTGTGGGGACACCGCAAGGTGTGCCGGTTCCATATCCCGGTCTGCCAACCCTGCACGGTCTGCCGCCCTCTCTTGGCAGGGAGTGCGGCAGGTTCATCACCTGTCGATATGGAGCCATCATGGCTGACACCTCCGTGCCCGCAACGGGCCGCGCAACGCTGCGCCTTCCTTCGCAGCCCTCCCATCGTCCTTCCCCTGTGCATCACTACGCGCGGGCCTACATGCTGCGCCTGGCGCGGCACCTGGCCAGCCGTGCCGCTGTGCGTCGCGCTGAGCTGCGCGCCCGGGCTTACAGCGTGATCGCCGCTGACAGGCTGACTCGTGGGGGTGCGAAATGAGCGCGCCGGCTACAGCACTGTCGGTGATCTACATGGGCCTTGCTGCTGCACGTGGCCCTGACAACTATCAGCGGGGGCAACTTCAGGCCGCACGCGACCACCTCGAAGTTGACAATGTTCCCGCAGCGGTGCACGCGCTGGGCGACGCGGTAGACCATGCGCATCGACCTGGGTGGACCGAGACCCGCGACGAGGTGGCAGTCTGCATCAAGGCATTCCGCATCCTGACGGAAAAGGCTGGGGGTGCAGCATGAGCGCGCGCATCACGAATTCTCGCGGTCCTCGACTGCGCCTGTCCCGCCGCGCACCCGTGCCGTTCGCGCAGGTCGTGCGAACGCTCGCCAAGTGCGCGGTGACGTCGCCGGCATGCATGCCCATCGAACCGTTCTTGTCGGTCGCGGGCCGGTACGTCGAAGGAGAGCTTCAAGCCTCCGCTCTCCTGCTGGCCGCGACTCAAGGCCAGCTGCGCCGGGGCGACCTGTTGTCAGCCGTTCGGGGCACCGGCAGTCAGTCCTTGGCGGGCTTCTGCGCACGCCTACAGGCCTTCATCGAGCTGAAGGCGGCAGATGGTTCGGCGTCGACTTCGGCGCATGCGTCGGACGGCAGCCGAACTGCAGGGGGTGCCGCATGATCCGCGTGACCTTCGACATCAACCCCGAGACCCTCGGCAGCGTCACGGACAGCCATCTGGCGGGCCTGTGGCACGTGAGCCAGGCCAACCCCGCCCCGCATGGCGACCGCCAGGCCGGAGAGCTGGCCATGCTCATCAGCGTCGAGATCGTGCGCCGCTGGCTGTCCACGACCGGCCCGGAACTGTTCGCCCACCAGGCCGCCGACCACTACTGGCAGACGCTGGTGAGACACGGCGCATGGACCGGTCCGTGCGGCACCTGGGTGCCGAGCGGAGGCGCTGCGCCCGACCCGACGACCCATGCCGCTGCAGCCGCATCTGCAACGCCCGTCGAGGCGCCTCAGCTGCGCACTGCTTCGACCGGGGGCTGACCCATGCGCAACCACACCCCGCTGATGAAGACGGTTCGCTTGTGGCGACCGCTGACCCGCGAGCTCCAGGGTCTGGCCGCCGACGGCTCGCTTGAGCTGATGACGCTCAGCCATGCCGAGCTGAGCGGACTGCAAGCCGATGCGCTGCAACTCGTGCGAGCGATCGACGGATGGCGGGCCACGCACCGCCCGGCCGCGACGCCCGCAAACCTCATTCAAGGAACCTGACATGTCCACCATCAAGAAGGCCGGCGCTGCCGGTCAGGCCGCTGCATTGCCTGCCGAAGCTGCGGCCGAACATACCAAGGCCATCGACGCCGCCCACTACGTCGTGGCGTATCAGGCTCTGCCGATCCTGCGCGCGGCTCAGAACCTGGCGGAATGCCGGCGCGTGCTGGAGAAGTTCGACCAGCAGATCCTGATCGACGTCGAGGTCCACAACACGTTTCAGAAGGCCTGCGACGCCTGGCGCACCGCCTTCGAACAGGACGGCCACGAGCTGGTGGCCGACCTCCTGAGAGTTGCCGTCGAGATCCTGAGCCCGATCGACAGCACGTTGGAGGCCGAAGCGGTGAACAGCCGTCAGATCGCCGATGCGATCAAGGGCAGTGCGACATGACCGCACACGGCGCCGCCGCGGCGCATCCATCCAGTTCGGTGGCCGCAACGATCGCGCCGGCGCCGCAACTTCGCGATCAACGGGATTCGTCCCGGGCCATCGACTTCGAGCGCGACCCGGCAACGATGAGGCCCGACGATGAAGTTCAAGTTCAAGCTCTGCGACCCGGTGATCCTCAAACTGAGCGGCGAGGCGGGTTCGGTGCGAGCGCGCACCGAGTACGTGACGCGCGAGAACGCCTACCTGGTGCGCTACCTGAGCGCCGACGGCCGGGCGGTGGAAGCATGGTGGGACGAGAGCGCATTGCTGCCCGGGCAGCACTCGACCAGCGCCCCGCCCTGGGACTGACCGTCGCGTCGGGGGGCAGATCATGAGCAGGAAGGCGGCGCCACGTGCCCGCGAAGTGACGGCCGATCTCGTGCGCGACGCGCTGTCGTTCATCCCGCCCGACATCGGCCACGACGAGCGAACCCGCGTCGCGTTCGCGGTGTTCGATGGCATCGGCGATGCCGGCGCTGACCTCTGGCTCGACTGGGCAGGCAAGCGCGGCAACCCCGACGCCAGCGAGGA
The DNA here is from genome assembly GCF_053893855.1 of Leptothrix mechoopdaensis (SeqCode). Taxonomy (NCBI): domain Bacteria; kingdom Pseudomonadati; phylum Pseudomonadota; class Betaproteobacteria; order Burkholderiales; family Sphaerotilaceae; genus Leptothrix; species Leptothrix mechoopdaensis (SeqCode). The sequence continues at coordinate 5,060,907 of NZ_CM132699.1, forward strand.
CCGGGCGACATGGAAGAGCGCCCGCAAGCCCGGGCCCGTCAAGGTCGGCACGCTGTTCGGCATGGCCAAGGATCGCGGCTTCCGCTTCCCCGACAAGGGAGCCGACACGCCAGCGCCCGACCCCGCCGCGATGGCTGCCGCCGCAGCGGAGAGGGCGCGGAGGCGCCAGATCGAAGAAGCGGAGTACCGGGCGCGAGCCGATCGCACCGCCAGGGATGCCTGGGAGGAATGGACGGCCGCCAGCGAGAACGGCGAGAGCCCCTACCTAGCACGCAAAGGCGTGAAGGCTCATGGCGTGCGGTTCACGCAGGACGGGACGCTGCTGGTGCCGATGCGTGACGCGGCTGGCCAACTGCAGAACCTGCAGCGCATCGCGGCAGAGCGCAAGGAAGGGGCGCCCGATAAACGCTTTCTTCCTGGGGGCCTGAAGACCGGGCTGTTCCACCTGATCGGCTGGCCAGATGGTCCAAGCGATGACGCGGGCGTCGGCGATGCGCCCCCCGTGCTGCTGCTGGCGGAGGGCTACGCGACTGGGGCCAGCCTGCACGAGGCCACGAGCCTGCCGGTTGCGGTGTGCTTCGATGCGGGCAACCTCAAGGTCTGCGCATCGACGTTGCGCGCCATGTTCCCGGCCGCGCTGTTGCTGGTCTGCGGGGATGACGACCGCGACACCGAGGTCCGCACCGGCTCGAACCCCGGCCGGGTCAAGGCCGCTGCAGCGGTTCGAGCGGGCTCGACCAGTACCGGGCCGGCCGCCTGCGTCTTCCCGGACGGGCTGCCGGATGGGGGCAGCGACTTCAACGACCTTGCTGCCCATGCCGGCGCCGACGCGGTGCGCGACCAGGTCGAGGCCGCGATCCTGGCAGCGCTCACCGCTGGTGGATCGGACGCGATCGGCGAAGACCAGGCGACAGACCACGAATCCGGCCCGCCAGTCGACGATCAGGCCGACGGTGATGGGTCGGCCGCACCGCAGAAGCGCAAGGGCGCCAAGGGCCGCCGCTCGCGATCGGGCCATGACGGCGACCTGGGCGACGCCGATCCCGGGGGCTTCGATCGTTTCCGCTGCGACGGGTCGGGCGTCTGGTTCACGCCTCCGGCTGGCGAGGACGGCCACGCCAGTCCCGCCCGTCGGGTTTGCGACCAGATCGAGGTTCTCGCTCTGGCGCGCGACATGCACGACAAGGGCGGTGCGCTGCTGCTGGAGTTCGACACCGCCTTCGGACGCGGCAGGCGGTGGCTCATGCCGCTGTCGATGCTGGCCGGCGATGGGGCGGAGTACCGGCGCGAGCTGCTGGACATGGGGTTCCGCGCCCCGACCGATGGCAACCGGCGCCGCTGGCTCACCGAGTACCTGCAGAGCCGCAGGCCGGCTGATCGGGTGCGCCTGGTCGATCGCGTGGGCTGGCAAGGCAAGTCCTACGTCCTGCCGCACGAGACGCTGACGCCCGCCACGGACGCACCCGACATGCCGGGCGAAAGGCTGATGTTTCACAGCGACGCGCCGATGGAGGACACCTTCACGAGACGCGGCAGCCTTGAGCAGTGGCAGGAACGGGTCGGCCGGTACTGCGTCGGCAACAGCCGGCTGTTGTTCGCAGCATCGGCCGCGCTGGCCGGGCCGGTGCTGGCCTGGCTGTCGGGTGCCGAATCGGGCGGCTTCCATCTGCGTGGCGATTCGAGCTGCGGCAAAACGACGGCCTTGCGTGTGGCCGCATCGGTCTGGGGTGGTCGGGACTACCTGCAGCGCTGGCGTGCGACGGACAACGGCCTTGAGGCGCAGGCCGCGCAGCACTCGGACGCGCTGCTGGTCCTCGATGAGCTGGGCCAGCTGGACGCCAGGGTTGCAGGCGAGTCGGCCTACATGCTCGCCAACGGGCAGGGCAAGGCGCGCGCCGGCCGCAACGGCGGCGCCCGGCCCCGCCTGACCTGGCGTCTGCTGTGGCTGTCGGCCGGCGAGATCCCGTTGTCTCAGCACATGGCAGAGGCCGGCAAGCGCATCCGCGCCGGCCAGGAACTGCGGATGGTCGACATGCCCGCCGACGCAGGCGCCGGCCTGGGCTTGTTCGACACCGTGCACGATCACGACGGCGGCGCAGCGCTGGCGCAGCACCTGGCCAAGGCTTGCGAGACGACGCACGGCACCTTGGGCCGGGCCTGGCTCGAATGGCTGACCGATCACGCTGGAGAGTTCCACATCCAGCTGAGGGCGGACGTCGACCGCATCACGCAAGCCTTCGTGCCCGAGACGGCCGACGGCCAGGTCCAGCGCGCCGGCCGCCGCTTCGCCCTCGTGGCAGCTGCGGGCGAACTTGCCACGCGGGCAGGCTTGACCGGATGGCCTGCAGGCGCTGTCACCGACGGGGTGCGGAAGTGCTTCCTGTCGTGGGTGAACGGCAGGCCGGCCGGCTTCGGCAACAGCGAACGAGCGGAGGCCCTGCGACAGGTGCGGGCGTTCCTCGAAAAGAACGGTGATGCGCTGTTCACCTGGTGGCATCGGGTCATGGACGACCACAAGCCGAACACCGCGCTGAGGGCCGGCTTCAAGCGCATCGTCGACGAGGATGGCAACCCCATCAAGTTCGACAGCGCGACCGACTACATGGACGCCCGGGCGCCGATCGGACAGAGGACCGCAGATCCCGGCCTGGTCGAGTTCTTCGTGTTTCCCGAGACATTCAGCGCGGAGGTCTGCAAGGGGCTGGACGCGAACTTCGTGTCGCGCGTGCTGAGGGATGCCGGGCATCTGAAGCACGACCACGACCGGTTCACGTGCAAGCCTCGCGTGCCATCGATCGGCAATGTTCGGATGTTCCACATCCTGCCGTCGATCTTCGATGTCGACGAGCTGTGACGAGGACCAGGCATGAACGTCCAGCGGCTCATTGATCTTGCGCTGTGCGATGCCCGGCTGACGCTCGCGGAAGTGCAAGAGGTGAGCATGGCCCTTCGTGCCTGGTTGCTCGATGGCGGCCGAACGACGCTGCACGAGGCCCTTGGCATGTCGTCACCGGCTCGCCTGCGCAAGGCTGCCCGGAACGAGCTTCTGTTGCGGGCTGCGGATCTCATCGAGGGGTCAGCGTGGGACAAGGCGCGAGACCTTCACGAGGCCCTGAGCGACTTCAGGCGCAGGCGCTGGCCCTGCTGGCACGAGTACCCAGAAGCTCCAGCGCACGCGAGCGAAATTCAGGCGCTGCTCTGGCAAGCGTTCCGGACTTCTGACGGTGATGTCCCACTGACCGCAGAGGCGCTCTACGGGCTGATTTCTAAGGGCCGAGACGGCGCCGAATAGCAGCACCGCCCGTAAGTTCGGGGCATCTGGTCGCCGGTCGATTCGCGCGATCGGGAAGCCTGCCCTGCGGGCTCGGGTGCGTGAACACGAGCGCTCAGCGGGGCGAATCAACCTCGCTGGAGCGCTCATGTCGTACCCATCACCGCGTCGTTCGACGCACTTCCCGGACCCCGGGCAGGGCCGCAGGCAAGCGGCCAACCACCTCGTGGGAGCATTGGTCCTGCTCTTCGTCTTCTGGCCCTGGATGATCGGTGGCGTCGACTTGGCCGCCCTGATCCTGACAGGCCGTCAGCTGTCGTCCGTCCTGTGGTCCGACAGCTTCTTCCGCGTCGCGTTCTGTGTGCTGTGGCCCGTCGCATGGGTCAGCGCTGCGAACTACTGGGAGCGGAGGTCCAAGCATGGCTGACCAACAGATCCGCATCGTCCTGACCGCTGATCCGTCGGCGGCACAGCAGGGCCTGAAGCAGGTCGACCAGGCCCTCGCCAAGACGGCGGCCAGCACCAAGGTTTCAGCCGCGCAGACGGCGGCGGCGATGCGCACGCTGCCGGCGCAGTTCACCGACATCGCGACGCAGCTGCAGGGCGGTGCGTCGCCGCTGACCGTTCTCCTGCAACAGGGCGGTCAGATCAAGGACAGCTTCGGCGGCGTCGTCCCGGCCCTGCGAGGCGTGGGCGCTGCGATCGGCCCGATGCTCACCAATCCCTTGACCCTGGCCGCAGCGGCTGCCGGTGCCCTCGCGCTGGCGTTCGAGCAGGGACGCGAAGAGGACGCTCAGTTTCGTCGTTCGCTGATCCTGACGGGCAACTCGGCAGGCGCGACGGCCTCCCAGCTGTCCGAGATGGCGAAGGGGCTGGACGCTTCGAGCTTCGGCATCACGCGAGGCGCCGCCGCTGACGTGATCGCCACGCTGGTGAACCAAGGCGGGATCGCTGCCGATCAGCTCGACCACCTGGCAGAGGCCGCGCTGAAGCTGGCCCGGGCGGGGGGGCCGGCTGCAGAGGAAACCGCCAAGGCCTTCGCGGCGCTGGGCAAGGATCCGGTGCAGGCGTCCATTCGTTACAACGAGGCGATGAACTACCTGACGGCCAGCACGCTGAAACAGATCAAGGCATTGCAGGACCAGGGCAGGACGGTCGAGGCGGCGAAGCTCGCTCAGAACTCCTACGCGGACGCGGTGTTGGAGCGGACCCCCCAGCTCGAAAAGAACATCGGCCTGTTGCAGAAGGCATGGCGAGGGACCGCCAGCACTGCCGCAGAAGCCTGGGATGCGATGTTGGGCATCGGCCGAGAGGACACGCTCGCACAGAAGATCGCGCAGACCCGGGCGGCGATCGAGGCCAACAGCCGACGCACCGACACCGAAGACTCGATCGGGCCGAACGGCCGGCGCAATGGGGCAGCCACTCGCGGGGCGCAGCTGCGGGAACAACTCCGATTGCTGATGGCACAGCAGCGGGTGGAGGAAAACACGGCCAAGGATGCTGTTGCGAAGAAGGAGAAGACGGACAAGGCCGTCGAGGGGATGAGCGACAAGCACCAGGCGGCGCTGGCCGGCATCGATCGTGCGGGCGCTGCGAGGCGCCTAGCGCAGACGAACCTGCAACTCGGCACGGCCACCGCCCTTTACGACAAGGCCTTCGCGCGTGAGCAGATCTCATCGGCCGAACATGCCGAGGCGATGCGGGCAATCGGCCTGGCTCGACTCGACGCCGAAGAGAAGAACCTCAACGAGCTGAAGGCCATCGAGGCCAAGCGATCGACCACCAGCGATGACGACCGGAAGGTGAAGTCCGCTGCCCTCGAAGAGTTCGAGACGCGCCGCCTCGGGATCCAGGAACGCCGGGTTGCACTGCAGCTGAAGGAGATCGACAACGGGATGGTCCTGCAGGGCTTCAACCTGTTCAAGGAACCTGACGACTCCGCTGCGACCCTGGAGCGGATCCAGGCATCGATCCAGGCACAGGGCCAGTTGGCCGACGCCACCGAGCGACTGAAGGTCACGCAGATCGCGGACGCGGAATCGCGCGGCCGGGCGCTGATCGCGATCGAGGCGCGGCAGATCCGCGAACGGCTCGACCTCGACAGCCGCGGTGCCGATGCGCGGCGCCAGGCTGAAGACCAGCTGGCCGACTACATCGAGGCCCGCACGGCTGAGCTGATCGACAGCCTGAAACCTCAGTGGGAACGGATGGTCGAGGACTACCAGGATTCATCCAAGCTGATCCGCGAGTCCAACGACACCATCATGTCCGGCCTGCTGAGGGACTCGGAAGACATGTGGGTCCAGTGGGTCACGGCCGGCAAGTTCTCGGCGCGACAGCTGGTGAATGGCGTGCTGACCGAGATGGCCCGGCTGCAGTTTCGCCAGCTGATCGGCAGCGGTGCGGCCGGCGACTCCACCAGCGGTGTGATCGGCCTGATCGGCGCCTATCTGGGCGGCCAGTCTGCGGCGGCCGACCTTGCCACGATCAACGCCGGATCGGGCACCTACGACTTCGCCGATGCGATCCGAGGCAACCGGGCGACCGGTGGGCCGGTGAGCGCCGGGGGCCTCTACCAGGTCAACGAGCTGGGCACACCCGAGCTGCTGACCGTGGGCAACAGGTCGTTCCTGATGATGGGCAACCAGGCTGGCAACGTCACACCCGGGAACGCAGCAGGGGGCTCGATCCACGTGACCATCAACAACACGGTGGGCGATGTCGTCACGAGTGCCCAGCTGGCAGCCGTGGCAGAGCGCACCCGTCAAGCGGCCATCGCGGGCGTCGCCGATGCGCGCCTGCGGGGGCGCACCTGACCGACGGCCGGCCGGCCTGGTCTGCGTCCGCAGCGTTGCCCCCGGAGGTTGCCCCCGCCGCATGGCGAACCGGGGGCAAAAACCGGGGGCAAACTTTTCGTTGTAAATCAATGACTTGCAGCACTTGCCCCCGTGCCCCCGGTGCCCCCGGTGAATTTACGTGCCGGCAAGAGTGCATGTATGCGAAGGGCTCGCCTTTCTGCCCGCCCGCCGATCGGACGGCCTGGCGCTATCCGGCCTTGAAGGCCAGGACCTGCGCGCCAGATCTCAGCCGGTCGAGGTAGTCGGCCCATCGGGCCATCATGTCGCGCCGCTGGTCGAGGTACTGCGTCCGGTTGTAGGCCCGGCCCAGCGCGTCGGGCACCGCGTGCGCGAGCTGCGCCTCGATCACCTCGGGCGCGATGCCCAGGCGCTCGGCAATCATGGTGCGAGCCATCGCCCGGAAGCCATGCGCCGTCATGTCGTCATTGCCGTATCCCAGACGGCGCAGGGCGCTGCGCACGGTGTTCTCACTCATGCAGCGCTTGGACGAGCTCAGGGCGGGGAACACGTACTGCCCGGACCCGGTCAGCGGCTGCAGCTCAGCCAGCGCCGCCAGGGCCTGAGCTGACAGCGGCACCAGATGCGGCGGGCCGTTCACCTTGTCGGCCTTGTTCCGCTTCATGGCGTCGGCCGGGATGGTCAGCAGGGCGCCGCCTGTGTCGATCCAGGACCATTCCATGTGCCTCAGCTCGCCAGGCCGCAGCAGCAGCAGCGCCGACAGGGTCAGCGCGCAGCGGGTGACCGGGTGTCCCTGATACCCCGCCATGTCGCGCAGCAGCGCGCCGACCTGGCCGGGGTCGGTGATGGCCGCATGGTGGCGGGTGACCACAGGCCGCAGGGCGTCGCGCAGGTCGGCGGCCGGGTTGCGGGTGCATGCGCCGATGGCGATGCCGTACCGGAAGACCTGGCCGCATGCGTCCTTGACCCTGTGCGCCGTCTCGATCGCGCCGCGTGCCTCGACGCGCCGCAGGCACTGCAGCAGCTCGGGCGCCTCGATCTCGTTGAGCGGTCGCCGGCCGATCCACGGGAAGGCGTCCTGTTCCAGGCGGATGCGGGTCCGCGTGGCGTGACCCTCGCTCACCTTGGCGTTGTGGACTGTGGCCAGCCATTCGCGAGCCACGGCCTCGAACGATCCGGCGGGCGGCAGGCCAGCGTCGGCGGTCTTCTTCTCCGCCTGGCGCTGCCTGGCCTCTTCCTTCGCGGTCTTCCGGGCTTCGCTCGGGTCGATGCCGGCGCTGACCATCGCCCGGGCCTCGTTCGCCTTCTTCCGGGCCAGCGCCAGGCCGGTATCCGGGTAGGTGCCGAGGCTCAGGTTCTTGCGGACGCCGTTGATCGTGTAGTCGAGCCGCCAGCCGTGTGATCCGCCCTTGACGAACAGGCGCAGGTACAGGCCGTCACCGTCGTTCAGCCGCTTGCGGGGGTCGCCCGGCTTGATGCTTCGGATCGAGACGTCACCGGGGATGAGGTCGCGCGGCATGCAGGAACTTTTCTTGTGCAGGAACCCGGATTGTGGAGTTCCTGCAAAAGTTCCTGCATCGAGGGCCGGAAGTCCATGCACTTCGGCGCACGTCTATGGACGAAAAAAAGGCCTAAGTGATTGATTCACTTAGGCCTTCTGCACTTCTATGGCCCTCTACGGACCCTGTCATGGTGGAGCCGGGGTCACTTGAACTTCCCTATGGGAAGGCCGTTCGATCGGCCCGAGTTCCTGCAGAAGTTCCTGCATGCCGGCTGGGTGAGTCGCGGCTCAGGAACGCCTTCTGTCGGCCGGGATGGTAGGGGGATCGGCAGACCACCACCCGACGCACACCAACCGCCCGGCCTTGTGCCGGGCGTTGTCCATCAAGTTCGGCATGCGGGCGTCGAGCTACTCCTTCGCCTGCCGTCGACCCGGCAACGTTGCCGAATTACCCGGGTCGCCGGGGAGGCGGCGGGCGGTTTCCTCTTCGCGCTGCACTGCCTCGCCGGGCTGATGGCACCAGCGCATCAAGGTGCAACGTTGCACTTTGAATGGCTGGCGTGCATGGGTCGCCG